>NZ_CP108013.1:4985726-9971452 GCF_036139655.1 Streptomyces sp. NBC_00328
TGACCCGGCCGCCGCGCCAGACCGTGTCCCGCCATCGGCAGCGCCCCTGCCCGGCTGCGTCCTCGGAGCGCGTCGAAGGCAAGAAGGGTCCGGCGGCGGCAAAGACACCGCGCGCTTGATCCACCGCAGGGGTCTTCCCGGCCGTGGCGGGGAAGCCGGCACGCGGAAGGGGTGTCTCTCGTGAGAGACACCCCTTCCGGCCTGTACGTCTATCGACCTACCGAGCCGCTGACCGACCGACCCGTGGATCTACCCGATCCGGGACAAGAGCCGAGGGTCAGCTGTCGCCCTCACGGGAACCGAGGGTGACGTCGACCGTGTGGGTCTTGCCGTCGCGCGTGTACGTGAGCTTGACGGTGTCGCCGGGCTTGTGGGTCCAGATCGCGCCGATGAGGGTCGGACCGCTGTCGACCACCATGCCGTCGAGCTTGGTGATGACATCGCCGGGCTTGAGGCCCGCCTTGGCGGCCGGACCGCCGGACTCGACCGCCGAGGCGCCGCTCGCGCCCTGCTCGGTGATCTTCGCGCCCCCCGTGCCCTCGTCCAGGGAGACGGACGCGCCGATCTTCGCGTACACCGGCTTGCCCGACTGGATCAGCTGCTGGGCCACGTACTTGGCCTGGTTGACCGGGATCGCGAAGCCCAGGCCGATGGAACCGGACTGGCCGGAGCCGCCGAGACCTCCGCTGCTCGACGACTGGATCGCCGAGTTGATGCCGATCACCGCGCCCGAGGCGTCGAGCAGGGGGCCGCCGGAGTTGCCCGGGTTGATCGAGGCGTCCGTCTGGAGGGCGCTCATGTAGGAGGACTTGCTGCTGGCGCTGCCGTCGCTGGAGGCGACCGGACGGTTCTTGGCGCTGATGATGCCCGTGGTCACCGTGTTGGAGAGCCCGAAGGGCGCGCCGATCGCGATCGTGGAGTCGCCGACGGCCACCTTGTCGGAGTCGCCGAGGACGAGCGGCTTCAGGTCCGAGGGCGCGTTCTTCAGCTTGATGACCGCGACGTCGTACCCCTGCGCGTGGCCGACCACCTCGGCGTCGTACTTCTTGCCGCTCGGGAAGGTGGCGGTGAGCTTGCCGCCGTCGACCGCGTCCGCCACGACGTGGTTGTTGGTCAGGATGTGACCCTGCTTGTCGAAGACGAAGCCCGTGCCGGTGCCGCCCTCGCCGTTGGTGCTCTGGGCCTCGATGGTGACGGTGCTCGGCAGCGCGCCGGCGGCCACGTTCGCGACGGTGCCCGAGGCGCGCTTGACCTCACCACTGCTGCTCGGGGCGGAGACCGTCGTCGAGTCGGTGGAGTTGTCGTCGTTCTTGGCCAGCGAGTAGCCGATGCCGCCGCCGACACCGCCGGCGACCAACGCGGCCACCAGAACCGCGGCGACCAGACCGCCGCGGCCGTTCCTCGGCTTCGGCGCGGGCTGCTGGTAGGAGGAACCCCAGCCGCCGGCACCCGAGCCGCCGCCGTCGGCGTACGAAGGTGTGGCGGGCGGCGGAGGCGGCCAGCCCGCTTCGGGGGCGGACCCCTGGGTCGGAGCCTGTCCGTAAGGGTCGGCCCCCTGTCCGGCTCCGTCCGACGCGTACGCCGGCATGCCCACGGGCGCCGACGCGTGCTCCGGTGCGCCGGGCACCGCGGGGATCGGAGCGGTCGGCGCGCCCCCCGCGTGCGAGGCGCCCTGCGCGGAAGCAGCGGGAGTTTCCACCGGCACGGGAGGTGCGGACGGGGCCGGGGGTACTGCGTTGCCCTCGTTCTCGGTGCTCACAGCTCTTCTCCTCGATCCACGGCTGTTGTTCTCGGTCGCACTCGGTCACGCCCACTCACGCTTGTCGATGGCCCGGCGCGATTCAGCTGTGCATGTGCTTTTGTACGCCGTCAGCTTTTCCCACAGGGCGTCAGGGCACCATAAGCGGTGCCTGTGCGTCCGAGGCCATCCTTTATAACGGACTTTCATTACCAAAAGGAATGTATTGCGACATATCTCACCTCACACTCGCCCGGCGACGGTGGCACCATGACGCCGTGACCCTCGCACGACAGCACCCGATCCAGGTCGTCGCCCACCGCGGAGCCTCCGAAGAGGCACCCGAGCACACGTTGGCCGCGTACAAGAAGGCGATCGAGGACGGTGCGGACGCCCTCGAGTGCGATGTACGGCTGACCGCCGACGGCCATCTCGTCTGTGTCCACGACCGCCGCGTGAACCGGACGTCCAACGGCCGCGGAGCCGTCTCCGCCCTGGAGCTCGCCGAACTCACCGCACTGGACTTCGGCTCCTGGAAGAACCGCGACGAGTCGCCCGACTGGGAACACACTCCCGGGAGCCTGACGGACACCTCCGTCCTCACCCTGGAGAGACTGCTCGAACTCGTCGCCGACGCCGGCCGCCGCGTGGAGCTGGCCATCGAGACCAAGCACCCGACCCGCTGGGCGGGCCAGGTCGAGGAGCGGCTGCTCCAGCTGCTCAAGCGCTTCGGCCTGGACGCCCCCGCCTCCCCGGCCGACTCCGCGGTGCGCGTCATGAGCTTCTCGGCGCGCTCGCTGCACCGCGTCCGGGCCGCGTCCCCGGCCTTGCCGACGGTCTATCTGCTCCAGTTCGTCTCACCCCGGCTGCGGGACGGACGACTGCCCGCCGGTGTCCGGATCGCAGGCCCCTCGATGCGGATCGTACGCAGTCACCCGGGGTACATCGAGCGGCTGAAACGCGCCGGTCACCAGGTGCACGTCTGGACCGTGAACGAACCCGCGGACGTCGATCTCTGCGTTGAGCTGGGCGTCGACGCCATCATCACCAACCGTCCCCGCGCGGTGCTCCGCCAACTGGGCCGCTGACCTGGCCCCGCCCGAGGCGGGCGGCCCCCGGAAAACGCCATGGCCACCCCCCGGAAACCATCGAGAATCGGCCACCCGGTCACAGGGAGTGCACCGGCGCGTTCGTTCCGCATTCGATCGTTACGAGTGCGTCAGCAGACGTCGATTGGCCGGTTTCCGGCCCAGTCCAAAGGGGCATCCACACCGTGGCGTGGGGTGAAGGAGGTCTCGGGGGTGGCGTTGGTGGTGGCACAGGAGGTGCCCACGTCGTCGAGCATGGCCGTGCCCCACGGCCCTGCGGGCGTGGGGGAAGCAAGACACCGGATGCGCGATCAACTGCGTTCGGGGGGCCTGGCGGAAACGGTCGTCGACGATGCCGTACTGATCCTTTCCGAGTTGCTCAGCAACGCGTGCCGACATGGCAGGCCCCTGGGCGACGCCCTGGCCGGCGACGGCAATGTGCGCGCGGCCTGGCGCGTCGATCCTGCCGGGCGGCTGACGGTCGAGGTGACGGACGGCGGCGGCCCGACCCGCCCGGTGCCGGCAACCCCGTCGGTCACTGCCCGGGGCGGCCGCGGGCTGAACATCATCACGGCGCTGGCCAAGGACTGGGGTGTCCGGGACGACATCCACGGCGAGGTCACCGTGTGGGTGGTCGTCCAGGAGGACGTGGAAACGGCGCGCCGGCACGACGATTTCGCTACGCGCGTCGCGTCACCGAGGGTGTCCGGGCTCTCCGCTCTGGACTTCGTGGACGCCTTCGACGACCTCGACTGAGCCGGCCCGGGGCGCGCGGACCGGCCGCCGGGCTCCGTGACGACGCGGTGCGTTGTCCACAGGATCCCGTCGGTCTCCGCGCGAACGGCTAGGCTCGCGCCAGTACGAGACGAGCCGTGATCGGGAGACACCCACGATGGCCAAGAAGCGACCCCAGACGAAGGCCAAGCAGCCGCAGTTGAAGGACGGCGGCGAGATCCCGGTCGTCGGAGCGCGCGAGCCCTGCCCCTGCGGCAGCGGCCGCCGGTACAAGGCCTGCCACGGCCGTGCCGCCGCGCACGCCGCGACCGAGCTGGTGCACCGCCCGTTCGAGGGCCTGCGGGGCGAGGGCGACTGGGTCGCGCTGCGCGAACTGGTGCCCGCCGCGACGGTCGGACTGACGCTCAAGGAGAACCTGCCCGAGGACGTTCCCTCGGTCACCCTCGCCACGGTCCTGCCGATGGCATGGCCCGCGCTGCGCCGCGAGGACGGCTCGGTGCTGCTCGGCCTGCAGAACGACACGTCGTCCGGCGACATCAGCCGCGACCTGGCCGACACCCTCCAGCGCGCGCTCGTCGCGCCGCCCGGCACCCCGGTCGAGGGACGGCGCGCTCCGGCGGACGGTCCCCGGCTCCAGGACCTGCTCGACCCCGAAGGCCCCTTCGAGCCAGTTGTGCACAGCGGCTTCGAGTTCTGGGTCCCGGACGTGGAGAACTCGACGCCCGAGGTGACCGCCTCGCTGGAGCGCGCCAACGCCGCCGCCATCCCGACGGTGAAGCTCTCCGGGGTCGACGCCGCCTACTGGTGCGAGACGCCCGACAAGAACCACCTGCGCTGGGTCATGCCGTACGCCGAGGAGCAGCTTCTGGACGCTCTCGCGCGGCTGCACGCCGAGGGCCGCTCGAGCCTCGGGGAGGGCACCCGGCTGGTCGGTTCCTTCCGTGCGCACGGGCTCACGGTCCCGGTCTGGGACCTGCCGAGCGGTGTCACGGCGGACGACGTCGAGAAGCCGGCGGCGGAGTTCGCCGAACGCCTCGCCACCGCTCTGGCCATGGACACGCCGCTGACGGCGGACGAGCGCCGCGCACGCGGGGGGCTCACCAACCGCCAGGTGACACTCAGCTGACCCACAGCAGACCCATAGGACGGGAAACTGACCGACCGGTCAGCTGGTCAGGGCCTCGGAAGCGGGTGACTCCTGTCACAACTCCCCGTTGTGACAGGTAAATCCGTGTCCGAATAGCCGAGATCGAATTTGCGAACCGCCGATCTCTTGTTACCGTTCGAGTAGCCCGGTTGCTGGTGCATCCCCCGTCGCCAGCAACCGGGTCTTTCCATGTTCGGAATCCCGAACAATATCAATCGCCTTACCGGCGGCCCGAGTTGCTTCCCGAGCGCAGCAGCAGCGGCCCTTCGGCGCTCCGCGCGAATTCCGCGACCGCCGAGTACGCCCCCGGATCGCCCGCCGCGTGTTCCCGGGGCGTCTCGCACGCCCCCGGGTCGTCCTCCGCGTCCATCGCGCAGTTCATCTGCACCGTGCGACCCCCAGGACCCATCAGAGTCACGGCCGAGCTCAGCGCCTCGCCGGTCGCGTTGCGGTAGTAGGTGCGCGCCCAGGTCTCCTCGCCCTGCGTCAGGACACAGGTCTGTGCCTCGACGCCGTCGGGCGAGGAGAGTTCGGGACCGCACCGGGCGGCGGTGGCGAGACCGAGGCCGAGCGGCGGGGGAGAGCGCCGGGGTCCGGGCGACGGCGGCCGGTCGTCCTCGGCCCCCGTCCCGCGCGCGGACGGGGCACCGTCGTCGCCCACCGGGCCGGCCGAGGCCACGGCCAGCGGCAGGGCGAGGACGAACACCACGACTCCCGCCAACGCCACCAGCCGGACTCTTCGGGGGTCCGGCCCGCCGCCCGGCGGCGCCTCGGCCCGGTACCCCCCGGAACGACGCTGCATAGGCGGACGATAACGAGCGGGGGAGGGCGCGCGGCTCGCCGCACGCCGGACGCCCCTACAACTCGGGCGCGCTCACACCCGTACGAGTGAGTGCCTCGACGACGGCATCCACCACGGCCTCCACGCCGGGCACCCAGGGGGCGGCCGAACCGGGAAGGGGAGCGCGCTCCCAGCGGATCTGGCCCTGGCCCGTCTCCGACGGCGGCAGCGCGATGTAGCCGCCGTCGCCGTGGAAGCGCAGGGAGCCGGGCACGTAGTCCTTGGCGTAGAGCAGTTCGCCGAGCTGCTCCATGGAGTACGGGGCGACGAGGATCGCCCAGCGGGAGGGAGAGGCGACGACCGGGCCGAGGCGCATGCCCGTGCGGTCGAGGGCGTCCAGCGCACGGGCCGCCGCGAGGGCGGGCAGGCTCACCGCGCACGGGGCGCCGCCCCCGGTGGCCAGCACGATGGGGGCCGAGGGCCGGTTGGTCCACCACCAGCGCACCATGCGCTCGTCCGTGGTGGCCGCGAGGAGGCCGGGGTCGAAGGGATGGGCGCCCGGCACCGTGCACTCCGGGTCGGGGCAGCCGCAGCGGGCACGCCCCTGCGGGTCGGCCGCCACGCCCGGGAGTACGGGCCACCGCCATGCCGCCGCGAACGTCAGGGCCGCGCTGAGCATCTCAGGCCTCCCGTTGTTTCGCCTGGACAGGAGCCTGCGTCGCCTTCCGAGGATCTCGCGCATGAGCGCTCGTTCCTTTCCGTTGCACGCCTGGCAACACCGAGGATCACATCACACCATGTGTCGATCACTTCACTGTGCGTACCTGCTGGCGCATCACACCCCTGCTGGAGACAAGGGGAACCCCTCTGGGCCGAGCATGTGGCTGTGTCCGCGCCCATACCGCGTACATCCAAAGCATGGGCATGGCGTGGGGTGGCGGCGCCTGGCGTTTTACGTCCCGCGTATTCCTAGCCGCCTCCGCCACGGGAGGATGGGGCACGGTCGTCGGTGGTTAAGACGCCCGGGTCCGTCGCCAGGTTCCGGGCGGATCTCAACCACCCCTGGCCTTCACCGAGTACGTACCCATCACGACCGCTGTGACGCTCCGTCGAACGAGGCCAGTCGACCTCAATAAGCCGTTGCCCGAGTCAGTTTTAGGCCAATTTCAATTTCCCGCAAGGGTTACCACCGGTCTCACGGACACCAGGAATCCCGGCAGGACAATGCTGGACATCCCCTCACGAGTACGTGTACATGTGGAGACACCGCTAGCGGCGCAGAACGACATGGGGGTTTGCGATGCTATTGAGCAAAACGCACCGGTCGGAAAGCCGGACGTCATGAACGCCCCTCACCTTCCGAAAGTGGCCGGAATCGATTCAACGGTTCCTTCGCCCGCACACACTGTCGCGCCGGCGCCCACTCCCACGGACGCCTCCTCGGCCGCCCCGCCGGCCGGCCCCGGAGCCGCTCTCCAGGACCGCCTCGCGGGCTGGGTCTCGGACCTCACCACGCTCCACGAACTCACCGAGCGTGTCGCCCGCACCGCGACCCTGGACGACGCACTCCAGGAACTGCTGCGCGCCGGAGCCGCCCTCGTGGGCGCCCGGCGCGGTCTCGTCGTCATGGAACCCGGCGACGGACTGGGCCCCGACACCACGATCGGCCTCGGCCTCGCCCGGGCCGACCTCGGCCACATCGAGACGGTGCCGCGCAGCTCCATGTCGTACGGGAAGATCCTGGACGGACTGCCGGGCGGCGAGGGCGAGATCACCCAGCCGGACCTCCTCTCGGAGGACGGGCTCGACCCGCGCCACCGCGAGGTCGCCGCCCGTCTCGGCTACGCCGCCAGTTACGCGCTGCCGCTGTCCACCGAGGCGGCCGGCCGCCTCGGTGCCGCCGTGTGGCTCTACGACGAACCCGCCGAGCCGGTGGAACGCCAGCGCCACCTCATCGGGCTCTACACCCGCCATGCCACCGAGCACCTGGCACGGCTGCTGGAGCTCGAACGCGCGCGGACGTGCGTGACGACGATGTCCGAGGAGCTGCTCCCCTCACGGCTGCCCCGGGTCTCCGGCGTCCAGCTCGCCGCCCGGCACCGCACCGGCCCGCGCGGCGGCGGCGACTGGTACGACGCGCTGCCGCTGCCCGACGCCGCGCTCGGCCTCGCGGTCGGCTCCGTCACCGGCTCGGGACCCAGCGCGGTCGCCGCCATGGGCCGGCTGCGGGCCTCCCTGCGGGCCTACGCCGTCATGGAGGGCGAGGACCCGGTCGCCGTGCTCTCCGACCTCGAACTGCTGCTGCGGCTGACCGAACCCGCGCGCTCCGCCACCGCCCTGTTCGCGTACTGCGAGCCCGCCCTGCGCAAGCTCACGCTCGCCGGTGCCGGACACAGCCCGCCCCTGGTGATCGGGCCGCGGCGCACCGAGTTCGTGGAGACCTCGCTGTCGGCTCCCCTGGGCATGCTCGCCTGCTGGGAGGCCCCGAGCGTCGAACTGACCGCCGAGGCCGGCGAGACCGTGCTGATCTACACCGACGGTCTGCTGCACCGCACCGGCGATCCGATGGACCGCGCCTTCGCCCGGCTGCACGCGGCGGCGGCGAGCGTCCCGAGGACGCTGCGCGACGACCCCGGCGCGATCGCCGACCACGTGCTGCGCGGTGTGCTGCCGGAGGGTCTCGACGAAGCGGACAGCGACGAGGACGTCGTCCTCCTGGCGGCCCGCTTCGAGTGAGAGGGCTCTCACCCGGTGTAACAGGTCCTCCGGCCCTGGGCCCCCTTCACTGCGTCCGTACGATGGGGGGGTCCAAAGTCGCATGAAGGAGGCAGACCGTGTCGGAGGCGCTCACCCCGGAGACCCCGGAAGCCGTACTCGACGAAGCCGCTGACGAAGCGGGCGAGGAAGAGCCCATCAAGCAGCGCAAGAACGGCCTGTACCCGGGCGTGTCCGACGAGCTGGCCGAGAGCATGAAGTCCGGCTGGGCCGACACCGAGCTGCGGGGCCTGACGCCCATCGCCCAGGCCGAGTACACCGCGGCCCGCCGCGCCGCGCTGTCCGCGCGCTTCCCGGGCGAGCGTCTGGTGATCCCCGCGGGCAACCTGAAGACCCGCTCGAACGACACGGAGTACCCCTTCCGTGCCTCGGTCGAGTACGCGTACCTCACCGGCAACCTCACCGAGGACGGCGTCCTCGTGCTGGAGCCCGCCAACGGCCCGACCGGGAATGGCAGCCACAAGGCGACGATCTACCTGCTGCCGCGCTCCAACCGTGAGAACGGCGAGTTCTGGCTGTCCGGACAGGGCGAGCTGTGGGTCGGCCGCCGCCACTCCCTGGCCGAGGCCGAGCAGCTGTACGGCATCCCCGCCTCGGACGTCCGCGAGCTGCCCGCCGCGCTGACGGAAGCCACCGGTCCCGTCCGCGTCGTGCGTGGCTACGACGCCGCGATCGAGGCCGCCCTGACCGACAAGGTCACCCGCGAGCACGACGACGAACTGCGCGTCTTCCTGTCCGAGGCACGGCTCGTCAAGGACGAGTTCGAGGCCGGCGAGCTGCAGAAGGCCGTCGACTCCACCGTGCGCGGCTTCGAGGACGTCGTGAAGGTCCTCGACAAGGCCGAGGCCACCAGCGAGCGCTTCATCGAGGGCACCTTCTTCCTGCGCGCGCGGGTCGAGGGCAACGACATCGGCTACGGCTCGATCTGCGCCTCCGGGCCGCACGCCTGCACGCTGCACTGGGTGCGCAACGACGGGCCGGTCCGCTCCGGCGATCTGCTGCTGCTGGACGCGGGCGTGGAGACCCACACCCTCTACACCGCCGACGTCACGCGCACGCTCCCGGTCAACGGCACCTTCACGGAGATCCAGAAGAAGATCTACGACGCCGTGTACGACGCCCAGGAGGCCGGTATCGCGGCCGTCCTGCCGGGCGCCAAGTACCGCGACTTCCACGACGCCGCCCAGCACGTGCTGGCCGAGCGTCTCGTCGAGTGGGGGCTCCTCGAAGGCCCCGTCGAGCGCGTCCTGGAGCTCGGCCTCCAGCGCCGCTGGACCCTGCACGGCACCGGCCACATGCTCGGCATGGACGTCCACGACTGCGCCGCCGCGCGCACCGAGACGTATGTCGAGGGCACGCTGGAGCCGGGCATGTGCCTGACCGTCGAGCCGGGCCTGTACTTCCAGGCGGACGACCTGACCGTGCCGGAGGAGTACCGCGGCATCGGCGTCCGGATCGAGGACGACCTCCTCGTCACCGAGGACGGCAACCGGAACCTGTCGGCCGGCCTGCCGCGCCGCTCTGACGAGGTCGAGGCCTGGATGGCGTCCCTCAAGGGCTGACGCCGTGCCCGCGAGGGCGGACGCGAGACCGATGGCCGGGCAACCTTCCGAGGCGCCCGGCCATCGGTGCGTCCAGGGGCGGCCGCCGGGACCGCGGTACGTCCAGGGGCGGGAGCAGAGGCAGCCTCCGGGCTCCGGTGCGACCGGGGCGTGTGCGGCCCCGTACGGACTCCGGCTTCCGGTCCGGTGCCGGAGTGGACCTGGACGGCCGTCAGACGCGCGTGACCGGCAGCGCGTCCACGAACAGCGCGCCCGCGAGCAGGCCGCCGCTGCCCCGGGGACTCCACCCGCGCGCGTGGAGATCGTCGTCGAGGACGGCCAGGCCCGAACGCCCGGCCTCCGTGGACGTACCCCCCGCTTCGAGCACCCCCCGGGCGCCGGCCTGGACATGGCGGAGGCCATGGGGGCCTGCCGTGTACAGCAGCTCGGTGTCCTGGAGCGTGGCCATGACCGTCAGGAGGGCGTCGAGACGGGCGCACGGTTCGGGCGCGCCGGCCGCGCGGGCGGTGGCGAGCGCGTCCAACGCCCGTCGCACATGCGGGAATCCGGCACGCGCCTCACCGCGCGCACCGGCCGCGCCGTACGTCGCGGAGACGGACGAGCCGCGGGAGGGCCGCCGCGGTGCCCGCCGGTCGGTGTGCGCCGCGATCCGCTTGGCCGTCGCGGTGACATCGGCTCCGGTGGCCCCGGGGTCCAGCGCCGCCGCGGCGACCAGCAGCCCGAGAACCCACAGGGCACCGCGGTGGCCGCCGCCCGTCAGGGCCACCGAGTGCTCGGTGCACCGGCCGATCGAGCCCAGCTCCGCGCGGAGTTCGGGCGTGGTGCGGCCGGTGCGGCGGGCGGCGGCGGCCATGGCCGCGAGGCCGGGGGTGAGCGCCTTGGCGGACCAGCGCAGGGAGCACAGATCCCGCCGGGTGACCCGGGCGCGGAGGTCACGTGGGTCGGGCAGTCCGGGTTTGGGGGTCAGTTCCAGCTGCCGGTTCAGCGCGGCCACCGCGGCCCGCGCCAGCACCTCGTCGTCCTCGCGGCTGCTCATCGACGTACCCCTTCTCCTGAGGACGCCGACGGTGAAGGCACCAGATCCGAGGCGGCCATGTGCGAAGGGAACGTAGACGCGCCGGCTCTCAAGAACCTGGGCGCACACTGTCAGCGGCCTGTGAACTCCGGGAGGGGCGAGAAGCCGAGAACCGGGGCGCGGGGCGCGGAGGCCCCGGCGGATTGCCTCCGGCACGGTCGGACGTCGGTGCCGTCAGGTGCGTCCGGCACCACCGGCGCGTCCGGCACGGCAGGCGTTGTCCGGCACGCCAGGCACATCAGGCACGTCAGGCGGGCAGCAGCGAGGGAGCCGTCTTCCACTTGAGGATCTTGTCGAAGCTCACCACCGCACCGCCGCGCCCCGGCTTGTTGCCGATGTGGACGTGGTCGGCGAGCTCGCGGATCAGGCACAGCCCCCGGCCGTGCTCCGCGTCCTCGCCGGCCTGACGGAGCAGGGCGCGGGCGTTCCCGGCCGGAAAACCCGGGCCGAAATCGGCGACTTCGATGCGGCACTGGTCACCGTCGAGGTAGGCCGTCACGCGATACGCCTCGCAGGAAGAGCCCCGCACGTCGTCCCCGCCGTGTTCGACGGCGTTGGCGCAGGCCTCGGTGAGAGCGACGGAGAGGTCGTACGAGATGTCCGGGTCGACACCCGCGCTCTCCATCGTGCCGAGCAACAGGCGTCTGGCGAGCGGAACACTCGCAGCCTCGCGCCGCAGATGGAGTGACCACCAGATGCTCATGCTCCAGCCTCCCGGCCGCGGCTCGACATACCGTTACGTATTGCCGCAACCACCCGTGCGCAATCGCATACGCGACGTGATGCCGCCCATACGGCCGACGCGCTCACATGAGGCAGCGGTGTATGCGCGAGCGATCCGCCGCCGGACGACGGCCCTTCGGCCGACCGCCGTCCGGCGGACGGACCGGTCACAAGCCATCAATCGGACCTGCCGCACGGGGCGTCGGGGCCCAGTGCGATGATGAGCCCGCCATGACTGCCCCCCACCAGCGTTCGGCGCGTTCCGGAGCAGGCCTCCGGACCCTGAGGGCCGCGGTGTTCGCCGCGGTCTGCGTCGTGCTGGCCGCGGCCGGTCACGGGATCGCCTCCTGCGCCACGGTCCCCTTGTGGACGCTGGGCGCCGGCTTCCTCGCGGTCTTCGCGGTCGCCGCGGCGCTGGCGGGCCGCGAACGCGCGCTGCCGGGCATCGTGGCACTTCTCGCGCTCGGCCAGACCGTGCTGCACACCCTCTTCGGACTCGGACTGCGGACCGGTACGACGGGCACCGGGTCGTCCATGGGCGCGATGGCGCCCGGGATGCCGATGTCCGACGCCACGCTCGTGGCGCGCGCCGCCCGTCTGGTGTGCGGGACGGCCGCGGCCGCGATCAGCCCCGCGCAGGCGATGAAGATCCTCGCCGACGCGCGGATCGACACGGGCATGACCGGTATGACCGGCATGACGTCGTCCATGCACCACGCCTCGGACGCCGTGCCCACCGCCGCGGGGACCCCGATGCCGGTGCTGCCCTCCCTGCCGATGCTGCTCGGCCACGTGCTCGCGGCCGTCGCCGCCGGATGGGTGCTGCGCCATGGCGACCTGGCCCTCCTGCGGCTCATGCGCCTGTCGGCGCAGGGCGTCACGGAAGCGGCGCTCGTGCGCTCCTTGCGGGCCGCTCTGACCCTCGTACGCGCCCTGCGTACGGGACTTCCGGGCGCGCCCGAGATCGCGCGCACGCATCGCACCGCGCCGCTCGCGCCCCTCGCTCCACGGACGACCGCTCTTCAGCACACCGTCGTCCGGCGCGGGCCCCCCGCCTTCACCGCGTTCACCCTCGTCGCCTGACACGACGCGCCGCTTCACGGAAATCCACGAATTCCCGGTCCCCGGAGTCCTCGACTCCATCGGCCGCACGGGGTTCACGGACCTTCTCGAAGGGGACGCGGTCGTGCCGCACGCGCGTGCCCGCCGGGTCTCCCCGGGGTGTCGCTCTCGCCCCTTCCACGGGACACCGAGGCGCCGCGCGTCCCCTTTGTCACCGGACTGAATGTGGAGTGTCTCCTTCCATGAAGGCTTCTCGTCTCGCCGTCGTCGGCACCGCCGCCGCCACCGCCGTTCTCGCCCTGTCCGCCCCCGCGTTCGCGCACGTCTCCGTGCAGCCCGAGGGCGTGGCCGCCAAGGGCGGCTACACCGTCGTGAACTTCAAGGTGCCCAACGAGCGCGACAACGCCTCGACCACCCAGGTCGAGGTGAACCTCCCGGCCGACCACCCGCTGGCCTCCGTGATGCCGCAGCGGCTCGACGGCTGGACCGTGAAGGTCACCAGGTCCAAGCTCGACAAGCCGGTCACCGCGCACGGCGAGAAGATCGACGAGGCCGTCACCAAGGTCACCTGGACCGCCGACGGCAAGGGCATCGAGCCGGGCTACTTCCAGAAGTTCCCGCTCTCCATCGGCGCGCTGCCCGAGGACACCGACACCCTCGTCTTCAAGGCGATCCAGACGTACTCCGACAAGGACGTCGTGCGCTGGATCGAGCCGCAGAAGGAGGGCGCGGAGGAGCCCGAGCACCCGGCTCCGACCCTCGCGCTCTCGGCCGCGACCGAGGGGGGCCATCACGGCTCCGCCGCCGCGGAGGACGCCTCCCACACGGAGGAGACCGCCGAGCACACCGACGAGGCGGCCTCCGCCACGGACAGCAGCGACACCACCGCGCGCGTGCTCGGCGGCGTGGGCATCCTCGTCGGCCTGGCGGGCGTGGCGTACGGCGTTCTGGCCGGCCGGCGGCGTACGAACGCCTGAGGTGCCGGCACACATCTGAGGCACTGAGACACACGCTCCTGGTGGGCACCGGAGGGTCGCGGACACGGCTCCGCGGACCGGCTCGCGGCCGCGCCCGGCCCGGCCCCGCCGCCTCGTCCGACCCCCGGTGCCCACCGGAGCGCTCACATCTGGGACATTTTTCTATGCGCAAGAAGACGTACGCGACGGCCGCCCTGTTCGCCGCCGCCGCTCTGACCCTCTCCGCCTGCGGCACCGGCGACGACAGCGACGCCGGCAACGGCCCGGTCGCCGCCGTGTCCGTCGAGGCCGGATCCGCCAAGGCCGCGACGGTCCTGGACAACCCGTTCGAGAAGCCGGACCTCGTGCTCACCGACACGACCGGCAAGAAGTACGACCTGCGCGCGGAGACCAAGGGCCGTCCCACGCTCGTCTACTTCGGCTACACCCACTGCCCCGACGTCTGCCCCCTGACGATGAACAACCTCGCCGTCGCCAAGAAGCAGCTCCCGAAGGCCGAACAGGACAAGCTGCGCGTCGTGTTCGTCACCACCGACCCGGCCCGCGACACACCCGCCGCCCTCGGCACCTGGCTCAAGGGCATCGACCCCGATTTCATCGGCCTGACCGGCGACTTCGCCACGATCCAGGCCGGCGCCCGCCGCCTCCACATCACCGTCGAGCCGACGACCAAGAACAAGAACGGCAAGACCGTCTCCGTGCACGGCACCCAGGTCGTCGCCTTCTCGCCGAAGACCGACGCGGGCTATGTGCTGTACGGCGAGCGCGCCACCGTCGACGACTACACCAAGGACCTGCCCAAGATCGCCGAGGGGAAGACCCCGTGAGCCGCCGTACGGGCCGCCGCGCGGGACTCCTCGCCGCCTGCTCCCTCGTCCTGACCGCCACCGGGACCCTGACGGGCTGCGGTTCGGGCGGCTCCTCGTCGCCCCCGGCCGGCCCCGAACTCAAGGTCACCGGCGCCTACATGCCCGCCCCCAGCATGGACACCATGGCGGCGGGCTTCTTCACCGTCACCAACTCCGGCGGCGCCGACACACTCACCTCGGTCACCAGCGATCTCTCGGACGACGTGACGATGCACGCGACCGTGGACGGCGCGATGGAGGAGAAGGAGTCCTTCGCCGTACCCGCCGAGGGCACCCTGGACTTCGCCAGCGGCGGCAACCACCTCATGTTCGCAAAGCTCACCCACAAGCCCGGACAGGGCGAGAAGGTGTCCGTGGAACTGCACTTCGCCAAGTCCGGCACGGTCAGGATCTCGATGCCGGTGAAGCCCGCGACATACACGCCGAAGACCGGACGCTGAGGGAGGCATCACCGTGACATCGACCATCGCCCCCCGCTTCAGGACCCTCCTGCTGCTGTTCCTCGCCGTCACCGGAGCGCTCCTGGCGGGCGCCGCGCCCGCCTCCGCGCACGCCGCGCTGACCGGGAGCAACCCGACGCAGGGATCGGTGGTCGACAAGGCGCCCGCCCAGGTCTCGCTCACCTTCTCCGAACAGGTCTCGCTGAACGACGAATCGCTCCAGGTGCTCGACCCCAAGGGCGGGCGGGTCGACGCCGGGAGCGCGAGCGACCTGGGCGGCGACACCTACGGCCTGAGGCTGCGCCCGGGGCTGCCCGACGGCACGTACACCGTCACCTACCAAGTGGTGTCCGCGGACAGCCACCCCGTCGCGGGCGCCTTCACCTTCTCCGTCGGTGCCCCTTCGCAGACCTCCGTCGCGCTGTCCGGCCAGGCGGTGGGGGGCGGCCTGGTGGGCTTCCTCTACGGAGCCGCGCGCTACTTTTCGTACGCCGGATACATCCTGCTCGTCGGCGGAGCCACCTTCGTGCTGACCTGCTGGCAGCGCGGCTCGGGCATCCGGCCGGTACAGCGGCTCGTGGTCAGCGGCTGGCTCACGCTCACCGCCTCCACACTCGCCCTGCTGCTCCTGCGCGGTTCGTACGTGGGGTCCGGCAAGGCCGGCGACATCTTCGACCTGACCCTGCTCGGTGAGGTGCTGCAGACGAAATCGGGCGCGGCCCTGGTGTCGAGACTGCTGCTGCTCGCCGCGGCGGCGCTGTTCATCGCCGTGCTCTTCGGCGCGTACGCCAGACGCGACGAGGACGAACGCGCGGCCGGAGCGAACACCGGGAGCGGAGAGCCGGCCGAGGGAACGGACACCGGCGCCACGGACACCGGCGCCACGGACACCGCTGCCACGGACGCCGAGGACCCGGACGCCGAGGCCGGTCACCTGGCCGCGGAGAAGAACGACCTCACCTTCGGGCTCGCCGTCGGCGGCTCGGTCGTCGCGGCCGGCCTCGCCGCGACCTGGGCCATGGCCGAGCACGCCTCCACCGGCGTCCAGCCGGGTATCGCGATGCCCGTCGACGTCCTGCACCTGCTGGCCGTCGCCGTCTGGCTCGGCGGTCTGTCGACGCTGGTGGTCGCCCTGTTCCGGGCTCCGGCACAGACGCCCGTCGAGGCGACGACCGTCCGCCGTTTCTCCCGCCTCGCGTTCGGCGCCGTCCTCGTACTGGTCGCCACCGGGATCTACCAGTCGTGGCGCCAGCTCGGCTCCTGGTCGGCGCTCACCGACACGTCGTACGGACAACTGCTGCTCGTCAAGGTCGGCCTGGTGGCCGTCCTCGTGGGCATCGCGTGGATCTCGCGGCGCTGGACCGCCCAGCTGTCCGAGGTGACGGCCCCCGAGGCCGCCGCCGTCCTCGTGGAGCAGCGCTCCGAGCTGAGGACGCCCGCCACCGTCCCCGCCGACTCCCGGCGCGCCGCCCAGCTCGCCCGGCAGCAGGCCGCCGTGGACTCCACGCGCGACAAGCGGGTCCGTGACGCCGACCCGCACCGCTCGGGCCTGCGGCGCTCGGTGCTCGCCGAGGCCGGGGTCGCGGTCGTCCTGCTCGCGGTCACGACCGCGCTGACGGCCACCGAGCCGGGACGTACGGCGGAGGCGGCCCGGCAGGCCACCGCGTCCGCCGCGCAGCGCTCCGGACCGCTGTCCCTGAAGATGCCGTTCGACACGGGTGGCGAGGACGGCAAGGGCACGGTGGAGGTCACCCTCGACCCGGCCCGTGTCGGCGGCAACCAGATGCACGTCTTCGTGCTCCGGCCGAACGGCAAGGCCTTCGACGTCCCCGAGGTGAAGGTCGCCTTCACGCTCACCGCGAAGAACGTCGGCCCGCTGCCCGTGACCCCCGACCGGGTCGCCACCGGACACTGGGCGGCGAGCGGGGTACAGATCCCCATGGCGGGCGACTGGAAGATCGCGGTGACCGTGCGCACCTCCGACATCGACCAGGCCACCGTGAACAAGAACGCGCAGATCGGCTGAACCTGACCATGGCTGACCAGTCCACCCCGGGGACCTCCGCCCCCTCCGGCCGAAAGGCCCCGTCCCCCGAGGCGTCCACCGGCACCGCGTCGCCGGGCGATGCCCCGCGGGGAGTCATGTCACGGCGCCGGCTGCTCGGCACCGCCGGCGCCACCGGGCTCACGCTCGGAGCGGCGGGGGCAGCCGTGGGGTACGCGGCGGCACCTTCCCCCGCCAAGACCGTCCCGCTGACCTCCGTCGGCGCGGACATGGCAATGTTTCACGGGAAACATCAGCCGGGCATCACCACCGCCCTCCAGGCCCGCGGCCACCTCGTCGCCTTCGACCTGACGGCGGGCGCGGGCCGCAGGGAGGCCGCCGCCCTGCTGCGCCGCTGGTCGGTGACGGCCCAGCGGCTGATGGCGGGCGAGGCCGCGGCCCACGAGGACACCGACGTCGCGCACGACGCCGGACCGTCGTCCCTCACCGTCACCTTCGGCTTCGGTCACAGCTTCTTCGCGCGTACGGGCCTGGAGAAGCAGCGGCCGGTCGCCCTGGACCCGCTGCCCGACTTCTCCTCCGACCACCTCGACAAGGCGCGCAGCGACGGCGACCTGTGGGTGCAGATCGGGGCGAACGACGCCCTCGTCGCCTTCCACGCCCTGCGCGCGATCCAGAAGGACGCCGGCACCGCGGCGCGGGTGCGCTGGCAGATGAACGGCTTCAACCGCTCGCCGGGCGCCACCGCCGCGCCGATGACCGCCCGCAACCTGATGGGCCAGATCGACGGCACCCGCAATCCGAAGCCCTCCGAGCCCGACTTCGACGGACGGATCTTCGTCCCCGCCTCCGGAACCCCGGAGTGGATGGCGAACGGCTCCTACGCCGTCGTACGCCGGATCCGCATGCTTCTCGACGACTGGGAGAAGCTCTCGGGCAAGGCCCAGGAGGACGTCATCGGGCGGAAGAAGTCCACGGGGGCGCCGTTGAGCGGCGGCACCGAGTCCACCGCGATGGACCTGGACAAGACCGACGCCGACGGCAACCTGGTCGTACCGATCAACGCGCACGCGCGCATCACCCGGCCCGATCAGAACGGAGGAGCCGCGATGCTGCGCCGTCCGTTCTCCTTCCACGACGGCATCGACGCCGAGGGGACGCCCGACGCCGGTCTGCTCTTCGTGTGCTGGCAGGCCGATCCGGTGCGTGGTTTCGTCCCCGTCCAGCGCAAACTCGACCGCGGCGACGCGCTCTCGGAGTTCCTCCGCCACGAGTCGAGCGGCCTCTTCGCGGTGCCGGGCGGCGCCGCGGAGGGGGAGTACGTGGGGCAGCGGTTGCTGGAGGGGTGACGAGGCCGCACGGGGGCGGGCTCCAGACGGACACGGCCCAGCGGCTCCGTACCGTGTTCCGTACCGCGGTACCGGGCTCCGTACCGCGGTACCGGGCTCCGTATCGGGGCCGGTGGCGAGGGTTCCGCGGGCGGCGGACGGGTCGGGCGCGGCCCATTAGGGTGACGGTATGTCGGCGACGCGCTACACCTATCTCGGCCCCGAGGGTACGTTCACCGAGGCCGCCCTTCGCACGCTTCCCGAGGCCGCGACGCGGGAGCTGGTTCCCATGGTGTCCGTCCCGGCCGCGCTCGACGCGGTACGCGGCGGCCAGGCCGCGGGTGCCCTCGTCCCGATCGAGAACTCCGTCGAGGGCGGCGTCACCGCCACCCTCGACGAGCTGGCCAAGGGCGACCAGCTGATGATCTACCGCGAGGTCGTGCTGCCGATCGCCTTCGCCCTGCTGGTCAGGCCCGGCACGGCGCTGAAGGACGTCAAGACGGTCACCGGACACCCGGTCGCCCAGCCGCAGGTGCGCAACTGGCTCGCCACGCATCTGCCGGACGCCGTCTGGGAGTCGGCGGCCTCGAACGCGGACGGCGCCCGGCTGGTCCAGGAGGGCCGTTTCGACGCGGCCTTCGCGGGCGAGTTCGCCGCGGCCACGTACGGCCTCGAACCACTGGTGACCGAGATCCACGACGCGGCGAACGCCGAGACCCGCTTCGTACTGGTCGGCCGCCCGGCCCGGCCCGCCGCGCCGACCGGCGCCGACAAGACCTCTGTGGTCATCTGGCTCGGCGACGACCACCCCGGAGCGCTGCTCGAACTGCTCCAGGAATTCGCCGTGCGCGGCGTCAACCTGATGCGGATCGAGTCCCGCCCGACCGGTCAGGGAATCGGCAATTACTGCTTCTCGGTGGACGCCGAGGGGCACATCACCGACAGCCGGGTGGGCGAGGCGTTGATGGGCCTCAAGCGAATCTGCCCCCAGGTGCGCTTCCTCGGTTCCTACCCCCGGGCCGGCGTCGCCCTGGAGGACGTACGGCCGCTGCGGCCCGGAACGTCGGACCACGAGTTCTCCGCGGCCTCGGACTGGCTCGCGCGCTGCGCCGACGGCCGGTTCTGAACGGCGGGTCCACAGCCGTCCGAGCGTTTCCCGCAGGTCCCACCTGCCGATTTCCCCATCCACAGGGTTATCCACAGGCACGCTTACCGACCTGGGGACAAGTCGACAACGAAGCGCTACATCATCGACAAATCGGCTACTCGACCCAAGTCCGTCCACACCCTTGCACGTCCCTCTTCGTCTACCCTTTTCCATTGATCAACCCGATAGAGCTAATCATTTACACCCGAAAGTGGCTGCACAGAGGGTTTGAACCGGGAATTCCACGGCCACCGAAGAGGGATCGGAATGATCAATTCCGACATCCACAGATCTTCCACACACCCTGTGGATAACCGACGAGGAGGGTCGCACCCTGTGGACAACCCGCCCCGCAAGTGCCGCCCCCCGCAAGGAAATCCGGTCAACCGGCGAAGTGCCGCCTACCCCGTTCCGGGGAGTAGGCCCCTTTTCCTTGACGTCGCTCGACAATCAAGAGATGGGATCCGGCATTTCACTCATACCGTGACAGCGGTCACGCTCTGGAATATCGGGTCGTTGGCCGGAAGTCCGCACCGGTAGCCTTGAGGGGTGATTGACCTTCGCCTGCTCCGTGAGGACCCCGACCGTGTTCGCGCCTCCCAGCGCGCCCGTGGAGAGGATGTCGCGCTCGTCGACTCCCTCCTCTCCGCCGACGAGCGGCGCAGGTCGTCCGGCGTCCGCTTCGACGAGCTGCGTTCCGAACAGAAGTCGCTCGGCAAACTGATCCCCAAGGCCACCCCGGACGAGCGCGCCGAGCTGCTGAAGAAGGCCGAGCAGCTCAAGACCGACGTCAAGGCCGCCGAGGCCGAACAGAACGACGCGGACGAGGAGACCAAGCGGCTCCTCCTCCAGCTCGGCAACCTGGTGCACCCCGACGTCCCGGTCGGCGGCGAGGAGGACTTCGTCGTCCTGGAGACGCACGGGACCATCCGCGACTTCGCCGCCGAGGGCTTCGAGCCCAGGGACCACCTGGAACTCGGCGAGGCCCTGGGCGCCATCGACGTCGAGCGCGGCGCCAAGGTGTCCGGCTCGCGCTTCTACTACCTGACCGGCGTCGGCGCGCTCCTGGAGCTCGCCCTCGTCAACGCGGCGATCGCCCAGGCCACCGAGGCCGGCTTCACGCCGATGCTGACCCCGGCCCTGGTGCGCCCGCGCGCCATGGAGGGCACCGGTTTCCTCGGCCAGGCCGCGGAGAACGTGTACCACCTGGAGAAGGACGACTACTACCTGGTCGGCACCTCCGAGGTCCCCCTCGCGGCGTACCACATGGACGAGATCCTGGACGCCGCCAAGCTGCCGATGCGCTACGCCGGTTTCTCGCCGTGCTTCCGCCGCGAGGCCGGCACGTACGGCAAGGACACCCGCGGCATCTTCCGCGTGCACCAGTTCGACAAGGTCGAGATGTTCTCGTACGTCGACCCCGCGGACGCCGAGAACGAGCACCAGCGGCTCCTCGAATGGGAGAAGCAGTGGCTGACCGGCCTCGAACTGCCCTTCCAGGTGATCGACGTGGCCAGCGGTGACCTGGGCTCCTCGGCCTCCCGCAAGTTCGACTGCGAGGCGTGGATCCCGACCCAGGGCAAGTACCGCGAGCTGACCTCGGCCTCCAACTGCGACGGCTTCCAGGCCCGCCGCCTGTCGGTCCGTATGCGCGACGGCAAGAAGGTCCAGCCGCTCGCCACACTGAACGGCACGCTGTGCGCCGTCCCGCGCACGATCGTCGCGATCCTGGAGAACCACCAGCTCGCCGACGGTTCGGTGCGGGTTCCCGAGGTGCTGCGCCCCTACCTGGGCGGCCGTGAGGTTCTGGAGCCGATCTCCAAGTGACCAGCACCACCGGTTCGACGGGAGCGTCCGGGGCCACGGAGCCGGGGGCGTTCCCGTACAAGCTCGTCGCGACCGATCTCGACGGGACGCTGCTGCGTTCCGACGAGACGGTCTCGGCCCGCACACGTGACGCGCTCGCCGCGGTGACCGAGGCGGGCGCGGCCCACATCGTCGTCACCGGGCGCGCGGTGCCCTGGACGCGGCACGTCCTCGACGAGCTCGGCTATCAGGGCCTCGCGGTCTGCGGCCAGGGCTCGCAGGTCTACGACGCGGGGGAGCACCGGCTCCTCACCTCGGTGACCCTGGACCGGCAGCTGGCCGGTCTGGCGCTCGCCAAGATCGAGGCGGAGGTCGGACCGCTGCTGCTGGCCGCGAGCCGCGACGGGCTCGACGGCGACGTGCTGGTCGGCCCCGGCTACCGCAGGCTGGAGGGCGCGCTGCCGGTCGTCCCGCTCAAGGACGCGGCGGACCTGTGGTCGGCCCCTCTGAACAAGGTGTACGTCCAGCATCCGACGCTTTCCGACGACGAGCTCGCGGCCGTGGCCGTGAAGGTCGCGGGCGGACTCGTCGGTGTCACGATGGCGGGCCCCGGCGTGGTGGAACTGCTCCCGCTCGGCCTCTCCAAGGCGACGGGGCTGTCCCTGGCGGCCCGGCGCCTGGGCCTCAAGGCCGCGGACACCATCGCCTTCGGTGACATGCCGAACGATCTCCCGATGTTCGCCTGGGCGGCCCGCGGGGTGGCCATGGCCAACGCCCACGCCGATCTCAAGGCGATCGCGGACGAGGTGACGACCTCGAACGAGGAGGACGGGATCGCGGTCGTGCTGGAGCGCTTGCTGACGCGCCCGTAGCGGCGGTCACCGCGAGCGGGCCCGCCGCATCCCGGCGGCCTCGCTGCGGCGGCCATTGCTGTAGCGACCTTGCCGCGATGGCGGCCCTTGCCTTCGGCAGTCGGCAGTCGGCAGTCGGCAGTCGGCAGTCGGCAGTCGGCAGTCGGCAGTCGGCAGTCGGCAGTCGGATGAGAACGTCTTGCGGAGGATGCGCGGATCGAACGCGCGCGGGGTTTCACCCCCGACTACGGCTTAGCAAGCCGGTGCCTTTCCACTCGGCCAATCCTCCGGGTGGGCGGCCCGCGCGTGACGCGCGCTCGAAGCGGCCGCCCCGGGCAACTCCCCCTGCGAGCGGGTTCGACGGAGGTAGTGACTACTCCGGAACCCGCCGCGGGCTGCCCTGTCGGGAGCTCGACGAACTGCTCCTGATGAACATCGTCGCGCTCCTCTCCCAGACCGTGGCGCCGGCTCGATGCGGCGGCGTGGACACAACCACTGTGCCCGTACGCCGACTTGGGCGCCACTGATTAAAACGCGCGTCCCCGGGGGCTCACTTGCGGCGCCATCTGCGCCGGCGTCCCTTGCTGAAGAACCACCCCGCGGGCGGCTCGTCCGAGCGCCAGGGCTGTGGATCGGGGCCCGACTCACGCCATCGGGCGGCGAGCATGCGCGCGCGGGCCGACGGTTCGGTCGTCTCCGCGGACCGTACGAAGTCCTCGTCGAGGACGAGGTCGTCCCACGGCTCCCCCGCCGTGTCCCCCGGCCCGTCACCGGAGCCGTTCCCGGCCTGTTCCCGGCCGCCGGCTCCCGGTTCCTCGGTCGTCATCCCCGTTCCTCCCGGCCGTGCCTCCCCGTTTCGCCCAGTGTGACCGGACCGGGGTGAAGCCGCTGTCAAAAAAGGGGCTCCCCGCGCGCGTGCCCGTGCCGGAACACCGCGCGTGGGGAGCCCTCGTTCACTCCTCGCCGGCCAGCGTCAGCGACCGCAGCCGCTGCCCCGCGTACCAGGTGGCGAGGACGGTGACCACGACCAGCAGGACCGTCGCGGTCGGCAGGCTCACGTCCGAGGTGACGATGTCACCGCCGGTGACCTTGTGGCCCACGGCGAGCGCCCACTGCTGGACGCTGAGCGTGCGCGCGCCGGACACCAGGGACCCGAACAGGGCTTCCCAGACGAGTGCGTAGACGAGTCCGAAGACCACCGCGTGCCGGGTCACGGTCCCGAGGAGCAGGAACATCGCGGCGTAGGCGATCGAGGCGACCAGGGCGGCCACGGTGTAGGCGACGGCGATCTGCTGGCCGTTGCCGTTCAGGATCATGCCCGCGATGAAGGTCGGCACCGCCGAGAAGGCCATGGTGACGGCGATCGCGACGATCAGTTTGGTGAAGATGATCGTGGGCCGCTTCAGCGGCTTGGCCAGCAGATACACCACCGAGCCGTCGTCGATCTCGGGACCGATGGCTCCCGTGCCGGCGATGACGCCGATGATCGGCACCATCGTGGCGAGGGCGAACCCGCCGAGCAGGTCCGAGGCCACCTGGTCGTCGGCTCCGGAGAAGCTCCGGACGGCCAGGGAGATCACGATGAGCAGGACGGGCAGGACGCCGAGGATGAGGGCCCGCCGGCGGCCGAGCAGGCCCCGGTAGGTGAGCCGGGCGACTGTGGGGTCGTACATCTTCGGCCTCCTACGCCGCGACAAGATACGAGAAGACGGATTCCAGCGACTCGTCGGACGGCGACACCGTCAGCAGCCGGATGCCGTGCTCGCGCGCGACCTTCGGCAACAGGGTGGTGAACCGGCCGAAGTCGACGGCCTGGATGCGCAACGCGCCTTCGGCGAGGTCGACTTCGATGCCGGATGTCGACGGGTCGGCGATGAGTGCGGCGGCCAGTGTCCGGTCGTCGCTGGAGCGGACCAGGTAGCGGTGCGGGCGGTCGGTCATCAGCCGGCGGATGCGCCGGAAGTCGCCGCTCGCCGCGTGCCGTCCGGCGACGATCACCTCGATGTGGGCGGCGAGTTGCTCCACCTCTTCGAGGATGTGGGACGAGAACAGCACGGTGCGGCCCTCGTCGCCCATGCGGCGCAGCAGATCCATGAGCTGCATGCGCTGGCGCGGGTCCATGCCGTTGAACGGCTCGTCGAGGAGCAGCAGGGAGGGGTCGTGGACCAGCGCGGACGCCATCTTCACGCGCTGGCGCATGCCCTTGGAGTACGTGGAGATCTTGCGGTCCTGCGCGTACTGCATCTCGACGGTGGCGAGGGCCCGGTCGGCTGCCTTCGCGCCGAGGCCGTGCAGCTCGGCGTTGGCGACGACGAACTCGCGTCCGGTGAGGAAGTCGTACATCGCCTCACGCTCGGGGACGATGCCGATGTGCCGGTAGATGTCCTCGTTGCGCCAGGTCGGCTTGCCGTCGAGGGTGACGGTGCCGGTGGAGGGGGCGAGGAAGCCGCCCATCATGTTGATGAGAGTGGATTTCCCGGCGCCGTTCGGGCCGAGCAGTCCGGTGACGCCGGGGCCGATCGTCATCGTGATGTCGTTGACCGCCACCACGTTGCCGAACCAGCGTGAGACGTGGTCGATGTTGAGCGTGGTCACAGCCCGACCTTTCGGTAGCGGCGCATCAGAAGGCCGTAGCAGCCCGCGATGAGACCAAGGACGACGACGAGGTAGACGACGCCCTGAGCGGACGAGGGGCCCACCTCGCCGGGGAAGGCGGAGGAGGCGCCGAGGAAGGCCGTCTGCACTCCGTCGATGAGCGTGATCGGCGAGAAGAGCCCGAGCCACGGGACGGCCCCGCTGCTGGAGCGCTCGAAGGCGATGGCCTGGACGGTGGAGACCGCGCCGTAGGAGATGGTCAGGGCGGCGATGACGGCCGCGATGCCGAAGCCGCGGCGCGGGGTGATCGCCGAGATCACCAGGCCGATACCGGCGAAGAGCAGCGAGAGCAGCGCCACGGAGAGCAGCCCCTGTCCGAAGCCCTTGCTCTGGTCGGAGAAGTCGAGCTTGGCCAGGAGCGCGCCCACATAGAGCACGATCAGCGGGGCGGCCGTGAGGATGAACAGCGCCGAGGCCAGGGCCGCGTACTTGGCGCGCACGTAGTCGGCGGTCTCGATGGGGCGGGAGAAGTACAGCGGGACGGTCTTGAACCGCAGGTCCCGGGAGACCGCCTGGGGGCCCTGCGAGGCGACGTACAGGCCGATGACCGCCTGCATGATCACCGCGTAGCGCGTGTAGTCGACGGGCAGGTCCTTCGCCTTGGTGGCCACCGCGACGGCCACCATGATCAGTGCGGGGACGCACATCACCACGAAGAGCAGCATCGGCAGGACCTTGGACTTGACCGAGCGGCCGAGTCCGTAGGAGCCGCGCAGGGACTGCGAGTAGAGGGAGCGGCGGGCGTAGGCGCGTCCCAGGCGCGGGCCGTCGTAGGTGCGGTAGCCGATGTTGTGGATACGGGTCTGCTCACCCTGCTGGGTGAGGGGGTGCTCAACCGCCATGGCCGACCGCCTCCTTCCGCTGTTCGTCGCTGTCGGTGAAGACCTCGGCGATGTGGTGTCTGCGCTGTTCCATGCGGACCAGCCCGAGGCCGAGATCGGCGACCACGTCGCGGACGAGGTCGTAGGTGTCCTCGCTCTCGGTGGTGAGCAGCAGGATGTGTCCGGCGCCCGGCAGCCCGCCGCCGTCGTGGGTCTCGATCCCGCGCGCGTGGAGCACCTCGCGGACCGCGCCCGTGCCGTCCGGGTGCCGGTCGCTGTCGGTGACCTCGATGGCGAGGGTGGTGGTGCTCTTGGTGAAGTCCGTCGTGGAGCTGGAGCGCAGCAGCTTGCCGCCGTCGACGACCACGACGTGGTCGCAGGTGCGTTCCAGTTCGCCCAGGAGGTGCGAGGTGACCAGGACCGAGATGCCGAAGTCCGTGTGGATGCGGCGGATCAGTCCGAGCATGTCGTCGCGGCCGACCGGGTCCAGGCCGTTGGTCGGTTCGTCCAGGAAGACCAGCTGGGGGTCGTGGACGAGGGCCTGCGCGAGTTTGACGCGCTGCTTCATGCCCGTCGAGTAGCCGCCGATGGGGCGGTAGCGCTCCTCGTACAGACCGACGTGGCGCAGGGTGTCCGCGGTGCGCTCGCGGGCCGCGGCCGGCGGCAGCCCGGACATCCGCGCCATGTGGACGACGAACTCGGTGGCCGAGACGTCGGGCGGCAGGCAGTCGTGCTCGGGCATGTACCCGACCCGCTCGCGGATGGCGGCGCCCTCGGTGGCGACGTCGAGGCCGAGCACGTGTGCGCGGCCCTCGGTGGCGGGGGACAGACCCAGCAGGATCTTGATCAGTGTGGACTTGCCGGCTCCGTTGGCTCCGACGAGTCCGGTCACACCGGGCCCGACGTCCACGGAGAGCCGGTCAAGAGCGGTCACCCGGGGGTACCGCTTGCTCAGGCTTTCGGTCGCGATCACAGTCACGATTCGAAGGTAGTGGCGCAGACCACAGGGGTCGTCAGCCCACGGAGGTGGATCCGCGTCAGCCTCCAGTCGTACGGGCCCGTAGGGGTCACCCTCAGGTACGGCTCCGGCGGGGCGGACCGGCCCCGCCGGGTCGGTTGTCCACAGGCCGCCCGCAGGTCTATTGACGCAGCCTCTAACAACTGTCACATTCGCCAGTGTCACGTTACGGGCACGTACCGCAGTCGGTGCGGACAGGGTGGGGCGGTGGCATGACGACGGCAGTGGCAGGCGAACTCTCCGCGGAACTGCGGGGGTTCACAGAGGTGCAGCGCCTCGCGTACGAGTGCGCGGAAGCGGTCGCGGCGCAGCTGAAGCCCGGCGTCACCGAGCGCGAGGCGGCCCGCATGCAGCGCCGGTGGCTGCGTGAGCGCGGGGTGCGGGACTGGTTCCATCTGCCGTTCGCCTGGTTCGGTGACCGCACGGCCTTCGTCGACTTCCGGATCCCGCTGCAGTTCTTCCCCACCGACCGCCGGCTCGAGCCGGGGATGCCCTTCATCCTCGACATGGCCCCCGTGTACAAGGGCTTCACCGCCGACATCGGCTATTCGGGCTCGCTCGGCCTGAACCCCGTGCAGGACAAGCTCCTCGCCGATCTGGAGGCGCACCGCGCGCTGATCCTGCGCGAGGTGCGCGAGCGGCGGCCTCTGCGCGAGATCTACGAGGACGTCGACCGGCTCATGACCCGCCAGGGCTATGCCAACCGGCACCGCGCGTATCCGTTCGGCGTGATCGCGCACAAGGTGGACCGGGTGGCGGAGCGGTCCTGGTCGCCGCGCCTGTTCGGGTTCGGCGTCCAGGCCCTGAAGGGGCTGGCGAGCGACGCGCTGCACGGCCACCGGGAGGGCTGGTCCCCCCTGTGGTCTCCGTACACCTTCTCCGACCACCCGCCCCGGCCGGGGCTGTGGGCGGTCGAACCGCACCTCGGTTTCCGGGGTACGGGCGCGAAGTTCGAGGAACTCCTGGTCGTCACGGACTCCCGGGACCCCGAACAGAGCGCGTTCTGGCTCGACGACGATCTGCCGCATGTGCGGCGCTGGGCGGAGGACAAGTGAGTCTCGTGGGCGCGCGCGAGCGCCGGGTGCGGACGGGCGGGGTCGAGCTGTGTGTCGCCGAACTGGGGGACGACAGGCAGCCGACCGTGGTGCTCGTGCACGGCTATCCGGACTCCAAGGAGGTGTGGTCCGAGGTCGCCGTGCGGCTCGCCGACCGCTTCCATGTCGTGCTGTACGACGTGCGGGGGCACGGCCGGTCGACGGCACCGCGGCCCCTGCGCGGCGGTTTCACACTGGAGAAGCTGACCGACGACTTCCTGGCGGTGATCGACGCGGTCAGTCCCGGCGGGCCGGTGCACCTCGTGGGCCACGACTGGGGTTCGGTGCAGTCGTGGGAGTTCGTCACGGTCGCCCGGACGGAGGGTCGGATCGCGTCCTTCACGTCGATGTCCGGTCCGTCCCTCGACCACTTCGGCCACTGGATCAAGCGGCGGGTGCGGCGGCCCACGCCACGGAGGGTCGGCCAGCTCCTCGGGCAGGGCGCCAAGTCCTGGTACGTGTACATGCTGCACACGCCGGTGCTGCCCGAGCTGGCCTGGCGCGGTCCCCTGGGCAAGCGGTGGCCGAAGATCCTCCAGCGGCTCGAGAAGGTGCCCGCGGGCGACTACCCGACCCCGTCGCTGCCTTCCGACGCGGCGCACGGCGCGTGGCTCTACCGCGACAACGTGCGGTCCCGGCTCGGCCGCCCCCGCGAGGACGCGTACGCGCACGCGCCCGTGCAGCTCATCACGCCCCTGGGGGACGCCTTCCTCTCCGAGCGGCTCTATGACGAACTGGAGAAGTGGGCCCCCGATTCGGTGCGCCGCACGCTCCAGGCCAAGCACTGGGTCCCGCGGACGCGGCCCGGCCAGCTGGCCGACTGGATAGCGGGGTTCGTGACGGCCAACGAGGGCCGTGAGGCCGGAGTTCCCGCGCCCGAACCGGTGGCCTCCGGCAGGTACGCGGACCGGTTCGGCGGGCAGCTCGTGCTGGTCACCGGCGCCGGCAGCGGCATCGGGCGGGCCACAGCGTTCGCGTTCGCCGAGGCCGGCGCGCGGGTGGTGGCCGTCGACCGGGACGCGGAGGCCGCGGTCCGCACGGCGGAGATGTCCCGGCTGATCGGCTCGCCCGAGGCCTGGGCGGAGACGGTCGACGTCAGCGACGAACAGGCCATGGAGAAGCTCGCCGACAAGGTCGCCGCCGAGTACGGCGTGGTGGACGTGCTGGTGAACAACGCCGGTATCGGTCTCTCCGGCTCCTTCTTCGACACCACGGCGGAGGACTGGAGGAAGGTCCTCGACGTCAATCTGTGGGGTGTGATCCACGGCTGCCGGCTCTTCGGGAAGCAGATGGCCGAGCGCGGGCAGGGCGGCCACATCGTCAACACCGCGTCGGCGGCGGCGTACCAGCCCTCGAAGGCGCTGCCCGCCTACAGCACCTCCAAGGCGGCCGTGCTGATGCTCAGCGAGTGTCTGCGCGCGGAGCTGGCCGGCCAGGACATCGGTGTCTCGGCGGTCTGCCCCGGCTTCGTCAACACGAACATCACCGCGACCGCGCGTTTCGCCGGGGTCGACGCGGCCGAGGAGAAACGCCGCCGGAAGAAGTCGGCGCGGCTCTACGGACTGCGCAACTACCCGCCGGAGAAGGTCGCCGACGCGATCCTGCGCGCGGTCGTCCGCAACGAGGCGGTGGTTCCGGTGACCCCGGAGGCGCGCGGCGCCCACCTCCTGCGCCGCTTCGCGCCCCGGGCGGTGCGCGCGATCGCACGTATGGAGCCGCCCTTGTGAGCACACAGCCCTGGGCGGCCGGACGGGAGGAGTCCTGCGCGGGCATACCGCGCTCTCCGCGGCGGTCGTACCATCCGTCGCAGGAGGGTTCACCGCTCAGGGCCGTCGCGTATCCGGCCCTGTTCACCCGCGGCGGGGGCGATCGGGCGGGCGGCTGCCCCTCGGGGCCCGGGGGCGGTGGCGGGAGGGCGGGAGAGATGAGCGACGAGCCGGGCGGTGTCGCGTACCGCATCGAGGACCTGGCACACCACAGCGGCGCCACGGTCCGGACGATCCGCGCCTACCAGGACCGCGGACTGCTGCCCCGCCCCGAGCGGCGGGGGCGCGCCAATGTGTACGCGGACGCCCATCTGGCGCGGCTGCGGCAGATCGCCGACCTCCTGGACCGCGGCTACACGCTGGCCTCGATCAAGGAACTCCTGGAAGCCTGGGACGCGGGCCGGGGCCTGGGCGGGATACTCGGCCTGGTCGCGGAGGTCGACGGGCCGTGGACCGACGAGGAGGCCGCCCGGATCTCCCGGACCGAGCTGGTGGAGCGGTTCGGCGGCCGTCCCGACGACGCGGCGGTGGCGGAGGCGGTGGAGCTGGGCGTGCTGGAGCCCGTTCCGGGGGACGAGGACACCTTCCTCGTCCCGAGCCCTCAAGAACTGTCCGCGGCGGTCGAGTTGTACAACTCCGGCGTTCCGCTGTCCGCGATCGCCTGTCATCTGCGGGAGTTGAGGGGGCAGGTCGAGCACATCGCCTCCCGTTTCCTCGAGTTCACCACGGAGCACGTCTTCGCCCGGTATCTGGGGGATCCTCCGCCGAGCGACGCGGAAGCGGCCGAGGCGGCCTCGCTCGTACGGCGGCTGCGACCGCTCGCGCAGCAGACGGTGGACGCCGAACTGGCGCGGGCGATGCGGCTGTTCGCCACGCGTCACCTGAGCCGGCATCTCGCGGCGGGACAGGTCCCGATGGAGCCGGAGGGTGCGCGTCCGGTGGAGGTGGCCGCCGGGACAATGCGGGCCGTGGAGCGTCTGGTTGGCGTGGAGCACGCGGCGGCGTTCGTGACGGCTGCCACCGAACGGGAGCTACAGGCACGTACGTTGGACCGGCTGGCCGCAAACAGCCCCCATCACATCATTGTTGACGAAGTACCCTAAACGGCACACGCGTTGTCCACAGATTCGTCAATTCGCCTGTGGATAACAACACTTGGCTGTGGATCAAACCTCCGAACCAAAATCAAGTGCGTGATCCGTCTCTCGCCAGGCACGCTGGGAGGATGAAGGAAAACACCGATGAACAACCGCACGAGCGGACGCGTGACCGACTGCGGGGCCGAACGGGGGACCTGGCGCATGAGCGGACGGATGATCGGACGGAAAGACGGGCTGATGAACAGATGGACGAAAAGCGCACCGTGAAGGTGTCGAAGTACCTCTCGAAGCATCTGCGCCACCAGCCCGAACGGATCGGGCTCACCCTCGGCGAGGGCGGCTGGGTCGAGATCGACGCGCTGATCTCCGCGGCCACCGCGCACGGCTTCCGGTTCACCCGCGACGAACTCGATCATGTGGTGGCCACCAACGACAAGCGGCGCTTCGCCGTGGAGGGAACCCGGATCCGGGCCAGCCAGGGCCACTCCGTCGAGGTCGACCTCGGACTGCCCCCGGCGACCCCGCCGACATACCTCTACCACGGGACCGTGGCCTCCAGCCTGGACGCGATCCGCGCCGAGGGCCTGAGACCCATGAACCGGCACGACGTACACCTCTCGGCGGACCGGGAGACGGCCACCCGCGTCGGCGCCCGCCGCGGCCGCCCGGTCGTCCTCGGTGTGGACGCCGCCGCCATGCACCGTGACGGCCACGTCTTCCGGGTCAGCGCCAACGGCGTCTGGCTGGCGGAGGCCGTACCCCCGCGCTATCTGCGGTTTTCCGGTCCACACTGATCCCGGACGCTGGTCCGCACCGATTCCGGGTGACGGTCCGTACCGATTCCGGGTGACGGGCAGGCGGTCGGACCGCCCTGAGGCGACGACGCCCCGGCTCCGTCTACGCTCGACGCATGAGTCTGCGTCTGAGCACCGTGATCCTGCCGTACCTCCGCTGGCACGAGGGCGGGCGTTCCGCATGGCAGCGCGCGGAGCAGCTCGGCTTCCACACCGCGTTCACCTACGACCACCTGTCCTGGCGGACCTTCCGCGACGGCCCGTGGTTCGGAGCCGTGCCGACACTGACCGCGGCGGCCGCCGTCACCGACCGGCTGCGCCTCGGCACGCTCGTGACCTCGCCGAACTTCCGGCACCCGGTGACCCTCGCCAAGGATCTGATCTCCCTCGACGACATCTCGAACGGCCGGATCACGCTGGGCATCGGCGCCGGCGGCACCGGTTTCGACGCCACCGCGCTCGGACAGGACCCGTGGACCCCGCGTGAGCGCGCCGACCGCTTCGGTGAGTTCGTCCCGCTGCTCGACCGGCTCCTCACCGAGGACTCCGTCTCCTACGGCGGCAACTTCTACTCGGCGCACGAGGCCCGCAACATCCCTGGCTGTGTCCAGCGACCCCGGCTGCCGTTCGCCGTGGCCGCCACCGGCCCGCGCGGTCTGAGGCTCGCCGCCCGTCACGGGCAGGCGTGGGTGACGACCGGCGATCCGAAGCTGTACGAGACGGGCACCCCCGAGCAGTCGGTTCAGGCCATTCGCGGACAGGTCGCCAAGCTCGCCGACGCGTGCGCCGAGATCGGCAGGGACGTGGCGGAGATCGACAAGATCCTGCTCACCGGCTTCACCCCCGACCGGAGCCACCCCCTGGAATCCCTCGACGCGTTCGTCGACTTCGCGGGCCGGCACTCCGAACTGGGCTTCACCGACATCGTGATCCACTGGCCGATCCCCGACTCGGAGTTCGCCGCCGACCCGAAGGTCTTCGAGCGGATCGCCATGGAAGCGGTGGCCCAGCTGCGCTGAACCGGGTCGCCACGCCCCTGGGGTCCGGCAGGGCGGGGCGGCAGGGGTGAGGTGAGGGCGGTTACCACTCAAGTGTGCGGACCGCCGCACGGCCGTGCGCATATATGCGGGAGAATGAGCACGTGACCTCAGCGACTCGCCGGCCCGAGACCCCGGCCTCCACCGTCCCGCCCCGGCTGATCGCCACGGACCTCGACGGCACCTTGTTGCGCGACGACAAATCGGTGTCCGACCGCACGATCGCCGCCCTCGCCGCCGCCGAACAGGCCGGCATCGAGGTCTTCTTCGTCACCGGCCGCCCGGCCCGCTGGATGGACGTCGTCAGCGACCACGTCCACGGGCACGGCCTGGCCATCTGCGGCAACGGCGCCGCCGTGGTCGACCTGCACGGCGGCCCCGGCGCCCACCGCTTCGTCAAGATCCGCGAACTGACGCCCGACATCGCGCTGGACGTCATCCGGATCCTGCGTTCCGCCGCGCCCGGCACGGTGTGCGCCGTCGAGCGGACGTACGGCCTCCATCTCGAACCGGGGTACCCCCTCATGCACATGGAGCCCCCGGAGATCGTCCTGCCCGCCGAGAAGCTCCTCGCCGAGGACGCGCTGGACGCCGATCAGCCGGTGCTGAAGGTGCTCGCGTACCACCCGGAGATGGACCCGGACGAGTTCCTCGCCGTCGCCCGCCCTGCCATCGGCGACCGGGCCAACGTGACCCGGTCGAGCCCCAGCGCCCTGCTGGAGATCAGCGGCCCCGGCATCTCCAAGGCCAGCACCCTCGCGCTGTGCTGCGCCGAGCGCGGTATCTCGCCCGAGGAGGTCGTCGCCTTCGGTGACATGCCGAACGACGTCGAGATGCTCACCTGGGCCGGCCGGTCGTACGCCATGGGCAACGCCCACCCCGCAGTGATCGCCGCCGCTTCCGGGCGCACGGTCGCGAACAACGAGGACGGGGTGGCGGTCGTGATCGAGCAGATCCTGGCCGCCGGCGCGTAGCCCTCCGCCGACACGGCCGAGGTCCTCCGGCACATCCGCCGGAGGACCTCGGCCAGGGCCTGCCCCACGTCCCGCCACATGATCCAAATGACAGGCCCTAGACGACGACCCCGTGCCCGGCCAGCCATGGAACCGGGTCGATCGCCGATCCCGTCTCCGGTGTCACCCGCACCTCGAAGTGCAGATGCGGGCCGGTCGAGTTGCCGCTCGTCCCCGACTGCCCGATCCACTCCCCGGTCGAGACCCGCTGCCCCTGGTCCACGGCGACGGCCGCGAGATGCGCGTACTGCGTGTAGTAGCCCCCGGGGTGCTCGACCACGACCTCGATGCCGAAGGCACCGCCACAGGACACCTTCACCACCCGGCCCGCCCCGGCCGCCCGCACAGGGGTGCCGATGGGCACCGCGAAGTCCTGGCCGGTGTGCCGGTGCGCCCAGTGCTCACCCCCGCTGCCGAACCCCGCGGAGAGTTCGTACGTCTCCACCGGCGCGACCCACGCCTGGGTGAGCGCCGTCGGCGGCTGGTCGAGACGGACCGCCCCGCGGCAGGAGCCGGCCGCCACGGAGGCGTCCGCCCGGCTCTGCAACGCCGACCGCGCCTCGTCGAGCTTCGCCTCGATGGTCCGCTTGACCGCGGCGAGTTCCCCCGTCCGCTTCTCCAGCACAAGCCACTCGGAGCGGGCCTTCGCCTCGTCCACGGCGAGCCGGCCCTCGGCACGCCGGCTCTTCTCGACGGCACCGGCGACGGCCAGATCGGCCCGCCGCACGGCATGCTGACCGCGCATCAGACCGTCGGGGTCCTTCGCGAACAGGATCTGCGCCGTGTACGGCAGACCGCCGCCCTGCCGGTACTGGGCACGCACGATACGGCCCAGGTCCTCGTGCAGTACCGCGATCTCCTGCCGCTCCTGTACGAGCAGGCGCTCGGCCCGCTCGGCCCGGCCGCGCTGCGCCTCGGCGTCCTGCCGCCCCGCCTCGTACTGTCCGCTCGCCACGGAGGCGTCCTCGTACAGCCGCGCCACCTGGGCGCTGATGTCGAGGTCCGCTCCGTCGCCCTCGGCCTCCGCCGGCCGGGCCGCGAGGATCACGAGAGCGGACAACAGGGCCGGTACGAGGAGGGGATGGCAGCGAGATGAGCGCATGACAGCGATCGTGGCCCGCGAGTTGGGGCCCGGCCCGTTCAAGGCGTACACCTGGGGGACAGGACGTCACGAATGGCCCAGCGGCACGACCGAACGGTCCCGTGCCGACGGGGCCGCTCGCGAACGGGTCACCCGGAGATCGCGCGAACAGATCGCCCGCACAAGGGGATTCAGTGCGGTACCTGCCACACCACCGTCGTTCCGCCGCCGTCCTCACCGATCCCCGGCCCGTACCAACTCGCGCCGCCCAGCGACTCGGCACGCCGCCTGAGGTTCTTCAGGCCGCTGCGCCGGCCGCCGTCGGGGATGCCGACGCCGTCGTCCGCGACGGCGAGGCGCACGCCCGGCCGCCCGTCCGGCAGCAGGACGTCCGCGTCGACGAAGACCTCGATCCGGGAGGCTCCCGCGTGCCGGAAGGCGTTGGAGAGGGCTTCGCGCAGCGCGGCGACGAGGTTCTTGCCGGTGAGTTCGCCGACCAGCGTGTCGACGGGGCCCGTGAAGCGGTGTCCGGGGTGGAAACCGAGGGGGACGGCGACCATGTTGATCTCGCGCAGGACACGGGTGCTCAGCCCGGAGGGCGTCTCTGCGGGACCCTGCCGGAGCGCGAAGATCGCTGTGCGGATCTCCTGGATGGTGACGTCGAGTTCGTCGACCGCCGTCCCGACGCCCCGCCGTACCTCGGGCGCGTTCGACCGGCGCTGCGCGCTCTCCAACATCATTCCGGTGGCGAACAGCCGCTGGATGACCAGGTCGTGCAGGTCACGGGCAATCCGGTCGCGGTCCTCGTACACCGCGAGCCGTTCCCGGTCGCGCCGCGACTCGGCCATCATCAGCGCCAGGGCCGCCTGCGAGGCGAACTGCGTGGCGAGGGTCCGCTCGCTCTCGGTGAACTGGCGTCCGTCGCGGGACCTCGGGGTGAGGAGGGCACCGAGGACTTGGCCGTCGCTCTGCAGCGGGAGCATCATGACGGGCCCGTAGACCTGGGTGAGATCCGTCCGCAGGCGCGGGTCGGCGGACGCGTCCGCCAGGAACACCGGCTTCCCGTCCCGGAGTTCGGTGACCAGTTCGCTCTCCGGCGGAACGACGACGCCGAGCTCCTTCGACGGGTGGTCCGAGGCCACCGCGACGACCTCCAGGCCGCCCTCCTCCGCGGGGAGCAGTACGATCCCGGCCGCGGAGCCGGAGAGCCGGCGGGCCTGTTCGGCGACGGTCTGCAACGCGTCCTCGGCGTCGCCGCCCGCCAGCAGCGCGGTGGTGACGGCCACCGAGCCGTCGATCCAGCGCTCACGCTGCTGCGCCGCCTCGTACAGGCGGGCGTTGCCGACGGCGATACCGGCCTCGGTGGCGAGCACCCGGAGCATGTCGAGATCGTCGTCGTCGAAGGTGCCGCCGCCGCGCTTCTCCGTGAGGTACAGGTTCCCGAAGATCTCCCCCTGCACCCGGATCGGCACTCCGAGGAAGCTGCGCATCGGCGGATGGCCGGGCGGGAACCCGCAGGAGCGCGGGTCGTCGGTCAGGTTCGCTAGGCGCACCGGATCGGGGTCGCGGATGAGAGCGCCCAGCAGCCCCTTGTGGCCGTCGGGCCTGCGCCCGATCCTGCGGGCGGTCTCCTCGTCAACGCCGTACTGGACGAAGTCCGCGAGTCCCTCCCCGCTCTCGTCCACGACGCCGATGGCCGCGTACCGCGCGTCCGTGAGTTCCGCCGCTGTCTCGCAGATGCGGTTCAGCTTGGAGTGCGGATTCAGCCCCGATCCGACCGACCGCACGGCCTCCAGCAGCCGCGGGACCCGTGCGTCCGGCTCGCCGGTCAGCCCTCCCGGAACCTGGGCCGCCGCGGCCATGCCGTCACCCGGGACGGGGGAGCGCCTCGCCGTTGACATGCCTTGAGCCTAATGAGTCCCCTATGCCCGGGAAAGTCGGGCGGGTGGCGGGAGACGGCGGAACCGACACAGCCGGCACCTTCCCGGACGGCCCGCTCGGCCCACGACGGCCGTCGCCCGCTCTTCGCCCGTGCGGCGCTCAGGGCGCCACAGCGCGCACCAGCAGATCCGCGGCGGTCTCGCGTTCGGCCATCTCCCGCAGCGGCCCCGCGACGGCGGCCAGCTCGGCGAAGGCCCCGCGCTGAACCACATGTCCCTGTGCGAGCACGATCACCTCGTCCACCGCGTCGAGCCCGGCCAGCCGATGCGTGATCAGCAGGGTCGTACGGCCCTCGGTCGCGGCCAGGAGATCCGCGGTGAGCGCGTCGGCCGTCGGCAGGTCGAGGTGCTCCGCCGGTTCGTCGAGGACGAGCACGGGAAAGTCGGCGAGCAGCGCGCGTGCCAGTGCGAGCCGCTGGCGCTGGCCGCCGGACAGCCGTGCCCCGTGTTCGCCGACCAGGGTGTCGAGCCCGTCGGGCAGCCCGTCCACCCAGTCCAGCAGCCGGGCTCGTCCGAGCGCGTCGCGCACCTCGGCCTCGGTCGCGTCCTTGCGGGCGAGCAGCAGGTTCTCGCGCAGGGTGCTGTCGAACAGGTGCGCGTCCTGGGCGCAGAGCCCGACCAGCCGGCGCACGGCGTCCCCGTCCATCCCGCAGGCGTCCGCCCCGGCGAGCGTGTACGTCCCCGCTTCCGGGTCCAGGAAGCGCAGCAGGACCTGCGCGAGCGTCGTCTTGCCGGCTCCGGACGTGCCGACCACGGCGATCCTGCGTCCCTTCTCGAGGGTCAGGTCGAGCCCGGCCAGCGCGTCCCGGTCCTGTCCGGCGTGCCGGGCCCGGAGCCCGGACACACGGAGCGGGAACGGTGTCGCGGGCGCCGGTCGCGGCTGTTCGGGCTCGCGTACGGGATCGGTGGCGTCCAGCACCTCGTACACGCGCTCGGCGCTCTTGCGCACCCGCTGCCGGTACTGAACGGCGAGCGGCAGTCCCATGACGGCCTCGAATGCGGCCAGCGGGGTGAGGACGACGACGGCCATGAGCACGCCGTGCAGTCGCCCGGCGGCGACCGCCTGGGCGCCCACGAGAGCGGTGGCCGCGACGGTGAGTCCGGAGACGAGTGCCGTGAGTCCGTCGCCGAGGGCGGTCGCGGTGGCCGCTCGGGAGGCAATCCTCGTGAGGACGCCGTCGGCCTGCCTCGCCTCGGCGGTACGGGCGGGCAGCGCGCCCGCGACGGTCAGTTCGGCGGTCCCCGTGAGCAGATCGGCCACCTGGGTCGCCAGCGCGCCCCGTGCGGGAGCCAGCCGTCGTTCGGCGCGGCGCGCCACGGCACCGGTCACCAGGGGGACTCCGGCCCCGGCCGCCAGCAGGCCGACGGCGAGAACGGCCCCGGCTTCGGGGAGCAGCCAGGCGGTGAACCCGACGGAGGCGGCGGAGACCAGGACCGCGGCTCCGGCCGGCAGCAGCCAGCGCAGCCAGTAGTCCTGCAGGGCGTCCACGTCGGCGACGAGCCGCGACAGCAGGTCACCACGCCGGGTGGTCCGCAGCCCGGCGGGCGCGAGCCGTTCCAGACGCCGGTAGACCGCCGCCCGTGTGTCGGCCAGCATCCGCAGCACGGCGTCGTGCGAGACGAGCCGTTCCGCGTACCGGAACACCGCCCGTCCGATGCCGAACGTCCGGGTGGCCGTCACGGCCACCATCAGATAGAAGACCGGCGGCTGCTGGGAGGCCCGCGAGATGAGCCAGCCGGAGGTGGCCATGAGGCCGACGGCGCTCCCGAGCGCGAGGCTGCCGAGGAGCAGGGCGAGCGCGAGCGGCCCACGCCGGGGAGCCGCCATCACCCGGATGCGGGCGAGCACACCACCCCGGGCCCGGGACATCGTGACGAGGCCTTCGGCGTCCGCCGGGAACAGGTCCTCCGGCTCGGCGCCGTGCGGCGGCTGTGTGCGCGTCGGCTGCGCGGAGCCGGAAACACCGGCCTCGAGTGCCGGCCGCGGCGCGCCGACGGCAGCGGCTTCCAGGCGGACCACCCGGTCCGCGACATCCAGCAGGGCAGGCCGGTGCACGACCAGCAGCACGGTCCGGCCCACGGCCAGCCGCCGGACCGCCGCGACGACCTCGGCCTCGGTCGCCCCGTCGAGGGAGGCCGTCGGCTCGTCGAGCAGCAGCACGGGCCGGTCCGCGAGGAACGCCCGCGCGAGTGCCAGGCGCTGACGCTGGCCGGCCGACAGCCCGGCGCCGTCCTCGCCGAGAAGCGTGTCGGCCCCGGCGGGCAGGGCGTCGACGAACCCTGCCGCGCCGGCGTCGACGAGAGCCCGGCGCAGCGCCGTGTCGTCGGCGTCGGGTCGCGCCAGACGTACGTTCTCGGCGATGGATCCGGCGTACAGGTGTGGCCGTTGCGGCACCCAGGCGATCCGCGAGCGCCACTCCGTGAGGTCGGCGTCGGCGAGATCGACTCCCCCGGCGCGGACGTGACCGGCGGTGGGCTCCACGAATCCGAGCAGAACGTTCAGCAGGGTCGACTTGCCCACACCGCTGGGACCGACGAGGGCGACCGTCTCACCGGGCTCGACCGTGAAGGAGACGTCCGAGGCCGCGTCCGCGGATCGCCCCGGATAGCGCACGGTGACGCCGTCGAAGGCGATCTCCCCCGCGGGTACGCGCAGCGAACCGGACCTCGGTGCCGGGGTCTCCAGCACCGCGAAGATGGCCTCGGCGGCCGCGAGCCCTTCGGCGGCGGCGTGGTACTGGGCTCCCACCTGCCGCAGCGGCAGATAGGCCTCGGGTGCCAGCACGAGGATGACGAGCCCCACGTACAGGTCCATCTCGCCCCGGACGAGACGCATGCCGATGGTCACCGCGACCAGGGCGACCGAGATGGTGGCGAGCAGTTCCAGGGCGAAGGACGACAGGAAGGCGATCCGGAGCGTCCGCATCGTCGCCTGCCGGTACTCGCCGGTGATCTTCCGGATCGACTCGGCCTGCGCCTTGGCCCGACCGAACACCTTGAGCGTGGGCAGTCCCGCGACCACATCCAGGAAGTGTCCGGACAGCCGGGACAGCATCCGCCACTGGCGGTCCATGTGGCTGCGCGTGGCCCAGCCGATCAGCACCATGAACAAGGGGATGAGCGGCAGCGTGCCGACGATGATCGCCGCGGACACCCAGTCCTCGGTGACGATCCGCGCCAGCACGGCGACCGGGACCACCAGCGCGAGCCCCAACTGCGGGAGATAGCGCGAGAAGTAGTCGTCGAGCGCGTCGACGCCCCGTGTCGCGAGGGCGACCAGGGAACCCGTCCGCTGGCCGCTGAGCCACCCGGGGCCCAGCGATGCGGCCCTCTCCACCAGCCGCCCCCTCAGCTCCGACTTCACCGCGGCACTCGCGCGGTGCGCGGCGAGCTCGGTGAGCCAGGCCACCAGAGCGCGCCCGAGCGCCACGGCCGTCAGAACAACCAGGGGGGTGCGCAGTTCGGCGGCGGAGAAACCGTGCTGGAAGGCGCCGACCACCACTTCGGCGATGAGCATCGCCTGGGCGATGACCAGTGCCGCTCCGGCGGCGCCCAGCACCACGACCGCCACAAGGAAACGGCGGGTGGCTCGGGCGTACCGAAGCAGGCGCGGATCGATTGGTTTCACGTGAAACACACCTTTGGCCCATCAGGCACGTTTCACGTGAAACATGCCGCTACATCGGATTCAGTGCGACACGTCCACGGCGATGTGGTGCGTGCCGATGCGCTTGCGGAACACCCAGTAGGTCCAACTCTGGTAGAGCAGGACGATCGGCGTGGCGATCACGGCACACCAGGTCATGATCTTCAGGGTGTACTGACTCGACGAGGCGTTGGTGACCGTGAGGCTCCAGTCCGCGTTGAGCGAGGACGGCATGACGTCCGGGAAGAGCGACAGGAAGAGCATCGCGACGGCGGCCACGATGGTCAGCCCCGAGAGAATGAACGCCCATCCCTCCCGCCCGGCGTTGGCCATCGCCAGCGCCGCGACGAGGGCGGCCACGGCCACGATCAGCGCGGCCAGCGACGCGCCGTCACCGCTGTCGACCTGGGTCCAGATGAGGAAGACCAGCGCCAGCACGGCTGTCGCCAGGCCGACCTGCAGAGCGAGCTTCCGCGACCGCTCCCGGATGTCTCCCACCGTCTTGAGGCCGACGAACACCGCCCCGTGGAAGGTGAACAGCGTGAGCGTGACCAGGCCGCCGAGGATCGAGTACAGGTTGAGCAGGTCCCAGAAGTTGCCCACGTACTCGAAGTTCCGGTCGATCTTCACTCCGCGCACGATGTTGGCGAAGGCCACACCCCACAGGAACGCCGGGATCAGCGAGGTCCAGAAGATCGCCGCCTCCCAGTTGCGCTGCCAGTGCTCCTCGGACCTCTTCGCCCGGTACTCGAAGGCGACACCGCGCACGATCAGACAGACCAGGATGATCAGAAGGGGCAGGTAGAAGCCCGAGAAGAGGGTGGCGTACCACTCGGGGAAGGCGGCGAAGGTCGCACCGCCGGCCGTGAGCAGCCATACCTCGTTGCCGTCCCAGACCGGGCCGATCGTGTTGATCAGCACCCGCTTCTCGGTGCGGTCGCGGGCCAGCAGCTTGGTGAGGATGCCGACTCCGAAGTCGAAGCCTTCCAGGAAGAAGTAGCCGATCCAGAGGACCGCGATGAGGACGAACCAGACGTCGTGAAGTTCCATGACTCAGCAGCTCCCTGAGCCTAGTAGGAGAAGGCCATCGGCTTGTCGGCGTCACTGGAGTCGCCGCCGATCCTGGTGGGCGGGTTGAGGTCGGACTCGGTGAGCTCGGGCGGCCCCGCCTTGACGTACTTCGCGAGCAGCTTGACCTCGATGATCGCGAGGATCGCGTAGATCAGCGAGTAGACGGTCAGCGACGTGATGACCTCGCCCTGCGAGACGGTGGGGGAGACGCCGAACCGGGTCTGCAGAACGCCGTACACGACCCACGGCTGACGGCCCATCTCGGTGAAGATCCAGCCCCAGGAGTTGGCGATCAGCGGGAACGCCAGGGTCCAGATGGCGATGCGCCAGCCCCACTTGGTGAGCTTCGGGCCGAGCGCCTTGTTCTTGAACAGGACCAGATGCGGTGCCTCGTCCTCGCCGACCCTCAGGTGCTGCGGCAGCATGAACTTCTTGCGGGTCAGCCAGAGTCCGACGATGCCGATCAGGAAGGAGGCCATGCCGAAGCCGATCATCCAGCGGAACGCCCAGAAGGTGACCGGGATGATGGGGCGGTAGTCGCCGGGACCGTACTTCTCCTGCTCGGCCTTGTTCGTGTCGTTGATGCCGGGGACGTACGAGTTGAAGTCGTCGTCGGCGAGGAAGGACAGTATCCCGGGGATCGACAGTTCGACGGTGTTGTGGCCCTTGCTGACGTCTCCGTACGCGAAGATCGAGAAGGGCGCGGACTCCTGGCCGTCCCACAGCGCCTCGGCGGCGGCCATCTTCATCGGCTGCTGCTTGAACATGATCTTGCCGAGGGTGTCGCCGCTGATCGCCGTGAGGAGACCGGCGATGACGACGGTGACGAGGCCCAGGCGCAGCGAGGTCTTCATGACGGCGACGTGCCGCTTGCGGGCCAGGTGGATCGCGGCGATGCCCACCATGAAGGCGCCACCGGTCAGGAAGGCGGCGGTGAGGGTGTGGAACACCTGGGCGAGCGCGGTGTTCTGGGTCAGCACATGCCAGAAGTCGGTGAGCTCCGCGCGCCCCTTCTCCTTGTTGATCCGGTAGCCGACCGGGTGCTGCATCCACGAGTTGGCCGCGAGGATGAAGTACGCGGACAGCATGGTGCCGATGGAGACCATCCACATGCAGGCGAGGTGGAGCTTCTTCGGCAGCTTGTCCCAGCCGAAGATCCACAGCCCGATGAAGGTGGACTCGAAGAAGAAGGCGAGCAGCGCCTCGAAGGCGAGCGGAGCGCCGAAGATGTCACCGACGAACCGTGAGTAGGCGGACCAGTTCATGCCGAACTGGAATTCCTGGACGATGCCGGTGACGACGCCCATCGCGATGTTGATCAGGAAGAGCTTGCCCCAGAACTTCGTGGCCTTGAGGTACTTCTGATTCTCCGTACGCACCCAGGCGGTCTGCAGGCCGGCGACGAGCGCTGCGAGCGAGATCGTCAGAGGTACGAAGAAGAAGTGGTAGACGGTGATAATGCCGAACTGCCATCGCGCCATGGTCTCTGGCGCCAAAGCCAATTCCACGTCGTCAGTCTCCTTACGTCGCCGTGGTCACAGCGGCAGTTTGCCCGCTTCGTAGCAGACATCACGGGATCAACAGGACACGCTTGTGAACGCGTTCACATTCACAAGCAATTATGACGCATGCCCGTTCGAGGGAGGAGGGGCGGGGGGTCCCTAACTGGGACCGAAGGGCCCCGACCCGGACCCGAGGGACCCCGACCCGGAGGAACCGGGCAGCCCGGGATGCACGAGTGACGCCCGAACCCGCCCGCCAACGCCGGCCTCCGCCCTCCTCCCGTCCGCACCGCGTACGCCGAGAGGCCCGTACGCGGTCGACGCGTACGGGCCTCTCTCCGGACTCTCCGGCGATGCCTCACGAGTGACGGCCAAGCCTGTCCCTGTGGACAGTTGGTCCGCCGGGCGACTACATCCCCTTGGGGAAGCTCTCGGTCGCCTTCAGGAAGATGTCGTTCCCCTCGGTCTCACCGATGGTGACGCGGACGCCCTCGCCCGCGAAGGGACGCACGACGACACCGGCCTGCTCGCAGTGCGCGGCGAAGTCGAGGGTGCGCTCCCCCAGTCGCAGCCAGACGAAGTTGGCCTGCGTCTCGGGCACCGTCCAGCCCTGACCGCGCAGCGTGTCGACCACCCGGGTGCGCTCGGAGACCAGGGAGCCGACCCGGCCGAGCAGTTCGTCCTCGGCCCGCAGGCTCGCCACCGCGGCGTCCTGGGCCAGCTGGCTCACGCCGAACGGCACGGCCGTCTTGCGCAGCGCGGCCGCCACCGGCTCGTGAGCGATGGCGAAGCCGACCCGGAGACCGGCCAGCCCGTACGCCTTGGAGAAGGTGCGCAGCACACAGACGTTGGGCCGGTCACGGTAGATCTCCACACCGTCCGGGACCTCGGCGTCACGGATGAACTCGCGGTACGCCTCGTCCAGCACGACCAGCACATCGCTCGGCACCCGGTCCAGGAACCGCTCCAGCTCGGCCCGGCGGACCACGGTGCCGGTCGGATTGTTCGGATTGCAGAGGAAAATCAGCCGCGTCCGGTCGGTGACGGCGTCGGCCATCGCGTCCAGGTCGTGCACCTCGCCCGGGGTCAGCGGCACCTGCACCGAGGTCGCCCCGCTGATCTGCGTGATGATCGGGTACGCCTCGAAGGACCGCCAGGCGTAGATGACCTCGTCACCGGGACCGCTCGTGGCCTGCAGCAGCGACTGCGCGACGCCGACCGAGCCGGTGCCCGTCGCCACGTGGGAGGCAGGGACGCCGAAACGGTCCGCCAGCTCGTTGACCAGCCCCGTGCACGCCATGTCCGGGTAGCGGTTGAACGAACCGGTCGCCGCGCTCAAACTCTCGACCACGCCGGGCAGCGGTGGGTACGGGTTCTCGTTGGAGGACAACTTGTACGCCACGGCGCCGGCCGCGGCGGGCTTGCCGGGCTTGTAGGTGGGGATACCCGCCAGCTCGGCACGCAGCTTGGGGTTCGTGTCGCTCACCGCAGTCCTCCTCGTGACCACCAGCGGCTCATGACCACCACCGGCTCCTAATACTTCTCACCTTATGAGGATTCCGCGCCGCTGCGAATGGCCTGTGGACAACCTGACACCACCCCGTGCCCGGCCGGGTGATCATCCACGCCCGCCGGCGGCGCAGGTCCCGGCCGTCGCCGTCGCACGGTCCGACGACCGTCCCCGTACGAAGTCGTACGAAAGGGGGCGCGTCGGCGACTATCACATGCGCCGGTGGCTCACGCCGTGGCGCGCATCCCTCGTACAGGTGAGTTGAGACCTCTTCGAAACATGGCCCGCTTGGCAGGTCCGCGCGCGTCGACAAGTCACGTATTGGGGTGGGATCGGTCAACTACCTTCACTTCAAAGGAAGTTAGGCGCTGTCGATCATGCAGAAACGTGCCTGTCAACGCGCGCATATGCGTCCGCACTACCCCACCGTAAGAGCCCTACTATCGGCTCGCCATGACAGCAGCAGGGAAGCACCAGGTGAGCCGGGCGGAGACCTCCCGCCGAGGCGGTCGGCCGGGCCGGGCGGGCATCAGAGACGTGGCCGCGGCAGCAGGGGTCTCCATCACAACCGTGTCCGATGCCCTCAACGGCAAGGGGCGGCTCCCGGACGCCACCCGACGCCATGTCCGCGAAGTCGCCGACCGGCTGGGCTATCGCCCCTCGGCCGCGGCCCGAACCCTCCGTACCGGCAAGTCCGGCCTGATCGGCCTGACCGTCACCACGTACGGGGATGAACCTTTCACCTTCACCGAGTTCGCCTACTTCGCCGAGATGGCCAGAGCCGCCACCTCGGCCGCGCTCGCCCGGGGATACGCCCTGGTCATCCTCCCCGCGACCTCCCGCCACGACGTGTGGTCGAACGTCGCCCTGGACGGAACCGTGGTCATCGACCCGTCCGACCAGGATCCGGTCGTCAGCGAGCTGGTCCGCCAGGGGCTGCCCGTCGTCTCCGACGGCCGGCCCGCGGGGTCGCTCCCGGTCACCGCCTGGGTGGACAACGACCACGAGGCCGCCGTCCTCGGCATCCTCGACCACCTGGCCGACGCCGGCGCCCGCCGCATCGGCCTCCTCACCGGCACCACCACGGACACGTACACGCACCTCTCCACCACCGCATACCTGCGCTGGTGCGAGCGCGTGCGCCAGGATCCGGTGTACGAGGCCTATCCCGCGCACGATCCGTGTGCGGGAGCGGTGGCAGCCGACCGGCTCCTCGCCCGGCCCGACCGCCCGGACGCCGTCTACGGCCTCTTCGACCCGAACGGCACCGACCTGCTGGCCGCCGCCCGCCGCTACGGTCTGCGCGTACCCGACGACCTGCTGCTGGTGTGCTGCAGCGAGTCGAACGTCTACGCCAGCACCGAGCCACCCGTCACGACTCTCTCCCTCAAACCGCGCAGAATCGGCACGGCCGTCGTCCAGCTGCTGATCGACGCCATCGAAGGGGTCGAATCGGACCAACCGGTCGAGCAGGTGATACCGACGGAGCTGATCGTGCGGACCTCGTCGCAGCGCCGTTCGCCCCGGACGACCGTCAGTCCGCCCCGATCACCCGAGCAGGGCTGAGGCCCGATCAGGAAAGGGCGGGGCGAGCCCCGCCCAATTCGGGCGAAAACCGCGGTGAACTGGGCTCCTGTTCCGATTCACCACCCCTGGGTCATCACATGGCGCGATCCGCATTCCTATGATGGGCGGACGACACCGCGGGCCGCTGCGACCAGGCAGTCCGAACCGGTGCAGATGCGGCGCGATGGTGGTGGAGGGGTCGATGACTCAGGGGGCCGGTCAGGGACCCGAGGTGGTGCGGACGGCGACGTTGCGCGACTTCCGGGTACCGGGGTACGTCCACGAGACCGGTCCGTATGCGCAGAACACGCCTCATGGCGAGGGCGCCGGACCCGTCGGGGAGAACGCGCGGTACGCGTCGGGAGAACCCTCCCCCTACGCGTCCGGGAAGTCTCCGTCGGAGTTCCCGGACGGGTTCTCCGAGGGGTACACGCCCACGCAGCGCGATCTGCCGGTCATCAACCGCGGCGACACCCTGCAGGTCGCCGTCGACCCCTCGGGCGCACCCGCCCCGGCGCCCGGCGCCGGACCCGGCCCGCTGTACGTCGTCGGGGACGTGCACGGCTACCTCGACCAGCTCGTCGCCGCGCTCCAGGCCAAGGGCCTCGTCGACGCCGCCGGGAACTGGTCGGCCGGAACCTCGCGCCTGTGGTTCCTCGGCGACTTCACCGACCGCGGCCCGGACGGCATCGGCGTGATCGACCTCGTGATGCGGCTGTCCGCGGAGGCGGCCGCAGCCGGCGGCTACTGCAAGGCGCTCATGGGCAACCACGAGCTGCTGCTGCTCGGCGCCAAGCGGTTCGGCGACACCCCGGTCAGTTCCGGCGCCGGCACCGCCACCTTCCAGGCCGCCTGGCTGCTCAACGGCGGCCAGAAGACGGACATGGACCGCCTCCAGGACCACCATCTGCAGTGGATGGCCCGCCTCGACGCCATGGAGCTGGTCGACGGACACCTTCTGGTGCACTCCGACACCACCGCCTACCTCGACTACGGCGACTCCATCGAAGCGGTCAACGACACCGTCCGCGAAACCCTCACCCGCAACGACGCCGAGGACTGCTGGGACCTCTTCCGCAAGTTCACCCGTCGCTTCGCCTTCCGCGACGACGGCGCCGAGGCGGTCCACGAACTGCTCGACCTGTACGGCGGCACACGCATCGTCCACGGTCACAGCCCTATTCCGTACCTTCTGGGCGAGGTGGTCCCGGAGGACAGCGAGGCCGGAGCGGGTCCCGTGATCGAAGGACCGCACGTCTACGCCGACGGTCTGGCCATCGCGATGGACGGTGGAGTGACCATGGCCGGAAAGCTGCTGGTCCAGCAACTTCCCCTGGATATCTGAGCGTTCAGCGGGCAGGCGTCCGGCGGGCGGACCGCTGCGGACAGGGGCCAATTTCTGGAAACCCCCTGTCACGGCGTGCCGTCACCGCTCTACCATCGGCTTATCCGTAGCAGGCTCCCCTCCGTTTCTGCCCAACGGCTCGTCAGCGTGCGAGCCACCAGCCCTACGGAGCATCGGGGGATGCAGATGAACAGCGTTCCGCAGCACCTGCTGAGCGAGGACCGCCAGGAATACGAGCGGATCCTCGATGAGGCGCTGCGCTCCGCACCACACCGTCCGGAACTCGCCGCTGTCGGCCAGCGGCTCAACCTCGAACAACTGCGCACCATGGCGCTCAACGCCACAGCCCTCATCACGACGGCCGCGTCGGACGAGTACGCGCACTACGTGAAGATCCGCAGCGAACTGCGCCGACCGGTGCGGTCCGCTGTCGTGAGCGAGGAAACCGGCTCCACGGAGCCGGGCACGACCGTGTTGGGGCTCGCCGCCACCATGGGAGAGGTCACCGAGACCGCCGGAGCAGGCGCGGTCGCCGTCGTCGCGGTGCTCGCCCCCGTCCTCGCCGGGACGGCAGCGGTGATCTTTCTGCTCGTGGGCTATGCCCTGAAGATGCTCGATCCCGAACCGACCGTCGCCCGAACCCTCCTGACCACCGGATGGGTCTTCGGCGCGATCACGGCGGCCGCCATTCTGGTCGCCGCGGCCGGACTGCTGCTGACCGCCCTGCGCAACAGCTCGTCCTCTCTCCAGGCCGAAGCGGGTGACGAGCTGACCGGACAGGTCACCCGGGCCAAGGAGGCCTGGCGTGATGCCCTGCTGGAGCGCGGCATCATGCCGTTCCTCCGGGAAGCCCTCGCGGACCCGGGCTCGGCGGCACTGAGCCGCCCCGCACCGGCCCCCAGCCGCATTCCCCACCTCGGGTACGGCAGGCCGGGGTTCAGCAGCCCCGAGGACGGACCGGCGGCAGGCTCGCGCCCGAGCTTCTCCAGCCCGGACTTCACCAGCCCGGACTTCGGGGGACCTGAACACCAGCCCGAGTGACCGACCCGGCCGACGGCCGGGTCTGGCGGGAGAGGGCCCGCGCAGGTGCGCGGGCCCGCACACCGCTGCGGGTGCGGCCCTTTCCGACTGCCGCGGGCGCGTCCGTACGGCCGCGGACAGGGCCCTGTGCGCGGCCCGCTGCGGGCGCTTGTCCCTCCCGTGCACGGCCGCGGCGCGGGCGTCCCTACGGCTGCGGCGCGCGCGGTCCTCCACACGCGCCTCCGGGCGGCCCGGGGCGTCCTGCGGGCGTCATGCGCTGTCTTCGGGGTGTCTCAGACGATGCCCAGCCGCCGCGCCTCCTTCGTCCACGACGGGAACTCGGACAGCAGCCGGTCGTAGAGCTCCGGATCCGGTACGTCGCTGATGTCGTCGACCGCGAAGAAGCCCACGTTGTCGACGCGTCGGCCCGGCAGGGTGTCGAACCGCTCCAGAACGCCGTAGTTGGAGCGCCCCAGTCCGACGAACTGCCAGAAGACCGGCTCGTCCACCGCCTCCCGCAGCTCCTTCTCGATCTCCTTGTTGCGGTAGACGCCTCCGTCGGAGAAGAAGAGCACCAGGGTGGGATCGGCGGCCGGGTGCTCGCGGACGAACGTCCGGACCTCGGCAATCACCTTCTGCTCCTCGTTCTGGATGCCGACCGCCCGCATGTCCACCTGTCCCGGCAGCAGGCCCTTCTTCGGCTTCTTTCTTCTGAACAAGGTCAGTTCACCCACCCGGACGTGGCGCTCCAGCCACTCCGGCAGATCGCCCAGAGCGAGGTCCGGCAGCCGGGCCGGGTTCGACGCGAAGGTCCACGCCTGCATCTCCCCGTCGTCGTCCAGCTGTGCCGCCACCGCGGCCATCCGTTCCACCACATCGGCCACGACGCCCTTGGAGTACAGGAACGACATCGACCCGGAGGCGTCCAGGACCAGGATGACGCGGGCCCTGACGCCCACAGCCCCGTGCTTGCGCAGACTGATCGCCACCTGCTCCTTGCGCAGGGAGAGCCGCTTGCGCATGTCGACGGGCAGCCGCTCCTCACCCTTCACGAGACGAGGAGCCGAGCCGAGAGCCGGGGCCGGGGGCGCCTGGGGCGCGGGAGGGACGGGCGCGATCGGGGGTGCCGGTGGCGACGGGGGTGCCGGAGGGACGGGCACGATCGGGGATGCGGGGACCGGCGGGGGTACCGGTGCCGCTGCGGTGGCTCCGGCGGGCGCGCTCCTCGCGTCCGCGCTCCCTGCGGTGCCCGGCTCCTCGTCCACGCTGATCCCGAAGTCGGTGGCCAGGCCCGCGAGCCCGGAAGCGTACCCCTGGCCCACCGCGCGGAACTTCCACTGTCCGCCCCGCAGATACAGCTCGCCTCCGATGAACGCCGTCTCCGTCGTCGCCTCCATATCGAAGAACGCCAGTTCCTCCCCGGTTCCGGCATCGAGCAGCCTCAGTCTCAGACCCGACAGCTGGCCGAAGGTGCCCCCGTCGGCGGAGGCGCCCAGGACCACGCGCTGGATCTCCGGCTCCAGGGCACGCAGATCCACCTCGACGGTGTCCGTCGTCCCGTCCCCCTCCCGCCGCTTGCCCGAGTGGCGCACGGCGCCGGAGGCATGCCTGGGCTGGTTGTAGAAGACGAAGTCACCGTCGTCGCGCACCCGCCCGTCCGCCCGGAGCAGCAGGGCCGAGGCATCGGCGTCCGGCGCACCGGGACCTCCTGACCAGCCGAGTACGACCCGCACCTCCTGCGCGGCAACGGGAAGGTTGGCACCCTTGCTCATCGATGTCGGTGTCATGCGCCCAGTCTCCCTGGAGAAGCCGTCAGTGGATCCGGCCGATACGCCCGCGCGTGGGAAGAGCCGGCCGCGTCCGTCGCGGCCCGTACGAACGCGCGCAGCCGCTCGGTGGTGTTGCCCTCCATCCACACCAGTCCCCGTTCGATCGGCTGCGCGTCGTGAAGGGGGACGTAGGCGACGTCGGGCCTCGGGTAGTACTGCCGCGAGTGCTCCCCGACCGGGAGGACGCCCCGGCCCATCGCGACCAGGGTCAGCATTTCGGAGAACGACCCGCCGGCCGGCCCCTTCGGAACGGGCCTGCCCGAGGGGGTGTGGTCCGGTGTGCGGTCCCGTTTGAACGCCGCCGAGGTCACCTGGGGGTACTGCACCACGGAATGGTCCGCGAGCACCTCGAGGGACAGCCGTTCCTCGCCGGCCAGCGGATGACCTGCCGCGACGGCCAGGACCCGTCTCTCCCGCAGCAGTGCGGGTCCGCAGGCCATGCCGTCGAAGGGGAACGAGGCCAGCAGCACGTCGACCGAACCGTCCAGCAGACTCGCCCGGGAGTTGGCGAGCTGAACCTCCCGCACGTCGACACGGCAGTCCGGGTGACGCTCACCGAACAGGGCGACCGCCTTGAGAAGCGTGGGCGCCGTCCACTCACCGAGGAAGGCGACCCGCAGCTCTCCGGTGACGCCCCGGCCGGCGTCGGCCGCCCTTCGCAGCGCCGCTTCCATCCCGGCGACCAGGGGCGCCAGGTCGTCCGCCAGCTGCCGGCCGATCGCGGTGAGCCGGACGGAACGGCTGTTGCGTTCGAACAGCAAGGCTCCGACTCTGCGCTCCAGTGCCTTGATCACCTGGCTGACGCGCCCGGTCGTGATCAGCAGCCGCGCGGCGGTCCGGCCGAAGTGCAGTTCCTCGGCCAGCGTCAGAAAGATCTCGGTCTCCAGTCGCTCCAGCATGAAACCCCCGGCGTTAAATCTGACTCAACGGTCGTGCAGTGATCATGCCTTGATGGCGTCCGTCTCGCGGCGGATCGTAGAAGGCGTCCACCCGGCCGCGTGAGAGCCGACAAGGCCCCCGGCCGACCGAGCGCACAGCACCTCCGCACCCGGCTCCACCCACCACCACGCCCGCCACGCCACCACCTCCACTCCACCCATCACGCCCTTCCCGAACGGGGACCCACATGACTTCCTCGGACATCACCACCTACCTGAACGGTCTCGACGGCCCGCTGCGCGACATCGGCGAGAGAACCAGGAACGTCATCGACTCGGCCCTCCCCGACGACTCCGGCACGCTGTGGCACGGCCATCCCACCTGGAGCCTCGGGGACAAGCCGGGGCGGGCCCCGGTATGCCTGCTCAAGGCCTACACGTCCTACGTCACCTTCGGCCTCTGGCGCGGCCAGGACGTGGCCGATCCATCGGGCCGGCTGGTCGCCGGAGCCCGCCGGATGGCCTCCGTGAAGCTCGGCCGTGCCGACGAGATCGACCCCGCCCTGTTCAGCACGTGGCTTCGCCACGCCATCGCCCTGGAGACGACATGACCGCCCTGCGCGTGAAGGCCTTCGACCACCTGGTCCTCAATGTCGAGGACGTCGAACGGTCCCTGGCCTTCTACACCGGACTTCTGGGCCTCGAACCCGTACGCGTCGACGAATGGCGGCGCGGCCAGGCCCCGTTCCCGTCGGTGAGGGTCACGGCCGAAACCATCATCGACCTGACCGCCCATAGCCGCGGAGGGTCCAACGTCGACCACATCTGCCTCACCGTGGAACCTCTGGACTGGGACCAGGTCATCGCGTCGGGATCCTTCACCGTGCTCGAGGGCCCCGTGAAACGCTTCGGCGCGCGCGGCAACGCCACCTCGGTCTACGTCCAGGACCCGGACGGCAACACCGTCGAACTGCGCTGGTACCCGCAGGACGTCACACCGTGACCGTGCCGAGGGCGGCGGTCCGGGTGTCCGCCCCGGACCGCGCCCCCCGTGATCCGGCTCAGTCGGCCAGCGGCAAGTACACGCGGTTGCCCGCCTCGGCGAACTCCCGGGACTTCTGAAGCATGCCCTCGGAGATCTCCTCGGCGGAGGCGCCGTCGGCCACGTCACCGCCGAACCGCTCGTTGATGTTCTGGCTGATCTTCATCGAGCAGAACTTCGGCCCGCACATGGAGCAGAAGTGGGCCGTCTTGGCGGGCTCGGCCGGCAGCGTCTGGTCGTGGAACTCCCGTGCCGTGTCCGGGTCGAGAGCCAGGTTGAACTGGTCCTCCCACCGGAACTCGAAGCGGGCGTCGGAGAGCGCGTCATCCCATTCCTGCGCACCTGGGTGCCCCTTGGCGAGGTCGGCTGCGTGGGCGGCGATCTTGTAGGTGATGACGCCGGTCTTGACGTCGTCGCGATCGGGCAGGCCCAAGTGCTCCTTGGGCGTGACGTAGCAGAGCATGGCCGTGCCCCACCAGGCGATCATCGCGGCACCGATGCCGGAAGTGATGTGGTCGTACGCCGGCGCGACGTCCGTCGTCAGCGGACCGAGGGTATAGAACGGAGCTTCATCACAGATCTCCTGCTGAAGGTCGATGTTCTCCTTGATCTTGTGCATCGGGACATGTCCCGGGCCTTCGATCATCGTCTGTACCTGAAAACGCTTCGCGACCCTGTTGAGTTCCCCGAGCGTCCTCAACTCTGCGAATTGCGCCGCGTCGTTGGCGTCCGCGATGGAACCCGGCCGCAGCCCGTCGCCGAGCGAGTAGGTGACGTCGTACGCGGCGAGGATCTCGCAGAGTTCCTCGAAGTTCTCGTACAGGAACGACTCCTTGTGGTGCGCGAGGCACCAGGCGGCCATGATCGAGCCGCCGCGCGAGACGATGCCGGTCTTGCGGTTCGCGGTGAGCGGCACGTACGCGAGGCGCACGCCCGCGTGAACCGTCATGTAGTCCACGCCCTGCTCGGCCTGCTCGACGACGGTGTCCTTGTAGATCTCCCAGGTCAGCTCCTCGGCACGGCCGTCGACCTTCTCCAGCGCCTGGTAGAGCGGCACGGTGCCGATGGGGACGGGAGAGTTGCGCAGCACCCATTCACGCGTGGTGTGGATGTTGCGGCCGGTGGACAGGTCCATGACCGTGTCGGCGCCCCATCGGGTCGCCCAGGTCATCTTGTCGACCTCCTCCTCGATGGAGGAAGTCACCGCGGAATTGCCGATGTTGGCGTTGACCTTCACCAGGAACCGCTTACCGATGATCATCGGCTCGATCTCCGGATGGTTGACGTTCACGGGCAGCACCGCTCGGCCCGCGGCGATCTCCTCCCGTACGACCTCGGGCGCGACGTTCTCACGGACCGCCACGAACTCCATCTCGGGCGTGATCTCACCGCGCCGCGCGTAGGCGAGCTGGGTCACCGCCTGCCCGTCCCGCCCCCGGCGCGGCTGACGCGGCCGGCCGGGGAAGACCGCGTCGAGATTGCGCAGTCCTCCGCGCGGGGACGTGTGCTTGATCCCGTCGTCCTCGGGACGGACGGGACGGCCCGCGTATTCCTCGGTGTCTCCGCGGGCGATGATCCAGCTCTCACGCAGCGGCGTCAGCCCCCTGCGCACATCGGTGTCGATGGACGGATCGGTATACGGGCCGGAGGTGTCGTACAGCGTCACGGACTGCCCGTTGGTGAGGTGCACCTGGCGAACCGGCACCCGCAGATCGGGTCGAGCACCCCCGACGTATGCCTTGTGCCAGCCGATGGACTGCCCGTCCTGGCCGTTCGGGGACGGCGGGGAAACCCCGTCCGTCCGACTGGAGGCAGGCGTGCGTACATCCTTGTCGGTCATGAGACCTACTCCCTACGCCGGCATTACCCGGTAACAGGTTCAGCGGTCGACGCAGCGGCTTCCGATCGCCGATGTTTCATGTGAAACATCGCGAAGACGGAGGTCAGCGCCCTCTCAGCCCGGTGCTCCGAGCTCCCGCGTGTGCAAAGGTGCCCCCACGCTAGCGTCATGTTTGGCGCGGTGAACAGAGGGCCCTTGACGTTCTTGCGATGATCGGGCGGTGACGACGACCCGACAGCACCCGCTCCCCCCGCCCGAGCCACCGCACCGTCCCGGCTCCGACGACGGCCGTGGGCATGGCTCCGCTATCGGTCACGGCCACGAGCAAGAGCACGACCACGGCCATGGACCAGGCGGTGGTCATCACGGTTCGGGCGACGGTCACGGGCCGGGTCCCCGCCGCGGGCACAACGAGCCTGCGGGCGCCGGACACGGGCATTCCCACAGCCACGGTCCCGCCGCGCCGGTCTCCAAGCAGCTGCGCAAGGTCATCGCCGCGGTACTGATCCCCTTCGCGGCCGCGGTCGTGGTGGGTCTCGTGGTGCTGTGGCCCGGCGGCGCGCCGTCCCACGAGCGCACCGGTGTCGGGTTCGACCGGCAGACCCAGCAGGCGACGGTCACGAAGATCGACCAGGTGGACTGCAAGTCCGTTAACGCCTCCTCGGGAAGCGCGACGGACGGCACCTCAGCCGCCGGGGGTTCCTCCGCTCAGTCCGGGGCGGGGGGAGAGTGCAAGAAGGCGACCGTCCGCATCGACACCGGCAAGGACAAGGGCCGCACGTTCACCGAGATCGTTCAGCCCGATCAGTCACGGCAGTTGCACCGGAGCGAGAAGGTCGTCGTCGCCTACGAACCCTCCGCCCCCAAGGACCTCCAGTACTCGGTCACGGACGCGAACCGGAAGCTGCCCCTGACACTGCTCGCCGTGATCTTCGCGGTGGTCGTGGTGGTGATCGGCCGGATGCGCGGCATCATGGCCCTGGTCGCCCTGGCCATCAGCTTCGTGATCCTGAACTTCTTCATCCTGCCCGCGATCCTGCAGGGCTCGAACCCGCTGCTCGTGGCCGTCGTCGGGTCCAGTGCGATCATGCTGATCGCGCTCTACATGTGTCACGGTCTGTCGGCCCGGACGTCCGTGGCGGTGGTCGGCACCCTGCTCTCCCTGGTGCTGATCGGGCTCCTCGGCTCGGTCTTCATCGACTGGGCCGTACTGACCGGCAACACCGACGACAGCACCGGCCTGATCCACGGTCTGTACCCATCCATCGACATGAGCGGCCTGCTGCTGGCCGGCGTCATCATCGGTTCGCTCGGTGTCCTGGACGATGTGACGGTGACGCAGACGTCCGCGGTGTGGGAACTGCACGAGGCGAACCCGACGATGGGCTGGCGCGGGTTGTACCGCGCGGGCATCCGTATCGGCCGCGATCACATCGCCTCGGTCGTCAACACGCTCGTCCTGGCCTACGCGGGCGCCGCGCTGCCGCTGCTGCTGCTCTTCTCGATCGCCCAGAGCAGCGTGGGCACCGTCGCCAACAGCGAACTGGTCGCCGAGGAGATCGTGCGCACTCTGGTCGGATCGATCGGCCTGGTCGCCGCGGTGCCCGTGACGACCGCGCTGGCCGCGCTGGTGGTCGCCGCGGACCGCGAAGGCGGCACGCCCGTCCCGGCGCAGCCCGCGGCCGACAGGGCGCCGGCACGGAGTGGGAAGGGACGCCGCCGCAAGCACTGAGCCGTCCCGCGACAGCGCGGAAACCATCCTGCACCGGCGCCCCTTGTGAGGAAGCGTTACGCCGCTCCGTGGGCCGCCGACGCTCAGCCCGCGCTCTGTTCCTCCGTGAGGATGCGGTCGAGCACCGCGTCGAGGGACGTGTCGAAACCCTCGAGGGAGCGTTCCTGCCCGAGCGGCACGAGCCTGTCCGTCCGGTCGAGAAACGCGACGAGCGGCGCGGCCCCGGACCGGAACAGCGCGTGATCGCCGCCGACCTGAAGCCGGATCAGCACCTCGCCGAACGCCTCCGGGTCGGACGGAGCGATGTGCACATCGCCGTCACCGCAGGGCCTGCCCACCCCGTCGACGAGCAGTTCCCGCCCGAACGCCCAGGTCACGGGCGCGTCGCCGGGCAAGTGGAAGGTCAACCGCACGGCGTACGGATCACAGGTCTCGTATCGCAGCTCGACAGGAATGCGGAAGGACAGCTCCTCGGACACGAGGAAGCTCATCATGACCTCTGCCTGCACCGACTCACGCATCGCCTACCCCGTCGTTTACCGTCGACTGGCCAGGATTCGTCCCACCTGACACTGCTGGAAATATTGCTCAACGTGCATGCCGTATTACAAGGAGTGAGTTTTCAGATACTGATAGAGATGGCGAGTGTTCCTAGCAGCCGGCCGACCTCGTTCTGCAGCTGCCGTGCCACGGGCATCAGCCGGTCGCCCTGATGGGACGGGAGGGAGAAGGCCACGACCGCGGCCGAACTGCCCACGGTGACCGGAATCGCGGCGCAGACCGTGCCCAGCGCGTACTCCTGCCGCTCGATCACCGGTTCCATCCGGCCCGTCCGTTCCAGACGCCGCAGCAGCCGGTCCTCGTCACGCACCGTGTACGGGGTGAGCGCCCGCACCGGGTAGCGGTCGAGGTGTTCACGCCGGGACTTGTCGTCCAGCTGGGCCAGCAGACACTGGCCGACCGCGTGGGCGTGCCCGGTCTCGCGGAAGTCCGCCCACTCCTCGACCGCCGGGTTCGCCGGGGTGTCGGCGACACACATGATCTCGATCTCACCGTCGCGGTAGACCGCGTAGTACATGGGTGCTCCGATCACGTCGCGCCAGCGCGCGAGGGTGTCCCTCACTGTGCTGCGACGTTTCTGCCGGGCTCCGCTGCTGCTCAGCCGCTCGGCGGCCTCGCCCAGGAAGAACAGCCCTCTGTCACGGCGCAGATAACCCTCGTGGACCAGAGTGCGCAGCAGGTGGTAGGCGGTCGGCAACGCCAGCCCGGCCTCCCGGGCGAGCTGTTTGGCGGGGGCACCCTGCTCACGCGAGGCGACGGCCTCCAGCAGACGCATCGCGCGCTGGACCGAGCCGATCAACGTGGTGGTGTGGGAGTCCATGGGAGCGGCTTCCGGCTCCGCGGAAAGGGCGCGGGCCTGCCGTGCCGTCCCCGTGGCCGGTCGGGTCGGACCACGAGTCGCCGCCGGCGCGGTGTGCCCTTCCACCGGCGCGGTGCGCCGGGCGGGTTCCTCCGCTGTCGGATTCCGGGGCTGCGCCGTCCCCCTGGGCGGAGCCGACGGGCTGCGCGAGAGAGACGGCTCCCCCGGCGAGGTACGCGGCTGGGCCGGCGGAACGCGTGCCGCCGCGGGCGTACCCGGTCGCCGGAAGGGTGGAGCGACGGATGGTGCGGGTGCGGTGTCAACCGTGGCCAAGGGGCACTCCGAAGAGCGAGGAGGACCGCCCGTGCGGGGAGTCACGGGAGGGCTGTGCGCTGCCCGCGGGGTCGGCCCCGCGTCGAGTTCCGGACTCTAACGGGCCCTCACCGCTCATACGCGGCCTCACCGGAAACTTCCCCCTGCCGAGGGAACCTTGGGTTCCCTTTCCCCTTTCGCCGTTACCTGTCGCTCGCCCTCCGGCGCCTCACCAGTCGCTGCGCGAGGAGGAACCCGACATGAACTTCCGCACGATGAAGATGAGCCCGCCGACCAGCGCGACGAAGACGAGCAGCTTGAAGAGCAGGCCGATGACGAACCCGACGACGCTCGCTATCAGGCCGCCGAACACCACGAGAGCGATGACCGGCACCGCGACCCACTTCACCCACCACGGCATACCGCTGAAGATCTCCTGCATCGCCCTGTCCTTACCTCTCCTCGCCCGTGGCCCCGACACCGGGACACTGATTCCGGGTTCTCTGATGTCTCGCACCCGATGCTAGGCCGGGGAGGGGGCCGTGCGGTGACCTCGCATCCCTTGTCCTCCCCTGACCGTCCCCCTAGGGAACCCTGAGACGCGGGGTCAGCTCTCGGGCGGAGAGAACACCACCAGGACCCGCAGATCCTCCGTGATGTGGTGGAACTTGTGGGCGACCCCGGCGGGCACGTAGACGACGCCGCCCCGGGCCACCTGTGTGGTCTCCAGGCCGACGGTGATCGACGCCCGCCCGCTGACGATGAAGTACACCTCGTCCTGGGCATGCGGTTTCTGCGGATCGAGGGCGCCCGCGTCGAGCGCGTACAGCCCGACCGACATGTTCCGTTCACGCAGAAACTGCAGGTAGGCACCGTCGTTGGCGGCGCGTTCCGCCTCCAGTTCATCCAGCCGGAATGCCTTCATCGCCCTCGTCCGCTCTTGTGCGTCGCAGGCTGTTTCCACAGCCTCTTCTGGCCAGTCGATCTCTCTGCCACGATCAGACACATGAAGAATTTCGTAGTCAAGACGCTCGCCAACGCGGGGGCCCTGGCCGTCGCCGTCTGGCTGCTCGACAAGATCACCCTGACGGGTGACAGCACGGGCAGGAAGATAGGCACGCTCCTCATCGTCGCGCTGGTCTTCGGACTGGTGAACTTCCTGGTCAAGCCGGTCGTGAAGGTACTGACCTTTCCGCTCTTCGTCCTCACCCTCGGCCTGATCACCCTTGTGGTGAACGCCTTGATGCTGCTGCTCACCTCGTGGGTCGCCGACAAAATCGACCTGAGCTTCCACGTGGAGGGCTTCTGGACCGCCGTCCTGGGCGGCCTGATCATCTCCGTCGTCTCCTGGGCGCTCAACGTCGTTCTGCCCGACGGCGACTGAAGGACTGAGAGAGCCTCATGACCTACCGCGTCTGCTTCGTCTGCACCGGCAACATCTGCCGCTCGCCGATGGCCGAGTCCGTCTTCCGTGCCCACGTGGAGCGAGCCGGACTGGACGAGCTCGTCGAGGTCGACAGCGCGGGCACGGGCGGCTGGCACGAGGGCGACGGAGCCGACGAGCGCACCGTCGCCGTGCTGGAGGCGGGCGGCTACGAGAGCGACCACGCGGCCCGGCAGTTCCAGGCTTCGTGGTTCTCCCGTCTCGATCTCGTCATCGCCCTCGACACAGGCCATCTCAAGGCCCTGCGACGCCTCGCGAATGGTGCCGAGGACGCCGGGAAGGTCCGGCTGCTGCGCTCGTACGACCCCACCGCGGGCGACGACCTGGACGTCCCTGATCCGTACTACGGACACATGGACGGCTTCGAGGAATGTCTTGAGATGGTGGAGGCGGCGAGCCCCGGGCTGCTCGCCGAGGTACGAGAGCAAGTGGAGGGACGAGCGGTATGACGTCAGAGGATTTCGTGGCGGCGAACGACGAGGGCACCGGCCCCGCGGGAGAGCGCCCGGTCACGGGGGCAAAGGTGCCGGGCGACGGCACACGGGCGGTACGCGCCGGGCTGCCCGAGCCCGTCAAGTACGAGCCGACTCTTCCTGGCCCGGTCTTCGCCGCGCACTTCCATCTGCCGGGTGAGCCCACCGGCCCCTACACCTACGGCCGCGACGAGAACCCGACCTGGACGCTTCTGGAGCGCGCCATCGGCGAGCTGGAGGCACCCGGGCAGGAGTCCGCCGAAACGCTCTCCTTCCCCTCCGGCATGGCCGCCATCTCCGCGGTGCTCTTCTCGCAGCTGCGGGCCGGCGACATCGTCGTCCTGCCCGACGACGGCTACCAGGTGCTTCCGCTGGTGCGCGAGCAACTGACCGCGTTCGGCGTCGAGGTGCGCACCGCCCCCACCGCCGGCGACGCCCAGCTCGAGGTCCTGGACGGCGCGAAGCTGCTGTGGATCGAGACGCCGTCCAACCCCGGTCTCGACGTCTGCGACCTGCGACGCCTCGTCGCCGCCGCCCACGCGCAGGGCACGCTCGTCGCCGTGGACAACACTCTGGCCACCCCGCTCGGACAGCGCCCGCTGGAGCTGGGCGCCGACTTCTCCGTGGCCAGCGGCACCAAGATGCTCACCGGGCACGGCGACATCCTCCTCGGGTACGTCACCGGCAGGGACGCCGGTCTGATGGCTCCCGTACGACGCTGGCGCAAGGTCGTCGGAGCCATCCCCGGGCCCATGGAGGCATGGCTGGCCCACCGCTCGCTCGCCACGCTCCAGCTGAGGGCCGACCGGCAGACCGCCACCGCGAGGACGATCGCCGAAGTCCTGCGGGACCGTCCGGAGGTGACGGGGCTGCGCTACCCGGGACTGCCCGACGACCCCTCGTACAAGATCGCCTCGCAGCAGATGCGTCGCTTCGGATGCGTGGTCTCCTTCACGCTGCCCTCGCGCGAGCGTGCGGAGCGCTTCCTGGACGCGCTGCGCCTGGTGGACGACGCCACCAGCTTCGGCGGGGTGCGGTCCACGGCCGAGCGGCGCGGCCGGTGGGGCGGCGACGCCGTCCCGGAGGGTTTCATCCGCTTCTCCGCCGGCGCCGAGGACCCCGAGGACCTGGTGGCGGACATCCTGCGGGCCCTCGAGGCGTCCGCGGAGTAGGGCGTCCGCCGCGGCGGAATCGGTACCCCCACTACGTACAACGGACGGTCCGAGCCTCCCCCCTCGTGGCTCGGACCGTCCCGGTTCTGCGCGCGAAGAACCGCGCGAACAAGGCTAGTTGACTCTGTGTCAGTGTCCAATCACAGTAGCGACAGAGACCTATCGACTTATTTATAGTTGGGCTCGCGCGGGGTGCTGAAAGGGAGGGGCACGCACCATGGACCTGGCCTTGTTGCGCACGTTCCTGACCGTGCACCGGGCCGGTTCCTTCACTCGTGCCGCCGCACTGCTCGGCCTGTCCCAGCCGGCCGTCACGTCGCAGATCCGCACGCTGGAGCGTCAGTTGGGGCGGCCCCTGTTCCTGCGCCAGGCACGTGGGGTGACGCCCACGACCATCGGCGACGAACTCGCCCACAAGGCGGCGCCGCATCTCGACGCCCTCGTGGAGATCACCGAGACCGGCCTCGACGAGGACTCGTCCCTTCGCACGCTGCACCTCGCCGGACCCCCCGAGTTCACCGCGGAACGCGCGCTGCCCACTCTCACCGAACTGACCGGCGACGACGGCCAGGGCTTCGCCCTGCGCGTCTCCTTCGGCAACGCGGAGGAGACGATGGAGGGGCTCGCCGCCGGACATCACGATCTGGCCATGACGACGGCCCAGCCACGGGGTGCGCTTCTCACCGCGACTCCGCTCTGCGACGAAGAGCATGTCCTGGTCGCCGCTCCGCGCTGGGCCGCCGAGATCGGCCCGGGCAAACTCCGTCGCAAGGGCGCCCACGCTCTCGAGGACTTCCCCATCGTCGAGGTCCACGAGTCGTTGCCACTCGTCGCCCGCTACTGGGCCTCGGTCTTCGACTGCCGCCCCGCCGCCTCCGGCACGGTGATCGTCCCGGATCTCCGGGCGGTCCTCGCCTGCGCCTCCGCCGGTGCGGGGCTCGCCGTCCTGCCCAAATATCTTTGCTCCGACGCCATCGAGCGCGGAGACGTCGTGGCGCTCCTCGACCCCGCGGTACCCCCGCTGCGTACGTACTTCCTGGTCGTACGGACCGGAACGCTGGCGATGCCGCACATCGCCCGAGCGCACGAGTGGCTGCTGCGGGCGGCATCCGACTGGAGCTGAGGCGGGCACCGAGGGGAGTCGGGACCCACGTCAGATCCACTTGCTGCCGAGGACCACGGCACAGCGGATCGAACGACGGCCGTCGACCCGGTTCCTCCGCGTCCAGGACATTCTTCGGGGCTTTCACGCGGAATCGCGGCCGCACGATGTTTCACGTGGAACCAGCCGGGCCACATTTCTCCCATGACCGTCCGACCCGTGGTCAAGCGCACCGCACGTGCCGTCCTGCTCGACGGTGACGACCTGATCTTGATCAAGCGCACCAAGCCCGGCGTCGATCCCTACTGGCTCACACCGGGTGGCGGGGTCGAACCGGAGGACACCACTGTCGTCGAGGCACTCCATCGTGAGGTGCACGAGGAACTCGGCGCCAAGATCGTCGATGTGGTGCCCTGTTTCGTCGACACAGTCGAGCACATCGGCGACGACGGCGGCGCGACCGGTGTGAAGGTCCAGCACTTCTTCGTCTGCCGACTGGAGTCCATGGACCCGTCGCTGCGGCACGGTCCCGAGGTGGACGAGCCCAGCGGCGAGTACGAGATCGTCCGCGTCCCGTTCACCCGGGTCGGAATCGCCTCCGTCCACCTCGTACCACTGTCGCTGAGGCACTATCTCGACGGAAACATCGAGGGCGTACGCGCCATGCACGCACCCGACCTGAGCTGACCCGGAAGGCACCGGCGCGAGCCGGCCGCTCACAGCTACCCGGTGCGGCAGACCAGTTGATAGGCGGCACCCAGGTCCCGTCCTACGTAGGAATGCGTGGCGAGGCTGCACAGATGCTGGTTCGCGTTGACCGCGACGGACACTGGTACGACGCCGAAGAGATCCTTGTCCGAGCCTGAGTCGCCATACGCGACGCAGTCGGCTCGGCTCACCCCGAACTCCGCACAGAGCAGATCCGCGATCTGTACCTTTGCCGCGGCGCTGAGAACGCCCGCCGGGTCCAACGGCTCCACGAACGGCACAGCCGGAAAGCGCGAGCCGTGAGCCGCGTGCGCTCCCCACGACAGCAGGCGCTCCACAAAGAAGGAGGGCGACAGCGAGACGACGGCGCAGTAATCGCCGTTCCGCCGGATCTCCCTCCAGACGTCCTCGATCCCTGACATCCATGGCGCACCGTCGAAAGCCGCCGTCACATGCGCCTCGGTGAGATCCGTCCACAGAGCATGCACCTGCGCCGCATACTCCGGAGGACCTATGCGGCCCTCGGAGATGGCCGTTTCAAGCGCGATGGTCTCGGCTTGCAGGCCGAGTTGCCGGGAGATCTCCAACGGCGCGGTGCTGCCGTGGAGCAGCGTCCCGTCGAGGTCGAAGAGATGAAGTCTCGCCATGTCCGTCGAGGCTACTGGGACAACCGGCCTTCAGGGGCGGGGGTTTCACGTGAAACCCCCGGTCACGCGCCACTGTGATGGGCAGCTTGGCCAAAAGCCGGTAGAAGTGCCGGGAAAGCGGTGGACGGCAGAGCCCCACCTCGGACAGCCTGACCTGCGTGTCGACTCATTCCCTCACCGCTCTGCCCATTCGCCGTCTGACGCACCGCGACCTCGTCGCCTGCGCCGACTTGTCCGAGGACCGGGGCTGGCCCCGTGAGGAGCACAAGTGGGGTCTGTTGCTCGCCGGGGGAACCGGTTACGGCATCGACGACCCCTCCGGCGGTCTCGTCACCGCGTGCGTGGTGACGGACTACGGACCTCGCGAGCGTCCAGAACTGGCCGCGATCGGGATGGTCCTGGTCGCCGAGCGATACGCGCGCCAGGGTGTCGGCCGACGCCTGATGCGGTACGTCGTCGACGAGATGGGCACGACCCCGCTGGCCTTGCACGCCACCGAGTACGGGCGCCCGCTCTACGAGGAGCTGGGATTCAAGGTCACCGGCCGGGCGGAGATGGTCAGTGGAGTCTTCACGCCCGACAACTCCGAGCCCGACGTCTTCACCCGCCCGGCCACGGCGGAGGATCTCGCCCCCGTCCTGCGGCTGGACGAGGAGGTCTTCGGCAGCGACCGCACCCACATGATCACGCGGCTGCCGGCCTTCGCCGATCAGCTGCGCGTGGCCGAGGAGAACGGCCGGATCGTCGGCTATGCGGCTGCCTGGCCCAACATGACCACCCACGTCGTGGGCCCTGTGATCGCCCGGGACACGAAGACCGCGAAGGCGCTCGTCTCCTCGCTCGCCGCCCACACCGACCGTCCCCTGCGCACCGACATCGACACGCGGCACGAGGACCTGCTGAGCTGGCTGAAGGAACGTGGGCTGGCCTCCGTCGGCTTCAACGCGGTCATGACGCACAAGATCCCGGAACTGCCCGGTGACTGGACCCGCCGCTTCGCGCCGCTGACCGTGGCCGCCGGCTAGAGATCCGCAAGGTGCCGGAACCGCCGGCGAGAGATCCGAGGGTTCCGGAAACACCGAGTGCCGGTCCCCCTGTACATGGGGGGACCGGCACATCCGGAGGACCGTCCGGCGGACGCTTGCCTCGGCCGGTGGGGTCAGACGAGGGATTCGACAGCGGCGACGGCGAAGCCGTGGTCCTGGTCGGGCATACCGCCGCCGACCCCGATCGCGCCGATCAGACGGCCGTCGCGGCGGACCGGAACGCCGCCCGCGATGAACAGCAGGGGGCGGTCCAGCGCGGTGGGCAGGGTGTGGAAGAGACCGCCGGGCTGCACCGCGTCGACGAGATCGGCGGTGGCCGAGTCGAGCTGGAGTGCCGTGTAGGCCTTGCGTGTGCTGGTCTCTCCCGAGATCAGCACGGCCTGGTCGTCGCGCCGGAAGGCGAGCAGGTGGCCGCCCGCGTCGAGAACGGTGGCGCTGATCCGGACACCGGCGGCTTCGGCGGCGCGTCGGGCCGCGGCCACGAGAATCTCGGCGTCCTCGATGGTCAGGGGGGCGACGACGATGGTGGTGCTCATCAGGGTCTCTCCTTGTGGGGGTGTTCTTGTCGAGTCGGGTGCGTGCTGGATCGAGTCGCCGCGGGAACGGCCCTGGTCCCGCGGCGGCCCGGTCGGTCAGTGGTGGACGGCGGTCCGCGGTTCGGCGGGGACGCCTCCGGCGACCACGACGCCGGGGCGGGACGTGCGGTGTTCCAGAGCGGCCGAGAGGACGGCCAGGACGAGCGCGCCGGCGGCGAGAACCGCACCGACCCAGTTGGGGGCGGTGTAGCCGAGGCCCGCGGCGATGACGACGCCGCCGAGCCAGGCCGCGAGGGCATTGCCGAGGTTGAAGGCGCCGATGTTCACGGCCGAGGCCAGCGTGGGGGCACCGTGCGCCTGGTCGAGAACGCGCTTCTGGAGAGGAGGCACGGTCGCGAAGCCCAGAGCGCCGATGAGAGCGATGGTGACGGCCGCCAGGATCTTGTTGTGAGCGGTGACGGTGAAGAGGGCGAGCACGACGGCGAGGCCGCCCAGAGAGGCGTACAGCATCGGCATCAGCGCGCGGTCGGCGAGCCTGCCGCCGATCAGGTTCCCGCCGACCATGCCGAGGCCGAAGAGGACCAGCAGCCAGGTGACCGATCCGTCGGCGAAGCCGGCGACGTGCGTCATCATCGGCGCGATGTAGGTGACGGCCGCGAAGACGCCACCGAATCCGAGCACGGTCATCGCCATCGCCAGCAGGACCTGGACGTTCTTGAAGGCAGCCAGCTCATGACGCAGACGCACGCCCTCGGGCTTCGGCATCTCCGGGACCAGCTTGGCGATGCCCAGCAGTCCGATGACGCCGAGCGCGGCGACTCCCGCGAAGGTGACTCGCCAGCCGGCGGACTGCCCGATCAGCGTGCCCAGGGGGACGCCGACGACATTGGCGATCGTGAGCCCGCTGAACATCATCGCGATGGCGCCGGCCTTCTTCTCGGGTGCGACCAGTTCGGCGGCGGCCACCGAGCCGATACCGAAGAAGGCACCGTGCGCGAGGGAGGCGACCACCCGGCCCGCGAACATCAGCCAGAAGGCCGGGGCCGCGGCGGAGATCAGATTGCCGAGGACGAACAGCCCCATGAGCACCATGAGCATCCGCTTGCGGGACACCTTCGTGCCGAGCGCGGTCATGATCGGCGCGCCGATGACCACCCCCAGGGCATAGCCGGTCACCAGCAGTCCGGCCATCGGGATGGAGACCCCGAAGTCTCCGGCGACCTCGGGGAGGACACCCATGATCACGAACTCGGTCGTTCCGATTCCGAAGGCCCCGATCGCGAGGGCCAGAAGCGCGAGAGGCATGGTGGGTACACCTTCCAGAAGATTGCGCGGGCACTTTGCCTGCGTTCACAATAGTTGCAGACGCGGGCTATATGCAACAGCGGGCTATTGCGCCTGTGCTCTATCCTGGTTTCAGCCGCTCCGGGACGGAGGAAACGCCATGACAGCCACGGACCCCGCGCTCACCGCCCTCTCCCAGGGATGGTGCGCACTCTCCCTGCTGCACGGGAGGATCGAGGCCCACATCGAGCGAGCGCTGCAGGCCGAGCACGGTCTCAGCGTGCGCGAGTACTCCCTGCTCGACGTGCTCAGCCGACAGCACGACGGCGTGGGCGGCCATCTCCAGATGAAGCAGGTCGCGGACGCGGTCGTACTCAGCCAGAGCGCCACCACACGGCTGGTCACCCGCCTCGAGGACCGCGGGCTGCTCGCCCGCTACCTCTGCCCGACCGACCGGCGCGGCATCTACACGAATGTCAGCGACGCGGGACTGAGGCTCCTCGCCGAGGCGCGGCCCACCAATGACACCGCCCTGCGCGAGGCCCTCGACGACGCGGCCGAGAACCCCAACCTGGCCCCCCTGGTCCGGGTCGTGGAGTCGGCCAGCGCGCCCGCGCACCCTGTGCCTTCCATGGGCGTGCCCTCGTAGGCTGCGCTCATGGCAGATCTTGAGATACGAGCCGCGGACGCCGATGACGTGCCCGCCATCGTCGCGATGCTGGCCGACGACCCGCTGGGTGCCCGACGGGAATCCCCCGATGACCTGAGTCCGTACCTGGACGCCCTGGAGCGTCTGCGCCGCGACCCCAACCAGCACCTGGTCGTCGCCGTCCGCGACGGCCGTATCGTCGGCACCCTGCAGCTCACCGTGATTCCCGGGCTGTCCCGCAGAGGGGCCACGCGCTCGGTCATCGAGGCCGTACGCATCCATGCCGACGAGCGCGGCAGTGGTCTGGGGACGGAACTCATCGAGTGGGCGGTCGCGGAATCCCGCCGTCAGGACTGCCGATTGGTCCAGCTGACATCCGACGCCTCCCGCACCGACGCCCACCGCTTCTACGAGCGGCTCGGCTTCGAGGCTTCACACGTCGGCTTCAAGCTCCCGCTCTGAGGCAAGGCCGCCGACGACCGCACGTCGGCGGCCACGTCGTTGAAAGTTGCTCCCCACCGGTGTGAGGCGGCCCGTTTCACGTGAAACGGGCCGCCTCACACCGGTGGCGCCTACTGAATTCCTCGCCAGCCTTCCGGGTCCACTCCACCAGGCACCGGAGCGTCCTCGTCGTACGGCTGCCGCGTGAACACGAACGAGCCGAGGTCCAGATGGCTCACGGAGCCGTCAGGCCGTCGTACGGGCTGCAGAAGCTCGCCCGCGTAATAGCCGTCGAGTCCTGTCCACGTCCCGTCGCCGTTCGCCCGGAAGCGGGCACCCCGGCCGACACCCGAGAGCGGACCCAGCACCAGCCCTCCGTCGGCAGGCAACCGCAGTCCGAATGCCTGCGTCCCCCAGTACCACTGACCCGCCAACTCCAAGGCGCTCTGGTCCACTTCGGTCATCGGGTGCCAGGGTTCGGGGATTCGCGGCTCCGCCTCGGCGACGATCCGCACCAGATCGGCGGCCACGGTGAACACGGGCGGCCCCGAGGTGCAGTTGGCCAGCACCACCGCCGCCACGTCGTCCTCGACACTGATCACCAGTCCGGCGAGGAAACCCGGCAGGGAACCGGAATGCCCGACGAGGGTCCGGCCGTCACGGTGCAGGATCTGCAGGGCAAGCCCGTACGACGACCCCGCCGCCAGCTCCGCGGTCTCGGGCGGAGCGGCAGGCGCGCGCATCTCCCTGACGGACTCCGCGCTCAGCACCCGATCGTCACCATGGGCGAGAAAGACGGCGAAGCGAGCCAAGTCCCCGGTGGTGGACCACAATTGCCCGGCTGGGGCCATCCGCCCGAGGTCCTCGGCCGGTTCGGGCATCATGGCGTCCGCCCAGGGGTGGACCGCCCATCCCCCCGCGTGCGGCGCCTGCGGGCGAGCACTCGTACGGTGCAGGCCGAGCGGTTCGAGGATCTCGCGGCGCAGCACTTCGTCCCAGGGCGCGCCGCGCAACTCCTCGACCAGCGCCCCGAGCAGCGTGTAGCCGGGGTTCGAGTAGTGGTGCCGCCGTCCGACCGGATGCCGGAAGGGCTGCCTGCCCAGCACGTCGGCCAGTTCGGGACGCAGGGAGCCGGAGGTGCGCTCCCACCACGGCGCGGGCGACTCGGCGGCCAACCCTCCGGTGTGGGCGAGCAGTTGGGAGATGGTGACCTCCCCCGCACCGGTGCCCGGCACATGCTTCTCCAGTGGGTCACCGAGGTCCAGGACGCCCTCGTCGCGCAGCCGCAGTACCAGAACAGCGGTGAAGGTCTTGGTGATGGAGCCGATCCGGTACTGCACGTTCTCGTCCGGGCCGTGACCGGCCACCGAGGTCCGCGCCCCGTGCCATACCGCCTTCCCGCCCCGGACCACAGAAGCGACGAGTGACGGAGCCCGTCCCTCGCTCTGCGCGACGGCAATGCGGTGCAGCAGGGCCCGGCGCGTGCCGGGGAGCAGATCATCGTGGGATGTCGTCATGGCACCAGTCCACCCGCCGCGGCGCCGGACGTCGAGCGGATTGAACCGACATGATCAGTCTCAAATCCGTGGCATTTCGTCGCGAGGGCGAGGTCGAGATCAGGCGGCTTGCCCGTGTCGGCCGAGTACACCACGCTGAGCCCCGAGCACGAGGACCACCGGCGAGCCCAGATCGCGCACCGATGAGTTTCCCACGCCACGCTGGTCTGTACGCCGGACACCCACGGACGGAAGGCTAAGCCATGCGGAAACTGGTCTACGGCATGAACCTGACCCTGGACGGCTACATCGCCGCGGCCGGCGACGACATCGGCTGGAGCGGACCGCCGAGTCACGAGCTGTTCCAGTGGTGGCTCGACCACGAGCAGGCGAGTGGCCTGTCGCTGTACGGGCGCAAGCTATGGGAGGCGATGAGCTCCTACTGGCCGACCGGCGACCAGCAGCCCGACGCCACCCCGGCGCAGATCGAGTTCGCGCGGAACTGGCGGGACACGCCGAAGGTGGTGTTCTCCTCGACGATCGACAAGGTCGACTGGAACACCCGCCTGGTCACCGGCGACGCGATCGCCGAGATCACCCGGCTCAAGGCCGAGGACGGCGGCCCGATGAACATCGGCGGCGCAACGCTTGCCGGGGCGGCGATGCGCGCCGGGCTGATCGACGAATACGTGATCGCCGCCCATCCGGTCCTGGTGGGCGGCGGCACACCGTTCTTCACCGCGCTGGACAGCTGGGTGAACCTGAACCTGGTGGAGACGCGGACGCTTCCCGGCGGCGTGGTCCTGACCAGGTACGAGACGAGGCGCTGAGCAGCAGCACCCACGCGCCGGTCTCACGGTGATGTCGTATACGACATCGGTACAACACGACATCAGCCGCGAGACCCGACAGGGGCGCCGGATCAGGTCTGTGCCATGTCCACGAACCGCGAGTAGTGACCCTGGAAGGCCACCGTGATCGTCGCCGTCGGGCCGTTACGGTGCTTGCCGACGATGATGTCGGCCTCGCCGGCGCGGGGGGACTCCTTCTCGTAGGCGTCCTCACGGTGAAGCAGGATGACCATGTCCGCGTCCTGCTCGATCGACCCGGACTCACGCAGGTCGGAGACCATGGGCTTCTTGTCCGTACGTTGCTCGGGTCCACGGTTGAGCTGCGACAGCGCGATGACGGGCAGCTCCAGCTCCTTGGCCAGCAGCTTCAGGTTTCGCGACATGTCGGAGACCTCCTGCTGGCGGCTCTCGGAACGCTTGCCGCCGGACTGCATGAGCTGGAGGTAGTCGATGACCACGAGCTTGAGGTCGGCGCGCTGCTTGAGGCGGCGGCACTTGGCACGGATCTCCATCATCGACAGGTTCGGGGAGTCGTCGATGTACAGGGGGGCGGCCGAGACGTCCGGCATACGGCGGGCGAGCCGGGTCCAGTCCTCGTCCGTCATGGTGCCGGACCGCATGTGATGCAGGGCCACGCGCGCCTCGGCGGACAGCAGGCGCATCGCGATCTCGTTGCGGCCCATTTCGAGCGAGAAGATCACGCTGGGCATGTTGTGCTTGATCGAGCAGGCCCGCGCGAAGTCCAGGGCCAGCGTCGACTTACCCATGGCGGGTCGGGCCGCGATGATGATCATCTGGCCGGGATGCAGACCGTTGGTCAGCGAGTCGAGGTCGGTGAAGCCGGTCGGTACACCGGTCATCTCCCCCGAACGCGATCCGATCGCCTCGATCTCGTCGAGCGCGCCCTCCATGATGTCGCCGAGCGGCAGATAGTCCTCGGTGGTGCGCTGCTCGGTGACCGCGTAGATCTCGGCCTGGGCGCTGTTGACGATCTCGTCGACGTCGCCGTCGGCCGCGTACCCCATCTGAGTGATCCGCGTGCCGGCCTCGACCAGGCGGCGCAGGACCGCGCGCTCGTGCACGATCTCCGCGTAGTACTCGGCGTTCGCGGCGGTCGGGACCGTCTGGACCAGCGTGTGCAGATACGGCGGGCCGCCGACCTTGGTGATCTCGCCGCGCTTGGTGAGCTCGGCCGCGACCGTGATGGGGTCGGCCGGCTCGCCCTTCGCGTACAGGTCGAGGATCGCTCCGTAGATCGTCTCGTGCGCCGGCCGGTAGAAGTCGTGGCCCTTGAGCACCTCGACGACGTCGGCAATGGCGTCCTTCGACAGGAGCATGCCACCGAGGACGGACTGCTCGGCGTCGAGGTCCTGCGGCGGCACTCGCTCGAAGGCCGAACCGCCGCTCTCCCAGGACCCGTTGTCCCGGTCGTGCTGCTCGTCGCGGCCTCGGCCGCCGTTCCCGCGCCGGCGGGACGGGGGCAGACGATCACTGGGCCCACTGTCCGCCCAGGGGTCGTCCAAGGGCTCGGAAATAGTCACCGAGCCACCTCCTCCCGTCCGCAGAGCGGACCTAGCAGTGCCTTCAATTTCTACGGCACGGCACTGACAAGTGAGCGGCCCGACTCCGGATCTCGCGCGTCGGTTTTGCGTGCTTTCCGAGGACGGAGAGGAGAACGGGCGCCGCACCACGGTAGGCCCGCGGGCACCGTCAGCCAATCTGGTTATCCACAGGCCATGTGGACGACGGCCCCGATGCTGTGGAGAACTCCGCGAAACCTGTGCACGACCCGGTGGACAGCCCTGTGAACAAGCCCTCAGCTCTCCTGAAGAACACGCTCTGACCTGGTATTTTCCCGTCCACCGGCTGTGCAGAAGAAAAACTTCCCCAGCAGGATCAAGATCGCCTCGAACAGTGCGCCAGAACACACCCCGCACGCCCAGCAGTAAGGGTCTTTATCCTTTTGCATCTCTTACCTGTGGAAGATTAGATTGATGCCCATGACACAGGCTCCCGCGGCACCCAGGGCCGCCCGACGCCGGCACGACCGAGAGATCGTCGCACTGGCCGTTCCCGCGTTCGGCGCACTCGTGGCCGAGCCTCTCTTCGTGCTGGCCGACAGTGCCATCGTCGGCCATCTCGGCACGGCGCAGCTGGCCGGACTCGGCGTCGCCTCGGCCCTCCTCATGACAGCCGTCGGAGTCTTCGTCTTCCTCGCCTATGCCACGACCGCCGCGGTCGCCCGCAGGGTCGGTGCCGGCGATCTTCGGGCCGCGATCCGCCAGGGCATGGACGGCATCTGGCTCGCCCTGCTCATCGGCGTGGCCGTGATCGTCGTCGCCCTGCCCACCGCGCCCTCCCTCATGGAGCTGTTCGGAGCATCCGACTCCGCCGCCCCGTACGCGACGACCTATCTGCGGATCTCGGTGTTCGGCATCCCCGCCATGCTCGTCGTGCTGGCCGCCACCGGCATACTGCGCGGACTCCAGGACACGAAGACCCCGCTGTATGTCGCCGTCGGAGGGTTCGTCGCCAACGCGGTACTCAATACCGTCCTCGTCTACGGCGCCGGCCTCGGCATCGCCGGGTCCGCCTGGGGCACGGTCATCGCCCAGTGCGGCATGGCCGCCGTCTATCTCCACGTCGTCCTCCGCGGAGCGCGCAGACACGGCGCCTCCCTGCGGCCGGACGCCGCCGGCATACGAGCCTGCGCCCAGGCCGGCACCCCCCTGCTCGTCCGGACGCTGTCGCTCCGGGCGATCCTCCTGATCGCCACGGCGGTCGCCGCCCGGCTCGGGGACGCCGACATGGCGGCACACCAGATCGTCCTGTCGCTGTGGAGCCTGCTCGCCTTCGCGCTCGACGCCATCGCCATCGCAGGACAGGCCATCATCGGGCGCTATCTCGGTGCGAACGACCCCCTTGGTGCCCGTGAGGCATGCCGCCGCATGGTGCAGTGGGGACTCGTCACCGGGCTCGTGCTCGGTCTGCTGCTCATCGCCGCTCGCCCCTTGTTCCTTCCGCTGTTCAGCGGCGACTCCGGTGTGCGGGACGCGGCGCTGCCCGCACTGGTGATGGTGGCCGTCTCCCAGCCGATCTGCGGGATCGTCTTTGTGCTGGACGGGGTGCTGATGGGCGCGGGGGACGGACCGTATCTGGCCCGGGCCATGCTGCTCACCCTGGCGGTGTTCACCCCCGCCGCCCTGCTCGTCCCCGTCCTCGGCGGCGGGCTGACCGCACTCTGGGGAACGATGACGCTGATGATGACGATGCGGATGCTGACGCTGTGGCTGCGTTCCCGCTCGGGCCGGTGGATCGTCACGGGCGCGACCCGCTGACGCACGCCGGGCGCTTCCCGTGAATCGCACCGAACGTCTCCCGGGAAACACGGGCGCCGGTTTCACGTGAAACGACGGTCCCCGGCATCCACAGAACGACGCCTCCGCTCAAGCGCTCAGGGAAAGCAGAAGGGCCGCACCCGAGGGGTGCGGCCCTTCCTCTCAGCTATGCCGAGTGCTGCACTCAGGCAGCGACAACCTCGATGCTGACCTTGGCGGCAACCTCGGGGTGCAGACGCACGGACGTCTCGTGGGCGCCCAGGGTCTTGATGGGCGAGCCCAGCTCGATGCGGCGCTTGTCGACCTCGGGGCCACCGGAAGCCTTGATCGCCGAAGCGACGTCAGCCTGGGTGACGGAACCGAAGAGACGACCGGCGTCGCCGGAGCGAACGGCCAGACGGACCTTGACACCCTCGAGGCGGGCCTTGATCTCGTTGGCCTGCTCGATGGTCGCGATCTCGTGGATCTTGCGAGCACGACGGATCTGCTCGACGTCCTTCTCGCCACCCTTGGTCCAGCGGATCGCGAAGTTCCGCGGGATCAGGTAGTTGCGAGCGTAGCCGTCCTTGACGTCGACGACCTCGCCGGCGGCACCGAGGCCGGAGACCTCGTGGGTAAGGATGATCTTCATGTGTCGGTCACCCTTCCTTTATCGCGCGGTGGACGTGTAGGGCAGCAGCGCCATCTCACGGCTGTTCTTCACAGCCGTGGCGACGTCACGCTGGTGCTGCGTGCAGTTGCCGGTCACGCGGCGGGCACGGATCTTGCCGCGGTCGGAAATGAACTTCCGCAGCATGTTCGTGTCCTTGTAGTCCACGTACGTGACCTTGTCCTTGCAGAACGCGCAGACCTTCTTCTTCGGCTTGCGCACAGGCGGCTTCGCCATGGTGTATCTCCTGTGTGATCAAGAAGTGGGAGTACGGCCCACCCTCGGCCCTGAGGCTTAGAAGGGGGGCTCGTCCGAGTAGCCGCCGCCGGAACCGCCGGAGCCGCCGGAGCTTCCGCCCCAACCGCCACCGCCGCCACCCTGGTTGCCACCGGCGGGAGCGCCGGTCGCCCAGGGGTCGTCGGCCGCAGCGCCGCCGCCCTGCGGAGCACCGCCGGAGCTTCCGCCCCAACCGCCGCCCTGCTGGCCGCCGGCCTGCTGGCCGCCACCGCCGCCGCCGTAACCACCCTGACCGCCGCGACCCGTGGTCTTGGTGACCTTGGCCGTGGCGTTCTTCAGGCTGGCGCCGACTTCCTCTACGTCCAGTTCGTAGACCGTGCGCTTGACGCCCTGGTTGTCCTCGTAGGACCGCTGCTTCAAGCGGCCCTGAACGATGACGCGCATGCCGCGCTGGAGCGACTCGGCGACGTTCTCCGCCGCCTGACGCCAGACCGAGCAGGTCAGGAACAGGCTCTCGCCGTCCTTCCACTCATTGGTCTGACGGTCGAAGGTGCGGGGAGTGGACGCGACACGGAACTTCGCGACCGCCGCACCGGAAGGGGTGAAGCGCAGCTCGGGGTCGTCGACAAGATTGCCGACGACCGTGATGACGGTCTCGCCTGCCATGGGGGAACCTCTCGGCGGGTTTGCTGCTGGCTGCTGGTGCTACTCGATGCCCGAGTTCAGCTGAGCTGGAAGCTCAGTGGGTCTCGGGACGGAGGACCTTGGTCCGGAGGACCGACTCGTTCAGGTTCATCTGGCGGTCGAGCTCCTTGACGACCGCAGGCTCGGCCTGCAGGTCGATGACCGAGTAGATGCCCTCGGGCTTCTTCTTGATCTCGTACGAGAGACGACGACGGCCCCAGGTGTCGACCTTCTCCACCTTTCCGGCGCCCTCACGGACGACGGAGAGGAAGTTCTCGATCAGGGGGGCGACAGCGCGCTCCTCCAGATCGGGGTCGAGGATGACCATCACTTCGTAGTGACGCATGTGGAACCCACCTCCTTTGGACTCAGCGGCCACGGTCGTTCCGTGGCAGGAGGGTTGTGATGCGTACGCAACGGTATCGGCCGCCACTGACAATCGGCCCGCCGATCGGTTGAACCGAGCGGCGAACCCTGTCGTGACCTGGCCATGAGCCTGGGCAGACACCGGTGCAGAGGGTACAGACTACCTGCACACCTGCTTCCGGTTGAAATCCGACCGGGTTGGCCGTCAATCTGTACACATCGGGTGTGTATGGCGCTACGATGCGCCGCCTTCCGCAGGAGGTGCCCTATGGCACAGGTAATGCGTCCCAGCACGACCGGCTCACTCTTCGCCACGGACGGCAAGCCCCATCCGCTCCAGGACACTCTGCTCGCGGTGACCCTGGTGTTCGGAGTCCTCGCCTTCGTCACGTCGATGTTCCACAGCCTCCACCTGCTCAGCTCGTGGGCCGGCCTGATCGGGATCCTCACCGGCGCCTACGGTCAGTTCATCTCCGAGACGACCCGGGAGCGCTTCGGCCTGATCGTCGGACTCGGTCTCTCGGGCGTCGGTTTCTATCTCGGCCTGGCCCACGGCGGCCTCTTCGGCGGTGTGATCTGAGTCGAACGTCCGTTTTCCCCTGGCCTCGGGACGCTTCGCACCGCACCCCCGGGGCCAAGGTTCCATACGGCCATTCGGGGCGCTCGCAGGGCGCAGTAGGCTTCGGCGCGAGAGCCGGAGCCCTTGTACCCATGGGGACACACCAGCCCGAGGAGCGCCCCGAATGAGCCTGACCCTGAGGACCATCAGCCGAGAGCAGCATCTGGCATACATCCAGAGCCTGCCCGCGGCCAGCCACATGCAGGTCCCCGCATGGGCGGACGTGAAGGCCGAGTGGCGCTCAGAGAGCCTCGGATGGTTCGACGACAAGACCGGCCAGATGGTCGGCGCGGGCCTGGTGCTGTACCGCCAGCTGCCCAAGATCAAGCGGTACCTCGCCTACCTGCCCGAGGGCCCGGTCATCAACTGGTTCGCGCCGAACCTCGACGACTGGCTCCAGCCGATGCTCGCGCACCTCAAGCACCAGGGCGCCTTCTCCGTGAAGATGGGCCCGCCGGTGATCATCCGGCGCTGGGAGGCCACGTCCATCAAGGGCGGCATCCAGAACCCGGACGTGAAGCGCCTGCGCGACATCGAGGCCGACTTCATCGAGCCGCGCGCCTTCGAGGTCGCCGACAAGCTGCGCCGTATGGGCTGGCAGCAGGGCGAGGACGGCGGTGCCGGCTTCGGCGACGTCCAGCCCCGCTACGTCTTCCAGGTGCCGCTGGCCAATCGTTCCCTCGAAGAGGTCCACAGGAACTTCAACCAGCTGTGGCGCCGCAACATCAAGAAGGCCGAGAAGGCGGGCGTCGAGGTCGTCCAGGGCGGTTACCAGGACCTGGAGGAGTGGCAGCGGCTCTACGAGATCACCGCGATCCGCGACCACTTCCGGCCCCGCCCCCTCTCGTACTTCCAGCGCATGTGGACGGCCCTCAACACCGAGGACCCCAACCGCATGCGGCTCTACTTCGCGCGTCACAACGGGGTGAACCTCTCGGCCGCGACGATGCTCGTCGTCGGCGGACACGTCTGGTACTCCTACGGCGCCTCGGACAACATCGGGCGCGAGGTCCGGCCCTCGAACGCGATGCAGTGGCGCATGCTGCGCGACGCATACGCCCTGGGAGCCACGGTCTACGACCTGCGCGGCATCTCCGACTCGCTGGACGAGACCGATCACCTCTTCGGTCTGATCCAGTTCAAGGTGGGCACGGGCGGAGAGGCCGCCGAGTACCTCGGCGAGTGGGACTTCCCGCTCAACAAGCTGCTCCACAAGGCTCTCGACATGTACATGTCCCGCCGCTGAGCCGTCCGGAACCGCGTCCTGGGCCGCCGATCCGCCCCGAATCGCATCCCGGGCCGCCGAACCGGCCCGGGACAGCCCCATCGGCCCGGCGAATCAGCGACAATTCCTTTTCATACCTCTGATACACGGCAGTCACGAGAAAGGTTCCGGGACCGGCCATGGCGCTCACTCTCTACGTCGACACCGCGCGCTGGCGGGCACACCACAAGCAGGTGTCCGAGCAGTTTCCGGGGCTCGTCCCCGTCTGCAAGGGCAACGGCTACGGCTTCGGCCACGAACGGCTCGCGGACGAGGCCACCCGCCTGGGCTCGGACATCCTCGCCGTCGGCACCACGTACGAGGCCGCCCGGATCAAGGACTGGTTCGGCGGCGATCTGCTGGTCCTGACGCCGTTCAGGCGCGGCGAGGAGCCCGTACCGCTGCCCGACCGCGTCATCCGCTCCGTGTCGTCCATCGACGGCGTGTACGGCCTCGTGGGCGCCCGCGTCGTCATCGAGGTGATGTCCTCGATGAAGCGGCACGGCGTGAGCGAGGAGGATCTGCCGCATCTGCACTCCGCCATCGAGAACGTCCGGCTGGAAGGCTTCGCGATCCACCTGCCGCTGGACCGCACCGACGGCTCGGACGCCGTCGAGGAGGTCATCGGCTGGATGGACCGCCTCCGCGCGGCCCGGCTGCCCCTGCACACGATGTTCGTCAGCCACCTCAAGGCCGAGGAACTCGCACGGCTGCAGCGGCAGTTCCCGCAGACCCACTTCCGCGCCCGCATCGGGACGCGGCTGTGGCTGGGGGACCACGAGGCCACGGAGTACCGCGGAGCCGTCCTGGACGTCACGCGCGTCTCCAAGGGCGACCGCTTCGGCTACCGGCAGCAGAAGGCCGCCTCGGACGGCTGGCTCGTGGTCGTGGCGGGCGGTACCTCGCACGGGGTGGGCCTGGAGGCCCCCAAGGCCCTGCACGGCGTCATGCCGCGCGCCAAGGGCGTCGCACGCGCCGGCCTCGCGACGGTCAACCGGAACCTTTCTCCGTTCGTCTGGGCGGGCAAGCAGCGCTGGTTCGCCGAGCCCCCGCACATGCAGGTCTCGATCCTCTTCGTGCCGCACGACGCGTCGGAGCCGAAGGTGGGCGACGAACTGGTGGCCCATCTGCGGCACACCACCACGCAGTTCGACCGCGTCGTCGAGCGCTGACCCCGGTCCGGGGCGCGCCCCGGACCGACGAAAGGCCGTACACGGACACCGTGTACGGCCTTTCGCGTGGCCCTTCCCCGCCCCGTTCGCTCAGAGCGAACGGTCTCCGGGTGCCGCGTCCTCACGCCAGTCGGCCTGGGGGACCGCGTCGAAGTGCGCCGCGTGCCGGGCCGGATGCGCGGCCGGGCCGAGTACGAAGACGTCCTCCGCGCCGTCGAGGATCCCGCCCGACGGGTCGTCGTCGCCCGGGCGCCGCACCACGTCGTGCTCCGGCAGGAAGATGTCCCGCACGACCACCGCGCACAGGTACAGCGTCCCCAGCAGGTGGACGGCGATGGCGACCTGGTACCCGTCGGTCGGCAGACCCTTGTGAGCGTCGCCGCTGGTCGTGTACGCGAGGTACATCCAGATGCCGATGAAGTACCCGGCCTCGCAGGCCTGCCAGATCAGGAAGTCCCGCCAGCGCGGCCGGGCCAGCGCGGCGAGGGGGACCAGCCAGAGCACGTACTGCGGCGAGTAGACCTTGTTCGTGAGGATGAAGGCCGCGACGATCAGGAAGGCGAGCTGGGCGAAGCGGGGGCGGCGGGGGGCCATGAGCGTGACGGCGCTCAGCCCCGCACAGATGATCACCATCAGGACCAGCGCCCAGGTGTTGGCCGTGTCGGGCGTGATCGCGATCTTCAGCCACTGCGAGAGGAACAGGAAGACCGAACCGAAGTCGACGCCGCGGTCGTGGCTGAAGCTGTAGAACTTCGCCCACCCCTCGGGCGCGAGGTACATGACGGGAAGGTTCACGGCCAGCCAGGCACCGACGGCACCGAGCAGCGCCGTACCGAACTCGCGCCACCTGCCGGTGCGCCAGCACAGCAGGAAGAGCGGCCCGAGGACCAGGAACGGGTAGAACTTGGCGGCGGTGGCGAGCCCGATGAGGACACCGAAGGCCAGGACGCGCCCGCGGGACCACATGAGCATCGCGGCGGCCAGCAGGGCCACGGCGAGGAGATCCCAGTTGATCGTGGCCGTGAGCGCGAAGGCGGGCGCCAGGGCGACCAGGAGGCCGTCCCAGGGGCGACGGCGGTGGGTGCGCGCGGTGCATACGGCGATGACGGCCGCGCACGCCATCAGCATCCCTGCGTTGACCATCCAGTAGATCTGTTCCTGGTGCTGGATGCTCCCGCCGCCCGGGGTGAGCCAGGCCGCGACCTCCATGAACACGCCGGTCAGCACCGGGTACTCGAGGTAGTCCATGTCGCCGGGGATCTTGTCGAAGTACGGCACGAGGCCGTCGGCGAAACCTCGCCCCTGATAGAGGTGCGGGATGTCCGAGTAGCACGCGTGCGTGTACTGCGAACTGGCGCCGAAGAACCAGCCGCCGTCGTAGCAGGGCAGCTTCTGGACCATACCGAGGGCGAACATGCCGATCATCACCAGCGCGACGACCCGCACGGGTGTCCACCAGGACGTCCCGAGCAGGGCCCGCCGCCCGATGGGGCCGCCGATCAGCTCACTGCCGCCGGCGGCGATCTCGTCATCCCTGGTCGGCCGCACCAGCTCCGGCTCGTGAACGCTCGCTCGCGTCGTCTCTGCACTGGGCATGCCGCACATCCTGCCGTACGTGCCTGAGAACGGAAGCAGGGACGACCCTTGAAGTCCGGCTCACGGACCCCGGCACGACTTGCCCGGGGGAACGTCACCTGCGGATCACTACAGCTTGTCGATCCACCGGTCCGGACACGGTTCCTGCGTACGGACGACGCCGAAGATCACGGAGTCGCCGAGCGGGCCCGCTTTCTGGAAGCAGACCTTCCAATCCTTCGGGGTGACGTGCTCGAGCTGGCCCTTGCCGTTGGCCTGGCTGAGGCCGTACCCGTAGTGGGCTGTCACGGCTGTGCCGATCGCGATGTACAGGCTCTTGCCCACCTGGCTGGGCAGCGGGACCGTGGGGCTGACAGCAGGGACCGCGGCAGTGGGTCCGGCTTCCGTCGCACCGTCGCAGCCGGCCAGCGAGGCGACGCCCACGATGAGCGCCACGCAGGACATCGCTTTCCAGGCGGCTCCGTGGTTCATGACACGTCCTTCGTATGCTGTGGGCAGGCTCGGACGAGAGGCGCGGGCCCAGCTGGCCCGCGCCATCACGCATCCGGCTCAGGACGTAGCGCCCACCCAATAGCCGCAGCCGACGATCGTCAGATCACCGTACTCGCCGTAACAGGCGTTGTAGTCGACGTGGACGCCCTCGGCGATGTCCAGGTTCACATCACGTGTCGTGTCGACGCCACTGTGGTTCCAGTAGGTCAGGTGACGGCTGCCGTAGTTGATCTCCGAGACTGCGGAGTGGCCGTCCTTGTTGTTGTCCAGGATGTAGAGGTGCTCCCCGTCGTTCTCGAAGAACGTCCGCGAGCCACTCGAAGTAGCGCCCTCGTCCCAGCCGATCGAGCTCCAGTCAAAGGCGTAAGCGGCTGTGCCAACCAGCGTGAGGGCTGCCGCGATGGGCAGCACGACGAGAGAGCGCTTCAGTGCCCGCACAGGGAACATCCTTTCAAGAAGCCCCTCTCCGTCCAGAGGAACCACACCAGCCAGGGCGCGGCAGTGCCAGCGAACAGCAACAGAGGGGCGAACAATATTCGAACGCAAGTTTAAGATTCAGTAACTGGCTGAACAATCACTTTCAAGCCACTCTCTTGGCGTAGACACAACAAAGACTGCCGTCAGGTCAGCCGACAACGCGCACATGAAAACAGCTTCGCGCGTGCGCCCCAGGGGTGCGCACGCGCGAAGCCGGGTCGGCGAGTATCAGCCGGAGTCCCCGAAGAGACCTCCGCTGCCGTTGCTGTTACCTCTGCTGCTTCCGCTGGTGGAGCTCTCCGTGGGGGAAGCAGTCACACCCCCGTCGGTGCCACCGGCATCGGTTCCACCGGTATCGGTACCGCCCGTGTCGGTCCCACCAGAGTTGTTGCACGTGAAGTCGAACTTCTTGCAGGTCTCGGTCGCCGAGGGCGTGGGAGACGTCAGGGTCTCGCTGGGGGTCGGCGTCGGCGTCGGGCTCTCGGTCGCGCTCTCAGTGGCCGAGGGCGTCGGGCTCGGGCTCGGGGTGTCGTTGAGAATCACACCGATGTCCTCGGGCGTCGGGAAGACCTCCGCCTTCTCGCCCTTGAGCGCCACCTCCATGTAATCCCGCCAGATCTGGGACGGGAATGAAGCACCATGGATCGTCTTCTCGCCGCCTGTGCCGTACATCTGCAGGAACGGGCGATACTTCTTGGTCTCGTCGTCATCCAGGCGGTACATGCCGATCGCCGTGGACAGCTGCGGGGTGTAGCCGACGAACCAGGCGGACTTGTTGCCGTCGGTGGTACCGGTCTTGCCGGCCACCTCGCGACCCTGCAGCTGGGCGTTGGTACCGGTGCCCTTCTCGACCACGGTCTTCAGGACGTCGGTGACGTTGTCGGCGACCTTCGAGGTGAAGGCGGGCTTCGTGACGGTGTCGTGCCGGTAGACGTTGCCGTCCTCGTTGGTCACCTTCTCGACCGAGTAAGGGTCCCTCTGCTTGCCACTGGCCGCGAAGGTGGCGTACGCCCCGGCCATGCGGATCGCACTCGGGGAGGAGGTGCCCAAGGAGAACGAGGGGAACCGGGAGCTGGCGAGGCTCGACTCCTTGATGCCCGCGCGCAGGACGGCGTCCTTCACCTTGTCCAGGCCCACGTCCATACCCAACTGGACATAGGCGGAGTTGACGGACTCGCGCATGGCTTCACGGAGGTCGATCTGGTAGGAGGGGGGGTTGTAGGACCGCTGGCCGTCGTTCTGTTGCAGCCACTCCTTGCCCTTGTCGTCCGTCCAGTCGGTTTTGTTGTAGTCCTTGATCTTGAGCTTGTTCTTGCCGCTGTACAGGCTCTTCGGCGAGACGACGGTGCGTTCGTCCTGCGCCTGCTCCTGGTCACCGTCGGGATTCCGCGCGCCCCAGGACATGGCGGCCGCCAGAACAAAGGGTTTGAACGTTGAACCCACCTGGGCGCCGGTCTGGTCGGCGTTGTCGGTGAAGTGCTTGGTGGCGTCCACACCCCCGTAGATGGCCACGATCGCACCGGTGTCCGGATCCACGGAGGCTCCACCGAACTGGACATATTTGTCCGTCTTCGGACGCAGCTTGGGCTTGATGTTGGCCTGCTGCACCTTCTTCACCGCAGCCTCGAGTGCCTTGACCTTCTTCTTGTCGAAGGTCGTGTGGATCTCATAGCCGCCCTGGCGCAGTTTGTCCTCGGTGATGCTGGTCTCGGCGCTGTTCCTGGTCAAGGAGGTGTTGGCGAGGTCGACCAGGTAACCGATCTGTCCACTCAGAGCAGCGTTCGACCGAGCCCGCTGAATCTTGGGGAACTCGGTGAACCGGCCCCGCTCCGCGGCAGTCAGACGCTTGTCCTTGACCTCTTCATCGAGAATCCACTTCCAGCGGTTCTCGGCGCGCTTGCGGTTGGCCGGTGGAGTTGCGGCCGGGTCGACCGACTGCGCGCCTGCAGGGTCGTAGTACGTGGCGCCCTTGAGCACTGCTGCCAGGAACGCGCACTGACCCGCGTCCAGTTCCTGCGCGTCCTCATTGAAGTAGGCACGGGCCGCCGCCTGGATACCGTAGGCGTTGCGCCCGTAGTACGCGGAGTTCAGGTAGCCGGCCATGATGTCTTCCTTGGGCACCTTGGCCCCGACCTTGATCGAGACGAACAGCTCCTTGAGCTTGCGAGAGACCGTCTGCGACTGATCCTCCAGCATCGCGTTCTTCACGTACTGCTGGGTGATGGTGGAGCCACCCTGCGTCTGACCGCCCTTGGCCATGTTCACGAAGGCGCGGGCGATACCCATCGGGTCGACGCCGCTGTCGTTCTCGAACGTCTTGTTCTCGGCCGACATCACCGCCCACCGCATCTCCTTGGGGATCTCCGCGTAGCCGATGATCTGGCGGTTGGCCTCACCACCGGTGGCGACCATCTCGCTGCCGTCGGCCCAGTAGTAGACGTTGTTCTGCGCCTTGGCGGTCTTGCCGATGTCCGGGATGCCCACGAGGGCGTACGCGACACTGGCGGCCGCGACCATGCTGCCCAGGAAGCCGATGAACAGGCCCGACACGAGCTTCCAGGACGGCACCCAGCGCGCGGCGCCGTACCGGCCCGCGCGCGGGTAGTCGATGATGCGTTTCTTGGCAGGCTCGGGAGCGCGGCCTCGGCCGCGTCCGGGACCGCCCGGACCCGGGGGACCACCGCGTCGGCCGCCCCCTCCTCCGGGGCCGCCGCCGTGACCCGCGCCGTCGGCGGCTCTGCGCCGGCTTCCGCCGCTTCCGCGCTGCGTGGCACGCCGCGCGTCGGCACGGCTGCCGTACGGACTCTCTTCACCCCCCGGGCCGTATGCATCGGAAGGAGACCCGGTGGCGTCTCGCGGGGCATCGCGGCGGCCTGCGGACGGACCTGCCTGCGGCTGGCCGCGCCGGGCCGCGGCACGTCCGCCGCCCTGCGGCTGCGGCGGTTTGCGACGGTGCTCGCTCATCGAACGATTACTCCTCGGGCAGGCGCACCTTTGCGCGCCTGGAAACGGCGGCTGGTTTCCGGTCCCCCCGAAGTACGGATGTGGTCGATCGCGCATTCACCCGTACTGCACCAAAGACGTTGACGTACTCAGACGTCACTCGGTTCCCGGTGGTGTCCATCCCGCACAGACTACGCACCGCCAAAACCTACCTAGCACTGAAGTTCACCCCAAATCAGGCAACTTGCTTCGTATGAATCGGTGATGTGACGCCGTTCACTCCGCTCCCTCTTGTCGCATCCGCGGGGTCGTTCTATCGTGCTGATGTATCGAGTCGATACATCAGCGCGGCATAAAGACCGTGCCGACGGGACAGCGACAGGGAGGGGGCGACGATGAGCCGGCGTGCCGGGATCCTCGAGTTCGCCGTACTCGGCCTGCTCCGCGAGTCCCCGATGCACGGCTATGAGCTGCGCAAACGACTCAATACGTCACTGGGTGTGTTCCGTGCCTTCAGTTACGGAACGCTCTACCCGTGCCTCAAGACGCTGGTCGCCAACGGCTGGTTGATCGAGGAATCAGGATCCACACCCGAAGACGCCCTGTCGGCAACACTCGCGGGACGTCGCGCCAAGATCGTCTACCGATTGACGGCGGAAGGTAAGGATCACTTCGAGGAGCTTCTCGCGCAGACGGGTCCCGACGCGTACGAGGACGAGCACTTTGCGGCTCGCTTCGCGTTCTTCGGGCAGACGTCACGCGATGTACGCATGCGCGTACTGGAAGGTCGCCGCAGCCGTCTGGAGGAGCGCCTCGAGAAGATGCGCGCCTCACTGGCGCGCACCCGGGAGCGCCTCGACGACTACACGCTTGAGCTCCAGCGCCACGGAATGGAGTCCGTGGAGCGCGAAGTGCGCTGGCTGAACGAGCTCATCGAGAGCGAGCGGGCCGGACGGGACGTCAATCGTCCCGGTATGGATGGCTCCGCTCAGCAGGACAACACATCTGGAGAGACGGGCGGCCTGCCCCGGCACCGGGACAGCCCCCGGCCGGATCCGTCCGACGACACCGCCACGTGAGGCCCGTTCGGGGTTTCACCGATAGACACAGGGAGCAACCGGAATGGGTTCGGTTCGCGTAGCCATCGTCGGCGTGGGCAACTGCGCCGCCTCGCTGGTTCAGGGCGTCGAGTACTACAAGGACGCCGACCCGGCGGCCAAGGTGCCCGGCCTGATGCACGTCCAGTTCGGCGACTACCACGTCGGTGACGTCGAGTTCGTCGCCGCGTTCGACGTCGACGCGAAGAAGGTCGGCCTCGACCTCTCCGACGCCATCGGTGCCAGCGAGAACAACACCATCAAGATCTGCGACGTCCCGAACAAGGGCGTCACGGTCCAGCGCGGTCACACCCTGGACGGTCTCGGTAAGTACTACCGCATGACCATCGAGGAGTCCGCCGAGGCGCCGGTCGACATCGTCCAGATCCTCAAGGACAAGCAGGTCGACGTCCTCGTCTGCTACCTGCCCGTCGGTTCCGAGGCCGCGGCGAAGTTCTACGCCCAGTGCGCCATCGACGCCAAGGTCGCCTTCGTCAACGCGCTCCCGGTCTTCATCGCCGGCACCAAGGAGTGGGCGGACAAGTTCACCGAGGCGGGCGTCCCGATCGTCGGCGACGACATCAAGTCGCAGGTCGGCGCGACCATCACGCACCGTGTGATGGCGAAGCTGTTCGAGGACCGCGGTGTCCGTCTTGAGCGCACCATGCAGCTCAACGTCGGCGGCAACATGGACTTCAAGAACATGCTGGAGCGCGACCGCCTCGAGTCCAAGAAGATCTCGAAGACGCAGGCCGTCACCTCGCAGATCCCCGACCGTGAGCTGGGCGAGAAGAACGTCCACATCGGTCCCTCGGACTACGTGGCCTGGCTCGACGACCGCAAGTGGGCGTACGTCCGCCTCGAGGGCCGTGCCTTCGGCGACGTCCCGCTGAACCTGGAGTACAAGCTCGAGGTCTGGGACTCCCCGAACTCGGCCGGTGTCATCATCGACGCCGTGCGCGCCGCGAAGATCGCCAAGGACCGCGGTATCGGCGGCCCGATCCTCTCCGCGTCGAGCTACTTCATGAAGTCCCCGCCGGTCCAGTACTTCGACGACGAGGCCTTCGCCAACGTCGAGAAGTTCATCAAGGGCGAGGTCGAGCGCTAAAGCACGCCTGCGTGCTCGCTGTCGAGGGTCCCCGGGCTTACCGCCCGGGGACCTTCCTCGTATGTGAGGCTGTGCCCCATGGCCGTCGTGCGTGACCTGCGCGTCCTCCTGCGCTTCCAGGGATTCAGACGCCTGCTCGGTGTACGGCTGCTGTCCCAGGGCGCCGACGGCGTCTACCAGGTCGCGCTGGCCACCTACGTGGTCTTCTCGCCGGAAAAACAGACCTCGGCGGCCTCCATCGCCTCCGCCATGGCGGTGCTCCTTCTCCCGTACTCCCTCGTCGGTCCCTTCGCGGGCGTCCTGCTGGACCGCTGGCAGCGTCGGCAGGTCTTTCTGTACGGCAACCTGCTGCGCGCGGCACTGGCGTGCGTGACGGCTCTGCTGATGCTGAGCCCGGCGCCCGACTGGCTCTTCTACACCTCCGCGCTCTGTGTCACCGCCGTCAACCGCTTCGTCCTGGCCGGGCTGTCGGCCGCGCTGCCCCGTGTCGTCGACACGGGCCGTCTGGTGGTGGCCAACTCGCTCTCACCGACCGCGGGAACGCTCGCGGCCACCGTGGGCGCGGCTCTCGCGTTCGCCGTACGGCTGGTCGTCGCGGACTCCGACGCGGCGGTGGTCCTCGTGGGAGCGGCGCTGTACCTGTGCGCGGCCCTCGCCTCGCTGCGTATCGCCCCGGGGATCCTCGGGCCCGACCAGGAGCTTGTCCGGCCGTACGTGGGCACGGCCCTCGCCGGCACCGCGCGAGGCCTCGCCGGAGGCGTACGCCATCTCGCGGAGCTCCCACGGCGAGAGGCTGCCTGGGCTCTGACGGCGATGACCCTGATGCGCTTCTGCTACGGCGCCCTGACGGTCATGGTGCTGATGCTCTGCCGCTACGCGTGGGCGTCCGGCTCGGACGACGGGCTCGCGCTCCTGGGCCTGGCCGTGGGCGTCTCGGGGGCCGGCTTCTTCGTCGCTGCCGTGGCGACGCCCTGGGCGGCCGGGCGGCTGGGACCGGGCCGTTGGATCGCCGTCTGCGCCGGCACCGCCGCGGTCCTGGTACCCGCGCTGTGCCTCCTGTTCGCCCCCTCACCCACACTGGGCGCCGCCTTCATGTTGGGCCTGACCACACAGGGCGCGAAGATCGCCACGGACACCATCGTGCAGTCCGCCGTGGACGACGGTTTCCGCGGCAGGATCTTCTCGATCTACGACGTCCTGTTCAACGTCGCCTTCGTCGGAGCGGCCGCAGTGGCCGCGCTGATGCTGCCTTCTGACGGACGGTCCGTTTCCCTCGTCCTCACCGTAGCGGCGGTCTACGCATCAATTGCGGCTGCTATGGCCCGCTTTGAGATTCGGTAAGTGTCACATGAGGGACACAGAGCCACTTCTGACTACTGAGTTGTCACAGGGGCCCGATAACTTACGTGCGTCTTACGTTCGTGTCGCGCATCTATGTTCCAGGGGGAACTCCAGTGACAACTCCGCCGCCTCAGGGCCAGAACCCGTTCGCGCAGGGGCAGCCGCCGCAGGGCGAGAACCCGTTCGCGCAGGGGCAGCCGCCGCAGGGATACCCGCAGCAGCCGGGCGCCGGCTTCGCTCCGGTCCCGCCGCAGCGCCCGAAGCGCAGCATCAAGCAGTACCTGCGCGGCGGCGTCGTAGTCGTTGCCGTCATAGCCGCCGGCGTGGGTTACCTGGCGAGCCGGCACGACCCGGACACCGCCAAGGTCGGCGACTGCATGAGCATCAGCAACCCGGACAGCAGCACGGACCCGGGACTGAAGGTCGTGGACTGCGGCGACGCCAAGGCAAAGTTCAAGGTCGCCCAGAAGAAGTCCGACGACTCCGGCTGCGACCGCACCAAGTACGCCGAGTACACCGAGACGGGCAAGAACGACTTCACTCTCTGCCTGGAGGAGATCGCCTCCAAGTAGGACCCGCACAGACGCGAAGGGGCGGTGTTTCACGTGAAACACCGCCCCTTCGCGTGGCCGGCCCGTCATGTTTCACGTGAAACATGACGGGCCGGCCACCTCTCAGCCCTGCTCGGCCCACCACTCCTTGAGCGCCGTCACCGCGGCGTCATGCTCCATCGGCCCATTCTCCAGCCGCAGCTCCAGCAGGAACTTGTAGGCCTGGCCGATCGCGGGGCCGGGTCCGATCCCCAGGACCCCCATGATCTCGTTGCCGTCGAGGTCGGGACGGATCGCGTCGAGCTCTTCCTGCTCCTTCAGCTGGGCGATGCGCTCCTCCAGCCCGTCGTAGGCGCGGGAGAGGGCAGTCGCCTTGCGCTTGTTGCGCGTGGTGCAGTCGGAACGGGTCAGCTTGTGGAGGCGGTCGAGGAGCGGGCCCGCGTCACGCACATAGCGGCGAACCGCGGAGTCCGTCCACTCTCCGGTGCCGTACCCGTGGAAGCGCAGATGCAGCTCGACCAGACGGGACACGTCCTTGACGAGGTCGTTCGAGTATTTGAGCGCCGTCATCCGCTTCTTGGTCATCTTGGCGCCCACCATCTCGTGATGGTGGAAGGAGACCCGCCCGTCCTGCTCGAAGCGTCGCGTCCGCGGCTTGCCGATGTCGTGGAGCAGCGCGGCGAGCCTGAGCGTCAGATCGGGCCCGTTCTCCTCCAGCGCCATCGCCTGCTCCAGCACGATCAGCGTGTGCTCGTAGACGTCCTTGTGCCGGTGATGCTCGTCCCTCTCCAGTCGCAGGGCGGGAAGCTCGGGAAGCACGTGCTCGGCGAGCCCGGTGTCCACGAGCAGCGTCAGGCCCTTGCGCGGGTGGGCGGACTGAATCAGCTTGTTCAGTTCCTCCCGCACCCGCTCCGCGGAGACGATCTCGATACGCCCGGCCATGTCCGTCATGGCGGCAACCACCTCGGGCGCCACTTCGAAGTCGAGCTGCGCGGCGAACCGGGCGGCGCGCATCATCCGCAGCGGGTCGTCGGAGAAGGACGCTTCCGGGGTGCCCGGGGTACGCAGAACGCGAGCGGCGAGGTCGTCCAGACCGCCGTACGGGTCGATGAACTCCTTCTCCGGCAGCGCGACGGCCATCGCGTTCACCGTGAAGTCGCGACGCACGAGGTCTTCCTCGATGGAGTCGCCGTAGGAGACCTCCGGCTTGCGCGAGGTCCGGTCGTACGCCTCGGAGCGGTACGTCGTGATCTCGATCTGGAACGACTGCTCCGCATCGCCCACCCGGGCGTCCTTCTGCGCACCGACCGTGCCGAAGGCGATCCCGACCTCCCACAGGGCGTCCGCCCAGGGCCGGACGATCTTCAGCACGTCCTCGGGCCGGGCGTCCGTCGTGAAGTCCAGGTCATTGCCGAGCCGACCGAGGAGCGCGTCCCGGACCGAGCCGCCGACCAGGGCGAGCGAGAACCCGGCCTCCTGGAAACGGCGTGCAAGTTCGTCGGCGACAGGGGACACCCGCAGCAGTTCACTCACCGCGCGGCGCTGCACCTGGCTCAGGGCACTGGAATTGTCTTCGTTGGCGTTCGGCACAACAGAAAAGGGTACGTGGCCGAGGCGCCGGGAAGCGCCTGGATAAATCCCACACCTGTGCCCCACATCTTTTCGTGGGCAGAATACGCGTACATACAGGACAGTCGGCGCTCATCCCTGATCTTGTGGACCAGTCCGTGGCACTTACGCTCAGCGCACCTCGTTACCATGCGTGGACGCACATTCCGACGACCACTGACGACGACGAGGGACGGGCGAGCGCGTGGCCGAGGCGGCAGACTTCCAAGGGACGAGTCCCTCACCTGCCCGCCGGTGGCTCCGGCGCAGCGGGGCACTGCTGGCCGGGGCGCCGCTGCTGGCCGGGCTGCTCCAGCTGCCCTTGAGTACGCCCTCGCAGGCCGCAGAGAAGGCTTCCGCCGCCACTGCCCCAGGATCCCTGGCCACCGCCTCGGGATCGTCCGGCCCTGTGGACGTCAGCCTCGACTCGCTGGCCCCCAGCGTCCCCACCGACGGTGACACGGTCACCGTCTCGGGGTCGGTCACCAACACGGGCAAGCAGACGGTCACCGACGCCCACGTGGGCATCCGGGTGGGGCCGTCCCTGAACACCCGCTCCGCCATCGACACGGTCGCGAAGCGCACCAGCTTCCAGCCGGGCCTCGACACGCTGGAGGTCGGGGGCAAGTACGTCGCCAATGTCACCAAGCTCACCGCGGGCAGCTCGCAGCACTTCAGCATCTCGGTCCCGGTCAAGGATCTCGATCTCGGCTCCGAGGGCGTCTACCAGCTCGGTGTGTCGCTCACGGGCCGGACCACCACTCAGCCGTGGGACCAGGTACTCGGTATCGAGCGGACGTTCCTGCCCTGGCAGCCCGAGGCAGCGGACACGAAGACGAGGACGACGTACCTCTGGCCGCTCGTCTCCACCGTCCACCTCACGGCGGAGACGGGTTCGGACGCCCAGCAGACGCCCGTCTTCAAGAACGACGACCTGGCCAAGGAGATCTCCCCGGGCGGCCGCCTGGACCAGCTCCTGTCGCTGGGCAGCGAGCTCGATGTCACGTGGGTCCTCGACCCGGACCTGCTGGCCTCCGTCGACGCGATGAGGGGCGGTTACCGGATCCAGCAGGAGAACGGCACGACCATCGCCGGGCGGAACCAGGCGGTGGCCAACGCCTGGCTCGACAAGCTGGAGAAGGCGGTCCAGGGCCAGAGCATCGTGGCCCTGCCGTTCGCCGACCCCGACCTCGCGTCGCTGGCCCACCGCGGCAAGGACGTCACCGGTTCCCTGAGCCACCTCAAGGACGCCACCGATGTGGCGGCCGACACGGTGGAGACGATCGTCCATGTGAAGCCGAGCACGGAGTTCGCCTGGCCGGCAGACGGTGCGGTGGACCCGTCGATCATCAAGGTGGCCACGTCGGCCGGCGCGGACAAGGTGATCGCCCGCAGCGACAGCCTGCGCGAGACCGGCGGCCTGTCCTACACGCCCAGCGCCGCCCGCCCCATCGGCGGCGGAACCACGGCGGTGGTCGCCGACGAGCGGCTGTCGACCGCGTTCCAGGGCGACATGCTGAAGGCTGACGCCTCTACGCTCGCCGTCCAGAAGTTCCTCGCGCAGAGCCTGATGATCAACCTCCAGGAGCCGAAGAACGAGCGCAGCATCGTCGTCGCTCCGCAGCGCATGCCCACAGCGAGCCAGGCGCAGTCCATGGCCGAGGCGCTGCGGGCGCTCCAGCAGGGGAACTGGTCACAGTCCCAGGGGCTGACCGAGGCCGCCAAGGCCAAGCCGGACCCCGGCGCCACCACGAAGGTGCCCTCCGCGTCCTCGTACCCGTCGGCGCTGCGCAAGCGGGAGCTGCCGCGCTCGGCGTTCGAGAGGATCCAGGCGACCCAGGCCAAGCTCGACAAGTTCCGGATGATCCTGACCGACGAGTCCCGTGTGGTCACGCCGTTCGGACGGGCCATAGAGCGGGGGATGTCGGCGTCCTGGCGCGGTCGGACCACCGAGGCGGCGTCTTTCCGGCAGGGTGTGGAGACCTACCTCGACGGGCTCATGGGCCTGGTGCATCTCATCCAGAAGTCGGACGCGAAGCTGTCCGGGCGCAGCGCCACGATCCCCGTGACCGTCCAGAACAACCTCGTGCAGGGTGTCGGCCATCTGATGCTGCGTCTCACCTCGCAGCAGCCCACCCGCCTCGAAATCGGCGATGAACCGTACGACGAGCAGCCGATCCAGGTCGCGGGCGAGCACAGCCAGTCGGTCAAGTTCACGACGTCCACCAAGGCCAACGGCCCGGTTCAGGTCGTCGCCCAGCTCTACACGGAGGACGGGCAGCCGTACGGAGACCCGGTTCCCTTCGAGGTGAAGGTCACCGAGATCACCTCCACGGTGATGCTCGTCATCGGCGGCGGCGTCCTGCTTCTCGTGCTCGCCGGTTTCCGGATGTACACGCAGCGTAAGCGCGCGGCGGCCCGGAACGCCGAGGAGGACACGGCGAACGGTCCCGAAGCGGGGGGCGACAGCGAGGTCGCCGAGGGCACCGTGGACACTGACTCCACCGAAGACTCCGAGGCCGGTCCCGAACGGGCTTCCGGTCCGGAGTCCGGGGCAGACGACCCGGAGCAGCCGAGTGACCCGACACCGGACACCGCACCGGAAAGCGCCGACCCGTCCGGCACGGGTGAGAGAGTGGACCGTTGAGCGATGTCGTGGCCGGTGGGCCCGGGGACGATGAGGTGGGGTAACCATGAACGCGCCGTACGACGGTGACCGCGGCCAGGGCGCGGGATCCTCGGGCTACCCCGAGGACCACCCGGACCGGGCCGCGGACCGCTCCGGCTACCCCGAGGGCATGCCGGAGACCGCTCAGATGCCGCCGGGGTCTCCCGCGGACATGTACCTCCAGGACGCCTACGACCAGGATCCGTACAGGGCTCAGGACCTCTCGGCCCAGGACCCGGTGACGGAGGCGCTGTACGACCGTGCCGCGCACCCTCCGCCGGCGCCCGGAACGTACGCCCCCCAGCAGCCGCTGTACGCTCAGCCGCCCGCGTCGCAGTACGCACCCGACCCGCGGCTGTGGGCCCAGACGCCTCCTCCGGAGCCGTCCGGGCCGACGCGTCACCTGCCTTATGGCGACGACGCCCGGACCACCCAGTACGTGGGCGTGGACGATCTGGTCACCCAGGCCGGCGAGGAACAGCACGAGCCCGACGCCTTCGCTCATCTCTTCCGGGATCAGCAGCAGGGTGGCGTCCGTCCTGGCTACGCCTCCCCCGCGGTCCCGGCACCGGCTCCCGAGCCGGCTCCGGCCGCCGCTCAGCCGCCCGCGGCCGTTCCGGCGAAGTCCGGCGGCCGTGCCTCCGGTTTGCTGAAGTCGAGCGCGGTAATGGCGGCGGGCACGCTGGTGTCCCGTCTCACCGGCTTCGTACGGACCATGATCATCACCGCCGCTCTGGGTGCGGCGACACTCGGTGACGCCTGGACGGTCGCCTACACCCTGCCGACGATGATCTACATCCTCACCGTCGGCGGCGGCCTCAACTCGGTCTTCGTGCCCCAGCTCGTGCGGTCCATGAAGGAGGACGACGACGGGGGCGAGGCCTACGCCAACCGCCTGCTGACGCTCGTCATGGTCGCCCTCGGCGTGATCGTCACCGCCGCGGTCTTCATCGCGCCGCTGCTGGTCCAGCTGATGTCGTCGCCCATCGCGAGCGACCCCGCGGCCAACAACGTGGCCGTCACGTTCGCCCGCTACTGCCTGCCCACGATCTTCTTCATGGGCGTGCACGTGGTCATGGGCCAGATCCTCAACGCCCGCGGGAAGTTCGGCGCGATGATGTGGACCCCGGTCCTGAACAACATCGTCATGATCTTCACCTTCGGCATGTTCCTCTGGGTCTACGGCACCGCCCGGAGCTCCGGGATGTCGGTGACCAACATCCCGCCGGACGGCATCCGCCTGCTGGGCATCGGCACCCTGCTCGGTCTGGTCGTCCAGGCCACGGCGATGGTTCCGTATCTGCGCGAGGCCGGCTTCCGGTTCCGTCCGCGCTTCGACTGGCGGGGCCACGGCCTCGGCAAGGCCATCAAGCTCGCCAAGTGGACCGTGCTCTTCGTTCTCGCCAACCAGGCCGGCGTCCTCGTCGTCACGCAGCTGGCCACGGCGGCGGGCAAGGCCTCGGGCAAGAGCGGCGCGGGCATCATGGCCTACGCCAACGCCCAGCTCATCTGGGGCATGCCGCAGGCGATCATCACGGTCTCCGTCATGGCGGCCATGCTTCCGCGGATCTCACGAGCGGCCCACGACGGAGACCCGGGAGCCGTCCGTGACGACATCTCGCAGGGCCTGCGGACCTCGGCCGTCGCGATCGTCCCGGTGGCCTTCATGTTCCTCGCCCTGGGCATCCCCGTGTGCACTCTGCTCTTCGGCTCCAGCGGCCTCGAGTCCGCCGAATCCCAGGGCTACGTCCTCATGGCCTTCGCCCTCGGCCTGATCCCGTTCTCGGTGCAGTACGTGATCCTCCGCGGCTTCTACGCCTACGAGGACACCCGCACGCCGTTCTACAACACGGTCATCGTGGCCGCCGTCAACGCGGCCGCCTCGGCCGTCTGTTACATGATCCTGCCCGCGCAGTGGGCGGTCGTCGGCATGGCCGGCGCGTACGGCCTGGCGTACGCCGTGGGCGTCGGAGTGGCCTGGCAGCGACTGCGCAGGCGGCTGGGCGGCGACCTGGACGGTGCCCGCGTGCTGCGCACGTACGCCCGTCTGTGCCTGGCCTCCGTCCCTGGCGCCGTGGTGGGCGGCACCGTAGGCTTCGCGATCACCCAGGTCCTCGGACATGGCGTGATCGGTTCGATCGCGGCGCTCGTCTTCGGATCGGTCGCCCTGCTCGGTGTCTTCTACGTCGCGGCGCGCAAGATGCGCATCGAAGAACTCAACTCAATGGTCGGAATGGTCCGCGGGCGCCTGGGGCGCTGAGGCGGGGGTACGCGCACAACCATCGTCCGTCGCCGTGTGTCGTGCATAGCGCCGGACTGTGGGCACAATTGGTTTCTGCGTCGGACAGCGCGCGCAATGGATGGGGAGGCAGGGACGACGGTGGCGGAACGGAGCACGGCTGCCGTCGACGTGGCAGACAACAGCGGTGACGAACCGCTGACCGCCAAGGCGGACCAGACCACGTCCGACGGGGTGGCCCTCAACCGGGAGCGGGAAACGGACAGCGAAGAGGCACAGGGGAGCGGCGGGACCGAGGGTCCCGGAAAGGCCTCACCGCCCGAACTGCACAGTGGTCACAAACTCGCCAGGCGTTACCGCCTCGAGGAGTGCGTCACCCGACTGGACGGTTTCAGCAGTTGGCGCGCGATGGACGAGAAACTCCGTCGCGCCGTCGGGGTGCACCTGCTGCCCGCCGATCATCCGCGTGCCCGCTCCGTACTGGCGGCGGCCCGTTCCTCCGCCCTGCTGGGCGATCCCCGGTTCGTCCAGGTCCTGGACGCGGTCGAGGAGAACGATCTCGTCTACGTGGTGCACGAGTGGCTGCCGGACGCCACGGAACTCACGGCTCTCCTCGCTTCGGGTCCCCTCGAGGTGCACGAGGCCTACCAGATGGTCAGTCAGGTCTCTGGGGCCATGGCCGCCGCACACCGCGAGGGCCTCGCCCATCTCAAGCTGACCCCGGGCGCCGTGCTGCGCACGTCCACCGGGCAGTGGCGCATCCGCGGGCTCGCCGTGAACGCGGCGCTGCGCGGCATCAGTTCGGACACCCCGCAGCGCACCGATACGGAAGCGATCGGCGCACTCCTGTACGCCGCCCTCACCCAGCGCTGGCCGTACGAGAGCGATGCCTACGGCCTGTCAGGGCTGCCCAAGGGCGTCGGTCTCATCGCACCCGACCAGGTACGTGCCGGGGTCCACCGGGGCCTGTCGGAGCTCGCCATGCGCGCGCTCGCCAACGACGGTGCGACCGCCTCCCGCCACGAGTCCCCGTGCACCACGCCGGAGGAGCTCGTGAAGGCGGTCAGCGAGGTGCCCCGCATCCGCCCGCCGGAGCCCGCCTTCACCGCACCGCCCGAGTACCAGCGCACGACGTACCAGCAGGGCACGTACGGGCGTCAGTCGCCGCGTCCCGGCGCCACCCAGCCCTTGCCGACTCCGCCGCCTCCGCTGCAGAGCCGTACCGGAACGGCCCTGAAGTGGGCCGTGTCGGCTCTCCTCATCGCCGCACTGGGCCTGGGCAGTTGGCAGCTCGCGGACGCGCTGATCGACCACGACAAGCCCGACGACACCAAGCAGACCCAGACGACGGACGGCAACGAGAAGGGCGACGACAAGACCAAGCCGGTCAAGCCGATCGCCATCAAGGACGCGCAGGAGTACCTGGTCGACGGCTCTGCCCAGGCAGCCGACGACGTGGACAAGACCTATGACGGCAACAGCACCACGTTCTGGCGCACGAAGAAGTACCTCGAAGGACCCAAGCTGGCGCCGTACAAGCCCGGTGTGGGCATCGTCTACGACCTGGGCTCGGCCCAGACGCTCAAGAACGCCTCGATAGGGCTTCGCTATCCGGGGAACCACACCACGATCCACCTGTACGCCGCCGACGCGCTGTCTCCCTCGACGTCCGTCGACGGCATGAAGGAGATCGGTTCCGCCACCACGAGCGGCACCGCCCTGGACGTGAAGGCGTCTAGGTCGTTGAAGACGCAGTACGTGCTGCTGTGGATCACCGATGTGCCGAACGCTCCCAGCGACGGCTACAGCGGCGCCGGCTGGAAGCAGGCGCTCACGGACGTGAAGTTCACCGGCTGACGCTTGTCGACGGAGGGGAGGGGGTTCGATGGCCGATGAAGCCGCACAGGGTGAAACAAGCGATCAGGACCTCCTGGCCCGCCACGTCGAAGGCGATCCAGACGCCTTCGGTGAGCTTGTACGACGCCATCGCGACCGCCTGTGGGCGGTGGCTCTCCGGACGCTGGGAGACCGCGAGGAGGCCGCTGACGCGGTCCAGGACGCGCTCGTCTCGGCCTATCGGGCCGCCCACACCTTCCGGGGCCAGTCGGCCGTCACGACCTGGCTGCACCGCATCACGGTGAACGCCTGCCTGGACCGAGCCCGCAAGGCCGCTTCCAGGAAGACGTCCCCCGTCGATGACACCCAGCGCCTGGAGCAGCTTCTCGAACCGCACGAGTCCGCCGCCGCTCCGGCCGAACGCAACGATCTCCACCGCGAGCTCATAGCCGCCCTGGGCACGCTCCCCGCCGACCAGCGCGCCGCCCTCGTCCTGGTGGACATGCAGGGCTACCCCGTGGCGGAAGCGGCCCACATCCTCGATGTGCCGACCGGCACGGTGAAGAGCCGCTGTGCACGCGGCAGAGCCAGACTGCTTCCCCTGCTCGCCCATCTCCGCAAGGAGAACCCGGGCGACGAGGAGACGAAGAAGTCGGGCGGCGGACGGAACCGGACGCAGGGGACATCCGTCCCACCCGCAGCGGGACCTCACGTGTCGGGTTCCCACGACGCGGGGCCAAGCGATTCAGCTGCTGTGAAGGGCGGAGGTGGGCGGGCGTGACATCCACGACGGACAAGGCCGAGCACCCGGACGTCGCGGAAATCTCCGACCTCACCGAGGGTCTGCTCTCGCCTGCCCGTACCGAGGACGTGCGACAACACCTCGATGGGTGCGCGCTCTGCACGGACGTGTACGACTCCCTGGAGGAGATCCGCAGCCTTCTCGGCACCCTGCCGGGCCCCGCGCGCATGCCCGACGATGTCGCCGAACGCATCGATGCCGCCCTGGCCGCGGAAGCCCTGCTGAGCGCCACGGCTCCCGATGAGGCACCCGATGCCGGAGCCGACCGTGCTCATGTTTCACGTGAAACGTCGACTGCCACCAGCCCTTCAGGACATCCTCGTGGGGTCACCGGCCCCGGTCGCTCCCACCGAGCACGTCGTGGCCGCCGCAGGACCGCCCTCCTCGGCACCGCCTTCGCGGCCGCGGCACTGGGGCTGGGCGCGATCCTCGTTCAGTCCCTGGACGGCGACGGCTCCGGCAAGACCCCCCAGACGGCAACCCAGCACGAGTCGGGGTCACGGACTGCCTTCTCCGAGCAGACCCTGAAGGGCGAGGTCTCGGACCTTCTCGCGAAGAACAAGAAGTCAGGTCACGGCTCGCCTAGTGCCAAGCCCTGGGGTGTCGAGTCAGAGGACGCCGGAACCGACTCGGGCGGCGTGAAGACCTTGATCACCCCCACACCCGCGGTTCCCCAGTGTGTCGAGCAGGGGACCGGAGACCCCGGGGTGCTACTCGCCGCCGAGGAGGGCTCGTTCAAGGAGAGGACGGTCTATCTCCTCGTGGTGTCCGATGCTTCCGACACCGCGAAGGTCACGGCCTACATCGTCGACGCCTCCTGCGAGAAACAGTCCTCTCCGTCGCCCGGCAAGCTCCTGCTGACCCGGTCGTACGCGCGTTCCTGAACTCACCTGTCGCCGACTCTCCGGCACATCGGCCACGACCGTCCCGAGCGTCCCATCAGCACGCCCTGCCGCTGTGAAGCACAGAGGTCTCTCGCCCGGACGCCCCTTGGCGTCTCCGTCCGGCACCCGGTGTCCGTGTGCCCTGACACAGCGGGAATTGAAGCCCCTTAGGATCCGTTGGGTGGGGTGAGAGTACTGACAGATGCTCCCACCGGTACGCAGCAGTCTCCAGAGACGAGGAATCAAGCCGTGAGCGACGTCCGTAACGTGATCATCATCGGGTCTGGGCCCGCCGGCTACGCGGCGGCGCTCTACACCGCGCGCGCGTCGCTGAAGCCGCTGGTCTTCGAAGGCGCCGTCACCGCGGGCGGTGCGCTGATGAACACCACCGAGGTCGAGAACTTCCCCGGCTTCCAGGACGGCATCATGGGCCCCGAGCTCATGGACAACATGCGCGCCCAGGCCGAGCGCTTCGGTGCCGAGCTGGTCCCGGACGATGTCGTCGCCGTCGACCTGTCGGGCGAGATCAAGACGGTCACGGACACCGCCGGCACCGTGCACCGTGCCAAGGCCGTGATCGTCACGACGGGCTCGCAGCACCGCAAGCTCGGTCTCCCCAACGAGGACGCCCTCTCCGGGCGTGGCGTCTCCTGGTGCGCGACCTGTGACGGCTTCTTCTTCAAGGACCACGACATCGCCGTCATCGGCGGTGGCGACACCGCGATGGAGGAGGCCACCTTCCTCTCGCGCTTCGCCAAGTCCGTCACCATCGTTCACCGCCGGGACAGCCTCCGGGCCTCCAAGGCGATGCAGGAGCGTGCCTTCGCGGACCCGAAGATCAAGTTCATCTGGGACAGCGAGGTCGCCGAGATCAAGGGCGACCCGAAGCTGGCCGGTCTGACGCTGCGCAACCTCAAGACCGGCGAGACCTCGGAGCTCCCGGTGACCGGTCTGTTCATCGCGATCGGCCACGACCCGCGCACCGAGCTCTTCAAGGGTCAGCTCGACCTGGACGGCGAGGGCTACCTGAAGGTCGCCGCGCCTTCGACCCGTACCAACGTGACCGGTGTCTTCGGCGCCGGTGACGTCGTCGACCACACCTACCGTCAGGCGATCACCGCGGCCGGTACCGGCTGCTCCGCCGCCCTCGACGCCGAGCGCTACCTCGCGGCCCTTGCCGACAGCGAGACCGCGGCCGCCACCGCCTGATCACCCCAGCTCTCCCCACCGCACCAACAAGTTAAGGAGCCCGCCGTGGCCGGCACCCTCAAGAACGTGACCGACGACTCCTTCGAGCAGGACGTCCTCAAGAGCGACAAGCCCGTCCTGGTGGACTTCTGGGCCGCCTGGTGCGGTCCCTGCCGCCAGATCGCCCCGTCACTCGAGGCCATCGCCGCCGAGCACGGAGACAAGATCGAGATCGTCAAGCTCAACATCGACGAGAACCCGGCGACGGCCGCCAAGTACGGCGTCATGTCGATCCCGACCCTGAACGTCTACCAGGGTGGCGAGGTCGCCAAGACCATCGTCGGAGCGAAGCCGAAGGCCGCGATCGTGCGCGACCTGGAGGACTTCATCACCGAGTAGTCGGCGACGGTGCCGTACAGGCGCCGTGTGTTTCACGTGAAACACGAATGGGCCAGCCCGAGCGGGCTGGCCCATTCGCTTTCCCGGGGGATGCCGGGCGTTGAGCCGAGGACGCCGGGCCGATGGAAGGACGCGTCGGTCCCGGAACACGAACGGTGCGGGCGGCCGCCCCTCACAAAGGACGGAGCGCAGGCTCCTTCTGCACGGCTCCGAGAAGCCGGTCCAGCGCCAACTCCACGTCTTCCTTCCAGGAGAGCGCCGTCCGCAGTTCCAGCCTCAGGCGAGGATGCCTGGGGTGAGGGCGCACGGTCTTGAAGCCCACCGCGACGAGATGGTCGGCGGGGAGCACACAGGCGGGTTCTTTCCACCGGGCGTCTCCGAAGGCCTCGATCGCCTTGAATCCCCGACGGAGCAGGTCCTTGGCCACTGTCTGGACCAGCACCCGGCCCAACCCTTGTCCCTGATAGCCCGGCATGATGAACGAGGTCATGAGCTGAACCGCGTCCGGCGCTACGGGGCTTGTGGGAAACGCCGTGGAGCGGGGGACGTAGGCTGGCGGCGCGTAGAGCACATAGCCCACCGGCACATCGTCCACGTAGGCGACTCGGCCGCAGGATCCCCAGTCCAGCAGAACCGAGGAGATCCACGCCTCCTTCTCCAGGGCGCTCGTACCCGCCTTTACCGCGGCTTCACCGCGGACAGGATCCAGTTCCCAGAAGACGCACGCCCGACAGCGCTGGGGAAGGTCCTGAAGGTTGTCCAGCGTGAGCGGTACGAGCCGACGCCCCATGAAGGCTGTTCCTCGCTTCCTTCGCCCGCGGCGTCACGGGCGGCTGTCAGATGGCTCCGCTCTCTGAGCAGGCTGCCGACGAACCCGCCGACCGCTCCCAGACCCAGACCTGCGGTCACCAGTCCGGTACGGCTCACGCTCTGCATGACCCCTGCCTCCCCGATGAAGGTGCTGCCAGGTGGTTGCGCCATACCCATCGCATCGTATCCACGATGCGATTCCATCGATACCGCCAGAAAGCAAAGAGCGGGCCGTATTCCGGCACACGCCGGACACGGCCCGCTCTTCTGGTGAACCCGATCGGACATCGGGCCATCAGAAAGCCGTCTCAGCTTTCCGCGTCGTCGGAGTCGTCGTCCAGAAGGCTCTTCTGAAGCACCGGACCCTCTCCCGGGGCGAGGGAACCGAGGATGCGCTCAAGGTCTTCCATCGAAGCGAACTCGACAGTGATCTTGCCCTTCTTCTGCCCCAGGTCGACCTTCACCCGGGTCTCGAAGCGGTCCGAGAGACGGGTGGCCAGATCACTCAGCGCCGGAGAGAGCCGACTGCCGGCCCGCGGCCCCTTGGAGCGCTGAGCCGCCTGAGGGCGGGACCCCATGAGGGTCACGATCTCCTCCACGGCCCGCACCGAGAGTCCCTCGGCGACGATGCGGTGAGCCAGGCGGTCCTGCTCCTCCGAGTCGTCGACGGCGAGGAGTGCCCGCGCATGCCCCGCGGAGAGAACTCCGGCAGCCACACGACGCTGAACCGACGGGGAGAGCTTCAGCAGACGCAGGGTGTTGGAGACCTGAGGACGTGACCGTCCGATCCGGTCCGCCAACTGGTCGTGCGTGCAGTTGAAGTCCTTGAGCAGCTGGTCGTAGGCCGCCGCCTCTTCCAGCGGGTTCAGCTGAGCCCGGTGGAGGTTCTCCAGGAGCGCGTCCAGGAGAAGCTTCTCGTCCTCCGTGGCTCGCACGATCGCAGGAATGGCCTCGAGCCCCGCCTCACGGCAAGCCCGGAAACGGCGCTCTCCCATGATGAGCTCGTAGCGCCCGGAACCGACCTGGCGCACGACGACCGGCTGGAGGAGTCCGACCTCCTTGATGGAGGTGACCAGCTCGGCGAGAGCGTCCTCGTCGAAGATCTCACGCGGCTGCCGCGGATTCGGCGTGATGGTGTCGAGGGGCAGCTCGGCGAAGTGGGCGCCGACGGGAGCCTGAAGCGTCTCCAGTGATCCGTTCGACGACACCTCCTCCGTTTCATGTGAAACAGACGGCAGCGTGGTCACCTTCGCCGCAGCCACCCCGCGCTCCGCCGTGAGCACGGGACCGGCGGTCGACGAGGAGGGTGCCCCACTCGCCGAAACACCGGGCCGCTCACCTGTCGGAGCCGCAGGGATCAGCGCACCCAGGCCCCGCCCCAGACCCCGTCGTCGGTCGCTCACTGGATCCCCTCCACCATGTTCTGATCGTTCTGTCCGCCCACATGGGCATGTTGCGCGTCGTACGCCACTCCGACTCCTCGCAGGGCGATTTCGCGCGCGGCCTCAAGATACGAGAGAGCACCGCTCGAACCCGGATCGTAGGTCAGAACCGTCTGCCCGTAACTCGGGGCCTCCGAAATACGCACCGAACGCGGAATGCTCGTCCGCAGCACCTCCTTGCCGAAGTGACTGCGCACCTCCTCCGCGACCTGGGACGCGAGGCGGGTCCGGCCGTCGTACATGGTGAGCAGAATCGTCGAGACGTGCAGGTCGGGATTGAGGTGCCCGCGTACCAGGTCGACGTTGCGCAGGAGTTGCCCCAGGCCTTCGAGCGCGTAGTACTCGCACTGGATGGGGATGAGCACTTCCGCGCCGGCGACCAGAGCGTTGACCGTCAGCAGGCCGAGCGACGGCGGGCAGTCGATGAGGATGTAGTCCAGCGGCTGCTCATACGCCAGGATCGCTCGTTCCAGCCTGCTCTCACGGGCCACCAGCGACACCAACTCGATCTCCGCACCGGCGAGATCGATGGTGGCGGGGGCACAGAAGAGGCCCTCGACATCAGGGACCGGCTGAACGACCTCGGAGAGCGGCCTGCTGTCGATCAGCACGTCGTAGATCGATGGAACCTCTGCGTGGTGGTCGATCCCCAGCGCCGTGGAGGCATTGCCCTGAGGGTCGAGGTCGATCACCAGGACCCGGGCGCCGTGCAGGGCCAGCGAAGCGGCAAGGTTGACCGTGGTCGTGGTCTTACCCACCCCGCCCTTCTGGTTGGCGACCACCATGACTCGGGTCTGCTCGGGCCGTGGCAGGCCCTCACCGGCGCGTCCTAGCGCCTCCACAGCCAGTTGGGCAGCACGACCGATGGGAGTGTCGTCCATCGGGGGCGGTGTTTCACGTGAAACATCCTCCCCCATCGACTCGGTACGGGGACCGGGGACCGGATCGGTCATCGGTCCCGCGATGTTGGCGTCGGACCGCAAGGATTCACTCTCCTCGACTTCAGGCTCGCAATGAACAGAGCCTCCCATGCCATTGGGGTCGTGAACCAGCGAGGCCCGTTCTTCTGTGGAGAAATCCACCTCTGTGGACAACTCCACACCCCCTCCGAGTGACCCGAGGGGCCTCCGATCGCGGGGTTCGGCCGCAGCTCGGCCGCGACTGATGATGCCGTGCAACAGTGAGCGACGTTTCACGTGAAACACGATGCCGAGCCGCTCGGGTCATCGCGGCGCGACACTCCGATACATGCAGGTTTGTCAGCTTTTGTCGAATAAGCCTCGCCATCGAGACCGATCCCATCGGAGTGAGAAACAACTCCTGACCCCGAACGAAAAACTCCCGGCCCTCTCGCGAGAGAACCGGGAGTAGTGATGCTCACCTCGACGAGGATCAGCGCCGGCGGCGCGTCCGGCCCGTCCTGGCGGCCTTGGCCCGCTTCGCCGCGAAGCGCACACCGCCGGGGCTCTCGCCGACCTCCACCCGCACCACGGTGGACATCGGATCCACGATGCCCTCACCGACATGGAGGATGGAGGTCTCCACGGCACCGAGCTTGCTCAGCGCCGTGGCAGAGGCCTTGAGCTCCTCCTCGGCCGTGTCGCCCTTGAGGGCCAGCATCTCGCCGTACGGGCGCAGTAGCGGGATACCCCACGCCGCCAGCCGGTCGAGCGGAGCGACCGCCCTGGCGGTCACCACGTGAACCGGATGGAGCTTGCCCATGACTTCCTCGGCGCGGCCGCGTACGACGGTCACATGGTCGAGACCGAGCAGTTCCACGACCTCGGTGAGGAAATTGGTCCGGCGCAGCAGGGGCTCAAGCAATGTGATCTTGAGGTCCTCCCGGACGAGCGCCAAGGGAATGCCGGGCAGCCCCGCACCGGAGCCGACGTCGCATACGGTCACGCCCTCGGGCACGACCTCCGAGAGCACCGCGCAGTTCAGCAGGTGCCGCTCCCACAGCCGGGGCACTTCCCGCGGGCCGATCAGCCCACGCTGTACTCCCGCCTCGGCCAGCAGTTCCGCGTACCGGACCGCATCCGCGAAGCGATCACCGAATACCTCGCGCGCCTGCTCGGGCGCGGGGGGAAGCTCCGCTGCCTCCGTCACGGGGGACCGTCCTTCCGTACCGCTTGAGCGCACTGAGCGCTGATCACCAGGACTATCAGGCTGACAAAATTCGGCCCCGTCTGCGCAACAGACGGGGCCGAAGGAACGTACGTACCGATCAGGCGGGGAGCACGACGACGAAGCGCTGCGGCTCCTCGCCCTCGGACTCGCTGCGCAGGCCGGCGGCCTTGACCGCGTCGTGCACGACCTTGCGCTCGAAGGGCGTCATCGGGTCCATCTTGACCGGCTCACCGGAGCTCTTGACCTCGGCGGCGGCCTTGGCGCCCAGCTCGGAGAGCTCCTCGCGCTTCTTGGCACGGAATCCCCCGATGTCCAGCATCAGCCGGCTGCGGTCCCCGGTCTCCCGGTGCACGGCCAGGCGCGTGAGCTCCTGGAGCGCTTCCAGCACCTCGCCGTCGCGGCCGACCAGCTTCTGCAGGTCTCGGCCGCCCGAGTCGCTGATGATCGAGACAGCGGCGCGGTCGGCCTCGACGTCCATGTCGATGTCGCCGTCGAGATCGGCGATGTCGAGCAGACCCTCGAGGTAGTCCGCCGCGATCTCGCCCTCCTGCTCCAGGCGGGTCAGGGTGTCGCCCTCAGCGGCGGCGGAGGTGGTGCCTTCCGTCACGGGATGGACTCCTTCTTACTTCTTGGACGGGGACTTGGGCCGCTGCGGGCCCTTGCGCTGTCCGGACTGGGCCTTGCTGCGGGTACCGGTGCCGGGCTTGCTACCGCTTCCAGAGGCCGGCTTCGCGGCGGAGGAGGGCTTGGCATCCTGCGGCTCGTCGGACTTGCTCAGCGACGTCTTCGGCTCCGCGTCGTCCGCCGGCGCACTGGACGCCGCACCCGACTGACGCTGTGCCTTGGTCTGGCGCTTCGGCTGCTGACGCTTGGGAACGGCGGCCGCGGTGGTCGTGGTGCCGTCCTCGGACTCGACGACCGTCGTGTTCTCGCCGGCCGCCACGAGGCCGTCGGGCTGCGCCACGAGACCCGCCTTGGTCAGGCCGTTGATGAATTTGCGCTCGAACTCGTTGCGGTCGCGGCCCTTGGCGACGATGGCCTTGACGATCGCCTTCTCGCCGCGTCCGCGGGTCTTGCCGTGCTGCGTGACGTGCTTCTGCAGGCGCTCCAGGTACGCGGCCTGAGCCTTCGAGCCCGGGGTCGGGTTGTTGCGGATGACGTACATCTGCTGGCCCATGGTCCACACGTTGGTGGTCAGCCAGTAGACGAGGACACCGACCGGGAAGTTGATGCCGAAGACGGCGAACATGACCGGGAAGACGTACATCAGCATCTTCTGCTGCTGCATGAAGGGCGTCTTCACCGTGGTGTCGACGTTCTTCGTCATGAGCTGACGCTGGGTGTAGAACTGCGAACCCGACATCAGCACGATCATGATCGCGGTGACGACACGGACGTCGGTCAGTGTGGCACCGAGCTGAGCGACCTTCTCGGCGCTGTCCGTGAACTTCGCCGCGAGCGGGGCGCCGAAGATGTGCGCCTGACGAGCGCTGGCGAGCAGATCCTCGTTGATGACGCCGATCGTCTTGCCCGTGGCGATGGCGTTGAGCACGTGGTACAGCGCGAAGAAGAACGGCGACTGGGCCAGGATGGGAAGGCACGAGGAGAGCGGGTTGGTACCCGTCTCCTTGTACAGCTTCATCATCTCTTCGGACTGGCGCTGCTTGTCGTTCTTGTAGCGCTCCTGGATCTTCTTCATCTCGGGCTGCAGGGTCTGCATGGCCCGAGTGGCCTTGATCTGCTTCACGAAGAGCGGGATCAGGCAGATACGGATCAGGATCACCAGGGAAACGATGGACAAGCCCCAGGCCCAGCCCGTGTCGGGACCGAAGATCTTCCCGTACACGGCGTGGAACTGGACGATGACCCAGGAAACGGGTGTCGTGATGAAGCTGAAAAGGCCGGCAATCGTGTCCACTAATCAAGCTCCTTGAGCATGGGACGGGGTCTCAGCGGCCGGGCTCGGGGCAGTGGTGTCCCCGGTGGCCGGTTCGGCGGAGGTCCCGCCCTTGCGTGCACGCCAGGCGTTACGCAGCAATTCGTGCCACCGCGGTCGCTTGCGTTGCGGAACATGGTCCACACCGCCCAGCGACCACGGATTGCACCGGAGGATGCGCCAGGCGGTGAGTGCCGTTCCCTTGATCGCACCGTGCCGGTCGATGGCTGTGTAGCCGTATCGGGAGCACGACGGGTAGTACTTGCAGACCGGCCCGAGCAACGGGCTGATCGTCCACTGGTACAGCTTGATGAGAGCAAGCAGTGGGTACTTCATCGCGCGCCCCCTCCCAGCAGCCGCTGCAGGGCGGCATCCAGGTCTCGGGCCAGCTGTTCATGGTCGGCGTCACCCGCACCGGGCAGCGCTCGTACGACTACCAGGCTACCGGGGGGCAACAGGGCGACTCGGTCGCGCATCAGATGGCGAAGTCTGCGCTTCACCTTGTTGCGTACGACGGCTCCGCCCACGGCTTTGCTCACGACGAAACCCGCACGCGTCGAGGGAGCGCTCTCCCCAGGCGCGTGCGGGTCCGTTGCACCGCTACGTAGATGGACGACGAGAAGCGGGCGTCCGGCCCGGCGTCCTCGGCGTACCGCGGTCGCGAAGTCTTCGCGCCGCCTCAGCCGATGCTCGGTAGGCAGCACGAGATCATGACCTGTAAGTAATCAGGCGGACAGGCTGGCGCGACCCTTGCCACGGCGGTTCGCGAGAATCGCGCGGCCGGCACGGGTGCGCATCCGCAGGCGGAAGCCGTGGGTCTTGGCGCGACGACGGTTGTTCGGCTGGAAAGTGCGCTTGCTCACTAGGGGGCTCCAGAAAGAATCGGTGGTGGCGGGGTGCCGCCCTGGCTGTCACCGTGCGCCCACGAGGAAACTCGCATTACGCCCGAGTGCACCGCTTCCCGATCACGCTTCGCGATCTGTGCCCATCGGAGGCAGGCGGCAGCAGCCATCGACAACTCGACCTGGTTACGGTACGCGCGGCTACGCCATCCGGTCAAACCAACCGCCGACGGGGGACACTGTCCACAGGCTGGGGACAACAACTTGAACCGTACCCGTCGCCCTGACTACCGTGGCTGAACTCCGTTTCGTTCCCTTCTCGCCGCCCCAGCGGTTTTGTTCCCCCCGCCCCAAGCGACTGACTTCCCAACCTGTTCCCAGAACCACACGTTCATGGGACCCGTGAGAGAGCGTGCCCCGTGGCTGACGTACCTGCCGATCTTGCCGCAGTGTGGCCACGCGTACTGGAACAACTTCTGGGCGAAGGCCGCGGACAGGGTGTCGAGGTGAAGGACGAACACTGGATCAAGCGGTGCCAGCCCTTGGCCCTGGTGGCGGACACCGCTCTGCTCGCCGTCCCCAACGAGTTCGCCAAGAACGTACTGGAAGGCCGTCTCGCTCCGATCGTGAGCGAGACGCTGAGCCGTGAGTGCGGGCGCCCCATCCGCATCGCCATCACGGTCGACGACTCCGCGGGCGAGCCCTCCATGCCCGCGCCGCCCCGCTACGAGGAGCCCGAGCTCCCCGCCGGACCGGTCCAGGGCCGTGACCCCTACGAGGGCCAGGGCCGCGACGACCGCGGCGGCTACGACAGCGGCGCGTACGACGGCACACAGGCCCGGGACGACCGCGGGGGGTACGAGGGCCAGGGACGGGAGGACCGCGGCGGCTACGACGCCGGCCAGGGCCGTGACGACCGCGGCACGTACGAGCCGCAGGGCCGCGACGACCGCGCTCCGTACAACTCCCGCCGCGACGGATACGAGGGCTACGGCCGCCACCGCGCCGACGACCACCGCGGCGGCCGCGCCGAACCGATGCCCGGTGCCCCGGGCGACCAGCTGCCGACCGCCCGTCCCGCGTACCCGGACTACCAGCGCCCGGAGCCGGGTGCCTGGCCGCGCCACTCCCAGGACGACTACGGCTGGCAGCAGCAGCGCCTCGGCTTCCCCGAGCGGGACCCCTACGCCTCGCCGCCGCAGGACTACCGGCCCCAGTCGGTGGAGCGCTCGCCCTACGAGCAGCAGCGCCAGGACTACGACCAACGCTCCGACCGCCGCGATCTGCCGGACCCCTCCGACAGCGGTCAGGGACGCAGGGGCGGCCCCTCGCTGCCGTCCATGGGCGGTGCCCCCGGGTCGAAGTCCGCGCAGCCCGCGCCGACGCCCGGCCCGGGCGAGCCCACCGCGCGGCTGAACCCGAAGTACCTCTTCGACACGTTCGTGATCGGCGCCTCGAACCGCTTCGCGCACGCCGCCGCCGTGGCCGTCGCCGAGGCACCCGCGAAGGCGTACAACCCCCTCTTCATCTATGGGGAGTCGGGGCTCGGCAAGACGCACCTGCTGCACGCGATCGGGCACTATGCGCGCAGCCTCTATCCGGGCACCCGGGTGCGGTACGTGAGCTCGGAGGAGTTCACCAACGAGTTCATCAACTCCATCCGCGACGGCAAGGGCGACAGCTTCCGCAAGCGGTACCGGGAGATGGACATCCTGCTCGTCGACGACATCCAGTTCCTCGCGGACAAGGAGTCGACGCAGGAGGAGTTCTTCCACACCTTCAACACGCTCCACAACGCGAACAAACAGATCGTGCTCTCCAGCGACCGGCCGCCCAAGCAGTTGGTCACCCTGGAGGACCGGCTGCGCAACCGCTTCGAGTGGGGTCTGATCACCGACGTCCAGCCGCCCGAGCTGGAGACCCGTATCGCCATCCTTCGCAAGAAGGCGGTGCAGGAGCAGCTCAACGCCCCGCCGGAGGTGCTGGAGTTCATCGCGTCCCGGATCTCGCGCAACATCCGCGAGCTGGAGGGCGCGCTGATCCGGGTGACGGCGTTCGCGTCGCTCAACCGGCAGCCGGTGGACCTCGGTCTGACGGAGATCGTCCTCAAGGACCTGATCCCCGGTGGCGAGGACTCGGCCCCCGAGATCACCGCGACCGCGATCATGGCGGCCACGGCCGACTACTTCGGCCTCACGGTGGACGATCTGTGCGGGTCCTCGCGCAGCCGCGTCCTGGTGACGGCACGGCAGATCGCCATGTACCTGTGCCGTGAGCTCACCGATCTGTCACTGCCGAAGATCGGCGCGCAGTTCGGCGGCCGCGACCACACGACCGTGATGCACGCGGACCGCAAGATCCGCGCGCTGATGGCCGAGCGCCGCTCCATCTACAACCAGGTCACCGAACTCACGAACCGCATCAAGAACGGCTGACGGAGGCCGGCGCCGACCGGCGCCGGCCATGCCCGAAGGGCGCCCAGGGACATCGTCCCTGGGCGCCCTTCGCCGTTCCCGCCCACCTTTCCGGGCCACCCGTTTCCCGGGCCGCGCTCGGGCACCGAAAGGTCGGGGCCGGGCCGAGGACCGCGCGCCCGGCGACGTCCGAGGCACTCCCCGAGGGCTCCGGAGACCCTTCTCGAGGGTTCCGGGGCCGTGTTCCGAGGGCTTCGGAGCCGTGTTCCGAGGGTTCCGGCATGGGTGTCGGCGCTACCGACCCGACACCTGCTGTTCGAATCCGAGCCTGGTTACGGCCACTCTCCACAGATGTGGTGACTTTTTTCCGTCCACATCCTGGGGACTGGGAAGTTGTCCAGATCGTTTCCACAGGCAGCACTGTTGAAAGGTCATCAGACCAGGTCAGCAGCCTGTGGATTCGTGGATGAAGACTCTCCACAGCCTGTGGACAAAGAAAAGATCCACAGGCTGCGTGCAGGGTTGTCCACCGGCGATCCACAGGCTGGGGTCAGTTGTCCCCAGCGATCTCCAGCTTCTCCACATCACTGTCCACTGTTCGGCAACGCGCCGCGCCATCTCACCGCGTCGAGTGAAAGGCGTCACACCGAGGTGCCGGATTGGGCTGTGGGGAACGTGGGTAAAGCTGGGGACGACGTTGGGGAGAAGTCGCCCCCGGCTGTGGACCGAGTGTGCAGAACTTTTCGTCGTCCACAGATACCCCAGGTTGTCCACTGCCTTCACCCACAGGGTCGGTGGACAAAAAATCGCCTCTGAGCTGCGAAAACGGGGTTATCCACGGTTTCCACAGGCCCTACTACTAAGACCAACTAGAGAGAGCCTGAGAATCGTTTCGAAGTGGGGGCTGTGCACAACTTGCTCTCGGAGGCTCGACTGCCGCTCGGCACGACTTGACCCCGAGGGGCAACGACTGTCAGCGCGGTGCGTCAGACTGGTCCCCGGTGTCCTCCCCCCAGCGGTCGGAACGACACCGAGTCAGACGACGAAGGCCAGCAGGGCGAGAGCGCCGGCAACAGACGGAGGCGGCAACGGTGAAGATCCGGGTGGAACGCGACGTACTCGCGGAGGCAGTGGCCTGGGCGGCACGCAGCCTCCCGGCCCGTCCGCCGGCTCCTGTGCTCGCAGGCCTCCTCCTGAAGGCCGAGGAGGGCGCACTGAGCCTCTCCAGCTTCGACTACGAGGTCTCGGCGAGGGTCTCCGTGGACGCGGAGATCGACGAAGAGGGCACGGTCCTCGTGTCCGGCCGCCTCCTCGCGGACATCTGCCGGGCGCTGCCCAACCGGCCGGTGGAGATTTCCACAGACGGTGTACGGGCGACCGTGGTCTGCGGCTCCTCGCGGTTCACACTCCACACCCTGCCTGTGGAGGAGTACCCGGCACTGCCCCAGATGCCGTCGGCGACCGGCACCGTCCCCGGTGAGGTCTTCGCCTCCGCCGCCGCCCAGGTGGCCATCGCCGCCGGGCGCGACGACACGCTCCCCGTGCTCACGGGTGTGCGCATCGAGATCGAGGGCGACAAGGTCACCCTGGCGTCCACCGACCGGTACCGCTTCGCGGTCCGCGAGTTCCTGTGGAAGCCGGAGAACCCCGAGGCGTCCGCGGTCGCCCTGGTGCCCGCCAAGACGCTCCTGGACACCGCCAAGGCCCTCACGGGCGGCGACAGCGTGATCCTGGCGCTGTCCGGCTCCGGCGCGGGCGAGGGCCTGATCGGCTTCGAGGGCGCCGGGCGGCGTACGACCACCCGTCTGCTCGAAGGCGACCTCCCGAAGTACCGCTCCCTGTTCCCGACGGAGTTCAACTCCATCGCCGTCATCGAGACCGCCCCCTTCGTGGAGGCCGTCAAGCGTGTGGCCCTGGTCGCCGAGCGCAACACCCCGGTGCGGCTGAGCTTCGAGCAGGGCGTGCTGATCCTGGAGGCCGGCTCCAGCGACGACGCACAGGCTGTGGAAAGGGTCGACGCCCAGCTGGAGGGCGACGACGTCTCGATCGCCTTCAACCCGACGTTCCTGCTCGACGGCCTGAGCGCCATCGACTCGCCGGTGGCCCAGCTCTCCTTCACGACGTCCACGAAGCCGGCGCTGCTCAGCGGCAAGCCCGCCGTGGACGCCGAGGCGGACGAGGCCTACAAGTACCTGATCATGCCGGTGCGCCTGTCCGGCTGATCCCGGAGCCCGCCGGTCCTGGGGACCGGCGGGCGCACCGCGGGCGGGGCATACGTCTGAGCGGGTATGCCCACAGATGTGCGTGAGTTCCACCGGTGCCCGAAAGGCGTGGGTGGTACCCCCCGGTCTAGGCTCGGACCAGGTACGAGAGTGCCCTCACGCCACGTCGCAACCCCTAAGGAACAACTGATGGAGCTCGGTCTCGTCGGCCTCGGCAAGATGGGCGGCAACATGCGCGAGCGGATCCGCCGCGCAGGTCACACCGTCATCGGATACGACCGCAACCCGGACCTCGCCGATGTCCACAGCCTGGAAGAACTTGTGGGCAAGCTCAAGGGCCCGCGCGTGGTGTGGGTCATGGTCCCCGCGGGCGCCGCGACCCAGTCCACCGTCGACGAGCTGGCCGCCCTGCTGGAGCCGGGCGACGTCGTCGTGGACGGCGGCAACTCGCGCTGGACGGACGACGAGAAGCATGCCGTCGAGCTGGGCATCAAGGGCATCGGCTTCGTCGACTGCGGTGTCTCGGGCGGCGTCTGGGGCCTGGAGAACGGCTACGCGCTGATGTACGGCGGCCACGCCGAGCACGTCGCCCTGGTCCAGCCTGTCTTCGACGCGCTCAAGCCCGAGGGCGACTTCGGAGCGGTGCACGCCGGCAAGGTCGGCGCGGGCCACTTCGCGAAGATGGTCCACAACGGCATCGAGTACGCGATGATGCAGGCTTACGCCGAGGGCTGGGAACTGCTCGAGAAGGTCGACTCCGTCACGGACGTGCGCGAGGTCTTCCGTTCCTGGCAGGAGGGCACGGTCATCCGCTCCTGGCTGCTCGACCTCGCCGTCAACGCGCTGGACGAGGACGAGCACCTGGAGAAGCTCAAGGGCTTCGCGCAGGACTCCGGCGAGGGCCGGTGGACCGTGGAGGCCGCCATCGACCACGCGGTGCCGCTGCCCGCGATCACCGCGTCGCTCTTCGCCCGCTTCGCCTCGCGTCAGGACGACTCGCCGCAGATGAAGATGATCGCGGCACTGCGCAACCAGTTCGGCGGCCACGCCGTCGAGAAGGCGTGATCGACGCCCCGGGTTCTCCGTACCCGGGGTGACCCGGTTGTCCACAGCCGGGGGAAGAACCTGAGGACCGGGGTCCGCACGGACCCCGGCCAGAACCCGCAACACCAGAACACCACGCTGGGGGAGGTCGGCGAACGACCATGCACGTCACGCATCTGTCGCTGGCCGACTACCGCTCGTACGCCCGGGTCGAGGTCCCGCTCGACCCGGGCGTCACCGCGTTCGTGGGGCCCAACGGACAGGGCAAGACGAATCTGGTCGAGGCCGTCGGCTATCTCGCGACCCTCGGCAGCCACCGCGTCTCCTCGGACGCGCCGCTCGTCCGCATGGGCGCCGACCGGGCGATCATCCGGGCCAATGTCCGCCAGGGAGAGCGCCAGCAGCTCATCGAGCTGGAGCTGAACCCCGGCAAGGCCAATCGCGCCCGCATCAACAGGTCCTCCCAGGTCAGACCCCGTGACGTACTCGGCATCGTACGAACCGTCCTGTTCGCGCCCGAGGATCTCGCCCTGATCAAGGGCGACCCCGGGGAGCGACGCCGGTTCCTCGACGAACTGATCACCGCCCGCTCCCCGCGCATGGCAGGCGTCCGATCCGACTACGACCGGGTCCTCAAGCAGCGCAACACCCTGCTGAAGTCGGCCGCGATGGCCCGTCGGCACGGCGGCCGCACCATGGACCTGTCCACGCTCGACGTGTGGGACCAGCACCTCGCGCGCGTGGGAGCCGAGCTGATGGCCCAGCGGCTCGACCTGGTCGCGGCGATCCAGCCGCTGGCCGACAAGGCGTACGAGCAGCTGGCGCCCGGCGGCGGGCCCGTCGTCCTGGAGTACAAGGCGTCCTCGCCCGGCGTCGTGGGTCACGCCCGCGAGGAGCTCTACGCGCAGCTCATGGCCGCCATGGAGGAGGGCCGCAAGCCGGAGATCGAGCGCGGTGTGACCCTCGTGGGGCCCCACCGGGACGATCTGGTCCTCAAGCTCGGCCAGCTGCCCGCCAAGGGATACGCCTCGCACGGAGAGTCCTGGTCGTACGCGCTCGCGCTGCGCCTGGCCTCGTACGACCTGCTCAGGGCCGAGGGCAACGAGCCGGTGCTGGTCCTCGACGACGTCTTCGCGGAGCTGGACAGCCGCAGACGCGAGCGCCTCGCGGAGCTTGTCGCCCCCGGTGAGCAGGTCCTCGTGACAGCCGCGGTGGACGACGACGTACCGGATGTTCTGGCCGGGACGCGGTACGCCGTGTCCGAAGGCACGGTGGAGCGCCTATGACGGAGAACACATCGGGGACGGGCGGCGAGAACGCGTCCGGCGCCGGGCCCCGCAAGAAGACCCCGGAGCCGTCCGGCGTCGACCTCGCGCGCGTGGCGCTGCGCGCCGCGAAGGAGCAGGCACGCGCGCGTGGGGACGCGGCCCAGCTGAAGAAGCAGGCGCGGCGCGGCGGTGGCCTGCGTTCCGGCTCCGGTGCCGACGGACGCGACCCCATGGCGCTCGGCGCCGCCATCAACCGGCTGCTCACCGAGCGCGGCTGGGAGACCCCGGCCGCGGTGGGCGGCGTGATGGGCCGCTGGCCGCAGATCGTCGGCGACGACCTGGCCAACCACTGCGTTCCGCTGCGCTACGACGACGACCCGGCCGAGAAGGTGCTCACGGTGCAGTGCGACTCGACCGCCTGGGCGACCCAGCTGCGCCTGCTGGCGCCGCAACTGGTGGCGCGGCTGAACCAGGACCTCGGTCACGGCACCGTGCGTCTGCTCAAGGTCCAGGGGCCGACGGGTCCCCCGCGCCGGTACGGGCCGCTGCGCGCTCCGGGCAGCACGGGTCCCGGCGACACCTACGGGTGACCGATCCGCGCCCGCCGGTCCTGCGGACGGCGTACCCGCGTGGACGCCCCTCACAGGGCGGTGACCGGCGCCGCCGGGCCCGCGGGCGACCGTCGGACGATCGGCCGCGGCGGTCCCGAGCGCGGGCGATCCTGATCCCTCCACGGACGGCCGGCGCGTCAGCGCGTCGACCGCGGTTGATCCAGGCGATGCCGGCCGTCTTCGGACCCGGCGATCTCGACCGTTTCCGGGTCGGCTGACCCGCCGACCCGGGAGATCGTGACCGGGCCGGGCCGATGGTCATGGGCGAATTCCGGCCGTCGTCCGGGGCGGTGCCGGGCCGTGCCGCGCCCGGGTTCGGGGCGTGTGCCGCCGCCGCGGGGTACGGGAGGCGGCCGATCGCCGCACCCCCGGATCCCTCACCGATCCCGCCCGTGGATGCCCCTCTGTCCTCCGTGGTCCTCGGTGGCTGTCTCCCCTGGGGTGCGCCGCTCTCGGTCACCCCCCGCCCGGCAATACGGAGAACCATCGATATCCGCTGGTCAGAGGAGTATCGATGACTGCCCAAAGGTCACCTCGGACACCCTGTGGGACGCCGCTCGGCATGCTTCGGGCGACCTCCGCGGGCCCCCGCGCGCGACGGCGGACGGCGACCTGACCCGTGAGTAGCCGGGGGTTGACACTCGGAAGGGCTGAGTGCCGCTGTAAGCCTCTTTGGGCCCGGGTCCGCATATGGGGAGTCGGGCGAGACCGGTTCAGGGCGGCACATGCGGACTCAGGTACCGGCAAACCCCCATCACTGTCAGCGCTACCGGTAGACTGGAAGCTAATCCCGCCCCACTAGTGGGACGCACCGAGCAACGCTGACTAAGGCTTACCACCGCAACACGCCGCAGCCGCTCCGGCCACCCGCCGGGAGTTCGGCTTGTGCTGTGCCAGAAAGGGCGCTTCGTGGCCGATTCCGGCAACCCCAACGAGAACATCCCGTCCACCGACGCCGGCGCGAACGGCGAGGTCACATCCTCGTACGACGCCAGTGCCATCACCGTCCTCGAGGGTCTGGACGCGGTCCGCAAGCGACCTGGCATGTACATCGGTTCGACCGGTGAGCGTGGACTCCACCACCTCGTGTACGAGGTGGTGGACAACTCGGTCGACGAGGCGCTGGCCGGCCACGCGGACACGATCGATATCACGATCCTCCCGGACGGCGGAGTACGCGTCGTCGACAACGGCCGCGGCATCCCGGTGGGCATCGTCGCCTCCGAGGGCAAGCCGGCCCTCGAGGTCGTGCTGACCGTGCTGCACGCGGGCGGCAAGTTCGGCGGCGGCGGCTACGCGGTCTCCGGCGGTCTGCACGGCGTCGGCGTCTCCGTCGTGAACGCCCTGTCGAGCAAGATCTCCGTCGAGGTCAAGACGGACGGCCACCGGTATACGCAGGAATACAAGCTGGGCGTCCCGACGGCCCCTCTCTCCCAGCACGAGGCCACGAACGAGACCGGAACGTCGGTCACCTTCTGGGCCGACGCGGACATCTTCGAGACCACGGAGTACTCCTTCGAGACGCTCTCGCGGCGCTTCCAGGAGATGGCGTTCCTCAACAAGGGTTTGACGATCAAACTCACTGATGAGCGCGATTCGGCGAAGGCCGTCGCCGGGGCGGACGAGGCGGGCGCCGACGAGAAGGACGAGGTCAAGACCGTCACGTACCACTACGAAGGCGGCATCGTCGACTTCGTGAAGTACCTCAACTCCCGTAAGGGAGAAGCGGTGCACCCCACCGTCATCGACCTCGAAGCCGAGGACAAGGACAAGAGCCTGTCCCTCGAGGTCGCGATGCAGTGGAACAGCGGCTACAGCGAGGGCGTGTACTCCTTCGCCAACATCATCCACACCCACGAGGGCGGCACGCACGAGGAAGGCTTCCGTGCGGCGCTGACCTCGCTCATCAACAAGTACGCGCGCGACAAGAAGCTGCTTCGCGAGAAGGACGACAACCTCACGGGTGACGACATCCGCGAGGGTCTGACCGCGATCATCTCGGTCAAGCTGAGCGAGCCTCAGTTCGAGGGCCAGACCAAGACCAAGCTGGGCAACACGGAGGCGAAGACCTTCGTCCAGAAGGCGGTCTACGAGCACCTCAACGACTGGCTGGACCGCAACCCGGTCGAGGCCGCGGACATCATCCGCAAGTCCATCCAGGCGGCCACCGCGCGCGTGGCGGCCCGCAAGGCGCGTGACCTCACCCGCCGCAAGGGCCTCCTGGAGTCGGCGTCCCTGCCGGGCAAGCTCTCCGACTGCCAGTCGAACGACCCCATCAAGTGCGAGATCTTCATCGTCGAGGGTGACTCCGCCGGCGGCTCGGCCAAGTCCGGCCGGAACCCGCAGTACCAAGCCATCCTCCCGATCCGGGGAAAGATCCTCAACGTCGAGAAGGCGCGGATCGACAAGATCCTGCAGAACCAGGAGATCCAGGCACTGATCTCCGCCTTCGGCACCGGAGTCCACGAGGACTTCGACATCGCGAAGCTCCGCTATCACAAGATCATTCTGATGGCGGACGCCGACGTGGACGGCCAGCACATCAACACCCTGCTGCTGACCTTCCTGTTCCGCTTCATGCGGCCGCTGGTCGAGGCCGGGCACGTGTTCCTGTCGCGTCCGCCGCTCTACAAGATCAAGTGGGGCCGGGACGACTTCGAGTACGCGTACTCGGACCGCGAGCGCGACGCGCTGATCGAGCTCGGCCGCCAGGCCGGCAAGCGCGTGCGCGAGGACTCGATCCAGCGCTTCAAGGGTCTCGGTGAGATGAACGCCGAGGAGCTGCGCATCACGACCATGGACCAGGAGCACCGCGTCCTCGGTCAGGTCACCCTCGACGACGCCGCCCAGGCCGACGATCTCTTCTCCGTCCTCATGGGCGAGGACGTCGAGGCCCGCCGCGCGTTCATCCAGCGCAACGCCAAGGACGTCCGCTTCCTCGACATCTGAGTCGGTCTCAGCTGACCGCGTCAGAAAGGATCTTCACCAGCAATGACCGACGAGAACGCACCGAGCAATCCTGAAGCGGGCGACATCGCCATGCGCATCGAGCCCGTCGGGCTCGAGACCGAGATGCAGCGCTCGTACCTCGACTACGCGATGTCCGTCATCGTGTCGCGCGCGCTGCCCGACGTGCGGGACGGTCTCAAGCCCGTCCACCGCCGCGTCCTGTACGCCATGTACGACGGCGGCTACCGGCCTGAGAAGGGCTTCTACAAGTGCGCCCGCGTCGTCGGCGACGTCATGGGCACCTACCACCCGCACGGCGACTCCTCGATCTACGACGCGCTGGTCCGTCTCGCACAGCCGTGGTCGATGCGGATGCCGCTGGTGGACTCCAACGGCAACTTCGGCTCTCCCGGCAACGACCCGGCCGCCGCCATGCGGTACACCGAGTGCAAGCTGAAGCCGCTGTCCATGGAGATGGTCCGCGACATCGACGAGGAGACCGTCGATTTCACGGACAACTACGACGGCCGCAACCAGGAGCCGACGGTCCTGCCGGCCCGCTTCCCGAACCTGCTGATCAACGGTTCGGCGGGTATCGCGGTCGGTATGGCCACCAACATCCCGCCGCACAACCTGCGCGAGGTCGCGGCCGGCGCCCAGTGGTACCTGGAGAACCCCGAGGCCTCCCACGAGGAGCTCCTGGACGCCCTGATCGAGCGCATCAAGGGCCCCGACTTCCCGAGTGGCGCCCTGGTGGTGGGCCGCAAGGGCATCGAGGAGGCGTACCGCACGGGCCGTGGCTCCATCACGATGCGCGCGGTCGTCGACGTCGAGGAGATCCAGAACCGCCAGTGCCTGGTGGTCACCGAACTCCCGTACCAGGTCAACCCCGACAACCTCGCCCAGAAGATCGCCGACCTGGTCAAGGACGGCAAGGTCGGCGGCATCGCGGACGTGCGGGACGAGACCAGCTCCCGTACCGGCCAGCGGCTCGTGATCGTCCTCAAGCGGGACGCCGTCGCCAAGGTCGTCCTGAACAACCTCTACAAGCACACCGACCTGCAGACGAACTTCGGCGCGAACATGCTGGCGCTCGTCGACGGTGTGCCGCGCACCCTCTCCCTGGACGCGTTCATCCGCCACTGGGTGGCGCACCAGATCGAGGTCATCGTCCGCCGGACGAAGTTCCGGCTGCGCAAGGCCGAGGAGCGCGCGCACATCCTGCGCGGCCTGCTGAAGGCCCTGGACGCCATCGACGAGGTCATCGCGCTCATCCGGCGCAGCGACACCGTGGAGATCGCGCGCGAGGGCCTGATGGGCCTCCTGGAGATCGACGAGATCCAGGCCAACGCGATCCTCGAGATGCAGCTGCGCCGACTGGCCGCCCTGGAGCGCCAGAAGATCATCCAGGAGCACGACGAGCTCCAGGCCAAGATCCGCGAGTACAACGAGATCCTCGCCTCGCCGTTGCGCCAGCGCGGCATCATCAGCGAGGAGCTCGCCGCGATCGTCGAGAAGTTCGGCGACGACCGCCGCTCCAAGCTGGTGCCCTTCGACGGTGACATGTCCATCGAGGACCTGATCGCCGAAGAGGACATCGTCGTCACCATCACGCGCGGCGGCTACATCAAGCGCACCAAGACCGAGGACTACCGCTCGCAGAAGCGGGGCGGCAAGGGCGTCCGCGGTACGAAGCTGAAGCAGGACGACATCGTCGACCACTTCTTCGTGTCGACGACGCACCACTGGCTGCTGTTCTTCACCAACAAGGGCCGGGTCTACCGCGCCAAGGCCTACGAGCTCCCGGACGCCGGCCGTGACGCGCGCGGCCAGCACGTCGCCAACCTGCTGGCCTTCCAGCCGGACGAGGCGATCGCCGAGATCCTCGCGATCCGCGACTACGAGGCGGCGCCCTATCTCGTGCTGGCCACCAAGGGCGGACTGGTCAAGAAGACACCGCTCAAGGATTACGATTCGCCCCGCGCCGGCGGTGTCATCGCCATCAACCTTCGTGAGACGGAGGACGGATCCGACGACGAACTGATCGGAGCCGAGCTCGTCTCCGCAGAGGACGATCTGCTGCTGATCAGCAAGAAGGCCCAGTCGATCAGGTTCACCGCGACGGATGACGCTTTGCGACCGATGGGCCGTGCGACCTCGGGCGTCAAGGGCATGAGCTTCCGCGAGAGCGACGAGCTGCTCTCGATGAATGTTGTTCGACCCGGTACGTTCGTGTTCACTGCCACAGACGGTGGGTACGCGAAGCGGACCGCCGTCGACGAGTACCGCGTCCAGGGTCGCGGCGGCCTCGGTATCAAGGCCGCCAAGATCGTCGAGGACCGTGGTTCCCTGGTCGGCGCGCTGGTGGTCGAGGAGACCGACGAGATCCTCGCCATCACACTGTCCGGTGGTGTGATTCGTACGCGAGTCAACGAGGTCAGGGAGACGGGCCGTGACACCATGGGCGTCCAACTGATCAACCTGGGCAAGCGCGATGCCGTGGTCGGCATCGCTCGTAACGCCGAGGCCGGCCGGGAGGCGGAGGAGGTCGACGGCGATGAGGCCGTGGACGAGACCGCCGAAGGCGTCGAGGCCGTCGGTACGGAAGAGGGCGAGCCGTCCTCGGCCGAGTAGCGCGAGGAGTGAGTCGTCGTGAGTGGAGCCACGGGCGCCGGATCGACCGGTACGGAAACGGACGGCGGCCGTGGCACCGCCATGGACGGAACTGACTCCCATGACTCTCATGGATCCCAGGGGGGAACTGTGACCGACACCCGAGGCCAGCAGGCCCAGCAGCACGCGGGCGGGCAGGCGGCCCCGGTCGCGCCGCCGGTGGCGCCGTCCGCGGCGGCATCGCCGCTGCCGGGTGAGCGGCACGGGCAGCAGCCCGCACAGCCGTATCACCCGCCGCAGGCGTACCCGGCGCAGGCTCCGGCCGGCGCGGTCCGCCGGCCGCGTACGGGCGCGCGGACGACGCCGCGCGTGCGCAAGGCGCGGCTGCGGGTGGCCAAGGCCGACCCGTGGTCGGTGATGAAGGTCAGCTTCCTGCTCTCCATCGCGCTCGGCATCTGCACGATCGTGGCGGCGGCGGTGCTGTGGATGGTCATGGACGCGATGGGCGTCTTCTCGACCGTCGGCGGCACGATCTCCGAGGCGACCGGGTCGAACGAGTCCAACGGCTTCGACCTCCAGTCGTTCCTCTCGCTGCCGCACGTCCTGATGTTCACGTCGGTCATCGCGGTCATCGACGTGGTCCTCGCGACCGCTCTGGCGACCCTCGGAGCGTTCATCTACAACCTCTCCGCCGGCTTCGTCGGCGGCGTGGAGCTGACCCTCGCAGAGGACGAGTGAGGGCGCGTTCAAACGCCCTCCGACTATCGATTTTGGGACTGGCCGCGTCGTGCGCTAATCTTCAGAGGTCAGCGCGCGGGACACACACCGCAAAGCGCGGCGGGGCTATAGCTCAGTTGGTTAGAGCGCATCCCTGATAAGGATGAGGCCACAGGTTCAAATCCTGTTAGCCCCACCAGTGCAAAGGCCCCCGGTCCATTCGGACCGGGGGCCTTTGACATCTGCGGCTGACATCAACCAAGGGGCGCGATGACGGATCCCGATGACGTCGACCCCCGCTACGACGATCCGTATGAGCGCGGGAAGCTCGATCGGGCCTCCTGCGGCTGGATCTTCATGGGTGGGTGCCTCCTCGTGGTGCTCGCGTCGATCGTGATGATGGTGGGGTTTGTGGCGGCGATGGGTACCCAGCGCTAGCCGATGAGTGGACCTTCGGGCGCTCGGCGGGCTTGCCGACCGCCCGGAGGCGTTGCCGCATTGTCGAAGGCCCGGCGACTCGGAAGAGTCGCCGGGCCTTTGCCCTGGGTGCTTTGTACGCAAGTTCGCCGCTACTTCAGGGTGTCCGTGAGGGGGTACGGGCCGCGCTCCACGGAGTGGGGCCCGAGGGGATGCCGAGGAACGGTGGTTCAGGGAGCGGCCGGGAACCGTGAGGCTGGGGAAGTGGCCGGGGGCGGTGTCCGTGCTTTCCGCCCCGTACCGAGTTCTCGTACGGCGCTTCCCGCCTGCTGCGGTGTTCGTCCGGCGTCGTTCGTCCGGCGTCTGTGCGACGCCCGTCCTGTGCCGGCCGTGGTGCCTGTTCGTGCCTGCCGAGGCGCCCGTCCAGGGGCCTGCCTCGATGACCGTCCTGTGCCTGCCGTGGTGCCTGGATCGGCGCCTGTCCCGGCGCCCGGATCGGGGCCGGCTCAGCGCTGGAGCTGTGTGACCGGCGTGAGGGCCCCCAGAGGCTCTGTGCCGGGCGTTGCGAGCGTCTCGGGCCTGGAACAGGCGTCGGGTTCCGCGAGGCCTTCCACGCTGCCGGGAGCGGCGGCCTCCGTCGTGCCCTCGTCCGCCGGTGCGCGGTGTCGGCAGCTCGGCGAGGAGCCGTGCGCCTCGGCGCGGATGCGTTGCTTCATCGTGGGGGGCAGGGCCCGGTTGTAGGACCAGGTCCAGGCTGCCGGGACCTGGGCGATCGCCGGGGCCGCCACCGAGGACTCCGTGTTGCGGGCCGGGCCGGCCTGCGGTACCGCGGCGGCCGCGGTGGTGGTGACGAGTCCGAGCGTCGTGCAGAGCGCCAGGAAGGCGGTGACGATCGCGCTCCACATCTTCATGACCTTGTTCTGGGTCACGGCCCCTCACTTTCGGGTCGGGCGATTTGCGTACTTTCCTCATGATGTGTATGCGGGCCGTGAAGTGGTGGACCTGCGCCCGTGGCGCGTTGATGTTCAGATGAACACCACCCGGATGGCGGCAAGTGATCAGAAAAGTGCGTGAATGCCCATAAAAGTAACAGTCTGTGACGCGTGATCACTGTGAGATCGGGGCGGTGTCATCCCGCTCTCCCGCTGTGCGGGGGGCCGCAGTTGGGGGCCGATCCAGGTCACCGATCGATATCGGTCGGTGTGTATAGTCGGGCGCCAGAAGTCCCCTACGTCAACGAAGGACGAGGTCGCGCGGTGAAGAAGCTTCTCCTGGTCGCACTGGCCGCCATCGGCGGGCTCCTCGTGTACCGCCAGATCCAGGCGGATCGCGCCGAGCAGGATCTGTGGACGGAGGCGACCGACTCCGTGCCCACGGGTTCGTGAGATCGACAACAGTCTCGGAGCAGACCCCGGCCGCCTCGCGGTCGGGGTTTTGTGTTTCCCGGGAGCCCGTCGGTTCACGAACGCAAGCGAATCGGTTGCGGAGGCAAAACCCGAGGGTGTTCGGCCGCTTCCTTTCGGCCGCTCCCTCCGATAGCCCGGGTGTCGTGGTGGCCGACGGGGCAGGATGGTCCGCGCCAGGGGCTTCGACGAGGGGTGGCGCGTGATGGGGCGGCGCACGAAGGGCCGGTGTGCCGGAGGCCGGCTTGCGAGGTCGTGGCACGGCCGGATGCTCGCGGCCACGGCGGTGGCTGCCGCGCTGTGTGTGAGCCCCGCCCCCACGGGCCGGGCCGCCGCCGCCCCCTGGACCGTCGATGCGCGGACCACCGCGAAGGCCGCGAGCACGGCCGCCGACGGCACGTCCGGGCCGTACGCCTTCGCCGAGGACGCCGTCGCCGTCAAGGGCGCGGCCGGCACGACCGACTCCGTACTCCTTCGGCCCGGCCGGGCGTACAAGAGCTCCGTCGGACTCGCGGGGAGGGACGGCAGGCTGTATTACCGCCTCGAACTCGGTGCCGACTCCGACGCGTACGTCTCCGCCACCGCCGTCCCCCGGCCCGGCGCGACGGTCTCCTACTCGGACGGCCTCAAGGTCTCCCTTCAGGACGCCAACGGCCGCAACTGCTCCTTCACCGGCACCGTCCACTTCGGCGCCACCCAGAGCCCGCACCCCATCGCCGCCTGGGCCTCCCGCGAGACGAGCGGTGAGCGGTACGCCTGCCAGACGGCGGGAACGTACTACGTGGTCGTCGAACGGACCGGGGCGGCGGGCGCGACGAGCGGCAGGGAGGCTCCGTCCGGCACGGAGTCCTCCGCGTCCCGCCCCTGGGACCTGGAACTCGGCTATGTGTCGGAGCCCGCTCTGAAGACGGCGTCCGGACCGACGAGCGCTCCGGAGGTCTGGAACTCGGCGTCGCCCGAGCCGCTCGTGGGGGACGCGAAGCACCGCGCCGGCGGCGCGGGGTTCAGCGGGGCCGTCCCGCTCGGACAGGGAGTCTGGAAGGACGGCATCAGCCCGGGGCAGACCCGCTTCTACAAGGTGCCGGTCGACTGGGGACAGCAGGTCTACGCGACCGCGGACCTGGGCAGCGCGAGCCGGGGAGAGGGCTCTGTCGGCACCGCCCTCGTCATGTCCCTCTACAACCCGGTACGAGGCCTCGTCGACGGCGTCGGCTCCGGGTACGACGGCAGCCAGCGTTCCGCCGCGCTCGCCCCCCTGCCTCCCGTCGCCTACGAGAACCGCTTCGCGCTCAACGACCGTGTGAGCGGGATGCGGTTCGCCGGCTCCTACTACCTCGTGGTCCATCTCGCCGCGCAGGTCGCCGACCGCTTCGGCGAGGGTCCGTTCGGGCTGACGCTGCGGGTGCGCGTGACCGGAGCGGCGGGGACGGGCCCTGCCTACGCGGGGAAACCGGTACCCGGGGACGTGTTCGCCGTTCCGGTGGGCGGCTCCGGCGACGCGGCCGGCGACGGAACGGCGGACGGTGCGGCGGACACCGGTCAGAGCAGCGGCGGCACCGGCCGCGGCGACGTCATGAAACTGGTCGCCGCGGCCGGCATCGGCACCGGAACCCTGCTGATGCTGACGCTCGGGATGTGGACCGTGATCGCGCGCCGCCGGGCGGCGCGGACCGTCCGGCCCGCGCCCGAGGACGCCGATACGGCCTCGGCCTCGCTGCCGGCACCGGCCCCTTGGGAGCACGGGGCGGCACGGGGCCGGTAGCGCCGGCGCCGCCTTTCGTTCTTCCCGGACTCAGACCTGGGTCGGTCCCGGACTCAGACCTGGGTCAGTGCCCAGAATCCGACCGCGAAACAGGCCAGGGCGAGCAGCAGCATCGGCACGGCGACCGCGGCGGGCGGCCCCGGACGCGGACGTGCGCGCCTTCTGCGGTGTCCCGGACGGGCCGAGGTCCCTGGCGGAACCTGAACGGACCGAGCGGTGTACGAAACGGTGGAGGCGTACGTGTGCTGCGGCATCGCGGCGGATGGGACCGGGGACCGGTGCGGGGCGGACGCGTACACGGGAAGCGGCGCGGTCGGGGGAGTCGGGGTCGGCGTCGGGGTCGGGTCGTAAGGCGGCGGAGAGAACGGCGCGGACACCGGCGGGGGGAGCGGGACCGAGGTGGGGGGAGTGGGCTCCTGCAGGTCCGGGCGGGGCTCCTGCAGGTCCGGGCGGGGCTCCTGAGGGTGCGGTGTCGGTGGGTAGGGGGACCGGTCGCCGGGAGGTTCGGTCGGCGGCTGTCGCCGGGGGTCGGCGGCGGCCGCGGGCTGCGGCGGAGGCAGATGGAAACTACCGGTGTCCGACATCGAGGACGGCTGGGGGGAGATCCCGGGTGTGGGTTCCTGGGGTGTGTCGTCCGGTGCGGCGGGGGACCGGTCGTCCTCGGACGCGGGCCGGGCCCGTACGCCGTCGGGGGCGGCCGGGGGCTGTACGTGCTCGGAGCCGGGCTCAACTCCCGCCCGGGCGCGGCTCGGTTGAGCCGGTATGCCGTCCCCGGCGGGCCACTGCCCCGAGCCCTGCTCGGCACCGGCGTGACGGGATTCCGGTACGTTCCCGGTCCCGAGGCCGCGTGACCCGTCCCTGGAGCCGGGGACGGACCGGAGGCCTCCGTGAGCGTCCTTTTGCGGCTCCCGCAACTCCCCTGACTCATCCGGGGGGACGGGCGCGGAGCCGGATTCCTCCTCCGGGCCGGGCGCGGGCGTGGAGGCTGGAAGAACGCCTGAGCGGCTTGAACCGCGTCTTGTGCCGGAGCCGGGGCCGATTTCCGAACCGGGGACAGCGCCGAACCCTGATCCGAAATCTGATCCGACATGCGATCCGGAGCTCGGGTCGGAGCCGATTCCCGGGGCCGCCGCTGTGGTGTCCGGAAATCCGCGGGAGGACAGGGTCCGTGAACTCCCTGTCGACGCTGCGCCCCGTTCCAGGGGGCCTCTGGGTCCGAACCCCTCCGGCAGCGGCCCGAGTTGGTCGAAGACCTCGATGAGTTCGTCGTCGGGTCCGGGCTCGGGCAGCAGCTCGACCGCCGCGGCGAGGGCCTTGCGCGCCCCTGTGGCGGTCCGGAAGCGGGCCTGCGGATCGGGCTGGAGGAGCATCGCCACGACCTGCCACAGGGGCTCGGGTATGCCCCGCGGCGCGGACGGCGTTCCGTGCTCGGCGAAGTACTCGATCAGCGCCTTGGCGTCGGGCTTGCCGCCCTCCAGGAGGTACAGCGCGACCAGGCCGACGGCGAACAGGTCGGCGGGAAAATCGGGCTCGCAGCCCAGCATCTGTTCGGGCGCGAAGTAACCCGGCGTTCCCACCACGTAGTTGGTCTCGGTCAGGCGCGGTTCGCCCAGCCGCATGGCGATGCCGAAGTCGGACAGACGCAACCTCGGCCGGCCCGTGCCGGTCGCTTCGAGAAGTATGTTGGCGGGCTTGATGTCACGGTGCACCACTCCCTCCGCGTGCACGGCGCCGAGACCCGCCAGGAGCTGGTCGGTCAGGGTGCAGACGAACGCGGGAGGCAGGGGGCCGTAGTCGTTGACCAGATGGACCAGGGAGCCCCCGGCCACCAGGTCCATGGTGAACAGGACCTTGTCGTCGTCGGCGGCCCAGCTGGCGGGAGCCAGTACATGGGGATGATCGATCCGCAGCGCCTGTTCCCGCACGAATCGCAGCAGGGCGTGCGCGTCGCTCTGCTGGAGCACCTTGGCGGCCACGTACCGGCGCCGCCTGTGGTCCCAGGCGCGCCACACCGCACCGACTCCCCCGCGCCCGATCGGGTCGACCAGTTCGTACCGGCCTGCGAAGACCTCACCCATGGTCGTACGTCGCTCCCCTTCGGCGGTCGGTCCGGAGACCTCTTCCGAGGTGCCCGGCTGCATGACGTGCGGCGGCTGGAAGGTGTCACTGCTTCCAGCTCCCGCGGTCGGCGGCCGGGCTCGGCTCAGTTCTGGTGGGACTGGTAGTGCGCGACCGCGTCGGACGTACGGCCGGCACCGTAGACCCGGAGGAACTCTGCCAGTTCCGGGTGGGTCGGGGCGAGAGTGTCCGCCGCGTCGATGATGTCTCCGGCGGCGGCCACCGAACGCAGCAGCGACTGGATCTCGCGGACCACCCGCTTGACCGTCGGGGCTCCCGAACTGGTCGTGGACTGCGTGGTGTTGCTGAGCACCGATCCCCCCTGGGACTTCTTGATCTCGTCCATCCGCTCGGTCGCCTCGGCGGCGCTGACGCTCCCGTCGGCGACCTGCCCCGCCAGGTCCTGCAGAAGCTGGACGCGCTGGACCACCGCCGGATTGCCGATCTTGGCCCGCTGACCGCTCATCAGCTGCGACAACATGGGCGCGGACAGCCCCAGCACCCCGGCAAGACGCGCCTGATTCAGACCCAGGTCCTCTATGAGCCTACGGAAGAGCGCCCCCAACGGCTCCCCATACCAGTTCCGCTGCAGCTCCCGGGCTCTCGCGGTTGCTTCCTGCTGTGCGGCGTCCATTGCGTCTCCCCATCGCTTCCCCAAGTACCGCGGTTCGCGACAGCGAACCACGTCGAGCATCTTACGGAGAGTGGTCGTCCACGGGGACCCCCAATATTTTGCGAGATCCCCTGGGTGACCCGGTACTCTGGTCTGCGGCGCCCGTCGACAGATGGTTCCTGTGGTCGGACGCTCCTCATTACGGGGCCTTAGCTCAGTTGGTAGAGCGCTGTCTTTGCATGGCAGATGTCAGGGGTTCGACTCCCCTAGGCTCCACACACCGGACCGGCCAGACGCCCACAGGGCGGCTGGCCGGTTTTCGTATGCCCCTGCGTCCGTGCGCGCCCCTGGTGAGACGGTTCCCGGACCGGGCGGGACCAAGGGTGAGCCACTTCAGTGACGTGAGTCACAGGAGTGACTTTGCAGGCGTTGCAATTCTTTGCGCAAACAGAATGGGCGGCGCGCGCCCTTTGGGCCGGCTGTGCGTACGGCGGGCGCGGTGTCGCGGAGGTGGCAGGGCTGCCAGGACCCTTGCGTGAGCTGCCGAACGGGCTGCCGGGTGACCGCTTCGACGCATTCTGTCAACAACATCTCCATGGATGCTGCACACGAAGACCGTTGCAAACGTCATCGCGAGCGGTGCGGGTAAATCCTCCGCGGGGCGCTCGCGGCTGCTCGTGCTGTTCCACGTGAAACATCGCTGCGGGGCAGGAGACCGTCAAGTCTCCTGCCCCGCAGTGATGTTGGGCGGTTCAGTGGCGGTCGTCGCGCTCCGCCGCCTTCTCTTCGGCTTCCTTGACCTGTACCTCGGGGTCCAGGTCGGACTGGCCGCTGCCGTCGACCGACGACAGATGCCCTGTCTCGGGCACCTCGGTCGCGGCCGGAGGCTCGACGAGCCAGTCGGGGTTGGCCTGCTTGTCCCACCACTTCCAGGCGGCGAAAGCTCCGCCCGTCAAAATCCCCAGCACGGCCAACGCCTTCACGAGACGGCCGGCCCGTGCTCGGCGCTCGTGCTTGCGGAGCAGCTTCTGGATCTCCTGCGGCGTGACCTGGCCGCGCAGGGCGGCGATGGCTGCCACACCGCGCGCCGCTGCCTCGTCCCGGACGGGCTGGGCCGCGGCCACCGCCTGCTCGATCCTCGGCTTGGAATAGTCGGCGGCCTGGCGGGCCGCCTTGCGGGTGCGGATGGCCGCCTCCTGGGCGGCCTGGTCGACCTTCGGCGGCACATGGGTACGGGCCTGCTCAAGGCGCGGCGCGAGATAGGCGTCGTACTGGACGCGGGCCTGCTCGGCGGCCTGCGACACCTTCGGTGCGAGCCGTACACGTGCTTCGCTCGCGTAGTACGAGGCCCTGTCCTTGGCTGTGTCGGCGTAAGGCGCCACCACTTCCGCGGCGTGCAGCACGCTGTCCTTCGCCGAGCCGGTCGCGGCGCGCACGCTGTCGATGCGGGTCACGGGTTTCCTCCTCCTCGGTGGCGTACGTCGGGGATACCAGGTACCCCCAAAGACACACAGTTCACCTTTCCGCCCCTGGGGGGATCATGCCCGTCCACGGGGTCCGGGGCATGTGAGGGCGGGCATCCGTGTCACGGGTGCCGACTCCCGGAGACTCCAGGGACGGAGCCGGTCAGGTGTCGATCAAGTGAGATAGCGGATCAATACGGGCAACAGGAGCTTGTCGTCGACAATGCCACGGATCGCCGCTGCCCGCTCCCGTCCGGCGCGACTTCGACGGGATTTCCGTACGTACGACTTTCTGTACGTGCGACCTTCTGTGTGCACGACTTTCCGTGCGCACGACGTTCTTCTGTGCTTCCGCGTCCGCACGTGCGTCCGGGGGTGGCGGTCAGGGGCCGAGCGGTCCGGTCCGTGCGAGGATCGGGCCGTCAAGAGAAGGCAACGGAAGGCAGATCGTGGCCGAGCAGCTTTACGCCACCCTGAAGACCAGTCAGGGCGACATCGACATCCGGCTCCTGCCGAACCACGCGCCGAGGACGGTCCGGAACTTCGTCGAACTCGCCACGGGTGAGCGCGAGTGGGTCAACCCGCAGACGGGTGTGACGTCCATGGACAAGCTGTACGACGGCACGGTCTTCCACCGGGTGATCAGCGGCTTCATGATCCAGGGCGGCGACCCGCTGGGTAACGGCACCGGGGGCCCCGGCTACCAGTTCGAGGACGAGTTCCACCCGGACCTCCGGTTCGACAGGTCCTACCTGCTGGCCATGGCCAACGCGGGCCCGGCCACCAACGGATCCCAGTTCTTCATCACCGTCGCCCCGACAGCCTGGCTGACCCGCAAGCACACCATCTTCGGTGAGATCACGGACGTGGCCAGCCAGAAGGTCGTGGACGCCATCGCCGGCGCCCCGACCAGCCCGCGCACGGAACGCCCGGTCGACGACATCGTGATCGAGTCGGTCGTCGTCGAGACCCGCGAACGCTGAGCCCGCGCCGGGCTCTCCGCCCTTGAGCCCGAAGCGTCCCGCAGGGAACCAAACGCCCCGTTCATCCGTAAGGATGGACGGGGCGGTGCGTTGCCCCGGACCCGCTGTGACCCTGTGCGAGCCGCCGTACGGAGATTGAGGGGACCCCATGGACCAGCAGCCGCCCGGCAGCCCGCAGGGACCGCGGGACCAGGGACCGCAGGACGCCGGGAGCCTGCCCGGCTGCTACCGGCACCCGGACCGCGAGGCCGGCGTGCGCTGTACCCGCTGCGAGCGCCCGATCTGCCCCGAATGCATGGTCAGCGCCTCCGTCGGCTTCCAGTGCCCCGACTGCGTCCGCGGCGGCTCCGGCACCGGCCACGCCCCGGCGGCCAACCAGCCCCGCACCCTCGCGGGCGGCACCGTCGCGGCGGACCCCCGGCTCGTCACCAAAGTGCTGATCGGCCTCAACCTGGCGATCTACCTCGTCCAGCTCTCGGTGGGCGACGCCTTCACCGACCGCTTCACCCTCTTCGGCCATGCCTTGCTCTCCGGCCACATGCAGGGCGTCGCCGAAGGCCAGTGGTACCGGATGCTGACGTCGATGTTCCTGCACAGCCCCAGCAGCTACACGCACATCATCTTCAACATGCTCAGCCTGTGGTGGGTCGGAGGTCCGCTGGAGGCGGCCCTCGGCCGCGCCCGCTACATCACCCTCTACTTCGTCTCGGGCCTCGCGGGCAGCGCGCTCACCTATCTGCTCGCCGCCCCCAACCAGCAGTCGCTCGGCGCATCCGGCGCGATCTTCGGCCTGTTCGGCGCCACCGCGGTCCTGATGCGCCGGCTCAACTACGACATGCGCCCGGTCATCGCCCTGCTGGTGATCAACCTGATCTTCACCTTCGGGTGGAGCAACATCGCCTGGCAGGCGCACATCGGCGGTCTGATCGGCGGCGTGGTGGTCGGCTACGCGATGGTCCACGCCCCGCGCGAGCGGAGGAACCTCGTCCAGTACGGCGTGTCCGCGCTGATGCTGGTCGCCGTGGTCGTCACCACGCTGCTCAGAACGGCTCAGCTCACCTGATAGGGCGGGCCCGGCTCACCTGAGACAATGCACGGCTCACCTGGGAAGTGATGTTGTCCACAGATCCTGGCCGATCTTGTGCATGTCGTGCGGGAACAGCTGTGCCCCCTGTCACTGACCCGAGTTTTCCCAGGTCGGACAGGGGGCGAACAGGTTTACGGGGGCTGGCGGACCAGTCACACCGGCGTCAACCACCGATGAGTTATCCACAGATCGTCTTTCTTTTCCACCTGTGGACAACTCTTGTGGATAACTCAGTGGAGAGCTGTGGGCAGAGCTCGTTCCCGTGTCGCTGCCGACTGAGCGAAGACGGTCACTTCCACTGCGTGGAGACGCCGAACCCGGCCGCGATGAAGCCGAAGCCGACCACGATGTTCCAGTTGTCGAGCGCGTCGATCGGCAGGGTGCCGTCCGTCACGTAGAAGACAACGATCCAGGCGAGACCGATGAGGAACATGGCCAGCATGGCTGGTGCGACCCAGGTGTTGCTGGTCAGCTTGATGTTGGTCGCCTGCTTCGCCGGGGGCGGCGTGTAGTCGGCCTTCTTGCGGATACGTGACTTCGGCACGAGGGTCTCTCCTGTCGATGCGCTGCGTGGCCGCGCAGGGAACTTGGGCGGGCTCCGGGGCAGCGTACAAGGGGACACTGAGCGCTCCCCCGGGCGTCCGTTAGCGTAGTGCTTCCGCGGCGCCGAAGGAGATAAGGGTACGTTGAGCAATTCTGCCGACTCCCCCGGGACGAATTCCAGTCCTGGCGGTACGCCACGTTTCCGGCCGGTACGTGTCCTCACGGTGGCCGTCTTCGCCCTCGCGGGCCTCATCTTCTTCACGAGTTTCGATACGGCCAAGGGTACGAACATCCGTACGGATTCGTCTCTGCTGAAGCTCTCCGACCTGATTCAGGAGCGCAGCCACAAGAACGCGACGCTGGACGAGTCCAACGGCGCCCTGCGCCGCGATGTGGACGGCCTCGCCAGCAGCGAGGACGGCAGCAGCGAGGCCGGGGACGCGCGGCTCGCGGCGCTGGAGAAGAACGCGGGCACCCAGAAGATCAAGGGTGAGGCCGTCACGGTCACGCTCAATGACGCCCCGCCCAACGCGACGGCGAAGCTTCCCGGCTACCCCGAGCCTCAGCCCGACTACCTCGTCATCCACCAGCAGGACCTCCAGGCGGTGGTGAACGCCCTGTGGCAGGGCGGCGCCAAGGGCATCAAGGTGATGGACCAGCGGCTGATCTCCACCAGTGCCGTGCGCTGTGTCGGCAACACCCTGATCCTGCAGGGCCGCGTCTACTCACCCCCGTACAAGATCACCGCCATCGGGGACCCGGCGAAGCTCCAGAAGTCGCTCGCATCCTCCCCCGCGATCCAGAACTACATGGTGTACGTCAACGTCTACGGGCTCGGCTGGAAAGTCGAGGAGAACGGGACGGTGACTCTTCCCGGCTACTCGGGCACAGTGGATCTCCACTACGCGAAGCCCGTGGAGTAGGCGCCGGACCTCGCGGAGCAGTGGGCGAAGCCTGAGAGCGAGCTGCCGCCGGGGGGCCTTGTGTCGGTGCGAGTGGTCGTCAGGACGATCAGTGAACTGTGTCTGACCATCGGCACCCTGATCGTGCTCTTCGTGGTCTACGTGTTGTTCTGGACGGGGGTCAAGGCCGACAGCGCGATGGACCACCAGATCGAGGTGCTCCAGAAGCAGTGGGCGAAGGGCGCGGTGACCCGGTCGCCGGAGCCCGCGCCGGACTCTTCGGGAGGCACGGGCAGTGCCGGCGGGACGGCCACCGCGAGCCCGAAGGCGCCCGGCCCCTACAAGTACGGCGGCCCGTTCGCGGTCATGTACATCCCGCGTCTTGGTTTCACGTGGAACAAGCCCGTGCTCGAAGGCACGGGCACGCAGGTGCTGAAGAAGGGGCTCGGCCACTACCGGGGGACCGCCCAGCTCGGCCAGGAGGGCAACTTCTCGGTCGCGGGTCACCGGCGCACGTACGGCGATCCGTTCAAGGACTTTCCCGAGCTCCGGCGGGGTGACGCGGTGGTGCTGACGGACGGGACGACCTGGTTCACGTATCGGATCGACAAAGGCCCCTACAAAACGGTGCCCTCCGACATTGAGGTGATCGACCCTGTGCCACGTAAGTCCGGGTATACGCGTCCGGGGCGCTATCTCACGCTGACCACGTGCGATCCGGAGTGGGGGCACAGCCATCGGTTGATCGTCTGGGCACATCTTGACTCCACGCAGCCTGTGGAGGCAGGGAAACCGGAGGCTCTGCGCCGTTAGTCTGTTGGCGTACGGCGACGGAAGGGACGGCATGTACGGCTGGATCTGGCGGCATCTGCCGGGGAGCGCGTGGGTGAGGGCGCTGATCTCACTCGTGCTCGTCCTGGCGGTGGTCTACGTGCTCTTCCAGTACATCTTCCCGTGGGCCGAACCGCTGCTGCCCTTCAACGATGTGACGGTGGACAACCAGTGAGCACGCGCATCCTCGTTGTGGACAACTACGACAGCTTCGTCTTCAACCTGGTCCAGTACCTGTACCAGTTGGGCGCGGAGTGCGAGGTGCTGCGCAACGACGAGGTGTCGACCGCGCACGCCCAGGACGGCTTCGACGGTGTACTCCTGTCCCCGGGGCCCGGCGCTCCCGAACAGGCCGGTGTCTGCATCGACATGGTCCGGCACTGTGCCGCGACCGGGGTCCCCGTCTTCGGCGTCTGCCTCGGGATGCAGTCGATGCAGGTGGCGTACGGGGGTGTGGTCGACCGGGCGCCCGAGCTGCTGCACGGGAAGACCTCCCTTGTGGAACACCAGGGCAAGGGCGTCTTCGCCGGGCTGCCGTCGCCTTTCACGGCGACCCGCTACCACTCGCTGGCGGCCGAGCCGGAGACGGTCCCGGCCGAGCTGGAGGTCACGGCCCGGACCCACGACGGGATCGTCATGGGTCTCAGACACCGTGAACTGCCGGTCGAGGGCGTGCAGTTCCACCCGGAGTCGGTGCTGACCGAGCACGGCCACCGGATGCTCGCCAACTGGCTGCTCGAGTGCGGTGACAAGGTGGCCGTGGCGAGATCGGCGGGGCTCGCCCCGGTGGTGGGCAGGGCCACGGCGTGACCGCGCTGCGCCCCGAGCGCGACAGCTCCCCCTACGGCGGCGAGGCCGCGTACGGGGGCGCTGGCGCGTTCGAGGCGGCGGTCGGAGGGCTCGCGGACCCGCTGACGGATCCGCTGCCCGGCCAGGGCCAGGGACAGGACCAGGGCGCGCCGCATCAGGGCTACGGCCACGGCGGGTACGGACCCGACTGGTACGCCGCACAGCAGCAGGAGCAGGCCGCCCGGATGCAGGCCGCGCAGGTGCAGGCCGCCCAGGCGGCGCAGTCACAGGCGTATGCCGCCCAGGCGCAAGCACAGGCCCAGGCGCAAGCACAGGCCCAGGCGCAGGCTCGGGCGGTCCGGGCGCAGGCCCAAGCCCAGGCCCAGGCGATGCCTTCCGGCCCGGCGTCGGCACCGTCGTACGCGGACGAGTACGAGCGGGCGTACGCCCCGCACTACCAGGAGCCCGCGGCCGCCCATTACCGCGGACCGGTGGCCGCTCCCGTGGCGGAGCCGATGCCCGAACGGGTGGCGCCGAGGCCGCCGTTGGACGACGAGACGGTCGCGTTGCGTCTTCCCGGCTCGCCCGCGAGGACGCAGCGCCGCGCGCGGCCGGCCGACAGCGAGGACGGTCCCGCCTCGGAGGGGCGTGCGGCCCGCCGTAAGGCCGCCAGACGCCACGGAGGACACGGAAGGCCCCAGGAGCCCCACGAGCCCCAGGAAGCGGCTCAGGGGGCCGCAGGGGCCCCTCGGAGTCGGATGGACGCCCGGCGCGCGGCGCGGGCGTCGAAACCGGGCGGGGCGGTCCTCGTGAGCCGGATGGTCGGCGAGGTGTTCATCACCACCGGCGTGCTGATGCTGCTGTTCGTGACCTACCAGCTCTGGTGGTCGAACGTGCGGGCGCACCAGCAGGCGGGCAACGAGGCGAGCAGCCTTCAGCAGGACTGGGCGAACGGCAAGCGCAATCCGGGGGCGTTCTCGCCCGGGCAGGGCTTCGCCATCCTGCACATCCCGAAGCTGGACGTGGTCGCGCCGATCGCGGAGGGCATCAGCAAGCCGAAAGTGCTCGACCGCGGCATGGTCGGCCACTACGGCGAGGCGCCCCTCAAGACGGCGATGCCCGACGCCAAGACCGGCAACTTCGCGCTCGCCGGGCACCGCAACACCCACGGCGAACCGTTCCGCTACATCAACCGCCTCAAGCCGGGCGACGAGATCGTCGTCGAGACGCAGGACGACTACTACGTCTACAAGATGGCGTCGATCCTGCCGGTGACGAGTCCGAGCAACACGAGCGTGCTCGATCCGATCCCCAAGGGTTCGGGTTTCACCGGGCCGGGCCGCTACATCACACTGACCACCTGCACACCGGAGTTCACCAGTAAGTACCGGATGATCGTCTGGGGCAAGATGGTCGAGGACCGGCCGCGCAGCAAGGGCAAGCCCGACGCGCTGCTCGGCTGAGGACGGACGCCGGCGCGCGTGGGGACAAGCGCGTGCGCGGGCGGGACGTGCACGAGAGACAACCTGAGACAGACCAGACGGGGCAGATGAACAGTGGCAGCGAGGACCGACCACGACGAACGCGCCGGATCGGCGGCCGGGTACGCGGCCTCCGGCGAGGTGCCCGGCGGGCGCCGGCCCATGGGATGGTTCGCGATGACGGTCAGCGTCTTCGGTGAACTGCTCATCACGGTGGGCCTGGTGCTCGGCCTGTTCGTCGTCTACTCGCTGTGGTGGACGAACGTCGTCGCCGACCGCGAGGCGCACAAACAGGGCGACAAGGTCCGCGACCACTGGGCGCAGACCCCGAGCGGTCCGGGCGCGCTGGACACCCAGGACGGCATCGGCTTCCTGCACGTCCCGGCGATGAACAACGGCGAGGTCCTGGTCGAGAAGGGCACGGCGACGAAGATCCTCAACGACGGCGTCGCCGGCTACTACACGGAACCCGTCAAGTCGTCCCTTCCGATGACCGGCAAGAACGGCAACTTCACCCTCGCCGCCCACCGGGACGGCCACGGCGCCAAGTTCCACAACATCGACAAGATCGGCATGGGCGACGCGATCGTCTTCGAGACCCGGGACAAGTGGTACGTCTACAAGGTCTTCGACATTCTCCCGGAGACCTCGAAGTACAACGTCAAGGTTCTCCAGACGGTCCCGGAGCAGTCCGGCAAGAAGAAGCCCGGCCACTACATCACCCTGACGACCTGCACCCCGGTGTACACCTCCCGCTACCGCTACGTGGTGTGGGGCGAACTGGAGCGCGTGGACAAGGTCGACAACGCCCGGACACCTCCGAAGGAACTGCGCTAGCCCTGTCGGCTGTCGGCTGTCGAGCAGCGCGGCAGTGACACGTCGTCACTCCCGGCATGAGCCGACCCGAGTCGCGACGAGAACGCGGGCGACCGGATCACCGTGACGTCCTCGCAGGACCTCGGTTCTCCGACTGGCCGACGGCCGGCAGCCCTCGGTCTCGCAACCGACGCAAAGGGCCCCGGCACTCAAGAGTGCCGGGGCCCTTTGCGTCGGTTGCCCGAGTGCGGTCCTTGGTGGGGCCTATCAGCCGTTGCCGAAGAGGCCGCCGCCACCGTTGTTGCCGCCGTTGTTGTTGCCGAACTTCACCGTGGTCAGCGTGACTGTCGTGTTGTCCGGGCTGTCGACCGGGTTGTCGGGACCCGGGTCCTGGCTGATCACCTTGGCGTCGTCGCTTCCGTCGCTGCCCTGGGCGAACTGGATGTTGTTGAAGCCGGCTGCCTGCAGGATCTGCCTCGCCTCGGCCACGGTCTTGCCGAAGACGTTCGGCACCGTCGACTGCTGCTTGGCCTTGCCGATCTGGATCTGCACCTTGGAGCCGGGGTCCGCCTGGGTGTTGGCCGTCGGGGTCGTCTGGATGACCTTGCCGACCAGGTTCTGGTCGTCGGTCTCCGTGTCCACGCACTCGCCCACGAGACCGTTGGCCGTCATCTGGGCCTTCGCCGCGTCGCAGCTCTGCCCAGAGACGTCCGGGACGGTGGACTTCTTCTTCTCCTTGGAGACGGTCAGGGTGATGGCCGACCCCTTCTCCACCTCGTCACCGAGACCCGGGTTCTGCTCCAGAACCTTGTTCGGCTCCTCTTCGGACTCCTCGTACTTGACCTTGACCGTCAACCCGTACTTGTCGTCCCCGAGGATCGCCTTGGCCTCGTCCAGGGTCTTGCCCTTGACGCTCGGCACGGAGACCTTCGGCGCCCCGGTGGACACGACCACATTGATCGAGTCGCCCTTGTTCACCGTCGAGCCGAAGGGCGGATCCTGCGAGCAGATGTTGCCCTTGGGTTCGGCCTCGCACGCCTTGCGTGTGGGGACGAGCGTCAGATCGCGGTTCTCCGCCTGCTTCTTGGCGTCCGCCAGCGTCTGGCTCACGAAGTTGGGCACCTTGAACGCGTCGCCGCCCGTTCCCTTGCCCGAGAACGCGTACTTCCCGATCAGGATCGCGCCGATGAGCACCAGGACACCCGCGACGACCAGGAGGATCGTCGAGGTGTTGTTCTTCTTCTGCCGACGTCGGTCGGGGCGGTCGTCGTAGCCGTAGCCGCCGTCGTCCGGGTTCATCGGCGGAAGCATCGACGTGGCCTGGGCGTCCGAGGAGCGCAGGGCCGTCGTCGGCTGGTCGTCGCCGTAGCCGTAGCCGACCGAGCCCATGGCGGCGCTGGCGGCGACGGGCTGGCCGTCGAGGCAGGCCTCGATGTCGGCGCGCATCTCGTCGGCGGACTGGTAACGGTAGTCCGGGTCCTTGACGAGGGCCCGCAGCACGATCGCGTCCATCTCGGGCGTGATCTCGGGGTCGAAGACCGACGGGGGCTGGGGCTCCTCGCGGACGTGCTGGTACGCGACGGCCACCGGGGAGTCGCCCACGAAGGGCGGGCGCACGGTCAGCAGCTCGTACAGCAGACAGCCGGTGGAGTAGAGGTCCGAGCGGGCGTCGACCTGTTCGCCCTTCGCCTGCTCGGGAGAGAGGTACTGGGCCGTGCCGATGACCGCGGCCGTCTGCGTCATCGTCATGCCGGAGTCGCCCATGGCGCGGGCGATGCCGAAGTCCATGACCTTGACCTGGCCGTTGCGCGTCAGCATGACGTTGGCGGGCTTGATGTCGCGGTGGACGATGCCGGCGCGGTGCGAGTACTCCAGGGCCTGGAGGATGCCGATGGTCATCTCCATCGACCGCTCGGGCAGCAGTCTGCGTCCCGAGTGCAGCAGCTCGCGCAGCGTGGACCCGTCGACGTACTCCATCACGATGTACGGGATGGAGGTGTTGTCGATGTAGTCCTCACCCGTGTCGTAGACGGCGACGATCGCGGGATGGTTGAGCGAGGCGGCCGACTGGGCCTCCCGGCGGAACCGGGCCTGGAACGACGGGTCGCGTGCGAGGTCGGCCCGCAGCGTCTTCACCGCCACCGTACGGCCGAGCCGGGTGTCATGCGCGAGGTAGACCTCCGCCATGCCACCACGGCCGAGCACGTGGCCCAGCTCGTACCGGCCGCCGAGGCGACGCGGCTCTTCCATAGCTACCTACCAGCCCTCTCCGTCGGTCCCGACCGCACCGTTGTGTGGTCCGGCGGTGTGCTGTCCGGGCATACCGTACCCGGATCGGCTTGTGTGACCTGGCCTAGAGCGTCACCCGTGACAGGACCGGTATCGCAACGTGCACCGATGTGATGGGGACGTGATCGGGGTCACTTCTTGCTGTCGATGACTGCCTTCATCACGTCCCTCGCGATGGGGGCGGCGAGACCACCACCCGAGATGTCGCCACGGTTGGCGCTGCCGTCCTCCACGACCACGGCCACGGCGACCGGGGAGCTGCCGTCGGGGAGCTTGGCGTAGGAGATGAACCACGCGTAAGGCTTCTCACTGTTGGCGACACCGTGCTGGGCGGTACCGGTCTTGCCGCCGACGGTGACGTCGGGGATCCGCGCCCGCGTACCCGTGCCCTCCTTGACGACCGTCTCCATCATGGACTGAAGGATCTGGGCGTTGGACTCCGAGAGCGGCTGGCTCAGCTTCTCCGGCTCGGTCTGCGAGATGACGTCCAGGCTGGGCGCCTGCAGCTTGTCCACCATGTAGGGCTTCATGAGCGTGCCGTTGTTGGCCACCGCGGAGGCCACCATGGCCATCTGCAGCGGGGTCGCGGCGGTCTCGAACTGGCCGATGGAGCTGAGCGCGGTCTGCGCCGGGTCCATCGACTTGGGGAAGACGGAGGCGTTGGAGCGCACCGGGGTGAGCTGCTCGGAGCCGAAGCCGAACTTCTCGGCCTCCGCCAGCATCTTGTCCTTGCCGAGGTCGGTGCCGATCTTGCCGAAGACGGTGTTGCACGAGAAGCGGAGCGCGATCCGCATGCTCGCGTCCTTGCAGGGGATGTTCCCCTCGTTCTTCAGCTCGGTCCGGGTGCCCTTCAGGATGTACGGCAGCGGGGTGTCGGTGTGCTGGTCCGCTGTCGTGTACAGGCCGTTCTCCAGGGCCGCCGCCGCGGTGACCACCTTGAAGGTGGAGCCGGGCGGGTAGGTCTCGCGCAGCGCCCGGTTGAGCATCGGGTCGTCGGGGTTGTTCTTCTTCTGGAGCTTGTTCCAGGCCTTCGCGTCGGTGTTGGTGTTCCCGGCGAAGGCGGAGGGGTCGTACGACGGGGTGGAGGCCAGTGCCAGGATCGCGCCGGTCTGCGGGTTGATCGCGGCGACGGCGCCCTTGCCCCGGCTCAGCAGGCCCTTGTAGGCGGCTTTCTGCGCGGCGGCGTTGAGGGTGGTGATGACGTTGCCGCCCTGCTTGCCCTTGCCCGTGATCATGTCGAGGGTGTTGCGGAAGAAGAGCCGGTCGTCGTTGCCGGTGAGTATGCCGTCGTCCAGCTTCTCCAGCTGGGAGGCGTCGAAGGCCTGCGAGGCGTACCCGGTGACCGGCGCCCACATGGCGCCGTCCTTGTAGGTGCGCTTCCAGGCGAAGTCGTTGATGCCGTTCTTCTTCGTCTCGGTGGCCCCGGTGATCGGGTTGCCGTCGACGATGATGTTGCCGCGCGGGGTGGCGTACCGCTCGATGGCGACGCGGCGGTTGTTCGAGTCGGTCCGCAGGCTGTCCGCCTGGACGTACTGGATGTAGTTGTCGCGGAGGAGCAGGGCGAGGACGAGGAGCCCGCAGAAGATCGCGATCCGGCGCAGGGGCTTGTTCACGGGCGGACCACCTGGGTCATCTCGGCGTCGGGGCTGGGGGCGGGGGCGGGTGCAGGGCGGCGGGCGGTGTCGCTGATGCGGATCAGGACGGCGATCAGTGCCCAGTTGGCGATGACGGAGGAACCGCCGGATGCGAGGAACGGCATCGTCATACCGGTCAGCGGGATCAGGCCCATGACGCCGCCGGCGACCACGAAGACCTGGAGTCCGAAGGCGCCGGACAGGCCGACGGCGAGGAGCTTGCCGAACGGGTCGCGGGCGGCGAGGGCGGTGCGGATGCCGCGCTCGACGATCAGGCCGTAGACCAGCAGGATCGCCATGACGCCCGCCAGACCCAGTTCCTCGCCGAACGTGGCGAGGATGAAGTCGGAGTTGGCGGCGAACCGGATGAGTTCGGAGTGGCCCTGGCCGAGGCCGGTGCCGAGGGTGCCGCCGGAGCCGAAGGCCCACAGGGCCTGCATGGCCTGCTCGGAGTGGAGGATGCCGTCGCTGGGTGCGGCCCGGCTGAGCGTGTACTCGCGCATCGGGTCGAGCCAGGCCTGCACACGGGTCTGGACGTGCGGTTCGAAGCTGGCGACACCGACGGCGCCGGCCGCGGACATCAGCAGACCGAACACGATCCAGCTGGTCCGCTCGGTGGCGACGTACAGCATGATGACGAACATTCCGAAGAACAGCAGCGACGTACCGAGGTCGGTCTCGAAGACCAGGATGAGGATCGAGATCGCCCAGACGGCGATGATCGGGCCGAGGTCGCGGCCGCGCGGCAGGTACAGGCCCATGAAGCGGCGGCTGGCCAGGGCGAGCGCGTCGCGCTTCACCATCAGGTAGCCGGCGAAGAAGATCGCGAGGACGATCTTCGCGAACTCGCCGGGCTGGATGGAGAATCCGGCGACCGAGATCCAGATCTTGGCGCCGTAGGTGAGGTCGGCGCCGAGGCCCGGTACCAGCGGCAGCAGCAGCAGGACCAGGGCGCCGACCATGGAGATGTAGGTGTAGCGCTGCAGGACGCGGTGGTCCTTGAGGAAGATCAGCACGACGGCGAACAGGCCGATGGCCAGCGCGGTGTACAGCAGTTGGCGGGGTGCCGCGTTGCCCGCTTGTTTGATCGACTGCAGCAGCTTGGACTGGTCGAGACGCCAGATCATCACCAGTCCGAGGCCGTTCAGCAGCGTGGCCAGCGGGAGCAGCAGCGGGTCCGCGTACGGAGCGAACTTGCGCACCGCGAGGTGGGCGACGCCGGCCAGCAGGCCGAGGCCCAGGCCGTAGCTCAGCAGGCCTGTGGGCACCTTGTCGTCGATGGCCAGGCCCACGTTGGCGTAGGCGAAGACCGGGATGACGACCGCGAACACCAGCAAGGCCAGTTCGGTGTTGCGTCGGCTGGGTGCGCCGATCGACCCGATCGTGGACGTGTGGTGTGTCGGCGTGTTCGTACTACTGCTCATCGTGTGACAGGGCCCCTCACGGCTTCTTACTGCTTACCGCACAGCGAGACCAGCTTCTGCTCCTCGGTGGAGAGGCTGGGGCCGGGTGTGGGAGTGGGTGCGGTCGTGGACTTGGAGGACGAAGGTGCCGAGCTCGACGGGGTCGGGCTCGGGCTGGACGTGGCCTTGGACGTCAGAGAGGTCTTTGTGGTTCCCGTGGTTCCGTCGGCCTTGCCCGAACTGGGCTTCGCGCTGTTCTGGCTCTCGGCGGTGCGGCGCTGCGCGTCCTTGCGGCAGGCGGAGGCCTGCACGGCGAGTTCGTCGATCTTCGCCTGCGCGTCCGCGAGGCCGCCTTCGGTGATGGTCGCCTTGACCTGCTTCTGCTGGTACGGCGGCAGGTACTTGAGTTCGATCTCGGGGTGGTCCTTCGCCACCTTCGAGAGCGAGACCCAGGCCAGGTCCTGGCTGATCCCACGGTAGAGGGCGACGTGTTCGTCCTGGGCGCCGACGTAGTACTGCGTCTGCGTCCAGCGGTAGCCGCCGTACAGGCCGCCGCCGATGACGGCGAGCGTCAGGATGACGTAGAAGGATCGCTTCAGCCACCTGCGTCCGCTGCGCGGCTTGACGAAGTCGTCGTCCGAGTAGTCGCCGAAACTGCTCGTGGAGACGTAGCCGGTGGTGTCGCCGCTGCCGGGCGGGCCGAACTCGCCGCCGCCCTGTCCGGGCACGGGCCGGCCGAGGCCGGAGGCACGGCCGGCGGGCGTCTGCATGGCGCCGTTGTCGTGCAGCTGGAGCTGGTTCTCGGCGACGGCGCCGACCACCACAGGGGTGTCGGAGAGCTGGGCCGCGAGGGTGTCGCCGGAGTCGATGTCGAGGACGTCGGCCACGATGACGGTGATGTTGTCGGGGCCGCCGCCGCGCAGCGCGAGCTGGATGAGCTCCTGCACGGTCTCCTGCGGGCCCTGGTAGCTGGCGAGGGTGTCTTCCATCGTCTGATGGGAGACGACACCGCTGAGGCCGTCGGAACAGATCAGGTACCGGTCGCCGGCGCGGACCTCGCGGATCGAGAGGTCGGGCTCGACGTGGTCGCCACTGCCCAGCGCGCGCATCAGCAGGGAGCGCTGCGGGTGGGTGGTGGCCTCCTCCTCGGTGATGCGGCCCTCGTCGACGAGGCGCTGCACCCAGGTGTGGTCCTGGGTGATCTGCGTCAGCACGCCGTCCCGCAGCAGGTACGCGCGGGAGTCGCCGACGTGGACGAGACCGAGCCGCTGGCCGGTCCACAGCAGGGCGGTGAGCGTGGTGCCCATGCCCTCGAGCTGCGGGTCCTCCTCGACCATCAGCCGGAGCTGGTCGTTGGCACGCTGTACGGCGGTGCCGAGCGAGGTGAGGATGTCGGATCCGGGTACGTCGTCGTCGAGCGCGACGATGGTGGAGATCACCTCGGAGCTGGCGACCTCACCGGCGGCCTGGCCGCCCATCCCGTCGGCGATCGCGAGCAGGCGGGGACCGGCGTAGCCCGAGTCCTCGTTGCCCTCGCGGATCATGCCTTTGTGCGATCCGGCGGCGAAGCGCAGTGACAGACTCATGCGCACCTCGCCCGTCGGCTCCGGGTACATCCGCACGGTGCCCACCCTCCGGTCGGGAGCGCGCCGGGGTTCCTTGTGTGGACCGCCGCTGCGTGCTCGCTCCGCTCGCTCATTGTCGTACTACTTCCGCAGCTCGATGACGGTCTTGCCGATGCGGATCGGCGCGCCCAGCGGAACGGGCGTCGGGGTCGTCAGCCGGCTCCGGTCGAGATACGTGCCATTGGTGGAGCCGAGGTCCTCGACGATCCACTGGCCGTCCCGGTCGGGGTAGATCCTGGCATGCCGGCTGGACGCGTAGTCGTCGTCCAGCACGATGGTGCTGTCGTGCGCTCGGCCCAGGGTGATGGTCTGCCCCTGAAGCGCGACGGTGGTACCCGTGAGGGTGCCCTCCGAGACGACCAGCTTGGATGGTGCGCCGCGACGCTGCCGCCCGCCGCCGGCAGCGGCGGGTGCCTGCTGCTGGCGCTGCTGCGGAGGCGCGGCTTGCCGCGCGGCCTGCTGGGGCCTCGCAGCCTCCCTGCGGGAGCCGCGCTGTGTGACGCGCGTTCCGAACAGGTCGCTGCGGATGACCTGCACGGCCACGATCACGAACAGCCACAGTACGGCCAGGAAACCCAGCCGCATGACCGTGAGGGTCAGCTCTGACATTGCCCCCGCTTCACCCTTCGGCTTGCCGGTAAATGATGGTGGTGTTGCCCACGACGATCCGCGAGCCGTCGCGGAGCGTAGCGCGGGTTGTGTGCTGCCCGTCCACCACGATGCCGTTGGTGGACCCGAGATCCTGGATCGTCGAGGGCGTTCCGGTCCGGATCTCACAGTGCCGGCGCGATACGCCGGGGTCGTCGATCCGCACGTCGGCTTCAGTGCTGCGGCCCAGCACCAGCGTCGGGCGGGAGATCTGATGGCGTGCGCCATTGATCTCGACCCAATGCCGCATACGGCCACCCGCCGCCGGGCCGGCCGGGGGCCGGGCACCCACGGGTGCCATGCCCGGACGGCCGCCGGGCGGCGGCGCGGACGGCATGGGGGGAGCGGCCGCGGGCGGGTAGCCGTAGCCACCCTGGGCTCCGCGGCCCGCCGGGGCGGGGCCCGCGGGGGCACGCTCGGGGGACTGCTGATTGGCGGAGGAGGCGAGCGTACGACTGCGGACCCGGTACAGGCCGGTGTCGAGGTCGTCCGCCTTCTCCAGGTGGACCTTGATGGGGCCCATGAAGGTGTAGCGCTGCTGCTTGGCGTAGTCGCGGACCATTCCGGCGAGCTCGTCGCCGAGCTGGCCGGAGTAGGGGCTGAGCCGCTCGAAGTCGGGCGTGCTCAGTTCGACGATGAAGTCGTTCGGGACGACGGTCCGGTCGCGGTTCCAGATCGTGGCGTTGTTGTCGCACTCGCGCTGGAGCGCTCCGGCGATCTCCACGGGCTGGACCTCGGACTTGAACACCTTGGCGAAGGTGCCGTTGACCAGACCTTCGAGACGCTGCTCGAACTTCTTCAGGACTCCCATGGGGCACCTCCTCCGTCGTTGCCGTCCTGGTACAGCTTGCTGTCGTCTTTCCGGCCCTGCTGGACCAGCCGGCCTACCCGGCCTTGCTGGTACTGCTTACTGATCGTATCCACGCGTCGGGAAATCGGCTGGTTCCCCCTGTCGGCACGGTCGACGGGTTGTCGACACCTTCCGAAGTCCCCTCCCGAAGTTCCCTGAGAGGCCCCTCTTCGAACTCTTCCCGGCACTGCTTCTGCCATGGATCGTAGAGGCGCTCCCCGACCAGTGTCCCGCACCTGACTGTGCGGTCCGTCCGACTCCTGGAGAGATGTGCTGGACCGGTACGAGGTTGATACGTGAACCGGTTCTGTCTGAAACGTGTGACGCGTGCCGGGGCGCTGGTGAGGAGGCGGCCGGAGCGGGACGCGGAGCCGCCCGGGCCGGGAGGCCGGGCAGGGCAAGGGCAGCGGGCCTGTGGGGCCGTGGAGGGCCGGGCGCGCGGGCCCGGTCGTGCGTGGGCGCGGGGCCGGGGGAAAGGGATGTGATTCCACCCCTGGCACCGTGCTAATCTTCTGCATGTCGGAAGGCGCCCGCGGAACAAAAGCGGGAGACGGAAGACACACCCAATGCGCGGGTGGCGGAATAGGCAGACGCGCTGGATTCAGGTTCCAGTGCCCGAAAGGGCGTGGGGGTTCAACTCCCCCCTCGCGCACCAGCTGAAAGCCCCTCAGGTCCTCGACCTGAGGGGCTTTCACGTTGTCCGGGGTGCCTCCGCCGCGCTTCCCCGCATGGTGCGCGATGTCGCGCGACGGGTGGTGCCGCTCGTCACGGGTCGCACGGACGCCCAGGGGCGCTGTGAAGTGTGACGATGCTCTCACGCGGGCGGCGGGGAGTCGGCGGGGCGGCGACCGGTGAACGGGCGTTCGCGGACCCGGAGGACCCGGAGGACCCGGAAGACCCGGAAGACCGGAGGGCCCGGAGTGGTTGCCGGGTGCCGGGATCAGGCGGCGACGCGGGCCGCGACCTTCTTGGCCCGGGCGGCGGCCTCGTCGAGGGCCTTGCTCCGCGACGCCTCGAAGAGCGGGACCAGGTCGGACATCGCCGGGTTGTGCGGGGCCATGGTGAGCTCCGGGACGATGAATTCGACGTCGAGGGCGAGCATGTCGCCCAGCACCGCCTTCAGGTAGTTCTGCACGTACTCGAAGCCCTCGCGCGGAGTGCCCGGCGCGTACGAGCCGCCGCGGCTGGCGACGACGGTGACCGGGGTGCCCTTGGCCTTCGCGTCCTCCGTCATGGCGGTGCGCCCCACGAGGATGACGTTGTCCAGCCAGGCCTTGAGGGTCGAGGGGACGGAGAGGTTGTACATGGGGGCGCCGATCAGGATCGCGTCCGCGTTCTCCACCTCCTCGATCAGCTTCAGGCGTGCGGCGAAGGCCTCGGCCTGTCCGGGGGTGTGCGTTTCCGGGGCGGCGAAGCCGGCGGAGTGGGCATCGGCCGTGATGTGCGGCACAGGGTGCGCGGCGAGGTCGCGGTGGACGACCGTTCCGGCGGGGTGCTGTTCCTCCCAGGCCGCGCGGAAGGCGTCCGCGACGGCACGTGAGACGGAGGTGCCGTTCGGGGAGGCGGACGAGTCGATGTGGAGGAGGGTGGCCATGATGATCTCCAGATAAAAGGGATATATGGGGTGGGAGTGTGGTCGGAGGTGGGCCGGGTTCCGGGTGGGGGTCGCGAGCCGGATCGGGGCAGGGCTGTCACAGGGGAGCGGAGTCGCCGGCGGGCTTCTCTTTGGTGCCTAACTATAGATAACACAGTCACTTACTTTTTTTCATCCCCTTGTGGGGACGCAGTACTCTGGGCTCATGGCAGTACCGGGAAGCCACGACGCGGGGCCGTGTCAGAAGGTCGACGACGGCATGACCCGTGTCTTCACGCTGCTCGGAAAGCGATGGACGGGTCTCGTCGTCGCGGTCCTGATGCCGCACCCCGTCCACTTCGCCGATCTGCGCAGAGCGATCCCCGGCATCAGCGAGCGGATGCTCTCGGACCGGCTCACCGAACTCGGCGCGGCCGGCCTGGTCGTGCGCAACGTCGACGAGGGCCCCCCGCTGCGTGTTTGCTACGCACTGACGGAGGCGGGCGCGGCGCTGGAACCGGCCCTCAAGGAGCTGGGGTCCTGGGCGGAGAGGTACCTGCCGGAGAGCGGGCCTTGCCAGGAGCGTTCGCGGCCGCGGCAGCGGACCGGGCTGTGACGCGACGTGCCTGAGCCGGTCTTCGCGCCGTTGAAGTACTGAGTCGTTGCGCTTGCGCCGGTCTTTGGGCCGCTGATGTGACCGAGTCGTTCACGGTGCCGAGCCTGTCGTGGGGTGCCGCTGACCGCTGATGTGACCGAGCCGCTTGCTGCACCGAGCCGCTTGCTGCACCGAGTCTCTTGCTGTGCCAGGACGCCTGCTGTGCCGGGCCGTCCGCCGTGCCCTGCCGCTGACGCGCTCGGGACGTTCGTGGTGCCGCCGGTGCGACGCCGCCGGTCGAACGGTGTGCGCGGCCGCTTTCCCGGGTGCCCATGGAGTTGTCCACAGGGTCTGACGCGTTTTCCCGGCCGGCTGTACGGTCAGCACGAGTTGATGTTCGTGCGCGGGGGAGGCGGTCGTGATGGCCGAGGTCGGTACAGCGGGGGCGGAGCGGCAGACGGCGCCGGCGGGAAGGGCCGGGCTGGTCGAGCAGGCCGGTCCGGTGCGTCAGGACAACGGTGGCGGGCAGGGCGGGAGCGCGTCCGTGCCGGAGCCCGGGCGGCGGCCCGCGCCCGAGGGCGGGCGGACGGCCGAGGCGTTCGGGGTGCGGGGCTTCGCGGTTCCGGGGTTCGCCGCCTGGCCGGTGAGGGACTCACCCAAGGAAGAGGGGAAGGTCCTGCGCGGACGGGTCCCGCGCGCGGCGCACGCCGAGCTGCTGGTGGACACCGACCGGCCGGACGCCGTGACCGCGGTCGAGGAGTCCAACCGGGGCCGAATCCCCGAACTCACCCCGATCCGGGTCGGCAGGATGGCTGCCACCCCCTTCGCGTTCCTGCGCGGCACCGCCGGCCTCATGGCGTACGACCTCGCGCGCACGCCGATGACCGGCATCAGCGCCCAGATCTGCGGCGACGCCCACGCGGCGAACTTCGGCCTGTACGGGGACGCGCGAGGCGGCCTGGTCATCGATCTGAACGACTTCGACGAGACGGTGCACGGTCCCTGGGAGTGGGACCTCAAGCGGCTCGCCACCTCGCTCGTGCTCGCGGGCCGGGAGGCCGGCGCCGACGAGGACACCTGCCGCGGTGCCGCGCGCGACTGTGTGGGGGCGTACCGCCGCACCATGCGCCTGCTGGTCAGACTGCCGGTGCTGGACGCCTGGAACGCCATCGCGGACGAGGAACTCGTCTCGCACACCGACGCCCATGACCTGCTCGGCACCCTGGAGCGGGTCTCCGCGAAGGCGCGGGCCAACACCAGTGGACGGTTCGCCGCCAGATCGACCGAGGCCGTGGACGGCGGAGGCCGTCGCTTCGTCGACGCGGCACCCGTCCTGCGCCGCGTTCCCGACGCGGAGGCCGCCGCGGTCGCGGCGTCCCTGGAGCACTATCTGACGACGGTCTCCGAGGACCGCCTCCCCCTGCTCGCCCGCTACGCGGTGCACGACGTCGCCTTCCGCGTCGTCGGCACCGGCAGCGTCGGCACCCGCTCGTATGTCGTGCTGCTTCTGGACCACCGCGGCGAAGCCCTGGTCCTCCAGGTCAAGGAGGCCCGTGCCTCGGCGCTGCTCCCGCACCTGGCGACCATCGGCCATCCGATGCCGGAGGTGGCCCACGAGGGTCGCCGTGTCGTCCTCGGCCAGAAGCGCATGCAGGTGGTCAGCGACATCCTTCTCGGCTGGACCTCGGTCGACGGTCTCCCCTACCAGGTCCGCCAGTTCCGCAACCGCAAGGGCAGTGTCGACCCCGCAGCACTGGCCGCCGACCACGTCGACGACTACGGCCGCATGACCGGTGCCCTGCTGGCGCGCGCCCACAGTCACAGCGCGGACCCGCGCCTGATAGCCGGGTACTGCGGCAAGAACGAGGAGCTGGACGAGGCCGTCGCCTCCTTCGCCGTCGCCTACGCGGACCGCACGGAGGCGGACCACGCGGCCCTGACGGCGGCGGTCCGAAGCGGACGGATCGCCTCTGAACCGGGGGTGTGACGGCGGAGAGCCGCTGCCGCTGCCGGCCGCTGCAGCCTCCCGGTGCTGGCCGCTGCAGCCTCCCGCTGTCGGCTGCTGCCGCCCACCGCCGTTGCCCGCCACTGCCGGTGTCGGCCGGTGCCGCTGTCGCTGCCGGTTCCGGAGGTCGGGATGATCGGGGTGGTTGGGGTCATTGGGGTCGTTGTGGCCGGTCAGGTGGCTGTAGGGGCGGGGAACGCAGTGAGCCCCGGGGAAGTGTGGCCTACGCTGGTCGGGTGACGACCCCGGAAGCCGATCAGAGCCAGTCCGAGCCCGCCTTCGAGGGGGGCCGGGAACACGCCGGTGCCCCGGAAGGCCAGACTCCCCACGCCTCCCCCGGCGACGACGGCCGCATCACGGACGCGGAGGGCGCGGACATCCCTTCGGGCACTGGGTCCGGCTCGCCGTCCGCCTCCCGGACGGAGGGGCAGGACGAGGGGCAGGCGCAGGAGCAAGGCGAGGGGCGGCCCGAGGCTCGGGCCGATGCGGGCCAGAGCCCGGCTCAGAGTGCGGACGACCGGCCCGAGGCGCGCCTGGAGCGGGCCGTGCGAGCGGCCGAGCAGGCGTTGATCGAGTTCGAGATCGCGGTGGAGACCTTCCGTGTCGAGGTCGACAATTTCTCCCGGCTGCATCACCAGAAGCTCGGTCCCATGTACTCCCGGCTCGACGAACTGGACGCCCAGATCGCCGAGGCGCGTGCCGCGCTCACGGGTGACCCTGAGGACATATTCAAGGCGCACGAGGCGCGGGCGCGGGTCATGCCCATGCCCGGTGTCGAGGAGCTGTTCCACGGCTGGATGGACTCGGACGGGCTGTTTCCCGAGGCTGTGGCCATGCTCACGGACCAGCCCGTGCGGCCTCCGCAGCGCGTGCGTCCGAGCGAGGAGGCCCGCAAGCTCTTCCGCGAGCTGGTCCGCAAGGCCCACCCGGATCTCGCGCAGGACGACAACGAGCGCAAGCGGCGTGACGAGTTCATCGCCCGCGTGAACACCGCGTACGCGAGGGGCGACGAGGCGTTGCTGCGGGAGCTGGCCGCGGAGTGGGCCGCCGGTCCCGCGCCCGAGGAGTGGAAGCCCAGCCGCAGCGAGGAGCTCTACGCCCGGCTCGAATGGCTCTCCCAGCGCAAGGAGATGCTCACCCTCGTCGCGCGCGAGCTGGAGGAGAGCGCCATCGGGGCCATGCTCAAGATGGCCCCGGAAGACCCGGACCACCTCCTGGAGGAGATCGCCGAACAACTGCTGACGCAGGTCGGTGAGCGCGAACACGAGCTGGCGACGCTGATCGCCCAGGCTCCCTGAGCTTCATCGGCGCGGTCAGGTAGCGTCGGAGGCATGAGTTTCGGAGCTGGTGTGCCCACGGTCGGGGTCGACAATCTCGCGGTCGACGACTTCCTGCTGGACGTCCGGGAGGACGACGAGTGGGAGGCGGGCCACGCCCAGGGGGCACTGCACATCCCCATGAGCGACTTCGTCGCCCGGTTCGGCGAGCTGACCGAGGCCGCCCCGCAGGACGGCCGGGTCAACGTGATCTGCCGCTCCGGCGGCCGTTCGGCCCAGGTCACCATGTATCTGGTCCAGCAGGGCATCGACGCCGCGAACGTCGAGGGCGGCATGCAGATCTGGGAGGCCGCCGGCCGCCCGGTCGTGAACGCCAAGGGCGAGCCCGGCTTCGTTCTGTAGCCCGGGCCCGCCCACCCCGGGGAATGCCGGGGAATGCCTGCGTCCGGGTCCGCACACCCGGGGAATGCCGGGGAATGTCTGCGGTCCCGGTCCGCCCATCCTGGGGAATGCAGGGGGAGTCACTGCGGTCCGGGCCTGCCGTCCCCGGGGCTATGCCCGGAGTCTGGGTCCTGTCAGCCGAGGGAATGCGCTGCCAGCAGGTCTCCCAGGGCTTCCTCGTGTGCCGCCGCCGGGCCGAGCGACAGTTCCAGATGCTTGGCCCAGGCGTGGTACCGGTGCAGCGCGTACTCGGTGTCGGCGCCGAACCCTCCGTGCAGATGCTGCGCGGTCTGCACGACCCGGCGTACTCCTTCGGACGCCCAGATCTTGGCGACGGCCACATCACCGCCGGCCGGGAGCGCGCCGTCGGCGCCCGTGCTGATCCGCCACGCGGCCTGCCAGAGCGTCGCCTCCATCGCGCGCAGGTCGATGTAGCGGTCGGCGGCCTGGACGGCGACCGCCTGGAACGTGGCGACGGGGAACCCGAACTGCTCCCGCTTGCTCGTGTACGCGCTCGTTATCCGGAGCACTTCCTCTCCGAGCCCGAGGGCCAGCGCGCAGGTGCCGGTGGCCAGCAGGTCGCGCAGCCACTCCCAGGCCCCCGGCGCGTCGATGACATCCCGGGCGGCGATCCGCGCGGACCGCAACCGCAGCTCGCCGAGCCGTTCACCGGTCGTGGAGATCTGCTCGGCGAGAACGGCCCCTTCGTGGTCGCGGGGAACCAGCGCGAGGACGGTCCGGTCGGCGTCCGTATGCGCGGGCACGACGACGAAGTCGGCGTCGCAGGCCCAGGGGACCGCCGTCTGCACACCGTCCAGAACCCACCCCGCACCGTCCCGCCGTGCGGTCACGGCGCGTTCGGCCGGGTCGTGACCGGTCCTGCCGTTGGCGGCGACGGTCAGCACGAGTTCGCCCCGGCCGGCCCGCACCGGCAGTTCCACCCTCAACTCCTCGCCGCCGTAGCGTCGTACGGCCGCCGCCGCCGCGCTGTTCTCCAGCAGCGGTACCCGTGCCAGCACCTTCGCCGACTCCCGCAGCACCAGGCAGAGCGCGATCGCGTCGAGGCCCGCCCCGCCGGCCTCCTCGTCGAGCAGCAGGCTCAGCAGGTCCGCGTCGGCGAGCCTCGCCCACAGGGGCCGGTCGAAGTCCTCGGCGACGGCGCCCGCGGTGAGCGCGGGACTGGGCACCCCGTCGGGGGAGACCCCGGCGAACACCCCCCGCGCCGCCTCGGCCGCCGCCTGCTGCTCCTCGGTGAAGGTGAAGTCCACGATCCCGTCCTCCCGCGCACGCACCGGACCAATGACCAGACGGAAAGCCTGATCTGACGGTGCGTCAAGATAGAACAGGTTCTACGAGAAGGGAACGGCCGACGATCGGCCACTCCTTCTCAGCGGTCGAAGTCCAACTCGACCTTCTCCGTGGCGGGATGGGACTGGCAGGCCAGTACGTACCCGGCCTCGGTCTCCTCCGGTTCCAGCGCGAAGTTGCGGTCCATCCGCACCTCGCCCGAGACGAGGAACGCCCGGCAGGTGCCGCACACGCCGCCCTTGCAGGCATAGGGCGCGTCCGGCCGGTTGCGCAGGACCGCGTCCAGCAGCGACTCGCCGTCCTGGACGGGCCAGGTGCCGCCGCGTCCGTCGAGCCGTGCGGTGACCGTGCTGTGCGCGGGTGCCGGTACGGCGGAAGGGGCTGTGATGCCGGCGTCCACGTGGAAGATCTCCTCGTGGATGCGCGTCCGGGACACCCCGAGCCCGCGCAGCGCCCGCTCGGCGCCCTGGACGAGCCCCATCGGCCCGCACAGGAACCATCCCGCCACCCCGTCCACGGGCAGCAGCGCCGGAAGCAGCCCGGTCAGCCGCTCCTGGTCGAGCCGGCCGGACGGCAGCCCGGCCTGCTGCTCCTCCCGGGAGAGGACGGTCACCAGCTGGAACCGCTGCGGATAGCGGTCCTTGAGGTCGGCGACCTCCTCCAGGAACATCGTCGAGGCCGACGTGCGGTCGCTGCGGATCAGGCAGAAGCTCGCGCCCGGCTCCCGCGCCAGCAGGGTCGAGGCGATCGACAGCACCGGGGTGATGCCGCTGCCGCCCACCACCGCCGCGTACAGGCCGGGCGTGGGTTCCAGGGTGAAGCGTCCCGCCGGGATCATCACCTCCACCTCGTCGCCGACGGTGATCTCCTTGAGCGCGTACGTCGAGAACGCGCCTCCGTCGACCAGGCGCACTCCGACCTTCAGGGTGCGCGGCGCCTCGCCGTCGGGGGAGGGGGCCGTCGAGCAGATGGAGTACGTGCGGCGGATCTCCGTGCCGTCGACCGTGCGGCGCAGTGCCAGATGCTGGCCGGCGGCATGCCGGTAGTCCTCGCGAAGTTCCGCGGGCACCGCGAAGGTCAGGGCCACGGCGTCGTCGGTGATCCGGTCGACCGCGGCCACCGTGAGCGGGTGGAAGCGGGCCATCACAGCTCCTTGAAGTGGTCGAACGGTTCGCGGCAGGACAGACAGCGGCGCAGCGCCTTGCACGCGGTTGAGGAGAAGCGGCTGAGCAGTTCGGTGTCGGCCGATCCGCAGGCCGGGCAGCGGACGGGCTCAAGCTCCGGTTCCGCGCCGGCCGTCCGGGTCGGTCCCAGGTCCAGGGCCACCGGCCCGGCGGGACGGTCGCCGCGGGGCGGTGCTATCCCGAACTCCCTCAGTTTGCGGCGGCCTTCGTCCGAGATGTCGTCGGTCGACCAGGCGGGGCTGAGCACCGTGCGCACGGAGACCTCGCGCATGCCGTGCTCGTGGAGCACCCGCTCGATGTCCGTGGACATGGCCTCGACGGCCGGGCAGCCGGTGTAGGTCGGGGTCAGCTCGACCTCGACGCTGTCCGTGCCGCGGAGGTGGACGGCGCGCAGGACACCGAGGTCGTCCAGGGTGAGAACGGGCAGTTCGGGGTCGAGCACGGAGCCGGCCAGCCTGCGCAGTTCCTCCTCCAGGGCGGTGGTCGTCACCATGACGCCCCCGGGTGGCTGCGGTGCAGGTGCTGCATCTCGGCGAGCATCCGCCCGAAGGACTCGGTGTGCAGGCCCTGGCGTCCGGCGCCGGCCGTCCAGGCCCCGGTCCTCGGGCCTTCGGGGACGGTCAGCGTGGCCCGGCGCAGCGTGGTTTCCACGGACTCCGTCCAGGCGGCCCGGAGGCCGTCCCAGTCGATGTCGACGCCGTCGAGCGGCTGGAACATCTCGCCGGTGAAGCGCCACAGCGCCTGGCACGCCCGGCTCATCCGCTCGTGGCTCTCGTCCGTGCCGTCGCCGAGGCGCAGGGTCCACTGCTCGGCGTGGTCCTGGTGGTAGGCGACCTCCTTGACGGCCTTGGCGGCCAGGGGAGCGAACTCGCTCTCCCCGGATGCCAGTTGCGCGTAGAGAAGCCGCTGATAGGTCGAGAAGTAGAGCTGCCGGGCGATGGTGTGCGCGAAGTCGCCGTTCGGCTGCTCGACGAGCTGGAGGTTGCGGAAGGCGCGCTCCTCGCGGAGATACGCCACCTCGTCCTCGTCTCCGGCCATGGACAGCAGGACCCGGGCCTGGCCGAGCAGGTCCAGGGCGATGTTGGCCAGGGCGACCTCCTCCTCGAGGACGGGCGCGTGGCCGGCCCACTCCCCCAGCCGGTGCGAGAGCACCAGGGCGTCGTCGCCGAGGGCCAGGGCGGCCGCGGTGTTCACGGTGAGCGTCACAGGTGCTTCACCCCTTCCGGGATCTCGTAGAAGGTCGGGTGCCGGTAGGGCTTGTCGGCCGACGGCTCGAAGAAGGGGTCCTTCTCGTCGGGCGAGGAGGCCGTGACGGCGGCGGACGGGATGACCCAGATCGAGACGCCCTCGCCACGGCGCGTGTACAGATCGCGGGCGTTGCGCAGCGCCAGTTCGGCGTCCGGGGCGTGCAGGCTGCCGGCGTGGGTGTGCGAGAGCCCGCGGCGCGAGCGCACGAAGACCTCCCACAGCGGCCAGTCGGTGTTCGTCATGCTCGGGTCGCTCCTGTCTCGCCGGTCGTGCTCGCGGAGCCGCCGGTCCCGCTCGTGTGCTTGTCGGCGTACGCCGCGGCCGCCTCCCGTACCCACGCGCCCTCCTCGTGGGCTCGCCGGCGCTGGGTGATCCGCTGGTCGTTGCACGGGCCGTTGCCCTTGAGGACCTCCCAGAACTCCGTCCAGTCGATGGCGCCGAAGTCGTGGTGCCCCCGCTCCTCGTTCCACACGAGGTCGGGGTCGGGCAGGGTCAGACCGAGGGACTCGGCCTGGGGGACGGCGATGTCGACGAAGCGCTGGCGCAGCTCGTCGTTCGAATGGCGCTTGATCTTCCACGCCATCGACTGGGCGGAGTGCGAGGACTCGTCGTCGGGCGGGCCGAACATCATCAGGGAGGGCCACCACCAGCGGTCGACCGCGTCCTGCGCCATCGCGTGCTGCTCGGGGGTGCCCTGGCTCAGGGCCAGCAGGAGTTCGTACCCCTGGCGCTGGTGGAAGGACTCCTCCTTGCACACGCGGACCATGGCGCGCGCGTACGGGCCGTACGAGCAGCGGCACAGGGGGACCTGGTTGGTGATCGCCGCGCCGTCCACGAGCCAGCCGATGGCGCCGACGTCCGCCCAGGTCAGCGTCGGATAGTTGAAGATCGACGAGTACTTCTGGCGGCCGGAGTGCAGCTTGTCCAGCAGTTCGTCGCGGCCGACGCCGAGCGTCTCGGCCGCGCTGTACAGGTACAGACCGTGTCCTGCCTCGTCCTGGACCTTCGCCATCAGGATCGCCTTGCGGCGCAGTGAGGGCGCGCGCGTGATCCAGTTGGCCTCCGGCTGCATGCCGATGATCTCGGAGTGGGCGTGCTGCGCTATCTGGCGGACCAGGGTGGAGCGGTAGGCATCGGGCATCCAGTCGCGGGGCTCGATGCGTTCGTCGGCCGCCACCGCGGCGTCGAAGACGACCTCGTAGGCCGCTGTGCGCGCCGCCTCGTCGGCGGCTTCGTCCGCTTGTGTGCGGGCCGTGTGGTGCGCTGATGCTGTCGCCATGCGGTCCCCCTCGACCTCTCGCTCCCGACCGACCGATCGTTCGGTCCATTCGCAACAATGGTCGGTCGAGCGCCGTACGGTGTCAACCGCTGTGGATAACCTCATGCGCGCCGGCGTGGCCGCTGTGACCCGCGGGGCTGTGCCGAAGGGCCTGCTCTGAGTACGGTTCGCCTGCGAACGTCGTGCCGCGGTACGACGTGACGGTACGGTGCCCGCAGTCCGGCGGCCGGAAGCCGGATCCGGGATCGTGAATCGGGGCGGGATGGACGCGAGGGACGAGGGCTCTGAGCGGGAGCCGGGGTCGGTCGCGCCCGAGGGGGGCGCGCCCGGCGGTGTCACCGGCGGTACACCACTGCCCGGTCCGCGGCCGGCCGGCGAGTCCGTGACCGGCGAGCGCCCCGACGGCGATCCGCCGACCGGGGCCGAGGCTTCCCCGGAGCCCGAGACCACCGGGGCCGAGGCGGTGCCTGGCCCGGAGTCCGAGGCGACCGGGCCCGACGCGGGCGCACCCGAAGACGACGCGGGCACGTACGCGGAGTCCGGGAGCCCGGAATCCGGGGCCGTCGCACCCGGGGAGTCCGAGCTGGGCGCGGGCGAGGTGGTGTTTTCCCGGGAGTCAGAGCGGGCCGAATCCGGGGCTGTCGCTCCCGGGGAGTCCGAGCTGGGCCAATCCGAGGCGGTGCCGTCCCGGGAGTCCGAGCCGGGCGCTCCCCCTGTGGGCGCTCCTTCGGGCTTCGCCGGGGCCGACGAGCCGGATTTCCCGGAGAGTCCCGAAGCGGCCGGCTGTCCGGAAGCCGGGGCTCCCGTGGGCCTCGCGGCCCTGTCTCTGCGCCATCAGATCGCCGCCGCCCTCGCCCTGGCCGTCGTCGCCGTCGTCGCCTGTGCGCATCTCGGCATGGTCTTCCTGCACGTCGCTCCCTCGAACACGGTGACGAAGCAGCACGGCCGCGCGATCGACGACTGGATCTACCCCGAGTTCGAGCAGAACTGGAAGCTCTTCGCACCCAACCCGTTGCAGCAGGACATCACGGTCCAGGTCCGCGCCCTGGTCCGCACGGAGGACGGCACCAGCCGCGAGACCGGCTGGTACGACCTGTCCGCGCTCGACGCCCTGGCCATCGACGGAAATCCGCTGCCGAGCCACACCCAGCAGAACGAACTGCGCCGTGCCTGGGACTTCTACGTCGGTACGCACGACGGCGAGAACCGCCCCGTGGGCCTGCGCGGCGACCTCGCGGAGCACTATCTGCGCCGTATCGGCGTGCTGCGTCTCGACCGTGAGCATGCGGGCGGCGAGGGCGCTGTCGTCGAACGCGTCCAGTTCCGCTCCCTCATCACCGACGTGCCGCCGCCACGGTGGAGCGGCGAGAAGGTGTCCGACCGGCCCGTCGTCCGTGAGCTGCCCTGGTGGGCCGTTCCCGGGAGCGACCGCGCGGACGGGCTGACGGAGGCGAGTGCCCGATGAACCGATTCGCTCCGACGATCGCGCGCGGCATCGCCCGGGTGACCGAGTCCGCCCTCGGCCCGTACCAGAGCGCCGTGATCCGCATCGGCTTCGCCGCCACCTGGCTGCTGTTCCTGCTGCGCGAGTACCCCCACCGTCAGGAGATGTACGGGCCCGACGCGCCCTGGAGCTGGGACCTCGCCCGGCAGCTCGTGGCGAGCAATCACGCCTTCACGGTCCTGCTGTGGTCCGACAGCCAGGTGTGGTTCGAGACGGTCTACGCCGTCGCCGTGCTCTCCGGCGCCCTGCTGCTGGTGGGATGGCGGACCCGCGCGGTGTCCGTGGTCTTCATGATCGGCGTGCTGTCCCTGCAGAACCGAAGCGTCTTCATCGGGGACGGCGGGGACAACGTCCTCCACCTGATGGCGATCTACCTGGTGTTCACCCGCTGTGCCCAGGTGTGGTCCCTCGACGCGCGGCGGGACCGTCTCGCCCGCGAGGCGTACGCGCGGGGCGAGTGGCCCGAGCCCGGCCGAGCGGGCCCCGTGCTGTGGGCGGGGCTCGGGATCGCGCTGACGGTGGCGACGGGCGCGGGACGGATCGACGGGGGTGCCCTGGGCGGCTGGCTCACGGTCTTCTGGGGGCTGTGGGCGGTGCAGGCCCTGTGGTGGGCCGTCGGCCGCTTCGCCCGCACCGCGGAGCCGCGCATCCTGCTGGACGTCGTCGCCAACCTCGTCCACAACGCCGCTCTGATGATCATCATGGCCGAGGCGTGTCTGATCTACGCGACCGCGGGCTGGTACAAGATCCAGGGCTCGCGCTGGCAGGACGGCACCGCCGTCTACTACCCGCTCCACCTGGACTCCTTCTCCCCGTGGCCGGCGCTGTCCGACCTGATGTCCGCGCACGGGGCGATCGTCATGCTCGTGACGTACGGGACGGTCGCCGCGCAGGTCGCCTTCCCCTTCACCCTGTTCAACCGGCGGGTCAAGAACGTGCTGCTGGCGGTCATGATGACCGAGCACGCCGTGATCGCCGTGGTCCTCGGGCTGCCGTTCTTCTCGCTCGCGATGATCGCCGCGGACGCCGTGTTCCTGCCCACGTCCTTCCTGCGGCGCCTGGGCGGACGGGCGGCACGCGCGCGTGACCGGCTGTTTCCCGGCAGGGGCCCTGTGGTGCCGGGGCCCCGGGAGCCCGAACCGGGCGTTCCGGAGGAGCCCGGGCACACGCACGTAGGCTTCACCGCATGAACGACCCGGTACGTGTCTGGCGCCAGCTCCGCGACGACTCCGTCCTGCTCGACGGCTTCCACGCCCTCAAGCACGCGGTGCGCTTCGGAGCGCGTGTCCCGGTCGCCGTCACGACCGACCGGCCGGCGGTCCTCGAGCTGGCCGGCGAACTCGCCCCCGACGTACGCGCCGCTCTCGACGAGCTGCTGACCGAGGTCCCGGAGACGGCGTTCACAGCCCTCGTGGCGCGACCGCATCCCACCTCGGTGGCGGCTCTCGCCGTACGGCCCTCCCGTGCCGCCAACCTGGAGAGGATGGCCGGCACGCCGCGCACCGCGCCCGTGGTCGTCCTCGACAATCCGCGCAACCTCGGCAACGCGGGGGCGGTGATCCGGCTCGCGGCGGGCTTCGGCGCGACCGGGGTGGTCACGACGGGCACGCTCGACCCCTGGCACCCCACGGTCGTACGCGGCGGGGCCGGCCTGCACTTCGCGACCGCCGTGGAGCGGCTGGCGGTGGACGAACTGCCGGCAGGCCCGTTGTTCGCGCTCGACCCCGAGGGCGAGGACATCCGGGGGACGAAGCTTCCCGACGACGCCCTGCTCGCCTTCGGTTCGGAGCGCAGCGGGCTGTCCGCCGAACTGCGCTCCCGGGCCGACCACCTGGTCTCGCTGCCGATGCGCCCCCAGGTCTCCAGCTACAACCTCGCGACCAGTGTGGCCATGACGCTGTTCCACTGGAGCGCCACCGGGGACGCACCGGCGTAGACGCCCGAAGGGCGTCGGGGCTCACGCCTCCCGGCGCACCTCGACCACCCGGAAGCGGTTCGCCACGAACGCCCCGTCGCACAGCGCCGCGTTGGCCGCGGCGTTGCCGCCCGATCCGTGGAAGTCCGAGAACGCGGCCGTCTGGTTGACGTAGACCCCGCCCGTGAGGTTCAGGGAGAGCTGGGCGCACTCCTCCAGGCAGGCCTCCTGCACCTCGCGCTCGAACGCCTCGTCGGTGGTGTACGCGCCGACGGTCATCGCGCCCTTGTCCCGGGTGGTGCGCCGTAGAAGCTCCACGGCCTCGGCGGCCGAGTCGACCGCGACGGCGAAGGAGACCGGACCGAAGCACTCGCTCAGGTAGGCGGCCTCGTCGTCGCTCCCGGCGCTCTCCCAGTACTTGCGCGCGCCGTCGAGCTTCACGATCAGCGGTGAGCGCACTACGGCACCGGGGAACTCAGGGTTGTCGATCTGCCGTGAGGGCAGGGCCACCTCGCCGAGTCCGGCGGCGGCCTCCAGCCGGGCCTTCACGTCCGGGTTCACGATGGCGCCGAGCAGCGCGTTCGCGCGGGCGTCGTCGCCGAGGAGCCCGCCGACCGACTTCGCGAGATCGGCCACCACCTCGTCGTAGGACTTGTGGCCCTCGTCCGTGGAGATGCCCTCGCGCGGGATCAGCAGGTTCTGCGGGGTGGTGCACATCTGGCCGCTGTAGAGCGACAGGGAGAACGCCAGGTTGGACAGCATCCCCTTGTAGTCGGCGGCCGACTCCACGATCACCGTGTTGACGCCGGCCTTCTCGGTGTAGACCTGCGCCTGGCGTGCGTTGGCCTCCAGCCAGTCGCCGAAGGCGGTGGAGCCCGTGTAGTCGATGATGCGGATCTCGGGGCGGGTGGCCAGCGTCTTCGCGATGCCCTCGCCGGGACGCTCGGCGGCCAGCGCCACCAGGTTCGGGTCGAAGCCCGCCTCGGCGAGCACCTCGCGTGCGACCTGCACGGTCAGCGCGAGGGGGAGCACCGCGCGCGGGTGGGGCTTCACCAGGACCGCGTTGCCCGTGGCCAGCGAGGCGAACAGGCCCGGATAGCCGTTCCACGTCGGGAAGGTGTTGCAGCCGATCATCAGCGCGATGCCGCGCGGGACGGGCGTGAACTGCTTGGTGAGCGCGAGGGGATCACGCTTGCCCTGGGGCTTGCTCCACTCCGCGGTGTCGGGGGTGCGGACCTGCTCCGCATAGGCGTAGGCCACCGCCTCCAGACCGCGGTCCTGCGCGTGCGGGCCGCCCGCCTGGAACGCCATCATGAAGGCCTGGCCGCTGGTGTGCATGACCGCGTGCGCGAACTCGTGGGTGCGGTCGCTGATCCGCTTGAGGATCTCCAGACAGACCACCGCGCGCATCTCGGCGCCCACGTCGCGCCAGGCGCGCTGCCCCGCGCGCATGGCGGGCAGCAGCGTGTCGATGTCCGCGTGCGGGTACGTGACGCCCAGCTCGATGCCGTACGGCGACACCTCGCCCCCGATCCAGTCGTCCGTGCCGGGCTGGCCCAGGTCGAGGCGGTTGCCCAGGAGAGCGTCGAAGGCGGCTTTGCCCTCGGCCATGCCCAGGCTGCCGTGCTCGCCGTACGCCTTGGGGTGCTCGGGATGCGGGGACCAGTACGCGCGCGTGCGGATCGTTTCCAGCGCCTGATCCAGGGTGGGCCGGTGCTGGGAGATCAACTGGTGCGCGGTGAGTTCGGCGGCCATCAAGGACCAACTCCTCGTCTCAAGAGCTCCTCGTCGAGCTCGCGAGCTGGGCAGGAAGGGACAGTCAGAGTTAGAGTAACCGAACGATCGGTCGGGACAAGGGGGTCCGCCGCATCTGTGGACAACGCCGTGCGGGAGGATCGCGCACATGACAGCACTCGACCTCAGCAGCCCCGTGGCAGTCGTCGGCACCGGCACCATGGGCCAGGGCATCGCCCAGGTCGCGCTGGTGGCGGGCCACCCCGTGCGGCTCTACGACGCCGCTCCCGGACGTGCCGCGGCCGCCGCCGAAGCGATCGGCGCCCGGCTCGACCGGCTCGTCGCGAAAGACCGGCTCACCGGCGCCGACCGGGATGCCGCGCGCGCCCGGCTCCAGCCGGCCTCGGATCTCACCGACCTCGCGGACTGCGTGCTCGTCGTCGAGGCGGTGCTCGAACAGCTCGACGTCAAGCAGCGGCTGTTCGGCGAGCTCGAGGACATCGTCGGGGACGACTGCCTGCTGGCCACCAACACCTCCTCCCTGTCCGTCACGGCCATCGGCGGCGCGCTGCGCAACCCGGGCCGGCTCGTCGGGCTGCACTTCTTCAACCCGGCGCCGCTGCTGCCCCTCGTGGAGGTCGTCTCCGGGTTCGCGACCGACGTCACGTCGGCCACGCGCGCGTACGAGACGGCCCGCGCCTGGGGCAAGACGCCCGTCGCCTGCGCGGACACGCCCGGTTTCATCGTCAACCGCATCGCGCGGCCCTTCTACGCCGAGGCCTTCGCGGTCCACGAGTCCCAGGCGGCCGACCCCGCCACCATCGACGCGGTCCTGCGCGAGTCCGGCGGTTTCCGGATGGGCGCCTTCGAACTCACCGACCTGATCGGCCAGGACGTCAACGAGTCCGTCACGCACTCCGTGTGGCGGTCCTTCTTCCAGGACGTGCGCTTCACGCCCTCGCTCGCCCAGCGACGACTCGTCGAGGCGGGCCGCTTCGGCCGCAAGACGGGCCACGGCTGGTACGACTACGGGGACGGCGCCGAACCCTCCGAGCCGCACACGGCGGAGAAGGCGCAGCCGCCCGCGTACGTCGTCGCCGAGGGCGACCTGGGCCCCGCCGCCGACGTTCTCGCCCTGATCCGTGAGGCGGGCATCCAGGTCCGGGAGGACGAGGAGGACCACGGCACCCGCCTGGTGCTGCCGAGCGGCGGCCAGCTCGTCCTCGTCGACGGCCAGACCTCGGTCGAGTTCCGGGACGTCGTCTACTTCGACCTCGCGCTCGACTACCGCAAGGCCACCCGGATCGCCCTGTCGGCGTCCCAGGACACCGCTCCCCAGACGCTCTCCGAGGCCATCGGTCTCTTCCAGGCGCTGGGCAAGGACGTCAGTGTGATCGGGGACTGCCCGGGCATGATCGTCGCCCGCACGGTGGCCCGGATCGTCGACCTCGCGTACGACGCGGTGGCCAAGGGCGTGGCCACCGAGGAGGACATCGACACCGCGATGCGCCTCGGCGTCAACTATCCCCTCGGCCCCTTCGAGTGGAGCCGCAGACTCGGTGTGAACTGGTCGTACGACGTCCTGGACGAACTGCACGTGCGCGACCCCTCCGGCCGCTATGCCCCGTCGCTCGCGCTCTACCGCCACGCGTACGCCAACGAGAAGCGGGAGGGCACCCAGTGACCACCGCCAAACGGGACACGTACACGCCCGAGACGCTGCTCTCCGTCGCCGTCCAGGTCTTCAACGAACGCGGCTACGACGGCACCTCCATGGAGCACCTCTCCAAGGCGGCCGGCATCTCCAAGTCGTCGATATACCACCATGTCTCGGGCAAGGAGGAGCTGCTGCGGCGCGCGGTGAGCCGGGCGCTGGACGGCCTCTTCGAGATCCTCGACGAGGAGCACGCGCGCGTGGGACGTTCCGTGCAGCGCCTGGAGTACGTGGTGCGGCGCATGGTCGAGGTGCTCACCTCCGAGCTGCCCTACGTGACGCTGCTCCTGCGGGTGCGCGGCAACACGGACACCGAGCGGTGGGCCCTGGAACGGCGCCGCGACTTCGACCACAGGGTCGCCGAGCTCCTGAAGGCCGCGGCCGCCGACGGGGACGTACGCGGCGACGTGGAGGTCCGGCTCGCGACCCGGCTGGTCTTCGGAATGATCAACTCGCTCGTGGAGTGGTACCGCCCCGACGCGCGGGGCATGGGCGCGCGGGAAGTGGCCGACGCCGTGGTGGTGCTGGTCTTCGGAGGGCTCCGGCAGGAGCCCTGAGGGCCCCGAAGGGCCGGTGGCGTCAGGCCTCCGGCTCCAGGTCCTCCTCCTCGAAGACCAGCAGTGTCCTGCTGCTGAGCACCTCAGGGATGGCCTGGAGCCGGGTGAGCACCAGTTCGCGCAGCGCCCGGTTGTCCGGCGTGTGCACCAGCAGAAGCACGTCGAAGTCGCCGCCCACCAGGGCGATGTGCGAGGCCCCGGGCAGCACCCTCAGCCGCTCCCGCACCGTGCGCCAGGAGTTCTGCACGATCTTGAGGGTGATGTACGCCGAGGTGCCCTGTCCCGCGCGTTCGTGGTCGACGCGCGCCCCGAAGCCGCGGATCACACCGTCCTCGATGAGCCGGTTGATCCGCGCGTAGGCGTTGGCCCGCGAGACATGGACCCGCTCGGCCACGGAACGTATGGAGGCACGGCCGTCCGCCTGCAGCATGTGCAGGATGTCCTGGTCGATCGCGTCGAGCGGACGGGCGGGCGGCACGGAAGGTCCGGCCTCCGGCGGCTCGGCCATTTGTTCAGGTGCCATGTCCCCCCGCCTCCCTACCATGGACGTACTGCATCCATCTCAGGCTGCGCAGAACCGTTTGTCCACAGCCTGGCGGCGCCTGTAGCCAAAATGTGCCGACGACCGAACAATCGGTAGGTGAGGCGCATCACACCCGTGACGCGCCTGAAGCCGCTCCCACGAGGAGGTGCCGTCATGACGGTCATGGAGCAGCGAGGGGCCTACCGGCCCACGCCGCCGCCCGCCTGGCAGCCCCGCACCGACCCCGCGCCGTTGCTGCCCGACGCGCTGCCCCACCGCGTCCTCGGCACCGACGCGGCCGCCAAGGTCGATCCGGCCCTGTTGCGCCGTCTGCACACGGAACTGGTGCGTGGCCGCCGGTACAACGTCCAGGCCACCGCGCTCACCAAGCAGGGCCGTCTCGCCGTGTACCCGTCCAGCACCGGACAGGAGGCCTGCGAGGTCGCCGCCGCGCTCGTGCTGGAGGAGCGCGACTGGCTCTTCCCCAGCTACCGCGACACCCTCGCCGCCGTCGCCCGCGGCCTCGACCCCGTCCAGGCACTCACCCTCCTGCGCGGCGACTGGCACACCGGCTACGACCCGCACGAGCACCGCATCGCGCCCCTGTCCACCCCCCTGGCGACCCAGCTCCCGCACGCCGTGGGCCTCGCACACGCCGCCCGCCTCAAGGGCGACGACGTGGTCGCGCTCGCCCTGGTCGGTGACGGCGGCACCAGCGAGGGCGACTTCCACGAAGCGCTGAACTTCGCCGCCGTGTGGCAGGCGCCCGTCGTCTTCCTCGTGCAGAACAACGGCTTCGCCATCTCCGTCCCGCTCGCCAAACAGACCGCCGCCCCGTCGCTGGCCCACAAGGCCGTCGGCTACGGGATGCCGGGCCGTCTGGTCGACGGCAACGACGCGGTGGCCGTGCACCAGGTCCTGAGCGAGGCCATCGCCCACGCGCGGGCGGGCGGCGGTCCCACCCTCGTCGAGGCCGTTACGTACCGCATCGACGCCCACACCAACGCCGACGACGCCACCCGCTACCGGGGGGACTCCGAGGTCGAGACCTGGCGCGGCCACGACCCCATCGTGCTTCTGGAGCGCGAGCTGACCGAGCGCGGTCTGCTCGACGAGGCAGCTCTCCAGGAGGTGCGCGACGGCGCCGAGGCGATGGCCGCGGACCTGCGTGAGCGCATGAACCAGGACCCGGTGCTAGACCCCATGGATCTGTTCGCCCATGTGTACGCACAACCCACTCCTCAACTGCTTGAGCAGGAGAGCCAGCTGAGAGCGGAGCTGGACGCCGAGGCGGACGGCACGCTCGGAGCGGGCCCGCACGGCCCGGAAGGAGCCGGGCGATGACCACGGTTGCCCTCAAACCGGCCACCATGGCGCAGGCGCTCGGGCGCGCCCTGCGCGACGCCATGGCCGCCGACCCGGCCGTCCATGTCCTGGGCGAGGACGTCGGCACCCTCGGCGGCGTCTTCCGGGTCACCGACGGGCTCGCCAAGGAGTTCGGCGACGACCGCTGCACGGACACCCCGCTCGCCGAGGCGGGCATCCTCGGCGCGGCGGTCGGCATGGCCATGTACGGCCTGCGGCCGGTCGTGGAGATGCAGTTCGACGCGTTCGCCTACCCGGCGTTCGAGCAGCTGATCTCGCACGTGGCGAAGATGCGCAACCGCACACGGGGCGCCATGCCCCTGCCCATCACGATCCGCGTCCCCTACGGCGGCGGCATCGGCGGCGTCGAGCACCACAGCGACTCCTCCGAGGCGTACTACATGGCCACCCCGGGCCTGCACGTCGTCATGCCCGCGACCGTGTCCGACGCCTACGGACTGCTGCGGGAGGCCATCGCCTCGGACGACCCGGTGGTCTTCCTGGAGCCCAAGAGGCTGTACTGGTCGAAGGATTCCTGGAACCCGGACGAGCCGCCGGCCGTTGAGCCGATAGGCCGCGCGGTGGTGCGGCGCTCGGGCCGGAGCGCCACGCTGATCACCTACGGGCCGTCCGTGCCCGTCTGCCTCGAAGCCGCCGAGGCGGCGCGGGCCGAGGGCTGGGACCTCGAAGTCGTCGACCTGCGCTCGCTGGTGCCGTTCGACGACGAGACGGTCGCGGCATCGGTGCGGCGGACCGGACGAGCGGTCGTCGTGCACGAGTCGGGCGGGTTCGGAGGACCGGGCGGGGAGATCGCGGCCCGCGTCACGGAGCGCTGCTTCCACCACCTGGAGGCGCCGGTGCTGCGCGTCGCCGGGTTCGACATCCCGTATCCGCCGCCGATGCTGGAGCGGCACCACCTGCCCGGCGTCGACCGGATCCTGGACGCGGTGGGACGTCTGCAATGGGAGGCGCAGAGCTGATGGCACAGGTGCTGGAGTTCAAGCTCCCCGACCTCGGGGAGGGACTCACCGAGGCGGAGATCGTCCGCTGGCTGGTGGAGGTCGGTGACGTTGTCGCCGTCGACCAGCTCGTCGTCGAGGTCGAGACGGCCAAGGCGATGGTCGAGGTCCCCTGCCCCTACGGCGGTGTGGTCACCGCCCGCTTCGGCGAGGAGGGCACGGAACTGCCCGTGGGGGCACCGCTGCTGACCGTCGCCGTGGGCGCCCCTGCCGAGGAGAACGGGACCGGCGAGGACGAGCGGAGCGACGAGGGCTCCGGGAACGTGCTGGTGGGATACGGCACGGGAGCGCCCCCGGCGCGGCGCCGGAGGGTGCGCCCCTCCGGCGGCGCCGTCGGAGGACCGGCCGGGGCACCGTCCCCGGCGGGCACGGCTGCCTCGCCCGCCCGGCCCGCGCAGGGCCGCCCCGAACCCGTCGCCGCCGTACCGCCGGACCCGGCGGGCATGGCGCGGACCGCTCGCAACGGCGTCACCCCCTCGCGGGGCGACGGCCCGGTGCCGGTCATCTCGCCCCTCGTGCGACGGCTCGCCCGGGAGAACGGCGTGGACCTGCGGGAGCTGGAGGGCTCCGGTCCCGAGGGACTCATCCTGCGGGCGGACGTCGAGTACGCGCTGCGCGCGGCGGCGACCGGACGGCTGCGGTCGTCCGCCCCGCCGGAGGCGCGCCCCGCGGCGGCCGGACCCGGTGCCTTTGTCACGGAGCCCGCGTACGAGGGCCTGCCCGGCCAGATGACCTCCTACGCGGACATCGCGTCGGTGGTGCCCGGTGGGTCCGGCGTCTCCCGGGGCACGTCCCCGGGGGGTGTCCGGGTACCCCTCCGGGGTGTCCGCGGTGCCGTCGCCGACAAGCTCTCGCGCAGCCGGCGCGAGATCCCGGACGCGACCTGCTGGGTGGACGCCGACGCGACGGAGCTCATGCAGGCGCGCAGGGCGATGAACGCGGCCGGCGGCCCGAAGATCTCCCTGCTGGCACTGCTGGCCCGGATCTGCACCGCGGCGCTGGCCCGTTTCCCCGAGCTCAACTCGACGGTCGACATGGACGCCCGCGAGATCGTCCGGCTCGGCCAGGTGCACCTGGGCTTCGCGGCCCAGACCGAGCGCGGGCTCGTCGTCCCCGTCGTGCGCGACGCGCACGCACGGGACGCGGAAGGGCTGAGCGCGGAGTTCGGCCGGCTGACCGAGGCGGCCCGGACCGGGACGCTGACGCCCGCGGACCTCACGGGCGGCACCTTCACGCTGAACAACTACGGCGTGTTCGGCGTCGACGGTTCCACGCCGATCATCAACCACCCCGAGGCGGCCATGCTCGGCGTCGGCCGCATCATCCCCAAGCCCTGGGTCCACCAAGGCGAGCTGGCGGTGCGTCAGGTCGTCCAGCTCTCGCTCTCCTTCGACCACCGGGTCTGCGACGGCGGTACGGCGGGCGGCTTCCTGCGGTATGTGGCGGACTGCGTGGAGCAGCCGGCGGTGCTGCTGCGGACTCTGTAGGACACGCGGGCCGGCCGGCCCGGCCGGCCCGGTACCTGCGCCGTGCCCCGGGGGTGGCGCCGATTCCTCGGACGCCCATACTCGGGGCATGACCGCGTACGAGCCCGAGGGCGCGACCGGGCGACCTGGCGACGCCGACCAGCGAGGCACCTCCGGTGCCGATGCCGGGTACGACGCCGTCGTGCTCGCGGGCGGTGCCGCCCGGCGGCTCGGCGGCGAGGACAAGCCCGGCGTTCGGGTGGGCGGCCGGACCCTGCTGGACAGGGTCCTGGCCGCGTGTGCCGATGCCACCCGCACGGTGGTCGTGGCCCGGCCCAGGCCCACGGCGCGTCCCGTGGAGTGGGCCCGCGAGGACCCGTCGGGCGGGGGACCACTCGCCGCGCTGGACGCCGGGCTGCGTCACACCGGGGCGCCGTACGTCCTCGTGCTCTCCGCCGACCTGCCCTTCCTGGAGGAGAAGACGGTCCGGCGCCTGCTGGACACCCTTCGCGCCGGCACCCCACACGAGATCCCGGGGACTTCCCGCCCGGCCCGGGACGGGCATGCCACCCGCATCGAGGGGCCCGGCGCCTGTCTCGACGACCCCGGCAGCCGAGCCGACGGCCCCGGTACCCGTTTGGACGGTGTTCTTCTCACCGACCCCGACGGGCGGGATCAGCCCCTCGTGGCTGTCTACCGCGCCGACGCGCTGCGCCGCGAGCTGGGTGTGCTCGCCGCCGCGCACGGGAGCCTCTCCGGGCTGCCGCTCCGACGGCTCGTCGCCGCCCTCGACCTCACCCGCATCACCGACCCCGTCGCGTCCTTCGACTGCGACACCTGGGACGACATCGCCGCCGCTCGAGCGCGCATCAGGGAGCATGGGCACGTGCTGGATGAATGGATTTCCGCAGTCAAGGACGAACTGGGCATCGACCTGGACGTCGACACCGGCGTGCTGCTCGACCTGGCCCGCGACGCCGCGCACGGCGTCGCCAGGCCGGCCGCGCCGCTGACCACGTTCCTCGTCGGATACGCGGCCGCGCGGGCGGGCGGAGGACCGGAAGCGGTCGCCGAAGCCTCCCGCAAGGCCGCCGCGCTCGCGCTCCGCTGGGCCGACGAGGGCACTCCCGACGCCCGGCCGGACAACGGGTCGCCCGCCGCCCCGCCCACGCCCGCCACCGAGCCGGACGCCGGATGACCGCCGCCCGCTCCACCCGGGACAGCCAGGACGGCCAGGACACGGACGACTTCGACGTCGAGGAGGCGCTCGCCCTGGTCAAGGGCGCGGGTGCCCGCCCGTCCGGCGAGCCCGGCGGAGCGGAGCGTGCCGTCCCGGGCCCCCAGGGAACCGACCCGGCAGCGGTCCCCTCGCCCGGCGCCCAGAACAGCGGCGAGGGCAAGCACACCCGTCACCGGTCCACCCCGTGGCCGGAGGCCCGCGCCGTCGCCGAGCGGGCCGCCCGTTCCCTGCCCCGCCGTACCCCCGTCCCGGTCCCCCTCGACGCCTCCCTCGGCCTCGTCCTCGCCGCCCCCCTGACCGCGCTCACCGACCTTCCCTCCTTCGACACCTCCGCCATGGACGGCTGGGCGGTCGCCGGACCCGGGCCCTGGGAGGTGCGGGAGGACGGTGTGCTCGCCGGGCACGCGGAACCGGAGCGGCTCAGCGACGGCGAGGCGGTCCGGATCGCCACCGGGGCGCGGGTTCCGCGGGACGCGACCGCCGTCCTGCGCAGCGAGCACGGGCGCCTCGACGACAAGGGCCGGCTGCACGCGGGCGCCGGGCAGGAGCCGGGTTCCGCCCGGTCCCGGGGAATCCTGGCGCTCGCTCACGGGCAGGACATCCGCCCACGCGGCCAGGAATGCCGCAGCGGTGACCAGTTGCTGCCGCTCGGAGTCCTGGTCACCCCCGCCGTACTGGGCCTCGCGGCGGCCGCCGGGTACGACACGCTCGCCGTCGTCCCCCGCCCGCGCGCCGAAGTCCTCATTCTCGGCGACGAGCTGCTCACCGAGGGACTTCCCCGGGAAGGGCTCATCCGGGACGCGCTCGGCCCCATGCTGCCGCCGTGGCTGCGGGCGCTGGGCGCCGAGGTCGTCGCGGTGCGCCGGATCGGCGACGACGCCAAAGCGCTGCACAAAGCGATCACCGGCTCCCGGGCCGATCTGATCGTCACCACCGGCGGCACCGCCGCCGGCCCCGTCGACCATGTCCACCCCACCTTGCGCCGGATCGGCGCCGAACTGCTGGTGGACGGCGTCAAGGTGCGGCCGGGGCATCCGATGCTGCTGGCCCGTGTCCAGGAGAACCAGCACCTCGTCGGGCTGCCCGGCAACCCCCTCGCGGCCGTCTCCGGACTGCTCACGCTCGCCGAGCCGATGCTGCGCACGCTGGCCGGGCGCATGGCCCCGGAGTCGTACACCCTGCCCCTCGGGGAAGCCGTGCAGGGGCATCCGTACGACACCCGGCTCATCCCCGTCTCGCTGCGCGGCGAGCGGGCCGCGCCGCTGCACTACAACGGCCCGGCGATGCTGCGGGGCATCGCCGCCGCCGACGCGCTCGCGGTCGTACCGCCGGGCGGTGCGCGCGCCGGGCAGGAGCTGGAACTCATCGATCTGCCGTGGGCCGTCGCGGGGATCGACGCGTGCTTCGTCTGAGCAGGTCCGAGGGCATGACCGGCAGGGATCCGAGCGGGGAGTGTTTCACGTGAAACTTCCGGGCGACGACACGATCGCCCGCCAGGCGGACGAACATCTGATGACTCACCAGGTGAAACTGCCGCAGAAGGTAGTGCAGCGTCCGCTTCGCCAGGTGGCGAAGCGGCTGTCGATGGCGCTGCTGCTGCTTGTGTTCACCGCGCTCATCGTCTGGTTCGACCGCGGTGGCTACACCGACAACTCCGACGGCAGCGTCGACCTGCTCGACGCCTTCTACTACGCGACGGTCACCCTCTCCACCACCGGATACGGCGACATCACCCCGACCAGTGACGTCGCCCGGCTCATCAACATCCTGGTCATCACGCCCCTGCGGGTGCTGTTCCTGATCATCCTGGTCGGCACCACGCTGGAGGTCCTCACGGAACGCACCCGGGAGGAGTGGCGACTGAACCGCTGGAGGGCGACCTTGAGGGATCACACCGTCGTTGTCGGCTTCGGGACCAAGGGGCGGTCGGCCGTCGAGACCGTCTGCGCGACCGGGCTCAAGAAGGAACAGGTCGTGGTCGTCGACCCGAGTTCCCGGGTGGTCGACGCGGCGACGGCCGAGGGGTACGCGGGAGTGATCGGGGACGCCACGCGCAGCGATGTGCTGATGCGCGCCGAGCTCCACAAGGCGCGGCAGATCATCGTCGCCACCCAGCGGGACGACACCGCGGTCCTGGTCACCCTGACCGCGCGGCAGCTCAATCGCGGGGCGAAGATCGTCGCCGCCGTCCGCGAGGAGGAGAACGCGCCGCTGCTCCGGCAGTCCGGCGCCGACGCGGTCATCACCAGCGCCAGCGCGGCCGGCCGGCTGCTCGGCCTCTCCGTGCTCAGCCCCGCCGCGGGCATGGTGATGGAGGACCTGATCCATCAGGGCAGCGGGCTCGACATCGTGGACCGGCCCGTCACGAAGGCCGAGGTCGGCATGAGTGCCCGGGACACCACCGACCTCGTGGTCAGCGTCGTACGGGGGCATCGCGTGCTCGGATACGACGAACCGGACGTCGGCACACTGCAGTTGACGGACCGGCTGATCACGATCGTCCGGGTCACCCCGAGCGCCCGGACGACGCCGGGCACCCGGCACCTGCCGTAGGAACAGGCGACACCGCGCAGGAGTAGCGTCCACCTCATGTACGCGATCACGATTCCCGAACCTGGTGGGCCCGAGGCGCTGGTGTGGGACGAGGTTCCCGATCCGGTGCCGGCCGAGGGCGAAGTGCTGGTCGAAGTGGTGGCCAGCGCCGTCAACCGCGCCGATCTGCTGCAGCGGCAGGGTCTGTACAACCCGCCGCCCGGAGCCTCTCCCTACCCCGGACTCGAATGCTCCGGGCGTATCGCCGCGGTCGGTCCCGGCGTCCTCGGCTGGTCGGTCGGCGACGAGGTGTGCGCGCTGCTCGCGGGCGGCGGATACGCCCAGAAGGTCGCCGTCCCCGCCGGGCAGCTGCTCCCCGTTCCCGCGGGCCTGGACGTCCTGCAGGCGGCGGCGCTGCCCGAGGTGACGTGCACGGTCTGGTCGAACGTCTTCATGGTCGCCCATCTGCGCCCTGGCGAGACCCTGCTCGTGCACGGCGGCTCCAGCGGCATCGGCACCATGGCGATCCAGCTCGCGAAGGCCGTCGGTGCGAAGGTCGCGGTCACGGCGGGCACCAAGGAGAAGCTCGATTTCTGCGCGGAGCTGGGCGCGGACATCCTGATCAACTACCGCGAGCAGGACTTCGTCGAGGAGATCGAGCGGGCCACCTCGGGGGCGGGTGCCGACGTCATTCTCGACAACATGGGGGCCAAGTACCTCGACCGGAACGTGCGCGCGCTCGCCGTCAACGGACGGCTCGCCATCATCGGCATGCAGGGCGGCATCAAGGCGGAGCTGAACATCGCCGCGCTCCTGAACAAGCGTGCCGCCGTCAGCGCCACCTCGCTGCGGGCCCGGCCGCTCAGCGAGAAGGCGGCGATCGTGGCGGCCGTGCGGGAGCACGTGTGGCCGCTGATCGACTCCGGTCATGTCCGTCCTGTCGTCGACCGCGAGCTGCCCATGAGCGACGCGGCGGGCGCGCACCGGGTGCTGGAGGAGAGCAGCCACATCGGAAAGGTGCTGCTCGTCGCCTCCTAGCGGCCGAGCCGACCCGGCTGCGGTGGCCGATTCGATTCGCCCCCTGGGGGTGGTTCGGCCACCGCGCATCGGCGCTTCCTGTGGGGGCCGCCGCGCATCGCAGCTTCCTGTGGGGTGGCTCGGCCGCGGCACGCCGGCGCTTCCTGGGGGTGGGCTCAGCCGCGGCGTACCCGCAGGCCCAGGAAGGCCAGGGCCAGGCCCAGACCGACGAGGATCAGGCCGCTGCCCAGCGGCAGGAGCGCCAGGTCGCCGCCGGGCGTGGAGCCGGGGCCCACGACGCTCTGCTGGACGGGGGCCGCGTTGTCGCGTGAGGGGTCGGGGGCTTCGGTCGGCTCCGTGATCCCGGTGTCCGCGGCGGGGGCCGTGTCCTGGAGGTCCGGGGTGTCCTGGCTGCTGGTGTCCTGGCTGTCCGGCTCCGTGCGGCCGGGACGTTCCCGTCCCTCTCCCGCGTAGCTGCCCGCGCGGGACGGGTCCGCCGTAGGGGTGGGGCGGGCCGGATCGGAGGCTGTGGGGCCGGCCGCGTCCGAGGCGCTGGGCCCGTGCGCGGACGGGCCGGGCGGGTTGGACCGTCCGGGGGACGGAAGCGGTGAGCCGGCCCCCGAGGTGGACGGGGCGGGCGTGGTGGTCACTCCCGGGGAGGGGGCGGAGGGAGTGGGCGAACCGGGCGGGCCGGTGCTCTGGGCGGGCGGAGCCGGTGAGGCGGTGGCTCGGGCGGACGGAACCCATGAGGCGGTGTACGAGAGACCTCCGGAGCGGGCCGGGGCGGGGGGAGCGAGGGCGTCCGGGCCCGTCGGCGCGGCGTTCGCGAGCGGGCCGGGGCCGTTCAGCAGGGCGGCCGCGAGGAGCCCGGCCGTGGGCAGGGTGCGCAGCCATGGAGTCACGTCGGTGACCCCCTCCCGGAACGGTTCGCCAAGACGGGTGCCGTGATCGACGCAACCAGCCTCACATGACGTCGTGATCCCGGCATCTCGACCGAAAGTGGCGTCATTCGCGCACTTCAGAGGCTGTGGAACCCCTTCCTGTCGCCAACTGGGCCGACGGAGGTGGTGGATCACCGTGTACGGGGGGCACCACCGTGATGGAGTACGTGGGTGCGAGAGAATGGCGGCATGGAGATGCCGAGGAACGAACGGTCGCCGGAGAACCCTCAGATCCTGGTCGTGGGCCAGGACGGAATGGCTCTCGGCGGCACCGGGGACGAGGACTCCCGCGAGATCCCGGTGACGGAGATGGTGGAACAGCCGGCCAAGGTGATGCGCATCGGCAGCATGATCAAGCAGCTGCTGGAGGAAGTGCGCGCCGCACCCCTGGACGAGGCCAGCAGGGTCCGCCTCAAGGAGATCCACGCGAGTTCCGTCAAGGAACTGGAGGACGGTCTCGCTCCGGAGCTGGTGGAGGAGCTGGAGCGGCTCTCGTTGCCCTTCACGGACGAGGGGACTCCCAGCGACGCTGAACTGCGGATCGCGCAGGCTCAGCTGGTGGGCTGGCTGGAAGGACTCTTCCACGGGATCCAGACGACCCTGTTCGCCCAGCAGATGGCGGCCAGGGCGCAGCTGGAGCAGATGCGCCGTGCCCTTCCGCCGGGTGTCGGCGGTCTGGAGGGCGACGAGGACCTCCGTACGGGAGGCCGTTCGGGCGGACCGTACCTGTAACCACGCGGGGTCGGGCCACCGGCTCCGTCACCCCGGCGACGCGCGGTCACCCCGACGGGAAGGGGCCCGGCACTCATGTGCCGGGCCCCTTCCCGATTCCGCTGCCGGAGCGTCCGCGGTCACTCCTGCCGTGGAGCGTCCGAGGATGCTAGTGCCGCGACAGGCAACGTTCGCCCCGTCGCGACTCCCGGCACGCTCCCCCAAGCTCTTCGAGCAGGGGGGACCCCCACTCGCCGCACCGGCCGAAAGCCCAAGTGCATCCAGTACGAGGACTTCCGGCCGGCACGCCGAGAGCACGCTCCCCCAAGCTCTCGGCTTCGCTCGAGCAGGGGGGACCCCCATGACGCCGCTCCTTGACGGGCAAACGTTGCCTGCCGCGGCACTAGGAGGGGTCGCCCGAGGACACCTTGAGCTCGATCGTGGGCATGTTCTCGGGGTCGACGTCGTCACCGGCGGAGGGGAACTGGTCCATGACCGTGTCCTCGCCGTACGTGTTCTCGTCCACGCGCGTGACCTTCATCTGCCAGCCGGCGGCCTGGAAGCAGGACTTCACCGAGCTGAGGTTCTTGAAGTGGAAGTCGGGGACCTCGATCTTCTTCGGGTCGTTGTACGACTCCGTCGGGTCCGTGCACTTCTCGGTGTCGATCTTCTTCGACGTGTCCGGACCCTTGTGCCCCTCGACCGCGGTGGGCGACGAGCTGGCGGTGCTGTCGCCGCCGCCCTTGTCGTCGTCGCCGGTCCCGCCGTTCAGGACCAGCGCCGCGATCAGGCCGCCGACCGCCAGGAGCGCGACCAGGACCGCGCCGATCACGACCGACTTGCTGCCCCTGCCGCCGCCCTGGCCGGCGCCGGCGGGCTGGGGCGAGAGGTTGTACGGGGGAGGCGTGGAGGTGCCGTGCTGCCCGGCGTACGCGGCGGTCTGCGGCGGGGTCGGGTAGCCGCCCTGCTGCGGGTAGCCGTACGCCGGGGAGGGGGTCGGCGTGCCGTACGGGCCGGGCTGGTACGGCATCTGCACGGGGCCGGGCGCCGGGGTGCCCTGGTCGACCGGCGGGAACACGGCGGAGCCGACGCCCGAACCGCTGGGTGTCTGGGCGCCCGGCACGATGTTCGGCGCGGCGGCCTGGAACGACTGCGCGACCCGGAGGCACTCGTCGCGCATGATCTCGGCGCTCGGGAAGCGTTCGTTGGGGTTCTTCTTCAGCGCGCGGGCGATCAGCGCGTCCACCGCCGGGGGCAGCGAGCGGTTGACCGAGGAGGGCGCGACCGGCTCCTCCTGGACGTGCGCGTAGGCGATGGCCAGCGGGGAGTCCGCCTCGAAGGGCAACCGTCCGGTGACCAGTTGGAACAGCATGATGCCGACCGAGTACAGGTCGGACCGGGCATCGACGCCCCGGCCTAGGGCCTGCTCCGGGGAGAGGTACTGCGGGGTGCCGACGACCATGCCGGTCTGGGTCATGGAGGTGACGCCGGACTGCATGGCACGGGCGATGCCGAAGTCCATGACCTTGACGACGTTGCGCTTGGTCATCATCACGTTGCCCGGCTTGATGTCCCGGTGGACCAGGCCCATCTCGTGGCTGATCTCCAGGGCCGCCAGCACGTCCGCGGTGATCTTCAGGGCCTTGTCGGCGGGCATCGCGCCGTACTGCTGGATGTCCGCGTCGAGGACCGAGCCGAGCGGCTTGCCCTCGATGTACTCCATGACGATGTACGGCGTCGTCATGCCGTCGAGGTCGTCCTCGCCGGTGTCGAAGACCGAGACGATGTTCGTGTGGGTGAGCTTGGCCACCGACTGGGCCTCGCGGCGGAAGCGCTCGCGGAAGGCCTGTTCCCGGCCGAGCTCGGTGTGCAGTGTCTTGATCGCGACCTGGCGGTCGAGCACCGAGTCGTACGCGAGGTGGACCGAGGCCATGCCGCCCTCGCCGAGCAGATCGCGCAGCTGGTAGCGGCCGCCGGCGACCGCACGCCCCGCGTACCGGCCCTGTGCGCCGTCCTGGCTCATCTTCTGCGTCCCCCGCGGCCGTGATCGATTGGCTTATTCCGGGCCAAGTCTGCCCGAGGGCACGGACACGTCAAGCTCGGTGCCCGTTCCGTGACCGTCTGAGAAAGAAGCGTCGCGGAAGCGTTACAGGTGACGTACGGCCGGTACACGGAAATTGCACGGACGGCACTCCGACGGGTTGGATGGCCGGTCCACTCACGCTCATCCCGGACCGGCGTCCCGCGCGAAGCCTGTAGCGTGGCCCGACGGAGACCGTAACAACCACCGCGCAGACCGCGGGCAGAAACGACGGCGAGGACTGATGGCACAGCAGCAGCGCGCTCAGGGCCCGTCCGACCCCGAGGCGACTGGCGGCGGTATGTCAGATGCGCCGGAGATGTGGGGTAACGGCGGGCTGGTCGGCGACGGCCGATATCGGCTGACACACAGGCTCGGCCGGGGCGGCATGGCCGAGGTGTTCGCCGCCGAGGACGTGCGTCTCGGGCGGACCGTGGCGGTCAAGCTGCTCCGTGCCGACCTGGCCGAGGACCCCGTGTCCAAGGCCCGTTTCACCCGCGAGGCACAGTCGGTCGCGGGGCTCAACCACCATGCCGTCGTGGCCGTGTACGACTCCGGCGAGGACGTCGTCGGGCACGGGGTCGTCCCGTACATCGTCATGGAGATCGTCGAGGGTCACACGATCCGTGATCTGCTGATCAACGCCGAGGCCCCCGGGCCCGAGCAGGCGCTGATCATCGTCTCCGGTGTCCTGGAGGCGCTGGCCTACTCGCACCAGCACGGGATCGTGCACCGGGACATCAAGCCGGCGAACGTGATCATCACGGAGACCGGCGCGGTCAAGGTGATGGACTTCGGCATCGCGCGTGCCCTGCACGGCGCGCAGTCGACGATGACCCAGACCGGCATGGTCATGGGCACCCCGCAGTACCTCTCCCCGGAGCAGGCGCTCGGCAAGGCCGTCGACCACCGCTCCGACCTGTACGCGACCGGCTGTCTGCTCTACGAACTTCTCGCGTTGCGGCCCCCGTTCACCGGCGAGACGCCGCTGTCGGTGGTCTACCAGCACGTCCAGGACATTCCGATGCCTCCCTCGGAGGTCTCGGGCGAGGTGCCGCCGGAGCTCGACGGGCTCGTCATGCGCGCCCTCGCGAAGGATCCGGACGACCGGTTCCAGACCGCCGAGGAGATGCGCGGACTCGTCCAGTACGCGCTCCAGATGCTGTACGACCAGGGCAGCCACACCGGCACCTGGAACACCGGCCCGGTCACCATGCACGAGGGGTCGCACGGCCACGGGCCCGGTTTCGCGGGTACGGCCGCGCTGCCGCACCCCGGTGACTACGGCACCACGCAGATCCCGGCACCGCTCATCCCGCCCTACGGGGGCGGCGACGACGGCGGCTTCGAGGGGCACGGCAACCGGGGCGGCGGCCGCGGCAAGCTGTGGATCCTCGCGGTCTTCGCGCTGATCGCCATCGTCGCCGGTGTCGCGCTGGCGCTCAAGACCACCGGCAACGGCACGGGTTCGGGGACCGGGACCACGCCGTCGCCGACCGTCTCGCACTCCAGCAAGAACGACGGCTCCAGCGAGCAGCCCAGCGACGACTCGACGGACCAGTCCACGGGTGACGACACGTCGGACGACTCGACCAACACCGGCGACGGTACGGACTACCCCCCGACGTACAAGCCGACGCGGAGCGTCACCAGCGAGCCGACGACGGACCAACCGACCGAGGAGCCGACGAAGACCGCGCCGACCACGGCGGCCCCGACCACACCGGCCACACCGACGGACGAGCCGGAGACCACGCCGCCCGCGGGCGACGGCACGGAGTCTCCCGCCGACGGGACCGTGGGCTGACCCGATGACCGGGCCGGGTCCGAACGGACCCGGCGGAGCACACCTTCCACGCGCGCGGGGAGCCCACGAGGGGCTTCACGCGCGCGTGCGGCGTCTCGCGTCGTCCGGGCCCGGACGACGCACGTCCCCGTCCATATCCCCCGTCGTTCACGGGTGACCCCGTCGTTCAAGGGTGACGCTGCTCCGCCTGTTTGCGTGCCACATAGGCGGCTGCCTGCGACCGGCGCTGCATTCCCAGTTTGGACAGCAGGCTCGACACATAATTCTTGATCGTTTTCTCGGCGAGGTGCAATCGCTCGCCGATCTGGCGATTGGTGAGCCCTTCGCCGATCAGGTCGAGGATCCTGCGTTCCTGGTCGGTGAGGCGGGCGAGCCGGCTGTCGTCCTTGGTGCCGCCGCCGTCCCGCAGCCTTTCCAGGACACGCGCGGTGGCCACCGGGTCGAGCAAAGACTTTCCGGCCGCGACATCCCGGATCGCCGTGAGCAGTTCCTGGCCGCGGATGGCTTTGAGGACATAGCCCGAGGCGCCCGCCATGATCGCGTCGAAAAGGGCCTCGTCGTCGGCGTACGAGGTGAGCATCAGGCATTTGATGTCCTCGTTCGCGGAGCGGATCTCGCGGCACACCTCCACGCCGCTGCCGTCCGGGAGGCGCACGTCCAGGACGGCCACGTCCGGGCGGGTGGCCGGGATCCGTACCAGTGCGTCGGCCGCCGTACCCGCTTCCCCGACCACTTCGATGTCGTCCTCGACCGAGAGCAGTTCGTGGACACCGCGGCGGACCACTTCGTGGTCATCGAGGAGGAATACAGTGATTTTCCCGAATTCGCGCACGCTGTCAGTCTCACACACGGTCATGGGCATTGCTCCAGGTGAACTCTTCCCGAGCCCGGGGTGGCCGGGATAACGTGCCGGTGTTCCGGCCCCCTGCAAGGCTGTGACCAGTGCTCTGACCAGCGACTGTTCCGATCTGCTCGATCTAGTAGGAAATCCACGTTTCCAAGTACTTGGATTTCCTATCAAAATCGCAGGTCAGGAGGGGTTTCACAGAATTGTGAAGCACTGGGTAACGTGGCAGTTGCAGGGCGCTCGCCGGGGCACCTGTCACGCCTGTTCCCGGCCGAGTGGCACCCACCCCGTGCACGGGTGCCGGAACAGGCGAGCCGCTCTCCCGAGCTCGAACCGCGAGCGAGGGGGACCCCAGCCTTCCGGCAACCCCGGGGGCCGGACCGACGGAGGAGCACACGTGACCGTGGAGAGCACTGCCGCGCGCAAGCCGCGACGCAGCGCCGGTACGAAGAGCGCCGCGAGCGCCAGTACGACCGGTACCAAGAGCGCCGCGAGCAGGAGCGCCGGCGCGGCCGCCAAGAAGTCGCCCGGGGCGACGGGCGGCGAGCCGGAGCTCGTTCAGCTGCTGACCCCGGAAGGCAAGCGGGTCAAGGACGCCACGTACGACCCGTACGTCGCCGACATCACCCCCGAGGAGCTGCGCGGCCTGTACCGGGACATGGTCCTGAGCCGCCGCTTCGACGCGGAGGCCACCTCCCTGCAGCGCCAGGGCGAGCTGGGCCTGTGGGCCTCGATGCTCGGCCAGGAAGCCGCCCAGATCGGTTCGGGCCGGGCCACCCGCGACGACGACTACGTCTTCCCGACCTACCGCGAGCACGGCGTCGCCTGGTGCCGCGGGGTCGACCCGACCAACCTGCTCGGCATGTTCCGGGGTGTGAACAACGGCGGCTGGGACCCGAACAGCAACAACTTCCACCTGTACACGATCGTCATCGGCTCGCAGACGCTGCACGCCACCGGCTACGCCATGGGCATCGCCAAGGACGGCGCCGACTCGGCCGTGATCGCGTACTTCGGGGACGGCGCCTCCAGCCAGGGCGACGTCCTGGAGGCCTTCAACTTCGGGGCGGTCTACAACGCTCCGGTGGTGTTCTTCTGCCAGAACAACCAGTGGGCGATCTCCGAGCCGACCGAGCGCCAGATGCGTGTGCCGCTGTACCAGCGCGCGCAGGGCTTCGGCTTCCCGGGTGTCCGCGTGGACGGCAACGACGTGCTCGCCAGCCTCGCGGTGACCCGCTGGGCCCTGGAGCGGGCCCGCAACGGCGAGGGCCCCACGCTGGTCGAGGCGTACACCTACCGCATGGGCGCGCACACCACCTCCGACGACCCGACCAAGTACCGGGCCGACGAGGAGCGCGAGGCGTGGGAGGCGAAGGACCCGATCCTGCGCCTGCGCGCCTACCTGGTGGCCGCAAACCACGCGGACGACGGATTCTTCGCGGAACTCGAGGCCGAGAGCGAGGCGTTGGGCAAGCGAGTGCGCGAAGTGGTACGAGCCATGCCGGACCCGGACAGCTTCGCCATCTTCGAGAACGTGTACGCGGACGGGCACGCGCTCGTCGACGAGGAGCGCGCCCAGTTCGCCGCCTACCAGGCGTCGTTCACGGACGCCGGGGAGGGCAAGTAGCCATGACGACGGAAAAGATGGCGCTGGCCAAGGCGATCAACGAATCGCTGCGCACGGCTCTCGAGGCCGACCCCAAGGTCCTGATCATGGGCGAGGACGTCGGCAAGCTCGGTGGTGTCTTCCGGGTCACCGACGGGCTGCAGAAGGACTTCGGCGAGGAGCGGGTCATCGACACCCCGCTCGCCGAGTCGGGCATCGTCGGCACCGCGATCGGTCTGGCCCTGCGCGGCTACCGCCCGGTCGTGGAGATCCAGTTCGACGGTTTCGTCTTCCCCGCCTACGACCAGATCGTCACCCAGCTCGCGAAGATGCACGCGCGGGCGCTGGGCAAGATCAAGCTGCCCGTCGTCATCCGTATCCCCTACGGCGGCGGCATCGGCGCGGTCGAGCACCACTCGGAGTCCCCCGAGGCGCTGTTCGCGCACGTGGCGGGCCTGAAGGTGGTCTCTCCCTCGAACGCGGGCGACGCCTACTGGATGATGCAGCAGGCCATCCAGAGCGACGACCCGGTGATCTTCTTCGAGCCCAAGCGGCGCTACTGGGACAAGGCCGAGGTCAACAAGGACGCCATCCCCGGTCCGCTGCACAAGGCCGTGGTGGCGCGCGAGGGCAGCGACCTGACCCTGGTCGCCTACGGTCCGATGGTGAAGGTCTGCCTGGAGGCCGCCGCGGCCGCCCAGGAGGAGGGCAAGTCGATCGAGGTCCTGGACCTGCGCTCGATGTCGCCGATCGACTTCGACTCCATCCAGGCCTCGGTCGAGAGGACCCGCCGCCTGGTCGTGGTGCACGAGGCCCCGGTGTTCCTCGGGACGGGCGCGGAGATCGCGGCCCGCATCACCGAGCGGTGCTTCTACCACCTGGAGGCGCCCGTTCTGCGGGTCGGCGGCTATCACGCCCCGTACCCGCCGGCCCGCCTGGAGGAGGAGTACCTTCCGGGCCTGGACCGGGTGCTCGACGCCGTCGACCGCTCGCTGGCGTACTAGGAGAGAGTCGTGACGACGATGACTGAGAACGCGTCGGGACTCCGCGAGTTCAAGATGCCCGACGTGGGCGAGGGACTCACCGAGGCGGAGATCCTCAAGTGGTACGTCCAGGTAGGTGACACGGTCACCGACGGCCAGGTCGTCTGCGAGGTCGAGACCGCCAAGGCCGCGGTCGAACTGCCGATCCCGTTCACCGGTGTGGTGGCCGCGCTCCACTTCCCCGAGGGCACGACGGTGGACGTCGGCCAGGTGATCATCGCGGTCGACGTGTCGGGTGGCACGGCGCCCGCGCCCGCCGCCCCGGCCGCCGGACAGGCCCCGGCCGCTCCCGTTCCCGCCGCTCCGGCGGCCCCCGACGAGGAGGCCAAGCCCACGGGCCGCAAGCCGGTCCTCGTCGGGTACGGCGTGGCGGAGTCCTCCACCAAGCGGCGCCCCCGCAAGGGCGCCGAGGCCCCCGCCCAGCAGGGCGGGACGCTCTTCGCGGCCACCGCGATCCAGGGCGAGCTCAACGGCCACGGGACCGCGTCCGCCCAGCAGCGGCCTCTCGCCAAGCCCCCGGTCCGCAAGCTGGCCAAGGACCTCGGGGTCGACCTGGCGACGGTCACCCCGTCGGGCCCGGACGGCATCATCACGCGGGAGGACGTGCACGCGGCGGCAGCCCCGGCGCAGGCGCCCGCTCCCCTCGCGGTCCCGGCTCCCGCCGCGGTCCCGCAGGCCCCGGTCCAGGTCCAGCCGCAGGTCCCGGCCCCGGCCGCGTCGTACGACGGCGCGCGTGAGACCCGGATCCCCGTCAAGGGCGTCCGCAAGGCGATCGCCACCGCCATGGTCGGGTCCGCGTTCACCGCGCCGCACGTCACCGAGTTCGTGACCCTCGACGTGACCCGCACCATGCGGCTGGTCGAGGAGCTCAAGCAGGACAAGGACATGCAGGGGCTGCGGGTCAATCCGCTGCTGCTCGTCGCCAAGGCCCTGCTGGTCGCGATCAAGCGCAACCCGGGCATCAACGCGTCCTGGGACGAGGCCAACCAGGAGATCGTCCAGAAGCACTACGTGAATCTGGGCATCGCCGCGGCCACGCCCCGCGGTCTGATCGTGCCGAACATCAAGGACGCCCACGCCAAGACCCTGCCGCAGCTGGCCGAGTCGCTGGGCGAACTGGTGGCCACGGCCCGCGAGGGCAAGACCTCACCGGCCGCGATGCAGGGCGGCACGGTGACGATCACCAACGTCGGCGTCTTCGGCGTCGACACGGGCACGCCGATCCTCAACCCCGGCGAGTCCGCGATCCTCGCGGTCGGCGCGATCAAACTCCAGCCCTGGGTCCACAAGGGCAAGGTCAAGCCCCGCCAGGTCACCACGCTGGCACTCTCCTTCGACCACCGCCTGGTCGACGGCGAGCTCGGTTCCCGGGTCCTCGCCGACACCGCCGCCGTCCTGGAGCAGCCCAAGCGGCTGATCACCTGGGCGTGAGCCGACGGGGCAGGGGGAGCTGAGTCCCTCTGCCGACCCGTGACACAGAAAAGGGGCCTGCCGCGCGAACCGCGCGGCAGGCCCCTTTCGCTGTTCGGGTGCCTTACCTGGCGAAGCTGTAGTTCAGCAGCTTCGTCGCGTCCGACGTGCGGACGGTGGCCGACGTGGAGGCGAGCACCGTGCCGATGATCGTCTTGCCGTTACGGGTGGCGGCGAAGACCAGGCAGTACTTCGCCTCGGGGCCCGAACCGGTCTTGATGCCGATCGTGCCGGAGTAGCCGGTCAGCAGAGGCTTGTTGGTGTTCTCCCACGTGTAGTAGCGGTAGCCGCCACTCGAGGTCGTCACCTTCTGCTTGGTGGTGACGGTCTTGACGACCGTCTTGAACGTGGTGCTCTTCATGGCGCTGCTGGCGAGCTTCGTCAGGTCGCGCGGTGTCGAGTAGTTCGCGCCGTGGCCGACACCGTCGAACGAGTCGAAGTGGGTGTTCGCCATGCCGAGGCTCCGCGCCGTGGTGTTCATCTTGCCGATGAACGACTTCACGCGGGCGGCGCGCGTCGTGCCCGAGCCGAACTTGTCGGCGAGCGCGTAGGCGGCGTCACAGCCGGACGGCAGCATCAGACCGTAGAGGAGCTGACGGACGGTCACCTTGTCGCCGACGATCAGGTGGGCCGAGGAGACGTAGCCGCTGTCGACGATGTAGTTGCTGTACGCGCTCGAGACCGTGACCTTGGCGTCCAGGTTCAGGTTCGCCTGGGACAGCACCACCTTGGCGGTCATGATCTTCGTGGTGGAACCGGTGGAAAGCGGGGTGTCCGCCTTCTTGTTGTAGAGGGTCGTACCGGTGCCGTTGTTCATGGTGTAGCCGCCCTTGGCGGCGATCGTGGGCGTGGCGACGGCGCCCGCGGGCGCGGCGCCGAAGGCTCCGGCTGCCAGCACGGCGCCGGTCGTGAGGGTCACTGCGGCGGCCCTGCGGAAACGCGTGCCCTTAATGCCGGTAATCAAAATGAACGCTCCGTATGCGCGAAATGCCCCTGGGAGAACGGCACATAGGGATGCCGTCCCACGTTCAGACTCGCGGGGCGCACGAAGGGATGTGCGGCGAACGGAGGAAATTCATGTGACCTGGGTTACGTGTGAGGGCTGTTGGGGTCCGCATGCTGAAACGCTCCCGGGCATGCGTACGTGTTGTATCTATGATGTGCGCATGCCTTCAGCCCCACCCGCGCCGCTGCGGCCCCCCGTGAAACAGCCGCCCGCCGCGGACCGCGTCTACGCACACGTCAAGCAGGGTGTCCTGGAGCGCCGTTACGAGGGCGGGTCCCTGCTGACCGAGGGTGAACTCGCCGACGCGGTGGGTGTTTCGCGCACCCCGGTCCGCGAGGCGCTGCTCCGCCTGGAGGCCGAAGGGCTGATCAAGCTCTACCCGAAGAAGGGCGCGCTCGTCCTGCCGGTCTCCGCCCAGGAGATCGCCGACGTGGTCGAGACCCGCCAGCTCGTGGAGGAGCACGCCGCGCGCAAGGCCGTACCGGCGTCGCCGCGGCTCCTGGCCCGTCTGGAGGAACTGCTCGACCAGCAGAAGGAACAGGCCGCCGCCGGGGACCTGGCCGCCGCCGCCGTCACCGACCGCTGCTTCCACGCCGAGATCGTCCGCAGCGGCGGCAACGAGATCCTCTCCCGGCTCTACGACCAGCTCCGCGACCGCCAGTTGCGGATGGGGGTCGCCGTGATGCACGCGCACCCCGACCGGATCACCAAGACGCTCGTCGAGCACGAGCAGATCCTCCAGGCGCTGCGGGCCGGTGACGCCGACGCGGTCGTCGCCCTCATCCACGGCCATGTGAGCTGGTTCTCCAACCTGGCGCGGGGCGAGGTCCGATGAGCTCCTCGGCCACCCTGCCCGGCGACCCGCCCGGCGGCCGGCGCGCGATCGCCGTCTGGGGCATCGGCGTCTCGGTGTACTTCGTCGCGGTCATCTTCCGTACGTCACTCGGGGTGGCCGGGCTCGACGCGGCGGACCGCTTCCACGTGGGCGCCTCCGCCCTGTCCACGTTCTCCATCCTCCAGCTCCTCGTGTACGCGGGCATGCAGATACCGGTCGGGCTTCTGGTCGACCGGCTCGGCACCAAGAAGGTGCTGACCATCGGCGTCCTGCTGTTCACGGCCGGGCAACTGGGCTTCGCCTTCTCCTCGTCGTACGGCATGGCGCTCGCCTCGCGCGCCCTGCTGGGCTGCGGTGACGCGATGACGTTCATCAGCGTGCTGCGGCTCGGCACCCGGTGGTTCCCCGCCCGGCGCGGTCCGCTCGTCGCGCAGTTCGCGGGTCTGGCCGGTATGGCCGGCAACCTCGTCTCGACGCTCGTGATCGCCCGGCTGCTGCACGGCGTGGGCTGGACGGCCGCGTTCGCCGGCAGCGCCGCCGCCGGTGTCCTCGTCCTCGTCCTCCTGCTGCTGTTCCTGGAGGACCACCCCGAGGGCCACCGGCCGGAGCCGTTCCCGCACCGGGGTGCCGCGTACGTCCGCCGGCAGATCGCCGCGTCCTGGCGGGAACCGGGTACCCGGCTGGGTCTGTGGGTGCACTTCACCACGCAGTTCCCCGCGATGGTGTTCCTGCTGCTGTGGGGGATGCCGTTCCTCGTCCAGGCGCAGGGCCTGTCGCGGGCCACGGCCGGTGAGCTGCTGACACTCGTCGTCCTGGCCAACATGGGTGCCGGACTGGTGTACGGACAGATCGTCGCCCGGCACCACACCGCGCGGCTGCCGCTGGCGCTGGGCACGGTCGCGGCGACGGCGGTCGTGTGGGCGGGGGTGCTGGTGTACCCCGGCGAGCACGCGCCGATGTGGCTGCTGGTCGTGCTGTGCACGGTGCTCGGGTTCTGCGGGCCGGCCTCGATGCTCGGCTTCGACTTCGCGCGCCCGGCGAATCCGCCGGAGCGTCAGGGCACCGCGTCCGGGATCACCAACATGGGCGGTTTCACCGCCTCGATGACGACGCTGCTGGCCATCGGCCTGCTGCTCGACGCCACCGACGACAACTACCGGGTCGCCTTCGCCTCCGTGTTCGTCCTCCAGGCGGCCGGGCTGAGCCAGATCTTCCGGCTGCGGAAGCAGGCGGCCCGCCGGGAGCGGGAACGGCTCGTGGCCAGCCGGGTGGAGACGGTGCACGTACCGGCGTGACCGCCGCCGTCGCCACCCCGTCCCGCTGCCGCCGGCCCGCGCTGTCCGGGATGTGCGGGACGCGCGGGACGTCCAGGACGGGATGTGACGTGGGGGACTGGGGGACGTGCGGAGCGGAGCGGAGGGCGGGGAAACGCCCCCGCCCCGTCGCCGCGTGCGCGGCCGCCCCGTCCGTTACGGCGTGACGGCGAGGTTGCGCAGGATCGCCGCGGTCAGGTCCTGGTCGCCCTCGGCCTTGATGCGGTCGGACACGGCGTCGGGGCCGACGCGGCCGCAGGCGAGCCGGACGAAGGTCTCCCAGTCGAGGGCGAGGCTGGCGGCGGGACCGAGGGAGGGCGAACCGTCTATCGAGCCGCGCCCGTCGGCGTCGACACGGACGGTGCGCAGGAACTCGACGGGACCGTGCACGTCGAAGACGACCGCGGAGTTCGCCGGCGCCCCCGCGTTCTTGGCGACGATCTTCGGCAGCGCGGCCAGCAGCTGGTCCCGCACGATCTGTGAACCGGGGGAGTCGAGGTTCCCCGGCCGGCCCAGCGTGTACCGCAGGTCCTGCTCGTGCACCCACACGTCGAACGCGCGGTTGAGCATCGCTTTCTCGAGGGTGACCTCGGTGCCGAGCGGACCCCGCACCTTGGCGTCGGGCTGCCGCGTCTCGTTCCGCAGCTGCCGGTTGCGGCGGATGATCGTGTACTCCAGCTCGGAGGTCATCTCCGGCGCCGTGTGGTGGCGGCGCACGTCGACCTGCATCTCCATGTACCGCTGGTGTTCGTTCGTCACGTGGTAGAGATCGCGGGGAAGGGTGTGGATCGGCCGCGGGTCGCCGAGCATCTCGCAGTCCAGCCCGATGACATGCGAGACGATGTCACGGACCGACCAGCCGGGGCACGGGGTCCGCCGGTTCCACTCGCCCTCCACAAGCGGCTGCACCAGCTCGGATATCGCTTCGATCGAGTGGGCCCAGGCGTCGGCGTAGGACTGAAGACTCGGATGCAGACTCACGGAACGGGACCCCTCGGGCGGTTGGACGCGGGCATTTCACAGGCAGCGGGTGTCTTGGGACGCTAAGTTACGCTGCTGTGAGGCACCCCGGCAGTGCTTTCGTGTGACGATCGTAGGCCGGTATCGACGGCTCGAATGCCAGGACGGTGGTAGTGTGCGCGCCTCGCTCCTCCAGATCGACGTAAACGATGATGAATCGGTCGCATCCCGCAGGCGCCGTGTGGCGGACCTGGTACGTGATCAGGCCGGAGTCGATCTCGTCGTGCTCCCCGAGCTGTGGACCACCGGCGCCTTCGCCTACGAGGGGTTCGGGGCGTGGGCCGAGCCGCTGGACGGGCCGACCCACGAGGCGATGAGCAAGGCGGCGAGCGACGCGGGCGTGTGGCTGCACGCCGGGTCGATCCCCGAGCGCGCCGCGTCCGGGACCGGCTCGGCGGCCGAGGCTCCCCTCTACAACACCTCCCTGGTCTACTCCCCCGCTGGCGAACGCGTCGCCGCCTACCGCAAGATCCACCGCTTCGGCTTCGACAAGGGTGAGGCCGTGCTCATGGGCGCGGGCACGGAACTGGTGACGGTGCGGCTGCCGGAGACCGTCCTCGGCGTCGCCACCTGCTACGACCTCAGGTTCCCCGAACTCTTCCGCGGACTCGTGGACGCGGGGGCGCAGACCTTCGTCCTCCCGGCGGGCTGGCCCGAGCGGCGCCGCGCCCACTGGACCCTGCTCGCGCAGGCACGCGCCGTCGAGAACCAGGCGTACGTCCTCGCCTGCGGAACGGCCGGTACGCACGCGGGAGTTCCCCAGGCCGGTCACTCGATCGTGGTCGACCCGTGGGGTGAGGTCCTCGCCGAGGCGGGTCCGGACGAGGAGATCCTCACCGTGGAGTTCGACCCGGCGAAGGTCGCGGAGACCCGGGAGCAGTTCCCGGCCCTGAAGGACCGCCTGCTGGGCCTGGACACGCCCACCCGCTGACCGGCGGCCCGCCCGGCCCGACTCCCACTCGCTGACGGGGTTCCCGCCCCGCTGACCTGCGGCGCCCCGCCGCGGACCGGCATCCGTCCCGTCAGTCGTCCCCCCGTTCCTTCTCCGCCAGATGGATCACGCACACCGCGACCGCGATCAGCAGCGCCGGATCGGCGTCCTCCCGTACGACGTCGACTCCGTACGTGTCCCGCAGATGGAGCCGGCGCCGGGAGATCTGGGCGAGGAGTTCGTTGTCGTAGTCCACGGCGAACTCGCGGTCGAGGATCTTGCCGCTGACGTCGAGCTCGGTGCCGTCGACCAGCGACACGCGGTAGTGATTGCGGAGCAGGGACAGACGCTTGCGCTTGATGGTCGCGAGCGGATCGCCGTCCCGCTCGATGATCATCGTGTCGCGCAGCGCGAGCATCTTCTGGTGGATGTCGATCAGGACGCGTCCGCGGGTGTCCTTCAGCTGGAAGGTGTCCCGCAGCCGCATGGCCTTGCCGTCGACGAGGAAGACCTTGTCGCCGTGGTCGTCCTCGATCCAGTAGTCCTCACCGAAGCCGAGCAGTCGGTCGCGTACGAGGTATCTCATGCCGTCACCGGTTCCCCGGTGGGCGTTCCGAAACGCCGCCGGTAGGCCGACGGGCTGAGTCCGGTCGCCCGGCGCACCCGTTCGCGCAGGTTCGCGGCGGTCCCGAGCCCGCTGCGGTCCGCCACCACGTCGAGCCGGGCCTCCCCGCGCTCGATGAGCCGGCAGGCGAGGGCGACCCGCTGCGCCGTCAGCCATGCCAGCGGAGTCGTGCCGAGCTGGGCGCGGAAGCGGCGGTGCAGGGTCGCCGGGCTCACCGCGGCGTGCGCGGCGAGGTTCCCGACCGTCAACGGCTCACCGAGCCGCTCCTGCGCCCAGGCCAGCAGGGGTGCCAGCGACGCGTCGGGCACGTCGGGCAGTGGTTGTCGTACGAACTGGCGCTGGCCCCCGTCGCGGTGTGCGGCGAAGACCAGCCGCCGCGACACCTCGTTCGCGGTCTCCGCGCCGTGATCCTGCCGTACGAGGTGCAGGCCGAGATCGAGTGCGGCCGCGCTGCCCGCCGCCGTCAGCACGTCCCCCTCGTCCACGAACAGCACGTCCGGGTCCAGCAGTACGTCCGGGTGCAGTTCCCGGAAGACGTCCGTCCAGCGCCAGTGCGTGGTGGCGCGCCGCCCGTCGAGCAGCCCCGCCTCGGCGAGCGCGAAGGTTCCGGTGCAGAAGCTCACGACCCGGGCCCCGCGCGCGTGGCCGCGCCGGATGGCGTCCAGGACGACGGCCCGGCGCGGGACGACGTTGTCGGGACGCCCGGGAACGACGAGCGTGTCGGCGTCGTCCGTCGCGTCGAGGCCGGGCACCCCGCTCAGCGTGAAGAACCCGTGGTTCATCCGGACACCGGGCGAGGGGGTGCACAGGGTCAGCTCGTAGAGCGGCTCGGGCCGCCCCAGTTCGGGCCGGGCAAGCCCGAACAACTCGGTCGCGACGCCGACTTCGAAGGGGTTCGTACCCTCGTCGACGATCACGGCGACGCGATGCGGCCGACGGGACGAAGGCTCCGCCGGCCCGCGTGCGCCAGGGTGTTCCGGGGATGCGGGACGTTGCGAGGATCCTTGCGGCATACGCGATTTCTAGCACTCGCCGGGGTGCCGGAAGACGCGGACGATGAACGCATGACCAGTGCACCCGCCCGACGCGGCGAACCCGTCTCCCTCTCCGCCGCCCTCGCCTCCTTCACCGACCTGTGGAGTCCGCGCATCGTGACCACCGTCAACGACTACGACGTGCGCGTCGCGAAGGTCGAGGGCGAACACGTCTGGCACGTGCACGACCGGACGGACGAGTTCTTCCTGGTTCTGGAGGGCGAGCTGACCATCGCGCTCCGGGAGCCGGCCGGAGAGCGGACCGTCGTCCTCCCCAAGGGCTCTGTCTGCACGGTCCCCCGCGGAACCGAGCACAAGCCATACGCCCCCGGCGGCGCGTCGATCCTCCTCTTCGAACCGACCGGCACCCTCACGGTCGGCGACCGCCACGACGAGATCCCCGCCCACGTGGACGCGACGAGGGGGCACGCACTGGACTGACGAACGTGCGTGTATCGATCCAGCATTTCTGGAATTCACCCACGAAGAACGGAAATTCCAGACACTCTTGAGTCGTGCATCAAGAAGCATTCTGTGATCTGTATCTGCGCCTGTCTCTCGACCGCGACGGCAAGACCGCAATCGAACGGCAGGAAGCCGACTGCCGCGCGTGGGCTGAACGCAACGGACTCACCGTTCGCAAGGTCCATACGGACAGGGGGCGCTCCGGCTACAAAGCAGTTGAGCGCAAAGGATTCGATGCCGCGCTCGCGGCCATCACCGCCGGGGTCGTCGGCACACTGATCGTCTGGAAGCTGGACCGCCTCTCCCGCAAAGGCATTGGTCAGGTGGGCAGGGTTCTCGACGGCATTGAGGCGGTGGGGGGTCGTCTCGTGTCCGTCGTGGAAGGGCTCGACACCTCGGACGACTCCGCCCGCACAATTGTCGCGACGCTCGCGGAACTGGCGCGATCTGAGTCAAAAGACCTTGGTGCGCGCGTGGGACATGCGAAGAAGTACCTGCGCAACAAAGGCCAGTGGATCGGCGGACAGCCGCCCTATGGGCTCGGGGTAGACCCGAAGAGCAAGAAACTCGTCCATGATCCTGAGTGCGCCGTGTACGCCCGGCTGATCGCGGACGAGGTGCTGGCGGGTGCTTCCCTGGTGAAGACCGCACGGTTGCTCAACGAATACGAGATCCCTTCACCGCGCGGCGGGCAGTGGAACGCGGCGAGCATCATGCAGCTTCTGAGGTCTCCGGCCTTTGCGGGCCTCATGCCGGAGACGGAATCCGTTGAGACGGACAACGGGGAAAAGAAGTACACGGGGCGGGTCTTCCCCTACCGCGATCCCGCGACGCTCGACACCGTGGAGATCGGCGAAGGCATCATCACGGTCGGCGAACGAGACAGCATCATCCGCCAATTCGAGGAGCGTACCTTCGAGTACGCGGGCAGGCGCCGTCCGAAAGCACAGGGCGCGGCTCTGCTCACCGGCCTGGTGTTCTGTGGTGTACCGGGCTGCGGAAGCCGTATGCACCGCGTGGGCCGCAGCTACCAATGCTGGTCCCACCGTTCGGGCAATCAATGTGTCGGCGCGTCCGCGCTGGCAGACGCCGTGGATGCTTACGTGGCTGAAAGCTTCCTGACCAAAATTCCGGCGCTGGAACCCGATGACGCGCTGCTTGCCACGATTGCGGATCGCTGGGTCCACCGTACCGATCCGGAGGCGTTCGCGAAGTGGGACGCCATCGCCTCCGAAATCCGCGACGAGGAAGCCCGGTTGGCCGATCTTGAAGAAGCCCGATATGTGCGCGGTGAGTTCAAGGGGCCGGCAGCGATCGGTCGCTACGACCGTCTGACGGAGCGCTTGCGGAGCCGCATCGACGGTCTGCGCGGCGATCTCTGCAGACTACCGATGCCGTCCATGGACGTATCGCCCATGCTCGACAGTCGCCTGTTCCGGGAAGCATGGAAGGACGCCACGGACGAAGACCGGCGTGATCGTCTGTCGCTCGCCATCGACCGAGTGGAAGTCAGCAAGGGCAGACGCGGGCAGCGGATCATTCCTGAGCAGCGTGTTCAGATCCATTGGGCCAGGCTCTCCGCGTGAACGACGCGTTCGCTGGTTTGACCGGGATCCCTCGTGGCGCGTTGCCATGGGCTTGCCGTTGCGTCGGTCGTGCCGCTTCGTGTGTGCGCTTCTCCGTGGTGGCACGGACAGGCTCTGCTCCAGAATCCGTTGGGGGTCACCGCTCTGCCCGACGGTTCGGTCGCGGTCAGCGACACGTACAACCACGCGCTGCGCCGGTACGACCCCTCGACGGGTGAGGTGACCACGCTGGCCACGGATCTGCGGGAGCCGAGCGACGCCGTGCTGGTCGGGGACGACATCGTGGTGGTGGAGTCCGCCCGGCACCGGCTGACCCGGCTGCGGCTGCCGGAGGAGGCCGTACGGGTGGAGTCGGTCGCCCACCGCACCCGGCGCGCGGCCACCGAGGTCACCCCCGGAGCCGTCCGCCTGGACGTGATCTTCCAGGCGCCCGCCGGGCAGGAACTGGATGACCGCTACGGACCCTCCACCCGGCTCCTCGTCTCCGCCACCCCGCCCGAGCTGCTGCTCGCGGGCGAGGGCGCCGGAACCGGTCTGTCACGGGCCGTCGAACTGAATCCCGCCGTCCCGGAGGGCGTGCTGCACGTCTCGGCGATGGCCGCGTCCTGCGACGACGACCCGTCCACCGAGTACCCGGCCTGCCATGTCCACCAGCAGGACTGGGGCGTGCCGGTCCGCCTCACCGAAGGCGGTGCGGACCGGCTGCCCCTGGTTCTCGCGGGCATGGACGCCTGACCCGGCTCACACTCCGTAGCCGTCCGAGTAGCCGTCACGGCGGCGCCGGTCGTCGTCCACGACGGTCGCCGTCGGCGGTACGACGACGCGCCTGCGCCGAGCGATGCTACTGAAGGTCGTCACGCCGATCAGTCCGACGATCATGAGGATCACGCCGACGAGGTGAAGGTTGACCCCCTGCATGTGCCAGTCGGTCGCGAACGTGAGGATCGCCCCCGCGGCGATCAGGATGATGCATCCGCCCAGGCCCATGGGTGTCGTCTCCTTGAGATAGCAACTCCGAGTCGTTCAGGACCCGTTCCGGGTACCCGGGACCTCGCGAGCCATGCGGAGGCGAGCCCTCACGTCACGCGCGCCGCCGTTTTCGGCAGCGGCGCGCGTCACGTCACGTCGACGTAGTCCTCGCGGCCGGAGCTCACCAGGTGGGTGCTGTTCGGGTAGAGGAGCACCGCGACCCAGGTGCCGTCCTTCGAGGCCGTGAAGCCCTTGCCGAACGTGCCGTCCGTGCGGGTGGTCGCGTTGCCCATGTCGTACCAGCCGCTGGAGCCCTTGGGCTTGAAGAGGATCTTCACCTTCTGGCCCGCGTAGGCCTTCCAGACGCCCGAGGTGTAGTGCTGGAGCTTGCCCTTGCAGGTGATCGTGCGGCCCTTGCGAACCGGTTCGGGGGAGGCGTTGCCGTCGGTGATCCGGGTCGGGGTGCGCGTGACGTGCACGACGGAGCTGTACGACTCCTGGGAGTCTCTGCTGGCCTTGAAGTGCGCCCGGTAGTAGCCCTTGGAGGACGTGGCGAAGGTGCCCTTGAAGGTCGCGCCGTCGTCCGGCTCGAAGCTGCCGGGTACGACCGTCTTCATCGTCTTCCAGCCGGTCTTCCCGTCGGCCGAGTACTGGAGGTCGACATGGTTGTATATGTCCGCCGGGGCGGACCTGCCGCTGCTCAGCAGCCCCTTGGCGGTCAGCTGGGCGTACTTGTCCAGGCTCGCGGTGAAGTTGGTGATCGACGTCTTCTGGGCGACGTACACCTTGACAGTCCGCAGTTCACTGAACCTCGTGAAGGTGCCGGTGCGCACCTGCGCCTCGACCGTGCCGGACCTCGGCAGCGTCAGCTGTCCGCTGAAGCGGCCGTCGGCGCCCGTGACGGGCCGTGAGGCCACGCCGCTGGACTCGCTGGACCAGATCTCGTCCACTGTGACTCCGGCCAGCGGTTTCCACGCCCCGCCGACGTACACCTCGGCCGTCCCGGAGACCGTCACCGCCTGCCCGGCCTTGACGTCCAGTTCGGCGGCGTCCAGGGTCACGCGGGTGTCCGACTGCACGGCCCTGACCTCGACGCCCTGGTTGGTCCAGGGCTGGTACCAGGGCTCGTCCGGCCGCAGCCAGGCGTTGACGGTGTCGCTGGACGGGTCGGTGACGCGGTAGGTGTAGGTGAAGCGGCCGTCGGCGCCGGTCCTGGTCGTCGCGTCCGGGACGCTGGAGATCCCCAGGTCCACGCGCGTGTTCGCCGCGGGCGTCGTCTCGCCGGTGCGCGGGTCGGTGACCGTGAAGCCGCCGGTGACGGTGACGTGCTGGTGCTCGTAGTCCGGGTTCTGCGGGGTGGCTCGCAGATCCGTGAGGTTCGCCTCGAGCTCGTACTCGTACCCGTACGTGCTCTGGGCGGTGGTGGTGTCCCCGTCGGCGTCGGTCAGGTCGACCACGACGCGGTAGACGCCGAGGTCGTCCAGGCGCAGCGGGGTGGTGGTCCGCCACAGGTTCGCGGAGCCGGTGCTGGAGTCACGGGTGAAGTCGCTGACCTGGGTGATCTCCGGGGCGTCGGCGGCGGAGCCCGGCGCGTACAGGTGTGCGGTGATCGAGGTGATGGCGGTGTCGGACGAGGCGGACACCCACACCAGGCCGTCACCGGGGTGGTCACCGCTGCCGACGCCGTACAGCACCGGCGCCGGCGTCGCGTGCGCGGCGGGTACCGGGCCGAGCAGCAGGGCGGCCGCGACTGAGGCGCAGGCGAGCGCCAGGGATCTTTTTCGCACGTGTGAGTCCCCCCACGAGACCTGATCCGAGGATCATTGAGGATTGAAGCGCAGCGTACGGCGCGACAACCATCTTTGAACAGGTTCAAAAAATAACGATCTCGCGGGGGGACGGGCGGGGCGGGACTCAGCCCTCCAGGAACGCCACCAACGCGTTGGCCAGCAGGAACGGGTCGTCGGCGGCGCAGAGTTCGCGGGCGCTGTGCATGGACAGGATGGCCACGCCGATGTCGACCGTCTTGATGCCGTGCCGTGCCGCCGTGATGGGGCCGATGGTGGTGCCGCAGGGCATGGAGTTGTTGGAGACGAAGGACTGGAACGGCACGCCGGCCTTCTCGCAGGCGGCGGCGAACACGGAGCGGCCCGAACCGTCGGTGGCGTAGCGGTTGTTGACGTTCACCTTGAGGATGGGGCCGCCGCCCGCGCGCGGGTGGTGCGTCGGGTCGTGCCGCTCGGCGTAGTTGGGGTGCACGGCGTGGCCGGTGTCGCAGGAGAGACAGACGGTGCCGGCGAAGGCGCGCGCCCGGTCCTCGTAGGAACCGCCGCGGGCGAAGACAGAACGTTCCAGCACACTGCCGAGCAGCGGTCCGTCGGCGCCGGTGTCGCTCTGCGATCCGTTCTCCTCGTGGTCGAAGGCGGCGAGGACCGGGATGTACGACAGTCCGGAGCCGGCCGCCGCGACCGCCGCCAGCGCGGCCGTGGCCGCGTGCACGGACAGCAGGTTGTCCATGCGCGGCCCGGCGAGCAGCTCGTTGTCGCGGCCCAGATAGGAGGGGCGCTCGATCGAGTGGGTCATCAGGTCCCAGCCCGTGACCTCGCCCGCGGGCAGCCCCGACTCCTCCTCCAGGAAGGCGATCAGATCGCCCTCGCGGGCGTCGCCGAGTCCCCAGACGGGCTGGAGGTGGCGCTGCTTGTCGAGCTTGAGCCCTTCGCTGCTGACGGAACGGTCCAGGTGGATGGCGAGCTGCGGCACGCGCAGCAGGGCGCGGTCGACGTTGACCAGACGGGTCGAGCCGTCGCGCAGCGACAGGCGTCCGGCCAGGCCGAGGTCACGGTCGAGCCAGGAGTTCAGCAGCGGGCCGCCGTAGATCTCCACGGCGACCTGGCGCCAGCCGTGCGCGCCGGTGTCGGGCAGGGGCTTGACCCGCAGGTTCGGGGAGTCGGTGTGCGCGCCGATGATCCGGAACGGGGTGTGCGGCTCGGCGCCCTCGGGCACGTACCAGGCGATGATCGCCCCTCCGCGCAGTACGTACTTCCCGCCGCTGCTTCCTTCCCACGCGTCGGTCTCGGCGACCTGACGGAATCCGGCCTTCTCCAGCCGCTCGGCGGCGGTCGCCACGGCGTGGTACGGCGTCGGGCTCGCCGCGAGGAAGGACATGAGGTCGTCGGTGTGGCCGCGGTCGAAGCGGGTGGGTGCACTCATGGGTTCACCTTAACGACGCACGAGGGCCCGCTCCCGGGGTTGGGAACGGGCCCTCGTAAGGGGGATGTGAAGGGCGGACACCTCGGGACACCTGAACGCGGGGACAGGTGCCCGGGGCGGTGCCCGCCCGTCGGGACAGGCGCCGGCGGCTCCTAGAAGGCGGCCTCGTCCAGCTCCATCAGGTCCAGGTCGACGCCCTCGGCGAGCTTGCGGGCACCGGTGACGCCCGGCAGCACGGTGGCGGCGAAGAACTTCGCGGCCGCGATCTTGCCGGTGTAGAAGGGCTTGTCCTTGGCGGAGGCGGTCTCCAGCTTCTCCGCGGCGACGGCGGCACCGCGCAGCAGCAGGTAGCCGACGACCACGTCACCGGAGGCCATCAGGAGGCGGGTGGTGTTGAGGCCCACCTTGTAGATGTTCTTGACGTCCTGCTCGGTGGCGGCCAGGTCGGTCAGCATCAGGCCGACGATGGCCTCCAGCTCGACGGCGGCCTTGGCGAGCTGCTCGCGGGCCGCGGAGAGGTCCTCGCCGCCGGTGCCGAGCGCCAGGAACTTCTTGATGTCCTCGGCGAGGGAGTTCAGCGCCGCGCCCTGGTTGCGGACGATCTTCCGGAAGAAGAAGTCCTGGCCCTGGATCGCGGTGGTGCCCTCGTACAGGGTGTCGATCTTGGCGTCGCGGATGTACTGCTCGATCGGGTACTCCTGCAGGAAGCCGGAGCCGCCGAAGATCTGGAGCGACTGGGCGAGCAGCTCGTAGCCCTTCTCGGAGCCGTAGCCCTTCACGATCGGCAGGAGGAGGTCGTTCATGGCCTCGGCGGCGGCGGTGTCCTCGCCGGCGGCCTCCAGGACCTGGATCTCGTCCTGGACCGCGGCGGTGTGCAGGACCAGGGCGCGCATGCCCTCGGCGTACGCCTTCTGCGTCATGAGCGAGCGGCGCACGTCCGGGTGGTGCGTGATGGTGACCTTGGGCGCGGCCTTGTCCATGAAGTCGGCCAGGTCGGTGCCCTGGACGCGCTCCTTGGCGTACTCCAGCGCGTTCAGGTAGCCGGTCGACAGCGTGGAGATGGCCTTCGTGCCGACCATCATGCGGGCGAACTCGATGATGCGGAACATCTGGCGGATGCCGTCGTGCTTGTCGCCGATCAGCCAGCCCTTGGCGGGGTGGCGGTCGCCGAAGGTCATCTCGCAGGTGTTGGAGGCCTTGAGGCCCATCTTGTGCTCGACGTTCGTCGCGTACGCGCCGTTGCGCTCGCCCAGCTCGCCGGTCTCGAAGTCGAACTCGTACTTCGGGACGAGGAAGAGGGACAGGCCCTTGGTGCCGGGGCCGTGGCCCTCGGGGCGGGCGAGGACGTAGTGGAGGATGTTCTCCTCCATGTCGTGCTCACCGGAGGTGATGAAGCGCTTCACGCCCTCGATGTGCCAGGAGCCGTCCGCCTGCTGGATGGCCTTGGTGCGGCCGGCGCCCACGTCGGAGCCGGCGTCCGGCTCGGTGAGCACCATGGTGGAGCCCCAGCGCTTCTCGACGGCCATCGTCGCGATGTGCTTCTGGACGTCGTTGCCCTCCTCGAAGAGGATGCCCGCGAACGCGGGGCCGCTGGAGTACATCCAGACCGCCGGGTTCGCGCCGAGGATCAGCTCCGCGTAGGCCCAGATCAGGGAGCGGGGCGAGGTGGAGCCGCCGATCTCCTCGGGCACGCCGAGACGCCAGTACTCGGAGTCCATGAACGCCTTGTACGACTTCTTGAAGGAAGCCGGGACCGGCGCGGTGTTGGTCTCGGGGTCGAAGACCGGCGGGTTGCGGTCGGCGTCCGCGAAGGACTCGGCGAGCTCGTTCTCCGAGAGGCGGGTCAGCTCCTCGAGGATGCTCTTGGCGGTGTCCGTGTCCATTTCCGCGAACGGGCCGGTGCCGTACAGCTTGTCGCGCCCGAGCACCTCGAAGAGGTTGAACTCGATGTCGCGGAGATTCGACTTGTAGTGCCCCATGGCGACGGCTCCGTAAGGGATCGGCGAGGCACTGACTCCTCGCATATTTGTCACGTACCAGCAAGTAGCTACGATGATGCTACCCGCCAGTAATAAGAAGCAACCCCGGGTAGGCCATATGTGGCCCACTACTCTTTGACGCATGTACGGCTACGAGCAGAACGCAGGCGCCCAGCAGGGGTACGTCCCGCCGCAGCAGCAGATGCCCGGCCAGATGCCGGACGGGCAGATGTCCGGCGGGTACGGCCAGCAGCCGCCCCTGTACCCCGAGCCGTCCCCGCCGTCCCTGCCGGACGCGGTCCGGGCGTTCACCACGGGTGCCATGGCGGCCGAGGACTTCCAGCAGGTCTTCGCCACCTCGAAGGTCTACTGCCCGCGCGGTGACAACCCCGGATTCCTCGCGCTGCACAACACCCAGCAGCCTGTCATCCCGATGTTCAGTTCGCTCAAGGAGCTGCGCCGGTACGCGGGCAAGGAGTCCAAGTACTTCGTGATCACCGGAGCCGAGGTGATCGACCTGCTGCCCACGGGCTACGGCTTCGTGATCGACATGGAGGGCAAGCACCGCATGGTCTTCGACGCGAAGGCCGTGGAGCAGATGGTGGACTTCGCGATGCGCCGTATGTACGGCTGACGGTCCGCCGCGGGTGCCCCGGCGCCCTGGTGTCCCGGCGCCCCGGCGCCCCGGTGTCCGCTCGACCGGATGCCTCTCGAACCTGTGCCGCCCGGAGGGAATGTCCTCCGGGCGCGCGTCGTTACGGGTAGCAGAAAGTTCAACCCTCAACTAAACTCGAAGCGCAAGGAGGTACCGACATGCCCGCAGTGACTGTCGAGAACCCGCTGGCCCTGCCCCGTGTGGCCGCGCCGGCCGACGCGGTGGACCGTCCCGTGCTCACCGTGACGACCGCGCCCCAGGGCTTCGAGGGCGAGGGTTTCCCGGTCCGCCGCGCGTTCGCCGGGATCAACTACCGGCACCTGGACCCGTTCATCATGATGGACCAGATGGGTGAGGTGGAGTACGCGCCGGGCGAGCCGAAGGGCACCCCCTGGCACCCCCACCGCGGCTTCGAGACCGTGACCTACATCATCGACGGCATCTTCGACCACCAGGACTCCAACGGTGGCGGCGGCACGATCACCAACGGCGACACCCAGTGGATGACGGCCGGGTCCGGCCTGCTCCACATCGAGGCGCCGCCGGAGCACCTGGTGATGTCGGGTGGCCTCTTCCACGGGCTCCAGCTGTGGGTGAACCTGCCGGCCAAGGACAAGATGATGGCCCCGAGGTACCAGGACATCCGGGGCGGCACCGTGCAGCTGCTCAGCACCCCGGACGGCGGCGCGCTCCTGCGGGTCATCGCCGGTGAGCTCGACGGCCACCAGGGACCGGGCATCACGCACACCCCGATCACCATGGTCCACGCCACACTGCGGCCCGGCGCCGAGATCACCCTGCCGTGGCGCGAGGACTTCAACGGCCTCGCCTACGTGCTGGCCGGACGCGGCAGCGTGGGCGCGGACCGCCGCCCGGTCCACACCGGCCAGACCGCCGTCTTCGGCACGGGCTCCTCGCTGACCGTCCGGGCCGAGGAGAAGCAGGACTCCAGCACGCCCGACCTGGAGGTCGTGCTGCTCGGAGGTCAGCCGATCCGTGAGCCGATGGCCCACTACGGCCCGTTCGTGATGAACACCCGCGACGAGCTCCAGCAGGCCTTCGAGGACTTCCAGAAGGGCCGCCTGGGGACGATCCCGGCGGTGCACGGGATGTCGGAGGGCGGGCTGTAGGCCTTTCCGGCCCCTGGGCCTTGCCTGGGGTCCGGGGCCCTGGTGAAGGACAGCGCTCGCGGAAGCCCCGTCCGGTCCGCCGGACGGGGCTTCCGCGCGCCGGGGGTTCCTCGCGGGGTTCCTCCCCCGTTCGGACTTCCCGGAGCGCCGGTCCGGCTGACGCATGGTCAGCTGGCAGGGTGCAGCTACTCCCCGAGGGTGCCCGGCGGTTGGCGGCCTGGTGTGTCGTGATCCTGCTGGGCGCCGGGGTCGGATGGGTGGGGATCCTGCTGTGCGGGGAGTTCCGCACGGCGGTGGTGCCGGTGCTGCTCGCGCTGCTCGGGACCGCGCTGCTCGGACCGCTGTACCGGCGGATGGTCAAGGCCCGGATCAACCGCTCGCTCGCCGCCGCCCTGACCTGCGTCGCGGTGGCCGTCGTGGTCGGCGGCGCCGTCTACGTCGTCGTCGCCGCGCTCTTCCACACCGGCGCCCAGATCGTGTCCTCCCTCCGGCAGGCCTCGCGTTCCGTCGCCGAGCACTTCGGCGCGGCGGGCACCTCGCTCGACGACATCGCCGCCAACTCCAAGGACCTGCTGGCCAAGTTCGGCGGCACGGCCGCGTCCAACGTCGTCAGCGGCGTCAGCGTCGTGGCCGAGACCCTCGCCATGTGTTTCCTCGCCCTGCTGCTCGTGTTCTTCTTCCTGCGCGACTCGCACAAGGTGGCCGGATCACTGCGGTCGCTCGCGCCCCGGGGGACCGCCGACGTCGTCGAGGCCATGGCCCGGCGCGCCTACGCGGCCGTCGAGGGCTTCATGCGCGGGACGACGATCATCGCGCTCATCGACGCCCTCTGCATCACCGTCGGACTCCTGGTCCTGCGCGTCCCGGGCGCCGTCGGACTCGGCGCGCTGGTCTTCGTGGGGGCGTACATCCCGTATCTCGGCGCGTTCCTCTCCGGCGCGGTGGCCGTCCTGGTCGCGCTCGCCGACCGGGGGTTCGTCATCGCCCTGTGGACGCTCGGGCTCGTGCTCGCGATCCAGATGCTGGAGGGATACGGCCTCCAGCCGATGATCCAGAGCCGGCAGGTGCAGATGCACCCGGCGGTGGTGCTGCTCGCGATCACGGCGGGCGCCTCCGTGGCGGGCGTCCTCGGCATGCTGCTCGCCGTCCCCCTGACGGCGGCGGCCTTCGGCGTCCTGCACGAACTCCGTGTGCGCTACGAGCCGGAAGGGCCGGAAGGGTCCGGAGGACCGCCGGGTCCGGAGGACTCGAAAGGACCGGGGGCGCCGGGATTCCCCGGAGTGCCGGGAGCGCCGGGACCGTCGGCGGACGCGTAGCCGTCGGCCGGCCGGTCGCCGTCGGCGGATCCCCGGCCCTCCATGGCGCCCGGATCCGCCGGTCCGCCGAAGTCCACCGCCTCGGCGAACGTGTCCCACGTGCCCAGCGGCGCGGAGTCGTCCGAGGCCGCCGACTCGCCGGAATCCGTGTCCGCCGCCTCGGAGAACTCGAACCAGATGCTCTTGCCCTCGCCCCGCGGGTCCACCCCCCACGTGTCCGCGAGCATCTCGACGAGCACCAGTCCCCGTCCGGACGACGCCAGCTCCCCGGGATGGCGCCGGTGAGGCAGGGCGTCGCTGCCGTCGGTGACCTCGACCCGTATCCGCCGCTTGCCCGGCTCGCCCGTCACCTCGGCGACGAGCAGCGCGTCCACGTCGGTGTGCACGAGGACGTTGGTGACCATCTCGGAGACGAGCAGGACCGCGGAGTCGAGCTGGTCGGCGGAGGCCCAGTCGTGCAGGAGCTCCCGCAGCTGCTGACGGGCGTCCGCGATCCGCTCGGGCTCGGCCTGCGCCACGGTCAGCACCGTGCGGCGCAGCAGCGGCCGTACGGGCGGCGCCGTGTCGCCGCCGTCACCCTCCAGGGGCAGCCGGGACAGCAGCAGCACCGCTATGTCGTCCTCGCGCCTGTCGGCCAGCGGACCGGTGGTGTGGTGGGAGGAGGGCCCGTGCACGGCCTGGACGAGCGCGTCGGCGAGGTCCTCCATGTCGCCGTCGTGGGATTCGAGCGTCCGGCGGATCCGGCGCCAGCCGGTGTCGAGGTCGTGGCCGCCGGTCTCGATGAGCCCGTCGGTGCAGATCAGCATGGTCTCGCCCGGCTCCAGGAGGAGCCGGGTGGTCGGGTAGTCGGCGTCCGGGTCGATGCCGAGCGGCATCCCGCCCGCCGTGGGCCGCATCAGCACGGTCCCGTCCGCCATCCGTATCGCGGGATCGGGATGCCCGGCGCGCGCGATGTCCAGCGTCCCGGTCGCCGGGTCGACCTCGACGTACAGACAGGTCGCGAAGCGCACATCGGCGGGGTCCGCCGGTTCCTCGTCCGCGTCGGCGCCGCCGCTGGACCCGTAGGTCACCGAGTCGGTGACCCCGTAGAGGAAACGCGCCGCCCGTGACAGCACCGCGTCGGGGCGGTGGCCCTCGGCGGCGTAGGCGCGCAGGGCTATCCGGAGCTGGCCCATCAGACCGGCGGCGCGGACGTCGTGGCCCTGCACATCGCCGATGACCAGGGCGCAGCGGCCGGCCGGCAGCGGGATCACGTCGTACCAGTCGCCGCCGACCTGGAGGCCGCCGCCGGTCGGGACATAGCGCGCGGCGACGCTCATGCCCGGCATCCGCGGGCCGAGCGTCGGCATCATCGAGCGCTGAAGGCCGTCGGTCAGCTCCCGCGCGGTCTCGGCGGCTCCGGCGCGCGAGAGGGCCTGCGCGAGCATGCGGGCGACGGTCGTCAGGACCGAGCGCTCGTCGGGCGTGAAGGTGACGGGGTAGGTGAAGGCCGCCATCCATGCGCCCATGGTGCTGCCGGCGACCGTGAGCGGCAGGAACGCCCAGGACTGCCGGCCGAAGTGCTGGGCGAGGGGCCAGGACGCCGGGTAGCGGTCCTTGTACTCGTCGGGGGAGGAGAGGTAGACCGCGCGGCCCGTACGGACGACCTCGGCGGCCGGATAGTCCGTGGCCAGCGACATGTGGGAGAAGGGGCCCTCGTCGCCCGGCTGGTGCCCGTGGTGGCCGATGATCGTCAGCCGCTCGCCCTCCGCGCCGAAGACGGCGAGGCCGTCCGGGGAGAATCCGGGCATCGACAGCCCCGCCGCCACCCGCAGCACCTCCGCCGTGGACCGGGCCTCGGCCAGCGCTCGTCCGGCGTCCAGCAGGAACGCCTCCCGCGAGCGGCGCCAGTCCCCGGTGACAGGGGTGCGCGCGGCTGCGTCCGGAGGCTGCTCGCTGACCTCCTGGAGGGTGCCGATCAGCTCGTACTGCCCGGTGTCGGGGTCGACGAGCGGCTTGGAGCGGCTGCGGACCGTGCGGAGCACCCGGCCGTGCTCGTCCATGATCCGCATCTGGGCCTCGGCGAGCGTGCCCTCGGCCACCGCGAGGTGCACCACCCCGTCCATCTCGTTCCAGTCGACGGGGTGGACATGCGAGCGGGCACCCGCCTCGGTGAGGGTCGTCAGCTCCGCGGGCACGCCGATCAGCCGTGCGGCCTCCGCGTCGAAGGTGACAAGTCCCGAGGCGCTGTCCCAGCGCCACACGCCGGTGGCGAGTGCGGCCAGGACGTCCCCCACGGCGGGCAGGGGCTCACCAGTGCGCATGCGCCCACTGTAGGAACAGGTGATCGGTGCCTGCCACCGATGGCCGTCACCGAGGCCCGTCACGGCGTGGAGCGGCTAATGAGGAGGAGGCGACCTGGGCTGGCCGGTACCCTGGGGGTGTTTCACGTGAAACAGGCCCCCAATCCGCGAAGACTGGATGAACGACGATGCATCGGTACAGGTCCCACACCTGCGGCGAGCTCCGCGCCTCTGACGTCGGCACCGACGTCCGGCTGAGCGGCTGGCTGCACAATCGCCGAGACCTGGGTGGCATCCTCTTCATCGATCTGCGCGACCACTACGGCATCACGCAGCTCGTCGCCCGCCCCGGCACCCCCGCCTACGAGGCCCTCGACAAGGTCTCGAAGGAGTCGACCGTCCGCGTCGACGGCAAGGTCGTCTCGCGCGGCACGGAGAACGTGAACCCGGAGCTGCCGACCGGCGAGGTCGAGGTCGAGGTGAGCGAGGTCGAGCTGCTCGGCGCCGCCGCCCCGCTGCCGTTCACGATCAACGCCGAGGACGGTGTGAACGAGGAGCGCCGCCTGGAGTACCGCTTCCTCGACCTGCGCCGCGAGCGCATGCACCGCAACATCCTGCTGCGCACGGCCGTGATCTCCGCGATCCGTCACAAGATGACGGCGCTGGGCTTCAACGAGATGGCCACCCCGATCCTCAGCGCCACCTCCCCCGAGGGCGCGCGCGACTTCGTGGTCCCCTCCCGGCTGAACCCCGGAAAGTTCTACGCGCTTCCGCAGGCGCCGCAGCAGTTCAAGCAGCTGCTGATGATCTCCGGCTTCGACCGTTACTTCCAGATCGCGCCCTGCTTCCGCGACGAGGACGCCCGTGCGGACCGTTCGCCGGGCGAGTTCTACCAGCTCGACGTGGAGATGTCCTTCGTCGAGCAGGAGGACGTGTTCCAGCCCATCGAGAAGCTCATGACGGAGCTGTTCGAGGAGTTCGGCGGTGACCGTCACGTCACCTCGCCCTTCCCGCGCATCCCGTTCCGCGAGTCGATGCTGAAGTACGGCTCCGACAAGCCGGACCTGCGGGCCCAGCTCGAGCTCACCGACATCACCGACATCTTCGAGGGCTCGGAGTTCAAGGCCTTCGCGGGCAAGCACGTGCGCGCCCTGGCAGTGCCGGACGTGGCCGGTCAGAGCCGGAAGTTCTTCGACGGCCTCGGTGACTACGCGGTCGAGCAGGGCGCGAAGGGCCTGGCCTGGGTGCGCGTGGGCGAGGACGGCTCGCTGACCGGCCCGATCGCCAAGTTCCTCACCGAGGACAACGTCGCCGAGCTGACCAAGCGTCTCTCCCTGGCCGCCGGTCACGCGGTGTTCTTCGGCGCGGGCGAGTTCGACGAGGTCTCGAAGATCATGGGCGCGGTGCGGGTCGAGGCCGCGAAGCGCTCGGGCAACTTCGAGGAGAACGTCTTCCGCTTCTGCTGGATCGTCGACTTCCCGATGTACGAGAAGGACGAGGACACCGGGAAGATCGACTTCTCGCACAACCCGTTCTCGATGCCGCAGGGCGGTCTGGAGGCCCTGGAGACCCAGGACCCGCTGGACATCCTCGGCTGGCAGTACGACATCGTCTGCAACGGCGTGGAGCTGTCCTCCGGCGCGATCCGGAACCACGAGCCCGAGATCATGCTCAAGGCCTTCGAGATCGCCGGCTACGACCGGGAGACCGTCGAGGAGCAGTTCGCCGGCATGCTGCGCGCCTTCCGCTTCGGCGCCCCGCCGCACGGCGGGATCGCCCCGGGCGTCGACCGCATCGTCATGCTGCTCGCGGACGAGCCGAACATCCGCGAGACGATTGCGTTCCCGCTCAACGGCAACGCGCAGGACCTGATGATGGGCGCGCCCACGGAGCTGGACGAGACCCGCCTGCGCGAACTGCACCTCACGGTGCGCAAGCCGCAGCCGAAGTAGGCACTGCCGAGGTGGTCACGGCCGAAGTGGCCGCGGCCGCGGTAAGGCAAGCCTTTCAACTGGCTTGATCGCAAAGGGACTTGAAGTCGACGTCGATTTCAGGTCCCTTTCGCGTGCCCGTGGCAAAGACCGCTGTTTTCTCAGCCTGCTGACAGCCTTCCTACCTAACTTCCGGGCGCATGACAGTGAATGGACAGCACCAGGAACCCCAGGTCCCCCAAGTGCCTCAGGAAAACGGTGAACTGACGCGCCGCAAGGTCGTGGTCGTCGGCGCGGGCGCGCTCGCGGTGGCCGGCCTCGGCGGCAGCGCCTTCGCGGCGAACGCGGTCGCGCAGGACAGAGAACCGGCGGCCGGGGAGAGCGCCGAGGCCTGCTACCGGCTGACGTCGGAGGCGGTCGAGGGCCCGTACTACATCGACGCGGACAAGATCCGCCGGGACGTCAGAGAGGACCGCGAAGGCATCCCCCTGCTCCTCAGTCTCAAGGTGATCGACTCCGAGACCTGCAAACCGATCCGGAACGCGGCCGTCGACATCTGGCACTGCGACGCCGCAGGCGTCTACTCCGGCTACGAGAACCAGGGCAACGGCGGCGGTGGCGGCCCCGCTCCCACCGGCGAGCCGCCGACCGGTGCGCCCACGGGACCGCCCCCGACCGGTATGCCGGGCGGCGGTCACCAGGAGCCGACGGACGACACACGCTACCTGCGCGGCACCTGGCGTACGGACCGGCACGGCCACGTCTCCTTCAAGACGGTCTTCCCGGGCTGGTACCGGGGCCGCTGCGTCCACATCCACACCAAGGTGCACGTGGACGGCGAGTGGACCGACGCCGGTTACGAGGGCGGGCACGCGTGCCACACCGGCCAGTTCTTCTTCGACGAGGAGTCCGTCCTGGCCTCGGCGGTGGTGGAGCCGTATTCCGCCAACGCCACCGAGCGCACCACGCTCACCGAGGACACGATCTACGACCAGAGCGGTACCCAGGGCGGCCTGCTCAGGCTGCGCTACGACAAGCGGGACATCACCAAGGGCGTCCATGCGTCGCTCACGGTCGGCGTCGACCCTGGCGCGACGGAGGACGGCCAGGGCGCGCCGCCCCAGGCGAGTGTGTCGGCGTCACCATCGGCTTCGGCGAGCTGACGGACTGACGGACCGGCGGTCTCCGGTCCCCGCCCTTCACGGCCGGGGACCGGACCCTCCTGGAAACCTCACCGGAGCCCCGCAGGAATCCAGAGGGGCCGCTCTGCAGCGGTCTGCCGTCTCATGGGGGGGCGCCGAGGGGCGGCGGGCCGGGGAGGAAGCCTGGATTCCATAGGCCTTTCCCACGCCCCTGACAGGCCCGCCTCCTAGCGTCCCTGCCCATGACGGGAAACGCCGAGAACAGCCATGGGAACGAGCAAGGCCCCAAGCACAAACGCGATCTGACGCGCCGTAAGGTCGTCGTCGCCGGTGCCGGTGCGGTCGCCGCTGTCGGTGTGGGCGGGACGGTCGCCGCCGGCGCCTTCGCCGGGGAGGCGAAGGGGAAGGGTGCGACCGCCTCGGCGAGCGCCACCGCCTCCGAGGTCTGCTACAAGCTCACCTCCGAGACCACCGAGGGCCCTTACTACATCGACGCGGACAAGATCCGCCAGGACATCACCGAGGACGAAGAGGGCATCCCCCTGACCCTCAAGCTCAAGGTGATCGACGCGGACACCTGCAAACCGGTGAAGAACGCGGCGGTCGACATCTGGCACTGCACCGCGCTGGGCATCTACTCCGGTTACGAGGCGATGGGCAGCGGCGGTGGCGGTGGCGGCGGCACCCCGCCCTCCGGCTCCCCCTCCGACGCCCCCTCGGGCACGCCCACAGGTGAGCCCCCGTCGGGCGCTCCCTCCGGCGGCACCGGCGGCGGCCACTCGGAGCCGACCGACGACGAGCGCTACCTCCGGGGCACCTGGAAGACCGACAAGCACGGCTACGTCACCTTCAAGACGGTCTTCCCGGGCTGGTACCAGGGCCGCGCCGTCCACATCCACACGAAGGTCCACGTCGACGGCACCTGGACCGACGCGGGCTACGAGGGCGGCCACACCTGCCACACCGGCCAGTTCTTCTTCGACGAGAAGTCGGTCCTGGCGTCGGCCGAGGTGTCCCCGTACTCCACGAACACCGCCACCCGCACCACGCTCACCGAGGACACGATCTATCCCCAGAACGGCCATGAGGGTGGCCTGCTGTACCTCAAGTACGACAAGAAGAACATTGCCAAGGGCGTCCACGCCGACCTGACGATGGGCGTCGCCCCGGACGAGACCCACGACAGCACGGACACCCAGCCGAGCGCGTCGGCTTCGGCGTCCTGACCCCTCCCGGCACACGGGGGCCCGGAACACCACGGGTTCCGGGCCCTCCCCGTGCGGGGCTTGATCAGCTCTGCTCCGAAGTGCTCTCCGGGCCGCGCGGGGCTTCGCCGAACAGTTCCTCGGCGTGCGCGACCGTGCCGGCCCGGTCGAGCCAGTCGCCGAGACGGTCCAGGTCGGTGCAGGTGGTGATCCGCGTACGGACGTCGTCGGAGACGGTCAGCCCGCGCACCTCCAGCACCCGAAGGACCCCCTTCGCCTCCCCCTCGGCCACGCCTTGGATCATGCCTTCTGCCTTGCCTTCTGCCTTGCCTTCAGCCTTGCCCTCGAGATAGGCCGTCTCGCGGACGGTTCCCCTGCCGGGGAAGTAGGTGACGAAGCTCAAGATTTCCCTCCATTTGTCGCCGGCGGGGGTGTTCCCCAGATTGACGTCCAGGAACTCGTAGAAGTAGTCGGAGGCTTGCCGGTCCATCGCCTGCAGGGCACGGCCCAGCGCTTCCAGTATGGCGTCGATGTCGTGGCTGTGGGCGTGAGCGAGGGCGGAGAACACGGCCATCGCGGGCTTACGTGCCGCGGTTCTCTCGTCGGTGATCACCGGGAGGTTGTCGGGTCCGATGACCATGGGGTACGTCCGCTGGGCGGTCCAGCCGCGGGCTCCGCAGTCGAAGGGGCCGGTCGCCCACTTGGTCGTGGCCCGGTCGCGGCAGATGACGAGAAGCAGCACCGGCAGGCCGTACTTGGCCTGGAGATAGGCGACGTAATAGGCCCAACTCGACGCCTTCTTCGGGTCTCGTCGCTCCTGGGCCTCGACGGCCAGCAAGAAGTCGTCCCCGTCGGAAGGACCGACGCGCAACACGGTGTCGATGCGGCGTTCCACCGGCTTGGTCTCCGTCGCGTCGGGGGTGACCGCGTCCACCGTCGCCTTCTCGGGTAACGCGATACCCAGTACCCCGAAGACAGGGGCGAGGATCTCGGGCCGGTCCTGGAAGATCCGGTGCAGGCCCTCGTGAGCTGATGTGACCATGTGCGCAACCTAGGTTGATCAAGGGCCGAGGTGTCCGGCCGATGCGTGTCGTTCACTCTTTCGGGGACCGGCGAAACGTTCACGCCGCCGTGGTCAGTTCGCACCAGATGAACTTGCCCGTGCCTCGCGGGTCCTGGGCTTTGCCGAGCAGGTGCCAGCCCCAGCCGTCCGCACATTCCTGTACGAGGGTGAGGCCGCGTCCCGTTTCACCGAATGCCGCTGGTGGGGCGGGTGCCGGCGGGGTGGGGTCCGCGTCCCACACGCCGATGCGGAGCACCCCGCGGGCCCAGCGGAGACGTATGGCCGCAGGGCCCCTGGTGTGCTGTACGGCGTTGGTGACCAGCTCGGCCGCCGCGAGTTCGGCCACCTCCGCGAGATGCGGCAGGCCGTGCAGGGCGAGGATCAGGCGCAGGGTGCGGCGGCAGATCGTGACGGCTCGGGGGTCGTTGGGGATGGAGAGGGTGTACTCCCAGCGGTCGGCATCGAGTTCGCCGGTTTCGGGCATGCGGACTCCTGGTCAGGGAGGGGGTGCGGGCTTCGGGCGGTGGCAGTGTCGCCGCCGCCGTGGCAGGGCGGGGCGGTGCGCTTCCGGGCTCCCGGTGTTCCGCAGGGTGTGCGTCGCGTCACTGACGGTAGGGCATTAATTTCTGCCTGTGCAAGTCGCTCGCGTAATCTGACTCCGGACGAGCGAGACCAACCGGCGCTCGCGCAAGGCCCATTGAGAGGAACAGGCGCGCATGCCACCGAGGAGACAGCCGACTGCTCGTCAGGTCCGCCTCGGCACTGAGCTGCGACGACTCCGCGACGCTGCCGGAATGACCGCTCGGGACGTCGCCCGGTTCCTGGGGTCGACCTCGGCGCAGATGAGTCAGATGGAGGCGGGGATCGCCGGGGTCAGCGAGAAGCGCTTGCGCAGGCTCGCGGCGCACTACGCCTGCTCGGACGAGGCGTTGATCGATGGCCTCGTTGAGATGGCCGCAGATCGAACGCGCGGCTGGTGGGATGAGTACGCGCAGGTCCTGCCGCAGGTATTCGGCGACTTGGCGGAGCTGGAGCACCATGCGCGCTTCATGCAGGTGATCGCCACCGCGCACGTACCCGGTCTGCTGCAGACGGAGGACTACGCCCGCGCTGTGCTTGCCTACCGGGTTCCCGAGCTTCCGGACAGTGAGCTGAAGCCCAGGCTGGCCCATCGGATGCGCCGAAAGGCGGTCCTTTCGCGAGAGGGGGCGCCTCCCTACGAAGCGGTAGTACACGAATCAGCGTTGCGCACCCGCGTCGCGGATCGGCGAGTGGCCCGCGCCCAGCTCGACGAGTTGCTGCGGGCCTCGGAGCGGCCCAATATCTCGGTACGGGTGATTCCGTTCGACGTCGACGGATTCGCCGGGGCCAGTTCGATGATGTTGTATGCGGGCGGTCAGGTGACCGCGTTGGACACCGCGCAGCGGGACGCGCCGTACGGCTCGGTTTTCCTCGATGCCTCCGCTCAACTCCTCGCCATGCGAACGCTCTTCCGTAAAGTGGAGTCGGCATCTCTTGAGCCCGCGAAGTCGCGGGACTTCATGCACCGCCTGGCGAAGGAAATCCAGTCGTGATCCAGTGGCAGAAGTCCTCGCTCTCCGGCCCCGGTGACGGCAATGAGTGCGTAGAACTGGCCCGCGCCGACGGCACGTTGCTGTTCCGCGAGAGCGATGACCCCGACCGGGTACTTCCGGTCACCCGGGACGGACTGGCCGCCCTGCTGCGGCGGCTTCGGGCGGGCAGTCCTGGGTGATCATCCAGGGCTGCCCGCCCGGTCGTCCCGTGGCTGCTGTCAGGCGTGCTGGGCCTTTGTCATGCGGGCGACTTCTTTTCGGATGAGGGCCAGGGGGAAGTGGTTGCTGTTGTCCAGGTCCAGCGTCGAGAAGGTCGCGGTGACGCCGCCGACTCTCACGAGGATGTGCCGCTGGTTCTGCATGGGGGCAGGTAGACCGCCGGGCAGGTCTGGCGCCTCCAGCTTCACCGGGGTGGTGACCCGGAAGGCGATCGACTCGTCGCCGAGCCGGGGGGCCTTCTCCGGCGCGACGTGCGAGGTGTACTTCCCCCCGCGGCTGTCGCCGGTGAAGTCGTGGCAGGTTGTCAGTGACGTACGGACACGGTCGATCGCCTTCTCGGCTCCTGTGCCTTCGTAGGAGGCGAGGGTGTTGCCGCCGGGCAGGATGCTGCCCTTCCAGGTGATGTTCTGGTCCACGACGGCCGATGCGCCGACGGCGTGGGGGGCGTCGAGGAGCGTCTCGCAGGAGGGGTCCGAGACCGGCGGGTAGGTGCTGTCGGAGTCGGCGGGTGATCGCTCGTCCGCCGAGACGGCCAAGCTGTCCGGCACGTCTTCATCGGTGAGGGCGATGGACTTCAGGGCCTCGGCGGAGAGCGGCGGTCCCGGCGCGGTGGACGGGGTCGAGGCGCCGCCGGGTGAACTGCTTGCCGCCGGGGAGCCGGGCGTTCCCCCGCCCGTACCGGCGCAGGCGGTGATCCCCCACGCGGTCAGTGCCGCGCCCACCAGCAGCCACCTGTTTCCCCGCACACGCACCCGCACCCGCACTCGTGCCCCCCAGCCCCTCGTGACTCAAGGGACCTGATGCTAACGGCCGGGGGCGCTTGTCAGGGTCACGTCGGGAAGGAGGATCCGCTCAGGTGTCGTACGTGCCGTCCCACGGTTCGGAGAAGCCGAGGCCGTCCGGGTACAGCTCGGCCCAGGCCTCGCCCTCGTCCACGCCCGTCACGAGGCCGAACCGGACGCCGTCGGCGGTGAGCTGGAACGGCCGTATCGCGATGTCCGTGTACGAGCGCCGGGGCAGACTGCGGAGCAGCTTCGCCAGGTGGACGCGGGCGCGTGACAGCACCGAGTATTCGCCCTGGACGGCTCGCTGCTGTTCGGCCCAGGTGCCGGCGCACCAGACCTCCGAGTCGCGGTAGCGGCCCTCGGCATCGAAGGTGTGGAGCACCACGTACAAACGTTTGTGCTCTTCCCAGCCGTCGTCGGGACGGAACCCTTCGGGGAAGGCGTACGTGATCGACGCCAGGAACTGACCGTCCGCGTACCGGCCTATGGTCTCGGTGCGGTGCTTCGGTTCGTAGGCGATCGGAATGACCTCGGGGACTGCCATGGCGGAAACCATACGGGTGACCGAGGGCCTTGTGGCGCCGGGGTCCATTACGGATCGGCGGCATCGGACAGAGGGTGGCTTTCCCGGCTGTTCGCCGGGTCGTCACCGGGCTCTCACCTGGTCTTCCGTGCTGTCCGGCCGCTCCCGGGCGCCGGGTCGGCGGCCTCGGCGGGCATGGCCCCGGAGACGCGGAAAGGGGGCACGGGACGTGTCGTCCGTGCCCCCTTTCCGGAGGTGAGGAGCCTCAGGAGATCGACCGGTATCCGCCCCAGCCGGTGGCGATCCTCGTGCGCGAGCCGAACGATCCCCTGCCGTCCCCGCTGTTGCGGTACAGATTGCCGCTGGTGTCCCGGGAGACCAGATCGGCCCTGCCGTCGTCGGTGATGTCACCGACCCCGATGACGGCGTTGTACGAGCCGCCCCAGTCGGCGAACACCTTCACGCGGGCGGCGAAGGTTCCGTCCCCCTTGCCGTTGTAGCGGTAGAGGGTGTTGGACGTGTCCTGCGCGAGCAGGTCGCCGATGCCGTCGCCGTTGAGGTCACCGGCCCCGACGATCTTCTTGTAGCCCTTCCAGCTGTCGTAGAGCTTCACGCGGGCGGAGAGCGTTCCCGCGCTCGTCCCCTTGTAGAGGTAGACGGTCCCGGTGGACGCGACGCGCGCGATCAGGTCGGGCCGGCCGTCACCGCTCACGTCGCCGGGCGAGGTCAGGACGTCGTACTGGGTCCAGCCGCTGCTCGCGAGCGTGGTGTACGACGTCTTCGGGGTGACCGCGGTGCCGCAGTGCGGCTTGTACGCCCGCAGGGCGCCGCTGCTCAGCCGGACGAGGACGTCGTTGCAGCGGTCCCCGTTGAGATCGCCGAACGGCACGGCCTTGATGCCGGCGGCCCAGCCGGAACCGCTGATCTTCTCGCCGAACGTGCCGCTGCCGGTGCCCGACTGGAAGGTCAGACCGCCGGACGAGTTCAGGGTGAGGAGGTCGCCGCGGCCGTCCGGTCCTTCCGCGCTGGAGAAGTCGTGCCGCACCGGCGCGCCTCCCTCCAGGAAGCCCTTGCCGGTCGCGACGGTGACCGCCGAGGCGGTGCCGGTGCCCGTGGCCTTGAGGGTCCAGGTGTACTGCCCGTTCGGGAAGCGGGCGTTGTCGACCGTCGTGCCGTACCAGTCCGTGGCCGCCCAGACGGTGGACGCGCCTCCGGTGACCGTGCGGGTCGCCTTGCCCCGCGCGCCGCTCTGGACGGAGGTGAAGGTCACCGACCAGGAGGTGACCGGGCGGGACAGCAGCCAGGAGCCGTGGAAGGGCGACGTGCCGGAGCCGACGTAGTCCGATGCCTCGGACCTGAAGGCCGTCACGGCCGACGGCGTGACACCGGTCCTGGCGATGTGCGTCCGCTCGTACAGGTCGGTCCAGGCCACCAGGCCCGTGTACTCGTCCACGGTCCACTTGAAGCGGCGGTCCATGGCGAGGCCGGTGTCGGCGACATCGGTCGTGAGCACACGGCTGGTGCCGGTGGCCGCGTCCGTCAGCACCAGGGTGCCCGCGGCACGGTCGTGGCGGACGGTGAAGCCGTCGCCGAGCAGCACGTCGCCGCCGTTCACCGTGCGGGAGGTGGCGGCCTTGGAGTCGTACACGCCGGCCGAGCCGTCGCCGCACGTCCAGTACACCCAGCGGCCCGCCGCCTGGAGTTCGCCCGGCACGCAGGACATGCCCGGCACGGTCACCGTCGCGAGGGTCTTGTCCTCGGTCAGGCTGTACGAGGTGAGCTTGCCGGTCGTCGAGGCGCTCCAGAGGGTCGAGCCGTTCAGCGCGGCGGCGCGCACCGACCGCTTCAGCTTCTGTCCCTGGCCGAACTCGCCGATGTACTGCATCGGGGAGGTGCCCCCGGAGTCGTAGACCGCGTAGTTGTCCGAGACGTCGACGATGTGGCCGCCCGTGGTGCCGAACTCCAGGGTCCAGTCCGAGGAGCCGTCCAGCATGGCGACCAGTTTGTCCTTACCGGTCAGACCGGTGTCGGTGGTGCCGAGGAAGGCGTCCCGCGGGCTGTTGCCGAGGTTGCCCCAGAGCGTCGAGCAGGCCACACCCGTGTACGCGCAGCGCGTGAGCACCTTGTCCCCGGCCTCCGGCGCGGAGGCGCTGAGCTGCCCGCCGACCACGGCGAGCGTGCGCAGCGAGGTGGTGTCCATGGTGCCGCTCGGGTCGTCCTCGGCGAGGCGCAGGCTGCCCCGGCTGAGCGCCAGGCCGGTCTTCGCGTTCTCCGTCGCCGGAATCTGGGCCAGCTGCTCCAGACCGGGCGTGCCGTCCGCGGCCTCGGTGAAGCGCCGCACCCACCAGTCGCTCGCGCCGGTGCCGCCGGTGACCAGGGCGGCATTGCCGGACGGGCGAACGATGTACGCCCCCGCCTTGGCCACCAGGGTCTGTGAGGAGCCGTCCTTCAGGGAGACGGCCCGCAGCTCGCTGGTGCCGGTGCCGGTGTGCAGCGGGAGCAGCAGCCAGTCGCCGGAGAGCACCGGGGCGCCGTCGAGCTGGGCACCGGGCGCGGGCAGATCGATCACCTGCTCGTCGGCGGCCGGGTCCGTGCGCGGTTTGACACGCAGGTCGCCGCCGACCGGGTCGTACCAGCCGATCCGGTCGTCACTGAGGACGGTGTACGGCCGCGCGTCCATGCCGGAGAAGGCCCTGGTGGTGGTGGCCGTGGCCAGGTCGAGGTAGTACAGGTGGCTGTCGACCTTGAACAGCACGCCGTGCGCGTCGGCGGCGGTGATGGAGCCCGAGGTGATCCGGGTGCCGGCCGGGGTGATGGCGCGGGAGCGCCAGGTGCCGTCGACGAGGTCGTGCACCGCGTACTCGGTGAGGACCGTCCGTCCGGCCAGCCCCCGGTACGCCTCGTCCGAGGTGAACGACGACGTCGTCCGGGTCGCCGGGTCCCACAGGGCTACGGAACCGGCCGACGGCAGCGCGACCAGGTCGGCGTCGCTGCCGTACCAGGCGGTGGGGCAGGTGGACGAGCCGAGGCTCGCGCAGACACCCGTGGGCGCGTACACGCCGTCGGCGGTCCTGACGACCGTGCTCGTGCCGGTGGCGTAGTCCGTCCACAGCAGTCCGGTGATCCCGGTCTGCCGGTGCAGGAAGCCGCTCGTGCCGGCCACCAGGGGGCGGTCGGCGCGCGGCTGTGTGCCGACGGGGTCGGCCAGGGTGATCTCGGAGGTGGACCCGGCCGGTGCGGCCGGGTCCGCCGAGGCGCCGTTCTGCGGCAGAACGGCGATGGTGGCGGCCGCCACGGCGACCGCTATGGAGGAGACGGCCGCGGCCAGGCCGCGCCGTCTCGGGGCGTGTCTGCCCACGTGAACTGTCCCTCCCCGCGAGGGCCCCCGCCCTCGCACAAGTGCGCGGATGCTAACAGGAGGTGACAGTGGGCCTGAAGGTCAGGGTGCGGTAAAGCCGCTGGTGGGACCGGGCGTATCAGCCTGTCGTCGGAGGGTCGTGGTACGCGAGGAGCCCGGGAACGGTTCGTTCCCGGGCTCCTGTAGAGCGGTCGTCCGGTTACTCCGGCGCGCCGCCGAAGCGCTCCTTGTACGACTCCAGGTCCTCGTCCGTGATCTTGGCGAAGAGGACCGGGGGAACGGTGAAGGGGGTTCCGGCGGGCAGGAAGGACAGGGCGCGGGCCTCGTCGGCGCTCACCCAGGTCGCCGTGTCGTCCGCGAGGGCGAAGGCGGAGCGCATCGCGCGGGCGGACGCCGGGATGAAGGGTTCCGAGACCACCGAGTACAGGTGGATCAGGTTCATCGCCGTACGGAGCGTCAGCGCGGCGCCCTCGGGGCTGGTCTTGATCTCCAGCCAGGGGGCCTTCTCCTCCAGGTAGGAGTTGCCCGCGGACCACAGGGCGCGCAGCGCGGCGGCCGCCTTGCGGTACTGGAGGGCCTCCATCTGGGTCTCGTACTCCGCGAGCAGGCCCGCGATCTCCACGCCCAGCTTCGCCTCGGCCTCGCCGGCCTCCGCACCCGCCGGGACCTCCTCGCCGAAGCGCTTCTTGGAGAAGGACAGGACGCGGTTGACGAAGTTGCCGAGGGTGTCGGCCAGGTCCTTGTTGACCGTGGCCGTGAAGTGCTCCCAGGTGAACGACGAGTCGTCCGACTCGGGGGCGTTGGCGATGAGGAAGTAGCGCCAGTAGTCGGCGGGCAGGATGTCCAGCGCGTGGTCCGTGAAGACACCGCGCTTCTGGGACGTGGAGAACTTCCCGCCGTAGTACGTCAGCCAGTTGAAGGCCTTGACGTAGTCGACCTTCTTCCACGGCTCGCGCACGCCCAGCTCGGTGGCCGGGAACATCACGGTGTGGAAGGGCACGTTGTCCTTCGCCATGAACTGCGTGTAGCGGACCGGGTTCTCGCCGGAGTCCGCGTCGTACCACCAGGACTTCCAGTCACGGTTCTCCGCGTCCTGGCCGGACCGGTCGGCCCACTCCTTCGTCGCGCCGATGTACTCGATCGGGGCGTCGAACCAGACGTAGAAGACCTTGCCCTCGGCCGCCAGCTCCGGCCAGGTGTCGGCCGGGACCGGGACGCCCCAGTCCAGGTCACGGGTGATCGCGCGGTCGTGCAGGCCCTCGGTCAGCCACTTGCGGGCGATGGAGGAGGCGAGCTGCGGCCACTCGGACTCGTGGCGGGCCACCCACTCCTCGACCTCGTGCTGGAGCTTCGACTGGAGGAGGAACAGGTGCTTGGTCTCGCGGACCTCCAGGTCCGTCGAGCCGGAGATCGCCGAACGCGGGTCGATCAGGTCCGTGGGGTCGAGCACGCGCGTGCAGTTCTCGCACTGGTCGCCGCGGGCCTTGTCGTAACCGCAGTGCGGGCAGGTGCCCTCCACATAGCGGTCCGGCAGGAAACGGCCGTCGGTGGGCGAGTACACCTGACGGATCGCGCGCTCCTCGATGAAGCCGTTCTCGTTCAGGCGGCGCGCGAAGTGCTGCGTGATGTCGCGGTTCTCCGGGCTGGAGCTGCGGCCGAAGTAGTCGAAGGCCAGCTCGAAGCCGTCGTACACGGCCTTCTGCGCGTCGTGCGCCTGCGCGCAGAACTCGTCGACCGGCAGGCCGCGCTCCTTGGCCGCCAGCTCGGCGGGGGTGCCGTGCTCGTCCGTCGCGCAGATGTACAGGACGTCGTGGCCGCGCTGGCGGAGGTACCGGGAGTACACGTCCGCCGGGAGCATGGACCCCACCATGTTGCCCAGGTGCTTGATCCCGTTGATGTACGGAAGGGCGCTGGTGATGAGGTGTCGAGCCATCGCGGGCTGCTCCCAGGTCGCTGCGTGGGGCGACGATCGCCTCGGATTTCCGGTGGGCGGGTCGTCGCCGGTGAACCTTGAAATCGTAGCCGACATGGGTGGGCCGCCCGCTTCCCGTTTTAAGGCGTGGGAAGGGGGCGGCCCGGTGGTGCGGTGTACGGGCTCAGGGCTTACGGGCGCCAGTTCTCCAGGACGCCGTCGTAGACCTCGACGTCCGTGAGCTCACGCGGGGCCGGGCCCGCGTGGAAGAAGGCCGTGTTCCCGGTCTTCAGCTTGCGCAGGTAGTCGAAGGCCTTGTTGTCGTGCTCGCCGAAGGCGACGAACGAGAAGAAGACGCCCGGGTGGTTCTCCGCCGCGTCCGTGAGGGACTGGGTGGCGGGGGTCTTGGCGTCCGGGGCGCCGTCCGTCTGGAAGATCACCAGGGCGGGGTCGCCGCCGCCCGACCGCTGGTGGTGGGTGACGACTTCCTCCACGGCGACGTGGTAGCTCGTACGGCCCATGCGGCCGAGGCCGGCGTGCAGGTCGTCGACCTTGTTCTCGTGCTCGGTGAGCGTGAGGGTGCCGGTGCCGTCCAGTTCGGTGGAGAAGAAGACGACGTGGACGGTCGCCTCCGGGTCCAGGTGGGCGGCGAGGGCGAGGGCCTGCTCGCCGAGGGCCTGGGCGGAGCCGTCCTTGTAGTAGGCGCGCATGGACGACGAGCGGTCGAGTACGAGGTAGACCTTGGCGCGCTTGCCGGTGAGGTCCCGCTTCTGGAGCGCGGTACCTGCTTCCTGGTACGCCGTGACCAGGTCCGGAGCCTGTGCCTTGACCTCGTTCAGCGCGACGGCGGAGTCTTCTGCGGGCTGGGCCTCGGCTTCGGCCGGGGTTTCCGCTTCCGCCTCGGCTTCGCCTTCGGCGTTGTCGTTCCCGCCCGCACCACCCGTGCTGGTCTCGTCTTCGGCTGCGGGTGCCGCCTGGGGGGCTTCCTCGCCGTCGGCGGCCGCGGGCTCGTCGACCTGCGCGGCCTCGGGCACCTCGGCCTCGGCCTCGGGCTCGACCTCGGGCTGGGCCTCGGCTTCGGCTTCCGCCTCGGCGGCGACCTCGGGCTCGGCGACCGGCTCGGGCTCCGCCTCGGCGACCGGAGTCGCGTCCGCGGCAGGCTCGGGCTCGACGACGGGCTCGGGCTCGGGGATGACCGCGGCCTCGGGCTCGACGGTGGGCTCGGGCTCGGGGGTGGCCTCGGGCTCGGGCTCGGCGGCGGCGACGGGCTCCGTCGCTTCCTCGGCCTCGGGCTCGGGCTCCGCGACCGACTCGACCTCGGCCTCGGCGGCGGGCTCCGCTTCCGCCTCGGTGGCGGGCTCGGCGACCGGCTCCTCCGTCTGCGCGGCGGCGGGCTCGGCCTCGGCTTCGGCTTCGGTGACCGGCTCGGCCTCGGGTGTGGGTTCGGGCTCCGGGGAGGAGGTCGTGTTCTGCTTCGGTACCGTCACGTTGTCGAAGGCGGCCGACACCAGCTCATCGACGACGGAGGGCTCGGGCTCGGACGCGGGAGCCGGAATCTTCGGCTCGGCCTCCGGGGCGGCGGTCGAGGCCGGCTCGGCCTCGGGAGAAAGTGTCGGCTCCGCGGCGGGAGCCGGGACCGTCGCGGTCGACGTGGCCTCTCGCGAGGTCTCCGCGTCCGCGTCACGACCCTTGCGTGAGCGGCCGAACGCATTCCGCAGGAGAGTGAGAATGCCCATGTGCGCAACCCTTCGCGTGAGTTGATCCCGTCAATCCCTGGCCAGGACGGACACGTAAGGTTAGCGGCCATAGATGGTGATCTTCGGCAGGGGCTGCGCACCGGACAACCGCCGCGTCAACCCCCTTACAGCGCCCACGGGTTCACTTTCCTACCACGGTGATTTGTCGGAATTCTGAGTTCCGTCCGTCCCGCACGTGGAGTCGGGACGATGGGCGAATAGTCTGTGCCGACGCCGCCCGTGTCAATGTGGTGGCCGCCCGTGTCAATGCGGTGAGGTGATCGCCCTGGCCGCCGCGACCTCCTGCCGCACCGGTTCGAGGACGCTGCTCTCGGGTCCGGTGAGGTCGGTGCGGACGGCGAAGAGCACGTCCGTCTCGCGCAGTCCCTCGGACAGCTCCCGCAGCTGGCGCGCGATGGTGGAGATCTCGGCGGCGGACGGCTCGGCCGCGCCCTGCCGGACACGGACCCGGGCTGCGGTCGTCGCGTCCACGATCCGCTCGACGGCGACGACGAGCGGCATCCAGGCCGCGGCGCGGCGTCCGTTCGGCGGCGGTTCGGTCAGCGCGCGCTGGAACTCCGTACGGATGGAGGAGAGGTCGCGGTACAGCCGGCGTCTGCTCCGGGCGCGGGCCGACGGCTCGGCGGCGTCCCCGAAGGCCAGCTCGACATAGCCGGCGGTGTCGGCGACCGCGTCCGCGAGCCGGTCGCCGACCCGGGCGTGCCAGCTCTCCGGCCAGAGCAGATATCCGGCAATCAGGGCGATTCCGCAGCCGATCAGGGAGTCGACCAGCCGGGGGACGACGAGCCCGGTGCCCTGGTGGTTGAGGATGTCGGACAGCAGCAGGATCACCGGGGTGATGGCGGCGGTCTGATAGCCGTAGCCGCGCGGGGTCAGGGCCGGGATGAGCGCCCCGAGCACCATCAGCACGGGCACGTCCCACCAGCCGCGCGGAACCAGGGTCAGCACGGTCGCCGCGACCACGAGGCCCGCGACCGTGCCGAGGGCGCGCAGCAGGGCCCGGGAGAAGACGGAACCGTAGTCGGGCTTCATGACGAAGGTGATGGTGAGCGCGACCCAGTAGGAGCGCGGCACCTCGACGGTGGAGACGAGCACCTGGCCGAGGCCGATGCACAGGGCGAGGCGGGTGCCGTAGCGCCAGGAGGCCGCCGACAGCAGGACGTTGCGGGTGGCGCGGGCGGCACGGACACGCAGGCGGGCGGGCCGGCCGAGGCGGTCGTCGAGGGTGCGCGGGTCGGGGGACCGGTCGGCCACGACACCGGCGGCGTGCCGCAGGGCGTGGTCGACGGCGCGCCCTGTCTCGTCGGCCGGGGCGGGAAGCCGCAGTTCGAGGGGCTCGGTGCCGCCGGACTCGACGGTGCCGGCGAGCAGGCGTACGGCGGCGGGGATCTCGGCGGGCAGCGGTTCGCCCCGCTGGTGGGCGGCGGGGGCGGCCTCGACGACCGGCGTGACGGCGTTGAGCTGGGCGAGCAGCCGGACGAGGTCGGGGCTGCGGCCGTGGTGGAACGCCCGCCGGGCGAGGACGAGGTCGTACGACTCGTTCAGGGACTGGGTGACGGCGATGCGGAGGCGCTCGTAGTCGTCGGTGCCTCCGGCGGCGAGCAGGTCCGCGACCGTGCGGTAGGTGCTCGCGACGGAGGACCGCTCCGGCACCCCCGAGCGCAGCGGCCAGGCGAGCAGGGTCAGCGCGAGGACGAGGAGCCCGCCGCCGGACATCAGCAGCGGCGCGAGCCACCAGGCGCCGGGCAGCGGAAGTCCGGCGCCGATCACGCAGTTGAGGAGCAGCAGCAGTCCGGTGACGGAGGCGACGGCGCCGATCGACGAGATCATCCCGGAGACCAGGGCGATCAGGGTCACCGTCACCACGGCGGTCCAGCCGTGGCCGAAGACCGCGGCGCCGATCGTGACGCCGATCGCGCCGAAGAACTGCGGGACGGCGATGTTGAGGATCCGCATGCGGTACGCGTCCGCGGTGTCGCCGATGACTCCGGACAGCGCTCCCATGGAGGCCAGGGCGCCGTACGCGGGCTGTCCGCAGGCGAGGCCGATCGCGAGGGGGAGCGACAGGGCCACGGCGGCGCGGGCGGCGGCGGCCCGGTTGACGGGGACCCGCTGCGGTTGGAGGTTCCTGACCAGCCAGTCGGGAGGGGTGAGGCCGATGGGGAACTCGCGGGACATGCCCCAAGTATGTCGGTTTTCCGGGGGCGGACCCGGGGGCGGACCCGGGACGGTCCCGCCGGGCCCCGGGTCAGGCGCCCACGTGGGTCGACTGCTCGGCGGGAATCTGACGGGGTGCCTCGGCCGGCCGCCGCCGACGGGCGTACACACCGGCGAGCGCGGCGGTCAGAGCCACTGTCAGACCCATGGCCAGCAGCAGCCAGCTGACGAACCGGAGGGTCTCGGTGAGAGCGTCGTACACCGCGCCCGCGGCTGTGCGGGACACATCGGGCGGCAGGTCGTCGAGGGTGAGCCTGCGGCCGACGGTGATCGCGACACCGAGCAGCGCGGCGCCCAGAGCGGTGCCGAGGCCCGTCGCGAGGACCGCCCGGCGGCGGCGCACGGCGATGACGATGCCCGTCGCCGCGAAGACGACCGACGCCGACGGGAGCCAGAATCCGGCGACTTCGAGCACGTGGAACCCCTTCCGGAGCCGGGCCAGGTCCTCCGCCTCGAGCACGGTGACCTCGGTGTGCGCGACCGGGATCCGGGCGGCCAACGGCATGTGGTCGTCGGCGAGCCGGCGCTTGACCCGCTCGGTGACGGGCGCGAGATCGACGGTCACCGCACCCTCGCGGTCCTCGCGCAACGCCCGCATCACGGCGTCGTGCGCGGCCATGTTGGCGGCCTCCCACGCCGTGCGGTACGCCTCGGTCTCGGTGAACGAGCGCACGGCGTCCCGTACGAAGTGGTTCACCGGCCCCTGGAGCCTTGGCCGTACGTGGACCTCGCGCAGGATGTCGTCGGTGACGCCGGCCGCGATGGCGTCCCGGACGTCGTCGTCGCCGGCGAGCGGCGCCATGGTGGCCTCGTACCGCTCGGAGTCGCCGAGGCCGTACGTCGCCCACGCCGACAGCGCGCCGAGCGGCGCGAGGAGGCAGGCGAGCGCGATCAGCACGGCCGACAGGGCGCTCCGGACACGAGGGGACACGTCTTCAGACAAGGCCTCCCGGACCCCGTACGCGACCGGTCCGACTGCAAATGGGCGCATATGACAAGCCGTACGGGGAGCTGACGCGCCCGCCCCGCAGGGCTGGACCGCGGCCCCCGCCGGCAGCCCGCCCGATTCCGGCGGCACCCGGTCCGTGTCCCGTCGGCACGCCGGCGGACGGCCGTGCGGGTTCCGCCGGCACCTCCGGGGCTGCCGCTCACCCCCGTGCATCCCTGTGGCCCCAGGGGCTTCGGCCGCTCAGGTGGAGCCCTCACCCGAACGGGTGTTTCCTGGATCTGGGGAAAAGGAGGCCGATATGCGCACCACCCCAGCCCCGCGGACTCTTGCCGCGGCCCTGCTCAGCGGCGGTGTACTGACCGTCCTGGCCGCCGGTCCCTCCATGGCGGCGACCGAGTCGGCGCCGACCGGCGACGGCTCCGGAAGCCCCGTCCGGGGCACCGTCATCTCCCGTGGAGAACTGAACCTGCGGCTTCAGCCCAGCACGAACTCGCCCGTCGTCGGCGCGCTCTCACCGGGCAGCCAGGACCGCGTCCAGTGCGCGGTGAACGGGCAGAGCGTGCTCGGCACCTCCGTCTGGTACTGGCTCGTGGGCGCCCATGCCTGGGCCAGCGCGGCCTTCGTCGACACCGACGGCCGGTGGGTGCCGAGTTGCTCGGACCCGTGTCCCGACCAGAAGGACGGGACGTGGCACAACGCGCACTGGGACGACGGGCGCAACCCGCGCAACGACCCCGGATGGAGTGTGACCCCCTCCGGCTCCTGGAGCTTCACCGTCTCCAGCGCGTGGAGCTGGACCGTGTCCGGCTCCTCCTCGAACTCCTGGGACTGGGTCCCAGGTGGTGGGTGAGCAGGTGAGTGAGGGAGACGCATGAGGCCCCGGCGGTGCCGGGGCCTCATGTGCGTGTGAATGTGCGTGTGAATGTGCGTGTGCGCCGTCGCGACGGACGACTGTGCCGTGTGCGCCGTTGCGACGTCGTCCGTCGCAACGGCGCGCTACGACGTCAGCCCGCCTTTCCCGCCGCGTCCTCGTGGGTGTAGTAGCGGTAGAAGGCCACCGCGTACACGCCCACCGCCACCGGCAGTGACATGAACACGGACCGCAGAATGGTCGCGTCGGTCTGGCTGTAGAGGAAACCGAACGCGCAGCCCGCGAACACGGCCCACACCAGCGCGTGCGCCTCGCGCCGCATCAGTGGTGCCACCGTCCGGGCGCCCATGTAGGCCGCCGCGAACGCGATGGCGCACACGAAGCCGAACAGCACGTTCCAGCCCGTGATGGCACCTGCGTCCCGGTTGATGGCGGCGGCCCAGTAGCCGTAGACGAGTCCGCCGACGACGGGCACGGCCCACTTCGCCATCGTGTGGGTCTGTTCCCCGAAGACGTCGGTCGATCCGGATGTACCTGGTGTCCCTGACACGGGTGCGGCTTGAGCCATGGAAGGACTCCTCTCTGCTCGCCCCCGCCTTCCAGGTCACACCTCGCCGCAGCCCCTGGCAAGTCGGGGCCCGACCCCCCACGGCACCCCTCCACGGCACCCCACAGCACCTCCCGCGGCACCCTCCTCGCCGCTTCGCCGGGATGCGGTGATCATGGTCGCGTGCTTCGCTGAGGTGCATGAAGCTCGTACTCTTCGGTGCCACCGGCATGGTCGGCAGCCGTATCGCCACGGAGGCGTCGGCGCGCGGACACCAGGTCGTCGCGGTCAGCCGGTCCGGCCAGTCCCCGGTTTCCGGGGTCACCGCGGCGGCGGCCGACGCCGCGGACCCGGCGAAGGTCGCCGAGCTGGTGGCCGGCGCGGACGCGGTGGGGTCGGCCTGCGTCCCGCCCCGGGACGTCTCGGATCCCCGCGAACCCTTCCTCGCCCTCAACCACTCCCTGGTGGAGGGCGTCCGTGAGGCCGGGGTGCACCGGCTCGTGATCGTCGGCGGGGCGGGGACCCTGGAGGTCGCCCCCGGCGAGGCCGCGTGCGACCAGCCGGACTTCCCCGAGGCCTACCTTCCCGAGGCCCTCGCCCACCGTGACGCCCTCACCTATCTGCGGACCGACGTCGACGATCTCGACTGGACCTACATCTCACCCGCCGCCGAGATCGGCCCCGGCGAACGCACGGGCGAGTTCAGGATCGGCGGCGACCGCATGCTCACCGACGCGGGCGGCCAGAGCAGGATCAGTGCCGAGGACTACGCGATGGCCTTCGTCGACCAGCTGGAGATGCCCGTCCACCCGCACGGCCGTATGTCCGTCGCCTACTGAGACAACGAGACGGAGGCGGTACGGCGAGGTGGCCGACCGGAGATCCGCATACGACCGGTTACGGCACGCCCTGCGGCCGCGCACCGGGGTGCAGGAGGCCTTCCAGCGGTCGACGCCGCTGCGGGTGCACGGGCGCAGCGTCGCCTGGCTGCCCCCGCTGCTGCTGCTCCTCGGCATCGCGCTGCTCGACGTCAACACCTCCGGCCGGTTCCGGATCATCTCCTGGCTCGTGCTCGTGCCGGTCATCGCCGCGGCGATCTGCGGGGTGCTGGGCACCGTGGCGTTCGCCGCGCTGTCGCTGCTCGTCTACGGCACCGTGGACACGTCGTGGCCGCACCCGTACCAGAACGGCCTGCCCGATTTCGTCCTGGTCATGGTCGGCAGCGGCCTGGCCGCCCTCGCCTGTTCCGTGCGGCTGCGCGCGGAGCGGCGCATGCTGCACATGCGGGACATCGCCGAGACGACCCGGCGTACCGTGCTGCGCCCGATGCCCCCGGGCTGGGGCGGCCTCGACCACGCGGCCGTCTACCTCGCCGCCGACAGCGAGGCCCGGGTCGGCGGCGACTTCTACGACATCCAGCCCGGCCGGCACGGCACCCGCGTGCTGCTCGGAGACGTCCAGGGCAAGGGACTCGCGGCGGTCGAGGCGGCGGCCGCGCTGCTCAGCACCTTCCGCGAGGCGGCGTACCACGAGCCGGACCTCGCCACGGTCGCCGCCCGGCTGGAGGTCCGGATGCTGCGGCACAACCGCTACCGCGTGGCGCTCGGCCGCAGCGACAGCGACCGTTTCGCGACCGGCGTCCTGGTCGCCTTCCCCGAGGACGCTCCGGTCACCGTGGAGGTCGTCAACTTCGGCCACGAACCGCCGCTCGTGGTCACCGCCGACGAGGTGCGGAGTCTGCCGGCCGGGGACGGGCTCCCGCTCGGCATGGGCGAGTTGGCGCCCGCGCCGCCACCGGTGCTCCGGGTCCCGCTCGCCCCCGGCGAGACACTGCTCCTGGTCACCGACGGGGTGACCGAGGCCCGCGACACGGCGGGCGACTTCTTCCCGCTCCGTGACACCCTCACGAAGGCGCTGCCACGGGACCCGCGCATCGCCGACCCGCAGCGGCTCGTCCGGTTCGTGCGCGACGGCACCCTGGTCCACTGCGGCGGCAGGCTCGGCGACGACACGACGATCTTCGCCGTACGGCGTCGGGCGGGCGGCGGACGAGGGACGTAGCCGCGGTGGCGGACGCGGACTTCGGGGTTTTCGGCCGGGTGGGGGGTTCGTCCCCTTCACGTCCCCTCTTTGCATGCGCAGCCGTTACGGTGCTGATGTGTCCGATCGATGGGGGAGGCAACCTGTGCCCGGAACCGTGCTGCTCCTCGCGGCCTCACCGGTGGGCAGGGGGTGTCTGGTGGACGCGGCCTCCGTGCTCCCCGTGCTCGCGGCCGTCGCCCCTCCGGTGCTGTCGGGCACCGAGACGGCCAACGTCGTCGAACTGGCCGACCCGCTGGAGCCGCAGGCCGTCCTGACCCGGCTGCGCGCGGCGGCGACGGCGCCCGGACCGCTGACCATGTTCGTGACGGGACAGCTCCAACTGGACCGCCGCCAGCGGCTTCCGCACCTCGCGCTGGCCCGCACCACCCCGGCGACGGTCCGCTACACGGCCTTCCCCTGGCGCTGGGTCGCCGACGAACTCCGGCTGCGTCCACCGGGTTCGACGACCGTCTTCGTCGACCTGCACGCGGACACGGACACCTGGGAGTTCCTCGCCGGGCGCCCTCTCACGGCGGGCCCGTCGACCGAGCTGTACGGCCGGGTCGCCCCGCCGCCGTCGCGCCGGACGGTGGCACAGCCGGCGTACATGAGAGCCGTCGCCACGCTGCTTCGCAGCGGCCATCGCCCTTCCCCCGACCAGCTTCACCAGCAGGCTCTGACGAGGATCGCGGGCGAGGAGAACTCCCGGCCGGGAGCGGCGGACCTGGTGCTCGCGCCCGGCCGGGCGTGGGCCGGGCAACCCTGGCCCCCGGCTCCGGAGTTCACGACGGTCACGGCTCCGCCGCACGCGCCCGCGCGTCCACCGCACCTGCCGCACCCAGCGGTTCCACCGCCCGCGCCGTCCATGCCGTCCGCGTCGTCCGTGCAGCTTCCCGGCCAGGCCGGCCGGCGAGGGGGTTCGGTCTCCCCCGATCCCCATGAGGAGATCACCGCGGCGGTCCGCGACGGACGCCACGACGACGCGTTCGCGCTGGCGGCGCGGTGGGAGCGGGAGGCGCTGCGGACGCACGGGGCCGGGTCCGAGCCGGTGCTGCACTGGATGGAGGTACGGGCCGACCTGGCGATGTTCGCGGGGGACGCCGAGCGCAGCTGCCGTGGCTGGCTGGCCCTCGCGGCGAACCGGCTGGACGCGGGACAGGCGCCGGGCGCCCCGGAGGTGGAGTCGGCCGTGGACCGCGCGCACCACCAGTGGGGCCGTATCGACGATCCGGCGCGGGCCCGTGAACTCGGGGCGGAACTGGCCCGGTTGAGACAGCGGGTGCCCGGACGCCGGGAGGGCGCGCTGGACCATGTCAGGCGTCAGCTCAGCCAGTTGCAGACGCAGACCTGAGCGAACACGGACCGGGATGGTTCACTTCCCGGCCGACAGCGAGGCCAGCGCCCCCGACACCAGGGTCCGTACGCCCGGCGCGACCGTGGACAGGTCGGGGGCGAAGTGCGGACTGTGGTTGCTGGGCACGGCCGCGAGCCTGGTCATGAGGTCGTCGCTGCCCGGGGCGGCGTTCCAGACGTCGGCAGGGGTGCCGGTCACGAACCAGTAGGAGTAGGGGATCCGGCCGACCGCGAGCCGCGGGAAGTCCTCGCTGGCCATGGCGGGACCGGGATCGAGGACCGTCCCGGCGCCGAAGACCTCGCTGTGCACGGCGGCGATCCGGCGGTCGGTGCCGGCGTCGTTGACGGTCACCGGAAAGTCGTCGCCGACGGTGACCGTGGGCTCGGCCGGGCAGCCGGCCGCCGCGCACTCGCCCGCCGCGACGCGCCGCACGGCGGCGATCATCCGTTCCCGCACGTCCTGCGACTGCGTCCGCAGGTTCAGGGCGATCCGGGCCTCGGACGGGATGATGTTGTGCCGGGTGCCGGCCTCGATCCGCCCCACGGTGAGCACAGCGGACTCCCGGGCCGCGATCTCCCGGCTGACGACCGTCTGGAGCCGCGTCACGATGTACGCGGCCGTCACCACCGGGTCGACGGTCGTCTCGGGCCGCGAACCGTGCCCGCCCCGCCCGTGCACGACGATGTCCAGGTCGGTCGAGGCGGACATGATCAGACCCGGGGAGTGCGGGTACAGCCCGGCGGGGCCGGGCACCACGTGCTGGGCGAGCAGGACGTCGGCCACCGGGAAGCGTTCGTGGAGGCCGTCCGCGACCATGCGGGCCGCGCCCCCGCCGGTCTCCTCGGCGGGCTGTCCGACCAGCACCAGTGTGCCGGACCAGGTGTCCCGCCCGGCGGCGAGTGCGTCCGCCGCGCCGGTCAGCCAGGTGACGTGCAGATCGTGGCCGCAGGCGTGCATGACCCCGTCGGTCTCCGAGGCGTACGGCAGCCCGGTCTCCTCGGCCACGGGCAGCGCATCCATGTCGGCGCGCAGCAGGACGGTGGGCCCGTCCCCGTTCCGCAGAACGCCGACGACGCCCGTACCGCCCACGCCCTCGGTCGTGTCGTACCCGGCTTTCCGCAGCCGTTCCGCGAGGGCGGCGGCCGTACGGTGTTCGCGCAGCGACAGTTCGGGATGCCGGTGCAGATCCCGGTAGAAGTCCTCCAGGGCGGGCACGGGGAGGTCGGCGGTGAGGTCCAGCGCGGTACGGGCGGCGGTAGAGGTCACCGGTTCACTGTAGGCGCCGCGTCTGCCCCGTACGGGGGATTTCGCCGCTGTCGTACGACTCGGGGAGCGTGCGTCGACGGCCCGCGGGGAGTTACCGCCGACCGGTCGTGTGCGCGGTGGTGTGTGCCGTGGGGGCCGCTTCGGCCGCTCTCGCCGGGCCGACGTTCGCCGCCGTGACCAGCGCGGCGACCGCGATGACGGCGGCGAGAAACCCTCTGGAGTAGCGCGCGGAAATACGTCGGAGCACGGTGACCTCGCAACAACAGCGGCGTATTAAGCATGCTTAATCCGGCACTTAACGTAGAGGCTCCCGGGCTCCCGTCGCAAGAGGGTCCGAGGCCGGACAGTAGTCAAAAGCCGGACCGGTCCAACTCGGCTTGATGGCATGCTTGGTTCATGGCGGAGCGGGACGACCCTGAGATCATCGGGCGCAGGGTGCAACAGCTGCGCACAGAACGAGGCCTGACGCAGAAACAGCTCGCGGAGCCCGTGTACACGCCCGCGTACATCTCCACCCTGGAGGCCGGCCGGGTGCGGGCCTCCGAGCCCGCGCTGCGGCACATAGCCGGGCGTCTCGGGATCGCGTACGAGGAGCTGGCGACCGGGCGGCCCGCCCATCTCGCCACCGGCCTGCGGCTGCGGCTGACGGACGCGCAGCGCACGCTCTCCACCGGAGAGGCCGAGGTGGCCGCCGAGGTCTACGCGGTTCTGCTCGCGGAGGCGGAGGCCCACGGACTGGTCGCCGAGCAGGCGGCGGCGCTTCTCGGGCTCGGCGAATGCGCTCTGGACACCGGGGACCTGGAGACGGCGCAGCGGCGCTTCGAGGAGTCGGAGCAGCGGATGGGGGACGCGCCGCTGCCGCAGCGGGTGCCCGCCGTACGCGGCCGGGCGGTCTCCCACTACCTCGCCGGTGAACTCCGTTACGCCTGCTATCTGTTCGAGTCCACGCTCGACGAGCTCAACCGGACGGGCCTGCACGATCCCGAGGCGCTGCTTCTCCTCTACACGGGAGTCATCGGGCCCTACATGGACATGGGCGCGCACGCCCGTGCCGCCCAGGCCGCCGAGTTCGCGCTCGCCCTCGCGCCGCAGGTCCAGGACCCGGCGCTGGTGGCGCGGATGCACCGCTCGGTGGCGCGGACGATGATCGCCGAGGGGCGGATCACCGAGGCCGACGCCTCCCTCGCCAAGGCCGCCGAGCTCTACCGGCAGCTCCAGATCCGCACCGAGCTCGCCAACTGCCACTGGATGCGCGGTTATCTGTACGCCCAGAACGGTGAACTCGAGCGTGCGGAGGGCGAGTTGCGTGAGGCGCAGGCCATGCTCTCCGCGAAGCGGGCCGCGCTGTACACCAGCCAGGTCGCGGTGGAACTGGCCGACGTGCTGCACCGGCGCGGCAAGTCCGACGAGGCGGACGGACTGCTGCGGCAGGTGCTCGGTGACCTGAGTTCCGAGCGGGGCGCCATCCACGCCGCCGCCGCGCACCGCCTGCTCGGGATCATCGCGGAGGACGCCCGCGACACCGAGGCGGCGGAGGAGCACTACGTGCGGGCGATGAGCCTGCTGGAGCGGGCGGGCGCGGCGGGCGACCTGGCGGACCTGTGCCGGCTGCTGGGCGACCTGCTGCGGCGCACCGGCCGGGTGGAAGCGGCTCTCGACGCCTACCGCACCGGCCTCGGCCACCGCACCGCCCCGGGCACGACGACCCTCGGCCCCGCTCCGGCCCAGCCGCCCCTCTGAAGACAGACAGGCGCCGGTCGTTCCGGTGCGGAGTGCGGAGTGCGGGGTGCCGGACGCGGGACGCGAGTGCGGGGGCCGCTGGTGCTGCCGGGCTCCGGGGCGTGGCCACCCTGCCGCGAAGGCCGCGCTAGCCGCCTGAGGTTCCCGAGGATCCCGTTCCTGAGCCGGCCGCTGCGCCGGTGGCCGCGCCCGAACCGGTGACCGTGCCCGCCGTCGCCGAGCCCCGGTGCGCCGCCGAGGAGGCCGAGGCGTTGACCGACGGGCGGATCTCGACCACGGCGCCCGGTTCGAGCCGGTCGTACAGCAGCTTGGCATCGGTCATGTCCAGGATGATCCAGCCGTGGTCAGGGTCGGAGATGGCATGGTCACCGGTCCCCAGGGAGCCCACGTAGTCCGTTCCGCCGTCGGCCCCGGTGAGCTTGACCACCCAGGTGGCCTCGAAGGAGTAGCCGCCCTCGAAGCCGACCGTCTTGCTGGAGACCCTCAGGTGGGCTTCCTTCTCCGTGACCGTCATCCGGACCGTCGGGGTGTCCCCGGTCAGACTGTCGCCGTGGAGCGTCAGCCGGTGGCCGGCGACGGAGATCACGCGCCTGCCCAGATCGATCGTGGCGTCCGGCGACGCCGTCGGCAGGCTCGGGACGGCGGTGGGGCTCGCGGCCGGCGGGGACTTCCGCTGCGCCCCTCCGTCCAGGCCCACCAGGGCGACCAGGGCGAGCGCGCCCGCGACGCAGACGCCGCCCGCGGCCAGAGCCGTACGGCGGCGGCGTCGTCGGCCCGACGCCCGGCCGCGGATCTCCGCACCGCTCAGCACCGGAGACCTCTCCGCCTCGTTCGCCAACTCGCGCAGGGCGGAGGCGAGTTCATCGGACACGGTCGTCCTCCCTCTCGCCCTTGCCGGACGCGCCCGCGAACCCCGACGGACGCGCGGAGCCGGCCGGCTCCGCCGATTCCTCCGAGAGCACCCGCGCCAGCGCCGTCCGGCCACGCGAGAGCCGGGCCTTGACCGTGCCGACGGGGGCACCGGTTTCGGAGGCTACCTGCTCGATGCTCAAGTCGCACAGATGGTGCAGAACGATCGCCATCCGCTGGGCCTCGGGCAGCGTTCGAAGCGCGGCCACGAGCGCGGTGCGCTCGGGGCCCGGGCCCGGTGCGTGGTCGGCCGGAGGCGTGCGACGCACCAGCTCCAGCCAGCGGCGGGCCCGACGCCAGCGGCTCACCGCGAGCCGCGTCGCCACGGTCCGTATCCACGCCTCGGGAGCACCGTCGGCGAGGAACTCGCGCCGCTTGTCCCAGGCGCGGACGAACGCTTCCTGGACGACGTCCTGCGCCTCGCCGTGATCCCCCGTGAACGCGTAGAGCTGACCGGTCAGCCGGGGGAAGGCGGTCGCGTAGAACGCGTCGAACTCTTCCTCGGTCATGCCCCCCGCCCGAATGTCCGAAGTCCCGCCGGCCGTATGCAACCCGGCCGCCCCCGTCGTGCGTACAAGTCCCGTACGTCGCACATCGAAACACACCACAGGGGGATCACCATGACCACGGGACGGAGAGGTGGCCGGGGCCGTCTGGCCCGCGCCTGGAGCGCGGCGGCCGTATGCGTGCTCGCGCTCGCCGGATGTTCGGCGCAGGCGCTTGCCGACGGCGGGGGCAAAGGAGCCGAGGGCGGCCGGCCGGCCGCCGGTGCCACGGGCAAGGAACGGCCCAAGCCCTCAGCCCCAACGCACAAGTCCCTGGCGGGCGCGCACATCAACATCGCCGACGGGCAGACCGTGGGGGTCGGCATGCCTGTCTCCGTGACCTTCGACCACCCGATACCCGTGGCCGAACGAGCCGATGTGGAAAGGCAGTTGAAGGTCACCGCCGAGGCCGAGGGCTCCTGGGGGTGGGTCAAGGACCAAAACCTCGCCGACGGACAGCGGGTCGACTTCCGGCCCCGCACGTACTGGAAGCCCGGCACGGCGGTCACCGTCCGGGCCGGGGCCGGAATCACCAGGCATTTCACGGTGGGCCGCTCCTTCGTCGCCACAGTGGATGTCCGTACACACGTCATGACGCTCGAAACGGCCGGATCGTCGCGCCGCGTCCCGATCACCGCGGGCGCGCCGGGCATGGACACCTGGAACGGCACGATGGTCGTCTCCGACAAGGCGTCCAGGGTCTTCATGGACTCGCGATCGGTCGGCTACGGCGACGCGTACGCGGATTACTACTACTACGCCGTCCACCTCACCGCCTCGGGCACCTACCTCCACCAGAACCCGAAGGCGAACATCTACGGCGGCCGTCAGAACGTCACGCACGGCTGTGTCGGACTCGCCACCGGCGGTCCCGCGAAGAGGTTCTTCGACGAGGTCGTCCCCGGCGACGTCGTCAAGGTCGTCGGCTCCCGGGACACGGTCGCCGTCGGCAACGGCTACGGCGACTGGAACCTGGACTGGGACCAGTGGCGGGCCACGAGCGCCCTCGACTGACGCACGTCCGTGCGAAAGATCTCCGGCCGGCGTCGTCCGGCCGGCGGGCGCCAGGAGTCTCCACGGGGGAGCGGCGCCCCTGCACCATCCGAACACCGTTCACATCACGAGGAGTTGTCCGTTCATGGCAGGTATGAAGAAGTACGCGGCGGTCGCCGCGGTCGCCGTCGCGCTGATCGCGGTGCCCACGGCGGCCCACAGCGCCCCGCAGGGGAAGGGGGCGCCCGCCGCCGTCCTGTCGGCGCACGTCACCGGCCACCCGGCGCACGCTCCCGCCCTCCCGGTCGCGAAGACCGCTCCCACGGCCCGGATCGTCGCCCCGGGCGAGCACGTCACGGAGCCCGGTGGCGCCGAGTTCTGGCTGACGGCGGAGGGCAAGCACTGGACGACGCTCGACAACACCGATCCCCAGTTCAGGAGCGTGGTCGACGGGAACATCGACCTCGGCACGCCCGGCGTCTCGGCGCAGGTAGAGGGCACCGCCCAAGGGCACGTCACGCTCTCCGGCCTGTACTACGGCGGCAAGGGCACCGCCTCGACCGTCACGGTCCGGACCACCGCCGGGACCCTGCACGCCAAGCTCGTGGAGCTCGCGGGCAACCCCGGCTGGGGCGTCTGGTACGTCAGCACCGACCTGCCCGCCTCCGACAAGGACTTCGGCGTCAAGCACATCGTCGTCCGCGACACCGAGGGCGGGGTCTACTCCCGGCTGGACCTGAGCTGAGCAATCGGGCGCGGGAGCCGGTCCTTCCCGGCCGGCTCCCGCGCCCCGCCGCTCCCCCCGGTACCGGCCGGCTCCGGCCACCGGTCCGACATCCGGGAGGACGGCCGGCCTTCCGCCGACAGGCCGGAATCGCGTCGTCCGTGGGGCGGACCGGTCGGGCGCGCGCCGGGCGTGCGCCCTCTTCGCCGCCGCTGTGCCGACGGCCCGCGGCGCCGGGGCCGGACCGGGCCGCGCCGTCACAGGTTGTCCGGTCCGCGACAGGCTCGCCCGGCGGACGGCTCCGCGCACCGGAAAGATCGTGGAGCCGGCGCCCCGGCGGATGACCTCACGGAACGCCCGGCAGGCCGGGCAGGGAACGTGCGGGGGGACGCCCGCCCGCCGTGGCCCGTAGTCCGCGGGGACGCCGAGTCGGAGCGGGATCGAGACCATCAAGCCCTACCGCCCGCCGGAATAGGGCCCATACTGGAATCACGATGAGTAAATCCTCCGCGCCCCGGCGCCACCTGCCCACCAGCCCCTTCGCTGCACCCGTCGTCCCCGTGGCCAAGGAGTTCAGCCTCGGAGACCGCGTCTCCCACGACCAGTACGGCCTGGGCACGATCGTCGGCGTCGAAGAGGGCATCGCGATGCTCGTCGACTTCGGCGCCCGCCAGGTCCGCGTCCTGAGCCCCTACACCCGGATGGACCGGCTCTGACGCGCATCCTCTGAACACCTCCGGCCCGCGGCAACCCCGTAACAGGTTGCCCGGGCCGTGGTGTGCCCGGGAGCCTGTCGTGTCTCAGCCCTGGGTCGGGGCGGGCGACTTTCCGGCCAGTACGTCCTTCAGGCGGTTCGTACCCGCTTTGACCGCCTGCTCGGTGGACTGGTGTTCGGTTCCCGAGAGGCCGCCGTTGGTGAGGGACAGGGCGCTGTCGCCGACCCGCACCGCCGCGAAGTCGAGCGTCAGTGTCTCGGGGTCGCCCTCCAGCTCGCCGCTCATCGTCAGCTGGAAGCCCTGGCGGGCGTCCCCCACATCGGGCAGACGGGTCGAGACGACCTGGACCGTCTGGCGGTCGCCCTTGCCGTTGACCGCCGTGAACTCGTCACAGATGTCCGGCAGCGTCTTCAGCCACTTCAGCTGCGTGTCCAGGGCGTTCTTCCCGTACGAGGCGACCTCGTAGCGCATCTGGGCGTCGTTGTCGCTGTCGTCGAAACCCGTGACGGCACCGGCCCCCTGCGGCTTGCCCAGCAGGTCCTCCGTGTACAGGCCGTCCAGCAGCTTCTGGCACTCCTTGGCGTTGCCCTTGTCGGTGACGAAGGCCGACGCGTCGACCTTGCTCTTGAGCAGCGCGTCGTGCCAGGCCGCCACGCCCTTCGACTCGTCCCACTGCGACCCCAGGTCGGAGTTGGTGATCAGCGCCGCCTGCGCCTCGGCCTTCGTGAGCGTACGCACGGAAGGGGAGGGCGAGGCCGACGCGGCGCCGGGCTCCTCGGCGACGGGAGAGGCCGGGACCGTGGAGGCGGGCGACGCGGGGGAGTCCGTACGGCCGGAGCCGCCGCCGTCACCTCCGCCGTTCGAGCAGGCGGCCGTCGAGAGCAGCATCCCCGCGGTCAGGGCGGAGGCGAGGAGACAGGACGGACGGATCATGCGAGGGCCTCCCGAGGACGGTCCCGAGGACGGGCTGTGTCCCTCCACGCCACCACCGGCCACGGTCCCCCACCAGCGCACCGGGCCGTCCGGGTGAGTGCGGCGCGCGGATGCCGCCGGGCAGGTGCCGGGTGCCTGGGCCGGCACCGGCGGGGATCTGCCAGAGTGGAAGGTGATGCACGCGCGCCAGGGAAGCACCATGAGCCCCACCAACCGGTTCGAAGACGACGACTACCCCGCCTACACGATGGGACGTGCGGCCGAGCTGATCGGCGCCACCCCCGCGTTCCTGCGGGCCGTCGGGGAGGCCGGGCTGATCACACCGCTCCGTTCCGAGGGCGGCCACCGGCGGTACTCCCCCAACCAGCTCAGGATCGCCGCCCGCGCCCGTGACCTCGTCGACCAGGGCACGCCCGTCGAGGCCGCCTGCAGAATCGTCACGCTGGAGGACAGCCTCGACGAGGCCCTGCGGATCAACGAGGAGCTGCGCGGCTCCACACCGCAGGGCGCGTGAACGGGACGGCAGAGGCCCTCTGGCGGCGTTTTCCCGACGGGGCCCGGATATCTGCTCCGGCCGGTACAGAATTTGGTGCACGAGCCCGCGAGGTTTTGATATTCCCCACGCCGGGGTGAGATAGTGCGCCCGCTTCGAGGCGGTCGACGTGCTACTGTCGATTTCAGTTGCAGTTGTGGTTCCCAAAGTTTTTACCGGTGCATTCCGGTTGGGGCAATCATTGCGGCGACGCAGGTCCACACAGTGTGGACCTTCGAGCTTTGCCCCGAAGGAGATTTGAACATGGCTACTGGCACCGTGAAGTGGTTCAACGCGGAAAAGGGCTTCGGCTTCATCGAGCAGGATGGCGGCGGCGCCGACGTCTTCGCTCACTACTCGAACATCGCCACCTCTGGCTTCCGTGAGCTCCAGGAAGGCCAGAAGGTTACCTTCGACGTCACGCAGGGCCAGAAGGGCCCGCAGGCGGAGAACATCGTCCCCGCCTAGTCAGGGACACCGGACGGCCGGCGTCCGCACCTCAGGGTGCGGGCACCGGCCGTTCGTTTTTTTGCGGTCATGGAAATTGCGATGAATTTTCGGTGGCCGTTCCCATTTTCGGCGGCGTCAAACCTGGACCGACGGCTTGATCGCCGTGAGGGAATCACCGGGCACGCGCCGCTACTGCACCGCCAGGACCGCGCGTACGGTCTTGCCGCCGAGGCCCGTACTGACGATCTCCAGGCTGTGGGCGAGCTGCTGGACCATGGCCAGGCCCCGGCCGTTTTCCGATTCCGTGTCCAGCGCGCCGATCCGCGGCCGTCCAGGACTGTCGTCGTGCACCTCGACGGTCACCCGCCCGTGCCCCAGCTGCAGCCGCAGCCGGCAGCCGCTGCGGCCGTGCCGCACGGCGTTGGCGACGAGCTCCGAGGCGATCAGCGTGGCGTCGTCCACCTGGTCCGCGGTCGGCGACGCCAGCCGTGGCCGAGGCCGGGTCAGAAACGCCGTCGTCAGCTTGCGGGCCCTGCCCGCCGAGACGGCCGTACGCGGCAGTGTGTACTCCACGCGGGCGGTCGGCCGGACGGTGCGCTGGTGCGCACGCATGACTGACACCTCTCTTCCCCCTCCAGGACAACCAGCACCCGGCCGACGGCTCCGTCCCCGTCGACCGGGACCCCGCGCGAAACGGTGCGCGGCCGGTCCTGCCCTCGGGTGATGCCCCACCCGAACGGTCCGCAACCAACGAGCCGCGTCACAAAGCCGCCACGGGAGGTCCGAGGGCGCTCAACGGCCGCTTCAGCGACCGGAGTCCAGCAGGCGGAAGTCGTCGTAGTCGAAGCCGGGCGCCACCACGCAGCTGACCAGAACCTCCTCGTCGCCGGCCGGCCGGGCGGACTGCCAGACGCCGCCGGGGACGAGGACCTGAGGGCGCTCCCCCGCCTCGACACGCGGGCCGAGCCGGACGACCTGCGGGGTGGACTGGGGGCTGGTCCCGTCGCCGCCGAGCAGCACGTCGAGGGGGCCGCCCCGGTGCCACAGCCAGAGTTCGTCCGAACGGACGGTGTGCCAGGCGGAGGTGTCACCGGGCGTGAGAAGGAAGTAGATGGCGGAGGCGGCGGCGCGCGGTCCGGGGTAGCCGTCGGGCAGGAAGGCCTGCGGAGCAGTCCAGGTCTCGACGAACCAGCCGCCCTCCGGGTGGGGGCTCATGCCCAGGGCGGCGGCCAGGTCCGGGATTTCGGTTTCAGGAGAGGTCACCCCCTGCCTGTATCACGTGGGCGAAAGGGGTTCAACCAACTCCCGGTGGACACGCGTGGATGTCTGACAGGGTGTGGGCCATGGCGACCCTTCACAGAAAGCTGCTCGGTCTGCTTCCCCGCGTAGGGGTGCAGGTGCTGGATCTCGGATCGGGAGCCGCGGTGGTCTACCGGCGCGGAGTGCGCAGACGAGTCGCCCTGGGCAAGGGCGCCGATCTGGTGCTGCGGGGGCGGACGGCGGCCTGGAAGCAGGTGCCGCTCGGTGGCACCGGTGCCCGGCTCCTGCTCGACGAGAAGGAGACGGCGGCCGACGAACGCAAGTTCCAGCTCTCGGCCGCGTCCTATCTCTGCGGGCAGCACGTCACGGCGCTGCTGGACAGGTACGAGGTGAACTGCGTCTTCGACGTGGGCGCCAACTCCGGCCAGTACGGACGCCAGTTGCGCCGCCTCGGCTACACCGGCCGCATCGTCTCGTTCGAGCCGACGGCGGAGGCCTTCGGAAAGCTCCGGCAGGCGGCCGAGGGGGACCCCGACTGGCAGGTGCACCGGATCGGTCTCGGCCGTGAGGACACCACCCAGTCCATTCATGTGGGCTGGAACACCATGAACTCCTTTCTTCCGCCCAGCGATTACGGCAAGGACCGCTACAAGCGCTTCGCCAAGTCCCGTACCGAGGAAATCGAAGTCCGCCGTCTCGACGGGATGATGGACACGGCCCTCGCCGGGATCGACGACCCCCGCCCCTATCTGAAGATGGACACCCAGGGCTACGACCTGGAGGTGTTCGCGGGCGCCGGGGAACGTGCGGAGGACTTCGTCGGAATGCAGTCGGAGGTCGCGACACTGCGGCTGTACGAGGGCAGTCCCCGCATGGGCGAGGCCATCGCCGTGTACGAGGAGCGCGGCTTCGAGATCACCGGCATGTACCCGGTGTCACGGGAGGAGGCGACCGGCCGGGTGGTGGAGTTCGACTGCGTGATGGTCCGCGCGACGGCGGTCCCGGCGGGCAAGTAGGCGACCCGGGGCCTGTCCCGCGTCCCGCCGCGTGATCCGGACGACAGGCCCTAGGCCGGATAGGCGTGCGTCTGGGCCGCTTTCACCGTGGCCCAGACGGCGGAGCCGGGATGCAGGCCGAGTTCCGCCGCGGCGACCGTCGTCAGGTCGGCGGCGAGCGGGAGTTCGCCGGTGAGGGCCACACGGATCTGGTCGCCGTGCGTCTCCAGACCCGCGACGCGGCACTGCCACAGGTTGCGGGCGCTGGAGCCGGTGGGGCGGTCACGGTGGAGGGTCACGGCGCTCGGCGGGAACGCCACGAACACGGGCCCGTCGAGCCGCTCGGTCGTGGTGATCGCCGGGCCCGGCTCCAGCCGTACGGTGTGTCCCTCGGCCTCGCCCCGGTAGAGGTTGAGCCCGACCAGCCGGGCGATGTAGTCGGTGCGCGGCCTGCGGGCGATGTCCGACGGCCCGCCCTCCTGGACCACCCGGCCGTCCTCGACGACCACGAGCCGGTCGGCCAGCACCATCGCGTCCAGCGGATCGTGCGTCACGAGGACGGCGACGGCCTCGAAGTCGGCCAGATGGTGCCGGAGTTGAGCCCGCACATCGAGTCGCGTACGGGCGTCGAGCGCGGCGAGCGGTTCGTCGAGCAGCAGCAGCCGGGGGCGGGTGGCGAGGGCGCGGGCGACGGCGACGCGCTGTGCCTGTCCGCCGGAGAGCCGGCGCGGCTTGGTCCCGGCGAAGTCGGCGAGGCCCATGCGCTCCAGCCATGAGGCTGCCTGGATCCGGGCCTCCGCCTTGGGCACGCCCTGGCAGCGCGGTCCGAAGGCGACGTTGTCGAGCGCGGACAGATGCGGGAAGAGCAGGTAGTCCTGGAAGACCACGCCGACCGGGCGGGACTCCGGCGGCGTACGGTCCAGACGGGCGCCGTCCAGCCACAGCCGGCCGCCCTCGGACAGCGGGGTGAGCCCGGCCAGCGCGCGCAGTGCGGTCGTCTTGCCCGCGCCGTTCGGACCGAGCAGCGCGACGACGTCACCGGGGGCGGCGGACAGTTCGATGTCGAGGTGGAACGAGCCGCGCCGGACGACGAGCCGGGCGTCGAGGCCCTTGCCGGACGGCGCGGCCGCCGCTTTCGGGTTCGCCCCGGTCATGACGCGATCACCTCACCCTCGTACGCACGGCGTCCGTCGTACGCCTGCCTGTGTCCGGGTCCGTGCCTGTGTCCGTGCCTGTGTGCGTGCCGGCGTCCGTACCCGCGTCGGTGTCCGTCATGAGGCAGCCGTCATCCAGCGGTCGCGCAGTCCGGCGAGAACCGCGATCGACACCAGGAGCAGGACCAGACTCAGGGCGATCGCGGCGTCGGGGTCGCTCTGCAGGGCCAGATAGACGGCCAGCGGCATGGTCTGGGTACGGCCCGGGAAATTGCCCGCGAAGGTGATCGTCGCGCCGAACTCGCCGAGGGCGCGGGCCCAGGCCAGCACCGAACCGGCGGCGATGCCCGGCGCGATGAGGGGCAGGGTGACCCGGCGGAACGCGGTGAAGCGGGAGGCGCCGAGGGTCATGGCGGCCTCCTCGTACCGCGGGTCGGCCGCCCGCAGGGTGCCTTCCACGCTGATCACCAGGAAGGGCATCGCCACGAAGGCCTCGGCCACGACCACCCCGGCCGTCGTGAACGGCAGCGTGATCCCGAACCAGGAGTCGAGCAGTTTCCCGACGACGCCGTTGCGGCCGAGGGCCAGCAGCAGCGCGACACCGCCGACCACCGGGGGCAGGACGAGGGGCAGGGTGACCAGGGCCCGGACGAGTCCGCGGCCGGGGAACTCCGTGCGCGCCAGCAGCCAGGCGAGCGGCACCCCGAGCACCAGGCTCACCGCGGTGGCCGCGGTGGCCGAGAACAGGGACAGCTGGAGGGCCTGCCACACCTCGGGCTTGGACAGCTGTTCCGGCATGCTGCGCCAGGGCGCCCGTACGAGCAGCGCGACCAGCGGGAGGAGCAGGAACGCGAGCCCGACGAGGGCGGGCAGCAGCAGGGGAAGCGGCGCCCCGCCCCGCATCCGGCCCGGTGTCCGGCCGCGCCCGCGCCGCGGCCCACCGGCGAGGGTGCCGGCCGGGGCGCCGGACGGGTCGGACGGGGTCACGGGATCACTCACGGCTTCAGGAGACGGGGTGCGGCGCGTCCGTTTCAAGGGGCGCGCCGCACGGGAGAGGTGCCGTGCGGCGGGCGCCGGGACACGGTCGGCCGGGGTCGGCCGGGGTCGGCCGGGGACGGCCGGGGTCAGGACGTGGGCTGGAGGAAGCCGGCCGCCGTCAGCACCTTCTGGCCCTCCGCGGACCGCACCAGGTCGATGAACGCCTTGCCCGCCGCCGCGTTGTCCGCGTCCTTGAGCAGGGCGATCGGGTAGTCGTTGATGGCTTCGGAGGACTCGGGGAACTCCACGCCCTCCACCTTGTCACCCGCGGCCTTCACGTCGGTCTTGTACACGACCGCCGCGTCGGCCTCCTTCAGTTCCACCTTGGTCAGCGCGCTCTTGACGTCCTGCTCGTAGGACACGGGGGTGAGCTTCAGGTCGCTCGCCTCCAGCGCCTTCTGCGCGGCGGCGCCGCACGGCACGGTCTTGTCGCACAGGACGACCTTGAGGGCGGACTTGGTGAGGTCCTTCAGGGAGGAGATCTTGTCCGGGTTGCCGGGGAGGGTGGCGATCTCCAGCTGGTTGCGCACGAAGGTGGCGGGGGCGGTCGCCGTGTCGCCCTTGTCGGTCACGATGGCCATCGTCTTCGGGCTGGCCGCGGCGAAGACGTCCGCCGGGGCGCCGCCCGTGATGCTCGCGGCGAGGCTGTCGCTGCCGCCGAAGCTGAAGGTGACCTCGGTGCCCGGGTGGGCCTTCTCGAACTGCTCGCCGAGGGCCGTGAAGCTCTCCTTCAGGGAGGCCGCGGCGAACACGGTCACCGTGCCGGAGAGCTTCGGGGAGGAGGACGACGCGTTCGCCTTGCCCGGCGAGTCGGAGGTGTCGGAGGAGGAGCAGGCGCTCAGGGCCAGCAGCGCGGCGGCGCCGACGCCGGCCACCCGCAGGGTCCGGGTGGTGCGGCGGGTCGGGCGCGCGGATCGGGTCGTCACGGATCTACTCCCTCGAAGACTCTGAGGCTCGCTGGAGCCTCCGTCGTGATCCCAGGTCCTGAGCTCACGTTCTGCCATGGCCTGATCATACTTCCGCATATGCGAGCCGTAAGTCTCCTGTCGCATCGCATGAGCCGTGCCCAACGGCTTCGGATGTACGCATGTGCGTTTGCCTCGGGCCGCCCGCGGGGTAGCGTCCACCGGGAGGTGCTGTCCAGTGAGTCAGTCCCTGACACAGCCGACGCCGCCGGCTCCCCGGCTCGCGGAACTCGCTCTGACCGGTGACCTCGCCCGGCCCGCTCTGCTGACCGTCCCCGACTTGTCGGCCTGGCCCCGGCACCGGGTGCGGGTCGCCTTCGAGTGCGCCACCAGCGGGGTGCGGCACCACGGATTCGAGGGTCCGCTGCTGCACGACGTGCTGCGGGACGCCGGCCCCCGCTTCGATCCGTCCCGTCGTAAGGACCGGCTGCGCTTCCTCATCGCGGTGGCGGGCGCGGACGGCCACCACGCACTGCTCACCTGGGCCGAGATCGACCCCGACTTCGCGGACGCTCCGGTGCTGCTCGCGGTCGGCATCGACGGCACCCCGCTGGACCGGGCGGGACCGCAGCTGGTCCTGCCGCAGGACCGGTGCGGGGCCCGGCACATCAGCGGCATCAACGGCATCCGGGTGGACGGCCGTTATCCGTCCTGGCCGGCCGGTGTCCCCGGCTGACCCTGGTACCCCGGCGGCCGGCGGTCGGTCAGGCGCGGTCGATGTGCACGTTGGTCGACTTGACCCTGGCCGTGGCCTCCACGCCGACCTCCAGGCCCAGTTCCTCGACGGCCTCCCGGGTCAGCAGGGACACCAGCCGGTGGGGTCCCGCCTGGATCTCCACCTGGGCCGCGACATCGCCGAGCTTGACGGCGGTGACGATGCCGGGGAAGGCGTTGCGGACGGACGTGTAGGACGTGACGCCCTCCTCGCCACCGGCTCCGGCCAGTTCCACCGAGAACGCGGCGAGGTCACGGCCCTCGATGAGGCGCCGTCCGCCCTCGTCCCGGTGGGTGGCCACCCGCCCGGCGTCCGCCCAGCGACGGGCGGTGTCGGGGCTCACGCCGAGGAGCCGGGCGGCCTGGCCGATGGTGTAGGACTGCATACGCGCGACGATATGCAGGTGGTCCTCGCACCTGCAAGCCGGGCGCCGGGCGCGGCGGCAGCCGTCCCGAACAGGGCGAAAGGCGCGCCCGCCCGGCAGGAAACCCCCGCTCCAGAAACGCCGTTCGGGCCGTCGCCCCGGACCGCTGTTCGCGCCGCGGCTCCGGTCGGGCGGCCACGGACCGGCCGCTGCCCGGCCCCACGGCGCGGGAACCCCCGGATGTCAGACAAGGGACGCCGACCCCTCGTACTCCACCCTGATGTGCTTCGCCCAGAACTTCCCGAGGGCCTTCTTGATGATGAGGTCGGCCGTCGCCGGATCGTCGACGCCGATGTGCACGAAGCCACTGGGGTCCGGGCCCACCGAGCGGAGGTCGAACCTGTCGTCCCAGCGGCTCATGTCGTCGCCGCCGATCCGCTCGACCAGGGCGTCGAGGCGGCGTGCGGTGACGTCGGTGTCGTGCACCCGCACCCGAACCCCCTTCTCCGCGTGCGCGCAGATGTCCGCGTCGAACGCTCGGGAGGGAATGCGGTAGACGTCCGCGGTCCTCCGGTCCTCGTCGACCGAGAGACCGGTGAAGACGCTCCGGTAGCGCGTTTCGCCCCTCTTCTCGATGTAGGCCAGCACCCGGAACAGCGAAGGCTCCGGGCCGGGCAGGCTGCCCACCGGCCGGGTGCCGACGCACACGGTGGGGGATTCCCCGCCTCCCGCGGCGGCGCTCGACCCCTGAACCGCCACCAGCGCCACGGCACTCGCCGCTACGACCGCGGCGGTTTCCCTGATCCTGCTCCGCTTTTTCATCCGGTCCTCCCCAGACCGCCGTTCGGTCGGTACGGGGACGCGAGCGACGGCGGGTACGTTCAGCCGGAACCTTACGGCCGGTCCGTCCCTCCTACTGGTCGTACCCCCCGGACGGCTCGGAGAGGAGCCTCTGTTGGCCCGTCAGCTGTCCCGCCGCAGGTTCATCGTCCACACCCTGGCCGCGTCCACCTTGACCGTCGCCGCGCCGCTCGGCTGCGACACCTCCCCGGCGGAGGGCGCCGAGCCCACCGCGGGACCCTCCGGCGTCCTGGTGACCGGCACCGACGACGAGATGCTGGTCCTGGAGGTCACCGCGGCCAACAAGGTCGTCGTCCGGCTGCCGCGGGTCGAGGTCGGCCAGGGCATCACCACCGCGGTCGCCATGATGATCGCCGAGGAACTGGACGCCCGGCTCGCCGACGTCGAGATCCCGCTCGCCGAGGCCCGGAGCAGCGGCAACCAGTTCACCGGCGGCTCGAACTCCGTCGGTTCGCTGTACGGGCCCGCCCGCGCGCTGGCCGCCACCGCGCGCGCCAAACTGGTGACCGCCGCGTCCCGGCGCTGGCACGTGCCCCCGAAGGCGCTGCGCACGCGGGACACCATGGTCGTGGCGCCCGACGGCCGCACGGCCACCTTCGGATCGCTGACCGCGGCCGCCGCCCGGATCCACCGGCCCGCCGTGTCCACCGACCCCAAGCCGGCCTCCCGGCACCGGGTGATCGGGCGGCCGACCTCCCGCATCGACGCGCGGGACATCGTCACCGGCCGGGCGAAGTACACCGGCGACCTGGCGGTGGCCGGGGCGAAGCCGACCGTGGTGGCCCGGCCGCCGACACTCGGCGGGAAGGTCCGCTCGCTCGACGACCGGGCGGCCCGCGCACTGCCCGGCGTCCACGCCGTCGTCAGGATCGAGGGCGGTGTCGCCGTCGTGGCGGACACCTTCCACCACGCCTTCAAGGCCCGGGACGCCCTGCGGATCACCTGGTCGCCGGGCCCGCTCGCGGCCCTGTCCGACGCGGAGGTACGAGCCCGGCTGCGGGCCGCCGTCCCGCCGCTCGGCACCCCGCTGCTCGGCACCCGGCAGGTGGGCGGCGAGTTCGAGTTCGCCTTCGTCGGGCACGCCCCGATGGAGGTGCTGACCGCGGTCGCGGACGTACGGGAGCACAGTGCCGAGATCTGGTTCTCCTCCCAGACGCCGATGGACGCGCGCGACACGATCGCCTCGGTGACCGGGCTGCCCGCCTCGAAGGTCCGGGTCCATGTCCTGCGCGGCGGCGGCTCGTTCGGGCGCCGGCTCACCTACGACGCGGCGGTCGAGGCGGCCCTCGTCTCCAAGGCGGCCCGCCGTCCGGTGAAGCTGATGTGGAGCCGCGCCGACGACATGCGGCACGGCCGGATGCGCCCGGCCAGCCACCACCGCATCCGGGCCAGCCACGCGGGCGGCCGGGTGGTGGCGTTCACCCACATGACGGCGTCGGTGAGCGAGTCGTACGAGAAGCCGGGCGTCACCGCGCAGGGTGGTGTCACCACCACGGGCGTCCGGGCCGGCGGACCGCTGCCCAGCGACAGCGGGCTCTACAACTTCGGCTCTGTCTCAGGCGATTCGGGCTCGGTGGGTCTCGCCATGCCGCTGGGCGCCTGGCGGTCGGTGGACTCCGGGACCATGCGGACCGCGGAGGAGATCGTCGTCGACGACATCGCGCGGAGCCTCGGACAGGACCCGGTCGCCTTCCGGCGTACGACGCTGCGCGGCAAGGCGGTCAGGGCCGTGCTCGACCAGGCGGCGGAGGCCGGGCACTGGGGCCGGAGCATGCCGGCCGGACAGGCTCAGGGCATGGCCGTGCACGAGGAGTACGGCTCCTGCGTGGCCTGTCTCGTCGAGATCGACGTCCGCGACCCGAAGAACCCGCGGGTCACCAAGGTCGTGATGGCCGCCGACGTCGGAACGGCCGTCAACCCGCGCGGACTCGAGGCCCAGCTCATGGGCGCCGCGGTCGACGGCATCTCCACCGTGCTCACGGCCGGCCTGCACCTCGACGCGGGCGCCGTCCGCGAGGGCAGCTTCGCCGACTTCCGCTGGGCCCGTCAGCGGAACGCCCCGCTGCGTTTCGAGGCGCACATCATGCCCTCCGGAGGGGAGCCAGGAGGGGCCGGCGAACTCGGTGTCCCCGCGGCGGCCGGAGCGGTGGCCAACGCCTACGCCCGTGCGACGGGGACCCGTCCCCGCCGTTTCCCGATCGATTTCTGAGACCTCGTTCCGAGGCCTCTTCCCGACCTGCTTCCGAGACCCGTTAGAGGTGCGCGTACCGATGCCGCTCCGGAGAGAGTGCTGATGCCGTCCTACTCCTTCGTCCTCAACGGTAGAAGGGTCACCGTCGAGGCACCGGCGGACATGCCGCTGCTGTGGGTGCTGCGCGACCTGCTGGACGTGACCGGACCCAAGTACGGCTGCGGTGTCGGGGTCTGCCGGGCCTGCACCAGCCATCTCGACGGCGCGGAGATCCAGCCCTGTGTCGTCCCGGTCGCGGACTGCGCGGACCGCGAGGTCACCACCATCGAGGGCCTCGCCGACGGCGACCGCCTGCACCCCGTGCAGCAGGCCTGGCTCGACTGCGACGTCTCCCAGTGCGGTTTCTGCCAGCCCGGCCAGATCATGGCCGCCGCGGCCCTGCTCAAGAAGACGGCGGACCCCACGGACGCGGACATAGACCGCATCGAGAACGTGTGCCGCTGCGGCACCTACTCCCGCATCCGCGAGGCGATCAAGAAGGCTTCCGCGCAGGGCTGACGGCACGTCCGCACCGTCAGCGGCCGCGGCCCCCGGTGGCCGCGTAGGCGTGGAGGAAGAGCGCCTCGACATGGGCCATGTGCTCGATCTCGGCCGGGTCGACGCTTTCGTTCGGGGCGTGGATGAGGCACTTGGGTTCCTCCACGCCCATGAGGATGATCTCGGCGCGGGGGTAGGTCTCGGCGAGGACGTTGCACAGCGGGATGGAGCCGCCCTGGCCGAGGAAGGCCATGGGCCTGCCGTAGACCTCGTTCATGGCGCGGCCGAGCGCCGCGTAGGCGGGGCCGTCGGTGGCCGCTTTGAAGGGGGCGCCGGCGCTCTCGTCCTCGATCCCGACCCGGACGCCCCAGGGCGCGGCCTCGGTGAGGTGCCGGGCGAGGGCCGCGCGTGCCGTCGCCGGGTCCGTGCCGGGCGGGATCCGCAGGCTCACCCGGGCCCGTGCGGTGGGCGGTACGGCGGCGGCGGAGCCGACCACCGGAGGGCAGTCGATGCCGAGGACGGTGACGGCGGGGCGGGCCCACAGCCGGTCGGCGACCGTGCCGGTCCCGGTGAGACGGACGCCGTCCAGCACTCCGGCGTCGGCGCGGAACCGCTCCTCGTCGTAGCCGGCACCCTCCCATTCGCCCTCGCAGTCGAGTCCGTCGACGCGAGTGGCGCCGGTGGCCGGGTCGCGCAGGGTGGAGAGCATCTGGATCAGAGCGGCGAGCGCGTCCGGGGCGGGTCCGCCGAACATGCCCGAGTGGATCTCTCCGGCGAGCGTGTCGACGGTGACGACGATGTTGGCGAGGCCGCGCAGGGTGACGGTGGCGGTGCCCGTGCCGACCTCCGCGTTGCCGGTGTCGCACACCAGCAGCGCGTCGGCGAGGAACTGCTCCGGATGCTGGGCCACGTAACTCTCCAGACCGCCCGTGCCCTGCTCCTCCGAGCCCTCGGCGACGAACTTCAGGCCGACCGGGACGTCGTCGCCGAGTGCGCGCAGGGCGGTCAGGTGCATCACGATGTTGCCCTTGCAGTCCGCGGTGCCGCGCCCGTACCAGCGGCCGTCGCGTTCGGTGAGGGCGAAGGGCGGTGTGGTCCAGGCGTCGTCGTCCAGCGGTGGCTGCACGTCGTAGTGGCAGTACAGCAGGACGGTGGGGGCGCCGGGGGGCGGCGGGCGGTGGCCGATGACCGCGTGGCTCCCGTCGGGCGTCTCGGCGAGATGGACGTCGCGGAGCCCCGCCTCGGTGAAGGCGTCCGCCACCCACCGCGCGGCCCGGTGGCATTCCTCGGGCGGGTACTGGCGCGGGTCGGCGACGGACGGGATCGCGACCAGCTCGGCCAGGTCCGCCCTGGCCCGCCCCATCAACCCGGCGATCCTCTCGGCGAGTCCGGACACGGTCACCGCCTCACCGTGTCGTCGGTCTTCAGGTCGTCGAGCTTGCCCTGGATCTTGTCCAGCTTCTCGGGACAGTAGATCTCGATGATCGTGGCCTCCGCCCGGAGGGTCCTGCCGTCTCCGATGACGGGCCGCTGCCCGACGAACGCGGCTCCGTTGGACACGTTGATCTTCCACAGCGCCGACTTGAGGGCGCTGGCCGGATCGTCGCAGACCAGGCCGCCGTCGGTGCCCAGGACGCCGGCGATCACCTCGGTGTCGGGCCGGGGAAGGCCGGCTGCCACGGCCGCGTCGGCGAGCTCGTTGGCCTTGGACGTGGCCTTGCTGTTCGTCGTGATGGCCGAGTAGCGCACGAGCCCGGCCACGACGAGACCGAGCAGCACGACGATCGCGCCGTAGTAGATCCATTTGTGCTCGGATGCGAACCGGGTGGGACTCATGCCCCCGCCTCCTCCTCGCGAGCGGTGTCCAGCTGCCAGCCGGGCTTGCGCAGCTTCAGGAACGCCCAGGGGATCAGCAGGCCGAGGACGCCGAGACCGGAGCCGATGATGATGACGTACAGCAGGACGCTGTTGCTGCCGAACTGCGAGGGCGGCACGAAACCGATGACCATGGCCGCGGCCGAGGACAGGAAACCGACGACGCACACCAGCTTGAGCGCCGGGACGCGGTAGCCGCGCGGGTGGTCGGCCTGGTTCTTCCGCAGCCGGATCGCCGCGACGAACATCAGCAGATAGACGATGAGGTACACCTGCGTGGTGATCGTCGAGAAGATCCAGTACACGTTGGAGACGTTCGGGATGAACGCGTAGCCCAGGGCGATCACCGTGGTCACGATGCCCTGGGTCACCAGGATGTTCTGCTGGATGCCGAACCGGTTCAACTGCTGCAGGTACGGCGGCAGATAGCCCTCGCTGCGGGAGATCTCCAGAAGACCCTTGGAGGGGCCGGCGAGCCAGGTCAGCATGCCGGCCAGCGACGCGGAGATCAGCATGACCGCCGCGATCGGGGTCATCCAGCCGATGTCGAAGTACGAGAAGAACGCGTCGAACGCCTGCATGACACCGGCGGTGAGGCTGGTCTGGTCGGCGGGCACCACCCAGCTGATGGCCAGCGCGGGCAGGATGAAGATCAGCAGCACCAGGCCCATCGCCAGGAACATCGACTTCGGGTATTCCTTCGCCGGGTTCTTCAGCGAGGACACATGGACGGCGTTCATCTCCATGCCGGAGTACGAGAGGAAGTTGTTGACGATCAGTACGAGGCTGGCGAGGCCCGTCCAGGCCGGCAGCAGATGGCTGGCCGTCATGGGGGCCGCCGAGGGGTTGCCCTGGGCCAGGAAGACCATGCCGAGCACGACGAGGATCGTGCCGGGTACCAGGGTGCCGATGACCAGGCCCCAACTGGACAGTCCGGCCAGGGCCTTGGTGCCGCGCGAGGAGACCCAGACGCCGGTCCAGTACAGGACCACGATGACGATCGCCGTGTAGAGGCCGCTGGAGGCCAGGGCCGGGTCGATGATGTACGCGATGGTGCTCGCCACGAAGGCCAGCAGGCTCGGGTAGTAGAAGATCGTCATCGCGAACTGGCACCACACGGCGAGGAATCCGAGCGGCTTGGACAGTCCCTCGCTCACCCAGCGGTAGACACCGCCGTTCCAGCCCGAGGCCAGTTCCGCCGAGACCAGGGCGGTCGGCAGCAGGAACACGATCGCCGGGACCAGGTAGAGGAACACGCAGGCCAGGCCGTACACCGCCATCGTGGGGGCGGCCCGCAGACTCGCGACCGAGGCGGTCGTCATGAGCGCCAGCGTCAGCCAGGTGAGTCTCGGGGCCGCCGGAACCGCGGCCCGGGCGGCCCGCGCCGTCTCCCGTGGTGCGTCCGCGGGCATGTCCATCGAGCTCATCGGACGCCTCCTTGTTCCCGTGTCGAAGCGATGGGACCAGCCTCCGTGCGGGTGACAGGCACCGCGCGGCGGGTGACCCGTCCGGGTGAGCGGCACCGCGCGACGGCGGCCCGTCCGGGTGAGCGGCACCGCGCGGCGGGTGACCCGTGCGGGTGGGCGGCACTGCGCTGCGGTGGCCCGCTCGGTATCGTCCGGTTCACGCTGCTGAAACTCGTGACGATCGTCATCGCCATCGCCGTCGGCCTGGTCCTCGGAGCGGTCCTCGCCCAGCCGGCGGTCACCAGCCCGTCAGCAGAAGGTGGTTGAGGAGCAGGGCCGACGTGGCCTGGGCGACGAGCCAGGCACGGGGGCGGGGGAGGAACGCGCCCGCCGCCAGCATCCACAGCGCGAACGGCAGCCAGATGCGTTCGGTCTCCGCCTTGCTCATGCCGGAGAGGTCGGCGACGAGCAGGGCCAGCAGCGCCCCGATGACGAGGACGGCGAGCCGCGGGGCGGTGCCCGGGGCGGGGTGAAGCGGGGCGGGACGGAGGGCGGGGCGAACGCCCGTACCGGCCACGCCGGACCCCGGCTCCGCGCCCGGCGCCGTGCCGGGGAGGTGTTCCCACGCCGTGCCGGGGAGGTGTTCCCGTGCGGTGCGGCCGCGGGGGACGAGGCCCGCCCCGATGCGCAGGGCCGCCGCACCGGCCCTGCGCAGTCCCGCCGCGGTCGCCGGTCCCGTGATGAGCACCGTGCAGGCGAGATTCGCCCAGACCCAGTAGCCGTACGGCCGGACGCCGCCCGCCCCTTCGTAGTAGCGGGTGACCAACAGGCGGTAGGCCTCCCACCAGTTGAAGCCGAGCAGCGTGAACACCAGCGGTACGACGGTGAGTCCGGCCAGGACGTACGGCAGCGGGCGGAGCCGGGACCGGCGCCCGAGCAGCAGAACGGCGCCGGCGATCACGGCGATCAGGGTCAGGCCGTACGAGAGATACGCGGTGAGGCCGAGGAGGAGACCGGAGGCGAGGCCGGTCGTCCGCGGCCGGCGCCCCGTGACCGCGAGGGCCAGCAGGGCGAGGGCCCAGGCCGCGACGGCCGCGAAGTACCCGTCCGCCGATGTGCCCATCCACACGGCTGCCGGGGCGAGGACGAGGAAGGGCGCGGCGCGTCGCGCGAGCGCCTCCCCGGCCAGGGCGCGCACGGTGACGAGCACCGCGACCCCGGCCGTGGCGCCGACGGTGATGCACCAGACGCCCGCCCAGGCCCCGCCGCCCAGCCCGACGCGGTCGAGGAGGACGAAGGTGAGGGTGGCGGCCGGCGGATGCCCGGCGATGTGCGCGGGCCAGTGGTCGGGGGAGTGCAACAGGATGTGGTGGGTGAAGTCCCGCAGGGCGGCCGGGATGTCGTGGAAGCGGTTCACCGGGGAGATGACCTGGAGATATTCGTACCGCGTGGTGAGGCGGCGGGCCACGCCCCGCTCCCAGCCGTCGATCAGCGCGAGGGAGAACGTCCACACCGTCGTCGTGCCCCACACGGCCGCGAGCAGCTTCCGCCAGGGCAGCCGGGCGGCGAGGAGAGGACCGTACGCCACGACCGCGACGGCCACGGCGACCGAGGCCGCGGTGCCGGGTCCGGCATGCGGTCCCCAGTGCCCGTACAACGGCGCGGCGCTGACGAACAGCGTGCCGTCGCGGTGCTCGATGACGTAGCCGACGACGGCAGCTGTCAGCACGAGCAGGGCGGCGGCCAGGGCGGCGGCCAGATCGCTCAGGACGGCCCGGGGCCGGTCGCTCAGCAGCGTCCGGGAGAGCCTGGGGTCCCGGACTCTGTCCCGGGCCCGGGACAGAGCCGGTGACAGGCGTCGGGGAACGGCCCGGGGAGGGGCCGTGGGAAGAATCCCGGAAGGGTCTTCGGGGCGGGCGCGGGACAGATCGCGGGGGAGGTCGCGGTTCACCCTCGCACGCTAGGCCGGGAGGCCCCGGTGGCAGGGGCCACTGAGGTGGACGTCAGAGTTTCGTCATGGTTTGAGAACCCGTTCGGGGGGTGCCCCAGGCCTACGGTCGGGGCATGCCACGGTCTCCCTCGTCCCCCGCGTTCTGGCGCAGCCCGCTGCGCGGCCCCTGGTTCACCTCCGTGCTGGGTGTGGTGCTGCTCGTCGGGATCACGGTGCTGTTCGTGACCGGACTCCTGTCGTACGCGGCCTACAACCCGAACCTCTCGCCGGTGAACGACAAGACCCCCGACAAGGGGATCCTCGGGTTCTACCTCTTCTCCTGGCCGACCGGCCCCGTCTGGCTCTACCGCCTCACCCAGGGCGTCCACGTCACGCTCGGCATCGCGCTGATCCCCGTCCTGCTGGCGAAGCTGTGGTCGGTCGTGCCGAGACTGTTCGCGCTGCCCCCGGCCCGCTCGCTCGCGCACGCCCTGGAACGGCTCTCGCTGCTCCTTCTGGTCGGCGGCGCGCTCTTCGAGTTCACCACCGGCGTGCTCAACATCCAGCTCGACTACGTCTTCCCCGGCTCCTTCTACACCCTGCACTTCTACGGGGCCTGGGTGTTCATCGCGGCGTTCGTCGCGCACGCGGTCCTGCGGGTGCCGACGGCTCTGCGCAATCTGCGCCGCATGCGCACGCCCGGCGGCCCGCTGCCCGAGCCGCCGGGCTCGTCGCCCGGCTCAGGTGAGCCGGCGCGTCCCGAGGACGAGTTGGTGTCACCGGACCCGCTGCCGCCCACGGTCTCGCGGCGCGGGGCCCTCGGTTTCGTCGGAGGCGGAGCCCTGCTGCTGACCGCCACCACGGCGGGCCACGGCTTCGACGGGCCGCTGCGCGACACGGCGCTGCTGGCCCCGCACGGCGGCGCCGAACCGGGCTCGGGACCGGGCGGCTTCCAGATCAACAAGACCGCCGCGTCCCGCGGTGTCACCGCCGCCGAGACCAGTGAGGAGGCCTGGCGCCTGGTCGTCACGGGGAAGGGCCGGACGGTCCGGCTGAGCCGCGCCGACCTCCGGCGGCTCCCCCTGCACAGTGCCGCGCTGCCCATCGCCTGCGTGGAGGGCTGGTCGACGTCCGACCAGTGGTGGCGGGGTGTGCGGCTGCGGGACCTGGCGGCGCTCGTCGGCTACGAGGCGGACGCGGCCCCCGATGTGCTCGTGGAGTCGCTCCAGCGGCACGGAGCGTTCCGGGTGGCCGCCCTGCGGGACAACCAGGTGCGTGATCCGCTTTCCCTGCTCGCGCTGTTCGTCAACGGCGAGGACCTGACCCCCGATCACGGCTACCCGGCGCGGGTCATCGTTCCGGCCGCGCCCGGCGTGCTGAACACCAAGTGGGTGGCCCGGATGACGTTCGGAGACCTGTGATGCGAAGCCCTGAACCCGGAAGCCCTGAACCCGGACCTTCTGAATCCGGAAACCCGGAACCCGGACGTTCTGAACGCGGAAGCACTGAACCGGGAAGCCCGGAACCGCGACGGCCCGCGCCGCGACGACTGGTGCCGCGCCGGCGGTTCGAGGCGCTGCTCGCGGCGGCGCGTCGGCGTCCCGGCCGTGACCTGATCGGCAGCCCCTTCCAACTGCTGCTGTTCGCTTGCTCGTTCGCGTTGGCGGGCTACGCCGGGGTGCGGCTCCTCGCGGGCGACTGGTCCCGGGTGGCCCTCTGGTTCGTGGGCGCGGCGGTGCTGCACGACCTGGTGCTCGTGCCGTTGTACGCCGTCGCGGACCGGGCCGTCTCGAAGACGCTGGACGCGAGGGGCCACCGGGGCCTGACGATGTACGTCCGTGTTCCGGCGGCTCTCTCCGGTCTCCTGCTGCTGGTGTGGTTCCCGCTCATCAGCGGACAGGTCGACGACCGCTACCGGTCGGCGACCGCCCTGCCGGCCGACGGGTTCACGGCCCGCTGGCTGCTGATCACGGCGGCGCTGTTCGCCGGGTCCGCGCTGCTGCTCGCCCTGCGGTCCCTGCGGGCCTCCCGCCGCGGCCCGCTGCGCAGGGCCACGAAGGACCGTCCGCCCGCCGCCCACTGAGCGTCGGCCCGCCATCCGGCACGCGCCGCGTGCCGGAGCAGGGCCGGGGTGCCGACCCGGGCCCACGGGAAGGCGGCCCGGTCGCCGGCCCCACCCGCGTTCCCGCTCCTGGCCGCACTGGTGTCGGTGCTGTCGGTGCTGTCGGTGCTGTCGGGGTAGTCGGCGTCGTCGAGGTGAGCGGCGCGGACGATGCGGACGTCGACGCGTTCGTCGATGTCCGCGCCCGCCACGGTCTCGGCGATCAGCAGGCCGCCCGGGGCGAGGAGTTCGGCCGTACGGCGCAGGAGGGCGGCCGGGTCGCCGCCGATGCCGATGTTGCCGTCGACGAGGAGGACGGTGCCCCAGCGGCCCTCCGAGGGCAACGGCTCGAAGACCGACCGGTGCAGCGCCCGGCCGCCGAGTCGTACCGTGCGGGCCACGGCGGCCTCGCTGACGTCGATGCCGAGCGAGGGCCTTCCGCGTGCCGCGAGTTCCGCGACCAGACGTCCCGGACCGCATCCCACGTCGAGCACGGCGCCCTCGCAGTACGCGAGTACCTGGAGGTCCACCGCGTCGGCGCGAGCGCACCAGCGCTCCACCTCCAGGGGAAGGAGCCAGCCGTCCGTCCGCCGCAGGAACAGCGGTCCCCGGCCGGCGCCCAGCGCCTCCGCGTAGGGATCGGCGGCCCATGAGCGCGCGGCCCGCCCGGACAGGGCCCCTGTCCCGGGTCCCCCGCCGCTTCCGTTCCCGCTTCCGTTCCCGGTCCGGGTTCCCGTCCCCGCCGCGGTCCCTGTCTCGACCCGCACGCCCGTCCGGGCTCCCGTCCCGGTGCCGCTCCCGGTACCCGGGACGGGTACGGAGCTCCGTGCGGTGCCGGCACCCCGAGCGGCTGTTCTCCCCGCGCCGCTCATCGCCCGGTCCCCCGTCGCCCGGAGACGGGGCCGGTGTCCCGGCCGCCGGTGCCTGTTCCGGCGGCCCGCACGGCGTTGAGCCCGGCGACGACCCCCTCGTTCCGTACGGTCGCCGGCCCCGCGGGCTGCTCCGGGGTCAGGCCCGCGGTCCGTCCGGGAACCTGCCCCGGGACCGGAGCGGTCGCCTTCGTGAGCCTGCCCAGCTCCGCCGCGAAGACCCCCGCGGGCGCGGCCGCCGCGACCGCCGTCGCGTCCGCGGCCGTGTCGACGTCCCGCAGACGGGGCAGATCCCGCACCCGCAGCCCGGCTCCGACGAGACGTGACCGTTGCGCGGCCCCCGTCGTGCTGGTCGACATCGGTACGCCCCGCAGGAGCTCCGGGCAGGGTTCGGCGAGACCCAGCGCCCAGAAGCCGCCGTCGTCGGCCGGCCCGAAGTACGCGTCGCAGTCCGCGAAGTCCACGGTGAGGAGAGCGGGGGTCACCTGGGGCGTGTCCATGCCGATGAGCAGCGCGGGCCCGTCGCAGCCCGCGAACGCCGCGGCCAGCCGCTCGTCCAGACCGCCCGCGCACTGTCGTACGACGTCGAAGCCCGCCGGAAGCCAGGGGCCGGGCTCCCCGTCGAGCACGAGGACCCGGCGCCGCGCGGGCGTCGCCGCCACCGCTCGCAGGGTGTCCACGAGGGCCGCCTCGGCCAGCGCGGCCGCTTCCCCGGGGGTGAAGGGCGGGGTGAGCCGGGTCTTCACCCGTCCGGGACGCGGTTCCTTGGCGATGACGAGCAGGGTGACGCTCACTGGACGGTTCCTCCTCGGGACGGTGCGGGAGCGGACGCCGAAGGCGGCGCCGTGACCTGGGCTCCGGCCGGAACTCCGGCCGGGATTCCGGTCCGGTCCTCGGTCCGGTGTTCGGTCCGGGTCCCGCCGGAGGACGGGACCCGGTCGTGCGCCCGGGCGGGCGGGGGCGGTTCGGCCAGGACGCGGCGCATGTCCCGTACCGCGTGCCAGGTGCCGCGCCAGGTGCCGGTGACCTTGGAGACGCCGGTGCGCGCCAGATACGGCACGTCGTGCTCGGCGACGCGCCAGCCGGCGTCGGCGGCGCGGACGACCATCTGGAGCGGGTAGCCGCTGCGCCGGTCGGTGAGCCCGAGGCCGAGCAGCGCCTCGCGGCGGGCCGCGCGCAGCGGCCCGAGGTCGTGCAGGCGCAGGCCGGTGCGGCGCCGCAGCATCCGGGCCAGTGCGATGTTGCCCGCACGGGCGTGCGCGGGCCAGGCGCCGCGCTCCTGGGGCCGGCGCCGGCCGAGCACGAGGTCGGACTCCGCGGCCCGTACCTCGGCGACGAACGGCAGGAGCAGGGCCGGGTCGAGGGAACCGTCGCAGTCGCAGAAGCAGACGATGTCGGCGGTCGCGGCGGTCAGCCCGGCGTGGCAGGCGGCACCGAACCCCCGGCGCTCCTCGCGCACGACGGTGGCGCCCAGCGCGCGGGCCAGCTCCGCGGAGCCGTCCGTGGAGCCGTTGTCCACGACCAGCGCGCGCCAGCCGGGCGGGATCCGGGAGAGCACCCAGGGCAGGGCGCCGGCCTCGTTCAGACAGGGAAGGACCACGTCGACGTCCGGGTCCGGTACGGGAAAGGTCGTCACGGCCTTCACCTTACGAACGCGAAAGGGATATACCGGACTTCATGTCCTTACGAAACTCGGACGTCGGCGCCGACGAGCCACGCCGGACCCGGCCGGGTGCGACGCTGGATCCATGCATCGAGCGCACGAATCCCCAGGTGCCGGACCTGCCCCGAGCGTGAACGGGGGCCCGGGGACGGCTTCGGACCCGCATCCGGGCCCCGGCGCGCTTCCTTCCCCGGAACCCGCCCCGCATCCCCTTCCGGCGTCCGCGTCGGACTCCCCTCCAGCCTCCGCGCCGGACTCTGCTCCGGCGTCCGTTCCGGTCTCCGCGGCGGCCACCCGTGTGCTCGTCGTGGACGACGATCCGACCGTGGCCGAGGTCGTCTCCGGGTACCTCGAACGCGCCGGGTATCTCGTGGACCGGGCGGCGGACGGTGCCGTCGCGCTCGCCCGTGCCGCCGCGCACCGGCCCGATCTGGTGGTGCTCGACCTGATGCTGCCGGGCATCGACGGCCTGGAGGTGTGCCGCCGGCTGCGCGCCCAGGGGCCCGTTCCGGTCATCATGCTCACCGCGCGCGGCGACGAGGACGACCGGATCCTCGGCCTGGAGGTCGGCGCCGACGACTACGTGACCAAGCCGTTCAGCCCGCGGGAACTGGTCCTGCGGGTCGAGTCCGTGCTCCGCAGGACCCGGCCGGCGCCCGCCGCGCGCCCGCTGCACGCCGCCGGTCTCGCCGTCGATCCGTCGGCCCGCCGCGCCACCAAGAACGGCACCGAACTCGCCCTCACCCTGCGCGAGTTCGATCTCCTGGCGTTCTTCCTGAAGCACCCCGGCCGCGCGTACGCCCGCGAGGACCTGATGCGCGAGGTGTGGGGCTGGGACTTCGGTGACCTGTCGACGGTCACCGTCCACGTCCGCAGGCTGCGCGGCAAGGTCGAGGACGATCCCGCGCGGCCCCGCCTGATCCAGACGGTGTGGGGCGTGGGCTACCGCTTCGACGACACGGAGGCGATGGCCGGGCCGACTGGGGCGGCCGGGGCGGCCGGACGAGAACATCCCGCGACCGAGAAGGAGACCGGCGCGTGAACGACATACTGGTCATGGCCCTGTTCGCCTTCCTGGGCGCCGCCGCGGCGGGCCTGCTCGGCGCGGGCGCGCTCCGGCTCCTGCGGCGCCGTTCGCTCACCGCGTCCCTCACGGTCGTCGCCGCCGTCGCCGTCTGCGCCATGCTCGCGGGAACGCTGGCGGTGGCGTGGGCGATGTTCCTGTCCCCGCACGACCTGAGCGTGGTCACGACGGTCATCACCATGGCGGCCGTCGTCTCGCTGGCCACCGCGTTGCTCCTGGGCCGCTGGGTCGTGGCCGGCAGCAGGGCGCTGACCCTCGCCGCACGCTCCTTCGGAGACGGCGGCGACTTCGCGGCTCCCGAGGGCCCGACGACCGCCGAACTCTCCGCGCTCAGCCGTGAACTGGCGGACACCAGCCGCAAACTGGCCGAGTCCCGCGACCGCGAAAGGGCGCTCGAGACCTCGCGCCGCGAACTCGTCGCCTGGATCTCGCACGACCTGCGCACCCCGCTCGCCGGGCTGCGCGCGATGTCCGAGGCCCTGGAGGACGGTGTGGCGGCGGACCCGAACCGCTATCTGCGCCAGATGCGTACGGAGGTGGAACGCCTCAACGGCATGGTCGGAGACCTCTTCGAACTCTCCCGGATCCACGCGGGCGCCCTCGCCCTCTCCCCCTCCCGTGTCTCCGTGTACGACCTCGTCGGTGACGCCCTCGCCGGAGCGGACCCGCTGGCACGCGAGTACGGGGTGCGCCTGGTCGGGAACCGTATCGAGCAGGTGCCGGTCGAGGTGGACGGCAAGGAGATGAGCCGGGTGCTCGGCAACCTCCTCGTCAACGCGATCCGCCGTACGCCCGCCGACGGCACGGTCGCGGTCGCCGCCGAACGCTCGGCCGCGGGCGTCGTCCTGTCCGTCACCGATGGCTGCGGAGGCATCCCGGAGGAGGACATCCCGCGGGTCTTCGACACCGGCTGGCGCGGGACCCACGCCCGTACGCCACCCGCCGGAGCCGGCCTCGGCCTCGCCATCGTCCGCGGCATCGTGGAGGCGCACCGGGGCATGGCCGCCGTCCACAACGTCCCCGGCGGCTGCCGTTTCGAGGTCACCCTCCCGATGGCGGGGGTGTGAGAGACGCCCCGGCCTTCCGGCCGGGGCGTTCCCCCTTCAAGGCTCCGGGCCTTCCGGCCGGGGCGTTCGCCTTCCGAGGCTCCGGCCCGCGTCCCGGCCGCCGAAAGCTCTATGCGCCGCCTAGGACCTGTCCGGTCGATCACGGCGGAGACGCGGGGTGTGGTGCGTGCATCTGCGGCGTTGTCGTCGGTCGACGACGTCCCCCAGCCTTCGGCCGGGAGGTGCCCCCACCGCGTCGCCTCCCTCCTCCGCCTTGCAGCTGCACGCACCACACCCCGCTCACCGGCGCTCACCAGGCACCGTCGGCATCCTCCACCGTGATCGACCGGACAGGTCCTAGTCGCCGCGCAACGGCGCCGTCGCGAACTCCCGCATCCCCTCGGTGAATCCGGTCTCCGCCTTCCAGCCCAGATCGGCCCGCAGCCGGGCCGAGTCCGCGGTGATGTGCCGTACGTCCCCCAGCCGGTACTCCCCGGTCACGACCGGCTCGGGGCCCCCGTACGCGTCCGACAGCGCCCGCGCCATCTCGCCGACCGTACGGGGCTCGCCGCTGCCGGTGTTGTAGACGGCGAGCGAGCCGTGCGGCGAACCCGCCTCCAGGGCAGCCATGTTGGCGGCGGCCACGTCCCGCACATGGACGAAGTCCCGCCGCTGTCCGCCGTCCTCGAAGACGCGCGGGGCCTCACCGCGGGCGAGCGCGGAACGGAAGAAGGAGGCGACGCCCGCGTACGGGGTGTCGCGGGGCATCCCGGGTCCGTAGACGTTGTGATAGCGCAGCGACACCGCGGTGCCGCCCGTGGAACGGGCCCACGCCGCCGCGAGGTGCTCCTGGGCCAGCTTGGTCGTCGCGTACACATTGCGCGGGTCGACCGGCGCGTCCTCACCCACCAGGCCCGGCGTCAACTCCTCACCGCAGCGAGGGCAGAGCGGCTCGAAGCGCCCCACGTCCAGATCGGCGACGGCACGCGGCCCCGGCCGGACCACCCCGTGCCACTCACACGCGTACCGCCCCTCCCCGTACACGACCATCGACCCGGCGAGCACGAGCCGCCGTACCCCCGCGTCCGCCATCCCGGTGAGCAGCACGGCCGTGCCGAGGTCATTGCGCGACACGTACTCGACGGCGTCGCCGAACCCGGTGCCGAGACCCACCATCGCGGCCTGGTGGCACACCGCGTCCACGCCGTCCAGCGCCCCCGCGACGGCCTCGGCGTCCCGTACGTCGAGGCCGTCCCGCAGGTCGAACACGACGGCCTCGTGGCCTCGCGCACGCAGGGTCGCGACGATCCGACCTCCGATGAACCCGGCCCCGCCGGTAACCAGTACACGCATGGAACGCACGCTAGGACCGCCGCCGTGTCCGGCGACAGCACCACGCCCACCACGTCACCGCACCGTAAGACCCGGGGCACCGTCGCGCGTGCTCACATGCGCAGCAGCCGCTGGGCGATCTCGCGGTACTGCCGCAGCGCGTGGCGCAGTTCCTCGCCCTGGGTCTCGGGGTCCTGGCCGTGCCAGGCCGCGTGGAGCTCGCTGCGCCGTTCCGTGAGGGCGCTCATGAGCTGGGCGGCGACCTCGTCGAACGCGGTCTCGGCCTCTTCCAGGGCTTCCAGCGGGCTGTGCGCGAACGTGTTGAGCGCGTGGTTCAGCCGCTGGGTGACGTCGGCCCGCTCGTCCGCCCCGAGCAGCGGTTCCGGGCCGGGCGTACGACGTCCGGCGGAACCGGGCCGCCCCTCCGGAGGCTGTTGGGCGCGTGTCTGGTCGTACATCATGGTCGGCCGCTTCCTGTACGTCGTACCGGCGCGGGGCGCGTCGGGGAGTTCGCGGGGCGACGACCGGCCGGACGTTCCGGGAGGCCACCGCCGGGTCGTGTTCAGCCGGCGCTGGATCCCTCCCGTTCCGCCTGGGCGGCGCGCCGGTACTCGGCGTTGATGCGCTGGGCGTCCTCGAGCTGGTCCTCGAGGATGACGATGCGACAAGCGGCCTCGATCGGGGTCCCCCGGTCGACGAGTTCCCGCGCGCGGGCGGCGATCCTCAGCTGGTAGCGGGAGTAGCGGCGGTGGCCGCCCTCCGAGCGGAGCGGAGTGATCAGCCGGGCGTCACCGATGGCCCGGAGGAATCCGGGCGTCGTGCCGAGCATCTCGGCTGCCCTGCCCATCGTGTACGCGGGATAGTCGTCGTCGTCGAGACGACCACTGAGTGGAGTGTCCGCTGTCATTTCACCTCGTCATGGCACGCGTCGAGGGGCCCTGCTGCCGTACGGCACCAGGGCCCCGAAGGAAATTGAACACCATCTGCCGGCTCCGCTGCGGAGCCGACCTTCTGTTTCCGCTACCGGGCCCGTCTGAGGGGCGGATGAGCGGGGGTCGTGTATGCCGTGACCGGAAACCACCGTCCATTCCGGGTTTTTGCGGTACCGGCTGTACTGCGCCGGGGCCGCGCGATCCTGATGGCGTCTGCTTCCTCCGTCCTCGGCTCGGTGTCGATCACTCGCCGGACCGGGAGCGTTCTCCTCCGGACCGACGCTGTCTGTACAAGAAACCCTAATCACGCCGAAGCGCGATGTCTACTGTGACAAAGACAGGTTTCGCGACGCACGGGGATCAGATTCCCCGTGGTGCGCGGCGGTCGCCGCGGTGATCGCCGCAGTGAACGGTCCGTATGCGGAATCGAGACCATCCCGCGTCCTTCTCCCCGCAACTTCGGGGCGGTCCCGTGCGTGTCCTGGGGGACAGAATCCGCGGCCGGGCGAGCGACGGCCGTATGCCGTGGTCACGCATGTCGTGACCATGACTTCGCCGGTCGGGAGGACCGAGACGGCCGGCGGCAGCCGGCCGGGCGAAGTCGTCGAGAACGAGGATGGGACATGTCGGGTCTCAGACGTACGTCGGCGCTGGCGCTGGCGGGCGGGATCATGCTGCTGACGGGGTGCCAGGACTCGGCGGGCACGAGCTCCGCCGCGCACACCCCCACTTCCTCCGCGGCCGCCTCGGCCGCGGCGGCCGTGCGCAAGGACACTCCGGCCCCGGCCGCCTCACCGGCGTCGAGTCCCGCCGGCACGAGCGCCCCGTCGCGCGGCTCGGCCACCGGCTCTCCGGAGCGGGCAACCGCCACCCCGGCCGGCCACGCGGCCACCGCCGTCGCGGGCTGCCGCAACCTGGCCTCCGGTGACGCGGTGAAGGCCGAGGTCACCCGGATGTACCGGCACGACGTCACCCACTTCCAGCACATTGAGCCGGTGCCGCACACGTTCTTCTACGGTCAGTGCGGAACCGTCCGCTACGCCGCCACACGTTTCCAGCCGTTCGCGGGTGCCACGCAGGCGGAACTCGTGGGCATGCAGGACGAGGGAAGTGTCACCAAGTACTTCCGCGACTCGGGCGGCGGCTGGGTCTACATCGCGAGCGACGGCCTCCCCGCGGGTCCGCACGGCTGCGGCGACATCCCGGCGATTCCCGACGCCCTGGCCACCGCGTGGGGAAACTGCTCGTTCGCGCGCTGAACCGTCCGCCCTCCTCGCCCCCGGATCCCGGCGCGCCCCGCCCGTGCGGGGCCGCCGGTGCGCCGGCCGCCGGTGCTCACGGCGACGACGGCACCGGAAGCACGGTCGGGATCGCGGCCGGAGAGGCCGTCACTCCGTGCGCGACGGCGTCGAAGTCGACGTATCCCGTCCTCTCCAGCGCCGAGATGTGGCCGAGCTCGGTCCGGTTGGCGACCGTGGCCAGTTCCCGTACCAGCGTGTTGCGGGTGCTGCTGCGCACCTGGGCGAGTTGCTGGAAGATCCTGCCGTGCTCCTCGCGCAGCAGATTCGCGAACAATGTCCGGTACTCGCCGTCCTGAGCCGCCGTCAGCTGCGCGAGCCAGCCCTGCTGCTCGGCGGTCGGCTGGGTCGGCAGGACGATGGCGAGGTCGCCGGCCACGGTGCGGACCCGCTTGTCGAGCTCGGTGTGGCCGGCGACCAGCTGGTCGCCCGCCTCCTTGACGGCCTTCGTGGGGGCCCTGTCGATCGCCTGCCGGCCCGCGGTCGTCTCCCACAGGCCGTCCAGCTCCACCTGCACCACGAGGTCGCGGTCGGCGGTGCTCAGCGGTCCCCAGGGCGTGCTCACCACGGGGCCGGGGTCGGCGATGGCGGCCTTCACCGCGTCGAAACGGTGGGGGTAGGAGTAGAACACCGGGTAAGCGAGTGAGCCGATCGTGCCGCCGATCGCCAGCACCATGAAGAACGTGACGAAGCTGCGCCGCAACTGAGCCTCCCTGCGGACCGGCTGTTCTTCGGCAGCCTTCACTCGTCCGGTGCGGTCCGTACCGGCCGAAGCCGTTCTTGGCGCGTACCGAGTGCTCCAGCCCCTTCCCGTACGGGGGGAACGGGAGTCACGTGGGCGGGGGCACCCGGCCGCCGTGCCAGAAGATCAGTTCGCCGCCCGGGGCCGATAGGGCCGAACGGCCCAGGGCGCCAGGGCCGTACGGACACCGGGCCATGCCCCCGGACGGGGCGCACCCGTCCCCCGCCCGCGCGCCTCACTTTCGCTCCACCGCCCGGCAGTTGGCGGGCCGACGGCGGCGGAAGCGGACGTCCGGGCTCGTCGGCGAGGCCCGCGCGAGGGAACCGGCTCCGGGCCCGTCGGCCGTCGCCCACCGGGACCGGAGGGGCCGTTGGGCCCTCCGGTCAGGGCCTTTCCAGGGGCTGTTCGGCCCTATCCGGCCCCCGTGCCCCGGAGCCGATCATGAGGCGGCGGCCGGGAGGCGGCACCGCGTCCACCCCCGTGCGCGGGCACTTCCCGGCCCGCCGACGCCCTGAGCGGGACGTGTGCCGGACAGGACACGCCTCAGGGGCGGGACATGTGGAGAAGGGGAGGGAGTCGTCCGGTGGACGAGGCACAGACGCACCCGGAGGAGGCGGTGGGACCGCGCACCGCGGTCTCCGCGGCCGGCAGGGCCGAGGCGGCGAACGCGGTCGGCGCGGCACGCGCGGCCGATGAGACGGACGCGGTCGCCGCGGCGGACACGACCGACGGGACCGGCACAGCCGACGGGACGCACGCGGTCGCCGGGACGGACACGGCCCCCGTGGCACGCGCGGCCGGCGAGGTGTCCGGGCGGTCCGGCGGAACGTCCCCCGAGGGGCCCGTCCGCGCGTCGTGGGTGGACTGGCTGACGACCACCGACCACAAGAGGATCGGGACGCTGTACCTGGTCACGGCGTTCGTGTTCTTCGGCGTCGGCGGTGTCATGGCGCTGCTGATGCGCGCCGAACTGGCCAGGCCCGGACTGCAGATCATGTCGAACGAGCAGTTCAACCAGGCGTTCACGATGCACGGTTCGATCATGCTGCTCATGTTCGCGATGCCGCTGTTCACCGGCTTCGCCAACTGGATCATGCCGTTGCAGATCGGCGCGCCGGACGTGGCCTTTCCCCGGCTGAACATGCTGGCCTACTGGCTGTTCCTGTTCGGCTCGTCGATCGCGGCCTTCGGCTTCCTCACCCCGGGCGGCGCCGCCGACTTCGGGTGGTTCCTGTACGCGCCGCTGTCCGACGCCGTCCACTCACCGGGGCTCGGCGCCGACATGTGGATCATGGGCGTCGCGCTGTCGGGCTTCGGCAGCATCCTCGGCGCGGTCAACTTCATCACCACCATCATCTGCATGCGCGCCCCGGGTCTGACCATGTTCCGCATGTCGATCTTCACCTGGAACGTGCTGCTGACCGGCGTCCTGGTCCTGATCATCTTCCCGGTGCTGGCGGCGGCACTGTTCGCGCTCGAATGCGACCGGAAGTTCGGCAGTCATGTCTTCGACCCGGCGAACGGCGGCGCGCTGCTCTGGCAGCACCTGTTCTGGTTCTTCGGCCACCCGGAGGTGTACGTCCTCGCCCTGCCGTTCTTCGGCGTCGTCTCCGAGGTGGTCCCGGTCTTCTCCCGCAAGCCGATGTTCGGCTACATGGGCCTGGTCGGCGCCACCATCGCCATCGCGGGCCTGTCGGTGACGGTGTGGGCGCACCACATGTATGTCACCGGTGGCGTTCTGCTGCCCTTCTTCTCCTTCATGACCATGCTGATCGCGGTTCCGACGGGGGTGAAGTTCTTCAACTGGATCGGCACCATGTGGAAGGGCAGTCTGTCCTTCGAGACACCGATGCTGTGGACCACGGGCTTCCTGGTGACGTTCGTCTTCGGCGGTCTGACCGGTGTCATCCTGGCGTCGCCGCCGCTGGACTTCCATGTCTCCGACTCGTACTTCGTCGTGGCGCACTTCCACTACACGGTCTTCGGCACGGTCGTGTACGCGATGTTCGCCGGGTTCCACTTCTGGTGGCCGAAGATGACCGGCAGGATGCTCGACGAGCGCCTCGGCAAGATCACCTTCTGGACCCTGACCGTCGGCTTCCACCTCACCTTCCTCGTCCAGCACTGGCTGGGCGTCGAGGGCATGCCGCGCCGCTACGCCGACTACCTCGCCTCCGACGGCTTCACGGCCCTCAACACCCTGTCCACGATCGGGTCGTTCCTGCTGGGCCTGTCGGTCCTGCCGTTCCTCTACAACGTGTGGAAGACGGCCAAGTACGGCGAGAAGGTCGAGGTCGACGACCCCTGGGGCTACGGCCGTTCGCTGGAGTGGGCGACCTCCTGCCCGCCGCCGCGGCACAACTTCGCCTCGCTGCCGCGGATCCGGTCCGAGTCCCCGGCCTTCGACCTGCACCACCCGGAGATCGCCGCGGCCGAGGCGGTGAACTGAGCCATGGCGCAGCCCGTTCTGGCGCTGGGTGCCGCACTGCTGACGGTGTCCGGCAGCGTCTGGTACGTCCCGGCCCTCGCCGATCTGCGCGCGGGCGCCGACCGTCCCCACTCCCGCCGGAGCGCGGCCGCGGCCTGCGTGAGCGCCTGGAGCACGGCCGGCACCATCGCCGCCCTGTTCCTGGTGACCGAGGGATGGTGGATCCCCGCCCTCACCGCCGCGGCGGGCGCGGCGGTCACCCTGGGCCTGCGGGCCCGCGCGGTGGTACGACGCCGGTACGAGGCCGAGGAGACGGCCCGCCACTGGGCCCAGCTCCGGAGCGGGCCCACGGTCGCCGCGGACCGCTCCCGGAACGGCCGTACCGCCTTCGCCGCCCTGGTCGCCACGGGTGTCGCCACCGCCGCGGCCACGTCGGCCCTGCTGCTGACCGCCCGCCCCGGCGGCGGGTACTGGCTGGCGGCGGCCGTCCCCGCGACCCTGGTGGCCCTGTTCCTCCTGATCGCGGCCGCGGTGACGCACTCGCCCGCGCACGTGCGCACCGGCCGGCATCCCCGCGATGTGCAGGGCCGTACCGGCTGATCCGCCGGTGGTCCGGGCCGCCGTCGCCTCGGCGGCGGCCCGGACACGGGGTCACTTCGAGACTGTCACCTTGAGCGGGTCCAGATCCGGGCTCGGAACGGCCTTGCCGGTGCTCGCGGTGCTCGCGGACAACGGCTGGGAGGCCGGGCTCTGCGGGACGTCACCCTTGTAGTACGGGGTGTACACGTAGTGGCTGTCCACGCCGATGGCCCTGCCGATCAACGGGACCACCTTCGCGTCGACCGAGCCGTTGCCGCCGAAGACGGCCACGTGGTTCAGGCTCGCCGACGCGCGCATCATGTACCACTTGGTGTCGTACGTCAGCGAGGTGACGTCGGTCCACAGCAGCGGGCCGAACGTGGTCATCGCCGAGGACGCGGAGACGCCGCCGGTCCAGCTGTTCACCGAGGCCACCGCGGCGTTCGACGGCGACGACCACCAGAACTCGGCGAGCCTCGCGGAGACCGGCGCCGGACTGCCGCCGAAGCGGTAGTAGCTGTACTTGCCGGGCCAGTGCGGCAGCTTGCCGCCGTTGTACGCCTTGGCCAGCGCCGACTCGGCGTCGACCCCCACCGTGATGATCTTCGTCGTGCTCGGGCTGTACTTGTTCAGGTAGCCGTACACGGACGCGGTCATGGTCGAGCCCTGGGTCAGCAGTACGACCGCGGTGCCCGAGGTGCCCAGGGCGCCGGCGGCGGAGCTGGCCGCGAGGGCGTTGTGGTAGTCGGTGCCGGTCGCCAGGAACACGTACTTCGGCGCACTGGTGATGGTCTTGGCCACGGCCACCGAGGTGGAGTAGCGCGAGACGTCGGACAGCCGCTTGGCGACGTACCCGAGCGAGGTCACCTTGGACGCCACCGAGCTGTTGAGGATGCTGGTGCCGCCGACCAGGTAGACGGTCTTGCCCTTGGGCAGCATGCGCTTCAGCTCGGTCTGGACGGAGGAGTCCAGGCCCGTGCGGGAGGTCATCAGCACCGGTCCGTGCTTCTTGCCGGCCAGCGAGGTCGCGGTGGTGGCGTAAGCGGAGTCCGACTTGCTGATCAGGACGGCCGAGCTCGCGTTCATCAGGCCGGGCACGCTCTTGCCGAGGGTGTTCCAGGTCCACTTGGACGACGCGATGTTGGTGTCGTAGGTGTCGGCCCCGTAGACCCGGGAGATCGCGTTGTCGCGGATCGGCTGCCAGGCCACGTCAGTGCCGTCGGTCATGGGCACCACCCGTGTCTCCGTGCCCGCGGCGAGGTCGTGGATCCATATCTGCGAACCGCTGGAGCCGGTGTCCGGGCTGCCGGTGAAGTAGGTGTCGTACGCGATCCGGTCGCCCTTGGGCGACCAAGCCGGACGGTTGTGGTCGACGGGGTCCGTGGTGACCTGGGTCGGCGCGGTGCCGTCGGCCTTGACCGTGAAGAGCTGCTTGTGTCCGGCGACGCTGCGCGTGAAGACCAGCGACTGCCCGTCCGGGGACATGCTCGGTTCGTCCGCGTTGGCGGCCACCTTGGTGAACGCCTTGGTGGGGCCGTTGTAGACCCATACGGCCGGGGTGCCGGTGGTGGAGCAGCTCGTGCCGGTGCGGACGAAGGCCAGTTTGCCGTTGACGGCGCCGCTGGCCTTGGAGTCGCAGCCGTCGACGTCGGTGCCGAACAGTGCCTGCGGAGCGCGGGCGCTGTTGGCCGCGGCCACCCGAAGCCGGCTTCCGGCGGTGAAGACGATGTCGCCGCCGCCGTACCAGAACGTCGGATCGGTCGGATGCCAGCCGCTGCCCGCCGGCATGAGGATGTCGTCGCCCGATATCGACTCCTGGGCGTACGTCTTCGTGCGGAGACGGTCGTCATAGGGGTTCACGTAGGCGATCTGGCTGCCGTCGGCGGACCAGGCGGCCTGATTCGCGGTCTCGTAGAACTGGGAGCTCCTGGTCCCGTCGGGGTTGATGTAGCTCAGCGAGCCGAGTTCGTTGTACAGCAGCCTGCCGTCCGTGGCCGGCCAGCCGGCGGTGTCGGCGGTCGCCTGGCCCGGGAGCCCGGCGACGAGACCGGCCGCGAGTGCGGCGACGGTCGTGAGCGCCGCGAATCCGCGACGCGCAGAGGTGTTCAAAGTGCCCCCACAGATGAATGGATGGCTGCCCCGCCCCTCCCCAGAGGCGAACGGACGGCGACGTGTTCGTCGTCCGTACCGCAGCGGCGAAACTTTAGCGTTGGACCAAGGCGTCTGTGCAGGTGGGGGCATGCGGGAGGAAGCGCCTGTCGAAGGGACCGTCCGGCTTCGGGTTCCGAGCCGGGGCGCCACGGGGCCGTGACGGCGGACGGGCCCGGGCGAACCATGTCTCCGGGCCCGTCGGGCGGTGGTGGGAGCCGGTCAGAACAGGCCCTTGTACCCCTGCCGGCCGGTGGCGGCCTTCGTACGGCCGCCGAAGGAGCCCTTGCCGGTGCCGTCGTTGCGCCGGACGGTGCCGGCGGTGTCGCGGGAGACGAGGTCGGCCCGGCCGTCGCCGCTGACGTCCCCGGGCGAGGTCAGCACGTCGTACTGGTTCCAGCCCGTGCCCAGCGAGGTGTACGCGGTGGACGGCGTCGCCGCCACCCCGCACGCGGGACGGTAGGCGCGCGGCGAGCCGCTGCTGAACCGTACGAGCACGTCGTTGCAGCGGTCACCGCTCAGGTCGCCGAAGGGCACCGCCTTCACCGTGGTCGGCCACCCGGAGGGAGCGGGTGGTGATCTGCCGTGGCACCGGGCCCGTTGAGCGCGCCCCGTGAATCGATCGGTGCCTGCCCGGACCGGTCCGGGCTTTCTCGAACCCGGCCGGGATTTCGTGAACCGATCGGAGGGGCTCGTCCGATGAGGGGGTGAGCGCCGCTCCCGCGGAGCCCGCGCCCGAACCGAGTCCGAACCGAGTCCGAGCAAGGAGAAGACGGATGCTGCACCTGGTGGACCTGACGTCCCTCGCGCTGATCGCCCTCGCGGGCTCCATCTGGCTGTGGGGTCTGATCGACTGCGCCCGCACGCCCCGTGACCGCGTCCGCTTCCTGCCGAAGCTGCTGTGGCTGCTCATCCTGCTCAACGGCTCGGTCCTCGCCACCCTGGCCTGGGTCTACTTCGGCAGAAAGCCGGCAGCGGACGCGGCGAAGGTCCCGGCCGGGCGGACCGTGTCCCTCGCCCAGGCGCGGTAGCGCAGGAGCGTGCGTACGAGACCGGCCGGCCGCGCCCGACAGTGATCCCGCCGCCCGGCGGGAGCCCCTACTGGTAGAACCGCACGCCGCCGTGCGACCCGAGGGCGTTGAGTTCCAGCACGCTCCCGTCCGAGGTGACGTACACCGTGCCGGAGGTGAAGCCCCACTTGCCGGTACCCACCGGCAGGCCCGCGACCGGGGTGGTGCGACCGGTGCGCGGGTCGATGGTGATGAGCTGCGGGGAGCCGGACGTGGTGATGGCGTACACCTTGCCGTCCGCGTCGGACGCGGGGACGGCGAGCACAGCGGAGCGCTGGGTCCAGAGTTTGGCGCCGGTGGTGGTGTCGAAGCCGTCGATCACCGGGCTGCCGGCGGCCGTGGCCGGGGTGACCAGGACCTTGCCGTAGAGCCGGGCGGAGTGGTCGGCGCCGGTCTCGTTGCCGGTCGTGAGTTCGTCGTTGCCCACGGCCAGTTTGCGGCCGGTCCCCTTGGTGTCGAAGACCCGCACGGCGTCCTGGCGCGCCGTGTGGACGGCGGCGACCAGCGGGGAGCCGGACAGGATGTGCGTCACATCCGAGTGGGCGCGCTCGGCCTTCCGCCAGATCACCTTCCCGGTCTTGCCGTCGAACGCGGTGAGGATGAACCTGGTCTTCTTGTCGAGGCAGAAGTCGTCCACCATCACGACGCCGTCGGCGCCCCAGCCGTAGGCGTTGCAGTAGTGACCGCGGGCCTGGTAGCCCCATACGCGGCTGCCGGTGCGGAGATCCACACCGCCGAGGAAGTTCACGCCGACGACGGTGGCGACATTGCCCTGCAGATAGGTCGTGGCGGTCGCCGCCACGGGGTGCTTCTTGCTGGTCAGCGGCAGAGACCAGAGAATCTTGCCGGTGGACGCCTTGACGCCGGCCAGCCAGGTGCAGGTGCTGCCGTCCTTGCCGAAGGCGACCGTGCCGATGCCCTGGGCGCTGACCGTCGGCGACATGCCGCAGGGGACGGTGCCGCGCTCGGCGGCGGTGCCGGCGGACGCGGCGCGCCACACCTGCTTGCCGTCGGTGAGGTCGTAGGCCCGCAGGCCGCCTCGGCTGCTGGCCCGGACGAGCAGCTTGTCGGTGAGCCAGCTGCCGATGAGCGCGTCGTCGGCGGCCGGCGCCGGTATCTGCCACACCCGCGTCAGCTTCTCCGAGGCGACGGCAGCTGCCTCCTCCTGCTTGAGCATGACGACGGCGGCCCCGCCGGCGGCGGCGAGGACGGCGAGGGTGAGCACGATCCTGCCCACCCGCCTGGTCTTCCGGGCTCGTTTACCGCCCGCGCCCGCAGGGGCCCCCGACTGCGCGGCGCCGGGCCCGGGGTGGCGGAGGGCCTCCCGGTCGAGGACGGCGGTCGCCGCCGACGGGTATCCGGACTCCTGGTCCGCCCACCCGCTGTCGCGCCACGTGTCCGGGGATGTCCGGTGACCCGGCTCGCGCATGGCCTCATGGGCGTCGGCGCGGAACTCGGGGACCCCCAGCGGCATGGTGCCGTCCCACGACGGGACCGCCGGCTCCGGCTGCTGCTCCCAGTACGGCTGCGGGTGATCGGCCGCGTCCGCCGGTGTCGCCGAGTACGGCTGCGAGCCGGCAACCGACCGGCGGGGCCGGAAGGCCCAGCCGTGGTCCTCCTGCGGTGCCCCCTGGCCCGGCGACGATTCCGTCGACATCTCCGTGATCTCCCCTGGTCGGGCATCCGCATGCGCCAGCCGCATCGATGCGCCATGAAAAACGTCGTCCCTCGCGGGCTTGCGCCCGGTCTGCCCGCCCTGGATCAGCCGTTCTTGAACGAATGACCGAAGTCGTTCCGGCTCGTCTCCACCTGGAACGCGGCCCGCGCACCCACCGAGGTGCTGATCCGCCAGTCCATCAACTGCTTGCCGCCCGGCCAGTCCTTGCGCTGGTCGTACCAGACGAGCCCGATGACGCCGGCTTTCGCGGCGCCCCGGAACAGGTCACGGATGTGCGCCTCCTTGCGGTCGCTCTGCGCCACCCCGGTCTCCGCGATCAGCACCGGCTTGCCGGAGAAGCCCGCGATCTGACGCAGTGTGGGGGTGAACAGGCTGGAGAAGGCGGCGCCGTCGATCGGCCCGTAGTAGCCGATGAGGCCGACCCAGTCGACGTAGGCGCCGCCCGGATAGTACGGGCGCAGTTTCGCGGTCGTGCCCGAGTCGACCACGTGCGGAGTCCACACCCAGATCACGTTGGTGACGCCCTGTGCGGCAAAGGTGTCGTGTACATGCTTCCATGCCGCGACGAAGTCGGCGGGCTCGGCGTGCCCGGGGCCCCAGGAGTTCCACGGGCCGTTCATCTCGCCGGCGAAGGAGAGGGCCAGCGGGCCGTCGTAGGCGGCGATCTGGTCCGCCAGCCGGCGGATGTAGGCGTCGTCCTCGCCCTGGGCGATGTGTGCGAGCGAGGTGTCGGAGGGCACCAGCGCCATCATGGGCAACTGGCCGCGCTGCCACAGGAAGGCGTTGCCCTCCGTGTCGAAGTCGTCGCCCCAGGAGCTGTAGTACTCGCGGATGTCGGGCGTCCGCCCGGCCTCTTCGGCGAAGGCGTCGACGATGTCGTACTGCCAGGGCGTCTTGTCGTCGACGACGCCCAGCGCGCGGCCGGACGGCTCGAGCATGGACGAGACCTGGAAGTGCGCGGCCGGGGCGCCGGCCCCACCCGTCTTGACGCCGCCCTCGCTTCCCGCGCCACCGCAGGCGTCCACCAGGAACGAGACGGTGACCATCAGGATCGCGGCGACCGACAGGCGGCTGCGGCGGCGGGTCATGGCCATGACGGAAGGTCCGATCGGGCAGGGGGCAAGCGACGTCACCGGAACTCTACGAGACCCTCGTGACATTCACCGATTCTTCATATGTAATCTTGTACACGATCGGGAGTGGTCGGATAATCTCCCCTTCCTTGCACATTCATTACTTTCCGCGCTACTCGCTGCTTCCGGCATCGCCGAACCTGCAGAGGTAACACGTGTAACACGACGCAGGAAGGCTCGAGGCCGTCGATGACCAGTACCTCCACGGAGGTCGAGCCCGCTCCCGTCTTTGTGGACCAGACCGGTGCGCGTGGGCGCCGTCTGCGCGGTCTCGGCTGGCTGGTGGGCGTCCTCTGCGCCGGGTGCGTGGTGGCGATGGTCTCCGGCCTGGTCGGAACCCAGTCGCAGGCGCCCGCGCTCACGATCCCCGCCACCGCTGACACCACGCCGCCGAGCCAGTACCTGAACGCGCCGCTGCCCGCGGCTCCCGGCGCCGCCGAACCCGGACAGAGCGCCACCGCCACAGCGACCATCACCGATGCCGCCGCGTCAGCCACCGCGACGACGGCGGCCGGTACCTCGGAGTCGACCACCGTCATCGACACCGAGCCGACGGCCACCGCGACGACGACGGCCGGCACGGTGGCGTCACCCCCCGCCACCGCCACCGCCACCGTGCCATAGCCAGACGCGACCACCAGGAAATCCATGTCCCGCTCCCGCCGTCAACGCTCACGGCAGTCCATAGCGCGGCCGCGCCGACTCGCCGCACCTCCCCTGCGCTTCTTTCTGCCGGTGACCGTACTGGCGACCCTGCTGGCGCTGATGGTGCTCCGGGGCATGGCGAACAACGAGGTCTTCCACGACGAGGCCATCGCCACCTCGGTGGACAAGGTCACCGTCCCGACCAGCGTTCTGGAGGGCGGCCCGGTCGTCGACGCGCGCGGCGCCAAGAAGAACAAGCCGGTCAGCTACACGATCCCGGACAGGACCGTCGTCCTCTCCTTCGATGACGGACCGTCCGCCCAGTGGACGCCGAAGATCCTCAAGGTGCTGGAAGAGAAGAACGTCCGCGCCGACTTCTTCGTCACCGGCTCGATGGTCACCCGCAACCCGGCGCTGATCCGCCGGATCGTGGCCGAGGGCCATGAGATCGGGCTGCACACCTTCACCCACCCCGACCTCGCGATGCACTCCGGCACCCGGCTCACCTGGGAGCTGGGCGAGACCCAGCTCGCGCTGGCCGGTGTCGCCGGCATCCACTCCAGCCTGTTCCGCCCGCCCTACTCCTCCACCGTGGACGCGCTGGACGACTGGTCGTGGCCGGTGACCAAGCAGGCCGGGTCGGAGGGGTACCTGACCGCCTTCATCGACAAGGACACCGACGACTGGAAGCGCCCCGGCGTCGACTCCATCGTCAAGGCCGCCATGCCCGACCTCCCCGGCCAGGGCGAGATGATCCTGCTGCACGACGCGGGCGGCAACCGGGCGCAGACGCTGGCCGCGCTGCCGATCATCATCGACAAGCTCAAGGCCCAGGGCTACGCCTTCAAGACCACCGGCGAGGCGCTCGGCACCGGCTCCGCCAACGCCGAGGTCACCAGCTACAACCTGTGGGTCGGCAAGGCGTTCCTGTGGTGCACCACCTTCTCGGTGCGGCTGCTGCCGTGGCTGGTCGGCCTCCTCGCGGTCGTCGGCGTGCTGGTCATGGTGCGGTTCGCGCTGATGCTGGTGCTCTCGGCCGTCCACGTGCGGCGCATCCGCAAGCCGGGCTTCACCTGGGGCGACCCGGTCACCGAACCGGTCACCGTGGTGGTGCCCGCGTACAACGAGCAGGAGTGCATCACCAACACCCTGCTCTCCCTGGCCGGAAGCGGCCATCCCATCGAAGTGATCGTGGTCGACGACGGGTCGACCGACGACACGTCCGCCATCGTGGAGGAGCTCGACCTGCCGATGGTCCGGCTGATCCGGCAGCCGAACAGCGGCAAGCCGACCGCCCTCAACACCGGTGTGGCCGCCGCCTCGTACGACCTGATCGTCATGATGGACGGCGACACGGTCTTCGAACCCGCCACCGTCGGTGAGCTCGTGCAGCCCTTCGCCGACCCGCGCGTCGGCGCGGTGGCCGGCAACGCCAAGGTCGGCAACCGCGACACGCTGATCGGTGCCTGGCAGCACATCGAGTACGTGATGGGCTTCAACCTCGACCGCCGGATGTACGACGTGCTCAACTGCATGCCGACCATCCCCGGCGCCGTGGGCGGCTTCCGCCGCTCGGCGCTGGAGCAGGCGGGCGGCATGAGCGACGACACGCTCGCCGAGGACACCGACGTGACCATGGCCCTGCACCGGGCCGGCTGGAAGGTCGTCTACGCCGAGAACGCCCGGGCCTGGACCGAGGCGCCCGTCAGCATGAAGCAGCTGTGGTCGCAGCGCTACCGCTGGAGCTACGGCACCATGCAGGCGATGTGGAAGCACCGGCACTCGGTGCTGGAGCGCGGCGCGGCCGGCCGCTTCGGCCGGGTGGGCCTGCCGTTCGTCGCCCTGTTCATGGTGGTCACCCCGCTGCTCGCACCCGCCATCGACATCGGCATGGTCTACGGCGTGGTCTTCGTCGACGCGTACAGGACCCTGGCCGCCTGGTTCGCGGTGATGACCCTTCAGGCCGTCTGCGCCTGGTGGTCCTTCCACCTCGACAAGGAGAAGGCGTGGCACCTGATCACGCTGCCGGCCCAGCAGGTGGTCTACCGGGTGCTCATGTACATGGTGCTGCTGCAGTCCACCATCACCGCGCTGACCGGGGGCCGGTTGCGCTGGCAGAAGCTGAAGCGCACCGGTGAGGTCGGGCTTGAGCACACAACGGGGGCGATGTCGTCATGAGTGGCGTGGAACGAGGTGCCTTCGGCACCCGGAACTCTTACGACACCGTCGCCCTGCGGGTGACGGACCCTGCCGTGCTCGCCGCGCACTTCGACCCGCAGCCCGAGGAGGCCGCCCCCGCGCCCGCGCACAAGCCCGGCCGTGACCGCTACCTCGACCTGCTGCGGGCGCTCGCCCTGGTCCGCGTGGTGATCTACCACAACTTCGGCTGGACCTGGCTGCCGATCGTCTTTCCCTCCATGGGTGTCATGTTCGCGCTGGCAGGGTCGCTGATGGTGCGGTCCCTCAACCGGCCGGCGCTGGGCGTGATCCGCGGCCGGCTGCGCCGTCTGCTGCCGCCGATGTGGCTGTTCGGCGCGGTCGTGGTGCCGCTGATGCTCCTGGAAGGCTGGAGGCCCGACGCCCTTCACGTCAACTGGTGGTGGGGCGACCTGGCCTACTGGATCCTGCCGTTCAGTGAGCCGCCGTTCGGGGCCTCGCTGCACACCTTCGGCGGGCACCTGCCGAGTTCCTGGGCCGAACAGATCTGTGTGCCGCTGTGGTACCTGCGTGCCTACCTCTGGTATGTCCTGCTGTCGCCGCTCATGCTCAAGGCGATGCGGAAGCTGCCCTGGGTCACCCTGCTGGTGCCGCTGGCGCTCGCGTTCTTCATCAACTCCGGACTGGTCGACCAGTCCGGCCGGCTGATGGAAGCCGTCACCGACTTCACCACCTTCGGCTCCTGCTGGCTGCTCGGCATGGCCCACCAGGAGGGGCTGCTCCGCAGGATCCCGCAGTACATCGTGCCGTCCATCGCACCGCTGGTGCTCATGTTCGGCTACTGGTGGCTGATGCAGTCGCCGGTGGAGAACCCGCGGTTCGGGCACGATCTGGAAGCGGTGCCGGTCGCCCAGGCGATCTGGTCGTTCGGCGCGGTGCTGCTGCTGCTTCACCTGAGCCCGTCCTGGGAGCGGTGGCCCAAGCCGCTGGAGCGGTTCAACGGCGTGATCACCCTGCTCAACTCCCGCGCGGTCACCGTCTACCTGTGGCACGCCGTCGCGCTCGTGGTGACCGAGCCGCTGATCGACCCGCTGTGGAGCAACAGCTTCCTCTACCACCACGCCCAGTGGCTGCTGTCGAGCCAGTGGACCCCGCTGGTGCTCGCCGTTCCGCTGATCTGCCTGGCGATCCTGCTCTTCGGCTGGATCGAGGACGTGGCCGCCAAGCGCCGCCCGCGGCTCTTCCCCTATCCCCGCCGCTCGAAGGGCCGCCGCCGCAGTCGCTGATGCCGCGTCACCTGCGACGACCTTCCCGCACCCCGTCGCCCCGCAGTTCTCCCGGAGCCCGGGGCAGCCCGTACCCGGGGCCGTGCCCGCGCTCGCGCAGCAGTGGGACGCCGACAAGTTCGTCCTCTGCCTGGACCCCGTGAAGAAGTAGGACCCCTCTGCGGCCCGGCCCGGCCCGGGACGGCTAGCCGGTTTCTTCCGGAACACCGTGCGCGCCAGGAGGAGACGTCTGCCGGACCGGCACGGGTGGCGCTGCCCAGCCGTGCCGGACGGCGTGACCGCCGAGCTGCATCCGGGTACGGACTCCGGCCATGTCCATGAGGTGGCGCAGGCGTCGGTGCAGCGTGCGCGGTGACAGGCCCAGCTGTGCGGCGATCGTCTGGTCGGTCAGGCCGGCCAGCAGGAGCGCGAGGATCCTGCGGTCGAGGTCGCCCGGACCTTCCGCACCGAGCTCCACGGCGGTTTCGGCCTCCGTGCCGGTGCCCGACAGTTCGAGCGGGTGGGCGGTGCGCCATACCGTCTCGAACAGCGCGTCCAGCGCGTCCAACAGGCCGCTGCGGTGCAGCAGTACGGCGCCGGGCTCTCCCGCCGGTGTGACCGCGAGCGGGACCAGGCCGAGCTCGGCGTCGGCCAGCACGAGTTTCATCGGCAGCTGGTCGGCGACACGCAGTTGCACGCCGTTGCGCAGTGAGGCGATCGCATCGGTGATGATGCCCGGCTCCGCCAGTACGGCCCGGTCCAGCACCGCACGGAAGTGCACGCCGCGGTCGATGGCCATGGGTTCGGCCGTGTTCTCTTCGGGCGGGACGGCGAGGAACGGCGCGGTGATGAAGCTGCGGACCTGCGTACGGGCCGCCTGCTGTACCTGGAGGAAGCGATGACGGATGGCGTCGCGGCCCGTGACGACTTCGATCAGATCGTTGATGCTGTTCCCGGTCATCGCCGCCCGGTGCTCCTCGGCGAGGGTCACCAGTGCCTGCTCGGCCATCCGCAGCCCGTCCCGGCGCCGGCTGATGAGAGCGCCGAACGCCATGGCCGGCGGCGCGGCGGTGAACTGCTCGTCCGCCGACCTGACCACCAGTTCCCACCCGACCAGCCGGGACAAGGCCTTGTCGACGTGGGCCCGCGGTACGGCGAGCAGATCCGACAGCAGCGTCGCGGTGGAGTTCGGCCGTCCGACCAGCGCCCGGTAGACCATCTCGTCATCGGGTTCGAGGCCCAGAACGTCCAGCATCGGCGACCGACCTTCTTCCACTTGCGGCGGCGGGGAGAGTATGTGCCAAGCCGGCAGACCCTGAACAGTCCCTGCTGGGAGCAGGTGACGGGAAGGGCCCCGGGGAGGTGACTCCCCGGGGCCCGGCAGTGCGGTTCATCGCAGGCCGTACGCCCGGACGATCTCGTTCTTGACGCCGTAGCCGCGGTCCGTCCCGGCGCTCGCGCGGACCGAGACGAAGCCGCCGGGCTTCCTCGCCGTCCTGAACGAGCCCTGCCAGTAACCGCCGTCGCCCTTGGTCAAGGTCACCTTCCGCCAGGTGGCACCGTCGTCGTACGAGACGTCCAGCTTCACCGTGGTGACCTTGCCCGGCACGGTGCCGAGGTCCATCGACACCGGCTTGAGCGCGATCCTCTGGGTCGCATCGGCCTTCACGTCCCCGTGCAGGTCCGACTCCAGCTTGTAGTCCAGGTTCAGCACCGAGAACGGCTCGAAGTCGTCCGAGTCGACGGTGCCGGACCTGAACGTCCACTCGGAGTGGGTGCGCGTCGACAGCCGGAAGAAGTCGCCGGGCCGCTCCGCGTCGAGGACGGCGCGGTAGGGCAGGTCGCCCGCCGGCACCTCCTGCCACTGCATGTCCCCGCTGACCGGGTTGTCGTGGATGAGCGTGTCGCCCTGGAAGATCTTCAGGTGGGACGGCGTCTCACCCCACGGCAGGTAGCCGCCCAGGCGCATGGTGTCGCTGGCGGAGGCCCACGCCTGCACGTTCCAGGTCATGTAGTTCTGCCAACGGGAGTTGTACACGCCGAAGGACTCGCTCTGGGCGGGCCGGGTCGCCGGGGCGAACCAGTCCAGACGGGTGGTGCTGCCCTTGGCGTACGTGTTGTCGCCCGACACCATCGTCCACGGCAGGGCTCCGTCGACGCCCTGCGCGTGGAACTCCCGCCAGTCCTGGCCCGGGGTCACCCATTCCGTGCGGGTGCCCGGGTGCCACTCGGCCTCGGGGAAGTTGAACGACGGGCTGAGGGTGAAGTCGGACCGGTAGCCTTCCGCCGGCTTGCCGCCCGTGGCCGAGTAGTAGCGGGCGTCGATCCGGGCGAGGTCACGCTTGGCCGGCTGGTAGACCAGGGGCCGGTCCGGCACCTGCCCGGGGTAGTCCCGGGTCAGGTCGTAGACGAACGGCGTGTACTCGGTCTGCTTCACGGTCAGCTTGAAGCGGCCGGTCCTGGCCATCGCGACCAGGGCCTTGCCCTCGTCGCGGTGCACGGTGGCGACCGGGACGGCCGATTCGCCGACGTACTCCATCAGGGCCCCGACACCGTCGTTGACCACGATCAGCGCCTTCGCACCGGCCGCCACCGCGGCCTCGGCGCGCTCCTGCGGCGAGACCTCGTCGCTGCGCTCGACGACGACGAGCTTGCCCTTGGCCCTGACCTTCTCGTACGCGGCCGCCGAGCCGTCGCCCGCGTAGACGGTGTCCAGCCTGTCCGTGACGGTGCCCAGCGCGCTGCCCGCCTGCACCAGGGCGTCGAAGCCGCGGTGACCACCCGCCGTGCTCAGGCTGAGCTGCGGTTCACCCTTGCGCCAGCGGGTGGTCAGCATGAACTCGCCCTGCTTCATCCGCTGTGTCGGCGCGACGTAGACGTCGTCGTACGTCGTCGGCAGCACGTACGCGCTGCGGTAGTCCAGGTACGGGTCGAGGCCCTTGTAGTGGACGTTGAAGTCGACCTTGCGCTGGCGGTCCTCGGTGCGCTGGGGCGCCTCGGTCCGCAGCAGGTGTGCCCTGCTGGCGTCCAGCACCACGTCCGCGGAGCCGTCCTTGAGCACGGTCTCCGGGTCGACCAGCACGGCCATGCCCGAGCGGTCCGCCTTCTCTCCCGCCACGTCGAGGTACCCCGCGACGGTGTAGGTGCCGGGTGCCATGCGCATGGTGGTCGAGCCGTCGACGTAGACGTTCCACGGCCAGACGTCGCCGGCCAGGTTGATGCCCACCCAGCCGGCGGCGGGCTTGCCGTCGCGGCCGACCAGCTTGATGTTCAGGTTGTAGCGCTCCTCCTCCTTGAGCAGCGCCACGGACGTGCGGGTCACCGGCTTCCCGGTGGCCGCGTCGGTGCCGATCACGTAGCCGACGTGCCGGCCTGCCGAGGCGGCTCGCGGGTCACCGGTCACCGGGACGGTGGCGGTGCCGCCCGCCGGGACGGTCACCTCGGTGTCTCCCAGCGCGAACGGGCCGCCGTCGTCGGTCAGCGTCAGGTTCAGCGTGACGTCGGTGGAACCGGTGTTGGTGAAGGTCAGGTCCTTCGTGACGGCGGCGTCGCTCGGCTCGTGCGGCCAGGTGTAGTTGCCGAAGAAGAGCGATCCGGTGCCGCGGACCGTGGTGCGCACGGCGGCGGCCACGTCGACACGGCCGGTGCCGACCTCGTACGGCGAGTACCCGCCGTCCAGGCCCTTCGCGGTGCTCATCAGGTGTTCCTTGAGCTGCGCGCCGGTCCAGTCCGGGTGACGCTGGGCCAGGATCGCCGCCGCGCCGACCACGTGCGGGGTGGCCATGGAGGTGCCGCTGAGGGTGCGGTACAGGCCCTCACCACCGTCGGTCATGTCCTGCGAGCGCGCCGCGGTGATGTCCACGCCGGGCGCCGCGATGTCCGGCTTCATACCGCCTGAGTAGGCCAGCGGGCCGGTGCTGGAGAAGGACGCGAGCTGGTCCTGCTTGTCCGTGGCGGCCACGGTCAGCGCCGAGGCGGCCGCACCCGGGGCGGAGACGCTCTCCGGGCCCGCGTTGCCGGCGGCTATGACGAACAGCGTGCCGTACTGCTCGGACAGCGCGTCGACCGTCTGCGACATCGGGTCGCTGCCGTCCGTCGGGTAGGTGTCGCCGAGACTCATGTTGACGACGTCCGCACCGGACTCGGCCGCCCACTGCATGCCGGCCATGACCCAGGAGTCCTGGCCGTAGCCCTCCGCGCCGCCGAGCACCTTGCCGACGAACAGGTCGGCGCCGGGGGCGACACCCTTGTAGTCGCCTCCGGAGGCGGCGCCGGAGCCGACGATCGTGCTCGCTACATGCGTGCCGTGCCCGTTGACGTCCGTGACGCCCTCGCCCGGCACGAAGCTGGTCGTGCCGTCGATCACGCCCGCGAAGTCGGGGTGGTTGACGTCGATACCCGTGTCGAGCACCGCGACCTTGACGCCCTTGCCGGTGTAGCCGTCCTTCCAGGCCTCGGGCGCGCCGATCAGCGGCACGCTCTCCTTCAGACTGGCCTTGACGCGACCGTCGAGCCACAGCTTCGACACACCCGCGCCCAGCTTCGTGCCGCCCCGCGGCGCGACGGTGGTCCAGAAGGTGCGGGCCCGCCGCTTCTCGGTGCTCAGCGCGGCACCGTGGATGCCCTTGAGCTCGCGGGTCAGCCTGCTGCCGCGGGGGGCCGTCGGCTCGACGGCGGAGCGGGACTTCGGCCGGGTGTACGCCGCGATCAGCGGCACCGCGGCCGACTTCGCGTCGTCGTAGCCCATCTCGATCAGGTCGGTGACGTCGAACAGCCGCCGGTCCAGCTTTCCGGCGCCCAGCAGCGGAGCCGCCTCGTCCGGGACGACGAACAGGTCGCCCTTGATCTCCTGGATCTTCACGCCCCCGACGGCGCCGTCCGGACGGTGGACGTCGGCGGTCTGCTTGCCGTCGGCCATCGTGGTGACGGTGACGACGTCGCCGGTGACCAGGGTGACCTTGTGGGTCGCCGAGGGCCTGGCGGGAACCGTGGGCCTGGCCGGAGCGGCTTGTGCGGGCGCTTGCAGAAATGCGAGCCCCGACGCCAGCAGCGGCAACGCGGTGGCGGCGGACACGAGCCGCCGGCGTCTGCGCCGAAAGGCGGAGGACTGAGAGGGGGAGGACATGCCATGGGTCTATCGGCCGGTTCACACCGACGTGAAGGCCGGACGGCGGCAAGTCCTCGCCATGGCAAGGACTTGCCGCCCGCAAACCGTGCAGACCCTGTCGACCCGCACTTTTCGGACGCGGACGGGCTCACGTCACCTGCCGGTAATCGCGATGATGCCGTCGGTCTGACTGCCGTATGTGTGCCGTCTGTGACTGGATGTCGTTTTTGAGACCAGGGTTATCGGATTCTGGACAGAATCCATGGCCGCTCTTTACAGATGTAGTCGGCACCAATCAAAAATGATCGAGAGCTTGAAGTGCGGTTCACTCGGTGCGGCTGATCACACCGCTCACGTTGAGGACTTCGTGACATCCCTGCGCCTGGCGGCCGGTGGCCGGAGTGCCCGGCTTCGTGCAGGTCACTTCGATGGTCACGGTGTTGTTCGCGGGGATCTTGATGGGGGTGACCCAGTGGTAGTCCTGGTTGCGGAAGGTTTCCAGGGCGATCGTGGTGATCTTGCGATTGCCGAAGCTGATCGTCATCACCCCTTCGTCGCCCTGGAAGTTGGCGACGACGATGTCCGTCACACCGAAGACGCTCTTCTCGGGCACCTTGTAGGTGCCGGCCTCGGTCGTCCCGCCGGAGGTCTTCAGGTCGATGGTCGCCGAGCTCTGCTGACCGCCGCCGACAGCGGTGCCGTCCCCGGTCGAGGTGCCGTCGCCGCCCGCTCCGGAACCGTTGCCGGTGCCCTTGCCCTGACTGCCGGGCGAGGCGCTCGCGCCGCCGGAACCGCTGTCGGGTGTCTGCCCGTTGCCGCCCTGCTCTCCCGCGGGCGTGGGGCGCGGCTGGACCACCTCGTTGGCCGCCTCCTTCGCGGCGCTGCGCACCGCCGGGCGGACCAGCGTGAACCAGGCGAGCAGCAGCGCGAGCAGCACCGCGAGCACGGCGAGCAGCCACTTCGGGAAGATGGGGATCTGGACGAACTCCGCGTCCAGCGGCGGCCGGCCGGCGGTCTCGTCCGGCTGGGTCCCGTCCCGGTCACCGGTCTCGGCGACGGCCAGGGTGAACGGCCACACCGCCGGGGAGCCGAACCACACGGGCTTGCCCGTACGGACCCGCAGCCCGACCTCGACCGACTCGCCGGGCTCCAGCTTCGGCTCGGCCGGGTTGAAGGCGAACGCCAGCTCCTCGCCCGCCTGGCCGGGGGTGAAGCCCACCTGCACCGGGGTGTTGCCCTGGTTGCGTACCGCGAGCCGGTAGCGGCCGCGCAGCCAGCCGCGCCGGCGGCGCGGGGCCAGCTCGGTCCGCAGCTCGTGGAACTCCTCGATGTGCACGGTGGTCTCGGGGACCGTCACCGCATCGGGATGCTCGGCCGGCAGGACCCGTACGCCCAGGGGCAGCTCGCCGGCGCGTATCTCCGGGGAGCGTGGCGGCTCCAGACGGATCGTCACCGTCTCGGAGGTGCCGGGGTAGAGGGAGACCCTCGGGGGTTCCACGGTGGCCCAGGAGGCGCAGTCCCCGACGACCTCCAGGCTGTACGCCTCGACGATGTCGCTGTCGTTGCGGACGGTCAGACTGGTCGTGGCGGTGCTGCCGGGCGCCACCGTCACGGCCGGGATGTCGAGGCTGGGCGCACCGGGGCCGGAAGAGGCTGCAGAAGGCGTCACACGACCACGGTAGGAGCGCGCCCGGGCGGCCACGAGGGATGCGAGGGCAACACGCGGGCAGTCGTGATGCCTCTGAAACCCAAGTCAACTCACCTACGCTTGTGAGTCGTTGATGTGGCCCGCCGCCGTGCCCACTCCGTTTTCCGGGCTTTCCGGCCTTTCCGGCGATCGCCCCGCGTTCCCGCTCCCCCATGCGCTCATGAATCAGGTGGTAACTCGGCCATGTCCCGTTCGGACGAGAACAATGCGGCCATATCGGCCCTCACGACACCTGCGGCCGCCCAGGCCGTGGCCACGCACCAGTCCTCCCACTCCGATCGTCCGGTCCGGGTGACCCTGGCCGTCTACGCCGCCGATCCGGTCCTGCGCGTCGGCGTCGTCCAGCAGTTGCGCCAGCGCCCCGAGATCGACCTGCTCGACGACGCCGACGTGGACCGGGCCCAGGCGTCGCTGGTGGTCGTGGACCACGTCGACGACGACGTGGCCGCCCTGCTGCAGCGGCTGCGGCACACCGGCAGCCGTACGGGCCTCGTGGTCGGCACCCTCGGGTCCGGCGCACTGCAACGCGTCATCGAGTGCGGCGTGTCGGCGGTGCTGCGGCGCGCCGAGGCCGACCAGGACCGGCTCCTCCACCTGGTCCTGGCGATCGCCAACGGCGAGGGCGTGCTGCCCGGCGACCTGCTCGGCAAACTGCTCAGCCACATGGGCAGCCTCCAGCGCTCGGCGCTCGACCCGCAGGGCCTGTCCCTGTCCACGCTGACCACCCGCGAGGCGGACATGCTGCGCCTGGTGTCGGAGGGCCTGGACACCGCGGAGATCGCCCGCAAGACCGCGTACTCCGAACGGACCGTCAAGAACGTCCTGCACGAGATCACCACCCGGCTGCAACTGCGCAACCGGGCCCATGCGGTCGGCTACGCACTGCGCAACGGGCTGATCTGACAACGAACCGCGACGGGCAGATCCGACGACGCCCGGGCACCCCGGCACTGCCTGAAGACTCACCGCACTGCCCGAAAGCACACCCCGCGCTTCCCCCGGGTACGGCCCCGCCGCCCTGCCGCGCCGCGTGCGGCCGTCGCACAGTGGCAGGGGTACGTCCAGATGCTGCACCAGACTGCGAGGTGGACCGTGATGCGCACCGCCGGCCCCGGTGGGCGGTACCGCCCGGGAAGACTCGGGGCGTCGCTGCTGCTGTTGATCCCGCTGTTCGTGGTGACGGCGGCCTCCGGACAGGGCAGCGCCGAACCCCGGCCGCAGCCGGCGGCCGGCACCACCGGCACCCGGGTCGCCTACGCCGGTACCGGGCACCGCAGCCTCGGCACGGTCGCCACCACCACCTCCAGCACCCCGCTGTTCGCTGCGGGCCCGGCCCACTACGACGTCCAGCCGTCCGCCCTCGGTGACCAGATGGTCTTCGCGAGCCGGCGCGACGAGAAGACCCCGCAGATCTACCTGCGCGCCGCCGACGGTTCCGTACGACGTCTCACCGTCGGCATGGACGCGGCGCACCCCCGGCTGACACCGCGCGGGCAGTCCGTGGTGTTCGACGCGGCCGGGTCCGGGGGCCCGGACGGCGGGACGCAGCGCGACCTGTGGCTCGTACTCACCGACGGCACAGGTCGTCTGACGCGGCTCACCGACACCCCCGCCGACGAGGAGGGCCCGACGGTCTCCCCCGACGGGAAGCAGCTGGCGTACGCCAGTGACGGCGACGTGTCGGTGGGACGGCAGATCTACGTACGGCCGCTGGCGGGCGGCACCCCCACCCGGATCACCAGTCCCGCGAACGGCACGGCGTCCGAGCCGGCCTGGAACCCCGTGGACGACGACGAGAACCGGGACTGGATCGCGTACACCGCCACGACCACCGTCGACGGGAAGAGCGTGCCCCGGCTGCGGGTGGCGAACGCGGCCGGGACCGGCGACGAGTCGCTGTTCGGGGGGACGTACGCGACCTGGCGTGCCCACGGGGCGGCGTGGAAGCCCGACGGGGACGGGGTGGTGTTCCTGAGCCCCGAGGTCACCTGTACGTGCGAGGGCGACTACGACCATGTGTTCAGTTCGCCCGCGCACTCCGACCAGGAACCCGCGCTGGTGCTCAACGAGGACCGGGAGGTCCTCTCGCCCACCTGGCTCGGCCCGCTCGACGGCGGCGGCGTGGTGGTGGAGCGCACCTCGGCGGCAGCCCCTGACAAGAACCATCCCGGCGCGCACGTGGTGACGCTGCAGGACGTCCGGGCGGACGGGGCCGACCCCCGTGACCTGGGGCTGACGATCCTCAACGAGGACCCGGCGGCCGACACCAACACCGATCCCGCCAAGGACCCGCTGTTCCGGCCGGCGTCCGGGTACGACCCGTGGACCGAGCGGCAGAGCTACACGCCCGACGGACGCCGGATCGTCGTCGCCCGCTTCGAGACCGACGCCGACGGCCGGCGGATCGAGCGGATCTGGATGGTGGACGCCGACGGCTCCAACCCGGTGCCCATGCCGCTCAAGGACCGCGCCGCGACGGACTGGGACACCGACCCGACGTTCTCCCCGGACGGCAAGTACCTCGCCTTCACCCGGACTTCGCCGGGAGGCGTCGGTGAGGCCGCGGGTCCCAGCAGCATCCTCATCGCGGACGCGACCACCGGGGCGATCACCGGCAAGGTCACCCCGCCGGCCGGACAGCTCCAGGGCCAGGACGCCCAGCCCACCTGGTCGTCCGACGGCACCACCCTGGCCTTCACCCGCAACTTCGAGATCAACGGGGGCGGCGGCAACAAGCACATCTGGACCGTGCCCGTGAACGCCCTGACCCGGCAGGACGATCTGAGCGCCAGGATCTGCCCGGGCGACTGCGAGGTCATCGACGACAGTCCGGCGTTCTCCCCGGACGGTCTCCGTATCGCCTTCAACCGCAAGAACGGCGCCGGCCGGATCGACGAGCAGAACGGCATCCTCCTGACGTCGCTGTCGGGCGACGGCTGCCGGGTGCTGCTGCCCACCGCCGCCCGTGACCTGCCCGGCGCCTGCGGCCGGGAACTGCCGGAGAACACCGGCCCGTTCCAGCCCCGCGACGCCGCCTGGACGGCCGACGGCAAGGGGCTGGTGATCAGTGCCCGTCCCAGTCGGCCGGTCAACACCCCCGAGAAACTGAAGCTCCTGGACATCGCGTCCGGCACGCTCACGAAGCTCACGACCGAGCTCCCGGGCCGGCACAAGGAACCCGGCGTCCAGCAGTCCGTGAACCTCGCCGTCAAGGCGCCCGGCACCGCCCCGGAGGTCACGGTCGGCGACTCCACCACGGTCCGCGTCGACGTGGTGAACAACGGACCCGCCGCCTCCCCCGGCACCACGCTCACCATCGACCCGCCGGCCGGTGTGCAGGTCACCGAGGTGACCCGGCCCGGGGGCACCTGCGTCGCGGCCTCGCTCCAGTGCAACGTCGGCGTGGTGGAGCCGGGCAGCACCGTCCCGGTGACCGTCACCCTCACCGGGGTCACCGTCGGCGACCAGCCGGTCGACTGGTCGGTCACCGGTACGGTCCTGGACCCGGAGCCCAGCGACAACGCCGGCCGGACCGTGGTGCCGGTGCGCGAGGCCACGCCGCCCCCGACGCCCACGCCCAGTCCGACGCCCACTCCGACTCCGACGCCCACTCCGACCCCGACGCCGACACCCACCGTGCCCCCGCAGGCGCCCGAGCCCGACGCCGGGCCCGGGGTGAGCGTTTCGGCCCGGCCGAACCCCGGCTACGTCGGCGGCCGTGTCGTGGTGACGTACACCGTGCGCAACGGCCGCAACGCGCTGGCGACCGGGCTGCGGCTGCGCATCGGCCTTCCCGAGGGCATCCCGAACAGCGGCCCGCCGGCGGGCTGCGACGACTCCTGGGTGTGCGCGCTGCCGGACCTGACGCCGCGCGCGAGCACCGTCGTACGCGTCGTGCTCAGCCCCGACAAAGCGCTGACCGGCCGTGTCACCGGCGTCCTCACCACCACCGGGACGGACGCCGACAAGAGCGACAACACCGCCCGGCAGCGGCTGCGCATCCTCCAGCCCCGCATCGTCGCGGTACCGGCGATCGGCAGGCCCGGCTTCGTCACCTCGGTGCGCGGCAAGGACTTCCCGCCGGGAGCGCCGGTGCGGTTCACCTGGAATCCGGGGATCACCGCGGCGGCGGCGCCGACCGTGCCGAAGCCGGACGGCACCTTCATCGGCCAGCTGCTCATCCTCGCCAAGGACCAGACCGGACCGCGCACCATCACCGCCAAGGGCCCCGGGTTCTCACCGGTGAAGACCGACTTCCTGGTGGTCAGCGGCAGCGTGCAGCCGCCCGACGAGGTGACCCGCCGATGATCCACGAGGTCGACGAGGGGCTGCGCCGGCTGCTCGGCGAGTCCGGTCTGCAGACGTCGGGCATCGACGTGGTGTTCGACGCCCCCACCCGGGACTGGGCGGCGCGCCGCAGCGCCCCGACGGTCTGCGTCTTCCTGTACGACATCCGCGAGGACGCCGTCCGGCGCGGCAGCGGCGCCGGGGAGGTGTACGACGCGGACGGGCACCTGGTGGCGCGGCGCACCCCGCCCCGCTGGTTCGAGCTGACGTACCTGGTCACGGCGTGGGCGAGCCGCCCGCAGGACGAGCACCGGCTGCTCTCGCAGGTGCTCACCACCCTGGTGGCCACCGACACGCTGCCCGCGCGGCTGCTCACCGGCACGCTCGCCGAACTCGGTCTGACCGTCAGCCTGGACGCCGGAGGGGCCGGGCTCGACGCGCCGGCCGCCTCCGACGTGTGGTCGGCGCTCGGCGGAGAGCTGAAGGTGTCGCTCGGGGTACGGGTACGGGCGCCGCTCGCCGGAGTGAGCACGGCCGTCGCGCCGCCGGTCACCGAAGGGCTCGTCGTGCGCTCCGCCGCCCGCGGCGAGGACGGTGAAGCGGCGCCGGGACGTCGGCTGCGCTACGCGGAGACGACCGACCCGGGCCCGGACGGCTTCGCCGGCCCGCGTGAGCGGGGCCCCGCCCCCGCCAAGCGGCGCCGCCGGGGAGAACGCCAGCCGTGACACACACCGCCGAACCCGCTGTCGTCACCGAATCCGTATCCGTCGCCGAACCCGCTGTCGTCACCGAACCCGTATCCGTCGACGCGGACCACCTGTGGGCGCGACTTCGCGCGGTCGAGGAGCGGGTGCGGCACGCCGTGGCCGTCCGTCGTGCCGACGATCCCGATCCCGACGACCCGTATCGGGGGCAGTACCTCAGCCCCGAGGCGGTGGCCCGCATCCTGGAGGAGCCGGGTGGTCTCGACGTACCCGCCCAGGAGCCGTGGCGACCGCCGGCCGGGTCCGTTCTCGACGGCCTCGCCCGGCGGTTCGGACTGTCCCCGCTGGATCTGGACCTGCTGCTGGTCGCGGTGGCGCCCGACCTGGACGCCCGGTTCGAGCGGCTCTACGGCTATCTCAACGACGACCTGACGCGCCGTCGGCCCACGGTCGGACTCGCCCTGGAGCTGTGCGGGCTCGCCGGCGCGGCAGCCGCCCGGTTCCGGCTCACCCCCGGGGCGCCGCTCGTCGCGGGCGGTCTGGTGGAGGTCACCGAGCCGGAACGGCCGCCGCTGTCCCGGGTGCTGGCGGTCCCCGACCGGGTCACCGCGCACCTGCTGGGCTGTGCGCGGCCCGACGCCCGGCTCGCCGGGGTGCTCGGCGAGGTCCGCGGGGACCCGACCGCCGAGGCGGCGGAGGTCCACCGGACGGCGGCCGCGGCCGGGACCGGCACGGGCCTCGTCCATCTGCGCAGCGGGGGCGGCGACGCCGAGGGGCTGGCCACCGCCGCCCTGCACACGGCCGGGCTGCGCCCGCTCGTCCTCGACGCGGTGGCCCTCGCCCGGCGCCCCGGCGACGTGCCGGAGCTCGCCCGGGTCGCCGCCCTCGAAGCCCGTCTGACCGGTGCCGGGGTCGTTCTCGGCCCGCTGGAGTCGCTGCCCGCGGAACCGGGCGAACGAGCCCGGACGCTGGGGGCGCTGTGCGCGGCGCTGCGCGGGATTCCCCTGTTCACGCACGGCACCGGCACCTGGGACCCGCTGTGGGCGGCCGACACCCCCGTCGTCCTGAGCGTGCCGGCGCCTTCGCCCGAACGGCAGGCCGCGCGCTGGCGGTACGCCCTCGACCATGCCGCGGGTGACGGCTTTGCGACCGGTGACGTGGAAGCGCTCGCCGAGGCTGTGGCCGCGCACCGCCTGGACTCCGGGCAGCTGCGCCGCGCCGCCGACGTGGCGACGCGTACGGCCGCCCTCGCGGGCCGTCCGGTCCGCGCCGACGATCTGCGCACCGCGGTACGTGCCCAGAACGGCGCGGGGCTCGACCGGCTCGCCCGCCGGGTGGAGCCGGGCGTCGGCTGGGACGACCTGGTGCTGCCGCCGACCACCCACCGGCGGCTGCGCGAACTCGCGCTGCGGGCCCGCCACCGCGAGCAGGTGCTCGGGCAGTGGGGGATGCGGCCAGGCGGTGGCCGGGGGCGCGGTGTCATCGCGCTGTTCGCCGGCGAGTCGGGCACGGGCAAGACCATGTCCGCCGAGGTCGTCGCGGCGGACCTGGGCATGGACCTGTACGTGGTGGACCTGTCCACAGTTGTGGACAAGTACGTCGGGGAGACCGAGAAGAACCTGGAGCGGATCTTCACCGAGGCATCGGCGGTCAACGCGGTGCTGCTCTTCGACGAGGCCGACGCGATCTTCGGCAAGCGCTCGGAGGTGAAGGACGCGCACGACCGGCACGCCAACATCGAGTCGGCGTACCTGCTCCAGCGCATGGAGTCCTTCGACGGCATCGCGGTGCTGACCACCAACCTGCGGGCCAACCTGGACGAGGCGTTCACCCGACGCATCGACGTGGTGGCCGACTTCCCGGTGCCCGACCCCGGCCAGCGCCTCGCCCTGTGGGAACGCTGCCTGGGCGAGCGGCTGCCCCGGGCCGGCGACCTGGACCTCGCCTTCTGCGCGGACCGCTTCGAACTCGCCGGCGGCTCCATCCGCGCCTGCGCGGTGACCGCGGCCTACCTCGCGGCGGAGTCCGGCAGCCCGCTCACCATGCGTCAGCTGATGACGGCGGTCGCCCAGGAGTACCGCAAGCTCGGACGGCTGGTCCTGGAGAGCGAGTTCGGGCCGTACACGGCGGAGGCCTTCGGCGCCTGAGGGGCGGGCGAGAGGTCAGGGCCTTGTCTCCTGGACCTGCCTGAACATCTCGAAGAGGGCGGTTGCGACAGGCAGCCACTCCTCCGGGGGGACCTGGCCGGGCAGGCGGCGGAGTTCGACCTGCAACAGATCGGCCGCATCGGGCGCGTGCCCGCGGTCGAGCCGATGGTGCTGGCCCATGGCCGGGGAGCTGGCTTTCATCCCCTCGGTCACCGTGCTGCCACCACCTGCGGACATCAGGTCCGGGCCACCGGAGGCGATGCTGTCCAGCCACTGCTTGCGCAGCGGGCCCTGCGACTTCGTACTGTCGCCCGCACCACGGTCCATGAAGCCCTCCTTGTACACGGGATCGCCCGGGGCGAGAGCGGCCACTTCGAGAACGCGGGTGGGGTCGAAGGCGGACTGCGCTTCCGCGGGCAGCGCGGCGTACATGGCGGAGAAGCTCATCCGGCTCATCAGGGGCAGGAAGTACTTCGCCTGATCCTGTTGGGCGGACTGCTGGGCGCCGGCCAGCAGATACGAGAACACCAGGGCCAGCAGCCCCTTGAGTTCTCGGGTTTCGGCTGTCTGCAGGTCCGTGACGTACTTGTCGGTGAGGGTCTGGGCCTCCGTGAGGATCGCGGCGTCCCGCCTAGGGTTGGCGCCACCGAGCGCGGTCGTGTTGGTGCGCTTCTCCGGTTCGTCCTCGAAGAAGGCCACGTCCTCAGGGTTCGACGGGGAGGTGAGGGGGAGTTCCTGGCCCACCACCGCGTTGAACAGGGCGAGCACCTTCTCGAGGCTGACGCCACCGGTCGCCTGCGGTTTGGCCAGTGGCGGGTACAGGCGGTCCTTGCCGGGCACGTAGACATTGTTCCCGTTGTGCTGGTGGGTCGTGCCCTGCTCCGACAGAACGCTGTGAAGCTCCGTGTCATCCTCCATGAGGGTCCCCAGCCTCGCCGAGGAGTGGAGCAGCCTGAACGCCGCGGCCATCTCGCCGACTGCTGCGGCCATCCTCTCCAGCTCTGGGGCGTCTCCCTCCTCCTCGAAGGGGACCGTCACGAATTCCATCGCGCTGGCATCGGGAGTGATGTACCAGTCACCCGAAGCGGCCTCGAAGATCTTCTCGTTCTTGGAGATCACCGGCTCTTCGCCGGCCCGCACCAACATGTTGGTCTCGAATTCGAACCCGACCTTCCGCTGGATCTCGACGGCTCCGCCGGCCGCGGCGCCGCCCTGCGTCCCGGCGTGCTCGTCGACGGCGCGCGCCACCGGCACGGGCCCGGAGAGCACCCGCCGGGCGGTGGTCTCGGCCTCGCGCTCGAAGCTGTCCCGGGGGTCGCTGACCCGCAGTCCGTCGCCGTGGTCGGTGCCCGACACCGGACCGTTGCGCTGCTGGACGACATGGGTGAGCTCGTGGGCGAGGGTGTGCTTGTCGCCGCCGCCGGCGCCGAGGACGACATGGCTGCCGGAGGTGTAGGCGCGGGCGCCGATGGCGCGGGCCGAGCGGGCGGCGGCGGCGCCGGTGTGCAGCCGTACGTCGGAGAAGTCGGTGCCGAACCGGGATTCCATGTCCTGGCGCACCGGCCCGGCGAGGGGTTTGCCGGCGGAGCCCAGGACCCCGTCCACCCCGTGGTCGGGTTGCTCCACCACGGGTGCGGGGTGGGCGCGGCGGGCGATCATCGCGGCCACCGCGGCGTTGCCCGCGCCGCGCTGGGACGCGCGGAGCGCGTCGGCGGTGAGCGGGGGCGGTACGGCGCTGCCCGCGGACGTCTCCCGGCGGGCGGCGGCGGTGCCGCGCGCCGGCTGCAGTGCCTCGTTCTGCTCGGCGTGCGCCCCGGACTTCCGCATCTGCTGCCTCCTCGTTGGCGCACCCTTGCCGCGGCCCCCAGTGGACCGCCCGCGCGAACGGGACGTCCAGGTCCGTACGGGCAGAACGAGGGCAGGTCCGGGCGGCGGCCGGTCGGTTCGCACAGGCAGCGAAAGGCAGTGATGTTGCCCCTCACCAGGTCCCCGCGACCCTGTCGTCCCGGTGGATACCCGCGCAGACTCGCCCTGGACACAGGTGAACCGACCCGCAGGACGCGAAGGAGCAAGCATGCCGACGTACCTCACCCCGGGCGTGTACGTGGAGGAGGTGCAGTCCGGTGCCCGACCGATCGAAGGGGTCGGCACCGCCGTCGCCGCGTTCGTAGGGTTCGCCGAGAACGGCCCGTTCCACACGCCGACTCTGGTCACCAGCTGGGACCAGTACACCCAGCAGTTCGGCGGCTTCACCGAGGGCGCCTACCTGCCCCTCTCGGTCCACGGCTACTTCGCCAACGGCGGCGGCGCCGCGTACATCGTGCGGATCGGCGGCCAGGCCGAGGACGCCTCCGCTCCGTCGGTCAACGGCGGTCGGCGCGGCGACAAGGCCGCGGAGCCGGTGGCCCTCGGCGGCTTCCTCGTCGCGGCCAAGCCGGGCGTCACCGGGGTGTCGGTCGAGGTCGCCGACGCGGACGGCGAGAACACGCCGGAGGACCGCTTCAAGGTCCTGGTCCGCCAGGGCGACCAGGTCGCGGAGACGTACGAGGCCTCAACCCGCAAGAACGTCAAGGGCTACCTGGTCAACCAGGCCCGCGCCTCCAAGCTGATCCAGGTCACCGAGCAGCAGGCCGCCGCCCAGACCAGGCCCGCCGCCCAGACCCTGGCCGTGCCCGACGCCCCGGCCGCGCCCGCCGCGAACGGCTCCGGCGAGGTGGCCCGCCTCAACCCGGCGGAGTACGTCGGCGACGCCGCCGCCCGCACCGGGTTCGGCGGTCTGGAGACCATCGACGAGATCACCATGGTCGCCGTGCCGGACCTGATGAGCGCCTACCAGCGCGGCGACATCGACGCCGAGGGCGTGCGCACCGTGCAGCTCGCGGTGATCTCGCACTGCGAGCAGATGGGCGACCGCGTCGCCGTCCTGGACGCCCCGCCCGGACTGGGCGCCCAGCAGGTGCGCACCTGGCGCAACGACGAGGCGGGCTACGACTCCCGGTACGCCACCCTCTACTACCCCTGGATCCGCGTCTTCGACCCGGCCACCGGACGCAACACCACCGTCCCGCCGAGCGGCCACATCGCCGGCGTCTGGGCGCGCAGCGACGGCGAGCGCGGTGTGCACAAGGCGCCCGCCAACGAGGTCATCCGCGGCGCGGTGGACCTGGAGCTCCGGCTCAGCAAGGGCGAGCAGGACCTGCTCAACCCGATCGGCGTGAACTGCGTACGGGCCTTCCCCGGCCGCGGCATCCGCATCTGGGGAGCCCGCACCCTCTCCTCCGACCCGGCCTGGCGCTACCTGAACGTGCGCCGACTCTTCAACTACCTCGAAGAGTCCATCCTGCTGGGCACCCAGTGGGTGGTCTTCGAGCCGAACGACGACCGGCTGTGGTCCAGCATCCGGCGCAACGTCACCTCCTTCCTCACCGAGGAATGGCGCCGGGGCGCGCTGTTCGGCCGCACCGCCGAAGAGGCGTTCTACGTGAAGTGCGACCGGGACAACAACCCGCAGGAGTCCATCGACCAGGGCCGGGTCATCTGTGAGATCGGCGTCTCGCCGGTCAAGCCCGCCGAGTTCGTGGTGTTCCGGCTGGCCCAGTTCTCCGACAGCACCAGCCTCATCGACGAGTGACCACGGGTCAGTAGAGAAGCAGAGAAAAAAGACCCGTAAGGAAAGGTGACAGACAGTCATGGCAACGGGCGATGCTCTTTCCACCCACGTCTTCGGCGTGCAGCTCGGCGGCTATCTGGTCGAGTCGATCCAGGAGATCAGCGGACTGACCGTCGAGGAGGAGGTCGTCGAGGTCAAGCAGGTCAGCGCGGAGGGCAAGCAGATCATCCGCAAGCAGCCCGGCGCCCGGCAGGCAGGTGAGATCACGATCACCCGGGGACTCGACCAGAGCAGCGAGTTCACCAAGTGGATCAAGGAGACCCTGAACAACGGCGCCGTGAACTCCGCGCGGCAGAACCTCACCATCGAGATCAAGGACACCGAGGGCAACACGGTGCGCCGCATCCAGCTGATGCAGGGCTGGGCCTCCAAGTGGGAGGGCCCGTCCCTGAAGGCGGGCGAGTCGTCTCCGGCCACCGAGTCGGTCACGATCGTGTTCGAGGAGATCATCGTCGAATGAGGCGTCGTACGGTGACGGCGGGCAACCTGGAGGAGATCCTCCAGGCGACGGAGCCCGCCCAGGCGCCGGAGCGGGCGGCGGCACCTCCGGCCGCCGCCCCCCCGCGCCGCGAGGACCACGGGCTGCGCACCGAGTTCGAGTTCGAGCTGCCGCGCGGGTACGTCGACGAGGCGGGCACGGTGCACCGCCACGGCTCGATGCGCCTGGCCACGGCCCGTGACGAACTGCGGCCCCAGATCGACCTGCGGGTCAAGGAGAACCCGGCGTACCTGAGCGTGGTGCTGCTGAGCCAGGTGATCACCCGGATCGGCTCGATCAGCGATGTGCACGCCGGGATCGTGGAGCGGATGTACGCCACCGACGTCGCCTTCCTCCAGGACTTCTACCGCCGGGTCAACAGCGAGGGCCACACCCGCGCCGCGGTGACCTGCCCGCACTGCGAGGGCGGCTTCGAGGTCGACCTCTCGGGTGGGCGCCTGGGGGAATCGTGACGTACGCCCTTCCCCGGCTCCGGGAGGAGATCGCGTACGTCGCCTACCACTTCCACTGGCGGCGCGAGGAGATCCTCGACCTGACCCATGACGAGCGCCGGCAGTGGGTGGCGGAGATCGCCCGTATCAACACCCGTGTGAACGAAGGCGGTTGAGCACATGGCATGGCGGGACAGGCTGCGCCGCCGGGCCGCCGCGCCGGACACCGCGGGCCCCGGGTCGCCGGGCGCGACCGGCACCCCGGGTCCGTCCGCGAGCGGCGACCCGGGCTCCGCCGTGCCCGGTGACTGGGACGGCGGCTGGCGCCGTACCGCCGCGCCGGAACTCACCGTGTCCCGCGCCCCGTTGGGCGTCAGCGACGGCCTCGCCTTCCGTGCGGGCCTCGCCGCCTGGCAGAACCCGTCGTTCGACGCCGGCCTCGGCCACGCCCTGCTGCCCACCGCCCCGGCCGGCCTGGTGAGCGGCGTCACGCGCCCGGCCGCCGCCCCCCAGCACACCCACAGCGCCGGGGGTCCGCTGCTGCTCCGGGCACTGCGTCCGGAGGGGGCGGACGGGCCGGGGGAGAGCGAGGGCACGGCGGACGCGCCGACAACCCAGGTCTCACGCCGGACACGTCCGGGCGCACGGCCATCCGGTCCGGCACCCCTCGCGCGGTCATCCGGCCCGGCACCCCAGGGGGAGCGTTCCGGCGACAACAGCACTGCGGGGAAGGACCGTTCGGGCGACGCCGGGCGGGCCCGCGGCCTCACGTCCGCGCACTCGCCCGCCGTGCTCTCCTCGTCGCCCTCCGCTGCCCGGCAGGCCGCGCAGCCGGGCGCCGGCCCGGTCGTGACGCCGGCCGCTCCCGCGACCCCGCTGGTACGACGTGTGGCCGTGGTCCCGCCCGCGGCCGCTGACGGGTCCATGGCCCGGCCCGCCGCCAGGACGCGGCCCGCCCCGGCCGAGCCGTCCCGTCCGCCGGCCGGTTCCGGGGGCCGTACGCCGGGCCGTACGCCTCCCGGTCCGGCCGTCCAGCGCACCGCGGCGGGGCCACAGCCCGCCGGGGGAGCCAGGCAACCGGAGGCACCACGTGCCGCCGGCTCCGACATGTCCCACCCGGCCGTCCGGCTCCGCCCGGTGGGGCCCGCGCTGACCGTCGCCCGGCGCCCCGCCGGACCCGCGCGCCGGGTCCCCGCCCTGCGGCCCGCCGCCGCACCGGCGCCCGGCAGAGCCACCACCCCTGACCCACCCGGCCCGGCCTCCGCCCCCGTGCGGCGCGCCGCCACGCGCGAGGCCGGCCGCGGGCCCCTCGGCGCCCCGCTGAGTGAACTGCCCTCCACGGCGGCACCGTTGCCGCAGAGCACCCCCGCGCCCGGCGCCGGATCCGCGACCGGTCCGGCGCTGCCCGTCGTCCAGCGCCAGGCGGAAGGCGGGGCCGGCACTCCGGGACCGTACGACGGCGGTACGAGGGGAACGGCGCCCGCCGTCCCGCGCCGGACCCCCGGCCCCGGCAACCGCGGGGCACGCGCGCGTGGCGGCCTCGGTGCGCCGCTGTCCGCGCTGCCGCCGAGCGCCGAGGTGCCCGGTACCGCCGCGTCCGGTGCCCGCGCCTCCCGCCCGGACATCCAGCGCGCCACGACCCATCAGGACCCGGGGTCCGGCGCCGCTCCGGCGCCGCCCACGCCGGATCGCGACCGGACGCCCACCGAGGCCGCACCCCGCACGCCGGGCGCGCCGCTGCTCGGGACGGGCGACGTCCAACGCCGCCTCGCGAACCCGTCCGCCACCGGGGGCACCATGCCGTCCGGCCCCGCGGACCACGGAAACGGGCCCGCCACACCGCTGGTGACGCCGTCCGCGGCCGCCCCGGCCCGCGGTCCGGTGGGCGCCGAAGGCCCGGAAGGCCCGGCCGGGAACGCGCCACGACCCGGCACGACGTCCGGCGGGCAGCGGCCCCAGGGCCCCTCCGTTCCGGGCCCGGTCGTCGTCGCCCGTGCCGTGGCCGACGGCACCGGGGGCAACCGGACTCCCGGCGGGCCGGGCGCCGACGGGCAACGGCCCCGAGACGCCGCCGTCCAGGGCCGTGCAGCCCAGGGCCCGGCCGTCCTCGCCCGGGCGGCGGCCGAAGGCACGGGAGCCGGCTCCGGCTCCGGCAGGCACCGGTCCCAGGGCCCCGCTGCCCCGAGTCCGGTCGTCGTCGCCCGGGCCGTGGCCCGAGGCACCGGAGGTGCCCGGCCCTCCGGCTCGGCAGACCCGCTCGGGTTCCCCGTGACCCGCTCCACAGCGCACTCCGCCCTGTCGGCCCCCCGCACCCTCTCGCTGCTGGCCGAGCGCCGGCTCACCCTGAACACCCGTGCCCCGGAAGGGGTGGCACAGCCCGCCGTCTCCCGCTCCGGCGGCCGCCCCGTGGTGGCGGCGCGCTGGCCCGGCGCACCGGCCGGGCCCCGGAGCGACTCCACGCCGGCCGCCGAGCCGTCCGGGCGCCGGTCCGGCACATCGGCGCCCTCGCCGGGCGGCCCCGGGACCCGCGCGCGCCCGGCGCCCGGCCCGTCCGCCCTCGCCCCGGCCACGCCGCAGGTCCAGCGGGCAGCAGCTCCGTACTCCGGACCGGAGGGTTCGGGCGTACCGACGACCGGCTCCCCGGCCCCGGTCCAGCGCGTCCCGGTCGTCCGGCCCGCGCCGCCCCGCCAGGGGACGGCCGCCCCGGTCGCCGCCGTACCGGCGAGGCCCCTGCCGGTGACCGCCCCGCAGGCACCGCCGCTCGCGGACCGTCCGCCGGTCGGCTCGGCACCGGGGGGAGCCGTCCCCGTGGTCCGGCCGAGGACCGTTACGGCGGCCGGCGCGGCCGGTGGGACCGGTGGGACCGGTGGGGCGGCACTCGCGGTGCAGCGCGACGCACGCGGCCGCACGCGGTCGTCCTCCGCGCCCCCCGCGCCGTCGACAGGCGCACCGGCCAAGGAGGTTCCGGCACCCGGCCGGAAGCGGTCGTCGTCCGTGTCCTCCGCGGTCCCCGCGGCCACCGCGACGTCCGCCGCCTCCGGCGAGAAAGCGGCCCGCCGCACCGAGACACCTCAGGACGACCCAGGCCTGGACCTGGACGACCTGGCGCGCCGCCTGCTCGACCCGGTGGCCCGGCTGCTGCGCACCGAACTGCGCCGCGGCCGGGACCGCACGGGCCGCCCCTACGACGGACGCCGCTGAGAACCAGAACGGATGACGGACGAATGACGGACAACATCTTCGCGACGAGCGTGTTCTTCCGGCTCGCGATCGGCGGCAACGACCTGGGCGCCTTCCACACCTGCTCCGGCATGGGCGCCGAGGTGGAGATGGAGAGCTACGCCGAGGGCGGCAACAACGGCTTCACCTGGCAACTGCCCGGACGCGTGACCTGGTCGAACATCACGCTCACCCGGCCGGTCACCGCCGACACGGCGAAGATCGCCCGCTGGCTCGACGAGACGCTGAAGCGGGTGGAGCCCAAGGACGGCGAGATCGTGGCCCTGAAACCGGACCTGACGAAGATCATCAGCTGGCAGGTGTTCGGGATCGTCCCGGTGCGCTGGCAGGGGCCGTCCTTCGACCCCGCCAGTTCACAGGCCGCGGTGGAGACCCTGGAGATCGCCCACGAGGGGCTGCGCCCGTCCTGACACGCCCTCATCAACCAGTTCCCCAGCACGTATCGGCCCCCGGAAAGGAGGTCCCGCCATGTCATCAGCGCGCGCCAGTCGGGCCAGGGCCAAACTGACCCTGAAGGAGCCCCCGGCGTCGGTCGGCGCGAAGCCCGGCGGGACCGTCGCACAGCTCGACCTCCAGTTCAACCCCTCCACCCTGCAGCTGAGCAAGACCACCGAGTGGCGGCGCTCCCCGTCCCGGATGGCGGGGCAGTCGGCACTGCCCGAGTTCGTCGGCAGCGGCCCGCGCACGCTGAGCCTGGAGGTGTTCCTGGACGCCACCGCCAAACACGACAACTCCGTGGAGCAGGCGGTGGAGAAGCTGATGAAGGCGTGCGTGCCGACCCCGGCCAGCCTGGGCCGCAAGAAGCCGGCCAGCCCGTGGGTCCGGTTCACGTGGGGCACCGCCCGGACGACGTCGTTCGACGGGGTGCTCTCCAGCCTGTCGGTGTCGTACACGCTGTTCGACGTCGACGGCAGGCCGCTGCGGGCCACCTGCGCGCTGTCGATCGAGGAGGCGAGCGTCGACCCGCCGGGCCAGAACCCGACGTCCGGCTCGCGCACCGCCCGCAGTACGCACACCGTGGTGGCGGGCGACAGCCTGGCCATGCTGGCCTGGCGGGAATACGGCGACGCGACGGCCTGGCGGGTCATCGCGGAGGCGAACGGAATCGACGACCCGATGGCGCTCGCGCCCGGCACCGAACTGGTGGTGCCGGGGCTGCAGGACGCGGACGGTGAGGAGGAGCGATGACCGCCGAGGCAAGGGGCCGGCTGTTCACGGCGGACCCCGTGGTGGAGACGCCCGACGAACTCCCGCAGATCTGGGCCGCCCAGCTGGTGAGCTGCGTGGTGGACGAGAACGTGGGCCTGCCCGACGCGGCACAGCTCACCTTCCGCGACCCCGACCACGAGTTCCTGCAGGCGACGGGCATCACCATCGGCACCCCGCTGAAGGTGTCGGTGGTGACCGTGTCCGGGCAGGCGCGCGAGCGCCTGTTCAACGGCGAGGTGACGGCCCTCGAACTGGACCGGGACAGCACGGGCTCGTTCACCGTGGTGCGCGCCTACTCCAAGGCGCACCGCCTCCAGCGGGGCCGGAAGGTGGTGGCGTACCGGAACATGACGGCGTCGGCGATCGTCCGCAAGGTGGCCGCCGGGGCCGGGCTGGCCTGCGGCACCGTGCAGGCCGCGCCGGTCACCTACAAGCAGCTCTCGCAGGCGAACGTGTCCGACTGGGACTTCCTGCAGTTCCTGGCCGGGGAGAGCGGCGCGCTGGTCCGAGTCGACGACAAGGGGCTGCTCCAGTTCACCAAGCCGGTCAAGGCGTCCGGCGCGCCCGCGCCGTCGACCTCGTCGTCCCGCAACCCGATGGTGCTGGAGTACGGGGCGAACCTGCTCGCGCTGCGGGCCTCGCTGTCGGCGGCGGACGGGGCGTCGCAGGTGGAGGTGCGCGGCTGGGACGTCACCACCAAGAAGCCGCTGGTGTCCCGGCAGCCGTCGGTGATCAGTGACACGGTGGTTCCGGGCCTGAGTCCGGCGCTCGCGGCCGGCCGGTTCGGCAAGTCGGCGAAGCTGACCGTCACGGACACCCCGTACCGCACCCTGTCCGAGACGACCGCGGTCGCGGACGCGGTGTCCGGTCAGGTCAGTGCCGGCTTCGGTGAGCTGGAGGCGGTGGCCGAGGGCAACCCGCAGCTGCGGGCGGGCAAGCCCGTGGCGCTCGGCAACGTCGGGCAGGCGTTCTCCGGCAAGTACACGGCGACGGCGGTGCGGCACGTCCTCGAACCGCACGGCGGGTACCGGACGACGGTGTGGGTGAGCGCAAGCCCGGACCGCTCCCTGACCGGCCTGGTGACCGGCGCCGACGCGCCCGGCCGCGGCTCGCGCCTGCCGGGTCTGGCGATCGGCGTGGTGACGGACGTACGCGAGATCGGCGGCGCCGAGAACGGCTCGGTGAAGCTGAAGTTCCCCTGGCTGGACGACACGTACACGACCGACTGGGTGCGCACCGTGCAGTGGGGCGGCAAGGGCGGCGGAGGCGTGTTCAGCCCCGAGGTCAACGACGAGGTCCTGGTCGGGTTCGAACAGGGCCTGCTGGACAGCCCGTACGTCATCGGCGGGCTCTACAACGGCGTCGACAAGCCGTCGCCCCACAAGGTCCCGCTGATCGACAAGGCCACCGGAAAGGTCAACCGCCGCTCCGTCGTGTCGCGTTCGGGGCACCGGATGGAGCTCCTGGACGCGAGGGCTCCGGGCCAGTCCGGCCTCAGGCTCGTCAGTGGCGACGAGCGCCTCGAAGTAAGCCTCGACCAACGGCGGGGCCGGATCGAGCTGACGGTGTACGCCGGGAAGGGCCGGCAGCCCCTCACCTCCGTCCTGCTCGACAAGAAGGGCATCACCCTGGACGCGGGACGGGGCGACGTGAGCATCTCGGGCGGGAACGTGGACATCCAGGGCCGGGTCGGGGTGAAGATCGGCGGCCGCACGGTGAGCGTCACCGGCAGCTCGGACGTCACCGTCGACGGCGGTCTGCTCGGCGTCCTCAAGGCCAAGCTCATCCGGATCAACTGAGGATCGACACCGTGACCAGCGAAAGGAGCACCGCATGCCGGCCGCAGCCCGTACCGGTGACCCCACCAACCACGGCGGCGTGATCGCCACCCCGCCGCCCGGCGCCGCCGCGGCGGTGGCCCGTGTGCTGATCGGCGGCCGTCCCGCCGCCGTCGTGGGCAGCCTGCACACCTGCGTCATACCCCCGCACGCGGCCCTGGGACCGGGCAACGTGATCATGCCCGACCTGGCCGGGCTCGCCTCGGGCCAGGTCCTCATCGGCGGGCTGCCGGCCGCGCGGGCGCGCGACAAGACGACATGCGGCGCGATGATCGTGACCGGCGCCCTCAACGTCCTGATCGGGGGCCTGTGATGAGCGAGCGGTTCGATCGGCGTGGGTGTCCGCTCCCGTTGCGGACCGGACGCCCCGCCCGCGGTGGCGTGGTCCGGCCCACCCGTACCCGCGGTGGCGTGGTCCTGCCCGGCGCTCCGGGCGTCCGGACCGGGAGCGTGTCATGAGCGACCGGTTCATCGGCCGAGGCTGGGCGTTCCCGTTGCGGGTCGGGCCGACCGGCGGGATCGGCATGGTCGAACGGGAGCGGGAGATCGAGGAGGCGATCCGCCTGGTACTCGGCACCGCACCCGGCGAGCGCCCCATGCGCCCCGAGTTCGGCTGCGGCATCCACGACTACGTCTTCGCCCCCGGCGACGGCGCCACCGCCGGACTCGTCGCCCAGCAGGTGCGCGAGGCCCTGGAACGGTGGGAGCCGCGCATCGCGGTGGACGACGTGGTGGTCGCCTACGACGCCGTCGAGGCCGGAACCCTCTACATCGACGTGCGCTACACCATGCGTTCCACCAACGACCGGCGCAACCTGGTGTTTCCCTTCTACACGATCCCCTCCGAGGAGGGGGCCGAGGAATTGGTTGCCGACTGATGGCCCTGCCCTCCCCCAACCTGGACGACCGGCGGTTCCAGCAACTCGTCGACGAGGCGAAGCGGTACGTGCAGCAGCGCGCCCCGGAGTGGACCGACCACAACGTCTCCGACCCGGGCGTCACCCTGATCGAGACGTTCGCCTACCTCGTGGACCAGTTGCTGTACCGGCTGAACCGGGTCCCGGACAAGAACTACACCGCGTTCCTCGACCTGCTGGGCATCCGGCTGTTCCCGCCGGCCGCGGCCGTGGCCGAGGTCGACTTCTGGCTGTCGGCGCCGCAGCCCGACACGGTGACGCTGCTCCAGGGCACCGAGGTGACCACCGCGGGCGGCGAGAGCGACGAGGCCGTGGTGTTCACGACCGTGGACGAACTGCGCATCGTGCCGAGCGAGTTGATACGGCTGGTGACCGCGCCCCGGACCGGTGAGCAGACCGACCGGACCAGGACGCTCGCCGAGGCCGGCGACGTACCGTGCTTCCAGCGGGCACCGGAGCCGGGCGACGCACTGCTGTTCGGCCTGCCGACGGCGGTACCGCGCTGCGTGGTCGCCGTACAGCTGGACAGCCGCACGGAGGGCGTCGGCGTGGACCCGCGCCAGCCCCCGCTGGTGTGGGAGGCGTGGGCCGGCGGCGGCTGGCAGGTGTGCGAGACCGGTGAGGACACCACCGGCGGCCTGAACCGGCCCGGCGAGGTCATCGTGTACGTACCGGCAGGGCACACGGCGTCGGTGATCGGCGGGACCCGGGCCGGCTGGCTGCGCTGCCGCGTCACCGAGGCGGAACCGGGCCAGCCGTTCTACTCGGAGTCCCCGACGGTGCGCGAGGCGGCGGTGTTCACCGTGGGCGGCACCATGTCCGTCGAGCATGCCGAGACCGAGACCGACGTACCGCTCGGCACCTCGGAGGGGGTCTCCGGGCAGACGTTCCGGCTCGGCCGCCCGCCGGTCCTCCTCGACGGCGAGCCCCCCGTGGTGGAGGTGTCCTCGGAGGAGGGCTGGCAGCGCTGGGAGGTGGTGGAGCACTTCGGCCGCTCCGGCTCCGCCGACCGGCACGTCCGCGTCGACGCCACCACCGGCGAGTTCGGCTTCCCGCCGGTGCTGCGCGAGCCGGACGGCACGCTACGGCAGTGCGGTGCCGTGCCGCCCAAGGGCGCCCAGATACGGGTGGCCCGCTACCGCACCGGCGGCGGACCGGCCGGCAACGTCGCCCGCGGCGCGATCTCCGTGCTGCGCAGCTCCGTTCCCTACGTCGCCCGGGTCGTCAACCGGGAGGCGGCGCGCGGCGGTGTCGCCGGCGAGACCATCGACAACGCCAAGCTGCGGGCACCGGACGCGCTGCGGATGCAGGAACGCGCGGTGACCGCCGAGGACTACGAGATCATCAGCCGCCAGGCGGCACCCTCGGTGCGCCGGGTCCGCTGTCTGCCCGCGGCGGACGGCGCGGGCGCGGTACGGGTCCTGGTGGTGCCGGACGCGGTGGCCGACGAGGGCGACGACCGGCTCCGCTTCGAGCAGTTGATCCCCTCCGACCAGGTGCTCGAAGCGATCACCGCGAGCCTCGACGAACGGCGCCTGATCGGCACCCGCCTCGTCGTGGAGCCACCGGCCTACCAGGGCGTCACCGTGGTGGCCCGGCTCGCGGCGGCGCCGGGCGACACCGACCGGGTGCGCGACGCGGCGCTCGCCGCGCTGTTCCGGCACCTCAACCCGCTGCACGGTGGTCCGGACGGCACCGGGTGGCCCTTCGGACGGCCGGTGCAGTACGGCGATGTGTTCGGCGTGCTGCAACGCGCCACCGGCAACGCGCTGGTGGAGGAGATCCTGCTGTTCGCCGCCGACCCGATCACCGGGCGGCGCGGAGCACCGACGGACCGCGTCGACGTGGCCGCGGGCGCGCTGGTCTTCTCCTACCAGCACCAGGTGGTCGTCACGGCGGCCGGGCCGGACACGGGGACAGGGATCCGGGGATGAGCCGCGCCGCCGTACCCGGCCTGCCCAGCCAGTACCCGATCGGCGGGCAACTGCCCGCCCTGTACGCCGACGACGACTTCGCGCAGCGGTTCACGGCCGGCCTCGACACCGTCCTCGCCCCGGTGTTCGCGACCCTCGACAACCTGCCCGCCTACTTCGACCCCCGGGTGGCTCCGAGCGACTTCCTGGCCTGGCTGGCGTCATGGGTGGGCGCCGCCGACCACCCGCAGTGGCCGGTGGAGCTGCGCCGCGAGGCGGTCGTCCGCGCGGTGGAGCTGCACCGGTGGCGCGGCACCAGGCGCGGCCTGGTCGAGGGACTGCGGCTCGCGCTCGGCGTGCACGCCGAGGTGAGCGGGGACGGCGGCGCGGCGTGGTCCAGCACCGCCGGTACCGACCTGCCGCCCGAGCCCCCCGCCGAGACCCTGGTCCGGGTGTGGCCGGGCCGCGAGGCACGGGTGGACGAGCGCCGGGTCCACGAGGTCGTCCGGGCCATGTGCCCGGTGCACACCGTCTGCCGGGTGGAGATCCTGCCCGGCCCGCCCACCGACGAAGGGAGGTGATGTCATGCGCGCATGTCCCGTGTGCGGGGCATCCAACGGCTCCACGGACGACTTCTGCGGCAACTGCGGGTCGTACCTGGGGTGGTCGGACAGTACGTCGCCTTCGGGTACACCCGCGGAGCCGTCGCCTTCGGGTACGCCCGCGGAGCCGTCGCCTTCGGGTACGCCCGCGGAGCCGCCGGTCACGCGTGTGCCCCGGCCCACGGCTTCGGAGCCGCCGGTGTCGAGCACACCCGCCGAACCCTCGGCCGCACCGGATGCCACCCGGCCCGAGCCGCCGGCCGCCACTCCGGCGCCCTCGTCACCCCCGGCCGAGGAGCCGGCGTCCGCCGCGCCCGCCCGCGGTTCGTCGCTGCGCACACGGCTGACGAGGCGCGGCCGCGGTGAGGCGCGACGGGCGAGCACGGCGCCGGCCGCGGGCTCACGCGACGGCGAGGGCTCCGGCGAGGGCTCCGGGACCGCCTCCGGCCGGCACGGGGGGACGGCAGGCTCCGCACCCCGGCCCGGCCCCGACGACACCGGTGCCGAGCCCTCCGCTCCCGCCCCCCGCCCGACCACCCGCGAGGCCTCCCCCACCGATGAGGCGGCCGCCTCCACGAGCGTGGCGCCCGCGGCCCCTGTCACCCACCCCGCTCCGGCCACTCCATCCGCTCCGGCGCCTCGGAACTCCCCGGCCCCCCGCCCCCCGGCCGCCCCCACCCCCGACACGCCGACTCCCGCGCCCATCCAGCCCGTACGCCCCGCGAAACCGGTGGCCCCCCGCCCGGTCGTACGCCCCGCAGAGGTCCCCGACGAGGTGGCAGGCGCCCCCTGCCCCTCCTGCGGCACCCCCAACCCGCCCGGCCGCCGGTTCTGCCGGCGTTGCGCGACCGCGCTGAACCCCGCCGCGAAGCCCGAACCGCTGCCGTGGTGGCGGACCGTGTGGCCGTTCCGCCGTCGGGTGCGGGCGGGTTCGGGCAGGGCGGTGCGGCTCCTGGTGATCCTGGCCGTGGTGGTGGCGCTGTGCGCCGGCGCTCTCCTGCTGCTCCCGGCCGGACGTGCCCTGTTCGAGGACACCCGGGACAAACTGGGCAAGCCCAAGCCCGTGACCCCGGTGGGCATCAGGGCGAGCGCCGAGGTCCGCGGGCACCCGGCGAAGAACACCACGGACGGACTGAGCAACAGCTACTGGGGCGCGCCCGCGCCCGGCGCCTCGGTGACCTACACCTTCGGCAAGCCGTTCCGGATGGTCGACCTCCTCATCACCAACGGCCCGTCCAAGAACCCCGAGGACTACCACAGCCAGGCACGCGCACTCCGAGTGGACCTGGAGGTGACGACGTCGGACGGCGAGAGGCAGAACAAGCAGCTCACCCTCAGCGACAGGCCGGGCGACCAGACGATCCCCACCGGGATCAGCGACGTGAAGACGGTACGCCTGACCCTGCGCTCGCCCGTCGGCCTGACGTCGGGCCGCCGACTGGCGCTCGCGGAGGTGGAGTTCTTCCAGCGAAGCTGACGCGACGCCGGACGGCACCGGCTCCGTCACCGGGCTGCTGCCGAACACTCGATGGGCCGCGCCATGGGTCTGTTCATGGGATATGTGCCCCGGCCGGCGGATCCCGGAAGACCGCCTCGGGGTCCAGCTGCCCCTGCGCGACAGCGAAAAGGCCCGGGTCGATGACCCGGGCCTCTGTCATGGAGCGGGTGACGAGAAGCTGATGCCATTCCCGGCTGGTTCGGGCGCTGACCTGTGCGAACGGCCGTGTGACTGCCCCTTCAGGCCGGCCCTCGTTCCCCGTGCTTCCCCGCTGTTCCCCGCCTGATCTGGTGCGCTTGTTGTGCGGAGATGAATGTTGTGCGGTCGGTTCTCAGGGGCGCGTGTGGATGGTCCCCGTGCCGTACGGCGTGCCGCCGTCGGGGTGCTCGTGGGGCAGTGGGGCACGTACGAAGCGGGTACAGCGCTCGTCGCATGCACCGATCTCCTGGTAATTCCGGCGGGCCTCTCGAAGGCTCAAGCCTCGGTTCGGGCCGCCTCGCACCTCGCTCGCGTCGTGTTCGTCCTGGCCGTCGTCCTCCCAAAAGCAGACACGGCAGATCTCGTATGCTCCGCGTTCGGCGAGGGTGATGAAGCCGCAGCAGGGACACCGATACGGTCCGGCTGCGGCTCCGCCCTGAACATTGATGAAGGCCACGGTTCCATCTTTGTCCACCAGTACTGGCAACGGCCCTCGACTTTTCAGTGGTGGGTTGATCGGCAGGGACTGCCAGCTGGTTACCGACATAGCAGAAGGGCGTCGTGGCTGGTGAAGCAGCGGATGAGCCAGCGACCTCTTCGTCCCGAACTCTCGGCGGGTAGGTCACTGACGGTTCTCGGGCTGCTCAGTCAGCCGTGGACGGCTTTTGAGGTACAGCCTCGGCTACTGAGGTTGCTGTACTTCCGTGCTGTACGGCTTCGGCTTTCTGACGGGCGCCAGCGAGGTTGTTGCGGGAGGTCAGGGTGTTGGGGTGGTCGTTGCCCAGCACCCGGACGCGGTCGGTGAGGGTCTGCTCGAACAGAGGGATGGCCCGTTCCAGGTCCCCCGCCGTCTGGTAGGCGCCAGCGAGGTTGTTGCGGGAGGTCAGGGTGTTGGGGTGGTCGTTGCCCAGCACCCGGACGCGGTCGGTGAGGGTCTGCTCGAACAGAGGGATGGCCCGTTCCAGGTCCCCCGCCGTCTGGTAGGCGCCAGCGAGGTTGCTGCGGGAGGTCAGGGTGTTGGGGTGGTCGTTGCCCAGCACCCGGACGCGGTCGGTGAGGGTCTGCTCGAACAGAGGGATGGCCCGTTCCAGGTCCCCCGCCGCCTGGTAGGCACCGGCAAGGTTGCTGCGGGAGGCCAGGGTGTCGGGGTGGTCGTCGCCCAGCACTCGCTGGCTGTCGGTGAGGGCCTGCTCGAACAGGGGGATGGCCCGTTCCAGGTCCCCGACCGCCTGGTAGGCACCGGCAAGGTTGCTGCGGGAGGCCAGGGTGTCGGGGTGGTCGTTGCCCAGCACCCGGACGCGGTCGGTGAGGGTCTGCTCGAACAGGGGGATGGCCCGTTCCAGGTCCCCGGCCGTCTGGTAGGCGCTGGCGAGGTTGTTGCGGGAGGTCAGGGTGTTGGGGTGGTCGTTGCCTAGCAGTCGGACGCGGTCGGTGAGGGTCTGTTTGTGCAGGGGGATGGCCCGTTCCAGGTCCCCGGCCGTCTGGTAGGCGCTGGCGAGGTTGTTGCGGGAGGTCAGGGTGTTGGGGTGGTCGTTGCCTAGCAGTCGGACGCGGTCGGTGAGGGTCTGCTCGAACAGGGGGATGGCCCGTTCCAGGTCCCCGGCCGCCTGGTAGGCGCTGGCGAGGTTGCTGTGGGAGACCAGCGTGTCGGAGTGGTCGTTGCCTAGCAGTCGGACGCGGTCGGTGAGGGTCTGCTCGAACAGAGGGATGGCCCGTTCCAGGTCCCCGGCCGCCTGGTAGGCGCCAGCGAGGTTGTTGCGGGAGACCAGGGTGTTGGGGTGGTCGTCGCCCAGCACCCGCTGGCTGTCGGTGAGGGCCTGCTCGAACAGGGGGATGGCCCGTTCCAGGTCCCCGACCGACTCGCAGGCGGCAGCGAGGTTGTTGCGGGAGGTCAGGGTGTCGGGGTGGTCGTCGCCCAGTTGGGTTGTCTGCGCATCGGTGAGGCGTTGGTAGTGGTGTGAGGCGCTGGCGGGTTGTCCGCTTTCGTAGTCGTAACGGGCCACGCTGTCGAGCAGGGCGAGGCTTTCGCTGGTGTCGAGTTCTTCGACGAGGGCGCGGGCGTGGGGCATGACGTCGGCCAGGTCGAGGCGGCCGGGTGTGTAGACGGCCTGCATGAGGTGTGTGGTGGCCGTGAGAGCCGCTTGGCGCAGGGCGGGTTTGAGGCGTGTTGTTTCGGGGTGGAGGGTGAGGGTGCGGCTGACCAGGGCGTGCATGAACCAGCTCGGGGGCTCGGTGCCTGTCTGGCGGATGAGGGAGCGCCGCTGGGCGGCGGACAGGGCTCGTCGGTCCGCGCGCCGGGTGCTCTGCTCGTTCTGGTGGCTCAAAGCGATGCTGATGCTGGTGAGGAGGCGTTCGGGCAGCGGGGCAGGGGCGAGGAGGGCAGCGATGCGCAGCAGGGTCAGGGCGTGGTCGTCGAGGTGGTGCAGGCTGCGGGCGAAGGTGGCGGCGATGTCGTTGGTGTGGTCGGTGGGCACCTGCATGTACAGGTCTTTGACCAGTTCCTGGAAGGCGTCGCCGTGCTGGGTGTCGGCGAGCTGGTCGAGGAGTTCGGTGTAGGTCAGGCCTGGCTGGTCGGCGAGGCAGCCGTGGGCCAGGTCGACGGCCAGGGCGTGACTGCCCAGTTGCTGCACCAGCGTCCGAGCAGCAGTCTCCTCGGCCGGATTGTTCGGTTTGCGGGCGGTGGTGAGCAGGCGGTAGGCCTCGTCCGGATGCAGTACATCCACGTCGACGACGGGTAAGTGGTAGCCGCGCCAGCGTGTGGTCATGACCGTGCGGCCCAGCGGATGCGGCGCCGCCAGCTCCCGCACCACCCTCGGTGAGAGTTCGCCGGGGACGTCGTCGACGATCCACAGACACGGCTCGTTGATGGTCTCGATGTGCCGGCGGGCGGCCTCCCGCACCTGCACCGGCCCAAGCGCGGCACTGTCCAGCGCCAGGGCTGCCGCGACCTGTTGGTAGTGCTGCGCCAGCACATCCGCCTGCCCGGCATCTGAGGCTGGTGCGTCCGGGGTGTGGCTGGCGGCCGAGGTGAACCAGTAGATCCCGCCGGGGTAGAAGGCGGCGAACCGGCGGGCGTACTGCTCGACCAGCAGCGTCTTGCCCACCCCGCCCAACCCCATGACCACGGCCTGGCCGGCCGACGCCCCGTCCTGCGTCGCCAGGTACTCGAACGCGTGCAGCGCCTGATGCAACCGCCAGAACTCGTCCACCCGGCCGACGAACCGCTCCGACCCCAGATGCTCCAACGGCCGCCACACCGGCCGCTTCGACGCGATCGCATCCCCCAGACACCCCGGAGACGCTGCGACACGTGCAACGATCCGCTCGACCAGCCGCGTCACAGACTCCGGTTCGGTGGAAACGCCGTACCGGGCGTCCCGCAACTGCACCGGCTGGATGTGATCCACAACAGGCTCAGGGTTGATGACCAGGATGCGCTCACTGGCCCGCCCCAGCGCGACAGCTGCACGAAACACGGTCAGCAGCTCCCACTGACAAGCCGGACGAGTGGGATAGGCGGCCGAGTAATAGGCCACGAACAGCCGCGCCCCCGCCAGCGCCGAGCGGATCTCGTCGGTGATGCCCTCGAACTCATCGATCCCCGACTCGTCCAGAAAGACACCCACACCTGCTGCCCTGAGCGCTCCCACCAGTGGCAGAACGGCCGCACGATCCGCTCTGGGATAGCTGAAGAACACCTGATCCATATCGCCCTGTGCCTGTTCATGGGCGGTGCCGACTGTCGGATGCATGAAGACCCCCGTACCTGCCGCACACCATCCGATACCGGTCACACTGCGGCACAACGAGGGTAGCCAGTCCGAACCCGCAACGTCCCGACAACGCAAGACCCGACCTCGCTCCTCCACGGCGATCGCGAGGACCGGCCCCGGCCGGCTGTGTTCGGTCGACCGGTCAACTGCGGTTGTGGTGTTGCCGCGGACCGTAGCTGTGGGGCATGTCCTTCGTGGCGAGGCGGTGTAGCGGGCTCGTTGAAGTAGCGAGAGCGCCGATGCGGCGATGGACTAACTGTCGGTGGGGACGGCTTGCAAGAGGTTGGGCACGCCGCAGGCGCTGGCGAGGAGGTCCGCGTAGGCGGTGAGGATGCCGCGAGTGTCGGTCAGGGCTGCGCGCAGCTCCTCGGTACGGGGCCAGAGTTGCTCGTGGTCGCGGCGTGAACGGTCGGCGGGACGCTGGTTCTCCCAGTCCTCCAGCATCGGGTGCCAGCGGGCCAGCAGAGGCCGGATACCGAAGTTGAGCATGGCCACGGCCAGAAAGCCGAAGTTGTACTGCCCGTTGCGCTTCGGCTCCGCCACGTCCGGGCCATGCTGGCGCAGGACATCACGGGTCGTAGCAAACAGGGAGTACAGGCTGGTGAGCGCTTCCCGCAGGAGGCCTTCATCGGCGCGCAGGGGCACCACGGAGATCCGGGTGACCAGTTCTACGTAGACTTCCCAGGCTGCGCGGCGTTCTGCGTCGTTGGGTTCCCACGTGCCGGAGATCTCCAGCACGTGCAGGTTCAGTTTCACATCCACGCTCTTGGGCGCGCGCACCATGACCGTTCCCCTCGGCTGCTGACGGAAGTGGTGTGTCCTCGGCTCACGTTACTGGGGTGGATCACAGGGCGGTGTGTGGCAGGCCGCAGGGTGTTGCGGCGGCATAGTCGATACCGGGTGGGTGAGTCCGAAGGATTCGTGGAGCGTCCACGGGGATGCCACGCTGTGGTCTATGCCGAATCCGGGTCCGTGCCGGTGGGCTCGTCTGGGCTGGCTGGCTCCTCAGGTGGCACCGACTCGTCCCGGGGTTGCGTGGCATCCATGATGGATGCTGCTGTCTCGTCCGACAGCAGTTCGCCGAGGACGGATCGGAAGGTGTCGTCGCCGAGGAGAGCCCGCTGTCGGCTGAGCCAGTAAAGACTCGCATTGGGCGGTCTTCCAACCTCCAGTTGAAGCGCCAGCGCCTGCAGCGTGTACGTCACAGCTTCGGCGGGGCGTTCCCGATCGGTATAGAGCACGCCGAGCTGGTGGTAGCTGGTAGCGACGCCGGCCCTGTCGCCGAGCTCCTCGGCGATGGTGAGGGAGGCGCGGTAGCGCTCCTCGGCCTGCTGGTAGTCCCCCCGCAGCTCCGCGATCCTACCGAGCTGGTGGTAGCTGCCGGCGATGCCTGCGCGGTTGCCGAGCTCCTCTTCGATGGTGAGGGAGGCGCGGTAGCGTTCCTCGGCCTGCTGGTAGTCCCCCCGCAGTTGCGCGATGATGCCGAGCTGGTGGTAGCTGCTGGCGATGCCGACGCGGTCGCCGAGCTCCTCCTTGATGGTGAGGGAGGCGCGGCAGCGCTCCTCGGCCTGCTGGTAGTCCCCCCGCAGCTCCGCGATGATGCCGAGCTGGTGGTAGCTGGTAGCGATGCCGGCGCGGTTGCCGAGCTCCTCCTTGATGGTGAGGGAGGCGCGGTAGCGTTCCTCGGCCTGCTGGTAGTCCCCCCGCAGCTCCGCGATGATGCCGAGCTGGTGGTAGCTGGTAGCGATGCCGGCGCGGTCGCCGAGCTCCTCGGCGATGGTGAGGGAGGCGCGGTAGCGTTCCTCGGCCTGCTCGTAGTCCCCCCGCAGCTCCGCGATCATGCCGAACTGGTGGTAGCTGCTGGCGATGCCTGCGCGGTTGCCGAGCTCCTCTTCGATGGTGAGGGAGGCGCGGTAGCGTTCCTCGGCCTGCTGGTAGTCCCCCCGCAGCTGCGCGATGATGCCGAGTTGATGGATGTGGGCGGCTGCAGAGCGGGAGCGGGCTGGGAGCCAGGTGAGGGTTTCTTCGACTAGGCGTTGTTCCCAGTCCCAGGCTCCCCAGGTGTGCAGCTGCGAGCACACGCGCTGGGTGACGGTGTCGGCCTGGTCGAGGTCGCCTGTCTGGTGGTGGTGATGGCGTGCCTCGATGAGCTGGGTGATGTCGATGGTGGGCGGCTGAGGATAGACATTGACGCGCCACTGCCAGTAGGCAGCGGCCCGACGGTGAGCTGCGTTGAGAGTGTCGGGGTGGGTGCGTTTACGAAGGGCGTCGGCGGTCCAGTGATGCACAGTCAAGCCGGTGGGCGGGCTGCCCGGCTCGTCCTGGGGAGCCGGGGCTGGGGAGACGAGCCCGAGATCCAGCAGCCGCTTCAACGCCCTTGTGCCTTGGGCGTCCAGGACGGTCGGAGACCGTCGGTGTTCCTTCCAGAGGGCTGCGAGTTCGGTGATGGTCTCGGGCGGCAGACCATAGCCTCCGTCGGGACCTGCTCCGGCAGCACGGGCCGCATCGATCTGGGCGTTGATTGTGTGGAGGCGCTGGTCGAGGGCGGGATCGGGCTCGGGCTCGGGGGGTGCGGTGAGATCCGACAGCTGCCAGGCGACCCCGGCGCCATCGACCGGGGTGCGATAGACGGCCATACCGTCCAGCAGCCGCCGCGCACCCGGCACGCTGTTGAGCTGATCGAGCAGGGTGTCAAGAAGGATGTCGTCGACGGCTAGGGTGACGGTCTCGGCCAGCGCCGTGTCCAGATCCCCGGCGGCGTCGGCCATCCAGCGCTCGGGATCGAGGACACCCCGGTCCTCCAGCGCGGCTTCCAAACGCTCGGCAATATCGGGGAATCGCGCCTGACCACCGCGCAGCAGGGCATCGAGGTACTCCAATGCCCGCGGATGGCCTCCGACATCGGCATACGCGCGCTGCTGGTCGGCGGGGGTGAGGGCGTCCAGGCCGGGCAGGCGCCAGATGAGTTTGCGGGTCTCGGCCAGCGATAGCGGTCCCAGGTGGTGGGTAGTGAGCCGCCGGTGCAGGCGTTGGGGCAGGTGGAAGGGGTGGCGGCTGGTGATCAGCAGCCGGGTCCGCGGACTGGCCGCCACCCATGCGGCCAGCAGCTCCGCGAGTTCCGTATCGGCGAGCTCCCATTCCTGACTGATCGGTGTGGGGGTGAGGAGATCTTCTGCGTTGTCCACGATCATCAGGGCCGCAAGGCGCGGCAGGACGATCTGCCGGACCAGCTCCCACCGCTCCCGCCACGGAATGCTGGCGTCCGCCAAGGCCCTGACGACCTGGCGCAGGGCGTCTGTCTCCGGCAGACCCGCAGCCGTGCAGTGGCTGGTCAGGCTCAGCCGCAAAGTTTCCAGGACGGCGTCGACGGTGAGAGCGGTGGTGGCCGCGACCGGCAGGACCAAACGCTCCTGCGTGCCGTAGTGGTGCAGGAGTTCGGCTGCCAGCGTGGATTTGCCGACCCCGCCGATCCCGTGCACCAGCACCCCGGCCCGCTGGGGATCATGCAGGGTGGCCAGCAGTCGGCGCAGTTCGGCGCGGCGGCCGACGAACTCGCCGACCTTGCGCACCACCATGCCCTGCTCCAGGACAGTCTCCTGCGTGTCCGGAAGCTGCTCGGTGTCGTGTGTGCGGTCGAACAGGGGCAGTGGGGGGCCGGCCAGGAACAGCGCCGGGGTCGCCCATTCCGGCAATCCTGCGCGTGGATCATTGTCCGTCAGCTGACAGCGCTTCTTTTCCAGGGTGCGGCGGGTCTGGGAGAGCGCGGTCAGCGGGTTGGGGTGCTCGGCCCGCGCCAGTGACCGGTACATCTCTGCTGCCAGTTCGGTGGCGTAGTGGTCGGTGACGGCTTCGGTCATCGCCAGCACCGCTGGCACCCCGTGTTCCAGCAGTGCGCGCGCCAGACCCGCCCGGATCCTGCCCTCCGCATCAACATCAGCGGTGTCGTGGCCTGTTGTGGCCTCGTCCGGCTTCCCCTCGTCCTCACCCAAGTGCTGCTGCGGTGATGCCTTCTCGTCGCGGGGTGCGGGGGTGCGGGCGGTGGAGCAGCCGGCCAGCACCACCAAAGGAACCCCCCGACCGGCGGGCAGGGCCTCCATGAACGCTTGGGCATCGACCTTGTCGGCCTTGCCCTGCTCGTCCTCGAGCAGCAAGGTTCCGGGTCCGGCGTGGCAGGACAGGTGCAAGATATGAAAGCGCTCCTGTTCCAGGGCCGCATGGATCTCGGCCAGGCTGCCCCAGTTCAGCACCCGCACATACGCACCCTGACCCGAGCGTGCCAGGTCGACCGCGTCCAAGATCCGGCCCAGTTCTCGCTCATAGTCGAGGAGTTCGCCTCCGCCGGATTCGGGGCTGGCCACCACCGCCAGAATCCGCAACGGGCCCGGCACCGCCACCGCCACCGGCGGGCTGTCCCGCCGCACCGTGCGGTACAGCTCCACCTGCCTCGACAGCACCAGCGGACCCGTCACCCCGGGAACCGTCAGGGTCTCCCACGGCAGATCCACCCACTCCGGATCATCCACCGCCAGCCCGATCCGTAGGGATGTATTCCGCCCCACGGCCAGGTTTTCCTGACCCGCCAGTTCACGTGCCGCCTCACCGTGGACGAACTGCCTTCCCAGCGCCTCGCCGACAGCGGCCAATGCTCCCGCCGGCCCTGCCGCGGTGGTTTCCTCCTCGCCATTCGGTGACTTGCGCTGAATGATCCCGCCCGTCACCGCCGACCGGGCCCGGTCCAGCTCCCACAGCCTCTGCTCAAGGTCCCGGTCCACTCCCCGGGGCGCACAGGACACTTCACCCCCCGCCGTGGAGAACACCACCGACTCCTGGTCGATCCGTAACTCCGCCGGCGTGGTCCCCTCCGGCCAGTAGGCCGTGGGCGGCGCCACCAGCGGCCCGCCCCTTTCCGGACGCTGCCCCGACGGCAGCCCCCGCACCGCCCGCTCCAACCGCTCCACTAGCCCCACGTACTGCTGTGGGGATGCCACATGGCGGAAGTCGATGTACAGACGTGAGGCGACGAACGGCGGCAGCGCCACCTCACCCAGCAGGACCGGGATGAGGCGCTGTCCTCGCTCCACCGCGGCCGTCACGGCGGCCGCGAACTCCGCACCGCACCACCCGGACGCCACCCAGTGCTCGCTGACGACGACCACCACAGCACCGGCCTTGACCAGGCCGTCCTGCAAACGTGACGCCAGGAGATCGCCCCCAGCCACCTCCCACTGATCCAGGAACACCTCAAGACCCAGCCGGTGCAGGTTCTCCGCCAAGGACGTCGCCCACGACCTGTCGTCATGCGCGTAGGAGACAAACACGTCAAACTGCCCGGCACCCGTCACACCGCACCCCCGAACAGAACACTCCCGCCAACCACAAGCCCCCCGCGACTGGCCTACATACCGGCCACACGCTAGGCCCCCTCACGGCGCCGCACGCCATAAAGCAGCGATTGCCTCATACCCGCAAACGCCCGGCGATAAGATCCGCAACCTCACGCATCTGTTGCCTGAACCGGACGTAACGACCTCCAGGCGATCTCACCCAAGGTCGGCGCAGCGGCTTTGGGGTGGCGCTGCTTTGGCGCGAGTGATCATGGCCCCGTAAGCTTCCGGCGCGTCGGGCAGTCTGTGGACCTGCCCGGTAAGGCACGACGTTGGGGCCATGATCTTCGAGGCTCGCGCCAAAGTGGCTCCGTAAAGCCGCTGCGCCGACCACCCCAGCCACGACGCACCCCCTTCTCTGGCATCAGGCAGCTGACTGCTGAACGCGCGGCATGGGCGCTGGCCGGGCTGGAGCGGGGCGGAGACAGGAGCGCAGGCCCGGCCGGGGGCCGTGCCGCGCGCGGTGAGCGGAGCGAGCCGCCTTGAACCAGTAGAGAAGGTTGTTACTCAAGAGCTGGCAGATCCTGATGATCATGGACCGGTCGTGTCAGAACGGTGGATCTTCGGCCCATCCTTCGGCGTCGCTCGCGGCTGAACGCCATGGGGTGCAGTCCGGTGATAGGTCCGTGTCGCAGAACAGGAAAGGATTCCGCTGGCCTTCAAGCCCTGCGGAGCTTTCGCCCCATGCGTCGAGGGCATCGATGGCTCGCTCACAGTGCTGCCAGAGCTCGCTGGTTCCGAGTACCTGGTGGACCAGGGGCACCAGCGCCGCTCGGTGGTGCAGCAACCGAACGTCGTCGAGGAGCGGGATGCATGCTGCGATAGCCCCTTCGCGCACGGCACGGTCACTATCGTCGACGTAGGGGAGAACAGCCGAGAGCAGCAGCGGTCGTATCTCACGCACGGCTACGGCCGGCGGGTAGTCGTCGAGAGGGAACCCGAGCCGTTGGCCTACCTCATCAACCGCGTCGGTTACCGAGTCGGCGACCGATCCGAGCCAAGCCAGCAGATCGGCGCGTATGCATCCGGGGAAGGATCGATGGGTCTTGTCGACCGAAAGCGTTGTTCGAGGATCGGGCAGGATCGCGGCCACGTACTGGGCTGTGGGTACCGTCGCCTCATAGATCGTGCCCTGGTGATGCAGGATGCCGTACAGGCTGTCCAGCGCCTTGGTTCTCACACCCTGATCTGTATCCAGTAGCGCGGTCAGGATCTCGGGTGCATCTATGGCAGGCCCGTAAGCATGGTGGAGCGCGGCCCAGTTGGTTTGGGTGAGTGTTGATCGGGAATCGAGCAGGTCGGCGGCAGCCGGAAGTCTGTGATCATCTCTCACGCGATGCGCCACAGTGGGGCTTCGTACTGCTCCGGACGGCTGCTGAGCAGTAGAGCTCTGAGGTCCTGGCGCTGCTTGCCGTTGAGACCGAGGGCTTCGGTGATCCTGCGGAACGTCGTGTGCGTGATGCCGCGGTCGCGGGCCTTGGCCTCGAACTGGCCGAGTTGGCGGAGTGTGGTTTCCGGGTCGACTTTCTGTTCCGGCTGGCTGCCGAGCCAACTGGCCTTGTTGCGCTCGTAGTCGATCTCCGAGTATCCGCAGATCTCGCGGCTGTGCTGTTCCGCTTCGGTAAGGGTCTCGGTTGCGAGGATGGCGCGTGCGAGCTCGTTGCGGTTGAGGGCGTCGTCCAGGTCGGCTTCGTGGACGGTGGGGCTTTCGTCGCTGAGCGGGACCGGCAGGCCGGCGTCTCTGACTTCGCAGAGGCCGCGTACTCCGCGGGCTGTGGCTGCCAGCATCGCTGTTGCCTCGGACGGGTGCCACTCCAGGACCGAGCTGATCGGTTCGACGTGCCCGGCCGTGAGCGTCAGGGCTGTCCGGCCCATGCGGTCGGCTAGCAGCTCGGCCGGGAGTTCTCCGTCCAAGCCAGGGCCAGCGATCAAGAGCCGCACAGGCGCGTTGACTTGGCAGCATGCGGCCAGCGTGAGGGCGTCGCCGAGTGGGCTGCGGAGGGTGGGTTCGTCGCCCTTGGCGAGGATGTCGCCGCCCACGTCCAGGAGGTCGATGGACTCGGGGGCCAGGTGCTCGATGAGTTCTTCGAGTTGGCGGGTGATTCCCTCGGCGCCGTGCGTGGGGTCGATCAGGGCGAAGGTGTGGGGGAGTTCGGCTGCCAGGCGAGGGAGCGTTGAGCCTGCCGGGGCGATGGGCTTGGCGTCGGCCGGGACGGCCCAGACGCTTCGCGTGAGGGGGCGAAGGCCCGTGAAGTTCTCCGGCGCTCGTGGTCCTGGCACTGGATCGATCAGGAGGCGGTCCCACGCGTACGTGAGGATCACCGCCGGACTGTTGCCGCCTCCGTAGAGGGCTGCGTCGAGCATTGAGGCGGCGACTGCGTCGCCCCCTCCTCCTGCTGCCACGATCAAGCGGGTCACCCTCGCAGCGTACGGGTTCCCCTGCTGGCCACTCACCCTATAGTGGCTACTGGTCATAGCCACTTAGGGAGGGGCTCCGATGCCGCAGATCGAAGAGACCCAGCCCAAGTACCTCCAGATCGCACACCACATCCGCGATCAGATCTTGCGAGGCGACTTGAGGCCTGGCGACGAGGTTCCTTCGGAACGTCAACTGGCTGCCGACTGGAGCGTTTCACGCCCGACGGCGGCTCGGTCGCTGGAGGCTCTGAGTCACCAAGGTCTGGTGGAGAAGCGCCAGGGTTCGGGCACTTACGTGCGGGGCCTCGCGGTGAATCGGCGTGCTCGGGAGCTCTATGGTCGCGCCAAGCAGACCGGCAAGATCTATACGCCGGGCGAGTACGCGGTCATCACGTCCGCTGGCTGGCTGGAGGCACCCGACTATGTGGCCGATGCGCTGAGTCTGGTGGCCGGAGTCCGAGCTGTTCATCGTCGCCGTGTGACCAAGAATGAGTCCGGTCCCATCACGATCTCGACTTCGTGGTTCGGTGCCGATGTGGGCGAGCGGGCCCCCAAGCTCCTTGATCCTGAACGGATTCAGGAGGGGACGCTCATGTACGTCGAGAGCGCCACGGGTCGCCAGGGAAGCTATGCCGAGGACCGGATGTGCGCCCGACTGGCGACCGTGGACGAGGCCGCTGACCTTGAACTTGAGCCCGGGTCGGCTGTCCTGATCGTCCATCACGTGGTGTATGACATGCGGGATCGACCTCTTGAGTTCGCCGAAGCCACGTACCCGCCTGGGTGTTGGGCGTTCGAGCAGGGCTACCCGATCAACTAGAAAGTCGGTTTTCTCTCTGAGAACCGCTTGTGGCTTCGAGTGGCTAATGCCACTATCCAGTAAGTGGCTAAGGCCACTTGACCGGAAGGGGCACGGACGTGAGCCAGGAGTGCGGGGAGTTACGGCACGTCTCGCGGGAAGCGGTCTGCCGTGGATGCCGGGGGCGAGGGTGGAAGCACGTCGGCTCCCGCTCGGCCCTGGCGCTCTCCGCCACTGACGCTCGCGTCCGTGCTACGTCCAAGCGGCGCTGTCTCGACTGTGACGGCACCGGTAGGGAGTAGTGGCGCTCATGGCGGATGCGCGTGAAGAGTCCGAAGCCGCGGTTGCCGGATCATCGCCGATCGGGGGCATGACCCTCTATCCCGTGCCCGAGTCAGTAGCCCGGGCGAGGCGCTGGTTCCGGAAGTTCACCGCCCCGTACAACCTGGCTTGCCCGATCGATGACTGTGTCCTGATGCTCTCTGAGCTGGTGACGAACGCGATCCTCTATGGGGAGGCCGAAGAGCCCTGGCGGGTCCGCGTTGAGTGGTCGCGACTGGGAGAGTCCCTGCGGGTCGACGTCCACAACCCCGGCTTCCCGGCGGACGTGCGGCTGCGCAGCCCCAGGGCCAATGACGCGCACGGCAGGGGGCTTTGCCTGGTCAACGCGCTGGCGGATTCGTGGGCGGCCGGCCCCAGCCGCTTCGGTGGAACCGTCGTGTGGTTCCAGATCGACGAAGCCTGGAAGCTGTGAGTCGATCCGAACCTGCGGCGTCGGCGCGTCCGCGGGTGTTCAGTACCCACTCACGTGAGTAGGCTGGTTGACAGGTTGACTTGGCGGATTCTCACTAGGCGGGGCTATGGCGTACGAGGTGGCTGCACCCAAGTATGTGCGGCTGGCGCAGACGCTCCAGGGGCGTATCGAGGACGGCACGTACCCGCCAGGGAGCCGGGTCCCGAGCGAAAATCAGCTGGTCCAAGCCTTCGGGATGTCCCGGCCCACCGTCGTCCGCGCGCTAGAGCTGCTGAAACGGGATGGCTGGCTGGAGTCCCGGCAAGGATTCGGCACCATCGTTCGCGGACGGCCGGAAGCTGTCGAGCAAAAAGACCGACGGGGTCGTGAAGCGCTGGAGCGCGACGAATCCTCGGTTCAAGGTCGCCTTGTCCAGGTCGAGCAGGTTCCCGTGCCGCCGAGGGTCGCCTCCCTCCTCGGCGTGCCCAAGAGGGCGAGGGTCCTCGTTCGGCGGCTGCTGGTGGAGCAGGATGGCGAGCCGGTTGAGCTCTCTTCGTCCTACTTCCCAGCCGGCTTGGTCGATGGGACCGAACTGTCTGTCTCGTCGCCACTGCGAGAAGGGCAGCGCGCGCACCTGGAAGCGCGCAAGAAGGTGCGCTTCGATCACGTAACCGAACGCGTCTCGGCCCGACTGCCCAGCCAGGAAGAGGCTGACCTCTTGGCGATGCCTCAAGGGGAGCCGGTGCTCAGCGTGTTGGTTGTCGCGTGCGATGTTGCCGGGCAAGTCTTGCAGGTCACGGATGTTCTTCTGCCTGCCGATCGGCAGGAACTTGAAGACACGTATCGGCTTGGCTAGTTCGGGTCAGGCGCAAGGAGCCAGGCTGTTGTCCTGTCCTGGGTGACCGTGGCAGGGGCGAGGTTCCGACCTGCGGTGTCTACGGTTTGGGGCAGGGTGACTGGTCGGCATCCCGCTCAACCTGAGGCAGCCGTCTCTAGGATCTTCATTGAGGAAGTCCACCGGTTGGTCGGAGGTGCCATGCCCCTGCAGATGAAGTTGAGTGCGATAAATCTCGACTGCCCTGATCCGTTGGCTCTGGCGGAGTTCTATCAGCAGGCCACCGGTCTCGAACTCCACCCGAGGTCGGACGTTGACTTTGCGGGTCTCAATCGTGAGGACGGGCTCTTGATCGGTTTCCAACGGGTCGACGGCTACCGGGCTCCGAGCTGGCCCGACCAAACCGTTCCCCAGCAGCTTCACATTTGCTTCAAGGTCGAGGAGGACTTGGAGGAGGTCGAGGCCCGGCTGCTGGAACTGGGGGCGGGCAAGCCGGATCACCAGCCTCATGAACCCAAGGCGCGGATTCTCACCGATCCGGCCGGCCATCCCTTCTGCATCGTCAGAGGCTGATCAGGGGCGCACAGGGCTTTGATCTGCCTGGCTGTGGCGCGATGGCCGTGCTGAGCCCTGTGGGCAGTTGCTGGCCCTGCATCGGAAGCAACTTGTCGGCCAGCCAAGTCACTTGACAAGTCAACCTGGCTTCCTTAACTTCGAACTTGCTAAGTCAACCTGTCAGGTCGTCTGGCGGGTGTCTACGAAGGAGAAGTTCTGTGCGTGCAATCCGAGTTGAGACCTCGTCCGCGACGATCCTGCTGACTGAGGCGCCTGAGCCCAAGGTCAAGGACCGGCAGACGGGCGAGATCGCCAAGGACGCGGTCAGTGGCGAGGCGCTGATGAAGGTCGGCGTCGTCTATATCGACGAGGGGGAGTCGTCGCTTATCGCGGTGACCGTCCCGGAGAGCGGGATCACGGGCGGCCTGGCCGTCGGAGCTCCGGTCTCCCTTCCCGGCCTCGTCGCTCGTCCCTGGGAGAGCGTTTTTAGTGGGCAGGCCCGCCACGGAATCGCCTACCGGGCGGCTGCCGTGGTTCCGGGGGCCTTCCCCGTCGGACAGGAGAACTGATCTCGTGTCCGAGCTCATGATCCTGGCCGAACTGGGTGGACCCCTCGCCTTATTAGTCGGGGCGGTCTACGCCCGGAAGGCGCATCCGTCGGTCTACTGGGTCACGGTCGGGCTGCCTGCGTCGGTGGCCCGGCTGGTCGGCTCGTACAGCTCCACCATGGATGCGTGCGGGCTGACGGTCCAGCCGTCCCGGTTGCGAGTGCTGGCCTTACGGGCTACCACTCGCCGTGAAGTCCGACCGGTGCCCCCGCGCCGGGGGCTGATCCGTCCCACCTCCACGGGGCTGCGGGTCCGACTTCGGCTCGCCCCCGGCCAGGAGCCAGCGGACGTGGCTGCCTCATGTGAGCGGCTGCGGCACGCCTGGGGTGTTCATGCGGTTCACATTCGAGAGATCAAGCCGGGCGTGGTCGAGCTGAGGTTGGTCGGGTTCGACGTGCTGCGCAAGGTGAAGATGCCTCGCAGCGCGGGGCACGACCTCCTCGCCGTGCCCGTGGCTCTGCGGGAGGACGCGACCGTGTTTGTCCGCGACTACCGGGCAGTTCCTCATGAACTCGTCCTCGGCGCCACCCTGTCGGGGAAGTCGATGTTCCTCCGCAATCTGCTGACAGGGCTGGCCGCTCAACCGGTCGCCCTGGTCGGCATCGACTGCAAGCGAGGGGTCGAGCTGGCGCCCTTCGCTCCGCGACTGTCGGCGTTGGCCACCGACTCCGATGAAGCCGCCGAGCTGCTGCCCGTCCTCGTCCAGGAAATGGAGGACCGCTACGACCTGATCAAGGCACGCCAGGGCATCGCGCCCGGCACGCCCGACGAGGAGATCACCTCTGACGTGTGGGGCCTGCCGGACGACGAACGGCCGCCGCCCATCGTGCTGTTCGTCGACGAGGTGGCCGAACTCTTCCTCGTGGCAAGCCGCAAGGACGAGGAACGACGCGACGAGATGGTGACCCAGCTGATCCGACTCGCCCAGCTCGGGCGGGCCGCGGGTATCTACCTGGAGATTTGCGGCCAGCGCTTCGGCGCCGAGCTGGGCAAGGGCGCGACCATGCTCCGCGCTCAACTCACCGGACGCGTCTGCCACCGCGTCAACGACGAGGCCTCGGCCAAGATGGCCCTTGGCGACATCGCCCCCGAAGCGGTCGGCGTCGCTGCCACCATTCCCGCTGAACGTCCGGGCCTGGCTGTGTCCGGCGATACGTCCGGCGGCTGGGGACGCATGCGCACTCCGTACCTGTCCCTCGGCGAGGCTGCGGCGATCTGCCGCGATACTGCCGAGTTCGCCCCCGACGTACCGGCCCTGAAGCCGTTCCGGCCGCATGTCCCGGCTGTGCCCGCGGACACCCCGATCAGTGTGACCAAGCCGCGCCCGGCGACCGGCTGATCCACCAACCCACCGGTCGGCGCGACCGCCTCGCGCCAAGTCCTTACCCCCGCCATCCCCGAACCCGAACGAGAGGACGTGATCAGCGTGGCCGAGCGCTCCGCACCGCGTGCCCTTCCGGTCCGCGTGGACGCCGTACTCGTTCAAGCGGTGATCGCTGCCGCGCTGTCCTTTGCACACCTTCATGATCTGGCCGTCGCGGCGGGACAAGACGGCTGGAAGGCGTGGGCCTACCCGATCAGCGTCGATCTGCTGTTGGTGGCGGCCTGGAGGCGGCTGCGGACGGGGGAGTCCAAAGCGGCCGGGTGGTGCTGGTTCCTGGTCGCGCTCACCGCCAGTCTCGGCGCCAACGTCGCGACGGCCGGGCTCCTCGACCTCCACCACGTTCCTGCCTCGCTCCGCATCGTCGTGGCCGGTTGGCCGGCGGTCGCCTTTCTCGGCGGCACGCTGCTCGCGCACGGACCTGCCGATCCGGCCCCGGGCCCGCGTGAACAGCACGACGAGCCGACGAACGAAGCGGCGCAACAGGGATCACTCCCTGCGTCCGAGCCTGCGTCCCGGCCCGCTGCCCCTGCTTCGCGTCCCGCGCTTGCCGTTCCACCGACAGGTCGGCTCCCGACCGCGCTCGTCGACCACGCCCGAAAGGTGGCTGCCGAGCACCACACCCGGACGGGCGCGCCCATCGACACCGACACCCTGCGAGCCCGCCTCGGTGTCCCGGCCCAGCTCGCCGAAGCCATCGCCGCTCAACTCACCTGAACCCGGGAGAACTTCCGCCCATGCGTCCGTCCACGATCCGTGCGCTCAACCGCGCCGCCGAGCTGACCCGCCAGAACCGACTTACCGAAGCAATGCTCATCGCCGAACCCGTGATCCTCGTCGCCGACGACATCGAGGGCGAGGAGATCCGGCGGTGGTTGCGCGACCACGTCGCCGACTTCACCGGCGAGAACCACCAGAACTCGAAGGAGCTGCCTTGATGCCCGCCAACCCCCGCTTCCGCCGCGTCGTCCGCATCGGCCCCGTCCAGGTCGCCACCTACTACGACGGCCGCGGCCGGGAGAAGCACACCGCCGCCTGCACGGCTCCGCGCTGTGGCTTCTCGACCGACTACGACAGCCGCGCCGCCGCCGAGCTGGCGGCCCGCACCCACCGCTGCTCGGCCCGCTGAGGAGATCACCGTGACCGTCAGCCTGCCTCTCGTCTTCGTCCTCGGCGTCATCGCCTGGGCCGCGATCAAGTTCCTCGGTGTCCGCATGTGGGTGGCCGTTGTGATCGCACTGTTCGGCTTCCTGCTCTCTCAGACCTTCCTCGCCCCGGCCATCGACTCCGGCACCCGCTCCGGTGTCGACATCGTCGACGGCACCCATCGCTGAAAGGAGAAACACCATGCTGCTCCGCCCGAAGATGCCCGACGCGGCTCCGCTACCGATCGCACATACATCGGTCATGCCAGCCGAGCACCACCACGCCCCGGCCACCTGCTCCTGCGCTCACGCCCCGATGGCGTCCGCAAGTCGCCCGGTCGCGCCGTTTGTCAGCCGCGGGGCGGGTGCTGTTGCGGCGGTCCTCGTCGTGGGCGTCGTGCTGACCGCGCTCCTGGCCACGGTCGCCATCACGGCCGTCTCCGTCTCCATCGCGGCCCTGGTGCTGCGCTCCCTGCTCAACAGCGCCCACAAGCGCTGACCAGCCTGCCGGGGCGGCCTCGATACCGCCAAGCATCCCGCCGCCCCGGCAGGCGCGGACCTCCCGACCGAAACCGAAAGGACAGTTCCCATTACTACCGGACGCGTTCCGCCCCCGGTCAAAGAACTGGGCGCGCTCGTCTCCCTGGGCGGCATGCCCACCCTCGTCAAACAGCTCCGAGGCATCGGTGGTTGTACACAGCCTGTGCGCCTGGACGGCCATCGCGTCGAGCACGCGGTCGACACCCGAACCGGCGAGATAGGCCGGGTTCTCCACCGCCTCGACTCGGCCTCGCTCCCGGCAGGCAATCTCCTGGTGCGCTGCAACAACCGGCGGGCGACCCGCTGCCCGGCCTGCGCGGAGACCTACCGCCGGGACACCTTCCACCTGATCACCGCCGGACTGCGAGGCGGCAAGGGCACTCCCGCAACCGTCACCCGCCATCCGAAGGTGTTCGCCACCTTCACCGCCCCCGGCTTCGGGCCCGTCCACAATCGGCCCACAGACCGACGCGGCACCGTCCGAGCCTGCCGCTGTGGACTCCTCCATGAGACCGACGCCGAACTGCTCGGTACGCCCCTGGACCCAGCGACGTACGACTACGAAGGTGCCGTCCTCTGGAACGCGCACGCTGGCATGCTCTGGCGACGCTTCTCCATCTACCTCCGCCGAGAGATAGCCAAGCGGGCCGGCCTCACTCAGCGGGCATTCGCGGACTTCGCCCGGGTCTCCTTCGCCAAGGTCGCCGAGTTCCAGAAGCGCGGTGCGGTTCACTTCCATGCGGTCATCCGTATCGACGGGCCGGACGGCGGCAGCAGTGAGCCCCCGAGCTGGGCCACGACAGAGCTCCTGGCGGACGCGATCACCTCTGCAACTGCCAAGACAAGGGTCCTCGGCCCCGTCGTCGACGGCCGTGCGCACACATTCACCTTCGGCGAGCAGCTCGACGTGCGCCCCATCCGATCGGCCGACTTCGACGGGACGTCCGAACTCACGGAACGGGCCGTGGCGTCGTACATCGCCAAGTACGCCACCAAAGGCGCCGAGGCCACGACGGGCGCCCTCGATCGACCGCTGAAGTTCCTCGCCGAGCTGGCCCTCCTCGATCTCAGTGATCACGCGCGGCGCATGGTGCGTACTGCGTGGAGGCTGGGCGCACTCAAGGAGCTAGGACACCTCCGCCTTCGCGCCTGGGCCCACATGCTCGGCTTCCGCGGCCACTTCTCCACGAAGACGCGTCGCTACTCGACGACCCTCGGCGCGCTGCGGAACGCCCGCGCTGAATGGCGCCGAGCGCAGGCTTCGACAGATGCCGTCGGTGAGGCGGAGACGACCCTCGTTCTCTCCCACTGGGTGTTCGCCGGTACGGGCTTATCCGCTGCCGAAGCCTGGTTGGCCGCGACCCTCGCCCCCGCTCCCGGAACGGAAGGAGAGCCGACCCCATGACCGAGCAGCATCTGTCCGTCGACCAGGTCGCCGAGCTGCTCGGTACCTCGGTTCGCTTCCCCCGGCGGCTGATCGAGGAGCGGCGCATCAGGTACGTGAAGGTCGGTCGACACGTCCGCATACCCGCGAGCGCGGTCGACGAGTTCCTTGCCGCGCGCACCGTGGAGCCGATCCGGCTCGGCCGCGTCGGCCTGCGGAGGGCTGCCTGATGGCCAACAAGAAGGGAAGGCGTCGCCGCTTCGGTGCGGTGCGGCAGTACCGGTCGGGGAGTTGGACAGCGTCCTACCTGGCGCCCGATGGCGAACGTGTCCGGGCGGACGAGACCTTCGCGACCAAGAAGGACGCGGAGATCTGGCTGTCCCAGGTCGAGGCGGACCTCAGCCGCGGTGACTGGCGTGCCCCGGACGCCGGAGCAGTCAACTTCCGCACCTACGCTGAGAAATGGGTCGAGGAGCGGGAGCTGGCCGTACGCACCGAGGATCTGTACAAGCACCTCCTACGGCTCCACATCCTTCCGACCTTCGGCGCCCTCGACCTCGACGAGATCACCGCTCCGCGTGTCCGCGAGTGGCGTGCCGAACGGCTCCGCACCACCCAGGCAAGGACCACCGTGGCCAAGTCGTACCGGCTCCTCAAAGGCATCTTCGAGACGGCCGTCGATGACGATCTGGTCGGCCGCAACCCGTGCCGGATCAAGGGCGCGGGCAAGGAGTCCGCGGCGGAACGTCGTATCGCCACAGTCGGCCAGGTCGACGCTCTCGCCAATGCGATCGGCATCCGCTGGCGCCTCATGGTCTACCTCGGTGCGTACGGCCCGATGCGGCCCGAGGAGCTGGCGGGCCTGCGCCGCCGGGACGTCGACCTGGACGACATGGTGATCCGGGTCCGTGTGGCCGAGCCCGAGCGGACCAACGGCCGACGCGCTCCCGGTGAGACCAAGTCCGATGCCGGTGTCCGCGCCGTCGTCCTTCCGGCGTTCCTGCACAAGGAGGTGAGGCAGCACCTCGCCTGGTACGCCGAGAAGGAACCGGACGGCTTGGTTTTCGTGGGGGAGAAAGGAGCGCCCTTCCGCCGTACCTCGTTCGGTCGGAAATGGAGTCGGGCCCGCTCGGTCGCGGGGCTCCCGGAAGGCTTCCGGTTCTACGACCTTCGTCACACCGGACACACGCTCTCGACTCGTTCGGGAGCCACCCTCAAGGACACGATGGTGCGCGCCGGCCAGTCCTCCGAGAGGGCGGCGCTGATCTATCAACACTCGGACGCCGAGCGGCAACGGGACGTGGCGGCCGGACTCGACGACATGGTGCGCGCCGAGCGTGCGAAGCACCGCGACGACGACCCGGCGCGCCACAAGGAGGAGCCCACCGGCAGCTAGCCGGTCCTTATGGTGCGGATGTGGTGCGCGCACTGCTCATTGGTTTGGGCAACAAAGAACCCCCGGGTCATCGACCTGGGGGTTTCACATGGAGCGGGTGACGAGAATCGAACTCGCACTCTCAGCTTGGGAAGCTGATGTTCTACCACTAAACTACACCCGCGTAAGACGCCGGTTTTGACCGGTGCCGAATGCTCGCTCACTGTACCTCATGCCTGGCCCCCGGCGTCGGAGCCGCGGGGCCCGTTCGCGTTTCGGAGGGTGGACGCGGCTGCGGGGGACCGGAGTTGGGGCGTACGGTGGGGCCGTTGAAGTGGGTCCCGGCGGGGTCGGAGTGCCGTCTGGAGGGCCATCCCTTTCATCCCGTAATGTGGATTTCGTTGTCAGGGCATCAGCCTGACGCGGCTCTTGGGGAAGGGACTCTGGGACTTGATGGAGCGCACCGTCGTCCGTTGTGCCGAGGGGCACGTGTTCAGCACCGCTTCGTTCCCGATGCAGCAGGCCGAGCGGCTCGGCCCCGGCCGGCTGCTCCGGTGTCCACGGTGTGCCCGGCTCCGCAGTGTGGTGCCGGTGGCCTTGGAGAAGACAGTGTCGGAGCGTTAGTACGGGCGCGCGGGGCCGTCACGATTGTGGTGGCTCCGCCCGCCTTGCGTATCCTCAGGACGTGCTTCTCTCAGACAAGGACATCCGGGCCGAGATCGACGCCGGGCGGGTCCGGATCGATCCCTACGACGAATCCATGGTGCAGCCGTCGAGCATCGACGTGCGGCTCGACCGCTACTTCCGGGTGTTCGAGAACCACCGCTACCCCCACATCGACCCCTCGGTCGAGCAGGCGGATCTCACGCGGCTCGTCGAGCCCGAGGGCGACGAGCCGTTCATCCTCCACCCCGGCGAGTTCGTCCTCGCCAGTACGTACGAGGTCATCTCGCTGCCCGACGACCTCGCGTCACGGCTTGAGGGCAAGAGCTCGCTGGGACGGTTGGGCCTGGTCACCCACTCCACCGCCGGGTTCATCGACCCCGGGTTCTCCGGGCACGTCACCCTGGAGCTGTCCAACCTCGCGACCCTGCCGATCAAGCTGTGGCCGGGGATGAAGATCGGGCAGCTGTGCATGTTCCGGCTCAGCTCGCCGGCCGAGTTCGCGTACGGCAGCGACCGGTACGGCTCCCGTTACCAGGGCCAGCGCGGGCCGACGGCCTCGCGGTCCTTCCTGAACTTCCACCGCACCCAGGTCTGAGGCGGTAGCCATGTCTTCCGTGCGCGAGAACCTCACCTACGAAGGGTTCGGCGTCGCCGTACGCGAACTCGCCCAGACCATCGCCGACGACGGGTACGAGCCGGACATCGTGCTCTCCATCGCCCGGGGCGGCGTCTTCGTCGCGGGCGGGCTCGCCTACGCCCTCGACTGCAAGAACATCCACCTGGTGAACGTCGAGTTCTACACCGGGGTGGGGACGACGCTGGAGATGCCGGTCATGCTGGCCCCCGTCCCCAACGCGATCGACTTCTCCGACAAGAAGGTCCTGATCACCGACGACGTCGCCGACACGGGCAAGACACTCAAGCTCGTGCACGACTTCTGCGTCGGCGAGGTCGCCGAGGTCCGCAGCGCCGTGATCTACGAGAAGACCCAGTCGCTCGTGAAGTGCGAGTACGTCTGGAAGCGGACGAACGAGTGGATCAACTTCCCGTGGAGTGTTTTGCCTCCAGTACATAGGTCGGGAGGAGCGGCCAAGCCGAACAGAGAGGCCTTGTAGGCCGCCTCTGTCAAGGCGCTTCGCGGAAGTGCCCCTGAAGTGCGCGAAATACCCACTGAACGTCACAAGTGTCGGTCGGGCACCGTGGATCAAGCCTCGGAGTGTCAGCATTGACCGATATGCTTCTGCCGACCACTTCCGGTCCATCCCGAGCTTCGGACCTAAGAGCCGAAGACCCCTCTAGCCGGGGGTTAGCACGACCGGACTGGAAGTGTGACATGGCAGATCTGCGAAAGCCGGAAGAGCCGGACCGTGATCCTGGACGGGGCCCCAACAAGGCCGAGATCTTGATCGCGATCCTCACGGCAATCTCGGCGCTCGCAGGCTGTGTGGAGCAGCTCGCGCGGTAGTGCTGCGCAGCGAAGCGGTGCCGGAAGACAGGGCCCAACCGAAACGGGCCCGACCGTCTGTTACTCGGCCGGACCCGCTTCGATAACTCCACGCACGAGCCCGGTCCTGGTCTAGCCACCAGGGCCGGGCCTCCGTGCCGGAGGGCTTTGAGTCTGGGGTTGTCTGGCCAACCTCATTTTGTAAAACGTGCTTGGCCAACCCAGTTGCTTGGCCACTATATCTACCCTAGCCCCGGCTAGCTCTAGCGGTTCCTAGCGGTTCCTGGTGGTTCCTAGCGGAAACTAGATGTTGTTAGCGGCGGCCCTCGGCGTGTTTTGCCTGGTCGGCGGCCTGCTGTGGCGGCACTGGACGTTCAATACAGCGCTTGCTTTAAGTGGCAAGGGGTGTACGTTCAGTGACATGGCGGGTGAATGTCACTCCCTGCCTCACTCGCCACCCTCCCCAGCTTCCATCCCGTCTGCCGTTGGCCCATACACCGTGGAGCGGACGTGGTTCAGGGCGTCAAGGTGGAGCGCGCCACTGTACGAACGACTGTGAGGATTGGTTGCGACATCGCTCGCCACCCTGGGCCGCGACTGCTCGGCTCTGCCTGGGTCGATGGCGGACGGGATGGGAGCACCCCCGCGCACGCCACACTCCGCCGGCACTCGCGAACGGCACCCCCGCCATCTCGGAGCCGGAGCGCCCCCGCCGGAGGCATGTTCTGGCCGGGGGTCCTCCCTGCCAAGGTTTCTGCTCAGGGCCGTAACTCGCTTGCGGCCCCAGGGGCAAGCTCGCGCTTGCGCGGGCACTTGAAGCACCCGGATGGCGAAACAGCGCGCGAGGAGGGGGCAGGGGGTGCGTTCGATGAGCCGGTCGACTGAGCCGACATCCCCGAAGGATGGGGACAGGAAAGTGATGACCACGGACGAGTGGATCAAGATGCATCTTCGGCGTGCACCTGAGCGCGACGAAGAGCGGGTGCGCCGTGCGCTGCGTCTCGCAGGGGCGTGCGTGATCTTCAGCGCCACACGGGTTCGATGAGGCTCGGGTCGAACTTCCTCTTGCCTCTGCCTGCTGGATGGATGATCACGGCTGACAGGCTGTGCAACACGATCTCTTGTTGCCGTTCAATCGGCAGATCGAAGAACTCGTCCAGCGTCAGGTTCGCGGCGTCGCCCTTGGCCTCGGACTGCTTCAGTTCCTTGTAGAACCGGGCGCGCTCCAACTTCAGCTCGTCGCGCTCTCGCTCTTTGCCGGGAAGGAGCTGCAAGAGCGTGGTCACGGTGATCTGCTTTGAACGCTCGGCGTTCACTAGCTGGATGATGTCCTCGTTGACCTGTTCCAACTCGGCATCCCGCGCCCAGCGTTGTTCAATTGGAACGGTCGTGACGGCTGCTCGGGATCGCTGCTCCTCCAGTGCGAGTTGAGCTATTAGCCTGTCCACGGGTTCCCCAACGCGTCCCACCTTGCCGCAGCCGCCATTGACGACCGAGCACCGGTAGGTGAACTTCGTTGCTTTGGATCCCGGCTCCCACCGTTGGTTGGTCTGGCCTCGGATCTTCGACTTGCACAGGCCGCAGCGAGCGATGCCCGACAGCATGTACTTGCGCGCGAGGAGATGCCCGGGGTGTTTCTGCTTTCGCTCGGCGACCGCGGCGCACACCGCTTCCCACTCTTCAAGGGTGTTGATCGGCTCCCACTCACCCATGACGGGCCGGCCATCCTCACCGTTCAGGATCTCGCCGTGGTAGGTCCGGTATCCGACCAACCTCGGGTTCGTGAGGATGTGCTCTACGTGGTGGTGGGCCATCCGCTTGGTGCCTGCGCGGGGGTTCCCCAAGCTCTGTTCCTGCCAGCGCGTACGGATCGTACCGATGCGGACGCCGGCAAGGATGTCGCGCTGAGCCTCGCGGATGGCTGTGGCTGCTTGCGGGTCGACCTTGCTGCGGTCTTCCTTGAGCCATCCGTACGGCGCCGGGCCGCCGCTGTCCTTGCCTTGCTGGGCCAGCTCCAAATGCTTGCGCTTGATGCGGCGCGAGGCATCGTGCGACGACTTGTTGGCGAAGGCGACCATGATGCGCGACATGGTGCGGCCGTCCGGCGTTCCGAGGTTGACGTCGTTCGTGACCGTTGCGAACTCCAGCCGTGGGCGGTCGTCGAAGATCTCGATCAGCCGCTCAAGGTCTCGCGGCTGCCGCGCAAGCCTGTCTAGGTCGTACGCCACGATGCCCTCGATGAGGCCGGCGCTTAGGTCGTTCAGCATCAGCTCGAATTGTTCGCGCACGACGTGGCGCTTGTAGGCCGATACATCGTTGTCCTCGTAGACCTTCACGGCCTGCCAGGACCGGAGATCTGCAAGCCGCTCGCAGTCTCTCTGCTGGCGGGCTACGCCCAGCGCGTCGCCCTCGTCGTCCCGCGAGATGCGGGTGTAGATCCCCACTCGGCGTGCCACGTCCGGGCCTCCCCAGCCTCAAGAGCGGGGATCAGAATACTACTGTCATGGAGTCAACTCAGCTCAGAGCTCCGAACCTCCCGTCGTCCGGCGGTCCGGGCAGGTGCTCGACGCGTAGGCGCGGCATGCGCCCATGACGGTTCGCGGTCATGACGTGAGAGGGACCCCCGGCGGTGTGCCGGGGGTCCCTCTTTGTCGGTTCCGGGTGGGGGTGCGTGCCCTACGGCGTCAGAACGTGCCGAGCTTGATGATCGACAGGATGGCGATCAGCTGGATGGAGGACGCGGCGAGGGCCTTCGGCCAGGGGAGGTCGTGGGACTTGCCGACCATCAGGGTCAGCAGGGCGCCCGCGGCGACCCAGGTGATCCAGCCGAGGAGCTTGACGAAGGACGCGTCGCCGCCGAGGAACATGGCGAGGAGCAGCCGCGGGGTGTCCGTGATGGACATGATCAGCATGGAGAGGCCGACCGTGGGCTGCCAGGCGCCGTTGCCGCCGAGCTGGCGGGCCAGGGTGTGGGTGACCACGCCCAGGACGAACGTGCTGAGCACGAGGGCGACAGCGGTCGTCAGGACGATCGGGACGGCGTTGGAGAGGGTCGCGTTGATGGCGTCCTCGCGGGCGCCGTCGAAGCCGAAGACCGCCAGCAGGCCGTAGAGGAACGTCACGATCAGGGCCGGGGCCCACATCGTGTAGTCGCGCATCTGGAGGAAGGTCCGGTTCGGGGCCGTCACTATGCCCTTGAGCAGGTCCTTCCAGTGCAGCCTGGGGCCGACCGGCGGAGCGGTCGCCTGGCCCGCCCGGTAGACGTCGCCCTGGTTGTAGGGGTCCTCGCCGATCGAGAAGGCCTGCGTATGGCCGGGGCTGTTCGCGGCGTACGGGTCCGGGCCCTGCTGCGGGTGACCGTCGCCGAAGTACTCCGGCTCGCCGTGCCCGCCGGCATGTCCGCCGCCCTGGGGCCAGCCGCCCTGCTGTCCACCGCGGTAGGGCTGACCGCCCTGCTGTCCGCCGTACGGCTGCTGTCCCCCGTACTGCGGCTGCGATGGCGCGGGCGGATAGCCGTACGGCTGCTGCCCGCCTCCCTGGGGGGACTGCTGTCCACGTCCCTGGGAGGACTGTCCGTACGACGGTTGTTGTTGCGGTCGCCCTTGCGAGGCACGGTTGTCCCGGCCCCCGCGTCCGATCCTGAATCCAGCCACGTCATCGAACGTACCTGGTCCCGAAGAGTGACGTGCCGGAGCCGGGGCAACGGGCCCGGCATCGGTGCCGAGCTGTGACATCCCCTAAGGGGTTGTCAGGGGGCGCCAGGGTGGTCGTGCCTGTTGTGCCCCAGGGGCGGTCGGGTGGCGGTGAGTGGAGGACACGGGCCGTGGGGACGGGGGATCCGCAGGTGGGTGCGGGGTCCATGGCCCATGTCTTCCACCCGTGGGTCATCCGGTGTCTTCCACCCGTGGGTCATCCGGGGGCACCGGAGTCATCTGTGGGTGGTTTCCCACAGCGTCACCGCCAGTGCGGTGCAGGAGGTCACCGCTGCCAGGGACGGGAGTGGCCAGCGGGCGCGTTCGAGGGCGTCCAGGCGGTTCTCGTGTTCGCTGAGCGTCTTGTCGGTCTGGTCGACGCGCTGGAGGAGCAGGGCGAGGTCGCCCTGGGTGGTGGCGAAGCCGACATCGACCGAGCGGCGCAGGCGTTCCAGCTCCAGGGCGACTCCTTCCGCTTCGCGTGTCGTCATGTACGGCCCTCCTTGCGCAGCCAGGAGGGCAGGAGACGTTCCACCTCCGGCAGGGCCATGACACGGGTGAGCGCGGCGGCGATCGCCACCACACCCGCGACGGCGGGCGCGTTCCTGGCCGACGGCTCCCCGGCGAACAGCGGGAGGAGCGCGACCACGGTCTGCAGGGACGTCCGGAGCGTGCGGCGGGTCGCGTCGCTCATCGGACGGCCTCCTCGGCCGTGCGCGGCACCCGCAGCAGGTCCCAGCTCGTGCGCCCGGGGACGCCGTCGGCGGCCGGGCCCCGGTAACCGAGTGCCAGCTGCCAGGCGGCGTACGAACGGACGTCCGCCGCGCCCCAGACCGGGCCGGGGCCGACGGCGTAGCGGCCGCAGCCCTCGGCGACGAGGCGCCGGCCGATCGCCGTGATCAGTGGGCCGCGGCGGCCGGGGACGAAGTAGGCGGCGCCGGGGAAGGGCTCGTACGACGCCGGGCCGGGTGTCGGCCGCAGGCCGAGGCGGGCGTCGATCCTGGTGCGCATGCCCGGCATGGAGAAGGACGGGTCGATCTTGCGCCGCGTCCACTCCTTGTGGCCGATCACGCTCGCGGCGCTCCAGCCGTGGGCGCGGCACAGGGCGGTCGACAGGCGTTCGGCCGCGTCGAGCTGGGCCGTCGGGTACGGGTCGCGGCCGGTGCCGAGGTTCTCGATCTCGAAGCCGTAGAAGTGGGCGTTGCCGTCGACGGCGTCCGGGCCCGGGGCGGGCGGCGGGGTCTTCTCGGCGATCACGGCGGACAGCACGGCGGTGGAGCCGGAACCGGCGTGGTTGGTACGGCCGTAGCCCACCAGGTGTACGTCTCCGTCCTTGGTGATCAGGCCGGTGCAGAGCGGGCCGGGCAGGGCCGCGGTGCCGTCGAGGCAGAGGCGGAGGCTGTCCGAGCCGGCGGTGTGGTGGAGCATCACGCCGTTGACGGGGCCCCAGGGGCCCTTGTGGTCGCGGTTGTGCGTCCGCCAGGCGCCGTGCTCGCGGACGACGACGCCCTCGGCGCGCAGAGCGCGCACGAGGGCGTCCGGGGTGAGGGGAGTGGCCATGGCGTCCTCAGGTGACGGGAGTGACGGTCACGAATCGGTTGGTGAAGGTCGCGGTGCTGGTGGTGGCGGCCGACTTGTAGGCGAGGGTGGCGGTGTACGAGCTGTTCACCGTCAGACCGGTCACCTGGAACTGGGTGGTGGCGGAGCACAGGTTGGTGCCGTAGGAGATCGCCGCCCGGGTGTCCGCGGCGGCGAGCGTGACGGTCGTGCCGAGGCGGACGTTCGCGGAGACGTAACAGGCCGTCGCGGCGCTGCTGTTGATCCGGGCGCCCACCGTGACCAGGACGGAGCCGGAGGCCGGGGCGGTGAAGGTGACCGCGGTCGGGTCGCCGGCGGAGCCGGTGAGGGTCTCCACGTACGACGCCGAGGTGGTCGTGCCGGTGGTGGTGTTGGCCTTGTGGACCGGGCCAGGTGCCAGCTGCGCCCAGGCGCTGCCCGTGTGGTACCAGAACTGCTTGGGCGTGCTGAGCCAGACGAACATGCCGGCCACCGGGGACGTCACCTTCGCGTCGCGGGTGGCGGCGTCGGCGAACCGCAGTACGGTCCGGCCGTCGACGGCCTCGGCGAGGGACTGGATGTGCTGCGGGACGTTCGCCGCGTCGGCGGGCTGCGGGTAGGGGAGACTGCCGAGCGGGGTGAGCAGGGCCATGACGGCTTCCTCCTTGGAGCGTACGGGCGGGGACGGTCAGGTGCCGAAGGGCGGCGGGAGCGTGTCGGACGGGCCGCCGCCGTCACCCGAGCGTGCGGTGGTGCTGTCCACAGGCACGGGGGTGGCGGTGTTGCCGTCCTGCGCGGGGTCGTCGGGCGCGAGTACGGCCGTGCTGTCGTCCTCGGCACCCGGCGTGGGCTGGTCGTTCATGCGGCGCCTCCCGGCGGCTGGAGCAGCTCGCGGTAGCTGAGCCTGCTCTGCGTGAGGTCGTCCAGGGTCGGGAACTGCGCGGCGACCAGGGCGTAGCTGCGCCGGGTGCCGTACTGCGGGTCCACCGGAGCGTCGGGCGTGAGGCCGGTGTCCAGGGGGACGCCGTTGTAGGAGGTGCCGCGCAGGGTGAGCGTCTGCTGGGGCACCGAGCCCGCCTGACAGGTGGTGCGGATGCCTACGACCCAGGCGAGGGTGTCCAGGGCGGCGCCGGTGGTGTCCATCACGCGTACGACGTCGCCGAGCTGGACGCGCGGGTCGTGCAGGACGTCCACCTCGCCGAGCACGGGGACCGGGTAGCGGCCGGCGTCGAGCATGGCGTGGGAGAGGTCGGAGGCCACCTGCCGCTGCTGCACCCAGTCGGTCGCGGGCGCCTGGTAGACCTGCCTGCCGTAGTAGGACTGGCTGGTGGTGTTGTACCAGGCGTACCAGCGCTGCGTCGGGTCCGCGGCCCGCTTCTGCGGCACGATCTGCACGGACGGCTTGCCGTCCTTGGTGACCGTCCACACGCTCGCCGTGCCCTGGTTGACGAACTGGACGATGTAGTTCGGCCCGTCGCGCCGGGAACTGACCGTCACACCGCCCTTGACCGACGTACCGCCCGTGGCCGCGCTGCCGAAGCGGACCTTGTGCCCGGTCGTCGTGGCCGCGTCGTCCTCGATCTGAGGGGGGCCGACGTCCAGCTCGTCCTCGGCCATGGCGTACGCCACCTCCACCGCCGTGCCGGGTCTGATCTCCCGTACGGCCGTGTCGGTCGTCGTGTCGCCGTTGGCGGCGCGGACGCCGGTGTAGTCCTGGTACACCTGCTCGCAGTAGTTGCGGCAGGCGTCGATCTCCTCGGCGACGGTGAGCGCGGCGATGTCCCGCCGGGTCGTGACGGTGACGTCCGGCCGGGCCGGCACCTTCTGGAACCGGCCGGGGCCGCGCCAGCGGAAGACGCCCTGCTCGTCGAACTCGGCCGTGGACATCGTGGCGCGGGCGATCTCGGTGATCGCCTCCCACTGGGAACCGGAGACCTTCGGCACGTCGAACAGCGGGACCGTGACGTCGTCCAGCTCGGCGCCCTTGGTCCAGCGGCCCCGCTGCTCCCACTCGTCGGCGGTGTAGGAGGAGAGGTCGGGCCACACGTTGTCGGTGACCTGGACGCACTCGACGGCCACGTCCGTCGTCAGGTCGATCCGGTAGAGCTCCGACGGCGGCTGGTAGGCGGGCGTGGTGTTGAAGGTGGCGGGGCCGAGCGCGAGGAACTCCCCGTCGGGAGCGGTCAGCCGCGGGACCACGGTCGCCGGTGTGGTGGAGGACGTCGTCCCGGCTCTCGTGTCCACGGTGAAGCCCAGGTGCCAGGCGCCCTTGAGGGACGCCAGCTTCGGCAGCGTCCAGACGTAGACCTGCCCGCCGCCGCTGCCGCCCACCGTGCCGGAGGTGACCTTCACGGTGCCGGCGGTGAAGTCGACGTTCAGGGCGTAGTTGCCGTAGGCGCCCGCGCTGCGGTCGAAGACGAGTTTCAGCTCCAGGGCGCTGCCCATGGCACGGGCCGAGTTGGCGTACAGCTCGGCCTGGAACACTTTGCCGGCCACGACGAACCGGGACCGGGGCATCCAGGACACCGACAGTCCCGCGGCGTTCGGCATCAGGGCCATCTCGTGCGGCGCGCCGTCCCGGATCCAGGAGTACGAGGCCGGGGCGGGCAGCGTCTCCGGCTGGCCGTGAGTCGCGTTGAAGCCGCCGTGCAGGGAGGCGTACAGCGCGGTGAACGGTGCCGTGACGTCCGTGGCGGCCGCGGGGGCGCGGGGCGGCGGGCAGGTGTGGATGCCGCCCTGGCGCAGCAGTTCGTCCACGCACCAGATGGCGCTCGCCACCGGCAGGGCGTACAGCAGGCCGTGGTACGGCCGGGGCAGCAGGGCCGGGCCGCGCAGCCGCTCGGCACCGTCCAGTGCCTGGACGGTCACGGTGTCCGTGCCGGAGGCCGCGGTGCGGGAGCGGACGGTGCCGCGGAAGGCGGGCAGGGTCGCGCCGAGCAGGCCCGTCTCGTGCACGACGGACTGGCCGGGGCGTACGGCGTCGCCGGTGGTACGACCGGCCCACGCCGAGTACAGCTGCGGCGCGGGCGTCCCGCTCGCGCCGCCGAGCTGCAGTTCCAGCTGGGCGGAGGCGCTGCCGGAGACGGCGCGCAGCGCCTCGGGCAGGTCGGTGCTGTAGGCCCGCTCGACCTTCCAGGACTGCACCTGGGTGCCGAGTTCCCGGCCGCCGCAGCGGGTGGCGTGCGCGGGGGTGCGGTCGGGGGCGGCGAGCGCGTCGTCCAGTGCCGGGTCAGAGCTGAGCACCGCGCACCTCCACCAGGTCGAGACTGACGTTCCGGTAGGGCAGCGGGGCGGCGGGCACGTCGGTGTAGGCGGTGACGCTCATGGCCGGGCAGCCGTCGCCGAGCGAGAACGCGGTCGTCGGCTCGCCGATGGTGAGGCAGGCGCCGGCGAGCCCGAAGAGGCCGGTGGCGCCCGGTCCGCCGGCCGGGGTGACGAAGGCGGCGCCGGCCGGGGCGGTCCCGGTGACGCCGCTGTCGTTCGCGGACGTCGAGGCGAGGTACGCCCCGTCCACGGCCTTCCAGTCGAGCTGGGCGGTGGCGGTCGCCGGGTTCCAGTCGGGCGGCAGCAGCCACGACACCTGCATGCCGGGCACCACCGGCCATCCGGTCCAGACGCCGTGCCGCCAGCCGAGACGGCTGGTCGCGTCCTGGAAGTCGGCGACGACGGTGTCCGCGAGGGAGGGGCTGACGGCGATCGTGCCCTGCACGGTGAACCAGTGGTCGGTCCCGCTGGACTGGGTGCTCTGGGCGGTCGCCTGGTACGGGTCGAGCAGGTTCACGGACGCCGGGTCGAGCAGGGCGAGCGGTCCGTACGGCGGCCGCGGACCGCCCTGGAAGCCGGGCTCGTTGACCCGGCGGGCCAGGCGGGTGAGGTGCTGGGCGTCGGCCGGGGGCAGGGCGTCCCAGGACAGTTTGATACGGCGCACGGTGCGTGCCGTCGCGACGGTGGTGATGTTCCCCTCGAGGGACTTGAACTCGGTGACGTTCAGATCGGCGGTGCGGTCCCAGCTCTTCGCGGCCTGGGCGATCTCCCGCATGAATCCGGGCCGTCCGATCCACAGGTTCCTGGCCATGGTCTCTCCCTCACCTCCGGGCGAGCTGGCGCTGTCCGACGAGGACGGCGCGGGCGATGACTTGCGAGTCGACCTCGACGTGCACGGGCCGTTCGGAGAGCCTCTCGACGGCGGCGGCGAGCCGGTGCATCCCGCCGCCCGAGCCGAGCACCCGCTCCAGCTTCGACAGCGGGATGACGGCCTCGGGCTCGCCGGCCTCGGCGAGCAGCGCGAGGGTGCCGCCGCGGCGGGCGGGTACCACACCGCCCTGGGCGAGGGTGGGGATGTTGGGGAGCATCGGCAGATGGATGCCGAACTCCCGGCCGCCGAAGTGGGGCACCCAGTCGGGGATCTTGACGTGGATCTGGTTCAGGGCGCCGATCATGGCGTTGAGGCCGCCGATGTAGGCGCGGGGCAGCGCGGTGAAGGCGTTGATGATGCCCTTCAGCACCGACTTGATGGGCCCCGCGTGGTTCTTGATCGCGCCGTAGATGGCGTTCCAGGCCAACTTCACGCCCTTGGAGAGGGCGGCGGAGACCTTGTCCATGTTGATGAACTGGGAGATGAGTGGGGCGAGCAGAGCCATGATCAGCCCGAAGGCGTTGGCCTTCATGGCGGTGTTGAGGCCCTTCTGGGCGAGCGAGGCTCCCTTGAGCCCCTTCCCGAAGCCGCCCATGGACGTCCCGCCCTGCCCCGCCTGCTTGCCCGCCTTTCCGACGGACTTCTCCACGGCGTCGGACTGTGTCTTGACGTCGCGAAGGGCGTTCTTGGCGTGCCCGGAGGAGGTCTTGAGGTGGTCGAGGGAGGTCTTGAACTTGTCGGTGGAGCCCTTGGACTTGCCGAGGGTCGTGTCCGTGGTGCGCAGACCGTCGCGCAGCTTGTCCACCGCGGAGCCGGCCTGCCCGGTCCGGCTCCGGATGGTGGTCAGCGCGCTGCCGGTGGAGCCGGCGGCGGAACGAAGGCGGTTGAGCGCCGTGGTGGCACTGGAGAGGGAACGAACGAGTGACACGGGATCCTCCGATCAGATGGATGGCCGCCTTGGGTCAGTTCGCACTGCCGCCGCCACCGGCGACGACCCGGGACAGCGCGGTGAACCGCTGCTCAAGCGTGTGCGCCGCCTGGGCGAGCTGGTCGACCCGCGCGTGCTGCTCGGCGGCCCGCGTCAGCTGGCCGGCCGCCGAGGCCAGTTGGCGCATGGACCGGGGGGAAGGCAGGTTCCGGGCCCGGGTGGAATAGGTGCGCACCACCTGGTTCAGGTCGTGAATGGCGTCCTTGACGGCGTTGACGTTGTCGACGGAGGGGAGAGGGTTGGGGGACTGGGGTTGTTCGGGGGTGGCGAGGGTGATGCGTCCGCGGTCGTTGGTGGTGACCTCCCTGCCTCTGGCACGCGAGCGGATGAATGCCTGAAATGCTTTTTGAAGGTCCAGGAATTTAACGCCGATGGTGGCGAGTCCGGCCTTCAATCCGACGATCGACAGGATGAGGATCGCGGCGGGGCCGTTTGCCTTGAAAATCCCGATTACTTCCTTCAGGACGGGAAGCTCACTGATGGCGCCTATTAGATCCGTGGGCTTGTCCTTCGGGCCTTCCTCGATCGCCTTCTTCAGGGAGGCTATTTTCCTGTCGAGCTCTGCGGAGGTGACGGCTTTCGAGCCGCCCTCCCTGGGGATGATATCGACCGATTTCTCCAACGACGTCAACTTCTCGTAGACGTCTTCGGTCGTGTGCTGTGTCACGGGATGCACCGCCTTGTATGCTGCGTGCGGGTTTGGTTTCCCAGTTCGGGTGATCAAGAGGGGGTTCGATGTACGAGGCTGCTTCTGAGGTGAGTCGCTCCGAGGTGTTGGCCAGAATGGCGGGCGTTGCTTTAGGCTCAATCGGTGGAGGATTTTGCCTGATCGTCGCTCTCGTTTGCTTTATGGCAATTCGGCAAGATAGGCGAAAGGGTGACTTGTCGAATGCGCCTCGGATGCGCCGAAACGGCATCATCTGGGCGGCCGTCGGAGTCCTGCTGATAGCCGGCGAGTTCTTTGTTTGGTATCTCACTGGCGGCTTCGACTAAGAAAGAGGGGGCGATGTGTCGCCTTTCTCTGTCACTCCCGGATCCCCCTGTGAGCCCTTGCGGTGGGTGAATAGATAGAGTTCGCGACCGCTGAGACGCAGGTGAGACCGGAGGGTGGGAAATTGCTTGAGGTTCTGCAAGGCAACAGGCCGGGTGCGCTGATCTTCGGAATTTCTGTGCTGGCCGGGGCGCTTCTCTTCATCTGGCGCGATGGAAATCTCCGGCGCAGGGGAATTTTTGTCAGCGCAAAATGCGTCCAGCAGGCTCGGGACGGAAAGGGTTTGGTCACCCTGCGCCTGGCATATGAAGTCGACGGCTTGCAGTACTACTGTGACAGTCTGCCCTACCAGTTTCCGCCGGCCGGTATCGGTCAATGCATGGACGTGATCTACGACTCCAAAGATCCCAGCTATTCAGAAGTGGTGTCGCAAAGGGGCCGCGGAATCGTGCCATGGATCGTCGGAGGAATCGCGGCCGCTCTGCTCCTCGTGACCGGTATCTCCTACCTCTGACCCTGTCCCGGCATCAGGAAAGAAACCGCTGGATTTCCTGCAGGGAGGGCAGGGGATCACCGGACGTTCCGTGGGGGCGCTCGCTGCGCATGTTCTTCAAGCGGGGACGGGCGCTGCGTCGCCGCAACCTGCTAGGCGAAGAACCTGGCTATCTCCTGGGCGCTCGGCATGGCGAGGGCGCTGTCCCGCGGGTCGGCGTCCGGGCTTCGCGGGGCCGTGCCGGGGCGCGGCAGTGGCTCGGGGTAGTCCAGCGGCTCGGCGTCCTCGTCGCGGTTGACCATGGCGAACATCCAGTTGGCTTCGGCGAGTTGGTCGACAACGTTCGCCAGGAGGTAGTCGGTGAGCGACCACTCGGCGGCCTCACCCTGTACTTCCCGCAGCAGCGCGCTGTCCCTTGGCAGATGCCGGACCAGTATCGACAGCCGGCGTGAGGTGAGCCGGCCGCGGTGCCAGTCCAGGAGGTCGACGCCGTAGTGGCGGAGCAGGTCCGCCTCCAGGGCCTCGGCGTGCTCTTCGACGAGCTCGCCGAGGCTCAGCCTTCCCCCAGGCCCAGCCCCGTCTCCTTGCCGTAGGCCTCCAGGATCGCGGCGATGTCCTGCATGGTGACGTCGTGCCCCTCGAAGCGGGCGAACTGCTGCTCGCCGAGGAGGAGTCGGAGCAGTCCGTCGACGTCGTTGTCGTCGAGGTCGCGCAGCTTGCGCGCGGTGGTGCGGGTGAGTTCGGTCGGCAGCTCGAAGCTGTCGCCGTCCAGTTCGAAGGACCAGTCGCGGCCGAGCGCTTCGAGGCGCTGGGCCCGAGCGGCGTTGACGTCGAATCCGGACATCGGGGCTCCTTGTGTCGGTTGCGGGCGTGCTGAGGGGGCGGCCCCGGCGCCCGCGGAGGGGGGAGGCGGGCGCCGGGGCCTGGGAAGGCGGCGTGGACTAGGCCAGTGCCGCCGGGTCGTTGACCAGCCAGGTCGCCATCGGCTTGGTCGGGTCGTCGCCCGACAGCGCGGTGAAGGTGACGCCGAGCCTGACCGCGCCGGTGCGGCTGAGCGACAGCTCCTCCACCTCGGAGACGGCGCCGTACGGGATCACCAGCCGGTAGCGCAGGTCCTTGGTGCCGTTGTTGTCCGCGAAGTCGATGGCGAGGGCCCGCTGGTCCTGGCCGCCCGGCATGCCGCCGATGTCGATCTTCTGCGCGGTGGTCTCCGTCTGGGAGCCCGCGGTGACGACCGAGGTCGACGGGAGCCCCAGGTAGAACGGGAACGTGTCCTTGTTGATCTGCATCAGCTGGAACTTCAGGGTCAGGTCCCGGTCGGAGAGGACGAAGCGCGCCGGGGCCATCGACTGCCAGGTGTCGACCGGGTCGTTCTTGTCCTTCTTGTTGAACTTGACCCCGTCGGAGGAGGTGAAGCCCAGGTTGACCCACGGGGAGGCCAGCGCGGTGGTCTCCTTGACGGTGGTGCCGGCCGGGGCCCACCAGACGTTGCCGGCGCCGGCGATGCGGATCTCGGTGTTCTTGAAGCCTGCCATGTGTGTGCTCCTCGGGAAGAATTCCTCGGGAAGAAAGGTGAAGTGGCTTACGCCGGGCGGATCGACAGCCGGAGGGTGGCCAGGTAGCGGTTGCCGGCCGGGCGGTTGTAGTCCGGCAGCCAGCGGGGTCCGTCCGTCTCGTCGACGTCGGTGACCAGCGCGGTGCCGTACCGGGTGCCCTGGAGTTCCAGCGCGCAGGCACGGGCCGTGTTGGCCGTCACGAGGGCGGTGGTCTTGTCCGGGCCGTACACCTCGAGGTCGACCAGCGGCCGGTCGAGGTTGAGGTCGTCGGTCCAGGCGCCGCCGGCGCGGGAGACGAGGACGACCTGCTGGGTGCCGTCGAAGCCGGCGGGCGGCCTGTTGTCGACCGTGGTCCCGGCCATTTCGGTCCGGTTCTTCAGGAAGTCGACGACGAGCCGCTCCACGTCGGGGAAGTTCAGGATCGCCACACGGGTGCTCCCTTCGGGAAGAGGGGTCCCGGATTCCGGGCAGCAGAAAGCGGCAGGTCCACCGCCCGGGGGCCGGGCGCAGCTCTGCCGCTGCTTCGAGTGTGACGGTGACTCCTGGTTCTCGCAACTCACCTTTTTTCAGGGGGAGTTGAGGCCCGGATAAACGAAAGGGTCCCGTCGCGGCGAGCGACGGGACCCCGGTTCGTCGTGGGCGTGGATGAGTGGATGCGGGTGGTGGTCAGTGGTTGCCGCGCAAGCGGTTCGTCGCCCGCTCGGCGGTGAACACGTCCTCCAGTCGGTACAACTGCCGGCGGCCCTGTGCGCCAGCGGGCCGCAGATGCCCGCGCTGCACCCATTTGCGGATGGTGGCGGGGGTGACGCCGGCCTCGGTGGCGGCCAGCTCGGAGGTGACCATGGGGGCGTTCACGCCGTTTCCTCGTCCGCCGGGCCGGGCATGTGCCCGCAGGGCGGGTTCACGCACCGGACCTCGGCCCGCTCCGGGAACGCCCGCAGCGACACCGAGTCGCAGGCAGGGCAGCGGCCGGACAGGCGGACCATCTGTTCCGGGTCGCCGAGCGCGCGGGCGCAGCGCGCGGCCATGCGCCGGGTCTCGTCCTCGACGTGGGCGGCCAGCACCGGGTCGGCGGCGATCCGCTCCAGCAGTCCGGCGATACGGCGGAGCCGCACCGGTACGGAGGCCGGGGGCACCGGACGCAGGCCGAGCCGTTCCCGTACGGCCTCCTCCAGTTCGACGGCGCCGTCGGTGATGTCGCGCAGGGCGTCGGAGACATGCAGGCGTACGGGGGCGCCGGTGCCGCCGGCCGGCCCGCCGCCGCGCCGTTCCCGCAGCCCCCCGTGGGCGGCGGGCACCAGCTCGGCGACCAGTTCGGGGAACCGGCGCAACAGGGAGGTGATCCAGACGGCGGGGCTCATACGGTGACCTCTCGTCCGTTGCGCCACAGCCGCCCGCCGCTGACGCCGTCGAACCATGTGTGCGAGGGGTCTACGACAGCCTCGCACTCACGTCGGATCGGACATTGGTTGCATGCGCGCAACGTATGCTCCGCGTCGGAGAGCTTACGGGTGAATACATAGTGTTGTGGAAGATTGCCGCAGGCCGCAGCCCTACGCCAGTCGAGTTCGCTGGTCACGAGCGATACCTCCCCAGGTGGTGGGAATATTCGTTCGATATATGCGAGCAACGGTCAGCGTGGCATCGTGCGAGCGCGAGCGCAAGTGACTTGCGGGGTGGCGGGGCGGGAAGGGAGTGGCGGGAAGGGGGTGGCTCAAATGTGACCAGCGGTGCAGCATTCGAACGTATGTTCTAGAGATGATGGCGAGGTCGTCCCCGGAGAGGTGAGGAAAAATGGGTCCCCTTACGCGCGTGCGCGCACACTCCAGGTGCGCGCGCGATCGGTACGCTGCTCCCGACACGAGGGGAGAGCGGGAACATGGGGCCCAGTCCACGCGCCGCGAGCACGGAGCGAACAGAACGAACAGAACGAACCGACGCGCTGGAGGAGTTCGCCGTCTGGGTCGAGGACCTGATGCGGGACCGCGGCTATGTGATCGACGGCCCGCGCGGCGGTGGCAAGTCGCGCCTGGCCGACGACTCCGGTGTCCACCGGGCCGCGGTGACCCGGCTGCTGCAGCGGCAGAGCATGCCGGACCTCGAGACCATGCGCCGCCTGGCCGTGGTGCTCGGCGTGCCGCTGCGGGACATGCTGATCCGCTCCGGGCGGCTGTCCGAGGACGATCTGCCGCTCGAACCCGGCCCGGGAGCGGACCCGGGAGCGAGCAGGCGGCTGAGCCCGGAGGAGGCGGCGCGGCGCATGGGCGTACCGGAGGAACTCCGGGGTCTGTTCGTGAAGGTCGCCCGGCAGTTTCTGGGGGAGGGGCCTTAGGGAAAGAGACGCGGGACGGGGGAGTCGGGAGTGCAAGGAGTGCACACATGGGTGACGGGGGACGCCGGGACGATGACATGGACGGTACCGGCGGTGAAGGGTCGTACACCGAGGCGGAGCGGGTTACCCGGCTGCTGGGCGGTCTGCTGATCGCACTGGGTGAGAAGGTCCAGGAGGCGGGACCGGAAGGGGTCCGCATCCTCACCGACGAGGAGGTGCAGCGGGCCAACCTCCAGTGGTACCGCACGGGCTGGGAGGAGCACGCACGGGCGGTCCGCCCGTCCGGCGAGCCCGAGTCGCCGGGCCGTGCGGCGGCCGCTCCGGCTGATCCGGCCACCCCGGCAGAGCATCCGGCGGATCCCGACCCCCTGTCCGCCATGGGCCGCCTGCTCGACTTCCCCGGCCACGGTGCCCCGGCCGCCGGCCAGGGCGGCGAGCGCGCCCGGGCGGAGCTGCGGCACCGGCACGACGAACCCGGCGCCGGACGGCACGAGTGCGTCCGGCAACGCGGCGAGGGCTCCGACTCGGTACGACGGCCCGACGGTGAAGGATGAAGGAGCAGGAAGAAGCCGTCGACGCAGTCGATATCGACCTGCGGAACCCCGCAGCCTCCGGCTCGATCCTGTGGTCCTTCGAGGTGGTGCAGCAGGCGGGCCCGAAGGACGAGTAGCGGGGAACGTCCTGCTGTGCGAGCGCGCCACCGGCGTCCGGGGCAGGCCCCGCACGACCGACGCCCCGCACCGGACAGGTGCGGGGCGTCGGTCGTACCGAACGGGGCGGTTACTTCACGGGTTCCGGCTCCGGCTCGCTCTCCGACTCGGCCGCGCCCGCCGGGGGCTCTTCCTCGACCGGGGTCCTGACGGATTCGAGGAGGAGCTGGGCGACGTCGACGACCTGGACGGACTCCTTGGCCTTGCCTTCGTTCTTCTTGCCGTTGACCGAGTCGGTCAGCATGACGAGGCAGAACGGGCAGGCGGTGGAGACGATGTCGGGGTTCAGCGACAGAGCCTCGTCGACACGCTCGTTGTTGATGCGCTTGCCGATCCGCTCCTCCATCCACATCCGCGCGCCGCCGGCGCCGCAGCAGAAGCCGCGTTCCTTGTGGCGGTGCATCTCCTGCTGGCGCAGGCCCGGGACGGCGGACATGATCTCGCGCGGGGGCGTGTAGATCTTGTTGTGGCGGCCCAGGTAGCACGGGTCGTGGTACGTGATCAGACCCTCGACCGGGGTCACCGGCAGCAGCTTGCCCTCGTCGATGAGGTGCTGGAGCAGCTGGGTGTGGTGGATGACCTCGTAGTCGCCGCCGATCTGCGGGTACTCGTTGCCGATCGTGTTGAGGCAGTGCGGGCAGGTGGCGACGATCTTCTTCGCCGACTTCGGCTTCTTGGTGGACTCGTCCTCGTCGTCCTCGCCGAAGGCCATGTTCAGCGCCGCGACGTTCTCCATGCCGAGCTCCTGGAACAGGGGCTCGTTGCCGAGGCGGCGGGCGGAGTCACCGGTGCACTTCTCGTCGCCGCCCATGATCGCGAACTTGACGCCCGCCATGTGCAGCAGCTCCGCGAAGGCCTTCGTGGTCTTCTTGGCCCGGTCCTCCAGGGCGCCGGCGCAGCCGACCCAGTAGAGGTACTCGACCTCGCTGAGGTCCTCGATGTCGCGGCCGACGACGGGGATCTCGAAGTCGACCTCCTTGGTCCACTCGAGGCGCTGCTTCTTGGCCAGACCCCAGGGGTTGCCCTTCTTCTCCAGGTTCTTGAGCATCGTGCCCGCCTCGGACGGGAACGCGCTCTCGATCATCACCTGGTAGCGGCGCATGTCGACGATGTGGTCGATGTGCTCGATGTCGACCGGGCACTGCTCGACGCAGGCGCCGCAGGTGGTGCAGGACCACAGGACGTCCGGGTCGATGACGCCGTTCTCTTCCGCGGTGCCGATCAGCGGGCGCTCGGCCTCGGCGAGGGCGGCCGCGGGGACGTCCTTGAGCTGCTCCTCGGACGCCTTCTCCTCGCCCTCCATGGTCTTGCCGCCGCCGGCCAGCAGGTACGGGGCCTTGGCGTGCGCGTGGTCGCGCAGCGACATGATGAGGAGCTTGGGGGAGAGCGGCTTGCCGGTGTTCCAGGCGGGGCACTGCGACTGGCAGCGGCCGCACTCGGTGCAGGTGGAGAAGTCGAGCAGGCCCTTCCAGGAGAACTGCTCGACCTGGGAGACGCCGAAGACGTCGTCCTCACCGGGGTCGGTGAAGTCGATGGCCTTGCCGCCGGAGGTCATCGGCTGGAGGCCGCCGAGGGCGGTCCCGCCGGTCGCCTCGCGCTTGAACCAGATGTTCGGGAACGCCAGGAAGCGGTGCCAGGCCACGCCCATGTTGGTGTTGAGCGAGACCACGATCATCCAGATGAACGAGGTGCTGATCTTCACCATGGCGGTGAGGTAGATCAGGTTCTGCAGGGTGGTGACGCCGAGCCCCTTGAAGGCCAGGACGAGCGGGTACGAGGCGAAGTACGCGGCCTCGTAGTGCTCCACGTGGTGGATGGCGCCCTCGAGACCGCGCAGCACATAGATGGCGAGGCCGATGGTGAGGATGACGTACTCGACGAAGTACGCCTGGCCGGCCTTGGAACCCGCGAAGCGGGACTTGCGGCCCGGGCGGGACGGCAGGCTCAGCAGGCGGATCGCGATGAGCACGGCGATGCCGAGGATCGTCATCACGCCGATGAACTCGATGTACAGCTCGAACGGCAGGAAGCCGCCGATGACCGGCAGCGTCCAGTCGGCCTGGAAGAGCTGGCCGAAGGCCTGGGCGAGGGTCGGCGGCAGGGTCAGGAAGCCGATCGCCACGAACCAGTGGGCGAAGCCCACGATGCCCCAGCGGTTCATCCGTGTGTGGCCGAGGAACTCCTTGACCAGTGTCACGCTGCGCGCGTAGGGGTTGTCGGTCCGGGTACCGGCCGGGACCGGCTGGCCCAGCTTGAAGTACCGGACGAACTGACCGATGGCGCGTGCGAGCAGCGCGACGCCGACCACGGTCAGGACCAGCGACACAATGATCGCGGCGAGTTGCATTCGGGGGCTCCTCGGGCCTGCGAGGTGTTGCTTCGAGGGTGACCTCGAAGGTGATTACTAAGCGGTAACTTATGCAGTCCGTCTGAGACTACCCACTTCCTCCGCCGCACTGTAGTCAGAGGCGCGGTGATCTGCGTCGCTGAGGGAAGCCTGAGTGGGCGCCCGGGAGGCGGGCACCAGGTCCGTTTCGCCCGGGGCCGACAGGGCGCGTAAACCCGATCGTGTTATTCACCCAATACTGTGACAATTACCCCTAAATTGGCGACGTGCTGTACGGAATCACGGCCGCCACCGCCGCTCTGCTCCTGACCGCCACGCTCACCGCGCTGCTGCGGTCGTTCTCCCTGCGCCTCGGCCCGGCCGAAGGGAGGGGGCTTCCCGCGCGCCGGGCGAAACCGCGGGCCCCCGGAAGGGGGCGGCCGGTTCCGCTTCTCGGCGGGGTCGCCGTGGTCGGCACGACGGCGCTCGTCGGCTGGGCCGGGGACTGGACCGGCGCCGCCCCGCTCGGGCCGGAGACCGGCCGGCTGCTGGTCGCCGGGATCGCGATCGCCCTGCTCGGCCTGGCCGCCGATCTGCTGCCCGTACCCCCGGTGGTGTGCGGGGCGGGCGTCGCCGTCGCCGCCGCGCTGACCGTCCCCTACGACGAACTCGGCATGCCGGCCGGAGTGCTGGCGGTGGGCTGGGTCGTCCTCGTCACGCAGGGCTTCCGTTCCCTGGACCACGCCGACGGGGTGATGGGGACGGTCGGCGTCATCACGGCGTTCGCCCTCAGCGCGTGTGCGGCCGCCGAACTCATGGACGGGCTCGCGGCGCTGCTCAGTGTGCTGGCGGCTGCCCTCACCGGCTTCCTGATGCACGGATGGCCGCCCGCCAGGATCGCGCCGGGGCGGTGCGGGTCGCTGTTCACCGGCTTCGTCCTGGCCTCGGCGGTCGTGCCGGTGCACGCGGAGCGGCCCGCCGGGACCGGCCTCGGCGCCGCCTTCGCGCTGACGGCCCTGGCCACCGCGGACGCCGTCCTCGTCCTGGTGTCTCGGCGGCGGGCGGGGCGGCCGCTGCTGCGACCGGCGCCGGACCATCTGGTGCACCGGCTGCGGCGGGCGGGACTCACCCGTCAGGGGGTCATGGCCGTGACGGGTCTTGCGGCGTTCGCGGCTGCGCTCGTGGGGCTGTGCATCGACCTCGGATGGCTGGGGGCGGGGGCGGCCTGGTGGGTGGCGGGCGCGGTGGCCGCTGTCGCGGTGGTGGGGGCCGTACGTCCCGGGGTCCGCCCGCGCCGTGCCCATCCGCATGCGATTCCCGCCCCCGGGGGACCCGTCCCGAGGTCGCTGGGGCGTCCGGGGCGCCCCCGTCCGGAGGCTCCTGGTGCAGTAAAGGTGCACTGACTCCCTGAGAAAGCCGCAGTTCAGAGGCTCCATGCGTGTAAGGAGCGGATAAGAGTTGAGCCCCTACGACTCAGGTCTGTTGACCGAGAGGCGGACGTCGTGCACACTTGAGTCCGTTCCACTCAAGTCATTGCTGGAGGAATCGAAATGGCACGTGCGGTCGGCATCGACCTGGGCACGACTAACTCCGTCGTCAGCGTTCTCGAAGGCGGCGAGCCCACCGTCATCACCAACGCCGAAGGCGCCAGGACCACGCCGTCCGTCGTCGCCTTCGCGAAGAACGGCGAGGTGCTCGTCGGCGAGGTCGCCAAGCGCCAGGCGGTCACGAACGTGGACCGGACCATCCGTTCGGTGAAGCGTCACATGGGCACGGACTGGAAGATCGAGCTCGACGGCAAGAGCTTCAACCCGCAGCAGATGAGCGCCTTCATCCTGCAGAAGCTGAAGCGCGACGCCGAGGCGTACCTGGGCGAGAAGGTGGCCGACGCGGTCATCACCGTCCCCGCGTACTTCAACGACTCCGAGCGTCAGGCGACGAAGGAAGCCGGTGAGATCGCCGGTCTCAACGTCCTTCGTATCGTCAACGAGCCGACCGCGGCCGCGCTCGCGTACGGCCTCGACAAGGACGACCAGACGATCCTCGTCTTCGACCTCGGTGGCGGCACCTTCGACGTGTCCCTCCTGGAGATCGGTGACGGCGTCGTCGAGGTGAAGGCCACCAACGGTGACAACCACCTCGGTGGTGACGACTGGGACCAGCGCGTCGTCGACTACCTGGTGCAGCAGTTCCGCTCCGGTCACGGCGTGGACCTCGCCAAGGACAAGATGGCGCTCCAGCGTCTGCGCGAGGCCGCCGAGAAGGCCAAGATCGAGCTGTCCTCGTCGACCGAGACCTCGATCAACCTGCCCTACATCACGGCCTCCGCCGAGGGCCCGCTGCACCTGGACGAGAAGCTCACGCGCGCCCAGTTCCAGCAGCTGACGGCCGACCTCCTGGAGCGCTGCAAGACGCCGTTCCACAACGTCATCAAGGACGCCGGCATCCAGCTGTCCGAGATCGACCACGTCGTTCTCGTCGGTGGCTCCACCCGTATGCCCGCCGTCGCCGAGCTCGTCAAGGAGCTGACCGGCGGCAACGAGGCCAACAAGGGTGTGAACCCGGACGAGGTCGTCGCCATCGGCGCGGCCCTCCAGGCCGGTGTCCTCAAGGGTGAGGTCAAGGACGTCCTGCTCCTCGACGTGACCCCGCTGTCCCTCGGTATCGAGACCAAGGGAGGGATCATGACCAAGCTCATCGAGCGCAACACCACGATCCCGACCAAGCGCTCGGAGATCTTCACGACGGCCGAGGACAACCAGCCGTCCGTCCAGATCCAGGTTTACCAGGGCGAGCGCGAGATCGCGGCGTACAACAAGAAGCTCGGCATGTTCGAGCTGACCGGTCTGCCGCCGGCCCCGCGCGGTGTCCCGCAGATCGAGGTCGCCTTCGACATCGACGCCAACGGCATCATGCACGTGACCGCGAAGGACCTCGGCACGGGCAAGGAGCAGAAGATGACCGTCACCGGCGGCTCCTCGCTGCCGAGGGACGAGGTCGACCGCATGCGCCAGGAGGCCGAGAAGTACGCGGACGAGGACCACGCCCGCCGCGAGGCCGCCGAGACCCGCAACCAGGGCGAGCAGCTCGTCTACCAGACGGAGAAGTTCCTCAAGGACAACGAGGACAAGGTCCCCGGCGACATCAAGACCGAGGTCGAGGCGTCCGTCGAGGAGCTGAAGGCCGCGCTCAAGGGCGAGGACGCCGCCGAGATCCGCACCGCCACCGAGAAGGTCGCCGCGGTCTCGCAGAAGCTGGGCCAGGCCATGTACGCCGACGCCCAGGCCGGTCAGGCCGCGGGCGGCGACGCCCACGGCGCCGAGGCCCCGAAGGCCGACGACGACGTCGTCGACGCCGAGATCGTCGACGAGGACCGCCGGGACGGTGCCGCGTGACGGAGGAGACCCCGGGCTTCGAAGAGCAGCCCGACGTCCCTTCCGGCGCCACCTCTGACGACGCCGAGCCGCAGTCCGCCACCCCCTCTGCGGAGGGGGCGGCGGCCCCGGACGGGGACGCAGCAGCACAGTTGACCGGCCTGACGGCCCAGCTGGACCAGGCCCGCATGGCGCTCACCGAGCGCACCGCGGACCTCCAGCGGCTCCAGGCCGAGTTCCAGAACTACCGCCGCCGGGTCGAGCGCGACCGGATCGCGGTCAGGGAGGTCGCCGTGGCGAGCCTCCTGACCGAGCTCCTGCCCGTGCTCGACGACATCGGCCGCGCGCGGGACCACGGGGAGCTCGTCGGCGGATTCAAGTCCGTCGCCGAGTCCCTCGAGACCGTCGCGGCGAAGATGGGGCTCCAGCAGTTCGGCAAGGAGGGCGAGCCCTTCGACCCGACGATCCACGAGGCACTGATGCACTCGTACGCGCCGGACGTCACGGAGACGACGTGCGTGGCGATTCTGCAGCCGGGGTATCGCTTCGGCGAACGCACCATCCGCCCCGCGCGGGTGGCCGTCGCCGAGCCGCAGCCCGGGGCGCAGCCGGTCAAGGCCGAGGATCAGGCCGAGTCGGCCGAGGACAAGGAGAGCGGTGGCCCGGACGAGGGCTGAGCTTGAACGGACGAGGAAGGAGGGACGTCGGGGATGAGCACCAAGGACTTCATCGAGAAGGACTTCTACAAGGTCCTCGGCGTCCCCAAGGACGCCACCGAGGCCGAGATCAAGAAGGCGTACCGGAAGCTCGCCCGCGAGTTCCACCCGGACGCCAACAAGGGCAACGCCAAGGCCGAGGAGCGCTTCAAGGAGATCTCCGAGGCGAACGACGTGCTCGGCGATCCCAAGAAGCGCAAGGAGTACGACGAGGCACGCGCCCTCTTCGGCAGCGGTGGCTTCCGGCCGGGTCCCGGCGCGGGCGGCGGCAACTTCAACTTCGACCTGGGCGACCTCTTCGGAGGCGGTGCCCAGGGCCAGGGAGCGGGAGGAGCCGGCGGTTTCGGCGGCGGCATAGGTGACGTCTTCGGGGGCCTGTTCAACCGCGGCGGCCCCGCCACGGGCACGCGTACCCAGCCCAGGCGCGGCCAGGACATCGACACCGAGGTCACACTCTCCTTCACGGAGGCGGTGGACGGCGCGACCGTTCCGCTGCGCATGACTTCGCAGGCACCCTGCAAGGCCTGTTCGGGAACCGGCGACAAGAACGGCACACCGCGCGTGTGCCCGACCTGTGTCGGCACCGGCCAGGTGGCGCGGGGCTCGGGCGGCGGGTTCTCGCTCACGGACCCCTGCCCGGACTGCAAGGGCCGCGGCCTGATCGCGGAGCACCCCTGCATGGAGTGCGCCGGCAGCGGGCGGGCCAAGTCGTCCCGCACGATGCAGGTCCGCATCCCCGCGGGGGTCAGCGACAACCAGCGGATCCGGCTGCGGGGCAAGGGCGCGCCGGGCGAGCGGGGCGGCCCGGCCGGTGACCTGTACGTCACCGTCCACGTGGACGCCCATCCGGTCTTCGGCCGCAAGGAAGACAACCTCACCGTCACCGTGCCCGTCACCTTCGCGGAGGCGGCACTGGGCGGCGAGGTGAAGGTCCCGACGCTGGGCGGCCCCCCGGTGACCCTGAAGCTGCCGCCGGGCACGCCCAACGGACGGACCATGCGTGCCCGGGGCAGGGGCGCGGTCCGCAAGGACGGCACACGGGGCGACCTCCTGGTCACCGTCGAGGTGGCGGTCCCCCAGGACCTGTCCGACAAGGCTCGTGACGCGCTCGAGGCGTATCGCGAGGCGACCGTGGGTGAGGATCCGCGGGCGGAGCTGTTCCAGGCCGCGAAGGGAGCATGACGGAGCCATGGACACGACCGGTCGTCGACGCAACCCCTATGAACTGACCGAGGAGACCCCGGTCTACGTCATCTCGGTGGCGGCCCAGCTCTCCGGACTGCACCCGCAGACCCTGCGTCAGTACGACCGGCTCGGTCTGGTCTCTCCCGACCGCACGGCCGGCCGGGGCCGCCGTTACTCGGCCCGCGACATCGAGCTGCTGCGCACCGTCCAGCAGTTGTCGCAGGACGAGGGCATCAACCTCGCCGGCATCAAGCGCATCATCGAGCTGGAGAACCAGGTGGCCGCGCTCCAGTCCCGTGTCGCGGAGCTGGAGTCGGCCCTCGACGGCGCCGCGGCCGCCATGCAGCAGCGCGAGGCCGCCGTGCACGCCTCCTACCGGCGTGACCTGGTCCCGTACCAGGAGGTCCAGCAGACGAGCGCGCTGGTGGTGTGGCGTCCCAAGCGGGCGGCCGACTAGAACCCGGTCGCCCGGGCGGTACCGGACGAACCCGAAGGGCCCGGAGGTCATCGACCTCCGGGCCCTTTCGCACGCCCCGCGCACCCCGCGCTTTCCGGCCGGAGCGGTGAGGTTGACCGTTTTTGACCGAGTGGCTGAAACATTTCCCCGAGGTCTGTTTTGCGTATGTCGTCCGCATAAGCCCGAAGGCGGGGGTTCAGACAGTCCCTTTCGACGGGCGCGAGCGGGCGACGATAAGAGGTGTTCGCGGTGAAATGCCGCCAATGACGCGACGGTGTGCGCTTGGTCACTATGAGGGCGCCCGAGCCGGCCGCGCCGAGTGGCCCGCTCGCGGGGGTGGGCGCGGGAGCCGAGGTGGGGGCGCCTCGCGTGGGAGTGCCCTTGTCCATGTGTTCCTTCGGGCCTGACCGATCGTCAACGGCGGTTAAAAACCGTCCGCGATCGCGACTCCTGTGAACGGACGTCGGATGTCCTTGTGAATGCCAGAAGGTGAAGCTGAGGGGATCGGTCGATGGATGGGCGTAGTCTTTTCCCGTCGCGTTCACTTGTGGAACACGAAACGCCGTTGCCATCTCGTTAAGTGGTTACTCCTTGACGCTGAGGTGATCGCCGCGTTGGCTTTCAGCCACCTGGGTCGCAATGCTGCAACCTCGCCCGGAAGGCACCTGATGTGAAGACTCGTAACACCGGCCTCCGCCGTACCGTCATAGCCGTGGCGTCATCCGCCACGGCCCTCACCCTCGCCGGATGCGGCGTGGTCGACTTCGGTGGGAGTGGCAGCTCGGCCAGCGCCACGAAGGGCGACGACATCACGGTCGGTCTGCTCCTTCCGGAGAAGGAGAACACCCGTTACGAGAAGTTCGACTACCCGATCATCCGGGAGCAGGTTCAGAAGCTCACCGAGAAGAAGGGTGACGTCCTCTACCTGAACGCGGAGCAGGACGCCGCCAAGCAGCTCCGCCAGATGCAGCAGATGATCGACGACAAGGTCGACGTCATCCTCGTGGACGCCGTGGACTCGGTGACGATCGCCAAGGGCGTGCGCAAGGCCAAGGAGGCCGGGATCCCGGTCATCGCCTACGACCGCCTGGCACAGGGTCCGATCGACGCGTACATCTCCTTCGACAACGAGCTGGTCGGCGAGACCCAGGGCAAGGCCCTGGTGGCCGCGCTGGGCTCCAACACCGCGTCGAAGAAGATCATCATGATGAACGGCTCGGTGACCGACCCGAACGCCGCGCAGTTCAAGAAGGGCGCCGAGTCCGAGCTCAAGGACAAGGTGATCGTCGCCAGCGAGTACGACACCAAGGACTGGAACCCGGTCAACGCCAAGGCCAACATGGAGAAGTCCATCCAGGCCGTGGGTCTGAGCAACATCGCCGGTGTCTACGCCGCCAACGACGGCATCGCGGGCGCGGTCATCGACGTCTTCAAGTCCGCGGGTGTCAGCAAGGTGCCGCCGGTCACCGGCCAGGACTCCGAGCTCGTCGCCGTGCAGCGGATCATCAAGGGCGACCAGTACATGAGCGTGTACAAGTCGTACCCGCAGGAGGCCAACGCCGCCGCCGAGATGGCCGTCGCCCGGGTCCAGGGACGGACGATCGAGTTCGACGCGCTCACCCGCGACAAGGTCAGCAGCCCCACCAACAAGGACGTCCCGTCCCAGCTCGTGCCCGTGGTGGCCCTCACCAAGGAGAACATCGAGAACACGGTCGTCCAGGACGGCATCTACGCCGTCGACAAGATCTGCACGACGCCCTACAAGGCGCTCTGCAGCTCGCTCGGCATCAAGTAGGCCGCTCCGCCCGGCCGTCTCGGCACCGAGACGGGCCGGCGAGCACGGTTCCGGCCCCGCTCGCGGGTGCGCGCCGACGGCGCGCACCCGCGAGCGGGGCCGTTCCTGTACCGCCCCGGCCCGGAAGGCCTCCCAGGAGGGCGCTGTACGGCCTCCCGCCGCTTCCGGAGCCCCGCACCGCCGCCCCGGCGCGCCCCGGCCCCCACGGCGCCCTCTGGGGCCGCACGCCCCCTCTCGGCATGATCGCCCCGTGCCTGCCGCCCGCGCCCACCGCCCCGTGCTTGCCGCGGGTGCCGTTCGAGCGGTCCGCGGGGTCGGTGGACTTTCGTCGCGGTGCCCGGTCCCGCGCAGCCTCCGGTTCCTTGAGGCCGAGCGCCGTCGGCGGCTGCGGCCGGGGCGGGTGCGCTCGTCGCAAGTCCCCCGGAGGAGAACGGAGTTGGGGATTCGGGCGGAGCGTCTCGGGGCGTGTGCCGGGGCGTGTCCGGGGGATCGGGCGGCGGCCCTTCAGCTTGTTGCAAGGGGCGCGGCGGAGGTCAGGATCTATGGGGACGAGCAGGGGCGAACGGACGCTCTCCGGCCGCACAGCCTTGTTGCGATGCCGGTCGCGTCCGCGCATAGTTGCGCTGCGGAGGACGCCCTGACGCGGGGCTCACGCCAGGGGTTGGAGCTGGAGCCAGGGGTGGGAGATGGCCGGGCACGGGACGGACAGGCATCCGCACGGCGCTGACCGGCTGTGCGATGCGGGCGACCGGGTGTACTCCCGGGCCGTGCGCCGGGGCCGGGTGCCCCGCGAGGACGCCGGGGCGGTGCCCTGCCTGCTGGAACTGGCGCTGCTGCACCCCGATCCGGACGACATGGACTGGCTGGTGCCGACCTCGCCCCAGGAGGTCATGACCCGGCTCCTGCGGGGCGTGTACGAGGAAGTCAGCGCGAGCCAGGCGCGGGTGGGCGACGCGGTGTCGGCCTTCGAGTGGTACGCGGGCCTCGGCGGCCGGGTGCGGGCGCCGGCCGAAGGGGTGGCGATCCGGGTCCTGGACGGGCTGCCGCGCATCCACGCCGCCATGGACAAGGCGACCGAGGAGTGCACCCGTGAGGTCCTGACGGTGCAGCCGGGCGGCATCCGGCGCGAGGACGAACTCGTCGAGGGGCTGCACCGGGCGCTGGAGATGCGCCGGCGCGGGGTGCGGATGCGTGATCTGTACACCCACGTGGCCCGGCACGGCCAAGGCCTCCTGAACTACATGGAGTTGATGGGCGAGGCCGCCGAGGCCCGTACCCTCGACGAGGTCGTGGAGCGGCTCATCCTGTTCGACCGCACGGTCGCCTTCATCCCCGCCAACTCGGACCGCACGATCGCGCTGGAGCTGCGCCACCCCGCGCTGGTGGACTACCTGGTGACGGTCTTCGAACGGCTGTGGCGCCTCGGGATCCCGCTGACCTCACCCATGCCCTCGACGGGCATCGAGGGCATCACCCACCGCGAGCGGTCCATCGCGGCGCTGCTGGCCGAGGGGCATCAGGACGCGGTCGTCGCGGAGCGGCTGGGCATCAGCGTGCGGACCTGCCGGGCGCACATCGCCCGGCTCTCGGAGACCCTGGGCGCGGCGAGCCGGACGCAGCTGGGCGTGCGGATCGCCCAGGCGGGTCTCGACGGGCCGCAGCGTTCCCCCGGATTCGAGCCGGTCCCCGTCGCGGAGGCCGCGTCGGGAGCGCCCGCCGTCCCCGACCGCGGATCCCCGGCCGGCCGCTGAGAACGGGTCCGGGCGAGGCATCCGGAGCCAGGCCGGGCGCGCAGGGCGATCTGGCGTCAGCGGGGTCACTCCCCTCCCTCGGGCTGGTCCAGGAGTCCCGACTGCGCTATCAGGAAGCCGAGTTGGGCCCGGCTCCCGCTGCCGAGGGCGGAGGCCAGCTTGGCGATGTGGGCGCGGCAGGTACGGACGTTCATGCCCAGGCGGCGGGCGATGGCCTCGTCCACGTGCCCCTCGATGAGCAGTTTGGCGATGGAGCGCTGGACGCCGGTGATGCCGTTGGGGCCGACATCGTTCGGGACGTCCTCGGTGAGCGGGACCGCCCGCTGCCAGAGCTGCTCGAAGACCTTGCTCAGGTACAGCACGAGTCCGGGGTGGCGGAGTTCGAGGGCGACCCGCCGGTCGTCGCTGGCCGGGATGAAGGCGACGGTCCGGTCGAAGATGATCAGCCGCTCGATGAGTTCCTCGAGCGTACGCACCTGGATCCGGCCGCCGGATATGCGCTCCACGTAGGCGAGCGTCCCCTGGCTGTGCCGCGCGGTGTGCTGGTACAGCGTGCGGATGCGCACGCCCCGGTCGGTGAGCGGCCTGTCGCGCTCCAGGGCCTGCATCAGGGCGTCGGCGGGCCGGCCGCCGCCCGGCTGGATCGTCAGCATCTCCGTCTGGCACTCGGCGGTGGCCGAATTGAGCGCCGCGTTGATCCGGTCGAATCCCTCCAGGACGGTGATCGCGTGGATACTCGCGGTGCTCTGTGTGCTGATCGCGATGAACGGATCGAAGGAGTCGGTCAGTTCGATGGCCAGCCGCCGGCGTTCCTGGATCTCCCGTTCCAGGGGCTGCAGGCGCTGGGCGAGTGCGACCGACGGCGGGACGGGACGCAGCCACTTCTCGTCGTCGGGGTCGGGATGAAGCAGCGCGAACTCCAAGAGGCAGGGGGCCGTTTCCACTTCGACCCGGGTGATGCGGCCGGAGTGCAACGCACTGGCGTAAAGGCGTGTTCCTTCGTCACACAACGTGGTGACAGCGTGGGGATGTGTCGGTTGTGAGTTGTTTGTGGGCAAATCTCCACCCCCCAGGGTCCTGAACGTGCAGGAACATGATGCATCGCTGCTGTGGCATTGACGTGCCTGAATGAGCCATCGTCTTGTGACGACGGGGGAGAAGATTCCATCAAGTGAGGACGAAGCCGACTATGCGAGCGAGATTGCTTGGTTCAGTGCTTGCCGCAGTCTTCTCTGTCGCTGTGGCGTCCGGCTCCCTGGGAGCCTCGGGTCTTGATGCCGGGGGTGCCCGGACCGGGGCCGGCCCGGACAGCGGTTGGGCCAGTGTGCAGGCGACTCCGCCGGACAGCGGCTGGACCTCCGCCGAGGCGGTCCCCGGGGACAGCGGCTGGACCGTCATCGAGGCCGGGGCGCTCCCGGGCGACAGCGGCTGGACCAGTGTGAAGGCGACCCCGGCGGACAGCGGCTGGAACGTTGCCGAGGCCTCGGTGCTGGGTGACAGCGGCTGGACGGTCATCTCCGCGAGCGCAGAAGCATGAGCATTCCGCCCGACGACCGCTCCTTCCGCCGAGAGATGGCCACCGCCTACCGGTCCGGCTGGCACTTCATCGACCTGGTCACCGCCATCCCGTACAGCGGGGACTCGCTGATGGTGACCGTCTTCGGAGAGCCCGTCGTCGTCACCCGCGACGACGACGAGGACGTACGGGCCTACCGGTGTCTGCGGCGGCCTCGGGGGGCGCCGCAGCCCGTCCGGTGCGCCATCCGGTATGGAATGATCTTCGTCAACCTCGATCAGCGTGACCACCAGCTCACCGGGCCGGACGTCCCGGACATCGAGACCATCGCAGCCACCCCCCGCAGTGCCTGACGCGATTCCCCCGTCGTAGTAGATCGCGCAGGTACTTCCCCCCGCAGCGGCGTCACCGTGACCTGAACACGGTGACGCCGCTGCAGTTTCCGGGGAAATCTCCGGGTTTCGGCCCGTCCTGGCCGGAGACGGCAGCGGCCGCGGGATGCCTGCCGGTGGTCTCATCCGCGGCCCATCGCCGCCGTGAGCTCGATCTCGATCGCCACCCGGGACGGGTTCGGCGCCGGCATGCGCTCGTAGCGCTCCGCGTAGCACCGAACCGCCTCCGCGACACGCGCCGGGTCCGTGGTGACCTGCGCCCGCCCCTCCAGCGTCGCCCAGCGCGCGCCGTCCACCTGGCAGACCGCCACCCGCGCCCCGTCCGGCCCGGCCGCCAGAACGTGGGCCACCTTCCTGCTCGACTTGTTCGTGATGACCCGAGCGAGACCGGCCTCGGGGTCGTATGTAACGCCGACGGGCACCACGTGCGGGCTGCCGTCGGGCCGGAGGGTGGTGAGCGTGCACAGGTGGCGCTCGCGCCAGAAGCTCAGGTAGGTGGCGTCGGGCTGCCGCGGGTCCACCGGATAGGAAGCCATGAGGCCTGAATCTACGCCTGGTGGGCGTCTCTTTTCCGGTCCTTGCAGCCTTGAGTGGAATAGACTCAACTTTGTGTACGCTGGATGAGTCAGGGAACCGTCAGGACGCCAGGAGGAGGAGAACGCGAACGTGGACGCCGAGCTGACCAACAGGAGCCGGGACGCGATCAACGCGGCCAGTAACCGGGCCGTGCGGGAGGGGCACCCGGACCTCACCCCCGCCCACCTGCTGCTCGCTCTGCTCGAGGGGCAGGACAACGAGAACATCATCGATCTGCTGGCGGCCGTGGACGCCGATCAGGCCGCGGTCCGCTCCGGCGCCGAGCGCGTGCTCACCGGTCTGCCCAGCGTGACCGGCTCCACCGTCGCGCCCCCGCAGCCGAACCGTGAGGCGCTCTCGGTCATCGCGGACGCCGCCGAGCGCGCCAAGGAGCTGGGCGACGAGTTCATCTCCACCGAGCACCTGCTCATCGGCATCGCCGCGAAGGGCGGAGTGGTCGCCGACGTACTCTCCCAGCAGGGCGCCAGTGCGAAGAAGCTGCTGGACGCGTTCCAGAGGACACGGGGAGGGCGCCGGGTGACGACCGCGGATCCCGAGGGCCAGTACAAGGCGCTCGAAAAGTTCGGCACGGACTTCACCGCCGCGGCGCGTGAGGGCAGGCTCGACCCCGTCATCGGCCGGGACCACGAGATCCGCCGGGTGGTGCAGGTCCTGTCCCGCCGTACGAAGAACAACCCCGTCCTCATCGGCGAGCCCGGCGTCGGCAAGACCGCCGTCGTCGAGGGGCTCGCCCAGCGGATCGTGAAGGGCGACGTCCCCGAGTCCCTGAAGAACAAGCGGCTCGTCTCGCTCGACCTGGGCGCGATGGTGGCCGGCGCGAAGTACCGGGGCGAGTTCGAGGAGCGCCTGAAGACCGTGCTCGCGGAGATCAAGGACTCCGACGGGCAGGTCATCACCTTCATCGACGAGCTGCACACCGTCGTGGGCGCCGGCGCGGGCGGTGACTCCGCGATGGACGCCGGCAACATGCTCAAGCCCATGCTCGCCCGCGGTGAGCTGCGCATGGTCGGCGCCACCACTCTCGACGAGTACCGCGAGCGGATCGAGAAGGACCCGGCGCTGGAGCGGCGCTTCCAGCAGGTGCTGGTCGCCGAGCCGACGGTCGAGGACACCATCGCCATCCTGCGCGGACTCAAGGGACGCTACGAGGCCCACCACAAGGTCCAGATCGCCGACAGCGCGCTGGTCGCCGCGGCCACCCTGTCCGACCGCTACATCACCTCCCGCTTCCTTCCCGACAAGGCCATCGACCTCGTCGACGAGGCGGCCTCACGGCTGCGCATGGAGATCGACTCCTCCCCGGTCGAGATCGACGAGCTCCAGCGGGTCGTCGACCGGCTGAAGATGGAGGAGCTCGCGATCGGCAAGGAGACGGACGCCGCCAGCAGGGAGCGCCTGGACAAGCTGCGCCGTGACCTCGCCGACAAGGAGGAGGAGCTGCGCGGTCTCAACGCCCGCTGGGAGAAGGAGAAGCAGTCCCTCAACCGTGTCGGTGAGCTGAAGGAGAAGCTCGACGAGCTGCGCGGCCAGGCCGAACGCGCGCAGCGGGACGGCGACTTCGACACCGCCTCCAAGCTGCTCTACGGCGAGATCCCCACCCTGGAGAGGGACTTGGAGGAAGCCTCGCAGGCCGAGGAGGAGGTCGCCAAGGACACCATGGTGAAGGACGAGGTCGGACCGGACGACATCGCCGACGTCGTCGGCGCCTGGACCGGCATCCCCGCCGGCCGCCTCCTGGAGGGCGAGACGCAGAAGCTGCTGCGCATGGAGGAGGAGCTGGGCCGCCGTCTGATCGGCCAGACCGAGGCCGTGGGGGCGGTGTCCGACGCCGTGCGCCGTACCCGCGCCGGGATCGCGGACCCGGACCGGCCCACCGGCTCCTTCCTCTTCCTCGGCCCGACCGGCGTCGGCAAGACCGAGCTCGCCAAGGCCCTCGCCGACTTCCTCTTCGACGACGAGCGGGCGATGATCCGCATCGACATGTCGGAGTACGGCGAGAAGCACAGCGTGGCCCGGCTGGTCGGAGCGCCGCCCGGGTACATCGGCTACGAGGAGGGCGGTCAGCTCACCGAGGCCGTGCGCCGCCGCCCGTACAGCGTGATCCTGCTCGACGAGGTGGAGAAGGCGCACCCCGAGGTCTTCGACATCCTGCTCCAGGTGCTGGACGACGGGCGGCTTACGGACGGTCAGGGGAGGACGGTCGACTTCCGCAACACCATCCTGATCCTCACCTCGAACCTGGGCAGCCAGTTCCTGGGCGGGCAGAGCCTCGCCGATCCGCTGTCCTCCGAGGAGGACAGGAAGGGGCAGGTTCTGGACGTCGTCCGCGCCTCCTTCAAGCCGGAGTTCCTGAACCGGCTGGACGACCTCGTCGTCTTCTCCGCACTCGACCAGCGGGAGCTGGAGCGCATCGCCCGGCTCCAGATCGACCGCCTGGCCAAGCGGCTCGCCGAGCGCCGGCTCACCCTGGAGGTCACCGACGCGGCGCTGGCCTGGCTCGCCGAGGAGGGCAACGACCCGGCGTACGGAGCGCGCCCGCTGCGGCGCCTCGTCCAGACCGCCATTGGCGACCGGCTGGCCAAGGAGATCCTGGCGGGCGAGGTCACGGACGGTGACACGGTCCGCGTGGACGCCTTCGGCGACGGCCTGATCGTGGGACCGGCCACGGGCAAGACGCTGTAGCCAGCTCCGGAACCCGGCAGGGAGGGCCTGCGGCACACGTGCCGTGGGCCCTCTTCCTTTGCCGGTCCGAGGCCCGTACATGACCGGATCTTGTCAGCCCCCGGCGGACAGGGCCCGTCAGAGGTTGCCACTCCCCGCCCCGCATGAGAGAGGATGGCAGCATCCGTACGAAGGGAAATACACGGTGAGCATCGACCCGTCCTCGATTCCGAATTTCGGGGGCCAGCCCGAGCCGCAGCCCGGCGGCCCCGCCGGCCCCGTGGTCCCGGATCAGGACCTCGTGAAGCAGCTCCTGGAGCAGATGGAGCTGAAGTACGTCGTCGACGACGAGGGTGACCTCGCGGCGCCGTGGGAGGAGTTCCGTACGTACTTCATGTTCCGCGGCGAGGGGGACCAGCAGGTCTTCTCGGTGCGGACGTTCTACGACCGGCCGCACCAGCTCGAGGAGAAGCCCGCGCTCCTCGAGTCGATCGACGACTGGAACCGTCGCACGCTGTGGCCCAAGGTCTACAGCCACACCCACGACGACGGCACCGTCCGCCTGATCGGCGAGGCGCAGATGCTGATCGGCACCGGCGTCAGCCTGGAGCACTTCGTGTCCTCCACGGTCAGCTGGGTGCGCGCCGCCATCGAGTTCGACAAATGGCTCGTCGAGCAGCTCGGCCTGGAGCAGGAGATCAACGAGACGGAGAAGCCCGAGGACGACGGCGAAGCCGAAGACGAGTAGGCCCGTCCTCGCAGCGGCGCTCCTCCCGCGCGCACCGGCCCCTGGGACAGGTCCCCTCCGGGACAGGTCCTAGAGCGGGGTGTGCGCGATGACGACCAGATACGCGCCGTAGGCGAACGAGAGCCCGGCCAGGGCGCCGACCACCAGGGTCGCGTGCCAGGGCCGGGCTCTCGCCGTTCGCACCAGGGCGCGGGCCAGCGGCAGCAGCAGCGGGAACGCCGGGATCAGGAACCGCGGCTTCGACTCGAAGAATCCCGAGCCGCCCACGGCGATGAGCAGCAGGATGCCGCTGTGGACGAGCAGCGGCAGGGGCGCCCGGTCCGCGATCAGCAGCGTGTACAGGAGCACGGCCGCGGCGACGATCACCATCGTCATGGGGAACACGAACCGGTCCCCGTGGAGCAGCAGGTGCTTGGCGAAACGGAGCGAGCCCTCGCCGAGGTCGAAGCACGAGCCCCACAGCCGCTGCACCTGGAAGTAGCCGCCGAGCCAGTCGCCCTCGCGGTGCCCCACCCACAGCACGTAGCCGGTCCAGCCGGCCGGCGCGAGCGCGGCGCCCGTCCACACCCTGTGGGAAACTTTTCCCCGGCTCCGCCAGATCTCCTGCGCCGCCGCCACGAGGACCGCCGCGGCCACCGCGAAGCCGTTCGGCCTGGCCAGCCCCGCGAGCGCGGCCAGCGAGCCGGCCCACAGCCAGCGCCCGTCGAGCACCGCGTACAGCGACCAGGCGGCGAACGCGGTCAGTACGGGCTCGGTGTACGCCATCGACAGCACCACCGAGTGCGGCAGCAGACCCCACAGCACCACCAGCGCCGTACCGACCGCCCGGCCGTGCAGCCGGGCTCCGATCGCGTACACCCCGCACGCGGCGGCGGCCGCAGCGGCCCAGGAGACCAGCAGCCCCGCCGAGCCCCCGGTCAGCGGTGTGAGCGCGGTGACGGCCCGGACGAGGGCGGGGTAGAGCGGGAAGAACGCGAGGTCGCTGTGCACGACCGTGGGACGGAAGTGGAGCGTCCTGCCGTATCCGTGCGCGGCGATCCCCAGATACCAGGCCGAGTCCCAGGACCGTGCGAGCAGGGCGACCGGGTGTCTTCCGGTGGCCCAGGCCGTCCCGGCGACCACGAGAAGGCCGGCCAGGCGCGCGGCGGCGAACAGCCCGAGCGCCGTGATCGCGGCGGTCGGCAGGCTGCGTGCGGCGCGGGACGGGCGGACGGCACGGTCGCCGGGCTCCTTGAGAGCGGGGCGAGCGAGGGTACTCGGGTGGGTCACACCCCGAACTGTGCGTTCCCCACGGGGCATTCGCGAGCGTTGCTCGTCCGTGCGGGTTCCGTCGCGCGGCCTCCGGCGCGCCGCCCGCGTGCGGGATGCGGACGATGCTAGGCGGCTCCGCCGCGGGGCGCCGACAGTACTGCACGGCCCGGCCGGAGGCATCTGCCGCGAGGCTGCTTTGGGATCTTTGCGGGGTTGCTCAGGGGCCGGCTTCACAGGCGAGTTGAAGGCCGGCCGCCACCGTTCCTGAGGCGGCCGGGCCCTGGCCGCCGTCCGTCTTCCGGGTTCACCGGGCCCTTGTCCGCGAGGGTCCGGCGGGCCGCTGACCTCCTGAAAGAACCGGGGGAAAGAACTACCCACCCGCCCACCCTCCCCGCCGGGAAGCCCGCGTCACTCGTCCGAGTGACCGGCTTGCAGGGGCGGGATGCGGACCGTTACGTTCGCCGCGACAACCGAAAAAAGTACGGCCCCCGGCCGGGACTGCAATCCCGAACGAGGGCCTGACCAACCAGGAAGAAAGCACCTTCCCGATGGCTGACCCGCAGTCTAACGCGCGCCTGCGCGCCGACGCCGGAGCCCCGACGTCCGGCGTGATTCACGTACGCACCCGCCTCACGGCCGACTTCACGGTGATCTCCAACGCCCTCGCCCAGCGACGCGGCAGCGCGGTCACGATCGGCGTCGCGGCGTACATCTCCTCACTGCCCGACGGCTCCCCCGTGAGCATCGCCGCCCTGTGCGAGCACTTCAGCGAGGGCGAGATCCTGATCTCGCGAGCACTGAGGGAGCTGGAGACGGCCGGGTATCTGGAGCGCCGCCGCGAGCGCCTGTCCACCGGGCAGATCCGTACCCGGACGTACTTCTACGACATCCCCTGCGGCAGTCCGGGGCCGGACGGGCCTCCCGAGCCGCCCCGGCCCCGGCAGCAGCCAGCCATTGAGGCGGCAGCGATCCCGCCCGCGTCCGCGGTCGTGCAGCCGCCCGTACAGGCCAAGGCCGAGACGCCGATCCCGCAGGCCGACGCCGACCCGCAGGCCGTCGCCGTACTCGCCGCTCTGCGCCGAGTCGACGCCCGCCTTGTCCTGTCCGCGCAGGAAGCCGCCCGCCTCGCCCCGGCCGTCACCCGGTGGCTCGCGGCAGGTCTCCTGCCCACGCAGATCACGGATCACCTCACCGCACGGCTCCCGGACTACTTCCTGACGCGCCCGGCCGGCATCCTCGCCTACCGGCTCAAGGAAACTCCCCTTCCTCTCCCCGCACCGGCCCGAAGCGCAGAACCTCCCGTACGTCCGGCGGTCGTGCCCATGCGGAACTGCGACGGCTGCGACCGGGGATTCCGCACGGCGGAACCCGGCCGTTGCCGGGACTGCCGATCCCGGGACCAACTCCGTGCGGCCGGCTGAGCCGATGACCGGGTGTGCGGTCCACGAAGGTGGGAGGCTTGACGGGGCACGATGCGAAACCCGCGGCCAAGAGGAGGTGGGGCATGGTCGACAGGTTCACGGACGGACTCCTGACGCCCGCAGAGACCGCCTCCTACCTTGAGATTCCGCAGTCGACTCTCACCTCGTGGCTGAAAGCCAAGGCCGCCGGAGCGCCTCTGGTCCACCAGGTCGAGCAGGTGCGGAAGGGACAGCCCTCGGTGCCGTTCATCGCGGTGGCCGAGGCGCACGTTCTTCGTTCCCTGCGTTCCCTGGGGCTCCGCATGAGTGAGATCAGGGAGGCGGCTGCCGCCGTACGGGACGCCTTCGACACCCCCTACGGCCTTGTGTCCAAGCGGATCGCCACGGATGGTGTGGACATCTTCATCGAGCACGGTTGGGGGGATCTCCGCAGAGCCCGCGACGGCCAAGTCCCCATCCAGGAAGTGGTCTCCGACTATCTCCGGTACCTCACCTGGGAACCGGGCGACGACTTCCCCTCCAGCCTGCGACTGAGGCAGTATCCGGATTTTGTCCCGGTAGTGATCGACCCGAGGTTCGGCCATGGTCTTCCCGTGGTGGCCGCCAACCGCGTCACGGTGCAGGCCATCACCGACCTGTGGGAGGCCGGGGAGGCCGTCGAAGACATCGCGTACGACTACGACATGACGCCTGAGCAGGTGGACGCACTCTGCCGGGCCGTGGTGCACCTTGCCGCCTGAGTTCTTCCTCGACCGGAATCTCGGTCGCCGGGTCGCGGAAGGGCTGAGAGTCTCCGGGTGGACGGTTCACCGCATCGGGGACTTCTTCCCGGACGACGGGCAGGACGTTCCCGACGAGGAGTGGATCACTCACGGTCTCGACCGGTCCTGGGTTCCGTTGTCGAAGGACGGGCGGATCAAGACCCGAGACCTGGAAATCCGGCCCGTCCTGGAGCGCGAGGCGGTGCTGTTCTATCTGGACAACCAGCAGCTTCGCAGCGGCGAGATGGTCGAGCGGCTCGTCGCACGCCGTGACACGATCACCGGGCCGTCGAGAAGGGCGGCCCGGCGGCATACGCGGTGCGACACGACCGTATCGAGCGGACCTGGCCCTGACGGGCGGGTGCCCCTCGGGGCAGCCCGCCCAAGGCCCGAGCTGCTTTGAAGGAGCTTCGGCTGCCTCGCTCAGCAAATGGATCACTGTTGCCGCAGAACCGTCCTCAGGTCGGCGATATCGGACCCGCCCCGCACCCGGGCGACCGCGAGGCCCGCGTCGGCGCGTCAGCGGAGCCAGGGGGCGAGTTCTTGAGCGAGCACCGCGTACGCGGGGTCTGTCGGAAGCCAGAGGAGTTTGTGCTGCGATCCGTCCTGCATGCGCAGGGTGAGGCGGTCGGCGGTTATCCCGCGACGGAGATGGGCGGAGGCGATGCCGGCCAACGGGATCACCTTGTTGGTCCGGTGCTCCGCCAGGATCTGCTCGGTGGCACCCGGGGCCACGTCGGCCTCCGGCAACGGTACGACGACCGTGGGCCCCTTACCGTTCGCCACGGTGGCGGTGAACCCGAGCCGTCGGCGGACCAAGGACGACGGGAGCAGCCAGAGCTCCCCATGGATCCAGTCGCCCCATCCGGTCGTGCAGCCCAGCGTCAGCAGTCGCGCCCGTCCGTCCATCGCGCCACCGTAGGCCGTGCGTCATCCACGCGCCACAGTGTGAGTCAGGCTCCCGGGGGCTGCTGCGGGCGTTATCCGGCCAGCGTCCTGAGCCGGGAAGCCGCCTCCTCCAGCACACCCGTCCGCTTGCAGAACGCGAACCGTACGAAGGGGGCGCCCTGCTCGCGGTGGTCGTAGAAGACGGCGTTCGGGATGGCCACGACCCCGGCGCGTTCGGGCAGGGCGCGGCAGAAGGCGAAGCCGTCCGTCTCGCCGAGCGGGCGGATGTCGGTGGTGATGAAGTACGTGCCCGCAGGCTGGAAGACCTTGAACCCCGCCTCCGTGAGCCCGGCCGCCAGCAGGTCCCGCTTGCGCAGCATGTCCGCGCGGAAGTCCTCGAAGTACGCGTCCGGCAGCGCGAGCGCCTCGGCGACGGCGTACTGGAACGGCCCCGACGCCACGTACGTCAGGAACTGCTTCGCCGACCGTACGGCGCTGACCAGGGCCGGCGGCGCGGTCACCCAGCCCACCTTCCAGCCGGTGAACGAGAAGGTCTTGCCCGCGCTGCCGATGGTGACCGTCCGCTCGCGCATGCCCGGCAGGGTCGCCAGTGGTACGTGCTCGGCGTCGTCGAAGACGAGGTGTTCGTAGACCTCGTCCGTCACCACGAGCAGATCCCGCTCGACGGCGATCCGCGCGATCTCCGTCAGCTCCGCGCGCGTGAGGACGGTGCCGGTCGGGTTGTGCGGGGTGTTGACCAGCAGCAGCCGGGTCCGCTCGGTGACCGCGTCGCGCAGCTCGTCGAGGTCGAGCCGGAAACGCCGGTGGCCGTCCCCGTCGGCCTCGTCGGGCCGCAGTGTCACGGGCACGCGCGTCCCGCCCGCCATGGCGATCGAGGCCGCGTACGAGTCGTAGTACGGCTCCAGGGCGATCACCTCGTCGCCGGGCTCCAGGAGCGCGAGCAGCGCGGCGGCGATGGCCTCGGTCGCGCCCGCCGTCACCAGGACCTCGGTGTCGGGGTCGTACGACAGGCCGTAGAGGCGCTTCTGGTGCGAGGCGATCGCGGTGCGCAGCTCGGGGACGCCCGGACCCGGCGGGTACTGGTTGCCGCGTCCGTCCCGCAGCGCGCGGACGGCCGCCTCCCGGATCTCCTCGGGGCCGTCCGTGTCCGGGAAACCCTGTCCGAGGTTGATCGAGCCGGTGCTCATCGCCAGGGCGGACATCTCGGCGAAGATCGTCGTCCCGAACTCGGCGAGCCGGCGGTTCAGAAAGGGGCGCGCGCTGGAGGTCATGCCGGCCATCCTGCGCCCAAGCTCCGGAGTTCCTCAACTTCGCGTCCTGAGTCACGAGGCCGGATGTCGGCGGCAGGGACTGGTGTCCGTGCTCGCCGTCGACAGGAGGGCTGTGAACACGCGCGTGCGGTGGGCGGGAGCTCGGGGCGGGATGCCGGGGTGCCTCCGGCCATGCCGTGGCCGTCTGCCATGCTGCGCGGGCAATCATGCGCAGACCGGCCGCGTATGGCCGGGGGAGACGGGACGGACATGACGGAATCCCAGGTGAGCGGGGCCCCGGCCCCGGAGGAGATCCGTTTCCGGCCCGGCATCTGGCAGCGTGTGCTGCCATTGCTCCCCCTGACCATGGCCCTGGGGTTCGACGCCTTCCTGCGGGTGGTCAGTACTGTCCCCAGGCCGGCGTTCGACGCGCGGTTCCATTCCCTGTGGACCGTGTTGGTGTTGATGCTGTTGGTGGCGAGTTCGTTCTTCGGGATCACGTTGACCCCGTCGGCCGCCCGGGTGCACGGCCTCCGCCGCCGCACCATCCCGTGGGCATCCGTGCAGAGTGTCCGCGTCGAGCAGGTCATGGGCGGCCGGGTCGTCGTGCTGTACGAGGCCGGCGGCCGCCGCACCCGGCTCCGGGCGCCGTTCACCGGATTCCTCCAACGGGACCGCGACTTCGAGGAGAAGTTCCACGTCATCGGCCAGTGGTGGCTGGCGCACCGCGGCACCGACTGGGTTCCCGTTCCACCTCCCGGAAGCGGCACGCCGACCCGGCGTCGGCGCTGCGGGTCTCCGCCCGTCTGATGCCCGAGGGCTGGGAGTGCTCCCGACGCGCAGGTCAGGGGCATCCCCACATTTACATGCTCTGGAGTTCCTCAACTCTGCTTTGCGCCGCGGGGCGTGGGGGCATCCCCCTGTCACGCAAGACCGGAACCGAGAAGTACGGCCCACGGGGGGCTGTTTCGGGGGAACGAAAGGAGGGTGACGCCATGATCATCGGCATCATCCTGGCGGTCGTCCTGCTCGTTGTGATCATGGGGGTCGTCGGCGGGAGCAGGAGTCGAGGGCGCCCTTCCAGGGGTGCGGCCGGGGTCAGGAGGGGACGGCGCTCCTCCCGGGGCTCCGGTGGCAGCGACGGCAGTTGGTGGGCCGGCGGCGCGGGCGGTGCCGCGTACTCCTGTTCGTCCGGCGATTCCTCGGGCGGTCAAGGGGGTCACTCCTGCGGGGGCGGCTCGTCGTGCGGAGGCTCGTCCTGCGGAGGCGGGTCCTCGTGCGGCGGCGGAGGCGGATGCGGCGGAGGCGGCTGACGGGGCGGCCGAGCCCCTGGCCGGAACCGCAACCGAGTACGAAGACGCCCGTCGGCCGGTGACTGCCGACGGGCGCGTTCGTGCGCCGGGCGCACGTCGTGGTTGAACAGTTGAGCTGTGGAGCCCTCGGGGGGATGGAAACCCCACGAAGTTGGGTAAAAACGCTGTGGCGGCACCACAGTTCATGATTCCCTCTAAACCACCAAAGCGGCCCTGGTGCATCACCAAGCAGCCCTGGGCCGACAGGCCTCGGAAGTCCATCGGATGGTCGTATCGGACGCGTCCGCCGGATGTCCTTCCGGCCGGGCCGGCCGGGCCGTTCCCCCGGTGCTGACCGGGTGCGCAGGAATCCCACCTCACCTTTGCGTGCTAGCGGAGCCGACCCATGCTCACGACCCTGAAAACCTCGTACACCGACACGCGCGCGGCCGATCTCGCCTGGGCTCTGGGCCGCGAACCGCTGCCGGCCCTTGCCACCCTCGATCTCGAACTCGCCGGGGCGAAACTCCAGTTGAGGCTTCTCGGCGCGTCCCACCAGGTCCTTCTGGAGGAGAAGCGGGGCAGTTGTTCGGAGACCGTCGCCTGTATCGCGGGCAGCAGCACGCCCTTGCCGCTCGGCGTCGCGAAGAGGTTCGACGACTGGGAGTACGAGTTCGCGGCCCGTGTCGAGGTCATGTCGCCCGGCTCCTTCGCGGGCCGCGCCCAGGAGTTGCTGGCCCTCGTCTCCGACCACCCCCAGGGTCTGGCCGGCGTCTTTCCCGGTAGCCCGCACGCGTTCACGGCGATGCTCGCCCAGCGTCATGAGGGCCAGGTCCACTGGCGTACGTGGCACGCGTACCCGCAGGACGGCCAGTTGGTGGCGACGCGTACACGAGTCGGCGTACGGACGGGAGCCCTCAGCGCGTCCGGCGTCTGACGGCGCGGCGCGCGCGAACGGACACGTGAAGGCGTCCGGCGCGGAGGCAGTGCAGGGCAGGGCAGGACAGTGCGGTGCGGTGCAGCGCGGGGCGGGCAGGCGTAGGGGGCGTGTCCGGCACTGACCCGGACTCCGGGAGCGGGAGCGGGCTCGGCGCAGAGCCGCGGCTCGGGAGCAGGGGCGGCTCGGCGGCGACCCGCGGTTAGGGGGCGGTGCGCCGGGAAGATGCCCAGGTCAACTCCGTACACCAGGAAGAGCAAGGGTTTCCACACGTGTGGGTGACGTGACGTAGTGGCGGCGTGACGTAGCGTTCACGGCGTGATCGAACCGCACGCGCCAGCCCCACCCGGCGCGCCGCCGCCCTGGGGCGTCCAGGGCCAGGCGCGGCTGCCCGTCCGGCCGGGCATCGGCAGGTTCCTCGTCCTGGCGGGAGTGTTCGTCTGCGCGGCCTGCGGACTCGTGTACGAGCTCGAACTGGTCGCCCTCGCCTCGTACTTGATCGGTGACTCGGTCACCCAGGCATCCGTCGTCCTGTCCGTCATGGTGTTCGCCATGGGCGTCGGTTCCCTCGCGGCGAAGCGGCTGCGCCCGTGCGCCGCGGCCGGGTTCGGCGCCATCGAGGCGGTGCTCGCCCTCATCGGCGGATGCAGTGCGATGGCCCTGTACGCGGTGTTCGCGTGGACGGGCGGATGGGGCGGCCTGTGGGCGGACGGGCCCCGCTGTCTGCTGGTGGTCTTCTCGCTCACCATCGGCCTGCTCATCGGCGCCGAGGTCCCGCTGCTCATGGAGCTGATACAACGCATCCGCCGCCAGGACCCCGGCGGCGCGGTCGCGGACCTGTTCGCGGCGGACTACGTGGGCGCCCTCTTCGGCGGCCTCGCCTTCCCGTTCCTGCTGCTGCCCCAGCTCGGCCAGCTGACGGGCGCGCTGCTGACCGGAGCGGTGAACGTGATCGCCGGCGGCGCCCTCGTCCTCGGGCTGTTCCGGAACGACCTGACCCGCCGGGCACGCTGGACCCTGATCGTCGCCAACGTCGTCGTGCTCGGCCTCCTCGCCTCCGCCGCGATGCTGGCCGGCGACTTCGAACGGGCCGCGCGGCAGGCCCTGTACGGGGCGGACGCCCGCGTCGCGCTCCGCACCGGCGTCCAGGAGGCCGTCCTCACCGGAGGCACCCACGGCCGTCCGCTCCGCTTCTTCCTCGACGGCCGGCTGCGCTTCAGCGGCCGCGACGAACGCCGCTACCACGAGGCGCTCGTCCACCCCGCGATGAACGGACCGCACGCGCGCGTGCTCATCCTCGGCGGCGGTGACGGCCTCGCCGCCCGCGAGGTGCTGCGCCATCCCGGTGTGCGCCGCGTCGACATCGTCGAACCCGACGCGGACGTGGTCCGGCTCGCACGCCACGACGCCGCGCTGTCCGCCCTCAACCGCCATGCGTACGACGACCCCCGGGTCCACGAGGTGACGGCGGACGCCTTCAGCCGGCTGCGCCACGCGCGGTCGACGTACGACGTCGTCATCTCGGACCTGCCCGACCCGTGCGTCACCGCCGTCACCAAGCTGTACTCGCAGGAGTTCTACGGCCTCGCGCGCCGCGTGCTCGCCCCCGGCGGACGTCTCGTGGTCCACGCGGGGCCGCTGTCCGGCCGGCACCGGGCCTTCTGGACGGTGGACGCGACGATCCGTGCGGCAGGCCTGTTCACCAGGCCCTACCGCGTCGGCGGCCGGGACTCCGGCTTCGCGGCCCGGCCCGGCCGCCACGCCGGTCGGGTCACGGGGCCGGGAGGCGCGGCGGGATCCGTGGGCGACTGGGGTTTCCTCCTCGCCTCCCGCACGCCCGCGCCCCTGCGGCTGGACTCCTCCTGTCCGCGGCTGCGCACCCTCACCCAGGCGGCCCTGACGGCGGACGCGCACGCCGCCTCCCGCAGCCGCCTCGACCCTTCGCTGCCGCCCTCCACGCTGGTGCATCCGCGGTACACCGACTGAGGGGAGGGCCGGGAATCCCGTGATACGCGGGTGCGGTCCGGTTCGTGCTGGGTAGGCTCGGCTGACATGGAGCATGAGGTGTTCGTTCCGTTTCCGGCCGGCCGGCTGCGAGAGGCGCTGGCCGATCCCGTCCGGGTCGCCCGCGCGGTCCCCGGTCTCCAGCAGGACGCGTCGGCCGTCGCCGACAGCGCGGCGGAGACGGACGGGGGCTCGCCGCCCGGCTCCGGGTCCGGGCAGGACGCCGCCGGCGGGTCCGCGGCTGCCGGGCGCGGGCGGGACGCGGGGGTCGCGCGGGTCGCCGGGCGGCTGAAGGTCCGCGTCGCCGGCCACACGATCACCTATCGCGGCGCGTTCCGTGTCAGCGCCCAGGCCGACGGCTCGTACGCCGTCGAGGGCGACGCCACGGAGGTGCGCGGCGCCGGTGCCGTGAAACTGGCGCTGACCCTGCGGCTCCTCCCCGCCGAGGGCGGGACCACCCTCGCGTTCGGCGGCACGGCCTCCGGCGACGGCCGCCTGGCGGAACTCCCGCACGACGCGGTGACGTCGACGGGCGCGCGCCTGCTGACCCGCTTCGGCGAAGCCCTGAGCACGGACCTCGCGTCACGGACCGGCTCCGAGCCGGGAACCGGAGCCGAGCCCGCACAGGGAGCCGCCGAGTCCGGCCACCGGGCCGAATCCGAAACCGGTCCGTCAGCCGGAAACGTGCCCGCGGCCGGATCAGAACGCGAACCTGCACCTGCACCTGAAGCCGAAGCCGAGCCGGAAGTCGAAGCCGAGCCGGAAGCCGGTCTCGGACCCGAAGCCGGTCCCGAAACCGAGACCGGTCTCGGACCCGAAACCGACGCCGAGGGCGAGGCGGTTCCCGGGTTCGAGGCGGACGTGACGTCCTCCCCGTTCGATTCGTCGGGCGAGGACGACGAGTTCGGCGGGAAGGACTTCGTGGCGGAGGCGGAGGCCGAGGCCAGGGAACCGGGGCGGGCGGACGCCATGGCCGAGGCGGCGCACGCGCGGCGGACGATGATCGGCCGCAGCGCGGAGGAGGTGGACCACGCTCCGCCGCGTGGCCGCTACGCCCCCGTCCCGCCGCCGGAGGCCACCGCCGCCCGCGACACCCTCCGCTGGGCGGCCCCCGCGGCGGCCCTGGCGCTCGCCTCGGCGATCGTCGTGACCCGGGCGCTGCGCAAGCGCCGTTGAGGGAGCGGTGAGGGCGGGAAACCACAGGGCACTCCCGCCCCAGTAGGGTCGACCCCGTGAGTAACGAAGACATCACGCTGACCGCGGGTGACGCGGAGGTGACCGTGTCGCCGGGCAACGGCGGCCGGATCGGCAGTCTGCGGGTCGGTGGCGTCGAACTGCTGCGGCAGGGCGCGAAGTTCGGGTGCTTCCCGATGGTCCCGTGGTGCGGACGGATCCGTGACGGCAGGTTCCTGGACGGCGCCGCCGTCCGGCAGATGCCGCTCAACTCCCCGCCGCACGCCATCCACGGCACCGCCCGCGACGGTGCCTGGAGGACGGCCCGCGTCGCCGCGGACGACGCCGTGATCACGTACGACCTGGTCGAGCCCTGGCCGCACCCCGCCCGTGTCACCCAGGCGTTCACCCTCACCGAGGACACCCTGACGATCACCATGGCGGTGGAGACGTACGGGGAGTCGTTTCCGGCCCAGATCGGCTGGCACCCCTGGTTCAACAGGAACCTGGGAGACGGCGGCGAGGACGTCCGCGTCGACTTCCGGCCCGCCTGGCAGGAGGAGCGGGGCGACGACCACCTGCCCACCGGCCGCCGCGTCGACCCGAAGCCCGGCCCCTGGGACGACTGCTTCGGCATGCCGGAGGGCGTCGACGTCACGCTCACCTGGCCGGGGCGGCTGGAGCTGAAGGTCGCGAGCCGTGAGCAGTGGGCCGTCGTCTACGACGAGCAGGAGGCCGCCGTGTGCGTGGAACCGCAGACGGGTCCGCCGAACGGGCTCAACACCCACCCCAGGCTGGTCACACCCATCGAACCCCTCGAAGCCGTCACGACCTGGAGCTGGCGGCGGCTCTAAGCTGGCGTCATGAGTGACGTACGCGGCGCGCTGCTGCAGCAGATCAAGGACAAGGCCGTCGTGCACGGCAAGGTGACCCTCTCCTCGGGTCTTGAAGCCGACTACTACGTGGACCTGCGCCGGATCACGCTGGACGGCGAGGCCGCCCCGCTCGTCGGGCAGGTCCTCCTCGACCTCACCGCCGGCCTGGACTTCGACGCGGTCGGAGGACTGACCATGGGCGCCGACCCGGTCGCCGGGGCGATGCTGCACGCCGCCGCCGCGAACGGGCGCAGGCTCGACGCCTTCGTCGTCCGCAAGGCGGCCAAGGCGCACGGCCTGCAGCGCCGTGTCGAGGGTCCCGAGATCAAGGGCCGGCGTGTCCTCGTGGTCGAGGACACCTCGACCACGGGCGGCTCCCCGCTGGAGGCCGTCCAGGCCGTCCGGGAGGCCGGGGCCGAGGTCGTCGGCGTCGCCACGATCGTCGACCGCGCGACCGGTGCCGCCGAGAAGATCGAGGCCGGCGCCGGTGTTCCGTACCTCTTCGCCTTCTCCAAGGGCGAGTTGGGGCTCGACTGACGAAGCTCCCGCGGGGCCCCGCCGACGGCAGGGTCCCGCATGTCGGATGGGGGTCTGGAGCATCCGGCGATGTCTGGAAAGATGGGGCCGACGATGACGTCGCCCCCCTAGGTCAGGGCCATAAGCACCAGTCCCGTCGTACCGCAGCAGCAGTACGCAGACCCGCACATACAAGGAGCGGACAGATGCCCATCGCAACCCCCGAGGTCTACAACGAGATGCTCGACCGGGCGAAGGCAGGCAAGTTCGCCTACCCGGCCATCAACGTGACCTCGTCCCAGACCCTGCACGCTGCGCTGCGCGGCTTCGCGGAGGCGGAGAGCGACGGCATCATCCAGATCTCCACCGGTGGTGCGGAGTTCCTGGGCGGTCAGCACAAGAAGGACATGGTGACGGGCGCCGTCGCGCTCGCCGAGTTCGCGCACATCGTCGCCGCGAAGTACGACATCACGGTCGCGCTGCACACGGACCACTGTCCCAAGGACAAGCTGGACGGCTACGTACGTCCGCTGATCGACGTCTCCGCCGCGCGCGTCGCCAAGGGCGAGAACCCGCTGTTCCAGTCCCACATGTGGGACGGCTCCGCCGAGACCCTCGCCGACAACCTGGCCATCGGCCAGGAGCTGCTCGCCAAGGCCGTCGCCGCGAAGATCATCCTCGAGGTGGAGATCACCCCGACGGGTGGCGAGGAGGACGGCGTCAGCCACGAGATCAACGACGAGCTGTACACGACCGTCGACGACGCGCTGCGCACCGCCGAGGCCCTCGGCCTGGGCGACAAGGGCCGCTACCTGCTCGCCGCGTCGTTCGGCAACGTGCACGGTGTGTACAAGCCGGGCAACGTCGTCCTGCGCCCCGAGCTCCTCAAGGACCTCCAGGAGGGTGTCGCCGCCAAGTACGGCAAGGCGAGCCCGTTCGACTTCGTCTTCCACGGCGGCTCCGGCTCCACCGCCGAGGAGATCGCCACCGCGCTGGAGAACGGCGTCGTGAAGATGAACCTCGACACCGACACGCAGTACGCCTTCACCCGTCCGGTCGTGGACCACATGTTCCGCAACTACGACGGCGTCCTGAAGGTCGACGGCGAGGTCGGCACCAAGTCGAAGTACGACCCGCGCACCTGGGGCAAGCTCGCCGAGGCCGGCATGGCCCAGCGCGTGACCGAGGCCTGCGCCGCCCTGCGTTCCACGGGCACCCGGCTCAAGTAGTCGTCCGGTGGCCCGCCGGTAGGCCTCCGGCACTCCATCGGTGGTCCTCCGGCAGTCGTCCCCGCGCAAGGGCCCGGCACCTCCCACGGTGCCGGGCCCTTCCGTATGCTCCGAGGTATGGCTGTGCCTGCGAGGGACGCATCGGACCTGTCGGACGGCGGACCCGCGGTACGGATCGCCTCCCCGGCGGGGAAGTGGATCCTGCTGACCACCGTCCTCGGCTCCAGCATGGCCCTGCTGGACTCGACCGTCGTCAATGTCGCGCTGCCGACCATCGGCCGTGACCTGGACGCCGGCCTCTCCGCCCTCCAGTGGACCGTGAACGGCTACATGCTGTCGCTGGCCGGGCTGATCCTGCTGGGCGGCTCGCTCGGGGACCGTTTCGGGCGCCGGAAGATCTTCGTCATCGGCGTGGTGTGGTTCGCCGCCGCCTCGCTGCTGTGCGGGCTCGCGCCGAACGTGGGCGTGCTCATCGCGGCCCGCGTCCTCCAGGGCGTCGGCGGGGCGCTGCTCACCCCCGGCTCGCTGGCGATCATCCAGGCCTCCTTCCACCCGGACGACCGGGCCCGCGCCATCGGCCTGTGGTCGGGCTTCGGGGGTGTCGGGGCCGCCGTCGGGCCGTTCCTCGGCGGCTGGCTGGTGGACGGGCCCGGCTGGCGCTGGGTCTTCCTGCTGAACATCCCCGTCGCGCTGGTCTGCGCCCCGATCGCCCTGCTGCACGTTCCGGAGTCGGCCGGCGGAACCTCCCGCCCGGCGGAGGCCGGGAGCAGGGGAGCCGGGTCGCACCGTGGTTTCGACGTCCTCGGCGCCGTCCTCGGCGCGCTCTCGCTCGCCCTGGTGACGTACGCCCTGATCGAGGCCACGAGCGGTTCCGTGCTCGTGTGGGTGGCGGCGGTCGGGGGCGTGCTGGCGGGGGTGGCCTTCGTGTACGTCGAGCGGCGGCGGCCCGATCCGATGATGCCGCCGGACATCTTCGCCTCGCGTCAGTTCACGGCCGTCAACCTGGTGACCCTGTGCGTGTACGCGGCTTTCGGCGGCTTCTTCTTCCTGACCGCGCTCCAGCTCCAGGTCGTGGCGGGCTACTCCGCGCTCCAGGCCGGCACGGCGCTGCTGCCGACCACGGCCTTGATGCTGCTCTTCTCCGCCCGCTCCGGCGAGATCTCCCAGCGCATCGGCCCGCGCATCCCGCTGACCGTCGGACCGCTGCTGTGCGCGGCGGGCATGCTGCTGATGCTGCGGGTGGGCGAGGACGCCTCGTACGTGGCCGACGTACTGCCCGCGCTGCTGGTGATGGGCCTCGGCATGGTGACCCTGGTCGCGCCCCTGACCGCCACCGTCCTGGCCTCCGTGGATGTCGGGCGGGCGGGCCTGGCCAGCGGGATCAACAACGCGGCGGCCCGCGTGGCCGGGCTCCTCGCCGTGGCCGCGCTGCCGCTGCTCACCGGGATGGGAGAGGAGGCGTACCGCTCGGCGGACGCCTTCGACGCCGCGTTCCGCCGGGCGATGCCGCTGTGCGCCGGTGTGCTGGTCGTCGGCGCGGTGCTGGCCTTCACGACCGTACGCCGCCCGCCGCCCGGCTGCCTGCGCCCCGAGTGCCACACGCACGGCTCGCTGACGGCGCCCCCGCTGGAGCCGGAGCGCTCCCGGGGCGTCCTCGGCGCCCGGGAGTCCCCGGGCTCGCCGGGATCCCCGGGGCGTTAGGTCCTCCGGCGCCGGTCCGGCTTCGTGATCGCGGCGGTGCCGTCGCGCCTGACGGCCACCCCGTTCGGCGTGACCGCGATCGGCGGACACCGGTCGCGGTCCGGCCGCGGAACGGATCCTTCCCCGGGCGCCATGGGCCACGGTTACCGATCACGGAGAATGCAGCAGACTGGAACCCATGACGATTCACGAGAACCTTCTCGGGGGACCGCCCCCGACCCGTCTCCCCGACGACCCGGAGCCGCGCGAGCTCCTCGCCAACGGCACGGCCCCCGCCGATGTCGCCGCGAAGTACCCCACCTCCTCGCTCGCCTGGGCGCAGCTCGCCGACGACGCGTTCGAGCGGGGCGGCGTCGTCGAGTCGTACGCCTATGCCCGTACCGGCTACCACCGCGGCCTGGACGCGCTGCGCCGCAACGGCTGGAAGGGCCACGGTCCGGTGCCCTGGGATCACGAGCCGAACCGCGGCTTCCTGCGTGCCCTGCACGCCCTCGCCCGCGCCGCGCAGACGATCGGCGAGCAGGAGGAGTACGAGCGCTGCAGCCAGTTCCTGAAGGACTCCTCGCCGACGGCGGCCCAGACCCTGGGCTAGGACCGACCCGGGGCTGGGACCCACCCCTGGGCTGGGGCAGACCGGCCCTGGGCTGGGGCAGAGCCTTCACACGCAGCCCCGTCGGTGGGGCTTCGACGCGGGTCCGCCTGGTGTGACCGGGCGGACCTTGCGGTTTCGGGGGACGATTGTGTTGGATGCCCGGTGGGGACCGGGGCCCCCGTGTCGGTAACGGCAGGGGCGGACCGCTACCCGGAGCACAATCAGGAGACAGCGATGTCCCACCAGGCTCAGCCCACGCAGGCTCAGGAGCCCGAGACCCCGCATCTCGACTTCCAGGGCACGACGCCGTACGAGGACTACGTACAGGCGGACGTGCTCACCCACCTCCAGCACACCCTCTCCGACGACCCCGGAGAGATGGTCTTCCTGGTGACGACCCAGGTCATGGAGCTGTGGTTCACGGTCATCGTCCACGAGTGGGAGACCGCTGCCAAGGCACTGCGCGCCGACGACGTCCCGGTCGCGGTGGCCGCGCTGAAGCGGTCCGTACGGGAGCTGGAGGCGCTGAACGCGTCCTGGCGTCCGCTCGGACAGCTCACCCCCGCGCAGTTCAACTCCTACCGTTCGGCCCTCGGCGAGGGTTCCGGATTCCAGTCGGCGATGTACCGGCGCATGGAGTTCCTGCTCGGCGAGAAGTCCGCCTCCATGCTCGTCCCGCACCGGGGCGCGTCGCGGGTGTACGCCGAGCTGGAGAAGGCACTGCACGAGCCGAGCCTGTACGACGAGGTGCTGCGGCTGCTCGCCCGGCGCGGGCACGCGATACCGGCCGCCGTGCTGGAGCGTGACGTGTCGCTGCGCTACGAGCCCGTGCCCGAGGTGCAGGCCGCGTGGACGGCCCTGTACTCCGGTGACGACACCGACGAGCTCGCCCGTCTCGGCGAGGCGCTGACGGATGTCGCCGAGCTGGTGTGGCGCTGGCGCAACGACCACCTCGTCGCCACCCGGCGGGCGATGGGCTCGAAGACCGGCACCGGCGGCTCCGCCGGGGTGGCCTGGCTGGAGAAGCGCGCGCAGAAGAACGTGTTCCCCGAGCTGTGGACGGCGAGGTCCTATGTCTGAGCGAGCCTCTGTGTCCGCGCTGGGGGCGCGGGCGGCCCAACTGGACGCGGCCGACGAACTCGCCGGGCTGCGCAAGCGGTTCGTGCTCGACGAGGTCGTGTACCTGGACGGGAACTCGCTCGGCGCGCTGCCGGCCGAGGTCCCCGGCCGGGTCGAGGACGTCGTCCGCAGGCAGTGGGGCGAACTGCGCATCCGCTCCTGGGAGGAGAGCGGCTGGTGGACCGCGCCCGAGCGGATCGGTGACCGCATCGCCCCGCTGGTCGGCGCGGCGGCCGGACAGATCGTGGTCGGCGACTCGACGAGCGTGAACGTCTTCAAGGCCCTGGTGGGCGCGGTACGGCTGGCGGGCGAGGGGCGCGACGAGATCCTCGTCGACGCGACGACGTTCCCGACGGACGGGTACATCGCGGCGTCGGCGGCCCGTATGACGGGCTGTGAGCTGCGTCCGGTGGACCCCGACGAGGTGCCCTCGGCGCTCGGCCCCCGTACGGCTGCGGTGCTGCTCAACCACGTCGACTACCGCACCGGCCGGTGCTACGACCTCCCGTCCCTCACCTCCGCGATCCACGCGGCGGGCGCGCTCGCCGTCTGGGACCTGTGCCACAGCGCGGGCGCCCTGCCGGTCGGGCTGGACGAGCACGGCGTGGACCTGGCGGTCGGCTGCACCTACAAGTACCTGAACGGCGGCCCGGGTTCGCCCGCGTACCTCTACATCCGCGCCGGGCTCCAGGACCGCTTCGACTCCCCGCTGCCCGGCTGGAACTCGCACACGGAACCCTTCGCCATGAGCTCGTCGTACGAGCCCGCGCCGGGCGCGCTGCGCGGACGGGTCGGCACGCCGGACATCCTCTCGATGCTGGCCCTGGAGGCGGCGCTCGAGGTGTGGGACGGCGTCTCGATCGACAGTGTGCGCGCCAAGTCGCTCGCCCTGACGGACTACTTCCTGGAGTGCGTCTCGGCGTACGTCCCCGAGGGCCGGGTCGAGTCCGTGACCCCGTCCGCCCACGCGGAACGGGGCAGCCAGGTTGCCCTGCGCTGCGCGGACGCGGGTGCCGTGATGAAGCGCCTGATCGACAAGGGCGTCGTCGGCGACTTCCGCCACCCGGACATCCTCCGCTTCGGCTTCACCCCCCTGTACGTCGGCTTCACGGACGCGGAGCGGGCGGCACGGGTACTGGCGGAGACGCTGAGCTGAGAATTTCAGCCCCTCCGGCGTTTGAGGAGCGGGGTCTGGGGCGGAGCCCCGGATACGGGACGGGTAGGGGCGGAGGGGGCGAAATTCCCTCCGCCCCTACCCGTACGCCGGGTACCTGGCCCGCCCGGAACAGGGCAAACCAGGAGAACAGTCCCCTTGACCGAGAGTGACAGCCCGCTGCCGACCCATGGCACCGGCCTGATACCGTCCCCGCAAACGGCCGAATTGTTCCCTCGCCCGCCAAATCCGTTTCACCGCTGAGAGGTTGGAGCATGCAGGACGACGCCGCACCCCGGGACGGCGACGACGCCGTCGCGCGCGACGCAGCCGAAGAGGCGTCCGCCTTCTCGCACCCCGAGGTGGCCCCGGACGTCACGATGGCGTACGGCGACCACCCCGACCAGGTGATCGACTTCTACGCCCCGCGCGATCCCGACCCGGCGGTCCCCGTCCCGGTCGTGGTCGTCCTGCACGGCGGCGCCTGGCGCGCTCCGTACGACCGCCGCCACATCACGCCGTTCGCCGACTTCCTGACCCGCCGCGGATTCGCCGTGGCGAACGTCGAGTACCGCCGCGGAGAGGCGGCACCACCCGCTCCGAGCGGGCCCGTGATCCCCGCGCAGGGCGGCCCCACGGATCCCGGGCGGGACGACGCGGCCTCCTCCGAGGCCGGCGGCACCGCCACCGGAGGCCCGGTCGCCGGCCGCTGGCCCGACACCTTCGACGACGTGGCGGCCGCACTCGACGCGCTGCCCGCACTCGTACGCCGGGCACTTCCGCAGGCCGACCCCCTGCGCGTGGTGATCACCGGCCACTCCGCGGGCGGTCACCTGGCGCTGTGGGCCGCGGCGCGCCACCTCCTGCCGGCCGACGCGCCCTGGCACACCGACCGCCCCGCACCACTGCGCGGCGTCGTCGCCCTCGCTCCGATCGCCGACTTCGAGGTCGCGGAGAAACTCGATGTGTGCGGCGGGGCCTCCCGTCAACTCCTCGGTGGGGAAGCCACGTTCGCGGAGCGTCTGCCCTACGCCGACCCGGTGCGACTGCTCCCCACCGGCATCGCCACCACGCTTGTCCAGGGCCGTACCGACATCGTCGTCCCGCAGGCGGTCGCCGAGTCCTACGCGGACGCGGCGGCCAAGGCCGGCGAGGTGGTGGGTCTCACCCTGCTGGAGGACGTCGGCCACTTCCCCCTGATCGACCCGGCCGCCGACGCCTGTGCCGTGGTGGCGGAGGAGATCGCCCAACTGGCCTGGTAGCCGGGGTCCGGACCCCGGTGCCGCCGGCCGAACGATCCTCCCCAAGGGCGCGGCTGATCAGGGGAGTTGACCTGCCCTCACCGACCCCTGGTCATACCCGTAGTACCTGAGAGCTACCTCTCGGATGGGGCCTGCAGCGGGACGCGGGCGACGGGTGGCGATCCGTAATTTCCCTTCCAGTGACGCCCGATGAACGGGCGCACGGGGAGGGACGGACACCATGGATTTCCGGGCGAAGCCGATCGTCAGGGGGGACGCGGACACCTCACGACAACGGCCGCGGCGACTGCGCCGGCGGCTGGGCCGCACGCTGCTCGCCGCGCTCGTCACGGCCGCGGTCGTCGTCCCCTTGTCCGGCGCCGCCCGCCCGGAGATCCCCGCGCCGCCACCCGCGGTCCTCGCACCGCTGACGGCGTCGACCCTGGACACGGCGTACGCGGCGAACCGGGCCGACGCCGCCGAGGCCGCCCGGATGGCCGCGGACCACGGCGACCACACCCGGGCGGCCGCCGACCGCGCGATGGCCGCACCCTCCCGCCGTTTCCTCTCCTTCGACGGCCGGGGTCCCGGCCGGGCCGCCGAGGTCTTCGGCGACCTCGCCCACGCCGACCGCGTGGCCGTCCTGGTCCCGGGCTCGGACACCACGCTGGAGACGTACGGCCGTTTCCGCGGCGGCGCCCTCGCCCTGTACGACCGACTCGGCCCGCGCGGCGCCGTCATCGCCTGGCTCGGGTACGAGACGCCGGGCACGGTGAGCACCACGGTCATCACGCCGGACCGCGCCGAGCAGGCGGCCCCGCTGCTGAGGGCGTTCCTGCACCGGCTGCACGGCGTCGTCGGCCGGTCGGCGCACCTCTCCCTGCTCTGCCACTCGTACGGCACGGTGGTCTGCGGCCGCGCCGCCCCGGGCCTGGACGTGAGCGACATCGTCGTCTTCGGCAGTCCGGGCACCGGCGCGTCCTCGGCCGCCGCGCTGCGCACCCCCGCCCGCGTCTGGGCGGCCCGTGGCTCCGCCGACTGGATCGCGTACGTCCCGCACACGAGCGTCGGTCTTTTCGGTACGACCGTCGGCCTGGGCCCCGACCCGGTGTCCCCGTCCTTCGGCGCACGGGTCTTCCGGGCGGGCACCGCCGGCCACAGCGACTACTTCGCACCGGGCTCGGTGTCCCTGGCCAACCTCACCCGCATCGTCCTCGGCGACACCTCGGAGGTCACCCGTGCGTGAACCGACCGGCATGACCGCCCTGACGGGCAGCACCACCCCGACCGGCAGGACCGCCCTGAGCGGTGTGCGGACCGCGATCCACCGCGTCGACCGGGCCACCCCCGCCGAACGGGACCGCTGCGTGGACGCCCTGCGCGCCCTCGCGATCCTGGGTGTGGTCCTGGGCCACTGGCTGGTGACGGCGCTCGTCGCGGACGGCGGCGCGCTGCGGACCGCGAGCCCCTTACAGCACATGCCGTGGCTGACCCCGGTCTCCTGGGTCTTCCAGACGCTCGCCGTGTTCTTCCTGGTGGGCGGCCATGTGGCGACGAAGAGTTACGCGTCGGCTCGGGCGCGCGGCACGACGTACGGGCAGTGGCTGCGCGCCCGGGTGGTCCGTCTGCTGAGGCCGGTGACGGCGGTGCTGACGCTCTGGACGGTGGCGACCGTTTGTCTGCTCGCCTCCGGCGCGGACTTCGGCACGGTACGCACGCTGGTGAAGCTGGCCCTGTCCCCGCTCTGGTTCCTGGTGGTGTTCGCCGGACTGACCGCGGCGACACCGCTGTTGACCCGTCTCAGCCCGCTGTGGCCGCTGGCCGTCGTTCTCCACGTCGACGTCATCCGTTTCGGCCTCGGCGGCCCGGCATGGCTCGGCTGGGTGAACCTCGCGGCGGGCTGGATGGTGCCGTACACCCTGGGCGCGGCCTGGACCCGTGGCGAGCTGGAGGGACGGCGCGCGGGATGGGTGCTGTTCGGCGGGGGCGTGTCGACGACGGCGGTGCTGGTGACGTGGGCCGGCTATCCGGCGTCCATGGTCGGCATACCGGGGGCCGCGGTCTCCAACCTGGACCCGCCGACACTGGCCGCGGTCACGTTCGGCCTGGCCCAGTGCGGACTCGCCCTGCTGCTGCGCGAGCCGCTGCGCCGGGTGATGCGGCGCCCGGTGCTCTGGGCGGGCACGGCCTTCGCCAACCTCTCGGCGATGACGATATTCCTCTGGCACCAGAGTTCCCTGATGGCGGTGACCGCCCTCGGCCGGCTCGCGGGCCGGCTTCCCGGCCTGCACACCACCCCCGACTCCCTGGCCTGGGTGGCCGCGAGGGTCGCCTGGCTGCCCGTCTTCGTGTGCGCCCTCACCTTGTGCTGGTTCGCCTTCAGCGCGCACGAGCGTGGACCCCGCCGCCCCAACGGCCGTCCTTCCCGGGTCGTCCGGGTCCACCGCGTGCGCCGCGGCCCCGGCCCGGCCACGCCCAAGGCGGCACCTCGTGCCTAGGGTTGACGGTGTGACCAGCGAGGAGCACCGCCCCCGGGACGACGAGCCCGCAAGGCTCCCTGACATGCCCTCAACCTCACCCGCACCCTCACCCACCCCCGAGCCACCCGAGCTCGCCACCGCGCCGACCACGCCCGTCGACCACGCCCCCCGCACCCTCCGGACCTCCCGCGGGACGCGCGCCGTCCACGCGATCCGCGCCATCCGCGTCCAGACCCTCGCGCGGACCCTCGCGCAGACCTCTCTTCCCTTCCTGCGCGGGATCCTGGGCGAACTGGCGGTGCCGGCGGCCGCGCCGCTGCCGCCGTTGTCCCGGCCCCGTCGTCTGCGCCGGCTGCCGCATGTCGTGGTGTGCTTGGTCGCCTTCGGGCTCGGGCTGGCGGCCATGGACGAGCTGAGCGGCGGTTATCGACTGGGTTTCCCGCTGGGCACGGCGAGCGGGTTCGCGCTGGGTGCGGCGGTCGCGCTCGCGCTGTGGCGCCCGATTCCGGCCTGGTGGCTGTCACTGGGCGCGACCGTGGTCGCCGCTGCCGCCGTCCGTATGGACCCGGTGGCGGGCCTCCCGGGATCGGGACCGGGACTGGACTGGCCCTGGAGCGGGCCCGCGATCACGGCGCAGGCGATCGTGCTCTTCCTGCTGGCCCTGCGGACGCCCACACGCGTCGCGGTCGGCGCGCTGTCGTTGACCGGCCTGGCCACCTATGCGCTGCAGGGCCTGGCCGGCGACTCCTCGTACCCGCTGCACGGCCTGGACGGCGACCCCTCGTACCCGCTGCAGGGCGTGCCCGGGGGCCCGTCGTACCACCCGACGGGAGCGACGGCGGTGATCGTCTTTGCCATCGTCGTCCTGCTCGGTACCGCGCTGCGCGGTCGCCGCGAGGCGCGCAGCCAACTGGTCGAGCAGGCCTCGCTGACCGAGGAGGAGCGCGCCCGCCGCACGGTTCTGGAGGAGCGCAGCCGTATCGCGCGCGAGCTGCACGACGTGGTGGCCCACCACATGTCGGTGATCTCCATTCAGGCGCAGGTCGCCCCGCACCTGGTGGAGAATCCGACGGACGAGCTGAGGGAGAACCTCGAAGGCATCCGGCAGAACGCCCTGGAGGCGCTGACCGAGCTGCGCCGGGTGCTCGGAGTGCTGCGCTCGGAGAATCCGGAGGACCCGTACGGCCTCGGTGCGAGCGCGGGCGCGGCGCCGGACGCCCCGCAGCCCACGCTGGACCGGCTCGACGCCCTGGTCGAGAACACGCGCGCCGCGGGACTGGACGTGACCACGGAGATCGCCGGGGAACAGCTTCCCCTGGCCCCGGGCGTGGAGCTGTCGGCGTACCGGATCATCCAGGAGGCGCTGAGCAACGCCCTGCGCCACGCGCCGGGTTCGGCGGTCAAGGTGGAGCTCTGGCACTTCCCGCGGGGCCTTCAGGTGAGGGTCGTCAACTCACGGCCCGCGTTCCGCGCCCCGCCGTCCCCGGGCGCGGGGCACGGACTGCTCGGTATGCGCGAGCGCGTCGCGATGCTGGGTGGCACTCTCGTGACCTCGGAGACGTCCTGCGGTGGTTTCGCGGTGGCGGCCTTCCTCCCGGGCAACGGCGTCGAGCCCACCGACGACGTCACCCGGACGACGACACCTTGACCGGCCTCCAGGAGAAGAGACGTCATGACGACCGTGAGCGGCACCATCCGCGTTCTGATCGCCGACGACCAGCAGATGGTCCGCCAGGGATTCACCGTGCTGCTCAACGCGAACCCGGGCATCGAGGTGATCGGCCAGGCGGTCGACGGACTCGACGCGGTCCGCCAGGTCGCCGAACTCGCGCCGGACGTCGTCCTGATGGACATCCGCATGCCCGAACTCGGCGGCATCGAGGCGACCCGCCGCATCACGACGGACACCCCGCACATCAAGGTCCTGGTGCTCACCACGTTCGACCTCGACGAGTACGTCTACGAAGCCCTGCGCGCCGGTGCCTCCGGCTTCCTCCTCAAGGACGCCTCGGCCGATCAACTCGCCGAGGCGGTCCGTGTGGTGGCCGCCGGCGACGCCCTCCTCGCCCCCGGCATCACCCGCCGCCTCATCGCCGAGTTCTCCCGCCTCGACTCCACCCCGCGCGCTCCCCTCAAGCAACGCGTGGGTGATCTCACCGAACGCGAGACCGAGGTCCTGGCCCATATCGCCCAGGGTCTCTCCAACGCCGAGATCGCCCAGCGTCTGGTGGTGGCCGAGCAGACGGTGAAAACCCACGTCGGCCGCATCCTCGTCAAACTGGGCCTGCGCGACCGCACCCAGGCGGCGGTCTTCGCCTACGAATCGGGGCTGGTCCGCCCCACCGGCTACTGATGTCCGTACAGGCCGGCCGAAGACCGGCCGCCACCTCCTCGCGAACCCGGACCTACCCGTAGTACCTGAGACGGACTCCCAAGGACCCTCCTCGCAGGTGACGACCCCACCCCCCGCCCGGGCCTACCGTTCTGAGCGTGACCGAGACGACCCACACGCAGACGACGTCCCCGCCCCCCGGCGGTGCCAAGGCCAAGCCCCGCAGCCCGGAGTACCGCCTCGCGGCGGACGCCGTGCGCGGCCTGCGGCAGGACATGTTCCACGACGCCTTCGCCTACCGCCCCCTTCGCCGCATGCGCACGGACGGCCCCATCACCCGCCGCCTCCCCGGGACCCTGCGCGCGTACGCGGCCTGGACCCCGCACGCGGTGGTGGTGGCGGCCGGCCTGCTCGCGATGGCCGCGGCCTACAGCGCCGAGACCGATTTCGGCCCCGGCGGCGGCACGGTCGCACCCCCGCTGTGCGGGTTCCTCGCCCTGCTTCCGGTCCTGGCGACCCTGGTCCGACCGGTCGGCGCCTTCTGGCTCTCGATCGCGGCGGCCCCGGCCGTCGCCATGTTCGGCAGCGCCTGGAGCGACTGGCCGTGGGCGCCCGGCAGCTTCATAGCGCATGTCACGGTGCTGACGGTCGTGGCTCTGCGCTCACGCCCTCGCGTCGCGGCGTGGATGTGGCTGCTGACCGCGGCGTACAGCCTGATCACCGAGACCCTGTTCGGAGGGGGCTACTACAGCGTCAACACGTTCCCGCTGCTCTTCGTCTCCGCACTGGCCCTCCTGGTCGTCACGGTGCTGAACATCCGCAGGGAGGCCGAGCAGGAGGTGACCGCCCACCAGTCGGAGACGGCCCACGAGCGTTCCCGGCGCACGCTGCTCGAAGAGCGCACGACGATCGCCCGCGAGCTGCACGACGTGGTCGCCCACCACATGTCCGTGGTCGCCATCCAGGCGGAGGCGGCGCCCTACCGGGTGGAGAATCCGCCCCCGGAGCTGGAGCAGGCGTTCGTCACGATCCGGGAGAACGCGGTGGCGGCGCTCACCGAGCTGCGCCGGGTGCTGGGCGTGGTCAGGGCCGAGGACTACGAGGCGCCGGACGCGCCGCAGCCCACCCTCGCCGATCTGGACGGGCTCCTCGCCAATGTGCGGGACGCGGGTCTGACCGTGGAGAAGGCGGTCACCGGTGCGGTGCGTGAGCTTCCGCAGGGCGTCGAACTGTCGGCGTACCGGATAGTCCAGGAGGCCCTCAGCAACACCCTGCGGCACGCGCCGGGCGCGCCGGCCCGCGTCGAGATCGGCTATGTCCTCGGCGGGCTCGGCCTGCGCATAGTCAACGGCCCCGCGCCGGTGACGACCTTGGAGAAGTCCACGCACGGCGCGGGGCACGGCATCACGGGCATGCGCGAGCGGGTCACGATGCTGGACGGCGAGATGACGACGGGCACCATGGACGACGGAGGGTATGAGGTGGCGGTGTTCCTGCCGGTGCCGTCGGGGGAGGAGACCGGATGACGGACGGTACGGGTCGCGCGATCCGTGTGCTGATCGCCGACGACCAGATGATGGTCCGCGAGGGCTTCTCCGTACTGCTCGGCGCGATGCCGGACATCGAGGTGGTCGGCGAGGCGGTCAACGGCCGGGAGGCGGTCGACCGGGTCCGCGAGCTGCGCCCGGACGTCGTGCTGATGGACATCCGTATGCCGGAGATGAACGGCATCGACGCGACCCGGGAGATCGTCGCCGCGGACGGTGCCGCGAAGGTGCTGGTGCTGACGACGTTCGACCTCGACGAGTACGTGTACCAGGCGCTGCGCGCGGGGGCGTCCGGTTTCCTGCTCAAGGACGCCTCGGCCCGCCAGCTCGCCGACGGGGTGAGGGTCGTGTCGGCCGGGGAGGCGCTGCTCGCCCCCTCGGTCACCAAGCGGCTGATCACGGAGTTCTCCAAGCTCGCGGAGGAGCCCCGGCTGTCGGCGACGGCGCACGGGGCGTACGGGGATCTCACCGACCGGGAGACGGAGGTGCTGGTGCTGATCGCGCAGGGGCTGTCGAACGCGGAGATCGCCCAGCGGCTCGTCGTCGCGGAGTCGACGATCAAGACCCATGTGAGCCGCATCCTGGTGAAACTGGGCCTGCGGGACCGGACACAGGCCGCGGTGTTCGCCTACGAGGCCCGCCTGGTCACCCCCAGATGACGGCGCCCGGCGCCCCCGGAACGGGGCGGCCCTGGTCAGCTGGGGGTGGGTCGGGCTAGCGTCCGTTCATGGCAGCTTTGGAGAGTTCGCGGGCCTTCGACCCGTGGGATCCGGCCTTCGTGGCGGACCCGTACCCGGCGTACGAGGAACTGCGCGCGCGGGGCCGGGTGCACTACTACGAGCCGACGAACCAGTGGCTGGTGCCGCACCACGCGGACGTGTCGGCACTGCTGCGGGACCGCCGGCTGGGCCGGACCTATCAGCACCGGTTCACGCACGAGGACTTCGGGCGGACGGCACCGCCGCCGGAGCACGAGCCGTTCCATGTGCTCAACGATCACGGGATGCTCGACCTGGAGCCTCCGGACCACACGCGGATCCGGCGGCTGGTGTCGAAGGCGTTCACGCCCCGCACGGTCGAGCGGCTGAAGCCGTATGTGGAGGGGCTGGCGGGTGAGCTGGTCGACCGGCTGGTGGAGGCGGGCGGCGGGGATCTGCTGACCGATGTGGCGGAGCCGCTGCCGGTGTCGGTGATCGCGGAGATGCTGGGTGTCCCGGAGTCCGAACGGGCGCCGTTGCGGCCCTGGTCGGCGGACATCTGCGGGATGTACGAACTGAATCCGTCCGAGGAGGTGGCGCGGAAGGCGGTGCGGGCGTCGGTCGAGTTCACCGAGTACCTGCGGGGCCTGATCGAGGCCCGCCGCAAGGAGCCCGGGGACGATCTGATCTCGGGGCTCATCGCGGCGCACGACGAGGGCGACCGGCTCACCGAGCAGGAGATGATCTCCACCTGCGTGCTGCTGCTGAACGCCGGGCACGAGGCGACGGTCAACTCGACGGTGACCGGCTGGTGGACCCTGTTCCGGCATCCCGGGCAGCTGGAGGCGCTGCGGGCGGACCATTCGCTGATCCCGACGGCGGTGGAGGAGCTGATGCGCTACGACACCCCGCTCCAGCTGTTCGAGCGGTGGGTGCTGGACGACATCGAGATCGACGGTACGACGGTTCCGCGGGGTGCGGAGATCGCGATGCTCTTCGGTTCCGCGAACCGTGACGCCGAGGTGTTCGCGGACCCGGAGACGCTGGACCTGTCCCGGTCGGAGAACCCGCACATCTCCTTCAGCGCGGGTATCCACTACTGCATCGGCGCTCCGCTCGCCCGGCTCGAACTGGCCGCGTCCATGAGCGCGCTCCTGACCAAGGCCCCCGGTCTCCGGCTCGCCCAGGAGCCGGTCCGCAAGCCGAACTTCGTGATCCGTGGACTGGAGAGCCTGCCGGTGGAGGTCTGACAACCGTCACCGCTGTCCGTCCGCCCGTTCCCGCCGGTCCGGCGGCGTGTCCGCCTGTTCCTGCCGGTCCGGCGGCGCGACCGTCCACCGCTGTCCGCCCGGCGGCGCGGCTCCGACACCGAGGTTTTGGTGACGGCGGGCGCGACCGCTCGTCTCGGCAGGTCGCGCCGCCAAGGGCTCGTCAGCGGCCGGGTCGCCTTCCGGCTCGGCCGGGCGGCCCGCCCCTCATGTCGCCAGGTCGCGGCGGCGCAGGGACACCAGTCCCGCTGCCGTCAGGGCCGCCGCGATCGCGGTGAGGACGAGGACCGGTGTCCAGGCCATGGTTCCGCCCGGCAGCTTCGGCAGATGGCCGAAGGGGGAGAGGTCCATGACGGCCTGCGGGATCTTCAGGGCGGGACCGATCCAGCCGAGGAGGAGGGCGAGGCCCGCCGCGGCCCAGGCACCGGGGGCGATCCGGGGGGAGAGGCCGTGGAGCAGGACGGCGAGACCGCCCAGGGTCCAGACCGCCGGGACCTGGACCAGGCAGGCACCGAGGATGGCGCCGAGCTCGGCGCCGTAGCCGAGAGCGAGGCCGAGCCCGCCGAGCAGCATGATCAGGACCGTGCCGCCGAAGGCGAGGACGAGGTGTCCGCCGGCCCAGCGCAGCCGGCCGACGGCGGTGGCGAGCAGGGGTTCGGCGCGCTGCGAGGTCTCCTCGCCGTGCAGCCGCAGCACGGAGGCGACGATGTAGAGCGCGGCGACCATGCCCAGCATGTTCACCATGGCGGCGAGGAACGCGTCGGTGATCCCGGCCTGCCCGCCCATCCGCTCGATGATCTCGCGGGTCTTGGCGTTGTCGCCGACCAGGTCCGCGGCCCCCTTCGTGATGCCGCCGAACGCGGCGCCCGCCGCGAGGAATCCGAGGCTCCAGCCGAGTACCGCGCCGCGCTGGAGACGCCAGGCCAGCGCCCCGGCCGTGCCGAGGCGTCCGGTCGCGGGTCCCGGCCGGGTGGGCAGGAAGCTCATGCCCACATCGCGCCGCCCGGCGAGTGCGTAGGCCGCGGCGCCCTGGGCGGCGACGGCCGCGGCGAACAGCAACAGGACCCACCAGCGTTCGTCCGCGAAGGCGCGGACGTTCTCCAGCCAGCCCACCGGTGAGATCCAGGTCAGCGCCGACGAGCCGTCGTCGGTCGCGGAGTCGCCCGCCGCCCTGAGGACGAAGGCGGCGCCGATCAGCCCGCCCGTCAGTCCCTTGGCGAGCCGCGCGCTCTCCGTCAGCTGGGCGACGATCGCGGCCATGGTCGCGAAGACCATCCCGGTCGCGGCGATCGCGAGCCCCAGCGCCAGGGCCCCGGCACCGCCCTGTCCGGCGAGGCCGATCGTGATGAGGAGGGCGAGAACGCCGTTGGCGACGAGCGCCGCGAGCAGGGCGGCGGTCAGCGGCGCCCGCCGCCCGACCATCGCGGCGGAGACGAGTTCCTGGCGTCCGCTCTCCTCCTCGTCCCGGGTGTGCCGTACGACGACGACCAGGCTCATGACGGCGGCGAGGACTCCGGCGTAGGCGCCGATGCGCCAGGCGGTGAGTCCGCCGAGCGAGTCGCTGAACACCGGTCCGTAGGTGGCGCGCAGGGAGCTGTTGGCGAGCATCTGCCGTGCCAGGGAGGCGCGTTCGGCCGGGGTGCTGTAGACGGACTTCAGCGAGGCCGGCAGGGAGAGCACCATCAGGGCGATGACGCCGATCCACAGCGGCATCATCACGCGGTCGCGGCGCAGCGCGAAGCGCAGCAGGGTTCCGGTGCCGGCCAGGGGGCGGGAGCCGCCGACGCGTGCGGCGAAGGGGCCGGCGGTCGTGGCGGTCATCGGGTCATCGCCCCTTCCTCGGATCCGCCGGCCCGTACGTCGTCCTGGTAGTGCCGCAGGAACAGCTCCTCCAGGGTCGGCGGGGTCGAGGTCAGGGACCGTACGCCGGAGTCGGTCAGCGACCGCAGGACCGCGTTCAGCTTGTCGCTCTCGACGTGGAACCGGACCCGGCAACGGACGCCGTCCTGCCGGACCCCGGTGTCCTGGACGTCCAGTTCGTGGACTCCGGGCAGGGACGCCAGTCCGTTCGGCGGGCCGGTGAGTTCGGCGGTGACGCTGGTGCGGGTGAGGTGGCGCAGGTCGGCGAGGGAACCGCTCTCGACGGTCCGGCCCTTGCGGATGATGCTGACGCGGTCGCAGAGCTCCTCGACCTCGCTCAGGATGTGCGAGGACAGCAGGATCGTGCGGCCCCGGTCGCGTTCCTCCCGGACACACTTCTGGAAGACCTCTTCCATCAGCGGGTCGAGACCGGAGGTCGGCTCGTCCAGGATGAGCACGTCGACGTCGGAGGCGAAGGCGGCGACGAGGGCGACCTTCTGGCGGTTGCCCTTCGAGTAGGTGCGCCCCTTCTTGGTGGGGTCGAGTTCGAAGCGCTCGACCAGTTCGGCGCGCCGCGCCGGGTCGAGGCCGCCGGTCCGCCCGCCGCCCGGTCCGCCGCGCCGGGCGCGGCCCCCGTCGTGCAGCCGCCCGTAGAGATCGATGACCTCGCCGCCGGAGAGGTTGCGCCACAGGGTGACGTCTCCGGGGACGTAGGCGACCCGGCGGTGCAGTTCGACGGCGTCCGCCCACGGGTCCATGTCCAGCATCCGGGCCGTGCCCGAGTCGGCGCGCAGCAGGCCGAGCAGGACCCGGATGGTGGTGGACTTCCCGGAGCCGTTGGGGCCGAGGAAGCCGTGCACCTCACCGGCCTCGACCTCCAGGTCCAGTCCGTCCAGCGCGTGCGTCCTGCCGAACGACTTGTGCAGTCCGGCGACGCTGATTGCCTTCGTCATGGCCCGAACGTACGCTTCTTTCAGAAATTTGTGAAGTTAAGGAAACATATAAATCCTGGATACACTCGACGGTGATGCGTGAGCAGGGGAGATGATCGACAGATGGCGGAACCGAGTGCGGCGGAACGGGACCCGGAGGCGGTCTCGAAGTTCGTCGAGGGCTTCGCGGCGCAGCTCGTCGAGGCCGGGATGCAGCGGATGCCCGCCCGTGTCTTCGCGGCGCTGCTGGCCTCCGACTCCGGTGCGATGAGCTCCGCCGAACTCGGGGAGCAGCTCCAGGTCAGCCCCGCCGCCGTCTCCGGCGCGGTGCGCTATCTCGCGCAGCAGCACATGGTCTCGCGCGAGCGGGAGCCGGGCTCACGGCGCGAGCGGTACCGCGTGCACAGCAACCAGTGGTACGAGGCGCTGACCAGCCGTGACGCGGTGCTCAAGCGCTGGGAACTCGCCCTGCGCGCCGGTGTCGACTCCCTCGGTTCCACGACCCCCGCCGGGCGGCGGCTCTCCGAGACCCTTGCGTTCTTCGAGTTCATCGACGGTGAGATCGCCGCGATGATGGAACGCTGGCGCGCCCACCGCGAGACGCTGTTCGGCGACGACGGCTGACCACCGGGCCGCTCCCGGTCCCGCCGGAGCACCCCGCTTCCGTCCCGCCGGAGCACCCGCCCGGGGTTTTGTCGGAGCACCCGCCCCTCTCCGCCGGAGCGGATCCGCGTTTCGTCCCGCCACCCGGGTCACCAGGGCACCAGGGTCACCAGGCGCTGAGGCCACCGGGGCGGCCAGGGCCCCCGCCCGTGCCTCCCGCCCCTCACACCGTCAGGGTGCCGCCGGCAGGGTCAGGCCCCAGGCCGACTCCCGTACCGTCCATGTCCGGGTCCGCACCGGGCCGCTCACCACGGAGTCCGCGCCGTAGCGGAAGTCGGCGCCGGAGACGGTGACCTTGTGGCCCAGCAGCCGCAGGGGCGAGGACGCGGCCCCCACGGACACCGCGCGGACCTCGATCTCGGCGCCGGTGCCCGAGCCCCCCGGTGTCACCGAAACGGTCTCCACGGGCTGGTCCAGGTCCACCACGCACACTCCGTCGACCTCGATCCGCAGTCGGGAGGGCCCGAGTCCGGGTGCGGAGGCGAGCCGGGACGGCCGGGAGGCGAGGGTCCGTACCAAGGACTGGCAGGTACGCAGCCACGGACGCGCGCCGGCTTCCTCCCCGGGCACTCCCACGGGCACCGGAGCGGACGGCCGGGAGGGCAGCGAGGGGATGCGCAGCGCGCCGAGCACCACACCGTCACTGTCGTCCACGAGCAGGTCGAGCCGCCGTTCGGCCCCGTCGAGGACCGCCCTGGCCGCCGCGACGGTCCCCATCGGCACCCCGAGCGAACGGGACAGCGACAGCGCACCGCCCACGGGCACGAAGGACAGCGCGCACGCGGCGAGTTCCCGCCGCCGGTGCAACAGGGACACCGCCCGCAGCAGGGCGCCGTCGTCACCGATGACGACGGGTCGGCGCGCACCCCGGCGGATCAGCGCCCGAGCGAATTCCTCGGGCCCTTCCGGGAGGCACACCTTCGTCGCCGCACCCGCGCTGAGCACGTCTTTCGCGATCCGGACGGACTCGCCGTCCGTCCGTCGGGCGACCGGGTCGATGACCACCAGGAGCTGGTCGGAAGCCGCCACCTCGGTCCTGCCTCGCTTCCTCGGGTAGCATCTTTCTGCAAGAGCCCCTTGCGCCTTTGCGCCAGGGGCTTCGTCTATTCCGGGGCATCCGGTCCGACGGTCGCGGCCAATGGTGGTCGCCGGTGTACACAGCCGTAGCCACAAACGGTCACGTACGTCCCGACCTTGGACATGCCCCGCCCGGAAGGGGTGTACGCCTGTGCCCGCACTTGTGCTGCTCGGTGCTCAGTGGGGTGACGAAGGCAAGGGAAAGGCCACCGATCTGCTCGGTGGATCCGTGGACTATGTGGTGCGCTACCAGGGCGGCAACAACGCCGGCCATACGGTAGTCGTCGGCGACCAGAAATACGCTCTCCACCTCCTTCCTTCCGGAATCCTCACGCCGGAGTGCACTCCGGTGATCGGCAACGGAGTCGTCGTCGACCCGTCCGTCCTGTTCTCCGAGCTGAACGGACTGAACGAGCGCGGCGTCGACACTTCCAAGCTGCTGATCAGCGGAAACGCTCACATCATCACGCCTTACAACGTCACTGTCGACAAGGTGACGGAACGCTTCCTCGGAAAGCGGAAGATCGGCACCACCGGGCGCGGAATCGGCCCGACCTACGCGGACAAGATCAACCGTGTTGGCATCCGCGTCCAGGACCTCTACGACGAGTCGATCCTCGTCCAGAAGGTCGAAGCGGCGCTGGAGGTCAAGAACCAGCTGCTCACCAAGCTCTACAACCGCCGCGCCATCGAGGCGAGCCAGGTCGTCGAGGAGCTGCTGGGCTACGCGGACCGGCTCAAGCCGTACGTCGCGGACACCGTCCTGATCCTCAACCAGGCGCTGGAGCAGGACAAGGTCGTGCTCTTCGAGGGCGGCCAGGGCACGCTCCTGGACATCGACCACGGCACGTATCCGTTCGTGACGTCGTCGAACCCGACCGCGGGCGGCGCCTGCACGGGTGCCGGCGTCGGCCCGACCAAGATCAGCCGGGTCATCGGCATCCTCAAGGCGTACACCACCCGGGTCGGCTCGGGTCCGTTCCCGACCGAGCTCTTCGACGCGGACGGCGAGGCGCTGCGGCGCATCGGCCACGAGCGCGGTGTGACGACCGGCCGTGACCGGCGCTGCGGCTGGTTCGACGCGGTCATCGCCCGCTACGCGACCCGCGTGAACGGTCTGACCGACTTCTTCCTCACCAAGCTGGACGTCCTGACCGGCTGGGAGGAGATCCCGGTCTGCGTGGCGTACGAGATCGACGGCAAGCGCGTCGAGGAACTCCCGTACTCCCAGACCGACTTCCACCACGCGAAGCCGATCTACGAGACCCTCCCCGGCTGGTCGGAGGACATCACCAAGGCGAAGACCTTCGCGGATCTCCCGAAGAACGCGCAGGACTACGTGAAGGCGCTGGAGGAGATGTCGGGTGCCCCGATCTCCGCGATCGGCGTCGGACCGGGCCGCACCGAGACGATCGAGATCAACTCGTTCATCTAGCGCGGAGCGGTATCCGTGGCGGTGCCCGAACCGGGTCCGTGGCGGTGTCCGAAGCGGTTGTTCCACGAGTGCGCCCCCGGCCGACATCCGGGGGCGTACCCGTACCTGGGGAGCGGCCTCAGCGCGAGGTCAGTCTCCACAGGTGGTCGGCGGTGCCGTTGTCGTCCCACTGGAGGACCTGGGCGCCGGTGGAGGTGCTCATGCCGTTCACGCCGAGCAGCAGACCGCTGTTGTAGTTGGCGATCTTGTAGTAGCCGTCCCCGGCCGGGATCAGCTGCCAGAGGTGGTCCGCGGTGCCGTTGTCCGCCCAGATCAGCGCGGTCCCGCCGGCCGCCGTGCTCGCGTTCGTGATGCCGAGCAGCAGACCGCTCGCCTTGTTGCTGATTTTGTAGAGGCCGGATCCGGCGGCGGAGAGGGTCCACGACTGGCTGGTGCCGGTGGAGGACGTGGCCTGGACGACCGCGGTGCCCTGGGCCGTGCCCGCGCTCTGGGTGTCCAGGGCGAGGGCGCTGTTCCTGTTGGTGATCTGGTAGGTCCCGGCGAGCGAGGTGGAGCCGCCGCTGGGGGTGATGACCAGGTGGTAGCCGTCCGAGGCGTTCATGGCCACGGGCACGGTGACGGACCCGTTCGAGACGGTGTAGTCGGCCTCCGAGATCGTGTACGGGGCCGATACGGCCGTGGTGCGGCCCTTGGACGGGGTGTACTCCAGCTTGGCGTGCACGGTGCTGCCGAAGGCGGACAACGAGCCCAGGCCCTTGACCGTCACGGCCGTCGAACCCGTGCCGCCGCCGAACACGACGCTGATCTGCCGGCCGTCCCCGGTACGGGACGCGGCCCCGTCGATGCCCGTCTGGGCCGGCGGCGTGGTGGGGACCATGCTGCCCGACATGTCGCCGTACCACTTGTACAGCCAGTACGAGCCGTTGGGTGATCCGCCGGTGTCGGTGAGAGTGTCGCCGAGGGTGCCGTAGTGGTTCCAGAAGGCGAGCTCGGCGTCATGGACACCCGCCCGCTCGAACTTGGCGACATACCCGACGAGCGGACCCGGCACCCCCACCTCGGTGGGCGTCGCGTACTCCTCGATGGAGATCGGGCGCGCGCTGATGCCCAGGCTGCTCTCCAGGGAGCGGTACGCCGCGACGTGCGCCGCGATGTCCTGGGAGCCCTGGAGTTCGTGCCAGGCGATGATGTCGGGGACGGTCCCGGCGGCCTTGGCGGCCGTGAGGAACGTGCTCATCCAGCTCTGGTTCCATGCCGAGTGGCTGGGGCCCTGGATCGGGGTGGTGGTGTCCTTGACGCGGACCTCCTTGTAGGTGCGCGTCCAACCCGCCTCGAACGTACCGGCGTTCGTGGTGTCCCAGGTCCAGTCGGGTTCGTTCCACAGCTCGTAGGCGCGGATGTTCGTGGCGGAGGAGGACTTGACCGACGCGATCTGGGTGTCCACGGCGGACAGCCAGTTGCTCCAGCTCACCCACTTGTAGGGGAAGTTCGGGTACCAGTCGGGCATGCGGACGACGACCCCGGCGCCGGCCCGCGCCGCCTTGGAGGCCACCTTCAGGGCGTCGCCCCCGGGCGCGGGTTCGCCGTTGGGCAGCTGGGAACCGCCCGGTGCCATCTGCACGAAGGTGTTCGGCTTGAGCGGGGTGACCAGGCTGTCGGCCGGGGTGCTCGCGTCGGCGAGGCCGTACAGGCTGCCGCTCGCCAGGTGGGTTACGGAGCGGAGGGTCTGGTCGGCGTTGACGACCAGGGTGGTGGCCGCGGTGGGGGCGGCCTGGGCGGGAGGCGCGGTGAACAGGGCGGTGCCGGCCAGCGCGATGGCGCCGAGGGCGGCCAGGGCACGGGCGCGGTGGTGTCCGGCGGTCTGGGGCGGTCCGGCCGTGGGGGTGGCTGTCGGGGTGATGCGTAACGTCCGGGTCGTGCGGCCTGAGCGGCTCGTGCGGCTCATGGAGGAGCCTCCTGGAGGTGGGGAGCGGGGAACGCCTGCTCAGTCCTTCACCGCGCCCGCGGTCACGCCCGCGGCCACGTAGCGCTGTGCGAGGACGAGCAGGACAGTGGCGGGGATCGACGCGACGACGGCGGTGGCCATGATCGCGTTCCATTCCTGGTTGTTGTTGCCGATGTAGTGGTAGATGCCGAGGGTGATGGGGCGCATGTCGCCGCCGCCGTCGAGGGTGTTGGCGAAGACGAAGTCGGACCAGGCCCACAGGAAGCCGAAGAGCGAGACCGTGACGATCGCGTTGCGGCTCACCGGCAGGACGACGGAGCGGAAGATCCGCCAGGTGCCCGCGCCGTCGATGCGGGCCGCGGAGATGAGCTCGCCGGGGATGCCCGACATGAACGCGGCGAAGATCATGACGCCGAACGGCACGGCGATGGTGGAGTCCGCGATGATCAGGCCCCACCAGGAGTCGATCAGTCCGAGGTCGAGGAAGAACCCGTAGAAGCCCATCGCCATGACGATGCCGGGGATCATCTGGGCGACCAGGAGCGCGAGAGAGAGCGGTCCCGCGCCGGGCGGGCGCAGCTTGGCGAGGGAGTAGCCGGCCGGGGCGGCGAGTGTCAGCGTGAGAGCGACCGTGCCGAGGCCGATGAGCAGGCTGGTGCCCAGGTAGGGCAACTGGTCGTTCAGGACGGCCCGGTAGCCCTCGAAGGTGGGGTGCAGCGGGAACAGGCCGGGCGGGCTCTTGCGCATGTCGCGCTGCGGGGTGAGGGACACGTTCAGCATCCAGTACACCGGGAAGAGCATGAGAGCGGTGAGGGCGACGCCGATCACGGTGTGACGGCGGCCGGTCGTACGGGACTTCATGCCTCCTGCCTCCTCTGGACGCGGATGTGCAGCAGCCCGAAGGCGAGGGCGATGACGATCAGGATGTTGCCGACGGCGGCGCCGGGGCCGAACTTGGGCAGCAGGGTGCCGAATCCGAGCTGGTAGGACCAGGTCGCCAGGGTGGACGAGGAGTCGCCGGGGCCGCCTTTCGTCATGATCCAGATCAGGTCGAAGACCTTGAGGGTGTAGACGAGACCGAGCAGCAGAGTGATCGCCGAGACCGGGCGCAGCAGCGGGAACGTGATGCGGCGGAACTGCTGCCACGTGCCCGCTCCGTCCAGGGCGGCGGCCTCGTACAGCTCGGCGGGGATGTTCTGGAGGCCGCTGTACAGGATGACCAGGTTGAAGGGGATGCCGATCCATATGTTGGCGACGATGACCGAGGTCAGCGCCCAGTGCGGAGAGGTGAGCCAGCCGACGGGGTCGACGCCGATCAGGTGCAGGGCGTAATTCACCACGCCGGACTCGCTGTTGAACATCCAGGACCAGGTCGACGCCGACACGATCAGCGGCAGGAGCCAGGGGATCAGGAACAGTGCCCGCAGGGTGGGGGCCAGCGGGAAACGGCGGTCGAAGAAGACGGCGAGGGCGAGTCCGGCGGCGTACTGGACGGCGATGGAGGCGAAGGTGAAGATCATCGTGTGCCGCATCGCCGGGGCGAAGGACGGGTCGTCCAGGACCGTACGGAAGTTGTCCCAGCCGGCGAAGGGGGCGTCGCCCGCGACGAAGGACCTGACCGTGTAGTCGCGCAGGCTCAGGTCGAGGTTGCGGTAGAGGGGATAGGCGTAGAAGGCGGCGAGGTACGCGGCCAGCGGCGCGAGAAAGGCCAGCGCCGTCAGCCGGCTCCGGCGATCGTGGGTGAGCATGCGGTGGCCTCTGCGGTTTCCGGGTGCGGTGTCGGTCCGGTGGGTGGGTCGGGGCCGTGCCGGTACATCAGCCCGTCGCCGTTGGATGAGGCGTGGCCGTCGGTGGCGACGGGCATCGATGTACCGGCACGGCCCCTTCCGTGCGTGGCCGACTGCGGGTGCGTCGTGGTGGCTGGTCCGGATTGCAGCCCCGGCCGGGGAAGTTTCAGCCCCTCCGGCGTTTGAGGAGCGGGGTCTGGGGCGGAGCCCCGGGTGCGGGACGGGTAGGGGCGGAGGGGGCGAAAGAACGTCTGCGCCTAGCCCTTTGCGGCGGAGGCCTGGGCGTCGGACAGAGCGGCGGCGGGGGCCTTGGAGCCGGAGAGGGCCGCTTGGACGGCGGTCCACATCTGCTGCGAGATGGTGGGGTACTCGGTGCCCAGGCCGCCGCTCGTGCGACCCCGCGCCGACGCCACCGCCTCCACCCACGGCCCGAGCTTCGCGTTCGCCTTGACCTGCTGGGCCTGCACCGCGGAGGTGGGCGCCACATAGGTCAGCGTCGTGTCGCTCGCCAGGAGGTTCTCGGCGCTGGTCAGACAGGTGACGATCTTCTTGGTGGTGTCGTAGCGGCCGGTGTCCTTCTGCACGGGAACGGTGACGAACTCCCCGCCGGTGGGGACCGGCGCCGAACCGCCTTTCTGTGCGGGGATGTTGACCACTCCGTACGGGAACCCGGCCTTCTCCGCGTTGGCGAGCTGCCAGGTGCCGTTCTCGCCGAAGGCGTAGTCCCCGGTGGCGAACTCCTGCCAGCTGGTGGTCTGGGTGTTGTTCAGTACGTCCTTGGGGGCGTAGCCCGCGTCGACCCACTGTTTCCACAGGGTGAGGGCCGCCACGCCCTTGGCGGAGTCGAGCCGGGTGAGGTCCGCGCCGGCGCCCCAGAACCAGGGCAGGAACTGGAAGCTGCCCTCCTCGGTGTTGATCGCCGAGAAGGTGATGCCCTTCTTGCCCGCCGCCTTGATCTTCTTGAGGGCCGCCGTCAGGGACGCCCAGTCCTTGATGCCGGCCGGGTCCACGTGCGCGGCGGAGAGGACGTCCTTGTTGTAGTAGAGGGCGAGGGTGTTGGCGCCGATGGGGACGCCGTAGGCCGCGTCGTCGAGGGTGCCCGCGCCGATGATGTTCTTCTGGATCGCGGCCGTGTCGAGGCCCAGGTCGCTGGTTCCGGTGAGGATGCCGGCCTCCACGAGGGTGGAGACGACCGGGTTGTCGACCAGCATCACGTCGGGCGCGTTGCCCTGCTGGGCGGCGAGCAGCGCCTTGTTGCCGAGGTCCGTGGTGTCGTACGCGGTGCGCTTGATCTTGACCCCGGCGTCGGTGCCGCAGGCGGTGACGCGCTTGCCCCAGTCGGACGAGGCGTCGAACTGCGGGTACGGGTCCCAGAAGGTGTACGTCGAGGACGTACCGGACGAGGAGGAGCCGGAGCCGCCGCACGCGGTGACGGTGGCGAGGGCACAGGCGGTGGCTATGGCTGCGGTCAGGGTGCGGCGGGTGCTTCTCACGGGGTGACCTCGTTGTCGGGAGACGGGGAGAGACGTGTGCGCGGGTGCGTGGATCAGGACGTGGGCAGCCAGACGCGCATCGCGCCGTCCTCGCGGTTGGCCCAGGCGTAGTAGGGGATCGCGGTGAGTTCGACCGGGCCCCCGGCCGGGGCCGCCGTGTGACCGGCGGGGCGGTAGGGCCACCAGGAGCCGTCGTCTGGGAGCTCGCGGCGGTGTCCGGTGGCCAGCACGGTGGTGACGCCGCCGAGCAGTTCGGGACGCTGCTTGACGGCGAGCGGGCGGGCTGTGTCGAGGACGATGGCGTCCAGACCGCCGCCCGGATGGTCGGCCTGCTCCAGGCAGTACACGAGCGGGCCGCGTTCGATCGCCGCGCAGCCGCGTACGGCGTCCACGCGCGGGTCGGCGACGGTGAGCCGGGCGTCCAGGGCGAGTTCGAGGATCACCCGGTCGCCGGGGGCCCAGGTCCGCTCCAGGCGCAGCCAGCCGTCCCGGACGGGCGCGTTCGTGCCGTCGTAGGTCCGTTCGCCGTCGTGGACGCGGAAGGAGCCGCACCACTGGGGGATGCGGAGCGAGAGGGTCCAGGGGGTCTCGGGTGTCTCCTCGACGGTGAGGGCGACCGTGCCGTGCCAGGGGTAGTCGGTCTCGGCGCGTACGGCGACGGGGGCGCCGGCCAGGTCCGCGCGGTACTCGCCGGTGACGTACTGGTGGATCTGGAGGCCGTCCGGGCCGGTGGAGGCGAGGTAGTGCTCCAGGGAGGCCAGCAGACGCATGACGTTGGGCGGGCAGCAGGCGCAGCGGAACCAGCGGGTGCGGCGGGCCGACTGGTCGCCGCCGGGGTCGGTGTGGCCGTCGCGGACCTGGAGCGGGTTGACGTACAGCCAGCGCTCGCCGTCCAGGGAGACCCCGGCCAGGAAGCCGTTGTAGAGGGTGCGTTCGATCAGGTCGGCGTAGCGGGCCTCGCCGGTGAGCAGGGCCATGCGCCAGCTCCACTGGACGGAGGCGATGGCCGCGCAGGTCTCGCAGTAGGCGCGCTCGTTGGGGAGTTCGTAGGGGTCGCCGAAGTCCTCCTCGTCGTGGTGGGCGCCGAGCCCGCCGGTGAGGTGGGTCTTCGTCGCCGCCATGGCCTGCCACAACCGCTCGGTGGCCGCGCGGAGTTCGGCGTCGGCGGTCTCGGACGCCAGGTCCGCCGCCGCGGCCAGCAGATACAACTGCCGTACGGCGTGGCCCTCCACGGTGGTTGCCTCGCGCACCGGGACCCGGTCCTGGCAGTAGGCCTCGCCGCCGAGCAGGCCGTGGCCGTGCCGGTCGACGAAGTAGCCGGCCAGGTCGAGGTAGCGGCGTTCGCCGGTCTCCCGGTAGAGCTCGACCAGGGCGGTCTCGATCTCGGGGTGGCCGTCGATGCCGTCCAGGGGTTTCCCGCTGTCCGGGGTGCCGAACACCGTGTCGATGTGGTCGGCGAAACGGCGGGCCACGTCGAGGAGTTCGGGGCGCCCGGTGGTGCGGTGGTGGGCCACGGCCGCCTGGATGAGGTGGCCCGCGCAGTACAGCTCGTGGCCCCAGCGCAGATCCTGGTAGCGCTCGCCGTTCCCGCGCAGCTGGAACCACGTGTTGAGGTAGCCGTCGGGCTGCTGGGCCGCGGCGACCAGGGCGATGATCCGGTCCACCTCGGCGGCGAGGGCGCCCGCGGGTTCCCCGGCCAGCCGCCAGGCGGCGGCCTCCAGCCACTTGTAGACGTCGGTGTCGAGGAACGGGTACGCGCCCTGGAACTCGCCCTCGGCCGTGCCCGCCGCCAGCCGCAGGTTGTGCAGGTTGCCCGCCGACTCCAGCAGGTCCGGGCCCTGGGGGACGGAGGTGCGCGCGTTGACCTCACGGCGGGTGTGCCAGAAGCCGCCGCCGATGGTGGCGGACGCGGGGCGCAGCGCGCCACGGGCACCGGGAGTGGGGTGGACGGGGCCCGTGCCGGGGCGGGCGGCGGAGCGTGTGGGGGGCATGGTTCTCCGGTTCTCGTGGAACGCGTTCGACGGGTCGTGACGTGTTCGAGGACGGGTACGGCAGGGCGCGCTCGGGTGCGGGCAGGGGTGCGGCCGACTGCTCGGTCATGGGCGGCAGGGTGCTCGGGCAGGAACCTGGTCGGCTGCTCGGGAACTCGTTTGAGCAACCGTTTTCCTGCCCGAAAGTAGAGGGGAGGCGGCGGGAGGGGTCAAGGGTCGCGGCGCAATATTTTCTCTGCCGCTCCGGATCTGGTCCGGATCCCTGGCCGCTGGCACGATGGGGTAGCCAATGTCGTCGACGAGGGCCGGTACCGCCCTGGTCGATGCGAAGGAAAAGGATTGCCCGTGACTTCTGCTCCGCGTTCGTCCTTCGCCGGCCGGGCCAAGCTCGCCGACGTCGCCGCCCTCGCGGGGGTCAGTGTGGGCACGGCGTCGAAGGCGCTGAACGGCGGCGGGCGGATGCGGCCCGAGACCCGCCGGCGGGTTCTCGACGCCGTCGACTCGCTCGGCTTCCGGCCCAACCAGCACGCGCGGAACCTGCACACCGGCCGAAGCTGGACGGTCGGACTGATGACGACGGACGGCATCGGCCGCTTCTCCACCCCGGTGCTGCTCGGCGCCGAGGACGCGCTCGGCGCCGGGAAGATCTCCGTCCTGCTGTGCGACACCCGGGGCGACTCGATCCGCGAGCAGCACCATCTGCGCAACCTGATGGACCGCAGGGTGGACGGCATCATCGTCACCGGCCGCCGCACGGACCCGCGCCCGCCGCTCACCGGCGTCGACCCGATCCCCATCGTCTACGCGCTCTCCCCGTCCACCGACCCGGCCGACACCTCCGTCGTCTCCGACGACCGGGGCGGCGCCCGGCTCGCGGTGGAACACCTGCTGGCGGCGGGCCGCACCCGGATCGCGCACGTCACCGGCCCGGAACACCACGCCGCCGCCCGCGACCGCGCCCGGCACGCGGCCGAGCACCTCGGGCGTTCCTCGCTGAGGCTCGCCACCGGACGCGTCCACTTCGGCGAGTGGAGCGAGGCATGGGGGCGCCGGGCCGCCGACGCGGTGCTGCGCACGGCCCCGGACACCGACGCCTTCTTCTGCGGCAACGACCAGATCGCCCGGGGTGTCGCCGACGCGCTTCGCGAGCGGGGTGTGGACGTTCCCGGTGACATCGCCGTCGTCGGCTACGACAACTGGGACACCATGGCGCTGGCCTGCCGTCCGCCGCTGACCACCATCGACATGGACCTCACCGAGATCGGCCGGATCGCGGCGTTGCGCCTCCTGGAGGCCATCGACGCCGACGCCGAGACCGGTACCGACGCCGAGGCCGGCACCGGGGAGGATGCCGAGGGCGATGCCGGGGACGGCGAGGAGCGGGGGCGCGGGGGCGTCCACACGGTTCCCTGCCGGCTTGTGGTGCGCGAGTCGAGCTGACGGGTCGGGCCTCCGCTTCCGGTCCGGCCCGCTCGGTGCGCCCGCCCCATGAGCGAGCGCCCGTCCCACGAGTGAGCATCCGCCCCACGAGTGACGCGGCTTGGGTCTCACTGGAGAGTGACGTCCGGGTCGGCGCCGTGAGCATGCCGTCGGCGGGGGGAATAGCCTGAAAGCGCACGTTCGGGGGCTTCTGCGTGCGTCGACCGACGGACAAGGAGAGTGCGATGCGCGTGATGCTCAGGGCGACCATGGACACGGAGAAGGCCAACGAACTCATCCGCAGCGGGAAGCTTCCGCAGTTGATGCAGGAAACGATGGAGCGCCTCAAGCCGGAAGCGACCTACTTCACCACCTACGAGGGCAGCCGAGCCTGTTACATGGTCTTCGACCTTCAGGACAGCAGTCGGATTCCGGTGATCGCGGAGCCGTTCTTCACGGAACTCGGCGCCCGGATCGACCTCTCCCCCGTCATGAACGCCGAGGACCTCCACAAGGGCCTGTCCCAGCTGGGCTGACGACCGGCCGGGCGGACTCCGTCCCCGCCGGTGCGGGGCCACGCGGGCACGCGGCCGGGCCCCGCACCGTGGGACGGCCGGATCAGCTGAAGACGATCATGGAGCCCTGGGCGAGACTCCGGGTCGCGGCTGCGTGCAGGCCCAGCCAGACGTGACGCTCACGGGCGAAGGGGCTGGAGTCGTAGGGGGACGGAGCGGCGGGTTCCTCCAGCTCCGTCGGGGCGCTCGGGGGCTGTGGTGGGGCCGGCGGATTCGCCGGGTCGATGCCGATCGAGGGGGCCACGAACTCGAGTTCGCGCAGGAGAGCCTGGGACGAGCCCAACGGCCCGCCGCCCGCGAGGAGTTCGTCGTTGGCCAGCGGGTGCGGGAACTCCACCGGAACGTAGGCGCCCGCGTGGTCGTAGTGCCAGACCAGATGGGACTGCTGGGCGTTCGTCTCGAACATCTCCAGCAACTGCTCGTAGTCGCCGCCGAGTTCATCGACCGGCGCCACCGCGAGCCCGCACATCTGGAGCAGGTACGCGCGGCGCAGGAAGTGCAGCGCGTCGTAGTCGAAGCCGGCGACCGGGGCCACGTCACCCGACAGGCCCGGCATGTACGCGTACACCGGCACCGGGGGAAGCCCGGCCTCGGCGAGCACCTTGTCGTAGAGCGCCAGTTCCTCGGCGAAGGGGTTGTCGGGGGTGTGGCACAGCACGTCGACGAGCGGGACCAACCACAGGTCACAGGCCAACAGACGGCTCCTCTTGCTCCTTGGGGTGCAGGGTGGTCAGGGCAGCGTAATGCGCGTGGCGGTCCTGTGAAGAGGCCGGTACACAAGTAGGCCTCCCGATGGCCGGGGTCGCCCGCTCCCCGGGGACACCTCCCCATCCCCCCGATCGCCCGCGGGGGGTGTTCTCAAACACGGGAAACAGGCACGGGAACGGGACGATCCGCGCCCGGACCGCGGCTCAGGGGGCGTCGAGGCGCTCGATGAGGGTGAGCGCGTGCTCGTTGTACGCCGTCACGATCGCCCGCGCCCCGTCGGCGTCGCGGCGCGCGAGGGCGTCCACCAGCTCGGTGTGGCCGGACCACAGATGGCCCTTGAGATCGGAGACGTGGCGCAGATGCTGGACCGTGCAGACCCAGGACTGGACCCGCATCCGGTGCAGGAAGTCGGCGAGATAGGCGTTGCCGAACAGGTTGCTGAGCTCGCGCCAGTAGCGGAGGTCGTAGCCGATGAGGATGTTCAGGTCGCCGGCGGTGGCCGCGCGCTGGGCCTCCTCGCCGCGGCGCCGGACGGCCGCGAGCTGGGCGAGCGCGCGGGGGTCGTCCGCCTGTGGCATGCCGCTGGCCGCGAGGCTCTGGAACATGCCCTCCGTGATCAGGCTGCGCGCCTCGATCATGCCGCGGTAGTCGGCGCCGGAGTACTCGTGGACGCGGAAGCCGCGGTGCTGGTCGGCGTCCAGGAGGCCCTGGGCCGACAGGTCGACCAGGGCCTCGCGGACCGGGGTGGCGGACACGCCGTACTGCTCGGCGATCTCCTTCACCGTGAACTCCTGGCCCGGCCGGAGGCGACCCCCGAGCACCTCGTCACGGAGCGCGTCCGCGATCTGCTGCCGCAGGGTGCTGCGTGTTACGGCGCCACTGCCGCCGATGCCGGCCATGGTGGTGGTCTCACTCCCCGTCGCATGGGTTCGGTGCGCGTATCTACTCGCGTATCTCTACGAGCAGGACACCATACGCCGTGGGGGTCGGCGGGCCGACTCCCCGGCACCCCCGAAGGGGCGCGGGGAACCGGCACGGCCGACCCCACCAGGGACGGGAACCCCTGGGGCTTGTCAGACAGGCCCCAGACCTCACACCGTGTGCTCGTCCGCCACCGACAGCGCCGCGTCCAGGGCCGCCAGGCCCTCCTTGGCCTCGGCCTCGGTGATGTTGCACGGCGGTACGACGTGGGTGCGGTTCATGTTGATGAAGGGCCACAGACCGCGGGCCTTGGCCGCGGCACCGAACGCGGCCATCGGCGCGTTCGCCTCGCCCGACGCGTTGTACGGGACCAGCGGCTCCCGGGTCTCCCGGTCCTTCACCAGCTCCAGCGCCCAGAAGACGCCCGTGCCGCGCACCTCGCCGATGCTCGGGTGCCGTTCCGCCAGCTCGCGCAGGCCCGGTCCGATGACGGTCTCGCCGATGGCGGCGGCCTGGCCGACGATCCCCTCCTCCTCCATGACGTTGATCGTCGCGACGGCGGCGGCGCAGGCCAGCGGGTGCCCGGAGTAGGTGAGCCCGCCGGGGTAGGGCCGCCTGGCGAAGGTCTCGGCGATCTCGGCGGAGATCGCCACGCCGCCCAGCGGGACGTAGCCGGAGTTCACGCCCTTGGCGAAGGTCATCAGGTCCGGCGTCACCTCGTAGTGGTCCGCGGCGAACCACCTGCCGGTGCGGCCGAACCCGGCCATGACCTCGTCCAGGACGAAGACGATCCCGTAGCGGTCGCAGATCTCCCGCACCCCGGTCAGGTAGCCGGCCGGCGGCGTCATGATCCCCGCGGTGCCCGGGATCGTCTCCAGGATCAGGGCCGCTATGGTCCCCGGTCCCTCGAAGGCGATGGTGTCCTCCAGGTGCTGGAGCGCGCGCTCGCACTCCTGCCGCTCGCTGTCGGAGTGGAAGGGGCTGCGGTACAGGAACGGCGCCCAGAAGTGGACGACACCGGCCGCGCCGCTGTCGTTCGGCCAGCGCCGGGGGTCGCCCGTGAGGTTGATCGCCGTGGAGGTGGCCCCGTGGTACGAGCGGTAGGCGGAGAGCACCTTCGGACGGCCGGTGTGCAGCCGGGCCATCCGCGTGGCGTTCTCGACGGCCTCCGCGCCGCCGTTGGTGAAGAAGATCTTGTCCAGGTCGCCCGGGGTCCGCTCGGCGATCAGCCGGGCCGCCTCCGAACGCGCCTCGACGGCGAAGGCCGGCGCGAACGTGGACAGGGTCGCGGCCTGTTCCTGGATCGCGGCGACGACCTTCGGGTGCTGGTAGCCGATGTTGGTGAAGACGAGCCCGCTGGTGAAGTCCAGATACCGCTTGCCTTCGTAGTCCCAGAAGTACGAGCCCTCGGCGCCTGCGACGGCGAGCGGGTCGATGAGCTCCTGCGCGGACCAGGAGTGGAACACGTGCGCGCGGTCCGCGGCCTTCACGGCGGCGCCGGCCTGGGGGTTGGGCTGAGGGGTCATGCGGCGAAGCGTAAATGTCCGCCGGCCGGGCGCGATATCGGCGTCCTGTCTGCGGTCGGGGGCTTTCCGCGACAGTCTGTCGGGCTTGGCCGGGAGGCCGCTCGGGGCGGTCCCCGGCGGGGGACGTCAAGGACAGCGGTGGGACCCGTTACCAAAACGGCACCAGTCGTGACGGAACCGTAGACACTGCCCCGCCCGATGCCCGGTACGGCGCACTATCCTCGGTCTGTTGCACACGTACGGGGGAGGGTGGGCACTGCCATGGAGAACCTGGGGGCGGGGGATCCGCAGCAGATCGGGGCGTACCGGCTGCTGGCGAGACTCGGTGCCGGAGGGATGGGCCACGTCTATCTCGCACGGTCCGACCGGGGACGTACCGTCGCGGTCAAACTCGTCCGGCCGGAACTAGCCGAGCAGGAGGAGTTCCGGGCCCGCTTCCGGCAGGAGGTGCGGGCCGCCCGCCGGGTCGGCGGGCTGTGGACCGCGCCCGTCCTGGACGCGGACACGGAGGCCCCGATCCCGTGGGTGGCCACCGGTTATGTCGCGGGGCCCTCGCTCCAGGCCGTCGTCGGACGCGACCACGGCGCGCTGCCCGAGCGTTCCGTGCGCATCCTCGCCGCGGGCCTCGCGCACGCGCTGAAGGACATCCACTCCGCGGGCCTCATCCACCGCGACCTCAAGCCCTCGAACGTCCTCGTCACCATCGACGGCCCCCGCGTCATCGACTTCGGCATCGCGCGTGCCCTGGAGACGGTGACGGACGGCGGCCTGACGCACACCGGGGCGCTCGTCGGCTCGCCGGGATTCATGGCTCCCGAGCAGGTGCGCGGTGACCGCGTCACGCCCGCGTGCGACATCTTCTGCCTCGGCTCGGTCCTGTCGTACGCGGCCACCGGCGCCCTTCCGTTCGGCGCGGCCAACAGCGGTGTGCACGCCATGATGTTCCGCATCGCGCAGGAGGAGGCCGACCTCACGGGGGTGCCCGAGGGGCTCGCCGACCTCGTGCGGGACTGTCTGCGCAAGGATCCCGGCGCCCGGCCCGGGCTCGACGAGATCCTGGAGCGCACGGGCGCGGAGGAGACCGTCGCGGAAGGACGCACCCTCGACCCCTGGCTGCCCGGCTCGCTGGTGGCCCAGCTCGGGCGGCACGCCGTGCGGCTGCTGGACACGGAGAACCCGGACAGGGGACCGGAGCGGCCCCGGGCGGGTGCTCCGGCCGCCCTCCCGCCCGCGCCCGCCGCCGCTCCCGCCCTCCCGCCCGCGCATGGTGCCGCTCCCTCCCTGCCGCCGGCGCCCGTCGCCGCCCCCGATTTCTCCAAGCCGCCCACCGGCTCGCCCGCCGCCTCGTCCTCCTCCTCGGCTTCCGCCGCCTCCTCGACGCCCTCCGACTCCTCCTCGGCGCCCGCCGCGTCCGGCGAGGCATCCCCGGAACACGCGCCCGCCGAGGGGGGCGCCACCCCGCCCCTTCCGGGGCAGCCCGGCCCCGTGAACCACCTCCCGACCGTGATCGCGGGCCCGGGCACGACGCCTCCCCCCGCGGCGCCGTCCGGCCCGCACCCCGCGTACGGCTATCCGCAGCAGCACCCGCAGCCCCCCGGCCAGGGCCCGGCCCACCCCGCGTACGGCTACCCGCAGGCCGGCTGGGGCTCGGCCCAGCCGCCCTACGGTTCGACGCCTCCCTACGGTCCCGGAGTGGCCGCCCATCCGTACGGGCCCGGCGGCGCGACCCCGCCCTACGGCGCGACCCCTCCGTACGGTCCCGGCGTCGCCCCGCTCGGCCCGGAGCCCCCGCACAGGAGCGGCCGGTCCACGGCCCTGCTCGTGGTCGTGGCCCTGGTCGTCGCGCTCGGCGCGGGCGGCAGCGTGTTCGCGCTGCTGAACGGCCGGGGCGGCGGAGGCGGCCAGGAGGACCCCAAGGCGTCCACCACGGCCTCCGGCGGGACGACACCGGGGCAGAGCGCGTCGCAGCCGCCGGCCACCGCCTCCGATTCGCCCAGCGGCCCGGCGACCCAGGGCGGCACCGTCCCGGAGGCGTTCCTCGGCACCTGGGACGCGGTCATAGACAACGACAGCGGACACCACACCCGCCGGATGACCATCCAGCAGGGCGAGGTCGGAGACACGGTGCTGACGGTCACCGCGGACGGCGGCGACTACCACTGTGTCTTCCAGGCCGCCCTCGCCACGGCCCCGGGAGCAGGCGGTCCGCTGGAGATCGGCCCCTCCCAGGTCACCGTCGGGGCACCGCCGTCCTGCAAGCCGGGCGACGCCTCCGAGGTCACCCTCCTGCCTGACGGCCGGCTGCGGCGGGCGAAGACCGGCTCGGCGGCCGAGGCCGAGCTGATCTACACGAAGAGCGGCTGAGCCCAGAAGACACGCCGGGGGTCCCGCGGGCGGTGGCCCACGGGACCCCGGGGAACGCTCCGGCCGCCGTACCGTCCACGGCCGTCGAAGTTCACTTCCCGTATGTGGGTTGTTTCCGGCCAGAGCCGTACGGTGACCGCACCGCAGGCTCGGGGGAGTGGCTCACGTGGAGTGGCTGAGCGCAGAGAACGTCGTGGCCGTCGGGACCGCCGTCATCGGTGTCGTCGCCTCCGCCGTGATGGTCTGGTACGAGCGCAGGGTGCCGCGCCGCAAGACGGTCGGCTACCGCGTGCAGATGGACAATCCCATCGGCGACGACGTGCGCTCGGGACGCGCGAACGTACGGCTCGGGCTGTTCGACGAGGCTCCCGGCATGTCCGACGCCACCCTCGTGCTGCTGCGGATCGAGAACGACGGCTCGCAGAGCATCGCCGGGGACGACTACACGAGCCGTGAACGGCACGGACTGACCGCGGTGTTCACCGACCGCACCATCCGCGGTGTGTCCGTGACCCAGCCGCCCGGCACCGACCACCTGATGGACCACTTCACCCCGGCCGCCGGGCTCGGCTACGAGGACGGCACGCTGCGCATCCCGCGGGTCCCGCTCAACCGGGGCGAGCACTTCAAGCTGCTCGTCCTGCTGTCGGGCGGCGACGTGGGATGTCCGATACGGATCGTCGGCGGCATCCGTGACGGCGAGGTCCGGCCCAACCGCAGTACGACACCGGACGACCAGCCACCGCTGTTCAGCCGCGCGGCCCGGCTCATCACCGTGCTCCTGACGGTCTGCGTCGTCGCCCTCGCCCTGATCGTCGTTCTGCGCGACGACTCACCGTCGCCGATCGGCTGCGCGCAGGGCACGCTGACCGTCACCGGCTCGACCGCCTTCGAGCCCGTGATGCGCGAGCTGGCCGAGAAGTACGAGTACGCCTGCCAGGGCTCCGCGATCACGGTGGACGCCCACGGCAGCACGGCCGGCGTGCGCGAACTCGACGCGGCGGGGCAGGCGTCGAAGAAGGGGTCCCCGGCCCTCGTCGCCCTCTCCGACGGTCCCAGGCCGGGCGCCTTCCCGCAGCTGCGGGAGAACCGGATCGCGGTGTCGGTCTTCGCGCTGGTCGTCAACGACTCCGTCCCGGTCAGGAACCTGTCGCTGACCGACGTACGGCGTCTGTACCGCGGCGAGATCAGGAACTGGAAGCAGCTCGGCGGACCCGACCGGCCCGTCCTGCTGGTCAGCCGGGACGCAAACTCCGGTACGCGGCAGGTGTTCCAGCGCCGGGTGCTCGGGCGCGGCGAGATCGCCAACTCCTCGCTGGACTGCGCCCACAAGGACGACGCCACGGCACCGGTCGTGCGCTGCGAACTCGACTCCACCGAGCAGGTGCTGAACGCGGTGGCCGAGCTGCCCGGCGCGATCGGCTACAGCGAGCTCAACGGCGCCGCCGGCCACAAGAGGCTGCACAGGATCAGCCTCGACGGCCACACCGCCTCCGTCGAGGACCTGGAGCGCGGCACCTCGGACTATCCGTACCGCGAGATCGAGTACGCCTACACCTACGGACAGCCGCCCGCCGACTCCCTCGCCTCCAGCTTCCTCTCCTACATCACCCGGGGCAGCGGCCAGGACGTCGTCCGCACCCACGGTCATCTCCCCTGCGGGACGCCGGTCGGGCTGAAGATCTGCGGAGCCGGCTGACGCCGTGGCGCCGGCCGCTAACGGGGCTCGGGCGGGCGCTGGCGGGGCATGTTCGGGCGGGTGCCCGGCGGCAGCGGGGTGCGCCCGTTCAGCGGCGGTCCCTCGGGCCGGGGCGCTCCCGCCGACGACGACTGGATCCCCAGTGGCGCCGGTCCCGTGCGGAACTCCACCATCCAGTCCGCCGTCTCGGTGCGCACCAGTTCCGTGATGTCCTCCGAGAACCTCCGCAGCACCCCGATGCACCGGTCGGCCGCCTCGCTGGCCGTTCCGTCGGCGGGTCCGAGGACCTCCCGGACGCTCTCGGAGGCCCAGTCGAACTGAAGTGCCTGGAGTCGCCGTTGCACGGCCTGCGCGGTGGCCACGTCCCTTATCCATCCGGAGGTCACACCGAAGAACCGGTCGACGGCGACACAGGAGACCGCGAGCAGCAGCGCCAGATAGCCCCACGGAGCCGCCCCCCGCACCGCTCCGGTGAGGTCGAGCAGCGGCAGCGCGGCCCCGGCGACGGCCCCCAGCGTCGCGCCGGACCGCAGCACCCGCGCCGTCCGTCGCTTCCACACGCGGTCGGAGAGATACCAGGCGGCCGTGTCGAGCGCCCCCTGCTCCACCCAGCGGTAGAGCTCGTGGAGCCGTTCGGCGGGCTCCCCCCAGTCGCCGAGCGGAAACGGCCGACCGGTCAGGTCCCCCGGCCGCAGCCCCGCCGCGCCCTCGCTCCGCCCGTCCTGGAGCGGCCCCTCCGGCTGCATCTCCGGCTGACTCACCCGGCACTCCCTAGTTGACGACAGTTGACGACGGTGATGGGGACGACGCTGACGACCGTGACGACGGCGACGGCACCGACAGCGCGTGACGTCGTGTGACGCGTGGTGCGAATGCGCGGCCCCCTTCCTACCGCTCAATGGGTGGCGATGGACCGGCTTTACCGGCTTTTCCGCCCGGAAGTGGGCCTTGATCAGGTATAGGCGCCGCTGTGATGTCACTCGAAAGAGTGCTTGGGCGACGGGCCCGTCGACCACGTAGGCTCATGCTGGACAGGAGAAAACGCTCGGACAGCCGTACTCGAACCAGGAGCTGATCGTGATTCCCGGTGGTGGCCAGCCCAATATGCAGCAGTTGTTGCAGCAGGCCCAGAAGATGCAGCAGGACCTTGCGAACGCGCAGGAGGAGCTGGCGCGGACCGAGGTCGGGGGCCAGGCGGGCGGCGGCCTGGTGAAGGCGACCGTGACGGGCTCAGGAGAGCTCCGCGCCCTGGTGATCGACCCGAAGGCGGTCGACCCCGAGGACACCGAGACACTCGCCGACCTGATCGTCGCGGCCGTCCAGGCGGCGAACGAGAACGCGCAGGCGCTCCAGCAGCAGACGCTCGGCCCGCTCACCCAGGGGCTCGGCGGCGGCAGCGGCATCCCCGGTCTGCCCTTCTAAGACCGGCGGCATCCAACTACCGTACGCACCAGGAAGAAACAGCAGGAAGATCAGCGGGAAGAACAGCAGGACGGGACCAGGCGGTACCGGAGCACTCGGAAAGGCAGTCCGTTGTACGAAGGCGTTGTTCAGGACCTCATCGACGAACTGGGGCGGCTCCCCGGCGTCGGTCCCAAGAGCGCGCAGCGGATCGCCTTCCACATCCTGCAGGCGGAGCCGACGGACGTCCGCCGGCTCGCGCAGTGCCTGATGGAGGTCAAGGCGAAGGTCCGCTTCTGCGCGACCTGCGGCAACGTGGCGCAGGAGGAGCTGTGCAACATCTGCCGCGACCCGCGCCGCGACCTCTCGGTGATCTGTGTGGTGGAGGAGCCGAAGGACGTCGTCGCGGTCGAGCGGACGCGTGAGTTCCGGGGCAAGTACCACGTGCTCGGCGGCGCGATCAGCCCGATCGAGGGCGTCGGCCCGGACGACCTGCGGATCAGGGAACTCCTGACCCGTCTCGCCGACGGAGCGGTCACCGAGCTCATCCTGGCCACGGACCCGAACCTGGAGGGCGAGGCCACGGCCACGTATCTCGCCCGCATGATCAAGCCCATGGGCCTCAAGGTCACCCGCCTGGCCAGCGGCCTCCCGGTGGGCGGCGACCTGGAATACGCGGACGAGGTCACGCTCGGCCGCGCCTTCGAGGGGAGACGACTTCTAGATGTCTGACGCCACGCTGCACGCGACCAGCCCGGACCCCGACGACTTCGTGGTCCAGATCGCGGACCAGGTGGAGAGCTTCCTGGTCGCCGTCACCGAGGTGGCCAAGGGCGACGAGCCGGACTCGGCCGTGCCCTTCCTCCTCCTGGAGGTCTCCCAGCTCCTCCTGGCCGGCGGCCGTCTCGGCGCGCACGAGGACATCGTCCCCGACGAGCGCTACGAGCCGGACCTCGGCCCGGAAGCGGATGTGGACGAAATCCGTGAGCGTCTCGCGGTGATGCTCGAACCGATCGACGTCTACTCCGAGGTCTTCGACCCCTACGAGCCCCGCAAGGCACCCGTCCCGGCCCGTATCTCCGACGACCTGGCCGACGTCATGGCCGACCTGCGCCACGGCATGGCGCACTACCGCGCGGGCCGCACCACGGAGGCCCTGTGGTGGTGGCAGTTCTCCTACTTCTCCAACTGGGGTTCCACCGCCTCCGCGGCCCTGCGCGCGCTCCAGTCCGTGGTGGCCCACGTCCGGCTGAACCAGCCCCTGGAGGAGCTCGACGGCCTGGACACCGACCAGGACCTCGGCGAGGAGGTCCTCGCGGAAGAGGCGGGCAAGGTGATGGCGGAGGAGATCGCCGGGCCGCTGGGCCTGCGCACGGTCAAGTGACCGACCGCGCTCCGGCGGGGGCCCGCCGTGCCGACGGGCGCGGGAGAGGGCCCGCCGTGCCGACGGCCGCGTCCCGACCGTCCGTGGTGTGACCTGGGGCACGTTCGGAGTGGCGGGGCTCCGGCACGGGCAGGTGCCGTCTCGGAGCGGCCGGATCTCCCTTACCGACCTGACAGCCCGGAGTGATCACGTCGTGAGCGGGACATCTCACGATGCGATACCCCGGAAGGGAAATCCGGCCGCTCGTTAGACTGAGCCGACCGCAGTAGTGCGGTGCAGAGACGGACTGAGCGAGGAGCGCACGTGGGCCTTGTCGTGCAGAAGTACGGAGGTTCCTCCGTAGCCGATGCCGAGGGCATCAAGCGCGTCGCCAAGCGGATCGTGGAAGCGAAGAAGAACGGCCACCAGGTGGTCGTGGTCGTTTCCGCGATGGGCGACACGACGGACGAGCTGATCGATCTCGCCGAGAAGGTATCTCCGATGCCCAGCGGCCGGGAGTTCGACATGCTGCTGACCGCCGGAGAGCGGATCTCCATGGCCCTGCTGGCGATGGCGATCAAAAACCTGGGCCACAGCGCCCAGAGCTTCACCGGCAGCCAGGCAGGCGTCATCACCGACTCGGTCCACAACAAAGCCCGGATCATCGATGTCACCCCGGGCCGTATCCGTACGGCGCTCGACGAGGGCAACATCGCCATCGTCGCCGGCTTCCAGGGCGTCTCGCAGGACAAGAAGGACATCACCACGCTGGGCCGCGGCGGGTCCGACACCACGGCCGTCGCGCTGGCCGCGGCGCTCGACGCCGAGGTGTGCGAGATCTACACCGACGTGGACGGCGTGTTCACCGCCGACCCGCGCGTGGTGAAGAAGGCGAAGAAGATCGACTGGATCGCCTTCGAGGACATGCTGGAGCTCGCCGCCTCCGGCTCGAAGGTGCTGCTCCACCGCTGTGTGGAGTACGCCCGCCGCTACGACATCCCGATCCACGTGCGCTCGTCCTTCAGCGGACTTCAGGGCACCTGGGTCAGCAGCGCACCGCTCGTTCGAAAGACACAGCAGCAAGGGGACCAGAAGGTGGAGCAGGCCATCATTTCCGGTGTCGCTCACGACACCTCCGAGGCCAAGGTCACGGTCGTCGGCGTCCCGGACAAGCCGGGCGAGGCCGCCGCGATCTTCCGCGCCATCGCCAACGCCGAGATCAACATCGACATGATCGTGCAGAACGTGTCGGCGGCGACCACGGGCCTGACGGACATCTCCTTCACCCTCCCCAAGACCGAGGGCCGCAAGGCCATCGACGCCCTGGAGAAGGCGAAGAGCGTGATCGGCTTCGAGTCCCTGCGCTACGACGACCAGATCGGCAAGATCTCGCTCGTCGGCGCCGGCATGAAGACGAACCCGGGTGTCACGGCCGGCTTCTTCGAGGCGCTCACCGACGCCGGGGTCAACATCGAGCTGATCTCGACCTCCGAGATCCGTATCTCCGTGGTCACCCGCGCCGACGACGTCAACGAGGCCGTACGCGCCGTGCACACCGCCTTCGGGCTCGACTCCGACAGCGACGAGGCCGTCGTCTACGGAGGCACCGGGCGATGACCCGACGACCGACGCTCGCGGTCGTGGGAGCGACCGGGGCCGTCGGCACGGTCATGCTCCAGATCCTGTCCCAGCACGCGGACATCTGGGGTGAGATCCGACTGATCGCCTCGCCGCGCTCGGCCGGCCGCAAGCTGGCCGTGCGCGGTGTGGAGGTCGAGGTGACGGCTCTGTCGGAGGACGCCTTCGACGGGGTCGACATCGCCATGTTCGACGTCCCGGACGAGGTGGCCGCCCAGTGGGCGCCGATCGCCGCCGCCAAGGGCGCGGTCGTCGTCGACAACTCCGGCGCCTTCCGGATGGACCCGGAAGTGCCCCTGGTCGTCCCCGAGGTGAACCCGCACGCCGCGCGGGTGCGCCCGCGCGGGATCGTCTCCAACCCGAACTGCACGACCCTGTCCATGATCGTGGCGCTGGGTGCCCTGCACGCCGAGTTCGGACTGCGTGAACTCGTCGTCTCCTCGTACCAGGCGGTCAGCGGTGCGGGCCGCGCGGGTGTCGACACCCTGCGCCGGCAGATGTCCCTCGTCGCGGGCACGGAACTGGGGAACAGCCCCGGTGACGTACGCCGGGCCGTGGGCGACGACACGGGTCCGTTCCCGGAGCCGGTCGCCCTGAACGTGGTGCCGTGGGCCGGGTCGCTCGCCGAGGACGGCTGGTCCTCGGAGGAGATGAAGGTCCGCGACGAGACCCGCAAGATCCTCGGGCTGCCCCGGCTGAAGGTCGCCGTGACCTGCGTCCGCGTTCCCGTCGTCACCACGCACTCCCTGACGGTGCACGCCCGCTTCCAGGACGAGGTGACCGTCGACAAGGCCCGGGAGATCCTGGACACCGCGCCCGGCGTCGTGCTCTTCGACAACCCGGCCGCCGGCGAGTTCCCCACGCCCGCCGACGTGGTGGGCACCGACCCGACCTGGGTGGGCCGGGTCCGCCGGGCACTGGACGACCCGACGGCCCTCGAACTGTTCGTGTGCGGGGACAACCTGCGCAAGGGCGCCGCCCTGAACACGGCTCAGATCGCCGAGCTGGTGGCGGCGGAGATCGGCAGGGCCTCGTAGACCGTCAGGACCCGGTGGATCGTCAGGACGCGATGTCCCATCAGGCCCCGGTGTCCCATCCGGAGCCGGTGTCTCATCCGGACCCTCTGGATCCGGTTCTCCGTCGGGGTTGTAAGATCCGCAGGTTCTGCGCTCCCGGCGCCTTCCGGCCGTAAACCCGGTGCCCAGCGGAGGGCGGTTTTGTAAGATTCCTGTCGGTCCAGTGATCAACTTAATGGTCCTGACCACTTGAACGGACCCGTATCGGCGTTCGAAGATTTTGCTACCGCCCCGCCGCAACCGTGCGCGGGACGGTGAGCGTCTTCGCCGTCGCCATTCAGGGGCGTCCGGGGGGCGGCAGAGCATTGGGCACAGGGGAAGAGCTGTTACGCATGAGGACATCTGGTGCACTGCCGCGCGCGCGGGTCCGTGTGACGGCGGGGGGTCCGGGCGGCGTTCCGAAGGGCGTGACTCCGGCGGATGTGGCACACGACACGAATGCGATGACGTTCGCGTACAACCCTCCTGGGGGGACGTGTGTCCAACTGGCGTGGCAGAGGTACTCGAATTCACCGCGGTCCAGACAAGGGGCATGGCCCTGCGTCCACCCCGCCGACTCCGCAGCCCCGGCGCGCCCGGCGGCATGCCGGTGATCGCGCCCATGCCCTCAGCGCGGCCCGCCCGCATCCCCAGTCAGCGTGACGGCGCCGAGGACAGCCTGGCGGCGGGCACGACCGTCGACCATCTGACCGAGACCTACCGGGCGCACTACCGGTCCCTCCTCGGTCTCGCGGCGCTCCTCCTCGACGACACGGCCTCCTGCGAGGACGTCGTCCAGGAGGCCTTCATCCGGGTGCACTCGGCGCGCAAACGCGTCCGGGACCCCGAGAAGACGCTCGCCTATCTGCGTCAGACCGTCGTCAACCTGTCGCGTTCGGCCCTGCGCCGGCGCATCCTCGGCCTCAAGCTCCTCTCGAAGCCGATGCCCGACATGGCGAGCGCCGAGGAAGGCGCGTACGACCAGTTGGAGCGCGACGCCCTGATCAAGGCGATGAAGGGACTCCAGCGGCGCCAGCGCGAGGTCCTGGTGCTGCGCTACTTCGCGGACATGACCGAGGCCCAGGTCGCCGAGACGCTCGGTGTCTCCCTGGGTTCGGTGAAGGCGTACGGCTCGCGGGGCATCGCCGCGCTCCGCGTCGCCATGGGAGCTTCGGCATGAGCGAGCACGACGACCGGCGGCACCCCGAGGACAAGGGGCGCCCGGACCACGAGCACAAGCAATCGCACGCTGGGAACGGAAATGTGAACCACGGCCCCGACGAACAGCCCGGAACACCGGACATGGACGGACCGGGAACCGAAGGGCTCGGCAGCGACGAACTGGCACTGCGCCGGCTGTTGCACCAGGCCGTTCAGGAGATCGAACCGTCCGGCGGCACCCTGGACCATCTGCGCCGGGCGGTACCGGCGCGGCGCGCCCGCAAGCGGCAGGCCGTGGTCGGCATGGCGGCGGCGGCGCTCTTCATGGGCACGGCGATCCCGGCGTTCGTCCACGTCTCCAACTCCTCGGGGTCGAACCCCGACCCGTCCATCGCGGCCAACAGCTCACAGGCCCAGGGCGGCGTGAGTCAGGGCAAGAGCTCGGGTGGCAACTCCGGAAAGGACACGGGCGGCTCGGCCGGCACGTCCGCGGGCGACGGCGACAGCGGCAAGACCCAGTCACCGGGCGACAAGGACAAGAACGCGGGCGGCGTCGGCACGGGCGGCACCGGTCCCTCGGCCTCCGCCCCGGCCGCCCTCACGTGCACCGCTGACCAGCTCGGCGGGGCTTCCGGCACGGCCGCGGCACCGGACGCCACCGGCGCGGTCTACGGCTCCTTCACCGTCTCGAACGTCTCCGCCTCCGCCTGCACGGTCACCGGCGCCGGCACGGTCAGCACACTCGTCCAGGGCGCGGCGGACGGCGCCAACGTCCGCGTGGCGACGCATGTGGGGGGCGACGCGGCCACCGGGCTGCCCGACCCTTCCACGGAGGTCATCTCCCTGGTGCTCCAGCCGGGCACCTCGTACGTGGTGAAGTTCGCCTGGGTGCCCTCGTCGACGTGCCCGACCGCGGCGGAGCCCACACCGGACCCGACCCCGACGCAGGGCACCGGCGAAACCGGCGGCACGACCACCGACTCCGCGGTGTCCGGCACCTCGCCCCAGCTTCTCGTCGAGGACGGCACGCTGGACGGCAGCGTCGTCGTCTCCAGCACGGCGGCGACGGGTGGCGCGACGGCATCGGTCACCGTGGCCAACGCCTGCGCGGGCACGGTGTATCACACGGGGATCCTGGCCTCGTCCTGACGGACCGGTGACCAGCACGGCATCGGGCGGCGGCGCTTGTGCGACGCCGCCCTGTCAGGCCCTCGTCGCCGGCTTGACCGCGGTGACGCCGGCCTCCTCGGCCCCGTTCTCCGGGGTGGCCGGGGTTTCGGGGGTGCCCGAGGTCTCCTGGGTGTCCGGGAGCAGTCCCAGTTCGGCGTCGCGGACGAACTCCACCTCGCGGCGCAGCAGGCGGAACCACATGAAGACGACGAAGCCCGCGAAGACGAACCACTCTCCGGTGTAGCCGAGGTTCTGGAACGCCTTGAGATCGAGGCCGGTGTTCGCCGGCGCGGACGGAGGCACCGCCTTCATTCCGGCGTCGGCCTTGTCGAGCGTGATCCACGCGTCGTACGGGGTGTACGGCACGAGGTTGACCAGCGACGAGGCGCTGATCGCGGCCGTCTGCCCCGGGGGAAGCCCGCCGACCGCGCTGACACCGTTCGCACCGGGGCTCTCGGACGCCTGGAGGGCGCCCGTGACCGTGACCTCGCCGGTAGGCGCGGCCGGGGCCTTCGCCGCGTCCGCCGTACCGGGCAGCCAGCCCCGGACGACGGGCAGTGCCTTGCCGCCGTCGACCCGCAGCATGGTCAGTACGTAGTACCCGCTCCTGCCGTCCAGTTCCCGGCCCGGCACCAGCAGCTGCTTGTCGTACCGGCCCTTCGCGGTGGTCTGCCTGCCGGACGTCTGCGTGGTCACGGGCAGCATCGAGGCCAGCGGCCGGGCCGGGTCCGTCTTGGCCGCCGAGGCCGCCGCGTCCGCCGTCCGGTGGTCCTGCACCCGGTCCTCGAACCGCCCCAACTGCCACGACCCCATGAAGACACAGAAGGGGATGGCCAACAGCACGAAGACGTTGATCCCCCACCAGCGGGGCGTCAGCAGGAACCGGTACACGCCGTCCACGGTACGGGGCCCCCGAGCCGGACTCGCCCGTGGGGCCCGCTCAGTACCGCTCGGCAAGATGGTCCCGGCCCGCCGGAGGCTCGTACGGCTCGGGCCAGAAATCGGTCACCGTGGCGATACGCCCCGACGCGTCCGCCGTGAAGAACGTGATCGCGTGCATCTCCTCCAGGCCCACCGTGACGCGGGTCCAGGTGACGGCCTGACCGGTTTCGGCTATGACGCGCTCGATCTGGACATGCCAGTCGCCCGGATACTCGCGGTTGAACTCGACGTACCGCTCCCGGCCGCTGATGCGCTCCCGTGTCTGCGGCAGGGTGTAGACGACGTCCTCGGCGAGCAGTTCCGCGAATGCTTCCCAGTCCCGGGCGTCCGCGGCGGCCCAGTAGCTCTCGACGGCCTTGCGTAGATCGGTCATGCGAAAAAGTCTGCACCCCGCCACTGACAACGGCCCTGACCTGCGCACACGGCCCTGCGGAACGACCGGCCCCGACCTCGTTCCCGGAGCGCCGGGGCGGCTTCGCGTGCCGTTCGTCGGCTTGTCGAGTACGCGGGGGCCGCGAGGTTGTCCACAGGCCGGGGACCTCTCCGGCGCGAGGCGGGCCGGGCCAGGCACTATGGGGCCATGACTGAGAGCACCAGGTCCATCGAGCCGCAGCAGGCAGACATGCCCGACTGGGAGAAGCGCTTCCGGGCACCGCGGGTGTCGCTGCCGGACTGGGCGGAGGACGCCCCGCACCGTTCCCTGTTCGTCTCGAACGCGACGGGGACGTACGAGCTGTACGCATGGGACCGCGCGACGGGGGAGCAGCGCCAGGTCACCCACCGGGCGAACGGCACGACGGACGGGGTGCTCTCGCCCGACGGCGAGTGGATCTGGTGGTTCGACGACAAGGACGGCGACGAGTTCGGCGTCTGGCGGCGCCGCCCGTTCGGCGCCGCCCTGGTCGTGGGCGCTGCCGACGAGCCGGCGGTTCCCGGCCTCGACCCTTCCTACCCGGCGGGCCTGGCCATCGGCCGCGACGGGCGTACGGCGGTCGTGGGCCGCTCGACGGACGACGACGGATCGACGATCCATGTGGCCCGCGGCGGCGAGGCCACGGTGGAGATCTACCGGCACCGCGAGTCGGCCGGGGTCGGCGACCTCTCGCACGACGGCTCGCTGATCGCCGTCGAGCACACCGAGCACGGCGACGCGATGCACTCGGCGCTCAGGGTGCTGCGCCCGGACGGTTCGGCGGTCGCCGAGCTCGACGACACCGAGGGCGGCACGGTCGAGCTGGGCCTCGAGGTGCTGGGCTTCGCCCCTGTCGACGGGGACAGCCGGCTGCTCATCGGGCACCAGAGGCGCGGCCGCTGGGAACCCCTGGTGTGGGACGTGGTCACCGGCGAGCAGACCGACCTGGGCCTCGACCTGCCCGGCGACGTGGCGGCGGAGTGGTATCCGGACGGCTCCGCCCTTCTCATCGCCCACAGCTTCGAGGCGCGCAGCGACCTGTGGCGCTACGACCTCGCCTCCGGTGAACTGACCCGGGTCCCGACCCCGCCCGGCACGGTGTCAGGGGCGACGGCCCGCCCGGACGGCACGGTGGAGTACCTGTGGTCGTCGGCGGCCGAGCCCTCGGCCGTCCGTTCGACGACCGGCGAGATCGTCCTGGACCCGCCCGGCCAGAAGTCCCCGGGATCCGTGCCGGTGGAGGACGTCTGGGTCGAGGGCCCCGGCGGCCGCATCCACGCCCTGATCCAGAAGCCGGCCGGCACCACCGGCCCGCTGCCCACCGTCTTCGAGATCCACGGCGGTCCGACCTGGCACGACAGCGACTCGTTCGCGGCGGGCCCGGCGGCCTGGGTCGACCACGGCTACGCGGTGGTCCGGGTCAACTACCGCGGCTCCACCGGCTACGGCCGCGCGTGGACCGACGCGCTCAAGCACCGCGTCGGCCTCATCGAGCTGGAGGACATCGCGGCGGTCCGCGAATGGGCGGTCACGTCCGGCCTGGCCGACCCCGACCGGCTGATCCTCACGGGCGGTTCCTGGGGCGGCTACCTCACCCTTCTCGGCGTCGGCACCCAGCCCGAGGCCTGGGCCCTCGGCATCGCCGCCGTCCCGGTCGCCGACTACGTCACGGCGTACCACGACGAGATGGAGGCGCTGAAGGCCATGGACCGCACGCTCCTCGGCGGCACCCCGGAGGAGGTCCCCGAACGCTTCGAGGCGTCCTCCCCGCTGACCTACGTCGACGCGGTCAAGGTCCCCGTGTACATCTCGGCCGGTGTCAACGACCCCCGCTGCCCCATCCGCCAGATCGACAACTACGTCACCCGCCTCGCCGCCCGCGAAGCCGTCCACGAGGTCTACCGCTACGACGCGGGCCACGGCTCCCTGGTCGTCGACGAACGCATCAAGCAGGTCCGCCTGGAACTCGACTTCGCGGAACGACACCTGGTCAGGTGACACCCGGCGTGCCGCCGGGGGTCCCGGGGCTCTGACAGAGGGCCCCGGGACCGGGGTGGTGCCGGTTGTCCCGGGGGCGGGGTTGTGCGGGCTGTCCCGAGAGCGCCTGCTGACTGCATGCCCGAGGACTGCGTGCTCGCGGCGGCGTGTCCTCGGACCGTGTGCTCACGGACGAGTGCCCTCGGACTGTGTGCTCGCGGCCGCGTGTCCTTGGACTGTGTGTGCCCCTGACCGTATGCCCGCGCAGCCCAGCCCAGCCCAGCCCAGCCCAGCCCCGCTCAGTCCCGTCTCCGTCCCGTCTCCGTCCCGTCTACGCCCCTGCGCGCTGCCGGGGCCGGCGGCCGAGCAGTTCCGCCAGGCCCCGCCGCGTCGCGGCGAGGACCACGCGGTCCTCGGGCCGCAGGACATAGGTGGAGGGCAGGTCCCACACCAGCCGGGGACCGCGCGCGCCGGACGCCTGGTCCGCCCGGCGCTCCTCGGGAGTCGCCGTGTCCAGCGCGAGCACGCGCCAGGCCCCCGCCCGGAACGCCTCACCCACCGTCCGCTCCTCCAACTGCGGATGCCCGCCCACGTCCACCGCGGCGAACAGCAGCACCCGCCGCTCGACGGGAATCGCCCCGAGGATCTGTCTCCCCAGCATCGCCCCCGCGAACGCGGGCGCGGCCAGATGGGACACGCTGCGGCTCCGGGTGAGCGCGCCGGGATGCGCGGCCCGGAGGGTGCGGTAGACCGCGGTCGCGAAGTCGTCGTCGTACAGCCGAAGTACGACGCGCAGGTCCGGGTTCAGGGTGCGGGCGGAGAGCGCGGCCTCCAGGTTCATGGTGTCCGCGCTGGTCAACGCGAGCAGCGCGTGCGCACGGTGGATCTTGGCGGCCTCCAGCACCCCTTCCTGCGTGACGTCCCCCAGCACCACGGGAACGCGCAGACTCCGTGCCAGCGCGAGCCCCCGGGCCTCCGGATCGGCCTCCACGCACACCACGGGGATACGCAGCTCACGAAGCCGCGCCAGCACCCGCGTACCGATCTTGCCGACCCCGAGCAGCACCACATGTCCGGACAGCCCGCGGGGCGGCTTCCGCAGAGCGGTCCCGCTGCGGAAGGTGCCGAGCGCCTCCAGTACGGCGGCGAGCAGCACCGGCAGGAGCAGCAACCCGACCAGCCCCGAGCAGAGTTGGAGGATCTGCCGCCCGAGCGACTGCCCGATGGCCGGATCGTTGATGGCGAAGAGATCGAGCAGCGTCAGATAGGTCGCCTGGAGCGGGGGCTCCCCGGTGACCAGCATCGAGGCCACGGCGAGCCCGACCACACACGAGACGAGCCCCACGAACGACCAGCGCAGCCTCCGGGACAGCAGCGAGCCGAACCACGGGACGACCCCTCGTCCGGGGTTCAGTTCGGGACCGGAGTACGACACGTTCTCCAGGACGACGGTGCCGCGCCCGGTGGCGGCGGCCACCGCCCTTTCGTCGGGCAGGAGTTGGGGCCCCTGCGCGCCACTGCTCTCGGAACCGTCGGCGCCGGCGGGGTCGTTGGTCGTGGCGGAGAGCAACGCCAGTGTGCACAGCCCCGGATCGGCGACCTCGCCCGGACCGGGCGGCGGCCGCTCCACCGCGCGCAGCATCAGCCCGTCGGTCTGGACGACCTTGCTGGTACCGGTCACGGCGGTCGCGGCGAGAGCGGGGGCGGCCGTGTCGGCGTCGGACAGCACGGTGGTGGAGGTGTCGTAGACCTCGGTGTTCGCGCCCGCCGGAGAGGCGTCCGCCCCCGGGGCGCCCCCGGCGGCCAGGGCCGAGGCCTGGTCGAGGAGGGCTTCGATGTGCTGTCCGAGACGCCGGTTGTAGAGCCGCAGAACCAGCCGGATCCGCGGGTTGAGCCGCCGGGCGGTGAGGGCGGCACGGATGTTGGTCTCGTCGTCGTCGTACACGAGGGCGAGCGCGGTGGCCCGATCGACACCCGCGTGGGCGAGCGTGAGCTCGGTGAGCTCGGCGACCTCCACGAGCCGCTCGGATCCGGGCGGCTCGTCGCCCGCGCCGGTGCCTCCCCCGGCCCCGGCCCCTCCCCCGTTCCCGTTGCCGGAGGCCCGGTTGACCGCCGCGGACACCCGGTCGAGCAGGGCGGTGGCCCGCGCCCGCCCGACGACCGGCAGCCGCACGCCGCCCTGCGCGGGCGGCACCACAAGGGTCACCCGCTCGCCGTACACCCCACGCAACTCGGCGGCCAGCCGCTGGGCCAGGGCGTCGTCACCGGCCACCACCATGTGCTCGGCGGCGTCGCTCGACGCGCTCTGAGACGGAAGATTCCCCACGAAGGAGAAGACTGCCGTACGGATACGGGTGGTTCCAGAGAGGAGCCCCGGCAACAACGGCCGCCGCCCCTCCCGGAAGAGACGAGGGGGCCCCTGTGCTGCGGTTTCCCGCAGCATGACTCACTCAGGTTTCACGAGACACAGGCCGCGGAACCCGAGAACGATCTCTGGGCGTGACATCTCGTAGGCCCCGGCGAAGGCGACCCACTTCACTGACCGATCGGGATCCAGGACGACAGCCTCTCGGTCCCCCGATACATCGCGGATCTCTTGAAGAGTCCATCCTCGGGGTAGCCGGGAGTTTGCCATCCATGGATGCACTCATGCGCCAGGTGGGGTCGCGGGCAAGCAGGGGGCTTGCCCGTGGGCGCTTACTACTTCTTGTCCTGAGCCTTGCCGGGGACGTTGAGAGCCTGCGTTCTTGCAGCTCCGGTGCCTGGTCGCAGTCGCCTGAGTGGTCGTCATCGGACGTTATCGGCCGGTGTTGAGCGGCCTCGGACGGCCCAGGCCACTTCGTGAGAGGCAGCGGTAGTCAAGAGGGGCCTACTCGCCATGACGGAGATTCTGTCTGGTTCATGCCGCTGCCCGGCCTGGGCATATGCCGTTACGCCGCGTCCTCATGGGGAAAGCCATGAGCCTGTACTGGGGATACATCGCGGCTGGGGCGCTCATCGTCGCGTGGACCCAGCAATGGACTCTCCCGATCATCGCCGTCTTGTCCATGGCGGTCTTCGCCTACGCCTCCTTCCGGGTACCGGTCTGGTGCGGAGCGGTCAATCGAGGCGGCAAGACCTACTGTCGGAACAATGCCTACGGCGTGCTGATGGGGTGCCGAAACCGCCAACATCGGTGGCAGAAGCTAAAGATGATCGTGCTGCGGAGCAAGGCCGGGGACGTGAGCCGTGCTGTCTTCCCGACCGCGAAAGAGAAGTTCAACGCCTTCCTGGCTGTGGGAGGTCTGCTCTCTGCTGTCGCAGCAGTAGTCGTTCCTGTTGTGACAGGAGGATGACAGGCCCCAACTACCGCCGGATCCGCACGCTTTGGGCTGCGTACGGTATTGAAAGCCGCCCTGGCGGCGACGTCACCGTGGGTGCAAATCCCACCCCCACCGCCAGCAGAAACGGACCCTGACCAGGCAAATCGGTCAGGGTCCGTTCTCATGCCCGGTGTCCGCCGGCGCCCGTGACTCCCCGCTGTTTCCCGACAGAACGGGCACGGGAGGGGCACGTCGACCGGCGCCCTCTAGGCGTAGGCGGCCAGCAGCGCGGCGAGTAGCCCAGCCGCCGCAGCAGCGAAGACCCGCGGCTTCCTCCAGCCCGGTCCCGAAGCCTGGCGGTTCAGTTCCCACGTGATCACCAGCCCGGCACCAAGGCCCAGCGCGCTCCGCAGCAGGAAAACGGTGGCGTGCACGGGGAGCCTCCAGGGGGCATCGATCGGACTGGAAGGCTACCTCTAGTGGGGGTCTGCATGGATGGCCAGGGATCGTATATGCGCAGGTGGGGGCGCTCACCAACGATTCCCCACCAGCGGCGGCAACTTCCCCGCCCGCACGTTCGAACGCCACGTCTCAGGTTTCGGGGACCCATTCCACGGGAGGGGCATGCGGCTGTACTGGGGTCCCCTGGTGCCGGCCCCGGAGTCCCAGCTCGGACACCGGGGAACACGTAACCGGGCGGTAGTTTCAGGGCTTGGTGACCGTGGTCTTCTTGGGCTGGCGGGGCACGGTATTGGTTGCGACTTGGATCGTGCAGTGACGTCAGTCTTGTGGTGCTTTCTGACATCCGGTCGCGACGGGTGTCACAAGCGTGGCCCCAGAGCCCAGGAAGAAGGCGGCGAGCAAGCCTTGCGCGATCCACAGTGCGATGGTCATGGAGTTGGTGTCAGCTGGCCGGGTCGTCGGAGATGGCCTGCTTGAAGTCGGGGCATTCGACCAGGGGGGAACGGGTGCAGACGGCGGCGTGGCGGAGACTGTCGCGCATACGAGTGAGCCGGTCGATCTCGGTGTCCAACTGCTCAGCCTTGGCCGCCAAGTGGACGCGCAGTTCGGTGTCGTCGGGGGTTGCGGTCACGAACCGGGCGATCTCGGCGAGGGTGAAACCCGAGGCACGGGCACACGCGACCAGGGACAGGCGGGCCAGCACCTCGGAGCGGAAGGTGCGGCGCAGTCCGTTGCGGCCCTCGGAGGCGATGAGGCCCCGGCGTTCGTAGTAGCGCAGCGCCGACGGCGCCAGTCCGGATCGTTCGGCCACCTCGGCAATATCGAGCAGGGTCATGAAACCCCTCCTTGACTTGAACTTCGCTTCAAGTCGGAGCATAAACCCATGACTGACACGACAGCACCACTCGGCTTCCCGCACCCGCAGGTCCAGGCCTACCTGGACCGCCTGGCCGCCGCGAACGTCGGCGAGTTGCACACCTTCACCCCTGAGCAGGCGCGACAGGGCTGGCGTCGGCAGATCGCCCTCCTGGGCGAGCCGGAACCCATTGCGGCGGTCGAGGACCGACGGATCGTCACCAAGGCCGGTCCGATCCCGGTGCGGATCTACACTCCCAGCGGCACCGGCCCCTTCCCTGTGCTGGTGTACTTCCACGGCGGCGGTTTCGTCGTGGGCGACCTGGACACCCATGACGGCCTGTGCCGCAGCCTGGCCAACGGCGCGACCTGTGTCGTGGTCTCGGTGGAATACCCGCTGGCTCCCGAGCACAAGTTCCCCGCCGCACCCGAGGCCTGCCTCGCCGCCACGGTCTGGGTCGCCGAGCACGCGGGCGACGTCGGAGGAGACCCTGCACGGATCGCGGTCGGCGGCGACAGCGCGGGCGGGAACCTGGCGGCTGTCGTCGCACGGCTCGCACGCGACCTCGGCGGACCGGCACTGGTCTTCCAACTGCTGATCTATCCGGACGTCGACTTCCGCAGGGCCAACCACAGCATCCAGGCCTTCGCAGGGAGATTCGGCAACGTCAGCCGCGCCGCCCAGCACTGGTTCATGGACAACTACCTCACCAACAAACAGGACAAGCTGGACCCCCGCGTCTCCCCGCTGCTGGCGTCCGACCTGACCGGTCTACCGCCGGCGCTGATCGTCACCGCCGAGTTCGACGCGCTGCGCGACGAGGGGGAGGAGTACGGGCGGCGACTGGAGAAGGCGGGCGTCCCGGTGACGGTGTCCCGGTATCCGGGGATGATCCACGAGTTCGTCCGCCACCCGTTCGACGACAGCGGAAAAGCCCGGCGTGAGGCGGCCCTCGCGCTAGCGACGGTGTTCACGCGGTGACGGTAGACGGTGCCGAAACCCTCTGATCTGCTGCTCGAGGCACCCGGTCTGCACGGGAAGCGCGGGGATGAGCTCCTGCCGAAGCGAACCAGCGCTTATCAGCTGAGCCGACCGGAGCAAACCACATGCGGATCACCAGCCGCAGGAGAAGCCGGCTTCGTTCGAACGTGCGGGCGGGGAAGTTGGCGCCGCTGGTGGGGCGTGCCCGACTCGCTTCCGGCCTGCGCCGGCCGCTCGGGTGCGTGTGGCCTGCCAGGTCGAGAACGACATGATCCTCGGCACGAGCGCGTACCGGAATGGCGTGCGCGCCACCGCGTCCCGCTCGGAGATCGACGCAGGTAACGGCTACCTCGCCGGTGCCGGCCCCCTGCCGAGCGTGGTCCGCACCGCCTACCTCGACGACCCGGCCACCGACACCATCGCCCAGCGCGCCCTCGCCCTGCGCAAGGCCGAAGGCACCCTGTCCGGGCACGCGCTCGGTGAAGACGCCGAAAGCTCGCGCGGATGCTGCGCGAGTACATGACCGCGGACAACACCCCGGTAGCGGCCCGGAACATCAAGACGGGCGGCAACGTGATGAAGGGCTACTACGCCGCGGACCTTCACGACGCGTGGGAGCGCTACTGCCCCCGCCCCCTGAGAGTCCACTACTTCCGCTACCTCCGCTACCGCGCAGGTCGAAGGCCTGAAAAAGGTAGCGGCAAGCCCGGATTTATCCGCTACCCGTACCGCCTCATCCGCTACCTGCCCCAGCGCCACCAGGTCTGGGGCGGGCTAGCGGGAGCCGAACTGGAACGCCAGGAAGATCCACAGAGGGAAGCCGAAGACAGCGATCAGGGCGAGTGCCAGCCCAGCCAGGCAGCCGTAAGTGGTCAGTCTGGCGCTGGTTCTCGCGTGGTCGTCGCTGTTCGGCATGTCCTCATCCAAGCGTCGAACCTGCTCCGTCCGCTACCGCCTGCGGCCACCGCGCCCGGACCGGTAGCGGACTTATCCGCTACCGGTACCTCTATCCGCTACCTCGATCACGCCTCTGACCAGGGCGGTAGCGGAGGTAGCGGGAAGTAGCGGACCTGACAGGAAGGGGGTCACCACCCACGACTCCCTGCCGAGGAGGCACCACTGCATGAGCCCCGCCACTGCACCTGCCGAACAACTCCTCTACAGGCCCGAAGAGGCCGCCAAGGCTCTCAGGATCGGCCGCTCGATGGTCTACGAGGAGATACGTCTCGGACGACTTCAGACCGTTCGTATCGGTCGTCGTCGACTCGTACCGCCTGAGTACATCGAGCAGTACGCCGAACTCCTCAAGCGCGAGGCAGAAGCCACCACCTGAACTCCCAACCACCCACCGCAACAGGGCCACGCCCACATGGCGCGGCCCTGTCCTATGGAGGCACAACGCAGCATGACCGAGACGCCGAATGGCAAGCGCCGGCGACCGAAGGTATATGGCAAGACGAAGACCGAAGTCCGTCAGAAGATCCGGGATTTGAAGAAGGAGGTACAGACGGGCGTCAAGGCGCCAGCCAACTACACCGTGGCCGACGCGAAGCCTGCGCGACCTGCTCGCCATCCTGCGCCGCTCCATCGCGCATGCTCAGCGACGGGACAAGGCCGCGCGGAACGTCGCCCTACTCGTGACCGCGCCAGAGGGGCGCCCCGGTCGTCCGAGCAAGGCTCTGAACCTGGAGCAGGCAAAGGCCGTGCTCGTCGCCGCTCGGCCGTCACGGTTGTACGCCTATCTCGTGGTCTCGCTCCTCAGCGGCGTTCGCACCGACGAAGCGCGTCCTCTTACGTGGGATCACGTTTTCCTGTCACCACTGGAGGGGGCGCCGTCGCACGTCGCGGTGTGGCGCTCGGTGCGTAAGCACGGGGAGACGAGGACCAGGAAGAACGTCCTCGAAGAACACTTGAGGTGGCAGAAGCAGGAGCGGGCATCCAGGGGATGGAGTGGAGCCCGGCCGTCCGTGTCTTCACGACTCGGAGCGGTGAACGGCTTGATGCCGCCAACGTCCGGCGCGACTTCAAGACCATCGTGAAGAAAGCAGGGCTGGAGCCGGAGTAGACACCGCGGGAGCTACGGCACAGCTTCGTGTCCCTGCTTTCGGATCACGGGATCCCGTTGGAGCGGATCGCGCTCCTGGTCGGTCACAGTAGCCAGGCGACGACGGAAGCCGTTTACAGGAAGCAGCTCCGGCCGGTGATCACGCAGGGGGCCGAAGCGATGGACGAGATCTTCGCCGATGACGATGGAGGGGCAGAGGCCCACGGGGCTTGACCCAAAGCCTTGGCCCCCTGTTTGGTCCCCAAGCACGACAGAGGCCACATACCAGTGTTGGTATGTGGCCTCTGACCAGCGTCGGGGTGGCGGGATTTGAACCCACGACCTCTTCGTCCCGAACGAAGCGCGCTGCCAAGCTGCGCTACACCCCGATTGTCGCTGCTCTCGCGGCGACGTCGTTTACTTTAGCCCACCGGTGGCCTGAGACGAAATCCGGTTTTCTGGGCGTCGGAGGCGGCGTCGGACCGGGTCTGGGCGCACGTGGTCGAGGACGACGATGAGGAGGGCCAGGGCGTAGAAGGCGACGCCGAGGATGGCGGTGTTGCCGAGGACGCCTCCGTAGCCGTGCCGGTCCACGTCGACGAAGGGGTAGAGGTAGCGCGCCGGGGTTCCGGGCGTCAGCATCGCGCCGCGGGCGAGGCAGAAGGCCAGGTAGGTGAGGGGGTAGATCAGCCACGTCGCCGCGTTGCGCAGCGCCAGCGGGGTCGGGCGGGTCAGCAGCAGCCAGTCGAGGACCACGGCGATCGGCGTGACCGTGTGGAGGAGCTGATTGGCGAGCGCGTGCCAGCCGGAGAGCGCGTCGTTGCCACCCGTCATGGAGAACGGAGTCGACTGGTCCGCCAGGATCAGGTGATAGACCAGGCCCGTGATCGAGATGTAGATCAACGTGCCGCCGGTCAGCCCCCCGGGCAGGGGCCTGCGTGCCGACCAGGCCCGGCGGGCGGATGCCGCGAAGACCACGGCGACGAGCAGATTGGTCTGGATCGTGAAGTAGCTCAGCACCCGGGCCGGGGAGCCCAGCTTCATCTCGATGGCCACGCCTGCCATCGCCGCGATGGCCACCAGGACGCGGTAGGCCGCCGCGGCCGGGCGGCGGGAGGGAGCCACCACCGCCGTCGCGGGGACGAAGGAGCGGGTCGACGGGAGGATGCCCGGTATCGCGGGGAGATCGGGTATGTCCCTTGGCATAGGGGTGATCATGCCCTCACGCTAAGCGGATCGGGGCATTTGGGCGATATGGGTCGACTGGGTGGGTTACGCGGCCGTTCGGTGACGTCCTGCGGTGACGTCCTACGTTCTGCGGTGACGACGTCCTGCGGTGATGTCGCCCGGTGGCGTCGCCGCACCGACGTCGGCGCCGTCCGCCGCGCCCTGCGGTGACGGTTCGTGTCAGCGGGACTCTGTGGCGTCTTCGGTCTGTGGCAGTCGAGCCCGCGTCTTCACGGGCCGGCGGAATCCGTCCCCGTCCCGGGCCGCCCGGCCATGACGTGACCGGGCTCCGGGCCAGCCATGGTGCGCCCCGACCCCGACCAGGGCACCGGCTGCCGCCCACCGGCCGCCGACCCTCGGCCGTAGCCCGCGACCGCCTTCGCCCCTTGTCCCCGGAACCCCTACGCCCGCTCCACCAGCGTCAGCAGGGACGCCTCCGGCGGGCAGGCGAAGCGGACCGGTGTGTAGCGGCTCGCGCCGCAGCCCGCCGAGACGTGCATGTACGAGGTCCGGCCCTCCGCCGTATGCCTGGAGAGGCCCTTGACGCGGTCCGTGTCCAGGTCGCAGTTGGTGACGAAGGCGCCGTAGAAGGGGAGGCAGATCTGGCCGCCGTGGGTGTGGCCGGCCAGGATCAGGGGGTAGCCGTCGGCCGTGAAGGCGTCCAGGCTGCGCAGGTACGGGGCGTGCACGACGCCCATCGAGAAGTCGGCGGACGCGGACGGGCCGCCGGCCACGCGGGCGTAGCGGTCGCGCTTGATGTGCGGGTCGTCGACGCCGGTCAGCTCGATCTCCGTGCCCTCGATCTTCAGCGTCCCCCGCGTGTTCGTCAGGTTCAGCCAGCCCGCGGTGTCGAAACCGTCGCGCAGGTCCTCCCACGGGTTGTGGACGGCTCCCACGACCGGCTTGTTGCCGTTCAGCCCGTGACGGCCCGCCGCCTTCTCGAACAAGTAGCGGGCGGGGTTGCGGAGTGTGGGGCCGTAGTAGTCGTTCGAACCGAAGACGTAGGCGCCGGGCAGCTCCATCAGGGGGCCGAGTGCGTCCAGCACCTCGGGCACGCCCTCCGGGTCCGAGAGGTTGTCCCCGGTGTTGATCACGAAGTCGGGGCGCAGCCCGGCCAGGGAGCGCAGCCAGCGCTGCTTCTTTCGCTGTCCGCTCACCATGTGGATGTCCGAGACCTGGAGAATGCGCAACGGACGCATACCCGGCGGCAGGACCGGAACGGTCACCCGCCGCAGGCGGAAGGAACGGGCCTCGAACCCCGCCGAGTACAGCAGACCGGCGGCGCCCACCGCCGTGATTCCCAGGGGTACTCCGTATCGCGCGCGCATACTCCCATCGTGTCAGACTCCGGTGAGCGCTCTTGACCGCCTGTGGACAGCCCCGGCAACCCCGTCCGGGACAGCGGGAGACGGCGGTTCCGGACAGGCCGCCGGCCCTCGGTCGGGGCGGCGCCGCGAAATCAACAGGCGTCCGCATCACCGCACCTGCGACACTTGACGGCATGACCACGCTCAAGTCGAAGTTGCAGGAAGACCTCAACGCCGCGATCAAGGGGCGCGACGAGCTCCGCTCCTCGACGATCCGGCTGACCCTCTCCGCGATCACCAATGAGGAGGTCGCGGGCAAGACCAAGCGCGAACTCTCCGACGACGAAGTGCAGAAGGTGATCGCCCGCGAGGCGAAGAAGCGCCGTGAGGCCGCCGAGGCCTTCACGCAGGGCGGGCGTCCCGAGTCGGCCGAGCGTGAGCGGGCGGAGGGCGAGATCCTCGCGGTGTATCTGCCCAAGCAGCTTTCCGACGAGGAGCTTCAGCAGATCGTCGCCCAGGCCGTCGAGGAGGCCAAGGCGGCCGGCGCCGAGGGGCCGCGCGCGATGGGCGCCGTCATGAAGATCGTGAACCCGAAGGTGGCCGGGCAGGCCGAGGGCGGCCGCGTCGCCGCCGTCGTGAAGCAGTTGCTCGCGGGCTGACGCCATCGCCGATGGGGCCTGTACGGGTCCGGTCGCGCCGCCACGCGACACTCGACACCCGAAGCCTCTGACGCCGAACGCCCCGTGGGCCAGGAATCGATCCTGGCCCACGGGGCGTTCGCGCGTCTGCTCCCGGCGTACGGGTCAGCGTTGGCCGCCGTCGCCTCCGTTGCCGCTGTTCGTGTTGCCCTGGATGAACCCGTCGGGGAAGGAGAAGGAAGGCGTCGGGAACACCACTCCGCCGTCGCTCTGGCCGCTGATGGTGCTGCCGTCGGTGGTGTTGCCGTTTCCGTTGCCGCCGTGCCGGCCGCGGCCGCGGTTGTCGTCGTCCTGGCCCTTGTCCTTGTTCCTGTCGGGGTCGGGAATGTTGATCAGGTTGAAGGACGGGGCGTCCTTGCCCGTGAGAGCGCCCGTCATCAGGTCCCGCCAGATCGGGCCGGGGACCTGACCGCCGTACACCTTGTCGTGCCAGACGCCGCCGATCTTGATGTTTCTCATCTGGACCTGCTGGGTGGCGCTGCCGACCCAGACCGCGCCGGACAGGTTCGGTGTGTAGCCGACGAACCAGGCGTTCTTGCGCTCGTCGGTGGTACCCGTCTTACCGGCGTTGGCGCGGTCGGTGAGACCGGCCTGCTGGCCCGTACCGGAGTCGATCACGCCGCTCAGCAGGCTGTTGACGGTGTCCGCGGTCGTCTCGGACATGGCACGCGAGCAGGTCGACTTGGGCACGTCCAGGGACTTCTCGCGGCCGCCGATCTGCTGGCTGATCGACTCGATGGCGACCGGGGTGCAGTACATGCCGCGGGAGGCGAAGGCGGCGTAGGCCGTGGCCATGGTGAGCGGTGAGATGCCCTTGGCGCCCAGGGCGATGGAGGGCACCTGGGGGAGCTTGTCGCCGTTGCCCTGGACCACGCCGAGCTTGTCGATCTGGTTCATGACCGGGCACAGGCCGATGTCGGAGATCATCTGCACGAAGTAGGTGTTGACCGATTTGGCCATCGCCTCCTTCAGCTGATACGGGCCCTGCTCGGACTCGCTCTCGTTCGGGACCTTCTCGTTCCCCTGGTTCGTCCACGGCTTGCTGCCGCAGGTCTGCACCGGGCTGGGGTAGGGCATCGAGTTCGGCGAGGAGTACTCCTGCGTCGACGGCCGGCCCTGCTCCAGCGCGGCCGCGGCCACGAACGGCTTGAACGTCGAACCGGTCGGGAAGCCGAAGTTCGAGCCGCCCATGTCGTAGTTGACCGAGTAGTTGTACTCGGTCTCGTTCGTTCCGGTGCCGAACGCCTTCGACTGGCCCATCCCGAGGATCTTCCCGGTGCCGGGCTCGACCAGGGTGGCCGCCGCCGCGACCTTGTCGGACTTGTAGACGTGGTCCTTCAGCGACGCCTGGATCGACGCCTGGGACTGGGGGTCGAGCGTCGTACGGATCGTCAGGCCGCCCTGGTTCCAGACCTTCGCCCGGTCCTCCCTGGTCTTGCCGAAGACCGGGTCGCTCAGGAAGACCTTCTCCACGTACTTGCAGAAGAAGCCGGCGCCCTTGACGGCCGTGATGCAGCCGTTCTTCGGCCGGCTGACGTGCAGCCCGAGCTTCGTCGCCTTGGCGGCGTCGGCCTGCTCCTGGGAGATGTCGTGCACCTCGGCCATGCGCTGCAGCACGGTGTTGCGGCGCTTGAGGGCCTCCTCCTCGTCGTTCACCGGGTCGTACCGGCTCGGCGACTGGACGATGCCCGCGAGCAGCGCGGACTCCTGGAGGTTCAGTTTCTTGGCGGGCTTGGAGAAGTAGCGCTGGGAGGCGGCTTCGACGCCGTACGCCTGCTCCCCGAAGAACGTGATGTTCAGGTAGTTCTCGAGGATCTTCTTCTTGCCCAGCTTCTCTTCCAGCTGGATCGCGTACTTGAGCTCGCGGATCTTGCGGCCGATGGTCTGCTGGGTGGCCTGGGCGACCTTCGTCGGGTCGTCGCCGGCCTCTTCGACGAAGTAGTTCTTCACCAGCTGCTGGGTCAGGGTGGAGGCACCCTGGGCCACCCCGCCGTTCTGCGCGTTCTGGTTGACCGCGCGGAGGATGCCCTTCAGGTCGATCGCGCCGTGCTCGTAGAAGCGCGAGTCCTCGATCGCGACGATCGCCTTCTGCATGTAGGGCGAGATGTTCTTGAGGTCGAGCACTGTGCGGTCGCGCGAGTAGACCGTCGCGATCTGCCCGCCCTTGCTGTCCAGGATCGTGGTCCGCTGACTCAGCGACGGACTCTTCAGATTGTCCGGAATGTCGTCGAACCCCTGGACCGAGCCCTTGGCCGCCAGACCGAGCGCGCCCGCGGCGGGCAGCGCGATTCCGGCCATGACGGCGCCCGCGAGCACGCTGACACCGAGGAACTTGGCGGCCTGCTGCGTAGTGGACAGACCACCGCCCGAGCGCTTCTTTGGCATGAGGGCAGCCTACGTTCTCATTCGCCGGACACGCGTATATGCCTTGGCCTAAGCTGCTCTCAACTGTCACAGCAGTGCGGCCACGTATCAATACGTCCGGCGACCCCGAATCGTTCCGGAGGTTCCGCGTTCTTGTGGAGCGCGTGTCCGAATCAACCTTGTGTGTCACATGGTGCCCGCTGCGACTCGACCCAACTGTCCTGGTTTGCCGGGATGGTCGCGCATGTCCTCGGCTCACTCCCCCGGGTGATCTGCCGCTTACGCATAGTCCGTTCGGGCCATTCAAGATTGGGCCCGAAGGGGGTGTTGCGCTGTGCCCACCTTCCGTAACGTCCTCAACTGGCGGCGGTGAATATGCCGCTGCCGCCGTGGGGGAGCCTCGATTCGGGAGAGGACGGCGCCGGTATGGGCTGGGTAACCGACTGGAGTGCGCAGGCGGCCTGCCGCACTACCGATCCAGATGAACTGTTCGTTCAAGGAGCAGCGCAGAACAGGGCCAAGGCAGTGTGCACCGGATGTCCGGTTCGCACGGAGTGCCTCGCCGACGCGCTCGACAACCGCGTCGAATTCGGCGTGTGGGGTGGCATGACCGAGCGTGAGCGCCGCGCATTGCTGCGCCGGCGGCCGACCGTCACCTCGTGGCGTCGCCTGCTCGAGACCGCGCGTACGGAGTACGAGCGCGGGGCGGGTCTGCTGCCCCTCGACGAGGAAGAGGTGTACGAGCGCTACGCGGCCGTGGGGTGAGGGGAACGCCCGGCGCGGCCAGGACGCCGCTCTCGGGCCCCTCAGGCCCGCGCGGGCCCTTCCCGGGCCCGCTCGGTGGTCGCGGGGGCCGGGCAGGGACTGAAGCGTCCCCGCGGGGTCTCCGCACTCGGCTTTCGGGGAGCTCCGGCCGGTGGGCCGCGGCTCAGCTTTCGGGGAGCTCCGGCCGGTGGGCCGCGAGCCGGTTCCCGATGTCCCGCAGCCCCGCGAGATCGTGCACGTCGCCGGGCAGCGCGGCCACTTCGGCCACCGGCACCTCCGGGTGGCGCGCGGCGAAGCGGTCACGCGTGCGCTGCTCGCGGGAGAGCAACTGCATGCGCTCGGCGTGCAGTCTCAGCATGCCTGCGGTGAGCTGGTCGATGGATCGCTCGGGGTCCGTGGCGGCGGTCCTGTCCGTAGCGGTGGTGTGGTCCGTGCCGGCCGTTCTGTCCGTGATGGCGGGGGAGCCTTCGTCGGGAGCTGATGCACCGGAAGCCGGTGATTCTGAACTGCCGTACGTGCCGGGAGCGTTACGAAGTCCAGCTTTCCCGTCCGCCTGATCCACAATGCGGGCCTCGGCAAGATTTTCCGCGGTGGCGGTTTCCGGGTTTTCCGCTGCGGCGGTGTCAGCAGTGTCCCCGGTGGATTCCGGGTTCTCCGGGTCGCCGGAGTCGTCGGCGGAATCAAGATCCTCCGCGGCGGCGAGCGCCCGCTCGGCGGACAGCTGGGTGGCCCCGCTGCCGTGCACCCGGTTGAGCACCAGCCCGGCGAACGGCATCTCCTCCGCGGCCAGCCGCTGCACGAAGTACGCGGCCTCGCGCAGCGCGTCCCGCTCGGGCGCCGCCACCACCAGGAACGCCGTGCCGGGCGCCTGGAGCAGTTTGTACGTGGCGTCGGCCCGCGTACGGAAACCGCCGAACGTGGTGTCCATGGCCGCGACGAACGTCTGCACGTCCTTGAGGAGTTGGCCCCCGAGCAGCTTGCCCAGGGTGCCCGTCATCATCGACATCCCGACGTTCAGGAACTTCATGCCCGCCCGGCCGCCCAGCTTCGCCGGCGCCGTCAGCAGCCGGATCAGCCGCCCGTCGAGGAACGAACCGAGCCGCTTCGGGGCGTCCAGGAAGTCCAGTGCCGAGCGCGACGGGGGCGTGTCGACCACGATCAGGTCCCACTCGTCGCGCGCCCGCAACTGGCCCAGTTTCTCCATCGCCATGTATTCCTGCGTGCCCGCGAAGCCCGCCGAAAGCGACTGGTAGAAGGGGTTGCCGAGGATGGCCGCCGCCCGGTCGCCGTCCGCGTGCGCCTCGACGATCTCGTCGAACGTGCGCTTCATGTCGAGCATCATGGCGTGCAGCTCGCCGCTCCCCTCGACGCCCTTCACCCGGCGCGGAGTGTTGTCCAGGGAGTCGATTCCCATCGACTGCGCCAGCCTGCGCGCGGGGTCGATGGTGAGCACGACCACCTTGCGGCCGCGCTCCGCGGCCCGCAGCCCGAGAGCCGCCGCCGTGGTCGTCTTGCCGACGCCGCCCGAGCCGCAGCACACCACGATGCGGGTCTCAGGGTCGTCGAGCAGCGGGTCGAGATCGAGGACGCGGGCGGGGTCCAGACTCATGACATCCCTTGCTTACGCAGCTGTGCGGCCAGTTCGTACAGTCCCGCCAGATCCAGGCCCTCGGCGAGCAGCGGGAGTTCGTGCGACGGCAGGCCCTGCTCGGCCAGCACGCTCCGCTGCTCGGTCTCCAGTGTGTACCGCTCCGCGTACTCGTCGGCCTGCTGGAGGAGCGGGTCCACCAGCCGCTCGGCGAGCCCGCCGCGACGCGCGCCGCCGAGGCCGGCCGAGGAGAGCGACTTGGCGATCGCCGAATGGGGAGCCGTTTTCGCCAGCTCCAGGTCGACGCCGTCGAGGAGTGCCGGGCGCACCATGTTCACGATGATCCGGCCCACGGGAAGCTTCGCCGCGCGCAGCTCCGCGATCCCGTCCGCGGTCTCCTGTACGGGCATCTCCTCCAGCAGGGTCACCAAGTGGACCGCCGTCTCCGGCGACTTGAGGACACGCATGACGGCCTGGGCCTGATTGTGTATCGGGCCGATCTTCGCGAGACCGGCGACCTCGTCGTTGACGTTCAGGAAGCGGGTGATGCGGCCGGTGGGCGGCGCGTCCATGACCACGTAGTCGTACGTGAAGCTGCCGCTCTTCTCCTTGCGCCGCACCGCCTCGCAGGCCTTGCCGGTCAGGAGGACGTCCCGCAGTCCGGGCGCGATGGTGGTCGCGAAGTCGATCGCGCCGAGCTTCTTGAGCGCCCGGCCGGCTCCGCCCAGTTTGTAGAACATCTGGAGGTAGTCCAGCAGCGCCAGTTCGGGGTCGATGGCGAGGGCGTACACCTCCCCGCCCCCCGGAGCGACGGCGATCTTCCGCTCCTCGTAGGGCAGCGCTTCTGTTTCGAAGAGCTGCGCGATGCCCTGTCTGCCCTCGACCTCGACGAGGAGGGCGCGCTTGCCCTCGGTCGCGAGGGCGAGCGCGAGGGCCGCGGCTACCGTGGTCTTGCCGGTACCGCCCTTGCCGCTGACGACCTGGAGCCTGCTCACGTATTCGAGCCTAACCAGTCCGCCGCCGGAGTAAGCAGGAGGCTGTGGACAAGCCGCGCTTTCGGGGGCGGGACAACGGGTGGCTCGGGCGGGAGACGGCGGTCCTCAGCGGCTACAGTCGGCCACATGACCAAGTGGGAATACTCAACCGTGCCGCTGCTCGTCCACGCCACGAAGCAGATTCTGGACACCTGGGGCGAGGACGGCTGGGAGCTCGTCCAGGTCGTGCCCGGGCCGAACAACCCCGAGCAGCTGGTGGCCTACCTGAAGCGCGAGAAGTCCGCGTGAGCGGGGCTGTCGAGGCGAAGCTCGCCGAACTCGGGCTGAGCCTTCCGGGCGTCGTTCCGCCGCTGGCCGCGTATCAGCCCGCGGTGCAGTCGGGCGTGTACGTGTACACCGCGGGGCAGCTTCCGATGGTGGACGGGAAGCTTCCGGTCACCGGGAAGGTGGGGGCCGAGGTCACCGCCGAGGAGGCCAAGGAGCTGGCCCGTACGTGCGCGCTGAACGCCCTGGCGGCGGTGAAGTCGGTCGTGGGCGACCTCGATCGCATCGCGCGTGTCGTCAAGGTCGTGGGCTTCGTGGCCTCGGCGTCGGACTTCACCGGGCAGCCGGGTGTGCTGAACGGCGCGAGTGAGCTGCTGGGCGCGGTACTGGGCGACAAGGGTGTGCACGCGCGGAGCGCGGTCGGCGTGGCCGTGCTGCCGCTGGACGCGCCGGTCGAGGTCGAGATCCAGGTGGAGCTGACGCACGCATAGCCCTCCGGGCGTCTTCGGGTGCCTGGTTCGTTGTGGGTCGGGGCCGTGCCGGGTACATCCGCCCGTCGCCGCTGGATCGGACGTGAGTTTCCATGGGAACCGCTACTCGATCCGGACGCAGGCGACGGGCATCCGATGTACCGGCACGGCCCCTTCCGCGCGTTCCCGGCTGCGGGTGCGCCGGTGGTTCCTGTGTGGCCCCTCACTTGCGTGATTTTCAGCCCCGCCGGCGATTGAGGAGGGGGTCTGGGGCGGAGCCCCGGGCAGGGGCGGAGGGGGCGAAAAGGGCTTGTGGGGCGGTGAGGCCTCGAACATCCGCCCGGCTCGGGATAGCCTCCGGCCATGGGGAATGGGCAATGGTTTCCGGCGGAGTGGCCGGAACGGATTCGGGCGCTCGCCGAGGGCACGCTGACGCCGGTCACGCCCCGGCGCGCCGCCACGGTGATGCTGGTCAAGGACCACGAGGCCGGCCCCGTGGTCCACATGCTGCGCCGACGCGCCTCCATGACCTTCGCCGGAGGCGCGTACGCGTATCCGGGCGGCGGCGTGGACCCGCGCGACGACGAGCAGCAGATCCGCTGGGCGGGTCCCACGCGCGCGTGGTGGGCGCGGCGGCTCGGCGTGGACGAGACCTCCGCCCAGGCCATCGTCTGCGCGGCGGTACGGGAGACGTACGAGGAGGCGGGCGTCCTGCTCGCCGGCCCCAGCCCGGACAGCGTGGTCGGTGACACCACGGGGGACGACTGGGAGGCGGACCGGGCGGCTCTGGTCGCCAGGGATCTGTCCTTCGCGGAGTTCCTCGACCGCAGAGGGCTCGTGCTCCGTTCGGACCTGCTCGGGGCCTGGGCCCGCTGGATCACTCCGGAGTTCGAGTCCCGCCGCTACGACACGTGGTTCTTCGTGGCCGTTCTCCCGGAGGGCCAGCGCACGCGGAACGCCTCCACGGAGGCCGACCGCACCGTGTGGATCCGTCCCGCCGACGCGGCGGCGGGCTACGACAAGGGCGAGCTGCTGATGATGCCGCCCACCATCGCGACCCTGCGCGGGCTCGTGGAGTACGAGAGCTCCGCGGACGCCCTCGCCGGCGCGGCCGCCCGGGATCTGACCCCCGTCCTGGCCGAGGCGCGCCTGGAGGGCGGTGAACTCGTCCTCTCCTGGCCCGGACACGACGAGTTCACCAAGCACATCCCGACCGGAGGAGCATCCGCATGACCGACGCAGTGGCGCTCCCCGGCCAGCCACGAGGAACCGTCCTCTCCGGCCCCGCCACCGCGCGCGCGGTGAACGTCCTCGCCCCCAACGCCTCCGCGATGACCCTGGACGGCACGAACACGTGGATCGTGTCCGAGCCCGACTCCGAGCTCGCGGTCGTCATCGACCCGGGCCCGCTGGACGACGTCCATCTGCGCACGGTGCTGGACACGGCCGGGAAGGCGGGAAAGCGGGTCGCGCTGACCCTGCTGACGCACGGGCATCCCGACCACGCGGAGGGCGCGTCGCGCTTCGCCGAGCTGTCGGGGACCGCCGTCCGCGCCCTGGATCCCGCGCTGCGGCTCGGGGACGAGGGACTGGCCGCGGGAGACGTGATCAGCCTCGGCGGGCTCGAACTGCGTGTCGTGCCGACTCCCGGGCACACCGCCGACTCGCTGTGCTTCCATCTCCCGGCCGATCGGGCAGTGCTGACCGGGGACACCGTCCTGGGGCGCGGGACGACCGTGGTGGCCCACCCGGACGGGCGCCTGGGCGACTATCTCGACTCGCTGCGCCGCCTCCGCTCGCTGACGGTCGACGACGGCGTCCACACCGTCCTGCCCGGTCACGGACCGGTCCTCGACGACGCGCAGGGCGCGGTCGAGTTCTATCTGGCCCACCGTGCCCACCGTCTCGCCCAGGTCGAGACCGCCGTCGAGAGCGGCCTCCGGTCGCCCGAAGAGGTCGTCGCCCGCGTCTACGTGGACGTGGACCGGTCGTTGTGGCCCGCGGCCGAGCTGTCGGTGCGGGCCCAGATGGACTATCTGCGGGAGCACGGCCTCATCTAGGGGCGTGTGTCCGTGGCTGGGGGCTGTGTCCGTGGCGCCGTTTTCCGGGGTTCTGGAGGAGGCGTTCAGGGGCGGGGCGCCTTGATGCCGTGCACGCGCGCGTACTCCCCGGCCAGCCATGGCCCCAGGTCGTCCGCGTACGAGCGGAGCACACCGGAGTCGCCGGCCGGCTCGTACCCGCGTACGGCCGCGCCGCGCAGGTCGGCGGCCCGCTCCGGGTAGTACGCGCCGAACGCCTCGGCCATCTCCCCGAGGTCGCTGGTCCAGCCGTTCCAGCGCGGCATGACGAGCGTGAAGCCGGTGCGCACGAGATGCCGGGACATCGAGCGGACCAGGGGGCGCCTGGCGTCGTCGGTGTCCGCGGCCGCGGCGATCCGCTCGCGCCAGCGCGGCAGCAGCAGGGCGAGGTCGCCGTTCGTCTCGCGGGCCAGCAGCGTGTCGGGGCGGTAGCGCGGCAGGTGTCCGGCCAGGTCCTCGCCCAGGAGAGGGGTGCACAGGCAGGCGACGAACCAGCCGAGGTCGTGGGTCTCCAGGTCGCTCAGCAGCCGTGCCCGGCCGAACAGCAGCGTTCCCACACCGTCGATCTCGGCGAACTCCTTGTCGAGCGCCGCTTCGAGCGCGCGGGCGGCGGCACGGTCGGTGTCGGTCGGCTCCTCGCGCAGCGACAGCAGCAGGTCGAGATCGGAGCGTCCCACGCGCGCGGTCCCGCGTGGGATCGAGCCGTAGAGGTACGCGCTGTCCAGCCGCGCCCCGAACATGTCCTGGACCCGGTCGCGGGCCGCCGCGACGACGGTCCTGAAGGCGTACGGGACGCGCGCGAGTGACCCTTCGCGCTCGATGTACCCCTGGGCGTCGAGCCCTTTGCGGTGCCCCTGTGCGGCCATGCGCCCACTGTGCGGGGAAGGACTGCCGCGGCGCAGGTCATTTACGGGTGACGACGACGGGGTCCCGCCTCGGTGGAAGGCGGGACCCCGTCGTCGTACGGCCAAAGGCGTCAGCGCGAGCGCTTGGCGAGCCTCTCGACGTCCAGGAGGATCACCGCGCGGGCCTCCAGGCGGAGCCAGCCGCGGCCCGCGAAGTCGGCGAGCGCCTTGTTGACGGTCTCGCGGGAGGCGCCGACCAGCTGGGCCAGTTCCTCCTGCGTGAGGTCGTGCACCACGTGGATGCCCTCTTCGGACTGCACGCCGAAGCGGCGCGACAGGTCGAGCAGGGCGCGCGCGACACGGCCGGGCACGTCGGAGAAGACCAGGTCGGACATCTGGTCGTTGGTCTTGCGCAGGCGCCGGGCGACGGCGCGCAGCAGGGCGGCGGCCACCTCGGGGCGGGCGTTCAGCCAGGGCTGGAGGTCGCCGTGGCCGAGGCCGAGCAGCTTGACCTCGGTGAGCGCGGTGGCGGTCGCCGTGCGCGGGCCCGGGTCGAACAGCGACAGTTCGCCGATCAGCTCCCCGGGGCCGAGGACGGCGAGCATGTTCTCGCGCCCGTCGGGGGAGGTGCGGTGGAGCTTCACCTTGCCCTCGGTGACCACATAGAGGCGGTCGCCGGGGTCGCCTTCATGGAAGAGGGCGTCGCCTCGCGCGAGGGTCACCTCACTCATGGAGGCGCGGAGCTCCGCGGCCTGCTCGTCATCGAGCGCCGCGAAGAGCGGGGCGCGCCGCAGAACGTCGTCCACGAGTTCTCTCCTTGTCGACCTGCTCAGGGGACCGTGCTCCCCCTTGGTACCAGGGGACCGTGTTCCCCATCTTGCCGGACGGTCCAAACAGTGTGATCAGTCACAAGTCTGCCGCACTGGCGTCCCGACGAGTGCGGCAGGGGGCCAATTGGGGGCCGATCTTCAGGGTCCGGGGCAGATGTCGGTGCCGGGCTTTAGGCTGGCCGGGTGTCCAAAACGCCGGTGAGAGCACAGGCCAAGGGGGCTGGACGGGTGGGTGTACGTCGCAATTCCGCTGTGGGCGAACAGGCCCCCGGCGGAACCGAAGAACAGGCGAAAGCGGCAAAGTCGACGCCGGTGAAGGCGGTGCCGAGGACGGCGTCGAAGGCGGCATCGACGGCCGCCGAAGGGAAGAGCGCGAAGAAGGCGGCCCCGCGGACCGCCAAGAAGGTGACACCCGCGAGAACGGCCGCCAAGAAGGCGACCCGAGCCGAAGCGACCCCGGCCGAAGCGACCTCCGGAAGGACGGCCTCCGGGAAATCTGCCTCGAAGAAGGCCGTTCCGGTGAAAGCCGCCTCCAAGAAGGCGTCGCCCGGCGCAGCCGTCTCCAAGAAGAAGACGACGACCGCCGCCCCCGTGCCGCCGCGGAACGAGTCGCACACCGCCCTCGTCCGCCGTGCCCGCCGGATCAACCGCGAACTCGCCGAGGTGTACCCGTACGCCCACCCGGAGCTGGACTTCGAGAACCCCTTCCAGCTCGTCGTCGCCACGGTCCTGTCCGCGCAGACCACCGACCTGCGGGTGAACCAGACGACTCCGGCGCTCTTCGCCAAGTACCCGACCCCCGAGGACCTCGCCGAGGCCGACCCGGAGGAGGTCGAGGAGATCCTGCGTCCGACCGGGTTCTTCCGGGCCAAGACCAAATCCGTCATAGGGCTCTCCAGGGCCCTGAGGGACGACTTCGGGGGCGAGGTGCCCGGCCGCCTCGAAGACCTCGTGAAACTGCCCGGAGTGGGCCGCAAGACCGCCTTCGTCGTGCTCGGCAACGCCTTCGGGCGGCCCGGGATCACCGTAGACACCCATTTCCAGCGGCTGGTGCGGCGCTGGCAGTGGACCACGGAGACCGACCCGGACAAGATCGAGACGGCCGTCGGCGGGCTCTTCGCGAAGAACGAGTGGACCATGCTGTCGCACCACGTGATCTTCCACGGCCGCCGTATCTGCCACGCCCGCAAGCCCGCCTGCGGCGCCTGCCCCGTCGCCCCCCTCTGTCCGGCGTACGGGGAGGGCGAGACGGACCCCGAGAAGGCGAAGAAGCTCCTGAAGTACGAGAAGGGCGGCTTCCCCGGACAGCGGCTCAACCCCCCGCAGGCCTATCTGGACGCGGGCGGCAGGCCCGCACCCCCGCTGGGCGCCGGATGACGGAACGAACACGGTCCCGGCGGGCGTTGGGAAGAGCGGAACGGGGGTGGCGATGAAGCGCGCAGGCAACACGCAGAACACGAGCGACGCGGCGGGCGGGCCGGTGCTCAGCAAGGAAGGTCTGCCCGGCTGGCTGGACCCGGTCGCGCGGGTCGCGGAGACGGTGGAACCGCTCCAACTGAGCCGCTTCCTGCCGCCGGCGAACGGCGCTGGCCGCCAGTCCGCGGTGCTCATCCTCTTCGGCGAGGGCCCGCGCGGCCCCGAGCTGCTCCTCATGGAACGGGCGGGCACCCTCAGGTCGCACGCCGGGCAGCCGTCCTTCCCCGGTGGCGCCCTCGACCCCGAGGACGGCGACCCGAGGACCGAAGGGCCGCTGAACGCCGCCCTGCGCGAGGCCGAGGAGGAGACCGGCCTCGACCCGAGCGGCGTCCAGCTCTTCGGCGTACTGCCCAAGCTGTACATCCCGGTCAGCCGGTTCGTGGTCGCCCCCGTCCTCGGCTGGTGGCGCCGCCCGACGCCGGTCGGCGTCGTCGACCCGGGCGAGACGGCCCGGGTCTTCACCGTCCCCGTGGTGGATCTCACGGATCCCGCCAACCGCGCGACCACCGTCCACCCCAGCGGTCACCGAGGCCCGGCATTTCTGGTCGAATCGGCCCTGGTCTGGGGTTTTACGGCCGGAGTGATCGACAAGATCCTGCACTTCGCGGGCTGGGAGCGTCCGTGGGACCGCGAGAAGCAGGTCCCGCTGGACTGGCGCGCGTGACAAGGTGACCTTCGTGAATGTGCTGGACATCCTGTTGCTGGTCGCCGCCGTGTGGTTCGCGATCGTGGGCTATCGCCAGGGCTTCGTCGTCGGCATCCTGTCGGTGATCGGCTTCCTGGGCGGTGGTCTCGTCGCCGTCTACCTGCTCCCCGTCGTCTGGAGCTGGACGACCGACGACAGCAAGGTGAGTACGACCGCCGCCGTCGTCGCCGTGGTCGTCGTGATCGTCTGCGCCTCCGTCGGCCAGGCCCTCACCACCCACCTCGGCAACAAGCTCCGGCGGCACATCACCTGGTCCCCGGCAAGAGCCCTGGACGCGACCGGCGGCGCCCTGGTGAACGTCGTGGCGATGCTGCTCGTCGCCTGGCTGATCGGCTCCGCCCTCGCCGGCACGACACTGCCGACGCTCGGCAAGGAGGTCCGCAGCTCCAAGGTGCTGCTCGGGGTCTCCCGCGCGCTGCCCGCCCAGGCCAACACCTGGTTCGCCGACTTCTCCTCGGTCCTCGCGCAGAACGGCTTCCCGCAGGTCTTCAGCCCGTTCGCCAACGAACCCATCACCGAGGTCCAGCCGCCCGATCCCCAGCTCGCCGCCAGTCCCGTCGCCATCCGCTCGCAGAACTCCATCGTCAAGGTCATGGGCACCGCCCAGAGTTGCGGCAAGGTCCTTGAAGGCACCGGATTCGTCTTCGGCGACCGCCGCGTGATGACCAACGCGCACGTGGTCGGCGGAGTCGACGAACCCACCGTCCAGATAGGCGGCGAGGGCAAGAAGTACGACGCCACGGTCGTCCTGTACGACTGGGAGCGCGACATCGCCGTACTGGACGTACCGAATCTGAAGGCGCCCGCGCTGCGGTTCAGCACCCAGGACGCGGCCAGCAGCGACAGCGCGATCGTCGCCGGGTTCCCGCAGAACGGCTCGTACAACGTCCAGCCCGCGCGCGTGCGAGGCCGCATCACGGCCACCGGCCCGGACATCTACCACCGCAAGACGGTGCGCCGCGACGTCTACTCGCTCTACGCGACGGTCCGTCAGGGCAACTCCGGCGGACCGCTGCTGACACCCGACGGCAAGGTGTACGGCGTGGTCTTCGCGAAGTCGCTCGACGACGCCGAGACCGGTTACGCGCTCACCGCGGACGAGATCCGGCAGGACATCGCCAAGGGGCGGACGGCCAACCAGCAGGTGGACAGCGACAGCTGCGCGCTCTGACCGGTGGGCGGGACTCAGCCGCGTGGATGGCGCAGCCGCACGGATACCCAGCGAGCCCGGCGCCGCAGAATATGCGGAATTCCCACACGCGGATCCGTGCCCGTCATTTGCGGGTCGCCCCCCTGACGAGAGCTCAGACCCGAGGCCGAGCGGCGATTGCGTGCTGCGTCACTGTAGTCGTGCGTCCAGCCCATACCCCGACGTCTGCCCCTGCCCCAAGGTCGATAACCTCGCCCCGACCCCTCAATTGGCCTATGCGCCAGGCAATTGGCCGTTCGGGGGACAGGTGTTCACCGTCCGCGTTCCGGACGCGACACCGGGCGCGTTGGCACGGTCACGCCGGGGTGACCGAGGTGTCACCGATCGGGTTCCGGATCCTTCAGCCAGTTGATCAGTTCGGTGGAGAAAGCGACCGGATCCTCTTCGTGCGGGAAGTGGCCGAGCCCGTCGAACAGCCGCCAGCGGTACGGCGCTTCGACGTATTCTCCCGAGCCCGCCGCGCTGCGCGTCCGCATCACCGGATCGAGTGAGCCGTGCAGATGCAGGGTCGGCACCCGCACCGGCGGCTTCATGCGCCGGTTGAACTGGATGCCGTCCGGGCGCGCCATGGACCGCACCATCCACCGGTACGGCTCGATGGAGCAGTGCGCGGTCGACGGGATGCGCATGGCCCGGCGGTACGTCTCCAGGGTGTCCTCGTCCGGCTGCCGGGGACCCGACCAGTCGCTCACCAGACGGCCCACCAGGGCGGCGTCCTCGGCGAGGAGTTGGCGTTCGGGGATCCAGGGGCGCTGGAACCCCCAGATGTACGACCCGGCCGTCGTCTGCCTGATGTCGGAGAGCATCGCGGAACGCCAGCGCCGCGGATGCGGCATGGACGACACCGCGAGCCTGCGGACGAGCTTGGGCCGCATGGCGGCCGCCGTCCACGCGAGATAGCCGCCGAGGTCGTGCCCGACCAGAGCGGCGTCGGGCTCGCCGAGGGAACGTACGACCCCGGTGATGTCGAGAGCGAGGTTGGCGGGGTCGTAGCCGCGCGGGGTGCGGTCGCTGCCCCCGACGCCCCGCAGGTCCATGGCGACGGCCCGGAACCCGGCGTCGGCGAGCGCGACGAGCTGGTGCCGCCAGGTCCACCAGAACTGCGGGAAGCCGTGCAGCAGCAGGACGAGCGGCCCGTCGCCGAGCTCGGCGATGTGGAAGCGCGCGCCGTTGGCGGCCACGTCCCGGTGCGTGACTTTGCGGCCGCCGGGAAGGTCGATCCGTACGACCGAGGTGGGTTGCGCCGAAGGTGTGGCGGGGTCCGTCATGAGGATGAGCGTGCCACAGCCTTGACGGCGTCCTCGACCGGTTCGGGCCGGGGGTGCGGCTTGGCGTTCGGCAGAACACCCGCCGTCTCCTTCACGGAGGCGGCCACCTTCTGCGGGCCCTGGCTCTTCTTGACCTTCTTCGCGAAGATCACGCCGATCAGCGCGAGCACGGCCGCGACCAGCACGTTCGCCGCGAACGACAGCAGGAAGCAGATCGCGAGATTCCAGTCGCTCCAGGTTCGGATGCCGTACGCGAGGGCGAAGCTGAGCATCGGCAGGGAGAAGATCAGGGTCATGCCGGCCGCCGAGAACGCCCCGCCACTGACGGCACCGCGCTTGACGTCCTGCTTGAGCTGAGCCTTCGCCAGCGCGATCTCGTCGTGCACCAGCGCGGACATCTCGGTCGTCGCCGCGGCGACCAACTGGCCGATGCTGCGTTCGGCACCGACCGGGCTCCCGTCGGGTGCGCTCATCGCGATCTCCCTCTTCTGCATGTGTTTGTACGGTCCTGTCAGATCATGCCGGACCGTCGTCCCCCTCGCTTGCCCCACCCGCCACTTCGGCAAGCCTGCGGTGTTCCGCGGCTTTCCGTTCGTAGATCGCGGCCATGCGCAGGTGGTACGCCGGCTTGTCCTCTTCGTAGATGTCGGGGATGCCGTCGTGGTCCTCGTCGCGCTCCTCGGCCTCGCACAGCGAGCGGTACTTGGAGTTGCGCGTCTTCAGCATCGCCGTGGCGAGTACGGCCGCGATGAACGAGCCGATCAGGACGGCGGCCTTGGTCTCGTCGGTGAGGCTCGTATCGCCTTCGAAGGCGAGCTCACCGATGAGCAGGGAGACGGTGAAGCCGATGCCGGCGAGGGTGGCGACGGCGGCGACGTCGGCCCATTCCAGGTCGTCGCTGAGCGAGGCCCGGGTGAACCGGGCCGTCAGCCACGTACCGCCGAAGATGCCGACCGCCTTGCCGACGACGAGTCCGAGCACCACGCCGAGCGTCTCGGGCCGGGTGAACACATCGTGGATCGCGCCGCCGGAGACCACGACGCCGGCGCTGAACAGGGCGAACAGCGGTACGGCGAGTCCCGCCGACACCGGGCGCACCAGGTGCTCGATGTGCTCACCGGGGGAGTGCTCCTCGCCCTCGTGCGGATGGCAGCGCAGCATCAGGCCCATGGCGACACCGGCGATGGTGGCGTGGATGCCGCTGTTGTACATCAGGGCCCAGACGACCAGTGCGAGCGGCACGTACACGTACCAGCCGTGCACGCCCTTGCGCAGCAGCAGCCAGAAGACGCCGAGGCCCACGACGGCCCCGCCGAGGGCCGCGACGTTGATGGAGTCGGTGAAGAAGACCGCGATGATCAGGATCGCGAACAGGTCGTCGACGACGGCGAGGGTGAGCAGGAAGGCGCGCAGGGCGGACGGCAGCGACGTCCCGATGACGGCGAGCACGGCGAGCGCGAAGGCGATGTCGGTGGCGGTGGGGACGGCCCATCCTTGGAGCGAGCCACCGCCGAGCACGTTGGTCAGGACGTAGACGACCGCGGGAACGGCCATGCCACAGACCGCGGCGACCACGGGCAGCACCGCGGCCTTCGGGTCCCGTAGATCCCCGGCCACCAGCTCGCGCTTCAGCTCGATCCCGGCGACGAAGAAGAAGACGGCGAGCAGTCCGTCGGCCGCCCAGTGCTCCACGGAGAGATCGAGCCCGAGGGCGGCCGGTCCGAAGTGGTAGTGCGAGACGGCCTCATAGCTGTGCGGCAGGGTGTTCGCCCAGGTCAGTGCCGCGACCGCCGCGATCAGCAGGAGCACGCCGCCCACCGTCTCGGTGCGCAGCGCGTCCGCCACGAAGTTCCGCTCGGGCAGGGACAGTCGGCCGAAGAACTTGTGGTTGGTGTTGGGGGGCGTGGCCACGGGGAGGACCTCCGGTCGAGCAGGCAGGGCGGAGTACTCGCCGACCAGACTTCCCGGCACACCACGAACGATCTTGTCGCGTCTTTGACGCTTTGCTTACTTTACCCATGGTGCGGCCGGCTCGGTGGGGGATCTTCAAGGTACGGCCGAACCGGGTGCGGGGCCCGCTGGATGGGCCGATGGGGCACTGGGCTGATCGGCATCGGCAGTCGGCGGCCGGGGCCACGAGGTTCGGCGGGCGGTCCGGGGAAATGCGTGAGGGGTGCGGGAGCACGGTGAGCGTGCTCCCGCACCCCTCAGGGCCGGGCCGGCGGGGTGCTCCCGGGTCAGTCCTGGCTGGGTGCGGCCGGCAGCTTCGCTTGGATCAGGTCCATCACGGTGGAGTCGGTGAGTGTGGTGACGTCACCGAGTTCGCGGTTCTCGGCGACGTCGCGCAGCAGGCGGCGCATGATCTTCCCGGAGCGGGTCTTGGGCAGTTCGGCGACCGGCAGGACCCGTTTCGGCTTGGCGATCGGGCCGAGGGTGGTGCCGACGTGGTTGCGCAGGTCGGCTACCAGTCCGGGGTCGTCGGCGGAGGCCGTCCCGCGCAGGATGACGAAGGCGACGATGGCCTGCCCGGTGGTCTCGTCCGCCGCGCCCACGACCGCCGCCTCGGCGACCGCGGGGTGGGAGACGAGGGCGGATTCGACCTCGGTCGTGGAGATGTTGTGCCCGGACACGAGCATGACGTCGTCGACGCGCCCGAGCAGCCAGATGTCGCCGTCGTCGTCCTTCTTGGCCCCGTCGCCGGCGAAGTACCTGCCCTCGAAGCGTGCCCAGTACGTGTCGAGGAAGCGCTGGTCGTCGCCCCAGATCGTGCGCAGCATGGAGGGCCACGGCTCGGTGAGGACGAGGTAGCCGCCACCGCCGTCGGGGACCTCGTTCGCCTCGTCGTCGACCACCGTGGCCGAGATGCCGGGCAGTGCCCGCTGTGCCGAGCCCGGCTTGGTCTCGGTGACCCCGGGCAGCGGCGAGATCATCATCGCGCCGGTCTCGGTCTGCCACCAGGTGTCGACGATCGGCGTACGGTCCCCGCCGATGTGCTTGCGGTACCAGATCCACGCCTCGGGGTTGATCGGCTCGCCGACCGACCCGAGCACCCGCAGCGAGGACAGGTCGAACTTGGCGGGGATGTCGTCGCCCCACTTCATGAACGTACGGATCGCGGTGGGCGCCGTGTACAGGATGGTGACGCCGTACTTCTGGACGATCTCCCAGAACCGGCCCTGGTGCGGTGTGTCCGGGGTCCCCTCGTACATGACCTGTGTCGCGCCGTTGGAGAGCGGTCCGTAGGTGATGTAGGAGTGCCCGGTGACCCAGCCGACGTCGGCCGTGCACCAGTACACGTCGCTCTCCGGCTTGAGGTCGAAGACGGCGTGGTGGGTGTACGAGGCCTGCGTGAGGTAGCCGCCCGAGGTGTGCAGGATGCCCTTCGGCTTCCCGGTGGTCCCGGACGTGTAGAGGATGAACAGCGGCTGCTCGGCGTCGAACGCCTCCGGCGTGTGCTCGGCCGACTGCCGTCCGACGATGTCGTGCCACCACACATCGCGGCCCTCGGTCCAGGCGACGTCCTCGCCGGTGCGGCGCACCACCAGCACCTTGTCGACCCCGTCGACCCGGCTCACCGCGTCGTCGACGGCCGGCTTGAGCGCGGAGGGCTTGCCGCGCCGGTAACCGCCGTCGGAGGTGATGACCAGTTTGGCGTCGGCGTCCTGGATGCGGGTGGCGATCGCGTCCGCGGAGAATCCGCCGAACACCACCGAGTGCGCGGCGCCGATACGGGCGCAGGCCAGCATCGCGACGACGGCCTCGGGGATCATCGGCAGGTACACGGCGACCCGGTCGCCCTTTTCGATACCCAGCTCGGTGAGGGCGTTCGCGGCCCTCGACACCTCGTCCTTGAGCTCGGCGTAGGTGATGGCCCGGCTGTCGCCCGGCTCGCCCTCGAAGTGGATGGCGACGCGGTCGCCGTTCCCGGCCTCGACATGCCGGTCCACGCAGTTGTACGCGACGTTCAGCTTTCCGTCGGCGAACCACTTCGCGAACGGCGGGTTGGACCAGTCCAGCGTCTCGGTCGGCTCGGTGGCCCAGGTCAGCCGGCGGGCCTGCTCGGCCCAGAAGCCGAGCCTGTCAGCCTTGGCCTGCTCATACGCCTCCGCGGTGACATTGGCGTTCGCCGCCAGGTCGGCGGGCGGCGCGAACCTGCGCTCTTCCTTCAGCAGGTTGGCCAGGCTTTCGTTGCTCACGACATCTCCCTTTCCCAGGGTGTCCGTTGTGTCCCAGGCCACAGCTCATCAGACCGGGGGGCCTGGTGACAAGAGCCGACCCGAAATTGGTTTAGACCTATCCTGGCCGCCGGCCCGGGCTCTCGCTCCACACGGCACACCCGCGCCCCGAGGTACGGCCCGCCGGCCTTCACGCGACCACGCGGGTCCGCACGAGTCTGCCCCCTTGTGACACGCACGTACCGGCCACCGGGTTCATTCGGGGTACCTGGCCCACCCGGCCCCACCTGGCGCCCCGGTCACCTCCGCCCGTTCGTCGGCCGGCGGTGTCGACTCTCTCGGCCAGGCGTGTCGGCGCCCCGCCCCGCGACCGTGAGCGGGGCCGGAGCCCGGGCAGCGGACGCTGTACGTGGTGCGCGGCCCCGCCGACCGGGACCGCGCACCACCGTGCGATCACGCCGGATGCCGCAGTTCCTCCGCCGTGCCCGCAGGACCGAACGCGCCTACGTGGTCGAACAGTCCGTCGCCATCGGCCTCGGCCAGCAGATACGCCTGGGCCTCCCCGACGTGGAAGTACATCCCCTGCAGTTCGAGCACGCCCTCCCGAAGGGCGCGCGCCACGGACTCATGTGCCCGCAGGTGCTCCAGTTGCTGCACCACGTTGGTCAGACAGAGCTGCTCCACCGAGTCGGCGGGTGCCCGTCCGGCGATCCGCGCCCACGGTCTGTCGTCGGCGGCCATCCGGTCCAGGCTCGGCCGCCCGTGCCGCAGCCACCGCTTGAGCGGCGTGAGCGTCCCACCCGGCTCCGACGCCAGCAAGGCCTGCATGGCGCCGCACCCGGAGTGCCCGCACACCGTGATGGACCGCACCTTCAGCACGTCCACCGCGTACTCGATGGCCGCGGCCACCGAGTCGTCCCCGCTCTCCTTTCCTGGCAACGGCACGAGGTTGCCGACGTTGCGTACGACGAAGAGGTCTCCCGGACCACTGGACGTGATCATCGAGGTGACGAGCCGGGAGTCGGCACAGGTCAGGAACAGCTGGGACGGCTGTTGCCCTTCCCTGGCCAGGCGGGCCAGCTCATCGCGCACCAGGGGTGCGGTGTTGCGCTGGAACGCGCTGATTCCGCGCGCCAGTTGATGTCCGCTCGGTCTGGCCTCGCCCAACTCCTCCTCCTGTCCGTCCGAAAGCGCCTCCGAGGGCAGGGGCCCCGGCTCGGCGGCGGCATGACACTGGTGGTTCCGCCAGGGTGTCCAGGGCCGGCAGCGGCAGTGTCTGGAGTTCGCGGGTTCGGCGATCCGCGTTCCGGTCCGCCCGCCGAGATCGACCGTGCCGCCCTGGGCGACGTGGGTGCTCTGCCAGTCCTGCAGTGACTCGTATGCCGCGTGGTCCATGAACGATCCGTCCAACCGCACGACGGCGTCCGCCCCTTGGGGCACGAGGTGCAGGGTGCGGCTGAGCCGGGGCACCGCCAGGAACGTCAACTGGCCTCGTACGTGTACGTGATGGACTCCTTCTCTCTCTTCGTGGGTGATGCGGGTGCGGCCGAGACGCTGCAGGGCGACACCGACGCCGACGGAGACCCCCAGCGCCACGCCCTCGAGAACGCCGAGGAACACGACGCCGAGCGTGGTGACGGCGTAGACCAGCACTTCGCGGTGGCGGGTGACCGTGCGGATGTGGTGCAAGGACACCATCTGGATGCCGACGGCCATCACCAGGGCGGCGAGCGACGCGAGGGGGATCAGCTCGAGGATCGGGACCATCAGCAGCGCGGCAATCACTACGAAAACGCCGTGCAGGATCGTGGAGTTCCGGCTGACGGCGCCCGCTTGCACATTCGCGGCACTTCGCACCGCGACCCCGGCGACGGGCAGTCCGCCGAGCGCGCCGGAGACGACATTGGCGGCGCCCTGCCCGAGCAGCTCCCGGTCGAGACGGGAACGCCCCACACGACCCTGGAGTTCCGGGCGGCCGCTCACCAGCTTGTCGACGGCGACGGCCCCGAGCAGCGACTGCACGCTGCACACCAGCGTCACGGTGAGGACGGCGGCGACGATGCCGAGCACCGGGCCCTCGGGCAGCCCGGCCAGCGCGTGGCTGCTCCAGGACGGCAGCTCGACCCTCGGCAGCGTCAGTCCCGCGAGGGAGGCGGTCAGGGTGGCTCCGGAGACGGCGACCAGCGCGGCGGGGATCTTGCGCAGCGCCCGCCCGGCCCGTCCGGGAAGGCGCGGCCAGGCGAACAGCAGCACCAGCGTCAGCACGCTCATCGACACCGCTGCGGACTGCAGGCGGGCCACCTGGTCCGGCAGTCCGACGAGATTGTCGAGGACGGAGCTCTGCGGGATGCCTCCCAGCACGATGTGGAGCTGGGCCACGGCGATGGTCACCCCGATGCCGGCGAGCATGCCGTGCACGATGGCGGGGCTGACGGCCAAGGCCGTACGGGCCACGCGCAGGCAGCCGAGACCCAACTGGGTGATTCCCGCCAGCACGGTGATGGCGCAGGTCGCGCGCCAGCCGTAGCGCTGGATGAGCTCGGCCGTGACGAGGGTGAGCCCGGCGGCGGGCCCGCTCACCTGGAGCGGTGAGCCGCCGAGCCGTCCCGCGACCAGTCCGCCGGCGGCGGCGGCGACAAGGCCGGCCTGGAGCGGCGCGCCGGTGGCGAGGGCGATGCCGAGGGACAGGGGGAGGGCGATCAGGAAGACCGCGATCGAGGCGGACAGATCGGCGCCCGCGACACGGAAGCGTCGGGGCGGGGTCGGCGGGGGGCTGTGGGACTGGTGAACCTGCGCGGGCCGAGTCGGGTCGGCGGCGCGGGTGGGGACGCAGGCAGACATGGTTCCCGTCTCCTCCGGGGCAGCGCGGTCGCGGAACAGGTGATCCCCCGTCCTGAGGCGGCGGGGGGCGGGTCGCGGCCGTGGGTCACGGCGTGCAGCGGCGGGATTCTTCAACGCTCGGTAAACGGATCGTAATGCAGAGTAAAGGGTCGATGCTGAAAATAGGGGCAAATGGGGTATTAATTCATCCTCTGGAGTGAAGTGGGCTTTTGATCGGCTTGTCGTACTTACTCCTTTTCGGTCCCGTGAAACCTTGGCGGCGCTGCCGGTGCACAGCCGAGCCGGCGCCCCGACCGGCGCCGCCCGACCGAGGAGAAGGAGGGCGGGACATGGCCGCCACCCAGAGGATCGCCGCGGGTGTGGCGGTCGCCGCGGCCTGCGCCACGGCGCTCGCCGGTTGCGCGGGCGCCGGCACGCCTTCCCGTGAACGCGCGCACGGTGTGAAGAGGACGGCGGGGGCCCCGGCGCCCAAGGTGGCGGTCCGCCTGATCGGCGACGGTTCCACCTCGTACACCGGGGCGCAGCCGCATCTGCCGCGGCCCGAGCGGCTGAAGCCGGGCCACAGGCCACCGCAGTTCGTCGTCTTCTCCTGGGACGGTGCCGACGAGGACAGCCAGAAGCTCTTCTCCCACTTCCGGAAGCTCTCCAGGGCCAACCGGGCGACGATGACGTACTTCCTGAGCGGCGTGTACCTGCTGCCGGAGGACAAGCGCGACCTGTACCGGCCGCCACGGCACACGCCCGGCAGCTCGGAGATCGGCTTCAACGACGTGCAGGGCATCTCGGACACCGTGAAGCAGCTGCGCGGCGCGTGGCTGGAGGGCAACGAGATCGGCACGCACTTCAACGGCCACTTCTGTGGCACGGAGGCCGGGGTCGGGCAGTGGTCGGTCGCGGACTGGAAGAGCGAGATCGCCCAGGCGAAGTCGTTCGTGAAGTCCTGGAGGACCAACGCGGGCCTGAAGAGCGCGGCTTCGCTGCCCTTCGACTACGACAAGGAACTCGTCGGCGCCCGTACCCCCTGTCTGGAGGGCCGGGAGAACTTCATGAAGGCGGCCCGCGCGCTGGACTTCCGCTACGACACCAGCGGCGTCGGCGACCAGGTCTGGCCGAAGAGGAAGGAAGGGCTGTGGGACCTGTCGATGCAGCTCGTGCCCTTCCCCGGGCACTCCTACGAGCAGCTCACCATGGACTACAACTTCATGGTCGACCAGTCGGGCACGCGGACTCAGGGCGACCCGGGCAAGCAGGAGTTCTGGGGCCGTCAGATGCGTGACGGGCTGCTGAAGGGCTTCGGCCGAGCCTACGACGGCAACCGCGCGCCACTGATCATCGGCAACCACTTCGAGTCCTGGAACGGCGGCACCTACATGCGTGCCGTCGACGAGGTCGTCGAGCGGGTCTGCACCAGGGCCGAGGTGCGCTGTGTCTCCTTCCGGCAGTTGGCCGACTGGCTCGACGCCCAGGATCCGGCCATCCTCGACAAGCTCCGCGGCCTCCAGGTCGGAGAGGCCCCGAAGCAGGGCTGGGCGTCGTTCCTCTCCGGACGCCCGGCCCCGGCCCCGAAGGGGGTCCCCGGGGCGCCCCCGCTCAGGTCCGGGGTGTCCGAGCCCAAGCCGTAGGGGTGCCCCGGGCCGCTCCGACGCTCAGGTGGAAGTGGCGCTTCGGGCGGTCCGTCTCTCAGCCCGAAGCGGCGCTGTCGGCCGACCGGCTGCTCAGGCGGTGGCCATGGGGCTCTCGCCCAGCACGAAAGCGGGGTCGATCTGTCCGGTGAGATCCACCCCGGTCTTGGCGTTGCCCCAGCCGGCGGCGTTCTTCAGGTGGAACTGCACCATCTGGCGCGTGTACCGCTCCCAGTCGCGCAGCTCGTAGGTGGCGTCGGCGGCGGTCCGCAAGGCGTGCAGCGAGCGCCGGTTGTCCGCTTCCAGAGCCTCGAACCGGGGCGGGCGGCCCTTCTCCATGGCGCGCACCCAGTCCGAGTGCCCGACCGTCACCAGGAGGTCGTCACCTACCTCCGCTCGCAGGAAGTCGATGTCGTCCTGGTTCTGCACCTTGTTGCCGACGACCCTCAGGGCGATGCCGAAGTCGCGGGCGTACTCCTTGTACTGGCGGTAGACGGAGACTCCCTTCCGGGTCGGCTCGGCGACGAGAAACGTGATGTCGAAGCGGGTGAACAAGCCGGACGCGAAGGAATCGGAGCCCGCCGTCATGTCGACGACGACGTACTCGCTCCGGCCGTCGACGAGATGGTTCAGGCAGAGCTCCACGGCACCGGTCTTGGAGTGGTAGCAAGCCACCCCCACATCGGCCTCGGTGAACGGGCCGGTGACCATCAAACGGATGACACCGCCGTCGAGTTCCACCGGCCGGGCGCAGGCGTCGTACACCGGATTGGTCTCACCGACCCGCAGCAGCCGGGAGCCTTCCCCGGGCGGGGTCGTCTTGATCATCGTCTCGGCGGACGCGATACGCGGGTTGGAGCCGCGCAGATAGTCCTTGATGAGCGGCAGCCGCTCACCCATGGCGGGGAGCGCCGCGGCCTCCGTCTCTTCGAGCCCGAGCGCGGCCCCCAGATGCTGGTTGATGTCGGCGTCCACGGCGACGACAGGTGCCCCCGAGGCGGCGAGGTGGCGGATGAAGAGCGACGACAGGGTGGTCTTGCCGCTGCCGCCCTTCCCGACGAAAGCAATTTTCATGTTCACCAAGGGTAGTGCGATCGTCGCTCCAGGTGCTCGCACCGCGTGAAGAAGACCACTCCTTCGTGGGGTGCGGGCCCGGGGTGCGTAATGTCGTACTCATGAGTACGACAGGTGCGGCCGCCGATCCGCTCGCGGCCCTCGGTTCACTTCCCGGGGTGGCCGATTCCGTGGAGTCCGTGCGCAAGGCTGTGGACCGGGTCTACGGACACCGGATCATGCGGCGCCGCAGCAACGAGATCACGTCCGAGGCGGCGTTGCGCGGGGCCCGTGGTTCCGCGGCGCTGTCCGGTGCCGACTGGGCCCTCGAAGAGGTGCGCCGGCGTACCGACTTCAGCGCGGGGGAGGAGGACCGTACGGTCGGCGCCGCTCTGCGGCTGACCGCCGAGGCGGGCCAGCTCCTGTCCATCTGGCGGCAGTCGCCCTTGCGCGTGCTCGCCCGGCTCCACCTGGTGGCGGCGGCCGACCGGGGCGACGCGGTGGGCCGGCCGAGGAGGAGCGGGGAGAAGGCCGATGAGCCTCTGGTGGAGCTGCCACTGCCGGACGCGGACGAGGTCGCGGGCCGTCTCGAAGGGCTGTCCCAGCTGATCATCGCTGGCGGTTCCGCCCCGGCCCTGGTCACGGCGGCCGTCGTTCACGGTGAACTGATCGCCCTGCGCCCCTTCGGCTCCCACAACGGACTGGTCGCGCGCGCTGCCGAACGCATCGTTCTGATCGGCAGTGGTCTCGACCCGAAGTCCATCTGTCCGGCGGAGGTCGGTCACGCGGAACTCGGCCGGGCGGCCTACCTCGCGGCCCTGGACGGTTACGTCTCCGGCACCCCGGACGGCATGGCTGCCTGGATCGCGCACTGCGGCCGGGCCGTCGAGCTGGGCGCCAGGGAGTCCGCCGCGGTCTGTGAGGCGCTGCAGCGCGGGGCCGCGTAGCGGGTGTCCGATCGCCTGGAAAAGGGTTGCGGCGGTACGAGTTCTCGTACCGCCGCTGGCATGTTCACCGGGTTACCAAGCGTCCTCGAGATATTGCCCATCAGGTCGGGAACTTTGCCCGTCACCTGGTGCGGCTGGCCCGTAATCGACGGGTCGACGTCGCGTGGGTGCTCGATGTTCATGCTCGGTCCGTGGGGCCTGGTTGCGTTCGAAGGTGATCCTCGCGGATGTCCTTGGTCTCGCGGGCCGTTAAACCCTTTGTACTCCAGGTCCGGAGGAAGCGGAACCCCTGACCACACTTCTTTACTTTTAGGTTCAAAAGGGTGGGAAATGGACTTCAATGGAGTCGTCACGCGCGCGTGACCGTTCACACCGCCGTCGCGCGGCGCCGGCTGGCGTACCAGACGAGCCCCGCCGTGGCCGCCGCGGCTCCTATCGCCGCCGCCGCCACGAGAGCGGGGCGAGGAGGTACGGACAGGGCGGGCAGCCGTTGCTTCAGCCGGACAGGGCGGTGGAAATTCAGAATCGGCCATGAGCGCGCGAGCGCCTCGCGGCGCAGTGTGCGGTCCGGATTGACCGCGTGCGGGTGTCCGACGGACTCCAGCATCGGCAGATCGGTCGCCGAGTCGCTGTAGGCGTAGCAGCGAGGCAGGTCGTAGCCCTCGGAGGCGGCCAGCTCCTTGATCGCCTCGGCCTTCGTCGGCCCGTAGGCGTAGTACTCCACCTCGCCGGTGAAGCAGCCGTCCTCTCCGACGACCATGCGGGTCGCCACGACTCGGTCGGCGCCGAGCAGTTCACCGATCGGCTCCACGACCTCGGCGCCGGACGTGGACACGATCACGACGTCGCGACCGGCCTTGTGGTGCTGCTCGATGAGTGACGCGGCCTCGTCGTAGATGATCGGGTCGATGAGGTCGTGCAGGGTCTCGGCGACGATTTCCTTGACCTGCTGGACGTTCCAGCCGCGGCACATCGAGGACAGGTACTTGCGCATCCGCTCCATCTGGTCGTGGTCGGCGCCGCCCGCCAGGAACACGAACTGGATGTATGCGGTGCGCAAGGCCGCCCTGCGGTTGATCAGTCCGCCTTGGTAGAACGACTTGCTGAAGGTGAGCGTGCTCGACTTCGCAATGACCGTCTTGTCCAGGTCGAAGAAGGCCGCTGTGCGAGGCAAGGAGTGGTTTTCCACGAGGTTGAGCATAGGGCCCACCATTCGGCGTAAGGTGAGGCGCGTGGGTTTGCCTGAGAAGGCTCTCGGGTACACCATGGAAGTCACGGATCGTTCGCGACCGTGCTAACCCGGTCCGACTCCTCCCCCCCCCGAGTCGGCCGTGGGGACGACCCCCGCTCTCCCCCCCGGCGGGGGTCGTCGCATGTCCGGATGGGTTTTCTCCTCTTCTGCGCGGCCCCGGAGCCTTCTCGGCGCTCTTGGTTCCGCGCTCTTCGCGTGCCCATGATCCGTCACTGTGCGTAGCCGTCGGGATGCTCTGCGGAAGCCGTTGAGCGTTCACCGGTAGGCGTGAAGGCGATATTCACAGCCGCTGAGTTGTCCACAGTTTTCGACCAAGATCCACATGATTTCCGGGATCGCTGCACCGTGATTCTCACGCGCTCCGTTCGCGGCCCGTTCATGGCCGGGTTCCGTTTGTCGGACGCGTTCGGCCGGTTCGTATCGGCCGTGCATATGGAGGCCGCTTGCCGGCTCTTCACACGAGCGGGATTCACGGGGTCCTGGAGGGCCCCGCGCAAGAAGCAGCGAAGGGGGCTGGAGATCGTGGCGGGAGCCATCATCCATGACCGGCCGCCCACCGCCGAAGGGCGGCAGGGCGGACCATTGATCGTCACCGAGGATGTCGACCTCCTCGACGACCTGTTGCGCCTGTGCGCCGCCGCGGGCGCGCGGCCCGAGGTCCATCACGGGATTCCGGAACGCAGGGGCAGCTGGGAGGCGGCACCTCTCGTCCTGGTCGGCGACGACGCGGCACCGCGCGTGCGGGGCGCCGCGCGGAGAAGGGGAGTCGTCCTGGTCGGCCGGGACCAGGACGACTCGGGAGTCTGGCGGCGGGCCGTCGAGATCGGCGCCGATCACGTCCTGGTACTGCCGGACGGCGAGCAATGGCTCGTCGACCGCATCGCGGATGTGGCCGAAGGAGTGGGCCGGCCCGCTCTCACCGTCGGCGTGCTCGGCGGCCGTGGCGGGGCCGGTGCCTCCACGCTGGCCTGCGCGCTCGCCGTCACCTCGGCGCGTGAGGGGAAGCGCACCCTGCTCGTGGACGCGGACCCTCTCGGAGGCGGACTCGACGTACTCCTCGGCGGAGAGACGGCCGAGGGGCTGCGCTGGCCGGCTTTCGCGGCCTCCCGCGGCAGGGTCGGCGGAGGCGCCCTGGAGGAGTCCCTGCCCCGACTGCACGCCCTGCGGGTTCTGAGCTGGGACCGGAGCGACGCGGTCACCGTTCCCCCGCAGGCGGTCCGCGCGGTGCTGGCCGCCGCCAGGCGGCGCGGTGGTGCGGTGGTCGTCGACCTGCCCCGCCGTATCGACGAAGGGGTCGCCGAGATCCTTGCCCAGCTCGACATGGGGCTGCTGGTGGTCCCCGCCGACCTGCGCTCCATCGCGGCGGCCGGACGGGTGGCGTCCGTGGTCGGCATGGTTCTGCGCGATCTGCGGATCGTGGTCCGCGGACCCTGCGCGCCAGGCCTCGACGATCGTGAGGTCGCCCGTCTGCTCGACCTGCCGCTGGTGGGTGAACTGCCGGCGGAGTCCTTCCCGATGGACGGCGGGCCGCCACCGGGGAGCGCGGCGAAGGGCCCTCTGGCCCGGTTCTGCACGGCCTTCTGGGAGCGGGTTCCGGTCGAAGGAGGGGGCGTATGAGCTGGGACGCGACCCGAGTCACGAACCACGGTGCGGGAATCGACGGCCGACCGGGAGCGCGGCCGCAGGGCACATTCGCGGGCCACGCGCCCGTGCGGACGGACCCGCGGGAGGTACACGCGGCTTCTCCGGCCGGCCCCACGGACCCGCGGGAGGGGCCCGGGCCGCATCCGCCCGGACGCGCCGACGCGCGGGACGGACCCCGGCCCTATCTCTCGCGGCGGAGGGAATCGCGGGGCGGCCCCACAGGCTTCGTGCCCGTGGGAACGGAGACGTGGGACGGGCCCGGGGCCGGTCCGGACGGAGGCGCGCGACTGCTGGACGGCGTGCGCCAATGGCTGGCCGAGAACGGATCCGAACCCACCCCCGCGCGCGTGGCACAGGCGCTGCGTGAGCAGGGGCGGGTGCTCGGGGACGCCGAAGTCCTGGGCGCGGCCGAGCGGTTGCGCTCCGAGCTGGTCGGCAGCGGTCCGCTGGAACCCCTGCTCGCCGATCCGTCGGTGACCGACGTGCTCGTGTCGGCGCCCGACCGGGTCTGGGTGGACCGCGGTGGCGGCCTGGAGCTGACCCGCGTGTCCTTTCCGGACACGGCAGCCGTACGACGTCTCGCGCAGCGCCTCGCGGCGGTGGCCGGCCGACGGCTCGACGACGCCCGCCCCTGGGTGGACGCCAGACTGCCGGACGGAACCCGTCTGCACGCGGTGCTGCCACCGGTCGCGGTCGGCTCCACCTGCCTCTCCCTGCGGGTCGTACGGCCACGCGCCTTCACCCTCGACGAGCTGGTGGCGGCGGGAACCGTGCCGCCCGGCGGGGACCGGGTGCTCAGAGCGCTGCTGGACGCCCGGCTGTCCTTCCTCATCAGCGGAGGCACGGGCTCGGGCAAGACGACCTTGCTGAGCGCGCTGCTGGGACTCGTGGGTCCAGGAGAGCGGATCGTGCTCGCCGAGGACTCGGCCGAGCTACGGCCCGACCATCCGCATGTGGTGCGCCTGGAAGGGCGGCCCGCGAACCAGGAGGGCGTCGGCCTCGTCTCGCTCCAGGATCTCGTCCGGCAGGCCCTGCGGATGAGACCGGACCGACTGGTGGTCGGCGAGGTGCGCGGTCCCGAGGTCGTCTCGCTGCTGGCCGCGCTGAACACAGGACATGAGGGCGGTTCGGGAACTCTTCATGCCAACGCGGCGGCCCAGGTCCCGGCCCGGCTGGAGGCCCTGGGCACGGCGGCCGGGCTCGACAGGGCCGCGCTGCACAGCCAGCTGGCGGCGGCACTGTCCGTGGTCCTGCACCTCGTCCGGGACCGGACCGGACGGCGCCGGATCGCCGAGGTGCATGTGCTGGAACGCGACGCGTCGGGGCTGGTGGTGACGGTGCCGGCGCTGCGGTGGGGCGAGGACGCCTTCGCGTACGAGCGGGGGTGGGAGCGGCTGAGGGAGCTCCTTCGGGAGGGAAGCCAGGGATACCGAAGCCAGGAACGTCGCGAGCCGATCGGGCTCGGGAGGGGAGGTGCCGCCGGACCGGAGGAGTACGGGAGCCCATCCGAGGCTGTGGACGCCGAGATGCTGACAGGGGCCGGGCGTCGGGATGCGAACGGGGAGCGGGATGAGGGTCGGTGAGATGGCGGACGCGCCCGTGGGAGCGGCCATGGCGTGTGCCGGGATCGCGGCCTGGCTGATCGGCGGGCACGGCTCGGGCGCGCGCAGAGCCAGGGTGCTGTTCGCCGGCGGTGGGGCGGTGACAGGTCCGCCTCTGTGGCATTGGGCCCGTGTGGACTGGCATCGGCTGCGGGGGCGGCTGCGGCCCGAAGCCTGGTCGCTGGTGGCGGGAACGGTGATCGCGGTACTGGGCACGTCGGTCGTGCCACTCCTCCTCGGAGCCGTCGGCATGCCCTTGCTGCGCCGGGTGCGGCGAGCGGGGGAGGTCCGGCGGGAGCGGGAGCGACGTGGCGACGCGGTGATCGCCCTGTGCGGCGCACTCGCCGGTGAGGTGCGGGCGGGACGTCAGCCGGGTGAGGCACTGCTCGCGGCCGCACGCGACTCGGACGGACTCGCCGAGGCACAGCCGTTGGTGCTGGCCGCGGCGAGATTCGGCGGGGATGTACCGGGTGCGCTGACCGAGGCGGCACGGCAGCCCGGCGCCGACGGACTGGTGGGGCTCGCCGCGTGCTGGCGTGTGGCCGTGGACCGGGGTGCGGGGCTCGCGGCGGGACTGGACCGGCTGGAGGGCGCGCTGCGAGCCGAGCGTGATCAACGAGACGACATGCGGGCCCAGTTGGCCGGATCACGCTCGACGGCGTCCATGCTCGCGGGCCTGCCGGTCCTCGGCCTTCTGCTCGGCACCGCGCTCGGCGCGGACCCCCTGCACGTGCTGCTGCACACCGGTCCCGGGCTGGGCTGCCTGCTCGTCGGCGGGGCGCTGGAGGGCGTGGGGCTGTGGTGGGCGCTGCGGATCGTACGAGGAGCGGAGACGGTATGAGCGCGGAAGTTGTCCACAGGCTGGGGGTACTTGTGTGCGGAGTGCTCCTGGTCGGCTCACCGGCCCGCTGGCTCGGGACGGTGCGGCGGGCGAGGCGAGTGCGCGGACGGCTGGCCGCGCTGCTGCTCCCGGAACCCGCGCCGTCACCGCCGCGCCACGAGGTGCGGAACTACGGCCGACGGTGGCTGCCTGTGGTGGGTGTCGGATGTGCCGGCTGGGTCCTGATCGGGGGCGTCGTCGGAGTTCTGGTCGGACTGGCGGCCGGCTTCGGAGTCCGGTGGTGGCTCCGGCGGCGGAATCCGGCACCTCGGGAGGAGTGCGACGTGGGGCCGGCCGCCCGCCAACTGCCCCTGGCCGCCGACTTGGTGGGCGCCTGCATCGCGGCCGGGGCGAGCCCGGTGGCGGCCGCCCAGGCCGTCGGTGAGGCGCTGGGCGGTCCGGTGGGTGAGCGGCTGGCCCGGGGCGCGGCGGAGGTGCGGCTCGGCGGTGAACCGGTCGACGCGTGGCGGAGGTTGGCGTCGCTTCCGGGCGCTCAGGGATTGGCGCGGCTGCTGGAACGGGCGGGCGAGTCGGGTGTGCCAGCGGCCGTGCCGGTCGGCCGGCTCGCGGCGGAGGCCCGCGCCGAGTGGGCGCGCACCGCGACGGCGCGGGCACGCCGGGCGGCCGTCATGGTCACCGCCCCGGTGGGGCTGTGCTTTCTGCCCGCCTTTCTCGCGATCGGGGTGCTGCCCGTGGTGATCGGTCTGGCCGGCGGATTGCTGCGAGGGGGCGGGGGGTGAGGGACGGCGGCAGTGGTGATGGGTGAACGGCAACCGGCGAAGTGCCCGACAGGGCTGAATCTCAAGGAGGTTGGAATGAGCAGGACGGTGCGAGTTCTCGGACTGGAGCGAGGACGAAGGCAAGGACGAGGGCACGGACGAGGGCACGGACAAGGGCACGGACAAGGGCAACGACAACGGCGTGCGCGGATGCGGGCCTGGATGCTCGCGTCCATCGCGGCGCGGAGGGACGCGGGGATGGTCACGTCCGAGTACGCGGTGGGTGTCATCGCGGCGGTGGCCTTCGCCGCCGCGCTCTACAAGGTGGTGACGAGCGGGCAGGTCGGTGAGGAGCTGCAGGGCATCGTGGGGCGGGCCCTCAATGTCCAGATGTGAACGCCGTTTGAGTCAGGACCGGTTGAGGGCGGGTTGGGCTCTGCGCCGGGACGGTGGATTCGTCACCGCGGAGGCCGCCGTGGTCCTGCCCTCTCTGGTGCTCGTCGGCATGGCGCTCGTCTGGGCCCTGCTCGCCGCGTCCGCGGAGATCCAGTGCGTGGACGCGGCGAGGGCGGGCGCTCGGTCGGCGGCGCGCCAGGACCCGGCGGAAACGGTCCTGGCGACGGCCCGTCGTGCGGCCCCGCCCGGGGCGAAGGTCACCGTGGGCAGGGAGGGCGATCTGGTCCGGGTCACCGTCGGCGCGATGACACCCGGTCCCGCCGCGCTGTCCCTTGAACTGAAGGACGAGGCGGTGGCACTGGCGGAGGAGACGGTGGGAGACACGGTGGGGGACACGGACGCGGGGGATACGGCTGTGGGGGTGGACGGGAGATGAGGAGCCGGAGGCGCCGGCGGAGCCGGCGATGGGTGTGGTCAACCGTTGGGAGGGGCTGCCGTGGGCGGTGGCATGTGTCTTCCGACAGAGGATCGGCGACGGTGTGGACGGTGGGGGCGATCGCTGTGCTGTGTGCCGTCTTCGGAGCGGTGCTGTCGATGGGACAGGCCGTCGTGGTGCGGCACCGGGCGGCGGGAGCCGCGGACCTGGCGGCCCTCGCCGCGGCGGATCACTGGAGCGACGGCGGCACGGCGGCCTGCGCCCGCGCGGACCGTGTGGCCCGAGCACAGACCGCGCGGCTCGTGCGGTGCGCGGTCGAGGGGCAGATCTCGGACGTGACGGCCTCGTCCGGAACCGGACCGATCACCGCCGAGGTCAGATCGAGGGCCGGGCCACCGGAATCTCCGGGTTCTGACGGTTCTCCCGGACCTGTGGAGCCTGTGGGGCCCAAGGGTTCCTCGGAACCCTCAGGGCGCTCCCCGCACTCACTACCCTCAGGGCGCCCCGCCCTCACTCCGCCGAACCCGGCCCCTGGCCGCCACGCGCCGGACATCCACCCGTTCGGCCCTGACGCCTCCGACTTTCACTCTTCCGGTTCTCCGCCCCCGCGCATGCCGCCGTGGCTACCCGAACGGACTACCGCGGACGCGACTCCTCGGGACCCGACTCCTGCTGACCCGAGTCCTTCTGGCCGGGCTCCTTCGGAGCGGGTTCCTCGGGTGCCGCTCGCAGGAGTTCCGTGAGCAGGCGTACGGCGCCTCGCTTGTGGAGTGGATCGTTGCCGTTCCCGCATTTGGGGGACTGGATGCAGGAGGGGCATCCGGCGTCGCAATCGCACGAGGCGATGGCCTGGCGGGTGGCCGTGAGCCAGGAGCGGGCGGTGTGGAAGGCCCGCTCGGCGAATCCGGCGCCACCCGGGTGACCGTCGTACACGAAGACGGTGGGCAGCAGCGTGTCGGGGTGGAGGGGGACGGAGACGCCGCCGATGTCCCAGCGGTCGCAGGTGGCGAACAGCGGCAGCATGCCGATCGAGGCGTGCTCGGCGGCGTGCAGGGTGCCGCCGAGGATCTCCGGGTTGATCCGGGCCGCGTCCAACTGGTCCTCGGTGACCGTCCACCAGACGGCACGGGTACGGAGCGTACGGGGAGGGAGATCGAGTTTGGTCTCTCCGAGCACCTCGCCGGTGATGACGCGCCGGCGCAGGAAGGAGACGACCTGGTTGGTGACTTCCACGGAGCCGTAGCACAACCGGCCGTCACCCCAGGGGACTTCGACATCGGTCTCGAGGACGGCGATGGTGGTCGTGTCGCGGGCGACCGTCGAATACGGCGGGCTGGCCTCCTCGACCAGTGCGACCGAGTCCTCCAGGTCCAGCTTGCGCACCAGGTACGTACGGCCCTGGTGCAGATGGACCGCGCCCTCGTGGACCGCCGTGTGCGCGGCGCCCTCGTCGACCGTGCCGAGCAGGCGGCCGGTCCCGGCCTCGACGACCTGCACCGGGCTGCCGCCGCCCCCGCGGATGTCGGTCAGGTCGACGGCCCGCTCCCGGCGCGTCCAGTGCCAGGCCGTGGCCCGGCGGCGCAGCAGCTTGGCGGCCTCTAGCTGCGGCAGCAGTCCTGCGGCGGCGGGGCCGAAGAGGTCCAGGTCCTCGTCCGTGAGCGGGATTTCGGAGGCGGCGGCACACAGGTGCGGAGCCAGGACGTAGGGGTTGTCCGGGTCGAGGACCGTGGATTCCACCGGTTGGTCGAACAGGGCCTCGGGGTGATGGACGAGGAAGGTGTCCAGTGGGTCGTCGCGGGCGACCAGGATCGCCAGCGCGCCTTCGCCGGACCGGCCCGCGCGGCCGGCCTGTTGCCAGAGGGAGGCGCGGGTGCCCGGGTAGCCGGAGATGACGACGGCGTCGAGGCCGGAGATGTCGACGCCGAGTTCGAGGGCGGTGGTGGCGGCGAGGCCGAGGAGCTCTCCGGAGTGCAGCGCGGCCTCCAGGGCACGGCGTTCCTCGGGGAGGTAGCCGCCGCGATAGGCGGCGACGCGCCGGGCCAGCGAGCGGTCGATCTCGGCGAGGCGTTCCTGGGCGATGAGCGCGACCAGCTCGGCGCCACGCCGGGACCGTACGAAGGAGATCGAGCGCATCCCCTGGACGGTGAGGTCGGTCAGCAGGTCGGCCGTTTCGGCGGTGGCGGTCCGCCGGACGGGTGCACCTTTCTCGCCGTGCAGTTCGGTGAGCGGGGGCTCCCACAGGGCGAACACGAGTTCCCCTCGCGGGGAGGCGTCGTCGGCGACCTCGACGACGGGGAGGCCGGTCAGGCGGCGCGCCGCGACCGAGGGTTCGGCGGCGGTCGCGGAGGCCAGCAGGAAGACGGGGGAGGCGCCGTAGCGGGCGCAGATGCGGCGCAGACGGCGCAGTACCTGGGCGACGTGGGAGCCGAAGACGCCGCGGTAGGTGTGGCACTCGTCGATGACGACGTAGCGCAGGGCGCGCAGGAAGGAGGACCAGCGGGGGTGGGAGGGCAATATCCCGCGGTGCAGCATGTCGGGGTTGGTCAGGACGTAGTTGGCGTACTGGCGTACCCATTCGCGTTCCTCGAAGGGCGTGTCGCCGTCGTACACGGCTGGGCGTACGGCATTGCCCAGCGGTTGTGAAAGTTCCTTCACCGAGCGGCGCTGGTCTGCCGCCAGGGCCTTGGTGGGGGCCAGGTAGAGGGCGGTGGCGCCCCGGCCGTTCGGGGCCTCCGAGCCCTCCAGGAGGGCCGTCAGGACCGGGGCGAGGTAGGCCAGGGACTTGCCGGAGGCGGTGCCGGTGGCGACGATCACCGACTCCCCGTCCAGGGCGTGCTCGGCGACGCGTGCCTGGTGGGCCCAGGGGTGTTCGATGCCCGCGGCCTGCACCGCGGCGATGACCTCCGGACGGATCCGGTCGGGCCAGACGGCATGACGACCCTCTCGCGGGGGCAAGTGCTCCGTATGAGTGATGCGCGAAGCCCGGCTCGGCCCCGAGGCGAGCCGGTCCAGGACGGTGCTCGGCGAGGGGCGGGAAGCGGTGTCCGCCGTGGATCGATCGGATCGGTGATTCTTGGCCATCGGCATCGAGTGTGTCACTGGCGTGACGGACAATGGGCCCAAGGCGTCGTGCACGCCTGCCGGTAAGTGATTGAATGCCATCGCGGCTGGCGAACCGTCCCGGGGGCTCTGCCGAGGTGTCCCATGGGGCGACCGCTCGATAGCAAGGTGCTGGAGGATCCGTGGACCTGTCCCTGTCGACTCGCAATGTGTCCGGCCCTAATGGCGACCGTACGGTCGTCGAGGTCGGCGGCGAAATCGATGTATATACCGCGCCCAAGCTGCGAGAGCAGCTGGTCGAGCTGGTGAACGACGGCAGTTTCCACCTCGTCGTCGACATGGAGGGCGTGGACTTCCTCGACTCCACCGGTCTCGGCGTGCTGGTGGGCGGCCTGAAGCGCGTCCGGGCCCATGAGGGCTCGCTGCGTCTGGTCTGCAACCAGGAGCGCATTCTGAAGATCTTCCGTATTACCGGTCTCACCAAGGTGTTCCCGATCCACACCTCGGTGGACGAGGCGGTCAACGCGACCGACTGACAACCGGTCTCCCGGGTCGTGGGCCCGGCATCGCATACATGGGGACCGGGCCCACGGCCCGGCCCCCAGACAGCACGCCCGTAGTTCAGAGGGGGATGCATGGCCACCGTTGAACTCCGCTTCAGCGCGCTGCCCGAGCACGTCAGGACCGCCCGACTGGTGGCGGCAGCGGTGGCGCGCAGGGCCGGAGTGGACGAGGCCGTCCTCGACGAGGTCAGGCTCGCCGTCGGCGAGGCCTGTACTCGTGCCGTCGGACTGCACCAGAGCGGCGGAATCGCGGCGCCGGTGCAGGTGACGCTGATCGAGGAGGAGAAGCAGTTCTCCATCGAGGTCGGTGACGAGGCGCCGGGTTCGGTGCCCGGAGGAGCATCCGGCGCCGCCTCGGACGCGGAGGTCGAGGAGGACGAGATGGGCCTCGCGGTCATCAGCGGCCTCGTCGACGACGTGGAAGTCATTGCCGGAGAGCACGGCGGACTGATCAGGATGAGCTGGCCCACCACGCCGCCGGCCGTGGCTCTTTCCTGACAGCCGTCCCTCTTTAATTTCTCCCGAAGGGCCCTACTCGGTGGGGCCCTTCGGCATGTCCGGGGCAGGTCCGGGGTATGTCCGGCAGTGCCCGCTCGCCCATATGGTGATCGTTTACTTCGATGATCGCGTACGGCGTTTCGTGAATTGATTCACGATCATTCGCGCGATAATTGGATCAAGCGTCAACGCTTCTGGGGCATTACTGCATTTGGGTCCGTAGACGCCTGTTGATCATTTGCTGAAGAGCAAGTGAAGATTAATTCCGCTTACCGCGGACTGTTTTGATCAGGTTCCGGTACCTAGAATCCGTCCACATCTTGAGCTCAGCCCAAGCGTCAAGGAGGACGAATGGCGGGGCTTTCTACCCCTCATCAGTTTGATCACCCCACAACCTTCGCAGCCGCGGTTCTGACGGACGGCAACCGTCTCATCGTGACGGTCATTGCGGTCGTCGCCGTGGCAGCGCTCGTGGTCGCCGGGATCCTGGTGCGCCAGGTTCTCGCGGCCGACGAGGGCACCGACAGCATGAAGAAGATCGCGACGGCGATCCAGGAAGGCGCGAATGCCTACCTGGGGCGTCAGATGCGCACGCTCGGCGTATTCGCCGTCGTGGTGTTCTTCCTGCTCATGCTGCTTCCCGCGGACGACTGGAATCAGCGCGCCGGACGGTCGATCTTCTTCCTGATCGGCGCGGTGTTCTCGGCGACCACCGGCTATATCGGTATGTGGCTCGCCGTACGGAGCAATGTCCGCGTGGCCGCGGCCGCACGGGAAGCGACCCCGGCGGAGGGTGAGCCCGAAAAGGATCTCACCGCCGTCTCGCACAAGGCCATGAAGATCGCTTTCCGCACCGGTGGCGTAGTCGGCATGTTCACGGTGGGGCTCGGTCTGCTGGGCGCCTCCTGTGTGGTGCTCGTGTACGCGGCCGACGCGCCGAAGGTCCTTGAAGGCTTCGGTCTCGGCGCGGCACTGATCGCCATGTTCATGCGCGTCGGCGGCGGCATCTTCACCAAGGCCGCCGACGTCGGGGCCGACCTGGTCGGCAAGGTAGAGCAGGGCATCCCTGAGGACGACCCGCGTAACGCCGCGACCATCGCCGACAACGTGGGCGACAACGTGGGCGACTGCGCCGGTATGGCCGCGGACCTCTTCGAGTCGTATGCCGTCACGCTCGTTGCCGCGCTGATCCTCGGCAAGGTGGCGTTCGGCGACGCCGGGCTCGCGTTCCCGCTGATCGTCCCCGCCATCGGCGTACTCACCGCGATGATCGGCATCTTCGCGGTGGCGCCCCGGCGGTCCGACCGCAGCGGCATGTCCGCGATCAACCGAGGGTTCTTCATCTCCGCGGTGATCTCGCTCGTACTGGTGGCCCTCGCCGTCTACATCTACCTTCCGGGGACCTACGCCGAACTGGACGGGGTCACGGACGCGGCGATCAAGGCCAAGGGCGGTGATCCGCGGGTCCTCGCGGTGATCGCCGTCGCGATCGGCATCGTGCTGGCCGCGCTCATCCAGCAGTTGACCGGCTACTTCACCGAGACCACTCGCCGTCCCGTCCGGGACATCGGCAAGAGTTCACTCACCGGCGCGGCCACCGTCGTCCTCGCCGGCATCTCCATCGGTCTCGAATCGGCCGTCTACACCGCCTTGTTGATCGGCCTCGGCGTGTACGGGGCGTTCCTGCTGGGCGGTACGTCGATCTTGCTGGCGCTGTTCGCGGTGGCGCTCGCCGGAACGGGCCTGCTCACCACGGTCGGTGTCATCGTCGCGATGGACACCTTCGGCCCCGTCTCCGACAACGCGCAGGGCATCGCCGAGATGTCCGGTGACGTCGAGGGCGCGGGCGCGCAGGTGCTCACCGACCTGGACGCTGTCGGCAACACCACCAAGGCCATCACCAAGGGCATCGCCATCGCCACCGCCGTGCTCGCGGCCTCGGCCCTCTTCGGCTCGTACCGTGACGCGATCACCACGGCCGCGAGCGACGTGGGCGAGAAGGTCTCGGGAGCGGGTGCGCCGCTGAACCTGATGATGGACATCTCGCAGCCCAACAACCTGGTGGGTCTCATCGCGGGCGCCGCGGTCGTCTTCCTCTTCTCGGGGCTGGCGATCAACGCGGTGTCGCGGTCCGCCGGGGCAGTGGTCTACGAGGTGCGGCGGCAGTTCCGCGAGCACCCCGGGATCATGGACTACTCCGAGCAGCCCGAGTACGGGCGCGTCGTCGACATCTGCACCAAGGACGCGCTGCGCGAACTGGCCACACCCGGCCTGCTCGCGGTGCTCACGCCGATCGCGATCGGGTTCACGCTCGGCGTCGGCGCGCTCGGTTCGTTCCTCGCCGGCGCGATCGGCACCGGCACGCTGATGGCGGTCTTCCTCGCCAACTCCGGTGGCGCGTGGGACAACGCCAAGAAGCTGGTCGAGGACGGCCACCACGGCGGCAAGGGCAGCGAGGCCCACGCCGCTACGGTGATCGGCGACACGATCGGTGACCCGTTCAAGGACACGGCGGGTCCCGCGATCAACCCGCTGCTGAAGGTCATGAACCTGGTGTCGCTGCTGATCGCTCCGGCGATCGTCAAGTTCTCGTACGGCGACGACAAGAGCGTCGGCGTACGGGTGTTCATCGCCCTTCTCGCGCTCATCGTGATCGTGAGTGCCGTGTACATCTCCAAGCGGCGCGGGATCGTCATGGGCGACGAGGAGGAGAACGACGAAGGGGTCGCCAAGTCGGCCGATCCGGCGGTGGTTTCGTAGCTCACAGGTTCCACGCCTGATGCGGCACGGAAATGAGTGCCGGGTCGGGGAGTGAACCAACGGGCGGGTGCACAGCGCGTGTTGACGTGCCGTGCACCCGCCCTGTGTGTGTTCACGCCGCTGTCGTGAGCCTTCTCTCGCTTGGTGCAAACGGCTTCAAAAGCTGTTGTAGTGGACATTCGCCATACGGGTGTCGCCCACATGGCGTGTATGTTCCGGGGCCGAGGGCCATGGAAGGGACCGAACCGGTGAACAAGAAGCTCGCGGCCGCACTGTCCGGCGGTGCGGTACTGGTGCTCGCGCTGTCGGGATGCGGCAGCAGCGAGGACAGCGGCAACGACAAGCTGAACTCCTGGGCGAAGCAGGTCTGTGACGCGGTGAAGCCGCAGGCGCAGAAGATCGAGGAGGCGAACGCCGCGATCCAGAAGCAGACCTCGGACAACAGCACGCCGGAGGCCGTCCAGAAGACCGACGCACAGGCTTTCCAGGACATGTCCGACGCCTACGAGGCGATCGGCACCGCCGTCTCCAACGCGGGACCGCCGGACGTCGAGGACGGCAAGACGAAGCAGACCAACGCCGTCAAGGAGCTCAACGGCATCTCCGCGCAGTACGCCGCCCTGAAGACGCAGGTCGCCAAGCTCGACACCAAGGACCAGGCCAAGTTCGCCGAGGGGCTCAAGGGCATCGCGACCCAGCTCGGCCAACTGAGCCAGAGCGGGAACGACGCCCTGAAGAAGCTGGAGGAGGGCGACGTGGGCAAGGCGATGGCGCAGCAGGAGAGCTGCAAGTCGGCGTCCGGGTCGCCGGGGGCCGCCAACGGCTGAGGCCGTCCGCAGGATCGAAGCCGAGAGCCCGGTACGCAGGCGCGCCGGGCTCTCGGCCTGTGCTGCCCGTGCCGCGCTCGCTGTCCACAGGGGAAGCTCTGTCCACAGGTGTGGGTGCCTGTAGGCGATAGCGGACACAATGGGAGGCGTGAGTCACACCAGCCTGTCACCGTTGCCCTCGTCCGATCGTGCCGACATCACCGCCCGGCTGCGGAGCGCGCTCCTAGGCGCCTCCTTCACCGCGGACGGTCTCCTCGACCTGCTCGGCGCCCCCGCGTACGCGGCCCTGGCACGCAGTGAGACCGTGCCCGCCCTCCGGGCGACCCGCGGAGACACACCGCTGGAGACGCTCGTCCGGCTCTTCCTGCTGCAGCAGCCCGTGCCGTACGCGCGTGTGGCGGACGTGCTGCCCGTCGAGGACGCCCTGGAATGCGGCTGGCTGACCCGGACGGGCGGGGACGAGGTCGCGGCGAGCGTCGACATCAGGCCTTACGGCGGGCCCGGTGGCGAGGACTGGTTCATCGTGTCCGACCTCGGATGCGCCGTCGGCGGCGCGGGCGGCATCGGCAGCAGGGAGGAAGGTGTCGTCCTCGGAGTGGGAGGCGCCTCCACGACCCTCGCCGGCATCACCGTGCGCACACCCGTCGACTCCGCGCTCGATCTCGGCACCGGCTCCGGGATCCAGGCCCTGCACGTCGCGCAGCACGCCACACGCGTGACGGCGACCGATCTGAACCCCCGGGCCCTGCACATCACCGCGCTCACTCTCGCGCTCTCCGGAGCCCCGGCCTCCGACCTGCGCCAGGGCTCCCTCTTCGAGCCGGTCCGAGCCGACGAGACGTACGACCTGATCGTCTCGAACCCGCCCTTCGTGATCTCGCCGGGCGCCCGGCTGACGTACCGCGACGGCGGGATGGGCGGGGACGATCTGTGCCGCACGCTCGTTCAGGAGGCGGGGGACCGGCTGAACGAAGGGGGGTACGCCCAGTTCCTGGCCAACTGGCAGCACGTGGAGGGCGAGGAGTGGCAGGACCGGCTGCGTTCCTGGGTGCCGCGTGGCTGCGACGCGTGGATCGTGCAGCGCGAGGTGCAGGACGTCACGCAGTACGCGGAGCTGTGGCTGCGCGACTCGGGCGACCACCGGGCCGACCCGGCCGACTATCAGGCGCGGTACGACGCGTGGCTCGACGAGTTCGAGGCCCGCAAGGTGAAGGCTGTCGGCTTCGGATGGATCACCCTGCGCAGGACGGCGGCGGCCGAGCCCTCGATCACGGTCGAGGAGTGGCCGCACTCCGTCGAGCAGCCGCTCGGCGATGCCGTACGTGAGCACTTCGAGCGGGTCGACTATCTGAGACGGCACGACGACGCGGGTCTGCTCGCCGGTCACTTCAGACTGGTGGCGGAGGTCGTGCAGGAGCAGGTCGGACTGCCCGGCGCCGAGGACCCGGAGCATGTGGTGCTGCGTCAACACCGGGGAATGCGCCGGGCCACCAAGGTGGACACGGTCGGCGCGGGCTTCGCCGGCGTCTGCGACGGCACGCTGAGCGCGGGGCGGATCCTGGATGCCATCGCCCAACTGGTCGGCGAGGACCCGGTGTTGCTGCGAGACCGGACGCCCGCACAGATCCGCCTGCTGGTCGAGCAGGGATTCCTGGAGCCGGTCGGGTAGCTGGTGATGCCGGGCGGGCGGAGCGGGCGCGCCGGGGCGCTGACACGCTTTCTCCGGCTCTCCGGCTCTCCGGCCTCTCCCGTCTGGTCCTCCGGTTACCTCCTGCCGGGGGCGGCAGGAGGTAACCGGACCGGCCCGGGAGGTCCGGCGTCCGTTGGTGCCGCCGCTGGTCGCGCTCGGCCGGACACCCGATCGGGATCTTCCGGGAGACGAAACCGGCCAACATCTGATGGACGGCGGATGCTTCCGCTCAGCCGTCAGCCGTCAGCCGTCAGCCGTCAGCCGTCAGCCGTCAGCCGTCAGCCTCCAGCCCCAGCCCAAGCGCCGGTGCCTGCGGCAGCACCAGTGCCTGTCCTTCCTGTCCGCTCATGCAGCCCTTTCCTGTTCCCGCGCTCCGCCCGTCCATTTCGAGGCGCTGTGGCGTGGGCGTAGCGGGGGACGGGAAGGACGGATTCGCCACAGTCGGGAGCGCAGGGGGCGCGTCGGCACGGCGGGGACGGCAGATGGGCACGCGGCGTCGGGTGAGGGTGTGGGCGCCCCATGGGGTGCTGGTTGCCCGGTGTTCACTGTGGGTTCGTACGTCGGCTGCCGGGGCGTGTCAGCCTCCCGAGCCTGAGAGTGCGGGGCGAAAGGACAGAGCCATGGAAAGCGGGCCGGCGATCTTCGTGGGGATGGTGTTCGCCCTGTTCGGAGGCGGGATTCTGGCCTGGACGGTGGTCCGGGTGCGGCAGGGCGAGCCGGTCGCCCACGGTGTGAACCGCGTCGCATCGGCGACCCTCGCGAGCGTCGCCGGAAGCGGGGCGCTGGCGCTCGGAGTGTGGTGCCTCACGCGCGTGTGAGACCGCGCGTGAGGACCCCGGTTCGAGTAACTGGAAAGTTACCCTCCGGATAGGCCCAGAAGGGCAGGTCGACACTCCGGGCGGCAGGAATGGCGGTAGTCGGGTTACCGTTCGAGTGGCCGTTGCGGGCTTTTCCCGTTTGACACGGGGGCGGGATGTACCGTCACACTCCGCAGCGTCAGCATGACCCGATCCCTCGGGAGCCAAGCCCCGGGGAGATTCCGCGTCGACCGGAGAGAAGAGCGAAGTTGTCCCCGACCAGCGACACCGCACACGGCGGCCGCCGACTCGTCATCGTCGAGTCGCCTGCCAAGGCGAAGACGATCAAGGGCTACCTCGGCCCCGGCTATGTCGTCGAAGCGAGTGTCGGGCACATCCGTGACCTTCCCAACGGCGCCGCGGAGGTGCCCGAGAAGTACACCGGCGAGGTCCGCCGCCTCGGCGTCGACGTCGAGAACGACTTCCAGCCCATCTATGTGGTCAACGCCGACAAGAAGGCCCAGGTCAAGAAGCTCAAGGACCTGCTGAAGGACTCCGACGAACTCTTCCTCGCCACCGATGAGGACCGCGAGGGCGAGGCCATCGCGTGGCACCTCCTGGAGGTCCTGAAGCCCAAGGTTCCCGTCCACCGGATGGTCTTCCACGAGATCACCAAGGACGCGATCCGCAGCGCCGTCGCCAACCCGCGCGAGCTGAACAAGCGCATGGTCGACGCGCAGGAGACCCGTCGCATCCTCGACCGTCTCTACGGCTACGAGGTCTCGCCGGTCCTGTGGAAGAAGGTCATGCCGCGGCTGTCGGCCGGCCGCGTCCAGTCCGTGGCGACCCGGCTCGTCGTCGAGCGGGAGCGCGAGCGCATCGCCTTCCGTTCCGCCGAGTACTGGGACCTGACCGGCACCTTCGGCACCGGCCGCACCGGTGACGCGAGCGACCCGGCCAACCTCGTCGCCCGTCTGACCTCGGTCGACGGCAAGCGTGTCGCCCAGGGCCGCGACTTCGACTCGCTCGGCCAGATCAAGGGCGCGAACACGCTCCACCTGGACGAGACGAACGCCCGCGCGCTCGCCGCCGCCCTCCAGGACACGAACTTCGCCGTCCGCTCGGTCGAGTCCAAGCCCTACCGCCGCTCGCCGTACGCGCCGTTCCGTACGACGACGCTCCAGCAGGAGGCCTCGCGCAAGCTCGGCTTCGGCGCGAAGGCGACCATGCAGGTGGCGCAGAAGCTGTACGAGAACGGCTTCATCACCTACATGCGTACGGACTCCACGACCCTCTCGGACACGGCCGTCACGGCCGCCCGTGCCCAGGTCACCCAGCTGTACGGCGCCGACTATCTGCCGGCGCAGCCGCGTACGTACGCCGGAAAGGTCAAGAACGCGCAGGAGGCGCACGAGGCGATCCGTCCCTCGGGTGATCGTTTCCGCACTCCCGCCGAGACGGGACTGACCGGCGACCAGTTCAGGCTGTACGAACTGATCTGGAAGCGCACCGTCGCCTCTCAGATGAAGGACGCGGTCGGCAACTCCGTCACCGTGAAGATCGCGGGCACGTCCGCCGACGGCCGGGACGCCGAGTTCAGCGCGTCCGGCAAGACGATCACCTTCCACGGCTTCCTCAAGGCGTACGTCGAGGGCGCGGACGACCCGAACGCGGAGCTCGACGACCGTGAGCGCCGCCTTCCGCAGGTCAACGAGGGCGACCCGCTGTCCGTCGAGGAGATCACGGTCGACGGCCACGCCACCAAGCCGCCGGCCCGCTACACCGAGGCCTCCCTGGTCAAGGAGCTCGAAGAGCGCGAGATCGGCCGCCCGTCGACGTACGCGTCGATCATCGGCACGATCCTCGACCGCGGCTACGTCTTCAAGAAGGGCACGGCCCTGGTGCCGTCCTTCCTGTCGTTCGCCGTGGTCAACCTCCTGGAGAAGCACTTCGGGCGGCTCGTCGACTACGACTTCACCGCCAGGATGGAGGACGACCTCGACCGCATCGCCCGCGGTGAGGCGCAGGCCGTGCCGTGGCTCAGGCGCTTCTACTTCGGCGAGGGCGACGCGGCCGGTGCCGCCGACGCGGGCAACGGCGACGGCGACCACCTGGGCGGCCTCAAGGAACTCGTCACCGACCTGGGCGCCATCGACGCCCGTGAGGTGTCCTCGTTCCCGGTCGGCAACGACATCATCCTGCGCGTGGGCCGCTACGGTCCGTACGTCGAGCGCGGGGAGAAGGACGCCGAGAACCACCAGCGCGCCGACGTGCCCGAAGACCTGGCCCCGGACGAGCTGACGGTCGAGCTCGCCGAGGAACTGCTCGCCAAGCCGAGCGGTGACTTCGAGCTCGGCGCCGACCCGCAGACGGGTCACCAGATCATCGCCAGGGCCGGCCGCTACGGCCCGTACGTCACGGAGGTGCTCCCCGAGGGCACCCCGAGGACGGGCAAGAACGCCGTCAAGCCGCGTACCGCCTCGCTCTTCAAGACGATGGCGCTCGACACGGTGACCCTGGAGGACGCCCTTCAGCTGATGTCGCTGCCGCGCGTCGTCGGCACGGACGCCGAAGGTGTCGAGATCACCGCGCAGAACGGGCGCTACGGTCCGTACCTGAAGAAGGGCACGGACTCGCGGTCGCTCACCTCCGAGGACCAGCTCTTCACCGTCACGCTGGAAGAGGCGCTGGAGATCTACTCCCAGCCCAAGCAGCGGGGCCGCGCGGCCGCCAAGCCGCCGCTGAAGGAGCTGGGCACCGACCCGGTCAGCGAGAAGCCGGTGGTGGTCAAGGACGGCCGCTTCGGGCCGTACGTCACCGACGGCGAGACCAACGCGACCCTGCGCTCCGACGACAGCGTCGAGGACATCACGCCGGAGCGCGGCTACGAGCTGCTCGCCGAGAAGCGTGCCAAGGGCCCTGCCAAGAAGACCGCGAAGAAGGCGCCTGCCAAGAAGGCACCAGCCAAGAAGGCGCCGGCCAAGAAGACCGCCGCCAAGAAGACGACGGCTTCCACGACGGCTGCCAAGAAGGCGCCCGCGAAGAAGACCGCCGCGAAGAAGACGGCGGCCTCCGAAGGCTGAGCCACCGGCCGGACCTGCCCGGTTCCCGGGCCACCGGCCGGACCCGCCCGGATCCTGAGCCACCGGCCGAACCCGATCGGTGACATGGACCACCGGTCGGATCCGGCGGCTTCCGAGCCGCAGTCCCCCGAAATTTCCGCGATTCCGGTGGCCTCCAACGGGACCGGGCCCACGTCAGAGAGCGGAAGCCCCTACACCATTTGGTGTGGGGGCGTCCGTTTGTTCGGGCACCCCTTCGGGGAGTCAGTGGGTCCGGATAGGCTGGCAGGATGACGCGAGCCGAGCAGCCAACGGCCCACAATTGGGCCCCCGACGAAGCCCTGGTCGCGGATTCGCGCGAGCGGGCCGTCCGCGCCCTGCTGCGTCAACCGCAGCTGAAGCGGTTGTGGAGCGCACACCTCGTGGGGGGTGTCGCGGACGTACTGGCCCTGCTCGTCCTGGTCGTCCTCGCCCTCCAGGCGGCGATCTCCGAGGGTTCCTTCGGCGGTGGCGCCCGCGGGGCCGCCCTCGCCGTGGCGGCAGTCTTCGGGACGCGCGTCCTGGCGACCCTGCTCTTCGGAGCCGTGCTCCTGGGGCCCCTGACGTCCCTCACCTCCCCCGACGGACCCCTCGACCGGCGCTGGACCATGCTCGTGGCCGACGGCCTGCGGGCCGCGCTCCTCATCGTCGCGCCCCTGTTCATCGACTGGACCCCGGACAACGCGCTCGCCGTGGTCCTGGTCATCGTCTTCGTGTCCGGAGTCGCCGAGCGGTTCTGGACGGTCTGCCGGGAGAGCGCGGCGCCCGCGCTGCTGCCCGCGCCGCCGCTGGAGGGCGCCACCGTGCGCCCGCTGCCGGACCACATGGACGCGCTGCGGCGGCTGTCCCTGCGTACCGCCTTCGCCGCGGTGCCGATCGCGGCCCTCACCCTGGTCGCCGTCTCCCTCGTCAGCAACATGCTGGGCGCCGGGATCGACTGGTTCCACCTCCACCAGGCCGCCCTCGCCTCGTACGTGGCGGCCGGACTGTTCGCGGCCTCCCTGTCGGTGGTCACCTTCCTCGAACTGCCCGACGCCCGCACCCCGCGCGCGCGGTCGCCGCTCGAAGGACTGCGCCGCCCGAAGACGGGCACGGCCGACGACAAGGGCCGCACCGGCGCGATCCCGCTCCTGGTGCCGGCCTGCGCGGCCGTCGCCGGGGCGATCTCGGCCGCCGTCGCCGTCGCCGTGCTGGACGCCATCGACCTGGGCGGCGGACCGGTGCTCTACGGGCTGCTGGTGCTGGCCCTGACCGGCGGCGTCGTCGCCGGCATCCGCACGGCCCCCTCCCTGCTCCCGTCGCTGTCGCGGCGCAGGCTGCTCGCGCTCGCCATCGCCTTCACCGGGATCGCGCTGCTGGCCGCCGGTCTCGTCCCGGACGTCACCACCGTGCTGCTGATCCTGGCCTTCGCCGGCGTGGGCGCGGGTGTCGCGGCGAACACCGGCCACGCGCTGCTCGACCAGGAGACCGAGGACTACCGACGGGCCCGCACGACCGAGCACCTCCACGCGGTGGTACGGGTCTTCGTGGCGGTCGGCGCGATCGTGGCGCCGCTGGTGGCCGCGGCGATCGGCCCGCACCGCCTGGAGAACGGCAAGTTCGTGTTCGCGCACGGCGGCGCCGCCTTCACCCTGATGCTGGTCGGCGCCCTGCTGCTGCCCGTCGCCGCCCTGGTGCTCGCCAAGGTCGACGACCGTTCCGGCGTGCCGCTGCGCAAGGACCTGCTGGACGCGCTGCGCGGTGGCGACGACCCGGCCCAGGCGCCCACCACGAGCGGCTTCTTCATCGCCCTGGAGGGCGGCGACGGGGCCGGCAAGTCCACCCAGGCGCAGGCCCTCGCCGACTGGATCCGGGCCAAGGGCCACGAGGTCGTGGTGACCCGCGAGCCGGGCGCCACGCCCGTCGGCAAGCGGCTGCGCTCGATCCTCCTCGACGTGTCGTCCGCGGGCCTCTCGCACCGTGCCGAGGCCCTGCTGTATGCCGCCGACCGCGCGGAGCACGTCGACACGGTCGTCCGTCCCGCGCTGGAGCGGGGCGCCATCGTCATCTCCGACCGCTACATCGACTCGTCCGTGGCCTACCAGGGCGCGGGCCGCGACCTGTCGCCCACGGAGATCGCCCGCATCAACCGATGGGCGACGGACGGGCTCGTACCGCATCTGACCGTTCTGCTGGACGTGTCGCCGGAAGCCGCCCGCGAGCGGTTCACCGAGGCGCCCGACCGGCTGGAGTCGGAGCCGGTCGAGTTCCACGCGCGCGTGCGGTCCGGTTTCCTGACGCTCGCCGCCGCCGACCCGGGCCGCTACCTGGTCGTCGACGCAGCGCAGGAGCCCGAGGCCGTCACCACGGTCGTACGGCACCGGCTCGACGTGATGCTGCCCCTCTCCGAGGCCGAGGTGAAGGCCCAGGAGGAGGCGCGCAGGGCGGCCGAGGAGGAAGCCCGGCGCAAGGCCGAGGAAGAGGCCGCCCGCAAGGCGGAGGAGGAGCGCCTGGAGCGCGAGCGTCAGGCCCAGCTCGCGAAACTGCGCGCCGAGGAAGAAGAGCGCAAGCAGCGCGAGCTGGAAGAGGCGCAGCGGCGCGAGGCCGAGCGCCAGGCGGAGGAGGCCCGGCAGCGCGCCGAGGAGGCCCGCCGCCGCGCCGAGGAGGAGCGGGTCCGGCTTCTCGCCGAGGAAGAGGCCCGCGCCGCGGAGCAGGAGCGGGCGCGCAGGCAGGCCGAGGAGGAGGCGCGGTTGCGTGCCGAGGCCGAGGCGCGCCGCCTGGAGAAGCAGCGGAAGGCCGAGGAGGCGCTGCTGCGGGCCGAGGAGGCCCGGCGGATCGCCGCGGAGGCGGTCGCCGCTTCGGCGGCCGCGGCGGCTTCGGCCGAAGCCGCGGTGTCGAGCGCCGGTACGGCTCCGAAGTCCGACGTCCCGACGGGTTCGCAGACCGGTGCGGGGACGGGACGCGACGCCGATGAGGCCTCGAAGCCCTCGGCATCCCCGACCGCATCCCCGTCCGCTTCCGCCTCCGCGTCGGCCTCCAGGCCTTCATGGGCGGTTTCCGCGCCGGACAACGAGCCGACGGTGCCCACGCCGGTCGTCACCGACCCGGCGGCGGTGGACGAGACCGCCGTGCTTCCGCCCGTACGACCGGGTGAGGGCCGCTCGGGCAGCCGCCTGGGATCCCGCTCCGACGTCGAGGACACGGCCACGCTTCCGAAGCCGCCGGTTCCGGGCGGGGCGGCGGACGAGACGGCGGTGCTGCCGCCCGTCTCCCCGGACCCGCGTGCGGCCGACGAGACGGCCGTCCTTCCTCCGGTACGGGGCAGGGGCGCGGGGACGAAGGCGGACGAGCCGTCCGGTGACCCCGCGGACCGGATGCCCCGGGGCTTCTTCCGCGACGAGCGGCCGGCGGCGGGACCCGAGGGCCCCTCCGACCGCACGAGGGAGCTGCCGCAGGTGGACGAGACGGGCGCCCCGCGCCGTAGGCCGCGTCCCGACTGGGCCGAGGAGACCCCGCTCGACGACCTCCCGACCCTGGCGGACGAACTGCTCGGCCCGCGCGAGGACGAGGACGACTGGGACGAGGGGCCCGGCCGCGGCAGGGGCGGACGACGACGCTAGTCCGGCCGACGCCGGGGGCTACGGCCTGGCAGGCGGTAGAGCGGTAGGGCGGCGGTGACGCGGGGAACGCGGAGCCGGCGGCGCATGCTGACGGCTGGCGCCCGGCGCCTGGCAGCTGATGGGTGACGGCCGATGGCTGGGCTCGGGGCCGTCTGCCGGTGTCCGGTGGGTCGGTGTCCGGTGGGTCGCGGCTCGCGGCCCACCGGGACGGTGCGACCCCGGCGCACGGCGGTCGGCGTTCGGTCCCGAGCCGGTGCACGGGCGGGTGTGCCCCGGTTGTCAGTGGCGACCCGCACAATGGACGACACGAGACAAAGTGCGACGGAAAGGCGGAGCCCATGCCTGTGTGGGACGACCTGGTGGGCCAGGAGAAGGTGAGCGAACAGCTCGCCGCCGCTGCCCGGGACGCCGACACCCTCGTCACGGCGGTCGCCGCGAAGACCCCGCCTCCCGAGGCGTCCAAGATGACGCACGCCTGGCTGTTCACGGGTCCGCCCGGATCGGGCCGCTCCACGGCCGCCCGCGCTTTCGCGGCCGCGTTGCAGTGCGTGAGCCCCGACCGCGCGCTCGGCGGAATCCCCGGCTGCGGGTTCTGCGACGGCTGTCATACGAGCCTGGTCGGCACCCACGCCGACGTGCAGATCGTCCGCACCGACCTGCTCTCCATCGGTGTCAAGGAGACCCGCGACCTGGTCCGCCGCGCCCAGCTGTCCCCCGCGGGCGGCCGCTGGCAGGTCATCGTCCTGGAGGACGCGGACCGTCTCACGGAGGGCGCGGGCAACGTCCTTCTCAAGGCCGTCGAGGAACCCGCCCCCCGTACGGTCTGGCTCCTGTGCGCGCCGTCCATCGAGGACGTACTGCCCACCATCCGATCCCGCTGCCGGCTGCTCACGCTGCGCACTCCGCCGGTCGACGCCGTGGCCGACATCCTCATCCGCCGTGACGGCATCGAGCCCGACGTCGCGGCGGCCGCCGCGCGCGCGACGCAGGGCCACATCGGGCGGGCCCGCCGCCTCGCGACGGACCCGAGCGCCCGTCAGCGCCGGGCCGCCGTCCTCAAGCTCCCGCTGCGGATCGACGACATCGGCGGCTGCCTCAAGGCGGCCCAGGAGCTGATCGACACGGCTTCCGAGGACGCGAAGCAGCTCGCCGAGGAGGTCGACGTCAAGGAGACGGACGAGCTGAAGGCGGCGCTCGGCGCGGTGCAGGGCGGCCGGATGCCACGGGGCACGGCGGGCGTCATGAAGGATCTGGAGGACCGGCAGAAGCGCCGAAGAACGCGGACGCAGCGGGACAGCCTGGATCTGGCGCTGATCGACCTCACCGGCTTCTACCGCGATGTGCTCGCCCTTCAGCTCGGATCCCGTCTGGCCATCGCCAACGCGGAGGCCGAGGACACGCTGGAACGGCTGGCCCGCGGCAGTTCGCCGGAGTCGACCCTGCGCCGTATCGACGCGATCGCCGCGTGCCGTAAGGCACTCGACCGCAACGTGGCTCCGCTGCTGGCGGTGGAGGCGATGACGATGGCACTCCGCGCGGGCTGACCCCCTCCTGCCCGCCCTGTCGGGGGCGACCCGACCGGGAGGACTCGTTCGGGGCGACCTGTCCGCGGTACCCGTCCGGGGTGATCTGGCGGGTGGGCGGTTGACCCGGTCACTCGTACGAGCCGCTTCCGGGACTGAAGGTGATCAATTGATCGCGCAAGGTTACGCTCGCGAGATGCACATGAGGCGCACCACACGGCCGACCCGACCCCTCCGTGCGAGCGGCGTGCTGCTGGCCGCCGCGGCGCTGCTCATCTCCGCCTGCTCCTCCTCGGAAAGTTCCACGACGACGGCCGCGACGACCGAGACGGTGCTCACCGTGCTGCCGCGCGCCACACCCTCGGCACTGGCGCCGTACTACGAGCAGAAGCTGAACTGGCGCAGCTGCGGTGTCCCCGGCTTCGAGTGCGCCACGATGAAGGCGCCGCTCGACTACGCGAAGCCCGGCTCGGGCGACGTCAGGCTGGCGGTTTCCCGCAAGAAGGCCACAGGTCCGGGCAAGCGGCTCGGTTCGCTGCTGGTCAATCCGGGAGGGCCGGGCGGTTCGGCGGTCGGCTATCTCCAGTCGTACGCCGGGATCGGCTATCCGGCGGACGTCCGTGCCCGCTACGACATGGTCGCGGTCGACCCGCGGGGAGTGGCCCGCAGCGAACCGGTCGAATGCCTCAACGGCCGCGCGATGGACGCGTTCACACAGACGGACACCACGCCGGACGACAGCCGGGAGACGGGCCGGCTCGTCGGGGCGTTCAAGAAGTTCGCCGAGGGCTGCGGCGCGCACTCGCCCGATCTGCTCCGGCATGTCTCCACGGTCGAGGCGGCCCGTGACATGGACATCCTGCGGGCCGTGCTGGGCGACGAGAAGCTGACGTATGTGGGGGCGTCGTACGGGACGTTCCTGGGAGCGACGTACGCGGGCCTCTACCCGGACCGGGTGGGCCGGCTGGTGCTGGACGGCGCGCTGGACCCGTCACTGAACGCGCGCAAGCTCAACGAGGAGCAGACGGCGGGGTTCGAGACGGCGTTCCAGTCCTTCGCGAAGGACTGTGTGCGGCAGAGCGACTGCCCCCTCGGCGACGCGGGCACGAGCCCGGACGAGGTGGGCAGGAACCTGAAGGCGTTCTTCCGGCAGTTGGACAAGGAGCCCATCCCGACGGGCGACCCGGACGGCCGGAAGCTCGGAGAGGCGCTCGCGACGACCGGGGTGATCGCGGCGATGTACGACGAGACGGCCTGGCCGCAGCTGCGTGACGCGCTCACCTCCGCCATGAAGAACAACGACGGCGCGGGTCTGCTCGCCCTCTCCGACAGCTACTACGAGCGGGACGCCGACGGTCAGTACGCGAACCTGATGTCCGCCAACGCCGCCGTGAACTGCCTCGACCTGCCGCCCGCCTTCTCGGGCCCGGACCAGGTGGAGCAGTCGCTCCCCTCCTTCGAGAAGGCGTCCCCCGTCTTCGGCGAGGGCCTGGCCTGGGCCTCGCTGAACTGCGCGTACTGGCCGGTCAGGAACACCGGCGAGCCTCACCGCATCGAGGCGAAGGGCGCGGCGCCGATCCTCGTCGTCGGCACCACCCGGGACCCGGCGACCCCGTACCCCTGGGCGCAGTCCCTGGCCTCCCAGCTCTCCTCCGGAACGCTCCTGACCTACGTCGGTGACGGTCACACCGCCTATGGGCGCGGCAGCACCTGCATCGACTCCACGATCAACCGTTACCTCCTCCAGGGCACCCCTCCAGAGAAGGGAAAGCGCTGCTCATAGCCCTGCCGGGCAGGTGCGGAGGGCCCACCCCGGGGCGTGTACGGAGCACTCGGGGAAACTGTGTAGACTTACCGACGTTGCTGATCGCACCATAGGTGTGGACAGCGCGCCGCCTTAGCTCAGATGGCCAGAGCAACGCACTCGTAATGCGTAGGTCTCGGGTTCGAATCCCGAAGGCGGCTCTGTGGAAGCCTCAGGACTCACTCGCCGTGACCTGGGGCTTTTGCTTTTACCGGATGCGACGGCGGGCGCGGGCGCGAGCCGCGCGACGGCCTCCAGTCTCAGTCCTAGTCTCAGTTGCGGACTCAGGGGCAGGTTCCGGTGAGGGCAGGAAGGCGTCTCCCATGCGGCGCATGGCGTCCTTCGAGAGATGCGAACGGCCCTTGACGTAGCGGCGCGTCTGACTGATCTGGGTGTGCCGCAGGATCTCCATGATGGTCGGCATGTCCACCCCCAACTCGTTCAGGATCGTGCCCGCTGTATGGCGGCTTCCGTCGTAGAGACGTCGGTCTCCGATGCCCGCCTCCGCCAGTAGCTCCTTGAACTCCTCCCAGTCGTCGCGGGGGTCGATGGGGCGTCCGTCGGGTCGCGTGAACCGTGGGCGTGCCGGTCAGCTCGCCTCTGCGGGCCCCCCGCCGGAGCGTGCGTTCTTCGGCATGGACATGGTCACGGTGTCGGTTGCCGGTATGTACGAAGGAGGCAAGGGGCCCGATCAGCACCCCAGCGAGGTCGTCACTCGGGAAGACCTGAACAACTTCGAACACCTGCGCAAGCTGGTCATCGGCATGAAGCTTGACGCGCAGTACGAGGTCATTCCGCCGACCGGAATCGTCAATCTCAACCGGGACAACCACGTCGTCATCTGCGGTCCTCGCCGCTCACCGATCGTGGCGCAGGTCCTCGAAGGGGATGACAGTCTTCGGTTTGAGAAGGACACGGCGTGGCACCTGGTCGATCAGGTGGCCGGGAAGAAGTACCGGTCGCCCTTCGACGAAGACGGGTCGGCCGGCGACATCGGTTACCTGGGGAGACTCCCCCGTCCGGACAGTAAGGGGACATTCCTTTACATCGTCGGCATCCATGCCATCGGGGCGAGCGGAGTCGTCCACTACCTGGAGAACAACCTGGCCGAGCTGTACCGAGACGTCCGCACGCGCCGCTTCTCCACCTTGATTTCGTGCCGTTACGACCCGAAGACGCTCGAAGTGCTGGAGAGTCGACGCGTCACCCCGCTGTACAGACACGAAGGCTGAGGATGCGCGTCGCCATTGACACCCAACCCGGTGGAGCCGCCCCCAACGAAGACTGGGTGGCAGCCACGCCGACTCTCGCCGTCGTGCTGGACGGGCTCAGCACGGCGGGCCTGGACACGGGATGCCGTCATGGCGTCCCGTGGTACGTGGCCCACCTCGGCAGTCAGCTTGTCGCCGCATTGGCGGACCCGGGTTGCTCGCTCGCAGCCGGCCTGGCGGGTGCGCTCGAACGAGTGGCGGCGCTGCACCCTGGATGCGACTTGGGCCACCCAGGGACGCCCTCGGCAACAGTCGCGGCCTTTCGGCAACGGGACGGGGTCCTGGATCACCTCGTCCTGGCGGACTCACCGGTCGTTCTCGAAGGCCGCCAGGACTTCAACGTGATCACTGACCTACGGGTGGACGAAGTCCTCCCCGAGCTGCGGGCCGAGGTCAAGCAGCACGAGACACATACGGCCGAGCACAAAGAGGCCCTGCGCCGGCTCATTGCAGACCAGCGGCAAATCCGCAACACGCCAACCGGCTACTGGGTGGCCGCAGCCGGCCCGGAAGCGGCGGATCACGCACTGGTGGGCAGCACTCCCTTCGAGGACGTGCAGGCCGCAGCGGTCCTATCTGACGGTGTGTCACGTCTCGTCACCGAGTACACCATGACGACGTGGTCCGAAGTCTTCACGATGCTCCGCTTCGGGGGACCGCAAGAGCTGATCGACACCGTCCGGAAAGTCGAGGCCACGGACCCCACGGGGCAACGGTGGCCACGCTACAAGTCGGGCGACGACGCGTCCGTCGCCTTTTGTCACTGGTGATCGCATTAGGTCAGCGACTGTTCCCAGTCTGGTACGGGACGCGCGCAGGTGTCGCTCTCGCTGCGCGGGCGTACTGGTGAGCATCGCCACCGTCATCCGGGTCGGTAACCCCGAGGCGGCCCTCCTCGTCCAGATCACAGCCGTACTCGAACTGGTTGGAGGATTCGAGCCTGATTGGCGCAGCGCCCCTGCCAGCCCCCGCAGGTCGGTAGGGGCGCTTTCGTCTTAACCATCTATGTTTCGAAACTCGGCGGTGGAAATCGAAAAATATCCCATTGGGACGTCATGCCCGTTTTTCTTTGGAGGTCTGTAACGGTTCAGCACGAACGCGAGAGTGTGGGCTTGCCGCACGGGCGATTCCGGTATCAAGAGGAGTGATCTACGTGGAGGTGAGGCATGCCGGCAAGGAGAGACAGGGCCATCCAGGCGGCTCTAATCGGCGGAGCTGCGATGATCATCGCAGCTCTTATCGGGTTGCTCGTCAACATCGCTAATAGCGGAGACGAGAATGTAAATAACTGCCACGGCAGTACGTGCATCAATGGAAATGGAAACGGAAATAAGTCCCGCTAGGTGGTTGTGTTACTTTCCGTTGTCAGGGTGAGGTCAGGTGATTCGTGGTGAACGGGGGGCGTCGTGCTCAGCGACTCCATTTCGTAGGCATGGCTTTCATGTTGTCGCTTGCCGCGTCTGCATGCACTAGCAATAGCACAAGTAACACCTGTAGCGTGGGTTCACTCTGTCAGAATAATGGGGGAAATAGTGGTTCCGCTCCTGGCGTGGCCTCGGGCAGTCATCCGGCCGCAGGAGGCGGTAATTCAGGTCCCACGCATGAGAGATCTGAATCCCGTCGGGATGGTCACCTGCTGTGGAAGGGGAAGATGAGAATCACAAATCAAATCGCCAACTTCGACAGCGTTCCTCCTTCCGTTGGCGGCTCCGATGGAACTTTGATTCTATCGCCCATGACTTATGGAGCAATCGTTTGGAGTACCCCCTCGGTGGGGCGCTGGGAGGCGGAAAGGGTTCCCAGTCGCGACGATTGCATTAATTCAACCGGAGTCAATTCACTCTCCCTAGAAGAAGTGATGCAGGGGCAGACATCGCGTCGTGGCGACGCGTACTGCGCTATAACGCCTGGCGGTTCAGTCTTGTACATTAGAGTGCTGAGCGTGGGCGACGCCTCGATGCAGGTAGACGCGATTACTTGGGACGGTCGGACCTAGTGACACCTCAGTGCGACCGCATTCTCAAGTTGAGCCCACGCGGGAATCGCAGTTTGCATCTCGCGGGGGCGTCTGATCTCGGAACTGCTTGCCGATCCCGGCAGGACGTGCAGACCCACCGCCCGTCTGAGGGATATCGGCACACCCACCTACGGATCAGTGGGTGGGGAAGTCGGATGGTTGGGGTCAGTCTCAGTTCTAGTCTCGATTGCTGGGGAATCCGGCGTCATCTGTACCCGTCCACGAACGTCCGACATTTCGCCTGACCTGCAAGGTGAGCTGACTGCTGGACGTCCTTGGATCGCTGTGGAACAAGCCCGGACAGCTTGTAATGCGAGGGTCTTGGGTTCGAATCCCGAAGGCGGCTCGGTTGAAGCCCATATCTGACATTGTCTGAGCTGGGCTCTTTTGTGCGGCTGATCCGGCGTTGGCGCCGCGCACAAGCCGCCTGCTGGAGCGCCTTCAGCTAGCCCCTTTGCGAGAGTTCTGCGGGTGTCAGTGGGGAGGCCGAGAAGCGCGCCTACCGGCCGGTGAGGGAAGTGGTAGCGGCGGCTCTCTCCTGCGCTGGCCAGTTAGGTCGGTTGTGGCGGGCGTCGATCGTGGCCCGGAGGGGCGGGTTGCGTGGCGTGGGATGGGAACCGTCTACCCCTTCCGTTCGTCACTGAATGCAAGTGTCTGATTGCGCAAGGCGAGGATGGTGGGGGATGGATCCGGTATCGGTGGGGCTGCTGGCGGCTCTGGCTGGCGGGGCCGGTGGGGAGGTTGGTCGGCAGGTCTGGGCGGGGCTGAGTGCGCTGGTGCGGCGCCCGTTTGGCCGGGATGGCGGCGGGCAGGCCCCGGTGGTTAGTTCCGGGGAGGCGGAACTGGTGCTCCTTGCCGCAGATTCAGGCGATCAGGGGCGGGCGCAGGCGCTGAGCACGGCGCTGGCGGTGCGGGCCGCGGTGGATGAGGACTTCCGCACCCATCTTGCGGCCTGGCAGGAGCAGGCCAAACTGGTGCGCACCGGGGACGGGGCGGTGACGAGCACCATCAGTGGCGGTACCCAGAACGGGCCGGTCCTCCAGGGCCGGGACTTCTCCAACCTGACCTTCACCACCCCGCCCCCGTCCTCCCTCGGCGCTCCGGGCGACAGCGCATCCGACTCCGCGCGGTGACCAGCGTGAGCGACGACCGCGCCCGCGGCGCGACCAGCAACACGATCACCGGCGGGATCTCCTTCCACGCGGTCGTCCAGGGCCGGGACATCACCGTGCAGCTGCCGCCGACCATCACCCCGGCACTGTCCGGGCTTCCCGCCCCGGCCTCCGCCTTCACCGGCCGGGACCAGCACGTCGAGCAACTGCTGGCAGACCTGAACCCCGCCATCGACGGCGCGGGCGAGCAGCGCACGGTGCTGGTGAGCGCGGTGTCGGGACTGGCCGGCATCGGCAAGACCGAACTCGCCGTCCAGACCGGCGCCCAGGCCCTGAAACAACCGGACTGGTTCCCCGGCGGCCTGCTGTTCACCGACCTCGCCGGCTACGACCCCGAACGCCGCCTCTCCCCGGAACGGGCCCTGGAAGGACTGCTGCGCGCCCTGACCATTCCCGGCGAGCACATCCCCAACGGCCTAGAGGACCGGCAACGGCTGTACCGCAGCGTGCTGGCCGCCTACGCCCGCGAGAACCGGCGCATCCTCGTGGTCATCGACAACGCCTCCACCACCGGCCAGGCTGGCCCGCTGCTGCCCACCGACGGCACCACCGCCGCCCTCGTGACCTCCCGCCATACCCTCGACGGCCTCGACGCCCGCCTCCACGACCTCGACACCCTCGACGAAACCGCCTCCACCGCCGTGCTTGACCAAGCCCTGCGCCATGCCCGCGGCCACCACGACACCCGCTTCACCGACGATGCCGAAGCGGCCGCCACGATCGCCCGACTGTGCGCGGGCCTGCCGCTCGCACTGCGCATCGCCGCGGCCATCTTGGCCGCCGCTCCCACCCGGCCTGCCGCGTCCCTGGCCACTGCGCTACAAGCCAAACACGCCCGGCTGGACAAGCTCGCCCGCCCCGATCGCGCGGTGCGCGGCGCCTTTGACCTGTCCTACCAGTACCTCACCCCCAACCAGGCCCGGCTGTTTCGCCTACTGCCCCTCAACCCAGGCCCGGATCTGTCCACCGACGCCACCGCCCATCTCGCCGCCACCAGCCCCGACGAGGCCGAGGAACTCCTGCAGCGCCTCGCCGAAGCACATCTGATCGAGCCCGCCCCGGCCTGGGGCCGCTGGCGCATGCACGACCTGGTTCGCCTCTACGCCGACGAACACGGCCATACCCACGCCACCGGCGACCAACGCGACAGCGCTCGTACTCGCCTGTTCACCCACTATCAGGGCATCACCCGAGCCGCCAACGCCCACCTGGACACCCTCCCGGGCCCCCGCGCCTCCCACTTCCCAAACCGTGCCGCTGCCCTGCAATGGCTGGACGCCGAACACGCCAACCTGGTCAGCACCGCCACCATCGCGCCAGCCCTCGGTCACCCCGCCACCGCGACCTCTCTCGCCATCGGCCTCGCCCGATACCTCAACCACCGCCGCTACTTCGACGACTGGATCACTCTCACCACTACCGCCCTGGTCGTCTTTCGTGAGCTGGGTGACCGCCACAGCGAAGGCGGAGCGCTGACCAACCTCGGCACCGCCCTGCTGCAGGTGCGGCGGTTCGAGGAGGCAATCGACGCTCACACCCGGGCAGCCACCATCTGCCGTGAGCTGGGTGACCGCCACAGCGAAGGCGGAGCGTTGACCAACCTCGGCACTGCCCTGTTGGAGGTGCGGCGGTTCGAGGAGGCAATCGACGCTCACACCCGGGCCGTCACCGTCTTTCGTGAGCTGGGTGACCGCCATGGCGAAGGTGCGGCGTTGACCAACCTCGGCACTGCCCTGTTGGAGGTGCGGCGGTTCGAGGAGGCAATCGACGCCTACACCCCGGCCGTCACCGTCTTTCGTGAGCTGGGTGACCGCCACAGCGAAGGCACTGCGCTGACCAACCTCGGCCTCGCCCTGCTGGAGGTGGGGCGGTTGGAGGAGGCAATCGACGCTCACGCCCGGGCAGCCACCGCCTTCCGTGAGCTGGGTGACCGCCACCGCGAAGGCGCGGCGTTGAGCAACCGCGGCCTCGCCCTGTCGGAGATGCGGCGGTTCGAGGAGGCCATCGATGTCCACACCCAGGATCTGGCCATCTGTCGTGAGCTGGGTGACCGTCATGGCGAAGGCGCGGCGCTGAACAACCTCGGCGCCGTTCTGCAGGAAGTGCGGCGGTTCGACGAGGCCATCGACGCTCACACCCGTGCCGGCACCGCCTTCCGTGACATGGGCGACTGCCACCGCGAAGGCACTGCGCTCAACAACCTCGGCACCGCCCTGCGGCAGGTGCGGCGGTTCGAGGAGGCCATCGATGTCCACACCCAGGATCTGGCCATCTGTCGTGAGCTGGGTGACCGTCATGGCGAAGGCGCGGCGCTGAACAACCTCGGCGCCGTTCTGCAGGAAGTGCGGCGGTTCGACGAGGCCATCGACGCTCACACCCGCGCCGGCACCGCCTTCCGTGACATGGGTGACCGCAACCGCGAAGGCCAGGCGCTGAGCAACCTCGGCACCGCTCTGCTGGAGGTGCGGCGGTTCGAGGAGGCTATCGACGCCTACGCCCGGGCCGTCACCGTCTTTCGTGAGCTGGGTGACCGCCACCGCGAAGGTGCGGCGCTGGCTGCCTGGGCAGTTACGCACAACGAGCGCTGGCTGAGGCGGTGCTGAGCGCCGCTCGCCTCGTTGGCGCTGACCTCACCAGGGCACTCGTCCGTTGTGGTCTGGCGGCATGCTGGTACCCGCAGTCTCAGTTCTAGTCTCCATTGCTGCTCAATCCGGTGCGGTGCGCGCTCGTCCGTGAACGTCCGCCACACGGCCTGACCTGCGGCGCGAACCGATGAGCGGACTCCCCTGGAATCCGGTGGAACAAGATCGGACAGCTCGTAATGCGTAGGTCTCGGGTTCGAATCCCGAAGGCGGCTCTGCAGAAGCCTCAGGACTCACTCGCCGTGACCTGGGGCTTTTGCTTTTTTGTCGAGTGTGACGGCGGCGCCGTGCGATGGTCGTCGGTCTCTGGTCTCCGGTCCAGTATCAGCCACTCGCTCCGCGCAAGCTCCGGGGCGCGGGCATGAAGGTGACCCCCGTGCGGCGCGGGTCCTTCCCGAGATGCGAGCGGCTCTTGACGTAGCGCGTCGGACTGATCCGGGTGTGCCGCAGGTTTCAACGCGTCTGCCGTGACAGGGGGACGAGTGAATTCCCCTCGGTCCAAAGTCTGCTGCGGGGTGGCCACCGTTGCGGAGCGGGGGTCGTGGTCGAGGCGATCCCGCCAGGGGGAGGGGTTTCCCGCCGGGGGAACCGTTGTATCTTCGATGGTGGAGACTGCCACGATCTAAGGAGTCGGCTCATGGTGCGCAGCGGTAACGCCGAGCAGCACGGGGCGTCCCCCCGCAAGGACTTCCTCATCGCCGAGCGGCCCGGCTACCTGCTGCACAAGGCGGGGCTGGTGCTGGTGGAGGATGTGGAGAAGGCGCTGGCCGGGGTCGGTATGCGCATCCGTGACTTCTTCGTGCTGGCCGCCCTGGCGGGCGGGCCCGAGCTCTCGCAGCAGGACCTGAGCCGGCTGCTCAATCTCGATCCGACCACGGTCGTGACGGTGATCGACGAGATGGAGCGCAACGGGCATGTCGAGCGCCGGCGCAATCCGGCGGACCGGCGGCGCTACAACCTGATCCTCACGGACTCCGGCCGTGCGGCGCTCGCGACGGCGGACCGGGTGGCCACGGAGGTCGAGTCGGCGTTCTTCGGCGCACTCGCGGAGGACGAGCGCGACGCGTTGCGCAGGATGCTCGGCGTCCTGATGGCGGGCCGCTGGCCCGCCTCCGTCTGTTCCGACTGACGCCCGCTTCCCATCCAGAAGCCCGCGGTGCCGTGTCAACGGTGCCGCGGGCTTCTGTCGTTCGCGGTGGCTGTCGTTCCCGGTGGCTGTCGCTCCGGGTGGCCGCGTTCCGGTGAAGGGCGGGTCGCCGGTCCGGCCGACTCGCCGGTCGCTACCGAACGTCACGAACGTTGACGCATGACTTTCCAATCATCTAGATTTCTATCATCTAAAGATCCAGTCGATTGGAAGGTTCTCGCATGTCCGCAGAACGCGCTCCGTCGCCCACTAGGTGGTGGACACTCGGGATCGTCGCGTTGGGCTCGTTCATGCTGATGCTCGATCTGAGCGTGGTCTCCATCGCGCTCCCGCAGATCCACCGGTCCCTGGGCGGCAGCTTCGCCGACCTGCAGTGGGTGTTCGACGCCTACGCCCTGACGCTGGCGATCTTCCTGGTGGCGGCGGGTTCGCTCGCCGACCGGATCGGCCGCAAGAAGGTCTTCCAGGTCGGCTTCGCCATCTTCACCGTCGCCTCGCTGGCCTGCGGCCTGGCCGACGGATCCGGGCAGTTGAGCTGGTTCCGCGCCATCCAGGGTGTCGGCGCCGCCATCATGTTCGCGGTCGGTCCGGCGATGCTCAGTCACGAGTTCCACGGCAAGGAGAGGGCGACCGCCTTCACCGCGTTCGGCGCCGCCGTCGGTCTCGCCGTCGCCACCGGCCCGCTCATCGGCGGCTCGCTGATCAACGCGCTGTCCTGGCGCTGGATCTTCTACATCAACGTGCCGGTCGGCGCGCTCGCCCTCCTCGTCGGTGCGCTGCGCGTGCGTGAGTCGCTCAACAAGCGGGCCCACCCGACCGACTGGATCGGTCTCGCCACCTTCAGCATCGCGCTCGGGGCACTGGTCTTCGCCACCATCCGCGGCCCCGTGGAGGGCTGGACCAGCGGCATCACGCTCGGTCTGTACGCGGCCAGCGCCCTCTTCCTGGTGCTCTTCGTGGTCATCGAGCGCCGGCTGGGCGAGCGGGCCCTGATCGATCTCGCCTTCTTCCGCAGCCCCACCTTCGTGGGTATCTCCCTCGTCGCCATGATCGGCAACGCCGGAGCCCTGCCGTCGGTGTTCTTCGAGACCAGCTACCTGGAGAACATGCTGCACGTGGACGCCTGGGGCACGGGCCTGCGGTTCCTGCCGCTGACCGGCGCGATGTTCGTCGCCGGCGCGCTCGGCGGCGGGCTCATCGGCAAGGTCCCCTTCCGGGTGCTGCTGGGTGGCTCGACCGCGGTCATGGCCGTCGGCATCCTGTTCCTGAACCTCACCGAGGCCGATTCGTCCTGGACCGTGCTCGTCCCGGCGCTGGTCATCTCCGGTTTCGGCATGGGCGCCTTCAACCCGGCCAGGGCGGCGCTGGCCATCGGCGTCACGGAACCGGCCAAGGCCGGTGTCGCCTCCGGCATCAACGAGACCTTCCAGCAGGTCGGTATCGCGGTCGGTATCGCCGCCGTCGGCGCGTACTTCCAGCACAGCGTGGCCGACGACTTCACCTCCTCCGCGGTCGGCAGGCAGATGGGGAACGGCGCCGCCGAGGAGGCCGCGCACGGCATCAGCGCCGGCTCGCTCGACGCCGTCGCCAAGGCTTCGGGCCCGCTGCACGACAAGGTGCTGGCCACCGGGCAGGACGCGTTCATGAGCGCCTTCCACGGCGCCATGACCCTGAGCGCGATCCTCGGATTCATCGCCGCGGTCATCGGCTTCACGATGCTGCGTACGAAGGATCTGCACGCCAGCGCGCTGTCGACCATTCCGCCGGACGTCGACGAGGACGGCGACGTGCGGTCCGACGGCTCGCCGGACGTCGCGGTGGGCGCGTCGGCCTGAGCCACCGTCCCTCCAGGTCAGCCTGACGCCACCGTCCCGTCGGAACCCGCCCCGGTGGCTTCTTCCCCCGCGCCACCGGGGCGGCTCACCGCTGTCCTGACCCGCACCCCTGACGTGCGGGTCAGTGGCCGTCCCGGTCGTGGGACGAGACCGGGATCGTCTCCTTGCGGAAGTAGGACGGGCGGAACGCGCTGTACAGGAGCATCAGGACGGCTCCGAGAAGAAGGGCGCCGACGCCGGTGACGAAGACGCCGCCGAATTGCCAGTGCGGCGGGAACGGCAGGGTCCACGAGGTGCTGCCGTAGTCGGCGGCGGCGTACACGAAGCAGGCGTTGATGAAGAAGTAGAGGAGCATCAGGCCGCCCAGGCCCGGCATGATCCCGCGCGTCCAGAGGTCGTGCGGGCTGCGCGTGAGGACCTTGCGGTAGTACCAGACGCAGGCGAAGCCCGTGAGCCCGTAGTAGAAGGCGATCATCAGGCCGACCGAGCCGATGGAGTCGGCCAGCACGTTCTCGCTCGCCCTGGTCAGCAGGACGTAGAAGACGATCGAGGCGATGCCCATGCCCACGGTCGACCAGGTCGGGGTCAGGAACCGGGGGTGGATGCGGGAGAAGCGCTGCGGGATGGCCTTGAACGCGGCCATGGACAGCGTGGTGCGGGCGGTCGGCAGGATGGTCGTCTGCGTGGAGGCCGCCGCCGAGGTCAGGACCATCACGATCAGGAGCTTGGTGGCGACCGTGCCCCAGCCCCCGGTGCCGAAGACCTCGGCGCCGAGACTGGAGAGGACGTCTCCGGAGTTGTCCGGGTTGCCCAGGCCGATGCCTTGTTCGCCGACCCCCGCGAAGGCCTGCGCGGACGTGGTGACCATGAGGTAGACGAGCAGCAGGATGACGGTCGACATGACGGCCGCGCGGCCGGGAGTGCGGTCGCGGTCGACTGTCTCCTCGTTCACGGACACCGCGGTGTCCCAGCCCCAGTAGATGAACACTCCGGCGAGGATGCTCTTGGTCAGGTCGTCGAACGAGTCGATCTCGAAGGGGTTGAACCACGACCACGAGATCTCCGAGGAGACGTCCGGCGCCGTGCCGCCGTACACCTTGACCAGCGCGGTCACCGCCAGCAGACACAGCACCACGATCTCGATGGTGAGCAGTGCCTTCTGGATGTTGGCCGAGAGCTCGATGCCGATGTAGCAGACCAGGGTCATGACGGCGATCCACAGCACGCCGACGAAGGTCACCCAGAACGTGTCCTGCGCCAGCCCGTCCGCGCCCACGAGCTGGAAGCCGTACGCGCCGGCGATCTGGGCCAGGTTGGCCATCACGATGATGTCGGCCGCGACGATGCCCCAGCCGCCCAGCCAGCCGGTACGGGGGCCGAAGGCCCTGGCCGCCCAGGTGAACGTGGTGCCGCAGTCGGGATCGGCCCGGTTCAGCTCCTTGTAGCCGTAGGCGATCAGGAACATCGGGACGAAGGCGAGGACGATCACGATCGGCGACTGGAAACCCACGATGCCGACGATGATGCCGAGGGTCGCCGCGAGGCTGTAGGCGGGGGCCGTGGAGGCCAGTCCGATCACCGTGCTGGAGAACAGGCCCAGGGCGCCGCCCTTGAGACCCTTGTCCGTGGCCCCGGGGCCCAGCGGTGGCAGTGGCGCGGGCGGCGGGACGGATGGTGAGCTCATGACGCCCTCCGGAACCTGGTGGCGCCCGCCCGCCGAGGTGGACCGGGCGCACGCTGTCCCCGGCCCGGGGAGCCTCGGGTATCCCGGGGATCACCGGGGACGTCCGGGGGACCGGGCCGCTCCCACCAGCATGAACCCGCTCGCCGACAACCGGTAGTCGAGCCGCGTCCGGGGCGGCTGTCCCACCTTCGCGCTCCCGCGCGTCGGACGGGACGGAGAACCGGCTGGCGGCGATCGAGGAGTTCCGGGAGTTCCGGGAGTTCCGGGCGGGCCTGAGGAACCGGATGGCCGGCTCGCCCGTCGTCGAGCACGCCGACGTCAGGGGCGCGTGTACGGGCCGGCCGGGCCGGGCGGTGTCATCCTGCGGGGATGACGGGATCCAGCGCGGCGGGCGGCGGGTACTCGGATACCCCGCTGGCCCGGAAGATCGGTATCAAGGCGGGGCACCGGGTACGGCTCGTCCACGGCCCGCGGGACTGGGAGATTCCCGGGCTGCCCGAGGACTGCGAGGTCGGGGAGAGCGGTCCGGAGGGGGCGGACGTCACCGTCGCCTTCTTCCGGGAGCGCGCCCGGCTCGCGGCACAGGCGGCCGGACTGGCCGCCGGCCTGTCCGACGAGGCCATGCTGTGGATCGCCTGGCCCCGCCGCGCGGCCGGTCACCGCAGCGACATCACGGAGAACGATCTGCGGGACCTCTTCCTGCCCCTCGGTGTCGTCGACGTGAAGGTGGCGGCCCTGGGGGAGGACTGGTCGGGGCTGAAATTCGTCCGCCGCAAGGAGAACAGGCGCTCCTGAACGCGGACGTATGTGCCTAGACCAGGATGTACGCGCGGCGGACCTGACGGCGTACGTGAGGGGTCATCCCGGTGAACGACTAGCATCGCGGCACAGTTGTCGGCCGGGATGGGGTGGGTGTCGTGTCACAGGCGGAGGAGGGGCCACGGATCGCCGTTGCCGTGGTCACCATGGGCAACCGGCCGGTAGAGGTCGACGCACTGCTCACCTCCGTGGCCAAGCAGGACGTGGCGCCCACCCGGATCGTGATCGTCGGCAACGGCTGCCCGCTGCCGGAGTTCGCCGAACGCCTCGGCCTGCCGGGCGAGGTGACCACCGTCGAACTGGACGACAACCTCGGCTGCCCCGGTGGCCGGAACGTCGGCCTGAGCCGGCTCCGTGAGTTCGGGGACGTGGACGTCGTCGTCGAGCTCGACGACGACGGGCTGCTCGTCGACGGCGACGTGCTGCGCAAGGTGCGCGACCTGTACGCCGTCCGGCCGCGGCTCGGCATCGTCGGCTTCCGCATCGCCGACGAGCACGGGGAGACGCAGCGCCGTCATGTGCCGAGGGTCGGGGCCAAGGACCCGATGCGCGGCGGACCGGTCACGGGCTTCCTCGGAGGCGGCCACGCGCTGTCCATGCCGATGCTCGCCGAGACCGGGGACTGGCCCGCCGAGTTCTTCTTCGCGCACGAGGAGACCGACCTGGCCTGGCGGGCGATCGACGCCGGCTGGACCGTGCTGTACGAGCCCGGACTGCTCCTCCAGCATCCCAAGACCTCGCCCGCCCGGCACGCCATCTACTACCGGGTGACCGCCCGCAACCGGGTCTGGCTCACCCGCCGCCGCCTGCCCCTGGCGCTGATCCCCGTGCACCTGGGGATCTGGATCGTGCTCACGCTCCTGCGGACGCGGTCGGTCGGCGGGCTGAGGGCCTGGTTCGGCGGATTCGCGGAAGGGCTGCGGCGTTCCGGCGGAGAGCGGCGCCCGATGCGGTGGCGGACGGTCTGGCGGCTCACCCGTCTCGGGCGTCCGCCGGTCATCTGAACCCGGCTCGCCGGTCCCGTACGCCGGTCCTGTACGCCAGTCCCGTACGCCGGTCCTGCGTGGGATTCCTCCAGGGGAATCCCGCCGGGGGCGGTACGAGGGTTCTTGTACGGGTTCCGTGCGGGGGTTCGGTACGGGGTTCCGTGCGGATTCCGTACGGAACCTGCACGGGAATTTCATACGGACGGAGGCCCCGGTCGATCACCTCGACGACCGGGGCCTCTCACGTCCCCGGATCCGGCCGCGGCGGCGACACTCCCCCGAGTTACGCGTAGTACGCGCGCACCGTCGGGCCAGATCCGATGGAATGATCAGATCAGCCTGCGCCAACGGATCGCTAACATGAGGCCAACGGTTCCCTCGGGAACGATCACTTGATCGGCGTGAACTCGTCCTGGGAGGGCGCGAAGCCGCCGTGGTGCGCGGCCGGTGCGGCCGGGCGGAGAGGCGATGGGGCGGCGTGATGCGGAACGGGCTGCGGTTCGGGCTGCTGGGGCCGCCGGTCCTGTACGGCGCCGAAGGCGAGATCGGCTCGATCGGCAGCCGGAAGATGCGTGCCCTGCTGGCCGCGTTGCTCCTCGAACCGGGCCGGGTCGTCTCCGTCGACGTGCTCAGGGACGCGCTGTGGGGCGAGACCCCGCCCGCCTCCGCCCAGGCGTCCCTCCAGAACCATGTGACCCGGCTGCGCCGTCTCCTCGATGATCCGGAACGCCTGCGCGCGGTACCGCCGGGGTACGTCCTGCGGGTCGGCGAGGGCGAGTTGGACGTCCGCGTCTTCGAGCGGCACGCCACCGTCGCGCGCGACGCGTACGCCGGGCGCGACTGGGAGCGGGCGCTGCGCGAGTCCATCGCCGCGCTCGCGCTGTGGCGCGGCACCCCGCTCAGCGGCCTGCCGCCCGAGACCGGCGGGCACGCCTTCGTCCAGCGGCTGGAGGAGGCCCGGCTGCTCGTCCTGGAGTGGGGGTACGAGGCGGAGCTGCGCCTCGACCCGACGGCCTCCCGGCTCGACCGGCTGGCACCGGAACTGGCCGCCCGCACGGCCGAGCATCCGCTCCGCGAGTCGTTCCACCGGCTTCTCATGCTCGTGCTGCACCGCACCGGACGGCAGGCCGAGGCCCTCGCCGTCCACCGCGATCTGCGGGCCCGCCTGCTCGACGAACTCGGCATCGAGCCGGGAACGGCCGTGCGCAGGGCCCATCTGGAGATCCTGCGGGACAACGACCGGGTCCCCGGTGACGTCCACACCGATGACGTGACCTCGGGCGGATCCGGCGCCGGAGGCGGCGCCATGGGCGGGAGCGGACCCCTGGGCGGTGCGGGGCGCGGGGGCGGTGACCTGGGCCTGGACGCGGGCCGGGAGAGGGACGGCGACCGGGGGCGGTACGACGGCCGTGACGAGGGCCGGAACCGGAGCGCGGACGGCAACGGCGACCGGGCTCGGAGCAGGGCCGGCGACGAGGCCGGCCATTGGGCCTGGAGCGGCGACGGGGACGGTGATCGCGATCGGGCTCTGGCTCGGAACAGCGACGGTGACGGAACCGCGGCCGCCGACGGGGGCAGCGGCAGCGACGGGGACACCGACCGGAGCGCCGACCGTGAGGACGACGGTGGCCGGGTCGGGAATGCCGGCCGGGTCGGCGGTGACGGTGGCCGGTTCGGGAACGGTGGCCGCGACGGCGACGGCGACGGCGACGGTGGTCGGGTCGGGAACGGTGGCCGGGTCGGTGGCGGGGCCGGAAGCGTTGGCCCGCACGGCGATGGCGTCGGTGACCGGGTCGGGAACGGTGGCCGCGATGGCGTCGGTGACCGGGTCGGGAACGGTGGCCGCGATGGCGATGGTGGCCGGTTCGGGAACGGTGGCCGCGATGGCGATGGTGGCCGGTTCGGGAACGGTGGCCGCGACGGCGACGGCGACGGTGGCCGGTTCGGGAACGGTGGCCGGGTCGGTGACCGGGACGGGAACGTCGGCCGCGACGGCGGCGGTGACGGTGGCCGGGACGTGGACGGTGGGGCGGCGGGGTCCGCGGCCGAGTCCGCCCGGGTCGAACAGGGCATCGTCTCGCCTCCCCGCCCCGCCCAACTCCCGCCGCCCCCAGCACACTTCACCGGACGCGAGGACGTCCGCGACCGGCTGCTCCAGATCCTGGACCCGGAACACTCCGTGCGTCTCACGCACCCGGAGGACACGGCGCACCCGGACTGCGGGCTCACCGCGAGAGCATCCGCAGGCGCGTCCGCCCGTGCATCGGCCCGTGCGTCCATGGCACCCGGATTCGGTGCCACGACGATCGCCGGGGCGCCCGGCCTGCCAACCGGGGGGACAGTCGGCGGGACAACCAGCGGGACGGCCGGCCAGGCGCCCGTCGGGGTGAACTCGGGTCGGGCAAAAGGCGATACGCGGGGCGCGGCGTACGGCCGCCCCTTCGGCGGTGCCCCCGGCACCGGGCTGCCCCGCGTCGCGGTGATCAGCGGAATGGCGGGCGTCGGCAAGAGCGCGCTCGCGCTGCATGTCGCGCACGGACTGCGGGAACGTTTCACCGACGGCCAGCTGTACGTCAACCTGCACGGCGCCACCCCCGGCATGACCCCGCTCACCGCCGGTCAGGCGCTCGCCGCGCTCCTGCGCGACCTGGGGGCGGAACCCCGGCGCATCCCCGAACACCCCGACGCGGCGGCGGCGTTGCTCCGGTCGATGCTCGCGCCCACCCGCACCCTGATGGTGCTGGACGACGCGGCGCACGCCGCCCAGGTGCGGCCGCTGCTGCCGGCCGGCGCGGGCTGCGCGGTGATCGTGACGAGCCGCTCGCCGCTCACCGCGCTGGACGGCGCCGACCGTTTCCCGCTCGCGCCCCTGACGGACGAGGACAGCGCGGCCCTGCTCCGCGCGGTCTCCGGCCGCCGGGACGGACTCGACGGAGGTCACCCTCTCGTCGAACTCGCCGGTCGGCTGCCGCTCGCCCTGCGCGTCGTCGCGGCCCGTCTCGCCGCCCGCCGCGCCCTGACCCCCGACGTTCTCGCCGGTCAACTGGCCGCCACGGAAGGCCGGTTGCACCATCTGGAGTACGACGACCTGAGCGTGCGCCGTTCGCTCGCCGTCGCGCACGACGCGCTGCGAGCCTCCGAGCGCGAGGCCGACCGGGACGCGGCGCTCGCGCTGTGCCGTATCGGCGCGCTCGACCTGCCCGCCTACGGAGCCGCCCTCGTCGCCCGCCTCTCCGGCACCGACGAACGTCGCGCCGAGGCCGCGCTCGACCGCCTCGTCGATGTCGCCCTCCTGGAGGAGACCGCGTACGGGCGGTACGCGCCGCACGATCTCGTACGGGATTTCGCCCGGGAGATCGCGGGCGCGGCGGAGTGCGTCGTCGCGACAGCGACAGCAGCGGCAGCGGCAGTGTCGACAGCGGCCGTGGGTGCCGGTGCGGGTGCCGGTGCCGGCGCGGGCCTCGCGGCTACCGGGGCCGCTCCTGGAGGTGAGGCCGTCGGCGTCCGGGGCGGAGAGTTCGCCGCCGGTTTCGGTGGTGACGGTCCGGCCTTCCCGGGCGGTCACGGCGGTGCCGTACCTCTCGGTCATGGCGCGGTCGTCGCCGAGCGTGCCCTGCGCTGGTACGCCGGTGTCGCCGCCCGCTCGCTGGAGGCGATCCTCGAACCCGGTCTCGACAGGGAGGACCGCGGCAGGCCGACCCCCTCGCAGCCGGCCGGGCACGCGGCGGACGTGGCGGCCACGCCCCCGTTCCGCTCCGGGCGGGAGGCCTTCGCCTGGGGCGACACGGAGCTGGCGAACGTGGTCGCGCTCGCGGAGCGGCACGCGTACGGCTCGCGGTACTTCCCCCTGCTGGCCCGCTTGCTCAACCCGTACGTCCAACGCAGTGGCCGCGTCGCCGAGTTGGAGGTCCTTCAGCGGGCGGCGCTCGCGGCGGCGCGGCTGCTCGGCGACGAGGCCGCCGAGGCGTACGCGCTCGGCGACCTCGGGGGCCTGCACTTCATGACGGGCCGGGTGGGCGAGGCCCTCACCCTGAACGACGAGGCGCTCGCGATCTGGAGCCGCCTCGGGGTGCGCTCCTGTCAGCGGCGGGCGCTGAACAACCGGGGCATGCTCCTGGAATCCCTCGGCCGTCACACCGAGTCCGGCGAGGCTCTGCTGCAAAGCCTCGAGTTCTCGCGGGAGTTGGGCGACCCGCACATGGAGGCCATCACCTACAGCCACCTCGGCAACCTGTACGAGCACACCGACCCGCGGGCCGCCATCGATCACCACAAGCGCAGTCTCGCGATCGGTGACGCCGTGCAGGACGTGATCATCCGGCACTCCGCGCACTGCAACATCGGCTACGCCCACCTCACGCTCGGCGAACCGGCCGCCGCCGTACCGCACTTCGAGGAGAGCCTGCGCATCCTGGGCGGCCATGGTGACTGGCACGGCGAGTCACAGACCAGGCTCGGCCTGGTGCGGGCCCTGCGCGGTGTCGGCCAGTGGGAACGGGCCACGCGCGAGTGCGATCTGCTGCGCTGCCGTGCCGACCGCCGTGCCGACCGGTACACCGGAGGCCTCGCCCGTCACCAGGCGGGCCTGCTGCTGCGGGAACGCGGCGACGCCGAAGCGGCCTACCGGGAGTGGACGTCGGCCTTGGAGGCCCTGGAGGAGACGGACAGCCCGGTGACCGGCGAACTGCGGGAGCTGCTGGCGCGGCAGACAGCCCGGTGACGGGCGGAACTGCGGAAGCCTCTGGGACGGCAGACCACCCGGTGGCCGGCGGACCGACGGTGAAGGCGACAGGCGACCGACCATGAAGGCGGCCTGCGTCTCAGGGCGCCCGGCGGCGGGCCGACCGCGTCATTTCGCGTCCGCGTAGCACCGTACGACCGCCGTCGTGAAGGGAAAGCGCACGGGTGTCTGCCCGAACGTGAGGCGTCCCGCGACTTCGGCCGCGTCGCGGATGGCGGCCACCACGGTGTCGGCCTCCTCGGCGGGGCAGTGCACGATCACCTCGTCGTGCTGGAAGAAGACCAGTTCGGCGGCGAGCCCGGAGCAGGTGCGGCGCAGTGCCGCCAGCACCAGCAGGGCCCAGTCGGCGGCACTGCCCTGCACGACGAAGTTGCGCGCGAACCGTCCGCGGGCGCGGGAGTCGGAGGACGCGTAGCCCGGCACCCAGCCCTGGTCGACGGTGGTGTCGACGGGATCGTCCTGCGGGATGCCCGCCTCGTCCCCGCTGCCGTCGCCCGCCCCGGCCGCCGGAGGACAGGTCCGCCCCAGCCAGGTCCGCACCAGGCGCCCCTCCTCGCCCGCGCGGGCCGCGTCGTCGACGTACGCGACCGCCTTGGGGAAACGGCGGCGGAGGAGGGCGAGGTTCTTCAGGCCGTCGCCGGACGTCTGACCGTAGACGGCGCCGAGCACGGCGAGTTTGGCCTGCGCCCGGTCGCCGGAGAACGCCCGGTCCGACACCGCCTGGTAGAGGTCGCTCTCCCGGCCCGCGACCTCCATCAGGCCGGGGTCGCGGGAGATGGCCGCGAGGATGCGTGGCTCCATCTGGTCGGCGTCGGCGACGACCAGCCGCCAGCCGGGGTCGGCGACGACGGCACGCCGGATCACCTTGGGGATCTGGAGCGCGCCGCCGCCGTTGGTCACCCAGCGTCCGGTGACGGTCCCGCCCGGCAGGTACTCGGGCCGGAACCGTCCGTCGCGCACCCAGTCCTGGAGCCAGGACCAGCCGTGGGCGACCCAGATCCGGTACAGCTTCTTGTACTCGATCAGCGGTTTCACGGCCGGATGGTCGATCGACTCGATCTCCCACCGCCGGGTGGACCTGACCTTGATGCCGGCCTGCGCGAACGCCTTGACGACGTCGGCCGGCAGGTCGGGTCTGACCCGTCGTCCGAACGCGGCGGACACCTCGGCGGTGAGCTCGGCGAGGCGCCGGGGCTCACCGCCTCCGGTGTACCGCTCGCCGAGCAGTTCGTGCAGCACGTCCCGGTGGACGTCCGCGCTCCACGGCAGGCCCGACTGGTTCATCTCGGCGGCGACCAGCATTCCCGCGGACTCGGCGGCCGTCAGCAGTCGCATGCGGTCCGGGTGCGCGGTCTCGGCATGGCGACGCTGCTGCTCGGCGTAGACCGTGAGGAGATCCGCCAGCGGCACGTGCACCGGGCGGGGTTCGAACAGGGAGGACTGCGAACCGGGCTCGGCGGAACGCTGCGGCGGGTCGGGCGGCACGGGGCCGCCGCGCAGTCTCGCCAGCGCGGCGGCCGCCGACCGGGGCTCGCCGAGCCGCCCCTCGTGTCCGAGCAGCAGGGTCTCGGCGGCCTCCATGTCGTAACACCGCTCCACTCGCACCCCCGTGGCGAGCAGTCGCGGATAGACATCGGCCGTCGACCGCCATACCCACCGGCTCACGTCCGGCCGGGCCCGTACGGCCTCCGCGAGGTCCGCCTCCCGGCGGACCTTCCCCGTGGGCAGCCCGTCCGGGCCGAGGGCGGCGATCTCGGCGCCACCGTCCTCGGCCGGCGCGAGAGCCCAGCGCTCGGTCATGCCTCCGAGTCTCGCAGGGGGGTCTGACAATGCCGTCCGGCCACGCGGCCTCCCGGTCCTTCGGGCGCCGCTACGGCCGCTCCTCGGACCGGGCCTCCGTCTTCGCCTGCGCTTCCTTCTGTTCCAGGAGCTCCACGAGCTCCGTGAGCATGCGCCCGACGTGCGCTTCGGTCGCCGCCTTGTCGACGCCCGCGCCGCTGAGGACGCCCTCGCCGTTCTCGAACTCCAGCAGGGCGAGCAGGATGTGCTCGGTGCCGACGTAGTTGTGGCCCAGGCGGAGGGCCTCGCGGAACGTGAGTTCCAGGACCTTCTTGGCGGCCGGTCCGTACGGGACCAGTTCGGGGACCTCGTCGGCGGCCGGCGGGAGCGCGGCGACGGCCGCCTCGCGGACGGCGTCCAGGGAGACTCCCTGCGCGGTGATCGCCCGTGCGCCGAGCGCGTCGGGCTCGCTGAGCAGGCCGAGGACGAGGTGCTCGGGCAGTCCCTCGGTGCCGCCGAGGGCCTTGCACTCGTTGTGCGCGACCATGACCACCTTGCGGGCCCGCTCGGTGTAGCGGCCGAACCCCTGGCTGGGGTCGAGGTCCGTCTCCGCCTTCGGCACGAACCGCTTCTGCGCGGCCTGCCGGGTGACGCCCATGCTCCTGCCGATGTCCGTCCAGGACGCCCCCGAACGCCGGGCCTGGTCCACGAAGTGCCCGATCAGATGGTCGGCCACGTCGCCCAGGTGATCCGCGGCGATCACCGCGTCCTGGAGCTGGTCGAGCGCGTCGCTGTGCACCTTCTTGATGGCCTCGATGAGGTCGTCGAGGCGCACGGATGACTTGCCTGGTGAGTTCGTCGTCATGTGTCAACGTTAGGTTGACAGTGCAGGGGTGTCAACCCAGAGTTGACACCTGGTGCGGTGTTGACACTCCCGTGTGGTGCGGAACGCCCGCGCGGCATCGACGGGGAGCCCTCGGAGGGGAGTGCGGCCGGGCTTCCGCCGCTCCGATTCCGGCGGGCGGAACGTTGTCCACAGGCTGTGGACGAGTCGACGGCCGCGGCGCCGGGGCGTACGTCTGCCCCCGGTCCGCCCGTGACACGATCGGGGGATGAGTACGTCCAGCACCGTGGAGCGCGCCTTCGCGGCCGCCCTCTACGCCGACACCGACACCTCGCTCGACACCGGAGCCTCCGTGCTCGCCGCCGATCCGGCCTCCGACGCCGAACTCGCCCGGCGCGGTGCGGAGTTCGTCGCGGCGGCCTGGCGGCGCGGCTGGCAGCCGGCCGATGTCGTACGGATCGTGCGGCGCGACCTGGACGACGTACACGTACGCCTGCTGATCTCCCTGGTGCTCGAGGAGAGGGAGGGTGACCGCGCGCCCCGGGGTGCGCGCTGGGCCGCCCAGCTCGATGAGCTGGAGGCCGAACCCCACGACCTCCGGGCCGACCGTTTCTCGCGCGCCACCGCGACCCTGGAGCTCTACCGTCTGCTCCTGCGCCTGCCCTCCATCGAGCCGCTGGACCCGCCCCGATCGCCGGTCACGGCCTCCGCCCCGCAGGAGACCCGCATGCTCACCCGCATCCGCGCCCTGCTGGCGAAGGCGGAGGCGACCGGGTTCCCGGAGGAGGCGGAGGCGCTCAGTGCCAAGGCGCAGGAGCTGATGGCGAGGCACAGTATCGACGAGGCCCTGCTCGCGGCGCGGACCCACGCGAAGGACGCGCCCGGGGCCTGCCGCATCGGTGTCGAGCCGCCGTACGAGACGGCCAAGGCCGTGCTCCTGGACGCCGTCGCGGGGGCGAACCGCTGCCGGGCCGTGTGGAACGACGCCCTCTGCTTCTCGACCGTCGTCGGCTTCGAACCCGACCTGGAAGCGGTCGAACTCCTCTACACCTCGCTCCTCGTGCAGGCCACGGCGGCGATGACGAAGGCGGAGGCGGCGCAGAGGGCGGGCGGCCGCAAACGTACGAAGGCCTTCCGGCAGTCGTTCCTGGCGGCGTACGCGCACCGGATCGGCGACCGGCTCGCGTCGGTCGCCGAGGAACAGGTGACCGCCACGGAGGGGGAGCTGCTGCCGGTCCTGGCGGCCCGTGACGTGGCGGTCACGGACCATCTGGACCGGATGTTCCCGGAGACGGTGACGACCCGGATGCGCGGGGTCACCGACGAGGCCGGATGGCACGAGGGCGCCGCGGCGGCGGACCGGGCCCAGGTCAGGGGCAGGCGCCCGCTCCCGTAGGACGAGCCAAGACCACTGGCGCGGCGCCCGCTGCCGTACGTCGAGTCCACGGCCGTCGTCGGGGCGTCGGCTGCGGTAGGGCGAGCCACGGCCGTCGCCGGGGTGGCTGCTGCCGTGGGGCCCCGCGGCAGCAGCCCCGGGCAGGGGCTCGCTCGTCAGTCGCCCGCGTGCTGGAACGGTGTCACGGAGGCGTTCGGCTCGGTCGCCGATCCCTTCCCGGCCACCGGACCGAACGACCACGGGAAGCTCTGCGTGGTGTCGGCGCCGGGCAGGCTGATCTTCAGCGTCTTCACGGCGAGGGTCTTCGCGTCGCCCTCCGCGCCCCGCACGTAGGTGATGGTGAAGGAAGCGGTGTCGTCCTTGGCGAGGGTGAGCTCCTGCGGCGCCGCGGACTCGTCCGTCGCGATCTCCGCGGAGGTTCCGCCCGCCTCCACGGTGAGTCCGGGGAAGCCCTTCAGGGTGCACCGGGCGCCCTTGTTGGTGAGGGTGACCGGGATGTTGCCCGTGTCCCCGGCGGCCGTGGCGGGGTTCGCGGGACCGACCTGGATTCCGGCGTCACCGATCGCACAGGCCGCGACGGCGGTCTTCTTCGCCGAACCGGACGTGTCACCGGGCTTCCCGGAACCGCTGGAGCTGCCGGAGCCGCCGCCGTCGCAGGAGGTCAGAGCGAGGGCCGCCGCGAGGACGGTGACGGCGATGGGCAGAGCGCGCATGGGTTCCCCTGGGAGTCGTGACGATGTGCATGGATCATCACGCACGGAGGTCCGCCGAGGTTGCGCACCCCTCCCCGTTCACCCGCACGGGACGGGTATCGCCCGATATTGATCGCGGACTTTCCCGCTGTGCCGGAACGGGCCGGCGCGATCCCGTGGGGTGCGCGGTCGGGCGATCAGGAGCCCAGGCCCGCCGTGGGCAGACCCGTGGGCAGTTTTCCGCCCTCGCTCTTGGTGTACGTCTCCTTGCCGAGGGCGCCTTCCCAGGTGACCGTCAGAGTCGTACCGCTGACGGAGTCGACCATGCCGACGGCGCGCTTCTTGCTGCCGTCCGTGCAGGTCAGGCGGATCATCTGCATGCTCGCCTCGTCGGACGACGTTCCGCTGCACACGGTGCCGCCGGTCGCGAAGAGGCCCGCCTGCTTGCCGTTGACCATGAGCACCACGGCCTTGCCGTCCGCGGTGGTGAGCCAGCTCCCCTGGAGTTTGCCGCCCGCCGCGGACGTGGCACCGGAGCCGCCGCCCGTACCGGCGCCGTCCGTCGCGGACGTGCTCGGGCTCGCCGACGGGTCCCCGGAGTCGTCGCCCCCACTGCCGCAGCCGGTCAGTACGAGCGCCGCCGCCAGTCCCGCGGTCGCGGCCGCGATACGCGCGTGGCGGGACGGGAAGGTCGCCGTAGTCACTGAAGCCCCCAAGGGTGGGATGGATGCGGGTCGCCCGAACGATCGCAGCAAGCTATCAGGAGGACCTGGTGACCCCCTCCGGGAATCCGGCGTGCGCTTGCTCACGGGCGTGTGCCAGGGACGGGGACGAGAGGACAATAGGTAGGAGAGTTCCTACGGTTGACGCGTAGGTAATCTCCTACCTATGCTGGGGACCATGAACATCACTCACGCCTCCTTCGTCACGCTTCCCGTCGCCGACCAGGACCGGGCCCTTCGCTTCTATCGGGACGTCCTCGGATTCGAGGTCACCGCCGACCTGGACATGCCGCCCGGCCGGTGGCTCCAGGTGGCGCCGAAGGGGGCGCAGACCGTCTTCACGCTCTCGGGTCCGGGTATGGGGGATTTCACGCCCGGCGAGACCCGGGGGATCATGTTGGTGACGACCGATGTCGACGCCGACTGCACGCGGCTCGCCGCCGCCGGTGTCACGGTGGATGGTCCCGACGACCTTCCCTGGGGCCGCATGGCCTCGTTCCGGGACCCTGACGGCAACGGTCTGATGCTGGTCACGGAAAAGGCCCTGGAGTCGGCCTCGGATTAGGAACGGAAGGTGCTGAGCGCGCCATGACGGAGATCGGGGCCGGACCGGGTGCCGCAGCCGGAGTGCGCACCGGAACGGGAGCCTCCGCCGGAGCTGCCGCCGGAGCCGGAGCCGAATCTCCCGCCGGAGCCGCTGTTGCCGCCGAAGGTCCCACCGGAGTCGGATCTTCAGTCGAGGCCGGGCCTTCAGCCGAGGTCGGACCTTGGGCGCCGGCTGGATCTTCAGCCGAGGTCAGATCTTCAGCCGGAGCCGAGGCCAGGGCCGGATCTTCGACCGGAGCCGGGGCCGGAGCCAGGGCTGGATCTTTGACCGGAGCCGGAGCCGGAGCCGGAGCCGGAGCCGGAGCCGGAGCCGCCGTCGGTGTCGCCGTCGACGCTCCCGCGGCCCGCGAGGACCAGCTCTTCGCGGCGCTCGCCAACTCCACCCGTCGTGAGGTGCTCCGGCTGCTGCGTGAACAGGGGCCCCAGCCCGTTCAGGCGCTGGCCGACCACTTCGCCATGCGGCGCCCCAGCCTCTCGGAACACCTCAAGGTGCTCCGGGAGGCCGGACTCGTGTCCGAGGAGCGCGCGGGCCGGCAGCGCATCTACCGCCTGGAGGCCGCCCCGCTCGCCGACGTCCAGGACTGGCTCCATCCGTACGAGCGGTTCTGGCGCGACAGGCTGAAGGGCCTCGGCGACCTCCTGGACCGCATGCCCGACGATGCCGAGACATGAACCCCGACCCGCAGGACATGAACCCCGACCCGCAGGGTGCGACCCCCGGCCCGGAGGGCGTGAACCCCGATGCGCGGGGTCCGGTCACCGCCGACGACGACCTGACGACCATCCGCGTCGCCCAGTTCCTGCCGCATCCGCCCGCCAAGGTCTGGCGGGCGCTCACGGAGCCCGAACTGCTCGTGCAGTGGCAGATGCCGGGGTCCGAGAACTTCCGGCTCGAAGTCGGTCACCGGTACACGCTGACCGCCGTCCCGCGCCCCAACACGAACTTCTCCGGCACCGTTGACGTGCGTGTTCTCGCCTACGAGCCGCAGCGGATGCTGAGCGTCCGCTGGGCGGACGCGAACGCGCGGCGACCGGCGGACTGGACCATTACCTGGACGCTGGAACAGGAAGGGCGCGGTACGCGTCTCTTCCTAGTACACGAGGGATTCGATCCGGACGATCCCACACAGATGATGGCGCGGAAGATCATGGACGGGGGCTGGAGGTCGCATGTGATGCGATCTCTGGGGAATGCGCTGGACCGGATGTAGGCCTGTATCGCATTCCGGTGAGGTGCAGGCCGTAGTCGGGCGAACGACAGCCGGTAGTCAAGGGCCGGTAAAAGCTGTAACCGCAGGACCACCCCGCGTGCACGTGCATCTGCCCATGCATCTGCACATGAACAGAGCTATGATCCGAGTCAGTTGACTACTGCATCTATGGCCACCTCAGCCACTGCACGACCGGGGAGCGACCTGTGGACCACGACGTGTTCGACGTGGATGACGTGTACGACGGTATGGCTGAATTCGTGTACAACGGCATGGCTGCGACCGAGCTTGACGGCGTCGCCTGGCAGAAGAGCAGGCACAGCAACTCACAGGGTTCCTGCGTGGAGTTCGCGCGGCTGCCCGGCGGTGACGTGGCCGTGCGGAACTCGCGGTTCCCCGAGGGGCCCGCGCTCGTCTACACACGTGCCGAGATCGAAGCCATGCTCCTGGGCATCAAGGACGGCGAGTTCGACCACTTGGTCGCGGGCTGACCGCAGTGATCGCGAGCTGTCCCGAACCGGTCGGTCACGGGAGGGTGGCCACGGTACGGATGACGTAAACCGAGGGTGAAGTTCACTCAGCGTTCCGTAACGCGCGTAGAACCGCGGCGCCAAAAGGCGCCGCGGTCGTTATTCGGAGTGGAGCGCGGCCGTGTCCGGCTGTGCTCCCAGCCGGAACAGCGCCCAGACGACCTTGCCGCTGAGCGTTCCGGCGAGCGGGTGCCAGCCCCAGCTGTCCGAGAACGAGTCGACCAGGAAGAGGCCGCGCCCCGACTCCGCCGCGAAGTCGTCCGAGTCGCCGGCGACCGGACTCTCGTGGCTGGGATCGCGCACCGCGCACACCAGTCGTGAGGTCCACCTCATCAAGTGCAGCCGTACGGGCGGCCCTTGGTCGTCCTTGCGGGGGGTGTCCGCGGGCAGCGCGTGCCGCAGGGCGTTGGTGACGAGTTCGGAGACCACCAGGCAGACGTCGTCGAAACGGTCGCCGATCTCCCACTGTTCCAGCGTTCCGCGGGTGAACTGCCGGGCCTCGCGCACCGCTTCGTAGCGGGCGGGCAAGGCGCACGAAGCGGCGCTGGACACGGCCGCGGGATCGAGAGGCGGAAGTCCCTGCCGTAAGGGTTCGAGCATGGTCGATCCATTCGTCCCCATGCGAGGCACTCCCGGGTGTTCGCGGTCGTTGCGATGCAGCGGTGGCGCGGGGACCATGGTTCCGAATGCGTACAGCAGATGCAAGGGCAGATGCACGTGCACGTGCCCGAATTGGACCTTCCTCTGCTACTTCTTGCTCATTTCTTCCTCAGCTTATTCTCGGTTGTCGACGCTTCAGTGATCCTTTCCTGTGCGTGAGCTTTGGCTGCTTTCCGTTTCCGTAACTGAACGAGTACTGCTTGAAGTGTTTTAGTGGCAGACTTCGGCGTCTGGAAGACGGTTGGGGAGGCTGACGAACGTGAGCGCTGGTGAGTCGAGCGGCTCGGTGGTGCGGCGCATGCTGCTGGGGTCACATCTGCGGCGCCTGCGTGAGGCTCGTGGCATCACCCGTGAAGCGGCCGGCTACTCGATCCGTGCCTCCGAATCGAAGATCAGCCGTATGGAGTTGGGAAGGGTGAGCTTCAAGACCCGCGATGTCGAGGATCTGCTGACGCTCTACGGCATCACCGACGAGGCCGAGCGCAAGTCCCTGGTCTCGCTCGCCAAGGAGGCCAACGTCGCGGGCTGGTGGCACAGTTACTCCGACGTCCTGCCCAGCTGGTTCCCCACCTACGTCGGCCTGGAGGGCGCGGCCCACCTGATCCGGGTGTACGAGGTGCAGTTCGTGCACGGACTGCTCCAGACCGAGGCGTACGCCCACGCCGTCGTCCGGCGCGGGATGAAGGGCGCCTCCGCCGGCGACGTCGACCGGCGTGTGGCGCTGCGCCTGGAGCGGCAGAAGTACCTCGTCTCCGAGAACGCCCCCGAGTTCCACATCGTCCTCGACGAGGCCGCGCTGCGCCGCCCGTACGGCGACCGCGAGGTGATGCGCGGACAGCTCCAGCACCTGATCGAGGTATCCGAGCGGCCCAACGTGCGGCTTCAGGTCATGCCGTTCAGTTTCGGCGGGCACTCCGGAGAGAGCGGCGCCTTCACCATCCTGAGCTTCCCCGAGTCCGATCTGTCGGACGTCGTCTATCTGGAGCAGCTCACCAGCGCGCTCTATCTGGACAAACGCGAGGACGTCAACCAGTACGAGGGCGCGCTCAAGCAGCTCCAGCAGGACAGCCCCGGACCGGACGAGAGCCGCGATCTGCTGCGAGGACTGCTCCAGCTCTCCTGAGAGCGGCCCGGACTTCCCTGGTATCCCTCAACTCCCTTGAAACACAAGTACGATGACATGTGATCAGACCGTGATCGGATGTCTGCTGACCCGGGCCAAGGACTGCCTCGGCAGCACAGGGATTGAGGGAGCACATGTCGTCCTACTTCACCGACCTGGCCCAGCAGTACATCGACGGCGAGTGGCGCCCGGGAACGGGCTCCTGGGACATCATCGATTTCAACCCGTACGACGGCGAGAAGCTGGCGTCGATCACGATAGCCACGGTCGACGAGGTCGATGACGCCTACCGCGCCGCCGAGCGCGCCCAGAAGAAGTGGGGCGCGACGAACGCGTACGCGCGCCGCGCGGTCTTCGAGAAGGCGCTCGCCGTCATCGACGAGCGCGAGGAAGAGATCACCGAGGTGATCATCGCCGAGCTCGGCGGCACCCGCCTCAAGGCGGCCTTCGAGCTGCACCTCGTCCGGGAGTTCCTGCGCGAGTCGGTCCAGCTCGCGCTGCGCCCCGAGGGGAAGATCATCCCCTCGCCGGTCGACGGCAAGGAGAACCGCCTCTACCGCGCCCCGGTCGGTGTCGTCGGCGTCATCAGCCCCTTCAACTTCCCCTTCCTGCTGTCGGTCAAGTCCGTGGCCCCCGCCCTCGCGCTCGGCAACGGCGTGGTCCTGAAGCCGCACCAGAACACCCCGATCGCCGGCGGCTCCCTGGTCGCGAAGATCTTCGAGGAGGCGGGCCTGCCCGGCGGTCTCCTCAACGTCGTCATCACCGACATCGCCGAGATCGGCGACGCCTTCATCGAGCACCCGGTGCCGAAGGTCATCTCCTTCACCGGCTCCGACAAGGTCGGCCGGCACGTCGCCACGGTCTGCGCCGCGAACTTCAAGCGCTCGGTGCTCGAACTGGGCGGCAACAGCGCCCTGGTGGTCCTGGAGGACGCCGACATCGACTACGCGGTCGACGCGGCGGTCTTCAGCCGTTTCGTCCATCAGGGGCAGGTCTGCATGGCCGCCAACCGCGTCCTCGTGGACCGGTCGATCGAGGCCGAGTTCACCGAGAAGTTCGTCGCCAAGGTCAGGACGCTGAAGACCGGTGACCCGAGGGACCCGCAGACGGTCATCGGCCCGGTCATCAACTCCTCCCAGGCGGACGCGCTGTCGGGCGTCGTCGAGCAGGCGATCACCGAGGGCGCCACCGCCCTGCTGCACGGCACCACCACGGACAACCTGGTCGAGCCCTCCGTCCTGACCGGCGTCCCCGCCGAATCGGACCTGCTCCGCCAGGAGGTCTTCGGCCCGGTCGTCTTCCTCGTCCCGTTCGACGGGGAGGAGGAGGCGGTCCGGATCGTCAACGACACCCCGTACGGCCTCTCGGGCGCCGTCCACACGGCCGACATCGAGCGCGGCGTGAACTTCGCCAAGCAGATCGACACCGGCATGTTCCACGTCAACGACGGCACCGTCCACGACGAGCCGCTCGTCCCCTTCGGCGGTGAGAAGCACTCCGGCATCGGCCGCCTGAACGGCGAGACGACGGTCGACGCGTTCACCACGACGAAGTGGATCTCGGTGCAGCACGGGCGGAGCCGCTTCCCCTTCTGAGACGCCTTCGCGTGATCGTCCAGCGCGCCCGGACCCTTGCGGACAGAAACTGACCGCAAGGGTCCGTAGCGTCATCGGTGTCATCCGGAAGGACCCGATGAAAGGCGGCCGGTCATGGTCATGCATGTGCGAGCGGAAGAACGGGGCGACGAGCGCGGGGCACTGCTCGCCTTCATCGAGGAGCAGCGCGGCGGTATCCGCCGGTCGCTGCTCGGGCTGACCGAGGAGCAGGCGGCGAGCAGGCCGAGCGCGAGTGAACTCTCCCTCTCCGGGCTGCTCAAGCATGCCGCCGAGGTCGAGCAGGGCTGGATCGCGCGGGCCAAGGGTGAGCCGCCCGCGGTGAAGCGGGACGAGTCGAACTGGCACGAGTGCTTCGTCCTCGCCGACGGCGAGACGGTCGCCTCGCAGCTCGCGTACTGGGAGAAGGTCGCCGCCGAGACGGAGGCCTTCCTGCGCTCGGTGCCGAGCCTCGACGACTCCTTCGCGCTTCCGCCCGACCCCTGGTTCCCGCCCGAGGGCCGTGTCTCGATGCGCTGGGTGGCCCTCCACCTGATCCGCGAGACGGCCCGGCACGCCGGGCACGCCGACATCATCCGCGAATCCCTGGACGGCAAGACGGCCTTCGAACTGGTGGCGATGGAACAGGGCTCCTCCGGGGGCTGACCGCGGCACCCCTAGGCTGGGCGCCATGTCAGCGATCCGTCTCCTCGTGCTCGGCGCGGTCCGCCAGCACGGGCGGGCCCACGGCTATCAGGTGCGCAACGACCTGGAGTACTGGGGCGCGCACGAGTGGTCCAACGCCAAGCCCGGCTCGATCTACCACGCGCTCAAGCAGATGGCCAAGCAGGGGCTGCTGCGCGCCCACGAGATCGCGCCGTCCACGGCCGGCGGGCCGCCGCGCACCGAGTACGAGATCACGGCCGAGGGGACCGAGGAGTTCCTGGCGCTGCTGCGCGAGTCCCTGACGTCGTACGACCAGAAGATGGACGTCCGCTCGGCGGGCATCGGCTTCATCGTCGACCTGCCGAGGGGCGAGGCGGTGGCCCTCCTGAAGGAGCGGATCCGCGGGATCGAGCAGTGGCGGTCGGCTGTCACCGAGCACTACGTGCCCGAGGACGGCCCCGCCGAGCTCGGGCACATCGGCGAGATCATGGACCTCTGGGTCCACTCGGCCGACGCCGACGCCGCGTGGACCCGCGGCCTGATCGCCCGCGTCGAGGGTGGCGCCTACACCTTCGCAGGGGAGGGCGAGTCGTTCGTCGGGGTCCTCCGGGACGACGAGGAGAACCCCTACGCGACGGGGGAGCGGCACCCGGAGGACGCGCGCTGACCGCGTGCCGACCCGCGCCGGTCCCCTTACTCATCAAGTTTGACTAATGCCGTGACCCGGCCTACCCTCCGTTGGCGCGCCAGTAGTCAAGTTTGATTACTGGCTCTGGGGCCGACCCGGAAACGGGCCGGAACGGAGGGAGCGGGATGACCGGAGCGATCGTCGTCGAAGGCGTACGCAAGCGGTACGGGGACCATCACGCGCTGGACGGACTGGACCTGCTGGCCGGGCGCGGCACGGTGCACGCGGTGCTCGGCCCCAACGGCGCGGGCAAGACCACCCTGGTCCGGATCCTGTCGACGCTGCTGCGGCCGGACGGCGGCCGGGTGGAGGTCGCCGGGCACGACGTGGTGCGCGAGGCCCGCCGGGTGCGGTCGCGCATCGGCCTGCTCGGCCAGAACGCCGCGCTCGACGAGGAGCTCGGCGGCCGGCAGAACCTGGAGATGTTCGGGCGCCTCCACCACGTGGGCTCCCGCGCCGCGCGGGCGCGGGCCGACGAACTCCTGGAGCGCTTCGGTCTCGCCGGCACCGGGCGCAAGGCGGTCCGCGCCTACAGCGGCGGCATGCGCCGCCGCCTGGACCTGGCCGCGTCGCTCATCACGGACCCCGAGGTCCTGTTCCTGGACGAGCCGACGACCGGGCTCGACCCGCGCGGCCGGTCCGAGGTCTGGGCGGCGGTGCGCTCCCTGGTCGGCGGCGGCACGACGGTGCTGCTCACCACCCAGTACCTGGAGGAGGCGGACCAGCTCGCGGTCTTCTTCCCGCTGGCGGTCCGGCGGTTCGCGCCTGAGCCGCTGACGAAGCACCACAGGGGCGGCCCGGCCCCTCGTCGGGGCCGGCCGCCCGGAGGGGGAGCCGGGCGGGCCTTCAGTGGTGGAAACCCGTCTCCGCCTCCTTGTCCTGGGTCAGCGGACGGGGCTGCCGACGTAGTTCGGGCAGCAGTCGCGTCAGGTCCCCGATGAAGAGGTCGGCGAGGTCGGAGGTGAAACCGTTGCGGCACACCACGCGCAGCACGGACAGGTCCTCGCGGTTCTCGGGGAAGGTGTACGCGGGCAGCAGCCAGCCGCTCTCGCGCATTCTCCGGGACACGTCGAACACGTCGTACGCCGTCACCTCGGGCGCCGTCGTGAAGGCGAACACCGGCAGTTCGTCCCCGCGGGTGATGAGCCGGAAGTCGCCCAGACAGTCGATGCGTTCGGCGAGGGCGCGGGCCACGTCCCTGGTCGTCTGCTGCACGGCCCGGTAGCCGGCCCGGCCCAGCCGCAGGAACGTGTAGTACTGCGCGACGACCTGCGCTCCGGGGCGCGAGAAGTTGAGGGCGAAGGTCGGCATGTCGCCGCCCAGGTAGTTCACCCGGAAGACCAGTTCCTCCGGCAGCTCGGCCGCCGTCCGCCACAGCGCCCAGCCGACACCCGGGTAGACCAGGCCGTACTTGTGCCCCGAGGTGTTGATCGACGACACCCTGGGCAGCCGGAAGTCCCAGATCAGGTCCTCGTCGATGAACGGCGCGACCATCGCCCCGGACGCGCCGTCGACGTGGACCGGGATGTCGAGGCCCGTGCGCTCCTGGAGCCGGTCCAGCGCCGCGCACAGCTCCTGGATCGGCTCGTACGACCCGTCGAAGGTGGAGCCGAGGATGCCGACGACGCCGATGGTGTTCTCGTCGCACAGCTCGGCCGCCGCCTCGGGGTCGAGGTGGAACCGGTCGCCCTCCATGGGGATCTGGCGGGCCTCGACCTCCCAGAAGTTGCAGAACTTCTCCCAGCACACCTGGACGTTCACGCCCATGACCAGGTTGGGCCGCGCGCCCGGGTAGCGGTCCGCGTTGCGCTGGGTCCAGCGCCGCTTGAGCGCCATGCCGGCGAGCATGCAGGCCTCGCTCGACCCGGTCGTCGAACAGCCCACCGCGGCCGACGGATCCGGCGCGTTCCACAGGTCGGCGAGCATCGCCACGCAGCGTCGCTCCAGTTCGGCCGTGCGGGGGTACTCGTCCTTGTCGATCATGTTCTTGTCCCGGCACTCCGCCATCAGTACCCCGGCCTGCGGTTCCATCCAGGTGGTGACGAAGGTGGCCAGGTTCAGCCGGGAGTTCCCGTCCAGCATGAGTTCGTCGTGGACGAGCTGGAGCGCGGTCGTGGGCGGCAGCGGGCCGTCGGGGAGGCGGTGCTTCGGCGGTGCCTCGATCATGCCGCTGACCGGATTGGTCTCCCCGTAGAACGGGTTGACGGAGGCGGGGCGTTCATCGGGCGTCGAGCGGCCCTGATGGAGCGGCATGGGCTTCTCCCAATGGTTCAGCGGGACGGGGCGTCCCCATGGTTCATCGGATGTGGGGTTCCCGCTGGTTCATTGGAGATGCGGTTCTCCGGTTGTTCACCGGACCGAACTTCCGTCGTCGCGCAGTTGCAACTGCGGCCGTCCGGTCACCAGCAGCCAGGCCGGCAGCGAGGCGATGCAGAGCAGGGCGATGATCGTGGGCGAGGACACCAGGACGGCGGCCGTGAACAGGCTCACCCAGCCCTGCCGGGTGGTCGCGAGGAGCACGCCCAGCACTCCGGCGGCCAGGCCCAGCGAGGCCGGGACCGAGGGCACGAGCGCGTGGGCGCACAGACCGAACGAGGCACCGGCGAAGACGGCCGGGAAGATCCGGCCGCCCCGGAACCCGCAGGACGTCGCGACGACCAGCGCGACCAGCTTCACCACGGCCATCAGCGCGTACCGGCCCGCCGAGTAGTCGTTCGGGTGCCGGGCGATCTCGGCGACCTCGTCCAGGCCCTTGAACAGCGTGAGCGGTCCGCCCAGACAGCCCAGCAGGCCGAGGACGAGCCCGCCGGCGGGCAGGGCGATCATGGGGTGGCGCAGGAGCGAGAACACCTTGTGGATGTAGGGGAACACGTAGACGGCGGCCATGCCGAGCACCGCCGCCGTGGAGGCGATCACCAGGGCGGACAGCACATCGGCCCAGCCGGGACTGCCGAGCGGGGGCAGATCGAGGTCGAAGCTGGCGTGGCCCAGCAGCGCCGTGGTCATCGAGCCCACGGACGCCGCCGTCAGTGGCGCGAAGAGGTTGTCCCACAGCAGGCCCTTCATCTGCCGGCCGGCGAGCGCCTCGGAAATGACCAGCGCCGCCGCGATCGGCGTACCGAACAGGGCGCCGATCGTTCCCGCCTCGGCCAGCATCACCCACAGCGCGCCGGGCGCCGCGGGCGCGAACCTGCGGCCCGCCCAGAACGCCAGCGCGACGTTGGTGGCGATGATCGGGTTCTCGGGACCGAGGCTCGGGCCGCCCGCCAGCATCAGCGCGGTCGCCACCAGCAGTCCGGGCAGGATGAAGGGGGCCATCGGCTCCTCCTGGAGCCCCACGGTGGCCGGGTCGGGCCCCGCGTGACCCGGCGCCTTCCACACCACCAGACCGACCAGGATGCCGGTGCTGGTGAGCATGACGATCATCCAGAGCGAGGAGTACCCGCCGATACCGAGCGCGTCCGGCAGGTCCGTCCAGAGAACGTCCTTGAGCTGGTCGGCGAGCTTGCTCACCCCCACGTAGAGAAGGCTCGAGACGGCGCCGACGGCCACGGCGGGGAGGAACAGTGGCAGCAGGGTGCGTGCGGGCGTCGCCTGGGTCGGGGCCGGTCCCGGGGGAGCCGCTTCGTGGGTCACGGGGTCACCCTAAGCGCGCGAATCGGACATAACATCCCGAGCGTCGCCGCCGGACGCCGCCCGAGCCGCATTGCCTGGCCCCTGGACTCCGGGCTTGCACCTCACGTCGCGTCAGGCCTCATCGTGAAGGGCGTACGGAGGAAGGAGCGGAAGTGGGCTATTCAGTGGGACAGGTCGCCGGGTTCGCCGGAGTCACGGTGCGCACGCTGCACCACTACGACGAGATCGGTCTGCTCGCGCCCGGCGAACGCAGCCACGCGGGTCACCGGCGCTACGACGACGCCGACCTCGACCGGCTGCAGCAGATCCTGTTCTACCGGGAGCTCGGCTTTCCGCTCGACGAGGTCGCCGCCCTGCTCGACGACCCGGAAGCGGACCCGCGCGCGCATCTGCGCCGCCAGCACGAGCTGCTGACCGCCCGGATCGAGAAGCTGCAGAAGATGGCCGCGGCCGTGGAGCACGCCATGGAGGCACGCACGATGGGCATCAACCTCACGCCCGAGGAGAAGTTCGAGGTCTTCGGGGACAAGGACCCCGAGGAACACGCGGAGGAGGCCGAACGCCGCTGGGGCGGTACGGAGACGTACGCCGAGTCGCAGCGCCGCACCGCCCGCTACACCAAGGACGACTGGAAGCGCATGCAGGCCGAGGTGGCCGCCTGGGGCGAGCGGTACGACGCCCTGATGGCGGCCGGGGAGCGGCCGGACGGCGTGCGGGCCATGGACATGGCCGAGGAACACCGGCAGCACATCACCAAGTGGTTCTACACCTGTACGTACGAGATCCACCGGGGCCTCGGTGACATGTACGTCGCGGACGAACGGTTCAAGGCGTTCTACGACTCCATGCGGCCGGGGCTGGCCGGACACCTCAGGGACGCGATCACGGCGAACGCCGCCCGGCAGACCGGGGAAGTCTGACAGGGAAACCGGGAAGCCTGACAGGTAAGGGGCGCCGACAGGGGCGGGCGCCCCTTACCTGTACGGAGCGGTCGCCGGGGGAGTGCAGGGCCCGCCGTCTCCACCGGTGCGGGCCACTGTCCCGCGGCGGGGGCTATTCCTTCACCAGGACCACGGCCGTGCCGTAGGCGCAGACCTCCGTGCCCACGTCCGCCGCCTCCGAGACGTCGAAGCGGAACATGAGCACGCCGTTGGCGCCCCGCGCGCGTGCCTGCTCCACAAGCCGCTCCATGGCCTGGTTGCGGGTCTCCACCAGCGTCTTGGTGAGCCCCTTGAGCTCTCCGCCGATCATCGACTTCAGGCCCGCGCCGATCTGGCTGCCCAGATGGCGTGAGCGGACCGTGAGACCGAAGACCTCGCCGACGACCTGCTCGACGCGATGACCGGGAACGTCGTTCGTCGTGACGACCAGGACGTCCGCGTGGGGACTCTGGCCGCCGCCGTATTCATCGATGCCCATGGTCCACAGCTTTGTCCCAGTCGTCGCACAGTGCATCCTGGAGTCACGGGTGGAACCTGGCGTCGGCACATTGCGTTGATAGCTTTGGCCGGCCGTACAGGACTGCCCTCCCTTCACCCCTCAGGAGTCCGGACCCGTGATGACGCTTGCCCTCGGTCCCAGCTGGCTGGATCCGAACACGCTCCTGGACAATTTCGGCATCTGGGGCCTGCTGCTGGTGGTGTTCGCCGAGTCCGGCCTGCTCATCGGCTTCTTCCTGCCGGGTGACTCGCTGCTGTTCACCTGCGGTCTGCTGATCGCCACGGACGCCATGGACTTCCCGCTGTGGGCGGCGATCCCGCTGATCTGTCTCGCCGCGGTCCTCGGCGACCAGGCGGGTTACCTCTTCGGCAAGAAGGTCGGACCCTCGCTCTTCACGCGCCCGGACTCCCGCCTGTTCAAGCAGGAGAACGTGGTCAAGGCCAACGAGTTCTTCGAGAAGTACGGCCCCAAGTCCCTGGTGCTGGCCCGCTTCGTGCCCATCGTGCGCACGTTCACGCCGATCATCGCGGGCGTCAGCGGCATGAAGTACCGCCCCTTCGTCACCTTCAACATCATCGGCGGTGTCCTGTGGGGCGCTGGTGTCACGCTGCTCGGCGCCTGGCTCGGCAAGATCGAGTTCGTCAACAAGCACATCGAGCTGATCCTGATCCTGATCGTGCTCGTCTCGGTCGTCCCGATCATGATCGAGTTCCTGCGCGCCCGCTCCCAGGCCAAGAAGAACCCGCCCCGGCAGGCGGAGGAGTCCCAGGACTTCCAGGACTTCCAGGAGCCCTTCCCGGCCCGGCCCGAGGGCGCCCGCACCCGTCCCGCCGCGCCCGTCATGGACGACGCGACCAGGCCGCTGCGCGTCCCGCCGGTCCACGGGGGCCAGGACTCGTCGTACAACGGCCAGAACCAAGGCGGTCCCTACGGCAACCAGGGCCAGGGGCAGGGCTACGGGAACCAGGGCCAGGATCAGTCGTACGGGGACCAGGGCCAGGGTCAGCCGTACGGCAATCAGGGCCACGGCCAGGCCTACGGGAACCAGGGCCAGGGCTACGGCCGTCAGGGTGACGCGTACCCGGCCCAGCAGCAGCCCCAGCCTCAGCAGCAGTACCAGCCCCAGCAGCAGTACCAGCAGCCGTACGGCCAGGACCAGGGCTACGGCTACGACCAGCAGCAGTACGACCAGGGTTACCAGCAGGGCCAGCAGGGCCAGCAGGGCCAGCAGGGCCAGCAGGGCCAGCAGGGCCAGCAGGGCTATGACCAGGGCCAGGCCCACCCGCAGCAGTACCCCCAGGGCCACCCCGGGCGTCAGTACGGTGCCGAACAGCACCCCTACGGCCAGGGCCCCGCGCAGAACTGACGCACCAGCCCGGTCCTCCTCGGACCGGGCTTTCCGGGACCGGGCCTCAGAAGCCGCGTGTCCGCTTGGCGGCCCGCCGCCCGCCGGCGGAGCCGCCCGGCAGACGCAGGAACAGCCGCGAGATCTCCGAACCCAGGTTCACGCCGATCGCGATGGCCATGGCGAGGGCCGCGGCCTTGGTGAGCGACACCAGCCCCTTGTCGACGTTGTTCTGGGCGATCGACAGCAGCCCGAAGTACGTCGCCGAACCGGGCAGCAGCGGGCCGATCGCGGCCGTTGTGTAGGGCAGCGCGGAAGCGAACCGGTAGCGCGAGAGCAGTTGCCCGAAGAGGCCCACCAGGCCCGCGGCGACGGCCGTGGAGGCCACCGGAGAGAGGCCACCCGCGTAGTGCATCGCCCCGTACACCGACCAGGCCACGCCCCCGTTGAGGGTCACGGCGAGGACGGTGGAACGTTCCTGCTGGAGCAGCACCGCGAAGGTGAGCGACAGCAGCATCGACGCGGCGATCTGGATCAGGGGCCGCTCGGAGAGGCTCAGCGCCGCGTCCGGGTCGAGCTGGGCGCCCAGCTTCACGCCGAAATAGAGCACCAGCAGGACGCCGGAGACGATCCCCACGAAGAAGTACATGACTTCGAGCAGCCGCGCGGACGCGGTGATGTAGAAGCCGGTCAGCCCGTCCTGCACCCCCGCGACGAGCGCCCGCCCCGGCAGCAGCGCGAAGAGCCCACCGGTGATCACCGCGGAGGCGTTCACATCGACGTGCGCCAGCGTGAGCGCGACCCCTATCGCAGCCGGCGGCATCGCGGCCACCGTGAACTGGTAGAACTCCGGCAGCCCGCGTCCGGCGCACAGCCAGGCGAGCCGGTCGCCGAGCATCGCGCCGAGCGCGGCGGCGACGAACACGATCGCGTCACCGCCGACGAGCACGGAGGCCGCGCCGGCCAGCAGCCCTCCGGAGGCCGTCAGCACCCAGCCGGGGTACGGGTGCCGGTTGCGCCGCATCTCCGCGAGCCGCCTGTAGGCCTCTTCCAGGGGGATCGCGGTCTCGGGGTCGCTCAGGTCGTCGACGAGCCGGTAGACGGCCGCCAGGCGCGTGTAGTCGGTGCCCCGGCGGCGCACCGTCCGTGACGCCGTCACCGGGTCGTCCACCAGGGACGGCTGGTGCGAGATCGACAGCAGGGTGAAGGTGACGTTCGGCTCGCAGCGGTCGAGTCCGTAGGAGCGGCAGACGGCGAACATCGCCGTCTCCACGTCCTCGGCACCCTCGCCGCCCGCGAGGAGCAGCTCGCCGATGCGCAGGGTCAGGTCCAGGACGCGCGGGACGGCGGGCCCCGACTCGTCCTCCTTGTGCACGGGCTCGGGCGCGGGCCGCTCGGTCACCGGCATGCGCAGCATCGTGCGCATGCGGTCCTGCCACGGCGCGTCCTTGGTCAGGCTGACCAGGGGGACGCCGGTCGCCGGTGTGAAGGCGGGAGGCGCGTCCCGGGCACTGTAGGTGCGCGGAGTGCTGAACGCCGAGCCCCCGTGCTCCGGCCCGGCGGGATGCGGTGCGTCGAGGCCCTGGGGGAGCGCGAACTCCGAGGTCGTCGACGATTCCTCGTCGGCCGCCGCCGGGCCCGGCGGCGCCACACCCGTGGGCGGGCTGAAAGCACTCCTCGCCTCGTCCGAGTGCGGCTTGCGGTCTTCCGCTTCCGGGTCCGCCACCAACTCCAGCCTCGCCTTTCCCGTCTGTGTCGTTCTCCTTCTTGCCTTCCGTACGCCTCAGTATGCGTACGGACACACGAACGGGCCGCGTGGCCCCAGGGGGATCACGCGGCCCGTTCGGAAGAGGGGGAGGTCAGCGACCGCCCGCAAGGAGGTCAGTGACCGCCCTGGTCCTTCAAGCGCTTGTAGGAACGCTCGATCTCGGCCTCGGCTTCCGCGCGGCCGACCCAGTCGGCGCCCTCGACGGACTTGCCCGGCTCCAGGTCCTTGTAGACCTCGAAGAAGTGCTGGATCTCCAGGCGGTCGAACTCCGACACGTGGTGGATGTCGCGCAGGTGCTCCACACGCGGGTCGTGCGCCGGGACGCACAGCAGCTTGTCGTCGCCGCCGGCCTCGTCCGTCATACGGAACATGCCGATCGCGCGGCACTGGATGAGGCAGCCCGGGAAGGTCGGCTCGTCCAGGATGACGAGGGCGTCCAGCGGGTCGCCGTCCTCGCCGAGGGTGTTCTCGACGAAGCCGTAGTCGGCCGGGTAGCTGGTCGAGGTGAAGAGTCGACGGTCCAGACGGATCCGACCGGTCTCGTGGTCCACCTCGTACTTGTTCCGTGAACCCTTCGGAATCTCGATCGTGACGTCGAACTCCACCGGTGGCTCCTCCATGATCAGCACATAGTTCTGGTGATTAAGTGTCCCTCACGCAGGTGGGTGATCGCGAAAGGGGCTGGTGGTCGTGCCAGAGCTGAGGGCTTGGCGGGCCGCGAGACCGCATGTGGTGCGGGTCGCGCGGATGGTGAAACCGCATGTGGCGCGGGTCACCCGAGCCGTGCGGCCGCGTGCCGTGCGGCTGACGACGCCGCAGCTCACAGCCGTCGCGACCACCGTCGGCCTGGCACTCGCGGCCGGGGTGGTGACCTCGGCCGGTCCCTGGGACTCCACCGGCCAGCGTACGGCCGAGCGGGACTGGGCCGCATCGCGGGCGCCCGAGGGTGGCACAGATCACGCACGTAAATCCGGTACGCCCCGAACGTCACCCCGGCCCGCCCCCAGCGCCGCCTCCGTGCTGGCCGGACTCGGCGGCTCCGCGAGTGCCGTGCCCGCCCCCGCCGGGAAGGCCCTCGCGAACGTCCTCGACCCGCTGCTGGCCGACCCCGTCCTCGGCTCGGTGCGCACCGCGGTCGTGGTCGACGTGGCGACCGGCAAGCGGCTCTACGGCAAGGGTGCCGACCAGGTCCAGACGCCGGCCTCCACCACGAAGATCGCGACCGCGGTCGCCGCCCTCACCGCGCTGGGCCCCGACCACCGCATCCAGACGCGTACGGTCCTGGAGCCCGACACCAAGGAGGTCGTGCTCGTCGGCGGCGGCGACCCCACGCTGACCGCCCGCAAGCCCGCGGACGGCTGGGCGGACCTGGGCCCCCTCGCCGAGGAGACGGCCACTGCCCTGAAGGCCCGTCACATGGACCACGTGACGCTCTCCTACGACACCTCGCTGTACTCCGGCCCCGGCCTTCACCCCATCGGGGTGAACGACAACATCGCGAAGGTCACCCCCCTGATGGCCGACGAGGGCCGCCTGGACCACTCGACCAGCGGGCCGGCCGGGCGCGCCATGGACCCGGCGGCGGACGCCGCGCGGACGTTCGCGGACCTGCTGCACGGCCACGGCATCACCGCCACGGCGCCCGGCCCCTCGAAGGCGACGAGCCGCTCCCAGGCCCTCGCCTCCGTCTCCTCGCCGCCGCTGTCCGCCCTGGTCGAGCGGATGCTGACCAACAGTGACAACGACATCGCCGAGGCGCTGGCCCGTCAGGTCGCCCTCGCCACCGGCGAGGAACCCAGCTTCGACGGCGACGCGAAGGCGATCCGCGCCCAGCTGAAGAAACTCGGACTCCCGCTGACCGGGGCGCAGTTCGCCGACGGCAGCGGCCTGAACCGCGCCGACAGGCTCTCCGCCGACCTGCTCACCGCCCTGCTGGCCAAGGCCGGCGACCCGGCCCACCCCGAGCTCCGGCCGGTCCTCACCGGCCTGCCCGTCGCCGGCTTCACCGGCACCCTCAGCGCCCGGTACACCGACACTCCGACCGCCACCGGAGTCGTCCGCGCCAAGACGGGCACGCTGACCGGGGTCAACACCCTCGCCGGCACCGTCGTCGACAAGGACGGCCGCCTGCTGGCGTTCGCCTTCCTGACCTCCGACGCCGCCAACCCCCCGAACCCCCGGGAGGCCCGGGCGGCGTTGGACCACGCGGCGACGGCACTCGTGGCGTGCGGCTGCCGGTAGCGCGCCCGGACCGGGAACCCGGCCCCTTCCGGCCCGTGGGAATCAGGAGCACCACCAGCCCCTCGACCCGGACGCATACGGTGTCGGACCCTCACCGCAGCCGGACCCGCTCACGTACGGTTGACGCATGACGAGCATCGGTGGTGCTGCATCTACTGGGATGGTCGACTGGAATCTCGCGGTGGCGACCGCGACCCGGCTCGTACGGCCGGGCCCGGAGGTGAGCCGCGACGAGGCCCGGGCGATCGTCGCCGAGCTGCGCCGGCACGCGAAGGCCTCGGAGGAACACGTCCGGGGCTTCACCCGTTTGGGTGCGGACGTCGTCCACGACACCCCCGTACTCGTCGTCGACCGCCCCGGCTGGGTCCGGGCCAACGTCGCCGGGTTCCGGGAGATCCTCAAGCCCCTTCTGGACAAGATGCAGGAACGACGCGGGAGCGGCACCGGCGGAGCCGTCCTCGGAGCCGTCGGTGGCAAGGTCACCGGCGTCGAACTGGGCATGCTGCTGTCGTTCCTGTCCTCGCGGGTCCTCGGGCAGTACGAGACGTTCGCGCCCGCGACCCGGGACCTGCCCGCGGGGGCGCCCACCGCCTCCGGCAGCGGCGGCGGCAGGCTCCTGCTGGTCGCCCCGAACATCGTGCACGTCGAGCGTGAACTCGACGTCCAGCCCCACGACTTCCGCCTGTGGGTGTGCCTCCACGAGGAGACGCACCGCACCCAGTTCACGGCCGTGCCCTGGCTGCGCGACCACCTGGAGGGCGAAATCCAGTCGTTCTTGGGGGAGACCGAGGTCGACCCCATGACCGTCCTGGAGCGCATCAGGGAGGCCGCGCAGTCGCTCTCCGGCTCCCGCCCCGACACCGAGGAGGACGACGGCGGACGTTCCCTCGTGGAAATCGTGCAGACGCCCGCCCAGCGCGAGATCCTCGGCCGGCTCACCGCCGTGATGTCCCTCCTGGAGGGACACGCCGACTTCGTGATGGACGGCGTCGGGCCCGCCGTGGTCCCCTCCGTCGCCGAGATCCGCGAGAAGTTCCAGCAGCGCCGCGCCAAGGGCGCCTCCCGCCTCGACCTGGCCCTGCGCAAACTGCTCGGCCTGGACGCCAAGCTCAGGCAGTACAAGGACGGCGAGCGGTTCGTACGGGCGGTCGTCGACGAGGTCGGCATGGACGGCTTCAACCGTGTGTGGACCTCTCCGAACACGCTCCCGACCAAGGCGGAGATCGCCAAACCGGCGGATTGGGTCGCGCGGGTGCACCGCAGGACGGAGTCGTGAAGCCTCCCGGAGGGTGGTGAAACGAATCCGGCCGATGGCAGGCAAACGCTCCCGCTATCACCCATCCGAGGGACCGTGGAGCACGGGTAGGCGTGCAATGCTCGGGGAACGCCCCGGCTCTGTCACCATCTACACACTCTGAGTGACAGATCCCCGGGCTAACCCCCCGAAAACTTCATGAAGGGAACCGGACATGGGTCCCCATCCTGCGGTCGCGGCGATACGCCTGGCGGTCCGCCGCGTACTCCACGACATCCTGACCGAGCAACCGCCCGCCCACGACACCCGGCGCACGCCCGCACGCGGTGCCGCGCGCCCCTGCGCGCCCGACGCGGAACGCGTCCCCGCCCCCGGAACGCGGCGCAGCGTCGCCGCTCCCGCGCGCGCCCCGCACGACCAGAACCGCACGAGCGCCCGGCCCCGTCCCGGCGAGGACGCCGCCCCGGCGCCGCTCGTGCTCGTCGCCTGCTCCGGCGGCGCCGACTCCATGGCGCTCGCCTCCGCCCTCGCCTTCGAAGCCCCCAAACTCGGCATCCGCGCCGGTGGCGTCACCGTCGACCACGGTCTGCAGGCGGGCTCCGAGCTGCGCGCCGACGAAGTCGTGCTGCGCCTCACCGAGCTGGGGCTCGCCCCGGCCGAGTCGATCGCCGTCACCGTCGGCCGCGACGGAGGCCCCGAGGCCGCCGCGCGCGACGCCCGGTACGCCGCCCTGGACTCCGCCGCCGAACGCCACGGCGCCACCGCGATCCTCCTCGGCCACACACGTGACGACCAGGCCGAGACGGTCCTGCTCGGCCTCGCCCGCGGCTCCGGCATCCGCTCCCTGTCCGGAATGGCCGCGGTCTCGGGGGCCGACGGCCGCTACCGCCGTCCCTTCCTGCACCTGGACCGGCAGACCGCCCGCAAGGCCTGCATGGTCCAGTCGCTGCCCGTCTGGGACGACCCGCACAACGCCGATCCGGCCTACACCCGCTCCCGGCTCCGCCACGAGGGTCTGCCCGCCCTAGAGAAGGCCCTGGGCAAAGGAGTCGTCGAGGCTCTCGCCCGTACGGCCCAGCTCTCCCGGGACGATGCCGACGCCCTCGACGCGTGGGCCAGCCAGGCCGAGGCGTCCGTACGCGACGCGGCCGGCCTTCTGGAGTGCGCCAAGCTCTACGCCCTGCCGCCCGCAGTGCGCCGCCGGATCCTGCGCCGCGCGGCCATCGAGGCGGGTGCTCCGGCCGGTTCGCTGTTCGCCCGGCACATCGAGGAGATCGACCGGCTGATCACCGGATGGCGCGGTCAGGGGGCCATCAATCTCCCGGGCAAAGTCGTCGCCCAGCGCCAGGGTGGCAGACTGGTGATTCGGCAAGGCTGAAACCGGACCCTGCACCGGGGCCGCTCACGCGGCTCCCCGGGACCCCTTCACTCGGGTCGCGGGTGGTCCGAACGGCCGCGCGGGAGAGCCGAAGGGGACCGTCGCCGGTTACATGGCGCCCTGTAGGTGACGAGCCCAAAAAAGTGGGACGGACGACCGAAAGTGATGCGGGTGGACGCGAAAGACATGGGTACCGACCTCAAGTCGGTGCTCATCACCAAGGAAGAGATCGACGCGAAGCTGGTCGAGCTGGCCGCGAAGATCGACGCGGAGTACGCGGGCAAGGACCTGCTGATCGTCGGGGTGCTCAAGGGTGCCGTGATGGTCATGGCGGACCTCGCGCGTGCGCTGTCCACCCCCGTCACGATGGACTGGATGGCCGTGTCGTCGTACGGCGCGGGCACCCAGTCCTCCGGCGTGGTGCGGATCCTCAAGGACCTGGACACCGACATCAAGGGCAAGCACGTCCTGATCGTCGAGGACATCATCGACTCCGGGCTGACCCTGTCCTGGCTGATCTCCAACCTCGGCTCCCGCGAGCCCGCCTCGCTCAAGGTGTGCACGCTGCTGCGCAAGCCGGACGCGGCCAAGGTCGCGATCGACGTCGAGTGGGTCGGCTTCGACATCCCGAACGAGTTCGTCATCGGCTACGGCCTCGACTACGCCGAGAAGTACCGCAACCTCCCGTTCGTCGGTACGCTCGCGCCTCACGTCTACGGCGGCTGAGCCGCACTCTTCCTGAGGGCGGCTCAGTCGGCTCAGTCCTCGTGGGACGGATCGGGAACCCCAGCGGGTTTCGCGCCGTTGGAGCATTCGTGGACGGGATTGCCAGCAGTCCCCTGCGGCTTCGGGTGACAATGCTGGGGTACCGTCCGAAGAACAGTCTTTATCAAACTCACTATGGCAGGAGGGACGGGGCGGCTCCGCTCCGTATGGATGGACGTGAAGCGATACTTCCGTGGGCCGGTCATGTGGATCGTGCTGGCCGTCCTTGCCGTGGTCGTGTTGATGCAGGTCGTCGGTTCGTCCGGCGGCTACAAGACGGTGGACACCGGCCAGGTCGTCAAGGCGATCAATGACAACCAGGTCGAGTCGGCCAAGATCACCACCGGTGACGAGCAGGTCATCAAGGTCTCGCTGAAGGACGGCGAGAAGGTTGACGGCAGCTCGAAGATCCAGGCGAGTTACATCGGCGACCAGGGCGTGGCCCTGGCCAACACACTGCAGGACAAGTACCAGAACAAGCAGATCCCGGACGGCTACACCGTCTCGCCGTCCAAGCAGAACCCCTTCGTGGGCATCCTGCTGTCCCTGCTTCCCTTCGTCCTCATCGTCGTCGTCTTCCTGTTCCTGATGAACCAGATGCAGGGTGGCGGCTCCCGGGTCATGAACTTCGGGAAGTCCAAGGCGAAGCTCATCACCAAGGACACCCCGAAGACGACGTTCTCGGACGTGGCGGGCTCGGACGAGGCCGTCGAGGAGCTCCAGGAGATCAAGGAGTTCCTCCAGGAGCCGGCGAAGTTCCAGGCCGTCGGCGCGAAGATCCCCAAGGGCGTCCTGCTCTACGGGCCTCCTGGTACGGGCAAGACGCTCCTCGCACGCGCCGTCGCGGGCGAAGCCGGCGTTCCCTTCTACTCGATCTCGGGTTCCGACTTCGTCGAGATGTTCGTCGGCGTCGGTGCCTCCCGAGTCCGTGACCTGTTCGAGCAGGCCAAGGCGAACGCTCCGGCGATCGTCTTCGTCGACGAGATCGACGCGGTCGGCCGCCATCGCGGCGCCGGCCTCGGCGGTGGTCACGACGAGCGCGAGCAGACCCTCAACCAACTGCTCGTCGAGATGGACGGCTTCGACGTGAAGGGCGGCGTCATCCTGATCGCCGCCACGAACCGGCCCGACATCCTCGACCCGGCCCTCCTGCGCCCCGGCCGCTTCGACCGTCAGATCGCGGTCGACCGTCCGGACATGCAGGGCCGTCTGGAGATCCTCAAGGTTCACCAGAAGGGCAAGCCGGTCGCTCCGGACGTCGACCTTTCCGCGGTGGCTCGCCGGACCCCCGGCTTCACCGGTGCCGACCTGGCGAACGTGCTGAACGAAGCGGCGCTGCTCACCGCGCGCAGCAACCAGAAGCTGGTCGACAACTCCATGCTGGACGAGGCGATCGACCGCGTGGTCGCGGGCCCGCAGAAGCGGACCCGGATCATGTCGGACAAGGAGAAGAAGATCACCGCGTACCACGAGGGCGGACACGCCCTGGTCGCGGCGGCTTCCCCGAACTCCGACCCGGTCCACAAGATCACGATCCTGTCGCGCGGCCGTGCCCTCGGCTACACGATGGTCCTGCCGGACGAGGACAGGTACTCCACGACGCGCAACGAGATGCTGGACCAGCTCGCGTACATGCTGGGCGGCCGCGCGGCCGAGGAGCTCGTCTTCCACGACCCGACCACCGGTGCCGCGAACGACATCGAGAAGGCCACGGCCACCGCTCGTTCGATGGTCACGCAGTACGGCATGACCGAGCGTCTCGGCGCGATCAAGTTCGGCGGCGACAACACCGAGCCCTTCCTGGGCCGGGAGATGTCGCACCCGCGCGACTACTCGGAAGAGGTCGCCGCGCTCGTCGACGAAGAGGTCAAGAAGCTCATCGAGAACGCGCACAACGAGGCCTGGGAGATCCTGGTCGAGAACCGCGACGTCCTCGACGCGCTGGTGCTCCAGCTGCTGGAGAAGGAGACGCTGAGCAAGGAGCAGATCGCCGAGGTCTTCGCTCCCATCGTGAAGCGCCCGGCCCGCCCCGCGTGGACCGGCTCCTCCCGTCGTACCCCGTCCACCCGCCCGCCGGTGCTCTCCCCCAAGGAGCTGTCGCTGACGAACGGGGCGAACGGATCGACGGCGGCCATCGCCACCGCGACGGAGTCCGTCCCGGTCACGGAGACGGCCCCGGAGGACCGCACCGACAGCTGAGTCCGCTCGGCTCCGGGCGGCCTCACCAGGCCCGGAATGGATGCCGCGCCCCCCAGGTTCTAGCCTGGGGGGCGCGGCATTTTCGTGTGCCCGCACCTTTCGGACGCGTCGAGACACGTGCAGGATCCACAGGAACGAGGACCAGATGACCGACCCCGTGACGCTGGACGGCGAGGGCGTGATCGGCGAGTTCGACGAGAAGCGTGCCGAGAACGCCGTACGGGAGCTCCTGATCGCGGTCGGCGAGGACCCGGACCGCGAGGGCCTGCGGGAGACGCCGGCGCGGGTGGCGCGGGCGTACAAGGAGATATTCGCGGGCCTGCTGCAGCGGCCGGAGGACGTGCTGACGACGACGTTCGACCTGGGCCACGACGAGATGGTCCTGGTGAAGGACATCGAGGTGTTCAGCACCTGTGAGCACCACCTGGTCCCGTTCCGGGGTGTCGCGCACGTCGGCTACATCCCGTCCACCAGCGGCAAGATCACCGGCCTGTCCAAGCTGGCCCGTCTCGTCGACGTCTACGCCCGTCGTCCCCAGGTCCAGGAGCGGCTGACGACGCAGATCGCCGACTCCCTGATGGAGATCCTGGAGCCGCGCGGCGTGATCGTGGTCATCGAGTGCGAGCACATGTGCATGTCCATGCGCGGCATCCGCAAGCCCGGTGCGAAGACCATCACGTCGGCGGTGCGCGGACAGCTGCGGGACGCCGCGACCCGCAACGAGGCGATGAGCCTGATCATGGCCCGATAGACCCCGCTAGACCGCGGCCCGCTCCGGGCGATCCACCGAACCGATCCGGACGACACCCGCGGGGACTTGGCGCCCGGTGCCGGACTACGCCACCGGGGCCGTCCCGTCGCGGTGCTGGTCGTCGTCCTCCGGGAGTCTGCAGACGCGTTCCAGGAAGAAGGCGGCCGCTATCACGCCGATTCCGGCGAGGACGGAGAGGCCGGCGTAGATGGCCTGGTCGCGGCGGGCGGGGTCCTCCAGCCATCCCAGGAGGAAGACGCCGGTGCCGCCGTACATGCCCGCCACCAGGGCGGCCACCAGGGCGCTCGCCTGACCGAAGACGACCGCGCGGGCGGCCATCAGCGGATCGACGCCCTTGGCGCCGGGGCGGCGCTCGCGCTGGGCCTTGAGGCGGGCGCGCAGCGACAGGGCTGTGGCGAGGAGGACGATCGCGATCAGGGCGAGGACGATGGGGGCGGCCAGCGGGACCCGGGGAAGTGTGCCCACCGCGTTCCACAGGCGGGCGCCCGCCCAGGACAGCACTCCGGCCACCACGAACACGGCAGCCAGTGTCCTGATCCGCAGCTGTTTCACGTTGCCCCTTCGGTAGCCCGCGTGCGGCCGTGCCCGTGTCGGGGCCGGCCAGTGGTCGTCTTGACCTTAACGACTACTCGGGCAGCCGGAGTTCCAGGTCGGCGCGGGCCGTGACATCGTCCCTGGTGATGGTGTCCAGGAGCCGGGCGACGGCGCCGTGGCCGGCGAGCTGTGCCTCGGGATCCACGTCGTGCCAGGGGGCGAGGACGAAGGCCCTCTCGTGGGCGCGGGGGTGAGGGAGGGTCAGCACCGGGTCGTCGGAGACGACATCGGCGTACGCCACGATGTCGACGTCGATCGTGCGCGGGCCCCAGCGCTCGTCCCGTACGCGGTGGAAGGCCTCCTCGACCGCGTGGGCCCGCTCCAGGAGCGAGGACGGCGGGAGGGTGGTCCTGAGCACCACGACCGCGTTCAAGTACGAGGGCTGGCTGCCCGGTTCGACCCCCCACGGCTCGGTCTCGTAGACGGGGGAGACCGCTTTGACCCGGACGCCCGGGGTGTCCTCCAGGGCGTCGACGGCTCCCTGGAGGTTCTCCAGGCGGTTGCCCAGGTTCGAGCCGAGCGAGATCACCGCGCGTTTGGGGTTGCTCAGGGTCGTGTCGGCGGCGTCGACCTGCTCGACCACGGAGGCGGGCACCGGCTGGACGGTCGGGTCGCTCTGACCCTCGGTGAAGGACGTGGTCATACTCGGCTCCGGATGATCGTGACGGTCACGTCGTCGAAGGGGACCGTGATGGGCGCGTCCGGTTTGTGGACGCAGACCTCGACCTCCTGTACCCCGTCGTGCTTGAGACACGTCTGGGCGATGCGCTCGGCGAGCGTCTCGATGAGATCGACCGGCTCGCCCTCGACCACGGCGACGACCTCTTCCGCCACGATGCCGTAGTGCACGGTCTTCGCCAGGTCGTCGTCGGCCGCGGCCGGGCGGGTGTCCAGGCCCAGCGTGAGGTCCACGATGAAGGTCTGGCCCTCCTCGCGCTCCTTCTGGAAGACGCCGTGGTGCCCGCGGGCCTTGAGGCCGCGCAGCGCGACACGATCCACGCGAATCACTCCTGCAATTGTCGGGGAAGGCCTTCGTACGCCGAATGCGGTCGGCACACCGGCCTCGAACGAATCTACCTGCGGGCACTGACAACGCTCGCCCGCGAGGACTGCGCCCCGGCGAAGGCCACAAGCCTTCACCGGGCGTTTCCCCCGGGGAACGCTGCGGCTCACGGGCTGGTAGCCGCCCCTACCCCGGACCGGAGATTCCAATCACCCATTGCTCTCCCCGGGCCGCATACCCACTCAACCGGCGGTGTCCTCGTCTTCTTCCTCACCGGACTCGGCCAGCACGGGGGAGGCGTGGTGGGACCAGAGTTTCCAGCCCTCGGGGGTACGGCGGAACACGTTCGTGGCGACGACCAGCTGGCCGACGAGCGGGCCGAGCTCTTCGCCCTCGTCGGGCGCGGGACCGCCGCTGAGGATGTTCTCGGTGCAGGTCACCAGGGCCGTGTCGCCGGACACGGAGACGCGCACGTCGGTGAGGAAGAACTGGATGTACTCCGTGTTCGCCATGATCAGCGCGTACGAGCGGAGCACCTCGCCGCGGCCGTTGAGGACGGGCCAGCCGGGGTGGACGCAGGACACGACCGCGCCCTCGCCCTCGAAGTCGTCGTCGGAGGTGTCCAGCGGGGCCAGCCACAGCGAGGTCAGCTCCTCGAAGTCACCCCGTTCCATCGCCTCGTAGTACGCCGTGTTGGCGAGTTCGACCTGCTCGATGTCGGTTCGGGGTGTGCTCACCGGGCACCCTCGACGGCCGGACCGCCGGCGGCGTCGGGGGCCCCGCCAGAGCGGGCTCCCTCGACGGCGCGGGCGACCCGTACGGCGTCGGCGGTGGCCCGTACCTCGTGCACGCGGACCGCCCAGGCGCCCTGCTGGGCGGCGATCGCCGAGACGGCGGCGGTGGCGGCGTCGCGCTCGCGCGCGGGAGGCGGGGCGCCTTCGGGGCCGGCCAGGACGCGGCCGAGGAAACGCTTGCGGGAGGCGGCGACCAGCAGGGGGTGCCCGAGGCCGCTCAGACGGTCGAGGTGGGCCAGGAGGGCCAGGTCGTGCTCGGGGTCCTTGGAGAAGCCGAGCCCGGGGTCGACGACGACGCGGTCGGGGGCGATGCCACCCTCCAGGACGGCCTCCACGCGCGCGTGGAGTTCGTCGAGGACCTCGGAGACGACGTCCTCGTACGTCCCCTGGATGTTGCCGCCCGCCAGGAGGCCGCGCCAGTGCATGACCACGAAGGGGGCGCCCGCGGCCGCCACGGCCGGGATCATCGCGGGGTCGGCGAGGCCGCCGCTGACGTCGTTGACGAGGGCGGCGCCCGCGGCGAGCGACCGCTCGGCGACGGAGGCGCGCATCGTGTCCACGGAGACGGTGACGCCCTCGGAGGCGAGGCCGCGGACGACGGGGATGACGCGCTTGAGCTCCTCGGCCTCGTCGACACGGGTGGCTCCGGGGCGGGTGGACTCGCCGCCCACGTCCACGAGGTCGGCGCCCTCGGCGACCAGGCCGAGGCCGTGCTTGACCGCGGCCGTCGTGTCGAACCAGCGGCCGCCGTCGGAGAAGGAATCGGGGGTGACGTTCACGACCCCCATGACCGCGCAGCGGTCCCACGTCGGCAGTCCCGCGACTCGGCCGCGCCCGCGCTCAATACTCATACGTCCAGCCTAGGCCCCTTACGGGAGGCCTCATCGCCCCTTGACGGGCCCCGTGGGCTCCGCCGGTCCAGGGGGCGGGGACCGGCGGAGCCCACCTGGCTACGCCGCCCTGATCCCCCGTTCCGTGGGCGCGTGGGCGCAGGGACGGAGGGCCGGTGCCCGGCGGCGCAGGATCCGGGGCAGGGCGAGGTTCACGAAGCCCTCGGCCTGCATGGCGGCGAGGCCGATGCGGGGGAGGTCGCGGGAGGCGGCGTAGACCACGAAGCGGGGCTCCCAGCGCGGGCGGAACTTGGCGTTGAACTTGTACAGCGACTCGATCTGGAACCAGCGGGACAGGAACACGAGCAGTCCGCGCCAGGCGCGCAGCACCGGTCCCGCGCCGATCTTCTCGCCGCGCGCGAGCGCCGAGCGGAACATCGCGAAGTTGAGCGAGATCCTCTCGATGCCGAGGCGGGGTGACGCCTGGAGGGCCGCCACGATGAGGAGTTCGTTCATACCGGGGTCGGCGGCGCGGTCGCGGCGCATGAGGTCGAGCGACACGCCGTCCGTGCCCCACGGGACGAAGTGCAGGACGGCCTTCAGATCGCCGTACGGGCCGGGCGGATCGTCGGCCTTGTGCGCCGTGGCGATCAGACAGTCGCCGTCGGACGGGTCACCGATCCGGCCGAGCGCCATGGAGAAACCTCGCTCGGTGTCGGTGCCGCGCCAGTCCTCCGCGGCGCGCCGTATCCGCTCCAGTTCGCCTTCGCCGAGGTCACGGATGCGCCGTACCCGGGTCTCGTAACCGGCGCGCTCGATGCGCTTGACCATCTGGCGCACGTTTCGCATCGCGCGCCCGGACAGGGAGAAATCCGCGACGTCCACCACCGCCTCGTCGCCGAGTTCGAGGGCGTCGAGGCCGGTTTCGCGGGTCCACACCTCGCCGCCGGTCTCGGAGCAGCCCATGACGGCGGGTGTCCAGGAGTGTGCCCTGGCCTCGTCCATGAAGCGCTCGATCGCGCCGGGCCAGGCCTCCACGTCGCCGATGGGGTCGCCGCTGGCGAGCATCACCCCGGAGACGACCCGGTAGGTGACCGCCGCCTTGCCGCTGGGCGAGAAGACGACCGCCTTGTCGCGGCGGAGCGCGAAGTGGCCGAGGGAGTCGCGGCCGCCGTGCCGGTCCAGGAGGCCGCGCAGCCGGGTCTCGTCGTCCTCCGTGAGGCGGGCGGCGGGGTGTTCGGGCCGGAAGGCGAAGTAGACGGTGGTGACGGCGGTGAGCCAGCCGAGCGCGCCGAGGGAGAAGGCGACGGTCCAGGACGTGGGTCCCGCGTAGTCGACGGGGCCTTCGAAGCCGACCAGGCCGTACAGGACGTGACTGATGCGGTCGGCCAGGCTCGGGTCGCCGATCATGCGGTCCTCGTGGACGCTGACGATGACGAGTCCGAGGACGAGGGAACCGGCGCCCATGAGAACGAAGTTGGCGAGCGCGCGCCAGCGGCTGCGTGGATCGGGCAGCGCGGCGAACTCGTCGCGGTGGCGCAGCAGCGGGGCGAGCAGCGCGGCCGAGATGACGACGCCGATCACCGAGTGGCGGTACGCGAACTGCGCGGCGGCACCCGCGGGCAGCAGCAGGACCGCGGCGCGCCATGCCCGGCGCTTGCGGCGCCGCAGCCCGTGGGCGAGCAGCAGCAGGAGCACGCCGGCGCTGAGCGACAGCGCCGCGGCGAAGGGCCCGAACGAGCCGGGCAGCACCTCGGCCAGGGCGTGCATACGGCTGTGACGGAAGCGCGGGAAGACGCCCGCGGCGATGTCCAGGAGCCCTACGAGTGTGCAGGCCCTGGCGATCAGGGCGGGGACGGCCTCCGGGCTCGGACCGCGCAGTACGCGCCGCGTCCGGCCTGTGCGGCCTGGAACCCCACCTGACAATTCCCCATCTATCCTGACAGACATCGCATCCCGTGGTTCCGCGAGAGACCGTGAATCCGGCGCCATTCCGGCATCCGGCGACATTGCGCCCTCTAGGACGGTGTCTTGGGGAGACAGGTTCACTCCCTTCAGGAAAGCCGGTTCAAAAGGCAAGGAAAGTCCAGGGCAAGTGCTCGCCAATGGGCGGGACGGCCGGGACGGAAAGCGCAGGCGGAACAGCTCATGGGTCTCACGAGCAACAAGGTGCTGGTACTGGTGATCCTGCTCGCCGTGCTGCTCTTCGTCGGCACGGTGTGGTGGTGGCCGCGGCTCGCCAGGCGTACCTGGCGGTCCGTCAGCGGACGTGTCGGGCTGCTGCTGGCGACCCAGGTGATGCTGTTCGCGTCGATCGGGCTGTCGGCCAACCAGGCGTTCGGGTTCTACGCCAGCTGGGCGGATCTTCTCGGCCGGGAGAGAGGCGAGGGTGTGGTCGTCGACCACAACGGCGCGAGCGGTCCGGGCGGCGGCCCCCTCCAGGTCGTGGACACCGAGCAGGTGGCCGTCTCGGGCGGTGCCCGGCCGCGGAGCGGCGGCCAGATCCAGAAGATCGACATCGTCGGCCGTACGACCCGGATCGCCACACCGGCGTACGTGTATCTGCCGCCGGAGTACTTCCAGCCGCGGTACCGGACCCGTACGTTCCCGGCGGTGACCGTGCTGACGGGCTATCCCGGCACGGCCCGGGCACTCATCAAGGCCCTGCATTTCCCGCAGACGGAGAATCGTTTGGTCAGGAGCGGCAGGAGCCAGCCGATGATCCTGGTGATGCTGCGGCCGACCGTCGCTCCGCCGCGGGACACCGAGTGCGTGGACATCCCCGGCGGCCCGCAGACGGAGTCCTTCTTCGCCAAGGACCTCCCCGACGCCGTGTCGGCCCATTACCGGGTGGGCGCAAAGCCCCGGAGCTGGGGCATCATCGGCGACTCGACGGGCGGGTACTGCGCGCTCAAACTCGCCGTCCACCACCCCGGGACGTACGCGGCAGGCGCAGGCCTGTCGCCGTACTACAAGGCGCCGATCGACCGCACGACGGGCGACCTCTTCCGGGGCGACAAGGCCTTGCGCGACAGCGCCGATCTGCGCTGGTACCTGAGGAACAAGCCCGCCCCGGACACCTCGCTCCTCGTCACCAGCAGCAAGGTGGGCGAATCCAACTACAGGGCCACGCTCGACTTCATAGACCTGGTGAAATCGAAGAAGCCCACCAGGATCTCGTCGATCATCCTCGACAGCGGTGGCCACAACTTCAACACCTGGCGGCGGGAGATTCCGGGTGCCCTCCAGTGGCTCAGCGGACGCCTGAGCGACCGCTGACGCGTGCCGCGCCGGGGGTCGAGCGGCCCGGACGCCGCGCGGTCCCGCGCGGTCCGTGGCGTGCCCCGCCGGGCCGTGTCCGCCCCGCGGACGAATTGGACTGCCCGGTACGGAGAAAGGCGCTCCCCGGGGGAATGCCGCGCCCGAAGATGACGATTCGGGAACCGTTCTGAGGCGGCGGAATTGACCGGGAAGCCGGTGCGGTCGGGGGGCGTGACGGGCTTTGTGGGACAAGCGGTGTGCCTTGTAGGCGCCTGGTACGGGACAAAGCCTCCGGGGAGACTGTGTTTTTACCGTGCGGGCCACCAAGATTCGCCTACGCGCGGTAAGTTTCTGGCCATGCCACGTGGACGCCACCGCCATTCCCCGCCCTTGCACAGGGTGCTGCCTTCTTCGGCGATCGCCGGCGTGTCGCTCGTCTGCGCCATAGGACCCTGGCTGTTCACGGATGCGTTCGCGCTCCGTGTCCTGGCCGCGGGTGCCGCGGCGACGGCGGTCGTCAGCGCGGTCGTCCTGCGCCAATGGGACACCGCGGCGGGCAAACGCGTCGCGGACCTCACGCGCGCGCGTGCGAGCGACGAGTGGCGTTATGAGGAACGCGTCGCCGAGCTGGAGACGGATCTCGAGGAGTCGCGCGAACTGCGCGCCAAGCTGGAGCAGAAGCTGCGCGCCAAGCGCACCGAGCTGGCCGGCCTGCGCAACGAGCACGCGGCGCTGCTGCGGCGGTACGCCACGGCCGAGACGGAGCGGGCCACCGCCCTGGAGGGGCGCCGGCAGCTCGCCATAGAGGCTTCGGTACCGGCCCGGGCCCTGCCGGCCGCGCGGACGGCTCCGGACGAGGTCGAGACCGAGGACCTCTCCGGCACGCCGGAGGCCCACGACACGGACTCCACGGACTCCTCCGGAGCGCCGGACGCGCCCGAGTCGGGCGAGACGTCCGGAGGACCGGACGCGTCCGAGGGACCGGCGAAGTCCGAGGCGTCCGGAGAGACCGCACAGTCCGAGGGTTCCGGGGGCGGGGTGTCCGCGTCCGTAAGCGGGTCGGATGCCATCGAGGCCTTCATGGCGCCGGACGAGGACACGGTCGACCCGGACACGGAGGACGACGAGGACGCGAGGGCGGAGGCCGGGAACGGGACCGACGAGTCCCCCGAGGTCTTCTCCCCGGCCGGGTCGTCGCTCTTCCTGCGGGCCGGAGCGGCGTCGAGCCGGGTCGCGGGCGACAGCCGGGAGGCGGAGGGCGCCGAGGCCCGGACGGCCTCGACGTCCGTGGCCCTCGCGCTGCCGGACGCGGACCCCGGCACCGACTCGGTCCAGGCCCCCGACGCCCGTTCGTCGACGGCCAGGTCCCTGAACGACGTGCCCGCGCCGGGCGGGTCCGCGCTGGACGCGGCCGTCAGGAGGGACGCGGCGGCCAAGCAGCGCGCGGCGATGCGGAAGGGCGCGGCAGCCACGAAGGAACTGGTCGCGACCAGGGACCCGGCGGCCGAGCGGAACGCGGTCACGCACGGCGAGGCCGCCCCGCACGGAGCTCCGGCCACCGAGACGGGTCCGTCCGCGGATTCCGTCGCGGAGGCGGGTGGGGCGCAGGGGAAGCCCGAGGCGGCCCGCGAGCACCAGCGCGCGGCCGCCGAGACTGAGTCTCCGACCGCCGCCACATCCGAGACATCCCGCCGGGCCGTGACGGCACCGCCGGTGCGCGCGGCGCTTCCGCCCGCCAAGACGGCCCAGCGCTCGGGGCACTTCACCGTGCCGACCGCGGTGGCCGTCGTCCCGCACACCGCGCCCGTGCGGCGCCCCTCGGTCGAGGGAGGGTTCGACTTCTTCGGTACGCAGGCGGAGGAGTCGGACGCCGCCGCGATGGAGGCCGTGCAGAACGAGGACCTCGCCGACGTGGTCGGCCAGGAGGCGCTCGCCGTGCACAAGGCCGAGTCCGGGTCCGAGTCCGGGTTCAAGCCCGCGGGCGAGGCCACGGACGGTGCCGACCGCCAGGTCATCGACCTGACCGAGCACGACGAGACCGAGCACATCGACATGAGCGGGCTGCGGAGCGCGGCTTCCTGAGCCGTACGCTCCCGCCGGGCAGGCGTGACGAAGGGAGGGCAGTGGCGTGACGCCACTGCCCTCACCCGTTCCCGCTCCCGTTCCCGCTCCCCGGCGGAGACCCGCGTCACCCGGCCGGTCCCCACCGGGCGTCCGCGGCACCTGTACCGACCCCGCCCCGGCGGTCCTCAGGCCATCCACCGGTCCGGCCGGGCTTCCCGCCGGCCCGTGCGGGACCGGTCCGCCTGTGCCTGGAGGAGCTCCGCCGCCTCGGCGGCATCCCGCAGCCGCGCGGTCACCGTCCTGCCGGCACCGGCGTCGATGTGGACGTCGGCGAGCCCCCTGAAGCGCTCCCAGGGCCCCTGGGTCAGCCGGACGCTCTGCGCCTTGGCGTGCGGGACGAGGAAGAGGCGGCGCCGCATCAGCCCGCGGCGCGCGGCGAACACGGTGCCGGTGACGGCGAGTCCGTACCCGCGCCACCAGAACGGCACGCACCAGCCGGCCCGCCGCGGCGGCCGGTCCAGTGACGCGGGAACGGTCACACCGGGCAGCACGGCGGCGATCACGGCCTCGGCGACCTCGCGCGGAGCGACGGGCACGAGGACCGAGTTCGAGGACCCGGCCACGTCCAGCTCGACCCGCACCCATCTGCCGCGCCACAGCAGGGGTTCGATAATCCGTACGGTCTGCACGCGTCCGGGCGGCACCGTCTCGTGCGTCCGGTCCAGGAGCCCGTGATCGATGCGCAGGCCGTCGGGCGACTCGCCCACCGTCCAGTCGTACTCACCGACGAACCGCCCGACGCTGCTGGCGCCCGCCGCTCCGAGCAGGGGCAGTCCGGTCGCGAGGACCGTCCAGGCGCTGTGCGTGGCGAACCACAGCAGCGTGGGCACGACGAGCGCGGCGACCAGGGAGGCCCAGGTGGCACCGGTGAGCAGCAGGGAGGCGGCCAGGACGCCGGGCGGGACGTGCAGGAGCTGCCGGACCGGTGCCTCGCCGACCTCGTGGACGGACTCGGGCGCGAACCCGGCCGCCCGGGCGAGGAGTTCGGCACGCAGCTTGCGGGCCTCGCCCTCGCCCAGATAGGCCAGCTCGTCCTTCTTGTCGGTCCCGACGACATCGAGCTTCAGTTTGGCGACGCCCGCGACGCGGGCCAGCAGCGGCTGGGTGATGTCGACGGCCTGGAGCCGTTCGAGCCGGATGTGCGCGGTGCGGCGGAACAACAGGCCGGTTCGGATGCGCAGTTCGGTGTCGGTCACCGCGAAATGCGTGAACCACCAGCTCATGAAGCCGTAGAGGGCGGCGCCCGGGACGATCACTGCGAGCCCCAGGAGCAGCACGGTCGTCGTGAGCCGGGCGAGCTGTTCCTGCGCCTGGCCCGGATCGTGGACGGCCCAGCCCGCGAGGACGGCCACCGGCGCCCAGGCTCGCCGGAACGGGGTCACGGGATGCAGCCGCCGCTCGGACAGCGGCTTCAGCGGCTTCTCCCCCGGTACGGCCTCCGGTACGGGACCCTCGTCGTCCGGCACGGCCGTCGCGCCGGGGAGGACGCCGGGCGCGGGCACGGCGGACGGGTGCCCCGAGGAGTCCGGGGAGGCCGTGCTCACAGGCCCGCCGATCGGGCCTCGCCCAGTTCGGTCAGCCGGTCGCGCAGCCGCTCGGCCTCGGCCGGGTCGAGACCCGGGATGCGCGCGTCGGTGGCCGCGGCGGCCGTGTGCAGCTGCACGCCGGCGAGCCCGAAGTGGCGTTCCAGGGGCCCGGAGGTCACCTCGACGAGCTGCATGCGCCCGTACGGCACCACGGTCTCCTCACGCCACAGCACCCCCCGGCTGATCAGCAGGTCGTCCGCGCGTTCCGCGTATCGCCAGGAGCGCCAGTTGCGCCCCAGCATGTGCCAGCCCCAGGCGGCGAGGGCGAGCGGCAGCAGGGCGAAGGCCGCCCAGCCCGGACCGGCGAACAGAGCGAGGAGCAGGCCGACGGTGATCGTCAGGAGTCCCAGCCACACCACCAGCAACAGTCGTCGCATGCGCAGCAGCCCCGGAGGCAGTCCGGTCCAGACCGGCTCCGGCATCGCGCTCTCGTCGGTCCGCGCGCTCCCCGTATTCATGGGGCAAGCGTACGTACGAGAGACTGTGGCCATGACTCCTACGACGGAGACCATGGTCGGCATCGGCGGCGCTGCCGAGAGCACCGACATGGTGCTCAACATCGGCCCCCAGCACCCCTCGACCCATGGCGTGCTGCGCCTGCGGCTCGTACTCGACGGTGAGCGGATCCAGCACGCGGAGCCGGTCATCGGCTATATGCACCGCGGCGCCGAGAAGCTCTTCGAGGCACGCGACTACCGCCAGATCATCATGCTCGCCAACCGCCACGACTGGCTGTCGGCCTTCTCGAACGAGCTGGGCGTCGTCCTCGCCGTGGAGCGGATGCTCGGCATGGAGGTCCCCCCGCGCGCGGTGTGGACACGCACGCTGCTCGCGGAACTCAACCGGGTCCTCAACCACCTGATGTTCCTCGGCTCCTATCCCCTGGAGCTGGGCGGGATCACCCCGATCTTCTACGCCTTCACGGAGCGCGAGGAGCTCCAGCACGTCATGGAGGAGATCTCCGGCGGGCGCATGCACTACATGTTCAACCGCGTCGGCGGTCTCAAGGAGGACCTTCCGGCCGGATGGGCCACCCGCGCGCGTGCCTGCGTCGCCGCGCTGCGCGCGCGGATGGGCGTGTACGACGACCTGGTGCTCGGCAACGAGATCTTCCGGGGGCGTACGCGCGATGTGGGCGTCCTCTCGCCGGAGGCCGTGCACGCGTACGGCGTGAGCGGTCCCATCGCGCGGGCCTCCGGTGTCGACTTCGACCTGCGCCGCGACGAGCCCTACCTCGCGTACGGGGAGCTCCAGGACACCCTGAAGGTCGTCACGCGCGAGGAGGGCGACTGCCTGGCCCGCTTCGAGTGTCTCCTGGAGCAGACGCACAACTCCCTGGACCTCGCGGACGCCTGTCTCGACCGGCTGGCCGAGCTGCCGCCCGGCCCGGTCAACCAGCGTCTGCCGAAGGTCCTGAAGGCGCCCGAGGGACACACGTACGCCTGGACCGAGAACCCCCTCGGCATCAACGGCTACTACCTCGTCAGCAAGGGCGAGAAGACCCCGTACCGGCTGAAGCTGCGCTCCGCCTCCTTCAACAACATCCAGGCGCTCGCCGAACTGCTGCCCGGGACGCTGGTCGCCGACATGGTGGCGATCCTGGGGTCACTGTTCTTCGTGGTCGGGGACATCGACAAGTAGGGCGTCGCGCAGGACGGCGTCGGGGGAGTCGGGGAACGGGTCGGGGAAGCCGACGGGCTGGAGCAGCCAGCCGAAGTCGCCCAGCCCGCCCGGCGCGGTGAGTTCCGCCGCCTGCCCGGCACCCGCGAGGGCGCGCACATAGGCCGCAGGGTCCGTCGTCGCGAGGGTGAGCGGGGGGCGGGCGCCGCTCACGCCCAGCGCGCGCAGTGCCGCGCGCTGGGTCACCACGCGGCCCCCGGGCAGCGCGCACGCGTCGAGCGCCACATGCGCGGTGATGTCGCACGAGCCGTCCGGTACCGGCGCCGTCTCGCGTCCCTCCCGGAAGCCGGTGAGCGTCCCGAAGGGCGGCCGCCCGCCCGCGACGTGCGCGTAGTCGACGGCGACGGCGAGGCCCCGGTCGAGCGTGGCCACGGCGGAGGCCCAGGCGAGGTCCCGGGGGAGCCCGATCTCGGCACGGGCGCCCTCGGCGGGCGCGAGGGGCGCTTCGGGAGAGCCGTCCGCCCCCGGTGTTCGGGGTGCTTCCTGTGCGGGTCCGGGGTCCGGCCGCGCTCCTGGTGCGGGCCGGTCGCCGGCCGGCGGCCACCACCAGTTCCGCAGCCACCGGGCGTCCTCCCCGGTGACGGGCTCCCCGAGGCGTTCGGTTCCGTCGCCGCGGACGAGGACCCGGCGCGGCACCCGGTCCGGGCCGGCCTCGGCGACGTCCACGGGCACGTTGTCCAGCCACTCGTTGGCGAAGAGCAGCCCGGTGATCCCGCGCGGCGGCTCGGTGAGCCAGGAGATCCGCCGGTCGAGACCGGCCGGCCGCTCCGCCCGCTCGACGGCGTACCCGCGCACACGGCCGGCCACGTCGGCGGGGAGAGCTGCGAGGACCCCGGTCACCAGCTCGCCGCGGCCGGCGGCCATGTCGACGAAGGCCAGCGGATCCGGGTGGCCGAGGGCCGCGTCGAGGCGGCACAGCAGGCGCGCCACGGCCCCCGCGAACAGCGGGGAGGCGTGCACCGAGGTCCGGAAATGCCCGGCTGGTCCCTCGGGCCGGCGGTAGAAGCCCCCCGGGCCGTACAGCGCCGTTTCCGTCGCCTCGCGCCACCCACGCCACTCACCCGCCGCCGCACGTTCCACGGGGTCAGGCTAAGCGGTGCCGTTCCGCTGGTCCGGCCGGGCGGTCCGGTCCGGTGCGGAAGGCACCTTTTGAGCGTCCCGGAGGGAGGGACATCCACCTTGGGGAGTACGAGGGGCGGCCCCGGATCGGTCCTCCGGTTGACCCGGGCACACCGCGCGCCTCCCTACTCTGGGTTACGTGCAGCGCCTCTATGACCTTCTCCGCAGGTACCCGACATGGGTCGACAGCTTCTGGGCCGTCGCCCTCCTCGGGATCTCCTGGGTGAGCATCAGCAATCTCAACGGCGCCGCGACGGGTCCGTCGTCGACCGCCACGGCGCTCCCGATCGCCGTCGTGCTGAGCGCGGTCGTCGCGCTGCGCCGCCGCATGCCGGAGAAGATGCTGGTCCTGGCCGTGGCGGCGGGCCTCGCGCAACTGGTCCTGGACGTCCCGTCGGCGCCCGAGGACTTCGCGATGCTGGTGATCATCTACACGGTCGCCGCGGACGGGGCCCGCTGGGCCTCCCGGCTCGCGCTGATCGGCGGCCTGTGCGCGGGCACCCTTTCGCAGCTCCGCTGGCCCACCGAGGCCAGCGGGCCGGGCGGTGTCTTCATGGCGATCTTCCAGACCGTTCCGTTCGCGCTCGCCTGGGTGCTCGGCGACTCGATCCGCACCCGCCGCGCCTACCTCGCGCAGCTGGAGGAGCGGGCCGCCCGTCTGGAGAAGGAGCGCGAGGCGCAGGCCAAGGTCGCGGTCGCCGCCGAGCGCGCCCGGATCGCGCGCGAGCTGCACGACGTCGTCGCGCACAACGTCTCGGTGATGGTGGTTCAGGCCGACGGCGCCGCGTACGTCATGGACACGGCCCCCGACCAGGCCAGGAAGGCGCTGGAGACCATTTCGGGGACCGGCAGGCAGGCCCTCGCCGAGATGCGCCGGCTGCTCGGAGTGCTGCGCACCGGCGAGCACCAGGAGGGCGGCGAGTACGTGCCGCAGCCCGACGTCGAGCAGCTCGACGACCTCATCGAGCAGTGCCGCACCTCGGGCCTGCCCGTCGACTTCAAGGTGGAGGGCACCCCGCGCCCGCTGCCCAGCGGTGTGGAGCTCACGGCGTACCGCATCGTCCAGGAGGCGCTGACCAACACCCGCAAGCACGGAGGCCCGAACGCGGGCGCCAGCGTCCGTCTGGTGTACTTCGACGACGGCCTCGGCCTCCTCGTCGAGGACGACGGCAAGGGCGCCCCCCACGAGCTGTACGAGGAGGGCGGCGCCGACGGGCAGGGTCACGGCCTGATCGGCATGCGGGAGCGTGTCGGCATGGTCGGCGGCACCCTGGACGCGGGGCCGCGGCCCGGCGGGGGGTTCCGCATCAGCGCCCTGCTGCCCCTCAAAGCGGCCCACTGACACCTGTACACACCGGTCCCGACGACCGGTCCCGACGAAGTGAAAGGCCCCCGATGGCGATCCGCGTGATGCTCGTCGACGACCAGGTGCTGCTGCGCACCGGCTTCCGGATGGTGCTCGATGCCCAGCCGGACATGGAGGTCGTGGCCGAGGCGGGCGACGGCGTCGAGGCCCTGCAGGTACTGGGCGCCAGCGAGGTCGACGTGGTCCTGATGGACGTACGCATGCCGAAGCTCGACGGTGTGGAGACCACCCGCCGCATCTGCTCGGACCCGAACCCGCCGAAGGTGCTGATCCTCACCACCTTCGACCTCGACGAGTACGCGTTCTCCGGTCTGAAGGCGGGCGCCTCCGGCTTCATGCTCAAGGACGTGCCCCCGGGAGAGCTGCTCGCCGCCATCCGTTCCGTGCACAGCGGCGACGCCGTGGTCGCGCCGTCCACCACCCGGCGGCTGCTCGACCGGTTCGCGCCGCTGCTGCCCAACGCCGGCAAGGAGCCCCGGCACAAGGGTCTGGAGCGGCTCACCGAGCGCGAGCGCGAGGTCATGATCCTGGTCGCGCAGGGCCTGTCCAACGGGGAGATCGCGGCCCGCCTCGTCCTCTCGGAGGCCACCGTGAAGACCCACGTCGGGCGCATCCTCACCAAGCTCGGCCTGCGCGACCGGGTCCAGGTGGTCGTCCTCGCCTACGAGACGGGGCTCGTCCGGGCGGGCGGGCTCGGCTGACGCCCGAAGGCGTACCCCGCGGCCGGTGCCGTACGAGCGGCCGCCGGGGCCGGGCGCGGTTTCCCGGTGGCACCGGCCTGCGCGTGACCGGGACGTGACCGGCGCGCACTAGGGTCGGCGCATGCTCCTGTGGATCAACGGGCCCTTCGGGGGCGGCAAGACACAGACCGCACACGAGATCCAGCGCAGGCTGCCGGGCAGCGTCATCTGCGATCCGGAACACGCCGGTTTCGGCCTGCGCCGCATGCTTCCGCCCGAACTCCGCGGCGATTTCCAGGACTTGGTGTCCTGGCGGCAGGGGGTGGTCGAGGTGCTCGACCTCGCGCTCCGCGAACGGGACGGCGCGGTCATCGCCCCCATGACGGTCACGAACCCCGTGCACTTCGCGGAGACGGTCGGGCGGCTGCGTGAACTGGGCCACGACGTACGGCACTTCACGCTGCTGGCCGAGCGCGAGACCGTCCTTCGGCGGCTGCGCGAACGCGGCTTCGGGCACTTTGTCGGCCACGTCGCCGGGAAGAACACCCCGCTGCGGCGCGAGAGCTGGGCCGTGGGGCAGCTCGACCACTGTCTGGAGCGGCTGCGCGAGCCGGAGTTCGCCGAGCATCTGTGGACCGACGGGACGACCGTCGCCAGGACCGCCGACCGGATAGCGGTCCTCGCGGGGCTGACGATCGGTCCGAACCGGGACGGGGCCCTGCGCGGACGCCTGCGGCGGGCCCGGACGGGCGTGCGCCACATCCGCCTCGACTGATCCCGCCCCGGGCTTTCGCCACCACGACGCGCCCGCAGTCGGGATCCGGCGCGAGGGGCCGTGCCGGTACATACATGCCCGTCGCCACCGACGGTCACATCTTGTCCAACGGCGACGGGCGGATGTACCGGCGCGGCCCCGACCCACCCCCCGTCCGAGCCGCTCACGGGCTCTCGCCCGGGCCGGCTGCACACCCTCAGCGCAGGATCCCCTCCAGGAAGTCGCTGCCCAGCCGGGCCACCACGCCGACGTCGAGCTGGTGCAGCACATAGCGGCCGCGGCGCCGCGTGGTGATCAGGCCCGCCCTCTTGAGCACGCTCAGATGCCGGGATATCTCCGGCGCGGTCATCCCGTGCACCTGGGCGAGCTCGCCCGTGGTGTACGCGCTGCGTGCCAGATGGCGGCAGATGCGCATCCGGACCGGGTGGGACAGGGCGGTCATCCGCAGGGTGAGCTGCTCGACGGAGGGCGGGGCGGAGAGCTCGGGGGAACTGACGGGGTAGTGCAGCACCGGCTGCCACCGATAGCGGTGCAGCACCATCAGGTGCGGCCGGCCGAGGCTGGTGGGGACCAGCAGCAGACCGCCGTCCGCCGTGACCACCGTGCTCCCCTCGGTCAGCTTGTCGATGGTGATGATCCGCGCCGTCTCGTCCAGGGACAGGGCGGAGGAGACGGAGGCCAGCGCCTCGGGCAGGCCCTTGTGCCGGAGCAGATCCGTCTTGTGACGGGCCTCCGCGGCCAGCGGGTGGCGCAGCCGGGACCAGGTCTCGGCGAAGAATGCCTCGTCGCAGTCCTCCAGGAACTGCCGCAGCCAGGCCCGCACGCCCGGCGGGTCCACCAGCAGCCGCTCGGTGAACCGCGTCTGCTGCGGCCCGCGCGAGGCGGCCAGATCGACGGCACGCCGCTGCACCTCGGGATCGGAGAGGGCGTGCGGCCCCTCGGAGCTGTACGCGAGCGCGCAGGTGAACTCCAGGGCCGCGTCCACGAACTGCTCGTCGGTGAGCTTGTCCAGCAGGTCCAGGTCCTCGGCGAGCGTCGCGCCCGGCACCGAGGCCCCGCCCGGGATGCCCGCGCACGGCAGGAACAGGTCCGAGAACGTCGTGCGCCACAGGAAGTCCGCCTCGCACATCCGGTCCGCGAGATGGGGATCGAGCCCGGCGGTCACCCCCGTCGCCCAGCCCTGGAGCCCGGGGTGGTGCCCCGGCTCCGCCAGCGCGTGCAGCGCCATCCCCAGCTCGGCCAGCGGCGAGGGCACGACGGCGACCCGCTCCGGCCGCAGGCCGCGGATGTCGATGTGCACGCTCATGTCCCCATGGTGCACCTCGCCACCGACAGCGGCCGCCGCCGATTGACGGCGGCCGTCAATCGAGGCGACAGCCGCTGTGATCAGGCGCAGCCTGGGACGACCGGGGCAGTTCGCGCGGGGCCTTCGGATCCCATCCCTCGTTCCCGAGAGGCGATCGGTCATGAGCATCACCCAGCAGTACCTCCTGGACAGCTACCGGGCCTCGCAGCACGGGGAGGCCGCTCCACCGGCACCCGGCAGCCACGACCGGGAGGTCGCGCGGGAGCTGCGCGACTACCGGCGGTTCCGGGCCGTCGTGGCCGGACATCCGGCCCACGGCCGGCTGCGCGGGGCCCTGAGCCGGTGGCTGCACGGCCGGCACCGGTGGCCGGCCCGCCGATAGCCGCGCCGCCCGGCCTTCCCGGACCCCGTGCCGTGCGGGCCCGCGTCCTACGAGGTGATCCGGTCCGGCAGCCGTTCGACGAACGCGCGGACCGCCGCCTTCACGTCGTCCGCCGTCCACTCCAGACCCGGTCCGGCCACCGTGACCTCGGTGTACGCGAGTCCCGGGCCGCCCCGGTTCCAGCCCTGGGCGAACAGGCCCGTCCTCGTCTCCTCGACCTGCCGCAGCGCCGCGTCCCCGAGGACGTCCGGTTCGTACGGCAGCCAGACCTGGAACTGGTGGGTGTGCGGCTCCTCCGGGTGGACCCGGGCCCAGGGGACCCCGGCCTCGGTGAAGCCCTCGCGCAGCGCGCCGGCCACCACGCGCGCGTGGGCGACGTACTCCGGCAGCCGGGGCAGCTCCCGCTCCAGGCCGATCAGCGCCGACAGGACGGTCGGGAACTGCTGGATGATCATGCCGCCGTACCGGTGCCGCCAGGTCTTCGCCTCGTCCACGAGCGTCTTCGGCCCCGCGACGGCGGCACCGCCGAACCCGCCGAGCGACTTGTAGAACGAGACGTACACGCTGTCCGCGAGGCCGGCGATCTCCTCCAGGGGGCGGCCGAAGTGCGGGGTGCACTCCCACAGCCGGGCCCCGTCGATGTGGACCACCGCGTCACGCTCCCGGGCCGCCTCCACGACCTCGGTGAGTTCTTCCCAGGTGGGCAGGACGAACCCGGCGTCCCGGAGCGGCAGTTCCAGCAGCAGCGCGCCGAACGGCTCGGGGAAGTCCCGTACCTCCTCGGCGGTCGGCAGCCGGGGCTCGTTCGTCACACGGACCGGGCGCAGGCCGCTGACCTGGCTGAACGCCTGCCGTTCATGGACTTCCGGATGGCTGAGCCCGTGCAGGGCCACGGTCGGGTTCCCGGTCCGGCCCGCCCAGCAGCGCAGGACGACCTGCTGGGCCATGGTCCCGGTCGGGAAGAAGACCGCCGCCTCCGCGCCCAGCAGCTCGGCGACCCGCTCCTCCAGGGTCTCGACGAGGCCGCCGCCGTACATGTCGACCCGCTCGTCCAGGTCGCACACGTCACCGGCGCCCTCGTTCAGCCAGGCCAGACGCTCGCGGAGCGACAACTGGTAGCCGGGCCGCCACAGCACCCGCCCGGCCGCCTTCCAGGCGACCACGCGCCGCTCGAACCGCTCCTCGTGAGACAGCCCCGCCGTCCCCTCCCCGCCCTGTCCCGCAGGGTCCGCCCCGCCCCGCTCCGCGGGGTCCGTACCGCCTCGTGCCGACGTATCGCTCATCCCAGGATCATGTCCCGGGCGGGCCCGGCCGGGCACCTCGATATCCACACGCCGGTGACCTGTGGATATCTCGTTCACCCGGCCAGGGCACTCATCGCGTTCCGGCGCGCGGAAACCCACAGCCTGTGGACGGCCGGACTCCCGTCGGACCAATCGCGTTAACATGACGAGAAATCGTCCGGTACCCCGAGCGGACTGGAACGGAAGGCCGCCGTCGCGTGAGTACGTATCCCCAGCCAGAGCCCAAGGACCGCCCCGCGCGGCTGACCGTCGGCGTCGTCGGCGCCGGCCGTGTCGGACCCGCGCTCGCCGCCGCGCTCCAGCTCGCCGGACACCGCCCGGTGGCCGTCTCCGGCGTCTCCGACGCCTCCAGGCGGCGTGCCGCGCAGCTCCTGCCCGACGTTCCGCTGGTGTCCCCGGCCGAGGTCCTGGAGCGCGCCGACCTCGTGCTGCTGACGGTCCCCGACGACGCGCTCCCCGGGCTCGTCGAAGGACTCGCCGAGACGGGCGCCGTCCGGCCCGGACAGCTCCTGGTGCACACCTCCGGACGGTACGGCGCGCGCGTGCTCGACCCGGCCCTCAGGGCGGGCGCGCTGCCGCTCGCCCTGCACCCCGCGATGACGTTCACGGGCACCGCCGTGGACGTCCAGCGGCTCGCCGGATGCTCCTTCGGGGTCACCGCCCCCGAGCAGCTCCGGCTGGCCGCCGAGGCCCTCGTGATCGAGATGGGCGGCGAGCCCGAGTGGATCGCCGAGGAGTCCCGGCCGCTCTACCACGCGGCCCTCGCGCTCGGCGCCAACCACCTGGTGACCCTGGTCGCCGAGTCGATGGAGCTGCTGCGCACCGCCGGTGTCGAGGCCCCCGACCGCATGCTCGGCCCGCTCCTCGGCGCCGCTCTGGACAACGCGCTCAGGTCCGGCGACGCGGCCCTGACCGGGCCCGTCGCGCGCGGGGACGCGGGCACGGTCGCCGCGCACGTCGCCGAACTGCGCCGGCACGCCCCGGGGACCGTCGCCGGCTATCTGGCGATGGCCCGCGCGACCGCCGACCGCGCGCTCGCCCACGGACTGCTCAAGCCGGAACTCGCCGAGGACCTCCTGGGGGTACTCGCCGCCGGGACGGACGCGACCCAGGGGACCGAGGGAGACACCCGATGACCACCGCCCTGCTGCGCACCGCCGACGAACTGTCCGCGCGGGCCCGGACCGGCCGCAGAGCCGTCGTGATGACCATGGGCGCCCTCCACGAGGGCCACGCCACTTTGATCCGCACCGCCCGCGAGATCGCGGGCGACGGGGGCGAGGTGGTCGTCACCGTTTTCGTGAACCCTCTCCAGTTCGGCCAGGGCGAGGACCTCGACCGCTACCCGCGCACCCTCGACGCCGACCTGAAGATCGCCGAAGAGGCCGGCGCGGACGTCGTGTTCGCCCCTTCCGCCGACGAGGTCTACCCCGGTGGCGAGCCCCAGGTCCGGATCTCCGCGGGACCGATGGGCGAGCGCCTGGAAGGCTCCGTGCGGCCCGGTCACTTCGACGGCATGCTCACCGTCGTCGCCAAGCTGCTGCACCTGACCCGGCCCGACGTGGCCCTGTTCGGCCAGAAGGACGCCCAGCAGCTCGCCCTGATCCGGCGCATGGCACGCGACCTGAACTTCGGCGTGGAGATCACCGGTGTCCCCACCGTGCGCGAGGAGGACGGACTCGCCCTCTCCAGCCGCAACCGCTACCTCTCGGCCGAGGAGCGGCGCACCGCGCTCGCCCTCTCCCAGGCCCTGTTCGCGGGCCGTGACCGGCACGCCGCCCAGGAGGCGCTGCGCGCGCGGGCCCTGGAGGTGCCCGCCACGCGCGAGCGTGCCGAGGCCCTCAGCGCCCTGGGCGAGTCCCGGGCCGCGGCCGACGCGCACGCCGTCGCCAAGGCCGTCCCCGGCTGGCCCGGCGGGGTCCGCTCGGCCGCCCGGCTGGTCCTCGACGAGGCGGCCCGCCTGCGGCCGCCGCTGGCCCTGGACTATCTCGCACTCGTCGACCCCGACGACTTCACGGAGATCCCGGACGACTTCACCGGCGAGGCGGTCCTCGCCGTCGCCGCCCGGGTCGGCACGACCCGGCTGATCGACAACCTTCCCCTCACCTTCGGAGCCGCCTCGTGACCGGCAAAGGCACAGGTTCAGACACCGCCACTGGCACCGGTATACGCCTGCACGCGCCCGCCCCGGGCTGGGCCCTGACCGCGGACGTCGTCGTCGTCGGCTCCGGCGTGGCCGGGCTCACCGCGGCCCTGCGCTGCGAGGCCGCGGGGCTGCGGACCGTCGTGGTCACCAAGGCCCGCCTGGACGACGGCTCCACGCGCTGGGCGCAGGGCGGCATAGCCGCGGCCCTCGGCGACGGCGACACCCCCGAACAGCACCTCGACGACACCCTCGTCGCGGGCGCGGGCCTGTGCGACGAGGAAGCCGTCCGCATCCTCGTCACCGAGGGACCCGACGCGGTGCGCCGGCTCATCGCGACCGGCGCCCACTTCGACGAGTCCTCCGAGGGCCGCCTCGAACTCACCCGTGAGGGCGGCCACCACCGCCGCCGCATCGCGCACGCGGGCGGCGACGCGACAGGCGCCGAGATCTCCCGGGCCCTCGTCGAGGCGGTCCGCGCGCGCGGCCTGCGCACGGTCGAGAACGCCCTCGTCCTGGACCTCCTCACGGACGCCGAGGGCCGCACCGCGGGCGTGACCCTGCACGTCATGGGAGAGGGCCAGCACGACGGTGTCGGCGCCGTCCACGCCCCCGCCGTGGTCCTCGCGACCGGCGGCATGGGCCAGGTCTACTCCGCGACCACCAACCCGTCCGTCTCCACGGGCGACGGCGTGGCCCTCGCCCTGCGCGCGGGCGCCGAGGTCTCCGACCTCGAATTCGTCCAGTTCCACCCGACCGTGCTCTTCCTCGGAGCCGACGCGGAGGGCCAGCAGCCGCTGGTCTCCGAGGCGGTACGGGGCGAGGGCGCCCACCTGGTCGACGCGGACGGCGTGCGCTTCATGGTCGGCCAGCACGAGCTGGCCGAACTGGCCCCCCGGGACATCGTCGCCAAGGGCATCACGCGCCGCATGCTGGAGCAGGACGCCGAGCACATGTTCCTCGACGCCCGGCACTTCGGCGCCGCCATGTGGGAGCACCGCTTCCCCACGATCCTCGCCGCCTGCCGCGCCAACGGCATCGACCCGGTGACCGAGCCCGTCCCGGTCGCCCCGGCCGCCCACTACGCCTCCGGCGGCGTACGCACCGACGCCCGGGGCCGCACCACGGTCCCCGGTCTGTACGCGTGCGGCGAGGTCGCCTGCACGGGCGTCCACGGCGCCAACCGGCTCGCCTCCAACTCCCTGCTGGAAGGCCTCGTCTACGCGGAGCGGATCGCCGCCGACATCGCGGCCAGCCACGCCGAGGACGGTCTGCACGCGCGTGTGCCCCAGCCGGTCCCGCACCCCGAGACGCCCGCGCACCCGCTGCTCGCCCCCGAGACCCGCTTCGCGATCCAGCGGATCATGACGGGCGGCGCCGGAGTGCTGCGCTCCGCCGGGTCCCTCGCGACCGCGGCCGAGCAGCTCCAGCGCCTGCACACCGACGCGCGGGACGCCCTCGACGAGAACGGCAAGACCTCCGAGCCCGGCGTCGACACCTGGGAGGCCACCAACCTGCTGTGCGTGGCCCGCGTCCTGGTCGCCGCCGCCCTGCTGCGCGAGGAGACCCGGGGCTGCCACTGGCGGGAGGACCACGCCGACCGCGACGACGAACAGTGGCGCCGCCACATCGTCGTACGGCTGAATCCCGACCGGACGCTCGCCGTCGGCACCACCGATACCGCAGACTTCCCCCCGACATCCCGGCAGCCCCACCCGGCGCCCCCGTCCCGTCCCCAGGAGCAGTGACCGAAGTGAGCACCCACGACCTTCCCCTCGCCGAGAGCGGAGGCTGCGGCGACGGCTGCGGCTGCGGCGCAGACATGGACGAGGCGTACATGGAGTGCGGCCTCGATCCCGCTCTGGCCCAGCTCCTCGCCGACGCCGGCCTCGACCCCCTGGAGGTCGAGGACATCGCGAACGTGGCGATCCAGGAGGACCTCGACCACGGCGTGGACGTGACGACGGTCGCGACCATCCCCGAGGACGCCGTCTCCACCGCGGACTTCACCGCCCGGGACGCGGGCGTCGTCGCGGGCCTGCGCGTCGCCGAGGCCGTCCTGTCCGTGGTCTGCACGGACGAGTTCGAGGTCGAGCGGCACGTCGAGGACGGCGACAGCGTCGAGGCCGGCCAGAAGCTGCTGAGCGTCACCACGCGCACCCGCGACCTGCTGACGGCCGAACGCAGCGCCCTCAACCTCCTGTGCCGCCTGTCCGGCATCGCGACCGCCACGCGCGCGTGGGCGGACGCCCTGGAGGGCACCGGGGCGAGGGTGCGGGACACCCGCAAGACCACGCCGGGCCTGCGCTCCCTGGAGAAGTTCGCGGTGCGCTGCGGCGGAGGCGTCAACCACCGCATGTCGCTGTCCGACGCGGCACTGGTCAAGGACAACCACGTGGTCGCCGCCGGCGGCGTGGCCGAGGCATTCAAGGCCGTACGGGAGATGTTCCCGGAGGTCCCCGTCGAGGTCGAGGTCGACACCCTGCACCAGCTCCGCGACGTCGTCGACGCGGGCGCCGACCTGATCCTGCTGGACAACTTCACGCCCGTCGAGTGCGAGGAGGCGGTCGCCCTCGTCGCGGGCCGTGCCCTGCTGGAGGCGTCCGGCCGGCTCACCCTCGCCAACGCCGGGGCCTACGCGAAGACGGGCGTCGACTTCCTCGCGGTGGGCGCGCTCACGCACTCCTCCCCGATCCTCGACATCGGCCTCGACCTGCGAGCGGCGGAGTAACCCCGGCCATGCTGCTGACCATCGACGTAGGCAACACCCACACGGTCCTCGGCCTCTTCGACGGGGAGGAGATCGTCGAGCACTGGCGCATCTCCACCGACTCGCGCCGCACCGCCGACGAACTCGCCGTGCTGCTCCAGGGCCTCATGGGCATGCACCCGCTGCTCGGCGAGGAGCTCGGCGACGGCATCGACGGCATCGCGATCTGCGCGACCGTGCCGTCCGTGCTGCACGAGCTGCGCGAGGTGACGCGGCGCTACTACGGCGATGTCCCCGCCGTCCTCGTCGAACCCGGAGTCAAGACGGGCGTGCCGATCCTCACGGACAACCCCAAGGAGGTCGGCGCCGACCGGATCATCAACGCCGTGGCGGCCGTCGAGCTGTACGGGGGACCGGCGATCGTCGTCGACTTCGGCACCGCGACCACCTTCGACGCGGTCAGCGCGCGGGGCGAGTACGTCGGCGGTGTCATCGCTCCCGGCATCGAGATCTCCGTCGAGGCGCTCGGCGTCAAGGGCGCGCAGCTGCGGAAGATCGAGGTGGCCCGGCCGCGCGCGGTGATCGGCAAGAACACCGTCGAGGCGATGCAGTCCGGCATCATCTACGGGTTCGCCGGCCAGGTCGACGGCGTCGTGAACCGGATGGCGCGCGAGCTCGCCGACGACCCCGAGGACGTCACCGTCATCGCCACCGGCGGACTGGCTCCGATGGTCCTCGGCGAGTCCTCGGTGATCGACGAGCACGAGCCGTGGCTCACGCTGATCGGGCTGCGTCTGGTGTACGAGCGGAACGTCTCGCGCATGTGAACTCCGCCCGCGTGACGCGGGCAGCCGGTACCGAAGGGGCCCCGCGTTTCGCGGGGCCCCTTCGGCTTCCCTTCCGGGGCGGAGTGGCGGCCGGCTTCCCTTCCGGAGGGGCGGCGGCCGGCTTCCGGAAGGGCGGCGGCCGGGCGCTCTTCCGGAAGCCGGAACGCGATTCCGCTCTCGCCGGGACAGGACGCGCCACATTTCTTCCGCTATGCGGATTTTGTCTGATTAGCACGTATCGTCGGCCCATGCCCACGCCCTACGGATCCCACGGCGGCATGGCGTTCGGCGCGGAGGAGCTGCGTGTGCTCCGTCGTGCCCTCGCCCTCGCCCTGCACCCCAGCCCCGTCTCGGCCGAGGACGTCCAGGACTGCCTCCGCCTCGCCGAGTCCCTCGACGAGGCGGCCCACGAGGGGACCAGGCTCCGGGCCTTCCTGCTGGCCGACCTCGCCCGCTACCGGGCCGCCCTGCCGGGCACCGTCACCGGCTACCTCCCCCTCCTGGAGGAGGCCCTCGCCTCCGGATACCGGCCGAACCCCGACGACCTCGCCGCACTCCGCGCGCTGCGCGGCAACCCCGCCGCCGCGGCTCTCCTGGAGCGCTGCCGGGTACTCGCCGAGCAGGACGTGCGGACCCGGCTCTCGGGCCGCGCGCTCGCCACGGTCCCCCCGTCCCGCACCCGTCTGCTGGCCCTGCCCGGCGGCCGCGCCGCCGAGGAACCCGACAGGAGGCCCGAGCCGGAACCGGGGCCCCGGCCGCCCGCCGGGTCGCCCCGCCCGGACCGGCCCATCCCCACCCCGGGCGAGGTCTTCCCGCCGCGGCGCAAGCCCGGCCCGCCCCCGGCCGACCCGCCGCAGCAGCTCGCGGCGGGCTAGCTACTCTGGGGGCATGGACTATGTCTCCGCGCTCGTGCCCCCGGTAGTGATGGCCGTGTTCTTCATCGGGCTCATCGTGACGATCGTGAAGAGTCAGGGCGGAGCCAACAAGGCCAAGGAGGACGGGGTCGTCGACGCCGCCCTCGCGCGCGTGGAGGCCGCTCAGCAGGCCTCGGCCCGCAAGGACGCCGGGGCCTGAGCCCCCGGCGGCCCCGCGCGGCTCCGGGCGAGCCCTCTCCGGCGCCCGCCCGCCCCGTGCCCGGCCGCGCCGTCGACGGCGTACGACTCGGACGTTTCCTGCGTCCTTCGAGTCGTACGCCCTTTTTGTTGGCCATCTCCCACTATTGTTCTGAACTGTGCCTCGCCCATTGGGAGAACTCGAAGACGCGGTCATGACGCGGGTGTGGAAGTGGAACCGCCCGGTGACCGTTCGGGAAGTCCTGGAAGACCTTCAACAGGAACGGTCCATCGCCTACACCACGGTGATGACCGTTTTGGACAATCTCCATCAGAAGGGCTGGGTCCGCCGGGAGGCGGAAGGCCGGGCCTATCGATATGAGGCGGTCTCCACACGGGCCGCGTACTCGGCGGCGCTGATGAACGACGCCTGGTCGCAGAGCGACAACCCCGCGGCCGCTCTCGTCGCCTTCTTCGGGATGATGAGCGAGGAACAGCGGGTGGCCCTCAGGGATGCCGTGCACATGGTGCAAGGGCCGGAACCGCAAGCCCCCGAAGCGTCCGAAAGGCCACCGGCGCCCGGGCCCTCCGGGGAGAACCCCGCCGCTGACGGGGACGCCTCCGGGCGATAGCGTCCGCTCATGTCAGCAGAGCATCCCGCGGAGGTTCCGGCAGGGCTTCCGGCGGAGCATCCCGAAGTCACCGCAAAAGCCGTCACCGTCCGGCGGGCCAGGACGAGCGATGTCGCGGCCGTACGAGGACTCCTCGACGCGAACGTGCGCCGCCGTATCCTGCTCGACAAAGCCACCGTCACCCTTTACGAGGACATCCAGGAGTTCTGGGTCGCGGAACGCGACGACAACGCCGAGGTGGTCGGCTGCGGCGCCCTGCACGTGATGTGGGAAGACCTCGCGGAAGTCCGCACTCTCGCGGTGAACCCCACGGTCAAGGGCCTGGGCGTCGGTCATCAGTTGCTGGAGAAGTTGCTCCAGACCGCCCGCTGGCTCGGTGTTCGACGGGTTTTCTGTCTGACCTTCGAAGTCGGCTTCTTCGCGAAGCACGGCTTCGTGGAGATCGGTGAGACACCCGTCGACACCGATGTGTACGCCGAGCTCCTGCGTTCCTATGACGAGGGCGTCGCGGAGTTCCTCGGTCTCGAACGAGTGAAACCGAACACCTTGGGCAACAGCCGGATGCTTCTGCATCTGTGATCGCGACCGGCTATTCCGGCGGAGTGCGCTGCCCACGTTCCCTATGTCCGAAACGCGCACGTTTCCGGGCGGGCGGAGTCCAGTGAGTCTCTGCCAGGGGTTTGTGTTTTTCCAGCAAAAGCGGTTTGCTTTCCGACGTACTGCAGTACTGCATATAACAAGGGACGGCGAAACGGCGGACGCCGCGGGACCCTCCTTGCCCTGAAGTTATCGATGAAAGGAAATCCGGTGGCACAGAAGGTTCAGGTCCTTCTTGTCGACGACCTCGACGGCGGCGAGGCGGACGAGACCGTGACGTTCGCGTTGGACGGCAAGACGTACGAAATCGATCTCACGACCGCCAATGCGGACAAGCTCCGTGGCCTTCTCGACGCGTACGTGAAGGGTGGCCGTCGTACCGGAGGCCGTGCTTCGGGCGGACGCGGAAAGGCCCGCGTCGCTTCCGGTGGCAGCCAGGACACCGCGCAGGTCCGTGCCTGGGCGAAGGAGAACGGCCTGGAGGTCAACGACCGCGGCCGTGTTCCCGCGTCCATTCGCGAGGCCTACGAGAAGGCCAACGGCTGAGCGGGCGCTTGCCGCAGCCTCACGCGGTGGCAGTGTGTCGCCATCGTCTGCACCAGTCGTACGAGATCGGGGGCGCCCCCAACGCCCCCGCCGACGGTCCCGCCGCCCAGCGCCGACAGCGTCGGCAACGCCGGCTCCACCGCGCGGCCGGGCATCGGGGGCCGCAGCCAGCGGGCGGCCCCTCGTGGGCCTCTCCGCGTCTCCGGACCGGCCGGGCGCCGGTCGCCGGGACGGGCTCGCGGGCCGTCTTCGGGCCGGCCTTCGGGCCGGGCCCCGAACCCGGCGGGCTGAGCGAGGGGACCCGGTGACGCCGGAGCCCCGGTATCCGGCGCCGCCGCGACGCCGGGATCCGGCGGCGGGGGAGCCTCGATGCTTCCGCCCGCGCCGATCGCCGTGAGATCCAGCGCGAGATTTCCCCACTCCAGCCAGTCGAGCAGCCCCGGCAGCTCCTCCGCGCTCCCCGCGGCCACCAGCAGCCGCATCCGCTCCCCGTGCAGGGCCACCGGAGAAGCCGGTCCCAGATGCCGCAGGGCCGGGAATCCCGCCTCCGCCGGCACCTCCAGGACGTCGAAGCGCAGCCCCGTGACCAGCCGTACCGGCAACCCGGGCACTGTCGCCCAGCCCAGTTCGTTCTCGTACCACTGACGTACCGGATCGACCGGATCACCCGGATCGGACGGCCGACGGGGGACAAGGACGGTGGGAACCATGCAAGGAGCAACCGCCAAAAGACCCCCGGAGTTACGCTGGGTGTTTCGGTGAGCGCACAGGGTGCCGGGAAAGGGGGCGTGCGGGAGCGTTTCGCCGGGCATGGATGTTCGCCCGTAGCGGAGGGAACCGGTGCGCGCGGCATGGACTGTCAGTGAGCACGGGTAAGACATGCCTAGTGGGAGGGACGACACGCAGGGCTCGGGCATCTCACGTTCGCCATCGGCGTACAGCGGGAGAGGGTATCTGCCTGGCCTGCGGGAACATCGTCTCGCACCATCAGGTTGGAGCAGATGTCGGCGTTCGGGGTCAGGAGGCCAAGGACGGTGTCGGCAGTTGGAATGAGCGGTCCCCGCTTGCGGGACTAAGCTGCGGAAGGACAGGGAGGGGAGCGTCCCCTTACTGCCTGACCGCTCTGAGGAGCGATTAACGATGTTCGAGAGGTTCACCGACCGCGCGCGGCGGGTTGTCGTCCTGGCTCAGGAAGAAGCCCGGATGCTCAACCACAACTACATCGGCACCGAGCACATCCTCCTGGGCCTGATCCACGAGGGTGAGGGTGTCGCCGCTAAGGCCCTGGAGAGCCTCGGGATTTCGCTCGAGGCGGTCCGCCAGCAGGTGGAGGAGATCATCGGGCAGGGCCAGCAGGCCCCCTCCGGTCACATCCCCTTCACCCCCCGTGCCAAGAAGGTCCTGGAGCTGTCGCTCCGCGAGGCCCTTCAGCTGGGCCACAACTACATCGGCACGGAGCACATCCTGCTCGGCCTGATCCGTGAGGGCGAGGGCGTCGCCGCCCAGGTCCTGGTCAAGCTGGGCGCAGACCTCAACCGGGTGCGGCAGCAGGTGATCCAGCTGCTCTCCGGCTACCAGGGCAAGGAGACCGCCGGCGCCAGTGGCGGTCCTGCCGAGGGCACCCCCTCCACGTCCCTGGTCCTCGACCAGTTCGGCCGGAACCTCACCCAGGCCGCTCGTGAGTCCAAGCTCGACCCGGTCATCGGGCGCGAGAAGGAGATCGAGCGGGTCATGCAGGTGCTGTCCCGCCGTACGAAGAACAACCCGGTGCTCATCGGTGAGCCCGGCGTCGGCAAGACCGCCGTCGTCGAGGGCCTCGCCCAGGCCATCGTCAAGGGCGAGGTGCCCGAGACCCTCAAGGACAAGCACCTCTACACCCTCGACCTCGGCGCGCTGGTCGCCGGCTCCCGCTACCGCGGTGACTTCGAGGAGCGCCTGAAGAAGGTCCTCAAGGAGATCCGCACTCGCGGCGACATCATCCTGTTCATCGACGAGCTGCACACGCTGGTCGGTGCGGGTGCCGCCGAGGGCGCCATCGACGCCGCTTCGATCCTGAAGCCCATGCTGGCCCGCGGTGAGCTCCAGACCATCGGTGCGACGACCCTGGACGAGTACCGCAAGCACCTCGAGAAGGACGCGGCCCTCGAGCGCCGCTTCCAGCCGATCCAGGTGGCGGAGCCTTCCCTCCCCCACACGATCGAGATCCTCAAGGGTCTGCGCGACCGGTACGAGGCCCACCACCGTGTGTCCATCACGGACGAGGCCCTGGTGCAGGCGGCGACGCTCGCCGACCGGTACATCTCGGACCGCTTCCTGCCCGACAAGGCGATCGACCTGATCGACGAGGCCGGCTCCCGGATGCGCATCCGCCGGATGACCGCGCCGCCGGACCTCCGCGAGTTCGACGAGAAGATCGCGGGCGTGCGCCGCGACAAGGAGTCGGCCATCGACTCCCAGGACTTCGAGAAGGCGGCCTCTCTCCGCGACAAGGAGAAGCAGCTGCTGGCGGCGAAGGCCAAGCGCGAGAAGGAGTGGAAGGCCGGCGACATGGATGTCGTGGCCGAGGTCGACGGCGAGCTCATCGCCGAGGTCCTGGCCACCGCCACCGGCATCCCGGTCTTCAAGCTGACCGAGGAGGAGTCCTCGCGTCTGCTGCGCATGGAGGACGAGCTCCACAAGCGGGTCATCGGCCAGAAGGACGCCATCAAGGCGCTCTCGCAGGCGATCCGCCGTACGCGAGCGGGTCTGAAGGACCCGAAGCGTCCCGGTGGTTCCTTCATCTTCGCCGGCCCCTCGGGTGTCGGTAAGACGGAGCTGTCGAAGACCCTCGCGGAGTTCCTCTTCGGTGACGAGGACGCGCTGATCTCCCTCGACATGTCGGAGTTCAGCGAGAAGCACACGGTCTCGCGTCTCTTCGGTTCGCCCCCCGGATACGTGGGCTACGAAGAGGGCGGCCAGCTCACCGAGAAGGTCCGCCGCAAGCCGTTCTCCGTCGTCCTCTTCGACGAGGTCGAGAAGGCCCACCCGGACATCTTCAACTCGCTGCTGCAGATCCTGGAGGACGGTCGTCTGACCGACTCCCAGGGCCGGGTCGTGGACTTCAAGAACACGGTCATCATCATGACGACCAACCTCGGCACCCGGGACATCTCCAAGGGCTTCAACCTCGGCTTCGCGGCCGTGGGCGACGTCAAGTCCAACTACGACCGGATGAAGGCCAAGGTCAACGAGGAGCTGAAGCAGCACTTCCGCCCCGAGTTCCTGAACCGTGTCGACGACACGGTGGTCTTCCACCAGCTGACCGAGGAAGACATCATCCAGATCGTCGACCTCATGGTCGCGAAGGTGGACGAGCGTCTGAAGGACCGGGACATGGGCATCGAGCTCAGCCCGAGCGCCAAGTCCCTCCTCGCGAAGAAGGGCTACGACCCCGTGCTGGGCGCCCGGCCGCTGCGCCGGACCATCCAGCGCGAGATCGAGGACATCCTCTCCGAGAAGATCCTCTTCGGCGAGCTCCGTCCCGGCCACATCGTGGTCGTCGACACCGACGGCGAGGGCGAGGCCAAGGCCTTCACCTTCCGCGGTGAGGAGAAGTCGGCGCTTCCCGACATCCCGCCGATCGAGCAGGCCGCCGGCGGCGCCGGTCCCAACCTGAGCAAGGAGGCGTGACCTCCGGGTCCGCCTGAAAAGGGGCTGCCCCGGGACTTCGGTCCCGGGGCAGCCCCTTTTTCAGGTCCCGGGGCAGCCCTTTCGGCCGGCGGGAGTCACAGGACGTTGTGGGTCGTGGTCGTCGTGTGTTCGCCCGGCAATTGACCCGAGAGTTGTTCCGGCACGGTTCCGGTGCCCGAAGTGAGGGCGAAATTGACCGTCCGCAGATTCGGCAGCAGGGCCCGGAGTCCGGAAAGGTCCTCGGTCCCCGCCAGTTTTCTCAGTTCCAGGTGTTCGACGGACGGCAGCGGCGGCGCCGACACGAGGGATCCGAGGGCGGCCCGGTGGATCCGCAGTTCCCTGAGCGCCGGCAGCGCGGTGACCTCGGACCAGTCGTCGGGGGTGAGTTCGCCGGGCTCCCGGCTCAGCCACAGGGTGTGCAGCGACCGCCAGTGGCGCAGCCCCCGCATCCCGGTGTCGCGGAGCACGTCCAGCCCGAAGCAGATGACTTCCAGCGGCGCGTCCGGGGGGAGGGTCTCGCCCAGTGACCGGCCCGTGAGCCGGTGTCCGACGTTCAGTTCCCGCAGCGAGGCCAGCCCGGCCAGACCGTCGGGGACCGGGGGCCGTCCCGAGTCGGACATCAGGTACAGCCCCCGCAGCGGCAGCTCCGCGAGCGGCGTGAGATCACCGATCCCCGTGCACCCATCGAGGTTGAGCTGCTCCAGCCGCCGCTGTGCCGTCAGGAAGCCCAGATCCCCCAGGCGGTTGTTGTGCCGCAGCATCAGCCGGGTCACCTGGTCCGGGAGCAGGCAGGTGCGCAGCTCCGCCGGGTCGATGTCTCCGACGATCTGCAGCCGGGGCCGGCCGCCCAGGTCGCGCAGCACATGGAGCTGGGCGGTCGAGTGCGCGGAGAAGTACAGGCCGGCCGGGTCCAGCCGGGCGATGATCTCGGACGCGTACCGCTCGGTGTCGAACCTGTGCCATCCCCAGGCGAGTTGGGCCCGCACGGACCGGGCCGGGTGCGAGCGGAAGCGCGCCAGTACGGGGATGGCGGCGTCGGTGCCGATCAGGGAGGCGGTGACGACGACGCCGTGGGCCTCGTCCTCGGTGAGGCCCTCCGGTCCGGGCAGCAGCTCCAGGACGAGGGGGCCCGCCTCGGCCAGGGCGCGGGCCTCCGCCGGCGTTCTCGGCGGGATGAGCGCGGCCGCGCCGCCCTCCACGGCGGCCCGCACCTCGGGCGCGAGCTGGGTGGCGTGTTCCAGCGAGGCGAGGGCGAGCAGCCGTACACGCGTCGCGGACGCCTCGTCGAGCCGTGCCGCCGCGCCGGTCATGGAGTCCAGCAGCTCGGCCCGTTCCCGTGGCCGGGCGTGGGCGACGGCCATCCGGATCACATCCGCCCACTGGGACTCCCCGGCGTTGCGCACCAGCAGCCCGAAGTCCCCGTCCTCCACGGCGGCCTTGGCGCCCAGGTAGTCCTGGAAGGTGCGGTGGACGAACTCGACGGTTCCCGGGGTGGGTTCACGGAGAAGGCCGCTGCGGACGAGGAGGTGGCGCAGGATCTGCGCGGCGTCGCCCTGCCTGGCGGCGGCCGGGAGGGAGGGCAGGACGTCGGCGACGATGCGTTCGGCGCGGGCGCGGTCCATCTCCGCCCGGTTGTTGCGGATCAGCCAGTAGGCGAGCCGTTGCAGGAGCTGGATCTGCGGAAGTTCCGTGAGGTGGATGCCGTCGTGACCGCTGCCCCGTACGAACATGTCGCGTTCCTCGTCGCGGCGCGACAGCAGCATGGAGAGCGCGGCGTCGTACAACTCCTGTCTGCCGTGCGGCAGATAGCCCCGCCGGTCCCGGTGCAGCGCGCAGATCAGACCGCACATCAGAGGGTTGGTGGCGAGGCGGCCGAGGTCCGGCTTGGTCCGGACGGCGTCGAGGAGGGAACGTTCGTAGCCGTCGAGGCGGTCCGTGTCGGAGGCGTCGAGGCGTGCCGCGGCGTGCCAGCGGCGGATGAAGGCGGCCACGTCGTCGCCGGTCATCGGCGAGAGGACGAGTTCGGTGAACCCGTCGGGCGCGAGCCAGTCCTCCCGTACGGCCGAGGGGCGGGACGTGACCAGCCACTGGTTGCCGGGGTAGGCGTCGAGGAGTTCGCGCAGCCAGCGGCGGGTGTGTTCGCGGTCACGTTCGGGGATCTCGTCGAGGCCGTCGACGAGCAGCAGTCCGCGCCCGTGGCCGAGCACCCTGTCGGTCCAGCCGTCCGGCTGGGCCGCGTGGAAGGGAAGCCGCACGGCGGACAGGAACGCGTCGGGGGCCGGAAGGCCCTCGGGGCGGCGGACGAGGGTGCGCAGCGGGAGGACGAAGGGGATGCGGTCTCCCCGCTCGCCGCGCGCCGCGGTCACCGCCAGCCACTGCACCAGCGTGGTCTTGCCGGAGCCGGCCACACCGCGCAGCAGGACGAGGTCCTGTTCCGACAGGGCCTGTTCGGCGGGCAGGGAAGCGGCCGCGGGGGCGATGCGCACACCGTCCGACGAGGCGGTCTCCTCGTCCTCCACCGGGCGTAAGGCCTGGAGGCTGAGGTAGGCGGCGTCCAGCGGCCAGCGTTCCGGGGAGTTGACGAGGTCGATGCCGTAGATGGTGAGGTGGCTGTGCCTGGTGGCGAGATGGGCGAGATAGCGCTGCTCGAAGGCCTGGTCCGTGCCGCCCGTCATGGGGGTGCGGGCGATCAGTTCGTCCACCTTGGCGATCAGTTCGCGCTGTCTGCGGCTCTGCTCCACGAGGGTGCGGGGGACAAACGCCGAGCGCTGGGTGAAGAAGTGCAGGATGTGGAGGCAGGCGGTGTCGAGCAGCCCCTCGTAGAACACGGTCGCGTCGAGGGACAGGTGCCGGTCGGGGTTCTCGGCGGCCGCGCGCAGCCGCAGGGCGAGCGCCCGGTGGCCGAGCTCGACCGCCTGGACGTCCGTCATGGTGAGGTCGCCCAGGGCGTGCAGCGTGGTGCCGAGGGCGTGGACGACGGCCTGTTCCTCGTCGGCGGGGAAGGGGCGCTCCCCGCCACGCAGCGCCCGCCCGACCAGGGCGGCCGACAGACGGGTCAGTTCCTTCTCTCCGACGGCCCGTTTCTCGCCCTTGAAGGAGACGAGCGCCGAGATCCGTACGGGCTTGTCCACGAGGCCCGCTCCCGGGCCCTCGGCCACGAAGAGCTTCCTGACCAGCGGCGCGGCCACGCTGGAGGCCAGGCGCGTGCCGACGGTTACTGGGTCCATGACGATCCCCCGGAGAGCGTTGAGCCAGGAGGACAACCGTATGTTCTGACAGCCGTTCGGCACAGGGGCGCCGGAGGCACCCGCGAAGGGCCGGCGAACGTCCCCAAGACCCTTGAAAACAGGGGCCGGCGGCGTAGCCCGCGTCACATTCGGGGGGTCCCGGATCCGGCCCCCCGGTGACATGAGGCACAGGCGTTTTGTCCGGTACTAGCGTGAGTAGTAGTTATGCGAAAACGGACAAAAAGGACCTTTGGCCCGGGGTGGGGAGGGCTGTCGGCAGGTCGTCCGGGCGGGTGGGCCGAGGGCGGGTCCAGCAAGGGATGCGCAGGCCTGAAGTGGGGTTAAACCCTGCTTTCCGGGCCAAAGGGGCAAGATCCCTTGCCGAATGTCCGAGGTGTCAAGGTTCAGGAAGTTTGGGGATGAAGTACTACTTCGCACCGTAGATGGGGGGTTTGAGTGCGGCTGGGGGCGCGGGTTACCAATGAATGGCCAACACGGCAGCAGGCAGTTCGCCGGAGTGGTTGCTCAGTCCCTTGTCCCCGTCTCCACGAGGTATTCATGTCGAAGCGCGTCACGTCCCGCAAGTCCCTTACGTCCATGGCCCGCACCAAGGCGGCCGTTCTGACCGTCGGTCTGGGAGCCTCGGTCGTGCTGGGCGCAGGGGTCGCGACCGCCGCCGAAACGGGCGTCAGCACCAGCGCCACCGTGACCGCGGCCAACGCCGTTCACACCCAGGCCGCCGCTCAGGCCAAGGCCGCCGTCGCGAAGAAGACGGCCGCCACCAAGGCGGCTGTCGCCAAGAAGGCCGTGGCGAAGAAGAAGGCCGCCTCCTGGATCGACCCGGTCGCGAAGTACTCCCTGTCCGCCAGCTTCAACCAGGCGGGCGGCATGTGGGCCCACAAGCACTCCGGCCAGGACTTCGCCGTGCCGACGGGCACCAACGTCATGGCCGCCCACGGTGGCACCGTCGTCAAGGCGGGCGGCAACGGCGCCGGTGACGGTCCGGCGTACGGCAACGCCGTCGTCATCAAGCACGCCAACGGCACGTACTCGCAGTACGCCCACCTGTCGCGCATCGATGTGAACGTCGGGCAGGTCGTCTCCACCGGTCAGCACATAGCCCTTTCCGGCAACACCGGTAACTCCAGCGGCCCGCACCTGCACTTCGAGATCCGTACGACCCCCAACTACGGTTCGGCCATCAACCCCGTGGCGTTCCTTCACACCATGGGCGTCAAGGTCTGACCCGCCCGCGCCGGTGACCCGGCGCGCAGCGCCGGAGAGCGGAACCAGAAGCGGAGCCCCGCCGCCGGAGACGGCAGCGGGGCTCCGCTTGCGTGCGAGGGGGCGGCGCCAGGAAACTCTGCTCGCCGGAGCCGGCCCGGGCGGCCTGTCGTCCGGATCATGCGGCGGGACGCGGGCCACCTGATCCGAGCGGCAGACCCTAGGAGGCTCCGCCCCCGTGGGCCTGGGTCACCAGGTCGATCGCGACCTCCAGGACGGCCTTGCGCTTGTCCTCGGGGTCGCCTTCGACGTCTTTGAGCACGAACATTCCGGCGTGCATCGTGAAGAGCGCGCTGATGCAGCGGACCTGGTCGGTCAGCGGCGACTCGGGCTCCTTGATGATCTCCAGCATGCTGATCATGCGGTCCTTGAAGGTCTCGCCGATGCTCAGCTCGCGAACCGTCGCCTGGTTCTCCTGCATGAAGCGGAAGAGCGGGGACGCGCCGCCGAGTGCCTCGCTGTAGCGGCGCAGCACCTCCTGCTTGGTCTCCAGGCTGTGCGGCTGCTGCCTGCCCCACTCGATCAGCTCGTCGAGCGGCCGCGTCAGATCCTGGAAGAGGCTGATCAGGATCTCTTCCTTGGTCTTGAAGTGGTAGTAGAGCGCGGCTTTGGTGACATCGAGGTGCTCGGCGATCTCACGCAGCGAGGTCTTCTCGTAACCGTGCTCGGAGAACAGTTCGAGAGCGACGTCCTGGATGCGCTGCCGGGTGTCGCCCCGGCGCTGCCGCTTGATGCCGTCCATGGTGCCGCCCATCCTCGTACTCCTCGCGCTCCCTGGAAACTTACCTGTCGACCGGCTGGTAAAACTAGTGTTTCTTACTTGACGCCCGGCTAGTTGCGAAGCTATTTTCCTGAGTGTAGTCAACTTGCCGGTCGGCAAGTAAGTAGCCGGACGGCGGCAGAAGTACTCAGGGGAGTGGAAGCGATGGCGGACAAGACGAAAGCGGCCGAACCGGCCGTGGAGCAGACCGGGAAACCGGCCGAGGGCGAGAAGCGGCAGCGCAGCGTACGCGTGGTCCTGCTCGCGCTGATGCTCACGATGATGCTGGCGATGCTCGACAACATGATCGTCGGCACGGCCATGCCGACCATCGTGGGTGAGCTCGGCGGACTCGAACACCTTTCCTGGGTCGTGACGGCGTACACCCTCGCCACCGCGGCCTCCACCCCGATCTGGGGCAAGGTCGGCGACATGTACGGGCGCAAGGGCGCCTTCATGTCGTCGATCGTGATCTTCCTGATCGGCTCCGCGCTGAGCGGCATGGCCCAGAACATGGGCGAGCTGATCGGATTCCGGGCCATTCAGGGTCTCGGCGCCGGCGGTCTCATGGTCGGCGTCATGGCGATCATCGGCGACCTGATCCCGCCCCGTGAGCGCGGCAAGTACCAGGGCATGATGGCCGGCATCATGGCGCTGGCGATGATCGGCGGTCCGCTGATCGGCGGCACCATCACCGACAACTGGGGCTGGCGCTGGTCCTTCTACATCAACCTGCCGCTCGGCGCGGTCGCGCTCGCCGCGATCAGCATCGTCCTGCACCTGCCGAAGAAGCGGTCCGAGACGCGCATCGACTACCTCGGCGCCGTGCTGCTGACGATCGGCATCACCTCCATCGTCCTCGTCACCACCTGGGGCGGCACGGAGTACGCCTGGTCGTCCGCGCGGATCATGGAGCTCATCGGCCTCGGTGTCGCCGCGCTGGTCGGGTTCGTCTTCTGGCAGACCAAGGCCGCCGAGCCGATCCTGCCGCTGCACATCTTCCGCAGCCGCAACTTCACCCTGATGTCGATCATCGGCTTCGTCACCGGCTTCGCCATGTTCGGCGCCACGCTGTTCCTGCCGCTGTACCAGCAGGCGGTGCAGGGCGCGTCCGCGACCAACTCCGGTCTGCTGCTGCTGCCCATGCTGGGCGCGATGCTCGTGACGTCGATGGTCGCCGGCCGGGTCACCACCGCCACCGGCCGCTACAAGATCTTCCCCGTCCTCGGCGGTGTGCTGATGGTGATCGGCCTCTACCTGCTGTCGACGATGGACACGGACACCACCCGTTTCATGTCCGGCGTCTACATGGCCGTCCTCGGCCTGGGCATGGGCTGCCTGATGCAGGTCACCATGCTGGTGGCGCAGAACAGCGTGGAGATGAAGGACATGGGCGTCGCGTCCTCCTCCTCCACCCTGTTCCGTACGCTCGGCTCGTCGTTCGGTGTCGCCGTCATGGGCGCGCTGTTCAACAACCGCGTCAAGGACGTCATGGCCGAGAAGGCCGGCGCGCTGGGCTCGAAGATCACCGAGCAGTCCCCGCAGCTGGACGCGGCGAGCCTGGCGAAGCTGCCGGCGGCGGCGCGCGAGGCCTACCAGCACGCGGTGTCGGCCGGTACGCACTCGGCCTTCCTGCTGGGCGCGTCGGTGGCCGTGATCGTGATGATCTCGTCGGTGTTCGTCAAGGAGGTCGCCCTCAAGGGGGCGGGCGCGCCCAAGCCCGGCGAGGGCGGCGCGTCGGACGAGGCACCCCAGGTCCAGCTAGCCGAGCCGGTCTGACCTGATCGCGGGGCCGGCCCTGCCGGCCCCTGAACTCCTCACACCGAAGGCCCCCGGCGTTGTCCGCCCCGGGGGCCTTCCTCTGTGCCCGGTGACGGTCGCACCGAGGCGGCGAGGACAGGCCCGGCCGGGGGCCGTCTACTTCCCGGACGCCGGCAGCATCGGATGGCTCCCCGTGTTCGTCGGTGCGTGTTCCGGCAGCCACAGCACCGCGACCGCGCCCTCGGCGGGCACGCTCTCCGGGGCCCCGGCGGGCCGTACGTTGCGGAAGGTCAGCCGTGCGCCGAGCACCCGGGCCTGGCCGGCGGCGATGGTGAGGCCCAGTCCGTGGCCGTCGCCCGCACGGTCGGTGCTGCCGGTGCGGAAGCGGCTCGGCCCCTCGGCGAGGAGCTTCTCGGGGAAACCGGGGCCGTGGTCGCGGACGCGGATGACCCGGCCCTCGACGGTGACCTCGATCGGCGGCCTGCCGTGCCGGGCCGCGTTCGCCAGGAGGTTGAGTAGGACGCGCTCCAGACGGCGCGGGTCCGTCGTGACCTCGGACTCGTGCACCACCCGCACCTCGACGTCCGCACCCTTGGCGGCGATCCGCCGGGCCACGAACTCGCCGAGCATGAGGTCCTGCAACTCGGCCCGCTCGGAGGCCCCGTCGAGCCGGGCGACCTCCAGGACGTCCTCGACGAGCGTGCGCATGGCCTGCGCGCGGTCCCGTACGAGCTCGGTGGGGCGGCCGGGCGGCAGCAGTTCGGCCGCCGTGAGCAGCCCGGTCACCGGGGTGCGCAGTTCATGGGCGATGTCGGCGGTCACCCGGCGCTCGGCCTCGATGCGCTGCTGGAGCGCGTCGGCCATGGCGTCCACGGCCCGTGCCAGGTCGTCGGTCTCGTCGAGCACGACACCGCCGATCGCGTCCCGCACCCGGACGTCCGGTTCCCCCTTGGCGACCCGGTTCGCCGCGGCCGCCGCCTTGCGCAGCCGGCGCGACAACTGGCCGCCGATCAGCACACCGAGCGCGCTGCCGCCGAAGACGACCGCGATGGAGCCGATGATCAGCGCCTGGTCGAGGTCCTTCATCACGTCCGCGTTGCGGTCCGTGAACCGCTCGTGCCAGGACAGCACCTGGCCGTTCCTGAGCGGTACGGCGGCCCAGATGTCCGGCACGCCGTTGGAGCTGTCGGAGACGTAGGTCGCCCGCCGCCCCTGCGAGACCTTCACCATCAGGTCCGACGGAATGGAGGGATCGTCTATCTTCGCCCCGAACGACGGCGGCCGGCCCGGCCCGTACATGCGCTCGGCGAGCTGGATGCGCTCGTCGGCGAGGTCGCGCGAGTTGTCCAGCATCGAGACGCGGGCCGCGTTGTGCACGACCAGGCTCAGTGCGACGGCGACCAGCGCGCCGACCAGGGCGATCGCGGTGCTGAGCTTCCAGCGGATGCCGGTACGGATGCTCGTACCCGAATCCGTGCCCCGGTCTATCCCGATGCCGATGCCCCGGCCCTTTACCGCGCCGGGTCTCCTGCCCCCGCCCCCGCCGAGAACCTCGCCCCGGCCGGCATCCGACCCGGCACCGACCCCCTCGCGCGACCCCGTGCTCATGCCGACCCCCGGTTCCGCACGGCCGCCCGGAACCGGTCCCCGCCCCGCGGCCGAAGGGTTCCCCGCAGCAGCGGAACGCTGAAATTTCCCCCGCATGGTGTGCTCAGGCCTTCAACTTGTAGCCGAAGCCGCGGACCGTCTCGATACGGTCCTGGCCGATCTTCGTACGCAGCCGCTGCACATGGACGTCGACCACCCGGGTGTCCCCGCCCCAGCCGTAGTCCCACACCCGTTCCAGCAGCTTGTCGCGGCTCAGCACCGTCCCGGGCGCGGACGAGAACTCCAGGAGCAGCCGCATCTCGGTGGGCGTCAGCGCCACCGGCGTACCGCCCCGGGTCACCTCCATGCCCTCGGTGTCGACCTCCAGCTCACCGAAGACGAGCACCCCGCCCTCCACCGGAGCGGCCCCCTCGCCCGCGCCCGCGCCGCCGCTCGCGTGCCCGAAGCGGCGCAGCACCGCGCGGATACGGGCGACCAGCACGGCGCCGTCGAAGGGCTTGGTCACGTAGTCGTCGGCGCCGGCCTCCAGGCCGAGCACGACGTCGATCGAGTCGGCGCGCGCCGACAGCATGATGACCGGCACGGTCGACTCGTCGCGGATACGGCGGCACAGCGACACACCGTCGAGCCCGGGGACCATCACGTCCAGCAGGGCGATGTCGGGACGGTCGGCGCGGAACGCCTCCAGGCCCGAGAGCCCGTCGGGCATGGCCGTGACCGCGAAGCCGACGCGCTCCAGGGCGAGTTGTGTGGCCTCGCGGATGACGTTGTCGTCCTCGACGAACAGGACGTGGGTCTGCTCTGCCATCCGGCTGCTCCGCCCGTTCTCAGTTCGCGTCCGGGGCGGGCGAAACGGAGCCGCCCACCGCGTTGCTGTAGTCGTTGTGGATCCTGGACTGTTCGACGAAGCGTGTCGAGGACCAGCCGTAGGTGATCACTTCTTCGCTGGACGGGTACGACACCGGGTCGCCCTTCTCGTACAGCTGCTGGGTGACCACCAGATCGCCCCGGTCGATCTCGGCGTAGACCGGAGGCTCCTCGGCCTTGAAGACATTCTGGTACCGGCCGTTCTGCTGGCGATAGACGTAGCTGCCGACACCCACGGCGTCGGCGCAGGTCATCACGTTGATCACGATGTCGTTCGCGGAGCCGCCGGTCAGTTCCCCGTATGACACGTCGACCGGGTACTCGTCGGCGACGCACGGCTTCAGGTCGCGCTTGACCGCCGCGCTGACCGCGGGATCGTCCTTGACGAGCTTGACCGCGTCCACGCGCTTGGGGGTCTTGGCCGGCGAGCCGGAGACGACCGGCTTGATGCTGCCCTTGGCGACCGCGTCGCTGCCCGCCGGACCCTCGTCGCGCGCACCGGTGCCGCCGGTGGCGCACGCGGTCACGAAAAGGCCGAGGGCGGCGAGCCCGGCCGCCGCCGAACTCCCCGCCTTCAGGGCCGTTCTGCCCCGGACTCCTAGGCCGCGCAACGCTCCCGCTCCTCACGTTCGAGCGCGCGGGCGTCCAGGTCGCGGCTCTCCAGCTCCTCGCGGAGCCGGGCCAGCGCCCGGTGCAGCGTGCTCTTGACCGTTCCGGCCGACATGCCGAGCGCGGCGGCCGTCTCCTCCGTGGACATCTGCTCCCAGTGTCGCAGCACCACGACACTGCGCTGCTTGGGTGCCAGCACCTTCATGATGTCCATCAGCAGCGCACGGTCCGCGTGCTGTTCGGTGGCGTCCTCCACACACGCGTCCGGCAGTTGCTCGGTGGGCACCTCCTCGAGCTTGCGGGCCCGCCACCACTCGGTACGCGTATTGATCATCACGCGGCGCAGATAGGCGTCGGCGAGACGCTTGTCCGCGATGCCGTCCCAGCGGCCGTATGTCCGCACGAGCGCGGTCTGGAGCAGGTCCTGGGCGTCGACCGGGTCGGGGACCAGACGGCGCGCACTGCGCAGCAGCGCGTCCTGCCGGGTCCGGACGTACTCCTCGAATTCGAGCACCTCGCCCTGCGCCATGATCAACCGCCTCCGTCCCCGTTTCCGGCCTGCCTGCTGCCGGTTCTCCCGTTGCCTGCGAACCACCGCTCCCGTGCCGCCGGTCGGGCGGCACTCGCTGCGGTACGGCACTGAAGCTACGGAGCCGTTGTCACGGGGTTGTCCGAGACAGCCTGCGGCCAGCACTCGGCTGTCCGTCGGTTGTGTAACGGCTATGGAAACGGGGTAGGAGAACGTGGCTCTATGACCCGGTTGATTCGGTTATGACGTCTGCTCTAGGTGAGGGGCAACCGATACAGACCGCCGGGGAGCGGCTCGACCAGTCCGTCGGCGACGAGTCCGTCGAGCGCGCGGCCCCGCTGCACCGGCTCGTCCCACACCCGGTCCAGCGCGGTCCCCGGAACCGGCACATGCGTCTCCCGCAGGACGGCCAGCAGCTTGCCGCGCACCTGGCGGTCCGTGCCCGCGTACGTCTGCCCCTTGCGCGGCGGTCCGTCGTGCTCCGGCTTGCCGGCCAGCCGCCAGGCGCACTGCGCGGCGATCGGGCAGCGGTGGCACGTCTCGTTCCTCGCCGTGCAGACCAGCGCGCCGAGTTCCATGGAGGCGGCGGCCCAGCGCGCCGCCGTGCTCTCGCTCTCGGGCAGCAGGGCGCGGGCGAGCTTGCGTTCGGCGGCCGTGGTGGCGTTCGGCGGGTACTGCACGCCGGTGACGGCTCGGGCGAAGACCCTGCGGACGTTCGTGTCCAGGACGGGATGACGCTGGCCGTACGCGAACGACGCGACCGCCGCCGCCGTGTACTCCCCGATGCCGGGCAGCGCCAGCAGCTGCGTGTGATCGGTCGGTACGTCGCCGCCGTGCCGTTCCGCTATGGCCACCGCGGCGCCGTGCAGACGCAGGGCGCGGCGTGGATAGCCGAGCCGTCCCCAGGCCCGGACCGCCTCTCCGGGCGCGTCCTTCGCCAGATCGGCGGGGCGCGGCCAGCGGGCCAGCCACTGCTCGTAGACGGGCAGGACGCGGTTGACGGGGGTCTGCTGGAGCATGAACTCGCTGACCATCACCGCCCAGGGGCCGGCATCGGGATGCCGCCAGGGCAGATCGCGGGCGTGCTCGTCGAACCAGGCGATGACGGGGGTGTGGAGGTCCTCGCCGGTGGTGTTCCGGGTGGGCCCGGTGGGCTTGGTGGATGCAGTCATGGCGATGTCGATCCTGCCATGCGGCGGTGCGGATGCGGGGACGACGCCGGGGGCGGGCGGTGGTGAAAGACCGCACCCGGTGGCCGTCACGGCGCCGGGACGGATGCCTGCCGGGATGATGATCCGGAAAAGTTGGTACCGGGGCGGCGGGTGGGGCCTGTGGCACGGCCGATCTCTCGTAGAGTTTGCGCCGTGGGATCTCTGCGCAATCCGGTCGGGCCGCTACCCTCCACCATCTACTGGCGTCGGAGGGCCGTTCTGCTGTCCGTACTAGGGCTGTTGGCACTTCTGACGGTCTGGGTGGTCGGCACCGGAGGCGGGGGCGGCCACAACGGCGCCGGCGGGTCGAACGGCAAGAATCCCGCTTCCTCGATCACGCCGGGACCCTCCGGTTCGGGCCCCGCGATCAGCCAACACCCGGGCGGCCGCGACGAGTCGAGCGGCGGCGGTGACAGCGGCGGGAGCGGAAGCGGCGACGGCGGCGCGTCGGACGGCGGTTCCGGGGACGGCTCGGGCGGCGGTTCGGGCGACGGCTCCACGGGATCCGGCACCGGCACCGGCGGCGGCTCCGACGACGGGGCCAAGAACGGCGGCGGGGCGGCCGACCGGCTCCCGGCCGGTTCCACGGTCCCCAACTGCACCCCCGCCAACGTCAAGTTGACACTCAAGAGCGTGCGCAACACCTATGCGCCCGGAGAGCAGCCCGAGATCGAGCTCATCGCCAAAAACACCTCGGGCAGCGACTGCAAGGTCGATCTCGGCCCGAAGAGCGCGGTTCTGACGATCACTCAGGCGGGCGGCGACGAGGACATCTGGGCCTCGGACGACTGCCCGAAGGACGCCGCGGGCATCCTCTTCCGCGTGCCGGCCGGCGGCCAGACCGTCCACACGGTGAAGTGGGACCGCAGGCCCGGCGCCCCCGAGTGCGCCACGCCCCCTTCGGGTTCGGCTCCCGCGGGCACCTACCTGGTCGAGGCGAAGGCACCGGGACTGGCGAAGGCGCAGACATCGTTCGTCCTGTCCAAGGACTGAGCACCCTCGGTCCGGACGGGAGTGCAACCCCGGCGGCCCCGGGGTCCCGGATCCCCGACGAGGACTCCTGGTGCCCCGACAGGCAGAGTTCGCCCCGTTGTACGGGGCGCCGCGTCCCGCCGCGTGATCCAAACGGCAGGCCCTAGACGTAGCGCTCCAGGATCGACGACTCCGCGAGACGGGACAGGCCCTCGCGGACGCTGCGGGCCCGGGCCTCGCCCACGCCGTCGACCGTCTGGAGGTCGTCCACGCTCGCGGCGAGCAGCTTCTGCAGACCGCCGAAGTGCTCCACGAGCCGGTCGATGATCGCGCCGGGCAGCCGCGGCACCTTGGCGAGGAGACGGAACCCGCGCGGAGAGACCGCGGAGTCGAGCGCCTCGGGGGAGCCGGTGTAGCCCAACGCCTTGGCCACCGTGGACAGTTCGAGGAGCTCGGCGTGACTGAGCGCGTCCAGCTCGGACAGCGCCTCGTCGACCGTGCGGGAACGCTTGGCGGTCGGCTCGGGCACGTAGTCCCGGACGACCAGCTCACGGTCGGGCTCGACGCCGGCGATCAGCTCGTCGAGCTGGAGGGTCAGCAGCCGCCCGTCCGTGCCCAGTTCCACCACGTACTCGGCGATCTCGGTGGCGATACGGCGCACCATCTCCAGACGCTGGGCGACCGCGGAGACGTCCCGGACCGTGACGAGGTCCTCGATCTCCAGCGCCGACAGCGTGCCCGCGACCTCGTCCAGACGGAGCTTGTAGCGCTCCAGGGTGGCGAGGGCCTGGTTGGCGCGGGAGAGGATCGCGGCGGAGTCCTCCAGGACGCGGCGCTGACCGCCGACGTACAGGGCGATCAGACGCATCGACTGGGAGACCGACACGATGGGGTAGCCGACCTGCTTGCTCACCCGGTCCGCGGTGCGGTGTCGCGTGCCCGTCTCCTCCGTGGGGATCGTCGGGTCGGGCACCAGCTGCACGCCCGCCCGAAGGATTTTGGTGATGTCCTTGTCGAGCACGATGCCGCCGTCGAGCTTGCACAGTTCACGCAGACGGGTCGCGGTGAACTCGACATCCAGGACGAATCCACCCGTGCACATGGCTTCGACGGTCTTGTCGGAGCCGAGCACGATGAGTCCGCCCGTGTTGCCGCGGAGGATCCGTTCCAGCCCGTCGCGCAGGGCCGTACCGGGTGCCACGGCGCTGAGTGCGGCGCGCATCAGGCCATCGGCGCCGGAGCTCCCGCCGGACTTTCCGGGAGCTGCTGCCCGGTCGTTGGCTGCCACTGCACTCCTCCGGTCGCGGGTTTCCGGTCGCGCTCGGTTCGTACGGACGGGCGAGACCAGGGCAAAGTCTACCGGCGCTGCTCCTCGTCCCGTGGGGCCTCTCTGCGACGCGAGCGCGGAAGGACACTCAGAGCCGCGCCGATGTCGGCCACTTCCAGGACCTTCATGCCGGCGGGAACCTTGCCCGGATCGGTCGGTACGAGGGCGTGGGTGAAGCCCAGGCGGTGGGCCTCGGCCAGCCGGCGCTGGACGCCCGTGACCCGTCTGACCTCGCCCGCGAGCCCCACCTCGCCGATCGCCACGAGGTTCTTGGGCAGCGGGACGTCACTGGCGGCGGACGCCAGGGCGAGCGCGACGGCGAGGTCCGCGGCGGGCTCGGTGAGCTTCACACCGCCGACCGTCGCCGAGTAGATGTCCCGCTTTCCGAGAGCGCTGATCCGGCCGCGCTGCTCCAGGACGGCGAGCATCATCGAGACGCGGGAGGTCTCCAGACCGGATGTCGTACGGCGCGGAGAGGGGATCTGGGAGTCCACGGTGAGCGCCTGGACCTCGGCGACCAGGGGACGACGGCCTTCGAGAGTGACGGTCAGACAGGTGCCCGGGACGGGCTCGGCACGGCGCGTCAGGAAGAGCCCCGACGGGTCGGTGAGCCCGGTGATGCCCTCGTCGTGCAGCTCGAAACAGCCGACCTCGTCCGTCGTGCCGTAGCGGTTCTTGACCCCTCGGACGAGTCTCAGGCGCGCGTGCCGGTCGCCCTCGAAGGACAGGACGACGTCCACGAGGTGTTCGAGCAGCCGGGGTCCGGCGATCGCGCCGTCCTTGGTGACATGGCCCACGAGCAGGGTGGACATGCCACGCTCCTTGGAGGCCCGGATGAGCGCGCCCGCCACCTCCCGGACCTGGGCCATGCCGCCGGGCGCGCCGTCGATCTCCGGGGAGGCGATGGTCTGGACGGAGTCCAGGATGAGCAGCGACGGCTTCACCGCGTCCAGATGACCGAGGACCGCGGACAGATCCGTCTCCGCGGCGAGATAGAGGTGGTCGTCGATGGCCTTGATGCGGTCCGCGCGCAGCCGCACCTGGCTGGCCGACTCCTCGCCCGTCACATACAAGGTGCGGTGTTCGTCACTCGCCGACTTGGCCGCCACGTCCAGCAGGAGGGTGGACTTGCCGACGCCGGGCTCGCCCGCGACGAGGACGACGGCTCCGGGCACGAGACCGCCGCCGAGGACACGGTCCAGCTCGGGCACGCCCGTGCTGCGGGCGGTGGCCTGACGGCCGTCGACCTGTCCGATGGGCACCGCGGACGTGGTGACCCGGCCCGGTGCCGTCGTGCGGACACCGGGCGCGCCGTACTCCTCGACCGTCCCCCATGCCTGGCATTCGGCGCAGCGGCCGAGCCATTTGGCCGTCTGCCAGCCGCACTCGGTGCAGCGGTAGGACGGCCGGTCCTTCGCGGATTTCGTACGGGCAGCCATGACCGAACCGTAGCCGTAGCCACTGACAACGCGGCACGCGACGGTACGACCCCACCCGGGCCCGCGGATCCGGGCCCCGCCCCCGGGCCTCCGCGACCGGGGCCCCCGGCCCTTCGCGGAAAGCGCGGCGCGAGCCCCCGTGCCCCGTTCCCACCCCCGAGAGACCGGGTCCCGCGCGGGCCCTGGCCGTCCCATCTGCCATGGACTGCCATCGCCACCGGTGACGGCCCAGGCCAGGGGTCGAGGGTTCCTGTCCCCTTATGAGGGATCGTTTCACCCGTACGGATTAAATGTGCTCAAGGGGGAGGAAGGGGCCGGGCCCGGGCACCTACGGTCGCACGGGTGATGAGCAGCAGTCCGGAGACCTCCACGCACACCACCGGCGCACACCGGGCGCACGGAGCCGCGCGCAAGCGGGCGGCCGTGCCCCGTGGCGCGACCCCCCACACCCTGGTCCAGCGTCCCCCCGCGCGGTACGAGCCCTACCTGGACGGCCTGTTCACCTATTGCCTGTCCGTACTGTGCGACCACGACGCGGCCACCGCCGCCCTGGGGGACGCCCTGGCGCTCGCCGAGCGGCGCGGCCCGCGCGGGCCGGAGGCGGCCGACGACCGCAGGGCCTGGCTCTACGCGCTCGCCCGCTGGTCCTGTCTGCGCAAGCTCACCGAAGCCCGGCGCAAGCGCCAGGCCGCGCACGCCTCCGGGCGGCAGGCGTCTCGCAGGGGCGGCCTTCAAGGACCTGCGGGCGGACCCCGTGAAGGGGCCGCCCTCGACGCGGCGCACAAGGCCGCCGCCGACCGGCGCGCGGCCGAGGCGGTGAGCGCCGTTCCCGTGTCCGAGGAGGTCCAGGACCACCGCCGTCGCGAACTCTCCCTGCTGGCCTGGCCGGAGGCCGCCGGAACCACCCCCGAACAGCGCGAGGCGCTCGAACTCGCGGTGCGCCACCAGCTCGCCGCCCGCGAGGTCGCCGCCGTCCTCGGCATGGACCTCGTCGTGGCGCGCGAACTGCTCGCCTCCGCCGCCTGCGAGGTCGAACGCACCCGGGCGGCCCTCGCCGTCGTGGAGACCGGCGCCTGCCCGAGCGTCGCCCGGCTCACCGGAGACAGCCGGCTGGTGCTGAGCACCACCCTGCGCGGCGAGCTGGTCCGGCACGTCGACGACTGCCCGCGCTGCCGCCGCACCGCCGAACGCGCCGCCCCCGGTGCCTGGCCCGGCACGAGCGTCACGCCCGCGGCGCTTCCCGTGCTCCAGGCCCCGCACGCGGCCCTGCGCACCGCGATGGCGCACGCCCCCCGCGCGCGGAGCGGCGCCCCGCGCTTCGACCGGCGCGGCTTTCCGATGGACCCCAAGGACCACGCCGCCCGAAGAGACCGCCTCCGCGCGCGGGCCGTCACGACGACGATCGTCGCCACCGTCGTCGCCGCGCCCGTTCTCGCCCTCTGGGCCGCCTACCGGGGCGCGCCCCTGACCGGTGAGGGCGTGGACGGCCGTCCGGCCAGCACGAGCGAGGCCCAGGATCCCGAGGGTCCGGACGGCGGGCAGGCGGGCGGCTACGAGAACGCCGGGAACGCCAGCGCGGGACCCGGCTCCCGCGTCACCAAGGGCGGCTCCTCGGACGTCTCCGTCGAGGTCGTCAGCGCCCGCGGAACGACCCCGGGACACCTGGCGGTGACCGCCGGAACCAGCGGGGACACGACGCTGGTCACGCTGACCGCGTCCGGCAGCTCCCCGGTCCGCTGGTCCGCGCGCACCGGCGCGGCCTGGCTCTACCTCAGCCGGTCCTCGGGAACGCTCGAACCGGGCGAGTCGATGACGGTCAAGGTGTACGTCGACCACCTCCGTGAGCCGGCGGGCCAGTGGACCGCGCGAGTGGCGATCGCCCCGGCGGGCGCGGTGGTCACGATCACCGGGTACGGGAAGGCGGGCTCGTCCTCCCACCCCGGCGGGAAACCGGACCCCACCGCGAGCACCCCGGCCCCCTCGGGGCCGGGCTCCACCCCGGCCGCGACCCCCAGCCAGGACCCGTCCCCGACTCCGGCGGACCCGACGCCGACGGCCACCGCCACCGAGACGTCCTCCCCAAACCCGGGAACCTCTTCGGCGCCGCCGGGGGAGGGCGGCGGCGACCCGGGAACGGGCACGCCGTAGCGCCGGACCCGCCGGTCGTACGGCCCGGACCCGCCGGTCGTGCGGCCCGGACCCGCCGGTCGTGCGGCCCGAAGCGGCCGGAATCCACCGGATCCGCAGGTTGGTCAGTCCACCGGATCCGCGGGATGCGGTGCCAGCAGCGGAAGCTGTGAGGCCAGCCGCTCCTCGCAGAGCTGGACCAGGCGGTCGTACCCCGCCTCGCCCATCAGCTCGATCAGCTCCGGACGGTACGAGACGTACACCGGGTCGCCGGCGCCGTGTGCCGAGGTCGCCGACGTGCACCACCAGTGCAGGTCGTGGCCGCCCGGCCCCCAGCCGCGGCGGTCGTACTCGCCGATGGACACCTGGAGCACCCGGGTGTCGTCGGGCCGGTCGATCCACTCGTACGTGCGACGCACCGGGAGCTGCCAGCAGACGTCCGGCTTGGTCTCCAGCGGCTCGCGCCCCTCCTTGACGGCCAGGATGTGCAGCGAGCAGCCCGCGCCGCCGGCGAAGCCGGGACGGTTCTGGAAGATGCAGGAGCCCTCGTACGGGCGGGTCTGGCGGTCGCCGTCCTCGTCCTTGGACACCCAGCCCGTCTCCGTGCCCACGTCATGGTTCTGCCAGATGTCCGGCGTGAGCCGGGCCACGTGCCCGGCCACCCGCTTCTCGTCGTCCTCGTCGGAGAAGTGGGCTCCCAGCGTGCAGCAGCCGTCGTCGGCGCGGCCCGCCTGGATGCCCTGGCAGCCGCTCCCGAAGATGCAGTTCCACCGCGAGGTCAGCCAGGTCAGATCGCACCGGAAGACCTGTTCGTCATCGGCGGGGTCAGGGAACTCCACCCACGCGCGAGCGAAGTCGAGCCCCTTCTCGTCGCCCTTCTTCACGGGCTTCACAGACTTCACGGACTTCCCGGACTTGGTGGCCTTCGCTTGCGCGGAGCCCGTGGCCGATTTGTCGGACTTCGCCTTTTTCGTCTTTGGCACGGGTCCAGGGTAAGTCGCTTCCGCCCGCTCCGGGGACGCCCCGGCGGCCGCCCGGAGATCACCGTTCGACGTGGGCTTACGCCCCACCCCTCGTGTTTCGCCGTGTGGGCAGTAGCGTTCCGCACATGAGACTCGGTGTCCTCGACGTGGGATCGAACACGGTGCATCTGCTGGTGGTGGACGCGCACCCCGGCGCCCGGCCGCTGCCCGCCCACTCGCACAAGGCGGATTTGCGGCTTGCCCAACTGCTCGACGAGAGCGGGGCGATCGGCCCCGAAGGCGTCGACAAGCTGATCGAGACGGTCCAGGACGCCCTGGAGGCCGCCGAGGACAAGGGCGTCGAGGCTCTGCTGCCCTTCGCGACATCGGCCGTGCGCGAGGCCGGCAACGCCGACGAGGTTCTCGCCCGGGTGCAGGCCGAGACCGGTGTCGAGCTCCAGGTCCTCACCGGCGCCGAGGAGGCGCGGCTCACCTTCCTGGCGGCCCGCCGCTGGTTCGGCTGGTCCGCGGGCAAGCTGCTCGGCCTCGACATCGGCGGCGGCTCCCTGGAGATCGCGTACGGCATGGACGAGGAGCCGGACGCGGCGGTGTCGCTGCCGCTCGGTGCCGGCCGGCTGACCGCGGGCTGGCTGCCCACCGACCCGGCGGATCCGGCGGCCGTGCGGGCGCTGCGCCGGCACGTGAGGGCCCAGATCGCCCGGACGGTCGGGGAGTTCAGCCGCTTCGGCGCCCCGGACCACGTGGTCGCCACCTCCAAGACGTTCAAGCAGCTCGCCCGCATCGCCGGTGCCGCCCGCTCCACCGACGGCCTGTACGTCCAGCGCGAACTCAAGCGCCGCTCGCTGGAGGACTGGGTCCCGCGCCTCGCGTCCATGACGGCCGACGAACGGGCCGAGCTGCCGGGCGTCTCTCCGGGCCGCTCCGGCCAGCTCCTCGCCGGCGCCCTGGTCGCCGAGGCCGCCATGGACCTCTTCGGCGTCGAAACCCTGGAGATCTGCCCCTGGGCTCTGCGCGAGGGCGTCATCCTGCGCCGCCTGGACCAGATGGCCTCGGAGTAACAGGGGGCCGCACCAGCCAGGCCGACGGGGCGCCCGCCCAGGCGCCCGAAAGGGGCGCGGGAACGGCGCGTCCAGCCCGGCACAAGGGGGAGGCCGCCGACAGCCCCCGCCCCTACGGCGATGGGCGCCCGCACGCGGCGCCTCCTGGAACGCCCTGAGCGGCAGGCGCCCGAAAGGGGCGCGGGGAACGGCGCGTCCAGCCCGGCACAAGGGGGAGGCCGCCGACAGCCCCCGCCCCTACGGCGATGGGCGCCCGCACGCGGCGCCTCCTGGAACGCCCTGAGCGGCAGGCGCCCGAAAGGGGCGCGGGGAACGGCGCGCCCAGCCCCCCGCAAGGGGATCCCGCCCACCAAGACAGACCCCAACGGCGACGGGGCGCCCCCCGGAACGCCCGGCAGGGCCGTGGCATCGATCACAAGCGCGCCCCGCCCCGAGCCCCCACCCCCTCCCGCCGGGAGCCGAACCCCACCCCCGGCCGGAGGCCGGAGCGTCCCAGGCAGGCAGCCCGTACGCCCCCGGGCGGCAGGCCCGGGAAAGCCCCACCGGGGCCGGACAGGAGCCCCTCGGCCGAGCTCGCCACCCCCGCCCAACCGCCGGAGGCACCCCGTACGCTGTCCCTCGTGGCAGAACCAGTCGTGCGGATCCCGGATGCGAAGGTCGCGCTGTCCACGGCGTCCGTGTACCCGGAGTCGACGGCGACGGCCTTCGAGATCGCCGCGCGCCTCGGCTACGACGGCGTCGAGGTCATGGTGTGGACCGACCCCGTCAGCCAGGACATCGACGCGCTGCGCCGCCTCAGCGACTACCACCGGATGCCGATCCTCGCCGTCCACGCACCCTGTCTCCTGATCACCCAGCGCGTCTGGTCCACCGACCCGTGGACCAAGCTCCAGCGCGCGAAGGCGGCCGCCGAGAAGCTCGGCGCGAGCACCGTCGTGGTCCACCCCCCGTTCCGCTGGCAGCGTCAGTACTCCCGTGACTTCGTCACCGGAATCTGGCGCATGGCCGACGAGACGGACGTGCGATTCGCCGTCGAGAACATGTACCCGTGGCGCTACCGCGACCGCGAGATGCTCGCGTACGCCCCCGACTGGGACGTGACGAAGGACGACTACCGGCACTTCACGATCGACCTCAGCCACACGGCGACCGCCCGCACCGACGCCCTCCAGATGATCGACCGGATGGGCGACCGCCTCGGACACGTCCACCTCGCCGACGGCAACGGATCCAACAAGGACGAGCACCTGGTCCCCGGCCGCGGCACGCAGCCCTGCGCCGAACTCCTGGACCGCCTCGCGCTCTCCGGCTTCGACGGTCATGTCGTCATCGAGGTCAACACCCGCCGCGCGATGTCCAGCGCCGAACGCGAGGCCGACCTCGCCGAGGCCCTCGCCTTCACCCGGCTCCACCTCGCCTCGGCCGTGAAGGTGCCCCGCGGATGACGGACGCCGCCCCGCGCCGCGGTCGGGGACGCCCCACCCGTACACAGACCGAGGCGGGCCCCGCCACCCGTGACCGCATCCTGGAGGCGGCCCGCGAGGAGTTCTCCGAGCGCGGGTACGAGAAGACGTCGATCCGCGGCATCGCCAGGTCCGCCGGCGTGGACTCGGCCCTCGTGCACCACTACTTCGGCACCAAGGAACAGGTCTTCGAGGCGGCCGTCGAGGGAGCCATGGCACCCGCGCTCGGCGCCCCCGAGGCGATCGTCGAGGGCCCTCTCGACGGCGTCGGGGAACGCCTGACCCGCTTCTTCCTCGGCGTCTGGGAGAACCCCACGAGCCGTACGCCCCTGCTGGCGATCGTCCGCTCGGCGGTGAACAACGACACCGCGGCCGCCGTCTTCCGCCGACTCGTCGCGGCCCAGCTGCTGCGCCGCGTCGCGGCCCGGCTCGACGTCCCGGACGCGGAGCTGCGCGTGGAGCTGGCGGCGGCCCAGCTGGTCGGGGTCGCCATGCTCCGGCATGTGATCAAGGTGGAGCCGCTGGCCTCGGTGGACCTGGAGCGCATCGTGGCCAAAGTGGCGCCCGTGGTGCAGGGACACCTGACGAACCCATGAGCGAGGGAACCACCGACGAGGCGGCTCCACCCCGCCAGTACGCCGCTGACGTGCGCGTATGCCATGCCAAGGTGGCCGCTGTTCGAGACGTATGTCCCGGGATGCGGACGGCCTGTCCGGATCCTGGAGCACCGGCGTACGCTCGACTTCAGTCATAACCCTCCTCATACCTCCCCGAAGGAGCGAGCGACGATGCCCGAGCTGAGGTCCCGCACAGTCACCCACGGCCGCAACATGGCGGGCGCACGCGCCCTTATGCGCGCCTCCGGTGTACCCGGCGCGGACATCGGACGGAAGCCGATCATCGCGGTCGCCAACTCCTTCACGGAGTTCGTGCCGGGGCACACCCACCTGCAGCCCGTCGGCCGGATCGTCAGCGAGGCCATCACGGCCGCCGGCGGCATCGCCCGCGAGTTCAACACGATCGCGGTCGACGACGGCATCGCGATGGGCCACGGCGGCATGCTGTACTCCCTGCCGTCCCGTGACCTGATCGCGGACTCGGTGGAGTACATGGTCGAGGCCCACTGCGCCGACGCCCTGATCTGCATCTCGAACTGCGACAAGATCACGCCCGGCATGCTCATGGCCGCCCTGCGCCTGAACATCCCGACCGTGTTCGTCTCCGGCGGCCCGATGGAGTCCGGCCGCGCCACCCTGGTCGACGGCACGGTCCGCACGCTCGACCTGGTCGACGCGATCTCCGACGCCGTGAACGACAAGATCTCGGACGAGGACATCCTCCGTATCGAGGAGAACGCCTGTCCGACCTGCGGCTCCTGTTCCGGCATGTTCACCGCCAACTCGATGAACTGCCTGACCGAGGCCATCGGCCTGAGCCTGCCCGGCAACGGCTCGGTCCTCGCCACCCACACCGCCCGCAAGGGCCTGTACGAGGACGCGGCCCGCACGGTCGTCGACATCACGCGCCGCTACTACGACCAGGACGACGAGTCGGTCCTGCCGCGCAACATCGCCACCCACGCGGCCTTCGAGAACGCCATGGCCCTCGACATCGCCATGGGCGGCTCCACCAACACGATCCTGCACCTGCTGGCCGCCGCCCAGGAGGCGGGCGTCCCCTTCGGTCTGGACGAGATCAACGAGGTCTCGCGCCGGGTGCCGTGCCTCGCCAAGGTCGCCCCGAACGTCGCCAAGGACCGCACGTACTACATGGAGGACGTGCACCGCGCCGGCGGCATCCCCGCCCTTCTCGGCGAACTGCACCGCGCGGGCCTGCTCAACGAGGACGTCCACACCGTCCACAGCCCGTCCCTGTCCGACTGGATGAAGACGTGGGACGTGCGGGCCGGCTCCCCCTCTCCCGAGGCGATCGAGCTGTGGCACGCGGCCCCCGGCTGCGTCCGCTCGTCCGAGGCCTTCTCCCAGTCCGAGCGCTGGGAGGCCCTGGACGAGGACGCCGAGGGCGGCTGCATCCGCTCCGCCGAGCACGCCTACTCCCAGGACGGCGGCCTCGCGGTCCTCAAGGGCAACCTCGCCGTCGACGGCTGCGTCGTGAAGACGGCCGGCGTCGACGAGTCCATCTGGACCTTCGAGGGTCCCGCGGTCGTCTGCGAGTCCCAGGACGAGGCCGTCGACAAGATCCTCAAGAAGGAGATCACGCACGGCGACGTCGTGGTCATCCGCTACGAGGGTCCCAAGGGCGGCCCCGGTATGCAGGAGATGCTCTACCCGACCTCGTTCCTCAAGGGCCGTGGCCTCGGCAAGACCTGCGCGCTGATCACCGACGGCCGCTTCTCCGGCGGGACTTCGGGCCTGTCGATCGGTCACGCGTCCCCGGAGGCGGCGTCCGGCGGCACCATCGCGCTCGTCCGTGACGGCGACCGCATCCGCATCGACATCCCGAACCGCTCGATCGAACTGCTCGTGTCCGAAGAGGAGTTGGCCACCCGCCGCGACGCCCTGAACGGCGTCTACGCTCCCGCGAACCGCGAGCGCAAGGTCTCGGCCGCCCTGCGCGCGTACGCCGCGATGGCGACCAGCGCGGACAAGGGCGCGGTGCGCGACGTCTCGAAGCTGGGCTAGCCCGCCCGGCCCCGGGCCGGTGAAGCTGCGTGAAGGGGGCCGTCCCTGCCGGGGCGGCCCCCTTCACATCTCACCAGCCCGAGGGATCCCGCCCGTCGACGGCGAAGAGGGTGCCGTCGGGGGAGGTGGCGTAGACGTGAGTGCCGGCGGCGACGGGGGCCGGGAGCGCGCTGATGAGTGAACCCCGGTCGCTCCCCGGTCGGGCCTCTGTCTGGCCGAGCAGCGCGCCCTTGCCGGTGTCGACGGCGATGAGGCGCCCGTCCACCGCGGTGAGATAGAGACGACGCCCCGCCACGGTGGGGGCCGACGCCTTGCTGATGGATGTCTCCACCCGCCACAGTTGCTTCGACGTCTTCGTGTTCACGGCGACCAGCGAACCGTCGTTCCCCAGCAGATAGGCGACGTCCCCCCGCACGGCCACCTGTGCCTGGGCCTGCGGGATGCGCAGCGCGATGCGGTGAGTCCTGCGGTTCGTCACGTCGTAGCGCAGTACGGCATCCGTGTACTGGTCGATGGTGACCGACGCGAGCCAGACGGTTCCGTCGTGGGCGGCCACCACGCTCAGCTCCCCGTCCAGGGTCCGCTGCCAGGTCGTGGCACCGGTCTGCGGGTCCACGGCGGTCACCAGGGTTTCGGCCGCCGTGGGTGTCGAGACCACGTAGGCGACGCCGTCCCCGAACGAGTGGAACTGGGGGAGCTTCACCCCGGGTACGGAGTGACGCCACTTCTCCTCGCCGGTGGCGGCGCTCAGGGCGGTGACCTCGGAGTCGGGGCCGGTGAGCAGGACCATGCCGGCGACGTGGGTGATATGGCCGTCGTAGCGCGTGACGTCCCGGCTCCAGCGCGTCGCGCCCGTGCCGGGGTCCAGCGCGGTCAGCCGGTGCCCGTCCCTGCTGCCGACCAGCAGGAGCCCGTCGGAGAGGACCGGGGCCGGAGTGGCGTAGGTGCTCGTGTCCCCCGTGTCGCTCCGGGACCACAGCACCTTGCCGTCGTCCGGGTCGATCGCCGCGGCGAGGACACCGGGCCGGACGCACAGCAAGGCTCGGGGCGTGTACGTGCACTGCGGCTGGTTTCCGGCCTTGGAGCCGGAAGCCTTCAGATCGAGGCTCCAGGGCCGGAATGCGTTCCTGGACGGGGGAGCGGTGTGGTGTTCCGCTGCCGGACTCTGCGACCCGCCGGGGAGACCGAAGGCGCCGACGACACCGCCGACGACGGCGAGCCCGGCGGCCGTTACGAGCGCGGGCAGGTGCCGACGTCGCCCGCTCCTCTTCCGGGCGGCCGCGTGGGTAGGGTCTTCGGCGCCCTCCGGCCGCTCGTGCCGCGGACGCGGCTCCAGCCTCGACGGGCCCGACTTCTCGCTGTCGGTGCGCTGTTCGGGAATGAAGGTCCGGGTGTCGTACGAGGCCGAGACCGAACGCAGCGCGGTCATCAGCTCGTCCGGAGTGGGCCGGTCCTCGGGCTCCTTGGCGAGACAGCGCGCGACCAGGTCGAGCAGTTCCTCCGGTACTCCGGTCAGGTCCGGCTCGTCGTGCACGACTTGATAGGCGACCAGATAGGGGCTGTCCGAGTCGAACGGCCCGCTCCCGGTGGCCGCGTGCACGATCACCGACCCGAGGGCGAACACGTCGGCGGCAGGCCCGACATGCCGCGGCCTGCTGAACTGCTCCGGCGCCATGAACGGCGGGGTTCCGATCAACTTCCCCGTCTCCGTGCGCAGTTCACTGTCGGCGGGGCGCGAGATGCCGAAGTCGATGATTTTCGGCCCGTCCTCCGCCAGCAGGACGTTGCTGGGCTTGAGATCGCGGTGGACGACACCGGCCCGGTGGATGTCCCGCAGGCCCTCGGCGAGCCCGGCCATCAGGTGGCGCAGCCGGTCCGTGGACAGCGCGCCGTTCCGCTTCACGTGCTCGGCGAGCGTCGGCCCGGGAATGAACAGCGTTGCCATCCAAGGGCGTTCGGCCTCGGGATCGGCGTCCACCACGGGCGCCGTGAAGGCACCGCTGACCCTGCGCGCGGCCGCGATCTCCTGACGGAACCGGCCCCGGAACTCGGGGTCTTGGGAGAACTCGGCATGGACGATCTTGACGGCCAGCCGCAACCCTGAGGCGGACCGCGCCAGATGCACGATCCCCATGCCACCGGATCCGAGTCTTGTCTCCAGCAGGTACTGCCCGGCGTAGCGCGGATGTTCCGCTTCCGATTCCGTACCGGTGCTGCGCTGTGGCGGCATCACTCACCCCCGTGGGTTCGACCGCGTGCGCGACGCGCAGAGCCTAGTCGATCCTTCGTACGAAACCCCGGCGGCTTGCTAGCCTCTGCGCGCAGCTTGAATTTGGCGTGAACCAAGCAACGGGGGAAATCGATATGGCCACGGAAGACATCGTGATCACAGGCGTGGCGGAGACCGCGGACGAGGTGTCGCCCACCGCCCAGGCGCTGCGCACCTACCCGCTCGCACCGGGGCACAACGTCAATGTCCGCAGCGGCCCGGGAACCCACTTCAGTGTCGTTCGCACCCTGCCGGCGGGCTCGCGCGTCCCGATCTACTGCCAGTGCCCGGGCGAATCCGTGGCCGGCCCGTACGGGACGAGCAACGTCTGGGACAACATCTCGAACGGCCAGTTCGTCTCGGACGCGTACGTCCAGACGGGCAGCGACGGCTATGTCGCGCCGAAGTGCTCCTGACCGACACCTTCGCCCAGGGGCACCCCGCGGCGGCGGCCGGAGCCGTGACCGGAGCGATAATCGTCGCGTGAGCGACGAGACCAGCACCAGCACCGGCACCCGAAACGGCACCGGCACCCCCGCGGGCCCCCAGCCCGAGCCCCTGCGCTTCTTCGGGACGACCTGGGTGGAGCACGACGGCGGCTACACCGGCCGCCGGATCGGCGTGGCCGTCGGCTCGCTCGCCGCCGCCGTGGCCGCCTGCTTCGTGCTCCGTTTCGCCTACCAGGGCCTGGCCATCGCGGACGTGGGAACGCCCGTGACCGTGATGGTCGTGGTGATGTTCGCCGTGTGCAGCGCGCTCGCGTTCCGCCACACCTCGGACGCCTTCTCCAAGCGCCCCGACCCCGACCGCCAGGCGTCCCTGCGCGGTCTGCTCGCCATCGGTTTCGTCGGCTCCCTCCTCGCCTACTGCTTCCGCTCGCTCACCGAGGCCCCGGGCGAGAAGCTCCACCGCGCGGAGTACGAGGCGGCGAGGGAGCAGTACACCCGCCGCACCACGCGCCGCGCAGGCAACCCGGCGAAGAAGCGCCGCCGCGCCTGACCGGCCTCTGGCAGCGCCCAAGCCACCATGCGCCCGCAGCCGGGATCGGGCGTGAGGGGACGTGCCGGTACATCACATGCCCGCAGGCCGGACGGATCGGAACCCACGTCCCCTTCGCAAGGCCGCTGGGATCCGTTCGGATGCGGACGGATGTACCGGCGCGTCCCCGCCCCGCCCACCGGCCGACACCGCAAACCCAAGGTGCGGCAGGAAACCCTCTATCCCGGCCCCGCACGCACCCGCGATCATGAACCCATGACGCCTTCCTCGTCGCCCTCCCCTTCCGCTCCTCCCGGAGCCCCCCGACACTCCGCAGCCGCGCGCGCCCACTCCTTCAACGCCGCCGCGGCGGCGTACGCCGCGAACCGCCCCTCGTACCCGCCCGCCCTCTTCGACGCCGTCGAAGCACTCGCGGGCCGGTCCCTGAGCGGTGCCAAGGTGGCGGACGTGGGGGCGGGCACCGGCATTTCGACCGGCCTCCTGCACAGCCGCGGCGCGGACGTCCTGGCCGTGGAACCCGGCCCCGGCATGGCCGACGAGTTCCGCCGCGTCCACCCCCGCATCCCGATCGTGCGGGGCAGCGGCGACGCCCTGCCCCTCGCCGCCGCCTCCATGGACTTCCTCACCTACGCCCAGTCCTGGCACTGGACCGAGCCGAGCCGCTCGGTGCCGGAGGCGTTGCGCGTGCTGCGTCCCGGCGGGGCGCTCGCCCTGTGGTGGAACACCGAGGCGCTCGACGTCCCGTGGATCGAGGCGGCGGCCCGGCGCGCCGAACGCTTCCTCGGCCTGGACGAGAAGGACCGGAAGGCCGAGAAGAGCCCCAGCTCCGCCACCCCCGAGCACCCCCTGGCCGCCGACCCCAGCGGCAGCCTCTCCTTCGACCACCGCCAGGTCCGCTGGAGCCGGCGCGTCCCGGTGGACACCCACCTCGCCAACGTCGGCAGCCACTCGCAGTTCCTGGTCCTCGGCGAGGAGGCCACCGAGGCGTTCTTCGCCGAGGAACGGAACCACCTCCTCCAGGCCTTCCCGGAAGGGTTCGTGGAGGAGACCTACGTCGTGCGGCTGCTGGTGGCGATCCGTTCGTGATCCCGCCCGGCGGCCCACGTGTCGAGGGCCGCCGCGCACGCGTGGTCCACATGCCGCAGTCCGCCCAGCTCCAGCCGTACGACACGGTCGTGAGGCAAGGCCTCCAAGGCGTCCAGCAGCTTCGGCAGCCTCAGGAAGGTGGCGTTGCCGACCACCCGGACGACCATGCCCGCGGCGCCCCGGTCCTCGGTCTCCACGTGCACATGACTGATGTCCCAGGCGGTCTTGGCCACGGCGAGCGCGAGCCCGACCAGCACTCCCTCGAACAGGTTCCCGACCACGATCGCCACCGCGGTCACCACGAGGACGGCCACCTCACCGCGATGCCCGCGCCACAGCGTCCGTACCTCCCGCACCGGCACGAGCTTGCACCCCGCGTGCACCAGCAGCCCCGCCAGCGCCGCCACCGGAATCAGCCCGAGCACCGCGGGCACCACGGCCGTGAAGAGCAGTAGCCACACCCCGTGCAGCACCCGCGACACCTTGGTCTGCGCCCCCGCCTGCACGTTGGCCGCGCTCCGCACGATCACGGCGGTCATGGGCAGCGCCCCGAGCATGCCGCACACGGTGTTCCCGGCGCCCTGCGCGATGAGCTCCCGGTCGTAGTCGGTACGCGGGCCCCGGTGCAGCCGGTCCACCGCCGCCGCACTGAACAACGACTCCGCCGACGCGATCAGCGCGAACGCCAGGACGGTCCCGATCACGCTCACTTCCGTGAGCCGCCCCAGGTCCGCGACGGCCGGCGGCCGTACGGCATCGAACAGCCCCTGGACCTCGACCCGTCGCACCGCGAGGTCGAAGACCCCGGTCACGGCCGAGGCGAGCGCCACCGCCAGCAGCGGGGCCGGGACCAGCCGGGCCCCCCGCCGCCACCGCGGCCACAGCAGGAGTACGGCCACGGTGGCCGCGCCGATCGCCAGCGCCACGGGGTCGGCGGCACCGGCCAGCGACACGATCCCGGCGATCTTCCCGAGCCCGCCGGAGGGCGCGGCCGTGTCGCCCATCGCGTACACCTGGCCGGCGATCAGCACGAGCCCGATACCGGCGAGCATCCCCTGCACGACGGCCACGGACACGGCCCGGAACCACCGCCCGAGCCGGAGAACCCCGAGCCCGAGCTGTAGGAGGCCGGCGCCGAGCACCAGCACGCCGAGCGCCTGGACCCCGTACGCCTGCACGGCTTCGTACACCAGCACGGTCAGCCCGGCCGCCGGCCCGCTCACCTGGAGGCTGCTTCCGGGCAGTATCCCGGCGACCAGCCCACCGACGATTCCGGTCACCAGCCCCAGCTCGGCCGGCACACCGGACGCTATGGCGACCCCGACACACAGGGGCAGCGCCACCAGAAAGACGACGAGGGACGCGAACAGATCGGCTTTGCGCATCACGACAGCACCTCCGGTCGACGGTGGGAGATGCGTGGGTGCCGTGCCGGGGGAGGGCACGGCGGACCTGGCGACTCGGCACGGAGCCGTTTCGCGCAGTGAAATCCATTGTCAGGTAAGCCCGTTGATCGCACAGCCCTTCCGCGCCGCTGTCACGCGAACGCGGGAGCGCATGGCTCGGCGATGCCGCGGACGATCCCGTTCCGTTCACGCTGACGTGCGCCGACGTGCGCCGACGCGCGCCTGCGCCGCCCGGCGCTCCGGCCGTTCGGCCGGTACCGCCCGGCCCTTGACCGGCGCACCCGGCGAGAGCAATATTCATCACACGATGATTATTCGTCCGCGTCCGCCCGACCCCACAGGAACGCCCGTGTCCCTCTCCCCGCCCGCCGTCCGCGCCGAAGGCCTCACGGTCGTCCGCGGCACCCGCACCGTTCTGCACGGACTCGACTTCACCGTCCCGCGCGGCCAGATCACCGGCCTGCTCGGCCCCTCCGGCTGCGGGAAATCCACCCTGATGCGCGCGACCGTCGGCACCCAGGCCAAGGTCGGCGGCACCCTCGAAGTCCTCGGCCGTCCCGCAGGCGACGCCGCACTGCGCTCCCGCATCGGTTACGTCACCCAGGCGCCCTCCGTCTACGACGACCTGACCGTCCGCCAGAACCTCGGCTACTTCGCCGCGATCCTCGACCCCGGCCGGGCCGCCGCCGAACGCCGGCACGCGGACGTCACCCGGGTCATCGCCGACGTCGACCTCGCCTCGCACGCCGACTCCCTCGCCGGGAACCTCTCGGGCGGCCAGCGCAGCCGCGTCTCGCTCGCCGTCGCCCTCCTCGGAGCCCCGGAACTCCTGGTCCTCGACGAACCGACGGTCGGCCTCGACCCCGTCCTGCGCCGCGACCTGTGGAACCTCTTCCACTCCATCGCCGAACAGCGCGGTACGACCCTCCTGGTCTCCTCCCACGTCATGGACGAGGCCGAGCGCTGCCACCGGCTCCTCCTGATGCGCGAGGGCGGGATCCTCGCCGACGACACCCCCGACGCCCTCCGCGAACGGACCGGCTCGGACACCGTCGAAACCGCGTTCCTGCACCTCGTGGACGAGGCGGTCGCGGCCGCGCACCTGCCCGCGCCGACCCAGGCCGCGAAGGCCACGGCCACCGGCCCCGACTCCCGCGAGGAGACCGCCCGATGAGTTCCACCGCGGCCACGAGCCCCACTCCGCCCACCGCGCCCGAGGGCCCGGACGCCCCTGGGCAGCCCGCACCCGCGTCCCGCCCGAGCCCGCTCAACCTCTCCCGTACGACGGCCACCGCGGCCCGCGCCCTGCGCCAGCTGCGGCACGACCCGCGCACCATCGCGCTGATGATCCTCGTCCCCTGCGTGATGCTGGTCCTGCTCCGCTACGTCTTCGACGGCAGCCCGGGGACCTTCGACTCCATCGGCGCGTCCCTCCTCGGGATCTTCCCGCTGATCACGATGTTCCTGGTGACCTCGATCGCGACCCTGCGCGAGCGCACCTCCGGCACCCTCGAACGCCTCCTCGCCATGCCCCTGGGCAAAGGCGACCTGATCGCCGGCTACGCCCTCGCCTTCGGCGCGATCGCCATCGTCCAGTCGGCCCTGGCCACCGGACTCGCGGTCTGGCTCCTCGGCCTGGACGTCACGGGCTCCCCCTGGCTCCTCCTGCTGGTCGCCCTGCTCGACGCCCTCCTCGGAACGGCCCTCGGCCTCTTCGTCTCGGCGTTCGCCGCCTCCGAGTTCCAGGCCGTCCAGTTCATGCCGGCGGTGATCTTCCCGCAGCTTCTCCTCTGCGGCCTGTTCACCCCGCGCTCGAACATGCACCCCGTCCTGGAGGCCATCTCCGACGTCCTCCCCATGTCGTACGCGGTCGATGCCATGAACGAGGTCCTCAAGCACACCGACATGACCGCGACCTTCGTACGCGACGCGCTGATCGTCGCCGGGACCGCGCTGCTGGTGCTGGGCCTCGGAGCGGCGACCCTGCGCCGTAGGACGCCGTAGGACGCCGTACGAGCCCGCGACCGTACGAACCCGCGACCGGGCGACCGTACGGACGGGCAGACGGGTGGGATGTCCGGTGGGCGGGCGGCACGGGCTCCGTCCGCCCACCGGACATCCCACCCGCACCCATGACCCCGGTGGGAGGATGAACGCGGACGACTCAACCCCCGGAGGGCACCCGCAACCATGCCTCAGAAAGTCGCAGTCCTCGGCACCGGCAAGATCGGCGAAGCCCTGCTCAGCGGAATGATCCGAGCCGGCTGGGCCCCCACCGATCTCCTGGTCACCGCCCGCCGCCCGGAGCGGGCCAGGGAACTCCAGGAACGCCACGGCGTCACCCCGGTCGGCAACGCGGAAGCGGCGAAGACCGCCGACACCCTGATCCTCACGGTCAAGCCCCAGGACATGGGCGCCCTTCTCGACGAACTCGCCCCGCACATCCCCGCCGACCGCCTGATCATCAGCGGCGCGGCGGGTATCCCGACCTCCTTCTTCGAGGAGCGCCTGGCCGCCGGCACCCCTGTCGTCCGCGTCATGACGAACACCCCCGCCCTCGTCGACGAGGCCATGTCCGTCATCTCCGCCGGGAGCCACGCCACCGCGGAGCACGTGGCGTACGCCGAGGAGGTCTTCGGCGCCGTCGGCAAGACCCTCCTCGTCCCCGAGTCGCAGCAGGACGCCTGCACCGCCCTCTCCGGTTCGGGACCGGCGTACTTCTTCTACCTGGTCGAGGCCATGACGGACGCGGGCATCCTGCTCGGCCTGCCCCGCGACAAGGCGCACGACCTGATCGTGCAGTCCGCGATCGGCGCCGCCGTGATGCTCCGCGACAGCGGCGAGCACCCCGTGAAGCTCCGCGAGAACGTCACGTCTCCCGCGGGCACCACGATCAACGCGATCCGCGAACTCGAGAACCACGGCGTACGCGCCGCACTCATCGCGGCCCTGGAAGCGGCCCGTGACCGCAGCCGCGAACTCGCCTCCGGCAACAGCTGACGCGCGCCCCTGCCCGGCCGGCCCTCGGCCTCGGTTCTCGGACTCGGCGGTTGCCGAGCCCTTGAGCCCGAGGCCCGGGCGCCCGGCCGAGTCACCCGGCCGAGGGCGGGAGCAACCCGATGGCCTCGTACGCCGAGTCCACCGTCGGTCGCGCGATCTCCCTGGCCCGCCGCGCACCGTCCCGCAGGACCCCCTCCACGTAGGCGGGATCCGTGCACAACTCCTTGTGCCTCTCCTGCACGGGCCTGAGGAGCTCGACCACGGCGTCGGCGGTGTCCTTCTTCAGAGCCCCGTACGAGGCGTACCCACCGCTCAGGGTTTCGGGGTCGCCGCCCTCGCACGCCGCGAGGATCTCCAGCAGATTCGAGACCCCGGGCCGCGTCTCCGGGTCGTACGCGACGTCCTGCCCGCTGTCCGTCACCGCGCGCATGATCTTCTTCCGTACGGCGTCCGGCTCATCGAGCAGATAGACGACGCCCGGTCCGACATCGTCACTCTTGCCCATCTTCGACGTCGGCTCCTGAAGATTCATGACCCGTGCCGCGACCTCCGGCCGGGTCGCCCGGGGTACCACGAACGTGTGCCCGTACCGCTGGTTGAACCGCACGGCCAGATCCCGGGTCAGTTCGACATGCTGCGACTGGTCGTCCCCGACCGGCACCTCATCGCTCCCGTACGCCAGGATGTCGGCTGCCATCAGCACGGGATACGTCAGCAGGGACAGCCGCACGCTCCCCCCGCGCTTCCGCTCCAGCGCGGCCTTCTCCTTGTACTGGATCATCCGACGCATCTCGCCGTCGGTCGCGACGCACTCCAGCACGTACGACAGCCGAGCGTGCTCGTCCACATGACTCTGTACGAATACGGTGCACAGCTCTGGATCGAGTCCCGAGGCCAGCAACAAGGTCGCCGCCTGCCTGCTGAGCCTGCGGACCCGCCCCGGATCGTGGTCCACGGTCAGCGCGTGCAGATCGACGATGCAGAACAGGGCCTCGGCCCGGTGCTGGTCGACCTCGGCCCAGCGGCGTACGGCGCCCAGATAGTTCCCCAGCGTCAGATGCCCGGTCGGCTTGACCCCACTGAAGATCCGCGTCATCACTCAACCTCCTGGTCGAGGCCGCCGCGTTCGCCGGCCGGCGCCCCAGGAGGGACACAAAAACGGCCGCCGAGGCGGCGGCCGTTGGGTACATACGTGTGTACGGCCGCCGTCAGGCGGCCCACCACTGCTGGGTGCACGTACGCGTAGTCATGGACGCAGAGTACGCCTCGGAGGGTCCCTCCGGACCGCAGTTGACACGACCCGGGCCCGTCCGTAGTGTTCTCCGAGTTGTCCGACGTGAGCGTCGACTCCGGTCGGTCCCCGGACAGCCATTCCGCACCACCATTCAACGATCGACGACTCGTCGTCGGCTCGTTTTCATGCGTGTTTGCGAAATGAGGATTCCGCGTTCGAAAGGGCGCCACCCCGATTAGCTCGGGAGCCAGGAATCCGCTAATGTCTCACTCGTCGGAACGGCCCAACGGCCGCGAGGACAAGCCCCGCTGACTGGGGGTCAGGCCCGAAAGGTTCTGATAGAGTCGGACTCGCCGGAAAGGGAAACGCGCAAGCGGAAACCTGGAAAGCGCCGAGGAAATCGGATACGGAAACGGTCTGATAGAGTCGGAAACGCAAGACCGAAGGGAAGCGCCCGGAGGAAAGCCCGAGAGGGTGAGTACAAAGGAAGCGTCCGTTCCTTGAGAACTCAACAGCGTGCCAAAAATCAACGCCAGATTTGTTGATACCCCGTCTCCGGCCGTTCGGTCGGGACGAGGTTCCTTTGAAAAAGTCCTGCCGGGCATTGTTCCGGCAGGCGCATCAGCGAGGACGCTGTGAACCGGGGGATTATTCCTCCCCTTGGTTCCGCTCTCGTGATGTCGTCCCGATTACGGGAAAACATTCACGGAGAGTTTGATCCTGGCTCAGGACGAACGCTGGCGGCGTGCTTAACACATGCAAGTCGAACGATGAAGCCTTTCGGGGTGGATTAGTGGCGAACGGGTGAGTAACACGTGGGCAATCTGCCCTTCACTCTGGGACAAGCCCTGGAAACGGGGTCTAATACCGGATAACACTCCTGCCCGCATGGGTGGGGGTTAAAAGCTCCGGCGGTGAAGGATGAGCCCGCGGCCTATCAGCTTGTTGGTGAGGTAGTGGCTCACCAAGGCGACGACGGGTAGCCGGCCTGAGAGGGCGACCGGCCACACTGGGACTGAGACACGGCCCAGACTCCTACGGGAGGCAGCAGTGGGGAATATTGCACAATGGGCGAAAGCCTGATGCAGCGACGCCGCGTGAGGGATGACGGCCTTCGGGTTGTAAACCTCTTTCAGCAGGGAAGAAGCGAGAGTGACGGTACCTGCAGAAGAAGCGCCGGCTAACTACGTGCCAGCAGCCGCGGTAATACGTAGGGCGCAAGCGTTGTCCGGAATTATTGGGCGTAAAGAGCTCGTAGGCGGCTTGTCACGTCGGGTGTGAAAGCCCGGGGCTTAACCCCGGGTCTGCATTCGATACGGGCTAGCTAGAGTGTGGTAGGGGAGATCGGAATTCCTGGTGTAGCGGTGAAATGCGCAGATATCAGGAGGAACACCGGTGGCGAAGGCGGATCTCTGGGCCATTACTGACGCTGAGGAGCGAAAGCGTGGGGAGCGAACAGGATTAGATACCCTGGTAGTCCACGCCGTAAACGGTGGGAACTAGGTGTTGGCGACATTCCACGTCGTCGGTGCCGCAGCTAACGCATTAAGTTCCCCGCCTGGGGAGTACGGCCGCAAGGCTAAAACTCAAAGGAATTGACGGGGGCCCGCACAAGCAGCGGAGCATGTGGCTTAATTCGACGCAACGCGAAGAACCTTACCAAGGCTTGACATACACCGGAAAGCATTAGAGATAGTGCCCCCCTTGTGGTCGGTGTACAGGTGGTGCATGGCTGTCGTCAGCTCGTGTCGTGAGATGTTGGGTTAAGTCCCGCAACGAGCGCAACCCTTGTTCTGTGTTGCCAGCATGCCCTTCGGGGTGATGGGGACTCACAGGAGACTGCCGGGGTCAACTCGGAGGAAGGTGGGGACGACGTCAAGTCATCATGCCCCTTATGTCTTGGGCTGCACACGTGCTACAATGGCAGGTACAAAGAGCTGCGAAGCCGTGAGGCGGAGCGAATCTCAAAAAGCCTGTCTCAGTTCGGATTGGGGTCTGCAACTCGACCCCATGAAGTCGGAGTTGCTAGTAATCGCAGATCAGCATTGCTGCGGTGAATACGTTCCCGGGCCTTGTACACACCGCCCGTCACGTCACGAAAGTCGGTAACACCCGAAGCCGGTGGCCCAACCCCTTGTGGGAGGGAGCTGTCGAAGGTGGGACTGGCGATTGGGACGAAGTCGTAACAAGGTAGCCGTACCGGAAGGTGCGGCTGGATCACCTCCTTTCTAAGGAGCACTTCTTACTCGGTCCGCCGAGTCAGAGGCCAGTACATCGGCGAATGTTCGATGCTGGTTGCTCATGGGTGGAACGTTGATTATTCGGCACTCTCAGTCATCTCGGGCTGCAAGTACTGCTCTTCGGAGCGTGGAAAGCTGATCATGAGTGGCGAGGGTGTCGGGCACGCTGTTGGGTGTCTGAAGGTACGGCCCGTGTGGCTGCCTTCAGTGCCGGCCCCAGTGCACTCGAACTACTGGTTCGGGGTGATGGGTGGTTGGTCGTTGTTTGAGAACTGCACAGTGGACGCGAGCATCTGTGGCCAAGTTTTTAAGGGCGCACGGTGGATGCCTTGGCACCAGGAACCGATGAAGGACGTGGGAGGCCACGATAGTCCCCGGGGAGCCGTCAACCAGGCTTTGATCCGGGGGTTTCCGAATGGGGAAACCCGGCAGTCGTCATGGGCTGTCACCCATACCTGAACACATAGGGTATGTGGAGGGAACGCGGGGAAGTGAAACATCTCAGTACCCGCAGGAAGAGAAAACAACCGTGATTCCGGGAGTAGTGGCGAGCGAAACCGGATGAGGCCAAACCTCAAGCGTGTGAGACCCGGCAGGGGTTGCGCTTGGGGGGTTGTGGGATCTCTCTTTCACAGTCTGCCGGCTGTGAGACGAGTCAGAAACCGTTGATGTAGGCGAAGGACATGCGAAAGGTCCGGCGTAGAGGGTAAGACCCCCGTAGTCGAAACATCAACGGCTCGTTTGAGAGACACCCAAGTAGCACGGGGCCCGAGAAATCCCGTGTGAATCTGGCGGGACCACCCGCTAAGCCTAAATATTCCCTGGTGACCGATAGCGGATAGTACCGTGAGGGAATGGTGAAAAGTACCGCGGGAGCGGAGTGAAATAGTACCTGAAACCGTGTGCCTACAAGCCGTGGGAGCGTCGCGCATTGAGTTTACTCAATGCGTCGTGACTGCGTGCCTTTTGAAGAATGAGCCTGCGAGTTTGCGGTGCGTTGCGAGGTTAACCCGTGTGGGGAAGCCGTAGCGAAAGCGAGTCCGAATAGGGCGATTCAGTAGCGCGCTCAAGACCCGAAGCGGAGTGATCTAGCCATGGGCAGGTTGAAGCGGCTGTAAGAGGTCGTGGAGGACCGAACCCACCAGGGTTGAAAACCTGGGGGATGACCTGTGGTTAGGGGTGAAAGGCCAATCAAACTCCGTGATAGCTGGTTCTCCCCGAAATGCATTTAGGTGCAGCGTCGTGTGTTTCTTGCCGGAGGTAGAGCACTGGATAGGCGATGGGCCCTACCGGGTTACTGACCTTAGCCAAACTCCGAATGCCGGTAAGTGAGAGCGCGGCAGTGAGACTGTGGGGGATAAGCTCCATGGTCGAGAGGGAAACAGCCCAGAGCATCGACTAAGGCCCCTAAGCGTACGCTAAGTGGGAAAGGATGTGGAGTCGCACAGACAACCAGGAGGTTGGCTTAGAAGCAGCCACCCTTGAAAGAGTGCGTAATAGCTCACTGGTCTAGTGATTCCGCGCCGACAATGTAGCGGGGCTCAAGCGTACCGCCGAAGTCGTGTCATTGCAGCGTATAGCCCCAACGGGTGTTGTGATGGGTAGGGGAGCGTCGTGTGCCGGGTGAAGCCGCGCCGGAAGGCAGTGGTGGACGGTTCACGAGTGAGAATGCAGGCATGAGTAGCGATACACACGTGAGAAACGTGTGCGCCGATTGACTAAGGGTTCCTGGGTCAAGCTGATCTGCCCAGGGTAAGTCGGGACCTAAGGCGAGGCCGACAGGCGTAGTCGATGGATAACCGGTTGATATTCCGGTACCCGCTGTGAAGCGTCAAACATCGAACCAGGCGATGCTAAGTCCGTGAAGCCGCCCCGGAGCCTTCGGGCAAAGGGGAGTGGTGGAGCCGACGGACCAGACCTGTAGTAGGTGAGTGATGGGGTGACGCAGGAAGGTAGTCCATCCCGGGCGGTGGTTGTCCCGGGGTAAGGGTGTAGGCCGTGTGATAGGCAAATCCGTCACACATTAAGGCTGAGACCTGATGCCGAGCCGATTGTGGTGAAGTGGATGATCCTATGCTGTCGAGAAAAGCCTCTAGCGAGTTTCATGGCGGCCCGTACCCTAAACCGACTCAGGTGGTCAGGTAGAGAATACCGAGGCGTTCGGGTGAACTATGGTTAAGGAACTCGGCAAAATGCCCCCGTAACTTCGGGAGAAGGGGGCCATCACTGGTGATCCGATTTACTCGGTGAGCTGGGGGTGGCCGCAGAGACCAGCGAGAAGCGACTGTTTACTAAAAACACAGGTCCGTGCGAAGCCGTAAGGCGATGTATACGGACTGACGCCTGCCCGGTGCTGGAACGTTAAGGGGACCGGTTAGTCACAATTCGTTGTGGCGAAGCTGAGAACTTAAGCGCCAGTAAACGGCGGTGGTAACTATAACCATCCTAAGGTAGCGAAATTCCTTGTCGGGTAAGTTCCGACCTGCACGAATGGCGTAACGACTTCTCGACTGTCTCAACCATAGGCCCGGTGAAATTGCACTACGAGTAAAGATGCTCGTTTCGCGCAGCAGGACGGAAAGACCCCGGGACCTTTACTACAGTTTGATATTGGTGTTCGGTTCGGCTTGTGTAGGATAGCTGGGAGACTGTGAAGCTTGGACGCCAGTTCAGGTGGAGTCGTCGTTGAAATACCAGTCTGGTCGTGCTGGATGTCTAACCTGGGTCCGTGATCCGGATCAGGGACAGTGTCTGATGGGTAGTTTAACTGGGGCGGTTGCCTCCTAAAGAGTAACGGAGGCGCCCAAAGGTTCCCTCAGCCTGGTTGGCAATCAGGTGTTGAGTGTAAGTGCACAAGGGAGCTTGACTGTGAGACCGACGGGTCGAGCAGGGACGAAAGTCGGGACTAGTGATCCGGCGGTGGCTTGTGGAAGCGCCGTCGCTCAACGGATAAAAGGTACCCCGGGGATAACAGGCTGATCTTCCCCAAGAGTCCATATCGACGGGATGGTTTGGCACCTCGATGTCGGCTCGTCGCATCCTGGGGCTGGAGTCGGTCCCAAGGGTTGGGCTGTTCGCCCATTAAAGCGGTACGCGAGCTGGGTTTAGAACGTCGTGAGACAGTTCGGTCCCTATCCGCTGTGCGCGTAGGAATATTGAGAAGGGCTGTCCCTAGTACGAGAGGACCGGGACGGACGAACCTCTGGTGTGCCAGTTGTCCTGCCAAGGGCATGGCTGGTTGGCTACGTTCGGGAGGGATAACCGCTGAAAGCATCTAAGCGGGAAGCCTGCTTCGAGATGAGTATTCCCACCCCTTGAGGGGTTAAGGCTCCCAGTAGACGACTGGGTTGATAGGCCAGATCTGGAAGCCCGGCAACGGGTGGAGGTGACTGGTACTAATAGGCCGAGGGCTTGTCCTCAGTTGCTCGCGTCCACTGTGTTGGTTCTGAAACCACGAACAACCCCACGTTTGTCACAGAGCGTGGTGCGGTTGACAGTTTCATAGTGTTTCGGTGGTCATAGCGTGAGGGAAACGCCCGGTTACATTCCGAACCCGGAAGCTAAGCCTCACAGCGCCGATGGTACTGCAGGGGGGACCCTGTGGGAGAGTAGGACGCCGCCGAACAAATTTTGAAGAAAACCCCCGGACCGGGGATACCGGTCCGGGGGTTTTCTGCGTTCAGGGGGCTTCTGCGTTTAGGGTCTTTGCCATGCGCTATGACCTGATCATTTTCGACAATGACGGTGTCCTCGTGGACAGCGAACCGATCTCCAATACCCACTTGGCCGCCTACCTCACCGAGCTGGGGCACCCCACCACGTACGAGGACTCCCTGCGTGACTACATGGGATCCGCGATGCACCGCATCCACGACCTGGTCCTGGAGCGCACCGGGCGGCGGCTGCCGGACGACTTCGACGACGTGTTCCACGCCCGCGTCTTCGCCGCCTTCGAGCGGGAGCTGAAGCCCGTTCCCGGAGCCGGCCAGGTGCTGGAGAAGCTGGCCGCGGACGGCGTGCCGTACTGCGTGGCCTCCTCCGGGAGCCATGAGCGGATCCGGGTCGGGCACCGGACGACAGGGCTCGACCGATGGTTCGACGAGGGACGGGTCTTCAGCTCCCAGGACGTCGGGCGGGGCAAGCCGGCCCCCGATCTGTTTCTCCATGCCGCCGAGTGCATGGGCGTACGGCCCGAGAAGTGCGCTGTCGTCGAGGACAGCCCCCTGGGCGTACAGGCGGCCAACGCGGCGGGGATGGACGTGTACGGGTTCACCGCCATGACACCGGCCGACAGACTGACCGGCGCCACTCAACTCTTCTCCGACATGGGGGAGTTGGCTGACCTGCTGGTATGACGGCACCCATCGTCGGGCGCTGACATTTGTCATGCCGAGCTCCGGACGATCGTTTCTGTCGGCGGGTGGGGTCCGACCGCGAAGCTGAGTACATCGAAACGGGACGTACACAGTGACGACGGAGGGACCCGATCATGAGCATCACCGCCACCGAGATCAGCACCGGAGAGACCACCCGCGCTGCCCTGGCGGAAACGGCCACCACCCCGGAGACCGCCGGTGCCCGGCCGAGCTTCCTGCCGCTGATCGTGGACGTGGCGGTGCCGGTCGGGTCGTACTACCTGCTCAGGAACGGGTTCGGGATGAGCACGATGGCGGCCCTCGGCTGGAGCAGCGTCGTGCCGGCCGTGCGGACCGTGTGGAGCGTGGTGAAGGAGCGCAAGGCCAACGCCCTGGCCGGGCTGATCCTCTTCGTCAACGTGGTCGGGCTCGCGCTCAGCCTGGTCGCCGGTGACCCGCGGCTGATGCTGGCGAAGGACAGCGGGGTCAGCAGCGCGATCGGGATCGGTGTCCTGGTGTCCGTGAGGCTCGGGCGGCCGATGATGACGCAGGGCATGAAGCCGTTCCTCGTGAAGGGCGACGCGGCGCGGGCCGCGGCCTGGGACCGGCTGACGGCCGGCTCCGAGCCGTTCCGGAAGGCGGAGCGGACGTTCTCGCTGGTGTGGGGCACGGTCCTGCTCGGTGAGTGCGTCGCGCGGGTCGTGGGTGCCTACACGCTGCCGATCGACACGATGGTCTGGCTCGGCACGGTCGTCATGATCGCCTCGATGGTCCTGGCCTTCCTGCTCAGCGGGCGCTTCGCGGTCGTCCCGATGGAGAAGATGCTGGAGCGCGAGCTCGCCGCCGGGGCCGGGACGCACCGCTGAACAGCCCCGCGCCGAGGGCCCGGACGGGTCCGTGACGAAGACCTCGACAGTCCCTCCCCGAAGAGCTGAGCAAAATTCACCTTCGGCTTGATCTACCCACCGGTAAGCCGGGGCTCTACGCTCGCCGCCATGACAGATGTGCTGCGGCGCGGTAGGGCCTCTTTGGCGTTCAGCTTTTTCGCTCAGGGTGCCGCCTTCGCGCTGCTCGTGACGCGTATCCCGGCCATCCAGGACCGCTACGGGATCTCCGACGCGCTGCTGCCGGCGTTCCTGGCGGCCGTCCCGGTCCTCGCCGGGCTGGGCAGCGTCGCCACCGAGCATCTGGTCAAGCGCATACGCCCCAGCCGCGTCCTGCGGTGGTCGCAGCCGGTCGTGCTGCTGGCCCTGCTGGGTGTCGGTGCCGGTGACCAGCTCGTCGAGGTGGCGGTCGCCCTCGGCGCCTTCGGTCTGGCGGTCGGCGGTCTCGACGCCTCGATGAACATGCTCGGCGTGAGTCTCCAGCGGTCGTACGGGCGCAGCATCATGCTCGGTTTCCATGCCACGTACAGCCTGGGCGGGATCGTGGGCGCCTCGCTCGCGTGGGCCGGGGCGCACTGGCATCAGTCGCTCTTCGTGTCGTATCTGCCGGTCGTGCTGATGCTGCTGCCGCTCGCCCTGGTGGGGAGCCGGTGGTACGTCGACGCGGGCGCGGGCGCGGACACGGAGGGGAAGGAGGATGCGGTGGCCGGCGCGGGTGCCGGTCCGCTCGTCTTCCGGCTGCTGCTGCCGCTGTGTCTGGTGATGACGTTCGCCTACATCGGGGACTCGACCGTCTCCAACTGGAGCGCGAAGTACCTCAAGGACGTGCTGGGCAGTTCGGAGCAGACGGCGACCGTTCCGTACAACGTCTACATGGTGATGACGCTGGTGGGGCGTGCTGTCGGGGACTTCGGGGTGCGGCGGTTCGGGGCGGTGGCGGTGGTGCGGCTGGGTGCCGTGGTCGCCGCGCTCGGGTTCGGGGTGGTGGCCCTCGCGCCGGGTGCCGGGGTGGGCATGCTGGGGTTCACGCTGCTGGGGCTCGGGCTGTGTGTGATCGTGCCGCAGACCTTCGCGGCCGCAGGGCGGCTCTTCCCGGGGGCGTCGGACACGGCGATCGCGCGGCTGAACATCTTCAATTACGTGGGGTTCCTGATCGGTTCTCCGTTGGTGGGCGCGCTGGGCGACGCCTGGAACTACCGCGGAGCCATGCTCGTGCCGATGGTGCTGGTCCTCGCGACCTTGGGGTATGCCCGCTCGTTCGAACCTCAACCGGACCGATACGGTGAGATGCATGAGCGGCCGCGCACAGCTGATGTGGGACGAGGCAGTAACGGGGTATGACTTCGGTCCGGAGCATCCGATGGATCCGGTCCGGCTCCGTCTGACCAAGGGGCTCGTCGACGCCTTCGGGCTCGACCGGGCCGTCGAGGTCGTCGCGGCGAAGCCCGCCGGGGATTCGACCCTGCGGCTGGTGCATCGCGAGGACTATGTGGCGGCGGTCAGGTCCGCGTCCGCCGACCCCGTTTCCGCCGACGCGTCGTACGGCCTCGGGACCATGGACGATCCCGCGTTCACCGGGATGCACGAGGTGTCCGCGATGATCGCCGGGCAGTCCGTGGGCGCCGCGGAGGCCGTGTGGCGCGGGGAGGCGCTGCACGCGGTGAACTTCGCGGGCGGGCTGCACCACGCGATGCCCGGCGCCGCCTCCGGGTTCTGCATCTACAACGACGCCGCTCTCGCCATCGCCCGCCTTCTGGAGCTGGGTGCCGAGCGGGTGGCGTACATCGATGTCGACGTGCACCACGGTGACGGTGTCCAGGCGGCCTTCTGGGAGGATCCGCGGGTTCTGACGATCTCGCTGCACGAGCACCCGCGGACGCTGTTCCCGCAGACCGGGTGGCCCGAGGAGACCGGGGCGGGCAGTGCGGAGGGTACGGCCGTCAATGTCGCGCTGCCGGCGGGTACCGGGGACGCGGGCTGGCTGCGGGCGTTCCACGCCGTGGTGCCGGAGCTGATCGCCGACTTCCGGCCGCAGGTGCTGGTCACCCAGCACGGCGCGGACACCCACTTCGAGGACCCGCTCGCGCACCTGGCCGTCTCGCTCGACGCGCAGCGGGCCGTGCAGGTCGCCTGTCACGACCTGGCGCACACGTACGCCGACGGACGCTGGGTCGCGCTGGGGGGTGGCGGATACGCGGTCGTGGAGGTGGTGCCGCGCTCGTGGACGCATCTGGTGGCCGTGGCGGCGGGCCGTCCCGTCGAGCCCGAGACGGTGATCCCGGAGAGCTGGCGGCAGCAGGTCTTCGCCCGCACCCGGCAGTTGGCGCCGATGCGGATGACGGACGGACGGTGGCCGGTGTCCTGGAAGGACTGGGAGTCGGGGTACGACCCGGCGGACCGTCTCGACCAGGCGGTCGTGGCGACACGCAAGGCCGTGTTCCCGCTGCGGGGGATGCTTCCTTAGGACCTGTCCGGCCGGGGGTCCCCGCCGGCCGGGGTCTCCGTGTCGGGCCGGTACCGTCCCTTCGCCGCCATCATGGGTGGACCTTTAGGCCAACTGTGGGGCATATGGCCCATGTCGCGCATCCGGCACCGGCGGATGCGCCAGCATCGTGACGTGTTGAGCACCGGCGCTTTGCGTGCCCATCTTCTGGCCGCCCGGCTCGCCGGGCCCGTGGCCACCTCGCGCGAGGAGAGCCTGCGCAGCTACCGGCTCTTCGCCGCCCGCGACCCCCGTCTGATGCTTGGACTTGATCCTGAATGGACGTGGTGTCAGCGGGATTTGATCGAGTTGATGGCCGACAAATGCGGAGTTTCGGCTGATCCATTACATACTTCGGGGCATGATGTGATCGACCCGGAGCGGACGCTGGCGGCCCTCGACGCCTTCGCGGAACGGCTCGGCGAAGCGGCCCGGCGTCGTCACCCTGTGCTTCTCGGTACGGGTCACCCGCACCGCCTGATCGATTTCTACGCCGCACTCGCGGACGCCCTGTCAGCGGCGGGGTGTGCCGTCCTCACCCCCGCGCAGGGTAGCTCTATCGACATAACGACCCGGTTCGGTCTACGCACGTACAGCCTCGACTACGTACAGGGCGTCGCGCTGGTGCGCGAACCCGAGGGGGGAGCCGCCGGTCGTGCGACCGGCGCACACACCCATTCACCCCTCCCGGTCCGGACGGTTCTGGCGGCCGCCGCGGCGGGCGGAGGGCCCCTCCCGGAGCTGGTCATCGGGGACCACGGATGGGTCTGCGGGGCAGGTCAGCTGGGGTTCGAGGCCATCGGCCTGGCCGATACGGACGATCCCGCGCTGTTCGTCGGAGAGGCAGAGGGGCGGGTGTCCGTCGCCGTTCCCCTAGATGACGCTGTGCGGTCTGATTACTACCGACCGCTTACTCGCTATGTACTCAATCGAGCGTGTCTGTCACAGTAGGCGGCCGATGGCATCTCCTCTTCCCCACTCGCATCACCCGCCCCTACATTGGGGAGTGAGTGCGCAACGACGAAGAGTCACCGGAAGGGGAAGCCGGTGGCCGTCGAGTGCGGAAGGTTCAGGTGTGACATGGCTGCAGGCGAGAGGCCTCTGAACGAGGTCCAGTTCCTTACCGTGGCGGAAGTCGCCTCGGTGATGCGAGTGTCGAAGATGACCGTGTACCGCTTGGTGCACAGCGGTCATCTGCCGGCGATCCGGGTGGGGAGGTCCTTCCGGGTGCCGGAGCAAGCGGTTCACGAGTACCTCCGCGAGAGCTACGTGGGGGTGGAGACGGCCTGACGGCGTTCCGGGAGACCGTTCGCGATCTCCCGGAAACACCTCGATTACTACCTCGGCTCTCGGGCGGGTAGGCTGGCCCCTCATAGGTCGTGTGGGCCCATGCAGCCCAGCACCGAGTAAAGAGAAGTGAGCGAGGGTAGTCGTGGGCTCTGTTATCAAGAAGCGGCGCAAGCGGATGGCGAAGAAGAAGCACCGCAAGCTGCTCAAGCGCACTCGCGTTCAGCGTCGCAACAAGAAGTAAGCGACGCCGCGGAAACGCGTACTGTGGCCTCTCACCAGCAGGTGGGGGGCCACAGGCGTATCCGGCCGGGGAAAGCGGCTCAAGGGCCGGAGAAGGGTCGGTGAAGGCCGCGCGGCGGCCGGCTGAGGCTTCTGTGCGGCGGCCGGGTACTCCCGGCGCGGCGGTGGCCCGGGAAGAGGAACCCCGAAAAACCGCTCGACCGTCGAACATCTTCGGCCATGTGCGCCATGTCCGTCTGTGGGCCGAATGGCTGGGTCTGGTCACAGGCTCATGGCTGTCGTCACTTCGTGCATCGGGCGGTCATCACAGCGCAACATCAACCCGCTAAGTTGGCCGCACACGGGGAACTCGGCAGGTACGAGCGGAGCTACGTCCAGTTCTGGAAGGAAGGCGCTGATCTTGGGGAAGGTCGTGCTCGTGACCGGGGTGGCCCGGCGGCTCGGGGGCCGGTTCGTACGACAGATCCAGCGTGACCCGCAGGTGGACCGGGTGATCGCCGTGGACGCGGTGCCTCCCGAGCACCACATCGGTGGCGCCGACTTCGTGCAGGCCGACATCCGCCAGCCCACCATCGCCCGGCTGCTCGCCGAGTACTCCGTCGACACGGTCGTCCACATGGACGTGACGGGCACGGCGCTGGGCTCCGGCAGCCGGACCACGGTCAAGGAGACCAACGTCATCGGCACCATGCAGCTCCTCGGTGCCTGCCAGAAGTCCCCGACGGTCAAGCGGCTCGTCGTGAAGTCCAGCACGAACGTCTACGGCTCGGCGCCGCGCGACCCCGCCGTCTTCACCGAGACCACCTCGCCCAAGTCACTGCCCAGCGGCGGCTTCGCGAAGGACACGGTCGAGGTCGAGGGCTACGTACGCGGCTTCGCGCGCCGCAGGCCCGATGTCGCCGTGTGCGTGCTGCGGTTCGCCAACATCCTCGGCCCGAGCGCGGATTCGCCGCTCGCCTCGTACTTCTCGCTGCCGGTGCTGCCGACGGTGTTCGGCTACGACCCGCGGCTCCAGTTCGTCCACGAGAGCGACGTCATCGAGGTGCTGCGGCTCGCCGCGCACGACCCGCGGCGGGGCACGCTCAACAGCGGCACGTTCAACATCGCCGGGGACGGCGTCCTGCTGCTCTCGCAGTGCGCGCGGCGGCTTGGCCGGCCCACGGTCCCGCTCCTGCTGCCGGCCCTCAGCTGGGTCGGTACGGCCGTGCGTACCCTGGGGGTGACGGACTTCTCGCCCGAGCAGCTGCGGCTGCTCACGCACGGCAGGGTGGTCGCGACGGTCCAGATGCGCGAAACCCTGGGCTACCAGCCGAAGTACACGACGGCGGAGGCCTTCGCGGACTTCGCCCAGAGCAGGGGTCCTGGCCTCCTGCCCCCGGAGGCCCTTGCGGGGGCCGTGGACAAGATCGCCGCGCTGCCTGCTCTGGGCGGCGGCCACCGCCCGACGCAGAGCGCCAACTGAGGAGCGCATCAACGATGGCGGACGCCAAGGTCATTCCGTTCGACGACGACCGCTCGCGCGGGGCTGCGGCGCAGCGCCCGGCGAGGCGCCGGGCCGCGGGAGGCCGGCGCAAGGGTGAGCCCGTGGTCGTGCGCGAGGTCCAGCCCATGCCCGGGCGGACCCTTCCGCAGGATGATGTTCCCGTGACGCAGGAGGAACAGCCCCGGCAGCCCCAGCAGCCCCAGCAGGGCGGTACGAGCCTGGAGCAGCGCATCGCGGGAGGCCTGTCCTTCCTGCGCCGCAGGCTCACCGGCGACTACGAGATCGACGAGTTCGGGTACGACCAGGAGCTGACCGACCAGGTCCTGATGTCACTGATCCGGCCGGTGTACGAGAAGTACTTCCGCGTCGAGGTGAAGGGCATCGAGAACATCCCGTCCGACGGTGGCGCCCTGATCGTCGCCAACCACTCGGGCACGCTTCCGCTGGACGGCCTGATGATGCAGGTCGCCGTCCACGACAACCACCCCGCGAACCGTCATCTGCGTCTGCTCGCCGCCGACCTGGTGTTCATGCTGCCGGTCGTCAACGAGCTGGCCCGCAAGGCCGGTCACACCCTGGCCTGCGCGGAGGACGCCGAGCGGCTGCTGGAGCGCGGTGAACTGGTCGGTGTGATGCCGGAGGGCTTCAAGGGCATCGGTAAGCCGTTCAGCGAGCGCTACAAGCTCCAGCGGTTCGGCCGGGGCGGCTTCGTCTCGACGGCGCTGCGCGCCGGCACCCCGATCATTCCGTGCTCGATCGTCGGGGCGGAGGAGATCTACCCGATGATCGGCAACGCGAAGACCCTCGCGCGGCTGCTGGGATTCCCGTACTTCCCGATCACGCCGACCTTCCCGTGGCTGGGCCCGCTCGGCGCGGTCCCGCTGCCCACCAAGTGGACGATCCAGTTCGGCGAGCCGATCCGCACGGACGGATATCCGCCGGAGGCGGCGGACGATCCGATGCTGATGTTCAACCTGACCGACCAGGTCAGGGAGCAGATCCAGCACACCCTGTACAAGCTGCTGGTCCAGCGCAGGTCCGTGTTCTTCTGATCATGCAGTTACGATTCTGTTGATCATGTACTGATATGCCGGTACGTCGATGGGGGCGCCCTCCCCGAGGAGGGCGCCCCCATCGACGTACCGCGGTGGCGGCCCGGTCAGTCGCTGTCCTGCGTGTCGATGCCGAGGCCCGGCAGGAGGCCGGGGAGCAGCGGCGGCAGGGTGACATCGGGTTCGCTCGTCGTGCTGCTCTTGCTGCTGCCGGACGACGGGGAGGTGCTGGTGTCGTCCGGCGGCGGGTCGAGCAGACCGCCGGTGCTTCCGCCGAGCAGGCCTTCGCCGCTGCTGCCCGAACTGGACGGCTTGGGCTTGCCGCTGCTGTGGCTCTCGCCCGTCGATCCGCTGCTGGCGCTGGGTGCCGGAGTCTCCGTACCCGGCGAGGCGGTGGACTCCTCGCTCTTGCCCCGGTGACGGCCGGTGCCCTCGGGGGCGGGCGTCTTGGGCAGCAGCGAGCGCAGCGGGTCGACCTCGTCGTCTATGGCCTCGAAGACCGACGAGACCTGGTCACTGACGTCACCGAGCTGCACGGGCAGTCGGTCGCGCAGTGTGCCCCAGGCCTCGCGGTGCGACTGGGAGAACGCGGACAGGGTCTGGATGGGGCCCAGTGAGCCGTCCCGTTCGTACGCCTCGTGCAGCAGCCGGTGCCCCTCGGAGGCGTCGTGCTGCATGCCGGACAGAGCGCGGCGGATATCGCCCAGGGACTCGTGGTCGAGTTGTCCCGAACGGCCCCGCTCCATCAGCCGACGGGCCTCGCTCAGGCGGTTCGCGGCCTGGTCGAGGTAGAGCTCGCCCCGGTCGCTGTCGCCGTCGGCCAGATCCAGCTTGATGTCTTCCATGCCGCGTTTGAGCCCGTAGAGCGAGTCACCGGGCAGGGCGTCGGAGCTCGCGGCGGCCACACCGCCGAAGGCTCCGGCGGCCACACCGACGGTGAGCCCGCCCGCGGCCAGTCCTTTGGACAACCGGGACCGGGGCCGCAGCTTCCCCAGTCCGGTCGCCCGGTGCGAGCCCTTGGCCCTATGGGACCGCTGTTCGGGCAGGCCACGGCCCGGACCCTCGCCTCCGGCGGCGGTGCCTTCCTGCAGCATGGCCTCCATCGCGGCGACGAGCTGAGCTCGCTGCACGATCTTGACCTCCGGGTCCAGCTCCGGTTGGGGCAGCTCGCCGAGACCGGTGGCGAGGGCCAACAGCAGCCCTTGCCCGGTCTGTTCCGCAGCAGCCCGGGACGGTGCCGACCCATCGGGCTGCTCGGCCGCCGTGCCCTGGTCGATCTCCTCCAGGGCCTGGGCGAAGGCGTTCGCCCGCCGGTGCGTTGATACGTTCGCGATCACTGGCGGCACCTCCTCTCGTCATGACGGTCGACTCCCCAGGGGGTCCTGAGGGTTGCACCCCCTGGCCGTGTCCACACGATCGGGTGATCGGCGACGGCCAAGGCGTGACCACAGGGAGCCTGTATCCCGCACAACGAGCGTCACGGCACTTGGGTTACGGACGACGGATGTGCGGACCGCGAAGTCAACAGACTTTTACAGAAGGTGAGTTGGACGTCGCTGAGCGTGCGGGGCCACTGTGGTCGAAAGCGGGCTCAGCGGACGTCTTCGGGCAGGAGCCGGGCCAGTGTGCGGACGGCCCGGTACTGGAGGGTCTTGATGGCGCCCTCGTTCTTGCCCATCACCCGGGCGGTCTCGGCGACCGAGAGCCCCTGGAGGAAGCGGAGTGTCACGCACTCCTGCTGCTGAGGGTTGAGCCGCTTCACGGCGTCGAGCAGTGCGGCGTTCGACAGGGACTCCAGGACGGAGTCCTCGGGGGAACGCTCGACCTCGTTGGCGTCGAGCATCTCGCCGGTGGTCACTTCCAGCCGGAAGCGGCTGGACTTGAAATGGTCGGCCACCAGGTTCCGGGCGATGGTCACGAGCCAGGCGCCGAAGTCACGCCCCTGCCAGGTGAAGGTGCCGATCCGTCGCAGCGCCCGCAGAAAGGTCTCACTGGTGAGGTCCTCGGCGGTCGCCTTACCTCCAACCCGGTAGTAGATGTAGCGGTACACGGTGTCGCTGTACTGGTCGTAGAGCCGTCCGAAGGCGTCGGCCTCGCCGGCCTGGGCGCGCTCCACGAGATCCATCATCCGGGCGCTGTCACTGTCCGCGGCCGGACGGCGTGCGGTGGTGGCCGAGCCTGAGCGGCCCCGCCTGCCGACCGCCGCGTTGCCGTCGGCCAGGGCATAGCAAGGTCCGACGGGCGCGGGGAGGGCGAAGGCGGGGACGGCGTACGCGGTGGGGACGAAGCCGCGCAGACGGTCCAGGACCGTTGCGCGCAGCGTAGCCAGGCCCGAGGCGTCAACCCCGACGTGTGAGTACACGGGACTCCCAGAGGCAGAGCTTCCATCACGTGCAGTGCGGGACCTTTCACCCGTCGTGGCGACGGAAGGGCACCGGTTTGCGTCTGAGGAGAATAACGCTTCGTACAGGCAGCACTACACCCAGTTGCTAAAATCATCGATTACGACGGTTTTGGCACGGATCGATGCCTGTTCAAGTGCCGATCGGTGACCGCTTGTTGATCGCATCGGTTCGTGTTCCGTCTGAGTGCAGGGCGTGTTGTGCCCGCCTGTGGAACACGCGACTGAGTAGCCCACTGCGTGGGTATGACGATGTGATTGCCCTCGCGGCCGACGGCCCCACCCCAGGTCCGGACAGGTTTTCGCCCCCTCCGCCCCTACCCGTCCCGTACCCGGGGCTCCGCCCCGGACCCCGCTCCTCAAACGCCGGAGGGGCTGAATCTTGCCCCCGCAGCCAAAAAACGGCCCGGACGGACTGGATCTCGCACCCGCAGCCGGGATCCGGCGGAAGGGGCCGTGCCGGTATATCGATGCCCGTCGCCACCGACGGCCACGCCTCATCCGACGGCGACGGGCTGATGCACCGGCGCGGCCCCGACCCACCCACCGGCCGGGGCCGCGCCCGCAAACGCCAGAGGCGAGCTACCGACGGCGCCGGTGCAGCGCGATCGCGGCGGCCGTGCCGCCGGCCACCGCGCCGACCCCGGCCGCGGCGGGAATCCCGACCTTCGCGGCCTTGCGCGCGGTGCGGTAGTCCCGCAGCCGCCAGTCGAAGTCCCGCGCGTGCTTGCGCAGTTTCGAGTCCGGGTTGATCGCGTACGGGTGTCCGACCAGCGAGAGCATCGGAATGTCGTTGTGCGAGTCGCTGTAGGCCGCGCAGCGGGACAGGTCCAGGTCCTCCGCGGACGCCAGCGCCCGTACGGCCTCCGCCTTCGCCGGACCGTGCAGGGGCTCGCCGACCAGCTTGCCCGTATAGATCCCGTCCACCGATTCCGCGACCGTGCCCAGCGCACCCGTGAGGCCGAGCCGCCGTGCGATCACCGTGGCGATCTCCACCGGCGCCGCCGTGACGAGCCACACCTTCTGTCCTGCGTCCAGGTGCGCCTGGGCGAGCGCGCGGGTACCGGGCCAGATCCGCTCGGCCATGTACTCGTCGTAGATCTCCTCGCCGATCGACATCAGCTCGGAGACCCGGTGGCCCTTCACGATCGACAGCGCGGAGTCACGCGCTTCCTGCATGTGCTCGGGGTCCTCGACACCGGCCAGCCTGAACCACGCCTGCTGCCAGGCGAACTTCGCGAGGTCGCGGGTCTCGAAGAACTTCCGCTTGTACAGCCCGCGTCCGAAGTGGAAGAGGGCAGCACCTTGCATCACGGTGTTGTCGAGATCGAAGAACGCGGCGGCCTTGTCGTCGCCGAGCACCGGGAAGTCGGGTTCCTCCACGGCGTCCGGTGGTGCCAGTTCTTCCAGTTCCTGCAGTTCCTGCGAGGACTTGCGCGCTGCCTCCGCAGAGGCCTCGCCTGCCAACACGCTCCGCGCGGTTGCGGAGCGCCTACGGGGAGTGAGCCATCCGAGAGCGGCCATGTCGTGAGCATAGCCAGTCTGTTCGGCGCTTCCGGAGTCGACAGGATTCGGTGCTGTGAACTCTCCGAGGCCGTGCCGTTAAACGAGCGGTCCGGCGCGCCGCCGGCCGGTGCGCCGGACTCGTGCGCGGGTCCGCCGCCGCGCGAGGCGCCGGGCGTGTCCGCCGGGCGTCCGGGGCGGGAGAATGGCACGCATGAGCCCCATGTTCCGGCGCAGTGACCGCCGTACGGAGACGAAGGCGCCCGCGGAGCACCTGGTCACGCTGATCAGGAAGCCCGGGTGTCATCTGTGTGATGACGCACAGGAAGTGATCGAGAAGGTGTGTTCCGATCTCGGGGTCCCCTGGGAGGGGAAGGACATCACCGAGGACGAGGAGCTGCACCGCCGGTACTGGGAGCAGATCCCGGTCGTGCTGGTGGACGGCGCGCAGCACACCTTCTGGCGCGTGAACGAGGAACGCCTTCGCAAAGCCCTGACGCGGTGAGCCGTGAGCGGGGAGGCCGGGGGTGCCCGTGATGTATCCCGACTTGTGACCTGCCCGAGCAGCCCAAGGCGTCCGGAAAGTCGCCTAGGATCGACGGCGATTGGTCTCGGGGGCGGGATTCGTTGAGGAGAGTGTGCGGTTTTGCCCCCTTCAGGTGCGGAGCGGAGTCGTCCGCGCGCCGGTTGCATACGGGCGTGCCGGGCATGCGTGACCCCGGTCACGTTGGCCGGGCAAATCGGACACCGTCTTTGTGCACGCGTTCACAAAGACATAGCCTGCATTCGACGGGGCGGTCTGGGAACGTGTGACCGCCTGCAGCCCCGCTCTACCCGCAGGAGCACCGTGGCAACTGGCCGAACTCACCGACCGGCGACCCGCAGCCGAGGAATTCCCGAGGCCACCGTCGCCCGGCTTCCGCTGTACCTCCGAGCCCTCACCGCACTGTCGGAGCGCTCGGTACCCACGGTCTCATCCGAGGAACTCGCGGCCGCGGCGGGGGTCAACTCCGCGAAGCTGCGCAAGGACTTCTCCTACCTCGGCTCCTACGGGACCCGTGGTGTGGGGTACGACGTCGAGTATCTCGTTTACCAGATCTCCCGCGAACTGGGCCTGACCCAGGACTGGCCGGTCGTGATCGTCGGCATCGGCAACCTCGGTGCGGCACTGGCCAACTACGGAGGGTTCGCCTCCCGCGGATTCCGCGTGGCCGCGCTCATCGACGCCGATCCCGCGATGGCCGGCAAGCCCGTCGCCGGGATCCCGGTGCAGCACACGGACGACCTGGAAAAGATCATCGACGAGAACGGTGTCTCGATCGGTGTCATCGCCACCCCGGCCGGGGCCGCCCAGCCCGTCTGCGACCGTCTGGTCGCCGCCGGAGTCACCTCCATCCTGAACTTCGCGCCGACCGTCCTGTCCGTCCCGGACGGCGTCGACGTGCGCAAGGTCGATCTCTCCATCGAGCTGCAGATCCTCGCGTTCCACGAGCAGCGCAAGGCCGGCGAGGAGGCCGAGGCGCAGGCCGGTGCCGCCGCCCAGGCCGAGCGGGAGAACAACGGCAAAGGGCCCGACGGGGACTTTCCCGCCGTGATGCCGGCATGAGTCTCCTCGTCGTCGGGCTGAGCCATCGCAGCGCTCCGGTCAGCGTCCTCGAACGGGCCGCGCTGTCCGCGGACGCGCAGGTCAAGCTGCTCCAGGACACCCTCGCCACCGAGCCGGCCACCGAGGGCGCGGTCCTCGCGACCTGCAACCGCATCGAGCTGTACGCCGACGTGGACAAGTTCCACGCGGGCGTCGCCGAGCTGTCCACGCTCCTCGCCCAGCACAGCGGCGTCGGCCTGGAGGAGCTCACTCCCCACCTGTACGTGCACTACGAGGACCGGGCCGTCCACCACCTCTTCTCGGTGGCCTGCGGCCTGGACTCGATGGTCGTCGGCGAGGGCCAGATCCTCGGCCAGATCAAGGACGCGCTCGCCACCGCGCAGGAACTGCACACCGCGGGCCGCCTCCTGAACGACCTGTTCCAGCAGGCCCTGCGGGTCGGCAAGCGCGCCCACTCCGAGACCGGCATCGACCGCGCCGGACAGTCCCTGGTCACTTTCGGCCTGGAGCAGCTGTCCGGCGGACGGCCCGTCGAGCTCTGGGCCAAGGACAAGAAGGCCCTGGTCATCGGCGCGGGATCGATGTCCTCGCTGGCCGCCGCGACGCTCGCGCGCATCGGCGTCGGCGAGATCGTGATCGCCAACCGCACCCCCGACCGCGCCGAGCGGCTCGCCGAGATCCTCACCGGCGGCGACGACACGGACGTGCTGGCCCGCGCGGTACCGATGGACTCGGTGCCGGTCGAGCTGACACGTGCCGACATCGCCGTCTCGTGCACCGGGGCGACCGGGCTCGTCCTGACGGCCGAGACCGTCGCGGCCGCCGTCGAAGGACGTACGGGAACGCCCGCGGCGCGGCGCGAGACGGCGGCCGGCCCGGCCGGTCACCTCGCTCCCGCCGACGCCGGAGCCGAGGACGCCTGCCCGCTGGACCTGTCCGCCGTGCAGGGCGCCACCGGCTTCTCCGTCATGGGCGAGGCCGCCGTCGCCGGCATGGACGCGGCCACCCTGGAGCAGCACGCCGCCTGGGTGGACAAGGGCACCGGAACCGTCGAGCGCCGCGACAGCCGTCGTACGCCCGCGGAGGACGCCGAAGCCGACGCCGAGATCATCGCCGCGCTGGCCGCCTCCGCGGCGACGGCCGGCCGCATCCCCGAGCGCCGCAGGCCCGAACCCGTCGCCGAGGCACCCCGCCCCGCGCCGGTGCTCGCGCTGCTCGACCTCGCGATGCCCCGTGACATCGACGCTGTCGTGCACCGGCTGCTCGGTGTACGGTTCGTCGACCTGGAGACGCTCGCCGAGGCCTCCGCGGACGCGCCGATGGCCGCCGATGTGGACCAGGTGCGCCGGATCGTCTCCGACGAGGTGGCCGCGTTCGGCGCCGCCCAGCGGGCGGCGCACATCACGCCCACCGTCGTCGCGCTGCGCGCCATGGCCGCCGACGTCGTCGCGAACGAGATCTCGCGGCTCGACGGACGGCTGCCGGACCTTGACGACAAGCAGCGAGGCGAGATCACCCAGACCGTGCGGCGCGTCGTCGACAAACTGCTGCACGCGCCGACCGTACGGGTCAAGCAACTCGCCGCCGAACCCGGCGGCGCCGGGTACGCGGACGCGCTGCGGACCCTGTTCGACCTGGACCCGGAGACGGTCGCCGCCGTCTCGCGGGCCGAGAACAACACCGAGAACGCCAAGAACCGAGGGCGAGCATGAGTGAGCAGGCTTTGAGACTGGGGACGAGGCGCAGCAAACTCGCCATGGCCCAGTCCGGGCAGGTGGCGGATGCCGTGAGCCGGGTGACCGGACGGCCCGTCGAGCTCGTTGAGATCACGACGTACGGCGATGTCTCCCGCGAGAACCTCGCGCAGATCGGCGGCACGGGCGTCTTCGTGACCGCGCTGCGCGAGGCACTGGTGCGCGGGGAGGTCGACTTCGCCGTGCACTCCCTCAAGGATCTGCCGACGGCGCAGCCCGAGAACCTCGCGCTGGCCGCCGTGCCGGTGCGTGAGGACGTCCGCGACGTGCTCGTCGCCCGCGACGGACTGACCTTCGAGCGGCTTCCGGACGGCGCGCGCGTCGGCACCGGTTCGCCGCGTCGTATGGCCCAGCTCAACGCGTACGCGCGCAGTCACGGCATGTCGATCGAGACGGTCGCCATCCGAGGCAACGTCGACACCCGAATCGGGTACGTCCACTCCGGGGAGCTCGACGCCGTCGTCCTCGCCGCGGCCGGACTCAACCGGATCGGCCGAATAGACGAGGTCACCGACTTCCTGCCGGTCGACACCGTTCTGCCCGCCCCCGGCCAGGGGGCACTGGCGATCGAGTGCGCCGCGGACAACGCGGACCTCGTCGCCGCGCTCGCCGAGCTCGACGACCCGTTCACCCGGGCCGCCGTGACCGCCGAGCGATCTCTGCTTGCCGCCCTGGAGGCCGGCTGCAGCGCTCCCGTGGGCGCGTACGCCGACCTGCTGGCCGACGGGCAGATTGTCAAGGAGATGCGCCTGCGCGGCGTCGTCGGCATGACCGACGGCTCGACGCTGGTGCAGCTGTCCACCACCGGTCCCGTGCCCGAGACACATGACCAAGCGATGTCGCTCGGCCGTGAACTCGCTGCCGAGATGCTTGCCAAGGGCGCGGCCGGTCTGATGGGGGAGCGAGCACTGTGAGCCCCACCAAATTTCCCACCGGTCCGGTCCACGGGCACGTCACCTTCCTGGGTGCCGGACCCGGAGATCCAGGGCTGCTGACACTGCGCGCCGTCGAGGCGCTGGCGAACGCGGACGTCCTCGTCGCCGAGCACGACGTGCTCGACGTGGTACGCGGTCACACCAGACCCGGCGTCGCCGTTCTGCATACGGATCCGGACACTTCGCCGGTTCCGTACCCGGGCACAGGCACGCCTCAGCTGACGGTTGTTGACGGCGCGTCAACGACCGTTGGTGACCCCGCGTCGAGGGACGCTGCCAATCTTGTCATGACGGCCGCGCGGGGCGGCAAGCGGGTCGTGCGTGCGGTGTCCGGTGACCCCGGGCTCGACACCTACGCCGCCGAGGAGATGCTGGCCTGCGTCGCCGCGGGTGTTCCGTTCGAGGTGGTGCCCGGCATCGCGGCCGCCGTCGGTGTGCCCGCGTACGCGGGTGTGCCACTGCGGGACGCGCAGGGCGCGGACGTACGGTTCGTCGACGCGCGGACCGCCTCGAACCGCTGCTGGACCGAGGTCGGCGCCTCCGACGGCACCGTCGTGGTGTCGTCGACGCTCGACTCGGTGGCCGCGGCCGCGGGTGAGCTGGTGGCCTCCGGCCGCAAGCCCGACACCCCGATGTCCGTGACGATCGCCGGTACGACGACCCGCCAGCGCACCTGGTCGGCCACCCTCGGCACGATCGCGCAGACGCTGAAACAGGCGAAGGTGCTGCCGTCCCCGGACGGTGGCCGCCCGGTGATAGCCGTGGTCGGTGAGCGTTCCGCCGCCGCCCAGCGCGACCAGCTGTCGTGGTTCGAGTCCAAGCCGCTGTTCGGCTGGAAGGTGCTCGTGCCGCGTACCAAGGAGCAGGCGGCGTCGCTCTCCGACCAGCTGCGGTCGTACGGGGCCGTGCCCTACGAGGTGCCGACGATCGCCGTCGAGCCTCCGCGCACGCCCCAGCAGATGGAGCGCGCGGTCAAGGGCCTGGTGACGGGCCGCTACGAGTGGATCGCCTTCACCTCGGTCAACGCCGTCAAGGCGGTCCGGGAGAAGTTCGAGGAGTACGGGCTCGACGCCCGTGCTTTCGCGGGCATCAAGGTCGCGGCGGTCGGCGAACAGACCGCGAACGCGCTCGTCGCCTTCGGCGTGAAGCCGGACCTGGTGCCGAGCGGTGAGCAGTCGGCCGCGGGCCTGCTGGAGGACTGGCCGCCCTACGACCCGGTCTTCGACCCGATCGACCGTGTCTTCCTGCCCCGGGCCGACATCGCCACGGAGACCCTCGTCGCCGGGCTCATCGAGCTGGGCTGGGAGGTCGACGACGTCACGGCGTACCGCACCGTGCGCGCGTCGCCGCCGCCGGCCGACACCCGTGAGGCGATCAAGAGCGGCGGCTTCGACGCGGTGCTCTTCACCTCGTCGTCGACCGTGCGGAACCTGGTCGGCATCGCCGGCAAGCCGCACAACGTGACCGTGATCGCCTGTATCGGTCCGGCTACGGCCAAGACGGCCGAGGAGCACGGGCTGCGGGTGGACGTGATGGCTCCCGAGCCCTCCGTGCACAAGCTGGCGGAGGCACTGGCCGAGTTCGGCCTGCGCCGCCGTGCCGCCGCGCTGGACGCCGGTGACCCGGTGACCCGGCCGAGCGAGCGCCGCCCGGGCTCGCGCAGGCGCCGGACCACCTGACACAGGTGAGAACGCCCCGCCGTCTCTTACGGAGACGGCGGGGCGTTCTTCGTTGTGCGGCCGGTCAGACGGACGGCAGGAAGGCCGCCCAGGCGCCCGGGGCGAGGGTGAGGCGGGGGCCGCCGGGGTTCTTGGAGTCCCGGACGAGGATCCCGTCCGGGTGGGCGGCCACCTCTACGCAGTCGGGGCCCTCGTCCGTGCTGTAGCTGCTCCTTATCCACTCCGGTGCGATGCTCGCTTCGCTGCCTGGCTTCAGGGGCATGTCTCTCCAAGCACTCTCTCGATGAAGGCTGTTGACTCTCGCGGGTCGAGAGCTTGTGCCCGGATGGTCCCATAGCGCATGTCGAGCAGTTGGACCTCTCTCGGATCGGTGATCACGCGGCTGATGTGCTGCACTTCGACGTGCCCGACGGTGCCGCCGTCCTTGAGCCTGAGCAGTCTGAAGGAACCGGCCAGGCCGGAGTTCACCTCGCGACTCAGCGGGAGCACCTGGAGGTCGACGTTCCGGAACTCGGCGATCTCCAACAGGGTTTCGAGCTGGCGCCGCATGACCGTGCCGCCTCCGATGGGCCGTCGAAGAGTCGACTCGCACTGGACGAAACTGAAGAACGGCCGGGCCACCGTGCCGTCGACGATCTTCTGACGGGACACTCGGGCCGCCAGCCTCTGCTCCAACTCGTCCGCGCTGAACGGCGGTCGGCGTGCACCGAAGACGGAAGTCGCGTACTCCACGGTCTGCAACAACCCATGAATCACGGAGTTGTTGTACGCGCAGAGCTCGATCGCGTCCGACTCCAGCCTCTTCAGGTCCCGTACCTTCTTCGGGTACCGGACCTCGGCCAAGTCCTCCTTCAGCGCCGCGAGTCTGCCGCCCGCCGACAGGATCTCGTCCGCGCGGTCCAGGTACTCGGGCCGGGGGATGCGCCGACCCCGTTCCACCGAGGAGACCTGCTCCTCCCCGTACCCGATGGCCGCCCCGAACTCGGCCTGGGTGAGCCCGGCCGACTCCCGCCACAGCTTCAGCTGACGCTGGACGGTCCTCATCACGGCCCCGGCCTCTTCGTCGTCCTCCAGCCCCGCGTCCCCGTCGCTCACGCCCGCCGACCTCCCGCCACGCGCTTCCCTGCCCAACCCCGACACCCGCTCCCCGGTCACCCCGGTCACCCCGGTCACCCCGGACAGAACCGGACGCCACCCGGACACACACCGTCCGCACGGGCTGCCGTCCTTCACAGATTACGTACGCGAGAACACGCTGAGTCACGTGAATCAGCGAACCGCGCACTCTCCGCTCCGCCATTTCTCGGTGCCGCTCTCCGCCACCCGGCGCGGTGCCCGCCTCGCCCGGCTGCTCGCGGCGGAGCAACTGCACGACTGGGGACTGTCGTTGGACCCGGCCCGGCTCGTCGTCGCCGAACTCGCCTCGAACGCCGTCCTGCACGGCCGCGTCCCCGGCCGGAGTTTCCGTCTCACCCTGTCCGTCCTCACTCCCCGGACACTGCGCGTGGAGATCGCGGACGCCCGGGGCGAACGGTGGCCCACCCGGGTGCGGGACGGCGCCGGAGGGCAAGCCGAGTCCGGCTACGGGCTGCTGCTCGTGGAGGAGTTCGCGGACCGCTGGGGTGTGCGGTCGGGGCCTGTGCCGTGCAAGACGGTGTGGGCGGAACTCGATCTCGGGCCTCGCCGGTGACGCCCGAACCGGAGCCCGGCGAGGAGTACTTCGGTGGCGGGTGCTCCGGGGCGGCGGGCGGTAAAAGACCAAAGAACCCGGGGGGAAAACCGACCGACCAACCAAACCCGGCTCATGTCACACGAGCGGGTGAAACAGGCTGGTACGGGTGGCGCGCGGGCGGTCCGGACGTGCACGCTCACCGCAGGCACCACCCACAACTCCACATGCCCACACATGCTTCGGCCCCCGCCGGGACGGCAATCCCAGTGCGAGGGCCTGACCAAAGAGGAAGAACCCAACTTCCCCATGGCTGTCACCAAGCTTATCGATGCCCTGCGCCCGAGTCAGGGAGTACGCCGCAACGCCACCCACTCCGGTGTCTCGCACGTACGTGAGTACCAGCCCGACCGGTACACGATCGTCGGCAACCATCTCGCCCAGCACCGAGGACTCTCCGCGACCGCGATCGGGATCGCCGTGCACATCCTGTCGCTGCCCGAGGGCGCGCGGGTGGACATCCGCAGCCTCGCCGAGTGGTTCCCCGAGGGGCGGGCCCGAATCGCCTGCGCGCTGCGGGAGTTGGAGGCGCGGGGCTATGTCGAGCGGGTCCGGGAACGGCTCCCCTCCGGGCAGATGGTCACGCGTACGTACGCCTTCCACGCCCCCGCGCTCACCCGGGCTCGCCGGGAGGGAGAGCAGGAAACGGCCGTCGCCCCGGTAGCCCCGCCGATGAAGGCCGCCCCGCCCCCGAACCGAGCGGCCCCGTATCCCACGGCCCCGGACCTCCCCGCCTCCGGCGGCTTGCCCTGCGACGTGGTGCCCGAGCCGGTCATGGCACCCGACGCCGTACACGTCGGCACATCGGCCACCGAGACCGAGACCGCCGAGCCCCCGAAGCCGTCCCGCGACGAGCACCGGGACAAGGACGGGCACCACGACAAGGCCGAAGCGCTTCTCGCCGGGCTGCGTCGGACCGACATCCGGTTGACGCTGTCCGGGCGCGAGGTGCGGCGGCTGGCTCCCCTGGTCGTCGCCTGGTTCGAGAACGGTCTCGGCAGAGCGTCGGTGATCCACGCCCTGACCGACGGCCTTCCCCTCCATGTGCGACACCCGGCCGGCTTCCTCCGCAACCGCCTGCTGGACCTGCTTCCACCGGCACTGCCATCCCTTCCGGGGGCAGGCGAGGCCGAGCCGCTCCCGAGCCGGCCCCTGCCCCCTCCACCCGCCATGGCGACCTGCGAAGGCGGCTGCGACAGGGGATTCAGAGCACCGTTCCGGGGAGCGTGGTGCCGCGACTGCCGCACCGCCCGGCCCGGCGAAGCTCCCGCGGCTCCGGTGGATGTACCGGCCCTCGTTTGAGTTTCCCGAGAGGAAATGGCTCTGTGATGAAGCCCGGACATCGTGTTGCGACCGGCCGCCAGGGGATTGTCCTGTCCTGAAGAGACCGCTCATGTTCAGCCGCCCGGCTGGTTCCCCCTTCCTATACTTGGCGCATGGACCAGGAGCTGGAGCGCGCCGCCCTTGTCGCCCTGCTGCGGCGCGGCGATCGCCCTTGGCCTGACCTCACGGATCAGATCGAGACCGTCGGCAGCGCCCTCGAAGTCCTGGAGAACGCGCTGGACGCCTCGGGGCAGGGCGCGCTCTTCGACACAGGTCCCCCGGCGGATCTCGACGAAGTCGCAGCCGAGATCGCCGCCTGGGAGCGCGAGGGCATGCGGTTGGTCACGATCCTCGACGAGGACTACCCGCTCTATCTCAGACTGGTCCACCAGCGTCCGCCGTTCCTGTTCATGCGCGGTAACTCTGCTGAGGAGGACCTGCGGGTCGCCGTGGTCGGAACCCGCACCCCCAGCCCCGAGGGTGTCGCCCACGCTCGTGCGATCGCGGGTGGCCTTGCCGAGCGTGGCGTCACCGTGGTGAGTGGGCTTGCCGCCGGAATCGACACAGCCGCCCACGGGTCCGCTCTCGCCGTGGACGGGCGTACCGTCGCCGTCATCGGCACCGGCCTGCGTCACGCCTACCCCGCGCAGAACGCACGCCTTCAGCAGGAGATCGCCGAGCGTGGACTGCTGATCTCCCAGTTCTGGCCGGACACGCTCCCGTCCAAGACGTCCTTCCCCATGCGAAACGCGGTGATGAGCGGCTACAGCCTGGCCACCGTCGTCATCGAGGCGGCCTACCGCAGTGGCGCCCGAATGCAGGCCCGCCTCGCGCTGGAACACGGTCGACGGGTCTTCCTCATGCGCTCCCTCATGACACACGAATGGGCGAGGGAGTACGCGGCACGGCCCAATACCACCGTTATCGACGGGCCCGAGGACGTATTCCGTCGACTGGACTCCCTCGTCCCGGTCACGGGCGAGCTGACCTGGACATAGGGGCGCTGCCGGGATGGCGACCGTCGTCGGACTGTCGGACCGTTATGCCAACTTCCTCATTCACCCGCTGCCGCCGGGCCCAGGCGTGTGCCAGATCTGCCGGGGCCCGGCCAGATTCGGATTTCCGACCTGCTGGCGGTGCCACCAGGCGGGCACGGTGCTCGGGGCGGGCGTCGCCGACACCGTGGTCCCGATCAGTTTGGCCTTGAAAGGGGAGCAGTACGCCAACGAACTCTGGCGCTACAAAAATGCTCCAGGCGCCCAGCAGCGATACTTCAGTACGGGACTCGCGGCTGTTCTGTGGCGCTTCCTCGCCCGGCACGAACGCTGTATCGCCCATCAATGCAGGGTCCTTGGCTTCGACACCGTTACGACAGTGCCCAGCACGAGCGACCGTGCGGATCATCCCCTGCGTGCCATGGCCGCAGACATGGTCGGTGTCACGCGCGAGCGCTACCGCGACCTTCTCGTACCGGCACCGAAGGCAGCTGATCTGGGCCGCGAGGTATCGCTTGCGCGTTATACCTCGTCAGCGCTGTGGGGTGAGAACGTGCTGCTGATCGACGACACCTGGGTCACCGGAAACCATGCACAGTCTGCGGCCGCCGCGCTCAGAGCAGCCGGCGCCGGGAGCGTCGCCGTCGTGGTCCTGGGGCGTCATCTCAACAAGAGCTACGGGGACACGGCCGTCCACATCGAGCAGGCGCGGCTTCGGCGATTCGCCTGGGATATCTGCCTGCCGCGACCCTGGAGCCACGACTGACGGGCTCCGAACGTCCGTCCGCCTCCCCGCCCCAGAGCCCCTCGGGCTCCGACGCGGAGTCGGTAAAGGTGCCCCTGTGACGGGCGTAGCGTAGTTGTCATGACGAAGTACGGATCCTTTCCCGGTACCCGTCCCCGGCGGCTGCGCACCACGCCCGCCCTGCGCCGGATGGTCGCCGAGACCCGGCTGCACCCGGCCGACTTCATCCTCCCCGCGTTCGTCCGCGAGGGCGTGAGCGAGCCGGTGCCGATCGCGTCGATGCCCGGGGTCGTGCAGCACACGCGGGACAGCCTGAAGAAGGCGGCCGTCGAGGCGCTGGAGGCCGGGGTCTCCGGGATCATGCTGTTCGGGGTTCCCGAGGAGGAGAAGAAGGACGCCTTCGGGACGCCCGGTACCGACCCGGACGGGATCCTCCAGGTCGCGCTGCGCGATGTGCGCGCCGAGGTCGGCGACGAGCTGCTCGTGATGTCAGACCTGTGCCTGGACGAGACCACCGACCACGGGCACTGCGGTGTCCTCGACGACCAGGGCCGCGTCGACAACGACGCGACCCTGGAGCGCTACGCCGAGATGGCCCAGGTGCAGGCCGACGCCGGCGCCCACATCGTGGGCCCCAGCGGGATGATGGACGGCCAGATCGGCGTCATCCGTGACGCCCTCGACCAGATCGGCCGCGAGGACGTCGCCATCCTGGCCTACACCGTCAAGTACTCCTCCGCCTTCTTCGGCCCCTTCCGGGAGGCCGTCGGCTCCTCGCTCAAGGGCGACCGCAAGACGTACCAGCAGGACCCCGCCAACGCGCGGGAGTCCCTGCGGGAGTTGGCGCTCGACCTGGAGGAGGGCGCCGACATGGTCATGGTGAAGCCCGCGGGCCCCTACCTCGACATCCTCGCCCGCGTCGCCGACGCGGTGGACGTGCCGGTCGCCGCCTACCAGATCTCCGGCGAGTACTCGATGATCGAGGCCGCCGCCGAGAAGGGCTGGATCGACCGGGACAAGGCGATCATGGAGACCCTGACCGGCATCAAGCGCGCCGGCGCCCAGAACATCCTCACGTACTGGGCGACCGAGGCCGCGCTGAAGCTGCGCTGACCTCCCGGCGGGGCGGTTCCGGCGACACGATCGGGGGCGCGCTCCGCTCAGTACGCGAGCGCGTCGTCCAGGTCCTGCTGCCAGTACGTCACGGTGAGCTTGTCGTCGATGTAGACGCCCTTCGCGGGGAGGACCGGAGTGGCGCTGCGGCCCTTGTCGAAGCCGACCTCCAGGGTCTTGGCGGTGTAGCCGTTGCCCCCGCTGCCGTCGGCGGCCGACAGCAGCACACCCGCGTAGCCGGACTCGCCGGGGGCGAGGGTCACGACCGCCTGCGGGTGGGTCTCCTCCGCGACCGGCGGGACGGACTGGGCCTCGGCGAACCGGGCGATCGGATAGCCGGTCAGGTCGCAGTTCCTCGTGCCGGTGTTGGTGACGGTGAGCAGCAGGTGGTTGAGCGGACGGGACACCGCGGTCGCGGTGGTCTTCGTCGTGGAGCCGTCGCAGGCGACGTTCCTGTTGCCGCCGGCCTGCCCGGTGGAGCCGGTCTTGGAGCCGGTCCCGGTCTTCTTGCCGGAGCCCTGTGTGGAGCCGGCGGCCGTGGACGTGCTCTTCGAGCCGCCCGAGCCGCCCGTCGTCGAGCCGCCCGTCGAGCTCGCGGTGCCGTTGCCCGCGGGCTTCGCCGTCGAACCCGCGTCGGTTGCCGGTCCGCTCGGCTGCGCCGAGGACGCGGACGTGTCGGACGGGCCCTCGGCGCGTACGCCGTTGCCGTCGTTGCACGCCGTCAGAGTCAGCGCGGCGAGTGCGACCGCCGTGGCGGCGAGGAAGCGGGTACGGGCGGTACGGGCGGTGTGTGCGGTGCGTACGGACATGGTGATCCCCCTGGGTGTTGCTGGTGGGTCGGCCGCTCGACCGGTCGGCGGGAGCGGCGTGCTTGGATGACCGAAGCTTGTGCGGTGTTCCGTCCCGGCCACCACCATCGCCGGGGTATTCGGGACGCCGGAACGTTCGCGCAGGGTCTGAGCTGGGAAAACGGTGTCGCCCTGGAACACGGTCCGGGACGCGGGGGATGGAGGAACGTATGGCGGGGGACGAGTTCGCGGGATTACTGCGGGAGCTGAAGGCGCGGTCCGGGCTCAGTTACGGGGCGCTCGCCAAACGGCTGCACGTGAGTACGTCCACGTTGCACCGGTACGTCAACGGGGATGCCGTACCGACGGATTACGCGCCCGTGGAGCGCCTCGCGCGTATGTGCCGGGCAACTCCGGAGGAGCTGATCGAGCTGCACCGGAGCTGGGTCCTCGCGGACGCGCTGCGGAGGCAGAAAACCCCGGGCGCGGGGTCCCCGCCGGGAGCGGTGACGGTCGCGGTCGCGGAAGGCGAGGGGGACGGCACCGAGACGGCGGGCGGGAGCGCGGAGGCGGACTCTGCCCCGGGTGGCGGGGCGGCCGGGAGCCCAACGGAGGCCGGGAACCTGCCGAGTTCGGCGCCCGAGCCGGTGCCGAAACCGGGGCCGGTGACGCGGAGCCGGCGGGCTCTGCTGCTCGCCGGCGCCGTCGCTGTCGTGGTGACCGCGATCGTGTCCACCACGCTGGCCCTGAACTTCGGGTCCGGCGGAGGTGACGGCGACTCCAAGGGAGAGGCCGTGCCCCTCGGCATACCGCCCACGACGGGCCCGCGTGGCACCGGCACGACACCTGACGCCCACCACGGGTCGGCCTCGCCGTCCGCCTCGCACAGCGGCAGGCCCAAGGTGTCCAGCTCGACGATCGGCGGGGCCGTCGACGAGAACGGTGTGGTCGAGAGCGGTGCGGCCGGGAAGGGCGGCGCGGCCGAGGACGGCGCAGGCGCACCGGCCGTCGTCGCCGACGCGTACAAGTGGGACAGCCCGTGCAGCCAGCACTACCTGGTGAACCGGGACGCCCCGCAGGTGCCGCCGCCACCGCCGAACGAGTCGGACGCGCGCGGCTGGGTCACCGCGCTCGGCGGGGTCGCGAGCGGGGAGCAGATGCTCGCCCTGACGGTGCAGGGCACGGGCAGAGCGACCGTCGTCGTGGAAGCACTGCACGTGCGGGTGGTGCGGAAGGACGTTCCACTCGCTTGGAACGACTACGCGATGGGCGTGGGCTGTGGCGGAGGTGTCGAGACGAAGTCGTTCACCGTGGACCTCGACGCGGGGCAGCCCGTGACCGCGCTCAAGGGCGGACAGCGGGACTTCCCGTACAAGGTCAGCGAGTCCGACCCCGAGGTCTTCTACGTGTTCGCGGACGCACGGGCGCACGACGTGAGCTGGTACCTGGAACTCGACTGGACCAGCGGGACGAAGAGCGGCACGGTGCGCGTCGACGACCACGGGAAGCCGTTCCGGACGAGCGGGAACACAGGCCGGCCCGCGTACAACCACCCGCTGGGCGGCAGCGAGTGGGTGTCGGCTCCCTCCGAGTGATCGGGCGTGATCAAGTCCCTTCAGGAGTTAGGTTGTTGGCCGTTGGACGACGCGACTCTCCAGGGAGATGCCCATGTCAGGTGACGCCCTCAGCCAGGACCCCGCCGAGCTGAGAAGGAGGATCGACACCAGCAAGGCGCACCCCGCCCGGGTCTACGACGTCTTCCTCGGCGGCAAGGACAACTACCCCGTCGACCGGAACGCGGCCGCCGCCGCGCTCGCCGCCAACCCGCGCGGCTACCTCGACGTCCGGCACAACCGCGACTTCCTGCGCCGCGCCGTGACCGCGCTCGCGACGCAGGACGGCATCCGGCAGTTCCTGGACATCGGCACCGGCCTGCCCACGCAGGAGAACGTCCACCAGATCGCCCAGCGGATCACCCCGGATTCGCGGGTCGTGTACGTCGACAACGACCCGGTGGTCCTCGCCCACGCGCGAGCCCTGCTCACCAGCGGACCCGAGGGCCGTACGGACTACATCGACGCGGACCTCAAGGAACCCAAGCAGATCCTCGAACAGGCCGCCGAGACCCTCGACTTCGCGCAGCCCGTCGCCCTGGTCCTGGTCGCCATCCTGCACTTCGTCGAGGACGCGGACGCCTACCCCATCGTGCGCGGGCTCGTCGACGCGCTGCCGTCCGGCAGCCGCCTGGTCCTGAGCCACCTCACCGAGGACCTGAACGCGGAGAACATCCGCGCGGTCCAACGGACCTTCACCGAGCGGGGATTCACCTTCGTCCTGCGCTCGAAGGCGGAGGTCGAGCGCTTCTTCACCGACAACGGCCTGGTCCTGGACGAGCCCGGCATCGTCCCCGCCCACCACTGGCGCCCCGACGGCGGCACCCCGGCCCCCGAGACCGCCGAACCCGCCTTCCTCGCCACGCTCGACGCCGTCGACAAGGTCCGCTACCTCGACATCAACGACGTCACGGACGCGGACATCAACGTGTACGTCGCCACGGGAGTCAAACCCTAGGCGCCATGGGCGAGTTGTGATCCGTCCGCATCGCGGAACCGGCGGGTGTAGAGGCCACGTACCTGCCTAGGGTCGGTCAGGGGCGGCCCCGGCACGACGGGGCCGCCCGCAAGCGCGCCCGCAAGGACGCCGTCCCCGAGGGTGCCCTCCCCGAGGCTGCCGCCCGTAAGGACGCCGTCGCCAAGGACAAGGAGCCGTCACCGTGACCGTCACCGAACCCGCCGCCACGACCGCACCCGTGCCCCCGCTCGCCGCGAGAGCCACCGCGATCGGCGGCTCGCCGGTACGGGACATCCTCGCGGTCACCGCACGCCCCGAGGTGATCAACTTCGCGGGCGGGCTGCCCGCTCCGGAACTGTTCGACGCGGACGGCATCGCGGCCGCGTTCCGGGACGTCCTCGCCGAGGAACCCGAACGGGCCCTCCAGTACTCGACGACCGAGGGCGAACCATCGCTGCGGACGGCCCTCGCCGACCGCACGAGCGCCCGGGGACTGCCCACCGGGCCCGACGACATCCTCGTCACCACCGGCTCTCAGCAGGCCCTGTCGCTGCTCGCCACCGCCCTTCTCGAACCCGGCGACACCGTCCTGGTCGAAAGCCCCTGCTATCTGGCGGCACTTCAGGCGTTCGCCTTCGCGGGGGCGCGCGTGCTGGCCGTGCCGGGCGACGACGAGGGCATCGACCCCGACGCCCTCGGTGAACTCGTGGCCCGCGAGCGCCCGAAGCTGCTCTACACCGTCCCCACCTTCCAGAACCCGACCGGACGCACCCTGCCGGCCGACAGACGGGCCGCCGTCGCCCGCGCCGCCGCCGCGCACGGCCTGTGGATCGTCGAGGACGACCCGTACGGAGAACTGCGCTTCGAGGGCGAGCGGGTCCCGTGGATCGCCTCCCACGACGGCGCCGCGGACCGGACGGTCCTCCTCGGCTCGTTCTCCAAGGTGATGGCACCCGGCCTGCGGCTGGGCTGGCTGCGGGCACCCGCGGCACTGCGGCGCGCGTGCGCCGTCGCCAAGCAGGCCGCCGACCTGCACACCCCGACCGTCAACCAGCTCGCCGCCGCCCGCTATCTGGCCGACCGCGACCTGGACTCCCACGTGGTCCAGGTCGCGGCCGTCTACCGCGAACGGCGTGACGCCATGCTCGCGGGCATTGCCGCCGCCCTCCCGGCCGGATCCACCTGGACCCGCCCGGAAGGCGGCATGTTCCTCTGGGCCCGCCTGCCCGAGCGCTACGACACCACGGCTCTGCTCCGCCCGGTGGTGGACCAGGGCGTGGCCTACGTCCCCGGCGCGCCCTTCTACGCGGGCACACCGGAGACATCGACCCTGCGCCTGTGCTTCGTCACCCAGACGCCGGAGGAGATCACCGAGGGGTTGCGGAGGTTGGGGACGGGGTTGCGGAAGGAGAGGTAGGGGACGGGGTGGCGGAGGTGGGCGACGGGGTCGGGGTTGCCGAGGTAGGGGACGGGGACGGGGAGGCGGGAGACGGGGTCGCGGAGCCGGGGGACGTGGACGGGGTCGCCTCGCTCGGGGACGGGGACGCGTCGCTCGGGGACGCGGAGGTGGAGGGAGTCGTCCGTACCGCGTCCCGGCCGGCCGGCTGCTGGCCGATCCTGTCCACCACCCCTTGCACCACGACGCCTCTGACCTGTGAGAACCCCCCGTTCTTGTCAGAGTGTCCCCGCTCGAATATCCCGAGGTACGCGTAGGTCTTCGAGTCGAAGACGAAACCTATCGCCGCCCCGGGGTAGGAGACCCCTATGCCGTGCCGGCCGAGCGCGTTCACCCGGTCGTGGTCGATCCTGATGGCGGTCATCTTCGAGAGGGCCTCGAACGCGGCGGCCCGCAGTCCCGGAGGCAGGACCCGGGGACCCCGCAGGAACATGCACGCTTCGAAGTACGCCCCCAGGTCCACCTGCGGATCCTTCGCAGGGTCCCCGCCGCCCCGGAACCACTTGAGGAGCTCGTCCGGGTCGGTCGGCCACTTCTTCAGCTTCGCGTACTGGAGGGGGATCGACTGCATCTGGTGCTTGGTCAGAGGCGGTTCGTCCTGGATCCTGCCGTTGTAGATGGACCGGCTGGTCTTGGAGCCGTCCACCGACAACCAGTACTCGTCGACGAGCCGCATCTTCCGCCCGCGCCGGTCGTAGGTCCGATGGGTGATCTCCTTCGAGTACATGTACTGGTCGTCGCGAGGGATCGGCATACCGTTGTCGTCCGCACGCGACCGGTCCGCGGCCCTGCGCAGCACCTGGGCGGCGTTGAGCGCGGTCAACTGCGGTCCCCCGGCGCGGACGGCGAGGAGCGTCGTGCCGGCCACCGCCGCGGTGCCGGTGGCCGCGACCGCCGCGCGGAACACCAGCCGCCGGGACAGCGGACGCTGCCGCGCGAGGGCTCCGCTCCCGTCGCCGGTCTCCTCGCCGATGGCGGTCTGCAGCCGGGCGAAGGCGACGGCGCGCGCCCGGTCGGTCGGTGCGGCCTGCTCGGCCGCGAGGTCGCGTACAAGGCTGAGGTCATCCACGGCGGGGTTCCTCCTGTTCCTCTCGAAAGGCTGTGGGATCCGACCCGCCCAGTGCTTCGCGCAGCTTCTTCCGGGCCCGGTGCAGCCGTGAGCGCACCGTGCCCACCGGTATGCCCAGGGCCTCGGCGGCCTCCGCGTAGTCGAGATCTCCCCAGGCGATCACCAGCAGGACGTCCCGGTGGCGCGCGGGCAGCTTCGCCAGGGCCGCCGACAGGGCGCCGCGCGTGCTCTCGGCACTGATCCGGGCGGCCACCCGCTCCGCCAGCGGCTCGCCGCCGCCCTCTTCGGCGGGAGCCGTGGAGACAACCCGCGACACCGCCCGCAGACGCCGTGCCTCGGCCCGCCGGTGCCCGCCGATCAGACGCGTGACGATGCCGTACAGCCAAGGGCGCGCGTGCGGCTTCGACAGGTCGTAACGGCGGCGCCGCTGGAAGGCGATCACGAAGGTCTCGGCCATCAGATCGTCGGCGGCCTCGGTGCCGAGCCGTCTGGCCGCGTACCGGTGGATGTCGTCGGCGTAGCGGTGGAACAGCTCGGCGAACAACTCGGGTTCGTCCCAGGACCGTTCGATCACCGAGGCGTCGGAGTCGCCGTCCGCGCCCGCACCGGCGCCGGAGTCCGAGCCGGTGTCGGTGGCCAAGGCCCTGGCCGGACGGTGGACTCCGACGCTCGGTGAGACGGTCATCGGTCGCCTCTCAGGCTCATGGATCTCCTCGAAGAGGGGGCAGGGTCACCCGTTGTCCGCCGAAGCCCGCTTTCGAGTTCCCGTTTCGGACCGAGGAATTTCCCGACGGCCGGACGAACCGGTCAGTCCCACCAGAAGGACCACACCCGTTCGTTCAGCACCTCCTGGTCGGCGTACTCGCGCAGGGTCGTGTGGTGGCCCTGGGTGATGTTGTCCGGGCAGAAGGCGAAGTGCTCGGCGGCGACCGCCTCGGCCTCCGCCACGGTCGTCGGCGGCGCCGCGACGGACACCACCAACTGGTCGAAGGTCAGGGCCACCACGCGTATCCCGAAGCGGTCCTCCCACGAGCGGAGCACGGCGCACAGGCGCGCCACGTCGTTCTCGTAGTTCAGAGGGCCGGGCCAGCCGATGGCCGCCGGGATGTCGGCGCTGCGGCGCGCCGGGACCAGGGCGAGCCGGGGCTGCTTCAGCCAGGAGCCGGACTGCGCCAGGGCGTCGGCGATCTCGGCGGCGCGGGCGTCCGGATCCGCGTCGAGCGGGGTCGCGGCGGCCTGGCCCGGCCAGACGGGCCCGTACGGCGCGATCGTCTCGTCGAAGGCCGGCTGCTCCCCGAAGACCTCGACGACCTTCTCCTTGCCGGGGTAGTCCCGGCCCGGTTCGGGTTCGTCCGCCGCGTACTCCTCCCAGAACTCCGCCAGCACCTCCTCGGCGTGGTGATCCCCGGGATACGACATCTCGTCGGGCATCAACTCCCAGTCCTCCGGGCCGTTCTGCGGGCCGCCCACGTCCAGCAGCACCGGCAGCAGCCCCGCGGTCCGGGCGGCGGACAGGACCGCCCAGCCGCCGGGAACCGCCCGCTCCTCGGCATGCCACAGCAGCGGCTCGTGCCACGTCCCGTCGTGGGTCGTGTCGATGAGTCTCCCGGCGGGGAGCTGAAGCCCGAGCGCGCGCCCGCTCGGGTCTGCCGCCAGCCGCGGCAGCGGATTGGGAAGAGTCGCCATGCCGGTGACTGTAGGGGCCGCCACTGACAACGCGCGGGCCGCGGGTGCCCGTTCGCGTGCCCGCGGTCCGCCGAGCGGCAGGGACCCGCTGTCGGTGGCGGCCCCTACAGTGGCGGCGGGTGAGGGAAACGGGAGGACTGCCGTGCCGGTGTGGCGTGTTGAGGCGGACGGGTACTCGGGCGGGCTGGACGAGGACCTGGAGTTCGTGGCGTGGCGCGATCCGCGGGGGCGGGCGCTCAAGAAACTGCCGGCGGCGCTGGAGGGACACCCCGAGCTGGAGCGGATGCGCAGGCTGAGGCGCCGGCTCGGGCAGCACAGGAGCGAATGCGCCGAGCTGGCCCGGGAGTGGGCGCTCGCCGGGGTCGCGGTGCCGGCGGAGCTGGGAGAGAGCGATCCCGTGTGGCGGGACGCGCTCGCCGAAGCCGCAGTCGCGCTCGCCGACGGACCGGCCCCGGACGACGGGCTGGTCGCCCGGGTGTACGCGCACGCCGTGACCGGGCGCCGGATCGTGCGGGTCATGCCGGAGGAGGTGGCGCCGTACCGGGACAAGGTGATGGCGCACGAGGAGTGGGAGCGGGTCGGCGGATTCCGCACCGGCGTGCCCGAGACCGGCGAAGACGCCCGCTCACGCGAACTCCCCTTCCCCGAAAGGGCGCTCGCCGCGTTTCCGGGCCAGGAGGACGCGGTCCTGGGGGAGGTCGACCGGCTGCGGGAGGCCGGTCTGCGGAAGACGAACACCGACCGTTTCTTCAAGGAGCTGGAGAAGTCCCGGCCGAAGCTGCTCGCCCTGTTCCTCGACGAGGTCGCCGAGAGGCATCTGTCCCCCGGCCGCGACCGCGCCCGGGGGACGGCCATCGCCTACTTCGGCCGCGCCCGCAAGGCCGAGCGGCAATACACCCCGGGGATGGACCAGGACTGGCTGGACGCGCGCTACGCCGTGTTCGCCGAGGCCGGGGCGATCGGTGTGCCCGCACTGCGCGCGCGGGCGAGGGAACTGAGCCGCGGGGGCGCGATCACGCCCGAGCGGGCCGTGGCCTTCCGCACCGTCATGATCAAGTGGGCCGCCGCCGCGGACGCGCGGGGCGGTTTGTACTCGCAGATGGCGCTGGACGTGCGCAATGTGGCCAAGGCCGCCGGGCTGGACCCCGAGGAGGAACTGGCCACGGTGCTGGGCGAGGCCCGGATGGTGCGGAAGAGACTGTCGCACGGCGACCTCTTCTGGCTGGACGCGCTCGCGGACCGAGCCCTCGACCTGCTGTGCGAGCGAGAGCCGGAGTCCGTGCGCGCGGATCTGCTGCGGCAGCGGCCGTACGCCGGTGAGCTGGAGAACCGGCTGTGGCTCGACATGCTGGAGCGCAGTGGCACCCTGGCGCAGCTGTGCGGTGAACTCCCCGGGGTGACGGCCGCGGAGGCCGCGCGCTGGCTGACCGACTGTCTCTGCGCGGATCAGGACTTCAGGCCGGACCGGACGTTCCTCGACATCGCGTCCCGCATCGCACCCAGGCTGGCCGCCGAGCAGGTTCCGGTGGAGATCCGCTACGAGCCCGACAGGCTCGGCTGCCGCAGAATCCTGCCGTTCGATCTGATCGACCTCTTCCTGGAATGCGGGGTCCCGCTCGCCGATCCCCCTGAGCGGCTGCTGCCCGCCCAGCTGAAGGATCTGGCCGTCGTGCACCGCCCCGAGATGCGGCATGTGTGGGCCGACCCGCGCTTCGGGCCCGAAGTACGCGCGCTGCTGCGCGACGTGCTCGACCAGACGTCGGGCCGCGTCAGCAACCACGGCCGCTCGTACTCCTCGCTCAGCACGTGGGAATGGATCGAACCGCATCCCTTGTTCACACACGGCCAGGGCCTGGCGGTGCTCCGGGAGTGGTGCGCGCAGGAGCGCACCATGCTCCGCTCCGGTGTCGACCTGGCCGGGCTGGTCCTGCTCCTGAGTCGGTTGGTGCACGTCGGCGGCACGGTGGACGCCCTGCTCAAGGACGCCGACGCGGCGGCCGAGTTCGCCGCCGTGGACGTGATCGGGCTGTTGATGCCCGAGCTGCCGGACCTGCCGGAGGGGACGGGGCGCGCGGATGTGGAGAAGCTGATCGCCGATCTGCCCGCGGATCGGGTGGGCGTACGGCCCGGGTCCGTCGTCATGGACGTGGTGGCCCGGCTGTGGCCCGAGATGGAAGTGGTGGCCCCGCGGTGGCCCGACAAGCCCCTGGAGTCGTGGCAGGTCGGCAACACCCTCCAGACGGCCGTCAACTGCCGGATCGCGCTGGCGCGTCTGGTCCGGCGGTTCACACCCGAGGACGAGGCGGCCCCGCCCGACGGTGCCGGCGCTCTGTGAACGGGCCTGGGCACGGGGGGCCTGAACCAGGCCCCCCGATTGAACCAGGCCCCCCGCGGCGTGTCAGAGGCGCTCGGGCGTCCTGATGCCCAGCAGGGCCATGCCCTGGTGGAGCGTGCGGGCCGTCAGGTCGCAGAGGAACAGGCGGTTCTCCGCGACCTCTTGCTCCGGAGCCGGCTTGATGACCGGGCACTGGTCGTAGAACGTCGTGTACAGCGAGGCCAGTTGGTACAGGTACGCCGCCAGCTTGTGCGGGGCGTACTCGGCGGCGACCTCCTCCAGCGTCTCGCCGAACCGGTCCAGGTGCAGACCGAGCGCCCGCTCCGCCGGGGCCAGTTCGAGCTCCGGGTGCGCCAGCGGCGTACGCTCGCCGGCCTTGCCGAAGATCGACCGGATACGGGCGTACGCGTACTGGAGGTACACGGACGTGTCGCCGTTCAGCGACACCATCTGGTCCAGGTCGAACTTGTAGTCCCGCACGGCGGACGTGGAGAGGTCCGCGTACTTCACGGCACCGATGCCGACGTACCGGCCGTTCTCCTCGATCTCCCGCTCGCTCAGGCCCACCTTCTCGGCCTTCTCCCGCACGACGGCCGTCGCCCGGTCGATCGCCTCGTCGAGCAGGTCGACCAGCCGGACCGTCTCGCCCTCACGGGTCTTGAACGGCTTGCCGTCCTTGCCCAGCACCGTGCCGAAGGCGAGCTGGTGGGCCTCGACGTCGTCGTTCAGCCAGCCGGCCCTGCGCGCGGTCTCGAAGACCATCTTGAAGTGCAGGGACTGCCGGGCGTCCACCACGTAGATCAGGCTGTCGGCCTTCAGGTTGACGACACGGTCCCGGATCGCGGACAGGTCGGTCGCCGCGTAGCCGTAGCCGCCGTCCGACTTCTTCACGATCAGCGGCACCGGGTTGCCGTCCGGGCCCTTCACGTCGTCGAAGAACACGCACAGCGCGCCGTCCGAACGGACCGCCACGCCCGACTCCTCCAGGAGGCGGCACGTCTCGTCCAGCATGTCGTTGTAGCCCGACTCGCCCACCACGTCGGCGTCGTGGATCTCCATGTCCAGCTTGTCGAAGACCGAGTAGAAGTAGATCTTCGACTCGTCCACGAACTTCTGCCACATGGCCAGCGTCTCGGGCTCACCCGCCTGGAGGTCCACCACCCGGCGCCGCGCCCGCGTCTTGAACTCCTCGTCGGAGTCGAAGAAGGTCCGCGCCGCCTTGTAGAGCCGGTTCAGGTTCGACATGGCCTCCTCGCCGGAGACCTCGCCGCCCTTGTGGTCCAGCTCGTGCGGGTGCTCGATCAGATACTGGATGAGCATGCCGAACTGCGTGCCCCAGTCGCCGATGTGGTGCCGGCGCACGACGGACTCGCCGGTGAACTCCAGGATCTGCACCACCGCGTCACCGATCACCGCGGACCGCAGATGACCGACGTGCATCTCCTTCGCCACGTTCGGCTGCGCGTAGTCGATCACCGTCGTGCCCGGGTGCTCCGCGAGGGGCACCCCGAGGCGCTCACCGTCCGCGTACCGCTCCGCCAGGTTCTCGACGATCGCCCGGTCGGTGATCGTGATGTTCAGGAAGCCGGGCCCGGAGACCTCGATGTCCTTGATCACCTCACCCGACTCGACCCGGGCCACGACCTGCGTCGCCAGCTCGCGCGGGTTCGCCTTCGCCTTCTTGGCGAGGGCCAGGATCCCGTTGGCCTGGAAGTCGGCCCGGTCGCTTCGGCGCAGCAGCGGGTCCGCGGAGCCGGCCTCGGGCAGAGCTGCCGAGAGGGCGTCCGCGAGGCGCTGATGGACGGAAGCGGTGAGGGACGTGACCGAGGCCATGGAGTGGCTGCCGTTCTGCTCGGGTTCCGGAGACTCTGAATACGGAGACTCTGAGTACAAGGAAAGCCAGTATCCCACGCGGTGAAAAGCCGTTTTCGCGGTTGAGGGCCGAGCTGGGAGAATGGTCGCGTCAGCTGTACCGGCGTATGAGAAAGAAGGACGTGCGCATCGTGGCTCAGAGCACCGAGACCACCGACTGGGTCTCCCGTTTCGCGGATGAGGTCATCGAGGAGTCGGAGCGGCGGGCCCCGGGCGCGAAAGACTCTGGCGCCACCGCACCGGTTGTCGTCGTCGCGTCCGGGCTCTCCCCGTCCGGCCCGATCCACCTCGGCAACCTCCGCGAGGTCATGACCCCGCACCTCGTCGCCGACGAGATCCGCCGCCGCGGGCACACCGTGCGCCACCTGATCTCCTGGGACGACTACGACCGCTACCGCAAGGTCCCGGCGGGCGTCGCGGGCGTCGACGAGTCCTGGGCCGAGCACATCGGCAAGCCGCTGACCTCCGTCCCGGCCCCCGCCGGCTCCGCCTACCCGAACTGGGCCGAGCACTTCAAGGCCGCCATGACCGCGGCGCTGGCCGAACTCGGCGTCGAGTACGACGGGATCAGCCAGACCGAGCAGTACACCGCGGGCACCTACCGCGAGCAGATCCTGTTCGCGATGAAGCACCGCGGCGACATCGACGCGATCCTCGACCAGTACCGCACCAAGAAGGCCCCCGCCAAGAAGCAGCAGGGCCAGAAGCCGGTCGACGAGGCCGAACTCGAAGCCGCCGAGGGCTCGGGCGCCGCCGCCGAGGACGACGGCAGCTCCGCCTCCGGGTACTACCCGTACAAGCCCTACTGCGGGAGTTGCGAGAAGGACCTGACCACCGTCACGGCCTACGACGACACCACGACGGAACTGTCGTACACCTGCTCCGCCTGCGGCTTCGCCGAGACCGTCCAGCTCAGCGAGTTCAACCGCGGCAAGCTCGTCTGGAAGGTCGACTGGCCCATGCGCTGGGCCTACGAAGGCGTCGTCTTCGAGCCGAGCGGCGTCGACCACTCCTCCCCGGGATCCTCCTTCCAGGTCGGCGGCCAGATCGTCGGGCTCTTCGGCGGCAAGCAGCCCATCGGCCCGATGTACGCCTTCGTCGGCATCTCCGGCATGGCCAAGATGTCCAGCAGCAAGGGCGGGGTCCCCACCCCGGCCGACGCGCTCCAGATCATGGAGCCGCAGCTGCTGCGCTGGCTGTACGCCCGCCGTCGCCCCAACCAGTCGTTCAAGATCGCCTTCGACCAGGAGATCCAGCGGCTCTACGACGAGTGGGACAAGCTCGCCGGCAAGGTCGCCGACGGCTCGGTCCTCCCGGCCGACGCCGCCGCGTACAGCCGTGCCGTCGGCACCGCCGCCGGGGACCTGCCCAGGACCCCCCGCCCGATGGCGTACCGCACCCTCGCCTCCGTCGCCGACATCACCGCCGGCGCCGAGGACCAGACCCTGCGCATCCTGAGCGAACTCGACCCCGAGAACCCGCTCACGTCCCTGGACGAGGTCCGGCCCCGGCTCGACAAGGCCGAGACCTGGATCAACACCCAGGTCCCCGCCGAGGAGCGCACCGTCGTCCGCGACGAGCCCGACGCCGAGCTCCTGAAGTCCCTCGACGACCAGGGCCGCGAATCGCTGCGCCTGCTCCTCGAAGGACTGGAGGCGAACTGGTCCCTGGACGGCCTGACCCACCTCGTCTACGGCGTTCCCAAGGTGCAGGCGGGCTTCCCCGCCGACGCCACCGCCAAGGAACTCCCCGCCGAGATCAAGGTCGCCCAGCGCACCTTCTTCGCCCGGCTCTACCACCTGCTCGTCGGCCGCGACACCGGGCCGCGCCTGCCCACGCTGCTGCTGGCCGTGGGACAGGACCGGGTGCGCAAGCTGCTCAGCGCGTAACGGCACACGGCCCCACGGGGTACGAGGAAGGGGCGCCCGGTGATCACCGGGCGCCCCTTCCTCGTACAGCCTTGTATCGCCTTGTGCGTGCCGCGCTTGTGCGCCGACCCGCCTACGCGATGTGGTCTTCCTCCAGCTCCGCGCTGAAACGGTTCTGGAAGCGCTCCGTGAGGTTCTTGAGCACGGCGCTGCCGAGCGTCGTCCCGTACGTGGCCTCGATGTTGTCGCCCAGCACCCGAGGCGTGGGGAAACTGCCGTCTATCGACTGACGGAACACCTGGTAGTACTGCTCCTCCCGGGCCTTCTCGTCCAGGACCGGCGACTGCTCCTCCCGCGGGGACGGGATCGGCAGCTGCTCAGGGCCGCCGCCCTCACCGAGCTGGCGCGTACGGCCGGGACCCGCCGGGATGGGGAAGGTGCCCGTCTCCTCGGGGCCGGGCTCGTAGGCCTGCGCCTCCTGCTCGGCGAACCACTGCTGGTACTGCACCTCCGCCGCGTACGACGGGTCGTAGCCGCCGTCGTACGGGATCTCCTGGGGATCGACCGGGGGGGCGAACCAGGGGTTCAACTCCGGCTCCTGCGCCTGCCCCGGGTACTGGCCCTGGCCCTGGTACTGGCCTTGTCCCTGTCCCTGCCCCTGGCCCTGATACGGACCCTGATCCTGACCTTGGCCCTGACCCGGTCCCTGGCCCTGCTGGATGTACGCGGCCTGCGGCTGCCGCTCGCCGCCTCCGTTCGACTCCAGCTTCAGAAGCTCGGGAGCCGGCGGGGCGGCGGCCGGGACGGACACCTGGACCGGTGCGGGCGCGGGCGCCGGAGGCAGCAGCGCGGGCTCGATGCCGGCCGCGGCGAGACCCGCCGGGGCCGTCTCCGCGAGGGGCACGCCGTAGCGGGCCAGGCGCAGCGGCATCAGCGACTCGACGGGGGCCTTGCGGCGCCAGGCGCGGCCGAAGCGGGAGTGCAGGCGGGCCTGGTAGACCAGACGGTCCTGCTCCAGCTTGATGACCTGCTCGTAGGAGCGCAGCTCCCACAGCTTCATCCGGCGCCACAGCAGGAACGTCGGGATGGGGGAGAGCAGCCAGCGGGTGAGGCGGACACCCTCCATGTGCTTGTCGGCCGTGATGTCGGCTATGCGGCCGATCGCGTGGCGGGCCGCCTCGACCGAGACCACGAACAGGACCGGGATGACGGCGTGCATGCCGACACCCAGCGGGTCCGGCCAGGCCGCCGCGCCGTTGAAAGCGATCGTCGCCATCGTCAGCAGCCAGGCCGTCTGGCGCAGCATCGGGAACGGGATGCGGATCCAGGTCAGCAGCAGGTCGAGGGCGAGCAGGACGCCGATACCCGCGTCGATGCCGATCGGGAAGACGTACGAGAAGTTCCCGAACCCCTTCTGGAGCGCCAGCTCACGGACCGCCGCGTACGAACCGGCGAAGCCGATTCCGGCGATGACGAGCGCACCGGCGACGACCACGCTGATGAGAATCTTGTGCATCCGTGTGAGCTGTATGGGCGCGGCCACCTGTACTCCCCTCCCCTTGCATGTTGTTGCGCGCAACAGAGTGGCACATGTGTGTGGCGTACGGATGCGCGGTATGGAAGGAGCCCGGTTCCGGAGGGAACCGGGCCCCGTGAACTTGTCTGCCGGGGCCCCGAATCGGTCCCCGTCTCCGGTCGTGGCCGGGTCAGCTCTTCTTCGCCGCCGACTGTGACGGCGAGGCGATCTTGGAGCCGGTCGTGGACGTGCTCCCGGCGGCGCTCTTGGACGGCGAGGCCGACGGCGCCTTCGAGGAGGACGGAGCCTTCGACGAGGAGGCCGGATCCGGCGAGCCCGTGCCCGCCGCGGCGCCGTCCCCGTTCGCGGCGGCCACCGAGGCCACCGCCTCCTTCGCGGCCTTCTCGGCCGCCTTCAGCAGTGTGGCCGGGTCCGGGGTCTTCTCACCCGCGAGTCCGGCGCCGTTGTAGTCGAGCGTCACGACCACGTTCTCGACGCGCGCCACGATCGTCTGCTGCTTGAAGGAGCCTTCCTTCTTCTTCAGGCCGTACCGCACGGCCGTCGCCTCGTCGCCCGTACCGGCGACCGGCGCGGACTTGCTGTCCAGCGCCCCCGTCACCGTCTGGGCGGCCGCGACCTGCTTCTGGAAGTACGCGTGAGCCTGTTCGTCGGCCGAGCCGCGCGCGTCCGAGTCGAAGCGCAGCAGCGCCACGTTCAGCCAGCGGAACTGAGAGCCCTTCACCCCGTTGTTGTCGAGGCTGGTCCAGTTGCAGTTGCCGCGCTGCTTCGGCTCGTCCAGCTTGCCGGACTTGCCCGACTTGGAGCCCTTGGGTATGAGTTCGTCCAGCGTCTTCTTCGACAGCACCGAGCACGCCTTGGGCAACGTCGTGTACGCGGCGGGCTGGACGGCGGGGGTCGAGGGGCTCTCGGACACCGTCGCTCCCGGAGCCGCGCTCGCGTCCTTCTGCGCGTCGTCACCGGAGCCGGAGTCCGAGGAACAGCCCGCGACGACGAGTATCACCGGGACGGCGGCCGCGCTGACAAGGATGCGGGTGAGTCGCTGTGCTCGGCCTGCTCGCTGTACTGGTCGGTGCATGGTTCCTTCACTCGTGGCGCTCGTGGTACGGCCGCACATGGGGCGTGCGACCGCTCGGGTCCGAGGGGCCACGGTACGCGGTGGGGCGCCAGGGCGGTTCCCGTTCGGGGGGTTTGCGCCGGGGTGCCCCCAGCACCCGCGGGGCCGCTAGCCGTTGAGCCGGGAGGCCAGCTCCTGGGCCAGTTTCCGCGCGTTGTCCTGCATTTCCTTGCTGTCGGGGGTGTTCGCGGAAGCCGTCGGCTGCTCGGAGTATTCGATCGTCACGATCACGTTGGACGTGCGGAACACCACAGCCACCGTGCGCTGCTGAGCCGTCGACGAGCCGGTGCTCGGCTTGTCGTCGAGGAACGCCTCGTCGCCGAGATCGTCCAGCACGCGCGGCTGGAGATCGGCCGGGGGCTGCGAGGCGGAGGGGGAGGCGGGGGAGGAAGGGGCGCCGGAGACGTCGTCGCCGACGGCGCCGTTGCCGGCGTCGGCCGGGCCGACGGTGCTGCCGCTCGGGCTCGGGCTCGGGCTCGGGGAGGCGTCGCCGGACGCGGACGCGGTGGGCTCCGGGAGGTCGGCCGCCGTCTGTCTGGCGGCGTAGAGCTCCTCGGCCTTGCTCTCGTCGCTCACCGTGTTGTCGTACGAGACCACGCGCTCGAAGTCGACGAAGAGGTGATCGGTGGCGGTGGCGGAGGCCACCTTCCAGTCGCAGCCGTCGCGCCGGTCCGTGTCGTACGTGAGCGTGGCCTCGCCCGCGTACGCCTTCTCCTGCTGGGTCTCGTCGGTCGTCTCCTGGATGCCGGGCAGCAGTGCGTCGAGCGTGTCGTGATCGGCCGCGCCGCACGCCTCCGGGAGGGTGCGGTACTTGCCGGGCTGGGCCACCGCGGCCGTCGTGCCCGTGTCGCCGCCCTTGGAGTCCGGAGCCGAACTCCCCACGCCGGAACCGCCCGTGCAGCCCGCCAGCACTGCCGCGAGGAGCACGGCGGCGCCAGATACATACGCCTTCCGCTGCACGGTCAGGCTCCTCTCGACGGTTCCCGACGGCCCTTCGGCCCGGGTGTCCTGTGGTTATTCGGTTGCCGCACGGGGGCGACCCCTGGAGACAATGTGTATCGCACGCACAGCCGTGGACGCCGGTCCGTTGTCCCATACGTCGACCTAGGCACCGGTTTTGCGATTTAAGACTTCTGCTGTTTTTCTGGGGATAGAGGACGATATGCCGTACGTAGAGATGCCGGGGGCGCAGGTACCCATCCGCATGTGGGCCGACCCCGCCTCGGTCGAGGACGTCGCGCTCCGCCAGCTCCAGAACGTGGCGACCCTTCCCTGGATCAAGGGCCTCGCCGTCATGCCGGACGTTCACTACGGCAAGGGCGCGACGGTCGGCTCCGTGATCGCGATGCAGGACGCGGTGTGCCCGGCGGCGGTGGGTGTCGACATCGGCTGCGGAATGTCCGCGGTCAAGACCTCCCTCACGGCCAACGACCTGCCCGGCGACCTCTCGCGGCTCCGCTCGAAGATCGAGCAGGCGATCCCGGTGGGCCGGGGGATGCACGACTCCCCGGTCACCCCGGACGGCTTCCACGGCCTGCCCACCGCCGGGTGGGACGACTTCTGGGGGCGGTTCGACGGGGTGGCGGATGCGGTGAAGTTCCGCCAGGACCGGGCTGTGAAACAGATGGGAACGCTTGGATCCGGAAATCATATGATCGAAACCTGTCTTGATGAGTCAGGTTCGGTTTGGCTGATGCTGCACTCCGGTTCGCGGAACATCGGCAAGGAACTCGCCGAGTACCACATCGGTGTCGCGCAGAAGCTCCCGCACAACCAGGGACTGGTCGACCGCGACCTCGCTGTCTTCGTTTCCGACACGCCCCAGATGGCGGCCTACCGGAGCGACCTCTACTGGGCCCAGGAGTACGCCAAGTACAACCGCACGCTCATGATGGCGCTCCTCAAGGACGTGATTCGCAGGGAGTTCAAGAAGGCGAAGCCGACCTTCGACACGGAGATCTCCTGCCACCACAACTACGTTGCGGAGGAGCGGTACGAGGGAATGGACCTGCTCGTCACGCGCAAGGGCGCGATTCGTGCAGGCTCCGGCGAGTACGGGATCATTCCGGGCTCGATGGGCACCAGCTCGTACATCGTGAAGGGGCTCGGGAACGAGAAGGCCTTCAACTCGGCTTCGCACGGGGCGGGTCGGCGCATGAGCCGGAACGCCGCGAAGCGCCGGTTCACGACGAAGGACCTCGAGGAGCAGACGCGGGGCGTGGAGTGCCGCAAGGACTCCGGCGTCGTGGACGAGATCCCGGGTGCGTACAAGCCGATCGAGCAGGTCATCGAGCAGCAGCGCGACCTCGTACAGGTCGTGGCGAAGCTGAAGCAGGTTGTCTGCGTGAAGGGTTGAGGCGCGGCGCGCGACGTCAGGTCGCTCGCCGTCCAACCGCCTTGAGGGCCCGAGCCGTTGACGGCTCGGGCCCTTCGCGTCACTTCGTGCTCAGGACCGCGTAGATCATGACGAAGGCCACGATGTGGATGCCGAAGAGGAAGTACGCCAGGTAGTACCAGACGTAGCGTTCGCGCTTCTTCTCCAGGGCCAGGCGGGCCTGTTCGCCGGCCGGGGGCGGTGGCTTCGGGGGCTGGGGCGAAGGTGACTCGTTCGTGGTCACAGTTCCCGGTGGACCTTCGTGTTCGACGCCTGGGCGCGGGGGCGGACGACGAGCAGGTCGATGTTCACGTGGCTGGGGCGGGTGACGGCCCACGTGATGGTCTCGGCGACGTCGTCGGCGGTGAGGGGCTGGGCGACGCCGGCGTAGACCTTGGCCGCCTTCTCGGTGTCGCCGCCGAAGCGCGTGAGGGCGAACTCCTCGGTCTTGACCATGCCGGGGGCCACCTCGATGACCCGGACCGGCGTGCCGACGATCTCCAGGCGCAGCGTCTCCGCGAGCACGTGCTCGGCGTGCTTGGCGGCCACGTAGCCGCCGCCGCCCTCGTACGTGCCGTGGCCCGCCGTGGAGGACAGGACGACGACCGTGCCGTCGCCGCTGGCGGTGAGCGCCGGGAGGAGGGCCTGGGTGATGTTCAGGGTGCCGATGACGTTCGTCTCGTACATCTGGCGCCACTGGGCCGGGTCGCTCGTCGCGATCGGGTCGGCGCCGAGTGCGCCGCCCGCGTTGTTGACCAGTACGCCGATCGTCTTGAACGCCGACGCGAACTCGTCGACCGCGGTGCGGTCCGTGACGTCCAGGGCGTACGCGGTCGCCTGGCCGCCCGCCGCGGTGATCTCCTCCGCCAGCGCCTCGATGCGGTCCTTGCGGCGGGCCGTGAGGACGACGCGGTAGCCCTCGGCCGCGAGCTGCCGGGCCGTCGCGGCGCCGATTCCGCTGCTTGCACCGGTGATGACGGCGATACGGGACGCGGCGGCGGGGGTCATACGGCTGCTCCTTGGCGGTGTCTGCGGTGTCTGCGTGTCTTCGGTCTCTGTGGTGTCTCCGGCCAGGATAGGTGGGGGTCAGTTGCCGCCCCGTGGGGCGTACATGATCACCGCTGCTCCGGCCAGGCAGATCAGGGCGCCGGTGATGTCCCAGCGGTCGGGGCGGTAGCCGTCGGCGACCACGCCCCAGGCGAGGGAGCCGGCCACGAAGACTCCGCCGTACGCGGCCAGGACGCGGCCGAACTCGGCGTCGGGCTGGAGGGTGGCCACGAAGCCGTACAGGCCCAGGGCCATGATCCCGGCGCCGATCCAGAGTCCGCCGCGGTGTTCGCGTACGCCCTGCCAGACGAGCCAGGCGCCGCCGATCTCCAGGAGGGCGGCCAGGACGAAGAGGAGGGCGGAGCGGGCGATGAGCATGGGGTCACTGTGTCAGGACGATGTCGCTGCGCTGGCGTTCGCGGGTGCGGTGCGGTGCGGTGCGGGTTCGGTGGGTGGGTCGGGGCCGTGCCGGTGCATCAGCCCGTCGCCGTTGGATGAGGCGTGGCCGTCGGTGGCGACGGGCATCGATGTACCGGCACGGCCCCTTCCGTCGGATCCCGGCTGCGGGTGCGAGATCCAGTCCGGCCGGGCCGTTTTTTGGCTGCGGGGCAAGATTCAGCCCCTCCGGCGTTTGAGGAGCGGGGTCTGGGGCGGAGCCCCGGGGTGGGTCGGGTAGGGGCGGAGGGGGCGAAGGAAGGCCGGCGGGAACGCTGGTTGCCAGGGGCGGGGGCGGTGCGGCGTACGATTTTGGCTGGGCTGGTGGAAGGGGGCCGTATGGCCACGGCTGGGGAACCGCGAGGGCGGCTGCTGGGGGAGCTGGCGGTCGTGTCGCGCCGGTACATGGCCTCGTACGCGCTGTTCAACCAGGCTCTCGCCGACCACGTCGGGCTGCATCCGACGGACGTGCAGTGCGTGAACCTGCTCAGCCTGGAGGACGGGCCCGTGACCACCGGGCGGATCGCCGAGATGACGGGGCTCACGACCGGGTCGGCCACGCGGCTGGTGGACCGGTTGGAGAAGGCGGGCTATGTCGTGCGGGAGCGCGATGTGGTCGACCGGCGGCGGGTGCTGGTGGCGACCGTGCCGGAGAAGATCGCCGAGTTCGGGCGGATGTGGGACCGGCTGGGCGCCGGGTGGTACGGCCTGTTCGACGGGCTCGACGACGACGAGGTGGCCCTGATCATCGGGCACATGCGGCGCACGGTCGACCTCAGTGCCGAACAGGTCGCGCGGCTGAGGTCCGGGGACTTTTAGGACGCCTCGGACGAGGCGTCGTAACGCTCGCGGGCCTCGACGACCTCCTCGATGTGGTGCTCCGCCCAGTCCTTGACGGCGGTGAGCAGGCAGCTCAGATGCGTGCCCAGCGGCGTGAGTTCGTAGTCGACGCGGACCGGCACCGCCGGGGTGACCGTGCGGGAGAGGATGCCGTCGCGCTCCAGGGAGCGCAGGGTCTGCGTCAGCATCTTGGGGCTCACTCCGGCGATCTTGCGGCCGAGGTCGCTGTAGCGCATCGGGCCGCCCGCTTGGGCGAGCGCGCTCACGATCAGGCTGACCCACTTGTCGCTGATGCGGTCCAGGAGCTGGTTGGTGGGGCAGCCCTTGAGGAACGCGTCGTACTCGACGCGGGCCTGGTGGCGCCGCTGGGCCGCCGTCGTGGTCGCCATGACTCACCTCCGGGTGACGTACGCACCTTCAGGTGCCTACTTACCAATGGATAGTAGCTCTTCCTAGGGTTGTTGTGGCGGGTGAGAGACCCGTGGATGACCTACAGATGGGGTGAGCTGTGATGCGTGCAGCGGTTGTGTCGTCGTTCGGTGGTCCGGAGGCCGTGGAGATCGTCGAGGTCGCCCTGCCGGAGCCGGGGGCCCGGCAGGTGCGGATCAAGGTGGCGGCGGCCGGGGTCAACCCCGTGGACGCCGGGGTGCGCGCCGGTGTCTTCGGGGGTGCCGGGAAGCGACTGGGGCTCGGCTGGGACGTGGCGGGTGTGGTGGAGGCGGTCGGGGTCGCCTCGGGGTGGAACGTGGGTGACGAGGTGGTGGCGCTGGCGTACGGGACCGCCAAGAACCTCGGCACGCACGCCGATCTCGTGGTCGTCGACGCCGACGCGGTGGCCGCGGCGCCCCGCTCGGTCGACGTGGTGCACGCGGCGAGCCTGCCGCTCAACGCGCTGACCGCGGCCCAGGCCCTGGACCGGCTGGGCCTGGAGCCGGGGCAGAACCTGCTGATCACCGGTGCCGCGGGAGCGGTCGGCGGGTATGCCGTGCAGCTCGCCGCCCGGCTCGGGGTGAGCGTGACCGCGCTGGCCCGCGCGGGCGACGAGGAGCTCGTACGGTCCCTGGGGGCGGACCGGTTCGTCTCGGGCGGGGTGGCTCCGCGGAGCGTGGACGCCGTGCTGGACGCGGCGATCCTGGGCGCGGACGCCCTGGACTGGGTGCGGGACGGGGGCGCCTTCATGGGTGTCATCCCGGGGGCCCACCCGGCGTCCGTGCGCGGGGTGCGGACGAGTGCCGTGGAGGTCGCCGCCGACGGGGCCCGGCTCGCGGAGCTGGTGGCGCTCGTCGACGAGGGGGCGCTGACGACCCGTGTCGCCGGGACGTACGCGCTCGACGAGGCCGTCAAGGCGCACGCGCGGCTGGCGGAGGGCGGACTGCGGGGCCGGCTGGTCCTCGTGCCCTAGCCGGCGGCCCGGTGATCGACCGGACAGGTCCTAGTGGTGCTGCTCCGGTGCCTTGAGGGGGAGCAGGGCTACGAGGGGGCAGCACAGGAGGGTGATGGCGGCCACGACGGTGAGGCTCACGGTGGTGGCGTGGGTCCCGCCGCCGTCGGTCCGGAAGTAGACGGTGGTGACGGCGGCGGCTCCGATCGCGTTGGCGAGCTGCTGGACCGCGCCGAGTGAGCCGCCCGCGCTGCCGGCCTCCGCGGGTGCGATGTCGCCGATGGTGACGTCGTACAGCGAGCCGAAGCAGGCGCCCATGCCGAGGCCGATGACGAACAGCGGGGGGACCAGGGCCCAGCCGCCGGTGTCCGTGCCGGAGATGGTGATCAGGGCGAGCAGATGGGCCGTCCCGGCGAGGGTGACGAGGAAGCCGATGAGGACGAGGCGGCGGCCCAGGCGGGCGATCAGGCGGTAGCAGGCGATCGAGGCGATGACGATGCCCGCGGACAGGGGGGTCAGGGCGAGCGCGGCAGCCGCGGGGGAGCGGCCGAGGCCCTGTTGGAGGAAGAGGGAGACGACGTAGAGGAGGCCGGCGACCGCGGCGAAGAAGACGACGCCGAGGACCAGTCCCGAGGTGAAGCCGCGGTTGTGCAGGAGGGAGGGCTGGATCAGGGGGGTGGGTGCGGTCCGCTGGCGGTGGCAGAACGCCGCGAAGAGCGCGAGGCCGGCGAGCAGGAGCAGGACGGGGAGCGCGTTCCAGCCGCGGGCGGAGCCCTCGATGAGGCCGGTGAGCAGGGCGAGCATGGTGGCGGCGAGGAGGGCGGAGCCGGGGATGTCGACGGTGGTGGCACGGTCGCCGGTGTCGCGGGGGAGCAGGCGGGCGGCGGCGAGGAGTGCGGCGCCGCCGAGGACGAGGTTGATGAGGAACATCGGGCGCCAGCCGAGACCGGCGAGGTCGGCGTCGATGAGGAATCCGGCGAGGACCGGGCCGCCGACGGCGGACAGGCCCATCACCGGTCCGAACAGGCTGTAGGCCTTGCCGATCTGGTCCCGGGGCCAGGTCGCGCCGAGGATGCCGAAGCCCTGGGGGATGACGAGCGCGCCGAACGCGCCCTGGAGGAGGCGGGCGGCGACGAGGGTTCCCGGCGTGGGTGCGAGGCCGCAGGCGACCGAGGCCGCGGTGAAGCCCGCGAGGCCGGTCAGGAAGAGCCGGCGGCGGCCGTACTTGTCGCCGAGCCGTCCGCCGAGCACGAGCAGGACGCCGAGCGCGAGGGCGTAGGACGCGCCGAGCCACTGGATGAGGGCGGTGCCGCCGCCGAGGTCGCGGGCGATGGTCGGGGCGGCGATGTTGGTGATGGTGCCGTCGAGGAGGTCCAGGACGTCGGCGGCGAGGACGACGCCGAGGATCGCCCAGCGGATGGGAGCGGGCGGGTGCTCCGTCTTTTTGTGAGCGTCATGCAGTATCTGTGTCACGCAGACAAATGTCGGGCATGGGGCGCGGTGCGGTCAAGTGGGATATAGGACGGGTGTGCCGGCGGTCGTGGTGCGGCGGGCGCCGTGGGCCTTGGGGGCGGGCCGTGTGGTGCGGCCGACGTCGTGGCCCTTTGGGGTGGGCTGCGCGGTGCGGGCCGCGTCGCGGTTCTCCGGGACGGGCTTCCGGCGGGGCCGGAATACCTGAGGTGGGGTGGTGGTTCGACGGTATAGTTGAACAATCAACAAGGTGGAGGGTGAGTGACCATGCAGTTCGGGATCTTCAGCGTCGGCGATGTGACACCGGACCCGACCACGGGCCGGGAGCCGAGCGAGCACGAGCGCATCAAGGCCATGGTCGCCATCGCGCTGAAGGCCGAGGAGGTCGGCCTCGACGTCTTCGCGACCGGCGAGCACCACAACCCGCCGTTCGTGCCGTCGTCCCCGACCACGATGCTCGGCTACATCGCGGCACGCACCGAGAAGCTCGTTCTGTCCACGTCCACGACGCTGATCACCACCAACGACCCGGTGAAGATCGCCGAGGACTTCGCGATGCTCCAGCACCTCGCGGACGGACGGGTCGACCTGATGATGGGGCGCGGCAACACGGGGCCGGTCTATCCCTGGTTCGGGCAGGACATCCGGCAGGGCATCAACCTCGCCGTCGAGAACTACGCGCTGCTGCACCGCCTGTGGCGCGAGGACGTGGTGACGTGGGAGGGCAAGTTCCGTACGCCGCTCCAGTCGTTCACGTCGACCCCGCGCCCGCTGGACGGTGTCGCGCCGTTCGTCTGGCACGGCTCCATCCGCTCGCCGGAGATCGCCGAGCAGGCCGCGTACTACGGCGACGGCTTCTTCCACAACAACATCTTCTGGCCCGCCGACCACACCAAGAAGATGGTCGAGCTCTACCGCGAGCGGTACGCGCACTACGGGCACGGAACAGCCGAGCAGGCGATCGTCGGCCTCGGCGGCCAGGTGTTCATGCGGGCCAACTCGCAGGACGCCGTAAGGGAGTTCCGGCCGTACTTCGACAACGCGCCGGTCTACGGGCACGGGCCGTCGCTGGAGGACTTCACCGAGCAGACGCCGTTGACCGTCGGCTCGCCGCAGCAGGTCATCGAGAAGACGCTGGCCTTCCGCGAGTACGCCGGTGACTACCAGCGCCAGCTCTTCCTGATGGACCACGCCGGGCTGCCGCTCAAGACCGTCCTGGAGCAGCTCGACCTCCTCGGCGAGCAGGTCGTGCCGGTGCTGCGCGAGGAGTTCGCCAAGGGGCGGCCGGCCGAGGTGCCGGACGCGCCGACCCACGCGGCCCGGGTGGCCGCCGCCAAGGAAGAGGTGACCGCCGTATGAAGCTCGTCGTCGTCTCGGCGGGGCTGAGTGTCCCGTCGTCCACGCGGCTGCTGGCCGACCGGCTGGCGGCCGCGACCGCCGGCCGGGCGCCCGGTCCGGTGGACCTGCGGGTCGTCGAACTGCGCGACCTCGCCGTCGAGATCGCCCACAACTTCACCAACGGCTTCCCCGGACGGGCGCTGTCCGCCGCGATCGACGACGTGACCTCGGCGGACGGGCTGATCGTCGTCACGCCGGTGTTCTCCGCCTCGTACAGCGGGCTGTTCAAGTCCTTCTTCGACGTGCTCGACAAGGACGCGCTGGCGGGCAAGCCGGTGCTGATCGGGGCCACCGGGGGGACCGGGCGGCACTCGCTCGTCCTCGAACACGCGCTGCGGCCGCTGTTCGCGTATCTGCGGGCGGTGGTCGTGCCTACCGGGGTGTACGCGGCTTCGGAGGACTGGGGGGCGGAGGGGCTCTCCGAGCGGATCGAGCGGGCGGCCGGTGAGCTTCTTGCCCTGATGACAGCGCTGACCGTCGCCTCGGCCTCGGCTTCCGCCTCCGTCGCGGTTCAGGCCGGGCCCGAAGTGGCTGTCCCCGCTCAGCCTGCGCCTGGCCGGGCGGACGGTTTCCACGTGGTGCCGTTCGAGGAACAGCTCGCGGCGCTTCGGGTGTAACGGGTTTCCTCGCCCCCTCCGCCCCTGCCCGACCCGTACCCGGGGCTCCGCCCCAGACCCCGCTCCTCGAACGCCGGAGGGGCTGGGACTTGGCCCAGCTCCTCGAACGCCGGAGGGGCTGGATTTTCACGCGCGTGAAGGGCTGCACCGGACCCGCGGGTGCTTCGGTCAGGCGGGCGCCTCGGCGCTTTCCACTGTGAAGCCGATCACCGTGCCGCCGCCCTCTCGCGGGTGGGCGAACGGGGTGCCTCCGTGGGCTGCGGAGATCTCGCGGACGATCGACAGGCCCAGGCCCGAGCCGGGGAGGCTGCGGGCGTCGGCGGCCCGGTAGAAGCGGTCGAAGACGCGTACGAGGTCGTCGTCGCCGATGCCGGGACCGCGGTCGAGCACCTCGACGCGGACCGGTGCGTGACCGCCCGTGGAGGCGGCAGGGGCGGCTGAGGCGGCTGAACTCGTGGGGCTCGTAAAGGGTGCGGGGATGTCGGTGGGGGCCGGGCCTGTCACCACGACCTCGATCGGCGCCGTTCCGCCCCGGTCGAACTTGGTGGCGTTCTCCACGAGGTTGGAGACCGCGCGCTGGAGGGCGGTCGGGCGGCCGTCGACCGCGGTGTCGCCGGTGGCCCGGACGGTGATGTCCCGGCCGGTGCGGCGGCGCGCGACGACCGCGACGTCCTCGGCGAGTTCGGCGAGGTCGAGCCGCCGTACGGGCTCGGTGTCCGACCGGCCGGCCGCGAGGGCGACCAGTTCGTTGACCAGGTCGGTCAGTTCCCGGGACTCCAGCGCCAGATCGGCGACGAGTTCCTCACGGGCGCCGGGCGGCAGTTCGTCGATCCGGCGGAGCATCGAGATGTTCGTACGCAGGGAGGTCAGCGGCGTACGGAGTTCGTGTCCCGCGTCCTGGACCAGGCGGCGCTGGTCCTCCTCGGACTGGGCGAGACGGCCGAGCATCCGGTCGAAGGAGCGGCCGAGCCGGGCCACCTCGTCGTACCCGGTGACCGGCACCTGGATGCCGAGACGTCCGGTGCGCGCCACGTCCTCCGCGGCCCCGGCGAGCCGCACCAGACGCCGGGTGATGCGCCGGGCCAGCCACCAGCCGAACAGCCCCGCGGCGATCACGACGGCCCCGACGAGCAGCACCGTGCGCTGCTGGAGCTCCCGGAGCAGATCCTCGGTGTCGCTGAACTGCTGGGCGACCTGCACCGCACCCCGTCCGCCGCCGAGCGAGACGGTCGCCAGCCGGTAGCGGTCGCCGGTGACGTCGACGTCCTTGTGCTCCATCAGCCCGCCCGCCTCGGCGGCGCCTGCGACCGCCCGGTCCTGGCCGTTCACGGGCAGGGGCGGAACGCCGTGGTCGACGATCACGCCGCCGGGCCCGAGCACCTGCACGTCGGTGCGGCTGGGCCGGATGATGTCGTCGAGGGGCCCGTCGCGGTCCGGGTCCGAGGGGGCGAAGTCGCCCGGGTGCAAGGGATGTTCACGGACCTGGTCGCGCAGGTCCTGCACCACCTCGGCGAAGACGGTCTGCTGGTCGACCCGCACCAGCCGCGCGGCGGCGTCGTAGCTCAGGAAGCCGACCAGGACGGTGACGGCGGCGGCGACGGCCGCGAAGGACACGGTGAAGGTGGCCCGCAGCGAGGACACCTGCCGCAGCCGTCGGCGCACTCAGTCCTCCCTCAGGACGTATCCCACGCCCCGCACGGTGTGGATCAGCGCCGGGGCGCCCGGCTCGTCGAGCTTGCGCCGCAGATAGCCCACGTACACGGCGAGGTTCTTGGAGCCGGGGCCGAAGTCGTAGCCCCAGATCCGGTCGTAGATGGTGGAGTGGTCGAGGACGATGCCCGCGTTGCGGACGAGCAGTTCGAGGAGCTCGAACTCGGTGCGGGTCAGTTCCAGCTCGCGCCGGCCGCGCCAGACGCGGCGGGCCTGGATGTCCATGCGCAGCCCGGCCGCGGAGATCTGCGCACCGGACGTCCGGGGTTCCCGGGGCGCGGGGGCCGGCGCGTCGTCGTCGAGGGCGCCGTTCCCGGTGCGGCGCAGCAGGGCGCGCAGCCGGGCGAAGACCTCCTCGACATCGAACGGCTTGACGACGTAGTCGTCGGCGCCGGCGTCGAGGCCGGCGATGCGGTCGGCGGTCTCGACGAGCGCGGTGAGCATCAGGATCGGGGTGCGGTCGCCTTCGGCGCGCAGCACGCGGCAGACCTGGAGGCCGTCGATGCCGGGCATCATGACGTCGAGGACGAGGACGTCCGGCGGGGTGCGGTGGGCCTGGGCCAGCGCTTCCACCCCGTCGGCCACGGCTGTCACCGTGTAGCCCTCCAGTGTCAGTGCCCTTTCCAGGGCATGGCGGATGGCGCGGTCGTCCTCGGCGAGCAGTACGTTCTGGGGCACCTGACCAGTCTGCCAAGCCGGGGGCGGCGTGCGACCTGGTGAGCGGGCCCGCGACGGGCCTTCATACCGGCCTCTCACCTCTTCGCGGTGTGTCGGACGTGGCTGCTCCGGACTTCACCGGGCCCGGCCCCGGGCGGGTCAGCCGACGTGCACCCGTGGCCGGCGCGCGCGGTCGGGTTCGGCCTCGCGCAGGACTTCCCTGGTGACGGGGGCGACCTCACCCTGGCCGAAGAGGAAGAAGCGCAGGAAGTTGGTGAAGGGGCTGCCCTCGGTCCACTCGAAGTAGATGTGCGGAATGCTGCCCGTGGTGTCGCGGACGTAGAGCAGCAGGGCTGCGAGGGCGTTGGGGATGGAGGCGGATTCCAGGGTGATGACGCGGTAGCGGCCGTGCAGCACTTCGCCGCGTACGTTCATGACGGACTCGAACTCGGAGGGGTCGCCGACGGTGACCTCCAGGAAGACGAAGTCCTCCTGGGGCGGGAGGTCGTGGTCGGCGCGGATCTGCTCGATCTTCTCGCGGTACTCGGTGATGTCGCGCTTGTCGGGCTCGTTGGCGATGAAACGGATCCGCCGGCTCGCGATGTCCCGTACGAACCGCTCGGCCATGTCGTCCATGGACATGCTGGTCACGCGCAGTTCGAACGCGCGGGCGAGCCGGGAGAGGAAGGAGACGAGCATGATTCCGGCGATGAAGCAGGCGCCGATCTTCACACCGTCGGGGCGTTCGATGACGTTCACGACGGTCGTGTAGAGGAATACCGCCGAGATGACGGCGAAGGCGGTGGTCCAGTGTTTCTGGCGGGCCTTGCGGGCGGCGATGGTGACGGCGATGGCGGCGGAGCTGATCAGGACGAGGACACCGGTGGCGTACGCGCCGCCCTGCGCGTCGACGTCGGCGTCGAAGATCCAGGTGACCAGGAACGCGATCAGGGTGAAGACGATCACCATGGGGCGGACGGCGCGGGCCCAGTGCGGGGCCATGCCGTAGCGCGGGAGATAGCGCGGCATGAGGTTGAGCAGCCCGGCCATGGCGGAGGCGCCGGCGAACCACAGGATGCAGATCGTGGAGACGTCGTAGACCGTGCCGAAGGCGTTGCCGAGGTACTCGTGGGCCAGATAGGCGAGGGCGCGGCCGTTGGCCTGGCCGCCCGGCTCGAACTCCTTCTCCGGGATCAGCACGGTGGTGATGAAGCTGGTCACGATCAGGAAGACGCTCATGATCGCGGCGGACGTCGTGAGCAGCTTCTTCGCGCCGCGGATCCGGCCGGCCGGCTTCTGTTCGGTGTCGCCGGGGTCGCCCTCCACATGCGGCATGACCGCCACACCGGTCTCGAAGCCGGACAGGCCGAGCGCGAGCTTGGGGAAGACCAGCAGGGACACCCCGATCATCGCGAAGACGTTCCCGTGTTCGGCGGTCAGGGCGGTGGTCCAGTCGGTGACGACGTACTCGTGGGTGATCACCTGCCAGACTCCGGACGCCGCGACCACGACGTTGAGCGCGAGGTAGATGGCCACCAGGACCACCGCGACGCCGATCGCCTCCAGGAAGCCCTTGAGGAAGACCGCGCCCAGCAGGGCCACCAGGAACAGGGTGATCACCATCTGCTTGTCGTGCAGGGCGCTGTTCAGATGGGGGTTCTCCACCAGGTGGGTGGAGGCGTCGGCCGCCGAGAGGGTGATGGTGATCAGGAAGTCGGTGGCGGCGAAGCCGAGCAGGGTGAGGACGAACAGCTTGCCCTTCCAGAAGGAGAGCAGGCGTTCCAGCATCGCGATGGAGCCCTCGCCGTGCGGGCTCTCCTCCGCGACGCGGCGGTAGACGGGCAGCGCCCCCGCCAGAGTGACGATGACGAGCACGATGGTCGCGATGGGGGACAGGAGTCCGGCCGCGAGGGCGGCGATGCCGGGCTGGTAACCGAGGGTGGAGAAGTAGTCGACGCCGGTCAGGCACATGACGCGCCACCAGCGCTGTCCCTTGTGCACGGGCGCGGGCTCGGCGGCCGGCTGCGGCAGCTGGCGGCCCTTGCCCTTGCCCATGTCGGACAGGCCCTCCAGCATCCAAGCCCGCAAGCGACTCGGCGGGACGGGCTCGGTGCTGGCCATCGGTGGCTCTCCTGACGTACGTCTCTTCGAACGGTTCCGGCCATCGAGGAGACGGCGCCCATCAGCGTATGCAGAGAGTGATCCACGGGCCCAAGCGTCCATGGGCCTCAGGCGTCAAGCTTGCGTTAAGACCTGCTGGTCGCGCATCACGAGAGCGCCGAGTGGCAGGTGTTCGTCGCCCGTTCAGGGCGGTAGCCGGACCGCCCGCCCGCTCAGACGAGATGGGCGAAGACCACCAGGTTGTCGGTGTAGTCCTTGACGGTGCGGTCGTAGTTGCCGGCGCAGGTGATCAGGCGGACCTCGGCGTCGGGAGCGTCGGCGTACACCCTGTCGTCGGGGAAGGCGTCCTTCGCGAAGGTCTCGGCGCTGTCGACGACGAAGGACGCCGTCCGGCCGTCGGACCGTTCGACGCTGAACTTGTCGCCCTTCTCCAGGTCTCCGAGACCGGCGAACACGGCGGCGGAGGTCTTCGTGTCGACGTGCCCGGCGATGATCGCCGTCCCCGCCTCACCGGGGGAGACGCCCTTGGCGTACCAGCCGACCAGGTTCGTGTCGTTCGCGGGCGGGGCCTCGAGCTTGCCCGTGGCGTCGATGGTGAGGTCGGTGAAGGGCGCGTCCACCGAGATCTTCGGGATGTGCAGCCGGATCGGCTCGGCCCGTGGGAGATGCTTCGCCGCCGGGCGGTCGTTCGAGGGCGAGGCCGAGGCCGAGGACACGGGCGAGGGCGAGGGCGAGGACACGGGCGCGTGCGAGTGCGCGGGGGCCGCCGCGGCAGGGGAGGCGGGACCGGACGGCTGGTCCTGGCGGTGGAGCACGTTCGTGGCCACCAGGACCGCGAGACCGGCGCACCACACGACCCATGTGGCACGACGTCTGAAGGTCCGCTCGGGTGACGGGTGCGGGGTCTCGGCGGGAGAGGACAACCGGGCTGCCATCGGGCACCACCTCATCGGGTCGGGGCAGCGGAGCGGACTGGGCGGGAGCGGCGGGAACAGCAGGACGGGCAACGGAAGCAGCGGCAGAAGCAGGACCGGGAAGGTCCGGCAGGTCCGGCAGGACCGGCAACAGCAGTAGAGCCGGCAGGAACGGCAAGGTCGGCAGAAACAGCAGGAGACGCAGAAGCAGCAGGAGGCCCAGAAGCGGGCGCAAGACCGGCAGGAACGGCAACGTCGTCAGAAGCCGGAGGAGAGACCGGCCGGGCCGCCACGGGGGGAGCGGGTGGCGGCCCGGACCGCTATGTCGTCAGGCATGGTCAGGCCACACCACCCGCGGCGTTCCTACGGCGCAGCATGTACACGCCCGCGGCCGCGAGGCCCAGGACGCCGATTCCGCCGGCCGTGACACCGGAGGACGTGGCGAGACCGCCGCCGCCGGTGTGCACGCCGCCGTGCGGCTTGTCGCCGGACTCCTTGCTGCCCGAGTCCCACGAGCCCTTGCTGCCCGAGTCCCACGAGCCCTTGTCCGTCCCGGAGTCCCAGGATCCGCTGCTGTGGTCGGAGCTCGAGGAGTCCTTGTCCTTGTAGGTCTCCGGGTCGTACTTCTTGTCGCCCTTGGCGGAGTCGTCCGTCGTGACGGACGTCAGCGCACCGCCGCCGGTGTGCACGCCGCCTTCCGGCTTCTGGTGGTGCCAGGTGGGCTTGCCGTGGTCGCTCTCGTGCTCGGTGCCGTAGCCGGAGTCCTCCTTCTCCTTGCCGTAGCCGGAGTCTTCCTTCTCCTTGCCGTAGCCGGAGTCCTCCTTCTCCTTGCTGGAGGAGGACGAGGAGGAAGAGGAGTCGCTGTGGTCCCAGTCGCCGGCCGAGACGGCGTACGCGCCGGGGGCGGCGATTGCGAGAGCGGCGGTGGCCGTCGCAGCGGCCAGGAGCATGCGGGCAGATCGCATTGTGGGAGTCCTTCCGTCAGAACCAGGCAGCTGACCTCTTGTCAGCAGGCAAAAACCCGGTGCGACGTGATCCACCGTCAATCCGATGGGGCGAGCGCACCACCCGGGGAGCACGCCCGGCCCATGGCCGGGGCCCCGTCCTGCGGCCGCCCTGGCGATCGCCCGAGGGCGGTCCGGCTTCTCTGACCTGCCGATTCGTCGGGTTCGCCCGGAGGAGAGCCGTCCTGAGCGGCGTTCTTCGGATGACCCGATCGGCGGCGACACGTCTGCTTCGCCGGATGAGCCGTGCGAGGTGCTCACCGTCAGTTCCCGTTGTCCTGAAGGCTCTTGTCCCGAGCGAGCCGTGGGAGATTCTTGGGCGAGTCATGTCCTGGCGGCGACCGAGGGTGCCGTAGGCGCGGGAGAGCGGGAGTGGCCCCCTCTGCCGTCACACTGATGGTTCGTGTCGTGAGGAGAGGCGATCGTGCGGAACGGGCGGAGGATCACGGTGGTGACCGGCGGCAGCCGCGGGATCGGCGCCGCCGTCTGCCGGCGGCTGGCCCTGGAGGGCCATGACGTCGTCATCGGCTACCGGTCCGACCGCGCGGCGGCCGAGAAAGTGGCGGACGCCGTCGTGGACGCGGGCCGGCGCTGTCTGACGGTGGCCGTGGACACCTCCGACGCCGCCGCGGTCGACGGGCTCTTCGACGCGGCGGCCGCCGAACTCGGCCCGGTCACCGGGCTGGTGAACAACGCGGGCGTCAGCGGCCCCAACGGGCCACTGGCCGAGGCCGACCCCGACGGCATGCGGGGCGCCCTCGCGGTCAACGTCCTCGGCTATCTGCTGTGCGCGCGCCGTGCCGTACGGGACATGACCGCGTCCGGCGGGGGTGCGATCGTCAACATCTCGTCGTCGGCGGCGACCCTCGGCAGTCCGGGGCAGTACGTCCACTACGCGGCGACGAAGGCGGCCGTCGACGCCCTGACCGTCGGCCTGTCCAAGGAGGTGGCGGCGGACGGCATCCGCGTGAACGGTGTCGCTCCGGGTGTGGTCTGGACCGACTTCCACGAGGACCCGCAGCGCCCGGCCTGGATGGCCGACGTCATCCCCATGGGCCGCGCGGGCCGGCCGGAGGAGATCTCCGGTGCGGTGGCCTGGCTCCTGTCGGACGACGCCTCGTACACGACGGGTGCGATCCTGCGGGTGGCGGGCGGGCTGTAGCGGGGTTTCCCGAACGGCAGCGGCCCGAGCGGCGTCGCCACCTCCTCCGCGTCGGGGGACAGCCCCCGTGGTCCGTGCCCCGGCCCGGTGATCGTCCGCGACCGTCCCCGGGGCATGAAGAAGGCGGGGTCCGGAAACCCCGCCCGCTGCTCAGGAAGCCCGGATCAGGGCCACACCAGGCAGTACGGCTGATGTCCCGCCTCGTGCAGGCGGTGCGAGAAGTCCTGCCACTCGTGCAGGAGCTGGTAGACGTTGAAGGCGTCCCGTGGGCCGCCCCGGTCCGGGACGGTGGACCAGATGAAGGCGGCCGCGCCCACGGCCTCCTCGCCCAGGCCGCGCAGCGGGTCGACGACGGTCATCGGGAGCTTGACCACGGCGTAGTCGGGGTGCAGGACGACAAGCTCCAGAGGCGGAACCTTGTTCAGGGGGACGCCTTCTATGCCGGTGAGGACCATCGCGGCCATCGTCTCCGGCTTGATCTTGGTGAACATGCCGTTCATGCCGAGTTCGTCGCCGCCGAGTTCTTCGGGGCGCATCGAGATCGGGACCCTGGCGGCCGTAGCGCCGTCGGGCGCGCCGAAGTATTTGTACGTCACCCCCACTCGGCCACCATTCCCGCTCTCCGCCCGCAGTCGTTCGACCGCGCGATCGATCCGCTCGTCGGGGTCACCCTGCGATCCCTGTGCCTGTCCCGCTCTGCCGGCCGCTTCCTCCGCCTCACGCCGGTGCTTCCCCCGCCGGGCACGCCGAGGGTTGAGGTCGTCGGTCCCCTCGCCCAGTCCACCGCGATGCATATCTCCACCCGACTGCTTTTCTAAGTCGCGCGACCCCCGCCACGCAACCCGATCATCGTGACAGTGACCTCCCCCACGGTCGCACGCCGAAACGTACGCCGAAACACCTGTCCGCGGGATCTTCGCGGCCCCTGAACACCGTCGTTCATGTGAGCTGTCCGTTCTGGTCCCAGTTTCGCAGATGGCCGGGCGAAGCGACCCGGTTGTCATACCGGGCTGCGTCACACCGGCCCGGCGATGGCCGGGATCATTCCTCTGTGGAGAGCCTTACGTCGGGCCGGGGCCGTCCGTTCATGGCGCCCCGGTCTTCCCCGCGCGGCCCACCGGAGCCCCTGGCCTACCCTGAGGAGGTCACTAGCCCCCCGGAGTCGGAGACGTCGCAGGTCATGACCGAACTGCCTTATCCCTACGAAGCCCCAGCCTCGCAGTCGCTGTTCGACCGTGCGGCGGCCGTCACACCAGGTGGCGTGAATTCTCCGGTGCGCGCCTTCCGGGCCGTGGGCGGTACGCCCCGGTTCATGGTGTCCGGTACCGGTCCGTATCTGACCGACGCCGACGGCCGTGAGTACGTCGACCTCGTCTGTTCCTGGGGTCCGATGATTCTCGGGCACTCCCGCCCCGAGGTGGTCGCCGCCGCTCAGGAGGCCGTCGCGCGCGGTACGTCCTTCGGTACGCCCGGTGAGGGGGAGGTCACCCTCGCCGAGGAGATCGTCGCCCGCGTCGAGCCCGTCGAGCAGGTCCGGCTCGTCTCCAGCGGCACCGAGGCGACCATGTCGGCCATCCGGCTGGCCCGCGGGTTCACCCGGCGCACGAAGGTGATCAAGTTCGCCGGCTGCTACCACGGCCACGTCGACTCGCTGCTCGCCGCGGCGGGCAGCGGGGTCGCGACCTTCGCGCTGCCCGACACGCCCGGTGTCACCGGTGCCCAGGCCGCCGACACCATCGTCCTGCCCTACAACGACCTCGAAGCCGTGCAGGCCGCGTTCCACGCGCACCCCGGCGAGATCGCCTGTGTGATCACGGAGGCCTCGCCCGGCAACATGGGTGTGGTGCCGCCGGCGCCCGGTTTCAACCAGGGCCTCAAGGACGCCTGCGCGAAGAACGGCGCCCTGTACATCTCGGACGAGGTCATGACCGGCTTCCGCACCAGCAGGGCGGGCTGGTACGGGATCGACGGTGTGCGTCCGGACCTGATGACCTTCGGCAAGGTGATGGGCGGCGGCTTCCCGGCCGCCGCGTTCGGTGGCCGCGCGGACGTGATGGCGCACCTCGCGCCGGCCGGGCCGGTGTACCAGGCGGGCACGCTCTCGGGCAATCCCGTCGCCACCGCCGCCGGGCTCGCGCAGCTGCGGCTGCTCGACCAGGCCGCGTACGACAGGATCGACGCGGTGTCGGGGCGGATCCAGGCGCTGGTGACCGAGGCGCTCACCAAGGAGGGTGTGACCCACCGTCTGCAGAGCGCCTCCAACATGTTCTCCGTCTTCTTCACGGGACGTGAGGTGCGCGACTACGAGGACGCGAAGGCGCAGGAGTCCTTCCGCTACACCGCGTTCTTCCACTCGATGCTGGCGCAGGGTGTCTACCTGCCGCCGTCCTCGTTCGAGTCGTGGTTCGTGTCGACGGCCCATGACGACCAGGCGGTTCAGAGGATCGCCGACGCCCTTCCGGCGGCGGCGCGGGCAGCGGCGGAGGCCACGGCATGAGCGGGACCAGCGACAAGAACGGCGCGGGGGACATCACCGTCGTCCATCTGATGCGCCACGGCGAGGTCGCCAACCCGGACGGGGTGCTCTACGGGCGGCTGCCCGGGTACCACCTGTCCGAGCTCGGGCGGCAGATGGCCGACCGGGTGGCCGAGCACCTCGGCTCGCGCGATGTCACGCATGTCGTGGCCTCGCCGCTGGAGCGGGCGCAGGAGACGGCCACGCCGATCGCGAAGGCCCACGGGCTCGACCTGGCGACGGACGGGCGGCTCATCGAGGCCGACAACGTCTTCCAGGGCAAGACCTTCGGGGTCGGGGACGGCGCGCTGCGGCGGCCGGAGAACTGGAAGCACCTGGTCAACCCCTTCAAGCCGTCCTGGGGTGAGCCGTACGTGGACCAGGTCGTCCGCATGATGGGTGCGCTGGACGCCGCCAAGGACGCCGCGCGCGGCCACGAGGCGGTGCTGGTGAGTCATCAGCTGCCGATCTGGATCGTCCGCAGCTACGCGGAGAAGCGGCGGCTGTGGCACGACCCGCGCAAGCGGCAGTGCACCCTGGCGTCCCTGACCACCTTCACCTACCGCGGCGACAAGATCGTGTCCGTGGGCTACACGGAGCCCGCGCGCGATCTGGTGCCGGCTCATCTCCTCGCGGGCGCCAAGCCGGTGAAGGGCAAGGACAAGGCATTCGGGGCCTGACAGTCGAAAGCGAAGAGTCGGGCCAAATGGGCGCATCTTCGTAAAATCATATAAATCCGCGCGCGTTAAAGGGAACCCGCGACTTCATCGCGCCCTCTCATGGGATACAAGCTGAGAGTCAGCTGAGAGGGTGCGATGAAAAGAGGACCGTATGCGCGACGTCAGCCGAAGGGGAATGATCGGCCTCGGTGCGGGTGCGGCGACCGCGCTCGGACTCGCCGCGTGCGGCACCACCTCGGGCAAGGAGGCCAAGCGGCATCCTGACCCTTCCCCCACCGGCGGCACCGGCCGTCCGGGCGCCCCGAAGAAGCCGGCCGTACGTCTCATCGGCGACGGGTCCACCGCCTACACCGGCAAGCAGCCGCGCCAGCCGCTGGCTCCCGTGCCGCTCGAACCCGGCGAGACCCCGCCGCAGTTCGTGGTCTTCTCCTGGGACGGAGCCGGAGAGGTCGGCACCGGCCTCTTCGACCGCTTCCTCCGGCTCGCCAGGGAGAACGACGCGCACATGACGTTCTTCCTCTCCGGGCTGTATCTCCTGCCCGAGTCGAAGAAGCGCCTCTACGACCCGCCGAACAACCCCCGCGGCGCCTCGGACATCGGTTATCTGAGCGACGATCACGTCCGCTCCACCCTGAAGCTGGTCCGTCAGGCCTGGCTCGACGGCCACGAGATCGGCACCCACTTCAACGGCCACTTCTGCGGCGGCTCCGGCTCGGTCGGCAACTGGACGTCCCGGCAGTGGGCCAGCGAGATCGAGCAGGCCAAGTCCTTCGTCACCGAGTGGCGCACCAACACCGGCTGGACCGATCTGCCCCCGCTGCCCTTCGACTACGAGAAGGAGCTGATCGGCGCCCGCACCCCGTGCCTGCTCGGCCAGAACAGCCTGCTGCCCGCCGCCAAGGAGCTCGGCTGGCGCTACGACGCCTCCTCGCCCGGCGGTGTCCAGCGCTGGCCGCAGAAGAAGGAAGGGCTGTGGGACCTGCCCCTCCAGGCGATGCCCTTCCCCGGGCACCGCTTCGAGGTCCTCTCGATGGACTACAACATCCTCGCCAACCAGTCGGTCGCCACCACCCGGGCGCCCTCGTACAACTACCCGGGCTGGCGCACGCAGGCCTCCGCGTCGTACGTGGCGGGATTCAAGCGGGCATTCGAGACGAACCGGGCGCCCTTCTTCATCGGCAACCACTTCGAGGAGTGGAACGGCGGTATCTACATGGACGCCGTCGAACACGTCTTCACCCACATCGCCCGGGAGAAGCAGAAGGGCTCCGACGTGCGCATGGTCTCCTTCCGGCAGTTCGTGGACTGGCTCGACGTCCAGCGGCCCGAAGTACTGGCGAAACTCCAGGCCATGGACGTGGCCGAGGAGCCCGGCGGGGGCTGGCACCGCTACCTTCGGGGACAGGCCGCCTGAAATGCGGGTTTCCACCCGCAAGGGGGGTGCGGAAGATCCCCGAAACGGGCATGCGAAACTTTTCACATGAGTGCCGCCTGCCGCGCAGACCAGCGCCCGAACCGCCCCCGCGCCGCCCTGTACGCCGCGGGGGCCGCCGTCGCCGCGCTCGTGCTGTCCGCGTGCACCTCCGGCGGTACCTCCGGCGGCGCGGGCAACAGCAACTACGTCTCCGGCAAGGACGGCATCTCCACCGTCGCCAAGGGGTCGAGGGACGCCGTCCCGGACCTCTCCGGAAAGACCGTCGACGGCAAGCAGCTCGACATCGCGGACTACAAGGGCAAGGTCGTCGTCCTCAACGTGTGGGGCTCCTGGTGCCCGCCGTGCCGGGCCGAGACGCCGAACTTCGTCAAGGTCGCCAAGGAGACCGCCGGGCAGGGCGTGCAGTTCGTCGGCATCAACACGCGTGACGCCAGCACCTCACTGGCGAAGGCCTTCGAGACGGAGCAGAAGGTCACGTACCCCAGTCTGTACGACCCGACGGGCAAGCTGATGCTCCGGTTCAAGAAGGGCACGCTCAACCCGCAGACGATCCCCTCCACGCTCGTCATCGACCGGGACGGGAAGATCGCGGCCCGCACGCTGCAGGCGCTCAGCGAGGACAAACTGCACGAGATGCTCGACCCCGTCCTCGCGGAGAAGTGACCGGCGTGTCCCTACTCCTGGCGTCCACGAACCTCGCCGCCCCGACCGGCATGAACACCACGGTCTACAGCGGCGCCCTGCTGCTCGCGCTGCCCATCGCCGTGCTCGGCGGGCTCGTCTCCTTCTTCTCGCCCTGCGTCCTGCCGCTGGTGCCCGGCTATCTGTCGTACGTCACCGGGGTCAGCGGCACGGACCTGGCGGAGGCCAGACGGGGGCGGATGGTCGCGGGGGCCAGTCTGTTCGTGCTCGGCTTCACCGCCGTGTTCGTCTCCGGCGGGGCCCTGTTCGGGTACTTCGGCTCGACGCTGCACGAGTACAACGGCATCCTCAGCAAGATCCTCGGCGCGCTGATGATCGCGATGGGCGTGTTCTTCATGGGGCTGATGCCCTGGCTCACCCAGCGCGAGTTCCGCTTCCACCGGCGCCCGGTGACCGGACTCGCGGGAGCGCCGGTACTGGGCGCGCTCTTCGGCATCGGCTGGACGCCGTGCCTGGGCCCGACACTCACCTCCGTCAACCTGCTTTCCATGGACCAGGCGAGCGCCGGGCGCGGGGCCATACTGACGGTCGCCTACTGCCTCGGACTGGGAGTGCCCTTCGTCCTCGCCGCGGTCGCCTTCCGCAAGGCGCTCGGCGCGTTCGGCTGGGTGAAGCGTCACTACGCCTGGGTGATGCGGATCGGTGGCGGAATGATGATCGTGACCGGCCTGCTCCTGCTCACCGGTGCCTGGGACGGCATCGTGCAGCAGGCGCAGACCTGGTCCGACGGCTTCACGGTAGGGATCTGACCCATGAGCAGCACTGACACCGGCAAGACCGCCGGACCGGCCGGCGCCGGGGATTCGGCCGGCGAGGACACGCCGGCCTCCCGGGAGACGCGGGACGCCCGAGAGCTCGGCGAGGCCGCCTCCCAGCTGTCCACCGCGCCCGTGGAGACGGCGGTGCCCGGCTCCTTCGGCGGCGCGCGCACCCCCGGCGCCCTGGGATGGATCGCCTGGACCGGCCGCGAGGTCACCGGCTGGGTCCGCTGGATCTGGCGCCAGCTCACGTCGATGCGGGTCGCGCTGATCCTGCTCTTCCTGCTGTCGCTCGGCGCCATCCCCGGATCGCTGATCCCGCAGTCCGGCACGGACGCGGCGAAGGTGCAGGAGTTCAAGGACGCGCACAGTGTCCTCGGTCCGCTCTACGACCGGCTCGGCCTGTTCCACGTGTACAGCTCGGTGTGGTTCTCCGCGATCTACATCCTGCTGTTCGTCTCGCTCATCGGCTGCATCGTGCCCCGCACCTGGCAGTTCGTCGGACAGCTGCGCGGCCGTCCGCCGGGCGCCCCGAGGCGGCTGACCCGGCTGCCCGCGTACACGACCTGGCGCACCGCGGCGGAGCCCGAGCAGGTCCGCGAGATCGCGCTGAAGGTACTCAAGCAGAAGCGGTTCCGGGCGCACGTCGACAAGGACGCCGTCGCCGCCGAGAAGGGCTACCTCCGCGAGACCGGCAACCTGCTCTTCCACATCGCGCTGATCGTGATGCTCGTCGCCTTCGCCTGGGGCCAGCTCTTCAAGTCCGAGGGCGACAAGCTGATCGTCGAGGGCGACGGCTTCTCCAACACGCTCCTGTCCTACGACGACTTCAAGTCCGGCAACCTCTTCAGCACCGACGACCTGACACCGTTCAGCTTCGACCTGAAGGACTTCACCGGCACCTACGAGCGGAACGGTCCCAACAAGGGCACGCCCCGCACGTACCAGGCGGCGATCACCTACAGCGAGGGCGCCTACGGCAAGGAGCGCGAGGGGCTCGTCAAGGTCAACGAGCCGCTCGTGATCGGCGACACGAAGGTCTATCTGACCGCCCACGGCTACGCGCCCACCGTGACCGTCCGGGACGGCAAGGGCGACGTCGTCTTCCACGACGCCGTGCCCCTGCTGCCGCTGGACTCCAACGTCACCTCGCAGGGCGCCGTCAAGGTCATGGACGGCTACAGGAACGCACAGGGCAAGAGCGAACAGCTCGGCTTCTCCGCCTTCTTCGTGCCGACCTTCGCCGGGGCGGGCAAGGGCGACATGTTCTCCCAGTTCCCCGCGCTCGACTACCCCGTGCTCGCGCTGAGCGGCTTCCACGGCAGCCTGGGGGTCGACGCGGGCCTGCCGCAGAACGTGTACCAGCTCGAGACCGCCCACATGAAGCAGTTCAAGGACGCCAAGGGCGAGATCCTCAAGTCGCGGCTGCGGCCCGGCGAGACGATGAAGCTGCCGGACGGCGCCGGTTCGATCACCTTCGACAAGGACATCAAGGAGTGGGCGAACTTCCAGGTCACCCAGCAGCCCGGCAGTGACTGGGCGCTGGCCGGGGCGTTCACCGCGATCCTCGGACTCGCCGGTTCGCTCTTCATCCAGCGCCGCCGCGTCTGGGTGCGGGCGACCACCGGCGACGACGGTGTCACCGTCGTCGAGATGGCCGGGCTCGGCCGCAGCGAGTCCGCGAAGCTTCCCGAGGAGCTCGGCGACCTGGCCGCGCTCGTGCACGAACAGGCACCCACCAAGCCCGACGAAGACGCGGCACCCACCGACGCCGACGCCGAACCCCCCGTACCCGCCGCTGAAGGGTCCAAGAAGCAGTGACGCTCGCCACCGCACACGACCTGGGCGCCGTGACCGAACTGGCCACCGCGACCAACGAACACCTCGCCAACATCAGCAACACGCTGATCTACTCCGCGATGGCCGTCTACACCCTGGCCTTCTTCGCCTTCATCGCCGAGTGGCTCTTCGGCAGCCGCAGCAAGGTCTCCCGCACCGCGAGCGCGCTCACCGCCGACGGCGCGAAGGCGGCCGCGGCCCCCGAGGTCACCGTGCGCAAGGCCGGCGGGACCACCGTGCTGGAACGGCCGACGGTCGTCACCCGGTCCGCGGCGGGCTCGCGGGACGTGCCCGACGGGCCCGGCGCTCACGGCGGGGACGAGCAGGGCGACCTCTACGGGCGGATCGCCGTCTCCCTGAGCGTGCTGGCCTGGGGCGTCGAGGCGGCCGGAGTGCTCGCCCGCGCCATGTCGGTGCGGCGTGCCCCCTGGGGCAACATGTACGAGTTCAACATCACCTTCTCCACCGTCGCCGTCGGGGTCTTCCTCGTCCTGCTCGCGCTGAAGAAGAACGTCCGCTGGCTCGGCCTCCCGCTGATCACCACGGTCCTGCTCGACCTCGGTCTCGCGGTCACCGTCCTGTACACCGCGAGCGACCAGCTGGTCCCCGCGCTGCACTCGTACTGGCTGTACATCCACGTCTCGACCGCGATCCTGTGCGGAGCCGTCTTCTACGTGGGCGCCGTCGGCACGATTCTGTACCTCTTCAAGGACTCGTACGAGAACAAGCTGGTGAACGGCGGACAGCCCGGCAGCTTCGCCACCTCCGTCATGGAGCGGCTGCCCTCCGCGGCCTCGCTCGACAAGTTCTCCTACCGCGTGAACGCCGCCGTCTTCCCGCTGTGGACGTTCACGATCATCGCGGGCGCGATCTGGGCGGGCGACGCCTGGGGCCGCTACTGGGGCTGGGACCCCAAGGAGACCTGGGCGTTCATCACCTGGGTCGCCTACGCCTGCCACCTGCACGCGCGGGCCACGGCCGGCTGGAAGGGCCGCAAGGCCGCCTACATCGCCCTGGTCGCCTTCGGCTGCTGGCTGTTCAACTACTACGGCGTCAACATCTTCGTCAGCGGCAAGCACTCCTACGCCCACGTCGGCTAGGACGGCGGCAGGCACTGGGCAGCCGGTGGCCTGCCGTCCGGCCAGCCGATCTTCACGAAGCGGGCGCGGCTGTCGTCGGTCAGTTCCACGATCGGCACGGCCTTGTCGTACGGGTTCCCGTGGACGTCCAGACAGATCCACCCGCTCGCTCCGTTCACCCGGAGCTGGGCGCCCTTCACCTGGGGCCACTGGTGGCCGACGTCGGTGAGCGCGGGGATCCGCCCGGTCGGTGAGGCCCCGCGGATACCGCGCACCGCGAGCCGCATGGCGTCGTACGCGATGATCAGCTGGCCGTCGTCGAGGGCGACCTTGCCGATGGGGCCGGCCGGCTCCCGCGCCGCGTCGGCCACCAGCCGCTCGAGCACCTTCGCGTCGGCCGCGCTGCCGCCGGTCCGCGCGCCGTCCTTGGGCCAGGCGTCCGGATGGGCGAGGGCCGTGTAGCGCACGGTCAGCAGCGGGTCCTTCAGAGCGGCCGGGTCGAGGTCCTTGTCACCCGCGAGGTACGAGCCCTCGTCGCCGGTGAGCACGGTGAAGCGGCGGTCGGAGCAGCCCCGGGCGCCCAGCGCGTTGATGAACTGCCGCAGCTGGGTGTGCCGGCCGGCGAACAGGACGGTGTTCGTGGTCTTCGGCGTGTTGCACAGGATGTTGGCGATCTGCGCGAAGACGTTGGCGGTGCTTCCCTCCTTGCTGCGGTCGGCGGGCGGGGTGAACGGCTGGGCCTCGGAACGCGCGCCCTTGAGCATCTGCTCGAACGACGCCTGGAGCGTGCGCGTGTAGGGATCGCCGGTCCGGTCGTAGACCAGGAAGGCGTTGACCGCCGACACCTTGGCGAAGGAGGCGAGGGCGCGTGCCTCGTCGGTGTTGGTGGGGGAGACACGGGCGAGCCCGGGGAAGGGGTCCTTGCCGCCCTGCCCGTTGGCGAGGCTGTCGGCGGTGATCGAACTCCCTATCACCGGGATGCCCCGCCGGGTGAGCTCCGCGACCGCCTTCTTGTTGTTGTCGGTGCTCACCCCGACCCCGGTGACCGCGCGCAGCCGGTCCGGGCCCTTGGTCATCCGGTCGAGCTGGTCGACGGTGTGCCGCCAGGAGGCGCCGGTGGCACCGGGGTTGGCGAGCACGAGCCGTATCTTCGGCTTCAGCCCGGTCGTGTCGTGGTTGGCCTGGTACTGCGCCAGGTAGGCGCCCTGGAGTTCGTGAAGGACGTCGGCGAGGTTGTCGGCGTCGGTCGCGGTGAAGGGTTCGAGCAGGGCGACGGTGACGTAACTGCCGGGAGCCAGACGGTGGTTCTCGCGGTCGATCGCCCGCACGGTCTCGGTGAACCGCGACCGCCCGAAGGTGTAAGCCGTCCAGGAGACGCCCACGCACTCGTCACCGTCCTTCGGCTGGACGACCCCCGGCGCGCACGACCGGTCCACCTTCGCCGCCGTCATGCCGCCCCAGACACCGAGGCCCACGAGGGCGGCGGCGAGGGTCAGCGCGACATACCTGCGGAAACGAATCTCCCAGATGTCCTCGCGCAGCCACGCCCATAAGCGAGCCATCACCGTCCTCCGTCCTCGTCGTCCGGGACGCCCAGCGGCCGGCCGGCCAGGGCGTCGGCGGGCCAGTCCCGCGAGGCCCGCCACAGCAGGGCGTTGCCCGCGGGCCGCAGGTTCGAGAGCTGCTCCAGCTCGAAGCGCAGCCGCTCGGCCACCCTCGGGTCGGGCAGCACCAAGGGGTCGGTGAGCTGCCACACCGCGTGCAGCAACCGCCGTACCCGCAGGTGCAGTACAGGGTCCACGCCCTCCGGCGGCCGGTGCGCGGCGTCCGTGCGGCCGAGGGCGACGGAGGCGCGGTGGTCGTGGCCCTCGAAGTCGCGGCCGTCCGGATCATGGGCGTGGTAGTAGGGCGCGGAGGCGATGAAGAGCAGTGCGGACAGCCAGCCGCGGGTGTCGGCGCGGGGGAAGGTGTCGCGCAGGTGCGCCACCGCGAAGTCCGCTTTCCCGAGGGCGAGTTCGTGGTGCAGCCGGTAGCGGTCGCTGTCCGCCGGGGCCGTCATGCCCAGGTCCTGGTAGTGGTCGACGAGGGTGCGGTGCACCGCCTGCCATCCTGCGTGGTCCGCGTCGTCGTGGTGCAGCCTGAGCAGCAGGAGCGCGCGCAGGAACGGGTCGCCGACGAACTGTCCCACCGCCGTCGCCCAGCCCTCCGACGCGAGCCGTTCCTCCAGGTCGAGGACGCCGGACGCGCCGAAGTCCTCCGGAAGCCGCGACTGGGCGAGCGAGCAGGCCGAGTCGCGGTCGTGGGCCGCGGCCAGCACGGTCAGCTCGTCGAGGCGGCCGCCGGGGACGAGCCGGCCGAGGAGTTCCTGATAGGCAGGGCGGCCGGCCTGGTCCTCGTGCGGGGCGATGTCGGCGGTCAGCAAGGTGCCGAGCGAGTCGGCGCCTTCGGGCAGGTTCTGCCGGACCGAGGCGGCCAGCAGGGTGATGCCGAGCGGGCTGCCTCCCGTCAACCGATGCGTGGCGTGGGGGAGTTGGGACGGTACGGCGGCCGGGCCCGAGGGTCCGGCGCCGAGGCCGCCGGACGCGGTGTCCATGATGTGCAGGGTGTCGTCGGGGGTCAGCGGCGGCAGCGGGACGAGCAGGGCGCGCGAGGACGGTGAGGTGCCGGGTTGCCAGCCGGTGGCCCGGGCCGTCTCGGGCAGGGTGCGGCGGCCCGCGTTGCGCAGCGCCGGATGCGAGTCGCCCCGTAGCGTGGCGAAGAAGACGGCCTGGTCCTTGATGCCGTCGGCGCGGTCGCGCAGGACCGGCTCCAGGAGTCCGAGGCCCGCGGGCTCCTGGACGTTGTCGATCAGCAGGACCGGGCGTCCCCGCCGGTGCGAGCGCTGGACGACGCCCGCGTAGGCGTCGTCGAGGTCGGCCAGCAGGGCGCGTACGAGATGGCGTTCGGCGTGTCTGCGGGAGTCGCCGCCCGCCCGGAAGTGCCGGGAGAGCAGGATCAGCGCGAGCTTGGGGCTGCCGCCCGCGTTCGGGTAGTCCCGGTACCAGGTGGCGGCCCTGCGCAGCCGGCGGTGGGCCGGGGAGACGCCTTCCGTGAAGGCCTCCAGGGTCGCCTCGATGATGGGCTCCACCACGGGGCCGGTCCCGCTCATGGACGCGACGAGCTTGGAGATCACCTTGTTCACCCAGCGTCCCGCGAATCCCGACAGCCAGGACTCGGTCTCGCTCAGCAGCAGGATGCGCTCCGCCTCCTGCCGGATGCGGGGCACGTCGCGGTCGCTCCAGCCGCCCGCCGCCACGGCCAGCAGGCCGGACGACAGCCGCGGGAAGCCGATGCGTCCGGCTCCCTTCACCGGTTCGGCGAGCTGTTCCGCGGCCGTGGTGAGCGCCTGCGCCACCGGTGACCAGGACTCGGCCGGACGGTCCGGGGGCGGCGCGGCGAACTGCCGTTCCTCGCCGTCGATCAGGGCGACCGGGGTGTGCCCGCGGTAGGCCTCGCGCAGGGCGAGGAGCACGGCGGTCTTGCCCAGTCCCCGGCCGCCCGTGAAGATCACGAAGGGCGGTTCCCCGGGGTGTTCGTACGGTGTGGCGCGCAGCTGGTACGGACGCAGGCCGACCAGTCGTGACGCGAGTCCGGGCGGATCGGTGTCGAACAGCGCCCCCCGGCCGTGCAGCCCTGTGTGCACCGCATCTCCCCCTGGTCCGCGGTCCGGCTCATTCCGTATGTGCTGCTGTGAGGTGTATCAACAACAGTTTAAGAAGGGGGGGTTGGTTCGGGATAGGCCATGCGGTGTCCGTTCAGTTACGAAAACGTTCAACCGTTCAACCGACAGTGATCGAATCGAGTTTCCGGCGTAGGTATACGTGGGAATCCACCGGTTCGTACACGACCCGGCCGACCGGGGCGGGCACCGACTCGACCAGCGTTCCCGGAGTGCACTCACCGAAGTACACGAGCGAGATCAGCTCCTCGGCGGGCGCGTCGGCCGGCGGCGGCAGCACCCGGTGCCGTCCCGAGCGCCAGCGGTCGCCGGTCCAACGGGCCATGAGATCACCGATGTTGATCGTCAGCGCCGCCGGGTCGAACGGAGCGTCCTGCCAGCCGTCCGTGTCCGTGAACACCTGGAGCCCGCCCTTTCCGGCCTGCCGGTCGAGGATGGTGACGGTGCCGAAGTCGGTGTGGGGCCCGATGCGGAACTGGCCCGGCTCGGGCTCGCCGACGACCTCCGTCCCCGGATACCAGTTGATGTTGAAGCCGTACGTCGGATGGTCCATGTGGCGGGTGAAGAAGTCCGGTCCGAGGCCGAGCGCCTCGCCGAGCAGTTCCAGAAGTTCGTTCTCCAGCCGGGCCATCGCGGCCAGGTACTCCTCGCAGAGCGCCCGCAGCCGAGGGGCCTCGGCGGGCCAGACGTTCGGCGCGTACCACTGCGCGTTGATCTCCGGGTCCTCGAACGGCTCGTGCGTCGCGAACGTCAGCGACTCCTTGAGGTCCGGCGGGGTCTTCGTGCCCTCCGCGTAGCCGTTGGCCTCGGCGCCGGGCCCGAGCCAGCCGCGCCCGCCGACCCGGGCGGCGTACGGCTGCTTGGTCCCGGCGGGCAGTGCGAAGAAGGCGCGGGCGGCTTCCCGCAGGCCGCGGCGCAGCTCCGGGTCCACGCCGTGGCCGGTGACGAGCAGGAACCCGGCGGTTCGCAGGGCGTCGTCGACGGTGCGGGCGAGCACGGCACGGGCGGCACGGTCCCCGGAGGACCAGGGCCGCAGATCGACGGTGGGGATGCCGGGAGCCGCCGGGTGTGCGGGGTCGGCGGTGGCGCCGGGGATGCCGGGAGCCGCCGGGTGTGCGGGTCCGGTGGTACCGGCCGCCGCCGTCCCCGGGGGATCCGCCGGGGTGTCCGCCTGGGTGTTCGCCGGGTCATTCACCGATGTCCTCGTTCCACAGGGCCGGGTTCTTCCCGATGAAGTCGCGCATCAGCGCGGTGCACTCGGGATCGTCGAGCAGCACGATCTGCACGCCGTGCTCGGCGAGCCAGTCGTGGCCGCCGTGGAAGGTGGCCGCCTCGCCGACGACCACCCGGGAGATCCCGAACTGCCGGACCAGCCCACTGCAGTACCAGCACGGCGACAGGGTGGTCACCATGGTCGTGCCGCGATACGTCCGCTGCCGTCCCGCGTCGCGGAACGCGGCCGTCTCGCCGTGCGCCGAAGGGTCGCCGTCCTGGACGCGGCGGTTGTGGCCGCGGCCGAGCAGGGTGCCGTCCGCGCCGTACAGCGCCGCCCCGATGGGGATACCGCCCTCGGCGAGCCCGGCACGTGCCTCCGCCAGAGCGGTCCCGAGCCACGCGCGGGCCTGTACCTGATCGATGCGCTCCATGAATCCACTGTCCCCCGGGCGCCCCTCCCGCGTCGCCGGAACACGAGGGCGCGTCGAGGAAGCACTCGGAGAACCGCCGCGGCCGACAGCGGATCTCCGGTCCTGCGGGCCAGGACGAAGGCCCTGGGGCCGGGGTCCGGCAGTCAGGGTCACGATCGCTCGTCGGTGGCCACCCGCAGCAGCAGCTTGCCCGTGCTGGTTCGTGAGCCCATCAGCGCGTGCGCCGCCGCGGCCGCTTCCAGGCCGAACTCCGCCGTCACCGGCAGGGTCACCGTGCCGTCGGCCACCGTTTCGAACGCGCGCGCGGCGATGTCGCGGAGGGCCGCCGGGGCCGTTCGGGCCAGGCCGAGGATCGAGAACCCGGCGACCGACAGGCCGGTCGGGTAGAGCTCCGGCTGGCCCACCGTCCAGGGCTGTGCCGAGCTCGCGTTGCCGAAGGAGACCAGGCGTCCGAAGGGGGCGAGGGAGGCGAGGCCGCCTCGGAGGGTCTCGCCTCCCACCGGGTCCAGGGCCAGGTCGACTCCGCGGCCGGCGGTCGCCGCGCGGACCTCGTCCTCGAAGGAGCCCACGAACACCTCGTCGTAGCCGTGGGCGAGGGCGTACTCGGCCTTCGGCGCGCTGGACACGACGCCGTACACCGCGCCCGCCCCGGCCGCCTTCGCGAGCTGGCCCAGCACCGTGCCCACGCCGCCCGCCGCACCCTGGACGAGCACCGTCTCGCCGGGCTGGAGCCGGCCCACGGTGTGCAGGAGCGCGTACGCCGTGGGCAGGACGGTGGGGAGTGTGGCGCCGGTGCGCAGTCCGACGCCGTCGGGCAACGGGAAGACCGTCACGGCGTCGGCCACGGTCACCTCCGCGTACGCCCCGCCCTCCGTCAGCGCCGCGACCTCCTGGCCCACCCGCAGTCCCGTGACGTCCGGGCCGACCGCCCGGATCCGGCCCGAGACCTCAAGACCGGGCACGTACGGGAGGCCGGGTACGCGGTAGCCCTCCGACCTCGCCTTGAGGTCGGCGAAGTTGACGCCCGCGTAGACCACGTCGATGCTCACCTGCCCCGGGCCCGGACCGGGGGCCTTCGCCTCGGTGACCCGCAGGACCTCGGGACCGCCGTACTCCTGGAATTCGACCGTACGCATGGCACACCTCCGGCTGACGCCCGGCGGAACAGCCCACGCCCGCCGTGGACTGTTCAACGAAAAGCGAACACTCGGGAGTGTATGGTTTTCATCGAACACTCTGCAAGCGGACCAGGGGAGCCAGGGAGGCCGGCGTGGCGGAGCGCACCAGTCACCGGGCGGCGCCCGAGCACACCCACCCCGACGAGGTCCCCGTGCCGGCCGCCCTCACCGCCCTCGCCGATCCCGTGCGCATCCGGATCGTCAGGGAACTGGCGGGGTCCGCCGAGTGGAGCCGCAGCTGCGGAAGCTTCGACGTGCCGGTCGGCAAGGCGGCTCTCAGTCATCACTTCGCCGTGCTGCGCGGCGCCGGTCTCGTCGAGCAGCGCGACGAGGGGCCCAAGCGGGTCAACCGGCTGCGCCGGGCGGAGTTCGACGCCCGTTTCCCGGGCCTCCTCGCGCTCGTCCTGCGCGAGGAGCCGCCCCGCTGAGCGGTCTCGGCGGCGGTCCCGGCCGTGCGTGGTGGCACTCGGCAGCCCCGGCGCGGAGGTCTCAGGCGGGCTCTTCGGTGACGTGGGAGTCGGTGAGGGTGAGTGCGCCGCCGGCCGCGATCAGGCCGACGACGACCGCCAGCACGGCGTAGGTGATCCGCTCGCCGTGGAAGAACGACGCCACCAGGGAGTCGCTCCAGGTGCCCGCGGGCAGCCGGGTGGTGACCAGCGCGGCGATGAGGGTGCCGACCACGGCGGTGCCGATGCTGCTTCCGACCTCCTGGGCGGTGTCGTTGAGCGCCGTGCCGATCGACGTGCGGTTGCCCGGCATCGCGTCGACGAGCGCGATGGCGCAGATCGTCATGACGGTCCGCAGTCCGACGGTCATCACGACCATGCAGACCGCGATGGCGCCGTAGCCGCGGTCGACGCCCCAGGACAGGCCGGCCAGTGAGCCGGCCAGGCAGGCCGCGCCGACCAGGCAGGCGACGCGGTGGCCGAACCTTCCCGCGAGCCACTCGGACAGGGGGGTTGCGACGATCATGGTCACGATGATCGGCAGGTTCGCCAGGCCGGCCCGTACGGGGCTCCACCCGTAGGCGTACTGGAAGTGGAGGATCAGCCCGAACATCACGGCGGCCATCGCGATGGCCGTGCCGATCTGCGCGATGGCGGCGCCGCGGACGGTGCCGTCGGAGAAGAGGCGGAGGTCCAGCATCGGCGAGGCGCTGCGGTGCTCGTGCCACACGAACGCGATCCCCGCGATGACGGCACCGAGGACCGACGCGAGTGTGGTCGTGGAGAGCCAGCCGTGCTCGACGCCGCTGGTCAGCGAGTAGCAGGCGAGGCCGATGGCGGTGACGCTGAGGAAGGCGCCCGGCAGATCGAGCTTGTCGTGGGTCAGGTCCTCGGGCCGGTCGGCCGGGACGCCGAGACGGACGCCGATGGCCGCGATCAACGCGATCGGGGCGTTGACGACCAGGAGCCACTGCCACTGGAAGTGGGCCAGGGCGGTGCCGCCCAGCAGCGGGCCGAGGACGAAGCCGGACATGCCGACGACGATCATCAGGGTCATCGCGCGCATCCGCAGCGCCTTGTCGTCGAACAGCCGGAAGACCAGCGAGTTGGTGATGGGGGCCATCGCCGCCGCGGCGATGCCGAGGCCGGCCCGCAAGGTGATGAGCTGCCCCGCGGTGGTGACCGCGACGACGGCCAGGCTCAGCAGGCCGAACACCGCCAGGCCGGCCAGCAGCACACGTCGGCGCCCGAGCCGGTCGGCCATCGATCCCGCCGTCAGCAGCAGGCCGCCGAACGTCAGCGAGTACCCGCCGGTGACCCACTGCAGCGCGGTCGTGCTGCTGTCGAGGTCCCGGCCGATCGTGGGCAGCGCGATCGAGAGCAGTGTGTTGTCGACCATCTCGACGAAGAAGGCCAGGCAGAGCGCGGCCAGGGGAATCCACGCCGCGCGCAGGGACGGATAGGTGCGCGACGCGGCGGGCGCTATGGCGGTCGTGGTCATGGCGGGCCTCCTCTCGGAACGACGTTCGACTATGGAACGACGTTCGACAATGGAACGTTGTTCGAGAATAGAACGAGGTTCGATAATTGCGCAAGCTGTGATTGGATGGACGCCATGACAGGCCCGCGACCACGACCCGCCGATCGCCCTTCCCGGGGACGTCAACGGGCCTCACACTCCATCGAGGCCGTTCTCGGCGCGGCCGTGGCCCTGCTCGACGAGGCGGGCGAGCCGGCGCTGACCCTCCGCGCCCTCGCGACCCGGCTCGGCACCGGCGTCGGCAGCATCTACTGGTACGTCTCGGGCAAGGACGACCTGCTCGACCGCGCCATCGACCACGTACTCGGCGGGGTGCTGACCGCCGTCGAGGGGCAGACCGGCAGCGGCGACCCGATCGACGACCTGCGCGTGATGGCCGTCACGCTGTTCGACGCGATCGTGGACCGGCCGTGGCTGGGTCCGCACTTCATGCGCGGCACCGACGTCCAGGGCAACTCGTTGCGGCTCTACGAGAAGCTGGGACAGCAGACCCTTCGGCTCGACCTCACACCGCAGCAGCGGTTCTACGCCGTGTCGGCCATCGTGGGCGTCGTGGTCGGCAACGCCGCCGACCTGGGGCAGGAGCCGCCCCAGGAGGTGCTCGACGGCTACGTGGACCGCGACGAGTTCCTCGGTCGCTACACCGAGACGTGGCGTGCTCTCGACGCCGAGGAGTACCCGTTCGTGCGCGACATCGTCGACGAGTTCGACGGGCACGACGACAAGGAGCAGTTCCTCGCCGCGCTGGACCTGACCCTGGCGGGCCTCCGCCTCCAGGCCGGAGCCTGACCGCCTGCCCGTACGCATCGGCGGTGCCGATGGGGGCATCGGCAGGACGCCCCAGTGGGCCGTGGTCCGGCAGGGGGTCCCGCTCCTACCTTCGGCACATGACCTCAGCCACCGCAGTCGAGAACAAGGGCATCGCCCAGCTCACCGCCGCCATGATGCTCTCCGGCACCCTCGGCGTCTTCGTCGTCGAGTCCGGGGCATCGCCCTTCAATGTCGTGTTCTTCCGCGTCCTGTTCGGCGCGCTCGCCCTCGGCGGCTACGCGCTGGCCCGGGGCTACTTCCGGGGCCACGGCTTCACCCCGCGCACGCTCGGACTCGCCGCGCTCGGCGGGGTGTTCATCGTCTTCAACTGGGTCCTGCTCTTCCAGTCGTACGAGAACACCTCGATCTCCGTCGCGACCGTCGTCTACCACACGCAGCCGTTCTACGTGGTGCTGCTGGGCGCCCTGCTCTTCCGTGAACGGCTCACCGCCGCCAAGGTCGGCTGGATCGCCCTCGCCTTCGCCGGTCTCGTCCTCGTCTCGGGCGTCTCCCCGGCCGACTTCGCGAACGGCGGCTCGTACCTCACCGGCCTCGGGCAGGCACTCCTCGCCGCGCTCCTCTACGGGCTGTCCACCCTGGTCACCAAGCGCATCACGGGCGTACGGCCCCACCTCATCGCGCTCGTCCAGGTCCTCGTCGGCATCCCGCTGCTGCTCCCCTTCGCCGACTTCGGCGCGATGCGCGGGACCGGCGCGGACTGGGGCTGGCTGGTCGGGCTCGGAGTCGTCCACACCGGGCTGATGTACGTCCTGATGTACGCCGCGTACGCCAAGCTCCCGACCGCGAAGATCGCCGTGCTCGCCTTCACCTACCCGGCCGTCGCGATGGTCATGGACTGGGCGGTGTACGGCCACCACATCGGCCTCGTCCAGGCCCTCGGCGTCCCGCTGATCGTGACCGCCAGCCTGAAGGTGACGCTTCCCAGGAACACCGGGAGCGCCAGGAGCATCATGGCCCGCCGGATCGCCGAGGCCGCTTCGGTCACCCCCGCGGACCGGACTCCTCGGACACCAGTTGCCGGGCCCGCTCCACGAACAGCCGCGCATGGGACGGGAGCCGCTTCCCGGCTCGCCAGGCCAGTTGCGTCCAAAGCGTGAACGGCGGCTCCCAGTCCAGCCGTACGAGCTCGCCCCGCTCCAGTTCCGCGGCGACCGTCACCTCGGGAAGCAACGCGATCCCGAGGCCGGCCGCCGCGGCCCGTTTGGTCGCCTCGATCGTGCCGAACTCCGTGAAGTCGACGGGAGAAGCCTCCGGGGCAAGGGAGTTGAGCTCCCGCTCGAACAAGTCCCGGTAGGCGCAGCCGGGTTCGGTGGCGAGCAGGGAGTGGCCGGTGAGGTCGGCGGTGGCCGGTGCCGTGCCGGCGAGCGGATCGCCGGGTGCGGCGACCAGCGCGAGGGGTTCCTCCGCGAGCACCGCGACCTCCAGACCCGCGTGCTCGGTCTCCGCCTCCATCAGGAAGCCGACGTCGTACGTGCCCTGGCGCAGTGCCTGACGGGTCTCGTCGCCGATGGTCGTGCGCAGCGACAGCCGCACCCGGGGGTGGCGGTGGTGGAAGAACTCCAGGAGCGGCAGCAGCCGGTACGACGTGAGGGACTCCATCGTGCCGACCGTGAGGGTGCCGGAGGGCTCCTCGGCGCCGACGACCGCGGCCCGCGCCTCCTCCGTCAGCTCGATGATCTGCCGGGCGTAGGGCAGCAGCCGTTCGCCCGCCTCGGTCAGCCGGATCCTGCTGCCCAGCCGGTCGAAGAGCTCCGTACCGAGCGAGGTCTCCAGGGCGCGGATCTGGCCGGTCACACTGGACTGCGCGTACGCCAGCTCGGCCGCGGCCCGGGTGAAGCTCAGGACGGTCGCGACCTTCTCGAAGGTCACCAGCAGGCGCAGTTCCACGTCAGGACTCTTCGTCGGACCTGGTCTGCTCCTCGCGCCGCTTCAGTTCCTCCTCGCGGCGCCGCAGGTCGGCCTCCCAGTCCTTCAGGAGGGACTCGTCCTTGCGGTTCTCGGCCTTGAGCGAATTGAGGAACTCGGGGTTGTCGTCGGGCGCGACGAACTGCGTGCGGTGGTTGCGGTGCCACTCGGAGGGCGTGGAGCCGCCTGCCGGACCCCGGCGGTTGCGGCCCGCGACCAGCCAGGCGACCGGACCGACCAGCACCTCGCCGAAGAGCAGGATGATGATGACCCAGATGACCTTGGGCAGGCCTCTGACCTCCTCCTCCGGCGTGTTCAGGCAGTCGACGAAGGCGTAGATCCACAGCGCCAGGACCAGCAGGAAGGGCAGATACCTGAGCATGGCCGAACGATCCCCCAGTGAGCGGCGGCGGGGCGGCACGGGCCCCCCGGTGACGGGCACAGGGTAGCGGGTGGCCGATACTTGGACACATGGCTTACGACGATCTTCGCTCCCTGCTGAGGGCGCTGGAGCGCGAGGGAGACCTCAAGCGCATCAAGGCCGAGGTGGATCCGTACCTGGAGGTCGGGGAGATCGTCGACCGGGTGCAGAAGGCGGGCGGCCCCGCGCTGCTCTTCGAGAACGTGCGCGGGTCGGCGATGCCGCTCGCGATGAACGTCTTCGGCACCGACCGGCGACTGCTGAAGGCCCTTGGCCTGAAGTCGTACGCCGAGATCTCCGAGAAGATCGGCGGACTGCTCCGGCCGGAGCTGCCGCACGGCTTCGTGGGAGTGCGCGAGGCCTTCGGGAAGCTCGGCGCGATGGCGCACGTTCCGCCGAAGAAGGTCAAGGACGCGCCGGTGCAGGAAGTGGTGCTGCGCGGCGAGGACGTCGACCTCGACGCCCTGCCCGCCCTGTTCACCTGGCCCGACGACGGCGGCTCCTTCTTCAACCTGGGCCTCACCCACACCAAGGACCCCGAGTCCGGCATCCGCAACCTCGGTCTGTACCGGCTCCAGCGGCACGACAAGCGCACCATCGGCATGCACTGGCAGATCCACAAGGACAGCCGGAACCACTACCAGGTCGCGGCCCGCCGGGGCGAACGGCTGCCCGTGGCGATCGCCTTCGGCTGCCCGCCCGCCGTGACGTACGCCTCCACCGCCCCGCTGCCCGGTGACATCGACGAGTACCTCTTCGCCGGGTTCATCCAGGGCAAGCGGATCGAGATGGTCGACTGCAAGACCGTTCCGCTCCAGGTGCCCGCGAACGCCGAGGTCGTCCTGGAGGGCTGGCTGGAGCCGGGCGAGACGCTGCCCGAGGGGCCGTTCGGCGACCACACCGGGTTCTACACCCCGCAGGAGCCGTTCCCGGCGCTGACCATCGACTGCGTGACGATGCGCAGGCGGCCGCTGCTCCAGTCCATCGTGGTCGGGCGGCCCCCGACGGAGGACGGGCCCCTCGGCCGGGCGACGGAGCGGTTCTTCCTCCCCCTGCTGAAGATCATCGTGCCGGACATCGTGGACTACCACCTGCCGGAGGCGGGCGGTTTCCACAACTGCGCGATCGTCTCGATCGACAAGAAGTACCCCAAGCACGCCCAGAAGGTGATGCACGCCGTCTGGGGCGCCCACATGATGTCCCTGACGAAGCTCATCGTGGTCGTCGACGCGGACTGCGACGTCCACGATCTGCACGAGGTGGCCTGGCGCGCGCTCGGCAACACGGACTACGCACGTGACCTCACCGTCGTCGAAGGCCCGGTCGACCACCTCGACCACGCCTCCTACCAGCAGTTCTGGGGCGGCAAGGCGGGCATCGACGCGACGAAGAAGTGGCCCGAGGAGGGCTACACCCGGGACGGCGGCTGGCCCGAGATGGTGCTGTCCGACCCGCAGATGGCGGCGAAGGTCGACCGCCGTTGGAAGGAGTACGGGCTGTGAGTTCAGCTTCCGCGGCGCTTCCGCAGCCGGGCCGCACCAAGGCGTTCCTGCGCCTCGTCATGATCGAGCACTCGGTGTTCGCGCTGCCCTTCGCGTACATCGCCGCGCTGACGGCGATGTTCGAGGTCGACCAGAACATCCACTGGGCGAAGCTGCTCCTGGTCACCGTCGCGATGGTGGGCCTGCGCACCTTCGCCATGGCGGCGAACCGGATCATCGACCGCGAGATCGACGCCCGCAACCCCCGTACGGCCCATCGTGAACTGGTCACCGGCGCGATGAGCGTGAAGCACGCCTGGACGGGCGCGCTGGTCGCCCTGGTCGTCTTCCTCGGCGCCGCGGCCCTGCTCAACCCGCTGTGTCTCGCGCTCGCGCCCATCGCGGTCATCCCCATGGTCGTCTACCCGTACGGCAAGCGGTTCACGAACTTCCCGCAGGCCATCCTGGGTCTCGCCCAGGCGATGGGCCCGGTCGGCGCCTGGATCGCCGTCACCGGCACCTGGTCCTGGGACGCGGTCGTCCTCGGCCTCGCGGTCGGCGTCTGGATCGGCGGCTTCGACCTGATCTACGCCTGCCAGGACGTCGAGACCGACCGGGAGATCGGCGTGATGTCGGTCCCGGCGCGCTTCGGCATCCCGGCCGCCATCCGCGGCGCGCGCGGCTGCCACGCGGTGACGACGGCGCTGTTCGTCTGGTACGGGGTGGCCACCGGCGCCGGCGCCTTCTTCTGGCTGGGCCTGGTGATCGTCGCGGGTGCCTTCCTCTACGAGCACTCCATCGTGAAGCCGCACGACCTCAGCCGTCTGAACAGGGCGTTCTTCCAGGTCAACGGCTTCATCGGGATCGCCCTGTTCGTGTGCGCCCTGCTCGACCTGCTGGTGCGCGGGCTGACGGTCTGACCATGGGCGGTGGCCGGATAGGCTCGACATCATGAAGCCAGGACAGACGCAGCGCCGGCCTTGGATCGTGGGGGTCTCCGGCGCGTCCGGTACGCCGTACGCGGCCGCGGTGCTGCGTTCGCTGCTGGAAGCGGGGGAGAGCGTCGACCTGGTCGTCAGCAGGGCCTCACGGCTCACGCTGCTCGACGAGACCGGCCTCCCGTTCCGCGACGCCCACTGGCGGGGCGACCTTCGCGCGTGGCTGGAACGGGGCGCCGACGGCAAGCCCGGCACCTTCGACGTCCCCGAGGAACATCTCGACGGCGTACGGCACTGGAGCGCCGGCGACCTGGCGGCGGGCCCCTCGTCCGGCTCGTACCCGGCCAAGGGCATGCTGATCGTGCCCGCGTCCACCGCCTGCGTGGCCGGAGTCGCCCTCGGTCTCTCCAAGGACCTGCTGCAACGGGCCGCGAGTGTCACCCTCAAGGAGGGGCGCAAGCTGGTCGTCGCCGTGCGGGAGACCCCGCTGAACGGGCAGACACTGCGTCACCTGGTCTCCCTGGACGACGCGGGCGCCACCGTGCTGCCCGCCTCGCCGGCGTTCTACGCGGGAGCCACGCACATCCAGGACCTGGTGGACTTCGTCGCCGGACGGGCCCTCGACGCGGCGGGCGTCGAACACGGCCTCTACCGCCGGTGGAAGGGCGAACTCGGGAGCGGTTCCCGGGACGCCACCACCTGACCTCGCAGGACTTTCAAGACCTCTCAAGACCTCTCGAACTCTCACGACCGAACTCTCACGACTTCTCAGACCTTTTCAGCGGAAGGCTTCGATCGCATGGACGCGGTGGACAGGCAGCTCATCCAGGCCCTGAGGGAGAACGGCCGGGCCTCCTACGCGGAGCTGGGGCGTCTCGTCGGACTGTCGGGACCCAGTGTCACCGACCGCATCAACCGGCTGGAGGCGGCCGGCGTCATCACCGGATACCGCGCGACGGTCGACTCGGCCTCGCTCGGTCTCGGCGTCACCGCCCTGATCGGCATCTCGCTCTCCGACGCCGCCGACCACGAGGACGTGGCCCGGCGGCTGCGCGACCTCAGCGAGATCGAGGACTGCTGGTTCATCGCGGGCGACGACTCGTTCATGCTCAAGGTGCGCTCCAGCGACGTCGACGGACTGGAGAAGACCATCCGGCGGCTGTCCGGGACCAAGGGCGTCTCCCGCACCCGTACGACGATCGTGCTCTCCACGAAGTGGGAGAACCGGGTCGGAGAGCTGCCCGAGGAGGAGTAGGCGCGAACCCCCTGGTGGGGGCCCTTCGCCGGAAAGGCGGGGGAGTACGGTTGGCAGCGTTTCGTCACAGGGAGAGGTAATCGCATGGATGTCGGGCTCAAGCGCGAGCTGGAGGACAAGGTCCGGGCCGGTGAGCGGCTCAGCCGCGAGGACGGCATCGCGCTGTACGAGTCGGACGACCTGGCCTGGCTCGGAGGGCTCGCGCACGAGGTGCGCACGCGGAAGAACGGCGACGTCGTCCACTTCAACGTCAACCGTCACCTCAACATGACGAACGTGTGCACCGCGTCCTGCGCGTACTGCTCGTTCCAGCGCAAGCCGGGCGAGAAGGACGCGTACACGATGCGCATCGAGGAGGCCGTCCGCCTCGCCAAGTCGATGGAGGGCGAGAACCTCACCGAGCTGCACATCGTCAACGGCCTGCACCCGAGCCTGCCCTGGCGCTACTACCCGCGCTCGCTCAGCGAACTGAAGAAGGCCCTGCCGGACGTCTCGCTGAAGGCGTTCACGGCCACCGAGATCCACCACTTCGAGACCATCTCCGGGCTGTCGGCCTCGGAGATCCTCGACGAGCTGATCGAGGCCGGTCTGGAGTCGCTGACCGGCGGCGGCGCGGAGATCTTCGACTGGGAGGTCCGCCAGCACATCGTCGACCACCGCACCCACTGGGAGGACTGGTCGCGCATCCACCGCCTCGCGCACGAGAAGGGTCTCAAGACCCCGTGCACGATGCTCTACGGGCACATCGAGGAGCCCCGTCACCGGGTCGACCACGTGCTCAGGCTGCGTGAGCTCCAGGACGAGACCGGCGGCTTCCAGGTCTTCATCCCGCTGCGCTACCAGCACGACTTCGTGGACATGAAGGACGGCAAGGTCAGGAACCGCCTCCAGGCGCGCACCCAGATGGCGACCGGCGCCGAGGCGCTGAAGACCTTCGCCGTCTCCCGGCTGCTCTTCGACAACGTCCCGCACGTCAAGGTCTTCTGGGTCATGCACGGAGTCCAGACCGCCCAGCTCGCGCTCCAGCACGGCGCCGACGACATGGACGGCTCGGTCGTCGAGTACAAGATCACGCACGACGCGGACAACTACGGCACGCCGAACAAGCTCACCCGCGAGGACCTGCTGGACCTCATCCGGGACGCGGGCTTCCGCCCGGTGGAGCGCAACACGCGCTACGAGATCATCCGCGAGTACGAGGGACCGGACGCGGAGCGCCGCGAGTCGCCGCAGGCCATGCGGGTCTGACGTGGCGCTGGTCTTCGAACTGGACCCGGCGGTCACCCCTGCCCTGCGGGACGGGGTGGTCGCCCTGTGGGTGGACGTCTCGAACGCGGGCGGCTCCGTCGGCTTCGTCCCGCCGGTGGCCGCCGGCGACGTACGCCCCGAACTCGTGAAGCACTTCGTCGCCATGGCGGAGGGCCGCACCCGGCTGCTGGTCGGCCGGGACGAGGAGGGCGGCGTCGCCGCGACCGCCTTCCTCACGCACAACACCCACCGGCTGATGCGGCACTGGGTCTGGCTGTACACCGTGATGGTGCACCCGCGGCACCAGGGCAAGGGCTACGGCCGGGACCTGCTCGCCGCCGCCGAGGAGGCCGCGGGCCGCCTCGACGGCATCGAGGCGATACGGCTGACCTGCCGGGGCGGCGAGGGCCTCGAACGCTTCTACTCCTCCTGCGGTTACAAGGAGGTCGGGCGGGTGCCGGCCGCGATCCGCGTCGCGCCCGGCGACGAACGGGACGACATCACGATGCTGCTTCCCCTCCCGCGCCGCGCCTGGCCACCCTCCCGCTCCGTGACCGAGGACCCCCTGCAAGATCGCTGTTCCGGCGTGCTTCACTGGACAGGGTCCTTTGGGAACGTTCGGAACGGAAGAGTGGATTGAGATGCTCCGCTACACACTGATGCGCCTCGGTATCTTCGTGGGCTGCCTCGTGGTCGTCTGGGGCCTCGTCTACTCGGGCATCGCCCCGCGCGGCCTCGGCGACTCCAACTACATGTGGGTCGTCCTGCTGGCCCTGGTGATCTCCGCGCCGATCAGCTTCGTCGTCCTGCGCGGCGCGCGCGACCGCGCCTCGGCCGAGGTCGTCGCGCGCGTGGACCGCGCCCGGGCGAACCTGGACCGCAACCGCAGCCAGGAGGACGCCCTCCTGGACGAGACCGCCCAGGGCACCCCGAACCAGGCGTCCTGAAACCTCTGTGCGTCCGGCTGCCCGGCGGTCCCTCGTAGGCTGGGCGCATGGGTGCTGTGAAGAGCAAGCGGATGCCGCGTGCGGTACGCGAACAGCAGATGCTGGACGCGGCTGTACGGACCTTCGGGCAGCGTGGGTACCGCGCCGCGTCGATGGACGAGATCGCCGAACTGGCGGGCGTGTCCAAGCCGTTGGTGTACCTGTACCTGAACTCGAAGGAAGACCTGTTCACCGCGTGCATCCGGCGTGAGGCCAAGGCGCTGACGGTGGCGGTCCGCGCCGGAGTCCGTCCCGAACTGCCCGCCGACCGGCAACTCTGGGAAGGGCTGCGGGCGTTCTTCACCCACACCGCCGAGAACCCGGACGGCTGGGCGGTCCTGCACCTCCAGGCACGTACGCACGGCGAGCCCTTCGCCGCCGAGGTCTTCGCGATGCGCGAGGAACTGGTCCACTTCGTCACGCAGTTGATCGTCGTCGCCGCACGCGAGGCACACCGTGACCCGTCGCTGCCCGCACGCGAGGTCGCCGGGCTCGCGGAGGCACTGGTCGGCGCCGCCGAGTCGATGGCCGCGTGGGCCAACGCCACCCCCGGCGTCTCGGCCCGGCAGGCCGCCGCCACCCTGATGAACTTCGCCTGGACGGGACTCGGCACCCTCATGCAGGGCCGGCCCTGGTCCCCGCCGGCCACGGGGATCCCGTCCCAGACCGCCGCGGAGACCTGACACCCCGGGCCGGGCGGTACCCGTCCGTGCCGGGCGGGGTCAGCTCTGGCCCCAGCGGCGCAGCGCGGGGGCGACCCGCTCCCGGCCCACGCGGTAGAGCGACTTGGCGCTGCCGCGCGCGGCCCGGCGGATCACCGTCCGCAGCGGTCCCGCTTCGCTCCCGGCCGGCGCGAGCGCCGACGGCCTGCCCTTGTCGTCGAGGCCGTTGCGCTCCAGGATGCCGCCGAGATACGCCCCCGCCCGCTGCGGCGAGTAGTACGGCCGCAGCGTCGGCAGCCGCCCCGCCGCTTCCAGCGCGGCGACGCGGGCACGGGCGGCGGCGTACGGATCGCTCATGCCGACGCCCTGCCGTGCCGCCCAGGCCGGGTCGACACGGGGCGCCGCGCCCGCGTCCAGGTCGTCCCAGGAGGCGAGGCAGCCCGAGTGCACGAAGTAGTGGTTGCCGTGTGCCTCGCGGACCCCGAAGTCGGTGAGGATCGCGGTCGGGATGCCGCGGTGCATCGACTCCAGGGCGGCCGTGGAGCTGACCGTCACCAACAGGTCGGTGCGGTCCAGGACTTCGCCCATGTTGCCGTAGACGAGACGCAGGTTGGCCGGGGCCGGCCCGGCCATCTTCTCGACGAGGAGCTGGTACGGATCGGCCTCGACGTGCGTGGTGTGCTCGCCCGGCAGACTGCGCAGCTTCATCAGCACCAGCCGGTCGGGATGCCGTCGCGCGTGGGCCGCCGCCCGCTCCAGCAGCTGGAGCCGGGACGCCCGGCCCTTGGGCACCGACGGCTGGACGGCGAAGGTGAGCGTGAAGGGCCGTTCCGCGGACGGCGCGTACGGCTCCCCGCCGAGGAAGGGCAGGGCGCACTCCACGACCGAGCCGGGGTCGACGCCGACGCTCGCGAACGCGGCACGGAAACGGTCGGCGTCGTACCCGCTGTTGGCGAGGACGAGGTCGGTGCCGGCCCGGGTCATCAGCCCGTCGACCATCTTCTCGTACACGACCCCGACATATCCCGTGACCGTGACCGGCCGCCGCTCCCGCCCCTGCCAGGCGATGCCCAGGCCGTGGGTGAGCGCGAGGGTCGTTCCTCCCGCGGTGGCCAGGACGAGCACGTCGGCGGCGGCGAGCTCCTGGTCGTCGACCAGTTCGGCGACCGTGACGTCGCGCCGGGTGTCCGGCACGATCCCGATCTCCGTGAGCTGGCGCTCCGTCGGGGTGGCCCGGGTGCGCAGGAAGAGCGCGTCGAGGGCGTGCCCGGGGGCGATCTGCCGGGCGACGGACGCGCCCCACTTCCAGCGGGTGTCGGAGTCGGCGATGACGGCGATACGTCTGGGGGGCATGGTTCGGGAGCCTTTCCTGGCGGCGGCCGGGGGTGGACCGAGGCTAGGAACGCTGTCTGAGGACGGGATGAGGGGCTGCTTGACGGCGCCTTGGCGCGCTGGGTGAACACTGTGAGAGCTTTCTCGGCAAAGCTGTCCCACCTGGGAGTTGTCGGCGGCGGGAGTGCGCGGCGGGTGTCTTCCGTCATGCGGTGTTCGCCCGAAGTTCATTCCGTCTCACGCGCGCGGTGGCCGTACGTCGCCGGTCAGATGCAGCCGCCCGCCCGAGCGGAGCTCGAACGACGTCCCTCGCGCGGCGTACGTCACCGCCCCGGGCAGCAGTACCGGCGCCCTGAACTCGGCCCGCACCTCAGCCGGTTGCCCCGGCCCGTACTCGGCGAGGCAGCGGGCTACCGTCCACATGCCGTGCGCGATGGCACGGGGGAAGCCGAAGAGGCGGGCGGTGAGAGGGTGCAGGTGGATGGGGTTGCGGTCGCCGGAGACGGCGCCGTAGCGGCGGCCGACGTCCGGGGCGAGGCGCCACTCGGCGAGGGCGGGCAGCGGCTCGGAGCCCTGTCGGCCCCCCAGCCCCTCGGGCCGCTCCCGGCCCCCGCCCCGGCCCCCGCCCAGGTCCCCGCCCCGGTCCAGGTCCCGGTCCAGGTCCCGATCCTCGCCCCGCTTCCGCTCCTCGTCCCAGTCCCGCTCCCCGTCCCGCTCCCGCTCTAGGTCCCGGTCCCGCTCCCGCTCCCGCTCCCAGTCCTGGTCCCGGTCCTGGTCCCGCTCCCGCTCTAGGTCCCGATCCTCGCCCCGCTCTCGCTCCCGGTCCCGACCCAGGCCCCGCTCCCGGTCCAGGTCCAGGCCCCGGTTCCGGTCCAGGTCCAGGTTCAGGTCCCGGTCGTGCCCGTGGTTCCGGTCGGGGTTCTTGTCCGGGTTTCGGGGTGTGTGCCGGGCGAGGTAGGTGCTCCTCGACTCCCATACGAGCCGGCCGTGGACCCTCGCCTCGGTCAGCACGGTCGCCTCCGTGCCCCTGCGGTGCGGCGCCAGCTTCTCCACCAGCACCGCGAGTTCGTACTCCGCGCTCGGGGCGCACTCCTGGCGTGCGGTGATCTCGATCGAGGTGTGCACGAGCCCGAGCAGCGGAAGCGGGAACGCGCGCCCCGCGAGGATCCGCATGGCCAGCGGAAAGGCGAGCACATGCGGATACGTGACCGGAAGGGCGTCGGCGCCGGTCGGGAACCCGCACACCCGCTCGTACGCGGCGAGGTGGGCGAGGTCGATCCGCACGCCGGGGAGGACGAACCGGGTGGCGGGGACGGGAGCGTCCGGGCGGGGCCGCTTGAAGGGGGAGAGCAGGGCGCCGCGGGCCAGCAGCGGGACGAGCGAGGGGGGAGCGGCGAGGGTGCGGGTCCCCGGCTCGGGGCGGACGGGAGGCTGAACGCGCATCGGAGTCTCCAGGCGGGCGGAAAGGTGCGGCTCTCGGCGGGCGGGGCGGCGCGGGGTTCGGCGAGCGGGATTGTCCGGCGTGGGGGCGGGCATGAGGTGACTCTGGAGTAAGTTACCGAGGGTAAGGCTATGTCGGGGAGGGGGCGGGGGTCGAGTGGACTGCGGCGGCCTCCTGGAGGCGGGGCGTTCGGGGGCGGGCCGCGAAGGCTTCGGCGTATCGCCGCCGGGTGCTCCGGCGCCGAGGTCACCAGGGCGTTCGGCGTCGTCGGCCGCGGGGCCGAAAAGGGCACAGCTACCCCGGGTAACCCGCACCTGGCCTGCGGCAAAGCGTCACAAACCCCACACTTCGGCGCCGTAGGATCCCCGTCTCACCGGGTAGCAGAGACCCCTGAGCCCCACTCCCCACGGCCGTACGAGGATTCGCGCCCCGCGCTCCTCCGAGCCCGCACACGCCTTGCACCCGCCCCGGCCTCCGGCCGACAAGGAGCCGCCCCGTGTCCAGCCCGTACTCCCCCGACTCCGCCCCGCCGCTCCCGGAGCCCGAGATCAGGCGGCTGGACGGTGTCGTGCGCGAGGTCTCGGTGCCGCCGATCGCGGGCCAGGTGACGCACGGCTCCCTCGCGGACATCCCGTTCGACAACGCGGCCGCCGCCCCGCTGGAGCCGGTCCTCAGCCGGAAGACCCCGGACGGCGAGGGCTGGACGGACGTGACCGCCGCCGAGTTCGCCGAGCAGGTCCTGGCGGTGGCCAAGGGGCTGATCGCGGAGGGGCTGGTGCCGGGCGACCGGATCGCCATCATGGCCCGGACGACGTACGAGTGGACGCTCCTCGACTTCGCCGCCTGGGCCGCGGGCCTGGTCACCGTGCCGGTGTACCCGACCTCCTCCGTCTTCCAGACCCGCTGGATCCTCCAGGACTCGGGAGCCGTCGCGCTCGCCGTGGAGTCCGTGGCGCAGGCCGCCGCGCTCGGCCCCGAGCGCGGACACATCCCCGACCTGCGGCACATGTGGATCTTCGAGAAGGGCCATGTGGAGCGTCTCGCGGAGCTCGGCCGCGATGTCCCGGACCAGGAAGTGGCCGTACGGCGCGGGGTGCTGGGCCCGGACACGCTCGCCACCCTCATCTACACCTCGGGCACCACCGGCCGCCCCAAGGGCTGCGTCCTGACCCACGGCAACTTCTTCGCCGAGGTCGACAACGCCGTCGAACTGCTCTACCCGATCTTCAAGGCCCGCACCCGGGATCCCGCCTCCACCCTTCTCTTCCTCCCCCTCTCGCACGTCTTCGGCCGCATGGTGGCCGTGGCCTGTCTGCGCGCGCGGGTCAGACTCGGCCACGCCCCGAGCCTCCAGACCGAGGAACTCCTCGCGGACCTGGCCTCGTTCAAGCCGACCTTCCTGCTCGCCATCCCGTACGTCCTGGAGAAGGTCTTCAACACCGGCCGCGCCACGGCGGAACGGATGGGCCGCGGTTCGTCCTTCGACCGGGCGGCCCGGATCGCCCAGAAGTACGGCGAGGCCGTCGAGGCCGAACAGCACGGCACCGGTCCTGGCCCGGGCCGGGGCCTGCGCGCGGCCCGGGCCCTCTACGACCCCCTGGTCTACCGGCGTATCCGCAACGCCCTCGGCGGCAGGGTCCGGCACGCCATCTGCGGCGGGTCCCCGCTCGGCCGCCGGCTCGCCGCCTTCTACGCGGGAGCAGGCATCGAGATCTTCGAGGGGTACGGCCTCACGGAGACCACGGCCGCCGCGACCGTCACACCTCCGCAGAAACCGCGCCTCGGCACGGTGGGCCGGCCCCTGCCGGGCACCCGGGTACGGATCGCCGCCGACGGGGAGGTGCTGCTGTGCGGCGCGCAGGTCTTCCGCGGCTACTGGGACCCGCACGCGGGCGGTGTCGTCGACGCGGCCCCGGACGGCTGGTTCGCGACCGGCGACATCGGCGAACTGGACGACGGCGGCTACCTCGCCATCACCGGCCGCAAGAAGGAGATCCTGATCACCGCGGGCGGCAAGAACGTCGCCCCGGCGCCCCTTCAGGACTGGCTGCGCGCCCATCCGCTGATCGCCCAGTGCATCGTCCTGGGGGACCGCCGCCCGTTCGTCTCCGCCCTCATCACCCTCGACCCCGAGGGCATCGCCCACTGGCGCCGGATGAACGGCAAGCACCCGGTTCCCCCGGAACTCGTCATGGACGACCCGGAGCTGCTGGCCATCCTGCAGCGCGCCGTCGACGAGGCCAACCGGCTCGTCTCGCGCCCCGAATCCATCCGCCGCTTCATCGTCCTGCCCGTCGACTTCACCGAGGAGGCCGGCCACCTCACCCCCTCGATGAAGCTGCGGCGCACGGCGATCGAGAAGGACTTCAGCAGGGAGATAGAGGCCCTGTACGCGACGTAGTCCCCGGGCGGGCCGGCGGAATCCCCGGGCGGGGACGGCGTGGTCCCCGGGCGGAAAAGGCAGGAGCCCCGCGACCGGCTGGCGCGGGGCTCCTTGGGTACTGCTATCCGTTCCGGATCAAAGCATTGGGCTCATGGAGCCGAAGGCTTAGAGCGGAGTGACGTTCTCCGCCTGCGGGCCCTTCGGACCCTGCGTGACGTCGAAGGAAACCGACTGGTTCTCTTCGAGCGAACGGAAACCGTTCGCGTTGATCGCGGAGTAGTGGACGAAGACGTCCGGGCCGCCGCCTTCCTGGGCAATGAAACCAAAGCCCTTTTCGGCGTTGAACCACTTCACGGTTCCGGTAGCCATAAGCCCTCCTTGGGCCCAAAGGGTTGCCCTGCTCCAGAACCTGCGATTGTGTAAACAACTGCATACGTCTGAAAACGACGAGAGCCCGCGGTCACATGCTCCGCAGGCTCTGTACTGCAAGGGAAACCAAACTGCAACTTGCGGCGAGCCTAGCACGCAGGCAGCCGAAAGCAATAGAGGGAAAGATCACGTCATCCGGACGGGTGTCCACATGGGGTCAGGGGCCTGACGTGCGTTGACTTCGAGGTGTCACAACAGTTGACACGGGGAGTCGGGATGGTTTCCACCAGCACACGCCGACCCTGAGACCTGCGCGCCGACGCATGGGGTCTAGCCTCACGATGTGGACAATTCTCGCACCCGGCCGCGCGTCGGCCACATCCAGTTCCTGAACTGCCTGCCCCTGTACTGGGGGCTCGCGAGAACGGGCACGCTCCTCGACTTCGAGCTCACCAAGGACACCCCCGAGAAGCTCAGCGAGAAGCTGGTGCGAGGGGATCTCGACATCGGGCCCATCACGCTCGTCGAGTTCCTCAAGCACGCCGACGACCTTGTCGCCTTTCCGGACATCGCGGTCGGCTGCGACGGCCCCGTGATGTCCTGCGTGATCGTCTCGCAGGTTCCCCTCGACCAGCTCGACGGTGCCCGCGTCGCCCTCGGCTCGACCTCGCGCACCTCCGTGCGGCTCGCCCAGCTCCTGCTGGCCGAGAAGGTCGGGGTCCAGCCCTCGTACTACACGTGCCCGCCCGATCTGAGCCTGATGATGCAGGAGGCCGACGCCGCCGTCCTCATCGGCGACGCGGCGCTGCGCGCCAACCTGCTCGACGGACCGAAGTTCGGGCTCCAGGTGCACGACCTCGGCGCGCTGTGGAAGGAATGGACGGGCCTGCCGTTCGTCTTCGCCGTGTGGGCGGCCCGGCGCGACTACCTGGAGCGCGAACCGCTCGTCACCCGCAAGGTGCACCAGGCATTCCTCTCCTCCCGCGACCTCTCCCTCGACGAGGTCTCCAAGGTCGCCGAGCAGGCGGCCCGGTGGGAGGCGTTCGACCAGTCCGTCCTGGAGCAGTACTTCACTACGCTCGACTTCCGCTTCGGCGGCCCGCAGCTGGAGGCCGTACGGGAGTTCGCGCGCCGGGTCGGCTCGACCACCGGGTTCCCGGAGGACGTGAGCGTACGGCTCCTCCAGCCGTGAGGCGCCGATAGTCGGGCGGCTCCGGGCGCGCACGGCACTACGCTGCTGGGCAGTGTGTACGGGGGAGGGGGAACCGTGAGTGCCATGCAGCCGCTCGGAGCCGACGAACCCACGGTCGTGGGGCCCTACCGGCTGCTCGGCCGGCTGGGGTCCGGCGGCATGGGGCGTGTGTACCTGGGACGCAGCGCCGGCGGACGTACGGTCGCGGTCAAGATCGTGCATCCGCACTTCGCGCTCGACGAGGAGTTCCGCGCCCGCTTCCGCCGCGAGGTCGAGGCCGCACGGCGGGTGGGCGGCGCGTGGACGGCCCCCGTCCTGGACGCGGACCCGGAGGCGCCGGTCCCCTGGGTCGCCACCGGCTACGCGGCCGGTCCCTCACTGACGGCCGCCGTCGCGGACGGCGGACCGCTCCCGGTCCACTCCGCGCGCGTCCTCGGCGCCGGTCTCGCCGAGGCGCTCACCGCGGTCCACGCGCTGGGCCTCGTCCACCGCGACGTCAAACCCTCCAACGTGCTGCTCACCCTCGACGGCCCGCTCCTCATCGACTTCGGCATCGCACGGGCCACGGACGGCACCGCCTCCCTGACCTCGACGGGGGTCTCGGTCGGCTCGCCCGGCTACATGTCCCCCGAGCAGATCCTCGGCAAGGGCGTCACCGGAGCCGCGGACGTCTTCTCGCTCGGTGCGGTCCTCGCGTACGCGGCCACCGGCGAACCTCCCTTCCCCGGCGACTCCTCCGCCTCCCTCCTCTACAAGGTGGTCCACGAGGAACCGCGACTCGGCTCCCTGGAGGGCGAGTTGCGCGAGCTGGTGGCGGCCTGCCTGGCCAAGTCGCCCGCGGCGCGGCCCACTCCGGGAGAGGTGGCCGTCCGGCTCGCGCCGCAGGGCGCCGCCCGGCTGGTGTCGGCGGGCTGGCTGCCGGGCGCCCTGGTCGAACGGGTGAGCCGAAGTGCCGTACAACTGCTGAACCTTGAGGCGACGGGGGCCGCGGAGGCCGTGCCGTCCGGGCCGGTGGGGTTCAGCAGTCCGTCGGTGGAGGACGGGCGGGGCGCCGGGAGCGGGGCCGGAGCAGGACCGGGCACGTCCGGCGAGGTGACGTCCGGGGATGCCGCCTTCGGTGAGGCGGCCGGGGTGCCGGGGACGGGCGGGGGTTTCGGGCCGCCGCCGCAGGGCTTCGGGCCACCGCCTCAGATGCCCACGTACGTACCCGGTCAGCGCGAGAGCCGGGCCGCCGGGCCCCAGGACGCCGTCCACCGCGAGGGGGCACCGCGACAGCAGCCGTACGACCGGCCGGGCAAGGTCTCCGTCAGCGTGGCGGCGACCTCCGCGCCCGGGGCCGACGGGCGGGGGCGCAGGATGAGTTGCACGGTCGCGCTGGCGGTCGCGGGCGCGCTGGCGGCGGTGACCGTGGGCTCGGCGTTCCTCTTCGACCTGCTGCCGGGCGGCGGCGACCGGAGCAGCGCTTCGGGCAGCAGCCCGACGGCCACGGCGAGCCGGCCCCCTTCCGGCACGCGTCCGTCGACGAGCGCCTCCGGACCGGGGCCCACGGCGAGCGCGCCCGACCCCGGCGGGCAGCAGTCCGCGATCCCGGCCTCCTACCTCGGCACCTGGGAGGGCGACGGCCTCGCCCTCGGCGGCACCCTCCCCATGGGCACGTTCCGTGTCACCCTCCACCAGGCGGCCGTGGGCGAGGAGTTGGGCACCTTCCGGCAGACCGACCAGATCGGCGGCATCTGCGACGACGTCCTCGTCCTCAAGAAGGTCACGAAGAAGCAGCTCGTCGCCACGAGCGTGGCGTCGGAGTCCAATCGGGACGTCTGCACCAAGGGCCGGCACGAGGTCCGGCTGACTCCCGCCGGCAGCGTCCTCACCTACGACACGGACAACGCCGAGGCGGGGGACCCGGTGGCCCGGATGACGAAGGTCGGCTGACGCCCCGCCTCGGCGGTCCCCTCGCAGTGCGCCGCGCGAGGAAGGACCAGTGGCGGGGCACGACAACTACCGAGGCTGCACCGCCCCGTGGCCGCCGTCCTGGGACGGCGGCCACGGAACGGATGGCCGGCGGTGGGCCTCAGCCTGCGGCGGCGGGGTCTCAGCCCTTCTGCCCGGGCGTCTGCTTCATGCCGTCGACGACCGCGCGCTTGGTGATGGCGCTGATGCCGCGGACGGTGCCGGGCTTGATGACGACCCCGTCCTGCGTGACCGACTTGACCTGCACGGTCCGCTCGCCGAGGAAGACGTGGGTCTTCTTGTCGAAGATCCACTCCTCGCGTTCGCCGCTGGTCTCGTCCAGCCGCGCCACCGCGACGCCCGAGCGGCCGAGCGCGTCCTTGGCGTCGTTCACCACGACCACGCCCGGGATCTTCGCGGCGGCCTTGAACAGGGCCGAATAGAGCTTCGCGGGCGGGTAGCTCTCGACGAGCAGGTCACCGATCGTGGTGAACGCCTCCTGGTCGGGGGTGTTGCCCTGCGTCGCGGTCTCCTTGTAGATCAGCTTCAGCAGCTCGTCGGGGTCCGTGGTCAGCCCGGCCAGGAGGTCGTACGACGGGTGGTTCAGGCCGGCCTCGGGAGTGTTGCCCTGCTCGTCGGGCAGGCTCAGCGTCTCGCCCTCGGCGCTGTCGTTGACGGCCGCGTCGATCAGCCAGCCCTTGGTGCCGTCGGCGGACCGCCAGATCTGTCGCCGGTGCAGCGCGTAGCTGGCGAGGCTGCTGTCGTCGCCGTCCGTCTTCACGAAGGTGCCGGAATCCTGGGACTCGACGTAGACGTACTGACCGGGCTTGACCGTGGGGTGGGTCTCCTCGGCCGCCGCCAGTGAGACCTGGTCGATCAGCTGCGGCAGGCCCTTGGTGGTCGTGGCGCCGACGGGGATGACCGCCGCGGGTCCGGTGGCGAGACCATCGTTGTGCACGCCGCTGTCGATCAGCAGCGTTCCGGCCACGACCGCGGCGGTCAGTGCCATCGCGGGCAGCACGAAAGCCGGGCGCAGCAGGCGCAGCCCTCGGGGCTTCGGCAGGGCGGGGGCGGCCATGGTGGTGTTCGCGTCCCGCTGGGTGTCCTGCTGGATGTGGGCCATCAAACGCTCCTTGTGGAACTGGTGACGGCCCGCCGGGAGATCGCGCGCAGTCTGCGGGAGGAGAGGCGCGCTCTCCTCCCACTCGGCCGGACTCTGCCGGGACTGGGTCGCTTTCATCGATTTCCTTCCGATACGGGCCGGATCGAGTGGATGTGTTCTCCTCTTGTCTGTCGATCCGGCCGGCCGAGTTCCCGATTTCCTCGTACGGGTTTTCCCGCGCGTTCTTCGGCGTGGTCGTCCGTGTACGGGACCGGCGCCGCCCGGGCGGCGGGTCGGCTGCCGAGTTCGGCCTCGGTGAGTTTGCGCAGCTTGGCGCGTGCCCGGGAGAGACGTGAGCGCACCGTTCCGACGGCGATGCCGAGCGCCTCGGCCGCGGCCGTGTACTCCAGCCCCTCCCAGAGGCACAGCGTCAGGACCTCGCGCTCGGGTCTGCGCAGGGCGGCGAGCGCGCGCAGGGCGGCGGCGATACGCAGTCGGTCGTCGAGCCGGCCCGCCACCTCGTCGGCATGGTCGGGCAGCGTCGTCTCGGCCTCCGCGGCGGCGTTCGCCGCCGCCCGGTAGCGCCGGTTGCTGCGATGGTGGCCACGGGCGATGTTGATCGCCACGCCCAGCAGCCACGGCCGCAGGCTGCCGCCCTCGGCGTTGACCCGGTCGCGCAGCCGCCACGCTTCCATGAAGGTCTCGGCCATCACGTCCTCCGCGGCGGACCAGTCGGCGGTGAGGCGGAAGGCGTGGTTGTAGACGGCGCGGGCGTAGCTGTCGTACAGCTCGGCGAACGCGCTCGGATCCCCGGCACGTATCCGGGTACGCATGTCAGTGCTCACCTTCATTAACTGACGATCCACGCACCCCGGGTTCCCGTGATCCGCGTCACACGAGGTGACGCAGGTGCCGCCCGATCACCGGACGCCGGGCAAGGAACGGGCTCAGAGCGGAGGCGGGAGGCGCGGGGCTCAGGCGGACGGCCCGCGCCGCACATGTTCGTAGCGCAGCGCCGCCCCCGCCGCCCTCCGCCGCTTCGGCTTCGCCGATCCGCTCACCGGACCCGCCCCCTCTTCCTTCTCTTCCTACTGTTCCTTCCGTGCCTCTTCCTTGCCCGGCCCGTCCGCTCACATCGGCGTCGTCACCGTCATCGGCTCCCCGTCCCCGAGGTGCAGCAGGCCCTTGCCGGGGGCGACCGGTCCGCCGACCATGCTGCGGTTCGTACGGATGCCGATCAGCTCGCCCGCGGAGGAGTCCTGCGGAGAGAGCAGGATGCCGCGACGGCCCTTCTTCATCTCGACCTGCCAGCCGGAGAACCCGCTGCACACGTCCTCCTCGTCACCGGCGATGACCAGTGCGAGACCGCGTTCGGCGCCGCGCTGCACGATCCGCTTGAAGACGGTCTCGGCGTCGCAGTCCTCCAGGACCTCGCCGTCGTCGACCAGGACCACGACCGGCTCCTCGGGCGTGGCCGAGTCGATGGCCTCGCGCAGCTCGTCGCTCTCGATGTCGTCCTCGTCGAAGACCTTCAACACGCCGTCCTGGCCGTCCAGTTCACGCAGCGGCGACGGGCGGGGCGCCGCGATGACCAGGCGTACGCCCTGGGCCAGATACGAGCGCGCCATGTTCATCAGCGTCGTACTGCGGCCGGACTTGGCCGGGCCCGCGACGACGAAGGTCGGAACACCCCGGGAGAGGTCCGGGCCGAAGCCCATGACGTCGTCGCCGCCGATGCCCACCAGGCTCCACAGCCTGGAGCGGGAGGCGTCCGCGTCGCGCATCTCCCACGCGTCCGCGAAGCCGATCCGGGTGGGCAGCACGTCGACCCTGAACGGGCGGCGTTCGCGCGGCAGTCCGGCGTCGCGGGCCGTGGCCGCCTCGCCGATCGCCGTGAGGGCCGCGGCCTGGCCCTGGCCGGTGGAGTCCTCCGTGAGCAGGGCGAACTGGGTTTCGGTGCCGTGCTCGTTGCGGTAGCCGCGGCCGGGCGGGATCTCCTCGGGGATCTTGCGCGCGTTGACGCCGATCAGCGAGAAGTCCGAGCGGTCGGCGAGCCGCAGGGCGTACTTGTCCTCGGTGAGCGAGCCGATCCGGGTGGAGAGGATCTGGCGGTCGCCCGTCATCACCAGGTGCACGCCGACGCTCGCGCCCTCGCGCATCATCGCGGTGAGCTGGTCGGTCAGATCGCCGTGGTCGTACTCGCCGAGCGTCGGCAGCCAGCCCTCCCACCGGTCGAGCAGCACCACGATGTGCGGGAGCCGCTCGCCTGCCGGCTCCGCGGCCCGCTGCTCGCCGATGTCCGCGAAGCCCTTGTCTGCCAACAGGTCCTGCCTGCGGGTGAGTTCACCCTTCAGGCGGGAGATGAGACGGACCACGCGCTCGGTCTGGTTGCGGCCGACGACCGCGCCGCAGTGCGGCAGCCGGGTCAGCGCGTTGAGCGCGCCGTTGCCGCAGTCGATGCCGTACAGATGGACGTCGGCCGCCGAGTGGGTGCGGGCCAGCGAACCCGCGATCGTCCGCAGGATCTGCGAACGTCCGCTGCGGGGCGCGCCGCCGATGAGCAGATGCCCGAAGGAGGCGAAGTCCACCACGACCGGGCGGCGGGCCTGGTCGGCCGGCAGGTCCTCGACGCCGTACGGGGCGGGCGGCAGCTTGCCGGGACCGCCCGCGAACGCGGGCACGGTGATCTCGTCGAGCAGCAGCGTCTCGGAGAGGGCGGGCAGCCAGGGGCTGTGCTGGGGCGGGATACCGAGGGCCCGGTTGGCCTCGCGCACGGCGTCGACCAGCACCTTGAGGTCGGTGATCTCCTCCTCCTCGCGCTGTTCGGCCTTCGGCTTGACCAGCGCGGCCCGCCCGAGGTCCGCCCAGCCGAGCGGTCCCGCCCAGGGCGCGAGCGCCGCGGGGTCGGCGGCACCGGGCCGGCGGCCACCGACGCGTCCCGACTGGAACGGTACGAGCGAGGCGTGTCCGAGACGGACGTAGGCGCGGCCCGGAGTGCTCTTGGAGATCTGCCCGGCCTCGGGGGAGTCGATGACATCGCTCGACTCGCCGCCGTCGGTCACGCGCAGCGCTATCCGGAGGTTGGTGTTGGCCCGGATCTCGGGGGAGACGACACCGCTCGGCCGCTGGGTGGCCAGCAGCAGGTGGATGCCGAGCGAACGGCCCCGCTGGGCGATGTTGACCAGTCCCGTCACGAAGTCGGGCAGGTCACGGACCATGGAGGCGAACTCGTCGATGACGATGAGGAGTCGGGGCACGGACGCGTGCGAGGGATCACGGCGTACGAGGTCCTGGTAGTCCTCGATGTCCTTGGCGTCGGCGGCGGCGAGGATGTGCTCGCGCCGCTTGAGCTCCGCGCCGAGCGACTCCAGGGCGCGCTCGACGAGATGGGCGTCGAGGTCGGTCACCATGCCGACGGTGTGCGGGAGTTTGACGCAGTCCTTGAACGCCGAGCCGCCCTTGTAGTCGACGAGGACGAAGGTCATGTTCTCGGGGGTGTTGGCGACGGCCAGCGACGCCACGATGGTCTGGAGCAGCTCCGACTTTCCGGAACCCGTCGTACCGGCGATCAGACCGTGCGGGCCGTCGCGCCGCATGTCGATGCCGAACGGACCGTCGTACGACTCGCCGATGACCGCCGTCGTCGACTGCCCGCCCATCCGCCAGCGCGCGCTGATCGCGTCCCCGGTCGGCGGCTCCAGCTGAAGCACGTCGAGCAGCCGGCTGGCACCGGGGAGGGCCGAGTCCTCGGTCTCGCCGCTGATGTCGCGCAGCGCGGACAGGGCCCGCGCGAGCCGGGAGCACCAGGCCGCCGACACGAAGTCGGGCCGTACGTCCCGTACCCGCGCGACGCCCGTCTGCTGCACCCGCAGCCGCAGTTCGGGCGCTTCGGACGTCCCGGTGGCGGAGCCGTCGGTCTCGGTGGCGTGCCAGGCGTGGAAGGAGGGGAAGCCGCCGGGTGCGGCCGGCGCGGTCCGGACGGGAGCCTGCGCGCCCGCGTGCTCCTCGGGCTTCGGCTCCGCTATGACGATGGCCTGGCACTCGCCGGGCAGGAACCGCTCCTCGGCGTCCAGGCAGATCGCGTACATGGCCATGGCCGGGCCCTCGCGCAGCAGCCGCACCACACCGGGCATGGACCGCAGCCGCCTGGATCCGTCCCAGACGACGACGATGTCCGGATCGCTGAACGAGGCCTTGTTGCCGTTCTGCCTGGCGGCCTTCTGGCGGGCGTCGAGGAGCTGGGTCAGCTCACCGATGCGGGCGCCGACGGTCTCGGCGTCCGTGCCGATGAGGACGTTGGCGTCCTGGGCGCCGGCGGGCCTGCTGTGCGGGAGCCAGCGCACCCAGTCCCAGCTGTCCTGGCCGCTGTTCTCCGTCAGGACGTAGAACTGGACGTCCAGCGGGCTGTGCAGGACCGCGGTCTGCGCGACGGCCCAGCGGCCAAGGGCTTGGGCCGAGTCACCGGGCCCCGCGATGCCGACGACACCGCGCTCGGCGAGCGGCAGGTCGACCGGCGCGTCCTCGATGTTCCAGGTGACCTGGCGCTTGTGGTCGTCCTGCTCGGGGTCGTCGAGCACGACCTCGGACGGCATCCGTCCGGTGCCGACGCGCAGCAGCAGATGGTCCGCGTCCGTGCGCCGCCGCTCCCACAGCCGGGTGCGCGGACCGGTGCCCAGCGACAGCACGGTCGCCGGATCGGGGATCGCCCGGCGCCGGTCGAGGCGCTCGGCGAGCAGGGCCTCCTGGGCGTCCTTCTCGATCCGCGCCTTGTGCTCGTTGTACTCCTTCACCTGCTTGGCATGGGACTTGCGGCCCTGCTTCTTGTCCATGAGGTAGTTGCCGAGCATGATCAGCGGGCTCAGCAGCGCCATGATCATGTAGTACCAGCGCCCGAAGACCATCACCATGACGACGGCGCTGACCAGCGGCGCCAGCGCCATCAGCCAGGGCAGCGGCCGGGCCTCGTAGTCCCGTACCGGGCTCGGCAGCCGGAACTTCGTCTCGCGCTCCGGCGGATGCAGCCGCGGCGGCCGGTTGTAGTCGAGCGCGGCGCCGTCCTCCGACCACTTGAGCGCTGCGTCGGGCTGTGTGTAACGGTCGAGCTGGAGAAGGGTGTTGCCGACCGCGACCTGGCTGCCGAGCGGCCAGTCGTCGTCCTCGCGCTCCTCGAAGGCCGCCCCGTCGAGGGTGACGCCCTTCTTCTCCCCGTGTACGACGACCCCGCAGGTTCCGTCCGTTGCAACTGACAACGTCAGCGCCCTTTGCGGAAGTTCGGGATCGTCGATCCGGATGGACGAGGCCGCCCCGGCGCCGATGTCGTACCGGCCGATCCCGAGCCGGTGCACGGCACCGGCCGACGGGCCGCCGGCCACCCGCAGTTCGACCAGGCCGGTCGGCTCGCCGGGCAGGCATCCCGCGGGGTCGTGCAGGCTCACGACAGCGCCCTCGCGCAGCGGCGAGGTGGCGATGGTCGCGGCGGGATCGACGGGATACCCGTCGACGTACGCGACCGGCGCGCCGCGGCCCACGGCCCCCTGGTGATGTCCGAGGGGGATGATCTGCGCACCGCCGCCGTAACCGACGTGCTCCGCGAGCTCTTTGGCGATGTCCCCCACCGAGGACTCGGGATCCGCGTCGAGAACCACGTCGGCGGTGGCGCCGCCGAGCGGGTCGACGACGGTCAGAGTCAGCCGCACGCTCGTCCTCCCCCAGACACCGAGGGCCGCTTCCGGAACGCGGGCCACAGTGCTCTCGACCATAGCCGCTCCCCCCTTCCCGCAGGCAACGGCCCGTGTGAGGGAACCACGAAGGCCCGGGACGGGAACGGTCCTTGGTGCGGGCTCGTGACAGAACCGGGGTGTGCTCCTGCAAGCGCCGTAAGTAAGCTGCTTGCTCGATGCGGACGATCGCACCATCCGTATCAGGAGCCACGGGGGTTGGCCCTGCGGCGAGTTGAAGCATGGAGGACGCCACATGGCCGGCGGCAAAGACGCGGACATCACTTACGAGAAGATGCGGGGCGCTGCCAAGCGACTGGGCCACGAGAAGGAGAAGATGGAGGACAAGCTCCACGGCCTCGACAGCTACATCGACGGCCTCGTCGCGGACGGCTACACCACGTCCAAGGGCTCCCAGGCCTTCGACGACTCCTTCAAGGAGTTCACCAAGGGCATGAAGGACACCCTTGAGGGCCTCAAGGGCATGGCCAAGTTCCTGGAGGACGCGGCGAAGGCCTATGAGGACCTGGATGACCAGCTGGCGAAGGGTGTCAAGGGCTAGGGCCTGCGGCGCCGACAGGTTGTGCCGGGCGTGACGGCCCGAGTGGCCGTCACGCCCTTCTCGCTTCCGTGGAAAAGCATCCGGAGGGATCAATGTCGGACCAGACCGCCGACATCACTCGAATCAAGGAGAGCGCACGTTCACTCTCGAAGATTCATGGTGAGTTCAGCCAGAACGCGAACCCCGCCGATGGGCTCGGGGTCGGCACGCTGGGCGAGCAGAGCCTCGTTGACGTGTTCGACGATTTCGGTGACAACTGGAAGATCCATCGTGAGCGCTTGACAGACGAGCTGAAGAAACTTTCCGGGATTCTCTCCGCGGCGGCCAAGGCCTACGAGGACATCGATCACCAACTCGCCGAAGCACTTCGTTCTACTGACAAGAAGGACACCGGCAGCAAGGGGGCCAAGAAGTGACGCGCCCCCGGGCCGACGAGTGGCAAGTGATCGGAGAGGCGTCGGACCCGATTCCCGGGGATCCGGATGAGATCGCCGGACTCGGCCGTGACCTTCGCCGGACTGCGGAAGCCATCCAGAAGCAGGCGAAAGAGATCAAAGCGCTCTCCTCCGTCGAATCCTGGAAGAGCAAGGCCGCTGAGGAGTTCCGCAAAGAGGCCGAGGAAGCCGAGGGAAAGCTCCGAAAGGCTTTCAAGCGTTATGACGCGGCCGCCGACGCTTTGGGCGAGAAGGTCGTCGAGGGCGGCCCCTCCAAGGAGTACGCCTCTGAGCTGCATCGTGCGCAGACCATGGCCGACAAGGCACTTCGTGACGCTCGGGACGCGCATGACGAGCGCGAGTCGAGCGACGGTGCGATCGGCAAGCTGCCCAAGGACACGGCCGACGACGACCCCGACCGGAAGAAGCTGGAGAAGCGCCAACAGGCGGCAACTTCGGCAATGGAGCAAGCGAAGAAGGACCTCGACGCGGCCAAGGACATCCGCGATGCGGCGGCCAAGCGTGCGAGGGACGCCATTCGCAGCGCCATCGACCACGATGGCCTGAAGGACGGCACCTGGGACAAGTTCAAGGACTGGGTGCACGACAACGCCGGGTGGATCACAGAGTTCCTCAATTGGGCCGGCTGGATCGCGACGATCTGCGGAACACTCTCCTTGATGGTGGGATGGATCCCCGTCATCGGGCAGGCGTTGGCCGGAATCCTGGGGTCCATCGCGCTGTTGGCCACGATCGTCTCCCTGCTTGGGCATGTCCTGCTTGCGCTTGCCGGCGAGGGCAGTTGGTTCGATGTCGCACTGGACGTCGTGGGAATCGCCACGATGGGTATCGGTCGCGGTGCCATGGCCGGCGCCAAGGGTGCAATGCAGGGCGCCAAGGGAATGGCTCGCTCGGCCGCCTTCCGGCGCGCCATGGAGAACGTCGTGGCGAAGCGGGGAAGTGCTGCCTTCAAACGGGCAGAGCAGGCGGCGTGGAAGCAGGCCAACCGTTTGAGCGGCGGCGCTCTGCGCGGGAAGAAGGGCGCTGAAGCGGTGGCCGGTGCCCCCAAGGGATGGTTTCCCGGTGCGGGCCGCGCGGGTGAGGCATTCAACCCCCGTGCCATCGGCAGGGAGATGTGGGAGGGCTTCAAGGGCGTCAAGGACCTTGGCCCTCGTAACCTGAGATCGCTGGGCCAGGGGAGTACCTGGGAGGGTGCCGCCTTCAAAGTCGGTGACAGCGGCCTCGGGGACCTGGCCCGGGAGATCGACAACATCGCTCCGGAGATCCGCAATGTGAACGAGGTCAAGGCGGCGATGGACGTGTTCAAGACCCAGACGCACATCTGGCAGGGTACGACTGCTGTGGCGACGTTCATCGACGCCGCTGACAAGGGAAAGCTGACCGCCCCGATCGGACACGCCCTCGGTACCGACGCGCTGGACGACGGGCTGTGGTCGGCCACGGGAATCAAGGACGCTTGGACGACGAGCAATGGCTGATCGACCGGATTCGGGAACAGTCCTTCCGGACACTCATTTGCGACCCCGGGGGGCGAACCCGCATGCCCTTGACGTGGTACGCCACGCGCGTCTCTACCGGCGCGGAGACGAACTGATCCTCCGCGATCGTCGACTACGCGAGCGCCGGTACGCCATCGGTGAGGGCGGAATCACCCGTGCAGTCTTCCTTCCGCCGGCCGACTCCGAAACGGCGGTGAGGACTCCCTCGGCCGACCGATGGGGTGTGGTCGACTTCCAAGGCGCTGACGAGAGGACGATCCTCCGGATTCCACTCGCAGAGTGGCTTCCGGAAGCGGGCCTGATCGGAGTGCTCGACATAGGGCCGTCACAATGCCTCGACCGGTCCGGATTGCGTCGGCTCGTGGGTGATCTGGGTATCTCCTTGGAGGAGGGCCCGAAGACGGGTGCGCACCGGAACGACCAGACGTCCGGTGTACGGCCCGACCGCGCCGTTCATCACGAGCTTCCCGCCTGGCATAACTGGGCGAGAGGAATCGGCATGCTCGTCTGGTTCGTGTTCTTCCTGGTCTTCGCCGTGACGGACAACGCGAGCGAGTGGACGTTCGCGGTCGCAGCGGGCGGATTGTTCGTCGTGCCGGGCTCCGACGTTGTCGTACGCCTTCTGCAGCGATCACGTGACCGTCAGGACACATCGCTCACAGGTGCGACCGTTGTGGTGCCATCTCCGGTGGAGGGCTCAGGAGCCACTCGCCGCTTCCATGACACGGCCGCCGTGCGGATCCTGCCGAAGGACATCGTCCTGACCGACACGCTGGGAGGGGAGCGATGGATCGCGAGGGGAGGAGCATCGGGAGTGACCAGCCTTGTGCGCCTGACGGATCCGAAGTCCGGTGCTGTCCTCGGTGTCGAGTTCAGGGACGGTACGGACGCGGTGCGGGTGCTCCTTGTCTGGCGATGGTGGTTCGCCGGTCCGCGGGGGCGGGAGAACTGGGCGGAACTCGTCAACACGCTCGGAGTGCCGGTCTCCGACGAGAACGTCAGGGCAGTCAAGGACCCCGATTCATGGTGGCAGAACCATGAACTGGCCGCTGACGCTCGAATGATGTCGCCGATCGATGCGAAGGAGGCCCGCTCGCGGACGAGGTGGAACGCCTCTGCCGGTCGAGGCGCCGAGCCGCTCATCGTCTCTCTCTTCGCTCTGCTTCTGTTGCCTCAACTCATTTCGGATCACTGGCCCGCACGAGTGGCCGGGGCTCTGGCGGGGCTGACCATCGTGATCGCACTCTCGCAGGTAATCGCCCAGCAGTTGGCCAGCCGGCTCCAATTCGATCGCCCTGTCACTCCGGAGTCGCCGTGACTGTCCCCGCCGGAATGGACCGAACGCAACCGCCGCCGTCCGACTATCAGCTGTTGCTGCCCGACGGGTGGTTCCGGATCGATCTCGAACCTGAGAGACGACGACAGGCTGTCGACGCCCTGGTGAACCGGCAGTTCAACGGCGTCGACAACGAACCACGCCTGCGTCGCCTTTTGCGACAGGAGCTGGTTGAGCGTGCCACCAATGCGTTCGATCAAGGAGGCCTCGAGCTCTACATCAGTCTCCAGCGGGCGGGCGCCCTCACCATTCCCGCCTCTTTGCTGGTCACCCTGATTCCTCCCATGAGGCCGGGAGGACAGTCGCCGTCACTACGGGAGCTGGCCGACGAGCTCGGGGCCGAAGGAGGCAGAGGACGCACAGTCTCGATGGTCGAACTTGCCGCGGGCACGGCGATGAAGGTCCGCGTCGATCCAGATGCCACAGACGTGAAGGAACCGGTCCTCACCACATCGGGTGAGAAGGAGATCGACGCCCTTCCCTCGGTGACAGTGGACTACCAACTGGGCGTACCGCGAAGTGACATGAATCTGCTGCTGACGTTCTCCACGCCCCTGGTTCAGATCGCCGACGCGATGGTCGAGCTCTTTGATGCGGTCGCCGGATCGCTCAGGTGGAAGGACGAGTGAGATGATCTCCATTCCGACGCTCACCTACAGAATCACCTGTCCTCGGGACTGGATTCCCCTTCCCGTCACGCCGCGGGAAGAACTCAAGGGCAGTTGGGCAGAGCAGGCGGCCGAGGACATTGTCGAGCGAAGTGCGGCGGCGGGATACGACATCGACCCGGAGGCTGTGCAGGCTGACCTGCGCGCCCGAGCCGAGGACAGCCGCAGCCGCGCCCCGTTCTACGCATTCGCCTTCTATCCCGACGGTTTCGACGCGGCGCTGGGGATCTTGGAAGTCGATCTCATTCACCCCGACGATTCCGTACCCCTCATAACCTTGGACTGGCTGACCGAGACCTTCAGCACCGACGACTTCGGGCCGCCCCAGGTCACGCGAACCGATGTCCCCGCAGGACCAGCCGTACGAATCCGACAAGACTTCGCCGCAGGCGGAGCTCCGTCAGATGGACCGGGACTCCTGTTGGAGACCCTCACGTATGGAATTGTGCCGACCGGCACCGAGAGCGCGGTGGTCCTTCTCATGTCCTGGACCATGCCGGGTATCGCCGACGCGATGGAGGAGGCAGCGGGCAGCATCGTGCAGACGCTGACGGTGGAACGCTGAGCCAGGGCCGGCGCCGGGTGACGTCCCCGGTCGAGTGGGCCCACCAAGACCAACTCGAGTCGTCCGGAGACCCCTGGTGACGTTGGCGCGGGTGTGCCGATGACGACCATGGAGAGCGTTTCTCAGCCCGCCCATCGGCTTCGGGTGCGTCCGCATCAGACCGTCTGGCCCGCGTCCGGGCATTTCACCGGTTGACGGACTGGATCTCCTGGACGGCGACGTCCTGGGTCGTTCCGAAGGTGCCGTCGGGGAGCCTCGTCGGCCCCGGGTTGCCCGTGCCGGTCCAGGTGATCTCCCATGTGACCGTTGCCTTGAGGGCGAATGTGCCGTTGCCCGAGGAGCGCAAGTACTTGAGTCCGCAGGGCGGGGTTCGGCCGGACTTGCCCGTGGCGTACGGCTCGCCGATCGAGCCGTCGCCGTTGATCGCGCACTCGCCGGAGGCCGGGTAGGTCTCCGCGTCCATCGTGCCCGGTTCGAGCTTGAGGGCTACTGGCTTGGCTGTTGTGGTGGCCCGGATGTCGAGACCGCCCACGTCGATCTGCGCGGTCACGTCGACGGGCTTGAACCTGGCCTTGTCCAGCCAGGCCCACGTCCGCAGGTTCACCTTGGTGACGTTCTCGGGAGCCAGGGTGACCTCTGTCTCCGGGAGCTGCAGCCTGTTGTACGCCAGTTCGGCAAGGACCCTCGGGGTGATGGCGTTGGGGACATGGAGGGTGTCCCCGTTCACGACCCAGAAGGGCGCCTCGTCGCAGAGTTGCGCCGCGGGCTCCATCCAGCGGTCGGGATCCTGGACCGCGACCCACCATGTGCCCTCGTCGGCCTTGTCGAGGTTGTAGTCCTTGTACTTGCCGTCCTTGTACATCTCCCGGAACTGCCCCACGGCCACCTTCGCGTAGTTGTGCTGCCCCGGGTAGTTGACGGTCTCCGTGTACATGTCCTCAACGTACTTCTGGAAGTCCTTGGCCGTACGTGGCTCGTACCAGCAGGCGGGAGGGGTCCAGTTCCCGATGGCAGTGACGTTGCCCTTGCTGCCGCCACCGCCCTTGGAACTGCCGCTGTAGCGGACCATGGAGACGATGTCGGTCCCTGACTGGCTGCCGCGCTCCTCAGTCTTCCCGCCGTTCGACTGGCCTCCGGGGCCCCACCCGGCCATCGCCGTGCCGGGCATCAGGGCGCAGACGCCGGCTACGGCACCTACGACCAGCCACCTGTTGTGCTGCCTCTTCACGGCGTGCATGTCTTGTTCCCCCGGTCCGAAACGAGTTTGGTGGTCTGCCAGATCCCCTTGCCGTTCTTCTCCAGGCGCGTGCTGTAGAGCACGTACGAGTCGTCGTTCGCCGGTGTCTTGTCGACCTTCTTCGTCTTGCGGTTCTTGTTGAACGCCTTGCTCTCGTCGGAGCAGTAGGAAAGACCCGCCGACTGCTTGTCGAACACGTCGAGCTTGGGCGAGTAGTAGCGGACCGCGCCGGTGAACGTGGAGCCGGAGTCGACGATGGTCTTCACCCAGTCCTGGCTGCCGGGCAGGGCGGAGCCGGCCTGGTAGAAGGAGAGGGCCTCGGAATCGGGGTCCCCCTCGACGACGGCGTAGGTGACGGCGGTCTGGGCGTGCCCGGCGTCCGCCATGATGGCGTCCTTGGTCGCGTCGCCGGTCTTCCAGCCCTGGAACGTCTCCTTGATGTCGCCCGGCAGCGTCAAGTCGGGACGTGTGATGCTGTCCGACGCGCTCGCACTGGGCGAAGCCGAACCCGTCCCTCCCTGGTCCGCGCCCGCGATCTTGTCGTTCCCCTTCGAGCTGTCACCGCCGCCACAGGCCGTCAGCAGCAGGGCTGTTGTCGCGGCGAGCGCGGCAGCAACGGGCAAAGAGCGGCGGTTCACAGTGGACTCCCCGTGGGACATCGGTTGAGCGAAGTCGGTCAAGGGCAACGACGGTATCCGTGGGGCTCTTGGTTTCGCCAGGAGTGACTTCCCTGACAGCATGGATGTTCAGGGAGAAAAGTGGATCAAAGAAGTCCCATCTTCGCTTCGAGCGTGCCGCCGATCACAGCAACGGACCGCTCTCCTGCGTCCGTTCGCCGCGAGGGGCCACAGGCCGCGGACAACCTCCGTACGGACCACGACTGTGCGTCTTCGCGCGAGCTACGTCATAGCCGTCCTGGAATTCCCCAGGGGCCTTGGCGAAGGCGATGGTGATACGGACAAGACGCCGGTGATCGCGAGCGCTCCGACCGTGACGGCTGTGCGGCGCCTGGTCACCGCACGCACGTCTTGCTCCCCCGTACGGACGTGCCGTCGGAGATCTGCCACACGCCTTGAGCGGTCTTCTCCAGACGCGTGTTGTACAGAACGTAGGCGTCGTTTCCAGCGGGTGTCCTGTCGACCTTCTTGGTCTTCCGGTCCTTGTTGTACGCCTTGGTCTCATCGGCGCAGTACGAGACACCGGCGGACTTGCTGTCGAAGATCTCGACCTTGGGGCGGTAGTAGCGCGTGGTTCCCGTGTACGTGATTCCCGTGTCAAGCCACTTCTGGACCCACTTGGCGGAGGACGTCAACGCCTTGCCCTTGTAGTAGAAGGCCAATCCAGGGGTGTCCGGGGTGCCCTTGAGGACGGCGTCGTTCGTGGCCGTCTGCGCACGTCCCGCGTCCGCCAGGACGGCGTCCTTCGTCGCGTCCCCCGTCTTCCATCCCTCGAACTCGTCCTTCACGTCGCCCGGGAGGGTGATGTCCGGCCGGTCGGCGTTGTCCGACGCGCTCACGCTGGGCGATGCCGAACCCGTGCTTCCCCGGTCCGCGCCCGCGATCTTGTCGTTCGCCTTCGGGCCGTCATCACCGCCACCACACGCCGTCAGCAGCAAGGCTGTTGTCGCGGCGAAAGAGATGGCAACGGGCAAAGAGCGGCGCTTCACGGTGGACTCCCGACGGGGCATCGGTTGGGTGAACTCGATCAAGGGCAATGGCGGTATCGGTGTGGTGCATGTCGAGAGTGGGCTCGGGTCGGTCGACCAGACGTTCGGCTGGCGCAGTGCGTCTTCGCCGGTTGCCTCGCAGGGGCGGTTCCGGGCGATCGTCGACCCGGGTGGCTACGGAGTGCACGACTTGTGGCCCCTTTGCGAGGTGAGCTTCGTCGTCTGCCAGACACCCTTCTTGTTCTTCTCGAGCCGCGTCGAGTAGAGGACGTAGGACTTGGCCGTCACGGCCGTCTTGATGGCCTTGCCCGACTTCCGGTCCTTCGCGAACGCCTTGGACTGGTCCTCGCAGTACACGACGCCCGCCGAAGCGGAGTCGAAGAGGTCGATCCTGGCGTTGTAATACCGGTTGACGCCGGTGATCGAGTAGCCGTCGTTCACGATGGACGTGACCCAGTCTCCGGCGTCGGCCAGAGCGGTGCCGCTGTAGTAGTAGCCGAGGGCAGGCAGTTCGGCGTCGCCCTTGGCGATGGCGTAGTTGGTCGCATCGATCCTCCGCCCCGCATCCGCGAGAACCGCGTCCTTGGCGGCGTCGCCGGTACTCCAGTTCTCGAACCTGTCGCTGAGGTCCTTCGGAAGAGTGATGTCCGGCCGGTCGGCGTCGGCCGGAGCGCTCGGGCTCGGTGAAGCCGAACCCGTCCCTCCCCGGTCCGCTCCCGTGATCTTGTCGTTTGTCTTCGGGCTGTCGCCCCCGCTGCCACAGGCCGTCAGCAGCAGGGCTGTTGTCGCGGCGAACGCGGTAGCAACGGGCAAAATGCGGCGCTTCACGGTGGACTCCCCACGGGGCATCGGTTGGGTGAACTCGATCAAGGGCAATGACGGTATCGGTGTGGTGCATGTCGAGAGCGGGCTCGGGTCGTTCCGAAGGTCCCGTCGGGGAGGTCGCCGCCGGCTCCGCCGGTGCCTGTCCAGGTGACGTTCCAGGTGATGGTGGCTCGGAGTTTGAACGTGCCGTCGCCGGATGGGCGCAGGTATTTGATGCCGCACGGCGGTGTCTCGCCGGCCTTGCCCTTGGCGTACGGGGTGCCGATCGAGTGGTCGTCGTTCAGTCGGCATTCTCCGGAGGCCGGGTAGGTCTCGGCGTTCCTCACCGGAGGAACGTCCCCGTTCAGGACCCAGAACGGCAGCTCACCACAGTGAAGGCAGCGGGATCGTCCAAACGGTTCGGGTTCTGGACGGATACCCACCAGTTGCCCTCGTCGGCGTCGTCGAGGTTGTAGTCCTTGTACTTGCCGTCCTTGTAGATGTCCCGGAACCGGCCCGTCGTCGACTTGGCATAGTTGGGCTGCTGGGGGTCGTTGACGACTTCGTCGTATTCGCCTTCGACCTTCTTCTTGAACTCGGCTGCCGAGACGGACTCGTACCAGCGGGCCGGCGGCGTCCAGTTCCCCACGGGCGTGACGTTGCCGGAAGACTTGCCACCACTCCCACGGGCGCTGCCGGAGTACGTGATCCGCGACTCCAGCGCGTGGCCGGAGCGCTTTGCGGACGTGTTGACGCTGGTGTCGGAACTGCCGGTGCCGTGATCGGCGAAAGCCGGGCTGGGCAACAGCACACAGGTCGTCGCAAGGGCGCCGACGGTGAACACCCGGCCCTTGGGCCTCAGCTCGTGCACTTGCCGCTGCCCCTTTCGGAGACGAGCTGTGTCGTCTGCCAGACGCCGTTGCCGGCCTTCTTCAGGTGAGTGTTGTAGTAGACGTACGAGTTCTTGGTCACCGGGGTTCTGTCGACCTTCTTCGTCTTCACGTCCTTGTTGAACGCCTTGCTCTCGTCCGTGCAGAACGTGACCCCCGCGGATGTCCTTCCGTAGAGCGTCACACTGGGACGGAAGTACCGAACGGTGCCGGTGTACGTGATTCCGGCGTCCACGAAGGACTTGACCCACTGAGCGCCGCCGACGAGGGCGTCACCCTGCCGGTAGAAGGCGAGGGCCGGTTCGTCGGGATTCCCCTTGATGACGGCGTAGTTGGTGGCCGTCTGCGCACGTCCCGCGTCCGCCAGGACGGCGTCCTTCGTCGCGTCCCCCGTCTTCCATCCCTCGAACTCGTCCTTCACGTCGCCCGGGAGGGTGATGTCCGGCCGGTCGGCGTTGTCCGACGCGCTCGCGCTGGGCGATGCCGAACCCGTGCTTCCCTGGTCCGCCCCCGCGATCTTGTCGTTCGCCTTGGGAGCGTCGTCCCCGCCGCCACAGGCCGTCAGCAGCAGGGCTGTTGTCGCGGCGAACGCGGCAGCAACGGGCAAAGAGCGGCGCTTCACAGTGGACTCCCCGTGGGACATGGGTCGATCGAAGTCGGTCAAGGGCAATGACGGTATCCGTGGGGTACTTGGTTTCGCCAGGTCGAAACTGTGCTGTGGATGGGGTCATAAAGGGATACTCCGGTCCGAACCGGAGCCCTGTCGCCGGCCGATCGTGTTCCGGGACACATCCGCCCCTGCGGTGACGGCCTCGATTCCATACCGTGCCCCCACATTTGCGTTCGGCACCTTCACGCCGTCCCGCGAGAGGGGTCACGGCCCGGGGTCGTGGGTTGCGTCGAGTCCGCGCCGCCCCTACCTCGTAGGCTGAGCCGAGCCGAACAGGTCGAACGGACAGGGCCGGTTCGCGCAGAAGGACGACCACGAACCCAAGGGACGCGCCATGGACCGCTACATCGAAACGCTCACCGTCGAGCGCGGCGGATTCCGTATCAAGGTGCCGGAGTCCTGGTGGGAGTTCGACGTGAGGCCGGAGTCGCGGGACGACTCGATCCGGCGGATGGTGAGCGAACGGGTCGAGGGGCGGCCGGAGTTGGCGCCGTATCGCGACACCTACGTCGGCTTTCTGCGCAAAGCCGCCGCCGACGCCTGGAAGTCCGGTGCCCTGTACTGCGGCTGCATGGCCGAGTCCTTCGGCGGTGACACCCCGATCACGGGCTCGGTCACCGTCTCGATCGTCGGCGGCCGCTCGCGGACAGGTGAGCCCCTCTCCACCGACCCGGGGACCATCGCGGGCCAACTCGCCGTGCGGGAGGCGAAGAAGGAGGGTGACGCCTGGCGCAAGGTGACCACCGTCGAGATACCCGGCGTCGGGCCCGCCGCGAGGACGTACGGCGTCGAGGACATCGCCGTCCCCGACGACAGCCTCCAGCGCACGATCCGCGCCGTGCTCATGCAGACGTTCATTCCCGTGCCCGGCCAGGAGGGCAAGGTCGCCCTGGTCGCCGGCAGCAGCCAGGTCCTCGACCTCGCCGACTCCTTCTTCGACATCTTCGACGCCGTCACCTCGACCTTCCGCTTCGCGGACCGGTAGACCCACGGCGACTTCCCTTTCTCACTTCGCGCCCATCCGGTTTCCGTACGGAGCTCCGGCGGGAGCTGCGCGCCATCGGGTGTGAGGTCGAGGGAGAGCTCTCGATCGGCGTACCCTCACCGACCGCAGTCCGGACGGGACCGTAGATGACCGACAGCACCTCAGGCCCCCTCGCCGTCTACCGCCTGCTTCCGAGCATGGGTGAGTTCCGGACACTGCTCCTCGGCGGTTCCCTCAGAAAACTCATCCGCTGGCAGATCACCGCGTCCGCGACGGATCTGCCGTCCTCGTTCAGCGGCTTGTGGGACGGCAACCCCGGCTGGCGCAAGGGCGAGTTCCCGAGCGGCTGTCCGGGCGCTCCGATCCTGAGCCGACGCGTCGCGGACCTGCTCGCCGCGGACCTGTCGGAATCGGGACCCTTCGTGCCGGTCGTCATCGAGGCAGCCGATCAGGCCTTCCCCGCCGACGCCGACGGCTCGGACGACTACGTCCTCCACCTCGTGGAGCAGGTCGTCGACTGCCTGGACGCACGCCGGTCGTCCAAGCCGAAGAAGACCACCGGCGAGATCACCAAGGCCGTCTTCCACGCGGAGACCCTGCCCGTGGGGCTCGCCGCGTTCCGGGTCCCCGAGTTCCGCGGCGGCGTCTACTGGAACGCTTGGGCCGTCGACCGCCTGACCGGACTGCTCGGGGACGACCTCGAGGCCCGCCTGGTCTGGTCGGAGGACCCGGCCGTCAGGCCTCATCCCAGCCCCTGGGGGTTCTGAGTCCGGTCCTGGGTCCGGCCCTTCTTCCCGCCCCTGTCCGTGAGCACCTCGTGCAGGCATCGTGCACGGTCCGTGACGGAAGTCCCGGACCGCGGCGGTGATTCGCTGGCGCACAGGTGACGGACAGGCGGACTGCCGGGCTCAACAGGGAACCGGACGGCTGTCGTTGCGCGTCGATAACGTCGAGTCGGGTGCGCTTCAGGTGGCTTGGAGCTCCTTGAGGGGCTTATGCGCGGCTGATACGGTGCCATGGCTTGACACTCGCTCCAGCGCTGGCTATCCGGCCAGGTCGCACGGTACGTCCCGTAAAGGGACTCGGGGGTGAAGTGTCCTACTTGGCGCGTGAATTGACAGACATTTTCTTGGGTGTACGGGGAGCGGTCGCGTGAGGATCCAAGAGCGTACGGGGGCGGGCAACAACCGTTCCGCCACGTCGGCTCACCCGGTGATGGGCGAGCGTCTCCCCGCCCCGCCTCGCGAGCGCAAACCCGCGCTGGCCGCCCTCGCGGTGCTCCTCGTCCTCGTCGGCGCGCTCGGCGCCACCATGCTGGTGCTGCGTGCCGGTGACCGGGTCGAGGTCGTGAAGGTGACGAGCGACATCCAGGCCGGCGAGTCGGTCGGCGATCACGCGACCTCCGTACTGGTCGCGGACGATCCCTCCATCAACTACGTCCCGTGGGAGCAGGTCGGACAGCTCAAGAAGCTCAAGGCCAAGTCCCCGATCTACAAGGGGACCGTGGTCATCGGCGACATGTTCGCCGCAGGCTCCGCGCTTCCCGACGGCAAGGCCTCCGTGGGCGTCTCCCTCAAGGAGGGCCAGTACCCCGCGGGCATCAAGTCCGGTGACACGGTGGCCGTCTACCGCGTGGGCGACACCGGAACCAGCGGCAGCCGCTCGTCGGGTTCGTCCAACTCCTCCGGTTCCGGCTCGTCGAGCGCGGACGCCGCGCCCATCGTCGAGCAGGCGAAGGTCATTTCGGTCAAGAACGACACGGACAGCACGATCAGCAGCACCAACCTGCCCGTCACCCTGATGGTGGACAACGGCCAGGCGGCCTCCGTCACCGCCGCGGCCTCGGCGGGCCAGGTCGCCCTCGTCATCGTTCCCGGCAACTAGAGGCGAGTGAGTAGACAGACATGGCGCTCATCGTCCTCGCCGCAGACAAGGGTTCCCCCGGAGTCACCACCGCGGCGGTGGCACTCTCCGCGGTCTGGCCCCGCAGGGTCCTGCTCGCCGAGGCCGACCCCGCCGGCGGCGACCTCGTGTACCGGAGCGCGGCGGCCCACGGCGGTCCGCTGAACCCGAACACCGGCCTGCTGTCGATCGCGGCGACCGCCCGGCGCGGCCTCGTCCCCGACCAGCTGTGGGACCACGTCCAGCCGCTGAGCGGCGGACTCGACGTCCTCGTCGGACTCGGGATCGCCGAGCAGGCCGCCGGTCTCGCCGGCCTCTGGCCCACCCTGGGCCGGGCGTTCGCGCAGCTCGCCGACTCCCCGAACGCGCCCGCCGACGTCATCGCCGACTGCGGCCGGATCAGCGGGGACACCCCGGCGGCCGAACTGTTCCCGCACGCCGCCCTGGTGCTTCTGGTCTCCCGCACCGAGCCCGAGGCCATCGCCCGCGTCCGCGACCGTGCCGCCGCCCTCTCCGCCAAGCTGCACGGCGGCCCGCGAGGCGCCGGCGGCCTCGCCACACCGTTCATCGGCGTCGTCCTCGTCGCCGACCCGGGCGACTCCGCCAAGCTCGTCCACCAGGTCAACGACATGCTCGTGGCGGCCCAGACCGGAGCCCGCGTCGTGGGAACCATCGCCGACGACCCGGCGGGCGCCGCCCAGCTGGCCGGCCGCCGGCGCGGCCGCCTCGACAAGTCGCTGCTCATCCGCTCGGCCCGCAAGGTCACCGCGGATCTGTACCAGCAGTACGGCGCCGCGTGGTCCGTACCCGCCGACGGACCCGGTGCCCCGCACGGACAGCCCGCCGCCGGAGCCGGCCGATGACCACCGTCGACCATCAGCTCGTCAAGCGGTTCCGGCAGGACGCCGGTGACCGCATCTCCGAACAGCGCCGCGAGGACCAGGTCCGCGGTGTCACCCCGATGTCCGGCGAGGACGAACGGCACTACGCGCGCGCCGTCATCGCCCAGATACTCGAGGACCACGCCCGCACCGAGATCAACCTCGGCCGGACCCCGCTCGACGCGGAGACCGAGGAGCAGTACGCGGCCGCCGTGCACGCCGCGCTCTTCGGCGTGGGCCGTCTCCAGCCGCTGCTCGACGACCCGGAAGTCGAGAACATCGACATCAACGGGTACGACGAGGTCTTCATCGGCTATGCCGACGGCCGGGAGACGAAGGGGGACCCCGTCGCCGAGACCGACGAGGAACTCATCGAGCTGATCCAGGTCCTCGGCGCGTACTCGGGTCTGTCCTCCCGGCCCTTCGACTCCGCGAACCCGCAGCTCGACCTGCGGCTGCCGGACGGTTCCCGGCTCTCCGCCGTCATGGACGTGACCCGCCGGCCGGCCCTGTCGATCCGCCGCGCGCGCCTCGGCAAGGTCTTCATGTCCGACCTCGTGGGCAACGGCACCCTGACCCCCGAGGTCGCCCACTTCCTCGCCTGCGCCGTCCGGGCCCGCAAGAACATCATGATCGCGGGCGCCACCAACGCCGGCAAGACGACCCTGCTGCGCGCGCTCGCCAACGAGATCCCGCCGTACGAGCGGCTCATCACCGTCGAGCGCGCACTGGAACTCGGCCTCGACACGTTCGCCGAACTGCACCCGAACGTGGTGGCGTTCGAGGAGCGGCTGCCCAACTCCGAGGGCCAGGGCGCCATCACCATGGCCGAACTGGTGCGCCGTTCGCTGCGTATGAACCCCTCTCGGGTCATCGTCGGCGAGGTCCTCGGCGACGAGATCGTCACGATGCTCAACGCGATGTCGCAGGGCAACGACGGCTCGCTCTCCACGATCCACGCGAACAGCTCCAGCGAGGTCTTCAACCGCATCTCCACGTACGCGCTCCAGGCGACCGAGCGGCTGCCCATCGAGGCCAGCCAGATGCTCATCGCGGGCGCCGTGAACTTCGTGGTCTTCGTCCAGCGGCGCAACGACTTCGAGTCCGGGGGCCGCCTCCAGCGCATGGTGACCTCCGTGCGCGAGGTCAACGGCGTCGACGGACGGGTGCTGTCCAGCGAGGTGTTCGCCGAGGCCCCGGACGGCCGGATCGTCCCGCACGCGCCCATCGCCTGCCTCGACGACCTCGTCATGCAGGGCTACCGGCTGCCCGGCAGCGGGAATTGGTGACGACGATGACCCAGGACATGACGACGACGCCGGTCGCGGCCGTGCCGCACCTGACCACGGCCGTGACGCCGGTCAGGCCCTCGGGCACGACGTCGCTCGCCGCCCTCGACTCGCTCGGCTCCATGGGCGGACTGTTCTCCCTGCCCGTCCTGTACGCCCTCGGGTGCGGGATCGCCGTCGGCGGCGGCCTCGCGCTGTTCACCGTCGCCGTGCGGGGACTGCCCGCCAAGCCCGAACACGAGAAGCACAAGGCGAGCGAGCGCGCGGGCGAGCTGATCCGGTTCGCCGGACGGCGCGGTTCGATCGCCGCCATCGCCGGCCTTGTCGTCCTCCTCCTCACCCGCTGGGCCGTCGCCGGTATCGCGGCCGGCATCCTCGTCTTCTTCTGGGACAAGCTCTTCGGCGGCGCCTCCGAGGAACGGGCCGCGATGCGCCGGGTGGAGGCGCTGGCGTCCTGGACCGAGTCGCTGCGCGACACCATCGCGGGCGCGGTCGGCCTGGAACAGGCCATCCCCGCCTCGGCACGCGCCTCCGCCCCCGTACTGCGCCCGCATCTCGACGCGCTGGTGGACCGGCTGCGTTCCCGGACACCGCTGCCCGAGGCCCTCCAGCACCTGGCCGACGAGATCGACGACGCGTCCGCCGACATCATCGTGGCCGCGCTCATCCTCAACGCGCGGCTGCGCGGCCCCGGTCTGCGCCAAGTACTGGGCGCGCTGGCCAAGTCGGCGCGCGAGGAGGTCGACATGCGGCAGCGCGTGATGGCCCAGCGCGCCTCGACCCGCCGCTCCGTGCAGATCGTCGTCGCGGTGTCCATCGCCTTCGTCCTCGGACTGTCGGTCTTCAACCGTGAGTTCGTCGAGCCGTACGGCACCGCGGTCGGCCAGCTCGTCCTCACCTGCGTCTGCGGCCTGTTCGGCCTCGGCTTCTGGTGGCTGCGCAAGCTGTCCACGATCGAGACGCCGGAGCGGTTCCTGGTACGGGACGAGTCGTCCGTGCGGTTCGTGCGGCCCCGTACACCGGTTTCCGGGGATGAGGCGGTACGCCGATGAACCTGACCATGCCGATCCTGATCGGCGCCGTCCTGGGCCTGGGCGTCTACGTCCTCGTCCGCGCGCTGATGCCGTCGAAGCGCAGCGCGGTCGCGCAGGTCGCCCGTATCGACGCGATGCGGGCCCGCGGGGCGGCGTACGAGTCCGCGCACCACGGACAGCAGGAGAGCGGACGTCTCGGCAGCGTGCGCGCCCAGGTCGGCGCCCGCGTCGCCGAGCTCTATCTCCAGCAGGGCTGGGAGCAGCGCTCGCTGCGTGCCGACCTTGCGGTCCTGGACCGGAGCTGGGAGCGGTTCCTGGCGACGAAGGTGCTGCTGGCCGCGGCCGGTGTCTTCTTCGGCCCGTTCCTCTTCGCGGTCGCCTGGACGCTCGGCGTCGGCCGCAGTCCGATCATCCCGGTCTGGCTCGCGCTGCTCTTCGCGATCGTCTTCTTCTTCCTCCCCGATGTGGAGGTACGGCGGGACGCGGTGGCCAAGCGGCGCGATCTGCGCCGGGTGATCGGCGCGTATCTGGACCTGGTGTCGATGAGCCTGGCCGGCGGGCGCGGTCTGCCCGAGGCGCTGATGGCCGCCGCCGAGATCTCCGACGGCTGGGCCACCCAGCGCATCCGCAACGCGCTCGCCGACGCCCGGATCACCGGCATCAGCCAGTGGCAGGCGCTCGGCTCGCTCGGCGAGGAACTCGGCGTCGAGGAGCTGAAGGACCTGTCGGCCTCCCTGGCGCTGGTCGCGGACGACGGTGCCAAGGTGCGGGAGTCGCTCGCCTCGCGTGCCGAGACGATGCGCCACCGCGAACTCTCCGAGATCGAGGGCAGCGCGGGCGAGAAGTCGCAGTCGATGCTCGTCGCCCAACTGCTGCTGTGCGCGGGCTTCCTGGTCTTCCTGATCTTCCCGGCGGCGATGCGTGTGTTCCAGGTCTGATCGTCCGCCGTGCCCGAAGGGCCACCAGCCGGTCACCACTATTCTTCGAGAGGACAACTCACCATGAACGGACGGAACTTCAACACCGGGATCCCGGGGGTGGACTTCCTGATCACCTTCCTCCAGGGCAGGGTGCAGCGTGCCCGCTCCGGCGAACTCGACCGGGGCGCGTCCGCGGTCGAGTGGGTCATCATCTCCGCCGTCGTCGTCGCCATCGTCGGCGTGGTCGCCGCGATCATCAACGAGGCGCTGAGCACCGGTGCCAAGAAGGTCGGCAACTGCATCAAGGGTGCCGACGCCGGCAAGACCTGCTGAGTTCCGGGGATGCGAGTGCGCGAACGTCGAGGGGTACGCCGCTGGGTGCGCCGCAGGCTGGAGGCAGCCTCCGCCCGCGGTGACTCCGGCATGACCGCGATCGAGTTCGTGCTGCTCACTCCGGTGCTCTTCTTCATGATCTTCGCGACGGTGCAGTTCGCGCTGTACTTCTTCGCGGACCATGTCGCCCAGGCGGCGGCCCAGGCGGGCGCCCGTAAGGCCCGCGCCACCGCGGACGCGCAGCCCGGCGGGTGGCGCGGCGAGGCGGGTGACGTCGTCGACAGCTACATCCGCCAGCTCGGCCCGAATCTGGTGCTGTCACCTGACGTGACGATGCTCCAGCCGGAGCCGGACACCGTGGGGGTCGAGATCACGGGGAGGGTCCCCTCGGTCTTCCCGGGCCTGAACCTGACCGTGCACGCGCAGTCGTCGGGGCCGGTGGAGAGATTCGTGAAGGAGGAAGCGCCGTGACGGGACCGAAGGCCCTGCTCGCCGCGCTCCCGGACGGCGTGTCCGGGTACCGGCGCGACCGGGGGCTGTCCACCATCGAGGTGGTCATCCTCGCGCCGGTGATGATCCTCTTCATTCTTGTCCTGGTGGCCTTCGGGCAGCTGGTCGACGGGCGCGGCGCGCTGGACGGCGCGGCCCGGGACGCCGCGCGGGCCGGTTCGATCCAGAAGGACCACGCGACGGCCATGGCCGAGGCGAGGAAGGCGGCCGAGGCCGACCTCGGGGACGTCTGCTCGGGTCCGGTGAACGTGACGCAGACCAGTACGGGCTTCGAGCCGGACACGCTCTTCACCGTCGAGGTGAGCTGCGAGGTGCGGGGTCTCGCGATGATCGGCCTCGACGTGCCCACCACCCTGGAGGCCTCCTTCAGTTCCCCGCTGGACCCGTTCCGGAGGACGGCATGAAGCTGAACTCCGCCGTACGCGGCTGGGCCGCCGGGCGCCGGGAACGGCTCGACGACCGCGGCTCGGGCGCCGGCGCGGTCATCATCTTCGCGCTCGTCTTCCTGTCGCTGTCGGCCTTCGTCATCGACGGCGGCATGTCCATCTCCAAGCGGGAGAGGGCCGCGGACATCGCCGAGCAGGCGGCCCGTTTCGCCGCCCAGGACATCGACCTCGAATCCCTCTACGAGAACGAGAACGGCCCGGCGCCCATCAACTTCGAGAACTGCGGCGCGCGGGTGAAGGCGTTCGCCCGGGAGATGGGCATGTCCGGCGCCGACATCGCGGCCACCCACTGCGTGACCGCGGACGCGGATCAGGTGGAGGTCGAGGTCCAGCTCACCTACTCGCCGGTCTTCACCGGCATGTTCTACGGCGGTGACGTGACCGTCCACGGGCGGGCCGTGGCGGAGAACGAGGTGGGCTGAGACGGGCGGGAGCCGTCCTGGCAGCGCGGCCGGCCGGTCCACCGCTCGGTCCGCTCGGTCCATTCGGTCCGCTCAGTCCACGGCGATCCCGAGGTCCCGCCTCAGGATCTCCAGCAGCCGTGTCTCGGGCACGGCCGGAACCCGGTACCGGGCCTTCCTGACCTGCGTGAGGAAATCCCGGGGCAGGGTGACGTGGTACGTGCCGAGGTAGTACGGCAGATCCTGACGCCACAGCCAGGTCCCGTCCGTGAAGAGCGAACCGACGCCGGACAGGACGGGGGCCTCCGGGTCCAGGACGTCGGGCCCGGCGCTCATCTCGGCCCAGATCCCGGCACCCCGCCCGAGATAGCCGATGACCTCCGCCTCGTCCGGCTCACCGGCGGGATTGACGGACTCCCGCAGAAGCCCGCCCAGGGGGAGCCCCCACCCAGGCCCGAGCTCGGAAAAGAACCCCACGGTCCGGATCACCCCGGCACCTCCGTCACGGTTGGGCCCTCGGGCTACTTCGCCCCGTCCTTCTTCTCCGTCTTCACGCCCTCGGAGACGTTCTTGGCCAGTTCGTCGTCGAGCTTCTTGAACTCGCGGACCACGGCGTCGGACATCTCCGCGAGGGCGTCGAGGGCCTGGCCGATGTCCTCGCGGCCGTCCTCCCAGCCGGATTCGAAGTCGTCCAGGGCGTCGTAGACGGTGTGATCGCCCAGGTCGTCCCGGTACGACTCGAAGAGCTTCTTGGTGTGGTTCAGCCGGGTCTTGATGTCCCGCAGCCGCCCGCCGTAGTCCTCCAGCTCGCTCAGCGGGAGCGCGAGGTCGCTCTTGCCGCCACCACTCATGCCGATTCCCCCTCCTGGAGTCCTGAAGTCCCGGTCAGACGAACCGGAACGTGCCGGTCACCGCGTCGAAAATGTCGTGGAACGCCTCGGCCAGGTCGAGCACCGGGCTGGCTCCGGAGACGAGAACGACCTGGTCGATGGTTCCCGGGACCGGAATGTACGTCTGTGTCAGCACCATACGAAGGGTACGGGTGTCGCCCTGCGCGACCGGTACGTCCTCCACGCCGAACGTCCGGGCGGCAATGCCGACTTGAGGGATGTCGACGGTGGTGACCGTGCGCCAGGCGTCACCGTCACGGCGGGCCGTGACGGTCCGCAGGCTCTCCGCGATCGCGCGCGGGTCGGTCGACAGCGTCACGCCCTGCTTGTTCCTGGCGCCCAGCACCGACACGGTGAGGGTCGCGGTCAGCGGGACGCCGTCGAAGTTCTCGGCCATGCAGCCCATGTACACCGCCCCCGAGTCGTATGCGTCCTTGGCCATCTTGCGCAGCACGGCCGCCAGGTCGCCCCGGTACTCGGCGAGTTCGGGAACCTCACGGATCCGCTCGTCGACGAGGCCGCGGACGGTCGCGTCCCGGCCCTCCGGGCGGATGTCGAACTCCCACCAGGAATCCGGGACGGACAGCGAGAATCCCGAGGACAGGCCGGGGTTCTCCGGGGAGGTGGAGCTTGCGGTCAAGGTCGGACGCCTTCCTTCAGGTAGCCCGGTGCGATCCGTCCGGGGCCGGCAGCCAGTCCAGCAGATCCTCGGACCGGGCGGGGGGATCGGCGTCCGTGGTGAGGGACACAGGCAGGTCGAGCAGGGCAGCGCGCGTCAGCGTGTAAGGGGAGAGGAAGGTCCGGGAACCGCTCCGCACGTGGCCGCTCAGGTCCAACTGCACGGAGTGTCCCCGGCGGCGGATGTCCTGGATCTCTTTGAGAGCGGGAGAGATGAGCGCGACCAGTTCGTCGACGAGCCCGTCGAATCCCTGCTCCGGCGCACCGGTCACCTGGAGTGCCCAGCATCCCTCGCCGGGCCGGAACGGCGCATCGCGCGTCGCCTTCCTGAAGAACGTGGGCGTGATGCCCAACGCGGCCGTGATGTCCTGCGGTTCCAGGTTCCGCCCGGTGATGAGCAGGGCGGCTCGGGGAGTGCCCCATGAAGAGAAGAGTTCCATGTGGATCCTCACCGATCGCTGACGCTGGTGGTGATCGTGACGGGAACGCGGAGGGCGGCCGCCCTCCGGACGGCATCGGGAGCCAGCACCAGCGTGGCTCCGTGCCCGACGAATCCGAAGAGGTCGAGGTGGATGTCGTAGCCCTGGGAGGTTAGCTGGGCCAGTGAGGAGGAGCGGGGCTCGACCAGGGCCATGAGGGTGCGGAGCTGATCGCTCAGCCCTCCCGGCAGTCTGTCGTGCACCTGGAGTGCCCACAGTCCGCCCTGGGGCGGTGACACCCGATCGCGGTGGTCGCTTCCCGGCCTCCGGACCGACGTCGGAGGGAGCGAGATGGTCCGGGTCACGAGATCGGCGTCCAGGTCCTGCTTGCGGACGACCAGCGTCACCGCGGTCTCGGCCCAAGGGCCTTCCTTGTACGTGTACTCGATCACGCGTCCTCTTCGTCGAAGGTGACGGGGGTGTACGTCTTCGCGTGGGCGGCGAGGAAGGTTCGGGCTTCCTCGGGTAGCGGCAGGGGTGCCACGGCTACGTAGTCGATGAGCCTCTTCGGCGCGTAGTAATCGCGGAAACGGTATTGCACGCGGGCCAGTTCATCCGCGTCGGCGTACCGGTGCGCCACCCCGAGGGACTCCAGGAGTTCGGAAAGTCCATACCTGCCGACCTTGTCTCCAAGGTCGACGGGAAGCCGGTATCGGGTCACCTCGGAAGCCGAGACCGGAATCTCGCCCGAGCCGATGGCCCGGAGCTGGGGAAGGCCGAAGCCGAACCACGGACCGGTCTTCTTCACGAGCATCCAGCGATCGGACAGTCGGCTCTGGAAAATGTCGCACTCGTCTCCCGAGAAGACAGGGCGCATGCTCAGGCCCATCCTTGTCAACGGCGGGTGCGACGATTTCAGACCGGGGATCTCTTCGTGCCCGGCCTGAACGAGATGGACGAACTCCGCGTGGAACTGCCCACGTTCGTCTGTTTTCTCAAGGCAGGAGAAGTGGAGATTGCCGTCGAGGAAGGACGGAGAATCGGACCAGGGATCCCGAACCAGGCGGTATCCGATGATCTCTCCGCACCGGCCGTCGATCGGGGGAGCCGGATCACCGCAGATCCGGCAGCTGCTGTGGTCCATGGGCTCCTGGCTGCGTTCAGCTTGGCGGGAGATGACGAGAAGCGGAGGAAGGCAAGCCGCGGTCGGCCTCACACGTCGAAGGTCCGGTCGTCGACGAGTTCGCCGCTCTCCGACCACTTCTTGATCGATCTCACCATTCCGCGCGCGCCGTATTCCTTCTCGAGGGCCAGTTGACCGTTCTGGTGCCAGTCCCGCCAGCGGCCGTACGGAATTCCTCGCCGGCATTGACCTTCTGCCCGGTCCGCTCCATCCGCATACCATTCGCGGATGGGGCCGTCCTCCAAGCCTTCGGTATAGGTGGTCATGGCGACCACCTGTCCCGTCCGGGGATTCTTCTCGATGGTCTCTCCGGTGAACAGCCGGCCCTGATAGGTCAGGGACTGGTCGATTCCCATGTCCAGTTCGGGGTCGTCGACGTCGATGCGCATCAGTAAGTGACTCCAGGTATAAGGACTTCGTCGCTCGGTGGCCAGCCGGGAAACCTGCCTGCGACGCTGTCCACGCCGTCGAGGACATTGTGACAGTTGGCGCAGAAGGGGGCCGGCTTGCCGCCTCCCATGTAGGGAAAGTGGGTGTTCATCGTGATTTCCCGCATCGCGGAAGGACCGTCCGGGAGGCCTGCGGCGGCACGGTCGTGCAGTGCCATGTTCGTGGCCTTCACCTCGGCGTGCCGGAGCGGAACATCCGGGTGGGGATAGTCGAAGGTCAGGGCACCGTCGCGGTCGGGGTAGGGGCCGTTGTTCGCCACGTTGTCGACGCTGTCGCGGATGGTGGGGTGGACGTCGTGGGGATCTATCTCGTTTCCCTTGCGCCCGTTGATCCCCTCGTAGACCTTTCCCGTCCTCCGGTCCACGCCCACTCCGAGGCAGTCGCCGAGGTCCTTCTTCCTGAAGGCGTCGGTTCCTTCCGACACCAGATCCTTATAGCTCTGCGCTCGCATGTCGGTCACGTGTTTGAGGTAGTCGGAGACCGGCTGGCCGTCGATCTTCGATACCAGTCCGTCGCTTCCGCGCGTGATCCGACTTTCGGAGATGGTTTCCAGGAGTTTCGTGCCGTGGCCCGCCGGCGGCAGTTTCGGGGTCTTGAATCCTTGGCGGGCTCTCCATGAATCCCGCAGGGCGATGGACAGCTGCCTGAGGCCCTTGCCGCCGTTACGAATGGTGCTCGCCAGATTCGTAAGTCCCCCGCCGATCCCCTTCATGAAGGCGCCGCCCAGCGCGCGCAAGCCGCCCAGTTTCCAGAGCTTGCCCATCTTGGCGAGGCTCGTGAAGCCCTTGGTGGCGGGGATGCAGTCGAGGACCGCGAAGATCAGATCGCCCCAGCCCGCTTGGCCGTTGAGCATTTTTCTCACGGTGTCCGCGAGCACGATCAGAGCCGCCGCGAAGACCAGCCAGCCCAGCGGGCCGCCCACGATCATCACGATGACGCCGACGATCGTCACGACCCACTTGCACACCGTGACGATCTCGTCCCAGTGGTCGGAGACCCAGTCGACGGGCTCCTCCCACCAGTGGCGGTTGTGGATACCGGCGTCGGACGCCTCGTGGAGCTTCTTCACCGTGCGGCGGGCGGCGTCCTCGCGCAGCCCCTTCGCATGGGCGGCGAGCTTCTTCGCCGCGTCCAGCAGCCCCTGGGCGTCGTCGACGTCCTTCTGCGCGGCGGTCTGCCGCTCCTTGGCGTGCTGGGCGTCACGTGTCGCGCGCCGGACGTCGGCCTCGTCCGGCGGGGGCACGTTCTTGCCGCGGTGCTTGTCCGGGTCGTAGGAGTCGGCCTTCGCGGTGGCCGTGTGCACCCAGTCGTCGGCACCCGAGAGCGCGGTCCTGGCCGTGGACAGGTCCTGGCGGGCCTTGCGGCCGTCGCTCAGCGCCTTGTCCGCCTTCTGCTGGGCGTCGTCCAGGTCCGGCCAGTACGAGGCGAGCGCGTCGCCCGCGATGTCGTAGGACTTCTTGAGCTTCTTGAGCTGGCCGGGGACGTCCTCGAACTCCGACGCGAAGGCGTCCGCCGTCTTGCCCGCCCACTTCAGGACCGCGTCGTCGTTGGCCAGCCCCTTGACGTCCCGCAGGATGTCCGCGACGTCGTCGGCGAAGTCGTGCAGTGAGCCCGCGAGTCTGCGCACCCGCTGCGGGTCGCCCGGCGTCGGGTCGCGGTCCAGGTCGAGTATGTGCCAGTCCGTCGGCCTGTTCGACACGCGTTCCCCCGTAACACCCGCAACCTCTGCATCAGAACGTACGTGTGAACGTATCGCGCTGATCATTGCGAGTGGAACGCCGAACGGGGCTTCGTCGAAGGGTTGTTACGCGCGCGGCGCGGCGACCGTTCCGGTGCGTATGGCCTGGAGGAGGTGGCCGACGGGGGCGGGCGTGGTGGTGAGGACGGTGCCGGGGGCGTCGGATTCACGGAGGTGGAGCGCTACGGGGCTGGAGGCGAGCTCGACGCAGGAGTCGCCGTCACCCGGCCCCGAGTAGGACGACTTCTGCCAGTTGTCAGGGGTGCTCATGGGTACCTCTCACAGCTCCTTCGCCAACCTGTGGATGAAGTCGCGGGACCGTGGCCGGCAGGGGTTACCGCCGGGGCGCGGCGACCGTTCCGGTGCGTATGGCCTGGAGGAGGTGGCCGACGGGGGCGGGCGTGGTGGTGAGGACGGTGCCGGGGGCGTCGGATTCACGGAGGTGGAGCGCTACGGGGGAGGAGGCGAGCTCGACGCACGCATTTCCGTCTCCGCCGCCGGAGAACGAGGATTTCTGCCACCTGCTCGGGCTTGTCATGGGTCTCCTCACAGTTCCTTGGTCAGCCTGTGGATGAAGTCACGCGATCGTGCCGGATCGAGCGACACCCCTTCTACCCTACGGAAGAGCGTTCGAAAGCTGCCGAGTTGAGCCTCGGAGTCGACGAAGGCCGATCCGTACGGTGCGTCCCGCACAACGGTGTCCAACTGGGGGACCGCGCCGCCCGCGTAGACCATGGCGCTTCCGGCATCGGTGAAACGGTCCAGGTCGAAGGGAATGACGCGCACGGTCACATGGCGGACTTCGGACAGTTCGAGGATCCGCTTCAACTGGGCTCGCGACGTCGCGCGATCTCCGACCCTGATGCGCAGAGCCGCTTCGTGCACCACTGCCTCGTAGGGAACGGATCTGGTGCCTTCGATGATGCCGCGCCGCCTCATGCGGTGTTCGACGCGCAAGGCCATTTCACTGCGGGGGAGTTCAGGCACTCGGTGGGAGAACACGCCGTGGGCGTAGTCCTCTGTCTGGAGCAGGCCCGGGACATGCAGGAATTCCACGTCACGGCGATACGTGGTGTGGTGTTCCAGCTCGGAGAGATCCAGAAACGACGTGGGCAGCGAACCCCGGTACTCCTCCCACCATCCGCGCGTGCGGTCCGTCGCCCATGCCGCCAGCGCGTCGATCAGTTCGATGTCCACGCAGGCGTAGTGAGAGGCCATGCGGCGCACGCGCTCCTCGCTCACCCCCGCGACGCCGGCCTCGATCTGGCTCATCTGGGCAGAGTTCACTCCGAGCAGGGCCGCGGCCTCGGTTGCCTTGAGGCCTGCGGCTTCCCGGAGTTTGCGCAGCTCGGCACCCAGTCGCGCCTGTCGTGCGGTGGGATTTCGTCGTGTGGCCATGCGCTCAGCTCCTGGTTCAACTCGTGTGCCTAGGTGCCTCGTTCGAGTGTCAGGCTAGGTGAACCTGTTGCCTAGTCGCAAATTTATGACCTACTGTCCGTGATGCGACGCACACGCTGCGATACCCCGGGGACCCCGGAAGCGCACCACTCCGTCCTGCCGTGACGGCTGTGGCACTGCCACCGCCCGGAATCGCCGGTCCGATCAGCTCCTCCTGCCGCGAACGGAGTTCACGCATGCCTGAATCCGAGCCCTGGAACTACACCCTGCACATCCCGCAGGACGACCGGGCGGTGACCGTCTGCCGTCGTACCGTCCGCCTGATCCTGACCCTGCATGGCCTGATCCGCCTCGTGGACGTCGCCGAGCTGATGGCGGCGGAGCTGGTCTCCAACGCCGTACGGCATACGAAGGGGCCCGCTGCCCTGCGGCTGCACTGGCGGGACGGGGTGCTGCGGATCGGCGCGTGGGACGCGAGCCCGGTGCCGCCGCCGTACGACGTGGAGGTGGCCTCCGTCGAGGAGGAGGCGGGCCGGGGTCTCTTCCTGGTCCGGGCGTGCGCCGACGACTGGGGCTGGCATCCGCTGCGGCAGGGCGGCGACATCGGCAAGTACGTGTGGTGCGATCTGGCGGCGGCGTAAGCGCGAGACCGGCTCCCTGGACCCTCGCGCAACACGTGGGCGTGGACCCCGGCCCGAACCGGGGGCGCGTCTCGGCGGGGCGGCGGGACCGGCGCGATGCTCTGATAATATTGATCTCGAGCTGGTCGGTGGAAGCCGCACAGACCGGCCACGCGTTGGTGGTCCAAGGAAAGACGCCCCGCTTCCTGCGGGGAAATGCAGGTGCAAGGCCTGCCCAGCGCTCCATGAAGACCCTGTCCCGAATCCTCGGGGCAGGGTCTTTTTTCGTCCTGCACGCACCGGCACCGGCGCACCGGTGTCAGGGCCCACCCCGGAGCGTCCCGCAGATGCTGTGAAGGGTGTGAGGGTCCGACGGGGGTGGCGGGTCCCGGGCTGCGGCGGCAACTCGGTTGTCCCGGGTGGTTGGTGATGAAACGGGCGGGTGGTCGTCAATGCCGTCTGCCCGGCCTTCGACACCCTCCCTAGACTCTCAGTAGGCTCGGGTCACCCCCCGAACTCACGCCCTCATCAGACGACCCCAGGACACCCGCCATGGCGCGACGCACCAACTCCAGTTCGACGGGCGGCTCGCCGGGTCCGAGGAATCGGACGCCGCAGCCCCTGCCCCGGCGTCGTCGGACGTTCGGGGACTTCGTGAAGGCGTTCGGGGCGTTCGTCGCCCTGCTGGTGCTGCTCGTCGGCGTGCCCGGCGCGCTTGTCGTCGAAGTGGGATGGCCACTGCCGCACGGAGCACCCTCGCTGGACTGGCTCCAGCAGGAGATCACCGTCGGCACGTTCATCCACGTGCTGACGGTCCTCGTGTGGTTCGCGTGGGCGCAGTTCACCGCCTGCGTGCTCGTCGAGATGAAGGCCGCGCTGTCGGGCGTCGGGCTGCCGAACCGCGTACCGGGCGCCGGGGCGAGCCAGTTGCTGGCCCGTCAGCTCGTCGCGGCACTGCTGCTCGTCGGCGCCGCCGCCGCGAGCTTCACGCCGGGCCTCTCGCAGCTCGGCCAGAGCGTGGAAGGCAACCAGCACGGCTCCGTCGCCGCCGCCCAGCAGACCCCGGGCGGGCTGTTCGGGCAGCAGCAGGAGCGGGCCGCCGCCGAAGCGGCCGCGGCCGTCGCCGAACAGGCCGCCGACGCCGCGTCCCAAGCGGACAGCGGCGCTTCCGTCCAGCACGGCGACACGAAGTACTACCGGATCCAGCCGCCCGAGGGCCGTCACCACGACTCGCTCTGGGAGATCGCGCAGCGCCACCTCGGTGACGGGCGCCGGTACAAGGAGATCTACCAGCTCAACAAGGACCGTACGCAGCCCGACGGGTCCAAACTGTCCGAGGCCAGCCTCATCCGGCCCGGCTGGATCATGGAGATGCCCGGCGACGCCCACGGCGGCGAGCTCGTCGAGATGCCCGACGCCGAGCCCGGGATCCCGGAGCAGGCCCAGCGCCCGATCCAGCAGCAGATCCACGACTACGCGAAGACCGGCGATCACCAGCAGGCCGGCGGCCGGCAGGAGAGCGGCGACCGGAGCGGCCAGGGCGACCGGGACACCGCGCACTTCCGCGTGCCCCAGCAGCGGGCCGGCGGCGACCATGGCCAGGAGCGTGAGCGCGCCGCCTCCGACGAGGCCGCCGCGGACTCGCGCGACGGACGGAGCTCGCAGCCGGCCGCCGCGGAGAGCGGGCCTGCCTTCGGGCTGCCCGAGGCCCTCGTCGGCGCGCCCCTGCTCGCCGCGGGCCTCCTCGGCGCCCTCGGCCGGCGCCGCCGGCAGGCCCTGTGGCAGTCGGCGCTCGGTGCCGTCCGCGGACACCGGGGCATGGAGCCGCCGGTTCCCACCGGATCCGCCCAGGACGCCCAGGACGCGCTGCTCGTCGGCGCCGACCCCGAAGGCGTACGTCTCCTCGATCTGTCCCTGCGCGGACTCGCGGCCGCTCTCGCCGCCGAGTCCCGCCCGTTGCCGACCGTCTACGCGGCCTGGCTCGGCGGCAACGGCGATCTGCACCTCCAGCTCGCCCAGCCGGCCGGAAAGCCGCCCGCGCCGTGGCAGCTCGGCCAGGACCAGACGTTCTGGATGCTGGCACGCGCCGACGCCGAGCGGTACGAGGAGACCGACACCGCCGCCCCGTACCCCGGCCTCGTCAGCCTCGGCACCATGGACGACTCGCGGCTCCTGCTCAACCTGGAGGCCGTGCCCGGCATCGTCTCCCTGAGCGGAAGCGCGGCCGACCGCGCGGCCGTCTTCGCCTCCGTCGCCGCCGAACTGGCCACCAACGGCTGGTCGGACCGCATGACGATCACGCTCGTCGGCTTCGGCGAGGACCTGACCCCGCTCGCGCCCAACCGGCTGCGCCACCTCGACGACATCGAGGCGCTCGTCGAGACCATGGAGGCCGAGACCCGGCAGCGGCGTGGGGCGCTGGGTGCCGCCGGACACGACTCCGTGCTCACCGGCCGTACCGGGCCCGCCCAGCACACCCGTTGGGCCCCGCACCTCGTCCTCCTCGCCGCCGAGCCGTCCCCCGCCGACGCCCTCAGGCTCGCCGAACTGGCCGCCGACGCCGGACGGTTGGGCATCGGCTATCTCGTCGGCACCGAGAGCGGCGAACTGCCGGGCGCGGCCTGGGAGATGGAGATCACCCGCGAGGGCAAGCTGCTCGCTCCGCTCCTCGGACTCGAACTCGACGCGCAGATGCTGCCGGTGGCCCAGCAGCGCGCGGTCGTGGAACTCTTCGTCGAGGCGGACCCGGAGGGCGGACCCGACGGGCCGGCCGGTTCCCCGCCGTTCCTCGTCGACATCAGCGAACAGGGGCGGCCCGCCGTGTACGCGCGGCTCGTGGGCCCGTACGAGATCATCGGCCTGGAGACGCCCGAGGGCGATCGCAGCCCGCTGCTGCACGAGGCGCTGGCGCTGCTCCTGCTGCACCGCGAAGGCGTGCACCCGCGCGTGCTGTCCTCCGCGCTGTGGCCGCGCGGTGTCACCGAGGACGTGCGGGACGCGCTCGTCGAGCGGTTGCGCGGCTGGCTCGGCACCGACCCCGACGGCACCCCCCGCCTCGGCGCCGACGCGACCGGGCGGCTCACGCTCGCCAAGTCCGTCGTCTCCGACCTGGACGTGCTGCGCTCCCTCTACCACGAGGCGACACAGGGCAAGGGCGTCGACAGCCGTGTGGTGCGCGGGCGGTTGCTCACCGACGCGCTCGTCCTCGTCCGCGGTCCGCTGCTCGCCGACCGCCCCGAGGGGCGTTACGGCTGGCTCACCCACGAGATCATCGACGCCCAACTGCCGCTGCTCGTGGCGGACATCGGCCTCGCGCTCTCCGCGTTCCATCTGGAGAAGGACCGGGCGGAGAAGGCGATCGAGGCGCTGAACGCGTCGATGAACTCGGCGCCGGCGGACGAACGGCTGTGGAACGAACTGCTGCGCGCGACGCACGCGACAGGGGACGAGGACAAGGTGAAGCGGCTCGCCGCGGACCTGGTGGCCCGCAGCGGGGCGCGGGGGCTGCCGCCCCGCACGGAGGCGCTGCTCGACGAACTGCTGCCGGCCTGGCGGAGCGGCGCGGCCGCGGTGAGCTGACCCCACCGACCCGGCCGCCGGGTCCGTACCGAGGCAGGCCGCCGACGGTACGGGTTCCGCGGCTGTCGTGGGTGCCGTGGTTGCCGGGGCTTTCGGGGCTGTCGCACCGGAGTCATCTTGGAGTCACTCTTCCTGGGGGGAACGCGTGGATCTCGACCTCTGGCTCGTCGCCGTCGCCGCACTCTGGGGCGCGGCGGCGGGGCTCCTGGTGCCCCGGCCCGCGTACCGCTTCGCCGTCGACCCCGACGAACCGTGGCGGGACCGCTGTCCCGAAGGGCAGCCGATCACCGGGGCCGCGCGCGGATGGCTGGGTCTCGCCCGTTCGCCGGGCGGAACCCGTTACGGCCCCGGCGTCCTCCTCGTCGCGCCGGTCACCGCCCTGCTCTGCGCCGGGCTCGCCGCCGCGACCGGTACGCGCCCGGAGCTGGGCGTCTGGCTGCTGCTCACGCCGCTCGGCGTCCTGCTCGCCGTGGTGGACTTCCGGGTGCAGCGGCTGCCGGACGCGCTGACCCTGCCGCTCGCGGCGGCGGCGCTCGTGCTGCTCGGGGCGGCCGCAGCGCTGCCCGAGCACGCGGGGGACTGGCCGACCGCGCTGTTCGGGGCGCTCGCGCTCGGGGGCGGGTACTTCGTGCTCTTCCTCGTCAACCCGAACGGCATGGGCTTCGGCGACGTGAAACTCGCCCTCGGTCTCGGCGCGGTGCTCGGCTGGTACGGGTGGAGCGTGGTCGTCCTCGGGACCTTCGCCGGGTTCCTGTTCGGCGCGCTGTACGGGACGGCGCTGGTGATCGCGCGGCGCGCGGGGCGCAAGACCTCGATCCCGTTCGGCCCCTTCCTGATCGCGGGGGCGTACGTGGGGCTGCTGATCGGGGCTTACGCGGCCTGACGCCGGCCGGGGCGGTCGGTTCGCGCGGCCGAAGCCGCGCGGCCGAACGGCCCCGGCGTGCCGGGCCGGTCGAGTGGGCCCGACCTCGGTCGGCACGTCGGGCCGGCGGGCCTGACGTCGGCCGCTGCGGTGGGCTGGCGTAGGGTGGTCGGGTCTGTCCACAACCCTTACGAAAGGGACGCTCCCGGTGACCGAGAAGGCCGACCTTCAGTCCGTGCTGGACCGTGCCGCCGCGGGTGGGCGGATCACTCCGGAAGAGGCGCTCGTCCTCTACCGCGACGCCCCGCTGCACGCGCTCGGCGCGGCCGCCGACGCCGTACGCCGCCGCAGGTACGCGGGTACCGAGCACATCGCGACGTACATCATCGAGCGCAACATCAACTACACGAACGTGTGCGTCACGGCGTGCAAGTTCTGCGCGTTCTACGCGGCCCCCAAGGACACCGCCAAGGGCTGGACGCGCGACCTCGACGACATCCTGCGCCGCTGTGCCGAGACCGTCGAACTGGGCGGCACCCAGATCATGTTCCAGGGCGGGCACCACCCGGACTACGGCGTCGAGTACTACGAGAAGCACTTCGCCGCGATCAAGGGCGCGTACCCCGAGCTGGTCATCCACTCCCTCGGCGCGTCCGAGGTCGAGCACATGGCCCGTATCTCCAAGGTGGGCGTCGAGGAGGCCATCCAGCGTATTCACGCGGCCGGTCTCGACTCGTTCGCCGGCGCCGGAGCCGAACTGCTTCCCGCGCGCCCGCGCAAGGCGATCGCCCCGCTCAAGGAGAGCGGCGAGCGGTGGCTGGAGATCATGGAGATCGCGCACGGCCTGGGCGTCGAGTCGACGTCCACCATGCTGATGGGCACCGGCGAGACCAACGCCGAGCGCATCGAGCACCTGCGGATGATCCGCGACGTACAGGACCGGACGGGTGGCTTCCGCGCCTTCATCCCGTACACCTACCAGCCCGAGAACAACCACCTGAAGGGCCGCACGCAGGCGACGCTCTTCGAGTACCTGCGGATCATCGCGATCGCCCGCCTGTTCCTCGACAACGTGGCCCACATCCAGGGCTCCTGGCTGACCACCGGCAAGGAGGTCGGCCAGCTCTCCCTGCACTACGGCGCGGACGACCTCGGCTCGATCATGCTGGAGGAGAACGTCGTCTCCTCCGCCGGCGCCAAGCACCGCTCCAACCGCATGGAGATCATCGACCTGATCCGCAAGGCGGACCGTGTCCCCGCCCAGCGGACCACGACGTACGAGCACATCGTCGTCCACGACGACCCGGCGAACGACCCGGTCGACGAGCGCGTCATGTCCCACATCTCCTCGACAGCGATCGAGGGCGGCACCGCGCACCCCGAGCTGAAGCTGCTGGCCTCCAACTAGCCGCGCCGTGCTGACACTTCACGTAGCCGAGCAGTCGGCCGGGACCTCGGTCCTGGTCGACGGGGCAATGGTCGCCGCCGTCGGCCCGTACGAGGAACTGGCCGCCGGCCGTCCGGACGCGAAGGTGCGGCGCTGGCCCGGCATCCTGACGCCGGGGCTGCTCAACCCGTACGGCCCGGAGCTCCTGGAAGGCATGTACCACCCGGACCCGCGCGAGGCCGAGGGCTTCGGCACCGAGCCCATCGGCGGGGAGCGGGCCAAGCGGATCTTCCGCGCCGATCCCGCACGCGTCGGTGCGAGCGCGCGACGCGGGATCCAGCGGTTGCTGGCGCACGGCACGGTGGCGGTGGCCGGGGAACTGAGGTCGCGAGCCGTGGCCGACGCGGTGCGCAGGGTGGGTCTCGCGGTGGGGCGGCGGCCGGAACGGCTCGCGGGGCCGGCGTCGCTGTCCCCGACCCCGCTGATCATGCTGCCGGGGCTCGTGCCGGGCGGTCCCGCCCGGTTCGCCGTGTTCGACGTGGCGGACCGCGCCGAACTGGTCCGGCTCGGTGCGGGAACCTGCGTGGCGACCGTGATCGGCGGGCGGCTGGTGTACCGGAGCCGCTGATCACGGCACGTGCCGCCGGCTCAGCCCGCGAACGCCTTCGCGAACGCCCCCGCACTCTGGTTCACGCCGCTGCAGTCGGTCGCCGCGTCGCCCGCCGTGGCGCTGCCCTCCTCGCACTGCCGGTCCCGGAACGTCGACCACATCGACACCCAGGCCACCCCCTTCTTCTCGGCGAACTCCCGTACCTGTGCAGCGTCCGAGAGTCCGAACGTCTCGTTGTCCACGTCGTTGACGCCGATCATCGAGGTGAGCGCGAGCCCCTGCCAGGCGTCGGCGGCCGACAGTCCGAACACCTTCTGCAGCTGCTCGTGGGCCGCCTCGGCGGACGTGATCGCGTAGTCACCCATGTCGTCGGCGTACGAACTGCCGTAGTTCATGGTCATGATGTTGACCGTGGAGACGTCCACCGAGTGGTCGTTGGCGGACTCCAGGAGGGCCAGGCCCTCGGCGTCGAGGCCCGACGGCATCACGGGCAGGGTGAAGGACACCGTCAGCCCGGGACGCTTCTTCTGGAGCAGCGCGATGGCCTCGGAGCGCAGCGCGACCGAGTCGGAGTCGGTCAACTGGGCGCCCTCGACGTCGAAGTCCGCCTGGGTGGAGCCGGCCGCGTCCAGCGCCGCCCCGTAAGCGGCGGCGAGGCCGCTCGCGTTGTCGCACGTCGACGCCAACTCCTTGCCCGAGGCACCTCCGAACGACACCCGCACCCGTGCGCCGGACTTCTTCAGCGCCGAGACCCGGGACTTCACGGCCGTGTCGCCGATCGCGTACATGCCGTCCCACTCCGGTGTGCAGGCGCCGCCGTCCGAGATCACGAAGGCCAGGTTGTACGTGGTCGGCGACCCCGCAGCGTCGGTGTCGGCGGCGGTCGTGGCGCTCACGTACGGGGCGTACGAGGTGGCCGACGACTTCGTCGTGCCCGGGTCCGGTGACGCCGCCGCGGCCGTCGTCCGGCCGGTTCCCGCGGACGCCGGGTCTGAGGCGTCGCCGCCCGAGGAGCACCCCGCACAGGCCAGGGCCACCACGCAGACGACCCCTGCGGCCGGCCTCAGGAAACTCCGCATTCCGCACGCACCCACTCTCGTGATCTCTCGTGATCTCTCGTGATCTCTTGGCGTCTCTTGGGATCTCTCGCGACACCTTGTGTCGCCTTGTGATGTCTGTCTCAGGACAGAAACAAACGGTTGTTCCTCGACTGGAAATGTGTCACATCCGGAACGGAATGCGGAATGAGGATCGCGGAGGGGTATCGTGGGCGAATATGCCGACAAAGGGGGTGATTCGGTCCTCAGAAGGGTGCATATCTCCCATATTCATCGGGCCTGGGCTGCGCGGGCATTTCTCGATTCTCACAGAGAAAATACAGGTTGGGACCCCTCTCATGGTTCGTTCATACGGAACTCGGAGTTTCTGACACATAAACGCGTCCTACGGTCTGTGGAATGCAATCCGAGTCCGCCGTCGAAAACCGTGTCCAGGTGCGTGGCCGCCGCCGCAAACGCGGCAGTGGGGCCGAGGCCGGCCCCGTGTTCGTTGACAACTCCGGGCGCCGTGCCCGCCTGCTGAGCAGAGTCGGGATGCTCGTCTGCGTCGGCTGCCTCGGCTACGCCGTCGTGCTCGGCATGGCCTTCATGGGCTGGGGCACCTCGCTGACGCCTTCCTCGCTCCTCCCCTTCGACGGCGGCCGGGCCGGCTCCGCCCCCGACGGGGGCTACAACGGGCCGCGCGCCGGCACCGCCCCGAGCGGCGCGCCGGACGGAGTGCCCACCGGCACCCCGCCGTCGGGTCCGCCCGCCGGGTCCACGCCCTCCTCCGCCTCCACGACAACCGCCGGGGCCTCCGCCTCCACCGGCTCCGAGTGACGGGGGCGCACCCACTCTCATGACCACGACGACACCGGCGCGCGGCCGTCGGCGGGCCCCCTCCAAGCTGGAGCGGGCCGCCGGGAAGGCCGCGGCGCTGCAGAAACCCCGCGTCATCCTCGCCCTGATGCTCCTGCTGGCGCTCATCAGCGTCATGCTGCTCGACGGCTATCTGCGCTCGGAGATCGGCAACGACGCCCGCGTGCGCGACGGCGCGGCCTACGACAAGGTCCCCCAGAAGATCCTCGACGGCGGGCCCATCCTGACGTTCACCGGCGGCACCGCGAAGACGCAGTCCGTGCCGAAGAAGACCATCGTGCTCACCTTCGACGACGGGCCGACCCCCAACTGGACGCCCGAAGTCCTGAAGGTACTGAAGAAGAACGACGTCGACGCCACCTTCTTCCTGGTCGGCTCGATGGTCTCCCGCTACCCCGGCGTGGTGAAGAACCTGGTGGACCAGGGCAACGAGGTCGGCATCCACACCTTCACCCACGTCGATCTCTCCTACCAGAGCACCGCGCGCCTCCAACGTGAGCTGAAGCAGACGCAGTTGGCCCTCGCGGGCGCGGCCGGCATCACCACCACGCTGTTCCGTGCCCCGTACTCGTCGGAGATCAGCGCCGTCGACAACTACAGCTGGCCCGTCTACAAGGAGCTCGGCGGCCTCGGCTACACCAGCGTCTTCGTCGACACCGACAGCGACGACTGGAAGAAGCCGGGCGTCTCGAAGATCGTCCAGTGGGCGACACCGAAGAAGAACCAGGGCGCCATCGTCCTGATGCACGACGCGGGCGGCGACCGCTCGCAGACGGTCGAGGCGCTCGACACGTACATCAAGAAGATGAAGGCGAAGGGCTACACCTTCACCACCGTCAGCGGCGCCCAGGCCGAACTGAACCGGTCGGCGTCCGGGGCCGCACCGGACCAGGGCGCCTCCGCGGCCGCACCGGACCGGGGCGTGTCCGGGTCCGGCGGCACCGCCGCGCCCACCGGTCCGGCGGCGGGTGGCATCGCGAGCGCCGCCGCGCAGGCGGGCCAGCGGAAGGCCGACGGCGCGACCCTCTACGAGGGCAGGGCACTCGTCTACGCCGTGGCGGTCGCCGAATGGGTCGTCCCGGCGCTGTCCTGGTTCCTCGTGGTCGTCGGCGTCGCCGTCATGGGCCGCTTCGGGATGATGCTGATCCTCGCCCGCCGTCACCACCGGCAGCGCAACCGCAGCCGCAGAGGCAGCCAGGGCGGGAAGTTCAGCTGGGGACCGACGGTCACCCGGCCGGTGACCGTGATCGTGCCCGCGTACAACGAGAAGGAATGCATCGCCAACACCCTGAAGTCGCTGGCGAGGAGCACGCATCCGATCGAGATCATCGTGGTCGACGACGGCTCCGACGACAACACGTCCGGGATCGCCGAGTCGCTCGGCATGCCGAACGTCCGGGTCATCCGGCAGGAGAACGCCGGCAAGCCCGCCGCCCTCAACAACGGCGTACGCAACGCCCGTCACGACATCGTCGTGATGATGGACGGCGACACCGTCTTCGAGCCGGACGCCGTGCACCAGCTCGTGCAGCCCTTCGCGGACCCGGAGATCGGGGCGGTCGCGGGCAACGCCAAGGTCGGCAACCGCGACACCGTGATCGGCGCCTGGCAGCACATCGAGTACGTGATGGGCTTCAACCTCGACCGCCGCATGTACGACCTGCTGCGCTGCATGCCCACCATCCCCGGCGCGATCGGCGCGTTCCGCCGGGACGCGGTGCTGGGGGTCGGCGGCATGAGCGAGGACACGCTCGCCGAGGACACCGACATCACCATCGCCATGCACCGCGCGGGCTGGCGGGTCGTCTACCAGGAGCACGCCAAGGCCTGGACGGAGGCGCCCGGTTCGCTGAAACAGCTCTGGTCGCAGCGCTACCGCTGGTCGTACGGCACCATGCAGGCGCTGTGGAAGCACCGCAAGTCCCTGACGGACAAGGGGCCTTCGGGCCGCTTCGGACGCGTGGGCATGCCGCTGGTGGTGCTCTTCCAGATCGTCACGCCGGTCTTCGCGCCGCTCATCGACGTGTTCACCCTCTACTCGATGATCTTCGTGGACTTCCGGGCCGCGCTGATCGCCTGGCTGGCCGTTCTCGCGGTCCAACTGGTCTGCGCGGCCTACGCGTTCCGGCTCGATCGGGAGAAGTACCGCTACCTCGCGATGCTGCCGCTCCAGCAACTCGCCTACCGCCAGATGATGTACCTGGTCCTGATCCACTCCTGCGTCACAGCCCTGACCGGCGGGCGGCTCCGCTGGCAGAAGCTCAAGCGCACGGGCGAGGTCGGAACCCCGGCGGGGGTGAACTAGATGACCTGGGGCGCGGAACAGCAGGGCCAGGGATACGAGGGCGAGTACGGATACGGGTACGGGCACAACTCCGGGTACGACGGCGGGTACGGTCACGGCCTCGCGTACGGGTACGGCGGCGGGTACGCCCACGACCCCGGGCAAGGGCTCCCGTACGACCAGACCCCGTCGTACGAGCAGCCGATGGCGTACGAGCAGTCGGCTCCGTACGAGGAGCGGTGGCAGTACGTTCCCGAGCCGGAGGACCCCGTCTTGACGGAGGCGGAGACGGAGGCGACGGCGGAGGCGGCGACGGTGGAGGCAGGGGCGGCGGCGACGACCGGGCCGGCCCCGGTCCCGTCCCCTTCCCGCGAGAAGGGAGCAGGGGGCGGCCGGGACCGGTACTTCGACGCCCTCCGCGCCGTCGCCCTGGTCCGTGTCGTCACCTATCACACCTTCGGCTGGGCCTGGGCCGGACTGGTCTTCCCGTCGATGGGCGTGATGTTCGCGCTCGCCGGCACGCTGATGGCCAAGTCCCTGGAGCGCCCCGCCCTCACCGTGGTCCGGAGCCGAATACGGCGCCTGCTGCCGCCGTTCTGGTTCTGGGGCCTCTTCGTCGTGGTGGCGATGCTGATCCACGGCTGGATGCCGGGCTGGCAGATAGTGTTCTGGGTCGTCCCGGTCGGCGACCCCCCGGGGAACCAGTGGGGCGTGCAGGCCTGGGAGATTCTCTGGTACCTGCGCACGTACCTCTGGTTCGTCCTGCTCTCCCCGCTGCTGCTGAAGATCTTCCGCAAGGCCCCGATCCCGGTGCTGCTCCTCTCGCTCGTCCCGGTCCTCGTCCTCCAGTACGGCCCGCACCTCCCGGACGGCCGCCTCGGCAGCGCCCTCACGGACCTCGCCGTCTATCTCTTCTGCTGGCTCGTCGGCTTCGCCCACCGCGAGGGAGTGCTCCAGCGTCTGAGGCCGGCCGCGGTGGTCCTCGCCTCGGCGGCCGCGCTCGCGTACGGCGGCTGGTACGCCCTCGCCCACCGGTCGGAGTACGGCACGTACGACCTCGACGAGATCCCTCTCGCCCAGGCCTTCTGGTCGGCGGGCTTCGTGACGCCGCTGATGTACTTCAAGGCGTACTACGGCGTCGACTTCGCCTGGCTGGCCCGCTTCAGGCGGCTCGACCGCACGGTGACGGTCTTCAACGGGCGGGCGGTGACGATCTACCTCTGGCACGAGATCGCGCTGATCCTGGCCGTCCCGCTGATCGACCAGTTCTGGAAGGTGCCCGCCTTCGAGAAATGGCTGCCCCTGGAGAGCCAGTGGTTCATGTTCGCCGTCGGCTGGGTGCTGATCTGGATCGCGATCCCTCTGTTCGGCTGGGTCGAGGACGTGGCCGCCCGGAAACGACCCCGGCTGCTGCCGTAGCGGCCCGCGGCAGCAGCTCGCCGCGCCGACGGCGGACACCGGAGCCGTCGGACAGCGCCGCACCCTCCCCGTGGTTCACGGGGGCGGGTGCGGCGCATTTTCCCGTACGAGGGGAACAGAGCCCGACTCCCGGCCGGGCGCCGGAGAGCCGTCGGGCCCGTACTGCCACAATGGGGACCGTGACCCGCGCATCCCTGGACAAGCAGCCGCACGAAGTCGCCTCGATGTTCGACGACGTGGCGGAACGGTACGACCTGACGAACGACCTGCTGTCGCTCGGACAGGACCGGGCGTGGCGCAAGGAGGTCGCGAAGGCGGTCGACGCGCGCCCCGCGCAGAAGATCCTGGACCTCGCGGCCGGCACCGCGACCTCGTCCCTCCCCTTCGCCCGCACCGGCGCGTACGTCGTCCCCTGCGACTTCTCCCTCGGGATGCTTCGCGTCGGCAAGCGCAACCACCCCTGGCTGCCGCTGACCGCCGGTGACGCGACCAGGCTGCCCTTCAAGGACGACACGTTCGACGCCGTCACGATCTCCTTCGGACTGCGCAACGTGCAGGACACCGACACCGCGCTCCGCGAGCTGTACCGCGTGACCAGGCCGGGCGGACGCGTCGTGATCTGCGAGTTCTCGCACCCCACCTGGGCGCCGTTCCGCACGGTCTACACCGAGTACCTGATGCGCGCGCTGCCCCCGGTCGCCCGCGCCGCCTCCTCCAACCCCGACGCGTACGTCTATCTCGCCGAGTCCATCCGCGCCTGGCCGACCCAGCCGGAACTGGCCCAGCGGCTGATCGGGGCCGGCTGGTCGAAGGTGGCCTGGCGCAACCTGACGGGCGGCATCGTCGCTCTCCACCGGGGCTACAAGCCGGCCTGACCCCGCTCGGCGTCCCCCTCGCCGGGGAACCCGTCCGGGCCTGCTACCTGAGGACCGCGAACGGGTCGCCGGGCAGGTCGAGTTCGCGGCGCAGCCCGCCCGACGGCGGACGGGGCGGACGTGGTTCGCGCACTCCGGCGCCGCCCTCCGCGTCCCCCAGGTCGAACCACACCGTGACGACGGCCCCGCGCGGCACCTCGGCACCGGGCTGCGGAAATTGCCGTACGACGTAGTCGACGACCGTCCGAGGGAAATCGGGCCGGTCGGGCGCGGCGAGCAGAACACCACGCGCCTCTGCCGTCTCACGCGCGTCCACGGCCATCAGGCCGACGAGCCGCGGCACGCGCACTTCGGGTGTCTTGGGTGTTATGCGCACAGACGTCACCCCCAGCGGTACCGGAAGGGTAAGCCTCGTCCGTGCCCTTCCGGAAGCCATGAGGAGACGCGCCGGAATCCGTCACAGGGCCAGCCGGTAGCGGTGGCCCTCCTGCTGCGACGCGGGCAGCGTGAACCGCTCCGCGAGCTCCATGCCGAGCCGTCTCGTCACCGCGATGGAACGGGCGTTGCCCGCGTTGACCATCGCGACGACGTCCGTGACGCCCGCCGCGCGGACCCGCTCCAGCGTGGTCCGCGCCGCCGCCGTGACGTACCCCTTGCCCCAGTGCGCCCGCCCCAGCCGCCAGCCGATCTCGATCTTCCCGGCCGGACCCCAGGCGTGCGGCCACGGCTGCGCGCCCGTGAAGCCCAGTACCTCGTCCCCGGGACCGACCATCGTCCACAGGCAGAACCCGTACTCCGCGTCGTGCCGCCGCTGGCGGGCCGTGAGTTCCTCGTAGACGGACCGCTCGGCCGCGCGGCCCCCGTGGAACTCCATGACGTCCGGGTCGTCGAAGACCCGGTGCCAGGCGAGGGCGTCCTCGTCGGTGGGAACGCGCAGGCGTACATCGGGGAGAGCTCGGTTCACGGGGCAGCCCTTCAGCCGGGTGATCGGTACCGCTGCATAGACTGCCCATGTCCAGTGCCCGTCGGCACGTTGATTTCGAGTCTTGGGGAGAACCCGCCGTGACCGAGCCCCAGCCGCTCTCCGAAAACACCGCCGACGTCATCGTCGTCGGGGCCGGGCCAGCCGGTTCGACCACCGCGTACTACCTGGCGAAGGCGGGACTCGACGTCCTGCTCCTGGAGAAGACGGCCTTCCCGCGCGAGAAGGTCTGCGGCGACGGTCTGACCCCGCGCGCCACCAAGCAGCTCGTGTCGATGGGCATCGACATCTCCGAGGAAGCCGGCTGGCTCCGGAACAAGGGTCTGCGCATCATCGGCGGCGGCGTGCGCCTCCAGCTCGACTGGCCGGATCTCGCCTCCTTCCCCGACTACGGACTCGTGCGCAAGCGGGACGATTTCGACGAGCAGCTCGCACGCCAGGCGCAGAAGGCGGGCGCGCGGCTGCACGAGCGCTGCAACGTCGGCGCCCCGATCATCGACGAGCGCACCGGCCGTATCACCGGCGTGCACGCGAAGCTGGGCGACGCCGACTCCAAGGAGAAGCGGGAGGTGACCTTCCACGCCCCTCTGGTGGTCGCGGCCGACGGCAACTCCACCCGTCTCTCCCTCGCGATGGGCCTGCACCGCCGCGAGGACCGCCCGATGGGCGTCGCCGTCCGCACGTACTTCACCTCGCCGCGCCACGAGGACGACTACCTGGAGTCGTGGCTGGAGCTGTGGGACCGCCGGGGCGCCGAGGACCGTCTGCTGCCCGGCTACGGGTGGATCTTCGGCATGGGCGACGGCACCTCGAACGTCGGCCTCGGTGTCCTCAACACCTCCGACTCCTTCAAGGAGCTCGACTGGCGCGAGGTCCTGAAGGCCTGGTGCGCCTCGATGCCGGAGGACTGGGGCTACACCCCCGAGAACATGACCGGCCCGATCCGCGGCGCGGCCCTCCCGATGGCCTTCAACCGTCAACCGCACTACACCAAGGGCCTGCTGCTGGTGGGTGACGCCGGCGGTCTGGTGAACCCGTTCAACGGCGAGGGCATCGCCTACGCCATGGAGTCCGGCCAGATCGCCGCCGACGTCATCGTCCAGGCCCACGCGCGCGCCACCCCGGGCCAGCGCGAACTGGCCCTCCAGCGCTACCCGCGTGTCCTCAAGGACACCTACGGCGGCTACTACACCCTCGGCCGCGCCTTCGTGAAGCTCATCGGCAACCCCAAGGTCATGAAGATCGCCACCCAGCGCGGCCTGACCCACCCGATGCTGATGAAGTTCACCCTGAAGATGCTCGCGAACCTCACCGACCCGACGGGCGGCGACGCGATGGACCGCATCATCAACGGCCTCTCGAAGGTGGCCCCGAAGGCCTGACCGAACGGGCCGCCCGGGCGGTCACCGGGACAGCTCCGACTCCTTGGCGGCGCGACGGGCCACCACCTGCTCGCGCCGCTCGGCCACCTGCCGCAGGGCGTCCTTGCGGTCCCGCCGGGAGAGCCGGTCCAGGTAGACGTGTCCGTCGAGATGGTCGCTCTCGTGCTCCAGACAGCGCGCGAAGTACCCCGTGCCCTCGATGACGAGCGGGTCCCCGTCCTTGTCGACGCCCCGCACGACGGCCCGGTCCGGGCGGGGCACGTCCACGACGGCACCCGGGACGGACAGACACCCCTCGCCCTCGTCCAGGAGGCGGCGGCCGGAGGGTGCGAGCCGCTCCAGGACGGGGTTGGCGATGTGGCCGACGTGCCGGACGCCGTCGTCGTCGGGGCAGTCGTAGACGAAGAGCCGCAGATCCACACCGACCTGGTTCGCGGCGAGGCCGGCGCCGTCGGCCACGTACATGGTCAGGAACATGTCGTCGATGAGCGCGGCGAGATCGGGACCGAACTCGGTCACGTCCCGGCAGGGGCGGTGCAGGACCTCTTCCCCGACCTCGGTGATCCGCCGCACGGTTCCGCGCCGGGCCTCCGGCGTGAGCGACGGGTACGAGCCGACCGGGCTTCCCTGGACGAACACACGGGGCATCGCTGTCTCCTTCGGGTACGCGGGCACCGCGGCCGACGGCGGTCCGCCGACCTCCGGCACCGGTTACCACCCTGGCGGATGCCGTCGCGCGGCGTGCGCGAAACAGCCCGAAGACCCGTCTCCCGACGGCTTCCGAACAGCCCGGAGGACCGCTCCCCGCACAGGAAGCGGTCCTCCGGAAGTCACCCGTGGGTCAGAGCACGCGCACCGCGCCCGTGGCCGGGTAGCCCGAGAGGTCCTGGATCACGACGCCCTTGGAGGGGTTGGCCGCGTCGAGGTACTGCCCGTTACCGATGTACACCCCGACGTGGTACGCCGAACCCGCCGCACCCCAGTACAGAATGTCGCCGACCTGGACATTGGACAGGGAAACCGGCGTACCGGACACCGACTGGTCCTGCGAGACGCGCGGCAGGTCGACGCCGACCTGCTTGAACGCCGCCTGCACCAGCCCGGAACAGTCCCACGCGTTGGGTCCGGTGCCGCCCATGACGTACGCGTCGCCGACCTGAGCCTTCAGGAAGGCGACGACGGTCGCGACGCTGCCGCTGGCCGGGGCGGCGACGTTCGTGGACGTGGACGCGCTCGCCGACAGGACGGTCCGTGCCGAGGAACGCGAGACGGCGTCGGCCGCCGCGGCCTTGCGCGCGGCCTCGGCCTTCTTCTTGGCCTCAGCCTTCGTCTTGGCGTCGGCCAGGTCGGCCTTGGCCTGCTTGGCGGCCTTGGCGGCCGCCGCGTCGCGCTCCGCCTGAAGCTGGTAGTCGGCCGCGGTCTGCTGGGTGGCGTCCGCGGACTCGGCGACCTGGGTGGCCAGATCGGCCGTCAGGGTCGGCAGTTCCATGGTCTGCGTCACGGGCTCGGCGGCGCTCGCCGAACCCGCTGCACCGGCCACTGCCAGGGTGCTGAGGACGCCACCGGCAACTCCGGCGCGCATCGCGAGCGACGGAGCGTTGCGACGGGGCTTCCGGTGGCTTCGTATGTGTGCGGTGTGGGACATGGGTACTAGCGGTACCAGGGGCTCCTCCATACCTTCAAGAAACGTGTGGTGCGCCACAGTTGTTCAATCGGCCGCCGAATTCGTCGCCCGTCACTCTTTATTGACGCCGTAACGGGCATTGCGGACACTGTCCATCAGGCCCATGATCATGGCCTTTCAGTAATACGTCCGAATTGCCCGCCACCTACCACCGGTTGAAGTCGGTGGCCAAGCCCGGCTTATCTGACCCATAGGTAGATGTGGCGCAGGTCACGGAACGGTCACCCGGGCCCCCGCGTCCCGCGCGTGACCCCTCCCCGCCGCCGCGTCGCCCCCGCTCGTGAACGCGTGCACGTGTCCACATCGGTCCCGTCGGTCCCCCCGAAGTGTGAACGCGGTCCTCTATCAAGGGGGTGCGTCCAGCGCGAATTTGCATGCGGCGGAAGTCTCTTGATATGGAGACGCCCCCCTGGGCCTGCGGCGATGAGCGAAAATGTCACGTCTGGTGATCGACCTGACGCTTCGTGTGTGAAGATCACCGCTCATCCGACTTCATGATCGTTCGTCAGGTGGTGGAGATCACAAAGCTAAGGCAATACCCCGTGTCGCAGATCACAGACCGCCGGGCATAAGATGCGAGGCAGTTGGGCTTGTGACCTGCTTCACATGTCCGCGATCTTCGCCGGGACGGGTGGGGTTCGCGGTGCTGACGAGGCAGGGGTGCAGGCTCGCCGAAACCGCCACCAGTCAGTGCCGACTGAGAGGAGCGAGGAGCGTGAACGCGTATGCGCCGATCCTCGTACTGGGAGCCCTCGGGGCAGGCTTTGCGATCTTCTCCGTGGTCATGGCCACGCTGATCGGTCCGAAGCGGTACAACCGCGCCAAACTCGACGCGTACGAGTGCGGCATCGAGCCGACCCCCACGCCGGTCGGCGGTGGGCGCTTTCCCATCAAGTACTACCTGACGGCGATGCTCTTCATCGTCTTCGACATCGAGATCGTCTTCCTCTACCCCTGGGCCGTCACCTTCGACGCCCTGGGTGTTTTCGGGCTCGTGGAGATGCTGCTCTTCGTGCTCACCGTCTTCGTCGCCTACGCGTACGTATGGCGGCGCGGCGGCCTGGAATGGGACTGAGGGGCCTTTAAGACATGGGACTCGAAGAAAAGCTGCCGAGCGGATTCCTGCTGACGACCGTCGAGCAGGCCGCGGGCTGGGTGCGCAAGGCGTCCGTCTTCCCCGCGACATTCGGACTCGCCTGCTGTGCCATCGAGATGATGACGACCGGCGCCGGGCGTTACGACCTGGCGCGCTTCGGTATGGAGGTCTTCCGCGGGTCGCCCCGCCAGGCCGACCTGATGATCGTGGCCGGCCGGGTGAGCCAGAAGATGGCGCCGGTGCTGCGGCAGGTCTACGACCAGATGCCCAACCCCAAGTGGGTCATCTCCATGGGGGTTTGTGCGTCATCAGGCGGAATGTTCAATAACTACGCCATTGTGCAGGGAGTTGACCATATCGTCCCGGTCGACATCTATTTGCCCGGATGTCCGCCGCGGCCCGAGATGCTGATGGACGCGATTCTCAAGCTCCACCAGAAGATCCAGACCTCCAAGCTCGGCGTGAACGCCGAGGAGGCGGCCCGCGAGGCGGAGGAAGCGGCGCTCAAGGCGCTTCCCACCATCGAGATGAAGGGCCTGCTGCGGTGAGCGACGCGAACGGCAACGGGGTCAACCCTGAGAAGGACCTGAGCGCCTCCAACCTTCCCGGCCAGCGAGGCGACCAGGGCGAGGAGATCCGCGTCCAGCGCGGCATGTTCGGCGCGAACAACGGCGGCGACACCTCCGGCTACGGCGGCCTGGTCCGCTCGATCCGGCTGCCCGGCGCGGCCACCCGCCCCTACGGCGGCTGGTTCGACGAGGTGGCCGACGAGCTGGAGGGCGCTCTGGAGGAACAGGGACTCGTCCCCGAGAACGTCATCGACAAGACGGTCGTCGACCGCGACGAGATCACCTTCCACGTCGAACGCGAGTACCTGCTCCCCGTCGCCCAGACCCTGCGCGACGACCCGGCCCTCCGGTTCGAACTGTGCACCGGCGTCTCCGGCGTCCACCACCTGCACGACAAGGGCCGCGAGCTGCACGCCGTCTACCACCTGCGCTCGATCACCCACAACCGGCTGATCCGGCTGGAGGTCAGTGCCCCGGACGCGGACCCCCACGTCCCCTCGCTCGTCAGCGTCTATCCGACGAACGACTGGCACGAGCGCGAGACGTACGACTTCTTCGGCCTGATCTTCGACGGCCACCCCGCGCTGACGCGGATCATGATGCCGGACGACTGGCAGGGCTTCCCGCAGCGCAAGGACTATCCCCTCGGCGGCATTCCCGTCGAGTACAAGGGCGCCCAGATCCCGGCTCCGGACCAGCGGAGGTCGTACTCATGAGCACGCAGACCCCTTCCGGGGCATCGGCCGCATCGCCCCGCGAGACGACCGAGGGCACCGTATATACGGTCACCGGCGGCGACTGGGACGAGATCGCCCAGTCGGCGGCCAAGTCCGACGACGAGCGCATCATCGTCAACATGGGTCCGCAGCACCCGTCCACCCACGGCGTGCTCCGGCTCATCCTGGAGATCGACGGCGAGACGGTGACCGAGGCCCGCTGCGGCATCGGCTATCTCCACACCGGCATCGAGAAGAACCTCGAGTTCCGAACGTGGACCCAGGGCACCACGTTCGTGACGCGCATGGACTATCTGACGCCGTTCTTCAACGAGACGGCCTACTGCCTCGGCGTCGAGAAGCTCCTCGGGATCACCGACCAGATCCCCGACCGCGCCTCGGTCATCCGCGTGCTCCTCATGGAGCTGAACCGACTCTCCTCCCATCTGGTGTGCATCGCCACCGGAGGCATGGAGCTGGGCGCCACCACGATCATGATCTACGGCTTCCGTGACCGTGAGCTCATCCTCGACATCTACGAGCTGATCACGGGCCTGCGGATGAACCACGCGTTCATCCGCCCCGGCGGACTCGCCCAGGACCTGCCCCCGGGCGCGGTGGACCAGATCCGCGAGTTCGTGAAGAAGATGACGAAGAACCTTCCCGAGTACGACAAGCTCGCCACCGGGAACCCCATCTTCAAGGCCCGCATGCAGGACGTCGGCTATCTCGACCTGGCCGGCTGTATGGCCCTCGGTGCCACCGGCCCGGTCCTGCGGTCGGCGGGCCTGCCGCACGACCTGCGCAAGTCCCAGCCGTACTGCGGCTACGAGAACTACGACTTCGAGGTCCCGACCGCCGACACCTGCGACTCCTACGGGCGCTTCCTGATCCGCCTGGAGGAGATGCGCCAGTCGCTGCGGATCGTCGAGCAGTGCCTGGACCGGCTCCAGCCCGGCCCGGTCATGGTCGCCGACAAGAAGATCGCCTGGCCCGCCCAGCTCGCGCTCGGCCCCGACGGTCTCGGCAACTCGCTCGACCACATCAAGAAGATCATGGGCACCTCCATGGAGGCCCTGATCCACCACTTCAAGCTGGTGACCGAGGGCTTCCGCGTGCCGCCGGGACAGGCGTACACGGCGGTCGAGTCGCCCAAGGGCGAGCTCGGGGTGCACGTCGTCTCCGACGGAGGCACCCGCCCCTACCGGGTCCACTTCCGGGACCCGTCCTTCACCAACCTGCAGGCCATGGCGGCGATGTGCGAAGGCGGCCAGGTCGCCGACGTCATCGTCGCCGTCGCGTCCATCGACCCCGTGATGGGAGGCGTCGACCGGTGACCACCACCCCCGAGGGCGTCAGCCTGGGCATGCCCCAACTGCCCGCGCCCGACTACCCGGCCGACGTCCGGGCCCGGCTGGAGGCGGACGCGCGCGAGATCATCGCCCGCTACCCCGACTCCCGCTCGGCGCTCCTTCCGTTGCTGCATCTCGTGCAGTCGCAGGAGGGCCACGTCACGCGCACGGGACAGCGGTTCTGCGCGGAGACACTGGGCCTGACGACGGCCGAGGTCGCCGCCGTCGCGACCTTCTACTCGATGTACCGGCGCAAGCCGAGCGGTGACTACCAGGTGGGTGTCTGCACCAACACCCTGTGCGCGGTCATGGGCGGCGACGCCATCTTCGAGGCCCTCCAGGACCACCTGGGCGTCGGCAACGGGGAGACCACCGGTGACGGCAAGGTCACCCTGGAGCACATCGAGTGCAACGCGGCCTGCGACTTCGCGCCGGTCGTGATGGTCAACTGGGAGTTCTTCGACAACCAGACCGTGGACTCGGCCAAGCGGCTCGTCGACGACCTGCGCGCGGGCGCCGACGTCGACCCGACCCGCGGCGCCCGTCTGTGCACCTTCAAGGACACCGCCCGGATCCTGGCGGGCTTCCCCGACGAGCGCGAGGGCGCGGTGGAGGCCGGCGGCAGCGCGGGCCACGCCTCCCTGGTGGGGCTGCGCCTGGCCAAGGGGGAGAGCTCACCCGCGCGCGTGGTGCATCCGCGAGGCGGAGGAGCACCTCAGAACCAGCGGCCCGCCGAGCACCCCAGCTCGCACGACGCGCCGCAGGACACGTCGGCCTCCGACCCGTCCCACCCGGCGGGTCCTGTGGCAGAGGAGGGGGAGTGATGACCTTGGCAGCAGAGATCAACGAGACGAGTCCCGAAAAGCTGCTCGCACCCGTGCTGTCGGCCTTCTGGGACGAGGACAGGTCCTGGTCGCTGGACGTCTACCGGAGGCACGAGGGGTACGAGGGCCTGCGCAAGGCACTCGCCATGTCACCGGACGACCTGATCGCGTACGTCAAGGACTCCGGGCTGCGGGGCCGGGGCGGTGCAGGATTCCCGACCGGAATGAAATGGCAGTTCATTCCCCAGGGAGACGGCAAACCTCACTATCTAGTTGTCAACGCCGACGAGTCGGAGCCGGGGACCTGCAAGGACATCCCGCTCCTCTTCGCGAACCCGCACAGCCTCATCGAGGGCATTGTGATCGCGTGCTATGCCATCCGGTCTTCGCATGCCTTCATCTATCTCCGCGGTGAAGTCGTCCCCGTATTGCGGCGGTTGCACGAGGCCGTACGTGAGGCCTACGCGGCGGGGTACCTCGGCGAGAACATCCTGGGCAGCGGACTCGACCTCCAGCTCACCGTGCACGCGGGCGCCGGCGCGTACATCTGCGGTGAGGAGACCGCGCTGCTCGACTCGCTCGAAGGCCGCCGTGGTCAACCGCGGCTTCGTCCCCCTTTCCCTGCTGTCGCGGGCCTCTATGCGTGTCCAACTGTTGTAAATAACGTCGAGTCGATCGCGTCAGTTCCCGCAATTCTCCAAAATGGCAAGGAATGGTTCAGGTCGATGGGAAGCGAGAAGTCCCCGGGCTTCACGCTCTACTCCCTCAGCGGCCATGTCGCCAGCCCCGGCCAGTACGAGGCACCGCTCGGCATCACGCTGCGCCAACTCCTCGACATGAGCGGCGGGATGCGCCCCGGTCACCGGCTGAAGTTCTGGACGCCGGGCGGCTCCTCGACCCCGATGTTCACCGACGAGCATCTCGACGTCCCTCTTGATTACGAAGGAGTGGGCGCCGCGGGTTCCATGCTCGGCACGAAAGCACTCCAGTGCTTCGACGAGACGACCTGCGTCGTCCGAGCCGTCACCCGCTGGACCGAGTTCTACGCCCACGAGTCCTGCGGCAAGTGCACGCCGTGCCGTGAAGGCACGTACTGGCTCGTCCAATTGCTGCGCGACATCGAGGCCGGCAAGGGCGTCATGTCCGACCTCGACAAACTCAACGACATCGCCGACAACATCAACGGCAAGTCCTTCTGCGCCCTCGGCGACGGTGCCGCCTCGCCGATCTTCTCCTCGCTCAAGTACTTCCGCGAGGAGTACGAGCAGCACATCACGGGCCGCGGCTGCCCCTTCGACCCCGCCCGCTCCACGGCCTGGGCGGACAAGCACACGGAGGTGAACGCATGACAGTGACCACCAGCGCTCCCTCCGGAGGCGGGGAAGCGGCGGTCCCGCCGGAGGATCTCGTCTCGCTGACGATCGACGGCGTCGAGATGAGCGTGCCCAAGGGCACCCTGGTCATCCGGGCCGCCGAACAACTCGGCATCGAGATCCCCCGCTTCTGCGACCACCCGCTCCTCGACCCGGCCGGCGCCTGCCGCCAGTGCATCGTCGAGGTCGAGGGCCAGCGCAAGCCCATGGCGTCCTGCACGATCACCTGTACGGACGGGATGGTCGTCAAGACTCAACTCACCTCCCAGGTCGCCGAGAAGGCACAGCACGGTGTGATGGAGCTGCTGCTCATCAACCACCCGCTGGACTGCCCGGTCTGCGACAAGGGAGGCGAGTGCCCCCTGCAGAACCAGGCGATGTCGCACGGCAACGCCGAGTCCCGGTTCGAGGGCAAGAAGCGGACCTACGAGAAGCCGATCCCGATCTCCACGCAGGTGCTCCTGGACCGCGAGCGGTGCGTGCTGTGCGCGCGCTGCACCCGCTTCTCGAACCAGATCGCGGGCGACCCCATGATCGAGCTGGTCGAGCGGGGCGCGCTCCAGCAGGTCGGCACCGGTGAGGGCGACCCGTTCGAGTCGTACTTCTCCGGCAACACGATCCAGATCTGCCCGGTGGGCGCGCTCACGTCGGCGGCCTACCGCTTCCGCTCGCGCCCCTTCGACCTCATCTCCTCGCACTCCGTGTGCGAGCACTGCTCCGGCGGCTGCGCGACGCGCACCGATCACCGGCGCGGCAAGGTGATGCGGCGTCTCGCTGCGCCCGACCCCGAGGTCAACGAGGAATGGGTCTGCGACAAGGGCCGGTTCGGGTTCCGGTACGCGCAGCAGCGCGACCGCCTCGACACGCCCCTGGTGCGCAACGCCGAGGGCGTCCTCGAGCCCGCCTCCTGGCCGGAGGCCCTGGAAGCCGCCGCGCAGGGACTGACCGCCGCCCGCGGGCGGGCCGGTGTCCTCACCGGCGGCCGGCTCACCGTCGAGGACGCCTACGCGTACAGCAAGTTCGCGCGCGTGGCACTCGAGACGAACGACATCGACTTCCGCGCGCGCGTGCACAGCTCCGAGGAGGCCGACTTCCTGGCCGCCCGGGTCGCCGGACGCGGCCGGGATCTCGACGGCACGGGCGTCACGTACACCGCCCTGGAGAAGGCGCCCGCCGTCCTGCTCGCGGGGTTCGAGTCGGAGGAGGAGGCGCCCGGCGTCTTCCTGCGGCTGCGCAAGGCATGGCGCGGGCACGGACAGAAGACGTTCTCCCTGGCCACGCACGCCACCCGCGGTCTGGAGAAGGCGGGCGGCACGCTGCTGCCGGCCGCGCCCGGCACCGAGACCGAGTGGCTGGACGCGCTCGCGAGCGGCGTCGGCCTGGAGGACGACGGCGCCAGGGCCGCCGAGGCGCTGCGTGTCGAGGGCGCCGTGATCGTCGTCGGTGAGCGGCTCGCCACCGTGGCGGGAGGGCTGACCGCCGCCGTGCGGACCGCCACCGCCACCGGCGCCCGACTGGTGTGGATCCCGCGCCGGGCAGGGGAACGCGGTGCGATCGAGGCCGGCGCGCTTCCGTCGCTGCTGCCGGGCGGACGCCCGGCCACCGATCCGCGCGCGCGGGACGAGGTCGCGGCCGCATGGGGCGTCTCCGAACTCCCGCACCGCTACGGCCGTGACACCGGCCAGATCGTGGAGGCCGCCGTCGGCGGCGAACTGCGGGCCCTGGTGGTGGCGGGTGTGGAGGTCGCCGACCTTCCCGACCCCACGCGCGCGCGTGCGGCCCTGTCCGAAGTGGGCTTCCTGGTGTCGCTCGAACTGCGGCCCAGTGAGGTCACCGAGCACGCGGACGTCGTCCTGCCGGTCGCCGCGGTCGCCGAGAAGGCCGGAAGCTTCCTCAACTGGGAAGGCAGGGTGCGCTCCTTCGAGGCGGCTCTCAAGCCCGACCAGATGACCCGGCCCCTGGCGCCCACCGACGCGCGCGTCCTGCAGATGCTGGCCGACGCCATGGACGTACACCTGGGGCTGCCGGACCTGCGCACCACGCGCGGGGAACTCGACCGGCTCGGCGCCTGGGACGGGTCGCGGGCCGCCGAACCCCGGGAGACCGGGGTGGAGATGCCCCGTCCCGCCGCCGGGGAGGCCGTACTGGCCGGGCACCGGCTGCTGCTCGACCAGGGGCGCCTCCAGGAGGGCGACGAAGCGCTCGCCGGAACCCGGCACGCCGCACACGCGCGCGTGTCGGCCGCCACCGCCGCCGAGGCGGGCGTCAAGAACGGCGATGTCATCGCCGTGACCGGTCCGGGCGGAGCGGTCGAACTCCCGCTGCAGGTCACCGAGATGCCCGACCGCGTGGTCTGGCTCCCGCTGAACTCGACCGGAGGGGGCGTCGCCTCCGACACCGGGGCGCTGCCCGGCGCACTCGTCCGCATCGGCCCGGCGACGATCGCCGCCGAGGCCCCCAAGGAGGTGGAGGCATGACGCCGTACCTCGCCGCTGAAGACCTCTCGATGTTCGGCCACGACCCCTGGTGGCTGGTCGTCATCAAGGCGGTGTTCTGCTTCGCCTTCCTGATGGTGACCGTGCTCTTCTCCATCGTGTGGGAGCGCAAGGTCGTCGCCTGGATGCAGCTGCGCATCGGCCCCAACCGGCACGGGCCCTGGGGCATGCTCCAGTCGCTCGCCGACGGTGTGAAGCTGATGCTCAAGGAGGACCTGATCGTCAAGCGCGCGGACAAGGTGGTCTACGTCCTCGCGCCGATCGTCGCGGCCATCCCGGCCTTCATGGCGATCGCGGTGATCCCCTTCGGGCCCGCGGACAACGAGATCTCGATCTTCGGTCAGCGCACCACGATGCAGCTCACCGACCTGCCGATCGCGATGCTCTACATCCTCGCGGTGGCCTCGGTGGGCATCTACGGGATCGTGCTCGCCGGCTGGAGCTCCGGATCCACCTATCCGCTGCTGGGCGGTCTGCGCTCCTGCGCCCAGATGATCTCCTACGAGATCGCCATGGGTGCCGCGTTCGCCTCGGTGTTCCTCTACTCCGGGTCGATGTCGACGTCGACGATCGTCGAGCAGCAGCAGGACCGCTGGTACATCGTCCTGCTGCCGGTCTCGTTCCTCATCTACATCGTGACGATGATCGGTGAGACCAACCGGGCCCCCTTCGACATGCCGGAGTCCGAGGGCGACCTCGTCGGCGGCTTCAACACCGAGTACTCGTCGATCAAGTTCGCGCTGTTCATGCTCGCCGAGTACGTGAACATGGTGACGGTCTCGGCCGTGTCGACGACGCTCTTCCTGGGCGGCTGGCGTGCGCCCTGGCCGATCAGCAGCTTCTGGGAGGGCGCCAACCACGGCTGGTGGCCGATGCTCTGGTTCGTGGTGAAGGTGCAGCTCCTGCTGTTCTTCTTCATCTGGCTGCGCGGCACGCTGCCGCGCGTCCGCTACGACCAGCTGATGAAGCTCGGTTGGAAGGTGCTCATCCCGGTCTCCGTGGTCTGGCTGATGCTCGTCGCGACGGTACGGACGCTGCGCAACGAGAACTACGACTTCGCGGACATCGCCCTGTACGTGGGCGGAGGTGTCCTCGTCCTCCTGCTGCTGTCGTTCGTGGCGGACATCTTCCGCGACAAGCAGGGCCAGGAGGGCCAGGAGACGCCCGCCGAGCCCGCCGCTTTCGACCCGATGGCCGGCGGATTCCCCGTGCCCCCACTGCCCGGCCAGGAGCTGCCGCCGGTACCGCGGCGCCGTCCGCGCCGCGAGCGGGAGCTGATTGTCAGTGGCGGGTCCGATACTGCGAGTGACGGACCCGTCACCGGATCTCGTGACGGAAAGGAGGGGTCCGATGGCTGAGGAGCCGAAGGAGACCAAACCTGGTTTCCAGAACCCCGTCGCCGGTTTCGGCGTGACCTTCAAGGCCATGTTCAAGAAGCGGCTGACCGAGCAGTACCCGGAAGAGCAGAAGACCACCGCACCGCGGTTCCACGGCCGGCACCAGCTCAACCGCCACCCGGACGGCCTGGAGAAGTGCGTGGGCTGTGAGCTGTGCGCCTGGGCCTGTCCCGCGGACGCCATCTATGTGGAGGGCGCGGACAACACCGAGGAGGAGCGCTACTCCCCGGGTGAGCGCTACGGCCGCGTCTACCAGATCAACTACGCCCGCTGCATCCTGTGCGGCCTGTGCATCGAGGCGTGCCCCACGCGCGCGCTGACGATGACGAACGAGTTCGAGCTCGCGGACAGCAGCCGCGCCAACCTGATCTACACCAAGGAGCAGCTGCTCGCCGGGCTCCAGGACGGCATGGTCGACACACCGCACTCGATCTTCCCGGGCACGGACGAGCAGGACTACTACCGAGGTCTGGTCACCGAGGCTGCACCCGGCACCGAGCGTCAGGTGGCCGTCTCCAAGGGCGAGTTGCATCCCTCGGCGAGTCCGTCGGGCGGGCCCGCCGGAGAGGGGGCGGAGGCATGACCGGCCTGGCCGCGTACTCCACCTCCACCGGAGAGGCCTTCCAGTTCTGGGTTCTCGGCACCGTCGCGGTGATCGGCGCCCTGTGCACCGTCTTCATGCGCAAGGCCGTGCACAGCGCGCTGTGTCTCGCCGGAACCATGATCGTCCTGGCGGTGTTCTACCTCGCCAACGGCGCCTACTTCCTGGGCATCGTCCAGGTCGTCGTCTACACCGGCGCGATCATGATGCTGTTCCTCTTCGTCGTCATGCTCGTCGGTGTCACCGCGGCGGACTCGCTGAAGGAGACCATCAAGGGGCAGCGCTGGCTGGCCCTGCTCTGCGGACTCGGCTTCGGCATCCTGCTGTTCGCCGGTATCGGCAACGCGTCCGTCCAGGACTTCGACGGCCTGGCGAAGGCCAACGCGAACGGCAACGTGGAGGGCCTCGCCGCCCTCATCTTCACGAAGTACGTGTTCGCCTTCGAGATCACCGGCGCGCTGCTCATCACGGCCACCATCGGCGCCATGGTGCTCACCCACCGCGAGCGCACCGAGCGCGCCAGGACCCAGCGCGAGCTGTCCGAGCAGCGGGTGCGCGAGGGCAAGCACCTCCCGCCGCTGCCGGCTCCGGGTGTCTACGCCCGGCACAACGCGGTGGACATCGCCGGCCTGCTCCCCGACGGCACTCCGTCCGAGCTGACCGTCAGCAAGACGCTGCGCGACCGCGGGCAGATCCGTGACGTGTCGGCCGACGCGCTGAAGGATCTGAAGGCGCTGGAGCAGCGTGCCGAGGAGCGCCTGGAGCGCACGAAGCCGGAGGAGGCGTCCAAGTGAATCCGGTCAACTACCTCTACCTCGCCGCTCTGTTGTTCACGATCGGCGCCACCGGTGTCCTGATCAGACGGAACGCGATCGTGGTGTTCATGTGCATCGAGCTCATGCTCAACGCCTGCAACCTCGCCTTCGTCGTCTTCTCCCGGATGCACGGCAATCTCGACGGCCAGATCATCGCCTTCTTCACGATGGTCGTCGCCGCCGCGGAGGTCGTGGTCGGGCTCGCGATCATCGTGTCGCTGTTCCGTTCCCGCCACTCGGCCTCGGTCGACGACGCCAGCCTGATGAAGCTGTAAGGGGTCGCTGAATCGTGGAGAACCTGATTGCGCTGCTGATCGCGGCGCCTCTGCTCGGAGCGGCCGTACTGCTGTGCGGCGGACGGCGGCTGGACGCCGTCGGCCAGTGGATCGGTACCGTGCTCGCGGCCGCCTCCTTCGGGATCGCCGTCGTGCTCTTCGCCGACATGCTGGGCAAGGGTCCTGAGGACCGGACCTTCACCCAGCATCTGTTCAGCTGGATCGCCGTCGGGAACTTCCGGGCGGACGTCGGCTTCCAGCTCGACCAGTTGTCGATGACGTTCGTCCTGCTGATCACCGGCGTCGGCTCGCTGATCCACCTGTACTCGATCGGGTACATGGAGCACGACGAGCGCCGCCGCCGCTTCTTCGGCTATCTGAACCTGTTCCTGGCGGCGATGCTGCTGCTCGTCCTCGCCGACAACTACCTGTTGCTGTACGTCGGCTGGGAAGGTGTCGGTCTCGCCTCGTACCTGCTGATCGGTTTCTGGCAGCACAAGCCCAGCGCGGCCACCGCCGCCAAGAAGGCCTTCCTGGTCAACCGTGTCGGCGACATGGGCCTGTCCATCGCCATCATGCTGATGTTCACGACCTTCGGGACCTTCGCCTTCGGGCCGCTGCTCGGCACCGAGGGACACCCCGGGATCGCCGGGGACGCCACCGAGGGCAAGCTCACGGCCATCGGGCTGATGCTGCTGCTCGCGGCCTGCGGCAAGTCGGCCCAGGTGCCGCTGCAGTCCTGGCTCGGGGACGCGATGGAGGGCCCGACCCCGGTCTCGGCCCTCATCCACGCCGCCACGATGGTGACCGCGGGCGTGTATCTGATCGTGCGCTCGGCCGCCGTCTTCAACGCGGCACCGGACGCACAGCTCGTCGTCACCGTCGTGGGCGGGGTCACGCTCCTGTTCGGTGCGATCGTCGGTTGCGCGAAGGACGACATCAAGAAGGCGCTCGCCGGCTCGACCATGTCGCAGATCGGCTACATGGTGCTGGCGGCGGGCCTCGGCCCCATCGGCTACGTCTTCGCGATCATGCACCTGGTGACGCACGGCTTCTTCAAGGCCGGGCTCTTCCTCGGCGCCGGTTCGGTCATGCACGGCATGAACGACGAGGTCGACATGAGGAAGTTCGGCGGCCTCAGGAAGTACATGCCGATCACGTTCGTGACCTTCGGCCTCGGCTATCTCGCGATCATCGGCTTCCCGGGCCTGTCCGGTTTCTTCTCCAAGGACAAGATCATCGAGGCGGCCTTCGCCAAGGGCGGCACCGAGGGCTGGATCCTCGGCAGCGTGACCCTGCTGGGCGCGGCGATCACCGCGTACTACATGACGCGCGTGATGATCATGACCTTCTTCGGGGAGAAGCGCTGGCAGCCCGACGCCGAGGGGCACGAACCGCACCCGCACGAGTCGCCCAGGTCCATGACGATCCCGATGATCGTGCTGGCCTTCGGGTCGGTGTTCGCGGGTGCCTTCTTCAGCATCGGCGACCGCTTCGTGCACTGGCTGGAGCCGGTCACCGGGCACTCGGAGGGCGACTCGCCCGTGAGCGCCCTCACGGTCACCGTGGCCACCATGGTGCTGCTGGTCGTCGGCGCCGGCATCGCCTACCTCCAGTACGGACGCAGCTCGGTCCCGGTCGTCGCCCCGCGTGGCTCGCTGCTCACCCGCGCCGCCCGGCGCGACCTGTACCAGGACGACTTCAACCACGTCGTGCTGGTACGCGGCGGTGAGCACCTCACCCGCTCCCTGGTCTACGTCGATCACACCCTGGTCGACGGAGTCGTCAACGGGACGGCGGCCTCCGTGGGCGGCCTCTCCGGGCGGCTGCGCAAGCTGCAGAACGGCTATGCGCGCAGTTACGCGGTCTCGATGTTCGGCGGTGCGGCGATCCTCGTCGCCGCGACCCTGCTGATGAGGGCGGTCTGATACCGATGTCCTTTCCTCTGCTGACAGCGACGGCGGCGCTCCCGGCCCTCGGGGCGATCGCCACGGCCGCCGTGCCGGCCGCGCAGCGCGTCGCGGCCAAGTGGCTGGCGCTGCTGGTCTCCCTCGGCACGCTGGTGCTCGCCGCGGTCACCCTGGTGCGTTTCGACCCCGGCGGCGACCGCTACCAGCTCACCGAATCCCACGCCTGGATCCCGGACTTCGGGGTGCGCTACCAACTGGGCGTGGACGGCATCGGGGTGGCGCTCGTCGCGCTCACCGCGCTGTTGATGCCGTTCGTGATTCTGGCGGGCTGGCACGACGCCGACCCGATGGAGACCGGAAGCAAGCGCTGGCGTCCCACCCAGGGCTTCTTCGCCCTGATCCTGGCCGTCGAGGCGATGGTGATCATCTCCTTCGAGGCCACCGACGTCTTCCTCTTCTACATCTTCTTCGAAGCCATGCTGATCCCGATGTACTTCCTCATCGGCGGCTTCGGGGACCGTGCCCACGAGCACGGCGACGAGGCGGCGGCGACACAACGCTCGTACGCCGCGGTGAAGTTCCTCCTCTACAACCTGGTCGGCGGCCTGATCATGCTGGCCGCCGTGATCGGCCTCTACGTGGTCGCCGGAAGCTTCTCGCTCCAGGAGATCGTCCAGGCGCGGGCCGACGGCTCGCTGCACATGGCGACCAGCACCGAGCGGTGGCTCTTCCTCGGCTTCTTCTTCGCGTTCGCGGTGAAGGCGCCCCTGTGGCCGCTGCACACCTGGCTGCCCAACGCCATGGGCGAGGCCACGGCGCCGGTCGCCGTGCTGATCACGGCGGTCGTCGACAAGGTCGGCACCTTCGCGATGCTCCGCTTCTGCCTCCAGCTCTTCCCGGGGGCGAGCAAGTGGGCGACGCCCGCGATCCTCGTACTGGCGCTGATCAGCATCGTCTACGGGGCGCTGGTCGCGGTCGGACAGCGGGACATCAAGCGGCTGGTCGCCTACGCGTCGATCTCGCACTTCGGGTTCATCATCCTGGGCATCTTCGCGATGACCACGCAGGGCCAGTCCGGCGCGACGCTCTACATGGTCAACCACGGGATCTCGACCGCCGCCCTGATGCTGGTGGCCGGATTCCTGATCTCGCGGCGCGGCTCGCGTCTCATCGCCGACTACGGAGGAGTGCAGAAGGTCGCCCCGGTGCTCGCGGGCACCTTCCTGATCGGTGGCCTCGCGACGCTGTCGCTCCCGGGTCTCGCGCCCTTCGTGAGTGAATTCCTGGTCCTGGTGGGCACGTTCACCCGTTACCCGGTGGTCGGCATCATCGCCACCTTCGGCATCGTCCTCGCCGCGCTCTACACCCTCGTCCTCTACCAGCGGACGATGACGGGCCCGGTCAAGGCGTCGGTGGCCGAGATGCCGGACCTCAGGGTGCGCGAGCTCCTGGTCGTCGCCCCGCTGATCGCTCTGCTGATCTTCCTGGGCGTCTACCCGAAGCCGCTCACCGACATCGTCAACCCAGCGGTCCAGCAGACCATGTCAGATGTACACAAGACGGACCCCCAGCCCGAGGTGGAGGCGGCCAAGTGAGCGCATCAGCCGTCCACAGCCTGTGGACAACAGCCGCGACCGCGGCCGAGCCGATCTCCAAGATCGATGCACCGAAGATCGAATATGGGCAATTGTCGCCCACCTTGATCGTCCTCGGCGCGGCGGTCGTCGGAGTTCTGGTCGAGGCCTTCGTGCCGCGCAAGTCGCGTTACTACGCACAGGTGTTCGTCGCCGTCGTCGCGCTGGCCGCGGCCTTCTCCGCGGTCGTCGCGCTCGCGGCGGGCGGATACGGAACCACGAAGGCGCACATCGCGGCGATGGGCGCGATCGCGGTCGACGGACCGGCCCTGTTCCTCCAGGGCACGATCCTGCTCGCCGGAATCCTCGGCGTCTTCACCTTCGCCGAGCGGCGCCTCGACCCGGAGGTGCACGGAAACCGGGTCGACTCCTTCGCCGCGCAGGCCGCGTCGGTGCCCGGCAGCGACAGCGAGAAGGCCGCTGTGAAGGCCGGGTTCACCACCACCGAGGTGTTCCCGCTGCTGCTCTTCGCTATCAGCGGCATGCTCGTCTTCCCCGCGGCCAACGACCTGCTGACGCTGTTCGTCGCGCTGGAGGTCTTCTCCCTGCCGCTGTACCTCCTGTGCGCCGTGGCCCGCCGCAAGCGGCTCATGTCGCAGGAGGCGGCGGTCAAGTACTTCCTGCTCGGCGCCTTCGCCTCGGCGTTCACGCTCTTCGGCATCGCCCTGCTGTACGGCTACGCCGGCTCGGTGTCGTACGCGACCATCGCGCACGTCGTCGACGGCACGGTCACGAACGTCGACCCGGCTCTCGCCGGCACCATGGGCAACGACGTGCTGCTGCTCATGGGTATGGCGCTGGTCGTCATGGGCCTGCTCTTCAAGGTCGGAGCGGTGCCCTTCCACATGTGGACGCCCGACGTCTACCAGGGCGCGCCGACCCCGGTCACCGGCTTCATGGCGGCGGCGACGAAGGTGGCGGCGTTCGGCGCGCTGCTGCGTCTGCTCTACGTCGTCCTGCCGGGTATGCGCTGGGACTGGCGGCCGGTCATGTGGGCCGTGGCGATCGTCACCATGCTGGGCGGCGCGATCGTCGCGATCACCCAGACCGACATCAAGCGGCTCCTGGCGTACTCGTCGATCGCACACGCCGGATTCATCCTCGCGGGTGTCATCGCGGCCTCGCCGGACGGTGTCTCGTCGGTCCTCTTCTACCTGGGCGCGTACTCCTTCGTCACGATCGGCGCCTTCGCCGTCGTCACGCTCGTACGGGACGCGGGCGGCGAGGCGACGCACCTGTCCAAGTGGGCCGGTCTCGGACGCAGGTCCCCACTGGTCGCCGCGGTGTTCGCGGTCTTCCTGCTGGCCTTCGCGGGTATCCCGCTCACTTCGGGATTCGCCGGAAAGTTCGCCGTGTTCAAGGCGGCTGCCGAGGGCGGCGCGGGCGCGCTGGTCGTGGTCGGTGTGATCTCGTCGGCGATCGCGGCGTTCTTCTACATCCGCGTGATCGTGCTGATGTTCTTCAGCGAGCCGAAGCCGGAGGGGCCGACGGTCGCCGTGCCGTCGCCACTGACGACGACGGCGATCGCGGTGGGTGTGGCCGTCACGGTGGTGCTCGGTGTGGCGCCGCAGTACTTCCTGAACCTGGCGAGCCAGGCGGGGGTCTTCGTGCGCTGAGCGGTACGGCGCTCGGCTCGGGCCCCGCTCCCTTCGGGGGGAGCGGGGCCCGAGCCGTTCTCAGTGGGCGGTGTGGGCCGTGCCCGCGGAGCCGGTGTGGGCCATGCCGGGCGAGCCGGTGTGGACCGTGCCCGACTTGCCGGTGTGGGGCGTGTCGGACTTGCCGGTGTGCGCCGGGGCGGCTGGGCACTTCACCCTGGGGTTCCAGCGGTCGAACAGCCCGTTGGGGTTCTGCTTCCACAGCCAGACGTGCAGGTCGTAGTGGACCGGCATACCCGGGTAGTGACCCGGCATCGGACCCTCGAACTTCTGGCCGCCGAACATCGAGGGCCGGTCCTTGCTGGTCTTCAGGTTCTGGTCCGAGTCCAGGACAATCCACTCGACCCCGGCGAGCCTGCGCTTTCCGTCCTTGCCGTCCTCGAACAGGAGAGCCGAGGGCTTCGCCGGATCGAGTGAGCCGTAGCGGGACTCGTTGAAGTAGTGGTAGCCCATGCTGCCGTGCCCCGCGGGGTCCGAGGAGCACTGGCGAGGCACGTATCCGTCGGCGAGGGCGACCTTCTCGTCGAGGTACTTCACGCTGGCCAGGTACGCCTTGGCCAGATCCCGCAACGCTTTCGGGTCGGCCGGGCGGTCCGCGGCCGGGGCGGGGCCGGCGGACAGGGCGAGCGACGCTGCGGCGGCTGTCACGAGGGTGACGGCGGTCCGGAGGGGACGCTGGGACATGCGAGGACTCCTAGGGAAACGAGAGAGGCGTACGGACTGCACGGGTCCGTCGGCTGCGGGCCCCCTCCTCCCGCCCGAGCAGCATGACCCTCGGTCCCGAAGCGCCGCCATGCAAGCGGGGCCAACGGGTTGAACCCCGTCGGAGCGCGCCGTGCGGCGGAGTGAGACGGGACGAGCGCCGATACGTAGGGAAGCCGGTCCCTCGCAGCCTGTGGACAACTCTCGGACTGTCGGCGCGGACCCCTATCGTGGACGCAGTGGTCGAGGCGCGACGTACGGGGGACGAAAAGATGGGCGGGACGGGTGTGATGACCGAAGCGGACGCGACGGAGACGCTGGGCGGGAGCGAGGCACTGGCCGCTCTCCACCGGGTCTTCGGGTACGACGCCTTCCGCGGCGAGCAGGAAGCGATCATCGAGCACGTGGTGGCGGGCGGTGACGCCGTCGTCCTGATGCCGACCGGTGGCGGAAAGTCCCTCTGCTACCAGATCCCTTCCCTGGTCAGACCGGGTACGGGCGTTGTGGTCTCCCCGCTCATCGCGCTCATGCAGGACCAGGTGGACGCGCTGCGGGCGCTGGGCGTGCGTGCCGGGTTCATGAACTCCACACAGGACTTCGACGAGCGGCGCGTGGTCGAGGCGGAGTTCCTGGCCGGAGAGCTCGACCTCATCTACCTGGCCCCCGAGCGGCTGCGTCTCGACAGCACGCTGGACCTGCTGTCCCGCGGGAAGATCTCCGTCTTCGCGATCGACGAGGCACACTGTGTGGCCCAGTGGGGCCACGACTTCCGTCCCGACTATCTGGCGCTCTCTCTGCTCGGCGAACGCTGGCCGGACGTCCCGCGCATCGCGCTGACGGCCACCGCCACCCGCGCGACGCACAAGGAGATCACCCAGCGCCTGGGCATGCCCGCGGCCCGCCACTTCGAAGCGAGCTTCGACCGACCCAACATCCAGTACCGGATCGTTCCCAAGGCCGACCCGAAGAAGCAGCTGCTGTCCTTCCTGCGCGAGGAACACGCGGGCGACGCGGGCATCGTGTACTGCCTCTCGCGCAACTCCGTGGAGAAGACCGCCGAGTTCCTCGCCCGCAACGGCATCGAGGCGGTGCCGTATCACGCGGGCCTGGACTCGGGCACCCGTGCCGCGCACCAGTCCCGCTTCCTCCGGGAGGAGGGCCTCGTGGTGGTCGCCACGATCGCCTTCGGCATGGGCATCGACAAGCCGGACGTCCGCTTCGTCGCCCACCTGGACCTGCCGAAGTCGGTCGAGGGCTACTACCAGGAGACGGGCCGCGCCGGCCGTGACGGACTGCCCTCCACGGCGTGGATGGCGTACGGCCTTCAGGACGTGGTCCAGCTGAACAAGATGATCCAGGGCTCGGAGGGTGACGCGGCGTTCAGACGCCGGGCCACCGCCCATCTGGACTCGATGCTCGCCCTGTGCGAGACGGTCCGGTGCCGGCGCTCCCAGCTCCTGGCCTACTTCGGCCAGGACCCCGACACACCGGACTGCGGCAACTGCGACACCTGTCTGACGCCTCCGGAGACCTGGGACGGCACGGTCGCGGCACAGAAGCTGCTGTCCACGGTGGTACGCCTCCAGCGCGAGCGGGGCCAGAAGTTCGGCGCGGGCCAGATCGTCGACATCCTGCTGGGGCGCAAGACCGCCAAGGTGATCCAGTTCGACCATGACCAGCTGTCCGTCTTCGGTATCGGCGAGGAGCTGGCGGAGTCCGAATGGCGCAGTGTCGTACGGCAGTTGCTGGCCCAGGGGCTGATCGCGGTCGAGGGCGAGTACGGCACGCTGGTGCTGACCGACGAGAGCGGGACCGTGCTGCGGCGCGAGCGCGACGTGCTGCTGCGCAAGGAGGCGCCGAAGCCGGTCACGTCGCGGTCGTCGGCACCCAAGGGTGAGCGCAAGGCCAAGGCGGCGGTGGCCGAACTGCCCGCGGAGCTCGTTCCCGCGTTCGAGGCGCTGCGTGCCTGGCGGGCGGAGCAGGCGCGCGAACAGGGAGTCCCGGCGTACGTCATCTTCCATGACGCCACGCTGCGGGAGATCGCCACGGTGTGGCCCACCTCTGTGAAGGAGCTGGGCGGTATCAGCGGGGTGGGCGAGAAGAAGCTGGCGACCTACGGGGAGGGTGTCATCGGGGTGCTCGCCTCGCTCGCCGACGGCACGCCCGGGGCCCCGGGAGACGGCGGCAGACCCGAGGCGGCGCCGGTTGCGGCGGCCACTTCGGCACCGGACCCGGACTGGCCCGAGCTGGACCAGGAGCCGGAGCCCGAGGACTGGATGTAGCCCGCCCGAGGCAGAGGACCGGGAACGGGGGCGACGCCCCGCCGACCCCATCGTCCCTGCCGGGCCAGCCGCGCCAGCCGGGCCCGCCGGGCACGGTGGCCAGGATCCTGGCCACCGTGACACGGACTCGTTCCCGCCGGAAGACCTCCGCGGGACCCTCGGCCGAGGCGCCTCCGGCCTCTGTCGGACCTCTGCCGAGGTATCCCGAAGGTATCCCCGAAGGCTTCTGCCGGAGCCTCCTGAAGGGGCCTGCCCAGGAGAGTCCTACTGGGAGACGGCCGGTGTGATGCGGCCCCGGACCTCGCCGAGGCCCACCCGGGTCCCGCCCGGACCGGGGGCCCAGGCCGTCATGGTGACCTCGTCGCCGTCCTCGAGGAACGTGCGCTTGCCGTCGGGGAGTTCGAGGGCGTCGCGCCCGTTCCAGGTGAGTTCGAGCAGCGAGCCGCGCTCGCCCTCGGAGGGGCCGCTGACGGTTCCGGAACCGTACAGATCGCCGGTGCGCAGGGAGGCGCCGTTGACCGTCATGTGGGCCAGTTGCTGGGCGGCCGTCCAGTACATGGTGGAGAAGGGGGGTTCCGAGACGACGTGGCCGTTGATGGCCACGGAGATCCGGAGGTCGTAGCCGCCCGGTTCCTCGGAGGCGTCGTCGAGATAGGGGAGGAGGGGGTGCGTGCGGACGGGCGGGGCCACCAGGGCGTCGTCGAGGGCGTCCAGCGGGGTGATCCACGCCGACACGGACGTGGCGAAGGACTTGCCGAGGAAGGGGCCGAGCGGGACGTACTCCCAGGCCTGGACGTCGCGCGCCGACCAGTCGTTGAGCAGGCAGAGGCCGAAGACATGGTCGCGGTAGTCGCCCAGGGGCACCGGACGGCCCTGTTCCGAGGGGGTGCCGACCACGAAGCCGACCTCCGCCTCGATGTCCAGGCGGACCGAGGGGCCGAAGACCGGGGCGGCGTCCGCGGGGGCCTTGCGCTGGCCCGACGGGCGGACGACATCCGTGCCGGACACCACGACCGTGCCGGAGCGGCCGTGATAGCCGATCGGCAGGTGCTTCCAGTTCGGGGTGAGGGAGTCGGCGGCATCGGGACGGAAGATCTGGCCGACGTTCCGGGCGTGGTTCTCGGAGGCGTAGAAGTCGACGTAGTCCGCGACGGTGAAGGGGAGGTGCAGCGTCACGTCGGTGAGCGGGTGGAAATGGGGAGCGAGGGTCTCCCGGTGGGCCGGGACGGTCACCCAGGCCGTCAGCGCGCGCCGGACGTCGGACCAGGCGGTGCGGCCCGCGGCGAGCAGCGGGTCGAGGGTCGGCTGCGCGAGCAGCCCGGCGTAAGGGGAGCCGAGGGAGCGGGCCGCCGCGCCCGCGTCGAGCACGTGGTCGCCGAGCCGTACGCCGACGCGTCGCTCGGGGTCGCCGGCCGGGTCGGTCAGGGAGAACACGCCGTACGGCAGGTTGTGCGGGCCGAAGGGGTCGCCCTCGGGGACATCGAAGGGGGGCATCGGTTGGTGCCTCGCTTTCGGATTCGTACTCGCCATGTGATCCATGCGTTCCACGCGTTTCATGTGGTCGGGCACACGTTACGGGGGAGTGTCCCCGCTGCGGCAGGGCCTAAAGGGTTTGCAATGTCCGTATTGGTCCCGCGCGGAGCCGGAGGTCGCTGGGCGGCGGGTGCGCCGAAGCCGGGTGACGGGTGCCGCTTCTCGGTTCCGTGGCCGCGCTTCACGGACCTGCTCGCGGCTGCCCGAGGCTGCCCGCGGCTGTCTCGTACGCTTCCGTGGCGCACTTCCCAAGGCGGGAGGAGTTCGTCTCTGCCCGGCCCAACGGGCTTGTCCGTGAACGGACTTGCCGATGTCCGGCCCCGGTGGCCGGCGTGGTGCGGTACGGCGGCCGAGGTGGCCTGTCGGCGAGTTGGCCTTTGTCCAGGGGGTGTTGGGGAAATGTGGTCGGTCGTGTGCGGGAAAGTCGGTGTGGACGGAAGTGGAGCGTGGGTGATCCGAAGCGGTCGCAACGCGCTTACCACCGTGCGGTGAACGGCGTTGCTGACGGGATACCGGACGTCGTCCGGTTCAGGCCGGGCCGATGAGTCGTTCGATCCGTATTCTTCGGATCATGGCCGCTCCGACTGCATATTCACTCATCGCCACTGACCTGGACGGAACGCTGCTGCGCGGCGACGACACACTCTCCGACCGGTCACGTGCCGCGTTGGCGAAGGTGACCCGGGCAGGTGCCCGGCATCTCGTGGTCACGGGCCGACCCGCACCACGCGTGCGACCGCTTCTCGACGAACTCGGCGGCGAGGGACTGGCGGTGTGCGGGCAGGGGGCGCAGCTGTACGACGCCGGCGCGGACCGCATGCTGTGGTCGGTGACCCTGGACAGGGAACTGGCGGAGACGGCGCTCGGCAAGATCGAGGCGGAGGTCGGGCTGCTGTACGCGGCGGTCGACCAGGACGGCGTGGACGGGCTGACGCTCATCGAGCCGGGCTATGTCATGCCGCATCCGACCCTGCCCGCGGTGCGGGTGCCGCGCCGGGACGACCTCTGGGCGGAGCCGATCAGCAAGGTGTTGCTCCGTCACCCCTCCTTGTCCGACGACGAGTTGGCGTCGGCGGCACGGGGAGTGGTCGGTTCGCTGGCGACGGTCACCATGTCCGGACCCGGCACCGTCGAACTCCAGCCATGCGGGGTGACCAAGGCGACGGGCCTGGCTCTCGCCGCGGCGCACCTCGGGCTCACGCCGGACGCGACGCTCGCCTTCGGTGACATGCCCAATGACATCCCGATGTTCGACTGGGCGGCCCGAGGTGTGGCGATGGCCAACGCCCATCCGGAACTGAAGGCGGTGGCCGACGAAATCACCCTGTCGAACGAGGACGACGGGATCGCGGTCGTGCTGGAGCGCCTCTTCGGCTTCTAGTGCCGCGACAGGCAACGTTCGCCCCGTCGCGACTCCCGGCACGCACTCTCGCCGCACCGGCCGAAAGCCCAAGTACATCCAGTACGAGGACTTCCGGCCGGCACGCCGAGAGCACGCACCGGGCGCCGCTCCTTGACGGGCAAACGTTGCCTGCCGCGGCACTAGCGGCGCAGGCGCCCCAGCCTGGCGCGCCCGCAAACGCACACCCGCCGACACGCCCGCCCGGCGCACCCACGAACGCACACCCGCCGACACATTCGGAGCGCACCCGCCCGCCGTGCCCACGGACGCGCACCCGCCGCCGCGCCCGCGGACGCACACCGGCCGACGGGACCGCAACGCACCCGCCGACGGGCCGGGAAGGCGCCGTCGGCGGGTGCGGAGGAAGACGGGGTGCGGGGTGCGATCAGTAGGCGCCGTTGACGTTGTCCATCGAGCCGTACTTGTCGGCCGCGTAGTTGCAGGCCGCGGTGATGTTGGCGACCGGGTCGTAGATGTTCCACGACGTGCCGGCCACGTGGTACGCCTGGAACGTGGGGTCGATCACCTGGAGCAGGCCCTTGGAGGGGATGCCCGCGGCGGCGTTGGAGTCCCAGTTGTTGATGGCGTTGGGGTTGCCGGAGGACTCGCGCATCACGTTGCGGTGGATGCCGTCGTAGCTGCCCGGGATGCCGGCCTTGGCCATGACGTCCAGGGATTCCTTGATCCAGCCGTCGAGGTTGTTGGAGTACGTCTTGGCGGCGGCCTGGGTGACGGTGGTCGACTTGGCGACGGCGGCGGTCGCCTTCGCCGTGGTGCGGACGGTCGTCGACTTCAGCGTCTTCGTGCCCACGGTCAGCTTCAGGCCCGGACGGAGGTGGGCGGGGTTGTCACCGATGACCGCGCGGTTCGCCGCGTACAGCTTCTTCCAGCCGCCGCTCTTGGGGTACTTCTGCGCCACCTTGGAGAGCGTGTCGCCGGCGACCACCTTGTAGGTGACGAGCTGCACGTTGGGGATCACCGCGGTGTGGGCGGCCTGCGGGGCCTGCGCCGGGGTGGCGGCGCTGGCGCCGGTCGCGCTCACGAGCGGGAGGGCGAGGGCGATGCCGCCCGTTCCGGCGGCGATCATGCCCCGGGTGATGACGTTGGTCTTCATGCGGCGGTGCTTGCCTCGTACGGGCATGACGAATTTCCTCTCCGACGCCTGCGAGGTGAGCTGTCGGGTTCGGGCGGGAGATGCCCGGCCGCGCTGTGGGCGCGGCTTCACCCCAAGCCGGTCCGGTGTGCCCGGATCGGCGGCTTACCTGTGGTTCCCCCGCTCCTGCCGTGCGTGGGTCGATGGGTTGCCGGGCGGCGGCAGGATTCGGCGATCCGCCCGGGGTCGACCAGAACGTATGCGAGAGCACATGTCCGAAACAAGATGAGATTTGACCGCGAAGATCGCTTTCTCCTGGTTAATGCACGGGTAAAAAGTCCGATTGCGCCGGAATTAGATCCTCAACTTGCCTTTGGCAAACGGGTTGGGTCGCGAAGGGCGCGCGGCGGGAGTCCGGTTCGCCGGTGACCCAACTCACGAGACCAAAGAGCATCAAGGCGGCATGAGGGGTAATTCGGGCATCGTCCTTGCGGTGGAAGCCGCCGCCGAGCCCTTCGCGGGGTACCGAGAGGCCCCTGGCGCGGCGGGAATTGTGGCGCGGGACACATCGGGGAACGTGGCCGCCCGGTGGCGGGCGCGCCTCCCGCACGCGAGCCGAAGCCGCCCGGACGCAAGCCGAAGCCGCCCGGACGTGGACCGAAGCCGCCCCGACGCGGTTCCGAACCCGGGCCGGTGCGCGGTGAAGTGCGCCTCGCGCCACCGGTGTTCGGCGCGAGAGTGTCCTGCCGCCGTCCGGGGCGCGGCGATACGCCGGGGCCCGCGCCATGAGCGCGTCGCGCCGGCCCGGGCCTGGGGCGCGTGTGGATGCGCAGCGGTCCGAGGGAGTGAACTCCCGTGCCGGCGGGCCCAGTCAGCCGGCTGTGCGCGGGATGCGCTTCTCCCAGGTTCGATGGAAGACGACCTCGTCGCCGTCCTTGCAGACGAGTTCGTCGGTCGTGACGAAGTCCTGTGCGTCGCAGGTGATGGCGGAGACCGTCTCGACGCGGGCGTCCCACGGCAGGTCCGGGCGGTGCAGTCGGATCGACCAGGCCGAGTGGGCGCGGGCGGACAGCGGGTCCGAGGTGTCGATCGTGTACGTCTCCCGGGCCTCCTCCGTGCATTCGAGGCCGTCGGGGTACACGCGGGTACCGCCGCGCCCCGGGTCCACCTCAAGACGCCAGGTCTCCGCGGCCACGTCGCGCAGGACCAGGCGTCGGGGGCGGGGCTCGTCCAGGGTCGCCGAGACGGTCACGCCGAGGGGTGCGAACTGCTCCGGTTCCTCGAAGGCGACCGAGGGGTCCGACTCCGTTGCCCGTACCGGGAGTTCCAGGACGCTGCCGATCGGCTCCAGGGTGAAGCCCTCCTCCGAGCCCGGCTGGGGCCAGATCCAGGGCCAGTACGCGGAGGAGACGCCCAGCCGGATCCGGTGGCCCGCCGGGAACGCGTAGCCGATGGCGGTCAGGTCGAACACCACGTTCTCCGTGGTACCCGGTTCCCAGGGAACCGCCCGGTCGGGGCCCCGGCGCGCCGAGAGGTTCAGGGTGCCCCGGGTGACGAGCGTCGACGCTCCGTCCGGGGCCACGTCGCACAGCCGGGCGATCACCTGGCCCCTGGGTGACGCGGACGTCAGCCGCAGATTGACCCGGGGCCGGCCCAGTACCCAGGTCTCCTCAGGCACCTCGAACTCGAAGCAGGCCGAGCGGGCGTCCTCCTCCCGTTGGTCCGGCGGCAGGTCGGCGTCGTCGCCGGAAGGGAACAGCCGGCCCGCGTCGACCCCCGTGTGCTGCGGGGAGCGCACCGGCAGCGGGGCGCCCTGGAGCGCGTACGCGACCGGGGTCACCGAGGGCGAGGGCCAGGCCGGGTCACCCACCCAGCGGCCGGGGATCCGCGCGTACACCGTCGCCGGAGGGTGCGCGTCCATCACGTACGAGCGCAGAAGGGGGACGGAGAGCGCGTCCGTCTCCTCGTCCCTGAGCCAGTGGTCCCACCAGCGCAGCGTCTCCTGGAGGAAGCCGATCGCCGGTCCGGGCGGCAGGCCCCGGTCCGGGTACTGGCGGGACCAGGGGCCGATGAGACCTCGTACGCGATCAGGCGGCAGGTTCCGCACCAGGCGCAGCACCGTGTCGCGATGCGGATCGTGCCAGCCGCCGACCGCGAGGACCGCGGCGCGGATGGCCCCGTACTCCTCGCGGAGGCTGTCGTGGCGCCAGTACGCGTCCCTGGTCTGGTGTGCCAGCCAGGTGGGCGCGGCGGGGCGGATCGCCTCCAGCCGTTTCTCCCACATGCTCCGCCACATGCCCTCGCCCACGTGCGCGGGGTCCGGCGGGCGGGCGGCGAAGGCGAGCAGTCGGGCCGACCGGGCGTGCGTGTCGACGGCGAGGACGGAACCTCCCGCATGGTGCACGTCGTTGTCATAGAGGTCGTCGGTCGAGCAGACCGTGACGATCGCCTTGAGCGGCTCGGGCGCGCGGGCCGCGGTCCGGAGGGAGTCGAAGCCGCCCCACGCGATCCCGAACATGCCGACCCGGCCGGTGCACCAGGGCCGGGCCGCCAGCCAGGAGACCACCTCCACCCCGTCGTCCGGCTCGTTCCCCGTGTCCTCGTCCCCCGGCACTCCCTCCGAATTGCCGTGGCCGCGTACGTCCACGCGGACGGAGGCGTAGCCGTGCCCGGCGTACCACGGATGGCGCTGCTGGTCGCGCGGGGCCGTCCAGTCGGTCAGGCGGTACGGGAGGTACTCCAGGAGCGCCGGTACGGGCTCCTCGGTCAGCGGCCGCCAGATCCGGGCGTACAGACGGGTGCCGTCCGAGAGAGGGATGAGGACGTCCTCGTGAGTGGTCTCGTAAGGGAAGGACGTACGGATGTGCATGAGCGCCACCCCAGAGGACGTAATGCCGGTCATTTCATCGCAAGTCATCGCAAGTCGGTTCACATCATCTGATCATGAACATACAGTCGGTGGTGGGGTGGTGCCCGTGAGCCGGGGTACCCGCCGTTGGGGCACGCAGGTGCTTCCCGTGTGCCTTCCGGGTGTACTCGCGCCCACCACCTGGCGGAGCGAAGTGGACCGGGGGACGGTGGGCGCTCGTGGTGATCGAAACGTGACCGGATACGCTGACTTGAGTGATGGCAGCGACACATCGACAAACCGTGTCATCGACCAAATGATCGACCGAGTTCGCCATGTGATCGTCAGCAGACAGGAGAACCTCTCGTGACCGTCGTCGGGCCGTTCGGGCTGAGCGTGCGGGACCAGGCTCTCGAAGCCGATGTCCAGGCCGGATTGGCGGCTGTCGAGGAGGGTTTGCTCGAAGCCACCAAGAGCGAGGTCCCGTTCATCACGGAAGCCGCCCAGCACCTCGTGCGGGCCGGCGGCAAGCGGTTCAGGCCGCTGCTCGTGATGCTCGCCGCGCAGTTCGGCGACCCCTACGCGCCGGGTGTCGTGCCCTCGGCCGTGGTCGTCGAGCTGACCCACCTCGCCACGCTGTACCACGACGACGTGATGGACGAGGCCGAGGTCCGGCGCGGGGTGGACAGCGCCAACGTGCGCTGGGGCAACTCGCTGGCCGTCCTCACGGGTGACTTCCTCTTCGCCCGCGCCTCGTACATCCTGGCGGACCTCGGGCCCGAGGCCGTCCGGATCCAGGCCGAGGCGTTCGAGCGGCTGGTGACCGGGCAGATCCTGGAGACCGCGGGTCCGCGCGACGGCCGCGATCCGGTCGACCACTACCTCGACGTGCTCGGCGGCAAGACCGGGTCGCTGGTCGCCGTCGCGTGCCGGTTCGGCGCGATGATGTCGGGCGCCGACGAGACGGTCGTGGACGTGCTCACGCAGTACGGCGAGCGGCTGGGCGTCGCTTTCCAGCTCGCGGACGACGTCCTCGACATCGCGTCCGACTCGCACGAGTCCGGCAAGACGCCGGGGACGGATCTGCGCGAGGGCATCGCCACGCTGCCGGTGCTGCGGCTGCGCGAGCGCGCGGAGCGGCTGGGGCTCGCCGAGGACATCGCGCTGTGCGAGCTGCTCGACTCGGACCTGACGGACGACGCGCGGCACGCGGAGGCGCTGGCCCGGCTGCGGGAGCACCCCGCGCTGGAGCAGGCGCGCCGGGACACCGTGCGCTACGCGGAGGAGGCGCGCGCCGCGCTGGCCCCGCTGCGTGAGTGCGACTCGAAGGCCGCGCTGGTCGAGCTGGTGGACGCCGTGGTGCACCGGGCGGGCTGAGACGCCGGCTCGGGTGTCACCGGTCGCGGGCGGACTGGGACGCCGGCTCGCGTGCCACCGGACATGGGCCGGCTGAGACGCCGGTTCAGGTGCCACCGGTCGCCGACCGGTTGGAACCGGTCCGTATCCGCCGGTCCGTATCCGCCGGTCCGGGACCGGCCCCGTACCGGCCAGGCCAGGACCGGCCCCTGCCGGGGCGGCTGTCAGTAGCCTCCACCGCCTCCCGTGCTCGTCGTGGCCGGTGTCGGCGACGTCGAGGCGGGTGTGGTGATCTTCGCGCCGCTCGGTGTCACCGCGAACCACGTTCCGTCCACTCCCTGGCCGTAGGCCTCCTTCGGCTCGTCGTCCTTGGCGTACCGGTAGAGGGGCCAGCCGGCGAGGGTGACCTGGGTGCTGCCGTCCGCGCGTTTCACCGTGGAGACCAGGCTCTTGTCGATGCCCTTCGTGGTCACCCCGCCGTGGGCCGTGGTCGCCGGCCAGACCGTGGCGCAGGTGTCGTAGCAGGTGACCTTGGTCGGGTTCGCCGAGTCCGCGTCGAAGCGGTACAGGACGTACCCCTTGTCGTCGGTGACGACCGTGCCCAGTTTCGCGACCTTGGCCGTGGTCAGCATGGACGTCGCCGATCCCGTGGTGCCGCTTTGTGTCGTGCCGCCGCTGCTCTGCGAGGAGCTGGTCCCGCTCTTGCCGCCGCCGCTGCTTCCTCCGCCGCCCCCTCCGCATCCGGCGAGCGTGAGCGCCAGGACGGCGGTGCCCGTGGCCGCGTATCCCGCGACGTACCTGATGGCGATCATGGCGATTCCTCGATCCCTGGAGTGCTGGGTGCTCCGATCGCTGCCACCTGTACGTACGGATTCGAGCCGTTCTTTACTCGAAATGTCGCCATATTTAGTTTCTAGGCCGGGTTCCCCACGTACGCCCCCCACGTACGACCCCCACGAGCGACCCCTACGAGCGACCCCTACGGGTCGGGGTAGGCACCGCCCTGTCACGTCATACCGCAGGACTACGAGGAGTTGAGCCCGGGGGCTGACGCTTTCATCCCGCGAATTTGGTCAGATGGAGAACACCACTCCTCACCGGTCCGGGTGAGAATGGCGGCTTAGGGGTGGAGCACGGAACGAGGGCAGGGCCGCCGCCGACGACGGAGGTAACGCACACATGGCACCGTACGAATCCGACGACAGCGCGAGGGCCGCGGAGGCCGACGACAGGCTCGCCGGGCGACGCAAGGCCGCGCGGTACGTCGTTCCGGTCGCGGTGGTGGGGGTGGCGGCGGCGACGATCGGACTCGTTCCGGCGCTCGCCGACTCCGGAGACCCCGACCTGCCGAAGGTCACCGCACAGCAACTCATCGAGAAGATCGCCGAGTCGGACGTCCAGCAGCTCTCCGGCACGGTCAAGATCAGCACCGATCTGGGGCTGCCCGACCTGGGCGGTCTGGAGAGCGGCCTGCTGTCCGGCGCGGCCCAGGGGCACGGCGGTTCCTCCGCCGACCCGCAGTCCAAGCTCCTCGAACTGGCCTCGGGCACGCACACGCTGCGCGTCGCGGCCGACGGCCCGGACAGGGGCAAGGTCTCCCTGCTGGACAACGCCGCCGAGTACAGCGTCATCCACAACGGCAAGGACGTGTGGGGGTACGACAGCAAGTCGAACGAGGTCTTCCACTCGACGTCCGCCGAGTCCGGGCACGCCGGCGAGGGTGCCAAGGGCAAGGCGCCGCGGGATGTCCCGGCCACTCCGAAGGACTTCGCCGAAGAGGCTCTCAAGGCCGTGGACGACACGACCTCCGTGAGCGTCGACGGCACCGCGCACGTCGCGGGCCGCGACGCCTACAAGCTGGTCATCAAGCCCCGGCAGTCAGGCACCACGGTCGGCGCGATCAGCATCGCGGTGGACGCGAAGACGGGGCTGCCGCTGAAGTTCACGCTGACCCCGGCGAGCGGCGGCGCGGCCGTCGTGGACGCGGGCTTCACCCAGGTCGACTTCTCCCGGCCGGCCGCGTCGACGTTCGCCTTCACCCCGCCGAAGGGCGCGAAGGTCACCGAGGGCGACGAGCTGAAGGGCGCGAAGGGCGGCACGTCGAAGGGCGACGAGCCGAAGGATCTGAAGAAGGCGTGGCCGAAGGGACATGAGGGAACGGCCGACGGCGTCGGCGGTCCGAAGACCATCGGCGAGGGCTGGAACTCGATCGTCGTCCTCGACACCGGTGGCGAGGGCATGCCGTCCGGAGCGTCCGGCTCGACCGGCAACAGTGACGTCGACGGGTTCCTGAACTCCCTCGGCGACCACGTCACCGGCACGTTCGGCTCGGGCACGGTCTTCTCGACCCGCCTCGTCAACGCGCTGATCACGGACGACGGCAAGGTGTACGCCGGTGCCGTCACCAAGGCCGCGCTGGTGAAGGCGGCCGACGCCGCCCAGTAGACGCGGCCGGGCGAACCGAACCGAGGGAGTCCATGGAGGAGCTGTCCGCCGACGAGCCCGATCCGGCGAAGGCCGAGGGCGCCGCCGTCCCCGCAGGGCGGACGGGGAGCGCCGGTGCCGTGTCCGCCGCTGCCGTGTCCGCCGAGGACGCGGTGATCGCCACCCGCGCGCTGAGCAAGCGGTTCCGCGGCGGACAGCTCGCCGTCGACGGCCTGGACCTCACCGTCCCGGCGGGCAGCGTCTTCGGCTTCCTCGGGCCGAACGGCTCCGGCAAGACCACCACCATCCGGATGCTGATGGGCCTGATCGAGCCGACGTCGGGCACGGCGAGCGTGCTGGGGCGGCCCATGCCCCGGTCGGCGCGCGCCGTGCTTCCGCACGTCGGGGCGCTGATCGAGGGCCCCGCCCTGTACGGCTTCCTCTCCGGTCGGGACAACCTCGTCCGGTACGACGCCGCCGACCCGACCGCCGATCCCCGGACCCGCAGGACACGCGTCGAGACCGCGCTGGACCGGGTCGGGCTGACCGCCGCGGCGGGAAAGAAGGCGAGGGCGTACTCGCTGGGCATGAAGCAGCGGCTCGGACTCGCGGCCGCGCTGCTCCAGCCCCGTCGGCTGCTCGTCCTGGACGAGCCGACCAACGGTCTCGATCCCCAGGGCATGCGCGAAATCCGTTCGCTGGTCAGAGAGCTGGCCTCCGACGGCACGACCGTCTTCCTCTCCTCGCACCTCCTCGACGAGATCGAGCAGGTCTGCACCCACGCGGCCGTGATGGCCCAGGGGCGGCTCATCGTCCAGGGCCCGGTGGCCGACCTCGCGGCCGGAGCCCGGGGCCGGCTGGTGGTGACCACGCCGGACACCGGGGAGGCGGCCCGGATCCTCAAGGAGCAGGGCGTCATGGATCTCGTCGTGACCGAGACGGGGGTGACCGCGGAGCCGCCCGGCCGTGAACTCGCCGAACTGAACGCGGCGTTGGTCCTGGCAGGCGTCCGGGTCCGCGGCTTCGGAGTCGAACGGGCCTCGCTGGAGGACGCGTTCGTGGCGCTGACCGGGGAGGGTTTCGATGTCGCGGGCTGAACATCTGCCGAAGCGGGACGCCGAGGCCGCGACCGAGGCCGCGACGGCGACGGCGACCGCGACGGGGACAGGGACGAGGACAGGGACAGGGACGGGGATGACGACAGGAATGGCCACGGCGCCGTCACTTGCACCGTCACCGTCACCGTCACCGTCACCGTCACCGTCACCGTCACCGTCGCCGGAGCCGGGGGCCGTCCGCGGGCCGAGCCCGCTGTGGACACTCGGACTCTTCCGCGACGAACTCGTCACCACGTTCCGCAGGTGGCGCACGATCGCGCTGCTCGGCGTGCTCGCGGCCGTGCCGGTCCTCATCGGCGTCGCCGTCAGGGTCGAGACGAGCGGCGGCTCGACCGCGGGCGGTGGCGGCGGCGAGGGTCCCGCGTTCATCGCGCAGATCACCAACAACGGGCTGTTCCTGGTGTTCACCGGGCTGGCCGCGACCCTTCCGTTCTTCCTGCCGATGGCGATCGGCGTCATCGCGGGCGACGCGATCGCCGGCGAGGCCAACGCCGGAACCCTGCGCTATCTTCTCGTCGCGCCCGCCGGCCGCACGCGGCTGCTGCTCACGAAGTACGCGACGACGATGACGTTCTGCCTGGTGGCGACCCTGGTGGTGGCGCTCTCGGCGTTCGCGGTCGGCGCCCTGCTGTTCCCGCTGGGCGAGCTGACCACGATCTCCGGAACCCGCATCGGTTTCGCCGAGGGGCTCGGCAGAGCGCTGCTCATCGCCCTGGTCGTCGCCGCGTCACTGACCGGTGTCGCCGCGCTCGGCCTGTTCGTCTCCACCCTCACCAACAGTGGCATCGCGGCCATGGCGACGACGGTCGGCCTCTTGATCACCGTCCAGATCCTGGACCAGATTCCCCAGTTGCACGCACTCCAGCCGTACTTCTTCTCCCACTACTGGCTGTCCTTCGCCGACCTCATGCGCGACCCCGTCTACTGGGACGACCTGGTCCGCGACCTCGGCATCCAGGGCCTGTACGTCGCCGTGTTCGGGTCGGCCGCGTGGGCCCGGTTCACGACGAAGGACATCACCGCCTGAACGGCCGCGTCAGCGCTCGTAGGGGAAACGTGCGAGCGGTGCCTCCTGGGCGAAGAAGGTCTTCGCGCGTGTCAGCGCCTCGGTGTCGTTCAGCACGTCGCCGGGCCGGCTGCCGTTGCCGAGCAGGACCCCGCCGAAGCGCATCTTCATGTAGGCCGCCGAGTGGTTCAGCGTGCCGACCAGCGGGTCGGCGACCTCCTGCTCCTCGTGCGCGAGCGCGGTGACGCCCCAGAGCGTGCGCCCGGCCAGGGTGGCCTTGAAGTCGACGCCGGGAGTGCGCAGCCAGCCCGACCAGTAGTCCAGGTAGCGCTTGGTCAGTCCGGACACCGAGTACCAGTACAGCGGTGAGGCGATCACGATGTCGGTGGCGGCGAGGGTGGCGTCGAGCAGGAGGGCTTGGGAACTGGAGGCGGGAGGGCGTACGTGGTCGCCGTCCCGGCGCAGGTCCACGAAGTCGGGGAGCGGGTGCTCGGCCAGGGACAGCCAGCGCTGCTCCACGTCGGCGGGCAGTTGTTCGGCTGCCTTGCGGGCCAGCGACTCGGTGTTGCCGCCGGGGCGGCTGCTGCCGAGCACGAACAGGAATGTGCGGGTCACGGTTCCCCCGGAGATACGCCGACGTCGATTACACGCGTGAACAATATATGCACACGCATGCACCTGTCCAGGGCGGGGCCCCTCACCGACCCCAGGCGGGTGCTTCCGCCCCACCAAAACCTTCTTTCGCCCCCTCCGCCCCTACCCGTCCCACCCTGGGGCTCCGCCCCAGACCCCGCTCCTCAATCGCCGGAGGGGCTGAAACTTCCCAGGCCGGGGCTGAAACCTGGACTGGCCACCACGATGTGCCCGCAGTCGGCCGCGCACGGGAGGGGCCGTGCCGGTACATCAGATGCCCGTCGCTTACGTCCGGATCGAGCAGCGGCTCCCTACAAAACCCACGTCTGATCCAACCGCGACGGGCGGATGTACCGGCACGGCCCCGACCCACCCACCGAACCCGCACCGCAGACGCCAGCGCAAGCGTGTCTCACCGACCCGGGCGTGGAGGCCTCTGCACCCGAGGTGCCGGACCCGGTGCCGAGCCGGGCACGCCCCCGCCCGGGGCAGCGGAACCCCGGCCGGACTGGAGGCGGGCCGCGCTCGCCACGGGGTTCGTGGGCCCACCGGACGGCGTGGTCGTCGTCGCGCCCGCCACAGCGGGCCTGCGCCAGCTCTCCGGAACCGACGCGTGCCGCTCCACCGTCCCCTGCGCACGCGCCTCCGCGAGCCGGGCCGTCTGCTGGGCCACAGGAGCGAAACCCGGAGCCGCGTTGCCGCTCTGGGAGGGCACCTGGCGGGCGGCCATGGCACCCAGAGCGGCCTGGGTGTCCCGAGGGAAGACGTCGCGGGGCAGCAACTGCGAGGCCGCACCGGTCACCTCGACGCGGTGCTGCCTGCCCCCCGCCTCGAAGGTGACGCCGTAACCGAGGTACTGCCGGTCGCGGTCGAACATCAGATCCCCCCGCACCTGCCCGCCCCCGGCCCGGGTCCGCTCGCTCAGCTCCTGGAGGGCCTCCGGCATCGGCGCGGTCCGCCCGAGGCTCGCCACATACGCCTCCGCCTCCACCCGCCCCTCCCGGAACCGCGGCTTTCCGTCGGGCCCGGTGGACATCCGCACGGCACCCACCCGGTTGTCGGGGTGGATGTCGATGGTGAGGCGGCCGTCACCGCCGTACTCGCGGACGAACCGCTCCCGCAGCGCGGTGAACTGCACCTGGTTCTCCAGCGCGGGAGGAAGGTTCGGCCCGTAGACGGTGACCCGTGCCTCGGGGTCGGCCTCCAGGATGATCTCGGCGTTGGCCACGCCCGTGCCGCCGGCGCCCGCGACCAGCCACGTCTTCGGGGCGCCCTCCGCACCCGCGGCATGCGGGTCGAAACGGTTCTCGGCGATCTCGTCCCCGATGAAGACCCGTCCGGGCGCGGCGGCCCTCGCCCGCTCCCACTGGGCGGTCGCGTCCAGGGTCTGGAGCGCGCCCCGCGCCGCGCCGCCCGAGCGCAGCCCGTCCAGCACGCCTTCCTCCCGCAACACCTGGAGTGCCCGCTCCGCGCTGACCTCCCCGGTCAGCCGGGCGTGCGCCGGTGAGTCGGCGGGGAGCTGTCCGCGTACGGAGTCGAGGGCCTCCGGCAGATTCACCGCGTCCCGGCGGTCGACGCCCGGCACCATCTCCGGCGGCAGCCCGGTGGCCACGGTCGGCGTGCCCTCGACCTTCACATAGACGTCCGGGGAACCGTCGCCGGGCCGGATGTGCGCGTAGAGGTGACCGTCCTGCCCCGGGACCAGCGCCGCGGTCCCGTCGACGAGGGGACCGCGCACGGCGAGCTGGTCCTCCCACAGGCGTACGGCGTCGCGCGGCACCCGCGCGGTCGGGTCGGCGAACTGGTGGGCGTCGCCGAGCCCGTTGGCCCGCATGTCCCTCGTCTGGTCGGGGGACTGGACGATGCCCTGGCCGGGGTCCAGGTGCCAGCGGCCGCGGGCGTCGACGAGCAGGGCCTGGGGGTCGCGTCCGACGAGGCTGGCGCCGCCGCCGATGACGACCTGGCGGGTGGGCCACTCGCCGGTCGTGGCGCTCTCCGCGCGCAGCTCGGCCAGGGTGGCGGCACCGGCCCGGGTGCGCTGGTCGGCCGCCTGGGCCGCCGCCGCGGCGAGCTCCTCGCGGGGGACGGGGGAGCCGTCGGGCCGGAACCCCGGCAGGGGAGGGGCGTGGGCGGACACCCCGAGGGGGCGGGCGTGTTCGGCCCGCGACCGGAACTCCCGTAGTTCGGCGACATCGGCCGCGTTCAACCGCTCGACGGGGACGGCCAGTTCGCGCAGGGCGCCGGCCGCCATCGGGGTCAGGTGCGGGTCGATGATGTCACGGCGGACATCGGCGGCCTGGAGCTCGGGCGCGAAGCGGTCGGAGTCGGCCGGGGCCTGCGGCCGCAGCCCGGCGTGGTCGATGAGCGCCGACAACTCACTCCGGGATTCGGCGCGTTGGGTGGCATCGAGGGTGGCGTCGTTCATGCGGGCGGCCAGGTAGTTGAGTTCGCCGACCCGGCCGAGGTCCTCCTCGGTGAGGCTCAGACGCCGGTCCGCGCTCCCCAGCCCGCCGCGGGCCAGCAGCTCGGCACGGTTCGGCGCGACGCCCGCGACCTCGGGGTCACCGGCGGCGGCACGGGCCGCCCGGTCGCGCACCGCGAGCAGTTCGCCGACCTCGTGGCTCAGCGCCCGGCCCACCTGGCGCGGGTCCATCCGGTCGGAGAGCTGGACGACGTGCTGGTCCGAGGTGGTGTTGACGTGGGTCCGCGCGACCGTGCCGGAGGGGAGCGGAACGGCGTCCAGACGCAGGGTGAGGTCCCTGCCCCGGTCGTCGGTGAGCGCGAAGAAGCGGTCGCCCGCGGCGCCGGACCGCAGCTCGGCCGAGCTCAGCCGCTGCCCGTACAGGCTCCGCACCACCATCGGCAGGGTGCTCTCCGCCTGCGCGATGACGGCCGCCTGCCGCCCGGGATCGGGCGCGGCGCCGGTGCCCGAGACGAAGCGGCTGCCCGCGACGTCGGTCGCGGTGATGACGACGGGCTCCGCGCGCGGCGCCGTGCCCGCGCCGGAGAGGCCCGAGCGGACCTCCCCCCAGGCCTCAGCTGGGGCACCCCTTTGAGAATTCCCCCGGACGGGTCCCGGAGCATCCCCCGGGACATCCCCCCGAGGATCCGCCCGGGCATCGCCTCGGACATCCCCCCGACGATTCCCCCGGGCATCGCGCCGGGCGTCCGCCCGGTCGGAACGGCCGGCGTTCCCGCGGTCGAGCGGTTCCTGGTCCACTGGCACTTTCCCCCTTGAACGGCCTCGTGGCACGTAAGATCTCGGCATGCTGATCGCCCGTTCGACGCAGGAAGCACACCTCTACATGGACCTGCACGCGTGCGCGTGCGGGGCGGAGAGCTTCGAGCGCGAGCACCGTCTCGACGAGCGTGACGGTGGCCTGGTCGCGGTGTACGAGGGCGTCTGCCCCCAGTGCGGCCGCGCCCGTTCCTTCGCCTTTCGGCTCACCGACGAACTCCCGCCCGCGCCACCGGCGTTCGGCGGGTCCGAGCCCTCGCGGATCATCGACCCCGGGGAGTTCCTGTGGGTCAGCGACCAGGTCGCCACGGACACGGGACTGAGGCTGCTGCACACCCCGCCCGCCGAGCGCCGTCAGCAGCGCGAGGGCTCCGCGTTCGCGCTCGCGGCGGTCGAGGAAGTCCTCAAGTTCCTTCCGCTGGGCGCCGACGGCGTTCCGGAGGAGCTGTTCACCTCGGAGCGCGGCCGCGAGGTGTACGACAGGACCCCGCACCGCTTCGAGCGGGCCGCACTCCTGGAGAACATCGCCCGCAAGCGCCGCATCCTGGAGAGCGTCGACCACGTCGGCCCGCAGCCGGGCGCCTAGCCCCTCGACAGCGCTCCCGGCGCACACCGGGCGCACGGCGCTCACGACGTTCGCGGGGCTCACGGCGCTCATGGCGTTCGCGGGGGCCGGGGCGCGGCGCGCGGTACGGCGGAAGCGGCCGGAGCCGCGGCGCCCGGCGTGCCCGGCGCACCCGGTGTCCGTCCGGCCGCCGGGGCGGTGCTTCCGGCGCCGGACCGCAGACGTGCCGCGGTGGCGACCCGGATCGTGGCATCTCCCTGTTGGCGGGCGGGCGAGGCGCCGAGCCCGGACACCGGGGCCGCGCCCGTGGGCCGCCCGGCGGCGAACACACCCCGCTCCGAGGTGATCAGCGCGGTGGCCAGCCCTCCCTCCACCAGCTTCTCCGCGTTCTCGCGGCCGACGGAGAACCCACGCCCCGAGGTGCTCCGCGCGTACAGGTCCTCGATCATGACCTCGGGGGCCATACGCCCGCCGTACCGGTCCCGGCCCGCGTCGAATTCCGTGCGGCCGTGCTGCCAGCGGCCGGCGTTCTGGGCGAGGCACTGCTCGACGGGGACCTCGACCGAGAGCAGGACGCGCCGGTCGTAGCCGTCGGCGCGCAGATCGCCGAGGAGCTTCTCGTTCCAGCGCTGGTCGCGCAGGGTCGCGTCGTAGAGGAGGTTGTAGCCCCCGGCGCGGGCCCACTGCTCGAAGACGTCCTGGAGGAACGCCGACTCGCGGTGGGTGAGCGAGGCCGTCTCGGAAGGCGCTACCGGTCGCCCGTCGGACAACTCGCTTGCGTGTGGGGGCAGATGGGGCGATCCTCCGTGCTCGAAGATCGCCACCTTGAAGGCGTCCGGGTCCAGGACCACGTAGTCGCGCACGTCGATGCCGTGCGCCCGCTTCAGAGCCCGCCCCAGTTCGTCGTCGCGCCCCTGCCATTCGCCGAGCCCGCGCAGCGCGCCGCCCTTCCCGGCGCCGGGCGCCCCGGCGGTGAGCAGGGCGGCATGGCCGTCGCGCGGCAGGCCCGCGCAGCGCGCCGTGAACTCCTCCAGGATCGCGGAGTGCATCCGCTCGCGTTCCGGAGTCCACAGCGCACCGCGCCGGAACTGTCCGAACGTGTCCGTGCCGCCCGGCGCGAGATCGCCGCCCGGTGACATCCGGGTCTGCAACTCCCTGTACAGCGCCCGGTATTCGGGTCTGAGACCCGCCTCCGGCCTTTCGCCCGTGGTCATGGCCGCCGCTCGACCCCGTCCGCCGGGCCGTCCGGCCGGCTGTCGATCCTGCGCTGGATCTCCTCCACGTCCTCGCGGGTCACCTGCCCGAGCAGGCGCGCCGCGGCGAGCACGGAGAGCGTGTTGTCCTGGTGGGTCGGCTCGGGGTGGCCCTCGTCCAGACCCTCCTCGGTCTCGAAGGGCCAGGCGGCGACGGTCGTGATCATCTGCTCGCGCTCCACGAATCCGGCGGCGTAGAGGCCGAGGTAGGCGCGCAGGGAGGGAGCCGAGTCGGCGGCGGACGTGCCGGGTGCGGGGGTTTCGTTCATGGCGGGGTATTCCTCGTCTACCAGAGACTGGTCTCGTACGGATCCGGGTCGATCTGCCGGGACGCGGCGACAGCATCCTCGTACGACTCGGCCGCGGGCGGCGTCTTCGGGCGGTGGCTTCCGCCTTTGCAGCCCGCGAACGGGCCGCTGGGAGAGCGCAGTTCGGACAGTACGGCGCCGAGGTGGTCCCGGTGCCATACGGCGGGCCCGGACGCGCCCGCCGCCGGGTCGGTGTGCTCCTGCCAGGCCAGCCACAGTCCGTGCAGCCGGGCGACCGCCTCCGGGTGCTCCCACCAGCGGGGGCACCAGGGCTGCTGCGAGGTGACCTCGCGGCCGTAGACGGGAAGGAGCAGGTCGCTCACCCAGACGGCCAGCCGGCTCATCTCCTCGGCGTACTCGGGTCCGTCGAGGAAGAGGATGAACGGCGGGGCGTCGGCGGGCTGCTGCTCGGCCGGGACGGTCGTCATCGAGAACACTTCCTTGCGGCGGCGGACGTCATCGGGCCTCGGCCGCCGGGGACCGCTGGGGCGGCAGATCTCATCGGGTCGTGATCCTCTCGGCCGCGCGGGCGGTGATGGCCCGCACCTCCGCCTGGGCCGCCGTCGCGATGCGGTCGGCGCCCGGTTCGGCGTACCAGGGGCGGAGCCGGACCAGGGCGGGTCTGATGCCGGTGGCCAGGAGCAGGGCGGTGCCCTTGGGCAGCGCGCGGATGCGGTCGGCGGGCAGGATGCGCTCCAGGCGGTACGACGTCGACCGGGACCGCCCGTCCCTGCTCCTGGACCAGCTGACCGTCGACACGTCGTGCTCACCGACCAGCCGGGAGATCTTCTCCACGAAGTCGGCGTCGTCCAGACCCGCGCCGAGCAGTTTGACGGTCGCGGCCGACCAGAGCGCGTCCATGCCCGCCTCGCCCCAGACCCGTGAGCCCTGCCGGTAACTCTGGAGCAGGGTCACGATGTTGATACCGCGTGAGCCGAAGTGCGAGTACAGGTCGGGGAGATCGGAGATCCGGCAGACGTTCGCCGCCTCGTCGAGTACCGCCGTCATAGGCGGTTCGAGGCGTCCGCCCATCCGTTCGGCGGCGACGACTCCGGCGCGCAGTACGGAGTCCGCGGCCGCGGCGATGACCCCGGCGGCCGAACCGCCGCCGTCCTTGGAGAGCAGGTAGAGCGTGTCGGCGGAGAGCACATGGCGGCCGGGGAAGAACTGCGGCAGTGCGGGGTCCGGGGTCACCCACGCGGCGATCGCGGGGTCGAGCAGACAGGCCACGCACTGGCGGCTGGTCTCGTAGATGCCGTCCCGGGTCTCCACCGCGCCCAGCACGGTGCCCTGCAACTGGTCGGCGAGTGCCGTCATCCCGGCGTCGCGCAGCAGGTCGACCGGGGTGCGGTCGGCCGGGTCGGCCAGCCAGGCGAGTACCTCGCCGATCGGCCGCCCGCCACGGTGGGCCGCGTGGAACAGGGCGGTGAGGGTGTTCTGGGCGGCCGAGATCCAGAAGTCGCGACGGGACGCGTCGTCGTTGACCGCGCCGACGAAGTGCCCGGCCAGCCTGCGGGCGCCCTCGATCGTGGCCGCCTCCGCGAGCATGTCCCACCACAGGCCGCGCGGGGTGTGGGCGATGCCCTGGGGGTCGAACGTCCAGACCCGGCCCACCCGTTCGCGTTCCGCCCGCGTCACGCTGTACACGTCGGCCTTGTTCGACGTCACCAGCACACTGCCGCGGGCCCGCAGGACGCGCGGGACCGCGATGCCGGTGGACTTGCCCGCGCGGGGCGCCATCAGATCGAGCTCGACGTCCTCGTAACTGGAGCGCAGCTCCGGGCCGCGGGGTTCCAGGTCGCCGATCAGGTTCCCGGTGTCGTCCGCGGTGACCTTGCCCAGCTTGGCCAGTCCCGGCCGGAGCTCGCGGGCCCGCCGCGCGGCGCCCTTGGGCAGGAGACCGGCCAGTTCCTTGCGGCCCGCGAGACCGGTGGGCGCGGTCAGCCGGCGTCGTACGAGCGCGATCAGGACGGTGATCGCCGCCACGACGGCTCCGAAGACCGTGGCCATGCCCGCGGCGAGCGCGGTGGGCGAGGCCGTCGGCCACAGCGGGCCGGGGCCGTCCTTCACCAGGGTCGAGAGGGTGGACAGGGCGAACGGTGGCGGATGCCAGCCGGCGCCGCTCACCGCCGCGCCCAGTGTTCCGCCCAGCCATGCCCCCAGGAACACGGTGCCGATGAGGAACGCGGCCCCCGGCACGATCCAGGGGAGGAGGTCCTCCCCGGCTCCGGGTCCTGTCCTGCGTGTGCTGCTCATCTCTGCTCCCCCCGTTGGATGTCTCTCGCCCCCGCCGCCCCTACCCGTCCCCTACCCGGGGGCGCCCCCGGCCCCCGCCGCGCTCCGCGCGGGTCCTCGAACGCTGGACGGGCTGGAATTTCCCCTCCGCCCTCAAGTCCCGGACGGGCTGGAGCCCGGGCCGGGATTCTTGTGCAGGGACGGCTTGCCCGCCTCCGACCAGCGGGTGTTCGTGTTGTGCAGCGCGCGTTCGGTGTCGGTGATCGACACCTTGATCGGGATGCCGGGACGGCCGCCGACCTTGATCAGGAAGCGTCCGCGTCCCGGCGGCTCCTCGTTGCCGCCGGTGCTGGCCCAGCCGGGCGGGGACGACCACGAGGACACGAGTTCGATCTCGCGTTCGGACATGCCGACGATCTGGCCGAGTTCCCGCATCTCCGACCGCGGAAGACCGGCGCAGACGACCATGCCCGCCCGCTCCACGAAGCCCCGCGCCTTCGCCCGGTCGGACTCGCTGCCGAGGGCCTCGGCGTCCTTCAGCGTGTGGGTGATCTTCGCGTCGCCGAGGCCGAGCGAGCGGTTCAGCCGGGTCAGCGCGTCGATCCGTTCCACGATGCCGGAGGCCGCCCGCAGGGGGCGCCACAGTTCGTCGAGGACGGTGAAGAACCAGCGCTGCGGGGCGAGTCCGGCGTCCGCGAGCGCGTGCGCGGCTGCCACCGTGCCGAGCCCGTCCGACCAGGCCGCGAGCATCGCCGCGGCCGTCAGCTGGGTGTCCGCCTCGCCGATCCGGGAGATGTCCACGCAGACCGCCGGCGACGACGGGTTGATCCGGGTGGACGTCTCGGTGGCGAAGGTGTCGCCGAGCGGGCCGTCGAGCACACCGAGGAGCGAGCGGTGCAGCGGGTCCACGGCCTCCTGGTAGCGGGCCACGTTCCCGCGGTCCAGCGTCACCGCGCGGACCCGGTCCGGCCCCTCGTCCAGCACTTTCAGCAGATCCGGCAGGAGCGGCGGCCGCCCCGGCTTCGTACGCTCCGCGAGATGGTGCAGACAGGCCGACAGCACCGACTGCTCGTGGTCGTCCATCGGACGCCCGCGCACGATGGTGATCAGCGCCGCGACCATGTTCAGGACCCGGCCGTGCGCCTCCGCGGCCAGGATCCGGCCGCGCTCGCCGCCGATCCGGGCCGCCGCCTCGCCCATCGCGCCCGGGTCGAGGACGTTGATGCCGCCGACCCCGCGTCCGATGGAGATCACCTGGCCGCCCAGCGCCCGTACGGTGTCGGCGTAGTCGGGCTTCAGGTCGCCGAGGACCAGAGGCGTGATGCCCGTGGCGGACATGCCGATCAGCATGCGGTTGACCAGGGTCGACTTGCCGAGGCCCGGCATCCCCAGCATGAACAGCGACGGGTTGGAGATGTAACGGGCCCGGGTGAACCAGGAGATGGGGTCGCCGCACACCGTCGCCCCGGTGTGCAGATGCTGTCCGAGCGGAACCCCGGTCATCGGCGCGCCGGAGCCGGCCGCGAACGGCCACAGCCCGCACGCCTGCACGGTGGTCGCGCGCCACAGCGCGGGCGGGTCGACATGCCCGACCTGGCCGCCCGCGGGGCCGTACCAGCCGCGGGGCGGCGCGGTGGCCGGTGCTCCCAGGACGCCCGGTGTCGCCGGGGCGCCCCGTGTCCCCTGTGCCTGCCGCCTGCTCACAGTGCCTCCCTGATCTGGTACGGAACGAGGGTGTGCTCCCACGGGAGCAGGCCGACCGGCAGCGTGCAGGTGAAGGCCGCGGCCTGCATACGGTCGGCGGGGCGCATCAGGATGCGGGACGAGGCCTGGAGGTTGCGCACGGTGATGCCCGCGTCCTGCAACTGCTCCTCGTCGTCCACGGTGACCGTCACCATCAGCGAGAACTCCACGAGCCCCGCGCCCGCCGCCTCCTCGGCCGCGGTCTGCTCGGCGGCCTGCATCTCCGAACTGGCCCGCGCCTGCACGAGACCGCGCCGCGAGCCCGCCATGAAGTGCGCGGTGCGCCGGTCGGACTCGACGATGCGGGCGGAGGTGGCCGGGTCGATCGGCCGGTAGATCAGGGAGACCCGCTTGCGCCGGGTGCCCGGGGCCGGTTCGAGGAGCCCGCGCAGCACGCTGGAGCGGACCGTGCCGCGGGGCGCGAGCGTCAGCATCCAGGAGCGCGAGACACCCGAGTCGTGTTTGTAGGAGGTGACGGTCTCCACGGCCGCGGCCGGGCCCGCGTCTCCCCACTCCACTCCGGTCGTGGCGTGCTCGGCGCGGGCGCTGAGCACATCGGGGGCGATGGCGGGGTCGTACGCCACCCGGACGATCTCGGCGAGCCGGTCGGCGGGCATCGGGTAGGCGCTGCCGCCGCCCGCCGCGACCAGTCCGGACAGCAGTCCGGGCAGCCGCATCGACAGATCGGTGACGATGTCGTCCGTGCTCCGCCTGGGGCCGCCCGTCGGGCCGTAGGTCAGGGCGATGTACGTGTGCATCTCGGAGGACGCCGACGGATAGCGCTCGACGACCTCCTCCATCACGGCGCGCGCGGCGGCCGGCGCGTCCGGGGAGATCCGGGGGAGCACCTCGGCCGCGAGCCGGGTCCCGGTGTCCGGGGCGGTCTCCACGACCACCTGGGCGCCGCGCAGGCCCGGCTCGTGCGAGAGCCGCGCGAGCCAGTCGCCCCAGGAGGCCACCCAGATGTCGACCTGGGAGGGGTCGACCAGCGAGCCGCCGTCCGGTTCACAGGCCAGCACCACCGTGTACAGGCCGCGGCCCGGGTGGTGCAGCACGCCGAAGGAACGGTTGTAGGCGTCGCGGCCCTCGTGCATCCGGGTGCGCGCCAGCAGTCCGGGCGGCTGGTAGCGGCCGCCGGGGCGCTTGGACAGCGGCCCCGAGAGATAGGTGTGCGAACCGGCCGACTTGCGCCGCGCCCAGCCGATCCGGATCGCGAGGACCTGGTAGACGTTGCGGCCGTCGACCGTGCGCAGCGCCAGCGGGGCGAGGAAGAGCCCGACCGGTACGAGGACGACGATCGCGGCACTCAGCGAGACCAGCGAAGCCAGCAGCGCCACCAGCAGTCCGCCGAAGGCGACGACGGTGCCGAGCAGACCCAGCGGACCGAGTCCGGGACGGCGGGGCCTGCGCCAGTTCCCGTACGTGGGACGCGTCATGGCGTCGGTGGACATGGGGTTCCTTCTTCCGGCTCGAAGCGCTGGATACGTGACTGGGGGAGTTCCGCGGCCTCGTGGCCGCCTACTGGTTGTGGCCCTTCATCCCGTCGTTGTCGTTCAGGGAGTTGGCCACCTCGCTCGCCGCCGCGACACCGGTCTGCGCGGCGACCGCCAGGGCCTGTACGGCGAGGGTGGTGCCGCCCGTGGCCGCGCCCGCGCCCGCGGCGGCCGCACCGCCCGCCGCCGCGCCTCCGCCCGCCGGAGCTCCGGCGCCCGCTGACGGCGAGCCCTGCGGACCGCCCCCGCCCCCGCCACCGCCTCCGGCACTGCCCGCGGCGATGCTGACGGCGCCGGTGGCGACGTTGTTGACCGCGTTCACGGTGACCGTGCCGCCCGAGGTGCCGCCCAGGGCCGCGGTCGCCGGAACGATCAGCTTGAGCAGGGCCGGCAGGGCGAACACCGCCAGGATCAGCATGCCGAGGCCGGCGATGGTCTGGTCGAGCTTCTTGGTACCGCTGAGGTTCTCGGTATCGTCGGTCATCGACGTGGCCGAGTAGATGATCAGCGCGGCCGCCGGTTTGTACAGCAGCCAGGCCGCGAGCCAGCCGATGTGCTTCTTCCACCAGCCCTCGCCCCACCCGGTCATCGAGGAGGCCGCGGCCAGCGGCAGTGTGCCGACGAGTGTGATCATGACGCCGATGCGGATGTACATCAGGCAGATCTGCACGAAGCACGACAGCATCACCAGCAGGCCGAAGACGAGGATGAGGCCCGGCTGGTCGAGGGCCAGCACACCGAGCATCGTCTTCGCCTTGTCGCCGAGAGCGGCCTTGTTGTACACGTCCTGCGCGTACAGGTCGGAGGCACGGGTGAGTGCCTGGACCACCGTCACCGCGACCGCTCCGACGAGGATGACCTTCCACATCCCCATGAACGCCTGCTTCATCGGCTGGCCCTTGCGCTCCAGCGCCATGCGGATCGCCGCGACCAGCAGCGAGGCCACGGCCACGTAGCCGACGATCCAGTCCACCTCCGCTTCGATCTTGGCGATGGGCCCGGTGGTGTCTCCCCCGTCGACGTTCAGCCACACGCCGTTGAGCGCCTTGAGCGTTTCCGCGGTCGCGTCGCCGATCGCCTTGGCGAAGGCGACGACGGCACCGTCGGTGAACTGCGAACCGACCTCGTCGATCACACAGTCGTAGATCCGCCAGGAACAAGCCATCTCACGCCTCCCAGGTGACGAAGCCCTTGGTGCCGCTGATCTGCGACATGCCCGAATAGACGGTCCCGTCGGCGTCCGGCGAGAGCTTCCAGTCGCCGTCCAGCCAGCGCAGCGTCACCGACGCGGTGCCGTAGGAGCCCTTGCCGGGGACCCGCACCACGAACATCACGGTCGACTTCTCCTTGTCGTACGACAGGACGGTGAAGCCGGCGTAGCCGCCGCCGTCGGCCTCGCCCGAGGCCGGCCTGTCGCCCGCCGCGGCACGGCTCGCGACGAGGGCGTCGCGGCCCGCGCCGGGGACGACCTGCCGGTCGACGACCTCGCGCCAGCCCGAGAAGCTCAGATGGTCGGTGATGGTGTGGGCGGCCATGACGGAGCCCATCGGCGTGTGGGCGAAGCAGGACCAGACCGGTCCGTCGAACGTGAGAGGGCCCACCGTTCCCGAGACCGGCACCAGACCCGTCCCGTCGGCCTTCCACTTGAAGTCCTTCGGGGCCCGGGTGGGCTTGGCCTGGTCGCTGTCGTCGGTGCGGCAGCCGGCGGGGCGGGCGTCCGCCCGCCCGCCGCGGTCCCGGTCCGCGTCCGCGGAGGGGGCCGGCTTGCCGCCGCCCGACGCGTCGGCCGGTGTCCCGTTGCCTCCGCTGAGCATCGTGGCACCGGCGAGCACGAGCAGCACCAGCAGGAACCCGGCCGACAGGACCCAGCTCCGCTGCTGCCAGAACGGCTGCTCCCACTCCCCGCTGCCCCCTTGGGGCCGACCGGAGTTCAGCATGGTTGCGCTCCCTTCGCTCAGGCTCTGACGAGGCGTCGGTCAGGCGAAGACGAAGGTGACGACGGGGCCCGCGGTGGCCACCAGGACACAGCCGCCGAGCACCATGCCGAGGCGGCCCATGTGCTCGGATCCCTCGCCGCGGCGCATCGAGATCGCCATCATGGCGCCGGTGATGAGCACACCCGCGACGCCCGCCGCGGTGCCGGCCCAGGCGAGGATGCCGAGGACGGTGTCGACCTTGCCGGTCAGTTCGTTCGGCGCGTCGCGGTTGGGGCTGGGGATCTTCCCGTCCGCCAGATAGACGGCACGGTGGGCCTGGGCTGCTATCGCCTTGAACATGGTCTCTCCCCGATGTGGCCGGCCGCCCGCGCACGCGTCCTGGACGGTGCGGAACTGGCCGGGTCTTAGCGGCACTTGCTCGGTACGAGCGGTACGTGCTTGCCGTGAGCGGTACTTGAGGGCGGTGAAGATCCGTGGGACGCCCTGGGTTCCCGGTGCACAGTGAGCTTGGCGACTTCTATGGGCCGGGGCCAAGCGATGTGGGAATCCAGCACCTGTCGGTGACGTGTCCGTGACAGACGGGAAGAGACCGTCATGAAGGACGAGGTGGGAGGCGCGAGAAAAACTGAGGCGCCATCAGATGCGATGGCGCCTCGGAGGACCTCCGCGACGCGCGCGAGCGTCGGACGGTATCCGGTATCTGGCAGACGGCAGACGGCGTCCGCCGGGGGTGGGTGGTGTCCGCGGGAAGGCGGATGGCGCATGCCGGACGGTGGATGGTGTCCGCGGGAAGGTGGATGGCGTCGGCCGGACGTGGATGGTCTCCGCCGGGCGGCGTCCGCCGTGCGGCGGGTCGCCTCCGCCGGGCGGCGGACGGCTCAGAGCACGAAACCGACGATCGGTCCCGCCGTGGCGCCGATGACACAGGCGCCCAGCACCATCAGGAACTGGCTCAAGTGCTCCTCGAACTCGCCGGTCTTGACGGACAGAGCCATCCGGGAGCCCACGATCATCAGCCCCGCCACACCGGCGGCGGTCACGAGCCAGGCGATGTAGCCGAGAACCTTGTCGAGCTCATCGGTGACCTTCGAGTTCACGGCCAGCTGGGTGGCGGCGAGCGCATGCAGGGCGGTCATGGCGCGGTCCTTCCCGTCAGCCGGGCCAGCGAGGCCGCCTCACGGGGCAGCGGTCCGGTGAGGTCTCCGGTGCGCCACGCCGGCATCCACGGCACCCGGTAGACGTCGATGACCGAGCTGATCACCTTGACGCGCTGGGTGAGTTGACGCGGCAGCCGCCCGGGCGCGTCGGCGACCAGGACGATGGCGTCGAGATCGAGTCCCGGCGGCGCGTCGCCCCGGCGGAAGATGTCGAGGGTGTGCGACACGGCGTCCAGGCCCGCCGCGTGCGTACGGCCGACGAGCAGGACCGAGGCCGGCTCGTCCCGGTCCGGCCGGGGCCAGTCGCGGCCCGCGTCATGGCCGCCGAAGACGGTGGCGAGCGTGGAGGAACCGGCTCCGCCGTGCGTGGCGACCCAGGAGAACTGCCGTGCGCGTGCGACGAGCAGGTGGTCCTCCTCGTACTGCTGCGGCGGCTGTTCCGGTTCTCCGACCGCCCCGCGTATCCATATCCCGGGCCCGCCCGGCCCGTTCCCGTACGGCATCGCGCCGTCGCTCCCGCGCGGCGGCACTCCTTCGCTCCCGCGCACGGCCACCCCCTCGTTCGCCCGCATCGCCACCCCCTCGATCCCCTGCATGGGTGCTCTCTTTCGTCGTCGGTGCACCGATCCTCCCGGCGCCCGGGCGAGTTGGGTAACGGGGCGTGAGTTCCTGGGACGAGTCTGTGACGCCGTGGTGACGCGGGAATCGGGTGGGAACCGAGAGACTCGACAGCATGTACACGACCGGAACATGAGGCTGAGGGGGGCCGATGTCCAACGGGGGCGGATCCACCATGACCTGGGTGGTGGGCGGCTGCCTGGCCGCCGTGCTCATGCCGGTGGTCATGATGGTCGCGGTGAGCGGGGCGTCGAGCGAGGAGGATCCGGGGTATGGCGCGGGCGGGGGGCTGAAAGACGGTGCGGTGCCCGCGAGTTACGTTCCCTGGGTGCTCAAGGCGGGTGCCATGTGCGACGTCATCAAGCCGGCGGTCATCGCCGCGCAGATCGAGGCGGAGTCGGGCTGGAACCCCAACGCCCGTTCCCCCGTGGGTGCCGAGGGCCTGTCGCAGTTCATGCCGGGGACCTGGCCGAGCTGGGGCGAGGACGACGACGGCAACGGCCGGGCCTCTCCGTACGATCCCGGTGACGCGATCATGGCCCAGGGCCGCTACGACTGCGCCCTCGCCAAGACGGTCGAGAGATACAAGAACCGCGGCGAGGCGAGCGGCGAGACCCTCGACCTCGCGCTCGCGGCGTACAACGCGGGCCCCGGCGCGGTGCACCAGTACCACGGCATGCCGCCGTACACCGAGACCCGGAACTACGTCGCCCGCATCAAGTCCCTGATACCCAAGTACGAGTCGGTGGACGATCCGCCGGGCACGATTCCCGCCGGCCAGGAACTGGCGATGCCGCTCTCCGGCCATCCGCGCGTGACCTCGCCGTTCGGCATGCGCTTCCACCCGATCAAGCACGTCTACAAGCTGCACACCGGCATCGACTTCGCGGCGCCGCTGGGTACGACGTTCAAGGCGGCCCGGGACGGCACGGTCACGTTCGCGGGCTGGTCCAACGGTTACGGCTACCGCGTGGTCATCTCGCACGGCACCATCAACGGCGACCGCATCTCGACGACCTACAACCACATGCGGAGCCTCAGCGTGCGCGTCGGCCAGCACGTGAGGGTCGGCCAGAAGGTGGGCGAGGTGGGCTCCACCGGTCTCTCGACAGGGCCGCACGCGCACTTCGAGGTCCAGCAGAACGGCACGTACGTGGATCCGGCACCCTGGCTGGGGCTGAAGTGAGGAGGGAGGCGAGTATGAGGACGACACGGACGGGCGCAATGGTCCGTACGGGGGCACGCGGGACGTTCGCCGCGCTGGCGGTCGTGTCCGTGGCCGGGGTCCTGGCGTTGACGGGCTGTGGCCTGCGGGACCATCGTGATGACGTGGGCGTGCCGGGTTCGTCGCCCTCCGTGGTGCCGTCCGTGGCACCGAAGGCGTCCCTCCCGCCGGGCAGGCCGCTGGGCACGGACGCACACGTGCCGAGCCCGTCGGGTGTCGACGGGACGGACGCGACGGCAGTATCGGAGGCGTGGACGGAGGTGGCGTACGGCTATGACACGAAGTACGACTACGGTCCCCACGACGCCGTGCTGCGTTCCGCGCGCTGGTTCACCGCGTCCAAGGCCGCAGCCGAGCGGTCGTACCACCCCGCGAGCGGGGCGGGCGCCGAGTGGAACACCTGGGCCGGCCACCGGGCCTGGATCACGGTGGACGTGACCGCGGACGACGACGCCGACGGTCCCGCCGACACGTCCGTCCTGGCCTACCGCGCTCTCTTCGTGGAGGGCACGGCCCACGGCCGCGACGGCTGGACGAGCACGGGGCCGCGCGCGAACGTCTACCTCGAACTCACCCGGGCGGGTGCCGGCCGTCCGTGGCACATCGCCGAGGTGATGACTGTGGAAGCGGCGGACCCGCCTCCCCCGCCGTCAGCCTCCCCGTCCTCGACGCCGGCCTCGCCCCCGGCCTCGATGATGTCCTCGAACCCGTCCTCGACCACCCCTTCGTGAGGGAACCGATGTCTCGACTCAGCCGCGAACAGAAGCGGGAACTCAAGCGGCAGCGCTCGGCGGCCGGTGCCGGGGGGCAGCCGACCGCCGGGATGACGCCGATCGAGGTGCACGTACCGGCGTCCGCGGACGCCGCGGTGGCCCCTGGGTCCGCCGGGGTGCGGGGCTGTGCCACGGTCGGCGGGATGCCGGTCGTGGCCGCGCCCGGCGAGACGGTCCAGGGCGCGATCCTGAACTACCTGCACCGCCTCGCCCTCGCCACCGGCCACCCGGTGCTGGCCAGCATCCACGACGAACGCATCGGCTTCGTCGTACCGCTCCAGGTGCACGTCGACGGTTCCAGCCGCTATACGGCGGAGCCGGTACGGGTGGCACCTCCCGCGCCTCCCGCGCAGGCGCGCGAGCCTCGGCCCGAGGGGCGCCCGCTCCTTCCGCCCCAGGAACACCGCCACGCCCCGGCCGAGGGCCACCCGCACCCCCCGACCCGCACCTTCACCGAGCCCCGGCCCCATGAGCGGCGCCCGCAGCCACCGGTTCGGGAACAGCGCTCGGAGCCGCCCGCCCAGCGACGTCCGGAGGCGCCGGCTCCGCCGCTTCCGCCCGTCCCGCTGTCCGCCGAGCCACCCGTACACGCTCCGGAGGCTTCGGAGGTCCCGGAGGCACCGGCCGTTCCGCGCCGGGACAAGGCGACGTTCCTCCTGCGCGCGGTGCCGGAACCACATGCGCACCCGCTCCCGGGACCGGAGACCGGGACACCGTCTGCCCCGGCCACGACGCCCGAGGCGGTGCCCGCGCCCGCACCCGAGTACCCGCCCATGGCACCGTCCGCGCCCGAGCCGTCGGTGCGCCCGGAGTTCGTCGCGGAGCCGCGTCCCGCGCCGGTGCGCAGGCAGGAGCCGGCCGTGACCGCCGAGTTCGTGCCGCAGCCGCAGCCGCAGCCGCAGCCGCAGCCGCAGCCGCAGCCGCAGCCGCAGTCCGTGCAGCCGGTATCCCCGGAAACTGCGCCCGCGCCGATGCCCGCGCCGATGCCCGTGCCCGCCCCCGCCCCCGCCCCCGCGGCGATGGCCGATCCGGTCGGCACCGTGGATCCCGCCAGGGGCGCCGGCACGGGGGCCGGCCCGGCGAACGGTGGTGCCGTCGCTCCTGCCCCGGGCCCCGACCAGGTGCCCGCGGCCGACCCCGCCGTGCCCGGTACTCCCACGCCGTCCACCTTCGCACTGCGGGCGGTACCGGAACCGAAGCCGCTGCCCGGGGCCGCGTCGACGCGTGTCCTGCGGGCGGTGCCGGAGTCGGCGGCCTCCGCGGTGCCCGCTCCGACGGGGGAGTTCGGCCCGGCCCCGGTGACCGGCCCGGCCCCGGAGGCCCCGGCCCCGGAGCCGGTGCGCGCCCCCGAGCCGAAGGCGGCGGCTCCGGAACGGAAGCCCGTTTCCGCGATGGAGGCCCTGTCGCTGCTCGGCCCGGAGCCGGAACCGGACCCGAAGCCGACCCCCGCCCGCGGCTTCGACGCCGTGGCCGAGGCGGTGCTCGCGCCGAGTCCGCAGGATCCGGCCGCGGAACGGGACGCCGCGTCGGCGTTCCTCGCCGAGCCCGTCGCCCGGATCAACGAGGCCGTGAAGATGGGCCGTATCGAGGCCGCCGCGGGCATGGCCGAGCGCGCCGTCGCGGAGGCGGCGCAGTCGCTGGGCCAGGAGCACCCCGAGGTGCTGAAGCTGCGCGAACTGACCGCGTACATCGCCTACCTGGCCGGTGACGCGCTCAGGTCGTTCCATCTGTCGCTGGATCTCGCGAGGGTCCGCCGACGTCACCGGGACTCCGGGGCCGCCTACGGCAACGTCCAGAGCGCGGCAGCCGCGTGGCGCGCCGTCCGCGATCCCCTCCAGGGCCTGCACCTCGGGCGGGACCTGATCGGACTGTGGACCGAGCTCGCGGCCGACGACGGCCCCGCCGCCGACGACCTCGAACAGCTCGAATCGGCCCGCACCCGCATGGTCCGCCTCGCGGAACGAGCCCGTCTCGCCGCGGACAACCCGTACGCCAGGGCGCCTCGCGCCCACGGTGAGTGAGGAGCTGAGCGGCCGGGGCGGAGCCGTCGCCCCGGCCTCAGTTGACGCAGAACTCGTTGCCCTCGGGGTCCGTCATCACGACCCACTCGCCCGCGGGTTCCTTCACCTCTCGCAGGACGCCGGCGCCCAGCGACGTCAGACGCTCGACCTCGGCGGCGCGGCGCCCGTCGCCGGGATGCAGGTCGAGGTGGAGCCGGTTCTTCTGCGTCTTGGGTTCGGGGACCCGCTGGAACAGCAGGCGCCGCCCGAGACCGGTACCGCGTTCCTCGTCGTACGGGTCATCGGGATGCCGTACGGCGATCAGGTCCCGGAAGGCCGGGCGGCCGTGGAAGTCGACGGTGGCCTCGGCCGGCAGCGCGCCGAGGCTCAGCAGCCGCTCGATGAAGGCGCTGTTGTCCTCGACCGTGTACCCGAGCGCGGCGGACCAGAAGTCGGCCTGCGCGTGCGGATCCGCGGAGTCGATGACGAGTTTCCAGTGGACGGGTGCGGGCGCGGGCACGGGAGTCGGCGTCATGGAGCCACTCATAGTGGGTGTCCGGCGGGCGGGCAAGGTCACGCGCCGGGCCCGCCCTCATGTCGTACGGGGGAGGGCCCCGCCGGTTCGCCCCGGGCGCGGCCGTGACTACGGGCGGCCACGGCCGCCCTTTCGTCACGAGGTGCCGCGTGTACCGGCCTGACCGGCGGATCCGGCGATGTCGGCGGCGATTCCCGCGGCCTCGGGCGCCGTACCCGCGGCGACAGCGGCGACCTCCGCGATCTCGGCGGCGGTACCCACGGCAACCGCCCCGGTGCCGGCGGCGGTACCCGCGGCGGCCGTCGCCGCCGAGTCCGCGCGGGCCGCTTCCCGCAGGGCGCGCACCCCCCGACGCGCGGCGCGCAGCGCGTCGAACGTCAGGAGCGACAGCGCGAGCCACACCAGCGCGAACCCGGCCCACCGCTCGGCCGGCATGGCCTCGTGGAAGTAGAAGATGCCGAGGAGGAACTGGAACACGGGCGCCATGTACTGGAGCAGGCCCAGGGTGGACAGCGGCACGCGGATCGCGGCGGCACCGAAGCAGATCAGGGGGATCGCGGTGACCACACCGGTCGCCGCGAGCAGCGCGGCGTGCCCCGGTCCCTGCGCGGTGAACGTGGCGTCGCCCCGCGAGCCCAGCCACAGCAGATACGCCAGCGCCGGCAGGAACTGGATCGTGCTCTCGGCGGCGAGCGATTCGAGGCCGCCGAGGTTGACCTTCTTCTTCACCAGGCCGTAGGTGGCGAAGGAGAAGGCGAGACAGAGGGAGATCCACGGCGGCCGGCCGTAGCCGATCGTCAGGACGAGGACGGCCGCGGCGCCGACGCCCACGGCGGCCCATTGCACCGGCCGCAGCCGCTCCTTGAGGAGCAGCACGCCCATCGCGATGGTGACCAGGGGGTTGATGAAGTAGCCCAGCGAGGCCTCGACCACGTGCCCGGAGTTGACCGCCCAGATGTAGACGCCCCAGTTGACGGTGATGACCGCCGCCGCGACCGTGATCAGCGCCAGCTTGCGCGGCTGCCGCAGCAGTTCGCCCGCCCAGGCCCAGCGCCGTGTCACCAGCAGCAGGACCCCGACCACCGCCAGCGACCACACCATCCGGTGGGCGAGGATCTCGATCGCTCCGGCGGGCTTCAGCAGCGGCCAGAAGAGGGGGACGAGCCCCCACATCCCGTACGCCGCGAAGCCGTTCAGCAGACCTATGCGCTGCTCGCCCCTCGACATCCCGGCCACCGGCGTCTCCTTCTCCCACGGTCTCGGACGCCTGTGGCGTCCCGCGCTCCGGAGCTCCCGTGCGGTCGGGGAACTTCCGTGCAGCGTGAAAGAAGGTAGCGCCGCACGCCCCCGCCTGTCATGCCCGTATCGCCATACGGTCATGACAGGCGGGATGCGCGGGACGGGCGCCCGGAGCCCGCCGGGACCTCAGCCCTTCAGCGCCGCCGCGACGGACTCGCTGATCGGCGTGGTCGGGCGGCCCGTGAGCCGGGACAGGTCGCCGGTGGTGGCGGCCAGCTCGCCCTTCCCGATGGAGACGTCGACACCCGCGAGGATCCCGGCGAAGGCCTCGGGCAGCCCGGCGCCGGTCAGGATGGAGGCGAAGGTCTCGGGGGAGACCTGGTTGTAGGTGATCTCCTTGCCGGTCTGCCGGCTCAGCTCGGCGGCGTACTCGGCGAAGCCCCACGCCTCGTCGCCGCTCAGCTCGTACGTCTTGTTCTCGTGCCCCTCGCCGGTCAGCACCGCGACCGCGGCGGCCGCGTAGTCGGCGCGCGCGGCGGAGGCGATCCGGCCCTCGCCGGCGGCCTGGACGACGGCGTCGTGCGCGAGCACCGGGGCGAGGTTCTCGGTGTAGTTCTCGTGGTACCAGCCGTTGCGCAGCAGTGTGTAGGGCAGTCCGGAGGCGAGCAGGACGTCCTCGGTGGCTCGGTGGTCGTCGGCCAGCGCGGCCGTCAGGCTCCCGGGGGCGCTGGTGTAGGCGAGGAGGGAGACACCCGCCGCCTTGGCCGCGTCGATGACGACCTGATGCTGCCCGACGCGGCCCTTGTCGAACTCGTTGCCCGAGATCAGCAGCACCTTGTCACCGCTCGCGAACAGGCCGTCGAAGGTCGTGGGCGTGTTGTAGTCGGCGACCGCGAGCCGTACGCCGCGGGCCGCGAGGTCGGCGGCCCTGGACTCGTCCCGCACGACGGCGGTGATCTCCTCGGCGGGGACCTTCTCCAGCAGCTGCTCGACCACGTGACGGCCGAGGTGTCCGGTGGCTCCGGTGACGACGATGCTCATGGCGTACATCTCCTTGTGGGGGTGCGGATGTCACTCACTCTAGGAGCTGCACTAACTGCTGGAAAGTACCCACCTTGAAGTAAGGTACGTACTTCGACGTAATGTACCCGCCCTGAAGTAAGGTTTTGGCATGGCCGTAAGCAGCGTCAAGGCAGCGGACGGGTACGACGCCGGCGAGGCGATGTGCCCCTACCGCCTGGTCCTGGAACACGTCACCAGCCGCTGGGGCGTCCTCGTCCTGATCGAGCTCCTGGAGCGTTCGTACCGCTTCAGCGAGCTGCGCCGGGCGATCGGCAGGGTCGGGAAAGGGGTCAGCGAGAAGATGCTCACCCAGACCCTGCAGACCCTGGAGCGCGACGGGCTCGTCCACCGCGACGCCAAGCCGGTCATTCCGCCGCGCGTCGACTACTCCCTGACCGACCTGGGCCGCGAGGCCGCCGAGCAGGTGCGGTCGCTGGCGCTGTGGACCAACGAGCGCATGGCCGATGTCGAGCGGGCCCGCGGCGCGTACGACGAGGCCCGGGGACTCGGGCCCCGGGCCTCCTGAGAACCGCCTGCGGACGGGTTCAGCCGACGACCGTCCAGGTGTCGCCGCCGGCGAGGAGCGCCGCGAGGTCGCCCTTGCCGTTCTGCTCGATGGCGGCGTCGAGCTGGTCGGCCATCTGCGTGTCGTAGACCGGCCGGTCGACCGAGCGGAACACCCCGATGGGCGTGTGGTGCAGGGTGTCGGGGTCGGCGAGACGCGACAGCGCGAACGCGGTGGTCGGGGACGCGGTGTGCGCGTCGTGGACGAGGACCTGCGAGGCGTTGTCGGGGGTCACGGTGACGACCTGGAGGTCGCCGGTACGCGGGTCGCGGACCACACCGCGGGAGCCGTCGGCGCCGAAGCGGATGGGCTGTCCGTGCTCCAGGCGGATGACTGCTTCCTCGGCCTGCTGTCTGTCCTTGAGGACCTCGAACGCGCCGTCGTTGAAGATGTTGCAGTTCTGGTAGATCTCCACCAGGGCCGTGCCGGGGTGGGCGGCGGCCTGCCGCAGCACGTCGGTGAGGTGCTTGCGGTCCGAGTCCACGGTCCGGGCCACGAAGGACGCCTCCGCGCCGATCGCCAGGGACACCGGGTTGAACGGGGCGTCCAGGGAACCCATCGGCGTCGACTTGGTGATCTTTCCGACCTCGGAGGTCGGGGAGTACTGGCCCTTGGTGAGACCGTAGATCCGGTTGTTGAAGAGCAGGATCTTCAGGTTCACGTTGCGGCGCAGGGCGTGGATCAGGTGGTTGCCGCCGATGGACAGGGCGTCGCCGTCGCCGGTGACGACCCAGACGGACAGGTCGCGGCGGGAGGAGGCGAGCCCGGTCGCGATGGCCGGGGCGCGGCCGTGGATGGAGTGCATCCCGTAGGTGTTCATGTAGTACGGGAAGCGGGACGAGCAGCCGATGCCCGAGACGAAGACGATGTTCTCCTTCGCCAGGCCGAGTTCGGGCATGAAGCCCTGCACGGCGGCGAGGATCGCGTAGTCACCGCAGCCGGGGCACCAGCGCACTTCCTGATCGGACTTGAAGTCCTTCATGGACTGCCTGGCCTCGGCCTTGGGGACGAGAGAAAGCGCCTCGATCGTGCCCGGGCCTTCCGTTGACGTGTCAGCCATCGATGGCCTCCTTGAGAGCTGTGGCGAGCTGCTCAGCCTTGAAGGGCATGCCGTTGACCTGGTTGTACGAGTGCGCGTCCACCAGATACCTGGCCCGGACGAGGGTGGCGAGCTGACCGAGGTTCATCTCGGGGATCACCACCTTGTCGTAACGCCTCAGCACCGCGCCCAGATTCCGCGGGAAGGGGTTGAGGTGACGCAGATGGGCCTGCGCGATGTGCTCCCCGGCGGTGCGCAGCCGGCGGACCGCGGCGGTGATCGGCCCGTACGTCGAACCCCAGCCGAGGACAAGGGTGTCGGCCGCGTTGCCGGTGCCCGCGGCGGGGTCGTCGACCTCGAGGTCCGGGACGTCGATGCCGTCGGTCTTGGCCTGCCGGGTGCGGACCATGAAGTCGTGGTTGGCGGGGTCGTACGAGATGTTGCCGCTGCCGTCCTGCTTCTCGATACCGCCGATACGGTGCTCCAGGCCGGGTGTTCCGGGGACGGCCCAGGGGCGGGCGAGGGTCCCGGGGTCGCGCTTGTACGGCCAGAAGACCTCGGTGCCGTCGTCCAGCGTGTGATTGGGACCCTGGGCGAACTGCACGCGCAGGTCCGGGAGTTCGTCGGTGTCCGGGACGCGCCACGGCTCGGAGCCGTTGGCCAGGTAGCCGTCCGACAGCAGCAGGACGGGCGTCCGGTACGTCAGCGCGATCCGGGCCGCCTCCATCGCCGCGTCGAAGCAGTCGGCCGGGGTCCGCGGTGCGACGATCGGCACCGGGGCCTCGCCGTTGCGCCCGTACATGGCCTGGAGCAGGTCGGCCTGCTCGGTCTTGGTGGGCAGGCCGGTCGAGGGCCCGCCGCGCTGGATGTCGATGACGAGCAGGGGCAGTTCGAGGGAGACGGCGAGCCCGATCGTCTCCGACTTCAGCGCCACGCCGGGGCCGGAGGTCGTCGTCACCGCGAGCGAACCGCCGAACGCCGCGCCGAGTGCCGCGCCGATGCCCGCGATCTCGTCCTCGGCCTGGAAGGTGCGCACTCCGAAGTTCTTGTGCTTACTCAGCTCATGCAGGATGTCCGAGGCCGGGGTGATGGGGTAGGAGCCCAGGTAGAGCGGCAGATCGGCCTGCCGGGAGGCGGCGATCAGGCCGTACGACAGGGCGAGGTTCCCGGAGATGTTCCGGTAGGTGCCGGTCGGGAAGGTCTTCGACGCCGGCGCGACCTCGTAGGAGACGGCGAAGTCCTCGGTCGTCTCGCCGAAGTTCCAGCCGGCCCGGAACGCCGCGAGGTTGGCGGCCGCGATCTCGGGCTTCTTGGCGAACTTGGTCCGAAGGAACTTCTCGGTTCCTTCGGTGGGCCGATGGTACATCCACGACAACAGGCCCAGCGCGAACATGTTCTTGGAGCGCTCGGCCTCCTTGCGGGTGAGCTCGAACTCCTTCAGCGCCTCGACGGTCATCGTCGTGAGCGGGACGGGATGGACGTTGTAGCCGTCCAGCGAGCCGTCCTCCAGCGGGCTGGACGCGTAGCCGACCTTCTGCATCGCCCGTTTGGTGAACTCGTCCGTGTTGACGATGATCTCGGCGCCGCGCGGCACGTCGGCGATGTTCGCCTTCAGGGCGGCCGGGTTCATGGCCACGAGGACGTTGGGCGCGTCGCCCGGCGTGAGGATGTCGTGGTCGGCGAAATGCAGTTGGAAAGACGAAACGCCCGGCAGTGTGCCTGCGGGCGCGCGGATCTCGGCAGGGAAGTTCGGCAGGGTCGAGAGGTCGTTGCCGAAGGAGGCAGTCTCCGAGGTGAAGCGGTCGCCGGTGAGCTGCATACCGTCACCGGAGTCCCCCGCGAACCGGATGATGACCCGGTCGAGCCGACGGACGTCCTTCGCCCCCGGCGGTTTGCGCTGTTCTCCTACGACGGCTTCGTCGGCCTGTTCCGTTGGGCTGCTGACCTTGCTCGTCACTGAACTGGACCTCCTTTGAGGCGGCTGTCCGGGAGTGGCCTTCCCTCAGACCCTTCCATTTCCAACCCTACGTCGGTAAGGGTCGCCTTCCTTGGGCCATTCGCATCGTGGACGTTGCTTTGAGACGTCCTGACATCCTGACGTGTCACGATTTTTCCCGCCCCCGGCCCCTTCCTCGTACGACGTTCCTCGCTCATCCTTTGGTTCTGCTCGGCAACTGACAGATTGTCAGTCCGTCACGAGTTCAGGTACGTGAGGACGGCCAGAACACGCCGATGATCCCCGTCGCTTTGTGACAAGCCGAGTTTCTGGAAGATGTTGCTGACGTGCTTCTCGACGGCGCCGTCGCTGACCACCAGCTGACGGGCGACGGCGGAGTTCGTCCGGCCCTCGGCCATGAGCCCGAGGACCTCGCGCTCCCTCGGGGTCAGCCCGGCCAGCACGTCCTGCTTGCGACTGCGGCCCAGCAGCTGCGCCACCACCTCCGGGTCGAGCGCGGTACCCCCCTGGGCCACCCGCACCACCGCGTCCACGAACTCGCGCACCTCGGCCACCCGGTCCTTGAGCAGGTAGCCCACGCCGCGGCTCGAACCGGCCAGCAGTTCGGTGGCGTACCGCTCCTCCACGTACTGTGACAGCACGAGCACACCGAGTCCCGGGTGTGCCTTGCGCAGCTGCACGGCCGCCCGCACGCCTTCGTCGGTGTGCGTCGGCGGCATCCGTACGTCCGCGACGACGACGTCCGGCAGCGCGTCCTGCGCCGCGAACTCGGTGATGGTCTTGATCAGCGCGTCGCCGTCCCCGACCCCTGCCACGACATCATGCCCACGGTCGGTCAGCAACCGGGTCAGGCCCTCCCTGAGCAGCACTGAATCCTCGGCGATGACGACTCGCACCCTGTCCTCCACGATTCCTCGGCCCCCCAGAGCCCGCCCCCGGCCGCCCCCGGCTCCACCGGGTTCGTGCCCGCTCGTACGACAGACCCCAGCATTCCAGCATTCGGACCCGGATGCGCCCGGGCGACGTGAAGAGGGGGCCGGGGCGGCGAGGGCGGCTACCCCGGTGGGGTACGCGGGCCCCGGTTTCACGCCCCCGCCTCCGGCGGGGTACGCGGCCCGGTGCTTCACGCCCCCTGCCCCGGTGGGTGCGCGGGCCCGGTGCTTCACGCCCCCTGCCCGGTGGGTACGCGGGCCCGGCGCTCACGCCCCCTACCCCCGACGGGTACGCGGGCCTGCTGCCCGGTGAGTACCCGGCCGTTCCCGGCTCCCGCCCCGACACAGCCGGGGACCCCGGTGGTGTGCACCGGGGTCCCCGCGTGAGTGCGGCCGGGAGTCTCAGCCCCGCCAGGGCAGCTCCGCCGTGATCAGGGTGGGCCCGGCCGGCGGCGAGTCCACCACCAGGATCCCGTCCACCGCGTCGAGCCGTTCCGTGAGCCCGGCCAGGCCCGACCCCTGGGTGACGGCGGCCCCGCCGACCCCGTTGTCGCCGACCTGGATCATCAGCCGGTTCTCCACCCGCCACACATCCACGGTCGCCCGCGTCGCACGGGAGTGCTTGCTGATGTTCTGGAGCAGTTCGGAGACGGTGAAGTAGGCGATCCCCTCGATCGCGGGCGCCGGCCGCGCCGCCAGATCCACTTCCACCCGCACCGGCACCGTGCACCGCGAGGCGACCGCGGACAGCGCGGCGTCGAGCCCGCGGTCGGTCAGCACCGCCGGATGGATACCGCGCGCGAGATCCCGCAGCTCCTGCAACGCCGTCTTGACCTCGCCGTGCGCCTCGTCCACCATCCGCGCCGCGGCCTCGGGGTCCTCGGCCAGTTTCTCCTTGGCGAGCCCCAGGTCCATCGCCAGGGCGACGAGCCGGGCCTGCGCCCCGTCGTGCAGATCGCGCTCGATACGGCGCAGGTCGGCGGCGGCCGTGTCGACCACGACCCCGCGGTCGGACTCCAGCTCCACCACGCGCGTGGCCAGCCGCGAGGGGCCGAGCAGCCCGCGCACCATCAGCCCGTCCACGCTCGTCAGCGCCCGCACGATCCACGGGGTCGCCATCGTGAAGAGCAGTCCGACCAGGGCGGTCACCGCGATCTCGAACGGGTTGTCCAGATAGACCGAGTGCGTGTTGTCGCCGTACAGCTGGAGTCCGTCCTGGCCGCCGTACATCGGGAAGACCCAGAACCACAGCGGATACGTCAGCAGCGCCCACCCGTACACCCAGAAGTTCACCGCGACGACGAAGGAGAACACCGACCACGGGAACTGGACCACCGCGTACAGCAGGTGCCGCCACGACGTGCCGCTCTTGAGCAGGGCGCCCATCCACGCCATCGCCCCCTGCTTCTTCGTCCTCAGCGGCTCGGGCTCGGCCACCTCGACACCGAGCAGCCCGCGCGCCCGCGCCCGCTCCAGCGAGCCGAGACCGCGGCAGCCGGCCAGCGCGGCCGCGAGCACCGGAACGCCCAGGAAGGTGACCAGCAGGCCCGCGCCGAGCGAGACCATCGTGACGGCGAACGTGAACATGAGGATCCCGAGCGGCAGGCCCAGCAGCACGTAGCCGAACTCGCGCAGGCTGCGGGCCTCGAACGGCGCCCGCAGCGGGGCCGGGAGACGGTGCCGCCGCCCGGCGCCGCCCGTCTCGTCGAATCCGGACCCGCCGCGGTGCCCGTATCCGTGTCCGTACTCCGTGGCCATCGGTTCGTCCGTTCTCTCGTCTCGTCCTGTGCCTCGTCGCGTTCCGCGCGCGCCTCGGTCCGCGCGTCGGCTGCTTTCTCTCCTCCAAGCGTGCCGCCTGGCAGGTCCGCGGGACATGCGGCGGATCGGCGTCTTGAACGGGGGGTTTTCCCTACCTCGGCGGACCGGCCGTGGGCTACGCGGGCTCGTTCTGACGGTTCCGCCACGGCAGTTCGGCCGTGATGACCGTCGGGCCGCCCACCGGTGAGTCGACGATGAACAGTCCGTCCACCGCGCCGAGCCGGTCCGCGAGCCCCGCCATGCCCGTACCGCCGTCGACGCCGGCCCCGCCGCGGCCGTCGTCCCGGACCTGGATGAGCAGACGGTCGTCCGACCGCCAGAGGTCGACCGACGCGGACCTCGCCCCGCTGTGCTTGCTGACGTTCTGGAGCAGTTCCGAGACGGTGAAGTACGCGATGCCCTCGATGGCGGCGGCCGGCCGCGTCTCCAGCTCGGTGCTCACCTTCACGGGCACGGTGCACCGCGAGGCGATCGAGGACAGGGCGGCGTCCAGACCCCGGTCGGTCAGGACCGCCGGGTGGATGCCACGGGCCAGATCACGCAGTTCCTGAAGGGCGAGCTTCACCTCGCCGTGCGCCTCGTCCACCATCGACGCCGCCGCGTCGGGGTCCTCCAGGAGCTTCTCCTTCGCCAGGCCGAGCCCCATCGCGAGGTTGACGAGCCGGGCCTGCGCCCCGTCGTGCAGATCGCGCTCGATACGGCGCAGGTCGGCGGCGGCCGTGTCGACCACCACCCCGCGGTCCGACTCCAGTTCGGCGATGCGCCGCTCCAACTCGTCGGAGGGCGACAGCAGCCCGCGCACCATCGCCCGGTCGGCGTTCGTCAGCCCGCGCGCGATGAACGGGAGCACCGGCCACAGCACGAACAGCGACACGAGCGTCACCGTGAAGGTGACGATGCCCCAGGGCAGCCGTATGAGGCCGTACAGCACCGCCCGCCAGCCCACCGGGTCCTTCAGGCTCGACCACAGCCAGCCGAAGAAGCCGGTCCGACGCACCGGCAACGGGCTCGGTTCGTCGATCCGCAGCCCCAGCAGCCGCCGCGCCCGCGCCCGCTCCAGCTTGCCCAGCTGCCGCGAACCGCGCAGCCCGGCCGCGAGCAGGGGCAGTCCGACGACGGTCACGGCGAGCCCCGCGCCCGTGGCGATCATCGTCACCACGTACACGAACCCGATGATCGAGGCCGGCAGATTCGCCAGAAGGTGGGAGATCTCCTTCCAGGTCCACGGGTCCAGGGCGATACGTACGGCGGGCGGCCTGTCACCGTCGGACGGGGCGTCCGACGGATCGGCGGGCGGGATGCGTTCGGTCATATCCGCTAGCCTGCCCGGCGGCGCGCCGCCGCGCCATGAGGTGGGCCGCCGCGATGCACTGGGGATAACCCCACCCCCCCGGGGGTGACGGCGATAACCCACCCCGCCCGGGGGGCGATGGCCGGACGTGACGCCGAGGTACTCCCGGGACACGTTCACACCGTGAGACGTGAACGCGTCCCCGGTGGTCGAGGGATGGTCGAGGTGTGACGGGCTGCTTACGCTTTCTTTAGCAGGCCCTAGACTCCCGTCCGTACAGATCGTCGAACATGGCGCATCACAGAGTGCGCGACGGCGTACGACGGGGCGCAACGAGGTCAGGGAGTGAGGGGCTGACGTGCCGGAACCGACCGTTGTCACGGCGACCGGAACCGTCGTCGCGGCGGACTACTTCCAGTCCTACTCGGTCGTCGGGCTGCTCGCCGTCGTGGGCGTGCTGTTCGTCGCCGTCGCCTTCGGAGCGGGCCGCCTGCTGCGGCCCGTGGTCCCCACCCCCGAGAAACTCCTGACGTACGAGTGCGGCGTCGACCCCGTCGGCGAGGGCTGGGCCCACACCCAGGTCCGCTATTACGTGTACGCCTTCCTCTACGTCATCTTCGCCGTCGACTCGATCTTCCTCTTCCCCTGGGCCACGGTCTTCGCCGCTCCCGGCTACGGCGCCGCGACGCTCGTCGAGATGTTCATCTTCCTCGGCTTCCTGGCCGTGGGCCTGCTGTACGCATACAAGAAGGGCGTCCTGACATGGACGTGACCCCCTCCGCCCCGGACCAGCCGGTGCTGCTGCCCGAGCCGAAGCGGCTCGGCGCGCTCGCCCGCCTCGCCCCCGAGCCCATGAAGGTGGTCCTGAACTGGGGCCGCCGCTACTCGCTCTGGGTCTTCAACTTCGGCCTCGCCTGCTGCGCGATCGAGTTCATCGCCGCGTCGATGGCCCGCCACGACTTCATCCGCCTCGGCGTGATCCCGTTCGCGCCGGGCCCCCGTCAGGCCGACCTGATGGTGGTGTCGGGCACGGTCACGGACAAGATGGCGCCCGCCGTCAAGCGCCTGTACGAGCAGATGCCCGAGCCGAAGTACGTCATCTCCTTCGGCGCCTGCTCCAACTGCGGCGGCCCGTACTGGGACTCCTACTCCGTCACCAAGGGCGTCGACCAGATCATCCCCGTCGACGTCTACGTCCCCGGGTGCCCGCCGCGCCCCGAGGCGCTGCTCCAGGGCATCCTCAAGCTCCAGGAGAAGATCGCCCGGGAATCGCTGGGGGAGCGCTACGGGTCCGACGCGCCGCGCCCGTCGACCGCCGCGCTCCAGAGCGGCCTGGTGAAGCCACCGGCCCCTGCGGTGACGAGCGCTCCGGGGACGGATGCGGCCGCCCCCGGTGAGGAGGACCGATGACCGTCGGCTGGCTTCCCGGTCCCGCCGGGGAACTCTTCGGCCCCGACGCCACGGCCGAGGAGTCGTACGAGGTCCTGACGGTCGACGTACCGCCGGCGTCCTGGATCGAGGCCCTGGAGACGGCCCGCGACACCCTCGGCTGCACCTACTTCGACTGGCTGAGCGCCGTCGACGAACCCGGCACCGGCTTTCTCGTCTCGGCCCACGTCGTGGCCCTGTCCCCGGTACGCCGCCTCCTCGTCCGTACGACGGTCCCGCACACCGCCCCGGCGCTCCCGTCGGCGGTCACCGTCTACGCGGGTGCCGCCTGGCACGAGCGCGAGACGCACGAAATGTTCGGCGTGACGTTCGAGGGTCACCCCGGTCTCGACCCCCTGCTTCTGCCGGAGGGCTTCGAAGGCCACCCTCTCCGCAAGGACTTCGTCCTGGCCGCCCGCGTCGCCAAGGCCTGGCCGGGCGCGAAGGAGCCAGGCGAGTCCGAGCACGGTGGCCCCAAGCGCCGCCAGATGCTCCCGCCCGGCGTTCCCGACCCCAACGAGTGGGGCCCTCTCAAGGGCCAGCTCCCCCCGGCTCCGTCCCGCCCGGCCCGTGGCGCGGCCCGCCCCGCCGGCGACCGTCCGGTCCGCAGGGCCCGTACGGCGGGGGAGGGCTCGGCCGGCCAGACGCCCACCGCCCCTGCCGGACCTGCGGCCTCTGCCGGCGCGGACACCGCGGCGTCCGCGACGGGGTCCGCAGGTGCTGCGGGAGCGGACGCGGCGGCCGCCGCCGGCGCGGCCGCCACCTCCGGTGCCGAAGCCGCGCGCCCCGCACGCCGATCGCGCAGCGTGAGCCAGGGCTCCGCCAGCCAACGTGCCCAGGAGACGCCCCCTCCGCCCCCGACGCCCACCCCGCAACCGACGCCCGCGAACGAGCCGACGATCGCGACGGAACCGGGGGCCGCGAACGAGCCGACGGCCGCGACGGAACCGGCGGCTGCCACGGAACCGGCCGCTTCCTCCGAACCGGCCGCTCCGGCGAGCGCCTCGCCGGCAGCCGAGCCCGACTCGGCGACGAAGCCGGTCAGAAGGCCAGCCGCACCGCGCAGCTCCGATGCGCCGTGGCACCAGCCGAAGCCCGCGTTCGACGACGCGGAGCCGAAGCCGGAACAAGCCGCGAAGCCCGAGCCGGAACAGGCTCCGAAGCCCGAGCCGACGCCGGAGTCCGAGGCCACTCCGGCCCCGGCCCCCGAGCCGAAGCCCGAGGCCACTCCCGCTCCGGCCCCCGGGCCGAAGCCACTCAGCCCCGACGACCCCTCCGGAGGTACGCAGTGAACGACGCTCTCGACGTCGCCCTACGCCTCCTCGTCGTCTTCGTCGTGTTCCTGACGTTCCCCCTGATCGTCGGTCAGACCGAACACAAGGTGATGGCCCACATGCAGGGCCGGCTCGGCCCGATGTACGCGGGCGGCTTCCACGGCTGGGCCCAGCTCGTCGCGGACGGTGTGAAGTTCGCGCAGAAGGAGGACATCGTCCCCACGGGCGCGGACCGGCGCATCTTCCAGCTCGCCCCCGCGGTGGCCCTCCTCCCGTACCTCCTGGTCCTCCTCGTCATCCCGATCGGCCCGGGTGAGGGCGCGGTCGGCGAGGTCGTCGACGCGGGCATCTTCTTCGTCCTCGCCGTCATGGGCGTGGGCGTCCTCGGCTCGCTCATGGCGGGCTGGGCGTCGGCCAACAAGTTCTCCCTCCTCGGAGGCCTGCGCACCGCCGCCCAGCTCCTCGCGTACGAGCTCCCGATGCTTCTGACCGCCGCCTCGGTCGCGATGGCGGCCGGCACGGTCTCGCTCCCGGGCATCGTGGACGCCTTCCGGTGGTGGTGGCTGCCCTGGCAGATCGTCGGCGCGATCGTGTTCTTCGTCGCCGGTCTCGCCGAACTCCAACGGCCTCCCTTCGACATGCCCGTCGCCGACTCCGAGATCATCTTCGGCGCGTACACCGAGTACACGGGCCTGCGTTTCGCCCTGTTCCTGCTCGCCGAGTACGCGGGAATCGTCGTCCTGTGCGGTCTGACCACCGTCCTCTTCCTGGGCGGCTGGCACGGTCCCTGGGGTGCCGACGGCCTCGGCTGGGTCTGGACGCTCCTCAAGGCCGCGATCCTCGCCTTCGTCGTCATCTGGCTCCGCGTCACCTACCCCCGCCTGCGCGAGGACCAGCTCCAGAAGCTCTCCTGGACCCTCCTCGTCCCTCTGTCCCTCGCCCAGATCGCCCTCACCGGCATCGTCAAGGTGGTGATCGCGTAACCATGGCCCCCATTCCTGGCTCCGGCCTCGCCAAGGGCCTGGCCGTCACCCTCCGCACGATGACGAAGAAGACCGTCACCGCGCAGTACCCGGACGTCCAGCCCGAACTCCCGCCCCGCACCCGTGGAGTCATCGCCCTCTTCGAGGAGAACTGCACGGTCTGCATGCTGTGCGCCCGCGAGTGCCCGGACTGGTGCATCTACATCGACTCCCACAAGGAGACGGTCCCGGCCGCCGTTCCGGGCGGCCGCGAGCGCAGTCGCAACGTCCTCGACCGCTTCGCCATCGACTTCTCCCTGTGCATGTACTGCGGTATCTGCATCGAGGTCTGTCCTTTCGACGCGCTGTTCTGGACCCCGGAGTTCGAGTACGCGGAGACCGACATCCACGAACTCACCCACGAACGCGACAAGCTCCGCGAATGGATGTGGACCGTCCCGGCCCCGCCCGCCCTCGACCCCGGCGCCGAGGAGCCCAAGGAGATCGCGGCCGCCCGCAAGACCGCCGACAAACTCGCGGCCGAACAGGCGGCCGAGGCCGAGCGAGCGGCCGAGGCGACCGAGGCGGCGCAGGCCGAAGACGCCGGGCGGCCGGAGCCTCCGGTCACACCCTCCTCCGGACCGCAGGAGGGACAGTCGTGACCTTCGCAGCAGCCACGGCCGCGGCGGCCCACGCGGCCACCGCCGTCGCCGCCGAGCACCACGGCTTCCTCTCTCCCACCGGGGTCGAGATCGCCTTCCTCCTCGTCGGCCTGCTCACCTTCGGCGCCGCGGTCGTCACCGTCACCACCAAGCAACTGGTGCACGCCGCTCTGTGGCTGGTGGTCGCCCTCGGCGGCCTCGCCGTCGAATACCTCCTGCTGACAGCCGAGTTCATCGCCTGGGTGCAGGTCCTCATCTACGTCGGTTCCGTCGTCGTCCTCCTTCTGTTCGGTCTGATGCTCACCAGGGCCCCGATCGGCCGCTCCCCGGACGCCGACTCCGGCAACCGCTGGGCAGCCCTGACCGTGGCACTCGCCTCGGCCGGCACCCTGGTCTGGGTCGTCGTCGACGCGTTCCGTACGACCTGGGTCGATCTGAACGGTGCCGCCGCCGGTTCCACCGAGGTGACCGGAGCCAGCCTCTTCCAGAGCTGGGTCCTTCCCTTCGAAGCGCTCTCCGTTCTCCTCCTCGCCGCTCTGGTCGGCGCGATCGTCCTCTCCCGCAAGGCGAAGGCGGACACCGCCGCGGTGACCAAGACCGCCACCACCCCGCGTGTCCCCGGAAGCCGCGACGGCGAGCAGGACAAGGAAGGTGTCCGCTGATGCACCTCGCCTATCCCGCCGTGCTCGCCGCCCTCCTGTTCTGCACGGGCCTGTACGGAGTCCTGGCGCGCCGCAACGCGATCCTGGTCCTGATGTCCGTCGAGCTGATGCTCAACGCCGTCAACCTGAACCTCGTCGCCTTCGACGTCTGGCTCTCCAGGGCCGCCCGCGACACGCTGCACTCCGGCCAGGCCCTGACCCTGTTCACCATCGCCATCGCCGCCGCCGAGATCGGCATCGGCCTGGCGATCGTCCTCGCCGTGTACCGCAACCGCGGCACCTCGGACATCGACAAGCTCCGCGACACCGCCGAGGGCCACGGCCCCGACGACCCCGACAGCGATGCCCCCGCGGCCGAGAAGGCTGAGGCCACCGCGTGACCACGACCACCCTCGCCGTCCTCGTCCCCCTCCTTCCCTTCCTCGGCGCGGCCGCCGGGCTCCTCCTCGGCCGGACGGCACCGGGCTTCGTCCGCCCGCTCGCCGTCCTGCCCGTCCTCGCCTCGCTCGTCCTCGCCGTGACGGTCGCGGTCGACCAGGGCGGCGGCCAGGCCATCGACTCGCACACCGAACTCACCCCGACCGGCTCGGTCCCCATCGAACTGGGCCTGCACATCGACGGCTTCGCCGCCCTCGTCGCCGTACTCGTCGGCGTCGTCGCCACCTGTGTGCAGATCTACTCGACGGGCTATCTGCGCGACGACTCGCGCTACCCCTCGTACGCCGCTCTCGTCTCCCTGTTCACCTCCGCGATGCTGCTCGTCGTCTACTCCGCCGACCTGATGGTGCTCCTGGTCGGCTGGGAGATCATGGGCATCTGCTCGTACTTCCTGGTCGGCCACTACTGGGAGACCCCGGAAGCCCGCGCCGCCTCGCTGAAGGCCTTCCTGGTCACCAAGCTCGGCGACGTCCCCTTCCTCATCGGTCTGTTCGCGCTGGCCACCGACGCGGGCTCCTTCCGGATCACCACGGTCCTCGGCACCGTGGCGAGCGGCGGACTGCACCACCCGACCCTCGTCGCCCTCCTGCTCCTCGCGGGCGTGGCGGGCAAGTCGGCACTGTTCCCGCTGCACACCTGGCTGCCCGACGCGATGGCGGGCCCCACACCCGTCTCCGCGCTGATCCACGCCGCGACGATGGTCGCCGCCGGTATCTACTTCGTCGCCCGGCTCCTCCCCGTCTTCCAGGCATCCACGGCCGCGATGGTCGTCCTCGCCGTCATGGCCGGTGTCACGATGGTCGGTTCGGGACTCGCGGCACTCGCCCAGGACGACATCAAGCGGGTCCTGGCCTACTCGACGATCGGTCAGCTCGGCTACATGGCCGGTGCCCTCGCCGTCGGCGACCGCGGTGCCGCCGTCTTCCACCTCCTCGCTCACGGCGCCTTCAAGGCGCTGCTGTTCCTCGCCGCCGGCGTGATCATCCACGCCTCCGGCACCAACTCGCTGGCCGCCATGTCCCGGATGAAGGACCTGCGCATCCGAGTCCCCGACGCCTTCTGGACGATGACCGTGGCGCTGCTCGCACTCGCCGCGATCCCTCCCTTCAGCGGCTTCTTCTCCAAGGAGGCCGTCCTCGGCGCCGCCGAGCACGTCGCCACCGGTCACACCGAGCAGGCCCCCGGTGCCGCGGGCTGGATCGTCCTGGTCACCGGGCTGGTCACCGCCGTCCTCACCGCCGCGTACGCGACCAGGCTGTGGCTGCTGGCCTTCCGCGGCCACGGAGCCGAGGCCCCCGACCACGGCAGGCAGCCGGTCACCATGACGGCCGTGCTGTGGGTGCTCGCCCTCCCCTCGCTCGCGTTCGGCCTGGCGATCGGCCCGCTGCCCGACTGGTTCGACGGCCGCGACCTGACGCCGGTCCTCACCACCTCCGTACTCGGCACGGGACTCGCCCTGGTCGGCGGGATCGTCACCTACGGAGCCTGGCGGCACACCACGGCGCTGGCGGCCCGCGTCCCCCTGGGCGCGGTCGCGGCCCACCCGGACGCCGACGCCGGACACGTCGAGGCCGAGGCCATCGCCGCCCACGAACCCGTCTTCGGTGACGTCGCCCACGCCCCCGACCCGGCGGACCCGGGCCGGCTGCTGCTCGGCCCGCTGCACCGCCACGCGGCCGTAGGCTTCCACCTCGACACCGTGTACTCCGTGCTGTTCGTCCGCCCGGTCCAGGCCGGAGCCTCGCTCGTCCGGTTCCTCGACCGAGAGGTCGTCGACACCTACGTACGCGGCGCGGGCGCCCTACCCCGCTGGCTCGGCACCGCCGTAAGGCGTGCGCAGACCGGCAACGTGCAGACCTATGTGAGCGCGCTGCTCGCCGGCACCGTCGTCCTGGTGGTCGCCGCCCTCCTCGTCGCCACGGGAGCGTGAGCAGGCGTGATCGATATCAGTGAATCCGTGATGCAGATTCTTCTCGCGTTGATCGTCGTCGGCCCGCTCATCGGGGCCGCCGCCGCCCTTCTTCCGGCCCCGCCGGGACTGAAGGGGAAGTCGCCCGAACAGGCGGCGCTGCGGCACGGCGTGACGGTCACGGGCGTGGTCCTCATCGCCGCGATCGTCCTCGCGCTCGGCTTCGACCACGACCACCCGTCGAAGATGCAGGCAACGACGGACATCAGCTGGATCCCCGCACTCGACGTGCGGATCCACCTCGGCGTCGACGGCATTTCCCTCCCCCTTCTGGTCCTGGCCGCGCTGCTGACCTTCCTCTGCGCGCTGTACTCCTACTTCAAGATGCCCGCGGGCCCGACCCCGAAGGCGTTCGTCGCACTGCTGCTCGTCCTCGAGTCCGGCACACTCGCGACCTTCGCCGTCCTCGATCTGCTGCTGTTCTTCCTCGCGTTCGAGACCGTGCTCATCCCGATGTACTTCCTCATCGCACGGTGGGGAGGCGCCCAGCGCCAGGCCGCGGCCTGGAAGTTCATCCTCTTCACCCTGCTCGGTTCGGTCGTCATGCTGCTGGGCCTGCTCCTGATCGGAATCAAGGCGGGCACATTCGACATGGTGGCACTCGCCACTGACAACGGCCGGTCGCTGAGCACATCCGTGCAGGTCACCGCCGTTCTGGCGATCGGGATCGGACTCGCGGTCAAGACGCCGATGTGGCCGCTGCACAGCTGGCTGCCCGACGCCCACACCGCCGCCCCGACCGTCGGCTCGGTCCTGCTGGCCGGCGTCATGCTGAAGATGGGCACGTACGGGTTCGTCCGGATCCTGCTGCCCATCACCCCGGACGGATTCCGGACCTTCGCCCCCTACCTCGCGGCCTTCGCCGTGGTCGGGATCATCTACGGTTCCCTGGCCTGTCTGGCCCTCGCCAAACAGGGCGCGAAGGGCGACCTCAAACGGCTCATCGCCTACTCCTCCGTCGGGCACATGGGCTTCGTCCTGCTCGGCATCTCGACGATGACCCCGACCGGCGTGAACGGCGCGCTGTTCGCCAACATCGCCCACGGCCTCATCACCGGCCTCCTCTTCTTCCTCGTCGGAGCGCTGAAGGACCGCACGGGCACCACCGACCTCGACACCCTCGCCGAGGGGTCCGGCGCCGCGTTGTACGGCAAGGCACCGCGCCTCGGCGGCCTGCTGGCCTTCGCCGCCGTCGCCTCGCTCGGGCTGCCGGGCCTCGCCGGGTTCTGGGGCGAGATGCTGGCCATGTTCGGCGCGTTCGAGCCCGCCGCCGGCCTCAGCCGTCCCGCCTATCTGACGTTCATGACGATCGCCGCGTTCGGCACGCTGCTCACCGCCGCGTACATGCTCGTCGTCGTACGCCGTGTCTGCATGGGCGCGACACCTCGGGAGACGCCGAAACTCCTCGACGTCCAGACCTACGAGTTCGCCGCCTGGACGCCGCTCGTCGCCCTCACCGTCGCCGCCGGTCTGTGGCCCCGGGCCCTGCTCGGCCTGACCGACCCGGCCGTACAGCAGCTCCTCGCAGGAGGCAACCGATGAGTTCCCTGGTCCAGTCCGTCGACTGGCTCGCCATCGCGCCGCCCACTCTCGCGGCGGTCGTCGGACTCGTCGTGCTCGTCACCGATCTGTTCATCGGGGACGCGCGGAAGGCCGTACTCGGCTGGATGTCCGTCGCGGGCCTCGCCGCGTCCGCGCTGTTGCTGCTGCCCCTCCGGGACGGCGACCGGGCCACGTTCTGCCTGACGGGCGCCACCGACACCTGCAGCTACGTGGCGGACCGCTTCACCCTGGTCATCCAGCTCCTGGTTCTCGGCGGCGCGCTCCTCGTCGCCCTGCTGTCGGTCACCGCCCTGAAGGACGCCGACAGGGAACTCCCCGAGGGGGAGTACTGGTTCCTGCTTCTCTCCTCGGCCGCCGGCGCCGCTCTCCTGCCCGCCTCGCGCGACCTCGCGACCCTCATCGTCGCCCTGGAAGTCGCCTCGCTGCCCGCCTTCGCGCTCGTCGGCATCAGACGCGGCGACAAGAAGTCCTCGGAAGCGGCCCTGAAGTTCTTCCTGTCCTCCGTCACCGCGACCGCGGTCAGCCTGATGGGTGTCAGCTTCGTCTACGCGACGACCGGCACCCTCTATCTCACCCGGATCGCGGACCGGATCCAGCACGTGGACGGACAGTTCCACACCCTGGCCCAGACAGGCGTCGTCCTCACCCTCGTCGGCTTCGCCTTCAAGACGGCCGCCGTGCCCTTCCACTTCTGGGTGCCCGACACCTACGTAGGGGCACCCCTGCCGATCGCCGCCTACCTGTCGGTCGTCGGCAAGGCCGTCGGCTTCTCCGGGATCATCCTCGTCACCGTCGTCGCCTTCCCCTCGTACGCGGACGTCTGGGGCCCGGCGCTGGCGGCGCTGGCGGCCCTCACCATGACAGTCGGGAACGTCGGCGCCCTGCGGCAGCAGGCCACGCGCGCGTACAGCGCGGTGCGGCTGCTCGCCTGGTCCTCCGTCGGCCAGGCCGGCTACCTCCTGGTCCCGATCGCGGCCGCCGCCTACTCCAAGGACGCCCAGCAGGCCATCGGTTCCACGGTCGCGTACGCCCTCATGTACGCCGCCGTGAACCTCGGCGCCTTCGCCGTGGCCGCTCTGGTGGCCCGCCGAAGCCCCCTGAACCGCATCAGCGACTACCGCGGCCTGTACGCCCAGAGCCCCCTGTCCGCGCTGGTCCTCGGCTTCTTCCTGCTCTGCCTCGCGGGTCTGCCGCCGGGCATCATCGGCCTCTTCGCCAAGGTGACCGTCTTCTCGGCGGCCGTCGACGCGGGGCTCGGCTGGCTGGCCGTCGTCATGGCCGTCAACGTGGTCATCGCGCTCTTCTACTACCTCCAGTGGACGGCTCTGCTCTTCCGCGCTCCCGAAGGTGAACCGGGCACGCACCGCGCACCGGTTCCGCTCACCGCGGCCATCGCCCTGACGGCCGTCCTGGGCGTCGTCCTGTCCGGGGCGCCCCAGCTGATCCTCCGCTTCTCGGAGACCGTTCTCTTCTGAAGAGCCATCCCTGAAGCGCCATCCCTGGAGCGGCTCTTCAAAGCGGAACGCGCGCGCGTGGACCGCCGTCCGAATCACCCGGACGGCCCACGCGCCGGGCAGTGCGCACAAGGGAACTAGTGCTTCCCGTCTGGCGTTGACCAGTACGGGAGGGTCCACTGAAGAGTGGAAGCAGAGCATCAGCAAGCAAAGGGTTCCCCCGCCGCACGACTTGGAGGGCTACCGTGCACCGCCGGCACAATGGGCTCAGGACAGCCGTACTCCTCGGGGGACTGTCCGCACTCATCATCGTCATCGGCAGCTTCTTCGGACGCACAGGCCTGATCGTCGCGCTGTTCATCGCGATCGGGACGAACGCGTACGCGTACTGGAACAGCGACAAGCTGGCTCTACGCGCGATGCGCGCCCGCCCGGTGAGCGAGTTCGAGGCCCCGGCCCTGTACCGCATGGTCCGCGATCTCTCGACGCAGGCCCGCCAGCCCATGCCGCGCCTGTACATCTCGCCGACGGAGGCTCCGAACGCCTTCGCGACGGGCCGCAACCCGCGCAACGCCGCCGTGTGCTGCACCGAGGGGATCCTGCGCATCCTGGACGAGCGCGAGCTGCGCGGCGTCATCGGTCACGAGCTCAGTCACGTCTACAACCGCGACATCCTGATCTCCTCCGTGGCCGGCGCCCTCGCTTCCGTGATCATGTTCCTGGTCAATTTCGCCTGGCTGATCCCCGTCGGCCGGTCCGACGACGACGACGGGCCCGGCATCCTCGGGCTGCTCCTGGTCATGATCCTGGGCCCGATCGCCGCTTCCCTCATCCAGCTCGCCATCAGCCGCTCCAGGGAGTACGAGGCGGACGCGTCCGGTTCCCAGCTCACCGGCGACCCCCTCGCCCTCGCGAGCGCGCTGCGCAAGCTCGACGCGGGCACGAAGCAGCTTCCGTTGCCTCCCGAGCCGCGCATCGAGACGGCGAGCCACATGATGATCGCGAACCCCTTCCGCCCGGGACAGGGAATGTCAAAGATGTTCTCTACGCATCCGCCGATGGCGGAACGCATCGCCCGGCTCGAGCAGATGGCAGGTCGTCAGCAGTGAAGACAATTCTGAACGTCATTTGGCTCATCCTGAGCGGCTTCTGGCTGTTTCTCGGGTACCTCGCCGCAGGCATCATCCTGTGCATCACGATTATCGGAATCCCGTTCGGTATTGCCGCGTTCCGTATCGGCATCTACGCGCTGTGGCCGTTCGGCTATACGACGGTGGAGCGCCACGACGCCGGCGCTCCGTCCTGCATCGGCAACGTCCTGTGGCTCGTCCTCGCGGGCTGGTGGCTGGCCCTGGCCCACATCGTCACGGGCATCGCCATGTGCCTGACGATCATCGGCATTCCGTTCGGCATCGCCAACTTCAAGCTCATCCCGATCTCGCTGTTCCCGCTGGGACGCGAGATCGTACGCACGGACGAGCCGTTCGCGGGGCGTTAGCCGTACGGGACCACACGCCGTACTCCTCGCCGGAAACGGGGCCGACGTCCGTCTCGCGTGAGGGTTTTCCACAGGCTGCCCGATTGTCAGTGGCGCGCTGCATCATGAAGCCATGACCGAAATCGAGCAGTTGCTGGCACGGGTCGCTACGGAGGCCCGCAACACCCGTCCGTGGGGCTGGCCTTCGCTCCCGGCGCCCGTGGGCCCGGCAGAGGTCGCCCGCGCCGAGGCCGTCCTCGGCTTTCCCCTGCCCGCACTGCTCGCCTCGCTCTACCTTCGGATAGGGGACGGCGGATTCGGTCCGGAATACGGCCTGTTGCCCCTGCTCGACGGCCAGCCGTCGGGTGAACCGGCGGCTGTTCCGCAGTACCTGGCCAGCCGCGAGAGCGGCCGCAAGGACCCCGACTGGCCCTGGCCCGAGGGCGTCCTGCCCATATCCCACTGGGGCTGCGGAATGTACGCGTGCGTGGACTGTCAGAGCCCCGACGGCACGGTCCTGCTCTTCGAGCCGAACGCCGACCGGGCCGACCACGCCTGGTACGTGGACGCACCCGACCTCGCGACCTGGCTGCTCGCGTGGCTGGAGGGAACGGGCTGGTACGAGGAGTCCAACGACGACGGGGACCTCCCCCTCTGGTCCGACTTCCCCATACGCACGACGGCGACCCGGGCTTCCTGACTCCTGCCCGCCCGAACGTGCCGAGCGGGGCGGCCACTGTCCGCCCGGCGATGCACGACAGTTCACGCCGCGCGCTGATCCACGGGGGACCACGGGACAGCGCTCAGCGCGAAGCCGCCCACAGTCCTACGCCGTACGCGGCCGCCCCCACCGCAAGCACGGCCGCGCCGACTACCACCGAAACCCCCGGCAGCGCGCAGGCCAGCGTCACGCAGCCGAGGAGGCCCAGCACCGGCACGACCCGCGACGCCGGGGCCGGACTCAGCGTCCACGCGGAGGCGTTGGCGATCGCGTAGTACGCCAGCACACCGAAGGAGGAGAAGCCGATCGCGCCGCGCACGTCCACGGTCGCGGCCAGCACGGCGACCACCGTGCCCACGGCCAGTTCCGCCCGGTGCGGGACCTGGAAGCGCGGATGCACGGCGGCCAGGGCGCCCGGCAGACGACGGTCGCGGGCCATGGCCAGCGTGGTCCGTGAGACACCCAGGATCAGGGCGAGAAGCGAGCCGAGCGCGGCCACGGCGGCGCCCGCCCGCACGACCGGCACGAGTCCCGGCAGTCCGGCAACTCGTACAGCGTCCGCCAGCGGCGCCGGGGCAAGCCCCAGGCCGTCCGTTCCGAGCACCGAAAGGACAGCGACAGCGACCGCCGCGTACACCGCCAGCGCGATGCCCAGAGCCAAGGGGATCGCGCGCGGAATGGTGCGCGCCGGATCGCGTACCTCCTCGCCGAGGGTGGCGATCCGCGCGTACCCGGCGAACGCGAAGAAGAGCAGCCCGGCCGCCTGAAGCACCCCGCCCGCGCCGGACGACAGTCCGATGCCCAGCCGCCCGGCATCGGAGACGTCGGACCCGAGACACCCCACCACCACGGAAGCGAGGACCCCCAGGACCACCGCCACGATCACCCGCGTCAGCCAGGCCGACTTCTGCATGCCGCCGTAGTTCACGGCGGTCAGCGTGACCACCGCGGCGACCGCCACCGCGTGCGCGTGCGCGGGCCAGACGTACGCGCCCACGGTGAGTGCCATCGCCGCACAGGAGGCCGTCTTGCCGACGATGAACGACCAGCCCGCCAGATATCCCCAGAAGGCCCCCAGACGCTCGCGCCCGTAGACGTACGTGCCGCCGGAAGCGGGGTACAGGGCGGCCAGCCGGGCCGAGGACATCGCGTTGCAGTAGGCGACGACGGCGGCGACCGCGAGCCCGAGCAGGAGCCCGGATCCGGCCGCCCGTGCGGCGGGACCGAGCGCGGCGAAGATCCCCGCACCGATCATCGAGCCGAGCCCGATGACCACGGCGTCGCCGACTCCCAGCGTGCGGCGCAACTCGGGACTGGACGGTGTCATGCGCCGCACCCTACTGATCGCCGCAACCGGCGGGAGCCACACCGACGTCCTGTTCATCAGCACGGCGTCGACACGACATCGGCACCCGCGCCCCGTACCGCATACGGACAGCGCGGACAGCACAGACAGCGCGGACACGGCCGGCCCGGACCGAAGTCACAGGGCCGGGACAGCGTGAGTACAAGACGGAAGGGCAGGCTCAGAACATGGGCATCATCAGCTGGATCATTCTGGGGCTGCTGGCCGGCGCCATCGCCAAGTTCCTGCTCCCGGGGCGCGATCCGGGAGGCTTCGTCGGAACGACCGTCATCGGTGTCGTGGGCGCGTTCGTCGGCGGCTGGATATCGGCCCGCTGGCTGGACCACCCCATCAGCAAACACTTCTACGACGGTGCCACTTGGGCCGCCGCCATCGGCGGCTCGCTCGTACTGCTGATCCTGTACCGCGTCCTGTTCGGCGACTCGCGCCGCTGACCCGGCGGCGCCGGGATCGCGGCCGCGGGTACGAGGAAGGGTGGACACCGGGGGTGTCCACCCTTCCTCTCCTCGTACCGTCGGCACGCCATCGCGCGGGGTGTCGGCAGGCGTCCCGCAGGTCGTTCTACCGGTAGTTCACGTACTGCAGGGCGAAGTCGAAGTCCTTGCCCTTGAGGAGGGCCTGAACGGCCTGCAGGTCGTCGCGGCTCTTCGAGCTGACCCGCAGCTCGTCACCCTGCACCTGGGCCTTCACGCCCTTGGGGCCCTCGTCGCGGATGATCTTCGCAACCTTCTTGGCGTTCTCCTGGGAGATGCCCTCCTCGATCGTCGCGAAGATCTTGTACTCCTTGCCGGAGAGCTGGGGCTCACCGGCGTCCAGCGACTTCAGCGAGATGCCTCGCTTGATCAGCTTGGTCTCGAACACATCGAGGATGGCCTTCACCCGCTCCTCGGCGTTCGCCTCCATGAGGATCTTCTCGCCGGACCAGGAGATGGAGGCGCCGACGTTCTTGAAGTCGTAGCGCTGCGAGATCTCCTTGGCGGTCTGGTTGAGGGCGTTGTCGACCTCCTGCCGCTCGACCTTCGAGACGATGTCGAAACTGGAGTCGGCCATGTCCTGTGGCTCCTTGTATCGGGGTGCGTAGGGGCGGCCGTCGAGCCCGGCGTAGGCTCCGGCCGCATCCGCATAAGCCTAGCCACCCCCCTCCCCCCAAGCGTCGATCAATTGGGTGGCGAAGCATCCCCGAGCATCAGGTATCGTTTACGTCGTTGCCAGGGAGCACCGCGAAGGCGAGGCTCAGGGCAGCAACCCCGGCGGTGTGCCCGAGTGGCCAAAGGGAGCAGACTGTAAATCTGCCGGCTTAGCCTACCCAGGTTCGAACCCTGGCGCCGCCACATGAAGGTAAACCCCCTCCGACCTGCTGACCGCAGGTCGGAGGGGGTTTCTTCGTTCCCGCTCCCGCTCGATTCGGCGTGGACGGGAAGTGGACGTGTCTCTCCTCGTACCGCCTGAATCCCGCCTCTGATCAGTGTGTGTCTCCCAGGTGTCCCCCGCGGGAGAGCATGATCACTCCGGCTCGTACGTCCCTGCCGGGGTGGTGTCGCCGGCGGCGACACGTATGCCCCACGCACGGGTGCCGACCGAATCGGCGACGGCGCCTTGGGCGTTGGTCATCCGGATACCGGGCGGGGTGCCGGGGAACGGGAGACGCGGTCTACGGCCGCTCAGCTCAAGCGCGCGGCCAGGCAGCCACCAACGCCTCGCCGGAGCCGGTCACCAAGGGCAAGTCGATCACCGTCACGGGCAAGGTGACCCGGGCGAACTGGAGCACGAAGAAGTGCGACGCTTACAGCGACCGTACGGTCAGCCTCCAGTTCCGCGCCAAGGGTGCCGAGACTTCCGGACGGTCAAGAAGGCCACCACCAGCAGCACCGGGGGCTTGAAGGTCACCGTCACCGCCTCGGCCGACGGCTACTACCGCTGGGTGTACTACGGCGACTCGACGACCGGCGTCGCCGCCGGCGCGGCTGACTGTGTCGACGTGCGCTGACTCCCTCGATGCGGGGGCGGGATCTCGCCGCCCCCGGCCTTGGCCGGCATGACGCGGATGACCCCGCCAAACCGCGTGGCCACCCATGCCTTCGGCCGGGCCGAACCGTATGGGTGGCGGTCGAAAATGGCGGGTGGAAATTGTTGCCGCGGTCGATATCGCGATTGCGGTCTGTATTGCCGGCGACCTGGCCGCGAAGAAGCGTAAGAAGGCCTTCTGGGCGCGTACGGATCCTTTGAAGGGTTCCGCGACCAGTTCCGCGACCAGGTCGACGCGGAACGCATCCAGGGGTCCGGAGGGCCAGTGGTGACGTCGCCGCCGTCAAGGGGCGGCCCGTGGGGGCCACCCCCACGTATCGCTCGTGATGGCGAAGTGCTGCGTGGGTGAACTGCCTTGCTGGGCAAGGGTAGTTGGTTCCGGACGGGCGGGCGGGCGGGCTGGCGTCGGCGTCGGTCGTGGCCTCGGGGATCGTGCGGCGACCGGTGCGGTGCCGGTCCGGTGGGTGGGCCGTTCGGCGCGGCTTGACGTCTTGATCCCGCAGGACGCGGCTGGCCGGCTGCGGCCTGTTTTCGTTCATCGCAATTCTTGGGGTGTGGAGGACGTATTTGAAAATCCCTCCTGAATTGTATTTCAGGTGGAAACCCTCATCGAATGCCGTCGAGTGCAGTTCATCGACAGGGTGGCCGGTTACGGGACGCGTGGGGTGACGGCAGTCGCGGGCGGCGGGGCACACTGATCCCATGTCATCGCGTCGTAGGAGCTGCCCGGAGTGCCGTCGGGAGATCGCCGTCGTCGCGGGGCGGTTCGCTCGGCATGATCCGCCCGGCGCGCGGGGGACCGGGGAGCTGGTCTCGTGTCCCGGTTCGCGCCGGGAAGCGTTCATCGGGGCGGCGCAGCCCACGCTGGACGGGTACACCGTCCCCGATTTCCCCGGCCAGCTCTCGCTGTTCTGAACGGAACGGGCCGCCCTTGGGCGGGCGCGGCCAAGGCCGAGCGCGGGCCGGTGCGCCGACCGGACGGGTCCTAGTTGCCCGCCACCGACTTCACCGCGACCGAGATCGGTGTCGAACCGCTGACGGCTTCCAGGGTCAGACCGGCGGTGGCCGGAGTGTCGACCAGTTCGGCGAGGACCGCGGCGACGTCGTCGCGGGGGATCATGCCGCGGCCGGTCGAGGCCTCCAGGCGTACGAGCCCGGTGCCGGCGTCGTCGATCAGGCCGCCGGGGCGCAGGATCGTCCAGTCCAGACCCGTACGGCCGCGTACGTACTCGTCGGCCTCGCCCTTGGCGCGCAGGTAGGCGTCGAAGATGTCGTCACCCGGATGGGCCGGGTCCGCGCCCATCGAGGAGACGACCACGTGCCGGCGTACGCCCGCGCGCCCGGCGGCGTCCGCGAACAGGATCGCGGCGCCCTTGTCCACCGTCTGCTTGCGGTCCGCGCCGCTGCCCGGCCCCGCGCCCGCCGCGAAGACGGCCGCGTCGGCGCCCTGCAGATGCGCGGCGACCTCTTCCACGGATGCCGACTCCAGATCGCACAGGACGGGCTCGGCGCCGGCCGCCCGCAGATCGTCCCCTTGCTCGGCACGGCGGATGATTCCCGCGACCTCGTCCCCGCGCGCGGAGAGCAGCCGCTCCAGCCGCAGCGCGATCTGACCATGACCACCAGCGATGACAATGCGCATGTTTCCGACCGTACGCCCGGAAGACCGCGTTCGCCGCACAACCCTGTGGGCAACTCACGAGTCACATGGGTGATCACTGTGAACGCGTGGGTGATCGCCGCGAGAGCGCGTCAGAACGAGTGAACACGCGAACGAAACAACGCCGTGCGGGCCCGTGGGGCGTTGCAAGAGGAGACCATCATCACCGTCATACGCAAGACCGTCACCGCGGTCGGCTGCACCGCTGTCCTTCTCACCGCGGCGGCCGCCTGTGGCACGGTCGAGAACCTCACGGCCGGGCAGAAGGTGGACCACGCCGCCTCCCGTCTCGGCGAACAGAAGTCGATCGCCTTCCAGTTGGACCTGGACGCCGACGCGGACGCGATCAACGCCCTTGCGGGCGAGGACGGTTCCGACGAATCCCTTCCCCCGACGTTCGCGAAATTCGTCAGCGAGCTCCGCGTCGACGTCTCCGTCAAGTCCAGGAAGACCCTGGCGGATTCGGGCCAGAAGGACCTCATCGGGACGAGCGTGAAGATCACGGGGACCGGCGGCGTCCTGGTCGAGATCCGGATCATCGGCGACTTCATGTACTACCGCAGCAACATGAAGGCCGTCGGTGAGGCGATGGGCGTTCCCATGCCGTCCGCCGACGATCTGCCGCCGAGCCAGAAGGAGTTGAAGAAGGTCCTCGAAGGCGACTGGGTGAAGGTCGACACCAAGGAGCTGGAGCGGGCGGGGAAGGCCGCCGGGGGTGACTCGAAGGGGGCCGCCGGTGAAGGGGACATCGACGCGAAGACCCAGAAGAAGGTCCTCGACGCCGTACGCGGTGTCATCGGCCACAAGGTCACCTTCCGGACCAAGGGCGGCGCCGACGGTGTCGAGCACGTCGTCGCCTCGGGCAACGTCCGTGACCTGCTCACCGGTGTCTTCGACAAGCTCCGCCCGCTCCAGGGCGAGCTTCCGGCGGGTGCGGAACTGCCCTCCGCCAAGGACCTCAAGGACGCGCCGAACAAGAAGGCATCCGTCGACTTCACCCTGAAGAACGGCGACCTCCGGCAGATCAAGGTCGACCTGGCCGTCCTCGCCGACAGCCCGACGAAGGCCAAGCTGCCCCTCGTCCTGAAGTTCTCCGAAGCGGGTGACGTCAGCGCGCCGGCCGGAGCCACCGAGATCCCTGTGGACAAGATTTCCGAGGGCAGCCCGCTGGGCGGCGCCTTCATGGGCGGCGGGTTCTAGGAGCGGTTCCAGGAGCGGGCCTGGAGGGGGCGGGCGCGGGGGTTCCAAGGGTGGTTCCAGTGCGCCGGCCCCAGTGGGCCCCGGGCGGCCCCGGTCGGGGCGTCTGCCCGGGGTCGGACCCGGTCGGCCCTCTGAGGCCTAGGAAGCCGCCCAGGCAGGCCCATGAAGCCTGGCGCCCATGAGGCCAGGCAGCACCAGAAGCCTCGGAGCCCCGGCTAGGACGGCTCTTCCCGTCCCTGCCGGGGCAGTTCCAGCCCGGAGGCGGCCGTCGAGTCGCAGTACTCCCGCACCGCGCTGGTCCGCGCCACCACGCGCCCACGGTGGATCACGATCCGGCTGTACGCGAGGGACAGCACGCCCGCCAGGCGGTCCCCGCGTACGGCGAGCAACTCGGCCGGGAACCCCGCCTCCACGCGCACCTCGGGCAGCCCGAGCGCGGCTCTGGCGGCACAACTCACCGTGCCGTACGCCTCCTCGGGGCGCAGCCCGTACCGGGAGGCCAGCAAGTACGCGGCTTCCAGCGGGTCCCCGCGTCCCACCGGGTTGGACACGTCGCGCAGGGCGCCACTGCCCGCCGCGATCCGTACGCCGGCCGCCCGCAGCAGCCGTACGGGAGCCGTGCCGCGCCGGTCCGTGGAGCCGCAGCCGCCCTGCGGCAGACACACCACCGTCACTCCGGCCGCGGCGAGTTGGTCCGCGGCGCGGGAGGCTACCTCGGAGGGCAGCCGGCCGAGCCCGCCGCACGGGCCTAGGGTCACCCCGGGCCGCAGGCCGCCCGCCATCGCGGCGAGCCGGGCGAGCCGGGCGGGATCGGCGGCGTCCGTGTGCAGATCGACCGGACAGCCGTGCTCGGAGGCGAGTTCCAGGACGGCCTCGACGTACCCCGTCGGATCGGGGTCGGCGTCCGGACAGCCGCCCACCACGGAAGCGCCCATCTTCAGGGCGTCCCGCATCATCGCGAGCCCGTCGGCACCGGCCGCCCCGGTCAGTACGCGCGGCATCGCGACCGTCGCCAGTTCGGCGAGCCCCCGCAACGACCGCCGTACCTCGAGCACCGCCGCCAGCGCGTCCAGCCCCTGCACGTCACCGACGCGCACATGGGACCGCAAAGCCGTGGCGCCGTGCCCGAGTTGCAGCAGGGCCGCCTCGGTCGCCCGGCGCTGGATCGCCCGCTCGTCGTACGCGAGAGGTCCGTGGCCGTCGGCCGTCAGGGCCGTGTCGCTGTGCGCGTGAGGCTCGGCGGGGGCCGGCAGGAGGAGGTAGCCGTCGAGGTCCACCCTCGCGGCGAGAGCCCCCGAGGCACTCGCCGCGAGGCTTCCCGCGGTGCCGACCGCCTCGATACGACCGCCGCCCAGCCGTACGTCCACGGTCCGGCCGTCGGTGAGCCGCGCCCCGCACAGCAGGAGAGCGGCCGTGTCGGTCTGTCCCGAGGGGGAGCGGGGCGGCTGCTGCTGACTGTCGGGCATCGCGCTCCTGTGGCTCGGGGGCGGCTGCGGGAGGGACGACTGCGGAGCGTGGGGACACAAGATCACGCAGCGTGGGTCGAGCCTAGGGCGGTGACCCGTCAACGTCGGGGAGGAGCGCAATAGTCGTACCGGCGTGGCCCGTCGACCGGTCCGGACCTGCCCCCTTCGGGACCGGTCCGGAACCGGCCGCCCCCGCGCGCGCAGTGACCCCGAGCGGGCCACGACTGCCCCGGCCACCCCCACACCCACGTCGGCCACTCCAACGCCGGCCACCACCGGGTCCGGCGCAGGCCCTCACCGGACCCGGTGTACGTCCTCACCGGACCCGGCACACGCCCCCACGGGACACGCGCAGGTCCCCACCGTCCGACGGCCGGAGAGCCGTCACCCCCTGTGATCCACGAGTCCCGAGGGGCGCGTGAGCGCTTCCGGGAACGCCTGGGGGAACGCCTGTGATCAGGCCCGGGAGGGTGCCGCGAAACGGATTTGGGCGATCGGCGGAGGACCGTGTAATGTCTTCATCGCTCGCCCCAATAGCTCAGTCGGTAGAGCGTCTCCATGGTAAGGAGAAGGTCTACGGTTCGATTCCGTATTGGGGCTCTGGTGCGAAAGGTTCCCGTCGCAAGGCGGGATCCGATCGCATCTCAGCGGTGTAGCTCAGTCGGTAGAGCAAGCGGCTCATAATCGCTGTGTCACCGGTTCAAGTCCGGTCACCGCTACTGACAGTAGCCGATTGTGGGGTCGGTCCTTCGATCGGCTACTCTTCTATGCGTTAATGTCCCATCCGTTCGTCAAGGAGCACTCCTGTGGCTGCCACCGACGTCCGCCCGAAGATCACGCTGGCCTGCGTGGAGTGCAAGGAGCGGAACTACATCACCAAGAAGAACCGGCGTAACAACCCGGACCGACTGGAGATGAAGAAGCACTGCCCGCGTTGCAACGCGCACACCGCGCACCGCGAAACGCGATAATTTCAGGCTCGTACACGAGGCCGTCCCCTTCGGGGGGCGGCCTCGCGTCGTTGTGGAACCGATGTCCGGCGCGGGCCAGGCGTCATGCGTGGACCCCGTGATGAAGAGCGAAGATAGGCCGTCCGGCTAAGACGGTCGCTCCAACTGTGACAACCAGTGCGGCGACGACAACCAGGAGGTGCCGAGCCCATGGCGCTCGACCAGTCCTTCGTAGGGCGGTCCTACCCGCCCACCGATCCCTATGAGGTCGGTCGGGAGAAGATCCGCGAGTTCGCGGAGGCCGTGGGGGACAGTAACCCTGCGTACACGGACCCCGAGGCCGCACGCGCGCTCGGGCACCCCGATGTGATCGCCCCGCCGACTTTTGTGTTCGCCATCACGTTCAAGGCCGCGGGCCAGGTCATCCAGGACCCGCAACTGGGTCTCGACTACAGCCGGGTGGTGCACGGCGACCAGAAGTTCGCGTACACCCGCCCGGTGCGAGCGGGTGACCGGCTCACGGTGACCTCGACCATCGAGTCGATCAAGTCCCTCGCGGGCAACGACATCCTGGACATCCGTGGCGAGGTCCACGACGAGACGGGCGAGCACGTCGTGACGGCCGTCACGAAGCTCGTGTCCCGTGCGGCGGAGGTGGGCTGACATGACGGCGAAGATCTCTTACGCGGACGTCGAGGTCGGCACCGAGCTGCCGGCCCAGACGTTCTCTGTGACGCGTGCCACGCTCGTGCAGTACGCGGGGGCATCCGGGGACTTCAACCCGATCCACTGGAACGAGAAGTTCGCGGTCGAGGTGGGCCTTCCCGACGTCATCGCGCATGGCATGTTCACCATGGCCGAGGCGATCCGCGTGGTCACCGACTGGGTCGGCGACCCGGGCTCGGTCCTCGAGTACGGCGTTCGCTTCACCAAGCCCGTCGTCGTCCCGAACGACGAGAAGGGCGCCACGATCGAGGTCAGCGGCAAGGTCGCGGCCAAGCTCGACGACAACACCGTCCGCGTCGACCTCACGGCGACCAGCGGCGGACAGAAGGTGCTGGGCATGTCGCGAGCGGTCGTACGACTCGCCTGACGCGCCGGATCGCGTAAGGGGCGCCCGCCATTGCGGGCGCCCCTTACGCGTGCCCGCCGCGGCGACCCAAGGGCCTCGCTTCAGGAGCTCCGCGTCCGATAGCCGATAGCCGATAGCCGAGAGTCAAGGGCCAAGGGCCAAGGGCCAAGGGCCAAGGGCCTGAGGGCCGGGCTCCCGAGCGTCCCGCGCCCGCGCCCGTGCCCACACCTAGGACCCCTTGACTTAGTTAGTGATTGAGTACTAACTTAGCTGCATGGTCAGGATGAGCGCAGAGGAGAGGCGCGAGAGCGTCATTCGCGCGGCGATGATCGAGTTCGCCCACGGCGGCTACCACGGCACGTCCACCGAGGCGATCGCCAAGCGCGTGGGTGTCTCGCAGCCGTATCTCTTCCGGCTCTTCCCGGGCAAGCGGGCGATCTTCCTGGCGGCCGCCGAGCACTGCATGGAGCTCGCCCGGCGCAGCTTCGAGGAGGCCGCCGAGGGGCTGGAGGGTGAAGAGGCCCTGCACGCCATGGCGACGTCCTACGTGAAGGTGATCGCGGAGCATCCTGAGCGGCTGCTGATGCAGATGCAGACGTACGTCGCGGTGGGGGCGGCCGAGGAGGCCGGCGATCACGAGCTCGGTGAGGCGGTCAGGGCCGGCTGGATGCGGCTCTGGGACACGGTTCACGTGCCGCTCGGAGCCGACGCGGACGGGACCACGACCTTCATGGCGTACGGAATGCTCGTCAACTGCCTGGTGTCGATGGGGTTCCCGCCCGAGCACCGGGTCTGGGAAGGGCTCTACCCGTCGGCACGCGTCACGGGCCGGCTGGAGAAGTAGCGCGACGGCGAAGGCGGTGTTAGGCGCGTCTTCATGACCTCAAAAGTTAGTCATCAATAACTAACCATCGACAGTGATCACATCACCTTCTGGGGGAGCGATGTCTCAGCGGACGGCACGGACAGCGAAGAACGGATCGGCGGCACCGGCCCCGACAGGGGCCGCAGGATCGCCCGAGAGGTCGGCCGTGGCACCGGCCGCGCCACCGACCGGGCGGCGCGGTGGGGCCGGGTGGGCCCTTCTCATCACGAGCGTCGCCGGATTCATGGCGGCCCTCGACAATCTCGTCGTCACCACCGCCCTGCCCTCCATCCGCAAGGATCTCGGGGGTGCGCTGGGCGACCTGGAATGGACCGTGAGCGCCTACACGCTCACCTTCGCCGTCCTGCTGATGTTCGGTGCCGCGCTCGGTGACCGGTTCGGCCGCCGCAGGCTCTTCCTGGTCGGCCTGAGCGTCTTCACCGGTGCTTCGGCCGCCGCGGCCATGGCCCCCGGCATCGACTCGCTGATCGCCGCCCGCGCGGTCCAGGGCGTCGGCGCGGCGATCATGATGCCGCTGACCCTGACCCTGCTGACGGCCGCGGTCCCCGCCGCCAAGCGCGGGATGGCGTACGGGATCTGGGGCGCCGTCAACGGACTCGCGGTCGCCTCCGGGCCCCTCATCGGCGGCAGCCTCACCGAACACATCTCCTGGCACTGGATCTTCTGGCTGAACGTTCCGCTGGGTCTCGCGGTGCTCCCGCTCGCCCGGCTTCGGCTGTCCGAGTCGTTCGGCGCCGGCGCCCGGCTCGACTTCCCCGGCACCCTGCTCGCCAGCGGTGGCCTCTTCGGGATCGTCTACGGCCTGGTCCGCGGGCCCGCCGACGGCTGGACCAGCGCGTTCGTCCTGACCGGTCTGATCGCGGGCGCCGCTCTGCTCGCCGGTTTCGTCGTCCACGGCACCCGGGCCAAGAACCCGATGCTCCCGATGCGGCTCTTCCGCTCCCGCGCCTTCGCCGGGATCAACGCGGCCAGTCTGCTGATGTTCCTCGGGATGTTCGGCTCGATCTTCCTGCTCAGCCAGTACATGCAGGGTGTGCTCGGCTACTCGCCGACCGAGGCGGGGCTGCGCATGCTCCCCTGGACCGGTATGCCGATGCTGGTCGCGCCCATCGCCGGCTACCTGTCCGACCGGATCGGCGGGCGTCCCGTCGTCGCCACCGGGCTCTTCCTCCAGGCCGCCGGGCTCGCGTACTACGCCGCCGTGGTCGCCGCCGACGCCTCGTACGCCTCCCAGCTGCCCGCGCTCATCATCAGCGGCGTCGGGATGTCGCTCTACTTCGCGCCGGCCTCCAACCTGGTCATGTCCAGCGTGCGGCCGGAGGAGCAGGGCATCGCCTCCGGCGCCAACAACGCGCTGCGCGAGGTGGGCGGGGCGCTCGGCATCGCAGTGATGTCCTCGATCTTCTCGGCGCAGGGCGGCTACGCGACCGCCGGGACCTTCATCGACGGGCTGCGGCCCGCGCTCGTGGTCGGCGCCTCGGTGGTGGCCCTCGCGGGGATCGCCGCCCTGCTCATCCCGGCCGCGCGGCGCACGGCACGCACCGAGACGGCAGCAGCGGCGGCTCCGGCGCACGCCCTGGACCGGGAGACCGCTTCTCCTGGAATCGCCTCTCTGAAGACCGCAACTCTCGAAACGGCCCATCCGGAGACCACCTCTCCGGAGACCACCTCTCCGGAGACCACCTCTTCGGAACCGGCCTCTCCGGAATCGGCTTCTACGGAATCGGTCTCTACGGAAACGCCCCCTCTCGAAACCGCCTCCCGCTGACGCGCGGAACCGAGATCCCGGCGCTCCGGCCCGGCCGCCACGAGTACCCGGCTGTCCGGTCGAACCCTCAGGAGAGCCGCCTCGGCCGAGCGGTCAGGCGCGAGAGGCCCCGCCCCCCGGGCGGGGCCTCTCGCATGGCCGGGGCACACCGGTGGCCGGGCGTCCCCGGCCCTTCTCGTAGTCTTGAGCCCGTGCAGGAACTCCACGATGCCCCGCTCGCCCCGCTGACCACCTTCCGGCTCGGCGGTCCGGCCGCCCGGCTGATCACCGCCACGACCGACGACGAGGTCGTCGCCGCCGTGCGCGAGGCCGACGACGCCGGTACGCCACTGCTGGTCATCGGCGGTGGATCGAACCTGGTCATCGGCGACAAGGGCTTCGCCGGGACCGCCCTGCGCATCGCCACGAAGGGCTTCTCCCTCGACGGTACGAGGCTGGAGCTGGCCGCGGGCGAGGTGTGGACCGACGCGGTCGCACGCTCCGTCGAGGTTGGGCTGGCCGGGATCGAATGCCTCGCGGGCATCCCCGGGTCGGCCGGTGCGACACCGATCCAGAACGTGGGCGCGTACGGCCAGGAAGTGTCGTCGACGATCACCGAAGTGATCGCCTACGACAGGAAGACGCGCGAGACGGTCACGCTGACCAACGCCGAGTGCGAGTTCTCGTACCGCCACAGCCGCTTCAAGGCGGACCCCGAGCGCCATGTCGTGCTGCGGGTGCGCTTCGGGCTGGAGGACGCGCAGGGGCTGTCGGCGCCGGTCAAGTACGCCGAGACGGCCCGTGCGCTCGGTGTGGAGCCCGGCGACCGTGTGCCCCTCGACGCCGCCCGCGAGACCGTTCTGAAGCTGCGTGCCGGGAAAGGCATGGTGCTCGACCCCGAGGACCACGACACCTGGTCCGCCGGATCGTTCTTCACCAACCCGATCCTCACCCACGAGGCGTTCGCCGCGTTCCACGCGCGCGTGGAGGAACGGCTCGGCGCCGATGTCGTACCGCCTGCGTACGCGGCCGGCGAGGGTCACACCAAGACCTCCGCGGCCTGGCTGATCGACAAGTCGGGCTTCACCAAGGGCTACGGAACCGGGCCCGCCCGTATCTCCACCAAGCACACCCTCGCCCTGACCAACCGCGGCGGGGCTACCACCGAGGACCTCCTCGCGCTGGCCCGGGAGGTCGTCGCCGGGGTCCACGAGGCCTTCGGGATCACGCTCGTCAACGAGCCGGTGACGGTGAACGCGAGCCTCTGAAGGCGATCGCCGGCGCGAACGGCGACCGGTAGGCCACCAGTGGGCCACTAGTAGGCCATCAGTAGGCGACGCCCACTCCCTGCTTCACGGTCCCCGGGTCGTCGATCATCGCCAGCATCGCGTTGGCCACGTCGGCGCGCGCGATGAAGCGGCCCTTGGGCGGGAAGCCTCCGACGACCGTGCGGTACGAGCCGGTCAGCGGCTTGTTCTGGAGCCGGGGCGGACGGACGGCGGTCCAGTCCGTGGAACTGGCCGCCAGTTCGCCCTCCATCTCCCGCAGGTCGGCGTAGACGTCCTTCAGGAGGCTGGAGATCAGGCTCCTCATCGCGCGGTCGAGTGCTGTGTCGTTCTCGGCGCCCGGTCCGACCGGACTCGCGCTGACCACCAGCAGCCGGCGCACCTGCTCCGCCTCCATGGCGCCCAGCACCGTACGGGTGAGCCGGGCCGCGACCCCGGCGTCCTTGCGGCTGCGCGCGCCGAGACCGGACAGGACGGCGTGCCGGCCCACGACGGCCGGGCGTAGCGACTCCGGGTCGGTGAGGTCCGCGCGGAAGACCTCCAGATTCGCGCCCGTGACGGTGAGCCGCGCGGGATCCCGTACGACCGCCGTGACCCGGTGGCCCGCGCCCAGGGCCTGGCGGACGATCTCCTGGCCGATGCCTCCGGTGGCACCGAAAACGGTGAGTTCCATGACCTGCTCCCGCATCAGAGGGAATGAGGTGGGTGAGTGTTCACTCACCCCGCTTCCTCTAGAGTGAGTAAGTACTCACCCACCCGTCAACCCCGTAAGGGCGGGTCATGGAATCCTTGGGCCCCATGCAGCAGAAATCCGCCACGGAGACCACGCCGTCGAAGCCGGCCAGGATCCGCATCCTCGACGCGGCGCACGAGCTCATGCTCACGCTCGGTCTCTCCCGTGCCACCACCAAGGAGATCGCCAGGGCGGCCGGCTGCTCCGAGGCGGCGCTCTACAAGTACTTCGCGAGCAAGGAAGAGCTCTTCATCCGGGTCCTCCACGAGCGGCTGCCCCAGCTCGGCCCCCTCCTGGAGCGGCTGACGGCCGAGCCGCGGGAGCACTCCCTGGAGGAGAACCTCACGGAGATCGCCCGTCAGGCGGCCCTCTTCTACGAGCAGAGTTTCCCGATAGCCGCCTCCTTGTACGCGGAGACTCAGCTCAAGCGCCGTCACGACGAGGCCATGCGGGCCATGGGCGCGGGCCCGCACATGCCCATCCGGGGCGTCGCCGCCTATCTGCTGGCGGAACAGCGGGCCGGGCGTGTCCAGCCGGACACCGACACCTACGCGGCCGCGTCCCTCCTCCTCGGGGCCTGCGCGCAGCGGGCGTTCGCCTACGACGCCACCGAGGAGGGCGCGCCGCCCCTGGACACCTTCGCCCCGGCGCTGGTCCGCACCCTGCTCGCCGGGATCGCACCCGGGGACAGGACGGGGGCCGCGGGCGCCTCGGACAAGCTCTAGCGGGCTAGGCGGTCAGCCAGCCGTCGACGCCGGCCAGCAGCTTCGCCCGGACGTCCTCGGGCGCGGCCGAGGCGCGGATGGACTGACGGGCCAGCTCGGCCAGTTCCTGGTCCGTGAAGGAGTGGTGGCGGCGGGCGATCTCGTACTGGGCGGCGAGACGGGATCCGAAGAGCAGGGGATCGTCGGCGCCGAGGGCCATCGGGACACCGGCTTCGAACAAAGTGCGCAGGGGGACATCGGCGTGCTTCTCGTAGACGCCCAGGGCGACGTTCGAGGCGGGGCAGACCTCACAGGTCACCCCGCGGTCCGCGAGGCGCTTCAGCAGCCGCGGGTCCTCGGCGGCCCGCACCCCGTGGCCGATCCGGGAGGCGTGCAGGTCGTCCAGGCAGTCGCGGACCGAGGCGGGCCCCGTCAGCTCGCCGCCGTGCGGCGCGGACAGCAGTCCGCCCTCGCGGGCGATGGCGAAGGCCCGGTCGAAGTCCCGCGCCATGCCCCGTCGCTCGTCGTTGGAGAGGCCGAAACCGACGATCCCCCGGTCCGCGTACCGCACGGCGAGCCGGGCCAGTGTGCGGGCGTCCAGGGGGTGTTTCATGCGGTTGGCGGCCACCAGGACGCGCATCCCGAGCCCGGTCTCCCGCACGGCCGAGTCGACCGCGTCGAGGATGACCTCCAGGGCCGGGATCAGGCCGCCCAGGCGGGGTGCGTACGACGTCGGGTCGACCTGGATCTCCAGCCAGCCCGAGCCGTCCTTCAGGTCCTCCTCGGCGGCCTCGCGCACCAGGCGCTGGATGTCCTCGGGCTCTCTCAGGCAGGACCGCGCGGCGTCGTACAGGCGCTGGAAGCGGAACCAGCCGCGTTCGTCGGTCGCCCGCAGTTTCGGCGGTTCCCCGCTGGTCAGCGCGTCCGGCAGCCGTACGCCGTACTTGTCGGCCAGTTCCAGCAGGGTGGTGTGCCGCATCGAACCGGTGAAGTGCAGGTGCAGATGGGCCTTCGGCAGTTCAGTTACATCACGTACGCGCTCCATCCCAAGATCCTGCCGTACGCGTGTGTCGTGCCGGTAGCGCTTTCGCTGATCGGAGGCTCGCTCGAACGGACGAACGGGGGCCGGCCGCTCCTGAGAGTGGCAGGCCCCCGCACGCGCGCGTGGAGCGCGACGACGTCACCGGCGCCCCGTGGGGCGCGGGAGGACGCCGGAGGTCAGTCCGTCGCCTCGGCCAGCAGCTTCTGGATCCGGCTGACGCCCTCGACGAGGTCCTCGTCACCGAGCGCGTACGACAGGCGCAGGTAGCCCGGCGTGCCGAAGGCCTCGCCCGGGACGACCGCGACCTCGGCCTCCTCCAGGATGAGCGCGGCCAGCTCGACGGTGTCCGCGGGGCGCTTGCCGCGGATCTCCTTGCCGAGGAGTCCCTTCACCGAGGGGTACGCGTAGAAGGCGCCCTCGGGCTCGGGGCACAGCACGCCGTCGATCTCGTTCAGCATGCGCACGATGGTCTTGCGGCGGCGGTCGAAGGCCTCGCGCATCTTCGCGACGGCCGTGAGGTCGCCCGAGACGGCGGCGAGCGCGGCGACCTGGGCCACGTTCGAGACGTTCGAGGTGGCGTGGGACTGGAGGTTGGTCGCGGCCTTGACGACGTCCTTCGGGCCGATGACCCAGCCCACGCGCCAGCCGGTCATCGCGTACGTCTTGGCGACGCCGTTGACGACGATGCACTTGTCGCGCAGCTCGGGTACCACCACGGGCAGCGAGTGGAACTCGGCGTCGCCGTAGACCAGGTGCTCGTAGATCTCGTCGGTCAGGACCCACAGGCCCTTCTCGGCGGCCCAGCGGCCGATCTCCTCGATCTGCTCGCGGGTGTAGACCGCGCCCGTCGGGTTGGACGGGGAGACGAAGAGCAGCACCTTGGTGTTCTCGGTGCGGGCGGCCTCGAGCTGCTCGACCGAGACGCGGTAGCCGGTGGTCTCGTCGGCGACGACGTCCACGGGGACACCGCCGGCGAGACGGATGGACTCCGGGTAGGTCGTCCAGTACGGCGCCGGGACGATGACCTCGTCACCCGGGTCGAGGATCGCGGCGAAGGCCTCGTAGATGGCCTGCTTGCCACCGTTGGTGACCAGGACCTGGGCGGCCTCCACCTCGTAGCCGGAGTCGCGCAGCGTCTTCGCGGCGATAGCGGCCTTCAGCTCGGGCAGCCCGCCGGCCGGCGTGTAGCGGTGGTACTTGGGGTTCGAGCAGGCCTCGATGGCGGCCTGGACGATGTAGTCCGGGGTCGGGAAGTCGGGCTCACCGGCGCCGAAGCCGATCACCGGGCGTCCGGCGGCCTTGAGTGCCTTGGCCTTGGCGTCCACGGCGAGGGTGGCGGACTCGGAGATCGCGCCGACTCGGGCGGAGACCCGGCGCTCGGTGGGAGGGGTTGCAGGGCTCATGGGACCCATCGTTTCAGACTGGAAATGTCCCCGGCACACGGGTTTCACGGACTGAACAACGGCAGAACATCCGTCCGGATCCGCGCACCTCACCAGTGGATCTTCAGCGGAGCCGACCCGAGCGGACACTTTCTGTTCGACGCCCGGCTTCGGACCACGTACACTCTCACCTCGTTGGCCTTCACCGGCCGCGCTCTACCGGTGCACACCGAGCACCCGGTCGGATGCGGTACGTTGGGGGAAATCAAAGGGTCGTAGCTCAATTGGTAGAGCACTGGTCTCCAAAACCAGCGGTTGGGGGTTCAAGTCCCTCCGGCCCTGCTACACACTCCTTTCGCCAGGATGTGTGCGCATGTACGTACTGCATTGCACCGCCGTGCGGCTCAACCGGGCGCGGCACGGTCACGACCCGGGAATCAGGTGAGGACGAGTGACGGACGCCGTGGGCTCCATCGACATGCCTGATGCCGAGGCGCCGGAGTCCAAAAAGAAGGCCCGCAAGGGCGGTAAGCGTGCCAAGAAGGGCCCGCTGAAGCGCCTTGCCACCTTCTACCGCCAGATCATCGCGGAACTCCGTAAGGTTGTCTGGCCGACTCGCAATCAGCTGACGACTTACACCACAGTGGTGATTGTGTTCGTCGTCATCATGATCGGCCTGGTGACCGTGATTGACTATGGGCTCAACCACGCCGCCAAGTACGTCTTCGGCTGAGCCGAGAGCGAAGGGCGCCGTCACCGGCGCCCCTTTCGCGCGTTCCACCCCCATGTAACCAGGAAGAAGCAGCCACCGTGTCTGACCCGAACCTGAACGATTCCTCCGAGTCGGTCGAGTCCGTTGACGACGAGCTCGAGATCGTCGAGGGAGCGGACGTCGTGGACGAGTTCGAGGCTGCCGATGCCGCCGCCGGCGAGAACGCCGAGGACGCGGCCCTGCACGTCGAGGACGAGTCCGGTGCGGACGTCGAGGACGAGGACACGCCCGACGAGGCCGAGCCCGAAGTCGAGGCCGAGCCTGAAGTCGAGGCCGAGCCCGTCGATCCCGTGACCGCCCTGCGCGAGGAACTGCGTCTGCTCCCCGGCGAGTGGTACGTCATCCACACCTACGCCGGTTACGAGAACCGCGTGAAGACCAACCTCGAACAGCGTGCCGTTTCGCTGAACGTCGAGGACTTCATCTTCCAGGCCGAGGTGCCGCAGGAAGAGGTCGCGCAGATCAAGAACGGCGAGCGCAAGACGATCAAGCAGAACAAGCTCCCGGGCTACGTCCTGGTCCGTATGGACCTGACGAACGAGTCCTGGGGCGTCGTCCGCAACACTCCCGGCGTCACCGGCTTCGTGGGCAACGCCTACGACCCGTACCCGCTGACCCTGGACGAGATCGTCAAGATGCTCGCCCCGGAGGCCGAGGAGAAGGCCGCCCGCGAGGCCGCGGAGGCCGAGGGCAAGCCCGCTCCGCAGCGCAAGGTCGAGGTCCAGGTGCTGGACTTCGAGGTCGGCGACTCGGTCACCGTCACCGACGGCCCGTTCGCCACGCTGCAGGCCACGATCAACGAGATCAACGCCGACTCGAAGAAGGTCAAGGGCCTCGTCGAGATCTTCGGCCGCGAGACCCCGGTCGAGCTCTCCTTCGACCAGATCCAGAAGAACTAGCACCTTCTGGACGTACGTCTTCCGATCAGGTCAGACGGGCTCTCGTAGCCGGTCTGACCTGCTCGGTTTTTAGCCGCGCACAGATACCCGTTATCGTTGTGCGGTATGCCTGCATCCGGATCATCACTCGGTTGAAGGCAGCCGTCCGGGGCGACTCGGACGTAGGAAGGCGAAAACGAAAGAGGACCCGGAATGCCTCCCAAGAAGAAGAAGGTCACGGGGCTTATCAAGCTCCAGATCAACGCCGGTGCGGCGAACCCGGCCCCGCCGGTCGGCCCCGCGCTCGGTCAGCACGGCGTCAACATCATGGAGTTCTGCAAGGCCTACAACGCCGCGACCGAGTCGCAGCGTGGCTGGGTCATCCCGGTGGAGATCACGGTCTACGAAGACCGCTCCTTCACCTTCGTGACCAAGACTCCGCCGGCCGCCAAGATGATCCTCAAGGCCGCGGGTGTCGAGAAGGGCTCCGGCGAGCCGCACAAGACCAAGGTCGCCAAGATCACCCAGGCGCAGGTCCGCGAGATCGCCACGACCAAGATGCCCGACCTCAACGCCAACGACCTGGACGCCGCTGCGAAGATCATCGCCGGCACCGCCCGTTCCATGGGCATCACGGTCGAGGGCTGACACCCACCTTCGTAGGAACCATGCGGCCGCGGCCGCACGTGGCAGGGCCTGCTCGGCCCGCACCACGACTCCTCAGAACACAACAGGAGCAGTAGTGAGCAAGCGCAGCAAGTCTCTCCGCGCTGCGGACGCCAAGGTCGACCGGGACAAGCTCTACGCCCCGCTCGAGGCCGTCCGTCTCGCCAAGGAGACCTCCACGAGCAAGTTCGACGGCACCGTCGAGGTCGCCTTCCGCCTGGGTGTCGACCCTCGCAAGGCCGACCAGATGGTCCGTGGCACCGTGAACCTGCCGCACGGCACCGGCAAGACCGCCCGGGTCCTGGTCTTCGCGACCGGTGACCGTGCTGCGGCCGCGGAGGCCGCGGGCGCCGACATCGTCGGCTCCGACGAACTGATCGACGAGGTCGCGAAGGGCCGTCTGGACTTCGACGCCGTCGTCGCCACCCCGGACCTCATGGGCAAGGTCGGCCGCCTCGGCCGCGTGCTCGGTCCCCGTGGTCTCATGCCGAACCCCAAGACCGGCACCGTGACCCCCGACGTCGCCAAGGCTGTCACCGAGATCAAGGGTGGCAAGATCGAGTTCCGCGTCGACAAGCACTCGAACCTGCACTTCATCATCGGCAAGGTGTCCTTCGACGACACCAAGCTGGTGGAGAACTACGGCGCTGCGCTCGACGAGATCCTTCGTCTGAAGCCGTCGGCCGCCAAGGGTCGCTACATCAAGAAGGCCGCGATCAGCTCCACGATCGGCCCCGGCGTTCCGATCGACCCCAACCGCACCCGCAACCTCCTCGTCGAGGAGGACCCGGCCGCCGTCTGAGCCCTTCGCTCACCCCGGTGACCGCGTCGCGCACGCGTATCTGAGCGGGCCCCGCAACCTTTCGAGGTGCGGGGCCCGTCCTCATGTGCGGAGGTCTTTCCGGCTGCCGCGGGGCGAAGGCCCCGGGCGGAATTCCGGACACGACTGTCAGTGGGCCGCGCTAGCGTGCGGTTCACAGAGTTCGCATAGGGGTGGGACGAATGAAGAGCACCATGGTGCGTCGTGTGACTGTCTCGATCGCGCTGACGACCGCGCTGGCGGGGGTGACGGCCTGCAACTCGTCGGATTCCTCAGGGAGTTCGGGCAACGGCGACAAGGCCGGCCACGAGAGCGTCACGCGCGTCAGCCCCATCGCGGCCTTGCGCTCGGCGGAGAAGTCCACCGACGGCGCCGACTCCGCGAGGGTCGAGTCCACGACGACCATGGGCACGCTGATGTCCATGAAGTCGGGCGGCGTCATGGCCTGGAGCGACGGCATCACCGGTGACCTGACGATCACGTACACCGGCGGCACGATGGCCGAGACGATGCGCCGGATCGGCAGCGACTCCATGGAGGCCCGCTATCTGTCCGACGCCTACTACGCGAACATGGGCGACGCCTTCGCCGCGCAGGCGGGCGGCAAGCACTGGATCAGGTACGGGTACGACGACCTGGCGAAGTTCGGCGGCAGCTCCGGCGCGCTCCTGAAGGACCAGATGCAGAACAGTTCGCCGAACCAGTCGGTGAAGCTCCTGCTGGCGTCCGGCGACGTCGACAAGGTCGGCGAGGAGACGGTCCGCGGCAAGAGGGCCACGCACTACGCGGGCACGGTGAACGTGAGCGACCTCGTGGCCCGGAGGTCGCACCTCACCACCGGCCAGCTCTCCGACCTGAAGAAGAAGTTCACCCAGGCCGGCATCACGACCGAGGACGTCGACATCTGGGTCGACACCGAGGACCTGCTCGTCAAGGCCGTCACCAAGGCCGCGACGGCGAGCGGCACGATGTCCTCCACGGCGTACTACAGCGACTACGGAGTGAAGGTCTCCGCCGTCGCACCCCCGGCCGGTGACACCGAGGACTTCAGGGACATCCTGGCGAAGCAGGGCATGACGCCGGGCAGCGGCGACACGTCCACCGGCTCCGGCAGCTCTTCCTCCTGAGTCCCGTGCCGCACTCTCCCCGGATCTCGCCGAACCTCTCCAAAGTCCCTCCCACACAGCGGAGTTGGGCGAAAACCCAGGTGATCATCCAGCTCTCCTGGGCTACGCTCGCGCCGAATCTGTGAATCGCTCATCCGTTCCTTGGGGAAACCTTGAAGCTTTCTGCGAGCACCCTGGCACGGCATCGGGCGACCGGGGCGGCCCTTGCGGCCCTGGTCCTCGGCGGGGGTGCGGTGGGCTGCACGAAGGGTGCCGGGGAGGAGTCGCCCGCGCTCACGCCCGCCGCGGCCGTGGCGAAGGCGGCGAAGAAGACCGAGGGCATCACCTCCTTCCGCTACCGGATGACCGGCGAGGTCCCGTTCGAGGGCCGGATCGGCGCCGAGGCGGTGATGAGGGTGAAGCCGCTGGTCATGAGCATGAAGATGACGGCCGGGAAGCAGGCATTCAGCGGCCCGTTCGAGATCCGGCTGGTGGGCAAGGAGATGTACGCCGACGGTGGTGCCCAGGTCGCCAAGGGTATGGACGGCAAGCATTGGATGAAGTTCGACATGTCCGTGCAGGGTGCGGACGGGCGGCTGAACACGGGCCGGACCGGCGACTGGCAGGCGGACAAGAACCCGGCGACCGAGTCCGCCTTCCTCATCGGCTCGAAAGACCTGGAGAAGGTCGGGAACCAGACCGTCGACGGCGTGAGGACCACCCACTACAAGGGGACGGTCCCCTTCGACGCGTATCGCAAGTCGCTCAAGAGCCAGGACAAGGCCACCCGAGAGAAGCGGGAGAAAGCCCTCAACCAGTACGCGAGGATGGGCGTCGACGAGATCACGATGGACATGTGGATCGACGGTGACGACCGCACCAAGCGGTTCCGTATGCGCGGGACCGCCGACAAGGGTCCGCTCGACATGACCATCACCTTCCTGGACTACAACAAGCCCGTGACCGTGACCGCTCCGCCGGCCAAGGACACCGTCGACCTCGCCGAGATGATGAAGGACGCCCAGCAGGGCTGATCCGCGCCGTCGGACGCGCCAGCACGTCCGACGGCCGGGCCGTTCGGCCGGATTTGCTTGACGGAGTCCAGTTCACGTACTCTCCTCGAGAAGCCAAAGACCGCTGGTCGTTGCCTCGCGCTCGCAAGAGGGTGTGGTGACCGAAGGATCCGCTGAAACTGCGGACGACCCGCGTAGGTGACCGTGGATGTGTTCCCGGAGTCCGCACGCCCAGCGTGTGGAGGAATCCGGTAGAGCTACGCCCCGTGCGCCTGCGCCGGGGCGTTTTGTTTTGTCAGTCCCTTCTGAGCGGTCCTCATCACCCGGAAGGAGGCCGACGCTCTATGGCAAGGCCCGACAAGGCTGCCGCGGTAGCCGAGCTCGCGGACCAGTTCCGCAGCTCGAACGCCGCCGTGCTGACCGAGTACCGGGGTCTCACCGTGGCGCAGCTCAAGACGCTGCGCCGTTCGCTCGGTGAAGACGCCCAGTACGCCGTGGTGAAGAACACGCTGACCAAGATTGCGGCCAACGAGGCCGGGATCTCTACGCTCGACGACCTGTTCAACGGTCCGACGGCGGTCGCCTTCATCACCGGTGACCCGGTGACGTCGGCGAAGGGTCTTCGTGACTTCGCCAAGGACAACCCGAACCTCGTCATCAAGGGCGGTGTCCTTGACGGCAAGGCGCTGTCCGCCGACGAGATCAAGAAGCTTGCGGACCTCGAGTCCCGCGAGGTTCTGCTCGCCAAGCTGGCGGGTGCCTTCAAGGGCAAGCAGACCCAGACTGCTCGCCTCTTCCAGGCCCTGCCCTCGAAGTTCGTCCGCACCGCGGAGGCGCTTCGTGTCAAGCAGGCCGAGCAGGGCGGTGCCGAGTAATTCGGCTCGCGCGTTGACCGCCGCCTGAGGCGACGGTCGTAGCGGGCCGAACGTACGCCCGCCTCACCAGTACATACCGGCACCTGCCGAATTAGTGGAAGGACGCCATCATGGCGAAGCTGTCCCAGGAAGAGCTGCTCGCGCAGTTCGAGAACCTCACCCTCATCGAGCTCTCCGAGTTCGTGAAGGCCTTCGAGGAGAAGTTCGACGTCACCGCCGCCGCCGCGGTCGCCGTTGCCGGTCCGGTCGGCCCCGCCGCCGTCGAGGCCGTCGAGGAGCAGGACGAGTTCGACGTCATCCTCACGGGTGCCGGCGAGAAGAAGATCCAGGTCATCAAGGTCGTGCGTGAGCTCACCTCGCTGGGCCTGAAGGAGGCCAAGGACCTCGTCGACGGCGCTCCGAAGCCCGTCCTCGAGAAGGTCGCCAAGGAGGCCGCCGAGAAGGCTGCCGAGTCCCTCAAGGGCGCCGGCGCCTCCGTCGAGGTCAAGTAACTCGACGAGTCCTCAGAGGACTCCTGTGAAGCTGTCACAGCCGCTCGAGTAGCGCTGTAACGCTGACGCACTGAAGAGCGATCACCCAACTGGGTGGTCGCTCTTCGGCGTTCCAGGGGGTCCCTGAAGCGGCAGCCTTGCGCTGCAGGCCGCGACGAGTATGGTGATCTTCGTTGTGCCTCCGGCCGCCCTGTGACAGGCAGAGGGACGGGTTGCAAGACGGGCCGCACGTGACGATCGCGGCACTTGCTTTGGGCATGGGGGGCCTTGACGAACCGCACGCAGCGCGCAATTCTCAGGACGCGTCGTCACAACGATCCGTATCCGAGGCATGGATCGCTGACGAAGAGGGCAGTATCGATGTGCATTGAGGGCGTGGCTTGCCGCAGGTGTTGAGAACAGTGAGAGTCTCAAGAAACCGGGACTGGACATCAGTGGGCCTAGTGGCTACACTGACCCTTTGCGCTGCCTGTTAGCTGCCTCCTGCCCGTCACCAGGGGCATACCCGTGTTTGAGCATCGACGGTTGGACTATCCCTGACCTGGCCTTTATCCGGCCGGATCGGGAACGGCCCGACGCTATGTCCGACATGGGACCGGTACGCGCGTAGTGAGTCCGAGCCCTCGGAAGGACCCCCTCTTGGCCGCCTCGCGCACTGCCTCGACCGCGAATACGAACAACGGCGCCAGCACCGCCCCGCTGCGCATCTCCTTTGCAAAGATCAAGGAGCCCCTCGAGGTTCCGAACCTTCTTGCGCTGCAAACCGAGAGCTTCGACTGGCTGCTCGGCAACGACGCGTGGAAGGCTCGTGTCGAGGCGGCTCTGGACAGCGGACAGGACGTCCCCACCAAGTCCGGTCTGGAGGAGATCTTCGAGGAGATCTCCCCGATCGAGGACTTCAGTGGGTCGATGTCCCTGACGTTCCGGGACCACCGCTTCGAGCCCCCGAAGAACTCCATCGACGAGTGCAAGGACCGCGACTTCACGTACGCGGCCCCGCTCTTCGTCACCGCCGAGTTCACCAACAACGAGACCGGCGAGATCAAGTCCCAGACGGTCTTCATGGGCGACTTCCCGCTCATGACCAACAAGGGCACCTTCGTCATCAACGGCACCGAGCGTGTCGTCGTGTCGCAGCTGGTCCGCTCGCCGGGTGTCTACTTCGACTCCTCCATCGACAAGACGTCCGACAAGGACATCTTCTCGGCCAAGGTCATCCCCTCCCGGGGTGCCTGGCTGGAGATGGAGATCGACAAGCGCGACATGGTCGGTGTCCGCATCGACCGCAAGCGCAAGCAGTCCGTCACCGTTCTCCTGAAGGCTCTCGGCTGGACCACCGAGCAGATCCTCGAGGAGTTCGGCGAGTACGAGTCCATGCGCGCCACCCTGGAGAAGGACCACACCCAGGGCCAGGACGACGCGCTGCTGGACATCTACCGCAAGCTGCGTCCGGGCGAACCGCCGACCCGTGAGGCCGCGCAGACGCTTCTTGAGAACCTCTACTTCAACTCGAAGCGGTACGACCTCGCGAAGGTCGGCCGCTACAAGGTGAACAAGAAGCTGGGCGGCGAAGCGCCGCTGGACGCCGGGGTCCTGACCGTCGAGGACATCCTCTCGTCGATCAAGTACCTGGTGAAGCTGCACGCCGGTGAGACCGAGACCGTTGGCAACAGCGGTACCTCGATCGTCGTCGAGACCGACGACATCGACCACTTCGGCAACCGTCGTCTGCGTAACGTCGGCGAGCTCATCCAGAACCAGGTCCGCACGGGTCTGGCTCGTATGGAGCGCGTCGTCCGCGAGCGCATGACGACTCAGGACGTCGAAGCGATCACGCCGCAGACCCTGATCAACATCCGGCCGGTCGTCGCCTCCATCAAGGAGTTCTTCGGCACCAGCCAGCTGTCGCAGTTCATGGACCAGAACAACCCGCTGTCGGGTCTCACCCACAAGCGCCGTCTGTCGGCTCTTGGCCCGGGTGGTCTCTCCCGTGAGCGGGCCGGCTTCGAGGTCCGTGACGTGCACCCGTCGCACTACGGCCGCATGTGCCCGATCGAGACCCCTGAAGGCCCGAACATCGGCCTGATCGGCTCGCTCGCCTCCTACGGCCGCGTGAACGCGTTCGGTTTCGTCGAGACGCCGTACCGCAGGGTCACGGGCGGCTTCGTCACCGACGAGGTCGACTACCTGACGGCCGACGAGGAGGACCGGTTCGTCATCGCGCAGGCCAACGCGCCGCTGACGGACGAGTTCCGCTTCGAGGAGTCCCGCGTCCTGGTCCGCCGTCGTGGCGGAGAGGTCGACTACGTCCCCGGTGACGACGTCGACTACATGGACGTCTCCCCGCGCCAGATGGTGTCGGTCGCGACCGCGATGATCCCGTTCCTGGAGCACGACGACGCCAACCGTGCCCTCATGGGCGCGAACATGATGCGCCAGGCCGTTCCGCTCATCAAGTCCGAGGCGCCGCTGGTCGGCACCGGCATGGAGTACCGCTGCGCGGTCGACGCCGGTGACGTCCTGAAGTCGGAGAAGGACGGTGTGGTCCAGGAGGTCTCCGCGGACTACATCACCACCGCCAACGACGACGGCACGTACACCACGTACCGCCTGCACAAGTTCTCCCGGTCGAACCAGGGCACCTCCGTCAACCAGAAGGTTGTCGTGGACGAGGGCGCCCGCGTGATCGAGGGCCAGGTCCTGGCCGACGGTCCCGCGACCGAGGACGGCGAGATGGCCCTCGGCAAGAACCTGCTCGTGGCGTTCATGCCGTGGGAGGGTCACAACTACGAGGACGCGATCATCCTGTCGCAGCGCCTCGTGCAGGACGACGTCCTCTCCTCGATCCACATCGAGGAGCACGAGGTCGACGCCCGTGACACCAAGCTCGGGCCGGAGGAGATCACCCGGGACATCCCGAACGTCTCCGAGGAGGTCCTCGCCGACCTCGACGAGCGCGGCATCATCCGTATCGGTGCCGAGGTCGTCGCCGGCGACATCCTCGTCGGCAAGGTCACGCCCAAGGGTGAGACCGAGCTGACGCCGGAGGAGCGCCTGCTGCGCGCGATCTTCGGTGAGAAGGCCCGTGAGGTCCGTGACACCTCGCTGAAGGTCCCGCACGGCGAGATCGGCAAGGTCATCGGCGTCCGCGTCTTCGACCGTGAAGAGGGCGACGAGCTGCCGCCGGGCGTGAACCAACTGGTTCGTGTCTACGTGGCGCAGAAGCGCAAGATCACGGACGGCGACAAGCTCGCAGGCCGCCACGGCAACAAGGGTGTCATCTCGAAGATCCTGCCGATCGAGGACATGCCGTTCCTGGAGGACGGCACCCCGGTCGACATCATCCTCAACCCGCTCGGTGTGCCGTCCCGAATGAACCCGGGACAGGTGCTGGAGATCCACCTCGGCTGGCTCGCCAGCCGCGGCTGGGACGTCTCCGGTCTCGCCGACGACTGGGCGCAGCGCCTGCAGGCCATCGGCGCCGACAAGGTCGCGCCGCGTACGAACGTCGCCACCCCGGTGTTCGACGGTGCGCGTGAGGACGAGCTCGCGGGTCTGTTCGAGCACACCCTGCCCAACCGCGACGGTGACCGTCTGGTCCTCCCGTCCGGCAAGGCGAGGCTGTTCGACGGCCGCTCCGGTGAGCCGTTCCCGGACCCGATCTCGATCGGGTACATGTACATCCTCAAGCTGCACCACCTGGTCGACGACAAGCTGCACGCCCGCTCGACCGGTCCGTACTCGATGATCACCCAGCAGCCGCTGGGTGGTAAGGCTCAGTTCGGTGGCCAGCGCTTCGGTGAGATGGAGGTGTGGGCGCTGGAGGCGTACGGCGCCGCTTACGCCCTCCAGGAGCTGCTGACGATCAAGTCCGACGACGTGACCGGCCGCGTGAAGGTCTACGAGGCCATCGTCAAGGGCGAGAACATCCCCGAGCCCGGCATCCCCGAGTCCTTCAAGGTGCTCATCAAGGAGATGCAGTCTCTCTGCCTCAACGTGGAGGTGCTGTCCAGCGACGGTATGTCCATCGAAATGCGTGACACCGACGAGGACGTCTTCCGCGCGGCGGAGGAGCTCGGCATCGACCTGTCCCGGCGCGAGCCGAGCAGCGTCGAAGAGGTCTGACGGGAGTCCGGCCGGGCCTTGGCCACCTGTGGAAAAGGTGATCAAGGCCCGCCGGCCCCAGGACCCCCGTATCAGACCCCTAAGACTTACAACCCTGAGAGGGATTGACGCATAGTGCTCGACGTCAACTTCTTCGATGAGCTCCGGATCGGTCTGGCCACCGCTGACGACATCCGTCAGTGGAGCCACGGCGAGGTCAAGAAGCCCGAGACCATCAACTACCGCACCCTCAAGCCCGAGAAGGACGGACTCTTCTGCGAGAAGATCTTCGGTCCGACCCGGGACTGGGAGTGCTACTGCGGCAAGTACAAGCGTGTCCGCTTCAAGGGCATCATCTGTGAGCGCTGTGGCGTCGAGGTCACTCGCGCCAAGGTGCGCCGTGAGCGGATGGGCCACATCGAGCTCGCCGCTCCCGTCACCCACATCTGGTACTTCAAGGGCGTTCCGTCGCGGCTGGGCTACCTGCTCGACCTCGCCCCGAAGGACCTCGAGAAGGTCATCTACTTCGCCGCGTACATGATCACGTTCGTGGACGAGGAGCGCCGCACCCGCGACCTGCCCTCGCTGGAGGCCCACGTCTCCGTCGAGCGCCAGCAGGTCGAGAACCGCCGCGACGCCGACCTGGAAGCCCGCGCCAAGAAGCTCGAGACCGACCTGGCCGAGCTCGAGGCCGAGGGTGCCAAGGCCGACGTGCGCCGCAAGGTGCGCGAGGGTGCCGAGCGTGAGATGAAGCAGCTGCGCGACCGTGCGCAGCGCGAGATCGACCGTCTCGACGAGGTGTGGACCCGCTTCAAGAACCTCAAGGTCCAGGACCTGGAGGGCGACGAGCTCCTCTACCGCGAGCTGCGTGACCGCTTCGGCACGTACTTCGACGGTTCGATGGGTGCCGCGGCGCTGCAGAAGCGCCTGGAGTCCTTCGACCTGGACGAGGAGGCCGAGCGCCTCCGCGAGATCATCCGCACCGGCAAGGGCCAGAAGAAGACCCGCGCGCTCAAGCGCCTCAAGGTCGTCTCCGCGTTCCTGCAGACCAGCAACAGCCCCAAGGGCATGGTGCTCGACTGCGTCCCGGTCATCCCGCCGGACCTTCGCCCGATGGTGCAGCTGGACGGTGGCCGCTTCGCGACCTCCGACCTGAACGACCTGTACCGCCGTGTGATCAACCGCAACAACCGCCTGAAGCGCCTTCTCGACCTCGGTGCCCCCGAGATCATCGTGAACAACGAGAAGCGCATGCTCCAGGAGGCCGTCGACGCGCTCTTCGACAACGGCCGTCGTGGTCGCCCGGTCACGGGCCCCGGCAACCGTCCGCTGAAGTCGCTGTCCGACATGCTCAAGGGCAAGCAGGGTCGATTCCGTCAGAACCTGCTCGGCAAGCGTGTGGACTACTCCGCGCGTTCCGTGATCGTCGTCGGTCCGCAGCTGAAGCTGCACCAGTGTGGTCTGCCCAAGGCCATGGCGCTGGAGCTCTTCAAGCCGTTCGTGATGAAGCGCCTGGTCGACCTGAACCACGCGCAGAACATCAAGAGCGCCAAGCGGATGGTCGAGCGCGGCCGCACGGTCGTGTACGACGTCCTCGAAGAGGTCATCGCCGAGCACCCGGTTCTGCTGAACCGTGCGCCCACGCTGCACCGCCTCGGCATCCAGGCCTTCGAGCCGCAGCTCGTCGAGGGCAAGGCCATCCAGATCCACCCGCTCGTCTGCACCGCGTTCAACGCGGACTTCGACGGTGACCAGATGGCCGTGCACCTGCCGCTCTCCGCGGAGGCGCAGGCCGAGGCCCGCATCCTGATGCTGTCCTCGAACAACATCCTCAAGCCGGCCGACGGCCGCCCGGTCACGATGCCGACCCAGGACATGGTCCTCGGTCTGTTCTTCCTGACCACCGACGGCGACCTGCGGAACGTGAAGGGCGAGGACCGCTCCTTCGCGTCCGTGGCCGAGGCGATCATGGCGTTCGACGCCGGCGAGCTCTCGCTCCAGTCGCAGGTGGACATCCGCTTCCCGGTGGGCACCATCCCGCCGCGCGGCTGGACCCCGCCGGCGCAGGAGGAGGGCGAGCCCGAGTGGCAGCAGGGTGACACCTTCCGCCTGCGGACGACCCTGGGCCGCGCGCTCTTCAACGAGCTGCTGCCCGAGGACTACCCGTTCGTCGACTACGAGGTCGGCAAGAAGCAGCTCTCCGAGATCGTCAACGACCTCGCCGAGCGCTACCCCAAGGTCATCGTGGCGGCGACGCTCGACAACCTGAAGGCGTCGGGCTTCTTCTGGGCGACCCGTTCCGGCGTCACCGTGGCCATCTCCGACATCGTCGTTCCGGATGCGAAGCGCGCGATCGTCAAGGGCTACGAGGACCTGGACGAGAAGGTCCAGAAGCAGTACGAGCGTGGTCTGATCACCAAGGAAGAGCGCACGCAGGAGCTCATCGCGATCTGGACCAAGGCGACCAACGAGGTCGCCGAGGCGATGAACGCGAACTTCCCGAAGACCAACCCGGTCTCGATGATGGTGAACTCGGGCGCCCGAGGCAACATGATGCAGATGCGTCAGATCGCCGGTATGCGTGGTCTGGTGTCGAACGCCAAGAACGAGACGATCCCGCGTCCCATCAAGGCGTCCTTCCGTGAAGGTCTGTCCGTGCTGGAGTACTTCATCTCCACCCACGGTGCCCGTAAGGGTCTGGCCGACACCGCTCTGCGTACCGCCGACTCGGGTTACCTCACCCGTCGTCTGGTCGACGTCTCGCAGGACGTCATCATCCGCGAGGAGGACTGCGGCACCGACCGCGGTCTGCGTCTGGCCATCGCCGAGCGCGGCGAGGACGGCGTGCTGCGCAAGACGGAGAACGTCGAGACCAGCGTGTACGCACGTGCGCTGGCCGAGGACATCACCGTCGACGGCAAGGTGCTGGCCCCGGCCAACACCGACCTCGGCGACGTCCTCATCGACGAGCTCGTCAAGCACGGCATCGAGGAGGTCAAGACCCGTTCGGTCCTGACCTGTGAGTCCGCCGTCGGCACCTGCGCCATGTGCTACGGCCGCTCGCTGGCCACCGGCAAGCTGGTCGACATCGGTGAGGCGGTCGGCATCATCGCCGCCCAGTCCATCGGTGAGCCCGGTACCCAGCTGACGATGCGTACCTTCCACACCGGTGGTGTGGCCGGTGACGACATCACCCAGGGTCTGCCCCGTGTCGTCGAGCTCTTCGAGGCTCGTACGCCGAAGGGTGTCGCCCCGATCTCCGAGGCCTCCGGCCGCGTGCGGATCGAGGAGACCGAGAAGACCAAGAAGCTCGTCGTCACCCCGGACGACGGCAGCGAAGAGACGGCGTTCCCGATCTCGAAGCGTGCCCGTCTCCTGGTGTCCGAGGGCGAGCACGTCGAGGTGGGCCAGAAGCTCACCGTGGGTGCCACCAACCCGCACGACGTGCTGCGCATCCTGGGTCAGCGTGCCGTCCAGGTCCACCTGGTCGGCGAGGTCCAGAAGGTCTACAACTCGCAGGGTGTGTCGATCCACGACAAGCACATCGAGATCATCATCCGGCAGATGCTGCGCCGTGTGACGATCATCGAGTCGGGCGACGCGGAGCTGCTGCCCGGCGAGCTGGTCGAGCGTTCGAAGTTCGAGACCGAGAACCGTCGTGTGGTCCAGGAAGGCGGCCACCCGGCCTCCGGCCGTCCGCAGCTGATGGGTATCACCAAGGCCTCGCTGGCGACGGAATCCTGGCTGTCGGCCGCCTCCTTCCAGGAGACGACCCGAGTTCTGACGGACGCGGCGATCAACGCCAAGTCCGACAGCCTCATCGGCCTCAAGGAGAACGTCATCATCGGTAAGCTCATCCCGGCCGGTACGGGTCTGTCCCGCTACCGCAACATCCGGGTCGAGCCGACCGAGGAGGCCAAGGCCGCGATGTACTCGGCCGTCGGCTACGACGACATCGACTACTCGCCGTTCGGCACGGGCTCCGGCCAGGCCGTCCCGCTGGAGGACTACGACTACGGTCCGTACAACCAGTGAGCCGGCTGCCAGTAGGCAGTAGGCAGTAGGCAGTAGTACGAAGGGCGGTCATCCCCGGTGGGGGTGACCGCCCTTCGGCGTTCCCGGTCCGAGCTTCTGGTGCGCTTCCGGTGAGCTTCGGGACCCGGGCCTAGCGCGGGAGCTGGAGATACGGCTCCAGGGCGCGCAGCCGGGTGTAGTTGTCGGGGTGGGTGGACAGCAGCCTGGCAAGACCGGTGGGCTCCTGGAGCTTCTTGCCCTGGCCGGCGGCGGCCGCCTTGGCGGCGTCCTCCTCTGCCTGGAAGTGGTGCAGGACCTCGGCCATCTCGGGCGCGAACCCGAGGGCCGCGGCCTGCTGGTCGGCACGCAGTTCGCCGAGACGGCCCGCCCAGGCGAGGAGGTAGGGCGCGACGACGAGGGGGATGGTGATGTACCAGGCGACGAGGAACCCGGCGATCACGAACATCCCCATGAAGAGGATCAGCAGCCCCGTCGCGGCCGCGGAGAAGACCCCGGCGACGGCGAGCGCGATTCTGGCCATCCCGCGGGTGAAGGCCCAGGCGAGCCGGCCGGGCAGCGAGTACCAGTAGCCGAGGAGCCCGGCCCAGGCGTGGCCGCCGGTGTGGTGGCCGAGTTCATGGGCGAGTACGGCGGCGAGGTTGCTGCTGGGAATCCGGTTGAGGGAGTAGGTGGTGACGCCGACGACATGGCCGGCGACGGCGACCGCGTTCAGGTCGTCGCTGTTCTCCACCATCAGCTCGTAGGTGTTCGCCTCGATGCCGGCCCGGGCGGTGACCTCGCGCCAGATCGGCTCCAGCCGGGCGCGTTCCTCGGCCAGCGGTGTCCGCAGCCTGAGCGCGTGCCGGGCGAAGCGGAGTTCGGTGGGCCGGTGGAAGACGAGTGCTCCCGAGGCCACCCAGGCCACGACGACCAGCCAGCCCACGACGGTGCCGAACAGCCCCAGAGCGAGGGCCGACACCACGGCGAGGCTCACCAGGGCCCCCGGGATCTGCGTGGCGAGCTGTCCGATGGCGGTGGCGTCCGCGCCCCGCTGATGGCCGGCCACGTGGACGCGTGAGCCCTGGTGACGGTAGTGGAGGTCGTCGGGCGCGACGGCGGGCCGCGGGACGAACGGCGCCGGCGCCGGCTGCGGCTGCCCCCCGAACCGCGGGTCGGCCCCCGGGGCCCCCGGGTACTGGGGCGGTGCCGGGCTTCCGGCCGCCGTTCCCGGGTACTGCGTTCCCGGGTACTGCGCTCCCGGTCCGCCGGGGCCGGGGGCTCCCGGGTAGGTACTGCCGGGGTACTGGGGCGCGGGGCCTTCGCCGCCGGGGTACGGGGGTGGTGCCGCCGCTCCCGGGTACTGCGGGGGGTGCCCTGCCGTCGTACCCGCCGTACCCGTACCCGGGTACTGGGGTGCCGGTCCGCCGGGGTACTGCGGCGGGGGAGCGGAGGCCACCGGGTACTCCGGGGGCGGGGTCGCGGCTCCTGGGTACGGGGGCCCCGGATACGGGGTCCCCGGGTATGCCGGTTCGTGGGCCGGGCCTGGAGGCTGGGACATGACGGCTCCTTCGGTGTGGCTGGTGGCTGTGCGGGGACGTCAGCCGGTGGGCGGCGGCCGACGGCGCCTCGGCGGGCGCGGTCAGGCCGGCCCGTCCTCCGGGGTGGGGTCCGGCGGTACGGCGGCTCGCGGGTCGCCGGGGCGGCCGGGCACCGGAGGTACGGCCGGAGCCGGTCCCGCGGTGGGGTAGGGCGTCGTGGCGGGCGGTCCGTACGGGGTCGCCGGGCTGTCGGGCTGCCCCGGCGCCACGGGGGACCCGGCGCCCGGACCGCCCGTGTACGGGGCTTGCCCGGCGTACGGGGGCCGATCGCCCGCGACGGGGGGCTGCCCGGCGTACGAGGGCTGCCCGCCCGTGTCGCCCGTGTACGAGGGCTGTCCCGCGTAGGGCTGCTGTCCGCCCGTGTACGGGGTCTGGGGCTGCCCGTCGTACGGGGGCCGGCCGCCGTAGGGGGTCGGTTCCGTGTACGGCGGCCGGGGCGACGGGCCCGGGTACGGAGACTGGCCCGCGTAGGGCGGCTGGGGCGGCGTCTGCGGCTGTCCGGGCGTCGCCCCGGGGGGCAGCGCCCCCTGACCGTCCAGCGGCGCCGGAGGCGTCTGCTGCTGGATCAGCTCGTCGACGGCCCGCAGGGTCGAGCGGGCCGACTCCGCCTTCTGGAAGTCCTCCAGGGTGTCCCCGGCGAGGACCTGCAGCTGGCCACGGATGATGGACAGCTGGTCCTTCTGGATGGACCCGATGACCATCTTGGTGTCCTCGGGGTGCTGGGAAAGGTGCAGGGCCCAGGCGCCGACGCCTCCGTGCTGGAGGTGGTACTGGTAGAAGTTGATCTTCTCGGCGATCAGATGGTGGTCCTGCCGCTGGCGCAGCATCTCCAGTTCGTGCTGCTGATGGGCCAGCCGGAGCCGGAACTCGTGCTCGGGGTCGAGCATGTCCGACTCGTAGCGCAGGCTCCGCTGCCGTCGCCGGTGCGCGATGGCCTCGTCGTCCAGCCGCAGCCGTACGACACAGGTCACGGCGAGTCCGATGCCTGCGGCGAAACCGCCCTCCTCCACGGCCCGCTGGACCGCGCGTTCGGCGGCCGGGCTGTCCTCGATGGAGAAGGCGCGGCTCACCGGCCGCGCGAGGTGGTGCAGTTCACGGGTGAGCCGCGTCGGCACGTCACGCTCGCCGCTCGCCACGTACGCGATCGGGTCCGCGACCCGCCAGGTCAGATCGGCCGTGGCGCCGAAGGCGAACGCGTCGTCGTCGCTCGGCATCTCCAGCGCGAGCTGCACGGGATGGCTGCCCATGTCCACCTCGTAGACGGAGGTGTAGCGGCGGGTGGCCGCGTCCGGGCGGCTCGGCCGGTGCGGCGGCATGTAGACGTCGTACGAGCCCTTCGCGGTGACGAAGACCAGCGCGTGGTCGATCGCGGTGACCGCGCGGCGGACGGTGTAGTCGAAGCGGGCGATGGGCCGCACCGTGAGCACCGGGTCGATGAGCGTGGTGTGCCGGTTGGCGTCCTGCTGCCACTCCGGCTGACGGCGGAACTCCGCCATGGTTCAACTCCTCGATGGATCTGGGGTGGAGGGGGTCAGAAGGCGGAGCAGACGGTCGGCCACCGCCGGCCGCGTGCCGCCGTCCGGGGCGCGCAGATTGACCAGATGGTGGCTCAGGCGCCTGTGGTCGTTCGCCGTGACGACGAGCGAGGGCAGCAGCAGCTCCAGGGCCTGCGCGACGTCCGCCCGGCTCTCGGCCAGCACGACCCAGGTGTGCAGGGCGGCCAGGGCGCCACGGGTCTGCCCGGGGTCGCCGAGCGCGGTACGCCAGAGGGTGGCCAGGTCGCGGGCCGAGTCCGTCTCGTACATGCCGGTGTCGGCGTACCACTCGACGAGCGCGCCCTCCTCGGCGTTGTCGCAGGCGCGCACGAAGGCCCCCAGCGCGAGCGCGCGGACCGAGGCCGTGTCGTGGTGGAGCAGGCGCACCAGCTCGGAGAGCATCTCGCCGCGCCGTGCGCCCACCGAGAGCAGCAGGGCCGTCGAGTCGACCAGGTTGTTCGACTCGGTCCTGCTGCCGCCCCCGGCACGGGCGCGGGCGGCGAGCGCGCTCAGTGCCGGGCCCGCGAGGTCGGGGCGCAGCGGGGTGAGCAGGCCGAAGGCGCGGATCGCGGTCCAGCGGCGGGCCCAGTGGGTGTCCGTGCACCACTGGGTGAGCAGGCTCAGGACGACGGGCGTGTCGAGGAACTGGGCGAGCGTGAGGGTGTTCGCGGCGGTGAGCCGGGGACCGAAGGCCTTGGACACCGCCCAGCCGTCGATCAGCAGCTCCATCGCCGAGGGCAGGTCGGCGCGGGCCAGCAGCGCGGCGGCAGCGGCGGCCCGGGTCCGGACGACCGGACGTCTGTCGCGGGCCAGCTCCTTCAGCCAGGAGACCAGCGCGGGCCGCGCCGACGGATGGCCCGTCCAGACCTCGCCGAGCAGTACCCGGGGGGTGTTCTCCTTCTTGAAGCGGGCCGTGAACTGGGGCACCGAGCCCCATTTCGTGGTCTCGACCCGTACCTCGCCCTCGGCCCACGCCCGCTCCAGCCGGGTTTCGGCGGGGAGCCCGAACACCGGGATCTCCGGCGGCTGCTCGGGATGCTGGAGCCGCTGGAAGTGCACGTACAGCGTGTCGGCGCTTTCGGCGGCGAGCACGTACGGCGCCTGGTCGAAGACGGCGAGCGAGATGAGGAACGCCTTGTCGCGCAGGGTGGCCTCGGGGTCGCCGAGCCACTCCCGGCACTGCTGCTCGACGGCCGTGTGCCCGAAGTCGGCGAGGCGGGCCGCCGCCTGTTCGCCGCCGTCGTAGCGGGCGACCTCGACGGCGAACCGGGCCACCTCGGCGGGCCGGTGGGCGCCGCGCGCGAGGAAGTCGCGGACGGGGCCGAGGGCGAGCAGACCGGCGAGGTCTCCGGGCTCTTTCCGCAGCTCGGCCAGGTGGGCGCGCAGCACCGCGGTCGCCTGTGGGGGTTCCCAGGGCGACGGGGTGACCCCCAGCAGGAACGGTGAGTTCTCCAGGGTCACGACCAGATACCCGCCGGTCTTCGCGAGCCGGTCGCGGGCCGCGTACAGGTGGGTGTCGCGCAGCGGGCGGTTGCGGCTCAGCGGCAGATCGCGCAGGACATGGCCGCCGGGCGCGGTGAGCTGGGTGCCCAGGTTCGCCGGGCCGGTCTCGGCGGACAGCGCGTGGACGGCGGGCACGCCCAGGTGGTGCAGGAGCATGAGCGCCGCGGCGTGGCGGCCGGTGGAGTGGGCGCCGGAGAGGACCAGGACGCGCTCGTCGCGCAGCCGGGCCAGGGCGGCGGCGAAGGAGGGGCCCTCGGCGAAGACCGAGGCGAGCGCGTCCAGCCGCTGCCGGGGGATCTCGCCGGAGAGGTAGGCCGTCGACGCGGAGGCCGTCCCGTGGTGGTGGATCTCCGTCTTGCCGCCCATGAACACGTCACGGGCCGAGCCGCCGGCCGACACCCCGTGCTGGGCCCCGGCGACCAGGCTGCCGCCGAAGGACGCGGCCTCGTCGAAGATGAATCCCGGGGTGTGCGCGACCAGTTCGCGCTGTGCGGCCCTGGCCTCCTGGGTCTCCTCCTCGGGCTCGCCCGCGTCGCCGCCCGCCTCGGAGTCCGGGTGCGGCCCAGGGGTCCATGGCGCGTCCGGCGGTGGTGCGTCGTCGGGGCCGCCCGGCGTCGGGGGCGCGGGGGCCGTCACGCGGGCTCACCCCCGCTCCTGCCCAGGTGGACGTCCCCGGTGACCTGCCCGCCGGACACCCCGTGCTGGTCCCCCGCGACGAGGCTTCCGCCGAAGCTGGGGGAGCCGCCGCCGAAGGTGAAGACGACGTTCGCGGGCGGCGCGGCGGGCTGGGCGGGCTGCTGCGCGGGCTGCGCGGACGGTCCGGGCTCCCTGGGCTCCCCGGGCTGTTCGGTCCGGGAGGGCTCGTGCGGATCGGGGATCGCCGCCGCGGTCGCCGCCGCACCGGAAGCGGCGGTCGTCGTCGGATCCGTCGCCGCCGTCCGCTCCGTCCGGGGTGTGGAGGTGTCCGCCCCCGGCGCCGGGCTCTCCCCCGAGCAGTCCGGCGCCGGGGCTCCCCCGCTTTCACCGGGGCCATGAGTCCCGTGCGGAACCGGGCCGTGCAGCCAGGCCCGCAGGGGTCCGTTCTTGCTGTCCACCGTCACCGCGTGGAAGCCCTGTGCCGGGATGCCCGGGTGGTCGTGCCGCACGATCCCGGCGTGCACGCTCTCGGAGACACACAGGGCGAAGTCGTCCGGCCGCTCCCGCAGGGCGGCGCGCAGCAGCCCGGCGTCGAGGAGCCGGCAGGCGTGGTTGAGGTCGGAGCCGACCCAGCCGTCGTGCTCGTCCACGGCGATGTACCCGGTGGCGACGACACCACGCAGCCGGATCTGGGCGGAGCTGGACGCCATCCGGTTGACCGCGCGGAGCTGGTCGGGCACCTCGGTGAGCAGGGCGCGCAGCAGCGCGGTGACCGAGGCGTTGGCGTCGATCAGCTCCATCACCGAGTCGCCGCGGTCCGCCCGCAGGCGCAGCCGTTCGTCGATGCCGGCGCTCTCCAGCGTGCGGTCCGTGATGTCGTACAGCATCCGGCGCAAGTAGGCCTGCTCCACGTCGTCCCGGTCGCTGTACCTCTCGATGTCCAGCAGAAGGATCGTCCGGCTCACGGGGTCGGTCATGGTCGCCTTTCGGTGGGGGCCTCGCCTGGCAAGCAGGGTGGCGTCACCGGTGGGCCGGGTGTGAGGGCGGATGTCCCACTCGAAGTGTGACCGTGTGCACAGAAGTCGTCCGCAGTCACGGGAGTCCCGGCCGTCAGGGGAGTCACCTCCGGGCGGTCGGCGCGTCCCGGTGCGGGGGGCTGACGGTTCATCGCCGGGCGATCCGGCGCAGGACGTCCATGCGCAGGATCACCATCGTCCGGCGGCCCGTCAGCACCGCTTCCCGTTCCCGGAGTTCCTTCAGCAGGCGCTGGACCATCTCCCGGGACGCCCCCACCGAGCCCGCCAGCTCCTGCTTGCTCAGCGGGACGGAGAGCTCGATGCCCTCCTCCGTGCGGTGGCCGTTCGTGCGGGCCAGGTCGAGCAGGAGCGCCGCGAAGCGCTCGCGGACGCTCATGGAGGCGAACTCCAGGCGGCGCCGGTCGGCGGCGCGGGTGCGGTCCGAGGTGAGGCCGAGCAGGGCGAAGGAGACCGCGGGGGAGCGGGCGAGGAAGTCCCGGAAGTGTTCCCGTACGAGTGCGACCGTGCGGACCGGCTCCAGGGCCGTCACCGTCGCGGAGCGCGGCCGGCCGGTGAGCGCGGCGGACTCCCCGACGATGTCGCCGGGGCCGCGCAGCGCGAGCAGCGCCTCGTAGCCGTTGGCGGCGGCCGCCGTCACCTTCGTCCAGCCGTGCGTCACGATCAGTACGTGCGAGGAGGGCTCGCTCTGGTGCAGGAGCACCGTCCGGGGCGCGTAGGACAGCTCGTGGCCCAGGGACAGCAGCGCGGAGCGGTCCTCGCTCTCCAGGCGTGCCAGGAAAGGCACCCGGTCGTCCAGGCTCTCGTCCCCGCCCGAGGGCGCGCCTAAGGGTGCAGCCGCCATGAGTCCATCCCCCGTCCCCCGATCCGCCCCCGTGGCCGACGCACAGTGGCCGGTGCGCGGCAACGGGTCAACGTACTCACCCAGTGTGTGCGGTGCGGACCGAATCGTGGACTTTCATCGCGGAACCGATGACAAGCTGCGCCAAGTGTGAAGACCCCCGAGAATGGATCGGGAGAAGTCCGGCGTGTCGGGCACCGCGGCATTTGTTTTGACCGAAGTCCGTGAGGTAGGTACGCTCTTACCTTGTGCCTGGGGTGTGCCCTGGCTCTCGTGCGTGCCTTCAGACCGCAAGGGGAGCCGTAAGCGGCCACCGCAATCTGCGCCCTTTTCGCCTTGCGGCAAGGGTCCGCAGTATTCGACACACCCGACCGCGTGGGTCGGTGGCGTTCCAGGTTAGCTTCACCATTCGGCACACAGAAACCGGAGAAGTAGTGCCTACGATCCAGCAGCTGGTCCGGAAGGGCCGGCAGGACAAGGTCGAGAAGAACAAGACGCCCGCACTCGAGGGTTCGCCCCAGCGTCGCGGCGTCTGCACGCGTGTGTTCACGACCACCCCGAAGAAGCCGAACTCGGCCCTGCGTAAGGTCGCGCGTGTGCGTCTGACCAGCGGGATCGAGGTCACGGCTTACATTCCGGGTGAGGGACACAACCTGCAGGAGCACTCCATCGTGCTCGTGCGTGGCGGCCGTGTGAAGGACCTGCCCGGTGTTCGTTACAAGATCATCCGCGGTTCGCTTGACACCCAGGGTGTCAAGAACCGCAAGCAGGCCCGCAGCCGCTACGGCGCCAAGAAGGAGAAGTAGAAATGCCTCGTAAGGGCCCCGCCCCGAAGCGCCCGGTCATCATCGACCCGGTCTACGGTTCCCCTCTGGTGACCTCCCTCATCAACAAGGTGCTGCTGAACGGCAAGCGCTCCACCGCCGAGCGCATCGTCTACGGCGCCATGGAGGGTCTGCGTGAGAAGACGGGCAACGACCCGATCATCACGCTGAAGCGCGCGCTTGAGAACATCAAGCCGACCCTCGAGGTCAAGTCCCGCCGTGTCGGTGGTGCGACGTACCAGGTTCCGATCGAGGTCAAGCCCGGTCGCGCCAACACGCTCGCGCTGCGCTGGCTCGTCGGTTACTCCCGCGCCCGTCGCGAGAAGACCATGACCGAGCGTCTGCTCAACGAGCTTCTCGACGCCTCCAACGGCCTTGGTGCCGCTGTGAAGAAGCGCGAAGACACCCACAAGATGGCCGAGTCCAACAAGGCCTTCGCGCACTACCGCTGGTAGTCGTTACCCACATCGAGACCGAGAGAAGACTGAAGCCTTATGGCTACCACTTCACTTGACCTGGCCAGGGTCCGCAACATCGGGATCATGGCTCACATCGACGCGGGCAAGACGACCACCACTGAGCGGATCCTCTTCTACACCGGCGTCAGCTACAAGATCGGTGAAGTCCACGACGGCGCCGCCACCATGGACTGGATGGAGCAGGAGCAGGAGCGTGGCATCACGATCACCTCTGCTGCCACCACCTGTCACTGGCCGCTTGAGGACAACGACTACACGATCAACATCATCGACACCCCGGGGCACGTCGACTTCACGGTCGAGGTGGAGCGTTCGCTCCGCGTCCTCGACGGTGCCGTCACGGTGTTCGACGGTGTCGCCGGTGTCGAGCCGCAGTCCGAGACGGTGTGGCGTCAGGCCGACCGTTACGGCGTGCCGCGCATCTGCTTCGTGAACAAGCTGGACCGTACCGGCGCCGAGTTCCACCGCTGCGTGGACATGATCAAGGACCGCCTCGGCGCTGTCCCGATCATCATGCAGCTCCCGATCGGTGCCGAGATGGACTTCAAGGGCGTTGTGGACCTGGTCCGCATGAAGGCGCTCGTGTGGTCCGCCGAGGCGGCCAAGGGCGAGATGTACGACGTCGTCGACATCCCGGCCACGCACGTCGAGGCCGCTGAGCTGTACCGCGGTCAGCTGGTCGAGACCGTCGCGGAGCACGACGACGAGATCATGGAGCTGTTCCTGGAGGGCCAGGAGCCCACCGAGGAGCAGCTGTACGCCGCGATCCGTCGCGTCACCATCGCGTCCGGCAAGTCCACCGATGTCACGGTCACCCCGGTGTTCTGCGGTACCGCGTTCAAGAACAAGGGCGTTCAGCCCCTGCTCGACGCGGTCGTGCGCTACCTGCCGACTCCGCTTGACGTCGAGGCCATCGAGGGCCACGACGTGAAGGACCCGGAGCTGGTCGTCAAGCGCAAGCCGTCGGAGGACGAGCCGCTCTCCGCCCTCGCGTTCAAGATCATGAGCGACCCGCACCTGGGCAAGCTCACCTTCGTCCGGGTGTACTCGGGCCGCCTGGAGACCGGCACTGCGGTGCTGAACTCCGTCAAGGGCAAGAAGGAACGCATCGGCAAGATCTACCGCATGCACGCGAACAAGCGTGAGGAGATCGACGCGGTGGGCGCCGGCGACATCGTCGCCGTGATGGGTCTGAAGCAGACCACGACCGGTGAGACGCTCTGCGATGACAAGAACCCGGTGATCCTGGAGTCCATGGACTTCCCGGCGCCCGTCATCCAGGTCGCCATCGAGCCCAAGTCCAAGGGTGACCAGGAGAAGCTGGGTGTAGCCATCCAGCGTCTCGCGGAGGAGGACCCCTCCTTCCACGTTCACTCGGACGAGGAGACGGGCCAGACCATCCTCGGCGGTATGGGCGAGCTGCACCTCGAGGTGCTGGTCGACCGTATGAAGCGCGAGTTCAGGGTCGAAGCCAACGTCGGTAAGCCGCAGGTCGCCTACCGTGAGACGATCCGCAAGACCGTCGAGCGTCACGACTACACCCACAAGAAGCAGACCGGTGGTACCGGTCAGTTCGCCAAGGTGCAGATCGCGATCGAGCCCATCACCGAGACCGATGGTCCGGCGTACGAGTTCGTGAACAAGGTCACCGGTGGCCGTATCCCCCGGGAGTACATCCCGTCGGTGGACGCGGGTGCGCAGGAGGCCATGCAGTTCGGCATCCTGGCCGGCTACGAGATGACGGGCGTCCGCGTCATTCTTCTCGACGGTGGCTACCACGAGGTCGACTCCTCCGAGCTCGCGTTCAAGATCGCCGGTTCGCAGGCCTTCAAGGAGGCCGCGCGCAAGGCTTCTCCCGTGCTCCTCGAGCCGATGATGGCCGTCGAGGTCACCACGCCCGAGGAGTCGATGGGTGATGTCATCGGCGACCTCAACTCCCGCCGTGGCCAGATCCAGGCCATGGAGGAGCGCAGCGGCGCTCGCGTCGTGAAGGGCCTCGTGCCCCTCTCGGAGATGTTCGGCTACGTCGGAGACCTCCGCAGCAAGACGTCGGGTCGCGCAAGCTACTCGATGCAGTTCGACTCCTACGCCGAGGTTCCCAGGAACGTCGCCGAGGAGATCATCGCGAAGGCCAAGGGCGAGTAACACACCCCGTTTACACGCTTTAGGCTTGACACCGACCGCCGGGGATGACCCGGGAGGGAAAACCCCGGCGGGCGGCATCCCAGCAAAGATCACCTGGCGCCGATGAGTAAGGCGTACCAGAACCACTCCGCAGGAGGACCCCAGTGGCGAAGGCAAAGTTCGAGCGGACTAAGCCGCACGTCAACATCGGCACCATCGGTCACATCGACCACGGTAAGACGACCCTCACGGCCGCCATTACCAAGGTGCTGCACGACGCGTACCCGGACCTGAACGAGGCCTCGGCCTTCGACCAGATCGACAAGGCTCCCGAGGAGCGCCAGCGCGGTATCACGATCTCGATCGCGCACGTCGAGTACCAGACGGAGGGCCGTCACTACGCCCACGTCGACTGCCCCGGTCACGCGGACTACATCAAGAACATGATCACGGGTGCGGCGCAGATGGACGGCGCCATCCTCGTCGTCGCCGCGACCGACGGCCCGATGCCGCAGACCAAGGAGCACGTGCTCCTGGCCCGCCAGGTCGGCGTTCCGTACATCGTCGTCGCCCTGAACAAGGCCGACATGGTGGACGACGAGGAGATCCTGGAGCTCGTCGAGCTCGAGGTCCGTGAGCTCCTCTCCGAGTACGAGTTCCCGGGCGACGACCTTCCGGTCGTCAAGGTCTCGGCGCTCAAGGCGCTCGAGGGCGACAAGGAGTGGGGCCAGACCGTTCTGGACCTCATGGCCGCCGTCGACGAGGCCATCCCGACCCCGCCGCGTGACACCGAGAAGCCGTTCCTCATGCCCGTCGAGGACGTCTTCACGATCACCGGTCGCGGTACGGTCGTCACCGGCCGTATCGAGCGTGGTGTCCTGAAGGTCAACGAGACCGTTGACATCATCGGCATCAAGCAGGACAAGACCACGACCACGGTCACCGGCATCGAGATGTTCCGCAAGCTGCTCGACGAGGGTCAGGCCGGTGAGAACGTCGGTCTGCTCCTCCGTGGCATCAAGCGCGAGGACGTCGAGCGCGGCCAGGTCATCATCAAGCCGGGTTCGGTCACGCCGCACACCGAGTTCGAGGCCCAGGCCTACATCCTGTCCAAGGACGAGGGTGGCCGCCACACGCCGTTCTTCAACAACTACCGTCCGCAGTTCTACTTCCGTACGACTGACGTGACCGGTGTTGTGACCCTCCCCGAGGGCACGGAGATGGTCATGCCGGGCGACAACACTGAGATGACCGTTTCGCTCATCCAGCCCGTCGCCATGGAAGAGGGCCTGAAGTTCGCCATCCGTGAGGGTGGCCGGACCGTGGGCGCCGGCCAGGTCATCAAGATCACCAAGTGATCTTGAGCCTGACTCGGTAGCTACAGCCTGAGCTGAGCTCCAGAAGGGGCCCGTACGACTTCGGTCGTACGGGCCCCTTCGCCGTGTCCGGCAATACGTGTCCGTCCACCTCGCGAACTGTCCGGTCCACCTCACGAAGCGGTCGCATCCGTATGCGAATTCGTATACGAAATGCGAACAGAGTTGCGACGCAAAGGAGGTTTCTGCAGGTGAAACGATTCCTGACGCGTGTCGGCATAATCACGTAACACATCCGTGATTTAGGAGGAAGACTGTAGGGACGGTCTCCTGCCTGCGGGCGGGGGCTCGACTGGTCTGCGCACCGATGCCGCCGGAACCGACCGGTCGAACCGACTCCGGTCGGCCGTTCCGGCAACCCCGTCTGAAGGGACCCCAGTGACCCGCCCTGACACGAAGAGCCGTATCGCCTCCTTGCTCGCCGACATCGAGCGGCGCAATCCGGCGCAGCCCGAGTTCCTCCAGGCCGCGAACGAGGTGCTCGAAACCCTGGCTCCGGCCCTCTCGCAGCGTCCGGAGTTCGCGGACGCGGCCCTCGTCGAACGGCTGGTGGAGCCCGAGCGGCAGATCATCTTCCGTGTCCCGTGGCAGGACGACCACGGCAAGGTCCACGTCAACCGGGGCTACCGCGTGGAGTTCAACAGCGCGCTCGGCCCGTACAAGGGCGGTCTGCGGTTCCACCCGTCGGTGAACCTGGGCATCGTGAAGTTCCTCGGCTTCGAGCAGATCTTCAAGAACGCGCTGACCGGTCTCGGCATCGGCGGCGGCAAGGGCGGCAGCGACTTCGACCCGCGCGGCAGGTCGGACGCCGAGGTCATGCGGTTCTGCCAGTCGTTCATGACGGAGCTGTACCGGCACATCGGTGAGCACACGGACGTGCCGGCGGGCGACATCGGCGTGGGCGGCCGGGAGATCGGCTACCTGTTCGGCCAGTACCGGCGCATCACCAACCGCTGGGAGGCCGGCGTCCTCACCGGCAAGGGCACGCACTGGGGCGGTTCGCTGATCCGGCCCGAGGCGACCGGGTACGGGAACGTCCTGTTCGCCGCCGCCATGCTCCGGGAGCGCGGCGAGGACCTGGAGGGCCAGACCGTGGTCGTCTCCGGTTCCGGCAATGTCGCGACCTACACCATCGAGAAGCTCGCCGCCCTCGGTGCCAACGCGGTGACCTGCTCCGACTCGACCGGCTACGTCGTCGACGACAAGGGCATCGACGTAGAACTGCTCAAGCAGGTCAAGGAGGTCGAGCGCGGCCGGGTCTCCGACTACGCGGCACGGCGCGGCGCGTCGGCGCGGTTCGTCACGAACGGCAGCGTCTGGGACGTACCGGGCGATGTCGCGCTGCCCTCGGCCACCCAGAACGAGCTGGACGCGGCCGCGGCGGCCACCCTGATCGGCAACGGCGTCAAGGCGGTCTCCGAGGGCGCCAACATGCCCACCACCCCCGAGGCGGTCCACCTCTTCCAGAAGGCGGGCGTCGCCTTCGGCCCCGGCAAGGCGGCCAACGCGGGCGGTGTCGCGGTCAGCGCGCTGGAGATGAGCCAGAACCACGCCCGCACCTCGTGGTCGCGGGAGCGGGTCGAGGACGAACTGACCCAGATCATGAACAACATCCACGCCATCTGCCACGAGACCGCCGAGCGCTACGGCGTCCCGGGCGACTACGTCAGCGGCGCGAACATCGCGGGCTTCGAGCGGGTCGCGGGCGCGATGCTGGAGCAGGGTCTGATCTGACCGGGCCGGACCCCGGAGAAAGGGCTCGTACGACCGGCCTCGGCTGTACGAGCCCTTCGTCATGTCCGGGCTCAGGCAGCCTCGGGAACCGGCTGCGGGCCGATCGCCATGACGGCGAGGACCGTCAGACGCATGACGGCGCCGCCGGCCAGCGCCGCGAGGAAGCCGTCGACATGGACGCCGTAGTCCATCTGCGAGCCGATCCAGGAGACGAGCAGCCAGAGCAGCGAGTCCTGGACGATCCCGATCGCGGCGAGTGCGAGCACCGCGCCCGGGGGAGCGGTGCGGACGGCGCTGGGGTAGGTGTGGATGAGCTGGTTCACGAGGAGGAAGACGACACCGCTCAGGACCACTTCCCAGGGCGGGTCCTCGACGATCAGAGAGATGCCGGGCAGTGCGGCGACGGCGAGGACCGTGCCGAGGTACGTGCCTACTAAGCGTCTTCGTCTGTACATGGACAGGATCATCGAACCGGCACGGCGGTCTCACAAGCCCTTGTCGTCGTCCCGTTCATGCTAGGCGGCCTCCGGGAGATCGGATCGGTGTCGGCAGCGGGCGCAGCGGCCCGGTTCGGGTGCGCGGAAGGCGCGGTCGCAGCCGTCGCAGTTCTGGAGCGGGTGCGGGCGAGCTGTCACCGGGACGGTGGGTGTCCGGGGCGGCAGCGACTCCGTGAGCCGGTGCGACATGACGCCCGCCGGATGGCGCAGCGGCTCCCGGGGCAGGCCCGAGGTCAGCGTGGCCCGCACGGCCTCGGGCGCGACACCGCGTTCCAGCCAGGCGCTGACGGCCGGAGCGAGGCGGTTCACGTCGCGCTCCGAGAGGAGGAGACGCGGGTCCTCCCGGTGGAGGCTCGCGAGGAGCACGGTGGCCGTGAGGTGGCGGTACGGGTCGTGGGTGCCGGGGGTGGGGAGGGGGCGTTTTGGCATGGGTGCCGGTGCCGGTGCCGGTGCTGGTGCGGCTGCTGCTGCTGCGGTCGGGGGTGCCGGTGCGGGAGGGAGTCCTGCCGCCGGTGGCACGGCCGCGCGCTCACGCTCGGGTTTTCGGGGCGCTCCCGGTGGCGGGCCCGGCTCGGGTGCCGTCGGCCGGGCGGTGGGAGCGGCGAGCCCCTGCGGCTGGTTGTACGACACCGTGTGCGTGACCACCCGGCCGCTCGGCAGTCGTTCCCGCCTGCGGGACAGGTAGCCGTGGGACTCCAGCTCCCGCAGACTCGCCGCGATGCGCGTCTCGCCCTCCTGGAAGCGCGTGGCGAGCGACTTGATGTCGACGCGGGCCCCTTCGGGCAGCGACTGGATGTGGACGGCGAGCCCGATCGCGGTGAGGGACAGCTCGCGGTGCTGCGCGAGATGGTTACCGACCACCGTGTAGCGGGTGGCGTGGCGGACGTTGATGTGGGTGACGCCCCGCGGAATCCGGGGCTGGGCGCACGGGGGCGCGCTAAAGTTCTGGGTACCCATCGGGAAGGTGCTCTTCCTTGTTGGTGAGGCCCTCGATCGGGATGCCAGTCCCGGCCGGGGGCCGTTGTCTGTCTGCGGTTGTGTTGCCGCCGCGAGCATATGCCCGGCAATAGCCCCTAAATCCAGCCCGGTTGGCGATTGTCACCCTTGCGAGTGATGAGCCGGCCTCGGGGAGGCTGGTGGGTTGGTAGGTGGTTCTCACCTCGGGTTTTGAAGAGCCTTTTGATGTCGCGCGCGGCCGCGTCGCGGCTCACCGGGGCGTGACATTCCGCGATCCGGTGGGTGCCGGGACGGATCCCCCGGACGCGAGCGACAGTTCGGCCCAGACGGTCTTGCGCGGGGAGGGGCCTGGTGTCACGCCCCAGCGGTCCGCGAACGCGTCCACGAGGAGTAGGCCGCGGCCCGAGTCAATGTCGGCCTCCGCCGCACCGAGTCGGGGAAGCCGGTCACCTACGGTGTCCGTCACCTCGATGCGGAGGGTGTCGCCGACGACGTACAGCGTGAGCCGGAAGTCGCGTCCCGGCACGCGTCCGTGCGTCGCCGCGTTGGTCGCGAGTTCGGCGACGATCTGGTCGGCCGGACTCAACGGCAGCCCCCAGGAGCGGAGTTGTTCGGTCGCGAGCAGTCTCCCCAGGCGGGCACCGCGTGGCGTGGGGGACAGCAGCACGCTGAAGTTGCGGACGGGTTCGACGCGTTGGGCCTCGGGCCCGGCGGTTTCCTGATTCACGTCACTCAGCGTGTCCGACTCCGCCTACGGTGAGCTGCGATGACGTCGGTGCGTACAGGGACTGTCCGGTCGTTGTCCCGATCTGTCCCGGCTGTCCCGGGTGCCGTACGGGAACGGTGGGCGTTGGAGGTGGGTGGGTGTGAGCAGCGAGAGTGCGGACGAGCCGGGCTGGGACGTGAGCCCCGAGGACGAGATCGCCCCGGTGGTCGAGGCGACCGGCCGCCAGGTCAGGCTCTGGCGGGAGGCGGCCGGGATGCGGGTGGTCGAGTTCGGGCGGGCGATCGGCTACGGGGAGGACCTGGTCCGGAAGGTGGAGCGCGGAGCGCGGATTCCCCGGGCGGACTTCCTGGACCGCGCGGACGACGTCCTGGACGCCGGCGGGCATCTCCGCGCCTTCAAGGAGGACATGGAGAAGGCCCGGTACCCGAAGAAGGTCCGCGAGCTGAAGATGCTGGAGGAACGGGCGGTCGAGCTGCTGCTGTACAGCAACCACAACATCCATGGGCTGTTGCAGACGCCCGAGTACGCGCGTGCGTTGCTCGGTACCTGGCGGCCGGCCTATTCGCCGGACGAGTTGGAGCGGATGGCTGCCGCGAGGGTGGCCCGCAAGTCCGTCTTCGATCGGTCACCGGCTCCGGAACTCAGCTTCGTCCAAGAAGAGGTGACCCTGCGCCGCCCGGTCGGAGGCACAATGGTGCTGCGCCGCCAGCTCGAACACATGCTGGAGGTGGCCCGGTTGCCGTTCGTGGAGCTTCAGGTGATGCCGACAGCGCACGCGAATCATCCGGGAACGGGTGGGTTGGTCGAGGTGCTGAAGTTCCATGACGGCTCGGGCGTGGGGCGTACCGACGGTGACTTCGGGGGCCGACCGGTATCCGAACCGAGGCAACTCGGGGTCCTCGAACTGCGCTATGGCATCATCCGGGCCCAGGCCCTTTCGCCCAAGGAATCCCTGGCCTTCATCGAGCAAATGCTGGGGGAGACATGACCCGTCAGGCGTTGGCCCAGGGCGATTCCGGGCTGCAGTGGTTCAAGAGCACCTATAGCAGCAGTAGCAACGGAAACGACTGCGTCGAAGTCGCCCTGGAGTGGCGCAAGAGCACCTACAGCGACAGCAGCAACAGCAGCGAATGCGTCGAGATAGCCCCCACCCCCACCGCGATCCACATCCGTGACTCCAAGAAGCCGGGCGGCGCCCGTCTGGCGATGGCCCCCGCCGTCTGGACGGCGTTCATCGGCTTCGTCGCCCAGGGCTGAGCGGGGGAGCGGCGATCCACCCGCAGGGCTACGCCCGTACCGTGTTCGCCGCCCTGGGCGGAGTCGTCGAGATCGGCGCGGTGAACCACACCGGCACCTGGGACCTGGCAGATGTCTCGGTGGGGGACTTCCTGGCGCCCAGGGGCGAGGACATCGCACGGATCATGGCGGCGGTCCGGACGGTCGGCCGGTTCGACGTGGCCGTCATGGGCATCTCGGACGAGCTGGGATATCTGCGCGAGCACTCTGTCGAGGCGCCGTCTCTGCTGCTCTGGTCGGCGGGCGTCACCTGGGTTCCGGAGTCGGCGGAGAACGTCGCCTATCTGGAGGAGCCGCACGTGGTGCGCCGGATGTGCCGGATGGGCGCGGACCTCCAACTGACCCGTCTGCTGGACGCTTTGGTGACCGCCGGCATCGCGGCCGGAGTGGACGCCGAGGAGGGCGGGAGCCTGGTCGCCGGGATCATCCGCATCGCCTGTGACCTGGCGGACGGTACCGGGCGCAACACTCCGGAAGGCGTCTTCCGGATGTGGCGGGTGGCCGAGCTGCCGGACACCCTGCGCCCGGACTCCGGTGCGCCGGAGTACGGCAAGGCGGGATACAGGGCGTACGACGCGGAGCTGGAGCGGTTGCTCGCGCCGTTCTGAGGCCCGCCGGGAGAGCAGTCACTGCATGTTCTGGACGTGCGGATGGTCGTACGAGGACACGCACACGTAGATCTGCATGGTGTAGCCGCGGCCGATGTTGAGCCGGGTGGCGCAGGCCGGGCCGAGGAAGTGCAGGCCGTCGTAGTCGGCGTCCTCCAGCGGGCGCCAGCTCCCGCTGCCGCCGTCCCATTCGGTGCCGTCGACGGTGAGCAGCGGGCGGACGTCCGAGCCGCACTCGGGGCAGGTCATCGGGAACGGATCGCTGAAGCTCCAGGGCGCGTGGCCGCCGAGCTTGCAGCCGGGGGCGACGCTGAGGTCGTACTGGTAGCCGACGACCTCGATGTCGTCCTCCTCGTCCGGGTTCTGATCCTCCTCCCAGGCGTGGATGCGGTCCGCCAGTTCCTCGGGGAGTTCGTGCGGGGCCGGGTACTCGGTGACCGTCTCGGGGTGGAGGAGGCACGGTTCGGGCAGGTAGTCGTCGTTGCCGATCACCGACGGCTCCGGGGGTGCGGGGAGCGGGTCGGTGACGTCGGTGGAGGCTCGCCAGTACAGCTGGGCGGCGGGGAGGTAGTCCTCGTCGTGGTCGAAGGGGCACCAGAGGACTTGCAGCAGGTCGGTGCCGGCCGGGCGGGGCAGCGTGGGGATGTCGGCGGCGTAGAGCTGGACCACGGGGATGAGCGGGACCGGGCCGTCCTGCGGTATCCGGGTCTCCGCGCCGGCACGGTCGACGATTACGCGCTCCTCGGGGGTGAGGAAGTCGGCGCCCTCGGCGCGAGGCCGGGTCCAGCCGTCGGCGAGGATGCGCCGCCGCTGTCGTACGTCGTCGGGGGCCAGACCGCTGTGCGTGGGCGCGTCGTGGTCGGGGCAGGTGGGCCACGGCTCGTCAGCCGGCCACAGCAGGGGGCCGCCGATCGAACTGTCCTTGACCGTGGGGGTACTTGGGCGCGGATGCAGTCGGACGGCGGTGCGGGCCAGGGGCGCGAGTTCGGGGAACAGGGCGGCGATGTCCAGGGGCCGCGGGGGAGTGGTGCGAGACATGGGGTGAGGGTACGGGCTCGATGGGGCCTGTGATCAAGGGACATGGGGCGCATCCCGGTCGAGCGGGGCCGGTGGCGTACTGGGACCGAGGCAGCGAGGTCGCGCACGGTGCCCTGCCGCGAGGCGGCCGCCGTGCCGAATCGACGTTCCCTGTAAGTTCGCTTGTGCGTACGGGTGTTGTCGAGATGGGCGCGACGGGGGTTGCGGCATGGCGGGAAATCGGCCGGGTGACTGGCATGTTCTGGACCTGGACAAGGATCCGACGCCGGGGGATCCGGACCGGGTGCGGCAGCTCTCGAAGAATCTGCACGACTTCGCGGACGACGTTTCGGACGCGCTGCGCCTGATCAAGGGGATGGCGGACGAGGACGCTGTCCTGCAGTGGGCGGGCAAGTCGGCGAAGGCGTTCCAGGGCGAGTTCTCGGATGTGCCGAAGCAGCTGAAGAAGCTGAAGAAGTCGTACGAGATGGCGGGGGACGCGCTCGCCGACTACTGGCCCAGGCTGGAGCGGGCGCAGGCACTGGCGGACAAGGCGCTCGCGAAGGGGCGGGAGGCGCAGGCCGATCTCACCTCCGCCAAGTCCCGTCTGTCGTCTACCGATTCGTGGGTGACGAAGGCCAACAAGGAAGCGGACAAGTACAAGGACGATCCGACCGGCAGCAAGGACGCGGAGAAGCCGGACGAGGCGAAGGTGCGGGCGGCGACGCGGGACGCGCAGCACGCCAAGTCGGCACAGACCAGTGCCCGGTCGGATGTGACGGACGCGAACAGTGCGCTGGACGCTGCGAAGAAGATGGCCGCGGATGCCCGCAGGATGCGGGAGGAGGCGGCGCGGGACGCGAAGTCGAAGATCGACGAGGCTTCCGATGCCGGAATTCACAACCGGAAGTGGTGGGAGGAGGTCGGGGACTGGTTCTCCGACAACTGGGACACCATCGTCACGGTGTGCAAGGTCGTCGTGGCCGTGGTCGGGATCATCGCGATGATCATCGGGGGGCCGATCCTCGGCGCGATCGTGCTGATCGCCGCGCTGGTCGTCCTCGCCGACACGCTCAATAAGTACGCGAAAGGCCAGGCGTCCCTGTGGGATGTGGGCTTCGCGGCGCTGGACTGCATACCCGGGATGAAGGGGATCACGACCCTCGGGGGGCTGGCGAGGGGGCTCAAGGGCGGCCTTGCCGCGATGAAGGGGCTCAGGGGCAGCCTCAAAGGCATGGGGCTTGCTGCGCGTGGCCTGGGCAAGAACGCGCGCGGCGCCATCGCGGACGGGGCGAAGGGTGCTTTCAACCGGCTCAAGAGCAATATCAAGGGATGCGGCGACCCGGTCGACGTGGCAACCGGTCAGATGTTCCTGGCGGAGACGGACGTCTCCTTGCCGGGCGTACTGCCACTCGTCTTCAGTCGCCGGGTTGCTTCCGGATATCGCACCGGCTGGTGGTTCGGGCCGACCTGGACCTCCACCATCGACCAACGCCTTGAGATCGATGCGCAGGGCATAGTCCTCGTCACCGAAGACGGCATGCTCCTCGCGTATCCGTTCCCCGCGGAGCCGCACGACAAGGTCCATCCTGCGGTCGGCCCGCGTTGGCCTCTGACACTCTTGGACAGCGGTGGCTACCGCGTAGACGATCCGATCACCGGTTTGAGGCGCCATTTCGCTCCGCCGCGTGGAGGTCTGGCACTTCTGGAGCGCATAGCCGACCGAAACCACAACACCATCGATTTCGACTACGACGCAGACGGTACCCCGCTCGCGATCAGGCACTCGGGCGGCTACACCCTCACCTTGAGCGTCCAGGAGAACCGGGTCACCGCTCTGAGCCTTGCAGGGGCCGGGGAGGACCGCTCGGATCTCACGCTCAAGCGGTACGGATACACCGACGGCAACCTGACCGCGGTCATTGGCTCCTCCGGCCTGCCCATGGAATTCACGTATGACGAGCGACTGCGCGTTTCGTCATGGCGGGACACCAACCGCAGCCGGTACGAGTACACGTACGACGACCGGGACCGATGCATTGCTCAGGGTGGTGAAGCCGGGTACGCCACCAACACCTTCACCTACGACGCTGCCGATCCTGCTTGGCCCGGACACCGCGTCACGAAGGTCACCTCGGCCGAAGGAGCTGAATCCCGATTCGTCGTTGACGACCGCAGTCTGGTCGTCGCCGAGATCGATCCCTTGGGCGGTGTGGTCGGCACGGCGTACGACAGCGATCACCACGTCACCTCCTCGACGGATCAGCTCGGGTCCACCACGAGCATCGTGAACAACGAGCTGGGCCAGCCCATAGCGATATCCCGGCCCGACGGCAGTGTCGTGCGCGTCGCTTACAACCACCTCAACCTCGCCACTGCCGTCGAACTGCCGGACGGCAGTTCCTGGAAGTACTCCTATGACGAGCGGGGCAACTGCACGACTGTCACCGACCCCGCCGGAGCCGTCGACCACCGCACCTACACGGCGGCTGGACATCCTGCCGCGATCACCGACGTGTCGGGGTGTACCACCGAGGTGCTCTGCGACACGGCGGGCCTTCCTGTCCGGGCCACGGATGCGCTGGGTGGGGAGTTCCGTTGGGAGCGGGATGCTCTGGGACGGACCGTCGCTCTCACCGATGCGATGGGACACACCATCCATTTCGCATGGTCGGCGGAGGGCAGGCTCGTTCGCCGCTCCACCCCCGATGGCGGGAGCGAGTCGTGGACCTACGACGGTGAGGGCAACTGCCTGAGCCATACGGACCGACTCGGGCAGATCTCCCGCTTCGAGTACACCCACTTCGACCTCCTGGCGGCCCGTACCGACGTCGACGGCACCCGCCACGAGTTCGCCTACGACGCCTCGCTGCGACTCGTCCAGGTCACCGATCCCCTCGGCATGGAATGGAGTTATGCCTATGACGCCGCTGGGCGTCTGACGTCGGAGACGGACTTCAGCGGCCGCAGGCTCACCTACACGCATGACGCCGCAGGCCGTCTCCTGTCACGTACGAACGCCCTGGGCGAGACGGTTTCGTTCGAACATGACGTGCTCGGCCGAATCGTCCGCAAGGACGCCGAAGGGTCGGTCACCACGTTCGCTCACGACCTTTCGGGCCGTCTCCTGCGCGCCACGGGTCCGGACTGCTCGCTCGTGCTGGAGCGTGATCGCCGTGGCCGCCTGCTCTCCGAGACGATCGACGGACGGACTCTCACTTTCGCGTACGACCGGGCAGGCCGTCGCACAAGCCGTACGACCCCCAGTGGCGCGATCAGCACGAGGACTCATGACGCTGCGGGCAACCTCGCTCGGCTCGTCACGTCCGGCCACGTGATCGATTTTGAGCGCACGCCCTCGGGCCAGGAGACGGCCCGGAGCATCGGCGGGAATCTCACCCTGGCTCGCGCCTACGACGAGTCGGGTCGCCTCACGAACCAGTCGGTGACGGCGGGAGACGGACGGTCGATCCAGAGTCGGACCTACACGTACCGCGCCGATGGCTATCTCACCGATGTCGACGAGCAGCTTTCCGGTGCCCGCCGCTTCGAGCTGGATCCAGCGGGACGGGTCACCGCCGTCCATGCCCACAACTGGACCGAGACCTACGCGTACGACGCCGCCGGCAACCAGTCGCACGCCGACTGGCCCAGTACCCACCCGAACCATGAGAGCACCGGTCCGCGCCTCTACGAGGGTACGGACATCACCGTTGCCGGTCAGATGCGTTACGAGCACGATGCCCTCGGCCGCATCATCCTGCGCCAGAAGACGCGTCTGTCCCGCAAGCCGGACACCTGGCGCTACAGCTGGGACGCCGAGGACCGACTGACGTCCGTCATCACGCCGGACGGCACGTGCTTCCGCTACAGGTACGACCCACTGGGGCGCCGCATCGCGAAACAGGGCTTCGCTCCCGACAGCGAAACCGTAACCGAGCAGACCCTGTTCGCCTGGGACGGGACCACGCTCTGCGAACAGACCACCACGGCAGCGGGATTCCCCCATCCGGTCACCCTTACCTGGGATCACCAAGGCCTCCACCCCATTGCCCAGACCGAACGCATATCCGCTGTCGATGCTCCGCAGGACGAGATCGATTCCCGGTTCTATTCGATCGTCACCGATCTCGTCGGTACTCCTACTGAACTCATCGATGAGACCGGGGAGATCGCTTGGCGTGCCCGTAGCACGCTCTGGGGCACAACCGCCTGGGCGTCCGGCAGCACGACCTATACGCCGCTACGTTTCCCGGGACAGTATTTCGACCCGGAATCGGGCCTGCACTACAACTGCTTCCGTCATTACGACCCCGAAACCGGCCGCTACCTCACCACGGACCCCCTCGGCCTTGCGCCGGCTCCCAACTCCAGCACCTACGTTCTCAACCCTCATATATGGACGGACCACCTGGGGTTGGCCCCGGATGAATGCGTACAGTCCATCTTCAAAGCGCCAGGCAGGAACCGCGGGGAAATCGAAGAGAAGTACGGATACAGCGCGGATGACTTCCCCGGAGATCCGGACGGGCCTGACTACGTCTATCCGAACGGGCGCGTGTACTTCGCGAAGGAGCGGGAGCTGGCGGATGTGTACGCAAGGTCGTACGGCGAGGGCGTGGTCGAGATCAAGATTCCGAAGTCTGAATACGCTGCGAAGTACGAGCAGTACGAAAGGAAATACCAAGGCGGACCACTGAAGGAGTTGGAGATCCCGAACAATGTCGTGGAAGATTTGAATCAATACCCGAGAGTGAGGCACAAGTGACGACGGAGCAGTCCTGGGAGGGTGCGAAGCGGACGTATCCACTGGGGAGTGTCGCCCAAGGAAGGGTGAAGGACCGATTCCCCTATGGCGTCTTCCTGGAGCTCGACGACGCTCCAGGGGTCAACGGCTTTCTCGATCTCGTGTCGTACAACCCCGATGGAACCCTCAACGACCCTGAGATCCCCCCGGTTCCGCTGCCCCAGGTCGGCGATCGTGTCGAGGGAGTCGTAGCGGACCACGTCGACCGCGACCGGCAGATCAGGATCCGGGTCGGGCCGCCGTTCTGGGAGTCGTGAGGCGATGCAGCCGCCGGACCTCGCTCAGTGGGGGTTCGCGTTCACCGCGGCCGGTGGATCGTCCTGGCGACCCGGTTGCCGGACTGCCGTCAGCGGGCGTACGCCTTCACGGCGGCTGCTCATGTGGCCCGGCTTCATGGGGAGTTGACGTCGGAGCTGTACGCGGTGCTGCGTGCCGAGGGCCCCGTGGACACTGCCGCTGACGCCATCGACGACGCGCTGTCCTTCGTACCGTTCCCGGATCTGCCGCCGTGGCTCGAGCGCCGGAAGGTGCCCAGAATCGTGCGGAGCAGGATGGAGGGCTGGTGGCAGCCGGCTCGGGAAGGGGCTGCGGCCCCCGGTGGGGCAGTGGTGCGGGGGCGCCGGATCGGGTGCGGGGCGCCGGCGGAGCCGGTTCCCGGATCCAGGTCGTGCCGGGGTTTGACCTTGGTCACCTTGGGGGTACGATCTCCGGCTCGATTGGCCAGCCCCCCGTCCGGTATGGCAGACTAACGGGGTTGCTCGGTCGAGTGCCGATGCTGCGCGCCTCCCGTCGGGAGGACTGGAAGCGAGTCCCACAGTACTCGTCGCCCAATCTGTCGTGAGGCAGCGCTGGGGCGGACGTACGGGAATCTTCCGGGAAGTGTCAGCGGGGTGCAGACCAGGCGCCCGGTGGGTGTTCAGCCCCCGGTCCAGCGGTTGCTTTCGGGCGAGCCGCGTCCCACGCAGGGAAATCCGTTTACGGATATCTGTGCGGCAGGAGCGCGACACACCCGACCGCGTGGGTCGGAGGTCAGGACGCGAACCCCCGAGTGTCAGAGCGTTTTAATCGAGACAAAGGACTACTGAGTAGCCATGGCGGGACAGAAGATCCGCATCCGGCTCAAGGCCTACGACCACGAGGTCATCGATTCGTCGGCGAAGAAGATCGTCGAGACGGTGACGCGCACTGGTGCGTCGGTCGCGGGCCCGGTGCCGCTGCCCACTGAGAAGAACGTGTACTGCGTCATCAAGTCGCCGCACAAGTACAAGGACTCTCGCGAGCACTTCGAGATGCGCACGCACAAGCGCCTCATCGACATCCTCGACCCCACGCCCAAGACCGTTGACTCCCTGATGCGACTCGACCTCCCGGCCGGTGTCGACATCGAGATCAAGCTCTAGGGATCGGTGATCTGAGAATGGCTAAGCAGATCAAGGGCATCCTCGGCGAGAAGCTCGGCATGACGCAGGTGTGGGACGAGAACAACCGTGTTGTTCCCGTCACCGTCGTCAAGGCCGGCCCGAACGTCGTGACCCAGGTCCGTACGAACGACGTCGACGGCTACGAGTCCGTCCAGATCGCGTTCGGCGAGATCGACCCGCGCAAGGTGAACAAGCCCCTCAAGGGCCACTTCGCGAAGGCCGACGTCACTCCCCGCCGCCACCTTGTCGAGATCCGTACCGCTGACGCCAGCGAGTACACCCTCGGCCAGGAGATCACCGCTGAGGTGTTCGAGGCCGGCATCAAGGTGGACGTGACCGGCAAGAGCAAGGGCAAGGGCTTCGCCGGTGTCATGAAGCGTCACAACTTCAAGGGCCTCGGCGCCGGACACGGTGTCCAGCGCAAGCACCGCTCCCCCGGCTCCATCGGTGGCTGTGCCACCCCGGGCCGTGTGTTCAAGGGCGTCCGCATGGCGGGCCGCATGGGCAACGAGCGGGTCACCACCCAGAACCTGACCGTTCACGCCGTTGACGCGGAGAAGGGCCTGCTCCTCATCAAGGGAGCGATCCCTGGTCCGAACGGCGGCCTCGTCCTGGTCCGTACCGCGGCCAAGGGGGCCTGAGGACATGAGCACCATTGACATTCTGTCGCCCTCCGGCGACACCGCCGGGACCGTTGAGCTCCCGGCGGAGATCTTCGATGTAGAGAAGATCAGCATCCCGCTGCTTCACCAGGTTGTCGTCGCGCAGCTGGCCGCGGCCCGTCAGGGCACGCACAAGGTCAAGCGTCGTGGCGAGGTCCGTGGTGGTGGCCGCAAGCCTTACCGCCAGAAGGGCACCGGCCGCGCCCGTCAGGGTTCGACCCGCGCGCCGCAGTTCGCCGGCGGTGGCGTCGTCCACGGCCCCACGCCGCGTGACTACTCGCAGCGGACCCCGAAGAAGATGAAGGCCGCGGCCCTGCGCCACGCCCTCACCGACCGGGCCCGCAACGCTCGCATCCACGTCATCACCGGCGTGATCGAGGGCGAGACCCCCTCCACCAAGGCCGCGAAGAGCTTCCTCGGCAAGGTCAGCGAGCGCAAGAACGTGCTCCTGGTCATCGAGCGCTCCGACGAGGCCGCGCTGCTCTCCGCGCGCAACCTGCCCCAGGTCCACATCCTGGAGCCGGGCCAGCTGAACACGTACGACGTTCTCGTCTCGGACGACGTGGTCTTCACCCAGGCCGCTTTCGAGTCCTTCGTGTCTGGCCCCCAGGCCGCTGACACCGAAGGGAGCGAAGCCTGATGGCTACGCGTCACCCGAGCATCGCCTCGAAGGCCGCCAAGGCCAAGAAGGTCGCGCGCATCGCCAAGGCGAAGCGCCACGAGGCCGAAGGCAAGAACACCGTCGAGACCCCGCTGAGCAAGAGCTTCACGGATCCCCGTGACGTCCTCCTCAAGCCGGTCGTCTCGGAGAAGAGCTACGCGCTCCTCGACGAGGGCAAGTACACCTTCGTCGTGGACCCGCGGGCCAACAAGACCCAGATCAAGCAGGCCGTCCAGGCGGTCTTCTCGGTCAAGGTCACCGGGGTCAACACGATCAACCGTCAGGGCAAGCGCAAGCGCACCAAGACGGGCTTCGGCAAGCGTGCCGACAGCAAGCGCGCGATCGTGACCCTCGCTGAGGGCGACCGTATCGACATCTTCGGCCAGGCCTCCTAACGGAGTGCCCTGGTCCGAATATCGGACGAGGACTGAGAAATGGGAATCCGCAAGTACAAGCCGACTACGCCGGGCCGTCGTGGCTCCAGCGTCGCCGACTTCGTCGAGGTCACGCGGTCCACGCCGGAGAAGTCGCTGGTTCGCCCCCTGCACAGCAAGGGCGGCCGTAACAATTCCGGTCGTGTGACCGTTCGCCACCAGGGTGGCGGACACAAGCGCGCCTACCGAGTGATCGACTTCCGTCGTCACGACAAGGACGGCGTGCCGGCGAAGGTCGCGCACATCGAGTACGACCCCAACCGCACCGCGCGCATCGCGCTGCTGCACTACGCGGACGGCGAGAAGCGCTACATCCTCGCCCCCCGCAACCTGTCGCAGGGTGACCGCGTCGAGAACGGTCCCGGGGCCGACATCAAGCCGGGCAACAACCTGGCGCTCCGCAACATCCCGGTCGGTACCACGATCCACGCGATCGAGATCCGTCCCGGTGGCGGCGCCAAGTTCGCCCGCTCCGCCGGTGCCTCGGTGCAGCTGCTCGCGAAGGAGGGCACCATGGCCCACCTCCGCATGCCGTCGGGTGAGATCCGTCTGGTCGACCAGCGCTGCCGCGCCACGGTCGGCGAGGTCGGCAACGCCGAGCAGAGCAACATCAACTGGGGTAAGGCCGGCCGTAAGCGCTGGCTGGGCGTTCGCCCGTCCGTCCGCGGTGTGGCGATGAACCCGGTTGACCACCCGCACGGTGGTGGTGAGGGTAAGACCTCCGGTGGTCGCCACCCGGTCTCCCCGTGGGGTCAGAAGGAGGGTCGTACTCGTTCGCCGAAGAAGGCTTCGAACAAGTACATCGTCCGCCGCCGCAAGACGAACAAGAAGCGCTAGGAGCGGGTTTAGATGCCGCGCAGTCTCAAGAAGGGACCCTTCGTCGACGGACACCTTGTAAAGAAGGTGGACGTACAGAACGAAGCCGGTACCAAGAACGTCATCAAGACCTGGTCCCGTCGCTCGATGATCATCCCGGCCATGCTCGGCCACACGATCGCGGTGCACAACGGCAAGACCCACATCCCGGTGTTTGTCACCGAGTCGATGGTCGGCCACAAGCTCGGCGAGTTCTCGCCGACGCGCACCTTCCGGGGTCACGTCAAGGACGACCGGAAGTCGAAGCGCCGCTAACGCGGGGTGGAATCGACCATGACAGACACTGGAAGGACAACCATGGAAGCCAGGGCCCAGGCGCGGTACATCCGCGTTACGCCCATGAAGGCCCGCCGAGTGGTGGACCTTATCCGTGGCATGGATGCCACGGAGGCTCAGGCGGTCCTGCGTTTCGCCCCGCAGGCCGCGAGCGTGCCCGTCGGCAAGGTGCTTGACAGCGCCATCGCCAACGCCGCACACAACTACGACCACACCGACGCCGGCAGCCTCGTCATCTCCGAGGCCTACGTCGACGAGGGTCCGACCCTGAAGCGGTTCCGTCCGCGTGCCCAGGGCCGTGCCTACCGGATCCGCAAGCGGACCAGCCACATCACCGTGGTCGTCAGCAGCAAGGAAGGAACCCGGTAATGGGCCAGAAGGTTAACCCGCATGGGTTCCGGCTCGGCATCACCACGGACTTCAAGTCCCGCTGGTACGCCGACAAGCTGTACAAGGACTACGTCAAGGAAGACGTCGCCATCCGTCGGATGATGACGTCCGGCATGGAGCGCGCCGGCATCTCGAAGGTTGAGATCGAGCGCACCCGTGACCGCGTGCGGGTGGACATCCACACCGCGCGTCCCGGCATCGTCATCGGCCGCCGTGGCGCCGAGGCCGACCGCATCCGCGGCGACCTCGAGAAGCTCACGGGCAAGCAGGTCCAGCTGAACATCCTCGAGGTCAAGAGCCCCGAGACCGATGCTCAGCTCGTCGCCCAGGCCGTTGCCGAGCAGCTCTCCTCCCGCGTCTCCTTCCGTCGCGCCATGCGTAAGAGCATGCAGGGCACGATGAAGGCCGGCGCCAAGGGCATCAAGATCCAGTGCGGTGGCCGTCTCGGCGGCGCCGAGATGTCCCGCTCGGAGTTCTACCGCGAGGGCCGTGTGCCCCTGCACACGCTCCGCGCGAACGTCGACTACGGCTTCTTCGAGGCCAAGACGACCTTCGGCCGTATCGGTGTGAAGGTCTGGATCTACAAGGGCGATGTCAAGAACATCGCCGAGGTCCGCGCCGAGAACGCCGCTGCCCGTGCGGGTAACCGCCCGGCCCGTGGTGGCGGCGCGAGCGACCGCCCGGCCCGTGGTGGTGGCCGTGGTGGCGAGCGTGGCGGCCGCGGCCGCAAGCCGCAGCAGCAGTCCGCGCCGGCTGCCGAGGCCCCCAAGGCCGAGGCTCCCGCCGCCGCTGCCGCTCCGGCTGAGAGCACCGGAACGGAGGCCTGACCGACATGCTGATCCCCCGTAGGGTCAAGCACCGCAAGCAGCACCACCCGAAGCGCCGTGGTCAGGCCAAGGGCGGTACGCAGGTTTCGTTCGGCGAGTACGGCATTCAGGCCCTCACGCCGGCGTACGTGACGAACCGCCAGATCGAGGCCGCTCGTATCGCGATGACCCGCCACATCAAGCGTGGCGGCAAGGTCTGGATCAACATCTACCCGGACCGCCCGCTCACGAAGAAGCCTGCCGAGACCCGCATGGGTTCCGGTAAGGGTTCCCCCGAGTGGTGGATCGCGAACGTGCACCCGGGCCGGGTCATGTTCGAACTGTCCTACCCCAACGAGAAGATCGCCCGTGAGGCCCTCACTCGCGCAGCCCACAAGCTGCCGATGAAGTGCCGGATCGTCAAGCGCGAGGCAGGTGAAGCGTGATGTCGGCCGGTACCAAGGCGTCCGAGCTGCGCGAACTGGGTGACGAGGAGCTTCTCGCGAAGCTCCGCGAAGCCAAGGAAGAGCTGTTCAACCTCCGTTTCCAGGCGGCGACCGGTCAGCTCGAGAACCACGGTCGGCTCAAGGCCGTCCGTAAGGACATCGCGCGGATCTACACCCTGATGCGTGAGCGCGAGCTGGGCATCGAGACGGTGGAGAGCGCCTGATGAGCGAGAGCAACGTGACTGAGCAGAAGACCGAGCGTGGCTTCCGCAAGACCCGTGAGGGTCTCGTCGTCAGCGACAAGATGGACAAGACCGTCGTCGTCGCTGTCGAGGACCGCGTGAAGCACGCGCTGTACGGCAAGGTCATCCGCCGTACCAGCAAGCTCAAGGCCCACGACGAGCAGAACGCCGCCGGCGTCGGCGACCGCGTCCTCCTGATGGAGACCCGGCCGCTGTCCTCGACGAAGCGCTGGCGCATCGTCGAGATCCTCGAGAAGGCCAAGTAAGTACCTCAGGCCCTGGAAACAATTTCTAGGGGCCCCTGAGGTTGGTTCCGCCAGGCTCGGGGCGGGGTCGTGCTGAACGACCCCGCCCCGGGAACCGGCAGACAAACAGGAGATAGACGTGATCCAGCAGGAGTCGCGACTGCGTGTCGCCGACAACACTGGTGCGAAGGAAATCCTTTGCATCCGTGTGCTCGGTGGCTCCGGTCGCCGCTACGCGGGCATCGGTGACGTGATCGTCGCCACCGTCAAGGACGCGATCCCCGGCGGCAACGTGAAGAAGGGTGACGTCGTCAAGGCTGTCATCGTTCGCACCGTCAAGGAGCGCCGCCGTCCGGACGGCTCGTACATCCGCTTCGACGAGAACGCCGCCGTCATTCTGAAGAACGACGGCGACCCTCGCGGCACCCGTATCTTCGGCCCCGTCGGCCGTGAGCTGCGCGAGAAGAAGTTCATGAAGATCATCTCGCTCGCGCCGGAGGTGCTGTAAGCATGAAGATCAAGAAGGGCGACCTGGTTCAGGTCATCACCGGTAAGGACAAGGGCAAGCAGGGCAAGGTCATTGCCTCTTACCCGCGCGACGAGCGCGTCCTGGTCGAGGGTGTCAACCGGGTCAAGAAGCACACGAAGGCCGGTCCGACCGCCAAGGGTTCTCAGGCCGGTGGCATCGTCACGACCGAGGCGCCCGTCCACGTCTCCAACGTCCAGCTGGTCGTTGAGAAGGACGGCAACAAGGTTGTCACGCGCGTCGGTTACCGCTTCGACGAAGAGGGCAACAAGATCCGCGTTGCCAAGCGGACGGGTGAGGACATCTGATGGCTACCACCACCACTCCGCGTCTCAAGACGAAGTACCGCGAGGAGATCGCGGCGAAGCTGCAGGAAGAGTTCTCCTACGAGAACGTCATGCAGACGCCGGGCCTCGTCAAGATCGTGGTCAACATGGGTGTCGGCGACGCCGCCCGTGACTCGAAGCTCATGGACGGTGCCGTCCGTGACCTGACCACGATCACCGGTCAGAAGCCGGCCGTCACCAAGGCCCGCAAGTCCATCGCGCAGTTCAAGCTGCGTGAGGGTCAGCCGATCGGTGCCCACGTCACGCTCCGTGGCGACCGCATGTGGGAGTTCCTGGACCGCACCCTGTCGCTCGCGCTCCCGCGCATCCGCGACTTCCGTGGTCTGTCCCCCAAGCAGTTCGACGGCCGTGGCAACTACACCTTCGGTCTCACGGAGCAGGTCATGTTCCACGAGATCGACCAGGACAAGATCGACCGTACCCGGGGCATGGACATCACCGTGGTGACCACGGCGACCAACGACGCTGAGGGCCGTGCCCTTCTCCGTCACCTCGGCTTCCCCTTCAAGGAGGCGTAAGCGAGATGGCGAAGAAGGCTCTGATTGCCAAGGCTGCTCGTAAGCCCAAGTTCGGTGTGCGTGGCTACACGCGCTGCCAGCGCTGCGGTCGTCCGCACTCCGTGTACCGCAAGTTCGGCCTGTGCCGCATCTGCCTTCGTGAGATGGCTCACCGTGGCGAGCTGCCGGGCGTGACCAAGAGTTCCTGGTAGTCCCTGTAATTCAGGGATCCAGGACTCTCGGTAAGTAAAGGGTTCTGTCAGGCGCCCCTCTCTCCATGGCTTAGGCTAGGAGGGTTGGGCGCTTGACGCCCAGACGACTTACTACGCCGTAGGTCCCCGCACCGCACCCGTCCCGCCACTGAGTGGGGAGAGGGATGGCGCATACAGGAAACCCCGGCGAGAGAGGCCGAAGGCCAATTCATGACCATGACTGATCCCATCGCAGACATGCTTACCCGTCTGCGTAACGCGAACTCGGCGTACCACGACGATGTCGCGATGCCGCACAGCAAGATCAAGTCTCACATCGCGGAGATCCTCCAGCAGGAGGGCTTCATCACCGGCTGGAAGGTCGAGGACGCCGAGGTCGGCAAGAAGCTCGTCCTCGAGCTGAAGTTCGGCCCGAACCGTGAGCGCTCCATCGCGGGCATCAAGCGGATCTCGAAGCCGGGTCTGCGTGTGTACGCGAAGTCCACCTCCCTGCCCAGGGTGCTCGGTGGCCTCGGCGTGGCGATCATCTCCACGTCACACGGTCTCCTCACCGACAAGCAGGCCGGCAAGAAGGGCGTAGGCGGAGAAGTCCTCGCCTACGTCTGGTAGAAGGGAACGGAGGAAACAGCTATGTCGCGTATTGGCAAGCTCCCCATCACGGTTCCCGCCGGCGTGGACGTCACCATCGACGGCCGTACGGTCCAGGTGAAGGGTCCCAAGGGCTCCCTCTCCCACACCGTCGCGGCGCCGATCGAGGTCGCCAAGGGCGAGGACGGCATTCTCAATGTCACCCGCCCGAACGACGAGCGTCAGAACAAGGCCCTCCACGGCCTGTCCCGCACGCTGGTGGCGAACATGATCACCGGCGTGACCACGGGTTACGTGAAGAAGCTCGAAATCAGCGGTGTCGGTTACCGCGTCCTGGCGAAGGGCTCCAACCTGGAGTTCTCGCTCGGCTACAGCCACTCGATCACGGTCGAGGCGCCCGAGGGCATCTCGTTCAAGGTCGAGAACCCGACGCACTTCTCGGTCGAGGGAATCGACAAGCAGAAGGTCGGCGAGGTTGCGGCCAACATCCGCAAGCTGCGCAAGCCCGACCCGTACAAGGCCAAGGGCGTCAAGTACGAGGGCGAAGTCGTCCGGCGCAAGGTCGGAAAGGCGGGTAAGTAAGCCATGGCATACGGTGTCAAGATTGCTAAGGGCGACGCTTACAAGCGTGCTGCCATCAAGCGTCGTCACATCCGGATCCGTAAGCACATCTCGGGTACGGCTGAGCGTCCGCGCCTGGTCGTGACGCGCTCCAACCGTCACATCGTGGCCCAGGTCATCGACGACGTTAAGGGTCACACCCTCGCGTCGGCGTCGACCCTGGACACCACGGTCCGCGGTGCCGAGGGCGACAAGTCCGCGCAGGCCAAGTCGGTCGGCGCCCTGGTCGCCGAGCGCGCCAAGGCCGCCGGTGTCGAGGCTGTCGTATTCGACCGTGGTGGAAACCAGTACGCCGGGCGCATCGCCGCCCTGGCGGACGCCGCCCGCGAAGCCGGACTCAAGTTCTGAGTCGCCCGTCGCGCTAGCGACTTGATTGTCGCTGCGTAGCTAGCGGAAAAAGAGAGAGGTAATCCAATGGCTGGACCCCAGCGCCGTGGAAGCGGTGCCGGTGGCGGCGAGCGGCGGGACCGGAAGGGCCGTGACGGCGGCGCTGCTGCCGAGAAGACCGCGTACGTTGAGCGCGTTGTCGCGATCAACCGCGTCGCCAAGGTTGTGAAGGGTGGTCGTCGCTTCAGCTTCACCGCGCTTGTCGTGGTAGGCGATGGTGACGGCACCGTCGGTGTCGGTTACGGCAAGGCCAAGGAGGTGCCGGCCGCGATCGCCAAGGGTGTTGAAGAGGCCAAGAAGCACTTCTTCAAGGTCCCCCGTATCCAGGGCACCATCCCGCACCCGATCACGGGCGAGAAGGCCGCGGGCGTCGTCCTGCTCAAGCCTGCTTCCCCCGGTACCGGCGTTATCGCCGGTGGCCCGGTGCGAGCTGTCCTGGAGTGCGCCGGCGTTCACGACATCCTGTCGAAGTCGCTCGGTTCTTCCAACGCGATCAACATCGTGCACGCGACCGTGGCGGCCCTCAAGGGCCTGCAGCGTCCCGAGGAGATCGCGGCTCGCCGTGGTCTGCCCCTCGAGGACGTCGCCCCCGCGGCTCTCCTTCGTGCACGTGCCGGGGCGGGTGCGTAATGGCTCGCCTCAAGGTCACGCAGACGAAGTCGTACATCGGCAGCAAGCAGAACCACCGTGACACCCTGCGTTCCCTTGGTCTCAAGGGCATCAACACGCAGGTCGTCAAGGAGGACCGCCCCGAGTTCCGCGGAATGGTTCACACCGTCCGCCACCTCGTGACGGTCGAGGAGGTCGACTGATCATGGCGGAAAACAACCCGCTCAAGATCCACAACCTCCGTCCCGCCCCGGGCGCCAAGACCGCCAAGACCCGTGTTGGTCGTGGTGAGGCGTCGAAGGGTAAGACGGCTGGTCGTGGTACCAAGGGCACGAAGGCCCGCTACCAGGTTCCGGAGCGCTTCGAGGGTGGCCAGATGCCCCTCCACATGCGTCTTCCGAAGCTGAAGGGCTTCCGGAACCCGTTCAAGACCGAGTTCCAGGTCGTGAACCTCGACAAGCTGGGCGCGCTGTACCCGGAGGGTGGCGAGGTCACCGTCGAGGGTCTCGTCGCCAAGGGTGCCGTTCGCAAGAACAGCCTCGTCAAGGTCCTCGGCCAGGGCGAGATCTCCGTGGCGCTGCAGGTGACGGTCGACGCCGTCTCCGGCTCCGCCAAGGAGAAGATCACCGCCGCCGGCGGTACCGTCACCGAACTCGTCTGATTTCAACAGGCGTCTCGATGACCTGAACGATCCCAACCGGGGATGCCCATAAAAGGGGCATCCCCGGTTGGTCGTTCCAAGGGGGGCAGTGTCGCCGGTAAGGTGGCCTGCACTGTTGATTTTCGTCCGGCGTGCCCCACGGGAACTCCGGGCGGTCTTTGACTGTTGGTTAGCTGTCAGTCATCCGTCGAACCTCAAGACTCACCCTCGGACGCGGTAGCGCGGGGGTCGCAGGAGGCACCGTGCTCACCGCGTTCGCCCGGGCGTTCAGGACGCCCGACCTGCGCAAGAAGCTGCTCTTCACGCTCGGCATCATCGTGGTCTACCGAGTCGGTACACACATCCCGATTCCCGGTGTGAACTACAAGAACGTCCAGTCGTGCATCGACACGGCCGACTCGAACCGCGGGCTGTTCAGCCTGATCAACATGTTCAGTGGCGGCGCGCTGCTCCAGATCACGATCTTCGCGCTCGGCATCATGCCGTACATCACGGCGAGCATCATTCTCCAGCTGCTCACCGTGGTGATCCCGCGACTGGAGGCCCTCAAGAAGGAGGGCTCGGCCGGTACGGCGAAGATCACGCAGTACACCCGTTACCTGACGGTCGCGCTCGCGATCCTGCAGGGCACGGGCCTGGTGGCCACCGCCCGCAGCGGCGCGCTGTTCTCCGGCTGCCCGGTTGCCAACCAGATCGTGCCGGACCAGTCGATCTTCACCACCATCACGATGGTCATCACGATGACCGCCGGCACCTGTGTCGTCATGTGGCTCGGTGAGATCATCACCGACCGCGGCATCGGCAACGGCATGTCGATCCTGATGTTCATCTCGATCGCGGCGACCTTCCCGAGCGCTCTGTGGACCGTCAAGGTCCAGGGCAAGCTGGCCAATGGCTGGATCGAGTTCGGCACGGTCATCGCGGTGGGTCTGTGCATGGTCGGCCTGGTCGTCTTCGTCGAGCAGGCGCAGCGCCGGATTCCGGTCCAGTACGCGAAGCGCATGATCGGCCGCCGTTCCTACGGCGGAACGTCGACCTACATTCCGCTGAAGGTCAACCAGGCAGGTGTGATTCCTGTCATCTTCGCGTCGTCGCTGCTCTACATTCCGAGCCTGGTCGCCCAGTTCTCGAAGAGCAACTCCGGGTGGAAAACATGGGTCACACAGAACCTGACCAAGGGTGACCACCCGATTTACATCACCTTGTACTTCCTTCTGATCGTGTTCTTCGCGTTCTTCTACGTGGCGATCTCGTTCAACCCCGAGGAAGTCGCCGACAACATGAAGAAGTATGGTGGCTTCATCCCGGGCATCCGGGCTGGCCGGCCGACCGCTGAGTACCTCAGCTACGTACTCAACCGGATCACCTGGCCGGGTTCGCTGTATCTGGGGCTGATCGCTCTCGTGCCGACGGTCGCGTTGGTTGGTTTCGGGGCAAACCAGAACTTCCCGTTCGGTGGCACCAGCATCCTCATCATCGTGGGTGTGGGCCTTGAGACGGTGAAGCAGATCGAGAGTCAGCTTCAGCAGCGCAATTACGAAGGGTTCCTCCGCTGATGCGAATCGTCCTCGTCGGGCCGCCCGGTGCCGGGAAGGGAACGCAGGCCGCGTTCCTCGCCAAGAATCTGGCGATCCCGCACATCTCAACGGGCGACCTGTTCCGCGCCAACATCTCTCAGCAGACGGAACTCGGCAAGCTGGCGAAGTCCTACATGGACAAGGGCGAACTGGTACCGGACGAGGTCACCATCGCCATGGCCAAGGACCGCATGGAGCAGCCCGACGCGGAGAACGGCTTCCTGCTCGACGGCTTCCCGCGCAACGTCTCGCAGGCCGAGGCGCTGGACGAGATGCTGAGCACCGAGGGCATGAAGCTGGACGCGGTGCTGGACCTGGAGGTCCCCGAGGACGAGGTGGTCCGCCGTATCGCGGGCCGCCGCATCTGCCGCAACGACTCGGCGCACGTCTTCCACGTGTCGTACAAGGCGCCGAAGCAGGAAGGCGTCTGTGACGTCTGCGGCGGCGAGCTGTACCAGCGCGACGACGACTCCGAGGACACCGTCCGTACGCGGCTGGAGGTCTACCACACGCAGACCGAGCCGATCATCGACTACTACCGGTCGCAGAGCCTGGTCGTCACGATCCCGGCGCTCGGCAAGGTCGAAGAGGTCACGGCGCGCGCGATGGGGGCCCTGGCCCGCGAGGACGCCTAGTCCCTGCGGTCCGTTCCGTGACGCACGCGTGTCGCGGGGGAGCGTGAAGCAGTACGTCGCATCGGCCGCGGCACCCTCACCGGGTGCCGCGGCCGACGTGCGAGGCGGACAGGGTGGAGGTCCTGTGCGCGGCGGGGTCCCAGGGCCCCGGGCGGGGTGAGGTGAGTCCCCCGTATCGTTGGAGTAGTCCGTTTCCCGGTCCAGAAAGGCCGCAGCCACCATGGTGCAGATCAAGACCCCCGAGCAGATCGCCAAGATGCGTGAGGCGGGACTGGTCGTCGCGGCGGTCCATGCGGCCACGCGGGAAGCGGCGGTGCCCGGCGCGACCACCCGGGACCTGGACGAGGTCGCGCGCAAGGTGCTGGAGGAGCACGGCGCCAAGTCGAACTTCCTCGGGTACGGCGGCTTCCCCGCGACGATCTGCACCTCGGCCAACGAGGTCGTCGTCCACGGCATCCCGGACGACAAGACCGTCCTGAAGGACGGCGACATCATCTCCATCGACGCCGGCGCGATCGTGGACGGCTGGCACGGCGACGCCGCCTTCACCGCGTTCGTGGGCTCCGGACACGCCCCGGAACTGATCGAGCTCTCCCGGGTGACCGAGGAGTCGATGTGGGCGGGCATCGCGGCCATGAAGGTGGGCAACCGCCTCGTCGACATCTCCCGCGCCATCGAGACCTACATCCGTCGCCAGCCCAAGCCGGGCGGCGGCAAGTACGGGATCATCGAGGACTTCGGCGGCCACGGCATCGGCACCGAGATGCACATGGACCCGCACCTGCTGAACTACGTCGAGCGCAAGCGGGGGAAGGGGCCGAAGCTGGTCCCCGGGTTCTGCCTCGCGATCGAGCCGATGGTGTCGCTCGGCACCCCGCGGACCGAAACGCTCGAGGACGACTGGACCGTGATCACCACGGACGGCACCTGGTCCTCGCACTGGGAGCACTCTGTGGCGCTGACGGCGGAGGGGCCGCTGGTCCTCACGGCGCCCGACTGCGGCCGGGCGAAGCTCGCCGAGTACGGGGTCACGGCGGCGCCCGACCCCCTCGCGGGCTGAAGCCCCCGCCCCTCGCGGACTGAAGCCCGCGTCCGCGGGGAGCCCGCCCGCTCCCTTCGCCGGCCGTGTCATCGGCCAGCCCCGCCCTTCGCGCATACCGCGTCGATGGGTGGGGCATCGTCATGAGTGGCGGGGAGGACCGAGGCTGATTCGTCTTTCCGGGAGCCCTGACGTAGACTGACTCGTCGGCTCTCGTGCACCCGCATGTCTGCATGCGCTCGCACGAAGTCGATCAAGGTAGTCGATTCGAAGGGCAAAGCGTGGCCAAGAAGCAAGGTGCCATCGAGATCGAGGGCACTGTCGTCGAGTCTCTCCCGAACGCCATGTTCAAGGTAGAGCTCCAGAACGGCCACCAGGTCCTGGCGCACATCAGCGGCAAGATGCGCATGCACTACATCCGCATCCTCCCTGACGACCGGGTCGTGGTGGAGTTGTCTCCGTACGACCTGACGCGCGGCCGGATCGTCTACCGCTACAAGTAGATCTTGCCTTGCTCCGTGTCCCGGTTCCGGGGCGCGGGGGGTGGCACTGACCCGGAGAACCTCACCTAATGAAGGTCAAGCCGAGCGTCAAGAAGATCTGCGACAAGTGCAGGGTGATCCGCCGTCACGGTCGGGTCATGGTCATCTGCGAAAACCCGCGCCACAAGCAGCGCCAGGGCTGACGCACGACCGCACCTTCTGCACCCGCAGATACTTCGCGCGACGCAAGCAGTACATGTTCATACGCAGGATCCAGGGCTGAGTCTCATCAGGCCTGACACCCCCGGTCGGAGGCCGGGGACCCGGTTCGTACCGACTCCTCGATCCCTGGATCAGAGGACGACGGCGGGCGGGATCCGGTTCTGTGGAAGACCTCCGAACGACAACTGGAGCCATTGAATGGCACGCGTTTCCGGTGTTGACATCCCGCGCGAAAAGCGTGTGGAGGTCGCCCTCACCTACGTGTTCGGCATCGGCCGGACGCTTTCCCAGCAGACGCTGGCCGAGACTGGCGTGAACCCCAACACGCGCGTTCGTGACCTCTCCGAGGAGGAGCTGGTCAAGATCCGCGAGTACGTGGACGCCAACATCAAGACCGAGGGTGACCTCCGTCGCGAGATCCAGGGCGACATTCGCCGGAAGATCGAGATCGGCTGCTACCAGGGCATCCGCCACCGTCGTGGCCTGCCCGTGCACGGTCAGCGCACCAGCACGAACGCCCGTACCCGCAAGGGCCCGCGTCGCGCGATCGCCGGCAAGAAGAAGCCGGGCAAGAAGTAGTCCTCAGCGGACAACGCTTCACCAGCGGTCTTCGCTGTAGGACCGACCACCTCCCCGTAGGAGAAACAGATGCCCCCCAAGGGTCGTCAGGGCGCCGCCAAGAAGGTGCGCCGCAAGGAAAAGAAGAACGTCGCTCACGGGCACGCTCACATCAAGAGCACGTTCAACAACACGATCGTGTCGATCACCGACCCCTCGGGCAACGTGATCTCCTGGGCCTCCGCCGGCCACGTCGGCTTCAAGGGCTCGCGCAAGTCCACCCCCTTCGCCGCGCAGATGGCCGCTGAGTCGGCCGCCCGTCGCGCGCAGGAGCACGGCATGCGCAAGGTCGACGTCTTCGTGAAGGGCCCGGGCTCCGGTCGCGAGACCGCGATCCGCTCCCTCCAGGCCACTGGCCTCGAGGTCGGCTCGATCCAGGACGTCACCCCCACCCCGCACAACGGCTGCCGTCCGCCGAAGCGCCGCCGCGTCTGACGCACGGCCGCTCGGCCGTCGATCCTGACGGCCCTGTGCTTGGTTCGAGGTTTCCGGGCGGTACGGCTCCGTAAAAGGGCCGTATCGCCCGTACCCTTGCTGTACTCGTCTCTTCGGAGGCGCGGTTTTGTCGGGCGTCAAATAGCGGGCGTCCACGAATGAAGGACTGATCACCACATGCTGATCGCTCAGCGCCCCTCGTTGACCGAAGAGGTCGTCGACGAATTCCGCTCCCGGTTCGTGATCGAGCCGCTGGAGCCGGGCTTCGGCTACACCCTCGGCAACTCCCTGCGCCGCACCCTCCTCTCGTCGATCCCCGGCGCTGCTGTCACCAGCATCCGCATCGACGGTGTCCTGCACGAGTTCACCACCGTGCCGGGCGTCAAGGAGGACGTCACCGACCTGATCCTCAACATCAAGCAGCTGGTCGTCTCCTCGGAGCACGACGAGCCGGTCGTGATGTACCTGCGCAAGCAGGGCCCGGGTCTGGTCACCGCCGCCGACATCGCGCCCCCGGCCGGTGTCGAGGTCCACAACCCCGACCTCGTCCTCGCCACGCTCAACGGCAAGGGCAAGCTGGAGATGGAGCTGACCGTCGAGCGCGGTCGCGGCTACGTCTCCGCCGTCCAGAACAAGCAGGCTGGTCAGGAGATCGGGCGCATCCCGGTCGACTCGATCTACTCGCCGGTGCTGAAGGTCACGTACAAGGTCGAGGCGACCCGTGTCGAGCAGCGCACCGACTTCGACAAGCTGATCGTCGACGTCGAGACCAAGCAGGCCATGCGTCCCCGTGACGCCATGGCGTCGGCCGGCAAGACCCTGGTCGAGCTGTTCGGTCTGGCCCGCGAGCTCAACATCGACGCCGAGGGCATCGACATGGGCCCGTCCCCCACGGACGCCGCCCTCGCCGCCGATCTCGCGCTGCCGATCGAGGAGCTGGAGCTCACGGTCCGCTCGTACAACTGCCTCAAGCGTGAGGGCATCCACTCCGTGGGTGAGCTCGTCGCCCGCTCCGAGGCCGACCTCCTGGACATCCGCAACTTCGGCGCGAAGTCCATCGACGAGGTCAAGGCGAAGCTGGCCGGCATGGGCCTGGCCCTCAAGGACAGCCCGCCCGGATTCGACCCGACCGCCGCCGCCGACGCCTTCGGCGCCGACGACGACGCGGACGCGGGTTTCGTGGAGACCGAGCAGTACTGAGCCCAGTACTGGGACGGTTTCCGTCCTCCGGGGTCCCTCGGGACCCCGGATCTTCGACGGGCAATCGCCCGCTCGGACACTGACTCCGGTACCTGATACGGCCGGGGCAGACACCTAGGAGAAAAAATGCCGAAGCCCGCCAAGGGTGCCCGTCTGGGCGGCAGCGCCGCGCACGAGAAGCTGCTTCTCGCGAACCTCGCGAAGTCGCTCTTCGAGCACGGCCGCATCACCACCACCGAGGCCAAGGCCCGTCGCCTGCGTCCCTACGCGGAGCGTCTGGTCACCAAGGCGAAGAAGGGTGACCTTCACAACCGCCGTCAGGTGCTCTCGGTGATCACGGACAAGAGCATCGTGCACACGCTCTTCACCGAGATCGGCCCGCGCTACGAGAACCGCCCGGGTGGCTACACCCGTATCACCAAGATCGGTAACCGTCGTGGCGACAACGCGCCCATGGCCGTCATCGAGCTGGTGGAGGCCCTGACCGTGGCCCAGCAGGCCACCGGTGAGGCCGAGGCTGCCACCAAGCGTGCCGCCAAGGAGACCGAGGCCCCGGCCAAGGTCGAGGACACCAAGGTCGAGGACGCCGCCGAGGCTCCCGCCGAGGAGTCGAAGGACGCCTGAGGCACTGCCTTGCTGTGAGCGGGTCCGTCCCTTTCGGGGCGGGCCCGCTTTCGCGTTCCCGGGGAGGAACCCGGGCTTGAGAGGATCTAGGTGTGAGTGACGAAGCGGAGCCCGGGTTCGTCCGGGTGCGGTTGGACCTGTCGTATGACGGGACCGAGTTCTCCGGGTGGGCGAAGCAGGCCGGCGGACGCAGGACCGTGCAGGGGGAGATCGAGGACGCCCTGCGGACGGTGACCCGGACGAAGGACACCACGTACGAGCTGACCGTGGCCGGGCGGACCGACGCCGGGGTGCACGCGCGCGGCCAGGTGGCCCACGTCGACCTGCCCGCGGAACTGTGGGCCGAGCACCGGGAGAAGCTGCTGAAGCGGCTGGCCGGGAGGCTGTCCAAGGACGTGCGGGTGTGGTCGCTGACCGAGGCGCCCGCCGGCTTCAACGCGCGCTTCTCGGCGGTCTGGCGGCGCTACGCCTATCGCGTGACCGACGAACCCGGCGGTGTCGACCCGCTGCTGCGCAGTCATGTCCTGTGGCACGACTGGCCGTTGGACGTCGACGCCATGAACCGGGCGGCCGAACGGCTGCTGGGGGAGCACGACTTCGCCGCCTACTGCAAGAAGCGCGAGGGTGCGACGACCATCCGCACCCTCCAGCAACTGAGCCTGGTGCGAGGCGAGGACGGCGTCATCACCGCCACCGTGCGGGCCGACGCCTTCTGCCACAACATGGTGCGGTCCCTGATCGGGGCCCTGCTGTTCGTGGGGGACGGGCACCGCGGGCCCGACTGGCCGGGCAAGGTGCTCGCCGCCGGCGTACGGGACTCGGCCGTTCATGTCGTACGGCCGCACGGGCTGACGCTCGAGGAAGTCGGCTATCCCGCCGACGAGTTGCTGGCCGCGCGGAACAAGGAGGCCCGGAACAAGCGGGCGTTGCCGGGAGCGGGCGGATGCGAGACCTGCTGACACCCGGGCGTCTGTAAGGGTCCGCTGACGGCCCGTCCGGCTGAGCGGGCGTCACTGCCGTGTGCGGGGCGGTGCGGCGGCCGCTGTTCGTCGGCCGCCGCCCGCAATCGCTACTTGTTGGCCGCGGCCGACGCCTGGGCCTGTCCCCGCCGGCCGATCTGACGGAACGCGAACTCCGCGAGATCGTCGCCGGTCGTGAACACCGCGGTGTCCTTCGTCGTCACGTTCTTGCCGTTGGTGAAACCGGAGAGCGTGAAGTAGGCGTAACGCCCGTAGGCGTTGGTGGTCGACCGGCAGACGGCCGCGTCGCAGAACGCCTTGATGCCGTTGCCCGGGAGCGAGGCGATGATGCTCTTCTTGTCCGCGTCGGCCTTGGCCGCGCTCGCCTGGGCCTCGGTGTCGAAGACCGCGATGCCGACCGTCACCGCCACCCCGTCCTTGACGTAGGTGACCCGCATGAAGCGGGTGCAGTCGTCCCTCTTCAGAACCGCCGGCAGCGTGCCCTTCACGGCCGAGGCGCAGTCCTTCGTGTCGGCCGTCGGCCCCTTGCGGTACACACGGTTGCCCATGGTGAGCTGCGTACCGGGGAAGAGGATGTCCGGGCTCAGCGGCGCGGTGTCCTTCTGCGCGCTGGCTATGAACTGCTTCGGATCCAGCGGCGGCGGAGCCGAGGTCGGCTCGAAGGACGGCGCCGGTGTCGTGGCGCCGGGGATGTCCGCGCTGGCGGGCAGTTGGGACGGCTGATTCGTGGCCTGATTGTTCCCGTTCGCGTTGGCGACGGCCATGGCCACGGCAGCGCCGACCGCGACGGTGGCCAGCGCCCCGCCCACGATGAACAGCACTTTGCGCCGTTTGTTGCGCGTTTCGGAAGCCTCCGCCATGGCGGCCCAGTCGGGATTCCCGCCGGAACGCTGGTTGTTCCACTGAGGCGTTTGCTGAGAACCCGGCTTCCAGGGGTCCCACGGGGGCTGCCCCTGCCCACCCTGCCCATAACTCATGCGCCGCATCTTAGACGGGGGTTGGGGGGTGCCGGTCAGCTCCACCGGGCACTTGAGCCCCTAGCGTGATCTGAACGCGCAAGGGCAAAAGTGACATCTCCGGGTGGTTGGTGCGTAGGGCCTCCTGGCACGCGTGGGCGGTCTCGGGCGCGGTGCTGTGCGCGCATGCCGCGGGCGTCGCGCTCCGCGCCTCGGACGGGGGGATGGACAACGCGATCGTCGTCCGGGCGGCGCGGACCTGGCTGGACGGCGGTTCGCCCTACGCCGACCGGCACTTTCTCCATCTCCCGAGCGCGGTGCTCGCGGCGGCGCCGCAGACGCTGCTCCCGGCGTACGCCCTCCGCGTGCCGGTCCCGCTGACGGTGACCGCGCTGCTGGTGACGGGCTGGGCCTGCGCGCTGAGCGTCCACGGGGTCCCCTGGCGCAGCCGCCTCGCGGTGCTCGGCCCGGCCGGGCTCGCGCTGGGCTTCGCACCCTTCGGTCACCTGGTCTCGCTCGGCAACTGGACCGTGACCGCCGCGGCGGCGCTGCCGCTCGCCCTGCTGCTGGCTGCGCGGGACCGGTGGGGGTGGGCCGAGCGGTCGTCGGCGCGGCCCTCGCCCTGAAGCCGCTGCTCGTGCCCGTGGTGCTCCTCTTCCTCTTCGCGCGCCGATGGCGGGCGCCGGCCGCGATGTTCCTCGTGCCCGCCCTGGCGTCCGGCGGGGCGGCGCTGCTGGTGCCCGATCCTGCGGCGTTCGTCACACGGACGCTGCCGTTCCTGCTGCGCGGCCACGACGGCTTCGTACGCCTCTACGAGGCCTCTCCGGCGGCCGTGCTGCCGCGTCTCGGGGTGCCGTCCCCGGTGGCGGTCCCGCCGGCCTGCGCGGGGGCCTGTGCCGGGGTGCCGGCCGCGTACCGCCGCTGGTCGCGCGGTGTTCCCGGGCCGCCGCGGCTCGCCGAGACGGTGCTGCTGATGCTGTCGGCGTTCCTGGTGTCCCGGCGTTCCTTCCGTGACTGCTTTACCCTGTGTGTGATGACTGCATCGGTGGCGCTCCCGCGTCACCGGCACCTGCCGCTCGCCGGCCCGGACCACTTCGTCGCCCAGCGACGGGGGCGACGGGCCACGAGGGTGTGAGCACTCGCGTTTTGACCCTTCCGGGCCGCCACGGGTAAGCTTGCAGTTCGTTATGTGTATTGGCTTGCTCATTCTCACGTGAGGGGCCCTTACACCGGTCCACCGGGGCTGATGACCAGCGACCAGCACGCGGTATGCGTCACCGCAGTGCGGTCAGGGCTGTCGTGATCGTCCGTGGTGGCCATGTCAGGACCCACTCACTGAAGAAGCGAAGGCTACGACCGTGCGTACGTACAGCCCCAAGCCCGGCGACATCACTCGCCAGTGGTACGTCATCGACGCCCAGGATGTCGTCCTGGGCCGTCTGGCGACCACTGCCGCGAACATTCTGCGCGGCAAGCACAAGCCGATCTACGCGCCCCACGTCGACGCTGGTGACTTCGTCATCATCATCAACGCCGACAAGGTGCACCTCTCCGGCAACAAGAAGACCCAGAAGCTGGCGTACCGCCACTCCGGTTACCCGGGTGGTCTGCGCTCCGTCCGTTACGACGAGCTGCTGGCGAAGAACCCCGAGAAGGCCGTCGAGAAGGCCATCAAGGGCATGGTTCCCAAGAACACCCTGGGCCGCCAGGTGCTCTCGAAGCTGAAGGTCTACGCGGGCGAGAACCACCCCCACGCTGCGCAGCAGCCGGTCCCGTTCGAGATCACCCAGGTCGCGCAGTAGTTCCGGCCACCCCCTAAGACATAAAGAAATCTGAGGAGAATCGTGGCCGAGACCACCGTTGAGCAGCCGGTCGAAGAGACTGAGCTCGTCGACATCGAGAGCTACACCACCGAGTCCGAGGTGCCCGTCGAGGGCGAGTACACCTCGGAGTCGCTCGAAGGCCGCTTCGGCGACCCGCAGCCGGCCGCCGGCCTGGGCCGTCGCAAGAACGCCATCGCCCGCGTCCGGATCGTTCCGGGCACCGGCAAGTGGAAGATCAACGGTCGCACCCTTGAGGACTACTTCCCCAACAAGGTGCACCAGCAGGAAGTCAACGAGCCCTTCAAGGTGCTCGAGCTCGACAACCGCTACGACGTTGTCGCCCGCATCTCGGGTGGCGGCGTCTCGGGTCAGGCCGGTGCCCTGCGCCTCGGCGTGGCCCGTGCGCTGAACGAGGCCGACGTGGACAACAACCGCGGCGCCCTCAAGAAGGCCGGCTTCCTCAAGCGCGACGACCGTGCGGTCGAGCGCAAGAAGGCCGGTCTCAAGAAGGCCCGCAAGGCCCCGCAGTACAGCAAGCGTTAATCTTCGCCGCTTGCTTCTGCGCGTAGTACGCGTAGCTCCGAACGCCCCGGCTGCACGCCACAGTGCCGCCGGGGCGTTCGTTTATCACAGTGGTTGGGCGTATAACGGCACAAGGTGCTCAAAGGCTCATGTGATCGGATGACTCCGTATCCTTCGGGGGACTTCCGTACTCTGCAGCTTTTCTCAGGAGGACAAGTGGGACGACTCTTCGGCACGGACGGCGTGCGCGGTGTCGCCAACGCGGATCTGACGGCCGAGCTCGCGCTCGGGCTTTCCGTGGCAGCGGCGCACGTACTCGCCGAGGCGGGCACGTTCGAAGGCCACCGGCCCGTAGCCGTGGTCGGGCGGGATCCGCGCGCGTCCGGGGAGTTCCTGGAGGCCGCGGTGGTCGCGGGCCTCGCCAGCGCCGGTGTGGACGTCCTGCGCGTCGGCGTGCTGCCCACCCCCGCGGTGGCGTACCTCACCGGGGTGCTCGGCGCCGACCTCGGCGTGATGCTCTCCGCGAGCCACAACGCCATGCCCGACAACGGCATCAAGTTCTTCGCCCGCGGCGGGCACAAGCTCGCCGACGAGCTGGAGGACCGGATCGAGGGCGTCTACGAGGAGCACCGCACCGGCGCTCCCTGGAACCGCCCGACCGGCTCCGGCGTCGGCCGGGTGAACTCCTACGACCAGGGCTTCGACCAGTACGTCGCCCACCTCATCGCTGTTCTCCCGAACCGTCTCGACGGTCTGAAGGTCGTCCTCGACGAGGCGCACGGCGCGGCCGCCCGGGTCTCGCCCGAGGCCTTCGCGCGGGCCGGTGCCGAGATAGTCACGATCGGCGCGGCGCCCGACGGGCTCAACATCAACGACGGCTGCGGCTCCACGCACCTGGAGCTCCTCAAGGCCGCCGTCGTCGAGCACGGCGCCCACCTCGGCATCGCGCACGACGGCGACGCCGACCGCTGCCTCGCCGTGGACCACACGGGCGAGGAGATCGACGGCGACCAGATCCTGGCCGTTCTCGCGCTGGCGATGCGGGAGCGTTCCGTACTGCGCTCCGACACCGTTGTCGCGACGGTCATGTCCAACCTGGGCTTCAAGCTCGCCATGGAGCGCGAAGGCCTCGCCTTCGTCCAGACCGCGGTCGGCGACCGCTACGTCCTGGAGGAGATGAAGCGGCACGGCTACGCGCTCGGCGGCGAGCAGTCCGGGCACGTCATCATCCTCGACCACGCCACGACCGGCGACGGCACGCTCACCGGCCTGCTGCTCGCCGCCCGGGTCGCCCAGACCGGCCGTACGCTCCGCGACCTCGCCTCGGTCATGGAACGGCTGCCGCAGGTCCTCATCAACGTGCCCGACGTCGACCGGACACGGGTGAACACCTCCGCCGAGCTCACCGCCGCGGTGGCCGACGCCGAGAGCGAACTCGGCACCACCGGACGGGTGCTGCTGCGCCCCTCCGGCACCGAGCCGCTCGTCCGCGTCATGGTCGAGGCCGCCGACATCGACCACGCCCGCTCGGTGGCCGCGCGCCTCGCCGACGCCGTGAAGTCGGCGCTCGGCTAGGACAGGTCCTGGGCCTCTCCGCCTGAATCCGTGAGGCCCGGCACCCCAGGGGTGCCGGGCCTCACGGCTGTCCGCGCCGGTGTCTTCGCCGGGCGGCCCGTTACCGGGCGGGGGCCGGACGGGCGACCTGCCGCTTGCGCTGCATCGCCCAGAACCACTTCTGGGCGAGCAGTGTCAGCGTGCCGGCGACCACGATGCCGAGCAGATTGAACAGCAGCTGCTTGGTGGATCCCCACGTCTGGCCCATGTCGCCGTAGCTCAGGGCCACCGCAGCGTTCGCGGCGGCCGGGACCGTTGTCACGGAGATCGCGACACCGACCAGGGCTCCGGACTTGGTCGAGGTCAGCGACAGCATGCCGGCGGCGCCGGCGAGCACCGCGACGACGAAGGAGAACCAGTCCGGGGCGTAGACGAACCCGGTGTTGGGGCGCGGCCCCTCCAGCTGCGCCTCGCTGAACAGTCCCACCCCGTCCATGAACAGGCTGAAGAGCACCGTCACCGCCATGGCGATCGCGAAACCGGCCAGCAGCGCCGTCAGGGAGCGCAGGGCAAGGCGCCGCCCCCGCTGCACGATCGCCGTGCACAGCCCGGCCAGCGGGCCGAACTCCGGCCCCACGGCCATGGCGCCCACGATCAGGACCGCGTTGTCGAGCACCACACCGCACGCCGCGATCATCGTGGCGATCGTGATGAAGGCGACGTAGGTGACCGACAGCGTCGACTCCTCGTGCGTGGCCTCCTCCAGGTGCTCCCACAGCACCGCGTCGACGCCCTCGCCCGGGGCCTCGTCCTCCGCTTCGTCGGCCCGCTGCGACAGCGACAGGTCGATGTTCTCGACGGCGATCGACCCGGTCCGGTCGAGCCCGGCCTCCCGGAGCTCGCCGATGAGTTCGTCGCCCGCCTCGCGCGCGACATCGCACATCACGACGTCGCCCGCCGGATTGCGGGCGGCACCCGGAAGCACGACGAGGTGTGCGGTGCCGACCGTCCCCTCGATCAGGCGTACGACGTCGTCGGTCCGGTCCGAGGGAGTGATCAGGCGCAGGTGCAGCATGGCCGCAGAGTAGCCGCCGCCCGCGAGGGGGCGAACGGTGCCTGCCGGGGCACTACAGCTTGCGCAGGCTCAGGCGCTGCACCTTGTGGTCCGGGCCCTTGCGCACGACGAGGGCCGCCCGGCCGCGGGTGGGAGCCACGTTCTCCAGCAGGTTCGGCTTGTTGATGGTGCGCCAGGTCGTACGGGCGTAGTCGAGGGCCTCCTCCTCCGAGACCTGGGTGTACTTGAGGAAGTACGAGTCGGGCTTCTGGAAGGCCGTCGCGCGCAGCTTGCGGAAGCGGTTCAGGTACCAGCGCTCGATGTCCTCGGGGCGGGCGTCGACGTACACACTGAAGTCGAAGTAGTCCGCGAGGCCGACCCGTGTGCGGCCGTCCTTGCCGGGCAGCGCCGGCTGGAGCACGTTCAGGCCCTCGACGATGAGGATGTCGGGGCGGCGGACGGTGAGTCGCTCACCCGGCACGATGTCGTAGATCAGGTGCGAGTAGACGGGTGCCGTCACCTCGTCCTTGCCCGCCTTGATGTCCGCGACGAACCGGGTCAGGGCCCGGCGGTCGTACGACTCGGGGAAGCCCTTGCGGGACATCAGCCCGCGCGCTTCGAGCTCCTTGGTGGGGAGCAGGAAGCCGTCCGTGGTGACCAGCTCGACGCGGGGGTGCTCGGGCCAGCGGGAGAGCAGGGCCTGGAGCAGACGGGCGACGGTGGACTTGCCGACGGCCACGGAACCGGCGACGCCTATGACGAACGGGGTGCCGGACTGCGAGCCCTTCTCGCCCAGGAACGTGTTCAGGGCGCCTCTGAGCCCGTCCGTGGCGCCGACGTACAGGTTCAGCAGCCGGGACAGCGGCAGATAGATGTCCCGCACCTCGTCGAGGTCGATGACATCGCCCAGGCCGCGCAGCTTCTCGAGCTCCTCGGCGTTCAGCGTGAGCGGCGTCTTCTCACGCAGCGCGCTCCACTCGGCACGGGTGAGATCGACGTAGGGAGTCGCCTCCGGCTTGGACCGGTGGGCGCTCCGCGGCAACGGGGAGACCGGAGAGATCACAGTCCATTGTTAACGGAGTTTGAACGGGGTGGGGGGTGGGGTGCGTCACGCGGGCGCCGGACTCCCCGGCATGCCGCGGCGGCGGCCGGAATCCGGAGGCGGGGCAGACCTGGGTCAGGACCTGTTCCGGGGCCGCTGCTCCCGGATGCGGATCTTCGTGCCGTCGGCGCTGTCGCCTGTCGGCATGTCCAGGTGCTTCGCCGAGGTGACGTTCAGCGATCCGCGGCTGACGGACCGTCAACGAGCGCCGGGTGTCGGCCAGATGGCGCATCTTGTGGCCGATGTGCGTGTTCGAAGCGTTCCGGGCGGGATGGCGGGGCCGTCGAGTCACGCAGGTGTCACGATCGAGTGTCGGGTGATCTTGCGGGTGACCGGTGGAATGATCTTCTGGCTAGCGTTCCCGGTGGATGTGCACGGTGTGTGCACAGGAAACCGACAGAAAGAGCTGCCGTCGTGAGATCCGCCGCCGTCCGCCGTACCGCCCTCGCCGCCTCCGCCGCGGCCCTCGCTCTGTTGGCCACCGCGTGTGGCGGCGACGACAAGGCCGACAAGGGCGGCAGCGGTGAGGACAAGGGTGGCGCGGCCGCGTCCTCCGCCCCGGCGGCCAAGGCGCTCACCGCCGCCGAGCTGGAGAAGGCCGCGCTCACGCAGGCGGACGTCAAGAGCGGCAAGGTCACCGAGAAGGTGCCGGCGACGGCGGTCGTCGCGCGGGACAAGGTGAAGACCTCCGACGCGGCCTGCGCCCCGCTCGCCTACCTCCAGACCGGCTCCTACGTGGGCAAGCCCTCCGCCACCGTGGCGCGCCAGTGGACGGGCGACCCGAGGAAGCCCGCCGCGGGCGCCACCGACGAGGAGAAGATCTTCGCCGGTGTGGGCACCATGGTGCTGGTGACGCTCGCCTCCTACGATGACGGCGGTGCCGAGCAGGCGATGAAGGACCTGAACGCGGCCGCCGCGAAGTGCGCCGGCGGCTTCAGCTTCACGGCGGAGGGTGACACGACCAAGAACCTGAAGGTCGTCAAGACCGACGCGCCCAAGGGCGGCGACGAGGCGTTCGCCCTGACCTCCAGCCTCCAGCTGGAAGAGGGGGACGAAGCACCGGTCAAGGGAGTCGTCGTCCGCAAGGGGGCCACCCTCGCCTACTTCCCCGCTGTCGACATGGCTTCGACCGCCACCGGCAAGGACTGGGACTTCCCCACGGAGATCGTCGACGCCCAGCTCACCAAGCTCGGCTGACCGAGCCCGGCTGACCGTTCGGCGCACGGCAGTCGCCGGCCCCGGTCCGCGGAGCCGCTCGTACCGCAGCAGGAATTTCCGATTCCGGGCACGCGGCGGCTCTTTTCGGCGGACGTCGAACCCTAGTCTGCTGGGCATGTGCGGAATCGTGGGTTATGTGGGGTCGCAGCCGGCGCTCGACGTGGTGATGGCCGGACTGAAGCGACTCGAGTACCGGGGATACGACTCGGCGGGTGTCGCCGTCCTCGCGGACGGGGGACTCGCCGTCGCGAAGAAGGCCGGGAAACTGGTCAACCTGGAGAAGGAGCTGGGGGGCAGGCCGCTGCCCTCCGGAACGACGGGAATCGGGCACACCCGCTGGGCCACCCACGGAGGCCCCACGGACGCCAACGCCCATCCGCACCTCGACAACGCGGGCCGGGTCGCCGTCGTCCACAACGGCATCATCGAGAACTTCGCCCTGCTCCGCGCCGAGCTGGCCGAGCGGGGGCACGACCTGGCCTCCGAGACGGACACCGAGGTGGTCGCGCATCTGCTCGCCGAGGAGTACTCCTCGTGCGCGGACCTGGCGGAGGCGATGCGGCAGGTGTGCCGGCGCCTGGAGGGCGCGTTCACGCTGGTCGCCGTGGACGCCGACGAGCCGGACGTGGTCGTCGGGGCACGACGGAACTCGCCGCTGGTGGTCGGTGTCGGCGACGGCGAGGCCTTTCTCGCCTCGGACGTCGCCGCGTTCATCGCCCACACCCGCTCGGCGATCGAACTGGGCCAGGACCAGGTGGTCGAACTGCGCCGCGACGGCGTGACCGTCACCGGGTTCGACGGCAGCCCCGCCGAGGTCCGCTCGTACCACGTCGACTGGGACGCCTCGGCGGCGGAGAAGGGCGGCTACGACTACTTCATGCTCAAGGAGATCGCCGAGCAGCCCAAGGCGGTCGCCGACACCCTGCTGGGACGGATCGACGCGGCGGGCTCGCTGTCGCTCGACGAGGTGCGCATCCCGGTCCAGGTGCTGCGGGAGGTCGACAAGGTCGTCATCGTCGCCTGCGGGACCGCCTTCCACGCCGGGCTGATCGCCAAGTACGCCATCGAGCACTGGACGCGCATCCCGTGCGAGGTGGAACTGGCCAGCGAGTTCCGCTACCGGGACCCGATCCTGGACCGCCGTACGCTCGTCATCGCGATCTCGCAATCCGGCGAGACCATGGACACGCTGATGGCGCTGCGGCACGCCCGCGACCAGGACGCCAGGGTGCTGGCGATCTGCAACACCAACGGCTCGACGATCCCGCGCGAGTCCGACGCGGTGCTGTACACGCACGCCGGCCCCGAGGTCGCCGTCGCCTCCACCAAGGCGTTCCTCACCCAGCTCGTGGCCTGCTACCTGGTGGCGCTGTACCTGGGGCAGGTGCGCGGCACCAAGTGGGGCGACGAGATCCAGGCCGTCGTCCGGGAGCTGTCCCGCATCTCCCGCGAGGTCGAGCGGGTCCTGGAGACCATGGAGCCGGTACGGGAGCTCGCGCGCTCCCTCGCCGACAAGGACACCGTGCTGTTCCTCGGCCGGCACGTGGGCTATCCGGTCGCGCTGGAAGGCGCCCTGAAGCTGAAGGAGCTGGCGTACATGCACGCCGAGGGCTTCGCGGCGGGGGAGCTCAAGCACGGCCCGATCGCGCTGATCGAGGAGGACATGCCGGTGGTGGTCGTGGCCCCGTCGCCGCGCGGCCGCTCGGTCCTGCACGACAAGATCGTCTCCAACATCCAGGAGATCCGGGCCCGGGGCGCCCGCACGATCGTCATCGCGGAGGAGGGCGACGAGGCGGTCGTCCCGTACGCCGACCACCTCATCCGCATCCCGGCTACCCCCACCCTGCTCCAGCCGCTGGTGTCGACGGTCCCGCTCCAGGTGTTCGCCTGCGAACTGGCGACGGCCCGGGGCAACGAGGTGGACCAGCCGCGCAACCTGGCGAAGTCCGTGACGGTGGAGTGAGCGCCGTCGCCGTGTCGGGCCGCGGAATGGCCCCGCCCTCTAGGGTGCGGACATGAGCATCATCGGGGTCGGTATCGACGTGGCCGAGATCGACCGGTTCCGGGCGTCGCTGGAGCGGACGCCCGGGCTGGCCGAACGTCTCTTCGTGGAGAGCGAGTTGCTGCTGCCCAGCGGCGAACGGCGGGGCGTCGCCTCGCTCGCGGCCCGCTTCGCGGCGAAGGAGGCGCTCGCCAAGGCGCTGGGCGCCCCGGCGGGACTGCACTGGACGGACGCCGAGGTCTACGTGGAGGACAGCGGCCGGCCGAGGCTGCGTGTGAAGGGCACGGTGGCGGCCTGCGCGGCCGAACTGGGCGTGGCCTCCTGGCATGTGTCGCTCAGTCACGACGCCGGGGTGGCCTCGGCGGTGGTGGTGGCGGAGGGATAGCCGGGCCGCCGCCTTCGGGCGGGGGGTACGGAGGCCGCGGGCCCGCCGGAGGGCAGAGAGGCCCCGGGCCCGCCGCGTTCGGGCGGAGCCGTACGGGACTTGCCTGGACCGCTCCGGACGGGGATCACGGCCCGCACGGCGCCGCCCGGTTCCGGACAGGGCTCGCAGGCCCGCACGGTGCGGGGAGCGCGCACGGGACGTGCCGGTGCGGGAGACTCGGCGTCATGCGTACTGCGTACAGCGTGGAGACCGTGAGGGCCGCCGAGCGGGAGCTGATGGAACGGCTCCCCGAAGGGGCGTTGATGCAGCGGGCGGCCGCCGGGCTCGCCGCCGCCTGCGCGGACCTGCTGGGCCGGGTGTACGCCCGCCGGGTGGTGCTGCTGGTGGGCAGCGGGGACAACGGCGGCGACGCCCTGTACGCGGGGGCGCGCCTCGCCCGGCGCGGGGCCGGTGTCACCGCGGTGCTGCTCGCCCCCGAGAGGACCCACCCGGGAGGACTGGCCGCGCTGCTGCGCGCCGGAGGCACCTCGGCCGCGCCCGGCGCCGCCGAACCGCTCCTGCGGCGGGCCGACCTCGTGGTCGACGGCATCGTCGGGATCGGGGGCAAGGGCGGCCTGCGGCCGGAGGCCGCGCGACTCGCCGAACTCGCGCACGCCTCGCGGGCCGCCGTCGTCGCCGTCGACCTCCCGTCCGGTGTGGAGGCGGACACCGGGGAGGTGCTCGGCGCGGCCGTCCGCGCCGACCTCACCGTCACCTTCGGGACCCACAAGCCGGGGCTGCTCGTCGACCCGGCGCGCGGGTACGCCGGTTCCGTACGCCTTGTCGACATCGGGCTCGACCTGCCGGACCCGGCCGACGTGGAGGCGCTCCAGCACGCCGATGTCGCGGCCCGGCTGCCCTTCCCGGGCGCGGAGAGCGACAAGTACCGGCGCGGTGTCGTCGGGATCGCCGCCGGGTCCGACCGCTATCCCGGGGCAGCGGTCCTCGCCGTGGCCGGGGCGCTGCGCGGCGGCGCCGGGGCGGTGCGGTACGTCGGGCCCGCCGCGGACGCCGTCGTCGCCCGCTTCCCCGAGGCACTGGTCTCCGCGGCGGGACCGTCGAAGGCGGGTCGGGTGCAGGCCTGGGTGGTGGGCCCCGGGGCCGGGGACGACGCCTCGGCGGTCGCGGAGGTGCTCGCCGCGGACGTGCCGGTGCTGGTGGACGCGGACGGGCTGCGGCTCGCCGACCGGGGGGCCGTGCGGGCCCGTACCGCGCCGACGCTGATGACCCCGCACGCCGGGGAGGCCGCCGCGCTGCTCGGGGTCGCCCGGGAGGCGGTGGAGGAGGCCCGGCTGGCCTCCGTACGGGAACTGGCGGGGCTGTACGGGGCGACGGTCCTCCTCAAGGGGGCGACGACCCTGGTCGCCGGCCCCACGGGCGGCGCGGTGCGGGTGAACGCCACCGGGACGGCGTGGCTGGCCACCGCGGGGAGCGGGGACGTGCTGTCGGGACTCGCGGGGTCGCTGCTGGCGTCGGGGCTCTCCGCGCTCGACGCGGGCAGCGTCGCCGCGTATCTGCACGGACTCGCCGGCCGCTTCGCGGCGGACGGCGCTCCCGCGGGCGCCCACGACGTGGCCGAGGCGCTGCCGGAGGCCTGGCGCGACATCCTCGACTGACCCCGCATCGACTGACCCCGCATCGACTGACCCCGCATCGGCTGACCCCACCCCGACCGACCCGGGGCGTCCGGGCGGGGAGCGGGTGTCGCGGGCGTTGCACAGATCGGGGGACCTTGTGCGTGTGGCGCCCCCGGGGTGCGCGTGATGTTGCGTATGTCTGTTCGCGTGATGAGCAGACGAAGGGTGTGCCGGGGGATCGCGGTGCTGCTGGCGGTGGTTGCGGCCGTGCCCGTGGGGGCGGTGGCGGCCACGTCCGCTCCGCTGCCGCCCGCCTCCGGGCGGGTGGGCGAGCCGTGGCCCGGTGCGGCGGGAGGACCGCGTCCGTCCTGGCCGGGCGACGCCCCGGACGGCCGGCTGCCGGCGGCGGCCGCGGCGGCCATGGGCATGCCCGCCGCGGGGCGGGGCGTGCGGGACGTGCCCGGTGGCATGCGCAGGCCGGTCACGACTGCGCCGGTCACGTCCGGGTCGCTCGGGTCCGGGCCGGTCACGTTCGCGCCGCTCGGGTCCGACCCGGCCGGGACCCGAGCGCCCAGGTCGACGCCGATGGATCCCGCGTCGGCGGAGCCCGCGTCGGTCGGGTTCGCGCCCGTCGGGCCGGGCCCGGTCACGTCCGCGCCGGGCGCCTCCCCCTCGTCCGGCGCGGCGGGCGCCCGGCCCGCGGTGGCGTGCGGCGGGCGCGGGGGTCCGTACCAGCGGCAGGCCGAGCGGTGGCTGGGGCTGAGGGTGGACGGGAAGCAGTCGGCGGCCGACTGCCGGGCCATCCGCGCCTTCCAGAAGAAGCACGGGATCGAGCCCGCCACCGGGACCGCCGGACCGGCGACCTGGGCCCGCATGCGGAAGCTGTCGGCCCCGGCCCACAGCGCCCCGCACACCCGCCCCCTTCGCGGCTGCCCGGTCCGCTCCTACCGCGTCGCCTGTGTCGACCTCACCCACAAGCGCACCTGGGTGCAGCAGCGGGGCCGGATCCTGTACGGCCCGGTGCCGATGCGCAGCGGCGGGCTCCGGCACCCCACCCGCACCGGCTGGTTCAGGATCTTCTGGAGGCACCGTCACCACTGGTCCACCCTGTACAACAGCCCCATGCCGTACGCCCAGTTCTTCAGCGGCGGGCAGGCCTTCCACGCCGTCCGCGGCAGCATCCGTACCGTCGGCGGCTCGATGGGCTGCGTGAATCTGCGGCTCGCCGACGCCCGAGGGCTCTGGAAGGTGCTCAGGAAGGGCGACCACGTCTATGTCTGGGGCCGAAGGCCGCGCGGCTGAGGGCGCGGCCAGGAGCGGGAGCCGCCCGTCCGGGGACCGGCGCCGGGAGGCCGCCGTACGCCTCTGAGAGACTGGGGCGCGATGACAGAGACAGCACACCCGCGGACAGCGCCCCTGCGCGCCCGCGCCGAGATCGATCTGGCCGCCCTGCGCGCCAACGTGCGGGCCCTGCGTGCCCACGCGCCGACCGCGGCCCTGATGGCCGTGGTCAAGTCCGACGCGTACGGCCACGGCGCGGTCCAGTGCGCCCGCGCCGCGCGCGAGGCGGGCGCCACCTGGCTGGGTACGGCCACCCCGGAGGAGGCGCTCGCCCTGCGGGCGGCCGGCCTGCCGGGACGCGTCATGTGCTGGCTCTGGACCCCGGGCGGCCCCTGGGCCGAGGCCGTCGAGGCCGACATCGACGTGTCGGTCAGCGGGATGTGGGCCCTGCGGGAGGCCGTGGCGGCCGCCGAGGCCGTCGGGACGCGGGCCCGGGTGCAGCTCAAGGCCGACACCGGCCTCGGGCGCGCCGGCTGCCAGCCCGCCGACTGGCCGGAGCTCGTCGCAGGGGCCCTGGCCGCCGAGGCGCGCGGGCTGATCACCGTGACCGGACTCTGGTCCCACTTCGCCTGCGCCGACGAGCCGGGCCACCCCTCGATCCAGGCCCAGCTCGCGCTGTTCCGCGAGATGGTGTCGTACGCCGAGGAGCAGGGGGTCCGCCCCGAGGTGCGGCACATCGCCAACTCGCCCGCGACCCTGACCCTCCCCGAGAGCCACTTCGATCTCGTACGGACCGGCATCGCGGTCTACGGGATCTCGCCGAGCCCCGAGCTCGGCACCCCCGCCGACTTCGGACTGCGCCCGGTGATGACGCTGAGCGCGTCGCTCGCGCTGGTCAAGCACGTACCGGCCGGCCACGGCGTGAGCTACGGCCATCATTACGTCACCCCGGGCGAGACCACACTCGGCCTCGTCCCCGTCGGCTACGCGGACGGCGTCCCCCGGCACGCCTCGGGCACCGGCCCCGTCCTGGTCGGCGGCAAGTGGCGTACCGTCGCGGGCCGGGTCGCCATGGACCAGTTCGTCGTCGACCTCGGCGGTGACGAGCCGGAGCCCGGCGCCCGCGCCGTCCTGTTCGGACCCGGCGACGGCGGTGAGCCCACCGCCGAGGACTGGGCGCGCGCGGCGGGCACCATCGCGTACGAGATCGTCACGCGCATCGGAACCCGCGTTCCGCGCGTCTACGTGAAGGTGAAAGAGGAACAAGACGGGTAGCACCCTGGAGCCGAACAGGCGCGCGGGGCCCGGCGGGTGGAGAGTGGCGGGCGGAACACGGCGGGCGGGAGCCGGGCCGACGCGCGCACAGCCCAGAGCCGACAGCGGACAGCCGACAGCCGGAGCGAAGAGGAGCGGGACGTGAGCGAGACCAGTGCGGAGGCCGTCGTGAGCGCGGCCTCGGCAGCCGCCGCCTCCGCCGGGAACTGGCGCAGGGCCGGTGTCGCCGGCGCCGCGATAGGCGTGGTCGCGGCGGGCGCCGCGGCCGGAGTCGCGATCGAGCGGCTGACCGTCGGGCGCGGCATACGCAAGAAGGCGCGTCTCGCCCTCGACTCGACCGGCCCGTACGGCACGCTGCGCGGCACGCCCGGCAAGGCGTACGCGGACGACGGCACCGAGCTGTACTACGAGGTCGACGAGGCCGAGCCGGAGGCATCGCTCGCCCCGCGCCGGCGCAGGCTCTTCGGCCGCAAGGCCCCCGCCCCCGTCACCGTCGTCTTCAGCCACGGCTACTGCCTCAACCAGGACTCCTGGCACTTCCAGCGCGCCGCGCTGCGCGGTGTCGTGCGCACGGTGCACTGGGACCAGCGCAGCCACGGACGGTCCGGGCGGGGTGTGGCCCAGACGGAGGACCGCAAGCCGGTCACCATCGACCAGCTCGGCCGCGATCTGCTGGCCGTCATCGAGGCGGCGGTGCCCGAGGGCCCGATCGTGCTCGTCGGGCACTCCATGGGCGGCATGACCGTCATGGCGCTCGCCGACCAGTTCCCCGAGCTGATCCGCGACCGGGTCGTCGCCGTCGCCCTGGTCGGTACGTCGTCGGGGCGGCTCGGCGAGGTCAACTTCGGGCTGCCCGTCGCGGGCGTCGCCGCCGTGCGGCGGGTGCTTCCCGGTGTGCTGAAGGCGCTCGGGCAGCAGGCGGCCCTGGTGGAGCGGGGACGACGGGCCACGGCCGACCTGTTCACCGGGGTCATCAAGCGGTACTCGTTCGCGGGCCGGGACGTCGATCCGGCCGTCGAGCGGTTCGCCGAGCGGATGATCGAGGGCACGCCGATCGACGTGGTCGCCGAGTTCTACCCGGCGTTCACCGACCACGACAAGACCGCGGCGCTCGCCCGTTTCACCGAGATGCCCGTCCTCGTCCTCTCCGGGGTGAAGGACCTGGTGACACCGAGCGAGCACAGCGAGGCGATCGCCGACCTGCTGCCGGACGCGGAGCTGGTGCTCGTGCCCGACGCGGGACACCTGGTCATGCTGGAGCACCCCGAGGTCGTCATAGACCGCCTCGCCGACCTCCTCGTGCGCGCCGGAGCCGTGCCGGCAGGGGCTACCGTTGGCGGCTATGGAAGCACCAGCAGCAGCGCACAACCCGGCTGAGCCCGCCCAGGACGGCGTCGGCGTGCAGATCACCGTCAACTCTCCCGAGCAGATGCAGGAGTTGGGCCGCAGGCTCGCCAAGCTGCTGCGCGCGGGCGACCTCGTGATGCTGAACGGCGAGCTCGGCGCGGGCAAGACCACGCTGACCCGCGGGCTCGGTGAGGGGCTCGGCGTCCGCGGCGCCGTCACCTCGCCCACCTTCGTCATCGCCCGTGTGCACCCCTCCCTCGGCGACGGACCGCCGCTCGTGCACGTGGACGCGTACCGCCTCGGCGGCGGGCTCGACGAGATGGAGGACCTCGACCTCGACGTCTCGCTCTCCGACTCCGTGATCGTCGTGGAGTGGGGCGAGGGCAAGGTCGAGGAGCTGACCGACGACCGGCTGCACGTCGTCATCCACCGGGCCGTCGGGGACACCACCGACGAGGTACGGCACGTGAGAGTCACGGGACTCGGGCGGCGCTGGGCCGCCGCCGATCTGACGGTGCTCGCGGCCTGAGCGGGGCGGGCTCGCGTCCCGGCGCCGCACATCCGCACATGCCCGGTTTCGCCGGGTCTTCGTGGCGCGGGCGGCCTTCGCTCGTACATTCGGCCAACGTTTCCGACAGGACGTCGGCAAAATATTGCGTTCGGCGTCCCGGCCGTGGTCACATGGACATCAGTACGTGGTTAGGTCTACCTAACCACGCTTGCCCCCGAAGCCCGAGGAGGCGTCCATGTCGGCATCAGAGTCGGCTGCAGTGCCGGCTTCAGAACGTGACGTGCCGGCCGCGCCGCGTGCGGTGGCCGGGGTGTCGATGCGGGATCTGCTGGCGGCGTGCGCCGCGGCGGAGGCGGTGTCCAGGCCGCCCCTCGCACCCCTGGCCGACCCCGGCGCGGAGCGCCCCCGCAGGGCCGCCTGACACACACGCGGGCCGGGGCACCGCCGCGGTCACTTGACGACGACGACCTTCGCGCCGACGGTCGCGAACCCCCACATCGCGTCGCCGTCGGCGCGCGAGGAGCGGATGCCGCCGAGCTTCTTCTCCGGGTCGGGCGCCTCCGTGGAGCCGTTCACCGCGGCGCTGAAGCCGAAGGCGATGCCGTTGACCAGCGAGAACCGTACGACGTGCTCGATCTGCGTCCCGTCGGACCCGGGGGTCGAGCCGGTCCGCGACGTGACGGCGTAGGTGCCGGGGTCCGGGTCGACCGTGCCCGGGGTGACCTTGAAGACGCGCTTCACCTTGTTGCCCGCGCCGACGAGCCAGACGCGGTCGGAGCCGGTCGAGTAGACGACCCGCGCACCGGTGCCGGACGCGGCCGGCAGCGCGGCCGGGTCCTTCTTGGCCCGGGGTGCCTTGGAGACGGAGGGCTTGGCCGACACGCTCGCGCTCGGTTCGCTGCCCAAGGTGTCCGGAACGTTCGCGGATGCCTGGAAAGCGAGGAAGCCGACTGCCGCGAGCGCCGCCACGGTGAGCCCGGCCACGATTCCCGAGCTGCTCCTAGCCACCTTGTGTGCCCACCTCTCGACCTTCGTACGTCCTTGCTGTTGACGGTAGCAGCCGAGGGACGGGAGTCCCGGGCGGCCTTGCGTCGGGCTCCGGCGCCGTACGCTGTTTGCGTGCTCTTGCTCGCTCTGGATACCGCCACCCCCGCCGTGACCGTCGCCCTGCACGACGGCACGTCCGTCATCGCCTCGTCGAGCCAGGTGGACGCGCGCCGGCACGGGGAGCTGCTGCTGCCGGCCGTCGACCGGGTGCTCACCGAGGCAGGCCTCAAGCTGGACGCCGTCACCGGCATCGTCGTGGGCGTCGGCCCCGGCCCGTACACGGGGCTGCGCGTCGGCCTCATGACCGCCGACACCTTCGGAGTCGCGCTCGGCGTGCCCGTGCACGGTGTCTGCACCCTCGACGGGCTCGCGTACGCGGCCGATGTGGAGGGACCGTTCGTCGTCGCCACGGACGCCCGGCGCAAGGAGGTCTACTGGGCGCGGTACGCCGACCGCCTTACCCGGCTGTCGGAGCCCGCCGTGGACCGCCCCGCCGAGATCGACGAGGCCGTCACCGCGCTGCCCGCCGTCGGCGCGGGCGCGCTCCTGTACCCCGGTACCTTCGCCGACGCCCGCGCCCCCGAGAACGTCTCGGCCGCGGCCCTCGCCTCCCTGGCCGCCGGGAAGCTGGCCGCCGGTGAGGAACTGGAGCCGCCCAGGCCGCTGTATCTGCGCCGCCCGGACGCCCAGGTGCCCAAGAACTACAAGGTGGTCACCCCCAAGTGACCTTCGTACTGCGCGAGATGCGCTGGTGGGACATCGATCCCGTACTGGAGCTGGAGAAGGAACTCTTCCCCGTCGACGCCTGGTCCCGGGGCATGTTCTGGTCCGAGCTGGCCCACTCCCGGGGACCGGAGGCCACCCGGCGCTACCTGGTCGCCTGTGACGGCGACCGGCTCGTCGGATACGCCGGGCTCGCCGCCGCGGGAGACCTGGGCGACGTGCAGACGATCGCGGTGCGGCGGGACCAGTGGGGCACCGGCCTCGGCGGCCTGCTGCTCACCGAACTGCTCCGGGCCGCCAGCGACTTCGACTGCGCCGAGGTGATGCTCGAGTGCCGTGTGGACAACGTCCGCGCGCAGAAGCTCTACGAGCGCTTCGGCTTCGAGCCCATCGGCTTCCGGCGCGGCTACTACCAGCCGGGGAACGTGGACGCCCTGGTGATGCGGCTGCACGACCCATCGACCTCCGTACAAGGAACAGAGACCCATGGCTGACGAACCACTCGTCCTCGGCATCGAGACCTCCTGCGACGAGACCGGTGTCGGCATCGTCCGCGGGCACACCCTGCTCGCGGACGCGATCGCGTCGAGCGTCGACGAGCACGCGCGCTTCGGCGGGGTCGTTCCCGAGGTCGCGTCCCGGGCCCACCTGGAGGCGATGGTCCCGACCATCCAGCGGGCGCTGAAGGACGCGGGTGTGTCGGCCGGGGACCTGGACGGCATCGCGGTCACGGCCGGACCCGGGCTCGCCGGGGCGCTGCTCGTCGGGGTCTCGGCCGCGAAGGCGTACGCGTACGCGCTCGGCAAGCCGCTGTACGGCGTCAACCACCTCGCCTCCCACATCTGTGTGGACCAGCTGGAGCACGGCGCCCTGCCGGAGCCCACGATGGCCCTGCTGGTGTCCGGCGGCCACTCCTCGCTGCTGCTGTCCACCGACATCACCTCCGACGTACGGCCGATGGGCGCGACCATCGACGACGCGGCGGGCGAGGCCTTCGACAAGATCGCGCGCGTGCTCAACCTCGGCTTCCCGGGCGGCCCGGTCATCGACCGGTACGCCAAGGAGGGCGACCCGAACGCCATCACGTTCCCGCGCGGTCTGACCGGGCCGCGCGACCCGGCCTACGACTTCTCCTTCTCCGGTCTCAAGACCTCCGTGGCCCGCTGGATCGAGGCCAGGCGGGCGGCCGGGGAGGACGTGCCGGTGCGCGACGTGGCCGCGTCCTTCCAGGAGGCCGTGGTGGACGTGCTCACCCGCAAGGCCGTCCGCGCGTGCAAGGACGAGGGCGTCGACCACCTCATGATCGGCGGTGGCGTGGCCGCGAACTCCCGGCTGCGCGCGCTCGCCCAGGAGCGCTGCGAGGCCGCCGGCATCCGGCTGCGGGTGCCGCGCCCCAAGCTGTGCACGGACAACGGGGCGATGGTCGCCGCGCTGGGCGCCGAGATGGTCGCCCGGAACCGGGCCGCCTCCGACTGGGACCTTTCGGCGGACTCGTCGCTGCCGGTGACCGATCCGCACGTGCCGGGGCGCGGGCACACGCACACGCATACGCACGATCACGTGCACGAGGTCGCGAAGGAGAACCTCTACCCGTGACCGTCGCGCTGATGTGGGAGGCACGGGCCGTCGCCGGCCGGGGCGGGGACCTGCTCGCCTGGGTGCGCGGGCAGGAGATCCCCGGGAACCCGGTGCGGCGGGAGATCCTGCGGGCGCCCCAGGACCGGGTCCTCGTCATCACCTGGTGGGACGCGGAGTACGACGCGGAGCTGCCCGAACTGCCGGAGCCGGACGGTGACCTGGTGTCCCGGGCGGTGCACCGCTGGCGCTTCGAGTCGGTCCCCGCACACTGACCGCCGCCCCTCGGCCGACGGGCACCGGTGGGTCCCGTGCGCCCGGCCGCGGGGTGCCGGGCGCAGGGGGCTGGATCCCCGGGGAGCCGGTTCAGGACACCTGCGCGACCTCGGTCTCGCAGCGCATGTGCCGGTCCGTGCCGAGCTTCCGTACCGGACCCGTCAGGTTCAGCCGGACCGTGTGGCGCACGTCCGCGCTGGAGGCGCCGAGCCGCAGCTCCAGGGCGCCCGGTTCGACGATCCGGGTGCCGGTGCGGTCGGCGAACGCCGAGAGGTCCGCGTGGAAGCGGAAGGTCACCCGGCGGGCCTCACCCGGTGCCAGGTCCAGGCGCCGGTAGCCGATCAGCCGCACGTCCGGGCGGGTCACCGAGGCCACCGGGTCGTGCAGGTAGAGCTGGACGACCTCGGCGCCCGCGCGCTCACCGGTGTTGCGGACGGTCACCGACACGTCGTACGAACCGTCGGTGCCGATCCCGGTGCCGGTCCCGGTCTCGGGAACCTCGACCGGCTCCCAGTCGAACGAGGTGTACGAGCGGCCGTGGCCGAACGGGTACAGCGGCGTCGGGTCCAGGCTGCTGACCTCGCCCGCCAGGCCCAGCGGCGGCTGCAGATACGTCCACGGCTGGCCGCCCGGATCGCGCGGCACGCTCACCGGCAGCCTTCCCGACGGGCCGACCCGGCCGGACAGCACGCCCGCCACCGCGGGGCCGCCCTCCTCGCCCGGGAAGAACGCCTGGACCACGCCGCCGAGACGGTCCTGCCAGCGGCCCAGCGCGTAGGGGCGACCGGTGAGCAGCACCAGGACCACCGGGACCCCCGTGGCGACCAGGGCGTCAAGGAGGTCGCCCTGCACACCCGGCAGGCCGAGGTCGGCCACGTCGCAGCCCTCGCCCGAGGTGCCCCGGCCGAACAGCCCGGCCCGGTCGCCGAGCACCACCACGCACACGTCGGCCTCGGCGGCCCGCGCCACCGCCTCCTCGAAACCGGACCGGTCCGCGTCCGAGACCCCGCAGCCCTGCGCGAACGTCACCTTGGCGTCCGGCAGTTCGGCGCGCAGCGAGTCGAGCACGGTCGGGATGTCCACGCCGGCCGGCACCTCGGGGTGGTGCGTGAGCACGTGCGAGGGGAACGAGTAGCAGCCGAGCATCGCCAGGGGGTCCGCCGCGCGGGGACCGACCACCGCGATCCGGGTGTCCGGGGCCAGCGGCAGCACGCCGTCCGCGTTGTCCAGCAGGACCACCGACTCCTCGGCGAGCTTGCGGGCGAGCGCCCGGTTGCCCGCGGAGTCCAGGTCGACGCTCCGGCCGGTCTCCGGCCGCCAGTCCTCGTCCAGCAGACCGAGCTCGCACTTCTGGAGCAGCACCCGGCGGGCCGCCCGGTCGATCAGCGACTCGGGGACGGTGCCCGCGCGGACGGCGGCCACCAGCGGCTCGCCGTAGCACTTCAGCGTGGGCAGCTCGACGTCGATGCCGGCCTCCAGCGCCTTGTGCGCCGCCTCGGCCTCGGTGCCGGCCACCCGGTGCAGGCTCTGGAGGAAGCCGATGCCGAAGTAGTCCGAGACCACCGTGCCGGTGAAGCCCCACTCGTCGCGCAGCAGCCCGGTCAGCAGGTACGGGTCGGCCGACGCCGGGACGCCGTCGATGTCGTTGTAGGCCGCCATCACCGAACGGGCGCCGCCCTCGCGCAGCGCCATCTCGAACGGCGGCAGCGTGATGTCGGAGAGCTCGCGTACCCCCGCCCGCACCGGTGCCTGGTTCCGGGCGCCGGCCGAGGCCGCGTACCCGGCGAAGTGCTTGAGCGTGGCCACGACCCCGGCCGACTCCAGGCCCCGCACATAGGCGGTGGCGACGGTGGCGACCAGGTACGGGTCCTCGCCGATCGTCTCCTCCACCCGGCCCCAGCGCAGATCGCGGACCACGTCCAGGACCGGGGCGAGGCCCTGGTGGACGCCGACCGAGCGCAGATCCTCGCCGATGCGCCGGCCCAGCTCCTCCACCAGCTCCGGATGGAAGGTGGCGCCCCAGGACAGCGGGACCGGGTACGCCGTCGCCTGCCAGGCCGTGAAGCCCGCCAGGCACTCCTCATGGGCGACCGCGGGGATGCCGAAGCGGCTCGCTTCGATGATCCGGCGCTGGGCGCGGGCAAGTGCCTGCGCGCCCAGCGCCGGGTCCACGGGGGCGGTGCCGAAGGAGCGGGTGAGCTGGCCGAGACCGAGGGTGATCAGCTCGTCCCAGTCGTAGTCGGAGGACATCTCGCTCTGGAGCGGGGCGACTCCGCCGCCGTCCGTGTCGGCGCCCACCCACACGCCGTACAGCTGGGCGGTCTTCTCCTCCAGGGTCATCCGGGAGAGCAGGTCGTCGACGCGGGTCGCGGCGGGCAGGGCGGGATCGCGCCAGGGAGCGGTGGTCATGGAACTCCTGTCGGGGAAAGGGGGGTTCGAGCGCCCCTGGTCGTACACGTTCACTTGCCGCCCACACCCATGAGGCCGCCGACCAGCGCGCGGCGGGCCACCAGGTACACGATGAAGATCGGGACACCGGAGAGGACGACCGAGGCGAGGATCGCGGGAATGTTCACGCCGAACTCGCTCACGTAGTCGAACAGGCCGAGGGTCAGCACCCGTGGCCCGTCGGACTGGGTGAAGATCAGCGGGAAGAGGAAGCCGTTCCAGGCCTGGAGCGCCGCGTAGATGACGACGGTGCTGATGCCGCCCTTGGACATCGGGATGACGAGCTGGAACAGCATCCGGGTGGTGGAGGCGCCGTCCAGCGCCATCGCCTCGTACATCTCCTCGGAGATGTCCCGCAGCGTGCCGGTGAGGATCAGCACCGACACCGGCATGGCGAACGCGGCCGTCGGCAGCACGATCGCGAGCAGGCTGTCGTAGAGGTTGAGCTTGGCGATCATCAGGTAGAGCGGCACCACGACGGCCTGCGCCGGGATCGCCACGCCCAGCAGGAACAGCCGGAACGCGGCCCCCGACCAGACGCTGCGGGTCCGCACGGCCACGTAGGACAGCGGGACGCACAGCACCAGGACGATCAGGACGACGCCGGCCGCGGCCAGCACCGTGTTCCACAGCAGGTGGCCGAAGCCGTTGTGCAGGACGGTGTTGTAGTTGTCCAGGGTCGGATGGGACGGCGGCTTCAGGGCGTTGTGGCCCAGCGCCTCGTCCTGGTGGGTGAGCGAGGCCGAGAACATCGCGTAGATCGGGATGATCACGACGGCCAGCCAGATCAGCGAGCCGGCGCCGGCGAGCGGGTTGGCGCGCCCGGCCCAGTGTCTGCGGCGGCGCGCGGGCCGCTCGGCCGTCGGGGCGGAGTCCGTCCTCACGGGACGGGGCAGAGTGTCGTGTGACATGGCGTCACATCCCTTCCCTGGTACTGCGCATCGCGCCGAAGCCGGACAGCTTCACCATCAGCAGGGACAGCGCGGTCGCCGCGAGCACCAGGAACGAGGCGACGGCGCTCGCGTAGCCGAAGTCGTAGCTCTTGAAGCCCGCCTCGTACATCAGGTACGGCAGGATCGCCGTGTCGGTGCCCGGACCGCCCTGGGTGAGGATCAGGACCGTCTCGAAGTACGTCAGCGAACCGACGACCATCAGCACACCGGACGTCGTCGCGGTGTTGCGGAGCTGCGGCAGCGTGATCGAGAAGAACTGCCGCAGGCGTCCGGCCCCGTCGATCGCCGCCGCCTGGTAGAGCACCTCGGGGATCTGCCGCGCCCCGCCCTGGTAGATCAGGGTGTGGAAGGGGATGAACTGCCAGCCGCCGACGAACACGATCGCGAGGAACGCGCCGCTGGTCGTGCCCAGGGTGTCCTTGTGGATGATCCCGAAGTTCGGGTCGAGCAGCGCGTAGAACAGCAGCGCGATCGCCGTCGACGACAGCAGGAACGGCACGAAGAAGATCGCAGAGAGGACCGCGCGGTTGCGCTGCCTGCCCGCCGCCCACACCCCGAGGAGCAGGGAGATCACCGTCTGGAACGCCCAGCTCACCACGGTCAGTCCGACGGTGACCGTCAGGGACTGGGTCAGCCGGTCGTCGCTCAGCAGCTTGCGCCAGTTGGCCAGACCGGCCGGCTTCGGATCGCCCAGGCCGTTCCAGCTGGTGAACGACAGGTAGAAGGCCAGGACCATCGGGGCGAGGGCGAAGAACGCGAAGAACAGGACGCCGGGGAGGGCCAGCGCCGCGCTCGGGCGGCCGGCCCTGTTGCGCCGGGCGGAGCGGGGGCGGCCCGCGTCGTTCCGCGGGCCGCCCTTGACCTGCGACACGCTCACTTCAGCTCCTTGAGCGCCGACACGAACTGCGTCGGCGAGGACTTGCCCACGAACAGCTTGTTGACCTCGGTGAGCATCGGGGTCGCCACGTTCGGGTCGACCGCCTGGTCCCAGCTCAGCGTGAACGCGGGGGCCTTCTGCACCATCTCGTACTGGAACTTGGCGAACTCCGGGTTCGGCGAGGCGTCCAGGAGGGTCGCCGCGTTCGAGGTGGCCGGGACGTCGCCGTTGGCTATGAGTTCCTTGGTGTACGCCAGGGAGGCGGAGTCCCGCAGGAAGGCGATCGCCGCGTCCTTGTTGGAGGTGTGGGCGTTCACCGACCAGTAGTTGGTGGGGTTGCCGACCACGTTGCGGATGTCGCCGGCGCCGCCCTCGATCTGCGGGAAGGCGCACCAGCCCATGTTCTTCTTGGCGAAGTCGGGGAACTTGCCGAGCTGCGTGGAGTACTCCCACGAACCCATCAGATGCATCGCCGCCTTGCCCTTGGCGAAGACCGCGGGAGCGCCGCCGTTGCCGTACCCCACCGAGCTGTAGCCCTTGCCGAAGGCGCCGTCGTCGATCAGTTGCTTGACCGTCTGGGCGGCCTTGAGGACGGCCGGGTCGCCCCAGGCGGAGGCGTCACCGTTCTTGATCTTCTCGAAGACCTGGGGGCCGCCGATCCGGTCGACCAGGTACTCCAGCCACATGAGTTCGGGCCAGATGTCCGCGCCGCCCAGGGCGAACGGGGTGATGTTCGCCTTCCTCAGCTTGGTGTTGATGTCCAGCAACTGGTCCCAGGTGGTGGGCGGCTGGAGCTTCTGCTCCGCGAAGACGGTCTTGTTGTAGAAGAGGATCACGGGCTGCATGCCGCGCATCGGCACGCCGTAGTTCTTGCCGTCCAGTCCGCCCGCCGCCAGCACCGACGGCAGGAAGCCGCTCTTGAGCACCGGGTCGGACGTGATGACGTCGGTCAGGTCGACGAGCTGGCCGGCCTCGCGGTAGGCCTTGATGGAGCCGCCGCCCCAGTTGAAGAACACGTCGGGGGCGTTGGGCGAGCCCATCGCCGTACGCAGCTTGGCCGGGTAGTCGGTGGCGGGCACCTTCTGGAGCTTGATCGTGCCCTTGGCCTTCTTCGCGGCGGCCGACGCGTTGAACCGGTTCACGGACTTGACCTGGATCTTCGCCGCGTCGTCGCCGTATACGAACGCGGTGAGCGTCCCGTCGGCGCCCGAGCCGCCGCCGGAGCCGCAGGCGGTGAGCCCGCCGACGGAGGCCAGGGCTGCCGTGCCCGCGCCGAGGAACCAACGTCTGCTGTAGGACTCCATAGGACGGCACCTCTCGGTAGGCGCGAAGGATCGCCGGTGATCCATCGCGAATGTTTCGAGTTATTTTTCGAATGTTCCGGGAAGGTAAGGCGATCCGGTAGGCCCGTCAAGGGGTCGCGCAGAGATACGATCGCCGCCATGAAGCCTGGGAAGTCCGCAGAACCACAGACGGCGACGCTGGCCGAGATCGCCCGGGAGGCCGGTGTCTCGGCTCCGACTGTTTCGAAAGTCCTCAACGGCCGCGCCGACGTCGCCCCCGCGACCCGCTCCCGGGTCGAGGAGTTGCTGCACGCCTACGGCTACCGCCGCCGCCGTGCCGAGGCCTCCCGTTCGCCGCTGATCGACCTGGTCTTCCACGAACTGGAGAGCGCCTGGGCGATGGAGGTCATCCGGGGCGTGGAGAACGTCGCCAGGGACGCCGGCCTCAGCGTGGTGCTCTCCGAGTCCGCCGGGCGGCTCACCCCCGGCCGGACCTGGGCCGACCAGGTCGCCGCCCGCCGCCCGCACGGCGTGGTGCTCGTCCTCTCGGGCCTCGACGACTCCCAGCGCGCCCTGCTGAACAGCCGCTCCATCCCGTTCGTGGTGATGGACCCGGCGGGCGACCCCGGAGTCGACGTGCCCTCCATCGGCGCCACCAACTGGCAGGGCGGCCTCGCCGCCACCCGCCACCTCGTCGAACTCGGCCACACCCGGATCGGCGCCATCAGCGGGCCGTCACGGATGATGTGCAGCCGGGCGCGCGTCGACGGCTACCGCGCGGCGCTGGAGACGGCCGGGCTCCCGGTCGACCCCTCGCTGATCGTCGCCGGGGACTTCCACCACGAGGCCGGCCACCGGATCGGCCTCGACCTGCTGCGCCGCCCCGACCGGCCCACGGCCGTGTTCGCCGGCAACGACCTCCAGGCGCTCGGCCTCTACGAGGCGGCCCGCGAGCTGGGGCTGCGCATTCCCGAGGACCTGAGCGTCGTCGGCTTCGACGATCTGCCGGTGGCGCGCTGGGTGGGGCCGCCGCTGACGACCGTACGGCAGCCGCTCACGGAGATGGCCGAGGCGGCGGCGAAGCTGGTGCTCGACCTGAGCCGCCAGGAGAGGCCGTCGGCCGGGACGAGGATGGAACTGGCGACCAGCCTGGTCGTGCGCAGCAGCACGGGGGCGCCTCCGGCGTGAGGCCGGGCGCCTCCGGTAGCTCGCCCCTGTCGTTCGCGGTTCGGTCCGGTGGGTGGGTGGGTCGGGGCCGTGCCGGTGCATCAGCCCGTCGCCGTTGGATGAGGCGTGGCCGTCGGTGGCGACGGGCATCGATGTACCGGCACGGCCCCTTCCGTGCGCTGCCGACCGCGGGTGCTTCGTGGTGGCCTTTCGGCCCCGGGGCTGGGGGCGTGGGGCCTGTGTGTGGCGCGGGGCCGGGGTGGCCGGATCGGCTCGAAGTCGGCCGGGGGACCGTATTGACGGGTGGGGCATCCCCCTCCACACTCCTGCGAAGTCAATCGGTTGTACAGCCGAAACTTTCGGAGGCGCCCGCCATGAGAACCTCCCGAACCCGTTTCTCCAGAACCCGCCCCTTACGCCGCAGCGTCGCCGCCCTGGTCGCCGGGGTGGCCACGGTGGCCGCCCTGCTCGCGGCCGGTACGACGGCGCACGCCGCCGGCACCCCGCTGCGCGACCTCGCCGCCGCCAAGGGCAAGGTCATCGGCACCGCCGTCACCGGCTCCAAGCTGACCGGGACCTACGGCGACATCGCCGGGGGCCAGTTCAACTCGCTGACCCCGGGCAACGCGATGAAATGGGGCACCGTCGAGCCCACCCGGGGCAGCTTCAACTGGGCCGAGGCAGACCAGATCGTCGCGTTCGCGCAGGCCCACAGCCAGCAGGTGCGCGGTCACACCCTGGTCTGGCACAGCCAGAACCCGAGCTGGCTGACCAACGGCACCTGGACGACCGCCGAGCTGAGCGGTCTGCTCCAGGACCACATCACCACCGAAGTCACCCGCTACAAAGGCAAGCTGGCCGCCTGGGACGTGGTCAACGAGCCCTTCAACGAGGACGGCACCTACCGTTCGACCCTCTGGTACAACGGCCTCGGCGCCGACTACATCGCCCAGGCGCTGACCTGGGCGCACGCCGCCGACCCGAGCGCCAAGCTCTACATCAACGACTACAACGTCGAGGGCGTCAACGCCAAGAGCACCGCCCTGTACGACCTGGTCAAGTCCCTGAAGGCGCGCGGTGTCCCGATCGACGGCGTCGGCCTCCAGGCCCATCTCATCCTCGGCCAGGTCCCCGGCTCCCTCCAGCAGAACATCCAGCGCTTCGCCGACCTCGGTGTCGACGTCGCGATCACGGAGCTGGACATCCGGATGCAACTCCCGTCCGACAGCACCAAACTGGCGCAGCAGGCCGCCGACTACAAGGCGGTCTTCGACGCCTGCGTCGCCGTGACCCGCTGCTACGGCGTGACCGTCTGGGGCTTCACCGACTCCGACTCCTGGATCCCGGACGTCTTCTCGGGCTACGGCGCGGCGACCCCGTACGACGAGAACTACGCGCCCAAACCGGCGTACGACGCGATCGCGGCCTCGCTCGGCGGAGGAACCACGACACCGCCGCCCACGGGAGCGTGCACGGCGACGTACAGCGTCCAGAGCCAGTGGAACACGGGGTTCACCGGGCAGGTGCGCATCGCCTGCTCCGGGGCCGCGCTCTCCTCGTGGAAGGTCACCTGGACGTACGGCGCGGGCCAGCGGATCACCCAGGCCTGGAACGCGACCTGCACCCAGACCGGCGCGGCGGTGAGCTGTGCCAACGCCTCCTACAACGGGACCGTCCCGGACGGCGGTTCGGTGACGCTCGGGTTCAACGCGTCCTGGAGCGGGAGCAATCCGGTGCCCACGGTGACGCTGGGCTGAAGGTTGTACCGAGGCCGGTATGAGGTGGGGCTGAGTCCGGGCTGAGAAGCGTGAGATTCTCCCAAGAAAATCGTTTCGAGCCTCTTTCCCTAACAGTCCCCTAATAATTCGGACTTACGTTCCTCCTCGTGACGGGACACAAGGACATCGAGGACGGGGACGGGGACGCAGTCGGGGCCGGGATCGAGGTCGAGGCCGGGCCTGTGGGCCGGCGGTCGTGGGTACTGAAGACCGCCGGCCTCACCCTGGCGGGCCTGCTGGTGCTGGGCGTCGGCACGGCGGGCTGGGCCTACTGGCATCTGAACCAGAACATCAAGAGCGTCGACATCAACAGCGCGCTCGGCGACGACCGCCCGGCGAAGGCGGTGGTGACGCCCTCGGCCCCGGTGTCCGCCTCGGCCTCCCCGCTTCCCAGCGGCGCCCTGAACATCCTGGTCCTCGGCTCCGACTCGCGCAGCGGCAAGGCGAACGCGAAACTCGGCGGCGGGGACAGCTCCGGCGCCCGTTCCGACACGGCGATGGTCGTGCACATCGACGAGGGGCGCACCCGGGCGACCGTGGTGAGCATCCCCCGGGACACCCTGGTGACCCGGCCTGCCTGCCCGACCTCCTCCGGGGGGACGACGGCGGTGGCGTACAACGCGATGTTCAACAGCGCCTATGCGATCGGCGGCCCGGTCTGCGCGGTGAAGACGGTGGAGTCCCTCACCGATGTCCGCATGGACCACTACATCGAGATCGACTTCTCCGGCTTCGCCGACCTCGTGGACGCGCTCGGCGGGGTCACGGTCACCACGGACGAGGACATCGACGACGACAAGAGCCATCTGCATCTCACCGCGGGCGAGCACCACCTCGACGGCACGAAGGCGCTGGCCCTCGCCCGCACCCGGCACGGCATAGGCGACGGCAGCGACCTGGGCCGCATAGGCCTCCAACAGAAGCTCGTGAAGGCCCTGTTGGCGCAGATCTCGTCCGCCGGCCTGCTCACCGACCCGGCCAAGCTCTACGGCGTCGCGGACGCGGTGACCGGCAGCCTGACGACGGACACCGGGCTGGACTCCCTCGGCGAGCTGATGAAGCTCGGCCAGAGCCTGAAGTCCCTCTCCTCCGACGAGGTCACGACGGTGATGATGCCGGTCGTGACGGCCCCCTCGGACCGCAACAGGGTGATCGCGAACGAGCCGGAGGCGAGCGACCTGTGGGCCTCGCTCAAATGAACGAGGAGAAGGTCCGCGGGACTTGAGCTTCGGGGCCCGGGATTCGAGCCTCTTTTGTATGGAATGGGTGGGAGGGTCAACCCACCCTCCCTCCCTTGTCGACGGCCGAAGTGCCGTCCGGGCCAGGGGATATGACTTTTCGTGATCGGGTCGCGGCGGAGCGTGGCGGGCGTGTAGCGTGCGCCGCGAAAGCATCGACCCCCGTGGGTGTTGGAGCACCACGCGGGGGTCTGACCAGTAGATCGAAAGAGAGTCGATCCATGGCTGTCACCCAGCCTAGTGCTGCCCTGCGCCCGTCCGCCCATCCCCTCGCCAACCCGGGCTATGGAAAAAGGTCGGTGCCCGACCAAACCCCACGGACGGGTCGCGACTTCGCACATCTGCCCACCCGCGAGGCATCGATCGCGACGTACATCGACCGGCTCGCCGACGAGTCGGACCTCTCGATCAAGACCCTCGCCAAGCACCTCCCGTACGGCCAGTGCGCCCTCTCCACGGCCCTCAACAACCTTTCCGCGGCAGGGCATTTGCGCAGGGTGCGGCGCCCGTCACCGTCGACGGCTGCCCCCGCTGGGTTTGGCACACCTTCTTCTCGCGCACCGCGCACGACGACACCTGGTGGAACTCCTTCCTCGCCGGGGAGACGCCGGTGACCGAGCGGCCCGTGGCAGCGGCGGCGCGATCGACGGCGTACAGCGTGCTGGCCCGGCTCGGCCGGATCGACGCCCGGCTGACGCTGTCGGCGGGGGAGTGCGCGGCACTGGAGGGGGAGGCCGCCGAGTGGTTCGCGCGGGGCGCGGGTGAGCCGCAGCTCGTCCAGGCGCTGACGGCGGGGCTCCCGGAGCCTGTGGCGCACGCCTACGCCTTCGTACGTGCCCGGCTGCTCGCGAAGCTGCCCCCGCGACCCGAACCGCAGCCACCGGCGCCCCGCTACGAGGTGGTGTGCACGGCGTGCGGGGAGCCGGGCGGGGACGGTGTCCAGCTGCGGGGCGGGTTGTGCGGGGTGTGCCAGGGCGGGCGGCCCGCCCTCGCGGCTCATGAAGTGCGGGCCCATGTCGGGCGACTGCGTGCCGCTCTCCGCTCCGGGACCCGCACGGAGGAAACCGAGAAGGGAGCAGGCACATGACGACCTCGCAGCACGGTCCGCCCGTGACCGGGGCAGGATGGACGGGAGGAGGCGAAATCCCCGATTCCCCCGATTGATCCGTCCGGGCCCGCCCCGGGAAAGAATCCAAAGAAATCCGGGGACGGTGTCGAAGCAGGTGTCTCCCGTTCGACGCACGGGTGAGAGGCAGGGAGAAACCCCGCCTCCGAGGCACCACGGACACGAGGAGTCACCATGCCCCGCTATCTTTCGCTGGTCCAGATCGACGAGAGCACCGCGCCCGCCGAGGGTCCCAGCCCCGAACTGATGCAGCGGATGGGCGAGCTCATCGAGGAGGTCACCAAGGCGGGCGTCATGCTGGAGACCGACGGTCTGGCGCCCACCGCGCAGGGCAAGCGCGTCCACTGGTCGGGCGGGCAGCTGTCCGTCACCGACGGTCCCTTCACCGAGTCCAAGGAGGTCGTCGGCGGCTACGCGATCATGCAGTGCAAGGACATGGACGAGGCCGTGGAGTGGACCAAGCGGTTCCTGAAGGTGCACGAGGAGTTCTGGACGGTCACCTGCGAGGTGCGGGAGATCGCCGGGGGCTGAGCGGCTCCCCGGCCTGAGCGGCTTCTCGGGCCGAGCGGTCTCCTTGGCCTGACGCCGCCGCGGGTGTCTGATGGTGGACTGTGGAACAGCAGCCCGGAGGAACCCCCGCCGGCGGCGTCGACACGGCCGTCGAGACCATCTTCCGCATCGAGTCGCCCCGCGTCATCGCGCGCGTCGCCCGGATCGTCCTCGACGTCGGCATCGCCGAGGAACTCGCCCAGGACGCCCTGGTCGCGGCGCTGGAGCAGTGGCCGCGGGACGGCGTGCCCGACAACCCGGGCGCCTGGCTGACGGCCACGGCCAAGCACCGGGCGATCGACCTCGTACGCCGCCGGGAGCGCTACGCGCGCAAGCTGGAGGAGGTCGGGCGGGACCTCTCCCTGTCGGCTCCGCACCACATCGACGAACCCTCCGATCCGGACGACATCGACGACGACCTGCTGCGCCTGGTCTTCACCGCCTGTCACCCCGTCCTGTCCGCCGAGGCCCGTATCGCGCTCACGCTGCGGCTCCTCGGCGGACTGACGACGTCCGAGATCGCGCGCGCCTTCCTCGTCCCGGAGCCGACGATCGCCCAGCGCATCGTCCGGGCCAAGCGGACGCTCGCGACGAAGGGGGTCGCCTTCGAGGTGCCGTACGGTCCTGACCGCGAAGCCCGGCTCGGGTCCGTACTGGAGGTCATCTACCTCGTCTTCAACGAGGGGTACGCGGCGACGGCGGGCGACGACCTGCTCCGTCCGGCGCTGTGCGAGGACGCGCTCCGGCTGGCCCGGGTGCTCGCCGAGCTGATGCCCAAGGAGCCCGAGGTGCACGGGCTCGCCGCCCTGCTGGAGCTCCAGGAGTCCCGGGCGGCCGCGCGCACCGGGCCCGGTGGTGAACCGGTCCTCCTCAAGGACCAGAACCGCCGCCGCTGGAACCGGATGCTGATCCGCCGGGGCTTCACCGCGCTGGGCCGCTCCAACGCCGTCGCCACCGGCAGCCCGGGGCCGTACGTCCTCCAGGCCACCATCGCCGCCTGCCACGCGCAGGCCTACGCCTACGAGGACACGGACTGGCGGCAGATCGCCGTCCTGTACGGCCTGCTGGCGGCCCGCGCGCCCTCCCCGGTCGTCGAACTGAACCGTGCCGTGGCCGTCTCCATGGCCGAGGGCCCTGAGCCCGCGCTCACCATCGTCGACGGCCTCGTCGGCGAACCCGCCCTGCGTGACTACCACTTGCTGCCGAGCGTGCGCGGCGACCTGCTCGCCCGGCTGGGACGTACGGCGCAGGCGCGCGCGGAGTTCGAACGGGCGGCCTCGCTGGCGCGCAACGAGCGGGAGCGGGAACTGCTGGTGGCGCGGGTGCGTGAGCTGCGGAATCGCGAGGTTCCCGACCGGTGACCCCGTTTTCAAGGTGATCGACAAGGGCTTACGGCTGCGACGCTGCCGGACACGGGACGGATCTTGTCGTAGCCCCGTGGCTTGGAGGACCCGATGGCGCACCTCACGGCGGAGCGGGATGGCGCCGTCTCAGCGCATCTGCAGCAAGCAGTTGACGAAGACAGTGGCCGTACCCAGGGCCAGGGCGCCGGCGAAGACCTGGCGTCTGAGGAAGTCGTAGCGATCCTGGTATTCCTGGCGGAGCTGCAATGCGCGTCGAGCCGTGCGGGTGATCGCCGTCCGGGAGAGGGCGAGCTGGTGGCGGGTGAACAGGTCGACCACCTCTTCCCGCTGAGCGGTTGTCAGCCAGTCGAGTTGGTCGGCGAAGGATTCGGCTTCCGCGAGGGCTCGTTCGACCTCCCCCTGCCACAGCAGGTAGCCCTCCATCCTGGCGATACCGTCACGGACCGAACCGCCGTCCGACGGCTTCTCGGCACTCACGGCGGGCCCCTCAGCTCTGTGGTCCGGAGGGTCGGCCAGACCACCCCTCCGAGCCGGGCCCCGTCATGTCCCGCTGCTGGTGGCTCCCCGCGTTTTCGAACGCGGCGATCTCCGGGCGGTGCAGGTCGAAGGCGGGGGACTCACTGCGGATCCGGGGCAGGGTGAGGAAGTTGTGCCGCGGCGGCGGGCAGGAGGTCGCCCACTCGAGCGAACGGCCGTAGCCCCACGGGTCGTCGACCTCGACCTTCTTGCCGTACTTGGCCGTCTTCCACACGTTGTAGATAAACGGCAGGATCGACAGGCCGAGCAGGAACGAGGAGATCGTCGAGATGGTGTTCAGCGCGGTGAAGCCGTCCTGCGCGAGGTAGTCCGCGTAACGACGCGGCATGCCCTCGACACCCAGCCAGTGCTGCACCAGGAACGTGCCGTGGAAGCCCACGAACAGCGTCCAGAAGGTGACCTTGCCGAGACGCTCGTCGAGCATCTTGCCGGTCATCTTCGGCCACCAGAAGTGGAATCCGGCGAACATCGCGAAGACGACCGTGCCGAAGACCACGTAGTGGAAGTGCGCCACCACGAAGTACGAGTCCGAGACGTGGAAGTCCATCGGCGGCGAGGCCAGGATCACGCCGGTCAGACCACCGAAGAGGAAAGTGACCAGGAAGCCGGTCACCCAGAGCATCGGTGTCTCGAAGGACAGCGAGCCCTTCCACATCGTTCCGATCCAGTTGAAGAACTTCACGCCGGTGGGGACGGCGATGAGGAACGTCATGAAGGAGAAGAACGGGAGCAGAACGCCACCGGTGACGTACATGTGGTGCGCCCACACCGTCACGGACAGACCGGCGATCGCGATGGTCGCGCCGATCAGGCCCATGTAACCGAACATCGGCTTGCGCGAGAACACCGGGATCACTTCGGAGACGATGCCGAAGAACGGCAGGGCGATGATGTACACCTCTGGATGGCCGAAGAACCAGAAGAGGTGTTGCCACAGCAGGGCGCCGCCGTTGGCCGCGTTGAAGATCTGCGCACCGAACTTCCGGTCCGCCTCCAGGGCGAAAAGAGCGGCCGCGAGGACCGGGAAGACGAACAGGACCAGCACGGCCGTCAGCAGCACGTTCCACACGAAGATCGGCATCCGGAACATCGTCATGCCCGGAGCGCGCATGCAGATGATCGTGGTGATGAAGTTGACCGCGCCCAGGATGGTGCCGAAGCCGGAGAAGGCCAGACCCATGATCCCCATGTCGGCGCCGATGCCCGGCGAGTGGACCGCGTCCGACAGGGGGACGTACATGAACCAGCCGAAGTCGGGGGCGCCCTGCGGGGTGAGGAAGCTGGCCGCCGCGATCGTCGAGCCGAAGAGGTACAGCCAGTAGGCGAACATGTTCAGCCGCGGGAACGCCACGTCGGGCGCGCCGATCTGCAGCGGCATGATCCAGTTCGTGAAGCCGGCGAACAGCGGCGTCGCGAACATCAGCAACATGACCAGGCCGTGCATCGTGAACGCCTGGTTGTACTGCTCGTTCGAGAGGATCTGCAGGCCGGGGCGGGCCAGCTCGGCGCGCATGAGCAGGGCCATGATGCCGCCGACCAGGAAGAACACGAACGACGTCACCAGATAGAGCGTGCCGATCGTCTTGTGGTCGGTGGTGGTGAGCCACTTGATCACGACGCTGCCGGGCTGCTTGCGCCGCACCGGCAGCTCGTTCTCGTACGACTCGTCAGCTGCTGCGGTGGCGGCCTGAGATCCGTTGGGGATGCTCACAGTGTTCGTCTCCGAGATTTCCGGTCAGAATCGGCCCGCTCAAGGCCCGACGCGACGCTACAGAAATCCAGGCCGGCATCTACTAGACTCGCCCGGCTTTGCCAATATTCGCACCTTTATGCGGCTTTTGGTGCTGGAGGGGTCGGCTGCGCGGGTGCCCCCACCAGCATGGTCGGGGCGCCCGCCACCCGGGTCAGGAACACCGTCGCGGAGTGCGGGCCCTGCGGTTTCACCTTGCGCCGCAGTTCCTCCGGCTCGACGGCCGACCCGCGCTTCTTCACGGTCAGGACGCCGACCCCCCGCTCCCGCAGCAGTGCCTTCAACTTCTTCACGTTGAAGGGGAGTCGATCGGTGATCTCGTAAGCGGAGGCGTACGGCGTCGGGCGCAGTTCGTCGGCCGTGACGTAGGCGATCGTCTCGTCGACCAGTCCGCCGTCCAGGTCCTCGGCCACCTCGGCGACCAGGTGCGCGCGGATGACGGCGCCGTCCGGCTCGTACAGATAGCGCCCGACGGTCCTGACCGCCGGGTCCGGCAGGCCGCGGCCGCGCAGTTCGCGCGGGCCCGGCAGCAGGGTGGCGCGCACCAGGCCCGGCTCCGTGCCGAACCAGAGCACCGCCTCCTTCACGTCCCCGCCGTCCGAGATCCACTCGGCCTCCGCCTCGGCGGGGACCGCCTCGTGCGGGATCCCGGGGGCGATCTTCAGCGCGGCGACCGGAGCGCGCAGGGCCGCCCCGACCGCCCAGGACAGCGGCGGCGAGTACGCCTCGGGGTCGAAGATCCGGCCCCGGCCGCCCCGGCGCGCCGGGTCCACGAAGACGGCGTCGTACGACGCCGTGTCCACCTGCGTCACATCCGTCTCGCGTACCTCGATCAGGTCCGTGAGGCCCAGCGCGTCGGCGTTCGCGCGGGCGGCGGCGGCCGTCAGCGGGTCGCGGTCGACGGCCAGGACGCGGATTCCGGCGCGGGCCAGCGCGATGGCGTCGCCGCCGATGCCGCAGCACAGGTCGGCGACGGAGCGGACCCCCAGGGCGCGCAGCCGTTCGGCGCGGTGCGCGGCCACGGTCGTCCGGGTGGACTGCTCGACCCCGTTCGGGGTGAAGAACATCCGTCCGGCGTCCTCGGCCCCGAATTTCGCCGCAGCCCGCTGTCGCAGCCGTGCCTGGCCGAGGGCCGCAGAGACCAGTTCGGCGGGGTGGTGGCGGCGCAGCCGGGTGGCGACGGCCAGTTCCTGTGCCGGTTCGGTGGCGCGGACCTCGTCGAGCAGGGCGCGGCCCTCGGCGGTGAGGAGCGGGGCGAAGGAGACGTCGTTCACCCGGCCATTGTGGGCCAGTCGGTGGATGGTGTGCTTCCGGCGGCGGTGTCGGGGCCCCGCGGGGGCGGTGAGCTGGGAGGATCCGGCTCCATGCGACCCGTACGACAAAATGATAAAACCGGTGCAAACGGGGCTGCCGTGCGCTGGGGAGTCGGCGTGGCCGCCCTCGCCCTTCGCGCTTCCGGCCGCGCCGGGACCGGCTCGGCCTCCGTCCCCCGAGCCGGCGGCGCCGCGCCCGTCCACGCCCCGCGGGCCGCGCTCCGGGCGGGCCCCGCCCGCCCCCGCGCCGCCTGTGCGGACCGGCTGAGCCCGGCGCGGGCCCGGCGTGCCGACCGGCGGGCCCGGCGCGCCGGCCAGGGGTACGCGGTCGCGCGCCCGGAGGACTACCTGTGAGGGTGCGGGTGCCGGCCGCCGGGCTGCTCGTGGCGGTACTGCTCAGCGGCTGCGCGCAGTCCGTCGACCCCATCGAACGGCTCGGCAAGAAGGCGGCCCAGCGGGTGCACCCGACGGAGTCGGCGTACCGCCGCTGGGGTCTGGCCACCCCGCTGGCCCCCGCGCCGGATGTGCCCGCGCGGACCACCGCGCGTACCGCGGACACCGGACTGCCGCCCGTCGTGAACCAGGTGCGCACCCGCGACAAGGTGGTCTTCCTGACGTACGACGACGGGGCGGAGCGCGATCCGCGGTTCGCCGACATGGTCCGCGAACTGCGCCTGCCGGTCAGCGTGTTCCTCACGGACCGGGTCGCCGGCCCCGGCTACGGGCGCTTCGCCCGGCTGCGCGCGGTCGGCGTGAGCGTCCAGAACCACACCCTCGACCACGCCACCCTGCGCGGTCTGCCCTACGCCGGCCAGCGCGCCGAGATCTGCGGACAGCAGGACAAGCTCACGCGGCGCTTCGGCGTCCGGCCCCGGCTGCTGCGGCCCCCGTACGGCCGGTACGACGACACCACCCTGCGCGCCGCCGCCGACTGCGGGGTCGCCGCGATCGTCCTCGGCAGGACGGCCGACGCGCACCCGTTCCGGCCGGGCGACATCCTCTCCGGCCCCGCCGAACCCGGTCTCACGGGCGCCACGCTCCGCCTGCTCCGCCGGATCCAGCGCGAGGGCTTCACCCTGGCGCGGCTGGAGAACTACCTCTAGCAAGGCGCCGACCGGAGAGCTGCCCCCCGGGTGGGCGACCGGAGAGCTGCCCCCGGGCCGGCAGGGCGACCGGAGAGCTGCCCCGGGGAAGCGTCCATTCGGTGCGGTCCGGCACGTTCCGGTCCACGCCACGCCGACTGCCTTTGGCACTCCGCTTGACCGAGTGCTAATCACAGTCATAGTCTCAGGTCTGGCACTCCCCCCTGGAGAGTGCCAATAGCGACGGGCAGATCCGGCACCCGCGACGACGGATCCACCTGGTCGCCACCTCAGACAGTTAACCCCGTGAGATCTCCGAAGGGGGAGGTCGGATCGTGACGACCACCAGCTCCAAGGTTGCCATCAAGCCGCTTGAGGACCGCATTGTGGTCCAGCCGCTCGACGCCGAGCAGACCACGGCCTCCGGCCTGGTCATCCCGGACACGGCCAAGGAGAAGCCCCAGGAGGGCGTCGTCCTGGCCGTGGGCCCGGGTCGCATCGAGGACGGCAAGCGTGTCGAGCTCGACGTCGCCGTCGGCGACATCGTTCTCTACAGCAAGTACGGCGGCACCGAGGTGAAGTACAACGGCGAGGAGTACCTCGTCCTCTCGGCTCGCGACGTGCTCGCGATCATCGAGAAGTAATTCACCCGGTAAGGGCGTCCGGGAGCTTTTCCCGGACAACCCCGCACCAAGCATTGCAGTGAACTGCGCCCCTGGCCCCCGCTACCTTTGATGAACCGGGCGCTGGGGGCGCCGTTCGTTTCTCCCAAGTTTTCCGAGAGGGCTGAACCGCTCCCATGGCGAAGATCCTGAAGTTCGACGAGGACGCCCGTCGCGCCCTTGAGCGCGGCGTCAACAAGCTTGCCGACACGGTGAAGGTGACGATCGGCCCCAAGGGCCGCAACGTCGTCATCGACAAGAAGTTCGGCGCCCCCACCATCACCAACGACGGCGTGACCATCGCCCGTGAGGTCGAGGTCGAGGACCCGTTCGAGAACCTCGGCGCCCAGCTGGTGAAGGAGGTGGCGACCAAGACCAACGACATCGCGGGTGACGGTACGACCACCGCCACCGTGCTGGCCCAGGCGCTCGTTCGCGAGGGCCTGAAGAACGTCGCCGCGGGTGCCTCCCCGGCGCTGCTGAAGAAGGGCATCGACGCCGCGGTCAAGGCCGTCTCCGAGGAGCTCCTCGCGACGGCCCGCCCGATCGACGACAAGTCCGACATCGCCGCCGTGGCCGGGCTCTCCGCGCAGGACAGCCAGGTCGGCGAGCTCATCGCCGAGGCGATGGACAAGGTCGGCAAGGACGGTGTCATCACCGTCGAGGAGTCCAACACCTTCGGTCTGGAGCTCGACTTCACCGAGGGCATGGCCTTCGACAAGGGCTACCTGTCCCCGTACATGGTGTCCGACCAGGAGCGTATGGAGGCCGTCCTCGACGACCCGTACATCCTCATCCACCAGGGCAAGATCAGCTCCATCCAGGACCTGCTGCCGCTGCTGGAGAAGGTCATCCAGTCGAACGCCTCCAAGCCGCTGCTGATCATCGCCGAGGACGTCGAGGGCGAGGCCCTGTCGACCCTGGTCGTGAACAAGATCCGCGGCACGTTCAACGCCGTCGCCGTGAAGGCCCCCGGCTTCGGTGACCGCCGCAAGGCCATGCTCGGCGACATCGCCACCCTCACCGGTGGTCAGGTCATCGCCGAGGAGGTCGGCCTCAAGATCGACCAGGTCGGCCTGGACGTGCTCGGCAGCGCCCGCCGCGTGACCGTCACCAAGGACGACACCACCATCGTCGACGGTGCCGGCAGCTCCGACGAGGTCGTCGGCCGCGTCAACCAGATCAAGGCCGAGATCGAGAACACCGACTCCGACTGGGACCGCGAGAAGCTCCAGGAGCGCCTCGCGAAGCTGGCCGGCGGCGTGTGCGTGATCAAGGTCGGCGCCGCCACCGAGGTGGAGCTCAAGGAGAAGAAGCACCGTCTGGAGGACGCCATCTCCGCGACCCGCGCCGCGGTCGAGGAGGGCATCGTCTCCGGTGGTGGCTCCGCGCTCGTCCACGCCGTCAAGGTCCTCGAGGGCAACCTCGGCAAGACCGGCGACGAGGCCACGGGTGTCGCGGTCGTCCGCCGCGCCGCCGTCGAGCCGCTGCGCTGGATCGCCGAGAACTCCGGCCTCGAGGGTTACGTCATCACCTCCAAGGTCGCCGAGCTCGACAAGGGCCAGGGCTTCAACGCCGCCACCGGCGAGTACGGCGACCTGGTCAAGGCCGGCGTCATCGACCCGGTCAAGGTCACCCGCTCCGCCCTGGAGAACGCCGCCTCCATCGCCTCCCTGCTCCTGACGACCGAGACCCTGGTCGTCGAGAAGCCGGCCGAGGACGAGGGCGACGCCGGCCACGGCGGCCACGGGCACTCCCACTGACGTACGCCGGGAGACCGGTAGGCCGGAGCCGGCACTGAATCCCCGGACGGGGACACCGTGCTGAATCGGGCCGCGTCACTTCGCCCCGCCGTTCCCACGGCGGGGCGAAGTGCTGTCCGGCGGGCGCGCCGACGCGTCTTTGACGTCAGGAACGTTCGGAGCCACCCGGCCGTACGGTCATCGGCCCCCGACGCTCCTGCGGAACCGGCGGATGCCCAAGGCTCAGAGCCGGTCGTCGCGCACCACGTCCAGGTCCGTGAAGGTCGGCATCCCGTCGCAGAGCGCCACCATCTCCTGGAAGATCTGCTCGGTCTCCGGCATCTTCGAGTTCTTCATCGCTTCCTCGTACGACGGGAACTCCACGATCTCCACGAAGTGGTTCGCGTCGGAGCGGTCCTTGCCGACGACGCCACGGGTGGCGGTCCGTTTGCCGTTGGTCTTCTCGACCCAGGTGTCCATCAGTTGGTTCATCTCGTCGAACCGACTGGTTCTGCCGTCTATCAGCTGTACGAAAGTCATGGCGCCGCCTCCGGCTCTCGCTCCGGTCGAATCACCTCAATCCTCCCACCGGAGGGGCGGCACCACCCACTGCACGATCATCGCGAGCGCCCGTCCCGAGCCTCCCGCGGCCCACTCGATCCGCTCTGCAGGGTCCCCGCTTCAGCAGCGCCTCGCGTCAACGGGGCCTCGTTTCACCGGGTCCCCGCTTCACCGGGGCCTCGCTTCACTGAGGTCCGTACTTCCGCCCCGTCTTCGACGAGATCCCGCCCAGCAGCGCACGCGGCGTCACCTTCACCACGCCCATGAGCACCTTGTAGCGCGGGTCCGGGACCGACAGGGTCCTTCCGCGGGCCAGATCGGCGAGGGCCGCCGCGACCAGCTTGTCGGCGTCCAGCCACATCCAGTTCGGGATGTTGTCCGTGCCCATGCCGGCCCGCTCGTGGAACTCGGTGCGCACGAAGCCCGGAGCCAGCGCCATCAGCCGCACCCCGCTGCCCGCGAGGTCCTTCGCCGCGCCCTGCGTGAACTGCACGACCCACGCCTTCGACGCCCCGTACGTACCGCGCGGCACGAACGCCGCGACCGACGCCACGTTGACGACGCCGCCCCGGCCGCGCTCCCGCATCGCCTCGGTCGCCGCCGACGTCAGCCGGAGCACCGCCTCGCAGTGCACCTTGAGCATCTTCAGCTCGTCCGCCATCGACACGTCCAGATAGCGACCCTTGTTGCCGAAGCCGGCGTTGTTGACCAGCAGGTCGACCGGGCTCTTGCGGTCGGACAGACGGGCGGCGACCTCCTCGATGCCCTCGTCCGTCGCCAGGTCCGCGGTGAGCACCTCCGCCTCGATGCCGTGCCGGTCGTGCAGCTCGGTCGCCTGCTCGCGCAGCCGCTTCGTGTCCCGCGCCACCAGCACCAGGTTGTGCCCGTCCGCCGCGAGCCGCCGCGCGAAGGCGGCACCGATCCCCGCGGTCGATCCCGTAATCAGAGCCGTTGTCATGGCGCAAGGGTAGTGACCGGCCGCGCCCCCCGCCCCCGGTGCAGCGGACCGCGGGCGCCCCCGGTGCGGCCGACCGCCCTCCGCGCTCCGTACGTACCTCGCACCAGGCCCCGCCTACGCGGGCACACCGTGAACACGGCACGGACATCGCCGCGGACGGTGCCCGGGCCCGCCCCTATCCGCCGTACTTCGCCACGTACTCCCGCGCGTCCGCAAGCGACTCCGGGTGCAGGGCCTCGCCCGCCGCCAACAGCCTCGGCAGCAGCTTCCGTTCGGTCGTCGAGGCGCGGAACTGGACGGCGACGGTGACATCGTGGCCGGGCCGGTGCACGATCTCGACCGGGTCCCCGGAGCGGATTTCGCCGGGCTCGATCACCCGCAGGTACGCGCCCGGCGCACCCCGGTGCGTGAACCGTCTGACCCAGCCCTTCTCGCCGAGGTGCTCCTGGAAGGTGCGGCACGGGATGCGCCCGCAGGTGACCTCCAGGACGAGGCCGGAACCCATCCGCCAGCGCTCACCGATCAGCGCGCCGGACACGTCGAGCCCCAGCGTCGTGAGGTTCTCGCCGAACCCGCCGTTCGGCAGCGTCCGGCCGAGCTCACGCTCCCAGGCGTCGAGGTCCTCGCGCGCCACCGCGTACACCGCCTGGTCGTCACCGCCGTGATGGCGCAGGTGGCACACGGTGTCCCCGGCCAGCCCGCTTCCGCCGGTCCCCTTGGGCCCCGGCGCCATCACGCGGACCGGACCGTCGGCCGGCCGCTTGTCGATGCCGGTCAGGCCCTCCGGCTGGTCCGTGTACGGGACGGCCCGTGCCCGGCCCAGGTTCACTGACAGAAGCTTCATGCCATCAAGCTAGGTGATACAGGTCAAAGCGTCGACGTGATATTCGGCGCCGCACCCAAGACGCGCTTATGCTCGAAGGGTGATCGAGGCTCGTCATCTCCGCGTTCTGCGCGCCGTCGCCGCCACCGGGTCCTTCTCGGCGGCAGGCCGTGAGCTGGGCTGCACCCAGCCCGCCGTCAGCCAGCAGATGAAGGCCCTGGAGTCCTCCGTGGGCACCCCGCTGCTCGTCAGGACGGGCCGCGAGATGCGCCTCACCCAGGCGGGTGAGGCTCTGGTCAAGCACGCGGCGAGCATCCTGGCCGGCCTCACGGCCGCGGAGGAGGAGGTCGCCGCGATCGCCGGGCTGCGGGCGGGCCGCGTCCGGCTGGTCTCCTTCCCCAGCGGCAGTTCCACCCTCGTTCCCACGGCCCTCGCCGCGCTGCGCGCGGCCCACCCGGGCACCCGTGTCTCCCTGGAGGAGGCCGAACCGCCCGAGTCCGTCGAGAAGCTCAGGGCCGGTGACTGCGACATCGCGCTCGCCTTCCGCTACGAGAGCGCTCCGGGCGCCGAGGAGTGGGACGACCTCGTCGTACGGCCCCTGCTGATGGACCGGCTTGTCGGCCTGGTGCCCGAGCGCCACCCGCTCGCACGCGCGGAGTCCGTCGCGATCGGCGAGTTCGCCGGTGAGTCGTGGATCGCGGGCTGCCCGCGCTGCCGCGGCCAGCTCGTCGAGGTCTGCCGCGGTGCCGGTTTCGAGCCCCGCATCGACTTCGCCACCGACGACTATCCGGCGGTGGTGGGGCTCGTGGGCGCGGGACTCGGCGTCGCCGTCCTGCCGGAACTCGCGATCGAGTCCGTACGTCCGAAGGGGGCCCGGACCGTGACGGTGGAGCCCGCGGTGCGCCGCGAGATCGTCGCCCTCACCCTCCCCGACCTCGCCGAGGTGCCGGCTGTGGCCGCGACGCTGGACCGGCTGGCACGGGCGGCGGCCCGCTAGCGGTCTGCCCGCCGGGGAGCCGGGCCGTCACGGACGGGATCGACTCCTCCTGATGTTTCCCTGCACGTCCTGTGTTCCCCGCATGCGCCGTGCGCGTCTCGTCGCCCACACCTCCGGTTCATGCGCACAGGCCTGTACGTGCCCCCGTACCTCCGGCCCTGTACGTACGCAACTTGTACGCACCTTCAGAGCGGAAACGTTCCTTCAGGTGTTCGAGGCGGAAGCGTTTCCTGTGGCCGCCGCCGAGACCAGTCGGTTGCGTGCCCGTCCCATGAGCTCTTCACGCTCGTCCTCGGTCAGTCCGCCCCATACGCCGTACGGTTCGCGCACCGCGAGCGCGTGTGCCGCGCACTCCGCGCGTACCGGGCATCTCATGCAGACCTCTTTGGCCGAGTTCTCACGAGCGCTCCGTGCCGCACCACGCTCGCCCTCCGGGTGGAAGAAGAGCGAGCTGTCGACCCCTCGGCAGGCCGCGAGGAGCTGCCAGTCCCAGAGGTCCGCGTTCGGACCGGGAAGGCGGGAGAAATCTGCCATTGCGTGTCCCCTTGCTGCCGTTCTGGGCTGCTCTGTGCCCACCGACCGTACATCTACGATCTAAGGAGATGAAAATATGACTCATTGCGAATCTAGTCTCAGACACCAGCAAATGGGAAGAAAACAGTCTGAATGGGGCATGGGTTGTGATGAAACGTTGAGGGTCGGCGCGCATGTCTCCACCGTGTCCGCGCCCTCACGTACAGTGCCGATGACGGCCGGCTGCCCCGTAACTCTTTCGAGTGACCATCGTTGAGATGGCTGAGGCGGTTGAAGGAACAAGCGCTCGGGTAGGCGGTCATATCCGCCTGCGAGTGTCGACCGCACAGGTGACGATTCGTAACAGCCTGGAGGCTCAAGGTGACGCGCATCAGCTGCGGAGGACGGTCATGACATCCGTCCTCGTCTGCGACGACTCCCCGCTTGCCCGAGAGGCGCTCCGCCGCGCGGTCGCGACCGTGCCCGGTGTCGAGCGCGTGACGACGGCGGCCAACGGCGAGGAAGTCCTCCGCCGCTGGGGAGCCGACCGTTCGGATTTGATTCTGATGGACGTACGTATGCCCGGATTGGGCGGCGTGGAGACGGTCAGGCGGCTGCTGTCCGCCGACCCCGGTGCGCGCATCATCATGCTCACCGTCGCCGAGGACCTGGACGGTGTGGCGCTCGCCGTCGCCGCCGGCGCCCGCGGCTATCTCCACAAGGACGCCTCGCGGGCGGAACTGCGCGCCACGGTGACCCAGGCGCTCGCCGACCCGACGTGGCGGCTCGCGCCGCGCAGACTGCGTTCGGCGGAGATGGGCGCCGCGCCCACGCTCACCGCGCGGGAGATCCAGGTGCTCGAAGGAATGAGCCACGGACGCTCCAACGCGGAGATCGGCCGTGAGCTGTTCCTCTCCGAGGACACGGTCAAGACCCACGCACGGCGGCTCTTCAAGAAGCTCGGCGCCTCGGACCGGGCGCACGCGGTCGCGCTCGGATTCCGGTGGGGCCTGGTTCGCTGAGGGGTGGCCCGTGGTCCGGGGTGGATCGGCGCGTGCCGTCCGACGCGCCGCGTCGCACGGCAGAGGGCCGTCCTCGTACGAGGCGTGTCCGCGCGGTCCCGCGACGCGACGAGGTGCGTTCGCTGTCATCGCGCGCCCGCCGGGGACCACGGGACAGCCCTTGGGCGAACCGCCTCGCGGGTACGACGGCAGTAGTCCCTGCCCGCCGGACGGCGGGTGGGGCCGGTGCCTCGGAGAGAGCCTCCTCGGTGTCCGGACTCCGTTTCCCGGCGGATGCCGCATCCTTGAGGTGTGGAGTTCCCTGGGGACAAGTCGGTCGAGCGGGAGGGGAGGGCGCAGGAGATGAGTTCCGGCGCACCTGCTCATAACGCTTCGGTGCACAACTATGGACGCGGTGCCACGGACAGGACGACGTCGAGGCACCATGGACCGATGCGTGAAGACGAGACGACGGGGATCGGTGCGCTCGTCCTTCGCGCGGTCGACGGCGACGAACAGGCCACGCACGACCTGCTCGCCCACGTACACCCGCTCGCGCTGCGTTACTGCCGCGCCCGTCTGTCCCGGCTTCCGGGGGACGCGCGGCACTTCGTGGAGGACCTGGCGCAGGAGGTCTGTGTCGCGGTGCTCCTCGCGCTGCCGCGCTACAAGGACACCGGGCGCCCGTTCGAGGCGTTTGTGTTCGCGATCGCCGCGCACAAGGTCGCCGACCTCCAGCGTGCCGCGATGCGTCATCCGGGGTCCACGGTCGTCCCGTCCGACGAGATGCCGGAGCGGCCCGACGACTCCCTCGGCCCCGAGGAGCGCGCGCTGCTCAGCAGCGACGCCGAATGGGCGAAGAAACTCATGGCCAACCTCCCCGAGAACCAGCGCGAGCTGCTCCTTCTGCGTATCGCGGTGGGCCTCACGGCGGAGGAGACCGGCCAGATGCTGGGCATGTCACCGGGTGCCGTCCGGGTGGCCCAGCACCGTGCGCTCAGCCGGCTGCGGGCACTGGCGGAGCAGTAGGGATCCGGGTCCGGCCGCGGTGACGCCGTGGCCGGGGTGGCGCGGTCCCGCCGTGTCCGTCGCGCCCACCGTGTCCGTCACGTATCTGCCGGCGGGACACGTTCCGGTGATACCGGTCACCGCGGACAGCCGGCGCCCGGTGCGCCGGAGCCCTTTTCCTCCGCAAATTGCAGGCAAAAGGTGGCGGACTCCGGCGGCGTCGATCCGGCCGGCCCGGAAGGCTCCGTGCCGCGCTTCGCGGGCGGGGCGGGGTGCCGACGGGCGTTCGCCCAGCCCGGCCGGGCTGCCCGAGCGGGCTCCGGGCCCTTCTCCGGGCACGGGTCTGAACGGGAATGACCGTCATCCCGTACGAACATACGAAGCCGAAGCCCACCCTCAACCGTGGAATGAGAGAGCCATGCTTCCCGTTAGCATGGACATCCGCACCGATCAAGGCCATTTGGGGAAGGTGTCATGACTGCCAACGTCGACGGAGTGCCCGCCAAGTTCGCGACACTCGGGCTGACCTACGACGACGTGCTGCTGCTGCCGGGCTCGTCGGACATGGCGCCCGACCAGATCGACACCGCCTCGCACATCTCGAAGAACGTCCGGGTCAACATCCCGCTGCTCTCCGCCGCCATGGACAAGGTCACCGAATCGCGTATGGCGATCGCGATGGCCCGTCAGGGCGGCGTCGGTGTTCTGCACCGCAACCTGTCCATCGAGGACCAGGCCAACCAGGTCGACCTGGTGAAGCGCTCCGAGTCCGGCATGGTGACCGACCCGATCACCGTGCACCCGGACGCCACGCTCGGCGAGGCCGACGCGATCTGCGCCAAGTTCCGGATCTCCGGTGTGCCGGTCACGGACGGCGGAGGCAAGCTGCTCGGCATCGTCACCAACCGCGACATGGCCTTCGAGACCGACCGCTCGCGCCAGGTCCGCGAGGTCATGACGCCGATGCCGCTGGTCACCGGCAAGGTCGGCATCTCCGGCCACGACGCGATGCAGCTCCTGCGCCGCCACAAGATCGAGAAGCTTCCGCTGGTCGACGACGCGGGCGTCCTCAAGGGCCTCATCACCGTCAAGGACTTCGTCAAGGCGGAGAAGTACCCGAACGCGGCCAAGGACGGCGAGGGCCGTCTGCTGGTCGGCGCGGCCGTCGGTGTCGCGGGTGACGCCTTCGAGCGGGCCCAGGCCCTGATCGAGGCCGGCGTCGACTTCATCGTCGTCGACACCGCGCACGGCCACTCCCGTCTGGTCGGCGACATGGTCGCCAAGATCAAGTCGAACTCCTCGGGCATCGACGTCATCGGCGGCAACATCGCCACCCGTGACGGCGCGCAGGCCCTCATCGACGCGGGCGTCGACGGCATCAAGGTCGGAGTCGGCCCCGGTTCCATCTGCACCACCCGCGTCGTCGCCGGCATCGGCGTGCCGCAGGTGACGGCCATCTACGAGGCGTCGCTCGCCGCCAAGGCGGCCGGCGTCCCGGTCATCGGCGACGGTGGCCTGCAGTACTCCGGCGACATCGCCAAGGCCCTGGTCGCGGGCGCCGACACGGTGATGCTGGGCTCGCTGCTCGCGGGCTGCGAGGAGTCCCCGGGTGAGCTGCTCTTCATCAACGGCAAGCAGTTCAAGTCGTACCGCGGCATGGGCTCCCTGGGCGCCATGCAGTCCCGTGGAGAGCAGCGCTCCTTCTCCAAGGACCGCTACTTCCAGGAGGGCGTCGCCTCCGACGAGAAGCTCGTCCCCGAGGGCATCGAGGGCCAGGTGCCCTACCGCGGCCCGCTCTCCGCGGTCGTCCACCAACTGGTCGGCGGTCTGCGCCAGTCGATGTTCTACGTCGGCGGCCGTACGGTGCCCGAGCTCCAGGACCGCGGCCGGTTCGTGCGCATCACCTCGGCGGGCCTCAAGGAGAGCCACCCGCACGACATCCAGATGACGGTTGAGGCGCCGAACTACAGCCGCCTCAAGTAGTCGTCCGTACAGCCGAACGGTCTTCCACGCGCGCGTTGAGACCCGCCACGAGGGCGGCCCCGGAGCTTCCGGGGCCGCCCTCGTCGTGGGCGTCGGGGATACTGGGAGGCGCAGAAGCGAAGAGGGAAAGGCCACAACGTGACTGAGATCGAGATCGGGCGCGGCAAGCGCGGCCGCCGGGCGTACGCCTTCGACGACATCGCCGTCGTCCCGAGCCGCCGTACGCGGGACCCGAAGGAGGTCTCGATCGCCTGGCAGATCGACGCGTACCGCTTCGAGCTGCCCTTCCTGGCCGCCCCCATGGACTCGGTCGTCTCCCCGGCCACCGCGATCCGTATCGGCGAGCTGGGCGGCCTGGGCGTCCTGAACCTGGAAGGCCTCTGGACGCGGTACGACGACCCGCAGCCGCTGCTGGACGAGATCGCCGGTATGGACTCGGAGACCGCGACCCGCCGCCTCCAGGAGATCTACGCGGCTCCCATCAAGGAGGAGCTGATCGGGCAGCGCATCAAGGAGGTGCGCGACTCGGGAGTCGTCACCGCCGCCGCCCTCTCCCCGCAGCGCACGGCGCAGTTCTCCAAGGCCGTCGTCGACGCGGGTGTGGACATCTTCGTCATCCGCGGTACGACGGTGTCGGCCGAGCACGTCTCCGGTGCCGCCGAGCCGCTGAACCTGAAGCAGTTCATCTACGAGCTCGACGTCCCGGTGATCGTCGGCGGCTGCGCCACGTACACCGCGGCGCTGCACCTGATGCGCACCGGCGCGGCCGGTGTCCTGGTCGGTTTCGGCGGCGGTGCCGCGCACACCACGCGCAACGTGCTGGGCATCCAGGTCCCGATGGCCACCGCCGTCGCGGACGTCGCCGCGGCCCGCCGCGACTACATGGACGAGTCCGGCGGCCGGTACGTGCACGTCATCGCCGACGGCGGTGTGGGCTGGTCCGGCGACCTCCCCAAGGCCATCGCCTGCGGCGCCGACTCCGTGATGATGGGCTCCCCGCTCGCGCGCGCCACCGACGCGCCCGGCCGCGGCCACCACTGGGGCATGGAGGCGGTGAACGAGGAGCTGCCGCGCGGCAAGAAGGTCGACCTCGGCACCGTCGGCACCATCGAGGAGATCCTCACCGGTCCGTCGCACATCCCGGACGGTTCGATGAACATCTTCGGCGCCCTCCGCCGCGCCATGGCCACGACCGGCTACAGCGAGCTCAAGGAGTTCCAGCGCGTCGAGGTGACGGTGGCGGACTCGCAGCACAAGCGGTAGTCCTCAGGCCGTAGGCCGTACGTGGCAAGGGCCCGCCCACCGTCTGGTGGCCGGGCCCTTGTCGTGTCCTCGGGCCTCGTCAGCCGCCGGCGATCGAGCACGCCAGGCCGAACAGCATCAGAAACAGCCAGACCGGCATCTCAGTGACCGTGTCCGGCCTTGCGGGCGCTCTGGAACGCCACGTAGGCCGCGATCGCGAAGAAGACGAAGGTCAGCGGGTCGGCCGCGTCCTTCCACGCCTGCTGGACCACGTCGAAGTGGTCGAAGAAGATCGTGCTGAAGCTGAGGCCGGTGTCGTCGGCGCCGATCATGGCCGTGCCGATGAGCTGACCGAGGTAGACCCCGGCGACGGAGACGATCACGCTGACGACCGGGAGCGTCTGGTTGCGGCCGCCGACGCGGCCCGCGGCGATGCCCACGAGGAAGCCGACACCGACGGCGGCGTAGCCGATCTCGTGCTTGGTCAGGCCGATGATCAGGCCGTACAGGATCGCGGAGACCACGCCGGCGCCGATGGCGGCGACGAGGCCGAGCGCGAAGTTGCCCTGCGCCGGGGCGGCCGGGGCGACGGGCGCGACCGGGAAGCCCGGCTGGGGCGCGCCCTGCGGGAAGGCCTGCTGCGGGACGGGCGGCTGGTCGGCCGGAGCGGCGGGCGCGGCGGCAGCGTCGGGCGCGGGCGCGTCCGCGTACGGGTTGGCGTCGACCGGTGGACCGGACGGCGGCGTCGGCTGGCTCATGTGGTTCCCCCCAGGGATGCGGGCGCACTGTCGGTGTGCGCGTGGAGTGTCGCCGCACACCTCTCGGCGCCCGGGGCATGGGCGCACGAGTGTGCGAGAGCTGCCGCAGATTAGCAGGGGGGAGTGACAATCGGTGAGGCAATTCCCCGGCTCAGAGCCGGTGTGCCGCTCCCGTCGGGGTCGCACCCCTTGTGTCCAGGAGGAGTTGGGCCTTCACCGACAGGCCTTGCAGGTCGTAGGTGCGGTGTTGCTGGAGCAGGATCGTCAGGTCGGCGTCGGCCGCGGCCTCGTAGAGGGAGTCCGCGCGCGGTACGGGCCGCCCGAGGACGCTCCAGGCCGGCACGTGCGGGTCGTGATAGCTGACGGAGGCGCCGAGTTCCATCAGCCGTACGGCGATCTCGTGGGCGGGGGAGCTCTGTTGGTCGGCGATGTCGGCCTTGTAGGTGACGCCGAGGAGGAGCACCCGCGCGGCCCGGGCGGACTTCCCGTGCTCGTTGAGCAGTGCGGCGGCGCGCTGGATGACGTACTGGGGCATGTGGTTGTTGACCTGCCGGGCCAGTTCGACCATCCGCAGCGGGCGTCCGGAGGGGCCGCCGAGGTCCTGGGCGATCCCGTGGCCGCCGACTCCCGGGCCGGGCCGGAACGCCTGGAACCCGAACGGCTTGGTCTCCGCGCAGCGGATGACGTCCCACAGGTCGACGCCCAGGTCGTGGCAGAGCACGGCCATCTCGTTGACGAGCGCGATGTTGACGTGCCGGAAGTTGGTCTCCAGGACCTGCACGGTCTCCGCCTCGCGGGGGCCGCGCGCGCGGACGACCTTGTCGGTGAGCCGGCCGTAGAAGGCGGCTGCCGACTCGGTGCACGCGGGGGTGAGGCCGCCGATGACCTTCGGCGTCCCGGCGGGGGTGACGTCGCGGTTGCCGGGGTCGACCCGGCTGGGCGAGTACGCGAGGTGGAAATCGCGCCCGGCGCGCAGTCCGGAGCCGGTTTCGAGGAGCGGGCGGAGGAACGCCTCGGTGGTGCCGGGGTGCACGGGCGATTCCAGGATGACCGTGGTGTGCGGGCGCAGCCGTGCGGCCAGGGCGCGGGCCGCCGACTCCACCTGGCCGAGGTCCGGGGCGCCGTCCGCGCCCCGTGGGGTCGGTGCGCAGATGACGGCGGTGCGGACACGGCCCAGCTCGGCCGGGTTCGTGGCCGGCCGGAAGCCGCCCGCGAGCATCCGGCGCAGCTCCGCGGGGGTGAGGGAGCCGCCTTCCGGTCCGGTTCTGTAGCCGAGGGTGGAGATGCCGGCGGCGACGGCGGCCTGGGCCAGGGGCAGGCCTAGGTGACCGAGTCCGATGACGGCGAGGTCTGCGGGCATGGAGTGGGCCGTCCTTCCCAGTAACCGATGCGGGACAGGTGCGCAAGCCCTGTGGACAGGATGGGCGAGAGCAATGTCAGACTAGGAGTAAATATGACCGATTTGCGGGATTGATCGATCAAGATTCCTTGCGCGTCGCCCGGAACTGTCCACAGGCTGAGGGCGGACGGTGGCCGATGAGGGGAGAGACGGTCAGACTTTGGGCAGGGGGGATGTGAGCCGGGCGTCGCCGGACGGTGCGGCCAGCGCGACCTACAGCGGGAGGCAGCGGTGAGGACAGCGACACTGGGGCCGGCGGAGCGCGCCGAGTCACTGGCGGGAATGGCCGAGCGTGAGCTGGACGTGCTGGTCGTGGGTGCGGGCGTGGTCGGCGCGGGCACCGCGCTGGACGCCGCGACGCGCGGTCTGTCCACCGGCCTGGTCGAGGCGCGTGACTGGGCGTCGGGCACCTCGAGCAGATCCAGCAAGCTGATCCACGGCGGCCTGCGGTATCTGGAGATGCTCGACTTCGTGCTCGTCCGCGAGGCGCTGAAGGAGCGCGGCCTGCTCCTCGAACGGCTCGCGCCGCACCTGGTCAAGCCCGTCCCGTTCCTCTACCCCCTCCAGCACAAGGGCTGGGAGCGGCTGTACGCGGGCTCCGGCGTCGCGTTGTACGACGCCATGTCGATGGCCCGCGGTCACGGCCGCGGCCTGCCCGGCCACCGCCATCTGAGCCGCCGCCACGCCCTGCGCGTCGCACCGGCCCTGAAGAGGGACGCGCTGATCGGCGCCCTGCAGTACTACGACGCCCAGATGGACGACGCCCGCTATGTGGCGACCCTGGTGCGCACGGCCGCTTCGTACGGTGCGAAGGTCGCCAACCGCGCGCGGGTCACCGGATTCCTGCGCGAGGGCGAGCGGGTGGTCGGGGCCAGGGTGCGCGACGTCGAGGGCGGCGGCGAGTACGAGGTCCGCGCCCGCCAGATCGTCAACGCCACGGGCGTGTGGACCGACGACACCCAGGCCATGGTCGGGGAGCGGGGCCAGTTCCACGTCCGGGCGTCCAAGGGCATCCATCTGGTCGTGCCGAAGGACCGGATCCACTCCTCGACGGGCCTGATCCTGCGCACCGAGAAGTCCGTGCTGTTCGTGATCCCCTGGGGCCGCCACTGGATCATCGGCACCACCGACACCGACTGGGACCTGGACAAGGCCCATCCGGCCGCGTCCAGCGCGGACATCGACTATCTGCTGGAGCATGTGAACTCGGTGCTCTCCGTGCCGCTCACCCGTGACGACGTCGAGGGGGTGTACGCGGGGCTGCGGCCGCTGCTGGCCGGGGAGTCGGACGCCACCAGCAAGCTCTCGCGCGAGCACACCGTGGCCCACCCGGTGCCCGGACTCGTGGTCGTGGCCGGCGGCAAGTACACGACCTACCGGGTGATGGCCAAGGACGCGGTCGACGCGGCGGTGCACGGCCTCGACCAGCGGGTCGCCGAATGCGTCACCGAGGACACCCCGCTGCTCGGTGCCGAGGGGTACCGGGCGCTGTGGAACGCGCGAGCGCGGATCGCGGCGCGCACCGGCATCCATGTGGCGCGTGTGGAGCATCTGTTGAACCGGTACGGGGCGCTCGCCGAGGAGCTCCTCGACCTCATCGCGGCGGACCCGTCCCTCGGCGCGCCCCTGCCGGCCGCCGAGGACTACCTCCGGGCCGAGATCGTCTACGCCGCCTCGCACGAGGGTGCCCGTCACCTGGACGACGTCCTGACCCGGCGTACCCGCATCTCCATCGAGACCTTCGACCGGGGCACCCGCAGCGCCCGTGAGGCCGCCGAGTTGATGGCCCCGGTCCTCGGCTGGGACAAGGACCAGATCGAGCGCGAGGTGGAGCACTACGAGAAGCGGGTCGAGGCCGAGCGGGAGTCCCAGCGCCAGCCGGACGACCTGACGGCGGACGCGGCCCGGCTGGGGGCGCCGGACATCGTGCCGTTCTGACCGCCGCCTCCCGGCCCGTCTCACTCGGACGGGTGCCGTGAGCTGGGATCTTGAGGCGCCGGCAAGAACCGTGCCACGGCGTGAACCTGCCGGTCGGGCAACTGTCCCTGGCATAACCGCAAACAGTTCTTCGCGAAGAGGTCTTTGCGAAGAACTGTTTGCGGTCTAGAGTGCGCGATATGACTGACACGAGTGCGGGGCCGGATGGTCCGAAGGCTGAAGCGGACGCGGTCGTTCTGGATGCCAAGGGACTGCGTGCCCTGGCGCACCCGGTGCGCGTGCAGTTGGTCGGGCTGCTGCGGAAGTACGGCCCGTCGACGGCTACCCGCCTCGCGGAGCGGCTCGGCGTGAACTCCGGCACGGCCAGCTACCACCTGCGCCAGCTCGGCGCGGCCGGCTTCGTCGAGGAGGACACCGAACGCGGCAACGCGCGTGAACGCTGGTGGCGTTCGGTGCATCAGGTGACGGAACTCAATGATCCGGAGCTGGCCGAGCGCGAGCCCGAGGCCGTCCTGGCCTTCCTGCAGTCCGTCGCCGCCACCAACACCCTTCGCACACAGCGGGTGATCAACGAGCTCCAGACGATGCCCGACGCATGGCGGGGCACCTTCGACATGAGCGACTGGGCCTTGCGGCTCACGCCTGAGGAGACCGCCGCCCTGCGCCAGGAGTTGAGGGCAGTCGTCGCCCGCTACCGGAGGGATACGCCGGAGACGGCGGCGAAAGCCCCGGAGGGAGCCGAGCGGGTCGCCGTCATCACGCACCTCCTGCCGGAACTGGATACGCCCGCCGCACCGGAGGCGCATTCCAGTCCGCGGAAGGTGACAGGAACGGAGACGTCATGAGGGCGGACGTCTCCGGCGACGCCGGCATACCCGGCAAGCGGTCCTTACGGCCGCTCGGCGGGGTCCTGGCGGCCATGGCCGTGTCGCTGACCGGTACCAGGGTCGCCGCCGTCGCGCTGCCCTGGTTCGTGCTCGTCACGACCGGCAGCGCCACCCGGACCGGACTGGTCGCCTTCTGCCAGATGACTCCCTACGTGGCGGTCAAGGCGTTCACCGGGCCGCTGGTGGACCGGATCGGCCCGCGGGCCGTTTCCTGGACCACTGACCTGGCCAGCGCGAGCGCCGCCGCCGCGGTTCCCCTGCTCCACGCTCTGGACCTGCTCTCCTTTCCGCTCCTGCTGGCCCTGGTCGCGCTGATCGGTGCGGTCCGCGGCCCCGGCGACCTGGCCAAGGAGGTCATGGTCCCGGAAGCGGCCGAATGCGGCCGGGTGCCGTTGGAGCGGGCCGCCGGTCTGTCCGGCGTGACCGAGCGGCTCGCCTCCACCATCGGCCCGGCGGCCGGCGGCTCGTTGGTGGCGCTGCTCGGCCCCATGACAGGACTGGTCGTCAACGCGGGCTGCTTCACTCTCGGATCGTTGATCATCGGAGTGGCACTGCCTCGTGGGGTGGGCCATGCGGTCGAGGAAGCCCCGTCGCAGGCCGGCGAGACGGAACCGGGTTACTGGCGACGCTTCGCCGAGGGCTTCGCCTTCCTGCGGGGCGAGCCGTTGATGCTGACCGTCATCGTCATGGTCGGGATCACCAACCTGCTGGACGCGGGGTTCGGCACGGTGCTCATGCCCGTCTGGGCCAGGGAATCCGGCAACGGGCCGGCTGCGATCGGCCTGATGGGCAGCGTGACGGGAGCCGCGGCGGTCGTGGGGAGTCTGATCGCCGCGGTGGCCGCACACCGGCTGCGGCGCCGGATGGTGTTCTTCACCGGGTTCCTGGTGGCCGGGGCGCCGAGGTTCCTGATCCTCGCCTCCGACGCTCCCTTGGGAGCGGTACTGGCCGTGTTCGCCGTCAGTGGATTCGGGTCGGGCTTCCTCAACCCGGTGCTGGGGGCCATCCTCTTCGAGCGGGTGCCGCGCCGGATGCTGGGCCGGGTCAACGCGCTCGGTGACTCGCTGGCCTGGGCCGGTATCCCTCTCGGCGGACTGATCGTCGGAGCGGCGGTGGCCTCCGTCGGACTCGCGCCGGTGCTGCTTGCCAGTGGGGCCGCGTACTTCCTCACCACGAATTTGACCGGGCTGCGGCCGGAATGGCGCGAGATGGACCGTGTGGGTGGGCGAGGTGCCCCGGAACCACAACCCGAGGATGCCGCTCGGTCGGCCGGTGCGAACCTCACGACATGACGTCAGCCGCAGGACTCCAGCTCCGTGGCGGGAACCTTGCACCTGACGGGCGGTGAATTCCACGGCCTCTCCGGGCAGCTCTGTTCGACTGCGGCCGGCGACACGGTTCGACCGTCAGAAGCAGCGTCAGGGACGCGGGTTGGCCAGAAGCGTCCGGAGTGTCCGGGGCGATGGCATCGCGGGGTCCTTCCTTGTCACGGCCCATGATGAGGCACGTCGCTGTGCGGGGGACCCTCACGGGGCCGGTCCTGGAAGCGGGTGCGGCGGACCCGCGGGACCCTCCGTCGCGGGGCGGCCGGCACGCGCGGTGTACGGCTGTGGGAGGGCCTTCGGCGGGGTCCGGACGTCTCACTGGATGAGCTGTTGCGGTTCCAGGGGCCCCCAGGGCGCCGGGCACTTGTCGGGTAGGGGACAATGGAGGCTCTGTCAGGGCGGGTTGCATGAGGGGACGCATGTCGGAGGCAGAGCGGGTGGGAGCACCCCGTCAGGACAAGAGCGATCGTCTCCTCGCCGGGCGGTACCGGCTGGGGGATGTTCTCGGCCGCGGCGGCATGGGCACGGTGTGGCGCGCCGAGGACGAGACCCTGGGCCGTACGGTCGCCGTGAAGGAACTGCGGTTCCCGTCGGCCATCGACGAGGACGAGAAGCGCCGGCTGATCACGCGCACGCTGCGGGAGGCCAAGGCCATCGCGCGGATCCGCAACAACGGCGCGGTGACGGTCTTCGACGTGGTCGACGAGGACAACCGGCCGTGGATCGTGATGGAGCTCATCGGGGGCAAGTCCCTCGCCGAGGTCATCCGCGAGGACGGAGTGCTCACGCCGAAGCGTGCCGCCGAGGTGGGCCTGGCCATCCTCGACGTGCTGCAGGCGGCGCACCGCGAGGGCATCCTGCACCGGGACGTGAAGCCGTCGAACGTGCTGATCGACCATGACGGCCGGGTCGTGCTCACCGACTTCGGCATCGCCCAGGTGGAGGGCGACCCGTCCATCACCTCGACCGGCATGCTCGTCGGCGCGCCCTCCTACATCTCGCCGGAGCGGGCGCGCGGTCACAAGCCCGGCCCCGCGGCCGACCTGTGGTCGCTGGGCGGTCTGCTGTACGCGTCGGTCGAAGGCGTGCCGCCCTACGACAAGGGCTCCGCGATCGCGACGCTCACCGCGGTGATGACCGAGCCGGTCGAACAGCCCAAGAACGCGGGCCCGCTGGAGAACGTGATCTACGGCCTGCTCGCCAAGGATCCCGAGCAGCGGCTCGACGACGCGGGCGCCCGGGCCATGCTCAACGAGGTGCTGCGCGAGACCGAGTCCGAGAAGAGCCTGCCGGAGCCGCCGGACGCGACGAAGGTCGTGGCGATGCCGCCGCTGCCGGAGGAACCGGCGCGGCTGCGCGGGGCTCTGCGGTCGGTACGCAAGGCCGCGACCGCGGCCGGGGCCGCCACGGCGGCGGCCGCCACCTCGGCGGCGTCCTCCCGCGCCAGGACGGCCGACGGCCCGGGCTCCGACCGGGCGCAAGGAGCGGCCGGGACGGCCTCCCCGCGCACGGGTTCGGGGTCCGGCACTGCGGCCGGCCCGGCCGGCGGCGCCTCCGGGACGACCGCCGCGGCGAGTCCTTCCGTGCCGGTCCAGCCGAGCGGTCCCGACAGCAAGCCGGTGAACTCCGGTTCGGCCGGAGGCGGCGGAGCCGCGGGTACGCGCGGCGGTTCGGGGTCCGGATGGCCGGTGGCACCCGAGCGCCCGGTCCGCCCGGCGCCCAAGGCCTCGCTCACGGATGTCGTGCCGCTGCGCACCCTGGTGATCATCGCGGTCGTCGTGGCGCTGGTCGTGGTCGGCACCGTGCTGGCCCTCACCTTCGGCGGCGGCGGGGACGACGACGCCAAGGGCGGCACCGGCGCCAAGGCGACCGCCTCCAGCGGAGCGGCCGCGGGCAGCGGGAAGAGCGGCGACGACAGCAAGGGCGAGGGCAAGGACAAGAGCGACACCTCGCACACCGACAGCGGCGACACGTCGGGCTCCGGCTCGGACGACTCCGCGGACACCTCGTCGGGCACGGACACGGACACGAGCAAGAACGACTCGGCCGGTTCGAGCGGCGACGGCAAGGAGTCGGGCTCGGGTTCCGCCTCCGTGACGACGTACAAGAGCGGCCAGGGCTTCTCGATCGGGCTGCCGAAGGGGTGGGCGTACAAGTCCCAGGACGAAGCGGGAGCCCGGTTCACCGGTCCCGACGGACAGAAGCTCCTCGTCGGCTGGACGTCGACTCCCAAGGACGACCCGGTCGCGGACTGGAACAACCAGGAGCGCGGCATGGTGCGCCCCCAGTACAAGAAGATCGTCATAGAGAGCGTGAGCTACCGCGGCTGGAACACGGCCGACTGGGAGTTCACCTACGTGGACGGCGGCACGAAGTTCCACTCGATCGACCGCGGTTTCGTGGTGAACGCGCATCAGGGCTACGCGCTGATGTACACGGCCAAGGACGCCGCGTGGAACAGCGCGCTGCGCAAGAGTACGTGGGCCACGCTGACCGAGACGTTCCAGCCGAAGTCATGACGTACCGCCGGCCGAGGTGACGTTCCGCGACGAACGGAGCCCGAGATCTCGCATCACCGCTCTGCGGGTTGCCTCGGGCACGTATCGTGAGTGGTTGCGGACCGAACGAAGCCACAACGGGACGCACGGCGAACGGAATTGACCAACCGGTCGGCTGGGGGAGCATCGTGGACGACTACGCGGGACGGGTACTGGCCGACCGCTACCGCCTGCCCCTGCCGCCGTCCGACGAGTACGAACTCGCCGAGAGCCGGGCCTTCGACACCTACAGCGGGCAGGAAGTCCTGGTACGGCAGGTGCCGTTGCCCGAGGTCGTCGAGGCCGAGGTGCTCGACGCGGACGGGTTGCCGGAGGGGTTCGTGGCCCGGGACGGCGGGGTGCGGCGGGCGTCCTCCCGCACCACCCGGCGGCCCACCGAACCGGCGGTGCTGCGCGCGATCGACGCGGCGCAGGCCGCCGCGCGGATCCCCGACCATCCCCGGCTCGACCAGGTCTTCGACGTGTTCGCCGAGGGCGGGTCGCTGTGGATCGTCAGCGAGTCGGTGCCCGCGAGGCCGCTGGCCGCACTGCTCGCCGAGAAGCCGCTCAGCCCCTACCGCGCCGCGGAGGTCGCGGCCGACGTCCTCACCGCGCTGCGGGTCCTGCACGCGCACGGCTGGGTGCACCGGAACATCACCGCGCGCACGGTGCTCGTCTGCGACGACGGCCGCGTCCTGCTCACCGGACTGGCGGCCGGGGCCGCGGAAGAGGCGCTGTGCGGGTACGACCCGGTCCCCGCGCCGGAGGACGACTTCACGACCGGTCACGGATCCGGCCCCCGCGCCGGGCAGCCCGGTGACGCCGGTCCGGCCGGGACGGGCACTCCTTCGGGTGCCGCCGGCGGACGGGGACCCGTCGGCGGTGCCGGATTCGGCGGCGCGCGCGGTGTCGCCGTGGCGGCCACGAGCGGCGCGGACGCCGAAGCGGCCCGGCGGGCGGCGATCGAGGCCCGCGCGGAGCAGGGAACGCCGGTCCCGGGGGCACCGGTCCCCGGGGCACCCGTGGCGGGCCGGGGACCGCGTGCCCTCGAAGCGGGCGGTCCGGCGGGTCCGGGCCGTCCGGCAGGTACGGCCGGGCCGGAGGGCGGACCGGAGAGGGGCGGGCAGGCGGAGGACGCCGGGGACGACGTCCGCGCCGCGCGCGCCGGAGCCATCGCCGCGTACCGCGCCGGAGCGCGTGCCGCCGCCCGCGTACAGGGGGAGCGTCGGGGCGACCCGCTCGCCCTGCCGGCACCCCGGCCCTCCGCACCCGGCGAGCAGACCGGCCAGGACAGCCGGTACGGCACCCCGCACTCCCCGCAGGCCCAGACCCACAACCCGCCGCAACTGCCCGGCCAGGGCGGCCGGCAGCACCCGACCGGCGCGCCCCCCGGCCAGATAGCCGACCCGTACGGAGTCGGCGGCACCGGCAGGTACGGAGTCCAGCCGCCGGCTGCCGGAGCCCTCGGCGGGAACGACGGCCCCGCCCGCCCCACACTGCCCTCGGGATCGGCGCTGGGCCCGGGCGGCAGGCCGGCGCCGGGTGACACGGCGTACGGCCGTTCCGCGCTCGCGCCCGGACAGGACCCCTACGGCACCGGGCACGGCGGACGTCCGGGCGTTCCCGCCCCCGGACGGCCCTTCGGCGGTGAGCGGGTCGCGGACGACGGCCGGCGCACCGGCGGGTTCCAGGCGCCCGGCGACACCCGGGTACCCGTGCCTCCCGGCGGATTCACCGACCCCGGACACACCCGCACGCCCGGCGTCTCCCCGGCCTCCGGCCACGTCCCGGTGCCCGGCACTCCGCAGAACCTCGCCCCCGCCCCGCACCCCTCCGGCCGTCCCGGCGCCGGGTGGGGTGATCTGGTCGCCGGGACACCGCCGCGCCGAGGGCCGGCCACCGCGCTCGCGGCCGAGCGGGCCCGGCAGGCGCGGATGGCCGTGGTCGGGCCGGTCACCGAGCGCTGGGCGCCCGAGCAGGCCGGACCGGTGCACGAGAACTGGCAGTTGGCGGCCCCGATCGGACCGGCGACCGACCTGTGGGCGCTGGGCGCGCTGCTCTTCCGCGCGGTGCAGGGACACGCTCCCTACCCGGAGGAGAACACCGCCGAGCTGGTCCAGCTGGTGTGCGCGGAGCCGCCCGCGTTCGCCGAGGAGTGCGGGCCGCTGCGGCCCGTCGTCGAATCGCTGCTGCGCCAGGACCCCACGGAGCGGCTCGACTTCGAGGAACTGCGCGGCTGGCTGCGGTCGTTGGTGCGGTCCGCGCCAGAGCCCGAGGCGGGGGCGCACGTCGTGCCCGCACCGCCCGTCGACCCGAGCCGGCTGCCGATCGTACGGCGCCGGGGCGAGCTCGTCCGCAGGCGTCGTGCCGGACTGCCCGCGACCAGCCCGCACGCCCGCCACAAGCGGGCCAGGCGGGAGAACGCGGCGGGTCCCCGACGGCTGGGCCGGAACCTGCTCCTGCTCGTTCTGCTCCTGCTGGCCGCGGCGGTTGCGTACGCGGTCGTCTTCATGCCCAAGGCGGACCGGAGCGGCACCGGTGACGGGCGCACCGGCGCCGCCGGACAGGCCGGCCCCGCCACACAGCCCGGCGGCGACCCGACGGCGAGCAACGCGCCCGGCTCCGACCAGGCCTCGCCGGACCCCGCCAGGAGCCCCTCGGGGAAGTCCAGTTCGACCTCCTCGCACACCACCGCCGATCCCGGCGTCGCCGACGGGTTCACCCTCCGCAAGGACCCCGAGGGATTCCAGGTCGCCGTGGCGAGCGGCTGGACGCGTTCGCCGAAGAACGGCAGCGGCCAGGTCGTCTACTCCCAGGGGGACTTCGAGCTCATCCTCGTACCCGGGCGGGACGGCACGGCCACGTACGGCAGCGACCCGATGACCTATCAGCGGGAGAGCGAGAAGGAGTTGCAGCCCTTCCGGGACTCGACCTGGGCGACCTCCAGCGGGATGCGGCGGATCGACGTGGGCGGCAAGGCGATGGCCGAGGGCCAGTTCACCTGGCAGGACTCCGCGGGGCATTCGCTCTATGTGCGCAACCTCGCGATCCTCGTCGCCGGGCACTACCACGTGGTCCAGGTGCGCGGCCCGGACGCCGAACGCGACGAGGTTTCGCGGCTGTACGAGCAGGCGTCGTCGACGTACCAAGTCAGCCGCTGAGCAACCCTTTTGCCCTCCCGAGGCCGTGTTTGGCCAGGTGGGGGCTGTTGAACACCAAACGGTTCCCTTCCGTACAGGGATGGGACAACCGTCACAGTGAGGTCTCCGTACGACCCCGCTTGTTCCCAGGGTGGGTACCGCTCCTTAGTCTGACCCTGTCAAGACCATTGCGGGGAAACGTGAATCAGATGCAGGGCCTGCTCCTCGCGGGCCGCTACCGGCTTGTCGAATCCATCGGCAGTGGTGGCATGGGCCGGGTTTGGCGCGCGCATGATGAGGTGCTGCACCGGGCCGTCGCGGTCAAGGAGCTGACCGCCGCGCTGTACGTCGCCGAGAGCGACCTGGCCCGGCTGCTCGCCCGGACCCACGCCGAGGCGCGGGCCGCGGCCAGGATCAACCACTCGGCCGTCGTCACCATCCATGACGTGCTGGAACACGACAACCGGCCGTGGATCGTCATGGAGCTGGTGGAGGGCAACTCGCTGGCCGACGAGGTCAAGGAGCAGGGGCGCCTCGAACCGGCCGAGGCCGCACGGATCGGGCTGTGGGTGCTGCGGGCGCTGCGCGCGGCGCACGCCGCCGGTGTGCTGCACCGGGACGTGAAGCCGGGCAACGTCCTGCTCTCGCCCGACCGCCGTGTCCTGCTCACCGACTTCGGGATCGCGCAGGTCGAGGGCGATACGACGATCACGCGCACCGGCGAGATCGTCGGCTCCGTCGACTACCTCGCGCCCGAGCGGGTGCGCGGCCACGACCCCGGTCCGGCCTCCGACCTCTGGGCCCTCGGGGCCACGCTGTACACCGCGGTGGAGGGCCGGTCGCCGTTCCGCCGCACGTCGGCGATCGGCACCATGCAGGCCGTCGTCGAGGAGGAACCCGCCGAACCGGTCAACGCGGGTGTGCTGGGGCCCGTCCTCGCCGCGCTGCTGCGCAAGGACCCGGCCGATCGGCCCGGCGCGGAGCAGGCCGAGCAGATGCTTGCCGAGGCGGCGGCGGGACGACCGTCGAGTGCGGCGCAGTCGTACGCGCCGACGGGGTACGACACCGCGGAGACGCGGACCGGCACCGGTACCCGCGCGCAGACGGCCCCCACCACGCCGTATCCGCCGGTGACGATCGCGCCCGTGCCCGCACCGACGAAGCGGCACCGCCTGCGTACGTTCACCCTGGTCGTCGCCTTCGCGGCGCTCGTCGGCGGGGGTGTCGCGGTCGCGATGCAGCACTTCGGCACGGACCGCAGCCCCGGCGGCTCCGCCTCCGCGTCGTCGACCCGGAGTGCCGACGCCAAGCCGAGTACCAAGCCGAGCGACAAGGGCGGCCAGGGGGCGGTTCCCGCAGGTTGGGAACGGCACAACGAGGTGGGCTTCAGCGTCTCCCTGCCCAAGGGGTGGAAGTCGTCCGTCTCCATCGACCAGGACGGCCTCCGGCAGATCGACTACTCACCCGACAAGGGCAAACACCTCGTACGGGTCGCCGTCGACACCGATCCGGACTTCAGCTCCTCGTACGATCACATGAAGCTCCTGGACGGGAAGCTCGAGGGGCGGCTGCGGGACTACAGGCAACTGCTCCTCAAGGAAGAGCTCTTCCGGGACCAGCCGGGCGCCCGCTGGGAGTACACGTGGGACGCCCTGGCCAAGGACGCGCCGCACTACTTCCCGGGGCCCTACCGCGCGATCGACGTCGGGTACATGAAGAGCGACGGCACCGAGTACGCCGTCTACGAGTCCTCGCCGGCCGCCGAATGGACCACCACCAAAGAGCAGTTCGACCGGATCCTGCGGAGCTTCCAGGAGGGCTGACCCGAGCCCGAGTCCCCAGGAGTGTGCCACCGGCTGTCCGGGAGCGGCAGCACACTTGGCCGGTCGCCGCCACGGAGGGGGTCCGTCCGGTGCGGCATGATGAGACCCATGGGGACCGAGGGGGAGAACGTCCGCGTGATCGCGGGCCGTTACCGGCTGGATGCCAGGATCGGCCGGGGCGGCATGGGCGTCGTCTGGCGTGCCACCGACCAACTGCTCGGCCGCCGGGTCGCGGTGAAGGAGCTGGCCCTCGACGACTCGCTCTCGGCGGAGGAGTCCCGGCTCCAGCGCGACCGCACCCTGCGCGAGGCACGGGCCGTCGCCCAGCTCCACCACCCGCACATCATCGTCGTCCACGACGTCGTCGAGGACGACGAACGCCCGTACATCGTCATGGAGTTGATCGACGGCGGCTCGCTCGCCGAACGGATCTCCGCGAACGGGCCGGTCGACGCGCGCGAGGCCGCCCGCATCGGCATCGACCTGCTCCAGGCGCTGCGCCGCGCGCACGACGCGGGCGTCCTGCACCGCGACCTCAAGCCCGCCAACGTCCTCGTCGAGGAGGGCACCGACCGCATCGTGCTCACCGACTTCGGGATCGCCCAGGTCGCGGGCGCGACGACGCTCACGGAGACCGGCGCGTTCGTCGGCTCGCCCGAGTACACCGCGCCCGAACGGATGGCCGGTGCCCGGACCGGCCCCGAGTCCGACCTGTGGTCGCTCGGCGCGCTGCTGTGCACGGTGCTGAGCGGAGCGTCGCCCTTCCGGCGCGACTCGCTCGGCGGCATCCTCCACGCGGTCGTCGTCGACGAGATCCGTCCGCCGGCCCAGGCCGCACCGCTGCTGCCCGTCGTACGAGGGCTGCTGGAGCGCGACCCCGAGCGGCGGCTCGACGCGGCGGAGGCGGAGCGGATGCTGCGCGCCTTCCGGGACACCGGCCGTACGCCGCGGCTGCTGGTCCCGTACACGCCGACGCGGCGGGACGTACCCCATGTGTCCCTGCGCAGATCCGCGCCCGAGGCGTCGGGGACCTCCGCCGCCACCGTGGCCGACACCCCGCCCCGGCAGTCCACGCGCAGCCTCCTCGTCGCCGCGGCGCTGGTCGCCGCGATGGCCGGCGCGGGGGTGTCCGCGGCCGCGCTGCTGATGGGCGGCGGAGACGGCGGACCGGCCTCGTCGAGCGCGCCGGGCACGCCCCGCACACCGGGCACCTCCTCCACCCCGTCCCCGGCGTCCGGCACACCGTCCGCCCCGCCCCGGGGCGCCGGACCCACCGTCACGGTGACCAGCGACCGCACTCCGTCCGCCACCGCCCGCACGGCGCCCTCGGGCTACCGCGTCGCCACGGATCCGAACGGCTTCTCGCTCGCCGTGCCCGACGGCTTCACGCGCGATCCGCAGGGCGAGCGGATCTTCTACATGTCATCGGGGGACGTCTTCCGCATCGGCATCAAGGTGGCCGATCCCGCGACGGGCGGTCCCCTGGGCGTGATGCGGCGGGCGGACGTCGACGGGCCCTCCAGCAATCCCGGCTACCGCGACGGCAGGGTCGCGCGGACGGTGCACGAAGGACACACCGCCGCACTGTGGGAGTTCACCTGGGACGGCTTCACCGCGGCGGAGGGACCACGGCACACCTACGACCTGTGCTGGGAGGAGGGCGGCCGGATGTACGACGTCTGGGTCTCCGCGCCGGTGGGCCGGGTGACGGAGGCCAAGGAGTACTTCGACGTGGCGGTGGACACCTTCGCGGTCTCGTGACGGAGCGATTCCGTAAACGGGAGATAAGGGATGCCCGCGTCACGGCTCTGTGACCGGTGGGCGCAGAGTCTGGATGACGTGGCGCCCGCCGCGATACAGATGGACGCATGAGCGACGACGGGGGAGTCCCTCTCGGGGGAGACGAGCCGACGAGTTTCAGTCTGCAACCACCGAGACCTGGGACGCGGGAGCGGCAGCCGGGGACCGCGGTGCCGGGGCAGCCGCCGGAGGGCCAGGGGCACGTCCGGCAGCCGGAGGTTCCGGTCGCCGTCCCGTTCCCGGGCAATCCCTATGCCACGCCCGACGTCACCGTCCCGGACCGGGCGGGGTCTTCGGCGTCGGCGCCCTCGGGGGAACCGGGGGCGGGCCGGCTCGTCGCCGGACGCTACCGCCTGCTCGCCAAACTGGGGCACGGCGGCATGGGCACGGTGTGGCGGGCCAGGGACGAGACCGTGGACCGCGAGGTCGCCGTCAAGGAACCGCGGGTCCCGGACCACCTTCCCGAGCGTGAACGGGCCAACGCGTACGAGCGGATGCGGCGCGAGGCACGCGCGGCGGCGCGGCTCGACCATCCCGCCGTCGTGAACGTCCACGACGTCGCCGTCGTGGACGGGCAGCCCTGGATCGTCATGGAGCTGGTGCGGGGCCGCTCGCTCGGCGACGCCCTCAGGGAGGGCACCCTCGGCAGCCGCGAGGCCGCGCGCATCGGCCTGGAGGTCCTCGGCGCCCTGGAGGCGGCGCACGCGGCGGGCGTCCTGCACCGTGACGTCAAGCCCGACAACGTGCTCCTCGGGCCGCACGACCGCGTCGTGCTCACCGACTTCGGCATCGCCCGGATCGAGGGCGACACGAACCTGACGGACACCGGCGGCTTCGTCGGCTCGCCCGAGTACATCGCCCCGGAGCGGGTGCTGGGAGTACGCCCCGGGCCCGCCTCCGACCTCTGGTCGCTCGGCGTGGTGCTCTACGCCGCCACCGAGGGCGTCTCACCGTTCCGGCGCAGCAACACGCCCGCCACGCTCCAGTCGGTCCTCAACGCGACACCGGCCGCGCCCGCCTCGGCGGGTTCCCCGCTCACGGAGGCGATCAACGGCCTGCTCGCCAAGGAACCGTCCCACCGTCCCGCGGCGGCCGAGGTCCGGCGCCTCCTGGAGGAGGCCGTACGGCCGCCCGTCCCGGCGCCGACGCAGGTCGCGCGGATCGAGGGCATCGCGGGCCCGGACGGAAACCCGGCGTCCGGTGGCGGGGGCATCCGTATCGGCCGCAAGGCCCTGATCGGCCTCGTGGCATCGGTCGCCGCCATGGTCGTCGCGGCCGCGTCGACGGCGTACGTGGTGATCGCGGACCCGTTCGCCGGTCCCCTGCCGGACGGCTGGAAGAAGCGGCACGTGGCCGACGTCGCCGCGACGCTGGTGGCGCCCGCCGACTACCAGAAGGAGACGCCGGACCGGACGTCGGACCAGGGGCACTGGGTCGGGTACACCGACTGGAGCGGGAGCCTCTGGATCGAACTGCACCTCTACAAGAAGTCCGAAGACACCAACAAGGAGATCAAGGACTCGGCGAGGGCCGAAATGTACGCGGAGGACGGCGGGTTCAAGGCGAGCGGTTCGCCCTACCTGAGTATGCCCCCAGGTCCGAGGACGACCCCGGACGCCAAGGCGACGTACCACGGCAGGGAGTCCGCCGAGAACACGGTGATCTACACGAGCACCGACACACAGCACCCCCGCCCGCGCGAACTCAGGCTCTTCTACTACAAGTCGAAGGCGGGCGACATGTACAAGCTCACGATCAGCTATCCGGGCAAGGGCGACTTCACCGCGCGGGGCCGTGAGGTCGCCGACGCGGTGATCGCGAACCTGGACCTCGACAAACCGTGAGAACCGATCCATCGGTGATCGTCGGACCGACAACCCCCTGATCAGCGCATTTACTGCCAGTGATCACTGGCAGTGTGTGAGCACTCCGTGAAAGGCCATTACCGACGGGTACCCAAAGGGGGCGCGTGGGCATACTCTGCGGCTCATGACGGACTCGCAGGCCGCGGAGCAGGCCACGGACAGCACCGGCGCCGATGAGACGGCCGGTACCGACGCGACGGCCGGCGCGGCCACCGCGACCGCCGCCCTCGGCACCAACCCCCTCGCCCCCGCCCCGGCCGGCGCGCGTACCGCCGCCGATGTCGTCACCCCCGAGCTCGTCGCGCAGCTCACCAAGGGCGTGACCGGTTCAGGGCGGACCGCCAACCACACGCCGTTCACCGGCGAGAAGCTCGCCGACGTGCCCGAGTCCACCCCCGAGGACGTCGAGAAGGCCTTCGAGCGGGCCCGTGCCGCACAGGGCGCGTGGGCGGCCACTCCGGTACGGCGGCGCGCCGCCGTCCTGCTCCGCTTCCACGACCTCGTGCTCGCCCGGCAGGCCGAGGTGCTGGACCTCATCCAGCTGGAGACCGGCAAGGCCCGGCTGCACGCCCACGAAGAGGTCCAGGCCGTCCTGGTCGCCGCGCGGCACTACGGCCTCAAGGCACCTTCCTATCTGCGTCCCAAGCGCCACGCGGGCGCGATGCCCACCCTCACCAAGGTCACCGAGCTGCGTCACCCGCGCGGTGTCGTCGGGCAGATCGCGCCCTGGAACTACCCGCTGGAGCTGTCGGTCGGCGACGCGCTGCCGGCCTTCGTCGCGGGCAACGCGGTCGTCATGAAGCCCGACACCGAGACCTGCCTCACCGCCCTGTGGGCGCGTGACCTGCTCGTCGAGGCCGGGCTGCCCGCCGAGATCTTCCAGGTCGTCATCGGCGACGGGCCGGTCGTCGGACCCGAGGTCGTCAGGCACGCCGACTACGTCTCCTTCACGGGATCGACCCGGACCGGCCGCGAGGTCGCGCAGGGCGCGGCCGCCCGTCTCGTCGGCGTCTCCCTCGAACTCGGCGGCAAGAACGCCATGGTGGTCCTGGAGGATGCCGACCTCGACAAGGCCGCCGCCGGCGCCGTCCGCGCCTGCTTCTCCTCCGCGGGCCAACTCTGCATCTCCATCGAGCGGTTGTACGTCCACGAGTCCATAGCCGACGCGTTCACCGAGCGGTTCGCCGCCCGGACCAGGGCCATACGGCTCGGCACGTCCCTCGCGTACGGCGCGGACATGGGCTCCCTGGTCGGGGAGCGGCAGCTGGAGACCGTGACGCGGCACGTCGAGGAAGCCGTCGCCAAGGGGGCCAGGGTCGTCGCGGGCGGTGTGGCCCGGCCCGACATCGGCCCGTACTTCTACGAGCCCACGATCCTCGACGGAGTCGAGGCCCCGATGGCCGTCTGCGCCGAGGAGACGTTCGGACCCGTCGTCTCCCTCTACCGGTTCACGACCGAGGACGAGGTCGTCGAGCGCGCCAACTCCACCTCGTACGGCCTCAACTCCTCCGTCTGGACGAAGGACGGCCGGCGCGGTCGCGCGATCGCGGCCCGGCTGCGGACCGGCACGGTGAACGTCAACGAGGGGTACGCGCCCGCGTACGGCAGCGTCCAGTCGCCCATGGGCGGCATGAAGGACTCGGGCCTCGGCCGCCGGCACGGCTCCGAGGGCATCCTCAAGTACACCGAGGCGCAGACCGTCGCCCACCAGAGACTGCTGCCGATGGCGCCGTCCCTGGGCATGGACGACGAGAAGTACGCGGCGTTCATGAGCCGGAGCCTGAAGCTGATGAAGGCGATCCGCCTGCGGTAGGGGCCGGCGCCCTTCGCGGGTCCTCGCCAACGGTCCACGGTTCTCAAACAGTTCTCAAACGGTCTCGACGAGGAGAGCGGCACGTGTCACAGGAGAGCTCTGTCCAGGAACAGCCGGACGAGGGAACGTACGACTACGACGTCGTCGTCGTCGGCTCCGGCTTCGGCGGCTCCGTCACCGCCCTGCGGCTGACGGAGAAGGGGTACCGCGTGGGTGTCCTCGAAGCCGGCCGGCGCTTCACCCGCGACACGCTCCCCAAGAACTCCTGGGACATCAGGAACTACCTCTGGGCCCCGCGGCTCGGCATGTACGGAATCCAGCGCATCCATCTGCTGGGCAATGTGATGGTGCTGGCGGGCGCGGGCGTGGGCGGCGGTTCGCTCAACTACGCCAACACCCTCTACGTACCGCCGAAGCCGTTCTTCGAGGACCCGCAGTGGAAGGACATCACCGACTGGGAGGAGGAGCTGAAGCCGTACTACGACCAGGCCCGGCGCATGCTGGGTGTGCGGCTCAACCCGACCATGACCCCGTCGGACGTCCACCTCAAGGCCGCCGCGGAGCGGATGGGGGTCGGCGACACCTTCCACATGGCGCCGGTCGGCGTCTTCTTCGGCGACGGACAGGACGCGGACGGCTCCGCCGGTGCCAAGCCCGGCGAGGAGGTCGCCGACCCGTACTTCGGGGGCGTCGGGCCCTCGCGCAAGGCCTGCACCGAATGCGGCGAGTGCATGACCGGCTGCCGCCACGGCGCCAAGAACACCCTCAACGAGAACTATCTCCACCTCGCCGAGAAGGCGGGTGCCGTCGTCCATCCCATGACGACCGTCGTGTCCGTCACCGACGACTCGCGGGGCGGCTACGCCGTCCAGACCCTCCCGACGGACGACCGGCGCAAGGGCCGGGGGCGGACGTTCACCGCGCGCCGGGTCGTGCTCGCGGCCGGCACCTACGGCACCCAGACGCTGCTGCACCGCATGAAGGCCGGCGGTCAGCTCCCGTACCTGTCGAAGAGGCTGGGCGAGCTGACCCGCACCAACTCCGAGGCCCTGGTGGGCGCGCAGACTGACGACCGCCGCTACCGCAAGGCGCACGGGACACCCAGGGCCGACTTCACCCAGGGTGTGGCCATCACGTCCTCGATCCACCCGGACGAGAACACCCACATCGAACCCGTGCGCTACGGCAAGGGCTCCAACGCCATGGGCGGCATGTCCATCCTCCAAGTCCCCTACGCCGAGGGCTCGTCGAGGGTGGCCGGGTGGCTCGTCAACGCGGCCCGGCATCCGCTGCTGACGCTCCGGTCGCTCTCCAACCGCCGCTGGTCCGAACACACCATCATCGGGCTGGTGATGCAGTCGCTCGACAACTCCCTGACGACGTATCTCAAGCCCAAGGGCGCGGGCAAGGGGCTGTTGACGGCACGCCAGGGACACGGCGCGCCCAACCCCAAGCAGATCGAGGCCGCTTCGCGCGCCGCCTCCGTCCTCGCCGAGGAGATCAACGGCTTCCCGGGCAGCAACGTCGGCGAGCTGATGGGCACCCCGCTGACCGCGCACTTCCTCGGCGGCTGTCCGATCGGCGCCGGTGCCGAGGAGGGTGTCATCGATCCCTACCACCGGCTCTACGGCCACCCCGGCATCTCCGTGGTCGACGGCGCCGCCGTCTCCGCGAACCTCGGTGTCAACCCGTCGCTCACCATCACCGCGCAGGCCGAGCGGGCCATGTCGTTCTGGCCCAACAAGGGCGAGGCCGATCCGCGTCCGGCGCCGGGAGCCTCGTACGAGCGTCTCAAGGCGGTGGAGCCGGGGCGTCCCGTCGTTCCCGCGGACGCGTTCGGCGCGCTGCGGCTGCCGTTCCTGGGCATCCCGGCGATGCCGCCGAAGCCGAAGCCGTAGTCCGGGGCCCGGCCCCGTGAGCCGGGACCCGGCCGCCGACCCGTACAGCGAAGAGAAGGACCTGCGCCCCCCTCCGAGCGCAGGTCCTTCTCTTCGTATGTGACCGACGACCGCGTCAGTCGTGCCGTGCCGTGGTGTTACGCGCTCGCGCCGGCCTTGCGGCGACGGACGACGACCAGCGCACCGGCACCGGCGACGACGGCGATACCGCCGGCGAGGCCGATCATCGGCAGCGCGGAGCTGGAGCCTGTCTCGGCGAGGCTGCCGTCGACCGAAGGCGTGTTGCTCTTGTCGGCCGGCTTGTCCGAGACCGGAACCTTGCCGCCGCCCTGCGGCTTGGTGCCGTCGGTGTCCGTGCCGGCCGCGACGATCTGGAACTTGTAGGCGACCTCGCCGTAGCCGACGCACTCCGAGTCGGCGTCACCGTAGATGCTGGCGCCGAGGGAGAAGCCGGCGCCGACCGGGGCGCTGGACTTCACGTTGATGCGGAGCGGGATGTCGACCTCGTAGTCGGGCTTGAGCTCGTCGGTGTAGCCGACGAAGCCGACCGCGTCACCCTCGGAGTCGACGTTCTCCCAGACCTTGTCGTCCGGGTTGTACGCCTGGAGCTGGACCTGCTTGCTCTTGAACATGTCCTCGCCGTTCTTGTCGGGCGACGCGCCCGCGAAGAAGCCGAGGTCAGTCAGGGTGGAGTCGGAGTTGTTCAGGACGTCCAGGGAGAACTTGTGCCATCCGCTGCCCGCCGCGATCTTGCCGGGCAGGCCGTTGATGGAGACCTGGACCTTGGAGTCCGAGCAGTCGGAGGGCTCGGGCTCGGGGGACTCCTCCGGGTCGGACTCCGACGCGGAGACGCTCGGCGCGGGCGCCGACGCCGAGGTGGAGGTGCTCGGCGCGGGCGCCGACGCGGAAGTGGAGGAGGAAGCGGCGGACGCGGAGGCCGACGCCGGGTCCGTCGGCCCGGCCGACGCGCTCTGGCTCGGTGACGCCGACTCGGTTGTCGACTCGGACACGCTCGGGCTCGGGGACGGGCTTTCTTCCGCGAACGCGGCCGGCGCGACCGACAGCAACGCGAGCGGTGCTATGACAGCCGTCGCGGCCGCAGTGGCCATGGCACGGCGAAGCTTCATGAAGACCTCGGTGATCCTGTGCGCCGTGAACTCGCGGCGCGAATATGGAGTTTGTGGATGGTCCTCCGCGTGTGAACACGGATGTGACCGTTGGTTCTGCAGGTGAGACCGGCCGGGTCCGGGAATGGTTGTCCTGTACCTCACGGAATTCTTATGTGGGCTGGGTCACATCGGCGTGCGGCTCGCGCCCGTCCGTTTCGAGACGCCTGGAGAGGCAACCGTCCGCCCGGGCGCGCAGGGTGACGGAGCGGCAGGTTTCCCGCACTGACGTCTCCGCGCTCCGGCGTCCGCGCCCCGGGCACGGCGAAGGGCCCCGCGGACACGTGTCCGCGGGGCCCTTCTTCACGGCAGCACCGGCGTCAGGGAGGCACCGGTGCCTCGAAGCGGCGTCGGGGGTCGCGCCGCCGCTCGACGGGAGTGGCCGCCGGTCCGCGCTGCGGCGCACGAGGGCGCGCACGTGACGACGGTCTGAACAGGTTCCGTCGGACGGCCCCGGGCGTCCCCGGGGCCGACCGTTCTCTTGAGTGACCGGGCTGCTGTCCCCTGCCGTCCGGTCACACGACCTGGAGCGAGGTCCCACGACGCACGGCACGATCCGTGCGTCTCATCGCTCCAGTGAAGCCACGCGTGGTTCTTTCGGGCCCGCCCCTGGCTGACACGGACACCAGAAGAAACGAAGTCCGCGGTACCCCGGATACGCGCCGTACGGGTGAGAGGGAATGCGTACGTGCGTACGCCGGGTGCGGGTCTCAGATCCGGCCGCGGCACAGTTCGAGCAGGGTCATGGCCAGCGAGGTGCCCGGCTTGCCGAGCGCGTCCCGGTAGTGGCCGAGGACCTCCATCTCGCGGGAGAGGTTCACCCGGCGGCCGCCGGACGTGATCCGGGCCTCCTGGATCACGGCCGATACGGCCATCCGTTCCTGCACGAGACCGATGATCCGGTCGTCCAGGGCATCGATGCGCTCACGGGCACCGGTGATCACATCGGCGGCCGCGTCGGTGCGGGCGCCGGTCTTGTCGAGTACGTCGGCCATGGTGGGGCTCCTCGGTGGAAGGGGTGCCCCGGAGCGGCAGGGCCCGGAAACGGCAGACGCCCCGGGCCTTGTCGGCCCGGGGCGCCTGGGAAGTCGCTTGTCAGTTGCTCAAGCAGCACGACCATGGCAGCCGGTGGGCCGGTTGCCATAGGTAAACAGGAAGGTCGTCTGCGTGAGCATGACGGCAGTATGCACGCCCGCGGCGGCGCCGGCCAAGACGGCTCGGATGGTGAGACCCGGCGTCCGAAACCGGCGTCCGAAACCCCGCGGGCGCGGGGCGCCGCGGCCCCCGAAACCCCGCGGGCGCCGGGCCCGCCGCGGCCCCCGGTAGAATCGGCCGTACACACCCTTTTGCTCACCGCCGGAAGGCAGACCGTGCCAGAAGCGTCCCCCGCCGCCCCCGACACCGTCCTGGTCGTCGACTTCGGTGCGCAGTACGCCCAGCTCATCGCCCGTCGCGTCCGTGAGGCCCGGGTCTACAGCGAGATCGTGCCGAGCACCATGCCGGTCCAGGAGATGCTCGCCAAGAACCCGGCCGCGATCATCCTCTCCGGCGGCCCCTCGTCGGTGTACGCGGAGGGCGCCCCGCGCCTGGACCGCGAGCTCTTCGAGGCGGGCGTCCCCGTCTTCGGCATGTGCTACGGCTTCCAGCTGATGGCGACCACCCTCGGCGGCACGGTCGACAACACCGGCGCCCGCGAGTACGGCCGTACGCCGCTGCACGTCTCGAAGTCCGGCTCCACCCTGTTCGAAGGCACCCCGGACGAGCAGCCGGTGTGGATGTCGCACGGCGACGCCTGCTCCGCCGCCCCCGAGGGCTTCACCGTCACGGCCTCCACGGACGTGGTCCCGGTCGCCGCCTTCGAGAACGACGAGAAGAAGCTCTACGGCGTCCAGTACCACCCCGAGGTCATGCACTCCACGCACGGCCAGCAGGTCCTGGAGCACTTCCTGTACCGCGGCGCGGGCATCACCCCGACCTGGACCACCGGCAACGTCATCGACGAGCAGGTCGCCCTCATCCGCGAGCAGGTCGGCACCAAGCGCGCGATCTGCGGTCTGTCCGGCGGAGTGGACTCCGCGGTCGCCGCGGCCCTCGTCCAGAAGGCCATCGGCTCCCAGCTCACCTGTGTGTACGTCGACCACGGTCTGATGCGCCAGGGCGAGACCGAGCAGGTCGAGAAGGACTTCGTCGCCGCGACCGGCGTCCAGCTCAAGGTCGTGGACGCGGAGGAGCGCTTCCTCACCGCGCTCAAGGGCGTCTCGGACCCCGAGGAGAAGCGGAAGATCATCGGGCGCGAGTTCATCCGCGTCTTCGAGCAGGCCCAGGCGGAGATCATCGCCGAGGCAGCCGAGGGCGAGGACGTCGCGTTCCTGGTCCAGGGCACGCTCTACCCGGACGTGGTCGAGTCCGGCGGCGGCACCGGCACCGCCAACATCAAGTCCCACCACAACGTGGGCGGTCTCCCCGAGGACCTGGAGTTCCAGCTCGTCGAGCCGCTGCGCCAGCTGTTCAAGGACGAGGTCCGGATGGTCGGACAGGAACTCGGCCTGCCGGACGAGATCGTCCAGCGCCAGCCGTTCCCCGGCCCCGGCCTCGGCATCCGGATCGTCGGCGAGGTGACCAAGGAGCGTCTCGACCTGCTCCGTGCCGCCGACGCCATCGCCCGCGAGGAGCTGACCGCCGCCGGTCTCGACCGTGAGATCTGGCAGTGCCCGGTCGTCCTGCTCGCCGACGTGCGCAGCGTGGGCGTCCAGGGCGACGGCCGCACGTACGGCCACCCGATCGTCCTGCGTCCGGTGTCCAGCGAGGACGCCATGACGGCCGACTGGTCGCGGCTGCCGTACGACGTCCTGGCGAAGATCTCGACCCGGATCACGAACGAGGTCGCGGACGTCAACCGCGTCGTGCTCGACGTGACGAGCAAGCCCCCGGGCACCATCGAGTGGGAGTAGTCCCCTCCCGGGGAGTCCCCAGGGGGAGTGACCCTTCCCCTCAGGTCCGCTTGAGCGTGCGCACCGGCGCGCCGGGCTTCCAGACCTGGACGACCAGATAGGTGTCGTCCTCGACACAGGTCCGTGTGACCTCCGTCAGCTCGGTGCGGAAGAGGTGGAACGGCTCCGGCGGTTCCACCTCTTTCACGTACGCGGCCTTGGCGGGGACGCCGTCGCCCACCTCGACCGCCCGCCCGCTGATCCGTACGTCGCCGCCGCCCATGCCGGTACCGGCCCCGGGGTTGGCCTGGAGCGCGAAGCGCGGGTCGCGGCGCAGGTCGAGCGCCTTGAGGGAGTCCGGCATCATGCCGAGCCACAGCTCGCCGTCCAGGAAGCGCACTTCGATGCCGGAGGTGCGGGGCGAGCCGTCCTTGCGGAGGGTCGCGAGGACGTGGTGGGTGAAGGCGCCGAAGCGCTGTTCGACGGTGTTGGCGAGGTCCGGTTCGGCGGTGGAGAGTGCTGCCCAGTTCATGCGGCGAGTCTGCCGCGTATACCCGACGTCTCCTGTCGGGTATCGCCTGTGTCCCTCGGCGTTCCACATTTTTCTCTCACGGAACACCCCTGTTCTCCTGCGCTGACCCCGGGTAACTTCCGCTCGTACCGAACACGCCAGTGCTGGAGGACATATGCACGGGCCCACTCCGCCGCTGCCCCGCCCCACCGACCAGCTCCGCTTCGCCATGCCGCCGATGCACGAGTCGACGGACGACGAACGGCGGCACCGCAAGGAGCGGCTGGCCGGCGCGCTGCGGCTGTTCGGACGGCTCGGCTTCGAGGACGGCGTCTCGGGACACATCACGGCACGCGACCCGGAGTACAGCGACTGCTTCTGGGTCAATCCGTTCGGCATGCCGTTCAAGCACGTCACCGTCGGCGACCTGGTCATGGTCAACGGGGAGGGCCAGGTGATCGAGGGCCGCTACCACGTGAACCAGGCCGCGTTCACCGTGCACTCCCAGGTCCACGCGGCCCGCCCCGACGTCGTCGCCGTCGCCCACTGCCACTCCGTGCACGGCCGTGCCCTGTCCGCCCTCGGCGACCTGCTCGACCCGATCACCCAGGAGAGCTGTGCCTTCTACGAGGACCACGCTCTGTACGACGCCTACACCGGGGTCAATGTCGACGCCGAGGAAGGCCGCAGGATCGCGTCCGCTCTGGGCAGCCGCAAGGCGCTGGTGCTGCGCAACCACGGGCTGCTGACCGTCGGGGACTCGGTGGACGCGGCGGCCTGGTGGTTCCTGTCCATGGAGCGGTCGAGCCAGGTCCAGCTCACCGCGAAGGCCGCGGGCCGGCCCTTCCTCATCGACCACAAGCAGGCGGTCGCCACCCGCGAACAGCTCGGCGGCGATCTGGTGGCGTGGATCAACTACCAGCCGCTGTGGCAGGACATCAGCCGCAGCGAACCCGACCTTCTCAGCTAGCGAGGCCCTGGAGTGGGAGCCCTGGGGTGGGCGGCCCTGGAGGTCAGGGCTGGAAACCCCGCAGGACGGCCGCCTTCGTCAGGGCGAACTCCTCGTCCGTCAGGACGCCGTCGCGGTGCAGTTCGCCCAACTCCCGCAGCCGGCGCAGCAGTACGTCGTGATGGCCGGACTGCGCCGGTACCACCGAGGCCACCGGCACCACCGGCGCCGGCCGGGGCCGCTCCGCGTACGCTCCCGTGCGGGTGGAGGGATGCGGCAGCCGGGCCGTGACCGCGGTGGCGACCAGCGCGGTGAGCAGGTCGCGGCGGGTGCTGCCCCACAGGTCGAGGGCGTACGGGTCCTTCTCGGGCGGCAGTTCGCAGAGGGCCGCCTCGCCCGTCACGAAACGCAGGAAACCGTCCCCGTAACCGGAGTTGGGCAGCCATTCGACCCGGACGAGGTCGCCCAGGTCGATGATCCGGGGCCCTGTCGCCCGCTTGACCCGGTCCGAGGTGTCCGCCCAGTCGATGCGTACCCGCGTCCCGTCGAAGGAGACCGTGCCGTCGCTGGACCGGACGGACACCGGGACGGGCGGCCCCGCGAGCAGGTACGTCGTCGCCGGTTCCTTGGGGACCTGGTCCAGGAGCAGCGCGCGGCGGATCTCCTCGGCCACGTACGCGGCCACACCGGAACGGTCCCTGCCGACCGACAGGTTGTAGGGGTCCGCCGCCTCGGGCAGCCGGCCCCCGGTCGCCTGGAGCAGCGGGTCGGCGCCCTCGCGAAGGCGCAACCGAAGGCGGCCGCGCTTGCGTTCGGGTTCGTGGACGACACCCGACACCGCCTCCAGAGGAACGGCGATCTCCCCGTACGTCTGCCGGAACAGCGGTACGGTTCGGTGCAGTCCCGGCGTGATCCTGACCGTGCTGCCGTCGAAGGCCCAGGTTCCGTCGCGCTGGATGATCTCGGCCATGGACGAATTCTCGCAGTCGGGTCAACAAGGGGTCGCTGGTTTCGCCCGCGCTGAGCCGACCTGACGCGTGCGTGCGGTGTTCCGTACGGCACAATTCGCTGTCGTCACAAGAGAGTTGCCGGGGCGGGCGGGCGGCAGCCGGGCGTTCGTGACATACCGGCTGTACGGAGTTTTTTCTGGCGCGGGAAGGCGGCAGTGAGCGTGGCGGTGCAGGAGGCGAGACACGGTGCGGGGCACGGTGCCGGGCCGGGGTCGGGATCGGGCACCGTGCGCAGCGGTGGCCCCGGTGGCGGTCCGGGCGCGGAGCAGGGCGGGGGACAGGGGGGCCACGAGGGCGGCTGCACGTGCGGGGACTGCCCGCACGGGGCGCGTACGGGGCACCGGCGGGCCGTCGCCGCGTTCCTCGCCAAGCGCGACGCGCTGGCGGCCGGGCAGGGGCTGCCCGCCGGTGTCGCGCACTCCGCCTCGGCGTCCCGGCAGTGGGTGTCCGACGAGCTCACCCAGTCCGCGGACCTCGTCGCCGAACGCGGCCGCCTCGAGGGCGAGGCATGGCTGGGCCGGCTGTGGCGGTACACCGCGTCCACCGTCTGGTCCTCCGTCGTCGTCCTCCTGCTCGTGCAGGCGCTCACCGCGATCGGAGCAGGCTGGACGGCGGCGCGGACGGCGGGGCTGCTCGCCGCGGTCGTGCTGGCCGGACTCCTGACCGGGGCGGCCTGGCTGCACCGGACGCGGGGCGGGGCTCTCGCGCCGGTCATCGGCGAGGACAACCGGCTCTCCACCTCCCGCGCGGTGGCCGCAGGCTGGGTGCTGCTCGTGGTGTACGCGGTGCTCGTGCTGGTGGGGCAGCTCGCGGCGGCCTCCGCGCACGGCCGCCGGGACGAACTCATCGCCGGGCTCGAACTCGCCCGGGCCGCCGGTGTCGTGACCGTCGTCGCGGTGGTCTGCGGGGTCGCCGTGCTGGTGCGGCGGGTGGTCGGGCTGAGGGTGCTCGGGCAGCGGCTGCAGAAGGTCCGCGCGGACCGGCCGCGGGCCGCGGACCTGCTGACCGACGACTCCGGGCGGGGCGGTTTCGCCGACATCCAGTACGTCGTGATCAGCGGGGTCGCTCTCGTCTTCGCGGCGGTGCGGCTGGCTCGGCGGCCGTCGCAGCTGCCCGATCTGCCGTGGGGGCTGGCCCTGTTGGTGCTGGTGTCGGCCGCGACCTATATCGCCGGGAAGTACGCCGAGGGCGGGCGGCCGGTGATCCTCTCCGTGGTCCGGTCCCGTGAGGCGGGCGATCTGGACGCTCCCATTCGCACCGGGGACGACATCGAGATCCGGGGCGCCGGGTTCGTGCCGCCCGGGGCTCAGACCGCGGACCGGCTGTCACGGATGGTCGTGCGGATCGGGGCGGTGCATGTGCATGTGCCGTTGGTCCCGGTGTCCGGGGGGTTCAGCAATCCCACGGACGCCGTGCTGACGGTGCCTGTGCCGGTGGATGTGGAACCGGGGCGGGTGGAGGTGCAGGTGGTCACCGCGGCGGGGGTGGAGACGAACCGGTACGAGATCGACGTGACCGACTGAGGGGTCGCTTGCGCTGGCGTTTGCGGGTGTCGGTGCCGGGTTCTGCCGGTGGGGGTCGGGGCCGTGCCGGTGCATCAGCCCGTCGCCGTTGGATGAGGCGTGGCCGTCGGTGGCGACGGGCATCGATGTACCGGCACGGCCCCTTCCGTGCGTGGCCGGCTGCGGGTGCGTCGTGGTGGCCGGTCCGGGTTTCAGCCCCGGTCGGGGAAGTTTCAGCCCCTCCGGCGTTTGAGGAGCGGGGTCTGGGGCGGAGCCCCAGGTATGGGACGGGTAGGGGCGGAGGGGGCGAAAGGCGCCTGTGGCTGTGCCGGGGCATTTCGAGAGGTAGGGGCCGGAAAAGGTTCCGTCGGCTGAGTCGGGGAACCGATTCGTACGTATGGTCTCTTGAGTGGCCAACGGCACGCGGGTGAGAGGTGGCGGAGAGCGATGACTCACGGTATGCGGACGGATACTCACACCCGGTATCCGGGGGAGCGGCGGGACTGGCGGGAGACCGCGACCCACTACGCCCTGCTGCCACTGCGGATCTTCCTGGGCGTCACCTTCATCTACGCGGGCCTCGACAAACTGACGGACAGCGCCTTCATGAAGGCCTCCGGATCGGGCTCGATCGGCGACATGATGCGCACGGTGCGTGACTCCTCCGCCATACCGGCCCTCGTCGACCTGTCCCTGAAGAACCCCGTCGGCTTCGGCTACGCCATCGCGTTCGGTGAGCTGGCCGTCGGCATAGGCACCCTGATCGGCTTGCTGGCCCGCCTCGCCGCGTTCGGCGGCGCGCTCATCTCGCTCAGCCTGTGGCTGACCGTGAGCTGGGCCTCCGACCCGTACTACTTCGGCAACGACCTCCCGTACCTGTTCTGCTGGACACCCCTCGTCCTGGCCGGCGCGTCCTACTGGTCACTGGACGCCGTGATCAGGCGCCGACGCCGGCCACAGTCCGGCTACTGAGGCCCGGCGACGGTCCGACCACCGGGTGCGGGCGGGAACACGTCGCTCCCGGTGGTTCAGGGTCCTAGGAGTTCACGCTCCGCGGCCTCCGGTTCGCCCGGCGTCTGCGGACGGCGTGGTTCACGGACGCCACGGCGCCCGCCAGACAGAGGCCGACGACAACGACGGGGATGATGGCGAACCACTCGGTTTCCCACCAGCCGCCCGCGTCTCCGGCGTAGGCGATGCCCCCGGCGGTGAGGAAGAGGCCCACCACCAGCTTTCCCGGCTGGAACTCATGACGTGGCACGGGCCACCTCCGCCTGGCCGAGTCCGACCTGGAGGTCGAGGTCGAAGGTGCCGCCGTCCTTGCCGCCCGTCGCCGGCCGCAGGGTCACCTGCTGGTGCTTGCCCGGTTCCACGTCCACGTCCTTCTTGTCGTCACCCGGCAGCTGGATGTCTCCGACGCCCACCTCGACGGTCAGCCGCACGGTCGCGTCCTTGGGGACGATCACCTTCAGCCGGCCCGCGCCCACCTCGGCGTTCGTCCTCACCGTCTGTCCCCCGGCGAGGTCGACCCGGCTGAGGTCGAGGGTGCCCACGCCCGTGCCCAGGTCGTAGCCCGCCCGGACGTCGGCCGCGGTCGCCGGCGCCCATTCCGTCCGCACCCAGTGCGTGTCGATGTCCTTCGGCAGGGCCGAGGAGGCCGCGAGGAGCCCGGCCGTGATCACCGCCAGGAAGACCGTTCCCGCGCCCGTGCGACCGCGGAACGAGCTCACGGCGATCCCCAGGCCGAACACGATGAGCGCGGCGGCGAGTCCGGCCTGGAGGCTGGTGCCGAGCGACCGGTCGTGCCACTTCAAGCCCGTGGTCAGGCCGCCCGCCAGGAGGGCGAGCAGGAAGACACGGCCGCCTATGGGACGAGGGCCGCGCTGCCCGCGCTCCCGTTCCGTGCGCGGGACGGCGCGGGAGGTGCCGCGGGCGATGTCGAGCGCGGCCGCGACGTCGCGGTCCGGGGTCTCCGAGGGACCCCACATATAGCCGGTGCCGCCGACGTGCGAACCGTCCTTGACGATCGGTTCGCGCCACCAGGAGGGATAGGAGTCGGGGACGGGCGGGGCCTTCGCCTCCGGCGGGGCGTCGGCGGCGGCCTGCGCGGCCAGGGGGTCCGGGTCGGCGGCGCCCCGGTTCCGCGACCAGTAGCCCGCGCCCGCCAGCAGCAGGGACAGGACGACGGCGAACGTCAGCACGCTGCCGTTCTTGAGCATGGACAGGAACACTCCGCAGCCGACCAGCGCGAAGAGCACGGCGGTCAGCGCGGGGCCGTCGACCCGGCCGGTGAGCAGCTTGCGGACCTCGTTCTCCTCCTCCTCGTCGTCGTACGGGACGAAGAGCCAGGCGAAGCCGTAGAAGATGAGGCCGATGCCGCCGGTCGCGGCGAGCACCGCGAGCACGATGCGGAAGATCACCGGGTCCATGTCGCACTGCCGGCCGAGCCCGGCGCACACCCCGCCGAGCATCTTCTGCCGACGGTCGCGCCGGAACCCGCGCGGCAGCCCGGAGGACGGGTCGGCGCCGGAGTCCGCCGGCCGTGCCGCGGCCGCTTCCCCGTGGGCGCGCGGCTCGTCACCCGGAGCGGTGCCGGGATCCGGCCCCGCCGCCGCGTGCTGCTGATCTGTCATGCGTCCATGGTGACGGGCGGGACGGCGCGGCGGCAGTCGGGATGACCCTGGCCGAACCCTGATATCCGCCCGGAGGGGAGGACGGGGACTGTTCGAACGGCGATTCCTGAAGATCAGGGGAGTTTCGGGGGCCGACCCTGATGCTCCGGTACGCCGGGCGTGTGACGATCGATGGCATGCCGGAAGCCGCAGCCATGCCCGCAGACGACCCGCGGCCCCCGCGCAAGCTCTACCGGAGCAGCGACGGACGCTGGCTCGGGGGCGTCGCGCGAGGGCTCGCCGGACATCTCGGGCTGCCCGTGGTCTGGGTGCGGCTGGTGTTCGTCGGACTGTTCATGGCGGACGGGCTGGGCGCGCTCCTGTATGCCGCGTTCTGGTTCTTCGTGCCCCTCGGCGTCGGCGGCGTCGGCTCCGGCCGCACGCCGGCGTTCACCACCGAGACCTCGCCCGACGGCCGGCGCAGACTGGTGGCCCGCAAGCCGGACAAGGGCCAGATCGTCGCGCTTCTCCTCATGGTCGTCGTGGCCATGGTCTTCGTCGGCAACGTGAACCTCGGCGGCGGCACGAAGGCGTATCTGTGGCCGACGGTCCTCGTCGGCGCGGGAGTCGCCCTGGTCTGGCGTCAGGCGGACAACGCGCGCCGCGCCCGCTGGGCGGAGGTCGGCCGCCGTCGCCGCACGCTCTCGCTGCTGCGGTCCGCGGCGGGCGTGCTGCTCGTCACCGCCGGCGTCTCCGGGATCTTCGTCCTCCAGGGCTCCGCGGCCCACCTCGGCTCGGTGCTGCAGGCGGCGCTCGCGGTCCTCGTCGGCATCGCGCTGCTCGCCGGCCCCTATCTGATCCGGATGACCCAGGACCTCTCCGAGGAGCGCCTGATGCGCATCCGCGCGCAGGAACGGGCCGAAGTCGCCGCCCACGTCCACGACTCCGTGCTGCACACCCTGACCCTGATCCAGCGCAACGCGGAGAACGCGAACGAGGTGCGGCGCCTCGCCCGCGCCCAGGAGCGCGATCTGCGGGCCTGGCTCTACAAGCCGGACGGCAGCGGCAAGGACGAGGACGAGGAGCCCGCCACCCTCGCGGAGGCGGTCCGCGGTCACGCGGCCGAGGTCGAGGACAAGCACGGCGTCCCCATCGAGGTCGTCGTCGTGGGCGACTGCCCGCTCGACGACCGGCTGACCGCGCAGATGCAGGCGGCGAGGGAAGCGATGGTGAACGCGGCCAAGTACGGTGGCGAGGGCGGCGCCGTGCAGGTCTACGCCGAAGTCGAGGGCAGGACGGTCTTCGTGTCCGTCCGCGACCGCGGCCCCGGCTTCGACCTCGACGCGATACCCGCCGACCGCATGGGCGTCAGAGAATCGATCATCGGCCGTATGGAGCGCAACGGCGGCACGGCGCGACTGCGCGCGGTGCCGGACGGCGGCACGGAGGTCGAACTGGAGATGGAGAGGGTGGAGAAAACGTCATGAGCGACACGAACGAGCCTGTGGAGTCCGGCGGTTCGGCCGCGGAGGCCTCCGGTGCCGCCGCATCCGCGGGCGCCGCCCCCGCGGCAGGCGCCGAGGGCGGGCGCCGGGTGCGCGTGGTGCTCGTGGACGACCACCGCATGTTCCGTACGGGGGTCCAGGCCGAGATCGGGGAGACCGGGCGGACCGGCGTCGAAGTGGTCGGCGAGGCCGCGGACGTCGACCAGGCGGTCACGGTCATCACGGCCACCCGCCCCGAGGTCGTCCTCCTCGACGTCCACCTTCCCGGCGGCGGCGGTGTCGAAGTGCTGCGCCGCTGCGCCCCGTTGATGGCCGACGCCGAGCAGCCGGTCCGTTTCCTCGCGCTGTCCGTGTCGGACGCCGCGGAGGACGTGATCGGCGTGATCCGTGGCGGCGCCCGGGGGTACGTCACCAAGACGATCACCGGCACGGATCTCGTGGACTCCGTCTTCCGCGTCCAGGACGGTGACGCGGTCTTCTCCCCGCGCCTCGCCGGATTCGTCCTCGACGCCTTCGCCTCCACCGACGCCCCGCCCGTCGACGAGGACATGGACCGTCTCACCCAGCGCGAACGCGAGGTCCTGCGGCTCATCGCCCGGGGGTACGCCTACAAGGAGATCGCCAAGCAGCTCTTCATCTCCGTCAAGACGGTCGAGTCGCATGTCTCCGCGGTCCTGCGCAAACTCCAGCTCTCGAACCGCCACGAGCTGACCCGCTGGGCGACGGCGAGGCGGCTGGTCTGACGCGGTCCGACCCGGCTGGTATCGGGACGGGCGGAAGCCCCGGGCGACGGACGGCCCGGGGCCCGCGGCCTCGCCGCTCAGGCGATCACGCGACCCGCGCCGCTCCGGCGAAGGGCATCTCCGTGATCGGCGCCACCCGCACCGGCGCCGACGGATTCGGCGCGTGGATCATCTGGCCGTTGCCGACGTAGATGCCCACGTGGGTGATGCCCGAGTAGAAGAACACCAGGTCGCCGGGCTGGAGTTCGGACAGGGCGACCCGCCTGCCGACGTTGATCTGGGAGTACGTCGTGCGGGGCAGGGAGACGCCCGCCGATCGGTACGCGGCCTGGGCGAGCCCCGAACAGTCGAACGCGTCGGGGCCGGTGGCGCCCCAGACGTAGGGGCTGCCGAGCTTCGCGTAGGCGTAGGCGACGGCGGCCGCCGCCCGGGAGTTGGGCGCCGCCGCGGTGCCCGCGCTGCCCGCTCCGGCGGCACCTGACGTGCCGGAGGCTCCCGACGCCGCGACGGGGGCCGGATCGCGGGAGGCGTCGCGCGAGGCATGCTGCTGGTCACCCGCGCCGCCTCGCTTCGCGTACTGCGTGCGCTGTTGCGGAGTGAGGCGGTCGAGCAGCCGGCGGGCCGCGCCGAGCTTCTCGTTGACCGTCTTCTTGTGCTGCTTCAGCTCGGTCTGCCGCGACTTGAGGGCCGCCAGTTCGATGTGCGCCGCCCCACGCAACTGCTCGAGCTCACGGAGCTGTTTGCGTACCCCGGCGATCTTCGCCGACTGCCGGGTGCCGACCCGCTCGGCGAGCGCGGCCCCCTCCAGATACTGGTCGGGGCGGTCGGAGAGCGCGAGTTGCACCACGGGGTCGAGCCCACCGCTGCGGTACTGCGCCGCGGCCATCGAACCCAGCGCTTCCCGGGCCGAGTTGAGCCGGTCCTCCCGGCGGGCCGCCTCGTCGCGGAGCTTGCTCAGGTTCGCCTCCGCCTCGCCGGCCTTCTCCTTGGCGCCGTCGTACTTCTGGGTGGCGGCCTCCGCCTCCTCGTACAGCTTGTCGACCCTTGCCTTCACCTGCGCCGCGGACAACTGGGGGTCGGCGTGCCCGACCCCGTCGAAGCCGGTGGCCGTCGCCGCGCCCGCGAGGGCGATGGTGACTGCTGTGCGGGCCGTGTTTCCGCCGACCGAGCGCTGTCTGGCCTTGCGGTGCGCTGCCACGAGGGCCCACATCCTTCCGTGCGACCGCCCTTGAGGTGCGGTCAAGCGGTGACACGTCCGGCGGCGGCTCACACAGGGGGAGCGGGCCGCCGCCGGACCTTCTCGGCGGTGGTGTCCGACTGCCGTCCCTGGCCCGGACGGTGGTGGGGAGCCGGTCACCTGGTGAAGGACGCTAAACCTGGGAGCGAGCTGTTGGTAACGCTATGTATGGAACTATCGCTATTGGATCGCCGAGAGACCAAATGTGACCAAGATTCCGGTCGTACGTCACGACTTCACGCAGGGTGATGACCGAAGCGGCGATTCCCGGACGGCCCGCGCGGTGCCGGTGCTATGGCTGACGCGTGATGGTCCGGTGGCGAGGGAGTGCAGATCGGGGCCGGAGCGTGACGGGGGCCGGTGGGGCGGGACGGCCCGGGGAACGGGCGGGGCCCCCGGGAGGGGAGGGTGGTCGGCGGGCAGGGGTGGGTCAAGGGTGCCTGGTGGGAATGGGGGCCCGGCCGGGAGGGCCTCAGGGGGTGCAATTAGGCTCCGGCCCCATGGACGTACTCATCCATCTCTTCGTCGGCCTGTGGACCTGACCGGCCGAGGCGGTCCCGTTCGCCGGGGTCGAGGGCGGCCCTGACCGGCGTCCGCTCGGCACGGGGCGGACCGACGGCCGCGTCACCCCCGCGCGGTGGACCTGAGGGGCACCGTCACCCCCGCACGGTGGACCTGAAGGCGAGAGCGGCGCCCGCGGCCGCCGCGAGCCAGGCCGCCACCGCGATCCACAGCAGCACCTGTCCCGGCCCCTTGAGCCAGAAGACGTCGAGGGCGGCCGCGACCGCGAGGGCCGCCACCGCCGACATCCCCATCGGGAAGACGGTGGCCCAGCGCCGGACGTCGTACCGCGGGCGCGGCCACACCACCTCCGCGACGGCCAGAAGGAAGTAGCAGGCGAGGTCGAGCGCGAGCAGAGCGCCCGTCGTATCGCGCAGGACGCCCTGGTCGTCGTTGTTCCACAGGTACGGATCCACGTGGTGCGCCGCGACGAGTCCCGCCCCGGCCAGTGCCGAGATGCCCAGCGCGCCGGCCGCGATCCAGTGGTCCCCTGCGCCCTTCCTCACCTCGCCCAGGTCGAAGCAGGCGAACGAGAGCACGTAGAGCCCGATCCCCAGCCAGAACAGCACCAGCGCGGTGTGCGCGAGCCAGTCCGGGCCCACGGCGGTGGCGATCGTGGCCGCGAGGACCGAGAGCCCCTGGGTGGCCACGCAGACGAGGAACACCTCGCCCGGCATACGGCGCCGCAGACGACGCAGGACGGCCCACAGCAGAACCGGCCAGAGCACGGCCGACAGCGCGAGCAGGGCTTCGGCGAGCTCGTGCCACCCCAGTGCGGAGAACCGGGTGCCGAGCACGGTGGTCGCCGCGACCGCGTCGAGCCCGGCGGGTGTGCCGGCCTGCCGCGCCCACCGCTCCCGGTCGCCCACCAGCCGGACCGCGAGGTCCGCGGCGAGCCCGGCCCAGGCGAGCGACGCGAGGACCAGCGCGATCCGGGAGAGGGTCTCGTGGCCGGTCAGGTGCAGCCCGATCGAGATGATGCCGGTGGCCATGACGGCGGTTCCGGCGGTGGCCGCCCACCCCGCCCGCCGGGCGCGGAGCGAGGTGCTGTCCGGCATGTCCGGTGTGTCTGACATGTTCTCGATGCTAGGGACCTCCGCACCGGGTTGCGGGCGGGCCACGCGCGGGCGGGAGACGAAAACGCGGGGCACGCGTGGGGACCGGGAAGCCCCCGCGCGTGCCCCGCGAGAGCGGCGCCCGTGTCCCGGTCTACGCCGGGCGCACCACGCTGTGGATCGCGGAGGTGCCGTCGTAGTAGATCGACTCCTCGCGGACGTACGCGCCCGGCTTCGGCGCGTGGATCATCATGCCGTCGCCGATGTAGAGGCCGACGTGGCTGATGTCGTCGTAGAAGAAGACCAGGTCGCCGGGCCGGGCGTCGGCGAGGGAGACCGTCGTGCCCGCGTTCACCTGGTCGTAGGTGACGCGCGGGAGGCTGACGCCGGCGGCCTTCCAGGCGGCCTGGGTCAGGCCCGAGCAGTCGTAGGAGTCCGGGCCGGTGGCGCCCCAGACGTACGGCTTGCCGATCTGCGCGCGGGCGAACGCGAGCGCCTCGGCCGCCTTCGACGAGGGGTCCGTGGCCGTCGATCCTGTCGACGAGCCGGAAGCCGTGCCGGTCGTGGTGCCGGACGACGACTGCTGCTGGGCGGCCTTCTCGGCGGTGGCCTGCTGCCGTGCCAGCTCCGCCGCCTTGGCCGCGGCCTGCTCCCGCTTCTTCTTCTCGATCGCCGCCAGCCGCGCCTTGTCCTCGGCGTTCAGCTTCGAGAGCAGGGAGCGGGCCTCGGTGAGCTTGTGCTGCACCGTGGCCTTGGACGTCTTGAGCTCCTTCTGCGAGGCGGTCAGTGACTCCAGGTTCCGGGTGGCCTCCGCCCGCTTCCTGGTGGTGGCGGCCTGCTCGGTGATGTAGTCGTCGACGGCCGCCTTCTGGCGGTTCGTCAGACGGCTCATCAGCTGGGTCTGGTCGAAGTAGTCCTGGGGGTTGTCGGCGAGCAGCAGGGTCGCGGTGTCGGGCGCGGAGGCCCCGGTGCGGTACTGCGCCGCGGCGAACGACCCCAGCTCCTCGCGCGCGGTGTTGAGCTTCTCGGTGCGCCGGGCGACGTCGTCGAGCAGGGTGTCGACGCGCTCGCGCTGCTCGGCGGTCTTCTCCCGGGTCGCGTTGTACTTGTTCGTGGCCGTCTCGGCCTGGTGGTAGAGGTCGTCGACCTTCTTCGAGACCGCTTCGATGCTGGGCCGGGGCTCGGCCGAGGGGGCGGCGTTGGCGGTCTGGGAGAGCAGGGCCACGGAGGTGATGGCCGCTGTGGCGAGGGCCGGGGTCCGTATGCCTGCGATGCGCGCACCCGTGGGACGCGCCTTGCGGTGTGACGCCAAGAGAGGCGACTCCTTCCGTCATCCGCCTACCGAGTTAGCTGTCGGGTTCGGGCGGGTGGTTCCGGAAGGCTGCCCTACGGTCCTTGCCCCACAAGGCGGTTGGACCGATTCACCCCAAGATCGGTGGGTCCCCGGCTCCGGGGCCTCGCGGCGTACCGGACTCGGCGGAGGCCGCTCGGCCCGGCGAGGTTCGCCGGTCGCGGTCGGGCGGCCTTCCGGCACGCTAGCCAACCGGTGTGGCCCGTGTGAAGGTTGATGTGCGATATGCCCGATACATTTTCGTGACCACTGCCGTGTGTCCCGCGGGCGGCGACCCGCTCGTCCGCCCCGTCGAACGGACCCCGCTCGCTCCGGTCCGCTTGCTCCGAGCCGCTCGCCGGAGCCGCTTGTTCCGAGCCGCTCGCCGACGGAATGTCGCGCCGGGTGACCGCTCGGCCGCCTCCGGTCACGGGGTGTGAGGTGTCGTGGCCGGAAGGCCGCCTTCCCCGGGGCGTCCGCCGGGACCCTGGTCACACTTGCGGCCGAGTTCTCGAGGTGGCGGCGGGCTGTCGGTGGGGCGGCCTAGACTCGGAGAGCGATGAGCAGCCTCTTTGACGACAGCTTCCTGGCGGACCTCAAGCCCTCCGGGGCCCACGAGGACGAACACCCGCCGCCGCCCGAGGACGAGCACGTACCGGAGCCGGTTCCGGACGATCTGTTCGGCGGGAAGTTCGACATGCCGCCGAGCCGGGACGCGTACTACCGCGACGGTGCGCCCAGGCCCGCCGTGGACCCGGCGGCCCTGCTGGACGGACTGAACGAGAACCAGCGCGCGGCCGTGGTCCACTCCGGCTCCCCGCTGCTCATCGTGGCCGGTGCCGGCTCCGGCAAGACCCGCGTGCTCACCCACCGGATCGCGCATCTGCTCGGCGAGCGGAACGTCCACCCGGGCCAGATCCTCGCGATCACCTTCACGAACAAGGCCGCGGGCGAGATGAAGGAGCGCGTCGAGGCGCTCGTGGGCCCGCGCGCCAACGCGATGTGGGTGATGACCTTCCACAGCGCCTGTGTCCGCATCCTGCGCCGCGAGAGCAAGACGCTCGGCTTCACCTCGTCGTTCTCGATCTACGACGCCGCCGACTCCAAGCGGCTGATGGCGCTCGTCTGCCGTGATCTCGACCTCGACCCCAAGCGTTTCCCGCCGAAGTCGTTCAGCGCCAAGATCTCGAACCTGAAGAACGAGCTGATCGACGAGGAGGACTTCGCCGCCCAGGCCACCGACGGCTTCGAGAAGACCCTCGCCCAGGCGTACGCGATGTACCAGTCGCGGCTGCGCGAGGCCAACGCGCTCGACTTCGACGACCTGATCATGACCACGGTCAATCTGCTGCGCGCCTTCCCGGACGTCGCCGAGCACTACCGCCGCCGCTTCCGGCACGTCCTGGTCGACGAGTACCAGGACACGAACCACGCGCAGTACGCCCTCGTGCGGGAGCTCGTGGGGACCTCCGAGCACCCCGTGGACGTACCGCCCAGGGAGTACGACCTGGCACCCGCCGAGCTGTGCGTCGTGGGTGACGCGGACCAGTCGATCTACGCCTTCCGCGGCGCGACCATCCGCAACATCCTCCAGTTCGAGGAGGACTACCCGAGCGCGACGACGATCCTCCTGGAGCAGAACTACCGCTCCACCCAGACGATCCTGTCCGCCGCCAACGCGGTCATCGAGCGCAACGAGTCCCGCCGCCCCAAGAACCTGTGGACCAACGCGGGCGCGGGCTCGAACATCACGGGCTATGTCGCGGACACCGAGCACGACGAGGCCCAGTTCGTCGCCGACGAGATAGACCGTCTCTCCGACGCGGGCGAGGCCAAGGCCGGCGACGTCGCGGTCTTCTACCGCACGAACGCGCAGTCCCGTGTCTTCGAAGAGATCTTCATCCGCGTCGGCCTGCCCTACAAGGTCGTCGGCGGCGTCCGCTTCTACGAGCGCAAGGAGGTCCGGGACGTCCTGGCGTACCTCAGGGTGCTGTCCAACCCCGAGGACTCCGTCCCGATGCGCCGCATCCTGAACGTGCCCAAGCGCGGCATCGGCGACCGCGCCGAGGCGATGATCGACGCCCTCTCGCAGCGCGAGAAGATCAGCTTCCCGGCGGCGCTGCGCCGCGTCGACGAGGCCTACGGCATGGCCGCGCGCTCCACCAACGCGGTCAAGCGGTTCAACACGCTCATGGAGGACCTCCGCACGATCGTCGAGTCCGGCGCGGGCCCGGCCACCATCCTGCAGGCGGTCCTCGAACGCACCGGCTATCTCGCCGAGTTGCAGAACTCGACCGACCCGCAGGACGAGACCAGGGTCGAGAACCTCCAGGAACTCGCCTCCGTGGCCCTGGAGTTCGAGCAGGAGACCGGTGAGGGCGAGAACACGGGCGGACTCGCCGCGTTCCTGGAGCGGGTCGCGCTCGTCGCCGACTCCGACCAGATCCCGGACGAGGAGGACGGCAACGGCGTCATCACCCTGATGACCCTGCACACCGCCAAGGGCCTCGAATTCCCCGTGGTCTTCCTGACCGGCATGGAGGACGGCGTCTTCCCGCACATGCGCGCGCTCGGACAGGTGAAGGAACTGGAGGAGGAGAGGCGCCTGGCGTACGTCGGCATCACGCGCGCGCGGGAGCGGCTCTACCTCACCCGGTCCTCGGTGCGCAGCGCGTGGGGCCAGCCCTCGTACAACCCGCCCTCCCGCTTCCTCGAGGAGATCCCGGCGACCCATCTGGACTGGAAGCGCACGGGGGCGACGGCGTCCAGGCCCGCCGGTCCCGTCTCCGGCGTCGCCGCCTCCCTCTCGTCCTCGCGTTCGCGGTCCGCGGCCTCGGGTGCCTCCGGGTTCGCCACCCGTCGCGGTGCCACCGAGAAGCCGGTGGTCTCGCTGGCCGTCGGGGACCGGGTCACGCACGACCAGTTCGGCCTCGGCACCGTCGTCGGTGTGAAGGGGACGGGCGCGAACGCGGAGGCGACGGTCGACTTCGGAGAGCCCAAGCCGAAGCGGCTGCTGCTGCGGTACGCGCCGGTGGAGAAGCTGTAGTCCGCGAGACCGTTCGCGTGAACCGGTCGACGGGGATCGCGGTGACGGATCGCGGTGATGGATCCGGGTGGCGGATCAGGGTGACCGATCGCAGGGCCCTTGGCCGTCCGGAGACGGCCGGGGGCCCGCGGTCACGCGGCGTCCGGGTTCTTACGTGGGGTCCAGGCCGTGGCTGCGCAGCCACGGCAGCGGGTCGATCGCCGCACCGCCGGCCGGGCGGACCTCGAAGTGCAGGTGCGGGCCGGTCGAGTTGCCGGAGTTCCCGGAGAAGGCGATCTGATCACCGGCCTTGACGGCGGTGCCGGAGGGGAGCTTGTACGTGGAGAGGTGGCAGTACCACGTCTCGGTGCCGTCCATCGCGGTCACGATCATCATGTTGCCGTAGGCGCTGTTCCACTGCGTCCGGACGGTGCCGTCGGTCGCGGCCATCACCGGCGTCCCGTAGGAGACGGGGAAGTCGATGCCCGTGTGCACGGACATCCAGTTGATGCCGGCCTGGCCGAAGTAGGCGCTGAGGCCCTGCTGCACCACGGGAAGAGCGAACTTCGGACGCAGCCGCTCCTTGCGGGCCGCCTCCTCCGCCGCCTTCTTCTTCTCCGTCGCCTGCTGGGCCTTGAGGTCGATACGTTCCTGCGTGCGGCTCGCCCGGTCGGCGAAGTCGTCCGCGCCCGCGGACAGACTCTGGAGCTGGGTGTCCAGCTTGATGTTGGCGGCCGACGGCTTCACCGAGGTCACGTCGGAGGCGCTGGCGGTCGTGTCCTTCGAGTCGTCCCCGCCGAGGCCGCCGACACCGCCCACGGAGGCGGCGGCGATCCCCGCGACCCCCATGACACAGGCCGAGGGCACCGCGACGGTCAGCAGAGCGGAACGCTTCGCGGGGCTGCGGCGCCGGGCGCGGGACGCACTGCGCGTCGCGGGACGCCGGACCGGGGTGATCTCTTCCATGTCGTCGAGCAGCGGCCTCTCGCGCCCCTCGTCGTACGGGTCGTATCCGCCGTCGGGGCCGGCCGTGTCCGCGAGGTCCTCGGCCACGTCGGACTCGTCGTCCTCCGCGGCGAGTTGACCGTGGGTCGCCTGGTCGAAGGTCGCGGTCGCCTGCTGGTCGAAGGGAACCGGGTCCGACGCGTCGGACACTCCCTCGTACGTCATGTCGAGCTGCGTCAGCTCGTGGTGGTCGTACGACTCGGACGCCGCCTGCGGCTGTTCGTACGACTCGGGCTGCTGGTGCTCGTAGGACTCGGTCTGAGGGTGTTCGTACGACTCGGGCTGCGGGTGTTCGTACGCCTGGTACGTGTCCTGGCCGCCGGCGATGTTCCACTGCGTGGCGTCGTACGCGCCCGTTTCCTGCGTCGGCACGGTCCACTGCTGGGTCCCGTCGAGCGGCTGCTCGGGCTGGAGCCAGCCGTTCGCGTCCCACTGGCCCGAGGCGTCGGGGCCCGGATACTGCGCGGGGATCCCGGCGTGCTGCTGATAGCCGTTCGTCCAGGCCGTCGTGTCGTGGGAGCCGGTGCCGTAGGCGGTGGGCTGCGCCGCGTACGGGTCGTAGCTCAGCGGCTGTTGGGCTCCGGCGTTCCACTGCGTGGCGTCGTACGAGCCGGTGCCGCCCGGCATGGTGCCGAAGAGCGGGTCGCCGGCGAAGTCCGTACCGGAGTAGGCGGCCGCGTTCGTCCCCGCGTCGGGGGCCGAGCCGGCGTAGTCGCCGTACGCGGTGAAGTCGCCGTACTGGGCTTCTTGCGCGCCGTAGGGCGCGTAGAGCGCCGAGGCGGCGTCGGAAGCCGGAGTCGGGGGAGTCGCGATCCCCGACGGGTGACGGTCGTTCACCAACTTCTCTTTCGCCTCGACAACAGGGGCTGGCAGAGCAGTGCGGCGACTGTACCCGGCGGTATGCGGGCGCGACAATCTTCGGCAGGTTTCCCCTTCGCGGGAAACGGGCATTCGGCCGTGTTTCGGGGGAGGGCGGGCAAGGGCTTGGCCTGGCGTTCGATAACTGTTCGAAGACTTCGGTTGCCGGGAGGGCCGTCGGGCGGCCGTCAGCCCTCCCGACGGCCGCCCTCGGACCGTTCCGTGCCGCCCCTCACGCCACCGTGAGGCCGCCGCTGCGGACCACGGCGAGGGGCCCCGACATCTCGATGTCGAGTGCCTGCCGGATTCCGGTCGCGACGGCCGGATGCACGGGCAGCGCGAGATGGCCGACACCGCTCACGCGGACGTTCTGGGCGAGCAGGTCGGGATGCTCGACGCAGGCCGTCTCCAGCGGGTCCATCAGATGGTCGAGATCGCTCCAGAAGCTGACGAACTGCGTACGGCAGCCCGGAGCGGGGCCGGTCAGTTCCTCGATCACCGCGGAACCGGGGCGCATCTGGCGGACGATCGGGTGCGCGTTCATCAGGGGTGCGACGCGGGTGCCCGAGTGCGGGGTGCCGAGCGTGACGAGTGTGCGGACGTGGCTGTCGCCGCCGAGACACTGCACGTAATAGCGCGCGATCAGCCCGCCGAGGCTGTGCCCGACGATGTCCACCCGCTCATGGCCCGTGCGCTCGCAGATCTCCTCGATGTGCCGGCCCAGCAGCTCCGCCGCCGTACGGATGTCGCACGTCAGCGGCGAGTAGTTGAGGGACTCGACGTGCTGCCGGCCGTGCTGGGCGAGATTGCGGCGCAGCAGGACGAAGACGGAGCGGTTGTCGATGAAGCCGTGCAGCAGGACGACCGGGGGTTTGGCCTCGGTGGGCAGCGGGGCGGCTACGTCGGGCGAGGGGAGCGGATGTCCGTTCCGGCGTTCCTGGGTGATGCCGGAGGGATAGAGGAGGAGGTGCCCGGCGAGGATCGCGAGCTCCAGGGCCGTTGCCTTCAGCAGCGCCACCGACAGCCCGGCCAGTTTCGTCGGAAACAGGCGCTGGCACAGGGGGAGAAGGGGCGACGCAGCCTCGGTGACCTTCATGGCCGACCTCCAGTCGGCACGCGGGAGGACCACTCCGTCCCCCGTGTGCCCTAGTGGAAAGCCGTGAGGTCGGCGACGGTGGCGGCCGACGGAACGTCCCCGGCGTGGGAGACCGGTGACGCTACGGAGCGCTCGGCCGAAGGGCGCGGAATACGACGCCGACCCCGGCTCCCCGACGTCCGCCGTGCTGGGTGCACCGGCGTCGTGTCGTGGCGTGGAGTCGCCCTCGTGATTCCCGTGGTCCTGCTGCCCGGCCTCGCTCCCCGCTGTCGTGCCGTCCCCGATGTGCCCCAGCACCACGCCGTCCGCTGACGACGGGATGGTGCGGCCACCTGGTCGCGGCTCTTCTTGCGCCTGCTCCGGCCGTGGCCCGTACGCCGCAGGTCCCTGCGGCGCCAGTGCCGCCGTACGGAACCGTGCGCGGCGAACTTGTCCCAGTGTGTGATTTCCCCCTCGCTCTCCACCGCGAAACTGCCGCTTGCGGGATGCTGGCGATAACGTTCGTTCACTTCCCGGGCCGAAAGGGCCCGGGACGCCTGTGCCGCTTGGCGCGATCGGCGATCCGGAGCGATCCGGTGTGGCGAGCGGAAAACTGAGCGATATGTGTCGATGGTCAGTAGTCGGCGCGGTCGATGGACGCCTGTTGGTGACAACGGGTAGTCAATACTGGTCAGTCGGTGAACCTTCGGCCAGTTGTCGGCCGTCGTCCGGCGGTGGTCGTCGCAGGCAGGTGTCGGCGGTCCTCGTCGGTGCAGGTGGAAGTAGTCCGTTGATGGAGGCAGTGATGGGTGTGGCAGCCGGTCCGATCCGCGTGGTGGTGGCCAAGCCGGGGCTCGACGGCCACGATCGTGGGGCCAAGGTGATCGCGCGGGCGCTGCGCGACGCCGGTATGGAGGTCATCTACACCGGGCTCCACCAGACCCCGGAGCAGATCGTCGACACCGCGATCCAGGAGGACGCCGACGCGATCGGCCTGTCCATCCTGTCCGGTGCCCACAACACGCTCTTCGCGGCCGTCATCGCCCTCCTCAAGGAGCGCGACGCCGAGGACATCAAGGTCTTCGGCGGCGGCATCATCCCCGAGGCGGACATCGCCCCCCTCAAGGAGAAGGGCGTCGCGGAGATCTTCACCCCGGGCGCCACGACGGTGTCCATCGTGGACTGGGTACGGGCGAACGTCAGGCAGCCGGCCGGCGCGTGACCGGGCGCCTGCGCCATCCCCGGTGACCGCCGGGGGCCGGGGCTTGCGCCGGCCCGTGCGACCGCCGGGCACCTGCGCCACCCCGGGTGAGCGCCGGGCGCCTGGGCCTGTGTCGGCCCACGTGACCGACTGGTGCCCGCTGCGCCCGCGGGAGCGCCGGGTGCCGGGCTTGCGTCGGCCCGCGTGACCGCCGGGCACCTGCGCCGGCCCACGTACCGACTGGTGCTCGCGCTGCTCCGCTCGGGCACCGGTGACCTTCGGCGTCTCCAGCGCCGGAGCGGTTCGGCGCTGGAGAGTTTCGGCCTTGCCGGGTTCTCCGAGCAGACGGGTTCTCCGAGCGCTGGGTTCTCCGAGCGCTCGGTTCTCCGGCTCCTCGGGTTCGCCCGGCTTCTTCGCGTTCCGCGGTGCGCCGGGAGCAGGGAGCAGGGCGCGGGCAGATCGGCCCGGAACCCCGGGTCCCGGACGCCGTCCGCCCGGCCCACGGCGAGGGGACGTGCCGGCCAGATGCCCTTTCACCGCACGGCCGGAGGGGCGGTCACGGCGCCGTGAGCTCGGCGGACATGGCCGCTCTCAGCCGCAGGGTCGTCACGAGCCGCTGGAAGGCCTCGGCCCAGTAGTCGCCGGACCCCGGTGCCGCGTGTTCCGACTCGTCGGGGACCGAGGTGAGTCCTTCGAGCCGTCCCGCCTCCGCCGGGTCGAGGCAGCGCTCGGCCAGCCCCATCACCCCGCTGAAGCTCCACGGAAAGCTCCCCGCGTCCCGGGCGATGTCGAGCGCGTCGACCACCGCCCGCCCCAGGCCCCCCGCCCAGGGCACCGCGCAGACCCCGAGCAGCTGGAACGCCTCGGACAGTCCGTGCGTACCGATGAACCCGGCCACCCACTCGGCCCGCTCCCCGGCGCCCAGCGTGGCCAGCAGCTTGGCCCGCTCGGCCAGTGACACCGCCCCAGGCCCCCCGGCCTCCGGAGCGGAGGGCGGCCCGAGGAGCGCCCTCGACCACGCGGGATCGCGCTGCCGCACCGCCGCCCGGCACCACGCCGCATGCAGTTCCCCCTGCCAGCCGTCCGTCACGGGCAGGGCCACCATCTCCTCCGGTGAACGGCCGCCGAGCCGATCCCGCCAGGTCGCGAGCGGTGCCGCCTCGACCAGCTGGCCCAGCCACCATGACCGTTCGCCTCGGCCGCCCGGGGGTTTCGGCACCACCCCGTCCCGTTCCATCGCGGCGTCGCACTCGTGCGGCGCCTCGACCGTGATCACCGGTGTCTCCCGGGTACGGTCGACGGCCACGCACGAGGCGGCCCTGTCCGCCATCCTCGCGGCGAGCGCGGACCCCGGCAGGGCGGACAGCAGCTCGGCCGCCGTCGCCCGGACGTTGCGGCTGCGGTCGGCCAGTGCCCGCTCCAGGAACTCCTCGTCCTCGGCGCACAGTCCGGACCGCAGCGAGTCGAGGAACATCAGCCGGTCCTCGGCCCGCTCCGTCGCCCAGGTCGCCACCAGCAAGGCGCGTCCGGCGGCCGGATCCTTGGCCCGTACCGCCGCCAGCAGCGCGACCCGCTCCGCGAACAGGCCCTCCTGCCACAGCCGTTGTATGCCGTCGGCCCCCTCCGGCAGCGCGGCGGCGCCCGACGAGGAGCGCAGCGCGAACCGCCACTCGGGGTTCAGCCGGGCCAGCCACAGCGCCCGCGGCCCGGCGAAGTCGAGTACGGCGGGCCGCAGGTCCGTGCGCCCCCGGGCCGCGTCGAGGAGTGCCGGAAGGGTCCCCGGGGGCGCGGCGAATCCGCGTGTGTTCGCCAGGGCCAGCCACTGGGGCAGCAGCTCCATGAGGTCGGGTGCCGTGCCTCTGCGGCCACCGCCGCCCGCGCCGGGGCGGTCCGCGAGCAGGGTCGCCAGTCTTCGGGCCGCGGCGGGCGGCAGCGGGGCCCGCGGGTCCGGTGCCGCGGGCTCCGGCCGGGCCGCCGCGCGCGCCGGCCGGGCTCCGGCCCGCCGCCGCACCGTCTCCACGGCCGCCGCGTCCAGCAGCGCGACAGGAGCCTGCTGCCCGGGCCGTTGTCCTGGAAGCGTGCGCCGCTCGGTGCCGAGCAGCGCCACGGTAACGAGCTCCTCCCAGGAACCGCCGGCGGGCGCGCCCGCCGAAGCCGGTGTTGTGGTCATGGGCGTCCTTTCCGTACGAAGGGCGTCAGCGGCGGCCGGGCGCCGGGCCGCTGGTCGGGGTGGCGAGGATGACGAGGCCGCCGAAGGCGGCACATGTGGTGAGGGTGGCGCATGTGGTGGGCGTGCTGACCGGGGTCAGCACAGCGGCACCGCCTCGCCCTCACCCTGCGGCCACGCCGTGAGCGGAGTGAAGCCGCGGTGGCCGCACTCGCCGAAGACCGTGACCGGTGCGCCGCCGGACAGGGCGACCAGACGCCACAGTTCGGGCCGGGACCGCGAGGAAGGGCTGAGGGGGAGAGCCGACTCCCCGTCGAAGTCGGCCAGTTGCCATGAGTCGCCGTCCGGGGTCGGGACGACCCGCTCCAGGGTGACCGGGCAGGAGTCCAGCCAGGGGTCGGCGCGCAGCGCTTCTCCGTAACGGGCGGCCGCCTGGGGCGTGGTCAGCCCCGTCGGCCGTATCGCCGCGGGTGCCGGGGGAGTGAACCGCTCGCCCAGCGACGCCCGCAGCTGCCCTGCGCCCGGGTAAGCGGACACCTCCGCCTCGAAGGCCAGCCCCACCGGAAGCGCCAGTTCGGGCGCCCGGCCCGCCGCGCCGTAGGAGAGGAGCAGGGCCGTACGGCCGGACTCGGCGCCGTACAGCCAGATCCTGCGGGTCGTGAGCCGGGCGTCCGCCGTGTCGTACTGCGCGAGGACCAGCCAGCGGTCACGCACCGGCGGGCCGTCCGCGGAGCCGGGCAGTCCGACGCGGGAACGGACCGTCGTGGCCAGGTCGTCCGGCAGCCGCTCGCGCCGCAGCCAGCCCTGGTCGAGAAGGTGCAGCAACGCGCACTCCTCCAGCAGCCGCACGGGCCAGCCCGGCCCCGACGAGGGGATCGCCCCCAACTCCCTTACGCGCGCGGCCAGACCGGGTGCCTGCGCGTCGACCATCCGGGCCGCCGTCTCCTCCCACATCCCGTACCCCGCCCGCTCGGCGGAGGCGAGGCCGCCGCGCAGCAGGTCCGCCAGCCGCTGCTCCAGCTCGGCCGCCCCCGCGGTGATCCGCTCGGCCCGCCGCTCGGCCCTGCGCCGCGCCGCCTCGGGATCACCCGGCGAGGCGGCTCCAGATCCCCCGCCCGCCAGGCTCTTGCCCTCCGCGCGCCTGCGTCTTCCCTCCAGCCACTGGGCGGCCCAGTCCGGTGCCTGCGCGGACGGCACCGCTCCGTCCGCGCCCGCCCAGAGGAGCAGCAGTCCCAGCGCGTGCTTGCACGGGAACTTCCGGCTCGGGCAACTGCACTTGTAAGCGGGACCCGCCGAGTCCGCGATGTCGACGACCGTCTGATACGGCTTGCTGCCGCTTCCCCTGCACAGTCCCCATACCGTCCCCTCCTCCGTACTGCCCGCCTCCGACCACGGTCCGGCCGCGCCGAGCTTGCTCCCCGCCTTGCGTGACGCGGCGTCAGGCGCCAGTGCCAGCACCTGATCCGCCGTCCAGCGCACCGCCTGCTGTGTCATGCCATCGAAGGTAGGACCCACCACTGACAATCGATCCTCGCGAGCACATTTTCGCAGGTCAGAGCGCGTTGTCAGTGGCGTGGTGCACGGTGGAACCAGATCCGAACCGGCCGAGCTGGAGGGGGACCGAGGCATGTCCGTGTCCGTAGAACCGACATCAGTTGACGCACCCGCGGGAGAGAAGGGGCCGAGCCGGCCGAGCGAGGCGCTGCGACCGCACGCCGAGCACGCCTTCGCGGCCGAACTCGCCGCGCTCGCCGCGCAGGACGACCGGCCGCGCCCGGAGCGCTGGCTGCTGTCGCCCTGGGCCGTGGCCACCTATCTGCTGGGCGGCACACTGCCGGACGGCACCGTGATCACCCCCAAATACGTGGGGCCGCGGCGCATCGTCGAGGTCGCCGTCACCACCCTCGCCACCGACCGGGCCCTGCTCCTGCTCGGGGTGCCCGGCACCGCGAAGACCTGGGTGTCCGAGCACCTGGCGGCCGCGGTCAGCGGCGACTCGACCCTGCTCGTGCAGGGCACGGCCGGCACGCCGGAGGAGGCCATCCGGTACGGCTGGAACTACGCGCGGCTGCTCGCGCACGGGCCCAGCCGGGACGCGCTCGTGCCGAGCCCCGTCATGCGGGCCATGGCCGAGGGCATGACGGCCCGCGTCGAGGAACTCACACGCGTACCCGCGGACGTGCAGGACAGCCTGATCACGATTCTCTCCGAAAAGACCTTGCCGATACCGGAGTTGGGCCAAGAGGTGCAGGCCGTCCGCGGGTTCAACCTGATCGCCACGGCCAACGACCGGGACCGCGGTGTCAATGAACTCTCCAGCGCCCTGCGCCGCCGTTTCAACACGGTGGTGCTGCCGTTGCCGGAGAGCGCCGAGGCCGAGGTCGACATCGTCTCGCGCCGGGTCGACCAGATCGGCCGGTCCCTCGATCTGCCCGCCGTTCCCGACGGCGTCGACGAGATCCGACGTGTCGTCACCGTCTTCCGGGAGCTGCGTGACGGGATCACGGCCGACGGCCGGACGAAGCTGAAGTCGCCGAGCGGCACGCTGTCCACGGCCGAGGCGATCTCCGTCGTCACCAACGGCCTCGCCCTGGCCGCCCACTTCGGCGACGGCGTCCTGCGGGCGAGCGACGTCGCGGCCGGCATCCTCGGCGCCGTCGTGCGCGACCCGGCCGCCGACCGTGTCATCTGGCAGGAGTACCTGGAAGCGGTCGTCCGCGAGCGGGACGGCTGGAAGGACTTCTACCGCGCCTGCCGCGAGGTGAGCGTATGAGCGCCGGACGGGACGCCGGGCCACCCGCGTCGGGGGGCGGGGCGATCGTCCGGGGTCCGGGGCCGTTGCTGCTCGGTGTGCGGCACCACGGGCCCGGGTCGGCGCGGGCCGTACGGGCGGCGCTGGAGGCGGCGGCACCCCGGGTCGTGCTCATCGAGGGGCCGCCCGAGGCGGACGCCCTCGTCCCGCTGGCCGCCGACAAGGACATGCGGCCGCCCGTGGCGCTCCTCGCCCACGTGGTGGACGAGCCCGGCCACTCGGCCTTCTGGCCGCTGGCCGAGTTCTCACCGGAGTGGGTGGCGATCCAGTGGGCCCTGGAGCACGGGGTACCGGCCCGCTTCATCGACCTTCCGGCCGCCCACACCCTGGCCGGGCGGAGAGAAGGGACGGACCCCGACCGGGACGGGCCGGTGAGCGCCCCCTCCGACACCCCTCCCCCGGCCGGAGAGCCCGGCGCCCGCGGCCCCGGAGGCGAGCCTGCGCCGGAAGCCGATCGCGGTCTCTCGGACGAGTCCGGCCCCGCGGGTGCTCCCGGCCTCTCGGATGATCCCGGCCCCGCGGCTGCTCCTGGACCTCCGGATGGTCCCGGCCCTTCGGGTGATCCCGGGCAGCCGGGAGCCGCCGGTGGGTCCGGCCGTTCCACAGACGGGACCGACCTGCGGATCGACCCCCTCGCGGTGCTCGCCGAGACGGCCGGTTACGACGATCCGGAGCGCTGGTGGGAGGACGTGGTCGAGCACCGGGCGGGTGCGGCGGACGACCCGTTCGCTCCGTTCGCCGTGCTGGAGGAGGCCATGGGATCGCTGCGCGAGGCGTACGGGGCCGGCGGACACGACCGGGACCTGGTGCGCGAGGCGTACATGCGGCTCCAGATCCGGGCCGCGCAGCGAGAGTTCGGGGACGGCGTGGCCGTGGTGTGCGGGGCCTGGCACGTCCCCGCGCTGCGGCGCAAGGCCACGGTCGGCGCCGACCGTTCACTTCTCAAGGGGCTGCCCAAGGCCAAGGTCCAGCTGACCTGGGTGCCCTGGACGCACCGCCGGCTGTCCCGGGCCAGCGGTTACGGAGCGGGCATCGACTCGCCGGGCTGGTACGGGCATCTGTTCAGCGCTCCAGACCGCCCGGTCGAGCGGTGGATGACGAAGGTGGCCAGGCTGCTGCGCGACGAGGACATGGGCGTGTCCTCGGCCCACGTCATCGAGGCCGTGCGACTGGCCGGGACACTCGCCGCGATGCGCGGTCGCCCGCTGCCGGGACTGACCGAGACCACCGACGCCGTCCGGGCCGTGATGTGCGAGGGCTCGGACGTTCCCCTGGAACTGGTGCGCGACCGGCTCGTGGTCGGCGAGGTGCTCGGCGAGGTGCCGGAATCCGCTCCGGCGGTGCCGTTGCAGCGGGACCTCGCGCAGGCGCAGCGGCGGCTGCGGCTCAAGCCCGAGGCGCTGGAACGGGAGATGGAACTCGATCTGCGCAAGGAGACCGACGCGGGGCGCAGCACGCTGTTGCACCGGTTGCGGCTCCTGGGCGTCGCGTGGGGCGAGCCCGTGGTGTCCCGCGGCAGCACGGGCACCTTCCGCGAGACCTGGCGGCTGCGCTGGGAGCCGGAGCTGTCGGTGCGGGTCGCCGAGGCCGGTGTGTGGGGCACGACCGTGCTGTCCGCCGCGACGGCCAGGGCCGAGGCGGACGCCGTCGGCGCGCCGTCCCTCGCGGATGTCACGGCCCTCGCCGAGCGCTGCCTGCTCGCCGAGCTCCCGGACGCGCTGCCCGTGGTGATGCGGGTGCTCGCCGACCGCGCCGCCCTCGACACGGACGTGGGCCATCTCGCGCAGGCCCTGCCCGCGCTCGTCCGCTCCCTGCGCTACGGCGACGTACGCGGCACGGACACCCACGCTCTCGCCGATGTCGCGGCCGGCCTCGCCGAACGCGTCTTCGTCGGCCTCCCCCCGGCCTGCGCCGCCCTCGACAGCGACGCCGCCGAGGAGATGCGCCGCCACCTCGACGCCGTGCACGGGGCCGTGGGACTGCTGGAGGAGGCGACCCCGGGGGCCGCCGGGTCCGGGGGGATCCGCGGGCGCTGGTACGCGGTACTGCGGGTGCTCGCGGCGCGGGACACCGTGCCGGGTGTGGTCAGAGGCCGGTCCGTCCGCCTGCTCCTGGACGAGGGGGAGCTGGCGCAGGAGGAGGCCGCCCGGCTCATGGGTCTCGTGCTGTCGCCGGGCACGGAACCCGCGGACGGAGCCGCGTGGATCGACGGATTCGTCGGGGGCGGCTCCGGCGGCATGCTGCTCGTGCACGACGAGCGGCTGCTCGCGCTGGTGGACACGTGGCTGACCGGGGTTCCGGCGGACGCGTTCACCGATGTGCTGCCGCTGCTGCGCCGGACGTTCTCGGCGTACGAGACGGGAGTGCGCAGGACTCTGGGTGAACTCGTCCGGCGCGGCCCGGCACCGCGGGCGGACGCCGAGGCCGCAGGCCCGGGCTCCGGCTCCGGCATACCCGGGTTCGCCCCCGACCTCGACACCGGGCGCGCCGACGCCGTGCTGCCGCTGCTGAGCCTGCTGCTGGGGCTGGCCGATCCCGACGCGGACACCGGCACCGGCACTGGCAGCGACATCGGAACAGGCGCGGACACCGGCACCGGAACCGACACCGACACCGGAACCGACATCGACAACGATCTTGTGAGGGTGGCTCCATGACCGAGGTGGCGGCGGGTGCCGGGGACGAGCGGCTGCGGCGATGGCGGCTGGTGCTCGGCGGCGACGAGGCGGACGGCACCGGACGCGTGCTCTCCGGCCGGGACGCCGCCATGGACGGGGCGCTGAGCGCGCTCTACGGGAAGGGGAGCGGCGGGCGGCCGGGGCGGGACCGCTCGGCGGGGCTCGGGGCGTCGGCGCCGTCGGTCGCGCGCTGGCTCGGCGACATCCGGACCTACTTCCCCTCCTCCGTCGTCCAGGTGATGCAACGGGACGCCATCGACCGGCTCGGGCTCTCCGCCCTGCTCCTGGAGCCCGAGATGCTGGAGGCGGTGGAGGCCGACGTGCATCTGGTGGGCACCCTTCTCTCTCTCAACAAGGCCATGCCGGAGACGACGAAGGAGACCGCGCGGGCCGTGGTGCGCAAGGTCGTGGAGGACCTGGAGAAGCGGCTCGCCACCCGCACCCGGGCCACGCTCACCGGCGCCCTCGACCGCAGCGCCCGGATCAGCAGACCCCGCCACCACGACATCGACTGGAACCGCACGATCGCGGCCAACCTGAAGCACTACCTGCCCGAGTACCGCACGGTCGTGCCCGAGCGGCTGATCGGTTACGGGCGTGCCTCGCAGTCCGTGAAGAAGGAGGTCATCCTCTGCATCGACCAGTCGGGGTCGATGGCGGCGTCGGTCGTCTACGCCTCCGTGTTCGGTGCCGTGCTGGCGTCGATGCGGTCCATCGCGACCCGGCTCGTCGTCTTCGACACGGCCGTCGTCGACCTCACCGACCAGCTCGACGACCCGGTCGACGTCCTCTTCGGCACCCAGCTCGGCGGCGGCACGGACATCAACCGGGCACTCGCCTACTGCCAGTCGCAGATCACCAGACCGGCCGACACGGTCGTCGTCCTCATCAGCGACCTCTACGAAGGCGGGATCCGCAACGAGATGCTGAAGCGGGTCGCGGCGATGAAGTCGTCGGGGGTCCAGTTCGTGACGCTGCTCGCGCTGTCCGACGAGGGGGCGCCCGCGTACGACCGTGAGCACGCGGCGGCGCTCGCGGCGCTCGACGCTCCGGCGTTCGCCTGCACACCTGATCTCTTCCCCGACGTCATGGCGGCGGCGATCGAGAAGCGGCCGCTTCCGATTCCGGACACGAGGTGAGCGTTCCTGCCCTGAGCGTGAGCGTCCTGTCCTGAGCGTGAGCGACCGGTTCAGGCTGGTTCGGGGACCCGGACGGCCGAAAGCCGGCGGATCCACCCGACCGGACCCCTGCGCGCCCACCCGACAGGCTCCCGGCGGGGAACGGCCGGCCGTGCGGGGCCCTCAGTGGCTGCTCACAGGGGCCTCACCGGGTGATCCCCGGCCAGGTGAGGGCCCCTCCGGGCCGGATCTGTGACAGGTATCACCGCCGTCGTGTGAGCTGCGATTTAGGGACCCGTGCCCCACGGCGATAACCTGCGAGACGGACATGCCGCGCGCTCGGACATCGTGTGCGCCACCCTTGTGACAGCGGACGTCACGTTGCCCTTCGCGGCACGCCCACGCATCCAACGAACCGCGAGATCACTGATAGGGACGGACGCGCGTGGACCTGTTCGAGTACCAGGCGAGGGACCTCTTCGCCAAGCACGGTGTACCGGTGCTGGCCGGTGAAGTCATTGACACGCCTGAGGCAGCCCGCGAGGCGACCGAGCGTCTTGGCGGCAAGTCCGTCGTCAAGGCCCAGGTGAAGGTCGGTGGCCGTGGAAAGGCCGGTGGCGTCAAGCTCGCCGCCACCCCGGACGAGGCCGTCGCCCGCGCGACGGACATCCTCGGCATGGACATCAAGGGCCACACGGTCAACAAGGTGATGATCGCCGAGACCGCGCCCGAGATCGTCGAGGAGTACTACGTCTCGTACCTCCTCGACCGCACCAACCGCACCTTCCTCGCCATGGCGTCCGTCCAGGGCGGCGTGGAGATCGAGGTCGTCGCGGAGGAGAACCCCGACGCCCTCGCGAAGGTGCCGGTTGACGCCAACGAAGGCGTGTCGATCGAGAAGGCCCGCGAGATCGTCGCCCAGGCGAAGTTCCCGGCCGAGGTGGCCGAGCAGGTCGCCGAGATCCTGGTGACGCTGTGGGACACCTTCATCAAGGAGGACGCCCTCCTCGTCGAGGTGAACCCGCTCGCCAAGGTCGTCTCCGGCAAGGTCATCGCCCTCGACGGCAAGGTGTCGCTGGACGAGAACGCCGAGTTCCGCCAGCCGGACCACGAGGCGCTCGTCGACCACGCGGCCGCGAACCCGCTCGAGGCCGCCGCCAAGGCCAAGAACCTCAACTACGTCAAGCTCGACGGTGAGGTCGGCATCATCGGCAACGGCGCGGGTCTCGTCATGAGCACCCTCGACGTCGTCGCGTACGCCGGTGAGAACCACGGTGGCGTCAAGCCCGCCAACTTCCTCGACATCGGCGGTGGCGCCTCCGCCGCCGTCATGGCGAACGGCCTGGAGATCATCCTCGGCGACCCGGACGTCAAGTCCGTCTTCGTCAACGTCTTCGGTGGCATCACCGCCTGTGACGAGGTCGCCAACGGCATCGTCCAGGCGCTCCAGCTCCTCGCCGACAAGGGCGAGGAAGTCACCAAGCCGCTGGTCGTGCGTCTCGACGGCAACAACGCCGAGCTGGGTCGCCAGATCCTGTCGGACGCCAACCACCCGCTGGTCCAGCGCGTGGACACCATGGACGGCGCGGCCGACAAGGCCGCCGAGCTCGCGGCTGCGAAGTAAGGGACGAGGGACTAAACAGCCATGGCTATCTTCCTCAACAAGGACAGCAAGGTCATCGTCCAGGGCATGACCGGTGCCACGGGTATGAAGCACACCAAGCTCATGCTCGCGGACGGGACGAACATCGTCGGTGGCGTGAACCCGCGCAAGGCAGGCACGTCCGTCGACATCGACGGCAACGAGATCCCCGTCTTCGGCACGGTCGCCGAGGCCATGGAGAAGACCGGCGCCAACGTGTCCGTCCTCTTCGTGCCGCCGGCCTTCGCCAAGGCCGCCGTCGTCGAGGCGATCGACGCGGAGATCCCCCTCGCGGTCGTCATCACCGAGGGCATCGCCGTCCACGACTCCGCCGCCTTCTGGGCGTACGCGAAGTCGAAGGGCAACAAGACCCGCATCATCGGCCCGAACTGCCCCGGTCTCATCACCCCGGGTCAGTCCAACGCCGGCATCATCCCGGGCGACATCACGAAGCCGGGCCGCATCGGCCTGGTCTCGAAGTCCGGCACGCTGACGTACCAGATGATGTACGAGCTCCGTGACATCGGCTTCTCGTCCGCCGTCGGCATCGGTGGCGACCCGGTCATCGGTACGACGCACATCGACGCGCTCGCCGCGTTCGAGGCCGACCCCGACACCGACCTGATCGTCATGATCGGCGAGATCGGCGGCGACGCCGAGGAGCGTGCGGCGGACTTCATCGCGAAGAACGTGACGAAGCCGGTCGTCGGTTACGTCGCCGGCTTCACCGCGCCCGAGGGCAAGACCATGGGCCACGCCGGCGCCATCGTCTCCGGCTCCTCCGGCACGGCCGCCGCGAAGAAGGAGGCCCTCGAGGCCGCGGGCGTCAAGGTCGGCAAGACGCCGACCGAGACGGCCAAGCTCGCGCGCGAGATCCTCGCGGGCTGAGCTGTCGCTCGACCGAACGCCGGTGGGCCCGCACCCTTCGAGGGTGCGGGCCCACCGGCGTTCCGCGTGATGGGCCACGGACGTTCCGAGCCACCGGAGCCACCGCTGACGCCTGCATCACCAGCGTTGCCCGCGTCATAGGCGTCATAGGCGTCATAGGCGTCATAGGCGTCACAGGCGTTCCGCCTCGCGGGCGTCGCGGGCCTCGCGGGCGTCAGCGGTTCTCCGGGATCAGCCGTTCCGGGCCGTTCATCTCCTGGGCTCTGAGCCTGGCGCGCAGCTTCAGCTCCGCCGAGGACAGCGGCCCGGGGGCGGCCTTGGGCGGCAGGCCGTGAATGGTCTCCGGCGGCGCGAGGGGGGCCTCGTAGTGGTCCGGGGCCGTGCCCAGCGTCAGGGCGGTCACCCCGATCAGCAGGACCGTGAAGGCGATGGCCGCCCGGGTCCACTGCTGGGCCCGGCGCTCCCCGTACCAGCGGACCGTGCGGGGCTTCGCCGCGCGCAGCCGCTCCGCGCTCGCGAGTTCGGTGAGCCGCCGGTGCAGGTCCTGCGGCGACGACAGCTCCGGCAGCCGTGCGGCGACGGCCTCGCGCGCGTGCAGCACCCGGTTGGCCGCCGCGGGCGTGCTCGCCTCCGTCTCGGCCGCGGTCTCCGGCAGCCCGAGCCCCACGCCGTCGTACAGCACCAGGGTGCGCCGGTACACGGGCGGCAGTTCGAGGAGTACGTCGAGCAGGGCGCGGTCGGCGGCGCCGGAGGGTGGTGCTTCCGGGTGACGGTAGCGGGGGCGCAGCCGGTGCCAGGGGGAGAGCGCGTACTCGTAGGCCGTCGCGCGCACCCATCCGGCGGGATCCGGGTCCACGGCCACCTCGGGCCAGCGGTACCAGGCCTCCTGGAACGCCCGTTCCACGGACTCGCGGGCCAGTTCGCGCCGCCCGGTCAGCAGATAGGCCTGTCGTACGAGGGCGGGGGCGCAGAACGCGTAGAGGGCGTCGAAGGCCTGAGCGGGCGTCAGTGACGGCTCCGGGAGCCGGGAGTGTCCGTCCTCGGTGAGCCATCCCTCGGCGAGTCGCTCCTCGGCCCGGTTCCGCCGAGGCCGCTCCCCGACCCGGGCGGAACGTCTCTTCCCCGCTCCCCTCCCCGCCCCCACCAGCTCAGGGGTGACGTCCTCCTGAGGGGTGTTCATCTCCGGCCGGGCGTCGGCCGGATCGGCCGTGAGCAGCCTCGTGTACGCCTCCCGCATGCGGCCGCGCGGGGCCGAACGGCCGGCCTCCCACGAGCGCACCGTCGCCCGGCTGACGCCGAGCCGGGTGGCCATGTCCGCCTGGGTCAGCGACCGGCTCTCGCGCAGACGACGGCGCTCCTTGGGCGCCGGCAACGGGGTGGCGGGGCTCTGTGTCATGTCGGGTTCCACAGATTGCCCCTTCGTACGAAAAAGTACATAACTGCATATTGAGCGACACATCCAGGGTTCGCCTGTTACGACGAGAAAGCGCGTGTCGTTGGGAGCATGAGAGCCGTGACCCAAATCACCGACCGCAGGCTCTCGTTGTCGCTCCTGCTCACCCGGATGCGCGACCGATCACCCGGACTGGCCGCGAGCCTCCTGGGCGGCGCCGTCGCCGCGGGGCTCGGGCTCGCCTCGTTCGCCATCCTCGTCATGGTGCTGTGGATCAGCTCGCCGTACCCGGACAGCGGGCCGGGCGGAGCGCTGCATGTCGCCGCCGCCCTCTGGCTGCTCGCCCACGGCGTGGAGCTGATCCGCACCGACACCCTGTCCGGCCTGCCGATGCCGGTGGGGGTGACGCCGCTTCTCCTGCTCGCCCTCCCCGTGTGGCTGCTGCACCGGGCCGCACGGGAGGCGGCCGACGTCTCGGCGGAGTCGTCGCCGCGCACGGCGTGGGCCGGGGTCGTCGCCGGCTATCTGTCCGTCGGCTGGGCCGCCGTGCTGTACGCCTCCGGCGGGACGCTGCGCCCCTCCTGGGCCTGGGCGGTGATCTGCCTGCCGCTTCTCGCGGCGGTCGCCGCGGGAGCCGGGGTCTGGACGGCGTACGGGAGGCCGTGGGGGCCGAGCCCGTTCAGGGGGAGGCGGGCCGAGAGGATGCTTCCGCGAACCGGAGGGCGCCCGGTCTCGGCCGTGCGCCGTCTGGTCGACGCCGACGACCGGGTGCTCGGCGGTGCGGCGCGGGCCGCCGCGGCCGGGGTCGCGGTCCTCGTCGGGGGCGGGGCCCTGCTCGTGGCGGCGTCGCTCGTGTGGCACGGGGACACGGCCCGCGCCTCGTTCGTGCAGCTCACCGGGGGGTGGTCGGGCCGGTTCGCCGTGCTGCTGTTGTGTCTGGTCCTGGTGCCCAACGCGGCCGTGTGGGGGGCGGCGTACGGGCTCGGGCCCGGTGTCGTCCTGAGTGCGGGTCATGTCGCCGGTCCGCTGACCGCGGGCGTCTCGGGGACGCACACGCCGGCAGATCCGCTCCCCGCGTTTCCCCTGTTCGTGGCCTTGCCACAGGCGGGATCCGCGGCGCCGTCGCCCTGGCTGAGCGCGCTGGTGCCGCTGGCCGCCGGGGTGGCGGTGGCGTGGTTCGCGGTGAGGGCGGGGGCCGCGCGAGGAACCCCGGGCCGGGAGGAGCCCTGGCCGCTCGGGCGGACGGTGGCCGTCGTCTCGATCGCCGCCGGATGGTGCGGCGTCGCGCTCGGTGTGCTCGCCGGGCTGGCCGGGGGGCCGCTGGGGGTCCGTGCCCTGACCCATGTCGGGCCGCTGTGGTGGCAGGTGGGGCCCGCGACGGCGGTGTGGACGGCGGTCGTCGGGATTCCGGTCGCGGCGGGCGCGGCCGTGCGGCGGGACCGGGCGGGCGCGGCCGCCGGGGGCGCGGGTGTCCGCCGGGGCCCGCGAGGGACCGGGTGGACTCCGCGGCCGCGGATGCGCGCCTGGCTGCCGGGGTGGAGGGGCGGCTCCGCGATGCCGCTGCCGACGCCGGTTCCGCTCCAGGGGCCGCCGTCCACCGCCGGCCGGGTCGACCCCGCGGTACTGGCGTCCGTCGTCGAGAGCTTCGATCCGTACGACCCCTACGACCCGTACGACAGCTACGACCCCTTCGAGCCGTACGACCCTCTGCCGGGGGAACCCACGGCGGGCGCCTGGCACGGGGAAGCGTCGAGGGAGACCCGTTGGGAGGCCCTGCGGAAGGCGGCCGGCCCTTCTGGGCCGGAGTCGCAGGACTCGGGAGACTCGGGGGACCCAGGGGACGGGGAGAGCCCCGAGGACCGGGGGGACCCGGCGGACGAGGGGAATCCCGAAGGCGGCCCGGCCCACCGGAACGGGCTGGAGCGCCCCGAGGGCCCCGCACACGGGAACGGCCTGGAGCGTTGGGAGTCGTCCGGGAGGCCGGAGGGGCGGGGGCCTCGAACCGAGGGCGGGCCGGAGAACCCCGGCCCGGACGGCCTGGACAGCGCCTTGCCCCGCTGACCCGGGACCGGCCCTCGCCCTCGTGGGTTCCGGCGGTGGACCGGCCTCCGGCCCGGGGACGGTCCGGGCGGGAGGCCGGCCGTCAGTCGTGGGTGCCCAGCAGTCCGCGCAGGTCCTTCGGGAGAAGGTCGTTGCAGGACTTCTTCGCGGCGGTCGTCAGCGCGTCGTTCGTGCAGGAGTAGTAGTCGCTGTAGACGAGGTGGGCGGTGAAGACCCCGGCGACCAGCACGATGGCCAGCGACGCGGTGACGATGCCGCTCACCGCGGCGGTCCTCTGCGGGCGGGTGTTCGGATCGGGGGCCGGGGTGTCGGGGTCCGGTGTACGCGCCTTGGAACGCAGGGCGCTGCCGCCCCAGTACAGGGCGAGCGCCCCGAGCAGCAGGGCCACGTACGGCCAGCCGAAGAGGACGAAGAAGAACGCCCACATCCCGGACAGCAGTGCGTAACGGGCGCGGCGCTGGGCCGGGTCCGTGGGGTCCCAGCGCATGCCACCGCCCGGCGTGCCGCCAGGACCTTCGGGGCCGCCCTGCTGCCCCTGCGGCGCGCCCGGCCGGTCGCCGAAACCGCCGCCGCTGGAGGGACCGGGCTGCCGGTCGCTCCACTGGCTGCCCCAGGGCGAGTGCCCGGAGCCCTGCTGTCCGTCCCCGTCGTTCTCGCCCGAGCCCTGTCCGTGCCGGCGCGGCTGCCAGGGCCGGTCGGGTGTCCCCTCCGGCGGCGGCGCGAACGGGTTGTCGTCCTGGTTCGAGGGAGCCGACGGGCCGGACGGGGGAGTGTCGGGCGCGTCGGGTCCGCGCTCGTCCGAGGGGCCGCCGCCGCCCGCCGAGCCGCCGCCGTTCCCGTCCGCGGAGCCGGGCCCGCTTGTGGAGCCGTCCTCGCCCGGCCTCGGCGGGGTGGACGAAGAGCGCCGCTCGCGCAGCAGGAGCGGAGGGAGTCGGAGACTGCGGTCCGGCATCAGGTGAGCGTCTTCCCCTTGGTGGTTCTGGCAGGCGGCGTGTTCACACAGTTTCGCGCTCGCGACGCGCGCCCCGAGCCGGTCCTCCCGGGCTGACGCCTCGGGCCGGTCCGCCCCGGACTGACGCCCCGAGCTTCGCACTCCGGACTCGCGCCCCGAGTTTCGTACCCCCGGACGCGCGCTCCGGAGGTCTCCGGAACCCGAGCCGCGGGTGGTGCCGGGGCCGTGCCCCGGACGTTCGTCCTGGTCCCGGATCAACGTCTCGCGCGCACAGGGCGTTCCCCGTGCCGGAGGCGTTCCCGGGTGGATCCTCCACAGACGCTACCTTCCGGCCTCGCCCCCGTCCCGTGGGGGCCGCCCGGTGTGCCGGTATCGTTGCTGACGGTCGGCCGCTTCGTAGACTTCCCCGTATCCCGGGGCGCGAAGCATTCGTACGACCGTACAAACGCTCCCCCGAGAAAGGGCCCTCTCGTGGCCAAGACCAAGCGCCTCGTCGTGCTGGTCTCCGGATCAGGTACGAATCTGCAGGCACTGCTCGACGCCGTCGCGGAGGCCGGCTCAGCGGCCTACGGTGCCGAGATCGTGGCCGTCGGAGCCGACCGGGACGGCATCGAGGGGCTCGCGCGGGCCGAGCGTGCCGGGCTCCCGACCTTCGTGTGCAAGGTCAAGGACCACGGCAGCCGGGACGAGTGGGATCTCGCGCTCGCCGAGGCGACCGCCGCGTACGAGCCCGATCTCGTCGTGTCCGCCGGGTTCATGAAGATCGTGGGGAAGGAATTCCTCGCCCGGTTCGGCGGACGGTTCGTCAACACCCATCCCGCGCTGCTCCCCAGTTTTCCCGGCGCCCACGGCGTCCGTGACGCGCTCGCGTACGGAGCCCGGGTCACCGGCTGCACCGTCCACTTCGTCGACGACGGCGTCGACACCGGACCGATCATCGCCCAGGGCGTGGTCGAGGTCCGCAACGAGGACGACGAGAGCGCTCTGCACGAGCGCATCAAGGAAGTCGAGCGCATGCTGCTCGTCGATGTCGTGGGGCGGCTCGCCCGCAACGGCTATCGCATTGAGGGACGAAAGGTAGTTATCCAGTGACCGCCGACAGCACAGTCACGGCCGAGAGCACCGAGGGCACCAAGCGGGTCATCCGGCGCGCGCTCGTCAGCGTGTACGACAAGACCGGTCTCGAGGAGCTGGCCCGCGGGCTGCACGCGGCCGGCGTCGAGCTCGTCTCCACCGGGTCCACCGCCGCGAAGATCGCCGCGGCCGGAGTGCCCGTCACCAAGGTGGAGGAGCTGACCGGCTTCCCCGAGTGCCTGGACGGCCGGGTCAAGACCCTGCACCCCAAGGTCCACGCCGGGATCCTCGCCGACCTGCGCCTGGAGAGCCACCGGCAGCAGCTCGCCGAGCTCGGTGTCGAGCCCTTCGACCTCGTCGTCGTCAACCTCTACCCGTTCAAGGAGACGGTGGCGTCCGGGGCGACCCCCGACGAGTGCGTCGAGCAGATCGACATCGGCGGTCCCTCGATGGTCCGCGCCGCGGCCAAGAACCACCCCTCCGTCGCCGTCGTCACCAGCCCCGCCCGCTACGGCGACGTGCTCACCGCGGTCCGGAGCGGCGGCTTCGACCTGCACACCCGCAAGCGGCTCGCCGGTGAGGCGTTCCAGCACACGGCCGCGTACGACGTCGCCGTCGCCTCCTGGTTCGCCTCCTCCTACGCGCCGGTCGACGACTCGCAGTTCCCCGACTTCCTCGGTGCCACCTGGGAGCGCGCGCACACGCTGCGCTACGGCGAGAACCCGCACCAGCCGGCCGCGCTCTACACCTCCGGCACCGGCGGTCTGGCCGAGGCGGAGCAGCTGCACGGCAAGGAGATGTCGTACAACAACTACACGGACACGGATGCCGCCCGCCGTGCCGCGTACGACCACGAGGACCCCTGCGTCGCGATCATCAAGCACGCCAACCCGTGCGGGATCGCGGTCGCGTCGAACGTCGCCGAGGCGCACCGCAAGGCGCACGCCTGCGACCCGCTGTCCGCGTTCGGCGGTGTGATCGCGGTCAACCGTCCGGTCACCAAGGAGATGGCCGAGCAGGTCGCGGAGATCTTCACCGAGGTCATCGTCGCGCCCGAGTACGAGGACGGCGCTCTCGAGGCCCTCACCAAGAAGAAGAACATCCGCGTGCTGCGGGCCCACCAGGCGCCGGCCGCCCCGGTCGAGATCAAGCCCGTCGACGGCGGCGCGCTGCTCCAGGTCACCGACCGGCTCCAGGCCGCGGGCGACAACCCGGCGAGCTGGACGCTGGCGACCGGTGACGCCCTGGGCGAGGGCGAGCTCGACGAGCTGGCCTTCGCCTGGCGTGCCTGCCGCGCGGTGAAGTCCAACGCGATCCTGCTCGCCAAGGACGGCGCCTCCGTCGGCGTCGGCATGGGCCAGGTCAACCGGGTCGACTCCGCGAAGCTCGCGGTCGAGCGGGCCGGCGCCGAGCGCGCCCGTGGCTCCTACGCCGCCTCGGACGCGTTCTTCCCGTTCCCCGACGGCCTGGAGATCCTCGCCGACGCGGGCGTCAAGGCCGTGGTCCAGCCCGGCGGCTCGGTCCGTGACGAGCTGGTGGTGGAGGCCGCGAAGAAGGCCGGCATCACGATGTACTTCACCGGGACGCGGCACTTCTTCCACTGATCCGTCGCCGATACGCGAGGGCCGTGTCCCCCTTCACAGGGTGGGACACGGCCCTCGGTGCGTACCGGTGCTTACCGGAACGTTCGGTTCAGTAGCGGGGACGGTTGAACCACGCGGCGCCGGACGGCGCGATCATCGCCGCCGCCATCACACCGCCGAAGCCGACCCACAGCAGCGCGAACAGCAGCGACGCGGAGGAGCCGACGTCCGCCGCGTTGATCAGGGCGAGGAAGCCGAGCAGGGCGCCCAGGATGCCGTAGACCATGGTGGTGATCCGGATGCCCTGGCCGCCTCTGGTGAACTTGACCCCCAGAGTGATCGACAGACCCGCGAGGCCGAGCACGATCAGGGCGATCACGAAGAAGATGCCCGCGGAGGCGTGGCCGATGTCCGACAGGCCGTTGCTGCCGAAGGTGTCCTCGCCCGAGTTGGAGACGTCGTTGATGGTCGCGGCGCCGAAGATGAAGCCGATGCCCATCAGGACCTGCACGCCCGCCACGATGAAGAGCAGCACGCGGGCGGTCATCATCAGGCCCGGCATGGTCTGCGGCATCATGTTGCCCGCCGGGTAGCCGGGGTATCCGGGCTGCTGCGGGTAGCCGTAGCCCTGCGGGGGCACGGTCGGCGGGGCCTGCGGGTACCCGTAACCGGGAGCGCCCGGCGGTGCGGCGGGAGGCTGCTGCGGCGGCGGGCCGTAAGGGTTGTTCGGGTCGCCGAAACTCATGGCGGGTTTCCTCCGTTGCCTGATGCGGGGACTACGCGCGGCACGGTTCGGAGGAATTTCTACAGAGCGGTCCGTCCCCCCGGTACTGCCCGCGACACTGTGGTTCTCATCGTTCTTTAGCACTCTCTTACTTGTCCAGCGCCATTCCGTATGTGTTGTCCAAGTGCAACATGAGTGATCATGGCCGGATACGGGTGAATCGGGCACACGGCGACTTCCGGGCGGCGGCCGAAAGGCAACGGAAAAGCCACAGAACGGCCGCTGAACGGCTGTTGCGGGGCCCCAGTGGCCCCGGATTGGAACCTGGACCGCGTCATCCGGGAGGATGGGGGGCATGACCGCCCAGATTCTCGATGGCAAGGCCACCGCAGCCGCGATCAAGTCCGACCTGACCGTCCGCGTGGCGGCCCTGAAGGAGAAGGGCGTCACGCCCGGCCTCGGGACGGTCCTGGTCGGGGACGACCCCGGAAGCCAGAAGTACGTCGCCGGCAAGCACCGCGACTGCGCCCAGGTCGGCATCGCCTCCATCCAGCGCGAACTGCCCGCGACCGCGACGCAGGAAGAGATCGAGGCGGTGGTCCGCGAGCTGAACGAGGACCCCGCCTGCACCGGCTACATCGTCCAGCTGCCGCTCCCCAAGGGCATCGACGAGAACCGCATCCTGGAACTGATGGACCCGGACAAGGACGCGGACGGCCTGCACCCGATGAACCTCGGGCGTCTCGTCCTCAACGAGCCCGCCCCGCTGCCCTGCACCCCCAACGGCGTCCTCACGCTCCTGCGCCGCTACGGCGTGGAGATCAAGGGCGCCGAGGTCGTGGTCGTCGGCCGCGGTGTGACCATCGGGCGTCCGATGCCGCTGCTGCTGACGCGGCGCAGCGAGAACGCCACGGTCACCCAGTGCCACACCGGCACCCGTGACCTCTCCGCGCACCTCAAGCGCGCCGACATCATCGTCGCCGCCGCGGGCTCCGCGCACCTCATCCGGGCCGAGGACGTGAAGCCGGGGGCCGCCGTCCTCGACGTCGGTGTCTCGCGCAGCGCCGAGGGCAAGATCGTCGGCGACGTCCACCCCGACGTCGCCGAGGTCGCCGCCTGGATCTCCCCGAACCCGGGCGGTGTCGGCCCGATGACCCGGGCCCAGCTGCTCGTCAACGTGGTGGAAGCGGCGGAACGCAGTGTCGGCTGACGGCAACACCCACGAGTCCGGGGCCGGCGCGGCGCGCGGCGGCACCGAGTCGGCCGTGCGGGAGGCGGAGAGCGCGCTGCGCGCCGCTGTCACCGGGGGGCATGACTCGGGTTCCGCTTCCGCGGGGGCTTCTGCTTCCGGCGGGGTCTCCGCTTCTGCTTCTGCGGCTGGTGGGGCCTCCGCTTCCGCGGGTGCGGGGTCGGAGGGTGGTTCCGTGGCCGGGGGCTCTGACGGTCGGGGGGCCGGGGCCGGTGTGCGGTCCGCGTCCGAGAAGGAGAGCGAGATCGAGACCGGGACCGAGTCGAAGACCGAGACAGAGGCCGGGGCGGAGACCGAGGTTCATGCCGCGGCTGGGGCCGGGGCCGGCTCTGGGGCCGTGTCCGCGGCTGAGGCCGAGGGTGACACCGAGTCCGGAGCCGGGGTTGATGCCGAGTCCGGAGCCGAGGCTGACGTTGCCGGTGAGGCCGGGGGCGCGGCTGAGGGCGACGGGCCGGACGGGATGACCGTCCGGGACGCGATCAGCGCGCCCGACGCCCAGGGCGAGCCGCGGCGCACCACACGGCGCTTCCCGCTGTTCACCCGGGACACCGCACGGCCCGAGGGCGGCGGCCGGGCCGCGTCCGGGGACGCCCCGGCGCCCGCGCGCCAGTGGCCCATCCTCACCGTGCTGTCCGCCGTCGCGCTCGGCCTGCTGCTCACCGCGCTCGACGTGTTCCGCGTCGGCACGATCCTCATCGGCGCCGCGCTGCTCGCGGGTGCCGTCATGCGATGGATGCTGCCCAGTGTCGGCATGCTCGCGGTCCGCTCCCGCTTCACGGACATGCTCACCTACAGCGTCCTGGGCATCGCCATCGTGGTGCTCGCGCTGATGGCCCAGCCCGACCCGTTGCTGGAGATCCCGTTCCTCGACGACACCTTGCACTTCACGGTCCGCTGAAACCGCGGCCGGCACGCGCGTGCGTGCCGGCCCGGCGGTGTGTGCCGGCCCGGCGGTGTGTGCCGGTGGCCCGTCCTCTCCTTCGGGGAGGGCGGGCCTCGTCGTTCTCGGGAATGAGGGCGGCCCGTCCTCTCCCCCGAGTCAAGGACGGGCCGCGATCGGGCGAGTGTTCCGCCCGGGGTCAACCCTTGTGCACGAGAACGGGCTGTTCAACAGCTTGCCGTCCGCTGTGGCACGGAAGTGACCATTCCGGCACGGTGTGCGCGCCGTATGACGGGAACCGTACGACTCCGGCTCTCGCAGCCGTCGTTGCCGCCCTCGCCGCCTTGTCCTCTGCCCTGTGGTCTGTACTGGTGGAACACTGGCGTGTACTGGGGGAGTGGGGGAATCGATGCCTCGTTGGAAGGCCTTGCCGGGCGAACTCGACCCGCGGGTCACGGAGTTGGTCGGACAGCTTCGACTGCTCGTCGACCGGAGCGGGCTGGGCGTGGCGGCCGTGGCCGACCGTACGGGCTACAGCAGGACATCCTGGGAGCGCTACCTGAACGCCGGGCTGCTCGCGCCCAAGGGGGCGGTCGTCGCGCTGGCCGAGGTGACCGGGGCCAACCCCGTGCATCTGGCGACCATGTGGGAGCTGGCCGAGCGTGCGTGGAGCCGTTCGGAGACCCGCCACGACACGACGATGGAGGCGATACGGATCTCCCGGGCGCGGGCCGTGCCGGGGGAGTTCGGTCCGGTGGTACCGGCTCCCGCGGCCGGGGCGCCGGAGCCGCAGGACGCGCGGCCGCCCGGGGCCGGACGGGGTGAGGGCTCCGCGCGGCGGAAGCGGCGGCTGACGATGTTCGTCGCCGGTGTCGTGGGGACCCTGGCCGTCGTCGCGGCCACTGTCTGGCTCACCGACGGTGGGGGGAAGAAGGACCCGGGCGCCACGCCGAAGACGCCGGCGGCCTCCGTGAGTCCGCGGCCCGTTCTGCCGCCCGGGGTGAAGTGCGGTGGGGTCTCCTGCGCGGGGAAGGACCCCGAGAAGATGGGCTGCGGCGGCCGGCTGGCCACGACGGCGACCAGCGTGACGGTGGGGACCACGCTGGTGGAGGTGCGCTACAGCAAGACGTGCGGGGCGGCTTGGGCCCGTGTCGCGCGGGCGGCGGCGGGGGACCGGGTCGAGGTGTCGGCGGGGGCCGGGGCGAAGCGGACGGCTGTGGTGGGCACGGACGTGGACACGTACACGCCGATGGTCGTGGTGAAGGGCGCCGGTGACGCGAAGGCCTGCGTGACGCTGGGGTCGGGGCGGGCGGGGTGTACCGCGTAGCGGTTCGCTTGCGCTGGCGGGTGCGCTGGCGGGTGCGGGTGCGGGTGCGTTGCGGGTCGGGGCCGTGCCGGTACATCCGCCCGTCGCCGTTGGATCAGACGTGGGTTTGGGAGGGAGCCGTTGCTCGATCCGGGCGTAAGCGACGGGCATCTGATGTACCGGCACGGCCCCTCCCGTGCGTTCCCGGCTGCGGGTGTGCGGTGGCTTGGGTGCTGTCCCCTCGGGGGCGTGATTTTCAGCCCCTCCGGCGTTTGAGGAGCGGGGTCTGGGGCGGAGGGGGCGAAGGAACGCCTGTGGGCCGGGCGGAGGAAACTTCGGGTTTGGGGGATTGAGTTGGTTCTGCGGGGGCAGGCGGCCCGTACCCCCACGGGATCCGGTGCTGTCGGGAGGGGGGAGATCCCTTCCCGGAGTGTCCGGTAACCCCTTTGGCGGTCGCCGAGTTCACCCTCTCCCGAGCCCGGCGACCGCCTGCCCGGGGGATCCGCGGGCCATCTGTGGGGTGGGCCACACGGACCCTGACGTCCGGCGTCCCGGATGCGCGATAGCCTGGCGGCGGATCTCTCTTGACGCCGAGAGATCGATCATCGGGATCTTTGATCGATCATTGCGGTGGTTGCAGGGGACGATCCTGCACCCGGGGCAGGGACGCCCCACCGCCAGCTGTCATACGGAGAACGCCATGACTCGCACTCCCGTGAACGTCACCGTCACCGGCGCGGCCGGCCAGATCGGTTACGCCCTGCTCTTCCGCATCGCCTCCGGCCAGTTGCTCGGCGCGGACGTGCCGGTCAAGCTGCGCCTCCTGGAGATCACGCCCGCCCTGAAGGCCGCCGAGGGCACCGCGATGGAGCTCGACGACTGCGCCTTCCCGCTGCTTCAGGGCATCGACATCACGGACGACCCGAACGTCGCCTTCGACGGCACCAACGTCGGTCTGCTCGTCGGCGCCCGCCCCCGTACCAAGGGCATGGAGCGCGGTGACCTGCTCTCCGCCAACGGGGGCATCTTCAAGCCGCAGGGCAAGGCCATCAACGACAACGCCGCGGACGACGTCAAGATCCTGGTCGTCGGCAACCCGGCGAACACCAACGCGCTGATCGCCCAGGCCGCTGCTCCGGACGTACCCGCCGAGCGCTTCACCGCCATGACCCGTCTGGACCACAACCGCGCGCTGACCCAGCTCGCGAAGAAGACGGGCACCACGGTCGCCGACATCAAGCGTCTGACCATCTGGGGCAACCACTCCGCCACCCAGTACCCCGACATCTTCCACGCCTCGGTCGACGGCAAGAACGCCGCCGAGGTCGTCAACGACGAGAAGTGGCTCGCGGAGGAGTTCATCCCGACCGTCGCCAAGCGCGGTGCGGCGATCATCGAGGCCCGTGGCGCGTCCTCGGCCGCCTCGGCCGCCAACGCCGCCATCGACCACGTCTACACCTGGGTCAACGGCACCGCCGAGGGCGACTGGACCTCCATGGGTATCCCGTCGGACGGTTCGTACGGCGTGCCGGAGGGTCTCATCTCCTCCTTCCCCGTCACCACGAAGGACGGCCGGTACGAGATCGTCCAGGGCCTGGACATCAACGAGTTCTCCCGCACCCGCATCGACGCCTCCGTCAAGGAGCTCGAGGAGGAGCGCGAGGCGGTCCGTTCCCTCGGCCTGATCTGATCCGGCGCGAACCGAGCTGAGCGGGACCGGTAGGCGTCCGGCTCGGCGGCGTTCGCTCCACCGCTGTACGCGCGATGCCCGGGTGGTGATCACCACCCGGGCATCGGTGTGTCCGGAGCCGGCGCTTCCCACGTCTCCGCTCGCAGAAAGCCTGCCTCGGCGCGCTTTCTGCCGTCAGCGGCGTCAGGGTCGTCGCGGAGTGGTGTTCGGGCGTACGGAAAGTACGTATCGAACGTATGTGCTTTGTCGGCATAAAAAGGGGTGCTGATGGCGGAAACCTCACTATCGTCGTTACGTACGGTCCGCCGGGGGCAAGGGCGCGGCAGGGGTTCGGCGGGAAGCGCGCCGAGATCGGGCCGTCGGGTGGGGCCGACGGGGAGCGGGGGTGACGGGATGGCGCAGCGATGGGACGCGGACCGTCGGCAATGGGTCGACGACGGTACGGGCCGGACGGACGGGGTCCAGGACGGTGTGGACGCCGGCGGAGCGCCGCCGGCCGGGGACCAGTGGTGGGCGGCGGCCACGCAGGCGGGCCCGCTGCGGCCCGACGCCTATCCGCCCGCGGGCTCCGCGCCGCCACAGCCGCCGCACGGGCAACAGCAGCAATGGGCCCAGTCCCAGCAGCAGGCCCAGGCCGCCTGGTCGCACCAGCAGTCCCAGCCGCAGACATGGCCCGGCGGCGTTGTGCCGCCCGGGGGCGGTGGCCGGCCGCCCGGGTCCGGTGACTCGCGGCGGCTGCTCCTGGTGATCGTGACCGTGGCCGTGCTGGCGGGCGGTGTGGGCGGCGGACTGTGGGCGTTGACCCGGGGCGACTCGGCGAGACATTCGGGCGCGCACCCTTCCACGCCCTCGGTCACCGTCACGGCGTCGCAGCCCGGCTCGGTCCCGGAGACCTCCAACAGCTCCGGCGGCGAGGGCGTGTACACCGCCCCGGCCGTGACCACCGCCCCGGCACCGGCTCCCGGGTACAGCCGCTCGGTCGATCCGGTCGGCTACACCGTGGACGTGCCGGACGGCTGGGCGCGCGAGGAGAAGCAGGGCAAGCTGGCGCCCGTCGTCACCTACACGGCGCCCGACGGAAACCGCAGGCTCCTGGTGTTCGAGATCATGGAACCCTCGGCGGCGGATTCCTCGGCGCAGGCCGAGGGCATCGCGCAGGGGGCCAGGGACTACCAGTACCTGGACCGGCGGTCCGGCACCGGCTGGACGGAGTTCAGCTACAGCTACTACGACAAGCGGTACGGAGCCACCCGGACCACCGACCATCGTTTCCAGGCCGCCGACGGCACTCCGTACGCCATCGTCGCGAGCGGCCCGCCGGGCACGGACATGTCCGGGCAGCTCGCGACGGCCGTGAACTCCTTCTGTCCGACCGGCGCCGCCTGTACGAACGCCGCCTGACGCCGGCCGACCGGCTGCCTCTAGCGCGCGCGAGGTTCCTGGCCGGCTGCGGGCAGCCGCTTCTCGAACCAGCGCGCCGCGTAGACGTTGTCGTCGTAGCGCGGGATCTCCGTGTATCCGCACGCCCGGTACATCTCCTGGGCCTCGGTGAGCGCGGCGTGCGTGTCGAGTCGTACGACGGTGAACCCGCGCTCCACGGCCCGCTGTTCGAGGCCGTCGAGGATGCGGCGCCCGAGGCCCAGCCGACGGGCCCCGGGGTCCACCCACACATGCCGGATCTCGCCCGCCCCGGGGCCGAGACGGCGCAGTGCCCCGCAGCCCACGGGGCGGCCCTCCTCGTAGGCGACGAGGAAGGCGCCCGCGTCGCCCGACACCTCGTGGGGCCGGACGAGGGTGGCGGGGTCGAAGCCCTCGGGGAACCGTTCGTCGATGTCGGCCGCGTACGCGTCGAGGCAGGCGCGGGCGTCGGGGGAGGCGCCGTCGACCGTCTCGACGGTGATCGCGGCGAGCCGGAGCAGCCGGTGGGCGGTGTCCAGGGCCGTGGTCAGTTCCGCCCGCCGGGGAGCGTCGAGACCGCTGAGCAGCCCCGCGGCGAGTGTGTCGGCCAGCCGGTTCTGCTCCTTGATCTCGGCCCGCCCGGCGGCCGTGAGGTCGGCTACCCGCAGTCGGCTGTCACCGGGATGGACACTCAGACGGACGAGGCCCTGTGTCTCCAGGGCCCGCACCATCCGGCTCAAGTACCCGGCGTCCAGCCCGAGTCTGGCCCGCAGCTCGCGCAGGGAGGCTCCCGTCCCGCCGATCTCGAACAGCAGCCGGGCTTCCCCGAGCGGGCGGTCCTGGCCGAGGTAGTGGTCGTCGAGGGCTCCGATGCGCCGCGTGAAGTAGCGGTTGAACCGCCGCAGCGCCGTCACCTGGTCCGCTGACACTGGCTCCATCGTCCTTCGGCTCTCTGTCCGGCTCGGGTCCATGGCTGCCTCTTTCCTTGACTTTAGTCAAAGGAAAGCGCGGCTGTCCATCGGTTCCCGCGTCCCGCCTTGTCGCTTTTCGGGGGATTTTTCAGTGACCCGCCGCACTTCGGATGCCGGATCGCGCATGCGGCCGGGGCCGAGGGGCAGGTGCTCACAGCTCACGGGGCGAAACCCGCGTGACGCAGGGGGATCGAACAGGAACGGAAGGCAACACCGACCATGGCCGGACAGCAGGCAGAACAGACCATCCACGTGGGCGGCGAGTGGCGCGCGGCGCTCTCCGGCGCGACGCGCCAGATCCTCGACCCCGCCGATGCCGAGCCGTTCGCCGTGGTCGCGGAAGGGGACGAGAAGGACGCGGACCTCGCGGTCGCCGCCGCGCGCCGCGCCTTCGACGAGGGGCCCTGGCCGCGGACCCCCGTCACCGAACGCGCCGCCCTGCTGCGCCGCGTGGCCGGCCTCCTCGTCCGCGACCGCGAGGAACTCGGGCTGCTCGAAAGCCGTGACGCGGGCAAGACCCTGGAGGAGGGGCGCATCGACATCGACTGCGTCGCCGACGCCTTCCGCTACTTCGCGGACCTCGTGGTGGGGGAGGGCGGCGGCCGCGTCGTGGACGCCGGTTCGTCCGACGTCCACAGCGTCGTCGTGCACGAGCCCGTCGGGGTGTGCGCCCTGATCACCCCCTGGAACTATCCTCTGCTGCAGGCCAGTTGGAAGATCGCTCCGGCCCTCGCCGCCGGCAACACCTTCGTGGTCAAGCCCAGCGAGATCACTCCGCTGACGACCGTCGCCCTGCTCCGGCTGCTGGCCGAGGCGGGTCTCCCCGACGGTGTCGCGGGGCTCGTCACCGGCCCCGGGCACACCGTCGGCGCCCGCCTCGCCGAGCACCCCGACATCGACCTCGTCTCCTTCACCGGCGGCCTGGCCAGCGGTACGAAGGTGGCGCGCGCCGCCGCCGACACGGTCAAGAAGGTCGCGCTCGAACTCGGCGGCAAGAACCCCAACATCGTCTTCGCCGACGCCTGTGCCACCGAGGAGGGCTTCGACACCGCTGTCGACCAGGCCCTCAACGCCGCCTTCATCCACAGCGGTCAGGTGTGCTCGGCCGGTTCGCGGCTCATCGTCGAGGAGACGGTGCGTGAACGCTTCGTCGCCGAACTCGCCCGCAGGGCAGGTGCGATCCGGCTCGGCCGCGGCACCGAGGACGGCGTGGAGTGCGGCCCGCTGGTCTCCGAGCAGCAGCGCGCGAAGACCGAGGCGTACGTCGCCTCCGCGCTGGCCGAGGGCGCGGTCCTGCGGGCCGGCGGCAAGCGGCCCGAGCCGTCCGAAGTCCGGCCCGACGGCGGCTTCTTCTACGAGCCGACCGTGCTCGACCAGTGCCACCGCGGGATGCGGGTCGTCCGCGAGGAGGTCTTCGGGCCCGTTCTGACCGTGGAGACGTTCGCCACCGAGAGCGAGGCCGTCGCGCTCGCCAACGACACCGAGTACGGCCTCGCGGGCGCCGTCTGGACCGCCGACGCCGGCCGCGCCCGCCGTGTCGCGGGGCGGCTGCGTCACGGCACCGTCTGGATCAACGACTTCCACCCCTACCTCCCGCAGGCGGAGTGGGGCGGCTTCGGCCGCAGCGGCGTCGGGCGTGAACTCGGCCCCGCCGGACTCGCCGAGTACCGCGAGACCAAGCACATCTACCAGAACCTCGCGCCCGCGCCCGTCCGCTGGTTCGCCGGCTGACTCCGGTACCCGGCAAGAACCCCCCTTTCACGGCCTTTTGGAGCACCCCCTTCATGTCCCAGCACGAGAACACGTACGACTACGTCGTCATCGGCGGCGGTACGGCGGGCTCCGTGATCGCGTCCCGCCTCACCGAGAACCCGGATGTCAGCGTCGCCGTCATCGAGGGCGGCCCCAGCGACGTGGGACGTGAGGACGTCCTCACCCTGCGCCGCTGGATGGGCCTGCTCGGCGGGGAGCTCGACTACGACTACCCGACCACCGAACAGCCGCGCGGCAACTCGCACATCCGGCACAGCCGCGCCCGGGTGCTCGGCGGGTGTTCGTCGCACAACACGCTGATCGCGTTCAAGCCGCTGCCGTCCGACTGGGACGAGTGGGAGGCGGCCGGCGCCAAGGGCTGGGGCGCGGTGCCGATGGAGACGTACTGGACGCGGCTCCTGAACAACATCGTCCCGGTCGACGGGAAGGACCGGAACGCCATCGCGAGGGACTTCGTGGACGCCGCGCGGTCCGCTCTCGGCGTGCCGCTGGTCGAGGGCTTCAACCGGCGGCCGTTCACCGAGGGCGTCGGGTTCTTCGACCTCGCGTACCACCCGGAGGACAACAAGAGGTCGAGCGCCTCGGTGGCGTACCTGCACCCCGTGATGGACGAGCGGCCCAACCTGACGCTCCTGCTGGAGACGTGGGCGTACAAGCTGGAACTGGACGGAAAGCGCGTCACGGGCGTCCACGTCCGCACGAAGGACGACGAGGAGGTTCTCGTCCGCGCGCGCCGCGAGGTCCTGCTCTGCGCGGGCGCCGTCGACTCACCCAGGCTGCTGCTGCACTCCGGCATCGGGCCCGCCGGTGACCTGGAGGAGCTGGACATCCCCGTCGTCCACGATCTGCCGGGCGTCGGCGAGAACCTGCTCGACCACCCCGAGTCGGTGATCGTCTGGGAGACGAACGGGCCGATCCCGGAGAACTCCGCGATGGACTCCGACGCGGGCCTGTTCGTACGCCGCGACCCCGAACAGCCGGGCCCCGACCTGATGTTCCACTTCTACCAGATCCCCTTCACGGACAACCCGGAGCGCATCGGCTACGAACGTCCAGCGCACGGCGTCTCGATGACTCCCAACATCCCCAAGCCGCGCAGTCGCGGCCGCCTTTACCTCACCAGCGCCGACCCGACCGTCAAACCCGCCCTCGACTTCCGGTACTTCACGGACGAGGACGACCACGACGGCCGCACCCTCGTCGACGGCATCAGGATCGCCCGTGAGATCGCCGCGGCCGAACCGCTCGCCGGCTGGCTCAAGCGCGAGGTGTGCCCCGGACCCGACGTCACCGGCGACGAGGAACTGAGCGCGTACGCACGGCAGGTCGCGCACACCGTGTACCACCCGGCGGGCACCTGCCGGATGGGCGAGCTCTCGGACGAACTCGCGGTGGTGGACCCCGAACTGCGCGTCCGCGGCCTCGACGGCATCCGGATCGCCGATGCCTCGGTGTTCCCGGCCATGCCCGCCGTGAACCCCATGGTCGGGGTACTCATGGTCGGGGAGAAAGCCGCCGAGCTGATCGGGGGTGGCGCGCGATGAACACGCCCACCGGCGCCCCGAACGCGACCGCCACGGCCGGTCCCGTCTTCTCCGTACGCGGCCTGTGGAAGGTGTTCGGCCCGAAGGCCGACCGTGTCCCCGGCGACCCCGGACTCGCCTCCCTCGACGCCGCCGCCCTGCGGGCCGCCACCGGCTGCACCGCCGCCGTCCGTGACGTCGGCTTCGACGTGCGCAAGGGCGAGGTCTTCGTCGTCATGGGCCTGTCCGGTTCGGGCAAGTCCACCCTGGTGCGCTGTCTCACCCGGCTGATCGAACCCACCTCGGGCAGTCTCGCCATCGACGGCGAGGACGTCCTCGCGATGGACAAGGGCCGGCTGCGCGAACTGCGCCGCCACCGCGCCGCCATGGTCTTCCAGCACTTCGGCCTGCTGCCGCACCGCACCGTCCTCGACAACGTCGCCTACGGCCTGGAGATCCAGGGCGTTTCGCGCGAGGAACGCCGGGCGAGGGCCGCCGAGGTCGTCGCCAAGGTCGGCCTGGAGGGCCTGGAGCAGCGCAGACCGGGCGAGCTGTCCGGCGGCCAGCAGCAGCGCGTCGGGCTGGCCCGCGCGCTCGCCGTCGACCCCGAGGTCCTGCTGTTCGACGAGCCGTTCAGCGCGCTCGACCCGATGATCCGGCGTGACATGCAGGAGGAGGTCGTCCGGCTGCACCGCGAGGAGGGCCGCACGATGGTCTTCATCACCCACGACCTGACCGAGGCCCTGCGCCTCGGCGACCGCATCGCCCTGATGCGCGACGGGCGGATCGTCCAGCTCGGCACCCCCGAGGAGATCGTCGGCTCCCCGGCCGACGCCTATGTCCGCGAGTTCGTCCGGGACGTGCCCCGCGAGCAGGTCATGACCGTACGCACGGCCATGCGGGCCGGGGACTGCGGCGGACCGGACCACCCCGGCGCGCTCGCCCCCGACACCGTGGTCGCCGACGCCATCAGGACCGTGTCCGGCAGCGGGCGCGCCGCCTGCGTGGTCCAGGACGGCCGCTGCCTGGGCGTCGTCGACCACGAGCGGCTGCTCGCCGTCGTCGCCGGAGCGGACCTGCGTGCCGACGCGGACACACCTGCCGGAAAGGACCTGCACGCCGACGCGAACACGCAGGCCGGAACGGACTCGCGCGCGGAAGCGGGCCCACGTGCCGGGGCGGGTCCGCGGAAGGAGGCGGTGTGATGGCCGCAGTCACCGCGTCCGCTCCCCGTACCGTCCTGCCCGCCCGGCTGCGGCACCCCGCCGTCGGCAAGCTCGTGCTGCTCGCCGTTCTCGCGGCGGTGCTCGTGCCCCTCGCCGACGCCCGCTGGTCCAGCGGAAGCTGGCCGCACGCCCTGACCGTCGACCTGACCGGACCCCTCGGCAGGACCGGCGACTGGATCATCGACAACCGCGACAGCCACCCGCTGTTCCTGTACTTCTTCGGCTACGTCAGCAACGCCGTCGTCCTCTCCGTACGCGCCGTCTATCTGCTGCTCCTCGCGGCCGGCTGGGCCGGAGTGACCGCCCTGGCCGCCCTCGTGGCCTGGCGGGCCGCCGGAGTGCGGCAGGCCCTCGGCACCGGCGCCGCGTTCCTCGTCTGCGGACTGCTCGGCATGTGGGTGCCCACCCTGCAGACGCTGGCGGTCATGGTCGTCGCCGTGCTCGCCTCCGTCGCGCTGGGCGTGCTGCTCGGCCTCGCCGCCGGGCTCTCCGACCGCACCCACCGCGCACTGCGCCCCGTCCTCGACACCATGCAGGTGCTTCCGGCGTTCGCGTATCTGCTGCCCGTCGTACTGGTCTTCGGCATCGGCGTTCCCGCGGCCGTGCTCGCCACCGTCGTCTACGCCGCCCCGCCCATGGCCCGCCTCACCGCGCTCGGCCTGCGCGACGCGGACGAGGGCGTGATGGAGGCCGTCGCCTCGCTCGGTGCCACGGCCCGCCAGCGCCTGTTCACCGCCCGCCTTCCGCTGGCCCGCAGGGAACTCCTCCTCGGCCTCAACCAGACGATCATGATGGCGCTGTCCATGGCCGTCATCGCCTCCGTGATCGGTGCCGGCGGTCTCGGCGACCGCGTCTACCAGGCCCTCGCCTCCGTGGACGTGGGCGCCGCACTCGCCGCCGGCATCCCGATCGTGCTCCTCGCGGTCGTCCTCGACCGGGTCACGGCCGCGGCGGGCGAACGGCTCGGGGCGCCCCGCGAGAACACCTCCCGGCCGTACGGGGCGCTCGCCGCCCTGGCCGTCCTCGCCGTCGTGCTCACCGGCCGCCTCGCGGGCCGGACGGAATGGCCCGACGCGTGGGCGGTGAACATCGCCGAGCCGGTGAACAGCGCCGTCGACTGGATGACCGGCCACCTGTACTCGGGCGTCCCGTACATCGGCGGCACCGCCGACTGGGCGGGCCACTTCACCACCTGGGTCCTCGACCCGCTCCGGGACGGACTCCAGGCGCTGCCGTGGTGGGCCGTACTGCTGGCGGTCGCCGCTCTGGCCTGGCTGATCGGCACCTGGCGCACCGCCCTGACCGCCGTCCTCGCGATGGCCGCGATCGGCGTGCTCGGCGTCTGGAAGCCGTCCCTCGACACGCTGTCGCAGGTCATCGCGGCCGTCGCCGTGACCCTCGTGACCGGCTTCGCCGTCGGCATCGCGGCAGCCCGCAGCGAACGCTTCGAGCGCCTGCTCCGGCCCGTCCTCGACGTCTGCCAGACCATGCCGCAGTTCGTCTACCTCATCCCCGTGGTCGCGCTGTTCGGCGTCGGCCGCGCACCCGCCGTCGCCGCCGCGGTCGTCTACGCGCTGCCCGCCGTGGTCCGCATCACCACCCAGGGGCTGCGCGCCGTCGACCCGGCCGCGCTGGAGGCCGCCCGCTCCCTCGGCGCGACCCCTGCGCAGCAACTGCGGCAGGTCCAGCTCCCGTTGGCCCGGCCCGCGCTGCTGCTGGCCGTCAACCAGGGCGTCGTCCTGGTCCTCGCCGTCGTCATCATCGGCGGCCTGGTCGGCGGTGGCGCCCTCGGCTACGACGTCGTGTTCGGCCTCGCCCAGGGCGATCTGGCCACCGGTCTGGTCGCGGGCGCCGCGATCGTCTGCCTCGGCCTGATGCTCGACCGGGTGACCCAGCCGACCGGACGCCGCGTGAAGAAGGGAGCGTGACATGCGACTTCGTACGACATCCGCGGTGGCCGGAGCCTCGGCCCTGCTGCTGCTCACCGGCTGCGGCGCCGCCGACATGACCAGGCAGGCCTCGCCCTTCGCGAACGCCCAGGGCGCGAAGACGGTGACCCTGTCCGTGCAGTCCTGGGTCGGCGCCCAGGCCAATGTGGGCGTGGCGCGGTACCTGCTCGAACACGAACTGGGCTACCGCGTCGACACCGTCCAGGTGGACGAGGTGCCCGCCTGGGACGCGCTCAGCCAGGGCCGCGTCGACGCGATCCTGGAGGACTGGGGCCACCCCGACCAGGAGAAGCGCTACGTCGAGGACAAGAGGACGATCGCGTCCGGCGGAGACCTGGGCGTGACCGGGCACATCGGCTGGTACGTCCCGACGTACTTCGCGAAGCAGCACCCCGACGTGACCGACTGGAAGAACCTCGACAAGTACGCCGACCGGATGCGTACGCCCGAGAGCGGCGGCAAGGGACAGCTCCTCGACGGCTCCCCGTCGTACGTCACCAACGACAAGGCGCTGGTGGACAACCTGCACCTGAACTACCAGGTGGTGTTCGCCGGTTCGGAGGCCGCGCAGATCACGCAGATGAAGCAGTTCGCGAAGGAGAGGAAGCCCTTCCTCACGTACTGGTACTCCCCGCAGTGGCTGTTCGAGAAGATCCCCATGACCGAGGTGAAGCTGCCCGCCTACAAGGAGGGCTGCGACGCCGACGCGGCGAAGGTGGCCTGCGCCTACCCGCACACCCCGCTGAAGAAGTACCTGAACGCCGACTTCGCGAGGACCGGTGGCAGGGCGGCCGCCTTCCTGAAGAACTTCAAGTGGACCACCGAGGACCAGAACGAGGTCTCCCTGATGATCGCCAACGACAGGCTGACGCCTCAGGAGGCGGCGAGGAAATGGGCGGACCGCCACCGGTCGACCTGGCGGTCGTGGCTGCCCTCGTGACGGGTCACGGTGCGGCCGGCGCACTTCACCGCACCGTGACGGGCCACCCTGCGGTCAGCGCAGCTTCGCCGCCAAGTCCCCGAGCGCCTCGGCCGACCGGCGTTGCAGCCCGGGACCGAACGTGACCCGTGTGGCGCCCAGTTCACCCAGTTCGGCGGGAGACGTCCCGTCGAGCCGGGCGAACGCGTTCAGGGGCCCCTGGACACCGGACCGCAGCAGCGGGAGCACCTCCGTCGGGGCCCCGATCGGATACACGCAGTCCGCGCCCGCCGCGACGTACAGCGCGGCCCGCCCGATGACCTGCCCGGGATCACCGTCGCCGTACGCGAAGACATCCACCCGGGCGTTCACGAAGAGCCCGTCCGCCGCCGCGCTCCGCACCTCCGCCAGCCAGTCGGCGTGCCGGGCCGCGTCCTTGAGGACCCCGCCCTCGGAGTCCTCGAGGTTGCAGCCCACGGCCCCCGCCTCCAGCAGCCGTTCCACCAGCTCCCGGGGCGCCAGCCCGTAGCCGCCCTCGACGTCCGCCGACACCGGCACGTCGACCGCACGGGCGATCCGCGCGACGGCGGCGAACATCTCGGCGGCGGGTGTCTCCCCGTCGGCGTACCCCAGCGACGCGGCCACCCCGGCGCTGGGCGTGGCGAGCGCGGGGAACCCCGCGTCCGCGAACACCCGGGCGCTCGCCGCGTCCCAGGGCCCGGGCAGCACCAGCGGATCGCCCGGCACCCGCCCGTGGTGCAGCGCCCGGAACCGCTCGGCCCCGCCCGCCACCGGGTGCTCCCCGCCCCCGGCCGGCCGAGCCGTCACTTGTGCCCGCCCGGCCGGTAGTGGCCGGGCACCATGCGGCAGGTCACGGCGAACCGGTTCCAGGCGTTGATCATCGTGATCGAGGCGATCAGCTGGACCAGGTCGGCCTCCTCGAAGTGCCGGGCCGCGCGCTCGTACACCTCGTCCGGCACGAAGCCGTCCGTCAGGACCGTGACGGCCTCGGTCAGCTCGATCGCCGCGATCTCCCTCTCCGTGTAGAAGTGCCGCGACTCCTCCCACGCGCCGAGCTGCACGATCCGCTCCACGCTCTCGCCCGCCGCGAGCGCGTCCTTGGTGTGCATGTCCAGGCAGAACGCGCAGTGGTTGAGCTGCGAGGCACGGATCTTCACCAGTTCGAGGAGCGTGGGGTCCACCCCGCGCCGGGCCGCCGCGTCGAGCCTGACCATCGCCTTGTAGACGTCGGGGGCGAGCTCGGCCCAGGCCAGCCGGGGCGAGTGCTCGGGCGCGTACGGCGCGGTTCCGTCGGCGGGCGCCGCGGAGGCCGGGGGAGTGGAGCCGGCGGGGGTCGCCGGGGCTGTCGGGGTGTGCCGGGTGGTCGTGTCCTGCGTCGTCATGCCATCGACCCTACGAGGGGAGTAGCCCAGGGGTATGGTCCATTCCCATGGGGAAAACGTGGGCCACTCTGGGTGTCGACCTCCATGTCGAGCCGACCGGGTCCGGTATCCGCAAGGGGCTGACGGAGGCGCTGCGCGAGGCCGTCCGCAGCGGCCGGCTGGCCCCCGGGACCCGTCTCCCGTCCTCCCGCTCGCTCGCCGTCGACCTCGGCGTCGCCCGCAACACGGTCGCCGAGTCCTACGCCGACCTCGTCGCCGAGGGCTGGCTCACCGCACGCCAGGGCTCGGGCACCCGGGTCGCCGAGCGGAGCGTCGTACGACCGGCGCCCCAGGCCGCGCCGCGCCGCCGCGAACAGGCCCGTCCCGCCTACGACCTCGTCCCCGGCCGCCCCGACCTCGCGTCCTTCCCGCGCGCCGCCTGGCTCAAGGCGGCCCGCCGCGCGCTGACCCGCGCCCCGCACGAGGCCCTCGGCTACGGCGATCCACGCGGCCGCCCCGAGTTGCGCACCGCCCTCGCGGGCTACCTCTCCCGCGCCCGGGGCGTCCGCGCCGACCCGGAGCGCATCGTGGTCTGCTCCGGTTTCTCGGACGGTCTCACCCTGCTCGGCGCGGTCCTGCGCCGCCGGGGGCTCCGCTCGGTCGCCGTGGAGTCGTACGGGCTGGACGTGCACTGGACGCTCCTGCACCGGTCGGGCCTGCGCACGGTCCCCCTGCCGGTGGACGAACTCGGCACCGACGCACGGGACATGACGGGCGCGCGGGCCGTACTCCTCACCCCCGCCCACCAGTTCCCGATGGGCGTTCCGCTGCACCCGGACCGCCGGGCAGCCGTCATCGCCTGGGCCCGCCGCACCGGCGGGCTCGTCCTGGACGACGACTACGACGGCGAGTTCCGCTACGACCGGCAGCCCGTCGGCGCGCTGCAGGGACTGGACCCCGGCCACGTGGTCCATCTGGGCACCGCCAGCAAGTCCCTGGCCCCCGCGCTGCGCCTCGGCTGGCTCGTCCTGCCGCCGTCGCTCGTGGACGAGGTCGTCTCCCTGAAGGGGGAGGGAGGCTGGTCCACCGGGGCACTGGACCAGCTGACCCTGGCGGAGTTCATCACCTCCGGCGCCTACGACCGTCACGTGCGCGCCGCCCGCCTGCGCTACCGGCGTCGGCGGGACGCTCTCGTCGCGGCCCTCGCCGCCCATGCCCCGGACGTGCACGCCACCGGCATCGCCGCCGGACTGCACGCCGTGCTCCGGCTCCCGCCCGGCACCGAGCGGTCGGTCGTCCAGGCCGCCGCGTTCCAGGGCCTGGCCGTCCACGGCCTCTCCCACCACCGCCATCCGGAAGCGGTCGGCCCGCACCAGGACGCCCTGGTCGTCGGCTACGGCACCCCGCCGGATCACGCCTGGTCGGGCGCCCTGGACGCCCTGTGCCGGGCACTTCCCTGAAGGGCCCTGTTCCAGCCGGTTCCTGAGGAGCCGTCAGGTGCCGGCAGGTCGCATCAGGGTTCATCAGGTGCCGGCAGCGTCCATCAGGGTCCGTCGGGTTCCGGCGGCGTCCATCAGGTCCGTCGGGTTCCGGCGGCGTCCGTCCGGGTCCACGAGAGGCCGTGCCGTTTCACGACGACGCCGGCACGGACGTCTTGGTGGCCGGCGCCTCGCCGAACCGTGCGAGCGCCAGGGCCCCCGCCACCGCCACCGCGAAACCGAGCACCGCCAGCCAGGTGAACCCCTCGCGGGTACGGTCGCCCAGCCACACCACGCCCACCAGCGCGGGTCCGATGGTCTCCCCGATGACCAGCCCGGCGGTGGCCGTCGTCACCGAACCCCGTTCCAGGGCCGTGGTGAGCAGCAGGAACGCCGCACCGCCGCCGACCAGCAGCGCGTACGTCGCCGGATTGGCCAGCAGCGTCCCCGGATCGAGGTCGGCGATCAGCCGCACCGCCACCTCGACCACCCCGAACCCGAACCCCGAGCCGAGTCCCAGCGCGAGCGCCCGCCCCCGGTCGGGCAGCCGTCCGCCGACGAGGGCCAGCATCAGGACGGCCACGGACGTCCCCAGCGTCGCGTACTTCAGCGCCAGGGACCCCGTCCGGTCGCCCTCCGCGCCGGACGCCAGCCCCAGCATCGCGAGACCGGCGCACACCACCGCCACCGCGCCCCACTCGACCCCGCTGAGCCGCACGTGGAGCAGCCGCGAGGCGACCACCGCGGTGACGGCCAGGCTCGCCGCGAGGGCCGCGCCCACCGCGTAGATCGGAATCGACCGCAGCGCGACGATCTGGAGCAGGAACCCGACCCCGTCGAGGCCCAGTCCCGCCAGATAGCGCCACTGCCGCAGCGCCCGCAGCAGCAGGACCGCCGCGCCGCCGGCTCCGCCGCCCGTCCCGCCCTCGCCCGCGGCCCGTGCGGCCATCGCCTGGAGAACCGTCGCCGTACCGAAACAGACCGAGGCACCAAGGGCGCACATCATTCCAAAGAGCACGAAGCGACTGTAGGGGACGGCGCATCGTCGGGGGCCGTCGGGACCGCACCGGGCGGGGTCTCTAATCTGTCCCCTTCAATCAAAAGTGATCGGCAGAGATCAAACGGGGGAGCGAACATGGCAGACGTACGGCGCCAACTGCGCTCGGGCACGGTCGTCCTCGGCGGCATGGGACTTCTCGCGGCGACGCTCACCGCCTGCTCCTCGGAGCCCGACAAGCGCTGCGTCGACCGCGACAGCTACAACCGCGGCAAGGGCTACGAGGTCGTCGCCGACAAGTACTGCAAGTCCTCCACGAGCACGTATCACGCCGGCTGGTACTACGGCGGCGACAAGAAGAGCAACCGGATCGAGGGCGGTTCCTTCGTCAAGCCCAGCGGCTCCGGGAGTTCCGGCGGTTCGGGCGGCGGCGTCCACCGTGGCGGCTTCGGCGGCGGCAAGGGCGGCTCCGGCGGCTGACCTGCGGGCCCGGGGGCCTGAGCGCGTGCTCCCGGCCCCCGACCCGCCGCCGAGACGGAGAACTCAGCCGCCCACCCGCCCGCCCGCCGACACGGAGAACCCCGCGCCCCATGGAACGCCGCACCATCACCCCCCGCCCCGGCTGGCAGCAGACCGTCGAGCGGCAGGGGCTGATCTACCCGCTCACCCGCCACCCCGACGACTCCCTGCGCCCCTACTGGGACGAGAGCGCCTACTACGCCTTCTCGCTGCCCGAGGTGGAGGCGCTGGAGGAGGTCGTCGAGGAACTGCACGCCATGTGCCTGACGGCCGCCGGTCACATCGTCGAGCGGGGACGCTTCACCGACCTCGGCATCGACGACCCCCGGGTCGTGGCGGCCGTCTCCGAGGCCTGGCACCGGCGCGGCGAACTCCCCTCCGTCTACGGCCGTTTCGACCTCCGCTACGACGGAACGGGCCCGGCGAAACTCCTCGAGTACAACGCCGACACACCGACCTCGCTGGTCGAGGCCGCCGGCCCGCAGTGGTTCTGGATGGAGGACCGCTTCCCCGGCGCCGACCAGTGGAACTCCCTCCACGAACGCCTCGTCGCGGCCTGGAGGAAGCAGGCCGCCCTCCTCCCGCCGGGCAGCCCGCTCCACTTCGCGCACTCCGCCGAGGACGAACTCGGCGAGGACCTGATGACGGTCGCCTACCTGAAGGAGACCGCGGAGCAGGCGGGACTGGACACGGACTGGATCTCCATGGAGGAGATCGGCTGGGACCCCCTCTCCCGCCGCTTCGTCGACAACCGGCTCGGTTTCATCCGAGCCTGCTTCAAGCTCTATCCCTGGGAGTGGCTCACCACCGACGCGTTCGCCGGCCATGTCCTGGAAACCCTCGACAACGGCGGCGGCACCGGTACGACCCTGTGGATCGAGCCGGCCTGGAAGATGCTCCTCTCCAACAAGGCCGTCCTCGCCGTCCTCTGGGAGCTGTACCCGGACCACCCGAACCTCCTCCCCGCCTACCTCGACGGCCCCCGCGAGCTGGCCCGTACGAACGGCTACGTCGCCAAACCCCTGCTCGGCCGCGAGGGCGCCGGTGTGACGATCCACGAACCCGGCGCGGCCCCCGCCGTACGCGAAGAGGCCTGCTGCTACCAGGAGCTGGCACCGCTCCCGTCCTTCGACGGCAACCGTGTCGTCCTCGGCGCCTGGGTCGTCGAGGACGAGTCGGCGGGCCTCGGCATCCGGGAGTCCTCGGGCCCGATCACGGACGAGTACGCCCGCTTCCTGCCCCACGTGATCCTCTAGGAGTGCCGTTCCTGGGCCCCCAGCACCGCCCGCAGCTGGGCCAGGCCCCAGTCCAGGTCCTCCTCGGTGATGACCAGGGGCGGGGCGATCCGGACGGTGACCCCGTGGGTGTCCTTGACGAGGACACCCCGGTCCATCAGCTTCTCCGAGATCTCCCGGCCCGTGCCGTACGCCGGGGCGATGTCGACGCCCGCCCACAGCCCGCGCCCGCGCACCGCGGTGACGTGACCGGAGTCCTTCAACAGACCCAGTTCACGGTGCAGATGCTCACCGAGCTCGGCGGCCCGCCGCTGGTACTCGCCCGACCTCAGCATCGCGATCACCTCCAGGGCCACCGCGCAGGCCAGCGGATTCCCGCCGAAGGTCGACCCGTGCTCCCCGGGCCGGAACACCCCCAGCACCTCCGCGCTCGACACCACCGCCGACACCGGCACCACTCCGCCGCCGAGCGCCTTCCCGAGGACGTACATGTCCGGCACCACACCCTCGTGCTCGCACGCGAACGTACGGCCGGTGCGCCCCAGCCCCGACTGGATCTCGTCCGCGACGAACAGCACGTCGCGCTCCAGCGTCAGCTCCCGCACGGCCGGCAGGTAACCGGCCGGCGGCACCAGCACTCCCGCCTCGCCCTGGATCGGTTCCAGCAGCACGGCCACCGTGTTCTCCGTGACCGCCGACCGCATCGCCGTCAGGTCCCCGTACGGCACGATCTCGAATCCCGGTGTGTACGGGCCGAAGTCGGCCCGCGCCTCCGGGTCCGTCGAGAAACTGATGACCGTCGTCGTACGCCCGTGGAAGTTGTTGCCCGCGACCACGATCTTCGCCATCTCGGCCGGGACGCCCTTGACCCGGTACCCCCACTTCCGGGCCGTCTTCACCGCCGTCTCCACCGCCTCCGCCCCGGTGTTCATCGGCAGCACCATCTCCATGCCGCACAGCGAGGCCAACTCCCGGCAGAAGTCCGCGAACCGGTCGTGGTGGAACGCCCGCGACGTCAGCGTCACCCGGTCGAGCTGCGCCTTGGCCGCCTCGATCAGCCGCCGGTTGCCGTGGCCGAAGTTCAGCGCCGAGTATCCGGCCAGCATGTCGAGGAAACGGCGCCCCTCGACGTCCGTCATCCAGGCCCCGTCCGCCGTCGCCACGACGACCGGCAGCGGGTGGTAGTTGTGCGCGCTGTGCTCGTCGGCCGAGGCGATGTACGCCTCCGTCGTCTCCCTGGCATCCATGGTGGTCATGGGATCTCCGTTCTCCGGCCTCTTTCCTATCGTCGCTCGCATGGTGGACCGGGGACCCCGGTGATCCGGCGCGCCCGGTAGGCTGACCGGCGGGGCCGTGACTGGCGCGCTGGGATGGGACCGACCATCGGGGAGCGGCACCCGCGCTGTGGCTTCCCCGGGGCGATCCCGGACCTCTGGACGGAGAAACAGGCCGTCGTGAGGGGCCCGGACCGTCCGGGCGAGGAGTCGTGGCAACCGAGTGCCGTGCGCCTGGGCCGACCCGTGAACGCTGAAAGCAACGTCCGGAGGCCGTCATGCCAGAGCCCCTTTCCACCGAGTCCACCGCCTTCCGCAGCGCCCTCGACGTGATCCGGGCCGTGGAGCCCCGTGTCGCCGACGCCATCGGCCAGGAGATCGCCGACCAGCGCGACATGCTCAAACTGATCGCGTCCGAGAACTACGCCTCCCCGGCCACCCTGCTGGCCATGGGCAACTGGTTCAGCGACAAGTACGCCGAGGGCACCGTCGGCCGCCGCTTCTACGCCGGCTGCCGCAACGTCGACACCGTCGAGGCCCTCGCCGCCGAGCACGCCCGCGAACTGTTCGGCGCCGAGCACGCCTACGCCCAGCCGCACTCCGGCATCGACGCCAACCTCGTCGCCTTCTGGGCCGTCCTCGCCGCCCGGGTGGAGGTCCCGGCCCTCGCCAAGGCCGGCGTCCGCAACGTCAACGACCTCTCCGCGGCCGACTGGGCCGAACTGCGCCAGGCCTTCGGCAACCAGCGCATGCTCGGCATGTCCCTGGACGCGGGCGGCCACCTCACCCACGGCTTCCGCCCGAACATCTCGGGCAAGATGTTCGACCAGCGCTCCTACGGCACCGACCCCGCCACCGGTCTCATCGACTACGAGGCCCTGCGCGTCTCCGCCCGCGAGTTCAAGCCGCTGATCATCGTCGCCGGGTACTCCGCCTACCCCCGCCTGGTGAACTTCCGCGTCATGCGCGAGATCGCCGACGAGGTCGGCGCCACCCTCATGGTCGACATGGCGCACTTCGCCGGCCTGGTCGCGGGCAAGGTCCTGACCGGCGACTTCGACCCGGTCCCGCACGCCCAGATCGTCACCACCACCACGCACAAGTCGCTCCGCGGCCCGCGCGGCGGCATGGTCCTGTGCGACGAGACCCTCGCCGAGCAGGTCGACCGCGGCTGCCCGATGGTCCTCGGCGGCCCGCTGCCCCACGTCATGGCCGCCAAGGCCGTCGCGCTCGCCGAGGCCCGCCGCCCCGAGTTCCGCGACTACGCCCAGGCCGTCGTCGACAACTCCCGCGCCCTCGCCGAGGGCCTGATGCGCCGCGGCGCCACGCTGGTCACCGGCGGCACGGACAACCACCTCAACCTCATCGACGTGGCCTCCTCCTACGGCCTGACCGGCCGCCAGGCCGAGTCCGCCCTGCTCGACTCGGGCATCGTCACCAACCGCAACGCCATCCCCGCCGACCCGAACGGCGCCTGGTACACCTCCGGCATCCGCATCGGCACCCCCGCGCTGACCACCCGTGGTCTCGGCGCGACCGAGATGGACGAGATCGCCGCCCTGATCGACCGGGTACTCACCGCCGCCGAGGCCGGCACCACCGCCAAGGGCGCCCCGTCCAAGGCGCAGCACGTCCTGGACGCGAAGATCTCCGACGAGATCGCCCACCGCGCCACCGACCTGCTGGCTCCGTTCCCGCTCTACCCGGAGATCGACCTCGGCTGACGCACGGCACCGGCGCCGGACCTCAACCGGCGCCGGATCGGAGCGAGCATGGGCCGTCCGACCCGAGGCAGCTCGGGCCGGGCCGGCCGGTCACGGGAGTTCGATCAGCTCCTGGTGCGGCCCCAGCAGCGGCCCGGCATTCTCGCGCCGGGCCCGGACCGCCGCGTGGGAGATGAACCAGGCGGCCCCGGCGCCGAGCGCCACGCCCGCCGCGAGTCCGGGCACCGCCCAGAACGCCGGGTCCAGCTCCACGCTGGCGGTGGACCCGGCCGACCCGGAGCCGAAGAGCCTTCCGTCCTTCATCAGCTCGTCGAACACCGAGCGCGGCGCCGGATGCCAGCGGATGTCGTGGTTCATCGAGTCCGGCGACAGATTCGACTGCACCCACGGCGTACCGTCCAGGGCGAGGTACACCTGGTCCTGGCGCTCGATGGTGACATCACCGTCGGGTGTCCGATGGGCGGTCTGCGTTCCGTCCCCGGGGCCCGTGACCCCCCAGATCACCGTGGCCTGCGGTTCGGGGAGGTGGCCGTCCTTCCACCCGTCGGGCGCTTTCTCCGTTCCCGTGTACCGGGGCGACAGCAGCCGCCACAGCCGTGCGAAGTCCGGGTCCTCGTTGTGCAGGGTGGTCGTCCGTCCCGTGTCGCCGGCGATGGTCAGGGCGACGTCCGGGCTGTCCCCCGAGGAGCGCTGCGCGGCGCTCTCCCGGACCGCTGATGAGACCACCGGCCCGCTCGCCGCCGGGTCGGCCACGGCGGACGGTGCCGCCGACACCACCGCCGCAGCGGTCGCACCCAACGCCCCCACCACCGTGAGCAGTTCACGAAGCCCGCGCATGGAACCCCCAACCGGCCGGCGCAGAGCCGACCAGCACGCCGTTGTGCCGATTTCTGGGTGCGCCGCTGGACAGGCCGGGGTCCCCCACGACGGCGACGTCCGATCAGCGCTCCGCCCTGCCGAATCCGGTTACCAGGCGGTTCGGCATTCTTAAGCGCCGGTGACCTCGAAAGCACCCCCTCCAGCCGGAACGTCACCTCACCGTTGCACTTCCATGACAGTGAGTGTCAAAAAGCTGCTCAGGTGAGCGAAACAGTCACCGTCTGTGCTGCCGAGCCGGAGGTCCGGAGGGCACGGTTTCCCGGAACCGCGGCGCCGACCCGCCCGGGTCGCATCTCTTTCCGGCCAGTTCCGGAGCGGGCCCCGGCACCTGAGAGAATGGTGAACATGGCCTCTGACAGTCCTCGCGTGCTCTCCGGAATCCAGCCCACGGCAGGCTCGTTCCACCTCGGCAACTACCTCGGCGCCGTCCGTCAGTGGGTGGCGCTCCAGGAGTCCCACGACGCGTTCTACATGGTCGTCGACCTGCACGCGATCACGATTCCGCAGGACCCCGCGGACCTGCGTGCCAACACCCGGCTCGCGGCGGCGCAGCTCCTCGCCGCCGGACTCGACCCCGAGCGCTGCACGCTCTTCGTCCAGAGCCATGTCCCCGAGCACGCGCAGCTCGCCTGGGTGATGAACTGCCTCACCGGCTTCGGCGAGGCCTCCCGCATGACCCAGTTCAAGGACAAGTCCGCCAAGCAGGGCGCCGACCGCGCGAGCGTGGGCCTCTTCACGTACCCGGTCCTCCAGGTGGCGGACATCCTGCTGTACCAGGCCCACGAGGTCCCGGTCGGCGAGGACCAGCGCCAGCACATCGAGCTGACCCGCGACCTCGCGGAGCGTTTCAACGGCCGCTTCGGGGACACCTTCAGGATTCCCAAGCCGTACATCCTCAAGGAGACGGCGAAGATCTTCGATCTCCAGGACCCGTCGATCAAGATGAGCAAGTCGGCGTCGACGCCGAAGGGCCTCATCAACCTGCTCGACGACCCGAAGGTGACCGCCAAGAAGGTCAAGAGCGCGGTCACCGACACGGACACCGTCATCAGGTACGACGCGAGCGCCAAGCCGGGTGTCAGCAACCTGCTGACCATCTACTCGACGCTCACCGGCACGGGGATCGGCGAACTGGAGGAGAAGTACGCCGGCAAGGGCTACGGTGCGCTGAAAACGGACCTCGCCGAGGTCATGGTCGACTTCGTGACGCCGTTCCGGGAGCGCACCCAGCAGTATCTGGACGACCCCGAGACGCTCGACTCGATTCTGGCCAAGGGTGCCGAGAAGGCGCGCGCCGTCGCCGCCGAGACGCTCTCCCAGGCGTACGACCGGGTCGGATTCCTGCCCGCCAAGCACTGACGGCCGAGGCCATCGCGGTACGCGGGGCCGCGCCCGGCCCTCCGGCGGCGGCACGGCCCCTATCACACCACCTTCGGCAGTCAGTACGAGACGAGCGCGACACTCCTACACACGCCGATTGCGGGTCATACCGCCGTACAGTCGAAAGCCGGGGCGGGCCGAGCGATCGTCCCCCTCCCGCGCAGCACCACCGAACAGCCCTGACCATCGACAACGACAGGAGACGACGTGGGGACCGTAACGATCGGTGTGTCGATCGCGGTCCCGGAGCCTCACGGCAGCCTGCTCCAGGAGCGGCGCGCGGGCTTCGGCGACCCCGCGGCTTGCTGCATTCCCACGCACATCACCCTGTTGCCGCCGACCGAGGTCGAGGAATCGGCGCTGCCCGCGATCGAGACGCACCTCGTCGAGGTCGCGGCCGCCGGGCGCCCGTTCCCGATGCGGCTGTCCGGCACCGGCACCTTCCGCCCCCTGTCACCGGTCGTGTACGTCCGGGTCGCCGAGGGCGCCGAGGCCTGCACCTGGCTCCAGAAGCAGGTCCGGGACGTCTCGGGCCCCGTCGCCCGCGAGCTCCAGTTCCCGTACCACCCGCACGTCACCGTGGCCCACGGCATCGACGACGAGGCGATGGACCACGCCTTCGAGGCCCTCTCCGGGTACGAGGCCGGGTGGCCCTGCACCGGATTCGCCCTCTACGAGCAGGGTGCCGACGGTGTGTGGCGCAAGCTCCGCGAGTTCGCCTTCGGCGGCGCCGTGGTGCCCCCGCAGGCCACGTCGCCCGAGCGGGACACCACACTTCCGGCGCTCTGACGGGCGCGGAACGTCAGAGCGGCAGCCGCCTGAAGACCGCGCGCGGCGTGTGCCGCAGCGCGGACATGACCATCCGCAGGGCCCCCGGCACCCACACCGTCTCCGAGCGGCGCCTCAGCCCCAGTTCGATCGCCGCGGCCACCGCCTCCGGGGTGGTCGACAGCGGCACCTCGGGCAGATGGGCCGTCATCCGCGTACGGACGAATCCGGGGCGTACGACCATGACGTGCGCGCCGGTGCCGTGGAGGGCGTCGCCCAGGCCCTGCGCGAAGGCGTCCAGGCCCGCCTTGCTGGAGCCGTAGATGAAGTTCGAGCGGCGGGCGCGTTCGCCCGCGACCGAGGACAGCACCACCAGGGAGCCGTGCCCCTGCGTCTGCAGCGCCCGCGCGCACACCAGACCCGAGGACACCGCGCCCGTGTAGTTGGTCTGCGCGACCCGGACGGCCGCGACCGGCTCCTTCTCGTCCAGGGCCTGGTCGCCGAGCACCCCGAAGGCCATCAGCACCAGGTCGATGTCGCCCTCGGCGAAGACCTTGCCGAGCACGGCCTCGTGGGACTCGGGATCGAGGGCGTCGAAGGCGAGGGTACGGACGTCCGCGCCGAGCCGGCGCAGCCGCTCGGCGGCCTCTTCCAGGGCGGGGGCCGGCCGTCCGGCGAGCCACACCGTGCGGGTCCGCCGGGTGATCAGCCGGCGCGCCGTGGCCAGCGCGATCTCGGACGTGCCGCCGAGGACCAGCAGGGACTGGGGGATACCGAAGGCGTCCTTCATGACAGCGAGCTCCTAGAGACGGGGAACCGGAGGGGCGGGCGGGAACGGGCGCGCTGCGGGCCGGGAACGGCGCCGGGGCCCACTACAGGCCGAGCCGGCGGGACAGGTCCGAGGTGAAGACCCCTCGTGGGTCCAGCTCCCGGCGCAGCGACCGGAACGCGCCGAGCCGCGGATACATGACGTCCAGCAGCTCGGGCCGCAGCCGCGCGTCCTTGGCGAGGTACACGCGCCCTCCGGCCTCCGCCACCTCCTCGTCCAGTTCGTCGAGGAAGGTGCCGAGGCCCGGCAGGCCCGCCGGGATGTCCAGGGCCAGGGTCCAGCCGGGCACGGGGAAGGACAGCCAGCCCGGATCGCCCTCTCCGAAGCGCTTGAGGACGGCGAGGAAGGACGGGCAGCGGCGTTCGGAGATGCGCCGCACGATCCGCCGCAGGGTCTCCTCCCGGCCGTGTCCGACGACGAACTGGTACTGGACGAAGCCGCCGCGCCCGTAGACCCGGTTCCAGTGCGGCACCCCGTCCAGGGGATGGAAGAAGGCCGGGATCGGCTGGAGTTCACCGGTCCGCAGGCGGGGCGCCTTGCGGTACCAGAGTTCGTTGAAGAGGCCGACCGTCGTCCGTCCGAGGAGCCCTTCGGGCACGAAGGCGGGGGCGGCCGGGAGGCGTGACGGGCGGAACGCCAGCGGGTGTCTGCGGGCCCGCGGGGGGAGCGCGTCCAGCGGCGCGTGCTCGCCGCGGGTCAGGACCGAGCGCCCCGTCCGGGCCCCGCGGGCGAGGAGGTCGATCCAGGCCACCGAGTAGCGGTACCGGTGGTCGGTGGCGGTGAGGCGGGCCATCAGGTCGTCCAGGTCCGCCGCGCGTTCGGTGTCGACGGACATCAGGGCGGTCTCCACCGGCTGGAGACGGACGGTCGCTGTCAGGATCACCCCGGTCAGGCCCATGCCGCCCGCCGTGGCGTCGAACAGCGGGGTGCCGGGCCCGACCGTCCTGATCTCGCCGTCCGCCGTCAGCAGCTCGAAGGACAGGACGTGACGGGCGAAGGAGCCCGACACGTGGTGGTTCTTGCCGTGGATGTCCGCGCCGATCGCGCCGCCCACGGTCACATAGCGGGTCCCCGGCGTCACCGGCACGAACCAGCCGAGGGGGAGCAGGACCTCCATGAGCCGGTGCAGGGACACCCCCGCGTCGCACAGGACCGTGCCGCCGCCCGCGTCGATGGCGTGGATCCGGTCCAGGCCCGTCATGTCGAGCACCGCCCCGCCCGCGTTCTGCGCGGCGTCGCCGTAGGCCCGTCCGAGCCCCCGGGCGATCCCTCCCCGGGCCCCGCACTCCCGTACGGCGGCCGCCGCTTCCCCGTAGGTGCGCGGACGGACCAGACGGGCGGTGGTCGGGGCGGTGCGGCCCCAACCCGTGACGGAGACGGAGTCGGCAGGCATGACCGTGACCGTAGCGCCGCCGGGGGTGCGCAACGGGGCAATCTACCCAGCGCTCCCGGCTCCTCACCGAAATGGGTGATTAATGGGATGTCGTCCAAGATTGCCGTAGTTCTGCGACCACTCCCTAGAAGAGTGGGATCGCATGGACGACCTTGACGACCGTGACGAGATGGATCGGCGGCCTGACGGCATGGACCGTCCACTGGAGGGCATGGACCGCCGGGTGCTGTCCGCACTCCACGCGTACGGCGGGTACCCGCGGGTCGCGGCCGTCGCGCGCGCCCTGTCCTGGAGCGGAGAGCACGGCGCCCTGTGGCTCGCGGCGGGGCTCGCCGGGGCGGCCGCCGACCGTGGGCGGAGGGGCGCGTGGCTGCGCGCGACGGCGCTCACCGCCGGCGCGCACCTCGCGAGCATGGGGGTGAAACGGATCGTGCGCCGCCCGCGTCCCACGCACGTGGCACCCCGGGTGAGAACGGCGGGACGGCACTCCTTCCCCAGCTCGCACGCGGCCTCCGCGACCGCCGCGGCGGTCGCGTACGGCGCGCTCGGCGCGTACGCCGTCCCGCCGCTCGCCGCCGCGATGTGCCTCTCGCGCCTCGTCGTCGGCGTCCACTACCCCACGGATGTCGCCGCCGGCGCGGCCCTGGGCGCCGCGGCGGCGGGACTGGGCGCCCGCTGGATCGGGGCGGGCCATGCCTGAGCGCACGGCGCTTCTGGAGCGCGCTCCGGCCCTCGCCCCGCCGCCGCGGAGCCTGACCGGGCTGCTGCGGGGCCTCGTCAGGACCGCGCGTCCCCGCCAGTGGGTGAAGAACGTGCTCGTCGTGGCCGCCCCGGCCGCCGCCGGCCGGCTCTTCTCGCTGCACGCCCTCAGCAGACTCGCGCTGGTCTTCCTCCTGTTCACGGCCTGTGCCGCCGCCGTGTATCTGATCAACGACGCCCGGGACGCCGTCGCCGACCGCGCCCACCCGGTGAAGCGCCACCGTCCGGTCGCCGCGGGCCAGGTCCCCGTCCCGGCCGCGTACGCCGTCGGCGGCGTCCTCGGGGTCCTCGCGCCCGCGACCGCCGCCTGGTTCTGCTCGCCGGCCGTCTGCGCGCTGCTGACCGCGTACATCGGCATACAGCTCGCGTACTGCGTGAGCCTGAAGCACGTGCTCGTCGTCGACCTCGTCGTCGTCACGACCGGGTTCCTGATGCGGGCCATGATCGGCGGCCTGGCCCTCGGCATTCCGCTCTCGCGCTGGTTCCTGATCACCACCGGCTTCGGGGCGCTGTTCATGGTCTCGGCGAAGCGCTACTCCGAGGCCGTGCAGATGGCGGGCACAGCGGGTGCCACGCGCGCGCTGCTCACCGAGTACACGACCGGCTACCTGCGGTTCGTGTGGCAGCTCGCCGCCGGGGTCTCCGTCCTCGGCTACTGCCTGTGGGCCCTGGAGGAGGGCGGAGTGCCGAGCACCGGCCTGCTGCCGTGGCGTCAGCTGTCCGTGGTCGCCTTCATCCTGGCCGTCCTGCGCTACGCGGTCTTCGCCGACCGGGGCACGGCGGGCGAGCCGGAGGACGTGGTCCTGAGCGACCGTCCGCTCGCCCTCATCGGCCTGGTCTGGCTGGCCATGTACGGACTCGCCGTGGCGAACTGGTGAGCGTCACCGAGGACCGGCCCGGTCCCGGTCTCCTCGCCGGCCGCGGGGCGGACGCCGGGGCGCCGGGTGCCCCGGGGCCCGCGGGCGCGGAACCGGCGGCGGCCCCCGGACAGACCCGTCCCCGCAAGCGTCTCCTGCGCGAGCTCCTCGGGTTCGCCGCGGTCGGCGTCCTCGCCTACGCCGCCGACCTCGGCCTCTTCGTCTGGCTCCGCGGCCCGGCGGGTCTGGACCCCCTGACCGCCAAGTCGCTGTCCTTCGTCGCGGGCTGCTCGGTGGCGTACGCCGGGAACGCGCTCGGCACCTACCGGCACGCGGCGGCCCGGGGCCCGCGCCCCTGCCTGATCTTCCTCGCGGTGAACATCGCGGGCGCGCTGGTGCAGTTGCTGTCCATCGCCGTCAGTCACTACGGGCTCGGGTTCACCTCACCGCGCGCGGACACCGTCTCGGGCGCGGGAGTCGGGATGGCGCTCGCCACTGTCCTGCGATTCTGGGGTACCCGGTCACTGGTTTTCCGAGGCGAGGGCAGAGTCGGATCATGGACTGGCTGAAAAAGATTCCCGGCGTGGGGCCTTGGGTCATACGCCTGATGGCCACGCACGCGTGGCGGTCGTACGAGCGCCTGGACCGCGTCAAGTGGACGCGGCTCGCCGCGGCGATGACCTTCATCAGCTTCGTGGCGCTGTTCCCGCTGCTGACGGTGGCCGCGGCGATCGGGGCCGCCACGCTGAGCACTCAGCAGCAGAAGGACCTCCAGGACAAGCTCGCCGAGCAGGTGCCGGGCATCTCCGACCAGCTCGACATCAACGGCCTCGTCCAGAACGCCGGCACCATCGGACTCGTCGCGGGCGCCCTGCTGCTGGTCACCGGCATCGGCTGGGTCGGCTCGATGCGGGAGTGCCTGCGCGCGGTCTGGGAGCTTCCCGACAGCGAGGAGAACCCCCTCCTGCGCAAGCTCAAGGACGGCGGAGTCCTCGTCGGCCTCGGCGGCGCCGTGCTCCTCACCATCGTGGTCTCCACCCTCGCGTCCACGGCGATGGGCTGGTCGGCACGGCACCTGGGCATCGACGAGAACGGCTGGGGGAGCACCCTCCTCCAGGGCCTCGCCTTCGCGGTGGCCGTGCTCGCCGACTTCCTCGTCCTGCTCTACGTCCTCACGCTGCTGCCCGGTGTCGAGCCGCCGCGCCGCCGGCTGATCGTCGCCGCGCTGATCGGCGCCGTCGGGTTCGAGCTGCTCAAGCTGCTGCTCAGCGGCTACATGCGGGGGGTGGCGTCCAAGAGCATGTACGGCGCCTTCGGGGTGCCGATCGCGCTGCTCCTGTGGATCAACTTCACCTCGAAACTGCTCCTGTACTCCTCCGCCTGGACGGCGACACCGAGCGAGGGGCGGGACCGGGAAGCGGCGGACGACGACGCACCGCCGGGTCCGGCCGGACCGGCCGGCTCAGGGGAACCGGCCGGCCCGCGGGACCGGAGTGACCCCGAGGCTCCGAAGAACGCGAAGGAGGCCCCCGGGACCCGCGCGGTCAGCGGCGGCGGCGCATCAGGTCCGGCAGCGGCCAGCGGCGGTTGACCAGGAAGACGCCCGCTGCGAGCAGGGTGACGAAGCCGCCCGTCAGGCCGAGCGCGACGCCGATGCCGGTCGAACCGCCCTTCGCCGCGGTGGAGGCCGCCACCTGCTTCGTGGAGGTGTGTGCGGCGCCCGTGCCCGGGTTCGCCCCGCCCGACGCGTTGGCGCCCGGCTGAGCGGTGGTGTCGACGCCCTTGGGTGCGACCAGCTCGCCCACCGGCTCGACCTTGCCCGCGGACTGGAATCCCCAGTCGAGGAGCTGGGCGGCCTCCTTGTAGACCTCGTTGTGCTCCTTCTTCTCCGGGTTCATGACCGTGACGAGCAGCACCTTGCCGCCGCGCTCGGCGACGCCCGTGAAGGTGGCGCCCGCGTTGGTGGTGTTGCCGTTCTTCACCCCCGCGATGCCCTGGTACGGGGTGATGTCGCTGTCACCGGACAGCAGCCGGTTGGTGTTGCGGATCTCGGAGGACGCGCGGGCGGACGTGCCCTTCTTGTTCCCGGCCGTCGTGCCGGGGAAGGTGGCCCGCACCGTCGAGCAGTACTCCCGGAAATCCTTCTTCTGGAGCCCCGAACGGGCGAACAGCGTCAGGTCGTAGGCCGACGACACCTGGCCCCCGGCGTCGTAACCGTCCGGGCTCACCACGTTTGTGTCGAGGGCCTGGAGGTCCTCCGCGTGCGCCTGCATGTCCTTGACCGTCTCGCGGACGCCGCCGTTCATCGAGGACAGCACGTGCACGGCGTCGTTGCCGGACTTCAGGAAGACACCGAGCCACAGGTCGTGGACGGTGTACGTCTCGTTCTCCTTTATGCCCACCACGCTGGAGCCCGCTCCGATGCCCGCCAGGTCGGAGGGGGCCACCTTGTACGAGGTGGTCCGCGGGAACTTGGGCAGCACCGTGTCGGCGAACAGCATCTTCAGGGTGCTCGCCGGGGGCAGCCGCCAGTGCGCGTTGTGCGCGGCCAGGACGTCACCGGACTCGGCGTCGGCGACGATCCAGGAACGCGCGGTGATGTCCGCGGGCAGGACGGGGGCGCCGCCGCCGAGGTTCACCTGGTTGCCGGGCCGGCCGAGCCGCTCGCCGCCGAGGCTCGACATGTTCGCCGGGGGCGTGGCCGAGGGAGTGGCCGAGGGGGACGCCGAGGGGCTCGCGTCGGCGGTGACGGCGAACACGGGCGCAGTGAAGGAAAGGGGCAACAGCGTGGCGGAGGCGACCAAAAAGGATCGCTGGATGGTCTTTTTCGAGGCGGGCACGATCGAGAAAGTACAGGGGTTGTGACGGGAATTCCCGTCACCGTTCGGGGGAGCCCCTTCGCCCTCTCCACCCCGGCGCCGGCTCACGGTGGGCGACGGCGATACTGAACGCATGAAGCTCAGCCGCCCCGTGTCCTGGTTCCTGCTCGCCTTCGGGGTGTGGAGTTGGGTCATTTGGGTCACTTTCGCTAAGAATCTCTGGGAAGACGCCAGTGGGCTCGCGTTCGACGACGCGGGTGATCCGACGGCGTACTTCTGGGTGCACCTGACGCTCACCGTCGTGTCGTTTGTCCTTGGGACGGTCGTCGGGGTCATCGGGTTGCGCGGCGTACGCGCTTTGCGCCAGACGTCATAACGGGGGATACGACGTCATGGTCATCTTGTTCGTGTCGGCGGGTGTGGCCGCGCTGACCGTGCTCGGCGGGCTGCACTGGTACGCCTGGCGCCGGCTGGTGCGGGACACCACGAGCGGCCCCGGAGCGGTCCGCCGGCTGGGCACGGCCCTCTTCGTCGCCGGGCCGCTGCTGATGGTCGGTGCCATCGTGAGCGAGCGGGCGGGCGCTCCCTTCCCGCTCCAGCAGACGCTGTCCTGGCCCGGCTTCCTGTGGATGCCGCTGGGGCTCTACCTCGTACTGGCGCTGCTGGCCGGGGAGTTCGTACGGCCGGTCCTGCGGCGGGCCCTGGAGCGCCGGGCCGCCCGACACGCGGAGAGCGGCGGGGCCGCGTCCCCCGCCGCGACCGGGCCCGTGGCGTCGACGGAGCCGGCCGGATCGGTGGCGTCGACGGCACCGGACGGATCGACGGGGCCCGCGGAACCGGCTGAATCGGGGGGATCCACGGAACCGCCCGAATCGACGGGACCCGCGGAACCGGCTCCATCAGCAGGACCCGCGGCACCGGCCGATGCACTGGGACCCGCGGAACCGGCTGATTCAGTGGGACCCGCGGAACCGGCGGGAGCCGTCCGGTCGCCGTCGCGGCGTCTGTTCGTCTCGCGGGTCGTGGGTGGCACGGCCGCGGCCGTCGCCGTGGGGACCGTGGGGTACGGGACCTACGGCGTGCTGCGCGGGCCGGGGGTGAAGCGGGTCACCGTACCGCTCGCCAAACTGCCCCGGTCCGCCCACGGATTCCGGATCGCCGTCGTGAGCGACATCCACCTCGGGCCGGTGCTCGGACGCGGATTCGCCCAGCGGGTCGTCGACACGATCAACTCCACCCAGCCCGACCTGATCGCCGTCGTCGGTGACCTGGTCGACGGCAGCGTGAAGAACCTCGGCCCCGCCGCCGCACCCCTCGCCGGGCTGCGCGCCCGGCACGGCTCCTACTTCGTCACCGGGAACCACGAGTACTTCTCCGGAGCCGAGCAGTGGATCCGGGAGGTGCGGGAGCTGGGGATCCATCCCCTCGAGAACGCGCGGACCGAACTGGCCGGATTCGACCTCGCGGGCGTGAACGACCTCCAGGGCGAGAGCGAGGGGCAGGGACCCGACTTCGGCAAGGCGCTCGGAGACCGCGACACGACCCGAGCCTGTGTGCTCCTCGCACATCAGCCGGTGCAGATCCATGATGCGGTGCGCCACGGGGTCGACCTCCAGTTGTCCGGACACACCCACGGCGGACAGCTGTGGCCGGGCAACCTCATCGCGGCCGCCGCCAATCCGACGGTCGCCGGCCTGGAGCGCTACGGCGACACGCAGCTCTACGTCTCCCGGGGCGCGGGAGCCTGGGGGCCGCCGACCCGCGTCGGCGCGCCCTCCGACATCACGGTCGTCGAGCTGGCCTCGCGCGAAGCCTGAGAATCCCCTGTGAAGCGAGGCGGAAAAGATCATTTTCGCCGGTCCTGAGCACTCTTCCCGATTTCCTTCCCCCTGCCGAAACTCCTGTGGTTAGGTGATCCGCGTCACTAGGGGAGTGGCGTGCGGGGCGCCTGGGGAGGGCACCGATGCGATCGGTTCGCTTATGGATACCGGCGGCGCTGCTCGTCGTGGCGGGCGCCGGTGTGGCCGGCTGGCAGCTCATGCCGGCGAAGGAGAACGACAACCGCACCATCACGGTGGGCACCACGGACGCCGTCACCTCGCTCGACCCGGCCGGCGCCTACGACGCCGGGTCCTGGGCCCTGTTCAGCAATGTCTTCCAGTCGCTGCTCACCTTCGAGCCCGGCGGCGCCAAGCCGGTCCCGGACGCCGCCAAGAGCTGCGCGTTCACCGACACGAGGCTGCGCACCTACCGCTGCACACTCCGTGACGACCTCACGTTCCCGAGCGGGCGCACGATGACCGCGGCGGACGTGAAGTTCTCCTTCGACCGCGTCAAGCGCATCAACGAAGAGGTCGGGCCGGCCTCGCTCCTCTCCACCCTGGGCAGCGTGGACGCGAGCGGCCGGACCGTCACCTTCCATCTGTCCTCGCCCGACGCGACCTTCCCGTTCAAGCTGGCCACCGGCGCCGGTTCGATCGTCGACAGCACCCGCTATCCCCGGCGCAGCCTGCGCACCGGCGCCGGTGCCGACGGCACGGGGCCCTACGTCCTGAAGGCGTACACGCGGGGCGTGGAGGCCGTCCTCGCCCCCAACCCCGGCTACGAGGGCGCCGTCGACGGCCTCGGCAAGCCCGTCGTGCTGCGCTACTACGCCAACTCGGGGGCGCTCCAGGTGGCCTGGAAGGCGAAGGAGCTCGACGTCGTGGCCCGTCAGCTCCCGCCCGCCGTGCTCGCCGCGCTCTCGCCGAGCGACCCCGCGCAACGCGTCACGGAGGCCGACAGCGCCGAGACCCGCAACCTCGTCCTCGACGTGCGCGAAGGGTCGCCGCTGCACGACCGGCGGGTCCGGCAGGCCCTCGCCTCGCTGGTCGACCGGGAGACGCTGGTCGACCGGACGTACCGGGGGACCACCGACCCGCTGTACGGGCTGATCCCGGCGGGGATCACGGGGCACGCGACCTCGTTCTTCGACAGCTACCCGAAGCCCGACCCCAAGAAGGCGCGGGCCCTGCTGACCGAGGCCGGGGTCCCGTTGCCCGTGCGCTTCACCTACGGGTTCGCCGAGGGACGGGGTGCCGCGGGCGAGGAGGCGGCCGAGCTCAAGCGGCAGCTGGAGGCGGACGGGCTGTTCAAGGTGACGACCGAGGGGTTCGAGTGGACCGAGTTCCAGAGGAAGTACGCGGAGGGCGGGTTCGACGCCTGGGCGGTCGGCTGGGTCGCCGACTATCCCGACGCGGACACCTTCGGCGCGCCGCTGGTCGGCACCGGCAACAGCATGAAGAACGGCTACACCGACAAGGACGTCGACCGTCTGATCAAGGAGACCCAGCAGGACGCCGACCGAAGCCGTACGGCGGACGCGTTCCGGCGGCTCCAGGCGCAGGTCGCCCAGGACGTCCCGCTGATCCCGCTGTGGCAGCGCAGGGACTACGTCATCAGCAGTGAGGACGTCAGCGGCGGCGAGTACCTGTCCGACGGGACCGGCGTCTTCCGCCTCTGGCAGCTGAGCTGGCTGTGACGAGCGGCCCGGTGCCAGGGGCCCTCGACTCCACGTGCGCGGGCGGCGGTCGACGGCCCCGGCCGTGACCGCCGCCCCGCCGACGCGGAGCCGGTCCTGTCACGGGTGCGGAGTGGATCCGTACGCCGTCAGGAAGCGGTCGCGGAACGAGCTCATCTTCCACACCGGGGCGTCGTGCTCGGGCCGGAGGCCGTCCGTCCAGCCCCAGTCGGCGATCCTGTCGAGCACCTTCGGGTCCTTGGCGACGATCGAGACGGGCACGTCGCGGCTGGCGTGGTCGCCGCTGACCCGGGCGATCGGCTGGTGGTCCCCGAGGTAGATCAGCACGGTGTTCTTGTTGCCGTGCTTCACCAGCCAGTCGATCAGGCTCGTCACCGAGTACGAGATCGACTTGCCGTACTCCACCTTCGACTTCTGCGAGCTGGTGATGATGTCGCCGGGCTTCTTGCCGGCCTTCTGGATGGCGTCGTAGACCGAGCCGTCGCCGACCTGGTCCTCGGGGACCGTCTTGGGAATGGGCGCCCAGGGCTGGTGGCTGGAGGTCAGGATGATCGTCGACATCAGCGGCTTGTCGTGCTTCTTGCCGTGCACCAGGCGCTCGAACGCGGTCAGGGCGTACTGGTCGGGCATGGTCGACCAGCTGAACTTCGGCCCCTTGTAGCCGAGGTGGAAGGCGTCGTAGAGCTTGTCGATGCCGTAGAACTTCTGCTCGGGCCAGCCCTTCTGGATCCCCGGCATGACGCCCACGGTGTCGTAGTCGCCGGTCTTCTTGAAGGCGCTGATCAGGCTGAGGTGGTCGCCGGAGGTCACGGTGCGGTAGCGCTGCTGGTTGTTGATCCACAGACCCGACAGGAACGTCGAATGGCCGAGCCAACTGCTGCCGCCGTACGTCGCCGAGGTGAGCCAGCCGCTCTTCGCCGCGAAACCGGCCTGGGTCAGCTTCTTGTTCTCCGCGGTCAGTGTCGCGTCGACGTCCGGTGCGATGACCGGGTCCTCGACGGCGCTGCGGCCGTAGCTCTCGATGAACGTGACGATCATGTCCTTGCCGCGCAGATCGGTGAGCATCTCGTCGGGCGGCGTGTTCGCGAAGTCGTCCTTCTTGGCGATCTTGGCGAACTCGGCTTCGTCCCGCAGGGTGTTCCGCACCCGCGCCGCCCGGTCCTGGACGACCAGCGCGGTGTGCTCGGAGGCGATGGGCACCCCGGTGTACTGCACGCCGAGCGCCGCGCAGGTGACCCAGGCCATGGCCAGGACCAGGGTCGTGCGGGTCGCCGTCTCGGTGTTCCTGGCCACCAGGTTGCCCAGCCGGACGACCGACAGCGTCATGAGCACCAGGATGGCGATCACGAGCGCCACGGCCAGCGCCGCGATGCCGAGCGCGCCGCCGTGGCCGAACGTGTCCTGGAGGTAGGCCTGCGCGTCGCTGAACAGCGACCAGTCGAGGACGACGTTGAAGCCGCGTCCGAGGTATTCGTTGAAGCCGATGTCGAGGATGTTCAGGACGGTCAGCACGCCCAGGGCCAGACCGGCGGCCACCGACAGCGCGATCCGCGGCCGGCGGGGCAGGACGATCAGCAGGGCGGCACCGAAGATCGCCTCCACCGGGAGCCGCAGGAATTCCGCCGGACGGAAACTGCCCGCCTGGCTCGGCATCAGCAGCGCGAACAGGACGAGCGCGGCGGCGGCGAGGGTGGTCGTCCAGGCGAGGGTGCGGGCGGTGACGGGATGCCGGTCCCGCCAGCCGCGCCACCGGCCGCGCACGGGCGGCTCGTCTCCCGGAGGCTCCTCCCCGCCACCGTCCCCGTCCCCGGCGGCCACGCCTGGCACCTCCTCGGGCGAGACCGAGGACGACGGCGAGGGCGACGACGAGCCCGCGTCCGCTGCTTCGTCCGAGGCGGCGTCCGCGTCCCCGCCGACCGCACCGGGTGCTTCGGTCTCGGTCTCGGCCCGGACTTCGCTCCCGGCCGCGGCGGCGGACGTTCCGCTGCCGGTTCCCGCGGAGTCCGTCCCTTCGCCGGGGACGGCCTCCGCCGGCTTCTCCCGCGGGTCCTCGGAGCCGATCGAGGTGGCCCCCTCGGTCACGGCTGCCTCGGGGGCCGCCCCAGCCGCTGCCTCTCCCTCACCCGAGGCGGCGGCGTCCTCATCCGCGTCTGTGTCCGTGCCGGTGCCGGTGCCGGTGCCGGTGTCCGTGTCCGCGAGCGGCTCCGGTGTCGGCTCTTCGCGCGGAGGCGCCGCGTCCGTGTTCGGCAGCTGTCGAGAGCTCGTGTTGAACGACAACCCGGCGGTCCTTCCGTGCGATGCGCGGTGGCGGCGTGGCGGGTCGATCGAAGCGACCGACGCGCCCTCGTCGTGGTGTACGGGGCCGCGGCGGCCCATGTTCAACCGCCTCGGTCAGCTTCTGCCCAAGTCTGTTTCCGCAGGTCACAGCGGTACATGAGGAGGTTCCCGGCCGGCACGGCAGGCTCTGGAGCGACACCGGCCCCGCCTGGCCACCCTCACCCCGCCCGCGCCGCCGGTCCCGCCGCGTCGGCGTCGTACCCGCATCCCCGCCGTATCCCTGCCGCAGGCTCCGCAGGACCCGCCGGTTCCGCCGTGGAGGCGCCCGCTTCCTCAGCGCACCGGCAGCGTCACCGTCACCGCCAGACCCTCGCCGGGAGCCGTCCGTACCGTGACGCTCCCCCCGTGGGCCCTCACCACGCCCTCCACGATCGCCATGCCGAGCCCGCTGCCCGCACCGCGGCCGGCCCGGAAGAAGCGGTCGAAGACGCGCGCCGCGTCCTCCTCCGCGAGTCCGGGCCCCTTGTCGGCGACGCACAGCCGCAGCACGCCGTCCGAGCGCTCCAGGCCGAGCCGCACGGGTACGTCGCCGGGTGTGTGGGTGCGTACGTTGCCCACGAGATTGCCCAGCACCTGCCGCAGCCCCGACTCGTCGGCCCGCACGAGCAGCGTGCCGTCGGCGTCCACGGTCACCGGGCGGCCGGGCTGCTGGGCGCGCAGATCCGCGGCCGCGTCCCGCACGAGCCGGCTCAGGTCGACGTTCCTGAACCGCAGTTCGGGCCGCTGGTCGAGGCGGGCCAGGGTGAGCAGCTCGTCGACCAGCCGGCCCATGCGGTCGGTCTCCGCGTTCATCCGGTCCCAGGCCCGTCTGCGCTCGACGGGATCGGTCAGCATCCCCTTCTCGTAGAGCTGGAGGTAGCCGCGGATCGCCGCCAGGGGGGTGCGCAGTTCGTGCGAGGCGTCCCCGACGAACCGGCGGAGCTGGGCGGCGCTGTCCTCGCGCGTCCGGTAGGCCGACTCGACCTGGTGCAGCATGGAGTTGAGTGCGAGCCGGAGCTGTTCGACCTCCTGGGTCGGATGATGGCTGGAGGGGACGCGCCGGGTCAGATCGCCCTCGGCGATGGCGGACGAGGTCTCGACCATGGCCTCCAGCGGCAGCATCCGGCGGCGCACGCTGAACATCGTCAGACACGCGAGGAGCGCCAGCAGCAGGGTGCCCACGGCCAGATCGAGCTTGAGCGCCTTCGCGATGCCCTTGTGCAGTCCGTCGGTCGAGCTGCCGAACAGGACGTAGGTCCCGTCGGCGAGCCGCGTCCCGGTCGCCCGGTAGTCGGCGCCGCGCACGGTGATGTCACGTGGGTCGACGGCGCGGGCGAGGCCGCCGGGTTCGCCCACGGCGGCGGCGAACGCGCGCTGGGTGTCGGTGGGTTCGTAGCCGGCCACCGCGACGGCCCGGCCGCTCCGGTCGACGGCCGCGAAGATCGATTCCGGCTTCGACGACTCGTCCGCGGCGGGTCCGATCCGCTCGTGCACGAACGCGAGGGCGCTCAGCGAGTCGATCTGGCGCATGGTGAGCTGCGAACCGCCCAGTGAGTCGCGGGTCTTGATGAGCTGGGCGTCCACCTGGTCGAGCAGATAGTGCCGCATGCCCATCAGGCTCACGGCGGTCGCCACCACGATGCCCAGGGCCAGCAGTCCCACGTTCGCGATCGTGAGCTTGCCGCGCAGCGAGTGGATGCCGTGCCTGTGGCGCGTGGGGCGGCAGCCGGGCGGGACGGGCGCCTTCACGCGAGCCCGTATCCCACGCCCCGGCGGGTCTGGATCACCGGTGGGCCCAGCGGTTCGAGCTTGCGCCGCAGGTAGCTGATGTACGTCTCGACGACCGTCGATTCGGCCGGGTGCTCGTACTGCCAGACATGGCGCAGGAGTTGCTCCTTGGGCACGATCCGGCCGCCGTTGCGGACGAGGAAGCGCAGCAGCGCGTACTCGGTGGGGGTGAGTTCGACCGTGGTGCCCGCGCGGTGGACGCGGTACGTCGTCTCGTCCAGCTCCAGGTCGCCGTAGCGCAGGGGCGGGCGCTGCGGCAGGACGTCGTCGGACCGGGTGCGGCGCAGGACGGCGGTGATGCGGGCGACGACCTCGTCGATGTTGAACGGCTTGGTGATGTAGTCGTCGCCGAAGCCGAGCGCGCCGACGATCTCGGCGGGCGCGTCCCGCGCGGTGAGGAAGACGACGGCCAGGTCCGGCTGCCGCAGGCGCAGTTCACGGCCGAGCGCCCGGCCGTCGCCGTCCGGGAGCATCACGTCGAGCAGGGCCGCGTCGGGGCGGGTGCGCTCGGCGAGGGCGAGCGCCTCGCGGACGGTTCCCGCCGCCATCACCTCGAAGCGGTGGTAGCGCAGCGCGATGGTGAGGACGTCCGCGATGCTCGGCTCGTCCTCGACGACGAGGACGGTGGCTCCGTCGTGTGCGGTCATGTCCCCAGTATCGGCGGGGTCGTTGACGGTGAGGGCCGTTCGCGTCTTGGAGTTGCTTGAGAGTCATGGGCGGGTCGTGTCCACCCGCGCGCGTGACCGCGAATCCTGGTGCCAGGACCTGGGGGACCGACCGACTAAGGAGCGTTGAAGTGGCGGTATTGGCACGGTGGTGCTATCGGCACCGGCTGGTGGTCCTGTTGCTGTGGGTGGGTGCGCTGTTCGGTCTCGGCTTCGCGGCGACCACCGCGGGCACGGACTACGCGAACGTGTTCTCCCTTCCGAACACGGACTCCAAGCGTGCGTACGACCAGATGGAGAAGGCCTTCCCGGACAGCTCGGGGGACACCGACACGGTGGTGTGGAAGGTCGCGGACGGCACGGTCCGGGACGCCTCGGTGCGTTCGCGGATCCAGCCCGTGCTGGACGAGATCGCCGGCATGAAGGGTGTGGGCCAGGTCGCGGGCCCCTACCAGGGTGAGCGGGGCGCCGCGCAGATCAGCCGGGACGGCACGATCGCGTACGCCCAGATCACCTTCGCCGAACAGGCGAACGCCGTACCCAAGGAACTGGTGCAGGACGTCGTCGACACCGCGCAGAGTGCCGAACGGGCCGGACTCCAGGTGGAGTTGGGCGGACAGGCGATCCAGCGGGTCCAGGAGCCGCCCACAGGGCTCGCCGAGATGGTCGGCATCCTGGCCGCGGCCCTCGTCCTCTTCCTCGCCTTCGGTTCCCTCTTCGCCATGCTGCTGCCGATCGGCATCGCGGTCTTCGGGGTCGGTACGGGGCTGTTCTCCACGCAGTTGCTCAGCCACACCACGGACATCCCGGACCTGGCCCCGCTGCTGGCCACCCTGATCGGCCTCGGCGTCGGCATCGACTACGCGCTGTTCATCGTCACCCGGCACCGGCGCGGGCTCCTGCGGGGCCTGGAGTCCGAGGAGTCGGCGGTCGTCGCCCTCAACACCTCGGGCCGGGCGGTGCTGTTCGCTGGCGGCACGGTGTGCATCGCGCTCGCGGGCATGCTGGTGACGAACCTGCGTTTCCTGGACGGCGTGGTCATCGGCACGTCCCTGACCGTCGTGTTCAGCGTGCTCGCCGCCACCACGTTGCTGCCCGCGCTCCTCGGAGTCCTCGGCACCCGGGTGCTCAGCCGCCGCCAGCGGCGCAAACTGGCGGAGCGGGGCCCGGAACCGGAGCGGGCGAGCGGGGCCGCGGCACGCTGGTCGATGAGCGTGCAGCGTCGCCCCCGTACGATCGCGGTCCTCGCGCTGGCCGTGATGGCGGTCCTCGCCCTCCCCGTCCTGTCGCTGCACCTCGGCGCCACCGACCAGGGCAACGACGACAGCACGACGACGACCAGGCAGGCTTACGACCTGCTCGCCGAGGGTTTCGGACCCGGCTTCAACGGCCCCTTGCAGGTGGTCGTGACCGGCGGTGACACCGACGCCCTGGCGAAGAGCATCGGCGGCACGCCCGGGGTGGCCGCGGTCGCCGCGCTGCCGCCCGCCAACGGCGTGACGGTGATCCAGGTGGTGCCGACGACCTCCCCGCAGTCGGTGAAGACCGACGACCTCATCGACACCCTGCGGGACCGGGTGATCCCGGACGCCGGGGCGAGCGCCCACGTCGGCGGCGTGACCGCCGTGTCGAAGGACTTCGCCACGATCACCGGCGACCGGCTGCCCTGGTTCGTCGCCACGATCATCGGCCTCGGCTTCCTGCTCCTGCTGATCGCCTTCCGTTCCCTGGTGGTCCCGCTGACGGCCGCCCTGATGAATCTGATCGCGGCCGCCGCGTCCTTCGGCGTCCTGGTCGCGGTCTTCCAGTGGGGCTGGGGCCTGGAACTGCTGGGTCTCGGCAAGGAGGGTCCGATCAACGCCTTCCTGCCCGTCATCATGCTCTCGCTGCTGTTCGGCCTCTCCATGGACTACCAGGTGTTCCTGGTGAGCCGTATGCACGAGGAATGGGTGCACACCAAGGACAACGCGCGCGCGGTGCGCGTCGGGCTGGCGGAGACCGGCCGGGTCATCAACTCGGCCGCCCTGATCATGGTGTGCGTCTTCCTCGCCTTCGTCCTGAGCGGTGACGCGGGAGCGGCGATGGCGGGTGTCGGCCTCGCGGCCGCGGTCGCCCTGGACGCCTTCATCCTCCGTACGGCCCTGGTCCCCGCCGCGATGCACCTGCTCGGCAACTCCAACTGGTGGCTGCCCGCGGCCCTGGACAAGCGGCTGCCGCATCTGGCGGTGGAGCCCGCCGAGGAGCCGTCCGGTGACGCGGCGCCGGCCGGCGGCGGGGCCTCGGCCGTGCACGGGTTCGTCCGTGACGCGGAGGGCGAGGCGGTCGACGGGGCGGTCCTCACGCTGCTGTCCAAGGGAGGCCGCCAGCTGGACCGGGTGACCTCGCTGGCCGACGGTTCCTACATCGTCTCGGTCCCGGCCCCGGGGACGTATCTGCTGTCGGCGACGGCCCGTTCGTACGGGACGCGGGCACACCACGTCATCGTCACGGACGAGCCGCTGGTGCACGACGTGGAGCTGCTCCAGGGAGAGGTGGACGCCGACGCGGTCAACTGAGGCCGCCGGACGCCGGATCTTCCCGGCGCGGGGGGCGTCCGCCTCGGCGGGCGCCCCTCAGTCCGTTTCCACCGCCGGGTCGGCCGGGCCTCGGTCCGTCTTCTTCGCCGGGTCGGGCAGCGCCTTCGTCATCCCCGGCAGGAAGTCCGTGAACAGTTCGTGCACCTCGTGGACGAGGGGCCGCAACAGCCGGAAGCGGGCCAGTGAGACGCCGCGCGCCGTCAGACGCGCGCCGCGCTCGGCGAGCCGGTAGCTGCGCTCGCGGCTCTCGGTGCGGTCGAAGACCCAGTACAGGACGAGCCCCATCTGGGAGAGCCACATCAGCTCGGGCAGCACCTCGCGCAGTTCCTCCGGCACCTTGGTCTTCGCCCCGGCCAGCACTTCCTTGTGGACGCTGATGGCCTCCGCGCGCGCGTGCTCCGACTCGGGGGAGAAGGGGCTGAGCGGACTGTCCGGGTCGGCGGCGTTCTTGAAGAACTGCACGGCGAACTCGTGGTACGGCGTGGCGATGTCCAGCCACATCTTCAGGACACCGCCGAGGCGGGCCTCCAGGTCCGTCTCGCGGTCCAGCACCTCCCGGACCGCCTCCCGGTGTTCGGCGGCGATCCGGTCGTAGAAGCCCTGGATCAGGTGTTCCTTGCCGGCGAAGTAGTAGTACGCGTTGCCGACGGAGACCCCGGCCTCCTGGGCGATGGCGCGCATCGTCGTCTTGTCGTACCCCCGTTCCTGGAAGAGCCGCATCGCGGTCTCCAGGATCAGGGCCCGGGTCTGTTCGCTCTTCGCCGGGCTCTTCGCCTCCTTGCCCGGGGACTTGGCGGGTTCGGAGGCCGCGGTGGGCTCGTCGGGCTCGGAGGACCCGATGGGGCCGGGGCTGTCTGTCGGTGCTGGCACGGGACGAGCCTAACGAGTGGGAACGGTCGAGCATTCGCCGCTGTCGCAGGCGGGGGGTGCGTACGTCCATCCCGCGGCCGGGTCGTAGCTCCACCCGTCGCCCCAGTGGTACGAGCCACCACCCCATCGCCCCTGGGACGTCCGGGTCGACGCCTGCGCCTCGCGCCACTTGGCGGCGGCGAGGGTCGCGCCCCTGGCCAGCCTCGCCCCCGTGGGAGTGCTCAGCCGATGGGCCAGCGCCCGGTACTCGCGCAGCGCCCACAGGGTGACGATCCAGGCGGCGGTTCCCTGGTAGACCTGCCCGGCGTCCCCCACGACGGTGATCTCGTCCAGGGTGGCGCGGTGGTCGAGCCGCGGGTAGCTCCGGGCGGCCTCCTCCGAACCGGCCGGCACGAACCGCAGCGGTACGAGCTGCGCCTGCCCGGCGAGCCAGTTCTTCAGGAAGGCGCACAGCGAGCAGTGCGCGTCGTAGAGGACGGTGAGCCCGAGGACCGGGACGCGTGCCGCGTCCCGGTCCCGGGTGGCCGATGCGCCGGTCACCGGTCTCACGCCCCGGCCGCGGGGGCGGCCCAGTCCGTCGGCCGCACCGGCGGAGTCTGCTCGCGCTCCATGACACCCCGCCGCCGGATCTTGTTGAGGGCGTAGACGTTGCCCAGGTGCATGACGCCGAGCACCAGCAGGACGACCCCCAGCTTGGTCGACAGGGCCTCGAAGATCTCGCGGGCGTCGGTGATCTCGTCGCTCTGGTGCAGATAGAGCGCGACGAAGCCCAGGTTGACGAGGTAGAAGCCCACCACCAGCAGGTGGTTGACGGCGTCGGCGAGCTTCTCGTTGCCGTGCAGGACGTCCGACAGGAAGATCCGTCCGTTGTGGCTCAGCGTGCGCGCCACCCAGACCGTCAGCGCGATGCTGACCAGCAGATAGATGACGTAAGCGACGACTGTGAGGTCCATGTCCCCACCCCTTCTTGAACGCGTTCAAAACGCTGTCTGGGATGAATGTAGACCTCTTTTTGAACATGTTCAAGTCGTATCGGGAGCGGGCGCCGGAGGGCTCGGGCCGCACTGCCTCCGCACGGCGGCCGGGGGTGGGACACGAAGGGCCGCCCCGGCTGTCGCCCCCGCTATCGCCGGGCCCCGCGGGCGAGTTCGGGCCGCTTGGTGTAGTCCGTCAGCCCGATGACATTGCCCCAGGGGTCCGCGAACTCGACCGTCCAGCCGGTGGCGCCGGAGAAAGGCCCGTCGAGGGTCGCGATGCCCGTGGCGGCCAGCGAGCGGGCCGCGGCGCGGGCGTCCGGCACCTCCAGCCACAGTCGCGGCGACGCCCACGGCGGCGGCCGGTGGCTCAGCTCCTCGTCCAGCCGCAGCAGCACCCCGGGCGTCTCCTTGCCCGCCTTCAGCACCGCGATCCCGGCCTCGTCCAGCCGGAACGCCGGCGGAAACCCGGCCCGCTCGTAGAAACCCACGGCCTCGCCGAGATCCCCGACGGGCAACAGCACGTTGTCGAGCCCGAGCAGCTCGAACATCTCCCTTGACGCGTCATCTGACATGCCATCAGGTTAGGAGCGGGCGATGGGGGGCGGGGGAAGGGCTGACCGAGGACCGAGCATGTGATCACCCATTGAGTTGAAACCTCCCCTCCCCGAAGGGAAGAGGATTCCTGGCTCAGGCCGCCTCCTGGAGCAGTGCTCCAGGAGGTCTTACGCCCTCGACGCCAGCCGGGTCGAGACCGGCCCGGAGCAGCACCAAGAACCGGCCCGAGCCGGATGGCATGGTGTTTCCGGTGGATGCGAACACGGGGCCGGACCAGACCTGGTACGAGCCCGAGGACATCCTCCTGGCCGTCGAAGTGGTCTCGCCCGACTCTCGCGAACGCGACCGGGAGGTCAAACCCCGCAAGTACGCCGAGGCCGGGGTCCCGCACTTCTGGCGCGTCGAACAGGACGAGGACAAGGGCCTGCCCGTCGTCTACGTCTACGAGCTGGACCCGGCCACCAAGTCGTACGCCCGCACCGGAATCTTCCATGACCGGCTCAAGGCCACCGTCCCCTTCGAGATCGAGATCGATCTGACGGCCGCCGACAGGCGGAGGGGCGGATCGGAGCCGGTGGCGGACTGAGCTGACGGCGGACGACAGATCGGGGCTGATGACCGATTGTCAGTGGGGGCTCGTACTGTCGTCCGTATGGGAACGGTGATGTTCGTCGACGAGACGACCAGTGGGAGCCGGGGCGCCGGCTGGGGGCTTGTGATCGACGAGGAGCGGCTTCCGGTGCGCGAGTTGATCCGGCGGCGGATCTTCCAGGAGGTCGCCGAGTACAACGCGGACATGCCGGAGGTGTTCCAGGGGCTCGTGCAGCCCGAGGACGCCGAGCGGGTGCTGAACGGCTACGCGCTGCGCGCGCCCCGCCTGATCGACCCGGAGGCACAGACCGAGCTGGCGCTCAGGGCCTTCGCCGGGAACGGCTTCCTGGTGCTCGTGGGGGAGCGTCAGGTGACCGATCCCGACGAGGAGATCGAGCTGGTCCCGGGCACCGAGGTCACCTTCCTCAAGCTCGTCGCGCTGGTAGGGGGATGACGATGGCCGGCACCAAGACGCAACTGGGGTGGATCCGCTCGAACGCGGCCAAGGGCAACATGGGAGGGCTCGCCACCGACCTCCTCAGGGCCGCACTGGTCAACACCGGCCAATGGGGCAGTGGCTGGAGCGAGATCCTCGACCTGCTGAGCGCGCTCCCCGCCGACCAGCGGGAAAGACTGTCCGGCGCGCTCGCGGAGGGCTATCACACGGTCGGCAGCAGATCGGAACCCCGCAACCACGTACTGACCCTGCTCGCCGCCGTCTCCCACGGCCTCCCGGAGTACCCGCTCGCCGACGAGCGGGCGAGGCAACTCGAGGAACTCGGCCGGCAGAACACCGTCTGGTACGCGGCGCGGATGGACATCCTGGCCGAGGCCGAACTGGCGGCCGGCCGCGACCTGGACCCGACTGTCGTCGCGGTGCTCCGCCGCACGGGCATGGACACCTACCGTCCCAAGTTCGCGGTGGACCTGATGAAGAAGATCACGGAGCCCGTCCTCAACGTCGGCGAGGAATGGGCCGAGCAGGCCATGAGGGACGGCACCGGCCCCGACTGGCAGGCCCTGCTGGCCCACCTGACGACCGCCACCGCCTCCAAGCCCTCCGCCAAGTGGGACGAGCAGGCGCGGACCCTGATCGAAGCCCTCGGCGCCGACCGGGTCCGCGTCGCCGCGCTGTCCTGGCTCGCCCTCGCCGGCGGCCCCCGGACCTTCCCGCTGACCGGCCAGGCCTACGGGTTCGACATCAACAACGCCTACGACCCGTACAACGCCGACGCCCTGCGCGGCCTCGCCTGGCTGGTCTCCCTGCTGCCGCCCCACCCCGACACCGCGCGGGCCCTCGGGGCGCTCGTCGAGACCTCCCTGAAGAAGGTCGCCGGACTGGGCCCGCGCAACCCGAAGGTCGCCAACGCAGGTGTCATCGCGCTGTCCCGCGTCGACGGAGAGGAGGCCCTCGCCGAACTGGCCAGGCTGGCGGCCCGGGTGACGTACAAGGCCACGGCCAAGCTCATCGACGGCTTCCTCGAGGCGAAGGCAACCGCCCTCGGGCTCACCCGGGAGGAGATCGAGGAACTGGCCGTCCCGGCTTACGGGCTCACCGACGTCGGGCAGGCGCGTCACGAGTTCGGCGACAACACCGCGCTCCTCGAAGTCCAGGGCTCACGCGCCGCGCTGAGCTGGCGCAACGCGAGCGGCAAGGCTGTCAAGAGCGTGCCCGTCGCCGTGCGGCGCGACCACGCCGAGGAGCTCAAGGAGCTGAAGGCAGCCGTCAAGGACATCGACAAGATGCTCTCGGCGCAGACCGAGCGCCTGGACCGGCAGTTCCTCGCCCGCCGCACCTGGGCGTACGACACCTGGCGCGAGCGCTACCTCGACCACCCCCTCGTCGGCACCCTCGCCCGCCGACTCCTGTGGACGGTCGACGGCACACCGGCCGGGTTCGCGAACGGCGAGCTGCGCACCCTGGCCGACGCCCCGGTGACGTCGGGTCAGGAGGTCACCCTCTGGCACCCGGTCGGCCGCGAGCCCGCCGAGGTCGTCGCCTGGCGGGACTGGCTGGAGCGGCACGAGATCACCCAGCCCTTCAAACAGGCCCACCGCGAGGTCTACCTCCTCACCGACGCCGAGCGCGCGACGGGCACGTACTCGAACCGCTTCGCCGCGCACTTCGTGCGCCAGCACCAGTTCAACTCCCTGGCCGCCGCCAGGGGCTGGCGCAACAAGCTCCGCCTCTGCGTCGACGACGAGGCGCCCCCGGCCACCCGGGAACTGCCCCGGTGGGGGCTGCGCGCCGAGTACTGGATCACCGGTGACGGCGAGTACGGCGAGGACACCACCGAGTCCGGCAGCTATCTGCGGCTGCGCACCGACCAGGTGCGCTTCTACCCGATCGGCGCCCCGCAGAACTCGGCGCACTGCTACGGCGGCGAGTACCGCATGTGGCTGGGCTCAGGCCAGGACCCCGTCGAACCCCTGCCGCTCACAGAGATCCCGCCTCTCGTCCTGTCCGAAGTCCTGCGCGACGTCGATCTGTTCGTCGGTGTCGCGAGCGTCGGCAACGACCCGACCTGGCAGGACGGCGGCCCCGGTGGCCGCTTCCAGGAGTACTGGACGTCGTACGGCTTCGGTGATCTGAACGAGACCGCGCAGACCCGCCGCGCCCTGCTCGACCGGCTGATCCCCCGGCTGGCGATAGCCGACCGCTGCACCCTGGAGGGCCGCTTCCTGCACGTGAAGGGCGAACGGCACACGTACAAGATCCATCTGGGTTCGGGCAACATCCTGATGAGCCCGAACGACCAGTACCTGTGCATCGTCCCGAAGTCCGCCGCGACCGGCCCCCGGACGGGCTACCTGCCGTTCGAGGGCGACCGGATGCTCGCGGTGATCCTCAGCAAGGCGATGCTGCTGGCGGACGACCTGCGGATCACGGATCCGACGATCCTGAGCCAGCTGTGATCAGGAAGCCGGTTCGGGGCCGCCCGCTGCGAGGATCTCGGCCACGTCGAGGGTGACCTTGGCGCCGAGGGAGTCGGGGAGAGTGACGATCTCGCCGGGGGCGTGGATGCGGTGGTTGCCGTATCCGCCCTCGGCCGGGTCGGTGAGCACGTGGAGGCGCTGGTGCTTGCGGTCGACGATGACGTACACGGGCACGTCGGCGCCGGCGTACGCGGAGACCTTGGTGCGCAGATCGGACTGGTAGTTGCTGGACGTGACTTCCAGGACGAGACGGAAGCAGATGGGGTCGTAGCAGTTGTTCTCGATGTAGCTGTCCCGGTAGTCGGCATCCACCACCGACAGGTCCGGAATCGCGTAGTCCTCCGTGCCACTGGGGAGCTACAGCCCGATCCCCTGGAGCACTCGTGTTCCCGAGGCGTGCAGCCCAGCCGTCAGGAAGGGGACGGTGAGACTGGTCAGGGCCTCGGCGTGAGGGCCGTCCGGCGGCGGGGACGCGAGGATCTGGCCTCCGATGATCTCGACGCGGTAGCCCGGGTTGCGGTCCATGAGACGGTTCGCCTCCGCGATCAGCGGACGGTCGTCGTGGGGCCGCTCGACGGATGCTGCGGACATCGCGTGCCTCCTGTGGGCTGGTGTCGAGAGCATCATCGTAGGACGGGCGGACCGCGCATGCCCCTTTCCTGCCGCCTCACTCGATCGTGGCACGACACGCCGAAGGGCCCCGCTCCAAGGAGCGGGGCCCTTCGGGCACATCGGGGTGACCGTCAGAAGCGGCGCGTGATCAGTGCGCGCTTGACTTCCTGGATCGCCTTGGTGACCTCGATACCGCGCGGGCAGGCGTCCGTGCAGTTGAACGTCGTGCGGCAGCGCCACACACCGTCCTTGTCGTTGAGGATCTCCAGGCGCTGCTCCCCGGCCTCGTCACGCGAGTCGAAGATGAAGCGGTGGGCGTTCACGATGGCGGCCGGACCGAAGTACTGGCCGTCGTTCCAGAACACCGGGCAGGACGACGTGCACGCCGCGCACAGGATGCACTTGGTCGTGTCGTCGAACCGCTCGCGGTCCTCGGCCGACTGCAGACGCTCGCGCGTCGGCTCGTTGGTCTCCTTCGTGATGAGGAAGGGCATCACGTCGCGGTACGCCTGGAAGAACGGGTCCATGTCGACCACGAGGTCCTTCAGCACCGTCAGGCCCTTGATGGCCTCGACCGTGATCGGCTTATCGGGGTTGAGGTCCTTGATCAGCGTCTTGCAGGCCAGACGGTTCTTGCCGTTGATCCGCATGGCGTCCGAGCCGCAGATGCCGTGGGCGCAGGAGCGGCGGAAGGTGAGCGTGCCGTCCTGGTCCCACTTGATCTTGTGCAGCGCGTCGAGGACACGCTCCTTGGGGTCGATCTGGAGCTGGAAGTCTTCCCAGACCGACTCCGCCGAGACCTCCGGGTTGAACCGGCGGATGCGGAACGTGGCGGTGATGTAGGGGGAGTCGGCGAAACCGGGCTCGGGTGCGCCGGCCGCGTCCGCCTTGTCCAGAGTGGGAGTAGCCATCAGTACTTACGCTCCATCGGCTGGTAGCGGGTCTGGACGACCGGCTTGTAGTCGAGACGGATGGACTCGGTGCCGTCGTCGCTGACCTCGCGGTACGCCATGGTGTGGCGCATGAAGTTGACGTCGTCGCGGTTCGGGTAGTCCTCGCGGTAGTGACCGCCGCGGGACTCCTTGCGGGCGAGCGCGGACACGGCCATGACCTCGGCCAGGTCGAGCAGGTTGCCCAGCTCGATGGCCTCCAGCAGGTCGGTGTTGAACCGCTTGCCCTTGTCCTGGACCGAGACGTTGAGGTAACGCTCGCGCAGCTCCGCGATCTTCTCGACCGCCGTCTTGATCGTCTGCTCGGTGCGGAACACCATCACGTTGGCGTCCATGCACTCCTGGAGCTCACGGCGGATGTCGGCGACCCGCTCGGTGCCCGTGGAGTTGCGCAGGCGCTCGACCTGGGACACGACCTGGGAGGCCGGGTCCTCGGGCAGCTCGAGGTAGCCGGCCTTCGCCGAGTACTCCGCGGCCGCGATGCCGGCCCGGCGCCCGAAGACGTTGATGTCCAGCAGCGAGTTCGTGCCGAGACGGTTGGCGCCGTGCACGGAGACACAGGCGACCTCACCGGCGGCGTACAGGCCCGGAACGACGGTGGTGTTGTCCGAGAGGACCTCACCCTGGACGTTCGTCGGGATGCCGCCCATGGCGTAGTGCGCGGTGGGCTGGATCGGGATCGGGTCCGTGTAGGGCTCGATGCCGAGGTAGGTGCGCGCGAACTCCGTGATGTCGGGCAGCTTGGCGTCCAGCTGCTCCGGCGGGAGGTGCGTGAGGTCGAGGTAGACGTGGTCGCCCTCGGGACCGCAGCCGCGGCCCTCACGGATCTCCGTGTAGATGGAGCGGGAGACGACGTCACGGGACGCGAGGTCCTTCATGACCGGCGCGTACTTCTCCATGAAGCGCTCGCCGTCCTTGTTACGGAGGATGCCGCCCTCACCGCGGGCGCCCTCCGTCAGCAGGATGCCCATGCGCCAGATGCCGGTCGGGTGGAACTGGAAGAACTCCATGTCCTCCAGCGGCAGCCCGCGACGGTAGACGGCCGCCTGGCCGTCACCCGTCAGGGTGTGCGCGTTGGAGGTCACCTTGAAGAACTTGCCGGTGCCGCCGGACGCGTAGATCACGGCCTTCGCCTGGAAGATGTGGATCTCGCCGGTCGCGAGCTCGTAGGCGACGACGCCCGCCGAGTGCTTGACGCCGTCGACCTCGACGATCAGCTGGTCGAGGACGTAGAACTCGTTGAAGAACTCCACGCCCTCCTTCACGCAGTTCTGGTACAGCGTCTGGAGGATCATGTGACCGGTGCGGTCCGCGGCGTAGCAGGACCGGCGGACCGGGGCCTCGCCGTGGTTGCGGGAGTGACCGCCGAAGCGGCGCTGGTCGATCGTCCCGTCGGGCGTCCGGTTGAACGGGAGGCCCATCTTCTCCAGGTCGAGGACCGCGTCGATGGCCTCCTTCGCCAGGATCTCGGCGGCGTCCTGGTCGACCAGGTAGTCACCGCCCTTGACCGTGTCGAAGGTGTGCCACTCCCAGTTGTCCTCCTCCACGTTGGCGAGCGCGGCGGCCATGCCGCCCTGCGCGGCGCCCGTGTGGGAGCGGGTGGGGTAGAGCTTCGTCAGCACGGCGGTGCGGCTGCGCTTCGTCGACTCGATGGCGGCGCGCATGCCGGCGCCACCGGCGCCGACGATGACGGTGTCGTACTTGTGGATCTTCATGAGTGGTTGCCTCAGCCCCGTGCCTAGCGGATGTTCGGGTCGAAGGTGAAGATCACCAGCGTGCCCAGCAGAATCGTGAACACCGTGGCGGTGTACAGCAGGCCCTTCAGCCACAGGCGCGTGCCCGCGCGTTCCGCGTAGTCGTTGATGACGGTACGCAGGCCGTTGGAGCCGTGCAGCATGGCGAGCCACAGCATCGCGAGGTCCCAGGCCTGCCACCACGGGCTCGCCCAGCGGCCCGCCACGAAGGCGAAGCCGATCTTGGAGACGCCGCCGTCGAGGACGAGCTGGATCAGCAGGTGGCCGAGGACCAGGACGACCAGGACGATGCCGGACAGGCGCATGAAGAGCCAGCCGTACATCTCGAAGTTGCCGCGGGTCGACTTCGGGGTCTTCTTGGTGCGCTTGCGCGGCGCCTCGATGAACGGGGCCGGGTTGTCGACGCTGTAGGCCGAGTAGTCTCCGGCGCCCTCCACGGGGCCGATGCCGGAAGCGGCGGTGTCAGTAGTGGACATCTGCGTCAGCTCCCGAATACTTCGCGGAATGCGTGACCGAGGACGGGGTAAAGCGCCCCGAACATCAGCACGACCCAGATACCGACGACGGACCAGAGCATCTGCTTCTGATAGCGCGGGCCCTTGGACCAGAAGTCGACGGCGATGACACGCAGGCCGTTGAGCGCGTGGAAGAGAATGGCGGCCACGAGGCCGTACTCCAGCAGCGCGACGATCGGCGTCTTGTACGTGGCTACGACCTTGTCGTAGTCCTCGGGGGAGACACGGACGAGAGCGGTGTCCAGCACGTGTACGAACAGGAAGAAGAAGATGAGGACGCCGGTGACTCGATGAGCCACCCAGGACCACATTCCTTCCCGGCCGCGGTACAGCGTTCCAGCCGGCACGGAAGAACCCTCCGGGAGCGGGGATTGGGGCCGCGCCGGCTTCTCTGTCGGTCGGGCCCGGCCGGGTACGGTCCACCGGCCCCGGCCATCGTAGCGACGTGTTGTCGGAACGCTTACAGCGGCCCTATCAATGTGATCAAACTGGCAATCAATCAGGCACGTTCGGGCTATTCCGGGCGCCGGATATCGGCGATTCGTGGCTGGTGGGCGAACTGGCGAACTGGCGGACGAGTCGGGTCAGCCGGCCGCGGGCCAGTCTGCGCAGCTCGTCGGCGGTGACGACCCGCTCCTCCTCGGGGTCGTTCGCCAGGCGCGACCGGATTCCGACGAGCACCTGGTCGAGGGCCTCCCCCGGAGTGAATTCGTCCAGACAGATGACGAACACATGTCCGAATCTGCTCTCGTATGCGGCGTGCGCGGCGCTCAGCGCGGTGTGGGCGGCGGAGTACGCGCCGTCCGGGAGCGGTGTGAGTGATTCGCCGGCCAGGGCTTCGGCCAGGTCGGCGGGGGTCAGGTCGTACGCCGCCTCGTCGGCCGCGGCCAGCAGCGCGCCGAGGTCCGGGTAGGGGCGGTGGTCGGCCAGACGGTGGACCCAGCGCAGGCTGCGGCAGCAGGTGAGCAGGGCGCGGGTGACCTCTCCGGCGGGTGCGGAGTTGAACCCGTCGAGGCGGACCGGGGACGGAACCGCGCTCTTCTGCTCGGGGAGGGCGACCTGGCCGGGGAGGCGTGGGAGACGGTGCGACGTCAGCGTGGGTCCTCGGCGTGGGGGTGGGACGCGCGACGTCCGGTGAGCGTGACGTGCGTGCGATACGTGTGTTTCGGCAGGGGCGTAAGTGAAAGCTGTGCTGCTCACGCTATCGAGGTGTGTCCGGACCTGTCCGACGGATGCCCGGATTTTCACCCGCACGGGAGAGTTTCGGAGCGTGCGGTGGACGGTCGCGGTGACGGTCGGGGCAGAGTTTGCGGTGGGAGCGGGGAGCCGGTCCGGTGAGGTGTTCCGAAGGGGTGGAAGAGGTGGACACCTCGCAGGGGGAGTACACCTGATGGGGGTACGGCCCGGCGACGGGCCGTGGAGTGGGCGCCGCGAAGCGGGCGTTGTGATGTGAGCGCCGCGAAGCGGGCGCGGTGAGACGAGGGTGGCGGAGTGAGTGGTGGCAGGCGGCGCGCGCCGCGGCGGCGGCGGGCAGGACGGGACGGGCGGGCCAAACTCGTCGCGAGCGGTCTGGCGGTCGCCGGGGTCGTCGCGGTGGCCGTGGCGGTCTGGCCCGACGGAGGCGGGGGGCCGGCCGGAGCGAAGGTGCCGTCCGGTGACCGGTCGGGGGCCGTGTCCGTCGCCAGCCCCTCGCCGACCCGGAGCTACCCCCTCTCCAAGGCGCCTCGCACCATTCCCGCCGTACGTGAGCACACCGCGGCCCACGGTCCCGGCTGGCGCCCGGCCTCCGGTGCCCGGGTGGTCGTGAACGACGACAACCTCGCCGACGAGGGCAAGCTGCTCGCCGGCGAGCTCAAGCTGACGTACGCGGGGCGGACCGCCGCCAGGGCCGGCGACGTGCAGCTCGGCCTCGACAAGGGGAACGCGGGCCCGGAGTCGTACACCCTCACCGTCAGGAACGGCCGGGTCACCGTCACCGGCCCCGCCGAGGCCGGTGTCTTCTACGGCACGCGCACGCTCGAACAGGAGGTGCACGGCGGCGGTACGGCCCCGGAGGGCGTCGTGCGCGACCGGCCCGCGAAGCCGGTCCGCGGGTTCATGCTCGACATCGCGCGCAAGCACTTCACGGCGGCCTGGATCGAGGACCGGGTGCGCGAGCTCGGGGACCTGAAGTACAACCAGCTCGGCCTGCACTTCTCCGACGACCAGGGCTTCCGTATCCAGTCCGACACACACCCCGAGATCGTGTCGCGGCAGCATCTGACGAAGGCGGAGGTGCGCCGGATCGTCGCCCTCGCGAAGAGCAGGCACATCACCGTCGTGCCCGAGATCGACTCGCCGGGCCACCTCGGCGCGGTCATCGCGGCGCACCCCGATCTCCAGCTCCGCAATGTGTCCGGCGTTCCCGTCCGCGGCGCCGTCGACATCTCCAAGCCCGCCGCGGCGCAGATCGTCGACGACCTGCTCGACGAGTACGCGGGTCTCTTCCCCGGCACCGACTGGCACCTCGGCGGCGACGAGTACCAGGCCCTGACGGTGGCGAACCCGGCGGCGTCCTTCCCGCAGCTGGTCACCGCGGCGAGGAGCAAGTACGGGGCGGGCGCGGGCGTCACCGACCTCACGACCGGCTGGCTGAACGACCGCGCCAAGGTGGTCCACGGTCACGGCCGGACGGCACGGGCCTGGAACGACGGCTTCTTCCGCGGGGGCACCGTCCAGGCCGACGGCAGTCTCCGGGTGGCGTACTGGACCGGCAAGGAGATCGGGGCCCGGCAGCCGGTGGAGTACCTGAGCACGGGCCGCAAGGTCATCAACTACAACGACGAGTACCTGTACTACGTCCTCGGCGAACCACAGACCTTCGTCTACCCGACCGGGCAGCGCATCTACGAGCAGTGGACCCCCCTCGTCCTGCGCGGAACCACCCCGGTCCCCGCGAAGTACGACCCCCAGATCCTCGGCGGCTCCTTCGCCGTCTGGTGCGACCTCGCGAACTCCCAGACCCAGGACCAGGTCGCGGCGGGCATCCGCATGCCGCTGCGCGCCCTGACCCAGAAACTGTGGGACCCCCGTACGCCGTCCCTGTCCTGGACCCAGTTCAAGGCACTGGCGGACCAACTGGGCTGAGCGGCCCCGATTCGACGGGAACGGGACCGGTCGCGGGGTGTCGTCGTGCTCGAGCCGACCCGGATGCAGGACCGTAAGGCGCAGGCGGACCCGGTCGCGGCCGACGGCTGACGCGCGCAGAATGTGTACCGGTTCCGGTGCGAGCGTTTGGCCGAAAACCTGTTCATTCGACTCCTCGACCGGCAGGGTGGGATCGCACTGTGACACTCCTGGTCCGTTGCACGCAGTAAGGGGAAGTGCGGGCTCCGTAAGGCAAGGGCGCCCTGTCGAGGCATTTCGAGGGAGTCGCGATGAGTCTGGTGGAACTGATCGCTCGGGCCGACGAGCGAGGTCTGGCAGCCAGTGGTCTGGCTTGTTTGGATCGGTGTGTACCGCTGCTCGGCGGTGACGACGACGTCCTGCGGCCCCTGTGGGCCAGCCTGGCGGAGGCGGACACCTGGGCCGAGTGGGGAGCGCGCCTGGAGGAGGCGCGCGCCAAGCTGGACACGGAGGACCCCGAGCCGGCCGTGACCGACGAGGACCACGCCGCCGAGCTCGCCCGCGGGATGCTCGAATCGGTCCCCGCGAAGCCCTCCGAGGACGAGCTGCGGGCCTGGTCCGACGCCTGTTCGGTCGCGGCGCTCCAGGTGCACCGGTTCCTCGACCACGCCGACGACGCCGAGGCGTGCGTGACGGCACGCCGAGAGGGGCGCACCGAGGGCATGTCCCCACTCGTCGCCGCCGAACTGCGCCGCCAGGTCTCCGTCCTGGAACTGCTCGCCGAGCACGGCAAGGGCGGACTGAGGTTCGCGCTGGACGCGTCGACGGAGGGGCGGCGCGTCCTGCGGGCGGTGGTCTCGCGCCGGGCACGCGGACGGGCCTAGTCCCGGCCTCGCGCAGGGCACGCGGACGGCCTGGTCCCGGGGCGAACGCGCGAGGGTGCGCCGGAGGCGGTATGGCTCCGACGCACCCCAAACCTTGTTCCTGAGGGGTTTGTGTGATCGTTCCGGGGTGGAGATGGCGGTCCTGGGCCGGTGTCGCGAACCCCCGCCCGAACGCGTGACGAATCCGGCCGCCGTCGCGCTCTATCGGGTGTGAACGCAACTCAAGCAACGCGGCCCCCGGCTGCGACCAAGCCCGTTCGCTGGGCGGCCGACACGGTCGCGGTCATGCGCGAGGGCGCCCGGCTGCGCCTCGACTACTCGGCACAGAGCCTGTGGCGCGTGGACCGCGTGATCGACGAGATACGCCGGGACGGCGCCCCGTATGCCGCCGTCGAGAGCGTGCTGCGCGGATTCGGGGCGTACGCCGGTGAGGTGGTCGCCCGTCACGGCGGTGCCGAGTGGTGGGAGACCGGCGGCGAGCACTGGCTCCGTACGCCCGACGGACGGCTGTGGGACCCGATCGAAGAGGCCCGCCGCTGCTACGCGGGCGACGGCTCCCTGCGCCTGCTGTGCCGCGAGGCCACCCGCTGAGGGGTGCCCGGGGTCCCGTCGGCCGGGCGGTGACGGCCCGCGGCGTCCCCCGCCGGTGGCCCGGCCGGTCCGGGCGGAGTGTCTGACGCCCTGTGACATTTCCGTGGGGCCCGACGCTGATGACCATGAGGGTGTCGGCGCGGACGGCCGCGCCGGCAGGCACATTCGGGCGAACTCGGTGCGAACGAGGACAGTGTTGGGCCAGGGAGGGCAACCCCGCCGCGCGCAGCCTTACGACGCGGAACTGGGCGTGGCCGTGGCGCGGGCGCAGGAGGGGGACGAGGTCGCTTTCGCGGCCGCGTACCGGATCGTGCAGCCCGGACTGCTGGGCTACCTGCGCGGCATCGTCGGCGACGACGCCGAGGACGTGGCGTCCGACGCCTGGCTGGAGATAGCCCGGGACCTGGGACGTTTCCGGGGAGACGGCGCGGGGTTCCGCGGCTGGACCGCGACCATCGCCCGGCACCGGGCGCTGGACCATCTGCGGCGGCTGCGGGTACGGCCGCGGGGAACCGCCCTCGAACAGGACGCGATGGACCTGCCGGGCAGGCACAGCACACAGGACGAGGCGCTGGAGAGCCTGTCCACCGAGTACGCCCTCGAACTGCTCGCGGGGCTGCCCCGCGACCAGGCCGAGGCCGTGCTCCTGAGGGTGGTCGTCGGCCTCGACGGGCCGGCCGCGGCGCGGGTGCTCGGCAAGCGCCCCGGCGCGGTGCGCACCTCCGCCCACCGGGGCCTGAAGCGGCTCGCGCGCCAACTCGGCGTCGAGGGTGTGACGGATGACGAGCCCCGGACGCTGGGGGAGTCGGGATGAGCAGGACATCCGGAACGGCCGGCACCGCGCCGTCGTCCGGAACCGTGTTGGCGTACGGCGGAAGGAAGTCGACCGGTGTACGGATGGTGCACGGCGGACGGCCCTCGCGCGGAGGACGGCTGCCGCACGGCGTCGGGCCGCGGTCCGCGGCCGGGGCGCCGGACGGGGTGTCGTCCCGCGGACGCGGGACGTCGTGCGGAGCGCGGGCGTTGTACGGCGCGGAGCGCGGAGCGGAGTCCTGGTACGGCGAGGAGTTGCAGGGCGCAGCGGCAGTGGGAGAGGGAACCGGACGTGGAACCGCACAGGGAACCGGACGCGCAACCGGGCATGGGTGAACGGCACGTCGGCGACGGCGCGGCCTTCGGACCTCGTGTCGCTCCTCCGGCGGACCCCGGCGGCGGACCGGCCTCACTGGAGGGGCTCCTCGCCGCGGCGGTCCGCGGCCCGGCGGTCGACACGGCGGCGCAGACGCAGGCCGTGGCCGCCTTCCGCGCCGCGCGGGACGGCGGCGAGCACACCGCGCGCACCCGGCGGCGGGACGACTGGCGCCCCGAGGAGCAGGGGCGGCCGAGCCGTTCGCTGCGAGCCGTGTTCGCCGTACTGCTGGCCGGTCTGACGCTGGGCGGCGTCGCCGTCGCGGCCATCGGACCGGTCTCCCACGACGCCGGGCAGCGGGACCGGGCCGTGGCCCGTCCCTCCGCCGGCGCCCCCGACGGGTTCCCGGAGGTCGCGGCGCCGGTCGGTTCCGGTGCTCCCGGTGCCGTCGACCCGGGAGGCTCCGTGAGCCGTCCGCCGTGGGCCCAGGACACGGAGGCCCACTGCCGTGCGTACGCGTCGGTGAAGGGCCGGGGCGACGCTCTGGACGCTCGCGCCTGGCAGCGGCTTGTCGCGGCCGCCGGCGGCGAGGACAGGGTCGAGGCGTTCTGCGCCGGACAACTGGCCGCGCGCGCCGGGACGAAGGATGCGCGGGGGGCGGGGAGCGCGAAGGGCGCGGGGACGTCCGGGAAGTCCGGGAAGACGGACGGGACGCCGGCTTCGCGGAGCCTGGCCGCGACGCCGAAGCCGGCGAAGACCAGGAGCGGGCGGTAGGAGCGGAGCGGCCGCGACAGGCGGGGCGGGCGGGGCCGGAAGGCCACCGGGCCGGGCGCAGCGGCTTCGGCGGGGGCGGGGCGGCCGCGAGGGCGACGGGCGTGTCCGCCGGGTGGCGGCAGGCGTCTCCGCCGATGGCAACGGCCGGGGCCGCCACCCCCCACAGGAGAGGCCCCGACCGTCGCGCGGCACGGGCCGCGCGGCGACCCGTACTCTCTACAGCGCCGTGACTGCGTTTTGTGTCACACCTCGCACGGTCACCGCGTAGTTGCACGTTGTACGAACATGGACGGGGAGCTGTTTCAGGCCGTAACGTGCCTTTCGCGCCGGTGCGGGGGAAGAGGACGACCGCAACCACGAGGGGCCTGGGACCACGACTGTGCGGTCTCGGGAACCACGACCACGTGGGGCCTGGGACCAGAACCGCGTGGGGCGGCAGACCACGACCACGCGGACCTGAGACCACAACCGTCCATCGAGGAACGCACGACGGCGAGAACCCGGTCCGCGAGAGCGGCACCGGTCGAGGCGCAAAGAGGGGCGCGGGGGTGCTGGGGGACGACGCGGAGCTGACCGCCGCGGTACTTGCCGCACAGGACGGGGACGAGACCGCGTTCCGGACTGTGTACCGAGCTGTGCACCCACGCCTGCTCGGATACGTTCGAACGCTGGTCGGTGAGTCGGACGCGGAGGACGTCACGTCCGAGGCCTGGCTCCAGATCGCCCGTGACCTGGACCGCTTCAGCGGGGACGCGGACCGCTTCCGCGGCTGGGCGGCGAGGATCGCCCGCAACCGCGCGCTGGACCACATACGGATGCGCGGGCGCCGGCCCGCGATAGGCGGCGACGAGACCGAACTGACCGGCAAGGCGGCCGACTCCGACACCGCGACCGAGGCCATGGAGGCGCTGTCCACCGGCAGCACCCTCTCGCTCATCGCCCAGCTCCCGCAGGACCAGGCGGAGGCCGTCGTCCTGCGTGTCGTGGTCGGCCTCGACGCCAAGTCGGCCGCCGAGACCCTCGGCAAGCGCCCCGGAGCCGTTCGGACGGCCGCGCACCGGGGTCTGAAACGGCTCGCGGAGCTGCTCGGCACCGATCCGGAATCCGTCGGCGCGCTCGACGCCGTTCCCCCGCAACGAGGTTCCCGCACCCGTGCGGTGACGTCCGCCGGTGTGACGCATACGCGTTCGCGGGCGCAGAAGGACATGTGATGGCCGACGAGCAGTACAGGTGGCTGGACCGGGACGCCGCGGAGCGTCTGCTGAACGGGGAGCCGCCGAAAGCCGTCGACCCCGGCACGCGTGACCAGGTGGACCGCCTCGTCGCGGCCCTTGGCGCACTTGCCGTCGAACCCGAGCCGACCAGCGACGAACTTCCGGGCGAGGCCGCCGCGTTGGCCGCGTTCCGCAAGGCGCGCGCGGACGGCGACAGTGCCGCCGCGCAGCTCGGCCACCGCCGCGCGCGCCCCGGCGCGCACGCCGCGGACGCCGGTCTCGTACGGATCGGACGACCCGCCGCGCACGGACGCCGGACGCGCTGGGGACGGCCCACCCGGTTCGGGCTCGCCGCGGTGCTGGCCGTCGGGATGCTCGGCGGGGTCGCCGTCGCGGCCGGAACCGGAGTGCTGCCGACCCCGTTCACCCGTGAACACCCGGGCCCGGCCGCGACGGTCACGGCCGTACGGACCCCGGACCGTCCGCTCGTCTCGGCCTCTCCTTCGCCGTCACCCGGAGTCTCCGGCGGAAACGGTGCCGTGGTGCCGGTGCCTGACGGTCCGTCGGGCACACCGTCCGAGGACGCCTCCTCGTCCGCGGGAACCGACTACGCGAGTGGTCTGCCACGTCCCGACGACACCGGGAGCGCCGACCGCACCCGCGAGTGGTGGTCCCGCACGCGTTCGTACTGCCGTGACGTCCTCGACGGCAAGGACCTCGACGCGGACCGCAGACGCGTCCTGGAGCATGTGGCGGGCGGCGGCGCCCGGGTGAGGCTGTACTGCGCGGGCGTCCTCGGCCGCGGATCGGGCGGAGGCACCGGCGGCGACGGTTCGGACGACGGCGGCGAGCAGGGGTCGGGGCACGACTCCGGCCAGGGCGATCAGGGCGATCAGGGGGACTCGGGTGGCGGTGACGACGACGGCCATCACATAGGGCCGGGCGGCAACCATCCCCGGGACAACGGTGTCAGCGCCCCGTCCGTACGGCGTCCGGGACTGACTCCGCTCCTGCCGGCCGCTCCGACGCGGCCCCCGCTGCCGAGCGCGACGCCGAGGACGACGCCCGGCCCGTCGGCCGGCACGTCTTCGTGAGCGGCCGTTTCCGCGGGCACTGATCGGGCGACGGGCTTCCCGGCCGACACGCTGTCGTGCCGTCAGTCCTGTCGCCGACACGCTGCCGCGCCGTCAGCTCCTTGGCGGATGCCCCGTCAGGCTGTCAGCCGTCCGGCCCGACGCGCCCCGACACCTATCTGACCTGCACTTTCGTGTTTCGTTGAAAATTTTATTGGCTGGGTGTGACGTTTTCGGCCGCCGCGACGCAGTACGTGATGAGCCGACTGGTCATCGGCCGTAGCACGGAGCCGGGGTTCCCCCCGTACCCATGGCTCTGTGCAACTGGCGCGGGCGGGACACGTTCCCCCGGTCCCGCCCGCGCCCCACTCTCTCTCCCCTCGCGCAAGGCCCGTCACCAGTAGACGACGACCTTGTCGCCCGTGCGGACCTGCGCGAACAGCGCCGCCACCTTGCCCTCGTCCCGCACGTTGACGCAGCCGTGCGAGGCGCCGTAGTAGCCCCGGGCCGCGAAGTCCGAGGAATAGTGCACCGCTTGGCCACCGCTGAAGAACATCGCGTACGGCATCGACGTGTGGTAGATCGTCGACACATGGTGGCGCGACTTGAAGGAGACGCTGAACACCCCTTCGCGGGTGGGCGTGTACTGCGAACCGAACCGGACGTCCATCTCCGAGACCGTCCTGCCGTCGATCATCCAGCGCAGGGTGCGGCTCGTCTTGCTGACGCACAGCACACGGCCCTTCATGCAGCGCGGGTCGGGCTTCGCGGCCGGCTGCCCGCCGTACGGAAACAGCTCCCAGGCGGCCGGTTCGTGCGTCATCCTCCGCAGCCGCTGCCAGGTCACGGCGTCCAGATCACCGGTGCGCGGCAGCCCCCGCTTGCCCTGGAACCCCTTCACGGCCGCGACCGTCCGGGCGTCGTACGTCCCCGTCGGCGGGGTGATCAGCCAGGCGACCTGGTGCAGCCGGGCCTGCGCCCTGCGGATGTCGTCGCCCCGGTCGCCCCGGGACCAGAGGACCTTGGCGGGCTCGGCGGCGGGCCGGTCCTGGTCCTTCCCCGCACCCGTGGAGCCGGACGTGCCGTCCTCGCCCTTCGAGGGGGAGGCGGGCCTGCCGTCGTCCTTCCCCCTCGCGCCGGGAGGCGAGCCGGCCGAACCGGCGATCCTCACCGGCGGCTTCTTCCCTTCCGCGTCCACCGCGTGCGCCGTGCAGCCGCTCACCACGGCGAACGCCGCGAGCGCGGCCAGTGATCTCTTCAAGCCGGTCGTACGCATCCGTACCCCTGTTCCACCCGTCCTGTCGTGCACATCAGGCCCCCGTCCCGCCGTCGTGTCACCTGAGATGCTCCCCGCGGGTGACCGGTTGCGAACTGGGCGGCATGTTGGAAGAGAACCACGGAACGAGCCGCCGCACGGCGGAAGAGCGGCGGGAAACGAGCTCGCGGACGAGTCCGTGGGCCACGTCCCGGCGCGGGTCCCTCCACCGGGTGCGCCCCGGCCGCTAAAGTCCGTCGCCGAGGCCGAATTCCTGTCATCGGGCCGCTTCACGGGAGGCACAGCAATGGCGCGCGAATCCGAGTCCGGACTGCCCATCGAACCGGTCTACGGCCCCGAGACCCTGGACGGCTGGGACCCGGCCGAGAAGCTGGGCGCGCCGGGCGCGTACCCCTTCACCCGCGGCGTGTACCCCTCGATGTACACGGGCCGCCCGTGGACCATGCGCCAGTACGCTGGATTCGGCACGGCCGTGGAGTCCAACGCCCGCTACCGGCAGCTCATCGCCCACGGCACCGCGGGCCTGTCGGTCGCCTTCGACCTGCCCACCCAGATGGGCCACGACTCCGACGCCCCGCTCGCGCACGGCGAGGTCGGCAAGGTCGGTGTGGCCATCGACTCGGTCGACGACATGCGTGTCCTGTTCGCCGGGATCCCGCTGGACAAGGTCTCCACCTCGATGACGATCAACGCGCCCGCCGCGCTGCTGCTGCTCATGTACCAGCTCGTCGGCGAGGAACAGGGCGTCTCCGCAGACCAGTTGACGGGGACGGTCCAGAACGACGTCCTCAAGGAGTACATCGCCCGCGGCACGTACATCTTCCCGCCCAAGCCCTCCCTGCGGCTGATCGCGGACATCTTCAAGTACTGCGGGGCCGAGATCCCGAAGTGGAACACGATCTCGATCTCCGGCTACCACATGGCCGAGGCGGGGGCCTCTCCCGCACAGGAGATCGCGTTCACGCTCGCCGACGGCATCGAGTACGTCCGTACGGCCGTCGCCGCCGGCATGGACGTCGACGACTTCGCCCCCCGCCTCTCCTTCTTCTTCGTCGCCCGTACGACGATCCTGGAGGAGGTCGCCAAGTTCCGTGCGGCCAGGCGCATCTGGGCCCGGGTGATGCGCGACGAGTTCGGCGCGAAGAACCCCAAGTCGCTGATGCTGCGCTTCCACACCCAGACGGCGGGTGTCCAGCTCACCGCGCAGCAGCCCGAGGTGAACCTCGTCCGGGTCGCGGTCCAGGGCCTCGCCGCGGTCCTCGGCGGCACCCAGTCGCTGCACACCAACTCCTTCGACGAGGCCATCGCGCTGCCCACCGACAAGTCCGCGCGGCTGGCCCTGCGCACCCAGCAGGTGCTGGCCTACGAGACGGACGTGACGGCGACGGTCGATCCCTTCGCCGGCTCGTACGTCATCGAGAGCATGACCGACGACGTCGAGGCGGCGGCCGTCGGTCTCATGACGCGGGTCGAGGACCTGGGCGGCGCGGTCGGGGCCATCGAACACGGCTTCCAGAAGGGCGAGATCGAGCGCTCCGCCTACCGGGTCGCCCAGGAGACCGACTCCGGCGAGCGCGTGGTGGTCGGCGTCAACCGCTTCCAGCTCGACGCGGAGGAGCCGTACGAACCGCTGCGCGTCGACCCGGCCATCGAGGCACAGCAGGCCGAACGCCTCGCCCGGCTCCGCGCCGAGCGCGACCAGGAGGCCGTCGACACCGCCCTCGCCGCCCTGAAGAAGGCCGCCGAGGGCACGGACAACGTCCTGTACCCGATGAAGGACGCCCTGCGCGCCCGCGCGACGGTCGGCGAGGTCTGCAACGCCCTGCGCGAGATCTGGGGCACGTACGTACCGTCGGATGCCTTCTGACTCGACGGTGACTGACCGGCGAGACGCCTCTGCCCGTTGTCGTAGCCGCGTGCGACACTCGCTCTCATGCTTGGTGTCATCGATCTCCCCACCTATCTCGCGGGTCTTGTCCTGATCGTCCTCCTGCCGGGACCGAACTCGCTGTACGTGCTGTCCGTCGCCGCCCGCAAGGGCGTCCGTACGGGATATACCGCCGCCGCGGGTGTGTGGTGCGGGGACACCGTGCTGATGACCCTGTCCGCGGCCGGTGTGGCGTCGCTGCTCCAGGCGAACGCGGTGCTGTTCAGCATCGTGAAGTACGCCGGTGCGGGATATCTGACCTGGCTGGCGGTCGGGATGCTGCGCGCCGCGCGGGCGATGTGGCAGGCCCGGCGGGAGCCGGTCGCCGAGAGCGCGGAGACCGAGGCGGTGGCGGGGGAGCGGCCGTTCCGGCGGGCGCTGGTGATCAGCCTGTTCAACCCGAAGGCGATCCTGTTTTTCGTCGCTTTCTTCGTCCAGTTCGTCGACCCCGGCTATGCCTACCCGGCCCTGTCGTTCGTCGTGCTCGGCGCCTTCGCACAGCTCGCGAGTGTCCTCTACCTGACCGCGCTGATATTCAGCGGTACGCGCCTCGCGGCCGCCTTCCGCCGGCGCAAGCGCCTCTCCGCGGGCGCCACGACGGCCGCAGGCGCCCTCTTCCTCGGCTTCGCGGTCAAGCTCACGCTCGCCAGCGCCTAGCCGGGGACCGCGCAGCCGGCGCTCAGCCCCACCCGGGCCGCGTACTCCTCCAGGCCCCGTGCGTCGGTGCCCGCCCAGCCCACGTACCCGTCGGGGCGGACGAGGAAGACCCCGGTCCCGTACCGCTCGTGCGATCCGATCCGGGCGGTGCGGGCGCCGGGGAGCACCGGTGTCTCCGCGACCGGGCCGACCGTCAGCAGGGTCCAGTGCGGTCCCCGGAACACGTCGAAGAGGCGTACGCCGTCCACGGCCGCGTCGGGGGCGCGGTCGCCCGCCCGAAGGTCCTCGTCCGACAGTCCCGTGCGGGTCTCCACCGCGAGGGAGGAGCCGCGGTAGCCGAGCCCGAGCTGCCGGGTCGCGCCGCCGCGGCGGGCCTCGCCGCGGTGGATCCGGGTGGACAGGCCGAGCATGTCGGCGGCGACGGGGAGCCGCTCCTCCTCGTAGGTGTCGAGGAGGGACGCGGGAGCCTCGCCGCGCAGGACCGCGCCGAGCTTCCAGCCCAGGTTGTAGGCGTCCTGGACACTGGTGTTGAGCCCCTGCCCGCCGGCCGGTGAGTGGATGTGCGCCGCGTCTCCGGCGAGGAGGACCCGCCCGGCACGGAAACGCTCCGCCAGCGCCGCGCGCGGCCGGAAGTCCGAGGCCCAGCGCACCTCGGTCACGGCCTCGGGCGAGAGATGGGACCGTGAGGCGACGGTCTTGCGGACGCCGTCGGGGGACAGGTCGACGTCCGTGCCCTCCGGGAACTGCGCCACGACCTGGAAGTCCTCCGTACCGGCGAGCGGGCAGATCGCCAGGAAGCCGCCGGTGTCCTCACGCGGCGGGAAGACATGCCAGTTGTCGCGGTCCAGCCCGGTGATCCGTACGTCCGCGACGAGCGTCGGGTGCGGGTCGACGGCCTCTCCGGCCATGGCGATCCCGAGCGCGCGCCGTACGGCTGAGCGGCCACCGTCGGCGGCGACGACGTACCGCGCGCGGACCGGCGCGCCGGAGGCGAACCCCACGGTCACGCCGTTCTCGTCCTGGGCGGCCGTGATGACCTCACGGCCGAAGTCGACCTGGCCCCCGAGCTCCTGAAGCCGCGCGAAGAGGATCTCCTGCGTACGCCACTGCGGCACCATCCACGGCGCGTTGTACGGCGAGTCGTCGCTCGGCTCGGCCGGGTCGAACATCTGGTGCTCGCCCACGCGCTCACCGTCCTGCCAGATCATCCCGACCGGGTAGCCGCCGCCCGCCGCGTGGATCGCGTCGAGGACGCCGAGGTCGTCGAAGACCTCCATCGTGCGCGGCTGGATCCCCTTGCCCCGGGAGCCGGGGAACAGCCCGTCGGCCCGCTCGACGACGAGCGCGTCGACTCCGCGCCGGGCGAGATCGGCGCCGAGGGCGAGACCGGTGGGGCCGGCGCCGACGACGAGTACGTCCACATCCGTGTTCACGTCCACAGCCATCTCCTTAACGCTGTTAAGTTCCATGCCGCGAGCATGCCCTTAACGGCGTTAAACTGTCAAGTGTGGTTACCCAGAGACCCCAGCGGTCCCCCAGGCTGGACAAGAAGCAGGTCGTCGAGACCGCCCTGCGGCTGCTCAACGAGACCGGCCTCGACGGCCTGACCCTGCGGGCCATCGCCAAGGAGCTGAACGTCCAGGCGCCGGCGCTCTACTGGCATTTCAAGAACAAGCAGGAACTGCTCGACGAGATGGCCACGGAGATGTACCGGCGGATGGTCGACGCCCCCGGAGCGGCGGAGGGCGACGGCTGGCGGGAGCGGCTGCTCGCCGCCAACCGCGGACTGCGCGCCGCCCTGCTGAGCTACCGCGACGGCGCCAAGGTCTTCAGCGGTTCACGCTTCACGGGCACTCTGCACGCCGTCGAGATGGAGCGGACCCTGACGCTCTTCACCCGGGCGGGATTCACCCTCACCCAGGCGGTCCGCGCGACGTCCACCGCCTACGCGTACACGATCGGCTTCGTCACCGAGGAGCAGGGCGTCCAGCCGCTGCCGGGCGAGCGCCGCGAAGGGTACGACATGGACGAACGAGCCCGCCGCATGGCCGACTTCCCCCTGTCGGCCGCGGCGGGCGCGGAGATCTTCGAGGGCTACGAGCGGCACTTCGAGGAAGGGCTCGGCCTGATCGTCGCGGGCATCGAGGCCCGCTACGGAATCGGCTGAGCCGGCGTCACCGCGATCCGCCCGGCGGCCGGTCCGCCGCCCGCCGGGAGGCGCGGGCGCCGCGGATCGCGCGGGTGAGGACCGGCGGCAGCAGGTCGGCGGCGATCCGCTTGGTGCGGCGGCGCCATGGGACCGGATGCCGGGACACCGACGCCCTCCCGGTGCCCGTCCCGTCGCCGTCGGCCTCCCCGGTGTGGTGCCGCGAGAACGGGAAAGGCGGCGCCTCCATGTTCTTGCTCTTGAGACGGACGATCGGGTGTCCTGCGGCCCGCTGGACGCTCAGGTGGCAGTCCTCCCGCCCGCGCGCCATGCTCAGCAGTTCCTCCTGGACGGCCGAGGAGTCGCCCCAGGTCCCGTAGAGCTTCTGGGTGCTCAGACATATGGGGCGCAGCCCCCGGTTGAGTACGGCCTCCCACGTGGCTATGGAGACGCCCGGCGTGTGCTCCGAGCGGAAGTCGTCCAGGACGACGACGCCGTCGGGCCGCAGGAGGTCGTGGGCGGCGCCGATGTCCCCGTACACGTGCTCGTACAGGTGCGAGGCGTCGATGTGGACGAACCGGCAGGAGCGGGGCTCGACTTCGTCCGGCACCCGCGAGCTGGGGCCCGGCAGGACGCGGGGCAGCTCGTCGTGGAAGGAGAGGTAGTTCTCCTCGAAGGCCCGCTGGGTGAGCGCGCTGTACGACTTCGTCGACTCCGCCCGGTTGGCGCCGTCGGGCGCGTCGCCTTCGAAGAGGTCGCACACGGTGTATCCCTCTCCGGGCTGCCGGTGGTGCCCGAGCAGGATCGCGCTCTTGCCCATGTACACGCCGACTTCAAGGAGGTCGCCCCGGATGCCGGCAGCCTTCTGCCGTTCCAGGAACCACGTGAACAGCATCTGATCGAGAACGGGAAACCACCCGGGGACGTCGTCGAGTCGGCGGGGTGGTCGTTTCGTGTCCTGTGCGGCAGTCATGAGGAGAGATCGCTCCCTTGCACTGACGGGCGGAAAGGCGACCCCGGTCGGTGAGGTGCCTGTTGTTCAGTCGTGAACTGTTCAGCGTCTGCCCGAGGGGCCCTGGGTAAACCAGGGCCCGAATGAACTGCGGGCCAATTCCAGATTGAGCGGAGACCGGCCCGGGTCCGGGCCGTGCGGAGGCTCGTACAGGTTCAGGTTCAGGTTCAGGTTGAGCGGAGATCGGTACGGGCGCATGTCGTCCCTCCTCCCGGCAGCGCGTCGGAGGAAGTCGGAGGAGGGACGGCATCCGTCTCGCCCCGGACCACCGGTGGCCGTCAGACGCGCTCCGGGGGCGATGACGAGACGGCCGCGCCGGTCGTCGCCGTCCAGTTCGACGGCCGTTCCGGTCCGTCCCGCGGCGTCCTTGGCCGGGCCGCGGAGCCGGATGCCCGGAATCCCGGCGAGCACCTCGTACAGGGCGGCGCGCAGCTCGGGGCTGGACGGCGCGCGGGACGGCAGGGCGTCGATGCCGTTGAAGAGGGCGGCCCACACCGCCGGCCGCGGATCGCCGCCCACGAGGCGCTCCTTGAGAGCGGCCGGGGTCGTAGGCGGCACGGTTGCGGAAGGCCTGGAGCCAGGTCTCCGACAGCAGGGCGTCCGCGGCGCCCGGCGCCCGGCGCGCGGGAAAGCCGTGCAGCGCGCCCGAGTGCCGGGTGACCAGAGGCTCGAACGCCGCTGGATCCCGTACCGAGCCGGTGAGCAGTTCCTCGTCCGTCTCCACCGGATCTCCTCTCCGCGGCCGTGGAGATGACGGCCGCCCCCGGTCATGGGTGACCGGGGGCGGCTGCGTTCGGAGTGCGGGTGGTTTTCAGCCAGGGACGGGCGCCGGACGTCCGGCTGTCACGGGTGCGTCGGCGGCCGCCGGAAGGCCGGCTACGGGCGGCCGGCTACGGGCGCGGCTTGGCCAGCGCCGTGCGGAGCTTCGGGGTGAGCCGGTTCTCCACGAAGCGGTTGAGCAGCCAGGCGAGCAGCAGCATCGTGGCGATCGTGGCCAGGAACGTGGCGTACGACGGGAGGTGCAGGGTCCGGTGGTAGGCCTTGATGGCGACCCAGCCGAGATGTTCGTGGACCAGGTAGAACGGGTACGTCAGCGCACCGGCGACCGTCAGCCAGCGCCAGTTCGCCCAGCGCAGCCAGCCCAGTGCGATCGCGGCGACGGCGACGTAGCCGAAGGTGACGACGAGGATGATGGCGTAGGACGAGCGGTTGGAGAAGAACTCCGGGTTCGGGGCGTGCCACAGGCGCTGGACCGCGTAGTGCTGGCCGATCAGCCAGCTCACGCCGACGATGCCCCAGGCGTACGCGTCACGCCGGTCGCGGTGGACGAGGTAGAGGCCGACGCCGCCGATGAAGTACGGGGCGTACTCCGGCATCAGGACCATGTTGAGCAGTGGCTCGTTCACGCCCTGCGCGATGGCCGCGGCCAGGGTCCAGCCGGCGCAGAACAGGATCACGCGCTGCCGGTTCGCCCCCGGCAGCACGATGCACAGCGCGAAGAGGGCGTAGAAGCGGACCTCGGCCCACAGGGTCCAGCACACGCCGAGCACCCGGTCGACGCCCAGCGGCTGCTGGAGCATGGTGAGGTTGACCAGCGCGTCGCTCGGGGAGACCGTCTTGTACGCGACCACGGGCAGGGCGAACACGGCCGTCACGATGATGATCGCGGCCCAGTACGCGGGCAGCAGCCGCGAGGCGCGGGACGCGAAGAAGGAGCGCAGCGGCCGGCCCCAGCCGCTCATGCAGATGACGAACCCGCTGATCACGAAGAAGACCTGCACACCCAGGCAGCCGTAGGCGAACAGATGGTGCAGCGTGGGGAACTGATGCCTGGGCGAAGTGCCCCAGGCCTGGACCACCTCGCCGTCCCGGCCGCCGTAGTGGTACCCCGCGACCATCAGGGCCGCGACGAGCCGGAGCCCGTCGAGGGCGCGCAGCCGGTTCTCCCGGGGCGCCGAGGGCTTGGGCGCGGTGGGCGTCTCGGCAGGTGGCAGGACGGTACGGACCACGGTGCCGTTCAACGTCCCGCGGGCCTCCTCGGGCGTGTCGATCACAAGGTTCCCCTCAATGGGACTCAGCTGGCCCACAGCACGTTAGTCCGATAGTCGGGGATTCTTACGGCCTGGCGAGGCCGGTTCGTCGTCTCGTCCACGGGAGTTCATCTCTGTGATGCTCCCGCGTTGAGGACTCTTCCGAATCGTGACAAATCGCCCTCGTCCGTGAAGGCCCGAAAACGGGGCGGGGCCCGGTCGTGTTCGACCGGGCCCCGCCCCTGTGTCCCGCGTGGGAAGCGGCCCTAGCGGCCCACCGCCCGCCTCAGCGAGCGCGCCCTCCGGGCGACCCGGCGCACGGTCGCGTTGCGCGGGATGAAGGCGAGCTGGGCCGGGACCGCGCCGGGCAGGGCCAGCGACGTCAGGCGCTTGCGCTTGAAGTAGCGCCAGGTGTCCTGGGTGAGCTGGTTCGTCAGATAGCTCTCGGCAGCCGGACGCAGCTCCGGGTAGATCTTCGGCTGCATCGCGAAGCCGACGGCTCTCAGAAGCCGCGTCAGGTCCTCCACGCCCATGCCGGGGCGCTGCTCGGTGACCGCCGTGCTGTCCGTCAGCTCGGGCAGCAGCGCGTCGACGATGGTCACCGGGACGCGGTTGCTGTTCTCGTACGGGGTGAGCCGGTCCAGCAGCGGGCCGGTTCCGACGCGGGCGACCGGCAGGCCGTACAGCGCGGACGCCGTGAGCAGCGCCGTGGAGAAGCAGCCGACGACCAGCGCGGGACGCATCCGCTGGTAGAGCACCTCCGCGAGGACCGGGGTGTCGAGGACGGTGAGGTCCGCGCCCAGCCTCTCGGCCTCCTTCTCCAGCAGCCGCGACCAGCGCGCCGGGGCCGAAGGGTGCGGCTTGAACACCACGCGGGTGTGACCGAGCGCGAGGGCCCCCTTCAGCATGCGTACGTGGAGTTCCTCCTCCTCCTCGGCGGTGAGGATCTCCAGAGCGGAGAGGTACTGGCCGAGCAGCAGGGCCGGCTCGTCGACCGACGGCAGTTCGTCACCGGTGTCGACGAGTTCGGCGAGCACCTTCACGAACGCGTCCGTGGGCACGATCTGCGGTTCGACGCCGAACTCGGTGAGCAGCAGCGGCTTCAGACCGGGGACCAGGTCCAGATGGAGCAGGCGGCTCACCCGGGTGCCGACCAGCGGGTCGATCTTGTTGCGGGTGGGGCCGTAGCTCATCAGACCGTCGGCGTACACCGTGACGGGCGCGCCCATGAAGATCTGGGAGATGCCGAGCGCCGGGTTGACCTGGATCGACTCCACGGCCAGTTCGATGTCGTCGTCGCCGAGGTTCCAGGCGAGCCGCAGATGCCGCTCCCACAGGGGGACGTCGTCCGGACGCGGAGCCCAGCCGCCCGGGTGGAAGGGGGAGATGGTCTCGTTCCACGAGATGACGTCGTCGAAGCGGCCGCGCAGCCGCTCGAAGCCGGGCATCTCGTCCACCGCGGACGTCGTCTCCGGCGTCGCCGCGTTGTTGGAGACGAGGAGGATGCGCCGGTCGGCGGGCCCGAAGCTGTCGGTGTCGAGGGCCGCGGCGAGCGTGGCCGTGCCGTACAGCGTGGACGCCATGAAGATCTGGGTGGTCACGCGGCCACCCCCGCGGCGGGCGCGGGCCGTCGGCGCAGCCGGCGCAGCCGGGTGGCGCGCTGGACGTCCATCGAGTCGAGGGCCTCGTCGAGCACGGCCTGGGGCATTCGGCGCAGTGCGACGGCACTCATGGACTTCAGTTTCCGTGCCACTGCCGGCTCGAACCTTTCGATGGATCCCAGGTGGTGGGAAATAATCGCGCAATAGGTGCGCACGGCCTTGGGCAGGAGCTTTTCCGCGTCCCGGTCCTCGGCTGTTTCCGCCACGACCTGGTCGAACGCGCGAATGAAATCGAGTTGGCGCACATCCCCGATCTGGGTGAGGGAGGAGGCGACGCCACGCCGGTAGAACACGCCGAGCAGGCCCACCGTGGCGAAGGATTCCGCCTCCCGGTGCAGCTTCCAGATCCACGGCCGGTCCTCGGCCGTGCGCAGCCCGTCGGTGAAGTGGAGCAGGCCCCGGTCGACCAGCCGGCGGTGGTAGATGCCCGCCCAGGCGTAGGCGTAGTCGACGGAGGTGGAGCGGTCGGAGGGGAGGATGGCGTCGCGAGGGTTCAGGACGACTCCGCGGCGGCCGTGCGGAACACGGTGGACGCTGCGGGCCCGCGCTGTGCACTGGACATGGTCCGTACGGACGAAGTCGCAGCCCAGGTCCTCGATGGAGGAGACGAGTTGTTCGTAGTAACCGGGGGCGAGCCAGTCGTCCCCGTCGAGGAACGTGAGGTACTCGCCACGCGCTGTGTCGATCCCGGTGTTGCGGGCGGTGGCCAGTCCTCCGTTCTTCTCGTGTCTGACATACACCGCACCCGGGAGCTCGCGCTCGGCGCGCGCGAGGATGTCCGGTGTCTCGTCGCGCGAGCAGTCGTCGACGAGAATGAATTCGAAATCCTGCCGTGCGTTGGCACGCAGGCTCTTCAGGGTGTCGGGCGCGTATTGCTGCACGTTGTAGAACGGCACGATGACGGAGAGCTTGACCACCCCTGTGACGTTAGGGGGCGGCCCGGCATTCGTCTTTACCGTTGGTGAGATGCAAGGTGAACGACGCGTGGCGGTACCGTGAACCACGTCGTTTTCTCAGCCGATCCCTGGCTGATTCCCCATTCGTCGACGCGCTGTTAACCGTTTGTTGTGTTCAGGTTGGGCCGCTCCTCGAAATGGCTTCCTAGCGTCTAGGACGTGCCAGCAAGTACCTCGAAGTCGCTGCGAGTGGCCGTCCTCGCGGATTCCGACACCCGGTGGAAGTGGGGCTCGCTCACCGCGAACCGCATCTCCCCCGCAGGATCGGACATCCGCCTCGACGGATTCCTTCTGCGCGGCCGTGCCACCCCGACCGCCCGCCAGCTCGAAGAGGTCGGCGTCCGAGCGGACTCCCTCCGCGAGGTCACCGCCCTCGAGTTCCTGCGCGAGCTGGGCAAGGAGGACGACGTCTACGACGTGGTCGTCCTCGCCCTGGTCGGCGGTGCCGTCCAGGCGGTCCTGCACGGCCTGTCCCGCGCCTGGGAAGGACGGGCGAAGCGGCCCCTGGTCGTCACCGGCTACGTCGGCGTCGTCTACGAGAAGCTCGCCGACGGGCTGCTCCTGCGGCACGGCGCGGACCTCGTCCTCGCCAACTCCCGCCAGGACGCGGACCGCTTCCGGGCCGTGTACGAGGGGGTCGGAGCGGACGCCGGGTCGGTGACCGAGGTCGCGCTGCCCTTCCTCGGCGGGGCCGCGTACGCGGAGCACGACCCGTCCGCGCAGCCGGGGCGGCCCTACACGGTCGTCTTCGCCGCCCAGCCCTCCGTGCCGGAGAGCCGCAAGGACCGTACGTACCTGCTGGACCGGCTCATCGGCCACGCGCGGCTGCACCCGGACCGCGAGGTCCTGCTCAAGCTGCGCTCCAAGCCGGGCGAACACACCACGCACATCGAGGAACTGCCGTACCAGAAACTGGTGCAGAAGGCGGATCCGCCGGCCAACTTCCGGCTGGTGTACGGGCACATGGGTGAGGTCCTCGACCGCACCGACCTGCTCGTCACCATCAGCTCCACCGCCGCCCTGGAGTCCCTGCACCGGCGCATCCCCACCGTCGTCCTCAGCGACCTCGGTGTGCGCGAGGCGCTCGGCAACCACCACTTCGTCGGCTCGGGCTGCCTCGCCTCCTGGGACCAGCTCGACGCGGGGCACCGGCCGGTGTCCGACCCGGAGTGGGTGGCCCGGCAGGGCGTCGCCGCCGACGGATCGTACGAGACGGCCTTCGACGCGGCGCGACTGCGCATCACCGAGCTGCTGGCGGCGGACGAGCTGCCGCCGCTCGCGCCCTACTACACCCCCGTCACCGCGCCCGGCTATCTGCCCGGCATCCTCGCCCGCCACCATCTCGGCCCGGACGGCAGCCCGCTGCCCGGCGCCCCGGCGGCGGACCGGGAACCCAGCCCCGTACGGCAGTTCGTGCGCCGGGCCGCCCGCGGCGCCTACCGCCACGGCGTCCAGCGCGTGGCACCGGTGATCCGGCGGATGGGTGAACTGTGAGCGCCCCGACAGCGGGCAGCCCGCGGCCCTCCGCCCCCCATGCCTCTCTTCTCGCCTCCCTCGTCAAGGAGCACAGCGCATGACCAACTCAGAAGCGGGCCAGGCCGCGCCGGTGCGCCGCGTGCTCGCGGTGATCCCCGCGCGCGGCGGCTCCAAGGGCGTGCCCGCCAAGAACCTCCTGCCCGTAGGCGGTGTGCCGCTGGTGGCCCGCGCGGTGCGCGAGTGCCGCGCCGCCCGCCTCGTGACGGACGTCGTCGTCTCCACCGACGACCAGGCCATCGCGGCGGCCGCCCGCCAGGCCGGCGCCGAGGTCGTGCTGCGCCCCGCCGCCATCGCCGGGGACACCGCCACCTCCGAGGCCGCCGTCCTGCACGCCATGGACACCCACGAGGCGCTGCACGGCTCCCCGGTCGACGTGGTCCTGCTCGTCCAGTGCACCAGCCCGTTCATCATCCGCGAGGACGTGGACGGGGTCGTGAACGCGATCGTCGCGAACGGCGCGGACACGGCGCTGACCGTGGCCCCCTTCCACGGCTTCGTGTGGCGCGACGGCGACGACGAGCCCACGGCCTCGGTGGCCGCCGGGACCGAGCGCGCGACCGTCGACGGCGGCACCGGCGTCCTGGTCGCGGAAACCGCCGTCAGCGGCGGCTACGGCGTCAACCACGACAAGTCCTTCCGCCCGCGCCGCCAGGACCGCCCCCAGGACCTCCTGGAGACCGGTGCCGTCTACGCCATGGAGGCCGCCGGCTTCCGCGTCGCGAAGCACCGGTTCTTCGGCCGCACCGAACTCGTGCGCACCGACCCGGCCCGCGTGCTGGAGATCGACGACCCGCACGACCTCGCCCGCGCCCGGGCCCTCGCGCCGCTCTTCGACGCGAACCGGCCCGGCACCCTCCCGACCGCAGCCGACATCGACGCGGTCGTCCTCGACTTCGACGGCACCCAGACCGACGACAGGGTGCTGATCGACTCCGACGGACGGGAGTTCGTCTCCGTGCACCGCGGGGACGGACTCGGTATCGCGGCCCTCCGCAAGAGCGGGCTGACGATGCTGATCCTGTCCACGGAACAGAACCCGGTCGTCGCGGCCCGGGCCCGGAAGCTCAAGATTCCGGTCCTGCACGGCATCGACCGGAAAGACCTCGCACTGAAGCAGTGGTGCGAGGAGCAGGGCATCGCGCCTGAGCGCGTGCTCTACGTCGGCAACGACGTCAACGACCTCCCCTGCTTCGCCCTCGTGGGCTGGCCGGTGGCGGTCGCGAGCGCCCACGACGTCGTGCGCGGCGCCGCACGCGCGGTCACCACCGTCCCCGGTGGCGACGGCGCGATCCGAGAGATCGCCAGCTGGATCCTCGGCCCTTCTCTCGACTCCCTCGACAAGTAAGGAACGTTTCACCATGAGCAACTCCCGTCTGCGCAACTTCGGTTCGAAGACCGCCGGCCCCGGCCACCCCGTCTACGTCGTCGGCGAGATCGGCATCAACCACAACGGTGAGCTCGAGAACGCCTTCAAGCTCATCGACGCCGCCGCCGAGGCCGGCTGTGACGCCGTCAAGTTCCAGAAGCGCACCCCGGAGATCTGCACCCCGCGCGACCAGTGGGACATCGAGCGCGACACCCCCTGGGGCCGCATGACCTACATCGACTACCGCCACCGCGTGGAGTTCGGTGAGGACGAGTACCGCCAGATCGACGAGTACGCCAAGAGCAAGAACATCGACTGGTTCGCCTCCCCGTGGGACACCGAGGCCGTCGCCTTCCTGGAGAAGTTCGACGTCCCGGCCCACAAGGTCGCCTCCGCCTCGCTGACCGACGACGAGCTGCTCCGCTCGCTGCGCGCCACGGGCCGCACGGTCATCCTCTCCACCGGCATGTCGACGCCGAAGCAGATCCGCCACGCGGTCGAGGTCCTCGGCTCGGACAACATCCTGATGTGCCACGCCACGTCGACCTACCCGGCGCAGGCCGAGGAGCTCAACCTCCGCGTCATCAACACCCTGCAGGCCGAGTACCCGAACGTTCCGATCGGCTACTCCGGCCACGAGACGGGCCTGCAGACCACGCTCGCCGCGGTCGCCCTCGGTGCCGCCTTCGTCGAGCGTCACATCACCCTCGACCGCGCGATGTGGGGCTCCGACCAGGCCGCCTCCGTCGAGCCGCAGGGTCTGACCCGCCTCGTCCGCGACATCCGCACCATCGAGGCCTCCCTCGGTGACGGTGTCAAGAAGGTCTACGACTCCGAGCTCGGCCCGATGAAGAAGCTGCGCCGCGTCACGGGCGTCGTCGCCGAGGCCGAGATCGCCGCGGCCGCGGGCGAGCCCGTCTCGGTCTGAACACCCTGAATTCCTTACGACGGGACGGTCGTACGTCGATGAGCCCTCGCGCCGGTTCCGCCGGCTCCACCACTCTCGCCTTCGTCGAGAGTCCGGTACAGCTCCTGAACGTGCTGGAGTGGGCGCACGCACACGCCCACAACGGTGCGGCGCCCGGCGCGGGGCTCACCCTCGTCGTCCTGTCTCCCAACGACCCGATGACCCGCGGTCAGCTCCGCCGGATGGCGGAACTGGCCCGCGACGAGGGCCACGCGGTCCGCTGGGAGGAGGCGCGCGGCGGCACCACGGCCCCCTTCCACACCATCGGGGGACTGGCACCGATGCTGCGCCGGGCCCGGCGCATCGTCATGGGGGACCCGTTCTCCCGCTATGTGCAGCTCCTGCTGACCATCACCAGGGCGCGCGACCTGGTCGTGGTCGACGACGGCACGGCGACGATGGAGTTCGTCGCCCAGCTCGCCCGCGGTGAACGCCTGGTGCGCTGGCACCGGCGCGGTGGCCGCCCCGGCCCGCGGGACGTGCTCTTCGCTCCCGTGTCCGCCTCGGCCCGCCGCCGGCTGACGCCCAGCGAGCGCCGTACGGTCGAGGTCTTCTCCTCGATGCCGATCGAATCGGCGCCGGACGGTGTCACCATCACCGCCAACGACTTCTCCTGGACCCGGGCCCGGTTCGGCCCGCCGCGCATCACCAAGAGCGCGGACATGGTCGGCACCTCGCTGGTCGAGACCGGCGTGGTCGACCCGGACCGCTATCTGGACGCCGTCCGCGCGCTCGCCAAGGCGCACGGCGCGACCCGCTACTTCGCGCACCGCCGGGAGAGCTCCGACAAGCTGCACCGGCTGGCCGTCGAGACGGGTCTGGAGATCGTCCGTCCCGACCTGCCGCTCGAACTGATCGCCCGGCGCGGCCCCATAGGCCGCACGATCCTGAGCTTCCCGTCCACGGTCGTGCACACGCTGCCGCTGGCCCTGGCCGGCACCGAGGTGCGCGTCGCGGTCTGCGACATCGACCCGAGCTGGCTGACGGAGAACGCCTCTCCGCGCGCCCAGGGTTTCCTGTCCGGGGTCACCGGGACCGCCCGGGACGTCCACCGTCTCTCGGCGGTATCCACCATCTAGTTCAAGCCACAAGTACATTCAGGCGTTCAGAGCCCGGCGCACCGCGCCGGGCTCTTCTGTCGGTCCGTCCGCGATCTACGCGCATCGTCGAGTTGTCCTCCGCCCATCCTCCACGACGAACGCACCGAACGGCCGTGTGCTGTTCACCAGTTCTCCACAACGCACGCGTTGGGGGGACACGATCCGGCCATTGAATCGCAGCGCGCGGTACCGATCGTGGGCCGCGCGGGGATTCCGTTTCCGGAATGGGGGACAACACGTGGCGTCCGCGCAAGAGGAGTCCGACAGACCGGAGTCCGACAGACCGGGATCCGACAGACCGGGATCCGGGACACCGGAACCGGGAGAGCCGGTATCCGGCATACCGGAGTCCGGCGCTTCGGAGTCCGGGGGACGGAAGACCGGCCCTGCCGTCCCCGGCCGGACGGAGCTCAAGGAGCTCACTCCCCGGCGGCTCGACGCGGCCCGCGGCCTCGGTGACCGCGTCTTCCGGTACCAGCTCACCGCCACCGGAATCGCCGTCCTGGCCGTCATGGCGGGGGTCGGACTCTTCCTCCTCCTGAGGGCCGGCCAGGCGCTGCGCGCCCGGGGCTTCGCCTTCCTCACCACCGCCGCGTGGCAGCCGGACGTCCACAACTTCGGCATCGCGGCCGTCATGACCGGCACCATCCTGATCGCCCTGGTCGCGGTGTCGATCTCCGTGCCGCTCGCCGTCGGAACCGCCCTGTTCATCACCGACGTGGCCCCGCCCAGGCTGCGCCGCACCCTGGTGTCGATGGTCGACCTGATGGCGGCCGTCCCCTCGGTGGTGTACGGGCTGTGGGGGCTGTTCTTCTTCCAGCAGCACGTGATCGGCCTGTCGCGCTGGCTCTCCACCTGGTTCGGCTGGATCCCCCTGTTCCAGGTGGACGGTGCCCAGCCGGGCGAACCGCTCGCGTCGGAAAGCGTCTACACGGCTTCCACCTTCATCGCCGGGATCGTCGTCGCCCTGATGGTCGCGCCGATCCAGTGCTCGGTGATGCGCGAGGTCTTCTCGCAGGCCCCGGCGGGCGAACGCGAGGGCGCCTACGCGCTCGGCGCCACCCGCTGGGGAATGATCCGCGCGGTCGTCCTGCCGTACGGCAAGGGCGGCATCATCGGCGGCACGATGCTGGGGCTCGGCCGGGCTCTCGGCGAGACGATCGCGGTGTACATGATCATCTCGCCGGTCTTCACCATCCAGCTCCACGTCCTGCAGACCGGCTCGAACTCGGTCTCCTCGCTGATCGCCCTGCACTACGGCGACGCCTCCACCTTCGGTATGTCGGCGCTGATGGCGGCCGGCCTGGCGCTGTTCCTGCTCACCCTGGCGGTCAACTTCACCGCCTCCTCCGTGGTGGCCCGCAGCCGCTCCGGCGCGCAGAGCGAGGCATGAGATGACCGTCATCGAAGAAACGTCCCTGTCCGGCGTCCACGGCGCCGCGCCGGCGCCCGCGGACATCGCGGTGGAGCAGGCGCGGCACGCGCCGGAGCCCCTCCGGCCGCGCCGCATCGGCGGCGTCAGCCGCTCCGGGGTGCTGGCCCTGTGCGGTGCCGCCGCCTCCGGACTCTGCGCCACCGTCCTGTTGTTCGGCCAACTCGCCCCGTTCTCCGGCGCGCTGGGCTTCGCCGTCACCGCCTACCTCGTCTTCCTGGCGGTCTACGCGGTGCTGACCGGCCTCGAGGAGGACGGCCAGGCCGTACGCGACCGGGTCATGACGGTCGTGCTGTGGACGGCTGCCTCGCTGCTGTTCTCCGGCCTGTTCATGGTCGTCGGCTTCACCGGCTGGCGCGGCAAGGACGCCCTGCCGCACGGCAACTTCTTCACCGAGGACATGCAGGCCTCGGGCCCGCTCGACCCGCTCACCCACGGCGGCATCGCCCACGCGATGCTCGGCACCCTCACCATGATCGCCATCGCCCTCGCGATCACCGTGCCGCTGGGCCTCGCCTGCGCCGTGTACCTGAACCAGATCCCGGGCCGGTTCTCCCGGTTCGTCCGGACGATCGTCGAGGCGATGACCGCGCTGCCCTCGATCGTCGCCGGTCTGATGGTGTACGCCACCTGGATCCTCGGCCTCGGTATGCAGAAGTCCGGCCTCGCGGCCGGCTTCGCGATCAGCGTGATGATGCTGCCGATCGTCATCCGGGCCTCCGACGTGGTGCTGCGGCTGGTGCCCGGCAACCTCACCGAGGCCGCGGAGGCGCTCGGCGCGCCGCGCTGGCGCACGGTGTGGCACGTCGTGCTGCCCACCGCCCGCTCCGGCCTGGCCACCGCCGTCATCCTCGGCACCGCCCGCGGAATCGGCGAGACCTCGCCCGTCCTGCTCACCGCCGGCTTCACGGCCGCGCTCAACGCGGACCCGACCAGCGGGCCGATGGTCTCGCTGCCGCTCGCGGTCTTCAACTTCGTCAAGTCGCCCGAGCCCACGATGATCGCCCGCGGTTTCGGCGCCGCCGCCGTCCTGATGGCCCTCGTCCTGGTGCTGTTCGTCATCGCCCGGGTGATCGGCGGGCGCGGCCCCGGTCACCAGACCAAGCGCCAGGCCCGCCGTACCGCCCGCGCCTCACGGCAGGACGTACGGCGCTTCGAGGACCTGCACGGGCCCGGCCTGTCCCTGTTCGAGAGCCCCGGGGGATCGCCCTCCACGGGAACCGCCCTGTCCGCCCCCGCCACCGGAGAGACCGACTGATGCGCAGCCACCTCCACTCCGCCCTCGGGCGCCTTCGGGCACTCGGGACGCTCGGCGCGCTGCTCGGCGTGATCGCCGCGCTGCTGGCCGGTCCGCTGGCGGCCCCGGCCGCCGCCGACAGCTACACGCCGATATCCGGCGCCGGCTCCACCTGGGCCGAGAACGCCGTCGACGAATGGCGCCGCGCCGTCAACCAGTACGGCATGCGGATCAGCTACGCCGGCACCGGTTCCTCCGACGGCCGCCGTCAGTTCCTCAGCGGCACCGTCGACTTCGCGGTCTCGGACATCCCGTTCCAGACCCACCCGACCGACGGCTCGGCCGCGGAACGGCCCGCGTCCGGGTCGTACGCCTACATGCCGATCGTGGCCGGCGGCACCGTCTTCATGTACCACCTGACCGTCAACGGCAAGCGGGTCACCAACCTGCGGCTGTCCGGCGACGTGGTCACCAAGATCTTCACCGGCGTCATCAAGACCTGGGACGACCCGGTCATCAAGGCCGACAACCCGGGGCTCCAGCTCCCGCACCGCACCATCGTCCCCGTCGTACGCTCCGACGGCTCGGGCTCCACCGCCCAGTTCACGATGTGGATGGCCAACCAGCACAAGTCGCTGTGGCAGTCCTACTGCCGCAGGGTCGGCCGCTCCGGAGCCTGCGGGCAGACCTCGTACTACCCGACCGTCCCCGGCATGATCGCCCAGTCCGGCGACCTCGGTGTCGCGGGCTACGTCGCCCAGAACTACGGCGAGGGCGCGATCGGGTACGTCAACTACTCGTACGCCCTGAACGCGCACTATCCGGTCGCCAAGGTCCTCAACCACGCGGGCTACTACACCGAGCCGACCCCGCAGAACGTCGCGGTCTCGCTGCTCAAGGCGAAGATCAACACCGACAGGAGCTCCGCGGACTACCTCACCCAGAAGCTCGACGGTGTCTACAACGACTCCGACCGGCGCAACTACCCGCTGTCCAGCTACTCGTACATGATCCTGCCCCTGAAGGTGCAGGGCACCTTCACCAAGGCCAAGGGCAAGACGCTCGGCGCGTTCTCGTACTACTTCATGTGCCAGGGCCAGCAGCAGGCCCCCTCGCTCGGCTACTCGCCCCTGCCGATCAACCTGGTGAAGGCGGGCTTCGACCAGATCCGCCGCATCCCGGGCGTGCAGGCCCAGAGCATCAACCTCAAGGGCTGCAACAACCCGACCTTCTCCAACGACGGGCACAACAAGCTCGCCGACACCGCTCCCTACCCGGCCGCCTGTGACAAGAAGGGCGCCCCGGCCTGCGCGACCGGCAGCGGCGGCGCCAAGGCGGGCGGCAGCACCGGCGGTTCGGGCTCCACGGGCGGCACGAGCGGCGGCTCCGCCTCGGGCGGTTCCACCGGCGGCAGCGCGAACGGCGGTACCACCGGCGGGAGTTCGGGCGGTGGCGGCACAGCCGCGGGAGGCGGGACCGGCGGCAGCGCCGAACCGGTCGTCGACCCGGACACCGGACAGACGCTCTCGCCCGGTACGAGCGGCGGCTCGGGGTCGGGTTCCTCGGGCGGCAGCGGCGGAGGCGACGGCGGCACCGGCGCGCTGAACGACACCATCGCGCTCGCCCAGCCGGTCTCCGTGGCCGGCAGCCAGGGCTGGACCGGCACCCAGACGCTGATGCTGATCGCGGCCTTCCTGGTCCTCGGGCTCGTCCTGCTGCCCTCCGTGGTGTCCCGGGCGATCGCGGGGCGCGGCGCGGGCAAGGACGCCGGAGAGGGGCAGAGGCGATGAACTCCCGCAGCACAGGACCCCGCACCCCAAGACCCGCGGCCACGAGCCGGCGGACCCGCGGGAGAGCACTGCTCCGCGTACGACGGCTGCTCCTGCGCGTCGTCGCCGGAGCCGCCGTGGGCGCCCTCGCCGGCCTCGGCGTGGCCCAGACGGCCGCCCCCGCGTCCGCCGCGGGCACCGCGGACGCCACCTCCTCGGCCGTCACGGTCTCCGGCCGCGGCGAGTTCGAGGACCTGAGGTTCACCGTCGGCCAGACCACCCACCTGACCAGTCAGGCGATCACGGTCTCCTGGTCCGGCGGCACCCCGACCACCTTCGCGGGCACGTCGTTCAACACCGACTTCGTGCAGATCATGCAGTGCTGGGGCGACGACGACGGCACGGTGCCGTCCAACCCGGGCCCCGCGCGCACCCAGTGCCAGTACGGTGCCTCCCCGACCACCGACCGGGGCAGCTGGCCGGGCAACGACTACGACGACACCCGCAAGGTCTTCTACAGCGCCGATCCCGCCAACTACGGCCAGGACAACCGGTACGGGGCGGCCAACCCCAATGCCCCGGGCGAGGTGCCCTTCAAGTCCGTCGACGGCACGGTGATCACCTCCGGCACCCAGAACAACGCCTTCTTCAACCGCAACACCACCAACGAGGTCGACTTCGCCCGCACCGGCGCCGACGGCACCGGCAAGGAGTACTTCGAGGTACAGACCGCCAACGAGGCCCCGCACCTGGGCTGCGGTCTGCCGGTCACCGCCAACGGCGGCACCAAGCCCCGCTCCTGCTGGCTGGTCATCGTCCCGCAGGGCCACCTCGACCTGGACGGCGAGCCGTACGCCGACCACAGCCAGGTCAACGCCGGCTCCCCGGTCTCCTCCACCAACTGGCAGAACCGCGTCGCGATCCCGCTCGGGTTCAACTCGGTCGGCACCAACTGCGCGCTCGGCGCGAAGGAACGCGCCACCACCGGCAGCGAACTCGCCGCCGACGCGATGACCAGCTGGCAGGCGGCCCTGTGCCCCACCGGCACGGTGTACGGCTACACCGAGCTGGGCGAGCCGGACACCCGCGCCCGCCTCACCAGCGACGGCTCCTCCGGACTCGCCTTCACCACCCGCGCCCTCGGAGCCGACGCGGGGACCACAGCGCCCTCGGACCCGACCGTGTACGCGCCCGTCGCGCTCTCCGGAACGGTCATCGGCTTCACCGTCGAACGCAGACCCAAGGCGGGCGCCCCGGACTCCGTCCGCAGACTCGCGGGCACCAAGGTCGAGTCCGTCGACCTCACCCCGCGCCTGGTCGCCAAGCTGCTCACCGAGTCGTACCGCAACTCGCCCTGGGGAGCGGTGCTCGGCGACAACACGGCCACCGGCTACGGCTGGGCGAGGACCAACCCGGCCGGCCTGGCAAGCGACCCCGAATTCATCTCCCTCAACCCCGAGTTCGCCGACCTGTCGGTCTCCGAGACGCCGTCCACCGACACCGACCTGATCACCTCGCTCGGGCACAGCGACTCCGCCCGCGCGCTGTGGCAGTGGATCCTCGCCGACAAGGACGCCCGCGGCTTCCTGGCCGGTGACGCCGACGACTGGGGCACCCAGGTCAACCCGTACTACAGCACCACCGCGTCCCGTAACCCGACCGGCATCGCCTTCGACCCCGCGAGCTCCGACGACTACCCCAAGAGCGACCCCTGGTGCACGATCCCGCCGGGCACCGACGCCACGATCAAGCAGTGCATGACCGACTTCCACCCCTACGTGGAGGACATGCACTCCGGCGCCCTGCACACCCGGCGCGCCGACACCCTCTGGAAGTCCAGCTGGGACGCGCTCGCCAACCCGCCCGCGTTCAAGAGCCCGGGACCCCAGACCGTCGGCTCCCGGTTCGTGATCACGGTCACCGACGCGGCCTCCGCCGCGCGCTACGGCCTCCAGACCGCCCGGCTGCGCAACACCGCCGGCAAGTTCGTGGGTCCCGCCGCGGCGTCCCTGACCGCGGCGTCCGACGGCGCCACCGGCACCGGAGCCCCCGAGATCACCCCGGCCACGGCCGCCGCGGAGGGCGCCTACCCGCTCGCCCAGCTCGTCTACGCGGCCGTCCGCCCCGCCGGGATCGACACGGCCGCCCGCAAGGACTACGCGGCCCTGCTGCGGTACGCCGCGGGTGACGGACAGACCAGCGGGGCCGACCCGGGCCTGCTCCCGGCCGGCTACGCCCCGCTCCCGGCCGCCCTGCGCAGCAAGGCGACCGAGGCCGCCGACGCCCTCGTCCACTACACCGCCCCCAGCTCGACGCCCTCGGGCGGCTCGGACTCCTCCGGCGGTTCGAACGGCGGCACCACGGGCGGCAGCGAATCCGCCGGCTCCGACGGCTCCGACGGCGGAGCGGGCGGCACCGGCACCGGCGGCTCCACGGGCGGCGACGGCGGCAGCGCCGCGGCCGGCGGCGGCAGCGGCGCCACGCCGAGCGCCGGCGCGAGCACGAAGCCGAGCGCCGCGGCGTCCTACGACGGCGGCAAGGCCGTACAGACCACCGCGCTGGGCACCACGCCCGACGACCCGGCCAACTCCCTGCGGTACGCCGTCCCGGTCGGTGCCGCGCTCGGCGCCGCCGCCGGCATCGGCGCGCCGTTCGCCGGCGGCGGCAGGCTGCGGCTTCCGCTGCGCGTCCCGCTGCCCGGCGGCCGTGGAGTGACCGTCCCCGCGTTCACCCTGCCCGAGTGGCTGCGCAAGCGGCTGCCCTCCGGCCGGAGCTGAGCTCGCGGAGCGCGGGCCCGCCGGGCCCGCGCTCCCCACAGACGGCCGCCCGCCCCGAAAGGCAGTCGGGGCGGACGGCCCGTACCACCCTGCCAGATCCTCCCGACGTCATCTCGCACACCCTCTGGAGACTCTCAATGCGCACGACGCGCCTTTCGGCGGCCATGGTCGCCGCCGCCGTGGTGTCCGGCACGCTGGCTCTGGCGAGCCCGGCGTCCGCCGACCCCACCCCCGCAGGCACCTTCCGCAAGCTGGTCGGCGTGGGCTCGGACACCACCCAGGATGTGCTCAACGCCCTCGCCGGTGACACGGTCAACGGCAAGGCCTACGCCGACACCGCCGTGAAGGCGGTGAGCGGTGCGGGCGTCGCCTCCTACGACGCGATCGAGCCCGGCACCGGCTCCACCACCTCGAACATCCAGACCCGCACGGGCGGCCCGACCTTCCAGCGCCCCAACGGCTCCGGCAAGGGCCGCCTCGCCCTCAGCATGTCGCTGACCGGCGACAAGTTCCCCGACAGCTCGGGCGTCTCCATCAAGGGCCAGGTCGACTTCGCCCGCTCCTCCAGCGGCCCGAGCACCTCCGGCACCGCCTTCACCTACATCCCGTTCGCGCGTGACGCGGTCGGCGTCGCGGTCCACGGCTCGGCCCTGAACACGCTGACCGTCGACCAGCTCCACGACATCTACTCGGGCACGCTGACCGTGGTGAACGGCCAGACCGTGCACCCGAAGATCCCGCAGAGCGGCTCCGGCACCCGCAAGTTCTTCCTCGGCGCCATCGGCCTCACCGACGCCACGCTCTCCCCGAACGTCGCGACCGTCCAGGAGAACCAGGCCAACGGCGCCCTCGACGCGGACGGCACGCTCGTCCCGTTCTCGGTGGGCAGCTGGATCGCCCAGAACAACGGCATCTCCCCGGACTTCAGCACCACCGCGGCCGCCGCCGGCGCCCACCTGGCCGCCGTGCAGCTCCCCGGCGACGACGGCGCCACCACCCCGGTCACCACCGTGAACGGCAAGCTCGCCCCGGTCGGCGCCTACTACGAGAACGCCACCTTCGGCCGCGACGTCTACAACGTCGTCCCGACCCGGGCGATCGACCCGACCGGCATCTTCTTCGACAAGGACCTCTACGACGTCTTCGTCACCAGCGGCACCCACGAGGCGGCCCTCGCCTCCGACGCCGCCGAGGGCGTCATCGCCAAGTTCGGCTTCGTGAACGAGTCCTACAACGGCTCGGTCAACCCGGCCAAGCACGCCAAGCTGGGCGGCCTGGAGGAGTCCGGCGTCGACGCCTCCACCCCGGCCGCGCCGTCCCTGAGCGGCACCCGCGGCGACGCGAGCGTCAAGCTCAACTGGACCGCCCCGTCCGCCACCGGCCTCCCGGTCACCGACTACCGCGTCACCCTGACCGGTTCGGACGGCGCCGTGGTGGCCGTCAAGGACGTCCCGGCCACCACCACGTCGTACACCTTCAGCGGTCTGGCCCTCGGCCACTACACGGCCGAGGTCTCCGCCGCCAACCTCAACGGCCTCGGTGCCGTCGCCACCTGGACCGGCGACATCAAGTACACGACCGCCCTGAAGGCGACGACCGCGACGACCGCGTACGGCAAGACCCCGAAGGTCGCCGTCACGGTCACCGACACGCACGGCGTCGTCCCGACCGGCACGGTCACCGTGAAGGAGGGCACCACCACCCTCGGCACGGGCACCCTGGACAGCACCGGCAAGGTCTCCGTCAGCCTCTCCAGCCACCTCAAGGTCGCCAAGCACAGCCTCACGGTGTCGTACGCGGGCAACAGCAAGCTGCTGACGTCCAACGGGACCGTCTCGCTGACCGTCTCGAAGGCGGCCCCGGCCGTCACCACCACGGCGCCGGCCTCGATCAGCCACCTCTCGCAGGCCAAGGTCACCGTCAAGGTCACCGCGACCGGCACCACGCCGACCGGCACGGTCCGCATCTACGAGGGCTCGCACGTCATCGCCACCGGCACCCTGAGCGGCGGCAAGGTGACCATCAAGCTGCCGAAGCTGTCCCGCGGCACGCACACCCTGCACGCCTGGTACGTGGGTTCCACCACCGTGAACTCGAAGAACGGCGCCAACTTCAAGATCAAGTCCACCTGATCCATGGCTTGTTGAGCACCACTGGCAGTACCCCGCCGGGGGGCGCCCAGCGCGGCGCTCCCCGGCGGGACCCCTTCCCGCCCCACCCGTTCCCCGAGTTGAGTGAAGGAGACGTGCAGCCGTGACGGTCGCCGTACAGACCACGCTCGCAACACCCGCGCCGCGGCCGGTCGTCCGGAGCGTCACCGCCGTCCGGCATCTCGCCCGCGGCGGCCTGCTCACCCTCGCGGCTCTGCTGCTCGGCCTCACCGCGCAGCTCCTGTTCGTCAGCGGTCTCCAGGAACGAGCGGCGCAGCACACCGCGTACGACTCCCTGCGCGCCCAACTGGCCCTGGGCACCGCCCCGGTGGCCCAGACCGACCAGCAGGGCGACCTGCTCGCCCCCGGCACCCCGGTCGCGATCGTCGACATCCCCGCCCTGCACGTGCGTCAGGTGGTCCTGGAGGGCACCGACTCCGGCGTCATGACCGAGGGCCCCGGCCACCGCAGGGACACCCCGATGCCGGGGCAGGCCGGCACCAGTGTGCTGATGGGCCGCGCCGCCGCGTACGGCGGTCCCTTCGAGCACCTCGACGAACTCGCCGCCGGCGACACGTTCAGCGTGACCACCGGCCAGGGCAAGGCGAAGTACCAGGTCTTCGGCGTCCGGCGCGCCGGTGACCCGGCGCCCGCCCCGCTCGACGCGGGCAAGGGCCGCATGGTCCTCCTCACGGCCACCGGGCCGGACTTCATGCCCGGCGGAGTGCTGCGCGTCGACGCCGAGCTGGTCTCCGCACCCGCGCAGACCCCCGCCGCGGTCATCCGCTCCGGCACGCTGCCCGAGTCCGAGCAGCCGCTGGCCAGGCCCGGCGGAGTGCCGTGGCCGCTGGTGATGTGGCTCCAGGCGCTGATCGCCGTGGCGGTCGCCGCGGTGTGGGCCTGGCACCGCTGGGGCCGCCACCAGACCTGGATCGTGTTCGCGCCGGTCGTCGCCGTTCTCGGCCTCCAGGTCGCGACCCGCGTCACCGAACTGCTGCCGAACCTGATGTGACCCGCCGACCGGCCCCACCCCCGTGGCCCAGCCGGCCCGATCCGACCCGTGACGTAGCAGAGCCCGACCCGTGCCCGGCCCGACGCCGTGCGGAGCCTGACTCGGCCCCGTTACGCAGCAGAGCCCGCCCTGATCCCGTGACCCAGCCGAGCCCGACCCGATCCCGCCATGAGGTGCCCGACGTGACCGATGCGACCGCCGCGCGTGACAACGCCGCGACCGAGACCGCCCCGACCGGCAGTGTGCCGGCCGCCATCGCCGGGACCGGCCGTGCGCCGGCCGGCGCGACCGCCGTGATCGCCCCGGGGACCGCCGTGGCCGACACCGTCGCGCTGCCGCCCGTCCCGTCGGACAGGACGTTCCCGGCCCGGCCCGTGGCCGCCCCCGCCCAGCTCGACGCGCGCGAGGTGTCGGCCTGGTTCGGCAGCCACCTGGTGCTGGAGCGCGTGTCCCTCACGATGCCCGCCGGACAGGTCACCGCCCTGATCGGCCCCTCCGGCTGCGGCAAGTCGACCTTCCTGCGCACCCTCAACCGGATGCACGAGCTGATCCCCTCCGCCGCGATGGCCGGCGAGGTGCTCTTCGAGGGCGAGGACATCTACGCCCCCGAGCGCCGGCTGACCGAGGCCCGACGCCGGATCGGCATGGTCTTCCAGAAGCCGAACCCGTTCCCGGCCATGTCGATCTACGACAACGTGGTCGCGGGCCTGCGTCTGACCGGCACCCGCGCGGGCCGCCGGGAGAAGGACGAGCTGGTCGAGGAGAGCCTGGCCCGGGCCGGCCTGTGGAAAGAGGTCCGGGACCGGCTGCGGCAGCCCGGCGGCGCGCTCTCCGGCGGCCAGCAGCAGCGCCTGTGCATCGCCCGCGCGCTCGCCGTACGGCCCCGGGTGCTGCTGATGGACGAGCCGTGCTCGGCGCTCGACCCGACGTCCACCCGGCGCGTCGAGGGGACCATCCACGAACTCGCCGGCGAGGTGACCGTCGTGATCGTCACCCACAACATGCAGCAGGCGGCCCGCGTCTCGCACCAGTGCGCGTTCTTCCTCGCCGAACAGGGCACCCCGGGCGGCATCGTCGAGCACGGCCCCACCACCGACATCTTCGGCACCCCGAAGGACCAGCGCACCGCGGACTACGTGGCAGGCCGCTTCGGCTGAGCCGCCCACCCGCCCGTGCCGGGGGCGCGAACGGTCCCGCCCGGCCCGGGACCGTGGCGTCCGCCCGGCACCGGCGCCGACACGCCGGGCCCCTCATGACGGAACGTGACTCGAAAATGGCTGGAGACGGTGACACCTCGCCGGGATCCGGGCGCCTCGGTGTGAGACCGTGGAGACCATGAAGGGGATCGAGTCCGGAAACCCCGGGCCTTCTCCGGTGCACATCGGCGGACGCCGCCCGCCGAGTCGGATCACAGCCGGTCACCCGCACCCGTTCAAGATCCAAACGCCCGAAGAGCCGGGCGAGTCTACCCATCCTCGCAGCCGACCATGCACCGCGCGGCCAGATTTTCTTCCCCTAACGGGCTGAACTTTTGTTGATCGTGGGTTAGTTGGCCGCCCGATCGTCCTACCCTTCAAAGGGTGAACCAACTGATGTCCCGAGAGTCCGAGGCCGATCTCCCCGGGGAGCCGCTGCTCCCGGGCGCGCTGCCCGAGGCACTGCGCGCCGAACTAGTCGCGTTCCGTCGCGACTTGCACATGCACCCGGAGCTCGGCAACCAGGAGTTCCGCACCACCGCGGCGATCAAGGCGCGCCTGGAGCAGGCGGGCCTGGAGCCGCGGGTTCTCTCCATCGGCACGGGACTCATCTGTGACATCGGGGACGCGGACGACGTACGCCCCATGCTGGCGCTGCGCGCCGACATCGACGCGCTGCCCATCCCGGACACGAAGAGTGACTGCGCGTACCGCTCGACCGTGCCCGACCGCGCCCACGCCTGCGGCCACGACATCCACACGACGGTCGTGCTCGGCGCCGGTCTCGTCCTCGCCGACCTGCACGCCCAGGGCCTGCTGTCCCGGCGTGTCCGGCTGATCTTCCAGCCCGCGGAGGAGGTACTGCCCGGCGGTGCCCCGGACGCGATCGAGTCGGGCGTGCTCGAAGGCGTCGGGCGGATCGTCGGCGTGCACTGCGACCCGAAGGTCGACGCGGGGCGCATCGGACTGCGCCACGGCGCCATCACCTCGGCGTGCGACCGGCTCGAAGTCGCACTCGACGGCGCGGGCGGCCATACCGCGCGCCCCCACCTCACCACCGACCTCGTCACCGCCGCCGCGCGGGTCGTGACCGACGTGCCGGCGCTCGTCGCCCGGCGCGTGGACGCCCGCAGCGGGCTCGCGGTGACCTGGGGACGCATCGAGTCGGGGCACGCCTGCAACGTGATCCCCCAGCACGCCGAACTGTCCGGCACGATCCGCTGCCTGGACCTCGACGCCTGGCGGGCCGCCCCCGACCTCGTCCACGCGGCCATCGACGAGATCGCGAACCTCTACCGCGCCAAGTCCGAGATCAACTACATCCGGGGCGTCCCGCCGGTCGTCAACGACCCGGCCGTCACCGAACTCCTCCGCGAGGCCATGACCGCCCGGCGCGGCGCGCACTCCATCGAGGACACCGAGCAGAGCCTCGGCGGTGAGGACTTCTCCTGGTACCTGGAGCACGTGCCCGGTGCGATGGCCCGGCTCGGCGTGCGACGTCCCGGCGACCGGACCACCCGCGATCTGCACCGGGGCGACTTCGACGCCGACGAGCACGCGATCACGGTCGGCGTCGAGATGTTCACCGCCGCGGCCCTCCTGGACCAGCCCCCCATTTAGGGCGTAAGGGCGGCGGGACACGGCTGGGTGACTCCGGTCGCGTCCCCCGCCCCCCGGCAGTAGCGTGGTCCGCAGTTCTTCGACAACAGTCACTCCGTGATGCGGGGACCATCCGCTCCGTCACAGGGGGTCCGTCCTGCGGAATCGCCCTGCGACGGCCGTGGTGGGCACTGCGTCCCCGAACACGGCTTTCGGCCGCGTGGTTCACAAGGACGTAACCGGCCACCGGCACGAATGGATAACGGCCAGGCGGAACCCCGTTCCCTGGACGGTCTACGCGCGTTAATGTGCGCCGAACTCAGCACCCACTGCGGGGCTTTGGAGAATGGGGAACTTCAGATGCGTCGGACAGCCAACCTGACCCGAATCGCGGTGGGGGTCGCGTCGCTCGCACTCGCCGCCACCGCCTGCGGCGGGACCAGCAGCGACAGCAACAGCAGCAACAGCAGCGAGAGCGGCGGGGACAAGGGCCTCGCCATCGCGTACGACGTCGGCGGCAAGGGCGACCAGTCCTTCAACGACGCCGCGTTCGCGGGCCTGGAGAAGGCGCAGAAGGAGTTCGGCTACAAGACGGCCGACGTCGAGCCCACCGACAACGAGACGGACGCCGACAAGCAGCAGCGTCTGGAGTCGCTCGCCAAGCAGGGCTACAACCCGGTCATCGGCATCGGCTTCGCCTACGGCCCCGCGCTGGAGAAGGCGGCCGTGAAGTTCCCGAAGACCACCTTCGGCATCGTGGACTCGGTCGTCGAGGGCAAGAACGTGGCCTCCCTGGTCTTCGCCGAGCAGGAGTCCTCGTACCTCGCCGGTGTCGCCGCCGCCAAGGCCACCAAGACCAACACCGTCGGCTTCATCGGCGGTGTGGACGTTCCGCTGATCCACAAGTTCGAGGCCGGCTACACGCAGGGCGTCAAGGACACCAAGCCCGGCGTGAAGGTCCTCTCGCAGTACCTGACGCAGACCGCCGCCGAGGGTGGCTTCTCCAGCCCCGACAAGGGCAAGGCCGCCGCCGAGGGCCAGATCGAGAAGAAGGCAGACGTCCTCTACGCCGCGGCCGGCCTCTCCGGCCAGGGTGTCATCGAGGCCGCCTCCGCGGCGGGCGTGTGGGCGATCGGCGTCGACTCCGACCAGTACAAGCAGGAAGCGCTGGCCAAGTACAAGGACAAGATCCTGACCTCCGCGCTCAAGGACGTCGGCGGCTCGGTCTACACACTGTCCAAGTCGGTCCACGACGGCAAGCCGCTGACGGGCACGCAGACCTTCGACCTCAAGGTCAACGGTGTCGGCCTCGCCGACAGCAACCCGAAGATGGCGGAGATCGCCGGTCTCACCGCGGCCGTGGAGAAGGCCAAGGCGGCCATCATCGACGGCAGCATCAAGGTCAAGACCTCGTAGCCGTGTGAGCGGCTGACCGCGGCGGGCCCTGCCCGCCTCCGGACCGCCTCTCCCACCTCAAGCGGGCCGACACGATCGAAGGACAGCGGAACGGGCGGGCACCCCAGGTGCCCGCCCGTTCCGCTGTCCGTTCCCAGGCCGCTCGCGAGGTCACCATCCGCCACTTTTCCTTCGTGATCGGCGTGTCCCGGGCCCGAGCGCACGTGGCGTCGAGCACAGCCGGATAACAAGGTGGACAGAAGGGGTTTTCTAGTTGGTCTACGCGCGTTAATCTGCGGCGAAGCCAGCGCCGAAGCTGAACCGTCAGGCGCTGAACGACAGGAGCACATGTAATGCGCCGGGTTACCCGCATCGCGCTCGCAGGCACTGCGACCGCCTCTCTCGCCCTCGCTCTGTCCGCCTGCGGCGGCACCTCGACCTCCTCGGACTCCTCGGACTCCAAGGGCGGCAACAAGGGCCTCGCCATCGCGTACGACGTCGGCGGCAAGGGCGACCAGTCCTTCAACGACGCCGCGTTCGAGGGTCTGAAGAAGGCGAAGGGCGAGTTCAAGTACGACACCGCCGACGTCGAGCCCACCGACGGTGAGACGGACGCGGACAAGACCCAGCGTCTGGTCTCCCTGGCCAAGCAGGGCTACAACCCGGTCATCGGCATCGGCTACGCCTACGGCCCGGCCGTCAAGGCCGCCGCGGCGAAGTTCCCGAAGACCACCTTCGGCATCGTCGACGACTCCTCCGTCGAGGCGGCGAACGTCGCGGACCTGGTCTTCTCCGAGCAGGAGGCCTCCTACCTCGCCGGCGTCACCGCGGCCAAGGCCACCAAGACCAACACCGTCGGCTTCGTGGGCGGCGTGGACGTTCCGCTGATCCACAAGTTCGAGGCGGGCTTCGAGCAGGGTGTCAAGGACACCAAGCCCGGCGTCAAGGTCCTCTCGCAGTACCTGACGCAGACCGCCCAGGAGGGTGGTTTCTCCAGCCCGGACAAGGGCAAGGCCGCTGCCGAGGGCCAGATCGAGAAGAAGGCCGACGTCGTCTACGCCGCGGCCGGTCTGTCCGGTCAGGGTGTCATCGAGGCCGCCTCCGCCAAGAAGGTCCTGGCCATCGGTGTCGACTCCGACCAGTACATGCAGGCAGCGCTGTCCCAGTACAAGGACGCGATCCTGACCTCCGCGACCAAGGATGTCGCCAAGGCGGTCTACTCCCTGGCGAAGTCTGTCGAGGATGGCAAGCCCGAGAGCGGTATCGTTCGGGGCGATCTGAAGTCCGGTGAGGTCGGCCTGGCCGACTCCAACCCGGCCTACAAGAGCAACACCGCGATCCAGGACGCCGTCAAGGCCGCCCAGGAGAAGATCATCAGCGGTGCGATCAAGGTCAAGACCAGCTGACGAGCAGTACCTCAGGAGCAGCCAATGCGGTCCCGGGGAAGTTCGGGCAAGTCTTCGTGCCGGCCGGCACGGAGAGGCGTCTGTTCTGCCCCGGAGCCGCTTGGTAACCGCGGGGTTACGTCCGCTCAACGGGATACGAGGAGTGTTGCTCCCCGTATCCCGTTCTCGCGAAACGTGGCCCCTTTCGTTGCCGTAGGGGCGCTACGCGCGTAGACGACCCCCTTTCCCTCAGGAGAGTGCGCCATCAACGCGTCCAGCAGCCCTCCGGCCGGCGCGGTCAACGGTCAGGCGACCGCTGTCGAACTCGCCGGGATCACGAAGCGATTCCCTGGCGTCGTGGCCAACCACGACATCCACCTCAGCGTCCGCAAGGGCACCGTGCACGCCCTCGTCGGCGAGAACGGCGCCGGCAAGTCGACGCTGATGAAGATTCTCTACGGCATGCAGAAGCCGGACGAGGGCACCATCGCCGTCGACGGCGAACAGGTCACCTTCTCGTCGCCGGGCGAGGCCATCGCCCGCGGCATCGGCATGGTCCACCAGCACTTCATGCTGGCCGACAACCTCACCGTCCTGGAGAACGTCGTCCTCGGCAGCGAGAAGCTGTACGGGATCGGCGCCAAGGCCCGCCGCAAGATCGTGGAGCTCTCCGAGCGCTACGGCCTCGGAGCCCGCCCCGACGTCCTCGTCGAGGAGCTCGGTGTCGCCGACCGCCAGCGCGTGGAGATCCTCAAGGTCCTCTACCGCGGCGCCCGCATCCTGATCCTGGACGAGCCCACCGCCGTCCTCGTGCCGCAGGAGGTCGACGCGCTCTTCGACAACCTGCGCGAACTCAAGGCCGAGGGCCTGTCGGTCATCTTCATCTCGCACAAGCTGGGCGAGGTCCTCTCCGTCGCCGACGACATCACGGTCATCCGGCGCGGCACGACGGTCGGCACCGCCGTGCCCTCCGAGACGACCCCGCGCCAGCTCGCCGAGCTGATGGTCGGCAGCGAACTGCCGACGCCCGAGACGTCCGAGTCGACGGTCACCGACCAGGCCGTGATCGAGGTCGAGGACCTGACGGTCTTCGCCAAGGGCACGGTGTCGATGGGCAAGGGCTCGGCGGCCCTGCTCATGGACCAGGTGGAACGCGGCGAAGTACGGCTCGTGCTCAACCACGTCTCCTTCACCATCCACGCCGGTGAGGTGATGGGCATCGCGGGTGTCGAGGGCAACGGCCAGACCGAGCTCATCGACGCGCTGATCGGCCTGAAGGCCGCCGACTCCGGTGTCATCCGCTTCGCGGGCGAGGACATCACCGGGCTGTCCACGCGCAAGCGCCGCGAGAACGGCATCGGCTACATCCCCGAGGACCGCCACCGCCACGGCCTCCTCCTGGAAGCCCCCCTCTGGGAGAACCGCATCCTCGGCCATGTCACCGAGACGCCCAACGCCAAGGGCATCTGGATCGACATCAAGGGCGCCCAGCAGGACACCCGCCGCATCGTCGAGGAATACGACGTGCGCACCCCCGGCATCGACGTCACCGCGGCCTCCCTGTCCGGCGGCAACCAGCAGAAGCTGATCGTCGGCCGCGAGATGAGCCACAAGCCGAAGTTCCTGATCGCCGCCCACCCCACCCGTGGTGTGGACGTCGGCGCGCAGGCGCAGATCTGGGACCAGATCCGCGCGGCGCGCCGTGAAGGACTCGCCGTCCTGTTGATCTCCGCGGACCTGGACGAGCTCATCGGCCTGTCCGACACGCTCCGGGTGATCTACAACGGCAAGCTGGTCGCGGACGCGGACCCGGCCACCATCACCCCGGAGGAACTCGGCTCGGCCATGACCGGTGCCGCTTCCGGACACCTGGAGAACGAGGAGCTCGCCGAAGCGGCCGAGCTCGAAGAGCCCGCCGAGAACCCGGCGGACGCCCCGGAAGACGAGGCCCGCTGATGAAGAAGTTCGACAAGGAGCGCGTGCTCCTCGGGGTGGCCGGACCGGTCATCGCGCTCGTCGTCGCCGTGGCGCTGACCTCGATCGTGCTGCTCGCCTCGGGCAAGAACCCGATCGAGCCGTACACGATCATGTTCCAGCAGGCGACGTACTCCGACATCCAGGTCCTGATCATCAACCAGGCCTCGCTGTACTACATCGCGGCGCTGGCGGTGGCCATCGGCTTCCGGATGAACCTGTTCAACATCGGTGTCGACGGCCAGTACCAGCTCGCCGCCATGATGGCCGCGATCGTCGGCGCGCACGTCGCGCTGCCGGCCGTGCTCCAGGTCCCGCTGCTGATGGTGACCGCCATCTGCACCGGCGCGTTCTGGGCCGGCATCGCCGGTGTCCTCAAGGTCACCCGCGGGGTCAGCGAGGTCGTCGCGACGATCATGCTGAACGCGATCGCGACCTCCGTCATCGCCTACCTGTGGCTGCCCGACGTCTTCGGCGTCAAGCTCGGCAACAACAACACCACCGGCGAGATGCACAAGTCCGGCTGGATCCCCGGCTTCAGCATGGGCGACGCGGGCGAGATCTACGGTCTGGTAATCCTGGCCGTGGTCCTCGGCATCGGCTACTGGATCGTCCTCAACCGCACCCGCTTCGGCTTCGACCTGCGCGCCTCCGGCGCCTCCGAGTCCGCCGCCGCGGCCAGTGGTGTCGACCCCAAGCGCATGGTGCTCACCGCGATGCTGCTCTCCGGCGGCATCGCCGGTCTCGCGGGTCTGCCGATCCTCCTCGGCGACACCCACACGTACAGCCTGAACTTCCCGACCGGCATCGGCTTCCTCGGTATCGGTATCGCGCTGCTCGGCCGCAACAGCCCCGTCGGCATCGCCTTCGCGTCGCTGCTGTGGGCCTGGCTCGAGAAGGCCTCGCCCGAGCTCGACTTCCACGGGTACGACAAGGAGATCGCGGTCATCATGCAGGGCCTGATCGTGATCTCGGTCGTCGTCTCCTACGAGGCCGTGCGCGAGTGGGGTCTGCGCCGCCAGCAGCGCCGCGTCGGCGCCGAACTCGCCGCGGGCAACGTCCTCGGCGGAACCGACAACACCGAGAAGGAGGTGGCGGGCCGATGACCACCGCAACCGACGTCAACCAGCCCACGCTTCAGCCCGGGGCTCCCAAGGGCCGCCGGATGTCGCTCCCCGTCCTCCTGCTGGTGATCGCGGGCGCCCTGGCGCTGACCTCGATCGTCCGCATCATCACCGGCGCGGACGGCATCACCAACGTCAGCCAGATGTCGACCGCGCTCGAACTGGCCGTCCCGATCGGCCTGGCCGGTCTCGGCGGTCTGTGGGCCGAGCGCTCCGGCGTCGTCAACATCGGCCTCGAAGGCATGATGATCCTCGGCACCTGGTTCGGCGCCTGGGCCGGTTACCAGTGGGGCCCGTGGACCGGCATCCTGGTCGGTGTCATCGGCGGCGCCGCCGGCGGTCTGCTGCACGCGATCATCACGGTCACCTTCAACGTCAACCACATCGTCTCCGGTGTGGCCATCAACATCCTGGCGCTCGGCATCACCCGCTACCTCTCCCCGCTCGCCTTCGTGGGCGTCCCGGGCGGCTCCGCCAAGCAGTCCCCGCCGGTCGAGTCGCTCGGCCAGTTCACCGTGCCGGGGCTCTCCGACTGGCTCGCCACCCTGAACTCCAAGGGCTGGTTCTTCGTCTCGGACCTCGCGGGTCTGCTCGGCGGTCTGGTCACCGACGTCTCCTGGCTGACCCTGATCGCCATCGCGCTGATCCCCGCCACCTGGTGGATCCTGTGGCGCACCTCGTTCGGTCTGCGCCTGCGCTCCTGCGGCGAGAACCCGGTCGCCTCCGAGTCGCTCGGCGTGAACGTCTACAAGTACAAGTACATCGCCGTGATCATCTCCGGCGGCCTGGCCGGCCTCGGCGGAGTCTTCCTCTCCATCGTCGCCAACCCCTTCTACCTGGAGGGCCAGACCGCCGGCCGCGGTTACATCGGTCTCGCGGCGATGATCTTCGGCAACTGGATGCCCGGCGGGCTCGCCCTGGGCGCGGTCCTGTTCGGCTACACCGACAGCCTCAACCTGCGCGGCGGCTCCGAGAACGTCCACGCCCTGCTGCTGCTCGGCGCCATCCTGCTCGTGATCGGCGCGATCTGGCTCGCGGTCAAGAAGAAGTACGTGTCCGCCGTCATCACCCTGGTCATCGGCGGCCTCGTGTTCCTCTGGTACGCCACGACCAACGAGGTGCCCAGCCAGATCGTCTCCGCCACTCCGTACGTCATCACCCTTCTCGTCCTCTCCCTGTCGGCGCAGCGCCTGCGCATGCCGAAGGCGGACGGCCTGCCGTACCGGAAGGGACAGGGGAAGTGACGGCCGCCGGCGTGGAGTCCGCGGACGTCGACTGGGAGGAGCTGCGGGAGGTGGCCCGTACGGCGATGTCCCGCGCGTACGCCCCCTACTCGGAGTACCCGGTCGGCGCCGCCGCCCGCGTCGACGACGGCCGGATCATCTCCGGCTGCAACGTCGAGAACGCCTCCTACGGCCTCTCCCTGTGCGCCGAGTGCGGCCTCGTATCGGAGCTGCACACCACCGGCGGCGGCCGGCTGACGCACTTCACGTGTGTCGACGGGCAGGGCGAGATCCTCGTCCCGTGCGGACGCTGCCGGCAGCTTCTGTTCGAGTTCGGCGGCGAGGAACTGATCCTGGAGACACCCCTCGGGCTCGTGCCCCTGTCCGAGATGCTGCCGCAGGCCTTCGGGCCGGGCCATCTCACCAAGTAATGCCCCGCGGCCCCTCCGACCGGCTGACGCCGGGGAGGGGCCGCTCATCTTTCGGAAGGAACGCCATGGCCATGGACGCCGTCTCCGTCATCCGCACCAAGCGGGACCGTGCCGAACTCAGCGATCCGCAGATCGACTGGGTCATCGACGCGTACACCCGCGGCGAGGTCGCCGACTACCAGATGGCCGCGCTCAACATGGCGATCCTGCTCAACGGCATGAACCGCCGTGAGATCGCCCGCTGGACGGCCGCGATGATCTCCTCGGGCGAACGCATGGAGTTCTCCTCCCTGTCCCGCCCGACCGCCGACAAGCACTCCACCGGCGGCGTCGGCGACAAGATCACCCTTCCGCTGGCCCCGCTCGTCGCCGCCTGCGGTGCCGCGGTGCCCCAGCTCTCCGGACGCGGCCTCGGCCACACCGGCGGCACCCTGGACAAGCTGGAGTCGATCCCGGGCTGGCGCGCGCTGCTCTCGAACGAGGAGATGCTGCACGTCCTCGACACCACGGGCGCGGTCATCTGCGCGGCCGGCGACGGACTCGCCCCCGCGGACAAGAAGCTCTACGCGCTCCGCGACGTCACCGGCACGGTCGAGGCGATCCCGCTCATCGCCTCCTCCATCATGTCCAAGAAGATCGCCGAGGGCACCGGCTCGCTGGTCCTGGACGTGAAGGTCGGCACCGGCGCCTTCATGAAGACCATCGAGGACGCCCGCGAGCTGGCCTCCACGATGGTGGGCCTCGGCACCGACCACGGTGTGAAGACGGTCGCGCTCCTCACCGACATGTCGACGCCGCTCGGCCTGACCGCCGGCAACGCCCTGGAGGTCCGCGAGTCCGTCGAGGTCCTCGCCGGCGGCGGCCCCGCCGACGTCGTCGAGCTCACCATCGCCCTGGCGCGCGAGATGCTCGACGCGGCCGGGATCAAGGACGCCGACCCGGCGAAGGCGCTCGCCGACGGCTCCGCCATGGACGTGTGGCGCCGCATGATCGCCGCGCAGGGCGGCGACCCGGACGCCGCGCTGCCCACCGCGCGCGAGACCCACGTCGTCAGCGCCCCGGCCTCCGGTGTGCTGACCCGCCTCGACGCGTACGACATCGGCATCGCCGCCTGGCGCCTGGGCGCCGGACGCGCCCGCAAGGAGGACCCGGTGCAGGCCGGCGCGGGCGTCGAGCTGCACGCCAAGCCGGGCGACACGGTGACGGCGGGCCAGCCCCTCATGACCCTCCACACGGACACCCCGGACCGCTTCGAATACGCGCTCCAGGGGGTCGAGGGCTCGTACGACATCGCCGTGGCCGGCACCGACTTCAAGGCCACCCCGATCGTGCTGGACCGTATCGCCTGACCTGCGGTTTCCTCCTTCGGGTGAACGGGATCGGTGGACCTCCACCGGTCCCGTTCGGCATGCTGTGCTCGGTGACGCACCGATAGGAGACCGCCATGAGCGCACTCACCGTGAGCCAGGACCCCGAGCAGAGCTGGGACGACCTCGTCCGGTTCTGGGAGGAGATGGAATGGCCCGAGGGCAGCAAGGTGGAGATCATTGAGGGGATCATCACCGTGTCACCTGCTCCTGCTGCCCGTCACAACGTGATCGCGGAACGCATCCAGCGTCGCCTCTACTCCGTGATTCCTGAGGACTGGGGGGTCTTCCAGACCCTGGCCAGCGCCGTGCCGTCGCGTCTGGGCATGCTCATCCCGGACATCGTGGTTGCTCCGGTGCCTCTGTGTGCCGAGACGGACACCCACATTCCGGCCGGGCTCGCCGAACTGGTCGTCGAGGTCACCTCGAAGACCAACGCCCGCCACGACCGCGTCAGCAAGCCCGCCGCCTATGCCGCCGCGGGCATCCCGCTCTACCTCCTCGTCGACCGCTGGGCACCCGACGGTCCCACCGTGACCCTCTTCGGGGACCCCAAGGGCGATGTCTACCGCCCCCTCAGCACCGCCAAGTTCGGCGAGCCCGTCAAGCTGCCCGCGCCCTTCGACCTCGTCATCGACACCGGCGAGTTCCCCGAGGACTGAGCGGAGCCCCGAGGCGCGGAGCGTGGTCGCGGTCTGCTTTCCGGCCGCCCGCGATGAGTTCGGAGCCCCCGGCCGGTCTACTGAGCGTGGATTCCGTCGAACCGGCCGTGCTCGTGCTGCCAGGACTCGTCACCCGAGACGAGGTGCCCCGGCTCTGCGAGGCTGTCCGGGCGCTCCTCGGGACGACCGGCGCCGGGGTCGTGGTCTGCGATGTCGCGGGCCTCGGGCCACCCGGCCTCACCGCCGTCGACGCACTGGCCCGCATGGAACTGGCGGCCCGCCGGGCGGGAGGCCGGATACGTCTCGCAGGCCCCGACCCGGCACTGCGCGCCCTACTCGACCTCGTCGGCCTCCGCTTCGAGACCTGCGACGGCGCCGGTCCCGCCGGCTCCGCGGTCTCCGGGAGCTTCGGGCCCGTCGAGATGGAGGGGGAGTCCGAAGAGCGGGAACCAGCGGGCCGTGTCCAGGAAGAAGTGGAACCCGGAGATGCGGCCCTTTGAGATCTCCAGCACCTGCACCGACCAGGGCGTGTGGCCGCCCGTCTCCTCGTCCGGCTTGTACTGCGCGAACCCCGGCATGCCGTTGACCTCCACCGGGATCAGGCGCGAGTCCGCGCAGGCGGCGCCCAGCGTCGTCATGAAGCCGGTGATGTCCTGCGGGCCCCGCAGCCACAGGTCGAACGGCGGCATCGTCATGACCGCGTCCTCGTGCAGGAGCGCCGTCAGAGCCGTCATGTCGTACCCCTCGAAAGCCGCCACGTAGCGTTCGAGGAGCTTCTGCTGCTCCTCGTCGAGCGGGTCGGAGGTCGCGGCGTCCGCGCCCGTCCCGTCGTTCTCCGCGAGGGTGGCGCGGGCCCGCTGGAGGGCGCTGTTGACCGAGGCGACCGTGGTCCCGAGCAGCTCGGCGACCTCGCTCGCCCGCCACGCGAGGACCTCGCGCAGGATGAGCACCGCCCGCTGCTTGGGCGGAAGCTGCTGGAGGGCCGCCATGAAGGCCAGGCGCACCGATTCCTTGGCCACCGCGGCCTCCGCCGGATCGCTGGTCGTCGGCAGCACGCGGCCGTCGGGCATCGGCTCCAGCCACGTGTTGTCCGGGCGGGGGGTGAGCGCGGCCTGCGCCAGCGGCGAGGGGCCCGTGAGATCCATCGGACGAGCCCTTCGGTTGCCCGCGTTGAGCATGTCCAGACACACGTTCGTCGCGATCCGGTACAGCCAGGACCGCATCGAGGAGCGGCCCTCGAACTTGTCGTAGCTGCGCCAGGCCCGGACCATCGTGTCCTGCACCGCGTCCTCGGCCTCGAAGGACGAGCCGAGCATGCGGTAGCAGTACCCGGTCAGCTCGACGCGGTGTTTCTCCAGCCGGACGTCCAGGTCCGTCGTCGTCGCCGTACCCTCGCTCATCGCCAACCCACCCCTGTGGCCTTTTTGATTCGCGCGTCATCGCGCCGGCACTTCGGAAGCTACCGCAGCCCACTGACAATGGCTGGCGGAGCGGGGAAAGCCGCAGGTCACAGGGGGTATTCCAGAGGGTGATCCGGGTCTGGTGGCCGTCCGGGGCCCCTGTGGGTCCCGGACGGGCCTCTGGTGGGTCCCGGACGGCCCTCAGTGGGCCGGCGCGGGCGCGGGCGCGCGGCGCGAGGCGGTACGGGCCGCGCGGGAGCCGAACAGGGTGATCGAGACGACTCCGAGCACCGCGAACAGCCCCATGGCCACCGTGCCCGCCCAGCCCCCCGCGTGGAAGGCGACCGCGCCCAGCGTGCTGCCGGCACTGGAGCCGATGTAGTACGCGGACTGGTAGAGGGCCGAGGCCTGCGCCCGCCCGGTCTTCGCGGTGTGGCTCACCGACGACGACGCCACCGCGTGGCCCGCGAAGAAGCCCGCGGTGATCAGGACCAGGCCGAGCAGGACCAGAGCCAGGGAACCGGCCAGGGACAGGAGCAGCCCGGCCGTCGTGGTGGCGCCCGCCACGTAGAGGGAGCCGCGGCGGCCCAGCCGGCCCGCGAGACGGCCCGCCGTCGACGCCGACACCGTACCGACGAGATAGACGAGGAAGACCGAGCCGACGAGGCCCTGCGGGAGCGAGAACGGCGCCTCGGCGAGGCGGTAGCCGATGACCGTGTAGACCCCGCCGAACACCATCATGAACAGCGCGCCGATCGCGTACAGCCGGCACAGCAGCGGGTTCGCGAGGTGGTCGCGCACCGTGCGGGCCAGCACCCGGGGCCGCAGCGAACCCCGCGCGAAGTGCCGCGGTGCCGGAAGCAGCATCCGGAAGGCCACCGCGCAGCCCACGGCGATCAGCCCGATCGTGCCGACGGCCACCCGCCAGCCCCATTCCTGCGCCACCCAGCCGGTGATGATCCTGCCGCTCATCCCGCCGACGCTGTTGCCCGCGACGAACAGGCCGATCGCGGTGATCAGCGCCTTGGGGCGGACCTCCTCCGCCAGGTACGCCGTCGCCGACGCCGGGAGTCCCGCGAGCGCCGCGCCCTGTACCGCCCGCAGCACCACCAGCGCGCCGATCGACGGCGCGAAGGGGACCAGCAGGCCCACGGTGACCGCCACCGCCAGGGACGCCGTCATCAACGTACGCCGTCCGAAGCGCTCCGACAGCGCGCTCATCGGCAGGACGAACAGCGCGAGCCCGCCCGTCGCGGCCGACACCGTCCAGCTCGCCTCGCTCGCGCTGACCCCGAAGTCCGAGGAGACCAGCGGGAGCAGGGCCTGGGTGGAGTAGAGGAGCGCGAAGGTCGCGACGCCCGCGAGGAAGAGCGCGAAGCTCATCCGGCGGTAGCCGGGCCCGCCGGGGGCCATGCGGGAATCCGCGGTGGCGGTGGCGGTGGCGGTGGGGACGGAGACGGTGACGGGAGCGGAGGCGGCGGCGCCCGCGGTGACGGGCGCCCCGGTACTGGCGGAAGGCATGCCTCGAACCTAAGGACCCCGTCGTTCATCCGTCCAATGCATGGAATCGCCATAATCGTTCCCATGGCGCATCAGCAGAGGTCACAGCTTCACCTGTCACCGTTCAGTGACACAGAAGACAGCGCGCACTTCGCGAAACTGCTCGCCCCGCGCCTGGCGTACTTCGCCGGTGTCGCCCGCACCGAGCACGTCACCCGGGCCGCGGAGCAGATGGGGGTCCCGCAGTCGACCCTGTCCCGGGCCATGGTCCGGCTCGAACAGGACCTGGGAGTAGACCTGTTCGCGCGCCGTGGCCGGACCGTGTCGCTGACCCCGGCCGGCCGCACCTTCCTCGCCTCCGTGGAACGGGCCCTCGCCGAGGTCGAGCGCGCCGCCGACGAGGTGCGCGCGGACGCCGACCCGGCCACCGGCAAGGTCGCCTTCGGCTTTCTGCACACGATGGGATCGGAGACGGTGCCGGGGCTGATCCGCGCGTTCCGCGCCGACCACCCGGGCGTCCGCTTCAGCCTCGTGCAGAACTACGGGGAGGCCATGCTGGAGCGGCTGCGGTCGGGCGAACTGGACCTGTGTCTGACCTCGCCCGTGCCGGACGCGCCCGATCTGGTGGGCCGCCGGCTCGACGAGCAGAAACTCCGTCTGGTCGTGCCCGCCGACCATCCGCTCGCCGCGCGCAGGCGCGTCCGGCTCGCCGAGGCGGCCGACGAGACCTTCGTGACCCTGGAGCCCGGCTACGGGATGCGCGTCATCACCGACGATCTGTGCCAGGAGGCGGGGTTCCGGCCGCGCATCGCCTTCGAGGGCGAGGAGGCGGAGACGCTCCGGGGCCTGGTCGCCGCCGGCCTCGGCGTCGCCCTGCTGCCGCCACCGGCCGTCGCCCGTCCGGGAGTCGTCGAACTCACGGTCACCGCCCCGCGGGCCGTGCGCGAGATCGGCGTCGCCTGGCTGGACGGCCACCCGGACACCCCGCCGGTGGCCGCCTTCAAGAAGTTCCTGCTCTCCCGCCGCGGCCACCTGCTGCCCGACTGAGCCTCCGGGCGACTCCGCTGTCCCGCTGCCAGGCCACCCGCTGTCGGGCTAGCGGCGCAACGACTGCCCGAAGCCCGCCGCCAGCGGCATCCGCAGGCCCAGGGGCGGCGGTGCGGCGAAGGCGTCCTCGACCGGGCGGGAGAAGGAGTGGCCGAACAGCGATCCCAGCACGAAGTCCTCCGCGAGGGCCAGGACTTCGTGCCGGTGCTGGTGCAGCGCGTGCCCGTCCGAGTGGACCTCGAAGCGGCAGATGCCGCGGTTGGTCTTCTTCGCGCGCGCGGCGAGCCGGAAGGACAACTCCGGGTCGGTGCGCGCGTCGTTGGTGCCGTGCACGATCAGCACGCGCCGCCCGGCGAGCTGTTTCACCGGTTCGGGTGGCGCCGCGACATCGTCCTCCGGCAGCCAGGGTGCCAGCGCCAGCACGGAGTTGACGGCCGGGTGCCCGCCCGCGCGCAGCGCCGCCCGGCCGCCCATGTCGATGCCCGCCAGACACACGGGCACGTCGCCGTAACGGCGGACGACCTCGTCCGCGGCCCAGGACGCGTCGGACGCGAGATGGGCCTCGCTGCCGTTCCAGCCGCGTACCCGGTAGTGCACCACGTGGCTGACCAGGCCTTCCGCGCGTCCGGCGCGGGTCAGCCGGCGCCCGAGCGCACGTACGGAGGCGGTCGCCATCATGGGGGAGGGTCTTCGGGCCGAGGTCTCCTCGCCGCCCGGCAGCAGCAGAACAACTCCGCTGACCGCCGTCGGCTCGGGGCCGAGCGCCCTCCCCAGCCGGGCCCTGCGAACCGGCGTCGCTTGCTGTGCCATGACAGAACAGTGTCAGAAGCAAGGGTGTACGCCACCCGTCCGCACGGTCACCGTTACGTATCGACGGATTCGTACAACAGGAGATCTACGCGCGTAGGGGCTAGAGTGCGAAAATGACGAGCCAGATCCGGAACACCCCGAGCTCGGAGCAGATCCGCCGGGCGCCCAAGGTCCTGCTGCACGATCACCTCGACGGGGGCCTGCGCCCCGGCACGATCGTCGAACTCGCCCGCGACACCGGCTACTCCGGCCTCCCCGAGACCGATCCCGGCAAGCTCGGGATCTGGTTCCGCGAGGCCGCCGACTCCGGTTCGCTGGAGCGGTACCTGGAGACCTTCGCCCACACCTGTGCCGTCATGCAGACCCGCGAGGCCCTGGTGCGGGTCGCCGCCGAGTGCGCCGAGGACCTCGCCGAGGACGGGGTCGTCTACGCCGAGGTGCGGTACGCGCCCGAGCAGCACCTGGAGGGCGGGCTCAGCCTCGAAGAGGTCGTCGAGGCGGTCAACGAGGGCTTCCGGGAAGGGGAGCGGCTGGCCCGGGAGAACGGCCACCGCATCCGGATCGGTGCCCTGCTGACCGCCATGCGGCACGCGGCCCGCGCCCTGGAGATCGCCGAGCTCGCCAACCGCTACCGCGACTCGGGCGTCGTCGGCTTCGACATCGCGGGCGCAGAGGCCGGCTTCCCGCCCACCCGGCACCTCGACGCCTTCGAGTACCTCAAGCGGGAGAACAACCACTTCACGATCCACGCCGGCGAGGCGTTCGGTCTGCCGTCCATCTGGCAGGCCCTCCAGTGGTGCGGCGCCGACCGGCTCGGGCACGGCGTCCGCATCATCGACGACATCCAGGTGCGCGAGGACGGCTCGGTGGAACTCGGCCGGCTCGCGTCGTACGTCCGCGACAAGCGCATCCCGCTGGAGCTGTGCCCCAGTTCCAACCTCCAGACCGGCGCCGCGGACTCGTACGCGGCCCACCCCATCGGGCTGCTGCGGCGGCTGCATTTCCGCGCCACGGTCAATACCGACAATCGCCTCATGTCGGGTACGAGTATGAGCCGGGAATTCGAGCACCTTGTCGAGGCGTTCGGTTACTCGCTCGAGGACATGCAGTGGTTCTCGGTCAATGCTATGAAGTCAGCATTCATTCCTTTCGATGAACGCCTCGCCATGATCAATGACGTGATCAAGCCTGGATATGCAGAATTGAAGTCCGAATGGCTGTTCCAGCAGACCGCCTCCACCAGCGGTTCTGTAGGAGAACAAGCCTGATCGGGGTGAATGCGAAACGGCCGGGTCTTCACTTCTCCTCCATGACTCGGCCGCTTTTCGTTGTTTGCGGAGGGTGGGATTACGTGTTTACGGTTCTGGACCGCTCACATACCCGTCTCACCCACCCCAAGGACGCATTCACGATGAAGCAGTCTGCTGTCAAGACTCTCGGTGTCGCCGCTCTCGGCGCCGCTTTCGCCGCTGCCGGCGCGGGTGCCGCGAACGCCGCCCCGGCCGTGCCGGACGCCTCCTCGGCGCTGGACGCCGTCACCAGGACGCTGCCCGCCGAGACCACCGCCGCGGCGCTGCCCGCTGCCGGCCAGGCGCTCGCCCAGGGCCAGAGCGCCGTCGGCACGGATGTGATCGCCGCGAATCCCGCCGCCACGCGTCTGCTCGCCGACAGGCAGGCCGCGCCCGTGACCGGACTGCTCGGAGGGATGCCGCTGCAGGGCCTGCCCACGCACGGCGTGCCGGTCAACGGGATTCCGCTGGGCTGACGTTCTCCGTGGGACGGAGGTCCCCCGCCTGTCCGGGCGCGGGGCCTTCCGGCCGTACGAGGACGGGCCGCGCGCATCGCGGCCGCTCCGGCTGTACGAACGCCGGTGGGGCACACCCTCCCCGGGTGTGCCCCACCGGCGTTCGCCGTGTCCCACGCCGGCCGCCGCCGGGTGCCCGCCCGGGTCACCAGGCGTTGCGGGAGACCTTGTCCTCGGACGGGAAGAGGATCCACAGCGCTATGTAGAGCAGGAACTGCGGGCCGGGAAGCAGGCAGGACACGACGAAGACGACACGCATCGTCGTCGCCGAGGTGCCGAAGCGCCGTGCCAGCGCAGCACAGACTCCGCCGATCATGCGGCCGTTCGTGGGGCGGGCAAGGGCGGTCATGGTGGCTCCTTCGCGAACCGTCGTCGAGTGCCGGCGGGGCCGGCCTCGTCGTTCTCACCGGTGCCTTCACCGATGCCCTCAACGTTACGAGGACGACGTGCGCGAAACCTCGCTCCAGGGAGCGATCCCGACCCTGGGAATCGTCGGGGTCCGACCCTGAGCGTGGTCCTCCCGGCGGACGGCCGCGCGGCGCCGCGTCTCGGCCCTGCGACGGAGCCGGGCCCTGACGGCGGGGACGACCGCGAGATGCGCGAGGGCCACCCCGAGGGTGTTGAGCATGATCGAGTCGATGTCCACGACCTGGCCGGGCACCCCGGTCTGGAGCAGTTCTATGCCCAGCGAGAGCAGCACGCCGGCGGCGGTCGTCCGCAGGAGCGAGCCGAGGGGGAAGGCGGCGAGCCTGCCCCCCGCCATCGGGAGCAGCACACCCAGCGGGGCGAGCAGGCCGAGGCCCGCGGCGATACGCCGGGCCGCCACCTCGGGGCCCAGTGCGAGGTCGGCTCTGATACCCGCGAAGGGCCGCAGGTTGGCGGCGCTCACCCAGGGGACGTCCAGCGGACGCAGCGTGATCCAGGCGACGAGCGCCAGGTGTGCGACGAGGAGGACACCTCCTGCCACACGGACGCGGGTGACGGCGCTGCCGTCCTCTGAACCATGACGCTGCACGCCCCCCAAGACGCGGGCTCCGGCACGATCGGTTCCGTTGCGCTGGTTTTCGGCCTCGCTGCGTTACGAATTCCGGACAGCCGTCGACGTCGGGGACGTGTCGCCGGGGGCGGCGCGCACCTCGGGGGTGCACTCGTAACTGCGCAGGCCGGAGGGGGCGGGACCGCCGAGGACGACACTGCCGTCGTCCCGCGCCGCGGCCGAGTCCGAGAAGGTGCAGACGATCTGGCCGAGGGCCGTAGGCGTGAGGTCCTGCGGTGAGGTGCTCAGCCGGAGCGCGTCCTCGGGGTCCCCCTCGCGGGGCCCGCTGACCGTCATGCCGCCGCGTACGTCCGTCGTGTACCCGGCCTGTTCCTCGGGCGTCGACGGTGCCTCGGCGAGCTCGTCCAGCAGCGCCTGGGCCACCAGGGCCCGGCGCGCCGACTCCGCCGTACCGTCCGCGATGCGCACCGACCGGTCGACCGTGACCAGTTGTTCCGAGCACAGCAGGAAGACCTGGACCGGCACCCCGTGCGAGGACTGGGTGGCGATGTCGGGGCCGGAGAGCGCGCAGGGCACGCGGGAGGGCGCCGGACCGAAGTCGGTCGGCACCTGTGTGGGACGGATACCGCACCCGGTGAGCAGCACGGCGAGCACCGCCACGGCCGGCCAGGGCCGTACCCCGCCCGGCCGCCGGGGCCGGAACGAGCGTCCCGGCCGCGCGGAACCCGCCGCCCGCAGACGCCCGGGGGCCGCGGAGCCGGCGGCCTGCGGGCGGGTGGTGTCCGGGGAGTCGGCGGCCTGCGGGCGGGTGGTGTCCGGGGAGTCGGCGGCCCGTGGGCGGGTGGTGTCCGGGGAGTCGGCGGCCCGTGGGCGGGCGGTCTCCGGGGAGCCGGTGGGCCGGGAGGGGTGGGGAACCTCCGGGGCCGTGGGGTGTGCGGTGGTCATCCGGCGGTGCCTTCCGTGCCGTTCCCGTGCGCGGAGGCGTCACGGCCCCGCAGGTCGTCGGCGAGCAGTTCCGACGCGTCCTGGGGCAGGCGCAGCGTGAAGACCGCCCCGCCCCCCGGCGCGTTCGCCGCGGTGATCTCGCCGCCGTGGATGTGTGCGTTCTCCAGGGCGATGGAGAGCCCGAGGCCGCTGCCCTCGGAACGCGGACGGGACGCGCTGGCCTTGTAGAACCGGTCGAAGACGTGCGGCAGGACGTCCTCGGGAATACCGGGACCGTGGTCCTGCACCTCGATGACCAGTTCCTCGCCCTCGCCCTCCATGCGCACCGACACCCGGACGGGTGAACCACCGTGCTTGAGCGCGTTGCCGATCAGGTTCGCCAGGATCACGTCGAGGCGGCGCGGGTCGAGCCGCGCCGTCATGCCGCGCTCGGCGTCCAGGTCGACGGCGTCCAGCCAGGCGCGCGCGTCGATGCACGCGGTGATCTGGTCGGCGATGTCCACGGCGTCGAGGATGAGCCGGGCGGTGCCCGCGTCGAACCGGGTCACCTCCATCAGGTTCTCCACGAGGTCGCCCAGACGCCGGGTCTCGCTGACGACCAGCCGTACGGCCGGCTCGATCATCGGGTCGACGCTGCCGGTCTCCGCGTCCAGTTCCTCCTCGAGGATCTCGGTGACGGCGGTGATCGCGGTGAGCGGCGTCCGCAGTTCGTGGGACATGTCGGCGACGAACCGGCGGGAGGCCTCGTCCCGGGCGCTCATGTCCGCGACCCGCTTCTCCAGCGACTCCGCCGTCCGGTTGAACGTCCGTGACAGGTCGGCGAGTTCGTCCGTGCCGGAGACTCGCAGCCGGGTGTCCAGCTTTCCCTCGCCGAGCCGGCGGGCCGCGATGCCCAGCCGGTGGACCGGCTTGAGGACCGTGGTCGCGGCGGCCTGGGCGAGCAGCGCCGAGCCGATCAGCGCGAGCCCCGTCGCGATCCCCAGCGACCAGGCGAGGGAGTTGAGGTCCTTGGCCTCCGGCTCCAGGGACTTGAGCATGTAACCGGTCGTGGAGCCGTCGATCACCCGGGCCCCGCCCACGAGGTACGACTTGTCGTGCTGGATGATCCGCTGCCAGTACAGGTGGTACGCGGACTTGTTGGTCGAGGTCAGCGGCTGCTGCTTGTTCACCGCCTTCTGGAGGGACTTGGGTACGTCCTCCAGCGTGAACGTGTCCAGCTCGGAGTTGCCGGTGATCATCTTGCCGTCGGCGGCCTCGGCGGTCAGCAGCACACTGAAACGCTGGCTGCTGTTCGCCATCTGCCCGGCCGTGCGCTGGAGTTCGTCCTGCGCCGGATGCACGGGCAGCATGCTCGCGTGGTTGCGCATCTCCTGCTGGAAGTCACGCAGCACCGCGTCCTGGGTACGCGTCAGCACGGCCTCGCGGTTGAGCCAGTACGCGATGCCCGACGCGGACACCGCGGCGGTGAGCGCGACGAGTCCGAACACCACGACCAGCCGCAGCCGCAGGCTGGTGAAGCGCAGACCGGACAGCAACGCCTTGCGCGCCGCGGCCCAGCCGCGGAGCTTGCCCTGCGGTTTGGTCACTGAGGATTGTCCAGCCGATAGCCGACGCCACGCACGGTACGGATCAGGGTGGGAGAGGACGGCACGTCCTCCACCTTGGCGCGCAGCCGCTGCACACAGGCATCGACCAGGCGTGAGTCGCCCAGGTAGTCGTGCTCCCACACCAGACGCAGCAACTGCTGCCGGGACAGGGCCTGTCCGGGCCTGCGGCTCAGCTCGAGGAGCAACCGCAGCTCGGTCGGTGTCAGCTGCAGATCCTCACCGTTCTTGGTGACCGTCATGGCGGCACGGTCGATGACCAGCGAGCCGAACGAAGCCGAGTCGTTCGCCTCCCGCTCGCCGCGGCGCAGCACGGCGCGGATCCGGGCGTCGAGCACCCGGCCCTGCACCGGCTTGACGACATAGTCGTCGGCGCCGGACTCCAGTCCGACCACGACGTCGATGTCGTCGCTGCGCGCGGTCAGCAGGATGATCGGCAGTTGGTCGGTGCGCCGGATGCGCCGGCACACCTCGAATCCGTCGATGCCGGGCAGCATCACATCCAGCACGATCAGATCCGGTCGCTGCTCGCGCAGCAGCTTCAGACCGTCCTCGCCGGTGGCAGCGGTGGCCACGCGGTGTCCCTGGCGCGTCAAAGAGAGCTCCAGGGCCGTACGGATGGCGTCGTCGTCCTCGATCAGCAACAGGGAAGGCACGGACGTCATTCTGGCCCATGTCATGCTCGGGTATCGACTGTTGGAGCGCTCCCACTCGTCTCCCGGGCACAACGAAGGCCCTCGCGGGCGGCGTCCGGGGCCCAAGTGGTCATCTGCGTAGTCGTACCGCTCTTCTCTGTGATCGCGCTGTGCCGCGCCTGGGGGCGGCCCCTGTGACAGGTCTGTGACAGTCGGGGGACACGGCCATGAAGTGGGCCCGGCAAGCTTTTCGACACAAGGCAGGACGCACGACGGAACGAACCGAAGATCCGGGACTCCACGACGGGGGGCGCGAGATGAACACGCTGCACAGCACCAGCACTAGCGCAGTTGTCACGCGGCTCCACGACGTCAACCGGGCAGCGGAGAAGTCCGGTGCTGTGAGCCAGCGGGGGTGCGCTCGTAGCGCCGGGCGTCAGCACACCGTGTACATGACGGTGGTTGACGGTTTCACGGGGGAGAGGACCACGGCGCCTGCCGCCGTGGGCACGACGGGGGAGAAGGCTCACGGGGGAGCCGCGTACGGGGAGGGCTCGGGGGAGCGTCGTTCCGGGGCGGGGAGTGTGGAGGCCGAAGCGGCTTTCACCGCCTACGTCCAGGAGCGCCGCGCCTCCCTGTACGCAACCGCCTACCACCTGACCGGTGACCGCTTCGAGGCCGAGGACCTGCTGCAGAGCGCGCTGTTCTCGACGTACCGGGCCTGGGACCGGATCACCGACAAGGCCGCGGTCGGGGGCTACCTCCGCCGCACCATGACGAATCTGCACATCAGCGCGTGGCGCCGCCGCAAGCTGAACGAGTACCCGACCGAGGAACTGCCGGAGACGCCCGGTGACACGGACGCGATGCGCGGCACCGAGCTGCGCGCGGTCCTGTGGCAGGCGCTGGCCCGGCTGCCCGAACTCCAGCGCACGATGCTGGTCCTCCGTTACTACGAGGGCCGCACCGACCCGGAGATCGCGGAGATCCTCGGCATCAGTGTCGGCACGGTGAAGTCCAGCATCTGGCGGTCGCTCCGCCGGATGCGCGAGGACGAGGTCCTCAGCTTCGGCCGTGACGAGGAGGAGTCCTTCGGGGAGCTTGTCGCCTGAGGGGCTGGGGGGAGCGGTAACAAAGAGACGGGCCGGCTCCGGGGGGAGCCGGTGACGGGGGGCGTCGGTTCCGGGGGGAGCCGACGCCGAACGGGGTCACGGGGGAACGGGTCACGGGGAAGTCGCCGTGTCACGGGGGACCACGGGGGAAACGAAGAAGGTCCAGGCGGTCGGGGGTCCGCTTGGACCTTCTTTCGTTTCCAGGAAGCCGGCGGGCGCGGCCCCGGCGTGAGCCGGGTCCCGAAAGCCCGCGCGCCGGAGTGTGACCGGCGGGGCGGGTTACGCGGTCGCCGTGGGCGCGGACGCCCGGGGCGCGGACGAGGCGGCCGCCAGCCGGCCGAGCGCCTCGTCCCGGTCGCAGGGGTGGGCGCCCAGAGCGGCCTGGCGCGCCACGATGGACCGCTCGGAGCGCATCAGCCGCCAGCCGCGCCGCAGCAGGAAGGGCACCGACTTGCGGCCCTCCTTCAGATCCCGCACGAAACGGCGCCGGAACGTGGTCACCGCGCCCCGGGACAGGCACAACGCGTCGGCGAGGACACCGAGTTCGCGGCAGCGCTCGACGATCTCGGCGGCGAAGATCCCCTCCGCGATGAACAGCGGCGCCCCGTCGATGCTCAGGGCCTCGGCCCCGGTACGGGCGCTCAGGGAGATGTCGTAGACGGGGATGGTCGTACGTCCCGTACGGCACAGGTCCTCGATCGCGGCGACGGCGGTGTCCGCGTCCCACGACCGCGGGTGGTCCCAGTCGATGTCCTCGCTGCCCTCGACCTGGGGCAGCGTCGGGTCCGTGGCCTCTTTGTAGAAGTCGTCGAGGCGGAGCACGGGGAGGCCGGAAGCGGCGGAGAGAAGGGACTTCCCGGAGCCGGAGGGGCCGCAGAGCAGCACCACGCGGGCGGGTATCGGGAGAGGGGAACCCAATGGTCTGTACCTTCTGTGACAGGTCCGGCGGCGCCGTGCGTCGGCACGGCTCCCGCCCATTATCCCCGGCTTTGCCGAATGTGCGGACGGATGTCGCGCGGATGTGACGAGTGGCGCTGATATGCCTGTTGCCCCGCAGGAGCGAATCCGTGGCCGGGACCGCCCGGCGCGGCATCCCGTCAACTACTCTGCGTGTCGCATCAATTGCACTCCGTTCTTCACTCTCCGCTAGTCAAAGAGGAAAACCTGATGGCGCGACACGCAGCCCAGCGGAACACCCTGGCCCGTACGACAGCGCGGATCGCCGTGGCGGTCGGCGTGGTCGCTGCCGGTGCGGCCGCGGCCACCCCGGCCTTCGCGGACACGGCTTCCGCCGTGGACGTCGTACGCACCCGGCCCGCCTCGCTCGGCGAGCTCGACCCGCAGGCCGGACTCCAGGCGACGACCGGGACCGTGGGGTATGTCACGGGTCCCGTCGAGAACCTCAAGCCCAACCCGCTGGCCGGCACCGGTGTGGACCCGCTCGACAACGGCGTGGGCACCCAGCTGGCGGACTTCAAGCCGCTGTCCTCCAAGGCGCTCACCGGGCCGGTGGCGCAGGCGCCGTCGATCGGCGGCATTCCGGTGCTCGGCCGGGCGGCCGGCCTCCTGCACTGAACCCCGCGCACGGCCGTCCGCGGCCCCTGGACATGAAGGAGCCGCGCTCCCCCTGGACGGAGGGGAAGCGCGGCTCCTTCGTGCGCGGGGCCCCGGGGACACGGATCGGGGCCCCGGCAACTCGGGGCGTGGTCGCGCGGTGGTGCGGGTGGGCTCAGTAGGACGAGCCCGAGGCGCCCAGGGAGCCCGTCGGGTGCCAGACCGTCTTCGTCTCCAGGAAGGCCGTGAGGCGCCCGGTCCCGGGAGTCCGCGCGTAATCCACAGCCTGTGGACGAAGAACGCGCTTCAGGTTGTCCGCGGCCGCGATCTCCAGCTCCTTGGCCAGCACCTCGTCCGCGCCGGCCAGGTCGATCGCGTTGACGTCCTGGTGCGCGGCCAGCGGGGCCGCGATCTCCGCGGTCCGGCCGGACAGGATGTTCACGACACCGCCCGGCACGTCGGAGGTGGCCAGCACCTCGCCCAGCGACAGCGCCGGGAGCGGGGACTTCTCGCTGGCGATCACGATCACCGTGTTGCCGGTGGCGATCACCGGGGCGACCACGGACACCAGGCCGAGGAACGACGACTCCTGCGGGGCGAGCACGGTGACGACACCGGTCGGCTCCGGGGAGGACAGGTTGAAGAACGGACCCGCGACCGGGTTGCCGCCGCCCACGACCTGGGCGATCTTGTCGGTCCAGCCCGCGTACCAGACCCAGCGGTCGATCGCCGCGTCGACGACGGCCGCCGCCTTCGCCTTCGACAGGCCCTCCGCGTCGGCCACTTCGCGGACGAACTGCTCCTTGCGGCCCTCCAGCATCTCGGCGACGCGGTACAGGATCTGGCCGCGGTTGTACGCGGTCGCACCGGACCAGCCGCCGAACGCCTTGCGCGCGGCGACGACCGCGTCACGGGCGTCCTTGCGGCTCGACTGCGGAGCGTTCGCCAGCCACTTGCCCTTGGAGTCGCTCACCTCGTACACCCGGCCGCTCTCGGAACGCGGGAACTTGCCGCCCACGTACAGCTTGTAGGTCTTGAAGACGCTCAGGCGCTGCTGCTCGGACTTCTCGGCTGCACTCATTTATCGCTCGCCCTCCGGGCTAGACGGGGCGAGGTACGCCTCCAGGCCGTGACGGCCGCCCTCGCGGCCGAAGCCCGACTCCTTGTACCCGCCGAACGGCGAGGTCGGGTCGAACTTGTTGAACGTGTTGGACCAGACGACACCCGCGCGGAGCTTGTTCGCCACGGCGAGGATCCGGGAGCCCTTCTCGGTCCAGATGCCCGCGGAGAGGCCGTACGGGGAGTTGTTGGCCTTGGCGACCGCCTCGTCCGGGGTGCGGAACGTGAGGACGGACAGCACCGGGCCGAAGATCTCGTCGCGGGCGATGGTGTGCGCCTGGGTGACGTTCGTGAAGAGCGTCGGGGCGAACCAGTAGCCGGAGGAGGGGAGTTCGCAGGCCGGGGACCAGCGCTCGGCACCCTCTGCCTCGCCCTGGTCGACGAGCGTGGTGATCCGGGAGAGCTGCTCGGCGGAGTTGATCGCGCCGATGTCCGTGTTCTTGTCGAGCGGGTCGCCGAGGCGCAGCGTCGACAGGCGGCGCTTGAGCGAGTCGAGCAGCTCGTCGTGGATCGACTCCTGGACCAGCAGCCGCGAGCCCGCGCAGCAGACCTGGCCCTGGTTGAAGAAGATGCCGCTGACGATGCCCTCGACGGCCTGGTCGATCGGGGCGTCGTCGAAGACGATGTTCGCGCCCTTGCCGCCGAGTTCGAGCGTGACCTTCTTGTGCGAGCCCGCGATCTGCCGGGCGATCGCCTTGCCGACGGCGGTGGAGCCGGTGAAGGCCACCTTGTCCACGTCCGGGTGCGCGACGAGGGCCGCGCCCGCGTCGCCGTACCCGGGAAGGATGTTGACGACGCCCCGGGGCAGGCCCGCCTGGCGGCAGATGTCCGCGAAGAACAGCGCCGTCAGAGGCGTGGTCTCGGCGGGCTTCAGGACGACCGTGTTGCCGGTCGCGAGAGCAGGCGCGATCTTCCACGCCAGCATCAGCAGCGGGAAGTTCCACGGGATGACCTGGCCCGCGACACCCAGCGGGCGCGGGTTCGCGCCGAAGCCCGCGTGGTCGAGCTTGTCCGCCCAGCCCGCGTAGTAGAAGAAGTGCGCGGCGACCAGCGGGAGGTCCGCGTCGCGGGTCTCCTTGATCGGCTTGCCGTTGTCCAGCGTCTCCAGGACGGCCAGCTCGCGGCTGCGCTCCTGGATGATCCGCGCGATGCGGAACAGGTACTTGGCGCGCTCGGAGCCCGGCAGCGCGGACCACTTGACGAACGCCTTGCGGGCGGCCTTCACCGCGCGGTCGACGTCCGCCTCGCCCGCCTGGGCGATCTCGGAGAGGACCTCTTCGGTGGAGGGGGAGACGGTCTTGAAGACCTTGCCCTCGGCGGCCTCGGTGAACTCACCGTCGATGAACAGGCCGTAGGAGGGGGCGATGTCGACGACGGAGCGGGACTCGGGCGCCGGTGCGTATTCGAATGCGGAAGCCATGATGGATCAGTCCACCGTCACGTAGTCGGGGCCGGAGTAGCGGCCGGTGGCCAGCTTCTGACGCTGCATCAGCAGGTCGTTCAGGAGCGAGGACGCGCCGAAGCGGAACCAGTGGTTGTCCAGCCAGTCCTCGCCCGCGGTCTCGTTCACCACGACCAGGAACTTGATGGCGTCCTTGGTCGTGCGGATGCCGCCGGCCGGCTTCACGCCGACCTGCACGCCGGTCTGGGCGCGGAAGTCGCGGACGGCCTCCAACATCAGCAGCGTGTTCGCGGGCGTCGCGTTCACGGCCACCTTGCCGGTGGAGGTCTTGATGAAGTCGGCCCCGGCCAGCATGCCGAGCCAGCTCGCCCGCCGGATGTTGTCGTACGTCGACAGCTCGCCGGTCTCGAAGATGACCTTCAACCGGGCGGCGCCCGAGGCATCCTTCACGGCGACGATCTCGTCGTACACCTTCATGTAGTTGCCCGCGAGGAACGCTCCGCGGTCGATGACCATGTCGATCTCGTCGGCGCCCGCGGCGACGGCGTCGCGTACGTCGGCCAGCTTCACGGCGAGCGCGGCACGGCCGGCCGGGAACGCGGTCGCGACCGAGGCGACCTTCACCCCGGAGCCGGCGACGGCCTCCTTCGCGACGGCCACCATGTCGGGATAGACACAGACCGCCGCCGTGGTGGGCGCCGTGCGGTCGGTCGGGTCCGGGAGGACCGCCTTGGCGCCGAGTGCCCGGACCTTGCCCGGGGTGTCCGCGCCTTCCAGCGTCGTCAGGTCGACCATCGAGATGGCGAGGTCGATGGCGTACGCCTTCGCGGTGGTCTTGATGGAACGGGTGCCGAGCGAGGCGGCTCGCGCCTCCAGGCCGACCGGGTCGACGCCGGGCAGCCCGTGGAGGAAGCGGCGCAGCGTGCTGTCGGACGCGGTCACGTCGCCGAGTGCGTGGGTGGGGGCACCACCCTGCTCGAGCGGAGTCGAGAGCTTGGGGGAGGGTGCAGAGGTGGGCATGGTCACCAGCCGAGCATATCTACGCGCGTAGCGGCTGTACAGCCCTGGGTGCGGCCGAGGGATTTTTTGCCCGCGGGGGCGGGGCGCCGGGCTGACTTCCGGGAACGGACCCTCCGCCCACTCGCAACGAACTGGATCCCCCGTTTCTTCCGCCTCCTGTCCGCAGGCCTACTTTCGCCCCCTCCGCCCCACCCCTGGGGCTCCGCCCCGGACCCCGCTCCTCGAACGCCGGAGGGGCTGAGACTTCCCCGGCCGGGGCTGAAATCCGGACCGGCCACCACGACGCACCCGCAGCCGGGAGCGCGCGGAAGGGGCCGTGCCGGTACATCACATGCCCGTCGCTTACGTTCGGATCGAGCAGCGGCTCCCCAGAAAACTCACGTCCGATCCAACGGCGACGGGCGGATGTACCGGCACGGCCCCGACCCGCCCACCGGACCGAGACCCGCAGACGTCAGCGCAGCGAACCGGCGTGGGCGTCGATCTGCCAGCAGGCCGCTGTGAAGCGGACCTCCGTGCCGTGGACGAACGGGTCGAACGCGGTGCGGACCGTTGAGACGACCCGGTCCCGGGTCGTCTCGTCCGTCTCGCGCAGGGCGATACCGACCGGGCCGAACCGGCCGAAGTACGGGACCAGCTCCTTCTCGGGCATGACGCACGCCGCGTCGACGGCCCGGACGCCGATCCCGGCCCACCCGCTCTCCTCCAGCAGACGGCGCACCTTGCCCGCGTCCGCCAGGGCGAACTGCCCCGGCGCGTCGGGATCCCGCGCGGGCAGGTCCGGCATGAGCGGTGCCGCGGCCCGCTCGGCCGTCGTCATGAACGGGTTCTCCGCGATGTCGCGCCAGACGACGAACCGCAGCACGGCGTTCTCCTTCGCGGCCCGCCGCAGGTTGGTGAAGGCCCGCACCGGATCCGGGAAGAACATCACCCCGAAGCGGGAGACGACCCCGTCGAAGGAGGCGGGCTCGAAGACGTGGTCCTGCGCGTCGGCGCGGACGAACGAGGCCCCCGCGCCCTCCCGCTCCGCACGGACCCGGGCCGCCGCCACCATCGGCTCCGAGATGTCGACGCCGACGCACCGCCCCCGGGGACCGAGCCGGCGCGCGACGGCCACCGTCGTGCCTCCCGTACCGCAGCCGACATCGAGGACCCTGCCCCCCTGTGCCGCCGGAAACGTCTCGACGAGGAGCCTCTCCAGCGGCGCGAACAACGCGTCCACCATGTCCTGGGCCTCGACCCAGGCGTTCCCCGCCGGTCCGTTCCAGCGAGCCAGCTGCTCCCTGCCCACTGTGTCGCCCGCCCCGCGCCCGGATTCCATCGCGCCTCCTGTGGTCGCCCTCACGGCTGGTTGCCCTCACGGCCTGGAGATGACACCGTCCTCCTTCAAGCCGACTCGAGGTCAAGACGATGCCGGACCTGGATATCGCCGAAGTGACACGCCGCGCCGGAGTGCCCGCTCCGACGCTGCGGTACTACGAGGAGCGGGGACTCGTCGCCCCGACCGGCAGACGCGGTCTGCGCCGCCAGGACGACCCCGCCGTACTGGAACGGCCGGCGCTCATCGCGCTCGGGCGTTCCGCCGGGTTCTCGCTGGACGAGATCGCCCGGACGTTCGCGCCGGACGGACGTCCGCGCATCGACCCTCAGGCCCTCCTCGACAAGGCCGACGAGCTGGACCGGACGATCCGCGAGCTCGGGGTCCTGCGCGACTCGCTGCGGCACACCGCCGCCTGTCCCGCGCCCAGCCACATGGAATGCCCGACCTTCCGCCGGATCATCGGGGCTGTCGTGTCCGGCGTGGTCACGGTGCCCGCGAGACGGACGCCGTGGGCTCCTTCGCGACCATAGCGAGACCCCACCGAGCTCAAGCACGCGGCACACGTCGGGCACAATCGGGACCATGACGACCCCCGACCACCAGTCACCCCTTCCGGACGCCTCGCGACCCGAGGCCAGGGACCGGATCTACCGGTCGCCCGCCGGTATCGTGGGCGGCGTCCTCCTTCTGCTCATCGTCGGCTGGCTCGGCTTCGACGCACTGGTCTCCGGACACGGCCGCACCCCATGGCTGGCGCTCGCCGGAATGATCCTCATCGTCCCCCTGGTCACCGCCTTCACCCTGCGCCCCGCCGTCTACGCCAACGAGAACCGGCTGCGCGTCCGCAACCCGCTGCGCGTGATCGTGCTCCCCTGGAGCAAGGTCGCCTCGCTGCGCTCGCACTACTCGAACGAGGTGGTCGACACCTCGGGCACGAAGTACCAGCTGTGGGCGGTGCCCGTGTCGCTGCGCGCCCGCAAGAAGGCGGCCAGGCAGTCGGCGCAGGGCGAGGCCGGCCGTGGAGGCTTCGGCCGTCCGTCGTCGCCGGGCCGCGCGTCCGCCGTCGGCCGGGGCGCGGCCACCCACACGCCGGTCCGGCCCGAGACCGACCGGATCGTGGACGAATTGCGCGAGCTGGCCGAGAGCCGCGCCGCCACGGAGGGCGCGCAGGGGGAGGTCAGGGTGCGCTGGGCGTACGAGGTGATGGGCCCCGCGCTCGCCGGCGCCATCGTGCTCGCGATCCTCCTGGCCACAGGCTGACGAAACCCTTCGCGGGGCTGTGCCCCGCATCGGCCGCGACCGCCGTTCCCCCACCCGGAGACGAAGCCGAGGGCCTGCTGCACAACCGCCCCCGTGGTCCGAGTCTCTGGGAAACGATGAACACCGACGTCCGGCGGACACTGCCCGCCACCGCGATACCCGACGGCTGCCTTCCCTGGAGCACGGAACACACCCTCCGCTGGACGCGGGTGCTGCCGCCGGGCTGGATACCGGTGCCACGAGTCGGGCTGAGGGTTCTCAAGCTGGTGCTGTTGACCGGCGCGCTGGCCGCCCTGGGCCTGACCGGGGCCGGTCTGCCGCCCTACCTCGCGGCGCCGGCCGGACTCCTCCTGGTCTGGCTGCAGCTACGGCCCGAGGTCGTACGGGTGTCGGCGCCGGCCCTGGCCCTGGCGGCCGTCGTCCTGCGTCCCGCGCCGGTCCTCCCCGTCCTCGCGGGCGCACTCCTGCTGACCGCGACCGCCATGGCGATCTCCACCCTGCGACTGCGGGCGCGGGAGCGACAGCGGGAGGCGGCGCTGGCCGCTTCCGGAGGTGTGACGGCGCCCCTGCCGGACGGGGACCGGCCCCTCGGGCGCGGCCGGTTCCTCTCCGGGCTCGGGATCGCCCTGATCCTGGCGGGCATCGGGCTGATCGCGACCGTCGGTGTGTGGAACTCCTCGGAGAGCCGCCGGGCGGTGGCTGTCGCCGGGTGCTTCGCGGCCGGGCTGGGCGTCACCGCGCTGCTCTCCGGAGTGCTGGGCAGGCGGCGGGCAGCCGCGCTGCGCGCAGCGCCCGCGCCCGTCCTGCGCGTCCTGATGCGTACGACCGGACGCGGCGACGCGAAGGTCTTCGCCGCGGACGACGTGGCGGGCCTGCGACCGCTGTTCACCGTCGGCGTGGTTCCGCTGGACCATGACACGGACTACGACGGGGGCGATGTGGCGGACGCCGTGACGGACACGGCGCTGGATCTGGCGGACGCGGCGGGCTTGGCGGAGTCCGCCGACCGGCTCGACGGCGACCGGCCGGGGCCGCTGCGGGAGGCCGTCCTGTACGGGGTGCCGTACGAGGGTGCCGAGGTCGCGCTCGTCAGCGCCCCGGCGAAGCCCGGCGACCCGCCGGTGGCGGAACGGTCGTCCGGGCCCGTACGCCCGCTTTCGGAGGGCGGAGTGCGGCGGCGGCTCAAGCGGGCGAAGCGAACGGCGGCCCGGAGGGCGGTGGACGACGAGCAGTACTTCGGGCTGGTGGAGGCCGCGCGTCTGAAGGACCTGGTGCCGGTACGGCGCTGGCGCGCGGGCGCGGTGGACTGGCTGGCCGGTTTCCTGATGGTGCCGGCGGGCGTCCTGCTGTGCTGGGTCACGTCCACCGACGGGGGCATCAGCCTCTGGAAGCAGATCGTCCTCCTCCTTGTCGGCCTGTCCGGCGCGTTCCGCATCCCTGTGAAACTGTGCTGGCGCGTCACCGCGGACCGCACCGGGCTCTGGCTGAACGGCCTGCGCGGGATCACCCACATCCCGTGGGACGACATCCACTCCGTCCGCCGGGAGTCGCTCGAACTCAAGCTGCGCTGGCGCGGCGACGGGGCCTGGACGGTCTCCGCGCCCCGCTGGGCCTGGTTCCAGCGCCATCGGGGTGTGACCCACCCGTACGACGCCCTGGCCGCCGAGGTCACCGCCATGCACACCGACCCCGCCCTGCGCCCCACCGGCGACAGCGAGGAGCGCGAGCGGGGGCGCCCCCTGTGGCCGCTGGCGGTGCCGTTCGTCCTGGTGTGGCTGACGGCCGTGCCGGCCGGCCTCATGGGGTTCCTGGACGGGTGAGCCGAGGTGTGACGGCCGGAGATCCCGCGACGCGACGGTGAGGCCGGGGGCCCGCGTGGAGGTGGTATCCGACCAGGGCTCCTAGGGCGCGCTCGGCCACACCAGGACCATGTACGCGCCGCAGTACGCCGAACCGAGCACCGCGGCCGTGAGAGCCAGCGTCCGCAGGCGGCGTGAGGCACGGGCCAGGTACAGGGCGAGCGGGAGCAGCAGCGGGAAGCCGGGGAGCAGGAAGCGGGCGCGGGGGAAGTAGACGCCACCGCTGCCGAGGACGATCAGCAGCAGGATCCCGGTGAAGACCAGCAGCGGAAGCGGCTGGCGGTCCCCCACGGAGAGGCCGTACAGCACCACCGCCGCGAGCAGGGTCACCGTCACCATGATCAGGAACAGCTCGGGCGACGAGTTCTGCGCCAGTACCTCCCGCATCCGGCGCACGGTCTCGGCGCCGCCGTCCCACTCGTTGTGCCACAGCCGCTGTACGGCGAGGTAGCCGTCCCAGCGGCCCAGCCTGAGGCCCACCCAGCCGACGTACGCGAGCCAGCCGGCCGGGGCCAGGACGGCCGCGGCGAGCGCCCGGACGGTGAAGCCCCGGCGCAGCGACAGCAGCGCGGTGACGGCCACGGCGGCGGCCACCGCGACACCGGTGGGCCGGGTCAGCCCCGCCAGCGCCGCCAGCGAGGCGGCCCACAGCAGCCGGCCGGTGAGAACCGCGTACAGCGCCCACGCGGCGAGCGCGGTGAACAGCGACTCCGTGTAGCCCATCCACTGGACCAGTCCCACCGGCAGGGCCGCCCACAGCACGGTCAGCAGCACGCCCACGCGGCGGCCGTGCAGGTGACTGCCCGCCGCGTGGACTCCCCACGCGGCGAGGAACGAGGACACGACCGCGATCGCCAGCCCGGTGGAGGCGCGCGAGCCGGGGGTCAGGACCGCGACGGCCTTGACCAGGACCGGGTAGAGCGGGAAGAAGGCCAGGTTGTTCGCGTCGAACGCGGTGCCCAGGTGGCGCGCGTACCCGTGGTCCGCGATGCCGAGGTACCAGTCCGCGTCCCACTGGGCCGCCAGGGCCGGCCAGACGCCGTGATGCCGCCGGTGCGCCCAGAGCGCGAGTACGGCCAGTCCGGTGAGGCGGACGGCCGCGTAGGCGAGGAGCGCGGGCGCCGCGTGCCGCAGAGCGGCGCGGACCGCGGTGAGGAGACCGGAGGCGCCCGGTCCGCGCCGGGCGGCCGGGACGCCGGGGGCGCTCCCGCCCGGGGCGCTGTGGGGCGGGGCGGACGTCGGCCGGGAATCGGTCGAGGGCACGCGGCGGCTCCTGGGACTCGATGGTGCGCTGCCGGTAACCGTTCCTCGGTCGTCCGGTGGCGCACGGGAGCGCTGCGTCAACTGCCGTGCGGAAATCACCCGTAAGGAGGGCGGATGTGCGTGTCGGGGCTTCGGGCCTGTCGTTTGGATCACCGGCGGGAGGCGGCGGACGGGCCGCCTCCCGCCGGGCGTGGGCTCAGATGCCGGCCGCGGCCGACAGGTCCCGCTTGATCGCCGTCAGCAGCTCGGCCGCCTTCGCGTGGGCCGCCGGGAGAGCGTCGTGGCCTCCGACGGGCACCACGACCTCCAGGTAGCACTTCAGCTTGGGCTCGGTGCCGCTCGGCCGGACGATGACCCGGGCGCCGTCCAGGGTGTAGCGCAGGCCGTCCGTGGGGGGCAGCCGGTCCGTACCCCGGGTCAGGTCCTCGGCCTTCGTGATGGCCAGACCCGCGAGCTCCGTGGGCGGCTGCTCGCGCAGCCGGCGCATGGCGTTCGCGATGACCGAGAGGTCCTCCACCCGCACCGAGAGCTGGTCGGTGGCGTGCAGCCCGTACGCGACGGCGATGTCGTCGAGGAGATCGAGCAGGGTCCGGCCCTGCTCCTTGAGCTCCGAGGCCAGCTCGGTGACGAGCAGGGCGGCGGTGATGCCGTCCTTGTCGCGTACGCCCTCGGGGTCGACGCAGTAGCCGAGCGCCTCCTCGTACCCGAACCGCAGCCCCTCGACCCGGGCGATCCACTTGAAGCCGGTGAGCGTCTCCTCGTACGGCAGACCCGCGCCCTCGGCGATCCGGCCGAGCAGCGAGGAGGAGACGATCGACTCGGCGAAGACGCCGCGCGCGCCGCGCCGCACCAGGTGCTCGGCGAGCAGCGCGCCGACCTCGTCGCCGCGCAGCATGCGCCAGTCGGCGCCGGCCTTCACCGCGACGGCGCACCGGTCGGCGTCCGGGTCGTTGGCGATGATCAGGTCGGGTTCCGTCGCGCGGGCCGCCGCGAAGGCGAGGTCCATCGCGCCGGGCTCCTCCGGGTTGGGGAAGGCGACGGTCGGGAAGTCCGGGTCGGGCTCCGCCTGCTCGGCGACGAGCACCGGCTCCGGGAACCCGGCCCGCGCGAAGGCCGCGAGCAGCACGTCCTTGCCGACGCCGTGCATCGCCGTGTAGACGGTGCGGGCGGTGCGCGGCGAGCCCTCAGAGAGGACGGCGTCCGTACGGGCCAGGTAGGCCTGAAGGACGCTCTCGTCGAGGGTCTCCCAGCCGGACTCGGGGCGGGGCACGTCGGCGAGCGCGCGGACCGCGTCGATCTCGGCGGCGATCTCCGCGTCGGCCGGCGGGACGATCTGCGAACCGTCGCCGAGGTAGACCTTGTAGCCGTTGTCCCGGGGCGGGTTGTGGCTGGCGGTGACCTCCACGCCCGCGACCGCGCCGAGATGCCGTATGGCGTAGGCGAGGACCGGGGTGGGCAGCGGCCGGGGCAGGACGGCGGCGCGCAGGCCGGCGCCCGTCATCACGGCCGCGGTGTCCCGGGCGAAGTCCGCGGACTTGTGGCGGGCGTCGTAGCCGATCACCACGAGTCCGCCGGTGTGCCCCTGGGCCTTGAGGTACGCGGCGAGTCCGGCCGCGGCCCGGATGACCACGGAACGGTTCATCCGCATCGGCCCCGCGCCGAGCTCACCGCGCAGACCCGCGGTGCCGAACTGGAGCGTCCCGCTGAAGCGGGCGGTCAGCTCGGTGACGTCTTCCGCCTCGACGAGCTTCGCGAGTTCGTCACGGGTCTCCGCGTCGGGGTCCTCGGCCAGCCACGCCTTGGCCCGCGCGACGATGTCGTCCTGCACCTGGGGTGCACCTCTCTTCGGTCGTACGGTTCCGTGTGCCCGGGTCGTCGTGCCCCCGGTGCCGGGGGCGGACACCCGTCGCCTACAGACGATCCAGCACCTGGGTCAGAAGTTCCCCCATGCGCGCCGCCGAGTCGCGGCCGGCCTGGAGGACTTCCTCGTGGTTGAGGGGCTCGCCCGTCATGCCGGCGGCGAGGTTGGTGACGAGGGAGATGCCGAGCACCTCGGCGCCCGCCTCACGTGCGGCGATGGCCTCGAGGGTCGTCGACATGCCCACCAGGTCGGCGCCGATGACGCGGGCCATCCGGATCTCGGCGGGCGTCTCGTAGTGCGGGCCGGGGAACTGCGCGTAGACGCCCTCCTCCAGGGAGGGGTCGACCTCCTTGCACAGCGCGCGCAGCCGCGGCGAGTACAGGTCGGTGAGGTCGACGAAGTTCGCGCCGATGATCGGCGAGGTGGCCGTCAGGTTGATGTGGTCGCTGATCAGCACGGGCTGACCGGGGCGCATGCCCTCGCGCAGTCCGCCGCAGCCGTTGGTGAGCACGATGGTCTTGCAGCCGGCGGCGACGGCGGTACGGACACCGTGCGCGACGGCGGCGACCCCGCGTCCCTCGTAGAAGTGGGTGCGGCCGAGGAAGACCAGGGCGCGCTTGTCGCCGATCCGGTACGAGCGGATCGTGCCGCCGTGGCCCTCGACCGCCGGCGGCGGGAAGCCGGGCAGCTCGGTGACCGGGAACTCGGCCTCGGGGGTGCCGAGGGCGTCCACGGCGGGAGCCCAGCCCGAGCCCATCACGAGGGCGACGTCGTGGGTCTCGGCGCCCGTCAGCTCACGCAGGCGCGTGGCGGCGGCGTCGGCGGCGGCGTGGGGGTCGCCCTGGATGTCGTCCGGAAGAAGAGATGCGTTCACGCGCAAGAGCGTAGCCGGTTTGTTCCTACGCGCGTAGATGACGGTGCTCACGGTCTTGCGATCGTTGTCTTGTCGTTTCCGACAAATGGGTGGGGTGGGTGGGGTGCGAGGGGCACGACGAGGGCACCGTTGAAACGGGCCGAGACGGGGGGCGGGTGGGAAGGACGCCGCGGAGCGGCGGGGTGACGAGGGCGCCCCCGCGACGGAGCGAGACGGACGGGCGGGTGGGAGAAAGCGCCGCGGAGCGGCCAGGATTCCGCCGCGGAGCGGCGGCGCGCGCCGGTGGAAGCGACCTCAGCAGGGCCGCTTGCGCAGCTCCATGACGTAGTCGTGCGGTGCGCCGGCCGACTCGGCGGCGTCCGCCAGTTCGCCCAGATAACGCGCCGAGGGCAGTCCCCCCTCGTACCCGTTCAGTACGTAGACCCACGCGGCTTCCTCACCCTCCAGTGTGTGCACACGTACACGCATCCGGCGGTAGACGTCGAGGCCGACGCCCTCCCAGCGGTCCATGGAGTCCTCGTCCAGCGGTGCGACGTCGTACAGCGCCACGAAGACCTGGGACCGCGGCGCCTCGACGATCGTCGCGAGCGCTCCCTCCCAGCCCATGTGCTCGCCGCCGAAGGTCAGCCGCCAGCCGTTCAGCCAGCCCGTGGCGCGCAGCGGTGAATGCGGGGCGCGGCGCGTCATGAGCCGCGGGTCGAGATTGCCGGCGTACGCGGCGTAGAGCGACATGGGGTCGAGGGTACGGCAGCGGCACGTACGTCTCTCGCGTAACAAAGTGGCGCGGATGCCCCGGATCGGGGGCCCCTGGGCGGAAGCACCTTGAAGCGTGCGGGACAATGGAGTACGTGACTCGGATCGTGATCATCGGTGGCGGACCCGGCGGATATGAAGCGGCGCTGGTAGCCGCGCAGCTCGGCGCGGAGGTGACCGTCGTCGACTGCGACGGTCTGGGCGGGGCGTCGGTGCTCACCGACTGCGTGCCGTCGAAGACTCTCATCGCCACGGCCGAGGTGATGACGACGTTCGACTCCTCCTACGAGGAGCTGGGGATCATCGTCGCCGACGACACCCCGCACATCGATCAGGCCGCCCGCGTGGTCGGCGTGGACCTGGGCAAGGTCAACCGCCGCGTGAAGCGCCTCGCGCTCGCCCAGTCGCACGACATCACCGCCTCGGTGACCCGTGCCGGCGCCCGTGTCCTGCGCGGACGCGGACGGCTGGAGGGCATGCAGGCCCTGGACGGCTCCCGCAAGGTCGTCGTGAGCGCCGCGGACGGCACCGAGGAGACCCTCACCGCCGACGCCGTGCTCCTGGCCACCGGCGGGCACCCGCGCGAGCTGCCCGACGCGCAGCCCGACGGCGAGCGCATCCTGAACTGGACCCAGGTCTACGACCTCGACGAGCTGCCCGAAGAACTCATCGTGGTGGGCTCCGGTGTCACCGGCGCCGAGTTCGCCGGCGCCTACCAGGCACTCGGCTCCCGCGTCACCCTCGTCTCCAGCCGCGACCGCGTGCTGCCGGGCGAGGACCCCGACGCCGCCGCCGTCCTGGAGGACGTCTTCCGCCGCCGAGGCATGAACGTCATGGCCCGCTCCCGCGCCGAGTCCGCCAAGCGGGTCGGCGACCGGGTCGAGGTCACGCTCTCCGACGGCCGGGTCATCAGCGGCACGCACTGCCTGATGGCCGTCGGCGCCATCCCGAACAGCAGCGGGATGGGCCTGGAGGAGGCCGGCGTCAGGGTCCGCGACTCCGGGCACATCTGGACGGACCGGGTCTCCCGTACGACCGCTCCGGGCGTCTACGCGGCCGGTGACGTGACCGGCGTCTTCGCCCTCGCGTCCGTCGCCGCCATGCAGGGCCGTATCGCCATGTACCACTTCCTCGGCGACGCGGTGGCCCCGCTGAACCTGAAGACGGTCTCCTCGAACGTCTTCACCGACCCCGAGATCGCCACCGTCGGCTACTCCCAGGCGGACGTCGACGCGGGCAAGATCGACGCCCGGGTCGTGAAGCTGCCGCTGCTGCGCAACCCGCGCGCCAAGATGCAGGGCATCCGCGACGGCTTCGTCAAGATCTTCTGCCGCCCCGGCACCGGCATCGTGGTCGGTGGTGTGGTCGTCTCCCCGCACGCCTCGGAGCTGATCCACCCCATCTCGATCGCGGTCGACAACAATCTGACGGTCGAACAGATCGCGAACGCGTTCACCGTGTACCCGTCCCTGTCCGGCTCGATCGCCGAGGTGGCACGACAGCTGCACACCCGGAAGACCACGAGCGAGGGCTGACGACTTTCGGCGACTCCCCGCTGGTCACGGGGAGTTGGTGACGCTGCGCAGGGAACGGGTGCCGCGAGTAGGCACGTATACCACTTAGCACCCCGCCATGCGAACAACTTCTGTTATTCGGCGCAAACTGCTGAAAGCAGACGGTCGTTGGGGTTACTGTCAGTTTCGTGTTCGCTGCAGAACGTCGCCAATTGATCCTCGAAATGGTGCGAGCGAACGGGGCCGTGTCGCTCCGTGAGCTCGCCCGCGTCGTCCAGACCTCCGAAGTGACCGTACGGCGGGACGTGCGCGCGCTGGAGGCAGAAGGACTCCTCGACCGCCGGCACGGCGGTGCGGTATTGCCGGGCGGGTTCACGCGGGAGTCCGGCTTTCCGCAGAAATCGCATCTCGCGACCGCCGAGAAGACGGCCATCGCCGATCTCGCCGCGGGTCTCGTCGAAGAAGGCGAGGCCATCGTGGTGGGGGCGGGTACCACCACGCAGGAGCTGGCCCGCCGGCTCGCGCGGGTGCCCGGTCTGACCGTCGTCACCAACTCCCTGCTGGTGGCCCAGGCGTTGGCCCATGCCAACCGCGTGGAGGTCGTGATGACCGGCGGCACCCTGCGCGGTTCCAACTACGCACTGGTCGGCTCGGGCGCGGAGCAGTCCCTCCAGGGGCTGCGCGTCTCCCGGGCGTTCCTCTCCGGGAGCGGTCTGACCGCCGAGCGCGGACTCTCCACGTCCAACATGCTCTCGGCGTCCGTGGACCGTGCTCTCGTCCAGGCGGCCACGGAGGTCGTGGTCCTCGCCGACCACACCAAGCTCGGGACGGACACCATGTTCCAGACCGTGCCGACCGACCTCATCACCCGCCTGGTCACGGACGAGCCGCCCGCCCATGACGACCGTGCGGCCACCGAACTCCAGGCCCTGGCCGATCAGGGCGTGCAGATCGCGGTGGCCGGGTCTTCGGCGGGCGGTGCGGGAGGGGATCCGCTCCCGGCGGGGCGCCAGCCGCGTCGGGACGTACCCCTCCCGGGCCCGCGCCGCGGCCAGGTGGTCCCGGGATCGGGACCGCAACTACGGAGCGCGACGGTGATGGGGGACCAGCCCCCGGCCGAAAGAGCACGGGTGGCCGATCTCCGACGCCGCTGAGCGGTGTCGGCGGGACGGTGACGCCGGGGGCTGAAATCCTCGGCGGACAGCCGGACAGCCGGACAGCCGGACAGCCGGACAGGTCGGCTGACGACGTCAGGCTGCGGGCCGCGGGCCGGACCGGCTCACGGAGTCGGGCGGCGGGCCGGGTCGGCCGGCGCCATCGGGCCGCCGAGTGGCCGGGTGGGCTCACGGGTCTCCGGGCCGCGAGCCCGGCTCACGGTTTCAGGCCGCGCAGCGTCAGGCTCAGCAGACGGTCGGCCAGCGCGGGGTCGTCCGCGGTTTCCTCCGCCGCCAGCGCGATCGCGTTGGTCAGCTGGAGGAGATCACCGATCGAGACATCGGGGCGTACGGCCCCCGACTCCTGGGCGCGCAGCAGCAGGGCGCTGCCCGCCTCACGCATCGGGCCACTGCACCGGGCGAGGTGTGAACCCTCGTCCTGTGAGGCCGACATGAGGGCGCGTGCGAGCCCTCGGTACTCACCCGCGTGCGCGATGATCTCGCGCAGCCACTCCACCAGGGCGGTGCACGGCTGCGGGGCGTCGAGCAACTCCCGCGAGCGGGCCAGCAGATCGTTCACGGCGTCCTCGAAGACCGCGCTCATCAACGCGTGCCGATTCGGGAAGTGCCGGTACAGCGTGCCGATTCCGACGCCCGCGCGCCGGGCCACGTCCTCCAGGGACGTGTCCGTGCCGCGCTCGGCGAACGCGGAGCGCGCCTCGGCGAGCAGCCGTCCGTAGTTGCGCCGGGCGTCCGCCCGCATCACGCGCGGCGCTCCTGGGTCCGTGGCGGGTCCGGACGTGCCGGCCCGCTCCCTCGCGGTCGCGCCCACCATGGCTTCCACCTGCCCTCTCCCGCCGCCCGGCTGCGCTCCAGAATGCCACCGGCGGCTCCTGGACGGACCTCCACGGGCTTTCGCGCCGGACGGCTCGAAGCATCATGGACGGTTGCGCGGACGGGGGCCCGAGCGCCGCCGTGGGCGGGTCCGCCCCGCACGGTGAAGCGCCCGGCGGGCCGCAGATGCGGTCCGCCGGGCGCTTCGGACGCGATGACGGGCGCGTCACCCGTTCGTGTTGCTCAGTCCTTGATCTCGCAGATGGGGGCGCCGGAGGTGACGGAGGCGCCGACCTCGGCGCTGAGGCCCTTGACGGTGCCGGAGCGGTGGGCGTTCAGGGGCTGTTCCATCTTCATGGCTTCCAGGACGACGATCAGGTCGCCTTCCTTGACCTCCTGGCCCTCCTCGACGGCCACCTTGACGATGGTGCCCTGCATCGGGGAGGCGAGGGTGTCGCCGGAGGCGGCCGGGCCGGACTTCTTGGCGGCCCGGCGCTTGGGCTTGGCGCCGGCGGCCAGACCGGTGCGGGCCAGCGACATGCCCAGCGAGATGGGCAGCGAGACCTCCAGGCGCTTGCCGCCGACCTCGACGACCACCGTCTCGCGGCCGGGCTCGTCGTCGGTGTCGGTGTCGGCCGGGGCGGTGAACGGCTTGATCTCGTTGACGAACTCGGTCTCGATCCAGCGGGTGTGGACCGTGAACGGGTCCTTCGAGCCGGTCAGCTCGGGGGCGAACGCCGGGTCGGTGACCACCGCGCGGTGGAAGGGGATCGCGGTCGCCATGCCCTCGACCTGGAACTCCGCCAGCGCGCGGGCGGCCCGCTGCAGGGCCTGCTCGCGGGTGGCGCCGGTGACGATCAGCTTGGCGAGCAGCGAGTCCCAGGCCGGGCCGATCACCGAGCCGGACTCGACGCCCGCGTCCAGACGCACCCCGGGGCCGGACGGCGCCGCGAACGCGGTGACCGTGCCGGGGGCCGGCAGAAAGCCGCGGCCCGGGTCCTCGCCGTTGATACGGAACTCGATGGAGTGCCCGCGCAGTTCGGGATCGCCGTAGCCCAGTTCCTCACCGTCGGCGATACGGAACATCTCCCGGACCAGGTCGATGCCGGCGACCTCCTCGGTGACCGGGTGCTCGACCTGCAGACGGGTGTTGACCTCCAGGAAGGAGATCGTGCCGTCCGTGCCGACCAGGAACTCCACCGTGCCGGCGCCGACGTAGCCGGCCTCCTTCAGGATCGCCTTGGACGACGCGTACAGCTCGTCCACCTGCGCCGGCGACAGGAACGGCGCGGGGGCCTCCTCGACCAGCTTCTGGTGGCGCCGCTGCAGCGAACAGTCACGCGTGGAGACGACGACCACGTTGCCGTGGGAGTCGGCCAGACACTGCGTCTCCACATGCCGGGGCTTGTCCAGGTAGCGCTCCACGAAGCACTCACCGCGCCCGAACGCCGCGACCGCCTCACGCACCGCCGACTCGTACAGCTCCGGCACCTCCTGCAGCGTCCGGGCCACCTTCAGACCACGCCCGCCACCACCGAACGCCGCCTTGATCGCGATCGGCAGACCATGCTGCTCCGCGAACGCGACGACCTCCTCGGCACCCGCAACCGGGTCCGGGGTGCCCGCCACCAGCGGCGCGCCCGCGCGCTGCGCGATGTGCCGGGCGGCGACCTTGTCACCCAGGTCGCGGATCGCCTGCGGCGGCGGGCCGATCCAGATCAGCCCGGCGTCGAGGACGGCCTGGGCGAAGTCGGCGTTCTCCGAAAGGAAGCCGTAGCCCGGATGGATGGCATCCGCGCCCGAGTCCTTGGCGGCCTGCAGCACCTTGGCGAAGTCCAGGTAACTGGAGGCCGGAGTGTCACCGCCCAGCGCGAACGCCTCGTCCGCCGCACGGACATGCAGAGCGTCCCGGTCCGGTTCCGCATACACGGCAACGCTCGCGATCCCGGCGTCCCGACATGCCCGGGCCACGCGGACAGCGATTTCGCCACGGTTGGCGATGAGCACCTTGCGCACGATGGCTCCCTCCTTGAAAACAAGCCGAGTTTAGGGACAGCCAACACGACTCTTCGAGCTGTCCCCAGTGGTGAGCTTGCCCACACGGAGCGTGATACGAGGCTCGCCCTACCTGCGAAATCCCTTGTGGTGCCAAGGCACGCGGGAATCCTTCCCTGAACCCTAGCCCTCAGGTGTGGTCAAGGTCTCTGTGACTCCGTGCTGCGGCCCACAACGATTCTTTGTGGAGTCCCTACGAATGGCCCAACGATTCTTTGCCCTCGACCGAACCCTTGTCCCCGGGTTTACCCGTTAGTAGCGTTCGGGATGTCTAAGACGTACTTGGGGTAACAGCACGCGGAAGTGGGTGGGGCCGGTGGTGCGCAGACCGCTGGTGTGGGTGGCGGCGATCGTGCTCTTCGTGGAGGCGGCAGGTATCGCTCTCCTCAACTGGTTCCTCGGCGTGGTCGCCGACCGCCAGAACATGCATGTGGCGGGGATCGACTCCGACATGATGTCGCGGTCGTCGAAGATCGGCGGTCTGGTCTTCGGTCTCTACTTCCTGGCCTGTGCCGTGTCAGCCCTGCTGGTCGCGCTCCGACAGCGCCCCCCGGGCCTTCTCGGGCGGCTTCTGCTGATCAGCGCCGCCGTGGTGCACGCCCTGCTCGGCGCCTTCACGGTGGGCCTGGTGGGCTGGAGAGCGTTCACCCTCATGATGGTGGTGTTCGCGTTGGTCGTGTTCACCCTCCTGGCGTACGACGGCCGGGAGACCGGTCCCGTCGACGCCGCGCCGGAGACCGGCGGGACCGGTGACGGCGAGGGGGACGCGGCCGAGGCGGACGGCACCGGCCCTGCCGCGAGCACCAGTGCGGCGAGCCCGGTCCCGGGCGGGAACGTCACCGCGGGGAAGGTCGACCTGGCGAAGGGCGCCGAGGCGAAGGCCGACCTGGTGAAGGCCGATCCGACGAAGGGCGCCGACACGAAGGGCACCGAAGCGGAGGGTGCCGAGGCGATGGCCGCCGTCGAAGAGGAACCCGCGGTCGCGGCGGCCGCTTCGGCCTCCTGACGGCTCCCTGATCCTTCTCCCGGCTCCCCTGTCGCCCTCGGGCGCTCAGGGGAGCCGGCACCCGGGTGCCGGGGTGCGGATGCCCGGCCTGCGGGCGTTCGACCGCAACCGCCCTGTGGCGTACGGACGTTCCCCGAGCGCCGGGCGGCGGGCCTTCTTGGCCGGGCGCCCGGGCCGGTGGTCCTCATGCCTCCCGGGGCGTCCACAACTCCGTGATGCCGACGCCCAGTTCGGCGAGCAGCCTGCGCACCAGCGGCAGCGAGATGCCGATGACGTTGCCGTGGTCGCCGTCGATGCCCTCGATGAACGGCGCCGAGCGGCCGTCCAGGGTGAACGCGCCCGCCACGTGCAGGGGTTCGCCCGAGGCGACGTACGCGGCGATCTCCTCGTCGGTCGGTTCGCCGAAGCGGACCACGGTCGAGGCGATCCCGGACTCCCACCGCTTCTGCGCCGTGTCCCAGACGCAGTGCCCCGTCTGGAGCGTGCCCGCCCGGCCCCGCATCGCCTTCCAGCGCGCGGTGGCCTCCTCGGCGTCGGCGGGCTTGCCGAGCGCCTGGCCGTCCAGGTCCAGCACCGAGTCGCAGCCGATCACCAGAGCGCCCTGCACCTCGGGCCGTGCCGCCACGACGGAGGCCTTCGCCTCGGCCAGCGCGAGGGCCAGCTCGGCGGGAGTGGGTGCGGTGACGGCGTCCTCGTCGACCCCGCTCACGATCACCTCGGGGGCGAGTCCGGCCTGCCGCAGCAGATTGAGCCGGGCGGGGGACTGGGAGGCGAGCACGAGACGGCGGCGCGGCTGATCGGTCATGGAACCAGGGTATCGGCGCCGATCCGCCTCCGCCTCGGCCGCCGTTCCCCTGGTCCGGGGCGGCTCTGCCCGAGCGCGGACCCGGACCACCGGACGCGGGCCCTCCCGTCGGAGGCCGGGTCGAGCCGGGTCGGCCCGGTCAGCGGATGCCCAGCAGGATCATCGCGATCACCATGGCCAGCGCCAGGAGAACGCCCAGGCGTCGCAACATGTCCTGCATGTCGCGGAGATCCTCGGGGGGTTCGTTCTCGGGGTCGGACCACAGCATGCTCCCGATCGTGCGACGGAAGGAGGGCCGGGCACCTGAGTACGCGTACTCAACTTGGGGGCATCCTGTGAAAACGGGTGTCCGCGGTTGCTTCAGCGGCCTGGGACTCCTTGACCGGGTTCGTGTGTCCGCCCCAGCCCATGACGCCCTGGCAGTCGGCGAGGATGTCCGCGACGACAACCTCCTCGAGTTCGGACAGGCCCGTACCCGGCTGCGCTCCGGCGGGTAGAAGAGCGGCCGGATCGAGATCGCGGTACCGGAGAGGTGGTTCGACTCGAAGCCGGTACCGACGGCGCGGTGGACCGTGTGGCTCTCCACGTCGCCGGGGCGGAGCATGTCGATCTCGTACGCGAACCGGCGGGCCACGTAGGTCAGTACGGTGGCCACGTCGCCCTTCAGGAGCGGGACGTCGACACCGGTGCCCTCGATCCGGAAGGTGTCGATGTGGCCGCGGCCGACGACGGGCCAGTGGTTCTGTGTCCGTCCGCCGCGCCACGCGCGCTGGTCAGGAGCCGCTGCCGGCGAGGAAGGCCCCCGTGGTGACGCCTGCGGCAATGCCGAGGGTCTGACGGCGGGTGGGCATGTGAGCGGTGTCGCTCAACGTGGGTGTCCTTTCCGGTGGCGGCGGTGGGCAAGGACCGCCATCGTCACCAGGCAGCCGGTCAGCACGGCCATGCAGGTGAACAGGAGTGGATTCATCCAGGCGCCGACGAGTGCCTTCTGCTCGCCGTTGTCCCAGTGGCAGGTGGCCCGCAGTGGGAAGTAGCTGCTCTCGTAGTGGTCGAAGTTGACGGTGGGGCGCCTGTTGCGGAAGTCGGGACATGCGCTCGACGGGAAGGCGAAGATGACCTTGAACCAGCCCAGCAACAGGGTCAGGGTTCCCGTGGCGGTGGAGGTCTTGACCAGTCCGGCGAGGCTTCGGCTCTTTTTGACGCGCGCGAAGGCCAGGCAGAAGCCCAGGAAGAGCACCGCCGGGACCCAGGACTGCATCAGGCCTTACCGTCCGTGAACAGTCGGGCGTGGTTGGACTTCATCTTCGCCCGGCTGCCGGCCTCCAGCCCGGCGTGCGCGGTCAGGGTCGCGGCGAAGCCGAGGCGGAACTCCCTCAGCATGTCGTCCGGGAGCAGGTGGGAAAGGACCGTGCATTCGGACAGCAGCTCCGCACCCCGGCTGTCGGCGTAGTCGATGAATGTCCGGTCGACATCGCCGACCGGCATTTTCCAGTGGATGTCCGCATAGAATTTCTGCCGGTAGTAGTCAGTGACCAGCCGGCTCGGGTCGCCGCCGCAACTCACGGCGAGGCTGTACAACTCGTCCATGTTCGCGAGGAGTTCAGCGGCGGGATCCGAACCCCGGCCCCGTCAGCCCGGCCAGCAGCTGCGGCCCCAGGACGTCGGGCCCGGCCGCGGGAGCCGGTGCGCGGCGATGCGGGCGGGGTCGGACCAGGAGTCACGCGGCCCGGACGCGCCGGACGGGGCGGACGCCACCGCCGCGGCGCGTGCGCGGACCACCGCCAGTGCGGCGGCCAGCTCCTCCGGGGTCGGATTGCCCCGTACGACCTTGATCGTCATGTCTGCTCCCAGGATCCGGGTCTGCGGCGTTCTAGAGCGGGATGTTTCCGTGCTTCTTGGGGGGCAGTGATGCCCGTTTGGTGCGGAGCTGGCGCAGGCCGCGGACGACGTGGGCGCGGGTCTGGGAGGGCATGACGACGGCGTCGATGTAGCCGCGTTCGGCCGCGGTGTAGGGGTTGAGGAGGGTGTCCTCGTACTCCTGGATGAGGCGGGCGCGGGTGGCGTCCTGGTCCTCGGCGGCGGCGATGGTGCGGCGGTGCAGGATGTTGACGGCGCCCTGGGCGCCCATGACGGCGATCTGGGCGGTGGGCCAGGCGAGGTTGAGGTCGGCGCCCAGGTGTTTGGAGCCCATGACGTCGTAGGCGCCGCCGAAGGCCTTGCGGGTGATGATGGTGATCAGTGGGACGGTGGCCTCGGCGTAGGCGTAGATGAGTTTGGCGCCGCGGCGGATGATGCCGGTGTGTTCCTGGTCGACGCCGGGCAGGAAGCCGGGGACGTCGACGAAGGTCAGGACGGGCACGTTGAAGGCGTCGCAGGTGCGCACGAAGCGGGCGGCCTTCTCGCTGGCGTCGATGTCCAGGCAGCCGGCGAACTGCATCGGCTGGTTGGCGACGATGCCCACCGGGTGGCCCTCGACGCGGCCGAAGCCGGTGAGGATGTTGGGGGCGAACAGTGCCTGGGTCTCGAAGAACTCGGCGTCGTCCAGGACGTGTTCGATGACGGTGTGCATGTCGTAGGGCTGGTTCGCGCTGTCCGGCACGATGGTGTCCAGCTCGCGGTCCTCGTCGGTGAGGGCGAGGTCCGCCTCCTCGGGGAAGACCGGGGGTTCGCTGAGGTTGTTGGACGGCAGGTAGGACAGCAGTTGCTTGACGTACTCGATGGCGTCCTTCTCGTCGCCCGCCATGTGGTGGGCGACGCCGGAGACGGCGTTGTGGGTGCGGGCGCCGCCGAGTTCCTCGAAGCCGACGTCCTCGCCGGTGACCGTCTTGATGACGTCGGGGCCGGTGATGAACATGTGCGAGGTCTGGTCGACCATGACCGTGAAGTCGGTGATGGCCGGGGAGTAGACCGCGCCGCCCGCGCACGGGCCGACGACCAGGCTGATCTGCGGGATGACGCCGGAGGCGTGGGTGTTGCGGCGGAAGATCTCGCCGTACATGCCCAGCGCGCTGACGCCTTCCTGGATCCGGGCGCCGCCGGAGTCGTTGATGCCGATGACCGGGCAGCCGGTCTTGAGCGCGAAGTCCATCGCCTTCATGATCTTCTGGCCGAAGACCTCGCCGAGGGCGCCGCCGAACACGGTGAAGTCCTGGGAGAACACCGCGATCGGGCGGCCGTCGACGGTGCCGTAGCCGGTGACCACACCGTCGCCGTAGGGGCGGTTGTGCTCCAGGCCGAAGTCGGTCGAGCGGTGCCGCGCGAACTCGTCGAACTCGACGAAGGAACCGTCGTCCATCAGCAGTTCGATGCGCTCACGGGCCGTCAACTTGCCTTTGGCGTGCTGCTTTTCGACGGCGCGCTCCGAGCCGGCGTGCGTCGCTTCCTGGATGCGGCGCTGCAGATCCGCGAGCTTGCCCGCGGTGGTGTGGATGTCGGGGTGGTGCAGCTCTTCCGGCTCGGACATCGGGATGCGGCTCCCTGCCTGATCTAAGGGGACGTGAGGGTGACTGCTCAGAAAACGCGGTGCTCAGAAGCGGTGCTCAGAAGGGGGACTTGCTACTCATCCGTAGCGTAGTGGCGTGCCTACCTATCGGCAGTGCGGCGTTTACCACACCTAGGGTGGGTTGCATGACGCCGCGAGATGCAGCAGACGCGAACGACAACCGGTGGTCCGACCTGGACCGTCCGCCACTGAACGGGGCCGCCCTGCGCAGGGCACTGGTCCGCGACGGCGGCCTGTGGTCCGACGTGGAGGTGGTGGAACGGACCGGGTCGACCAACACCGACCTGGCGGGCATCGTCACGGGGGAGAAGGGGGCCGACGAGGGCGCGGTCCTCGTCGCCGAGGAACAGAACGCCGGACGCGGCCGCCTGGACCGCCGGTGGACCGCGCCGGCCCGCTCCGGCCTCTTCTTCTCCGTGGTGCTGAAGCCCACCGGAGTCCCCGTCGAACGCTGGGGCTGGCTGCCGCTGCTCACCGGCGTGGCCGTCGCGACGGCGCTCTCGCACTCCGCCGGGGTCGACACGGCACTCAAGTGGCCCAACGACCTGCTGGTCACCGTGGACGGAGAGGAACGCAAGGCGGGCGGCATCCTCGCCGAGCGCGCGGGCGCCGACGCGGTCGTCGTCGGCATCGGCGTCAACGTCTCGCTGCGCGCCGAGGAACTGCCCGTACCGGGCGCCGGATCGCTGGCGCTGGCGGGCGCGACGACCACGGACCGTGACACCGTGCTGCGGGCCGTGCTGCGCTCCCTGGAGCAGTGGTACGTGCGCTGGCGGGACGCGGGCGGCGACCCCGTCGCGTCCGGCCTCCAGGAGACGTACGCGGCCGGATGCGCGACGCTCGGGCGCACGGTGCGGGCCGAGTTGCCCGGCGGCCGGACGGTCGTCGGGGAAGCGGTGGCCCTGGACGGGGACGGGCGGCTCGTCATCGCGACCGCGGACGGCGTGCAGGAGCCGGTGGGGGCCGGGGACGTGGTGCATCTGCGGCCCGCGTGAGGCGACGGGCGCGGAGGGCCGCCACGACCCGAGCGCGCCGCGGCATCCTCGTCCGCCCGGTGTGCGGCGCCTCGGCCTGGCCCGACGGGCCGCGCGGGCCGGGGCGTCCGAGCCCGTCCGGCCCGCGTGGCCGAACCGCCTGTCGGCGCGTTTGTGGACAGCCCTGTGGGCGCCCTGGACATCGAGCGGGCGCTCCGGAGGCCAGAAGGGCGCGGTCCGGCGCGGTGGGTGGTGCGAGGGCGTAGTCCGGCGCGGCGGGTGGTGCGAGGCCGTGGCGTGGCGTGGCGGGCGGTGCGAGGGCGTGGTCCGGTGAGGGGTGTGACGGCCTGGACCCGCGAGTGGTCCAGGCCTTCGGCACCGTCCCCGGCCTCGGTCCCGCCGTCGGGAGTGAGCCAGCGCACACCTGCCGTAGAGTTGAGCGCGGTCGAACCTGACCATGGCAGATCGGAAGGGCAGCAGGAGTGACCGTCGACGACACCGGCTCCGGCACGGGCGCCCAGCCCGCCCCCGGCGGCGAGCCGGGCCGTGCCGCCGGGCCGGTCACGGACGCGGCAACCGCACGGGCCGCCGCGGACGGCGAGGCCCGGCAGGACGCCCGTCCCGACGCCGGGACCGGCACCCGCCCGAACCACCGCCCGGACGACCGCCCGCACGCGGGAACCGGCCTCCACGGGGACGACCGCTCCGACGAGGGGAGCGAGATCCGCAGGGACGACCACGGCGGCGACACCCGTCCGGACACCCGTCCGGACACCCGTCCGGACGTCCGGCCCGACGCACGTCACGAGGCGACCGGACGGGTGGACCCCCAGGCCGAGCCGGACTCGGGGGAGGACCCGCTCGCGCTGCGCCTGGAGGGGCTGATCCTCGGCGCCGAGCGGCGCTACACCCCGTTCCAGGCGGCCCGCAGCGCGGGCGTCTCCATGGAGCTGGCCTCCCGCTTCTGGCGGGCGATGGGCTTCGCGGACATCGGCCAGGCCAAGGCGCTGACCGAGGCGGACGTGCTCGCCCTGCGCCGGCTCGCCGGTCTCGTCGAGGCGGGCCTGCTGAGCGAGGCCATGGCCGTCCAGGTCGCCCGGTCCACCGGGCAGACCACCGCCCGTCTGGCCGAATGGCAGATCGATTCCTTTCTGGAGGGCCTGACCGAGCCCCCGGAACCGGGAATGACGCGCACCGAGGTGACGTACCCCCTGATCGAACTGCTCCTGCCCGAGCTGGAGGAGTTCCTCGTCTACGTCTGGCGCCGCCAGCTCGCCGCGGCCACCGGCCGGGTCGTGCAGGCGGCGGACGACGAGGAGATGGTCGACCGCCGTCTCGCCGTCGGCTTCGCCGACCTGGTCGGCTTCACCCGGCTGACCCGCCGCATGGAGGAGGAAGAGCTCGGCGAGCTCGTCGAGGCCTTCGAGACCACCGCGGCGGACCTGGTGGCGGCCCACGGGGGCCGGCTCATCAAGACCCTCGGCGACGAGGTGCTCTACTCCGCGGACGACGCCGGAGTCGCCGCCGAGATCGCGCTGCGGCTCATCGAGACGATGGCCAACGACGAGACGATGCCGGAGCTGCGTGTCGGCATCGCCTTCGGCACGGTGACCACCCGGATGGGCGACGTGTTCGGTACGACCGTGAACCTGGCGAGCCGCCTGACGTCGATAGCGCCGCGCGACGCCGTCCTCGTCGACGGCGCCTTCGCCGAGGAGCTGACCCGCACCGGTGACGCGCCCGCCTCCGAGGCGGCTGCCGCGGAGGCCGCGGCCGCAGCGGAGAAGGAGGGCGAGGAACCCCCCTCGTACCGCTTCGCGCTCCAGCCGATGTGGCAGCGGCCCGTCCGAGGTCTCGGCGTCATCGAGCCGTGGCTGCTGGCCCGGCGGGCCGACGAGGCGTAGCGGGTCCCGGTCACCGGCCGTCCTGGCCGGGGGACAGCAGCTCGCCCACGCAGATCCCCACGATCGGCACGCACACGTCCGGCGGCTGATGGGACGGCGCCTTGGCGGTCGGGGACGGGGCCGGGGTGTGCCGCGGTACCTCTGCGGGCGCCGTGGCCGTCGGTGTCGATCGCGCGGGCGGCGCTGTCGTCACGGGAGCCGTGGGGATGCCGGTGCTGCCCGGCGTCGTGGCGACGGGGGCCGCGCCGCGGGCCGCCGGGACCGTGGCGCCCGGCGTCCGGACCGATGCCGGGATCCGGCTCGCGTCCGAGGTGGGTGCCGGGCTCGTCCCGCCCATCGCCGGGCTCGCCGGTGCGGCCCCGGCCCGCGTGGGCGAGGGCATGGCCGCGACGGTGGGGACGGCGTCGCCCGCGACGTCGTTGTCGGTGGCGGTCGCGACCGGCTCGGCCTCCGTGGCCCCGGCGTCCGCGTGCCCGGTCACCGAGTCCGGTGTCATCCGGGCGAGGCTCAGCACTCCCGCGGCGAGCGCGAGTCCGCCCGCGGCGAAGAGCACCCGGCGTCGGCGGGGCTTGCGGTGACGGCCCCGGACGGTACGGAGCCGGACAGGAGCGGGCTCGTCGTCGCGGGGGGCGTACGTGGGCTCGTCGCCGGGGGCGTACGCGCGCTCGCGCACTCCGGCCGAACGCGGCGCCGGAACGATCCGTCGCCCCCGGCCGGCACCGTCGGCCCCACCCGACACCTCCCGGGCCCCGACCCTGGCCCCGACCCCGGCTCCCCGCGCCTCGGCTCCGGCTTCCGGTGCCTTCGCCTTGGCTCGCGCCCACCGGGTGTCCGCCGCGACGGTGGCCTCGGGCGTCTCAGTCCCGGCTTCCGGCACGTTCGCCGTGGCTTGTGTCCCTTGAGCGCCCGGTGCGGCGGTGGCTTTGCGCGGCTCGGCCGTGGCTTCCGCCCTCTCGGCCGCCGCCTTGGCTTCCGCTCGCGGGGTGTCCGCCGCGACGGTTGCCTCGGGCGTCTCAGCCCTGGCTTCCGGTGCCTTCGCCGTGGCGGGTGTCGCTTGAACGTCCGGTGCGGCGGTGGCTTTGCGCGGCTCAGCCACGGCCTCCCGTGCCCCCGCCTGGGTGCCCCTTGCCCGCGTGACGGCTTCCCGCGTCTTCGCCCCGGCCTCCGCCCCCTGGGAGCCTGTCGCGACGGGTGCCTTGCGCGGCTCAGCCCCGGCCTCCGCCCTCTCGGCGCCCGCCCTGGCCGCGGCCCCGCGTGCCGTCGTGGCCGCGGAGGTACCGGCTCCTCGTGCTCGCGCGCCCGCTCCGGCACCGGCGGTCGGCCTCTCCGGTGAGGGGGCCCAGACCTTCGCGGCCCTGTCCGGCGTCGTCCCGGCCTTCCCCGCGGCGGTCGCTCCGCTCCGTGGGCCCGGGGCGCGCCTCTCGGTGGTCCCGGCGACCTCGGCTCCGGCTCCCCCCGTGGCGGCCGCCGGGGCTGGGGCGGACAACGCCCGGTTGAGCGGCGTGACGCGGATCCACCCGGTGTCCGCCGGCGCGGTCCCGGCCGCCGTGGAGTCGGAGCGCCGGTCGGGCGAGGTACCGGGACCGGTGGCCCCGGACGACGCCCGCTGGGCCGGCGGTCGCGTGAGTGCGGGTCGCGGGCCCGGCCGGGTGCTGGTGGCCTGCGGTGTCTCGCGGTTCGTCATGGTCGTCCCTCCCCGGTGAGCCGGTGTCCCTGATGCGTTGCGGCGGTGCGCAGGTTATGCGCGGTCTGAGGGCGGAGAAACGAAGACTGGCGACATGTCACTCGAACGAGGAGCTACGGCCCGAGGGGGCGGGTTTCGCCGGACGGCGCCTGCTGCGATGATCGGAGCATCGATTGTTAACCCGCGTTAACCGGGAGGGTGTCATGGCGCAGCACGAGGCGGACCAGGTGGCGGAGTCGGGCGAGCGGAGGTTCGGGGAGTTCGTGGCCGTACGGCGGCACGGGTACGTCGCCGAGCTCGTCCTCGACCGGCCCAAGGCCATGAACGCCGTGTCCACGGACATGGCGAGGTCGATCGCCGGTGCCTGCGACGCCCTCGCCGCCGACCGGGACGTACGCGTGGTCGTGCTGACCTCCACGCACGAGCGCGCCTTCTGTGTCGGCGCCGATCTGAAGGAGCGCAACTCCTTCTCGGACGCCGAGTTGGTACGCCAGCGGCCGCTCGCGCGAGCCGCGTACACCGGTGTCCTGGAACTGCCGATGCCGACCGTCGCCGCCGTTCACGGCTTCGCGCTGGGCGGCGGGTTCGAGCTGGCGCTGTCCTGCGACCTGATCGTGGCCGACCGTTCGGCGGTCGTCGGACTGCCCGAGGTGTCCATCGGCGTGATTCCCGGAGGCGGCGGTACGCAGCTGCTGCCGCGCCGGGTCGGGGCCGCGCGCGCCGCCGAGCTCATCTTCTCGGCGCGGCGTCTGGAGGCCGCCGAGGCGCGGGAGTTGGGTCTGGTGGACGAGCTGGTGGAGGCGGGACAGGACAGGGCGGAAGCGCTCGCTCTGGCCGCCCGGATCGCCGCCAACTCGCCGGTCGGACTGCGCGCCGCCAAGCGCGCCCTGCGACTCGGTCACGGACTCGACCTGCGTGCCGGTCTGGAGGTCGAGGACGCGGCCTGGCGCTCCGTCGCCTTTTCCGGGGACCGGGCGGAAGGGGTCGCCGCGTTCAACGAGAAGCGCAAGCCGGAGTGGCCGGGAGAGTAGCCCCGGGATCCGGTTCGTGCGACCCGGACCCCTGTTCGCTCCGCCGATGTCCCAAATGTGCGCAAATATACCTAGCCTGGGGTGATGGGCGAGGACAATCGGCTGAGGGCCGTGGTGACGCTGGCGCAGGGGATGGCGGCGGCGCACACCCCGCGGGAGTCGTGGCGGGCGGCGGCGCTCGGCGCGTGTCACGCGCTGGCCGGGAGCTTCGCCGCGCTCTCCGTGTGGGAGCGCGAACTCGGCCGCCTGCGGGTGCTGGCCAACGTGGGCGACCGCGCCCCGGACGAGGACGAGTTCCCCGACGGGGAGGCCTACCCGGTGCACCAGTTCCCGGAGATCACCGAGTTCCTGCACGAGCGCTGGGCGGGTGGCGGCGAGCCCAACGCCTGGGTCGAGACCTCCGACGGCCCCGTGGCCGGCGCCTTCGGGTACTGCCACCAGCGCGTGGCGGCGCTGCGCAGGCGCGGCCGCGGCTGCTGTGTCGTCGCGCCGATCGTGATGCACGGGCGGGCGTGGGGGGAGCTCTACGTGGCCCGTCCGGCCGGAGCCCCCGTCTACGGCCCGCAGGACGCCGACTTCGCGACCGTCCTCGCCTCCGTCGTCGCCGCAGGGATCGCGCAGACCGAGCGCCTGGAGGAGGCCCGGCGCCTGGCGTACACCGACTCCCTGACCGGACTCGCCAACCGCCGCGCCGTGGACGTACGGCTCGAGGAGGCCGTGGAGCGGCACAAGGAGGACGGTGCCGTGGTCAGTCTCGTCGTGTGCGACCTCAACGGGCTCAAGCGCGTCAACGACACCCGGGGGCACGCCGTCGGCGACCGGCTCCTCGAACGGTTCGGGTCGGTGCTCTCGCTGTGCGGGGCCATGCTCCCGGGCACCCTCGCGGCACGGCTGGGCGGCGATGAGTTCTGTCTGCTGGCGGTCGGGCCGCCGGCCGACGACGTGGTCCGGATCGCCGGTGAACTCTGCTGCCGGGCGGCCGAGTTGGAGCTCGGGGAGGGCGTGGCGTGCGGGGTCGCCTCGACCGGGGACGCGATCGGCCCCGTACGGTCGGCGCGTCGGCTGTTCCGGCTGGCGGACGCGGCGCAGTACCGTGCGAAGGCCGTCCGGGCCGCGAAGCCCGTGGTCGCCGGGCGCGAGGGCCCCGACGATCCCGTGGTGCGCCTCGCGGACGCGCCCCCGCCGGCGGCGGGCGAGCGCCGCAGGTTCCGCGGACGGCACGACAGGCCCCGCACGTGACGACGGCGCGGCCGCCGCGCGCGGGGCCGTGCCGCGGCGCGGTCGGCGCTTCCGTGACACGCCCCCGGGCGGCGGCCGTGGCGGACGGAGCGGCCGTTGTGACGTACGCCGGAGTAAGGGGTCAACCCGCCACCCGCTAGTGACATCATCGAATTCACTGCGTACGCTCCTGAATATGGATATGCACACTGTGGTGGTGGGGACGTCCGGAGTGACCGCGTCCGACGTTCTCACCGTGGCGCGCGAAGGCGCCCGGATCGAGCTCTCCGGCGAGGCGGTGGCGGCCCTCGCCGCGGCCCGCGAGATCGTGGAGGCGCTGGCCGCGAAGCCGGAGCCCGTCTACGGCGTCTCCACCGGCTTCGGCGCCCTGGCGAGCCGGCACATCAGCCCGGAACTGCGCGCCCAGCTGCAGCGCAACATCGTCCGTTCGCACGCCGCCGGCATGGGCCCGCGCGTCGAGCGCGAGGTCGTCCGCGCGCTGATGTTCCTGCGGCTCAAGACCGTCTGCTCCGGCCACACCGGTGTGCGGCCCGAGGTCGCGCAGACCATGGCGGACATCCTGAACGCGGGCATCACCCCGGTCGTCCACGAGTACGGCTCGCTCGGCTGCTCCGGCGACCTGGCGCCCCTGTCCCACTGCGCCCTGACCCTGATGGGCGAGGGCGACGCCGAAGGCCCCGACGGAGTCGTGCGGCCCGCGGGCGAGCTGCTCGCCGAGGCCGGCATCACCCCCGTCGAACTGCGCGAGAAGGAGGGCCTCGCCCTCCTCAACGGCACCGACGGCATGCTCGGCATGCTGGTCATGGCCCTCGCCGACCTGGAGACGCTGTACAAGTCGGCCGACGTCACCGCCGCGCTCTCCCTCGAAGCGCTCCTCGGCACGGACAAGGTCCTCGCCCCCGAGCTGCACGCCATCCGCCCGCACCCCGGCCAGAGCGCCAGCGCCGCCAACATGCTGGCCGTGCTGAAGGGTTCGGAGCTCACCGGCCACCACCAGGACGGCGCCCCGCGCGTCCAGGACGCCTACTCCGTGCGCTGCGCCCCGCAGGTCGCCGGCGCCGGCCGGGACACCCTCGCGCACGCCCGCACGGTCGCCGAGCGCGAGCTGGCCTCCGCCGTCGACAACCCGGTCGTGCTGCCCGACGGCCGCGTCGAGTCGAACGGCAACTTCCACGGCGCCCCGGTCGCCTACGTCCTCGACTTCCTCGCCATCGCCGCCGCCGACCTCGGCTCGATCGCCGAGCGCCGCACCGACCGGCTGCTCGACAAGAACCGCTCGCACGGCCTGCCGCCGTTCCTCGCGGACGACGCCGGCGTCGACTCGGGCCTGATGATCGCCCAGTACACGCAGGCCGCGCTGGTCAGCGAGATGAAGCGGCTCGCCGTACCGGCGTCCGCGGACTCCATCCCCTCCTCCGCGATGCAGGAGGACCACGTCTCCATGGGCTGGTCGGCGGCGCGCAAGCTGCGCACCTCCGTGGACAACCTGACCCGGATCGTGGCGATCGAGCTGTACGCCGCCACCCGCGCGATCGAACTCCGCGAGGGTCTGACGCCCGCCCCGGCGTCGCGGGCGGTCATCGACGCGGTCCGCGCGGCCGGCGTCCAGGGCCCCGGCCCGGACCGCTTCCTCGCCCCCGACCTGGCGGCGGCGGACGCGTTCGTGCGTGCCGGTGGTGTGGTGGCCGCGGTGGAGCCGGTGACCGGTCCGCTCGCGTAGCGGCGGAGTGCGCTGCGTGTGGGCCGGGTGTGTCCCGGCCCACACGCAGCGCCTCGCTCCCTGGTATCAGGGTGTGCTACTGTCTCATTGATACGTTTTTGGTACCCATTTACTTTGTGCGCCTGATCGGAATCCTCCGCAGGCGCGTTTTGTTTTACCGGCATCTCCGGCATTACCCGGTGCATCTCCGGATGGGGGCCCAACTACCTGTTCAGGAGAACAACATGGCTACTGGCACCGTGAAGTGGTTCAACTCGGAAAAGGGCTTCGGCTTCATCGAGCAGGACGGCGGCGGCCCCGACGTCTTCGCCCACTACTCGAACATCGCCAGCTCCGGCTTCCGCGAGCTCCTCGAGGGCCAGAAGGTCTCCTTCGAGGTCACGCAGGGCCAGAAGGGCCTGCAGGCGGAGAACATCGTTCCCGCCTAGTTCGAGCGCGCTTTTCCAGAGCCGGGTCCCGCGCCTTCGGGTGCGGGTCCCGGCTCAGCGCTGTGACAGCTCATGCAGTCGGTGAGCGCTGTGTGTGCAGTCCGTGGGCCCAGGAAGGAAATCCAGATCCAGCATGACTCGATCCGAACGTCCCGTCCGTAAGCGGCCGGCAAACGCGCGCGCCGTACAGACCGGCGGTTCCGCGAGGAACGCAGGCCGGAGTGCCGGGCGCCCCGGCGCCCGCAAGGTCGCGCCGCCGCAGGAGTTCTCCCTGCCCGAGACCATCACCCCGGCGCTGCCCGCGGTCGACTCCTTCGACGCGCTGGACATGCCGGCCGCCCTGACGAAGACCCTCGCGGCCCAGGGTGTCACTGATCCCTTCCCGATCCAGGGCGCCACGCTGCCGAACTCCCTCGCCGGGCGCGATGTGCTCGGCCGCGGACGCACCGGCTCCGGCAAGACGCTCGCCTTCGGGCTCGCGCTCCTCGCCCGCACCGCCGGCCGCCGGGCCGAGCCGCGCAGTCCGCTCGCGCTCGTCCTCGTCCCCACCCGCGAACTCGCCCAGCAGGTCGACGACGCGCTGACGCCGTACGCCACCGCCGTCAACCTGCGCGTGACCACGGCCGTCGGCGGGATGTCGATCGGCCGGCAGGCCGGCACGCTGCGCCGCGGCGTCGAGGTGCTCGTGGCCACCCCCGGGCGGCTCAAGGACCTCATCGAGCGCGGCGACTGCGCCCTCGGACAGGTCGCGATCACCGTGCTGGACGAGGCCGACCAGATGGCCGACATGGGCTTCATGCCCCAGGTCACCGCGCTGCTCAAGCAGGTCGAGCCGGGCGGCCAGCGGCTGCTCTTCTCGGCCACGCTCGACAAGAACATCGACCGGCTCGTCAAGATGTTCCTCACCGACCCCGTGGTGCACTCCGTCGACCCGTCCGCGGGCGCCGTGGTGACCATGGAGCACCACGTGCTGCACGTCGCCGACGAGACCGACAAGAAGGCGGTCGCGATGCGGATCGCCGCCCGCGACGGCCGGGTGATCCTCTTCGTCGACACCAAGCGCGGTGCCGACCGCTTCACCAAGCGGCTGCTCGCCAGCGGTGTCCGGGCCTCCGCGCTGCACGGCGGGCGCAGCCAGCCGCAGCGCAACCGCACGCTGGACCAGTTCAAGACGGGTCAGGTCACCGCGCTCGTCGCCACGAACGTGGCGGCCCGCGGCATCCACATCGACGACCTCGACCTCGTGGTCAACGTCGACCCGCCGACCGACCACAAGGACTACCTCCACCGCGGCGGCCGCACCGCCCGCGCCGGAGAGTCCGGCAGCGTCGTCACCCTGGTGCTCCCCGAGCAGAAGCGTGAGATGACCCGGCTCATGGCGGACGCGGGCATCACGCCGCGCACCGCCCGCGTCAAGTCCAGCGACGAGGAACTCGCCCGCCTCACCGGCGCCCGCGAGCCCTCCGGGGTGCCGGTCGTCATCGAGGTTCCGCAGCAGGCCGAACAGCCGAAGCAGCGGCCCAAGGCGCGGCGTGCCACCGGGGGCGGGGCCAGGCGCCCGGCGGTCGCCGGCGGCGACACGGCCGGACGCACCAGCTCCGACGGCCAGGCCCGCCGGCAGCGCGGCGGACGTCCGGGCACGGACGCCGCGACGGGCGGCACGGCCGCCGGACGCCGCGCGAGCACCGGGGGAGCGGCCGCGGGCCGTCGTACCGAGGCCGGTGGCGGCGCGGGTCGTCGTACCGAGACCAGTGGTGGCGCGGGTCGTCGTACCGAGACCGGTGGTGGCGCGGGTCGTCGTACGGAGGCCGGTGGTGGCGCGGGTGCCGGTCGCTCCGGCGGCCGCGGGCGTGCTCCGCAGCGCGGTGGTCAGAACGGCGGCCAGGGCGGTGGCGGCCGCAAGGCCGCCTGACCGGACCGGATCGTTCGGCTTCGCCGCGGCCCCGCACCCCCTGGCATCATGCCCGTGGGGTGCGGGGCCGCCGCGTGAACGGACCACGCCCCGCGGCCGGGAGACCGCCTCTCGCGGTTCCCGGAGCCGAACCGGGCCGCGTGGTGCGGGGGTTCAGACGTCGCCGAGGAAACCCGGGTCGATCCCGTCCAGCTTCAGGGCGAAGTCCCGGTGCAGGCTGAGCAGTTCCGCCAGCGGCACCGCGCGGCGGCTGGTCGACATCAGATCGCGCCGCGCCTCCGCCGACCACAGGAACGGCATCACGGACAGCCCCTGCGTGCCCGTGAGGGCGCCGGACTCGGCCCGCCAGCCGGGCCAGCGCAGCGTGTCGTAGAACTTGTCCGTGCCCTCGCCCAGCAGCCACTGGAGCCATGCCCCGTGGCCCACTTCGAGCGCCTCCCACTTCAGGGAGTCCGGCGCGAAGTACACGACCTCGCCGGGATGGCCGGGACGCCCCACCGACTCCGGGTCGGCGCCGTTGAGGACGAACACCCCGCCCAGCACGTCGTGGCCGACGACGAGCCCGCCGTCCCGCGGGCGCCAGCCGGGATCGAAGTACTCGGGGAATCCGTTGACTTCGGCCAGCGAGGGCAGGTCCGTCGAGCCGCCCGGCAGCCCCGTCGGCTCGTCCTCGGCCGGACTGCCGTAGATCCGCAGCCATCCGCTGTCCAGCACCACGCCGCCGCAGTTGAGCACCATCCCGCCCAGCCAGGACCGTGCGGTGACCTGGAGCTGGAGCAGGCTCGCGCGGCCCAGATCGGGGTCCACCGGGGGCACTTCCATGGACACCCCGCTCGCTGCGATCGCCTTGGAGAGCAGCGGCCAGGCCGGTTCCTCGACGTCGGTCAGCTCGCTCAGCTCTCGCATGGCTTCCCCGTGGGTTGTCCGGACGCGGTCGACGCGCTCAGTAGCCCATCATGCGCTCTCGGCGCACGGAATAGGCCACGAATCCGGCGCCCAGACCGAGCAGGAGCGTGCCGCCGACGAGATACGGAGTGGTGTCCACGGCGCCCGTGTCCGCGAGCCGGGTCCCGTTGTCACCGGAGAGCGGGTGCGGCCCGTCGTCGCCGGAGAGCGTGCGGGTCCCGTTGCCGTCCGCCACGGCGGACGTTCGTGCCGACGCGGTGACGGTCGGTGCCGCGGACGTCGACGTCGTCGAGCCCGGTGTGGGTACGTCCTGGGTCGCGTTGGCGGACGGGACGAACCACAGGGCACCCAGGAGGGTCCCCGCTGCGGTGGCGGTCAGCAACGATCGACGTGCGGCGGACACGAAATATCGATCCCCTTGTGGCGCTAGCGAATTGGCCGTGGGGGCCGATGCTAGTGAAAGGCGCGGGTCGTGGGAAAGTCGCGCATGCCGGGGGCCGTACGCTCCCTCCCATGAGCACCCCAGAGACTTCACAGTTTGTACGGCTTCGTGTCGAACTCGTGCTGGAGATCGACGACGCCGACGCCGTCACCCGGGCCGCGCTGGGCCGGATCGGCGCCGACAAGGACATGCCGGCCGACGAGAGAGCGCATGCCGAGGGCGCAGTGACGGAAGACACGGCGGAGGCCCTCGCCTATCTCGTCGACCCGTTCGACCTGGTCAGCGAGGTGCCTGGAATCGAACTCGCGCAGGCCTCGTGGAGCAGCGAGCCCATTGACTATGATCCCGATTCGCCGGATTGGGACATCGACGAGGATGATGCTGACGAGGACGACGAGGAAGACGTGCGCGGCTGAAGCAGTCCGGGAACCCTGACCCCGGCCGGCGACCGCTGTCCGGGGTTCTTTGTCCCCGGTGAAGCGCGGCCGCCTCCGCACCACCCCTCCGCGCCACCCTTCCGTACCGCTTCGGTCGATGTGTCCATACGCGGCGGACGCGGCGGACGTGTCGTGGGCCACACTTCCGTGTGAAGTGGAACGGGGCGAACCGGTTGCGGCGTTCTTACGAGTTACGGGACTCCCGTGGTCCTTTTCGGGAATAGGCGACGATGGAGAAGCGTGTGATGACGAACAGTAAGCGGCGCAGGCGTCTTGTGGCGGCGTCCGCACTGCTCGGCGGGGTGCTGGTGCTCTCTGCGTGCAGCGGAGGCGGAGACAAGGCCGGCGCATCGGACGGCAGCGACTCCACGTCGCAGGCCAAGGTCGACGAGGCGGCGGCCAAGAAGACGTCCGAGGCCCTGATCAAGATCACGCCCAAGGACGGCTCCGACAACGCCTCGATCAACAACGGCACCGCCGTCACGGTCACCAAGGGCTCGCTCACGTCCGTCACGATGAAGACCGCGTCCGGCACCGCCGTCGCCGGTCAGATATCGGCGGACAAGAAGACCTGGAAGCCGCTGAACCGCCTGGAGCGCGCCACCACGTACAAGGTCGCCGCCGAGGCCGCCGACTCCGAGGGCCGCACCGCCCACGAGAACGCGTCGTTCACCACGGTCTCCCCGGCCAACAGCTTCATCGGCAACTTCACGCCCGAGGACGGTTCCACCGTCGGTGTCGGCATGCCGGTCTCGATCAACTTCGACAAGGCGATCACCGACAAGGCCGCGGTGCAGAAGGGGATCACCGTCTCCTCCAGCAGCGGCCAGGAGGTCGTCGGGCACTGGTTCAGCGCCAACCGCCTGGACTTCCGCCCCGAGAGCTACTGGACCGGCGGCTCCACCGTCACCCTCAAGCTGGACCTCGACGGGGTCCAGGGCGCGAGCGGTGTCTACGGCGTGCAGCAGAAGACGGTCACCTTCAAGATCGGCCGCAACCAGGTCTCCATCGTCGACGCCAAGACCAAGACGATGCAGGTCACCCAGGACGGCAAGGTCGTCAAGACCATCCCGATCTCCGCGGGCGCCCCGGAGAACACCACGTACCAGGGCCAGATGGTGATCTCCGAGAAGTTCAAGGAGACCCGGATGGACGGCTCGACGGTCGGCTTCAAGGACGAGAAGGGCAAGGGCGAGTACGACATCAAGGACGTGCCGCACGCCATGCGTCTGTCGAACTCCGGCACCTTCATCCACGGCAACTACTGGGGCGCGAAGTCCATCTTCGGCTCCGTCAACACCAGCCACGGCTGTGTGGGTCTGTCGGACACCAAGGGTGCCAACGACGCCGGCACGCCCGCCGCGTGGTTCTTCAGCCACTCGCTGATCGGTGACGTCGTGGTCGTCAAGAACACCGGCGACAAGACCATCGCCCCGGACAACGGCCTCAACGGCTGGAACCTGAACTGGGCGGCCTGGAAGGCCGGTTCGGCCGCCTGAGCCGAAGCGGGACCTCGACGGTCCGCGGAGGCCGAGGCGGGACCTGACGGTCCGCCGAGGCCGGGAAGCGAACGAACACCGATGCGGCGGTGGCCCTCACGGGCCGCCGCCGCATCGGTGTCTCCCAAAGATTTCTGGGCCCGGCCACAGCCTTCTCATGGTTCTCTTATTTCGGCCTTATTCCTTCATCACACGCCGTAACTAGCTTGCGGCACATGTTCTTCACCTACCTGAGGCGCGAACTGCGCCGCCGCAGAAAGGCGGCCCTCGTCGTCGCCTCCGGGCTCGCCCTGGGCATAGCCCTGGTCATCGTGGTCAGCTCCGTGTCCTCGGGCATGGAGAAGGCGCAGGGCAAGGTCCTCCAGTCGCTGTACGGGCTGGGGACCGACATGACGGTCACCAAGGCCGCCGCGCCGGCCAACAGCACCAGCGACCGCCCGCGCTTCAACTTCGACGCGAAGGACAGCGATTCCGACAAGGAACAGAGCAGCGACCGCGTCATGGTCCAGGGCTTCCAGACCCTGGCCTCCTCGACCGTCTCCAAGGTCGACGCGCAAAAGGGCGTCGCGGACTCCGTCGGGGGCCTGAGCCTCCAGGTCATCCGCATCAACGGCCAGTTCACCCGGGGCCAGTTCAAGCAGGACCCGAACAGCGGTGGCAGCCGGCAGGGCGGCCCCGGCGGCGGCCAGCAGTCCCCGCAGGGCCGCGTCGAGGGCGGCGGCGCCAACTTCGACGTCAACAACTACACGGTCTACGGCACCGACGTCACCAAGCCGGCCCTGGGCCCGCTGACCTCGTCGAAGATCACCAGCGGTCGTACGTTCAAGACCTCCGAGACGAACGCCAAGGTCGCCGTCGCGGACAAGTCGTACGCCAAGGAGAAGAAGCTCAAGCTCGGTGGCACCGTCACCGTCAAGAGCGTCAAGTACAAGATCATCGGTATCGCGACGCCCGACAGCGGTGACGCGGCGGCCAACCTCTACATCCCGCTCCAGCAGGCGCAGACGCTCAGCGACTCCAAGAACAAGGTCACGACGATCTACGTCAAGGCGTCGGACTCGCAGCAGATCTCCGGCGTCAAGAGCACCATCCAGAAGAACATCTCGGGTACGACGGTCACCACCTCCGCCGACCTCGCGGACACGGTCTCCGGCTCCCTGTCCACCGCCTCCGACCTCGCCTCGAGCGTGGGCAAGTGGCTGTCGATCGCGGTGCTCGTGGCCGCGTTCCTGGTCGCCGGTCTGCTCACCTCCTCCGCCGTGTCCCGCCGGGTGCGCGAGTTCGGCACCCTCAAGGCGCTCGGCTGGAAGTCGAGCCGGGTGACCCGCCAGGTGGTCGGCGAGGCCATCGTCAACGGTCTGGTCGGCGGTGCCCTCGGTATCGCCCTCGGCCTCGCCGGCGCCTATGTCGTCACCGAGATCAGCCCCAACCTCCAGGCACAGCTGGGGAACACGGGCGGCGGCGGCCAGGGCGGCGGTCCCGGCGGCGGCGGCTTCGGCGGCCCGGCGCGGCAGACCGCCTCCAAGGCCCTCGACGTCGCGCTCACCGCGCCCGTCAGCGTCAACACCATCGTCATCGCGGTCGCCCTGGCCGTGGCCGGCGGCCTGATCGCCGGAGCCTTCGGCGGCTGGCGCGCCTCCAGGCTGCGCCCCGCCGACGCCCTGCGCCGCGTCGAATAAGCCCCGCCCCTCACGTACTTACGTATCCCAGGAGTAAGACCATGTACGAACTCAGAGGCGTCACCAAGCGCTATGCGCGGGGCAAGGAAACGATCGACGCGCTCGCGGGGATCGACCTGACGATCGGCGACGGCGACCGGCTCGTCATCCAGGGGCCCACCGGCGGAGGCAAGTCCACCCTGCTCCAGATGCTCGGCGGGCTCGACCGCCCCACCGCGGGCAGCGTCGAACTCGACGGCGTCGACATGGCCAGGCTGTCCGAGGCGAAGCTCACCAAGGTGCGCAGCGAGAACATCGGCTTCGTCTTCCAGAGCTTCAACCTGATCCCCACGCTCACCGCCCAGGAGAACGTCGAGACCGCGCTCGTACCGCTGCGCGTGAAGGCGAAGGAGCGGCGTGCCAGGGCCGCGGCGGCCCTGGAGTCCGTGGGGCTCGCCGAGCGGCTCGGGCACCTGCCCGCCGAGCTGTCGGGCGGTCAGCAGCAGCGCGTGGCGATCGCCCGTGCCCTGGTCAAGCAGCCCAAGGTGCTGCTCGCCGACGAGCCCACCGGCAACCTCGACGAGGGCATGCGCGACGAGATCATGGACGTGCTCGAAGCCATGTGGAAGGAGCACGGGCTGACCTTCATCATGGTCACCCACGACTCCGCGATCGCGAAGAAGGCCCCGCGCGTCGCCACGATCCGCAAGGGGAAGATCACCGTCAAGGAGAACGCGGGAGCGTAGCGGCATCGGGCACGGGACCGCGGGGCGGAGCGTGCGTGCTCCGGCCGGCGGCCTCGGGCCCGTTCCGCACGGCGCGGAAGTGAGCCCGCAGCGAAAGGGTCACCGGAAAGAGAGCTTCCGGTGGCCCTTCCGTGTTTGTGTGGGGGCATGACCGTCTCGACAGTCGAATACGTCCGCTACCGGATTCCCGAGGAGCAGTCGGCCGAGTTCCTGGCCGCCTACACCCGCGCCGCCGTCCAGCTCGCCGCGGCCCCGCAGTGCGTCGACTACGAACTCGCACGCTGTGAGGACGACTTCGAGCACTTCATCCTGAGGATCACCTGGACCTCGACCGAGGACCACATCGAGGGCTTCCGCACCTCCGCGCTCTTCCCCGACTTCCTCGCCGAGATCCGCCCGTACATCGGCAGCATCGAGGAGATGCGCCACTACAAGCCGACCTCGGTACGGGGCCAGGGCGCCTCCGTGCCCACGCTCTACGCCTGGGCGGGCGGCGCCGAGGCCTTCGCCCGTCTCACCGAGGCCTTCTACGGCAGGGTCCTCAAGGACGACCTCCTCGCGCCGCTGTTCGCCGGCCTCGCGCCCGAACACGCCGCCCATGTCGCCCTCTGGCTCGGCGAGGTCTTCGGCGGACCGTCCGCCTACTCCGAGACCCAGGGCGGCCACGGCCACATGGTCGCCAAGCACCTGGGCAAGGGCATCACGGAGGTCCAGCGCCGCCGCTGGGTGAACCTGCTCCAGGACGCCGCCGACGACGCGGGACTCCCCACCGACGCCGAGTTCCGCTCCGCCTTCCTCGCCTACGCCGAGTGGGGCACGAGGCTGGCCGTCTACTTCTCCGGCCCGGACGCGAAGCCGCCGGCGGAACAGCCCGTACCGAGGTGGACGTGGGGCGCGGCGCCGCCGTACATGCCGTGAGCCCGGATCCGTCAGCGGGGTGAGGACGCGCCCGCCCGGGTCGCGTCCGTCCCCCACGACGCCAGCAGCCGCAACGCCTCGGCCGAGCCGGACCCCGGCTCCGCGTGATACGTGACCAGCGCCAGCTCGCTGTCGCCGATCAGCCGGAACGACTCGAACTGCAACGCGAGGTCGCCCACCAGCGGATGCCGCAGCAGTTTCACCCCGTGGCTCTTCTCCTTCACGTCGTGCGTCGCCCACAGCCGCCGGAAGTCCTCGCTCTTCACGGACAGCTCCCCGACCAGCGCGGCCAGCCGCGGATCGTCCGGATGGCAGCCCGCGTCCATGCGCAGCAGACAGACGATGTCGATCGCCTTCTGCTCCCACTCCACGAACAGTTCCCGGTACTCGGGCCGCAGAAAGACCATCCGCGCCCAGTTCCGCTCCTGCGGCGGCAGCTCCGACCAGTCCCCGAACACGGCCGCGGCCATCCGGTTCCACACGAGCACGTCCGAGCGCCGGCCGGTGATGTACGCGGGGACGCCGTCGATCGTGTCCAGCAGCTGGCGCAGGGAGCCGCGCACCTGCTGCGGCCTGGCCGCCTGCCTCTTCTTGTGCTGCTTGGGCTTCGCGAGGTGCGTGAGGTGGTTGTGCTCGGCATCCGTCAGACGCAGCGCCCGCGCGATGGAGTCCAGCACCTCGGCCGACACGTTGCGGCCGTTGCCCTGTTCGAGGCGTGTGTAGTAGGCGACGGACACCCCGGCCAGCTGGGCCAGCTCCTCGCGGCGCAGCCCGGGCACCCGGCGGTGCCGCCCGAAGTCGGGCATCCCGACGTCCTCCGGCTTCAGCCGGGCGCGGCGGCTGCGCAGGAACTCGCTCAGCTCGGCGCGCCGGTCCAGAGGGTGGGCCGCCTCCCCGGCGGGCACTTCGGAGGGCTGTTCATCCATACGTCCAGTATCGACGGTCGTACGCCGCGGAGCCTGACCCCGCCAGTGGTAGGACCAGCGAACGTACGCAGAAGCGTGGCCTGGGTGAACCCCGGGGGATCGGGCAGGCTGGACGCCGTGCCCGGCGTGAGACAGCCGGGCACGGACCACCCCCCTCCCGAGGAGAACCCCGGCATGACCACTGTCGTTGCGTACGCCGCTCCCGCCGCCAAGGCTCCGCTGGAGCGCACCACCATCGAGCGCCGTGAGGTCAGGGAGCACGACGTCCTGATCGACATCAAGTTCGCCGGCATCTGCCACTCCGACATCCACCAGGCCCGCGAGGGCTGGGGGAAGGCCGCCTTCCCGATGGTGCCCGGCCACGAGATCGCCGGCATCGTCGCCGAGGTCGGCTCCGGTGTCACCAAGTTCAAGGTCGGCGACCGCGTGGGCGTCGGCTGCCTGGTCGACTCCTGCCGTGAGTGCGACAACTGCGCCGCCGGTCTGGAGCAGTACTGCACCGGCGGCGGCGTCGGCACGTACAACGCCGTCGGCAAGGACGGCGAGCCCACCTACGGCGGCTACTCCCAGAAGATCGTCGTCGACGAGAACTACACCCTGCGCATCCCCGACGGCATCTCCCTCGACGTGGCCGCGCCGCTGCTCTGCGCCGGCATCACCACGTACTCCCCGCTCAAGCACTGGAACGCGGGCCCCGGCAAGAAGGTCGCCGTCCTCGGCATGGGCGGTCTCGGCCACATGGGCGTCAAGATCGCGCACGCGCTCGGCGCCGAGGTCACGGTCCTCTCCCAGTCGCTGCGCAAGAAGGACGACGGCCTGAAGCTCGGCGCCGACCACTACCACGCCACCAGCGACCCGGAGACGTTCAAGGCGCTGCGCGGCACGTTCGACCTGATCCTGTCCACCGTCTCCGCCCCGCTGGACCTGGACGCCTACCTCGCGCTGCTGCGCACGGACGGCGCCTTCGTGAACGTGGGCGCCCCCGAGGAGCCGGTCCGCCTCAACCTCTTCTCGGTGATCGGCGGCCGCAAGACCCTCGCGGGCTCCGGCATCGGCGGCATCCAGGAGACCCAGGAGATGCTGGACTTCTGCGCCGTGCACGGCTTCGGCGCCGAGATCGAGCTGATCGACGCGTCCGAGATCAACGAGGCGTACGAGCGGGTCCTGGCGAGCGACGTCCGCTACCGCTTCGTGATCGACGCGGCCACGATCGGCTAGTCCCGGCGGCCCGGCCACGATCCGCCGGTCCCGGCCGGCAGGCCGGGCGGTCCGGCCGTCTCGTGAAGCAGGACCCCTGGGCGCCGTTCCGGTCGTACGACCGGAACGGCGCCTTCGTGCTTCTCACCGGAGGTGACCTGCCAGAATGCCCGGTTCCGGCGGCCGCCGCCCAACGGATGTGCGGGACGGCGATTACTGGATAGAGTCACCCTTTTACACATGGTTGTGGGGACAACCAACGGGGCCTTTCGGGCTGCCGGCATCGGGGGAGGGCCTGCACCACATGAGTCGTCGCTCTACGGGTCTCGTCGGCGTCTGGGCCGAGGTTCAGCGGCAGCAGCAGCGCCAGCGGGAGCTCGACGCGCGACGGCGCCGGCAGGAGGAGCAGCAGGCGCGGGCCCAGCAGCGGCGCGCCGTCACGGAGTACCGCGAGTACCGGCAGGCCGAGGCGCGGCGCCGTACCGAGGAACTGGACGCGCAGGTCGCCTCGTTGCAGGGCCTGCTCGCCGCGGGCTGCCGGGCGCCCGCCTTCCGGGCCGCCGCGCTCCTGCGCCCCGAGGACATCCAGCCCTTCGCCCCGGGGCAGCTGGCCCAGCCGGTGGTCATGCCGGACATCGGCCTGTACCAGGCGCAGAGCGGCTGGACCGCGAACCGCCGGGCGCAGGCGCAGGCCGAGGCCCAGGCGCGCTTCGAGCGGGACTGGCACGCGGCCCAGGCCGCCGAGGCGCACCGGCAGCGGCAACTGGCGTCGTACCAGCGGGAGTACCAGCAGTGGGCCGACGGCCGGCTGGCGGAGGTGCGGCGGCACAACGCGGGTGTCGCCGAGGTGGCCGAAGGGGTCCGCCGCAGGGATCCCGACTCCGTGATCGAGTACTTCTCGGCCGCTCTCTACTCGTCCTCGGCGTGGCCGGAGGGCTTTCCGCGCCGGATCGCCGCCGCCTACGACGCGGCGGCCGGGCAGCTCGTCCTCGACTGGGAGCTGCCCGCGTACGACGTCGTCCCCGAGGTGAAGTCCGTCCGGTACCTGTCCGGGGCCGATCAGGACAAGGAGACCGCCCGTCCCGTGACCCAGCGGCGGAGCCTGTACCGCGAGGTCCTCGCGCAGTGCGCGCTGCTCGTGCTGCACGAGCTCTTCGGAGCCGACGAGCAGGGCGCACTCGAATCGGTCGTCCTGAACGGCTTCGTGGACGGACACGACCCCGCCACGGGCCGGCCGGACCACATCGTTCTCGTCACGGTCATGGCGGCCCGCTCCTCGTTCCTCGGACTGCACCTGGCGCAGGTGGACGCGGGCAGCTGTCTGAGCGACGGACTGCGCGGGCAGCTCTCGGCCCGCCCGGACCAGCTCACCCCCGTACGGCCGGGCCGGCGGCCGCAGGACGTCGGGAACCGTGTCGTCGCCCACGGCAGCGACGAGGAACCCGACCTGTACGCCATGGACCCGATCGCGTTCGAGGAGCTCGTGGCCGATCTCTTCCGGGCCATGGGGATGCAGGCGGTGACGACCCAGCGCTCGAACGACGGCGGCGTGGACGTCGACGCGCTGGACCCGGCGCCGATCCGTGGCGGCAAGATCGTCGTCCAGGTGAAGCGGTACCGGAACACCGTGCCGCCCACCGCCGTACGCGATCTGTACGGGACGGTGCAGGACGCGGGCGCCAACAAGGGGGTGCTCGTGACGACGTCGGGGTTCGGCCCCGGCTCGCACACCTTCGCCGACGGCAAGCCGCTGGAGCTGATCGCGGGCCCCGAACTCGTGGACCTGCTGCACCGCCATGGGCTGCGGGGGAGGCTGGGCGACGCGGGCCGCTCGCGGGCGGAACCGGCCTCCGGGCCGTCACCGCGACCGTCCCGGTCCTCAGGGAGGCCGTCGCAGCCGTCGTCGGAGCCATTGGCCAGGCCGTCGTCGAGGCCGTCACGGCCGGATCAGGGGTCCGGGCAGCCGGATCCGGGGCCCCGGCTGCCCGACGGCCACAACATCCTGGGCATGGGATGGAGCGGAAGCGTCGCCCTGGACGTCTGCGCGCTCGTCTGCCGGGGTGGCCGTGTCCTCGGCGACGATCACTTCGTCTTCTACAACAACCCGCGGACACCGGACGGTTCGGTGTCCGCGCTGCCCGCGTCGCCGCCCGACAAGGCCGCGATCGGCGTCTCCTTCGACACGCTGCCCTCGGAGGCCGACCGGGTCGTCCTCGTCGCCGCCGTGGACCCCGAGGCCGCCCCGGACGCCGACCTCTCGGGTTTCACGGACGCCTGCATCCGGCTGCTCGGCCAGGATCTCGCGGAACTGGACCGGCTCGACGTCTCCGACGGCCGGCCGGGCGAGACCGCCCTGGTGCTCGGCTCCTTCCGCCGCCGGAACGACGGGAACTGGAAGTTCGTCCTCGGAGGCAAGGGCTACCCGGGCGGTCTCGAGGAACTCGTACGGGACTTCGGCATCGCGGTGGAGTAGGACCGCCCGCCGACAGTCGCGGGGGCGGGCCTCAGGGACTGACGACCGCGCCGGCGTAGACGTTGTCCGGGGTGACGATCTCCGTGACGGCCCTGGCGACCAGGGTGGACGGCTCCTGGCCCTGGTAGGTGATGTCCGTGTTGATCATGACGACGAGGGTGGCCTTCTTCGCGGGCAGATAGACGGTCACCGTCTCGTATCCCGGCAGGGAGCCGTTGTGCCCGATCCATCCACTGGCGTCGAAGATGCCGAGGCCGTACGACGTTCCCGGGAAGCCGGTCGGCAGTGTCCTGAGGCGCTCTGCCTGGGTCGCGGGGCTGAGCAGCGTGCCGGTGGCGACGACCTTGGCCCAGTGGCGCAGGTCCTGGAGGTTCGAGATCATCGCCCCGGCCGCCCAGCCCCAACTGGGGTTCCAGTTCGTGGAGTTCGCGACCTCGCCGCTCAGCGTCTGGTCGGTGTAGCCCTGCGGGTGCGGCTCGGGGAACTCGTTCCCCTTCGGGAACAGCGTGTGCCGCAGACGGGCCGGGCGCAGGACCCGCCGCTCGATGACGTCGCGCAGCTCGTGACCGGTGACCTTCTCGACGACCAGGCCCAGCAGGATGAGGTTGGTGTTGGAGTACTCGAACTGCGCGCCCGGGGCGAAGGTGTTCGGGTGCTTGAAGCCGTACGCGAGCAGCTCCCGCGGGGTGAAGGCGCGCTGCGGGTCGCTCAGCAGGTCGTGCTCGAAGTCCGCGTCGGAGGTGTACGGGAACAGTCCGCTGCGCATCCCGGCGAGCTGCCGCAGCGTGATCCGGCGGCCGTTCGGCACGCCGGGGATGTAGCGGGAGATCGGGTCGTCCAGCCGGACCTGGTGCCGGTCGACGAGTTCGAGCAGCGCGGTGACGGTGAAGGTCTTGGTCTCGCTGCCGATCCGGACGTAGGAGCCGGCGGACATCGGCTCGCGGGTGGCCTTGTCCGCGACGCCGGTCGCGCGGACGTAGTTCCCCTTGCCGGGCATCCACAGCCCGACGACGACGCCGGGGATACCGGCCTGCCGGCGGACGTCCGCGATGGCCTTGTCCAGCCGGGCGCTCAGCGCGGGGCTGAGACTGTCGCGTGCGCCGTCGTCCTTGCCGTATCCGTCCTCGCCCGTCGCGCGGACGCCTGTCGTGCGGACATCCGCCGCGTGGACGGCCGCGGCCTGCGCCGCTGTCAGCGGGGCCAGCACGGACGCCGCGAGCAGCGCCGCGGCGAGCGGACGGCGGTAGGGGGTACGTCGCATGGGGAGGGAGCCTCTTCCGGATCAGATCCAGCTCACGGGAACAGACGGCAACACCACCACCCGCACACCCGGAAGGAGCCCCGGTCCGATGAGCGTTCCGCCGAGTCCACTCGTTCGGAGCTACGCCCCCGAGGTCCGTTACGCCGGCATCGCGGAACCTCGGCCGGCAGCCCCTCCACGGCCTGGGCGAGCAGTCCGGGCCGGTTTCGGTGGATGTTCTGGGCCCGGCGGATGCCCAGGGCCGTGGCCGACCGTCTCAGCCCGCCCGAGTCCCCGCAGGAACCTTGCGGAGCGCGGCACGCGATGTTCGTGGCAGAGCTCAGATGTTGCTCAGACCGCTTGCCGGTCGGCTGCCGTACTGGTCAGCTCGACGGACGCCTGAGCGACACCGAGCGCTCACCGCCGAAGGGGGCCCCATGGACAGTGTCCGACAGACTCCACCCGAAAGCCCGCTCCTGATCAGGTGGACGACCGTCGCCGCGTACGCCGTCGCAGCCATGGTCCATCTCGTGACGGCGGGACTGTTCACCGGTGGCGTGCTGTTGATCGTGCTGGGGTTCCGCACGGCTGTTCAGCCACTGGTGGGCGTTGTGCTGCTGGGCGTGGCTCTGTTGCTGCGCCCACGTCCGGGCAGGTTGGATGCTGAGCTGCCCACGTTGCGGCACGCGGACGCCCCGGCTCTGTTCGATCTGGTGGATCGCATGGCGGACGCAGCCGGGGTGCGACGCGTCGACGCGATCCAGCTCGGTCCGGAGTTCTCCGTGACCGTCACCCACTACGGGGTACGACGCAAGCGGTGCCTGGTCCTCGGCCTTCCTCTCTGGTCCGCCCACCCCACCCGGAAGCCGATTGCTGCCGTTGCCCACGCTCTGGGGCACCTCTCCGGTCGCGATCTCCGGGGAGACGCGTTCGTCGGTACCGCACTCGAGTCCCTCAACGCCATGGCCCGGACGACGCGAACCGGAAACGACGCATACATCCCGTCGGGTGCCCCCGCACATTCATTTCACGCGGGAGACGTAGCAGGGGGTGCGTCGCTCTTCAACGCCAGGACCCGGAAGGGCGAGTGGTTGCTGGGCATCCCGAGGGCGGCGGCGGCTGCGACGGCCCGCCTGCTGTCGTGGCTCATCCTGCCGGCCACACGCCGTGCGGAGTTCGATGCGGACGACTTGGCCGCTCGTATGGCTTCCACCGAGGCAGCCGTCGCCGCGTTGCAGGACCGACAACTGGCCCGCGCGGTGGGTATCGAAGTACATCGCCTGGCCATCGCGACCCGGACGTTCAAAGGCGACCGCTCCTCCGCGACAGCTGCGCAGGAGGCGCTCTGGGACAAGGTCGCCCGCTATTCCGAGAGTCTGCGCGAAAAGCGGGGGTGTGACGAAACCACGGAGCCGGACGGCATCGGAACGGTGGTCGGCCCTGCCGGTCTCCCGTCCGGACCCCTGCGCGTGGCACGACTGGCCCGCGTCCCGGGAGGCGGCGCAGCCATCACGCTCGACGAGCTCGACCGGAACCGCATCGAAGACGAACTCCGCCGTCCCAAACAAGTGCTGACGCGCAAGGTCGTGCGAGATTGCGTCCCGCTGACACAGTGAACAAGTGCGACGTGGCGCCTCCCCCGGTCGTGGATATGCGGCCGATGCCGCGCCCGCCGTCGCGAACAAGATTCAGACCCTGATATCGAATTGCTGAACTGAAAACTTTGCGTTGCGCCCCCGAATTTCCTTCGGGGGCGCTTTCAGGATCACCGGCGCTTTCAGGATCACCGACCGAGAGGATTCGGTTTGTTCGCCGCTGTCTTCGGTGACGACCTGTGGTTCCTGGCCGGGCTGACGGTCGTTGCCGCGGTCGCGGGGCCAGCCGCCTGGGCACTGGCACGTCGGCGCCAAGTGCCCCACTCCTTGTGGTGGTTGGCCCTGGCCTTCTGCCTGACCGGGGTGCTCGGTGTCACGCTCGCCCTGCGCGGAGGCGAGGCAGGGCGTGCCGAGTGTGTGATCAACCACGAGATCACCGAACCGCTTTACACCACACAAGGGTTGTGGAACCTGGCGATGTTCGTCCCGCTCGGGATGTTCGGCGTGCTGGCACTGCGCCGGACGCTTCCCGTGCTCTTCGGTGTCCTGGCCCTGCCGTGTCTCATCGAACTCGCCCAGGCCCTGGTGCCGTTGGTGAGCGGTATCTGCGACAGCGCCGACATGGAGATGAACGCCGGTGGGGGTCTGCTGGGCATGGCCCTGGGACTTGTGGTGGTGCGGGGGCGCGTCGCGTGGAAGGCGTGGGCCGGGCACACCTTGATCGCGGCCTTGGTGCTCGGAGTGACGGGGACGGTGGTCTGTCAGACCGCGATCATCCTGGACCACGTGGACGGCTCCGGGGTCCGGGACGCGCACGGCGCCGAGAGGGAGGCCGCCGAGCAGGCCGTCCGGCAGGCGTTCGGGAACCACTACCACGTCGGTGACGTGCGTGTCAGTCCTGGCCTCGACGGATACAACGGCTGGATATCCATCCAGATGTCCGACGGGTTTCCCGCGGAGCTCATGTGGCCCGGTGGACGCCGACTGAACGTGAGCTTCGAGAACTCCGCCCACCCGGCCAAGGCGAGCTTTCCGGTCCCCGGTGTCGCGAAGCCCCGTGACGTTCACGGTGCGTCCCTCGTCGCCCGCACGTACATGAAGGCCCACTACCCGTGGGCCGAGGCGGCCTCGTGGCACGAGACCCGGCCTGTGGGCAGCAAGGCCGAGTCCGGGTGGCTCTCGTCCTGGAGGTTCAAGGAGCACGGCGTGGTGATGCCCCGCAGCCTTGACGTACAGACCAACCGGGCCGGCCGCGTCTCGCGGATGCTGGTGGACCTCGGGCCCGAGCACGTGAACCTCCCGGCTCACCTGATTTCGGCGAAGCGGGCCGAGGACGTCGTCAGGGAGCGGCAGAAGAAGAACGGTGCCGATGTCGGGGCGTTGCGGATCCGGGCCGACGTGCTGAAGGCCGAACGGGCCAAGGGCTGGCAAGGTCCCTGGCGGGTGGTGTGGTCCGTGAAGATCACTGACACGGAGTGCGCGCCCGACAAGGACGGTTCGGGCTGCGAGCCGCTCGGTGCGGCCGTCGACGCGGGCACCGGTCGGGTCTTCGACGAGTGAAGGCGGCCCTCCCCCGACGTCGCCGCTGCGGGCCGCCGTTCATGTCGGCCGCCGGGTTCGAGGTGTACCGGCTTTGCCGGGGTGGGGCCGGGGGTGTCGGGGGAGAGGGGAAGGGCTGAGGTCCGTCCGTCAGGCTTCAGGCCCGGTCTGCGGCCCGTGTGCCCGTGAGTGCCCGTGAGCGTCGGTGAGCTCCCGGCGGGCAAGTGAATTCCCGGGGCCGCTCACCCCCGCGCGGCGCCGTCAGTGCGACAGCGTCGCCGGACTGCCGCCGTTCGCCTCGTAGCCCGCCACCGCCAGCGCGCGGTATATCGCGTAGTCCGAGGCCGGGTCGGGACTGAGGGTCCAGGGCAGGGCGCCGACGTGGCCGTCCACGCGCACCAGCTGGTCCATCGCCTCGGACCAGCGCTCGCCGCGGACCAGGAAGCAGATCAGCAGATGGCGGACGTGGGCGAGCATCGGGTCGTCGGGACGGGCCGCGTGGACCGCGTACAGCGCGCCGTGGACGGCCTTGGCCACGACCTCGCTCTGGTAGAAGCTGCGGACCAGGTTCACCTCGGGAAGGTGCTCGAAGACCGCGAAGAGCGGCATCGCCGCGAGGAGGGAGCCCTGCGGCGCGCGTGCCGCCGCGGCCTCCGCGAACGCGTACGCCGTCTCCCGCGAGCCGTGCCACTTCTCGCACCAGTAGTGCAGGGCCGCCAGATGCGCGCCCATGTGGGAGGGCGAGCGGTCCAGGATCTTCAGCCAGAGTTTCTCGAACTCCGGCTGGGAGTAGCCGAGTCCACGGGCCACCGACAGCTCGATGATGTACGGGATCGGGTCACCGGGGGACAGCAGCGCCGCGTCGCCGCACGCGGACCGCGCCTCCTCCATGATGATCCGGAAGTCGTCGGACCCCGGCGTCGACGTCCGCCAGGCCTGCTGGACCAGGAACTCGGCGTGCACCGCCGCGCCGCCCGCGTCCTTGGGGGCCTCGGCACGCCACACGCGCAGCCACTGGCCGCCCGGTGTCTCGCTGACCCCGCCGGGGCGCTGCTGGAGCTCCAGGGCGGCGGCGCCCGCGAAGGCCTGCACCCGCTGCCAGCGGGTCTCGCCCTCGGTCTCCGTGCCGGCCAGGAGCTGCGAGGCCGCGCGGTAGTCCTGGGTCCGCTGCACCACGTCCAGGACGTTCAGCAGATCCGCGTCCGGGCCGGGCATGCGGATGTCCAGCTCCTCCTGGCGCAGGAAGCCGTAGTTCGCCGGGTCCGCGGCGTCCGGGTCACCGGGCGTGACCAGTTGTATACCGGAGCGCCTGCGCCGGAACACCGGCAGCAGGACCACGCTGAACATGGCCAGCGCCATCAGGACCCAGAGAATCTGCATGCCTCCAGCGAACCAGACGGGTCCGACAATTGGCCAACCCGGTCCGTCACGCTGTGCGCGAAGCCCTCCGCGCCGCCGGGCGCACGCGCGAAGGCCCTCCGCGCCGCCTGGCGTACGCCGTCATGAGCTCCCGGAGGGCACTAGGCTCGGGACTCATGAGCGACAGGCACATCAGTCAGCATTTCGAGACGCTCGCGATCCACGCGGGCAACACCGCCGACCCCCTCACCGGAGCGGTCGTCCCGCCGATCTACCAGGTCTCGACCTACAAGCAGGACGGCGTCGGCGGCCTGCGCGGCGGTTACGAGTACAGCCGCAGCGCCAACCCCACCAGGACCGCACTGGAGGAGAACCTCGCAGCCCTGGAGGGCGGTCGCCGCGGCCTCGCGTTCGCGTCGGGACTGGCGGCCGAGGACTGCCTGCTGCGTACGCTGCTCAGCCCCGGTGACCACGTGGTGATCCCCAACGACGCGTACGGCGGCACTTTCCGGCTCTTCGCCAAGGTCGTCTCCCGGTGGGGCGTGGAATGGTCGGTGGCCGACACCAGCGACCTCGAGTCGGTGCGGGCCGCCCTCACCCCGAAGACCAAGGCGATCTGGGTCGAGACCCCCTCCAACCCGCTCCTCGGCATCACGGACATCACCGCGGTCGCGCAGATCGCGCGCGAGGCGGGTGCCCGGCTCGTCGTCGACAACACCTTCGCGACCCCCTACCTCCAGCAGCCGCTCGCGCTCGGCGCGGACGTCGTCGTGCACTCCCTGACCAAGTACATGGGTGGCCACTCGGACGTCGTGGGCGGCGCCCTGGTCACCGGCGACCAGGAACTCGGCGAGGAGCTGGCGTACCACCAGAACGCGATGGGCGCGGTCGCCGGGCCCTTCGACTCCTGGCTGGTGCTGCGCGGCACCAAGACCCTCTCCGTGCGCATGGACCGGCACAGCGAGAACGCGGGCCGCGTCGCCGAGATGCTCACCCGTCACGCGCGCGTGACGCGTGTTCTGTACCCGGGCCTCCCGGAGCACCCCGGTCACGAGATCGCCGCCAAGCAGATGCGGGCGTTCGGCGGCATGGTCTCCTTCCAGGTCGAGGGCGGCGAGGAGGCGGCCGTCGAGGTCTGCAACCGCGCCAAGGTGTTCACGCTCGGTGAGTCGCTGGGCGGGGTGGAGTCCCTGATCGAGCACCCGGGACGCATGACGCACGCCTCGGTCGCCGGATCCGCGCTGGAGGTCCCCGCCGACCTCGTCCGTATCTCCGTGGGCATCGAGAACATCGACGACCTGCTTCAGGACCTCCAGCAGGCCCTGGGCTGAGCCGGAGGTACCCCCGGGCCGCCACCCCTGGGCTGACCCGGAGGTGTCCCCGGGCCGCCACTTTGGGCCCCGGGCCCGCCACCGTCGGCCGCGGGCCGGGGGTTCGGCCCGCGGGCGACGGAGTCCGGTCACCAACCCGTCAGCGGTGGAGTCGTCTCCGAAGGCGGCTCCACCCACGGACGGGCCGTCACCGCCCAGACGACGAAGACGACGGCAGCGCCGAACAGCGCCAGCCACAACAGCAGCCGCACCGCCTTCCCGCGGTGCTGCATGCGCCTTCCGCGGCGTGCCGCCTCGCCGTACAGGTCGGGCGGCACCACGGGCGCGGGCGCCTGCTCCAGCAGCCGTCGTACGGCCGCCTCGCGCTCCGGCAGATTCATGACGGCGCCACCTCCACCCGGGGCGGCGCCGGGTCGCGGGGCGGGTGCAGCAGAGTCGCCGTGGCGCGGGCGCAGATCGCCCGTACCCGTTCCACGGGGACCCCGAGCAGCGCCGCCGCCTGCTCCTCGGCGACCCCCTCGTACAGTCTGACGACGAGGATCAGCCGTTCCTGGGGTGTGAGCCCGGCCAGGACGTGGTCCGGGGAGGGGCGCCGGCGCCCCAGGCTCCCGTACTGGTGCCAGGCGGTGCGCTGGAAGCGCGCGATCAGTTGCCGGCGGGTGCTGTCGTAGGGATCCTCGCCGTGCAGCCGGTCCCAGGAGGCGTACGTATGGGCGAGGGCCAGTGTCAGCAGCCGCCGCGCGCGCGGGTTGGCGCCCACGGGCTCCGCGGTGAGCAGCGCGGCGGTGTGCAGCAGCCGTCCCGCGGCGCCCGCCACGAACCTCTCGAACTCCCGGGTGCGGCGGACACCCTGGGAGGCACGCCTTTCTCGCACCACGCCTCCCGCCTGAGGGCGACCCTCTGAGGGCGACCTCCGAGAAAGGGCCCGCGGCCGCGTGCGACCCGTAGCACCCCGTACGACGAGGACCCGGTCTCATATGAGGCCAGGTGGCGCCTTCCGGTCAAGAGTTCGGCGCACACGCACGCGTGCGTGCGGGGCGGCGGATGCCCGGGGGCCCCGGGTACGGACCGCGGCCCACCCCCGGGGCGCGGTTCAGGAGGCCTGTTCGGACTCCGGCGCCGGCATGCCCTGGGTGGCCTGGCGGGCGGAGAGCGCGCCGTTGAAGCGGGTGAGGAGCGCGCAGAACACCTCACGCTCCTCCGGTGCCCATTCGTGTGTCAGCTCGGCCATCAACTGACGCCGGGACGCGCGTACTTCGTCGAGCCGGGACTGGCCGCGCGGGGAGAGCTGGAGCACCACGGCGCGTCCGTCCTCGGGGTGCGAGGTGCGCTTGACGAGCCCGGTGTCGACCAGCGGGGCGACCTGCCGGGTGACCGTCGAGGAGTCGATCCCCATGCTCGCCGCGAGCGCCTTGACGCCCATCGGGCCTTCCTTGTCGAGGCGGTTGAGCAGCAGGTAGGCGGCCCGGTCCATGGAGTTGCGCACCTGTCCCACCCCGCCTAGCCGGGTCTGTTCCGCACGGCGCGCGAAGACCGCGACCTCGTGCTGAAGGGCTTCGAGAAGACCGGTGTCACCGACGGTCGTCATGTCCATCGACATCTCTGGTGTAGTGGGCATGGCCGGGGGCTCAATTCATGCGTGGGGAGCTGGGTTGGGGGACAGGTTACGCGGCCGGGGCGCGGGCCGTACCGGCGCTGCGCAAACCGGGTCTCGGAGCGTGGTCACCACGGGAGTGCGCCCGCGTGAACTGCGAGACTGGTGGTCATGAGCTACAGCACGGCTGACTCCTTTCCCAGTGTGACTCTCGACGACGTGCGCGGCGCGCAGAAGATGCTCACGGGTGTGGCGCGGGTGACCGCGATGGAGGGCAGCAGGTATCTGACCCAGCTGGTGGGCGCACCGGTGCAGTTCAAGTGCGAGAACCTCCAGCGGACGGGCTCGTTCAAACTGCGCGGCGCGTACGTGCGGATCGCGGGCCTGCTTCCGGAGGAGCGCGCCGCGGGCGTCGTCGCGGCGAGCGCCGGCAACCACGCGCAGGGCGTCGCGCTCGCCTCCTCGCTGCTCGGGGTGCGGTCCACCGTGTTCATGCCGAACGGCGCCCCGCTGCCCAAGGTCGCGGCCACCCGCGACTACGGCGCCGAGGTGAGGCTGCACGGTCAGGTGGTCGACGAGACCCTGGCCGCCGCGCAGGAGTACGCGCAGCGGACGGGCGCGGTGTTCATCCACCCCTTCGACCACCCCGACATCATCGCGGGGCAGGGCACGGTCGGCCTGGAGATCCTGGACCAGTGCCCGGAGGTGCGCACGATCGTCCTCGGGATCGGCGGTGGCGGGCTCGCGGCGGGCGTGGCCGTCGCGGTGAAGTCGCTGCGCCCGGACGTACGGATCATCGGGGTGCAGGCCGAGGGCGCGGCGGCGTACCCGCCCTCGCTCGCGGCCGGGCGGCCGCTGTCGGTCGAGAACCCGGCGACGATGGCCGACGGAATCAAGGTCGGCCGCCCCGGCGACGTACCGTTCCGTCTCGTCGAGGAACTGGTCGACGAGGTCCGTACGGTCTCCGAGAACGACCTGTCCAGCGCGTTGCTGCTGTGCCTGGAGCGCGCCAAGCTGGTCGTCGAACCGGCCGGCGCGAGCTCCGTCGCGGCGCTGCTGAGTGATCCCGGCGCCTTCGAGGGCCCGGTCGTGGCGCTGCTGTCGGGCGGGAACGTGGATCCGCTGCTGATGCAGCGCATCCTGCGGCACGGCATGGCGGCGGGCGGCCGCTACCTGGCGGTCACCCTGCGGCTCACCGACCGGCCCGGTGCCCTGGCCACGCTTCTCGGGGTGTTGTCGGTGGCGGACGCCAACGTCCTCGACGTGAGCCATGTGCGGACCGATCCGCGGCTCGGGCTCACGGAGGTGGAGGTCGAGCTGCACCTGGAGACGAAGGGGCACGATCACTGCGCCGAGGTGAACACGGCGCTGCGCGAGGCGGGGTACACGGTCATCGACTGAGGGCGCGGCCACCCGAGGGGCCCGGTCGACCCACTCGGGAAAATCCATTGAGTGACGCGATACATCGCGTTACGGTGGGTCTGCGGACGGGCGCCGACGGGGCCGGGCCGATGACTTTCTCGTCGTGCGCCAGTCTCCAGTACGCGCACATCCGAAAGCGCGCGTACATCCGAAAATCCCCAACGACGTGGAGACCACTCATGCCAGGCGCCATCTACGCCGAAGGCCTGGTGAAGACCTTCGGTGACGTAAGGGCTCTGGACGGCGTCGACCTCGATGTCCCGGAAGGCACCGTGCTCGGCCTGCTCGGGCCGAACGGCGCGGGCAAGACGACCGCGGTCCGCTGTCTGACGACCCTCCTGCGCCCCGACAGCGGCAAGGCCGTCGTCGCGGGCGTCGACGTGCTCAAGGACCCCGACGCGGTACGGCGCAGGGTCGGCCTCTCCGGACAGTTCGCGGCGGTCGACGAATACCTGACCGGCCGCGAGAACCTCCAGATGGTCGGCCGGCTCTACCAGATGCGGGCGAAGGCCGCGAAGGTCCGCGCGGACGAGCTCCTGGAGCAGTTCCACCTCGCCGACGCCGCCGACCGCACCGCCAAGACGTACTCGGGCGGCATGCGACGCCGTCTCGACCTGGCGGCGGCCCTGGTCGTGTCGCCCCCGGTGATGTTCATGGACGAGCCCACGACCGGCCTCGACCCGCGCAACCGCCAGCAGCTCTGGGACGTCATCAAGCAGCTCGTCTCCGGCGGTACGACGCTGTTGCTGACCACCCAGTACCTCGAAGAGGCCGACCACCTCGCGCACGACATCTGCGTCGTCGACCACGGCCGCGTCATCGCCCGCGGCACGGCCGACGAGCTCAAGGCGCAGACCGGCGGCGAGCGCGTCGAGGTCGTCGTGCACGAGCGCGAGCACATGGCCACCGCCTCCGAGGTGCTGCGCGGTTTCGGCAAGGGCGAGACGACGGTCGAGGAGCACACCCGCAAGCTCACCGTGCCCGTCACCGGCGGCGCGAAGCTCCTCGCGGAGGTGATCCGTGAGCTGGACACCCGCGGCATAGAGATCGACGACATAGGCCTGCGCCGCCCCACCCTCGACGACGTCTTCCTCTCCCTCACCGGCCATGTGGCCGAGGAGAAGGCCGAGGAGAACGGGGGCTCCGGGGACGGCCGGGGCGGCAAGGGCAAGGACGCCCGGAGCGACAAGAGCAGGAAAGAGGCCGCGAAGTGAGCGCCGTCAGCGACGCCGTGCGGGTCACGGCACCCTCGAACCCGGTCTACCAGTCCGTCCGGGACTCCCTGGTCATCGCCAAGCGGAACCTGATCAGAATGTCCAGGATTCCCGAGATGGTCATCTTCGGACTGATCCAGCCGATCATGTTCGTGGTGCTGTTCACCTACGTCTTCGGCGGGTCCATGAAGATCGGCGGCAGCACCAGCGCCACCGACTACACCAACTTCCTGATGGCCGGCATCTTCGCCCAGACCGTCACCTTCGCCACTGCCGGTGCCGGTGCAGGCATCGCCGACGACATGCACAAGGGCCTCATCGACCGCTTCCGGTCGCTGCCCATGGCGCGGGGCGCGGTGCTCACCGGCCGCACCCTGGCCGACCTCGTGCAGACCGCGCTGACCCTGCTGGTCCTCGCGGTGGTCGCCGTGATGGTCGGCTGGCGGGTCGGCTCGAACGGCAGCACCGACGCGTTCCGCGTCCTCGGGGCCTTCGGGCTGCTGCTTCTGCTCGGGTACGCGTTCACCTGGATCGGCGCGCTCATAGGCCTGTCCGTGCGGACGCCCGAGGCGGCCACCTCCGGCGGGCTGATCTGGCTCTTCCCGGTCACGTTCATCTCGAACGCGTTCGTGGACACCGGCAACATGACCCCCTGGCTGCGGCATGTCGCGGACTGGAACCCGTTCAGCGCCACCGTGCAGGCCTGCCGGGTGCTGTTCGCCAACCCCGGCGTGTCGACGTCCGACGCCTGGCCCATGCGGCACTCCTTGTGGGCCTCGGTGATCTACTCGGTCCTGATCGTGGTGATCTTCCGGACGCTCGCCGTCCGCAAGTACCGCTCGGCGACGGCGTGAGCTGCCGTTCGGCGACGGCGTGAGGTACCGCTCGAAGACGGCGTGACGCCGGCGCCGCCCTCGACGCGGATATGACGATGCCCCCGGCGTACTGCCGGGGGCATCGTCGTCGCCGGTCTCGGGCTCAGCCCCGGTGCGGTTCGGCCTTGAGGATCTTCACCGAGGCGAGCTTGCCGTTCGGCAGCTCGTACTGGGCGTCCTCGCCGACCTTCTTGCCGTTCACTCCGGCGCCGAGCGGCGACTGCGGAGAGTACGTCTCCATGTCGGAGCTCGCGTACTCGCGGGAACCGAGCAGGAAGTCCAGGGTGTCGTCCTCGTCGCCGTCGAAGGCGATGGTCACGATCATGCCGGGCGCGACCACGCCGTCCGCCGCGGGAGCCTCGCCGACCTTGGCGTTCTCCAGGAGCTGGGTCAGCTGGCGCACACGGAGCTCCTGCTTGCCCTGCTCTTCCTTGGCCGCGTGGTACCCGCCGTTCTCGCGCAGGTCGCCCTCCTCGCGCGCGGCCGCGATCTTGGCGGCGATCTCCGTGCGCGCAGGACCAGACAGGTACTCCAGCTCGGCCCTGAGCTGGTTGTACGCCTCCTGGGTCAGCCAGGTGACGTTCTCGCTGGTCTGGGTCACAGGTGCTCCTCGTAGGTACTGGGAATACAAAGCATCGCCCTACCCAGAAGGATGTTCTCTCACGGGTGGGCGAAACCACGAGCCTAACAATTCAGCGGCTCCGAGGGGAGGACATAAGACATCAGAATTGCATCAACGCAGGTCAGCCGCAGTCCGGCCGTAGGGTCAGCCACTGGTCGCCCAGAGTGACACCGGCCCGGGCCGATGCCGTCGGGTCCCGGTCGGCGGTGCCGCTCAGCCCGGGTGGCAGCCGAGGAGTTCCGCCGTGGTGCCCCGCGCCGTCGTACGCAGGGTGACCACCTTGTCGAGGCGGGAGGAGTCCTGGTCGAAGCGGAAATCGGCGCGGCCCACCTCGAGGCCGTCGGCGTCCTGCGAACGCAAGGTGCAGTAGCCCTTCGTGCCGGCGTCCTTGTGCACCTCCAGGTGCACCTCGACCGCGCTGTCCGAGACCGCCTTGAAGGTGATCACCTGCGCGCTGATCTCGGACCCGGCGATGTAGTCGTAGCCGAACCAGCCGACCACACCGATCAGGGCGACTCCCAGGACACCGCCGATGGCCCTGAGCTTCCGGTCGGCCCGCTCGTCCGCGGAGCGGCCGTACCGGCCCTCGGGCAACGTGCTCGCCGTACTCATGATCGTCCTCTCGGCCGGGTTCCAGAGCCGGACCCCGGAATTAATCGCCCCCCGATTCCGTCACTATAGAAGCCGCCCGCAGCGCGGAATCACGCCGGGCGCCGACAGCCGACCGACTCAGGCGACAGCCGACCGACCGAGGATTGAGTCTTGACTGACCAGCTGCGACTGATGGCCGTGCACGCCCACCCCGACGACGAGTCGAGCAAGGGTGCGGCCACCATGGCGAAGTACGTGTCCGAGGGGGTGGACGTGCTGGTCGTGACCTGCACGGGCGGGGAGCGCGGCTCCATCCTCAATCCCAAGCTGCAGGGCGACAAGTACATCGAGGAGAACATCCACGAGGTACGCAAGAAGGAGATGGACGAGGCCCGCGAGATCCTCGGCGTCAAGCAGGAGTGGCTCGGCTTCGTCGACTCCGGTCTGCCCGAGGGGGACCCGCTGCCGCCGCTGCCCGAGGGCTGCTTCGCCCTGGAGGACGTCGACAAGGCGGCCGGCGAGCTGGTCAAGCAGATCCGCTCGTTCCGCCCGCAGGTGATCACCACGTACGACGAGAACGGTGGCTACCCGCACCCCGACCACATCATGACCCACAAGATCTCGATGGTGGCCTTCGAGGGCGCGACGGACACCGAGAAGTACCCGGAGTCCGAGTTCGGGCCGGCGTTCCAGCCGCGGAAGCTGTACTACAACCAGGGCTTCAACCGGCCGCGCACCGAGGCGCTGCACCACGCGCTCCTGGACCGCGGGATGGAGTCGCCGTACGCGGACTGGCTGAAGCGCTGGAGCGAGTTCGAGCGCGCCGAGCGCACGCTGACCACACACGTTCCGTGCGCCGACTTCTTCGAGATCCGTGACAAGGCGCTGATCGCGCACGCCACGCAGATCGACCCGGACGGCGGCTGGTTCAAGGTCCCCATGGACATCCAGCGGGAGGTCTGGCCGACCGAGGAGTACGAGCTCGCGAAGTCCCTCGTGGACACATCCCTCCCCGAGGCCGACCTCTTTGCGGGCATCCGCGACAATGCCTGACATGAGCGCAAGCCTGGCACTGACGCACCTCGTCCCCCTCGCCAAGGAGGTCGACGAGAACAAGGTCACCCCCGGCGTCCTCGGCTTCATCGTCTTCGCGGTGATGGCCCTGGCCGTCTGGGGCCTGATGAAGTCCATGAACCGTCACATGGGCAAGGTCTCCTTCGAGCAGGACCCCGAGAACGAGGCGGCGTCCGCCGACGGCTCCGGCCCCGGCGGGAAGACCGCTCCCGCGAAGGGCTGAGCCGGCGCCGCGAGGGGCCGGGCCCGGGCGCGCGCCGCCCGCGTGCGTCCGGCCCCCGTGGACCCGTGCCCCGTGGACCGGTGGAACTCCGGCCCCCGTGGACCCTCGGGAGCCGTGAGCGATGACCGGAACCCCGGTGTGAGGCCCTCCGGGCACACACCGAGCTCCGGCGCGCGCCCGGAAGCCCGGCCGGAAGCCCGCTCCGAAGCCCAGCCGGAACCCCGGCCGGAACCGCGCCCCGAAGCCCGGCCGGCCGCTCCGGCGTGCGTCCGAGGAGCAGCCGCCTCACGGCAGGGTCACGTCACGTCGTCACGGTCACGCCCATCACATCGCGGGCGTGCCGTCCCGGCACCATGCCCAGCCGCCAGGCCTGCCAGCCGGCGTCCAGGTCCACGCCCCGCTCCAGCAGCAGCCGGTACGCCTCGATGAAGTCGTCCAGCCTGCCGTCGCGCGTGGCGTGGCCGGCCCGCGAGAGCTGCGACAGCTCCTCCAGGGACACCGCGGCGCCCACCTCGTGACCGCCCGGCGCCGCGTAGGGGAGCAGCGTGCAGCGCAGGAAGCGGGCCCAGTCCTCCCCGCGGCGGTCGCCGTACGAGGCGAACAGACCGGCGGCCTCGTCGCACAGGGACAGCGCCTGCTGGGTACGGGCGTTGCCCGCGTCGACGACGGCGAGTTCCAGGCACGTCCACGCCTCGCCGTGAGCCACCCCGATGCGCTGGAAGTCCGCGCGGGCGTCGACGAGGAGCTGGCGGGCGAAGCCCGAGTTCCGCAGGGAGCCCGTCTGCGCGGCGCGCTGGTCGCGGGTCACACGGGCCGAGTGGTGACGGGCGCAGGCCAGTCCGTAGACGTCCCGCATGCGCGAGAACATCGTCCTCGACCGCTCCAGCTCCCGCACCGCCTGGTCCAGGTCACCGGTCTCCTCCAGGGACTGGCCCAGGTAGTACACCGTCCACGCCTCGCCGCGCGCGTCCTCGTTCTCGCGATGCCGGGAGGCCGCCTGGCGCAGCCCGTCGACCGCGGCCGAAGGGTCGCCCTCGACGAGTCGCGCGCGGGCGAGCTGGGTGAGCGCCCAGGCCTCCCCGCGGGCGTCGCGCGTACGGCCGTACAGATCGAGCGCCTCGCGCAGTTCCCGTTCGGCGCGCGGTACGTCGCCCATCCGCAGTCCGAGCTGGCCGAGCTGGAAGTGGGCCCAGGCCTCGCCGTGCACCGAGCCGCTCTCGCGGTGCAGGACCAGGGCCTCGGTGAGGAGGCCCAGCGCCTGGCCGAGCCGGGACCGGTCGCGTTCCACCGCCGCGAGCGCGTGCATCGTCCAGGCGCGGTCGGCCGCCAGCTCGGGTGAGGCCTGAAGGTCCATGGCCTCCTGGAGCTTGGCTGCCGCCTCGACGAGGGTGCCCTGGTGGTGCAGCGTGATGCCGAGGGAGCACAGCGCTCTCGCGGCCCCCGCGTCGTGATGGGCCTCGAAATAGAGATCCACCACCGCGGCCAGGGTCGTCCGCGCCTTGTCCAGCTCGCCGAGCTGGCGGGCCGCGATACCCGTGCGCCACTGCACCGAGCGGATTAGGAGCCCCTGGTCGACGGCCTGGGTCAGCTCGCTGATCTCGCCCAGCCGGTACAGATCGCCGCGCAGCAGGCAGTAGTCGCACAGAGCGCCCAGCAGATGGAGCACCGCCGCCTGGTCCACCCCCTCCGCGTGCCGCAGGGCCGCCGTGATGAAGCTCGACTCGTCGTCCAGCCAGCGCAGCGCGGCGTCCAGTGAGGTGAAGCCCTGCGGCCCGAACTGGTCGGCGCGCGTCGATGTCCTGCCGTCCACCAGGCGGATCACCGAATCGGCGAGTTCCGCGTAGTTCACGATCAGCCGCTCCTGCGCCGCCGTGCGCTCCGAGGCCTCTTCCTCGTCGAGGAGGCGGGCCGCGGCGAAGGTCCGCACGAGATCGTGCAGGCGGTAGCGGCTGCCGCGCACGTGGTCGATCAGGCCCGCCCGGGAGAGGTCGGTCAGATGACGGAGGGCCTCGGGTTCGTCCGTCGCGAGCAGGGACGCCGCCGCTGCCGCGCCCAGCGAGGCCCGGCCGGCCAGGGCCAGCCGGCGCAGCAGCCGGCGCGCCGTGTCCGACTGGTCCGTGTAGCGCAGCCACAGCACCCGTTCGACGGGCTCCACCGGGCCGTAGGCCGCGAGGTCGCCGGCGAGAGCGCGCGGGGTGCGGGGGCCGAGCGAGGAGCCCGCGACCCGCAGCGCCAGCGGCAGACCGCCGCACAACTCCCGTATCCGGTCGGAGGATTCGGCGTCGTACGGACCGGAGGCGTCCTGTGCCGCCGCGGTCAGCAGCTCCTCGGAGCCTGCCGCGTCCAGTGCCTCCACGGGGAGCTGGTGCACCCAGGCGGAGAGACCGGCGGGCAGGTCGAGGGGCTTGCGCGCGGTCACCAGGACCAGGCTCTCGGAGCGCTCGGGGACCAGGATGCGTACCTGCTCGGCGTCGCTCGCGTCGTCCAGCACGATCGTCACGGGCAGGCCGGTCAGATGCTGGTGGTACAGCTCGCTCAGCCGTTTGACCTGCTGGTCCTGCGAGGAGCGCTCGCGGAAGAGGAGCTGTTCGCGCGGGGCGCCCAGCCGGTTCAGCAGGTGCAGGAGCGCGTCGCGGGTGGTGAGCGGCGGATCGTCCGGGCTGTCGCTCCGCAGGTCGACCACGCACGCGCCGCGGAACTGGTCCTTGAGGGCGTGCGCCGCCCGGACCGCGAGGGTGCTGCGGCCGGAGCCGGGGGCGCCGTGCAGCACGACGACCGTCGGTCTCGTCTCCGTGCTCGCGCGGGCCGCGTGAACCCACTGCGCGATCCGCGACAGTTCGGTGCGGCGCCCGGTGAACGGGCCCTCCTGTTCGGGGAGCTGGCCGAAGGAATGCTCCAGCACGCTGCGCCGGCGGGCGGCCGCGCTCTTGTCGGTGCGCCGCAGCTGGGGGGCGCCCTTCTTGGCGCCGGTGGTGGCGCTGAGCACCCGCTGCTGGTCGAGGAACGGCCGGATGCCCCGTACCTCCAGGGCCGTCAGCCACTGGAGGCGCAGCTGCTCGGGGCCGCCGGGCTGCCCCAGGGCTCCGGCGCGGCGGCTCGCGGCGGGTACGTGCGAGGCCGTCACCTTGAGGACGGTGGCGGTCGCGCCCGCCACGGCCACCGTCGCTCCGGTGCCGACGGCCGTGCCGGCGCCGGTGCCGAGGGCCAGGTCGCAGGCGACGGCGGCGAGCGCGCCGACCGCGGCCACCAGCAGGGGAGTTCCGGATCCCTGGCGGGCGAACCGCTGCCCGAAGGTCAGCCGCCCGGCCTCGGACTCGTCCAGCGCCCGTGTGTACGCCGTGTACTCCTCGGCGGCCGTCTCCGCCATCGTGTCGAGCGAGGCCCGCGCCCGGGACAGTAACGCGGTCCCGTCCGCACGCCCCCCTGAGCGGCGCACCTCCTCCTCGACGGCCCGGACCAACAGCCGCTCGGCCTCCGCCCGATGGCCGTCCCGCATGTCACGTCCCCCTCCGGCAGCAACTCCCTGGCCTACGAGTGTCCTTCGGCCGGGACGCGAACGCGAGGGGGCGTCGATCATTCGCCGCGATCGCGTGTGCCCGGCTCCGGAGTTCGCCCCCTCGGACGCACGAGCTCCGGCTGTTCACCGCGTGGGGCGCGGCCTTTGGAGAGAGCGAGGAACACGCAGGCGCAGGCGAGTCCCGCCTCCGCCACCGCGCAGGCCAGGGCCTGGACCAGAGGGGCGCCCGGCTGCGCGGTGGTTATGTCGAACCAGGCGTCGAGCACCGCGACGGCGGCCGTCGCCGAGGCGGTCAGCCGGGCGCGCGGATCGCGGCGCAGCCCCAGCACGGCGGTCGCCGCGCAGCCCGTGGCCATCAGCACGTCGAGTCCCGCCCAGGCCACCTGCCAGTTCCGCACCTCGGTGCTCGCCGGGAGCGTCCGCACGAGGAGCACCATCCACGGCACGAGCGCCACGGCGATGACACCGAGCAGCACCAGAGCCCAGTCGCTTCGCACGACGGCGCGATTCGTCTTCATGCCTCCACGATAGGACCACAGAGGAATTTCTGCAAAGAAAATTCTGCAGAACTAGTTCTGTGGAAGGGACGGGCCGGGGATACCGTGTCCGTATGCCCGACCCCGAGCTGACCGGTCTCGAACGCACCGCCCTGTACAAGTCCCTCGGCAACCCGCTGCGCCGCCGCATCCTCGACTACCTCGGCCGGCACGGCGAGGCGAACTCGACCGTGCTCGCCAGGGAACTCGGCGAGAGCTCCGGCACGACCAGCTACCACCTGCGCAAGCTGGCCGACCAGCATCTGATCGAGGAGATCGCGGAGAAGTCGGGCGGTCGTGAACGCTGGTGGCGGGCCCTTCCGTTCAGCCACACCACACCCGATCCGGCCACGATGGCCCCCGAGGAGCTCGCGGCCGCCGAGGGTGTGGCGCGCCTGAGGATCGAGATGGACACCGGGCTGTACCTCCGGGCGCACAAGGAGTACGCGGGGCCCGAGGGGTGGGCCCAGGTCCAGCGCTCCGGCAACTGGATGACCAGGGAGGAACTCCTGGACTTCGTACGCGAGTACCGGGCGCTCCTGGACCGGTACGGCCACACTCGTGAAGACGCCCCCGACGGGGCTCGCCCGGTGCATCTGCGCTTCTACGCCGTCCCGGACGCCGTGGGAGAGTGGCAGGGTGAACCGACTGGCCCATGAGACGTCCCCGTATCTGCTCCAGCACGCCGACAACCCCGTCGACTGGTGGCCGTGGTCGGCCGAGGCCTTCGACGAGGCCCGCAGAAGCAACCGGCCCGTTCTGCTGAGCGTCGGGTACAGCAGCTGCCACTGGTGTCATGTCATGGCCCACGAGTCCTTCGAGGACGAGGCGACTGCCACCTATCTGAACGAGCGCTTCGTCAGCGTCAAGGTCGACCGCGAGGAACGGCCGGATGTCGACGCCGTCTACATGGAGGCGGTGCAGGCGGCGACCGGGCAGGGCGGCTGGCCGATGACCGTGTTCCTCACCCCGGACGCCGAGCCCTTCTACTTCGGCACCTACTTCCCGCCCGAGCCGCGCCACGGCATGGCCTCCTTCCGGCAGGTGCTGGAGGGTGTGTCGACCGCCTGGAGCGACCGGCGGGACGAGGTCGCCGAGGTCGCCGGGAAGATCACGCGGGATCTCGCCGAGCGGGAGATGTCCTTCGGGGACAGCCAGGTGCCGGGCGAGGAGGAGCTGGCCGGCGCGCTGCTCGGGCTCACCCGGGACTACGACGCGGCGCGCGGCGGATTCGGCGGTGCGCCCAAGTTCCCGCCGTCCATGGTGATCGAGTTCCTGCTGCGCCACCACGCGCGGACCGGTTCCGAGGGCGCGCTCCAGATGGCCGTGGACACCTGTGAGCGGATGGCGCGCGGCGGTCTCTACGACCAGCTCGGCGGCGGATTCGCCCGCTACTCCGTCGACCGGGACTGGGTGGTCCCCCACTTCGAAAAGATGCTCTACGACAACGCCCTCCTCTGCCGGGTCTACGCCCATCTCTGGCGTTCCACCGGGTCCGGGCTCGCGCGGCGGGTCGCGCTGGAGACGGCGGACTTCCTGGTGCGCGAACTCCGCACCGGCGAGGGCGGGTTCGCCTCGGCGCTCGACGCCGACAGTGACGACGGCACCGGCAGGCACGTCGAGGGCGCGTACTACGTGTGGACGCCGGCGCAGTTGCGTGAGGTGCTCGGGGAGGCGGACGCCGAGTTCGCGGCGCGGTACTTCGGGGTCACCGAGGAGGGCACCTTCGAGGAAGGGGCCTCCGTCCTCCAACTGCCGCAGCAGGAAGAGGTCTTCGACGCCGAGAGGCTCGCCTCGGTACGGGAGCGGCTGCTCGCGGCGCGGGCCGGGCGGCCCGCCCCGGGGCGCGACGACAAGGTGGTCGCCGCCTGGAACGGGCTCGCGGTGGCCGCCCTGGCGGAGACCGGCGCCTACTTCGACCGACCCGATCTGGTGGAGGCCGCGATCGGCGCCGCCGACCTCCTCGTACGGCTGCACATGGACGACCGGGCGCGCCTCGCCCGCACCAGCAAGGACGGCCGGGCCGGCGCCCACGCGGGGGTGCTGGAGGACTACGCGGACGTCGCCGAGGGCTTCCTCGCGCTGACGTCCGTGACCGGGGAGGGGGTCTGGCTGGAGTTCGCCGGGTTCCTGCTCGACCATGTCCTCGCGCAGTTCACGGACGCCGGGTCGGGTGCGCTGTACGACACGGCGGCCGACGCCGAGCGGCTGATCCGCCGCCCGCAGGATCCCACCGACAACGCGACGCCCTCGGGGTGGAGCGCGGCGGCCGGGGCGCTGCTGTCGTACAGCGCTCAGACCGGCGCGGAACCCCATCGCACCGCCGCCGAGCGGGCGCTCGGCGTGGTGAAGGCGCTGGGGCCCCGGGCGCCCCGTTTCATCGGGTGGGGGCTCGCGGTGGCCGAGGCGCTGCTCGACGGCCCCCGGGAGGTCGCGGTGGTGGGCGAGGCGAGCGACCCGGCCACAACGGCCTTGCGGCGTGCGGCACTTCTGGGCACCGTGCCGGGGGCCGTCGTGGCGGTGGGGGTGCCGGAGAGTGAGGAGCTGCCGCTGCTCGCCGGCCGCCCGCTGGTGGACGGGAAGCCGGCCGCGTACGTCTGCCGTAACTTCGTCTGCGATGTCCCGACGACCGATCCCGACCGCCTTCGCGCGGTCCTGAACGGCCGAAACGCGTAACCCCCAACCGGTCCAAACGCCCCCAGAGAGCGATTTGTTCGGCAATTTGGCCGAGCGTGATGAAACAAGCTCTTCATCGGGACAACCCGTGTCCTTCACAGATCGCCCATAGCTTCTGCGTGGGGTCGTGACAGCCATGACGTGCTGTCACGACGGGGTTTGGGGATCTGGGGGGATCTGTTGCTGACGTCTGTCTTCATCACTGCCGTCTCACTGGCACTCTTCTGCATGGCGGCCTTCACCCTGTGGTGGCAGATGCACGCGTGGCGTACGCCCGAAGTGCTGGCTTCCACCCGGTTCAGCAGTCCGGACGGGGGTGAGAGCCTGTCCTTCTCGCTGCTGCTGCCCGCGCGGCACGAGCAGGCGGTGCTCGACCACACCATCCAGCGACTGCTGGAATCCGGCCACACCGACTTCGAGATCGTCGTGATCGTGGGTCACGACGACCCGGAGACCACGGAGGTGGCCCGGAGCGCGGAGGCGCGCGATACGCGGGTGCGGGTCGTCGTCGACCACCACGAGACGAAGAACAAGCCGAAGGCCATGAACACGGCCCTGCCGCACTGCCGCGGCGATGTGGTCGGGGTCTTCGACGCCGAGGACCAGGTGCATCCGGAGCTGCTGGCCCACGTCGACCATGCGTTCCGCACGACGGGCGCGGACGTCGTCCAGGGCGGGGTGCAGCTCATCAACTTCCACTCCAGCTGGTACAGCCTGCGCAACTGCCTGGAGTACTTCTTCTGGTTCCGCTCGCGCCTTCATCTGCACGCGCAGAAGGGGTTCATACCGCTCGGCGGCAACACCGTCTTCGTGCGGACGGAGGTCCTGCGGGAGGCCGGCGGATGGGACCCCGAGTGCCTGGCGGAGGACTGCGACCTGGGCGTACGCCTGTCCAGCGTCGGCAAGAAGGTCGTCGTCGCGTACGACTCCGACATGGTGACCAAGGAGGAGACTCCCGGCTCGCTCGTGTCGCTGCTCAAGCAGCGGACCCGGTGGAACCAGGGCTTCCTCCAGGTCTACCGCAAGCGCGACTGGAGACAACTGCCCACCTTCGGGCAGCGGTTGCTGGCCCGCTACACGCTGATGACGCCGTACCTCCAGGCGGTCTCCGGGGTGATCATCCCCCTCAACGTGGCGGTCGCCCTCTTCCTCGACGTGCCCGTCGGGATCGCCTTCGTCACGTTCCTGCCGGCCGTGACCGCCCTGGTCACCTTCGTCTTCGAACTCGTCGGGCTGCACGACTTCGGCAAGCAGTACGGGCTTCGCGTGCGCTTCGTGCACTACCTGAAGCTCGTCGTCGGCGGCCCCTTCTACCAGGTGCTGCTGGCGGGTGCCGCCGTGCGCGCCGTCTGGCGTGAGCAACGGGGCCGCAACGACTGGGAGCTGACCAGTCACGTCGGCGCGCATCTCACCGACGCGATCCGAGAGGACGTTCCCGCGTGACCTCCACCCTTCCCGCGGCGACCACACCCACGGTCCCCGCGCAGCGGCCTCCTGCGCCCAAAATCGTCCCGACGTCCCTCGCGGCACCGCGATTTCGCAGCTCGCGCGCCGATCTGATCCTGTGCGCGGCGCTGCTCGCGGCGATCCTCCTCGTGCAGGGCTGGAACATCTCCGCCTATCCGGCCCTCAGCGACGACGAGGGCACCTACCTCGCCCAGGCCTGGGCCGTCCAGCACGGCAGGGGCCTGGCCCACTACACGTACTGGTACGACCATCCGCCCCTCGGCTGGATCCAGATAGCCCTGCTGACCTGGATCCCCGCGCACATCAGCCCGTCCCTGATGACGGTGGGCTCGATGCGCTTCGCGATGCTCGTGGTCAGCGCGGCGAGCGCGGTTCTGCTGTACGTCCTCGCACGCCGGCTGTCGCTGCCGCGGTGGGCGGCCGGGCTCGCGATGGTCCTCTTCGGGCTCTCCCCGCTCTCGGTCGTGCTCCAGCGGGAGATCTTCCTCGACAACATCGCGGTGATGTGGACGCTGCTCGCGTTCTGCCTGGCCGCCTCGCCGAGCCGTCATCTCTGGCACCACTTCGGCGCGGGCCTCGCGGGCGCCGCCGCCGTGCTGACCAAGGAGACGATGCTCGTCATCCTGCCCGCGCTGTTCGTCACGATGTGGCGGCACAGCCACCGCGACACCCGCAAGTTCGCGCTCACCGGGGCCGTCACGGCATGCGTGCTGATCGGCACCGCGTATCCGCTCTTCGCCCTGCTCAAAGGCGAGTTGTTCCCCGGCGGAGGACATGTCTCGCTCTGGGAGGGCATCACCTACCAGATGAGCCGCCCCGGTTCCGGATTCGTCCTGGAACGCGGCACCGGCTCGTACGGGGTCCTCCATTCCTGGCTGTACTACGACCGGATCCTGCCGCTCGGCGGACTCGCGGGCGCGCTGCTGCTCCTGGTCACGTTCCGCTGGTCGGTGACGGCCCGCGCCCTGGCCGGACCCGCGCTCACCGTGGCGGTCCTCGCCGTGGTGGCGCTGCGCCCGAGCGGCTACCTGCCCGCGATGTACGTGATCCAGGCGCTCCCCTTCCTCGCCCTCGTCCTCGCCGGAGGCACCGCGAGCGTGGCCCACGCCGTGCTGCGCAGACGGCGGACCGAGCAGGAGCGGACGTATGTGACCTGGGGCCGGCGCGGGCTGGCCGCGGTGCTGGTGGTGGCCGCGGGCGCCTATGTCGTGCCCCGCTGGTACGACGGTGACCGCACCGCCATGACGGCCGACGCCAACGCCCCCTACCGGGCGGCCTCCTCATGGCTGCGGACCGAGGTGAAGGACCCCGCGGACACCCGGGTCCTGGTCGACGACGCGCTCTGGCTCGACCTCGTGCACGACGGCTACCGGCCCGGCCTCGGCGTCATCTGGTTCTACAAGGCCGACCTCGACCCCGCGGTCACCAAGACGATGCCGCGGGGCTGGAAGGACCTCGACTACGTGGTCGCCTCCCCGACGGTACGGCGGGACGCGCCCGACCTGCCGAACGTGAAGGCCGCGATGGAGCACTCCACGCCTGTCGCCACGTTCGGCACGGGCGAGGACCGGGTCGAGATCCGGCGGATCGACGACAACCACGACGACAACGACACCACCACCACCGTCCGTTCTTCCGGAGGCGATCGATGAGCAGCTTCGAGAGCACCGCACCGCAGGAACTGGCCGATCCGGCCGTACGCGCCGCCGAGGTCCCGGAGCCGGGCGCCGTCACCGTCGTCGTACCGACCTTCAACGAGTCGGCGAACATACGGCAGTTGCTGCGGCAGATCACCGAGTCGGTGCCGGTCCGGCTGCCCTGCGAGGTCGTCTTCGTGGACGACTCCACCGACGACACCCCCGAGGTGATCACCGAGGCGGCGCGGGACTGTCCGTTCCCGGTGACCGTGCTGCACCGCGAGACGCCCGAGGGCGGGCTCGGCGGCGCGGTCGTGGAGGGGCTGAAGGCGGCGACCTCCCAGTGGATCGTCGTCATGGACGGGGACTGCCAGCACCCGCCCTCCCTGATACCGGAGTTGATCGCCTCGGGGGAGCGTGCGAACGCGGGCCTCGTGGTCGCGAGCCGGTACATCAAGGGCGGCAGCCGGGAAGGGCTCGCGGGCGGCTACCGGATCGCGGTGTCGCGCGGCGCGACCTGGCTGACCAAGTCGCTCTTCCCGCGCAGGCTGCGGGGCATCAGCGATCCGATGAGCGGGTTCTTCGCGATCCGGCGCAGCGCGGTGACCGCCGAGGTCCTGCGGCCGCTCGGCTACAAGATCCTGCTCGAACTCGCCGTACGCAGCCGTCCCCGCCAGGTCACCGAGGTGCCGTTCGTCTTCCAGGACCGCTTCGCGGGAGAGTCCAAGTCGAGCGCGCGGGAGGGCTTCCGGTTCCTGCGCCATCTCGTCGGGCTGCGCACCGCCTCGCCGGTGGCCCGCATGGTGGTCTTCGGGCTGATCGGAGCCACCGGCTTCGTGCCGAACCTGCTCGGGCTGTACGCCCTCACGGCCGCCGGACTGCACTACGTACCGGCGGAGATCCTCGCCAACCAGCTCGGCGTGGCCTGGAACTTCCTGCTGATCGAGCATCTGCTGTTCCGGGAGCGACGCAAGCACCGCAACCGCTGGGACCGCATGGGCCGGTTCGCGCTGCTCGCCAACGCCGACCTGCTGCTGCGCATCCCGCTGATCGCGCTCTTCGTCGACCGCTTCGGCATGGGCGCCCTGTCCGCCACGGCACTGGCCCTGGTGACGACCTTCGTTCTGCGCTTCGCCGGCACCGAAGCGCTGGTCTATCTGCCGCGCCGCAGCCGCGAGAGCGGGCGCGGAGGCCGTACCGCGAGGAGGACCGTGTGAGATTCCGGGTGAGACCGCGACGCGGGACGTCACTCCTGGCCGTGACAGGTCTGGCCGCCGGACTGCTGCTCGTGTCACCGCAGCCCGCGTCCGCCGCCAACCTCGTCACGAACCCGGGCTTCGAGACCGACGGCACGGACGGCATGCCGTCCTGCTGGGAGAAGTCCGGCTGGGGCGACAACGACTTCGGCTTCGCGACCGTGACCGACGCCCATTCCGGTTCCAAGGCCATGAAGGTGACGCTGACGCGCCGGGTGGACGGCGACCGCAAGGCGCTGATCACCGAGTCCGCCGCGTGCGCGCCGGTGGTCACCGTGGGCAAGCAGTACGACCTCGGGCTCTACTACAGGACGACGACCCCCGACGCGGCGATCACGCTCTTCCGGCACGACACCACGGCGGGCTGGCAGTACTGGACCGACCTGAAGACCCTGGACATGGCGGCCGCCTGGACCCAGGCGACGGTGCGCACCCCGGCCGTCCCGGCGGGCACCGACCGCGTCACCTGGGGTGTCTCCGTGTACGGCACGGGCTCCGCGACCACCGACGACTACACGATGGAACAGGTCTCCGACCCCGTTCCGCCGGCCACCTGCACGGGCACGGCCGAGGAGTGCGCGAACGGGAAGTGGACGGTCCTGCCGACCCAGAACCCGGTCCGCTCCATGCACTCCGTCGTCCTCAGCAACGGCAAGGTGCTGCTGATCGCGGGCTCCGGGAACAGTGAGGAGAACTTCGCCGCGGGCACGTTCACGTCGGCGGTGTACAACCCGGCGACCGGCTCGTACAAGGTGATCCCCACGCCCAAGGACATGTTCTGCGCCGGGCACGTCCAGCTCGCCGACGGGCGGGTGCTGGTGATGAGCGGTAACAAGGCGTTCCCGGTCGTGGGCGGGCATGGGTACGAGGGGTTCAAGGACTCGTACGTCTTCGACCCGGTCACCGAGACGTACAGCAGGACGAACGACCTCAACGACGGTCACTGGTATCCGTCGGCGACCGAGCTGGGCAACGGCGACATCATCTCGTTCGGCGGGCTGCGCGAGGACTCGTCCGGTTCGGTGACCGCCGAGCGCTGGTCGAACGCCCAGCAGCAGTGGCTTCCGCTGTGGCAGGTCAACCAGACGTGGTCGTTCTGGGGCCTGTACCCGTCGATGATCCTGATGCAGGACGGCCGGCTCTTCTACTCGGGCAGCCATGTCTTCGGCAACGGAACCCCGGGCACCGGCTCGGCGATCTACGACTACGACGCCAACACCCAGACCGCGGTCCCCGGCCTGCAGAACAAGGACGAGCGCGACCAGTCCGCGAGCGTGCTGCTGCCTCCCGCGCAGGACCAGAAGGTCCTCACCCTCGGCGGCGGCAACATCGACTCGAACCCGGCCGCGAACCGGCTCACCGACATCATCGACCTCAAGGCCGCCGACCCGGCGTACACGATGGGCCCGCCGATACCGCAGGGCACGGTGGACCTCGGCAACGGCAAGGTCGCCCAGACCGGCAGCCAGGGCAAGATGTACGTCTCGGCGGTACTGCTGCCCGACGGGAAGGTCCTGGAGACGGGCGGCGGACTGCACAACCGCGCCGACCCGGTCTTCGAGGCGTCGCTCTTCGACCCGGCGACCTCGTCCTTCGACCCGGTGGCCGCCGACCCGGAGGCGCGCGGCTACCACTCCTCCGCGTTCCTGCTGCCCGACGGCCGCGTGATGGCCACCGGCGACAACCCGGGCAACGGCACCTGGAACCACGACGTGTCCATCTACACCCCGCCGTACCTCCTCAAGGGCACCCGCCCGACGATCACTTCGGTGATCGACAACGAGTGGGTGTACGGGGACACCCAGCGCATCACGGTCGACCGGCCCATCGTGAAGGCGGAGTTGATCCGGCCCGCCGCGGTGACGCACTCGTCCGACCCCAACCAGCGGTTCGTGGACCTGCCGCTGAGCGTGGACGGCAACAACGTCGACCTCAACGTGACGAGCAACCCCAACCTGGCGCCGCCCGGCTGGTACATGCTCTTCGCGGTCGACGCCAACGGCGTTCCCTCGGTGGCCAGGTGGGTGCATCTCCAGGGCCCGTCCGCGCTCGCCGCGGACACCGCCTCGGCGCACGTCCACGCCTTCGCCGACTCGCTGGAAGGCGCCGTCACCGAGCCGGGCAGGAAGCGGACCTCGCAGAAGGTGTCCACGACCATCTCGGGCTGCGACCGCCACTACGGCACGGTCAACATCTGCGTGCCGACGGTCTTCCCGGAGGGGGTGAAGAAGACGACGGCCTCCCGCTGCGCCTGGCTGAAGAAGAACGACTACGGGCGCCTCAGGATCAACGGCAAGGACGATCCGCTCGGACTCGACCCCAGCGGGGACCGACTGGCCTGCGGGGCGAAGGATCTGATCAGGCGCTGAGTGTCATCCGTGGACGCCGGGACCTGTCCTTCAGGTCCCGAACTCCGCGAGGGCGCGCTCCACGACGGTCTCCAGCCGGTCGTGGTGCGCGCCCTTCCAGTAGGCGCGTCCGCACTCGGCGCACTGCGCGAAGACGTCGTACGACCGCTCGGTGCCGCTCTCCAGCTGGTCCGCGACCTGCTCCTTGGTGGCCTTCGCGAGCAGGCCGTTGCACGCGGTGCAGCGCGACCAGGGTTTCAGCTCGGGCGCGAACCGGCCCAGGACGTCACGGAGTTGGTCGTCGGGCTGGGTGCTGTAGACGAAGCCGCCGGCCCACAGTTCGCGGCGGTGCAGCAGCCCGCGGTCGCGGCTGAGCAGGACGCGCCGCTCGGCCGCCGAACGCGCGGCGAGCGCCGGGTCGCCGATGTCGGTGGACTCGTACGCCGTGTCGACGCCGAGCAGGCGCATCCGGCGGGCCAGGGTGCCGAGATGGACGTCCAGGAGGAAGCGCAGCGGCGCGCCGGGGACCCGCTGCGGGCGTTCGACGGCGCGGACCCGCACGGACTCGCCGGCCGCCGGGATGTGCGAGAAGGGCACCTCGCGCCCGTCCACGGTCAGGGCGCCGACCTCGGTGAGCGGGACGCCCAGCGACTCGACGACATGGCCGAGGGTGGAGGAGCCGTCGGTGCCGACGGGGTTGCTTCCCGTACGGCGGGCGTGCGGGACGAACAGCCCCAGTTCGGGGGCGAATTCGATGTGGATCTCCGGTCCGTTCACGCGGTCAGGATGTCATGCGGGGTGCGCCCCGGTCCCCCGGGTTTTGCGGCGGCAGACCGTGCTCCATGACGTTCACGGTCCGCTCGACGAGCTCGGCGAGGTCGTCCCCCTGCCCGGTCTCGGCCCAGTACATGGAGGTCTCCATCAGCCCGCCGATGAGCGACATCGCGAAGACCCGGACCTCCAGGCTGTCCGGGTCCCGGCCGGAGCGCTCCCCGATGACCCGGCTCAGCAGCCGCCCGGTGACGGACATGCTCTCCATCATCCGGGAACGCACCGCGGGGACCTCGACCATCAGCCGCGTCCGGAGCCGGCTGATCTCGGGGTCCTCGGAGCTGCTGGCGCCGATGGCCTTCCTGATCACATGGCGCAGCGAGTCGAACCACGGCTCGTCGGCGGGGCGCTCGCGCAGTTCCTGTTCCAGCAGCGGGTCGTACTCGTCCGTGAGGACGATGTCCTCCTTGGTCGGGAAGTAGCGGAACACCGTGGACGGGGAGACCTCGGCCGCCTCCGCGATCTGCTCGACCGTCGTCGCGTCGTACCCCTGCCGCTCGATCAGCCGGTAGGTCGCCTCGCGGATCGCGACGCGGGTCTTCATCTTCTTCCGCTCGCGGAGCCCCGGCTGGGGCTCCGCGGCGGGGGCGGAACTCTGAGTGGTGGCGGCCATGGTTCCTATTGTCCGGCATCCGCCGGGGCCGGGGTCATGGCGGTGTCCTCCTCGGGCGCCGGGGCGGCCCGCCGGGGGCTCGGCAGCAGCGCCGCCGCCAGCAGCGCGGTGACCAGCGCCGCGATCCCGCTGACCAGCAGGACCAGATCCATGCCGTGGATGTACGCGGCGTTCGCGGAGGCGGCGAGGGCCGGGTCGCCGAGCCGGTCCGCGACCACATGGGCGCCGACCACCGAGCCGTCGGCGGCGTTCGCGGCGGCACGCGGCAGCGCGGACGTGTCGAGACGGTCGGCGTACGTGCTCGCCAGCAGGGAGCCGAGCAGGGCGATACCGATCGCGCTGCCCACCTGGCGCACCGTCATCAGCAGCCCGGAGCCGCTGCCGGCCCGGTCGCGGGGGAGTTCGCCGAGGGCGGCGGACATGGCGGGCACCACGGCGAAACCGAAGCCGAGCCCGGCGACGGACAGCCACAGTGCCGTGGCGCCGTACCCGTCGTCGACGGTCGTACGGCTGCCGAGGAACGCGGCGAGGGCGAGGACGACGAGACCCGCGCTGATCACCGAGCGCGCCCCGAAGCGGGCGACCAGCGGCTGCGCGCCCCGGGAGGCGACCAGCAGCCCGCCCATCATCGGCAGCATCCGGACCCCGGTCGCCAGCGCGTCGTGTCCGAGCACCGCCTGGAGGTACTGGGGCAGTACGAACATCAGGCCGGACAGGACGAACATGACGAGTGTCGCGGCGAGGGCGTTGAGCAGGAAGCCGCGCTGGGCGAGCAGGGAGAGATCGAGCATGGGCCGGGGGCTGCGGCGTTCGCGGACGACGAGCAGCGCGATCAGGGCGACGGAGGCGGCGAAGCAGCCGAGGACGAGCGGGTCGCCCCAGCCGCGGGTCGGGGCCTCGATGATGGCGTAGATCAGGACGCTGAGGCCGGCCGCGGTGAGCGCGGTGGAGAGCGCGTCGACCTTGGGCGATGCCGGGTCCCTGGTCTCGGGGAGCAGGAAGGCGCAGGCGGTGATCCCGATGGCCGCCATCGGCACGTTGACCAGGAAGACCGAGCCCCACCAGAAGTGGTTCAGCAGCCAGCCGCCGATGATCGGGCCGAGCGGCAGACCGAGCGCCGAGGCGGCGGAGACGGCTCCGACCGCCTTGGTGCGCTCGTCGGGTCCGAACAGCGAGGGCAGGACGGCGAGCGCGAGCGGCATCACCAGCGCGCCGCCGACACCCATCAGGGCGCGGGCGGCGATCACCCAGGTGACGTCGTCGACGACGGCGCCGACCAGGGAGCCGGCGAGGAAGACCGCGAGGCCCGTGATGAGCATCCGGCGCCGCCCGAAGCGGTCGCCGAGCAGGCCCGCCGGGAGCATCAGCGAGGCGAAGACCACGACGTACGCGTCCGCCATCCACTGCTGCTCCCCGGTGGACGCGCCGAGGTCCCGGGCCATCGTCGGCAGCGCCACATTGAGGATCGTCATGTCGAAGCCGAGCGCGAGCATGCTCGCGACCAGGGCCCCGAGGGCCCACCAGCGTCGGGGGTCGCGCCGAACGGCGCCGTCCTGAGTGAGAGTCACCATGAAATGAGAGTAACTCCCAAAAGCTAGGTGATGTCAATCGAGTACGACTTTCAGACAGCTGGTGGGCGGAGCCGCGGCGGAGGCGCGAGGGCCGGACGGTGGCCGGAAAACGCGCAGTGGCCGCGGCTGGGGAGCCGCGGCCACTGAAGAAGGGGGGAAGTCGGGGGATCAGCCGTGCTGGTAGGCCACCAGGGAGATGCCGACGTAGTGCACGATGAACGCCGCGAGGGTCAGGGAGTGGAAGACCTCGTGGAATCCGAACCAGCGCGGTGACGGGTTGGGCTTCTTGATGCCGTAGATCACTCCGCCGGCGCTGTAGAGCAGCCCGCCGACGATCACCAGGACGAGGACGGCGATGCCGCCCGTGCGCATGAAGTCGGGCAGGAAGAACACGGCCGCCCAGCCCATCGCGATGTAGCAGGGCGTGTAGAGCCAGCGCGGGGCGCCGACCCAGAACACCCGGAAGACGATGCCCGCCGCCGCGGCGGCCCAGATGCTCCACAGGAGCCACTGCCCCTTGGCCTCCGGCAGCAGCAGCATGGTCAGCGGTGTGTAGGTGCCCGCGATGATCAGGAAGATGTTCGCGTGGTCGAGTCTGCGCAGGACACCGTCCATGCGCGGACTCCAGTCGCCGCGGTGGTAGAGGGCGCTCACGCCGAACAGCAGGCAGGCCGTCAGGGCGAAGATCCCGCAGGCGATACGTCCACGGGGCGAGTCCGCCAGGGCGGTGAGGACCAGTCCGGAGACGAGTGCGGCCGGAAACATGCCGAGGTGCAGCCAGCCGCGGAGCTTGGGCTTGATCTCTTCCGACAAGGAGTGCGCGACAGACGTCTGGCCGGCGGCCGGCGAGTCCGTGGGCGCGTCGGGGACGGACGCAGTCATGCGCCGAATCGTACCTACGGAACCGTAAGTTACGCGTCAGTCCCACGCAAGCGGGCCGCAATAGTGGCCATGATCTCACGGTGGCGACGGGGTCCGCGGGGTACTCGCGGTGAACCCCGGGTGAGCGGGCGGAAACCTCCCTGGAAGTGGCGATGCTCACTCCGCTCAAGTGTGAGGCCCTCTGGACATATGCGCGGCCCGGTCGGATCATCAAATGAGTGCGGTCGGCACCGGATGAGCGCCAGGGGTTCCATCACCGTGAAGCATCCGGGTCGCAGCCCCCACGGGGCACCAAAACAAAACCCTTCATTTAGGAGCAATCGTGGCGCGCGACATCGCGGCTCCCGTCCCGACCAACCACAAGGAACTGATCTCGTGGGTCAACGAGATCGCCGAACTGACCGAGCCGGACAGTGTGGTCTGGTGTGACGGATCCGAGGCCGAGTACGAGCGACTGAGCGAGGAGCTCGTCCGCAAGGGCACCTTCAAGAAGCTCGACCCGATCAAGCGCCCCAACTCGTACTACGCCGCTTCCGACCCGACCGATGTCGCGCGGGTCGAGGACCGGACGTTCATCTGCTCCGAGAAGGAAGAGGACGCGGGCCCGACCAACCACTGGAAGGCCCCCGCCGAGATGCGGGAGATCTTCCAGGGCGAGGGCGGCCAGGGCGGCGTCTTCCGCGGCTCGATGCGCGGCCGCACGATGTACGTGGTCCCGTTCTGCATGGGCCCGCTCGGCTCGGACCTCTCCGCGATCGGCGTCGAGATCACCGACTCCGCCTACGTCGCCGTGTCCATGCGCACCATGACCCGTATGGGACAGCCCGTCCTGGACGAACTCGGTACCGACGGGTTCTTCGTGCGTGCCGTGCACACGCTCGGAGCGCCCCTGGCCGAGGGCGAGGCGGACGTGCCGTGGCCCTGCAACTCCACGAAGTACATCTCGCACTTCCCCGAGACCCGCGAGATCTGGTCGTACGGCTCCGGCTACGGCGGCAACGCACTCCTCGGCAAGAAGTGCTACGCCCTGCGCATAGCCTCCGTGATGGCGCGCGACGAGGGCTGGCTCGCCGAGCACATGCTGATCCTCAAGCTGACGCCGCCGCAGGGCGAGTCGAAGTACGTCGCCGCCGCGTTCCCGAGCGCCTGCGGCAAGACCAACCTCGCCATGCTGGAGCCCACGATCTCCGGCTGGACGGTCGAGACCATCGGTGACGACATCGCCTGGATGCGGTTCGGCGAGGACGGCCGCCTCTACGCGATCAACCCCGAGGCCGGCTTCTTCGGTGTCGCGCCCGGCACCGGTGAGCACACCAACGCCAACGCGATGAAGACGCTGTGGGGCAACTCCGTCTTCACCAACGTCGCGCTCACCGACGACAACGACATCTGGTGGGAGGGCATGACGGAGGAGACTCCGGCACACCTGACCGACTGGAAGGGCAACGACTGGACCCCGGAGTCCGCCACGCCCGCGGCGCACCCCAACGCCCGCTTCACCACGCCCGCCTCGCAGTGCCCGATCATCGCGCCCGAGTGGGAGGACCCCAAGGGCGTGCCGATCTCGGCGATCCTCTTCGGTGGCCGCCGCGCCACGGCCGTTCCGCTGGTGACGGAGTCCTTCGACTGGAACCACGGTGTCTTCCTCGGCGCGAACGTCGCCTCCGAGAAGACCGCCGCCGCCGAGGGCAAGGTCGGCGAGCTGCGCCGCGACCCCTTCGCCATGCTGCCGTTCTGCGGCTACAACATGGGCGACTACATGGGTCACTGGGTCGACGTCGCCAAGGACAAGGACCAGACGAAGCTCCCGAAGATCTACTACGTGAACTGGTTCCGCAAGAACGACGCGGGCAAGTTCGTGTGGCCCGGCTTCGGCGAGAACAGCCGCGTCCTGAAGTGGATCGTCGAGCGCCTCGACGGCAAGGCCGAGGGCGTCGAGACCCCGATCGGCGTCCTGCCGACCCGCCAGGCCCTCGACACCGACGGTCTGGAACTGGCCGAGTCGGACCTCGACTTCCTGCTCACGGTCGACAAGGAGGTCTGGCGCGAGGAGGCCGCCCTGGTCCCCGAGCACCTCAACACCTTCGGCGAGCACACGCCGACGGAGCTGTGGGACGAGTACCGCGCCCTGGTGCAGCGCCTGGGCTGACGCCCCCTGTGACTCCGCGGCCGACCCGAGTTGCCCTGACCTGCGACCGTTGCGGCGGTCGGCCGCGGTGACAGCACCGGCCGGGGTTCCGCGCACATCCGTGCGGGACCCCGGCTTTTTCGTTCCCCGCGCCCTGCCCGTGCCGGAACGGCTGAAAAAGAACGGATTTCGCGGGACACTCCTGACATCCTGCAGTGACCCCCGAAATGAGGTGGGCGGGGTGCGTACGCCTGTCAGTGACCCCATGAAGATCGGTCCGTACCGCATCGTGGGCCGGCTCGGCTCCGGTGGCATGGGATGGGTGTATCTCGGCCGTTCGCCCGCCGGGCGCGAGGTCGCGGTCAAGGTGGTGCGGCCCGAACTGGCCGCGGAGCGCGAGTTCCGGGAGCGCTTCGCGCGCGAGGTCGCCGCGGCGCGCGTGGTCAGCGGCGCCTACACCGCGGCCGTGGTCGACGCCGACACCGAGGCCGAACTGCCCTGGCTGGCCACGCTGTACGTGCCCGGCCCCTCGCTCGCCGAGGCGGTCCAGACCGACGGTCCCCTGTCCGAGCCGCAGGTACGACGGCTCGGCGCGGGCCTGGTCGAGGCGCTCCAGGCCATCCACGCCGCACGCGTGGTGCACCGGGACCTCAAACCGGCCAACGTGCTCCTCGCCTCGGACGGACCGCGCGTCATCGACTTCGGGATCTCCCGCGTGGACGGCGCCCCCGGCCTCACCCAGGTCGGCGTCGTCGTCGGCACCCCGCCCTATATGTCGCCCGAGCAGATCAAGGGCGCCGCGGTGGGCCCGCAGAGCGATGTCTTCTCGCTCGGCGGGGTCCTGGTGTACGCGCTCACCGGGCGGCCGCCGCACGGCAGCGGAGAGGCCGTGCGCCACCGCGTCGTCTTCGCCGAACCCGGACTCGACGGCATCGCGGGGCCGCTGCGGGATCTGGTCGCGCGCTGTCTGGCCAAGAATCCCGAGGACCGGCCCCGACCGGACCTGCTCCTGGCCGGCCTGCTGGAGCAGGAGCCCCGGCAGGCGGAGTGGCCACCGCCCACGGTCGCCCTCAGCATCAAGGTGTGCACCCAGGACCTGATCAAGCGCCGCAAGGAGAGCGCCAGCGTGTCCGTACCCTCCTGTCTGCTGTCGCACGCCCAGGCGCTGCTCGACGCCGGACTGACCGACGCGATGGTCGCCGAGGCGGTGGTCCGTGGCGACGCCTGACTCCTTTCCCGGCCGCGGCCGGGAGATCCTGGAAATCGGAACGCACTGGCGGCAGTTGGTGCAGACCTGGGTGGCCAGGCGGAATTTCCACACGGTGACCGACACCGTTTCCGTCTCCATGCGATTCGACCTGGAGGAAACGGGCCGGATGGTCACCGTCCGATTCATGACGACCAAGCGGCTGCTGGTCGCTTTCGCGACCGACGGGCATTTCCTGCGCAAGGACCAACTGGCCCTCGCCGCCGCCGCGTCGAACGCGTGGAACACCGAGCAGCTCCACCCCATGCTGTCCGTATGGGACGTACGGGGACCGCGTCCCTGTCTCGCAGGAGTGTGCGACCTTCCCCTGACCTGTCGAATGACGCAAACAGATTTCGATGCTTTGGCCAGTGATTGGGTGGAGCGGGCGAGACAAATGTTCACCCGATGCCATCAGGTGTTCGAGTTGTAGAAGTGATGCCCGCAGCGTTTCTCAAACCCTTCCGGACACCCTCCGGTTTCCGCCACTATGGGCGAGTGCCTTTCAGGGTCACGGGGGTGTTTTCTAAGGGCCATGGGGGGTCTTTTCATGCGGCGTCGGATTTCCCTCGTCATGATGTCCGGACTCCTGGCCGCGTTCGCTCCGGCGGTGACCGCCGCGGCCGGCGAGCCGTGCGGCGGCACCTTCGACCGGCACCTCGGCTGCTGGGCCGACTGGATCGGCGAGGGAACGGTTCGCGTCACCCTCGACCGGCCCCTGCTGTTCGACGGCCCCGCCGACCGCCGCGAGCCCTTCGAACGGACCCTGTCGGCCCACAGCGCGAGGCTCCTGGTCGAAGTGCCCTCGCGCGTCCACACCGGGCAGGGCGGAACGGCACTTCTCGTGCTGGCGGACCGCAAGGGCAGGCTCGTCGCGGACGACGCCGTCATCGACCCGCTGAAGCCCGAGACCGTGGCCGAGCTGGCCGCACACGGAGCCTGCCACCCCAAGGAGACGGGGGACCTGTGCGCCCGGCTCGGCAAGGGCGACTCGCTGACCGGGGCCGACCTGGTCCGCCTGGGCCTGGCCGGCGACCTCTCCCGCACGGACACCGTCAGCGGCTCCGGGGCCGGCCCGTCCGCGGCCTCCACAGGTGAGACCGCCGCCGGGAAACAGGGGCAAGGGCAGGAGCAAGAGCAGGGACAGGGGCAGAACCAGCAGCAGGAGCAGGCGACCGGGAACGGCGGCAACACCGGCCCGGACCCCGGCACCGCCCCCGACCCGGGCGACGACGCCGGCTGGGACACCGCCACCGCGGTGCTCACCGTCCTGTGCGCCGTACTCGTCCTCCTGCTCGGCCTGCTGCTCTTCCTGATCCGCCGCTCCGCCCGGTCCGTCGCCGTCGGCACCCTGTCCAGGCGCTCGCTCGCCGCACAGGGCGTCGGCGCCGTACCTGCCGCCGCGACGCCCCGTCCCCGTACCCGCCCCCGCGCCCGGATGCCCGACGAGGCCACCACCCGGACCCGTGCCCGGATGCCGGACGAGGCCACCACCCGCATCCGGGCCACGCCCGCGCCCCGCAGCCACGGACGGCGCGTCGGCAACGTACCGGGCCCCGCCCGGCCCGCCGTCGTACGCACCGAACTGCACCCGCAGGGCTACGTCGAGGTGGAGCACGTGCTGTACCGGGCGGTGTGGGCCGAACCCGGCCGGCCGCCGCCCGCGCCCGGCGGACTCGTCGACGTCACCGAGGCGGGGGAGCGGGACTCCGACGTCCTCTACGCGTTCCCGCCCACAGCCGGACGGCACGCCAAAGCCACCAGGCCCTGAGACCAGGAGAGATCCCCATGCACAGCGACTACCCGCCCACGCTGCCGGCGGAGTACGCCGACATCGAGTTCGAGAACAACGCGCAGCGGCTGCCGCTCGTCCTGTGCCTCGACATCTCCAGCTCCATGGCGGGTCAGCCCATCCAGACGCTCAACAACGCGCTCGCCGAGTGGACCCGGGAACTGCACGACGACGTCAGCCTCAGCTACAGCGTCGAGGTCGCCGTGGTCACCTTCGGTGGGCCCGGCGTCACCGCCTGGCGCGGACCCCAGCTCCTGCCCCCGCACGCGCCGGTGAGCCCCTTCGTGCCGGCGCACATGTTCCACCCGCCGCAGCTCGCCGCCGCCGGGGTCACCCTGATGACCGAGGCCCTCGAACTGTCGATGAACATCATCGCCGCCCGCAAGGCCGAGCTGCGCGCCTCCGGACTCCAGTACTACCGGCCGCAGATCTGTCTCGTCACCGACGGACTGCCCACCGACGCCACGGGTCATCTCACCGACTCCTGGCACCGGTTGATCCCCGTCCTCGCCGACGAGCAGCAGGCCCGCCGCTTCCGGCTGTACGCGATCGGGGTCGGCGGCATCACGGACCGGGGCGAGCAGGTGCTCCGGTCCTTCGCGCCGAAGTTCAACGCCCGGCTCCAGGGATTCCCGTTCCGCGAGCTGCTCCAGATGATGTCCGCGAGCGCCAACGCCGAGCAGAAGGGCGCAGGTGACGAGGTCTTCGAGAAGATCTTCAGCCAGTTCAAGACACAGCGCCCGGCCTGGGAATCGTGACCGATGACCCGATGGGAATCCTGACTGATGACCGAAGCCGACGAGAGGGACACGCCGTGGCGGATCCACGGAATGAGCGTCGAGGGATACCGGCACCGCCGTCAGGGGCAGCCCTGCCAGGACGCCTGCGCGCACACGGTGAGGGCGTCCGTGGCGGTCCTCGCCGTCGCCGACGGCGCGGGCAGCCGGCCGCGTTCGGAGGAGGGCGCCCGGCTCGCGGTCGACCTGGCCACCGAGCACTTCGCGCGCCGGGCCGCCAGTGCGGCGGACCGGCGTCCCGGCAAGGCGGTGCGCGAGCTTCTGCGGGACGCCTTCCACGACGTCTCCAAGGTGTTCCTGGACCGCACGGGCGCCGACGCGGCGGACTTCGCGACCACGCTCACCGTGGTCGTGCTCGCGCGCGGCTGGCTCGGTCATCTGTCCGTGGGGGACGGCTTCGTCGTCCTGCGGGCCGGTACGGAGGACGGTGAGCGGCAGTTCCATCTGCTGCCGCAGCCGGCCGCGGCCAGCGAGTACAGCAACGAGACGGTCTTCCTCACCTCGCCGGACGCGGCCCGCTGGGTGCACACCGACTGCGTCTCCGACAACGGGATCGACGGGGTGCTGCTGTCCACCGACGGACTGGCGCAGGCCGCGCTCAACCGGTCCACGGGCGGCGCGCTGTCCCCCAACACGTCCTTCGCCGAGGCCGTGTTCCGCTCGCTCGACGCCCCCGGTCCGGTGACCGCGAGCGCCCACGAGGGCCTGGGGACCCTGCTCCGCTCGGACCGGCTCACCGCCCTCAACGCCGACGACAAGACCCTGCTGCGGGCCGTGCTCAAGGCGCGGCCATGAGCGGCCGCACCGTGTTCCTGGACGGCAAGCCGGTCACCCTCGCCGAGCTGCCCCTGAAGGGCGGCGGTCAGGCGGCCGTCTTCCCGGTCGTCGGCGACGACGGCATCGTCGTCAAGCTGTACCGCGAGACGCCGGGCCCCAAGGAGGAACAGCGGCTGAAGCGGATGCTGACCATGTCCCCGCTCGTGACCCGTCCCACCGACGCCTCGCAGCCGCCCGAACTGGCCTGGCCGACCGCCCTCGCCCGCGGCCCGCAGGGCGAGTTCCTCGGCTACGCCATGCGCCGCTTCGGCGAGCCCCAGCACGTCCAGCTCATCGGCCTGTTCACCCGCGCCCAGCGCCTCAAGCTGTTCGCCGACCGGGCCGACTGGCGCTTCCTGCTCGGCGTCGCCTGGAACCTCGCCTTCATGACCGCGCGGATGCACTACGACAATCTCGTCATCGGCGACTTCTCCAGCAGCAATGTCGTCGTCGACGCCAACGGCTTCGTCACCTTCCTCGACTGCGACTCCATCGCCTTCAGCGACCCGGTGACCGGGGAGCTGTTCCCGTGTCTGATGCACACCACCGACTACTCGTCCCCCGAGCGGCAGGCAGGCGGCCCCGCCACCCGCGCCACCGACGAATTCGCCCTCGCGGTCCTCGTCTACCAGCTCCTGACGGCCGGGAACCACCCCTTCGGCGGCGTCCCGCACGACAGCGCGTCCGAGTCGACCGTCAAGGACAACATCGCCGCCAGCATCTCCTACGTCGTGCGCCCCGAACGGGTCGTCATCCCGCGCGGCACCGTCGACCCCTCCGTGCTCCCGCCGGAACTCCTCGCGCTGGCCCGCACCGCCTTCGGCCCCGGCGTGCACGACCCCGCCACGCGGCCCCCCGCGGAGGCGTGGCTGCGCGCCCTGGACAAGGAGCGCGCGCTGGTACGGGTCTGCCCGGCCCGCCCGCTGCACGCGTTCGGCTCGCATCTGACCTCGTGCCCCTGGTGCACCCGGGCGGCGCTCACCGGGCACGACGTGTTCAACGTCCCGGTGGCGGTCCCGGGGCCCGGCGTGGCCCAGCCGCCGCCGCCCGTGCCGGCGCCGGGCGAGCCGTGGCCCACGGGGCTGAAGGTGGCGCTGCTGATCCTGGCGATCGTGATCCTGGCGGTGATCGTGGCGAACGCCTGAGCCGCCGGAACCGTGGGCGGCCGCGGGCGGCCGGGGCCACTGCGGACCGCCGCGGTCACTGTGAGCGGCCGCGGTCCTCCAGATAGCGCGTGTGGGACTCCTGGCGTCGCGCCTCCGTCTCGCGCAGCGCCGCCGCGAGCCGGTCCGACTCCTCCTGGAGCACGGTGAGCTGGCGCTCCAGATGGCGCTCCGGCGGTTCGGTGCCGGGGGCCAGCCGGGTCCACCACCGGGTGCGGACGAAGGTGTCGACGGCTTCCGGGATGTCCTGCCGCACGGTACGCGACAGGGCGTGCACGCCCTCGGGGTCCTGGGCGAGGATCTCGGCGACCCAGCCCGGATCGAGCAGGGCGGTGAGGACCTCGGTCAGCTCGGTGAGCCGGCCGGCCGCCGCCGGGGGCAGCTCGACGCCGTCCAGATACTCCCGCAGCTTGCCGAAGTCGACGCGCAGTTCGGCCAGTTGGGCGGAGGGGTCCGGGAAGTCGGGCGGGGCAGGGCGCTCCGGCGGTGCGATCAGCGCGCCCGCGCCGTACAGACCGGCCACGACGACCGGCCAGTACGGGCCCGCCAGACCGGTGAAGGTCAGCGCGAGTCCGGCGATCCCGCACGCGCTGCCGGTCAGGTTCTTGCGCGATTCGAGGAAGCCGATGAACCTACTGGTAGCCACGGATCTCCTCGAAGGCGCCGTCGAGCGAGCCCTTCTGGGCGTCGAAGAGACGGCCGCCGGTCAGGTCGGCGATGTGCTGGAGCTCGCCGCGGTCGGAGTCGCCGAACAGGATGGGGAAGACGGGGATCTCCCGTTGTCCGCCCGGCAGCCGCCGGTAGAAGGCTTCGAAGTCGGACGGGCTCGCGCCCCTGGTGTTCTCGCCGTCCGTCATCAGCACGATCGACGTGAACGTGTCGTCGTCGGCGCCCAGATGCCCGTACGCCTTCTCCAGGGAGGTGTAGATCGCGGTGTCGCCGGAGGCTTTCAGGGCGAGGACGTCCTCGTGGATGGCGTCGAGCCCGGCCCGGGGGTCCTCGGGGCGGACGACGTGCGTGCGGACACTCTTGACCGCCGACCCGAACGGCATCAGCGTCACTTCCTCACGGTCGCGGAAGTCGCCGGTCAGGTTGCCGAGGGCCTTCCTCAGCCGGTCGATGCGCTCGCCGCCCATCGAGCCCGAGGTGTCGAGGACGTACACGGTCCGGGACGGCCGCCGCAGCTTGTTCTCGTACGAGTCGAGCAGATGGTCGGCGACGGACCGGCTTCCGGGGAAGGGGAGTTCACGCCGGCGGCCGGTGTCGAGTCCGGCCGCCGGGGCGACGGAGGCGACGACCGGACGGCGGTGCGTCCGCTCGGTGATCAGCTTCTGGGCGGCCGGCGCGCGCAGTGCCTCGGCGAGGCGCCGGACGTCGTCGCGGGTGTCCCTGGAGGTCGCGGCGAGGGAGGAGAGCGGATAGTCCGCCGTCACCACGCCGTCGCGCGGACGGATGACGGTCAGGCCCTTCACGCCCATGAGGACGGACTCGTAGTTGAGCAGGGCGTCCACGGTGCCGCGGCGTTCGTAGGCGGTGGCCAGCCAGCCGGATGAACCCGACGTCAGCTTCTGCCCCTCGAAGAACTCCCGCAGCCGGGGTGTCGCCCTGGCCACGTCCGCGTCCGTGAGTGCCGACTGGGCGCCGGACAGGGCCGAGGCCACCGAGATCAGTGTGGAGAAACCGGAGTTGGAGCGTGCCGGATCGGTCATGCCGTACGTGAGCTTTCCGTCCGCCACGGCCTTCTCCACCTGCGACCAGGTGACGTCGTCCGGTTTCCAGCCGAGGGCCCGCACCGTGTCCGGCTTCACGCCGAGGGCCACCGGGCTCGACATGACCGGTGTCTCCGAGACGACCTTCTTCGCGGCTTCCGGGCGCAGATGCAGATAGTCGTCGGAGGAGAGCCACAGGGCGTCGAACCTGTCGTCCGAGGCGCCCCGCGCGATCAGGTCCACGGCGGCGAGGGTGCCCATGTAGGTGGGTCTGACCGTGATGCCGGTGTCCCGCCGGATCCGGTCGAGCACCGGCTTCATGTCGCTGAGTTCGCTGGAGGCGAGGACCCGGAGGGTGCCGGGCCGCGGTGCCCCGTCGTCCCCGGACCTCGGCTCCCCCTGGGCCGTGCAGGCCGTGACGGCGAGCAGGGCCAGGGCGGCGCCGGCCGCCCGCCGGAGCGCTCTCATCCCTGACCGCCGTCCAGGGCGCCCCGCGTGCGGCTGCGCTCCAAGTAGGCTCCGGCGTTCTGGAGTTCGGAGGTCAGGGACTCCACGGTCGCGGCCATCGTCTCGGTCGCCCGGACCTTGTAGGTGTCGATCGCGTCGAGGGTGCGGTAGATCTCCTGGAAGGCGGTGCGCAGGGTCTCGGCGCCGACGGCCGGGTCGGCGGCGATGCGCTGGATCTCTCCGCTCTGGGTGGCGAGCATCTCGGCGTTGCCGCGGATGAGGTCCTCCGTCGTGCCGCGCAGGGCGTTGACCTGTTCGACGACCTTGCGCTGGTTGTCGAGCGCGGAGGCGAGCATGACCGAGATGCGCAGCGCGGAGACCGTGGTGGTGGCCGCGCGGTCGACGCCCTTGATGAGTTCGTCGTTGTTGCGCCGGACCACGTCCATCGCCAGATAGCCCTGGGCGCACACCGCGAGCTGGGTGAGCAGGTCCTGGTGCTTCTGCCGGACGGGGAAGAGCACGTCGGAGCGGAGCGTGTCGGCCTGCGCGGGGTCGGCGGCGTCCACTCCCGCGATGTGGGTCTCGACCGCGGTGTCCAGGGCCTGGGTGAGCACGACGTACTCCTGGAGCTTGCCCATCGTCTCCCAGAGCCGGACGCGTTCGGTCTGCAGGGCCGCGTTGTCCCGGCGCAGTTCGTCCTGGCCGCCGCGCAGCGAACCGACGATCTTGTTCAACGTGCCTTGCGCGGAGGCGTACTTGGCGACGTGGTCGCGCAGCTTGTTGCCGCCCGGCAGCCGGGACAGGAACTTCCTGCCCTTGCTCGCGGACAGGTCGCGCGGGTCCAGGTCCTCGACCACACGCCGGAGTTCGACGAGGGAGCCCGCGACGTGCGACTGCGCGTCCTCGCCCTTGGAGGGCAGACTGCGGATCGTGCGCTCCAGCATGCGGTTGGACTGGGCGGCGGCGCCGCGCATCTCGGTGGCCCCGAGGCCGGCGATCTCCCCGACCTTGCCCGCGAATTCGGGGGAGCGCGCGTCCAGGACGGCGAGACCGTCGATGTACTCCGCGGCGCGGCGCGCCATCTCGTCCTGCACACCGGGGTCGACGGGGACGAGTCCGCCGGCCTTCTCACGGGGCACGGGGGCAACGGCCTCGGGCGGCGTGAGGGTGAACGTGTCTTCGGTACTCATGTGCTCTTCCCCCTAGTTCCCGGCCCGGCGCGCCATCTCGTGCAGCACCTTGGAGGCGGGCACGGGCGCTTGCCGGAGGCCGGTCATCTTCTGATTGAGATAGGTGGCGTGGGCCGCGGTCGCCGCCGTGAACTCGGCGGTCGCGCCCTGCGGCCGGAACCCGTACCGGACGGCGAGCTTGCGCAACGTCGGGTCACTGCTGAGGAGTTCACCCAGCGCGCGGCCCTCGGGTGTGAGCGGGACGACCGTGTGGTCGCTGATGGCGGTGGTGTCCGGGTAGAGGACCGTGAGGTCGCCGGTGTCCTGGCCCTCGGCGAGCAGCGCGGCGACCTGCGACTCGTAGACGAGGACGAGCGGATTGCCGACGCCGCTGATGAAGTCGCCGAACTCGGCCTCGCTGCTGGGCTGCTGGGCGCCCTGGACGCTGATGAGGCGGTGCATCAGGGGCGCCGTGCGGTCGACGGCGGCGCTGTCGGCGGCGACGCGCCCGCCGTCGGCGACATAGGACGCGGCGGCCAGGTAGAGGGCGCCGGAGTTGGAGGTCTCCGGGTCGGTGGTGGCGATGTAGAGCGTGCCGGTCAGTTCACCGTGCGCCTTCGCGCCCTTGAGCTGTTGCCAGGTCCGCTCGTGCCGGGCCGCGTCCAGATAGGCGGCCATCTTCAGCGTGCCGCTGTTCTTGTCGAGGGTGGCCAGCCCGTTGGCGGCGAGGACCTGCGCCGCGCTGCGGTGGGCCACCACGACGAGGGGCGAGTAGAAGGGCCGGGGCAGCGGCTTTCGGACGTGGTACTTGTCAGCGAGCTCGTCGGCCGGTGCCTGGCTGGAAGGGAAGGCGAAGTCGTACCCCTTGAGGTCGAGGCCCTCCATGGCCCAGGACCCCGAGGTCTCCGTCTTCACGGCGTAGCCCTTGGCAGCGAGGGCCTTCACCACGTCGGGATCGGCGAAGAACTCCGCCTTCTCCGAACCGATCACTCCTTGCACGGTCTTCGTTGCCGTGCCCTTGTCCTGATCATTGCGGCCTGCGACGACGGCTGCTGCCACTCCGCCGATCAACAGGATCGCCAGGACGATTCCCGCGATGCGTCTCACGCCTGGAGCGTGCACCTCGGAATCCAACGTTCCCCGCCTCGGGGGGTGAACACGAAGTGACCACCGGGTCCCGGTACGCAACCGGAGGAGGGGGTGCCGCTACGAGGGCGGCACGGAGCCCCGCGCGCGGCTTGCGAAGGTGTGTGGCACCCGGTCCGCGCGTCGCTTCGAAGGCGCGCGGACCGGGGCCGTACGGGGCCTCGGGCTCAGGGGCCCGAGGGGTTCAGCGGGTGGCCAGCTCGCGGGGCTCGAGGGCCGGCGCGTGGGCGTCCATGCGCTCGGCGGAGAGGATCGCCGCGGCCGTGTCGGCGCGGGAGGCCGCGACGACCAGGGCACGGCCCGCGAGGGTGTGGGCCCGCCGGTGGAGGGCCGTGAGGCGCGACGCGCCGGACGCCGTGGCGGCCGCGGCGCGCAGCGGGGCCTCGCCCCGCAGCCGGGTCACCTGCCCGGCGAGCCGCTCGGCGCCGGCGTCCAGATCGGCGGACGGAGCGATCGCGCGGATCTCGTCGGTGACGGCGAGCAGTGCCGCGAGGTGAGCGGCGAGCTGGATGTCCAGCTCCTCCTCGCGCGACCGGTGGGGGAAGTCGGAGGAGGGGGCGTCGGCCATCGCGTGGACCGACTTCGAACGGATCGGTTCGTACATGGAATGGCCTCCTGTGACTGACAGGAAGCCATCCTAGCTTGGATTTCGTCTAAAGTTGAGCTGGTTCGCATACTGGGACGCGGCACACACACAGGGTGAGCGCCGGGCGCGTCCCGGCGGGCGTCACGGCTGGCCGTAGCCGTCCAGGAACGTGCCGATCCGCGTCACCGCGTCCGTCAGATCCGCGACCGTCGGCAGGGTGACCACCCGGAAGTGGTCCGGCTCGGGCCAGTTGAAGCCCGTCCCCTGGACGACCATGATCTTCTCGGCCCGCAGCAGGTCGAGCACCATCTGCCGGTCGTCCTTGACCTTGAAGACCTTCGGGTCGAGGCGCGGGAACAGATACAGCGCGCCCTTCGGCTTCACGCACGTCACACCCGGGATCTGCGTCAGCAGCTCGTGCGCGACGTCCCGCTGCTCCTTCAGGCGCCCGCCCGGCAGGACCAGGTCGTTGATCGTCTGGCGTCCGCTGAGCGCCGCCACCACTCCGTGCTGCCCCGGCATGTTCGCGCACAGCCGCATGTTCGCGAGGATCGTCAGTCCCTCTATGTAGGAGGAGGCGTGCGCGCGCGGCCCCGAGACCGACATCCATCCGACGCGGTAGCCCGCCACCCGGTACGCCTTCGACATGCCGTTGAAGGTGAGGGTGAGCAGATCGGGGGCGATCTTGGCGGTCGCGGTGTGCGTGACGCCGTCGTACAGGATCTTGTCGTAGATCTCGTCGGAGCAGACCAGCAGGTTGTGCCGCCGCGCGATGTCCGTCAGCCCCCGGAGCATCGCGTCGTCGTAGACCGCGCCCGTCGGGTTGTTCGGGTTGATGATGACGATCGCCTTGGTGCGGTCGGTGATCTTCCGCTCCACGTCCGCGAGGTCGGGCATCCAGTCGGACTGCTCGTCGCAGCGGTAGTGCACGGCCGTGCCGCCGGACAGCGAGACCGCCGCGGTCCACAGCGGGTAGTCCGGGGCCGGTACGAGCACCTCGTCGCCGTCGTCCAGCAGCGCCTGCATCGCCATCACGATGAGCTCGGAGACGCCGTTGCCGATGAAGACGTGATCGACGTCCGTCTCGATACCGAGGGTCTGGTTGTGCATCACGACCGCGCGGCGGGCGGCCAGCAAACCCTTGGCGTCGCCGTAACCGTGCGCCGAGGAGACGTTGCGGAGGATGTCCTCGAGGATCTCCGGCGGGCACTCGAACCCGAAGGCGGCCGGGTTGCCCGTGTTGAGCTTGAGGATGCGGTGACCGGCAGCTTCCAGCCGCATCGCCTCCTCAAGAACCGGACCCCGGATCTCGTAGCAGACGTTGGCGAGCTTCGTGGACTGGATCACCTGCATATCCGTGAGCTTACGGCCGTGCACCGCGCGCCGGGGCGTGTTTTCCACCACGTGAGACGTGTCGGGTCCGGCATCTTCGCCCTTCGGCTGCGCCGAACGCCCTGGTGGTCCCTACAATGCGCGATCATGTCCTGGCAGTCCGGAGATCCCGAAGCCCGGCCGACGGTGTACCTCCCGCAGAGCGACGGGACGACGCCTTTGGCCTACGAGACGTACGCCGATCCCGCCGAGGCGCACGGCTGGCGGAAGGCCTACACGGACGGCGACGACACCAGCGTCCTGCCCGTCGTGCCCGGCGATCCGGCGGAGCGGCAGGAGCGGCGGTCGCGCCGCAGGCCGAACCGCCGCGGCAAGCTGGCCCGGCGGCTGGCCGTGGCCGGAGGCGCGGCGGGCGTCGTCGCGCTCGGCATCGCCGTCTCCGGGGTGTTCGACTCCGGGGCGGCCGGGGGAGCGGGTGGTACGCCCCAGGGCACGTCCCAGCCGGTGCGCCTCCCCACCGGACCCGCCCAGGAGGACGACGACTCCACCGCGGCCGCCTCCGCGCAGCCCCTTCAGGCCCCGCCGACCACCACGTCGGCGGCCACCGCCTCTCAGGGCGCGACCGCGAGCGTGACCGCGAGCGCGGGCGCCTCCACGCCCGGGAACGCCTCCACGGGCCCCGCACCCACGGCGTCCGGCGCCCCCACGGCCTCCACCAGCCCTTCGGTCACCCCGACCCCGTCTGCGACGAGCACCCCCGGCAGGCACGGACACGGCCACGGGCACGGAGGCTGGGGGTCCGACTAGAGGGCGTCGTCCGGGCCGGTCCCGGCAGGTCGCCACGCCACGAGCGGCGCCCTCCTCGTCCGCTGCGCCCGGGAGACGTACGCGTTGTCCGGCTCGGCACCGCCGCCGGTGACGTCCGGAAACGGCTCCCGGTACCGCGGGCGACGGCCGGAAAACAGCCCCCGGCACCGCGGGCGGCGGCCGGAAACGGCTCCCGCAATCGCCGTCGGCGGCCTGAAGACGGCCCCCGGCACCGCGGGTGGCGGCCTGAAGACGGCCCCCGGCACCGCGGGTGGCGGCCTGAAGACGGCCCCCGGCACCGCGGGTGGCGGCCTGAAGACAGCCCGCGGTACCGCGGGCGGCGGCCGGACACCGCTCCCGGCACCGCCACCGACGGCCGGAGATCGGCTCCCGATATCTCGGGCAACGGCCGGAAACGGCTCCTTGTTCACTTTTCTCTCTCCCCTCACAATGCGCATGACAACAGACGGCCGGAAGACCTCCGGCCAACGGAAGGCGGCCGGATGACCTTCGGCCGCCCCAAGTCGCAAGAGGGGACCCCCACATGAGAAAGCCTCTCGTCGCCGCACTGTTCGCCCTGGTGCTGTCCGGGGCGGGCGCGGCACCCGCGGTCGCGGCACCCGCTCCCCACGCCGTACCCGCCTCCCACTCGGCTCCCGCGCGCGTGTCGGCCCCCGCCGTCACGGCCGGCGCCGAGGCGGCGCCCACCCTCCAGGCGGTCAGCCTGGCCGGGACCGTCGCGCTCAGCAACTGCTCCGGCTCCGTCATCCGCTTCCCCAACTCGGCGGACAGCGCCCCGGCGCTCGTGCTCTCCAACGGCCACTGCCTGGAGACCGGTTTCCCTGACCCCGGTGAGGTGATCGTCGGCCAGTCGTCCAGCCGCACCTTCAGCCTGCTCAACTCGGCGGGCACCAAGGTCGCGACCCTGCGTGCGAACAAGGTCGCGTACTCGACCATGACCGACACGGACATCACGATCTATCAGCTCACCAGCACGTACGCGACCATCAAGAACTCGTACGGCATCAGCGCGCTGACCGTGCAGGACACGCACCCGGTCGCCGGCACCGCCATCACCGTGGCCTCCGGCTACTGGAAGCGGCTCTACAACTGCAGCATCGACGGGTTCGCGTACCGCCTCAAGGAGGGTGACTGGACCTGGAAGGACTCCGTCCGCTACACCTCCGCCTGCAACACCATCGGCGGCACCTCGGGCTCTCCGGTCGTCGACCAGTCCACCGGCAAGGTCGTCGCGGTCAACAACACCGGCAACGAGGACGGTGAGACCTGCACGGTGAACAACCCGTGCGAGGTCGACGCGAGCGGCAACGTCACCGTCCGGGAAGGCATCAACTACGCCGAGGAGACCTACCAGATCCCGGCCTGCTTCACGACCGGCAACCTGCTGAACCTGAGCGCGAGCGGCTGCGTCCTGCCCAAGCCGTAGGGCCGAGGGAGGGCGGGCGGTCACGCCGTCCGGCGGACCGCCCGTCCCGCCAGCACGTCGGTCCGGCGTCCGTCCTCGATGACGAAACGGCCATCGATCAGGACGTGCGGGATGCCGGTTGGCAGCGTGCGCGGCGCCGCGAAGGTCGAGCCCGCCGCGACCGTCGCCGGGTCGAAGAGGACCAGGTCGGCGCGGTACCCCTCGCGGACGAGGCCGCGGTCGGGCAGCCGCAGCCGGGCGGCGGGCCTGCCGGTGAGACGGGCGACGCACTCCTCCAGCGTCAGGACGCCCAACTCCCGTACGTACCGGCCGAGATAGTGCGGGAAGGTGCCGTAGGCGCGCGGGTGCGGTTTGGCGCCGTGCAGGATGCCGTCCGAGCCGCCGGTGTGCACACGGTGCCGCATGATCGCCCGGACGTTCTCCTCGTGGCCGACGTGCTGGAGGATCGTGGGGCCGAGCCGGTCCTCGACCAGCAGCCGCCGGGCGGTGGTCCAGGGTTCCTCGCCGCGCAGGTCGGCGGACTCCTGGAGGGTCCGGCCGACGTACGACCCGAGGGCGGGGTCGTTCACACCGGAGATCTCGATCGTCTCCCACGCGATGGGGACGCCGTGGCAGCCGTCCGAGCCCACGACCTCCAGATGGTGGCGGACCCGTTCGGCGGTGTCGTCGTCCCGGAGCCGGGCGAGCACCGCCTCCGGGCCGCCCACGCCCGCCCAGCTCGGCAGCATCGCCGCCAGGGTGGTGCACCCCGGGGTGTACGGATAGGTGTCGAGGGTGATGTCGGCGCCCTGTGCCAGCGCCTTGTCCAGCAGGGCGAGGAGCTCCGGCGCCCTCCCCTCGTTCACGCCGAAGTTCATGGTGGCGTGGGCGAGATGGAGCGGGCAGCCCGCCTCGCGGGTGAGGGTCACCATCTCCTCGTACGCCTCCAGGGCGCCCGCCCCGTACGAGCGGTGGTGCGGACAGTAGTAGCCGCCGTACTCGGCCACCACCCGGCACAGGGCGGTGAGTTCGGCGTCCCCGGCGTACATCCCGGGGGTGTACGTCAGGCCCGAGGACATGCCGACCGCGCCCTCCCGCAGCCCGTCCGCGACCAACCGCCGCATCCGGTCCAGCTCCCGGGGGGTCGCCTCGCGGTCCTCCCAGCCGACGGCGAGCATGCGGACGGTGCCCTGGGGGACGAGGTAGGCGGCGTTGACCGCGATGCCCGCGCCGTCGAAGCCGTGGTCGAGACGGTCCAGGTACTCGCCCACCGAGCGCCAGCTGAAGTCGATGTCGTCGCCGTGGCCGTTCCAGCCGGTGATCGTCCGGCGGACCTCGGCGAGCGTACGGTCGTCGACCGGGGCGTAGGACAGACCGTCCTGGCCGATGACTTCGAGGGTCACGCCCTGGGCGGCCTTCGCGCTGTGGTCCGGGTCCCGCAGCAGCGCGAGATCGCTGTGCGCGTGCATGTCGATGAAGCCGGGGGCCAGGACAAGACCCTCGGCGTCCAGTTCCCGTGTGCCGCGCGGCCGTTGGCAGCCGGCCGCCGCGGCCTCCTGGACGATCGCGACGATCCGGCCGCCCTTGACGGCCACGTCCGCGCGATACGTCGGCGCGCCGCTGCCGTCGGCGACGTCCACGTCCTGGATGACCAGGTCGGCGTGGTCCATGGGGCGTCTCCCGTCTCGGAACGATGTACGGATCTCCGGCTGAACCCGGGGACGGCCGGAAGAGGGGCGGCTGGAAGAGGGATGGCTAGAAGAACGTACGGATGTAGTCGACGACCGTGCCGTCCGACTCGACCAGCGGGATCAGCTGCCACTTGTCGAAGGACGTGCACGGGTGGGACAGGCCCATGCCGATCCAGTCGCCGACCTCCAGGTCCGCCTCGGGGGCCGTGCGCAGCCAGGCGTGCTGGTCGGAGAGCCCGCTCACCTCGATGCCGGCCGCCGGGCGCTCGGTGCCGCCCCGGCGCACGACCTGGGCGAAGGGCAGATCGAGGTCGTGGGCCGCGTCGCGCTTGCCGGCGTTGGTGAAGGCCTGCTCGGGGGAGGGCCGCGAGACGACCTGCGACCAGAGGCGGAACGCCGGGTGCAGGGCGCCCTCCCGCGGGACACGGGTGAAGGGGGTGAGCCTGCGGTAGTGGCCGTCGTCGTGCGAGACGTACGCGCCCGAGCGCAGCAGCTTCAGGACGGGCAGCGAGAGTCCGGGGATCTCCGCGAACACGTCGGCGACCGCGTCGAACCAGGCGCTGCCGCCCGCGCTGACGACGATCGTGTCGACATCCTTGAACCGCCCGGCGGCGTCGAAGGCCGCCGCGAGCGCGGTCAGCCGCCGCAGCCAGGCGTGCACCCGCTCGGGGTTCGCGTCCGGTACCTCGCCCTCGTACCCCGCGACGCCGGCCAGCCGGAGCGTCCCGGCCGCCGCCACCGCGTCGGCGACCGCCTCGCACTCCTCCTCCGTCCGCGCCCCGGTACGGGCGCCCGCGCCCGCGGCGAGTTCGACGACGACGTCCACCGGGCGGGCGCTCCCGCGCAGCGCGGCGTCCATCAGCTCCACCCCGCGCACCGAGTCGACGTAACAGACGAACCGGAAGTCCGGGTCCTCGGCCAGCTCGGCGGCGATCCAGCGGAGGGCGGCCGGGTCGACGAGTTCGTTCGCGAGGAAGATCCGGTCGATGCCGAACTCCCGGGCCACCCGCACCTGGTGGGGGACGGCGAGGGTGATGCCCCAGGCGCCGTGCTCGATCTGCCGCCAGAAGAGCTGGGGCGCCATGGAGGTCTTGCCGTGCGGGGCGAAGGCGAGGCCGTGCCGGGTCGCGTACGTCTCCATGAGTTCGAGATTGTGGGTCAGGCGCTCGGCGGAGAGGGCGAGGACGGGGGTGGTGAAACCGTCCGTGAAGAGGTTGCGGCGCTGGGCGGCCAGCTCGCCGACGCTCAGCCCGCCGGCGTCCGGCGGCAGGCCCTTGAAACGGTGGTCGACGCGCTCCGCCGCGAGAGCGGCCAGTGGTGCGGCGGCGGTGTCGGCGCTCATGGGGCCTCCTCGGCCTGATCGGTCCGTTGCATCATGTGCAACGCTCATTGCGTATGTCGTTTCCTGCTGTCTAACATCCCAGCCGACGCACGGTCAACGGTGCCGTCCAACGCCGTCGACCGCCAGAGCGAGGAGCCCCGACCGCCGTGAGCAGCAATGGACCCGCGGATGCCGCGCCCCCCGACACCGGCACCGGCACCGGCACGGACACCGGCACCGGCACCGAGACGGACGCCGGCGCCACCACCGGTGCGGATGTCGGCTCGGGCGGCGTCGACGTGGTGGCGCTCGGCGAGTCCATGGTCACCTTCCTGCCCACCAGCCCCGGACGGCTCGCCGACGTGCCGTCGTTCGAGCGGGGCATCGGCGGCGCCGAGTCGAACGTGGCCTGCGTGCTCGCCCGCGCCGGTCACTCCGTCCGCTGGGTCGGCAGGGTCGGCGCCGACGGGTTCGGCGACCACCTGGTGGAGGCGATCACCGCGTACGGCGTCGACACCTCCGCCGTGCGCCGGGATCCCGCCCGGCCGACCGGCGTCTACTTCCGCACCGCGGGCGACCGGGCGACCGGCGCCCACGAAGTCGCCTACTACCGGGCCGGATCCGCCGCCTCGGCCATGACGGCGCGGAACACGGACCTGGCCGCCGCCCGCTCGGGCCGCGTGCTCCACCTGTCCGGCATCACCGCCGCGCTCTCCGACGGCTGTCTGGCCCTGATGCGCGAGCTGACCGCCCCCCGCCCGGGCCGCCCCCTCGTCTCCTTCGACGTCAACCACCGCCCGGGCCTGTGGCGCGACCACCCCGAGGGACCGCGCGTCCTGCTCGACCTCGCGCGCCGCGCCGACCTCGTCTTCGTCGGCGACGACGAGGCCCGCGAAGCCTGGGGACTGCGCGGAGCGCACGCGATCCGCGAGGCGCTGCCCGAACCCGACGTCCTGGTCGTCAAGGACGGCAAGGCCGGTGCCGTCGTCTTCGACAGGACCACCGCCGGGAGCACCGGCGGGACGGAGCCGGCCGGGAACGCCGTCCGTGCCGAAGGGGGAACCGCCGGGGGCGGCGGCGAGTGCGGCGGGGACGCGGCCGGTGCCGCCGTCTTCGTCCCCGCCCTGCGGGTCGACGTCGTCGCGGCCGTCGGCGCCGGTGACGCCTTCGCCGCCGGGTTCCTCTCCGCCACCCTGCGCGGCCTTCCCGCCCGCGGCCGCCTGCGGCACGGCCATCTGACGGCCGCGGCCGCCCTCACCGTCCCGGGCGACCTCGCCGAACCGCCCGCCCGGGGGCTCGCCGACCGGCTGGCCGCTCTCGACGACGGTGCCTGGGAGACACTTCGTCTCGGCCCCGGCTGGACCGCAGCCGACGCACGGGCCGCGGAGGAGGTACGTACGCCATGAGCCAGACCGTCGACCGAGCGCTGAGCATCCTGCCGCTGCTCGCCGAGGGCCCCGCCGACCTCGGACAGGTCGCCGACCGCCTCAGCGTCCACAAGTCCACGGCCCTGAGGCTGCTGCGCACCCTGCACGAACACGGCCTGGTCTACCGCCAGTCCGACCAGCGCTACCGGCTCGGCGCCCGGCTGTTCGCCCTCGCCCAGGAGGCCGTCGAGAACCTCGACGTCCGCGAGATCGCCCACCCCCACCTCGTCCGCCTCAACGAGAGCTGCGGACACACCGTCCACCTCGCCGTGTACGAGGAGGGCGAGGTGCTCTACATCGACAAGGTGGAGAGCCGCTACCCGGTGCGCATGTACTCGCGGATAGGGAAACCCGTCGCCATCACCGTCGCCGCGGTCGCCAAGCTCCTCCTCGCGGACCTGCCCGAGACCGAGCGCCGCGCCGTCGCCGACCGGCTCGACTACCCCCTGTACACGGCCCGTTCGACGCCCAACGCGCCCGCCTTCCTGAAGGAACTGGCGGCGGTGCGCGAACAGGGCTGGGCCACCGACCTCGGCGGCCACGAGGAATCCATCAACTGTGTCGCCGCCCCCGTCCGCGGCGCCGACGGACGCGTCGCCGCCGCCATGTCGGTCTCCGCGCCCAACGTCGTCGTCACCGCCGAGGAACTCCTCGCCCTGCTCCCGCTGGTGCGCCGTACGGCTGACGCCATCAGCCACGACTACTCCGGCAAAGCCCCCACGAAGGACGATCCCAAGGAATGAGCACCGCATGACCGACAAGACCGCCCTCACCCCCGCGACCCACACCACCCCGCCCGCCAAGTTCTCGCACGGCGTGCGGAAGGGGAACATCCTCCAGGTCGCCGGGCAGGTCGGCTTCCTGCCCGCCGAGGAGGGCAAGCCCCCGACCCCCGCGGGTCCGACGCTGCGCGAGCAGACCCTCCAGACGCTCGCCAACGTCAAGGCCATCCTCGAAGAGGGCGGCTCCGGCTGGGACGACGCGATGATGATCCGCGTCTACCTCACGGACACCGGCCACTTCGCCGAGATGAACGAGATCTACAACCAGTACTTCGAGGAGCAGGGCCTCACCGCGCCCCCCGCCGCCCGCACGACGGTCTACGTCGGCCTGCCGGCCGGACTCCTCGTCGAGATCGACGTGCTCGCCGTTCTCGGCTGACGTCCCCTCCGGGCCCACGCCCGCGCGACTCCCCCGCAACCCGCGCAATCTGCGTAACCCGCGCAACTTCCGCACCACGTACGACGTCACGGTGCGGCACCCGGCCACCCCGGCGTGCCGCACCGCGATCCGCCCTGCCCGAAAGCCCCCACGGACTGACGAAAAAGAGGCTCCCCGACATGTCGTCGTACCCGCTCGCAGCGACAGCCCCAGCCCCGGAGACACCACCGCACACCGGTGGTCTCCTGCTCCTTCTCGACGGAACGGCCGGACTGCTCACGGTCGCCGCCCTCGGTATCGCGCTCCTCCTCTTCCTGATCATCAAGGTCAGGCTCCAGCCGTTCGTCGCCCTGCTCGCCGTCTCCATAGCCGTCGGCCTCGCGGCCGGACTCTCGGTCACCGAGCTGTTCGGCACGGTCCAGCGGTCGACCGCCGTGTCCGTCATCGAGACGGGCATGGGCGGCATCCTCGGCCATGTCGCGATCATCATCGGACTCGGCACGATGCTCGGGGCGATCCTCGAAGTCAGCGGTGGCGCGGAGGTGCTGGCCTCCCGGCTGCTCGGCCTCTTCGGAGAGAAGCGGGCTCCGCTCGCCATGGGCCTGACCGGCCTGATCTTCGGCATCCCGGTCTTCTTCGACGTCGGCATCTTCGTCCTCGCGCCGATCGTCTACGCCGCCGCCAAGCGGTCCGGCAAGTCGATCCTGCTCTACTGCCTGCCGCTGCTCGCCGGCCTGTCGATGACCCACGCCTTCCTGCCGCCGCACCCCGGCCCGGTCGCCGCCGCCGGGCTGCTGCACGTCCAGCTCGGCTGGGTCATCCTCATGGGCATCGTCTGCGGCATCCCCGCGGTGCTGGCCGCCTGGGTCTACTCCGCCTGGATCGGCAAGCGCATCTTCGTCCCCGTACCGCAGGACATGGTCGAGGCGGCGGCCGAGGCCAAGCGGGCCGTCGTAGCCGAACAGCGGGGCACGGGTGCCCCCTTGCCGGGTGAGGCCGACAGCTCGGGGGACGTCGCTGAGCCGCAGGAGAAGCCGGTGCCGCTCGGCACGGTCCTCGGCATCATCGGTACGCCCCTGGTGCTGATCCTCGCGGCGACCTTCTCCTCGATCGCGCTCGACCCCTCCACCCTCCGCTCGGTGATCGAGTTCTTCGGCAGCCCCTTCGTCGCCCTCACGATCGCGCTGCTCCTCGCCTACTACCTGCTCGGCATCCGGCGCGGCTGGTCCCGCAAGTCCCTGGAGACGGTGTCGACCTCGTCCCTCAAGCCGGTCGGCAACATCCTGCTCGTGGTCGGCGCGGGCGGAATCTTCGGCGCCGTGCTGAAGGCCAGCGGGGTCGCCCAGGCCCTGTCGGACACCTTCAACGACGTCGGCCTCCCGGTGATCTTCCTGGCCTATCTGATCTCCCTGGTCCTGCGGGTCGCGCAGGGCTCCGCCACGGTCGCGATCGTCACCACGGCCGGCATCGTCGCGCCCCTGCTCACCGAGGGGCACCACTCCCAGGCCTTCGTCGCCCTGGTCATCATGGCGATCTCGGCGGGTTCGATCTTCGCCTCGCACGTCAACGACGGCGGTTTCTGGATGGTGGCCAAGTACTTCGGCATCACCGAGCGCGACACCCTCAGGACCTGGACCGTCCTGGAATCGGTGCTGTCCGTCGCGGGGTTCGCCGTGGCAGCCGTGGTCAGCCTCTTCGTCTAGGACCTGTCCGGCCGGGGCCGGCGCCGCCGTACGGCGCCCGCCGGCCTGTCCGTACGTCCGAGATGACTCTCTTCGTGTAACAGAGGCATCGCCAATTCGGGGCTGGCTGTGCCCCGCACAGGATCTTCGACCATACTTCCCGCTGTGGAGCAGCGCATAGGTTCGAAGAGCCAGCCCCTGGACGCAGCCGCGGTGAACCCGGCCTACATCCCCGGGCTTACGTCACCCGTGCCGGCGGAGCCGAAGGACGCGGTCGCGAAGACCGAGGAGGCCGTCGCCGAGGAGACGGTCTCCGACGAGACGGTCTCCGAGGACGCGGCGTCCGACGAGGCGGCGTCCGACGAGGCGCCCGCCGCCGAGACCCCGAAGGAGTCCGAGTCCGAGGAGGAGGCCGCCTCCGAGGCCGACCCGGAATCCGAGGCCGACCTGGAATCCGAGGCCGTCCCCGACGGTCCCGTCTTCGAGGCCTCCGACCGGCGCGCCTCGATCAGGGCCGACCACAGCGGTGTCCGGCTGCGCCTGGACGACCAGGAGGCGGAGTTCCGCTGGGACGAGATCGGCGCCGTCGAGACGGAGTCGCCGCGCTTCGGCAAGCGGTTCACCATCACGGTGCACACGCCGGAGCGCCGCTGGTATCCGATCGAGATAGAGGCGAACGCCCGGGCACGCTTCAAGGAGTGGGAGGAGCAGCTCGACGCCGTCCTGGACGCCTACTTCGAGGACGGCGAGCCCGAGACCGAGACCGAGCCCGAGACGGCCGCTGAGGTCGAGGTGACGGCTGAGGCCGAGGCTGAGGTCGAGGCCGAGACGGCGGCCGAGGCTGAGGTCGAGGACGACAAGGGCGAGGGCAAGAGCGAGAAGCCGTAAGAGGTACGAGGTAACGAGGTACGAGGTACGGGGATCCGCGCGCCGGTCAGGAAGGGCGCGCGGATCCCCGTTCACCGGCCGCCTCGGCCGGAGTCAGGCCCTAGGAGCAGTACTGGGCCGCCTTGCCGATGGACCGGTACATGCAGTCGGCGTTCTCCAGGAGTTGGAGCACCGCGTCCCGGTTGCGGGACGTCTCCCGCTCGATGACCTCGTCGGGCGGGTAGAAGCCGCCGCCGGAACTGGACGTCGGATACATCTCGAAGGTGTAGTCGAAGATCTTCTGGGTGCCCCAGAGATAGTCGTCGATCGAGCCGTCCGTGATGTACAGATCACTGGCCTGCTCGGCCGTGTACCCGTTGCTGGCGGCCATCTTCTGGCCGATGGCCTTGAACGCGGCGGCGTCGTCCGCCGTCATTCCGGTGGCCGTGTCGGCGGTGGTGTACCCGAACGGCCACAGCACCAGCTCGCTGTAGGTGTGGAAGTCGATTCCGGCGGTGATCTGCTGCTTGCCGCCGACGACCCGGCCCCGTACGAAGTCGGCGACCACCTTCACCTCGGGCGCGGACTCGGCCGAGGCGCCGCGGTAGGTCTCGGAGGACTTGGAGGACGAAGAGCCGCCGCAGCAGCCCCACTTGTAGTTCCAGTTGCGGTTCAGGTCCGTACCGACGTAGGAGGAACCGGAGTTGGGCTGGCGGTTCTTGCGCCAGGAGCGGTAGGAGCCGCTCGCGATGTCGTACTCGCCGCCGTCCGGGTTGAGGTCGGGGACGATCCAGATCTCGCGGTTGTTCACCATGCTGGTGACGCGGGAGTCGCTGCCGTAGCCGGCCCCGAGTTCACGCAGCAGATACAGCGCCATCTCCACCGTGAGGTGCTCGCGGGCGTGCTGGTGGAAGGTGAGCAGGACCTCGGGCTCGCTCTCGTCGGTCGCCACGTTGTCGCTGACCTTGATGGCGACGATGTCCCGGCCCTGGTAGGACTTTCCGATCACCCGCTTGCTCATGATGCTCGGGTAGGCCGCGAGCCGCTGGTCGATCTCCGTGTTCATCTCGGCGTAGTTGTGGTACTTCGAGTCCGCGGTCGGGAAGTCGAAGAGACGTACGTCGTCGGCGGCGGTGGAGCGGTCGGGCGCCGAGCCCAGCGGCGTGACGTCGTAGCCCTGCCGGCGCAGCGTGGCGATCTGGTCCGCGCGGCCGGAGACGACGACGGTCTCCTCGTCGGCCTCGTCCACGGTGACGCCCGACCGCTGGATCTGCGTCCGGGACGCGGAGGTCGAGCTCTGGTGGATCTCGTACTGCCTGACGTCGTCGGACGAGGGTGCGAGGACCCTGGCCCCGCTCGCCGTGGCGTCGGTGGCGGCGGCGGTCAGGGGAGCCGCGAGAGCGAGGGCCGCGAGGACGGCGAGGGCGGCGCCGCGTCGGCGGCCTCTGCCCTTGCCGTCGGCGCTGCCACTGCCACGTGGGCGAATTCGCATGAAGTCTCCTTGTTTCTCCGTAAATTCCGGGATCTCCGGAATTGTGGGGGAGCGGAGCCAGGGAGCGGCTCAAGGTGACGTGCCTGGTGCGGGTGTGGCGCTCATGGTGAGGGGTGTGGCATGAGCAGGTCAAGAGATGACAAAGGGTCGTCGGCGGGAATCGGCCGCGCGGAACGGCACCGGCCCCGTTCGCCGCGACTGCGGCGAACGGGGCCGGAAGGGGCACCGCCGGGGGAAGGGTGACGTGGCGGTCCGGAACTACAGTGCGTGCACGTGCGGGCCGACCGCGTTCGACCAGGCGTTGCCCGCCGAGGCGTCCCAGTTGGTCGACCAGGTCATCGCGCCGCGCAGGCCCGGGTAGGCCTTGGAGGGCTTGAACGAACCGCAGTTGGTGAGCTTGGTCAGGCAGTCGAGGGCGTTGTTCACGATGGCCGGGGAGACGTAGCCGCTGCCCGCGCCGCTGGTGGAGGCGGGGAGGCCGAGGCCGACCTGGGACGCGTCGAGACCGCCCTGGAGCTGGATGCAGGCGAGCGCCGTCAGGAAGTCGACCGAGCCCTGCGAGTAGACCTTGCCGTCACAGCCGAGCATCGAACCGCTGTTGTAGTACTGCATGTTGACGACGGTGAGGATGTCCTTGATGTTCAGCGCGGTCTGGAAGTAGGAGTTCGACGTGGACTGCATGTCGATGGTCTGCGGGGCCATCGTGATGACCAGGGACGAGCCGGCCTTCGTGGACAGCGAGCGCAGCGCCTGGGACATGTAGGTCGCGTTGAGGCCGTTCTCCAGGTCGATGTCCACGCCGTCGAAGCCGTACGTCTGCATCAGGGAGTAGACGGAGTTGGCGAAGTTCGTGGCCGAGGCGGAGTCGCTCACCGAGATGGTGCCGTTCTGGCCGCCGATGGAGATGATGACCTTCTTGCCGGCGGCCTGCTTGGCCTTGATGTCGGCCTTGAACTGGTCGACGGTGTAGCCGCCGAGCCCGGCCGAGTCGAGCGTGAAGCTCACGGCGCCCGGCGTGCTCGTGGCGTCGGCGAACGCGACGGCGATGATGTCGTACTGCGACTGCACGGCGGAGAGCTTCTGCACGGTCGCGCCGTTGTTGAAGTTCTGCCAGTAGCCCGTCACAGCGTGCGCAGGCACCGTACCGCCGCCCCCGCCACCGCCGGACGCGGCCGTCGTCCCGGTGACGGCCGACGACTTGGCCGACTCACCGGCCGCGTTGGTCGCGCTGACCTGGAAGGAGTACGAGGTGGAGGCCGTGAGCCCCGAGACGGTCGCGGAGGTTCCGGTCACCGACTGGACCTTGGAGCCGCCCTGGTAGACGTTGTAGCCGGTCGCGCCCGACACGGTGTTCCAGGCCAGGGAGACGGACGAGGAGGTCGTGCCGGACACGGCGAGGCCCGCGGGGGTCGCCGGGACCGTCGGGGCCGGGTCGCCGCCACCGCCGCCGTCGGGTCCGAACACCGAGAAGTCGTCGGCGAAGTAGGCGGGCTGCCCGTACCAGCCGTGCGACCAGACCGTCACCGAGGTCGTCGAGGCGCCGGTGGTGAAGGTGTTCGTGAGCTGCGTCCAGGTGGTGTTGGGCGTCCAGGTCGACACGTCCGTCGTCCCCGTGCCGCTCACCCCGAGGTAGGTGTACGACCCCTGGACCCAGGCGCTCAGCGTGTACGTCGAGTTGGGCTTCACGGCGACGGACTGGGAGCACTGGGCGTAGTCCTGCCCCGCGGGCGTGGCCTTCAGGGCGGCCGAGCCGCCGTGCACCGGTGAGGAGGCGGTCGTGCCGCTGCCCGCCGAACAGGTCCAGTTGCTCAGGCCGGACTCGAAGCCGCCGTTCTTGACGTTGTTGATGTCGGCGGCCTGGGCCTGGCCGGCCAGGCCGGTGAGGGAGAGGACGGACGCCGTGACGACGGCGGCGAGGGCTCCCGCCCATCTCCGTCCGGGCATACGGGTGACGCGGTCCACTGGGTCCTCCAGGGGAGAGGTGGGGGAGGGGAGGGGGAACGGAACGGTGGCCACCGCCGGTGGATACAAGTTGGTCCAGACCAATCTGGTTGTCAAGTCCCACGGCGCCCCCAACGCCCTTATGGGAGGCCCCAGTTGTTTTGAGACGGCTTACTCTCCGTTGATCACGCCCGCACCTTCGGTGAGATGATCTCGGAGATTCGGTGTTGAGCGGGCCATGCCGTGGATATGGTGCTGATGCAAGAGGGCGTCAGCGTGGCGATCCGTGGCCGTCGAAGGAACGGACCGCGACGCTCTTTGGCGACAAAGGGGCGATCTGAGGCGGTGGTTGACCACCCCGCCGCAGCGAACGGGGTGTGTGCAGCGTGCCGACCGCGATAGCCGTCACCAGTCCCGATCTGGTGCTCCCGCCGCACGACCGGCAGACCCCGCCGGCGGCCGTCCAGCCGCTCGGCACCCTGGAGGACTCCCTCACCGGGATGCACACGCTCATCGAGCAGCACGGGTATGTCATCTCCCTCTACCCGGCCGGCACCGAGACCGCCGTCACCCGGCGGCTGCACACCGTCCGCTCCGTCCTGGAGAGCGACCGCATCGCGCTGCTCGGCATCGACCTGCCACCGCTCGGAATCGCCCTGCTGGCCCAGCAGTTACGTCAGCTGTCGGTCTGTGACTTCAGCCCCGGCGTGCTCGCCTCCGCCGCCCGGCTGCTCGCGCACTACATCTACGCCGGCGCCCTGCTCGGCTCCGTCGCCAAGCTCGACCGGGTCCCGGTCTCCCTGAAGTCGCACGCCAAGTCATGGGTTCCGGGAGCCCAGTTCGCCGTCCTCGCCAATCCGCGCGCCGAGTTGATCAGAGTCGGCCAGGAGGAGCTGCCGGGCCCGGAGTTCGGGACCCGGATGCTCTCGGCCGCCGGCCAGCCGCCCTCCGACTGGGTCACCTCCACCCTCGCGCCCGCCTGGCAGGTCCAGGGCGCCGCCACCGTCCCGCTGCCAGGGGAGTCGGTCCGCTGGTGGGGGACGAACCGGCTCGTCGAATTCGCCGCCGGACTGTACGACGTCTCGGTCCTCTACCAGCTCGTCTCCTCCGTCCGGCGGGACGAGTGCCGCTGGTGCGGGCTCGAACTCATCGGTGACCGCTGCGGGTTCTGCGCGGCCCCGCTGTCGCCGCCTTCCGCGCAGGAGCTTCCGGCCACCACCGTCCGGGCAGCCTCTCCGGTACGCGCCCTGCCCCGAGGCGCCACGTAGGCCCCTCGTGCACATCGCGCGCACCGGGCGCGACCGCACAGCGCACCAAGCGCCACCGCACAGCACCTGCGGACCCGACCGCACAGCACGTCAGACACCACCGCACAGCACGCCAGGCACCACCGCACAGCACCTGCGGACCCGACCGCACAGCACGTCAGACACCACCGCACAGCACGCCAGGCACCATCGCACAGCACCTGCAGAGCCGACCGAACAGCGCACCAGGCACCACCGCGCAGCACGTCAGCCACGACCGCACAGCGCACCCGCACCATGCACCAGGCACCGCCAGGCACCACCGTCCGACCCGCCGTCCCTGTAGATCGAGGTTGTCCTGAACATGCTGCATTGTCCCGGAGGTCAGCCCCCGGATCCCCGGCAGGAACGACAGCCCGGTCCCCTTTCCGGTACCGCCCCACGAGGTGAGATTCAGTGAACTCGCGCCAGCGCCGCGGCGTCATCCTGCTGGTCCTCTCGGTCCTGTGCGCCCTCGGCGCCTTCGCCGGAGTCCTCTCGGTGATCCGCGACGTGAACTCCAAGGTCGGCCCGGAGGTGACGGCGTACCGCCTGAAGAGCGACATCGCGCCCTACAAGGAGCTGTCGGCCGACCAGTTCGAGAAGATCGCGATGCCTGAGCGGTGGCTGTCGTCCACCGCCGTCACCGACCTCTCCCGGATCCGCGGCAAGATCGCCGTCACCCAGCTGGAGAAGGGCTCCCTGCTGCAGGCCGACATGATCGTGGACAAGCCGCAACTGGCCGCCGGGCAGCAGGAGATCGCCATCATGATCGACGCCTCGACCGGTGTCGCGGGCAAGATCGACCCCGGCTCCCGGGTCAACATCTACGCCACCTTCAAGGCCGAGAACGACAAGGCCAGGGACCAGTCCAAGGTGATCGTCGAGAACGCCCGCGTCATCGACGTCGGCAAGCTCACCGCTCTCGAACCCGACCAGTCCAGCTCCGACCGGCGCAACAGCGCCGCCCAGGCCGTCCCGATCACCTTCGCCCTCGGCACCGCCGACGCCCAACGCGTGGCGTACGCCGAGTCGTTCGCCCAGCACGTGCGGCTCGCCCTGGTCGCCGGCGGTTCCGACCCGATCGTGGCGCCCGGCGACCGTACGTACACCCTCGACGAGGACAAGTAGGAGGCCGCGCATGAGGTCCATGCCCACGGGGCGGCGCCCAGGGCGGCGCACGAGGCCGACCCCCGCGACGCGGACACGGCCGGCGCCGGCCCCCTGGTCCGGGACGCGGCGGCGGGTCCGCGGGGTGCCGTCGCCCGCCGCGGCACCGGGCACCGGGGCCGGCGCACGGCACGCGAGCGAGGAGCTTCGCCGATGACCATCCGTATCCTTCCCGCCGTCGGCGACATCGACTCGGCCCGCGCGCTCACCACCCTGCTGAGCCAGCTCGCCGACACCGAACCCGCCCCGCCCGTACCCGACTCGACAGCCCTCCTCGACACCCTCGCGCACCTCGCCGCCGAGTCCCTCGACGAGCTCCCCGAAGTCGTCCTCGTCCACGAACGCATCGGCCCGGTAGCGGCGTTGGACCTGATCCGCGACCTCGTGATGCGCTTCCCGGCCGTCGGTGTCGTCCTCATCACCGCCGACACCAGCACCGGCGTCCTCACCGCCGCCATGGACTCCGGCGCCCGCGGCATCATCGGCCTGCCCCTGGGCTATGACGCCCTCGCCGAACGCGTCCAGGCCGCCGCCGCCTGGTCCGCCGGAATGCGCCGCCACCTGCACAGCGGCGCGCCCGAGCTGTACGCGGGCCCCGGCGGCACCGTCGTCACCGTGACCGGCGCGAAGGGCGGCGTCGGCGCGACCGTCACCGCGGTCCAGCTCGCCCTCGCGGCGAAGGCCTCCGGTCACAACGTCGCGCTGCTCGACCTGGACCTCCAGTCCGGGGACGTGGCCTCGTACCTCGACGTGCAGTTCCGCCGGTCGGTGGCCGACCTGGCGGCCATCACCGACATCAACCCGCGCGTCCTCCAGGACGCCGTCTACACCCACGACAGCGGTATCGCCCTCCTGCTCGCGCCCGCCGAGGGCGAACGGGGCGAGGAGGTCACCGACCGGGTGGCCCGCCAGATCCTCGGCGCGCTCCGCTCGCGCCACGACATCGTGGTCGTCGACTGCGGCTCCCAGATGAACTCGGCCACCGCCGCGGCCGTCGAGATGGCCGACCGGGCCCTGCTCCTCGTCACCCCCGACGTCATCGCCGTACGCGCCGCCAAACGCATGGTCCGTATGTGGGACCGCCTCCAGATCCGCAAGGCGGAGGAGACCACGACCGTCGTGAACCGCTTCGCCCGCGGTACGGAGATCCAGCCGTCCCTCGTCGAACGCGTCACCGGAACCAAGGTCGCCCGCTCCGCGGTTCCCGCCGCTTTCAAGGAACTCCAGTCGGTCGTCGACGCGGGCCGGCTCCAGGACCTGGACGCCCGCTCGACCGTCAAGCAGGCGCTGTGGGCACTCGCCGCCGAGCTCGGTCTCGTCGTCCCCCAGGAAGGCGGGGCCGGCGGCAGGCGCCGCAAGGCGTCCGCGTCGGACCGGGGCGCGCTCTCGCTCCGCGGCCGGGGCGGCGACCGGGGAGCGGTCACCCTCGAATTCGCCGGGATGTTCCCGCTGCTCCTGGTCGTCATGACGATCCTGTGGCAGTGCGTGCTGTACGGGTACTCGTACTCGCTGGCCGGGAACGCGGCGGACGAGGCGGCCCGGGCGGCCACCGCGGCCTACGCGGTCCACGGCGACGTCCCGGGCGCGTGCGCCGCCGCCGGGAGCAAGCATCTGCCGGGTTCCTGGAAGGACGCGGACATCGCCTGCGGCGTCGAGGGCCCCGTCATGCGGGCCACCGTCGACGTCGACGTCCCGCTGTTCTTCCCCGGCTTCGATTCGCGCTTCCACGTACGGGGCCAGGCGGGCGCCGCGCTGGAGGGTGACGACGGATGAGGACACTCCTCCGGCGCGGCTCACGCGTCCCGCACGGGCTCAGCCGTGTGCACCGGCCCGACGCCACGGGCGGGATCCGCGCCGCCCTCCACCCCTCGGGCAGGCTCCGGGCCGCGCGCCGGCTCCGGGGCGACCGGGGTGTCTCCATCCTGGAGTTCGCCGGGTTCCTGCCCGTCCTGCTGCTCGTCGGGATGGCGGCCATCCAGCTCGGGCTCATCGGGTACGGCGCCAACCAGGCCGGCTCCGGGGCGCGGGCCGCCGCGCGGGCCGCCTCCCAGCAGGGCGGCCCCCCGGCGGGTGAGGCCGCGGGCCGGGCGGCTGTGAGCGGCTGGCTGGACCCGAAGGTCGATCCCGTCTCCGGCCCCGACCTCACCACGGCCACGGTCAGGGTCAGGGTCCCCGGCGTCATCCCCCTCTTCGGCCCCTACGAGATCACCCGCCGCGCCACCATGCCCACCGACGACTGACCGGGAGGAGCCGACGTCATGAGCCTGCGTTCCCGTATCGCCGCCCCCGACGAGGGGGGTCCCGCCCGTGAGGACGGACACCTCGTCGCCGTCTACCGGGCCAAACTCCTCGAAGAGATCGACCTCGCCGAGATGTCCAGCCTGGCGGCGGCCGAACGCCGGGCCCGGCTCGAACGCGTCCTCGGCCACATCATCAGCCGCGAGGGCCCGGTCCTCTCCACCGCCGAACGCTCCCAGCTGATCCGCCGGGTCGTCGACGAGGCACTGGGACTCGGCGTCCTCGAACCGCTCCTCGCCGACGCGTCCATCACCGAGATCATGGTCAACGGCCCGGACTCGATCTTCGTCGAGCGGGCAGGCCGCGTCGAACAGCTGCCGTTGCGCTTCGCCTCCAACGAGCAGCTCATGCAGACCATCGAACGCATCGTCTCGACGGTCAACCGCCGCGTCGACGAGTCCAACCCGATGGTCGACGCCCGCCTGCCCACCGGCGAGCGCGTCAACGTCATCATCCCGCCGCTCGCCCTGACCGGCCCCACCCTCACCATCCGCCGCTTCCCCCGCGCGTACACGCTCCCCGAGCTCATCGGTCTCGGCTCCCTCGACGAACAGACGCTCATGCTGCTCGCCGCCTTCGTCCGGGCCCGCTTCAACGTCATCGTCAGCGGCGGCACCGGCAGCGGCAAGACCACCCTGCTCAACGCGCTCTCCGGCCTGATCCCCTCCCACGAGCGCATCATCACCATCGAGGACTCCGCCGAACTCCAGCTCCAGCAGGAGCACGTCATCCGCCTCGAATCACGCCCCCCGAACGTGGAGGGCAAGGGCCAGATCACCATCCGCGACCTGGTCCGGAACTCGCTGCGCATGCGCCCCGACCGCATCATCGTCGGCGAGGTCCGCGGCGGCGAGACCCTCGACATGCTCCAGGCCATGTCGACCGGCCACGACGGCTCCCTCGCCACCGTCCACGCGAACTCCGCCGAGGACGCCCTCATGCGCCTCCAGACCCTCGGTTCGATGTCCGAGGTCCAGATCCCCTTCGAGGCGCTCAAGGACCAGATCAACTCCGCCGTCGACGTCGTCGTCCAGCTCTCCCGGCACGCCGACGGCTCCCGCAAGGTCACGGAGGTCGCGCTGCTCGTCTCGCACGGCCGCGAGCAGTTCCGCGTCACCCCGGTCACCCGCTTCGTGCCCCTCCCGGTCGGTCCCGACCGCGTCGTGCGGGGCCACTTCGAGCACCTTCCGCTCCCGCGCCCGGTCGCGGAGAAGCTGTACGTCGCCAACGAGCCGCCGCCGCCCGCCTTCGGCGTCGCCGAGGCCATCGACGTACTCAACAACACGAGGCAGGCCATCGGTTGACGCCCCCCACCTCAGAGTCCCCGTCCCCTACTCCCGAGCCCCTCACCTCCGAAGGGAGGCAGCAGTGAACGACCCCGCACTCCTCGCCCTCGGCGGGACGCTCCTCGGCGGCACGCTCGCCGTCGCGGGCGTGCACACGTACGCCTCCGGCCGCGCCCAGCGCCGCGACCTCCTCGACCGGCTCTCCGGCGGCGGCACTCCGCACACGGCGGGCGACAGGGCACGCCACTTCGCGGGCGTCGACCGACGGCTGCGCCGCACCCGCCTCGGCCGCACCATCCACCTGCGCCTGACGGCCACCGGACTCGATCTCACGGCGGGGGAGTTCTTCACCTACGTCACCGCCGTGGTCGTCGCCCTGTGGCTGATCGCCGCCGCGACCCTGGCCCCCTTCTTCGGCCCGATCGCCGCCCTGCTCGGCGTGTGGAGCGCGGGCATCTTCCTCAACTGGCAGCGCCAGAAACGCATCGAGGCGTTCATCAACCAACTCCCCGACGTCGCACGCCTGCTGGCGAACGCGACGGCGGCCGGCCTCGCCCTGCGCACGGCGCTCGCCATGGCCGCGGAGGAACTGGAGGCCCCGGCGGGCGAGGAACTCGCCCACGTGGCCGACCAGTTGATGCTGGGCCGTACGATCGACGACGCCCTCGGGGAACTCTCGCAGCGACTGCCCTCCCGTGAGCTGATCGTCCTCGTCACCACCCTCGTCCTGGCCAACAAGGCGGGCGGCTCCGTGGTCAGTTCCCTGCGCAACCTCACCCAGACCCTGGAGGACCGCAAGGAGACCCGCCGCGAGGTCCGCACGATGCTCTCCGAGGTCAACGCGACCGCCTTCACGGTCCCCTTCCTCGGCATCGGCTCCCTGGTGCTGATCAACTCCTCGAACGAGGGAGCCCTCGCCCGCGTCACCGGCTCCCCGCTCGGCCAGGGGCTCGTCCTGCTCGCCCTCGGCCTCTACACCGTGGGCTTCTTCGTCATCCGCCGGCTCGGCAAGATCGAAGTGTGAGGGAGGGATCACGTTGCTGCCGCTGCTGCTCGCCGTCCTGATGGGCGCGGCCGTCGCGGGCGTCCTCCTGGGCGTCCGGATGATCCGCTCCGAGGTCAAACTCCCCAGCGACCTCCAGCTCGCCCTGGAGGTCGGCGGAACCCGGGTCTCGGTCGCGGACTCGGCCGTCGACCGCCTCGGCATGCGCTTCGCGCCGACGGTCCTGCGCCTGATGGGCCCCCGGCGCGTGAACGCCAAACGCCGGCGCATCGACATGGCGGGCAACCCCGGCGGCCTGACCCTGAACCGCTACGCGGCCCGCCGCGCGGTGTACGGGGTCTTCGGCGTCGTCCTCGGCCTGGTCTTCCTGTCCAACGGCCAGTTCCTCTTCGCCGTGCTCACGCTGGCCTTCGGGCTGGTCGCCGCGGACGCCCTCATCTGGCAGGCCGTCCGGGAGCGCAAGGAGGTCATCGACCGCACCCTGCCCGACTTCCTCGACGTCCTCGCGGTCGTCGTCTCCGCGGGTCTCGGCTTCCGCCAGGCCCTGGACCGCGTCGCGGAGAAGTACGAGGGCCCCTGGGCGGACGAACTGCGCATCACCCTGCGCCAGATGGACATGGGCGTCAGCCGTCGCCAGGCCTTCGACGAACTCCGCAGGCGCAACTCCTCCGAGCAGGTGGCCCAGTTCGTCTCGGCGCTCCAGCAGGGCGAGGAACTCGGCTCCCCGATCGCCGAGACCCTCATCCAGCTCGCCACCGACATGCGCCGCACGGACGCCCAGAACGCCCGCCGCCGCGCCGCCAAGACCATCCCCAAGGCCACCATGGTCACCCTGGTGTTCATGCTCCCGGCGACGATGATCCTCATCGCGACGGGCATGTTCCTGGGCTCGGGCACCGACTTCGGCTCGATCCTGGGGCGCTGATGAAGAGCCTTCCCAGCGACCGGGGTCACACCCTCCGCGCACGCCTGCGCCGGCCCCTTCGGCTCGCCCGAAGCCATGCGCACCGCTCCCTTCGGCTCGCACGGACCCGCGAACAACGGGGCACCGGCTACCTCGCGGACGACGCGCCCGCGCCCGGCGGCATCCGCCTCCAGCTCAACGCCCTCCAGGCCCTGTGCCGTCAGGCCTTCGCGGTCCGACTCGCGGCCATCGCGGTCGGCGCGCCCTTCGCGATGACGAACGCCACGGGCGGACTCCTGCGCTACGCGGTCCTCGCCGCCGCCGTCCTCGGAGTCATGGGCTCCTACGCGATGCTCCGGGACTGGGACCGCTTCGGCCCGCGTCTCCTCGCCCACCCGACCCTGATGGGCCTGGACCTCACCTTCGGGGCGGTCCTGCTCCTCACCGCGTCCCCGGCCTCCCCCCTCGCCTACGCCACGGTCTGCACCCCGCTGCTGTCGGGCCTGCTGTACGGCTGGCGCGGCGCGGGCGTCTTCACCGGGTTCCAGCTCATCGTGCTGCTCACGGTGTTCAGGGCCTGGGAGCACCGGCCCGGAGCGGGCTCCAGCACCCTGCTCATCGCGGGCTTCTGCGTCGGTGCCGGAATCATCGGAGTCACCCTGCGCAATCTGCTGTTCCGCTTCGGCACGGCCGGCCAGGCCCTGGCCGAGGCGACCAGCCGGCTCGCCGTCGCGGAGGCCGTGGAGTCCGAACGGGCCCGCCTGGCACGCGAGATGCACGACTCCGTGGCCAAGACGTTGTACGGCCTCGCGCTGGCCGCGGAGGCGCTGGCCGCCTCCGCGGAGGATGCGGACCCGCAGAGGCTCAAACGCCAGGCGACCGTCGTGGCGGACGCCGCGCGCCTCGCCGCCGCCGAGTCCCGCACCCTCCTGTCGGACCTGCGGCGGCACACCGACCTGACCGCCCCGGACGTCGACCTCCTCCCCGAACTCCGCTGCGTGGCAGCCGACTTCGAGGCCCGCACCGGCCTCGCCCCGGCCGTACGGCACCGGGGCGCGCCCGCGGTCCTGCCCAGCACCGCCGCCCACCACGTCCTCGCGATCGTGTCCGAGGCGCTGGAGAACGCCTACCGCCACTCGGGCGCGAAAGCGGTGACGGTCGAACTCGACTTGTCGGAACACGAGTTCGCGCTGCTCGTCCGGGACGACGGCGTGGGCCTCCCGGTGCCGGCGACCCCCGCCGCGCTCGCTGTCTGGACGAGATCCGGCCATTTCGGCCTGCTCGGCATGACGGAACGAGCCGCGTGCGTCGGCGGCCTCGTCCGGCTGGACCGGACCCTCGGCGGGGGTACCGAGGTCCGGCTGACCCTCCCGCTCTCGACGGCCGCCCTTCCCGCTCCCCCCACTTCCCAAGAGGAGGCCGCACATGCCTGACCAGGCACTTTCCGGTCCGTCCCTGCGTGTCCTCGTGGCCGACGACAACCCGGTCGTACGGGCCGGTCTGACCGCCCTGCTGGACGCGCACCCCGACATCGCGGTCGTCGCGACGGCGCGGGACGGCGCGGAGGCACTGGACCGTGCCGTTCTTCTCGTCCCGGACGTGGTCCTTCTCGACGTGCGGATGCCCGGCACGGACGGCCTCACCGCACTGCCCGAACTGTGCGCGATCGCCCCGGTGATGATGCTGACGTACAGCCGCGAACCCGAGGTCGTGGCGGAAGCCCTGCGCAAAGGCGCGTCCGGCTATCTCGTCCATGGCGAGTTCACGGCGGCCGAACTGATCGCCGCCGTACGGGAGGTACGCCACGGACGCCCGGCTGTCCCGGATTCACTCGGAGTTTCGTACCAACCGCACTCATTCTCTTCGCACCTGCAATCTGCTGTGGCACAGTCGTCGGAGGCTCGGCCCTTGCCGGCGGCGGGACTTCACCGCCATGCCGTCCATCAGTCCGAGTTCGGCCTGAGCTCAAGGGAGGTGGAGGTGATGGACCTCATCGCGGCCGGCATGAACAACCGCCAGATCGCCGCCACCTGCTTCATCGCGGAGAAGACCGTCAAGAATCACATCAATCGCATCTTCGCGAAGCTGCACAGTTCCTCGCGGAGCGAAGCGATCGCCCACTGGCTGGGGACGACACGCGAGGGGTGGAGCCGATGACTCCGCCCCGCGCTCCCCACCAGCGAAGTTGGGCCCCTGGGCCCACTCGCGGTAGGCGACTTCTCACGTACGGTGCTCGGGTCGTTAGTGGCGTCGGCAGGGAGGGCAGTCCTGATGAGCAGGTTCACCACATGGACCCGAACGGTGATCTCCCGGACGCGGGGCGCCCACCGGGACGCGGGCGCGGGGTTCGTGGAGTACGCGGGGTTGATGATCATCATCGCGGGGATCTTCACGTTGATCGACCAGATCGGCCTGGACGGGTTGATCTCCGGTGCGATCCGGAACGCGGTCACTCAGGTCACCGGAGGCTGACCCTCTCGACCTGCGGCGACCGCGGGCAGACCCTCCCCATCTACATCTGGCTGACGGGGATTCTGCTCTTCGCCGCGTTCGCCTTCTTCGCTTTCGCTCAAGCAGCGTCCGCCCGCAATGGAGCTCAATCTGCGGCGGACGCTGCTGCGTTGGCGGCCGCGCAGGACACCCGGGACGAGCTGATGGACCGTCTGACGGGGGCTGTCGGCGAGGACGACGACTGGCTGGACTGGTTGGACGGTGGCCTGGAGGCCGACGGAGCAGGGGCAGAGAGCGCGGCCCAGCAGTTGGCCGCCCAGAACGATGCCAGTCTGTTGGGCGTTGAGTTCGCCAGGAGGAACGGCTTCCCCGGGTACCGCGCCGACATCCGGACCAATTACACCGTCGGCCACTCCATCATCCCCGGCACCGAAGGCCGGCACGCGAACGCCCATGCCATAGCCGTGATTCAGCCGCGCTGCGATTTCGATCCGGCTGCGGATCCGCAGAAGCCCGTCGAACTCGACTGTGACGGCGAGATCGTGAACATCGACCCCGGAGACTTCAACCCGGACGACCTACCGGACGCGTCCGTGCTGTTCTCCGTGCACCTGGCCGAGTGAGAGGAAGCCGTACCGATGGATCTCCGGCACACCATGAAGGGCCGCAGGGCCATGGCCGTGGTGGCGGTCAGTACCGGATTGCTCCTCACGGTGTCCGGATGCGGCGGAGGAGACGGCGGCGACAAGCCGAAGGCCGGCTCGTCTTCCTCCCAGTCGGACAAGGGGGGCGGCGACGATGCGAATCAGGCGTCGCCGACAGCGAGCCAGGACCAGATACTGGCCGAGGTCAAGGGTGACGACGTGACGCTCACGATCACCTCGGCCGTGCGGGATCAAGGTGGATTCGTGACCGTCAGCGGAACGGTGACCAACGGCGGTGGTCAGTTCTGGGTCGCCGCGAACTGGCGTGGAGACGAACGCGAGTTGAGCCGGAACGGTGCCTCGATGGCCGGAGCCGCCTTGACCGACAGCAAGGGCAAGAAGAAGTACCTGGTCCTGCGGGACACGCAAGGGCGTTGCCTGTGCACCAAGTTCGACGGCGGCGGCGTGGACGCCGGTGAGTCGGCCGACTGGTTCGCCCAGTTCCCCGCACCCCCCGCCGGAACCTCCGCCGTCGACTTCCAGGTCGGCTCCATGCCACCCGCCTCCATCGAGATCTCCGAGGGCTGACCCATGGCCCTCCCGCCCCGCCCCGCCGCGACCGCGCTCACGGCCCTCGCCGTGCTGATCACCCTCGGCCTGCCGGGTCCCGCGTACGCGGACGACGGTGACCCCAGTGCCCCGCCCGGCAGCGTCACGACCTCCCCGCCCCCCGACGTCGACGCCAACAGCCCGGGGCTCAAGCTCGCCGACGGCGCGACCCTGGCGCCCGCCAAGGTGCTGGACATCAAGTCGGTCGTGGAGGACCTGGGCGGCGAGGAGCGCCGCGAGGACACCAACTCGGACGTGACGTTCGCGCTCCAGGCGGAGGTCCTCTTCCCCAAGGACAGCTCCAAACTCAACCCGGACTCCCAGTCCCGTATCCAGGCGATCGCGGACGAGATCAAGGCCCAGCACGCGACGACCGTCCGCGTCTTCGGATTCACCGACAACCTCGGCTCGTACGCGCACGGCCTGACCCTCTCCAAGAAGCGCGCGGAGGAAGTGCACGACGGCCTGGCCGCGGCGCTCGGCTCCGCGGAGTCGGACATCACCTTCGAGGTGCGCGGCTACAGCGAGGACTACCCGATCGCCGACAACACCTCGGAGCAGGGCCGCCGCAAGAACCGCCGGGTGGAGGTGACCTTCCCGAGGGGTGCCGCGGACGGGAACAGCGCCTGACGCGCGCGTCACCTTCTCCCGCGCCCGGCGCCCTGGCAGCATGCCCCCGACGAACGGGTCGCGCACGAGGTCGATGGAGTCCGCCATGAGGAAGATCGTGTTGATGATGTCGGTGTCCCTCGACGGATACATCGAGGGCCCGAACCGCGAGATCGACTGGCACCGGGTCGACGCCGAACTGCACCAGCACTTCAACGACCTGATCAGAGGGTTCGGGGTCCTGATGTCCGGACGGGTGACCTACGAGCTGATGGCCGCCTACTGGCCGACGGCCGACAAGGACCCGGACATCAGCCCGGAGATGGCCGAGTTCGCCGGGATCTGGCGGAACATCCCCAAGCTGGTGTTCTCGCGGACGCTCGAGCGCGGCACGGGGCACACCACGGTCGTACGGGAGGTCGTGCCCGAGGAGATCCTGGCCCTGAAGGCGCAGAAGGGCGGCGACCTCGCGCTCGGCGGCGCCGATCTCGCCGCCGAGTTCCTTCGGCTGGGCCTCGTGGACGAGATCAGGCTGTACGTGCACCCCGTCCTCATCGGGGCCGGCAAGCCGCTGTTCCCGGAGGCCGAGGCCCCGACCGACCTCCGCCTCATCGAGACGCGGACCTTCGGCAACGGCGTCGCCCTCCTGCGCTACCGAGATTTGTCCGCAGTGCATGGGGCTTCAGCCCGTTCATGAAGCGAATCCGGTGGTCGCGACGCGCGAGCATCGCGATGACCTTCCGGCGGAGCCGGACAGAGACTACGGATTGGCAGCCGGTGACACATTGAACGAATGTTCCAACTGGTGCCGGTGATTCGGTCGTTTCTACGATGCTCGCATGCAGCTTCGGTATGTCTTCAGGATGTACCCGGAACCTGGTCAACGTGGCGCGTTGGCGCGGGCGTTCGGGTGTGCCCGCGTGGTGTTCAACGACGCGGTGCGTGCCCGGCGCGACGCCCGCGCGGCCGGGAAGCGGTACCCGACGTCCGCGGTGCTGTCCAAGACGTTGATCACTCAGGCCAAGGCGCGTGCGGAGCGGGCCTGGCTCGCAGAGGTCTCCCAGGTCGTGCTCCAGCAGGCGCTGCGGGACGCGGATGCGGCGTACGCGAACTTCTTCGCCTCGCTGAAGGGGGAGCGGGCTGGGGCGCGGGTGGGCGAGCCGCGTTTCCGCTCTCGCCGAGATGCCCGTCAGGCGGTGCGGTTCACCGCGAACGCCCGCTGGAAGATCACCGAGGGCGGGAGGCTGCTGCTGCCGAAGATCGGTGAAGTGGCGGTGAAGTGGTCCCGGGCCCTGCCCTCCACACCGTCCTCGGTCACCGTCGTCAAGGACGCGGCGGGACGGTACTTCGCGTCGTTCGTCATTGAAACCGATCCGGAAGCCGATGCTGCCGCGATGCCCGACGCCACCCGGAGCGTCGGTATCGACCTGGGGCTGACCCATTTCGCAGTCCTCTCCGACGGCACGAAGATCGACTCCCCACGGTTTTTGCGTCGGGCGGAGAAAAAGCTGAAAAAGAACCAGAAAAACCTTGCCCGCAAGCGCAAGGGATCGAAGAACCGCGAGAAGGCGAGGGTGAAGGTCGCCCGGGCGCACGCGAAGGTCGCCGACGCGCGCCGCGAGTTCCACCACCAGCTCTCCACGAAGCTGATCCGCGAGAACCAAGCAGTCGCGGTGGAGGACCTGGCAGTCAAGGGACTGGCGCGCACGAGGATGGCCAAGAGCGTGCACGACGCAGGCTGGTCTCAGTTCACGGCGGCACTCGCCTACAAGGCCGAACGGTACGGCCGCACCTTCATCAAGATCGACCGTTTCGAGCCGACCAGCCAGGTCTGCTCCACCTGCGGCCACCACGACGGTCCCAAACCCCTCCACGTGCGCGAGTGGACCTGCACTGCATGCCAGACCGTCCACGACCGCGACGTGAACGCTGCAAAGAACGTGAAACGGGCCGCCGGACTGGCGGTGACAGCCTGCGGAGCGCGGGTAAGACCGGGACTCATCCCGGCACGGTGCGAAGAAACAGGAAGCCACGGAATCCCTACCGGAAACTGTGCCGCGTAGCGGCACAGCACCCAGTAGCGACGGCCAGAATCCTTGAGGCTCAGCCCGAGGAGCATGTCAAGAGCGCGACACCACCACCGGCACGGGTGACGCCCCGGGGACGGCCGGCACCGAAGGCGCGTAAGCGGTCGAGCGTGGTGGGTCACCCGGGTCGCCTGGGTAGGAAGACGGCATGACCTCACTCGGCGTCGTCTTCCGGCCCCAACTGCCCCCCGAGCGGCTGCGCGCCCTGGCGCGCGAGGCGGAGGAGGCGGGACTCGAGGAACTGTGGCTGTGGGAGGACTGTTTCCTCGAAGGGGGCATCTCCACCGCCGCGGCGGCGCTCGCCTGGACCGAGCGTCTGCGGGTGGGAGTGGGACTGCTGCCCGTCCCGCTGCGGAACGTCGCCGTCACGGCGATGGAGGCCGCCACCCTGCACCGGCTGTTCCCCGGGCGGGCCGCCGTCGCGGTGGGCCACGGCGTCCAGGACTGGATGGGGCAGGTCGGGGCGCGGGCCGAGTCGCCCCTGACGTTGCTGCGCGAGCATCTCGACGCGCTGCGCGCCCTGCTGCGCGGCGAGCGCGTGACCGCCCAGGGGCGGTACGTGCGACTCGACGGAGTCGCCCTCGACTGGCCGCCCGCCGACGCGCCCGACGTCCTCACCGGCGCCACCGGGCCCCGTACGCTCCGCCTCGCCGGTGAGGCCGCCGACGGCACGGTCCTCACCGCCTCCACCACCGCCGACGGGGTACGGCGGGCCCGCCGGCTCATCGACGAGGGGCGGCAGAGGGCCGGCCGGACGGAGGGACACCACCGGGTCGTCGTCTATCTGCGCACCGCCACCGGGGCGGACGCCGGCGCCCGGCTGCGCGCCGAGACCGAGGCCGAGGGCGAGAGCGCCGTCCCGGAACTCGGGGTCGCGGGCGACGCGGACGCCGTCGCCAAGGCCGTCCAGCGTCTCGTGGACGCCGGAGCCGACACGGTGGTCCTCCAGCCCACCGCCGACGAGCCGGACCCCGAGGGCTTCGTCCGCTTCGCGGCCGGACAGGTGCGCCCGCTGGTCCCCTGATCCGCCGATCCCCTCATCCGCGGGCCCGCGGGGCATGATCCACGGCCACGGGAGCAGATTGACCGAAAAGCTCCCAATGAGGGTCGCTCGGTGTGAGATGTCCGTCCGGATGCACGGGTGGCGGGGCGGGGTGCGGCGCGCCGCGTGCGGGAGATCCGCACGGGGTTTCCACATCGTTATCGATCGGCTGTCGCCAGGAATGTTTGACCCACGTAAGTTCAGACCAAGGTAATTCGCGTGAGCAAAGCTGCGCGTGTGGCACCGCGCAGCGGAGGGGGCTGCGCGGTGCTGCCTTGCCCGGTGACGTGACGTCAGCCGTGCCGGACGGTGATCCGCACGCCGCGCCGCACGCCCCACCGCTCCATCGAGCCGGCCTCCGCCTCCAGGACCTGCCGGGCCCGCGGTCGCGGCAGCCCCAGCCGGCCCGGACGCATCGTACGTACCGCCAGGACCCGCGACGACCGGTCCAGATAGGCGACGTCGATCGCGAACTGCATCCCCAGGGTGTGCACCGAGTTCGCCGGTGTGAGCAGCAGTGCGCCCTCGATCCCCCGGCGTCCGAGCAGCCCCCGTCGCCGGGCGCGCGCCGTGGCGGCGAGTTCCAGGGGCACCGGCTCGGACGTCCTGTCCGTCGTGAACGTGGCCATGGGTGCGAAGTTAGCGGGGGAGTCAAGCGGGAGGCCGTCAGGCGGATCACCCGCCCGGAGTACGGACCGACACGGCGGCGCCACGCCCCGGGAGTGCTCATGAACCCCTTGGATCTCTGTCGATCCTTCACGATTCCCTTTGAATCAGCCATGAATCGGCCATGATCACACCCGGAATCGATGGCTCCATGCTCATCCAGGCGTTGCCGGGCGACTCCGGAGAGTAGTTGTGGCACGCGGATGCACGCAGCATCACTTACGAAGGGTTATGGTGGAAACCCCCCCTCGGGCCGGTCCGTCTCCCCCCCACGGACCGGCCCGTTTTTTGTGCCCGCGCCGGCCCGCCCGGCAGGCGCCCCCGTGCGCCCCCGGGAGTGGCCGCCCCGCGCGGCCCGGGATCGCGGTGACTCAGTGCCGCTGGGCCCAGATGTTGGTGCCCTGTGTCGACACCGCGAACGTGTCGATCTCCTTCAGCTCCTCGTCCGTGAGCTCCGGGGCCGCCAGCGCCGCCAGGTTCTCCTCCAGCTGCCGCACGCTGGACGCGCCGATGAGGGCGGAGGTCATCCGCTGGTCGCGCAGCACCCAGGTGAGCGCGAGCTGGGCGAGCGACTGGCCCCGCCGGGCCGCGATGCCGTTCAGTCCGTTCAGCCGGCGCACGACCTCGTCGCTCAGCAGGCCCGGGTCCAGCGACTTGCCCTGGGTGGCGCGCGAGCCCTCCGGGATGCCCTGGAGGTACTTGCCCGTCAGCAGACCCTGCGCGAGCGGCGCGAAGGAGATGCAGCCCATACCGGCCGCCTCCAGCGTGTCGAGCAGGCTGTCGTCCTCGGTCCAGCGGTTGAGCATCGAGTACGAGGGCTGGTGGATGAGCGGACGGACACCCATCCCGGTCAGGATCCCGGCCGCCTCCGCCGTCTGCTCGCTGCTGTACGAGGAGACCCCGACGTACAGCGCCTTGCCCTGCTGGACGGCGGACGCGAGCGCGCCCATCGTCTCCTCGAGCGGGGTGTCCGGGTCGAAGCGGTGCGAGTAGAAGATGTCGACGTGGTCGAGGCCCATCCGCTTCAGCGACTGGTCCAGCGAGGCCAGCAGGTATTTGCGGCTGCCCCACTCGCCGTACGGACCGGGCCACATGTCGTAGCCCGCCTTGGTCGAGATGACCAGTTCGTCCCGGTAGGGGGCGAAGTCCTCCTTCAGCAGCTTGCCGAAGTTCAGCTCCGCCGAGCCGGGCGGCGGCCCGTAGTTGTTGGCGAGGTCGAAGTGGGTGACGCCGAGGTCGAAGGCGCGGCGCAGGATCGAGCGCTGGGAGTCCAGCGCGCGGTCGTCGCCGAAGTTGTGCCACAGGCCGAGCGAGACCGCGGGCAGTTTGAGGCCGCTGCGGCCCGTACGCCGGTATTCCATCGAGTCGTACCGCTCCGTTGCGGCCCGGTACAGAGTGGGGTCGTTCATGGGGACGAACCTATGCCAGGGTGCACAGGCCCCTCGGGAGCCCTCGCGTTCCGCAGGGGTAGGCTTCGCCCCGGGGGACCGCCACATGGACAGGGACTGTGCTCGGGCGCGTCTGTCCGATCCGCACAAAGGGGCTGACAACACGTGACCTTGCGCGACAACCTGCGCCGCCTGCTGGTCAGGTTCTATGCACGCAGGGTGGAAGGCCACCTCGATCACGACCAGGTGCCCAAGCACATCGGCGTCATCATGGACGGCAACCGCCGCTGGGCGAAGGCCGCCGGCTCCACCACCGCCCAGGGCCACCGGGCCGGAGCCGACAAGATCGAGGAGTTCCTCGGCTGGTGCTCCGAGACCGATGTCGAGGTCGTCACCCTGTGGCTGCTGTCCACCGACAACTTCGACCGCCCGCAGGAGGAGCTCGGTCCGCTCCTCGGCATCATCGAGGGCGTCGTCCGCACGCTGGCGGCCGACGGCCGCTGGCGGGTGCACCACGTCGGGACGCGGGACATCCTGCCCTCCCCGATGCAGTCGGCCCTCAAGGAGGCCGAGGAGGCCACCGCCCATGTCGAGGGGATAGTCGTCAACGTCGCCATCGGCTACGGCGGCCGCCAGGAGATCGCCGACGCGGTGCGCTCGATGATCCTCGACGCGGCCGACAAGGGGACCTCGATGGAGGATCTCGCGGACCGCGTCGACGTCGACCTGATCGGCAAGCACCTCTACACCGGTGCCCAGCCCGATCCGGACCTGGTGATCCGCACCAGCGGTGAGCAGCGGCTGTCCGGATTCATGCTCTGGCAGACCGCCCACTCCGAGTACTACTTCTGCGAAGTCTTCTGGCCGGCCTTCCGCAAAGTCGACTTCCTGCGCGCCCTGCGCGACTACGCGGCGCGACACCGCCGTTACGGAGGCTGAATTCCGGGGTGCCCCGTGCTGCGCGGGGCACCCTGTGGGGACGTACGTCATCGGGAGTTAACGAACGCGCCGTCATATGCCGTGGCATGGCTTCGCCGGTTCGAGGGCATAAGCCTTGCAGGTCGATGCCCGAACCACGGGTGTCGTATCTCAGCGGACGGCTCGGGGCCGTCCGCCCGGGAGGCCCTTTGCACCAGCCCGACCGTGCGGTCAGTACGGACGAAGCGGAGGGCCGGTTTTCGGCCCGTGCATCGGTGCCGGTAACCGGTCCAGATCTCCTTCGTCGCTCCCCGACCTCATCCGAGGGGGTACGTCCTTCCGTGGTGACCAGCACAAAGCGCCGCAAGCCAGACCGGCGCACCTATGTTCTCGACACCAGCGTCCTGCTGGCCGACCCGAATGCCCTGAGCCGCTTCGACGAGCACGAAGTAGTGCTTCCGATCGTCGTGGTCACGGAGCTGGAGGCCAAGCGGCACCATCCCGAACTCGGCTACTTCGCCCGGCAGGCCCTGCGCCTGCTCGACGAGTTCCGGGTCCGGCACGGCCGCCTCGACTCCCCGATTCCCGTCGGGGAGCTCGGCGGGACGGTTCGGGTCGAGCTCAACCACTCGGACCCCAGCGTCCTGCCCAGCGGGTACCGCCTGGGGGACAACGACTCCCGCATCCTCGCGGTCGCCCGCAACCTGCAGGCCGAGGGATACGACGTCACCGTCGTCTCGAAGGACCTGCCGCTCAGGATCAAGGCGTCCTCCGTGGGTCTCCTCGCCGAGGAGTACCGCGCGGAGCTCGCCATCACGGGCTCCTCCGGCTGGACCGGAATGTCCGAACTGAGCCTGGCCGGCGAACAGGTGGACATCCTCTTCGAGGAGGGACACGTCCATGTCCCCGAAGCGGCCGGTCTGCCGGTCCACACCGGTCTGACGATCCAGTCGGAGCGCGGCAAGGCCCTCGGCCGTGTCACCGCCGACGGCGACGTCCGGCTCGTACGCGGCGATCGTGAGGCGTTCGGCATCAAGGGCCGCAGCGCCGAGCAGCGCATCGCGCTCGATCTGCTGCTCGACCCGGACATCGGGATCGTGTCGATGGGCGGCCGGGCCGGCACCGGCAAGTCCGCGCTCGCGCTGTGCGCGGGCCTGGAGGCCGTCCTCGAACGCCGCCAGCACCAGAAGGTGATGGTCTTCCGGCCGCTGTACGCGGTGGGCGGGCAGGAGCTCGGCTATCTGCCCGGCTCCGAGTCCGAGAAGATGAGCCCCTGGGCCCAGGCGGTCTTCGACACGCTCTCCGCGGTCACCAGCCGCGAGGTCATCGAGGAGGTCACCGCGCGCGGCATGCTGGAGGTCCTGCCGCTCACCCACATCCGCGGCCGCTCGCTCCACGACGCGTTCGTGATCGTGGACGAGGCCCAGTCCCTGGAACGGAACGTCCTGTTGACCGTTCTGTCCCGGATCGGGGCCAATTCGCGGGTCGTTCTGACCCATGACGTGGCACAAAGGGACAATCTGCGCGTCGGGCGTTACGACGGAGTGGTCGCCGTCGTAGAGAAGTTGAAGGGCCATCCGCTCTTCGCGCACGTCACGCTGAATCGTTCCGAGAGGTCCCAGATTGCGGCACTCGTGACCGAAATGCTGGAGGACGGGCAGATCTGATCCCGGCTGTCCCACCTGGTCAAAGGGTGGTGGATACACGCTGGTTGGCGCCGTCCGGCAAAGGCGAAGAGCCTAGCCGGGCGGCGTCTTGCTGCGCTGGCGTTTCCAGGAAACAGCTGAGGCAAACGGGGTGTGAGCTTTCACACGCGACACGGAATTGCCGTGCGGAGCCGGGTTACGGCTAAAGTCTCACTCCTGTCAGGCCCCGCATACGACACAGCTGTACCCCCAGCGGTACGGCAACACCGGAACCTCAGAACTCCATAGAGCCGTCGTATGCCGCCCGCGCACCATGCGGCGCTCCCCCAGCGGGAGTTGCCCACCGGGCCCGTGTCTCCCCGTGACCCCGCAGTTGGGAGGCCAGCGCCGAGGGGCACGATTGCGTCCGCGAGGGTCACCTAAACGGGCGATGCTGGAAGGAAACCGTGTGAGCCGGATTTCGGTCCGGGGATTCGCAGTGGCTTCGGCCACCGCGGTCACCGCCGTCGGAAGCGTGGTCGGAGTTGCCTCGGGCAGCGTCGCCCAGCCCTCGAACGATGCCGAGGCGACGGCGAGCGACTCGACTCTCCTCGCTGACATACCTGCCGGCCAGCAGGCCCAGGTGCAGACCGCGTCCCTGACGCAGCAGGCCGACGCCCAGGCCATCGCCGCCGACGCGAGCGCCAAGAAGGACGCCGAGGCGGCCGCCCGCAAGCAGGCGGCCGACGACGCGGTCGCGAAGCAGAAGGCCGCGGCCAAGGCCGAGAAGGACGCCAAGGAGCGCGAGGAAGCCGAGAAGGCGGCCAGCCGCTCCGCGACGCGTGACTCCTCCAGCTTCTCGGTCCAGTCCTCGTACACCGTCGCCCAGATCCAGGCGATGGCGGCCCAGATGGTGCCGAGCGGTCAGTTCCAGTGCTTCAGCAACATCGTGAACCACGAGTCGAGCTGGAACTACCACGCCGTCAACGCCTCTTCGGGTGCCTACGGCCTCTTCCAGGCCCTGCCCGCGGGCAAGTACGCGTCCGCCGGGTCCGACTGGCAGACCAACCCGGCCACCCAGATCAAGTGGGGCCTGAGCTACATGAACGGCCGGTACGGCAGCCCCTGTGAGGCCTGGTCGTTCTGGCAGGCCAACAGCTGGTACTGAGTTCCACGCCGTACGCCGGCGGCTCAACCTTGCGAAGCCCCTCCCCGTCCTAGGGGAGGGGCTTCGGCCATGTACGGTCGGACCCGACGACTCCAGGGGGGAGTGGTGGGGAGCAGCGGGGGAAGAGGACGCATCATGTCGCGTGTACCAGGATGGCTCGGTCGGATCGGCGCCGGGCTCACCGAGCTCGGCGAGCGGCTGGACGAGCGCCGCGCCGAGGTCGAGTTGGAGACGCAGGGCCCCCTCGACGGCGAGGACGGCCTCGACACGCCCGCCCCCCTCGACGCACCCGGCACCCTCCCGCGGGCTTCCGGGACCCCCGACGACCCGGCGGCGGACGCCGACGCCTCCGCGCTCCCGGTCCAGCGGCCCTCCGAGGAGACGGCCGCGGCGCCCGTCCACGCCGCGCCGCTCCACCACCGCCCCGACCCCGCCCTCGCCGTGCCGTGGGGAGTGCGGGTCGCCGCCGAGGCCGGCTGGCGGCTGCTCATCCTCGCGGGCACCGTGTGGGTGCTGATGCGGGTCATCAGCGCCGTGCAGCTCGTCGTACTCGCCTTCGTGGCCGCGCTGCTCATCACCGCGCTGCTCCAGCCCACGGTGGGCCGGCTGACACGTCACGGGGTGCCGCGCGGGCTCGCCACCGCGCTCACCGCGATCCTCGGCTTCGTCATCATGGGGCTGGTCGGCTGGTTCGTGGTCTGGCAGGTCCAGGAGAACATCGACAACCTCTCCAACCAGATCCAGGACGGCATCGACGAGCTGCGCAAGTGGCTCCTCAAGGGCCCGTTCCATGTGACGGACAAGCAGATCAACGAGATCGCGAAGAACCTCCGTGAGGCGATCGGCGCGAACACGGACCAGATCACGTCGGCGGGCCTCCAGGGTGTGACGGTGATCGTCGAGGCGCTGACGGGCATCCTGCTCACGATGTTCTCGACCCTCTTCCTGCTCTACGACGGCAAGCGGATCTGGGAGTGGTCGCTCAAGCTCGTCCCGGCCGCCGCCCGGGCCGGGGTCGCGGGCGCGGGCCCGCGCGCGTGGCGCACGCTCACCGCCTACGTCCGCGGCACGGTGATCGTCGCCCTGATCGACGCGACCTTCATCGGCCTGGGCATCTATTTCCTCAAGGTCCCGATGGCCGTGCCGCTCGCCGTCTTCATCTTCCTCGGCGCGTTCATCCCGCTGGTGGGCGCGGTGATCTCCGGGGCGCTGGCCGTGGTGGTCGCGCTGGTGACCCAGGGCGTCTTCGCCGCCGTCATGACGCTCGTGGTGGTCCTCGCCGTCCAGCAGATCGAGGGCCACATCCTCCAGCCCTTCATCCTGGGCCGGGCGGTCCGCGTCCATCCCCTCGCGGTGGTCCTGTCGGTCGCCGCCGGAGGCATGGTCGCGGGCATCGGCGGAGCGGTCGTCGCCGTCCCGCTGGTCGCGGTGACCAACACGGTGGTCGTCTACCTGCGGTCGTACGCCGCCGAAGCGGATCTGCGCCACGCCCCCGAGCCCCGCGGAGCCACGGCCGTGGACGCGTCCCCGGCCCACCGGCTGACGCCGTAGCGGCCGCACTCGCGCAGCAGAACGCGCAGCACCCCCGCCCGGCGTGAACGCGCAGGGCCCAACCCATCGTGAACGCACAGGGCCCCGCCCACCGTGAAGGTGAGCAGGGCCCTGAGAGTTCGAGCGGGTTGCAAGCCGCTCGGGCGCGCGAGGACTACTGGGCGAGGACCGCCTCGGCGTCCAGCGTGGTGCCGACGGCCTGGAGCACAGACGCGATCTTGACCGCCTCCTGGATCGTCTCCCGGTCGACGCCCGCCTTGCGGAGCACCTGCTCGTGGGAGTCGAGGCACTGCCCGCAGCCGTTGATCGCGGAGACGGCGAGCGACCACAGCTCGAAGTCGACCTTCTCCACGCCCGGGTTGCCGATGACGTTCATCCGCAGACCGGCCCGCATCGTCCCGTACTCCGGGTCGGACAGCAGGTGCCGCGTCCGGTAGAAGACGTTGTTCATCGCCATGATCGCGGCGGCCGACTTGGCGGCCGTGTACGCCTCGGGCGACAGCTGGGCCTTCGCCTCGGGCTCCAGCTCACGCAGGACGCGCGGGGAGCGCGAGGCGATGGCGCAGGCCAGCACCGTGCCCCAGAGCTGCTGTTGCGGGAGGTCGCTGTTGCCGATCACCGAACCGAGGTTCAGGCGCAGGTCCTTGGCGTAGTCCGGTATGGCGGACTTCAGTTCGTCGAGAGCCATGGAAGGTCACTCACCGGCCAGGAGGGCGACCGGGTCGAGGGTGGTCTCGCCCTTGGTCCAGTTGCACGGGCAGAGCTCGTCCGTCTGGAGAGCGTCCAGGACCCGCAGGACCTCCTTGGGGTTACGGCCGACGGAACCGGCGGTCACCATGGAGAACTGGATCTCGTTGTTCTGGTCGACGATGAAGACGGCACGCTTGGCGAAACCGTCCTCGCCCTCGATGCCGAGGTCGCGCATGAGCTCGTGCTTCGAGTCGGCCATCATCGGGAAGGGCAGGTCACGCAGGTCGTCGTGGTCCTTGCGCCAGGCGTGGTGCACGAACTCGGAGTCGCCGGAGAAGCCCAGCACCTGCGCGTCACGGTCGGCGAACTCGTCGTTCAGCTTGCCGAAGGCCGCGATCTCGGTCGGGCACACGAAGGTGAAGTCCTTGGGCCACGCGAAGACGATCTTCCACTTGCCCTCGTAGGTCTTGTGGTCGATCTGCTCGAACTCCTGGCCCTTCTCCAGCGAGACGCAGGCGGTCAGGTCGAACGTGGGGAACTGGTCACCGACAGTGAGCACAAACTCTCCTAGCAGCAAGGGGCAGCCCTTTTTGGGGGCGTTTCCCTAGGGGGGGTGGACGACCTCGATCGTGGCACAGGCAGTATTGATTCGGGAAATAGCTACACTTGGTCGTGTTGATCGAGTACGGCTATCAGTGACGTCCGGTGAACCCACCCGGAGCGAGAGGCGAGGCCATGGCAAGCCCCACCGGCAGGGCGGGCGGCAAGGGCGGCGGGCGCCGCAGCCCCAGCCTCGCGCAGCTGCGCGCCTTCACCGCCGTCGCCGAGCACCTGCACTTCCGGGACGCGGCCGCCGCGATCGGCATGAGCCAGCCCGCCCTGTCCGGCGCCGTCTCCGCCCTGGAGGAGACCCTCGGGGTGACCCTGCTGGAGCGTACGACCCGCAAAGTGCTCCTGTCGCCCGCCGGCGAGCGTCTGGCCGTACGCGCCAGGGCCGTGCTGGCCGAGGTCGGCGCGCTGATGGAGGAGGCGGAAGCCGTGCGCGCGCCGTTCACGGGAGCGCTGCGCCTGGGTGTCATTCCCACCGTCGCCCCCTACCTCCTGCCGACCGTCCTGCGTCTCGTCCACGACCGCTACCCCGACCTCGACCTCCAGGTGCACGAGGAGCAGACGGCCAGTCTGCTGGAGGGCCTGACGGCCGGCCGGCTCGACCTGCTGCTGCTCGCGGTCCCCCTCGGCGTGCCCGGTGTCCTCGAACTCCCCTTGTTCGACGAGGACTTCGTGCTGGTGACCCCGCTCGGCCACGGGCTCGGCGGGCGGGAGGGCATTCCGCGCGAGGCGCTGCGGGAACTGCGTCTGCTGCTCCTCGACGAGGGTCACTGCCTGCGCGACCAGGCCCTGGACATCTGCCGTGAGGCCGGGCGCGCGGACGCCCCCGTGACCACCACCGCCGCGGGCCTGTCGACCCTCGTCCAGCTGGTCGCCGGCGGTCTCGGGGTGACCCTGCTGCCGCGTACCGCCGTCAAGGTGGAGACCACCCGCAGCGATCAGCTCCTCACCGGGTACTTCGCGGACCCGGCGCCCACCCGGCGGATCGCGCTCGCGATGCGGTCGGGCGCCGCGCGGAGCACGGAGTACCAGGAACTGGCGGAGGCCCTGCGGGGGGCCCTGCGCCCGCTGCCCGTCAGGGTGTTGGACGCCAAGGCCTGAACTGCCGTGCACAGTCGGTCATCCGGGCGACCGATGATGCCCTTCGAAGGCCGGGATATTTCAACTTCCGTCAGGTAGTGCGACTCTCGCTGGGATATCCGCCCCGGCTGGTACACATACCTCCTCAGGGTGACTCGTCAGGCGTCTGTGCGAAGTGCCGGAAGTTCCAAGGGGAGTGATGTCGGGCATTCGGGATTCCCTTGGCAGGGTCGGATACGACCTGCTGTCGCGCGCGCTGAGCGAATGCCAGGGCACACGGGTGACGGGAAAACTACGGGTGTCCGGAAAGCCCGGAGGAGTCTTCCATCTCCGCGAAGGCTGCGTCGTCGCCGTCGAGAGTCCGGGCGCCCCGGGTGCCGAGGCGCGGCTGCTGCGCTCCGGCCGCGTCAGCGGTGAACAGTGGGCCGGACTGCTCCGCGAGGCCGACGGCAGCCGGTGGCCCGAGGCCGGGCTGATCGCGCACGGCTACGCGGGGGCCGCACAGCTCCGGGTCGTCTGCATGATGGCGATGCAGGACGCGGCCTTCGCCGTCGTGGCCGGTGACGTGGAGGCGTGCGACCCGCTCGACGCCGCCTTCGAGCCGTACGCGCCGGTCGCCCTCGGAGAGGCTCCGGGGCGGCTGCTCCAGGACGCGGCGAGGAAGCTCGCGGCCGTCGCCGCCCTGCCGTGGCCCGTACGGCCGGACCGGGAACGCCCCGTGCCGGCCGCGGTGCCGGACGAGATACGCGAGCAGCTCCCGCCACCGCAGAAGGAGTTGCTGGCCCACGCCGACGGCCGCCGGACCGCCCGTGACATCGCCTTCGCGACCGGCCTCGGCGCCTACACCGTCACGGTGGGGATGGCCCGCATGCTCGGCGAGGGGCTGCTGGAACTGCCGGCGGAGCCCGACTCCGCCACCCGCGTCACCGTGCGGGACCTGCCGACCGGAGCGCTCCGGCAGCGGCCCGCCGGTGCCCCTCCCGCCCTGGACCCCGAGGTGTTCTCCGCCCTGTCCTCCGCGGTGGCCGCCGGAGAGTCCGCGGCACCCGGGCCCCGGCCGGACCCCGGACCGCCACCGGGGGCGATCGCTCCGTCCCTGCCCCGCAGAGACCCCGGCGCGCATGCCCCGTCGCTGCCCCGCCGTGATCCCGGCGCGAGCGGAATAACCGAAACCCTCGCCCCCGAAAGGGCAGGGGCGAGCTGGAAAGGATTCTTCCGGCTGCGGCACCGGATCTGGACCCCGGACTCCGGAACGTGAAACCGAAATACCTGTCAACGATCACATGCGCATCATCAGGGAGTTCGATAAATGAATCACGAGGCATTGGCCAGGGAAATGAGGGAACTCCGGGAACAGGTTCCCGGAATCACCGATACGGCGGTGGCGGCCGCCGACGGAATGCTCATCGCGGCCGACACCGCCGACACCATCGAACCGGAGAGCCTCGCCGCGATCGCCGCCGCGGGCCTCGGTATCGCGCGCCGCGCGACCGCGGTCACGGGCCGGGGCGCGTTCCGGCAGACCGTGACCTACGGCAGCCAGGGGCTCGCGGCCTTCTACGCGGTCGGCGACACCGCGCTGATGATCGTCCTCGGCGACGAGGGCATCGACCTCGAACGGCTCCACGAGCACACCCGGCCGGCTCTCGGCCGCATCGGATCGATCCTCACCGGGGCCGGCCCCGATCCGCTCCCCGAACCTCCCGCCGTACCCGACGCTTTCGTCGGAGCCGTGACCGAGACCGCGACCGAAGGGGTATGACGACATGGCCAGCAAGCGAATGACGCCGGGGTTCTCCGACCAGATCATGGGCCTGGTCAAATCACTGCGCACCGACGCTCCGGACTGCCTCGCCTCCGGAGCGGTCGACATGTCGACCGGAATGCTGCTGAGTTACGAGACCGTCGACAACCATCCGCCGGAGGTCCTGGACCTGCTCGCGGGCGCGACCCTCGACCTGTTCCAGGGGCGTACGGTCCAGATGATCGAGGACGTCTTCAAGGAGCGGCGCGGCATCGAGTCCGACGCGCACTTCTTCCAGGAGATCCTGGTCAACAGCGACAACCTCACCCATCTGTTCGTGCGGATGAACGACAGTCAGGACGTGGTCGCCGTGGTCGTCTGCCGCAAGGCGGTCAACGTGGGCATGCTCTTCGCACAGGTCCGGCGCGTGGTGAAGGAGTACAGCCTCTGAACGCGAACCGGTGGCCCTCCCCGGGCGGGGAGGGCCACCGGCGGCGGCACGGCAGACCGTGTCACCGGCGTGGCACGGCAGGCCGCGGACCGCGCCCCGCCGCGCCCGTCCGGCGCCCTATTCCGTGCGCAGCCCGTCCGGCCGCATCAGCCGGATCAGCGGCGGCAGGCTGAGCAGGGTCACCAGGAGCACGACACCCGCGCCGATGCCGGTCATCGACAGCACGCTCGCCCAGTCCACGCTCACCGAGGTGTCCGTCATCTTGAGCAGGACCGTGCCGAGGGTGAGGCCCACGGCCATCGCGAGGGCGAGCCCCAGGGCGATCGGGATCGCGGTCTGCCACAGCACCGACATGCTCAGCGTGCGGCGCCGGGTGCCGAAGGCGACCAGCGCCGACAGCAGCTTCCTGCGCTCCCGGAGCTGCTCCAGCTGGGAGACCAGCAGGCTCGCCCCGATCAGCACGAGGACGCAGGCCGCACCGACGAACAGCCCGGTACGGACGGACGTGAACTTCCCGATCTCGGTCGTCGCCGTCCAGGTGTTGGCCTCGGTGTGCGGGTCGATCCGCGCCGCGCTGTTGCGGACGAGTTCACGGACGTCCGGCACCGACTCGTCGAGCTGGAGATAGACCGTCCCGTGCACGGTGGACGCGGCCCGCTCGGGCAGCGCGCCGGGCGTGAACAGGAAGCCGCCGCGTTCGTCGCCCGAGGGGTCCTTGCGCGAGTCCGCCCGCTTGATGTCCTTCGGCACCGTCCAGGGGACCTCCTTGCCCTTGGCGTAGGAGCCGTTGGACGGGTCGAGGTAGAGCTCGGTACCGGCCTTGTCGAGCGCTGCGGTGTTCTCGTCCCACTCGGTGTTCTCCACGGCGAAGATGTCGCCGTCCTCGCAGGAGGGCAGCCGGGCCGACTCCCGCAGGGCCGCGCAGTCGCCGACCGTCACGCTCGACTGGCGCTCGGGTTCGTCGCGTCCGTCGCCCAGGTAGCCCCGTCCGAGGGCGGTCGTCCGCGTGACCCCCCTGGTCCCCGACAGCTCGCGGACCGCCTTGTCCATCGGCACCGTGTCCGGCACGTTGACGGACATCTGGGCCCGCGTGAGATCGTTCTTGTTGACCTTCGTGTAGTCGCTGTCGACCCCGGCGAACAGCATCTGCAGGGCTATCGCGCCGGCCACCGCCACCGCGATGCCGTTGACCAGGCGGGCCGCCGAGCCGCTGCTCAACTGGAGTCTGCGCACGGCCAGTTGCCAGGCGACGCCACCGGAGTTCAGCCGGGCCACGACCGCCTCGACCACCCAGGGCAGCAGCGCGGTGATGCCGACCAGCAGCAGCAGGACGCCGCCGATGACGAGGTACTCGTTGAAGTTCCCGTTGGACCGCCCCTGTCCGATCATCGGGTACAGCATCGCGAGACCGCCCAGCGGCAGCAGCAGCCGCCACCACAGCCGGCGCCGCGAGGGCCGTGCCGTACGCACCACGCCTAGCGGTTCGATCACGACGCCGCGCAGCGCGAAGAGCGTCACCGCGACCGCGGCGGCCGGGACCGAGAGGGCCACCAGCGCCACCAGGGTGGGTGCCGGACTGAGGTCGCCCGGGAAGACGCTGAACCTGAAGAGCATGATCAGGCCAGCGAGCTGACGCCCGATCAGGAAGAACCCGGCGCCGAGGAGCAGTCCGACCAGCGCCCCGGCCAGTGCCTCGCCGGCCGCGATGCGCCGGGTCATCCGCCCGTCCGCGCCGACCAGCCGCAGCGCCGCCAGCCGCCGGTCGCGCCGCTCACCGCCGAACCGTACGGCCGCCGCGATGAAGACGCCGACCGGCATCAGCAGTACGACGAAGACGATCAGTACGAGCAGCAGCAGGACGGGGTCCATCGCCTCGGACCGCTCCTCGTGGCCGAACGAGTCGATGCGCTCGACCCGGCCGGTGCTCGTCGCGCTGGCCGTCAGGTCGTCGGCGCCCGTGTAGTAGGCGAGTTCGTGCGGATCGACCAGCCCGCTGTCGGCGATCGTGCCGCTGACCCGGTGGTCGAGCCGCTCACGCAGGAGCTTGCCCCCGGGTGACTTCAGCAGCCGGTCGAGAGCGGGGGAGACGACCATGTCACCGACCGCCGGGAACGTGGACACGCCCGGCGGCAACGGCGCCCGGGCCCCCTCGGGTTCGAGCAACCGGCCGCGCACGTCCTCGTCGCGGAAGGTGGTGTCGACGTTCGCGACGAGCAGCGTACGGTCGGACTTCTTCTTGATCGTCGAGCTGTACGTGATGTCGGTGCGGGCGCTCTCCCGATGGTGCCGGGCGTCCAGCGCGCTCGGGATCGCCGTGGTGAGCAGCAGCAACGCCACGCCGAGACCGACCCCGACGGCCGTCAGCAGGACCCGTACCCAGGCCTCACGGCCTCCGGTCACCGCGAACCTGGCACCCATGGCGAGGTCGCGGGACCACTGGCGGGCACTCATACGATCCGCTCCATGTCCCTGGACCTGCCGTCGCGTACGACGACCTCGCGGTCCGAGTACGCGGCCACGCGCGCCTCGTGCGTGACGAGCACGACGGCGGCGTTCGTCGAGCGGGCCGCCTCGGTCAGCAGCTCCATCACGCGCTCGCCGTTGAGGGAGTCGAGCGCGCCGGTCGGCTCGTCGGCGAACAGCACCCGAGGGCTGGTGACCAGCGAACGGGCGACGGCCACGCGCTGCCCCTGCCCGCCGGAGACCTCGCCGGGCCGCTTGCCCCTGAGGTCGTCGACCTCCAGCCGCTCCATCCAGGACAGCGCGGTGCGCTCGGCCTCCCTGCGGCCCGTGCCGTTCAGCCGCAGCGGCAGCGCGACGTTCTCGACACAGCTCAGCTCCGGTACGAGCTGGCCGAACTGGAAGACGAACCCGAACGCGGAGCGGCGCAGCGCACTGCGCTGGGCGTCGTTCATCGTCGCCATCTCGCGGCCGTCGTACGTGATCGAGCCGGAGTCGGGTGTGACGATGCCGGCGAGGCAGTGGAGCAGGGTGGACTTGCCGGAGCCGGAGGGGCCCATCACGGCGACGACCTCGCCGGGGTGGATGGAGAAGTCGGCACCGTCCAGCGCGGTGGTCGGGCCGTACGTCTTGCGCAGCTCCGAGGCGGTGAGCAGGGAGCCCGGGGGAGGAGTGGCCGCCGTCATCGGGCCGTCACCGCCTCGGCGAGCCGGTCGAGGCGCGCGGCCGTCAGTTCCAGCCACCGCAGATCGGCCTCCAGGTGGAAGAGGGCGTGGTCGCAGATCAGCTGATCGGCCAGGTCGCCCTTGCGCTTGCGTTCGGTCAGCATGCGCATCATCCGCAGATGCTCCGAACGCTGGGTGTCGAGGAGCTCGCTCGCGTCCCGGTGGGTCAGCAGGGCGAGGACGACCTTCGTGTAGAGGGTCGACTGGAGGTACGGCTCGGGTGTCTCCGGCGTCGCGAGCCAGCGCTGCACGTCGGTGACGCCGGCTTCGGTGATCGCGTACCGCTTGCGCTCGGGCCCGTCGCCCGCCTCGATCCCGTCGAGTTCGACGAGCCCGTTCTTCAGCAGCCGCGACATCGTCGAGTAGACCTGGCCGTAGTGCAGTGGCCGGTCGTGACCGAATTTCTCGTCGAAGGCCCGCTTCAGGTCGTAACCGTGGCGCGGCCCTGACTCCAGGAGCCCTAGAAGGGTGTGACCGATGGACATGCCCAGCACTCTACACACGGCGTATACACCGCGTGTATACGCCGTGCGTACAGGTCGCGGGAGCGATGGCCCGAGCCAGGAGAACCGGCTGGTCACGGCCGATTGTCACGGTTCTGGAACCGTCCGGCCGCTCCTCCCGAACCCGGGCCCCCCGCCCTCCCGAACCCGGGCCCCCTTCCTCCCGCACGCGGGGCCCCGCCCTCCCCACCCGAGGCGCCCGTCCTCCCGCACCCGGAGCGGGCGCCCTCCCGGACCGGGGCGCCGTCCGCACGGACCCGGGGAGTGCGTGGCACGGCAGGAACCCGGTCCGCGCGCCCGCCGTGCGCTGTTCGTCGTCTCACTTTGTCCCCTCCCGGCAACCTTCCGGCCCCTCCGCACGTCGGATTCAGTGGGGCGGTGCCAAGGGCGTGCTGATTGTCACGTCCGGAAAAGACCGGATCGGCGCCCCTTTGTCATAGCGCGCGGTGTTAGCTTGCTGAGCTGACCTGACGGGCGAACTTGTGTGCCACACGAGAATGAAGCGGAGCGGATCGACCCATGGGACGAGCTGAAGAGAGACGAGCGCGGCAGGTGCAGGGCCGCCGCGCGGCGCCCCAGCGCTCGTCTGGGCACGAGTCGCCGGGCCCCGGGCCCGGCGCGAAGGCGGGCGGCAAGCCCCGCCGCACCGGCATACGCCGGTTCGTGAACTGGAAGACGATCCTCGGGACGTTCCTCGGCTTCTGTCTGCTCGGCATGGGCGCCTTCATCGTGCTCTACATGGTCGTGTCGGTGCCCGAGGGCAACGCCGCCGCCAAGCGCCAGAGCAACATCTACAAGTACAGCGACGGCTCGATGCTCGGGCGCAGCGGCAAGGTCAACCGCGAGATAGTCGACCTGGCCAAGGTGCCCAAGAGCGTCCAGAAGACGTTCGTCGCCGCCGAGAACAAGAGCTTCTACAGCGACTCGGGCATCGACCTCAAGGGCACCGCCCGAGGCCTGATCAACACCCTCTCCGGCAAGGGCAAGCAGGGTGGTTCGACGATCACCCAGCAGTACGTCAAGAACTACTACCTCAGCCAGGACCAGACCGTCACGCGCAAGCTGAAGGAAATGGTCATCTCGCTGAAGGTGGACCGCAAGAAGTCCAAGGACGACATCCTCGCGGGCTACATCAACACCAGCTACTACGGCCGCAACGCGTACGGCATCCAGGCCGCGGCGCAGGCCTACTACCAAGTCGACGCCGAGGACCTCTCGGTCGCGCAGGGCGCCTACCTCGCCTCGCTGCTCCAGGCTCCGAGCCAGTACGACTGGGCGGTCGCCTCGAAGACCGGCAAGAAGCTCGTCGAGGCCCGCTGGAACTACACCCTCGACAACATGGTCGAGCAGCACTGGCTCGACTCGGGCAAGCGCTCGGCCATGAAGTTCCCGGTCCCCAAGGAACCCAAGGGCGCGCCGGGCATGGAGGGCCAGACCGGCTATCTGGTGGAGGCGGCCGACAACGAGCTGGCCAAGCAGCTCGTCGCCCAGGGCACCGCCGAGGACCTGGACGACGCCAAGGCCCTGATCACCGCGGGCGGCTGGACCATCACGCTCAACGTGGACAAGAAGAAGCAGGCCCTGCTGGAGAAGACGGTCAAGCAGCAGCTCACCAGCAAGCTGGACCCGAAGAAGCGCAAGGTCGACGCCGACATCCAGGCCGGTGCCGCGTCGGTCGACCCCAGGACCGGCAAGGTCCTCGCGATGTACGGCGGCAAGGACTACTTCAAGCACTACTTCAACAACGCGACGCGCCGTGACTACCAGGCCGCCTCGACGTTCAAGCCGCTGATCTTCGCGGCCGCCCTCGCCGAGGAGGCCAAGACGCGCTCCGGCCGGCCGATCACCGCGAACACGGTCTACGACGGCACCAACCGCCGTCCCGTGGTGGGCAGCGACATCGGTTTCGCACCGCCGAACGAGGACGAGCACAGCTACGGCCCCGTCACCGTGCAGACCGCGATGAACAAGTCCATCAACTCCGTCTTCGCGCAGATGGGCGTCGACGTCGGCATGGACGAGGTGCTGAAGGTCGCGGGCAAGCTCGGCATGAACACCAAGGGCATCCAGGCCGTACCCGCCCAGACCCTCGGCTCCATGGGCGCGAGCCCGCTGGAGATGGCCGGCGTGTACGCCACGCTCGACAACCACGGCAAGAAGGTCACCCCGGCGATCGTCGGCAAGGCCGAGCACAAGGACACCACGGTCAAGATGCCGGACCCGATCGGCGAGCAGGTCGTCAGCGAGGAGGCGGCCGACACGGTCACCTCGGTGCTGACCGGTGTGGTCGACGACGGTACGGCCAGGGAGTCCGTGGCGAACAACCAGGCCCGCGACGGCCAGCAGGTCGCCGGCAAGACCGGTACGTCCGACAACAACAAGTCGGCCTGGTTCACCGGCTACACGCCGAACCTGGTCACCTCGGTCCTGCTGTTCGGCGAGGACCCGAAGACCCAGAACCACGTCTCCATGAAGGGCGCCACGGGCCTCTACCTGGAGGGCGGCCGTGTCAACGGTGGTGGCTACCCGGCGAAGATCTGGGCGGCCTACACCTTCGCGGCGATGGCGGGGAAGGTCACCGAGTTCGACCTGAACACCACGTCGGGCGCGGCGGTGGCGCCGACCGACCTGCCCACCGCCACCCAGACGCCGTCCAGCACGCCGTCGTCGACCCCGACCACCGAGGAGCCGTCGACGGAGCCGCCCACCACGAGCGCTCCGCCGACCCCCACGGACGAGCCGACGACGACCGAGCCGACGACGACGAGCCCGTCCACACCGACGAGTTCGCCCACCGACGGCGTCCCGGACAACCCGTTCGGCCAGACCAGCGAGTAGCGGACGACAGCGGACGCGTGACAGAGGGGGCACCCGGAGATCCGGGTGCCCCCGCTGTCGAAGAGGCCGGCCGGTCCCCCACCCGGGGACCGGCCGGCCTTTCGGCGCCTCAGCCGCCGTCGACGTTCCGCGCGATCCGGTCGCCGGTCTCCTTGTCCACGTTGCGCCAGTACTGGAAGGCGCGCTCCTGCACCGGGCGGGTGACACCGGCCTTGAGATGCCCGCTGACGTTGCCCACCAGCCGGTCCCGGGCCGCGTCGTCCAGCACCTCGCGGACCATCGTGCCCGCCTGGCCCCAGTCGTCGTCCTCGCGGTGCGGCTTGTAGGCCTCGCGCACCAGCTCGCCGGCGGTCTGCCAGCTCGCGGGGTCACCGAACCGGCCTTCGTAGTCGGCCACGGGCCCGCCGTAGGAGTTCGGCGCGTACGGGCGGGACGTCGTCGACGGCTCGTAGCGCATCGGGCCGTCCTTGGCGTACGAGTTCACCGGGGAGCGCGGCCGGTTGGGCGGCAGCTGGCTGTAGTTGGGGCCGATCCGGTAGCGGTGGGTGTCGGGGTACGAGAACAGCCGGCCCAGCAGCATCTTGTCCGGGGAGGGCCCGATGCCGGGCACCATGTTCGAGGGCTCGAAGGCGGCCTGCTCGATGTGGACGAAGTAGTCCTCGGGATTGCGGTCCAGGACCATGCGGCCCACGTCGATCAGCGGGTAGTCCCCGTGCGGCCAGACCTTCGTCAGGTCGAACGGGTTGAACCGGTAGTCCGCCGCGTCCTCGAACGGCATGATCTGGACCTTCAGCGTCCAGCTCGGCGCGTTCCCGGACTCGATCGACTCGTACAGGTCCCGGCGGTGCTTGTCCGCGTCCGTCCCCGCGAGCTCGTCGGCCTCGGCCTGGGTGAGGAAGTCGATGCCCTGGTCGGTCTTGAAGTGGTACTTCACCCAGAACCGTTCACCGCCGCCGTTGATCCACATGTAGGTGTGGGAGCTGTAGCCGTTCATGTGGCGGTACGTCTTCGGGATGCCCCGGTCGCCCATCAGCCAGGTCACCTGATGCGCGGACTCGGGCGAGAGGGTCCAGAAGTCCCACTGCATGTCGTTGTCGCGCAGCCCTGTCACCGGGTGGCGCTTCTGCGAGCGGATGAAGTCCTGGAACTTGATCGTGTCACGGACGAAGAAGACCGGGGTGTTGTTGCCCACCATGTCGTAATTGCCGTGCTCGGTGTAGAACTTCAGCGCGAAGCCGCGGGGGTCGCGCCAGGTGTCGGGCGAGCCCTGCTCACCGGCGACGGTCGAGAACCGCGCCAGCATGTCCGTACGCCTGCCCGGCTGGAACAGATCCGCCCTGGTGAACTGACTGACGTCGTTGGTCACTTCGAAGAATCCGTACGCGCCACTGCCCTTGGCGTGCACCACCCGCTCGGGCACCCGCTCCCGGTTGAACTGCGCCATCTTCTCGATGAGGTAGTGGTCCTGGAGCAGGATCGGGCCGTCGGGGCCGACGGTGAGCGAGTGTTCGTCGCTCTCCACCGGAATCCCGACGTTGTTCGTGGTGTACGGAGCCTTCCGGGATGCCTGCGTCACGAGCGTCCTCCCGTCGGAGATGAGGTCGTCAGGTCGCTTCGCTCACCCCAGCAGTCAACGCCGCCGACATCTTGTCGGCAACACGGTTCGGGTGCCGGCACCGGTACGGCCAGACCGGCACCGACCGGCCCGCACAGGCGCCTTCAGGCACCCGTACAGACACCTCAAGGCACCGGCACAGGAGGCACGGTCCGGGACCGGCACAGGCCCGTCAGGCACCCGCGCAGCCGCCGTCCGGCACCCGCCGCACCGGCGCGGTTCGGCGCCGGCCCACCGGGGCGAGACCGGACGAGTACCCGGTCAGTTCCGGTTCAACTCGAACCAGACGACCTTTCCCGTACTCAGCCGGGTCGCCCCCCACCGCCGCGCCAGCCGGTTCACCAGGAACAGACCGCGACCGCCCTCGTCCGTGGCCCGCGCCTGCCGCAGCCGGGGAAGCTGGGGCACGTCGTCGCCGACCTCGCAGCGCAGGACGTCCGTCCGCAGCAGCCGCAGCGTCACCGGCCGTGAGGCGTACCGCACCGCGTTCGTCACGACCTCGCTGACCAGCAGCTCCACGGAGTCGGTCATGTCCTCCATGCCCCAGCGGGCCAGCGCCCGCCGGGCCAGACGCCGGGCCCGGCCGGGCGCCGCGTCCTCCGGCTCCAGGAACCAGTACGCGACATCGCTCGGCGCGATCCCGTCGAACCGCGCGGCGAGCAGCGCGATGTCGTCGTCCCGGTCTCCCGGGCCGAGCATGTCGAGCACCTCGTCGCACAGCGCTTCCAGCGGCGGCGGATGATCCGGCCCGGTCAGCGCCGCGACCGCCGCGAGCTTCTCCCGCAGCTGCTCTATCCCGGTCCAGACGTCACGCAGCCGGGACTCGACCAGCCCGTCCGTGTACAGCAGCAGCGTCGCCCCGGCCGGCGCGTCCAGCTCCACCGCCTCGAAATCGACCCCGCCCACACCGATGGGGGCGCCCGGCGGCACCCGCAGCACCTCGGCCCGCCCGCCCAGATGCAGCAGCACCGGCGGCGGATGGCCCGCGTTGGCGATGGTGATCCGGTGCGACACCGGGTCGTAGACGGCGTACAGGCAGGTCGCCATGCGGTCGGTGCCGAGCCGCTGCGCCTGCTCGTCCAGGTGGTGCAGCACCTCCTGCGGCGGCAGATCGAGCCCCGCGAGGGTCTGCGCCGTCGTCCGCAGCTGGCCCATGATCGCCGCCGACGTCATGGAGTGGCCCATCACGTCACCGACGACCAGCGCGACCCGGCTGCCCGGCAGCGGGATCGCGTCGTACCAGTCACCGCCCACCCGGGCCGTCTCCGCGGCCGGCAGATACCGGGACGCCAGCCGGACCCCCGTGGGCCGCGGCAGCGTCTCGGGCAGCATCGTGCGCTGGAGCTCGTCGGCGATGTACGCCTCACGGCCGTACAGCACCGCCTTGTCGATACCGAGCGCGCTGTGCGTGGCGAGCTGCGCCGCGACCAGCAGGTCGTCCGCCTCGAAGGCGAGCCGCTCCGGCCGGCGCAGGAACAGCGCCGCCCCGATCACCCGGCGCCGGCCGCGCAGCGGCGCGAGGATCGCGCGCTGCCCGCTCGGCACCGGCAGATCGTCGCCGAGCAGCTCGGGCAGCGCGGCCCGCGCGGCGGGCGCGTCCGCGAACACCGGCCGCACCCCGCGCAGCACCTCGGCGAGGGCGCCGCCGGGGCGTACCTCGCACAGCTCGGCCGTCATCGCCGACAGCTCGTTGGGCTCCGGCCGCAGCGCGGGCAGGAAACCGCTCTCGGTGTCCCGCTCCTCGGGAATCCGGTCCGTGCGCCGCAGCCGCAGCACCAGCGGACCCGTCGGCCGCTCGTCACCGACCGGCAGCGGGTCACGCAGATAGACGAGGATCGCGTCGGAGAAGGTCGGCACGGTCGCCCGGCACAGCCCCATCACGATCTCGTCGAGGTCGATGCCCCGGGCGATCCGCCGGGTCGCGGCGCCCACGAAGCGCAGCCGGTCCCCGTCCCGCCGCATCGGCATCGGTCCGCCCTGCGGCACACCCTGTCCCGTACGGCGGTCCTTGCCTCCGGAAGCCCGCGGGGCCCGTCCCTGCTCGGCGTCCGGCTGGATCGGGATGCCCTCCGGCGCGGGCCGGGGGCGGTGGGTGTCGGGCTCGGTCGCCGAGGGCTGCGAGTGCTCGGAGCCGGGCCCGGAGGAGACCGGCGAGGACGACGGCACGTCGGTGCCCGAGGACGCGGACGCGCCGACGTCGGCGGACACCTGGCCGCCTGCCTTCCCGCGCTTGCCGCGAGGCTTGGACGCACCCGAACCCCTCGGTGCGTCGCCCGTGCGGGCCTGTACCGGTAACGCGCCGGAACCCGGCAGCGGGGACGGCGGCTCGGAGGTACGCAGGAGCGCCCCGCGAGGGTCCGCGGGGGCGGGCGGCCGGCCGGCGCCGCTCTGCCGGCGCTCGTGCGAGGTGGGATGCTCCGTCACGCGTGTCGAGTCCATCCGTCCGGGGCTGCGCGCCGTGCGCACAGTTCTTCCCGCAGCCCCGATACCCGGAATGTGTGCCCCAGGAACGGATTCTGCGTGTCGTCAGGGCCGGGACCGACGGCGCGAACAGCCGTCGCCCGGCACGGTACGGCTCGCCGACGGCCGGAAACGGTCCGTGCCGACAGCGGTTCGACGGCCGAAGCCCCGGGGCGTGTCCGCGAAGCCCCGTATGCCCGGTGACGCCTGGCCCGCACGGCCGTCGTGGTGAGCCCGCGCGGTGCGACCGGTCCCTGGCCGGCCACGCCGCCGTACGCCTCGTACCCCTCGCTCACGTCCTGCCGCCCCTCGGTGACATATGGTCAAGCCCGGCTCATCCTGCGGGAGTTGTCGCTGCCGTTTGCCCTTGCGGAAGACGATCCTACGGTTGTACCACGGGGGCGCATCAAGGGTCTCATGAGGACACGTGCGCGGGCGTACGGTCCCAGTCATCCGGCAGAGCGGGAACCGGCCAGCCCGGATCCGGCCTCCAGTGCTGCCATCCGTCCGAGAACGGCGCGCCCCAGGAACGGATCACCTCCACCGCCGACCACCCCGCTTCCCGCACCTGTGCCGCCAGTTGAGCATCCATCAGACCGGCCCGCTGCGCCATGGCGAATTCGTCCTCGTCGAGCCAGCGCCAACTGCGGTCCGGGTTGACCGAGATGTCGAGGAAGTGATCCACCGAGTCCACCCCGCCCGCCCAGCGGGTCAGCGGGGCCTCCAGGTTCACGTACCAGTTCTTGAAACGCCAGCCCTGTTCCCAGAACAGCCACACCGACCAGGCCTCGCCCGGCCGCGCCAGCTTCAGCACACCGGTCCCGAACCAGCGGTCGCGCCGCACCGCGCGAGGCTTCGTGTAGCGCGATTCCAGCGGTTCTCCATGCACCGGCGAACCGTCGGCGAGCACCGGCTTCACACATTCGGTACCCGGCGCCATCCACACCGCGAGCAGGTCGGCGTCGTCGCGTGCGACCGTCACGGGGCGGCAGATGTGGACGCTGTCGCCGCCGTTCTCCCGGTACCGCCACAGGATCTGGCTCCCGGGCTCCCAGTGGGCCGCCGGCCCGCCCGCTTCCGCTCGTCTCACCGCTCCACCCTCCGCCATGACCAGATATTAGGTGCCCCAGGCATGCGACGCTGCGGTTCGCGTCACGGTTCCCGCCAACGGCAACCGGCTGTTACGGAGCTGTCATCAGGCGTTTCTCCACGGGCCCGGGCTGTTACGGGTGTGTCATCCGCAGGACATCCAGGGCCTCGTCCAACTGCTCCTCGGTCAGGTCCCCACGCTCCACGTACCCCGACTCCAGCACCACCCGGCGAATCGTCTTCCGCTCCGCCAGCGCCTTCTTCGCGACCTTGGCCGCCTCCTCGTACCCGATGTACTTGTTCAGCGGCGTCACCACGGACGGCGAGGACTCCGCGTACTCACGGGCCCGTTCGCGGTGCGCGACGATCCCGTCGACCGTGCGGTCGGCGAGCAGCCGCGAGACGTTCGCGAGCAGCCGGACCGACTCCAGGACGTTCTTCGCGATCACCGGCAGCATCACGTTCAGCTCGAAGTTCCCGGCCGCGCCCGCGACGGCGACGGTCGCGTCGTTCCCCGTCACCTGCGCGGCGACCATCAGCACCGCCTCGGGAATCACCGGGTTCACCTTGCCCGGCATGATCGAGGACCCGGGCTGGAGATCCGGGAGGCTGATCTCGGCCAGTCCGGTGCGCGGCCCGGAGGCCATCCACCGCAGATCGTTCGCGATCTTCGTCAGCCCGACGGCGATGGTCCGCAGCTGACCGCTCGTCTCCACGATCCCGTCGCGCGCCCCCTGCGCCTCGAAGTGGTCGCGGGCCTCCGTCAGCGGCAGCCCGGTCGCCCGCGCCACCTCCGCGATCACCGCGGCGGAGAAACCGGGCGGCGTGTTGATCCCCGTCCCCACGGCCGTGCCGCCGAGCGGCAGTTCGGCCAGCCGCGGCAGCGAGGCCTCCAGCCGCTCGACCCCGTACCGCACCTGGGCCGCGTAGCCCCCGAACTCCTGGCCGAGCGTCACCGGCGTCGCGTCCATGAGATGGGTGCGCCCCGACTTCACCACATCGGCGAACTCCCGCGACTTGCGCTCCAGCGAGGCGGCGAGATGCTCCAGCGCGGGGACGAGATCGCGGGTGACGGCGGCGGTCGCGGCGATGTGGATGGAGGACGGGAACACGTCGTTGCTCGACTGCGACGCGTTCACGTGGTCATTGGGGTGGACGTCCCGGCCCAGCCGCTCGCCGGCCAGCGTGGCGATGACCTCGTTGGCGTTCATGTTGGAGGAGGTGCCCGAGCCCGTCTGGAAGACGTCGACCGGGAAGTGCGCGTCCCAGCGCCCCTCGGCGACCTCCGCGGCCGCCTCCTGGACCGCCTCCGCGACATCCTTGGCGATCACGCCCAGCTCGCCGTTCACCTTCGCGGCGGCCCCCTTGATCCGGGCCAGGGCCTCGATGTGCGCGCGCTCGATGCGCTGCCCCGAGACGGGGAAGTTCTCCACGGCGCGCTGCGTCTGCGCCCGCCACTTCGCCTCCGCGGGCACCCGCACCTCGCCCATGGAGTCGTGCTCGATCCGGTACGCGCCTTCGCCCTGGCCATCCGTCATTGGTGACACCTCCATGGGGCACAGCATCCCGGAGCCCGCCCGTGTTCCCGCCCGGCGCCGCGCGAGCGCCGCGACGCACGAACGGCCGCCTTGTCGGCGGCCGTTCCCCCGGCTCGTACGGCGTCACACGCGCGCCACCCGCACGGCGTCACCCGGAAGGGTGTACGCCGTACGGGCCCGTACTAGGCCAGTCCCGGGCCCCGCACCGGGATCGTGGTGAAGGTCGGGGCGGGGGCGGGGTCCTGGAAGAAGTCGTTGCCCTTGTCGTCGACGACGACGAAGGCCGGGAAGTCCTCGACCTCGATCTTCCAGACGGCCTCCATGCCGAGCTCCTCGTACTCGACGACCTCGACCTTCTTGATGCAGTCCTGGGCGAGCCGGGCGGCCGGGCCGCCGATGGAGCCGAGGTAGAAGCCGCCGTGCGCGCCACAGGCGTCCGTGACCTGCTTGCTGCGGTTGCCCTTGGCGAGCATCACCTTGGAGCCGCCCGCCGCCTGGAACTGCTCGACGTAGGAGTCCATGCGGCCCGCGGTCGTCGGGCCGAAGGAGCCGGACGCGTAGCCCTCGGGGGTCTTGGCCGGGCCCGCGTAGTACACCGGGTGGTCCTTCAGGTACTGCGGCATCTCCTCGCCCGCGTCCAGCCGCTCCTTGATCTTGGCGTGCGCGATGTCGCGGGCCACGACCAGCGGGCCGGAGAGCGAGAGACGGGTCTTGACCGGGTACTTCGTCAGCGCGGCGAGGATGTCGTCCATCGGCTGGTTCAGGTCGATCTTCACGACGTCGCCGGCCTCGTCCAGGTGCTCGTCCGTGGTCTCCGGCAGGAAGCGCGCGGGGTCGGTCTCCAGCTGCTCCAGGAAGACGCCCTCGGCGGTGATCTTCGCGACGGCCTGGCGGTCGGCCGAGCACGAGACCGCGATCGCGACCGGGCAGGACGCGCCGTGGCGGGGCAGGCGCACCACACGTACGTCGTGGCAGAAGTACTTGCCGCCGAACTGCGCGCCGATGCCGATCTTCTGGGTCAGCTCGAAGACCTTCTCCTCCAGCTCCTTGTCCCGGAAGCCGTGGCCGAGCTCGGAGCCCTCCGAGGGGATCTCGTCCAGGTAGTGCGCGGAGGCGTACTTCGCGGTCTTCAGCGCGTACTCGGCGCTCGTGCCGCCGACGACGATCGCCAGGTGGTACGGCGGGCACGCGGCCGTCCCGAGGGAGCGGATCTTCTCCTCCAGGAACTTCATCATGGAGCCCTCGTTGAGGACCGCCTTCGTCTCCTGGTAGAGGAACGACTTGTTGGCGGAGCCGCCGCCCTTGGCCATGAACAGGAACTTGTAGGCGCCGCCGTCGGTGGCGTACAGCTCGATCTGTGCCGGCAGGTTCGAGCCCGTGTTCTTCTCGTCCCACATGGTCAGCGGGGCCATCTGCGAATAGCGCAGGTTCAGGTTCTTGTACGCGTCGTAGATGCCGCGCGAGAGGGCGGCCTCGTCGCCGCCCTCGGTGAGCACGTTCTGGCCGCGCTTGCCCATGACGATCGCCGTGCCGGTGTCCTGGCACATGGGGAGGACGCCGGCCGCCGCGATGTTCGCGTTCTTCAGCAGGTCCAGGGCGACGAACTTGTCGTTCGCCGAGGCCTCCGGGTCGTCGATGATGCGGCGCAGCTGGGCGAGGTGCGCCGGGCGCAGATAGTGCTGGATGTCGTGGATGGCCTCCGTGGCGAGCTTGCGCAGCGCCTCCGGCTCCACCTTGAGGAACGTGCGCCCGTCGGCCTCGAAGGTGGAGACACCCTCGGAGGTCACCAGCCGGTACGGCGTGGTGTCCTCTCCCTGGGGGAGCAGATCGGTGTACGCAAACTCAGGCATCTCGCCTATTCCTCACTCGACAGTCAGCTTTTTTCGGGGCTCGGTCGCCTCGGGCGCACCCCTTCGGCTCACTCGCCTGAGGTCGGCCGTCATCGGCAGCGTCCACCAGCGTAGAACCTGGCACGGACACCGAGGCTGTGAGGTAAGGCTCAGTTCGGACATCGGACCGTCGGTCCCGGGGGAGAGCGGGTTTCCCGCGGGTGGCGCGCCAGGGGTAGTCGCGATCTATCGCGTTTGGGTACGCTGTTGCCGTGGACCTTCAAAAGAGCCCCGACGCGAGTGCCGCCACGGCGGCGAAGCCGGCCGAGCTGCGTGCCTCCGACGCCGATCGCGACCGGATCACCGACATCCTGCGCGAGGCCGTCGCCGAAGGGCGCCTGACCGCGGAGGAGCATGCCGAGCGGGTCGAGGGCGTACTGGCCACCAAGACGGTCGGCGAGCTCGACCAGTTCGTCCGCGACCTGCCCGCCGCCCACACGGGCCGCGCGGCCTCCGCCTACGCCTCCGCGCCCAACCGCCCCACCCAGGGCGCGATCCCGGCGGAGGCCGACGACAACGTGGTGGCGGTCTTCAGTTCCGCCGTCCGCAAGGGCCGCTGGCGGGCGGGCCGGCGCATCCACGCGTACTCGGTCTTCGGCAACGTCGAGATCGACCTGAGCGAGGCGATCTTCGAGTACCAGCAGGTCGTGATCAAGGCGATCTCGGTGTTCGGCAACGTCGAGATCTTCGTGCCGGAGAACGTCTCGCTGCGCGGAAGCGGCGGCGGGGTGCTCGGCAACTTCGAGGTGGACACGCTGGACTCGGGCGACCCCGACGCGCCCGTGGTCTACGTCGACGGTCTCGCCGTCCTGGGGAACGTCGAGGCGAGGCCCAAGCGCGGCAAGCTCATCGCGGACATCCTCGACCGGGTCACGAGCCGGGTGAACGAGCGGGTGGCGGACCGGCTGGACCGGAGTTTGCGCAAGCACCTCGACCGTTGACGCTTGTGAATATGCGCGTGGCCGATGCGGGTCGGTCCGGCGGCGATGATCGATCACGCCCGAGAACGGCCGGGCTTCTCCACGCGGTGCATAGGCGCGCGTACAGCGGGTAGGGCTTGCTGCATCGTCTCTTGGAGGGCGCTGTGGGACTTCCCCGGTGCCCGGCACGCTCGCGAAGCCGTCGTCAGGAGTAGACCCGTGCTGCAACCGCCGCATCAGTCCCTGCAGGTAGCTGCCGTTCCGGCCCAGCGGGCGCCCGTGCGGGACAGGGATCAGGAAGCGCCATGGCACACGGAGGCGGTGTGCAGGCGCGACGAAGCCGGCCTGTTCTTCGCCCCCTCCAAGGAGCCGACCGCTTCACGGCTCTCCCGGGAGGAGGCGGCCAAGCGCGTCTGCGCCCGCTGTCCGGTCATGGTCGAGTGCCGCGAACACGCGTTGCTGCAACCCGAGCCGTACGGCGTCTGGGGCGGCCTGACCGCCGCCGAGCGCCGTGTCGTGCTCGCCCGGCGACGCCGCCGCGACCTGGAACTCAAGAAGGCCGCCCGCGGCACGATAGCCGCGGCCGGCTGACCCACCCCGCACCCGCGGGAGCGGTGGGGAGCCGGGCCCGGTTGCCGTCCCGTGCACACGGCAACGGGTACACACGGCAGCCGTGCCGCCCGCCGCCTCGAAGCGGTACCCACGCGGCTGCCCGGGTGCCGGCCTGGCGTCGGCGCGGGAGGTTCGTCGGCCGGTGCCGACGCCGGAAGGCGTTATCCGGTGTCGGCGCGGGCGAGCCGTCGGACGGTGGCCGTACAGGATCGCGTCGGCCGGTGTGGGCGCCCGAAGACGTCATCGGGTGCCGGCGCGGGACTTCAGCCGTGGTCGGCGCGGGTGGACTTCAACGTGGTCCGCGCAGGAGAAAGGGGCGCCCCTCCGCACAAGGGGCGCCCCTTTCGCGCCGTGTCGGCGCCCGGCCCTCCGGGCCGGTGGTCCTACTTGGCGCGGTCGAAGTCGATCGCGCTGTACGCACGCAGCTTGCTCAGCCGGTGCTCCGACCGGATCTGGCGGACCGTGCCCGACTTGGACCGCATCACGATCGACTCGGTCGTCGCGGTCTCTGAGCGGTAGCGCACTCCGCGCAGCAGCTCGCCGTCGGTGATGCCGGTCGCGACGAAGAAGACGTTCTCGCCGGAGACCAGGTCGTTCGTGGTCAGGACGCGGTCGAGGTCGTGCCCGGCGTCTATGGCCCGCTGCCGCTCCTCGTCGTCCTTCGGCCACAGTTTGCCCTGGATGGTGCCGCCGAGGCACTTGACGGCACAGGCCGAGATGATGCCCTCGGGTGTGCCGCCGATGCCGAGCAGCAGGTCGATGCCGGTGCCTTCGCGCAGCGCGAGGATGGAGCCCGCGACATCGCCGTCGGAGATCAGCTTGATGCGCGCGCCGGTCTCCCGGATCTCCTTGATGATCCCGTCGTGGCGCGGCCGGTCGAGGATGACGACCGTGACGTCCTCGGGCGTGACCCGCTTGGCCTTGGCGACCCGGCGGATGTTCACCGCCACGGACGCGTTGATGTCGACGAAGTCGGCCGCCTCCGGGCCGGTGACCAGCTTGTCCATGTAGAAGACCGCGGACGGGTCGAACATGGTGCCGCGGTCCGCGGCGGCGAGCACGGCGATCGCGTTCGTCATGCCCTTGGCGGTGAGCGTGGTCCCGTCGATCGGGTCGACGGCGATGTCGCACTCGGGGCCGGTCCCGTCGCCCACGCGCTCCCCGTTGAAGAGCATCGGGGCCTCGTCCTTCTCCCCCTCGCCGATGACGACGACGCCGTTCATCGAGACGGTGGAGACGAGGGTGCGCATGGCCCGGACGGCGGCACCGTCGGCACCGTTCTTGTCGCCGCGGCCGACCCAGCGGCCCGCGGCCATCGCGGCGGCCTCGGTGACACGGACGAGTTCGAGGGCGAGGTTGCGGTCGGGGGCTTCCGACGGGACTTCGAGTTCGGAGGGCAGATGATGCTCGGTCATCGACACGCACCTTTCTGATACGACGACGGCCGGATGAGGGTGATGCCCCGACTCTATCGTCAGACTTACAAAATGAGCAGGGGGGCCCACGGATGAGCAGGCCAGGGCACCTGCGACGATAGGGGCGTGGCAGGTACGAAAGGCAAGCAGTCGGTACGGGACATGATTCTTTCCCTGGGCCTCATCGGGCTCATGGCGGGCGTCATCTACATCTTCATTCCGCATGACGACTCCAAGCCGGATCTCAAGCGCGTCGACTACAAGGTCGAGCTGCTGACGGCTCGCCGCGCGGCGAGCTATCCCGTGGCGGCGCCCGAAGGGCTGCCCTCGGCGTGGAAGGCGACCTCGGTGCGCTACGACGGCAGCGAGTTCGACGCCTGGCATCTGGGCTTCCAGGCCCCCGACGGTCAGTACGTGGCGGTCGAGCAGTCCACTCAGCGGCCGGCCGTGTTCATCGACACGGCGAGCCAGGGCGCCCGGCAGACGAAGGCCACCCAGCGCATCGGCGACCGGACCTGGCAGCGCTACGAGGGCGACCACTACGACGCCCTCGTCCTCCAGGACAAGGGCGCCACGACGGTGGTGACCGGCACCGGGTCGTTCGGCACGCTGGTGAAGATGGCGGAGGCCCTGAAGACCTCGTAGCGCCGCCCGCACGGCCTCGTGGAACCCGTAAGACCTCGTGGAACCCGTAAGACATGGAGAAGGGCCCCCGGCGGCAGCGCCGGGGGCCCTTCTTGTGTGGTGCGGGTGCGGGAGCGAACGGCGGTGCCGGCCGCTCCCGCGGTGCCGTCGGTCAGACGGTCGTGATGACCTGGTCGGCGTCCAGGCGCGGGCCGCGCGGGAACCAGGCGTCCTCGCCCGGCTTGCCGATGTTCACGATCATCAGCGGGGTGTGGTCGTCGTCCAGGAACTCCTTCTGGACACCGGCGAGGTCGGCGCCGGTCATCGGGCCCGCGGCGAGGCCGGCGGCGCGGATGCCGATGATGAAGTACGCGGCCTGGAGCGCGGCGTTCATCCCGGCGGCGCTCTCACGGACCGGGCGCTCGGAGAAGAAGAGGTCCTTGGCGGCGGGGAAGTGGGGGAGGAGCGCCGGCAGTTCCTCGTGGAACTCGTTGTCCGCGGAGAGGATCGCGACCAGCGGGGCGGCGGCGGTCTTCGCCCGGTTGCCCTCGGCGAGGTGCTGCACCAGGCGCTCACGGGCCTCGGGGGAGCGGACCAGGGTGATGCGCAGCGGCGACTGGTTGAAGGCGGTCGGGCCGTACTTGACCAGGTCGTAGATCGCCTGCACCTGCTCGTCGGTCACCGGCTCGTCGGTGAACGTGTTCGCCGTGCGAGCTTCGCGGAACAGCAGGTCCTGAGCGGTGGGGTCAAGGACGAGAGACATGAAGAACCTTCTCGGTATGTGCGGTGGATCCGGGGGGATCTGTTGGCGAGTACGACAGTACGTCGAGGAGGTTTAAAGTTCAACCAAAAACGGGGCGTGGTGATCCGCTTCACAGACGGAGGGATCGAAAAAGGGATCCAGGATGGGATCGAAAAAAGGGGGCCCGCCGTGTCGCGGGCCCCGCTGGAGCTACTCGGAGCAGGACATCACCCGGACGCGGGGCCGCTCGCCAAGCGGCGCCCGAGCCGCCCGTCACCCGGAGTCGGCGCCGCTCGTCACTCGGCTCGTCACTCGGACCCGGAGCCGGCGTCCTTTTCCTGTTCCGGGGACTCCTCGGCCAGGGCGGCGTCCAGACGGGCCCGAGCGCCCTCCAGCCAGCGCCGGCACACCTTGGCCAGTTCCTCGCCGCGCTCCCAGAGCGCCAGGGACTCCTCCAGGGTCGTACCGCCCGCCTCCAGGCGGCGTACGACCTCGATCAGCTCGTCCCGTGCCTGCTCGTAGCCGAGCGCCTCGTCCACCTTGCTGGTCATGGGCCCACCCTATGCATCGACTCGAACCGTGAATTCACCCTCGGCGACCCGCGCCCGCAGTGTCTCGTCCGCCGCCACCTCGGCCGGGTCCCGGACCACATGACCGTCGGCCCGTTGCAGCACCGCGTACCCGCGCTGGAGGGTCGCCGCGGGGGAGAGGGCCACCACGCGCGCGTGGGTGTGCGTCAGCTCCGAGTCCGCGCGGTCCAGCAGATGCCCGACGGTGCGCCGGCCCCGGTCGAGCAGGGCGGAGACCTGGTCCGCCCGCTCGTCGATCATCCGGTGCGGATCCTCCATCGAGGGCCGGGCCAGCGTGTGCGCGAGGCCGCGCTCCTCGCGGTCGACGAACGACCCCACGCAGCGCCGCGCGCGGTCCCGCAGGAACCGCACCCGCTCGTACTCCTCCCCGACGTCCGGAACGACCTTCTTGGCCGCGTCGGTCGGGGTGGAGGCCCGCAGGTCGGCCACGAGGTCGAGCAGCGGACTGTCCGGCTCGTGCCCGATCGCCGACACGACCGGTGTGCGGCAGGCCGCGACCGCGCGGACGAGCTGCTCGTCGGAGAACGGCAGCAGGTCCTCCACGCTGCCGCCGCCCCGCGCCACGACGATCACGTCGACCTCGTCGAGCGCGTCCAGCTCCTTCACCGCCTGCACGACCTGCGGTACGGCGTGGACGCCCTGCACGGCGACATTGCGGACCTCGAAGCGGACGGCGGGCCAGCGGCGCCGCGCGTTCTCCAGCACGTCCCGCTCGGCCGCCGACGCCCGCCCGCACACCAGCCCGATGAGCTGCGGCAGGAACGGCAGCGCCTTCTTGCGATCGGCCGCGAACAGCCCCTCGGCCGCCAGCGACTTCTTCAGCTGTTCGAGGCGGGCGAGGAGTTCCCCCACGCCCACCGGCTTGATCTCGGCGGCCCGCAGGGAGAGCTGCCCGCGCGGCGCGTACCACTCCGGTTTGGCGTGGACGACCACCCGGGCGCCCTCGCTCACGACGTCGGCGACCGCGTCGAAGACCTGGCGGTAGCAGGTCACGCTCACCGAGATGTCGTACGACGGGTCGCGCAGTGTCAGGAAGACGACGCCCGCGCCGGGGCGCCGCGACAACTGGGTGATCTGCCCCTCGACCCACACCGCGCCGAGCCGGTCGATCCATCCCCCGATGAGCCGTGACACCTCTCCGACGGGCAGCGGAGCGTCCGCGGACGTGTTGAGAGCCATGTCCCGAGCGTAGTGGCCACCACCGACAACGCCCCCGCGCCCGGCCCGAGTCGGACCACCCGACCCGCACCCCGACCGCTGGGCCACCCGACCCGTACTCAGGCCGCCGGGACCGTCCCGACCGGAGTGTGGTGGACGGCAGCCGCGTGGCACGGCGCGTCATCCGGCTGCGGACCCGGCTCGCCCCCGCTGGGCGAACAGCACCACCAGGCCCGCCGCCAGCCACACGAGACCCGCCACCTGAGCCGTTCCCGACGCCTCGATGATCACCGCGACGGTGATCGCGGCCCCCAGTACGGGCAGGAGGACGTGCCGCCACCACACCACCGGCCCGCCCCGGTGCCGTACGGCGAACCAGCCCACCACCGACGCGTGCAGCAGCGTGAACGCCGTCAGGGCGCCGATGTCGACCACCGAGACCAGCTTGTCGAGGCCGTCGTCGCGGCGCGCAGCCCAGACCGCGGCGACCAGAGTGATCACCGCGGCGCACGACAGGGCCGCCCGCGGCACCCCGGAGCCGGTCCGCGCCAGCACCCGCGGCAGCCTCCGGTCCCGGGCCATCGCGAAGACGATGCGCCCGGCCGCGGCCTGCCCGGCCAGCGCCGCGAACGCCGCGCCGATCGCCTTGCTGACCGCCACCAGGTTGTGCAGCCACGAGCCGACGGAGGCGTCCACGGCGTCGTAGAAGGCCGGACCCTGAAGGGCGGGGTCTGCGGCGAGCCGCGCGGACGGCAGCGGCTCCAGCAGGGCCGCCAGATACGTCTGCGCGATGAACAGCACACCCGCCAGCGCCAGACAGAACAGCACCGCCCGAGCCACCTTCTGCGAACCGCCCGTGACCTCCTCGGCGAAGGAGGCGATCGCGTCGAAGCCCAGGAAGGACAGGACGGCGACCGAGACGGCGCCGACGACCGCCGACAGCGCGAACGCGCCCTGCGTGCCGTCACCCGACAGCGGGGACAGCCAGTCGCGCCGCGCGCCGTCGCGCGCGAGGACCACGGCCGCCGCCACGACGAAGACGACGAGGACCACGATCTCCATCGCGAGCACCAGAAAGCCGACGCGCGCCGCCGTGCGGACCCCCCGGAGGTTGAGGAACGTCGTGACCACGACGGCGAGCGTGGTCCACACCCACCGGGACACCTCCGGGACCAGCGCGTTCATGGCGATCCCGGAGAACAGATAGGCCACCGCCGGAATGAGCAGATAGTCCAGCATCACCATCCACCCCGCGATGAACCCGGCCTCCGGGCCGAGCCCCGCGCGCGCGTAGGCGAACACCGAACCCGCCTGGGGGACCACCCGGACCATCTGGGCGTAACTGAAGGCGGTGAACGCCATGGCCGCCGTCGCGAGGACGTAGACCAGCGCCACCGCCCCGTGCGACCTCGCGTCCAGCGCTCCGAAGATCCCGACCGGGGCCATCGGGGCGATGAACAGCAGCCCGTAGACGACCAGGTCCCGGAAGCCGAGGCTGCGCCGCAGTCCCTGCTCCGCCGGGTCCGTGCCGGCGGTGGTCCGCGCGTCGGACATCGTGCCTCCCGGGAATCGCCTGGTCCCACCCCCAGCGGCTGCCCACAGTCTCTCCGAGGAGGCGATCCCTGACCCGCCGGGCGCGGCCTTACGATGGGGGCATGACCGCTTCGCCTGGCCGCCGTGTCCTGCTCGCCGCCCCCCGTGGCTACTGCGCGGGCGTCGACCGCGCCGTGATCGCCGTGGAGAAGGCCCTCGAGCAGTACGGGGCTCCGATCTACGTCCGTCACGAGATCGTCCACAACAAGTACGTCGTGCAGACCCTGGAGAAGAAGGGCGCGATCTTCGTCGAGCAGACGGCGGAGGTCCCCGAGGGGTCCATCGTCATGTTCTCGGCACACGGCGTCTCCCCCGTCGTCCACGACGAGGCCGCCGCCGGCAAGCTCGCCACCATCGACGCGACGTGCCCGCTGGTCACCAAGGTCCACAAGGAAGCCGTCCGCTTCGCGGACGAGGACTTCGACATCCTCCTCATCGGGCACGAGGGGCACGAAGAGGTCATCGGCACCTCCGGAGAGGCGCCCGACCACATCACCCTGGTCGACGGCCCCGACGACGTCGCCAAGGTCGAGGTCCGCGACCCCTCCAAGGTCGTCTGGCTCTCCCAGACCACCCTCTCCGTCGACGAGACCATGGAGACGGTCGACGCCCTGAAGGAGAAGTTCCCCCTCCTCATCTCCCCGCCGAGCGACGACATCTGCTACGCCACGCAGAACCGTCAGCTCGCCGTGAAGCAGATGGGCGCGGAGGCCGAGCTGGTCATCGTGGTCGGGTCGCGCAACTCCTCCAACTCGGTCCGGCTGGTCGAGGTCGCCAAGCTGGCCGGTGCCCGCGCCGCGTACCTGGTGGACTTCGCCGAGGAGATCGACGAGGCCTGGCTGGAGGGCGTGAACACGGTCGGTGTCACCTCCGGCGCCTCCGTCCCCGAGGTCCTCGTCGAGCAGGTCCTGGAACGGCTGTCGGGGCACGGCTTCGAGGACGTGGAGATCGTCAAGGCCGCCGAGGAGTCCATCACCTTCTCGCTCCCCAAGGAGCTGCGCCGCGACCTGCGCGCCGAGGCGGCCGCGCTGGTGGAGGCGCGTACGGGTGGTCCGTCCGGGAAGTGACGGTCAGCCGTACGTCGTAACGTAGGGCCATGAAGATCTTCGGTGTGGACATTGGCGGATCCGGGATCAAGGGTGCCCCTGTGGACCTTGATCGCGGGGACCTGGCGGAGGAGCGCCACAAGGTGCTCACCCCGCACCCGGCGACGCCCGACGCGGTGGCCGACGGCGTGAAGGACGTCATCGACCACTTCGGCTGGACGGGCCCGGTGGGCATCACGTTCCCCGGTGTGGTGACCGGTGGTTCCACGATCCGTACGGCGGCCAACGTCGACAAGGCATGGATCGACACCGACGCGGGCGCGTTGCTCGGCGAGCGGCTGGGCGGCCTGCCGGTGACCCTGCTGAACGACGCGGACGCGGCGGGTGTCGCCGAGATGGAGTTCGGCGCGGGGAAGGGCCGCCGGGGCACGGTCATCCTGCTCACCTTCGGCACCGGCATCGGCAGCGCCGTCTTCACCGAAGGCGAGCTGGTCCCGAACACCGAGCTGGGCCACCTCGAGCTGAACGGCCACGACGCCGAGAAGCGGGCCTCCACCAAGGCCAAGGAGGACCACGAGCTGACCTGGGAGCACTGGTCGCGCCGTGTCACCAAATACCTCGCCCATGTCGAGATGCTGTTCTCCCCGGAGCTGTTCATCATCGGCGGCGGTGTCAGCCGCAAGTCCGAGAAGTTCCTGCCGCTGATCCAGGACATCAAGGCGGAGATCGTCCCCGCGCAGCTCCAGAACAACGCAGGGATCGTGGGCGCGGCGATGCGGGCGGCGCAGATCGGCCGGTAGCCGCGAGGCCGCCGGGCGACGGCGGCATCGGGCGGCGACGGTGACACGGCCCGCGAGGATACGAGGGCCGCGACGGTACGAGGGCCGGCGGGCCGGATCGGCGGGTCCGGTCAGCGGGCCCGTCTGCCGGGCGGCACGCCGAGCACGCCGTCTGCGCCGCGTGCCTGGTCCCGCCGCCTGATGTTCCGCCGGCGGGACATCAGGCTGACCCGGCGGACGGTCACGACGAGGACCGCGGCCAGCGTTCCCCCGTACAGCCAGCCCGCCTGGAGGGCGAGGGCGGTGACCAGGCCCATGAGGCTGCCGCCGAAGCCGCCTCCGCCGCCGTCGGTGATCGGCGGCAGCCCGAAGGCGAAGGCGATCGGTACGACCACGGGGGCGGTCATCAGGTCGCCGGGTCGTACCCACAGCGCGGTCAGCACGCACACCGGCAGGAACAGCACCCCGTACACCGTCGCCGACCCGCCGAACAGCAGGTGGTCGAGGCAGGCGAGCGCGAACATCGTCGCGCCGCAGAACAGGCCGCCGCCGAGCCCGGTCAGCCGCGGGCGCGACGTCCGGCGCGGCTGCCGGACACCCGCGGGCGCGGGCCGCCGCGCCACCGGGCCGTCCCGTCGGACACCGCCGTCCGCGGCCCGCCCGGACTGTGCCGGAACAGGTGCTCCGCGTCGCGGTCTGTACTGAGGGGGACGCGTCCTGTGTTGCTCCACTGGACCAACTTAGGTCGTTTTATGTGTGGAATGGCTCCTCGGACACGCCGGAGATCGGCCGAACGCGAGGCCGTGGAAAGAGCTTGGCCATGCGTTCGATACCTCGCGGGCGGGAGCCGGGTCACGCCGTAGACTGGTGGATCGGCCCGCTCTTCTGGAGGGCCCTTCGCCCATCCTCTCGTACGGGAAGTCGCAACGTGTCGCTCACGATCGGAATCGTCGGTCTGCCCAATGTCGGCAAGTCGACCATGTTCAACGCCCTGACCAAGAACGACGTGCTCGCGGCCAACTACCCGTTCGCCACGATCGAGCCCAACGTGGGCGTGGTCGGCGTCCCCGACGCCCGGCTGGCCAAGCTGGCCGAGATCTTCGGTTCGCAGAAGATCCTCCCGGCGACCGTCGACTTCGTCGACATCGCGGGCATCGTGAAGGGTGCCTCGGAGGGTGAGGGCCTGGGCAACAAGTTCCTCGCGAACATCCGCGAGTCGGACGCGATCTGCCAGGTCATCCGCGCCTTCAAGGACGAGAACGTCGTGCACGTCGACGGCAAGGTCTCGCCCAAGGACGACATCGAGACGATCAACACCGAGCTGATCCTCGCGGACCTCCAGACGATCGAGAAGGTCCTGCCGCGCCTCCAGAGGGAGTCGCGCATCAAGAAGGACATCGGCCCGAAGGTCGCGGCGGTCGAGGCGGCCCAGGCGATCCTGGAGAAGGGCGAGACCCTCTTCTCCGCGGGCATCGTCCAGGGCTCCGGCAACGAGGAACTGCTGCACGACCTGCACCTGCTCACCACCAAGCCGTTCCTGTACGTCTTCAACGTCGACGAGGACGAGCTGGTCGACGACGCCTTCAAGGCCGAGCAGAGCGCCCTGGTCGCTCCGGCCGAGGCGATCTTCCTCAACGCCAAGCTGGAGGCGGACCTCGCCGAGCTCGACGAGGAGGACGCGAAGGAGCTTCTGGAGTCGGTCGGCGTGGAGGAGCCCGGCATGGCGACCCTGGCCCGAGTCGGCTTCAACACCCTCGGCCTGCAGACCTACCTGACGGCCGGCCCCAAGGAATCCCGCGCCTGGACCATCAAGAAGGGCGCCACCGCCCCCGAGGCCGCCGGTGTCATCCACACCGACTTCCAGAAGGGCTTCATCAAGGCCGAGGTCATCTCCTTCGCCGACCTGGTCGAGACCGGCTCGGTCGCCGAGGCCCGCGCCAAGGGCAAGGCCCGCATGGAGGGCAAGGAGTACGTCATGCAGGACGGGGACGTGGTGGAGTTCCGCTTCAACGTCTGACCGGACGAGGGGACACCACGCCGCTGACGCGGCAAACATGCAGGTCAAAAGGGGCCGACTCCTCCGGGGGTCGGCCCCTTGCTTTTGTGTTCAGATGCCTCGTACCCACGCCACGGTGAACGGTGTCTCGGGTGTGCCCGGTCCCATCGGTCCGCCCTTGTCGAACTGGGAGCGGACGACGAGTGTGCGGCCGTCGTGGCGCACCAGCGTGGTCGGGATCTGGAGCGCGGGATCGGTGAGGCTGCGCTCCAGACGGGCCGCGGTGCCGTCCGCCGACAGGCGCCAGCGGGTGATCGTGTCGGTCCTGTTGAGGGCGGCCCACAAGGTGGTGCCGACCAGTTCCAGTCCATCGCCGTTCACCAGGTCACCTCCGTGCAGGGCGACTTGGCGGATCCTGCCGGTGATGAGGTCCACCCGGTAGAGGGCGCCCCCGGTCATGTCGACGGTGAACAGGCAGTGGTCCCCGGCGGCGATGCCGTTCAGGGTGAACGTGCCGGCCGGGTGCGGGGCCAGGATGCCGCCGAAGTCGTAGGCGGGGGTGAGCGTGGCACGACCGCCGTGGGCCGCGGCCCGGGCGAGCTCGGCCGGTGTCACCCGGTAGACGACCTCGCGCACGCTGTCCGTCAGATAGGCGCTGCCGTCCGCGGCGATCGCCAGGTCGTTGACGAAACGCGGCGCGTCACCGGGGACGTCGAAGCGGGCCAGCAGGGCGCGGGTGCGCACGTCGTAGACGGCGACCCCGGCCGTCGAGTCGGTCACCCAGAGACGGCCGGACCCGTCGGCCTTCAGCCCGTTCGCGGTGTTCCGGCCGTCCGCGCCCGGGGGCAGGAAGGTCTCGGCCGCACGGCGTCCGGGCGCCGCGCGGTAGACGGCGCCGGTGGTGTACGAGCCCACGTACAGGGCTCCGGTGCGCGGGTCGGCGGCGATGCCCTCCGGGTAGGCGCGGTCGTCGGGAAGTTCGAAGGCGGTGGAGATACGGCGGGTGGAGCTACGAGGGGTGGAGACCGGGGCCGTGGAGAGGCCGGGTGCGGCGCTCGCGGGCGGGGCGCCCGCGGCGGTCGCCGCGATGGCGGCGGCGGTGGCGGTCAGGAAGGTGCGGCGCTGGATCGAACGGGACACGGCGGAACCTCTCGGTCTGCATCTCGGACGTCGACGAGCTGAGCGATGAGTACGAACGTATGTTAGAGCTCTAATGCTCGTCAATGTCTTTACTGATGGGTGGGGGTTCATCGTCGTATCGTCCGTACGATCCGCGGCTACCATGCGGAGATGACGTCCATGCCCGTGTCCGAGCGCCTCGGCTCCCACCTCAAGCGGGCCGAGCAGGCCCTCGGCGCGACCAAGGCCGCGGTGCTCAAACCGGCGGGCGTGACCGTCGCCCAGTACGCGGCGCTGCTCCACCTCAGTGAGAACCCCGGCATCTCGGCCGCCGCGCTGGCCCGCCTCTGCCTGGTCACACCGCCGACCATGAACACGGTCCTGAACAACCTCCAGGACCGCGGCCTCATCGAGCGCACCCCGCACGCCTGGCACAAGAACGTCCTGGAGACCCGGCTCACCGACGAGGGCAGGACAGCGCTCGCCGACGCCGACGCCCGCGCCGTACGGGTCGAGCGCGCCCTGGCCGCCGAGTTCACCGCCGAGGAGCGCGACACCATCGCCGCCCTGCTCGGCCGGTGCGTCGCGGTCCTGGAGAGGGAACGCCCCCGCCCCTGAGGGGCGCTCCCGGCGAAACTCCCCGGTCCGGGCCGACCCCGGGATCAGTCCCGGGCCATCCCCGTCTTCACCCCGGCCCCGCACAGCGGCACCACGGCCTCCCGTCGGCCGAGCGCGCCCTCACGGACCGCCGCCCAGCAGGCCACGCCCGTCGACTCCACGTACAGCCCGCGCCCGGCGAGATCCGACTGCGCGTGGCGGATCTGGTCCTCCGTCACGGTCAGGAAGGCGCCCCCGGAGGCGCGTACCGCGCTCAGGATCTGGCGGGCCCTCAGCGGGTGCGGGATCGCGATGCCCTCGGCGAACGTCGGCGCCGGCGGAGTGACACCGACGAGATCGTCGGCCCCCTCGGACCACGCCCGGGCCAGCGGGGCGACCGCGGCGGCCTGGACGGCGTACAGGGCGGGTCTCTTGTCGATCAGCCCCGCCGCGTGCAGTTCGGCCACCGCGAGGGCGGCGCCGAGGAGCAGCGTGCCGTTGCCGACGGGCAGCACGAGGACGTCCGGCAGACGCCCGCCGAGGTCCTCCCAGAGTTCGTGGACGTACGTCTTCGTGCCGTGCAGGAAGTACGGGTTGAAGACGTGCGAGGCGTAGAACACGCCGTCCTCGTCGGCCGCCTCGCGCGCCGCGCGTGCCGTCGCCTCGCGGTCGCCCTCGACCACCCGCAGCCGTGCCCCGTGCGCCTCGATCTGCTCCAGCTTCTTGGCGGAGGTGCCCTCGGGGACGTACACGGTGCACGGCAGCCCGGCCCGGGCGCAGTACGCGGCGACGGCCGTGCCCGCGTTGCCGCTGCTGTCCGCGAGTACCTGGCGGGGCCCGAGCCGCAGCGCGAGTTCGGCCAGCAGCACGGCCCCGCGGTCCTTGAACGACAGCGTCGGCATCAGGAAGTCGAGCTTGGCGAGGACGACTTCGCCCAGGGGGACCAGGGGAGTGCGGCCCTCGCCGAGGCTGACCGTGGGCGCGGCCAGCGGCAGGCACTCCGCGTACCGCCACATCGAGTTCACCCGGCCGGTGAGGGACACGAGGGGAGCCGGCGTCGGCGTGAAGTCCAGGTCGAGCGGGCCGCGGCAGACCGGGCAGCACCAGGCGAGCGAGCCGGCGGGTACACGCGTGCCGTCCGTCGGGCAGAAGCAGTCCGGTAGTGCAGTCATGGGTGCAGGTTAGACGCGAGGTCGCGGAAGGGACCGTTCCGCGCGTTCCTGGGCGGCCGTGCCCCGGCGGCAGACCGGGCAGCGCTGTAGGGATCCCGTCCGTGCCGTGCTTACGATGCGCCCAGTCATTCGGCAGTCGCACGCGCGTTCCATAACGGACGGATATGAGGAGCAAGGGAAATCGTGGCCATACCCCCGCCGCCCGGCCCGCAGCAGCCCGAGGGGCCGTACCCGCCGCCGGGGGCGCCTCCGTATCCGCAGGCTCCGCACCCCCAAGGATCCTTCCCGGAGGGGCCGTACCAGCAGGGGCCGTACCAGCAGTCCCCGTACGGGGGCCCGTATCAGCCCTGGGGGCAGGGCTACTCCCCGTACAACCGGCCCGTTCCCTTCAACGGGCTCGCGATCGCGGCGCTGGTCCTCGGTGTCCTCTGCTTCCTGCCGGCTGTCGGGCTGGTGCTCGGGATCGCGGCGCTCGTCCAGATCAAGCGGCGCGGCGAGCGCGGCAAGGGCATGGCGGTGGCCGGCATCGTGCTGTCGTCGGTCGGTGTCGTGCTGCTCGCGCTCATGGTCGCCACCGGGGGAGCGCGCGACTTCTGGGAGGGCTTCAAGGACGGGGCGGGCGGCTCGGGGGACTCCGCGTTCTCGCTGGAGGTGGGCGAGTGCTTCGACACGCCGAGCGGTTCGCTGAAGGGTCTGGCGGTCGACGTCGACAAGGTGCCGTGTTCGGGCGGGCACGACGCCGAGGTGTTCGCCGACTTCGAGATGGCCGAAGCCGACTACCCCGGGGACGACGCGCTCGCCGACGAGGCCGACCGGCGGTGCTCCCTGCTCCGGAACACGTACGCGATGGACTCCTGGGCCGTCCCGGAGAACGTCGGCGTGTACTCCTTCACCCCGACGTCGCAGAGCTGGCTCCGCGGCGACCGCGAGGTGAGCTGTCTGTTCGGGGACGCCGACGAGACGGACGGCCTGACGGGCTCCCTGCGCAAGGACCGGCTCACGCTGGACGCCGACCAGTACTCCTATCTGAGCTCGGCGGCGGCCATCGACAACGCGCTGGCCGAGATGCCCGACGCCGAGTACATCGACGACGACCTGCCCGGCTACAAGGTGTGGGCGGACCAGGTCTCGAAGGCGCTCACGCGGGAGGCGGACGGGCTGCCCGCCCACCGGTTCGCGCCGGGCGCGGCGAAGCCGGTCGCCGCCCTGGCCAAGGACCTGGAGCGCTCGGCGAAGGAGTGGGTGAAGGCCGCGGACGCGCCGGACGCGGACACCTTCTCCGCGCACTACGAGAAGGCGCTGAAGCTCATCGACCCGAGGAAGGCGGTCACCACCCGCAAGGCTCTGGGGCTCGCCACCACCCCGCCGAAGTACGACGGCGGCGGGGGCACCGGTAGCGGTGGCGAAGACGGTGCCGGAATCGAGGTGTGACGGCAGCCACAGTGGGGAGAAAGTGCCTGCGTAATGCCCTCAAGGGCTTGCGTCATCACATCGAGTGATTCTCTGGCCTTTGCTTGCATGGCACAACCCACGGTTGCCACGCTGTTGCTGTCTGTACAACCTGATGGGAGCGGCTAAGTGACTTTCGGTGAGCAGCCGGCGTACCTGCGTGTCGCGGGTGATCTCCGCAAGAAGATCGTCGACGGCTCGCTGCCCCCGCACACCCGGCTTCCCTCGCAGGCCAGGATCCGCGAGGAGTACGGAGTCTCGGACACGGTCGCCCTGGAGGCGCGCAAGGTGCTCATGGCCGAGGGTCTGGTCGAGGGCCGCTCCGGTTCGGGCACCTACGTCCGCGAGCGGCCGGTGCCGCGCCGCGTCGCCCGCTCCGGATACCGGCCGGACAACGGCGCCACCCCCTTCCGTCAGGAGCAGGCGGACTTCGCGGTGCGCGGCACCTGGGAGTCCCACAGCCGGCAGGTCGAGGCGAGCGGCGCGATCGCCGAGCGGCTGGCCATCCAGCCCGGCGACCGCGTGATGTGCACGAACTACGTCTACCGCGACGGCGGTGAGGCGATGATGCTCTCCACCTCCTGGGAGCCGCTCGCCGTGACCGGGCGTACGCCGGTGATGCTCCCCGAGGAGGGCCCGCTCGGCGGCATGGGTGTCGTCGAGCGCATGGCGGCCATCGACGTGATCGTGGACAACGTCACCGAGGAGGTGGGCGCGCGCCCTGGCCTCGCCGAGGAACTCCTGGCGCTGGGCGGCGTGCCCGGCCATGTGGTCGTCGTCATCCAGCGCACCTTCTTCGCCTCGGACCGGCCGGTGGAGACGGCGGACGTGGTGGTCCCGGCGGACCGCTACCGGATCGCCTACCACCTGCCGGTGAAGTGACAGCGCGTCACTTCGGCACGCCATCTCGTCCGGTGTCGCGTACGGCGTTCCGCGGGGCCCGGTGGGCTCGCGTGTCGGCGCGGGTGCCCGCGCCTCAACGGGGCCGCCCGTAGGCCCGGTTGGAATCTGGCCTTTCTCAAGTGACGGACCGGGGAGCGGCTTCGCCCTGTTCGAGGACCCGCGAGGAGTCGTGAGCGGCGCGTTCGGTGGCGTGCGCCCCCCGGGCCGCCGCTCCTTACTGGCCGGTTGCGTACCTCTTTGTGTAAACCCGTGTTCGCTGCGTGAAGGTAAGGCGTACGCTCGGGCATATGCGTACTGCGGTTTCGATGGAATGCGGGGTTCGACGGGGGCCCGGGGCGGGAAGTGGAGGGGGTCTATGAACGACAGTACGATCACGCTTCCCTGGCTCGTCATACGGCAGGACGACAACGGCAATCGCTATCGCGTGGGCAGGTACGCGACGCGCGCCGAGGCCCAGAAGATCGCGGACAGCCTCGACGGCCGCGGGCACAAGCAGCTCTACTGGGTCGAGCGGATCGGGCCGAACGGAACCGGGTGATCCACCGGGAGTCGGGCCCCCTCCCGCTCCCGTAGGCTCCGGCGCATGACGGAACGGATCGTGGTGGTCGCGGGCGCCCTGGTGCGCGGCGGGCGCCTGCTCGCCGCCCGCCGCAGTGCGCCCCCCGACCTCGCCGGGCGCTGGGAGCTGCCCGGCGGCAAGGTCGAGCCCGGCGAGACCCCCGAACGCGCCCTCGTGCGCGAACTGCGCGAGGAGCTCGGCGTCGACACCCGGGCGCTGGAGCGCGTCCCCGGCGAGTGGCCGCTGAAGCCGGGATACGTCCTGGTGGTGTGGGCCGCCCGGCTGCTGCCCGGCTCGGCCGAACCGGAACCCCTTCAGGACCATGACGAGCTGCGCTGGCTGACCCCCGAGGAGATCTGGGACGTGGACTGGCTGGACCAGGACGTGCCGGCGGTCAAGGGCGCACTGCCGTGGCTCGATCCGGGCGTGTGACGACCCGGGTGCCCGCTTGTGCGCCGTTCGCGCCATAGTGTGCCCCCGTCGCGGTAAAGCTCCACCGATACCGGGTATGTGCCCCTTAACCACCCGAAACCGGGCGTGGGTGGGTTTCTGGTCTGGGAAGTGATCGGCTTGATCGACACTGACGGCTACTGTGCCGAGTGGACCTTTCCTGCGGAGCCCGGTGCCGTCCGCACCGCCCGCTCCGTCGTCCGGGGACAGCTCCGCGAATGGGATCTCGAATCCCTCGGCGACATCACCGCACTCCTGGTCAGCGAACTGGTGACGAACTCGCTCCGGCACGCCACGGGCCCGATCGGCGTCCGGCTCGTACGCCCCGAGGACGTGCCGGGCGCTCTGCGCGTCGAGGTCTCCGACCCGCTGCCCGACCCGCCCCGCGAACGGGCCGCCGACACCTCCGACGAGAGCGGCCGCGGACTCCAGCTCCTGGCCGGCTCCTGCAGGCGCTGGGGCACATGGCCCGCGGACACCGGCAAGACGGTCTGGTTCGAGCTGACCGTGCCGGACTGAGGCACGGAGGCCGGGACGCCCGCGCGGCGTACGGCCGGATCATGCTCCCGACCGGTGTCGCGTTGTGTGGTTCGACGGGGTGCCACCTGGTTAGAAGACTGGGAGTATGTCGCGGCCGGTCCAAAAACCATCGGGACCGTGCTGTGATCGTGAACACCGTGTCGTGCGGCACCGTAGTGCTGGATACTGCGGGCAGCCGCCCCCGGTGACCGGTGCCGGACGCGGTGAGCTGGAGGGGACGGTTCGCGTGAGCGAGATACCAGCGAAGGCCACGGAGTCCGAGGACCCGTCGGACGGCGCGAGGGCTGATGCGGCGGGAGAGTTCGCGCGCGCGGTTCCCGGCGAGGCCGCGGACGGCGTGACGGACGGCAGCACGGGCGACGCGTCGGACGACGCGGCGGCCGGTCCGTCCGCGGACGAGACCGATGAGACCGATGAGGTGCCGGCCGACGCGATGTGGCAGAGCAGTCCGCCCGGTTCGATCTACGACTACATCAAGGCCGCCTCCTTCTCCATCGGCGCGGACGGGCTCGTCGACCAGTGGAGTCTGCGGGCCGAGCAGCTCTTCGGCATCCCGGCGGAGCGGGCCGTCGGCATGGACCCCATCGAGGCGTTCGTCAGCGCCGACCGGCGGGAGTTCGGTCAGCGGAAGATGGCGGAGATCCTGGACGGCCGCGAGTGGACCGGGCTGGTGCCCTTCCGTACGCCCCCCTCCGGGGACGCCGGCGACGGCGCCGAGGACTCCGGCGGCAGGGAGGGCCTCGCCGAGGTCTACGTGATGCCGACGACCACCGAACACGGTGAGCGGGCCGCCGTATGCATCGTGGTGGACGTCCGTACCCTGCGGACGATCGAGACGGATCTCGCCGCCTCGCAGGCGATTTTCGGTCAATCTCCTTTCGGGTTCCTGCTGATCGACACGGACCTTCATGTCCGGCGCGCCAACCAGCGATTCGCCTCGATCTTCGGCGGCAGCGTCGACGACCACCTCGGCAAGGGCGTCCACGACTATCTTCCGCACGCGGAGGCGGAGCGCGTGACGGCGGTGCTGCGCCGGGTGCTGGAGACCGGCGACTCCATCACGGACATGCACGTCACCGGGCAGGTCCCGGGCTCCGACGAGCGCCGCCACTGGTCCATCAACCTCTACCGGGTGCACAGCGGCAGCGGCCGTCCCATCGGCATCGCCTGGCTCGGAACCGACATCACCTCCCGCCGTGCCGCCGCCCGTGAGGCGGCCGCCGCCCGACGCAACCTCGCCCTGCTGAACGAGGCGGGTGCCCGCATAGGCAACTCCCTCGACCTGGAGACCACCGCACGCGAACTCCTCGACGTCGTGGTCCCCGGCTTCTGCGACCTCGCGACGGTCGACCTGTACCAGGGACTGCTGGCCGGCGACGAGACCCCGCCCGGCCTCGCCGACGGCAGCGCCGAACTCCGCCGGGTCGCCTTCGCCAGCGCCGTCTCCGACGCCCCGTTCGTCGGCGGCCCGGACCCCGTCGCGGTCGGCGCGGTCCACCACTTCCCGTTCAACTCGCCCTGCGCGGACGCCCTGCGCACCGCCCGGCCGCAGCACATCCCCGCCGAAGAGGGCGGCCTCATACAGTCCACGCTCGCGGTCCCGATGGTCGCCCACGACACGGTCGTGGGACTCGCCCAGTTCTCCCGTACGAAGGGCAGCGAGCCGTTCGGGGAACGCGACCGCGCCCTGGCCGTGGAGCTGGCGGCCCGCGCGGCCGTCTGCATCGACAACGCGCGCCTGTACCGCCGCGAGCACGAACGCGCCCTGATACTGCAGCGGTCGCTGCTGCCCCCGGGCGACCCCGAGGCCTCCGGTCTCGACATCGCGTGCCGCTATCTGCCGGGCAACGCGGCGACGGAGGTCGGCGGCGACTGGTTCGACGTCATCGAACTCCCCGGCCACCGCACGGCCCTCGTGGTGGGCGACGTGATGGGCCGCGGGCTGCGCGCCGCGGTGGCCATGGGCGAACTGCGCACCGCGGTACGCACCTTGGCCCTGCTCGACCTCGAACCCGCCGAGGTCCTCTCGGCGCTGGACGAGATCGCGCGCGGCCTCGGCACCCCCGGCGGGGTCCAGCAGGCCACCCGTACGGCCCGTCAGCCCCGCGACGCCGACCTCTCCGAGGTGTACCTCGCGACCTGCGTGTACGCCGTCTACGACTCCGTGACCCGCCGGTGCACCTTCGCCAACGCGGGCCATCTGCCGCCCGTGCTCGTCGAGCCCGGCGAGACCGCGCTGATGCTCGACGTGCCGCCCGGGATGCCGCTCGGGGTGGGCGGCGAGCCCTTCGAGGAGGTGGAGGTCGAACTACCCGAAGGCGCACTGTTGGCGCTCTACACGGATGGACTGGTCGAATCGCGCGACCACCCCCTCGACGAGGGCCTCCAGGCGTTCGTCGGCGCCCTCACCGACCCCTCCAGGCCGCTGGAGGACGTCTGCGACCACGTCCTCAACACCCTCGACACCCACCACGGCGAGGACGACATCGCCCTGCTGATGGCACGCGTCCAGGGGCTGCCCGCCGAGTCCGTCGGCGACTGGACCCTGCCGCGCGAGCCGCGCAGCGTGGGGCGGGCCCGCGAGTACACCCGCACCCAGCTCGTCGCCTGGGACCTGGAGCCGCTCGTCGACACGACGGAACTGCTGGTCAGTGAGCTGGTGACGAACGCCCTGCGCTACGGCGAGGGCGAGATCAGGCTGCGGCTGCTCCTCGACCGCACCCTCGTCTGCGAGGTCTGGGACGCCGGACTCGTCCAGCCGCGCCGCCGCCGCGCCCGCGACACCGACGAGGGCGGGCGGGGCCTGCAGCTCGTCGGCCTCCTGTCCGCCGGGTGGGGCTCCCGCCGGACCCCGCGCGGGAAGACCGTGTGGTTCGAACTCCCCCTGCCGGACGGCCAGACGACCCTCACCGACCCGGCGGAAGCGCTCCTGAGCCTGTTCTGAGGGCTGAGGGCTGAGGGCAGGGCTGAGGGCTGGGCGCCCGGGAGCAGGGAGCGGGTGGTCGGGAGCCAGGAGCCGGGAGGCCGCATGCGGGGGCGCCGCTCTCGGCTCAGGTGAAGAAGGCCCCCCGGCGGCCCCGTGTGCGCGGGCCGCCGTAGCTCATCGGGCCGCCCTCGCCGTCGCTCAGGAGGATCCCGCCGAGCACCGCGCCGCCCGCTCCGGCGCCGCCGCGGCCACCCGAGGGATTGCCGTACGCCCGTACGTCCCGCTCGGCGAGCCGTCGCGCCTCCCGGGCCAGTTCGTCGGCCCGCAGTACCTCGGAGAGGGGAACGGAGCCCGGACCGAGCAGCCGCCGCGCCTCGGCCAGCCGGGTCCGCGCCTCGCCGCCCACCGCCCCGCGGTGGGTGCCGATGAAGCACGCGGCCCCGGCGAGCGCGCTGCGGGCGGGGACCAGCGCGCGGCCGCTCCCCTCGGGAACCTCACCGCCCACCACCCCGGCCAGGCTCGCGGCCGCCTCGGTCACCCGGCGCAGCGCGTCCAGCGGATCATGGGGCCCGGCCGCCGTCTCGTGACGCACCGCGGAGAGCAGCGTCTCCGCGTGCCCCAGCCGTCCGACGAGCCCGGCGCGGGCGTCCGGCGGGAGACCTCGGGCGGCGTTCCAGTCGGACTGTGCCGCGGCGATGGCCGCGGGCAACCCGGCCGCGGCCGAGTCCAGTTCCCGGGCCAGCCGGTCCACGCCGTCCGCCAGGTCGAAGGCCTGCGCCAACGCCCCTTCCGCCGCCCGCAGATGGGCCGCCGCCTTCGCGCCGTCGCCCCGGTCCGCGTACTGCCGTGCCTGGTTGAGGTGAGAGGTGGTGAACAGCAGCCGGTCCTTGGCCTGTTCGGCGTCGCCGACGACGGGAAGTGAGGCGGCGGGAGCGTACCGCTCGTGGAGGTCGGCGATCGTCTTCTCGGCGGCACGGATGCGCGCGCCGACGTCCCGGAAGCGGGTCTCCGCGGCCTCCAGGGCGGCCACCGCGTTCCGCTCCAGCGCCCGGATCTGGTCGAACCCCGGCGCCGCCGCGTCCAGTCGCTGCCCGGCGTCCTGACAGCGGGCGACGATCTCCTCCAGGACGTCCCTGCGTTCGTCCTGGCCCTCGGCCGGGTCCGCGCCGGCCGTGTCCGCCTCGTCGAGGCGCTGCCGCAGCCGGAAGGCCGCGGCGAGTGCGGCTTCCGCGTGCCTGAGCTCGTACACGTACGGTTCCACGGCGTCGCCCGCCGCCCGGTCCGTGGCGAGGGCGAGCTCCTCGGCGGAGACGCGTACGCCGTCATCCGTCTCGACGAGCAATCGCCGTGCCTGCCGGTCGAGTTCGGGCAGGGGGGTGAGCTCGGGGTCGCCGCCGGGTGTCGTGCGGGTCGTCGCCCGCCGTCTGCGGCGCCCGTACGTGTAGGCCGCCAGCGCGCCCGCGGCGCCGACCGCGACCAGGGGCGGTACGAGATCGCCGGTCGATGTCCCGTCCTGCGCGGTCGCGGCCCGGGGAGCGGCGACACGCGCGTCCCGCGCCGGGGCCGCCGAGGTCGCCGGAGCCTCCGCTCCCGCCAGCGGCAGCACCAGCCAGCCGATCGCGACCAGCCCCCCGAGCACGGCATGCGCCACCCGCACGGCCATGGGCGACGGGACCCGGCGCGACCGGCTTCGGCTCTGGGGCGACGTCACATTTGGGAGCGTATGGCCGTTCGAGCCCCTCCGCGACCGGTATACGGGGAGTTGGTGGCAGTTGGGGTACAGGAGGTATCGGGATGGACGGGAGGGGCGCGGGGGTCGTTCTCCCGGGCGCCCTCGCCGCCCGGGGCCGCACGCAATCGGTTCGCCGTGGGACGCCGCACGATGTGATGACGGCCCGGATCCCGCGTGCGATGATCACGACGCGTGTCCTGTACGGCACGCGAGTGGGTGGGGGTTCGATGCACCGGTATTTCGTCGGGTTCGCCGCACTGATCGTCGTCGCGCAGGCCGGATTCGGGATCGCTGCCATCGCGAGGTACTGGCTCCCGCCGTGGGTGCGTCGCAGGGTCGTGCGCCCGAAGCTGTGGGGCTGGGGCGCGCTGACGGGGGCCGTGGGATGGGCCCTGTTCATGTTCCTCGGACCGTTCCGCGGACCCGACGCCGAGTTCACGCCGTACGCCCTGGGCGGGATGGGCCTGTTCGTCGCGAGCCAGGTGGTCCAGATGATGGGGCAGCACCCGGGCCGACGCCCCGTGGCTCCGCCGGACACCGAAGGGCGGTGACGGCAGGACGCGAGCGGACCGGGGGCGGCGCGCCGCCCCCGCCCCGTCTACGTCCGCCGTCGGCCGATCTTCGATCCCAGCCACACCAGCGGGTCGTACTTGCGGTCGACCGCCCGTTCCTTCAAGGGGATCAGCGCGTTGTCCGTGATCTTGATGCCCTCCGGGCAGACCTCGGTGCAGCACTTGGTGATGTTGCAGTAGCCGAGACCGTGCTCGTCCTGGGCCGTGCGCTTGCGGTCCAGGCCGGAGTCCGCGGCCGCGTCCAGCGGGTGCATGTCCAGCTCCGCCACCCGCATCAGGAAGCGCGGTCCGGCGAACGCGGGCTTGTTCTCCTCGTGGTCACGGACCACATGGCAGGTGTCCTGGCACAGGAAGCACTCGATGCACTTGCGGAACTCCTGTGACCGGTCGACGTCCTCCTGCATCATCCGGTACTCGCCGGGGCCGACACCGGCGGGCGGAACGAAGGCGGGGACCTCCCGCGCCTTGTCGTAGTTGAAGCCGACGTCGGTCACCAGGTCCCGTACGACAGGGAAGGCGCGCAGCGGGGTGACGGTGACCGTCTCCTCCCGGGTGAACACCGACATCCGCGTCATGCACATCAGCCGCGGCCGTCCGTTGATCTCCGCCGAGCACGAACCGCACTTGCCCGCCTTGCAGTTCCAGCGCACGGCGAGGTCGGGAGCCTGGGTCGCCTGGAGCCGGTGGATGATGTCCAGCACCACCTCGCCCTCGTTGACCTCGACCCCGAAGTCCTCCAGGCCGCCGCCCTTCACATCTCCGCGCCACACCTTGAAGCGGGCCTCGTAGCTGCTCACTCGTAGAGCTCCTCTTCGGCGAGGTACTTGACCAGCTCCTCCTTCTCGAAGAGGGCGAGCAGGTCGGGGCGGACGGGCTGGGTGGTCTCGTTCACCAGGTCGATCTGTCCGGCCACCGGGTCGGTGGCGGCCAGTTCGCCGGTGGGGTCGGTGAGCCGGCACAGCAGGTTGATCCGGCGCCAGGAACGCTCCATCGCCGGGTGGTCCTCGCGGGTGTGGCCGCCCCGCGACTCCGTGCGCTCCAGTGCCGCCCGGGCGACACACTCGCTGACCAGGAGCATGTTCCGCAGGTCCAGGGAGAGATGCCAGCCCGGGTTGAACTGGCGGTGGCCCTCCACTCCGGCCCGGCGCGCCCGTACCCGCAGCTCGCCGAGCTTCTCCAGGGCCCGCTCCATCTCGGCCTCGCGGCGGATGATCCCGACCAGGTCGTTCATGGTCTGCTGGAGCTCCTGGTGCAGGGTGTACGGGTTCTCCGGCGGCTGCGAGGCGACGGCGGGCGCGCCGCCGGCCTGCGCGGCGGGGACGGACTCGGGTCCCTCGGCGGAGAAGGGCCGCAGCGCCTCCGCGGCGGCCTCGTCGATCTGGGTGTCGTCCAGCGGTGGGCGGGCGCCGTCCCCGGTGAGACCGGTCGCGTACTCCGCCGCGTGCCACCCGGCCCGCCGCCCGAACACCAGCAGGTCGGAGAGGGAGTTGCCGCCGAGCCGGTTGGAGCCGTGCATACCGCCCGCGACCTCGCCGGCCGCGAACAGCCCGGGCACGCCGCGCGCCGCCGCCGTGTCCGAGTCGACCGCGATGCCGCCCATGACGTAGTGGCAGGTGGGCCCGACCTCCATCGCCTCGGCGGTGATGTCGACATCGGCCAGCTCCTTGAACTGGTGGTACATCGAGGGCAGCCGGCGCTTGATCACCTCGGCGGGCATCCGGGTCGACACATCGAGGAAGACGCCGCCGTGCGGTGATCCGCGGCCCGCCTTCACCTCGGAGTTGATGGCCCGCGCCACCTCGTCGCGCGGCAGCAGTTCCGGTGGGCGCCGGTTGTGGTCCGGGTCCTCGTACCAGCGGTCGCCCTCCTCCTCCGACTGCGCGTACTTCTCCTTGAAGACGTCGGGGATGTAGTCGAACATGAACCGCTTGCCCTCGGAGTTGCGCAGCACCCCGCCGTCACCGCGCACCGACTCGGTGACGAGGATGCCCTTGACCGACGGCGGCCAGACCATGCCCGTGGGATGGAACTGCACGAACTCCATGTTCAGCAGCGGTGCCCCGGCGAGCAGCGCCAGCGCGTGCCCGTCGCCCGTGTACTCCCACGAGTTGGAGGTCACCTTGAAGGACTTGCCGATGCCGCCGGTGGCGATCACCACGGAGGGGGCCTCCAGGACGAAGAAGCGCCCCGACTCCCGCTCGTAGCAGAAGGTCCCGGAGACCCGTTGTCCGTCCTTCAATATCCGTGTGACGGTGCACTCCTGATAGACCTTCAGGCGTGACTCGTAGTCACCGGTCTCCCGCTTGTCCTCCTGCTGGAGGGACACGATCTTCTGCTGGAGCGTGCGGATCAGTTCGAGCCCGGTGCGATCGCCCACGTGGGCGAGGCGCGGATACTCGTGGCCGCCGAAGTTGCGCTGCGAGATCCGCCCGTCCTTCGTCCGGTCGAAGAGGGCGCCCCAGGTCTCCAGCTCCCAGACCCGGTCCGGTGCCTCGCGGGCGTGCAGTTCGGCCATCCGCCACTGGTTGAGGAACTTGCCGCCGCGCATGGTGTCGCGGAAGTGCACCTGCCAGTTGTCGCCGGAGTTCACATTGCCCATGGCGGCGGCGATGCCGCCCTCGGCCATCACCGTGTGGGCCTTGCCGAACAGCGACTTGCAGATCACCGCCGTACGGGCACCGCGCTCGCGTGCCTCGATCGCGGCACGCAGTCCGGCGCCACCGGCGCCGACCACGACGACGTCCCACTCCTGTCGGTCGACCACGGACATCAGGGGGCTCCACCCAATCTAGAAGAAGCGCGGATCGTCGAAGGCGCCGGACGCGACCAGGTACACGTAGAAGTCGGCGAGCGCCACACTCACCAACGACGCCCAGGCGAGCAGCATGTGACGGGCATTCAGCTTCCCGACCCACTGCCACATCCGGTACCGCACGGGATGCCTGGAGAAGTGCTTGAGCTTCCCGCCGACGATGTGCCGGCAGGAGTGGCAGGAGAGGGTGTACGCCCAGATCAGCGTGATGTTCACCAGGAACACCAGCGTGCCGAGGCCCATGTGGCCCCAGGCGTAGTGCTCGTCGCGGAAGGAGAGCACGGTGTCGTACGTGAGGATCGCGGCGACGACGAGGGCCGCGTAGAAGAAGTACCGGTGGATGTTCTGCAGGATCAGCGGGAAGCGGGTCTCGCCGGTGTACTTCTTGTGCGGCTCGGCCACCGCGCAGGCCGGCGGGCTCGCCCAGAAGCCCCGGTAGTAGGCCTTGCGGTAGTAGTAGCAGGTCAGCCGGAAGCCGAGCGGGAAGACCAGGATGATGATCGCGGGGGAGATGGCCCACCAGCTCCCGAACAGGTCCGCGTTCGGCCCGGCGCGCATGGTCCCGCACCGCTCGGCCAGACACGGCGAGTAGAACGGCGAGACGTAGGGCGCCGCGTAGTAGTGCGCGTCCGAGAAGGCCCGCCAGGTCGAGTACACGATGAAGGCCAGCAACCCGGCCGCGGTGGCGGCGGGCGCCAGCCACCAGCGGTCGGTCCGCAGATGCGGGGCGGCGATCGCGGCGCGCGTACCGGTTCGTACTCCGCCGCTGTTCAGATGAGGTTCCGTACCAGTGGCCAACTTCGCACTCCGGTCGGGTTCGGGGGCGCTAGTGGGAGGGACCGTGGTGCGCGCCGAGACCCTCGTCGTCGGAATCGGTCCACAAGGAGCTGTCGTACGGGGTGTCGGGGACGGGCACCATGTCGGGCAGCCGGCCGGACACGGCTCCCGCCGGTCCCGGCACGGCCGGGAGCCCGGGGGCGCGGGCCGCGGTGGACTCGCGCAGCAGCGCGAGACTCTCGCGCAGGTGGTCTGCGTCGGCGCGCACACGGCGCATCTCCAGACCGGTGCCCATCTGCTGTTCCAGGCGCCGCACCGACCGCTGAAGATCGTCGAGGCAGCGCTGGACTGACGTCAGTTCGTCGTGCACGGACATGACTTGCCCTCACTTCCGTGGGCCCAGCGGCCTTCAGGCGGCAACGTTCATGCGCCTGCGAGTGTTGCGCGTCACGAGCACCTGTGTGAAGGCGTGTGCACGGATTGAAGGCTCTCGCGCTCCAGAACGAACCCCGTGCGCCGGGTTTTCGGCCGCGCGCTGGCCGAGTCACCCGCGCGCCAGGGAGTGAGCCGGAGGGCCGCGCGGCAGGCCGGACGGCGCGCGGGAGCGGGCGGCGGGGCCGCGCCCTTGTGTGCGCCGTGCCCGGGCGGGTGCCCGTGACGCGGCCCCGGCCGGGTTCCGGATTGGGCCGCACGAGTGGGTTCCACGCGTCCGCCGCCGTGTCGCCGCCTCCCCCCTGCCGATCTGCTCTTCAGTTGGCCTGTAGATCAGATGAACTCCCTATACCGCCGAACGGGATCAGAGACCTGCCCCCCGCGGCGGAGCGTCCCCCGGAGGTTGCAGTGATGTCCCACGAAGGCGTCGGACTGCGCGCGGTGATGCGCTCGGCCGCATTCCTCACCGCGGGCGTGCTCGCGGTACCCGCCCTCGCCGCGTGCAGTGCGGACGACGAGGCGGACAGACCCGTGGCCGTGCAGGACATCGCGCCCGCGTCCCGTGACCTCATCGCCGACGGCGGCACCCTGCGCTGGGCCGTGGACGCCGTACCGGAGACGCTGAACGCGTTCCAGGCGGACGCCGACGCCGCGACCGCCCGTGTCGCCGGCGCCGTCCTGCCGTCGATGTACCGGCTCGACGCGAACGGGCGGCCGCAGATCAACTCCGACTACCTGGAGTCGGCGAAGGTCGTGGGCACGTCGCCCAAGCAGGTCGTGCTGTACAAGCTCAACCAGCAGGCCGTGTGGAGCGACGGACGCGAGATCGGCGCCGCCGACTTCGCCGCCCAGTGGCGCGCCCTGTCCGGCAAGGACTCCGCGTACTGGACGGCACGCAACGCCGGCTACGACCGGATCGAGAAGATCGAGCGGGGCAAGAACAACCTGGAGGTCCGCGTCACCTTCAGCCGGCGCTACGCCGACTGGAGGGCGCTGTTCTCGCCGCTGTACCCGAAGGACGTCATGGGTACCGCGGACTCCTTCAACGACGGCGCGCGGCGCAAGCTCAAGGTCACCGCGGGGCCCTTCGCCCTGAAGGCGGTCGACCGCAAGGCCGGGGAGGTCCGCCTCGCGCGCAACGGGCGCTGGTGGGGCCGCCCCAGCAAGCTCGACGAGATCGATCTCGTGGCCGTCGCCCGTGACAAGCGGGCCGAGGCGCTCGCCGACGACAGGCTCGACCTGGCCGAGATCGACCCCGCCGAGGCCGAGCGCGTCACGCTCGCGGCCCGGCACAAGGACGGTGCGCCGTTGCAGGGGGCCTCCGCGACGAGCGAGAAGGCCCCGTCCGCGGAGAAGAGCGAGAAGAGCGAGAAGGACACGTCCAGGAAGAAGGGCGAGAAGAGCGAGTCCGAGTCCGAGTCCGAGTCCGAGGAGGAGGACGGCAAGAACGCCGCGGACGAGAGCGCGAAGCACGAGAAGAGCTCGAAGGACGACGAGGAGAGCGACAAGAGCGACAAGAGCGACAAGAGCGAGAAGAGCGCCAAGCACGAGAAGTCCGACGGGAGCGAGCGCGACGACGAGAGCGAGAAGGGGGAGCCGGGTACGAAGGGAAGCGGGGCGAAGACGGCCTCGCGGTCGGCGCTGAGCGGCTTCGTGGTCCGCAAGTCCCTCGAACCCGCCTACACGCAGCTCGCCCTCAACGGCTCCGAGGGCCCACTCGCCGACGAGCGCGTCCGCCGCGCCGTGGCCCGTGCCCTGGACCGCAAGGAACTCGCCCGGGTCGTCCTCCAGCCGCTCGGTCTGCCCGCCGAGCCGGTCGGCAGCCATCTGGCCCTCGCCGGACAGGCCGCGTACGCCGACAACAGCGGCGCCCTCGGCAACCAGGACGCCGCCGAGGCGCGGGCGCTGCTCGCGGACGCCGGGTGGGTGCCGGGCGGGCCGGTCACGGAGCAGAAGAAGACGGAGAAGGCGGCCGGGTCCAAGGGCAAGAAGGGCGACGGCGGCGAGGACGGCAGGCCGGACGAGGGCGGAACGTACGTCCTCGGTGACGACGACAAGCCCTCGAGGGTGGGCCGGGAGCCGGCCCAGGACCCCAAGGACCACGCGAGGAAGCAGGAGCAGCAGACCGGCGTGCGGCAGGGCGTCCGCGCGGACGAGCAGGCCGCCCGGCACCTGGACGGGCGGCAGTACGCCGGGCAGGGCGGGCTTCCGGGGGCGTACGCGCCCAAGGGGACGGCCGCTCCGGCGGGCGCCGCGTCCAACGTCCTCGCCAAGGACGGCAAACCGCTCGCGCTGCGCTTCGTCGTTCCCTCCGGCGCGGGCTCGGAGTCCCTGCGCCTCGTGGCCGACCGGATCGCGCGGATGCTCCAGCGCGTCGGCGTCCGTACGGACATCACGAAGGTCTCCGACGACAGCTACTTCAAGGACCACATCGCCTCGGGAGACTACGACCTGGCGCTCTACTCGTGGCCCGCCTCCGCCTTCCCGGCCACCGACGCCCGCCCGATCTACGCCAAGCCCGTTCCGGCGGCGGACGGCTCGCTGAGCGTCGAGCAGAACTACACCCGCGTCGGCACCGACCAGGTCGATCAGCTCTTCGACCAGGCACTCTCCACCCTGGACGAGGACGAGGAACGCTCCCTGGTCCGCAAGGCGGACGCCCGTATCTGGGCCGCCGCCGGCTCCATCCCCCTCTATCAGCGCCCCCAGCTCGCCGCCGCCCGCGCCGGCCTGGCGAACACCGGAGCCTTTGGCTTCCAGACTCCGGTGTACGAGGACATGGGCTTCCTCAAGAAGGGCGTGAAGGGGGCGCAGCAGACCCCGGCGGCGGGCCGTACCGGCAACTAGGGTGTCCCCCCGTGTCCGGTGACCATCACTGGACACGGGAACACGGGGGACGACCATGAACCGGCGCGCGCTCACGAACCCCGCGGCGGGACTCGCCGCGGGGATCCTGCTCCTCGGCACCGCCGCCTGCACCGGCGGCACCGAGGGGCCGGACGGGAAGGACCGCACGGCCGCCGCGTGCGCGCACGGCAGGTACGCCTGGTCCGGCGTCGTGCGCGAGCAGAAGCTGACCGGGCTCGCCGACCCGATCACGCTGAAGCGGAAGACGGACTCCGTCTCGGGAGTGATCAAGCCGCTGAAGGGCGTCAGCTACAAGCCCCACATGACGTCCACGGGTCCCGGGGCCCGCGCCGCGGAGGCCATCAAGGCCCTCGGCCGGCATCTCGGGACGGCCGAACCGCTCGCGGGTCCGTCGGAGCCGGCCGAGCCGGAGGAGGCCCCCAGCGAGTTCAGCTATGACCTCGGGGACCTCAAGGGCTCGTACTACGCGTGGAACTCCGTCGCCCTGGTCGAGGCCGACTTCACCTACACCTGCCGGGGCGGCGCCGCCGAGCCGGTCAGGGGGCATGTGGTGACCTGGGAGACGGTCGGCGGCGGATTTCTCTCCTGTGCGGAGAGCATGATCGACGCTGGGCCCGCGAAGGCGGGGGCCGCCGAGCGTACGGCCGCCCGCACGCTCTGTCCCGCCGGTTCACCTGCGGCGAAGAGTGCCTGATCACAAGGCCGGGACCGCCCTCGGGGGGTCGCGCCTCCGGGCCCGCGGAGGCCGTCCCCGTCCGGGCCCCGTACGATGGGGTAAGGCCGTGGCGTGTTCAGCCCGGCAGGCCCCGCGATGCGGAGGCCGTCCACTCACTCCGGGAGAAGCGCCTCATTATGGCCACGCGCCACGACATCCGCAACGTCGCCATCGTCGCCCACGTCGACCACGGCAAGACCACCCTGGTCGACGCCATGCTCAAGCAGGCCGGTGCCTTCGCCGCGCACGCCGCAGAGTCGCTGGACGACCGCATGATGGACTCGAACGACCTGGAACGTGAGAAGGGCATCACGATCCTGGCGAAGAACACGGCGGTCAAGTACCACCCGAAGGATGGCGGCGACGTCATCACGATCAACATCATCGACACCCCCGGCCACGCCGACTTCGGTGGTGAGGTCGAGCGCGGCCTGTCGATGGTGGACGCGGTCGTCCTGCTGGTCGACGCCTCCGAGGGCCCGCTGCCGCAGACCCGCTTCGTGCTGCGCAAGGCGCTGCAGCAGCGTCTGCCGGTCATCCTGTGCATCAACAAGACCGACCGCCCGGACTCCCGGATCGACGAGGTCGTCAACGAGACCTACGACCTCTTCCTGGACCTGGACGCCGACGAGGAGCAGATCGAGTTCCCGATCGTCTACGCGTGTGCGCGTGACGGCGTGGCCTCGCTGACCAAGCCGGAGGACGGCACCGTCCCGGCCGACAGCGACAGCCTGGAGCCGTTCTTCACCACGATCCTGGAGTCCGTCCCGGCCCCGTCCTTCGACGAGTCCGCGCCGCTCCAGGCCCATGTGACCAACCTGGACGCCGACAACTTCCTCGGCCGCATCGCGCTGCTCCGCGTCGAGCAGGGCGAGCTGCGCAAGGGCCAGACCGTCACGTGGATCAAGCGCGACGGCACGATGTCCAACGTGCGTATCACCGAGCTGCTGATGACCGAGGCGCTCACCCGCAAGCCCGCCGAGGTGGCCGGCCCCGGTGACATCTGCGCCGTCGCCGGTATCCCGGACATCATGATCGGCGAGACCCTGGCCGACCCGGAGAACCCGATCGCGCTGCCGCTGATCACGGTCGACGAGCCGGCGATCTCCATGACCATCGGCACGAACACCTCGCCGCTGGTCGGCCGTGGCGGCACGGGCAAGGGCGCGGACGCCAAGGCCGCGGTCAAGGACAAGGACCGCAAGGTCACCGCCCGTCAGGTCAAGGACCGCCTCGACCGCGAGCTGGTCGGTAACGTCTCCCTCCGTGTGCTCGACACCGAGCGCCCGGACGCCTGGGAGGTCCAGGGCCGCGGTGAGCTCGCGCTCGCCATCCTGGTCGAGCAGATGCGCCGCGAGGGCTTCGAGCTGACCATCGGCAAGCCGCAGGTGGTCACCCAGGTGATCGACGGCAAGGTCCACGAGCCGGTCGAGCGTATGACGATCGACGTCCCCGAGGAGCACATGGGCGCGGTCACGCAGCTCATGGGCGTCCGCAAGGGCCGCATGGACAACATGTCGAACCACGGCTCCGGCTGGGTCCGCCTGGAGTTCGTCGTTCCCTCGCGCGGCCTCATCGGCTTCCGGACCGAGTTCCTGACCGGTACGCGCGGTACGGGCATCGCCCACTCCATCCACGAGGGCCACGAGCCGTGGTTCGGCACCCTGACGACCCGTAACAACGGTTCGCTGGTCGCCGACCGCGCGGGCGCCGTCACCGCGTTCGCGATGACGAACCTCCAGGAGCGCGGTGTGCTGTTCACCGACCCCGGCACCGAGGTGTACGAGGGCATGATCGTCGGCGAGAACTCGCGCGCCGACGACATGGACGTGAACATCACCAAGGAGAAGAAGCTCACCAACATGCGGTCCGCCGCCGCCGACTCGTTCGAGGCGATCGTCCCGCCGCGCAAGCTCTCCCTGGAGCAGTCGCTGGAGTTCTGCCGCGACGACGAGTGCGTCGAGGTGACCCCGGAGTCCGTTCGCATCCGCAAGCTCGTTCTCGACCAGAAGGAGCGCGGTCGCACGGCCAGCCGCGCCAAGCACGGCTGACAATCCGTTCGCCGGACCCGACGGACGCCGCCGCGAGCGGTGTCCGCCGGGCCCGTGACGTGCCGTCCAGGGGCCTCTGAAGGCCCGGTGGCGTGCCGTCCGGGTGGCCTCCGAAAGGCCCGGTTCACCGCACTGCGGGGAGCCGGGCCTTCTGCGTGTCCGGGGGCGAAACCGTGCCAGTTCGGGCAACAGTGTGTGAACGATACAGAGGCGTTCGCATATCGGGCACCGGACAATCAAGTTTCGGACACGTAAACGAAATTTTCCTCACGGATGCCCGTTTCGCCAGATTCCGTTCTCACGTGTCAAGCGCGTGTAGGTGTCGTTCTCTGCAATTTTTGCTCAAAAAATCGACGGTAGGGATTTCCCTATGCCTTCGGCTCTTGACGCGCCTTGACCTACTTGGTGAAAGTTCCCTGAAACCACAGAACCTGCCGGTATCTGTGCTGCGCACGCCTCTCAACCCCCCGGGGGAAGAACAAACATGACCAGTCCAGCCAAGGCTGAGGGCGCCGGGCCGTCGATCGCCTTGGTCCCCGAGCTCGAGACGCACGAGCCCGCCAAGGGCGAGAAGAAGCTCGAGGGCCGTTCTCCCGGCCAGTTGATGTGGCAGCGTTTCAAGCGTGACCGTACCGGTGTCATCTGCGCCGTGGTAGTGATTTTGTACTTCGCCGTCTCGCTGCTCGCGCCGCTGCTGGTCAAGCTGAGCGGGACCAACCCGTACACGCTGTACGGGCAGGACCCGACCTACGCGGACAAGCCGGTCCTCGACCAGTTCGGGCTGCCGCTCGGCTACTTCGGCGGTGTCTCGGGGGACCACTGGTTCGGCGTCGAACCCCAGTACGGCCGCGACCTGTTCGCCATGCTGGTGTACGGCATGCGGACGTCGCTGTTCATGGCGCTCGGTGTGACGGTCCTGCTGATGGTCACGGGCGTGATCATCGGTCTGATCGGCGGATACTTCGGCGGCCGGACCGACTACTGGATCGGCCGGGTCACCGACTTCTTCCTCTCGTTCCCGCAGCAGCTGTTCTTCATCGCCTTCATGCCCGTGGTCACCGCGTTCTTCGTCGACCCGCGGGAGGAGACCCCCACGTACTTCCGCGCCCTGGCGATGCTGATCGTGCTGTGGGTGCTGGGCTGGATGGGTATGGCCCGACTGGTTCGCTCCACCGTGCTGTCCCTGCGTGAGCGGGAGTTCGTCGAGGCCGCCAAGGTCTCCGGCGCCTCCCCGGCGCGGATCGTCCGCAAGGAGATCCTGCCGAACGTGGTGACGCCGATCCTCGTGCAGTTCACGTACTCGCTGCCCAGCACTATCCTCACCATCGCCTTCCTTTCCTTCGCCGGCGTCGGGTTCGTCGAACCGACCCCGGACTGGGGACGGCTGTTCGCCGCTGCTGCCAAGTACACCGAGCAGGATCCGGCGTTCCTCTTCTTCCCCGGACTGGCGCTGGTGATTTTCGTCCTGGCCTTCAACCTCCTCGGAGACTCGGTCCGGGACGCGTTCGACCCCAAGTCCGGGCGCTAAAACGTCCATTGGTGGGGGGTGACTGCCGCCCCCGCGTCGGCCTACCAGCCACGTCAGGCAGTACTCATGGATAACAACCGACAGGTAGGTATTCGCCACATGAACCCCAGCAGCTCGCGCAGAGCCCGCGCCATAGTCGTCGCTCTTGCAGCCGGTTCCCTCGTACTGACGGCCTGCTCGAAGAACGACGGCGGCAAGTCCGACGCCGACTCGAAGAAGGACCAGAAGCAGGCTTCGGTCCAGTCGAAGTCGGTCACCTACGCCGACGCCGCGGGTTCGACCGGTCCCGCCGAGGAGGTCGCCGGTGCCAAGTCCGGCGGCACCATCGCCGTGTACCAGGAGGCGGGCCTCTCCCACCTGGACCCGGGCCAGATCTACGTCTCCGACGCCGGCCAGGTCGCCAACCTGCTCTTCCGTCGCCTGACCCAGTTCAAGGAGGACGGCAAGGGCGGCGTCTCGGTCGTGGGTGACCTCGCGACCGACGCGGGCAAGTCCTCGGACGGCGGCAAGACCTGGACCTTCACGCTGAAGGACGGCATCAAGGACGAGAAGGGCGCGGCCATCACGTCCGCCGACGTCCGCCACACCGTCGAGCGCCTCTACGCGAAGTTCGTCTTCGACGGCCCGACCTACCTGCAGACCTGGCTGAGCGGCGCCGACTACCGCAAGGCGCTGCCGGACGGCGGCTTCGGCAAGAAGCACCTGCCGGCCTCGGTCCTGGACACCCCCGACGCGAAGACCGTCGTCTTCCACTTCGACACCGCGCGCCCGGACCTGCCGCAGACGCTGGCCATGGCCGGCTACGGCATCGTCCCGGCGAAGACGGACACGAAGGAGAAGTACGACAAGACCCCGGTCGCCACCGGTCCGTACAAGATCGTCTCGAACAAGGTCGGCAAGGAGCTGATCCTCAAGAAGAACACGAACTGGGACCCGAAGACCGACTCCGTGCGCCACCAGTACGCGGACAGCTTCAACTTCCAGTTCGGCGTCACCGAGTCGACCCAGACCAAGCGTCTGATCGCCGACCAGGGCAAGGACAAGAACGCCATCCAGCTCACCGCCGGCGTCGAGGCCACGCAGATCCAGGACGTCATCGGCAACCCCGCGGTCAACAAGCGTACGGTCAAGGGCTACCAGCCCTACGTCATGCAGCTGACGTTCAACCTCGACCGCGTCAAGGACCTGAAGGTCCGTCAGGCGATCACCTACGCGGTGAACTCCAAGTCGCTCATCGCCGGTGAGGGCGGTGTCTACGGCGGCGACGTGGCCCCGAACTTCTTCGCCCCGACCCTGCCGGGCTACGAGGCGACGTACGACCCCTACGGCCGTCTGAAGGCGCCGCAGGGCAACATCGCGAAGGCCAAGGAGCTCCTCGCGGGCGTCCCGGCCGCCGAGAAGAAGGTCGTCTTCGCGTACTCCAACAGCGAGCCCGGCCAGAAGCGCAAGGTCGCCATCGAGGACGCCCTCTCCAAGGTCGGCTTCGACGTCGTCTCCAAGGAGGTCGACGCGGCGAGCTACTACGAGCAGATCGGCAAGCTCGACAACCCGTACGACATCTACATCTCGGGCTGGGGCCAGGACTGGCCGTCGCCGTCCACGGTCGTCACGCCGGTCTACGACGGTGACCAGGTCGCCGACGGTGCGCCGAACTACTCGCACGTCAAGGACCCGAAGGTCGACGCCCTCATCAAGAAGGCGCTGAGCCAGGACCCGGTCGAGGCCGCCAAGACGTGGAAGGAAGCCCAGCACTACCTGCTGGAGAAGGTCGTCCCGGCCGCTCCGCTGTGGTACACCAAGCAGTTCCAGCTCTCCGGCTCGAACATCGGTGGCGCCCGCTACGGCTCGGTGTCCAGCCTCATCGACATCACCCGCCTGTACGTGAAGTCGTAACTCTCTACGGCTGATCGCGGGGGTGCGCACCAGGCGGAGCGCACCCCCGCACCTCCGTGAAACCTCCCACCGTCTCCGCAGAGAGCAGCCCTCCCGCCATGCTTCAGTTCATTCTTCGGCGCACGGTCGGTGCCGTCGTCACCCTGTTCCTCATCGGCGCCGCCACGTTCTTCCTGTTCGTCGCAGCGCCCTCCGACTACGCCTCGCTGGCCTGTGGCAAGGACTGCTCGCCCTCGAGACTGGAGGACATCCGTCAGGCCCTGGGCCTGAACCTCCCCATACACCAGCAGTTCTGGGACTTCATGTCCGGCATCTTCATGGGCCGTGACTACCCCACCGGGCACTGCAGCGCGCCCTGCCTCGGCCAGTCGTTCTACTCGGGCGACATGGTCTGGCCGACCATCCTGGACCGCTTCCCGACCACCCTCACGCTCACCGCGGGTGGCGCGATCGTGTTCGTCGTCGTCGGTGTCGGCGCGGGCATGATCGCCGCATACCGGCGCGGGACGATGATCGACAAGATCGCCACCGGCGTGTCCATGGTGCTCAGTTCGTTCCAGATCTACGTGCTCGGTCCGATCGTCCTGCTGATCTTCGTCTACAGCACGGGCTGGATGGACAACCCCGCGTACCACCCGATCACCGAGGACCCCTGGACCTGGTTCACGGGCATGCTGCTGCCCGTGCTGGTGATGGCCACCATCTTCACCGCGCAGTACACGCGTATGGCGCGTTCCTCGATGATCGAGCAGCTCGCCGAGGAGCACGTCCGCACCGCCCGCGCCAAGGGCATGTCACAGAAGTACGTGTTCTTCCGCTACGCCTGGCGCGGCTCGCTGATCCCGATCGTCACCGTCCTGGGCATCGACATCAGCTCCATGCTCGGCGGCGCCGTGGTCACCGAGCTGACCTTCTCCCTCCAGGGAATCGGCCGTCTCGCCGTGGACGGCGCGGTCCACAAGGACCTGCCGCTCACCATGGGTGTCATGCTGTTCGGTGCCTTCTTCATCCTGATCGTCAACATCCTCACCGACATCGCGTACGCCTACATCGACCCGCGCGTCCGGCTCTCCTAGGAAGAACGAACCACCGTGACCACACTGACCAAGACCGAGGACGCGCCGGCCCCGACCGGCCCGGAGAGCTTCCTCTCGGTGCGTGATCTGAAGGTGCAGTTCTCCACAGAGGACGGCATCGTCAAGGCGGTCGACGGCCTCTCCTTCGACGTCGAGCGCGGCAAGACCCTGGGCATCGTCGGCGAGTCGGGGTCCGGCAAGTCGGTCACCAACCTGACCGTCCTCGGCCTGCACAACTCCCGGACGACGACCGTCGACGGAGAGATCGTCCTCGACGGCAAGGAACTCGTCACCGCCACCGAGCGGGAGCTGGAACAGCTCCGCGGCAACAAGATGGCGATGATCTTCCAGGACCCGCTGACCGCCCTGTCGCCGTTCTACACGGTGGGCCGGCAGCTGTCCGAGCCCTTCATGAAGCACCGCGGCGCCTCCAGGAAGGAGGCGAAGGACCGCGCCGTCCAGATGCTGGAGAAGGTCGGCATCCCGCAGCCCAGGACGCGCTTCGACGACTACCCGCACCAGTTCTCCGGCGGTATGCGCCAGCGCGCGATGATCGCCATGGCGCTGATGTGCGACCCCGACCTGCTGATCGCCGACGAGCCGACCACCGCGCTCGACGTGACCGTGCAGGCGCAGATCCTCGACCTGTTGAAGGATCTCCAGCAGGAGTTCGGCTCCGCGATCGTCTTCATCACCCACGACCTCGGCGTCATCTCCAACATGGCCGACGACCTGCTGGTGATGTACGCGGGCCGGGCCGTGGAGCGCGGTTCCGTGCGGGAGGTCCTGAGCGAGCCCAAGCACCCCTACACCTGGGGTCTGCTGAGCTCGATGCCCCGCCTCGACGGCGACATCAACGAGGCACTGGAGCCCATCCCCGGTTCCCCGCCCTCGCTGCTCAACCCGCCTTCCGGCTGCCCGTTCCACCCGCGGTGCGTCTACAAGGACCAGGTGGCGGGCACGTTGTGCACCGACGTCCGGCCGCCGCTGGGCGAGGGGCGCGCCGCGGCGTGCCACCTGACGCCCGAGCAGAAGCAGACCATATTCATCGACAAGATCCAGCCCCGGCTGCGCTAGGGAGATCCGAGACATGAGCAACAACCTCACCCTCCCCGCCCAGCAGGGTTCCACCGGTACGTCCGCCGAGGCGCTCCTCAAGGTGGAAGGGCTGACCAAGCACTTCCCGATCTACGGCGGCTTCCCGATCAAACGCAAGGTCGGTGCCGTGCAGGCCGTCGACGGGGTCGACCTGACGGTCGGCGTCGCCGAGAGCGTCGGCCTGGTCGGCGAGTCCGGCTGCGGCAAGTCGACCACGGGCCGGCTCATCACCCGCCTGCTGGAGCCGACCGGCGGCACCATCACGTACGCGGGCCAGGACATCACCCGGGCCTCGCGACGACAGCTCGCGCCGGTGCGGTCCGAGATCCAGATGATCTTCCAGGACCCGTACTCCTCGCTGAACCCGCGGCAAACCGTCGGCACGATCATCAAGTCGCCGATGGAGGTCAACGGCATCCAGCCGGCGGGCGGTCGGGAGAACCGGGTCCGGGAGCTGCTGGAGCTCGTCGGCCTCAACCCCGAGCACTACAACCGCTTCCCGCACGAGTTCTCCGGCGGTCAGCGCCAGCGCATCGGCGTGGCCCGTGCCCTGGCGCTCCAGCCGAAGCTGATCGTGGCCGACGAGCCGGTCTCGGCCCTCGACGTGTCGATCCAGGCGCAGGTCGTCAACCTGCTGCAGAAGGTGCAGCAGGAACTGGGCATCGCGTTCCTCTTCATCGCCCACGACCTGGCCGTCGTACGGCACTTCTCGCAGCGCGTCGCGGTGATGTACCTCGGCAAGGTGGTGGAGGTCGGCGACCGGGACTCCATCTACAACCGTCCCCGCCACCCGTACACCCACGCCCTGCTCTCGGCGGTTCCCGAGGTCAACATCGACGGTGACGCCCAGGACCGCGAGCGGATCCGCCTGTCGGGCGACGTCCCGTCGCCGATCTTCCCGCCGTCCGGCTGCCGCTTCCGCACCCGGTGCTGGAAGGCGCAGGACAAGTGCGCGACCGAGGAGCCCCCGCTGATCCAGCTTTCGGGCAACCGTGCGGGCCACCTGTCGGCCTGTCACTTCCCCGAGGACCCCACGACCGAGTCCCGCGGCGAGGACATCGTCCTGGACCCGGCGCTGGCGGCGCTGGAGACCGCGGCCGACGCCACGGAGAAGGGCACGGACTAGAGGCGGACGCGGCGCCCTCCGCGGGGGAGCGGGGGTCGCGTCGAGGCCGATCGCGGCGCGCGAAGCGCGGCGTCGGCGGCCGGGCCGGGGGAGAACTCCGGCGCCGGCGGGACCGGGGCGGAAGCACGTTGCTTCCGCCGCGGTCCTTTTGTCGTTCCGGGTCCAGGTCCAGGTGCGGGTGCGGGTGCGTCCGTTCCTGGCTCCGTCCCTCGTCCGTACGAGAGCGCACGCGGCCGGGCCGGTTCGCGTGGCCGGCCGCGCGCGATGCGTGTGGCCGTCCGGTCCGTGCGCGCTGCCCGAAGACCGTCGCCGCACCCGCGGCGGACGTACGGCGTCCGGCCGTGACGCCGTGAAGATCCCTGGAGGAGCCTGTTGAACCCCACCATCCACAACATCACCATCGACTGCACCGCGGATCCCTACGACCTGGGGCTGTTCTGGAGCGAGCTGCTCGGGCGGCCCCTGGCCGAGGACGACAAGCCCGGCGACCCGGAGGCCGTGCTGCGCGATCCCGACGGCGGCCCGACCCTGCTCTTCGTCCGGGTCCCCGAGGGCAAGACCGTCAAGAACCGCCTCCACCTCGACCTGCGGCCGAGCGGGCGCACCCGTGCGGCGGAGGTCGAGCGGGCGCTCGCCCTCGGAGCCCGGCTCGTCGCGGACCGGACCCGTCCCGACGGGCGGGGCTGGGTCACCCTGGCCGATCCCGAGGGCAACGAGTTCTGTGTGGAGCGCGGTGACGCGGACGCCGTGACCGACGCCCCGGCCGAGTAGGGGCCCCGACCCCGTTCGGCCGGAGTCCCTCCACCCGGGATCGCGTGGCCCCGAACCGTTCTGACTCCGCCTCGGACTCCGCCGCACGGGTGGGACGAGCGGCGACCAGGCCGTGGGGGGAGCTCGCCCTGGGCCCCTGAACGGAGCGGGCGCGCCGGGCGGCCCCCTCGTGGCCCCTTCCCGTCCGCACGGACGGGAAGGGGCCACCAGGGGCCGCCTGGAGCCATAGGGACAGGAGTCCGCGCGGCGGACGTGTGCCTTCCGGGTGGCGCGCCACCCGGAAGGGTGGGGTAAATGTGCGATGTGCACCGTATGGGCAGATATTGGGCCATAAAGCCACACCGCACCGGAGCCGCACGTCCGACCCCGGCGCCGGCGGCACAGCGCACTCTTGAGGAGGCACACCATGCGTGGAGCCACGCACGCCAAATGGGCCGCATGCGCGGTGGCGGTAGCCCTCGCGGCGTCCGCCTGCGGGGGCGGAGGGGACGGAAGCAGCAGCGGCTCCGGCACGGTCAGCGCCTCCTGGGGGGACCCGCAGAACCCGCTGGAACCGGCCAACACCAATGAGGTGCAGGGCGGCAAGGTCCTCGACATGATCTTCCGCGGGCTGAAGCGGTACAACGCAGAGACCGGCGCCGCCGAGGACATGCTCGCGGAGAAGATCGAGACCTCGGATTCACAGAACTTCACGATCACGGTCAAGGACGGCTGGAAGTTCAGCAACGGCGAGGCCGTCACCGCGCAGTCCTTCGTCGACGCCTGGAACTACGGCGCCAGCCTGAAGAACAACCAGAAGAACGCGTACTTCTTCGGGTACATCGACGGCTACGACAAGACGCACCCCGAAACCGGCACCCAGAGCGCCGACACCCTGTCCGGGCTCAAGGTGACCGGCACGAACACGTTCACCGTCAAGCTCACCCAGAAGTTCTCGACGTTCCCGGACACCCTCGGCTACGCGGCCTTCTCGCCGCTGCCCAAGTCGTTCTTCAGCGACCACGCCGCCTGGGTCTCGAAGCCCGTCGGCAACGGCCCGTACACCATCGACTCCTACGCCAAGGGCTCACAGATGGCCCTGGTGAAGTGGGACGACTACCCCGGCGACGACAAGGCGAAGAACGGCGGTGTGACCCTCAAGGTCTACACGGACAACAACACCGCCTACAACGATCTCCTGGCCGGAAACCTCGACCTCGTCGACGACGTGCCCGCCGCCCAGCTCAAGAACGCCAAGACCGACCTGAACGGCCGGTACATCAACACCCCGGCCGGCATCATCCAGACGATCGCCTTCCCGTTCTACGACCCGAAGTGGAACACCAGCGGCGCCACCAAGGTCCGTCAGGGACTGTCCATGGCGATCAACCGCCAGCAGATCACCGACACCATCTTCCAGAAGACGCGGACGCCCGCGAGCGACTGGACCTCACCGGTGCTCGGCGAGAAGGGCGGCTTCCAGGAAGGCCTGTGCGGCAAGTCCTGCGAGTACAACCCGAGCGAGGCCAAGAAGCTGGTCCAGGAGGGCGGCGGCCTGCCCGGCGGCCAGGTCAAGCTCTCCTACAACGCGGACACCGGCTCCCACAAGGAGTGGGTCGACGCCGTCTGCAACTCGATCAACAACGCCCTCGGCAACGACAAGGCCTGCGTCGGCAACCCGATCGGAACGTTCGCCGACTTCCGCAACCAGATCGGGGAGCACAAGATGCCCGGTCCGTTCCGGGCCGGCTGGCAGATGGACTACCCGCTGATCCAGAACTTCCTCCAGCCGCTGTACTACACCAACGCCTCCTCCAACGACGGCCAGTGGTCGAACAAGCAGTTCGACAGCCTCGTCAACCAGGCGAACGCGGAGACCGACACCACCAAGGCCATCCAGCTCTTCCAGCAGGCCGAAGGGGTCGTGCGGGACAACATGGCCGCCATCCCGCTCTGGTACCAGAACGGCAGCGCCGGCTACTCGGACAAGGTCTCGAACGTGGCGCTGAACCAGTTCAGCGTGCCCGTCTACAACGAGATCACCGTCAACTGAGCCGCCCGGGGCGGGCCGCTCACACCGGTCCGCCCCTCTATCTCCGGAGCACTCATGGGACGGTACGTCGTCCGGCGACTGCTGCAGATGATCCCGGTCTTCATCGGCGCCACACTGCTCATCTTCCTGATGGTGAACGTCATGGGCGACCCCATCGCGGGCCTGTGCGGCGACCGGCAGTGCGACCCCGCCACGGCCGCCCAGCTGCGCGAGGAGTTCAACCTCGACAAGAACGTCTTCGTCCAGTATTTGCTCTACTTGAAGGACATCTTCACCGGCGACTTCGGCACCGCGTTCAACGGACAACCGGTCACCGAGCTGATGGCCTCCGCGTTCCCGGTCACCATCCGGCTGACGATCGTCGCGATCTTCTTCGAGATCATCATCGGCATCACACTCGGCGTCATCACCGGTCTGCGCCGCGGCCGGCCCGTCGACACCGGCGTCCTGCTGCTCACGCTCGTGGTCATCTCCGTGCCGACCTTCGTCACCGGTCTGCTGGCTCAGCTCCTGCTCGGCGTCAAATGGGGCTGGATCAAACCCTCGGTCTCCGCGGAAGCCACCTTCGGCGAGCTGATCGTGCCCGGCCTGGTACTGGCCTCGGTGTCCCTCGCCTACGTGACCCGGCTGACCCGGACCTCCATCGCGGAGAACAAGCGGTCCGACTACGTCCGCACGGCCGTCGCCAAGGGCCTGCCGCGGCGCCGGGTGACCATGCGGCACCTGCTGCGCAACTCGCTGATCCCCGTGGTCACCTTCATCGGCACGGACATCGGCGCGCTGATGGGCGGCGCGATCGTCACCGAGCGGATCTTCAACATCCACGGGGTCGGCTACCAGATCTACCAGGGGGTCGTGCGCCAGAACACCCAGACGGTCGTCGGCTTCGTGACCATCCTCGTCCTCGTCTTCATGGTCGCCAACCTGCTCGTCGACCTGCTGTACGCCGTACTCGACCCGAGGATCCGCTATGCCTGAGCAGCCGCCGTACGAGGAAGAGGAATTCCACCACGGTCCCGAGGGTCCGCCGCCGGAGGACCTCGCCATCGCCCCGACCGGCTTCGGAGGCACGATGGACCTCGGGACGAGCGAGGCGGAGACCCTGGAGAAGACGCCGGGAGGACCGGAGGGCACCGGGCCGAAGGAGAAGCCGCGCTCCCTGTGGTCCGACGCCTGGCGGGACCTGCGCCGCAACCCGGTCTTCATCATCTCCGGACTCGTCATCGTCTTCCTGGTCGTGATCTCGATCTGGCCCTCCCTGATCACCTCCCAGAGTCCGCTCCAGTGCGACCTCTCCAAGGCTCAGCAGGGCTCGCAGTCCGGACACCCCTTCGGCTACGACGGCCAGGGCTGCGACGTCTACACACGGACCGTGTACGGGACCCGCGTCTCGATCAGCGTCGGTGTGCTCGCCACGGTCGGGGTCGCGCTTCTCGGCTCGTTCCTCGGCGGGCTGGCCGGCTTCTACGGCGGGGTGGGCGACTCGATCCTGTCCCGGATCACCGACATCTTCTTCGCGATCCCCGTCGTGCTCGGCGGTCTGGTCCTCCTCTCCGTGGTGACCAGCAACACGATCTGGCCGGTCGTCGGATTCATGGTGCTGCTCGGCTGGCCCCAGGTCTCGCGTATCGCGCGCGGCTCGGTGATCACCACCAAGGAGAACGACTACGTCCACGCGGCCCGCGCGCTCGGCGCCTCCAACTCCCGGATGATGCTGCGGCACATCACCCCGAACGCGATCGCGCCGGTGATCGTCGTCGCGACCATCGCGCTCGGCACGTACATCTCGCTGGAGGCGACGCTGTCGTACCTGGGGGTCGGTCTCAAGCCCCCGACGGTCAGCTGGGGCATCGACATCTCCTCGGCCTCCGCGTACATCCGCCAGGCCCCGCACATGCTGCTGTGGCCGGCCGGCGCGCTCGCGATCACCGTGCTCGCGTTCATCATGCTCGGCGACGCGGTGCGCGACGCCCTCGACCCGAAGCTGAGGTGACCGCCGTGCTGCTCGAAGTGCGTGATCTACACGTGGAGTTCAGGACCCGGGACGGTGTCGCCAAGGCCGTCAACGGGGTCAACTACAGCGTCGACGAGGGCGAGACGCTCGCCGTGCTCGGCGAGTCCGGCTCCGGCAAGTCGGTGACCGCCCAGGCCGTGATGGGCATTCTCGACATGCCGCCCGGGAAGATCACCGGCGGCGAGATCCTCTTCCAGGGCAAGGACCTGCTGAAGTTCAAGGAGGAGGAACGGCGCAAGGTGCGCGGCGCCGAGATGGCGATGATCTTCCAGGACGCGCTGTCGTCCCTGAACCCCGTGATCAGCGTCGGCGACCAGCTCGGCGAGATGTTCATCGTGCACCGCGGGATGAAACGCAAGGAAGCCCGCGCCAAGGCGATCGAGCTGATGGAGCACGTGCGCATCCCGGGTGCCGCCGAGCGCGTGCGCGACTATCCGCACCAGTTCTCCGGCGGTATGCGCCAGCGCATCATGATCGCCATGGCGCTGGCCCTGGAGCCCGCCCTGATCATCGCCGACGAACCGACCACCGCGCTCGACGTCACCGTGCAGGCCCAGGTCATGGACCTGCTCGCCGAACTCCAGCGCGAGCTCCACATGGGGCTCATCCTCATCACCCACGACCTCGGCGTGGTCGCGGACGTCGCCGACAAGATCGCGGTGATGTACGCGGGCCGGATCGTCGAGACGGCCCCGGTCCACGACATCTACAAGGCGCCCGCCCACCCCTACACGAAGGGGCTCCTGGACTCGATCCCCCGGCTCGACCAGAAGGGCCAGGAGCTGTACGCCATCAAGGGGCTGCCGCCCAACCTGATGCACATCCCGCCGGGCTGCGCCTTCAACCCGCGCTGCCCGATGGCCCAGGACATCTGCCGCACCGAGGTGCCGCCGCTCGCGGAGGTCGACGCGGACCGCGGAAGCGCCTGCTTCTTCTGGAGGGAGTGCCTCGATGACTCAAGCCGCGACTGAGCCGCTGCTGGAGGTCAGCGGACTGGTCAAGCACTTTCCGCTCACCCAGGGAATCCTGTTCAAGAAGCAGATCGGGGCGGTCAAGGCCGTCGACGGCGTCGACTTCCACCTCGACCGCGGTGAGACCCTCGGCATCGTCGGTGAGTCCGGCTGCGGCAAGTCGACGGTCGCCAAGATGCTCGTCAACCTGGAGCGGCCCACCGAGGGGGCGATCAAGTACAAGGGCGAGGACATCACCCGGCTGTCCGGCAAGGCGCTGAAGGCCGTACGCCGCAACATCCAGATGGTGTTCCAGGACCCGTACACCTCGCTCAACCCGCGGATGACCGTCGGCGACATCATCGGGGAGCCGTACGACATCCACCCCGAGGTCGCGCCGAAGGGCGACCGGCGGCGCAGGGTCCAGGACCTGCTGGACGTGGTCGGCCTCAACCCGGAGTACATCAACCGCTATCCGCACCAGTTCTCCGGCGGCCAGCGCCAGCGCATCGGCATCGCGCGGGGCCTGGCGCTGCGGCCCGAGATCATCGTCGCCGACGAGCCGGTCTCCGCGCTCGACGTCTCGGTGCAGGCGCAGGTGATCAACCTGCTGGACCGGCTCCAGGCCGAGTTCGAGCTCAGTTACGTCTTCATCGCGCACGACCTGTCGATCGTGCGGCACATCTCCGACCGGGTCGGGGTGATGTACCTCGGGCGGATCGTGGAGACCGGCAAGGACGTCGAGATCTACGACCATCCGACGCACCCCTACACGCAGGCGCTGCTGTCCGCGGTGCCCGTGCCGGACCCGGAGGCCCGGGAGCACCGGGAGCGGATCATCCTCCACGGGGACGTGCCCTCGCCCGCGCACATCCCGTCCGGCTGCCGGTTCCGCACCCGCTGCTGGAAGGCGCAGGAACGCTGCACGCTGGAGGTGCCGCTGCTCGCGGTGCCGGCCGAGTTCCGGCTCATCGAGGGCCCGGCCGCCCACGACTCGGCCTGTCACTTCGCGGAGGAGAAGCAGGTCGTGCCTCCGGAGGAGCCGCCCGACGGACCGGCATAGCGTCACAAATGTGAGCGAACTTCGTTAACACGCAGGCAACTTGACGGAAGCGGTACCGATATACGGACGCGGCATGGTGAACACCGTACGGCCGTGCGGGTGCCGTGAACGAGCCGGGGTGTCGCCATGTCACCCCGGCTCGTTGCTTTTCCGGTGGGTCAGTTCATTCCGAGGGAGCGCTTGAGGAAGTCCACCTGGAGGAGCAGCAGGTTCTCGGCGACCTGTTCCTGCGGGGTCATGTGCGTGACCCCCGACAGCGGCAGCACCTCGTGCGGGCGGCCGGCGGCCAGCAGCGCCGAGGAGAGCCGCAGCGCGTGCGCCACCACCACGTTGTCGTCCGCGAGGCCGTGCACGATCATCAGCGGCCGGTGCGTCCCGGCGGGCGCGGTGAGCCCCTCGTCGGTGACCAGCGAACTCCTCGCGTACACGGCCGGGTTCGTCGCCGGGTCGCCGAGGTAGCGCTCCGTGTAGTGCGTGTCGTACAGCCGCCAGTCCGTGACCGGGGCGCCCGCGATGCCCGCGTGGAAGACGTCGGGGCGGCGCAGCACGGCGAGTCCCGCGAGCCAGCCGCCGTACGACCAGCCGCGGATCGCCACCCGGGACAGATCGAGCGGGAACCGCTCGGCCAGTCCGTGCAGCGCCTCCACCTGGTCGTCGAGGGAGAGCGTCAGGTCGTCGCGGATCGCCTTCTCCCAGGCGGGGGAGCGCCCCGGCGTGCCGCGGCCGTCGGCGACGACGACCGCGAAGCCCTGGTCGGCGAACCACTGCGAGGTGAGGTGGGCGTTGTGCGCGGCCAGCACCCGGGGGCCGTGCGGACCGCCGTAGGGGTCCAGCAGGACCGGTAGGGGATTGTCGCCGTCGTAGTCAGTAGGCATAAGCACGGCGCATGGGATTTTCTGTGCGCCCCCCTGTGTGAGTGTCACGCGCGGGGACAAACCGGGATCTTCGGCGTACGAGGAGATGGTCGCGGTCTTCTTCCCCTCGCGCAGCACCTGCACCTGGGCGCCCGGCTGATCGAGCACCGACGACACGAGGACGGTCACGCCCCCGGCGCGCACGGCCGAGTGCACGCCGGGCTCCTGCGAGACGCGCTCCAGGCCGAGTTCGTTCACCCGGTACACGTGTACTTCACCCGTTTCGGGCGAGCTCGCGCCCTCGCCCGCCGAGGCCGCGATCAGGACGTCGTCGGCCGAGACGTCCAGCACCGCCCGGACGTGCAACTGGGCTCCGGTCAGCGGGCGTTCACCGAAGGACAGGACCCGCGCGCCGCCTTCGTCGGCGATCCGCACGAGCTGTCCGCCGGGGCTCCAGCACGGCACTCCGGGGAAAAGATCCAGCCAACTTGGATCTTCATCCGCGTGCACCATCCGGGTCGCCCCGGTGTCCGGGTCCACGGCCAGGAAGAGCTGGCTCCGCTGGTCCCTCGCCTGCACCAGAAGCAGCGGCGCACCGGCGGCTGACCAGTGCGCATGTGCCAGATACGGGTAGCGGGACCGGTCCCAGGAGACCTCGGTGCGTACCCCGTCGAGCCCGAACACGTAGAGCCGCACCTCGGCGTTGGCGCTGCCCGCCACCGGATAGGCGACCCGCTGCGGTTCGGTCTCCGGGTGCGCCGGATCGGAGATCCACCAGCGCTGTACGGGCGTGTCGTCGACCCGCGCGACGAGCAGCCGGTCCCCTTCGGGCGACCACCAGAAGCCGCGCGAACGCCCCATCTCCTCGGCCGCGATGAACTCGGCCAGTCCATAGGAAACCGTGCCGGGGCCCGTGGCCGGTTCCGGCTCCGCGAGGGCCCGGTCGCCCTCGCCCTCGGCTCCGACGACCCGCAGCGCGCCCCCGGACACGTACGCCACGAGCGTGCCGTCCGGAGAGGGCCGCGGGTCGATCACCGGCCCGGGGACCGGGAGTTCACGCGTCGTGCCGGCCCGCAGCTCGGCCGTGAACAGCCGCCCTGACAAGGTGAAACAGGCCAACTCGGCGGCTGCGTCGGTGGCATACCCGACGATGCCCGCGCCGCCCTCGCGGCTGCGCTCGCGACGCGCCCGCTCCTCCGGGGAGAGGTGCTCGGCCGCCCCGCCGAGCAGGGCCGCGGGGTCGGCCACCACCCGCTCACCGCCCTCCGGCACATCGAGGACCCACAGTTGGTTCGCCCGCTCCGTGCCGGAGGGGGAGCGCAGGAACACCACGCGGGAACCGTCGGGGGACACGGTGAACGCGCGCGGCGCGCCGGAGGTGAACCGCTGGGTGCGGGCGTACCGGCGCGGGAAGGAGAGAGGCTCGTTCGTCATGCCTCGACCATATTGGCCATGCGCCCCCTTGTGCGGCCGTGCGCCGATCGATGCGCGCGTACGGATAGTTATGATCACTAGCGCTGTGTGGGTAGGAACCTGCTGGCTGATGTCAGGCTGGACCGACCCTCGTGTCCGAACCCGTACCGGACCCCAAGTCCCTGGGAACTTTGGAGGTGAGCCGCCGTGGCACTCTCGATTTCGGCGGTGGTGCTGCTGGCGATCATCGTCTTTCTTCTGATCAAGAAGTCAGGACTGAAAGGCGGGCACGCGGTCGTCTGCATGCTTCTCGGCTTCTATCTCGCCTCCTCGACCATCGCGCCCACGATCAGCGATCTGACCACCAACATCGCGGGCATGATCGGAAGCATCAAGTTCTGATCCGCGCCGGGACGGTGGGGCGGGGAGAGCGTCCGGCCGCGCTCCCCGCCTGCCCCGATCGGCCTCGGCGAAACGGGCGGGCTTGTCCGAAGCCTGTACCTGCCGGGTCCTGTTCGGCGCGACCCGGTCACGACGAGGGCACCCGAAGTGCTGAAGTCGTGCCGGCGGTCGGGTGACCTCTCGACCGGGCCACGGGCGGTACCCGTCACGGGCCTGGAGGGCTCCCTGACGACAGATCAGCCGCGCGCTCATCCGGATGGCCACGGGCGCCGACCGGACGTTCACGGCCGTCGCGGAGACCTGCCGCCTGAGCGCCCGTCAGCCTTCGGACGCGTACGCGACGAAGTCGGCCCAGGTTCCCGGCGTCAGTGCCAGCTGGGGGCCTGCGGCGTTTTTGGAGTCGCGGACGTGGATGGTGCCGGGGGTGGTGGCGATCTCGACGCAGGAGTCACCGTCGGGACCGCTGCTGTGGCTGCTCTTGAACCATGCCAGTTCGGAAGGGCCTTCGGCAGTGGGCTTGTGGATCATGTCTCTCCCAGCAGTCGTTCGACGAGAGCCAGCGACTCCCCGGGCGGAAGAGCCTGGGCCCGGATGGTGCCATACCGGAGCTCAAGGACACGGAGCAGTCTGGGATCGGATGTCGGGTGGCCGTTGAAGGCACCGTCCGAGCGCGCCACTGCTGACCCGTCCTCAAACTTCAGAACTTCGATCCGGCCACTCATGCCGGGATGGGCTGCGCTGTCCATCGGCATCACCTGAAGTGTGACGCTGTTCAGCCGCCCCACCTCCAGCAGGCGTTCGAACTGCTGCCGCCGCACCATTGTGCCTCCAACCTTGCGGCGCAGCGTCGCCTCTTCCAGGACGAAACCGAGGGCGGGCGCAGGTGACCGCTCGAAAATCGACAGCCGGGCCATGCGGGCAGCGACCCGCCTTTCCAAGTCCTCGTGTGAATAGGCTGGTTGCCAAGACTCCAGCAAGGCTCGCGCATGTTCGGGCGTCTGCAACAGGCCAGCGATGCTGCAGCACTCGTACACCCCGATCTCCACTGCGCGCGCTTCCATCTGGGCCAGATCCCGAACCTTCTTCGGATACCGGACCCTCTTCACGTCCTCCTTCATCGCCGAGAGCAACCCACCCGCTCCCAGCACCTCGTCGGCCCTGTCCAGATACTCGGGTCGGGGGATCCGCTTCCCACCCTCGATCTTGTAGACCATGTCCTCGCCGTACCCCACGGCCTCGCCGAACTCGGCGGCCCGCATCCCCACCGACTCGCGGCGCAGCTTGAGTTGACGCGCGACGGTGGCGACGACCGCCACACCCCAGTCGTCGTCCGGGTCCACCTCCCAGCCCGGCTCGTCCGCCTCGCCCTTGAGCTGCCTCACGTCGCCGTCCACCGACATCCCGCACCCCTCCGCCGTACCGCTGTGCCTCGACGTGCCGTACCCGTACGACGGTTCCGGACAGCCCGGACATGACCGGACAACCTCCGGACAGTCACCGTACGCATCGACTTCGTCACTGTTCACGGTAGGTGTGCGTCACGACGCTGAGTGACGTGAATCAAGAAATCGCCGCCCTGGAGAGTCAACTCAAGGACCCCATCAGAAGCTGCCGACCGACGCCGGGGCCGGCCGTGGCCTCGTCCTGGTGGAAGCTCTGGCCGACCGCTGGGCTTCGTGCCGGGACCGCCTCCGCGCAAGACGGTGTGGGCGGAATCCGATTGCGCACCGGAACCCGGCCGTCCGTGCTTCGGTGCGACGGGCGTTCTTTTTTCCAAGAACCCACAGGTGAAAGAACCCGACCAAGCCCCACCCCTCCCGCCCGCCGGGCCAACTCACTCGCGCGGGTGAACATCGCCAACTGGGCTGGATTCGGCACCGGTTGCCTGCCCTACGCTCAGCGCAACACAACAGCAGACATGCGACGGCCCTCGCCGGGACGCCAATCCCAGTGCGAGGGCCTGACCACCGAGGAAGAAGAGAGCTTCCCGATGGATACGCAGAACCCTAGCGCGCCCCCGCGCGCCCAGTCCCGTGTTGCGGCCGGTCCGGCCGACGAATCCCGTACCCGGCAACCCCGTTCCCGCGGTGGCCTCGTCCACGAGAACACCCGGCACACCACCCGCTTCACGGTGATCGGCAACCACCTCGCCCAGCACCCGGAATTGTCCGGGCTGGCGATCGGACTCGGCGCCCACATCCAGTCCCTCCCGGCCGGCGCCCCCGTGGACATCAAGACCCTGGCCGCCCGCTTCCCCGAGGGTGCGGTCCGTATCGCCGCCGCCCTGCGCGAGCTCGAAGCCCACGGCTACCTCCGCCGCACCCGCGAACGCGTCCCCGGCGGCCGGATCGTCACCCGCACGGTCTCCTGCAACCAGCCGGGCCACCGCCCCGCCCCCGAGGCGGTTCCCGAGGTCGTTCCCGGGGCCGCCTCCGAACCCGCCCGGCCCACCTCGCCCCACTCCACGCCGGAGCACTCGACCCCGGCGAACTCCATGCCGGGGCATTCCACATGGGGACGCCTCGCCCCCGGGTACTCCACCCCGGCACACGCAAGGCATGAGCGCCCCGCCCCAGGGCGCTCCAGGCCCCGTGCGCCCCGCAAGCCCCTCCCAGCAGTACCGCAACCCGCCTGTGGGGCCCCAGGGCTCCTACGGGCCGGCTCGGAGCTCCTCGCGGGCCTGCGTCGTGACGACCCCCGCCTGCTCTTCTCCGCCTGCGACAGTGCCCACCTGGCCCCGGGTGTCGCCGCCTGGCTGGAGCGCGACGTCAGCGTCGCCGCCGTACGCCACGCACTCACCACCGACCTACCGCCCGAAGGTCTACTACGGCGCCCGGCCGCTCTCCTGGCCCATCGCCTGGCCGCGCAACTGCCACCGCCGCCCCCGTTCCGAGCGCCTGCCCCGCCGTCCACCGCCCAGCCATCAGCCGTTCGGCACCCCCTCCAGACCTGCGACGGCTGCGACCGCGCCTTCCGGGCGCCAGAACCCGGCGGCCGCTGCCGCGACTGCCGGGTGAGCGTCCCGGCGGCTGCCTGACAGGCGCTTGTTCAGGCGTCCAGGTCATCGGCTTCGCGACAAGAAAGGTTCAGGGTTCGCATGGTCGGCTCCCCTGTTGTGGACAGAAACCCGGGCGACGCGCTTCCGGCCTCCTGCCGAGGCCGGCTCGACTGCCGCCCTGGCTCGTTACTCTGGCGGGGGAATCCCCAGGAGGACATGATGAGCACCCAGTCTGATCACGGGCACGAGCTGATCCCCCGTCCTGAGCAGACCCCTGACGCCCTGCGCGCGGCTCTCGCCGTCGTCGACCCGGGCCGTCTGAGGGAGATGCAGGCCAAGAAGGACGAGGCATTCGCCAAAGCGGTCGAATGGCAGTCCCTCAGCCCCGTGCAGAGCTGGGTCCTGATCTGGGCCAGAGACATCGAGATCGCCCGTCGCCCTGATCTGTCCGCCCGTTACTCCCAGGCGAAGAGCCATCTGGAACACGAGGACCCGGCCATCGCCCAGGAGGCCCTGCGGGAACTGGCCTCCGTCCTGGACGAGGCCATGAAGGCAGTTCGCGCGTGAGTTGGAAGTGGGAGTACGCCTTCGGAGCGGAGGAAACCGCTCGTGTCGCTCCGGCCGACTTCCTCATCAAAGTGGAAGCAAAGGCGGACGAACTGGTCAGGGCGGCCGAAGCCTTCCACGTTCACGGTCGGGCCCATGAAGGCGGCGACCCGAAGGGCGGCGACATCATCGTTCCCGGCGGGATGTTCTCTTACCAGGTCGTTGTGCGGAGCGAGCGCGTCTACGTCGTTCAGATCACGTATCTGGGTTTCTGAACCTTCGGCTCGTCGGCTTCCGAGACCGCGTGACAGCGGCCGTTCGGCCGCCGGAAGTCAGGCACCCGCTCCAGACCTGCGACGGCTGCGAGCGGGCCTTCCGCGCACCGGAACCAGGCCGCTGCCGGGACTGCCGGTCCGGCCTCCGGGCGGCCGTCCGATGCGATGCGGCCGCCCGTCGGCCGTCGCCCGGCATCGATGTAGAACGAGTAGTACAGTGAAAAAATGAGTGAGAGCGCGGAGGTCCCGCTCAGGGAGCTCAATCAGCAGACATCGCGTGTCCTGGCCCGAGTGGCGGCAGGGGAGACGGTGACCATCACCAAGGACGGCGTTCCGATAGGAGACATCGTGCCGCGCGGTGCGCTGACGGGCCGACCCGCGTATCCGTTCCGCACCGATCCCATGGGCGACCTGGACTTCCCGGACCTGGGTGGCCCCGTGCTCGACGACGACGAGATCGAGGCGACGCTACGGGGTCTGGGCGAAGGCGTCGGCGAGGGAACCGATGGCTGACATCCAGGTCGCCATCGCCGACACGAACGCCCTGTACCGACTGTTCACACCGAAGGACCCCGGCCACTCCGCTCACCGGGCGGCTCTGGCACAAACAGGGCACCTCGTCGTGTCACCCATGGTGCTCACCGAACTGGACTACCTGCTGACCTCGCGAGTCGGCACCAAGGCCGCCATGAACGCACTGGACTTCGTCACCGGCCAGGCAGAGGCCCGCCGGTTCGAGATTCCCGACACCGCACCGCACCTGAGAACCGCCATGGCGGTGATGCGCGGGTACGTCGATGCGGACGGCGGGGCGGGAGTGGGTCTGGTGGACGCGATGAACGTCGCCCTGGCGGCGGCTTTCCGGACAGCCGACATCTTCACGACGGACAGCCATTTCCGCATGATGCGCCCGCTCACCGGCCAGCCCGCCTTCCGGTTGCTCCCCGACGGCTTCTGACGCCGCCGGAGCACTTCGATCCGTTGTCGGCGGGAGCCGAAAGCCGACGGGAGTACGGGGGGACGCCCGGCAGCGGAGCCGCCTCGTAGGGTGGGTTCCATGACGGAACTGCCCGACCGGCGTCTGCTCCTGGTGCACGCGCATCCGGACGACGAGTCGATCAACAACGGCGCGACCATGGCCCGCTACGCGGCCGAGGGCGCCCAGGTGACGCTGGTGACCTGCACCCTCGGCGAGGAGGGCGAGGTCATCCCGCCCGAACTCGCCCATCTCGCCCCCGACCGCGAGGGCGGACTCGGCCCCTACCGGACCGGTGAGCTGAGCGCCGCCATGAAGGAACTGGGCGTCGCCGACCACCGCTTCCTGGGCGGCCCCGGGCGGTTCCGCGACTCCGGGATGATGGGCGCCGAGCAGAACCACCGCCCCGGCGCCTTCTGGGCCGCGGAGGTCGATGACGCCGCCGACCACCTCGTGGAGGTGATCCGCGAAGTGCGTCCCCAGGTGCTCGTCACCTATGACCCCGACGGGGGCTATGGGCACCCCGACCACATCCAGGCCCATCGCGTGGCCGTGCGCGCCGCCGAACTGGCCGCGGAGCCCGCCCACCGACCCGACCTCGGCGGCGCGTGGCGGATCGCTAAGACCTACTGGAACCGGGTGCCGCGCCCGGTGGCCGAGGAGGCGTTCGCCCGCCTGCGCGAGGCCCTGCCCGAGCTGCCGTTCGACCGGGCGGCGGCCGTCGACGACGTGCCCGGCGTGGTCGACGAGGCGACCGTCACCACCGAGATCGACGGCTCCGCGTACGCCACCGCCAAGGCCGCCGCGATGCGGGCGCACGCCACCCAGATCACCGTGGACGGGCCCTGGTTCGTCCTCTCGAACGAGCTGGCCCAGCCGCTCTTCACCACCGAGTACTACGAACTGGCCGGCGCCCCGCGGCCCGCGGCGCGCGAGAGGGACCTCTTCGAGGGGACCGGCACCGCCCCGGGGAGCGGGCTGTGACCGGCGCGGGCACGACGAGGACCACGACGACCCGGCGAGGGACGGATCCGCGATGAGCGTGAACGGACAGCGCGGCGGAGCGAGCATGCTCGCCCAGCCGCTGAGGCGCCCCTCGGGCGGGCGGATCGTCGCCTATCTGGGGCTTTTCCTGCTCGGTGCCGTGGTCGGCGTCGCCGGGGCGCTGGTGCAGCCGGGCTGGTTCCCGTTCGGGCTGCTGCTCGCTCTGGCGGGCGCCGCCGGACTCTTCCTGGGCGGCGCGCGCGCGGCGGGCTCCCGGGCCGGAGCCGTCGCCCCCGCGGCGGGCTGGATGGTCGCCGTCGTCCTGCTCACCGCCAGCCGCCCGGAAGGGGACTTCCTCTTCGGCGCGGGGGTCGTCTCGTATCTCTTCCTGCTCGGAGGCATGGCCCTGGCTGTGATGTGTGCCACTCTCGGCCAGGGGCGGCAACCAGGCCTTTCCAGCGCCCGAGTTGGCAAGTGACGTACCAGTTCGCCGTATCGGTCCCGTGCGGGTCCCGTGCGAGATTCCTCACCGTGCGAGGTTTGCGGGCCGGACATGGCCAGTATGGTGGTGCGCGCCGCCGAGCTGCCCGAGATGAGGTCGAGTAAACGGGCGGCGGAGCCAACCGGGAGAACCTGCCTTGAGTCGTGAAACTGACAGTTCGTCCTCCGGGCCCAACGGGCGCGGTGGAGCCGCGTACCCGTCGGGGACGCCGCCGTACGGCACCCCCGCGGCTTCCGAGAACGGTGCCGACGCGGGCCGTTCGGCCGCCGGCAAGCCGACGGAGGAGCGCAAGACCGAGACAACCCTGACGACACGGATCCGGATCAACATCCCCGGATCGCGGCCCATCCCGCCCGTGGTCGTGCGTACACCCGTCGCCGACGCCTCGCCCGAGGGCGGCGACGGCGCGGGGACCGGTACACCGGCGCCGCAGGGCACGAGTTCGCCCGCGGGCGCCCCCGCGACGACGGCCACCACCCCCGCCCCGTCCGCCCCCGCGCCCGTGGACCAGCCCGCGCCGGCCGAGGAGAAGACGAGCGAGTGGTTCGCGCCCCGCAGGGCCGGCGCGCCCCCCAAGGGCGCAACGGGCGGCGGCTCGACCAACGGTGCGGGCCTGCCGGGCGGTTCGGCTCCCGTCGGCACCGCGCCCTCCGCGGCCTCGCCGGGCGCGGGACGTCCGGCGCCGTCCCCCGGCGCCGGTCCCCTGGGCATCACCGGTGGCGTCCGGCCCGGCGGTGCGAACGGCGCCGCGCTCCCCGGGGCCACCGGTTCCGGACCCGTGGCCCCCGGTCACGGCGGCGGCACGGGCTCCTTCGACGTCTCCGGGGCGCTGCGCGACACCGGCTCCTTCCCGGCCATCGGCTCGCCCGGCGGGTCCGGAACGGCCGGCGCGTCCGCGGGGTCCGGCGAACCGCGCCGCGACGACCTGCCGTACTTCTCCGAGCCCGGCCGCTCGGGCCGTGGCGGCCCGGCCGGTCCGACCGGCGGTCCCGTCACCGGCGACGGCCCGCTGCGGCCTCCGGGCGGTGCGGGCGCGGCCCCCGGCAGCCTGGCCGCGCGGTCCGGTCCGGCCTCCGGCAACCGGAACACGGGCACGGGCACGGGCACGGGCACGGGATACACCGGCACACACGGCGGTCTGAGCGGCGGTCTCAGCGATGACACCGCGATCCTCACCCCGCAGAAGCCGGCACCCGACCCGGGACCCGGTGCCTACGGCGCCCCCGCGGAGAACGTCTCCGGGCACACCCTGACCAGCGGTATGCCCGTCGTGTCGCCCAGCCAGAACTTCGCGTACGACGGGGAGCCCGCCAACGGCAACGGTCCCCGCTCGTACACCCCGCCGAAGCTCCCCGAGCCGGTCCGCCAGCCCTCCGCCCCGTCGAAGCCGGCGAAGAAGAAGAGCCGCAAGCGGGCGCTCCTCGTGGCCCTCGTCGTGGTCCTCGCCGTCGGCGCCTACGGAGCCGGCCTGCTCATGAACCACTCGGACGTGCCCAAGGGCACCACGGTGCTCGGCGTCGACATCGGCGGCGGCACCCGTGACGACGCCGTCCAGAAGCTCGACGACGCCCTCGGCCGGCGGACGGCCAAGCCGCTCACGCTGTCCGTCGACGGCGACACGGTCCAGCTCAAGCCCGACCAGGCCGGACTCCAGCTGGACAGCCAGGCCACCGTCCGCGCCGCCGCGGGCAGCGACTACAACCCGATCTCGGTGATCGGCTCGCTGTTCGGCCAGGGACGCGTGGTGGAGCCCGTGATGCCCGTCGACAAGGAGAAGCTCCAGGCCGCTCTGGAGCGCGCCGCGAGCGGCTCGGGTTCGGCGAGCGACGGCACGATCAAGTTCCAGGCCGGCAAGGCCGTCCCGGTCTACGGCAAGGCCGGCAAGGGCATCGACGTCGGACCCTCGCTGCAGGCCGTCCAGGACGCGTACCGCACCCAGGTGGAGAGCGACACGGCCACTCCGGTGAAGGTCGCCACCACGACCCGTCAGCCGACGGTCAGCAAGGCCGAGGTGGACCGGAAGATGTCGACGTTCGCGAACGTCGCCATGTCCGCGAACATCACCGTCCAGACGGACGCGGCCCACAGCGTCTCCTTCAGCCCGCAGAAGTCCATCTGGAAGTTCCTGAGCGTCCAGCCGGTCCAGGGCAAGCTCGTCGAGCACTACGACCTCAAGGCGCTCGAGGAGCTGTACGGTCACGCCTTCGACGGGGTGACGATCACCAGGGGCGACGGCAGCCAGAAGGCCGTGAGCCCGCAGGACGTGGCCTCGGCCGTCGGCAGGGCGCTCGTCGGGAAGACGGCCGCCGACCGCGTCATCACCATCTCCAAGAACCCCAGCTGAGGGGCGCAGCTCACGCGTCGAGGGCGCCCGGCCGGAACTCCACCGGCCGGGCGCCCTCGTGTCGTTCGGGGGCCGCCGACCCGAGAGCCGCCGACCCGAGAGCCGTCCGCGGTCGCCGAACACGACAGTCGCCCGGGGCGGCCCCGACCTCGTCCGAGGCGGCGGACATGACAGTGGTTCGGGCCGTCGCATGACATCTGTCATCCGCCGTCCAGGACACACCACACTGCCGCGCGCACCCCGCCCTCCACCACGATGGACGGCATGACAACGACTGCGGCGACCACCACCCCGTCGGTGGTCCGGTTCGAATCGGTGACCAAGAGCTACGGGACCGTCCGGGCCGTGGACGGGCTGACACTCGAACTCCACCCGGGCGAGACCGTGGCCCTGCTGGGCCCCAACGGCGCGGGCAAGTCGACCACCCTGGACCTGCTGCTCGGCCTCAAGAACGCCGACAGCGGCACGGTCCGGGTGTTCGGGACCGGCCCGCGCGAGGCGATCGTCGCCGGCCGGGTGGGCGCCATGCTCCAGAGCGGCGGGCTGATGGACGAGGTCACCGTCGGTGAACTGGTCAAGCTCGCCTGCGACCTGCACCCGAGGCCGTACCGCCCCCGTGACGTCCTCGCCCGCGCCGGCATCGCCCAGATCGCCGACCGCAAGGTCAACAAGCTCTCCGGCGGCCAGGCGCAGCGCGTCCGCTTCGCCCTCGCCACGGCCGGCGACAGCGATCTGATCGTCCTCGACGAGCCCACCACCGGCATGGACGTCTCCGCCCGGCAGGCCTTCTGGGCCACCATGCGCGAGCAGGCCGACCAGGGCCGTACGGTCCTGTTCGCCACGCACTACCTGGAGGAGGCCGACGCCATAGCCGACCGCGTGCTCGTCCTGCACCGCGGACGGCTGCTGGCCGACGGCACCGCCGCCGAGATCAAGGCCAAGGCCGGAGCGCGCCGCGTCTCCTTCGACCTGGAGGGCACGATCGACGAGGCCCCGCTGCGCGCGCTGCCCTTCCTCACCGCGGTGGATGTTTCCGGACAGACCGTCCGTATCCAGTCCTCCGACGCGGACGCCACCGTCCACGCGCTGTACGGGCTCGGCGTCTACCCCCGCAACCTCGAAGTCGCCGGGCTCGGTCTGGAGCAGGCCTTCGTCGCCATCACCGAGGCCGAAGAGGCCACCCGCGGAGCGGCCGAAGACGCCCCCCGCGCCGTCGCCGAGGAGGCCGCGTCCAAGTGAACAGTCTCATCAAGCTGGAGATCACCCGCGCCCTGCGCAACCGCAAGTTCCTGTTCTTCTCGGTCATCTACCCCTCGGCCCTGTTCCTGCTGATCGCGGGCAGCGCCGACAGCACCACGAAGGTGGACGGCACCGGCCTGGCCCTGCCGACCTTCTTCATGGTCTCCATGGCCTCCTTCGGCGCCCTGACCGCCGTCCTCATGGGCAACAGCGAGCGCATCGCGAAGGAGCGGGAGAGCGGCTGGGTACGGCAGCTGCGGCTCACCCCGCTGCCCGGCCGCGGCTATGTGTTCGCCAAGACGGCCAGCGCCGCCGTGATCAGCCTGCCGTCGATCGTGATCGTCTTCGTGGTCGCCGCGGCCGTGAAGGACGTACGCCTGGACACCTGGCAGTGGTTCGCGCTCACCGGCGTGATCTGGGCCGGCAGCCTGGTCTTCGCCGCGCTCGGTGTCGCCATCGGCTACCTCGCCAGCGGGGACGCGGTCCGGCCGATCACGATGATCGTCTACTTCGGCCTGTCGATGCTCGGCGGCCTGTGGATGCCGACGACGACCTTCCCCGACTGGCTCCAGAACATCGCGAAATGGCTCCCCACGCACGCGTACGCTGCCCTGGGGCAGGCCATCGAACTGGGGAACGCCCCGCACGCGAAGGACATCGCCATCCTCGCCGTCTCCTTCGCCCTCTTCGCGGGCGGCGCGGCCTGGCTGTACCGGAAGGACACGCTGAAGGCGTGAACGCCATGACGGAAGACCCGCTGCCCGACGGAGCCCGCACGGACCGGATCGTGAGGATGGGGGAGTCCCCGCGCAACCTCCGCGAGGCCCTGCGCAAGTCGGTGTGGATCGTCATCTGGCTGGTGTTCCTCAGCTCGCCGGTCCACGACCTCGTCTCCGGCCACCACACGCCCGCGGCCACCGCGGCCGGCTGGCTGGGTCTCGCGGCCTTCGTCACGGTCTACCTGATGCTGGTCTTCCGGCACATGGGCAAGGCGTTCACGGGCTCCCTGGCCGTCACCCTCATGGTGCTCGCCCTCGGCGTGCTGGCCGTCGCCCTGTGCCTGACGCTCGGCGCGCCCTGGCTCGGTCTGTTCGTGTACGTCTCGGTCGCCTGCGGGACGACGTTCCCGCTGCGCGTCTCCTACTGGACGATCCCGCTGACCGCCGTCGTGATGCTCCTGGTCGGCCTGCACGGCGGCGAGGAGGACGCGCGCAATCTGGTCCTGCTCGTCGTGCTGATCGGCTTCGCGATGACCGGCGTACGGCAGTTGGTCCGTACGACGATCGAGCTGCGCAAGGCGCGGGCCACCGTCGCCCAGCTCGCCGCGAACGAGGAGCGGCTGCGGCTGGCCCGGGACCTGCACGACCTGCTCGGCCACTCGCTGTCGCTCATCACGCTGAAGAGCGAGCTGGCCGGGCGCATGCTCCCCGACCACCCCGACAAGGCGGCCCAGCAGGTCGCCGACATCGAACAGGTCAGCCGCCAGGCCCTGGTCGACGTGCGCGAGGCGGTCACCGGCTACCGAAGGCCCCGGCTGGCCGGGGAACTCGCGGGCTCCCAGGTCGCGTTGACCGCCGCAGACGTGGTCGCCGACCTCCCGGCCGAACCCGTCCTCGACGGCGTTCCCGAGGAGACCGAGTCCGCGCTGGCCTGGGCGCTGCGCGAGGCGGTCACCAACGTCGTACGGCACAGCGGCGCCCGGCGCTGCACCGTGGAACTCGTCCGGCGCCAGACCCTGGACGGTCCCGTGCTCGAACTCTCGGTGGAGGACGACGGCTCGGGCGGCTCCTCCGCCGCCCCCGGCAACGGTCTGACCGGGCTGACCGAACGCCTGGAGAAGGCGGGCGGATCGCTGGAGGCGGGCCGGGTCCGGCACGGATTCCGGCTGGTGGCACGGGCGCCCCTGGAGGGCGGCCGGGCCTCTGTGGGCGCGTCGGAGGACCCCGTAGGATCCGGTGCATGAGCCGCACGATCAAGGTCCTGCTCGCCGAGGACCAGTCGATGGTCCGCGAAGCGCTGGCCGCCCTGCTGGGACTGGAGCCGGACATCGAGGTGGTCGCCCAGGTGGCCCGCGGCGACGAGGTCCTGGCGGCGGCCCGCGCCCACGACGTGGACGTGGCGCTCCTCGACATCGAGATGCCCGGCATGACCGGCATAGAGGCGGCGGCCGAGGTCCACAAGGAGCTCCCGGGCGTCAAGCTGATCGTCCTCACCACCTTCGGCCGCCCCGGATACCTGCGCAGCGCCATGGAGTCCGGCGCCGACGCCTTCCTGGTCAAGGACGCCCCGGCCGCCCAACTCGCCGCGGCCGTACGCAAGGTGCTGGCCGGCGAGCGCGTCATCGACCCCACCCTGGCGGCGGCCGCGCTGGCCGAGGGCGCCAACCCCCTGACCGACCGCGAGCGCGAGGTCCTCCGCGCCGCCGCCGACGGCTCCACCAACGCCGAACTGGCCAAGGCCCTCCACCTCTCCCAGGGCACGGTCCGCAACTACCTCTCGACCGCGATCCAGAAACTCGCGGTACGCAACCGGGCGGAGGCGGTACGGATCGCACGGGAGAAGGGCTGGCTGTGAGCCGTACGGTCCGCGGATGCCTCAGTTGAGCATCGCCCTTGCCGCGTGGGCCTGTTGGCGGACCCGGGACGCGGCCGGTTCGTCGACCGCCGCCACCACGTCCGCGTAGGCGTCGAGTTCGGTGGCCCCGGTCAGGAAGTCTCCCCGCTGTACCAGGAGTTGGGCCCGCTCGTAGCGCAGCCGCGCCGGGTGCGAGGGAAGTAGCAGAGAGAGCTCCACCGACCACAGGGCCACGTCGGAGCGTTCGGGCCGGGCGGCGGCCCAGGCCCGGATGTTGTTCAGGACGCGCAGGACGACGTCGAGCGGGTCGGCGGGGGCGAGCATCGACGGGTCGAGCGGGGCGCCGGTCGCGCCCGCGACGAGGAGCTGCGCGTCGGAGCCGGTCAGGACGCGCCCGCCGTCGAAGGGGTCGGCGAGCACCTGCTCCCCGGGCGGTCCGAAGCCCACCACGAAGTGACCGGGCAGCGCGACCCCGTAGACCGGTGCCCCGGCCCGCCGCGCGACCTCCATCCACACCACCGAGAGCAGGATGGGCAGCCCGCGCCGCCGGCGCAGCACCGCGTGCAGCAGGGAGGACTCCAGCCGCTGGTAGTCGCCCGGTGAGCCCCGGTAGCCCAGGCGCCCGCCGAGGAGTTCGGCGAGGGCGGTGGCCCAGGACCGGGGGCCGCCCGGACGGAAGGGCAGCCGGCCCGCCAGCTCGTCCAGCAGGATCTGCGCCGCGTCCATCCCGGCGTCGTCCAGTGTCCCGTCGGCCGCGGCGCCCACCAGCAGACACAGCTCGGCCGGATCGGGACGCTCGGCCCGCGCCCCGTCGGCGAACCGCCGCCGTACCTCGTCGGCCCGGCCGGGCTCGGGCGGCTGGGGGAAACGCATAGCCCACTCGTGCCCGGTCACGTCGATCGATACGGCTCGGCACCCGGACCGGCGTCGCCGGACACGCCGTCCGCCGGGGCGCCCGCTGCCGGAGCGGAGTCCGCGGCGGCGGGGGCCGTGCCCGTGTCCGGCCCGGCGTCCCTGACGGGGGAGGACGCCCACCGGTAGTGGTGGTACGCGTGATGCGGGCCGAAGCCCATCCGGGCGTACAGCTCCCGCGCCCCGGTGTTGTCCGCCTCCACCTGGAGCCAGGCGGCCGAGGCACCCTCCTCCAGGGCCCGGCCGGCCAGCGCGGCCATGACGGCGGTGGCCAGGCCGCGGCGACGCTGGTCCGGGTCGACCTCCACGGCGGCGAAACCGGCCCAGCGCCCGTCCACCACGCACCGTCCGATCGCCGCCGGAGCCGCGTCCCCCGCGCCGGGCACCGTCGCGAACCACACCGAGGGGCCGCCGCCCAGCACCTTCAGGGCCACGTCGGCGACGCCCTTGCGCTGGTAGCGGCGAAGCCACGCCTCGTCGGCCGCGCGGGAGAGCGTCACCCCGGGTGCCTCCCGGTCCGCGACCGGCGCGAGCGGGCCGGTCCACAGCTCGGCGGTCACCTCACGGGTCCAGCCGCGCGCCTCCAGCTCCGCGCAGAGCAGCTCCTGGGTGCCCTCGGCGCCGGTGGCGGTCTGGATGAAGGCGGGCAGGTCACGGGCGGCGTACCAGTCCCGTACGTACGCGAGCGCCCGGTCGAGCGGCACGCCCGGGTCGGTCAGCGGCAGCACGGAGTTGGCGCGCCGGGTGAACCCGCCGGCCGCCCGCAGCTCCCAGCCGCCGAGCCGCTCGCTCTCCACCGGCGGCCAGGCCCGCGCGGCGACGCGCGCCAGCTCCTCGTAGGACGCCGCGGGGCCGCGCCGCCGTGCCGGGGCGGACGGTACGACCTTGGCCGCGACCAGGGAGGACTCCGCGATCCGGACACGTTCCCCGGTCCGCCGTGTGATCAGTAGCACACCGTCGTCCCATGATGTGAGAACACCGACCGTATCGGTGAACTTCTCCACCGTGTCTCCAGCGTCGGTCAGGCGTCGAACCGAGACACGTTTGCCCACGTCAGCAGCGGTGACGCGGACCTCCAGGCGGCCGGCGGCAGAGAATTCCACAGGACAGTTCACCCCTCCTGTTCGGATCAGACCCAAGAACGGAGATACTAGGGGCGGGCATCGACTACGCCGCGCTCCCGCGCGCCAGGCGGCGGAGCCTACGACAGGCCCGCCAGCGCCCTATCGAGGAGGAACGACAGCGTGACCTACGTCATCGCGCAGCCTTGTGTCGACGTCAAGGACAAGGCGTGCATCGAGGAGTGCCCGGTCGACTGCATCTACGAGGGCTCGCGGTCCTTGTACATCCACCCGGACGAATGCGTCGACTGCGGAGCCTGTGAGCCGGTGTGCCCGGTCGAGGCGATCTTCTACGAGGACGACACTCCGGAGGAGTGGAAGGACTACTACAAGGCGAACGTCGAGTTCTTCGACGAGCTCGGCTCGCCCGGCGGCGCCAGCAAGCTCGGTCTGATCGAACGCGACCACGCCTTCATCGCAGCGCTGCCGCCGCAGAACCAGTAAGCGGTCCGCCGGGTGCCCTCCCGGCGGCAGCTGGACGAGCGCCGCCTCGGTCCCGTACGGCCTGATCGTTCCGGTCGCTGTACGGGGCCGAGGCGTTTGCGCCGCCGGTCCGCGCGGCGTCCCGTACCCGCGTGTACCGGCCGTACGTACGAGAAAGTGAGCCTGATCCCGTGTCCGCAGTCTCCGACCGGCTTCCCACCTTCCCCTGGGACAAGCTGGAGCCCTACAAGGCGACCGCCGCCGCTCACCCGGGCGGCATCGTCGACCTGTCCGTCGGCACCCCGGTCGACCCGGTGCCCGAGCTGATCCAGAAAGCTCTGGTCGCGGCCGCGGACTCGCCCGGCTATCCGACGGTGTGGGGCACGCCCGAGCTGCGGGACGCGCTCACGGGCTGGGTGGAGCGACGGCTCGGCGCGCGGGACGTCACCCACCGGCACGTCCTGCCGATCGTCGGCTCCAAGGAACTGGTCGCCTGGCTGCCGACCCAGCTCGGTCTCGGTCCCGGCGACAAGGTCGCGTACCCCCGCCTCGCCTACCCGACGTACGAGGTCGGGGCGCGGCTCGCGCGGGCGGAGCACGTGGTCTACGACGACCCGACGGAGCTGGACCCGGCGGGCCTGAAGCTGCTGTGGCTGAACTCCCCGTCGAACCCGACCGGCAAGGTCCTGTCCGCCGGTGAGCTCACCCGGATCGTCGCCTGGGCCCGCGAGCACGGCATCCTCGTCTTCTCCGACGAGTGCTACATCGAGCTGGGCTGGGAGGCCGACCCGGTCTCGGTCCTGCACCCCGACGTGTGCGGCGGCTCCTACGAGGGGATCGTCTCGGTCCACTCGCTGTCCAAGCGCTCGAACCTGGCCGGTTACCGCGCCGCGTTCCTCGCGGGCGACCCCGCCGTGCTCGGCGAACTCCTCGCGATCCGCAAGCACGGCGGCATGATGACCTCCGCGCCCACCCAGGCCGCCGTGGTCGCCGCGCTCGCGGACGACACGCACGTCCACGAACAGCGCGAGCGCTACGCGGCCCGCCGCACCGCCCTGCGCGAAGCCCTCCTGGACCACGGATTCCGCATCGAGCACAGCGAGGCGAGCCTCTACCTCTGGGCCACCCGGGACGAGTCCTGCTGGTCCACGGTGGCGCACCTGGCCGACCTGGGCATCCTGGTGGCCCCCGGCGACTTCTACGGCGAGGCGGGCGAGAAGTTCGTCCGCGTGGCCCTCACCGCCTCGGACGAGCGTGTGGCGGCCGCGGTGGAACGCCTGCGCTAGGGCCTGTCTGACTACGGCGACGGCGACGGGGGTCCGGGGAACTCGCTTCCCCGGACCCCCGTCGCCGTACGGCACGACCCCGACGCCAGGCCGTGGCCGGGCGTCGGGCCCTGACCCGGCGGCAGGTCCTAGCCCACCGGCAGGCCCTTCAGCGGAAGCTGTCCGGTCGGTACGCCGCCCTTGGTCACGGCGTCCGTGGGCAGGCCGTCGGAGGCCGTCTTCGCGGTGTCACCGACGAGGCCTCCGGCGTGGCCGGCCGTGCTCCCGGCCATCTTCTGCACGGCGGGCGCGGCCTTCTGGGCGGCCTTGCCCGCGGACGGCAGGGCCTTCGCGACCGTGGCGCCGCCGGACGCGCCGGCGATCCCGGGGGCGTTCTGCGTCGCTCCGTCGAGGGTGTGGCCGACGTTCGCGCCGTCCAGGGCGGTCAGCCCGCCGAGGCCGGGTGCGGCCGGCAGGCCGGGCGCCGCGCAGGCGGAGCCGGCCGCGCCGACCACGGGCGCCGCTCCGGCCGCGACGAGCAGCACGACACGGGCGATCCGGCGGGTCAGGGGGAGGGACATGGTGCTCCTTAGACGGAAGAGAACGGGGAAGCGTCCTGCTCTGCCCGGCGGTCGGCCGGCCGGCTGCCGGCGGACCGCGTTCCCGGACGGCGATCGGCTGAGGTGATCGTTCCGGGCTCGGACGCAGTGACTACCGCTCGAAGTCCGCGAAGGTTGCGGTGGCCCGACGTAAAGAGTTGGCAATGTGTCGCATTATCGGTTGTGGATAAAAACGGGCAAACAATGCCCGGCCGCAGCACCGCTGGAACCCCCAGGGCCCCTTGTTCCCATGGGATTTCACCGACGGGGAGTGAGCGCCCGAAAGCGCGCGCACATCACCGGCCCGCCGGGACGGGGTCCTCCCCAGGGGTGAGGTCCCGTACTACTGCCCGGTGACGATCCTGACCTCCGCCGAGGCCTCCCCCGGCCCCGGACCGCTCTTGTCGTCGGCCGTGTGCCACGACCCCTCCGAGGTCCCCGCGGTCCATTCGCGTCCCGCGTACGACACCCGGTCGATGTGCAGGGCCGAGGAGTTGGCCACGGCCCAGTGAGCCAGCTCCCAGCCGCGGCGGAGCGTCCCCGACCCGGCGTCGGACCCCTCGCGCACGGGGACGGTCACGGTCCGGCCGGTGACCCCCTTGGCGGCGGGGGAGGCCGTCGAGCCCGTAGCGCCCGGGGAAGCCGGGGAAGTCGGTGAAGCCGAGGAGGCCGGTGCCGACGAAGCGGAGGAACCCTCGGCGTCCACGGTGGCGCCCGCCTCCTGGAGCACATCGCGCCCGAAGTCCCGGGCGAGCGCGGCACGCACCGGCGCCGGACCGCCCGCCGGGGTCGCGGCCGGGCGCCCCTGGCAGGTCAGCGTGGCCGCCGCGCGGCCGGTCAGGGCGGCGGCGAGCAGCGTGGCGTCCGGCTCGTGCTTCGCGTACGCCTGCGGAAAGCCGCTGTGCTGCACCCGCTGCGCGGCGACGGTGAGCGGCAGCCGCGAGTAGCCGGGCACCTTGGCCAGGTGCTCGTAGAAGACGCCCGCCGCGTACGTCGGGTCCATGATCTGTTTCCTGGTGCCCCAGCCCTGCGACGGGCGCTGCTGGAACAGACCGAGGGAGTCCCGGTCGCCGTGCCGGATGTTGCGCAGCCCCGATTCCTGGAGCGCCGTCGCGAGAGCGATGGCCACCGCCCGCTCGGGCATACCGCGCGAGGTGCCGATCGCCGAGATCGTCGCCGCGTTCACCGCCTGTTCGGGCGTGAACTCGTACGACGCGCCGTCACCGTTGCCGGAGACGACCTTGCACCGGGGCGCGCCCACGCCGCCCGTGAGGTACTGCACGCCGAGGTAACCCGCGACCGCGAGCAGGACCACGAGGGCCCCTCCGAAACGCAGGAGGCGACCGCGGCGCCGGACAGGAGTGGGGGACGGCTCAGACACGCGTACAAGGTACTGGAGAGCGCCGCGGGCGAACCGTGGGGCTGTGGACAACGGGAGCGCGGCCGGGGGATACGACCGCATCCGGCTGCTTTCGGGGCCTCCCGGCGGGGCGCGCTAGGGTCGAGGCCATGGCCGACACCCCGCTTGACCTCACCCTGGACGCAGCCGAGCTCACCGCGGCGCTCGTCGACTTCCGCTCGGAGAGCGGCACCGAGAAGCCGCTCGCGGACGCCGTCGAGAGGGCCCTGCGCGCCCTGCCGCATCTGAAGGTGGACCGGTACGGCAACAACGTCGTGGCCCGCACGGACCTGGGCCGCGCCGAGCGGGTCGTCCTGGCCGGTCACATCGACACCGTGCCGATCGCCGGCAACGTGCCCTCCCGCCTCGACGAGAACGGCGTGCTGTGGGGCTGCGGCACCTGTGACATGAAGTCGGGCGTCGCCGTCCAGCTCCGTATCGCGGCCACCGTCCCCGAGCCCAACCGTGACCTCACCTTCGTCTTCTACGACAACGAGGAGGTCGCGGCCGATCTGAACGGGCTGAAGCATGTGGCCGAGGCCCACCCCGAGTGGCTGCGGGGCGACTTCGCGGTCCTCCTGGAGCCCTCCGACGGACAGGTCGAGGGCGGCTGCCAGGGCACGCTGCGGGTCCTGCTGAAGACCAGGGGCGAACGGGCCCACTCGGCCCGGAGCTGGATGGGCTCGAACGCGATCCACGCGGCCTCCCCGATCCTGGCCGTCCTGGCCGCCTACGAGCCGCGCTACCCGGTGATCGACGGCCTGGAGTACCGCGAGGGCCTGAACGCGGTGAACATCTCCGGCGGGGTCGCCGGCAACGTCATCCCCGACGAGTGCGTCGTCACCGTCAACTTCCGCTACGCGCCCGACCGCACCGAGGAGGAGGCGATCGAGCACGTCCGCGAGGTCTTCGCCGACTGCGGTGTGGAGGAGTTCGTCGTCGACGACCACAGCGGTGCCGCCCTCCCCGGGCTCTCCCACCCGGCCGCCGCCGCGTTCATCGAGGCGGTGGGGGGCACCCCGCAGCCCAAGTACGGCTGGACGGACGTCTCCCGCTTCAGCGCGCTCGGCATCCCCGCTGTCAACTACGGCCCCGGCAATCCGCACCTGGCGCACAAGCGGGACGAACGGGTGGAAACAGCCAAGATCCTCGCGGGCGAGCGGCGACTGCGCGACTGGCTCACCGCCTGAGCGGTCGGGCGTACCCGTCGGCGGTTCATGGCGGACATGCCGACGTCCCCCCGCCGTAACCAGCGGAGATCTACTCTGGGGCGGAACGACCTTCCCCCGCACCGGCCTCGGGCCGGAGCGGGGGAGATCCGTACGCGGAGGGAGTGGACATGGCTACTGGCGACCCGAGGGGCAAGAAGCGGCCACCGGAGGAGCAGCGGCTCGGCCCGGTGCTGCGCAGGCGGGATCAGGTCCAGGCGAGCACCACGGACCAGCGGCTGCTGGACGCGGGCGGCCCCTCCGACTGGGTGCACACCGATCCCTGGCGGGTCCTGCGCATCCAGTCGGAGTTCATCGAAGGCTTCGGCACGCTGGCCGAACTCCCGCCCGCGATCAGCGTGTTCGGCTCAGCCCGGACATCGGCGGACTCGCCCGAGTACGAGGCGGGCGTCGCTCTCGGCCGGGGCCTGGTCGAGGCCGGGTTCGCGGTGATCACCGGTGGTGGACCGGGTGCCATGGAGGCCGCCAACAAGGGTGCCTGCGAGGCCAAGGGCATCTCCGTCGGCCTCGGTATCGAGCTCCCCTTCGAGCAGGGGCTGAACCAGTACGTCGACATCGGCCTGAACTTCCGGTACTTCTTCGTCCGGAAGATGATGTTCGTCAAATACGCGCAGGGATTCGTGGTCCTGCCCGGCGGTCTCGGCACCCTCGACGAACTCTTCGAGGCGCTCACCCTGGTCCAGACCCAGAAGGTCACCCGCTTCCCCATCGTGCTGTTCGGCACGCAGTACTGGGGCGGCCTCGTCGACTGGCTCAAGAACACCCTCATCGCCCAGGGCAAGGCGTCGGAGAAGGATCTGATGCTGTTCCACCTGACCGACGAGGTGGACGAAGCGGTGGCGCTGGTGTCGAAGGAGGCGGGCCCCCGCTAGAGGCCTTCAGAGGCCTTCTCCCACGGCTCTAGGGCTCCACGGGCCGGGGGCACGGGACGGGCTGCCGAGTCGGCCCCTCCCGTGCGCCCGCGCGGTCCGTCCGCTACGCCAGCCCGCGCCGGGCCACCGCCGGCGGCCGGTGCCCGGCGATCGACGCGACCATGTCCAGGACCTGACGGGTCTCCGCGACCTCGTGGACGCGGTACACCTGCGCCCCCAGCCACGCCGAGACCGCGGTCGTCGCCAGCGTTCCGAGGACCCGCTCCTTGACCGGCCTGTCGAGCGTCTCGCCCACGAAGTCCTTGTTGGAGAGGGAGACGAGAACCGGCCACCCGGTGGAGACCATCTCCCCGAGCCGCCGTGTCGCCTCCAGACTGTGCCGGGTGTTCTTCCCGAAGTCGTGTCCCGGATCGATGAGCACCGACTCGCGGGGCACCCCCAGAGCCACGGCGCGCTCCGCGAGGCCCAGCGTGACCCGCAGGATGTCGGCCATCACGTCGTCGTAGGCGATCCGGTGCGGGCGCGTGCGCGGCTCAGACTCCCCGGCGTGCGTGCACACGAGCCCCACCCCGTACCGGGCGGCCACCTCTGCCAGGCGCGGATCGACCCCGCCCCAGGCGTCGTTGAGCAGATCGGCGCCGGCCTCGCAGACCGCCTCGCCGACCTCGTGCCGCCAGGTGTCGACGCTGATGACCACGTCAGGGAAGCGGCGGCGCACCTCGGCGACGAAGCCGACCGTCCGGCGCGCCTCCTCCTCGGCGGTGACCTCCTCGCCCGGTCCGGCCTTGACCCCGCCGATGTCGATGACGGCGGCGCCCTCGGACACCGCCTGCTCCACGCGCGCGAGCGCGGGCTCGTCGCGGAAGGTGGCCCCCTGATCGTAGAAGGAGTCCGGGGTCCGGTTCACGATCGCCATGATCACCGGCTCGTGCGCGTCGAATTCGCGCCTGCCCAGCCTGAGCATCCCCTGTGACCTCTCCCAGTAAGTCGCACCGATAAGCCGCCTGCGACCTTAGCTGTCACACTCGCATGGCACGATCGGAGCCTGACACCTCTGGCGTCAGACTGCCTTCGTCAGCACCAGTACTTTCGCGCCGACGCGACCCGCGCCGGCCCCGGAGCGTGGGGACCTCAGCGATGTTCATGTTCTTGTTCCTGGTCGTCGCCCTCGCCGTCGTGGTCGCCGCGGTGACCCTGTCCGTGGTGGGCGGCGGCGAGAGCGCGCCCCTTGCCGACGCCGAGCCCGAGCGGCTGCGCGATCCGCTGCCGTACGACCGTCCGGTGCACAAGGGTGACGTGGACGCCCTGCGTTTCGCCGTCACCGTGCGCGGCTACCGCATGGCGGACGTCGACGACGCGCTGGGCCGTCTCGGCGCCGAGATCGGCGAGCGGGACGCCCGGATCGCCGACCTGGAGGCCGCGCTCGCCGGCGCCCGCGCGGCGAGCGGCACCACCTCGCTGCGCAAGCACCCCGGGGACGAGCGGTGAGCGGGGCGCTGGCCGGAACCGACGGCGCGCTGCGCTGCCCCTGGGCGCTGTCCACCGAGGACTACGTGGCCTATCACGACGAGGAGTGGGGCCGGCCCGTCCGCGGCGACGACGCCCTCTACGAGCGGCTGTGCCTGGAGGCGTTCCAGTCGGGGCTGTCCTGGATCACGATCCTGCGCCGCCGCTCCGGCTTCCGCGCGGCCTTCGCGGACTTCGAGATCGCCAAGGTCGCCCTGTTCACGGAGGCCGACGAGGAGCGCCTGCTCGCCGACCCGGGAATCATCCGCAACGGCGCCAAGATCCGGGCGACCGTCGCCAACGCGCGCGTGCTGGCCGAATGGGCCCCGGGCGAGCTGGACGAGCTCGTCTGGTCCTTCGCCCCCGACCACGCCTCGCGGCCGGCCCCGGAGAAGCTCTCCGACGTACCGGCCGTCACCGACGAGTCGACGGCTCTGTCCAAGGCGCTCAAGAAGCGCGGCATCCGCTTCGTGGGCCCGACGACGGCGTACGCCCTGATGCAGGCGTGCGGCCTGGTGAACGACCACCTGGCGGACTGCGTGGTGCGCGACGACTGCTGACCGGGCCGCTCTTCCCGGGGTGCGGAGATGCCCGCCGCGGACCACGCGCGGCCCGCGGCGGACGCCTTCGGACGGTCAGCGCCCCAGGTACTTGGGCTTCTCCTTGTTCACGAACGCCTGGACCGCGATGGCGTGGTCCTCGGAGGCACCGGCACGCCCCTGGAGTTCGTCCTCCTTCTCCAGGGTCTCCTCCAGCGAGTGGGTGAGCCCGAAGGCGACGGACTCCTTCAGGGCGGCGTACGCCAGCGTCGGCCCGGCGGCCAGCGCCCGCGCCACCTTCTCCGCCTCGGCGCGCACCTTGCCGGCCGGAACCAGCCGGTTCGCGATGCCCAGCTCGTACGCCTCCTGGGCGCTGATGCTGCGCGGGAAGAGCAGCAGGTCGGCGGCACGGCTCGGGCCGATCACCCGGGGCAGCGTCCAGGAGATCCCCGAGTCGGCGGTCAGCGCGACTCCGGCGAAGGACGTGTTGAAGGCGGCCGTGTCGGCGACGACGCGGTAGTCGGCGGCGAGCGCGAAACCGAACCCGGCCCCGGCCGCGACACCGTTGACCCCGGCCACCACGGGCTTCGCGGCGCCGGTCAGCGCCCGCACGATGGGGTTGTAGTGCTCGCGCACGGTGCTCATCGTCCCGCCCGACCCCGACTCCCTGTCGGCGGCCAGCAGCCCGATGTGCTCCTTGAGGTCCTGGCCGACGCAGAACGCCCGGTCACCGGCCGCGGTCAGCAGGATGGCCCGTACGGCGTCGTCCGCGGCGGCGGCCTGGGCCGCGTCCCGGAAGGCGACCTTGGTCTCGACGTTCATCGCGTTCATCGCCTCGGGGCGGTTCAGCGTGATGGTCGCGAGTCCGTCGCTCACCTCGTAGAGCACGGTGTCGGCCATGGTGGGTCCCTTCCGGGGTCGCGGCTCGTCGTACCGGCCGGTACGACCTGTCTCCGATGACAGCATGGCGGATGTCACCCGCGGTGGCGCGGGGCCTCCATGTGACCTGCGTCAAAGAATTCCGTGCCGCGGACGTCGTTGCGGCGGCGCAGTATCGCAGTCACATCGCCGAATTGGGTGGTTTTGCTCAAGCGCGTTGCGCAAGCGATGCCGACTGATGTTGGTCATCAGGTCCTGAGATGCGAGATAATGGCCTGGAAGCAATGTGTTCGATGCCGGTGACGTGTGTCCTATGAGGGGACGTGCGTGCCCTCGGAGGGGGCCGTCGGCGACGATGAGCTGGTTTCAGGAAGGGGAACGAGCATGGCGGCCATGAAGCCGCGGACGGGCGATGGCCCGCTCGAGGTGACCAAGGAGGGGCGGGGCATCGTCATGCGCGTTCCGCTCGAAGGCGGCGGTCGGCTTGTCGTCGAGCTGACCCCTGACGAGGCTGACGCTCTCGGCGACGCCCTCAAGAAGGTCGTCGGCTGACGCGGAACGCGACCCAAACCCCTTTCGGCTTCCCCGGCACCGCACATGGTGCCGGGGAAGCTGTTTTTCCGGGCGTACGGGACCGCCGCGCCGCTCGGCCGGCAGGGATCGGGCACGGTGGAAGGCCAGGTCGGAGGCACCCTGCGGGCAGCGGACCGGGCCGCGGACCGGCCGACGGGCCGGGCGGCGGAATCAGCGCTTGACCGCGCACAGCAGGCCGTCGCCCACCGGCAGCAGCGACGGCACCAGCTCCTGGCTCTCGCGCACCGCGCGCAGCAGCTCGCGCAGCCGGCTCACCTCGACCGGCTGCGGTCCCGAGTCCACGGTGCGGCCGTCCGCGAAGACGCCCTCGAAGGCGACGAGCCCGCCCGGACGCAACAGGCGCAACGATTCAGCGAGGTAGTCGAGGCTCTCGAGCCGGTCACCGTCGCAGAAAACGAGGTCGTATCCGGCGTCCGCGAGACGGGGCAGCACATCCAGCGCCCGGCCCGGGATGAAGCGCGCCCGGTTGCTGGCGAACCCGGCGGCACGGAAGGCCTGGCGGGCGAACTGCTGGCGCTCCGGCTCCGGATCCACGGTGGTCAGTACCCCGTCCGGCCGCATGCCGTGCAGAAGATGAATTCCGGAGACGCCGGTGCCGGTACCTATCTCGGCGACCGCCTTCGCGTCCACGGTGGCGGCGAGCAGGCGCAGCGCGGCGCCCGTGCCGGGCGTCACCGAGCGCAGGCCCGCCTCGTGGGCCCGGTCCCGCGCCCATCGCAGCGCCTCGTCCTCGGCGACAAAGGCGTCGGCGAACGCCGCCCAGCTCGTCTGCCGGTTGCCGGTAATGACCCTCTCCTGTCCCCGTGGTTGCCTGGGCGTGACTGTATCCGTTGGTGCCGGGAACCTGCGGATGGGACCGGGCGTTTAGAAGGGTGGGAGAACCGAGCGGGGGGAAGTCGATGAGTCGGTACACGGAGCGGGTCCGCGGGCGGGCGTCGGCGGACCCATATGAGCCCGTATCAAATTCCCGTAAAACCGCTTATCCGGAGCTAACGGGCGAGGTGGCTATGGTAGGGGCTCCACTGGACACCACCAGAGCCGACAGGGGAGGTGCGGCTGCGCCTGTGGATCGGGGAGGAGTGCTGCGGCGCCTGCTCAGATCGACGGGTGAGCCGAAATCCGTGACCGACAACGCTGACCAGCTCCCCGTTGCTGCCCCGGCGCAGACCGCGACGTTCACCACCGACGCGGAGCCGCAGGCATGGACTCCGCCCACCTGGGAGGAGATCGTCAGCACGCACAGCGGTCGCGTCTACCGTCTCGCCTATCGCCTCACGGGCAACCAGCACGACGCCGAGGACCTCACCCAGGAAGTCTTCGTCCGCGTCTTCCGCTCGCTGTCGACCTACACGCCCGGCACCTTCGAGGGCTGGCTCCACCGCATCACCACGAACCTCTTCCTCGACATGGTCCGGCGCAAGCAGCGCATCCGCTTCGACGCCCTCGGCGACGACGCGGCCGAGCGGCTGCCCAGCCGCGAGCCCTCCCCGCAGCAGGTCTTCAACGACGCGCACTTCGACGCCGACGTCCAGCAGGCGCTGGACACCCTCGCGCCCGAGTTCCGCGCCGCCGTCGTCCTCTGCGACATCGAGGGACTGTCCTACGAGGAGATCGCCGCGACCCTGGGCGTCAAGCTCGGCACGGTCCGCTCCCGGATCCACCGCGGCCGCTCCCAGCTGCGCAAGGCCCTGGCACACCGGTCTCCCGAGGCCCGCGCCGAGCGTCGCTCGTTCGCGGCCCGTGTGCCCGTGCTGGGGGGAGGAGGCGCGACCGCGTGAGTGGAACCCGTCCCACCCCTGCAGAGCAGCACCTCGGGGACCGACTTTCCGCCCTGGTGGACGGAGAGCTCGGTCATGAGTCGCGCGACCGCGTCCTGGCCCACCTCGCCACCTGCGCGAAGTGCAAGGCCGAGGCCGACGCCCAGCGCCGACTGAAGAACGTCTTCGCGGAGATGGCCCCGCCGCCGCCCTCCGAAAGCTTCCTCGCCCGCCTCCAGGGACTCCCCGGGGGAGGCGACTCCGACAGTCCGCGGCTGAACGGAGGCGGCTTCGGCGGCGGACTGCCCGGCGGCTCCACGGGTCACGGACTGCCCGGCGTCTTCGGCATGCGGGGCGAACCCTTCGGGTACGTCCCGGCCGGACCGCACGCCGATGTGCTGCCCCCCGCTCCGGGGCGCGGCTTCCGTATCCATGACGTCAGCCGTCACGAGGCCGAGCGGTCCGCCTCGCGCGGGCTGCGGTTCGCCTTCGTCGCCGCGGGCGCGGTGTCGCTCGCGGCCGTCGCGCTCGGCGGGGTGACCACCGGTCTGCCCGGTGACACGGACGCGCGCGGAGGAGCCGGCGCCGGCAGCAATGTGACGCCGTCCCGGTCCCAGGGCGCGGGAGCGACCTCGACTCCCGAGTCGCAGCGCCGCCGGTCCGCCGGTCCGCTGCTCACCCAGGGCGAGCGGTCGCTCGGCAACGGTCCGGTGGCACCGACCGGGGTGTCCGCCCCGCTGCTGCCCGGAGTTCCCGCTCCGGCCGGCCGCGGCCAGGACGCCGTGCACACGCTCACGACACCGGTGGTCGCCGGTGCCGCCGCGATGTCCCCGCTCATACGTCCGCTCACCGAGGTCCAGCCGCCCGCGGCGACCCAAGCTCCGGGCCTGCTCGCCGCCCCCGCCGTGACACCGTCCCCCACCTCGTCCCCGTCCCCCACCCCTCATCAGGCTCACTGACACCGCACTCTGCGCGGCGGCCCGGGAACCTGGTTGAATCCGGGGAGGGCCGCGTCCGCGGGAGGGATCACGGACGCGGAGTCGACCAGTCTGTGGTGGCCGTCGGCGCGCTGCGCCGCGGGCCAGGTGTGGGGAGAGCATGAACGAGGGCAGGCCCACGAAGGCGAACCGGTGGAGTCGACCCCGGCCCGAGGACGCGGGCGCGGACACCGCGCCGGCCGGCCTCACGGAACCGGATTCCCCCCACCCCGCCGCCTCCCGGAACGCCGCGAGCGGCGCCGGGCCGAGCACGCCCCAGGAGCGGACACAGGCCACCCCGGCCGTCACCCGGGCCGAGGCGGCCGCCCCGGCCGACGGGACGGCCCCCGCGGGCGCCGTCCCGGCCCAGGGAGGCGCGCCCGACGACGCCCTGCCCCTGCCCCTCGTACCGGAACCGGAAGCCTCAGGGCCTCCGAACCCGATGTCCCCCGTGCCCCCGCCTCCCGCCGGCCCCGCCACCGTCCTTCCCGCCCCGGCCGGGTCCGACGGTCCCGTCGAGTCCGACTCACCCGATCCCTGGCGGAACTACGACCCCTGGGCCGCGCCCGGATCCCCGCGGCACCCCGACCACCTCGCCCGGAGCGGACCCGGCGGACCCCTCCAGCAGAACGGCGTCGCCGTGCCCACCGTGGCGGAGCGGCGCCGAAGGGCGAGGAAGGCCCTGGTGCTCGCCGCCGTCGCGCTCGCGCTGGCGTCCGGGGGCGTGGGCGGCGTCGTGGGGGCCTATCTGGAGCGGAACGGGGGACTGACGGACATCGAGCTGCCGCAGGCCGCCAAGGAGGCCCCGGGGCGTGCCCCGGACAGCGTCGCCGGAATCGCGGCGCACGCGCTGCCCAGCGTCGTCACCCTGCATGTGCACGGGAGCGAGGAGGACGGCACCGGCACCGGGTTCGTGCTCGACGGCGAGGGACACATCCTCACCAACAACCACGTGATCGAACCCGCCGGCGGCAGCGGCACGATAACCGTGACGTTCAGCGGCGGCCAGACCGCGAAGGCCCGGGTCGTCGGACACGACAGCGGCTACGACCTCGCCGTGGTCAAGGTCTCCGGGGTCCGCGGGCTCGCGCCCATGCCGCTGGGCAACTCGGACAGCGTCCAGGTCGGCGACCCCGTCGTCGCCATCGGCGCGCCCTTCGACCTCGCCAACACGGTCACCTCCGGGATCATCAGCGCCAAGGACCGGCCCATCACGGCGGGCGGCGAGGCGGGCGACGGCACCGACGTCTCGTACGTGGACGCCCTCCAGACCGACGCGCCGATCAACCCCGGCAACTCGGGCGGGCCGCTGCTCGACTCCCGGGCCCGTGTCATCGGCATCAACAGCGCCATCCGTTCCGCCGACAGCGGCTCCGACCTGGGGACCGGTCAGGCCGGATCCATCGGGCTGGGCTTCGCGATCCCCGTCAACCAGGCCAAGCGCGTCGCGGAAGAGCTCATCAACACCGGCAGGGCCACCCACCCCGTGATCGGTGTCACGCTCGACATGAACTACTCGGGTGACGGAGCGCGGGTGGGCATGAAGGCCGCCGGGGGCGGTGCGCCCGTCACGCCCGGCGGTCCCGGAGCCGAGGCGGGCATCAGGGCCGGCGACGTCATCACCGAGGTCGACGGCACGCGTGTCCACTCCGGTGAGGAACTCATCGTGAAGACCCGCGCCCACCGGCCCGGCGACCGCCTCCGGCTGACCGTCAGGCGGGGCGGCACGAACCGGACGATCACCCTGGTCCTCGGTTCGGCGAACGGCGGCTGAGGGCCGCGGCCCCGGGGGCCGCGAGTGACATGAACCTCACAGTCGAGAACGATGTCGCAGCTCGGCACGGCAAACATCGTGGAAAACCCGCGCCGTACCCGAAGCCGGGAACCCCGGGACAGTTCCGGACGGACGGTGGCGCCGGGTACCGTGGGACGCGGCCCGGACCGCGGAAGACCCCCGAGGGCCGTGGACCGAGGGCATCGCGAGGAGCTATCAGGTGTTCAACGACGTAGGACCGCTTGAGCTGGTGACGCTGATCGTCCTGGCCGTGCTCGTCTTCGGTCCCGAAAAGCTCCCGAAGATGATTCAGGACGTCACGCGCACGATCCGCAAGATCCGTGAGTTCTCGGAGAGCGCCAAGGCGGACATCCGCGACGAACTCGGCCCGGAATTCAAGGACTTCGAGTTCGAGGACCTCAACCCCAAGACGTTCATACGCAAGCAGCTGGACAATGACGAGCTGGGGCTCAAGGAGATCCGCAACGGCTTCGACCTGAAGAAGGAGATGGCCGAGGTCACGGACCCGGCGCACAGCCGTGAGTCCGACTCCTCCGCGGCGGGCGGGTCCGCCGGCGGCTCCGTCGACATGACGAAGAAGCGCGAGAAGCTCGACGCCGACGAGCACCCGCCCTACGACGCCGACGCCACCTGATCCGTACGGCGCCGTCCGATCCCGGCGGCGCCGTCCGATCCGGGTACGGCAGTCATGACCCTCACGGGTCCCCGAGCCCGGCCCTCGGCGGGTGGATCCGGCGCGCGAACGGGTGCCCCGCGGGCCGTGGACGGGCCCCGCGCGGTCCGAATACGCCCTTAGTACGTCTTACGCGCCGGGCGGTTTAGCCTCTGCCCGGAGCGGGGTGGCTATGCTGCCCAGTTGTTGTGCGGACCGACAAGGTCGCCCGAGGGGGGTGGGCCGCCCGGTCCGACGAGAGCGAGGAGGCGTCCGGCAGATGGAGACGACAAGTCGGGTAGGCGCGCAGGCGCCGGCCGCGGAGGGCGGACAACAGGTCCCCTTCGCCCGGCGTACGGTCGACGGCTACCTGCTGGCGCCCTTTCCCTGGTACGGCCTCGACGAGGCCTTCACGGGGCAGCGCTGGCTGATGCAGGTGGGCACCTCCGCGGACGGCGCGGTCGAGCACGGTTCGGTCGGGCACGGGGACGAACCCTCGGTGCGCCCCGAGCCGGGCGAGGACAAGGAGCGGTTCGCGGTGGTGGTCACCGTCGCCGCCAGCCCCGTACGGCGCAGCGCGGACGGCACGGGACTGCTGGAGGCCACCTCGGTGTCCTCGGCGGCGTGGCTGGCCGGTGTGGGGCTGCTGTCCTTCACCTGGCCCGGCCAGATGGACCACACCCTGCGCGACGACTGGCTGGACCAGCAGACCGAGACCGCGTGGGTGCTGGCCGACGACCTGGACGGTGCGGACTGGTCCACCCTGTCCCTGCCCGTGGACGGCGTTCCCACGGCCTTCCACTACCGCGAGTCCGAGTTCGGCTGGGTCCTCGCGGGTTCCACCCAGGAAGGCGTCCACGTGGGCGCGTACGGCCGGGGGATGAGCGCGTACGGGCTCGGCTTCGCGATGATCAAGGACATCGCCGCATACGACCGCTAAGGCCCTGGCAGCGGCCACGAGGTCCCCCGGGACCACGACAGGCACCCACAAGCGCCACAGGGGCCCCTGGCGGCCGCTCACCGGCAGCCTGCTGTCCGCGTCGGCGGGTTACCCGGCCGCTACGAGGAAGGGGGCGCCGTCCGCACGGACGGCGCCCCCTCCTTCGTACCGGCGGCGCCGGGGTCTCCCGCGGGAGACCCCGGGTCCCGGAACGCGTCCGGGTCCTAGAACTTGTTGCGCGGGGTGATGCCCAGCGACATGCCCGACAGGCCGCGCTGACGGCCGCCCAGCTTGCCCGCGATGGCGCGCAGGGCCGCGCCGGCGGGGGAGTCGGGGTCGGTCAGGACGACCGGCTTGCCCTCGTCGCCGCCCTCGCGCAGGCGGACGTCGATCGGGATGGAGCCGAGGACCGGGACCGTCGCTCCGGTGGTGCGGGTCAGGCCGTCGGCGACCGACTGGCCGCCACCGGTGCCGAACACGTCGACCATCTCGTCGCAGTGCGGGCAGGGCAGCCCCGACATGTTCTCGACGACGCCCACGATCTTCTGGTGGGTCTGCACGGCGATGGAGCCGGCCCGCTCGGCGACCTCGGCCGCCGCCTGCTGCGGGGTCGTGACGACCAGGATCTCGGCGTTCGGGACGAGCTGGGCGACGGAGATCGCGATGTCGCCGGTGCCCGGCGGGAGGTCCAGGAGCAGGACGTCCAGGTCGCCCCAGTACACGTCCGCCAGGAACTGCTGGAGCGCGCGGTGGAGCATCGGGCCGCGCCAGACCACCGGCGCGTTGCCCGGGGTGAACATGCCGATGGAGATGACCTTCACGCCGTGCGCGGACGGCGGCATGATCATGTTCTCGACCTGGGTCGGCTTGCCGTCCGCGCCCAGCATGCGCGGCACCGAGTGGCCGTAGATGTCGGCGTCCACGACGCCGACCTTGAGTCCGTCGGCGGCCATCGCGGCCGCCAGGTTCACGGTGACCGAGGACTTGCCGACGCCGCCCTTGCCGGAGGCCACCGCGTACACACGGGTGAGCGAGCCGGGCTTGGCGAAGGGCACCTCGCGCTCGGCGGTGCCGCCCTTCAGCGCGGTCGCCAGCTCACGGCGCTGCTCGTCGCTCATCACGTCGAGTTCGACGTCGACACCGGTGACGCCCTCGACCCGCGAGACCGCCTCCGTCACCCGCTGGGTGATCGTGTCGCGCATCGGGCAGCCGGAGACCGTGAGGTACACCGCGACCGCGACCATGCCATCCGCGCCGATCTCCACCGATTTGACCATCCCCAGTTCGGTGATGGGTCGGTTGATCTCGGGGTCGTTCACCGTCGCCAGTGCTTCACGCACCGCGTCTTCCGTAGCCATAGGGACGATGGTACGGCGCGACCCATGCGCCCCGGAAAGCCCTGTCACCGGTCGTCTACGTCACGTCCCTGCGACCGTTCCGCCGGGAATACGGCCCGTCCGTCCCCGTGACCGTCGGGGTAGCGGTCCTCCAGCTCCTTGACCAGGTCTTCGAGCTCGGAGCGGATCCAGTCGCGGGTGGCGACCTCGCCGAGGCCCATCCGCAGCGCGGCGATCTCGCGGGTGAGGTACTCGGTGTCGGCGATGGAGCGCTCGTTCTGCTTGCGGTCCTGTTCGAGGTTGACCCGGTCGCGGTCGTCCTGCCGGTTCTGCGCGAGCAGGATCAGCGGGGCGGCGTAGGAGGCCTGGAGCGACAGCATCAGGGTCAGGAAGATGAACGGGTAGTTGTCGAAGCGCAGGCCGTGCGGAGCGAAGGCGTTCCAGACCACCCACATGATGATGACGATCGTCATCCAGACGAGGAACCGCCCGGTGCCGAGGAAGCGGGCGATGCGTTCCGAGAACCGTCCGAAGGCCTCCGGGTCCCACTCGGGCAGCAGTCTGCGCCGCGGCGGCTTCGGCTGGTCGAGCCGGGTGCGCGGGCGGGAGGCCGCCGTCGCCCCCGTGGCGGCCCGCTCACGGGCCTCACGGTCAGGCGCCATGGCGTCCCTCTCCGCCTCGCGGGCCGTCCGGCTCCCCGAGGGCGTCCTCGGGGCCGTCCGCCGGGCCGGTCCCGTTCTCGTCGCGGGACTCGTCGAGCTCGTCGCGCTCCGCGTGCATGCTGTCGTGCACACCCTCGTCGAGGTGGAACTCCGTCTCCCGCCAGTCCTCGGGCAGCATGTGGTCCAGTACGTCGTCCACGGTCACCGCCCCGAGCAGCGAGCCGCTCTCGTCGACGACGGGGGCCGCGACCATGTCGTACGTCGCGAAGAACCCGGCGACCACCGGCAGCTCGTCCTCCGGGGCCAGCGGATGGAGGTCGTCGTCGACGAGCGAGCCGACCAGGGTGGGCGGCGGATCGCGCAGCAGCCGCTGGAAGTGCACCGCGCCCAGGTACTTGCCCGTCGGCGTCTCGTCCGGCGGGCGGCACACGTACACCTGGGCGGCGAGCGCGGGGGAGAGGTCGGGGTTGCGGACCCGGGCGAGCGCGTCGGCGACGGTCGCGTCGGGCCGCAGCACGATGGGCTCGGTGGTCATGAGACCACCCGCCGTCCGTTCCGCGTACGCCATCAGCCGCCGGACGTCCGCCGCCTCGCCGGGCCGCATCAGCCTCAGCAGCCGCTCCACGTCCTCGGTGGGCAGTTCGGCGAGCAGGTCGGCCGCGTCGTCGGGGTCCATCGCCTCCAGGACGTCCGCCGCGCGCTCCTCCTTGAGCTTGCCGAGGATCTCGATCTGGTCGTCCTCGGGCAGCTCCTCCAGGACGTCGGCCAGACGGTTGTCGTCGAGCGCGGCGGCCACCTCGCCGCGCCGCTTCGGCGACAGGTGGTGCAGCACGTTCGCGAGGTCGGCGGGCCGCAGCTGCTCGAAGGTGGCGAGCAGGCTCTCCGCGCCCTGTCCGTGCTCCTCCAGCGAGAATCCGGTGACGGAGGACCAGTCGACCGTCATCGTCTCGCCCTTGGAGCGCCGGAAGGCGCCGCCGCGGCCCTTGCGGACGAAGACCCGGCCGATCTCCCACTCCCTGCGGGCCGGGAGCTGCTGGATCGACACGTCGAGGACCGTCACCTCCTCGCCCGTCTCGACGAGGGTCACGAGCCGGTCCAGCAGTTCGCCGAAGACGAGCCGTTCGGTGGGCCGCTGCTCGAAGCGGCGCACGTTCAGGACGCCGGTCGTGATGACCTGGCCGGACTCGATGCCGGTCACCCGGGTCATGGGCAGGAAGATCCGGCGGCGCGTGGACAGTTCGACGACGAGGCCGAGCATGCGCGGCGGCCGCCGTCCGACGCGCAGCATAGCGACGAGGTCCCGCACACGGCCCACCTGGTCGCCGTTCGGGTCGAAGACGGCGACGCCGGACAGGTGCGAGACGAAGATCCGGGGGGCGGCCGCTGCCATGCGCGCGCCTCCTTCGCTTCGATGCGTTCTGTGCCGGTCTGTCCGCTCGGGTGGGCTTCAGGCTAGCCCGTCCCGGTCGGGTACGCCCTGGTGGGCGGTCCGGACGGACTGCCTCCGCCGGGCGGCCTGCGCACCGGTACGCTGCCGTACGCCGTTGGAGGACCGTGCACGAGAGGCAGCCCCACCTGTGACCGCAATTCCCCAGGGCCGTACCCGCAGAGCCGTGACGGCGGCCGCGATCTGCGCACTGGCCGTGACAGCGACGGGGCTGACGGGGTGCGGCAGCGAGGACCCGGACGCGGGCACGAACGGGGTCGGCAAGCTGTCCGCGACCGCCATCCAGGCGAAGGCGAAGAAGGCGGCCGACAAGGCGCCGACCGTGCGGCTCTCCGGGACCGTCGTCTCGGGCGGCACCACCTACACCCTCGACATGCGCCTCAAGTCCGACGGCGGCACCGGTTCGGTCACTTCCAAGGGGGGCGGTTTCCGGCTGCTGCGGGTCGGCGAGCACCTCTTCCTCAAGGCGGACGCCGCGTTCTGGGCCCACGAGGACGGCGAGAGCGACGGCAAGCCGACGGACACGGCGGCGGCCGACAAGCTGGAGGGCATGTACGTGAAGGTGCCGACCGGCGACCCCGCGTACAAGCGCTTCAGCGGCTTCACCGACAAGGACGTCCTGCTCGACGGGCTGCTCAGTCTGCACGGCGCCCTCGCCAAGGACGGCCATCACGAACAGTCCGGTGTCCGCACGATCCGCATCACCGGCGGCAAGGGCTCGGGCGGAACCCTGGACGTCTCGCTCCAGGGCACCCCGTACCCGGTCCTGCTCGGACGCGCGGGCAACGCCGGCACCCTCAGTCTGACCGACTGGGGCAAGGACTTCCCGCTCGCGGAACCGCCGAAGAAGGACACGGTCGACTACGGGCAGCAGCTGCCCTCGTCGTGACCCGCTCATGACCCGCCCGGTCCACGACCACGGGCGGCGACGGCCCTCGTCGTGAACCCGCACGGTCCGCGGGACGGGGCCGCACGGCCCCCGGTGGCAGACAGTCGCCCGTCGTACGGCAGGCAGTCGCCCGTCGTACGGCAGACGGGCAAGGCCGGACGGGCCCCAGCCGCGCCGGACTGGCCTCAGCCGCGCTTGCGCCGCTTCAGCAGGAGACGGGGCAGCGCCGCCGGGGCCGGCCGGCGGGTCGTCGCCGGGCTCGGCAGCGGACGTGCGGCGAGCGAGCCCTCGGGCGGCTCGGCGATCGCGCCCGTCGGTTCCAGGCGCACCACCCGGCATTCGCGCGCCCAGCGCTCCGGCATGGCCTCGCCGTCCGGGGCGTTCAGCCGCTTGCCCTTGAGCTCTCCGACGGCCGCGTCCCACTCCGGGGTGTTCGCGGTGAGTTCCACGACCGTGGCGGACCAGGTGACGAGCCGTCCGCCCTTGTCCTTGCTGCGGACGGTGACGACGGCGCGCCCTCCGGCGGCCAGCCCCGGCAGCGGCTGCTCGCCCGGCCCGTCGCCGACCAGGCAGGCCGCGCCCTCGTGCCACACGTGCCACAGCGCGCGGGTGGGCGCCTCCTCGCCCGGACCGGCCGGCGAGGGCGCCGCGGCGCCCCGTACCCAGATCAGCCCGGACTTCTTGGTGGCCTCCTCGACGAGGGCCTGGTCGAGCAGCTCTTGCGTCATGGGGCCCAGACTATCCAGCCCGTCCTACAGCCAGCCGTTGCGCTTCAGGATCCGGTGGATCGTGAGACAGAGCCCGACCGTGATCCCCATGACCACGGGGTACCCGTAGCGGGCGTGCAGCTCGGGCATGTGCTCGAAGTTCATGCCGTACACGCCACAGACCATCGTCGGTACGGCGACGATCGCGGCCCACGAGGTGATCTTGCGCATGTCCTCGTTCTGCGCCACGGAGGCCTGCGCGAGGTTGGCCTGGAGGATCGAGTTGAGCAGTTCGTCGAAGCCGAGGACCTGCTCCTGCACGCGCGCGAGGTGGTCGGCGACATCACGGAAGTACTTCTGGATGTCGGGGTCGATCAGCCGCATCGGGCGCTCGCTCAGCAGCTGCATGGGGCGCAGCAGCGGCGACACCGCCCGCTTGAACTCCAGTACCTCGCGCTTGAGCTGGTAGATCTGCCCGGCGTCCGTGCCGCGCGGGGTGCCCTTGCGGCCCGGCGAGAACACCTCGGTCTCGACCTCGTCGATGTCGTCCTGCACGGCGTCCGCGACCGCGATGTAGCCGTCGACGACATGGTCGGCGATCGCGTGCAGCACCGCCGAGGGGCCCTTGGCGAGCAGTTCGGGGTCGTCCTGGAGGCGGTGCCGCAGCGCGCGCAGCGACCCCTGCCCGCCGTGCCGGACGGTGATGAAGAAGTCCCCTCCGGTGAAGCACATGACCTCGCCGGTCTCGACGATCTCGCTGGTCGCCGTCAGCCGGTCGTGCTCGACGTAGTGGATGGTCTTGAAGACGGTGAACAGGGAGTCGTCGTAGCGCTCCAGCTTGGGCCGCTGGTGGGCCTGGACGGCGTCCTCCACGGCCAGCGGGTGCAGTCCGAACTCCCGGGCGATACCGGCGAATTCGTCCTCGGTGGGCTCGTGCAGACCGATCCACACGAACCCGCCGTCGCGCCGCACCTGGCGCATGGCCTCCTGCGGTGTGAGCGGGGTGCGGGTCGCGACGCGGGCGCCGTCACGGTAGACGGCGCAGTCGACCACGGCCGAGGGGGTGGCCGGGTCGCGGGTGGTGTCGTACGAGCCACTGTCCTTGATGCGCAGGGAGGGACGGGGGCGGACCGCGGCGCGCAGGTCACGGATCATCGACATGGCAGGCTCCTTCTCGCGGGCGGAGGCGGCCGGCGACGGTTGGAACTACCCGGAATGGGGACGTCCTGACTGCGGATGTTTGGCACGTCCACAAAGCGGGGAGCACCGCACCGTCGCGGTGGCAGCTTCGCTGTTGATTCAGATCGGACAGATCAGGGGTTCAGATCGGACAGATCAGGCGGAAACGAAGCGCTCTTCCGTGGTGCACCGGGCGGCATTGACACGTATGCACACGATTGCGGGAGGCGGCAGCCGGAAGGGCTGAAAAACCCAGCGGAACCAGCTACGGACTCAGCGACCGGAAGAGCGGGTGGTACTGCACGATCGACTTCGATCCATTGCAGCCCCACCTCCTCCGGTCGGTCCCCCGTGAGGGACGATCCTTCCCCCGAAGGGGAGTCTGTCTCCCTCCGAAGGGGAGTCAGATCAGTCTCAGTGCGTCGGAGTCCGGGAGCAACTCCCGCAGCGCCATGAGGGCCTGGGGGCCTTCAGTCATGCACTGCTCCGACCAGCGGCCAAGAGTATCAGCGCACCGATACGTCAAGGCCCCGCTTTGCGCGTTGTTGACCGGGGCCCGATGCGCGCAGGCTGAATTGACGCGGCCTATGCTCGGTTCATGGCTGATGTTCTTCCTCTGGTCGAGGCCCGTTTGCGCTCCGCGCTGGGCGAACCCGACGCGCGGGCCGCGGTCACCTTTCTGGGCACCGACCGCATCGAGGTGCTGCGCTTCACGGAGGGGGACATCGTCCGCTACGCCACGCTCGGCATGTCCGTCCAGCCGATGGCTGATCCCACCGCCGTGCTCGCCGATCCGGTGAAGGGCCCGCGCGCCGAACTGGTCCTCTCGGTCCGTCCGGCCGGGACCGACACCGACAAGGTGCTCCGCCCGCTGGCCGTGCTCGCCGCCTCTCCCCAGGTCGAGGGTCTGGTCGTGGCCCCCGGCGCCTCGCTCGACGTGGGTGAACCCCTGTGGCCCGGCGCGCCGTTCACCTCCGTCCTGGTCGCCGAATCCGGCGGCCTGGTGGAGGACCTGGAGCTCGACGCTCCCGCCGATCCCGTACGTTTCCTGCCGCTGCTCCCCATGACGCCCAACGAGGCCGCCTGGAAGCGCGTCCACGGCGCCGGCGCTCTCCAGGAACGCTGGCTGAACGGCGGAACGGACCTGCGCGATCCGCTGCGCAAGTCCGTTCCCCTGGACTGACCGATACCGGGACACCGTGTGTGACGGAGCGTCAATTCCCGTTCTCGATGACTCAGTTGGCGAAAGCGGCGACGCCGTCCTCGGTGGCGTGGACCGGCTCCAGCTCCTCCGCCCTCTCGGTGAGCGCCGCGCGCCGTACGTAGACCACCGCCGCGCCCAGCAGCGCGGTGACCGCGGCGACCACGAACGGGACGCGGATGTTGCTCCACTCCTCGATCTTCGGGGCGAAGTACGGCGCCGCCGCGGCCGCGAACCAGCGCACGAAGTTGTAGCCGGCGCTCGCCACGGGGCGCGGGGCGTCGGAGACCCCGAGGGCCAGCTCCGTGTAGACGGTGTTGTTCACGCCGATGAACGCGCCGGACAGGATCGTGCAGACGACGGCGGTGGTGTGGTCGCCGTACCCGAGGACGAACACGTCGGCGGCGAGCAGCACCAGGGAGCCGCCCAGCACCTTCAGCGAGCCGAACCGCGCCTGCATGCGCGGGGCCACGATCACCGAGAAGACCGCGAGCAGCAGACCCCAGCAGAAGAACACCGCGCCGGACCTGTACGGCGTCATGTTCAGTACGAACGGGGTGAAGGCCAGCACGGTGAAGAACGTGTAGTTGTAGAAGAACGCGGAGGCCGCGGCGGAGGCGAGGCCCTTGTGGCCGAGGGCGCGCAGCGGGTCGAGCAGTGAGGTCGCGCGCGCGGGCTTCGGCTGCTCCTTCAGGAACGCCGTGATGCACAGGAAGCCGATCGCCATCAGGAACGCGGTGCCGAAGAACGGGTAGCGCCAGCTCGCGTTGCCGAGCAGGGCTCCCAGCAGCGGCCCGCAGGCCATGCCGAGGCCCAGCGCGGACTCGTACAGCAGGATCGCGGCCGCGCTGCCGCCCGCCGCCGCGCCGACGATGACGGCGAGGGCGGTGGAGACGAACAGCGCGTTGCCGAGTCCCCAGCCGGCCCGGAAGCCGACGAGCTCGCCCACCGATCCCGAGGTTCCGGCCAGTCCGGCGAAGACCACGACGAGCGCCAGGCCGAGCAGCAGGGTCCTGCGGCCGCCGATCCGGCTGGAGACGAAGCCGGTCAGCAGCATCGCGAACGCGGTGATCAGGAAGTACGAGGTGAAGAGCAGGGACACCTGGCCCGCCGTGGCGTCGAGCCCCCGGGCGATGGACGGCAGGATCGGGTCGACGAGTCCGATGCCCATGAAGGCGACGACGGACGCCCCGGCGGTCGCCCAGACGGCCCTCGGCTGACGCAGGACGCCGCCCGCGCCGACGTCGAACGTGTCGCCCTCCGCGGGGCCTTCCGTGCTGTTGATCATGCCCGCTCCCTCACTGTGCACCGACTAGATCGTTGTCTTATACACACAATAAGTTAGCCGGACTAATAAATGCAAGATGCACGTAGTTTTTGGCGTGGCCGGCCCGCGCCGGACGGGTGATCGTCCTTGACGCGGGCAAAGACGGGGAGGACCGTTGGGCCCTATGAGGGGCGAACCCAGTTGCCCGAAGTGTGGTGGCCGGGTCAGGGCTCCCGGCCTCTTTGCCGATTCCTGGCAGTGTGATGTGCACGGCACGGTGCATCCGCTGCAGCCCGTGATCCCGCCCAGCGTCGAGGCCCTCGGTGTGGTCGTGCACCGCGCCCGGGTACCGGTGTGGATGCCGTGGCCGCTGCCGGTCGGCTGGCTGTTCACCGGAGCGGCGTTCGCGGGGGACGACCGCAGCGGCGGCAGGGCCACCGTCATCGCCTGCTCCGGGCCCGGACCGCTGGGCGGGATGGGTGAGCTGATCCTCGTCGCCGAGGAACTGGGCGTCGGCCTCGGCGCGCGGTACGCGGGCATGGACGGACCCGACCCCGGCCCGTACATGAGCGTCGAGAAACCGCCGCAGGCGAAGGTCCTCGCGGCGGGCCGGCCCACCCCGCTCTGGCACGTCTCCGGCTCGCCCGACGACCGCGCCGTCTTCGCGGGCGAGGCGCTGGGGCTGTGGCTGTGGGCCGTCGTCTGGCCCGAGCAGACCGGACTGCTGATGTACGACGAACTGGTCCTGACCGATCTGCGCGACGCGGGCGCCGAGGTCGACCTGCTGCCGTGCGGCGCGCTGTCGCCGCGCATCCTGGAGCCGTAGGGCGGCGTGGCGCGGTGCCGGGGTGCGGCGTGCCCGGACGTCGGAGTGGGCGCACCTCGGACGCCGACCCGGACGTGCCCGGACGCCGGCCAGGGGTGCACCTTGGACGCCGGCCCGGGGTGTGCCGGGACTCCGGCCCGGGGCGCGCCCGGATGCCGGAGCGGGCGTGCCTGGACGCCCGAGTGGGCGGTGCCCGGACGTCGGCGTGGGGCGCGCTCGGGTGCCGGGAAGTGTAGGGGGTGCTCCCCTGGTACGGGTGTGACATTGGGGGGCCGATTCCCGCTATCCTTGAGCGTCCCGCCCGTTCCGTCACCGCCTGGAGTCACGCGTAGTGCGCATCGATCTGCACGCCCACTCCACCGCCTCCGACGGCACGGACACCCCGGCGGAGCTGGTGCGCAACGCGGCCGCCGCCGGTCTGGACGTCGTCGCGCTGACCGACCACGACACCACGCGCGGATACGCCGAGGCGCTCGCCGCGCTCCCCGAGGGACTCACCCTCGTCACGGGCGCCGAGCTCTCCTGCCGGATCGACGGCATCAGCATGCACATGCTGGCCTACCTGTTCGACCCCGAGGACCCCGCACTGCTCGCCGAGCGCGAACTGGTACGGGACGACCGGGTGCCGCGTGCCCAGGGCATGATCGCCAGGCTCCGGGAGATCGGCGTGCCGATCACCTGGGAGCAGGTGGCGCGCATCGCGGGCGACGGATCGGTCGGGCGCCCGCACATCGCCTCCGCGCTGGTCGAACTTGGCGTCGTCGACAGCGTCTCCGACGCTTTCACCGAGCAGTGGCTGGCCGACGGGGGGCGCGCCTACGTCCCCAAGCACGAGACCGACCCCTTCGAGGCGATCCGGCTGGTCAAGGGCGCCGGAGGCGTCACCGTCTTCGCTCACCCCGCCGCCGCCAAGCGGGGCCGGACCGTGCCGGACTCGGTGATCGCCGAGCTGGCCGGAGCGGGCCTCGACGGCATCGAGGTCGACCACATGGACCATGAACCGGCCACCCGGGCACGGCTGCGCGGTCTGGCCACCGAACTGGGGCTGCTGACCACGGGCTCGTCCGACTACCACGGCAGCCGCAAGACCTGTGTGCTCGGGGAGTTCACGACCGACCCCGAGGTCTACGGGGAGATCACCCGCCGCGCCACCGGGGCGTTCCCGGTACCGGGCGCGGGCGGAGCCTGAATCCCCGGACGTTCCCACCGGGCTTGACCGCGGCGGGGCCTGCCAGTTCGGTCAGGGCTGCGCCTCGCCCGTGTGCCTGGGGCGTTGCCTGGGTCTGGGCCCTGTGCCTGTGACTTCGGCTGTGACCGTGCCTGTGGCTGTGCCGGAGGCGCCGGCTGCGACCGTGGCTGTGATTCGGCTGCGATCCTGCCTGCGCCTGTGGCTGTGCCTGTGGCCGCGGTTGTCCTGATGCCGGTCCCGGTGGGCACGTGAGGTCGTACGCACCGGGCCTGTCCCGTAAGGCCCCTGCCGGGCGGCGCGGGCACCGACGCTCCCGCACTCTCCCGTACGGCCGGTCGTGCCGACGCGCCCCGCCCCGTGGAATGACCGCCCGACGCGGTGGCCGGAAAGCCCCGCCCCCGATCCCTGCCCTCACTCACCCTCTCGCAAGGCTTCTCCTCACCATGTTCGACGTCGCCGTCTTCGGCTCCCTCTTCCTCACGCTCTTCGTCATCATGGATCCCCCCGGGATCACCCCGATCTTCCTGGCGCTCACCGCGGGCCGCCCCGCCCGGGTACAGCGGCGGATGGCCGTCCAGGCGGTCTGCGTCGCCGGCGGTGTCATCACCGTCTTCGGGCTCCTCGGGCACCAGATCCTGGACTACCTGCACGTCTCCGTGCCCGCACTGATGATCGCGGGCGGACTGCTGCTCCTGCTCATCGCCCTCGACCTGCTCACCGGCAAGACGGACGAGCCGAAGCAGACCAAGGACGTCAACGTCGCCCTCGTCCCCCTCGGGATGCCGCTGCTCGCCGGGCCCGGCGCGATCGTGTCCGTGATCCTCGCGGTGCAGAAGGCCGACTCGGTCGCCGGTCAGGTCTCCGTGTGGACCGCGATCCTCGCGATCCACGTCGTGCTGTGGGTCGTGATGCGCTATTCGCTGCTGATCATCCGTGTCATCAAGGACGGCGGTGTGGTCCTGGTGACCCGGCTCGCGGGCATGATGCTCTCCGCCATCGCGGTGCAGCAGATCATCAACGGTGTCACGCAGGTGATCCGGGGGAGCTGACGGATCCCGCCGACACGCAGAGCCCCGCACGGCTTTCTCGCCGTGCGGGGCTCTGAAGTCTTTGAAGCATCTGCTGTCCGTCACGCGGTTCGTCCTGCGAGGCGCCTTCGGTGCGCCCCTGTACCGCGAAGCGGACGGTCGTCGTGTTACGAAGCGGTTGTGTCGGCCGGGCGGATCCACAGACGCTGCCCGATGGCGGCGGCCTGCTGAACGATCCGGTTGACGGAGGCGGCGTCTACGACAGTGCTGTCCACGGGCGTGCCGTCGACGTCGTCGAGTCGCATGATTTCGAAGCGCAAGGGCTTCTCCCTTCGTCTGGTCATCCTCCTGAGGAGAACTACTTGTGTCTGCCGAGCGAGGCACCACTGTCCTCGCTCACGTTGGAGTCAACGGGATGCGTGTTACAAACATTCCCTACGCTAAGGAAATTTTTCGAGAACCTAATTACCGGCGGGTAGTCCGGGTGGCGGAGACTGAACGGCGCCAGTTGTGTTCGCAGCGTGACCGCCGGGACAATGGCGTCGATGAACGACGACCACGCGGCTCTCGCCGCCCGCATAGACCGTACGAACGAGTTGCTCCAGCGCATGCTCGCCGAGGTCGCGAAGACCCCCTCCACCCACGCGATCTTCGTGGACGCCGGATATCTGTACGCGGCCGCGGGGCGCCTCGTCGCCGGCACGGAGGACCGCCGTTCGTTCGACCTGGACACCGAGGGGCTCATCGAGGCGCTCATCGACCGGGCTCGCACGATCTTCGCCGACAGCAGGCTGCTGCGCGTCTACTGGTACGACGGCGCGCGGCGGCGCATCCACACCGCGGAGCAGCAGTCCATCGCCGAACTCCCGGACGTGAAGGTCCGGTTGGGCAACCTGAACGCCAACAACCAGCAAAAGGGCGTCGATTCACTCATCCGCTCGGACCTGGAGTCCCTCGCCCGGCACCGCGCCATCAGCGACGCGGCACTGCTCGGCGGCGACGAGGACCTCGTCTCCGCGGTCGAGGCGGCCCAGGGCTACGGAGCCCGGGTCCACCTCTGGGGCATCGAGGCACCCGAGGGCGGCAACCAGGCCGAGCCGCTTCTCTGGGAGGTCGACAGTCAGCGCACGCTCGACCTCGACTTCTTCAAGCCGTACGTGGCCAGGCGGACCGCCCAGTCGTACGACCCGACGGCGGCGGTCCGGCCCACCCGGGAGGACGTGCGCTTCGTGGGCGCCCAGGTGGCCGCGAAGTGGCTGGCCGCACGCGGCCGTGAATCCCTGGCCGAGCTGCTTCCCGGTCACCCGTATCTCCCCGGCTCGGTCGACCAGGATCTGCTGGTCGAGGCCGAGGGACTGCTCCAGTACTCCCTGCGCGGCCAGGCGGACCTGCGCCGCGCACTGCGGGACGGCCTCTGGGAGCACCTCCAGGCGCAGTACTAGGGCCCGGCGGACAACGTCCGCGCGTCGAGGGCCGGGCGCCGCGACGGCGCGAAGGATGCCCGTCCGGGCGCTAGCCGGGGCTGCCGGGAGCGCTCGTGGGCAGCGTGCCGTCCCAGAACGCGGCCAGGGCGCGGGCGGTCTCCAGGGGCTGGTCGGCGTTCGGTGAGTGCTCCGCATCCTCGACGACCGTGCGGTGCGCCTCCAGCCGTACGGCCATCGTGTCCAGCAGGGTGACCGGCCAGGTGTCGTCATGCTCGCCGGACAGCACGTGCTTCGGGAGCGGGACGGCGGCCAGTTCGGCGACACGGTCGGGCTCCTCGCAGAGCTGGCGGCCCGTGGCGACGAGCTGGGCGGGACTGTTGCCGAGCCAGCGGCGGCGCAGGTCGGAGAGGTCGTCGAGCCCCGCGTCCAGCCCGCCGGTGTCGGTCTCCTCGGGCGGCTCCATCGCCTGGATCGCCTCCCACACCTCGGCCATGCTCATCACGGCCAGCGCGTCCCGCAGCAGCTTGACGCGCTGCTGCTGAGCCGTGGAGATCTGCGCGGGGCCGGAGGCCATGAGCGTCAGGGACACGAACGGCGACGGGTCGGCCAGCACCGCGGCCCGTGCGATCTGGCCGCCGAGCGAGTGCCCCACGAGATGCACCGGAACGCCCACGGCGGCGGCCTGCGCGAGCACATCCTGCGCCAACTCGCCCTGTGCGTAAGCCGTTTCGTCGTCGCGTGGTCCCTCGGTCTCGAACTGTCCGCGCCCGTCCACAGCCACCGTCCGGTAGCCCGCGGCGGCCAGCGGCGCGTGCAGCGCGATGAAGTCCTCCTTGCTCCCGGTGAACCCCGGCAGCAGCAGGACGGTTCCCTTGGACTGTCCCTCCGGCGCGGCGTCGAGCACGGCGAACTCGCCGCGCGCGGTCGACAACCGGTACGCGCGGACACCGGCGGGCGGAACGAACGTGTAGGGCCTGCTCATGCGGAGGAGGCTATCGGGCGTCGGCGAGGGCCGCTCGACGGGTGGGGTGGCCGGGGGCCGTCACGGTGGCCGGGTGCCGATGCGCGGGTACGCCGATGGCCCGGCCCCACCGGAAAGGGGGACCGGGCCATCGGACGGGAGATCAGCTCTCCGTGGGCTCCGCGGCGACGGCCTTGCGGGTGCGTCGGCGGGCGGCGGGCTTGGCCTCCGTGGCCTCGGCGGCCTGGGCCGGGATCTCGGCGTCGGCGACGGCCTTGCGGGTCCGGCGGCGTACGGGCTTGGCTTCGGTCGCCTCGGCGGCCTCGGCGGTGTCCGTGGCGGTGCTCGCTGCCTTGCGGGTGCGTCGGGGCTTGGCCTCGGCGACCGTTTCGGCGATCTCGGCCGCGGGGGCCTCGACGGTGTCCACGACCGCTTCCGCCGCCTTGCGGGTGCGTCGGCGGGCGGCGGGCTTGGCCTCCGTGACCTCGGCGGCCTGGGCCGGGATCTCGGCGTCGGCGACGGCCTTGCGGGTCCGGCGGCGTACGGGCTTGGCTTCGGTCGCCTCGGCGGCCTCGGCGGTGTCCGTGGCGGTGCTCGCTGCCTTGCGGGTGCGTCGGGGCTTGGCCTCGGCGACCGTTTCGGCGATCTCGGTCGCGGCGGCCTCGACGGTGTCCACGACCGCTTCCGCCACCTTGCGGGTGCGTCGGCGGGCGGGCTTGGCCGGAGCCTCGGTGACCTCGGCGGCCTCGGTGACCGTCTCGGCGGCGGGAGCCGTCTCGACGGCCTTGCGGGTGCGTCGGCGGGCCGGCGCGGCCTGAACCTCGGCGACGACCTCGGCGGCGGCGCTCTCGACCACGGCCTCGGCGGCGGTCACCACCGCCTCCGCCGTCTCCACGACCGTCGCGGCGGTCCTGCGGGTCCGGCGACGGCGCGGCGCGGCCGGCTCGTCGGCGACACCCTCAGCCGTCGCCACGGCGGCTTCCGCGGCCTCGGTCACGGGGGCGGCGACGGCTGCCACGGCCTCGCCCGCTCCACCGCGCGTCCGCCGACGGCGGCGCGGCGTGCGGGGCTCGGCGGTCTCGACGGACGCGGGCGACTCCGTGGTCGCCGGAGCGGCCGTGGACGCGGACGTCTCGTCCGCGGAAGCACCGTTGCGCGTACGACGGCGCTGGCGGGGAGTGCGCGGCGCGCGCTCACGCTCGGCGGGCGCGGGCGCAGCCGTACGGCCACCGCGGCCACGCGGACCGCCACGGCCGCCGGTCTCGCCCAGGTCCTCGACCTCTTCGGCCCCGAGCCCGGCGCGGGTGCGCTCGGAACGCGGCAGGACACCCTTGGTGCCGGCCGGGATGCTGAGCTCCTCGTAGAAGTGAGGAGAGGTCGAGTACGTCTCCGGCGGGTCCGGGAAACCGAGGTCCAGCGCCTTGTTGATGAGCTGCCAGCGCGGGATGTCGTCCCAGTCGACGAGGGTGATCGCGATGCCCTTGGCGCCCGCGCGGCCGGTGCGGCCGATGCGGTGCAGGTACGTCTTCTCGTCCTCGGGGGACTGGTAGTTGATGACGTGGGTCACGCCCTCGACGTCGATACCGCGGGCCGCGACGTCGGTGCAGACCAGCACGTCGACCTTGCCGTTGCGGAACGCGCGCAGCGCCTGCTCGCGGGCACCCTGGCCGAGGTCGCCGTGGACCGCGCCGGAGGCGAAGCCGCGCTGCTGGAGCTGGTCGGCGAGGTCCGCCGCCGTCCGCTTGGTGCGGCAGAAGACCATCGCGAGACCGCGGCCGTCGGCCTGCAGTATGCGCGAGACCATCTCCGGCTTGTCCATGTTGTGAGCGCGGTACACGAACTGCTTCGTGTTCGCGACCGTCGCGCCCGAGTCGTCCGGCTCCGAGGCGCGGATGTGCGTGGGCTGCGACATGTAGCGGCGCGCGAGACCGATGACCGCGCCCGGCATGGTCGCCGAGAACAGCATCGTCTGACGGCGGGCCGGCAGCATGTTCATGATCTTCTCGACGTCGGGCAGGAAGCCCAGGTCGAGCATCTCGTCGGCCTCGTCGAGGACGAGCGCCTTGATGTGCTTGAGGTTGAGCTTCTTCTGGCCCGCGAGGTCCAGCAGCCGCCCGGGGGTGCCGACGATGACGTCGACGCCCTTCTTCAGGGCCTCCACCTGGGGCTCGTACGCCCGGCCGCCGTAGATGGCCAGAACGCGTACGTTGCGGACCTTGCCCGCGGTCAGCAGGTCGTTGGTCACCTGCGTGCACAGTTCGCGCGTCGGGACGACGACGAGCGCCTGCGGGGCGTCGGTGAGCTGCTCGGGCTTGGCCCGGCCCGCCTCGACGTCCGCGGGGACGGTGACGCGCTCGAGGAGCGGAAGGCCGAAGCCCAGCGTCTTGCCGGTGCCGGTCTTGGCCTGGCCGATGACGTCGCTGCCGGAAAGGGCGACGGGGAGCGTCATCTCCTGGATGGGGAAGGGGCTGACGATGCCGACGGCCTCAAGGGCTTCGGCGGTCTCAGGAAGGATTCCGAGGTCTCGGAAAGTCGTAGTCAGGGTGCTGCCTCTTCTGTGTACGCGGTGCGAGGCGAGCGCGGGGGTCGTGTCGGGACCGTGCCGGGGACGTCGGCCGCTCTTGACGGGCGGGCCGAGTGGCATGGGACCACTGCCGACGCTCGAGCTCTCGTGCCGCTGAGGGTTCCCTCCGGATGCCGTACGCAATGTGCCGTACCGACGAGGAGGGCTGTCGGGTCGGAGCCGATCGGGCCACCGACCGGGCATCCTCATTCGTGCGGCCCGTCGAATTTACTCGCCGGGCGCATTACCACCATACCCCGGAATCGCGCACATGCGATGGCCGATTTGGTCACGTAGTCGTCGTCACACAGGTTGAGCAGGGACTTCCCTCGTACGGTGAGCGGGCTATTGTGCGCTTCATGACGACGCCTGACAACGCCGCTGAGAAGCCCGCCGAAGCCCCCGCCGACACCGCCCCCGCGGCCACCGGAGTAGCCGCGCAGAACTGGGACACGGCCTCGGCCGAGCCGCAGTACCGCGCCGCGGTCGTGGACCTGCTCGGAGCGCTCGCGTACGGCGAGCTCGCGGCGTTCGAGCGGCTCGCGGAGGACGCCAAGCTGGCGCCCACGCTGAGCGACAAGGCGGAACTGGCGAAGATGGCGTCCGCCGAGTTCCACCACTTCGAGCAGCTGCGGGACCGGCTCTCCGCGATCGGCGCGGAGCCGACGCAGGCGATGGAGCCCTTCGTCGCCGCGCTCGACGGTTTCCACCGGCAGACGGCTCCCTCGGACTGGCTGGAGGGGCTCGTCAAGGCGTACGTCGGCGACTCGATCGCCAGTGACTTCTACCGCGAGGTCGCGGCCCGCCTCGACTCGGACACCCGCAAGCTCGTCCTCGGCGTCCTCGACGACACCGGTCACGCCGGCTTCGCCATCGAGAAGGTGCGCGCCGCGATCGACGCCGACCCGCGGGTGGGGGGCCGGCTCGCGCTGTGGGCGCGACGGCTGATGGGCGAGGCCCTGTCCCAGTCGCAGCGTGTGGTCGCCGACCGCGACGCCCTGTCGACGATGCTCGTGGGCGGCGTCGCGGACGGGTTCGATCTCGCGGAGGTCGGCCGGATGTTCTCCAGGATCACCGAGGCGCACACCAAGCGGATGGCCGCGCTCGGCCTGGCGGCCTAGGACGGACACGCCCTAAGCACTACCGGCGCGGTTCACGGTCGCCGGAGCGGGGCCTTCGCAGCGGCTTACGCCGTCGCCGAGCGGCGTCGAAAACGCTCCTCGGGGCGCAGCAGCAACGACAGCAGCGCCGCGGACACGGCCACCGCGCCGAGAAGGATGGCCAGGAAGTGGCCGGAGCCCAGGGCCGTGTGCGTCAGGAAGGCGCCGAACAGGGCTCCCGCCACGCCCGTCGACAGGACCAGGCTGCGTGCGGGCAACCGGTGGGACAGGCGGTACGAGGCCGCCCACGCCAGCGCGAGACCGAGCAGCGCGGAGCCGAACGCTTCCAAGAACATGGGTGGGGTCCCTCCCGCACGGCCGGTGCAAATCGGTCGTAGCCGCTCCTACCCTTGACGTTCGGAACGCAACCCTCCTCCGTGTCCGGCATGTGCTCCATCTGCCGAGGTGCCCGGGGAGCGGCGGTGGTACGGATCGGGGTGTGCGCCGGAGCGGAAGCGGGCGTACGCCGGTCGGAAGGGCGGGCGCGAACCGGCGACCGCGGCGGGCCGGGCAGTAGGAAGCGGTACGGGCCGCACGAAGCGGATACGGGAAGGGCCCGGTGACATCGTCACCGGGCCCTTCCCGTATCCGCTTCGTCGCTCAGTCGCCCTACAGGGCGCTGAATCCGACCTTGCGCTGCGTGGGCTCGCCGAGCTCCACGTACGCCAGCCGGTCGGCCGGTACCAGGACCTTGCGGCCGTGGTCGTCCACGAGGCTCAGCAGCTGCGACTTGCCGGACAGCGCCTCGGACACCGCGCGCTCGACCTCTTCCGGGGTCTGACCGCTCTCCAGAACGATCTCGCGGGGCGCGTGCTGCACGCCGATCTTGACCTCCACGGCTTTGTCCCTCCGACGGTCAGTCATGTGCGCGTTCGTACGCGCCGTACGCAGCACACATTAGCCCGGCGAGGGGACGCGCATGCTCCGCCCGGGAACGCCAGGAGCGAACAGCCGACGGGAACAAAGAAGCGGCCGGGGGCTGCCCCGGCCGCTTCCTTCGCGTCGGTGATCCAGTGGTCCGGCGGATCACTGGTGGTCGGTGCCGTGCAGCGGGAAACCCGCGATGCCCCGCCAGGCGAGCGAGGTCAGCAGCTGGACCGCCTGGTCGCGCGGGACGCTGCGGTCGCTGTGCAGCCAGGAGCGGGCCACCACCTGGGCCAGACCGCCGAGGCCCGAGGCGAGGAGCATCGACTCCTCGCGAGAGAGACCGGTGTCCTCGGCGATGACGTCGCAGATCGCCTCGGCGCATTGGTGCGTCACCTTGTCGACGCGCTCGCGCACCGCGGGCTCATTGGTCAGGTCCGACTCGAAGACCAGCCGGAAGGCGCCGCCGTCGTCCTCGACGTACGCGAAGTAGGCGTCCATCGTGGCGCGGACGCGCAGCTTGTTGTCCGAGGTCGACGCGAGAGCGGCCCGTACCGCCAGCAGCAGGGACTCGCAGTGCTGGTCCAGCAGGGCGAGGTACAGATCGAGCTTGCCCGGGAAGTGCTGGTAGAGAACCGGCTTGCTGACGCCCGCGCGCTCGGCGATGTCGTCCATGGCGGCCGAGTGGTATCCCTGCGCAACGAAAACTTCCTGGGCGGCGCCGAGGAGCTGGTTGCGTCGGGCACGGCGCGGCAGGCGAGTGCCCCGCGGGCGTGCTGCCTCTGTCTGCTCGATGGCTGTCACGCCGCCTCCCAAAGTTGTCACGTGCGGTGTGCGCCGCGCCGCCATCGTACTTTTCGGTAACCCTGCTGTGTGCGGTGCGAGCGGAGAATTTCACGGACCGGCCCCCTGCCGGGACGGCGCACACTGTGCCGAAGGGGACGAGCTGGGCACCCGGCCGCCGCGGCGGCCCTGATCTGCGGTGCCGGATCACCTGTGGATGTCAGGTCACCTGTAGTCGTCCTCGTTCAGCCGGACGACCCGGGCCTGCTCGGCCAGATCGCCGTCGTCGGCGTTGAGGCGGTCGCCCGGGGGTTCCGGGTCGACGTCGTCCGCGGGGTCCAGCTCGGCGGACTGCTCGACGGCGTCGGCCTCGGGGGCCTCGATGTCGGGGATCTCCCGGAACTGGTCGTCGAACGTTCCGGGGTCTGTCGGGTCGACTGTCATGGTTCCTCTTCCCGAACGGTACGAGTGCGCTCCTGATGTGCGGACGAGTGCCCTCGTTCGAAGCCTAGGAGACACGCGATCCGGACGCTATGCGATCGGCCCGCCATCTGTGACCGCGAACACATGAGCCCCCACGTGATCGTCTCGTAACATTGCGGCATGTCTTCGACCGAACTCCCTTCCGCGCCGGCCGTCAGTGTCACGCCGAGGGTCGGCGCCGTCAGGGTCGCGGAGGGAGAGCGGCTGCGATCGGTCGGGCTGCCCGGCATCACGTTGACGATCCGGTCGAGACCGCCGGTCAGGGAGGACCTCCCGCCCGCGCTGTACGTGCACGGTCTGGGCGGTTCCTCGCAGAACTGGTCGGCGCTGATGTCCCGGCTCGACGGGCTCGTGGAGAGCGAGGCCCTCGACCTGCCGGGCTTCGGTGACTCGCCGCCGCCGGACGACGGCGACTACTCGGTCACCGGACACGCGCGGGCGGTCATCCGCCATCTCGACGCGTCCGGACGCGGTCCCGTACATCTTTTCGGCAATTCCCTCGGCGGAGCCGTCACGACACGCGTCGCTGCCGTGCGGCCGGATCTCGTCCGGACGCTCACGCTGGTGTCCCCCGCGCTGCCCGAGATCCGCGCGCAGCGCACGGCCTGGCCGACCGCGCTGCTCGCTCTGCCCGGGGTGGCGGGACTGTTCACGAAACTCACCAGGGACTGGAGCGCTGAGCAGCGCGTACGAGGGGTTCTGGCCCTCTGTTACGGCGATCCCGGCATCGTGACGCCCGAGGGGTTCAGTGCCGCGGTCGAGGAGATGGAGCGACGGCTCGCCCTGCCCTACTTCTGGGACGCCATGGCACGCTCCGCGCGCGGGGTCGTGAACGCCTACACGCTGGGCGGCCAGCACGGATTGTGGCGTCAGGCCGAACGGGTGCTCGCCCCCACGCTCCTGGTCTACGGCGGCCGCGACCAACTTGTCGGCTACCGTATGGCGCAGCGTGCGGCCCGTGCGTTCCGCGATTCCCGGCTGCTGTCCCTGCCGGACGCGGGGCACGTCGCCATGATGGAGTATCCGGAGACGGTCGCCACCGCCTTCCGTGAACTCCTGGCGGACCTGGGAGAGTCGACCACTTCGGTGGCAGTCGGCGCGGAGAGCTGAGGCGGGAAGTGGGACGACACAGTCGTCGGGGGCGGGCCGGCAAGACGGACACCGCGCAGACGCGGGCGGTTCCGGCGGACGAGGCGGCACCGGCTCCGGCGCCGGGCCCGGACGGCGTCCGCCGCGCGGCGACCCGCCCGCCCGGCTCCCTGGGTCCCTACCCGCCCTCGGGCGGCAGCCCGCAGCAGGGCGCACCACGATTCTCCGACGGCACTCCGGCGCACGGTTTTCCGCGGGTCGCGGACGGCACTCCCGCGCGAGGGGTGCCGCGCTACGCGGACGGGACCCCGGCCCACGGAGTCCCGCGCTTCCAGGACGGCGCCCCTGCACGTGGGGTGCCGCGTTCCTTCGAGGGGACCCCGGCGCACGGAACGCCGCGTCTCCCCGACGGGACCCCCGCCCACGGAACGCCGCAGGTGCGGGGCGGGCATCCCGAGCAGCGTGAACAGGGCGGCGGCTGGGGCGAGTCCAGGGCCGGCGGGGCTCCGCAGGGCGCGCCCGCGGGACCGCGGGTGCCCAAGCAGCGCCGGCAGGCCGTGACAGGACCCCGGCAGGCGTACGTCGACGCGTTCGACCTCGACGAACGGCAGAGCGGCGGCGCGGCGGGCCGGACGGCCGGACCCCGTACGGGGTTCGACGACCCCGCCGACTGGAACGCCCAGCCCGTCGGCACCGGAGACCGGCCGCTGCCGGAGGCCGGCGATCAGGACGAGGGCAAGGCCCGCAAGGGATGGGCGTTCACCGGGATCGCGGCGGCCGCCGTCACCACCGTGCTGGCCGTCGTCGTGGCCGGACAGATGGCCACGGGAGGGCACGACGCCGACGCGCGGGCGCAGTCCGCCGACGCGGGCGGCCGGGCGACCCAGGACTCCGCCTCGCGCGGCGACGACCGGCCCACCCAGTCGGGACAGCCGCAGGTGGCCGCCGTGCCCCTGACGTACGACCAGCAGATGGCCAGGACCTACCCGCTCGGGGCGAAGCTCAAGGCGTCGGGGAAGTTCGCCGCGGTGCCCGGAGTCGCCAAGGCGCCCGGCAAGGGCCACAAGTACACCTACCGCGTCGACATCGAGCAGGGCCTCGATCTCGACGGCGCGCTCTTCGCCGACGCCGTGCAGAAGACCCTGAACGACAAGAGGAGCTGGGCGCACGGCGGCGCCCGGACCTTCGAGCGGATCGATTCCGGCAAACCGGACTTCGTCATCACGCTGGCGAGTCCCGGCACCACCGCCGAGTGGTGCGCCAAGTCGGGGCTCGACACCACGGAGGACAACGTGTCGTGCGACTCGGCGTCCACCGAGCGCGTCATGATCAACGCATACCGCTGGGCCCAGGGCTCCAAGACCTACGGCTTCGGTGACGAGATTCACGCCTACCGGCAGATGCTGATCAACCACGAGGTCGGCCACCGGCTCGGATACGGGCACGTCACCTGCGAGAAGGACGGCGATCTCGCCCCGGTCATGCAGCAGCAGACCAAGTTCCTCGACCACGACGGAATCCACTGTCTGCCCAACGCCTGGCCCTATCCCAAGAGTTGACGGAAAGTGCCTGTATCGCTTTGACATGCGGAAAAAGATCGTTCATATTTTCCGCATGTCCTCCCGTCACGCCTCCGTTCGCGCCGCCATCGAGCTGGCGCTCATCGGCGTGACCGCGCTCTGCGTGGCCGACATTCACTGTTGCTGACGCCCGCCCCCGGCGAGTGCGTCGCTCTCCTTCCCGTCTCGTTCCCGTGCGCTCCCGAACCTTTGCGGTTCGGCGCGCCCGTGCCCCTTTCGGTCCGGTCTGACTCCGACGCCTGACGCCCTGGGCGAGCTCTGCGCTCCGCTGTCTCACTCCGTGTCATTCCGTCTCAGTATTCGAGTCATCCGAGAGGTCGTCTTCCGATGCGTCAATCGTCCGTCATAGCGCGCCGCGTGGCCGCGGCATCCGTCAGCCTGGTCGTGGCAGCGGGCGCCGCCGCCTGCGGGCCGAAGGACAACGATGCCAAGAGCTCCGGTGGCGACTCCCAGCCTCACAAGGGCGGCACGCTCACCGTCCTGAACTCCAATCCGCAGTCGGACTTCGACCCCGCGAGGCTCTACACCTCCGGGGGCGGCAATGTGCCCTCGCTCGTCTTCCGTACGCTCACCACCCGCAACCGCGAGGACGGGGCCGCCGGTGCCGAGGTCGTCCCCGACCTCGCCACGGACACCGGCCGCCCGAGCGAGAACGCGACCGTGTGGACGTACACCCTGAAGAAGGGCCTCAAGTTCGAGGACGGCACGCCGATCACCTCCGCCGACGTCAAGTACGGCATCGAGCGCTCCTTCGCCGCCGAACTCTCCGGCGGCGCGCCCTACCTGAGGGACTGGCTCATCGGCGGCGCCGACTACCAGGGTCCCTACAAGGACAAGAAGGGCCTCGACTCGATCGAGACGCCGGACGCGCTGACCATCGTCTTCCACCTGAACAAGCCCGAGGGCGAGTTCCCCTACCTGGCCACGCAGACGCAGTTCACGCCCGTCCCGAAGGCCAAGGACACCGGCACGAAGTACGAGGAGCACCCGGTCTCCTCGGGCCCGTACAAGGTCGTCAAGAACGAGAACGACGGCGAGCGTCTCACCCTGGAGCGCAACACCCACTGGTCCGCGTCGACCGACGCCGAGCGCAAGGCCTACCCGGACACGATCGACGTACGGTCCGGGCTGGACTCCTCCGTGATCAACCAGCGGCTGTCCTCCTCCCAGGGCGCCGACGCCACCGCCGTCACCACGGACACCAACCTCGGCCCGGCCGAGCTCGCCAAGGTGACCGGGGACAAGGCACTGGCCTCGCGGGTCGGAACCGGCCACTTCGGCTACACGAACTACCTCGCCTTCAACCCGAAGGTGAAGCCGTTCGACAACCCGAAGGTGCGCCAGGCGATCTCGTACGCCATCGACCGCAGCTCGGTGATCAACGCCGCGGGCGGCTCGTCCCTCGCCGAGCCGGCGACGACGTACCTGCCGAACCAGAAGTCCTTCGGCTACACGCCGTACGACCTCTTCCCGGCGGGCGCCTCCGGCAACGCGGCCAAGGCCAGGGAACTGCTGGCGCAGGCGGGCCACAAGAACGGCCTGACCATCACGCTCACGCATTCCAACAGCAAGGACTTCGAGACCAGCCCGGAGATCGCGACCGCCGTCCAGGACGCGCTCAAGAAGGCCGGCATCACCGTCAAGCTGCAGGGCCTGGAGGAGAACGACTACAGCGACAAGATCCACAGCGCGAAGAACGAGCCCGGCTTCTTCCTCGCCCACTGGGGTGCCGACTGGCCCTCCGGCGGTCCCTTCCTGGCCCCGATCTTCGACGGCCGGCAGATCGTCAAGAACGGCGCCAACTTCAACTCCGGCTTCCTCGACGACAAGTCGGTCAACGACGAGATCGACGCGATCAACAAGCTGACCGATCTCGACGAGGCCGCCAAGCGCTGGGGCGCGCTGGACAAGAAGATCGGTGGGCAGGCGCTGACCGTGCCGCTGTTCCACCCCGTCTACAAGCGCCTGTACGGCGAGGGCGTCAAGAACATCGTGATCAGCGACTGGACCGGCGTTCTGGACATCTCCCAGGTCGCGGTGAAGTAGCACCGTGAGCGAGGCACTTGTCGCCTCCCCGGCCCCCGTGGCGGACTCGTCCGCCACGGGGGCCTCGGGGGCCCGTCAGTTCTGGCGGCGGCTGCGTGCGCAGCGCGCCGCCCTCGTCGCGGGGGCCGTCGTCGCGCTGCTCGTCCTGATCGCGCTCGCCGCACCGCTGCTCACGGCGATCGAGGGCCAGGACCCCACCACTTACCACCCCTCGCTGGTGGACTCCGCGCGCGGCGGCGTCCCCGTCGGCCCGCTCGGCGGCATCGGCGCCGACCACTGGCTCGGCGTCGAACCCCAGACCGGCCGCGACCTGTTCGCACGCCTCGTCTACGGCGCCCGGGTCTCCCTGGGCGTCGCCCTGGGAGCGACGGTCGTGCAGGTCCTCATCGGCGTCGTGGTCGGTGTCGCCGCCGCCCTCGGCGCGCGCTGGGTCGATCAGCTGCTGAGCCGGTTCACCGAGATCATCCTCGCGATGCCGCTCATGATCATGTCGCTGGCACTGCTGGCGATCGTGCCCAGCGGCTTCCCCCGGCCCCTGCTGGTCGCACTCGTCATCGGCCTCATCGCCTGGGGCAACGTCGCGAAGATCACGCGAGCCCAGACGCTCGCCCTCAAGGGACTCGACTACGTCTCCGCCGCCCGGCTCAGCGGCTGGGGCACCTGGCGGATCGCCCGCCGCGAACTGATGCCGGGACTCGCCGCGCCGGTCATCACGTACGCCGCGCTCCTCGTCCCGATGAACATCAGCGTGGAAGCCGCGCTTTCCTTCCTGGGGGTCGGAGTCAAGCCCCCGACCCCCTCATGGGGACAGATGCTCACCGCCGCCGACGTCTGGTACCAGGCCGCCCCGCAGTACCTGCTGCTGCCCGCCGGCGCGCTCTTCGTGACCGTCCTGACGCTGACCGTCCTGGGTGACGGCATCCGTACGGCCCTCGACCCGCGCGCGGCCTCCCGCCTGCGCGTCGGCACCGGCCGCAAGCAGGAGGCCAAGGCGGACGCGGACACCAGGAAGTCCCCGGCGGACACGAGCGCCGAGGCGGAAGCCGCCGGCGGGAAGGGGGCCGGGGCATGAACGGCTTCGGAGGATTCGTCCTGCGCCGCTCCGTCGGCACCGTGATCACCCTGCTCGCCATCTCGGTGATCGTCTACGTCGTCTTCTTCGTCACCCCCGGCAACGTCGCCCAGATCACCTGCGGACCCCGCTGCTCCCCGGAGCAGGTGCACCAGGTGGCGCAGCAGCTGAGGCTCGACGACCCCCTCTACGTGCGCTACTGGCACTTCCTCCAGGGCATCCTCGTCGGCCAGGACTACTCCACGGGCACGTCCGTGGAGCACTGCTCGGCACCCTGCCTCGGCATGTCGTACCAGGGCGGCCGGCAGGTGACCCAGCTGATCTTCGCGAAGCTGCCGGTCAGCCTGTCGCTCGTGTCCGGCGCGATGATCCTCTGGCTGATCCTCGGCGTCGGCACCGGCGTCCTGTCCGCGTGGCGGCGCGGCCGGCTCACCGAGCGCCTGCTGACCGGCGTCACGCTCGCGGGCGTGGCCACACCCGTCTTCGTGATCGGCCTCGTCCTGATGATCGTCGTCTGCGGGCAACTGCGGCTGCTGCCCTTCCCGCAGTACGTCAGCCTCACCGAGGACCCCGAACAGTGGGGCTGGAACCTGCTGTTGCCGTGGCTCTCCCTGGCCCTCATCGAGGCCGCCACGTTCGCCCGGCTCACCCGGGCGTCGATGCTGGAGACGCTCGCCGAGGACCACGTCCGGACCTTCCGCGCGTACGGCGTCGGCGAGCGGTCGATCATCGGCCGGCACGCGCTGCGCGGGGCGTTCGCGCCGATCATCGCGCTCAACGCCAACAACGTCGGCGGTGCCATCGGCGGAGCGGTGCTCACCGAAACACTCTTCGGGCTGCCCGGCATCGGCCAGGAACTGGTGCACGCGGTGAACGTCGTCGACCTTCCCGTGGTCGTCGGCATGGTCCTGGTCATCGGCTTCTTCGTGGTCATCGCCAACGCCGTCGCGGACGTGCTCTACGCGGTGGCCGACCGACGGGTGGTGCTGGCATGAGCGACTCTTCCCCGACCCTCTCCACGCTTCGTCAGGCGGGCCCGGACTCTTCACCCGGTACCTCCGCGGACTCCTCCCCGGCCGGTTCCGGCGGCCCGCTGGTCGAAGTGAGCGACCTCGTCGTCGGCTTCGGCGGCCTGCGTGCCGTCGACGGGCTCTCCTTCCGGCTGGAGAAGGGCGCCGCGCTGGGTCTGGTCGGCGAGTCCGGCTCGGGCAAGTCCACCGTGGCGTCGGCCCTGCTGGCGCTCCACCGCGGCACCGGAGCACGCGTCGACGGCACGGTCCGGGTGGCCGGCGTCGACGTGCAGCGGGCGTCCGACGACGAACTGAGGCTGCTGCGCGGCGGAAAGGCCGCCATGGTCTTCCAGGACCCGCTGTCCTCCCTCGACCCGTACTACGCGGTGGGCGACCAGATCGCCGAGGTGTACCGGGTGCACACCAAGGCGTCCCGGCGAGCGGCACGCGCGCGTGCGGTGCAGGTGCTGGACCGCGTCGGCATCCCCGACGCCGCCCGCCGGTCCCGCTCGCGCCCGCACGAGTTCAGCGGCGGGATGCGCCAGCGCGCCCTCATCGCCATGGCGCTGGCCTGTGAACCCGAGCTCCTGATCGCCGACGAGCCCACCACGGCCCTGGACGTGACCGTCCAGGCGCAGATCCTCGACCTCCTGCACACCCTGCGGCAGGAGACCGGCACAGGGCTGCTGCTGGTCACGCACGACGTCGGGGTCGCGGCCGAGAGCGTCGACGAGATCCTGGTCATGCGGCACGGACGCGCGGTCGAGCACGGGCCCGTGGGTGCCGTCCTCGGCGCGCCCCGGGAGCCGTACACCCGCGAACTCCTCGGCGCCGTCCCGCGGGTGGACACACCTCGGGCGGCCGGGCTTCCCCGGCGCGAGGACGGTGCCGCTCCGGCCGGGGAGGCCGGGCCGGACGACGTTCTCCGACCCGATGACGTCATCCTCGAAGCGGTCGGGCTCCGGCGGGAGTTCGGGCGCGGGAAACGGCGGTTCGCCGCCGTCGACGACGTGTCGCTGAGCGTCCGCCGGGGCGAGACCCTCGGCATCGTCGGCGAGAGCGGCAGCGGGAAGACGACCCTGGGAAGGATGCTGGTCGGGCTCCTGGAACCCACCGCCGGCGTGGTCCGTCACGAGGGGCGCGAACAGTCCGGCGTCCGCCCCTCGGTGCAGATGGTCTTCCAGGACCCGGTGTCGTCCCTCAACCCCCGGCGCAGTGTGGGCGAGTCCATCGCCGACCCGCTGCGGGCACGAGGGGAGAGGGAAGAGGGGCGCATCAGGGGGCGCGTACGGGAACTGCTGGAGCGCGTGGGGCTCGACGGGGCGCACTACGACCGCTACCCGCACGAGTTCAGCGGCGGACAGCGCCAGCGGGTCGGCATCGCACGGGCCCTGGCCGCCGAACCGCACGCCATCGTGTGCGACGAGCCGGTCTCCGCGCTCGACGTCACCACGCAGGCCCAGGTGATCGCCCTGCTCGGCGAGCTGCAACGGGAGCTCGGGCTCGCGCTGGTGTTCGTGGCGCACGATCTCGCGGTCGTACGCCAGGTCAGCGACCATGTGGCCGTGATGCGGCGCGGCCGGCTCGTCGAGTACGGTCCCGCCGACGAGGTCTACGAGAGCCCCCGCGACCCGTACACCCGGCAGCTGCTGGCCGCCGTACCGGCACTCGACCCGGAGATCGCGGCACGGCGCCGCGCGCGGCGCGAGGAGGTGTCCCCGGCCTGATCCGGGGGGCTGGTGGCCCGCGGACACGCGCCCGCGTGATCTCGTAGCGCGACGAAACGCGACCTGCGCGGGAAAGTTACGACCGTTCACCCCTTTTGGTGGTGCGATGGACAACCGTCCGTCGTACCACCTCCTTGTCCGCATACCTTCGTCCCGCTGCGAGCCGCCGGGTCAACGGCGGCTCCCCATACGGGAGATCGGGGGTGTGCTCGTGCGCATCGGACTGCTTACGGAGGGTGGCTATCCGTATGTGAGCGGTGACGCCGGACTCTGGTGCGACCGGCTCGTGCGGGGGCTGGGGCAGCACGAGTTCGACATCTACGCGCTCAGCCGCACCGAGCGCCAGGAGGACCAGGGCTGGATCCGGCTGCCGCCACAGGTCGGCCGCGTCCGCACGGCACCGCTGTGGACGGCGCACGACGACGGCGTGATGCACGGGCGCCGGGCCCGGCGCCGGTTCTCCGAGGCGTACGGAGAGCTGCTCGCGGCGGTGTGCGGGGGACCGCGGGCCGCGAGCCCCGAAGCCCACGGAGTCCCCGAAGCCCACGGAGCCTCCGGAGTCCCCGGAGACCCGGCGGATTCCGTCGGCGCCGAGGCGGACCGTTTCGCCAGCGCCCTGTACGGACTGGCCGAACTCGCCCGGGACGAGGGCGGACTGGCGGGCGCCCTGCGCTCCGAGAACGCGGTGCGTGTCCTCGAACGCGCCTGTCGCGCACCGGGCGCCCTCCGTACGGCCCGCACCGCGCGCGTTCCCGACCTGCTCACCGTCGCCGCGCACATCGAGCGCGCCCTGCGGCCCCTCTCGCTGGACTGGTACGAGGACGACGCGCTCGGCTCGGCGGACCTCTGCCACGCCGCGGCCGGCGGGGCGGCGGCGCTGCCCGGCCTCCTCGCCCGGCACTTCCTCGGTGTCCCGCTGCTGGTCACCGAGTACGGCGTGCACCTGCGGGCGCACTACCTGGCCGCCGCGACCCTCGAAGAGGCCCCCGCCGTCCGAGCGCTGCTCGCCGCGTTCCACGGCCGGCTCGCCACCGAGGTCTACCGCGCGGCCGCGCTCATCACGCCCGGCAACGCGCACGCCCGCCGCTGGCAGGAGCGCTGCGGCGCCGACCGCGCCAAGCTGCGCACCGTCCACCCCGGCATGGAGGCCGCCCGCTTCGCGGACGTCGGGGAGGGAGTGCCGGGCAGCCGGTGTGCTGACCCCGACACGCTGGTGTGGGTCGGCCGCGTCGAGCCGGCCAAGGACCTGATCTCCCTGCTGCACTCCTTCGCCGAGATCCGCAGGGCCGAGCCGCGGACCCGGCTGCGGATCGTCGGCGCCCCCGCCGAGGCCCCGGACGCCGCCGCCTATCTGGCCCACTGCAAGGCGCTGGCCGCGCAACTCTTCCCCGACGAGGCGGAGGGGGTGCACGCCGTCGGCGACAACCCGGTCTCCTTCGAGGAGATCGGTGGCCCCGAGATCCCGAGCCTCGCGGAGGCCTACGCCTGCGGAGCCCTGGTCGTCCTGTCCAGCGTCGTCGAGGGCTTCCCGGTCGGCCTCGTCGAAGCCATGCTCTGCGGCCGGGCCACCGTCTCCACGGACGTGGGCGCGGTCGTCGAGGTCATCGGCGGTACGGGTCTGGTGGTCCCGCCGCGCAATCCGCGGGCGCTGGCGGAGGCGTGCGTGGCACTGCTGCGCGACCCCGAGCGCCGTGAGCGGCTCGGCGCGGCCGCCCGCGCCCGTGCTCTCGAACTCTTCACCGTCGAGCAGAACATCACGGCATTTCACGGCATTTACCTGGAGATCGTCTCGCACTCCCCGGTGCGTCGCCTCGTCGTGAACGACGAGGGGGAGCCGCTGCCCTTCGGCGTTCCCGCAGAGGCCCATGTGCCGGGGCGCTGGACCGAGACCCGTTTTATGACCGCGTGCCGGCCGCGCTGGGCGGAAGGGGTACCGGTACGGGCCACCGTGCCCCCGTCCACGCCGGTACCCGTTTCCGTGGGGGAGGACGCGTGACGATCGACAGCGCGGGACACAGCGCGGGACCGGGTGCCCCGCACGAATGCGACGACCCGAGCGAACCGGCCCGCCCCGCCCCGACAACCCCCGCCCCGACGACGACCCCCGCGACGCCGATCCCCACCCTGACGACGACCCCCACGATGCCGGTCCCCGACCTGGCCGGGCTGACGACGCGTCCTGACACGACGACCGGCCCCGGCACGGGGGACGAGCGGTCGGCCCCCGACGCCGGTCCCTTCGGAGACACGGACGGCGGCGGGGGCAGGGGCGGGGCCGGGCTCAGCGACTCGGTGCGCGGCATCGCTCCTCTGCGCGAGGCCGACTCCGTACGTGAGGGTTTCCAGGGCACGCGCGGGTCCGCCGGGCGGCGCGGTGCGGTGGACCCGGTGAAGGCACTCATGCACCGGCACCGCGAGCTCTGCGAACGGGCCGTGGACCCCCTGGAGATCGCGGCGGGTCTGGAGGCGCACGGGGTCACCGACCGGACCGCCGCCCGCCTGCGCCACCGGGACGTCTTCTCGCTCGCCGAGGAGATGTACGCCCGCGCGGCCCGCGACGGGGAGGCGACCCCCCGCACCGAGCCCCCTGGACGCCCGGGACCGCGCGCCTACTGGGCGGCACTCGCCCTGGTGCCGGGCGTCCTCGGCGCGGCCGTCCTCGTCGGGCTGCGGCTCACCGGCGGGCAGGCTCGTCCGGCCGTCGCCGCGTTCGGCGCCCTGGCCGTCGCGTCGGGCCTGTACCTCGCCTTCCGGCGCGGCCCCTTGAGCACCCCGCACCGCACGACGGGCGCCGCACGCGTGGGGCTCTGCTGGCTCATCGCGTACGCCCTCGCCGGAGACGGACTGCTGAGCGCCGCCCGGGACGGCGGCCCGCACGGCCCCTGGCCCCTGGCCGCCGCACCCGTGCTGGCCCTCCTGCTGGCCTGCGCCCCGGCGGCCTGGTGCGCCCGCCTCTTCGCCGCCCGCGCCCGCCGCCGGCTGAGCGCGAGCCGCGGCCTGGAGGACTTCGCCACCTCCGTACGCCCCCTGCTCCTCGGGGCGTTCGGCCTGTTCACGGTCGCGCTGTACGGGCTTCTCGCGCTGTGCGGGACGGCACTGGACGAGCCGCCCGCCTACGCCGGAGCCGGTGCCCTCGGCGCACTGGCCCTCCTGGCGCGACTGCTCACGGCACGTGGCTTCACCCGCGTCCCGGGCCGCGCGCTGGCCGGCGCGGGTGCGGTGGAGGCCACGGCCCTCGCCACGGTCTTCGCCGCGCGACTGCCCGGCTGCCAGTTCCTGGCCGCCCCCGTCGACAGCCTGGTCGAGGCGGCGGGCGCCGGGGCCGTGCCGGCCCTGGCCTGCGGGGCGGGCGCCCTCGTCCTCCTCGTCCAGGCGACCCGCACACTTACCCGCGCCTCGGCCCATGCCCTGCCCCGCGAGGGCCCATGAGCCGCGATCGATCCGAGCCCCCCGGCGCGCCTAGCCCGCCTGCGAACCGGGCACGCCGGCCCGGCGGTCCGCTTTCGCCGGGCGGCCGGGCGGCCGAGGCCAACCGGAACCGGCCCACGACGGCCCCACCGCCGTGAGCCCTCCCCGGAGTCCGGGCAGTCGCCCGGATCCGGACCCCCTTCTCCCGCGGGGCCGACACCGCGGGCCCTCTCCCCGACCTACGGCATCACCTTGAAGGAGACAGTCAGATGATCACCTCCCGAACCGGAGAATCCGCCCCGGGAGCCGCCCGATGAGGGTCCTGCTGATCGGAGCCAACGGCTATCTCGGCCGCTTCGTCGCCGACAGACTGCTCGCCGACCCGGCCGTGCAGCTCACCGCCCTCGGCCGGGGCGACGACGCCGACGTACGGTTCGACCTCGCCTCGGGCAGCCCCGGCGCGCTCACCCGCTTCCTGGACGCGGTGCACCCCGGAGTCGTCATCAACTGCGCGGGCGCCACCCGCGGCGGTGCCCGCGAACTGACCCGGCACAACACCGTCGCCGTCGCCACCGTCTGCGAGGCCCTGCGCCGCAGCGGCTGCGGGGCCCGGCTCGTCCAGCTCGGCTGCGGCGCCGAGTACGGACCCAGCCAGCCCGGTTCCTCCACCGCGGAGGACGCCGTGCCGCGCCCGGGCGGCCCGTACGGAGTGAGCAAACTCGCCGCGACGGAACTCGTCCTCGGCTCCGGCCTGGACGCCGTCGTCCTGCGAGTCTTCTCGCCCGCGGGACCCGGCACGCCCGCCGGATCCCCGCTCGGCCGGCTCGCCGAAGCCCTGCGCCGCGCCATGCAGGCCAGCGACGGCGAACTCAAGCTCGGCGGCCTCGGCGTCCAGCGCGACTTCATCGACGTCCGTGATGTCGCCCGCGCCGTCCACGCCGCCTCCCTGTCCGCCGCACAGGGGGTGATCAACATCGGCTCGGGCCGCGCCGTACGCCTCCGCGACGCCGCCGCCGTCCTCGCGCGCGTGGCCGGCTACAGCGGCAGCCTGCACGAACTCGACGGCCCGCCAGGCCCGTCCATGAGGCCGTCCATCGGCCACCCCCGTCCCGAACCCGACCACGTGGGCCCGGTGTCGTACCCCTACCCGGACGGCTGCGGCAGCTGGCAGCAGGCCGACGTGCGCACCGCGCGCGACCGGCTCGGCTGGCGGCCCCGGATCAACCTCGAGGAATCCCTGGCCGACATCTGGATGGAGGCGGCATGTCGTATCTGACCAGGACCGTGACCGGCAGCGCGAGCACCGACCTGGGACTCGGGTTCGGCGTCCCTGGCTATGCGCATCCCCTCGTCGCTCCGCTGGAATGGGACGAACTCACCCGCCCCGGCACCCCCTTGCACTGGGTCGTGCTGAACGTGGACAACGGCCCCGGCGAGCGGCCCGACCCGCGCTGTCTGGAGGCCACCGGACGGCTGCGCAACGCGGGCGTCCGGGTGCTGGGACTTCTCGACGCCGCCCATGGCGTACGCCCCTTCGGCGAGACGATCGCCGACGCGCGCCGTCATCTCGACTGGTACAAGGCCGACGGATTCCTCCTCGACCGCTGCCCCACCGAACGCGCCGCGCTGCCCGACGTCCGCCGGACGGCCGGCGCGCTGCGCGCGCTCCGGGACGGCGCCCACATCGTGTTCGGCCACGGCACCCACCCGCATCCGGGATATGCCGAGAGCGCCGACCAACTGGTGACCTTCTCGGGTCCCTGGAGCGAATACCGCTGGTCGCAGGTCGCCGAATGGACCGCCGACTATCCCCCCGAGCGCTTCTGTCATTTCGTGCACGGCGTGCCGCGCGGTCACCTGGACGAGGCACTGCGCATCGCCCGCTGGCAGGGCGCCTCGACGATCTACTTCACCGACCGCACCGATCACGGCGGGACGGCCGACCCCTGGGAGGCGATGCCCGGCTACTGGGACGAGATCGTCTCGCGGATCGGAACGGGTGTCTCGGAATGAAGAAGGGCGTGGCAGTGTTACGGGGAGAACAACCGTAGTGATAGACCGACCAACGGAGCCCCCGTGTCGCTGCCACCCCTGGTCGAGCCAGCCTCTGAGCTCACCGTAGACGAGGTCCGCAGGTACTCCCGCCACCTGATCATCCCCGATGTGGGCATGGACGGGCAGAAGCGGCTGAAGAACGCCAAGGTGCTCTGTGTGGGCGCCGGCGGCCTCGGATCGCCGGCGCTGATGTACCTGGCCGCGGCGGGCGTCGGCACGCTCGGCATCGTGGAGTTCGACGAAGTCGACGAGTCGAACCTGCAGCGCCAGATCATCCACAGCCAGGCGGACATCGGCCGTTCCAAGGCCGCGTCCGCGCGCGATTCCGTACTGGGCATCAACCCGTACGTGAACGTGGTCCTTCACGAAGAGCGGCTCGAGGCCGAGAACGTGATGGACATCTTCAGCCAGTACGACCTGATCGTCGACGGCACCGACAACTTCGCGACCCGTTACCTGGTCAACGACGCGTGCGTGCTGCTCAACAAGCCGTACGTGTGGGGCTCGATCTACCGCTTCGACGGCCAGGCCTCCGTCTTCTGGTCCGAGCACGGTCCCTGCTACCGCTGCCTCTACCCGGAGCCCCCGCCGCCGGGCATGGTCCCCTCCTGCGCCGAGGGCGGCGTCCTCGGCGTGCTGTGCGCGTCCATCGGGTCCATCCAGGTCAACGAAGCGATCAAGCTCCTCGCGGGCATCGGTGAGCCGCTCGTCGGCCGCCTGATGATCTACGACGCCCTGGAGATGCAGTACCGCCAGGTCAAGGTCCGCAAGGACCCGAACTGCGCGGTCTGCGGCGAGAACCCCACCGTCACCGAGCTCATCGACTACGAGGCCTTCTGCGGCGTCGTGTCCGAGGAGGCCCAGGAGGCCGCCGCCGGTTCGACGATCACTCCCAAGCAGCTCAAGGAGTGGATCGACGACGGCGAGAACATCGAGATCATCGACGTCCGCGAGGTGAACGAGTACGAGATCGTCTCGATCCCCGGCGCCAAGCTGATCCCGAAGAACGAGTTCCTCATGGGTACCGCCCTGGAGAGCCTGCCGCAGGACAAGAAGATCGTCCTGCACTGCAAGACGGGTGTCCGCAGCGCGGAGGTCCTCGCCGTCCTGAAGTCCGCCGGTTTCTCCGACGCGGTGCACGTCGGCGGCGGCGTGATCGGCTGGGTCCACCAGATCGAGCCCGAGAAGCCGGTGTACTGACCGGCCGACCGGACCGCACTTTCGGTGGCGGGGGTTTCGTGGACCTGGTGTCCGTGGAACCCCCGCCGTCGTCATGAACAGACCTTGCCGTCCTTCGGCACCGTTCCGTCCAGCAGGTAGCTGTTCACGGTCGAGTCGACACAGTCGCTCCCGCTCCCGTAGGCGCCATGGCCCTCGCCCTTCCAGGTGAGCTCCACTCCCACGCCCTTGCCGAGCTCGTCCGCCATCCTGCGCGCGCCCTCGTAGGGTGTCGCCGGGTCCCCGGTGTTGCCGACGACCAGGACGGGTCCGGCTCCCGGCGCACTGACCTCGGGAGTGTCGTACTGGCCGGCCACCGGCCAGTCGTGACACCAGCCCGCCGTGTCCCAGCCCATGAAGTCCCCGAAGACGGGCGAGATCTTCTCGAACTCGGGCAGCCGCTTCCTGGTCTCCTCGGGAGTCGGCCGCTCCTTGTCGTCCAAGCACGATATGACCCGCTGGGACTGGGTCGTCGTGCCGTAGTGCCCCGAGGCGTCACGGTCGTTGTAGTTGTCGGCGAGCGTCAGCAGGGCCGAACCGTCCCCGCCCTCGGCCTTCTTCAGAGCTTCGGTGAGGCTTGCCCAGCGCTCCTGGCTGTAGAGCGGCAGCACGATGCCGGTGAGGGCCAGTGTCTGGCTCAGTTCGCGCCCGCTGGAAGTGGGCAGCGGGTTCGCGTCGATCCGCTTCAGCAGGTCCGCGATCTTCCGGGAGCCCTGCTTCGGGTCCTGCCCCGTGGACTTGAGGTAGTCGTCCAGGGCGCGCTGGAAGCCCAGCGTCTGGTTCTTGGCATGGCCCACGGTGTCGGCGCTCGGGTCGACGACCGCGTCCAGCGCCAGGCGCCCCACGTTCCTCGGGAACAAGTGGGCGTACACACCGCCCAGTTCGGTGCCGTACGAGATACCGAAGTAGTGCATCCGGCGGTCGCCGAGGACCTGGCGCATCAGGTCCATGTCGCGGGCCGTGTCCGTCGTCGAGACATGGGACAGCAGCTTTCCTGCGGCCTTCGTGCAGGCCTTCCCGAAGTCCGTGGCGTCCTTCAAGTACGCCGCCTCCTCGGCCGCGTCGTCCGGTGTCGAGTCCACCGACTCGGAAGCCTGGGTCGCCTTGTCCCCGCGGCACCGAACCCCTTCGCTGGCAGCCACCCCGCGCGGGTCCCAGCTCACCAGGTCGTAGCGCCGGTGGAGCGGGCCGACCATGCTCTCGTACCACGGCATGGTGGAGACACCCGAGCCGCCGGGACCGCCGAAGTTGAAGAGGAGCGAGCCGATGCGCTTGCTCCGGCCGCCGGTCGCCTTGGAGCGGATGAGGGCCAGGCCGATCGTCGCGCCGCCCGGCTTCGCGTAGTCCAGCGGCGCCTTCAGCGTGGCGCACTGCCAGCCGTTCCCGGGTGCGGGGGAGTCCGAAGTGCCTTTGCAGCGGCCCCAGTCGAGCCTCTGCGAGGTGAGCGAGGTGGGCAGCCCCGGCGACCCGCCGGAGGGCGGCGCGCTGGACGGCGCCTTGTCGCCGTTCTTTTCCTCGTTCTTGCCGCCGTCCGGCGAGCCCCCGCCGCAGCCGGCCAGCAGCAACGCGGTGGCGGCCGCCGCCGTCCACCGTGCGAAACGTGTCATGAGTGCCCCCCTCCAGTGGTCCGCACGAGTTCGCGGATCACATGCAGGCCATAGTAGGCGCCGGCCGCCGACCGCCGTCGGGGCCTGTGGATAACGCTTTGACCTGCTGCTTTCTAGGAACAGACGGTGCCGCTCGACGGCACGGTTCCCTCCAGCAGGTAGCCGTTCACCGCACCCTGCACGCACTTGTCCTTGCTGTCGTACGCCCCGTGCCCCTGGCCCTTGTACGTCAGCTCGACTCCGACGCCCTTGCCGAGCGCGTTCACCATCGCCCGGGCTCCCTCGTACGGCGTCGCGGGGTCGCCGGTATTGCCGACCACGAGGATCGGCGCCGAGCCGGGGGCGCTGACGTCCGGGTGCTCGGCGGCTCCCGGCACCGCCCAGTCGGTGCAACTGACCATGCCCCAGGCCAGATAGTCGCCGAACAGCGGTGAGGCGGCCCGGAAGCCGGAAACCTGCGACTTCACATAGTCCGCGGTGTAACGCGGCTTGTCGTCGGCGCAGTTGATGGAGATGTTCGCGGGGGTGATGTTGCTGTACTGGCCGTTCTCGCTGCGCCCGTTCATCGAGTCCGACAGCAGCATCAGCACCTTGCCGTCGCCGTCGTAGGCCTGCTGGAGTCCCTCCGTCAGGTACTCCCAGAAGTCCTTGGAGTACAGCGACTGCGCGATGCCGCTCGTCGCGGCGGTCTGGGTGAGCCGGCGGGGGAAGACACCGGGGATCGGCTTGCTGTCGAGGTCCTTCAGTAGTCGGGCGATGCGGTCCTTGACGTCCTGCGGGCTGTCGCCGATGGGGCAGTCCTCGACCTTCGAGGTGCAGTCCTCGGCGAAGTTGTCCAGCGCGAGCTGGAAGCCCTTGGCCTGGCCGAGGGAGCTCTGTTCCGCGTTCTGGGTCGGGTCGACGACCCCGTCGAACACGGCTCGGCCCACGTTCTTGGGGAACAGATGGGCGTAGACGCCGCCCAGTTCGGTGCCGTACGAGATGCCGAAGTAGTGCAGCTTGTCGTCGCCGAGCACCTGCCGCATCAGGTCCATGTCGCGAGCGGCGTCCGTCGTGCGCACATGGGGGAGGACCTTGCCGGAGTTGTTCTCGCAGGCCGCGTTGAACGTTCTGGTGTTCCGCAGGAGTGCCTGCTGCTCGGCGTCGTCGTCCGGAGTGGCGTCCTGCTGGAAGAACCGGTCGAGCTGCTGGTCGTTCTCGCACTTCACCCCCGCGCTGCGGCCGACTCCGCGCGGGTCGAAGCTCACCAGGTCGTACCGGGTGCGCAGGGCGTCGTAGTCCTGGCCGAAGGCGGGCAGCGTGGCGACGCCCGAGCCGCCGGGTCCGCCGAAGTTGAAGATGAGCGAGCCGATGCGCTTGCCGGGGTCGCCGCTCGCCTTCGCCCGGATCAGCGCGATCCCGATCGTGTCGCCCTTGGGGTCGGACCAGTCGAGGGGCACCTTCAAAGTGGCGCACTGCCATTCCGCCCCACCCGGCAGAGGCGAGGGGGCGCTGCCGCCGCCCTGGGCCTCGGACGGCGCCGGGCACGCCTTCCAGTCCAGCTTCTGCGCCGTCAGATCCTCCTCCTTGGAGTCACCGCCGCAACCGGACACCCACGAGGCCAGCAGGACGGCGGTGACGAACACGGCGGCGGCGCGCGGGGACGGGTTCGGCATATTCCCCATCCTGCGGGCGGGCGGGGTGGGGCGCTCGGGGCGCGAGCCGTGTGGGTGAGGGCGCGACCGAGGGCCCGCGCCCATGGGTGCGGGCCGGGACGAGGCCGTCCGTCCGCCGCCGGTACGGACGGGGACGGGCCGTCCGTCAACCGCTGTCCCGGACAGGGCCGGGGGCTCAGCCCGCCGCTGGTACGGGCCGGCGCGGGCGCGTACGGGCGGTCCTCGCGAGGGTCTCGCGGGGGCCTTAGAGCGCGCCCTTGCGTGTCAGGTGGTTGAAGAACAGCCATCCGGGCAGCACCGGGAGCCACAGTGTCAGCAGCCGGTACAGCAGCACTGCAGGCGCCGCGACCTCCTTGGGCAGTCCGACGGCGATCAGGCCGACGGTGAGGGTCGCCTCGACCGCGCCCACACCGCCCGGGGTCGGGGCCGCCGAGCCGAGTGCGTTTCCGGCGAGGAAGACGACGGCGACGCTGGCGAGGCTGAGCGAGGTCGTCTCCGCGTTGCCGAACGCCCGGATCGACGCGTCCAGGCACATCACGAAGCAGGCCGTCAGCAGCAGCATGCCGCCGATGCCGGTGACGAGCTTCTGCGGCCGCTGCAGCACGTCCAGCATGCGCGGCACGACGCCCGCGAACAGCGACCTCACGCGCGTGGAGACGAACTTGCGCAGCAGCGGCACCGACGTCACCACGAGGATGAACACCGCGACCGTCAGCAGGCCCGCGATGACCGTGCGGGACGGCGACAGGGACGGCGTCTTCTCCGTACCGGTCAGATAGCCGAAGGACAGCAGCATCAGGATGTGGCAGCCGAGCCCGAACAGCTGCGACGCGCCGACACTCGCCACCGCGAGCCCCGGCCGTACCCCGGCACGCTGGAGGAAGCGCGTGTTGAGGGCGACGCCGCCGACCGCGGCGGGTGCCACGATCTTCACGAACGAGCCGGCGACCTGGGCCGCCGCGGTCCGCAGGAAGGGCACCCGCTCGGGTACGAAGCCGAGGAGGCTCATCGCCGCCGCGAAGTAGCTCAGGGCGGAGAACAGCGCGGCCGCCGCGACCCAGCCCCATTCGGCGTTGTCGAAGAGGGTCCCGAACTCGATGTGGGTGAGCTGGGTGAGCAGGAAGTACGCGCCGATCGCCCCGGCGATGAGACTGATCAGCGTGCGGGGCTTGACCCGCTCCAGCCGGGCCGGCTCCACGGGCGCCTGGGGTCTGATCAGCAGGACCTGATGGCGGATCTGGGTGAGCAGATCCTCTTCGCGTGCCTCGTCCAGGGCCTCGTCGATGGCTCGCTTCTCGGCGCGCTGCTCCGCGCGTACGGCCTTCTTGTCGGCCTTCTCCGGCAGGGGCCGGGCCGCTTCCCCGCCTTCCTCGGCCGCTTCCGCGGCGCGGGCGAGTTTGGCCTGACGCGAGGCCTCCAGTACCGCCTCGCGTTCGCGCTGCGCGCGCTCCCGGGCGAGTCTGCGCAGCGTCGCGCGCGTGGAGCGCGTCAACGCGATCGGCTGGAGCATGGGCAGGCAGTCCGCGACGGCGTCAGGGCCGAGCACGCCCACCGCGGACGCCACCGCGCGCTCGGCGCCCACGCGCAGCCCGAGGGTGGTCACGAGCTGGGCGATGTCCATGCGCAGCAGCAGATCGCCCGCCGCGATCTCGCCGCCGCGCAGATCCGTGAGGATCACCGTGCCGGAACGATCCACCAGAATCGCGTCGCCCGCGAGCCGGCGGTGCGCGATGCGCCGGGACTGGAGCGCCTGCACCTGGTGCCAGGTGTCGCGCAGCAGGTCGTCGGTGATCAGCTCGTCGGGCAGGGAGTCCAGGGTGTGCGCGCCGGTGTGCTCGTAGACGAGCATCACGGCGTCCGGGCCCAGCTCGGAGGTGGCGATCAGCTTGGGTGCGTTGGCGCCGGCCGCGATGGCCGCGTAGGCGAGGAGGGCTTCCTGCTCCAGGGCCTGGCGCAGTGACTGGAGGCTGCGGCGCGTGGTGATCCCGCGCAGCGTCAGCCGGCGCCAGGCGCGGTAGAAGAAGCCCTGTGCCTGCTGCTCGCGGTCGACGACCGTGACGTCGAGCGGTGGGCCGTCCTCCAGGGTGACGAAGTACCGCCGGCCGCGGTCTCCGCTCTCCGTGCTCTCCGGCATCTCCTCGCGGGCCGCGCTGACCGGGTGGAAGCCGACGTGCCGAAGGCCCGCCATCAGCGTCCGCCCGGTCGGCCGTACGTTCGGCGAACCGACCGCGTACAGCGTCCCGTAGGCGACGGTCCAGCCGATCAGCACCGTCAGAATGATCGAGAACGGGGTCGTGTAGCCGGTGACCAGCATGGAGAAGGCGTCGAGGAGCAGCACGACCCACAGGACCCCGCGCCAGCGCGGTCTGCGGGACATGCCGACCGCCGTCATGTAGGCGATGACCGGTGCGAGATAGCCGTGTACCGGGTCGGTGAGGGCGTGGACGTCACCGGGCGAGGGCTGGGTGAGCGCCTCCTGGATGGAGCCGGGGGCGCCCTTGGCGACCCACAGGTCCGTGGCGAGTGTCACTCCGTGCGCGAGGACCGCGGCGAGGACGCCGTCGGCGATGCGCAGTCCGTCCCGTTTGATCAGCCGCTCGATGGCGAAGGCGACCGGTACCAGGAGGATCGCGATGCTGGACGCCAGTCCAGCGATCTTGATCAGTAGATCGGGTGCCTGCCCGGTGCCCTTGTTGATGTCCTGTTCGAGGCCCGAGGTGGTGCCGTGCGCGAACGCGGCGATGGCCAGCAGCACCACGATCGCGAGAACGCCGACCAGGAGCCGCATCAGGTCGGAGGGGCGGTGCACGCGCGCGGGAAGCAGCGGTTCGTCGCCCTCGACCTCGTCCGCGTGGACCTCGTCCGCGCAGAGGGTGCCGCGCTCGGCCTGCCGCTTCTCGTCCCTCGGGGCCAGGGACGGGTTCGCCCGGGTCTCAGGAGACGGGGTCTCCCGGGCCTCGGGAGAGGATTCCGCGGCCTCGCCGGAGTCCGTGCCGCCCGTCACGGAGTCGGACTCGTTCGTCTTGTCGTCCGAGTCCTTCTCGTCGACGCCGTCGGTGTCCGGGCGTGACGAGGCAGCGGAGGTGCCCTCCGCGTCTTCGGGGTGCACGCCCTGCTGCCTCATGGTCTCTTCTTGATCTCGTATCACCAGTCACCGCCCGCACGATGGTGGCATGCCCGACCGACACACGGGGGCATCAGGGTGCAAATGCGGGGCGCGCAATCTGCTACAAGCGTCACCCGGCGGGAGGGAATATGCACAGTCGCCGCGGGGCCGCGTTGTCGGTGGGGTGGGGCAGGATGGGGCGGATGAGCGAGGAGAGGCTTCCGGCGGACGCGCTGCCGGAGTACGCGGAGCGGGTCCTCGACGTCGCCGAGCAGATCCCGCCCGGTCGCGTCATGACGTACGGCGACATCGCCGAATGGCTGGAAGAGGGCGGGCCGCGCCAGGTGGGCCGGGTGCTGGCCCTGTACGGCGGAGCGGTTCCGTGGTGGCGCGTCATGCGTGCCGACGGTGTGCTGCTGCCCGGCCACGAACTGGACGCGCTGGCCCGCTACTGCGCAGAGGGGACGCCTCTGAAGGAGGCGAGCCGGGCCGCCGCGGGTCATCTGCCACGCGTCGACATGAGACGGGCCCGATGGGACGGCGGCGAACGCGCGGAAGGTCACACCTGACAGCTTCCGGCATTCACGGGGCCGAAGGGGACACTGAGGCCCGTACGAGGGAAACGAGGCACATCCGTGACATGCCGTACGTTCGTGCACCACGGGACGCACGGGACGTGCGAGGCGTGAGGGAAGGATCGGAAGCCCTCCTTCCGTGAACCGGACCGGCGTAGCGTCGTCGGCACGCGTCCCCCTCACCCCGCGGTCACCGCCCTGCACGCGGCCGTCCGCCCACCCGTACGACCACCAGGACCGGCGAACCACGTGAGCTCCACTTCCTCCACCAGGCGCCTGACGTACCCTTCCGTGCGCCAGGGGGCCCGTGGTGCGTACCGGCTGGTGCGCACCGCTCCGGCCCGGGTGGATCCCCCTCGTCTTGACGCGGGACAGCGCGCGGTGGTTGACCACGGGAGCGGGCCGCTGCTCGTTCTCGCGGGTCCCGGTACGGGCAAGACGACCACGCTCGTCGAATCCGTGGCCGCCCGGATCGAGCGCGGCGGCGACCCGGAACGGATCCTGGTGCTCACGTTCAGCCGCAAGGCGGCCGTCGAGCTCCGCGACCGCATGGCGCTGCGCATAGGGGCCGCCCGCGCGCCCCGGGCCACCACGTTCCACTCCTTCTGCTACGCCCTGATCCGGGCCCACCAGGACAGCGACCTGTTCGTGGAGCCCCTGCGGCTGCTGTCCGGCCCAGAGCAGGACGTGGCCGTGCGCGAGCTGCTCGCGGGCCAGCCCGATCTGGAGCGGCTGGGTCTCGCCCATGTGCGCTGGCCGGACGAACTGCGCGCCTGTCTGACCACGCGCGGCTTCGCGGACGAGGTCCGCGCGGTTCTCGCCCGCAGCCGGGAGCTCGGGCTCGGCCCCGACGCCCTGGAGGCCTTCGCGCGGCGCATCGGCCGCCCGGACTGGGGCGCGGCGGCCGCCTTCCTCGCCGAGTACCTCGACGTCCTCGACATGCAAGGAGTTCTCGACTACGCGGAACTGGTCCACCGCGCGGTGCTCCTCGTGCGCCGCCCCGAGGTCGCCGAGCGGCTTGCGGCGCAGTACGACGCCGTCTACGTGGACGAGTACCAGGACACCGACCCCGCGCAGGTGCGGCTGCTGCGCGGCCTCGCCGGCGGCGGGCGCACCCTCGTCGCCTTCGGCGACCCCGACCAGTCGATCTACGCCTTCCGCGGCGCCGACGTGAACGGCATCCTGGAGTTCCCCGACGCCTTCCCGCGCGTGGACGGCCGCCCGGCCCCGGTCGAGGTTCTCGGCACGTCCCGCCGCTCGGGCGCCGATCTGCTGGAGGCCACCCGCCGGCTCACCCTGCGCATGCCGCTGACCCGGCTGCCGGCGCAGAAGGTGCGCGCCCACCGCGAGCTGTCTCCGGTGCGGGACGGGGGGCACGTCGAGGTCTACACGTACCCGACGTCCGGGACGGAGCTCGACAACATCGCGGACATCCTGCGACGCGCCCACCTGGAGGACGGTGTTCCCTGGGGAGAGATGGCCGTCCTGGTGCGCGCCGGTTCCCGCACGATCCCCACGATCCGGCGGGCGCTCACCTCGGCCGGCGTGCCCCTCGACATCGACGGCGACGATCTGCCCCTGCGGCACGAACCCGCGGTCGCGCCGCTGCTGACGGCGCTGCGGGCGGTGGCCCGCGCGGAGTCGGAGACCGGTACGGAAGGGTCGTCCGGTACGGAAGAGCCTTCCGATGCGGTGGAGCCGTCCGGCGCCGATGGGGTGTCCGATCCGGGTGGGATGTCCGGCGAGGACGGGATGTCCGGTTCCGCCGACGATCCGCGGGAGGGGACGGCCGGCGTCCGCGCCGCGTCCTGGCTCGACACCGAGACCGCGCTCACCCTCCTGGTCTCGCCTCTCGCGAGCATGGACGCCGCCGACCTGCGGCGCCTGGGGCGTGCCCTGCGGGAGGAGGAGCGGGCCGGCGGAAACCTCGTACCGCCGCCGTCCGACGTCCTGCTCGCCCGCGCGCTGGCCGAGCCGGAGCGGCTCGTCGCGCACGATCCCGCGTACGCCCGGGGTGCCCAGCGCCTCGGCGCGCTGCTGCGCAAGGCGCGTGAGCGTCTCGCGGGCGGCGGAACGGCCGAGGAGGCCCTGTGGGACCTGTGGGACGGCACGCCCTGGCCGCAGCGCCTGGAGCGGGCCGCCCGGCGCGGCGGCGCGGCCGGCCGCAACGCCGACCGTGACCTCGACGCCGTGTGCGCGCTGTTCGCGACCGCCGAACGCGCGGAGGAGCGCACCGGAGGCCGTGGCGCCCTGAACTTCCTGGAGGAGATCGACGCCGAGGACATCGCGGCCGACACGCTCACCCGCAGGGCTTTCCGCCCCGAAGCCGTACGCCTGATGACCGCTCACCGCTCCAAGGGGCTGGAGTGGCGCCTCGTCGTCGTCGCGGGCGTCCAGGAGGGTCTGTGGCCGGATCTGCGCCGCCGCGGCTCCCTGCTGGAGGCCGACCGCATCGGGCGGGACGGACTCGCCGAACCCCTCACCCCCGGGGCACTCCTGTCCGAAGAGCGCCGGCTCTTCTACGTGGCCGCCACCCGCGCGCGTGAACGGCTCGTCGTGACGGCGGTGAAGGCACCGGCCGACGACGGCGACCAGCCCTCCCGTTTCCTCACCGAGCTCGGCGTCGAACCCAAGGACGTGACCGGCCGCCCGCGCCGCCCGCTGGCCGTCGCCCCGCTGGTCGCCGAGCTGCGCGCCACCACGGTCGACCCGCGTGTCTCGGAGAGTCTCAGGCAGGCCGCCGCCCGCCGCCTCGCGCGGCTCGCCGCGCTCGCCGACGAGGACGGCCGCCCGCTGGTCCCCTCCGCGCACCCCTACCGCTGGTGGGGCATGTACGAGCCGACGGAGAGCAAGATCCCGCTGCGCGACCGAGACCAGCCCGTCGTGCTCTCCGGCAGCGCCCTCGACCAGCTCGCCAACACCTGCGCCCTGCAGTGGTTCCTCGGGCGGGAGGTGAAAGCCGACGCGCCCGCGACAGCCGCCCAGGGCTTCGGCAACGTGGTGCACGTCCTCGCCGACGAGGTCGCGTCCGGGCGCACCCCCGCGGATCTCGACGTCCTCATGGAGCGCCTCGACTCCGTGTGGAACGCGCTCGCCTTCGACGCGCCCTGGAAGTCCGCGCAGGAGAAGGAGCACGCGCGCGTGGCGCTCGAACGCTTCCTGAAGTGGCACGTCATGGACCGCACCGGCCGTACGCCGGTGGCCAGTGAGCACGACTTCGACGTGACGCTCGAAGCGGGCTCCTACGAAGTGCGCATCCGCGGCTCCATGGACCGTGTCGAGGCCGATACCGAGGGCCGCGCCTACGTGGTCGACTTCAAGACCGGCAAGCAGGCGCCGAGCGCCGCCGAGGTGACCCACCACCCGCAGCTCGCCGTCTACCAGCTCGCCGTCGGCGAAGGCGCGGTCGACGACGTCTTCGACGGCGTACGTCCCGAAGCGGGCGGCGCCGAACTCGTCCAGCTCCGCCAGGGCGCCGCCAAGAAGAACGGCGGCGAGACCCTTCCCAAGGTGCAGGCGCAGGAGCCGCTGGAGGGCGAGTGGGTCGGCGACCTGCTGGCGAACGCCGCCGGCAAGGTCCTCGACGAGCGGTTCTCGCCGACGACGGGCCAGCACTGCACGCACTGCTCCTTCCGGGCGTCCTGCAGTGCCCGGCCGGAGGGCCGCCAGGTGGTCGACTGAGCGGCTCCGGGGACATGACGTCAGTGAGTGACGCATAGCACGACATGTGCTGACCTGCGGTTCTTTCGCCCCGGGCGCTGATCTGCGCCGATCTGGCCACTACTGTCAGTGGACGCCGCTAGCCTCTGCGACATGCACGCCCGTATCACCGACCCCGAACAGCTCAAAGAGCTCCTCGGCATCCCGTTCACCCCGGAACAGACGGAGTGCATCACCGCGGAGCCCGCCCCGCAGGTGATCGTGGCCGGAGCGGGTTCGGGCAAGACCACGGTGATGGCGGCCCGCGTGGTGTGGCTGGTCGGCACCGGGCAGGTGGCCCCCGAGCAGGTCCTCGGTCTGACGTTCACGAACAAGGCGGCGGGCGAACTCGCCGAACGGGTCCGCAAGGCGCTCGTCAAGGCGGGAGTCACCGACCCGGACGTCATCGACCCCGACAACCCGCCGGGCGAGCCGGTCATCTCCACGTACCACGCCTTCGCGGGCCGGCTGCTGACCGACCACGGCCTGCGCATCGGTCTCGAACCGACGTCCCGGCTCCTCGCCGACGCCACCCGCTACCAGCTCGCCGCGCGCGTGCTGCGCGAGGCACCGGGCCCGTACCCGGCGCTGACCCGCTCCTTCCCCGACCTGGTCGGGGACCTCCTGACCCTCGACTCCGAGCTCTCCGAACACCTCGTGACGGCCGGGGACCTGCGCGCCCACGACGCCGAGCTGCTGCGCACCCTGGAGAGCGCGCGACTCACCAACGCGGATCTGCGCAAGGTCCCCGAGGCCGCCGCGGCCCGGCGCGAACTCGCCGAGCTGGTGGGCCGCTACCGCGCGGCGAAACGAGAGCGCGACCTCCTCGACTTCGGCGACCAGATCGCCCTCTCGGCCACCCTCGCCAGCACCCGTCCCGAGGTCGGGGAGATCCTGCGCGACGAGTTCCGGGTGGTCCTGCTGGACGAGTACCAGGACACGTCGGTGGCCCAGCGCATCCTGCTCGCCGGGCTGTTCGGCGGCGGCACAGGGCACCCCGTCACGGCGGTCGGCGACCCCTGCCAGGCGATCTACGGCTGGCGCGGCGCCTCCGTCGCCAACCTCGACGACTTCCCCGAGCACTTCGCGCGCCCCGACGGCCGCCCCGCCACCCGCCAGTCGCTCAGCGAGAACCGCCGCAGCGGCGGCCGCCTCCTCGACCTCGCCAACGGCCTCGCGGAGCCGCTGCGCGCCATGCACGCGGGTGTGGAGGCCCTGCGGCCCGCCCCCGGGGCCGAGCGGGACGGCCTGGTGCGCTGCGCGCTGCTGAGCACCCACGCCGAGGAGATCGGCTGGCTCGCCGACTCGATCGCCCATCTCGTACGCACCGGAAAGGCACCCGCCGAGATCGCCGTCCTGTGCCGCACCGCCACCGACTTCGCCGAGATCCAGGGCGCGCTCGTCGCCCGTGACATCCCCGTCGAGGTGGTGGGCCTCTCCGGCCTGCTGCACCTGCCCGAGGTGGCCGACCTCGTGGCCGTCTGCGAAGTCCTCCAGGACCTGGGGGCGAACGCCTCCCTCGTCCGGCTGCTCACCGGTCCGCGCTGGCGGATCGGCCCGCGCGACCTCGCCCTCCTCGGGCGCCGCGCCCGGCTGCTCGTGTCCCACGCGCGCGCGGGGGCCGACGACGACCCGGACCGAAGGCTCGCGGCGGCCGTCGAGGGGGTCGACCCGGCCGAGGTGATATCGCTCGCCGACGCCCTCGACACGTTCCTGGAGACGCCCTTCGAGGCCGCGGGGGACGACGACGGGCTGCCCTTCTCGCCGGACGCGCGCGTGCGCTTCGCCCGGCTCGCCGCCGAGCTGCGCGACCTGCGCCGCTCGCTGGCCGATCCGCTCATGGACGTCCTGCACCGGGTCCTCGCCGTCACCGGCCTCGAGGTCGAGCTCTCCGCGTCCCCGCATGCCCTGGCCGCCCGCCGCCGCGAGACCCTGTCCAACTTCCTGGACATCGCCGCGTCCTTCGCCTCCGGCGACGGCGAGGCGAGCCTGCTGGCCTTCCTCGGGTTCCTGCGCACCGCCGCGCAGTACGAGAAGGGGCTGGACAACGCCCTGCCCGGCGGCGAGAACACGGTCAAGGTGCTCACCGCGCACAAGTCCAAGGGCCTGGAATGGGACGTGGTGGCCGTCCCCGGCCTCGTCGACGGCACCTTCCCCAGCGGTCAGGGCCGCGAGAAATGGACCGCCCAGGGCAAGGTCCTGCCGCACCGGCTGCGCGGTGACGCCGACACGCTGCCCGACGTCGACACCTGGGACGCCAAGGGCATCAAGGCCTTCCACGAGGCCATGAAAGCTCACCAGCACACCGAGGAACTGCGCCTCGGCTACGTGACGTTCACCCGCCCCCGTTCGCTCCTGCTCGGCTCCGGCCACTGGTGGGGGCCCTCCCAGAAGCGGACGCGCGGCCCCTCGGACTTCCTGCACGCCCTCTACGACCACTGCGTGGCCGGACACGGCGAGATCGAGCTCTGGGCGGACGAACCGGCCGAGGACGAGGAGAACCCGGCCCTGCGCGCGGCGGCCGCCGACCACGCCTGGCCGCTCCCGCTCGACGACGAGGCCCTCGCCCGGCGCCGCGCGGCTGCGGAGACCGTGCTCGCCCACCTGGAGCGGGTCGCCTCCCACGACGAGGCCCACCCGGGCGCCGACACGGGCAGGGGCAGGAGGCACCCGTACCCGGCCGCCCACGACCCCGGCTCGCACGACGATCCGGAATGGCCGCCCCCGCCCGAGGACGACACCCCGCCCTACGACGAGTACGACGGGTACGACGAGGACGGCCTCCCCGAAGACGAGTTCCCCGAAGGGGGCCTTCCCGGAGAGCACCCCCCGCGGGCCGGTTTCCCGGAGAGCGCCCTTCCCGAAGGCGCCCTTCCCGAAGACGACGACTCGGACTGGGACTCCTGGGTGACGGAGCGGCCGGGAGCGCGCCCGGCCGGCCGCGGGAGCGAGCGTCCCATGGTGCCGCACCAGGCCCAGGGCCCCGCCGACCGCCTGCACCCCCGGGAGGCCGGGAGTGAGCGCCTCACGCCCGAGGAGGCGCGCGCCCTCGCGTCCTGGGACCGCGACCTGGACGCGCTCACCGGAGAGCTCATGCGCGCCCGCGCGAGCGTCACCCACGTCCCCCTCCCTGCCTCGCTCACCGCCTCCCAGCTGGTGCGTCTGGCCGCCGACCCGGACGGCTTCGCACAGGAACTCGCCCGCCCCATGCCGCGCCCCCCGCAGCGCGCCGCACGCCGGGGCACGCGCTTCCACGCCTGGGTGGAGTCCCGCTTCGAAGAACTGCGGCTGCCGATGCTGGACCCCGAGGACCTGCCCGGCGGCGAGGCGGAGATCGCCGACGAGCACGACCTGGAGACCCTGAAGGACGCCTTCGAACGCAGTCCCTACGCGCAGCGCACCCCGTACCGCGTCGAGGTGCCCTTCCAGCTCGCGATCGCCGGCCGGGTCGTCCGCGGCCGGATCGACGCCGTCTACAGGAACGGCGAAGGCGAGGAGACGACGTACGAGATCGTCGACTGGAAGACCGGCCACGGCCGCACGGCCGACCCGCTCCAGCTCGCGCTGTACCGCCTGGGCTGGGCCGAGCGGCAGGGAGTGCCCGTGGAATCCGTCACGGCCGCTTTCCTGTACGTCCGCGACGGCGAGGTCGTACGACCGGACGGCCTCCCGGACCGCGCGGCGCTGGAACGGCTGCTCACCGAGGACCCGACGGGTGTACACGACGAGGTTCCGGGAGAACCGCCGGACGAACACGCCTCCGTGGGCGGATAGGCTCAGGAACATGAGCAAGCCCGTTGACAACGCCGTCAGCACCGTCCGTACGTACATCGAGACCCACCGCGCCGCCTTCCTCGACGACCTCGGTCGGTGGCTGCGCATCCCCTCGGTCTCGGCTCAGCCCGAGCACGCCGCGGACGTGGCACGCAGCGCCGACTGGCTCGCCGCCAAACTCCGGGAGACCGGCTTCCCGACCTGCGAGGTCTGGCCGACCGCGGGCGCGCCCGCCGTCTTCGCCGAGTGGCCCTCCGCGGACCCCGACGCCCCCACGGTCCTCGTCTACGGACACCACGACGTGCAGCCCGCCGCCCGCGAGGACGGCTGGGACACCGACCCCTTCGAGCCGGTGGTCCGGGGCAACCGCCTCCACGCGCGCGGGGCCGCGGACGACAAGGGCCAGGTGTTCTTCCACACACTCGGCGTCCGGGCCCACCTCGCCGCCACGGGGCGCACCACCCCGGCCGTGCACCTCAAGCTGCTGATCGAGGGCGAGGAGGAGTCCGGCTCCCCGCACTTCCGCGAGCTCGTCGAGAAGCACGCGCGGCGGCTCGCCGCCGACGCCGTGATCGTCTCCGACACCGGCATGTGGTCCGAGGACACCCCCACCGTCTGTACGGGCATGCGGGGCCTCGCCGAGTGCGAGATCGTCCTGCACGGACCCGAGCAGGACATCCACTCCGGATCCTTCGGCGGTGCCGTGCCCAACCCCGCCACCGCGGTCGCCCGCCTGGTCGCGGCCCTGCACGACGAGCACGCGCGCGTGGCCGTACCCGGCTTCTACGACGGGCTCACCGAACTCACCGACCGCGAGCGCGAACTCTTCGCCGAACTGCCCTTCGACGAGGAACGATGGCTGCGCACGGCCAGGTCGACGGCCACCCACGGAGAGGCCGGTCACACCACCCTGGAGCGCGTCTGGGCCCGCCCGACCGCCGAGGTCAACGGCATCGGCGGCGGCTACCAGGGCGCGGGCAGCAAGACGATCATCCCGTCCTCGGCCCTGGTGAAGCTCTCCTTCCGGCTGGTCGCCGGGCAGGACCCGGACCGCATCGAGAAGGCCGTACGCGCCTGGGCGGCCGAGCAGGTGCCCGACGGCATCCGGCACGAGATCACGTTCGGCGCGGCCACCCGCCCGTGCCTGACCCCGCTGGACCACCCCGCCCTGCAGTCCGTCGTACGCGCCATGGGCCGGGCCTTCGAGCAGCCCGTCCGCTACACCCGCGAGGGCGGCTCGGGACCGGCCGCCGACCTCCAGGAAGTCCTCGGCGCCCCGGTGCTCTTCCTGGGCATCTCCGTTCCCTCCGACGGCTGGCACGCCCCCAACGAGAAGGTCGAACTCGACCTCCTCATGAAGGGCGTGGAGACGGCCGCCTACCTGTGGGGCGACCTCGCCGAGAACTGGCGCGAAACACACTGAACAAGCCGAACCGCAGCCCCAAGAGCGCACCGCACGCGCGTCCTGCTGAACCGCCCGCCGAAATAACCGTTCCACCGGGGGAGTTGGAAGCATCCGTGACCACCTGGACCGACCACAGTGCCGACCGTCCCATCTCGCTCACCGCTCCGAGCGGCATTGACCGGGCCGCCCACCACCGGCTCGACGAGGCCTGGCTCGCAGCGGCCTGGAGCCACCCCACGACCCGCGCCTTCGTGGTCTCCGGCGGTCAGGTGCTCATCGACGAGACGGCCGACGGCACCACCGAACTGCTGATGACGCCCTCCTTCGAGGCCCCGCTCACCGAGGCCCACCGCTATTTCCTGGGCACGGACGACGACGGGGTGAGCTACTTCGCGCTCCAGAAGGACGCGCTTCCCGGCCGTATCGACCAGTCCGCCCGCCCGGCGGGCCTGCGCGAGGCCGGTCTCCTGCTGTCCCCGCGCGACGCCGGTCTGATGGTCCACGCGGTCGCGCTGGAGAACTGGCAGCGACTGCACCGCTTCTGCTCCCGCTGCGGCGAGCGCACCGTCATCGCCGCCGCTGGTCACATCCGCCGCTGCCCGGCGTGCGGCGCCGAGCACTACCCGCGCACGGACCCGGCCGTGATCATGGCGGTCACGGACGACGAGGACCGCATCCTGCTGGGCCGGCAGGTGCACTGGCCCGAAGGCCGCTTCTCCACCCTCGCGGGCTTCGTCGAGCCCGGCGAGTCGATCGAGCAGTCGGTGCGCCGCGAGGTCTTCGAGGAGGTCGGAGTCACGGTCGGCGAGGTCGACTACGTCGCCAGCCAGCCCTGGCCTTTCCCCTCCAGCCTCATGCTGGGCTTCCGGGCCCGCGCCACCTCGTCGGAGATCGACGTCGACGGCGAGGAGATCGAGGAGGCCCGTTGGTTCTCCCGGGACGACCTGCGGTCCGCCTTCGAGTCCGGGGAGGTGCTGCCTCCCTACGGAATCTCGATCGCGGCCCGCCTGATCGAGCTCTGGTACGGCAAGCCCCTGCCGACCCGCAACGCCCCCTGAGCGGGCCCCGGACATGACGATGCCCCTCCGGCGAGCTCGCCGGAGGGGCATTGCCGTGCGCGCGTGAGGTCAGGCGGTGAGGGCCTGCTTCACCTGGGCGAGGCTCGGGTTCGTCATGACGACCTCGGCGCCGCCGGCGGCGACCACCAGGACCGTCGGAACGGTCTGGTTGCCACCGTTCGCCTTCTCGACGAACGCCGCGGACTGCGGGTCCTGCTCGATGTTGATCTCGTTGTACGCGATGCCCTCACGGTCCATCTGGCTCTTGAGCCGACGGCAGTAGCCGCACCACGTGGTGCTGTACATCGTCACAGTGCCCTGCATGTCTCATGCGCTCCTTCACGGCTTGGGGTGCTTGGTCGCTGCAAGTGGAACGCAGATCATCCGGTCACCATTCCCGTGGGGTATCGGGGACGCCCGCCGGGACGTGACGCTCGCCGCACCCGCGTCCCACCGCAGGTGACACGGTCGCGGCGAAGAAGGAGCGTGACTGCGGGGCATGGCCGAAAGGCGCCCCCGGTACACGCGGCGCACGTGACGCTCGCCGCATTCGTACGACCGCAGCCGTCTCCCTGTGGACAACCGGCTCACCCGCCTCCGCCGACCTGGCAGCATGGCTGTGTGACAGCAGCAACGCACTCCACCCTCTTCCCGCAGGTTCCGGACACGGCCGACGCGGTGCTCGACGGGCTCGACCCCGAGCAGCGCGCGGTCGCGACCGCCCTGCACGGTCCGGTGTGCGTGCTGGCGGGAGCCGGCACGGGCAAGACGCGGGCGATCACCCACCGCATCGCCTACGGGGTGCGCGCGGGGATCCTCCAGCCCTCCAGCGTGCTCGCGGTCACCTTCACCAACCGGGCCGCGGGAGAGATGCGCGGACGGCTGCGCCAGCTCGGCGCCGGAGGAGTCCAGGCCCGCACCTTCCACTCGGCCGCGCTGCGCCAGCTCCAGTACTTCTGGCCGAAAGCCGTCGGTGGCGGACTGCCCCGGCTGGTGGACCGCAAGATCCAGCTCGTCGCGGACGCGGCGGCCGCCTGCCGCATCCGCCTCGACCGGGGAGAGCTGCGGGACGTCACGGGTGAGATCGAGTGGTGCAAGGTCACCCAGACCATCCCCGCCGACTACGCCGCGGCCGCCGCCCGCGCCGGACGCGAAGCCCCCCGGGACCCGGCCGAGACCGCCAAGATCTACTCGGCGTACGAGGACCTCAAGCGTGACCGCGCGGTCATCGACTTCGAGGACGTCCTGCTGCTCACGGTCGCCATCCTCCAGGACCGGCACGACATCGCCGAGCAGGTCCGCTCCCAGTACCAGCACTTCGTGGTCGACGAGTACCAGGACGTCAGCCCGCTCCAACAGCGCCTCCTGGAGCTGTGGCTCGGTGAGCGGGACAGTCTCTGCGTGGTGGGCGACGCCAGCCAGACGATCTACTCGTTCACCGGTGCAACCCCCGACCACCTTCTCGACTTCCGCACCCGCCATCCCGGAGCCACCGTCGTCAAGCTCGTCCGCGACTACCGCTCCTCGCCCCAGGTCGTCCACCTGGCCAACGGCCTGCTCTCCCAGGCCCGCGGCCGGGCCGCCGAGCACCGTCTCGAACTGATCTCCCAGCGGCCCCCGGGCGCCGAGCCCGTCTACGCCGAGTACACGGACGAGCCCACCGAGGCCGAGGGCGCCGCCCGCCGCATCCGCGATCTCATCGCCTCGGGCGTCCAGGCCGGCGAGATCGCGATCCTGTTCCGCACGAACTCCCAGTCCGAGACCTACGAACAGGCGCTCGCCGACGCGGGTGTGCCCTACCAGCTGCGCGGCGCCGAGCGGTTCTTCGACCGCCCCGAGGTGCGCAAGGCGGGTGCGGCCCTGCGCGCCGCGGCCCGTTTCGGCGGCAACGACTCGCTCCTCGACGACGCCGTCGACCTGCCGTCGCAGGTCCGCGCCGTGCTCTCGGGAGAGGGCTGGACAGGCAAACCCCCGGCGGGCTCCGGCGCGGTCAGAGAACGCTGGGAGTCGCTGGCGGCCCTGGTGAACCTCGCGCAGGACTTCGCGATCGCCAAGCCCGGCGCGACGCTCGGCGACCTGGTGGCAGAACTCGACGAACGCGCGAGTGCCCAGCACGCCCCGACCGTGCAGGGCGTCACCCTTGCCTCCCTGCACTCCTCCAAGGGACTGGAGTGGGACGTCGTCTTCCTGGTGGGGGTCGCCGAGGGCATGATGCCGATCACCTACGCAAAGACCGAAGAACAGATCGAGGAGGAGCGCCGCCTGCTCTACGTCGGTGTCACCCGCGCCAGAGAGCGCCTCTTCGTCTCCTGGGCGCTCGCCCGCTCGCCCGGAGGCCGCGCGGGCCGGCGCCCCAGCCGGTTCCTCGACGGTCTGCGTCCCGGCTCCGTCGCCACGGCGGGCGGTCGCGCCGGCGCCGCCGGGGGCGGTATCGAGCGCGGCGCCACGAGAACAGACCGCGCCGCCGAACGGCGTACGAGCCGCAGCCCCGCGCGCTGCCGGGTCTGCGGGCGCACGCTCACCGACGCGGGTGAGATGAAGCTGATGCGCTGCGACGGCTGCCCCTCCGACATGGACGAGGGTCTCTACGAGCGGCTGCGCGAGTGGCGCGCGGTGCAGGCGGAGCGCAGCGGGCAGCCCGCGTTCTGCGTCTTCACCGACAGGACGCTGGTGGCGATCGCGGAGACCGCGCCGGACGACGAGGGCGAGCTCGCTCGCATCCCCGGCGTCGGTGTCCGCAAACTGAACCGTTTTGGAGCCGACGTTCTGGCCATCTGCGCAGGTCGGGAGGTCGCGGAACACGGTGAGGGCAACTGATTCAAACTCGTCGGGAAAATAGTTTGCGCATGCCCCGGCAATCCCCATAGGTTCTTAACCACGGAAGCAGCGGCCTTCTCGAAGGCCCTGGTTCCGTGCTGTACTTAATATCCGTCGGATCGGTTCGCCCCGGTCCCCCAAGACGCCGAGAGGAGGCGATTCCAGTGATCAGCATCGACACCAGCTTCATCAACACCGTGAAAATGACCGATCCCTCGGTCGTCGTCTCCACGTGCCCGCTCGGCGTCTCGAACCTGGGTACCGGTCTGTCCGGCATTCCTGCCGTCCGGCCGGCGTCCTCCCTGTCTCTCGCGGGTCTTCCCGTCCGAGAGCGCAATGAGCGACCGATTCAGGCACTGGAAGCGGCAGTAGTGGCAGAAGCACATGCCTATGCCTTTGCGGCAGCCGGTGCCGGATCCCTGAAGCAGACGCAGCAGCACCACACGATGTGGGCCTTCCGTGGGCCTGAACCCTGGAGTGATCCAGCCTGATCCACCATCAGGCCGGCGCCTTCAGGGCCGCGGAACCCCACCCGGGATCCGCGGCCCTTCTGTTTGTCCCCGACCGGGGACGGCAGAGCGAAGGGGCCTCGGGACAAGAAAAGAACCCGGTACCAGCCGCCAACCGGCCGACCCCGGCCGGCACGACCAGACGAGGAAGACGAACCGTGCAACTCGAAGCGCACGCCCCGTCCGTACCGCCTTCCGAAACGATCCCCCCGCCCGGCCTCACGGAGGACTCCACCTTGATCCCCCTCACCGCGCTCACCGCGCTCGACGACGCCATCGAGAACCTCGGCGTGCCCGTCCCCTGCCGTTCCTACGACCCGGAGGTCTTCTTCGCCGAGTCGCCGGCCGATGTCGAGTACGCCAAGTCCCTCTGCCGCACCTGCCCGCTGATGGAGGCCTGCCTCGCCGGCGCCAAGGAGCGGCGTGAGCCCTGGGGCGTCTGGGGTGGCGAGCTCTTCGTCCAGGGTGTCGTCGTGGCCCGCAAGCGGCCGCGTGGCCGCCCGCGCAAGAACCCGGTCGCGGTATGAACATCCGAGGAACGATCGACCGCCCCCTGACGCACGACCCCAAGAAACAGGCCCCGATGAAGCCGTTCACGAGCGAGCCCGCCGGCTCCGCGACCCCAGACTTCACCAGCACCGGCGCGAACGACTCGCGTCAGAACAGGACCCGAGAGATGCAACTCATCCCAGAAGCCTTGGCTCGTGCGCATATGCACGAGCGACTGCACCAGGCCGAGCAGGAACGCCGGGCCATGCGCCTGGTGACCGCTCGCCGCATGCAGCGCAGGGCCGAGCGCGCTTCGATGCGAGCCCGGCGAGCGCTGGCCATGGCGGTCATGCAGTAATCGACGCACGCCGTCGTAGCAGCCGTTGCAGTCGCAGCAATCACAGGCAGGAAAGCCCGCGGGGGCCGGTCCGAACGGGACCGGCCCCCGCGGTGCGTTGCACCGCGCGAACCGCCCGCCGCGGCGATATCGTCGCCCGGGTGACGAGTCTTCCCGAAGACAGTGACAGCACCGGCCCCGTACCGAAGCCCGACGCCGACGAAGCCGAGAAGATCGTGTGCGCCCACTGCGGCACCACGGCCACCGGCCCCCGGCCGACGTGGACCTGTTCCGTCGAGAACGGCACCCGCCGCTACTTCTGCGACGACTGCGCCCGCAGCAACCTCAGAGCGATCGAGGGCCGTCTCGACTCGGCCTGGTGGTAGCCGGACCCGACGACCGCCCCGCCCTGCCGCCCCGCCGTCCGGACCCGACGGCCGCTTCTTCCGCCCCCGGCCGGTCCGCGACGGGACGCGGACTCACGCCTCGGCGGCCGCCACTTCCTCGCCCACTTCCTCGCCCAGTTCCTCGACCTCCAGGGCCTCGACTTCCAGCTCCTCGGCTTCCAGGTCCTCCTCCGGCACGAACCCCGGCAGCCACTCCTCCAGTTCGTCGCGCAGTCTGACCGTCGCGCCGAGCTGGCACAGGACACCTATGGTGCTGAGGGTCACCCGGTGTATGAGGAGATACGCGGGCGGCAGGTTCAACTGCCGGCCCAGCTGATGGGCGGGGGAGCGCGGGTCGGCGATGCGGGCGGCCTGGTTGCGCATCCAGCCTCGGGTGAAGGTGAACTCGTCCACCTCGGCCGGCTCGATGATCGGCAGCAGATAGTCCAGGACCGCGTCGGGTGCGAGGTCTATCGACTCCTTGACGAAGCCTTCCTCACAGAGCAGTTCGTAGACCGACTCGGCGTCGCCGTCCAGGGTCATCCGGAGGGAATCGCCGATCGGCTGGGGCAGGCCGCCGGGAAGCCGGTCCACCGTGCCGAAGTCCAGGACACCCAGCCGCCAGCCGCCTTCCCCGTCCGGCAGGAGACGGAAGTTGCCCGGGTGCGGATCGGCGTGCAGCAGACCGGTACGGGCCGGGCCCGAGAAGAGGAACCGGGCCAGCAACTGGCCGGCGCGGTCCCGCTGTTCCGGAGTGCCGTCGGTGATCACCTCCGACAGCGGCACACCGTCGATCCACTCCGTCACCAGGACCTGCTCGCACTGGTGGACCACCGCGGGCACCAGCACGTCGGGGTCGTCCGCGAACTCCTCGGCGTGCGCTGCCTGGGCCTGCGCCTCCAAGCCGTAGTCGAGTTCCTCGGAGACCCGGTCGCGCAGCTCCGTGATGAGCGGCTTGATGTCCATTCCGGGGATCAGGGGCCCCAGGAGCCGGGCGAAGCGGCTGAGTTGGGTCAGGTCGGACAGAAGGGCCTCGCCCGCCCCCGGATACTGCACCTTGACGGCGACCTCACGTCCGTCGTGCCACACCGCCCGGTGCACCTGGCCGATCGAGGCGGCCGCCGACGGCTTGTCCTCGAACTCCACGAACAGCTCGGCCCAGTCCGCGCCGAGCCGCTCCTCCAGAACGGAGTGGACCGTGCGCGTCGGCATGGGCGGCGCCGCGTCCTGGAGTTTCGTCAGCGCCGCACGGTAAGGGCCCGCGATCTCCTCCGGCAGCGCCGACTCGAACACGGACATTGCCTGCCCGAACTTCATCGCACCGCCCTTCAGCTCTCCAAGGACCTTGAAGAGCTGTTCGGCCGTACGCTGCTGGAGTTCGCGGCCCACGATCTCCGCCGACTTCCCGCCGATCCGCTTCCCGAGTCCCCAGGTCGCCCGCCCGGCGAAGCCGAGTGGCAGCGCGGCCAGTTTGGCAGTCCGGGTGACTGCCTTCCGGGGAAGATCAGACATGCGCCCTCCAGGTCCCAGCAAGCTGTGCCGCGTGCGGCTGTCGCCCTGACATTGTCGCGTGTGCTTCGCCGTCCTCGGGGGTTCGCTCACCATTTGTTTTCGTAGCGGTGCCGCAGGAGCAGGCGGGGTGCGCCCGGACCGGTGTCGACCGCCACTCGCATCCGGGCAGTGACGCCTCCCAGCGGGCCCCCGTGCAGGCGGGCGGATCCCCGTCCAGGAAGGTGAGCGCGTGACTCGCGGCGAGCCCGGCCACCACCGCGGACAGGGCGAGATCGCACGCGGCCACCCGGCGCTGCCGCCCGGAGCGCCACTGCGCGACCAGCCGCGGCCAGGTCGGATCCATGTCGGCGCGCCGCTGGTCCAGGCAGCCCGCGCAGCCGGTGTCGCCCGGCAGGACCAGGGGACCCACGACTCCGGTCGCTTCGGCGACCCCCGCGTAGAGGTGGGGCGTTCCCGAGGTGATCAGGCCCTCGGCCGAGGCGGGGTCCGGCGCGTGGACGGCGAGGCCGTCCCGGGGAGCGAGGATCACGAGGGACAGTCCGCGCGTCTCCTCCCCCTTCTCGTCCCTGGCGGACGCGCGGGGAGGACGGCGCGGCGCGGCGCGGCGCACCGCGCGCCGGGCGGCGTCCTCCCGGCGCTCACCGATGGACTCGACGGGAAGGCCGCCGGGCGCCACGTCCCACGGTTCGACACGGCCGAGGTCACGCACCTCGACCTCGCCCACACCGGCACCCGCGAGCAGCGCGGCCAGCAGGACCCCCACCCGGCCGGCGCCCCGCACCCGTACGCGCAGGTGTCGGCGGGCCGCCAGGCGCTCGACGGCCCCGCCCGGCTCGCGGGAGAGAAGGGAGAGGGAGGCGAGGTCCGGCCGCAGCCGTTCCATGACCTCCTTCCTCTCGCGCAGAGCGTCCGCGGCCGGGCCGCCCCCGGTCGTGTCGTCCAGGAGGCCGGACCCGGCCAGCCGGTCCACCAGCCCGTCCACATGGCCGTCGGGCAGCCCCATCTCGCGTCCCTGCTCGCGCAGCAGCGGCATTCCGCGTGTCCCGTCGAGCAGTTCGAGGAAGCTGCCTGTCGCCGTGTCCATCGGGCCCAGCACCATCGCGTGCGCCGGTGTCATCCCGAACTGCACGGTGTTGAGATCCCGCCAGCCGCGCCGCAGCGCGGGCTTCACGATCGGATGCATGACCTACCCCCGTAGACCCGTAGAACGTCCCCGTATGTCCGCGACGCACTCCCGCAGCGCGGACCGAGTGCCAGCATGCCCGTGCCCGCCGGACCCCGCCGAAAGTTGTCCACAGACGGCACCGTTCGTCGTACGAATCAGACGGGCAGAGCGCGGATCGGCATCGAACCGTCCCGGGGGCGGGACTTCAGCCATGTGCAGCAGGTAACGTCGGGGCGTGCCCGCCGACCCACCGCACAGCGCCGCGACAACACAGCGCAGCACGACGAGCCCGCCGCCGAGCGGTTCGGGGGCGAGCGCGATCGAGGTCCGCAGGAGCGCCCGACGGCGCAGAACGGTCTCCGCGTACCGCGAGGGCGACCGCACCGTCGTCCTCATCCCCGCCCGGATGTCCGAGGCGGAGGAGAAGCGCTGGGTGACCGTCATGCTCGACAAACTGGCCGCCCAGGAAAGCCGACGGGTGCTCGGCGACACCGAGCTGGCCGAACGCGCCGAGCGGCTGTCGGCCCATTACTTCGACGGTCGCGCGCGGCCCAAGTCGGTGCGCTGGGTCACCAACCAGAACACCCGCTGGGGCTCCTGCACCCCCGCCGAGGGCAGCATCCGCCTGTCGCACCGGTTGCAGGGCATGCCCGAGTACGTCGTCGACTACGTCCTCCTCCACGAGCTCGCCCATCTGCTCGTACCCGGTCACGGCCCCCGATTCTGGCGGCTCCTGGAGGCCTATCCGCGCACCGAGCGCGCCCGCGGCTATCTCGAGGGCGTCGTCGCCGCGGAGCGGCTGCCCCACCTCCCGGCGGCACGCGACGAGTAGGGGCGCGCGGACCGTCCCGTCCGGAGTGCGATTGTGTACCGGGTCTGTACCGGCTTCGTCCACTTCCGGACTTTGCCGTTAGCCTGGCGCGACGCACTCGCATTCGGGATGGGGGACGGTCGTTACGCATGGCCAGGGAATTCCAACGCGGCCACAAGGCCAAGATCAGTGACCTCACCGCGGGCACGGACCTGTACGTAGGCGTGCAGATCACCGGCCCCGGACTCACCTTCGACATCAGCTGCTTCGGTCTGGACGCCGACGAACGGCTGTCGGACGACCAATACTTCGTCTTCTTCAACCAGCCGAAGTCCCCCGAGGAGTCCATCCAGCTCCTCGGCGCGCAGTCGGGCGACACGGAGTCCTTCCGGGTCACTCTCGACCGGATTCCGGCGCAGATCCAGAAGCTGTCGTTCACGGCGACGATCGACGGCGCCGGACAGATGTCGCAGATCGCTCCCGGATACCTCCGCGTCGTCGCGGGCGGCGAGGAGGTGGCCCGGTACGCGTTCAGCGGTGCCGAGTTCTCCACCGAGCGCGCCGTGATGCTGGGCGACTTCTACCTCAAGGACGTCTGGCGCTTCGCCGCGGTGGGACAGGGCTTCGACGGCGGTCTCGACGCGCTGCTGAAGAACTTCGGCGGCGAGGTCGCCGAGGAGGAGCCCGCCGCCGCACCGCAGCAGCAGCCGGGCGCCGCGCCGTCCTTCGCCCCGCCCGCCCAGAGTGCCCCCACGCCCACGTTCGGCGCGCCTCCGGCGCCCGCTCCGGCGCCCGCGCAGGGCTTCGCGCCGCCCCCCGGGGCCGCGCCGCACGCCCCCACGCCCGCACCCGCGCCCTCGATGCACGGCGCGCCGACGATCGTGGCGCCGCTGCACACCCCGCCGGGCGGCACCGTCCCGCCGCCGGGCCCCGCGCCCTACGGGCAGCCGCCCGGTCCCCCGCCCGGCTACGGCCAGCAGGCACCGACCGCTCCTCCCGGATACGGTCAGCAGCCCCCGACGGCGCCCCCCGGCTACGGCCAGCAGCCGCCGTACGGCCAGATCCCCGGGCAGGCACCAGGGCAGTACCCGGGCCAGCCCGGCGCCCCGTCCCCCTACGGCGCACCCCAGGGCGCTCCGCAGGGAGGGGCCGGTGTGGCCGCGGCGCTGGGAGCCTTCAAGGAGACGCCCACCGGTCAGCGGTGGACTCCGCAGAACAAGAAGCTCATCCGTGTCGACCTCGGCATCGGAGGCCAGCCCGTACTCGCCCGCCAGGGCAGCATGGTGCTGTACCAGGGCAAGGTCGACTTCAGCTACAAGGGCGCCGGATTCGCCGGCCGGATCGTGGGCAACACAACCGGCCAGGAGATGCAGCTGATGCGCTGCACCGGCCAGGGCCAGGTGTTCTTCGCCGAGAACGCCACCCATGTGCACCCCATCGAGCTCCAGGGGGACGCGATCTGCGTCTCCGCGGAGAACGTTCTCGCCTTCGACGAGTCCCTCCAGTACGAGGTTCGCCGCATCGAGGGGCACGGCATCCCCGGGGGCGCGCTGTTCACGATGCAGTTCCAGGGGACGGGCACCATCGTCGTCAAGACGCACGGCGCGCCCGTGGTCCTGCCGGTGACGCCCACGACGTTCGCCGACTGCAACGCCGTCGTCGCCTGGTCCGCCGCCGCGCAGGTGATCGTCTCCAGCCAGGTGAGGATGCGCCGGAACGCCTACGCCGGTGACACCGGGGAGAGCGTGAACCTCCAGTTCCGTGCCGCGCCAGGCAATTTCGTCGTCGTCCAGCCGTACGAGGTCTGAGGGAGCCCGTCATGAACCAGCCACTCGCGGGCTTTGCCCCTGCGCCCGTCACCGCGCGCATGGAGAACCACGGCAATCACATGCTGAAGGTCGCCATGCAGACCGGAAACGACCTCCTCGCGCGCGTGGGGTCGATGGTCGCCTACGAAGGGTTCGTCCAGTACGAGCCCAACCCGCCCGCCGTACGCCAGATCGCCCGCGACTGGATGACCGGCGAGGGCGCGCCCCTCATGAAGTGCTCCGGCGACGGCCTGCTCTACCTCGCCGACTACGGGGCGAACGTCGTCGTGATCAATCTCAACGGGGACGCGATCTCCGTCAACGCGACGAATCTGCTCGCCTTCGACGCTCACCTCACGTGGGGCGTCGAGCGGGTGAAGGGGCTCGCCAAGTTCGCCGGACAGGGCCTGTGGAACACCAAGATCTCCGGTCAGGGGTGGGTCGCGCTCACCTCCCGCGGCAAGCCGATCGTCGTCGACTGCGGCGGCGGTGAGGACGAGACGTACGTCGACCCGGACGCGCTCGTCGCCTGGTCCCCGAACCTCAAGGTGAAGGGCAAGCGCAGCTTCAAGGCGCAGTCGCTGATCGGACGCGGCAGCGGCGAGGCGTACCAGATGGCGTTCTCCGGGCAGGGCATCGTCGTCGTCCAGCCCAGCGAGGACAGCACAGACCGCCTCCGAGTCCGGGGCTGAGGGGGAGCAGGACATCATGCAGAGCCCGCTTTTCGGCTACAACGAGCAGCAGACCCAGGACCGCTACAGCCTGCAGAACTCGCAGATGCTGCGCGTCGTCCTGGAGGGTCACGACGACATCCTCGCCCGCAAGGGCACCATGGTCGCGTACCAGGGTCTCGTCGAGTTCGACGCCGAGTACCAGAACAACGGCCAGCGCCGCTCGCGTGCGTACACCGGCGAAGGCCTCGACCTGATGCGCTGCCACGGGCAGGGCACGGTCTACCTCGCCAACCTCGGCCAGCACGTGCACGTGGTCGACGTGGACCAGGACGGCCTCACCGTCGACAGCAGTTACGTGCTGGCGATGGACTCCGGTCTGCACCACGAGGTCATCGCCGTGGACAGCCAGTACGGCATCTCCGGCTCCGGCAAGTACCAGCTCAACATCACGGGACGCGGCAAGGTCGCGCTGATGACCTCCGGGATGCCGCTGATGATGCAGGTCACCCCGGACAAGTACGTCAACTGCGACGCCGACGCGATCGTCGCGTGGTCCACCGGTCTGCGCGTGCAGATGCAGGCCCAGACCCATTCCTCCGGAGTGTGGCGGCGCCGGGGCAACACCGGTGAGGGCTGGGAGCTCAGCTTCATGGGCAGCGGTTACGCGCTCATTCAGCCCAGTGAACTGCTGCCGCCGCAGAACGCGGTGATCGGCCAGGGGCTTCGTGCCCAGTACGGCATGGGGCAGCAGGGCGTGCAGGCGCAGAACCAGGGCAACGCCTGGAGCTGACGTCCGCCCGGCCCGGAAGCGACGGGCCGGGCGAGCGGAGGTCGGGCAGGGGTAAGGGGCGATCGCAAGGGCGGTCGCCCCTTACCCCTGCCCGACCGCATGCCGGTCACAGCCGGGCGCGGGCCGCCTCCAGGAGTCGTACGACAGAATCGTCCGCCGCCTCGGCGACCTCGTCGTAGGCGAACCAGCGCAGGTCGAGGGACTCGTCGCTGATGGCCTCGACGGCGTCGGCCGGGGCGAGGGCGGCGTACTGGACGTCCAGATGCCAGTGGCACGGCGCCGGGATGGCGTGCCGGTCCAGTGTCACGGGACCGCCCGGCAGGAGGGTCAGACCCTCGATGCCGGATTCCTCGGTCGCCTCGCGCAGGGCGGCGTCGGCCAGGGTCGAGTCGCCCGGCTCGCAGTGTCCGCCCATCTGCAGCCACATCCGGAGCTTGCGGTGCAGCGTCAGCAGGACGCGGCCGCGTGACGGGTCCATCACCAGGGCGCTCGCCGTGAGATGTCCGGCCTGGCAGGACTTCCACATCCCGTCCGGGTGCGCGGACAGGTGGTCCAGATAGACCTGGCGCAGCTCTTCCTGGCCCTCGTGGCTCTTCAGCACGAGGGCCGCGTCGTCGTGCAGGCTCACTCGGCGCCTTCGCCCTCGCCGGAGTCCTCCGCGTCGTCGTGCTTCTTCAGGTCCGGCTTCTCGGCGGTGCCGCTCGCGGCCTCGCCGAGCATCTTGTCGAGCTCCGAGAAGTCCATGTGCTCGCGGTGCACGAAGCCGTCCGGGTCGTCCAGGTCGGACGCCGTCGGCAGCATGTCCGGGTGGGCCCACAGGCCGTCCCGGCCGTCGACACCGCGCGCGTCCGTGAGCGAGGCCCACAGACGGGAGGCGTCGCGGAGCCGGCGCGGGCGCAGCTCCAGACCGATCAGCGTGGCGAACGTCTGCTCGGCGGGACCGCCCGTGGCGCGGCGGCGGCGCAGCGTCTCGCGCAGCGCGTCGGCCGACGAGAGCCGGGGCTTGGCCGCCGAGTGGACGACCGCGTCGACCCAGCCCTCGACGAGAGCGAGCGCCGTCTCCAGGCGGGCCAGCGCCGCCTTCTGCTCCGGCGTGTCCTCGGGCTGGAACATGCCCTGCTGGAGTGCCTGCTGGAGCTCCTCGGGGTTCTGCGGGTCGAACTGGCCGACCACGTCCTCCAGCTTCGCGGTGTCGACCTTGATCCCGCGCGCGTATCCCTCGACAGCGCCGAACAGGTGCGAGCGCAGCCACGGCACGTGAGCGAAGAGGCGCTGGTGAGCGGCCTCGCGCAGGGCGAGGTAGAGCCGTACCTCTTCCTGGGGGACGCTCAGGTCCTTGCCGAACGACTCGATGTTCAGCGGCAGCAGCGCGGCCTTGCCGACCGGGCCGAGCGGCAGACCGATGTCGGTCGAGCCGACGACCTCTCCGGCGAGCACGCCGACAGCCTGGCCGATCTGCGTACCGAACATGGCGCCGCCCATGGAACGCATCATGCCGATCAGCGGGCCCGCCATGGCCTGCATCTCCTCGGGCAGCACATCGCCCATGGCCGCGCCGACCCGCTCGGCGACCGGGTCGACGAGCTCCTTCCACACCGGCAGGGTCGCCTCGACCCACTCCGCGCGGCTCCACGCGAGCGCGGAGGCGGCACCGGACGGCAGGGACGTCGCGTCGTCCAGCCAGTGATCGGCCAGACGGACGGCTTCCTCCACGGCGAGCCGCTCGGCTTGTCCGACGCTCGCGTCCTTGGTGCCGTCGGAGGTGCCCTGGGCGACCGTCTGCCGGGCGATCTGCTTGGCCATGTCCCAGTTCACCGGGCCGCCCTCGTACGAGAGCATCTGTCCCAGTTGCTGGAACGCGGCGCCCAGGTCGTTCGGGTTCATCGAACCGAACATGGCTGCGAGCGGATTGTCGGCTCCTGGGCCTCCGGCTCCGGGCAGCCCGAAACCGAACGGTCCCTGACCACCACCGCTCTGCTGGTCCTTCTTCTTGCCCTCGTCGCCGTTGTCCGGCTCCTCCGGCGGAAGGCCGAATCCGAATGGGGTGTCACTCACGGGATTCCTCGGCTGGTAAGGCCGCCGGTTCGTTCCGACGGCGGCTGCCCACAACACCACCCAGCGTAGACACCTGAACCCGATCGGGCCTCGGTGCTTCGCCGACTCGTCGCCTGCGGCAGGATGGATGCCAACTGGTAGGGACGCGTCAGACGCGTCCATTACTGAAGACAACCGCTGGAGACGCCCGGTGAGTTCCCCAGATCCGCAGGTTCGCGCAGCGCGAAACCACTCAACCAGCCCAGCCTCGCGCGGCCCCGTCGTCGCGGTCACCGGCGCGGCGGCCGGTGTGGGCGCGCTGCTCACCGAGCGGCTGGCCGCCAGCGAGGAGATCAAGCGGGTCGTCGCCATCGACGAGCGGCGCGGCGAGTGCGCCGACGCCGAGTGGCACATCCTGGACGTCCGGGACCCGGCGATCGCCGAGAAACTGCGCGGGGCGGACGTCGTGGTCCATCTGGCGCTCGACCTCGATCTGGAGACGGACGCGGCGGCCCGGACCGCCTACAACGTCCGGGGGACGCAGACCGTGCTCACCGCCGCCGCGGCGGCCGGGGTCCACCGGGTCGTGCTGTGCACGTCGGCGATGGTCTACGGAGCGCTGCCCGACAACGAACTGCCCCTGTCCGAGGACGCCGAACTGCGGGCGACGGCGGAGGCGACGGGCGTCGGCGACCTGCTGGAGATCGAGCGGCTCGCGCGCCGCGCGCCGCGTGCGCACCCCGGGCTGAACGTGACCGTCGTACGGCCCGCGGTACTCGTCGGCGGCGGTACGGACACCGCGCTGACCAGGTATTTCGAGTCTCCTCGGCTGCTGGTCGTGACGGGGTCGAGGCCCGCGTGGCAGTTCTGTCACGTCGAGGACCTGTGCGCCGCGCTGGAGTACGCGGTCGTCGAGAAGGTCGAGGGCGAGCTGGCCGTCGGGTGCGACGGCTGGCTGGAGCAGGAGGAGGTGGAGGAGCTGAGCGGGATCCGGCGGATGGAGCTTCCCTCCGCGGTCGCGCTGGGCGCCGCCGCCCGGCTTCACCGGATCGGGCTCACTCCCTCGCCCGCCGGGGACCTCGCCTACACGATGTACCCCTGGGTGGTGAGCGGGAGCCGCCTGCACGATGCCGGGTGGCGGCCGCGCTGGACCAACGAGGAGGTCCTGGCGGAGCTGCTGGAGGAGGTCGCGGGGCGCCACACGGTGGCCGGCCGGCGGCTGGGCCGCAAGGACGCGACCGCGGCGGGCGCTGCGGGCGCGACGGTGGCCCTGCTGGGCGCGGCGGCGGTGGTCCGCCGGGCCCGGAAGGCCCGGCGCAGGTTCTGACAAACGGGTCCGCGCCGCTACGCCACCGGGGTGACCGCCGACAAGCCACGCCGATTCTCGACGGGCGGCGCCGGTCCCCGACGGGCCGCGTCGCGCCGGGCCGTGGGCCGACGCCGGCCCGGGCGGTGCAGTGCTGAACCGTGCCGTGCCATGCCGCGCTGAGCCGGGCAGTGCAGGGCTGAGCCAGCGCCGTGCCGGGCTGAGCTGTGCCGCGCTGAGCCCGTGCCCGACCGTGCTGGGCTGGGCGCGTCGGCCCCGGCACCGACCCCGCCGCACCGCGCCGGGCTGAGCTGAGCTGTGTCGTGCCGGGCTGTCTGGAGGAGCATCCAAGCGGCACGCGTGCGTGCCAGGTGAAAGCCGTATTCCACCGGGTCGGCGGGGTGCGGCACGATGGGGGCATGGCATCTACCTACGACCACCCCGGTGAGCGGGCCGCGCAGGACCCGATCAGGCTGCTCGCGATCCGCGACGAACCGCTCTCCCTGGACGAGGTCTTCAAGGCGGTGGGGGACGACGCCGCCGGGGGGACCGCGTTGTTCGTGGGGACCGTGCGGAATCACGACGGCGGCGCCGACGTCGACGAGCTCGGGTACTCGTCCCACCCCACCGCCGAGGCGGAGATGCGTCGCGTCGCGGAGAAGGTGGCGGCCGCCTATCCGGTGCGGGCGCTGGCAGCCGTTCACCGGGTGGGCGACCTGCGGGTCGGGGACCTGGCAGTCATCGTCGCCGTGTCCTGCCCGCACCGTGGCGAGGCCTTCGAGGCCTGCCGCAAGCTCATCGACGACCTCAAGCACGAGGTGCCGATCTGGAAGCACCAGAGGTTCTCCGACGGCTCGCAGGAATGGGTGGGCGCCTGCTGAGAGCGGCCGGATCCCCCGGCGACCGGCACCCACCCTGGTCCGATCGACTGATAACCGCCGTCCGGTTGCGTAACCGGGGCCCTGCCGCGAGCGTTGACACTGCGGATGGTTAATCTGCTGATCAGTCAGTAGCGGTCGCTCTTGGGGTTGGGAGGTCGACATGGCGGCGCTTGCCTGGTTGCTGATTCCGCTGATGGCCGCGATCGGTGCCGGTTTGTGGGGCAGTTGGGCCGGTCGGAATCGCAAGGCCGCGGGAGACGGTGTCGAGCTCGCCGGATACACGCGCTTCCGTGAGGCCATGGAGCGGACCGACGCCCGGGAGAAGTCACACTCCGACGCGCTCTGAGGTCCACCGTTCGGTCCCCCGGGCTCGCGCGACGCGTCCGTGTGTTCGAGGGGCCGTGTCCGCTGTCCCGGGCGGTTCCGATCCATCCCGAGCACGCCAGGAAAGGTCCCGGGCCGGCTTGAGAGGCCCTGGGCGGCCCGGACCTCACGGAGCACCTCGGGGTGCCGCCCGGAACACGTATTTTCGTGCCTTTCGGGCGCGTTCTGGACCCACCACGTACGGACGGCCCCGACGGTGCGCTTACACCACCGTCCCGTACTGTCGTTCCATGCCACGCCGCACCGCGACGATGCTCGCCTCCACTCTGATCCTGATCGCGCTCCTGTGCGCGGGAGTGTTCATCAAAGTGCCGTACTCGGAGATGTCACCGGGTCCCACGGTGAACACGCTGGGTGACCACGACGGTGAGCCGGTGCTGCAGATCTCGGGCCGCAAGACGTATCCGACGACCGGACACCTGAACATGACCACGGTCCGGGTCACGAGCGCCGACTACAACATGAACCTCGTCGAGGCCGTGTACGGCTGGCTGGCGCACGACAGCAAGATCGTGCCGCACGACACGCTCTACCCGAACGGCAAGACCGAGCAGCAGTCGACGCAGGAGAACGCCGAGGAGTTCAGCCAGTCGCAGGAGAGCGCCAAGGTGTCCGCCCTGAATGAACTGGGCATCCCCGTGAAGTCCTGGGTGATCGTCTCCACCGTCGTCAAGGACTCTCCGGCCGAGGGACGGCTGCACGCGGGTGACGTGATCAAGGCCGTCGACGGTACGGCCGTGAAGGAGCCCGAGGACGTCGGGAAACTCGTCACCAAGCACAAGCCCGGTGACAAGGTCGTGTTCAGGATCGTGCCCGCCAAGGAGCAGGCCGCCGCCACGAAGGAACACACGACGGCGACCGCGACCAAGGATGTGACGATCACCACGGTCAAGTCCGACGACGACAGCGCCGACCGCGCGGTCGTCGGGATCTCGGCCGGGATCGACCACACGTTCCCGTTCACCATCGACATCAAGCTCGCCGACGTCGGCGGCCCGAGCGCGGGTCTGATGTTCTCGCTCGGCATCGTGGACAAGCTCACTCCGGGGAACCTCACCGGAGGCAAGTTCGTGGCCGGCACCGGCACCATCGACGACGACGGCAAGGTCGGCCCGATCGGCGGCATCGACATGAAGACGGTCGGCGCGCGCAACAAGGGCGCCCAGTACTTCCTGACGCCCAAGGACAACTGCGCCGAGGCCGCCAAGGACACCCCCGACGGGCTCAGGCTCGTCAAGGTCGACACCCTCGACGACGCGATGAAGGCCCTCAAGGACATCGACGCGGGCCGGACGGCCGACCTGCCCAAGTGCGGCACCAAGGGCTGACGGACACCGCCCGCCCGCGGCAGGGGGCGCCTCGCGAGTCGCGGGGCGCCCCCTGCCGCGTCCGTGCGCGGATCAGTCCGCGAACGTCGCCGACAGCGCCTCCGCCAGGCCCGGCACGAGGCCCGAGCCGGTGAGCACCTCCGTCGCCGCGTCCTTCTCGCGCAGCCGCAGCGCCGAGTCACGGGTGCCGTCGCGCAGGACACCGACCGTCATGCGCACCTCCTGGCGGTCCGGGTGTGCCGCGACCCACTGGGTGAGCTTCTTGCCGCTCAGCCCCTCCGGGACCGAGTTCTCCGCGGACGGCGGCAGCATCAGCCGCTCCACGGTGAGCGCGCAGCCGACGACGGCGTCGGGCCAGGCGATGGTGCCGAGGAACTCGTCCAGCGGCTTGCCGGCAGGGATCTCCTCCTGCTCGACGGGGGTGAGACCGGTGGTCTCCTGCTCGTGCTCCAGGCCGAGCTGAGCGGCGAGGCCGGGTTCCTGGGCCCGCAGCCGGGCGGTGTCTACGAGGGCGAAGAGGCGGGCGGGCTGGTCCCAGCCGAGGCCGGATGCGTACTCGTCGATCTCGAGTACGGCCCGGGTCAGGGGGCTCGCTGCCATGGGAGTGTTGGACATGGTCACAATCCTGCCTCGTTCGTAACCTGAATCGGGAACCGAGTAAAGCGTGAGTAAGTTGCATAGATGAGGCTCCTCGATCACGGAGCCTTGCTGACGGTCCTCCGACATGGAGGCCTGAAGGATTCGACAGCGACTTCGAGGTGCGCACCTTGGCTTTCCAGATGCCGGACCGCGGCGGAGGCCCGACGGGGCCGCGGATCAGAGTGGGCCGGCCGTCCCGGCGTGTCCGGACCCTGCTCATGACACTGGGCGTGCTGGCCGTACTGGCCATGGCCTTCGTCATGTTCGCGGGGTTCTGGACGGACTGGCTCTGGTACCGCTCGGTTCATTACTCGTCGGTCTTCACCACCACACTGTGGACCAAGATCGGGCTCTTCTTCGTCTTCGGTCTGCTGATGGCGGCCGCGGTGGGCTTCAACATCTGGCTGGCGCACCGGCTGCGCCCGCCGCTGAGCGCCATGTCGATGGAGCAGCAGAGCCTCGACCGGTACCGCATGGGCATCGCGCCCTACAAGCGCTGGCTGCTGCTCGCGATCACCTCCCTGGTGGGGCTGATCGCCGGCGCGTCCGCCTCGGGCCAGTGGCGCACGTGGCTGATGTGGGTGAACGGGGTTCCCTTCCACCAGAAGGACCCCCAGTTCCACCTCGACGTCTCGTTCTACGCCTTCGACCTGCCCTGGTACCGCTTCCTGCTCGGCTTCGGCTTCGCCGCCGCCGTGCTCTCCCTGATCGCCGCCGCGCTCACGCACTACCTGTACGGCGGTCTGCGGATCACGAGCCCCGGAGCGCGTGCCACGGCCGCGGCCACCGGACACCTCTCGGTGCTCCTCGGCGTCTTCGTCGCCCTGAAGGCGGTCGCCTACTGGCTCGACCGGTACGGGCTCGCGGTGAAGTCCAGTGACTTCAAGGCGACCGGCAACTGGACGGGTCTGCGGTACGTCGACGCGAACGCGTACCTGCCGGCCAAGACGATCCTGTTCTGCATCGCCGTCATCTGCGCGCTGCTCTTCTTCGCGACGCTGTGGCGGCGCACCTGGCAGCTGCCGGTGATCGGCTTCGGCCTCATGGTGCTCTCGGCCGTCCTCATCGGCGGCCTGTACCCCGCGATAGTCCAGAAGTTCCAGGTCGAGCCGAACGAGCAGGCCAAGGAAGCGCCGTACGTCGAGAAGAACCTCAAGGCGACCCGCGACGCGTACGGGATCGCCGGCACCGACGTGCAGGACTACGCCGGGGCGAGCGACACCGAGGACAAGGCCGAGCTCCGTGACGACGCCGACACCGTCGCCAGCATCCGGCTGATGGACCCGAACATCGTGTCGCCGACCTTCCAGCAGCTCCAGCAGGTGCGGAACTACTACGGCTTCCCGTCGAACCTGGACGTCGACCGGTACACCAAGGACGGCAAGGACCAGGACACGGTCATCGGTCTGCGCGAGCTGAACCTCGCGGGCATCCCGAAGAGCAACTGGATCAACGACCACTTCCGGTACACGCACGGATACGGCGTCGTCGCGTCCAAGGGCACCACGGCCGACAGCGAGGGCCGCCCGGTCTTCACCGAGTACGACCTGCCGTCCAAGGGCGACCTGGGCGCGTACCAGCAGCAGATCTACTACGGGGAGAAGACCACCCAGTACTCGATCGTCGGCGGTCCCCAGAAGGAGATCGACTACTCCGACGACAACGGTGAGAAGACCACCAGCTACAAGGGCAAGAGCGGCATCAGCCTCTCCAGCCCGGTCAACCGTGCAGCGTACGCGGTGGCGTTCGGCGAGCCGCAGATCATGTACTCGGGCGCGATCGGCGAGGGTTCGCGGATTCTCTACAACCGCACGCCCAAGGAGCGGGTCGAGGCGGTGGCCCCCTGGCTGACCATCGACGGCGACGCCTACCCGGCGGTCGTCGACGGGAAGATCCAGTGGATCGTCGACGCGTACACCACCACCAACGGCTATCCGTACGCCTCGCGCACCACGCTCGGTGACACCACGGCGGACTCGCTGACGGCGGCCAACAACCAGCGCGCGGTGGTGGCCCAGCAGAACCAGGTCAACTACATCCGCAACTCGGTGAAGGCGACCGTCGACGCGTACACCGGCGACGTCAAGCTCTACCAGTGGGACACCAAGGACCCGGTCCTGAAGACCTGGATGAAGGCGTTCCCGAACACGGTGGAGTCGAAGAAGTCGATCTCGCCGGCGCTGATGGCCCATCTGCGGTATCCGCAGGACCTGTTCAAGGTCCAGCGCGAACTGCTCACCCGCTACCACGTGAAGGACGCCCAGACGTTCCTGAGCGGCAGTGAGGTGTGGCAGGTCCCGGACGACCCGACCAACAAGTCGGGCAGCGCGGTGCCGCCGTACTACCTGAGCATGAAGCTGCCGGGGAAGTCGTCGCAGGCGTTCTCGCTGACGACGACGATGACACCGAACGGCCGGGACAACCTGAGCGCGTTCGTGTCGGTCAACGCCGAGGCGGGGATGCCCGGTTACGGCAAGATCAGCATTCTGAAACTGCCGACCGGCAGAACGGTCGACGGACCCAAGCGGGTGCAGAGCCAGTTCAACTCCGAGCCGTCCATCGCCGAGTCGATCAGGCTCCTCAGAGGCGGCGACTCGGAGGTCGAGTACGGCAACCTGCTGACCGTTCCGCTGGACGGCGGACTGCTCTATGTGGAACCGGTCTACGTCCGCGGTGGCGACCTCAAGTACCCGCTGCTGCGCAAGGTGTTGGTGACCTACGGAGGCAACACCGCCTTCGAGGACACGCTGGGTCAGGCGCTCAACAAGGTCTTCGGAGCGGAGAGTTCGACCGAGCCGCCGGACGAGGGCACCACGAAACCGCCCACGTCGAGCAACCCGACGGTCCAGGCCGCGCTCGCCGACGCGCAGAAGGCCTTCGACCAGGGGCAGGAAGCCCTCAAGAAGGGTGACTGGAAGGCGTACGGCGAGGCCCAGAAGGACCTTGAGGACGCACTGAAGCGGGCCGAGGACGCGCAGGCCAAGGCGGACAAGGCAGCCGGCGGTTCAGGCGCGGACAAGACGGACGGCAAGGGCACCGACAAGAGCGGCGGTACCGGCGGCGGCCCCAGTCCGAGCAGCAGCCCCAGCAGCAGCCCGAGCAGCGAAAAGAGCTCCGGAAGCAGCTGATCAGGACCCACCCCGCGCCGTGGTACGGTTGAGGAACAACAGCGCGGGGTGGAGCAGCTCGGTAGCTCGCTGGGCTCATAACCCAGAGGTCGCAGGTTCAAATCCTGTCCCCGCTACTGAAGTCGAAGGCCCGGATCCAGTTCATGGATCCGGGCCTTCGACGTGTGTGACGCCACGCCGGGGCGTACCCGGTGACCTGGCGACTCGTGTGAAGTGCCGCGACATGCGAGGGCAGTTGGGCGATCTGTGTTTGACTTGTCTCTCTGTGGGCATGTCGACAAAACGCTGAAGTGACCTAACTGGCTGCGGTATACCAGGTGTACCCAGTTTGCAGGTGGTGCGACGATGGACGTTATGGGGGACAAGGCAACTCTGTTGGATACAGGGCGGTTTGCGCAGTCTGCCGACTTTGAGCGGCCTGTGGATCTCACGCAGCCTTCCGACCGGGACGAGACCGGCGAGGCTGCCGAGGAAGCGCGCCGCTGGTCGGCCGCGGAAGCCGGCGACGTCGAGGCGATGAGCGTCCTCGGGGCCATGCTGCTGCGCCGCGGCGATCTCGACGCGGCCGAACCGCAGTTGCGCGCGGCCACCGCCGCGGGCGACCGTGCCGCCGCCAACAACCTGGGTGTCCTCCTCTATCAGCGTGGATATGCCGACGAGGCCGCCGGATGGTGGCGGATCGCCGCCGTGGCCGGCAGTGCCGCCGCCGCGCACGCGCTCGGCCGGCACCACCGCGAGCGCGGTGACGAGCCCGCCGCCGAGTACTGGCTGCGCCAGTCCGCCGAACAGGGGCACGCCCTGGGCGCGTACGCCCTCGCCGATCTGCTGGAGCATCGTAGCGACGTGGGTGCCGAGCAGTGGATGCGGGCCGCCGCGGAGCGCGGGCACCGCGAGGCCGCGTACCGGCTGGCGCGCGCACTCGACCGCAAGGCCCTGGACTCGGGCGAGGCCGTGGGCGACAACGGTGTCATCGGAGCCGCGGGACAGGCCGCCGAGCAGTGGTACCGGCAGGCCGCCGCGCGCGGACACCGCAGGGCCGCACTGCATCTCGGGGCGATCCTGGAGAAGCGCGGCGACCTGAAGGAGGCCGGGCGCTGGTATCTGACGTCCGCCAAGGACGGGGAGGCGCGCGCCGCGTGCGCCCTCGGATTCCTGCTGCGCGACGCCGGGGACCCCGACAGCGCCGCCGTCTGGTGGCTGCGGGCCGCGCAGGACGGGGACGGGAACGCCGCCAACGCGCTGGGCGCGCTGCACGCCGAGCGGGGTGAGACCCAGACCGCCGAGCGGTGGTACCGGGCTGCGATGGACGCGGGCGACGTGAACGGCGCGTACAACCTCGGGCTGCTCTGCGCCGAGCAGGGGCGGACCGCGCAGGCCGAGCAGTGGTACCGCAGGGCCGCGTACGCCGGTCACCGCGAGGCCGCCAACGCCCTGGCGATCCTGCTGCTCCAGGGCGGCGACGCGGCCGGGGCCGAGCCGTGGTTCTCCAAGGCCGCGGAGGCCGGGAGCGTGGACGCCGCGTTCAACCTCGGCATCCTGCACGCGGGACGCGCCACGGAGGGCGACGACGCCGCGGCGCTGCGGTGGTACGAGCGTGCCGCCGCCGCCGGACACACGGAGGCGGCGCTCCAGGTGGGCATCGCGCGGCTGAGGGAGGGCGACGAGCCGGCTGCCGAGCGGCATCTGCGGTGCGCCGCGGGAGGGGGCAGCGCGGAGGCCGCCTACCGGCTCGCCGCCGTGCTCGACGCCCGGCGGCCCCCGGCGCCCGCGCACGAACTCGGGGAGCCCGCGCAGGAGAAGAGCGAATGCGAGGAGTGGTACGAGCGGGCGGCGTCCCAGGGGCACCGGCGCGCGCAGGTGCGGGTCGGGATGCTGGCCGCCGCGCGGGGCGATGTGGTGGAGGCGGCGCGCTGGTACCGCGAGGCCGCCGAGGCCGGGTCGCGCAACGGCGCCTTCAACCTCGGGCTGCTGCTCGCCCGCGAGGGGAGCGAGCCGGAAGCGGCGCTGTGGTGGACTCGCGCGGCCGACGCGGGCCACGGGCGGGCGGCGCTCCGGCTGGCGCTCGTGTACGCGCGGCGCGGGGAGCTCGCCGAGGGGCAGCGCTGGGCCGACCGGGCCGTGTCGCTGGGGCCGGCGGAGGTGTCCGAGCGGGCGGCGCGGCTGCGGGACGCCTTGCGGGAGGAACTGTCCGCGTGAGGGGCGGCAGGGTGTCCGGACCGACCGGGCACCCTGCCGGGCCCCGTCGCCTGGGGAGCCGATCCGGGCGCGGGGCTGCCGGGGTGTCGGGGAGCGGGGCGCCGGGGGCCGGGGGACGACCGTCGGACCCCCTGTTCAACGGATTTGCGCGGGCCACGCTCTTGACGTACTGTTCAGTTCATCGACGCGGGGTGGAGCAGCTCGGTAGCTCGCTGGGCTCATAACCCAGAGGTCGCAGGTTCAAATCCTGTCCCCGCTACTGAAGGCCGAGGGCCGGAATCCGAAAGGGTTCCGGCCCTCGGTGCGTTTGCGGTCCCTGCGCGGAAACGCGACAGCGAACAGCGAACAGGAAACAGCCGACAGCGCGGGACAGGGAACGAAAAGCCCCGGCGCGCGTGGCGTGCCGGGGCTCGTATGCGTGTGTGGGCGTTCGCGTGCCTCTACGCCGCCATGGCCGCGCAGTCGGGGCAGACGCCGCGGTAGGTCACCTCGACGTTCGAGACGGTGAAGCCGAAGCGCTCCGAGTCGGGGAGATCGCCGAGCGGGTTGCCGATCGGATGGACGTCGCGGATCGCCCCGCACCGGGCGCACACCAGGTGGTGGTGCGGACGGTGCGCGTTCGGGTCGTAGCGCTTGGCGCGCTTGTCCGTGGCGACTTCCAGCACCTCGCCGAGCGAGACCAGCTCGCCCAGCGTGTTGTAGACGGTCGCCCGGGAGATCTCGGGCAGCTTGGCCACGGCGCGGGCGTGCACCTCGTCGGCCGTCAGGTGGACGTGGTCGCCGTCGAGGACCTCGGCCACGACACGTCGCTGCGCGGTCATACGCCATCCACGTCCGCGCAGGCGTTCCAACAGGTCACTCATACCGGTCAGCCTAACAGCAGGTTAACCAGATCCCGAATGAGTGTGATTTTAGATCTCGACCTGACTTGGACAGCATCCATCTCCGGGGTGAGTCCGGTGTGCCGGGTGTGGACGGCGGGCCTGAACCTCCGGGATCCGCCCGGGAGTTCAGGCCCGCCTGGGTGCCAGGACGGGATCCGCCGGTCCGTTCAGGTCCGCCGACGTGCTCGCGCCGGACCTGGCGGTCCGCTCAGGCCGGTACCTGCTGCCGGGCGGGCGCCCAGCAGCGGATGATGTCGCGGACCGAGACGATGCCCACCGGGCCGCTGCCGTCGAGCACGATCAGGTGCCGGAAGCCGCCGTGCGACATCGCGGCCGCGGCCTCCTCCAGGGTCCAGGTGGGCGCGGCGAAGACGACGTCGGTGGTGGTGTGGCTGCCGGCTGTCTCCGAGTCCGGGTTCTGGCCGTGGGCGAGGGAGTTGAGGATGTCGCGCTCGGTGAGGATGCCGAGGCCGGACGAGTCCTCGTCGAGGACCACGGCCGCGCCGACGCGGCGCGCGGACATCAGACGGGCCGACTGGCGGAGGGTGTGTGCCGGGCCGATGGTGAGGACCACCGTGCTCATGGCGTCGCGGACGAGCATGGGCTGGAGCCACCTCCTCGGTGAGCCGCAGGCTCCCCGGCTCCTCTACGGAGCGCAAAGAGAAGCGGTTCACAAGTTCACAAGTGGGGGAGCTCTCAGGGTCGCAGTTAAAGAGAGGGTCAACAAGGGGGCGCGTGCCGCGAGTTCGGGGGCGCCCGGGGTTGCTCAGCAGTCCCGGGGTCCGGCAGGGCTGCTCGGGCGCCCCGGGGGTACCGCCGGTTCGAGACACCTCCGGCGGAACGCGACAGCGTGCGGTGCCCCGAGGCGGCTCGTCTCGGGCGCGGCCCGTACGCCCGGGGCCGGCTCACTTGAGCGGGAGCTTCACGACCAGCCACCCCGTCCGCGCCGTCTTGTTCGTGATCTCCGTCTCCCGTGCAGGCTGATCTGCACCGAGTACGACGCCGAGCCGCCCGGTACTCCCCGTACGGGCAGCGGGAACACGCACCTCGCGGAGGTGTCGCAGGCGCCGCTTCCGAGCGACCCGGTCGCGACGACCCTGCCCGCCGCGTCGAAGACGGTCACCGGCGCCCCCTTGTCGAGGTCGCCGTACTCGTGAGTTCCGGCGCACGACCCCGAGGCTCCGGGAGCGCCCGCGACCTGGACCTGCCCCACCAGCGTGAACGCTTGGTCGTCCGCGGGTCCGGACAGATTCCACGCCGGCCCGACGGCATCGGCGCCGATCACGATCCCGGCGGTCAGCCAGAGAGTCCGGGCGCCGCGTGGCCGGAACCCTCGCACGGGACCGTCGGGTGCCGGCGACACGGTGGGCGGCGGAGCGGGCCGTTCGGCGAGTGCTTCCTCAGGCCTGTCCGCAGCACGACACCGACCGACGAACCGTGTGAGTCACAGTCACGGCACGGCCGCCGCCCGCCACTCAGTAGCGCTGGTTCAGATATCCGAGCATCTCGTCGTGGAGGAGGCCGTTCGACGCGGACGCGTTGCCGCTGTGCGGGCCGGGGCGTCCGTCGAGGCCGGTGAACGCGCCGCCGGCCTCGGTCACGATGATCGCGTTCGCCGCCATGTCCCAGAGCGACAGCTCGGGTTCGGCGCAGATGTCGACCGAGCCCTCGGCGACCATCATGTACGGCCAGAAGTCGCCGTAACCGCGGGTGCGCCAGACCGCCTTCGTGAGATCGAGGAAACCGTCCAGACGGCCCTGGTCCTCCCAGCCGGACAGCGAGGAGTACGCGAAGGACGCGTCGGCCATCCGCGAGACCTCGGACACCCGCAGACGGGACGCGGAGGACAGGCTGCGGCCGGTGAACGCGCCGTGCCCCTTCGCCGCCCACCAGCGACGGCCGAGCGCGGGGGCGGAGACGACGCCGACGACCGGCTGGTAGCCGCCCTCGCCCGCCTCCATCAGGGAGATCAGCGTGGCCCACACGGGCACACCGCGGACGTAGTTCTTGGTGCCGTCGATCGGGTCGATGACCCAGCGGCGGGGGCCCGTGCCCTCGATGCCGTACTCCTCGCCGAGGACCGCGTCGCGCGGCCTGGCCCGCTGGAGATGGCCGCGGATGAGTTCCTCGGCGGCCTTGTCCGCCTCGCTCACCGGTGTCATGTCCGGCTTGGTCTCGACCTTCAGGTCGAGCGCCTTGAAGCGGTCCATCGTCGCGGCGTCGGCGGCGTCCGCCAGGACATGGGCGAGGCGCAGGTCATCGCGGTAGTCGGGCATGGGTGAACCGTATCTGCCCGCGTCGTGACGGGGCTACACAGGACCGGCAGGTGATCCGCGGGCCCGGCCGCGGCGGCGCCCCGGCAGGAGAGCGGGCCCCGGGGCTCGTGCCCGGTCCGGGCGCGCACGGCTTCGGGTGCGCGCCCCACGGGGCCGCCGCGACCCCTTGACAGTGCTCCCGCACGCGTCAAACCTGGCTCCAGAGCCGCTCGCCCCGAGGAGGCGATGATGCCCGCAGCGCGCGAATCGCTCTTGGACGCCGCCTATACGGCACTCGCGCGCCGGCCGTGGTCCGCGGTGCGGATGGTCGATGTGGCCGCGGTGGCGGGAGTGTCACGCCAGACGCTGTACAACGAGTTCGGGAGCAAGGAAGGCCTGGCGCGCGCCCTCGTACGGCGGGAGGCCGACGCCTATCTCGCGGGTGTCGACCGGGCCCTGGCCGCTCACACGGACGCGCGGGACAGGCTGGCCGCGACCGCCGAGTGGACCACCTCGACGGCCCGCAGCAACGCGCTGGTGCGGGCGATGCTGACCGGAAGCTGGAGCGAGCGGCTGCCCTCGCCCGAGCTGTCCGCCGTGCCCTCGTCGTCCCCGGTGCCCGCGCAGCGGCGGGCCGACGGACCGCTGCCCTCGCCCGCCGACTTAGTGGTACTGGTCCGCGACCGCGTGGTCGCCGCGCTCGCCCTGTCCCGGGCGGACATCCCCGAGGTCACCCGGACCTGCGAACTGGTCACCCGGCTCGCGCTGTCGTGCGTCGTCGCGCCGCCCGCCCGGGGCGGTGCCGCGGAACTGGTCAGGACCGCGCTGGCGTCGTCCCACCGGCTCGGAGTCTGAGGGCGGGGACCTCGGGCCCAACTGCCGCCAGGGGGTGCGCACTCAGGGGGCGCGCACTCAAGGCGTACGTGCCCAGGTGCGCGTACTCAAGGACGCGTGCTCAGCGCGCCGACCCCGAGAGCTGGAGCCCGATGACACCGGCGATGACCAGGCTGATCGAGACGATCTTGAGGACCGAGACCAGGTCGTCGAGGAAGATCATGCCGTAGATGGCGGTGCCCGCCGCGCCGATGCCGGTCCACACCGCGTAGGCCGGACCGACGTCGAGCTTCTTCAGGGAAAGCGTCAGCAGCCCGAAGCTGCCGAGGGCGAAGACGCAGAAGGCCACGGTGGGCCAGAGTCTGGTGAAACCGTGGGAAAGCTTCAGACAGACGGCGAAGCCGGTTTCGAGCAGTCCCGCCACAACGACCAGCAGCCACGCCATGTCTTGTCCTCCCGCATCGCACGTCGACTGCCGGCCCGGCCCGGGTCGGTGCGATTATGCATTCACCGACCCGGAGAAGCCCTTACCGACCACGGGCACGCGCAAACACGGGGACGTCAGTCGCCCTCGCGGCGCTCGCGTGTGGACAGCAGCCGGCGCAGCGAGTACAGCCGCTGCGGGTCGGCGTGGCCGTCGGCCACCCACTGGTCGAGCGCGCAGTCCGGTTCGTCGTGGCTGCACGCCCGGGGGCAGCCCTCGGTGCCCGGTTCGAGATCGGGGAAGGCGTTGATGACCCGGGACGGATCGACGTGGTTCAGGCCGAAGGAACGGACACCCGGGGTGTCGACGAGCCAGCCTCCGGCGCTGCCCGCCAGCGGCAGGGCCAGTGCCGAGGTGGTCGTGTGCCGGCCGCGGCCCGTGACCGCGTTGACGTGACCGGTCGTGCGGCGCTGCTCGGGCGGCACCAGCGCGTTCACCAGGGTCGTCTTGCCGACGCCCGAGTGACCGACGAACGCCGTGATCTTGCCGTTCAGCTGTTCGCGCACACGGTCGGCGGCGGCTTCGCTGCGCAGTTCCTCGCGGCTGGTCACCACGTACGGGATGTCCAGCGCTCCGTACAGCTCCAGGAACTTGTCCGGCGGGGCCAGGTCCGACTTCGTGAGCACGAGGAGCGGGGTCAGGCCGCCGTCGAAGGCCGCCACCAGACAGCGGTCGATCAGCCGGGGGCGCGGCTCGGGGTCCGCGAGGGCGGTGACGATGGCGAGCTGGTCGGCGTTGGCGACGACCACGCGCTCGTACGGATCGTCGTCGTCGGCCGTGCGGCGCAGCACCGAGCCGCGCGGCGCGATGCGGACGATGCGGGCGAGGGTGTCCTTCTCGCCGGACAGGTCGCCGACGATGGCCACCCGGTCGCCGACGACGGCGGCCTTGCGGCCCAGTTCGCGTGCCTTCATGGCCACCACGGCGCGGCCCTCGACCAGACAGGTCAGCCGGCCGCGGTCGACCGTGAGGACCATGCCCTCGACGGCCTCCTCGTGTTTGGGGCGGATGTTCGTACGCGGACGGTTGCCCTTGCGGTTCGGGCGCTGGCGGATGTCGTCCTCGTCGGTGTTCTTGCCGTATCGGCGCATGATCCAGGTCCGCCCGTCAGTTCCCGAGCATCCCGGTCCACAGGTCGGGGAAGTCGGGCAGGGTCTTCGCCGTCGTCGCCACGTTCTCGATCTGGACGCCCCTCACCGCCAGCCCGATGATCGCGCCGGCCGTCGCCATGCGGTGGTCGTCGTACGTGTGGAAGATGCCGCCGTGCAGCCGGCGCGGCCGGATGTGCAGGCCGTCCGCGGTCTCGGTGACGTCGCCGCCGAGTTCGTTGATCTCCTTGGTGAGCGCGGCCAGCCGGTCCGTCTCGTGCAGCCGCAGATGGGCCACGCCCCGCAGCGTGGAGGGGGAGTCGGCGAGCGCCGCGACCGCGGCGATGCCCGGGGTGAGCTCACCGACCTCGCCCAGGTCCACGTCGATGCCGTGGATGGCACCCGAACCGGTGAACCGGAGCCCCGTCTCGGTCAGTTCGCAGGAACCACCCATCTCGGTGAAGATCTCCCGCAGCCGGTCACCGGGCTGGGTGGTGTGGGCCGGCCAGTCGGGGACGACGACCGTGCCGCCGGTCACCAGCGCCGCCGCCAGGAACGGCTGGGCGTTCGACAGGTCCGGCTCGATGATCAGGTCGCGGCCGAGCAGCGCGCCCGGCGTCACCCGCCACACGTTCGGCTCGCCGCCCGACTCCGGGGTGTCCACCTGGGCGCCGACCGCGCGCAGCATGTCGACGGTCATCCGGATGTGCGGCATGGACGGGAGGGTCGAGCCGGTGTGCCGGACCTCGACGCCCTGGTTGAAGCGCGGGGCGGAGAGCAGCAGGGCGGACACGAACTGGGAGGACGACGACGCGTCGATCTCCACCGGGCCGCCGTCCAGGGCGCCGCCGCCGTGCACCGTCAGCGGAAGAGCGCCGCGGCTGTCGTCGTCGATCCGGGCGCCGAGCAGGCGCAGCGCGTCGATCACGCCGTGCAGCGGACGCTCGTACGACCTCGGGTCGCCGTCGAAGCGGATGGGGCCGTCCGCGAGCGCGGCGACGGGGGGAAGGAAGCGCATGACGGTGCCGGCGTTGCCGACGTCGACCGTGGCCGGACCGCGCAGGCCCGAGGGGATGACCCGCCAGGCCTCGCCGGAGGAGTCCGGGCCCGCCGCGACCGTCGAGCTGGAGGCGACGGTCTCCTCGATGCCCACGCCCATCGCGCGCAGCGCGCCGGCCATCAGCAGGGTGTCGCGGGAACGCAGCGGGCGGCGCAGCCAGCCCGGCTCGGAGGCCAGCGCGGCCAGGACGAGAGCGCGGTTGGTGACCGACTTGGACCCCGGCACGTGAACCGTCGCGTCGACGGCTCCGCTTGCGTGCGGGGCTGGCCAGAGGGCGGTGTGGGCGGGGTTCACGGTCATGCGCCCCACTTTAGTGGCAGGGCGCCGGGCAGCCGCCGGTCCGTCACCGCCGGTGACGCCCGCCCGGGGGAGCCGGACAGAGGTGTCCCGGGAGCGTGGCGGACGGCCGCGGCGTGGCTCGGCGCCCTGTGAGCGGCGGCCCGCTGCTCACAGCCCCAGCAGCCAGCGCCCGCCGCCCATCAGCGAGCACAGCGACACGGCGTGGAAGAGGAACAGCCACAGCCCGGCCGGTACGTGCGTCAGCCGTGACAGCTGGTCCGCGTCGGAGTCGCCCGCGCCGCCCCGGGTCCGCTTCGCCTGGAGTTCGAAGGCCGGGCGGACGCCGCCGAGGAGCAGGAACCACACCACGGCGTACGCGAACGCGGCCTGCACCTGGGGTCCGGCGAGCCAGGACACCAGCAGGAAGGTGCCGCCGGTGAGGATCACGGTGAGCGCGCCGTACGCGTTGCGGATCATCACCAGCATGGCTATGAGCAGGGCCGTGGCCACCCACAGCAGCAGGGTGATGTGGCCCGCGCCGAGCAGCGCGGCGCCGCCGAGGCCGAGCAGCGGGGGAGCGGTGTAGCCGGCCGCCGCCGTGAGGATCATGCCGAGACCGGTCGGCTTGCCGCGGCTGACGGTCAGGCCGCTGGTGTCGGAGTGCAGCCGGATGCCGCTGAGGCTGCGCCCGGTGAGCAGGGCGACCAGACCGTGGCCGCCCTCGTGCGCGATGGTGATGGCGTTGCGGGAGACACGCCAGACGCCGTGCGGGACGATCGCCGCGAGGGCCGCGACCATGGTGGCGATCACCACCCACAGGTCGGGGTCCGGCTGGGTGCCGAAAACCTCGTCCCACAGGGAGCTGAGCGAGGCCAGCGAGGTGGATGCGGTGCTGTCCATTGTCGGCGGTGGCTCCCTTTCGTGGCGCGGAATCTGGCAGTGTTGCACGTATGTGCGGACGGTATGCAGCCAGTCGTGGACCCGAGGATCTCGCAGCAACCTTTGAGGTCGAGAAATGGGACGCGGAGGAGACTCTGGCGCCCGACTACAACGTGGCTCCGACGAAGGAGGTCTACGTCGTCCTCGACCGCCCTGTGAAGGACGCGGACAGCCCGGACCCGGTTCGCCAGCTGCGCAAACTCAAGTGGGGACTCGTCCCGTCCTGGGCCAAGACGCCCGAGGGCGCCGCCCGGATGATCAACGCGCGCGCGGAGACGGTGCACGAGAAGCCCTCGTACCGCCGTGCCTTCGCCACCCGGCGCTGCATCGTCCCCGCCGACGGCTACTACGAATGGGTCACCGGCACCGCCGAGCGCGAGCTGGAGGTCGAGGGCAGGAAGAAGCGGCCGCGCAAGCAGCCGTACTTCGTGACGCCCGCGGACGGCTCGGTCTTCGCGATGGCGGGACTGTACGAGTTCTGGCGCGACCGGACGCTGCCGGACGAGCATCCGCTGGCCTGGTGGACGACCTGCTCGGTCATCACGACCGAGGCGGAGACGGCACCGCTCGCGGTGGCCCCCGCCGAGGGCCCGCGGACGCTGGCCGACATCCACCCGCGGATGCCCCTGATGCTCACCCCCGACCGCTGGGACAGCTGGCTCGACCCGTCCCGCACGGACCCGGACGAACTGCGTGACCTGCTCGCGCCGCCGCCCACCGGGCTGATGCGCGCGTACCCCGTCTCCACCGCGGTCAGCAATGTCCGCAACAACGGGGCGGAGCTGCTGACGGAGCTGGAAGGGCCCGAGGAGGGCACACTCTTCTGACGTGACGAGGATCAGCGACGTGAGCGAGACCGTCGAGACGGACGCCGGCACGGCCCGGGTCACCTGGCACCGGGCGGCCGGGGCGCGGCTCGTCCTCGCCGCGAGCCACGGCGCGGGCGGCGGCATCGAGGCCCGGGACCTGCGGGCGCTCGCCGAGGTGCTGCCCGCCCACGGGGTGAGCGTCGCGCTCGTCGAGCAGCCCTGGCGGGTGGCCGGGAAGAAGGTGGCCCCCGCGCCGAGGACGCTGGACGTGGGATGGCGGGGCGTGTGGCCCGCGCTGTCCGGGCAGGGGTTGCCCGTGGTCTCCGGAGGCCGCAGCGCGGGCGCCCGCGTCGCGTGCAGGACCGCGGTGGAGCTGGGCGCAGCGGGAGTGCTGGCCCTGAGCTTTCCCCTGCACCCGCCGGGCAAGCCGGAGAAGTCCCGCGCCGCCGAGCTGCTCGGCGCCGGGGTGCCCGCACTCGTCGTACAGGGCGGCAACGATCCGTTCGGCAGGCCGGAGGAGTTCCCGCCGGGCTCGTACGAGCTGATCGAAGTGCCTTACGGCGATCACGGCTTCGCGGTCCCGAAGCGGGCCCCGCTCGCCCAGGATGAGGTGCTGAAGATCATCACGGACGGTGTCGTCGGGTGGGCCGCGTCACTCGGGTGACGGCCGGGAATGCAGAGTGACGGACTTCTGTTGTGCGGATCAGACAGCACACAGCGTGCTGCACCGTTCGTACGAGAGGAAGTCCGCCGCATGGGTTCGACCTTCTGCCCGAGCCGCAGCAGCCGCGCTGACCTGGACTGGACGGTGCTGCACGCGGGCAAGAACGCCCCGATTCGGGCGGCGGGCGGGCATGATGTTCGTCTATCCTCCGATTCCAGTGGGACCGGTCTCGGTCTCGCTACGTCGCTGGAGGAGGTGGGTCCGGTCACTGGGACCGACGCAGGGACCGAAAACGGCCAGGCGGAGCAGCCCGAGGGCCAGGGCACGAGCGACGCGACGGCGGAGACCTCCGCCGAGCGCACCGCGCGCTTCGAGCGGGACGCGCTCGAATTCCTCGACCAGATGTACTCGGCCGCCCTGCGCATGACGCGCAATCCGGCCGATGCCGAGGACCTGGTGCAGGAGACGTACGCCAAGGCGTACGCGTCCTTCCACCAGTTCCGTGAGGGCACGAACCTCAAGGCGTGGCTGTACCGCATTCTCACCAACACCTTCATCAACTCGTACCGCAAGAAGCAGCGCGAACCCCAGCGCAGCGCGGCCGAGGAGATCGAGGACTGGCAGCTGGCGCGCGCCGAGTCGCACATGTCGACCGGCCTTCGTTCCGCCGAGTCGCAGGCGCTGGACCACCTGCCCGACTCCGACGTCAAGGAAGCGCTGCAGGCGATCCCCGAGGAATTCCGCATCGCCGTCTATCTCGCGGATGTAGAGGGCTTTGCGTACAAGGAGATCGCGGACATCATGGGGACACCCATCGGTACGGTGATGTCCCGGCTGCACCGGGGCCGTCGCCAACTGCGCGGCATGCTGGAGGACTACGCCCGTGACCGTGGGCTGGTCCCCGCCGGCGCCGGAGAGTCGAACGAAGCGAAAGGCTCGGGCTCATGAGCTGCGGAGAGCCGCACGAGACGGATTGCAGTGAGGTACTCGATCATCTGTACGAGTTCCTCGATCATGAGATGCCCGACGCGGACTGCACCAAGTTCGAGGTCCACTTCGAAGAATGCTCCCCGTGCCTGGAGAAGTACGGCCTCGAGCAGGCCGTCAAGAAGCTGGTCAAGCGGTGCTGCGGCCATGACGACGTGCCGACCGATCTGCGGGCCAAGGTCATGGGCCGCATCGATCTGATCCGCTCAGGACAGACCGTGCCCGAGCACGACGTGACCGCGACGGCCCAGGAGTCCTGACCCCGGGCGGCCCTCCACCGCGAGGGCCACGCCCCGGCGACGGCCTCCCGGCCCTCCTTTTATCACCCGAACGTGCGAATCCGCGGGCCTGGAGCCCGCGGATTCGCACATACCCGTCCCCACTTCCTTTCTCCCGCCCTAGGCTCCGAGCCTGAGGCCGGGGGAGGTACGGGGGAGGTTCGGGGATGGGTTCGGTTCCGGCGTGGGCCCGTGCGTACGTGGCCGGTGTCGTTCTCCTGGCTCTCGCCTGCCTGGCTCCCCTGCCGCACCTGCGCGTCCCCTGGGAGATCGTCGCGCTGCTCGCCGTGCTGTACGCGGGCTGCGAGCGCGTCACACTGCCGCTCCGGCCGCACGGAGCCGGCGCACCCGGCGGCGACACCACCCAGGGGATGGGCGCCTTCCTCCCCGTCCTGCTGGCCGGGGCCTTTCTGCTGCCCGCGCCCGCAGCCGCCCTCGTCGCACTGCCCGGGGCGCTGCTCGCCCGGGTCGAACAGCGCCCGCGCGGCCCGCGCCGGATCTGGCGCGCGGCCCAGCTCGCCGTCGCCGTCTGGGCGGCCTCCCGGGTGTACGGGGCGCTCGGCGGCCGCGACGCGCTCGTCGCGCCCGATTTCCCCTACGCGCTCGTGCCCGCCGGAGCCGCGGTGCTCACGTTCAGCGCCGTGCTCACCGTCCTCGACGGCGGGATCCTCGCCCTGGCCGAGCGCGCTCCGGTGCGCGGTGCCTGGCACGGACTCTTCGCGCGGTCACTGGCACCGGCCGCCGTGCACGGCCTCGCCGGGCTGATGATGGCGGTGCTCTGGCGCAGCCCGTACGGCCCCGTCGCCGCGCTCCTCGTCCTGCTGCCGATGTACGTCTCCTGCTGGGTCTTCGCCCAGTACCACCGCGAACGGGCCGCCCACCAGGCCACCATCCGCGCCCTCGTCCAGGCCGTCGACATCAAGGACGGCTACACCCGCGGACACAGCGAGCGGGTCGGGCGGGCATCCGTGCTGATCGCCCGTGAGCTGGGCATGCACGACGAGCGCGTCGAGGTGCTCCGGTTCGCCGGCATCCTGCACGACGTCGGCAAACTCGGTGTCCCCACACGGCTGTTGCGCAAGGACGGACCGCTGACCCCCGAGGAGCGGCGGGTCATCGAACTGCATCCCGAGTACGGGCACGAGATGGTCCGCGGGATCGGGTTCCTCGGCGAGGCCCGCTCGGCGATCCTGCACCACCACGAGCGGCTGGACGGAAGCGGATATCCGTACGGGCTGGCGGGGCCGCAGATCCCGGAGTTCGCCCGGGTGGTGGCCGTCGCCGACGCGTTCGACGCCATGACGTCGACCCGGTCCTACCGCAGGGCCCGCCCGGTGCGCGCGGCCCTGGAGGAACTGGGGCGCTGCGCGGGGACGCAGTTCGACCCCCGGATGGTGGCGGCGCTGGTGCGGGCGCTCGACCGGCACGGCTGGCATCCCGCGGTGACCGCGGACACCGCCCCGGCCGTCGCACCCGGCATGCCGGCGTATCCGTCCGACACCCTCGGGCGGAGCGCGCCGTGAGCACCACCGCCCCGCGGCGCGAGGCCCCCGCCCGCCCACCCCGTCCCGCCCGTCCCGCGCCGGCCGGGAGGACCCCCGCCCTGCTCGCGGCGGTGCGCGCCCTCGCCCTTCTCCTCGCGCTCCTCGCCCTCGGCACCACCCTCTGGGAAGGACTCGACCAACGCGGCACGGCCCTGGCCTTCGGCCTGCTCATAGCCGTCGGCGAGCTCGCCCGGTGGAACGGGGCCGAGGAACGGGAGTCCGCGCCCCTCGGGGCCGCCGGAGCCCTCGCGTACGCGCTGCTCGGCGAGAACGCCGGGCACCGCACCGACCACGGTGTCCTCCAGGTCGTCGCCGTGGTCGTGGCGGCCGCACTGATCGGCTGCGTTCCGCACGTGGCACGGGGACAGGCGCCGACGCTCGACCATCTCTCCCGCCGCGTCCTGACCGTCACCTTCGCCGCCGTCTGCTTCCAACCCCTCTACGACCGGGGCAGGCTGCTGGAATGGGGCGGCTCGGCGCAGGCCCTGCTGCTGGTCGCGCTGCTGGTCCTGACCACCCTGTGGGACGCCGTGCTCGCGGCGGTGACGGCCCACGCGCGGACCCGGTGGCCGTTCGGGCCGCTGCTGCGCGACGAACTGCGGGCCACCCTCGGGATCGGTTCGGCGGTGTGCGCGACCGGGGCCGTGATGGCGCTCGCGGTCGCGGTGGTCGGACTGTGGGCCCTGCCCGTCTTCTCGCTGCCGCTGCTGCTCACCCAGCTCTCCTTCCGGCGCTACGCGGCCGTGCGGGTCACCTACCGGCAGACGATCGCGTCCCTCGCCCGCGCGACCGAGATCGCCGGGTACACACCGGCCGGTCACGCCCGGCGGGTGGCCGCCCTCAGCCGGGCCGTGGGCCGCGAGCTGGGCCTGTCCGAGCCCGGCCTCACCGTCCTGGAATACGCGGCGCTGATGCACGACATCGGGCAGCTCAGCCTGGTCGACCCGGTGCCGGCCGGCGCCACGGCCGCGCTTTCGGCGGCCGAGCAGCGGCGGATCGCGCTGCTCGGCGGCGCCGTCGTACGGCAGACCGGGGTGGAGGCCGAGGTCGCCGTCGTGGTGGAGCGGCAGGCGGACCCGTACCGGGAGCAGCCGGTCACCGCGCGCATCGTGCGGACCGTGAACGCATACGAGGAAATGGCCCGGGCAGCAGGGCCCACAGGTGCGCTGACCGCGCTGGAGAAGCTGCGGCTGGCCACCGCCCGCGACTACCAGCCGGAGGTCGTGGAGGCACTGGCCCGGGTCCTGTCCCGAGCCGGTCTGACCTTGCCCCGGGCTGGGTAACCCATGGGTAATGAGCGGCCGTCCGAAGGTACGTGGTTGGATGCGAGGGAGAGGGTGTCAGGGGGCGTGGGCCGGCCCGGGGCTGCACTGCCTCCCAGGGACTCTTCGAAGGACCGGCAGGCGGGTAACACCAGGAACTGGCAGGCGGGAATCGTGAGGATCTTCGGCAAGGGACGACACCGGCCCTCCGCCTCATGGCGGCAGGCCACCGACCGTGCGTTCACGCTGATCGGCGACGGCCGGTACGAGGACGCGGGAGCGCTGCTGACGCGTGCCGCGGACCTGGAGCCCTGGCTGTCCGAGTCCTGGTTCAACCTGGCTCTGCTGCACAAGTTCCGGCACGACTGGGAGCAGGCGCGGGCAGCGGGCCTGCGGGCCGTCGCCCTGCTCGACCGCGAGACCGGCGCACCCGACTGGTGGAATGTGGGCATCGCGGCCACCGCCCTGCAGGACTGGCCGCTGGCGCGGCGTTCCTGGCAGGCGTACGGGCTGCGGGTGCCCGGCGGTGCCGCCGTCTCGGGCGAGCCCGTGGGCATGGACCTCGGCAGCGCGGCGGTGAGGCTGTCGCCGGAGGGCGAGGCCGAGGTGGTGTGGGGGCGTCGGCTGGACCCCGCCCGTGTCGAGGTGCTGTCGATCCCGCTGCCGTCCTCCGGGCGCCGCTGGGGCGAGGTCGTTCTGCACGACGGTGTTCCGCACGGCGAGCGGACCACGGCCGCCGGGCACGCCTTCCCGGTCTTCGACGAGATCGAGCTGTGGGCGCCCTCGCCGGTGCCCACCTGGGTCGTCCTGCTCGAGGCGGCCACCGAGGACGACCGGGACGCGCTGGAGCGGCTCGCCGCCGACGCTGGCTTCGCCGCGGAGGACTGGTCCTCGTCCGTACGGCTGCTGTGCCGGATGTGCTCCGAGTCCCGGATGCCGTCCGACGAGGGCGACGAGGAACACCTCGACCCGCACGACCACAGCGAGCCGGGGCACCCGGGTCCGCTCGGCCACCGCACCGACGGGCAGCTGTGGGTGCCCGAGCGGGAGTGCGGGCTCGCGGCGCCGGCCTCGCTGGTGCGCGGCCTGCTCGACGGCTGGGTCGCCGACAGTCCGGACTCCCGTGACTGGCGGGATCTGGAAGAGGTCTGCTGAGCGCACCTTTAGGCTGTAGTCGCAGAAATCAAAGGTCTGAGGAAGGCGTACGTCGTCATGGCGCAGCAGGAAACCGATCAGCAGCACGTGGGCGTGCTCCCCGTGGACGACGACGGCTTCGTCATCGACACCGAGGACGCCGAGGAGCGCGAGACGGGCTACCGCGAGCGTGGCACCTCGCGCCCGATCACGGTGGTCGGGAACCCGGTGCTGCACAAGGAGTGCAAGGACGTCACCGAGTTCGGCGACGAGCTCGACCAGCTGGTCGCCGACATGTTCGCGAGCCAGCGCACCGCCGAGGGCGTGGGCCTGGCGGCCAATCAGATCGGCGTCGACCTGAAGGTCTTCGTCTACGACTGCCAGGACGACCAGGGCGTCCGGCACGTCGGCGTGGTCTGCAACCCGAAGCTGGTCGATCTGCCCGCCGACCAGCGTCAGTTGGACGAGAGCAACGAGGGCTGCCTGTCGGTGCCGACCGCCTACGCGCCGCTCGCCCGCCCCGACTACGCCGAGGTCACCGGGCAGGACGAGAAGGGCAACCCGGTCCGGGTGCGCGGTACGGGGTACTTCGCGCGCTGCCTCCAGCACGAGACGGACCACCTGTACGGGTACCTGTACATCGACCGGCTCTCCAAGCGCGACCGCAAGGACGCGCTGCGGCAGATGGCCGAGAACGAGCCTCGCTACGCGACCGTGGCGAACGGCTGAGCCTCGTCGCAGGGCGCCCCGCGCCGCTGTGACATAAATTGACCGGCGTGACGCACGGTCTCTTGTGGGTCCACTCGAACGGTGCTTGGACAGGTGATCGGCCTGACCAGGCACCGTTCGCATGTACGTCATATGTTCGATCCTTTGTGCTCCTTCAGTGATCCAGATTCAGTCACACAAGGGGAGATTCTCGGCATGGTCGCGTAGTCAGTGGGCCAAATCCGTTCCCAGAACGGTCAGTTGTGGTGCTGAATGGGAAGTGCGGGGATACGCAACGGCGCACGCCCGGCACAGCCGGAGGGGCGTGACGTCAACAGGCGGCTGAGAGGGGTTTGTTCGTGCGTGCTTTCTTATACGGCTCTTCATCGACAGTGCTTGCGGTACCACCGGCGCTCTCTCTCCCGGTGATCGAGTCCGAGTTTCCCCGTCGACTGCACCCGTATTGGCCGAGGCTTCAGGAGAACACCAGGACCTGGCTCCTCGAAAAGCGTCTGATGCCCGCGGACAAGGTCGAGGAGTATGCGGACGGCTTGTGCTACACGGACCTCATGGCGGGCTACTACCTAGGCGCTCCTGACGATGTCCTCCAGGCGATTGCGGACTACAGCGCGTGGTTCTTCGTCTGGGACGACCGGCACGACCGCGATGTCGTCCACGGCCGGGCGGGCGCCTGGCGGAAGCTCCGGTTCCGGCTTCATGCGGCCCTCGATGCCCCCAGGGACCACCTGCACCACAAGGACCCACTGGTCGCGGGGTTCGCGGACAGCATGGTGCGGTTGTACTCGTTCCTCGGCGAGGACTGGAACAAACGGTTCGCACTCCACTTCCACGCGGTGATCGACGCGTACGACAGGGAGTTCCGGAACCGGGCCTCCGGCACCATTCCCACGGTCGCGGAATACCTGGAACTCCGTCGGCTCACTTTCGCGCACGAGATCTGGACCGACCTTCTGGAAGCGAGCGCCGGCCGTGAACTCCCCGCCGAGGTGCGGTTGCATCCGGCATTCCAGCGGGCGGCATTGCTCAGTCAGGAATTCGCCGCCTGGTACAACGACCTCTGTTCGCTCCCCAAGGAAATAGCGGGCGACGAGGTCCACAATCTCGGAATCAGTCTCATTCATCATCAGGGGCTGACGCTCGAAGAAGCCGTCACCGAAGTGAGGCGGCGGGTCGAGGAATGCGTGGAACAATTCCTCGTCGCCGAGAAGGACGTTTCACGGCTCGCCGGATCACTCGCGGACGGTACGGCCCGGGGAAAAGAGACGAGCATCGCCGTCACGGCGTGCCTCGGAAACATGCGGAACTGGTTCAGCTCCGTGTACTGGTTCCACCACGAGTCGGGCCGGTACATGGTCGACAGCTGGGACGACCGCTCCACACCCCCGTACGTCAACAATGAAGCGGCAGGTGAGAAATGACCGTCGATGCGGTACGACCCGAGGTGCCCGAGGTGCGGGAGCTGTCCGTCCCGCCCCTCGCCGGAGGCGGGCTGCCCGTCCTCGGACACGGCTGGAAACTGGTCCGCGACCCGCTGGGCTTCCTCGCCCGGCTGCGCGACCACGGCGATGTCGTCCGGCTCAGGATGGGACCCAAGACGGTGTACGCCGTCACCACCCCCGCGCTCACCGGCGCGCTGGCGCTCAGTCCCGACTATGAGATCGGCGGCCCCCTGTGGGAGTCGCTCGAAGGCCTGCTGGGCAAGCAGGGTGTCGCCACGGCCAACGGGGCTCTGCACCGGCGCCAGCGCCGGACCATCCAGCCCGCGTTCCGGGCCGACATCATCCCCGAGTACGGCCCGATCATGGAGGAGGAGTCGAAGGCGTTCGCGGAGCGCTGGGAGAGCGGCGCGGCGGTCGACTGCACCTCCGAGTCGTTCCGCGTCGCGGTCCGTGTCGCCGCCCGCTGTCTGCTGCGCGGCCGGTTCATGGACGAGCGCGCCGAGCGGCTGAGCCTCGCGCTCACCACGGTGTTCCGGGGCATGTACCGCCGTATGGTCATACCCGCGGGGCCGCTCTACCGGCTCCCGCTTCCCTCGATACGCGCATTCGACCGCGCATTGGCCGATTTGCACGCGCTCGTCGACGAGATCATCGACGAGCGGCGGGCATCTGGTCAAAAGCCGAACGATTTGCTGACGGCATTGCTGGAGGCGAAGAACGACGACGGCGACCCGATAGACGAACAGGAGATCCACGACCAAGTCGTCGCGATCCTCACTCCCGGCAGTGAAACCATCGCCTCCACGATCATGTGGTTGCTTCAAGTCTTGACGGAACATCCGGAACAGGCGGACAAAGTGGCCGCAGAGGTCCGGTCCGTCGCGGGAGACCGGCCCGTCGGATTCGGTGACGTCCGGAAGCTGTCGCACACGAACAATGTCGTCGTCGAGGCGATGCGTTTACGCCCGGCCGTATGGATATTGACGCGGCGCGCGGTGGCCGAAACCGAGCTGGGCGGCTATCGCATTCCGGCCGGTGCCGACATCGTCTACAGCCCGTACGCGATCCAGCGCGACCCGCGTTCGTACGAGGAGCATCTGGATTTCGATCCCGACCGCTGGCTTCCGGAACGCTCCGGGGACATCCCGAAGTATGCGATGCGCCCCTTCAGCGTGGGCAACCGCAAGTGCCCGAGCGACCACTTCTCGATGGCGCTGCTCTCCCTGATCACCGCCACCGTGGCGTCCCGCTGGCGCTTCGAGCCGGTGTCCGGGTCCAGCGACGCGACCCGCGTCGGCATCACCCTGCGGCCCCACGACCTGCGGCTGAAGGCCCGGCCGCGCTAGGCCGGGCGTCGGCCGGTGTCCGGTCCGCACGTCCACCGGCGCATGTTCAGGCCGCCCTCGGGCCCCTGAACGTGCGCCGGTAAGCCTGCGGGGTCGTCCCCAGGCTCCGTACGAACTGATGGCGCAGCGCCGCCGCGTTGCCGAAGCCTGCGCGGCCCGCGATCGCGTCCATCGTCTCGTCCGTGGCCTCCAGCAACTCCTGTGCCAACAGCACCCGTTGACGCAGGATCCAGCGGTAGGGCGTGGTCCCGGTCTCCTGCTGGAAGCGGCGCGCGAAGGTGCGCGGCGCCATATGGGCGCGGGCCGCGAGCTGTTCGACGGTCGTCTCCTCGTCGAGGTGCCGCTGCATCCACACCAGCACCTCGCCGACCGTGTCGCACTGCGAACGGGGCAGGGGCCGCTCGATGTACTGGGCCTGCCCGCCGTCGCGGTGCGGCGGCACCACCATCCGGCGGGCGATGGTGTTGGCCACCTCGGGGCCCTGCTCCTTGCGGACGATGTGCAGACAGGCATCGATGCCGGCCGCGGTGCCGGCCGAGGTGATCACCGGGTCCTCGTCCACGTACAGGACGTCGGGCTCGATGATCGCCCGCGGATACTGCCGGGCCAGCTCGTCGACGTGCTGCCAGTGCACGGCGCAGCGCCTGCCGTCCAGGAGCCCGGCCGCGCCGAGCGCGAAGACCCCGGAGCAGACGCTGAGCACCCGGGCCCCGCGGTCCACCACACGGCGCAGCTCCGTGAGCAGTTCGGGCGGATAGCCGCGTACGGCGTAGGTGTCCCCGGCGGGCACGACCACCAGGTCGGCCTCTTCGAGCCGGTCGAGACCGTACGGAGTGGAGACCGTGAACCCGGGGACGTGGGTGCCGAGCGTCGGTCCTTCGGCGGACACGACCGCGAACTCGTAGACGGGCAAGCCCTCGTCGCTGCGGTCGAGGCCGAACACCTCGCAGACGACGCCGAGTTCGAAGGGATGCACGCCGTTGAGCAGGACGGCCGCCACGTTGTTCAGCATGCTGCCAGTGTGCCGTGGAAGTGGCAGTAATTCGAGGGTCTGCGGCAGTTCTGCCACTGACGGTAAGGAGTCATCGAAGCGACACTAGTGTCATGAATTCAGCGATGGACAACCTCGTCGGAATCCTGGCCGTTCTCGCGATCTTCACGGCCGTGGCGCTCCCCTCCCTGATCGGGCTCGCCCGCGAGCGGCGCGTGGACCGTCAGCTCAGGGCGGCCACCCACCCCCGCCAGGAGGCCGGGCGGCCGCCGCGCCCTCACTCCTTCGTCACCACCACCGTGACCGCCCACTCCTGAAGCCCGTTGCAGGAGACCCGGGCCGGATCACTCGGGCACATCGGCCGGGACGACGTCAGCCGGACCGTTCCCGGCGAGACCGCCTTGTAGGCGGCGGACGCGTCGCCCGGCTGGAGGACGATGCCGCTGTTGGTGGCCTCCAGACCGCTGCCGTCGGCCTTCACGGGTGCCCAGGGCCTGCGCGTGGTGCCGTCCAGGGAGACGCGTACGGTCTCGCCGGGCGCCAGACAGTACGTGTCGCCGGTGTCGGCGGCGCCGAGCTCCGCCTTCTCTGTGGCGCAGCCCCGGGGCGACCGGGAGGGTGACGTGGTGGGCGACGGCGACACGGTGCCGCTGCCGCCCGCGTCGCCTCCGCTCTGCGTGCCGCAGCCCGCGAGAAGCAGGGTCAGAGCGGTGAGGGCGATGATCCGGGTGTGGGTCGATCGACGCATGGGGTGGCCTCCTTGCGGGTTGGACGTGCCACCGGGGGATCAGGATCCATCTCGGCGTGTGACAGGGCCCCGGCCGCCATCGCGGCCGGGGCCCTGCCAGCTGTCACCCGGCCGCTGCGGCGGCACCGGCCACGACCGGGCCGCCGGAGGGCGGACGGTCAGAAGTCCTCGTCGAAGTCGACCGTGCCCTCCACCGCGACCTGGTACGCGGACGGCCGGCGCTCGAAGAAGTTGGTCAGCTCCTGGACACCCTGGAGCTCCATGAAGGAGAACGGGTTCTCCGAGCCGTACACCGGCGCGAAGCCCAGCCGCTGAAGGCGCTGGTCCGCCACGCATTCCAGGTACTGCCGCATCGAGTCGGTGTTCATGCCCGGCAGACCCTCGCCGCACAGGTCGCGGCCGAACTGCAGCTCCGCCTCGACGGCCTCGCGCAGCATGTCGGTCACCTGCTCCTGGAGCCGGTCGTCGAAGAGCTCCGGCTCCTCCTTGCGGACGGTGTCGACGACCTCGAAGGCGAAGCTCATGTGCATCGTCTCGTCGCGGAACACCCAGTTGGTGCCGGTCGCCAGGCCGTGCAGCAGACCCCGGCTGCGGAACCAGTAGACGTACGCGAAGGCCCCGTAGAAGAAGAGCCCCTCGATGCACGCGGCGAAGCAGATCAGGTTCAGCAGGAAGCGGCGGCGGTCGGCCTTGCTCTCCAGCCGGTCCAGCTTCTCCACCGAGTCCATCCACTTGAAGCAGAACTGCGCCTTCTCGCGGATGGAGGGGATGCTCTCGACGGCCGCGAAGGCCGCGGTGCGGTCCTCCGGGTCGGGCAGATAGGTGTCGAGCAGCGTCAGATAGAACTGGACGTGCACGGCCTCCTCGAAGAGCTGACGGCTCAGGTAGAGCCGCGCCTCGGGGGAGTTGATGTGCTTGTACAGCGTCAACACCAGGTTGTTCGACACGATCGAGTCGCCCGTCGCGAAGAACGCGACCAGCCGGCCGATCATGTGCTGCTCACCCGGCGTCAGCTTCGCGAGGTCGGCGACGTCCGAGTGGAGGTCGACCTCCTCGACGGTCCAGGTGTTCTTGATCGCGTCCCGGTAGCGCTCGTAGAAGTCCGGGTAGCGCATGGGACGGAGAGTCAGTTCGAAGCCCGGGTCGAGCAGGTTCTTCTCGGACGCGGCCTTCTCGGACGCGGCCTTCTCCGTGGTGGTGTCGCTCATTACTGGCAGGCCTCGCAGGACTCGGGGTTTTCCAGAGAGCAGGCGACGGCGTCGGGGTCGGCGACCTGCTGGACGGGGATGGTCTTCTCGGGCTGCGCCTGCGCCTGGGCCGCGCGGGCGATGCGCGTCGCCGGGCGGGAGCGCAGGTAGTACGTCGTCTTCAGGCCCGACTTCCAGGCGTAGGAGTACATCGAGGAGAGCTTGCCGATGGTCGGCGTCTCCAGGAACAGGTTCAGCGACTGGGCCTGGTCCAGGAACGGGGTCCGGGCGGCGGCCATGTCGATCAGGCCGCGCTGCGGGATCTCCCACGCCGTGCGGTACAGGTCGCGGACGTCCTGCGGGACCCAGGTGAAGCCCTGCACCGAGCCGCTGGACTCGCGCAGCGCCTCACGGGTCTGCGCGTCCCACACGCCGAGCTTCTTCAGCTCGGCCACCAGGTAGGAGTTGACCTGGAGGAACTCGCCGGAGAGCGTCTCGCGCTTGAACAGGTTCGACACCTGCGGCTCGATGCACTCGTACACGCCCGCGATGGACGCGATGGTCGCGGTCGGCGCGATGGCGAGGAGCAGCGAGTTGCGCATGCCGACCTCGGCGATCCGCTGCCGCAGGGCCGCCCAGCGCTCCGGCCAGTTCAGCTCGACGTCGAAGTGGTCCGGGTGCAGGACGCCACGGGCGGTACGGGTCTTCTCCCAGGCCGGGAGGGGGCCGTTGCGCTCGGCGAGGTCCGCGGACGCCTCGTAGGAGGCGAGCATGATGCGCTCGGCGATCCGGGTGGACAGCGCGCGGGCCTCGGGCGAGTCGAAGGGCAGCCGCAGCTTGAAGAAGACGTCCTGGAGGCCCATCGCGCCGAGGCCCACCGGACGCCACTTGGCGTTGGAGCGGCCCGCCTGCTCGGTCGGGTAGAAGTTGATGTCCACGACACGGTCGAGGAAGGTGACCGCGGTGCGCACGGTCTCGTCGAGGCGCTCCCAGTCGATGTCGTCACCGACGACGAACGCGCCCAGGTTGACCGAGCCCAGGTTGCAGACCGCCGTCTCCCCGTCGTCCGTGACCTCCAGGATCTCGGTGCACAGGTTCGAGGAGTGGACGGTGTGACCCGGCTCCGCCGTCTGGTTGGCGGTGCGGTTGGCGGCGTCCTTGAAGGTCATCCAGCCGTTGCCGGTCTGCGCGAGGGTGCGCATCATGCGGCCGTACAGGTCGCGGGCCGGGATGGTCTTCTTCGCGAGGCCCGCTTCCTCGGCCTTGCGGTACGCGGCGTCGAACTCGTCGCCCCACAGGTCGACCAGCTCCGGCACGTCGGCGGGGGAGAACAGCGACCAGACGCCGTCCTCGTTCACCCGGCGCATGAACTCGTCCGGGATCCAGTGCGCGAGGTTCAGGTTGTGCGTACGCCGGGCGTCCTCACCGGTGTTGTCGCGCAGCTCCAGGAACTCCTCGATGTCGGAGTGCCAGGTCTCCAGGTACACCGCGGCCGCGCCCTTGCGCCGGCCGCCCTGGTTCACCGCGGCGACCGAGGCGTCGAGCGTCTTGAGGAACGGGACGATGCCGTTGGAGTGCCCGTTGGTGCCGCGGATCAGCGAACCGCGCGAACGGATACGGGAGTACGAGAGGCCGATGCCGCCCGCGTGCTTCGACAGGCGTGCCACCTGGTGGTAGCGGTCGTAGATGGAGTCCAGCTCGTCCAGCGGGGAGTCGAGGAGGTAGCAGGACGACATCTGCGGGTGCCGCGTACCGGAGTTGAAGAGCGTGGGGGAGGAGGGGAGGTAGTCGAGGCGGCTCATCAGCCGGTAGAGCGCGGCGACTTCGTCCACCGAGCGGGCGGTGTCGTCCTCGGCGAGGCCGGAGGCCACCCGGAGCATGAAGTGCTGGGGCGTCTCGACGACCTTGCGGGTGATCGGGTGCCGCAGCAGATAGCGGCTGTGCAGCGTGCGCAGCCCGAAGTAGCCGAAACGGTCGTCGCCCTCGGAGTCGGTCAGCGCGTCGAGACGGGCCGTGTGCAGCCGGACGAACTCGGCCGTGCGGTCGGCGATCAGGCCCTCGCGGTGGCCGACGGCGACCGACTCGGAGAAGGTCGTGACGCCCTGGGAGGCGGCCTCCTCGGTGATGGTGATCGCCAGCAGACGGGCGGCCAGCCGGGAGTAGACGGGATCCTCGGAGATGAGACCCGCGGCCGCCTCGGTGGCCAGTTCGCGCAGCTCGGCCTCGTCGGCGCGGGCGGACCGGCCGCGCAGCGCCGCGGCGGCGACCCGGCCGGGGTCGGCGTCGGGGAGGTCGGCGGTGAGACCGGTCAGGGTCCGCAGCAGCGCGGTTCCGGGACCGTCGGTCTCCACCCGGGCCTGCTGCGCGGTCACTGAAGCCGGATCGGCTGGCGCGATGGTCACGTGGGGATCTCCCTGCTCGGCACGGGACCCGGCGGGCAGGAGCGGGGCACACGGGAGCGCTTCAGGGCAGCAGCGCACCACGCGTCCACCGGCCCATTCCGCGAGGCCCGGACGTCGTCGGCACCCGGGCCGGACGGCCGGGGCGCGCTGTCGGCAGGTCCTCGGACTGACACGAGAGCGGGCACGCGGACACGCGAACACGCACAAGTACACCGTTGCGGGACAGTTCCGGATTCGCACCGAATTCCCCTGCGGCGACAGCGACCTTGAGCATACATCTTGTGTCGGGCTTCGGGACTGCCCCCACATCTTGTGTCCGCTTGGTGCCGAAGAGCGCTACGGAGTGTGTCGGAGCGTCAACTCGTAAGTGAGCAGCCGGATGTCGTCGAGCTCCGGAAGCGGGTTCCAGTCGCGGTCGGGCGTGCGGGTGAAGCCCACGCGCTCGTAGAGGCGGTGGGCGCTGTGCATGCTGCCCTGGGTGGACAGCACCACACGCGTACAGCCGCCCTCCAGAGCCCGGGCCCGTCCGACACAGGAGCGTACGAGGGCCTCACCGGCACCCCGGCCGCGTGCCTCCCGGGCGACCGCGAGCATCCGGATCTCGGCCTCCCCGGCGCGCGCGAAGTCGGCCATGGGGCTGCCGTCCGTCACGAAGGTCACACTGCCGAGCACCCGCTCCCCGTCCACGGCGACCAGCACTTCGGCGACGGCCGCGCGCCCCGCGACGTCCCGCAGCTTTCCGAGGTAGGAGTCGCTCTCCCCGAAGTCGAGCAGTCCGTCGCCGAGATAGGCCTCGGCCGTGATCCCGGCCACCGTGGGGTACTCCTCGGGCCGCGCGGGCCGGATGGCGATGTCCATGCGGGTGAGTGTGCCCGACCGGCACGGCGACGGGCCGCCGGTTTTTCACCGGCGGCCCGTCGTTCCCGGCTGTCGCCGGGACCTGCCCCGTGACCCCGCGATCCCGCGGCCAGGACAGGTCTCCGGCTCTCCTAGTGGCTCGCGTCCGCCGTGGCCGGCGGGAGCTCCGTCTCGACGCCTGCGTCGCCCGCGTCGGCCGTGTAGTCCCCGGGCGAGGTCTCGTCCACGCCCTCCGGGGCCTTGAGCGCCCTGAGGGCGAAGGTCAGGACGATGGCCACGGCCACGTTCAGGACGAACGCCGTCAGGCCGATGTAGCCGATCTCCCCGATCCCGGGGATCTCCTTCGAGCTGCCGCCGAAGTGCTTCTGGGTCGGGGAGGCCACTCCGTAGGCGGCGATCGTGCCGTAGAGCATGCCGACCGCCCAGCCGCCCAGCAGCGCCCAGCGGTGGAACCAGCGGGTGAACAGGCCGCCGACCAGGGAGGGGAAGGTCTGCAGGATCCAGATGCCGCCCAGCAGCTGGAAGTTGATCGCGACGGTCTTGTCCATGGTCAGGACGAAGACCAGCGCGCCCACCTTCACCAGGAGCGAGACCAGCTTGGAGACCCGGGTCTCCTGCCGAGGGGTCGCGGCCGGGTTGATGAAGTCCTTGTAGATGTTGCGGGTGAAGAGATTCGCGGCCGCGATCGACATGATGGCCGCCGGGACGAGCGCGCCGATCCCGATGGCGGCGAAGGCGACGCCGGCGAACCAGTCGGGGAACATGTTCTCGAAGAGCTGGGGGATGGCGAGCTGGCCGTTGGTGACCTTGACGCCGGCCGCGATCGCCATGAACCCGAGCAGGGCGAGCAGGCCCAGCATCAGCGAGTACAGCGGCAGGATCGTCGTGTTGCGGCGGATCACCTCCCGGCTGCGGCCGGACAGCGTCGCCGTGACCGAGTGCGGATACATGAACAGCGCCAGCGCCGAGCCGAGCGCGAGGGTGGCGTACGTCCACTGGCCCGCCTGGGCGGGGACGAGCCCCCCGGCGCCCGCGGCCGTGTACTTGTCGCTCGCCGCCTTGAAGATCTCGTCGAAGCCGCCCAGTTTGATCGGGATGTAGATGACGGCCACCGCGATCACGATGTAGATCAGGGCGTCCTTCACGAACGCGATCAGAGCGGGGGCCCGCAGACCCGAGGAGTAGGTGTACGCGGCCAGCACCCCGAAGGCGATGAGGAGCGGCAGGTCCTTGACGAACCAGTTGGCGCCGTCGCCGCCGCCCACGCCCATCACGTCCAGGACGGCCTGGATGCCGACGAGCTGGAGCGCGATGTACGGCATGGTGGCCAGGATGCCGGTGACGGCCACGGCGAGGGACAGGCCCTTGGAGCCGAAGCGGCCGCGCACGAAGTCCGAGGTGGTCACATAGCCGTGCCGGTGGGAGACCGACCACAGGCGGGGCAGGAAGGTGAAGATCAGCGGATAGACCAGGATCGTGTACGGCACGGCGAAGAAGCCGGCCGCGCCCGCCGCGTAGATCGCCGCGGGCACCGCGACGAAGGTGTACGCCGTGTAGAGGTCGCCGCCGAGCAGGAACCAGGTCACCCAGGTGCCGAAGGACCGTCCGCCCAGGCCCCACTCGTCGAGGGTGTGCTCGTCGGCGGCTCTGCGCCAGCGCGCGGCCAGGAAGCCCAGGACCGTGACGGCCAGGAAGAAGAAGACGAAGACGCCGAGGGCGACGCCGTTCACACCGTCCTTCATGCCTCCGCACCTTCCTTCGCCGAGGTGCGGGCCCGCTGGTCACGTCGCCAGAGCTGGTACGCGACCACCGTCAGCAGCGTGGAAAGGGGTACCCACAGCAGTTGGTACCAGTAGAAGAACGGGATGCCGATGAACGCCGGGTCGGTCTTCGTGTAGGAGCCGACCCACAGCATCGCCCCGAAGGGTGCGAGCAGACAGAGGGCGATCACCACACGTACCGGTGTCACCACTGGTGGTTTCACTTCGGGCAGGTCTGACATAGGGCGGCTCCGTCCCCTCATCGATCACCTGGGCAACGCGCAGGCAATCTAGGGGATGGTTCCGCTCTAGGGAACCCCTGCTCGGACGGCGGGTGTGGAGGGTTCGTGTCGGAGCGCACGGCGCCTTCGGCGGGCGCGGAACCCCTGGGGCCGGTACGGCGCCTGACGGTCCGTCCGGGCCCGCCGGGCCGGGCGGCGCAACGCGCGGGTACGGGAGCGTGCGCCCCGTACCCGCGGGTTACGCCATATGGCTCAGTCCTGCGGGCGCTTGAGGCGGGCGACGAACTTGTACCGGTCGCCCCGGTACACCGACCGCACCCATTCCACCGGCTCGCCCTGCCGGTCGATCGAGTGGCGGGAGAGCATCAGCATGGGCAGGCCCACGTCGGTGCCGAGCAGTCCGGCCTCGCGCGGGGTCGCCAGCGAGGTCTCGATGGTCTCCTCGGCCTCGGCGAGATGGACGTCGTACACCTCGGCCAGCGCGGTGTAGAGAGAGGTGTACTTGACCAGCGACCTGCGCAGGGCGGGGAAACGCTTGGCGGAGAGGTGGGTGGTCTCGATGGCCATGGGCTCGCCGCTCGCGAGGCGCAGCCGCTCGATGCGCAGCACCCGGCCCCCGGCGGTGATGTCGAGCAGGCCGGCGAGGGCGTCGTCCGCGGTGATGTAGCCGATGTCCAGCAGCTGCGAGGTCGGTTCGAGGCCCTGGGCCCGCATGTCCTCGGTGTACGAGGTCAGTTGGAGCGCCTGGGAGACCTTCGGCTTGGCGACGAAGGTGCCCTTGCCCTGGATGCGTTCGAGACGCCCCTCGACGACCAGCTCCTGAAGGGCCTGCCGCACCGTGGTGCGCGAGGTGTCGAACTCGGCGGCGAGGGTCCGCTCCGGCGGTACCGGCGTACCGGGCGGCAGCGTCTCCGTCATGTCGAGAAGGTGCTTCTTGAGACGGTAGTACTTGGGCACACGCGCGGTACGGATGGGCGCCCCACCCTCGTTCTCCGCACTGCTGACGTCGGTGCTCATGCTCTGCCTTCCCGGCTCCGGATGCCGAAGCGGCCGCCATGTCGTCGGCCACGCCTCACATCGTGGCACGGCTTGTTGCGCGCGTGTTCCCCGCACGCTCCGTGATCCCCTCTATATACCGTCGGCGTACCTGTTGGTCTAGTCCATCGCGCGCAGACGGTGTCGTCGAACTCGGCGCGGGCGGACCGGGGATGGTTCCTTCGCAGGCCGCGAACGGGTCCGTAATTTGTGCCGCTTGGCTACTTAAAGGTTCTTGCATATGTAGGTCCCATAACGGCCGACTGGACGGGCTTACACACCCTTGACACCCCCCTAGGTCTAGGCCAAGCTCCCGGTACTGGTCTACACCATTGGTCCAGTCCCGGCCCCACGGGCGGTACACGGCGTATGTCACCGCGGGGAGCAGGGGGGTTTGTGGCATCCCTGAGGAGGGTGGCGTGAAGCGCAAGCTGATAGCCGCGATCGGTATCGCGGGCATGATGTTCTCCGTCGCGGCGTGTGGCAACGACGACAAGTCCGGGGGGTCGGACAAGGGCGCGGACGCCAAGGAGCTGACGGTCTGGCTCACGGTCGACGCGCAGAACAACTGGCCCGACCTGGTCAAGCAGGCCGACACGGCGATCGAGGCGAAGCACCCCGGCATCAAGATCAAGCACGAGTACTACGGCTGGCCGGACAAGAACACCAAGCTCGACGCGGTCCTGGCCACCGACAAGGCGCCGGACGTGGTCGAGATGGGCAACACCGAGATGCTCGGCTACATGGTCAAGGGTGCCTTCGCTCCCCTCGACGCCTCGAAGTTCGAGAACTCGGACGCCTGGCTGGACGGCCTCAAGGAGTCCGTGACCTACGACGGCAAGACCTACGGCGTGCCGTACTACGCCGGTGGCCGCGTCGGCAACTGGCGCAAGGACGTCGCCGCCTCGGCCGGCGTGAAGTCCACGCCGAAGACGTACGCGGAGCTCACCTCCGACCTGGACAAGATCCAGAAGAAGCAGGGCGCCAAGTTCAGCGCCTGGTACCAGCCCACCCGCGACTGGTACGCGGCCATGTCCTTCGTCTACGACGCCGGCGGCTCCATCGCGAAGGAGGAGGGCGGCACGTGGAAGGCCAACCTCTCCTCGCCCGAGTCGGTCAAGGGCCTCAACGAGTTCAAGACCGTCGTCGACAAGTACATGCACGGCGACAAGACCAAGGACGAGTCCGACCGTTACATCGTCTACGGCCAGGGCAAGTCCGGCATGATCTTCGGTGCCGCCTGGGAGGGCGCGACCGCCGAGGACCCCAAGAGCGACAAGACCGGCAAGCTCAAGGGCAACCTCGAGAACTTCGTGATGCCCGGCCCGTCCGGCAAGAACCTCCCGGTCTTCCTGGGCGGCTCCGACCTCGCCGTCCCGGTGAAGTCGAAGGCGCAGACCGTCGCCGCCGAGTGGATCAACGCGTTCACCGGCGCCAAGGGCCAGAAGTACCTGATGGGCAAGGGCAACCTGCCCAACAACAAGACCGACCTGGTCAGCCTGCAGAGCGACCCGGCGACGGCCGTTCCGGCCACCGCGGCCCAGTCCAGCTGGTTCGTCCCGATGGCGCCGGGCTGGGGTCAGGTCGAGAAGGCCCAGGTCCTGCAGACCATGCTGCAGAACATCGGCACCGGCAAGAAGTCGGTCGCGGACGCCGCGAAGGAAGCGGACGCCGCGATCGACAAGGTCATCAACACCAAGTGACCTGAGAGCAGGGCCCCGTCGGTCCTCCGTCACGGAGGGACGGGGCCCTGCCTCCCGTACGGCCCGGCCAGGGTCCCACCCCCTGACGCCCGGCCGTGCGGGCCTTCGCTTTCGTACGACCTGAGGGACCGCTGAGGAGCGCGCGATGAGTGCCGCAGACACGACCACCCCTGCCAAGGTGCCGCCGCCGCGGCAGGCACCACCACCGGCCGTCGCGAAGGCGCCACGCGCCAGGCGGACCTCGGGTGCGGCGGCGGCCCCCTGGGCCCTGCTCGCCCCGTGCCTGCTGATCCTCGCGCTCGTCCTCGGCTATCCGCTGGTGCGCCTGGTCACGCTCTCCTTCCAGAAGTTCGGGCAGTCCCAGCTCTGGGGCTTCCAGCCGGCCGAGTCGGTCGGCTTCGACAACTTCAAGGGCGTGCTCTCGGACAGCGAGTTCTGGGCGGTGGTCGTCCGGACCGTCCTGTTCGCCGGCGGGGCCGTCGTCTTCACCATGGTCATCGGCATGCTGATCGCGCTGCTCCTCCAGCGGGTGTCCGGCTGGGTGAAGACGCTGATCAACATCGTGCTGGTGGCGAGCTGGGGCATGCCCATCATCGTGGCCACCACCGTCTTCAAGTGGCTCTTCGACTCCGACTACGGCATCTTCAACGCGCTCCTCAGCAAGCTGCCCGGCGTCGACATGGTCGGCCACAACTGGTTCGCCAGCGGGACGCAGGGCCTGAGCGTGATCATGCTCCTGGTCGTCTGGGGCGCGGTGCCCTTCGTCGTCATCACGCTCAGCGCCGGACTCACCCAGGTCCCCGCCGAGCTGGAGGAGGCCGCACGGCTCGACGGCGCGGGTGCCTGGGGCGTCTTCCGCCATGTCACGCTGCCGATCCTCAAGCCGATCATCGTCATGCTGACGACCCTCTCCGTCATCTGGGACATGGGCGTCTTCCCGCAGGTCTTCGTCATGCGGGGCGGCCACCCGGAGGCGGAGTTCCAGTTGCTCACCACGTACTCGTACGACCGCGCCTTCGTCGTCAACGACTACGCGCAGGGATCGGCGATCGCGGTGCTGACCGTGCTGCTGCTCCTGGGCGTGGTCGCCGTGTACATGCGTCAGATGCTGCAGATCGGAGAGGTCGAATGAGTGCCGTCGCCACGTCCGGGCGTAGGTCCGCCGCGGGGCGGAAGCCCTCCGGGCCGCGCAAGTCCAAGCTCGGCTGGAACGTCCTCGGCCTGCTCGTCTTCCTCACCGCGGGCTTCCCCGTCTACTGGATGCTCAACACGGCGATCAAGCCCGCCAAGGACGCCATCGACTCCGATCCGAGCCTGTTCCCCACCGGGTTCACGCTCGACAACTTCCGCCGCGCGCTGGACATCGCCGACTTCTGGGGCCCGGTGGGCCGCAGCCTCATCGTCTCCGTCTCGGTGGTCGTGATCGGCATCGTGGTCGGGATGCTGGCCGCGCTGGCCATCTCCCGCTTCGCCTTCCGCGGCCGCAAGATCGTGATCGTCGGCATCCTCGCGGTCCAGATGGTTCCGCTGGTCGCCATGATCATCCCGGTCTTCCTGCTGCTGAACGACCTGCACCAGTACGACAAGCTCTCCGGTCTGATCCTCACGTACCTGACCTTCATCCTCCCCTTCACGGTGTGGACGCTGCGCGGCTTCATCGTCAACATCCCGAAGGAACTGGAGGAGGCGGCGATGGTCGACGGATGCAGCCGCACGGGCGCCTTCATCCGCGTGGTCTTCCCGCTGCTGGCCCCCGGCATGGTCGCGACGTCCGTCTACGCTTTCATCCAGGCCTGGAACGAATACCTCTACGCCCTCATGCTGCTGAGCCAGCAGAACCAGACCGCCACGGTCTGGCTCGGCAACTTCACCACCAAGCACGGCACCGAGTACGCCCCGATGATGGCCGGATCCACCATGATGGCCGTGCCGATCGTCGTTCTGTTCCTCCTCGTCCAGCGCAAGATGGCCGCGGGTCTGACCGCGGGCGCCGTGAAGGGATAACGCCTCCCGATGACGACATTCGCCAGTGGTACAGACACCCTGACGCGCGACGCCCTCACCGTGCTCCAGCCCGGTTTCACCGGGACCACGGCTCCGGACTGGCTGCTGCGCCGTCTCGGTGAAGGCCTCGCCTCCGTCGGCCTGTTCGGCCGCAACATTTCCTCACCAGAGCAACTGGCCGCCCTGACAGCCCAGTTGCGCGTCGAACGTGACGACGTCCTGGTCGCCATCGACGAGGAGGGCGGTGACGTCACCCGCCTGGAGGTGCGCACCGGCTCGTCCTTCCCGGGCAACCACGCGCTGGGCGCCGTCGACGACGTGGCGCTCACCGAGGAGGTCGCCCTCGAACTCGGCCGCAGACTGGCCGCGTGCGGGGTGAACCTCAACTGGGCGCCGTCCGCCGACGTGAACTCCAACCCGGCCAACCCGGTCATCGGCGTACGGTCCTTCGGCGCCGACACCGGCCTGGTGGCCCGGCACACGGCCGCCTACGTCAGGGGCCTCCAGGCCGCGGGCGTGGCCGCCTGCACCAAGCACTTCCCGGGTCACGGGGACACCGCGGTGGACTCCCACCACGCCCTGCCGCGCATCGACGCGGACCTGTCGGTCCTCCAGTCCCGCGAACTCGTCCCCTTCCGGGCCGCCATCGCCGCGGGCAGCCGTGCCGTGATGAGCGCGCACATCCTCGTCCCGGCGCTGGACCCGGACCGCCCGGCCACCCTCTCCCGCCGGATCCTGACGGGCCTGCTGCGCGAGGAGCTCGGCTACGAGGGCCTCATCGTCACCGACGGCATGGAGATGCAGGCCATCGCGGCGACGTACGGCATCGAGCGGGGCAGTGTGCTGGCCATCGCGGCCGGTGCGGACGCCATCTGCGTCGGCGGCGGGCTGGCGGACGACGACACCGTGCGCCGGCTGCGCGACGCCCTGGTCTCCGCCGTCCGGTCCGGCGAGCTCTCCGAGGAACGCCTCGCGGACGCGGCGAACCGGGTGCGGGCACTGGCCGAGTGGACGGCCGAGGCCGCCGCCCGGAAGGCCTCCCCGGCCGCCTCCGGCCCGGCGGCCGGCTCTCCCACGAATGGCTTGAACAGCTCGAACGGATCGAACAGCTCAGACGGTACGGGTGGTGCGAGCAGTGCGGGTGGCGTGAACGGTACCGGTGGTGCGGATGTCACCGGTCGTGCGAACGGTACAGCGGGTACAGGCGGTACGGGCGGCCCGGACGGAACCGGCGAGTCGGACGGAGCGGGCGGCGGTACGGCCCGGACCGCCGATGTGGGCCTGGTCGCCGCGCGGCGCGCGCTGACCGTGACCCGCTCCGCGTCGTACACCCCGCTCACCGAGCCTCCCTACGTCGCCGCGCTCACCCCGGTCGCGAACATCGCCGTCGGCGACGAGACCCCCTGGGGCGTGGCGGCGGAACTGGCCCGGCTGCTTCCCGGCACCGAGACCGGCAGCTTCACCGGTGAGGACGCGGGCTCCTCGGCGCTCGCGGCCGCCGCCGGGCGGCCCCTCGTCGCGGTGGTCCGCGACGAACACCGTCACCCCTGGATGACGGCGGCCCTCGACACCCTGCTCGCCTCCCGCCCCGACACCGTCGTGGTCGAGATGGGCGTCCCCCAGTCGGCTCCCCGGGGCGCCCTGCACATCGCCACCCACGGCGCGGCACGGGTGTGCGGCCTGGCGGCGGCGGAGGTCATCGCGGGCCCGTAGCGCCCCGGACCCAGGGCCCGGCCTCCGGGCTTCGGCCCTGGGCTTGGCCTTCGGGCTTCGGCCCTGGGCTTGGCCTTCGGCCCTGGGCCCGGCCTCCGGGCTTCGGCCCCGGGCCTGGCCTCGGTTTCGCCCCGGGCTTCCGGGCCCTGGCCCGGGGCCACCACGCACCGGTGCCGGGCACTCCCTCGGGAGTGCCCGGCACCGTTCTGTCTCCGCGGCGCGACCCGCCGGCCCGCCTCTAGATGCCCTGCCAGTCCGGCTTGGCGGCGAACGTCTGGCGGAAGTAGTCCCCGAGCTTCAGCTTGGACGCGGCGGCGTCGTCGACGACCACCGTCGCGTGCGGGTGCAGCTGAAGCGCCGACGCGGGGCAGACCGCCGCGACGGGCCCTTCGACCGTCGCCGCCACGGCGTCCGCCTTGCCCTCGCCGGTCGCGAGCAGCACCAGATGCCGTGCCTCCAGGATCGTGCCGATGCCCTGGGTGATGACGTGGTGCGGCACCTGCCCGATGTCGCCGTCGAAGAACCGGGCGTTGTCCACCCGGGTCTGCTCGGTCAGCGTCTTGATGCGGGTCCGGGAGGCGAGCGAGGAGCACGGTTCGTTGAACCCGATGTGCCCGTCCGTCCCGATGCCCAGCAGCTGGAGGTCGACCCCGCCGGCCGCCGCCAGCGCCCTGTCGTACGCCTCGCACGCGGCCTGGACGTCCGCCGCCGTGCCGTCGGGCCCCATGAACGCGTCCATGCCGATGCCCAGCGGCTCCAGCACCTCGCGCCGCAGCACGGAGCGGTAGGACTCGGGGTGCTCGGCCGGCAGCCCCACGTATTCGTCGAGCTGGGCGATGCGCGCACCCGAGGTGTCCACGGCACCGGAACCCACTCGGGCCGCCAGCGCCGCGTAGATGGGCAGCGGCGTCGAGCCGGTGGCCACGCCGAGGAGCGCGTCGGGCTTGCGCCTGAGCAGTTCCGCCATGGCCTCGGCGATCAGCTCGCCGCCCGCCTTGGCGTCCGGGACGATGACAACTTCCACGCTGGGCCTGCCGATCTGGAGAGGGGACTCAGGAACGCATCCGAATCCGAAGGGGGACACATGTGGTATAGACCAATCTAGCAGAGCGTCACCCTTTCGTCGCCCCGTCGCGGGGCGCGTCGCGGGGTGAACCGCCGTCCCTGCGGGGATGTACCCCGGCCCGCTCCGCCCGTCCTGCGACTCCGCCCCTGCGGTGACGCCTCCCGTTCGCGAGCCGAAGCGGGATAGTCTGACGGGCGCTCCTGATGTTGGATGGGCTGGCGACGGTGAACACGACCGGAGCGCAAGGGCCGCGGCCGCATGGACGCGGAACCATGGTCTAGTCCACAATGCTTTGAGAAACTGAACAAGCCTCCGTCTTCCCCGCACAGGAAGACGGACCGAGGAACCGGCGCTCTCTGCCCTGACTGCACCGGCTCCTCTCTTCGGCCGACCGGGACCGCACACCCCACGGCCGTTGTTGCTCCGGGCTGCGGTGCCGGGAGGGTCGAGGGTCCCTCTCAGGCGCCGCGGCCCGCGGGTGTTCTCCGGGGCCGCACGGCGCTCCCGGGGCCCGGGGAAGGCGGCCGATTTCGGGACCTGTCGGATCCTCCGGGTACGCTCGCACACGTGCCCTCCATGAACGACCTCGTACGCCAGCACACAGCCCTCGACGACTCCGATCTCGAGTGGCTTCATCTGCTGGTCTCGGAGTGGCAGCTGCTCTCCGACCTCTCCTTCGCCGACCTCGTGCTGTGGGTCCCCACGCGCGACGGCACCCGCTACGTCTCGGTCGCCCAGATGCGCCCCAACACCGGGCCCACCTCGTACCAGGACGACATGGTGGGCCACCTGGTCCCGCGCGGCCGCCGCCCCCTGCTGGACGCCGCGCTCGACGAGGGCCGGATCGTTCGCGAGGGCGATCCCGAGTGGCGCGAGGAGGTTCCGGTCCGGGTCGAGTCCATTCCCGTACGACGTGAGGGCCGGGTCCTCGGAGTCATCGCGCGCAACACCAACCTGCTCACCGTGCGCACCCCGAGCCGCCTCGAACTGACGTATCTCCAGAGCGCCTCCGACCTCGCGCAGATGATCGCGGCGGGCACCTTCCCGTTCCCCGACCAGCAGGTCGACATGGACGCCTCGCCCAGGGTCGGCGACGGACTGATCCGCCTCGACGCGGACGGCATCGTCCAGTACGCCTCACCGAACGCGCTCTCGGCGTACCACCGCATCGGCCTGGCCTCCGACCTGGTGGGCCACAACCTCGGCTCCACGACCGCCGAACTCGCCCCCTCCCGGGGTCCGGTGGACGAGGCGCTGTCGAAGGTGGCCAGCGGCTGGGCGCCCCGCGAGTTCGAGATCGAGAGCGCCGACGGGGTGATCCAGCTCCGGGCGATCCCGCTCAAGCCCAAGGGCACCCGGGTCGGTTCCCTGGTCCTGCTCCGCGATGTCACCGAACTGCGTCGCCGCGAGCGCGAACTGATCACCAAGGACGCCACCATCCGGGAGATCCACCACCGGGTGAAGAACAACCTCCAGACGGTGGCGGCCCTGCTGCGGCTCCAGGCCCGTCGCATCGAGTCGGACCGGGGCCGGGAAGCCCTGGAGGAAGCCGTGCGCCGGGTCGGCTCGATCGCGATCGTGCACGAGACGCTCTCCCAGAACCTGGACGAGCGCGTGGAGTTCGACGAGATCGCCGACCGGGTGCTCGCCATGGTCGCCGAGATCTCGCCGGGCAAGGTCACCGGCCGGCGCACCGGACGCTTCGGCATCCTGGACGCCGAGGTCGCGACCCCGCTCTCCATGGTCCTGACCGAGATCCTGCAGAACGCGCTGGAGCACGGCTTCCGCGAGGGCGACCGGGGCACCGTCGAGGTCTCCGCGGTGCGCGGCGGCACCTCCAAGGACGCCCGGCTGCTGGTCACCGTCCAGGACGACGGGGTCGGACTGCCCGAGGGCTTCGACCCGCACCGCTCGGGCAACCTCGGCCTGCAGATCGTACGGACGCTGGTGGAGGGCGAGTTGGGCGGCACCTTCGACATGGTGGCCGCTCCGGAGCGCGGCACCCAGGTGCTCCTGGACATCCCGGTGGTCGTACCCAAGTAGCAGGCCCGGACGAACAACCGGACGAATGCCCGCACAAGTGACCGATGGACAGGGGCATTTGATGCTCATGGATGCCCGTCACTCACTGTGACCGGTGCTGGACTCCGGGAATGCCGGGTACCGGACGCGAACAGCAATGAGCCCCGGACCACCAGGTGGTCCGGGGCTGAAAGCTCGTTGCATCAAGCGCATCGGGGTACTGCGCGCTGCGGCTCGGGGGCGGGAGTTGCGTACGCGTTGTACGCGCCGCCAAGCTCAGGCTCGTGCGGGGTGGAACGTCAGGCGGTGGCCTGACGAGCTCGGTTGCGGGCGGCACGGCGCTTCATTGCGCGGCGCTCGTCCTCGCTGAGGCCACCCCAGACGCCGGAGTCCTGGCCGGACTCGAGCGCCCACTGCAGGCACTGCTCCATGACGGGGCAGCGGCGGCAGACGGCCTTGGCTTCCTCGATCTGCAGCAGCGCAGGACCGGTGTTGCCGATGGGGAAGAAGAGCTCGGGGTCTTCCTCGCGGCAAACGGCGTTGTGACGCCAGTCCATGGCTGCTACCTCTCCTTGGTATTACATGCACGTTGCTTGTGAATGTGAACGCTTTCACGAATCCCTCAACAAGTGAAGGGCCGACAGCCAGACGGACTGGTGTGGTCCTGTGATTTGAGGAGGGGTTCCGGTGCTCTGGGGGCCGGTGGTGCGGGCCGTCCCGAGCGCCACGTAGAGACTCGCAAACCTCAGCGGCGGATACAACCCCTTCCGGAAAGTTTTTTTTGATTCCTCGGTGTCGGCTGAGTCACAGCCGTACTTCCATGGGGTGGACCGTGGTCTAAACGTTCGAGTGAAAGGAGTTTGGCCCCTTCCGCTCACACAATCACACGCAGTGCACGGCGTACGCCTGTGAACGTCACGCTCGTACGCAGTCCCAGATGGTCGCCGTCCATCTGAAGGGGGAGTGGAACCTTCGAATGCAAGGTGAAGTCCGCCAGGTCATGCAGAGTGACGGCGTGCTTGCCGTGGGGTCCACGCTCGGGGGACGAAGTGAGCAACTGGGTGGCATACCGGGCGACCGCGGGCGTCGACATGCGGCTGAGTGCCAGTACGTCGAGTCCGGTATCGAACGAGGCCTTAGGTGCCGCGTACACCGGACGATTGCCGAGAAACGTCCACGGCGAGGTGTTGCAGATGATGGACAGGACCAGATCGGTGACCGGGTCGGCGCCGGGGCGCTCCAGAGTGATCGTTCCGTGCCGGCGGTGAGGATCGTCCAGAAACTGACGCAGCACTTGGCGGAGATAGAGCGCATGTGTGGAGCGCCGGCCGAGCTCGCGCTGCTGTTCGACCCGGCCCACCACCCCGGCGTCGAAGCCGAGGCCGGCGCAGAAGGTGAACCAGCGGGAGGGGACGGACTCGTCCTCGGTGCCGGGCGTGCCCGCGGCCAGCCCGAGGCCGACCGTGCGCTCGCGCTCCTCGCGCAGCGCGTCCAGCAGGGCGCCCGTCGCCTCCACGGCGTCGTTCGGCAGGCCCAGGGCGCGGGCGAAGACGTTGGTGGAGCCGCCGGGGACCACGGCGAGGCCGGGGAGGCGGGAGTCGGGGCCCCGGTGCAGCAGACCGTTCACGACCTCGTTGACCGTGCCGTCCCCGCCGAGGGCCACGACCATGTCTATGTCGTCGCTGTCCGCGGCCTGCCTGCCGAGGTCCCGGGCGTGCCCGCGGTACTCGGTCGTGACCACTTCCAGTTTCATCTCACTGGCCAACGCGTGGATCAAGACGTCACGCGTACGCGCACTGGTGGTGGTTGCCGCCGGATTGACCACAAGAAGTGCACGCATGCGATGCAGCGTACCTACTGGGTGGTACTCGTCCCAGACCGAGGTAGGGATCCAGTAAGAGTCCGCAGGTGCGGCAGGGGTGCGAAACCCGATCGCCGCACCGCCCGTGACGGTGCGGTTCCCGGCCCCCGGGGCATTCGGGCGTCCGGGGCCGACGGCTACTCTTCGGGGGTGAGCCGTGAGCAGAATCCCACCCCCGACGCCCCCCGATCCGACCCCCGCCCCGGACGGCTGACCGCCGCCGCGGCGCTGGCCGCGCTGGAGGGGACCGCCCTCGTGGCGGGCGGCGTCTGCGTCCTCGTCCTCGGTCTCACCGGCGATCCCGACAGCCGGCGGCAGGCCGTCACCGGCGGTGTCACGCTGATCGCGCTCGCGCTGCTGCCGCTGCTCGCCGCGCGCGGACTGCTGCTGCGCCGCGCCTGGAGCCGGGGCCCGGCCCTCGTCACCCAGATCCTGGCACTGCCCGTCGCCTACACCCTGCTCCAGGCCGACAGCGTCGCGATCCCCGCCGGTATCGCCCTCGCCGTCGTCGCCGTGGTGGCCCTGGTGCTGCTGGTGAACCCGGCGACGACACGGGCCCTCGGAATCCGAGGGCCCGGCGGCGACGCGCACGACGAGACGTAGCGGGGCTCACTCCTCGACGAGGAGCTTCTCCCGAAGCTGGGCCAGTGTGCGGGCCAGCAGCCGCGAGACGTGCATCTGCGAGATGCCGACCTCCTGCGCGATCTGCGACTGCGTCATGTTGCCGAAGAAGCGAAGGAGCAGGATCCGCTTCTCCCGCGGGGGCAGGTCCTCCAGCAGCGGCTTGAGCGACTCGCGGTACTCGACGCCCTCCAGCGCCTCGTCCTCGGCGCCCAGGGTGTCCGCGACCGCCGGGGACTCGTCGTCCGTGTCGGGGACGTCCAGGGACAGCGTGGAGTACGCGTTGGCGGACTCCAGGCCCTCCAGGACCTCCTCCTCCGAGATGGCGAGCTTCTCGGCCAGCTCGTGCACCGTCGGGGAGCGCCCGTGCAGCTGGGAGAGCTCCGCGGTCGCCGTGGTCAGCGCGAGGCGCAGCTCCTGAAGACGGCGCGGGACGCGCACCGCCCAGCCCTTGTCGCGGAAGTGCCGCTTGATCTCGCCGACCACCGTCGGGGTCGCGTACGTCGAGAACTCGACACCGCGCTCCGGGTCGAACCGGTCGACCGACTTGATCAGCCCGATCGTCGCGACCTGGGTCAGGTCGTCCAGCGGCTCACCGCGGTTGCGGAAGCGGCGGGCCAGGTGCTCGACGAGCGGCAGATGCATGCGGACGAGCTGGTTGCGCAGCTCCGCGTACTCGGCGCTGCCGTCCTGGAGTTTGCGCAGCTCGATGAACATCGCCCGCGCCCCGCTGCGGTCGCGGGGGTCGTGCTGGATGTGCTGGGCGCTCGGCCCGTGCTGGACCTGCGGGACATCGGGCCCTTGCCGGGCGTCCTGCACACCCTGCGCGCTCTGCGCGCTCTGCGCGCTCTGCTCAGGCTCTCGCTCGTGCTGCGCGCCCTGCACGTTCTGTTCCGCGTTTCGCTCGTGCTCGCTCATAGTCCCGCCCGTCACCATTTCCCGAGCTCGAGGCTCTTCCCCCGTGTCCTCGGCCGCGCTCGAACCGGGGGGACCTCCCCGGCCGGGGAAGGCTCCCGGCTGCGCCGCTGCTGCCGAGGAGACGCCGATCTCCGGATGCGGCCGGGCCTGCTCGGGGATGCCGTCGACGCCGTCCGCCGTGTGCCGCGGCCCGTCCGGACCGTCGGCGCGCCCCGCGGGAGGCTCCCGTGTGCCGCGCTCTTCGTCCCGCACCGGCCCGTCCCCGTTCCTCACGCCGGCCCGGGTCCCGCGCCGCGTTGTTTGTAGAGGCTGATCGAAACGGTCTTGTCCTCGGAGACGGTGGAGTCGACCTTGCCCGCGAGAGCCGACAGGACGGTCCACGCGAAAGTGTCACGTGACGGAGCGTGACCGTCGGTGGTCGGCGCCGAGACCGTGACCTCGAGTGAGTCGTCGATCAGCCGGAAGACACAGCTGAGCACCGAGCCGGGGACGGCCTGCTGCAGCAGGATCGCGCAGGCCTCGTCCACGGCGATGCGCAGATCCTCGATCTCGTCGAGGGTGAAGTCCAAACGGGCCGCCAGCCCGGCCGTGGCCGTGCGCAGTACCGACAGGTAGGCACCCGCGGCCGGCAGCCGGACTTCCACGAAGTCCTTCGTCGCGGGCTCGCCTGCGATCTGGGACACCCTCACCTCCATGGTGGTACAAGCTCATTCGAGCTCTTTCGGGGGCCGAGGGTCGCCCCCCGGGGTAACGCGCTACGTCGTTCAGCGGTGACGCTACCGCGCTCCCGGCTTTCCTGTCCTGGGGACCCCGCCCCTTGCTGTCACTCATAGTAAGCCTATGAGTACGGACAGTGGCTAGAGGTCTGCGGCCCCAAATAGGAAGAGCGCGCGCCGGGTTGACGTACCCAGACGTCAGACGGTCGAACCGTCCGGATCGGGAGTCACGCGCGTACGTGATCCACGGCTCAGACGAGGACGTGGTCCACGAAACACCAACGCCAGTTCTCCCCCTGCTCGAACGTGCGCATGATCGGATGTCCGGTGGTGTTGTGATGCTCCGAGGCGTGCCGCAGCGGTGAGGAGTCGCAACAGGCGAGATGCCCGCACTCCAGACACAGCCGAAGCTGCACCGGGTGGGTACCGGCGGCCGCGCACTCCAGGCAGGTCTCGCTCCCGGGGTCGGGTTCGGGCTGCGGCAGCGCGTCGGCGTGCGTGCACTGTTTCATGATTGCCAGGTTACGTCGGGCGTGCGGGACACCGCGCGGAAAAAGAGGGCGGGCGGAAGACGATGGACGTGTTGCCACTGCTGTTGCTGGTCGCGGGGAGCGCGGCGATCGCCGGGGCCGCTCGCCGCACCCCGGTCCCGGCCCCCCTGCTGATCGTCGCCGTGGCCCTGCTGGTCTCGTACATCCCCGGAGTGCCGACGTACGAACTCGACCCCGACGTCGTGCTCCCGCTGGTGCTGCCCCCGCTGCTGTACACGGCGGCCACCGACAGCTCCTACCTCGACCTGAGGGCCCAGTTGAGGCCCGTCGCGCTGTTGTCGGTCGGGTACGTCCTCTTCGCCACCCTCGTGGTCGGCTGGGCCGCGTATCTGCTCGTACCGGGCCTGCCGCTGCCCGCGGCGCTGGTGTTCGGCGCCGTGGTGGCACCGCCGGACGCGGTGGCCGCGACGGCCGTGGCCCGCCGCGTGGGACTGCCCTCACGGATCACCACGATCCTTCAGGGCGAGTCCCTGGTGAACGACGCGACCGCGATCACCGCCTACAAGGTGGCGCTCGCGGCGGCGGTCGGCGAGGGCGCGACCTGGGCGGGCGGTGTCCGCGAGTTCCTGCTCGCGGCGGTCGGCGGGGTCGTCGTCGGGCTCGTGCTGATGATCCCCATCCACTGGCTGCGCACCCACATGAACGAGGCGCTCCTCCAGAACACCCTCTCCCTGCTGATCCCCTTCGTCGCCTACGGCATCGCCGAGCAGTTCCACGCCTCCGGTGTGCTCGCGGTGGTCGTCGTCGCGCTCTACCTCGGACACCGCTCCTGGGAGGTGGACTTCGCGACCCGGCTCCAGGAGGAGGCGGTGTGGAAGATGGTCGCCTTCGTCCTGGAGTCCGCGGTGTTCGCGCTGATCGGACTCCAGCTCCCGGTCGTCCTCAAGGGCCTCGGTGCCTACGAGGGGACGACCGCCGCCTGGTACGCCCTCGCCCTCTTCCTCGTCGTCGTCGTGACCCGCTTCGTGTGGGTGTACCCCGCCACCTTCCTGCCCCGCCTCCTGTCGGCGCGCATCCGCGAACGCGAGGCCAACCCCACCTGGAAGGGGCCGTTCGTCATCGGCTGGGCCGGCATGCGCGGCGTCGTCTCGCTCGCCATCGCCTTCTCCGTCCCGCTCACCGTGGACGGCGGCGATCCCTTCCCCGAGCGCAACCTGATCCTCTTTCTGACCTTCACCACCGTCATCGGCACCCTGGTCGTGCAGGGCCTGACCCTGCCCCCGCTCATCCGGCTGCTGAAACTGCCGGGACGCGACACGCAGGCCGAGACCCTCGCCGAGGCCAACGCCCAGGCGCAGGCCTCCCGCGCCGCCGAGGAGCGCCTCGACGAACTCCTCGCCGACGAGCGCAACGCCCTGCCCCCACCGCTCGCCGAGCGCCTGCGCACGGTCATGGAGCGGCGCCGCAACGCCGTCTGGGAGCGGCTCGGCGCGGTCAACCCGGTCACCGGCGAGACTGCGGACGACACCTACCGCCGGCTCTCCCGCGAGATGATCGGCACCGAGCGCGACGTCTTCGTCAAGCTGCGCGACCACCGCTACATCGACGACGAGATGCTGCGCACGCTGCTGCGCCGGCTGGACCTGGAGGAGGCGGCGGCCTACCGGGAGGCGGCCTGAGGTCCGGTCCCCGGGGCGGGGAACGGCGCTCCGGTGATCACCGCCGCCACCGTCGTGCCGCGCGGGAACGCCCCTTCCTCGGCGAGGGCGACAAGTCCGTAGAGCATCTTGGCGACATAGAGACGTTCGACGGGCAGCCCGTGCCGCTGCTCGAAGTCCTCGGCGAAGGCGTCGAGTTCGGCGGTGGTGCGGGCGTAGCCGCCGAAGTGGAAGCGGTCGTCGAGGGACCAGTTCCCGCGCCGGGCACCGAACGCGGCCGTCTGGAGGGCCGTCGTGCCGGCGTCGAGGAAGCCGCCGCGCAGGACCGGGACGCCCAGCGCCCGCTGGCCGGGGGCGAGGCCCGCGGCCATCCCCGCGAGGGTGCCGCCGGTGCCGCAGGCGAGGGCGGCCACGTCGATGCCGTCCTCGTCGCGCAGCTCCTCGCCGAGTGCCCGGCAGCCGCGCACGGCGAGGGCGTTGCTGCCGCCCTCGGGCACGACGTACGCGTCCTCGGCGCCCGTCGCCCGCAGGATCCCGGCCAGCGTCCGGGGTTCCGTCTTGTGCCGGTACGTCGATCTGTCGACGAAGTGAAGGCGCATGCCGTCGGCGGCGCAGCGGGCCAGTGAGGGGTTCAGGGGGCGGTCGGCCAGTTCCTGGCCGCGGACCACGCCCAGCGTGGGCAGGCCCAGGAGGCGGCCCGCGGCGGCGGTGGCGCGCAGATGGTTCGAGTAGGCCCCGCCGAAGGTGACCAGCGTGCGGCCCGCCGCCGCTTCGAGGTTCGGCGTCAGCTTGCGCCACTTGTTGCCGATCAGCTCCGGGTGGATCAGGTCGTCCCGCTTCAGCACCAGCCGCACGCCGTGCCGCGCGAACCGCTCGTCCCCGGCCTCCGCCAACGGCGACGGGAGCCGCGGCGGGGGGCCGACGGGAGCGGGAGTCCCGCGCGGGGTGCGCGGGCCCACGGGAGGGGCCGTGACGGCCGGGTGCGGCACGGCACGCGCGGTGCGGGAGTCCGAGGGACCGGCCGTGACCGCCGGGTCCGCCTCCGCAGGGTCCGCGGGGCGGGCGGCGCGGCGCGGGGCGGCCGGGTCGGGGGCTTCCGGGTCGCCGGAGGCGGGCCCGGTGCGGCCCGGGCCGCCGTCCGGGGTGTCGGGGCTGGTCACGGGTCCATTGTCGGACACCTGTCCGGGACGGCCGGACGCGGGAGCCCGCGGCGCCGGCCGCCCCCGTCCGGCCCGCGGCGCCTCAACTCACTTCAGCAGCTCGCGGACGCGGCCCCGCAGCGAGTTCATCGTGAAGCCCCGCGGGTCCACCTTCCCCGGCTGCCACTCCAGGTGGCCGATGACCGAGCGCTCCGTCCAGCCGTGGAACCGGCAGATCGCGGCGGAGACCTTGGCGATGGCGTCGAGCTGCGCCTCGGGCCACGGGTCCTTGCCGTCGCCGAGGTTCTCGCACTCGAAGCCGTAGAAGTGGCGGTTGCCGTCGGTGTTCGCCTCGTTGTCGTGCGGCAGCGCCTTCTCGGCGATCACCGCGCGCAGCACGTCGTCGTCGCCGAGGCCCGCGTGGTTGGCGCGGCCGTAGCCGACCAGGTGCAGGACGCCGTCCTTGGTGATGACCCCGTGGCACAGCGGTCCGGGCAGGTCCTCGCGGCCCTCGCGGCACAGCCCGACCGTGAGCGCGCCGCCCGAGGTCACGGTGTGGTGGATCATCACCCCGTGCACCGGCCCCCACGGGCCCTTGTGATTGCGGTTGTGATGCTCCCAGTCGCCGACCTCGACGACATGGACTCCTTCGTCCCTGATCCGGTCGAGGAACCTGCCCGCGGACATGGGCGATGCCATGGCCGACTCCTTCGCGCTGTTCGTCGGCCGCCCTGCCGCGGCCGTCTGGTACCGCAGCTTCTATATCCGGCCGGGTGGCCGGAACCAGCCGTTCGCACAGCGTGCGAGCCGATCCGGTCAGCCCGGGAGAAGCGGAATCTGCCCTCCCTGCCCACGTCCGGAGTGATCCATTCCCCCTCATTCGTGTAATGGCATCAGCACACACAGTGATGAAAGGCTTGGCCGCGAAGATCAGTGCACGACCGGGAGGGCAATTTTCATGTCGGTAGGCGAAGAGGTCCGCGCGGAGCAGAACCGTCCGCAGCAGAGTCTCGGCACATCAGCCGCGCGGAACCTGGCCACCACCACCAAGTCCGCGCCACAGATGCAGGAGATCAGCTCACGGTGGCTGCTGCGCATGCTTCCGTGGGTGAACGTGCAAGGTGGCACGTACCGCGTGAACCGGCGGCTCAGCTACTCCGTGGGCGACGGACGCGTGACGTTCGTCAAGACGGGCGACCGCGTCCAGGTCATCCCCGCGGAGCTCGGAGAACTGTCCGTGCTGCGGTCGTACGAGGACCACGACGTGCTGGGCGAGCTCGCCCAGCGGTGCCAGCAGCGGGAGTTCGCACCGGGGGAGGTGCTGACCTCGTTCGGCAGCCGGGCCGAGGAGGTGTTCCTCCTGGCGCACGGCAAGGTCGAGAAGATCGGCACCGGCCCCTACGGCGGCGACACGGTGCTCGGTGTCCTCGCCGACGGCGCGTACTTCGGCGAACAGGCACTCATCGACCCGGAGGCCATCTGGGAGTACACGGCCCGCGCGGTGACGGCGGTGACCGTGCTCGTACTGCCCCGCCAGGACCTCGAACAGGTGGCGGAGCGTTCCGAGTCCCTGAACGAACACCTTCAGGAACTGCGCGCGATTCCGTCGCAGCGCACCAACAAGTACGGCGAGAAGGAGATCGACCTCGCGGCCGGCCACACCGGTGAGCAGGACATCCCGGGCACCTTCGTGGACTACGAGGCGGCCCCGCGCGAGTACGAACTGAGCATCGCCCAGACCGTCCTGCGCCTGCACACACGCGTGGCGGATCTCTACAACCAGCCGATGAACCAGACCGAGCAGCAGTTGCGGCTCACCGTGGAGGCGTTGAAGGAGCGCCAGGAGCACGAGCTCATCAACAACCGCGAGTTCGGCATGCTCAACAACTGCGAGTACGACCAGCGGCTCCAGCCGCACGACGGCGTACCGGGCCCGGACGACATGGACGAGCTGCTCAGCCGTCGCCGCGGCACCAAGCTGTTCCTCGCCCATCCGCGCGCGATCTCCGCGTTCGGCCGGGAGCTGAACAAGCGCGGGCTCGTCCCCGAGAGCATCGAGATGGCCGGGAACCGCATCCCGACCTGGCGGGGCGTGCCGATCTTCCCGTGCAACAAGATCCCCGTCAGCGACGCCCGTACGACCTCGATCATCGCCATGCGTACCGGCGAGGCCGAACAGGGAGTGGTCGGGCTCCAGCAGGCGGGCATCCCGGACGAGATCGAGCCGAGCCTGTCGGTGCGCTTCATGGGCATCAACGAACAGGCGATCATCTCCTACCTGGTGACGGCGTACTACTCGGCCGCGGTACTCGTGCCGGACGCGCTCGGCATCCTGGAGAACGTCGAGATCGGGCGCTGGCGGTGACGTTCCGCCGAGCGGAGCCCGGTGTGGTCCCGCCTCCCGGGGCGGGACCACACCGGGGACACGCGCCCGCGCACGGCGGCCTCCTCGGCGCCACCGTCAGCAGGTGTTCCGGAGCGATCGAGCGGGTGAGGACATGACGACCCGGACACGGCAGGGACCGGCCGGAATCCCCGGCGGACGGCGCCCGACGAGGCCTTCGGACCGACGGGGTCCCGGCCCGAGCCCCATGGAGAGACCGGAGAGGCCGGACAGACCGGGCTCGCCGGGCCCGCTCGACGCGCAGGAGGCCGCGGTCGTCCTGGAGCGGGCGCGGGCGTGCGTCGACCCCGAGCTGCGCCGGGCGGTCGACTCGCTGCCGGGCTCCATGCGCCGGATCGCGCTATACCACTTCGGCTGGGAGCAGGCGGACGGCACCCCGGCGGCGGGGAACGCCGGCAAGGCCATCCGGCCGGCGCTGGTACTGACCGCGGTCCAGGCGCTCGGCGGACAGCGCGAGGCGGCCGTACGGGCGGCCGCCGCGGTGGAGCTGATCCACAACTTCACCCTGCTGCACGACGACGTGATGGACCGGGACACCACCCGCAGACACCGTCCCACCGCGTGGACCGTGTTCGGCGACGCCGACGCGATCCTCGCCGGGGACGCCCTCCAGGCCCTGGCCCTGGGGATGCTCGCCGAGGACCCGCACCCCGCGTCCTCGGCCGCCGCGGCGCGGCTCGCGGGCTGCGTCGTCGAACTGTGCGCGGGACAGCACACGGACACGGCCATGGAGAAGCTCGGCCCGCACGAGGTCACCCTCGACGAGTGCCTCGCCATGGCCGAGGCGAAGACGGGCGCCCTGCTCGGCAGCGCCTGCGCCATCGGCGGGCTGTACGCGGGGGCGGGTACCGAGGACGTCGAGGCTCTCGACGCGTTCGGCCGGGAGGCGGGACTCGCGTTCCAGCTCATCGACGACGTGATCGGGATCTGGGGAGACCCGGGCCGCACCGGCAAACCGGCCGGGGCGGACCTCGCCGCCCGCAAGAAGTCGCTGCCCGTGGTCGCCGCGCTCACCTCGGGCACCCCGGCGGCCGCCGAACTCGCCGAGCTGTACGCGGCGCCCTACCGGGAAGGGGAGCTGGAGCGCACGGTGCTGGCAGTCGAGCGGGCGGGCGGGCGTGACTGGGCGCAGGTCCAGGCGGCCGACCGGATGTCCCGGGCGATGCACGAACTGTCCCGCGCGGTGCCGGACCCCGAGGCGGCGGGCGGCCTTCTCGCACTCGCCGAGTTCGTCACGCGGCGCAGCACCTGACCGGTTCCGGTGCCGCTGGTCGACGGCCCCGGAACCCCGGGCACCGTACGGAACCTGACATCCGTGCGGTGCCCGGCTCCGCGTGCCGGCGCGGGGGCGTAATAGGCTCAACCGCCGTACGGTCGAGGCTGGTTGGGGCGAAGGGTGGGGCTGGTCATGGGTGTGGCGATCCGGGTGGCGGGCGAGGCGGACCGGGAGCTGGTCGTCCGGCTGCTGGACGAGGCCTTCCAGGACGATCCGGTGAGCAACTGGGTCTTCCCCGACCCGGCGCAGCGCCGGGCGAAGCACCCCGGGCTGATGGCGGCCTTCACCGATGTGGTGCTCGCCGAGGGGCGCGTCGATCTGGCCGAGGACGGTTCGGCGTGCGCCCTGTGGCTGTCCGTCCCCGCCGCCGGGAACCACGACGGCGCGGGCGGGAACCAGGGGGACGGCGAAGGCGACGGGGCGGACGAGGACGGTCCGTCGCAGCTCCGCGAGGCCGTCGACCCGGACAACGAACGCGTCGAGCTGATCGGCCGGCTGACGGCCGGCATCCACCCCGAGGGGCGGGCCCACGCCTACCTGTGGATGATCGGGGTGACGCCGGAACGCCAGGGCGAGGGCCTCGGCCGCGCGCTCATCGAGTCGGTCCTCGACCGCTGCGACCGCGAGGGACTGGCCGCCTACCTGGAGGCGAGCAACGCCCGCAGCCGCGCCCTGTACGAACGGCTCGGCTTCGCGCTCTCGGGCCGCCCCCTCGACCTGCCGGACGGCCCGCGGATGTGGCCGATGTGGCGCGAGCCGCGTCCCGGGGGACCGGCACGGGCCTAGGCCGGGAGCAGGAGGCCGGGGCCGGGGCCGGGCCTTGTTCTGGACGTACGACAGGAAGCGGTGGGTCCGCCGTCCTACCCTGAAGGCATGGGCACGGATGAGCATGTATGTCCAGAATGCGGGCAACCGGTCGCCACGGTCGTGCACCGGTACAAGACTCTGGGCGCCTGGGTGCCCAGATGGGGTCCGGGACCCTGCCGCAACCCGGACTGCGCGGCCTACGCGGACGAGCCAGGACACGGACACGGCCGACGCGAGGGCCAAGGGCAAGGCCAAGGCGGGGGCGAGGGCCAGGGGCGGGATCTGCCGGAGGAGGCCGCGGCGGAGCCGTCCTGACGCACGCCGGACACCGCCGCACGAGGTCGTGAAAAGTCGTGCGGGGAACGTGTAGAGAAACGTGGGCCGGCTCCGACGTCCCCTGTGAGAGCCGCCCACGACGGGCGGTCCGAGCCGAGGAAGCCGAAGGAGCGGACTCATGAAGTACCTGGTGATGGTGCAGGGCACGCAGGCCGACTACGAGGGCATGCGGGGCAACGCCTCCGAGCAGGCGCCGGCCTGGAGCGAGCAGGAACTGCAGGCCATGTACGCCTACATGGGCGCGATCGGCGACGACCTCTCCGAGTCCGGCGAGCTCGTCGACGCCCAGGGACTGACCGACCCCGCGCGGGCCCGCCAGGTGTCCCTGGACGCGGACGGCAAGGCCGTGATCACCGACGGCCCGTACAGCGAGACCAAGGAGCTGATGGCCGGCTACTGGGTGGTCGACTGCGCGAGCCTGGAGCGGGTCACCGAGATCGCCGAGCGGGTCACCCGTTGCCCCGGCCCCGAGGGCCAGACCGGCCACCCGGTGGTCATCCGGCCCGTCCAGGAGGGGGCCGGGGACATCTGAGCGGGATGAGGGACACGACCGACGTCGAGGACCTGCTGCGCCGCCACGCGCCGCAGGTCCTCGGCGCGCTCGTCCGCCGCTACGGGCATTTCGACTCGGCCGAGGACGCGACACAGGAGGCGCTGCTCGCGGCCGCCGGGCAATGGCCGGAGAAGGGTGTGCCGGACAATCCGCGTGGATGGCTGATCAAGGTCGCCTCGCGCCGGCTCGTCGACGCCCTGCGCGCGGAGGAGGCACGGCGTCTGCGGGAGGAGAGGGCCGCGGCGCTGACACCGCGGGACGCCTTCACGGCGCCGCCGCCGGGCTCGGACCGCGCCCCGTCGCTGGACGACACCCTCTCCCTGCTCTTCCTGTGCTGCCATCCCGCGCTGTCCCCGGCCGCGCAGATCGCCCTCACCCTGCGCGCGGTCGGCGGCCTGACCACGGCGGAGATCGCGCGGGCGTACCTGGTGCCCGAGGCGACCATGGCGCAGCGGATCAGCCGGGCCAAGCAGCGGATCCGGGGGGTAGGTCTCGGCCGCCCCGACCACTGGGAGGAACGGCTTCCCGCGGTCCTGCACACGCTCTACCTGATCTTCAACGAGGGCTACACGGCGACCTCGGGCTCGGCCCTCCAGCGCGTCGAACTCGCCCATGAGGCGATCCGGCTGACCCGCACGGTCCGGCAACTGCTGCCGGAGGACGGCGAGGTGACCGGACTGCTCGCGCTGATGCTGCTCACCGACGCCCGGCGCGCGGCGCGGACCGGGCCGCACGGAGAACTCGTCCCCCTCGACGAACAGGACCGCACCCGCTGGGACAGGGCGGCGATCGAGGAGGGGGTGACCCTGGTGACCGAGGCGCTGGCGCTGGGACCGGCGGGCCCGTACGCGCTCCGCGCCGCGATCGCCGCGGTCCACGACGAGGCGCCGTCGGCGGAGGCGACGGACTGGACCGAGATCCTCGGCCTGTACGACCTCCTCGTCCGCCGGGTCCCGGGTCCCGTCGAACACCTCAACCGCGCGGTCGCCGTGGCCATGGTGCACGGGCCGCGTGCCGCTCTCGCCGAACTCGACCGGCTGGAGGGGGAGTCGGCGGCCGGGCACCGGCTGGACGCGGTCCGGGCCCACCTGCTGGAGCGCGCGGGCGACCCGGACGCGGCGCGTGAGGCCTACGCGTCGGCGGCGGCCAAGACCCTCAGCCTGCCCGAGCGCCGCTATTTGGAGGTGCGGGCGGCCCGGCTGCGTGCGTAGCGTTGTCCGCATGTCCGAACCTCTGCTGCATCTGACCGAGCGTTCCCTGTGGGACGCGGCCCGCGCGTCGGGCACCTACGAGAGATCCACCCGCGGCCGGACCCTCCAGGAAGAGGGCTTCATCCACTGCTCGCTGCGCCGCCAACTCCCCGCCGTGGCCGCCACGGTGTACGGCTCCTACACCGGACCCGACGAACTCGTGGTCCTCGTGATCGACGCCGGACGGCTCACGGCGCCGGTCCGCTTCGAGGCGATGGATCCCGGCGGCGAGGAATTCCCGCACGTCTACGGGCCGATCGCGGTGGAGGCGGTCGTGGACGTGGAGGCATGGGACCGGGGCGCCGCGGCTCGGGCCTGACCCGAGCGTGTGTGCCGGGCCTGATCCTAGGGGGCGTGCCACGGCCCCTAGGGCAGGCTGCCCGTCGCGGGATCGCGGCCCGTCAGGCAGTAGGTGCCGCCGACGGGGTCCCGCATCACCGTCCACCGCGCGCCCCGGCCGACCGCCGTCGCGCCCAGGGCTTCGTGGTGGGCCCGGACCGCGTCGACGTCCGAGCAGGCGAGGTCCAGGTGGGCCGAGGTGGGACGTTCGGTGCCCAGGCGTTGCAGCAGGATGCGCAGCGGCAGCCCGGCGGGCGGCCTGATCAGATGGAACTCGGGGAGCGCTCCGGGGAGGGACTCCCACCCCGTGAGCTCGCTCCAGAAGACGGTCTCGGCGTCGTACACGCCCGGCGCCAGGTCGATGCTCACCTGGTCCAGCCGGCTTGTCGTCCCGTCCGGTCCCTCGGTCACCGGCGGCCGCGCCGATTCACCGTTCCACGGCACCGCGCAGAACAACTGCCCGCCGGGGGAGCGCAGTACGGCCCACCCGTCGTGGTCCGCGACGACCGCGGCACCCAGCCGCAGCGCCCACTCCACCAGCCCCGCTACGTCCTCCACGGACAGGTCGAGATGAGCGCCCCCGACACCCTGGGCCTTCACGCACGCGTCCCCCTCGCCGGGCAGCAGCGTCACGAACTCGCCCTGACTGCCCCGGGGTTCGGACGGCTTCGTGCCGGTGACCGCCGTCCAGAAGCCGAGGGCCCGTCCGAGCTCCGCCGCGGGCCGGTCGACGAAGACGTGGGTCCACCGGACGACCGGCCTCGTGGTCACCGGGGGCTTCCCCGCCTCACCGTCCGTACGGTTCATACCGCCTCCTCGGCGATCAGGGCGCGCAGCGACGCCTTCATCCGTGCGACGAAGGCGTCGCGGGTCTCGGGGGAGAGGACGTCAAGGGAGAGATACGGGTTGAGGTCCTCCAGCTCGACGAGGAGCAGCTCGCCGCCGGGTGCCCGGCAGGCGTCCACGCGCTGGATGCCGTACGCGATGTCGTTCCACTCGACGAACCGCTGCGCGAACTCCCGGTCCCCGTCGGTCGGTTCGTACGGCTCCAGGGCCCAGCGCCGCTCCGGGTCGGGCGCGTACAGGGCGTACTGGAGGGTGTGGTCGACGAAGTAGAACGACACCTCGTAGCGGAAGTCGACGCGCGGCTGGACGAGGAGGTCGCCGAACGGCAGGGAGGCGAGTTTCTCGCGCGGAACGAACTCCAGGCCGATGGAGTCCGCCCCCTGCCTCGGTTTCACCACGTACATGGCGGCCTCGGGCAGCAGGTCCAGGTCCTGTGCCCGGTCGACGGTCGGAATGACGGGGAACCCGGCCGCGGTCAGCTCCAGCAGATAGTCCTTGCCGGCCATGTCCCCCTTGCCGGAGAGCTGGTTGTAGACGCGGACCCCCTCCGCGAGCGCCCGTTCGCGGAACGCGTCGTACGCGGCCTGGTAGTGCAGGACGGGCCCGCTGTTGCGTACGACCACGGCGTCGAAGCCGGCCATCAGCGCGGCCGCGTCCAGCGGGTGGCACACGGCGATGTCGAAGTCCTCGCGCAGCCGGGAGGTCAGGGCGATGTCCTCGTCGCAGTACCGCCGCCCCTTGGCCGGATAGGCCAGGTCGCTGACGAACAGGACGCGGGGGCGGGCGGACGGCACGGATGGCTCCTCGAAGCGTTCGGACGGTTCGTCCCGCGGGCCGGTCATGGCCGCGGAACACGGACGTAGTGTCCCTCCCCCGTGATCCCGGCCTCCTGTCGCCTCCGTCAGCGGGCGGCGCGCTTCTCCGCGAAGCGCAGGAGGTTGCCCGCCGGGTCGCGGAAGGCACAGTCCCGCAGGCCGTACGGCTGGTTCTCGGGCTCCTGGACGACGTCGGCGCCCGAGGCGCGGACCCGCTCGAAGAGCTCGTCGCAGTCGGTCGTCGAGAAGATCACTCCGCGCAGCATCCCCTTGGCCAGCAGTTCGGCCATGGCCTGCTTGTCCGCGGGAGAGGAGTCCGGGTCCGCCCCCGGGGGCTCCAGGACGATCTCCACATCCGGCTGGAGAGGCGAGCCGACGGTGACCCAGCGCATTCCCTCGAACCCGACGTCACCCCGTACCTCCAGGCCCAGCACGTCACGGTAGAAGGCGAGCGCCTTGTCGTGGTCGTCGACGGAGATGAAGCACTGGGACAGTTTCAGATCCATGCGTCCAACCTAGAGCCTGCCGTTCGCGTCACGCGGCCGGACGGGGAGAGGACGGGCCCCGACAGGCACTAGAGACGCGTCCCCGGTTCCGCCTCCGGGTTGCGGTGGCGGTCCGGGCGGGTGAGCCGGCGGGCCACGCACGAGGGGATGGGGGCGCCGTGGTCGTGCGGGCGGGCCCGGTACGCGCTCGGGGTCTCGCCCACCAGCTCCGTGAACCGCGAGCTGAACGAGCCGAGCGAGGTGCAGCCCACCGCGAAGCACACCTCGGTCACCGTCAGGTCGCCGCGCCGCAGCAGAGCCTTCGCGCGCTCGATCCGCCGGGTCATCCGATAGGTGTACGGCGTTTCGCCGAACGCCTCCCGGAAACTGCGCTGGAAGTGTCCGGGCGACATCAGCGCGGTGCGCGCGAGCGTGGCCATGTCCCACGGCTCGGCGTACTCGCGGTTCATCCGGTCACGCGCCTGCCGCAGCCGGACCAGGTCTTCGAGCGGTCGGGGATTCGCCACCTCCCCAGAATGGCACACGGACCGCCGCCCCCCGGGGGATCACTGGCCCGGGGGACGGCGGTGGTCGTGCGTACGCGGGGGTGTCCGTGCCGTCAGGCGGCGAGGACCTTGGCCTTGGCCTTCTCGAACTCCTCGGCCGTGATGTGGCCGTGGTTCTTGAGGTCCGCGAGCTTCGCCAGTTCGTCGGCCTTGCCGGTGGTACCGGCGGTCTCGCGGATGTAGGAGTTCATGTCTTCCTGGTTCTTCTGGATGCGCTTCATCTCGCGCTCACCCATTCCGCGGCCCCGTGCGATCAGGTACACGAAGATGCCCAGGAAGGGCAGGATGACGACGAAGACGCACCAGCCCGACTTGCCCCAGCCGCTCAGCGAGTCGTCGCGGAAGATGTCCCCGATGACGCGGAAGAGCAGCATGAACCAGAGGATCCAGAGGAAGAACCACATCGTGGTCCAGAAGACGTTCAGCAGGGGGTAGTCCGCTGCCAGATTGAGCGTCGAGCCGTTCATGGTCGAACTCCTGTCGGTTGTGCGACATCTCCGCGGGCGTGACGTCTTGCTTCGGCTCCAGAGTGCGGTCACCCCCCGCCCCGGCGGATCACCCTCCGCGGGTGAGCTCGCGGATCGGCCCCAGCGGGTCACCCCGGAGGCCCCGGCGGGCCGCTCATCCGTCGACCCGAGGCGCCTCGCGCTCCTCCGCGAGGGCGTCCCGGAGGCGGGGGAACCGGGCGTCGAGCTCCTCGTCCACCCAGGTCAGCCGCCTGGTGAGGGGCGCCCCGCCGCGGCCCGCCCCGCGCAGGTCCTCCAGGAGGGTCCGGAGGCGGATCAGGACCATCGGGGAGTTCCTGGCGGCCGGGATCACCTCGTCGACGGCGGTCCGCAGGAAGTCCTCCCAGCCCGGCAGCGGGACGACCACGCGAAGGCTGCCCGCGCGGTCGGCGATCTCGCGGGGCCGGGCCCGCGCCGGGACCGGCCGGCGCAGCAGATCGTCCACGGCGTCCAGGGCCTGGACCGCCGTGGCGGGGTCGTTGACCGCCGGGGACAGCGCCCTGAGCGCGATGTCGGCGAGCAGCCGGAAGGCGAGTCCGGGGTCCTGGTCGAAGACGCGTTCGGCGCCGGTCTCCAGGCCGCGCAGCACGGCGGAGGCGGACAGTTCGCCGCCGTACACCTCGGCGACGGCCGTGCCCTGCTGCACGGTGGTGCCGGGCGTCACCCGGAGCACGACGACCGCGTCCGCCGCCCGGGCCGCGCCCGCCAGCAGGTCCTCGTCCACGCGTTGCAGCACCGCGCCGCCCTTCGGCCAGCGGACCGTCGAATGCGGCCCGCCCGGACCGGCCGGGTCTCCCAGGTCTCCCCGGGTGCCCGGGTACAGGACGTCGAGGCTGTGCCGGCCCCGTTCCGTGATGGAGCCGAGCACCGGGGCCAGCTGGATCGCGGCGACGGCCCGCAGCAGGAGGGCGCGCAGCAGCGTCAGCAGCAGGAGCAGCAGGACGCCCGCGCTGATCGGCACGACCACCGAGACCTCGTCCCGGTTGGCGATGGTCAGGGCCGCGGTGGCACAGAAGACGGTCAGCCCGACGGCGAAGGCGAACGTCCGCCACACGATCGGGGCGTCCCGGAAAAGGGTGAGCCGCGGGGTGAAGGTGGTGGCCGCCCACTGCACCACCAGGAACAGCACGGAGAAGATCACGGTGGCCGCGCCGAGCACCCCGAAGCCCGTCGCGAGCAGCATCTCGGCCACCTGGCGGGACGGCAGCGCGGGCCCTCGGGTGAACTCCGGGACGAGGAGGCCGAGGCCCAGTCCGATGCCGATGAACAGCAGTTGGAGGAGGCCCGCGCGCCACCACCGCCGACGGCGGAACGCGGCGTGGCCGGTGCGGACGGAGGTGCCCCGGCCGGCTGCGGCGAGAGCGTTCATCGGACATCCTCCGAGGCGGTCCCGGGGGCCGCCGGAACGCGGACCCGCCTGCCCAGGTTCGCCGCCCGCGCGGCCACCCGCATCACCCGTCGAAGGTGAGCCCCCGCGCGGCGAGGGCCCGCTCACCCTTTTTTCGGCCTTTTTCGTCGCCCGGAGGGCGGAGCGCCGGGGTACGGGTGGAAGGTGGAGTGGCGAGGGTGTGAGCGGGAGAGTTCCGAGGTGGGCGGATGTCGCCCGCACCGGGGGATGTCACATCGGTGCGGGCGGCCGACGATGGCAGGGCTACGCAGCGGACTCCGCGCCCCGGCCCCGAGGGAAGTGCTTGTATGCGCTATGAATTCCGCATCGCCGGCATTGTTTCGGACACGCTCGCCTCGGCCTTTTCCGAACTCGACAAGGTCCGTACGAAGGAGCAGACCCTGTTCTTCGGCACCGTGATCGACGACGCCCATCTCTACGGACTGCTCACCCGGTTCCAGGCCCTGGGCCTTCGGGTGATCGAGATGCGTCAGCTTCCCGTGTGACCGAGGGACGCCCACCGCCCCAGGAAAGCAGTACGCACCCGGACCGTCGGGCCGCCGGGAACGGCGGCCCGACGGTCCGGGTGCGTACAGACGGGCGACGCGATCCGCGCGGACGCGGCTCGGACGGCCCGGACGAAGGTCAGGCCTTCTTGGTCTCCCAGAAGATCTTGTCGATCTGGGCGATGTAGTCCAGCGCCTTCTGGCCCGTCGCCGGGTCGGTGGACGCCTTCGCGGCCGAGAGGGCCTTGAGGGCGTCGTTGACCAGCTGGTGCAGCTCCGGGTACTTCTCGAAGTGCGGGGGCTTGAAGTAGTCGCTCCAGAGCACCGACACGTGGTGCTTGGCGAGCTCGGCGCGCTGCTCCTTGATGACCGTGGCGCGAGCCTGGAAGTGCGGGTCGTCGTTGCCGGCCATCTTGTCCTGAACGGCCTTGACCGACTCCGCCTCGATGCGGGCCTGGGCCGGGTCGTACACGCCGCAGGGCAGGTCGCAGTGCGCGCTGACCTTGACCTTGGGGGCAAACAGGCGGGAGAGCATTGAGCTGTCCTTCCTCGTGATCGTCTTCTCAGGTGGGACATTACTCCGTAGGAGACGTGTTTTCGCGAGTGCCCCCATGGGCTTAGGACAAAAGTCCGGGGTGAAACTGGGACTGGTGGAGGATAGGACCGGGGAGGTGCCGGTGATGCCGGAGCTGTCGCAGGAGACCGAGCGGGGGAAGGCTCTGCTGCCGTTCGGGGCGGCGGAGGTGACGGGCCCTTCGATGGTGCCCACACTCCAGCACGGGGATCGGCTCGTCGTTCAGTGGGGGGCGAGGGTGAGGCCGGGCGACGTCGTCGTCCTGCGCCATCCGTTCCAGCAGGACCTGCTCGTCGTGAAGCGGATCGCGGAACGGCGTGAGGGCGGCTGGTGGGTGCTCGGGGACAACGCGTTCGCGGGCGGGGACAGCACCGACTACGGAACCGTCCCCGAGGAACTCGTCCTCGGGAAGGTGCGGTTCCGTTTCCGGCCGCCGAAAGCGGGTCAGCGGTCGCCGTTCGCCGTCGTCCGCTGGGTGCTGGTGGCCGCCAGGCCGGTGCTTCCCGTCCGGTCCGCCTCCAGGCGCTTGCGGGCACGGTAGGCCGCGACGTTGGCGCGGGTCGCGCAGCGGTCCGAGCAGTAGCGCCGGGAGCGGTTGGTGGAGGTGTCCAGGTAGGCGTTGCGGCACGGGGCGGCCTCGCACAGGCCGAGACGGTCCACGCCGTACTCGGTCAGATGGAAGGCGAGGCCCATCGCCGCGATCGCCGCGTAGCCCGCGGTCGCGTTCGACGGGTGATCCGCCAGATGCATGTGCCACAGCGGGCGGTCGTCGTCGTCGCGGTGGTCGTGCCCCGAGATCTGCGGGCTCACCGGGAATTCCAGGAGCAGGGAGTTCAGCAGGTCCACCGCGAGGGTCTCCTCGCCGCCAGCCGCCGCCTCGAAGACCGCGCGCAGTCGTCCCCGCACCGAGCGGAAGCGGGTGACGTCGGCCTCCGCGGCACGGCGGGCCGCCGAGGCGTTGCCCCCGAACAGGTCACGGACGGCCTCGACGGAGGTCAGCGAGTCCTTGCCCCGGGCCGGTTCCTCGGTGTTGACGAGGCGGACGGCGTAATCCGAGTAATAGGCCAGTTCCACTTGTAGTCCTTACGGAGGCGCTCTATCGTCGCGGCGGTGGTCAGGTAACAGCTGATCGCCCTTACAGGGTATTACGTCGTCGACTGGAGGAGGGGCTTTCATGGCCATCGGCACCGGAACCGACTGGCAGGCCTGGCAGCAGAGCTGGGACCGGCAGCAGGAGTGGTACATGCCGGACCGCGAGGACCGCTTCCGGGTGATGCTCGACATGACCGAGGCGCTCGTCGGACCCGCGCCCCGCGTCCTCGACCTCGCCTGCGGGACCGGCACCATCACCGCCCGGCTGCTCGCCCGCCTCCCCGGAGCCGCCAGCACCGGCGTCGACCTCGACCCCGCCCTCCTCGCCATCGCCGAGGGGACCTTCGCCGGTGACGACCGGGTCTCCCTCGTCACCGCCGACCTCAAGGACCCCCGCTGGCGCGAGCGGCTGCCGTACGACACGTACGACGCCGTCCTGACCGCCACGGCCCTGCACTGGCTGCACAGCGAACCCCTCACCGTCCTCTACGGCCAGATCGCCGAACTCGTCCGTGACGGCGGTGTGTTCATGAACGCCGACCACATGATCGACGAGACGACACCCCAGATCAACGCCGCCGACCGCGCCCAGCAGCGCGCCCGCAGGGAGCAGGCGAAGAAAGACGGCGCCCTCGACTGGGCCGACTGGTGGGAGGTGGCCGCCCAGGACCCGGTCCTCGCAGGCCCCACCGCCCGCCGCTTCGAGATCTACGGCGAGCACGCCGACGGGGACACCCCCTCCGCCGACTGGCACGCGCGCGTGCTGCGCGAACAGGGCTTCGGCGAGGCCCGCCCGGTGTGGCGTTCCCCCTCGGACGCGCTGGTGCTCGCGGTCAAGTAGGCCACCCGCGGACCCTGTCCGGACTGGGCAGGGGAGTTCGCGGCCGTCCTGAACCTGAAGGACGGAAGGGCCCTCCGCGTCCGGGACAGCACCGGCTACCGGGAGGAACGGGAACGGGCATGAGGAACGGGGGCATGAGGAAGGGGCGGTACGGGAGACCCGTACCGCCCCTTGTTCCTGCGCCCGGAAGCGCGTCGTCCGGTCAGAGGACCTTCGACAGGAACGACTTCGTGCGCTCGTGCTGCGGGTCCGTCAGGACGTCGCGCGGGTTGCCGGCCTCGACCACCACACCGTCGTCCATGAACACGAGCGAGTCCCCGACCTCACGGGCGAAGCCCATCTCGTGGGTGACGACGATCATGGTCATGCCGTCCTCCGCGAGGTCCCGCATGACGTCGAGGACCTCACCGACGAGCTCCGGGTCGAGAGCCGAGGTCGGCTCGTCGAAGAGCATCAGCTTCGGCTGCATCGCCAGCGCACGGGCGATGGCGACGCGCTGCTGCTGGCCGCCGGAGAGCTGGGCGGGGTAGTGAGCCTTGCGGTCACCCAGCCCCACCCGGTCGAGGAGCCGCTCCGCACGCTCCCGGGCGACGGCCTTGGTCTCGCCCTTGACCTGTACGGGCGCCTCCATGACGTTCTCCACCGCCGTCATGTGCGGGAAGAGGTTGAAGCGCTGGAACACCATGCCGATGTCCCGCCGCTGGGCGGCTACCTCGCGCTCCTTCAGCTCGTAGAGCCTGTCGCCCTTCTGGCGGTATCCCACCAGGTCACCGTCGACGTAGAGGCGCCCGGCGCTGATCTTCTCCAGGTGGTTGATGCACCGCAGGAAGGTCGACTTGCCGGAACCCGACGGACCGATCAGGCAGAACACCTCGCGGGGGTTCACCTCCAGGTCGATGCCCTTGAGGATGTGCGCGAGCCCGAAGGACTTGTGCACCGCCTCGGCCTTGACCATCGGACGGCCGGTCGTGCTCGGGGTGATGTCCTTGCTGAGACTGCTCATCGGGCCACCTCCGGGCGGCGGAAGGAACCGAACAGACGGAGGTTCTTCCTCAGGCGCTGCAACGGCGTCGGCGGCAGGGTGCGCGACGATCCTCGGGCGTAACGGCGCTCCAGGTAGTACTGGAAGACGCTGAAGATGCTGGTCAGGATCAGGTACCAGATCGATGCGACGAAGTACATCTCCACGACCGCCAGCGAGGTGCTGGAGATGTCGGTGGCCGCCTTGATCGTCTCGTTGAACTGGACCGCGTAGGCCAGTGACGAGGTCTTGAGCATGTTGATGAACTCGTTGCCCGTGGGCGGCACGATCACGCGCATCGCCTGCGGGAGGATCACCCGGCGCAGCGTCTTGCCCTGGGTCATGCCGAGCGCGTGCGACGCCTCCGTCTGCCCCAGGTCGACGGACTGGATACCCGCCCGGACGATCTCGGACATGTACGCGGCCTCGTTGAGGCCGAGTCCGAGCAGAGCCGCCAGGAACGGCGTCATCACCTGGTTCATCTCGTCCTTGTAGAACCCCAGGTTGAGGACGGGGAACACAAGCGCGATGTTGTACCAGAGGAGCAGCTGCACCAGCACCGGAGTGCCGCGGAAGAACCAGATGTACAGCCACGACACGGTGCTGGTCACCGGGTTCGAGGACATCCGCATGACCGCGAGGATCACGCCCAGCACAAGTCCCAGCACCATCGCCAGTACGGAGATGTACAGCGTGTGCCAGACGCCGGACAGGATGGTCGAGTCCGTGAGGTAGTCCGGGATGATGTCGTAGTTGATGTTCGCGTTGGAGAACGCGAGAACGATCAGCGCCATCACCACGATGACCAGGACGCCGGCCACCCAGCGGCCGTAGTGGCGCACCGGGATGGCCTTGATCTGCTCCGGCGGCACGGATGACCCCGGAGTCTTGTCGACAGTGTCAGTCACAGTGACTGCCCTTCAGTGTTGCGTCAGGCAGGGTCAGGAGCCGCCGTTGATCTTGGCCTCGGTCACCGCGCCGTCCTTGACGTTCCACTTCTCCAGGATCTTCGCGTAGTCACCGTTCTCGATGATCGCGCTCATGGCGGCCTGGATCGCGTCGCGGAGCTGGGTGCTCTCCTTGCTGACGCCGATGCCGTACGGGCCGGCCTCGATCTGGTCCCCGACGACCTCGAAGTCCTTGCCGCCGCCCGAGGTCTTGGCGTTGTAGGCCGCGACAGGGAAGTCGTTCAGGTCGGCGACGGACGCGCCCTGCTTCAGGCGGAGCAGCGCCTCGGGGTCGGTGTCGAAGGTCTGCAGCGTGATGGCCTTCTTGCCGTCCTTCGTACACTTCGTGCTCTGGGCCTTGGCGATGCCCTCGGACGTGGTGCCCTTCTGCAGCGCGACGACCTTGCCGCACAGGTCGTCCAGGGACTGGACGCCCTTCGGGTTGCCCTTCTGGACGAGGATCGACGTACCAGCGGTGAAGTAGTCGACGAAGTCGATGCCGTTGCCGGCCTTCTTGCCGGTGTCCGAGTCGACGCCGTTCTGCCGGTCCTTCGTGTCGCTCATGGCCGACATGACGGCGTTGAAGCGCTTGGACTGCAGACCCACGATGAGCTGGTCGAACTTGCCGTTCTGGAACTCGAACTTCACGCCGAGCTGCTTGCCGAGCGCAGCCGCGATGTCCGGGTCGATACCGACGGCCTTGCCGTTCTCCATGTACTCGACCGGCGGGTAGGCGATGTCGGAGCCCACCTTGATGACGCCTGCGCTCTTGATGTCGGCAGGAAGCTTGCCGGCGAGCGGCGCGGAGGACGAGGACGTGTCCGAGCTGCCGGTGTCGCTGCTCTTGTCCGTCTGGTCACCGCAGCCGGTGAGGATAAGGGCGCCGGCGACCGCGATCGCACCGACCGCTGCTATCCGGGACCGGGCGGTGGTACGACGGGTGGTGCGTGCGGTCATGAGGGTTCCTCCGGCGGATCAGGGAGTAGCCGATAGGTCGACGGAAACACACACCTTCGAGTGTCGCGACCTCGTGTAATGACGGCATCTTGCCATTCGGACGGCGAGATTCACGGTGCCCGCCATGTCAAAATCGGATAACGGGTGACCCCCGAACCATTACCGAGCGGTCACGTACGGCCGGATCATGTGCGGGAATCGTCCCCTCCGGCCGGAAGATCTTCGGTGCCGCGCAAGAAGCGGAAGACCGCTAGGCGGCACTCACGTCCGAACGAGGACATGTCCGGAAGTGTCAATGGATCCGGGCATGAATCATCTCACCGCCATGTGATCTTGGCTCTATGGACTCGTCCTCGGCACCGTCCGTCCGGTAAGAAGGTTCTTTACACCCCTCATCCGGGGCTCAGGGCGCGTGTGCGGCGCGCCCGTCGCGCAGCGGCCCGTACGCAACCACGGCGGCAGGGCCTGCGCGGTGCCCGCCCACCCCTCAACCAGGAGTGGTCACCCTCAAACAATGAAGACTTAAGGGGTAAAACAAAGTGGCAGCGGAGATCGTCAATCCTCGCAGCGACAGCAGTACGGATCAGGAAGGCGGGGCGGAGCCCCTCGATTCCTTCGACCCGGCTTTCGCGCTGCACCGCGGCGGCAAGATGGCTGTGCAAGCCACTGTGCCCGTCCGCAACAAGGACGACCTGTCCCTGGCTTACACGCCCGGCGTCGCGAAGGTGTGCAGCGCGATCGCCGAGCAGCCGGAACTCGTCCACGACTACACGTGGAAGTCGTCCGTGGTCGCTGTGGTGACCGACGGAACGGCAGTGCTCGGGCTCGGTGACATCGGCCCGGAGGCCTCGCTCCCCGTCATGGAGGGCAAGGCCATCCTGTTCAAGCAGTTCGGCGGTGTGGACGCGGTGCCCATCGCGCTCGCCTGCACCGGCGTCGACGAGATCGTCGAGACGGTGGTCCGGCTCGCTCCCTCGTTCGGCGGCGTCAATCTGGAGGACATCTCGGCACCGCGGTGCTTCGAGATCGAGCGCAAGCTGCAGGAACGACTGGACATTCCCGTCTTCCACGACGACCAGCACGGGACCGCGGTCGTCACTCTCGCGGCCCTGCGGAACGCCGCCCGGCTGACCGGGCGCTCGCTCGGCGACCTGCGCGCGGTGATCTCCGGCGCGGGCGCGGCCGGTATCGCCATCGCCAAGTTCCTGCTGGAGGCGGGTCTCGGCGATGTCGCGGTCGCCGACCGCAAGGGCGTCGTGTCCCGTGACCGGGACGACCTGACGGACGTCAAGCGCGAGCTCGCGGAGATCACCAACAAGGCGGGGATCTCCGGTTCGCTGGAGGAGGCGCTCGCGGGCGCCGACGTCTTCATCGGTGTCTCCGGCGGTACGGTGCCGGAGCCGGCGGTCGCCTCCATGGCGAAGGGGGCCTTCGTCTTCGCGATGGCCAACCCGAACCCCGAGGTGCACCCCGACATCGCCCACAAGTACGCGGCCGTCGTCGCGACCGGGCGGTCGGACTTCCCGAACCAGATCAACAACGTGCTGGCCTTCCCGGGAATCTTCGCCGGTGCGCTCCAGGTCCGGGCCTCCCGGATCACCGAGGGCATGAAGATCGCCGCCGCCGACGCGCTGGCCGCGGTGGTCGGGGACGACCTCGCCGCGGACTACGTCATCCCCTCGCCGTTCGACGAGCGGGTGGCTCCGGCGGTGACGGCCGCGGTGGCCGCCGCCGCCCGTGCGGAGGGCGTCGCCCGCCGCTGACGTGGTGTCCTGCTTGGCCCCGCCGGGATGGTTTCCTCCCGGCGGGGCCGTCCTTTTGTCCGAGGGAGGAGAAGGGGGCGAGGAGAGGCCGTCGTCCGGTGGGGCTTGCGCCGGGGGTGGTGCGGGACGCGTGTCACACGGGGAGGCGGTTCCCCAGGCCGGGGGCGGAGCCTATCGTCGAGGTCATGTTCGCTGCCTACGCCGCCCGAATCGACCGTGACCAGCCGCTGAACGGCCTGGAGTTGGGGGAGCGCCCGGCCCCCGGACAGAGGCCGGGCTGGACGACCGTGAACGTACGGGCCGCCTCCCTCAATCACCATGATCTGTGGTCGCTGCGCGGCGTCGGCCTCGCCGAGGACAAGCTGCCGATGATCCTCGGCTGCGACGCCGCCGGAATCGACGAGGACGGCAACGAGGTCGTCCTGCACTCCGTCATCGGCCAGAGCGGGCACGGGGTCGGCCCCGACGAGCCCCGGTCCATCCTCACCGAGCGCTACCAGGGCACCTTCGCCGAGCAGGTCTCCGTACCGACGTGGAACGTGCTGCCGAAGCCCAGGGAGCTGTCCTTCGCGGAGGCCGCCTGTCTGCCGACGGCCTGGCTGACGGCGTACCGCATGCTGTTCACCAACGCCGGGGTCCGGCCCGGCGATTCCGTGCTCGTCCAGGGTGCCGGCGGGGGCGTGGCCACCGCCGCGATCGTGCTCGGCAAGGCCGCCGGGCTGCGGGTCTTCGCCACGAGCCGTGACGAGGCCAAGCGGAAGCGGGCGCTCGAACTCGGAGCCGTCGAGGCGCTGGAGTCCGGGGCGCGGCTGCCGCAGCGGGTCGACGCGGTCATCGAGACGGTCGGCGCCGCCACCTGGTCGCACTCGGTCAAGTCGCTGCGTCCCGGCGGAACCGTCGTCATCTCGGGCGCCACCAGCGGTGACCGGCCCTCGCACGCCGAGCTGACGCGGATCTTCTTCCTCGAACTCAAGGTGGTCGGCTCCACCATGGGAACGAAGGACGAGCTGGAGGACCTGCTGGCCTTCTGCGCGGCCACCGGTGTGCGGCCCGTCGTCGACGAGGTGCTGCCGCTCGACCGGGCCCGCGAAGGGTTCGAGCGGCTGGAGTCCGGCGATCTGTTCGGCAAGATCGTGCTGACGGCGAGCTGACGGCGAGCTGACAGGGTTGTTCCAGAGGGTTGTCGCGGCGGGTCCGGGTTTCCGGGCCCGCCGTTTCGCGTGTCCGGTGGGTGCGGGTACGCCCCGGCGGTGTCAATTTTGGTTGACAAGGGCGAGGTGTCAACGTAGGTTGACATCATGACCGAAGCAACGGATCTTGCCGAGCGCGCGGGTGATCGCGATCCGCGGATCGGGCTGCGGGCGGTCTCCGCGCTGCGGAGGCTGCTGGAGCAGCTGGAGGCGGTACAGGTGCGCAGTGCGCGCCATCAGGGCTGGTCGTGGCAGGAGATCGCCGCGGAACTCGGCGTGAGCAGGCAGGCAGTGCACAAGAAGTACGGGAGGCAGTGATGTTCGAACGCTTCACGAAGGATGCGCGTGCCGTCGTCGAGGGCGCGGTGTCGCACTCCGGGCGGGTGGGTGCCGAGACGGTCGAGGAGGAGCACATGCTGCTGTCCCTCCTGGACCGGGAGGGCAGCCGGGGTTCCTTCGCGCTGACCTCGCTCGGGGAGTCCGGGTTCCGGGAGTCCCTGGAGCGGGACCTCGCCGAGGCGCGGCGCAGGGGCGGGCTCTCGCGCGCCGACGCGGACGCCCTCTCGGGGCTCGGCATCGATCTGTCCGAGATCGTCTCCCGGATCGAGGAGGCCCACGGAGAAGGCGCCCTGGAGTCGGGCGGGCGGGGCGGGAACGGCAGGCGGGCCCGCCGTCGGCCCTTCGGACAGGGGGCGAAGGACGTGCTGGTACGAGCCCTGCGGATCGCTGCCGCGCGACGGGACCGGCATATCGGGGACGAGCACCTGCTGCTGGCGATCACCCTGCGGGGCGGGGTCGCCGCCGAGGTGCTGGCCGATCACGGCGTCACCTACGAGTCGGTGACGCGAGTGCTGTACGGCGGAGCCGGGGCGGTCGGCGAGGGCGGTGTGGCGGAAGCCGGGTGAGCCCGCGAGCAGACCGGCGTGACGGGTGCGACCGGTCGGTGCCGTGTGCCGGCCGGTCGGCGCGCGTGGAGGCCGGCCGGGGTGCGCGTGGGTTCGGCCGGGGTGCGCGCGGGGGCCGGCCGGGGTGTGCACCCCGGCCGGGGTGCGGGCGTCCCGTGCGGTCGGGTGTGTCTCGTGCGGAACGGTGGAGCTGTGCGGTCCGGTGCGATGTGCGGCCCGGTGTACCCGGGCCGGCGAAGGCCGCTGAGCCGTGCTCGACGCCGGCCGGTGACAACCCGGGCGACCGGGCCGGCGGGGCCGCGTGTGCGGTGCCGCCCGGCCGGTCGCCCGGCGCCCGTGAGAAGGGCCGGGGCGTCGAGGGCCGCCGGGGGAATTACGGCCGCCTGCCTCGCAGTGTCGAGCCGATGTGGGCCGCCGCTGTCGACAAGTGGCGGCGGATGTCGCCGAGTTGGTCCTCCGTGACACCGTGGTCGCGGGACGCGTCGCGGATGTCGTCACGGAAGCGGTCCAGTAGACGGTCCAGGTCCCGGGCGGGGTTGCCCGTGGAGTCCTCGTGCGCCCAGGCCGGTTCGTACTCGGCGGGGAAGTCCTCCGGCGTGGTCGAGTACTCCGGATCCACGGGCGCTCCGGACGGCGTGCGACCGAAGCCGAACTCCTTGCCGAGGTCCTTCCCCAGGTCCTTGCCGAAGTTCTTCCCGAAGTCGCCGAACTCCTTGGCCAGTTCGGTCAGCCCCTCGCGCACGCCCGTCGGCCAGTCCCCGCGCGCGAAGTGGTCCTGGACCTGGTCCTGGACGCGCTTGGCCATGCGCTGCATCTCCTCCTGGGCCTGCGCGCGGGCCTTCTCCTGGGCCTCCTTGGCCTGGCGGCGGGCGCGCTGCGCCTCGTCGCGGGCGCGACGGCTCTCGTCCTTCGCGCGGCGGGCCTGTTCCTTCCACTCCTGACGGACGCGCCGCATCTCCTCCTTCGCCGCCCGCCACGACTCCCTGTCCTGGAAGTCGTCGGGGCCGCCGGACCCGCCCGCCGGATCGTCCTGCTGCCCCGGACGGGCGCCGGCCCGGGAGCCGTGGCGTGCCTCCGTGGCCGCCGCCCGCATCTCGCGGCGCAGGTCACCGGCAGCGCCCCGGACGTCCGCGCGGATCTCCGCCGCGAGCTCCGCGACCGACTCGCGGATCTCCAGCTCCAGATCGGCCAGCTCGCCGCTGCGGTCGGCCAGTTCGGCGCGGCCCGCGTCGGTGATCGCGTACACCTTGCGGCCGCCCTCGGAGGTGTGCGTGACGAGTCCCTCGGCCTCCAGCTTCGCCAGCCGGGGGTAGACGGTGCCCGCCGAGGGCGCGTACAGGCCCTGGAAGCGCTCCTCCAGGAGACGGATCACCTCGTAGCCGTGGCGCGGGGCCTCGTCCAGCAGCTTGAGGAGGTACAGGCGCAGTCGGCCGTGGGCGAAGACGGGGGCCATGTCAGAGCACCTTCTTGTCGGTCGAGGAGCCGGCCGGCCGGCCCTCGGTGGCATCGTCGCCCGGTGTGCCGCTCGCTGTGCCGTCAGCGGTGTCCGTCGCGGAATGGTCGTCAGCGGCGGTCGCGGAGTGGTCGGCGGTGTCCGTCGCCGTGGCGTCAGTGGTGGCGGCCGCGGAGTCGCCTGCGGTGTCGTCCGCCGAGCCGCCCGTCGCGTTGTCCGCCGTGCCGCCCGCAGTGGTGTCCGGGGTGGTGTCCGCGGTCGTTTCCGGGCCGGCCGAAGGCGCCGCGTCCCGCGGTTGGGGGACCTCCTCGTACGGCTCGTCCTCCGTCGGGGGCCTGCGCAGCAGGGCGATCGAGCCCGAGACGGTCATCGCCCTCAGCCTGCCGTTGCCCGCGCCGAGGCGGCCGGTGATCTTCTTGGCGCCCCACTGGCCGTTGACCCGCAGGTCCTCGAACGCGCTGGAGACGCTGCCGCTCGCGGTGTTCGCCTCCACCTCGGCGTCCGCGGGATGGGGGAACCGGATGGCGATCTCGCCCGAGACGTTCGACAGCCGGACGTCGGTCGGCGTGCCCGTGGCGTCGAGGTCCACGATCATCGAGCCGCTCACCGACTCGGCCCGCACGGAGGTGCCGGAGCCCTCGACGACGGTCAGGTCCCCGGAGACCGAGTTGAAGTGGAGGTCGCCGGTGACGGCCTGGGCCTCCAGGTTCCCCGAGACGGTCTCCACGCGCACGGGGCCGGAGACGCGGACGAGCGTGGTGTCGCCGGTGACGCCCTTCACCTGGACCCGTCCGTCCGTCCCCGAGATCACGGCTGCGGCGCCGACCACGCCCACCTCGACGTGCGTGCGCGCCGGGACGGCGAGCGAGACGACGGCCGCGCGGCGCCAGCCCTTGCGGTCGAGCCACTTCAGGAAGCCCTTCCAGGGAAGGTCCTCGTAGGCCACCGTGAGCGTGCCGCCCTCCTGGGTCACCTGGAGCGGGGGGCCGTCGAGCTCCGACACCTCCAGCCGGGCGGAACCCTCGTCGGTCCCCACGACGTTCACTGTTCCGTTGACGATGCGCACGTGCAGCGTCTGCACTGGGCCGTCGAAGGAGAGCTTCTTCGGCTCTGTCACGGACCACTCGGACATGGTGCAGACCTCCTCGAACGGACCGGACCCTCGTACGAGTCCGAGCTCGACACGCCATATCGCGTCTCTCGTATTCACGATATATCGCGGATGTCGAAAGTCAAGACACCCGTTCTGGGGATCATTGGTGCATCGAAGTGGGCAATTCGCCCTAAAGTGGGGCTATGTCGACTCCCTCCGGCACGTCCAGGGACGACCGTCCGGCCCCCGGCGCCCTGCTGCTGTGCCGGGCCCGTCCGGAGTCGGTCGGTCCCGCCGTCCACCTGCTGCGCGAGCGGATGCTGCTCGCCGGGGCGGGCCCCGACTGGAGCGTGCTGGTCCCCGAGGGCAAGCCCTGGCAGGAGGGCGCGGAACCCGTCGACCGCGTGCTCACCGGCTGGGCCGCGGCGCTCGCCGTCGGCGCGCCCTGGCCCGTCCTCGCACTGTGGTGGGACACCGACCGCAGCGGGTTCACCCTGGCCTCGGGCTTCCGTCGCACCGTGGGCTACGAATGGCTGGCGAACGGCACCCCGGTCGGCGAGGACGAGGCGATGCGCACCTTCGCCGCCCGTCTGGGGCTCGACCCGGTGCTCGACATGCAGGTGCTGGAGCCGCTGACGCAGCCCGACCCGGCGGCCGATGCCCACGCGCGCGTGAGCGGGCTGCTCGCCGTCCTCACGCGCGCGGGGGTGCTGCTTCCCGCCGGGATCGACCCCGGGGAACCCGTGGAACGGCTCCGGGACGCGGTACGGATCCGGCCGGACGCCGAGCAGATCGAGTGGACCGGCTGGCGGGCCGCCGTGGGCGCCGAACTCGACGTCGTGGAGAGCGGCGGTCTCGGACCCTGGCTGCGCGGTCCGAGGGCCCGCACCCTCGCCGCGGCCCAGCTCGCCGTCGGCCTCCCGCTCACGGCCTGGGGGATCCGGCGCCGCAGCGGCGGCTGGATCGTCGCTGGCGCGGCCCTGATGCTCCGCGGTGCCCTCGGCCTGGCGTACGACCACCTGCGCGCCTACGACTGACCGTCCTCGCGCGGGATCGGTGCCCCGGGCGCGCTCCTACTCGTCGTCCTCGTCCTCGTCGTCCAGCCTGGCCAGCCAGGTCGCCAGCCGCTCCACCGGTACCTCGAAGTCCGGATTGAGGTCGACGAACGTACGCAGCTGCTCGGCGAGCCACTCGAAGGTGACCTCTTCCTCGCCGCGCCGCTTCTCTAGTTCCTCGATGCCGCGGTCGGTGAAGTACATGGATGGTGCTCCGTCGGTGAAAGGGAAGTGGAACGCTGGGAAAAGGATAGGCGGGGTCAGGAGGCCGGTGGAGGGCCTCTGTCGTGCGCGGGCCCCGGCCGCTAGCCTGCAAGGTCGGCTCGAACCACGGGGGCGTGGGGGAACGGGGGATGCCATGAGTGACGCGGTGACGCGCATAGCGCGGATCGAGATGCCCGACGGAACACCGGTCTGGGCCCGGATCTCGGGGGCCGACGAACTGGAGGATCCGGGCGGCGAGCTGTCGCTGACGGACGTCGGCTTCGCGGAGCGCGTCGAGGCGCAGGTCGAGAGCCTGCACGCGCTGATCACCGGCGTCGCGCGCTCGCTCGCCGCCCCGCTGCGCGCGGTGCGGCCCGACGAGGTCAGCGTCGAGTTCGGCATCGAGCTGACGGCGAAGGCCGGCAAGGTGGTCGGGCTGCTCGCGGACGGCGAGGCCAAGGCGGGCATCACCGTGACGCTCACCTGGAACGGCGCTCCGCCGGACCTGGAGACGGACGGGGCCGCCCCGCACGCGGGCGCGTCTCCCGGCGCCCCGGCGCACGGCGCGGCCACCGACCCCTCCGGCGGGGGCGGAGCATGACGGACGGGCACGCCCCGGGCGCACCGGGCGGCCCCGGAAACGCTCACCGTGCGCTGCGTGATCTCGTCATGGCCGCCACCGTGCGCATCCATCGCGCGGGCCCCGGGTATGCCCTCGACGAACCCGGCACGTTCCTCGGGAGCGGCTTCTTCATCGCTCCGAACTGGGTTCTGACCTGCGCACATGTGGTCCGGAGCGGGGAGGGGAACGAGGTGCGGGTGGTGTACGAGAGGGGGCCGGGCCGCGGTACGTCCGCCGTCACCGGCCAGGTCGCGACGGTCCTCCCGGACCGCGCGGGGCTCCCGGCGCGCGGCACCTGGCCGTCCCCCGACCTCGCCCTGGTACGGCTGCGCGAGCCGGTGGACCACGACTGCGCGTACGTCACCGAACGCCCGGCCGCCTACTACGAGGAGGGCGTCGTCCTGTACTCCGGCTGGTCCGTGGTCGGCGGGGAGCTGCGCCGGCTGAGCGGCACCTGCACGGTCCAGGGCACGCTCGGCGGCTGGTCCGACGACGAGCAGATCCGCCTCGGCGGCGACGTGCTGCCGCCCGGCGTCTCGGGCGGGCCGGTCGTCGACCCCGTGCGCGGTGAGGTCGTCGGAGTCCTGAAGTCGCGCACGGACCGGGGGCTCGGCGGCACCTGCACGGGCGTGGAGCAGTTACGGTCCCTGCCGGTGCCGGCCGAGGAGACGGCCGCCGAACACGACGATCCGTACCACGCCGTCTTCCACGCCCACGACCGCTACCACCGGGACCGGCAGCGCCACCCGGACACCGACCGCAGCACCTGGGCCGACGTCCAGAACCAGCTCGGCGCCCGGCCAGGCCGCGCCCTGAGCCCCGAGGAGCGGACCCAGCTGCTCGGCAGGCTCGCCGATCTGCCGCCGCCGGCCAGCACCCGCGCCCTGCTCGGCCTGCTCGAATCCCTCCTGGGCGACCAGGCGGCGATCCCGCATCCGGCTCCGCGCGGCTGGCGCGACGGACTCGGGGCGCTGTACGAGAGCTCGCGCCAGGACGCCGCCCTCGACCTCGTCCTCGACTACGCCATGCGGGCGATGTCCGCCGAACGCCCCTTCGTCACACCGGGCACCCGGGCCGCCGAACGGGCGCTGTGGGAGTGGGTGCGGCAGACCGCCGAGGGCCGTCCCGGCCCCGCGTACCGGCGCCGCCTCGGCCAGCAGTGGATCGAACGGCTCCAGGTGGCGCCCCGAGGCCCCTCGGCGGCGGAAGCAGGGGCGGCGCACGGCAGCGCGCACGGCGCCGGCCGTGCGCCCCGTCTCTTCGTCCTGCTCGAACTGGAGCAGCTGGGCTGGGAGCCGGGCCGCTGCGACTGGCACGTCTCGGTGGGCCGGCCGACCGGAGAGGTCGTGCGGCTGCGTGACGGCGAACGCACCCCGCTGGAGGAGCTGCCGGCCGCTCTCGCGCCGGCCCTGACGGAAGCCTTCCGCCAGTGCGACGAACCCGGACGGCCCGCCGACCTCCAGGTGGCGCTGCCTCATCTGCTGCTCGGACTCGACGTCGACACCTGGCAGTTCGGGCCGGACGAAGTGCCGCTCGGCGCCCACCGGCCCGTCGTCGTGCGCTGCGCCGACCGGGAACAGCTTCCCGAGCCCGCCGACGCGGCCGCCCGGGCCGGAAAGACGTTCCCCGCCGACGAGGAGCGGCACGAGCGGGAGGCCCGCTGGCGGTGGATCCACGAACACGGCGCGCAGGCCGAAGTGCTCGACTGCGAGGACGGGTTGCGGGTACCCGTTCCGGCGGCGGAGTCGTTGCGCGGCCTGCCGCACAAGACCGTTCCCGTGCTCTGCCGCTACGGCGACCACCGGTTCGAGGACGACCCGGTCGCGCTCGTGCGGATCGTGCACGGCGGATACGGCGTCGCCCTGTGGCGGCGCTGGCGGGGGCAGTCCGAAGCGGTCTGCGGCGAGTTCCACCGGAGAGCCGGCGACACGGTGGCGGGCGCGGGCGGCGCGGACCGCCTTCCCGAACTGGTGCACGCCCTGCGGGCCGGGCTGCGCGAGGGCCGGCCGGAGACCTACTGGGCCCATGGGATCGCCCTGTTCTACGACGACCCGCGCCGGCCCCTGCCCGGGACCGGAGACCTGCTGGAGGCGCCATGACCGCATCGCTCGACCCGCTGTCGCGCGACGCTCGAAGCAGGCCGAAGTGGGCTGCCGCGAGCCCCTCTCGGGGCCTTACGAGGCCCTCCGCGGGTCGATACGGTGAGGCGACGATCGACGGCTGCCGGGGTGGACGAGTGACGACGAGGACTGGGCAATGACCGATTCCAGCGAGTGGCTCATCTACCGAGGCGCAGGCGAACCCCACGACGGTCTGAACCGGCTTCCTGCCCCGCCGCCGTGGCGCGACTTCGCGAGCCGGGACGCCGCCGGGAGCAACGGTGACGGCTCCGAGGACCGCAGGCTGGGCGCGTACCGGCATCTGGCCGAACTGCACCGGCCCGGCGCCGAGGAACTCGAAATGATCAACGCGGCGCTCTATCTGCGCCGGCCCCTGCTGGTCACCGGCAGCCCCGGAGCGGGCAAGAGCACGCTCGCGCACTCGGTGGCGTACGAACTCGGCCTCGGCAACGTCCTGCGCTGGCCGATCGTCAGCCGGTCCACGCTGCGGGACGGCCTCTACCACTACGACGCGATCGCCCGGCTCCAGGACGTGCAGCTCGCCGCGCCGCACGGCGGCGACCCGGCCGCGTCCGGCGCCCCCGGTTCCGTCGAGGGCATCGGCAGCTACATCCGGCTCGGCCCGCTCGGCACCGCGCTGCTGCCCTCCGAGACCCCGCGCGTGCTGCTCATCGACGAGCTGGACAAGAGCGACATCGACCTGCCCAACGACCTCCTGAACGTCCTGGAGGAGGGCGAGTTCGCGATTCCCGAGCTGGAACGCGTCGCCGACCGGCTGCCCGGCGGCGAGGCCGCGGTGCTCACCTCCGACGGCACCAAGGCGCGGGTGCGCGACGGCCGGGTGCGCTGCCGCGCCTTCCCCTTCGTGGTGCTCACCAGCAACGGCGAGCGCGACTTCCCCGCCCCGCTGATGCGCCGCTGCATCCACCTCGAACTGGGCCGCCCGGACCACAAGCGGCTCGCCACCTTCGTACGCGCCCACCTGGGCGACGAGGCCGCGCGGGCCGGGGACGATCTGATCACCCACTTCCTGGAGCGCTCGCGCAGCGAACTCGTCGCGGCCGACCAGCTGTTGAACGCCATCTACCTCACCGACGCCGCGGCCCCGCCCAGCCGGGACCGGCTCGCGGACCTGCTCATCCAGCGACTCGACCGCCCGAGGTGACGCGCTGATGACCGGCGGCGACCCGATCGCCGAACTCATCGCCCGGATACGGCAGGCCGGGCTGGATCCCGATGCCCGCCAACTGGCCGACGCCCTGTGGCTGGCGCGCTGGTCGCGCCCGACGGACCGGACCGGGAACGAGTGGGGGAGCGCCTCGGCGTCCGGTCACAAGGCGGCGGCCGAGGACCCCGCCGCCGGGCGCCAGGACACGCGGCGGGAGGAACGGCCACCGCCCGGCGGCCGGCCCGCACCGGCCCGGCGGGACACGGAGACGGACCGGCGCGTCGCGCTGTACCCGGTGCCGCGCGACGGCGCGCCGCGCGGCTACGGGCAGGGCCGGTCGGCGGTGCTGCCGGTCGGCGTACCCGCCGCCCCCGCGTTCCCCTCCCCCCTCGAACTCCAGCGCGCATTGCGCCCGTTGCAGGGCTACCGCACCGCGGCACCGCCCCTGCGTGAAGTCCTCGACGAGACCGAGACCGCCGAACGCACCGCCCGGGCCGGCGGATTGGTCCTGCCGGTGTTCCGCGGGGTGACCCGGGCCGACGCCACCCTCCAGCTCGTCATGGACGCCTCCTCGTCCATGCGCGTGTGGGACCGGATGTTCGCCGAACTGGAACAGGTCTTCAGCGGGCTCGGCGCCTTCCGGGACATCCAGGTCAGCCACCTCCACCAGGGCCCGGACGGAGAACCCGCCGTCAGCCGCAGCCCCGAACCCGGCGCGGCCCCCCTGCACTCCGCCGACCGGCTGAGCGACCCGACAGGCCGCCGCGTCACCCTCCTCGTCAGCGACTGCGCCGGCCCCCTGTGGCACAGCGGCCACGCACACCGGCTCCTGCACCACCTGTCCCGGCTCGGCCCCGCCGCCGTACTCCAGCCGCTGCCGCAGCGCATGTGGAACCGCACCCGGCTTCCGGTGTCGTACGGCGAACTGACCCGCGGCGAAGCCCTCGCGGGCGCCGCCACACTCAAGGTCCGGCTGCCCGCAGGCACCCCGCCGGAAGCACGCGACGGCGCGCTCCCCGTGCCCGTCCTGCCGCCCGAGCCCGCCGCGCTCGGCGCCTGGGCACGCCTGCTGTCCGGAGCCGGCGCGGGACCCGTGGCCGGCGCCGTCGGCTGGGTGCGCAGGCACCACGAGCCCGCCCGGAGCACCCGGCCCGGACGCCGCATGTCCGGGCTCGAACTGGTCAGCCGGTTCCGCTCCAACGCCTCCAAGGCCGCCGGACGACTGGCCGGCTATCTGGCCGCGGCCCCGCTCAGCCTCCCCGTGATGCAACTCGTCCAGCGCACCATGCTCCCCGACTCCGGGCCCGCCGAACTGGCCGAAGTCCTGCTCAGCGGCCTGGTCTCACGCACCAGGACCGAGGAGTACGGCGCGGACGGCACCCAGTGGTACGAGTTCGCGCCCGGCGCGCAGGAGGCCCTGCTGTCCCCGCTGGGCCTCGACGAGGCCATGCTGGTGCTCAAGCACTGCTCCGAATACATCGAGCACCGCTTCGGCAAGGGAGGCCCCAACTTCCCCGCCCTGGCGCTCGCACAGCTCGGCGAGGGCGGCTCCGGACCGCCGTTCTCACCCGGCGCCGGATATCCGGGCGAGAACGGCGACAACGGCGGCGCCACCCTCGTACCCCAGCCCTTCGCCGAGGTCGCCGCACGGGTACTGGAGCGATTCATGCCGCTGCCGGAACACTTCGCCACCTACGCGCCGCCCCGCGGCCCCGACGGCCCGCCCGACCAGCGGCCCACCCACCCCGCCGTGCTCAGGGCCCGCTCACTGGCCGGCCAGTTCGGCAGCGACGGCATGGTGCAGGACCTCATCGACGCCGTCCAGCTCCTGCGCGGCGCGACCGAACACGAACCGGTCCCCGGCGCCGACCCGGAACTGTGGGCCGAGTACGCCAACTGCGTACTGCTGCTGTGGGAGGTACAGGGCGGCGCGGACCTGCTGCGCGAGGCGGAGGCCGCCGCCGAACGCGCGGTCGCGCACCCCCGCGCCCTGCGCGAGAGGGCCAGCCTGGCCAGGGTGCTGCACGCCGCCGCCACCGACCGCAGGCGGCGCGGCGACCGGCGCGGCGCGCTCGACCTGCTGCAACGCGCCGACCGCGAGTACGCGGTGGCCTGCGCCGCGCCCGAACTGGACGCCGCCGAGGCCCTGCGCCTCACCCTGGAGCGGGTCCGGGCGCTGGAGGCGCAGTGGCGCCTCGGCGGCGACAGCGCGCTCCTCCAGGGCGCGGTCGGCATGCTGGAGGCGTTCGCCGACGCCTGGCCCGACCGGCGCAGCCGCCCCACGGGACTTCCGCTCGCCCACGGCCGTGTCCTGCTGCGCCTGTCGGGCGCCACGGCCGACCACGAACAGGCCAGGCTGTACGCGGAACAGGGCGCGCGCTCCCTGCGCGCCGCCCTGGAAACCGGCCCCGAGGACACGCCCGCCGCCGGTGAGTCCTCACGCGTCCGTATCCTCCTCGATCTCGTCGACGCGCTCCTGAGGTCCGGCGGCGCGCTGGACGACGCCCGCGACCATGTCGAGGAGGCGCTCGCCCTGACCCGCGAACAGGGGCTGCGCTCCGCCCTGCTGGTGCGTGCCGGGCGCATCCACGTCGCCCGGTACGCCGACACGGGCGACCCGCGCGAACTCCAGGACGCCGCCGCACGGTTCGAGCAGGCCTCCCGCGGAGTGCCCCGGGACGCCCCCGCGCACGCGGACGTCCTCGCCGAATGGGGCGAGGCACTGCTGCGGCACGCCGTGCCGGACCAGGGACGCGCCCCGAGCGAATCGCTGTACCGGGCCATCCGCGTGCTGCGGGACTGCCGCACCGAGACACCGGCGGGCAGCACCCAACTCGCCCACCGCCTGCTGCTGCTCGGCCGCGCGCTGATGCTGCGCTACGGCGCCCGCGGTGACCGGGTCGACCTGCGGGAGGCCGAGCACCTTTTCGGCCTCGCGGCCCTTGAGGACGGCCCACCGCTCACCACCGCCCGCTGCTGGCTGGAGCTCGGACAGGCCCAGATCGAGGCGTACCAGAGCCTCGGCCGCAAGGCGCGGCTCGACGAGGCCGTCGACGCCTTCCGGGCCGCGGCCGAGTCGGCCCGCGAGGCCGAGGAGGAGGCCGAGACGGAGCGCACGCGCCAGGAAGCCGTGGAACTGGCCGCTCGGGCACAGCACTGGCGGGGTATGTCCTACGAAGCGGCGGCGCGTCCGCGTGCCGCGCGCGAGGCCTACCGGGCCGCCCGGACCGAGTGGTCCCGGCTGCCGGACGGTGTCGCGAGCACGGGCGAGCCGACGGCCCGGCAGACGGCACAGCGGCTGGCCGAGCTGGAGTGAGGAGCGCCTGCAGGCGGCCGCCGGGGCGGAGTCAGGGAAGCCGAGGGAGAAGACATGGGCGCACGCGACGACGTACCGGACGGCGCACAGGACCGCGATGGCGCGGGGGAGCGGCTGCCGCAGTCACCGGGCCCGCGAAAGACCCCGGACCCGTCACAGGCGCCGGGGCTTGAAGGAGCGCCGGACGGTCCGGCGGAGGTGCCGGATCCGGCGGAGCTCCCCGACCTGCTGGACCTGGACCTGGCGGAGCTGCGGACCGTCCAGCACCCGGTGCTGGCAGAGATGCTGGCCGAACTGCGGACGCGGTCCGGACAGCCGAGCGAGATCCTGTGGGGGTTCAACAGCGCTTTCTGAGCGGCAAAGCGAGGGAGGGCGGGCTCGGTCGAACATCACTCGCGAGCAGCCAGTTCCGGTCTCCCCTCGTGATTGAACCGGACAATTTCGAAGGGGTCACGTTTGTCTCCGGTCCGCGTCCGGGAATGTCGCCCCGTACGGGCAGGGGGCCGTGGCGCGGTTCGCGGCGTGGGATCGCGCGGCCGTACAGCATGGGGGTGCCGGAGTGTCTGCAGAGGTGACCTCCCCGATCCCCGTGATCTCCGTGCCGCACCTCGGACCGCCTCTGCCCGAACGGGCCCCGTCCGAACCGCCGGGACCCGAACCGCCGTTTCCCTTCCGGCAGTTCATCGTCAAGGTGCACGGCCGCTGCAACCTGGCCTGCCGCTACTGCTACCTCTACGAGGGCCCCGACCACACCTGGCGCGGCCGTCCCACCGCGGCCCCGCCCGGCGTCCTGGAGCGGACCGCGCTGAGGATCGGCGAACACGCCCGCGCCCACGGCCTGACGGCTCTGTCCCTGGTCCTGCACGGCGGCGAACCGCTGCTGGCGGGCGTGGACACCCTCGCCCGGTTCACCGGCCTCGTACGCGACCGGGTCCCGGACGGCTGCACCGTGCACGCCACCGTCCAGACCAACGCCACCCTGCTCACCGAGCGGCGGCTCGCCGTCCTGGCCCGGCACGGCATCCGCGTCGGCCTCAGCCTGGACGGCGGCCTGCCCGAGCACAACACGCTGCGCACCGACCACGCCGGCCGCCCGTCCTGGCCCGCGGCCGCACGCGGCGCCCGCCTGATCGCCGAACGCCATCCGGAGGCGTACGCCGGGATCCTCACCGTCGTGGACCCCACCACGGACCCGGTCGAGCTGTACGAGTCGCTGCTCGCGCTGCGGCCGCCGGCCCTCGACCTGCTGCTCCCGCACGGCAACTGGTCCGCGCCGCCACCCCACCGGGAGGGCCCGGGAACTCCCTACGGCGACTGGCTGTGCGCCGTCTTCGACCGCTGGTGGCAGGCCGGGCGACGCGAGACGCGGGTACGGCTCTTCGAGGAGTGCGTCGCGCTGCTCCTCGGGCTGCCCGCCGCCACCGAGTCCCTCGGCCTCGCGCCCTTCGACGCCGTCGTCGTCGAGACGGACGGCTCCATCGAGCAGGTCGACTCCCTCAAGTCCTGTTACGAGGGGGCGGCCAGGACCGGCCTCGACGTCTTCCGGAACAGTTTCGACCAGGCCCTGCGCCATCCCGGCGTCGCGGCCCGGCAGGCGGGCGCCGCCTCGCTGGCCGCGGCCTGCCGGGCCTGCCCCCTGCTCACCGTGTGCGGCGGCGGACACTACGCGCATCGATACCGGGCCGGACACGGCTTCACCAACCCGTCGGTGTACTGCGCCGACCTCCAGCGCCTCATCCCCCATGTCGCGGGGAGGCTGGCCCGGGCCGCCGCCGTCCCCGCCGCTTCCGAAGGAGACGTCCCGTGATCCTGCCGGCGGTCACGGACCGGGCCGTGAACGAACTCGGCCGCACCGAAGGCGGTCCCGAGACCCTCGGGCTCCTCGTCCGCGACCAGCACACCCGACGGCTGCTCCTGCTCCGCGCGGTCCTCGACGCGGCCGAGTCGGCCGGCCCGAGCGTCTGCCCCGCCGCCGCCCTGGCCCGGCTGCGCGAGGACTGGGCCCTGCTGGAGGAGGCCGAACGCCTGGAGCCGTCCGCCCACCGGGGACGGCCGTACCGGGACGGTCCGGTGTCCGGGCGGCCGGACGGGTCCGTGCCGGTGTCCGAGGGGCCGGGCGGGTCCGCACCGGAGTCCGAGGAGGGCACGGACGGGAACCGTCCTCCGCCGTCCCCCGTCCGTGCCCTCCTCCTCCACCCGCTGACCGGTCCATGGGCCCGGGACACCCTGCGCGCGCTCAGGTCCGGACCGGGCCCGCTCACCGGCCGGGACACCCGTGAACCGGCCCGCGCGCTCGCCCACTTCGGGTCACTCGCCGCCGTCGCCGCCGCGCGGGCAGGGGTGCCCTACGCGGTACGGCTGACGGCTCACGACGGCGTGCTGGCGCTGCCCTCGCTCGGCGCGCTGCGCACCGGCGGTCCCGGTTCCGGGGAGACGGAGGTGGCCGTCGTGCACCGGCGGGGGCGGCTGACGCTCCGGCGGCCCGGCGAGGCGGACGTGGTCGTCCGCCTGCAGAGCGGTGCAGGCGCCTGGTCGGAGGCCGCCGCCTGGACGCCGGCGTACACGCTGCCCGGCCTGGTGCCGGGCTCCGCCGCCGTACCGCTGGACGACCTCGACCCCTATCGGACCGCGCGCGGCGGACCCCGCCCGGACACCCTGAGCGGCCCGGCCGTCCTCGACGAAGCCGACCGCAAGCACTGGCTGCACACCTGGTCGGGCACCGCCGCGGCGCTCGGACTCGGCGGCGAGCGGCGCCTCGCGGAAGCGGTGACCCTGCTCCGCTGTCTGGTCCCGCTGGCCGCTCCGCCCGGCTCGGTTCCGGGCGGCGCCGGCGGAAGCTGCAGCGGTACCCGGCGCGAGGCTTTCGGCGCGGTCCTCAGCAGCGCGCCGGCGACGGCGACCGTGTTCGCGGCCACCCTCGTCCACGAGATCCAGCACACCAAACTCGCCGCGCTCAGCGAGATGATGACGTTCCATCACGCGGGTCCGGAAGCACGCCACTTCGCACCCTGGCGCCCCGATCCGCGCCCGTACGACAACCTGTTGCAGGGCGCCTACTCCCACCTCGCGCTGGCGGACTTCTTCCAGCGCAGCGCGCTCGCCGCCACGCTCCCCACCCTCAGGGACGCCGCCTGGGCGGAGCACGCGCGCTGTCAGGCACAGGTCGCGGCCGTCCTGCCGGCGCTCGTCGGATCGGGTGATCTCACCGTGCGGGGACGCAAGTTCGTCGACCGCATGGTCGAGGTGTACGAACGGCTCGCCGAGCAGTCGCCGCCCCGCGGACACGCGGCGCGCGCGACGGCGTACGTACAGGCGGCCCGGGCGCTGTGGACCCGGCGCCACGCACCGGGCGAATGAACCGCATGCCTCCAGGGGGCGCGGCGCGGGGTCGGCCGAGTCGGACCGGGACCGCCGAACGCGCCCCGCGCGCCCGTCGAGCGCCTCACGCCTCGCCCCGATTGAGCCATCCTCGCCGAAAGCCGCGGGTTCCCGGACACGGGAGGGCCAGTGCGCCAAGATCGTCGCTGAACACCTTTGAAAAGGAACCGTGGAGCAAGCGACTGGTGTGCGTCGGCGCCCTATCGCCGACCCTCGCGGCGGTTCTAAAATCACGCGCGGGGAGGCCGCTGCATGTCTGGAGCTCGTACGCCGGTCGGGCCAGCCGAAAGGGGGTCCGCGAAACAGACCGTCACGATCAGCTTCGCCGGTTTCAACCGGGCCTGGGCGGCCTGGATCGGGGACCGTCTGGAGCGGCGTGGACAACGCGTGGTGTACCAGCGCTGGGACTCCCCGGCCGAGGTGCCCCTCGTCGACCTGCTGCGCGACCTGACCCTGGCCAAGGGCCGCATCCTGATCGTCGTCAGCGAGTGGTACTTCCAGCTCGGCCCGCGCACCCACGAGGAGTGGAACGCCGCGCTGCGCGAGGTCGTCGCGCCCGACCCGTCCCGCTTCGCGGCCGTCTCCGTCACCAACAGCACACTGCCGACGGCCACCACCGTCCTCGGCGCGGTCGACCTGAACAACATGGGCGCCGACGAAGCCGAGCGCCGCGTTCTCGAACGCCTCGACCTGCCCTCCGAACCTCTCCCCGAGTCCGTCGACGGCGCCCGGCGCGGCCCCCGCTTCCCGGCCGCCATGCCCGAGGTCTGGGGCGGAGTACCGCGTCGCAACACCCGCTTCACCGGCCGTGAGCCGCTCCTGAACGACGCCTACCACCTGCTCCAGGGCGCCGAGGCGGGCGCGGGCGTGGTCACGCTGCACGGCATGTCCGGCGTCGGCAAGACCCAGCTCGCCGCCGAGTACGTCTACCGCTTCGGCTCCGAGTACGACGTGGTCTGGTGGGTCAACGCCGAGAAACGGGTCACCTACCGGCGCCGACTGGCCGAACTCGCGCCGCAGTTGGGCCTGTCGACCGGAGCGGAGTACGGCGAACGGCTGCGCGCCGTACGCGACTCGCTGCGCCGGGGCGACCCCTACTCCCGCTGGCTGCTGATCCTGGACGGCGCGGACGAGCCCGACCAGATCTACGACCTCGTCCCCACCGGGCCCGGCCACGTCCTGATCACCTCGCGCAACCCCGAGTGGAGCGAGCACAACAGCAGACTGCTGGAGGTTCCGGTCTACGCCCGCGACGAGTCCGTCGCCTTCATCCGCCGCCGCGCACCCCGTCTGACCGAACCCGAGGCCGACCAACTCGCCGAAGCCCTGGAGGACTTGCCCCTCCTGCTGGACCAGACGGCCGGCTGGCTCAACGACTCGGAGCTGTCCGTCCAGGAGTACATCGCCCTGCTGGACGGGGGCATCGACCAGGACGTCGTCAAGATCTCCGCCGACTTCCCGGTCGCCTTCCAGACCGCCTGGTCGATACTGCTGAACAAACTCCGCGACACCGTCCCGGAGTCCGTCGACCTGCTCCGCCTGTGCACCTTCTTCGCGCCGGGGTTCATCCCCGTACGCCTGCTGAAGGAGATGCCGCACGACCAGCTGCCGGAACAGATCGCGGGTCTGCTCAACGATCCGCTGCTGTGGAACAAGGCCATCAACCAGCTCCGCCAGTACTCCGTCGTCCGACTGGAGTCCCACGAGGCGGCCGGCGACGAGGCGGCCTCCTCCGGCGAGTCCCTGTACCTGCATCGGATGGTCCACCAGATCGTCCACAAGGACATGCCCGACGAGGACCGCCGCGAGTTCATCGACGTGGTCCGCCGCGCCCTGGCCGCAGCGGACCCGAGGCGCCCGACGGACACCCGGCTGTGGCCGGGGTACGCCGAGATCGTCCCGCACCTGAAGTACGCCGACGTCCTGCAGAGCAAGGACTCGGCGGTCCAGGGGCTGGTCTTCAACTGCCTTCGCTACATGTACCTCTCGGGCGAGTACGTGGCCGGCATCAAGCTCGGCGAACGCGCCATGGAGGCCTGGCGGATCCTGCTCGGCGAGAACCACGCACGGGTCTGGGAACTGACGCACCACTACGCCAACCTGCTGCGGGTGGTCGGCGACTACCAGCGCACCGAGGCGATCGAACGCGCCGCCGTCGAGCACCTGCGCGAGGAACGAGGCCCCCAGGACCTGGAACACCTCCGCGCCGCCACCGGCCTCGCCGCCGACCTGCGCGGCCTCGCCCGCTACGACGAGGCACTGGAACTCTCCCAGTGGATCTTCACGGCCTACCGGGACCTCCTGGGCGACGCCGACTCCCGCACCCTGGGCGCCCAGAACAACCTGGCGGTGTCCCTGCGCCTGCTCGGCCGTTTCGAAGAGGCCCTGGACATCGACCGGCGCACCATGGAGTCGCGCAGACAACTGCTGCGCGGCCGGCATCTGTGGACCCTCTCCTCCGAGATCCACTACGCGACCGACCTGCGCCACCTCGGCCGTTACACCGAGGCGGAGTCCATCCAGACGGAGAGCGTGCGCGAACACCGCATCGTCATGGGGGCCGACAACCCGCAGACCCTGGACGCCGAACACAACCTGGCCCTGTGCCAGTACCGCAGCGGCGACCGCCGGGCCGCGGGGGCCCTGTTCGCCCGTGTGCTGGAGCGCTGTGAACGCGTCCTGGGCGAGACCCATCCGCAGACCCTGCGGTTCGCCGCCACCACGAGCTGCTTCGTGCGCGAGCACGGCGACATCGACCAGGCGAGGGAGATCGGCGAGTCCGTCATCGCCCGCTACGAGATGATGCTCGCCGAGGGGCACCCCTACATCGCCGGTGTCCGCGCCAACCACGCCCTGGTCCTGCGGAGCGTCGGCGAACGCGATCACGCCCACGTCGCCATCGACGAGGCACTGGCCGACATGACCGTGGCGGTGGGCGAGAACCACCCCTGGACGCTCGGCTGCGCCATCAACGCCGCCGCCCTGCGCAACCTCATCGGCGACCCGGAGTCGGCCGCGGCGCTCACCCAGGACACGGTCGCCCGTGCCACCGAGGCCCTCGGCCGCACCCACCCGCTGACGCTCTCGGCCCGCATCGCCCTCGCCGCCGATCTGCGCGGCCTGCGGGACCGCCAGCAGGCCGAGAAGGTCGAACAGGCGGCCCTCGACGACCTGGCCGCCACCCTGGGCCCCCAGCACGTCCACACCATCTCCGCCCGTTCCCGCAACCGGCCCTTCTGGGACTTCGAACCGCAGGAGACGTGAGGGAGACATGAAGCCGGTGCCGGATCGCCCGGCGCCGGCACCGCACGGAACACCAAAAGGCCCGCCCCCGAGTCCACCAGGACTCGGGGGCGGGCCCCTTCACGCTGTCGTGCCGGAGGCCTACGCCTCGAACACCTCACGCACCAGCTGTTCCTGCTCCGCCTGGTGCCGCTTCGCGGAACCGACGGCGGGGGAGGAGGAGTGCGGACGCGAGATGCGGCGCAGGCGCTCGGCGCCCGGGACGTCCGCGCCGACCGCCAGGTCCAGGTGGTCGATCAGGTTGAGCGCGATGAACGGCCAGGCACCCTGGTTCGCCGGCTCCTCCTGGGCCCACAGGTACTTCTCGGCGTTCGGGTACTTGGCGATCTCCGCCTGGAGCTCGGCACCCGGGAGCGGGTACAGGCGCTCGATACGGATGATCGCCGTGTCCGTGGAGCCGCGCTTCTTCCGCTCGGCCTCCAGGTCGTAGTACAGCTTGCCGGCGCAGAACACGACCTTGCGCACGGCGGCCGCGTCGACCGAGTCGTCGCCGATGACCGGGCGGAACTGGCCCGACGTGAACTCCTCCGCCTTCGACGCGGCGGCCTTCAGGCGCAGCATCGACTTCGGGGTGAAGACCACCAGCGGCTTGTGGTGCGGGTTGTGCACCTGCCACCGCAGGAGGTGGAAGTAGTTCGACGGGGACGTCGGCTGGGCGACCGTCATGTTGTTCTGGGCGCACAGCTGGAGGAAGCGCTCGATCCGGGCCGAGGAGTGGTCCGGGCCCTGGCCCTCGTAGCCGTGCGGGAGCAGCAGGGTGACGCCGGACGTCTGGCCCCACTTCTGCTCGGCGGCCGAGATGTACTCGTCGACGACCGTCTGCGCGCCGTTGACGAAGTCGCCGAACTGCGCCTCCCACATCACCAGCGCGTCCGGGCGGGCCAGCGAGTAGCCGTACTCGAAGCCCATGACCGCGTACTCGGAGAGCAGCGAGTCGTAGACGTTCAGGCGGGCCTGCTCGTCCGAGAGGTACTGGAGCGGGGTGTAGTCCTCGCCGTTGACCCGGTCGATCAGCACCGCGTGGCGCTGGCCGAAGGTGCCGCGGCGCGAGTCCTGGCCGGACAGCCGGACCGGCGTACCCTCCAGGAGCAGCGAGCCGATGGCGAGGGTCTCGCCCATGCCCCAGTCGATCGTGCCGTCCTCGATCATCGCCGCGCGGCGCTGGAGCTGCGGGAGCAGCCGCGGGTGCACGGTGACGTTGTCGGGGATGTTGACCTGGGACTCGGCGATCCGCTTCACGATCTCCTGGGAGACCGCGGTGGACACGGCGACCGGGAACTCGGCCTGGACGTCCGGGACATGAGCCTCGGGCGCCTGCGCGACGGCCTCGCGGACCTCGGTGAAGACCTTCTCGAGCTGGCCCTGGAAGTCCTGGAGCGCCTGCTCGGCCTCTTCGAGGGTGATGTCGCCGCGACCGATGAGGGACTCGGTGTAGAGCTTGCGCACCGAGCGCTTCTTGTCGATCAGGTCGTACATCAGCGGCTGCGTGAACGCCGGGTTGTCGGACTCGTTGTGTCCGCGGCGGCGGTAGCAGATGAGGTCGATCACGACGTCCTTGTTGAACGCCTGACGGAACTCGAACGCCAGGCGCGCGACGCGGACGACGGCCTCGGGGTCGTCACCGTTCACGTGGAAGATCGGCGCCTCGATCATGCGGGCCACGTCGGTGGCGTACATGGAGGAGCGCGACGACTCCGGGGCGGCGGTGAAGCCGACCTGGTTGTTGATGACGATGTGGACCGTGCCGCCCGTGCGGTAGCCGCGCAGCTGCGACATGTTGAGCGTCTCGGCGACCACACCCTGGCCGGCGAAGGCCGCGTCACCGTGCAGGGCGACGGGCAGGACGGTGAAGTCCGTGCCGCCCTTGTTGATGATGTCCTGCTTGGCGCGGACGATGCCCTCGATGACCGGGTCGACCGTCTCCAGGTGGGACGGGTTGGCGGCCAGCGAGACCTTGATCTGCTCGCCGTCCAGGCCGGTGAAGGTGCCCCGGGCGCCCAGGTGGTACTTCACGTCGCCGGAGCCGTGCATCGACTTCGGGTCGAGGTTGCCCTCGAACTCGCGGAAGATCTGCGCGTACGACTTGCCGACGATGTTCGCGAGGACGTTCAGGCGGCCGCGGTGGGCCATGCCGATGACGACCTCGTCCAGGCGGGACTCCGCGGCGCTGTCGATGACGGCGTCGAGCAGCGGGATGACGGACTCGCCGCCCTCCAGGGAGAAGCGCTTCTGGCCGACGTACTTCGTCTGCAGGAAGGTCTCGAAGGCCTCGGCGGAGTTCAGCCGGCGCAGGATGCGCAGCTGCTCCTCGCGCTCCGGCTTGGAGTGCGGGCGCTCGATGCGGTCCTGGATCCACTTGCGCTGCTTCGGGTCCTGGATGTGCATGAACTCGATGCCGGTGGTGCGGCAGTACGAGTCGCGCAGCACGCCGAGGATGTCGCGCAGCTTCATCAGGGACTTGCCGGAGAAGCCGCCGACGGCGAACTCGCGCTCCAGGTCCCACAGCGTGAGCCCGTGCTCGGTGATGTCGAGGTCGGGGTGCTTGCGCTGCTTGTACTCCAGGGGGTCGGTGTCGGCCATGACGTGGCCGCGGACCCGGTAGGAGTGGATCAGCTCGAAGACGCGGGCGGCCTTGGTGACGTCGTCGTCGTGGCTGGCGTCGATGTCCTTGAGCCAGCGGACCGGCTCGTAGGGAATCCGCAGCGACTCGAAGATCTCGTCGTAGAAGCCGGTCTCGCCGAGCAGGAAGTTCGCGACGATGCGCAGGAACTCGCCGGAGGCGGCGCCCTGGATGACCCGGTGGTCGTAGGTCGACGTGAGCGTCATGACCTTGGCGATGCCGAGCTTGTTCAGGGTGTCCTGGGAGGTGCCCTGGAACTCCGCCGGGTAGTCCATGGAGCCGACGCCCATGATGACCGACTGTCCGGGCATCAGGCGCGGGACCGAGTGGACGGTGCCGAGGCCGCCGGGGTTGGTCAGCGAGACCGTGACACCGGTGAAGTCGTCCATCGTCAGCTTGCCGTCACGGGCGCGGCGGACGATGTCCTCGTAGGCCTGCCAGAACTCGAAGAAGTTCAGCGTCTCGGCCTTCTTGATGCCCGCGACGACCAGCTGGCGGTCGCCGTTGGGCTTCACCAGGTCGATGGCGAGGCCGAAGTTGACGTGCGGAGGCTTGACGAGGGTGGGCTTCCCGTCCTTCTCCACGAAGTGCCAGTTCATCGACGGCATGGCCTTGATGGCCTGCACCATCGCGTACCCGATGAGGTGGGTGAAGGAGATCTTCCCGCCCCGGGCGCGCTTCAGATGGTTGTTGATGACGATGCGGTTGTCGAAGAGCAGCTTCACCGGGACCGCGCGCACGGACGTGGCCGTGGGCAGCTCCAGGGAGGCGTTCATGTTCTTCGCGACGGCACCGGCGGGACCGCGCAGGGTCACGTACTCGGGGCCCTCGGGAGCCGCGGTGGCCGGAGCCGCCTTCGGCTGCGCGGCGGCCGGAGCGGCCTTCACGGGAGCCGGGGCCGCGGCGGCGGGCTTCGGAGCCGCGGGAGCGGCGGCCGGAGCGGGCGCGGGCGCGGCAGGCGCCTGGGGAGGAGCCTGGCGTGCCGCGGGCGGCACGGGAGCGGCCGGCGCGGCCGTGGTGGTGGTCCCTGCGGCCCCCGCGGCCGCAGTACCCGCCGGCGCCGAGGCGGCGGGCGCCCCGGGCTTGTAATCGGCGAAGAAGTCCCACCAGGCTCGGTCTACGGAATTCGGGTCCTGGAGGTACTGCTGATAGATCTCGTCGACGAGCCACTCGTTGGCACCGAAGGCGGCCGCGGGGTTCTTCCCGGCGGCTTGGTCATCGGTCGAGATACTCGAGTTACTGGGGGACTGTGGCGACACGGCGCTAACCGCCCTCTTCCGCTTCACAAGGTGATGGACAGCGGGAATAAAGGCTACGCCTCCCTGGCCGAGAAGGTCAGGCCGGGCCCGTCCAACGTCGCGTAAGTCACATCGGAATCCGTGTTTCGCCCATGGAAATGGCGGGAAACAAGCGTGGTTCCGCAGGGGAAAGGGTACGTCGGTCCGAGGCCGCGGCACGGTTCACGCGGTCCTGTGCCTGATCACACGTGTACGCCGGCGGCGACAGCGGTGGATCTTGCGACTCCGGTTCGAACTTTACGTCAACTTGGCAGAGAAGGAAGTCCCGGAAGGATGACCTGGATCCGGCAACCCCGCTGAGATTCGGCCACACCTATGCGTCCGCCGTGCAGATCCACCGCCCAGCGGGCGATCGCGAGCCCCAGTCCCGTACCGCCGTCGCTGCCAGGACCGTGCGGCGCGGGCACCCCGCCGCGGTTGAACCGCTCGAAGACGCGGTGCCATTCCGACTTCGGAATGCCGGGCCCCTCGTCCAGGACCTCCAGGGCCAGCGACTCGGGAAGGTCGCCCCGCCGGGCCCGTACCGTCACCCGGCCGTGCGGCGGGCTGTGCTTGACCGCGTTGTCGATGAGATTCGCCACGACCTGGTGGATCCGCTCCGGGTCCGCGTGCGCGGTCAGCTCCGGCGGGGACACGTCGAGGTGCAGATGGACGTCCTTGCGGGTGTGGCCGCCGCCGGAGCCAGAGGTGAGGTCCGCGCGCGCGGAGGCGACCATGTTGGCCTCCTTCAGCACCCCGGACAGATACGGCCACACCTCGAAGCGCCGCCTGCGCAGCGGTACGACGCCGTTGTCCAGCCGGGACAGGTCGAGGAGGGTCTCCACCAGCCGCCCCAGGCGCTCCGTCTGCTTCAGCGCGGTGCGCATCGTCTCGGGATCGGCCGCCGAGACGCCGTCCACGACGTTCTCCAGGACCGCGCGCAGACCCGCGATGGGGGTCCGCAGCTCGTGCGAGACATTCGCCACGAGCTCCTTGCGCTGACGGTCCTGGGCCTCCAGCTCGTCGGCCATGAGGTTGATCGTCTGGGCCAGGTCGCCCAGCTCGTCGCGCCGGTCGTCCCGCACCCGGCGGGTGTAGTCCCCGTGCCAGATCGAGCGGGCCACCGCGTTCATCTCGTCCAGCGGCGCGGTGAGCGAGTGCGCGACGAACTGTGTGATCAGCAGGGTGGCGATCATCGAGAACACCGTGATGAAGCGGAGCTCCGTCTTGGTGTGCACCGCGATCATCGACAGACCGGTGGTGATGAGCACGGAGATGACGACCAGCGCGCCCAGCTTGGTCTTGATCGAGAAGGGCCGCACCTCGCCCCAGGAGCCCGAGCTCCTGCGCTCACCGGACGCGCGCTCGCCGAGCCCGCGTCCCCGCTCTCCGGGTCCGCTCATCACATCAGCCCCTCACCCGGGTCCCGGTCACCCGGGCCCCGACCCTTCTGCGGAGTCCCGGCTCAGGGAGTCGGGGTCTCCAGTGCGTAGCCGACGCCGTGCACCGTACGGATCCGCTCGGCACCGATCTTGCGGCGCAGCGCCTTGATGTGGCTGTCGACGGTCCGGGTACCGGAGGCGTCCGCCCAGTCCCACACCTCGGCGAGCAGCTGCTCGCGCGAGAGTACGGCACGCGGGGTGTTCGCGAGGCAGACCAGGAGGTCGAACTCGGTCGGAGTGAGGTGTACGTCCTCGCTGCGGACCCGCACCCGGCGCTGCGCGTGGTCGATCTCCAGCTCGCCGAGCCGCAGGATGCCGCTGCGCGGAGTGGAGGCCGCGACGACCGCGCGCTCGACCCTGCGGAGCAGGACGTGCACCCGGGCCGCGAGCTCGCGCATCGAGAACGGCTTGGTCATGTAGTCGTCGGCGCCGACTCCGAGCCCGACCAGCATGTCGGTCTCGTCGTCGCGCGCGGTGAGCATCAGCACCGGCACCGGGCGGGCGGCCTGCACACGCCGGCAGACCTCCAGACCGTCGAAGCCGGGCAGCATGATGTCGAGGATCAGCAGATCGGGCTGCCATGCCTCGGCGGTGTCGACGGCGGCCGGGCCGTCACCCGCGGTTTGCACGAGGAATCCCTCGGCTCGCAGACGGGCCGCGATGGCGTCGACGATCGTGGGGTCGTCCTCGACGACCAAAACCCGGCGCTGAGCGCCCGGGGTCGCCGCCGTACCGTTCTGGGAGGTGTGTGTCTGCTCCATCGCCCGCCCCTGAAGTGTGCTTTCCGGAATCCGTGGGGTGATCCCATGACTGCGCTTGACGCTTGAATGATCCGCGTCAGGCAAGCAGGGTACGGGCAGTGGGTGCGCCTCGGCTATCCAGGCCTCACCGCGAGATGCACCACGTCGGGAACGCCCCGGGCAACGGGGATCACTTCGGTACGGACCCGGCGGAATCCGGCATTCCGCAAGGTAACTTCAAATTCCGGAGAGGGCTGCGCCGACCACACGGCGAGGACGCCGCCAGGCCTCAACGCCCTTGCACAGCTTGCCAGTCCGGACGCACCGTACAGTCCCGCGTTGCCTTCGGTGACCGTCCAGCCGGGTCCGTTGTCGATGTCGAGGCACAGGGCGTCGAACGTGTCGGAGATCTCATTGACGTAGTCGACGAGGTCCCTCTCGACGATGTCGGTGCGCGGATCGGCGAGCGCCTCGGCGGACAGCGCGGCGAGCGGGCCGCCCCGGTGCCAGTCGATGACGGCCCGTTCGCGCTCGACAACGGTGATGCGCCCCCAGCGGCGGTCGGCCGCGGCGTGCGCCAGCGAGAATCCGACGCCGAGCCCGCCGATCAGCACGCTCGGCTCCGGGCGCCCGTCCAGCGCGTCGTACGCCGCGTCCATGAGCAGCCGCTCGGAACGCCCGTCGGAGGTGTCCATCAGGAAGCACCCGTTGGCGATGATCTGGAGCAGTGCTCCGTGGCGCCGCAGCACGACCTCGCCGTACGGGCTCTGACGGCGGTCGATGACTTCGGGAGTCCCGTACGAGGCGGTCATGGCCGCCATCCTGGCATTTTCACCTGTACGGGTCGCGGGAATTCGCCGGGAACAGGGGGATGGCGTGACGGGGTGACGGCGGGCACCGCGAGGTTGACGCGGCGACGAGCCGGAGGCCTCGGACGCGGCTCGGACCGGCCCTCGGCGACCCCCGACCCGGGCTTCCACTCTCACCGGCCGGGCCTTCGCGCCCGCCGGCCGCTACCCGAACGGCCGTCCGCCGGTCACTGTTCGAGCAGCCGTCCGCCGGCCACCGCCCGAGCGGCTCACGGGCCTCTTCGTCCGCCCCCTCGCGGACAAGAAGCGACCCGTTGAGCCATAAGAGGGACGGCCGGGCGCCTGCTCAACGGCGGGGTGCCCCGTTCTGGGCGTCGGACGAGGACTGCCAGGCCTGCACGCCCGCCAGGGATGCCTCCTTGGCCTGCCGCCACTTCATGGCCGCCACCTGCGACGGAGGCACATCCATGGCTCGGAGCATGCGCCGGCCCGCGGCGAACACGGCGGCGGCCGCGATGACCATGCCGGTGCACGCCACCAGGGCACCGGCCGCGGTGAGCACGGCACCGGCCGTGACGAGCCGGGTGTCGATTTCGAGCTTGTTCTGGGCGAGGTGATGGTTCATGACTCCAACCATCCGAGGCCGGTGGCCACCTCGCATCCCGGGGACGGCCCGCGAGGTCCCGAAGCCCATGAGGCCGGGACGCCCGCACCGGGTTCAAAGCGATCGCTCAGAGCGAACGGCCTCCGGGGAACATTGCGGAGGCCCCGTGCATTGAGTCGACATAGCTCAACTTGACTGCCGAAGGGGAGATCATGGCTTCGACGTCCGCATCACTCACTCTGCCCGTGCTGCCGCTCGACGACGAGGTAGTGCTGCCCGGAATGGTGGTTCCGCTGGATCTGAACGACCCCGATGTGCGGGCCGCGGTGGAGGCCGCTCAGGCCGCCGCCCGTTCAACGCCGGGAAAGCCTCAGGTACTCCTGGTGCCGCGTATCGACGGGACCTACGCGAGCACCGGTGTGCTCGGCACGGTCGAGCAGGTCGGCCGGCTGGCCGACGGTGACCCGGGCGCGCTGATCCGAGGGCGTGGGCGCGTGCGGGTGGGCGCGGGGACCACGGGTCCCGGCGCGGCACTGTGGGTCGAGGGCACCCGGGTCGAGGAGACCGTGCCCGACCCGCTGCCCGGCCGGGTCACCGACCTGGTGAAGGAATACAAGGCCCTGGCCACGAGCTGGCTGCGCAAGCGCGCCGCCTGGCAGGTCGTGGACCGGGTGCAGCAGATCGACGACGTTTCCGCCCTTGCCGACAATTCCGGTTACTCACCGTTCCTTTCCGTGGAGCAGAAGGTCGAGCTGCTGGAGACCGCCGACCCGGTGGCCCGCCTGAAGCTCGCCACCGAACAGCTCCGCGAGCACCTCGCCGAGCAGGACGTCGCCGAGTCCATCGCCAAGGACGTCCAGGAGGGCGTCGACAAGCAGCAGCGCGAGTTCCTGCTGCGGCGCCAGCTGGAAGCCGTACGCAAGGAGCTGCGCGACCTCAAGGGAGAGGACGGAGAGGACGAGTCCGACGACTACCGCGCCCGGGTCGAGGCCGCCGACCTTCCCGAGAGCGTCCGCGAGGCCGCACTCAAGGAGGTCGAGAAGCTGGAGCGGTCCAGTGACCAGTCGCCCGAGGGCAGCTGGATCCGGACCTGGCTCGACACCGTCCTGGAGCTGCCGTGGAACGAACGGACCGAGGACGCGTACGACATCAGGGGCGCCCAGTCCGTGCTCGACGCCGAGCACGCCGGTCTGGAGGACGTGAAGGAGCGCATCACCGAGTACCTCGCCGTGCGCAAGCGGCGTGCCGAGCGCGGTCTCGGAGTCGTCGGCGGCCGGCGCGGCGGTGCCGTGCTCGCGCTCGTCGGCCCGCCCGGCGTCGGCAAGACCTCGCTCGGCGAGTCCGTCGCGCACGCCATGGGCCGCAAGTTCGTCCGCGTCGCCCTCGGTGGCGTCCGGGACGAGGCCGAGATCCGCGGACACCGCCGTACGTACGTCGGCGCGCTGCCCGGCCGGATCGTCCGCGCCATCAAGGAGGCCGGGTCGATGAACCCGGTGGTCCTGCTCGACGAGATCGACAAGGTCGGCTCCGACTACCGGGGCGACCCGGCGGCGGCGCTGCTCGAAGTCCTCGACCCGGCGCAGAACCACACCTTCCGCGACCACTACCTGGAGGTCGAACTCGACCTCTCCGACGTCGTGTTCCTCGCCACGGCCAACGTCCTGGAAGCCATCCCGGAGGCCCTGCTCGACCGTATGGAGCTGGTCCGCCTCGACGGCTACACCGAGGACGAGAAGGTCGTCATCGCCCGGGACCACCTGCTGCCGCGCCAGCTGGAGCGGGCGGGCCTGGAGAAGGACGAGGTCGTCCTCGACGAGAGCGCGCTGCGCAAGCTCGCGGGGGAGTACACCCGGGAAGCGGGCGTGCGGAACCTGGAGCGGGGCATCGCGCGGCTGCTGCGCAAGGTCGCGGCCCAGCACGAACTGGGCCGCCGGGAGCTGCCGTTCACGGTGAAGGACACCGACCTGCGCGAGCTCATCGGGCGTCCGCACCACGTGCCCGAGTCGGGGCAGGACCCGGCCGAGCGCCGTACGGCGGTGCCCGGCGTCGCCACGGGTCTCGCGGTCACCGGCGCGGGCGGTGACGTCCTCTATGTGGAGGCGTCGCTGGCCGACCCGGAGACGGGCGCGGCCGGTCTGACCCTCACCGGCCAGCTCGGGGACGTGATGAAGGAGTCGGCGCAGATCGCGCTCTCCTTCCTGCGCTCGCACGGCGCGGAGCTCGAACTCCCCGTCGGCGACCTGAAGGACCGGGGCGCGCACATCCACTTCCCGGCGGGCGCGGTCCCCAAGGACGGCCCGAGCGCGGGCGTCACGATGACGACCGCCCTGGCGTCGCTGCTGTCGGGCCGGCTGGTCCGCACCGATGTGGCCATGACCGGTGAGGTCTCGCTGACCGGGCGGGTCCTGCCGATCGGCGGGGTGAAGCAGAAGCTGCTCGCCGCGCACCGTGCGGGTGTCACGACCGTGATCATCCCCAAGCGCAACGAGGCCGATCTGGACGACGTCCCGGCCGAGGTCCTGGAGAAGCTCGACGTCCACACCGTCACGGACGTCCGCCAGGTCCTGGAGCTGGCACTGGCGCCGGCGACGAACGGCGCGGTGCCGGAGGTTTCGGTAGCCGCGTGACGGAGGTTGCCGGAAGGGAAGGCCCGGGTCCCGTGAGGGAGGCCCGGGCCTTCGCCGTGCCGCTCGTCGGGCGCCTTCGCCGTACGTCGGGCTGTCCCGCTGCCCTGCCGTACTGCTGTACTCCTGTACTCCTGTACGCCAGGTGTGTGTGTCAGCCGTTGGCCAGTGCCTGCACCCGGTCGAGCGCACCGTTGAACTTGTCGTGGTCCCCGACCGTCGGTCCTGACGACGTGTACTGCCAGATCGTGTAGTAGTCCCAGCCCGCCGGGAGCGTCCCCGGATCGGAGGCGTACCGCGCTATCCACAGGGGGTGGGTGGACGCGAAGCCGCTGTAGTTGCCGGTGCACTGGGTCCACCAGCTCGCGGCCGTGTAGATCACCGCGTCACGGCCGGTCCTGGCCTTGTACTGGGTGAGGAAGCTGCTGATCCAGCTGACCATCGCGCTCTGCGTCTTGCCGTAGCAGGCGGCCCCGTACGGGTTCCACTCGATGTCGAGGGTGCCGGGCAGCGTCCTGCCGTCGCCCGACCAGCCGCCGCCGTGGTCGACGAAGTAGTTGGCCTGGGTGGCGCCGGTCGTCGTGTCCGGGGTCGCGAAGTGGTACGACCCGCGGATCATGCCGATGTTGTACGCGCCGTTGTACTGCTGGGCGAAGTACGGGTTCGTGTAGTACGTCCCCTCGCTCGCCTTGGTGTAGGCCCACCTGACCCCGCTGTTCCACAGCGTCGACCAGGCGACGTTGCCCTGGTAGCCGGCCACGTCCACACCTTCTGTCTGGGTGGCGTCACCGGTGGACGGCGTGCCGTCCTGACCGTCGTGGTCGATGACCCCCATGCCCATCCGGGCGGAGCCGCGGGCGGGGGTGTCGGCGGCGGAGGAGGGGAGGGTGGAGAGGAGGGAGAAGGCGGCGAGCAGGGTTCCTGCCGCGAGCACTCGCAGGCGGCGGGGCGTTCCGGATCCGTGCACGGACATGTGCGTGCCTCCGAAGGGCGATGGAGCTCCGGAGCCCGGGGGAGCTCGGGGGAGCTCGGTGGGGGGAAAAGCGCGGGCATGCGTGCCCCGGGGGGATCAGGTCGTCCTTGACCTGGGAGTGGCGTGCGCATGCCAGTAAAGGTGTCTGATAAAGAAGCTACGCACGTAGAAGACGGTGTGGGAAGAGGGGCCGGGGGCTGCCGTTGGTCTACGCCTGCGAAATACTGGCGGAGCTGCGGCAACGGCGAGTTCTGGCAGAAACTTTCAGGATCGGGAAACCGGGTCAGGGGTGCTGACGTGCACGAGGGCGGAAACGACGGCGGACGTCCGGTCGAATCCGGCGTGTCGGGAAATGGTATGGACCGGCCCGCGACGCACGGCGGTGTGGAGCGCGAGTTCCTTTCCCTGGAACGCGAGTTGACCGTGTTTCTGCGCCGCGCTCGCGCCAACCAGGGGGAGATGGCCCGCGAGGTCCATCCGGACCTGGAGTCCGCCGCGTACGGGCTCCTCGTCCGTCTGGAGGAGTGCGGCCGCCAGCGAGCCACGGAACTCGCCGCCTACATCGGCGTCGGCAAGGCCACGATGTCCCGGCAGCTGCGTGCCCTGGAGGAGCTGGGCCTGGTCGCGCGCGAGCCCGACCCCGCCGACGGCCGCGCCTGGCTCGTCCACCTCACCGATGAGGGCCGCGGACGTGTCTCCAGCGTCCGCGAGGCCCGCCGGGCCCGCTATGTCCGCCAACTCGCCCACTGGGACCAGAACGAGGTCGCGGAACTCGCCCGCCTGCTGAACCAGCTGAACCGCGGCATGGAGAGGTAGCTCCGTCCGGCCGGCGCCCGCGCCTCCGGACAGCTCCCCGCACGGTTTCCCGAACGGCGCGCCGCGCGGCGCGCCGTTCGTGGTTCCCCGCGCAGCTCCCCTCGCGGTTCCGGGAAGAGCGCGACGCGCAGCGCCATTCACGGTTCCCCCGCGGCTCGACGCGCGGCCCCGCTCACAGGTCCACGAAGACCACCGTCGCGTCGTCGTGCGTCTTGCCCCGCCGGGACCCCGGCCGCTCCGACGCGTCCGTGCGCTCCAGGCGCCGTACGCGCTCGACGAGCGAGGCCGGGCCCTCTTCGCGCACGAGGGCGAACAGTTCGGCCCAGTCGCCCGCGTGGAACCTCTCCACCCACCGGGTGGCGCCGTCCGTGAGGGCGGTCAGGGCGCGGACCGAGGACCGGGGGAGGGTGCCCGTCACCGCGCGCGAGGCGACCGAGGGGTCCGCGGCGGCCGTGAAGAAGCCGCCCTCCTTGTTGCGGACGGTGGAGTCGGCGACGGCGTCCGAGGCGAGGGCCGTGCGGGGGAGCCGCGAGAGGCGGTCGTCCAGCAGGGCGGTGACCTCGCCTGAGGGGGATTCCACCAGCAGGGCCGAGTCCGAGAGGATCAGGTACTCGACCCGCGACGCGGACCACCGCGCGAGGACCACGGTTGCCTGGGGCGTACGCGGGTGAGAAAGGTCACAGGTGTCGGCGTGTGCGTCGGCGACGCGGCGAATCGCCCGCGCCAGGACCTCCCGCAGGGGTAAATCCCCCTGCGAAACGGACAGTTCGGTCAGCGCGCCGCCGAGCCGCGCGGAGAACCAGTGGACCGAATGCAGACAGCCGTCGCCACCCCGGGGCGGTGTCACCCCGTCGAGCACGACCAGTGAACCGCCCTGTCCTGAAGCGGGAAGCCCGACCGATGCGAAGTCCTCATTGGGGTGGTCCGGGTCTCCGGGCTCCGACACGAGTTCAGTGCGCATTCCGCCAGTCTGCACGAGCCCTTCACAAGGGCACCGGAAGGGCGCCGGGCAACGCCCGACGTGCGGTTCAGCAGCTCAGGCGCCGGGTTTGGCATGGAATGATCGACTCCGGCAAAACGTGGCGGCGAATACTGCCAAAGCCCGTCCCGGACGTCCAACCGGCCCGCCGCGCGGGCCCGCGGCGGGCGCCGGGGAGACTTGCCCGCCAACTCCCCTCCGATGTTCACTCCTTCGGGTGGCGGGTCAGATGATGCGGGACCACTGCCCACCGGCACTGGGAGGGTCGGGAGCCGTACCGGGCGTACGCCGCGATTGACGGGACGTCACCCGGGCCCCAAATGGGTACACGAGTCAGGAATGCGAGCACCGGTGCAGAAGACGCGGCCGAGGCGCACAGGCAAGAAGACGGCCTCCAACTCCACAGAGGGTGGCGCCGTCGGCGACGCCACCGGCTCCACGGGCCGGGGCAGGACCGCCCATGTACGCAACCGGCTGATCGTGGCCGTGGCGGTCGTCGCGGCCGCCATCGCCGGAGCCGGGGCGCCCATGGTCCTGTCGGCCTCACAGCAACTGAACGATTCCCAGAATCTGGTGACGCTCGCCCAGCGCACCCAGCAGGCGCTGACCCTCGCGCACGCGCTGGCCGACGAGCGCGACGAGGTCACCTCCTACGTCGCCGCCGGCAGGCCCAAGGCCAAGGCGCCCTCCGAGCGGCGCAGCGCCCTGGTCGACCGGCAGGTCGACGAGCTGCGCGCGGACGCGGACGCCCCCGCCGCGCTGCTAGAGGACCTCGACGGCATCGCGACACTCAGGCGATCGGCGCTCACCGGGAAGAGCTCCGCCCTGGAGGCGCACCAGGCGTACTCCGGCGCCATCGCCGAACTCCACGCCCTCGCCGAGGAGCTGGCCGACCGGATGCCGCCGCGCGCGGGCGCCGGTTCGCACGCCCTCGCCGAGCTGGACACCGCCGTCCAGCAGTCCGCCGCGGCCCGCGGACTGCTCCTGGCGGCCCTTGGCATCCCGCACACCACCCAGAACATCTACAACCCGGTCACGGGTCTGACGACCACCACGAACACCTCGTCGGCCGCCGACGCCAAGCAGCGCGACGCGCTGAGCGCCGCCGCCCAGCAGGCGCGCCTCCGCTCCGACGCGGCCATCGCGGACTTCCGCGAGACCGCGCCCAAGCAGGCCGTGACGTCGTACGACTCCACGGTCACCGGCCCCGACGTCGGCTCCGCGGACAAGTACCTGGCCAACCTCACCGCGCAGCCGAAGCTCTCGGACTCCGCGCTCGGCACCGGCGTCAAGAAGCTCGACGCCGCCCTGTCGGCCCGGATCGAGCTGATGCGCGGAGCCGAGGCCTCCCTCAACGACCACCGCACCAAGAACGTCGAAGCGCTGCGGGACGACGACGTCACCGCGCTGGAGCTCCGCGTCACCCTGCTCGGCGTCCTGATGCTGGTCGCCGCCGGCATGACGATGGCCATGGCCCGCAGCCTGACCAGGCCGCTCGCCGTCCTGCGCCTCGGCTCGGCCCGGCTCGCCGCCGACCCGGCCGCCGGAGAACCGGTCAAGTTCACCGGCCGCAACGACGAGTTCGCCCAGGTGGTCCGCTCCGTCAACGCACTGCACGCGCACGCCGCCGGTCTGCACGAGCGGATCGCCACCCTCGAAGGCGACCGCAAGCACCTCGTCGGCCAGCGCCAGCAGATGGCCGAAGAGCGCGACCAGCTGCGCTCCGGACTCGCCGAGGCGGCGGCCCACCTGGAGCAGGTGCGCGGCACCATCCACAGCACCTTCGTGAACCTCGCGCTGCGCACCCTCGGCCTCGTCGAGCGCCAGCTCGGCGTGATCGAGGGCCTGGAGGAGCGCGAGCAGGACCCGGACCGCCTCTCCACCCTCTTCAAGCTCGACCACTTCGCCACCGTCATGCGGCGGCACAGCGAGAACCTCCTCGTTCTCGCGGGCGCCGAGCACGTCCAGCACCACGCGGGCCCGGTCCCGCTCGTCGACGTCGCCCGTGCCTCGGTCAGCGAGATCGAGCGGTACGAACGGGTGCGCATCGCCGCGCTGCCCCCGCACGCGCACATCGCCGGGTTCGCCGCCGACGACCTCAGCCACCTGGTGGCCGAACTCCTGGAGAACGCCACCTCGTTCTCGCCGCCCGACGTGCCCGTCGAACTCTCCGGCTGGCTGCTGGAGAGCGGTGACGTGATGCTCTCCGTGCAGGACGAGGGCATCGGCATGACCGACGACCGGATGAGGCACCTCAACGCCCGCCTCTCCGAGTTCGACCCGGAGGACACGTACGACCAGGAGAGCGGCGAGGGACTCGGGCTCGGCCTGTACGTCGTGGCCAGGCTCGCCCACCGGCACGGTGTACGGGTGAAGCTGCGCGAGCAGAAGCAGGGCGGGGTGGCCGCCGTGGTCGTCCTCCCGAAGGCGCTGCTCGCCGCCGCCCCCGCGTCCACCGTCCCCGCCTCCGTCCGGCTCGCCGGCGGAGCCCCCGCGGTGGCCCTGCCGGGCGCGGACGCCGAGGCCAACTCCAATGTGCTGCGCGGCCGTTCGATCCTGCGCGCCTCGGTCGCGGCCTCGGCCGACGCCGAGGACCCGCTGATCGCGGCAGCCGAGGCGGCCGTCGAGGAGTCCGCCGCCGGACCGGAGGCGGTGTCCGAGCGGACGCCGGCCGCCGAGTCCGGGCCGGCCGTGCAGGCTCCGGTCATCCCGGCGCCCCGTGAGCCCGAGCCCGAGCTCACCTCCGAGACGACGATGGAGCTGCTCCTCCCTGAGCTCGCCCCGCAGGCCCCCGCACAGGACGCCGCCGAGGAACCGGCCGCCATGGCCGCCATGGCCGCCACAGCCGGCACCACGGGGACGGCCGACGCACCCGGCCCCGGATCCCCCGAGCCGGCCCAGGCCCTCGCCGGGGACACGACGGCCGCACGCCCGGACACGACGACCACGCGCGCGGACACCACGCCCGCCGGTGTCACGGAGACCGCCTCCCGCACGGACGGGACGGCCCCCGGTGTCACACAGACCGCGTCCGACCCCCGTGTACCGGCCGCGGAGCGCACTCCGGCGGCGGACGTCCACCAGGGAACGGCCACCGAGGCACCCGCGGGGTCCGCGGCCGACACCCCGGCCGCAGGTCCGGCAGCCGCCGACCCGTACGCCATCGGCCCGGACGACCACGAGCGTGTTCCCGACGAACACCCCAGGGTCACCGACAAGGGCCTGCCCAAACGCACACCGAAGATCTCCGCCCCCGCGACCGCACCGCGCCCCCGCGTGGGCGGCGTGGACGCCGACGCACTGCGCCGCAGGCTCGGCGGGTTCCACCGGGGCGCGATCGAAGGCCGACGCGATGTGGAGGCCGAGATCGCGGACCGGACGGCGGAGACCCCCACGCCCGAAGGACAGACCCCGCCGGCTCCCGCACCCGCGCACGCGCCCGCAGGACCCGCGTCCACCGATCACCGGACCGGCGCACAGGACGTAGAAGCATCGGGGGGCACAGTCGAGGAGGCAAGCAGTTGACCGCGACCAGTACCTTCGGCCTGAGCAGCGAAGCACGTAACCTGCACTGGCTGCTGACCAATCTCGTCGAGGAGGTGCCCGGCCTCCAGTCGGTCGCGGTCGTCTCCTCCGACGGCCTGCTCCTGCTCTCCTCCGACCCCGGCCACAACGCCGAGGCGAGGACGGCCGACAGCGTCAAACCGAAGGGCCCCAAGGGCTCCGCGGCCGACCTCGCCACCATCGTCTCCGGCATCGGCAGCCTCACCCTCGGCGCCGCCAAGCTGATGGACAACGGCGGCGTCAAGCAGACCATGGTCGCGATGGACGAGGGCAGCCTCTTCGTCATGGCGATCAGCGACGGCTCGCTGCTCGGAGTGCACGGATCCGCGGACTGCGACATGAGCGTCGTGGCGTACCACATGGCGCTCTTCGTCGGCCGGGCCGGACATGTCCTGACCCCCGAGCTGCGCATCGAGCTCCGAAAATCCCTCGAGGCCGACGCTCCCGGGAGTGCCTGATGACCGCGTCGAACGGCGTCAAGAAGCTCCCGGTCCGCGGCGGCGACCGCAAGCCCGCCCGCGTACGCCCCTATTCGCTCACCGGCGGACGTACACGCTTCGGCCACGTCCTGCTGGTGGAGACGTTCGTGGCCGCGCTGGAGGCCCCGGATGCGCGCAAGGAGCTGACCAACGGCTCGCTCACCACCCGGGTCATGCCCGAGATGCGGGCCATCGTCGAACTCTGCCGCCGGATGCGTACGGTGGCCGAGATCGCCGCCCTCCTCAGGATGCCGCTCGGAGTGGTCCGGGTGCTCCTGAGCGACCTGGCGGACCAGGGAAAGATCCGCGTGTACGGAACAGGTCACGGCCCGGGACAGCCGGACCGCGCTCTGCTGGAAAGGGTGCTGAGTGGACTCCGCCGTCTCTGACGCCGAACCTGGCGTCGCCCCCCTCCTCGACGAAGAGGAGAACCTGAAGGCCTGGCAGACGGACCGCACGCGCGCGCCGATCGCCACGAAGATCGTGGTGGCCGGCGGCTTCGGCGTCGGCAAGACCACCCTCGTCACCTCCGTCTCGGAGATCACGCCTCTCCAGACGGAGGCGCTGATGACGCAGGCCAGCGAGGAGACCGACGACCTCACGGGTACGCCGGACAAGCTGACCACCACCGTGGCCATGGACTTCGGGCGCATCACGCTCGACGACGACCTGGTGCTCTACCTCTTCGGCACGCCGGGCCAGCAGCGGTTCTGGTTCATGTGGGACGACCTGGTGCGCGGCGCGATCGGCGCGGTGGTCCTCGCCGACACCCGCCGCCTCTCGGACTGCTTCCCGGCGCTCGACTACTTCGAGAGCTGCGGACTGCCGTACGTCGTCGCCGTCAACCACTTCGACGGCAGCGACGAGTTCGAGCCCGACGACGTGCGCGAAGCACTCACGGTGCCTTCACACATACCTGTCATGATCATGGACGCGCGCCGCCGGATCTCGGTCGTCGAGACCCTGCTCGCGCTCGTCGGCCACGCGCTCGAAGTCAGCCCCGAATAGGGACGCCCGAGTCCTAGGAGAAGCAACCCGCATGCGGAAGATACTCGTCGTCGGAGCCGGCCAGTCCGGACTCCAGCTCGCCCTCGGACTCCAGTCGCACGGGTACGAGGTCACCCTGATGTCGAACCGGACGGCGGACGAGATCCGTTCCGGCCGGGTCATGTCGACGCAGTGCATGTTCGACACGGCGCTCCAGCACGAGCGCGATCTCCAGGTGAACTTCTGGGAGTCCCAGGCCCCGAAGATCCAAGGGCTCGGCGTCTCGGTCGCGGCCCCCGGTTCCTTCGACCCGGGGCCCTCGCAGCGCGTCATCGACTGGGTCGGCAAGCTCGACGGGTACGCGCAGTCGGTCGACCAGCGGGTCAAGATGGCCGGCTGGATGGAGACGTTCGCGCAGCGCGGCGGCCAACTGGTCATCCACGGCGCGGCGGTGTCCGACCTCGACTACTTCTCCCGCGCCTACGACCTGGTGCTCGTCTCGGCGGGCAAGGGCGAACTCGTCTCCATGTTCGGCCGTGACGCCTCCCGCTCCCCGTACAACGAGCCGCAGCGCGCCCTCGCGGTGTCCTACGTGCACGGCCTGGGCCCGCGCCCGGAGCACCCGGACTACGACGCGGTCCGCTGCAACCTGGTCCCCGGTGTCGGCGAGCTCTTCATCATGCCGACGCTCACCACCTCGGGACGCGCCGACATCCTCTTCTGGGAGGGCATTCCCGGCGGCCCGCTCGACGTCTTCAACGGCGTCAAGGACCCCGCCGAGCACCTCTCCCTGACCCTGGAACTCATGGAGCGGTTCACGCCCTGGGAGTACGCCCGCGCCACCAACGTCGAACTGACCGACGCGGGCGGCACGTTGTCCGGACGGTACGCCCCCACCGTCCGCAACCCGATCGGCCGGCTGCCCGGCGGTGGGCTGGTCCTCGGCGTCGCCGACGTCGTCGTGGCCAACGACCCGATCACCGGCCAGGGTTCCAACTCTGCGTCCAAGTGCGCCGCCGCCTATCTTGCCTCGATCGTCGAGCAGGGCGACAAGCCCTTCGACGAGGAGTGGATGCAGGCGACGTTCGACCGCTACTGGGACACCGCGCAGCACGTCACCAAGTGGACCAACGCGATGCTGGGCGTCCCGCCGGAGCACGTGCTCAACCTGATCGGAGCGGCGGGCCAACTCCCGCCCGTGGCCGACCGGTTCGCCAACGGCTTCAACAACCCGGCCGACTTCGAGAACTTCTTCTTCGACCCCGAGAAGACGGGCGCCTACCTGGCGTCGGTCACCGGGGCCTGATGGCCTTCTGACCCGCGGTCCGGCAGCCGTCGCCTGTCGTTGCTTGCCGCCTTCGGTTCAACTCGGCCGGCCCACGGACGGCCCAGGGGTGACCCCTGGGCCGTCCGTGGCTGTACATCGGTGCTGTACTGGTACTTGAGGAAGGTGCATGTGACGAAGCCGGTCATATCGCTCGCCGGCGGCCTGCTGGCCGTCGGGATCACCGCAGCCGTGTGGTGGAACTGGTCCAGCGAGCCCTACGCCCTGGCCGACGCACCCGAGGTCGACGTGACGGTGCGCGCGGAGAGGTCCACATACCCCGACGTCCGGGAGACGGCCAAGGACGTCGACACTGTCGTACGGGTCTACGTCCAGCGGCTCAAGGACGGAGACGCAGAGGGAATCGCCGATCTCGCCGGGCCCGCTTACAAGCAGCCCGGGCCCACCGCAGCCAAGTACGTGCGCGAGTACGGCCGGGCAGCGGGCGGCCCCGTCGAAGTCACCGTACTGGAGGGAGTCGTCGGCTACTTCAACTCGGTGACGGTGGCGTACAAGGAAACCGGCCAGCGGCAGGAGCTGCTGCTGGTGAAGGACGACGGGCACTGGTGGATAGGCCTCGGCGACGGCGACCCTGCGGCGGGCATGTAGCCGCGTTCCGTTCGATTCCGGCAGGACGCAGAGCATCCGGCCCGGCGAAACGGGTCCCATCTCCCGCCTGTCCGGGGCCGGACAGGTCCCACCTCCCACCTCCCGCGCGTCCGGGACGGGCACGGCCTTCCTCTGCCCTGACGGGCGGCACGCCCCCGCCAGGGGCCTTCCACTACCTCGGTGCGGCCACCGGAGCGGCCGAGGTGTAGCCCTCGTCGGATCCGTCCGTGGCGCCTTCGGGGAACTCCGGCGGCGTGTAGTGCCGCAAGGGCTCCCCGTCCGGGTCCGGGCGTACGGCACCCAGCAGCGGGTTGGCCGCGATGGGGGACACCTTGATGCTCGCCCCCGGCCGCGGGGCCTGCACCACCATCCCCTCGCCGAGGTAGAGGGCGACGTGCGTGGCCTCGGGGAAGTAGATCACCAGATCACCGGGACGCAGCTTGTCCAGCGGGACTCTCGGAAGCTCGGCCCACTGCTCCTGGCTGGTGCGCGGGATGGACCGGCCGGCCCGCTCCCAGGCCTGTGACGTCAGCCCCGAGCAGTCAAAGGTCTTCGGCCCCTCCGCACCCCACTCGTACGGCTTCCCGATCTGCTCGACGGCGTAGCGCAACGCCTCCTCGCCCTCCCGCGTGGGCGGCCGCACGCTGCTGAGGGCGCCGGACGCCATGATCTTCTTCTGGGCCGTGTCCGTTCCCGACTTCTCCACCCGGTCCAGTTCGGCGATCTGTTTCGCGGTCAGGGAGGCGAGCAGCCGCTGCACGTCGTCGAGACGCTCGCGCACCTCGTCCCGCTCCTTCTGCCGGCGTGCGGCGAGGGAGAGCTGTGCGTCCAGCGCCTTGCGGGCCGAGCGCGCGAGCCCGTCGGCCCGCTTCTCGCGGCCCGTGACCCGCCGTACGGTCTGGGCCCGCTCCAGCGACAACTGCCGGATCAGGTGCCCCTGGTCGAGGGCGTGCTGCGGATCCCGGGCGAGCAGCAGCCGTACGTACGGGGAGATCCCGTCCCCGCTCTGGTACTGCTGCCGGGCCAGCCGTCCGGCGGCGACCCGGCTGTCCTCCAGCGACAGACGGGCCGTGGCGAGGCGGGCGTCGAGCCCGGCGACCTCCGCGCGCTGCTTCTTCAGTTTCTCCTCGGTCCCGTTGTACGTCTCGGTGGCGCGTTCGGCGTCCCGGTAGAGCCGCTGAAGATCCGTCAGCAACGAGGTGACGGACCGCTGGGCGTCGCTGCCGGAGGCCGGGCCGGGCTCGGGGGCGGCCGCCGCCGACGAGGAGGGGAGGAGCGCCCCGACCGCCACCGCCCCCGTACAGACCAGACGCAGAAGCCTTCCTGACATGCCGTCACCTCCGTTGCCGGGGCGGCCGGTCCGCCACCCGTTTCGCACCGGCAGGATCGGGCCGCCGCATCCCGGGCGCGCGCCGGGAGAGCGCTTCGGCGCAAGAAGGTCACTCGTCGGCGTTGCCGCCCGGCGTGGCGCCGCCGCCCCCGCCCTTGTGCGTGCCCGGGGACCAGGGCAGCTTGAACCGGCGCTCCGACGCGTCGCCCTCGGGGGCGTACTCGTACTTCCACCCCTGATGCAGACCGAGCCGCTTGCTGGTGGCCGCCTGGACGCGCCGGTAGACCAGGACGGTGGACTTGCCGCCGTCCGGGTCGGGCACCGGGATCCGGTACGTCTTCGGCGGGTGGCCGGTGATCCCGAGCAGGACCGGCAGGACGCGCCCGTCCAGCGGGCCGCCGACAAAGGGGGTGTCTTCGCTCTTCACCGGACCAGTGTCACAGCAGGTGGCCCGCATGCTCGACAACGGGCAGCACCCGCCGGACCAGCGCCCCCGCGATGCCGTCGGGGCGCTCCATCGCGAGCGCGGCCCGGACCACCGCGGCGGTCTGCGGATCGCTCCCGGCGCTCGCCGCGAGCGCCGCCGTGAACTGCTCGACGAGCCAGTCCCGCAGCTCGTCCAGCGGCGGTTCCTTGTCCTCGTCGAGCCAGATCAGCGAGGCGGCCTCCACGGCCGTGATCCACATCCGTACGGTCATCCGCAGCCGGGGCCCGGGATCCTTGACCGCCAGATGATCGAGAATGTGCTCCGCCGCGGCCCGGCGGACCCCGTCGACTATGGCCGTGGTCCGCGAGGTCTCGATGACGCTGCCGCCCTGGAGCAGAGCGCTGAATCCGGCGTCGTGCTGGTCCACGAACGCGAGGTACCGGTCGAGGGCCCGGGAGAGCCGCTCGGTCAGCGGCCCCTCCGGGGGCTCGGCGAAGCACTGCTCCAGCTCCTCGGCGGCGGACCGCAGGGCAGCCTCGTACAGCTGCTGCTTGCCGCCGGGGAAATACCGGTACACGAGCGGCCGCGACACCCCGGCCGCCTCCGCCACATCGTCCAGCGAGACCTCCTCGGGCACCCGCTGGGCGAACAGGGACAGCGCGGCTTCGAGCAACTGACTGCGCCGCTCCTCGACACTGAGCCGACGGTAAGCGGGGGTGGAAGCCTGCGAGGTCATGTCCGGCAGCGTAACCGCCCATCCGCACACCCTCGCGAACAGCGCGGAACAGCGGACACCGAGGCCGGTCCGGAGTCGTATCGGACGTCGGTGTTCCCGGGCCGAGCGTCGCCGTGAAGCCCCGGGCGACCCCGCAGCCGCCCGGGAGTCACTTCAGGCCAGCAGCCCCGACGACTTCCACAGCCGCCGTCCCGCCCCCCGCAGCACCCCGATGTCGTCCAGGAAGTCCGTCAGCTTCCTGGCCCCGGTCTGCATCACGTCCCGCCGGTGCCCACTGGCCTTCACCTGGGCCAGGGCCTCGCGCTTGTCGAGCCCGACGTTCGTGTAGACCTCGGGATTGACGAAGGCCACCGAGAACACGCGGGCGAACTCGCCCGAGGTGACCCGGGTGAACTCCTGCGACCACCGCGGCGCGGTGAGCATCTGCCGCCGCAACTCCTCCCGGGCGTACCGGACATGGCGCGCCTCCTCCACCACGTGGATCCGCGTGACACCCCGGACGAGGGTCTGCACCCGCTCGTCCGGGAACGTCAGCCGCTGCATCCAGTCGAGGATCTCCTCACCGAGCAGTGTCGCCGTGAAGGACCCCGGAGTGGTCGAGATGGTCTTGAACAGCCGTCCCAGATTCTGATGCGCCCGGCTCACCGGGTAGTACGGCGTGCCCCCGCGCGTGATCAGCCGCGCGAACATCTTCGAGTGCCGGCACTCGTCCTCGATCTCGGTCAGCGCGTACCGAACGTGCGCGCTCGTCGCCGCCTTGTCGTAGATGTGCCGCACCAGCAGCTGCATCAGAATGATCTCGAACCAGATGCCCAGCGAGGCCAGCGCGGCCGCCTCGTGCCGGGACAGCGCGATCCGCTGCTCCTCGCCCATCTTCCGCCACAGCGGGGTGTCGTACAGCGACACCAGCTCGGGCGGCCAGAACCACTTGCCCTCCTCGAAGGGCGCGTCCCAGTCGAGCTCCTTGTCGGGGTCGAAGGAGTGCTTCGCGGAGGAGTCGAGGAGGCGCTCGGCCACCTGCTCCCGGTCCTTGAGCAGACCGAGCGCGTCACGGAGCACATCGGCTTCGGGCACCGTCGTCATGGCTGTTCCCACCTCGTCGTACGGGATCTCTATGGGTTACCGGCGGTCACCACTTATGAGACTGCTTGTCAGCAAGCTCGTCAATCCCCTGTGCCGGACTTGTTGACGACGCGTCTACTCCGTGTGAGCCTGCGAAGTATGCCGACGCATGAGCTGTACGCCGCGGACTCGGGAGACCCCCACTGGCAGATACCGGCCTCGGGGGCGGCCCGCTTCAGCTGGGAGTACGACGACGGTCGTGACCGGCTGCTCGCCCTCTACCAGAAGGGCAAGGACAAGCAGTGGGACGGCCAGAAGCGCATCGACTGGGGCCTGGAGGTCGATCCCCTCGATCCGCTCGGCACCCCCGACGAGGCGATGACCCTGTACGGCACCCCGTACTGGACGAAGATGACCGACCGGGACAAGGGCGAACTGCGCAAGCACTACGCCTCCTGGCAGTTCAGCCAGTTCCTGCACGGCGAACAGGGTGCGATGGTCTGCGCGGCGCGCATCGTCGAATCGGTCCCCGACCTCGACGCCAAGTTCTACTCGGCCACCCAGACCATGGACGAGGCCCGGCACGCGGAGGTCTACTCCCGCTTCCTGCACGAGAAGATCGGGATGCTCTACCCGATCAACGACAACCTCCAGTCCCTCCTCGGCGACACCCTGCGTGACTCCCGTTGGGACATGCCCTACCTGGGCATGCAGGTCCTGATCGAGGGCCTGGCCCTGGCCGCCTTCGGGATGATCAGGGACACCACCGACAAGCCGCTGCCGAAACAGATCCTGTCCTACGTGATGCAGGACGAGGCGCGCCATGTCGCCTTCGGTCGCATGGCCCTGCGCGACTACTACCGGCAGCTCTCCGACGCCGAACTCCGCGAACGCGAGGAATTCGTGATCGAGGGCTGCTATCTGATGCGGGACAGGCTGCGCGGGGTCGAGGTCCTGGAGAACTTCGGCATCCCGAAGGCGGAGGCCGAGGAGTTCAGCGAGAACTCCGAATTCCTGCACCTCTTCCGCCAGTTGCTCTTCAGCCGCATCGTCCCGTGCGTCAAGGACATCGGCCTGTGGGGCGAACGCCTCCAGCGCGCCTACGTGGACATGGGCGTCTTCGACATGGGCAACTCCAACCTCGACCTCCTGATGGCCCAGGACGAGGAGATGGCCGAGCAGCTGGACGCGGAACGGTTCGCGGCCGAGGAGAGGGAACGCGTGGCGGAGGTCGGGAACACGATCGACGAGGGGCGCGGGAGCCCGTGATCACGGCCCCGCCGGCGGGAAGGAGGTCCGCAGGCTGAAGGCGTGCGGCGTGGGTCCGTGTTCGCGCAGGTGGAGGAGGCGGGACTCGGCTTCCGTGACCGTGGGACGGTGGCCGGCCGGAACCCACCACAGTGCGGTCACCGCCTCCTGCAGCCGTTCGAACCACTCACGGCGCCGTGCCATCAGCTCGCGGTGCCGGCCCTGGTACATGAACGCCGTCAGCGCGTTCGTGTCCCGCCAGGTGGACATGTTGATGATCGTCCACGCGTCGCCGAGAACGCGGAAGTCCGTGGCGTCACCGGAGTCGTCCTGCAGACGCCAGACGAATCCGTCCGCCGCGTCCGCGACGGCGTTCACGGGTTCGAGGGCTTCCACGAAACCTTTCAACTGGGGGGAATCCAAAGGGGCTTTGAGTCGCGCGACGTTGACCTGGGCGAGCTCGAACGAGGCTGTCGACGGAGTCATGGCCGAACGGTAGGTCGGCCGGGAGGAACGGCACAGCCCCCGTCTCACGGACTGGGCGACCCGAACCGGAACCGGAGCGAGACCGGTCGAACCCAGGGCGAGGCAGACCAGGTGCGGGCCGCGACAGACCAGAACCTGGCCGCGCGGCGAAGCGCTCCCGAGTGGGAGTCCCTTCAAGAGCCCAGCACCGCTTCCATCACGGCCCGGGCGATCGGCCCCGCGAACCCGCCCCCGGTGATGTCCCCCCGGTCCGCGGCGGCGTCCTCGACGACGACCGCGACGGCCACAGCGGGCTCCATGGAGCCGTCGGCGCGGGCCCAGGAGATGAACCAGGCGTACGGGGTACCGGAGTTGCCGATGCCGTGCTGGGCGGTGCCGGTCTTTCCGCCGACGGTGGCGCCGGGAATGGCGGCCACGGTCCCGGTGCCCTTCTGCACCACGTCGGTCATCAGCTCACGCATGCGCTGCGCGGTCGACGCTCTCATCGCCTGGTGAAGGACGCGCGGACCGGTCGTGCTGAGCGTCGCGCCTCTGTGCGTGGTCGTCCGCTCCACCAGGTAGGGCGTTCTGACCGAACCGTCGCCCGCGACGGCCGACGCGATCATCGCCATCTGCAACGGAGTCGCCCGGGTGTCGAACTGGCCGATGGAGGAGAGCCCCAACTGCGCCCTGTCGAGCCGCAGATCGAAGTTGCTGGGCGCCACCGAGAAGGGGATGCGCAGCTTGCGGTCGTTGAAGCCGAAGTTCGCCGCCGTCCTCGTCATGTCGTCGAGCCCGATGTCCACGCCCAGCTTCGCGAAGACCGTGTTGCAGGACCAGGTGAAGGCGTACCGCAGGGAGGCGTCCTCACAGCCCTCGATCTCGTTCGTGAGCCTCGTCGTGGTGCCGGGAAGACGGTAGGGGTTCGGTGACCTGGTGGGCGCGTCGACGTCGTCCACGACACCCGAGTCCAGCGCCGCGGCGGCGGTCAGCACCTTGAACGTCGACCCCGGCGGATACGTCTGCCGGATCGCCCGGTTGAGCATCGGCTTGTCGGCCCGGCCGTTCAGTCCGGCCCACGCCCCGGTGACGTCCGGCCCCGTCCCGGACAGCCGCGCGGGATCGTACGACGGCGTGGAGACCAGGGCCAGGATCCGCCCGGTCGACGGTTCGATCGCGGCGACCGCGCCCCGGCGGCCGCCGAGCCCCTCGTAGGCGGCCCGCTGCGCGGCCGGGTTGAGGGTGGTGACGACCCTGCCGCCGGAGCCGCGGGCCCGGGTGAGGCCGCTGAACAGGGGGAACGGGGTCAGCATCGGGTCGGTGCCGGACAGGATGCCGTCCTCGGTGCCCTCCAGCAGCGTGGTCCCGTAGAGCTGCGAGGCGAAGCCGGTGACGGCGGCGTACAACGGCCCGTCCAGGTAGGTCCGTTCGTAGCGGAACTGCTCGCCGGTGTCCCTGGAGCCGGTGACCGTACGGCCGTCGACGACGATGTCCCCGCGCGGCTGGCCGTAACGGGCGATCGCCGGACGGCGGTTGGCGGGATTACGGTCGTACGACGGGGCCTCGACGACCTGGACGCGGGCGGCGTTGACCAGAAGGGCCACGAGCAGCACGGCGCACAGTCCGATCGCCCGGCGGATGTACTTGGTCATGGTGCCGGTGTCCCGTCGTACTGACCGCGGGCGCAGTCGCTGATCCGGATCAGCAGGGCCACGATGATCCAGTTGGTGACGACGGAGGAGCCGCCCTGGGCGAGGAACGGCATCGCCATGCCCGTCAGCGGGATCAGGCCGGTCACGCCTCCCGCGATGACGAAGACCTGGAGCGCCACGATCGAGGCGAGTCCGATCGCGAGCAGCCGGCCGAAGGGGTCGCGCAGAGCGAGGCCCGCGCGGTAGCCGCGTTCGACGAGGAGGGCGTAGAGGAGGAAGACCGCGGAGAGGCCGGTCAGACCGAGTTCCTCGCCCGCGGTGGCCAGAATGAAGTCGGACTTGGCGGCGAAGCCGATGAGGACCGAATGGCCGAGCCCCAGGCCGGTGCCGAGCATGCCGCCGGCGGCGAACGCGAAGAGGGACTGGGCGAGTTGATTGGGTCCCTGGCCCGCGGCGATCGAGGCGAAGGGGTCCAGCCAGTCCTCGACCCGGCTGTGGACATGCGGTTCGAGGCGGCCGACGGCGAGGGCGCCGACGCAGGCCAGCAGCAGCCCGACCGCGATCCATCCGGTGCGGCCGGTGGCGACGTAGAGCAGGATCACGAACAGGCCGAAGAAGAGCAGCGAGGTTCCGAGGTCCCGCTCCAGGACCAGGACCAGGACGCTGAGCAGCCAGATCGCCACGATCGGGCCGAGCACGCGGCCGGTGGGCAGCTGGAGCCGCCGGAACCGCCAGATCTGGCGGCCGCTGTAGGCGAGCGCGTTGCGGTTGGCGGCGAGGTAGCCGGCGAAGAAGACGGCGAGCAGGACCTTCGCGAACTCGCCCGGCTGGATGGAGAATCCGGCGATCCGGATCCAGATGCGGGCGCCGTTCACCGCCGGGAAGAAGATCGGCAGGACGAGCAGGGCGAGGGCGCCGACCACCGAGACGTAGGTGTAGCGCTGGAGGACACGGTGGTCGCGCAGACAGAGCACGACGACGATGAAGAACGCGACGCCGAGCGTGGACCAGACGAGCTGGATGGGAGCCGCCTGGTCGGCCGGTGTCTCCAGGTCGAGCCGGTAGATCAGCACCAGGCCCAGGCCGTTGAGGAGGACGGCGATGGGCAGCAGCAGCGGATCGGCGTAGGGGGCCCGCAGGCGCACGGCGACATGGGCGAGGAGCGCGAGCACGCCGAGCCCGGCGCCATAACCGGCGGCGCCGGGCGGAACGGTGCCGTGCTTGGCGAGACCGACGGCGCAGTAGCCGTACACGCAGAGCAGGACGGCGACGACGATGAGGGACAGCTCGATGCCACGGCGCCTGGGCAGGCGTTCGGCGGGAGGAGCCGGGTCAGCCGCCACGGCCGTTCCGGATGTTCCGGACATTCCGGGCTGGATCATGTCCGGAACGTAGCAAGCGGGCGACCCGATGTCCCGTTACCCGATGTCCCGTCATGCGATGACGAACCGAGTCCCGTCATGTGATGACGAACCGAGGGCCCGGTTCGCCGTCGCCCCGGGCGTCAGCACCAGCGGGGGGCCGGACCGATGTTGTCGATGTAGCGAGCGGCGCCCCAGGCCCAGGTGCCGTCGGTGAGGAGGTACCAGTTCGGGTTGCCGTCGACGGTCTCGCCCGGGGTCTTGCAGAAGATGGAGACGATCTCCCCCTGCCGCGCGACCCGGATCAGCTGGCTGCCGCGTGTCGGGGAGCTGCGCAGGGCCAGCCCGCCACGAGCGGTGACCCGGCCCTGGTACAGCCGCGGGTTGTTCTGGCCGTTTCCGTTGCCATGCCCGTTGCCGTTCGCCGGTTCGCGGCCGTCACCGCCGCCTCCGCCCCCGCCTCCGCCTCCGCCTCCGCCGTTGTTCCAGTTCTGGTTGCCGCCCCCGCCTCCGCCCCCGCCGCCGTTGTCCCAGCTGTTGCCGCCACCGCCGCCGTTGTCCCAGTTCTGATTGCCCCCGCCGTCACCGCCCCCGCCGTCACCGTTGTTCCACGACTGGCCGCCCCCGTCGCCGCCGGCGCCCTGCTCGCGGCCGTCACCGCCTCCGCCGCCACCGTCGCTCCACTGGTGGCCGCCGGCGCCGTTGCTCCACTGCTGATGGTCACCGCTTCCGGAGCCGCCGTCGCCGTCGGCGAGGGCGGGGGTGGCACCGGCGAGGGCGACGAGACTGCCGGTGGCGAGGGCCATACCGATTCGGGTGTATTGGGACCGCAGGGACATGGAGGGCTCCTCCAGGAAGGGGGTGAAGCTGACTTATCGCCACATTAGGATCGGGAGCCCGGGAGCGCAGTTCACACTCCGCCATCGGGGACGCCCGGCTCCCGCCGCCCCGCCCGTCCTGAGGGGGCGTCAGTGTCGCCGGCGCACCGCCGTCCGGGGCGTTGGCGAACTCCAGACGCGCACCCAGGACCTCCGCCTGGCCGAGCGCGATCGTCAGGCCCAGCCCGTGGCCCTAGGCCGTGTTTTGGAAGTTGGATCGGTCCTCGCTTCACGCTGTGATGATCGCAGGGTGGGGCGAGGAGATCTTTCTGACGAGCAGTGGGCGGTGTTGGAACCGTTGTTGCCGATCACGGCTCTGGGACGACCGATGGTGGGTCGACGGAGACTGATCGACGGGGTCCGCTGGAGGGTACGGACTGGAGCTCCGTGGCGGGACCTGCCGCGGGAATACGGGCCGTGGCAGACGGTCTACGGATTCTTCCGGCGCTGGCAACGTGACGGAACCTGGGCGGCGCTGTTGACGAGGTTGCAGAGCCGTGCCGATGCGGCGGGGCTGATCATCTGGGAGGTCAACGTCGACTCCACGATCTGCCGGGCCCATCAGCACGCGGCGGGCGCCCGCCGCAACGGCAATGCTCAAAACGAATCGCCGGGAGGGTCACGCACGGAACCCCACGACCATGGTCTGGGCCGATCTCGTGGCGGTTGGACCACCAAGATTCATATTGCATGCGAGCAGGGACAACGGCCTCTGTCTGTGCTGGTCACCGCCGGGCAGCGAGGTGACAGTCCGCAGTTCAAGGCTGTTCTGGAGGGCATACGGATTCCTCGCCCCGGGCCAGGCCGGCCTCGAGTTCGTCCACTGCGGGTGCGGGGCGACAGGGCTTATTCGTCTCGCGCCAACCGGGCCTATCTTCGCAAGCGTGGTATCCGCTGCACGATTCCGGAGCGTGCTGACCAGGTCGGTCACCGCAAGCGGCGTGGCTCGGCCGGCGGGCGGCCTCCGGTCTTCGACCGGGAGGACTACAAGGCCCGGCACGCGGTCGAGTGCGGGATCAACCGGCTCAAGCGCAACAGGGCAGTGGCCACGCGGTTCGACAAGCTCTCGGTCCGCTTCGAGGCCACTGTGCTGATCGCAACGATCGGCGAATGGCTGTGACAAGGCCGGGGTGTCGGTACCGCATGCCATGCTGACGGCCGACAAGTTGAGCAGCGTGACGGGAGGGGATTGCCGATGGGGGCTCGCTTCTACGGCGCTGACAGCGAGAACGGTGACCGTATCGACGACCCGTCCGAGGATGCGCTGTTCATGATGATCAGCGACCTCAACGACACCGACAACACCTTCATCGTCGTCCAGCCCGACGCAGAAGACTCCGTCTGGTTCGCCTCAGTGGCCGTCCTCGACGAAGGAGGCTACGAAGTCGTCCTCCGTGATGCCAGTCGCCGCGAGCATGAGGTCACCACGTCGACCAGGATCGGCGACATTGCCCGCGACCTGACCTTCTGGTTGGCCATCCGCTCTCATCCCGGACGGCCAACCCCACCAATCTTCGACTTCTAAAACACGCCCTAGGCGCCGCCCTCGGTACGGAAGCGTTGCGGGCCGTGCTCCACGAGGTGGCCGGGGTAACCGTCCCCGTGGTCCCGGACGGTGACGACCGGGCCGTCCAGGGCCGGCACCACTGGCCTCCTGCCGTGCTTGGGGGCGTTCGCCACCAGATTCCCGGGCACCCTTCCAGCCGCCGCCGGTCGGTTTCCACGCGTACGCCCCGCACCACCCGGACCGCGGTGTCGGTCCCCGACCGGTCCCCCGGGTCCCTCCGGTATGCCCCGTTCCTCGGGGCAGGGGCAGGGGCAGGGGCCGGTGCCCTCGCGCGAGGCGGCTGGGGATCACCGCGCTCCCGTGTCCGGGCCGCCCCGTCCGCGGGAGCTGCCGCGCCGCTACCGCACGAGACCGGCGAAGAAGTAGAGGTCGTCCCGGGGGTGACAGCCGAGGACGGGCACGCCCCGGGAGACCGGGCACGACACAGGACGACCGGCCACCCCGTACCCCTTATTCACACAGAAATCCCTTTCGTTCGCACCGCATGGATGATCACGACCCCGAGATTTCTCTCCTCGCTGCGGGAGCGCCTGCCCCTGGCGGCTACTCCGCGAGCTCCTCGAGAAGACGTGCCGTGGGGAGCCCGGCCCGCAGGTACTCCACGAACAGCTCGTTGTGCAGCGCCCAGGGCGAGCGCCGGGCCCGGATCAGCCGTATCGCGTCGTCGGCGGTGTACCCCGCCAGGACGAGCGCGTGCGCGACGACCAGCCCCGAGCGGTTGTACCCGTGATGGCAGCGGACGAGCACCCGGCGCCCGTCCTCCAGCGCGTCGTCGGCGGCCCGCGCGAGCCGCATGACCCCGGTGAGCTGCGTACCGTCCAGCGGCCCGTCCGGTATCGGCCACACGTGATGCTCGACCCCAGGGTCGGGCCCGTGCCCCGGCTGCCGCAGCAGCGTCAGCACCAGGTCGAACTCGTCGTTCACGACGACGGATTGCGGCTGTCCCGAACGTCCCGTGAACTCGTGGCCGCCCATCCACAGGCCGGGCACGATCTCATTCCACGGGCTGTCCGGGGCCGGAACATCCGGATACCTTCTGCGAGTTCGCAACGGCGCCTCCCACCCAACTGCCCCAACTCCTGCCAAAGGTAACCGGGTTCTTGCCCCTGGAGCACCCCGCCTGTTCCCATGGTCATGGGGTGATGGGCATGAACGGACTGCGCGTCGTACCGGCCCGGCGCCACGGACAGGAGCGTCTGTACGTGTGCCTGACCGACGGGAGGAGCGTCGCCTGGTACGACCGTGACACGGCCAGGGTCAATCTGCTCAGCGAGGACCGGCGCGAGGACGTGCTCGGCGTTCTGCGCCCGTTCCTGACCGGCCCGGTGACGGTCGGACCACCGCCCGTGCCGACCTCGGCCGAGCTGGCCCGCCTGACCCTCCACCCGGACGACGACCTCGCGCCCAACCGGCCGGGCGAGGCCCTGCTGATCGACCTCGACCGGGACCCCGGCCCGGCGCACCGGCTGCGCCCCGATCCGCGCCGCCGCGCGCTCGCCGCCGAGCAGACCGTCGGCGCGGCCCTCGACCGGCTGGAGGGAGGGGGCCTGCATGTCCTGCACTCGGTCCCGCTCCCGGGCGGCGACCGCATCCATCACCTGCTGATCGGCCCCGCCGGCCTTTTCTCCTTACACGCCCTGCACGCCCACAAGCAGCGCGTCCTGATCGCCGACCCGGTGGTCACCGTAGGCCGCCGCGCATCACGTCCGCTGCTCCGCCGGATCCGTTCGGACGCCGACCGCGCGTCCCATGCCCTGACCGCCGAGGTCCACGCCGTCCTCGCCGTGGTCGGCCCCGCGCGCCTGGACACGCCTACGCCTCCGCGCGAGGTCCGTGTCCTGCGGGACACCGACATCGCGGACCTCGGGCGGCTCGGCGGGGTGCTCAAACCGGCGGACGTGGAGGCCCTGCACGCGATGGCCCGGGACCGGCATACGTGGCTACGGGTGTGAGGCGGGGCCGGCGTTCATGGCAGCCGCCCGGCGCGATCCGGGTCGAACAGCGGGGCCAGGAGATCGCCGAACTCCCGCACGCGGGGCGGGATGTCCGTTGCCTGGAAGGCGAGTTGAGCCGGCGACCCGCATCCCTCGACCTCGTCCCAGGTCACGGGTGCGGACACCATTGGCTCCGCCCGGGCCCGTAGCGTGTACGGAGTGGCGGTCGTCTTGCGGCCGGCGTTCTGACTCCAGTCGACGAACACCTTTCCCGGGCGCAGGTTCCGTGTCATCCGGTGCACGACCCGCCGGGGCAGCGCCTTCTCCGCCTCCACGGCCAGCTCCTTCGCGTACGCGCTGACGTCGGCGGACGGCGTCGGCGCGACGGAGGCCAGCAGATGGAGCCCCTTCGACCCGGACGACTTCGCGTACGCCTCGATCCCGTCGGCGGCCAGCCGCTCGCGCAGCCACAACGCCACCTCGCAGCACTCCACGACCGTGGCGGGCGCGCCCGGATCGAGGTCGAAGACGATCCGGGCGGCGATCCCGGGCGTGCCGATCGTCCACTGCGGCGTGTGGAACTCCGTCACGAGGTTCGCCGCCCACATGAGCGAGGCCAGATTCTGGACGAGGACCATGCGCGCGGGTCCCTCCGTGCGTGGCACCTCGGCCGTGGTGACCCAGGCGGGTGTACCCGGCGGAACGTTCTTGGTGAAGAAGACCTGCCCGTCGGGCCCGTCGGGATAGCGCAGGAAGGAGACCGGCCGGTCCCGCAGATGGGGGAGGAGCGCCTCCGCCACCGTGGCGTAGTAGTGCAGTACCTCGCCCTTGGTGAATCCGGTGGCCGGGTGGAGGACCTTGTCGAGATTGGTGAGCGCGAGCCTCCTGCCCTCCACCTCCGTGATCGGCGTCATACGATGACAATCCCACGAAACCGGCACGAACCTTGCTCAAAGTGATCTGAAGGGTGCTGAACGTGCGATCCATCTGGAACGGCGCCATTTCCTTCGGCCTGGTGAGCATCCCCATCAAGGTCATGAACGCCACCGAGAGCCACGCGATCTCCTTCCGCCAGATCCACCTCGACGACGGCGGCCGCATCCGCTACCGCAAGGTCTGCGAGCTGGAGGACAGCGAGGTCCCGACCGCGGAGATCGGCAAGGCCTACGAGGACGTGGACGGAACCCTGATCCCGATCACGGACGAGGACCTGGCCTCGCTGCCCATCCCGACCACCCGGACGATCGAGATCGTGGCCTTCGTCCCGGCGGACCGCATCGACCCGCTCCAGATGGACACGGCGTACTACCTGGCCGCGAACGGCGTCCCCGCCGCCAAGCCGTACATCCTGCTGCGGGAGGCCCTCAAACGCAGCCAGAAGGTCGCCGTGGCGAAGTTCGCGCTGCGCGGGCGGGAGCGGCTGGGCATGCTGCGCGTCGTCGACGACGTCATCGCCATGCACGGCCTGCTCTGGCCGGACGAGATCCGCGCCACCGGCGAGGTCGCCCCGGACACGGCCATCACGGTCCGCGACAAGGAACTCGACATGGCCGACGCCCTGATGGACACCCTCGGCGAGGTCGACCTGGAAGACCTGCACGACGACTACCGCGAGGCCGTGGAGGAACTCGTCACCGCCAAGGCCGAGGGCCACGAAGCGCCGGCCGCTCCGTCGGGGGAGGAGGCCGGCGGCAAGGTGCTCGACCTGATGGCGGCCCTGGAGAAGAGCGTGCGCGCCGCCAAGGAATCGAGGGGCGACGAGTCCGAGAAGGCCACCGGGACCGGTGAGGACGCCGAGGTCACCGAGCTGCCGAGCGGCAAGACACGGGCCCGAGAGTCGGCCCGTACGGCTCCCAAGGAGGTCGGCGGAAAGAAGTCGACGTCGACCGCGAAGAAGACAGCGGCGAAGAAGACCACACCGAGAAAGTCGACGACGAAGTCGACGGCGGGAAAGAAGTCCACGACGGGAAGACAGACGACGGAGGGCGGGCGGACGGAAAGCCGGACGACGAAGGCGAAGTCGGCCGCCGGGACGGCCGCGAAACAGTCCGCCGACACAGCCTCCTCCTCCTCCTCCGCCTCCTCCTCTTCCCGGACAGCGGCCAAGAAGACCGCCACGAAGAAGACGCCCGCGAGGAAGTCGACCCCGCGCAAACGGGCGTCGGCGTGAGGACGGGCGGACCTGTCACCACGTTCGGAGGGGCCCCCACCACGTTCGGAGGGCCTCGAAGCCGATCCCTACCACCCCACCAGATAGATGTACGAGCACGCCGCACACGAGCAGAAGCGAGGCGACCTGGGCGATCGCCCAGGAAGGCGGTAGCCGAGCGTCCGGTGATGACGGACTTCCCGCAGCCGGGGGAAGAGCTCGTTCGGGTGCTCCAAGTCTCCTGCAGGACGAGGACCACGCGTCGAGGCGGAACCCATGACGAGGGCAGGGCACCCGCCGCGGGGCCGGAGCGAACGGACCTCGTTCATGTCCGAGACAGGCGCCCGGCCGCGCGGAACCACCTGGGACCGGGCGAACTGAGTCAGCCCCCCCGATTGAAGGCTGACCGGCGAATGCCCGATCCCCTCAGCCGCCGATCCCGCCGATCCCGCCGAGATCCAGCAGCCGGCCCTTGGCCGGCGGATCCACGCTCAGTGGCTTGTCGAAGCCGCTGAAGGTGGTCGTGGTGCGGAAGTCGGGTCCCCTGTAGGTGACTTTGAGCAGGTAGGGCTTGCCCTCGGCGGCGACGTGAAACGTGTAGGTGCCGCCTTCGACCTTCGCGTCGGTCACCACCAGCGCGATGGCCCGGCGACCGTCGACCGTGGTCGGATCGCTCTTCTTCGCCTTGCCGAACGCGGTGAAGGACCAGGTGCAGTCCGAAAGCCCGTCGCCGCGCACCGACTCGCTGGACGGCTTCTTGATCCAGAGCTTCTGTTCGGCCGCGCTTGGCGTGTCCTGCCCCGACCACGCATCGAGGTAGGCGCGGTTCAGCCGGACGTAGTCCGTCTTCCCGATCCGGATCTGTTCGAGCACGGCGCCTGATTCCCGGGACGACTTGTACGTGCACGTGTTCTTGAGGTCGGTCGTCAGACGGCTGGTCATGCGTTCCCCGTCGGTGGGGAGTGTCTCCGTGTCCCCGTCGATGGTCACTGACGTGAGTGACCTCATGGTTCTGTACGCGTCGTCGAGCAACTGCTCGGCGGAGCGCTCGTCGGTCGCGGCGCCGCCTGAGCTGCCGGTCGCGGTAGCGCCCAACGCCATGCAGACCGCCGCGGCTGTGACCACGGTCGACATCTTTCCCACAGTGCCCCCAAGGTCATGTGCATGATCGGAGCGGCGAGCCTACTTGATCACTGAAACCCTGCTCTGCGGAGCGAACCTGCCGATCGCATTCACGATGATCTCCGCCGCTGCCGGAACGATGGATCACGCGGTGGCCACCCTGGACCTGGGCGCGGCCACTCGCCGATGCCGCTGAACCAGCCACGGCCCGCGCGGTGCTGGACTCACTGAAACTCACGCTCGACGGCACGGCCGCGGCGGCCGAGACCGCGCGGCGAAACGGCGGACTCTCGTCAACGCGGCCAACTACGCGGTCGACTGGGGGAACTGCGCGAAATCCGATCACGGCTCTCCGCCGGCGGAAACGGAAGGTCTCCAACCAGGTCGGCCCTCGCGTTGTCGACAACCTGAGCAGGCTCGCAATCGTGGAGGTCCTGCTGACCCGCTACGCGAAGTGAGTGTCTCGACGGGCGGCAGGACGTCGTCGACCGGCGTATCGAGGACCTGCCTCGCGAGCACGAGGGACTGAGGGCGCGATCCTGCGGTCACCACTTCCGTACCCACCGGCTTCCCATTCGCCTTCGGCCTGTGCCACCGCCGCTGGTGCGCCGTCGACGTGCCGACCGCGCATGCCGGCTGGGGCGGTCGATACCTGCCTGCCGGTCGTGCCTTTGCCGCGAACGACAGGTTGCGAGCTCGCGGAAAACTGGCCATGGTCGCTGAAGGTGATCAATTGATCACGCAAAGCGATCTGGAGAAGGCATGCTCAGACGTCAACTCAGCCCCGTGGTCTTGGCTGTGCCGATTGTGGCTGTGCTCGGCATGGGAAGCGTGGCAAGCGCGGAACCCCAGGTGTCCATCCCTTGCGATGTCGCCGCGCTCAACAACGCGATCGTCGCCGCGAACAACAACACCGGACCGCACACCATCCGGCTCGCGCCCAAATGCGTCTACAACGTCACAACCCCTGCGTCCACAGGGGGGCTCGGCGCAAACGCCCTGCCGCGGATCACGGGCACCGTCACCCTGTTGGGTCACAACACCACCATCCGACGGGACCCCGACGCCTCCGACGCCTTCCGCATCGCGCAGATCGACGGTCCCAACGGGCGCCTGACCGTCGACGGCGTCACAGCGACCGGTGGCGGCTACCTCGATTACGCCGGCACCTACCTGCCCACCGACGGAGCGACGCTCATCCTCCGGCACAGCACGGTGACCAACAGCACGGCAAACCAAGGGGGCGCCATTTTCGTCAACCAGGGCAGCACCCTCGAAGTCCATGACAGCGTTCTGCGGGACAGCGCGGCACAGCGGGGAGGCGCCATCTACAACGGGCCGCGCAGCACCACCCTGCTCGACAACACCAAAGTGGAGCGGAATCAGGCTACGCAACTTGGGGGTGGCATCTTCACCGCCGGGGCCTCTCTGACCATCAAGAAGTCGTCCATCGGCGGCAATCGCGCTTTCGAGCAGGGCGGCGGAATCTACAACGACCGCGCCCCGATGGACATCTCCTCGACGACCATCGCCGACAATCGCGCGGGCCAGATGGGCGGCGGTATCGCCAACGACGGCACCAGCACGCTGACGAAAACAGTGGTGCAGCGCAACAGTGCGCTCAACGGCGGCGGCATCTGGCAAGCGCCGTCCCCCAGCGTCCTGAACCTCGTCAACAGCCAGATCGTCGACAACACCCCCAACAACTGCCGGCCTGTCGGTTCGGTCCCCGGCTGCACGTCCTGACCGCGGAGCGGGCACATCGACGGTGCGGCCCTCGGTGATCCGGGGGAGAGGACGGAGACGGCGGAGGAATGGCCCCGCTCGTTGCGCCCACCGACCGGGGCCGATGTTTCAAGATCCCGCCCACACTCGTCCACAGACCCCGGCATAGAGCAGCCTCAGGCTGCACCTGTCTGCACATACGCGAAGACCCCGGCCTCAGCGTTTCCGCTGGTGACGGGGTCTTTGGGCACCTTATAAGGGGTGCCCCCGGCAGGATTCAAACCTGCGCACACGGCTCCGGAGGCCCATTGGGTTCGGGGCAACGCCGCAGGTCACGGCCCTGTCCGCGGCAGATCGGACGGGGCGAGTCCACAGATAGTCCACGGCCGACTGAGCACAACTTTTGGGAGTTTGCCCATCGGTCACCCGCGTGGGGTCGAACCGGCGTAACCCGTGCTGCTCACGCCCGCTGGTAGCCAGAGCCGTCCGACACTGTCGATGCCAGCCATAGAGGTCAGGCGCCAGGTACGGCCGAAAGGCTGCCCTACTCTTCCGGCTCTTCTTCATCGGACCACTCGACGTCCACATCCGTGTATTGGGCGGACGTCTCGGCCCATCGGTAGTCCCAAGTCATGCGGCTGCGAACGGTGTTCACGCTACCGTCGAGCAGTTCACCCTTCGCGGCATCGATCGCAGCACTCACCGCAGCTTCGTAGGCCGCCTTGACTCGCGGAGCGTGGATCTTGCGATCACCCATCTCGAACTCAAGCGTGACTGTCAGCACCTTGGGCGTACTCATACTGTCCCCCTCCCCGCAGGCGCGGCACCTGCCTGGAGCACGAATCCAACCACCCAGGAGTCCTAGGCCGCATCGGAAACCGCCAACTTCGAGCGCCAGCAGCCCGCGCATCTGGCGTTCCGTCAGCGATTTTCCAAACGGGCTGCCACCAGAGAGCCGTGGGCGATAGCGTAGCCAAGCGACATCACCTAGCTCTCCGGGAGTGAAATATGGGCGCAAAATCGCCGCGACTTGAAATCCGGTTTCGCGGTCGAGTTATCGAACATCTCGGTATTGATATGTATCAGTCGCCGGTGGCAGCTATTGCAGAGTTGATCTCCAACGCTTGGGATGCGGACGCCAGTTCGGTTGAAGTTGTACTGCCCGGCGACCTGAATACCGGTTCGGAGATTTCGATCCGTGATGACGGTTTCGGCATGACTCTAGCCCAGTGCCAAGACCGATACCTCAACGTCGGCTACAACAAGCGAAAGGAAAACGGCAAGGATGTAACCGGTTCCGGACGCCCGATGATGGGAAGGAAAGGGATCGGCAAGTTCGCTGGATTTGGAATTGCTAATTTCGTCAGGGTGGAAACTGTCAGCGGAGAAACAGGAGAGAGAACCGTATTTGAACTAGACGCTAGCCAACTAATTGAGGGCGCCGACAGCTACGCCCAGAATGACCCGCTAGAGGTCGACGTAATCGACTACGATGGGCCTGCGGAAGACCGTTGCGTTGATCACGGTACTACTATTACCCTTCGCAGCCTGACGCTTAAAAAGACGCCGAATGCAGATCAGTTCAGAACTAGCATGGCGCGACGTTTCTTGCTTTTGGAACGAGCGGACGAATTCGCTGTTTCAGTCAATGGCGAGCGAATCGCCGAAGTTGATGACATTGAGAAAATAGAGTTCTCATTCCCTCGTGACTATGAGGATTCTCAGAGGCCGGCGAACCTCACTGTCGACGATGATGGGTGGGGGGTGGAGCGACTTGTCAACGGGCACCAGGTAAAATGGCGATTCGTCTTCTATAAAGAACCGATCAGTGATGACGAACTCACTGGCGTCTCTATCTTCAGTCACTACAAGCTGGCGCAGCGTCCCTTCCTTTTCAATCTGACGGGCGGATTTGGCGGGCAGCAGGGAACCAGCTATTTGTCTGGGCGTGTGGAAGCTGACTTCCTGGACGACCAGCCGCGGGACCTCATCTCAACCGAACGACAGCGGGTGAATTGGGAAGCGGAGGCGTCTGAGCCCCTGCTCGCGTGGGGGCAGGCTAGAGTTAAATCCCTCCTGCGGATTTGGCAGGGATTCAGGGCGCAAGCAAAAGTTACCGCCATGCGTGACCGAATGGCTCCTTTCTCCATTAGGCTCGGCAGACTGGAGAGGCCTGAGCGGAAGGTTGTCGAAAAGGCTCTTGAATCGATCGCCAAGATTACGACCCTCAGTGATGAACAGTTCGCCGACCTGGCGCAGGCCATGCTATCGGCTTGGGAAGGTGGGCGGCTTAAGGGCCTGATTGACGATCTCGCCAGTGCCGACGAACTAGATGCGGACGCCCTGGTCAAAATCCTTGCCCAGTCTCGAGTCATGAGTGCCCTGCATGCTGCGGAGCACGTGAAAGCGCAACTCAACTTGATCACTGGACTTGAGGAGCGTGTCCAGCGACGTGAGCTTGAGAATCATATTCGGGACTACATCGCGGAAAACCCCTGGCTAATCTCGCCCCGATGGGAGACTTTCCGTGTGGAACGCGGCGTACGGGGGCTAATGGAAGAAGTCGCAAAGGAAATTTACGGAAAAGACTGGGATGCGCGCGTAGACCTGGTCCTATCCTCAGGAAACCAGCTCTTGGTTGTCGAATTTATGCGTCCAGGGTTGAAGATTGATTGGGATCATCTGGGGCGCTACGAACGGTATGTGACAAGATTGCGCAATGCCACTGCTGCTCGCTTTTCGGAGTTCAAGTCAGTCTCTGGGCTTCTCGTAGCGGATAAACTCGACAAAGCTCAAGATGTTATGGATAAAATTGAAAAGCTCCGGCAGGATGACATGGAGGCGACCGACTGGCTCGGATTGCTGGAGCGGTCGAAGAAGCAGTGGGCAGATTACTTCGAGATTCTTCACGATCGAGCTCCAGATGACGATCGTATGAAACAACTTGCAGGCAACTGAATGGGATAAGAGGGCCCTTAAGAGGATCGCGATCCCCCTCTTGCCGACGACAGATGAGCGGCCCCTGACCGGTAGAAATGTCAGGGGCCGCCGCACTCGACTGCACCCATTCGCGACCGCGGTCCTCCATGACTGCGACAGGGTCAGGCATGGACGGGACACGTGCATGCCACCTACATCTTGGTCGCAGCGGGTTGGTCAGCTTCGTCGTTGTGCTGGGAGGGGATACGCGCCCTGGCGTTTTGTCGGCTCTGGATGAGGTTCCTCAATTCTATGGGGGTCGGCCAGGGAGCACGGCGATGGATCATCCGATGGCAGTTCGCACAGATGAGGGCGAGATCGCTGAGCTTAGTTCGACCTTCGCCGGCCTCGTGCAGGGGAACGACGTGGTGGCACTCGATGTAGCCGCTTCCACGGTCGCCGTAGACCTGCTCAAAGTCGAAGCCGCATGCCTCACAGGCGAGCCGGCGGCCCTGGCGCAACACCGCATCGATCTTCCTCTTGCGCAACCCCTTGTCCCGCTCTCGGCTCTTATGCAGGCTCATCAGCAACCTGCCCTCGGGCGCGCTGTATTCGTCTTCTGCCTCAACCTCCAGGGCTAGATCCTGGAATTCGCCTGAAGCAAGGCCGTGCCGGATACGCCGGGCTACCTCCGTCATCTCAGCTGGCCGGGCGAGGAAGTCATTCATGACTTCGACATCAAGCGCGTTGCCGTTCGTCGGCTTCCCTCGGTAGTTTGGGTGCCTGGACGTAATGTCAACAGTTTTGCGAGCTACGCCGTTGGGATTCCGGAACAGTTCGTTGCGTAGTTCTTCGGGGTGGATCGGCATGTTCTGTAGCAGTGCAGACAGCTGGATCACGCGTGCGTCGTCAAACTCCAGTCGCTTCCAGCCGTTGGCCATCGCCAGGTCGCAGGCGAGGATGATCTCGTCGCGAGTCCAGTCAGGACTGCGAGACGAACGGATTAGGAAGCCGAGTCGGGCGAGCCACCTGGCAGCGTGTGACCTTCCCCCGATCAACTCGTCCGGTCGCAGTGCACGGCCTTGATCGAACTTGTGGGCTACACCTGCGATGGCTTTCGAGTCGTACGTTCGGTCCTCGTGCAGAAGCAGATAGCCGGTCGCCGGCTTGTACCCATACTCAGACAGGAACCTGTCACGGCCCAACTCGTCGTATTCCGCTATGGCCTTGAAGACACCGTCTTGAGTGATCGCACCTTTGCGCATGCCGGAAGCCTAAGGGCCGCTACTGACAGCCCGTTAGACACCTACCACGTCAACCTGTCACTCGCCGCGGCTCCCATCCCGTCTGCCGTCGACCCACACACCGTGGAGCGGGCGTGGTTCAGGGCGTCAAGGTGGAGCGCCCGGCTGGACGAACGACCTTGACGCCCTGGGCCGCGACTGCTCGGCTCTGCCTGGGTCGACGGCAGACGGGATGGGAGCACCCCGCGCACACCACACTCGGCCGGCACCCGCGAACGGCGCCCCCGCCATCTCGGAGCCTGAGCGCCCCCGCCGGAGGCACGTTCTGACCGGAGCACTCCGCGTTCAGATCTCTACGTATGGGCCGTAGCTCGCTGCGGCCCCAGGGGCCGACCCCGGCGCCGAAGGCGCAGAGGGGTCGGGCCCCAGGGGCCAGCCCGCGCTCGCGCGGGCACTTGATGAGGTAGAGAAACCTGTAACAGGTCAGCTCACGCCGCATCGGTCGGCAAGCTCTCGCAGCGATTCGGGTACGCGTCGGCCTGAGAGTTGGATGAGGTCGCGGATGATCTCGCGGGCCATGTGGTGATCGCGGATCTGCTCCGGTGCAAGGGTCTCCGCTTCCAGTAGTGCTGCGGTGGCTTCGCCGACGTGTCGGCGTTGCGAATGGGCCCGTGCCACGTCGAGTAGGAAGCGTGACTGACGTTCAGCGGAGAGTCCGCCGGCGTCGACCTGTGCTGCGATCTCCAACGCCAGTCCGGCATCTCCCAGTTCCACGGCCGTGCTCACGGAGTGCAGCTTGACGTTTGTGGGGCCGAACTCGGTGTCGAAGTCGTTCCGGTCCTCGCCGAGCCGCGCGGCGATCTCCTCTGCCCGTTCGAGGTGAGCGTGTGTCTCGGATCGGTTGCCTTCGCGCGCGTTGATCACCGAGAGCACAAGGTTCATGGCGCCGAGAAGTGACAGTTCCTCGGCTGGGCAGGCGGGATTCTCTGCCCGTGGGTCCAAGACCTCGACCGCTGATTTTGCTGCCTGCTCGGCCTGGTCCATGTGCTGCTGCCGCATGAACGCGTGAGCCATGCGAAAGAGGCTGGCCACCACCTCAAGCGGTTGGCCGGCCATCTCGGCGGCCTGTAGGGCGCGGTCTGCGGCTACCCATGCAGCGTCAGCCTGGTCCTGGCGGGTGAAGCTGGCGGCGGCTGCCTGGTAGCTGCGGGCTCTGAGAGAGTGCAATTCGACTTGATCGGCTGCGGGCGCGTGGCGTACCGCAACCTCGATGTCCGGCAGCAACTTGACGAGATGGTCACTCAAGGCCGCAAAGCTCGATGCATGCACGTATTCCCACGCCTGGTCGACGCGGTGGCGGAACTCGGCAAGCGTGGGCACGGGGGAACTCGGCCCGCGGTCGAACAAGCTACCCAATGCGGGATGGCCTGTGAGAGCGACGCGAAGGCCGTCTAGATCGTTGCTCTCCGGCACGGGTGGGTCGTCCACGCGGTCCGCAGGGGTGGGGGCGGCGTCCGGCCGAACGTCTCTTATCGAGGCGCCCAGCGCATCTGCGAGTCCTTGAAGGATCGCCAGACGTTCAACAGGCTGCACACCGCGTTCGACTTGGGACACCCAGCTCTCGGAGCGCCCCATGGCGGTAGCAAGGTCGGCTTGCGACATGCCCGCGGCCCGCCGTAGTTCCTTGACCCGCTGACCAGTGGTGGGGGGAAGGGTGCTCACTTCGCGGCTCCGTGCGGGTACTTGCCGGCGTACGGCTCAAGCCAGTCCACTTCGGTCTTCTCGACGTACCGCGTTCGCTCGCTCAGGAATCGCACTGTGTGTGGTTGACGCTCGTGCTCCTCGAACGCTGCCCGATCGGCGTAGATCTCGAAGAAGATCCGCTGGTTCGGCTCCCCTTCAACCGTGTGGCAGGCGTAGACCAGCGTCCCCGGTTCGTGCGCCCGGATGCCCGCTTCGGTCTCCTTCACCAAGGTGTCGAAGGCGTCGCCCATGCCGTCGCGCAGGGTGAAGCGGACAAAGAGTGCGAAATTCCTCATAATTCCTCCTTCTTCCCGCCGTCAGTCTCGCAGACTCAGAATTTTGCTGCTACTCGCAGCTTTTCTGTTGACCCGCAGAAAAACTGCGAGTAGCTTCGAAAGGGTCGAGAAACAAGGCACCCCGGACTGCGCGCCATCCGCCAAGATCACGACGCAGTCCGGGGCTCATCCCACAAGGGGAGAACTCCATAATGCCGTCCTTCAAGATCGACGTTTCGACCGCTGTGGTGTTCGTGGCGACCGCGCCCGTGCCGAAGCTGGTCAACAAGCAGACCGGTGAGCGGGCCGTGGATCGTGAGACGAACGCGGGTCTGTCCACGGTGGGCCTGCTCATCTCGGATGAGGGGGAGGGGAACCTCTACCAGGTGACCGTCCCGGAGACCGGTCTCCCCGAGGGCCTGACGCCGGGTATGCCGGTGAAGGTGATCGGACTCAAGGCGCGGGACTGGGAGAACGAGTTCAACGGGCAGAAGCGGCACGGGATCTCGTTCCGTGCGGTCGCCGTCACGGCCGGGGTCTGAGTCATGACGGATCTGTCCCTGTGGCTGGAGGCGTCGGGCGCGTTAGCGGGTGCCGGTGGTCTGGGCTTGGCGAAGGTCCGCGCTCCGCGCGTGTACTGGTCGCTGGTCGGACTGCCAGCCGCCTGGGGCCGCTTCACGCTGTCCTACCGCTCCACCATGGACGTGTGCGGGCTGACGGTGCACCCGTCGGGGCTGCGGGCGTTCATGGTCCGCAACGTCGCCCGGCGTGAGGTGCAGCCGGTGCCGCCGAAGGTCCGCCGGGTCCGGGCCACGTCGACCGGTCTGCGGGTCACGCTGCGGCTTCCCGCCGGCCTGGAGCCGATGGACGTCGTCGCCTCCTCGGAACGGCTGCGTCACGCCTGGGGCGTGCACTCGGTGAACGTGACCGAGACGAAGCCCGGGTTCGTGGAACTGCGGATGACCGGGTACGACGTGCTGCGCCGGGTGCGCATGCCGCGCAAGGCACGCCCCCGGGACATGGTCGTGCCGGTGGCGCTGCGGGAGGACGGGACCGTCTTCGTCCGCGACTACCGCAAGGTGCCCATGGCGCTGACCGTGGGCGCCAACCAGTCCGGCAAGTCGATGTTCCAACGCAACCTGGTCAAGGGTCTGGCTCCACTGCCGGTGGCCATCGCGGGGATCGACTGCAAGCGCGGTGTAGAACAGTCCGCCTACGCGCCCCGGCTGTCGGCGCTGGCCACGACCCCGGACGATGCCGCATCGCTCCTCGATGTCCTGGTCGCCGAGATGGAATCCCGGTTCGACCTGCTGAGCCTGCACGGCGTCTCGGACCTGTGGGAGCTGCCGGAGGACCTGCGGCCGGTGCCGATCGTGCTCCTCGTGGACGAGATCGCCGAACTCTTCCTGATCTCCTCCAAGAAGGATGAGGAGCGTCGCGAACGGCTGGTCACCTCGCTGGTTCGGCTGGCGCAGATGGCCCGTGCCGCCGGGATCTTCCTGGAGATCTGCGGGCAGCGGTTCGGCTCCGAACTCGGCAAGGGCGCAACGATGCTCCGCGCGCAGCTCACCGGGCGGGTGGTGCACCGGGTCAACGATAAGCAGACCGCCGAAATGTGTCTCGGGGACGTCGCCCCCGAAGCTGTCCCGCTGGTCACGACGTTTCCGCCGGACAAGGCCGGCCTGGCGGTCGCCGCGGATTCCTCCGGCGGCTGGTCCCGCATCCGCACCCCGATGACGACCCCGGCCGAAGCCACGGCGGTGTGCCGGGAGTTCGCCCACCTGGTCCCGCACCTGCCCGCGCTGGATCCGTTCCGGCCCTACGTCCCGGAACCCGCGGTCGACGGTCCGTCGCTGGTCAAGCCGGTCCCGGTGACCGACTAGCTCCTCTGATCCATCCCGGTTGGCGTGACCGTCTCACGCCAGGTCCCTACCCGAGCCATGCCGGAAACAGGAGGACCCAATCCATGTGTGAGCACATCGAGGACTTCCAGCGCACCGTGTTGATGCTCGGCGCGCTGGCCGTGTACGCCGACCAGACTGGTGCCGACATCGCGTTCGTCGAGGCGGTGGGCCCGTCGCTGGCCGCGTCGCTGCCGGAGCCGCCGCCGGGCATGTTCCCGCCCGGCTACGACCCCACCGCCGGCCCCGACTACCCCGGCGGCTGGTGACCCCGTGGCCACCAAGAAGACACCCCCGCGCCCCGCGCCTGCTCCGCCGAAGTGCGGGCCCTGCAACGGCACCGGAGAGGTCGCCCGCACCGTCCGCGTCGGCCGCAATCGCCGCACCGTCGGTCAACAGGCCGGGATCTGCCTGGCCTGCTTCGGCACCGGAGAAGCCACCGACTGACCCCGCCCGGAGTGGGCGGCCGGACCCTGCTCCCCGCCCGCTCCCGGCCCAACTCCCCTGAAGGAGGTGAAGACATGTCCCGCTCGATCTCGATCCGACCGGATGCCGTGCTCGTTCAGGCCGTGATCGCCGGTGCGCTGTCCTTCGCCCACCTGCACGACCTCGCTTCCGCCGCCGGACAGTCGGGATGGAAGGCCTGGGCGTATCCGATCAGCGTCGACCTGCTGCTCGTCGCCGCATGGCGCCGGCTGCGGACCGCCCGCAAGGACCGCTCCGCCTGGACCTGGTTCGTGATCGCCCTGTTCGCCTCGCTCGGCGCGAACATCTCCACCGCCGGACTCCTCGACCTCGACCACGTGCCCAACTGGCTGTGCATCCTCGTCGCCGGCTGGCCCGCCCTCGCCTTCCTCGGCGGCACCCTCCTCGTCCACGCACCCACCAACACCCCCACTCCGGCCGCGGTTTCCACACAGCCTGTGGACAAACCGGCCGCGACCGAGGTCGACGTACGCCGCGACGCGCCCGCCCCGCCCGCGGCTCCGGAGCTACCGGCCGCCGCGCCCGCTGCTCCTACGCCTGCGGTGACGGTGCCGGTCGCGCTTTTGGACCACGCCCGAAAGATCGCCGACAGCCACCGCGCCGCGACCGGATCGCCGATGGCCGCGGACGTCCTCTCGGCCCGGCTCGGGCTGCCCGGCCCGATGTCCGCCGCCATCGCTGCACAGCTTCAACTCACTTGATCGGAAAGGACCGTCATGCCCGTCCACCGGCGCTTTCGCGACGTGATCCGCATCGGCCCCGTCCAGGTCGCCACCTACTTCGACGGACACGGCCGGGACAAGCACACGGCGGCCTGCTCCGCCCCCGGCTGCGGCTTCTCCGCCGACTACCACGACCGCTCCGGCGCCGAACTCGCCGCCCGTACCCACCGATGCAAGGCATAGGAGACCGCCGTCATGGACGTCCCGCTCTGGCTCGCCCTGATCGTCGTCGGCGCCCTCGGCGTCAAGCTCGTCCGCCCGCCCTGGTGGCTCGTGGCCGTGCTCCTCCTGGGTGGCTACCTCATCGCGGACAGCTTCCTCGGTCCGGCCGTCGCCACCGTCGTCAAGTAACCCCAACTAGGAAGGACCACCGTCATGTTCACCCCGAAGTACCCGACCCCCGACACCGCCCGGCCCCCGACCGCCGGCGCCTCGATGCCCGTCGCACAGCCCCCGGCCCCGGTCGCCCAGGTCTCGAACCGGCCGACCGTGCAGCTCACCCCCGGCAGCGCGCTCGCCCTCGCCGCGGGCGGAGGTGCCGTGGTCCTCGTCGTCGGCGCGGTCCTGGTCTCGCTGCTCCTCGCCGTCGCCATCACAGGGATGTCTGTGGCCGTGGTCGCGGTCGTGCTGCGCTCGCTGCTCAAGGACTTCGACAAGCACCGCTGAAGGGCTCCCGGAGCGGCCTCGGTCGCCAAACTTCCGCCGCTCCGGGCGCCTGACCTCTTCCTGATCCAACGGACCCGAAAGGGAAGTCTCATCATGCCCCAGCACCACCCGAACATGCCCGTCTGCCGCGACTGCGACGGCTTCGCCACCGCCGCCATCACCACCGGCGCACGCAATCACGACGGCTCTCGCACCACCCTCCGCATCACCTGCCAGGCCTGCCACGGCACCGGCCGCGCCCTTCCCCGCCTGGCCCTCCTCGCACCGGCCGGGAGGTGACCGCCGTGCAGACCATCACCACCACGGCCCACATCGAGCCGGAGACGCGCTTCCGCGTCACGCCGTTCCCGGATCGCGGCAATTCCTTCGTCAGCCTCCGCGTCAAGGGTGACTTCGTCGAGGTCGTGCTGATCGCCCCCTGCGGCACCTCCGAGGCCCTGCGCAACCTGGCCGCGGCAGCGATCGAGGCCGCCGGAGAGCTGGACGCCATGACCACCGACGCGTCGGGAGGTGACCGGGATGTTCCGCAAACTCCCCGCTGACCTCACACCGACCGAGGAAAGCCCCGGCCTTCGCGTCCGCGGCGGCACGAAGCACACCCGGTCCCAGGGCGACTACGTGTGCGGCGGTTGCGGTGCCGAGGACCACGCCAACGGCGACAACGACGTGAAAGCCCTGGTCGAGGACTACACCGACCACCACGGACCCGCCCACCGAGGGGGCCGTCGATGACCGCTCCCCGCGTCCTGGATCTGTTCTCCTGCTCCGGCGGGGCTGGCTTCGGCTATCGGCTTGCCGGGTTCGAGGTCGACGGCTGCGACATCGCCGACCGCCCCCGCTACCCCTTCCCCTACCACTGCGGTGACGCGCTGGAATACCTCGCCCACCTGATCGCCACCGGCGAGATCGACCGCTACACGCTCGTGCACGCCTCTCCGCCCTGCCAGGCCGGCTGTGCCCTCACCGTGGGCACCAACCGGTCCCAGGGTTGGGGCGGTTCTCACGAAGACCTGGTGGCACCGACCCGCGAACTCCTCGATCGGACCGGCCTTCCGTACGTGATCGAGCAGCCCAACGGCCGCGCGAAGATCCGCAAGGACGTCTCGCTGTGCGGCGTGATGTTCGGGCTGAAGGTCTTCCGGCACCGGAACTTCGAGCTGGGCAACTGGGCCACGGCCAAGCCCGTGCACGTCAAGCACGACGGCTACGTCCGTGGCCACCGCCACGGTGTCTACCGCGACGGCCCGTACGTCGCCGCGTACGGCAAGGGCGGCGGCAAGGCCACCGTGCCCGAGATGCAGGCCGCGATGGGCATCACCTGGACCGACGTGCACGAGGAACTGACCGAGGCCATCCCGCCCGCCTACACGCGGTGGATCGGCACCGCCTTCCTGACCGCTCGTCAGGAGGTGTTGGTGTGAACGACTCCGCCACCGTGGCGGGCCTGGACGCGGCCACCTTCGGCGACGTGCTGAGGGTGGCCGGGTCGGCCGACTTCGACCGCTGGCAGGAACAGATCCGCCGCACCGGAGGATGCTCCGACCCCATCCGGTTAACCGGCGCCACCAAGACCATCGACCCGACGACCAAGACCGTCCTGCACGCGTACACGACCGAGCACGAGCCGGGCGGCATGCTCCGCATCGCCTGCGGCAACCGCCGCGCCTCCCGTTGCCCGGCCTGCGCCTGGACCTACGCCGGCGACACCTACCACCTGATCCGCGCCGGACTGACCGGAGACCCCGACAAGGGCACCCCGCACACGGTCCGGGATCACCCGCGGGTCTTCGCCACCCTCACCGCCCCGAGTTTCGGGCCCGTCCACAACCGTCCCGGGAACCGGCCCTGCCGCTGCGGACAGGACCACCCCGAGGACGCGCCCGAACTCGGCACGCCGCTGGACCCGGACTCGTACGACTACGCGGGCGCCGTGCTGTGGAACAACCACGCATCCGACCTGTGGCGCTACTTCTCGATCTACCTCCGCCGGGAGATCGCCGCCCGCGCCAGCCTCACCCACAAAGACGCTCGCGAACAGTCCCGCGTCTCCTTCGGCAAGGTCGCCGAGTACCAAAAGCGCGGCGCGGTCCACTTCCACGCGGTGATCCGCTTCGACGGACCCGAAGGACCCGACACCCCGCCCCCGCACTGGGCCACCCTCGGCCTGCTTACCGACGCGATCGGTGCCGCTGCTGCCCGCGTCGCCCTCGATGTCGCCGCCGCGGGTGACGAGCCGGCTCGGACGCTGCGCTGGGGGACACAGCTCGACGTCCAGCCGATCAGTGCCTTCGGGGACGGTGAAGAGATCACCGAACAGGCCGTGGCCTCCTACGTCGCCAAGTACGCCACGAAGGCAGCTGAGAGCACGGGCGCCGTCGACCGCCGGATCGGCAACAAGGAAGCACTGGTGCTCCTCGACGTGCCCGACCACCCGCGGCGGCTCATCGAAGCCTGCCTCGACCTGCACGCGCTCTACCCGGACCGGAAGCTCCGCGACTGGGCCCACATGCTCGGCTTCCGCGGCCACTTCTCCACCAAGTCCCGTCGCTACTCCACCACCCTCGGCGCCCTCCGACAGGTGAGAGCCGACTACCGCGCCGCCCAGCAACGCGCCGCCCTCGGCCTGCCCGACCTCGACGACAACCCGGAGGCCACCACCCTCGTGCTCTCCCACTGGACCTACGCCGGCCACGGCTACACCCCAGGCGAAGCCTGGCTGGCCGCGAACATCCGCCGGGACATCCAGCTCAACCGAGAAACCGCACGCGAAGCCCTGCCCGACCAACTCGCTCTGGAAGGAGTGCTCCTGTGAGGGATGAACTGATGACAGTCCCAGAGATCCTCAGCGAGTTGCGGAAGGTCTCCCGGCGTACCTTCTATCGCTGGCGGGAGCTGGGCCAGGCGCCGAAAGCCATGAAGCTTCCCAACGGCGAGCTGCGGGTGTGGCGGAGCGACTTCACGGCATGGCTGCGGGAGCGGGAGGAAGCCGCGTGAAGTCCCTGGACGTGAAGATCTGGGGGGTCCGCAAGCGCCCCTCGAAGCGGACCTCCTACGACGTCCGTTGGGCCGTGGCCGGAAAGGTCTTCTCCGAATCATTTCGCACGAAAGGCCTGGCGGATCACTACCGGACCAAGCTCATGGCCGTTGCGCGCGACGGTCAGGAATTCGACGATGTCACGGGTCTTCCGGACTCGATGGCCGAGCAAAAGGCCAAGCTCACCTGGTACGACTTCGCCTTGAAGTACCTGGCCATGAAATGGCCGCACGCTGCTCCCAACACCCGCGACGGGATCAACGAATCGCTGACCTCGGTGACGATCGCACTCCTCGGCGACCGCCCGGGACGGCCGAGCGCTCCCTTGATCAGGCAGGCTCTGCGCAACTGGGCGTTTGTCCTCCCTGGGCCGGCCGAGCGGGAAGCGCCTACCGAGATTGCGAACACCCTGCATTGGATCGCCAAGGCGTCGCGGCCGTTGAATGATCTGGCCGATCCTGTGACGGCGCGTGAAGTACTCGACTCGTTCAAGGTCCGGCTTGACGGGAAAGGTGCCGCGGCCGAGACTGTCCGCCGCAAGCGACGTACTTTCGTCAATGCCCTGCACTACGCCGTTGACCTGGGCGAATTCAAAGAGAACCCTCTGACGGCCGTGCGCTGGCAGAAGCCCAAGGTGTCCAGCGAAGTGGATCCGCGCGTTGTGGTCAATCCGCAGCAGGCTCTCTCACTCCTCCACGCCGTGTCCTACGTGGGCGGTTACCGCAGGGCCCGCGGTCGTCGGCTGGTCGGGCTCTTCGCCTGCATGTACTTCGCCGGCCTGCGGCCTGCTGAGGCCATCGGGCTTGCCAAAGCTGATCTGACGCTGCCTGAGCAGGGCTGGGGCGCTGTGCTTTTGCATCGCACACGTCCGAGCGTCGGCAAGCAGTGGACGGATTCGGGAGAGAACCACGACGACCGCGGGCTGAAGAACCGGCCAGCCGAAGACGTACGCCGGGTGCCGATCCCGCCCCAACTCGTGGTGATCCTCTGCGAACAGCTCGACACCTTCGGGACTGCTGCCGACGGCCGCCTTTTCTACAGCGAGGGCGGGGGAGTGGTCGCCTCCTCGACCTACTCGCGAGCCTGGCAGGAAGCCCGGACGCTCGCGCTCCCACCGGCCGTCGTGGCCTCTCCGTTGGCCCGTCGGCCGTACGACCTCCGTCACTCCGCGCTGTCGACGTGGCTCAACGCCGGCGTCGACCCGACCGAGGTGGCTGAACGAGCAGGCAACAGCGTTGAGGTGCTGCTCGGCCGGTACGCGAAGTGCCTGGACGGGCGCCAGGAGGTGGCCAACCGGCGCATCGAGGATCTTCTGAACGAGTACGACTGACGGTGCGAGCGTCGCGCGTCCTACGCTGGGCCCCTGGACCTTTCCAGGGGCCTTCGCCGTTTTGCGGGGCTGACCAGGGGAAACGCTTCAAGATCCTGTCCACGAATAGTCCACAGGGTCTGACATGGGGCCGCTTCGAGTGGCATACGGCTGCACACGACCGTAGATACGCGAAGACCCCGGCCTCAGCGTTTCCGCTGGTGACGGGGTCTTTGGGCACCTCGTAAGGGGTGCCCCCGGCAGGATTCGAACCTGCGCACACGGCTCCGGAGGCCGTTGCTCTATCCCCTGAGCTACGGGGGCGTGTCGGGCGCTTTGTGTGCGGCGACGGGTAGAACCCTACCAGCTCTTTCAGGGGTGATCGCCACGTGTTTTGGTCGGGGCCGGGTGGTGTTGCGGGAGCGGGGGAGGGGCGCGGGACGGGTGTGGTGGGTGGCTGGGGTGGGGCTGTGGGGGGTGGTGTGGGCCGCACGGGGTGGAAGTGGGGAAAACCCGGACGCGGCGGTGGGCGCGGACCTACTCTCGAGTTGTGCCAGGCGTGTCCGGTCGGGTGCTTGTTGTGGACGACAACAAGGTCATCCGGCAGCTGATCAGGGTCAACCTCGAGCTGGAGGGTCTCGAGGTCGTGACCGCGGCTGACGGTGCCGAGTGTCTGGACGTCGTCCATCAGGTTCGGCCCGATGTCGTCACCCTCGACGTCGTGATGCCCCGGCTCGACGGCCTGCGTACCGCTGCTCGGCTGCGTGCCGACCCCCGGACCCGGAACCTGCCCCTCGCCATCGTCAGTGCCTGCACGCAGTACGAGGTCGAGAGCGGGCTCGACGTCGGGGTCGACGCCTTTCTCGCCAAACCCTTCGAGCCGTCCGAACTCGTGGACCTTGTAAGGCGGTTGATGGGGCGGCGTGATGTGGGCGGTGTCACGGACGCCACCGTTGAGGAGACCGAGCGCGCGGGGCGCAGTGGTCATTGAGGCGTGTGGGTGTGTCGGGGTGGTGGGTGTAGGGGTGTAGTAGAGGCGTATCGGGTGGGGTGGGGCGTCCGTTGAGCTCCCGGGCTGGGGCAGGCAACGGGGTTCTTCTTCGCTGGTCGGTCGGCGGGCTGTGTTGAGTACCCGTTCCGGTTGCCGCCTGCGTACGTCGGCCCCGCCGTCGATCACCCGGTCTCGCTCGTTTCTCTCTTGCGCTCGCACCCTCGCCTGCTCGCCTGCTCAGGCCAGGTTCACGGACCCTGGCTCGAATGGACGAGCCCGGCTCAGCTACACCGATCCGGCTTCGCCCCCGTCTCGACGGCGGCCGGCTTCGACAGCGTCCGTCCGTGACTCTGGCCTCGACGGCGAGACTCGTCTCCCTGGTCCAGTACCTCCGCACGCCGGCGACGGCAACGCCTACCCCTGCCGACCCGCGCTCCAGCCCCCGCCATTGGCCCTGGCGTCAGCAACCGGCATCAGCACCCCCAGCATCAGCCCTCAACAACCGCGCCCCCGCCGACCGCCCCCACCCCTTAGTCACTCCCCTCAACGCCGCCCCTCCCCACTGACCGCCCCCATCTCCCTCCCCGCCCCCCGTCCACATCCCGGACCATCACCCAAACCGGCTCGCTTTCCCACCCCCCCTCTCCCCTAGGCTTGTGCCGTGACTCCCGTCGAGCTCTCCCGTACCGTGCTGCGCGCGGTGCGTTGTGCTGTCGACGTGGGGGAACTGAGCGTCTCCGTGCCCGCGAGTGCGGTGGTCACCGCGCCGGGGCCGGGTGGGTGCGGGGACTACGCGACGAACATCGCGTTGCGGCTCGCCGGTCCGGCCGGGCGGCCGGCTCCTGAGGTCGCCGAGATCCTGCGGCCGTACATCGCGCGTGATTCCGGTGTCGCCGACGTGACCGTCACCGGACCCGGTTTCCTCAACATCACCCTCGCGGGTGGCGCCCTCGCCGACCTGGTGGAGGTGGTTCTGGAGCAGGGGACGCGGTACGGGTACGGCGACACTCTCGCCGGGCAGGTCGTCGAGCTGCGCGTGCCCTACGACACCCGGGCCGAGATCGTCGCCGACGCCCTCGTGCGGATCGTCGCCACCCAGGGCGGACGTGTCGAGGTCCGCCACCTCGAGCCGGTGAACCTCCGGCCCGTGCCCGCGCCCGAGGACCCCGCCCCCCTCGGCCACGACGCCGCCCGCTGGGCGCTGCTCCACCCCGCGCCGCACGACCGGCCCCGGATCAGCGCCGACCATCTTCTCCAGCGCGAGAGCAACCCTCTCTTCCGCGTCCGTTACGCCCACGCCCGCACCCGCGCCCTGCGCCGCAACGCCGCCACCCTCGGTTACACCGGCGCCCCCTTCCTGGAAGTACGTCCCGCGGGTCGTTCCGGTGTTCTCGCCGGTGCCGGTGCCGGTGCCGGTGCCGGTGCAGCCACCAGTGTGGGTGCGGGTTCGGGTGCGGGTCCGGGTGTCGGGGGCCCCGGTGACGCCCGTCGTGCGGGTGTCCTGCCCCGGACAGCCGGCTCCGCCCTCGTCGGACCCGCCTCCACCGAGTCCGGTCTCGACGTCGGCCCCACCCCCGCCGAAGTCGATCGCCTCCTCGGCCCCACCCCCGCCGAGTCCGATCTCCTCACCGCCCTGGCCGAATATCCGCACGCCCTGCGTCTCGCCGCGCGGCATCGGGCGCCCGACCGGCTGGCGCGGCATCTTGTCGTGACCGCTGACGCTGTTCTCGGTTTTCAGCACGTCGTGCTGCCGCTCGGCGACGAGAAACCCTCGGCCGCCCACCGTGCCCGGCTCGCGCTCGCCGAAGCCGCCGGGACGGTGCTGGCCGGCGGCCTGTCCCTGCTCGGCATCAGCGCACCCGAACATCTCTGATCAGCAGATGACGCAGATGACACAGATGACACAGCAGAAAGCCCTACAGACATGAGTCGTTCCGCACACCCCGCCGGGCCCCGTCACGCCGACGTTCTCACCGAGGGCCACTACAGCGCCCCGCCCGCCGACCTCAACGCCCTCGACCCGAAGGTGTGGTCGCACACCGTGAGCCGTACGGAGGACGGTGTCGTGACCGTCGGCGGGCTCGAAGTCACCGCGCTGGCCGAGGAGTTCGGGACTCCGGCGTACTTCCTCGACGAGAGCGACTTCCGTGAGCGGGCGCGTGCCTGGCGCACCGCGTTCGGGCACGACGCCGATGTCTTCTACGCGGGCAAGGCCTTCCTCTCGCGCGCCGTCGTACGGTGGCTGCACGAGGAGGGGCTCAACCTGGACGTGTGTTCCGGGGGTGAGCTGGCGACGGCCCTCTCCGCCGGGATGCCCGCCGACCGCATCGCCTTCCACGGCAACAACAAGTCCGTGAACGAGATCCGTACGGCCATCGAGGCCGGTGTCGGGCGGATCGTGCTCGACTCCTTCCAGGAGATCGTGCGGGTCGCCCACATCGCGCAGTCCCTGGGCAAGCGGCAGCGGGTGCAGATCCGGGTGACCGTGGGCGTCGAAGCGCACACGCACGAGTTCATCGCCACGGCGCACGAGGACCAGAAGTTCGGGATCGCGCTCGCCGACGGGCAGGCCGCCGAGGCCGTGCGGCGGACGCTGGCGCTCGACGCGCTCGAACTCGTCGGGATCCACTCGCACATCGGCTCGCAGATCTTCGACATGGCCGGCTTCGAGGTCGCCGCCCGACGGGTCGTGGCGCTGCTGGCCGCCGTGCGCGACGAGCACGGCGTCGAGCTGCCCGAGATCGACCTCGGCGGCGGTCTCGGCATCGCGTACACCAGCGACGACGACCCCCGCGAGCCGCACGAGATCGCCAAGGCGCTGAGCGAGATCGTGACGCGTGAGTGCGAGGCGGCGAAGCTGCGTACGCCGCGGATCTCCGTGGAGCCGGGGCGCGCCATCGTGGGCCCCACCGCGTTCACGCTGTACGAGGTCGGCACCGTCAAGCCGCTCGACGGGCTGCGGACGTACGTCTCCGTCGACGGCGGCATGTCCGACAACATCCGGACCGCGCTGTATGACGCCGAGTACAGCGTCGCCCTCGTCTCGCGCACCTCCGACGCCGAGCCGATGCTGGTGCGCGTCGTCGGCAAGCACTGCGAGAGCGGGGACATCGTGGTCAAGGACGCCTTCCTGCCGGCCGACCTCGCACCGGGTGACCTGATCGCCGTGCCGGCCACCGGCGCGTACTGCCGGTCCATGGCCAGCAACTACAACCACGCCCTCCGCCCGCCGGTCGTCGCCGTGAAGGACGGCGCGGCGCGGGTGATCGTCCGCCGTGAGACGGAGGAGGACCTCCTGCGTCTCGATGTCGGGTGAGCGGGAGTAGGCGCGACGGCGTGGTCCCCGTCGTTCAGGGATGACGTCAAGTGACAGGAGGTGACTTCAGGTGGTCGGATGGACCGGATCGGCAGGGTGCGGACCGGGACGGAAGATCTCCTGTCGTCACCTACCAGGAAAATGAAATGGACGTCTCACGATCCGGACGAAGGGTAGAAACTCCCGTCCGGTGAGTGAGACTGGTCCAACCGAAGACGGTATGAGGAAACGAGGTCGGATGATGCGTACGCGTCCGCTGAAGGTGGCGCTGCTGGGCTGCGGGGTTGTCGGCTCAGAGGTGGCGCGCATCATGACGACGCACGCCGATGACCTCGCCGCGCGCATCGGAGCCCCCGTCGAGCTGGCCGGTGTCGCCGTCCGGCGGCCCTCCCGGGTGCGTGAGGGCATCGACCCCGATCTCGTCACCACCGACGCCACCGCCCTCGTCAAACGCGGGGACATCGACGTCGTCGTCGAGGTCATCGGCGGCATCGAGCCCGCCCGGGCGCTGATCACCACCGCGTTCGAGCACGGTGCCTCCGTCGTCTCCGCGAACAAGGCGCTGCTCGCCCAGGACGGTGCCGCCCTGCACGCGGCGGCCGACGAGCACGGCAGGGACCTCTACTACGAGGCCGCCGTCGCCGGTGCCATCCCGCTGATCCGGCCGCTGCGCGAGTCCCTCGCCGGCGACAAGATCAACCGGGTGATGGGCATCGTCAACGGGACCACCAACTTCATCCTCGACAAGATGGACTCCACGGGGGCGGGTTACCAGGAGGCCCTCGACGAGGCCACCGCGCTCGGGTACGCCGAGGCCGACCCCACCGCCGACGTCGAGGCCTTCGACGCCGCCGCCAAGGCCGCCATCCTCGCCGGGATCGCCTTCCACACGCGGGTGCGCCTCGACGACGTCTACCGCGAGGGCATGACCGAGGTCACCGCCGCCGACTTCGCCTCGGCGCGGGGGATGGGCTGCACCATCAAGCTGCTCGCCATCTGCGAGCGCGCCGCCGACGGGGGCTCGGTGACGGCGCGCGTCCATCCCGCGATGATTCCGCTGACCCACCCCCTCGCCTCCGTGCGCGGCGCGTACAACGCCGTGTTCGTCGAGGCGGAGGCCGCCGGTCAGCTCATGTTCTACGGACCGGGCGCCGGCGGCGCCCCGACCGCCTCCGCCGTCCTCGGCGACCTGGTGGCCGTCTGCCGCAACAAGCTCGGCGGTGCCACCGGCCCCGGCGACTCCGCGTACACCCAGCTTCCCGTCTCGCCCATGGGCGATGTCGTCACGCGGTACCACATCAGCCTCGACGTGGCCGACAAGCCCGGTGTTCTCGCCCAGGTCGCCACGGTCTTCGCCGAGCACGGGGTGTCCATCGACACCGTGCGTCAGTCGGGCAAGGACGGCGAGGCCTCCCTCGTCGTCGTCACCCATCGTGCGTCCGACGCGTCCCTCGCCGGGACCGTCGAGGCGTTGCGCAGCCTCGACACCGTGCGGGGTGTCGCCAGCATCATGCGGGTTGAAGGAGAGTAACCAGCAATGACCCACCAGTGGCGCGGAATCATCGAGGAGTACCGGGACCGGCTTCCGGTGTCCGACAGCACGCCGGTCGTGTCGCTCCGCGAGGGCGGCACGCCGCTCGTACCCGCGCAGGTGCTCTCTGAGCGCACGGGATGCGAGGTCCACCTCAAGGTGGAGGGCGCCAACCCGACCGGTTCCTTCAAGGACCGCGGTATGACCATGGCCATCACGCGGGCGAAGGAGGAGGGCGCGAAGGCCGTCATCTGCGCCTCCACCGGCAACACGTCGGCGAGCGCCGCGGCGTACGCCGTGCGCGCCGGGATGGTCTGCGCCGTCCTCGTGCCGCAGGGCAAGATCGCGCTCGGCAAGATGGGCCAGGCCCTCATCCACGGCGCCAAGATCCTCCAGGTCGACGGCAACTTCGACGACTGTCTGACGCTGGCGCGCTCGCTGTCCGACAACTACCCGGTGGCGCTGGTCAATTCGGTCAACCCGGTGCGTATCGAGGGCCAGAAGACCGCCGCCTTCGAGATCGTGGACATGCTCGGCGACGCGCCCGACATCCATGTCCTTCCGGTGGGCAACGCGGGCAACATCACCGCGTACTGGAAGGGGTACACGGAGTACGCCGCCGACGGCATCGCCGGGCGGACCCCGCGCATGTGGGGGTTCCAGGCCTCCGGCTCCGCGCCCATCGTGCGCGGCGAGGTGGTCAAGGACCCGTCGACCATCGCCACCGCGATCCGGATCGGCAACCCGGCCTCGTGGCAGTTCGCGCTGGCCGCGCGGGACGAGTCGGGCGGCCTCATCGACGAGGTGACGGACCGTGAGATCCTGCGCGCCTACCGGCTGTTGGCCGCGCAGGAGGGTGTCTTCGTCGAGCCCGCGTCCGCCGCGTCCGTCGCCGGTCTGCTGAAGGCCGCCGAGCAGGGCAAGGTCGACCCGGGGCAGCGCATCGTCTGCACCGTCACCGGCAACGGTCTCAAGGACCCCGACTGGGCCGTCGCCGGCGCTCCCCAGCCGGTCACGGTCCCGGTGGACGCGGCGACGGCGGCGGAGCGGCTCGGTCTGGCGTAGGGGTTTGGTCTGGCGTAGTCCCGGGCTCGGTCCGGCCGAGGTTCAGGAGCGGTTCGCCGGTCGAGGTTCAGGACCGGGCTGTCGGCCGTAGCGCGGGACCGGTCCGCCGGCCGAACTGCGGGACCGGGCCGGGTTCGGTGTGAGGGCAGGGCAGGTCCGGCCTGAAGTCGCTCTCGATCCGGGGTGACGTCACGACCGGTCCGGCGCGAAAGCGGGCTCGGATTGGCGGAAAGTCGGCCTCGGATTGGCGTGAAGTCAGGCCTTGTCCGGCGTGAATCCGCCGGTGGCGACACGCCGGGCGCGAACCCGGAGCGCGGGACGGGCGGACTCTTCTTGAGCCGTCCATCCCGGGGAACTCGCTGTGAACGGGCGGGAAACCGTCCGAAAGCCGACGCAAACCCCCCGCTCACGGGGGGTATCCCCATGCCGACCCGACGGGGGGTGCACGAGGGGCTTACGACACGCATCGTGCGCCTCCTGTGCGCCCTATGTCGCCACAGAACCTTCCTTCGATAGGCTGTACCGAACCCGCCCGCCGCATATGCCGCGGTGCCGCGCGGTCTTTGCGGACTCCGGGTCCTGGTGCCCGTCCGTCGTAGTTCATCTCGTAGTTCATCTCGCAGTTCTCGGAAATCTCGTACATCACGCAGCTCAAGGAGAGTCATCGAGCGATGGCCGGTCCAGCGTTCCGCGCCGCCGCCGTCCGGGTGCGCGTCCCCGCCACCAGTGCCAACCTCGGCCCGGGTTTCGACGCCTTCGGCCTGTCACTGGGGCTCTACGACGACGTGGTCGTCCGGGTGGCCGACTCAGGACTGCACATCGACATCGCGGGTGAGGGCAGCGAGACGCTGCCCCGCGACGAGAAGCATCTCCTCGTACGTTCCCTGCGCACCGCTTTCGACCTGCTCGGCGGACAGCCGCGCGGCCTCGAGATCGTCTGCGCCAACCGCATCCCGCACGGCCGGGGTCTCGGCTCCTCGTCGGCCGCCATCTGCGCCGGCATCGTCGCCGCCCGCGCGGTGACGATAGGCGGGGACAACAGGCTCGACGACACCGCGCTCCTGGAGCTCGCCACCGAGATCGAGGGACACCCCGACAACGTCGCGGCCTGTCTGCTCGGCGGATTCACGCTCTCCTGGATGGAGTCCGGTGCCGCGCGGGCCATCAGGATGGACCCCGCCGACTCCATCGTCCCGGTGGTCTTCGTACCCGGAAAGCCGGTGCTCACCGAGACCGCGCGCGGTCTGCTGCCGCGCACGGTCCCGCATGTCGACGCCGCCGCCAACGCGGGCCGCGCGGCACTGCTCGTCGAGGCGCTGACCCGGCGTCCCGAGTTGCTGCTGCCCGCGACCGAGGACCGGCTGCACCAGGAGTACCGCGCCCCGGCGATGCCGGAGAGCGCCGCCCTCGTGGAGCGCCTGCGCGCCGACGGCATCCCGGCGGTGATCTCCGGCGCGGGACCCACGGTCCTCGCGCTGGCGGACCGCGCGTCAGCCGACAAGGTGGCTGATCTCGCAGGTCAGAGCTGGGCCGCCAACCGTCTGGACCTCGACGCACAAGGGGCGTGCGTGCTGCCCCTCGCACCCGTCGAGGTCGATTGACGACGCTCGGTCGCCGGATTTGGAGAGGGGGAATGTTTGTTGGATCCGGTAGTGTTAACCTCAAGTCTGCACCCGACCCCACCATGGCGAGGTGCTTCGCGTCCCTGTTCGGGACACCCATTCTTCCGGGAGCCTCCCAAACTGCTACGTGCCTTGCATTGGGTGCTATGCGCTGAGCAGTGCTGAGCACGCTCCGGAACCGGCGTGACCGAGCCGATGACACCGAACCTCAGTGCCACGGCTCCGGAATCGTCATCACCAGCAATGTCTTCCGCCGCTTTGGCGGACCACCGCCCCGGCACGGTCCACACAGCAAGGACCAATGCCGGACAGCACAACCGGTCGCCGAGCCAGACAGGCCGACGTCCGCTCCAGGGAAGGACCCTTCGTGAGCGACACCACCGATCTGATGGGCGCACGTGTCGAGGAGACCGCTGCCGCGCCCGCCACGGACGCCTCCGCGCCTGCCACCGGTGCCGGCTCCAGGCGACGCCGCGGTACCGGCCTCGAAGGCATGGTGCTGGCCGAGCTGCAGCAGGTCGCATCAGGCCTCGGAATCAGGGGCACCGCGCGGATGCGCAAGAGCCAGCTGATCGAGGTCATCAAGGAGGCGCAGGCCGGAGCGGGCGCTCCGGCCAAGACGGCGTCCGACGACGCCGCCGAGACCAAGCCGAAGCGCCGGACCGCCTCGAAGGCCCGTACGGGTGACGAGGCCGCCGCGCCGGCCGAGGCCAAGGCCGAGAAGGCCGCCGAGAAGGCCGTGGCCCAGCAGCAGATCGAGATCCCCGGCCAGCCGGCCGGAGGTCCCTCCCGCCCGAGCGAGGCCGACCGCGGGGGAGACGACGCCCCCGCCGAGCGCCGCCGTCGCCGTGCCACCGCCGAGGCGGGCAGCCCCGAGACGGTCACCGCCGAGGCGAAGACCGAGACGCAGGGCGACGCCGAGAGCGCCGAGGGCCGTCGTGACCGCCGTGACCGCCGTGACCGCGACCGGGGCGGCCGTGACCGCGACCGCCGCCCGGCCAAGGGCGACGAGCAGCAGGGCGGCCAGGGTGCCGGCCAGCAGCGCCCGGACCGTCAGGAGCGCCAGGACCGTCCGGACCGTCAGCAGCAGGGCGGCGGCCGTCAGGACCGCCAGCAGCAGCCGCGTGACAGCGGCCCCCGCGACAACGGTCCCCGCGACAACGGTCCCCGCGACAACGGCCCGCAGGACGACGACGACTTCGAGGGCGGCCGCCGCGGCCGGCGCGGCCGTTACCGCGACCGCCGCGGGCGTCGTGGACGCGACGAGATCGCCGAGCCGCAGGTCGCCGACGACGACGTGCTGATCCCCGTCGCGGGCATCCTCGACATCCTCGACAACTACGCGTTCATCCGTACGTCGGGCTACCTGCCGGGTCCCAACGACGTGTACGTCTCCCTCGCCCAGGTCCGCAAGAACGGTCTGCGCAAGGGTGACCACGTCACCGGCGCGGTTCGTCAGCCCAAGGACGGCGAGCGCCGCGAGAAGTTCAACGCGCTCGTGCGCCTGGACTCGACCAACGGCATGGCCCCCGACTCCGGTCGCGGCCGGCCGGAGTTCAACAAGCTCACGCCGCTCTACCCGCAGGACCGGCTCCGCCTGGAGACCGACCCGGGCGTGCTGACGACCCGCATCATCGACCTCGTCGCGCCGATCGGCAAGGGCCAGCGCGGTCTGATCGTGGCCCCGCCGAAGACCGGCAAGACCATGATCATGCAGGCGATCGCCAACGCGATCACGCACAACAACCCCGAGTGCCACCTGATGGTCGTCCTGGTCGACGAGCGTCCGGAAGAGGTCACCGACATGCAGCGGTCGGTCAAGGGCGAGGTCATCTCCTCGACCTTCGACCGTCCGGCCGAGGACCACACCACGGTCGCCGAGCTCGCCATCGAGCGTGCCAAGCGTCTGGTGGAGCTGGGCCACGACGTCGTCGTGCTGCTCGACTCGATCACGCGTCTGGGCCGTGCGTACAACCTCGCCGCCCCGGCCTCCGGCCGCATCCTGTCCGGTGGTGTCGACTCGACCGCGCTGTACCCGCCGAAGCGCTTCTTCGGTGCCGCGCGCAACATCGAGGACGGCGGCTCGCTGACCATCCTGGCCACCGCGCTCGTCGACACCGGCTCGCGCATGGACGAGGTCATCTTCGAGGAGTTCAAGGGCACCGGCAACGCCGAGCTCAAGCTCGACCGGAAGCTCGCCGACAAGCGTGTCTTCCCGGCGGTGGACGTGGACGCGTCCGGTACCCGTAAGGAAGAGCTCCTGCTCGGCAGCGACGAGCTCGCCATCACCTGGAAGCTGCGTCGCGTGCTCCACGCGCTCGACCAGCAGCAGGCGATCGAGCTGCTGCTCGACAAGATGAAGCAGACGAAGTCGAACGCCGAGTTCCTGCTCCAGATCCAGAAGACGACGCCGTCGCCGGGCAACAACAACGACTGACGTCTTCGCGGCCGAGGTCGTCCGCGACCGGAGTTCGCAGGGCAGAAACCGCAAAGGGCCGCCCCCGTCACCCAGGTGACGGGGGCGGCCCTTTGCGCCGTTCGGCACACGTGTACGATCGCGCCCTTGAACAACTGCTGAAGCAGATCTGAACTCTTATCTCTGAGGGGGGACTTGAGTGGATACGTCCACGCCCGGGGGCGGTAGGCACAGACGCCGCATACGGATCGCCGTTCCGGTCGCCGCGGCCGGCCTCGCCGCGGTAGTCGCCGGTGCGCTCCTGGTGTCGTCCGCGAACGCCACGCCCAGCCCGACGCCCGCGCCCACGGTCAACCTGGCCAACGCCACGCCGTCCCAGGCCACGCTGGAGAAGCGTGTCGCGGGCGCGCTCGCCGGTGACGACACCGCGGGCCGGACGACGCAGAAGGCGTCCCTGAGCGCCTCCACGACCCCGGCGCACGTGGATCCGAAGATCATCGGCGGTACCACGACCACCATCTCCACGGCCCCGTGGATGGCGCAGCTCTGGTACTACGACGACAAGGGCACCACCAGCGAGGCCGACGACCTCGGCTTCTTCTGCGGTGGCTCCGTCGTGTCGCCGACGAAGATCCTCACCGCCGCGCACTGCGTCAAGGGCTACGACTGGAAGGCCAACGGCGCCGTCATCACCGGCACCGCCCAGCTGCCGACCAGCGACTCGGCGGGCAACACCAACCTGCACGGCGGTACGGTCACCGGCGCCTGGCGGCAGTGGAACCACCCGTCGTACAGCTCGACGACCATCGACAACGACATCGCGGTCATCACGCTGGCGAGGCCCGTCACGGCCAAGCCGATCCGCATGACGACGTCCGGTGACACCACGTCGTACGCGTCCGGCACCAACGCGACGCTCTACGGCTGGGGCCGCACCACGTCCACCACGCAGGACATCTCCGAGACGCTGAAGACGGCCACGCTGCCGATCAACTCGGACACCACCTGCTCCGCCACCTACGGCACCGACTTCGTCAAGGGCCACATGGTCTGCGCGGGCAAGAAGGCGACCGGCTCCGACGCCGGTACGACCACCGCCTGCAACGGCGACTCGGGCGGCCCGCTGATCGTGGGCGGCCGCATCGTCGGTGTCGTGTCCTGGGGTGTCGAGGACTGTGTCGCCGCCGGCGCGTACAGCGTCTTCTCGAAGGTCAGCACCTACGTCGGCGCCGCCTACCCGCGCGTCGAGGACAGCAACCTGAACGACGACCACAAGGCCGACCTGTGGGTCCGTAACTCGTCGACGAAGACGGGCTACGAGAAGGACTCCAACGGCACCTCGTTCGGCGCGCGTCAGTCGTGGGGCTCGTGGGACGGCGTGAACGTCGTGCTCCAGGCCGACCTCAACCGGGACGGCTACCAGGACTTCGTCGTGCGCGAGAGCGCCACCGGTGACGTCCACTGGATGCACTGGCTGCCGTCCACCGAGGAGTGGGGCAACGACAGGATCTTCACCAACTGGAAGACCCGCACCCGGATCCTCGCCCCCGGCGACCTCACCGGCGACGGCCTGCCCGACATGCTCTCCGTCGACTCCGCCGGAGCGATGTGGGAGTACCCGGGCAAGGGCAACGGCACCTTCTCGGCGCGCGTCCAGGTCCGCACCGGCTGGAACCAGTACAACTCCATCCGCGCGCACGGCGACTTCACCGGCGACGGCAAGGCCGACCTGATCGCGCGCAGCTCGTCCGGCTCGTACGTCTACCTGTACAAGGGCACCGGCAAGACCGGCAGCGACGCCTTCTCCGCCCGCATCAAGGTGCGCACCTGGGCCGACTACAACGCCTTCGACGCCCCCGGTGACGTGACCGGCGACGGCAAGGCCGACTTCCTGGCCCGCACCCCCGGCGGCACGCTCTACCTGTACCCCGGGACCGGAAAGGCCACCTCCGAGATCTTTGCCACAAGGATCTCGGTCGGTACCGATTTCAAGCAGTACGACATCTTCGGCTGACATCGCAGGTGAGCGGGTTCTGCCCGCTCCGGCCGAGTGCACAGGGTGCCCACCGCGTCACGCGGTGGGCACTTTGCGTCGTGCAACCCTTCCCCGGGTTTCCCCGTCTGACCGTACGGAGTGACCATGGAGCGGTACGCCTCGTCACGACCGGATGGGCCTGGCCCTGAAAGCAGGGGGTAACCGACCGTAAAGAGGAAGCCGAGGAACACATGCCCGCCGAGAGCACGCCGGAGCCCGCCATACCGGGCGCCCCCGGCGACAGCACCCCGCCCCGCCCGAAGGGCAGCAGCCGCAAGGCCCGCAGCCCGCGCAGCAAGGCCCTTCTCGTCACGGCCTGGACCGCGGCGGGTGTCGTGGCGCTCGGCGGCGCCGGAGCCGGGTATCTGTTCTTCAAGCTCAACGGCAACCTCAAGAGCGTCGACATCAACCAGGCGCTCGGCAGCGACCGGCCCCTGAAGGTCGACAACGGCTCGGAGAACATCCTGGTCCTGGGCTCCGACACCCGCTCCGGAACCAACAAGAAGCTCGGCGGCGGCACCGACGACGGCAGCGCCCGCTCCGACACCGCGATGATCGTCCACGTGTACAAGGGCCACAAGCGGGCCAGCGTGGTCTCCGTCCCCCGGGACACCCTCGTCGAGCGGCCCTCCTGCACCGACTCCAAGGGCACCGTCCACAGCGCGGTCACCGGCGCGATGTTCAACTCCGCCTACTCCACCGGCGGCGCCGCCTGCGCGGTGAAGACCGTCGAGTCCATGACCGGCATCCGCATGGACCACTACATCGAGATCGACTTCAGCGGCTTCCAGAAGCTGGTCGACGACCTCGGCGGCGTCACGATCACCACGACCAAGGCCATCTCGGACCACGAGAGCCATCTGCACCTGACGGCCGGGTCCCACGAGCTCGACGGCAAGCAGGCGCTCGGCCTGGTCCGTACCCGGCACGGCGTCGGCGACGGCTCCGACCTCGGCCGCATCCAGCTCCAGCAGGCGTTCATGAAGGCCCTGGTCGACCAGGTCAAGCACATCGGGCTCCTGTCCAACCCGAAAAAGCTGTACGACCTCGCCGACACCGCGACCAAGACGGTGACCACCGACTCCGACCTCGGCAGCGTCACCGACCTCGCCTCCTTCGCGGGCGGCCTCAAGGGCATCGGCTCGTCCCACATGACCATGGTGACGATGCCGGTCCAGTACGACCCGGCCGACGCCAACCGCGTCCTGGTCGACAAGACCAGGTCCGAGCTGATGTGGAAGGCGCTGAAGGCCGACCGGCCGATCCCGAAGGCGGCCACCGAGGGAACCGCCACCGGCACCGCGAAGGGCGTCGTCAGCCCCGGCTGAGCCCCCGCTGAGCTGCCGCTGAGCCCCGGCCGAGTCCGTGCGGCTCGGGCGCGGGCCGTCCCCGAGCCGTACGGGGCCGCACGGGGAATAGATCGTCGTGCCCCTCCGTTTTGGGGGATACGGCCAGTGCTGGCAGACTGGTACGTCGGCCCCGGTTCACGCATCCGCATCCAGCGGCGGCGACCCGGTGCCCTCCCGAATCTAGGAGACACCTTGAAGCGCGACATCCACCCCGAGTACGTCGAGACGCAGGTCAGCTGTACCTGTGGCGCGTCGTTCACCACCCGCAGCACGATCTCCAGCGGCACCGTCCGCGCCGAGGTCTGCTCCGAGTGCCACCCGTTCTACACGGGCAAGCAGAAGATCCTCGACACCGGTGGCCGTGTGGCCCGCTTCGAGGCCCGCTTCGGCAAGGCTGCCGCTGCCAACAAGTAGCGAGCCCACAGCGCCGGTCTTCGGAGTCCCCCGCACGGGGACGCCGGGACCGGCGCTTTGCGGTCCAGCCCCCTCCCCGGGCTCTCGACGCGTTCGAGCAGGGGAACCCCACGCCGTACCTACGTCCCCACGTCCTGCACAGGGCCGGGGACAGTCCATTGGAGCCGGAGATGTTCGAGGCGGTCGAGGAACTGATCGGCGAGCACGCCGATCTGGAGAAGAAGCTCGCTGACCCGTCGGTGCACGCCGACCAGGCCAACGCGCGCAAGCTCAACAAGCGCTACGCCGAGCTGACCCCGATCGTCGCGACGTACCGCTCCTGGAAGCAGACCGGGGACGACATCGGCACGGCCAAGGAGTTCGCCGCCGACGACCCCGACTTCGCCGCCGAGGTCAAGGACCTGGAGAAGCAGAAGGAGGAGCTCACCGAGAAGCTCCGCCTGCTCCTGGTCCCGCGCGACCCGAGCGACGACAAGGACGTCATCCTGGAGATCAAGGCGGGCGCCGGCGGCGACGAGTCCGCCCTGTTCGCCGGTGACCTGCTGCGCATGTACCTGCGCTACGCCGAGCGCGTCGGCTGGAAGACCGAGCTCATCGACGCCACCGAGTCCGAGCTCGGCGGCTACAAGGACGTCCAGGTCGCGGTGAAGACCAAGGGCGGCCAGGGTGCCACCGAGCCCGGCCAGGGTGTCTGGGCCCGGATGAAGTACGAGGGCGGCGTGCACCGGGTGCAGCGCGTGCCCTCGACCGAGTCGCAGGGCCGTATCCACACGTCGGCCGCCGGCGTCCTGGTCACGCCCGAGGCCGAGGAGGTCGACGTCGAGATCCTCGCGAACGATCTCCGTATCGACGTCTACCGCTCCTCGGGCCCCGGCGGCCAGTCCGTCAACACGACCGACTCCGCGGTGCGCATCACGCACATTCCCACCGGAGTCGTCGCCTCCTGTCAGAACGAGAAGAGCCAGCTGCAGAACAAGGAGCAGGCGATGCGTATCCTGCGCTCCAGGCTCCTCGCGGCGGCGCAGGAGGAAGCGGAGCGGGAAGCCTCCGACGTCCGCCGCAGCCAGGTCCGCACGGTCGACCGCTCCGAGAAGATCCGTACGTACAACTTCCCGGAGAATCGCATCTCGGACCACCGCGTCGGCTTCAAGGCGTACAACTTGGACCAGGTGCTGGACGGCGAGCTCGACGCGGTCATCCAGGCCTGCGTCGACGCGGACTCGGCCGCCAAGCTCGCCAACGCGTAACAGCAAACGACAACAGCTCAGCCCCGGAGGGACCAGCGTGCAGCAACATTTTGGGGGTCGATCCCCAAACCCCCGCAGCGTGCTGCTCGCGGAAGTGGCCCAGGCCACCCAGCGGCTGGCCGACGCCGGCGTGCCCTCGCCGCGCAACGACGCGGAGGAGCTCGCCGCCTTCGTGCACGGCGTGAAGCGGGGCGAACTGCACAGCGTCAAGGACGCGGACTTCGACGCCCGCTACTGGGAGGTGATCGCGCGCCGCGAGGCCCGCGAGCCGCTCCAGCACATCACCGGGCGCGCCTACTTCCGCTACCTCGAACTCCAGGTGGGGCCCGGCGTCTTCGTCCCCCGCCCCGAGACCGAGTCGGTCGTCGGCTGGGCGATAGACGCCGTCCGCGCGATGGACGTCGTCGAACCGATGATCGTCGACCTGTGCACCGGTTCGGGCGCCATCGCGCTCGCGCTCGCCCAGGAGGTCCCGCGCTCCCGGGTGCACGCCGTGGAGCTGTCCGAGGACGCCCTCCGGTGGACGCGCAAGAACGTCGAGGGGTCCAGGGTCGACCTGCGCCAGGGAGACGCCCTCACATCGTTCCCGGACCTCGACGGCCAGGTCGACCTGGTGATCTCCAACCCTCCGTACATCCCGCTCACCGAATGGGAGTACGTGCAGCCGGAGGCCCGGGACCACGACCCGGAGCTCGCCCTGTTCTCCGGCGAGGACGGACTCGACCTCATCCGCGGCATCGAGCGCACCGCGCACCGGCTGCTGCGGCCCGGCGGTGTCGTCGTCATCGAGCACGCCGACACCCAGGGCGGACAGGTGCCGTGGATCTTCACCGAGGAGCGGGGCTGGGCCGACGCGGCCGACCACCCGGATCTCAACAACCGGCCGCGGTTCGCGACCGCCCGCAAGGCGATGCCGTGAGCGCGGCTCACCAGGTCCCGGCGCGCGGCGGCGCCGTGGTGCGCCCGCGCGTCGCCTTCGCCCGCATCGCGTTTCTTCGCACCCCCAGCCAGCAGTACGTGTATGAGGAGGCCCGCTAAATGGCACGGCGATACGACACCAACGACGCGACCGACCGCACCACAGGTCTGCGTGAGGCGGCGTCCGCCGTCCGCCGTGGCGAACTGGTGGTCCTCCCCACCGACACCGTCTACGGCATCGGCGCCGACGCGTTCACCTCGGAGGCCGTCGCCGACCTGCTCGACGCCAAGGGCCGGGGCCGCAACATGCCCACCCCTGTCCTCATCGGCTCCCCGAACACCCTGCACGGCCTCGTCACGGACTTCTCCGAGATGGCCTGGGAGCTCGTCGACGCGTTCTGGCCGGGCGCCCTGACCCTCGTCGCCAAGCACCAGCCGTCGCTCCAGTGGGACCTGGGGGACACCCGGGGCACGGTGGCGATCCGTATGCCGCTGCACCCCGTCGCCATCGAGCTCCTCACGGAGGTCGGACCGATGGCCGTCTCCTCCGCCAACCTCACCGGCCACCCCGCGCCGGAGGACTGCGACGCCGCCCAGGGCATGCTCGGCGACTCCGTCTCGGTCTACCTGGACGGCGGCCCGACCCCGGGCAACGTGCCCTCCTCGATCGTCGACGTCACCGGCAAGGTCCCCGTCCTGCTGCGCGCGGGCGCCCTGTCGGCGGAGGAGCTCCGCAAGGTCGTACCCGACCTCGAGGTGGCGAATTGACAGCCCCCGAGTCCCCCGGGCTCCCGGCTCGGCCGGAGCAGGGAGCAGTCCCATGCGTGGCATAGGCGCGGGGTTCACCGGGAACGGCGGATCCCCGAGCGGGTCCTTCCGCATCCTCCACGTCAGCACCGGCAACGTGTGCCGCTCGCCGATCACCGAGCGGCTGACCCGGCATGCCCTGGCGGACCGGCTGGGCGATCCCCTGTGGGGCGGCCTCATCGTGGAGAGCGCCGGCACCTGGGGCCACGAGGGCGCGCCCATGGAGGCCAACGCCGCGACCGTTCTGACCGACTTCGGCGCGGACCCCTCCGGCTTCGTCGGGCGCGAGCTCCTCGACGACCACGTCATCCGCGCCGACCTCGTCCTGACGGCCACCCGCGACCACCGCGCCCAGGTCATCTCCATGGGCCACTCCGCCGGCCTGCGCACCTTCACGCTGAAGGAGTTCACCCGGCTGGTGCGCGCCATAGACAGCTCGACCCTGCCGCCCCTCCAGGACGGCGTGGTCGAGCGCGCCGTCGCGCTGGTACGGGCCGCCGCCGCGCTGCGCGGCTGGCTGCTGGCCCCGACCGCGGAGGCCGACGAGGTGTACGACCCCTACGGGGCGCCCCTGCCGTTCTTCCGGTCCATCGGGGACGAGATCAACGAGGCACTGGACCCGGTCGTCACTGCTCTGACGGGGGTACCCGCTCGGACGTGACACCGGGCGTGCGACCGGTCCCGGTTCTACATTGGACATAAGCGTCCCCCCGCCAGATGTCCGGAGTCCACCATGCCGGTCGCCACCATGCCCGAAGCGGATGTCCTGAGCCGCCAGGATCCCGAGCTCGCCGAGATCCTGCTCGGTGAGCTGGACCGGCAGTCGACCACGCTGCAGCTCATCGCGGCGGAGAACTTCACCTCGCCGGCCGTGCTGGCCGCGCTCGGCTCGCCGCTGGCGAACAAGTACGCCGAGGGGTATCCCGGCGCCCGCCACCACGGCGGCTGCGAGATCGTCGACGTCGCCGAGCGGATCGCCGTCGACCGCGCCAAGGCCCTCTTCGGCGCCGATCACGCCAACGTCCAGTCCCACTCCGGGAGTTCGGCCGTCCTGGCCGCGTACGCCGCCCTGCTGCGCCCCGGGGACACCGTGCTGGCGATGGGCCTGCCCTTCGGCGGTCATCTCACCCACGGGTCGCCCGCGAACTTCTCCGGCCGCTGGTTCGACTTCGTCGGCTACGGCGTCGAGGCGGAGTCGGGACTGATCGACTACGAGCAGGTGCGCGCCCTGGCCCGCGCCCGTCGCCCCAAGGCCGTCGTGTGCGGGTCGATCTCGTACCCGCGGCACATCGACTACGCGCTGTTCCGGGAGATCGCCGACGAGGTCGGCGCCTATCTCATCGCGGACGCCGCCCACCCCATCGGGCTCGTCGCGGGGGGAGCGGCGCCGAACCCGGTGCCGTACGCCGACGTGGTGTGCGCCACCACGCACAAGGTGCTCCGGGGGCCGCGCGGCGGCATGGTCCTGTGCGGTGGCGAACTGGCGGAGCGGGTCGACCGGGCCGTCTTCCCGTTCACCCAGGGCGGTGCGCAGATGAACACCATCGCGGCCAAGGCCGTCGCGTTCGGCGAGGCGGCGACCCCGGCGTTCACGGCGTACGTCCATCAGGTGACCGCGAACGCCCGGGTGCTGGCCGCGGGTCTGGAGGCGGAGGGGCTCGCGGTCACCACGGGCGGCACCGACACGCATCTGCTGGTCGCCGATCCGGTACCGCTCGGCGTCGACGGGCGCACCGCGCGCGGCCGGCTGGCCGCCGCCGGTATGGTCCTCGACACCTGTGCGCTGCCTCACGGCGACGCCCGGGGCCTGCGGCTCGGCACCGCGGCGCTGACCACCCAGGGGATGGGCGAGCCGGAGATGGCACGGGTCGCGGCACTGTTCGCGGGGGTGCTGCGCGACGAGATCGAGGGCCGGGCGGCACGGGAGGAAGTGCGCGAACTGACGGGAAGATTTCCGCCTTATCCGGACTGACCGGGGGTACGCGTACCGAGCCGCACAGCCACACGTGCAACCATCGTCGCTACCCGAAAGTCCTCAACCATATGCGTGCATCGCTAGGGTGTGGGGCTGTGATGGCCAGCGAGACCTGTGGGGAAGCCCGTGCGTGAATACCTGCTGACGCTCTGCATCACGGCCGCGGTGACGTACCTGCTGACAGGGCCGGTACGGAAATTCGCGATCGTGGCCGGAGCCATGCCGGAAATCCGGGCACGTGACGTGCACCGTGAACCCACGCCGCGGCTCGGCGGCATCGCGATGTTCTTCGGTCTGTGCGCCGGCCTGCTGGTCGCGGACCATCTGACGAACCTCAACGAGGTCTTCGCCAACTCGAACGAACCGCGTGCCCTTCTCTCCGGCGCCGCGCTGATCTGGCTGATCGGTGTGCTGGACGACAAGTTCGAGATCGACGCCCTGATCAAGCTCGGCGGCCAGATGATCGCCGCCGGTGTGATGGTCATGCAGGGTCTGACGATCCTGTGGCTGCCGATCCCCGGGGTCGGCCTGGTCGCGCTGACCCAGTGGCAGGGCACGCTGCTGACGGTGGCGCTCGTCGTCATCACCATCAACGCGGTCAACTTCGTGGACGGCCTCGACGGACTGGCCGCCGGCATGGTGTGCATCGCGTCCGCCGCGTTCTTCCTGTACGCCTACCGGATCTGGTACTCGTACGGCATCGAGGCGGCCGCTCCGGCGACGCTGTTCGCGGCGATCCTGATGGGCATGTGCCTGGGCTTCCTGCCGCACAACATGCATCCCGCGCGGATCTTCATGGGCGACTCCGGGTCGATGCTCATCGGTCTGGTGCTGGCCGCCGGCGCGATCTCCATCACCGGGCAGATCGACCCCGACGTGATGAACCTCTTCACCGGTTCCCCGCGCAACACCGTGCACCAGACGGTGCCCGTGTTCATCCCGCTGCTGCTGCCGCTGACGATCATCGCGATCCCGGCCGCCGACCTGGTGCTCGCCATCGTGCGGCGCACCTGGCGCGGGCAGTCGCCGTTCGCCGCCGACCGGGGCCATCTGCACCACCGCCTGCTGGAGGTCGGCCACTCGCACAGCCGGGCCGTCCTGATCATGTACTTCTGGTCGGCGCTGATCTCCTTCGGCGCCCTCGCGTACTCGGTCAACTCCGGGGCCATGTGGAGCGTGCTCGTCATCGCGGCGCTCAGCGCGGTCGGTCTCGTGCTGCTCCTGCTGCCGCGCTTCACACCGCGTGCCCCGCGCTGGGCGGAGCACCTCCTGCCGCCGCGCTACCGCCGCCGCAGGGCCGCCGCGGCCGCGGCCCGGGAGGTGGCGCCCGTGACCCACGAGGCGGCGCTCGAGAGCGAGCCGGACGAGGCGCGTGAGCACCGTGCTCCGGCGGTCGCCGGAGTCTCAGGAGTCAATGGAGCGACGGCGATCGGGACCCGTGCGCGACTTCTGGACCGGCGCGAGGCCGAGTCCTCGCGCTGAGCCGAAGGTAAGAATCTGACTAACGCGTGACCAAATCGTGGGGAAGTAAAGCGCCCCAATACCAGACAAATGGGCGCTTGAAATGCACAGACGCGCAGCTTCACCCTCATGTGTGACAGTCAGCACACCAACCAGGTAAAGACCTCATCAAATAGTTTGTGATACGGTTCACGAGAACCCAGGGCAGAGCCGAAGGACCCCAGTACGAAGGTCCTTTGGCGTGAGGTTCTCTCTCAGCCCGGGACTACGCTCGTCCATGACGACACGCCCCCCTTAGCAAGCGGAGTTGCCGCCATGCCGTCCAATGACGCCCGGATCCTCCTTCAGGCCGCTGTACCCACAGCTGCCGTCGGCGCGATTGCCGCCGTCGTCAGCGGTGTGGTCGCCGGCGGCAAGGGAGCGCTCGGGGCGGTCGTCGCGACGCTGGTCGTGATCCTCTTCATGGGGCTCGGGCTCTACGTTCTGCAGCGCACCGCCAAATCGCTTCCGCACTTGTTCCAGGCGATGGGTCTCCTGCTCTACACGGCGCAGATTCTTCTGCTGTTCATCTTTGTCGCCGCGTTCAAGAACACATCGCTGTTCAACCCCAAGTCCTTCGCGCTCACCCTGGTCGTCACCACCCTCGTGTGGATCGGCGCACAGGCACGTGCCCATATGAAGGCCAAGATCCTCTACGTCGAACCCGACTCCTCGAAGGCCGAAAAGCCCGAGAACAAGGGTCATTCGTCGTGAGGGGTAGGGCCGGGATAAGTGCACGCGGGAGATCCTGCTATCGTCCGGTGCCAACTGCGGCATCGCGGGCGCGGGCATCTGAGCTGACGCCTGTTCGATCGCGAGGCTTGATGCCCCTCTGCCGCCCCCACATCCGTAACACCAGTCCAGTGCCGAACCGCGGCTGTGCGCCGCGCCGACACAACGAGGTTGCCGTACCTATGCGCCACGCTGAAGGAGCCCGCGGTGAGTGCTGACCCGACGCAGGTGCTCGCCTTCGAGACCGACTGCCACATCTTCGACGGCTGTGGCTTCCCGGCTCCCGGGCTGCACTCGTTCCTGTTCGAGCCCCTCTGGGGCGACGGGGACAGCAACTTGTACTTCAACAAGACGATGCTCCTGGCGCTGCTCGGCTCGATCGTCGTCGTCGGCTTCTTCTGGGCCGCCTTCCGTAAGCCGAAGGTCGTCCCGGGCAAGCTGCAGATGGTCGCCGAAGCCGGCTACGACTTCATCCGCCGCGGTGTCGTCTACGAGACGATCGGCAAGAAGGAAGGCGAGAAGTACGTCCCGCTGGTCGTCTCGCTGTTCTTCTTCATCTGGATGATGAATCTCTGGTCGATCATTCCGGTCGCCCAGTTCCCGGTCACGGCGATCATCGCCTACCCCGCGGTACTCGCCGGAATCGTCTACATCGTCTGGGTGTCCCTGACGTTCAAGCGCCACGGATTCGTCGGAGCGTTCAAGAACTTCAGCGGCTACGACAAGTCGCTGGGCCCGGTTCTCCCGCTGGCCATGTTCATCGAGCTCCTCTCGAACCTGATCGTCCGGCCGTTCACGCACGCGGTGCGACTGTTCGCGAACATGTTCGCGGGCCACACCCTGCTGCTGCTGTTCACGATCGCTTCCTGGTACCTGCTCAACGGTTTCGGGATCGCTTATGCGAGCGTCTCGTTCGTCATGGTCATCGTCATGACGGCCTTCGAGCTGTTCATCCAGGCCCTGCAGGCGTACGTGTTCGTGCTGCTGACCTGCACCTTCATCCAGGGCGCGCTGGCCGAGCACCACTGAGCGCCCGTCTCTGAACCCGCAGTCGTCCGGTGGCCAACCCCCACCGGTCCGTAAAGAAAAGGAAGAACTGGCATGTCCCAGACCCTTGCCGCTGTCTCCGGCTCGCTCGGCTCGATCGGTTACGGCCTCGCGGCCATCGGCCCCGGCGTCGGCGTCGGCATCATCTTCGGTAACGGCACCCAGGCTCTCGCCCGTCAGCCTGAGGCCGCCGGTCTGATCCGCGCCAACCAGATCCTCGGCTTCGCCTTCTGTGAGGCGCTCGCCCTCATCGGTCTGGTCATGCCGTTCGTCTACGGCGTCTGATCCACCCGATCAGCGACAGCCCACTAGACGAAAGGCACTGACATGAGCCACTTGCTCATTCTGGCGGCCGAGGAGAAGGAAAACCCTCTCATCCCGCCGATCCCCGAGCTTGTCATCGGCCTGCTCGCCTTCGTCATCGTCTTCGGTTTCCTGGCCTGGAAGCTTCTCCCGAACATCAACAAGGTTCTGGAGCAGCGCCGCGAGGCCATCGAGGGCGGTATCGAAAAGGCCGAGGCCGCGCAGACCGAGGCCCAGAGCGTTCTTGAGCAGTACAAGGCTCAGCTCGCCGAGGCCCGTCACGAGGCCGCGCGCCTGCGCCAGGAAGCCACGGAGCAGGGCGCCACGCTCATCGCCGAGATGCGCGCGGAAGGCCAGCGGCAGCGCGAGGAGATCGTCGCCGCCGGTCACACGCAGATCGAGGCCGACCGCAAGGCCGCCGCTCAGGCGCTGCGTCAGGACGTCGGCCACCTGGCCACCGACCTGGCCGGCAAGCTGGTCGGCGAGTCCCTCGAGGACCACGCCCGCCAGAGCCGCGTCATCGACCGTTTCCTCTCCGAGCTTGAGGAGAAGGCCGAGGCGGCTCGATGACTGCACACGGAGCGAGCCGCGAGGCAACCGCAGCCGCACGTGAGCGTCTCGACGCGCTGACGGACTCGACGTCCGTGGACGCGGCCCAGCTCGCCGACGAGCTGGCCGCGGTCACCACGCTGCTCCACCGCGAGGTGTCGCTGCGTCGGGTCCTCACCGACCCGGCGCAGCCCGGCGAGGCCAAGGCCGAGCTGGTCCAGCGCCTGCTGGGCACCCAGGTGGGCAGCAGTGCCACCGACCTGGTCTCCGGAATGGTGCGCTCCCGCTGGTCGCAGCCCCGCGACCTGGTGGACGCCCTCGAGGAGCTCACCGCCACCGCCGACCTCACGGCGGCGCAGCGGACGGGCGCGCTCGACAACGTCGAGGACGAGCTGTTCCGCTTCGGCCGGATCGTCGCCTCGAACACCGAGCTGCGCGCCGCGCTGACCGACCGGGCCGCCACCACGGCGGCCAAGAGCGAGCTGCTGCGCAGCCTGCTCGGCGGCCGGGCCGACGTGACGACCGAGCGTCTGGTGACGCGCCTCGTGACCGCGCCCCGCGGACGTAGCCTGGAAGCGGGACTCGAGTCCCAGTCCAGGCTCGCCGCCGAGCGCCGTGACCGCATGGTCGCCGTGGTCACCTCGGCGGTGCCGCTGAGCGACGGACAGAAGCAGCGCCTCGGCGCCTCTCTGGCCAAGCTCTACGGCCGCCCGATGCACCTCAACCTCGACGTGGACCCCGATGTCCTCGGCGGGATCCGGGTGCAGGTCGGCGACGAGGTCATCAACGGTTCCATCGCGGACCGTCTCGAGGACGCCGCCCGCCGCATGGCGAGCTAGTAACCACACAAGCAGTACGCAATTACGGCCCTGGTTGGGCCGTGCAGAGGATTCACCTCTCATCGGGGGGAGTCCCCCATCCCCCCAAGTGAAACTTCGGGCCCAACAAGGAGAGCAGGGAACCCAGATGGCGGAGCTCACGATCCGGCCGGAGGAGATCCGGGACGCACTGGAGAACTTTGTCCAGTCGTACCAGCCGGACGCGGCCTCGCGCGAGGAGGTCGGTACGGTCACCGTCGCCGGCGACGGTATCGCCAAGATCGAGGGTCTTCCCTCGGCCATGGCCAATGAACTGCTGAAGTTCGAGGACGGAACCCTCGGCCTCGCGCTGAACCTGGAAGAGCGCGAGATCGGTGCGGTCGTCCTCGGCGAGTTCAGCGGTATCGAAGAAGGCCAGCCGGTGCAGCGCACCGGTGAGGTGCTGTCCGTCGCCGTGGGCGAGGGCTACCTCGGCCGCGTCGTCGACCCGCTCGGCAACCCGATCGACGGCCTCGGCGAGATCGAGACGTCCGGCCGCCGCGCCCTCGAGCTGCAGGCCCCGGGCGTCATGGTCCGCAAGTCGGTGCACGAGCCGATGGAGACGGGCTACAAGGCCGTCGACGCGATGACCCCGATCGGCCGTGGCCAGCGTCAGCTGGTCATCGGCGACCGTCAGACCGGCAAGACCGCGCTGGCCGTCGACACGATCATCAACCAGCGCGACAACTGGCGCTCGGGCGACACCAAGAAGCAGGTCCGCTGCATCTACGTCGCCATCGGCCAGAAGGGTTCGACCATCGCCTCCGTGCGTGGCGCCCTCGAAGAGGCCGGCGCGCTGGAGTACACGACCATCGTCGCCGCCCCGGCGTCCGACCCGGCCGGCTTCAAGTACCTTGCGCCGTACACCGGTTCGGCCATCGGTCAGCAGTGGATGTACGAGGGCAAGCACGTCCTCATCATCTTCGACGACCTCTCGAAGCAGGCCGACGCCTACCGCGCGGTGTCCCTCCTGCTCCGCCGTCCGCCGGGCCGCGAGGCCTACCCCGGTGACGTCTTCTACCTGCACTCCCGTCTGCTGGAGCGCTGCGCGAAGCTCTCCGACGACCTGGGCGCCGGTTCGATGACGGGTCTGCCGATCGTCGAGACCAAGGCGAACGACGTGTCGGCGTTCATCCCGACCAACGTCATCTCCATCACCGACGGCCAGTGCTTCCTTGAGTCCGACCTGTTCAACGCCGGCCAGCGTCCGGCCCTGAACGTCGGTATCTCGGTCTCCCGCGTCGGTGGCTCGGCCCAGCACAAGGCGATGAAGCAGGTCTCCGGCCGTCTTCGCCTCGACCTGGCCCAGTACCGCGAGCTGGAGGCGTTCGCCGCCTTCGGTTCCGACCTGGACGCCGCGTCGAAGGCGCAGCTGGAGCGCGGTCAGCGCCTGGTCGAGCTGCTCAAGCAGGCTCAGTACCAGCCGATGCCGACCGAGGACCAGGTCGTCTCCGTGTGGTCCGCCACCACGGGCAAGATGGACGACGTACCCGTCGCCGACATCCGCCGCTTCGAGAAGGAGCTCCTGGAGTACCTGCACCGCAAGGAGCAGGGCCTCATGACCTCCATCAAGGAGGGCGGCAAGATGTCGGACGACACGCTCACCGCCATCGCCGACGGCATCACGGAGTTCAAGAAGCAGTTCGAGACCTCGGACGGGAAGCTTCTCGGCGAGGACGCTCCGGCCGCCGCCAAGTGACGTAAGGAAGGGACCTGACTCATGGGAGCCCAGCTCCGGGTCTACAAGCGTCGCATCCGATCCGTCACCGCGACCAAGAAGATCACCAAGGCGATGGAGATGATCGCCGCCTCGCGCGTCGTCAAGGCGCAGCGCAAGGTGGCGGCCTCCACGCCGTACGCGACCGAGCTCACCCGCGCGGTCACGGCGGTCGGCACCGGCTCGAACACCAAGCACCCGCTGACCACGGAGGCGGAGACGGCGACCCGTTCCGCGGTCCTGCTCCTCACGAGCGACCGCGGTCTGGCCGGCGCCTTCAACTCCAACGCCATCAAGGCGGCGGAGCTGCTGACCGCCCGTCTCGAGGCCGAGGGCAAGACGGTCGACACGTACATCGTCGGCCGCCGCGGTCTGTCCCACTACAACTTCCGCGAGCGCAAGGTCGTGGAGTCGTGGTCGGGTTTCACCGACGAGCCCACCTACGCGGACGCGAAGAAGGTCGCGGGTCCGCTGATCGAGGCCATCGAGAAGGACACGGCGGACGGCGGCGTGGATGAACTCCACATCGTCTACACCGAGTTCGTCTCGATGATGACGCAGTCGGCCATCGACGGCCGTCTGCTGCCGCTTCGCCTCGAAGAGGTCGCGGAGGAGACGCCGAAGGGCGAGATCCTCCCGCTGTTCGAGTTCGAGCCGTCGGCGGAGGACGTCCTCGACGCCCTGCTGCCGCGCTACGTCGAGAGCCGTATCTACAACGCGCTGCTCCAGTCGGCTGCTTCCAAGCACGCCGCCACGCGCCGCGCGATGAAGTCGGCGACCGACAACGCGGGAGACCTGATCACCACGCTCTCCCGACTTGCCAATGCGGCCCGCCAGGCCGAAATCACCCAGGAAATCAGCGAGATCGTCGGCGGCTCCGCAGCCCTTGCCGACGCGACCGCGGGGAGTGACAAGTAATGACGACGACTTCTGAGACGGCCGTTGCCACGGGCCGCGTCGCCCGGGTCATCGGCCCGGTCGTCGACGTGGAGTTCCCCGTCGACGCGATGCCGGAGATTTACAACGCCCTTCACGTCGAGGTGGCCGACCCGGCCAACGCCGGCGAGAAGAAGACGCTGACCCTGGAAGTCGCCCAGCACCTGGGTGACGGCCTGGTCCGCACGATCTCCATGCAGCCCACCGACGGTCTGGTCCGCCAGGCCGTGGTCACCGACACCGGAACGGGCATCAGCGTCCCGGTCGGCGACTTCACCAAGGGCAAGGTGTTCAACACCCTCGGTGAGGTGCTGAACTCCGACGAGACGTACTCGGGCGAGCGCTGGACCATCCACCGCAAGGCCCCGCGCTTCGACGAGCTCGAGTCGAAGACCGAGATGTTCGAGACCGGCGTCAAGGTCATCGACCTTCTCACCCCGTACGTCAAGGGTGGAAAGATCGGTCTGTTCGGTGGTGCCGGTGTCGGCAAGACGGTGCTCATCCAGGAGATGATCTACCGCGTCGCCAACAACCACGACGGTGTCTCCGTGTTCGCCGGTGTCGGTGAGCGCACGCGTGAGGGCAACGACCTCATCGCGGAGATGTCCGAGTCGGGCGTCATCGACAAGACGGCGCTCGTCTTCGGCCAGATGGACGAGCCCCCGGGCACCCGTCTGCGCGTGGCCCTCGCGGGTCTGACCATGGCGGAGTACTTCCGCGATGTGCAGAAGCAGGACGTGCTGTTCTTCATCGACAACATCTTCCGCTTCACGCAGGCCGGTTCCGAGGTCTCGACCCTGCTCGGCCGTATGCCCTCCGCGGTGGGTTACCAGCCGAACCTGGCCGACGAGATGGGTCTCCTCCAGGAGCGCATCACCTCGACCCGTGGTCACTCGATCACCTCGATGCAGGCGATCTACGTCCCCGCGGACGACCTGACCGACCCGGCCCCGGCCACCACGTTCGCCCACCTCGACGCGACGACGGTTCTCTCCCGTCCGATCTCCGAGAAGGGCATCTACCCGGCCGTGGACCCGCTGGACTCCACGTCCCGCATCCTGGACCCCCGCTACATCGCGGCGGACCACTACGCGGCCGCGATGCGCGTCAAGTCGGTTCTTCAGAAGTACAAGGACCTTCAGGACATCATCGCGATCCTCGGTATCGACGAGCTGGGCGAGGAGGACAAGCTCACCGTCCACCGCGCCCGTCGCGTGGAGCGCTTCCTGTCCCAGAACACCCACGTCGCCAAGCAGTTCACCGGCGTCGACGGGTCGGACGTCCCGCTGGACGAGTCGATCGCGGCCTTCAACGCGATCATCGACGGTGAGTACGACCACTTCCCGGAGCAGGCGTTCTTCCTCTGCGGTGGCATTGAGGACCTCAAGGCCAACGCCAAGGAGCTCGGCGTCTCCTGAACCTCGTGTTCTGAGTGAGGGGGCGGGACCGCGCGCCTCGCGGGGTGCGGTCCTTCCCCCTCCGTACGCCTACTAGACTTTGACCCAACACCCGGCAGCAACGCCGGGTGGTGACCCGAGGAGCCCACCTTGGCTACTGAGCTGCACGTCGAGCTCGTCGCCGCGGACCGCAATGTCTGGTCCGGCGAGGCCACCCTGGTCGTCGCGCGTACCGCGTCCGGCGACATCGGCGTCATGCCCGGTCACCAGCCGCTTCTCGGTGTGCTGGAGTCGGGCCCGGTGACCATTCGTACGAGTGATGGTGGAACGGTCATCGCCGCGGTGCACGGCGGTTTCATCTCGTTCGCCGACAACAAGCTGTCGCTGCTGGCCGAGATCGCCGAGCTTTCGGACGAGATCGACGTCCAGCGTGCGGAGCGGGCGCTCGAGCGCGCGAAGTCGGACGCCGACGCGTCCGCCGAGCGTCGCGCGGACGTCCGCCTGCGTGCGGTGTCGACCCGCTGACGATCGGTGTGACCCCAGGCCTGCGGGCGCTGGGGGAGCACTGTGCAAGGCTTTGACTCAGCCGCGGCTGGGACCGGATCACTCCGGCCCTGGCCGCGGCTGAGGCGAATCCGGAAGTTTTTTCTTTTCCGTTACCTAGGAGACGAGGAGGTCGGTGTCGATGGTCCTCGCTCTGACTGTGTGCGGAGTGGTAGTGGCGCTCGTGGTGGTGGGGCTGTTCGTCTTCGGCCTCCGCCGCCGGCTCATCCAGCGTTCCGGCGGAACGTTCGACTGCAGCCTGCGCTGGGACGTCGCCGAGAAGGGTGACCCCAGCGGCAAGGGCTGGAGCTACGGAGTGGCCCGCTACAACGGCGACCGGATCGAGTGGTACCGCGTCTTCTCGTACGCCCCCCGCCCGCGCCGCGTCCTCGAACGCTCGGCGATCGAGGTGGACGGCCGTCGCGCCGCCGCCGGCGAGGAGGAGCTCGCGCTGCTCTCGGACGCGATCATCCTGGCCTGCCTCCATCGCGGGACGCGTCTCGAGCTGGCGATGAGCGAGGACGCGCTGACAGGATTCCTCGCCTGGCTGGAGGCGGCCCCGCCCGGACAAAGGGTGAACGTCGCGTAGCGACGTTCAGGGCCCCGTTGGACGGGTCCCCCGACAGCGAACCGCGGGCAGACCATGAGGTCTGCCCGCGGTTCGTTTCGTGGTGCGGTGCTCAGTACCGGACGGTGATCAGCTCAGGCCGCTGTTGATGGCGCCGACCAGTTCACCGTTGCTGGTGTCACCGCTGAACTCCCAGAAGAAGGCGCCGCCGAGGCCCTGGCTCTTGGCCCACGACATCTTCGTCCCGATGGTGGCCGGGGTGTCGTACGACCACCAGTTGTTGCCGCAGTAGGCGTACGCCGTACCGGCGACGAGGCCGGTGGAGGGGCAGGACGTCTTGAGGACCTTGTAGTCCTCGATGCCCTGCTCGTACGTACCGGCGGCCGGGCCGGTCGCGGTGCCGCCGGGCGCGGACTGGGTGACCCCGGTCCAGCCGCGGCCGTAGAAGCCGATACCGATGAGCAGCTTGCTCGCGGGCACGCCCTTCGACTTGAACTTGGCGATCGCGTCGGCCGTGGTGAAGCCCGGCGTCGGGATGCCGCTGTACGAGGTGAGCGGCGAGTGCGGGGCGGTCGGGCCCTGTGCGGCGAACGCGCCGAAGAAGTCGTACGACATCACGTTGTACCAGTCGACGTACTGCGAGGCGCCGCCGTAGTCCGCGGCGTCGATCTTGCCGCCGGAGGTGCCGTCGGCCGTGGTGGCCGCGGTGACCAGGTTGTTCGAGCCGAACTTGGCGCGCAGGGCCTGCATCAGGTTCTTGTAGGACGCGGCACCGCTGGTGTCGCAGGACAGGCCGCAGGAGTTCGGGTACTCCCAGTCGATGTCGATGCCGTCGAAGACATCGGCCCAGCGCGGGTCCTCGACCAGGTTGTAGCAGGACTGCGCGAACGCGGCCGGGTTGGCGGCGGCCTGGGCGAAGCCGCCGGACCAGGTCCAGCCGCCGAAGGACCAGAGGATCTTGATGTTCGGGTACTTGGCCTTCAGCTCGCGCAGCTGGTTGAAGTTGCCGCGCAGCGGCTGGTCCCAGGTGTCGGCGACGCCGCTGACCGACTGGTCGGCGGTGAAGGCCTTGTCGTAGTCGGCGTAGGAGTCGCCGATCGCGCACTGGCCGTTGGTGACGTTGCCGAACGCGTAGTTGATGTGCGTGATCTTGGCGGCCGAGCCGGACGTCACCAGGTTCTTGACCTGGTAGTTGCGGCCGTAGATGCCCCACTCGGTGAAGTAGCCGAGCTTGACGTTCTTGCCGGTGGGCGGCGGGTCGGTGGTGCCGCCGCCGGTGGTGTGGACCGCGACCGCACCGCTGACCGGACCGGTCTGGTCGGCGGTGTCACGGGCCTGCACGGTGTACGAGTAGTCGGTGCCGGCGGTCAGGCCGGTGTCCGTGTACGAGGTCGTCGTGACCGTCGCGACCTTGCTGCCGCCGCGCAGGACGTCGTAGTTCTTGACGCCCTTGTCGTCGGTGGCCGCGCTCCAGGAGAGCTTCACCGAGGTGTCGGTGACCGAGGACGCGGTGGGGGTGCCCGCCGCGGAGGGCGGGTTGTCGCCGGGGACGGTGGTGCCGCCGTCACAACTGCCGCCGTTGAGCGTGCAGTTGGACGGGGAGCCGGAGCCCGCCCCGTTGAAGCCGAAGGAGACGGAGGCACCCGCGGCGAGGGCCCCGTTCCAGGACTTGTTCTTGGCGGTCCAGTGGTTGCCCGAGCTGGTGACGTCCGCGTCCCAGGCCGAGGTGACGGACGTGCCGGAGGGGAAGTCCCACTGGATCGTCCACGAACTGATCGCGGTGGTACCGGTGTTCTTGACGGTCCACTTGCCTTCGAAGCCCGTACCCCAGTCCTGGGTCTTGGAGTACGTGGCGGTGGCGCTGTCGGCGGCGTGCGCCGGACTCGCGAGACCGACCAGGCCTGCCAGGGGGAGCAGCAGGGTGGCGAGCCCTGCCGTCGCTCGTTGTCTGAAGCGCATTCCGCGCCTCCTCGGGGGGAGTTGGGGGAGGGGGCGTGACTGAGCCTTCACACCCACGGTGCCCGTGAGGATAGGAAGGTCTGGACCATAGGTCAATAGGTCTGGACCACTTGCTCATTGTTGCACTTGATCATCAACTCCCTTGCCGTGGGGGCGCGTTGACGACCGGTTCGTACGGTCCCGGCGGTCCGGCAGGCGGATGAAGTGGGGCTTCGCGTTTCTGCCGCGGTCGGCCGGAGCCTTCGGCGGGAACGACGAAGGGCGCCTGCGGCAGAGGGCTCGAAGGTCGTTTCGAGCCCTCTGCCGCAGACGCCCTGGTCCTGTTCGGCGTGTATGGCATGTTCGGGGTGTTCGGGGTGTAGCGGGTCTACGGCGTGCGGGGCCGAGGAGCCGCTCAGCGCTCCCCGCCCGGGACCCACAGCACGTCGCCGGTGTCCTTGTTCGCCGTGCGGGCCAGGATGAACAGGAGGTCCGAGAGCCGGTTGAGGTAGGTGGCGGCCAGCGGGTTCATCACCTCGCCGTGGACCTCCAGCGCCGCCCAGGTCGAGCGCTCGGCCCGGCGCACGACCGTGCACGCCTGGTGCAGGAGCGCCGCGCCGGCGGTGCCGCCGGGCAGGATGAAGGAGCGGAGCTTCTCCAGGCGCTCGTTGAACAGGTCGCAGTCGGCCTCCAGCCTGTCGATGTAGAACTGCTCGACCCGCAGCGGCGGGAACTTCGGGTCCTCGACCACCGGAGTCGACAGATCCGCGCCCACGTCGAACAGGTCGTTCTGCACGCGGGTGAGGACCTGGACGACCTCGTCCTCCAGGCCGCCCAGGGCGATCGCCGTTCCGATCACCGCGTTCGCCTCGTTGGCGTCGGCGTACGCCGAGATCCGCAGATCGGTTTTGGCGACCCTGCTCATGTCGCCGAGGGCGGTGGTGCCCTGGTCGCCGGTCCTGGTGTAGATGCGCGTCAGATTGACCATGAGGTCAGCCTAGTTACGCCCCGGCCGTGCGGAACGCCCGTGTGCCCACCGTCACGGCGAGCGCGCCGAGGGCGAGGGCCACCAGCACCCCGTACAGCATGTGGGCGGAGGCGTACGAGCCGACGTAGGCGTCCCGCATCGCGTCCGCGAGGTAGCGCAGCGGCATGAGGTGCGAGAGGACGTCCAGCCAGCCGGGGGCGAGCGCCATCGGCAGTATCAGGCCGGACAGCAGCATGGACGGCACGGTGAGCGCGTTGACGGCCGGGCCGAACTCCTGGGGCGTACGGACCTTCATGGCGAGCGCGTAGGACAGCGAGGCGAGCGAGAGGGCCAGCAGGGCGACGAAGGCGAAGCCGATCAGGACGCCGGCGAGCGGCGCGCGCAGACCCGTCACCAGTGCCGCCAGGACGAGCAGCACCGACTGGAGCACGAGGACGGCGGCGTCGCGCAGGATGCGGCCCAGCAGGAGCGCGAGGCGGCTCACCGGAGTGACCCGCATACGCTCCACGATGCCCAGGTTCTTCTCGACGATGACGGAGAACCCGGCGAACGCGGCTCCGAACAGGCTCAGTTGGAGGAGCAGTCCGGGGACGAGGATCTGCCAGGACGTGCCCCGGGCGCCGAGCGGCAGACCGGTCAGGAGCGGGCCGAAGAGGAGCAGGTAGAGCAGGGGCATGAGGACGCCGAAGAGCATCGCGAAGCGGGAACGCAGGGTCTGGCGGGCATAGCGCCCGAAGATCAGCGCGGTGTCGTGGAGAAGCATCGGCCGGTACGTCCTATACGGCTACGGGGGCGGCACCGGCGGGCTCCGGGCCGCGGCCGGTGATGGCGAGGAACGTGTCCTGGAGGCTCGCGTCGAGAGAGCCGGTGTGGGCGAGTTTCAGCGCGGCGGGCGTGCCGTCGGCGACCACGACGCCCCGGTCGACGATCACGATCCGGTCCGCGAGCGCGTCCGCCTCGTCGAGGTGGTGGGTAGTCAGGAGGACCGTGGTGCCGTAGGTGTCGCGCAGCTCGCGGACGAGGTCCCAGAGGCCGGCCCGGCTGCCGGGGTCGAGACCGGTCGTCGGCTCGTCGAGGAACAGCACCTCGGGGCGGTGGGTGAGGCCGAGTGCGATGTCCAGGCGCCGTCGCTGTCCCCCGGAGAGCGCTGCCGTCCTGCGGTCCAGCACGTCGGTGAGGCCGAGCTCGTGGGCCAGTTCCCCGGCCCGCTCGGTCGCCCGCGGCTTCGTCAGCCGGTACAGCCGTCCCTGGGTGACGAGTTCCTCCCGCACCGTCACCTGCGGGTCGACGCCGCCCGACTGGGCCACATAGCCGCAGGCTCGGCGCACACCGGCCGGATCGCCGGCCAGGTCGCGGCCCGCGACCGTCGCCGCGCCGCCGGTGGGCGCGAGCAGGGTGGTGAGCATCTTGAGAGTGGTGGTCTTGCCCGCGCCGTTCGGGCCGAGGAGGCCGAGGATCTCGCCGGGCCGCACCGTGAGGTCGATGCCGCGCACCGCCTCGACCGGGCCGCGCTTCGTCGCGAAGGTACGGGCCAGGCCGGCCGTACTGATGATTGCCATGCCGCCAAGAAAAACAGAGTCACTGAAAATTTGCAATGACTCCAAAAATTCAGGAGCTCCAGCGAAAGCTACGATGCGTGCATGACCGAGGGGCTCAGGGAGCGCAAGAAGCGGCAGACCCGGCAGTACATCTCCGATGTCGCCACGGGGCTGTTCCTGGAGCGGGGCTTCGACGCGGTGAAGGTCGCGGAGGTCGCGGACGCCGCGAACGTCTCCGTGAACACCGTCTACAACTACTTCCCGGCCAAGGAGGACCTCTTCCTCGACCGGTCCGCGGGCGTGGTCGACCGGCTCGCCCGTTGGGTGCGCGGCCGTTCGAAGGGCGAGTCCGCCGCCGTCGCCGTCCTGCGCGAACTGCGCGAGGAGGTCGAGGCGGTCTCGCCCCGGCTCGGCCTGGCGGCGGGTGTCGCCCGCTTCATGCAGGTCGTCGACGACGCCCCCGCGCTCCGCTCGCGGCTCTGGGCGATCGGCCAGGAGGCCCTGGAGAACCTGGAGGAAGCCCTGCGCGAGGAGACCGGCGCGCCGCCCGGGGACCCCCTGCCGGGTCTCGTCGCCGGCCAGATCAACTGGGTGCACCAGACCGTCACGACGGTCATCAGCCGCGAGATGAGGGCGGGCCGCGCCCCGGACGAGGTGTCGCGCGAGATCCTCGTGCTCCTCGACGACCTGGAGGAGCTCCTGAGCCCGAAGGTTCTCGGCTACGCCGTACGGGCTGACGGATGATCCGAGGCCCGGTGACACTCCGGACCGGACGTGACGGGTGTCTCACGCCCTGAGACCGTGACACGCGTTACTTACGGGTTTCCCGCCCCCTTCCGAACGCTACTCTCCGCCGAAGAGGCATACACAAGCAGCGTGTTAAGGGAGTACGAGTGGCTGGGAAGCTCGCCGTCATCGGAGCCGGACTCATGGGGTCCGGTATCGCCCAGGTCTCCGCGCAGGCGGGCTGGGACGTCGTTCTGCGCGATGTCACCGACGAGGCGCTGAACCGCGGCCTCGACGGCATCAGGGCCTCGTACGACAGGTTCGTGAGCAAGGGCAAGCTGGAAGCCGCCGACGCGGACGCCGCGCTCGCGCGGATCACGGCGACCACCGATCTGGACGCGGCCGCCGACGCGGACATCGTCGTCGAGGCGGTCTTCGAGAAGCTCGAGGTCAAGCACGAGATCTTCCAGGCCCTGGACAAGATCGTCCGCCCCGACGCCGTGCTCGCCTCCAACACCTCCGCGATCCCGATCACCAAGATCGCGGCGGCCACGGAGCGCCCGGAGCGGGTCGTGGGCGTGCACTTCTTCTCGCCGGTGCCGATGATGCAGCTCGTCGAGCTGGTCCGCGGCTACAAGACCAGCGACGAAACGCTCGCCGCCGCGCGGGAGTTCAGCGAGTCCGTCGGCAAGACCTGCATCGTCGTCAACCGCGACGTCGCCGGCTTCGTGACCACCCGCCTCATCTCGGCCCTCGTCGTCGAGGCGACGAAGCTGTACGAGTCGGGCGTGGCCACCGCCGAGGACATCGACCTCGCCTGCCGGCTGGGCTTCGGCCACGCCATGGGCCCCCTGGCCACCGCCGACCTCACGGGCGTCGACATCCTGCTGCACGCCACCGGCAACATCTACACCGAGACCCAGGACGAGAAGTTCGCCCCGCCGGAGCTGATGCGCCGGATGGTTGACGCCGGTGACATCGGGCGCAAGAGCGGGCAGGGCTTCTACAAGCACTGAACGATCATGCGGCGACCGGGATCCGGTCGCCGCATGTGCCACGGAAGCCGTGCACGCCTCTCGGATGTCACTCCATGAGGTGAATTCGGTATCGGTTCGCTTACAGACGGCAACCTCCGCGGCCCTCAGGCAGTCAGACCATGCACAACATGCAGACGCGAAGACGCGGAAACAGACACACGCGGAGTTACGAGACACATTCTCGGGGAGCGCATATGTACATCAGGGGCGACCACGCCGAGCTGGTCGTCGGGGGCCGCCTCGACGTACGCAGCGCGGCGGACGCCCGTACGGTCCTGCACTCGGCCGTCGACGACGGAGCGGGCGACCTGGTGCTGGATCTGTCCGAGCTGGATTCCTGGGACGCCACCGGGCTCGGTGTCATCATGGGGGCCCACCGACGCGCCGGGCGGTGCGGCCGACGGCTCGTGCTGCGCGGCGTACCGCCGCAGATGCAGCGCCTGCTGGTGGCCACCCGACTGCACCGGATCCTGGCGATCGAGGGCGGCATCGGGGTCGAGTCCCTGCCCCGGGTGTGACCTGAGCGCACGCCCCGGTCACTCCTCCACGTGCGCGACCGCGTACGCGCCCCGGCCGTCGCACTGCGCGCACCGCGTGCACAATCCTCACGAAGCTGTGATGCTTCGGGCGGCGCGGTACCCCGCCTGTTCATAGATACTGTGCGAAGGTTTAGGGTTCGGCTGCCCGCCGACCGAAACCCTACGAGCGGGCACCGGACCAGAAGCGACGAAGCGGTGTGCAGCCAGGCCGGGAGGGCATCGGCACACGACGCTTTTGGGGGGCTTGGAACATGGACCCGATCAACCGGGGAGCCGAAGAGCACGGCCATGACGACGACGGTCAGGTGACTCGCCCGCGCCCGCCGCGCGACCCGCTCGCAGCCGACCTCGGCCAGCACAAACCCGTGCCCGTCCGCACGGTCAGACTCGTCACGGGCGAATTCGCGCTCACGGTCAACCCCGTCGACGGCAGCGAGATAGAGAACTGCCCGCCGCACGAGCGGCCGGCGACGCCGGCCAGACACGGCGCCGCGAAACGCGCCGAACTGGCCCGCGCGGCCCAGCCGCCCGTTCCGCCCGGCCCGGCACAGCCCCGGCTGCCGCTCCTCGAACGCCACGAGGAGCGCGAGCAGGTCGTACGCCTCCTCGCGCGCGGCCGCTCGGTACGGCTCACCGGCCCCTCGGGATCGGGCCGCACCGTCCTGCTGGACGCCGTCGCCGAGGACTGCGCGGACCTCGCCCCGGACGGTGTCGTCCGCCTGTCCGGCCTCGGGCGCACCGCGAGCGACGTGCTGTACGACCTCTTCGCCGCCGTCTACGAAGCCCCCCTGTACCGCCCGGACCACGAGGAACTGCACCGGCTCGTCCGCGAGATCGGGGCGGTCGTCATCCTCGACGACGCGGAGATCGGCGGCAGCGCCCTCGACGTGCTGCTCGACGCCACCCCCGAGTGCGCCTTCGTGATCGCCGCCACTCCCGACATCCCGGCCCCGTCCGCCCAGGCCGAGCTCGACGAGGTCCTCCTCGGCGGTCTCGACCGCAGCGGCGGCCTCGAACTGCTGGAGCGCGCCGTCGGCCGCGTCCTGAGCGAGGACGAGTCGAACTGGGCGGGCGACCTCTGGTTCGAGTCCGAGGGACTGCCGCTGCGCTTCATACAGGCCGGAGCGCTGCTGCGGCAGCGCGACCGGATGCAGGCCAGCGAAGAGGCCTTCGACGACTACGGCGTCTTCCAGGAAGCCCCGGCCGACGCGACCTTCGAGACCGGCGACGGCACCGACGTACCGCTGCCCTCGCTCGCCGAGGGCGCCGCGCCCGCCGCGCTGCTCGCCTCCCGGCTCAGCGAGTCGGCGCGCGCCACTCTGCGCTTCGCCGTCGCGCTCGGCGGCGAGGTGCCCCACCAGGCCCATCTGCCCGCACTCGTGGGCGACACCCACGCCGACGCCGCGCTCGCCGAACTCGCGTCCTCCGCGCTGGTCTCCCCGGTCGGCTCCCGCTACCGGCTCGCCGCCGGGGTGCAGGCCCAGCTGGAGGCCTCCGGATACGCGGACACCGTCCAGGAGAGCGCGCTGGCCGCCGCGCGGCACTACACCTGGTGGGCCGGGCACCCCTCGGTCACCCCGGAGCGGGTCTGCGCCGAGGCCGACGCGCTGCTCGCCGCCCTGGACGTGCTCGTCCCGGTCACCACCGTCCCGCAGGACGAGGACGAGGAGAGCGTCTCCGTCCAGCTCGCCCGCACGGCCGCGCCCGCCTTCGCGGCGGGGCTGCACTGGAGCGCCTGGGAGCGCGTCCTGCGCTTCGGCGTCGAGGCCTCCGAGCTGGCCGACGACCTCGGTGAACAGGCCTACTTCCACCACGAGTTGGGTGTACTCGCGCTCTGCGGCCACCAGCTCGACCGGTCCCGCGCCGAGCTGGAGGCCTCCGTCGCCATGCGCGGCGAACTCGCCGACAAGCGCGGCACCACCGCCGGCCGCCGCGCCCTCGCGCTGGTCACCGACCGCTCGGGAACCCTTCAGCTGACCGGCGGGCGCACCGCGGCGGGTGAAGAGGTGCCCGACGCGCGTCACGAGGAGTCGGTGTCGCCTCCCGGCGGTGTACCGGCCGCCTTCCCCCGCAGCGACCCGTCGGGCGACACCCTCACGGTGCTCGCCCACCCGGGCAGCCCCGGCATTCCACCGGCCGGGCCGCGGAGCGTCGCGGGGCGGCTGGTCGCCGGAACCCGGCGCAATCTGGTGGCCGCGGGCGCGGGCGCGCTCCTCGTCGCCGTCCTCGGGACCGTGGTGACCCTCGGAGCGACCTCGGAGCACAACAACGACACGCCGTCCGAGAAGATCGGCGTCAACCCGTCGGCCACGCAGGACAGCCAGGAGGACAGCCTGGGCGCGGACACGCCGAAGAAGGGCGACGACTCCTCTCCCGGCGCGGTGGCCACCCCCACCGACCCGGGCCCCGACGGCACGTACGGCACCTCGGACGATCCGACCCCCACCGCCACGGCGAGCCGGCAGCCGTCCGGCGAACCGAGCGGGACGCACACCGGCACGAGCAAGCCCTCGAAGTCGTCGTCCGCGTCGCCGTCGAAGTCGCCCACGCACAGGCCCTCCTCGTCCCCCTCGAAGTCGTCGAGCGCCTCGCCGTCGGCGTCCTCCACGAAGTCGTCGAGCCCTTCGCCGTCCACGTCGCCGTCGGCCAGTACGTCGACGACCCCGGCCACCACCGACTCCGCAAGCGGCCCCGTGCCGAGCAGCGCGCCGGTGCAGACGTCGGCGGGCAGCGGGTCGACGGGAACCGGCTTCGCCACGACGTCGCCGAGCGGCACGCTGATCTGACCGTGGGGTCCGGACGTACCGGACCGTCTGGACAAAGGAGAGGGCCGGGTCCGATGGCGGACCCGGCCCTCTGCCGTATACGAACCAGGGGGGCTCAGAACAGCCGCAGCTTGTCGTCCTCGATGCCGCGCAGGGCGTCGTAGTCCAGGACCGCGCACCCGATGCCGCGGTCGGTGGCGAGGACGCGGGCCTGCGGCTTGATCTCCTGGGCGGCGAAGATGCCGCGGACCGGCGTGAGGTGCGGGTCGCGGTTCAACAGCTCCAGATAGCGCGTGAGTTGCTCCACGCCGTCGATCTCGCCGCGGCGCTTGATCTCCACGGCGACGGTCTGCCCCTCGGCGTCCCGGCACAGGATGTCGACCGGGCCGATGGCCGTCATGTACTCGCGGCGGATGAGCGAGTAGCCCTCGCCGAGGGTCTCGATGCGGTCGGCGAGCAGCTCCTGGAGGTGCGCTTCCACGCCGTCCTTGATCAGGCCGGGGTCCACGCCGAGTTCGTGCGAGGAGTCGTGGAGGATCTCCTCCATCGTGATGATGAGCTTCTCGCCCGCCTTGTTGATGACGGTCCAGGTGCCTTCGTCGTCGCCGGACCCCTCCTTCAGTGTGCAGGGCGGCGACATCCAGTTGAGGGGCTTGTAGGCCCGGTCGTCCGCGTGGATCGAGACGCTGCCGTCCGCCTTCACGAGGATCAGGCGGGGAGCCGACGGGAGATGGGCGGTGAGCCGGCCCGCGTAGTCCACGGAACAGCGGGCAATGACGAGACGCATGGTCGGCAACGCTACTCGACCGGTGGCGGTGTACGCGATTCTCGTGCCCGTCCCGCACCCGCCTCCCGTGACCTGCGCCGAGGAGGAACTCATGGTTCGCCTCATTTGTTCCTTCGGCTTCCGTCGCCCGGCCCGGCCGGCGTTCTCGCGGGTCACCCCATTGATCCTGAAGATTCCCTGTTCCTCCGTGGCCGATTGTCGGCCTACCCGCGGTTCGCTATGTGCCCATTCTCCTGGTGCCGTTACCTGCCGATGCTTACCGTATGAACGGGAGGTCGCGATGCATGTACTCAGCGTGTTCGGTATCGCGATCCCCGTCCCTGTCCGGCAACCCCCGATGTGTGGGGGTGCGAGAGGAGTACCCATGTCGCTCGACGTCTCACCGGCCCTACTCCAACAGGCCGAGCGAGGCGAGGTCGATGAAGCTGAATTCGTCGACTGCGTCCGGACCTCCCTGCCCTACGCGTGGGAGATGATCAGCTCCCTGGTGGCCCAGCTGAAGGTGGACGGCGGCAATTTCGCCGACAACCAGACGCCCCCGCCGGACGAGCAGGCACGTGGCCAGCTGCTGCGTGCGCTCGCGAGTGACGCGATACGCGGCGCGCTGCAGCGGCACTTCGGAGTGCGGCTGGCCTTCCAGAACTGCCACCGGGTGGCGGTGTTCCCACTGGACGACTCGGTGGACGACACACTGGCACGCTTCACCTCGGTCCGCAGTCAGCTGCTCAACCAGTCCCCGGAGTTCAGGGACTGCTGACGCACTGATGCCGCATTGCTTGCCGCTCCGTACGCGGGAGGTGCATTGGTACTGGGGCGGCAAGCTCCCCGCGTGTCCGGCCCGTCGGGCCGGACCCCGTGCGGTCACCTGAGCTGGGGCAGTACCTCGGCCCCCAGCCGCCGTACGTTCTCCTCGGTCGCCGCGAGGTCGCCCGAACCCTCGACGAGCAGGGCGAACCGCGCGATGCCGGTCCGCTCCGAGGTCGCCGCGAGCCGGTCGGCGCACAGCCGCGGCGTGCCCACCGGGTGCAGTCCGCAGAGCAGTTCGGTGTACGCCACCGGGTCCCGCATCGAGCGGGCACGGCCGTCGACCGTCACATGGGCGTCCAGTCCCTGCCTCAGCCAGCCCGGCATCGCCTTGACGAGTGTCTCGACGGCGTCGGTCCGGCGGTCCGCGATCTGGCAGACACCGGCGGAGACGTGGGCGGCCGTGAGGATCTCGTCCGAGGGGCGGCCCGCCGCGCGCGCGTGCCGCCTCCACAGCGCGACCATTTCGGCCTTCTCCTCGTCCCCGACGTGCATGCCGAGAAGCATCGGCAGCCCGCGTTCGGCGGCGAGCCGAATGCTCGCGGGCGAGGTGCACGCCACGACGACCTCGGTACCCGGAGCGCCGCTCAGCGCCTCCGACGGGCGCGGCACGACGGGGACTTCACGGAACGGGAACCGTTCGGAGGTGCCGGCGACCGACGGCTCGCGCAGCCAGCGGAGCAGCAGATCGAGTGACTCCGGGAACCCGTGTTCGTACGCCGCGAGGCCCGCGCCGAAGACCTCCAGATCGACCCAGGGGCCGCCCCGGCCGACTCCCAGTGAGAACCGCCCCCCGGACGTCAGGTGCAGCAGGGCGGCCTGCTCGCCGAGCGCCACGGGATGGACGGTGGGCAGCACGCTGACCGCCGTGCCGATCCGGATCCGGTCGGTGCGGCCGAGCAGATACGCGGCGAGTGTGATGGCCGACGGGCATGTCCCGTACGGCACGAAGTGGTGTTCTGCCAGCCAGACCGCGTCGAGCCCGGCCTCCTCGGCGACCTCGGCCGACCGCACCGCGCGGTGCAGGGCTTCTCCCTGGCCCTGCCCAGGGAACTGGGCGGCCAGTACAAAACTTCCAACGTGCATCGAACTTCCTGCTTCCTCGGCTCCGACACGGAGCTCCCCCACCCGGCATAACCGCCTGACACGTGCCGAAGACACGGCCTTGCGGGGAGATTTGCGGATTGTCTGGGAATTGGGCTGTCCGAAGACCGTCCGGGGGACTGTCCGAGGACTGTCCGAGGACTGTCCGAGGGGGGATCTGAGCGGGTCGGCGGAGTACGCGTACCCGTGTGCGTCCCGCGTAGGCTGGTGTCGGCCCCTGCTCCCTGTATAGCTCCGTGAGGTGTCCCTTGTCCCCGCGTCGCAACCGTCCGAAGGACACCGGCTCGTCCGGCAGGAGCCCGGAGGAGGACTCGTCGGACCGTTACGGCGGCTGGCAGTCCACGGAGAGCTGGCAGGGCGAGGAGTGGAGCGTGCGCCATGTGGCGGGCGCGAGCGCGCAGGGCAAGACCTACCGCTGCCCCGGCTGCGACCAGTTGATCCCCTCCGGGGTGCCGCACGTGGTGGCCTGGCCGGAGCACTCGGGCGTCGACGAGCGACGGCACTGGCACAAGGCCTGCTGGAACGCGAAGGACCGCCGCACCTCGCGGGTGCAGCGGTCCCGTAACGCGCCCAGGTTCTAGGGGCTGTTGTCCGGTTCAGGTGGCGCCGAGGCGCGGTGTGCCGTCGGCCGGGCCGTCACACGTCCCGGCGCTCCAGGAGGACGAAGGCGCCGACGACCGCCGCCGCCGTCACCCCGGCGAGCAGACCGAGCTGCGCACCGCCGTTGCCGCTCTCAGAGTCGAGCCGGAAGACATGGGCGAGGGCGTTCGGAGCGTTGTACTCCTGCATCTTCTCGCCGATCGTGCGCAAGCTCTCGGACATCATCAGGAACGCGGGCATGATCGCGGGCAGGAGCACGACACCGAGCATCGTGGTGATCGCGCCCGCCGAGTGACGCAGCATCGAGCCCACCGCGAGCGCGAGCACGCCGAGCAGGGAGACGTACAGCGCGCCCATCACGACGGTGCCGCCCCAGGCGACCTCGGAGGCTTCGCCGGAGGCGTCGCCGTGCATCCCCTCGGTGAACAGGCCGACGAGACCGATCGAGAACGCCGAGACGGCGAACGCCACCGCGAAGAAGATGACCAGCTTGGCGGCGAGCACCCGGTGACGCTGCGGCGAGGCCGTGAACGTCGTACGGATCATGCCGGTGCCGTACTCGGAGGAGACCACCAGCACGCCCAGCGTGATCAGGCAGATCTGTCCGAGCATCAGGCCGAAGAACGCCGGGATCGTGTACGGCACGTCGCCGAAGTCCTCGTTCGTGGTCTGTGCGGCGACCAGGAAGCCGATGCCGACCACCAGGAGCAGGAAGATCCCGAGCGTCCACATCGTGGAGCGCACCGACTTGATCTTCGTCCACTCGGAGTTGAGCGCGTGCCCGAGGTGGGTGCGGGTGACGGGGATCGGCGAGGTGTACGAATTGCCGGGCGCCGCCTGCCAGTCGGGGGCAGCGGCGGCCTGCTGCGGCATCGGGGGCTGGGGCGTGCTCATCGGGCGTCCTCGGGCTTGGTCAGGTCGGCGGCGGGCGCGGTCGTGGGTGCGGACTCGGGCGCGGGCGCCGGAGCGGGCGCGGCGGCGGGCGGGCTCGCGGGGCCCTGGGCATACGGGTTGACGTCCGTGGCGCCGGGGGCCGCCGGAGCGCCGTACGGGCCCGGAGCGCCCGTGCCGGGGGCCGCGGGGGCGCCGTAGGGCCCGGTCTGCGGCATGGCGAAGGGCTGCCCGCCCTGCTGGGGCGGCAGCGGCGCGTACCAGCCGGGCTGGCCCTGGCCCGCCACCGGCATCTGCGGCGGCGGCATGGCGCCCGGCGGCAGCTGCTGCTGGAGCCCGGCCTTCTGGTCGACGGTCGAGCGGTAGTCGACGGCGCCCTGCGTCATCCGCATGTACGCCTCCTCCAGCGAGGCCTGGTGCGGCGACAGCTCCCACAGGCGCACATCGGCGGAGTGCGCGAGGTCGCTGATGCGGGGGAGCGGCAGTCCGGTGACGCGCAGCGCGCCGTCCTGCTCGGGCAGCACCTGGCCGCCGGCCTCGGTCAGCGCGGCGGTCAGCTTCTCGCGCTGCTGCGGCTCGGTGTCGGGGGTGCGCACCCGGGCGAAGTCGGCCGAGTTGTGGGAGATGAACTCCTTGATGCTCTGGTCGGCGAGGAGCTGGCCGCGGCCGATCACGATGAGGTGGTCGGCGGTCAGCGCCATCTCGCTCATGAGGTGCGAGGAGACGAAGACCGTACGGCCCTCCGCGGCGAGGGACTTCATCAGGTTGCGCACCCAGAGGATGCCCTCGGGGTCGAGGCCGTTGACCGGCTCGTCGAAGAGCAGCACCTGGGGGTCGCCGAGGAGCGCGGCGGCGATGCCGAGGCGCTGGCCCATACCGAGCGAGAAGCCCTTGGAGCGCTTTCGGGCCACGTCCTGGAGACCGACGACGCCGAGCACCTCGTCCACGCGGCGGGCCGGGATGCCCGAGAGCTGGGCCAGGCTCAGCAGGTGGCTGCGGGCGCTCCGGCCGCCGTGGACGGCCTTGGCGTCGAGGAGCGCCCCGACCTGGCGGGGCGCGTTCGGCAGCTTGCGGTAGGGGAAGCCGCCGATCGTCACCCGCCCGGAGGTCGGGTTGTCGAGGCCGAGGATCATGCGCATCGTCGTCGACTTGCCCGAGCCGTTGGGCCCGAGGAACCCGGTGACGGCACCCGGCCGGACCTGGAAGGAAAGGTTGTACACGGCTGTCTTGGCGCCGTAGCGCTTCGTCAGGCCGACTGCCTCGATCATTCTCCGCACCCATCGAAAGGTTCAGGACGTCGGGGCGCACGCCCCCGTAAGGGTTAGGAGGATATCCGGGCGCCGGCGGTTCCACTCAAGGGCAGGTAAAGTCCCGCCCATCGCCTGGTGAAAGATCCAGGAGAGGGCGAGATTTCGTACGGCCGTTCTGTCAGGTACTCGTCTTTCCTGGTGGGACGGGAAAAGAGAATGCGCGCCGGCCCGGCGGCGGGAAATTCTCAGACGCGCCCCGGCAGGGAATCGTCCAGCGGCGGAAGATCGTCGTACAGCCGCAGCTCGGCCGATTCGTCGAGGTAGGGCAGGAAGTCGGTCTGCGGCAGTACCCAGCCCTCCTCGCCGAAGATCAGCGTGCCCGCCTCGCGCAGCGACGGGTCGGCACCCGCACGGCGCACCCAGGCCGCGGGGTCGGGCCCGAGCAGGTCGCGCAGGCGCTCGGAGCCGGCCAGCAGGGCCGCGAGCAGCTCGGACTGGTCACCCCCGCCCGCGCGAGGCCGCCCGGTCTCCGGCTCGGCGAGCACACCGTGCGCGCTGAAGTAGATGTACGCGCCGCCGAGCCGTTCCCCGGAGGGCATCGTCATCGTGAACGCGTCGCCGGGGAGTATCGCCCGCCGGTAGTCGGGGAACTCGGTGTCGTCGACGGCCTTGAGCTGCGTCGAGTCCAGCCAGGTCACCACGAGCGTCGTCTCGGCCCCCCGGTCCACGTACGGCGTCCCGGCCACGTAGCCCGCCGGACTGATGTGTCCGGAGCAGCCCACGCCGATTCCGCGCACCCGCACCGGAACCATCGGCACCGCCGCCGGGATGCCCAGCCGGGTCAGCTTGTGGGAGACCTGCCCGGGGGAGGCGTTCGAACCGACGGCGATGACCGGGTGGCGCAGCCCGGTGCCCACCTGCCCCAGGTCGGCGAGGGCCTCGTCCAGCCGTTGCTGCGCCTGGCGCTCCTCCACGTACCACTCGCCGAGCCGCAGCGGCCTTACGTCGAGCTGGAGCAGCTCGCCGCCGGTCAACAGGGACGGCTCGGTGGTGGGCCGGCCGGGATACGTCAGGGGCTTCTGCGCGGGCACGTCGCTCAGGCCCAGCGCCTCGAGGCTTCGGTCCTTCGTCGTCACGGTGACGCCCTCCGGGGGTGGTGTCGCGCGCGTGCGGCCACAGCCTTTCACGCGAGATGGACCTGGGCCTTCATCCGAGGTGTACCCGTCGTGGGACCCGGTCTCCCCGGCTGAGCGCGGTTGGCCTGAACCGGCACCGGGAATCATGTCGCCCCTATTGTATGGGTCGGGGTGAAATCGGTTGCGGGGGAAGCGAGTTGAGGCTCATGAGGCAGGGGTTGGGGAGAGTGGGACGATCGGGGCGGGGACCGGCGCATCCGCGCTATCGCATGTCCGTTCGCTGGTGGATCGCGGGACGCACCGTCCACGCCCTGCTGCTGATGACTCTGGGCGCGCTGGCCGGACTCTCGGTCGTCGTGGCGGCGGCGTGGACGCTGACCGAGGACTCGCCGCGCTCGATGACGGAACGTTTCTCGGACGGGGAGCGGCTGCTCGACCTCAGCCTGGGGGTGCTGCGGGCCTGCGTCGGCACCGACAGCCTCGACCCCGAACCGGACAGCACCGCCCACCAGCTGCTCGCCACGCTCGCCTCCGTGACCGGAGCGCTGGTGCCGGCGGTGCTGCTCGGCATCGTCCTGATCAAGCTGTTCGCGCTGCGGCCCTTCGTCTGGCGGCGGCGGGCCAGCGTCTCGCACGCCTGGACCGCCGACTTCCCGGGCTACTCGCGGCGCCACGCGGACAGCGACGACGCCATCATCGCCGTCCGCTTCTACAACCGTTTCGACAACCTGTCGGTCGTGGACCTGCGGGCCCGCGCCCATCTGCGCTACCTGGAGGACTCCCCGCACGACGGCAGTCTCGTCATCTACAAGCAGTGGCTGAAGGTCCTGGACGCGCAGGGCGAGCCGGCCGACGAGCGGAGCTGGCTCGCGGTCGAACGAGGGGCCCCCTTCACGGTCTGGATACCGGTCGAGGCGCCGGTGGCCGAACTCCCGTTCCGCCGGATCCAGGGCAAGGACCTGTCCCGCTCGTCCGGGGTGAAACTGCTCGTCCGGCTGACCGCACGGACCGTCGGACTCGGCACCGAGGTCGCCGACGAGCGCTGGTTCGACCTGGAGGCCGGGGACTTCGAACTCGGCCGTTTCGTACCGCTCCAGCCGGACCTCGGCAAGGACGTGTGGCAGTGGGAGGGGTGGTCCGACTTCGACGGACTGACCCATCCCTGCCCGGACGGTGACGAGCCGCCCGGACGTCCTACGCGTCCCGCTTCTTGAGCAGGGCGTAGCCGCCGGCCAGGGCCACGGCCACCCACAGCGTCATGATGCCGAGGCCGCCCCAGGGACCGTAGGGGGTGTCGTCGATGGGTGTCACCACCCGCAGGATCCTGTTGCCGGCCTGGTCGGGGAGGTAGCGGGCGACCCTCTTGGTCGCGGAGACCGCGCCCAGGATGTTGGAGATCAGGAAGAAGAACGGCATCAGGATGCCGAGCGAGAGCATCGGAGAGCGCAGCATCGCCGCGACACCCATCGAGAAGACGGCGATGAGCGTCATGTAGAGCCCCCCGCCGATCACCGCGCGCAGCACCCCCGTGTCGCTGATCGACGCCTTGTGCGTGCCGAGCGCCGCCTGGCCCACGAAGAACGTGATGAAGCTGGTGATCATCCCGACGGCCAGGGCGAGGCCGGCCGCCACCGCGACCTTGCTGAACAGGAAGGTGCCGCGCTGGGGGACCGCCGAGAGCGAGGTGCGGATCATGCCGGTGCTGTACTCGTTGCCGACGACGAGCACCCCGAACACGATCATCGCGAGCTGGCCGAGGGTCATGCCCGCGAAACTGATGTACGTCGGGTCGAAGGTGAGCCGGTCCTGTCGGCTCATGTTGTCGAACTCGTTGTTGGAGAGGAGCGAGATGAGCAGGCCCAGCGCGATCGTGACGACCGCCGCGAGGCTCAGCGTCCACACCGTGGACGACACGGAACGGATCTTGGTCCATTCGGACCTGAGGACCTGGGTCGCCGCCATCCCGCTCAGCCCTTCTTCCAGCCGCTGCCCCACTGCGGGCCAGGGGCGGGGGGCGTGTCCGGCGGGCTCGGCGCGAGCTCCTGTCCCGGCGCGTCCGTGTGCGCGTGGTACTCGACCGACTCCGCGGTCAGCTGCATGAACGCCTCCTCCAGCGAAGCCTGCTGAGGGCTCAGCTCGTGCAGCACGAGCTGGTGCTGCGCGGCCAGCTCCCCGATGTGCTCCGGTTTCCCGGCGTCCACCTCCAGCGCCCCGCTGCCCGTCTGGACGACGGTGATCCCCGCGTTCCTCAGCACGTCCAGCAGCCGCTCGCGCTGCGGGGAGCGGACACGGACGTAACTGCGCGAGTTCTGCCGGATGAAGTCCGCCATCGAGGTGTCGGCGAGCAGCCTGCCCTGGCCGATGACGACGAGATGGTCGGCGGTCAGCGCCATCTCGCTCATGAGGTGGGAGGAGACGAAGACCGTACGGCCCTGGGACGCGAGGGATTTCATCAGGTTGCGGATCCAGTGGATGCCCTCGGGGTCGAGGCCGTTGACCGGCTCGTCGAACATCAGGATCCGCGGGTCGCCCAGCAGCGCGCCCGCGATGCCGAGCCGCTGGCCCATGCCCAGCGAGAACCCCTTCGCCTTCTTCCGCGCGACCGCGGTGAGGCCGACGGTGTCGAGGACCTCGTGCACCCGCGCCCTCGGGATGCCGTTGCTCTGGGCGAGGCACAGCAGATGGTTGAAGGCGCTGCGGCCGCCGTGCATGGCCTGGGCGTCCAGCAGGGCGCCGATGTACTTCAGCGGGTCCTTGAGCCGGTCGTAGTGCTGCCCGTCGATCCGTACGTCGCCGGCCGTGGGACGGTCGAGCCCGAGCATCATCCGCATCGTCGTGGACTTCCCGGCGCCGTTGGGACCGAGGAAGCCGGTCACGATGCCCGGTCTGACGGTGAAGGTGAGGTTGTTGACCGCCACCTTCTCGCCGTACCGCTTCGTCAGCCCCTCGAGCTCGATCATGCGGCCACGCTAAGACGGCCCCCAGGGGCCTGCCACCCGACGACAAGGCCCGCGCCCTCGGCAGAGGGAGCGGGCCCTGGTGTCGTGCTGTGCGGTTACCGGGACTGCTGTGCCGGAACCCCGCGGGAGATCGGCTCGTCCTCCGCCGGGCCGGTGGCGGCGGCCACCGCGGCGCCCGTGAGCGTCGCGAGCATCTCGCGGACGTTCGTGAGCTGCGCGTTGATCGAGTCGCGGCGGTTGGTGAGGGCGGCCAGCTCGCGCTCGGATTCCGAACGGATCCGGTCGGCCTTGGCGTTGGCGTCGGCCACGATGTCCTCGGCCTGGCGCTGAGCCGTCTCCACCGTCTGGCGGGCGCGGCGCTCGGCGTCCGTGCGCAGCTTCTCGGCCTCCAGGCGGAGCTGCTCCGCGCGGTGCTCGATCTCCGCGAGGCGCTTCTCGGCCTTGGCCTGACGCGAGGCCAGGTCGCGCTCGGACTGCTCGCGGCGCTTGGCGAGGTTCGTCTCGAAATCGGCGGCGGCCTGGGCGGCCTTGGCGCGGGTCTCCTCGAAGAGGGCGTCCGCCTCCTCACGCTTGGACGCGGCGTCCTTCTGCGCATCGGAGCGCAGCTGCGAGGCGTCGCTCTTGGCCTTCTCGACGATCCGGACGCCCTCGTCCTCCGCCTTGGACTTGCGGTCCGCGGCGAACGACTCGGCGTCGTTGCGCACCTGCTGAGCCGCCGACTCGGCGAGCTCGCGGTGCTGCTCGGACGCGCGACGGGCCTCCTCGCGCAGGTCCTTGGCCTCCTCCTCGGCGAGGCGGAGGATCTTCTCGACGCGTGCGCCGAGACCGGCGTACGACGGCTCGGCGTCGCTCACCTGTGCCTGGGCGTTCTGCGTTTCGAGATGGAGTTCCTCGATGCGCTTTTCAAGGGCGGTGATACGGGCCAGAGCGCTGTCACGGTCGGAGACGAGCTTCGAGATGCGTTCGTCCACCTGAGCGCGGTCGTATCCACGCCGCACAAGCTCGAAGCCGTAGGGGGAAGTGTCGCTCATGGGGTTCCTGTCGAATGAGACCGGTGAGGTGATAGGTGGAATCCTAGGGGGCAATGCGGTGTGTCATCGAGCGGATACGTGTTTGATCTGGAGAATGACACCCCTTTTGGGTGGCCGGCCGCCGGAAGGCTTGCCAGAACCTGTGACAAACGTCCTACTAAGCACGTAATCCACGCTTCCGTCCAGCTCTCCGACGCCCTGCCACCCGACCGGCCGTCGTCTAGCTCTCCGACGCCTTCCCACCCGACCGTGCCGCCCCCGCGGCCGCACCCGCCTTCACCGCGCCGTCCTTGCCGGCCGTAGGAGCCTCGAAGGACTCCAACGCTTCCAGGACATCCTGGACACGGGAGATCTCCGTGTTGATGTCCTCACGCCGGCGGACCAGGACCTCCAGGTCGCGCTTGCCCTCCTCGACGGCCGCCTTCGCCTCCTGAATCGCCTCGGACCTGATCTTCTCCGCCTCGGTGACGAGCGAGGACTTCTTCTGCTCGGCCTCCTTGAGGAGCCCCTCGGCCTTGCGCACGGCGGCGATCCGGACCTTGCTCGCCTCGGAGTTCGCCTCCGCCACCAGGTCCTTGGCCTTCGCCTCGGCCTCGGCGAGCTGGTCCTCGGCGGCCTTGATGAGCGCGTCGCACCGGTCGCCCGCGTTCTTCATCGCCTCGGACGACTCACGGCGCGCCCGCTCGTGCAGATCCTCGATCTCGGACGTGACACGGTCGCGCAGTTCCTCGGCGCGCTCCCGGATCGCCGTGGCGTCCCGGCGAGCGCCGATCAGCAGCTCGTCCGCGTCCGCACGGGCCCGCTCCACGCGGGTGTTGCCCTCGACGGTCGCCTCCGAGACGAGCCGCTCGGCCTCGCCACGCGCCACCCCGACCATCGTGTCGGCCTGCGACTCGGCGTCCGCCGTCGTCTTCTGCGCGCTCTGCTGCGCCTCCGAGAGCAGCTTGTCCGCCTCGGCCGCCGTCTCGGTGATGAGCGTGTCGACCTGCTCGGCCGCCTCGGAGCGCTTCTTGTTGGCCTCCCGGCGTGCCTCGTCCAGCAGGCGCTCGGACTCCTCGCGCGCCGCCGCCGTACGCCGCTCGCCCTCCTCCGTCGCCCGTACCTTGAAGCGCTCGGCCTCGGTGCGGATCCGCTCGGAGTGCTGCTGGGCGGAACCGACCGCCTCGGAGGCCTCGGCGCGCAGCCGCTCCGCGTCACCGGTCGCGTCCGAGATGAGCTTCTCGGCCTTGGCCACGGCCTCGGCGCGTACCCGCTCGGCCTCGGCCGCGGTCTCGGTGCCGAGCCGCTCGGCCTCCGCCGTCGCCTCCGTGATGAGGGTGTCCACCTGCGCGGCCGCGTCCGAACGGATCCGGTTCGCGTCCTCCCGGGCGTCCGCACGGGTGCGCGCGGCGTCCTGGTCGGCGTTCGCGATCGCGTCCGACACCTCGGTGCGCACCCGCTGGGCGTGGTCGGAGGCGTCCGAACGCATCCGCTCCGCCTCGGCGATCGCCTCCGCGACCGTGCGCTCCGCGAGGGCGCGCGCGGCCTCCGTCTCCTCGTTCGCCTCGCGCCGCAGGCGCGCCGCGTCCTCGGACGCCCGCTCGCGCTCGGCGTACGCGTCGGCGCGGACCCGGTCCGCCTCCTCCTGCGCCTCGGTCCGCGTACGGTCCGCCACGTGCTCGGCGGCCGAGCGCAGCCCGGTGATCTCGTCCTGGGCCTGCTCGTGCAGCCCCGCCACCGAGTCGCGCACCTGCTGCGCGGTCTGCTCGGCGTTGGAGACCATCTCGGTCGCGCGCCGGTCGGCCTCCTCGACGAGACGTACGGCCTCGGCCTGTGCCTCCTCGACGCGCTTGCGCGCGGAAGCCAGCAGTTCCTCGCTCTGCTCGCGGGCCCGCTCGCGCTCCTGGTCGGCCTCCTGGCGCGCCGAACCGAGGGTCTCCTCGGCCTCGCGGCGGCGCCGGGCGGCCTCCTCCTGGGCGGCGGCCAGCGTCTCGGCACCCTCGGTCGCCAGGCGCTCGGCCGCGGCCTGCGCCTCGCTCCGCACCCGGTCGGCGCTGTCCTGTGCCTCCGACTTGAGCCGCTCGGCCTCCGCCACGGCGTCCGAACGCAGCCGTACGGCGATGGCCTCGCCCTCGGCACGGGACGCCGCCGCGTCCGCCGCGGCCTCGTCGCGCAGCCGGTCGGCCTCCGTCTCGGCCTGAGCCTGGAGCGTACGGATCCGCTCGGCGGACTCCGAACGCAGCCGGTCGATCTCCTCGGAGGCCTCGCGGCGGATCCGCTCGGCCTCCGCGCGGGCGTCGGTCAGCGCCTGCTCGGCGGCGGCCAGACGCTCCTCGGTCTCGGTGTGCAGCCGGGCCAGCCCCTCGGCGGCCTCGGCCTGGCGGGCCTCTATGGCCCGCTCGGTCTCCTCGCGCTGCCGCTCGGCGGCCCGCTCCGCGTCGGCCGCGATCGTCTCGGCCTGCTCGACGGCGTCTGCGCGGTTCCGCTCGGCCTCCGCGCGGGTGCGCTCCAGCGTCTCCTCGGCCTGCCGGCGCAGCGTCGTGGCGCGCTCGATGGCCTCGGTGCGGACCTTCTCGCTGTCCGCCGTGGCGGCCTGGCGCAGCTCGTCCGCGTCCGCCTTCGCCTTGGCGAGCACTTCCTCGGCGGTCCGCGCGCCCTCCTCGATCTGCTGGACGGCCTCGCGCCGGGCCTCGGCGCGGATGCGCTCACCCTCGGCGACCGCGTCCGAACGCAGCTGCTCCGCGTCCCCGCGCAGCCGCCGCGCCTCCTCCTGGAGCTCGACCGTCTTGGCGCGGTACTCCTTGGTGTCGTCCTTCGCCGTGCCCTTGAGCTGCTCGGCGATGTCGTGCGCCTCGGCGCGCAGCCGGTCGGCCTCGGTCTCCGCCTCGGTGCGGATCCGCTCGGCCTCCTCGGACGCCGCCTTAGTGGTCCGCTTGGCCTCCTCGGACGCCTTGTCCAGCACGTCCTCGGCGGTCCGGGCCGCCTTGGCGAGCTGGGAGGCGGTCTCCTCGGCGGTGAGGCTGCGCGCGCTCTCCTCGGCCTCCGCGACGATCGTCTCGGCCTTGCTGCGGGCGTCCGCGACGATCTGCTCGGCCTCGGACTTGGTGGTCTCGGCCTCCTGGCTGGCCTCGCTGACCAGCCGGGCGACCTGCTCCTTCGCCGTCCTGGTGCGCTGTTCGTTGACCGACTCGGCGCTCGCGATCGTCTTCGAGGCGGCTTCCTTGGCCTCGTTCAGGACCTTGTCCGCCTCGGCCTGCGCCTCGCGCAGCGCCGTCTCGGCGGCGCTCATGCGCTGCTCGGCGGCCCGGCTCAGCTCGGTGGCCTGGCGGCGGGCGTTGTCCGACTCGTTCGCCGTGGAGCTGCGCAGCTGCTCGGCGTGGTCGGTGGCCTCCTGGGCCTGCGTCGAGGCGGCGTTCAGCAGCCGCTCGGCGTCCGTGCGGGCACGGCGCAGCAGCGCCTCGGCCTCCGCGCGGGCCGCCTCGGCGTCGGTGGTGAGCCGCTGGCGCGCCTCGGCGGCGACCCGCTCGGCCTCGGCGCGGGCCGCGGCGAGCGCCTGCTCGGCCTCGGCACGCGACTCGTCCAGCAGCCGCCGGGCCTGGGACTCGGAGCGGGCGCGGAGCTGCTCCGCCCACGCCACGTTCTCGTTGACGTGCGACTCGACGGTCTGGCGGCGTTCCGCCAGCTCCTGGTCGAGCTGCTGACGCCGGGTGACGGCCTCCTGGTGCAGCTCCGCCTGGAGCCGGGCCGAATGCTCGGCGTGCTCCTGAAGGAGACGCTGGGTCTGCGCCCGTGCCTGGCTGATCTCCCGCTCGGCGTCGACGCGCAGCTGGTCGGCCTGCATCTGGGCATTGCGGAGCATCTGCTCGGCCTGATAGCCGATGTCGGCCCCGTCGTAGGCAGGACGGGTCGCCAGACTGCGGCGCGCCTCATGCAGCTTGGCGCGCAGCACCTCGACCTGATAGCCGCGGTCCTCGGCGTGCTGGACGGCCTTCTCCCGCTCGGTCTTCAGCCGTTCCATCTCGGCCTCGAACCGAGAGAGGTGGTCGACGTCAGCCGCCGGCTCTCGCTCCTGGCGTTCGTAGCCCCGCACTGCGCGGTCCCATCCGTCCCCTGGTCGCAAGTAATTCCGAACGAGCACCGTTCTTCCGCCGAACGGGGCCCCCGGGGAATGGTGTCAGATCAACGGCTGAGCACGGGCTGCTGCCCCGACGCTCGCCCCCCGAAACCTGGACCCCGGCCCTTGGTCCCGCTCGCCGGAAGGCGCCAGGACCACGGCCGTCCCCCGTGAAAGGCGACGACCGACCCCAACCCTACCGGCCCAGATATACGGAGGTCAGTGCTCAGGTGACTCAACCGCCGCCGAAGTGACCAGTTCTGTCAGTACTCCGTGGCAATCCTTGGGGTGCAGGAACGTGATCCGGGACCCCATGGACCCGGTCCGGGGCTCGTCGTAGAGCACCCGCACGCCCTTGCCGCGGATGCCGGCGGCGTCACCGTCGACGTCCGCGGTGCCGAAGGCGATGTGGTGCACGCCCTCGCCGTTCTTGGCCAGCCACTTGCCCACGGCGGAGTCCTCGCGGGTGGGTTCCAGCAGCTGGAGGTAGGAGGCGCCGCCGTCGGACGTCTCGTTGATCTTGAGCATGGCCTCGCGGACGCCCTGCTCCTCATTGATCTCGGAGTGGAAGACTTCGAAGCCGTACGTCGCACGGTAGAACTCGACAGTGGCGTCGAGGTCGAAACAGGCGATCCCGATGTGGTCGATTCGCGTCAGCATGGAGTCAGTGCAGCGCTCCCGGCGTGGTTACGCAACGTGCGCGCGATCACACCGCGGGCCGGATGACGGGTGGCCTACCGCTCAGTACATTCTCAGTAAACCCTCGTTCACTCCTCGGCTGTGCAGCCGGTAAGGGGATCGCACCTCATGTCTGGAACGAACAGCAGTACCTCGGTGATCGTCGCGGGCGCCCGTACGCCCATGGGACGGTTGCTGGGCTCGCTGAAGTCCTTCTCCGGGGCCGACCTCGGTGGCTTCGCGATCAAGGCCGCCCTCGACCGTGCGGGCATCGGCGGCGACCAGGTGCAGTACGTGATCATGGGCCAGGTGCTCCAGGCCGGGGCAGGGCAGATCCCGGCACGTCAGGCCGCCGTCAAGGCGGGCATCCCCATGAGCGTCCCGGCTCTCACCATCAACAAGGTGTGCCTCTCCGGCCTCGACGCCATCGCCCTCGCGGACCAGCTGATCCGCGCCGGCGAGTTCGACATCGTGGTCGCCGGCGGCCAGGAGTCCATGACGAACGCCCCGCACCTGCTCCCGAAGTCCCGCGAGGGCTACAAGTACGGCGCCATCGAGATGCTCGACGCCATGGCCCACGACGGTCTGACGGACGCCTTCGAGAACATCGCCATGGGCGAGTCGACGGAGAAGCACAACACCCGTCTCGGGATCCAGCGTCCGGCGCAGGACGAGATCGCCGCCCTCTCGCACCAGCGCGCGGCCACCGCCCAGAAGAACGGTATCTTCGAGGCGGAGATCACACCGATCGAGATCCCGCAGCGCAAGGGCGAGCCCGTCGTCTTCAGCAAGGACGAGGGCATCCGCGCCGAGACGACCGCCGAGTCGCTCGGCAAGCTGCGCCCCGCCTTCGCCAAGGACGGCACCATCACCGCCGGCAGCGCCTCCCAGATCTCGGACGGCGCGGCCGCCGTGGTCGTGATGAGCAAGGCCAAGGCGCTGGAGCTCGGTCTGGACTGGATCGCGGAGATCGGCGCCCACGGCAACGTGGCGGGCCCGGACAATTCTCTCCAGTCGCAGCCTTCGAACGCGATCCTGCACGCCCTGAAGAAGGAGGGCCTGGAGGTCGAGGACCTCGACCTGATCGAGATCAACGAGGCCTTCGCGGCCGTCGCGGTCCAGTCAATGAAGGACCTCGGGGTGTCCACGGAAAAGGTGAACGTCAACGGCGGCGCCATCGCCCTCGGTCACCCGATCGGCATGTCCGGCGCCCGTCTCGTGCTGCACCTGGCCCTCGAACTCAAGCGGCGCGGCGGCGGTGTGGGCGCGGCCGCCCTGTGCGGCGGCGGCGGTCAGGGCGACGCGCTGATCGTGCGGGTGGCCAAGGCCTGACCCGCGTTCGAACGACCGACCCCTCGTGAACGGAGCTGTGATGCAGGACGTCTCCTCGCTGGTGACCCAGGCCAGGGAAGGGCGGCCGCGGGCGGTGGCCCGGCTGATCTCCCTCGTGGAGGGAGCGGCACCGCAGCTCCGTGAGGTCATGGCCGCGCTGGCCCCGCTCACCGGCAACGCGTACGTGGTGGGGCTCACCGGCTCGCCCGGCGTCGGCAAGTCGACGTCGACGTCGGCGCTGGTGACGGCCTACCGCCGGCAGGGCAAGCGGGTCGGCGTACTGGCCGTCGACCCGTCCTCGCCGTTCTCCGGCGGCGCGCTGCTCGGCGACCGTGTCCGGATGTCCGACCACGCCTCGGACCCGGGCGTCTACATCCGCTCGATGGCGACGCGCGGCCACCTGGGCGGACTGGCCTGGTCGGCCCCCCAGGCCATCCGTGTCCTGGACGCGGCGGGCTGCGACGTGATCCTGGTGGAGACGGTGGGCGTCGGCCAGTCGGAGGTGGAGATCGCCTCCCAGGCCGACACCTCCGTCGTCCTCCTCGCCCCCGGTATGGGCGACGGCATCCAGGCCGCCAAGGCGGGAATCCTGGAGATCGGCGACGTGTACGTCGTCAACAAGGCCGACCGCGACGGCGCCGATGCCACCGCCCGCGAGCTCAACCACATGCTCAGCCTCGGCGAGTCCCGGGGCCCGGGGGACTGGCGCCCGCCGATCGTCAAGACCGTGGCCGCGCGCGGGGAGGGCATCGACGAGGTCGTCGAGGCCCTGGAGAAGCACCGGGCGTGGATGGAGGAGCGCGGCGTCCTGGCCGAGCGCAGGCTCGCCCGGGCGTCCCAGGAGGTCGAGACGATCGCCGTCACCGCGCTGCGCCGGCGCATCGGCGACCTCCACGGCGACCGCCGTCTCAGCGCCCTCGCCGAGCGCATCGTCGCGGGCGAACTGGACCCCTACGAAGCCGCCGACACCCTGATCCAGGGCCTGACGGAGAGCTGAACCGGCCCGGCGCGAGGCCGGACACACGCTCCGAGTCGACCCGCACCCTCCCGTGCCGGGTCGGCTCGACGTGCCCCGGCACGATGCGGCGCGCACCCGCACGACAGGCCCCCCTGGCGGGAGCGGCACGACACAGTGCGCCGGGACCCTGGCGGGAGCGGGAGCGGGAGCGGGAGCGGCACGGCACGGTGTGTCCGGATCCTTGCGGGAGCCGCCCCGGCGGCGACGCCATGCCGCACCGCCCACCGGGGTGGAGCACTCGTGATCCGTCCCGGGGTGCGATGACACGGGCGGGTGCGCTCGCGGAGCGAGCGCCGGCCAGGCACCGGCTTCGCGCCGGTGCCCCGTGGGGCGCTTCGGGGTACGGCGCCACGCACGGGTGCGCCGGCATACGCGGGTGTGCCGCCGGGACGAGCGCCACAGGCGGTGCCCGTCGTCGTGGCGCTGGACGTGGGTCCCTCGCTCGGCGCGGTCGACTTCCTGGTCATGGCGTTCGCCTGTGCCGGCTTCTTCGTCGCCCGGGCCCTGACGACGTCGTATCTGATGGCCGACGCGGCGGCCCCGCCGGGGCTGTGCTTCGCGGTCTCGGGGGCGGCGGCCCTGGTCTGCGCGCGGAGCGCACGGTCCCCGCGCCCTGGTGCGGACGCGGGGACCGGTGCGGCCGGCGGCGCGCGGCCCGAGGTGCCGGACGGTGCGCGACTGCCCGGCTGAGGCCTGCCGCCGGGATCACGCCGCGGACGCGGCGCCCCGGGGTGCTACGGCTTGCCGCGCTGTCCCAGCAGGTGTTCGGCGATCGGACGCAGCGACTTGTGCAGGTCCTCGAGCGCCTCGGGCGACAGCAGGTCGATGAAGTGCCGCCGCACGGACGCCACATGATGAGGCGAGACCTTCTGCATCGTCTCCATGCCATGCTGGGTGAGGACCGCGTACAGCCCTCGCCGGTCGGACTCGCAGTTCTCCCGGCGCACCAGATCCGCGTTCTCCATGCGCGTGATCTGATGCGAGAGCCGGCTCTTGGACTGGAGGGTGGCGGACGCCAGATCGCTCATCCGCATGCGCACGCCCTCCGACTCGGAGAGGTTCACCAGGATCTCGTAGTCGTTCATGGTCAGCCCGAACGGCTGAAGGTCCCTCTCAAGCTGGTACGTCAACAGCCTGTTGACCTCCAGGTGGGTGCGCCAGGCGCACTGCTCCGCATCGGTCAGCCAGCGCGTGGCCGTCTCGGTCTCCATAAATGAAGTCTACCTAAAATGTTGAAATGCGAACTAGTGAGGGGTTGTGTGACCGTGCGCACGTGTTCGACGTGCGTTCGACGTCACACTCCGCAGACTACCGCTCACAGCCCGAAGCGACGCTGGAGGTCCCCCAGCTGTCCGGGAAGGCGCGGTGCGCCGGCTTGCCCTCCGTGCTGACCGGGCACCCCTCCCGCTCCGGGCACCCCGGCCTGCTGCGGGACCGCCCCCGTGGCCTGCTCGGCCATCAGGATCTCGGTGGACTGGAGCAGCACCGTGCCCGCCCCCACGAACTCGAACTGGTGCTCCTCGCCGGAGGCTCCTCCGAGGCCCGTCATCGCACGTAGACCGCCCATCACGCCTGTCATGTACGCATGGTCGTAGTGATGGCAGGGGGAGGGGCAGTCCGCCCATCCGACGAGGGCCTGCGGGTCCACCCGGATCGGGGGTTCCATGAACACCACCGGACCGTTGGAGGCGGCCACGAACTTGCCGGTTCCGATCAGTGTCAGAAACCCCGGCACGATCGACTGCTTGAGCGCGAGACTTGGCTGAAAAGCGAGCAAGTTGCCGGAGCGAATGGTCAGGTTGCCGTCGTCGAGGTCGTACGAATTCACGTCGAAGGCCCGGTCGGCGAGCAGCATCTTGCCCGAGCCCTGCGCCACGACCCAGTCGCTCGCGTGCAGAGGCGAATGGAACGACGTACGGACAAGACGGTCAAGTCGACCGTGCCCGATGCCGTTGAACTCCATCGATCCGTAGTAGGCGATCATCTTGCCCTTCTGCAGGAACCACTGGCTCCCCTTGAGCTCCACGCAGAAGGTGTACTTGTTGACGTTGTCGTCGACCGGCAGCGACATCGGATCGTGGATCACCGGACCGCCGGGGGTTCCGTACCCGCTCACAGCTTCTCCTCCGAGGCCTGGACGTACACCGAACCGCTGCCGCTCAGCTCCAGCTGGAACGCCTCGCCCGAACCGCGTCCCACCATGTCGCGCCAGCCCAGCGCCGTGGACAGCTTGTTGCGCACGTCGCCGTGGTGCGCCACATACGCCTGCGGGTCGACGTGCACCGCGCGCTGCGGGGTGATCGGGATCTCGAAGACACCGCCGTGCGCCATGACCGCCACTGCCCCGTGGCCCTTGAGCGTGGTCGTGAAGAGCCCCTGACCCGTCACCTGGCCCCGCACCATGCCCATGACGCCGCCCTGCGAGCCCAGGAACATCGTGCCCTGCTGGAGCGTGCCGTCGAAGGCCAGCAGCCGGTCCGCCTCGACGTACAGCGTGTCCCCCGTGAGGCCGATCACCTGGACATGGTGGCCGCCGTGCCCGAAGAGGACCGTGCCCGAACCCTCCACGGTCATGAGGGGAGTCGCCTCGTTGGCCAGGCGGCGGCCGATCATGGACATCACCCCGCCCTGCCCGCCCTGGATGTTGGGGGTGAACGACACCTCGCCCTTGTAGGCGAGCATCGCGCCGCGCTGACTGAACAGCCGCTGCCCCGGCACCACGGTCGCCTCGACGACCTTCGAGTTCACCTCGCGGAACGCCATCTCACCGGGCTCCTTTGTGGATGTCCCGGCCTTTGGGCCGGGGAGGAATCGGACTCCTGTGGAGCAGATCAGGGAGAGACGGGTCGTCGTCAGGGTGATCCGGCGTCTTGCGGCTGACCGGCGAGTGCGACCTCCAGGAGGTGCACGATCTCGCTGTTGACCGACCTGTGGTCTCGCTTCGCCAGTGCGGCGAGGCGGTCGTGGAGTTCGCTGGGGAGCCGGACAGTGATGCGTTTCTCTTCATCCATGCCGCCATTGTAGTTGTCTGATGACACAGCGTTGCTATATGTTTGACGTCATGACGACGGTAGAACGACAGACAGGTGATGCCGGGTGTGCCCGGTACACCTACCGTCTGCGTACGTCGTTGGCCGCCCGCACCGCGCTGGAGGCGGAGTGGGCGCGGTGCCGGTGGATCTGGAACGAGTGCGTGGCCCGCTCGAAGAAGGCGCACGCCGAGGGCGAGAAGTGCGGTCCGGCCCGGTTGGACAGGATGCTGACCGAGGCCCGCAGTGCGAACGTGTGGCTGCGTCACGGATCGTCGGTGCCGCAGCAGCAGATCATCCGCGACTTCGCCAAGTCCCGCTCCAAGGCGCTGAAGGATGTCAAGGCCCGGCTGCCACAACGCCGACGGGCAGGGATGCCGAGGTACAAGAAGAAGCATGCCGCCTACCCCACGCTGAACTACACGCAGCGCGGATTCCGCCTGAAGGACGGACGCTTGCACCTCGCGGGCGGGATCAGCCTGGGCGTGGTGTGGTCGCGGGACCTGCCCGCGCCGCCGTCCTCCGTCCGCGTCTACTGCGACAGCCTCGGCCACTGGTATGCCTCGTTCGTCGTGGCGACCACCGCCGAGTCTCTGCCCGCCACAGGGCGGGACATTGGCATCGACTGGGGCGTCAAAGAGACCGCGACGACCACCTCGGACGCCCACGACCTGCCTCATGCCCAGCACGGCAGGAACGCCGCGCAGCGCCTGGCCCGCTACCAGCGGATGACGGACCGCAGGAAACCCAAGCGTGGACAGGCTGGTTCGAAGGGGTATCGCGAGGCGCGGAAGCAGACCGCGAAGCTCCACAAGAAGGTCGCCCGCCAACGCGAGGACGCCGCCCGTAAGTGGGCCAAGAAGGTCGTAACTGACCACGACCGCCTGGCCGTCGAGGACTTCCGCCCCAGGTTCCTCGCCAAGACGACGATGGCCCGTAAGGCCGCCGATGCCGCGATCGGTGCGACCAAGCAGGCGCTGATCCATATGGCCCGCAAGCACGGCCGTGAACTGCACCTCGTCAACCCCGCGCACACCACGATGGACTGCGCACAGTGCGGAGCGAGAACCAAGCACGCACTACCTCTTTCGGAACGAATCTACGCATGCACCGCGTGCGGAGCCTTCTCCCCCAGGGACAAGAACTCCGCCCGCGTGATGCTCGTCCGGGCTGGTCTCAACCCGGCTGGTGCCGATCGTGTAAGAGCTGCCGGACCGCCGGTCCTCGGCCAACGTGAGCCAGGAATCCCCCTCCTTTAGGGGGGAGGAGTCAAACATCCCCCGCGATCGTGTTGCGCTCACTGGGCTGGACGTAGACCAGCCCGTCGCCCTCGAAGCGCATCTGGAACGCCTCGCCGCCGCCCTCGCCGATCAGCGTGCGGAACGTCACACCGGACTGCAGCGACTGCCGCACGTTGCCCTGGTGCGCGATGTACGCGCCCGGATCGACCGTCAGCGGGTACTGGGAACTGACGCGCAGCACCACCGCGGGCCCGTCCGACATGATCGCCGCCTGGCCGTGGCCCTCGACGGTCGTCGTGAACAGGCCGTTGCCCTGCGAGGCGCCGCGCAGCCCCGTGAACGTCGTGCCCGTGCGCAGCCCCGTGTCCGTGGCGAGCAGATTGCTCGACTCCACGTACAGCTTGTCCCCCTGAAGGGACACCAGGTTGATCTCCGAGGCCCGGTCGGCGAACCAGCAGGTGCCGTGCCCCTTCACCTCCATCACCGTCATCTGCTCGCCGGTGAGGCGACGGGTCACCATTCCCCGGAGCCCCTCACCGCCCCCGCTGAGCTTCTTGAAGGCCATCTGGCCGTCGTACGCGACCATGGAGCCGTTCTTCGCTTTCACGGCGTCCCCGGTCATGTCGACGGCGAGCACCTTGCTGCCCTGAAGTCGAAACATCGCCACGGTGTGAAGGTAGCCGCAGCGCGGGACGGCGGACAGAGCCCACGGGTGGATCCTGTCCCTGATCCGCCCCCTAGGGGGCGTGTCGTCCGGTGCCGTCCGGTATCACCCGGTGTCGTCGGGGCCCCCGGGCCCGGGATCCCGCCCGCCGGATGCCACAATGTCCGGGACGCTTGTGCTTGCGTTCACAAGGGCGGCGTTCCCCCCGACAGCGAATCCCACCGAAGGTGACCCGTGGACATAAAGACCGCCACCGCACTCCGCCGGCTCCGACTGGTCTCGGCCCCCGAAGCCGTCTCCTTCCTGCTGCTGCTCGTCTGCTCGGTGCTGAAGCGGACCACGGACTTCGATGCCGTGCCCGTCATGGGCCGGGTCCACGCCGTCCTCTTCGTCCTGTACGCGATCTTCTGGGCGTTCGCCTGGTACCGCGCCCGGTGGAGCTTCGGCATCGCCGCCTTCTACTTCGTCCTGTCGGTGCTGCCCACCGGCGGCTTCTTCGCCGAGCGCAAGCTCAAGCGCGAGGCCGAGGAAGCGGTCGTCGCCTCCCGCGCATTCTCGGAAGGGGCCGTGAAGGCATGATCGTCGCCTTCTCCGTGACACCGCTCGGCGTCGGCGAGGACGTGGGGGAGTACGTCGCCGACGCCGTCCGTGTCGTCCGTGAGTCGGGGCTGCCCAACCGCACCGACGCGATGTTCACCTCGATCGAAGGTGAGTGGGACGAGGTGATGGCGGTCGTCAAGCGTGCCGTCGCCGCCGTCGAGGCCCGCGCGCCCCGCGTCTCGGTCGTCCTCAAGGCGGACATCCGCCCCGGCGTGACGGACGGCCTCACCTCGAAGGTGGAGACGGTGGAGCGACACCTGTCGGAGTGACCCCGGGGGCGGCCCCCGTACCCGGAACCCCGGTCCCTCGGACCGGGGTTCTTTCGTGCCCGCACGGTGACGTGGCGGAGGTGACGGAACCTCAGGGGCGAAAGACCACCCGCCCGCACGCCCCCGTACCCCTTCGGACCCGCCCCGTTCGACATGGCACGGAAACTCCACTTATGTGTGGTTACCAGCCGTGACGATCACCGGACTCGTCGAACCACGGGAGGGCGATGTGCGGCCCGCGGGCTACGACTACGACACCCACAGCCGGCTCGCCGGACCCCTGACCCAGCCGTCCGGCACCGGCTACCGGGTGCAGTACACCAAGCTCCTGTCGCGCGAGCCGCGCCGAATAGGCGCCATCCTGCTGACGACCCTCGCCCCGGTCCTCACCGGCGCGCTCCTCGTCTACCTCGTGTGGCCCACCCACTGGGTGCGACGCGAGGGCGGCGAGCCATGGCGGAACGCCCTCGACACCACGATGCTCGTCGTCATCGGCCTGATCGAACTCTTCATGGTCGTCAACGTCATGAGCATCGCCCACGCGACGCTGGTCGCCCGCGACCCCGTACCCGTCCTTCCCGCGCAGGGGACCCGGGTCGCCTTCCTCACCACCTACGTCCCGGGAAAGGAACCCCTCACCACGGTCCGCGCCACCCTCGAAGCCGCGGTCCGGCTCACCCACTCCGGCCCCCTCGACGTCTGGCTGCTCGACGAGGGCGACGACGAGCAGGCCAGAGCCCTGTGCGCCGAGCTCGGCGTCCGGCACTTCACCCGGTTCGGCGTGCCCGAGTGGAACACACCGGAGGGAAGCCACAAGGCCCGTACCAAACACGGCAACTACAACGCGTGGCTCGCCCTGTACGGGCACGCGTACGACTTCTTCGCCTCCGTCGACACCGACCATGTCCCGCTGCCCGGATTCCTCGAGCGCATGATGGGCTACTTCCGGGACCCCGACGTCGCGTTCGTCGTCGGCCCCCAGGTGTACGGGAACTACGAGAACCCCGTCACCAAGGCGGCCGAGTCCCAGCAGTTCCTCTTCCACGCCCTCATCCAGCGCGCCGGAAACCGCTACGGCTCGCCCATGTTCGTCGGCACCAACAACGTCGTCCGGATCGCGGCCCTCAAGCAGATCGGCGGGCTGTACGACTCCATCACCGAGGACATGGCCACCGGGTTCGAACTGCACCGGCACCGCAACCCCCGGACGGGCCGGCACTGGCGCTCCGTCTACACACCGGACGTGCTCGCCGTCGGCGAGGGTCCCTCCTCCTGGACCGACTTCTTCACCCAGCAGATGCGCTGGTCGCGCGGCACCTACGAGACCCTGATCAAGCAGTACGGGAAGGCGCTGGTCACCATGCCTCCCGGCCGGCTCCTGTCGTACACGCTGATGCTCCTCTACTACCCGATGACCGCCGTCAACTGGCTCCTGGGCATCGTCAGCTGCTTCCTGTTCCTGTGGTTCGGGGCATCCGGGACGCAGGTCACCGCGTCCATGTGGCTGATGCTCTACAGCGACGCCGCCGCCCTCCAGATCTGTCTGTACCTGTGGAACCGGCGGCACAACGTCTCACCGCACGAACCCGAGGGATCCGGCGGCCTGGCCGGCATGGCGATGTCTGCGCTGTCGGCCCCCATCTATCTGAAGGCGCTGAGCGAGGCGGTCGTCCGGCGCCCCAGCCGTTTCGTCGTCACCCCGAAGGGCCGCGACGCGAGCCCCGACCGGCTGGGGACCTTCCGTGTCCATCTCGGCTGGGCCGCGCTGCTCGCCGTCTCGCTCGGCGCCTCGGCCGTCCTCGGCCACACCCACGCGGCCATGCGGGCCTGGGCGCTGCTGGCCATGGGGATCTCCCTGGCCCCGGTCGCGGTCTGGATCCGCACCCTCGCCGGGGAGCGCGGGACCCGGCTCGTTGCGCCCGCTCCCGTCCGCGTCCCCGACAGTCGGGAATCGCCGGCGGCCACCCCCGTCACGGTCACCGGCTCCACGACAGGAGGCACCTAGTCCATGGCCCACCGGCCCTCGAAGAAGACGAATACGAAGGATACGAAGAGTACGAAGAAGGCGAAGAAGGGGCTGCTCGGCATCACGGGCCTCGCCGTCCTCGCGGGGCTCAACGCCCCGGCCGCGCTCGGTTTCGCCGGTGAGACGTACCACGAGTACAAGATCTCCCGGCCCGCCTACACGGCGAAGTACGGCTCCTGGAGCAGCGTCGACATCCCCGCGCAGTACCGCACCAACGCGATCCACGCGGCCCTGCTGCACACCGGGAAGGTGCTCATCGTCGCCGGCTCGGGCAACGAGCAGAAGAAGTTCGACCAGGGGTCCTTCGACACGGTCCTGTGGGATCCGAGGACGGACACCTTCAAGAAGATCCCCACACCGGACGACTTCTTCTGCTCCGGACACGCCCAGCTCCCCGACGGCAGGATGCTCGTGGCCGGAGGCACCGCCCGCTACGAGAAGCTGGACGGCGAGGTCGTCCGGGCCGGCGGCGGCATGCGGGTGAAGAACGAGAATCCCGACAAAACCGTCGTCCTCAAGAAGGGCACCGTCTTCCGCTCGCCCGCCGGCGTCGACTACGTCAGCAGGGTCGACGTGACGGTCCCCAGGGCGAAGCGGAACCAGATCATCACCTACGACCGCAACGGCGCCATGCAGCCCTGGAGGACCGAGGTCACCGCAGGAGAGGCCCGTGTCTTCGTGGAGGCGGAGGAGAAGGGACCGGGGCCGGTCACCGACCGGCAGGCCCAGTACGAGATCGTCGGCCTGCGCGGCGAGGACGCCTACAACACCTACGGCCTCTCGGAGAAGATCACCCTGGAGAAGCAGGACTTCCAGGGCATCCGGGCCGCCTACGAGTTCGACCCGAGGGCCGAGCGGTACATCCCCGTCGACCCGATGGACAAGGCCCGCTGGTACCCGACCCTCGTGGGACTCGACGACGGACGCGTCCTCGCCGTCTCCGGGCTCGACGACGTCGGGGTCATCGACCCGGGCGACACCGAGATCTACGACCCGGTGACGAAGCGGTGGAGCCCCGGGCCCCACCGCTACTTCCCCACCTACCCGGCCCTCTTCCTCACCAAGGGCGGCAAACTCTTCTACCCGGCCTCCAACGCCGGGTACGGACCCGCCGGCCAGGGCCGCGATCCGGGCCTGTGGGACCCGCGGACCAACACCTTCCAGAAGGTTCCCGGCCTGCGGGACGCCGACCGGACGGAGACCTCGGCGTCGGTCCTGCTCCCGCCCGCTCAGGAGCAGAAGGTGATGATCCTCGGCGGCGGAGGCGTCGGCGAGTCCAGGAAGTCCACCGCCCGCACCGCCGTCGTCGACCTCAAGAAGGACAGCCCGGCCTTCGAGGACGGCCCCGACCTTCCCCAGGGCACGCGCTATCTGAACAGCGTGATCATGCCGGACGACACCGTGTTCACCACGAACGGCTCCCGGGACTACCGCGGCCGCGGCGCCAGCAACATCCTCAAAGCGCAGTTCTACGATCCCCGGACCAACACCTTCCACGAGGCCGCGTCCCCCCGCGTGGGCCGCAACTACCACTCCGAGGCACTGCTCCTGCCCGACGGCCGTGTCGTCACCTTCGGTTCGGACCCGCTCTTCGACGATCAGCGGAACACCAAGCTGGGCCACTTCGAACAGCGCATGGAGGTCTTCACCCCGCCCGCCCTGCACCGCAACCGCGCGAACCGCCCGGTGCTGGGCGCCGGCCCGGAGGAACTCGACGCGAACCACCGGGCGACGTTCGCCACCGGCCACCCGGAACGGGCCGTCAAGGCGCGGCTGATGCGGCCGAGCGCCGTCACCCACACCACGGACGTCGAGCAGCGGTCGATCGAGCTGGGGCTGACGAGGACGGCGGACTCGGTCACCGTGGACGTACCGAGGGACCCGGCGCTGGTGCCGCCCGGCTGGTACATGCTGTTCGTGACCGACGCGCAGGGCACACCGTCCGAGGCGAAGTGGATCCACGTCAGGTGACCCCGTACACGGAGCCGTTCGGCGGCCGTCAGCCGGTGGGATCGCGCGTCAGCTCCAGGGCGTACTCCGGCCACCACCGGCCGGCCGCCGGTCCGCCCCCGCACTCTCCGTCCGACTCGCCGGGCCGTTTGATCCACAGGTAGGCGTCGAGGAGGGGTTCGCCGGTGGCCGTGGTCGGCGGGGTGCCCAGCGCCCGGCCCGGCGGGTTGCACCAGACTCCCTCCAGCGGGCCGTTGCCGTTGCGGCTGGTGTCGACGACGAAGTGCTTGCCGCCGAGTCTGCCGGAGAGGCGGACGCCGTACTCCTTGCTGACCGTGTCCGTCTGGAAGTTGGCGACGTTGAGCGAGAAGCCGTCGGCGTGCGTGATGCCCGCGCGTTCCAGGGGCCCGACCAGCTTCTCCGGGTCGGGGATCCAGGAGGGGTTTCCGGCGTCCAGGTACACCGTGGTGCCCGGCCGGCGCTTCAGCCGGACGATCGCCTCGCTCAGCAGCCGCTCGCGCTCGTCGTGGTACTCGCCCGGCGTACAGCCGTCCACGATGTGGGCGACCGCGTCCGGTTCCAGGATCACCAGGGCCCGGCCGTCACCGAGGGCGTCGGCGAACCTGCCGATCCACCGCCGGTAGGCGTCCGCGTCTGCCGCCCCGCCCGCCGAGTGCTGGCCGCAGTCCCGGTGCGGGATGTCGTACGCCACGAAGAGCGCCGTCCGCCCCTCGCGGGCGGCGGAAGCGGTCGCCGACCGGACCGCCGGACCGGGGTCGAGCTCGCCGGCCGGCCACAGGGCGACGGGCTCGTCCGCGATCCGCTTCAGCAGCGCGGCGTCCCCGGCACGGCCCTGATGGCGCCACAGCTCGATCTGCCGGGCCGCCGGGCCCCGCGGGTCGACCCAGAAGGGCGAGCGGGCGGCGGGGCCCGCCTGCTTCGAGGCGCCACCGGCGACCGGGGTCCGGCCCGTCTCGGGCGAGGGCGCGCAGCCCGCGGTGAGCCCGAGCACCGCGAGCGCCGCGAGGGCGCGGATCAGCCGGGGCATGCTGCTCCCTTGTACGAGGGTGACAACCGGTCACCAATCGTGGCACAAGGGGGCATTGCGGCGGTATTTACGCGGGGGAGCGGCATGGCGCGGTGGGGCGCCCCGCGGTCAGCCGCCGCCCGACGCCAGCGCGATCCCGAGCGGCGTCCGCTCGTACAGCACCTGGTGCCCGTACCGGCGCGAGACGAGCAGGCCCGCGTCGCGCAGGGCGGTGAGATGCGCGGAGACCGACGACGGGGCGAGGCGCAGCCGGTGCGCGAGCGCGGTCGTGCCGGCCGGTTCGTCGAGCGCGGTGAGCACGGCGGCCCGGCCGCGCCCGAGGAGCCGTACGAGCACGTCGGGGGTGCGGTCCGTCGGCTCGGCCCACAGGCCGCCGATGCCGCGCGCCGGGTAGACGAGTGTCGGCTGCCAGGGCGGTTCGAAGCCGCTGATCACGTCCGGCCACGAGAACACGCTCGGCATGAGGACCAGACCCTGCCCGGCCAGGTGCCGTTCGTGCCGGCCCCTGACCTCGACGGTCAGGGTGTGGGAGCGCCAGCCGAACCGCCGGTCGATCTCCGGGAGGAGTCCGCCGAGGCCGACCTCGGCGAGCCGCCGCGAGTGGAAGGCGACGTCGGCCTCCAGCAGGGCGCGCAGCCGTGGCCAGTCCGGTTCGACGAGGGTGTGCCAGGCCTGTTCCAGCAGGCCGGTCAGTTCGCGCACCATGCGGGCCGGGTCGGCCAGCAGGGCCCGGCCGCGCGCCGAGGCCAGGGCGCCGGGGGTGTCGGCGAGCGAACGCGCGCTCTCCTCGCGGGCCACGTCCGGGTCGGCCGTGCGGATGACGGCGATCTCCTCCTCGAAGCTCGCCGCGGGGCCCAGCGGTGGCGGGCCCAGCCAGTCGGGGGAGTAGCCGCGCTGCGGCATCAGCAGCCACAGCGGGGTGAGGTCGAGTCCGGCGGCCGCCGCGCGCATACGGCGCAGCCAGTGTGCGTGATAGCCGTGCCGCGCGGGCCGGTTGAGCGTGCGTACCGCCTCCTGCGTCTCCCACAGCGGCGACACCGCGAACCGGCAGTTGAGGAGGTCGTCCTCCCCGAAGTGCAGCAGCGACGGCATGAAACGACCCCACAGGATTCGGCTGAGGCCGAAACTCTACGGGGCCGGAGCGGGGCGGGGGCACGCTGTCGCCCATGCCGGAAGCAGAGACGAAGGGCGCGACGACGGTGCCCACCGCGGCGCGGGCCGCCAAGGGGAACACCGCGCTGCCCGCCACGGGGAACCCGACCACGCCGACGGAGGATGCCGCGGAGAAGTCCGCCGGGCCCGCCTCGGAGGGCGCCGTCGGGCCGCTGACGCCCCCGGCGGAGGGTGACCCGCAGGCCGTCCCCGCGCGGACCGGGTACGGTCCCGTGTTCGCCGTGCCCGAGTTCCGTGCCGTCTTCGCCGCGCACGCGTTCTCGCTGCTCGGGCTCGTCGTCAGCGAGATCGCGCTCTCCGTCCTCGTCTACGGACTGACCGGCTCCCCGCTGCTGAGCGCCCTGACGTTCGCGCTCGGCTTTCTGCCCTACCTGATCGGCGGGACCCTGCTCGCGGGCGTCGCGGACCGCTTCCCGGCCCGCCGGGTCCTGGTGGGGTGCGATCTGGTGTGCGCGGGCTGCGTGGCCGTGATGGTGCTGCCGGGCGCGCCCGTCGCGGTGCTGCTCGTGATGCGGACCGCGCTCGCCCTGGTCGCGCCGGTCTTCCAGGGGACGCGGACGGCGACCCTCGCGGACGTCCTCGGCGACGGGGAACTGTTCGTACTGGGCCGGTCCCTGCTGCGGATCCTGTCGCAGAGCGCGCTGCTCGCCGGTTTCGGGACGGGCGGCCTGCTGCTCACCGTCGTCTCCCCGCGTCACGCGCTCCTCGTCACGGTCTGCACCTTCCTCGCCTCCGCGGCGCTGCTGCGCTTCGGCACCCGGCGGCGGCCCGCGCGGGCGCACCGGGGGCAGGCGCTCGTGCGCGACTCCCTGCGCGGTGCCCGCCGGGTGCTGGCCGACCGGCGGATCCTCGTGCTGCTCCTGCTGTTCTGGGTCCCGCCGATGTTCGTCGTCGTGCCGGAGGCGCTGGCCGCGCCGTACGCCGAAGGGCTCGGGGCCGGTACGGCCGGGCTCGGCCTGCTGATGTGCGCGCTGCCCGTCGGCACGATCGCGGGGGAGCTGTTCGCGGGTTCGCGGCTGCGGCCGGTGACCCGGGGCCGGCTCACGCTCCCGCTGGTCTGCGTCACCTTGCTGCCCTACGCCGCTTACGCGCTGCGGCCCGGACTCGGCTGGACGCTGGTCCTGCTGGTGCTCGCGGGCGCCGGATCGGCGTACACCCTCGGCCTGGACCAGTGGTTCGTGCGGGCGGTGCCGGACGAACTGCTCGGGCGGGCCATGACGTTGAACACGGCCGGGCTGATGACCGTTCAGGGCGTGGGGATGGCCCTGTCGGGCGCGGTGGCGGAGTTCGCCGGGGTGAGGGCGACGGTCGTGGGCGCGGGCGTCCTCGGGACCGTGGTCTGTGTGGTCCTGGCGGTGGCGGCCCGGCGTGCCGGACACGGCACGGAACCGGGCGAGGAGGACGGCCAGGGCGACGGCCAGGACGACGGGGAGCGGTGAACGGGACGGGGAGCGGGCGCGGCGGGCGGAACGGGGGAGCGGAGGGAGCCGGCAGGCGCGTGGAACCGCCGGGCGAACCGGCCCTTGGCTCGCTCCCCTGAGTCGGCCGAACCGGCCCCGGACCCACCTCCCGGACCCTGTCGTCCCGGGGTCCCGGGACCGCCCCGGAGCCCGTTTCCGCGGGGGCGGATACCGAAAAGCGAGACGGGGCTGACCACGATGTGACCGGCCGGTAAGGTCGTTGGCGTGCCGAAGCCGCTCAGTCTTGCCTTCGATCCCATCGCCCGCGCCGACGAACACTGGCGCCAGCGCTGGGGTGCCGTGCCGTCCATGTCCGCGATCACCTCGATCATGCGCGCGCACCAGATCCTGCTCGCCGAGGTGGACGCGGTCGTCAAGCCGTACGGACTGACCTTCGCTCGCTACGAGGCGCTGGTGCTCCTGACGTTCTCCAAGGCGGGCGAGCTGCCGATGTCCAAGATCGGCGAGCGGCTCATGGTGCACCCGACGTCCGTCACGAACACGGTGGACCGGCTGGTGCGGTCCGGGCTCGTCGACAAGCGGCCGAACCCGAACGACGGCCGGGGCACCCTCGCCTCCATCACGGACAAGGGCCGTGAGGTCTGCGACGCGGCCACCCGTGACCTGATGGCGATGGACTTCGGTCTCGGGGCCTACGACGCCGAGGAGTGCGCGGAGATCTTCGCCATGCTGCGGCCCCTGCGGGTCGCCGCGCACGACTTCGACGAGGCGTAGCCGCGGGCGGGCCGGGCGCGGGGGCGCGGCGACGGGCGGGTGCCCGGGAGCCCGGGCGGCGTGGCGTGGGGGCGCGTGAAGATCGGCCGAAAAGGGTGGCTACCCTCGTGCCATGAAGAAGAGCGTGTTGACCCGCTACCGCGTCATGGCCTACGTCACCGGCGTCCTGCTGGTCCTGCTGTGCCTCGGCATGATCGCCAAGTACGGCATGGGCATGGACGGAGCCGCGGACTTCACCCGTGTCGTCGCCATCGCGCACGGCTGGCTGTACGTCGTCTACCTGATCTTCGCCTTCGACCTGGGTTCCAAGGCGAAGTGGCCGGTCGGCAAGCAGCTCTGGGTGCTGCTGGCGGGCACGATTCCGACGGCCGCCTTCTTCGTGGAGCGCCGCATCAGCCGCGAGCTGGAATCCAAGGTCGCGGAGGGTGTTCCCGCGGTCGCCAAGGCCTGATCCACGACCGCCGTGTGGCATCGCACGGCGGTTTGCCATCGACATTTACTAGGACGTCCTAGTAAATTCGAGGTATGGACGCTCACGCCATCGAGGAAGGCCGCCGACGCTGGCAGGCCCGTTACGACGCTTCGCGCAAGCGCGAAGCCGACTTCACCACGCTCTCGGGTGATTCCGTGGAGCCGGTGTACGGTCCCCGGCCCGGGGACAACTACGAGGGCTTCGAGCAGATCGGCTGGCCCGGGGAGTACCCCTTCACGCGCGGTCTGTACGCGACCGGCTACCGGGGGCGTACGTGGACCATCCGGCAGTTCGCCGGGTTCGGCAACGCCGAACAGACCAACGAGCGCTACAAGAAGATCCTCGCCAACGGCGGCGGGGGCCTCTCCGTCGCCTTCGACATGCCCACGCTGATGGGCCGCGACTCGGACGACCCCCGTGCGCTCGGCGAGGTCGGGCACTGCGGTGTCGCGATCGACTCGGCGGCCGACATGGAGGTCCTCTTCCAGGACATCCCGCTCGGTGACGTCACGACGTCGATGACGATCAGCGGTCCCGCCGTGCCGGTCTTCTGCATGTACCTGGTCGCCGCCGAGCGCCAGGGCATCGACCCCGCGGTGCTGAACGGCACGCTCCAGACCGACATCTTCAAGGAGTACATCGCGCAGAAGGAGTGGCTCTTCCAGCCCGAGCCGCACCTGCGCCTCATCGGCGACCTGATGGAGCACTGCGCCGAGAAGATCCCCGCGTACAAGCCGCTGTCCGTCTCCGGGTACCACATCCGGGAGGCCGGCTCCACGGCCGCGCAGGAGCTCGCCTACACGCTGGCGGACGGCTTCGGCTACGTGGAACTGGGCCTGTCCCGCGGGCTCGACGTGAACGTGTTCGCCCCCGGCCTCTCGTTCTTCTTCGACGCGCACGTCGACTTCTTCGAGGAGATCGCCAAGTTCCGCGCGGCCCGCCGGATCTGGGCCCGCTGGATGCGGGACGTGTACGGCGCCACCTCCGAGAAGGCGCAGTGGCTGCGCTTCCACACGCAGACCGCCGGCGTCTCGCTGACCGCCCAGCAGCCGTACAACAACGTCGTGCGTACGGCCGTGGAGGCGCTCGCCGCGGTCCTCGGCGGCACGAACTCGCTGCACACCAACGCGCTGGACGAGACGCTCGCCCTGCCGTCCGAGCAGGCCGCGGAGATCGCCCTGCGGACGCAGCAGGTGCTCATGGAGGAGACCGGCGTCGCCAACGTCGCCGACCCGCTGGGCGGTTCCTGGTACGTCGAGCAGCTCACCGACCGGATCGAGGCCGACGCGGAGAAGATCTTCGAGCAGATCAAGGAGCGCGGACTGCGGGCGCACCCGGACGGGAAGCACCCCATCGGTCCCATCACCTCCGGCATCCTGCGCGGGATCGAGGACGGCTGGTTCACCGGCGAGATTGCCGAGTCGGCGTTCCAGTACCAGCGCTCGGTCGAGAAGGGCGACAAGCGGGTCGTCGGCGTCAACGTCCACCACGGGTCCGTGACCGGCGACCTGGAGATCCTCCGGGTCAGCCACGAGGTGGAGCGCGAGCAGGTGCGGGTGCTGGCCTCGCGCAAGGGAGACCGTGACGAGGCGGCCGTGCGCGGTGCGCTGGACGCCATGCTCGCCGCCGCGCGCGACGGGTCCAACATGATCGCCCCCATGCTGGAGGCGGTCCGCGCCGAGGCGACGCTGGGCGAGATCTGCGGTGTCCTGCGCGACGAGTGGGGTGTGTACACGGAGCCGGCGGGCTTCTGAACGGCCCCGGGCAGCCCGGCGCCCCTGCCTGCCCGGCATCCGGGCCGGGCCCGGGGCTCCGGGCTCTCGCTCCGCCACCGAGGCCTGCCCGGCGCCAGGTGCCCTTTTCTCGCCCCCTCCGCCCCTACCCGTCCCGTACCCGGGGGCTCCGCCCCCGGACCCCCGCTCCTCAATCGCCGGAGGGGCTGGATTTCCCTGGCCGGGGCTGAAACTTGCCCCGGCCGGGCTGAAATGTGGCGCGGCCGGGCTGAAATGTGGCGCGGCCACCACGATGCACCCGCAGTCGGCATGCGGCGCGAGGGGCCGTGCCGGTACATCGATGCCCGTCGCCACCGACGGTCACGCCTCGTCCGACAGCGACGGGCTGATGCACCGGCGCGGCCCCGACCCACGACGTTCCCGGCCGCCCGGTCAGACTCCGGCCGGGCCCTCCGTCGAGGGAGGCGCCGGTTCGTCGGCTGCCACTCCGGTCAGGCCGAAGAGCAGGACCCGGGTGAACGAGCGCACCCATTCCTCGTCCGCGGGTTCCGCGCTGACCAGGGTGCGATGGACGACCGCCCCGGCGACCACGTCGAAGATCAGGGCGGCGGTGCGGTCGGCGGCGGCCGGGTCCGGCTCCGGGGGGAGTTCGCCGCGCTCCTGGGCGCGGGCGCGGCCCTCCATGACCAGGCGCTTCTGCCGGTCGACGATGGACGTGCGGATGCGCTCGCGCAGCGGCTCGTCACGGGTGGACTCCGCGACCACGGCCATCAGCGCCGTCTTCGCCTCCGGTCGGTCCAGGATCGCCGCGAACTGGAGCACCACGCCCTCGATGTCGGCGGCCAGACTCCCCCGGTCGGGGAGCTCCAGCTCGTCGAAGAGCTCGGCCACCGCGTCGACGACCAGTTCGTTCTTGCCCGCCCAGCGACGGTAGAGGGTCGTCTTGGCGACCCCGGCGAGGGTCGCCACGTACCCCAACGTCAGTTTGGACCAGCCGAGTTCGACCAGCGCCGTGCGAGTCGCCTCCAGGATCGCGGCGTCGGCGGCGGCGCTGCGGGGGCGGCCCGTCCGGGCGGCCTGGGAGCGACAGTGCATGTCAGTGACCATATCCGGCCGCATCACCGTCGATATCCGGCGGTTGTGTGAAGCCGTGAGGGAGATCACCGGAAGACGGTACGCGGGCACGCCCCCGTGCAGTTACGCTACGACTCGTAGCGAAAGCTCGACCGCGGCGACAACCGCACAGGCGTCAGGTGGGGACCCGGCGCCGAACAGGCCTGACACAGCCTGGCTTTCACGACGCTTTTCACACGTGCGCGAGGAAGGGGGAGGATGTACTCATGCAGCCACGGAACATGTCCATGAGCGGAGTCGTCGACCTCGCCGCGGTGAAGGCGGCCCAGGAGGCCAAGTCGAAGGCGGAGCAGGCGCGAGCCGAAGCCGCCAGGCAGGGCGGAGGCGGGGCCGTGACTCCCGCGAGCCTCGTCATCGACGTCGACGAGGCCGGATTCGAGCAGGATGTCCTGCAGCGCTCCACCGAGGTGCCCGTCGTCATCGACTTCTGGGCCGAGTGGTGCGAGCCCTGCAAGCAGCTGAGCCCGCTCCTGGAGCGGCTGGCCGTCGAGTACGACGGGCGCTTCGTGCTCGCCAAGATCGACGTCGACGCCAATCAGATGCTGATGCAGCAGTTCGGGGTCCAGGGGATCCCGGCCGTATTCGCGGTGGTGGCCGGACAGGCCCTGCCGCTCTTCCAGGGAGCCGCCGCCGAGGCGCAGATCCGCGGGACCCTCGACCAGCTCGTCCAGGTGGCCGAGCAGCGCTTCGGTCTGACCGGCCTGACGGTCGACGCCGACGCCGACGCCGGGCCGGGCGAGTCCCCCGCGGCACGGGAGGTGCCGGCCGGACCGTACGACGCTCTGCTGGAGGCCGCCGTGCAGGCGCTGGACGCGGGCGACTTCGGCGGTGCCGTCCAGGCGTACAAGAACGTGCTGGGCGACGACCCGGGCAACACGGAGGCCAAACTCGGCCTGGCCCAGGCCGAGTTGCTCCAGCGGGTGCAGAGTCTCGACCCGCAGCGGGTGCGCCAGGACGCCGCCGAGAAGCCCGGTGACGTGGCGGCGCAGATCGCGGGGGCCGACCTGGACCTCGTCGGCGGCCATGTGGAGGACGCCTTCGGGCGGCTCATCGACACCGTGCGGCGCACGGCGGGCGACGACCGGGACGCCGTACGCGTGCGGCTGTTGGAACTCTTCGAGGTCGTCGGCGCCGACGACCCCCGCGTGATCGCGGCGCGCAGGGCCCTTGCCCGGGCGCTGTTCTGACCAGTCCGTAAACGCCAGGGCCTGTGATGCCCGGGTGAAAGATTGGCCGACAGGGACGCATGTGGCCGCGCTTTACCAAAACTTGGTAAACGCGGCCGCTGTTACTCGTAGTAAGTCGAGAGCGTTGAACTGTCTGATTCCGTCCGGAATTTGACCGCTGTGTCACCCCTGGCGGTGCCACCCTGAGTCGCCACCCGATACCGACGGGTCGTTCTTCGGTTATCCCGCCGTTACTAGCGAGTAACGAACCCCCTTGTGCACGCGGCGAGAATGCACCACGATCGGCGACGCTCGGTCCATTCCCGCACCCCGACAGCCAATCGGGTCGGCGGACTTTCTGGGTCCCCACCGAGTAGGACCGACAGCAGTGCGATCGGTTCTTGGGCAGGGGGGTCTTCGCCGTCCGGCGGAGCCTGTCCAGCAGGTTGTGCGTGATGTGTTCAGGCGCGACCAGTGGTTGTCGCTCGGGGGTGATCGCCGGTGATTCGGGTGCATTTCGCACCTCCGGGTACGGGCGCTCTCCTTCCCGAGGACGTAGCACTTCTCCCATCCCTGCCCGACTGAGCCGCCGCAACGTGGCAGTCAGGGCCAGGAGATGTACGTCCGAGAAGGAGGAAAAATTATGTCCCAGGTGCGTGGCGGGACCAGATGGAAGCGGTTCGCCGTCGTCATGGTGCCCAGCGTGGCAGCCACGGCAGCGATAGGTGTCGCCCTCGCGCAGGGTGCCCTCGCCGCATCGTTCAGTGTCTCCGGTCAGTCCTTCAAGGTGACCGCGGACAAGCTTGAGGGAACGGGCTTCTCGCAGTACGGAGCCCTGGACCAGGGCACGGGCCTCGACGGCAAGGCTGCGCTGCACCCCGTCGCGGTGTCGGCGTTCAAGAGCGCCGACATCACGAGCATGTGTCAGTCCGTCGTCACCCCGAACATTCCGGTGCTCGGCTCCGTCAGCCTCGTGCTGAAGGCCGGTGGCGGCAGCACGCCGGTTCACGCCGACAACCTCTACATCGATGTCGAGGACCTCGGCGCCGACGCGACGTTCACGAACATCGACATCGGTGTTGCCGCCAAGGACGCCAGCAAGGGTCCGGGCATGAAGGGCGGCGGCGAGCAGGCCAACCCCTACGGGTTCGCCCAGCAGGCCGAGAAGGCCGTGCTGACCGACGTGAAGCAGACGGCGTGGGCGACCACCGCCGGCACGTTCAAGCTCAGCGGTCTGAAGATGTCGGTGTCCGCGGGCACCCACGAGTGCTACTGAGCACCCCAGGGGTGGGCGAGGAGGCTCAGGCCGCTTCGCCCGCCCCGCCGCTCCGCCCGTCGTACGCGGAGCACTCAACGCGTACTTCTCACAGCAATGCCGTTCCAGGGAGCTGTTTCCATGAGCGCCGAGACCCCTGCCGCGCCCGGCCAGCACGATGAGCACTACCTTCAGGTGTTCCGGCGGAACTTCCGTAACTGGAGGGGCGATCGCCCGTTCTGGGCGGGTCTGTACATCGTGTTCGGTGGTTTCCCCATCGCCTACTTCCCGTACGCGCACCTTCACCTCGGCCATCTGACGCTGGCGATGTCCACCACCGCCGGTGCCGGGTCCCTGATCATCGGCGTACTCCTCGTCGTGCTCGGGATCAGCCTCTGGTTCCAGAAGCACGTACGGACGTTCGCGGGTGTCGCCGCGATCCTCCTGGCCCTCGTGTCCATTCCGGTGGCTAACCTGGGCGGCTTCCTGATCGGCTTCCTGTTCGCCCTGCTCGGCGGTGCCATGGCGGTCTCCTGGGTTCCCGGAGAGCCCGAGGAGAGCTACGCCGCGTCGGGTTCCCTCGCCAAGAAGGACACGCCGGACGGTTCGGCGGCCGAGTCCATCGGGCACGAGGCGGCGCACGGTGCGGGCGACCCGAACGATCTGTCAGGAACGAGCCCGACCAACGGGGCGAACGGGAGGCACAGTGCCGGCTGACGAGGTGACCCATGGGACTGCTGTGGAGGAGTCCCGTGTGAGAACCGGGCCGCGCCACGCGGCCCCGAGGAAGCCGCTGTTCACCAGGTTCCAGATGCCCGCCGGCAAGGTGATAGCCATAGCGGCGATGCCGACGGCGGTGCTCATGGGCATGGGGTTCACCCCGACGCTCGCCCAGGCCGACGACCACTCCACCTCCAGGAGCCTCACGGCCGAGGAGTACCAGGCGTGTGTCGAGGCCGTCACCGGTGAGGAGGCGTCGGACACGGCGTCGCCCTCCGCCTCGGCGAGCGCGAGCGCGAGCGCGTCCTCGGACCAGGCCACGCCGAGCCCCTCCGCGTCGTCGGACTCGACGGACAAGGACACGGCCTCTTCGTCGGATTCAGGTTCCGACGACAAGGCCGAGCCCACCGCGTCCCCGTCGGCCTCCGCGAGCACGCAGGAGAAGGCGGCGGACAGCGCCGTCTCCACACCGACCCCCTCGGCGAGCGAGAGCAGCAAGAACCCGCTCGACCCGCTGGGCGTCGGCGACGCCATCAAGGACATCCTCACGCCCGACGAGACGGCGAGCTCCACTCCGGCGCCGTCCGCCTCGGCGAGCGCGAGCGCGACCGCCGGCTCGGACACGTCGGACGACAAGGGCGCCGCGGACACCGTCAAGGACACGACCGACAAGGTCACCGAGACGGTCGAGGACACCAGCGACAAGGTCACCGACACGGCGTCGAAGGCCGCTTCGGAGACCACCGGGAAGGCCGAGGACGAGGCCGCCGAGGCCACCGCGACACCCAGCCCCTCCGCGAGCGCCACCACGGACCCCGCGGACTGCCCTGTCGCCACCGACGACACGGGCGGCGTGGACAACCAGGTCGCCCTGCCGACCGATCCCTGGTACCTCAACGCCAGTTCGCTGCTGCTCAAGGGCGCCGACTACCAGGGCATAGTCAAGGTGAGGACCGCCGACGGCACCGTCAAGAAGGTGCTGAAGTACGTCATATCCGACGGCACCGACATCGGCGATCTCCACCAGACCGTGACCGACAAGCAGTCCGGCAAGACCTACCACGTGCAGGCCGCCTCGGGTTCGACGTCCACCATCCGTGACGGCAAGACGATCATGTACACGGAGAGCATCTCCGGGAACCTGCTCGGGCTCATCCCGGTCACGTTCGACCCGGACAACCCTCCGCCGCTGAACATCCCGCTGATCTACTTCACCAAGGTGAAGGTCGTTCAGGCCGGCCAGTTCGGCGGGACCCTGCACGTCCCCGGACTCCACCAGTACACGACCGGCTGAGTCGTCCAGAGCCCGTCCGGGAGCCGCACAAAACGCTGAGGGCGCCCCCTGTTCGACAGGGGGCGCCCTCAGCGGCGTACGGCGGGCGGGATCAGGCGCGGTTGCCCTCGCCCAGGTGGTGCACCCGGACCATGTTGGTGGTGCCGGCGACGCCGGGGGGCGAACCGGCGGTGATCACGACGACGTCGCCCTCGTTGAACCGCTTGAGCTTCTGCAGCTCGTGGTCGACCAGCTCGACCATCTCGTCGGTGCTGTTCACGAACGGGACGACGTGCGACTCGACGCCCCAGCTCAGCGTGAGCTGGTTGCGGGTGCCCTCGTCCGTGGTGAAGGCCAGGATCGGCTGGGCCGCGCGGTAGCGCGAGAGCCGGCGGGCGGTGTCACCGGACTTGGTGAAGGCCACCAGGCCCTTGCCGCCGAGGAAGTCGGCGATCTCGCAGGCGGCGCGGGCGACCGAACCACCCTGCGTGCGCGGCTTCTTGCCCGGGACCAGCGGCTGAAGACCCTTGGAGAGGAGCTCCTCCTCGGCCGCGGTGACGATCTTCGACATCGTCTTCACGGTCTCGACCGGGTACGCGCCCACGCTGGACTCGGCGGACAGCATGACCGCGTCCGCGCCGTCCAGGATCGCGTTGGCCACGTCGGAGGCCTCGGCGCGCGTCGGACGGGAGTTGGTGATCATCGACTCCATCATCTGGGTCGCCACGATCACCGGCTTGGCGTTGCGGCGGCACAGCTCCACGAGGCGCTTCTGCACCATCGGGACCCGCTCCAGCGGGTACTCGACGGCGAGGTCGCCACGGGCCACCATGACGGCGTCGAACGCCGCGACGACGCCCTCCATGTTGTCGACCGCCTGCGGCTTCTCCACCTTGGCGATGACGGGGACGCGGCGGCCCTCCTCGTCCATCACCTTGTGGACGTCGTTCACGTCGTTGGCGTCGCGCACGAAGGACAGGGCGACCATGTCGCAGCCCATCCGCAGGGCGAAGCGCAGGTCCTCGACGTCCTTCTCCGACAGCGCGGGCACGTTCACGGCCGCGCCGGGCAGGTTGATGCCCTTGTGGTCGGAGATCACGCCGCCCTCGATGACGACCGTCTTGACCCGGGGGCCGTCGATCTCGACGACGCGCAGCTCGACGTTGCCGTCGTTGATGAGGATCTGGTCGCCGTGGGAGACGTCCCCGGGCAGACCCTTGTAGGTCGTGCCGCAGATGTGCTTGTCACCCGGCACGTCCTCGGCCGTGATGACGAACTCGTCGCCACGCTCCAGCTCGACGGGGCCTTCGGCGAAGGTCTCCAGGCGGATCTTCGGGCCCTGCAGGTCGGCGAGCACACCGATGGCGACACCGGTCTCGGCCGAGGCGGTCCGGACACGGTCGTACCGGCCCTGGTGCTCGGCGTGGGATCCGTGGCTGAAGTTGAAACGGGCCACGTTCATGCCGGCCTGGATCAGCTCGACCAGCTTCTCGTGGGAGTCGACCGCGGGGCCGAGAGTACAGACGATTTTCGAACGGCGCATGGGGCGATCCTATCGGTTTGTTTCGCATCGGAATATTCCGTCTGGCGGAAGATACAAATGGGCGGGCGGGTGCTCAGGCGTGGCTTTCCGGCCCGCTCAGGCATCGCCCTTTCCGACCAGCGCGTACGTCTGTGTGGCGATTTCCAGTTCCTCGTCCGTCGGCACGACGGCGACCGCGACGCGCGCGTACGGCGGTGAGATGAGCCGGGGCTCACCGCCGCGCACGGCGTTCAGTTCGCCGTCGACCGCGAGCCCCAGTTCCTCCAGGCCCCGGATCGCGGCCTCGCGCACCGAGGTGGCGTTCTCGCCCACTCCGGCGGTGAAGGTGACGGCGTCCACCCGGCCGAGGACCGCGTAGTAGGCGCCGATGTATTTCTTCAGCCGGTGGATGTAGATGTCGAAGGCGAGCCGGGCCTGTTCGTCCCCCTCGTCGACACGTCGGTCGATCTCCCGCATGTCGTTGTCGCCGCACAGACCGATCAGACCGCTCTTCTTGTTGAGAAGAGTGTCGATCTCGTCCGTGGACATGCCGCCAACACGCTCCAAATGGAAGATGACGGCCGGGTCCACGTCGCCGGACCGCGTTCCCATCACCAGCCCCTCCAGAGGGGTGAGCCCCATCGAGGTGTCCACGCACCGCCCGCCCCTGACCGCGGACGCCGAGGCCCCGTTGCCCAGGTGCAGCACGATGACGTTGACCTCCTCGGGCGCCTTGCCGAGCAGTTCGGCGGTCGTTCGGGAGACGTAGGCGTGCGAGGTGCCGTGGAAGCCGTAGCGGCGGATGCGGTGTTCGTCGGCGGTCGCCACGTCGATCGCGTAGCGCGCGGCCGCCTCCGGCATCGTCGTGTGGAACGCCGTGTCGAAGATCGCGACCTGGGGGAGGTCCGGGCGCAGTGCCATCGCGGTGCGGATGCCGGTGAGGTTCGCCGGGTTGTGCAGCGGAGCGACCGGGATCAGCCGCTCGATCTCGGCGAGCACCGCGTCGTCGATGACCGTCGGTTCGGTGAAGGTCTGCCCGCCGTGCACCACCCGGTGGCCGATGGCGGCCAGTTCGGGGGAGTCGAGGCCGAGCCCGTCCACCGCCAGTTCCTGCGCCATCGCCTTCAGCGCGGCGTCGTGGTCGGCGAACGTGTCGGCCCTCTCGCGGGTCTCGCCCGTCGTTCGCGTGGTGTGGCGCAGCAGGGAGGTTCCCTCGCCGATGCGCTCCACCAGGCCGACGGCCAGCCGGGTGCCGTCGCGCATGTCGAGCAACTGGTACTTCACCGACGACGAGCCGGAGTTGAGGACGAGGACCCGCACGGCCGGCGGGGCGGCGGGCTCCTTCGGCGCGGCGGCCGAGGGGGACGGGTGGGCGCTCACGGACGGGCAGCCTTCTGGTCGGGGGTCTGGGACTGGATCGCCGTGATGGCGACCGTGTTGACGATGTCCTGGACGAGCGCGCCGCGGGACAGGTCGTTGACGGGCTTGCGCAGACCCTGGAGCACCGGGCCGACGGCGATCGCGCCGGCCGAACGCTGCACGGCCTTGTAGGTGTTGTTGCCGGTGTTGAGGTCGGGGAAGATCAGCACGGACGCCTGTCCGGCGACCTTCGAGCCCGGCAGCTTGGTCGCCGCGACCGACGGCTCGACGGCGGCGTCGTACTGGATCGGCCCCTCGATCCGCAGGTCGCCCCGGCGCGCGCGGACCAGCTCGGTCGCCTCGCGCACCTTGTCGACGTCGGCGCCCGAACCCGAGGTGCCCGTGGAGTACGACAGCATCGCGATCCGCGGCTCGACACCGAACTGCCGCGCGGTGGCGGCCGAGGAGATGGCGATGTCGCAGAGCTGCTCGGCGTCCGGGTCGGGGTTCACCGCGCAGTCGCCGTAGACCAGGACCTTGTCGGCCAGGCACATGAAGAAGACGGACGAGACGATCCGTGACTCCGGCCTGGTCTTGATGATCTCGAACGCGGGCCGGATCGTCGCCGCCGTCGAGTGCGCGGCCCCCGACACCATCCCGTCGGCGAGGCCCTCCTGCACCATGAGCGTGCCGAAGTAGTTCACGTCGGCGACGACGTCGTAGGCCAGCTCGACCGTGACCCCCTTGTGGGCGCGCAGTTCGGCGTACTTCTCGGCGAAGGAGTCCCGCAGCGGTGACGTCTGCGGGTCGACGATCTGGGTGGCGCTGATGTCGATGCCGAGGTCGGCGGCCTTCTTGCGGATCTGGTCGACCGGGCCCAGCAGGGTCAGATCGCACACACCCCGGCGCAGCAGCACCTCGGCGGCGTGCAGGACGCGCTCCTCGGTGCCCTCGGGCAGCACGACGCGACGCCGGTCGGAGCGGGCCTGCTCCAGGAGCTGGTGCTCGAACATCATCGGGGTGAGCCGGTCGCTGCTGGGCGCGGAGACCCGCTTCAGCAGGTCGGCGGTGTCCACATGCCGCTCGAACAGGCCGAGCGCGGTCTCCGCCTTGCGGGGCGTGGCCGCGTTCAGCTTGCCCTCCATGGCGAAGAGCGCCTCCGCGGTGGGGAAGGAGTTACCGGCCACCGACACGACCGGGGTGCCGGGCGCGAGGCGGGCCGCGAGCGTGAGGATCTCGCTGTCGGGCCGCTCGTCCAGGGTGAGCAGGATGCCGGCTATGGGCGGGGTGCCGGCGCTGTGCGCGGCCAGCGAGCCGATCACCAGATCGGCCCGGTCCCCCGGCGTGACCACGAGGCATCCCGGGGTCAGCGCCTTGAGGAAGTTCGGCAGCATCGCTCCGCCGAAGATGAAGCCGAGCGCGTCACGGGCGAGCCCCGCGTCGTCGCCGAGGAGCACCGTGCCGCCGAGCGCGTGGGTGATCTGCGCGACCGTGGGGGCGGAGAGCGCGGGTTCGTCCGGAAGGACGTAACAGGGCACCGGGAGCCGGGAGTCGAGCCGTTCCACGATCGCCGTGCGGTCCTCGGGGGCCACCCGGTTCACCACCATGGCGAGGACGTCGCACCCGAGCCCGTCGTACGCGCGGTACGCGTTGCGGGTCTCGGCGCGCACCGACTCGGCGCTCTGGCCCCGGCCGCCGACGACCGGGATCACGGACGCGGCGAACTCGTTGGCCAGACGGGCGTTGAGCGCCAGCTCGTCGGGCACCTGGGTGCCGGCGAAGTCGGTGCCGAGGACGAGGACGACGTCGTAGTCGCGGGCGACCAGGTGGAACCGGTCGACGAGCGCGGACACCAGCTCGTCGGTGCCCTGCTCGGCCTGGAGCGCGGACGCTTCGTGGTAGTCCATGCCGTAGACCGTCGCCGGGTCCTGCGCCAGCCGGTAACGGGCCCGCAGCAGCTCGAAGAGCCGGTCCGGACCGTCGTGCACGAGCGGACGGAACACCCCCACCCGGTCGACCTGGCGGGTCAGCAGTTCCATGACCCCCAGTTCGACGACCTGACGGCCGTCACCTCGGTCGATCCCGGTCACGTACACGCTGCGCGTCACGCGTGCTCTCCATCCGTTTCGTCGCCAGGCGGTGTCTGGGCTCGGAAAAAGGGCCCACCAACGTGAGCAGAACCCTCTTGACAATACCTCTGGCGCTGGCTAGGACGCCCGCCAGGAGGAACGTGCCGGTCAGCCGGGGGCGGCCTCCGGGCCGCGCGGGTGGCGGCGGACGGAATCGGCGGGTCACCCCGGGCCGTGAAACAATCGAAACGGCTCACACGAACCGCAGGGAGCAGGAGACACAGCACGATGCGCATCGGAGTTCTCACGGCAGGCGGCGACTGCCCTGGCCTGAACGCAGTGATCCGGTCGGTCGTGCACCGAGCGGTCACCAACTTCGGGGACGAGGTCATCGGCTTCGAGGACGGCTACGCCGGGCTCCTCGACAGCCATTTCCGCACCCTCGACCTGAACGCCGTCAGCGGCATCCTCGCCCGCGGCGGAACCATACTCGGCTCTTCCCGGCTCCAGCGCGACCGGCTCCGCGAGGCCTGCGAAAACGCCCAGGACATGGCCCGCGAGTTCGGTATCGACGCGCTCATCCCGATCGGCGGCGAGGGCACGCTCACCGCGGCCCGGATGCTGTCGGACGCGGGTCTGCCCGTGGTCGGCGTGCCGAAGACCATCGACAACGACATCTCCGCGACGGACCGCACCTTCGGCTTCGACACCGCCGTCGGTGTCGCCACGGAGGCCATGGACCGTCTGAAGACGACGGCCGAGTCCCACCAGCGTGTGATGGTCGTCGAGGTCATGGGCCGGCACGCGGGCTGGATCGCCCTGGAGTCCGGCATGGCGGCCGGCGCCCACGGCATCTGCCTGCCCGAGCGCGCCTTCGACCCGGCCGACCTGGTCGCGATGGTCGAGGAGCGCTTCGCGCGCGGCAAGCGGTTCGCCGTCATCTGTGTCGCCGAGGGCGCTCACCCCGCCGAGGGCAGCATGGACTACGGCCACGGCGAGATCGACCAGTTCGGCCACGAGCGCTTCCAGGGCATCGGCACGGCCCTCGCGTACGAGCTGGAGCGCCGCCTCGGCAAGGAGGCCAAGCCGGTCATCCTCGGCCACGTCCAGCGCGGCGGCTCGCCGACCGCGTACGACCGCGTCCTCGCCACCCGTTTCGGCTGGCACGCCGTCGAGGCCGCGCACCGCGGCGACTTCGGCATGATGACGGCGCTGCGCGGCACGGACATCGAGATGGTGCCGCTCGCGGACGCGACCACCGAACTGAAGACCGTGCCGAAGGACCGGATGGACGAGGCGGAGTCGGTCTTCTAGGCCCCGGTACGCGGACTTCCGGCCCCCGGGACCTGGACGTCCAGGCCTCGGGACCTGGACGTCGAGGGTCTCGGGGCCCGGGCTTCCATGCCTGGGGACCCGGAGGCGGAAGGCCGGTCCGGCGCTCGGCCGGGTGTCGGACCACGGCCCCGTCAGCGGCTTCCGCCCGGGGCCGTGGTCCCCCTGGGTCCGGGACGTCAGTACGCGCCGGCGCGGACAGCTGTCCAGAAATGGTCGACGATCCGGTCGAGGAAGTCCTGGCCGGACTCGCCGGAGCCGGTGGCGGCCGGACCGCCGCCCCAGTTCAGCGCGGCGGCCGTCCGCCCCTGGTAGTCGGTGTGCAGCTCCTGGAGCACGACCTCCAGGACGTCGCGCTCCAGCGGCACCACCTTCGCGACCGGGCGCACAGAGGCCTGCCACCGCGTCGTCACGGCGCCGCGCAGCAGGTCGGCGAGCCGGCCGTCGCGGCCCGTCACCGTGATGAAATCGGGCAGCGAGAGGTCGAGCGCCTTGGCCAGCGCGGTCGACTGCCGCTCGTTTCCGCGCCAGGTGCCGGACTCCTCCATCCGTTCGTAGGCGAGGAGTTCGATCCCGACGGCGTGTGCCACGTCCTCCGGGGCGAGATCACGGGCGACGCGGTGTTCGCGCAACGTGCGTGGCGCGCCTATGAGTTCATTCGCGGAACACCACAACACGCCGGCGAGAGCGGTGAGTTCGGGACTGCTCGGCGCGGCGATGCCACGCTCCCAGGCGGTGACCAGATCGGGTGTGGCGTACGGCAGCCCGTACGAGGCTCTCAGGCCGTACGCGACGTGCTCGGGCCCCATTCCGAGCGCTGCCCGCAGTCTTCGGGCGGCCGGGGCGTTGAAGGGCGGGGTGGGCTGTTGGGCTTGCGGTCGGTGCACGCGCACAAGGTATGGGCCCGGGGCAGCGGTGACTACGGTCTGTTCGGCCACAATCACAGATTGTAGGAACATACGGTTTCGGCCGCGGCCCTGAATTCGCCGTGCCGTCGAGGGCGTTCAGCCCCGAAAGCCGGCCGAGGATGACCGGGCCCTCCGCCGAGGGGCTTCGGCCTGCCGGCGCCGGATCGGTCCGCGGGGACCCGGTCCGGCGGGTCAGCCCTTGATCCAGCGGTACTGGAGCTCCGGCCGTCCGACCGTCCCGTACTGCGGGGCGCGTGCCGCCCGGCCCCCCTCCACCAGGTGTTCCAGATAGCGCCGGGCCGTGATCCGGGAGATGCCGACGGCCTCGGCGGCCTTGGCCGCCGTCAGGCCGTCCGCGTGGTCCCTGAGGGTGACACTCACGCGTTCCAGGGTCGGCCCGCTCAGCCCCTTGGGCAGCGCGGCCGGGCCGGGAGCCCGCAGGGCGGCCAGCGCGCGGTCCACCTCGGCCTGGCCGCTCGCCTCGCCGACCGCCGCGCGGAACTCCGCGTACCTGATCAGCCGGTCGCGCAGGGTGGCGAAGGTGAACGGCTTCAGCACGTACTGGACGACGCCGAGCGACACCCCCTCCCGCACGACCGCCAGGTCCCGCGCGGAGGTCACCGCGATGACGTCCGCGCGATGGCCGGCCGCGCGCAGCGAGCGCGCGAGCTGAAGGCCGTGCGTGTCCGGCAGATGCAGGTCGAGCAGCAGCAGGTCCACGGGCGTACGGTCCAGCGCGCGGCGCGCCTGCGCACCGGTGTGGACCTTGCCCACCGCCGTGAAGCCGGGCACCCGGCCGACGTACATGACGTGCGCGTCGGCGGCCACCGGATCGTCCTCGACGACGAGCACGCGGATCGGATCACTCATGCGCCACCTCCGGGCGGAACGGTCTCGGACGGCAGTGCTTCGGACCGCGTGCGCTGGGCGGGGCACGCGTGCGGGACCGAGCCGGTGCCGGTGCCGGTGCCGGTGCCGGCGTCGGGGTCCCGGTCCGAGCCGGGGCCGGTGCCCGGGGTTCGGGCCGGGGTGCGGCCGGGGTCCTGGGCCCGGTCTGCGGTGGGTCCGGCGTCCGGGGTTCGGACCGGGGTGGGGCCGGTGTGCCGGGTCGGAGCCGGGCCGGGGCCGAGGGCCGGGGTGTCGTCCGGGGGCTGGGTCTGGGGCGGGGCCGGGGCGGCGGGTGTGGTGGGGAGCGGCAGGCGTACCTCGAACTCCGCTCCGCCGTCCGTTCCCTCGCGCACGTTCAGTGTGCCCGCGTGCCGGCTCACCGTCTGGCGGGCCAGGGCCAGGCCGAGACCACGGCCGCCGGGGCCCGCCGGTTTCGTGGACCAGCCGCGCCGGAAGACCTGCTCGGCATGGGCGGGGTCCACCCCGGCGCCGGTGTCGGCGACCCGTAGCACCAGTGCCGACATCTCGGTGAACGCCGTCACCGTGACGCGGGCGCCCGCCGTCCCCTGCGCCGCGTCCATCGCGTTGTCGATCAGGTTGCCGAGCACCGTGACCAGGTCGCGCGGGGTGAGCGAGGCCGGGAGCAGTCCGTCGTCGATGCCGCTGTCCTCGGAGACCACGAGCTCCACCCCGCGCTCGTTCGCCTGTGCCGCCTTGCCCAGCAGCAGCGCGGCGAGGACCGGTTCGCTGACCGCGGAGATCACCTCGTCGGTGAGCGCCTGCGCCAGCTCCAGTTCGGCGGTGGCGAAGTCGACGGCCTCCTCGGCGCGGCCCAGTTCGATGAGGGAGACCACCGTGTGCAGACGGTTCGCCGCCTCGTGCGCCTGCGAGCGCAGCGCCTGGGTGAAGCCGCGTTCCGAGTCCAGTTCTCCCGTCAGCGACTGGAGTTCGGTCACGTCGCGCAGGGTGACCACCGTGCCGCGGCGTTCGCCGCCGGACACCGGGGAGGTGTTCACGACCAGCACCCGCGTGTCCGTCAGATGGACCTCGTCCACGCGGGGCTCCGCCGACAGCAGCGCGCCCGTCAGCGGCGCGGGCAGCCCGAGTTCGGCCACCGAACGGCCGACCACGTCGTTCGTGGTGCCGAGCAGCTCCCGTCCGCCGTCGTTCATCAGTGCCACCCGGAACTGCCCGTCCAGCATCAGCAGCCCCTCGCGTACGGCGTGCAGCGCGGCCTGGTGGTAGTCGTGCATCCGGCTCAGCTCGGCCGCGTTCATGCCGTGGGTGGAGCGTCGCAGCCGGGCGTTGATGACGTACGCGCCGACGGCGCCCAGCAGCAGCGCGCCGGTCGCGACCCCGATCAGGGGCGTGATCTGGTTCTGGACGCGTCTGGTGATCGCCTCGACCTTGATGCCGGCGCTGACCAGGCCGATGGTCCGGCCGTCGACCCGGATCCGGGTGACGGCGCGCACGGAGGGGCCGAGGTTGCCGGTGTACGTCTCGGTGAAGGAGTCGCCCCTCAGCGCGGGGCCGATCGTCCCGAGGAAGTGCTTGCCTATCTGCTTCTCCTCGGGGTGCGTCCAGCGGATGCCGCGCGGATCCATGATGGTCACGAAGTCGACGTCGGTGTCCCGCTGCACACGCAGGGAGTACGGCTGGAGCTCCGCGGTGGGGTTCGCCGTGCCGATGGCCGCGTGGACGGACGGGGAGTCCGCGACCGAGCGTGCGACCGCCATCGCCTGACGGCCCGCGGCCTCCTCGGCCTGGCTGCGGTCGCTGACGTAGGTGAACAGCGCGTATCCGGCGACGAGGACCGCGATGAGCACGGCCTGCATGCCGAAGAGCTGGCCGGCCAGGCTGCGCGGTCGCGGGACACGGGGAAGACGCATGCCGTTCAGTGTGCCTGGCCCGGCCGGGTGCGCCTCGGGCCGTACGGACTCGGCGTACCGACTCGGCCGGGTGGTTCCGGTGGGGCCTGTGAACTCAATGAACGGAAGGGTGACCGCCCTCACACGCCGGGAGATAGTCCCCTCAGCCCGGGAGCGAAGCCTTCCGGATCCCCGGACGTGAGCCGCACGCCGGGTCCGCCGGACGTGAGCCGCACGCCGGATGATGCCGATGACGTCGTCAAGGAGGGCAGCCGTGGCCAGCACGCCGCAAACGGCACCTGCCGCACCCGCCGCCAAGCGGGACCGCACGCACTATCTGTACATCGCCGTGATCGGCGCCGTGGCCCTCGGGATCGCGGTGGGCCTGATCGCCCCCGACTTCGCCGTCGAGCTCAAGCCCATCGGCACGGGCTTCGTGAACCTGATCAAGATGATGATCTCCCCGATCATCTTCTGCACGATCGTGCTGGGAATCGGCTCGGTCCGCAAGGCCGCCAAGGTCGGCGCCGTCGGCGGTATCGCGCTCGGCTACTTCCTGGTCATGTCGCTGGTCGCGCTGGCCATCGGTCTGGTCGTCGGCAACATCCTGGAGCCGGGCAGCGGCCTGGCGATGACCGACGCGGTCAAGGAGGCCGGCCAGGGCCAGGTGTCGGCGGAGGCGCTGCCGCCGGTCGACTTCGTGCTCTCGATCATCCCGACCACGATGGTCTCGGCGTTCACCGAGGGCCAGGTCCTGCAGACTCTGCTCGTCGCGCTCCTGACCGGGTTCGCGCTGCAGGCCATGGGAGCGGCCGGGCAGCCGGTCCTGCGTGGGGTGGAGCACATCCAGCGGCTCGTGTTCCGGATCCTCGCCATGGTCATGTGGGCCGCCCCGCTGGGTGCCTTCGGCGCGATCGCCGCCGTCACCGGTTCCGCGGGCCTGGACGCGCTCAAGAGTCTCGCCGTGCTGATGCTCGGCTTCTACGTCACCTGTTTCCTGTTCGTCTTCATCGTGCTCGGCACGCTGCTGCGGGTGGTGACGGGCCTGAACATCCTCACGTTCTTCAAGTACCTGGGCCGCGAGTTCCTGCTGATCCTGTCCACCTCCTCCTCCGAGTCCGCCCTGCCGCGGCTCATCGCGAAGATGGAGCACCTGGGCGTCGGCAAGCCGGTCGTCGGCATCACCGTCCCGACCGGCTACTCCTTCAACCTCGACGGCACGATGATCTACATGACCATGGCCTCGCTCTACATCGCCGACGCGATGGGCACGCCCATGTCGATCGGGGAGCAGATCCCGCTCCTGCTCTTCCTCCTGGTCGCGTCCAAGGGCGCGGCCGGCGTCAGCGGGGCGGGCCTGGCCACGCTGGCCGGCGGCCTCCAGTCGCACAAGCCCGCACTGGTGGACGGCGTCGGCCTCATCGTCGGCATCGACCGTTTCATGAGCGAGGCACGCGCGCTGACGAACTTCGCCGGCAACGCCGTGGCCACGGTCCTGATCGGAACCTGGACGAAGGAGATCGACAAGGAGCGGGTGTCCCGGGTCCTCGCCGGACAGCTTCCCTTCGACGAGAAGACCCTGCTGGACGACGCCGACGCCTCCGCCGACGTCCACGCGGACGTGCCGGAGCAGGGCGGAGAGAAGGAGTCCGCCACGGCGTAGGGCGCGTCCCAGGAGCTCCCGGGGCCTGTCCGGCACTCCCCGTCCGACAGGCCCCGGGATGCCGGGCGGCAGGGCATCCCCCACGGGCCCGGCCGCCCGGTGCACGGCTGGGAACGGCCGGGTCCCGGAGGTTCCTGACGCCTCCGCGGACTCAGCCGCTCAGCTTCGCCACCAGTTCGGTGGCGCGCGAGGCGGGTACGCCCGCCGCGGTCAGCATGGTGACCGTGGCGGAGCCGCCCGCCTCCTCCGCTGCCAGGAGACCGTCGTTCACCGCCTCCATGAGGGCGAACAGGGTCTGCTCGTGCACGTACGCCAGCGCGTTCGGAGGCAGCGGCGATTCGAACACGCCCTGCTCCAGGCCGCGCCGGAGAATCTCCGCGCAGGCCTCGCGGACCGGCGTCAGACGTTCGCGGATCCCCTGCATGGTGACGCTGCGCTGGGCGAGGGCGACCAGCAGCCGGTAGCGGTCGGCGATCTCCCAGACGGCCAGGGTCGAGCGGGCCAGTGATTCGGCCGGGTCCGCGACCCCTTCGCGGCCCGCCGCGTGCGCCGCCGCGACCGCCGCCACCGCCTCGTCGGTCAGGGTGCCGACCAGCGCCTCGCGGCTGGGGAAATGCCCGTAGACCGTGCGCCGTACGACCCCCGCCGCCCGCGCGATCTGGTCCATGGACGCGTCGGGGTCACGCAGCAGTTCGGCGAGCGCGACGTCCAGGATGCGGCGGCGGTTCACATCGGCGCGGCTCGGGTTACCCGTGGTCATGGCTGCCATTCTGCCCGCCCGTCGCCGGGCGGCCGCCTGTCCTGCGATCACGGGCCTCGACCTCCTTCATTTGCACAGCGCTGTGCAATCTCATATCTTGCACACTGTTGTGCAGTTGCACTCCACTGTGCAAGTCCTGGCGCGGACGATCTCCGTGCCCGTCGACGAAGGAAGGGCGACCGTAGCCATGCGTCTCGTCATGAACGAACCGGTCGAGAGGATGGACCGGCCCTACGCCAGGCGGTGGTGGGCGCTGCTGGTGCTCTGCCTGAGCCTGCTGATCATCGTGATGGCGAACACCGCCCTCACCGTCGCGGCACCCGACATGACCCAGGACCTCGGCCTGTCCAGCGCCGACCTGCAATGGGTCATCGACGGCTACACCGTCCCGTACGCCGCGCTGATGCTGCTGCTCGGCGCCATCGGGGACAAGTACAGCCGCCGCGGCGCGCTCATTCTCGGGCTCGTCGTCTTCGGCGGCGGCGCGATCGCCGGTTCGCTCGTCGGCAGCTCCACCGGGGTCATCGCGGCCCGTGCCGTCATGGGCGTCGGCGCCGCGCTGATCATGCCCGCCACGCTCTCCCTGCTCGCCGCGACCTTCCCGCGCGCCGAGCGGGCCAAGGCGATCGTCCTGTGGACCGCCACCGCCGGACTCGCCATCGCCGCCGGTCCGCTGGTCGCCGGCGCCCTGCTGGAGAACCACGGCTGGTCGTCCACGTTCCTGATCAACGTGCCGGTCGCCGCCCTCGCCATCATCGGCGCCCTCGTCCTCGTACCGCCGTCCAGGGCCGCGCACCACAACCGCATCGACTACGTCGGCGGGCTGCTCTCGGTCGTCTGGATCGGCTCGCTCGTCTACATGATCATCGAGGGTCCGCACTTCGGGTGGGGCGTCAAGGCCGTGACCGCTGCCGTGGTCGCGGGGGCCGGACTGGTCCTCTTCGTGCTGTGGGAGCTGCGCCACCCGCGTCCGGTCGTCGACGTACGACGCTTCGCCAACCGTCGCTTCGCCGGCTCGAACCTCGCCGTCGCCCTCTTCTTCCTGGCCGTCTTCGGCGCCTTCTACTACCTCACCCAGCACCTCCAGTTCGTCCTCGGCTACGACGCCCTGGACACCGGGGTGCGGATGCTGCCGCTCGCCGGCGCAGTCTTCGTGGGCTCGGCGCTCACCGGATACCTCACTCCGCGCATCGGCATGAAGTTCACGGTCACCGCGGGCATGGTCGGCGGCACCGTGGCGCTGGCCCTGCTCACCCAGGTGGACGCCTCCTCGGGGTACGGCGACCTCGTGCTGCCCCTCGTCATGCTCGGCCTCGCCATCGGGCTGGCGCTCTCGCCCTGCACGGACGCCATCATGGGCGCGTTCCCGGAGGCCGAACTGGGCGTCGGCGGCGCGGTCAACGACACCTCGCTGGAGCTCGGGGGCTCGCTCGGAATCGCCATCCTCGGCTCGGTGCTGGCGAGTTCGTACTCCTCGCACCTCGCCGACGCGACCGCGGGCAGCCGGCTCCCGGCGGGCGCCCTGACCACGGCGCAGGACTCGGTGGGCGCGGGGTACGCCGTCGCCCAGGGCATCGGCGACAAGGCCCGCGCGCTCGGCGAACAGGCCGCGCAGTCCGCGAACGCGGAGCAGGCGGCTCAGTTGAAGGCTCAGGCCGGGCAACTCGCCGACGGCGCCCGGCAGATGGCGGACGCCGTCAGCTCGTCCTTCTCGGACGCGGTGGCGCACACCAGCCTCGTCGGAGCGGTGATCCTGGGCGTGGGCACGGTGCTGGTGGCGGTACTGCTCCCGCGCAAGGCCCGCACGGAGACCGAGGCCGACGCCGAGGCTGCGCCCGCAGCCGCAGCCGCAGCCGCAGCCACAACCGAGGCCCAGCCCGAGGTCGAAGCCGAGGCCCAGCCCGAGGCCGAGGCTCAGCCTGAAGCTGAAGCCGAAGCTCAGCCCGAGGCCGAAGCTCAGCCCGAATCCGAAGCAGAGCCCGAGGCCGAAGCCGAGGCCCAGCCCGAGGCCGAGGCTCAGCCCGAAGCCGAAGCCGAAGCCGAAGCCGAAGCCGAAGCCGAAGCGGAGCCCGAAGCCGAAGCGGAGCCTGAAGCCGAGGCCGATGTCGAGGCCGAGGCCGGGAAAGAGGGCGACTCGGCGGGGGGCCGCGGGGCCGAGGGGGCGAGTGGTGCTCCCGACGGAACCGTGACCCCCCGGGCCGCCGTCTCGTAGAACATGCATGACCGTGCCGTGCCGGACCGACCGGCGCGGCACGGCACGTTTCCGCGGAGGACACCGAGCATGAAGATCGACTGGGACCGGCGTACCTGTGCGCGGCGCGGCCACGTGACGTACGCGCCCGACGAGCGCGTGCTGCGGGAGCGGCTGCGCGCCGAGACGGGTCTCGGCGAGGCCTGGCGCTGCCTGCGCTGCGGCGACTTCGCGCTCGGCGATCCGCACGGCTCGGGCCCCGCGGACGAGGCACCGCTCGTGCCGCGCGGCAAGGTGCTCCGCGACCTGTTCGTCCTGCGCTTCCTGGCCATCGAGCGGGCCGTGCGCGGGGTGTTCATCGTGCTGGTCGCGGCCGCCGTGTGGAAGTTCAGCAACAGCCAGGACGCGGTGCGCCGGCTCTTCGACGAGTACCTCGACGTCCTCAGGCCGGTCTTCCGGCACTTCCACTACGACCTCGACCACTCGCCCGTCGTCGGCACCATCCAGAAGACCTTCGGCTACAAGCACTCCACGCTGCTGCTGGTCGCGGTCCTGCTGCTGGCGTACGCGCTGATCGAGCTCGTCGAGGCGTTCGGGCTCTGGTACGCCAAGCGCTGGGCGGAGTACCTCACGGTCGTCGCCACCGCCGCGTTCCTCCCGCTGGAGATCTACGAACTCACCGAGCACATCAGCTGGCTGAAGATCGCGACGCTGGTCATGAACATCCTCGCCGTCCTCTACATCGCCCTCACCAAAAGGCTGTTCGGCCTGCGCGGCGGACACAAGGCGTTCGAGGCGGAGCGGCAGAGCGCGTCGCTGCTGGAGGTGGAGGAGTCCGCCGGGGTCATGGTCTGACCACGGCCCCGTGAGCCCGGGGCCCGGACCCCGGGCTCACGGGCCGAGGCGGGCCAGGTCCTCCGCGCTCAGGACCAGGTCCGCGGCCCCCGCGGAGTCCCGGGCGGTCCGCGGGCGACTGGCGCCGGGGATCGGGATCACCGTGGGGGACAGCCGCGAGAGCCAGGCGAGACAGACCTGCTGAGGGCTCACGCCGTGCTCCCGGGCCACCGCGTGGAAGGCCCCGAACCGCTCCAGCGAAACGTCGCCGGTCCCGTCGCCGGACGGACCGGCGGGGCCGTCCAGGGAGCTGCGGGAGATGCCGCCCAGCGGGCTCCAGGGCAGGAAGGCGAGCCCCAGCTCGGCGCAGAGGCGCAGTTCGGGTTCGCTGTCGCGCACCGCGGGGGAGTACTGGTTCTGCACGCAGACCAGCCGGTCGCCGAGGATCGCGTGGGCCCGGCGGATCTGGGCCGCGGTGGTGTTGGAGATGCCGGCCAGCCGGATCGTGCCCGCGTCGAGCAGGTCGCGCAGGGCGCCCACCGAGTCCTCGAACGGGACGGCGGGGTCGGGCTTGTGGAGCTGGTAGAGGCCGACCGCCTCCAGGCCCAGTCTCTTCAGGGAGGCCTCGGCCGCCGCCTTGAGATGGCGCGGGGAGCCGTTCACCGTCCAGGAGCCGTCGGCGGGTCTGCCCCGCCCGCCCTTCGTGGCCACCAGGACGTCCGCGGTGTCGCCGCCGTACGTCGCCAGGGCACGGGCCACGAGCCGTTCGTTGTGGCCGGGTCCGTCGCCGGGCAGGTGATACGAGTCCGCCGTGTCGAGGAGCGTGACGCCCGCGTCGAGGGCCGCGTGCACCGTCGCCAGGGCCCGCGCCTCGTCCGGCCGCCCCTCGATGGACAGCGGCATCGTGCCGAGCCCCACGGCGCTCACCCGTAGTCCGCCCAGGGTGCGGTAGCGCATGTCAGCCGTCCTTTCCGAGCGTCTCGGCCACCGCGCGCGGCAGCCAGGCCCGCGCGTCGCCGAAGGGGAAACCGAGCCGGGCGGCCCGCGTGTTGTCCATCCCGTAGGAACGGCGGAAGGAGAGGGGGGAGACCTCGCCCACCTCGACCGCCTCCAGCACCGTCCGGCCGTGCGGGAGGCGCGCGCTGATCGCCTCGCACAAGTCCTGGGTGGTCAGCGGTCCGTCGGAGGCGGCGTTGACCGGGCCGGTGAAGTCCCCGCCCACCGTCCAGAACAGGAAGTCGGCGATCTCCTCGACGTGGATGTAGGTCGCCGGACGGTTCACGGAGGGCACGACGATCGTCCCGCCGGTGCGGACGCGGTCGACGTAGTGTTCCAGCCGTCCGGTGAAATCGTCGTCCCCGCCCAGCACATGGGCGACGCGCACGGCCACGTACGGGAAGGCCGGGCCGGCCGCGAACACCGCCTCGGCCTGCCGCTTGCCCTCGCCGTAGTGCGCGTCGAGGAATTCCCCGTCGTCCCAGGGAAGAGAGAGGTCGACGGCGACCTCACGCGGGTCCACGGCGTCCTCGGCGACCGGCTCCGCCGTGTCCTCGTACTCGTACACCTCGACGGTGGACGTCATCACGTACCGGCGCGTGCGCTCCGCGAAGACCCGGCGGGCGATCTCCGCCTGCCGCGGTGTGTAGCAGACCTGGTCGACGACGACGTCGAAGACCCGAGAGCCCAGCGCCTCCTCCAGGGCCTTCTCGTCGTCGCGGTCGGCGACCAGATGCACCGTCCCGGCGGGCGGCGCGGACGACCCGCGGTTGATGACGGTGACCCGGTCTCCCGCCGCCGTCAGCCGGGCTATGAGACGTTTTCCGAAATACCGGTTTCCGCCGATGACGCAGATCTCCCGCACGTCGCCCTCCCCTGTTTCCGCGCACCCGTGCCCCATGCACCCGTGCGTCCCGCTCCACGCGTCCCGCACCGGTCGCCGGGCGTCCACGGCGCTTCGGCCTGTGGTCATAATTCTCCCGTCGCAGGGGTCAGGCCCGAAGGGGGAGACATGGGAGATCCGGCCGTCGCACCGAAGGAAACACGGCATCCGCGCGTCGTCTCCGGCGAAACGTCGGTGGGCTTCGACACGCTCGACCGGCAGATCCTGGAACTGCTCCAGAGCGAGGGCCGCATCAAACTCAGCGAGCTGGGCCGCCGCGTCCGGCTGAGCCCGGCCGCGGTCGCGGAGCGGGTGCGCCGGCTGGAGGCGACCGGGGCGATCACCGGATACGGCGCCCAGGTGTCGGCGTCCCGCCTCGGCTACGGCATCCAGGCCTTCATCCGCGTCGATCCGCACGGCGGCTACACCCTCAGGCATCCCCGGACGCTGGAGCTGCTGGCCCGTCCCGAGGTCACCGAGGCCCACCACGTCGTCGGCGAGGACTGCTGGATCCTCAAGGTCGCCGTCGAGGACACGATCCACCTGGAGGACGTCCTGGAACAGACCTCCGCGCTCGGGCGGACGACGACCTCGATCGTGCTGTCGTCCCCGGTGGACCGCAAACCCCTGCTCCCGCGCACCTCACGCTGACCCCGCCGGGACCGCCCCCGGGGACGCTTGCCTTGACGTCGGCGTCAAGGACTACCGTCGGGGTCATGCGAATCGGCGAGCTGGCCGCACAGGCCGGGACGACCACGCGGACCCTGCGCTACTACGAGTCGCGGGGGCTGCTGCCCGCGCGGCGGGGCGAGAACGGGTACCGGACGTACGACGAGCACGATCTGCGGCTGCTCCGGCAGATCAGGACCCTTCAGGACTTCGGGTTCGACCTGGAGGAGACGCGGCCGTTCGTGGAGTGTCTGCGGGCCGGACACCCCGAGGGCGACTCGTGCCCGGCGTCGTTGGACGTCTACCGGCGCAAGCTCGGCGAGCTCGACGCGGTGATCGACGAGCTGAGGTCGGTGCGCGCGCAGGTCGGCGAGCAGCTCGCGCGGGCGGAGCGGGCCCGTGACGAGCTGGCGGCCGACGCGGAGGTTCCGGGCGGTCCGGAACCCGTATGCGAACTGGGAGGGCGGACGCGATGATCAGGGCGGCAGGCGTGGCCGAGGTGACGGACGCGGACTTCGGGGCGGAGGTGATCGGCTCGGATCTGCCCGTGCTGGTGGAGTTCACGGCCGACTGGTGTCCGCCGTGCCGGCAGATGGGGCCGGTGCTCAGCGAGCTGGCTTTCGAGGAGGGCGACCGGTTCAAGGTGGTCCAGCTCGACGTCGACACCAATCCGGAGACGACGCTGGCGTACGGCGTGCTGTCGATGCCGACGTTCATGGTTTTCCGGGACGGTGAGCCCGTGAAGTCGATGGTGGGCGCCCGGGCCAAGCGACGGCTTCTCCAGGAGCTGGCCGACGTGCTCTGATCCCACCCGGCGGACAACCCGGCACACAGTCCGGCACACAAAAAATCCCCTGGGCAATTGCGCCCGGGGGATTTCGCTGCGTATATTCAATGATTCGCGACTTCGAGGAATCAAGTCGTGAAGAAGTTCAGTAGGCGCAGTATATCCGGGCGGGAGCGGAATTGTCAAACAAGGGATCGCACACAGAATTCCCCGATGATGAACTGCGAAGTGAGCAGGAATTCATCGACGGGTTGTACGCGCGTGTCGACGCCCTGCGCGGTGTCACCGAGGCCTCCGTCGGGGACGCGCTCGCCCAGGGCAACACGCCCATGCAGGCCCGGCTCGAACGGGACGTCCTGGTCGCCGAACGCTCGGGACTGCTGGCCGCGCTGAACGCCGTGGACGGTTCGCTCTGCTTCGGCCGCATCGACCTGGCCCCGGTGGAGTCCCCCGGGGAAGGGGCGCCCCCCGCCGGCGTCACCCATCACATCGGCCGCATCGGCATCCGCGCCGACGACATCGAGCGCACCCCGATCCTCATCGACTGGCGGGCCCCGGTCGCCCGCCCCTTCTACCTGGCCACCGGGCACACCCCGATGGGCCTGCGCCGCCGCCGGCACATCGGCACCGCGGGTCGGCACGTCACCGACCTGCACGACGAGATCCTCGACCTCGGCGACCGGGAACGCACCGGCCACGAGGACCCGACCGGTGACGCCGTGCTGCTCGCCGCGCTCAACTCGGCCCGCACCGGCCGGATGAGCGACATCGTGCAGACCATCCAGGCCGAGCAGGACCGGATCATCCGCGCGCCGCACCGGGGCATCATGGTCGTCGAGGGCGGCCCCGGCACCGGCAAGACCGCCGTGGCCCTGCACCGCGCCGCGTACCTGCTGTACGAACACCGGGAACTGCTCGCCAAGCGGGCCGTCCTGATCGTCGGCCCCAACCCCGCCTTCCTCGGCTACATCGGCGAGGTGCTGCCCTCGCTCGGTGAGACCGGCGTGCTGCTCTCGACCGTCGGCGAGCTCTTCCCCGGCGTCCACGCGACCGCCGTCGACACACCGGAGGCGGCCGCCGTGAAGGGCCGCGCCGGGATGGCCGACGTCCTGGCCGAGGTCGTCCGGGACCGCCAGGCGCTCCCCGACCCGGTGATCGCGATCGAGCACGACCGGGACGTCCTGATGCTCGACGCGGGCCTCGTCCAGGTCGCCCGGGAACGCACCCGCGCGGTCGGCCTGCCCCACAACGTGGCCCGCGAGCACTTCGAGGGCCACATCCTCAACACGCTCACCGACATGCTCGCCGAACGCATCGGCACGGACCCCTTCGACGGCTCCAACCTCCTCGACCCGAGCGACATCACCCAGATCCGCGACGAACTCGCCGAGAACCCCGAGGTCTGGTCGGCCGTCGATCAACTGTGGCCGAGGCTGACCCCGCAGCGCCTGGTGGCCGACTTCCTGGCCGACCCGTACGGCCATGTCCCGGACGCGGACGCGGCGGCGATCCACCGCCCGCTGACCCGCCCCGGCGACTGGACCGCCGGGGACGTCCCCCTCCTCGACGAGGCCGCCGAACTCCTCGGCGAGGACGGCCGGGTCGCACGGGCGCTGGCCGACCAGGAACGCCGTACCCAGATCGCCTACGCGCAGGGCGTGCTGGACGTCTCCTACGCCTCGCGGACCTACGAGTTCGAGGACAAGGACGAGGAGGACTCCGAGATCCTGTCCGCGCACAACATCATCGACGCCGAGCGGATGGCGGAACGGCACGAGGAGGACGACCACCGCAGCGCCGCGGAGCGGGCCGCCGCCGACCGGACGTGGGCCTTCGGCCACATCATCGTGGACGAGGCGCAGGAGCTGTCGCCGATGGCGTGGCGGCTGCTGATGCGCCGCAGTCCCACGCGGTCGATGACACTCGTCGGCGATCCCGCGCAGACCGCGGAGGCGGCGGGGGTCGGATCGTGGGAGGAGATCCTCTCCCCGTACGTGGAGGACCGCTGGGAGCACACCCGGCTCGGCGTCAACTACCGCACCCCGTCCGAGATCATGGACGTCGCCGCCGGTGTGGTGCGGGCCGAACGCCCCGGTTTCGAGCCGCCGCGCTCCGTCCGGTCCACCGGGGTACGGCCCTGGGCGCGCGAGGCCGGGGACGACCTGCCCGGCGCGGTCGCCAAGGCCGTCGCCGAGCTGACCCCGGCCGAGGGCCGGCTCGCGGTGATCGCGCCGCGGGCCCTGCACCCCGCGCTCGCCGGCCGGCTGGACGGGGTGACGGCGGGCCAGGAGCCCGACCTCACCCGCACGGTCGTCCTCCTCGACCCCCGGCAGGCCAAGGGGCTGGAGTTCGACTCCGTCCTGGTGGTCGAGCCGGCGTCGTACGGGACGAGCGACCTGTACGTGGCACTGACCCGGGCCACCCAGACGCTGGGCGTGCTGTACACCGGCGAACTGCCCGCGTCGCTGCGGGGCACCGGCCTGGAGTGACGCTCCCGCCCGGTCCCCGGCGGAGCGCCGCCGGGGACCGGGCGCGTGGGAGCGCCGCTATGCGGGCCGCAGCCAGACCGTCGCGAGGGGCGGCAGCGTCAGCCGGATGCTGGCAGCGCGCCCGTGCCAGGGCGTGGATTCCGGTTTGACGGGGTCGGGGTTGGTGATGTCGCCGCCGCCGTAGCGGGCGGTGTCGGTGTTGAGGATCTCGTGCCAGGCCGGGATGTCCTCGGGGACGCCGAGGCGGTAGCCGTGGCGGACGGCGGGGGAGAGGTGGGAGACGGCGAGGAGGGGGGTGCCGTCGGCGGCGTGGCGCAGGAAGGCGAAGACGTTGTCGTCGGCGGAGTCACCGGTGATCCAGGCGAAGCCGGACGGGTCGGTGTCGCGTTCCCACAGCGCGGGTTCGTGCCGGTAGACGGTGTTGAGGTCGCGGACGAGATCCCGCACGCCACGGTGGTCGGGCTCGGCGCCGTACGCCGGGTCGAGGAGCCACCAGTCCGGGCCGTGCGCCTCGGACCACTCGGCACCCTGGGCGAACTCCTGGCCCATGAAGAGGAGTTGCTTGCCGGGGTGGGCCCACATGAAGGCGAGGTAGGCGCGCAGGTTGGCGCGCTGCTGCCACCAGTCGCCGGGCATCTTGGAGACGAGTGAGCGCTTGCCGTGCACGACCTCGTCGTGGGAGATCGGCAGGACGTAGTTCTCGCTGTAGGCGTACACCATCGAGAAGGTCATCTCGTCGTGGTGGTACTTGCGGTGCACCGGGTCGTGGGACACATAGTCCAGCGAGTCGTGCATCCACCCCATGTTCCACTTCAGCCCGAACCCCAGACCGCCGAAGCCTCCGGGACCGGCGTGGTGGGTGGCCCGGGTGACGCCGTCCCAGGCGGTGGACTCCTCGGCGACGGTGACCACGCCCGGGTTGCGGCGGTAGACGGTGGCGTTCATCTCCTGGAGGAAGGCCACCGCGTCCAGGTTCTCGCGGCCGCCGTGCTCGTTGGGGACCCACTGGCCGGGTTCGCGGGAGTAGTCGAGGTAGAGCATGGAGGCCACGGCGTCGACGCGCAGGCCGTCGATGTGGAACTCCTCGCACCAGTAGGTGGCGTTGGCGACGAGGAAGTTGCGGACCTCACGGCGGCCGTAGTCGAACTCCAGGGTGCCCCAGTCGGGGTGGGCCGCCCGGAGCGGGTCGGCGTGCTCGTAGAGCGGGCGGCCGTCGAACTCGGCGAGGGCCCATTCGTCGCGCGGGAAATGGGCGGGGACCCAGTCCATGAGGACGCCGACACCGGCGCGGTGCAGGGCGTCGACGAGATACTTGAAGTCGTCGGGGGTGCCCAGGCGTGCGGTGGGCGCGTAGAACCCGGTGACCTGGTAACCCCAGGAGCCGCCGAAGGGATGCTCGGCGACGGGCATCAGCTCGACATGGGTGAAGCCGAGGTCCGTGACGTAGGCGGGGAGCTGATCCGCGAGCTGACGATACGTCAGGCCTGGTCGCCAGGAAGGCAGATGCACCTCGTACACCGAGAACGGCGCCTCGTGGACCGGCCGGTCGGCCCGCCTCGCCATCCAGTCCGTGTCGTGCCACTCGTGGTGGGACGCGTGGACGACCGACGACGTGGCGGGCGGCGTCTCGGTGCGGCGGGCCATCGGGTCCGCGCGCAGGGTGCGCGAGCCGTCCGGGCGGGCGATGTCGAACTTGTACAGCTCGCCCTCGCCGATCGCCGGAACGAACAGCTCCCACACCCCGGACGAGCCCAGCGACCGCATCGGATGTCCCGTGCCGTCCCAGAAGTTGAAGCCGCCGGCCAGCCGCACACCGCGCGCGTTCGGGGCCCACACGGTGAACCGCGTTCCGGCGACGCCCTGATGCTCCATCGGCTCGGCGCCGAGCGCCCGCCACAGCTCCTCGTGCCGGCCCTCGCCGATCAGATGCAGGTCCAGCTCACCGAGCGCGGGCAGGAACCGGTACGCGTCCTCGGTCTCCAGCACCGTCCCCTCGTAGGACACGAGCAGCCGGTACGCGTCCGGGACCGCGCGCAGCGGCAGCAGTCCCGAGAAGAAGCCGTCCCCGTCGTCGCGCAGTTCCGCGCGCAGTTCGTCCGTGACGACGGTGACCCCGAGCGCGTACGGGCGAAAGGCCCGGAACGCGACGCCGTCGGGCACCGGATGGGCGCCCAGCACTCCGTGCGGGTTGTGGTGCGTGCCGTCGAGCAGCCGCTGACGGTCCGCCGGGCCGATTCCGACTCCGGCGGGACGCGTCGCGCCGACGGGGCCACCGCTCCCGGCCGGGACGGGAGCGGCCGGGTCCCGGACCCCGACCGCCTTTTCGTCCACGGCCCTCTCGTCCACAGCCCTTTCTTCGGCCGCCCTCTCGTCGGCCGGCGTCTCGTGCGCCGTCCTCCTGGCCGTCGGCAGCTCGGCGGGCTTCTTGTCCTCGGGCGCCGGTTTCTTCGCGCTGGTCCTCTTCGCGCTGGTCTTCTTCGGAGTGTCGTCGGGCCGGGGGCGGGGCGTCACGGGCAGGGCCTCCTCGGGCGGGTGAGCTGGGGCAGGTCACAGGGGGTTCAGGGAGACGAGGCCAGCCGCCGTACCGCCGCCAGCGGAACCGGCAGCCAGTCCGGGCGGTGCCGGGCCTCGTACACGACCTCGTACACGGCCTTGTCCGTCTCGAAGGCACGCAGCAGTACGGGATCCGTGCGCGGGTCGAGGCCGCTGACCTCGGCGTATCCGGTGCAGTAGGCGGCCCGGCAGGTGTCGGCCCACCCGGACTCCGGTGGTGTCCCCGCGGCACCGGGCGCTTGGGGCACGGAGTGGGCCGCGTAGTCGAAGGAGCGGAGCATGCCCGCGATGTCGCGTGCCGGGGGCTGGGGCATACGGCGCTCGGCGAGCGGTTTCGACGGTTCGCCCTCGAAGTCGATGAGCGACCACTCCCCGTCCGGGGAGCGCAGACACTGGCCGAGATGCAGATCGCCGTGGATGCGCTGGGCCGTCCACGTGTGGCCCTCGGCGGACAGATCCGCCAGCGCCTCGAACGCGGTCCGCAGACCGGGTGCGTGGGGCCGTAACACGGGCACCGCCTGCGCGGCGGCGTCCAGCCGCTCGGCCATCGCGTCGGCCAGCGGCCTCACCTGGGCGTGGCCCATGGACACCACGGGCAGCGCGCGGGCCAGTGCCGTGTGCACCTCGGCGGTGGCGCGCCCCAGCGCCCGCGCCTCGGCGACGAAGTCCTCGCCCTTGGCGAGCTCGCGCAGCGCCAGCTCCCAGCCGTCCGAGGCACCCTGCACGAACGGCTGGAGCACGCCCAGGACATACGACTGCCCGGACAGCTCGGCCCGCAGCCAGGCGGTGGGGGCCGGAACCCGGGCGCAGCCCTCGCGGGCCAGGGCCAGCGGCAGTTCGAGGTCGGGGTTGACCCCGGGAACGACCCGGCGCAGCAGCTTGAGGATGAACGTGTCCCCGTAGACCACGGACGAGTTGGACTGCTCGGCGGTCATCATCCGCGGTACGAGACCGGGCCGTATCTCCTGCCCGGTGTCCCGCTCGAAACGCAGTCCGCCGATGCGGGCCCGGGAGCGCAGGGCTTCCAGGAGCACATCGGCGGGCTGGGGGTCGTAGAGGGCCTCGTACACGGTGCGTCCGGAGAGCGGTCCCTCGCTCAGGTGTCCGATCAGCGCCGGCGACAGCCGGGGCGGCAGCGCCTCGCGTACGCCTATCAGTAACTGGTAGCAGTCGCCGGGGACGGCCGGGGCACCCGGCACGGGCGGCTGGTGGGCGCGCACCAGCAGGTGGTGGAGGCCGAGCGGGCCGTTCGCCGGGAGCAGCTCGGTGGCGGTGACCAGCGAGAGGCCGGTGACGGGCCGTCCCTTGCCGGCGAACCAGCGCTGCCGCGGCAGCCAGGTGCGCAGCAGTGGATCGAGGGACGCCAGAAGGCCGGGACCTGTGGGTGCGGTGCGTGTGACGGCTTCCGACATGGGTCGCGTCCTTTCCCCGGGGGCGGGGGTGTTCCTGATGCGTGCCCCGGGCGCAGCCGTGGAAACCGCCCCGCCCCGGGGCCTTTTCGGTCGAGCGGGTCCGGGAGATTTCCTGCGGACACGGCACAAGGGTGTCCAATTCCGGTGTGTGATACCAGACCTGGACACCCTTGTGGTGTTCACTCCCGGCCGCGCGTGCCGCGCGGGACCGACACCACCGGTGTTCTGTGCGTGAACACGTCGGTCCTGCGGGCCGCACGGGGATCGCGGTGGGTGCGTCACCGGGGGGTGGCGCGGGGGAGTTCGCTCGGGGGCGTACGAATCCCCCGCGCCGGTCGTGGGGAGGAGCCGCGGAGGCCGCGGGATTCCGTGTCCGAGTGCGGGTCGGAAACGTGGCGGCGACAGGACGGGCCCTTTACCCGGGATACAGAGCGGGTTCCCGGGTCGTCCCGTCGCCGCGGTCTTCACAGGACACGCACAACGTCGGGTCGGCGGCCGGTCGACCGTGAGGTCACCCGCTGGTGCGGGGCGCCGGTTCGCCGAGTAGGAGAGCCGCTATGAAGCGGTGTCTGACCTGGACACTCTCATCCACTCCCGCGTTGCGCGCATGCCGTGAACTCCCCCCCAGGGAGTGGCCTCCGTCGAGGTGACCAAGATCAGATTAGGGGTGTGTGTGCGCGGTGGGAAGTGTGTGGAAGAAGTGTGGAGGCCGCGTTATCGAAACGTGACAACGGAATGCTTTGAAGGTGGGGAGACGGGGCCTATCGGGGCTTCCCGGAGGATGTGTCTGGATCTGACGGGTACTGAACCGTCGCTGTCCGGAACCCGGTCGGGCTCCGGACAGCGTTCTGGACGGCTCGCCGGAGCCCGCTAGGCGGCTTCCTTCCGGAGGCGGAACCAGTAGAAGCCGTGACCGGCGAGGGTGAGCAGGTAGGGCAGCTCGCCGATGGCGGGGAACCGCACGCCGCCGATCAGCTCGACCGGGTGCCTGCCGTCGAACTCGCGCAGGTCGAGCTCGGTGGGCTGGGCGAAGCGCGAGAAGTTGTGCACGCACAGCACCAGGTCGTCGTCCCCTTCGTCCTCCGTCGAGGGCGCTTCGCGCAGGAAGGCGAGGACGGCGGGGTTGGAGGAGGGGAGTTCGGTGTAGGAGCCGAGTCCGAAGGCCTTGTTCTGTTTGCGGATCTCGATCATGCGGCGGGTCCAGTGGAGCAGCGAGGAGGGCGACGACATGGACGCCTCGACGTTGGTGACCTGGTAGCCGTAGACGGGGTCCATGATCGTGGGGAGGAAGAGGCGGCCGGGGTCGCTGGAGGAGAAGCCGGCGTTGCGGTCGGGGGTCCACTGCATGGGGGTGCGCACGGCGTCGCGGTCGCCGAGCCAGATGTTGTCGCCCATGCCGATCTCGTCGCCGTAGTAGAGGATCGGGCTGCCGGGCAGGGACAGGAGCAGGGCGGTGAAGAGTTCGATCTGGTTGCGGTCGTTGTCCAGGAGGGGGGCGAGGCGGCGGCGGATGCCGATGTTGGCGCGCATACGCGGGTCTTTCGCGTATTCGGCGTACATGTAGTCGCGTTCCTCGTCGGTGACCATTTCGAGGGTGAGCTCGTCGTGGTTGCGCAGGAAGATGCCCCATTGGCAGTTGCCGGGGATGGCGGGGGTCTTGGCGAGGATCTCGGAGACGGGGTAGCGGGACTCGCGGCGGACGGCCATGAAGATGCGGGGCATGACCGGGAAGTGGAAGGCCATGTGGCACTCGTCGCCGCCGGAGGGGAAGTCGCCGAAGTAGTCGACGACGTCCTCGGGCCACTGGTTCGCCTCGGCCAGCAGCACCGTGTCCGGATAGTGCGTGTCGATCTCCTTGCGCACCCGCTTGAGGAACTCGTGGGTCGCAGGAAGGTTTTCGCAGTTGGTTCCCTCGACCTGGTAGAGGTAGGGGACCGCGTCGAGCCGGAAGCCGTCGATCCCCAGGTCCAGCCAGAACCGCAGCGCGGAGATGATCTCCTCCTGGACGGCCGGGTTCTCGTAGTTGAGGTCGGGCTGGTGGGAGAAGAAGCGGTGCCAGTAGTACTGCTTGCGGACCGGGTCGAAGGTCCAGTTGGAGGCCTCGGTGTCGACGAAGATGATCCGGGCGTCCTGGTACTGCTTGTCGTCGTCGGCCCAGACGTAGTAGTCGCCGTAGGGTCCGTCGGGGTGGGCGCGGGACTCCTGGAACCACGGGTGCTGGTCGCTGGTGTGGTTCATGACGAAGTCGATGATGACGCGCATGCCGCGCTGGTGGGCGGCGTCGACGAACTCGACGAAGTCGGCGAGGTCGCCGAACTCGGGCAGGACGGCGGTGTAGTCGGAGACGTCGTAGCCGCCGTCGCGCAGGGGGGACTTGAAGAACGGGGGCAGCCACAGGCAGTCGACGCCCAGCCATTGCAGGTAGTCGAGTTTGGCGGTCAGGCCTTTGAGGTCGCCGATGCCGTCGCCGTTGCTGTCCTGGAAGGAGCGGACCAGGACCTCGTAGAAGACGGCGCGTTTGAACCACTCGGGATCGCGGTCCTTGGCCGGGGTGTCCTCGAACGTATCCGGGACGGGCTCGTTGACGATCATGTGGTGGGTGACCCTCCGATCAACGGTGAGGACGGTCGCAGGACGGTGAGGATGTGCGCGGGCCGGTCACCCGGCTCCAGGCGCACATAGTTGGTCCTGCCCCAGTTGTAGGTCTCGCCGGTGAGCTCGTCGCGCACCGGCACCGACTCGTGCCATTCCAGGCCGAGTTGCGGCATGTCCAACGAGACCGTGGCCTCCTGGGTGTGGTGGGGGTCGAGGTTGACCACCACCACAACCGTGTTCGAACCGCGGGCGTCCGTGACGGACCTCGAGTAGGCGATCACCGCCTCCTGGTCGGCGTGGTGGAAGTGCAGGTCACGCAGCCGGTGCAGGGCGGGACTGCGCCGCCTGATCGCGTTGAGCTCCCTCACCAGCGGCGCGATGCCCAGACCTGCGCGCTCGGAGGCTTGCCAGTCGCGGGGGCGGAGCTGGTACTTCTCGGAGTGGAGGTATTCCTCGCCGCCCTGGCGCAGGGGGGTGTTCTCGCAGAGTTCGTAGCCGCTGTAGATGCCCCAGGTGGGGGAGAGGGTGGCGGCGAGGACGGCGCGCAGCGCGAAGGCGGGGCGGCCGCCGGTCTGCAGGAACTCGTGCAGGATGTCGGGGGTGTTGACGAAGAGGTTGGGCCGCATGCGGGCGGCCGAGTCGCCGGAGAGTTCGGTGAGGTACTCCGTCAGCTCCTGTTTGGTGTTGCGCCAGGTGAAGTAGGTGTACGACTGCTGGAAGCCCACCTCGGCCAGGGTCCGCATCATCGCGGGGCGGGTGAAGGCCTCGGCCAGGAAGATCACGTCGGGGTCGGTCGCGTTGACGTCCGCGATCACCTGTTCCCAGAACACGACGGGTTTGGTGTGCGGGTTGTCGACGCGGAAGATCCGCACCCCGTGGTCCATCCAGTGCCGCAGGACGCGTACGGTCTCGGCGACCAGGCCGGGCATGTCCTGGTCGAAGGCGATCGGGTAGATGTCCTGGTACTTCTTGGGCGGGTTCTCCGCGTGGGCGATGGTGCCGTCGGGGCGGTGGTGGAACCATTCCGGGTGCTTCTCCACCCAGGGGTGGTCCGGGGAGCACTGCAGGGCGAAGTCGAGCGCGATCTCCAGGCCCAGGGAGCCGGCCCGGCCGACGAAGGCGTCGAAGTCGTCCAGGGTGCCCAGGTCCGGGTGGATCGCGTCGTGGCCGCCCTCGGGGGAGCCGATGGCCCAGGGCACCCCGACGTCCTCGGGACCCGCGGACAGCGTGTTGTCGGGGCCCTTGCGGTAGGTGGCGCCGATGGGATGGATGGGCGGGAGGTAGACGACGTCGAAGCCCATCTCCGCGATCGCGGGCAGCCGTTCGGCGGCCGTCACGAACGTGCCGTGCACCGGCGGATCGACCTGCCCGCTCTCCGAACGCGGGAAGAACTCGTACCACGCCCCGTACAGCGCCCGCTCCCGCTCCACCAGCAGCGGCAACGGCTCGGACGACGTCACCAGATCGCGCAGCGGATGCTCCGCGAGGACGGCGTCCACCTGCGGGGTGAGCGCGGCGGCGAGACGGGAGGCCACGGGACGAGTGGTGTCGCGCAGCGCGTCCACGGCTCCGAGGAGCGTGTCCCTGCTCTTTCTGCCCTTGGTCCCCTTCGGCAGGGCGGTGACCGCCCGCTCGTACAGCAGCGCGCCCTCCTCCAGCACCAGCTCGGTGTCCAGTCCGGCCGGGATCTTGATCCCCGCGTGATGCCGCCAGGTGGTGACCGGGTCTCCCCACGCCTCCACCGTGTACGTCCAGCGGCCCTCCGCGCCGGCGCTCACCCGGGCACCCCAGCGGTCGGTGCCCGGGGCCAGTTCGCGCATCGGCGTCCATGGGCCGGGGCGGCCGTCGGGGCCGCGCAGGACGACATTCGCGGCGACGGCGTCATGCCCTTCGCGGAAGACCGTGGCCGACACCTCGAACTCCTCGCCCACCACCGCCTTGGCCGGACGGCGCCCGTGCTGCACGACCGGGTGGACATCGAGGACGGGGATGCGTCCGACGGCCGTCGCCGGGGTGGCGGCCTGGGCGAGGGGAGTGCCGGAGGCGTCGGGGGTACGGGTGGCGGGGACGGCGGCCTTGCCCGCCTTCGGGGCGGCCTTGACCTCCTTACGAGCGACCTTGCCTGCCTTCGGAGCGGTCTTGACCTCCTTCGACGCGGTCTTCCCCGTCTTGGGAACGGCGGGCTTGGCCGTTTTCGGAACGGACGACTTGGCCGGCCTGGACTTGGGCGTGGTACCGCGACGGGCGGACGTTCCCGGAGCCGACGCGTCGGAGGACGACGTCTCCGGGGCGGTGGCGGGTGCCCCGGCGGAGGCACCGGTGTCCGGGTCGCCGGCGCCGGTGGTGGAGAAGGCGCTCGTCGGGCGCGCGCCGGAGCCGGGCGAGCTGGAGCCGGGCGCACCGGGGGCGGCCGACGGTTTCTCGTGTGCGACGTGTGCGACGTGTGCGACGTGTGCGATGGGTGCGACGGGTGGGGCAGGTGTACGGGGCCCGGCCTCGGCCGTGCGTGTTCGGGGTGTCTCGGGGGTGGTCGTCGGGGGTGGCGACGTGTGGTGCGTGGCGGGCATGACCGCTCCTGTCCGCGTCAACGTGGGTGGGCGGATGAGGTGTGGGGAGGTGGGGCCTGCGGGCGTACCGGAGGAGCCTTCCCACCCTATGCGGGTGGGCATTCCGGCACTTTGTTAACTACTCACGCGTATGTCTACACACAAGACCGGCCTCGTCCCGGGCAGGCGAGGCCGGTGCGGTGTGGCCGAATCACCCTGGTTGTACCAGCGCCCCACCAGGCTCATCCGACACGCAGGAGCCTGTTCGGCGAACCCGGTCCCGCGCCCGACACCTTTCCCGGGACCGCCCGTCTCACCAGCGCCTTCACCACCTGCGCGGGCGCGGCCCGGGGATGGTCCGCCAGATACAGCGCGGCCGCGCCGGCGGCGTGCGGGCTCGCCATCGAGGTACCGGAGCTCGTGGCTCTCGCCCTGTCGCCGGTGTACGAAGTCGACGTGATGTCCACCCCCGGCGCGAAGAGGTCGAGCGAGGACCCGGTGTTCGAGAAGCCCGCCCGCGCGTCGGTCCGGCCGGTCGCGCCGACCGTGAGCGCCCCGGCGACCCGGGCCGGGGAGAAGAGCGCGGCCGGCATCCCGGAGTTGCCGGCCGCGACCGTGTACGTCACGCCGGAGGCGATGGAGTTGCGTACGGCCGCGTCGAGCTGGGCGTTGGCGTACCCGCCCAGGCTGAGATTGGCCACGGCCGGCTTCCTCGCGTGCCGGGTGACCCAGTCGATGCCCGCGATCACCTGGGCGGTGGAACCGGCCCCCCTGTCGTCGAGGACGCGGACGGCGACGATCCTGGCCCTCTTGGCCACGCCGTATCCGGTTCCGGCGACCGTTCCGGCGACATGGGTGCCGTGGCCGTTGCCGTCCTGCGCCGTCCCGTCGTCGTCGACGAAGTCCCAGCCGTAGCTCGCCCGGCCCCCGAAGTCCCGGTGCGTGATGCGGACGCCGGTGTCGATGACGTAGACGGTCACCCCCGAACCCGCCGACCCGGGTGCCGTGTACCGCCCGTCGAGCCGCCGGCCCGCCTGGTCGATCCGGTCCAGGCCCCACGACGGCGGGTTCCGCCGGCCACGGCCGGACGCCGCACCGGCCACCCGGACCCCGTCGAACGTCACCCGGGTGTCCTGGACGACGGAGGCCACGCGGGGGTCCGCGGCGAGCCGCCGGGCCCGTCTCGCGTCGGCCCGCACGGCGAAGCCGTTGAGAGCCGTGCCGTAGGTATGGCTGATTCTCGCTCCGTACCGAGCCGCGACGGCCGCGCCGGCCGACGACGGAGCCCGCGTACTCCCCTTGAGTGTCACGATGTAGCTGCCGCTGACGGATCCGGTCTCCCCCACGCCGGATATCCGCCCCGCCGGAGCCGCCTGCGCGGGCGGGGCGTTGGCCGAAAGCACCGCGGCCGTCGTGACCGCGGTGAGACCCGCCGCCCAGCGCAGACGCCACTTCCTCGTCCGTGCCATGACCTGAGTTCCCCTCCTCGACTCGACGTACCCAGGGCCTGTCCGACAGGCCCTGAGCCCGGTCCGGCCGCTCGGGACGGGGTCCGGCCGTACGCCACCCGGTGAGCCTCTCGTGCGGCGCGAAGCACCACAAGACCGCCCATGCGGGCGGAATCGGCCAACCCGGCGGTGAGATGTTCGTGAAGGTTGCGTCGATTTCACGCCGATGTCACACGGTCGGCCCCGATCGGGGGCCGTGCCGCGATGCGCCGTGTCGCGAAGGCACCCTCACCGCTAACGTCGTGGTGACGAAGGCCGCACAACGCCGTGCGTCCCTTAGCCGCGTACGTCCTCCGTGAAGGTGGAATTCGTGAAGGCGATCCGCAGATTCACCGTCCGACCCGTTCTCCCCGAAGCCCTTCACCCGCTCAGTGACCTGGCCCGCAACCTCCGCTGGTCCTGGCACGCCGAGACCCGCGACCTCTTCCAGTCCGTCGACCCCGAGCGCTGGGCCGAGTGCGGCGGCGACCCCGTACGACTGCTCGGCAGCGTGCCGGGCGGACGGCTCGCGGAGCTCACCGAGGACAGCCGCTTCCTGCGCCGTCTCGCCGCGGTCCGTGACGACCTGCGCGAGTACGTCGGCGGCGACCGCTGGTACCAGACGCAGACCTCCGACCTGCCCGCCGCCATCGCCTACTTCTCGCCCGAGTTCGGCATCACCGCCGCCCTGCCGCAGTACTCCGGGGGCCTCGGCATCCTCGCGGGCGACCATCTCAAGGCCGCCAGCGACCTGGGCGTCCCGCTGATCGGCGTGGGCCTGCTCTACCGGCACGGCTACTTCCGCCAGTCCCTGTCCCGCGAGGGCTGGCAGCAGGAGCACTATCCGGTCCTCGACCCCAACGAACTGCCCCTGGTACCCCTGAGCGAGGAGGACGGCACGCCCGCCCTGGTGTCCCTCGCGCTGCCCGGCGGCCGCGCGCTGCGCGCCCGGATCTGGCTGGCCCAGGTCGGCCGCGTCCCGCTGCTCATGCTCGACTCCGACGTCGAGGAGAACGGCGTCGGCGAACGCGGGGTCACCGACCGGCTCTACGGCGGCGGCAGCGAGCACCGGCTGCTCCAGGAGATGCTGCTCGGTATAGGAGGGGTGCGGGCGGTCCGGACGTACTGCCGCCTGACCGGGCACCCGGGGCCCGAGGTGTTCCACACCAACGAGGGGCACGCCGGGTTCCTCGGTCTGGAGCGGATCGCCGAACTCGCCGACGAGGGGCTGGACTTCGCGTCGGCGCTGGAGGCGGTCAGGGCCGGCACGGTGTTCACCACCCACACCCCGGTGCCCGCCGGCATCGACCGCTTCGACCGGGAGGCGGTCGCCCGCCACTTCGGCCCCGACGCCGAACTCCCGCGCATCGACGTCCAGCGCATCCTCGCCCTCGGCATGGAGACCTATCCCGGAGGCGAGCCGAACCTCTTCAACATGGCCGTGATGGGCCTGCGCCTGGGCCAGCGGGCGAACGGGGTCTCCCTGCTGCACGGCCAGGTCAGCCGGGAGATGTTCTCCGGGCTCTGGCCGGGCTTCGACCCCGAGGAGGTGCCGATCACCTCCGTCACCAACGGCGTCCACGCGCCGACCTGGGTGGCACCCGAGGTCTTCCGCCTCGGCGCCCGGCAGGTCGGCGCGCAGCGCACCGAGGACGCGCTGACCGTCGGCGGCACCGACCGCTGGGACGCGGTGGCCGAGATCGCCGACCAGGAGATCTGGGACCTGCGCAGGGTGCTGCGGGAACAGCTCGTGCTGGAGGTACGGGACCGGCTGCGGGCGTCCTGGCGCCAGCGCGGCGCCGGCACGGCCGAACTCGGCTGGATCGACGGCGTGCTCGACCCCGACGTCCTCACCATCGGCTTCGCGCGCCGGGTGCCCTCGTACAAACGGCTGACCCTCATGCTGCGCGACCGTGACCGGCTCATGGACCTGATGCTGCACGCCGAGCGGCCGGTCCAGATCGTCGTCGCGGGCAAGGCGCACCCCGCGGACGACGGCGGGAAGCGGCTGATCCAGGAACTCGTCCGGTTCGCGGACGACCCCCGGGTGCGCCACCGGATCGTCTTCCTGCCCGACTACGGCATGGCGATGGCGCAGAAGCTCTACCCGGGCTGCGACATCTGGCTCAACAACCCGCTGCGCCCGCTGGAGGCGTGCGGCACGAGCGGGATGAAGGCCGCGCTCAACGGCTGTCTCAACCTCTCCGTCCTGGACGGCTGGTGGGACGAGTGGTTCCAGCCCGACTTCGGCTGGGCGATCCCGACCGCGGACGGCACCGCGACCGACGACGACCGGCGGGACGAGCTGGAGGCCGGGGCCCTGTACGACCTCCTGGAGCAGCGGGTGGCGCCCCGCTTCTACGAGCGCGGACAGGAGGGTCTGCCCGACCGGTGGATCGAGATGGTCCGCCGGACGCTGACCCACCTCGGCCCGAAGGTCCTGGCGGGCCGGATGGTGCGTGAGTACGTGGAGCGCCTGTACGCCCCCGCGGCCCAGGCCCACCGTTCCCTCACCGCCGAGACGGCCGGCGAGCTGGCCGCCTGGAAGTCGCGGGTCCGCGCCGCCTGGCCGCGGATCACCGTCGATCACGTCGAGGCGTCCTCGGTCACCACGACCGCCGAACTGGGCACCACGCTGTCGCTGCGCGTCCGCGTCGGACTCGGCGACCTCGCCCCCGACGACGTGGAGGTCCAGGCGGTCTCGGGCCGGGTCGACGGGGACGACCGCATCGCGGACGCGGTCTGTGTTCCGCTGAAACCGGCCAACGGCCCCGACCTGGAGGGCCGCTGGGCGTACGAGGGGCCGCTGTCCCTCGACCGCACGGGCTCCTTCGGCTACACGGTCCGGATCCTGCCGTCCCACCCCCTGCTGGCCTCCGGCGCGGAACTGGGACTGGTGGCGGTGCCCTCGGAGGAGATGGGGGAGGGGGCGGGGGTGCTGCTGCGGTAGGCCGGCGCCGGGCACCGGGGAGGCCGGGGTGTCACCGCTTCGCCGCGGCGGCCTCGATCTCCTCGGTGAACTGCCGGGCGCCGACGGGCTTGCCGTCGTCGTCGAGCACCGTGATGCCCCGGCCGCCGGCCTTCACTGTCGGGGTGCCGGTGACGTCACTGTCGTAGAAGGTCTCGCCGACCTTGTCGGCCCAGGTCAGGTAGGTGCCTTCCTTGACGGCCTTGTTGAAGGCGTGCGTGCGCAGACCGGGCACCTTCCCGGCGATCTTCAGCAGTTCGGCCGTGCTGCCGAAGGTGTCCGTGGTCTCCTCCCTCGGCTGGGCGTCGTACAGGGCGGTGTGGAACTGCTTGAACAGGGCGGGGCTCTCGTTCAGGGCCGCCCCGAGCGCGGCGAGCGCCGTCCGGGAGCCCTTCCCGTCGAGGCGCTTGTCCAGGAAGGTGGCCATATGGAACTCGACCTTCACCTTGCCGGAGTCGGCGAGGGAGGTGAGGGTCGCGCCCAGCTCGCGCTCGAAGCTCGCGCAGTAGGGGCAGCGGAGGTCCTCGTAGACGCTGACGGTGAGGGGGGCGCTCGCCTTCCCGTACGTGATCAGTGTGCCGTCGTCCCCGGTGGTGTGCGCCGGGACGACGAGCGGCGCCGCCTTCGAAGTACCCGGTGCGGAGTCGCCGTCGGCGGCGAGCCCGATGCCGACACCGGCGGTGAGCGCGAGCGCGGTGGCCGCGGCACCGATCACCAGGGCACGGTGTGAGGTCTTGTTGACAGGCATGGGCGTCCCTTGTCGCGAGGGGGAGGGTGGGCCGGTGGCGCCGATCCCGACGCTACGACGGCGCACCACCCCTCAGGAACGGCCCTCCGGCCGTGATCGGCAGGGCCTTCGGACCCGTTCACACCGCCCGGACGTCCCGCCCGCAAGGGGACCTTTCCTCCCCAGGACGACGCGGGCGACGTCACCTCCCCGGGCGGGCGGGCGCGGGACCGCCGGAGGCGAGCAGGCGCGGGCGGGGTCCCGTGCTCGCCGGGCCGCGATACCTACTCCCCCAGCCCCGCGCACAGCCGCCGCATCACCGTGCCGCAGCGCTGGGCGTAGGCGCGCTGAAGGCCACGCGTCGCGGCGCCGCCCGCGCGGGCGTACCACTTGGCCGCGCGGCTGAAGGCCGTGATCGTCAGCCAGACGGTGCCGTCGCCGGTGCGGGAGACGACGAAGGCCTCCTCGCCGCACTCGGGATGGCCGGAAAGCGTTCCGTAGGCCCATGCGGTGCGCCGGTATTCCTCGGCGGTCCAGACCACGCGGCAGGGGGCCTTGATCAGGCCGATGCCGACCGTGACGTCGACGCCCGGTGCCGCCTTGTCGGCCTCGGTGACCATGCGGATCCCCATGGCCCGGTGCAGTTCCCAGGTCATCAGGGCTTCGGACGCCCGCCGGAACACGGCCTCGCCCTCGCCTATGCGGGAGCGGACGTGCAGTCGGTGGAAGCCCGGGGGGCAGCGGTCCTCGCGGGTCGCGCCCACGTCCTCGTACGTGTAGGGCATGGGGGCAAGAGTAGGGCGGCACCCGGCACGGAACCGTGCCGGGTGCCGCCTCGTTTCGATTACGGTCGCACTAGCTCACGTTGACCGCGGTCCAGGCGGCCGCCACCGTCGCGTACTCGGTGCTGCTGGAGCCGTACAGCGCGGACGCCGCCGACAGGGTCGCCGTACGGGCGGCCTTGTAGTTCGTCGACGAGGTCATGTACGTCGTCAGCGCCTTGTACCAGATCTGCAGGGCCTTGGCCCGGCCGATGCCGGTGACCGTCGTGCCGCTGTAGGTCGGGGAGCTGTAGCTGACGCCGTTGATCGTCTTCGAACCGCTGCCCTCCGAGAGGAGGTAGAAGAAGTGGTTCGCGACGCCGGACGAGTAGTGCACGTCCTTGCTGCCGACCGAGGACGACCAGTAGTCCGCGGAGCCGCCGTCCTTGCTGGGCTTGTCCATGTAGCGCAGCGGCGTGCCGTCACCGTTGATGTTGATCTTCTCGCCGATGAGGTAGTCGCCCACGTCGGAGGAGTTCGCCGCGTAGAACTCGACACCGGTGCCGAAGATGTCCGAGGTGGCCTCGTTGAGGCCGCCGGACTCGCCCGAGTAGGTCAGGCCGGCGGTGTTGGAGGTGACGCCGTGGCTCATCTCGTGGCCGGCCACGTCCAGCGAGGTCAGCGGGTGCGTGTTGCTGGTGCCGTCGCCGTAGGTCATGCAGAAGCAGCTGTCGTCCCAGAACGCGTTGACGTACGCGCTGCCGTAGTGGACGCGCGAGTACGCTCCCACGCCGTTGTTCTTGATGCCGCTGCGGCCGAAGGTGTTCTTGTAGAAGTCCCAGGTCACCTGGGCGCCGTAGGCGGCGTCGGCGGCCGCGGTCTGGTCCGTGGTGGAGCTGGAGGCCGCGCCGGTGCCCCAGACGTCGTCCGCGTCGGTGAACAGCGTGCCCGCGGAGGAGGTCGTGGTGTGCGACTTGTTGTACGTCTTGTGGCTGCCGCGGGTGCCGTCGGTCAGGCTGTACGTCGAGCCCGACAGGGTCGAGTTGAGGGTCACCGTGCCCGAGTAGAGGGTCTTGCCGGTGCCGGTCTCGATGCCCTGGTACTCGTAGAGCTTCTTGCCGGTGGCCGCGTCGGTGATGACGTGCAGCTCGTTGGGGGTGCCGTCGTCCTGGAGGCCGCCGACGACGGTCTCGTAGGCGAGGGTGGGCTTGCCGGTGGCGGCCCAGATCACCTTGCGGGGGGCCTGGTCGGCGGCGGTCTTGGCGGAGCCGGCGTCCTTGGCGGCGGTCAGCGCCTGCTTCTCGGCCTTGGCGGTGGTGACGAGCGGCTTGAGCGAGGCGACCTTGATGGTCGTCTTGGTCGCCTTCGTCACGCTCTCGCTCTTGCCGGCCTTCTCGTGCACGACGAGGTCGCCGCCGAGGACCGGAAGTCCGTTGTACGTGCGCTCGTAGCGGGTGTGGACCGTGCCGTCGACGTCCTTGACGACGTCTCTGACGACCAGCTTCTCCTTGGCACCGAGGCCTATCCGCTGGGCCGTCTCCACCTTGGAGGCGTCGGCCTTCTGGATGAGCGCGGTGCGTGCGGACGCGGAGAGCAGGAGGGGCGAACCGGCGAGGGGGGTGGTCTTGCCGGTGGGGAGAGCCGCCGTCTGGGCGGCGGCACCGGTGGTCAGACCGGTGGCGAGCAGGGCTCCGGCGGCGACAGCGGTGGCGATGGCCAGAGAGGTGCGCTTGTGACGCGCGTAGAGGGGGGTCACGCAAGCTCCTTATGTGGGGGCGTCCGACGGCGTGGGGGCCGAAGAAACGGTTGGGAAGTTGCGGTGCGAGTGAGCCGTGCGGGGTGAAGCGTGCCATCCCAGGCGCGTACATGTCAGGAGCCCATAAGGACCTTGGCCGAAAATCGTCGATCGGGTGAACAATTGGGTTCACCGGCGCCGGACCGGGCATCGTCAAGGGCGGGTCAACGCAAACGTCCGTCCGGGCAAAGGAGGGCGCCGCCCCGGGGAGTCGAACCTCCGGGGCGGCGCCCTGGCGCGCTGCTCGCGTGCGGACTTCCGCCGCGGCCTACGGGAAGGTGAGCTTCCAGCTGTTGATGTAACCGGTGTCCTGGGCCGCCTGGTCCTGGACCTTCAGTTTCCAGGTGCCGTTGGCGACTTCGGAGGACGCGTTGACCGTGTAGGTCGCGTTCACGTTGTCCGCCGAGTCGGACGAGCTGAAGTTCTTCAGGCGGTACGTCGAGCCGTCGGGGGCGACCAGATCGATCACCAGGTCACCGCGCCAGGTGTGCACGATGTCCACGGCCACCGCGAGGTTCGACGGGGCATTGCCGGTGCGGCCGCTGACCGTGACCGAGGAGGTGACCGCCGCGCCGTTGTCCGGAATCGATACGTCGGCCGTGTTCTCGAACGACGTACCGCCACCGCCGCCACCGCCGGGACGCGTCCCGACGTTCACGGCCGCCCAGGCGTTCTGCACCGCGGTGTACTCGGCACTCGTCGTGCCGTACAGCTCACCCGTCGCCGCGAGCGTGCCGGTCCGGGCCGCCGCGTAGTTGGTGGTCGAGGTGAACTTGGTGGTGAGCGAGCGGTACCAGATCGCCAGCGCCTTGTCGCGGCCGATGCCGGTGACCGGAAGCCCGTCGGAGGTGGGCGAGTTGTAGCTGACGCCGTTGATGACCTTGGCGCCGCTGCCCTCGCTCAGCAGGTAGAAGAAGTGGTTGGCGACACCCGACGAGTAGTGCACGTCGACGTTGCCGACCCCCGAGTACCAGGAGTCCTTGGAGCCGCCGTCCTTGCTCGGCTTGTCCATGTAGCGCAGCGGGGTGCCGTCGCCGTTGATGTCGATCTTCTCGCCGATGAGGTAGTCGCCCACGTCGGTCGAGTTGTTGGCGTAGAACTCCACGCCGGTGCCGAAGATGTCGGACGTCGCCTCGTTCAGACCGCCGGACTCGCCCGAGTAGTTGAGCCCCGCGGTGTTGGAGGTGACGCCGTGGCTCATCTCGTGGCCCGCGACGTCCAGCGCGGTCAGCGGGTCGGCGTTCCCGGAGCCGTCGCCGTAGGTCATGCAGAAGCAGCCGTCGTCCCAGAACGCGTTGACGTACGAGTTGCCGTAGTGGGCACGGGAGTAGGCGCCCACGCCGTTGTTCTTGATGCCGCTGCGGCCGAACGTGTTCTTGTAGAAGTCCCACGTCTCGGCGGCGCCGTAGTGCGCGTCGGCGCCGGCCGTGGCGGCGTTCGACGTGGTGCCGTTGCCCCAGGTGTCGCTCGTCTGCGAGAACAGCGTGCCGGTGCCCGACGTCCCGTGGTTCAGGTTGTACGTCTTGTGGGCGCCGCGCGCGCCGTCGTTCAGCGTGTAGTTGGAGCCCGACTGCGTGGTCGTCAGGGTCACCTGGCCGCTGTACTGGGTGTTGCCGATACCGGTCTTGATGCCCTGGTACTCGTAGAGCTTCTTGCCGGTGGCCGCGTCGGTGATGACGTGCAGCTCGTTGGGGGTGCCGTCGTCCTGGAGGCCGCCGACGACGGTCTCGTAGGCCAGGGTCGGCCTGCCGCTCGCGGCCCAGATCACCTTGCGGGGCGCGCGGTCGGCGGCGGTGCTCTTCGAGCCGGCGTCCTTGGCGGCGGTCAGCGCCTGCTTCTCCGCCGTTGCGGCGGCGACCGCGGGCCTGAGGGTGGCGACCTTCAGGGACGCCTTCGTCGCCTTGTAGACGTGCCCGGTCTTCCCGGACCTGGAGGTGTCGACGACCAGGTCGCCGCCGAGGACCGGCAGTCCTTCGTACGTCCGCTCGTAGCGGGTGTGGACGGTGCCGTCGGCGTCCTTCATGACGTCACGGGCGACGAGGTTCTCGCCGGAGCCGAGACCCAGGTCCCGGGCGGTCGTGGCCTTGGCCGCGTCGGCGTCGCGTATCAGCTCGGCGCGCTGTGACGCGGTGAGCTTCATGGAGACGGCGCCCGGGTCGACCCTGCCGGCCGGGGGGGCCTGCTCGGGGGAGGCGCTCGCGGCGCCCGACTGGACGGCCGCGGCCAGCAGGGCGGTGACGCCGACGAGGGCGACACCGGCGACGCGGCGCTTGGTGATGTGGGAGGTGCGTCTGTGGGGAGAACTGCTGCTCAACACTGACTCCTTCTGCATGGCCGCGGGTCGCGCGGCCAGGGGAGACCGGACGACGGAGTACCCCGTCCGGGCAGAACTGGGCGTTACGCGGAACCAGGTGCATGGGGTCGTACGGCACAACACAGCGGGGTTTGCTGTGAGGTTGCTGTGAAGTAGCCGAGGGAAGAGTGGCAGGAGATAACCCTTTCTGTCAGGACCGCGTCACAAAAATGGCCGGAAACGGTTCGTTGTCCGGTTAGTCATGTTCGGTATACGGACTGCCCTTCGGGTGTTCGCCTCGGGGGACGGCGGGACGGCGGGACGGTGTTCCGGTGTTCCGGTGTGACGGTGTTTCGGCCAACGCCTCGGGGTGCCCCGGCGCGAGACTCCGGCCCGGCGGGGCGTACCGCCAGATGACCGGCCCGCCGTCAGCAACGGAATGAAGCCCAGACCCTTTCGGGGGCTTTCCGGCACGTCCGCTCGCCCGCCTCCCGCCGCTGCGGTTTGAGTGATCCCCGACATTCCGGTCCGTACCCGGCGTCTTCGACCGGGCGAGGCGGTGCGATCCGGACAGGTACACCCGCAGGAGGTTTGGTGAGAAGGTCACATTGGTGTGCGAGCCTGGCGGCGCTGGGAGGCCTGACCGGCTCTCTCATGCTCGGCGCCTCCCTCCCGTCCGCGGCGGCCGCCCATCCCGGCGACAGCCGTACGACCGGCACCGTCCACGCCCTGTCCGCCACCCCGGGGCCGAAGCCGGCCCCCGGGCACGTGAAGCCGGGGGACGGGGGCGGCTCCGACCCCTCGCGCGCGTGCCGGGGGCTCGTGCCGGATCCCATCCCGCCGAGGCTGCAACGCCTCTTCTTCTGCGGTGACTGGCGGCTGGGCCCCCGTCGGCTGCCGACCAGGGGCGCGCTGGGGAACATCCTCGACCGCTACGAACGCCTCGGCCGTCTCACCGCCGTGAAGTTCCTCGACAAGTGGTGGGACCCCACCGCCGACTCGGGCCAGGGCGACTGGCGTTACCCGCCGGACGACGGCTACACCCACCGGAACGGGACGGTGCTCGCCACCCCGCTGGTGCTCCACGCCGGACTCAGGCTCGACCGCTTCGGCAGCGAGGCGGGCCGCTTCCTGGCCCCGGAGGGCACCAAGTACGGCAAGCGTGTCATCCCGCCGTCGAGCCTCAACACCATGGACCCGCGGTACCCGTACAACTACCACACCTACCGGCTGGCCAAGGACGTGACGGTCTGCGCGGGCAAGACCGCCCCCGGGTTCGAGCAGCCCGGCCTCGGCACCCAGTACGTGACGTCGAGCCGGTTCTGCCCGGACATCCCCCGCACCACGGTGGCGGACCTCGTGAGCAACGGCACGCTGGTGCGCACCAACGGCTGACCCGCCCCCTTCACGGTGGCACACGTACGCGCGCGGAAGCCGGTCCGGGCGACGACCGGGCCGGCTCCGCCCGGGGGAAGGCCGAGCGCATGGACCGGTTCGCGCTGTGCCGGGCCCTCGAAGAGGCCGGGGTCCCCGCCACGTCCTACGAGATCGCGGACTGCCCCGGCCGCCACCGCGCGGCCGACCGCTACTTCCTCGACGGTCACGACGGGGACTGGACCGTGGGCGTCCACGAGCGGGGGACCCGCCAGGTCTTCGAGCGGTTCGCCGACGAGGACGAGGCCTGCCGGTGGATCCACGACCGGCTCCTCGGCGGGGAACCGTCCCCCACGGACCCCGCGCCCGCGCCCGGAGAGCCGGCCGGTCCGGGGCCCGGCCCCGAGGCCCTGCGACGACAGGCCGACGACGAACTCGAAGCGGCCCTCGCCGAGTTGCGCCGCCGGGCGGCCGGGACGCCCGGCCGGGAGCACCCCGGAAAGGCCGCGGAAGGAGACGGCCCCGCGTAGGGGCGCCGGGCGCCGGGGATCCGGCGGGAACGGCCGGACAGACCGCGCCGCGCACCGGCCCGTCCGCCGTGGGGCGACCGGCACGGGAGGGAGTGCCGGACGGACCGGCAGGGGAGGGAGCGCGGGGGCGCGGGGGCGCGGATCAGCCGGGCGAGGGACTCCCGTCCCCGTGCCACGAGTGCCACAGCGCCGCGTACGGCCCGTCGGCCGCCACCAGTTCGTCGTGCGTGCCCAGTTCGGTCAGCCGGCCGTCCTCCATCACCGCCACCCGGTCGGCGTCATGGGCGGTGTGCAGCCGGTGGGCGATCGCGATGACGGTGCGGCCCTCCAGCACGGTGGCCAGCGCACGCTCCGTGTGCCGGGCGGTCGTCGGATCGAGGAGCGCCGTGGCCTCGTCGAGGATCAAGGTGTGCGGGTCGGCGAGCACCACCCGGGCCAGCGCCAGCTGCTGGGCCCGTGAGCCGTCGACGCGCAGGGCCTCCGGCCCCAGTTCGGTGTCCAGCCCGTCGGGGAGCTCCCCGGCCCAGTCGTCGGCGCCGACGGCCGCGAGTGCCGCCCACAACTCGGCGTCACCGGCGCCCGGTTCGGCGATGAGCAGGTTGTCGCGGACCGTACCGAGGAACACATGGTGCTCCTGGGTGACGAGGACGACGTGCCGGCGCAGCTGCTCCGGGTCGAGGTCGACGACCGGCACCCGCCCGACGGTCACCGTCCCGCTGCCCGGAGCGTCGACCCCCGCCAGCAGTCTGCTCAGCGTGGTCTTCCCGGCGCCCGAGGGGCCCACGACGGCCAGCCGTTCCCCGGGCCGCACCGTCAGATCGACACCGCGCAGCACCTCGCCGCCACCGTCGTACGCGTACCGCACACCGGTGACGTCGATCCGGTCGTCCACCGGTACGGGGGAACCGGCCGGCACGGAGCGCGGCGCCCCGGCGAGACCCTCCACGCGGGCGAACGAGGCGCCGCTGCTCTGCAGTTGCTCGACCTGGTTCAGGATCTGGTCGAGCGGGTCGGCGAGCCGGTGCAGATACAGCGTCGCGGCGACCACGGTGCCGAGGCTCAGCGTGCCCCGGGCGTGCAGCGCGCCGCCCACCAGGAGGACGGCGACGACCGGCACGATGTACGAGATGTCCACCGCCGGGAAGAACACGCTGCGCAGGAACAGGGTCCGCATCCGCGTCACCCGGGAGACCTCCAGCGCGTCCCGGCCCGCCCGGATCCGGGTCTCGCCCAGCCCGAACGCCTCCACCGTGCGGGCGCCGGACGCCGTGGCCGCGAGGATCTCGGCGACCTCCGAGGTGGCGGCTTCCTGCGCGAGATAGTCGGCGCGCGCCCGGCGCAGATACCAGCGCAGCGCGAATCCGATGCCGCCCAGTCCGAGCACCCCGCAGGCGCCGAGCAGCGGGTCGATGGCGAAGACGGCGACGAGGACGAACAGCGCCTGCGCGCCGGAGATCAGCAGCTGGGGTCCCGCGTCGCGCAGGGTGTTGCCCACCACCGTGACGTCGCCGGTGCCGCGTGCCGTCAGATCGCCGGTGCCCGCGCGTTCCACGACCGACGCGGGCAGCGTCAGCGTCCGCTCCACGAACTCCTCCCGCACCCGCGCGAGGGTCCGCTCACCGAAGCGGTACGCCACGTACCCGGCCCAGCGCGACAGCAGCAGCTGGACCAGCGAGGCCACGAGGATGACGAGCGCCGGCCCGTCCACCGCCTCCACACCCGCGCCGTCGCGTACGTCGTCGATCATCCGCCCGAGCAGCCAGGGGCCGGCCAGTCCGGCGCCCGCGGCCAGCGCGTTGAGCGTGAGCACGGCGGCGAACACGCGTCCGTCCGCCCGGATCAGCCGTAGCGCCGCCCGCCGCACCTCGGCGCGCCCCGCCACCGGCAGCCGGGCCGTCACAGCACGACCTCCTCGTCCACGCCCGCCATCGGATCCGCGTCCCCTTCCTCACCCGTACCCGCGTCCTCGTCCGGCTCCGTGTCACGGGCCACCAGCGACCGGTATCCCGGTTGGCTCCGCAGGAGTTCGCGGTGGGTGCCGGTGGCCGCCGCCTTGCCGTCGACGAGGAAGCAGACCGTGTCCGCGTGGTCCAGTACGAGCGGTGACGTGCTGGTCACGAGGGTCGTACGGCCCGAGCGGGCGGCGCGCAGCCGGGCGGCGGCCTTGGCCTCGGTGTGGGCGTCGAGCGCCGAGGTCGGCTCCAGGGCGAGCAGCACCTCGGGATCCGCGAGGAGCGCGCGCACCAGCCGGACCCGCTGCCGCTGCCCGCCGGACAGGTTCCGGCCCTGCGCGTCGACGGCCGCGTCGAGGCCGCCCGGCAGCCCGAGGACGATGTCGTCGGCGGCGGCCGCGCGCACGGCCCGGTCGACGGTCTCCTCGTCGGCGTCCCGGCGTCCTCGGACCAGGTCGCGCAGGACGCCCGCGAACAGGTCGGCCTCGTGTTCGGCCACCAGGATCCGGTCGCGCACCTGGGGCAGCGCGACCCGGTCGAGCCGTACGCCGCCCCAGGTCACGTCCGAGGGGGCGTACCGGCCGAGCCGGTCGACCACGGCCGCGGACTGGTCGGGGCGGGCTCCGGCCAGCACGGTCAGCCGGCCCGGGACCACCCGGACCCCGGACTCCGGATCGTGCAGGGCGGCCGGGAACTCCGGGGCGTCGAGCGCGTCCGGGGGAGAGGCGACGGGCTCCAGGGACAGGAACCTGACGACGCGCCGGGCGGCGACCACGCCCCGGGCGAGTTCGTAGCCGCAGTCGATGAAGAAGTACACCGGCATGACGAGGACCGCGACATAGCCGTACACCGACACCAACTGGCCGATGGTGATGTCTCCCTGGGCGGTCAGCCGGGCCGCGAGCCAGGTCACCGCGGCCAGCAGGACGGACGGCAGCCCCACGGCGAGCGCCTGGATCCAGCTCGTCACCGCGCCGACCCGGTACCCCTGTTCACGCAGCTTCCGCGCGTCACGGCGGAACGCGTCCGCGAACAGCTCCTTGCCGCCGAGGCCGTTCAGGACGCGCAGACCGCCCGCGAGATCGCCGATGCGCTCGGTCAGGACGGCCTGCCTTTCCCGGTACCCCGTCTCGGTCCCCTGGAGGCGGAGCGTCAACGGCCCGACGAGCACGGCCGTCAGCGGAACCCCGAGCAGGAGCACCGCCGACAGCTGCACCGAGACCGGCAGCAGCAGCGCGGCCACGACGCCGTAGGTGACGACCGCGGCCAGACCGGGTCCGACGACGGTCAGCGATCTGCCGATCGTGTCCACATCGCGCACGCCGACCGTGATGATCTCCCCCGTGCCGATCTGCCGCGACAGGGCCGCGCCGAGCCGGGCCGCGTGCTCGACCACGAGTTTGACCGTACGGAAGTTGGCGTCCATCCGGACCTGGGTCATCGTGCGGTGGCGTACGACACCCAGACCGGCGTTGAGCACTCCGGTACCGAGCACGGCGGCCGTCCAGCCCGCCAGCGCCGCCCCGTCGCGCGGCTCCAGTCCGTCGTCGATCGCCCGGGACAGCAGATACGGCGTCAGCGCCAGGAGTCCCATCCACACGGTGGAGACCGCCGCGCCGGTGACCGACCGGTGTGTCTGCCGGGTGACCAGCCACCACAGGAACCGCCAGCCGCCCCGGCGGTCCGGTGTCCCCGGCGCCGCGTACGTGTCGATCATCGCGTTTCGTCCGCTCCTTCGTCCGCCCTCATCCGCCCGTCCGTCACTGGACGAGGCTGTCGCGCCAGGCCCGGTGCAGGTCCGCGAACCGGCCCGTGCCCGCGACGAGTTCGGCGGGTGTGCCGTCCTCGACGACCCGCCCGTGCTCCATCACCAGCACCCGGTCGGCGATCGCCACCGTCGACAGCCGGTGCGCGATGACCACCGCCGTACGCCCCCGCAGGACCGTCGACATGGCGCGCTGCACGGCCCGTTCGCCCGGGATGTCCAGGGAGCTGGTCGCCTCGTCGAGGATCAGGACGGCCGGGTCGGCGAGCAGGGCTCGTGCGAAGGCCACGAGTTGACGCTGGCCCGCGGAGATCCGGCCGCCGCGCTTGCGTACGTCCGTGTCGTAGCCGTCGGGCAGGGCGCTGATGAAGTCGTGCGCGCCGATCGCCTTCGCCGCCTGCTCGATCTCCTCGCGGGACGCCTCGGGGCGGCCGATCGCGATGTTCTCGGCGACCGTGCCCGAGAACAGGAACGCCTCCTGGGTCACCATCACCACCCCGCGCCGCAGTTCGGGCACCGGCAGCTCGCGCAGATCGACGCCGTCGAGCAGGACCCGGCCCTCGGTGGGGTCGTAGAACCGGGCCAGGAGCTTGGCCAGCGTCGACTTGCCGGCGCCGGTCGAGCCGACCACGGCCACCGTCTGTCCGGCGGGCAGCGTGAGCGAGAAGGAGGGCAGGACCTCCCCGCCCGTGCGGTACGCGAAGCGGACCTCGTCGAACACGACCTCGCGGCCGGGGTGTTCGGAGGCGAGGGCGGGCAGCTGCCGGGGCACGGACGGCTCCGGCACGGACGGGGTCTGGGCCAGCAGGCCGGCGATCTTCTCCAGCGAGGCCGCGGCGGACTGGTAGGAGTTCAGGAACATGCCGAGGCGGTCGATGGGGTCGTAGAGCCGGCGCAGATAGAGGACCGCCGCGGCGAGCACACCGAGCGCCAGCGAACCCGAGGCCACCCGGTGGGCGCCCCACAGCACGATGCCCGCGACCGCCGTGTTGGCGACGAGCCGGGAGCCCACGACATAGCGGGCCATCTCCAGCAGGGCGTCGCCGTTCGTCCGCTCGTGCCGCCGGTTGAGCACCCCGAACTCGGCCTCGTTGGCGGCCTCCCGGCGGAACGCGCGCACCGGCCTGATGCCGTTCATCGTCTCCGCGAACTTCACGATCACCGCGGCGATCGTCGTCGAACGGACGGCGAAGATCCGGCCCGCGCGGCGCTGGTAGCGGCGGATGAGCAGATACAGCGGCACGAAGGAGACCACCGCGACCGCGCCGAGCCCGACGTCCAGCCAGAGCAGCATCGCCGAGATGTAGACGAAGGACAGGATGACCGTGACGAGCTCCTGGAGCCCCTCGCTGAGCAGTTCGCGCAGCGACTCGACGTCCGTCGTGGAGCGGGAGATCAGCCGGCCCGAGGTGTAGCGCTCGTGGAAGTCGATGCTGAGCGCCTGGGCGTGCCGGAAGATCCGGCCGCGCAGATCGAGCAGCACGTCCTGGTTGACCCGGGCCGAGGCGATGATGAAGGCGTACTGGAGTCCGCCGGAGGCCGCCGCACACAGCAGGTAGGCGACGCCCACGGCGATCAGCGGCCCGTGGTCGTCCTGCCGGAAGGCCGGTACGGCACGGTCGATGGCGTACGCCACCAGCAGCGGGCCCACCTGCACGGCGGCCTGCTGGAGCAGCAGCAGAACGGTGGTCACGGCGACCCGTGCCCGGAGCGGGGCGAGCAGCGAGCGCAGCAGCGTCGCGGTCGCGCCCGGCGGAGCGGGCAGGGTGTCGTGGTCGAAGGCGTCCTCGTACGGCGCGGGTTCCGGGGCCGCCCGGCCCTTTCGGCGCGGACCGCCCGGTCCGTCGTCCGGGCCGGTGCCGGCGTCGGTGTGGGTGCCGCCGCCGGTTCCGTCGTCCCGGCCCGCGTCCTGTCCGCGGCTTCGGCCGCCGTCCGGTCCCTCGCCGGGACCGGTTCCGGGTCCTCCGTCCGGTTCCTCGTTCGGTTCCTTGTCCGGCGCGGTGGTCGTGGGCGCCGCCGTCATCGGCCGTCCTCCTCTGCACCCGACATCAGGTGGGCGTATTCGGCATGGGTGCGCAGCAGTTCGTGGTGGGTGCCGACCGCCGCGATCCGGCCGTCGGAGATCAGGGCCACCCGGTCGGCCAGCAGGACCGTGGACGGCCGGTGCGCCACGATCAGCGCGGTCGTCTCCGCCAGCACCCGGCGCAGCGCGGCCTCGACCGCCGCCTCCGTGTGCACGTCCAGCGCCGACAGCGGGTCGTCGAGCACCAGGAAGCGGGGCCGGCCGACCACCGCGCGGGCCAGCGCGAGCCGCTGCCGCTGCCCTCCGGAGAGGCTGAGCCCCTGTTCGCCGACCTGCGTCCCCGTGCCCTGGGGCAGCGCGTGCGCGAAGTCGGCCTGCGCGACGGCGAGGGCACGGTCCAGCTCCGCGCGGCCGGCGGTCTCGGGTGCGCCCATCAGGACGTTCTCACCGACCGTGGCCGAGAAGAGGGTGGGTTCCTCGAAGGCGACGGCGACGAGTTCGCGCAACTCCTCGCGGGGCATCCCGGTGATGTCCCGGCCGTCCAGGGTGATCCGGCCGGAGGTCACCTCGTGCAGACGGGGGACGAGCGCGGTGAGGGTGGTCTTGCCGGTGCCGGTGGCGCCGACGAGCGCCATGCTCTCGCCGGGGCGGACGTGCAGGTCGATGCGGGCCAGCACCGGGGGCGTGTCCGCGGGGGCGTCGGGATAGCGGAACTCGACGCCGTGGAACCGCAGTCCGCCCTCGCCCTCGCTCCGTCCGGCCGCGGGCGCGGCGGCCGCTCCGGCCGTGCCGTCCGACTCCGGCGTCGCGTTCATGACCTCGAAGTACCGCTCCGTGGCCGTCCCGGCCTCCTGGCTCATCGCGAGGAGGAAGCCGATGGAGTCGACGGGCCAGCGCAGGGCGAGCGCGGTCGACAGGAACGCGACCAGCGTGCCGGCGGAGAGACGGCCGTCGGCGACCTGGACCGTGCCGAGGACGAGGGCGGCGCCGATGGCGAACTCGGGCAGGGTGACGATGACGCCCCAGATGGAGGCGAGCAGCCGGGCCTTGACCAGCTCCGTGCCGCGCAGGGTACGGGAGAGTTCACGGAACGCGCGCGCCTGGCTGCGATGGCGCCCGAACCCCTTGATGATCCGGATGCCGAGCACACTCTCCTCGACCACCGTCGTCAGATCGCCGACCTGGTCCTGCGCCCGCCGCGCCACCTCCGAGTAGCGCCGCTCGAAGAACCAGCAGACGATCATGACGGGGACGGCGGGGGCGAGGAGCACCAGTCCGAGGGTCCATTGCTGGGCCAGCATGATGGCGATGCCCGCGGTGATCGTCACGGTGTTCACCAGCAGGAAGGTCAGCGGGAACGCCAGGAACATGCGGACCAGCATCAGATCGGTGGTCGCCCGCGAGAGCAGCTGGCCCGAGGCCCAGCGGTCGTGGAAGGCGACCGGCAGACGCTGCAGATGCCGGTACAGACCGGCCCGCATCGCCGCCTCGACACCGGCTAGCGGGCGGGCCACCAGCCATCGGCGCAGCCCGAACAGAACGGCTTCGGCGATACCGAGCAGCAGCAGATACAGCGCCCCGAGCCAGACACCCGCCGGATCGTGCCCGGTGACCGGGCCGTCCACCATCCACTTCAGGATCAGCGGGAACACCAGCGCCAGACAGGATGCGACCACCGCGACGAACGCCGCGCAGAACAGCCGCGCCCGCACCGGGCGTACATACGGCCACAGGCGCAGCAGGCTGCGTACGGTCGAACGGTCGGGGTGGTCCGGGGCGGCTGCATCGGATGTGGTCATCATCAGCGAGCCTACGTTTCACCACTGACAGTGCCCACCGAGTTTTTGGGCGCACCCGAATCGTTCGAAGCGCTCCAGAGGTGGACGTCCGCCGGACTCCCGGAGCGGGCGTCCGACGGGTCGTACCGCCGCATCGGCCGATCGGCTGATGTCACCTCGGGAGGGCGCCCGCCCCCAGCCCGCACCCGAGGGGCCGCGCCCCCAGCCCGCCCCTCCGAGGGGCCGCGCTCTCAGTGGACCCTGAGCAGCAGCACGGACCGTGCCGGCACCGTGATCGCCGTGCCCGCCCGGTGCGTGAGCGCGGGCGCCGCCGTCTGATCCTCGCGCGAGGTGTCCACGACCACCTCGTACGCCGCGGCCCACGGCGCCCCCGGCAGGTCGAAGGAGGCCGGCCGGTCCCCGGCGTGCAGCACGGCGAGGAAGCTGTCGTCGACGACCGGGGCGCCCCGCGCGTCCCGTCCGGGGATGTCCCGGCCGGACAGGTACATGCCGAGGGTCGCGGCGGGCGCGTACCAGTCCCGTTCCGTCATCTCGGTGCCCCGCGCGGTGAACCAGGCCAGATCCCGCAGTCCGTCGGCCGAGTGCGCCCGCCCGGAGAAGAAGGCCCGGCGGCGCAGCACGGGATGCGCGTGGCGCAGCGCGATCAGACGGGACGTCAGTTCGAATAGCGCCCGCCAGCCGGGGTCGTCCAGCAGCGACCAGTCGACCCAGCTGATCTCGTTGTCCTGGCAGTAGGCGTTGTTGTTGCCCCGCTGGGTGCGCCCGAACTCGTCCCCGGCGACCAGCATCGGCACCCCCGTCGACAGCAGCAGCGTCGTCAGCAGGTTCCTCAACTGGCGCCGTCGCAGGGCCCGCAGGCCGTCGTCCGCGCTCTCGCCCTCCGTCCCGCCGTTCCAGGCCCGGTTGTCGTCGGTGCCGTCCCGGTTGCCCTCGCCGTTCGCCTCGTTGTGCTTGCGCTCGTACGACACGAGGTCGCGCAGGGTGAAACCGTCGTGCGCGGTCACGAAGTTGACGGAGGCGTACGGGCGCCGGCCGCCCCACGCGTACAGGTCGCTCGACCCGGACAGGCGGTAGCCCAGATCCCGTACGTCGGGCAGCGCACCGCGCCAGAAGTCCCGTACGGCGTTGCGGTAGCGGTCGTTCCACTCCGTCCACAGGGGCGGGAAGGCGCCGACCTGGTAGCCGCCGGAGCCGACGTCCCACGGCTCGGCGATCAGCTTGACCCTGCGCAGCACCGGATCCTGCGCGATGACGGCGAGGAACGGCGACAGCATGTCGACGTCGTGCATGGAGCGGGCGAGCGCGGCCGCCAGGTCGAAGCGGAAACCGTCGACGCCCATCTCGGTGACCCAGTACCGCAGCGAGTCCGTGATCAGCCGCAGCACCTGCGGCTGCACGACGTGCAGGGTGTTGCCGCAGCCCGTGTAGTCCGCGTAGCGGCGGGCGTCCGACTGGAGCCGGTAGTACCCCCGGTTGTCGATGCCGCGCAGCGACAGCGTCGGGCCCAGTTCGCCGGCCTCCGCGGTGTGGTTGTAGACGACGTCGAGGATGACCTCGATCCCCGCCGCGTGCAGTGCGCGCACCATCCGCTTGAACTCGCCGACCTGCTCGCCCCTCGTGCCGGAGGCGGCGTAGCCCGCGTGCGGGGCGAAGTAGCCGATCGAGTTGTAGCCCCAGTAGTTCTTCATGCCCCGGCGCAGCAGGTGGTCCTCGTGCGCGAACTGGTGCACCGGCAGCAGCTCCACCGCCGTCACCCCGAGGTTCACCAGGTGCTCGACGGCCGCCGGGTGCGCCAGTCCGGCGTACGTGCCGCGCAGTTCCCCGGGGATCGAGGGGTGCAGACGGGTGAACCCGCGCACGTGCAGTTCGTAGATGACCGAGTCCGCCCACGGGGTCTTGGGGCGGTGGTCGTCCGACCAGTCGTCGTCGTCCTGGACGACGACGCCCTTGGGGACGAGGGGCGCCGAGTCGCGGTCGTCGCGCACGGTGTCGGCGACCTGCTGCTGCGGCCAGTCGCGTACATGCCCGTACACCTCGGGCGGCAGGGTGAAGTCGCCGTCCACGGCACGGGCGTACGGGTCCAGGAGCAGCTTCGCCGGGTTCCAGCGGGCGCCGGTCCACGGGTCCCAGCGGCCGTGCACCCGAAAGCCGTAGCGGCGGCCGGGGAACACTCCGGGGACGAAGCCGTGCCAGATCTCGTGGGTGAGTTCGGTGAGCGGGACGCGGGTCTCGGCGCCCTCCTCGTCGAAGAGGCACAGGTCGACGGCCTCCGCGCCGCCCGCCCACAGGGCGAAGTTGGTGCCCGTGGTGCCGTCGGGGCCGACCCGGAAGCGTGCGCCGAGCGGGGTCGGGGCGCCCGGCCAGGCGCCGACGGGAGGCGCCGCGGGGCGCCGTGAGCCGTTCAGCGCGGGAGCGGCCGGTTCCACCGCCGGGTCCGCGACCGCCGGTGCGGCGGCGGGCGGCCCCGCCGGGTCCGTGACGGTCTGCGCGGGCAGCCCGCCGCCCGCGGCGCGTCCCTCGTGGACCGCCTCCTGCTCGGGTGCGCTCGACACCGGTCAGCCTCCCACGGCTCATGGAACGGCACGGAAAAGGGTGCACGGCGTCCCGGCCGCGGCTCCTTGGCGCGTCGTCCTCCCCACTGTTCTGCCCAGAGCGTGGCTCGCACTCACGTTTCCCCGGAGGGGCGGCGTCGTTGGGTCCCTTGTGAAGCACGTACACACGCGCGCGCGGCGCGCAGGGGCCGCGCTGGCCGCCGTACTGACCTGGGCCGGTCTGCTGGCCGGAGCCTCCGGCTGCACCTCCGGCGGGATCTCGGACGGGATCGGGGAGGCGTTCGGCAAACCACGGTCGCCGGAGGACGTCATCCACGTCTCGCCCGACGACAACTCCAAGGGCGTACGGCCGCGGGAGGCACTGCTGGTACGGGTGCCCGGCGGCCGCCTGGAGTCCGTGAAGGTGGTCAAGTCCCAGGACGCCCGGGAGTCGCCCGTACCGGGGCGCATCAGCGAGGACGGCCTGTCCTGGAGACCGGACGACGCGCGGCTCGCCCTGGCCGCCAAGTACACCGTGGACGCGGTGGCCCTGGACGGCGGCGGGCACCGCTCGGCCCGGCACACCACGTTCACCACATCCGTCCCCGACGAGCGGTTCATCGGGTACGTCACCCCGGAGGACCGCTCCGTCGTCGGCACCGGGATGATCGTCTCCCTGGAGTTCAACCGGGAGATCGAGAACCGGGCCGCCGTCGAACGCGCCATCCGTGTCGAGGCGCGGCCCGCGGTCGAGATCCGCGCCCACTGGTTCGGCGGCGGACGCGTCGACTTCCGTCCCGAGCGGTACTGGAAGCCGGGCACGAAGGTCACCGTGGCGCTGCGGCTGCGCGACGTCGAAGGGGCACCCGGCGTGTACGGACTCCAGTCCAGGACCTTCTCGTTCACCGTCGGCCGCGACCAGACGTCCCTCGTCGACGCCCGCGCCCACACCATGGAGGTACGCCGTGAAGGCAACCTCCTGGCCACGGTGCCGATCACGGCCGGTGCGCCCAGGACGACGACGTACAACGGGAAGATGGTCGTCACCGAGATGCTCGAGGTGACCCGGATGAACAGCCGGACCGTCGGCTTCGGCGGCGAGTACGACATCCCCGACGTCCCGCACGCGATGCGCCTGACCGACTCCGGAACCTTCCTGCACGGCAACTACTGGGCGCCGGACGCCTTCGGCAACACCAACGTGAGCCACGGCTGCGTGGGGCTGCGGGACGTGAAGGGCGGCGGCTCCGACACCCCGGCGGGCTGGTTCTTCGACCGCAGCCTCATCGGGGACGTCGTCGAGGTCGTCCACAGCAAGGACAGGAAGGTGGCCCCCGACAACGGACTCGGCGGCTGGAACATGGGCTGGAAGGAGTGGAAGGCCGGCAGCGCAGTCGACTGATCTTCGCTCCCCGGTGCAACCATCTTCGCGGTCGATGGTCCAAGTTGCGGCTGAACGGTGACATTGACCTGACACGGAGCTCAAAACCGTGAGGTTAATATGCGCCAGTGATCGCGCGGGACGCGCTGGGGTGGGGGCCTGATCAGGCCTTGCGAGGGGAGAAAGACTGTGAACGTGCGACCGGTATCGTGGGCGTCGGCAGGTGGACGCTCACGCGGCCGCAACAAGCGGTGGGCGGTGATCGTCGGCGGTGTGCTGCTGGCCGTCACGGCCTGCGGCGGGGGCGGGGGAACGGACTCGGGGTCCGGAGGGAAGGACAAGGACGGCAAGGGCAGCACCACCGCGGAGAGCAAGCAGTCGGTGGCCGTCGTCACGATCGCGCCGAAGGCCGGTGCCAAGGACGTCGACACCAGCGGCACCCTCAAGGTCACGGCCAGTAAGGGCGAACTGACCGAGGTCACCGTCAAGGACGACGAGGGCACGAAGGTCGACGGCGAGATATCGGCCGACGGCAGCGGCTGGACGCCCGCCACGCACCTCGCGGCGTCCACCAAGTACCAGGTGCACGCGGTCGCGAAGGACTCCGAGGGCCGCACGGCGGCCGAGGACTCTTCCTTCACGACGCTGAGCCCGCGGAACACCTTCACCGGCAACTTCACGCCCGAGGACGGCTCCAAGGTCGGCGTCGGCATGCCGTTCTCGGTCCGCTTCACCCGGGGCATCACCAAGCCGGACGACGTCGAGAAGGCCATCAAGATCACGACCGAGCCGGCCGTCGACGTCCAGGGCCACTGGTTCGGCAACGACCGCCTCGACTTCCGGCCCGAGAAGTACTGGAAGGCCGGCACCAAGGTCACCGTGAAGCTGAACCTCGACGGCGTCGAGGGCCGCAAGGGCGTCTACGGCAAGCAGGCCAAGACCGTCTCCTTCACCATCGGCCGCGACCAGGTGTCCGTCGTGGACGCCAAGAAGCACACGATGAAGGTCATGCAGGAGGGCAAGGTCGTCAAGACCATCCCGGTGACCACCGGCAAGCCCGGCTACGCCACCTGGAACGGCCAGATGGTCATCAGCGAGAAGTTCACCGTGACCCGGATGAACGGCGACACGGTCGGCTACGACGGCGAGTACGACATCAAGGACGTCCCGCACGCCATGCGCCTGACCAACTCCGGCACCTTCGTGCACGGCAACTACTGGGGCGGCGGCGCCTTCGGCAACTACAACGCCAGCCACGGCTGCATCGGCCTGCGGGACGTGCGCGGCGGCTACGACAGCGGTGTGCCGGCCGCATGGTTCTTCAACCACTCGATGGTCGGTGACGTGGTGGTCGTGAAGAACTCCACCGACCCGACGGTCGACCCGGCCAACGGCCTCAACGGCTGGAACATCTCCTGGGCGGACTGGACCAAGTGATCTCGCCGTACCGGACCGAGTGATCTCGCAGGACAGGAGCGCGTGAGGACCGAGGACCGGACCGCGTGACGGCTTTCGCCCGGCTCGCGTGACCGTTTCCGGCCCCGTCGCCCGACCGCTCCCCACCGGGCCGGGTGTGCTGTGACTCAGCACACCCGGCCCGGTGCCGTTAACGGCCACTAACCTGCTTCCATGACTGTGCATCTCGAAGTGGCCGAAGGCGTGGGCACCATCCGCCTGGACCGCCCTCCCATGAACGCCCTGGACGTGGCGACGCAGGACCGTCTCAAGGAGCTGGCCGAGGAGGCCACGACCCGGCCGGACGTCCGCGCCGTGGTGCTGTACGGCGGGGAGAAGGTGTTCGCGGCGGGCGCGGACATCAAGGAGATGCAGGCCATGGACCACGCCGCGATGGTGGTGCGGTCCCGGGCCCTGCAGGACTCCTTCACCGCCGTCGCCCGCATCCCCAAGCCCGTCGTCGCCGCCGTCACCGGATACGCGCTCGGCGGCGGCTGCGAACTGGCCCTGTGCGCCGACTACCGCATCGCCGGGGACAACGCCAAGCTGGGCCAGCCCGAGATCCTGCTCGGCCTGATCCCCGGCGCCGGCGGTACCCAGCGCCTGTCCCGGCTGATCGGCCCCTCCAAGGCCAAGGACCTCATCTTCACCGGCCGCATGGTCAAGGCCGACGAGGCCCTCACGCTCGGCCTGGTCGACCGGGTCGTCCCCGCCGCCGACGTCTACACCGAGGCGCACGCCTGGGCGGCCCGGCTCGCGCAGGGCCCGGCCATCGCGCTGCGCGCCGCGAAGGAGTCCATCGACGCGGGTCTGGAGACGGACATCGAGACCGGGCTGACCATCGAGCGGAACTGGTTCGCGGGCCTGTTCGCGACGGAGGACCGCGAGCGGGGCATGCGCAGCTTCGTGGAAGAGGGTCCCGGCAAGGCGAAGTTCCTCTGAGCCTCCGCCGCGTCACCGCCGGTCCCCTCGGGGTTGACGCGGTGTCATCGCCGCGTCCCTCGATGGGGCGCTTTATCCCTGGCTTAAGGCAGCCTTAAGCCCACCTTGTCGAGAGGCGGCGGCGATTGCCCCCGACCGGCCTGTTCCGGCAGGTCGGACGGGCTCCCGCCGCCTCCGAACTGCCTGTGGCATATGCCTATCGAATAGTGTGGAATGTCGCGTTCCGGGGGGCCTATTCCTTCGGAACGGCCCCGGAGCGGGCGCCGGGCGGCCATGATGGGGGCATGGCGGGGCTGGAGGGTATGGAACAGCCGCGGCGGCACGGAAGTGCGACCGCGGCGCGCTGGACGCCTGCGGTCGAGGACGAACGAGCGCTCAAGGCGCTGGAGTTGTTCGGCAATCCGACCGAGTCGGAGGTACTGCTGCCGTCCCGCCCGGAGTCCGCGGCCACTGCGCGGCGGCTCACCCAGATCGTGGTCCTGCGGCACTGGGGGCTGTCCCCGAAGATGACCGAGGACGCGGTCTTACTCGTCTCCGAACTCGTGGGCAACGCCGTACGGCACACCGGCGCCCGCGCCTTCGGACTCCGTACGCGCCGCCGCCGCGGCTGGATCCGTGTCGAGGTCCGTGACCCCTCCCGCGGCCTTCCCTGTCTCATGCCGGTCCAGGAACTGGACCTGAGCGGCCGGGGCCTCTTCCTCGTCGACAAGCTCTCCGACCGCTGGGGTGTCGACCTGCTGCCCCGCGGCAAGACCACCTGGTTCGAAATGCGCGTCGCCGACCGCTGACCCGCTCCGGGCCCTGCTTCGTTCCGACCGTCCGCCGCCCCCCGCCCGACCCCCTCGTGGCCGCCGCTCCGTTTCCGGCCGTCGGTCCTTCCGTCCGGCGAGCGTGAGCCCCGGCCGCGTGGCAGCCGGGGCGTGCGGGGCGACGCGGAACGAACGGGGGCACCGCGCCACCGGCGGCAACCGTGGCCCGCGGCCCCGTACGGCCCGAACGCGCGCGCCGCGAGGCGACCCGCACCACCACCCAGTCGGACCAATCGCCGGTTTTTCGGCTGATTCACCCTTAAATGGTCCGGTGACCACGTCCGCCGAAGACCACGCAGCCCCCGCCCCGCCCCGGCGCGCTGCCCTGCTCACGGGACTCGCGCTCACCGCAGGAACCCTCGCCGCCGGAGCGACCGCCGGCTGTTCCGCCCCGCGAACCAGCCGGCCCCACGACCTCACGACACCTCCGGCCGCGCCCAGCGCGCCCTCCGCCACGGCGACCCGCGGAGCCTCCGCGCTCGCCCCCGCCCCCCGCCGCTACCCCGGCCGACCCGCCGAGATCACCCACGGCCCCCGCACCCACCCGTCCAGAGTGGCCCTCACCTTCCACGGCCAGGGCGATCCCGCCGTGGCGAAGGCGGTTCTCGGCGAAGCGGAGAAGGCGGGCGCCCGGGTCACCGTCCTCGCCGTCGGCACCTGGCTGGACGAGCACCCGGACATCGCCCGCCGCATCCTCGACGGCGGCCACGACCTCGGCAACCACACCCTGCGCCATCTCGACATCAACGCGATGACGGAGACGGAGGCGGCGGCGGAGATCCGGGGCTGCGCGGACCGCCTCAGACGGCTCACCGGCTCGGTCGGCACCTGGTTCCGGCCCTCCCGCAGCCCCCGGGCCTCCCCCCTGGTCCAGCGCCTCGCCCGCGACGCGGGCTACCCGCACACGCTCTCCTACGACGTCGACTCCCTCGACTACACCTCGCCGGGAGCCACCGCCGTCACCCGCAAGGTGCTGGCCGAGGTCCGGCCCGGCTCCGTCGTGAGCCTGCACTTCGGATACGCCGGCACGGTCGCCGCACTCCCCGGCCTTCTGCACGAACTCGACCGCCGCGGTCTCCGCGCGGTCACCACCACGGAGCTGCTGAGCTGATGCTGACGCCACCCTCCTCCCCGCGCCGCGTGCTGATCGCCGGCGCCGCCCTCACCGCGCTTGCCCTCCTCGCGGGCTGCGGCGGTTCCTCCCAGGACCAGGCCGACCGGACGCACAGCACCACCAAGGCGGCCGTCCGGCCCGCCCCGGTGAAGAGGCCGGCCGTCCAGGGACTGCCCGGCATGCCCCCCTTGCTGGACCCCGCGGACGTCTACGCCGCCGACCGCCCGAACCGGCTCTCCCCGGTGGTCAAGGACTTCCCGTCCCGCGTCTACGTGCCCAACACCAACTCCAACACGGTCACGGTCATCGACCCGAAGTCGTACAAGGTCATCGAGACGATCCCGGTCGGTGTCCAGCCCCAGCACGTCGTCCCCTCCTGGGACCTGAAGACCCTGTGGGTCAACAACGACCGGGGCAACACCCTCACCCCCATCGACCCGAAGACCGGCAGGGCGGGCAAGCCGGTCGACGTGCACGACCCGTACAACCTCTACTTCACGCCCAACGGCAAGTACGCGATCGTGATGGCCTCCCTCGACCGCGAACTCGTCTTCCGCGACGCGCACACCATGAACACCGTCAAGGCGGAGCCGGTCAGCTGCTACGGCGTCAACCACGCCGACTTCTCCCCGGACGGCCGCTACTTCATCGTCTCCTGCGAGTTCAGCGGCGAACTCCTGAAGGTCGACACCGAGCGGATGAAGGTGATCGGACAGCAGAGGCTGCCGTTCCACGGGGCGATGCCGCAGGACGTGAAGATCTCCCCGGACGGCAAGAAGTTCTACATCGCCGACATGATGGCCAACGGCGTATGGATCCTCGACGGCGACAAGTTCACCGAACCGACCCTGCTGCACACGGGCAAGGGCGCCCACGGACTGTACGTCAGCCGGGACTCGCGCGAGATGTACATCTCCAACCGAGGCGAAGGCACCATCTCCATCTACGACTTCACGCAGAACCGGCTCACGAAGAAGTGGCGCCTGCCCGACGGCGGCAGCCCCGACATGGGCGGCGTCTCGGCGGACGGCAAGGTCCTGTGGCTCTCCGGCCGGTACAACTCCGAGGTGTACGCCCTCGACACCCGCACCGGCGAACAGATCGCCCGTATCCCCGTCGGCAGCGGCCCGCACGGCCTCGCCGTCTATCCCCAGCCCGGCCGCTACTCGCTCGGCCACACCGGCATCTTCCGCTGACCCGGTCGGCGGGGCGGAAGCAGAACCTCCGCGCCGCTCAGCGGGGCAGGAGCAGAGCCTCCGCGCCCACCGGCCGGTAGCCCGCCGCCTGGAACGCCCGCGCACTGCGGGCGTTCCCCGCGGCCACCTGGGCCCAGACCGGTTCGCCGGCCAGGTGCCGCGCCGCCGACGCCAGCGCCCGGCCCAGCCCCCGGTGCCGTACGCCCTCGTCCACCTCCACCGCGGCCTCGAGACGTCCCCCGACTCCCCGCCCGAGGACGAGGATCCCGCCGTCCGCGGCCCACGCCCGCACGCCGTCGCGCCGTCCGCGGGCGCCCGTGAGCCGGGGGTGGGCGAGGCCGTCGATCTCCGTGAGCGCGAGGGCCGCCGGGCCGGGGAGCGGGGCGGCCACGGACAGGACGTCCACCGTGTCGTGCGACCGGCCCGTCCGCTCCATGAGCGCGGCGAGGAACCGCGGGTTCATGGCCGCCGCGAGCGGGTCGCAGTCCAGGGCCCCCAGCGTTGCGCGCACCCAGCCCTCGTCCTCGTCGGTGAAGACGACGGAGTGCGCGGTGAAGGCGAGGACGCCGGTGTCGCGGGGGGAGTGAGGGCGGACGACCGTGGTGGCGCCGTCGGGCGGCGGGAAGACTCCACGGGCCACGGCGTCCAGAATGTCGCGCAGAGTGCCGGGCATGACTGTCCCCCACCGCTTGAGTCTCCACCCGCTGGAAGGCCCAGACTCGCAGACATGATCGACGACGGCACCGCACTTCTCACCATCGGCGAGCTGTCCCGGAGCACCGGCCTGAGTGTCCGCACGATCCGCTATTGGTCGGACGAGGGCGCGCTGCCCCCGGTGGCCAGGTCGGCGGGCGGCTACCGGCTGTACGACGCCGGCTCCGTGGCCCGCCTGGAGCTGATCCGGACCCTGCGCGAACTCGGACTGGGGCTCGGCGACGTCCGCGCTGTCCTGGCGGGCGAGAGGACGGTGGCGGAGGTGGCGGCCGCGCACGTGGCCGCGCTGGACGCGCAGATCAGGTCGCTGAAGGTGACCCGGGCGGTGCTGTCGACCGTGGCACGACGTGGTTCGAGCGCACAGGAGACGACACTCATGAACAGACTGGCGCGGCTGTCCGCCGCCGAACGCGGGCGGATCATCGACGACTTCATGGAGGAGACCTTCGGGGGCCTGGACACCGCGGACCCCGACATCCGTACCCGGCTGCGGTTCAGCGTCGGTGATCTGCCGGACGACCCGACACCCGCGCAGGTGGACGCCTGGGTGGAGCTGGCCGAGATGATCCAGGACCCGGGTTTCCGGGCGCGGATGCGCGAGATGATCGAGTTCAACGCGGCGGACCGGGGACCGGACGTGCCGGCGGGAACGTCCCTGTGGTTCATGAGCCGGCTGGTGCAGCTCGCGGGCGAGGCGCTGGAGCGGGGCGTCGACCCCGGAAGCCCGGAGGCGGACACGGTGCTGAGGGGCCTGCTCGGCGACGCGGACCGGGCTTCCGTACTGGCCCGCATGGAGTCCGTGGCCCATGCCGAGATGGCCCGTTTCCGGGAGCTGGCCTCGCTGGTCAGGGGCATGGACCCGCTGTCGGCGCACCGTGAGGAGTTCGCCTGGGTACTCGCCGCACTGCGCGCCCACCCGGACCGTTAATCTGACCTCCGTACACAAGGCAGTAACGCATGCAGTGATGCACGACGAAGGGGCGGATCGGTGGCCGACATCGAGGAAGCACGCAAGCAGTTCGAGCGGATCGATACGGACGGTGACGGGTTCATCACCGCAGCCGAGTTCAAGGCCGCTCTCGCCCAGGGCGGCGACTGGAACGTCACCGAGTCGGTGGCGGAGGCCGTCATCGCCAGCCGCGACCTCAACGGTGACAAGGTTCTCTCGTTCGACGAGTTCTGGGCCCACCTGAACAAGTGACGCCGTCCGAAGGGGCGCCCGCCGGACTCCCGGAGGGCGCCCCTTCGGCGTCACGAGGCCCGCTTGCGGTACTGCCCCGGCGCCACCCCGTACTCCCGTTTGAAGGCTTTGGCGAACGCGAACTCCGAGGTGTAGCCGGTGCGTTGGGCGACCAGGCGGAGCGGGAGGTCCGCCGAGCGCAGCAGCCGTCCGGCCGTCGTCATGCGCCACCGGGTGAGGTACGCGAGCGGCGGCTCGCCCACCAGGGCGGTGAACCGGCGGGCGAACGCGGCCCGGGAGAGACCGCCGCGCGCTCCGAGTTCCCCGACCGTCCACGGGTGGGACGGGGTGTGGTGGATGGCGTGCAGCGCGGCCGCGACCGCCGGGTCGGCGAGGGCGCCCGCCCAGCCCGTGGGGTGACCGTCGCCGTGCCGCTCGCGCTGCCACCAGGCGCGCAGGATGTACAGCAGGAGCGTGTCGAGCAGCGATGTGACGACCGTGTCCGAGCCCGGCTGCGGCTCCTCCAGTTCCGTGCCGAGGAGTTCGATCGCCGTCCGCAGCGAGCGGTGGGCGCCGACGCGGGCGGGGAGATGGACGACCTCCGGCAGTTCCGCGAGGAGCGGGTGGGCGCGGGCCCGGTCCAACCCGTAGGCCCCGCACAGCAGAATGGTCCGGGCCCCCGTCGGTGGCCCCTCGGGGGGCGTGGCTTCGGGCCAGCGTCCGTCCGGTCGCACCCGCACCTCCTCCAGGGGCACGGCCACGTCGCTGGCGAGCGCGTGTCCGCGGCCGTGGGCGAGGAACACCACGTCGCCGGGTCCCACCGCCAGCGGTGCGCCGTTCTCCGGGAGCAGCCACGCCGACCCCTGGAGCACCACGTGGAATCCGGCACCGTCCGAGGCCTCGAAGCGCATTCCCCAGGGCGCGTACTTGTCCTGGCGTGAGGAGTGCGGGCGCCCCGTGCGCATGGTGGCGATGGCGTCGCTCAGTACGTCCATGCCCGAACCGTAACTCCACCACGCACCAGCGAGACGAACAGACAGGAAAACGAGACTGACAGGCATGGATCGTCTCGCGTCCGGCTCCTAGCGTCATGGGTATGCCAACCACCGCACGCACCGTGCTCTTCCATGAACTCGGCGGACCCGACGTCCTGCGGATCGAGGATGTCCCCCTGCCGGGCCTCGTCTCCGGCCCGGACGCCGGCTCCGGCCCCCGGCCCGCCCCCCGGCACGTCCTCGTACGGGTCGAGGCGCTCGGCCTCAACCGCGCGGAGGCCCTGTTCCGCGCGGGGACGTACTACTACCAGCCCTCCCTGCCCGGATCTCGGCTCGGGTACGAGGCGTCCGGCACCGTGGAGGCGGTCGGCGAGGGGGTCACCGGTTTCGCGGTAGGAGACCCCGTGACGACCGGGCCCGGCATCGAGATGGGCACCCAGGGCGTGTACGCGGAACGCGTCGTGCTGCCGGACACCGCGATCGTGCCGCGCCCGGCGTCGGTGGACGCCGTCACCGGCGCGGCGTCATGGCTGACGTACACGACGGCGTACGGGGCACTGCTGGAGACCGCGCACCTCAAGCCCGGCGACCACGTCCTGATCACCGGGGCGTCCAGCGGCGTCGGCACGGCGGCCGTCCAGGTCGCCCGCCGCATCGGCGCGATTCCGCTGGCCACCACCCGGTCCGCGGCGAAGCGGCGGCGGCTGCTCGATCTCGGGGCGGCCGAAGTGATCGTCTCCGACGAGGAGGACGTGCCGGAGGAGGTCCGGCGACTGACCGGCGGCCGGGGCGTCGAGGTGGTCTTCGACGCGATCGGCGGCCCCGGGTTCCGGCCGCTGGGCGAGGCCCTCGCCGAGGGAGGCGTGATGGTCGTCTACGGCTGGCTCGACCGGCGCCCGGCCGAGCTGCCCTGGAACTGGCCGTTCACGATCCACACATACGCCAACTTCGCCCTCACGTCGACACCGGAGGGCCGCCGCCGCTCCACCGCCTTCCTGAACGCGGGTCTGCGGGACGGCGGGTTCCGGCCACCGGTCGCCGAGGTCCTCGAGGGACTCGACCGCATCCGGGACGCGCACCGCCTGATGGAGACCAACACGCACATCGGCAAGATCGTGGTGAAGCCCTGAACCGCTTCCGTCCCCGAAGGCTGAACCCCAAAGGCTCCGAGGCCGGAAACCGGTCGCTGTTTCCCGCGTCTCCGCTGTTTCCGGTCTTTGTCACCCGGACGCCGTACGTCCCGGAATAGCGCGTCCGCCCCGGGAGTTGCCGTGCCCGTCAGGCGCACCAACCCTGGAAGGGTCTGTCTCATGAAGATCGGCATCATCGGCGCGGGCAACATCGGCGGCAACCTCACCCGGCGGCTCACCGCCGTCGGGCACGACGTCTCCGTCGCCAACTCCCGCGGTCCCCACACGCTTGGCGCGCTCGCCGAGGAGACCGGCGCGACCCCCGTCACGGTCGAGCGGGCGGCACAGGGCGCGGACGTCGTGATCGTCACGATCCCGCTCAAGGCCGTGCCGAACCTGCCGGACGGCATCCTGGACGGAGCAGCCGAGGACGTCGCCGTCATCGACACCGGCAACTACTACCCCCAGCAGCGCGACGGCAGGATCGCCGGGATCGAGGACGACGGCCTCACCGAGAGCCGCTGGACCGCCCGGCAGATCGGCCACACGGTCGTCAAGGCGTTCAACGGCACCTACGCGCAGGACATCCTGGACCGCGCCCGTCCGGCCGGTGCCCCCGACCGGATGGCACTCCCGGTGGCCGGCGACGACACGGCGGCGAAGCGGCGCGTACGCGACCTCATCGACGAGATCGGCTTCGACACCGTCGACGCCGGCGGCCTGGACGACTCCTGGCGCCAGCAGCCCGGCACCCCCGTCTACGGCCTCCAGGAAGGCCGCGACGCGGTGACGAAGGCGCTGGCGGAGGCGTCCCCGGAACGCGCGGCGGACTTCCGCGGCTGAGCGGCCGTCCCGCCGCGCCCCGCGCTCTAGACCGCCTGGCCCAGCGCGTCCGCCGGGATCTCCGAAGCGTGCGGGTAGACGGCGGACCGGTGCTGGAAGGAGAGGATCTTCGGGTTCTGGACGACGCCGTCACGGATCTCGATGGCCTTGCGGACCGTGATGTCGGCGTCCCACGCGGCGGGGCCGCTCATGACCTTGCGCAGGTAGGGAAGCAGCGCCTCGCTGATCTCCCAGGTGGCGGAGTTCCACAGGTGGGACGGGCTGTGATCCACCGCGTAGTAGTGGCAGCCCGCTCCGACGGTGGGCATGGGCTCGCCGAAGGTGGTCGGGCGGGCCCAGCCGAAGCCCATGCCCTCGTCGCAGGCGACGTCGATGAAGAACGTGCCCGGCCGGAACAGGGCGAGTTCCTCGTCGGTGACGAACGTCAGCGGCGCGTCGGTGTCCTGCAGGACGCAGTTGACGATGATGTCGAACCCGGCCAGGTACTCCGCCAGTGGCACGGGCCCGGCCGGAGTGGAGGCCTGCAGGCCCGACGCGGTGCCCGGCCGCTCCTCGAAGTGGCTCATCACGACCGAGGGCATCGGTGAGGCCACCGCCGCGGCGGCGCGCTGAGTGAGCACCGTGACGTCGGAGACTCCCATGGCACCCAGGCCCGTGACCGCTCCGCGCGCCGTGGCACCGAAACTGATGACCGCCGCGCGCAGGCGGCGCCCGTAGCTGCCGGTCAGGCCGCCGAGCTGCAGGGCGTGCAGCACCGAGCAGTAGCCGGCGAGTTCGTTGTTCTTGTGGAACACATGGACGCTGAAGGCGCCCGTGGAGGTCCAGTGGTTCATGGCTTCCCAGGCGATCAGCGTCAGCCGCCGGTCGATGCCGATCTGGGTCATCTTCTCGTCCTGCACGCAGTGCGGCCATCCCCACAGCACCTGGCCCTCGCGCAGCTCGGCGAGGTCGTCGTGCAGGGGCTTGGGCAGCAGCATGATGTCGCACTCGGCGACGAGTTCCTCACGGGAGCGCAGTCCGGCCACGAGGGGCCGCAGCGCGTCGTCGGCGACGCCGAACCGTCGGCCGTAGCCGTGTTCGAGGAAGATCTTCTCGCGGATGTCCGGGGCGATCCGGTCGAGGTGGCGAGGGTGCAGGGGCAGGCGGAACTCGTTCTCCTTGCGGGAGGAGGCGAGCACTCCGAGACTCATCAGGCTCATGTGGGGCGGCTCTTTTCCTGCCGGACGCGATGCGCTCCGGCCTTGCCGTTCCCCGAGGGCGACGCCGCGATGGATGGCGGCGTGCGAGGTGCGCTCGGTAAGTCAACCGTACTCCGGTCCCGGACGCCGGCCGCCCGCCGCTCGTCCGAGCCCGGCGGGCGGCCCGGCGTTCCGGGGAAAGCGGATGCCGGGCGCCCCCGGGGCGGCGCGCCGGGGGCGCCCGGCGTCGGCGGTCGGCGGAGAACCGGTGACCTCTAGGCGCTGCCCGCCCACGCGCGCAGGGCGGCCCTGGTGTCGAAGTCCGCGACGTCCCGGTCCACCGGCTCGGAGGTGTACTGGTGGAAGCGCCACTTCGCCTGGATGCGGGGTTCGCCGGCGGTCACGTAGTCGGCGATCCACAGACCGTCACCGGCGTACGAGGTGGTGTCGACGTTCAGCCAGAAGTTCCGGTTCGTGTAGAGCACCACGCGGTTGTCCGGGCGGAGCTCCTTGACCTTGCGGATGAAGCGGTCCTTCTCCGCGTTGCTCGCGTGGGTGCCCTCGCCGGTGGTCTCCCAGTCGACGGCGAGCAGGTCACCCGCCCTTTCGGGGGCCTTGCTCACGAAGTAGGCGGCCTGGGCGGTGATGTTGCCGGGCCACAGGAAGTGGTAGAAGCCCACGACGCAGTCCGCGTCGCGGGCGGTCCTCACCTGCGCGGTGAGTTTCGGATTGACGTACGAACGGCCTTCCGTCGCCTTGACGAAGACGAAGGAGAGACCGGCGGTGCTGTACGTGGACGACTGGTAGGCGCTGACGTCGATGCCTCGCAGCATGGGTGGAGCCTCCGTGCATGGGGGGGGGAGGGGGAGGGCCACGCGGGGCGGTCCCCGGGTGTCCGTGGCGAACAACTGCCGCTGTCCCGGGGGACGGTCGTCGGGGGGCGGCCGCCGTTGTCCACGGGGACAGTCCGTACGGGACAACTGCCTTTGGGGTTCCCTCACTTCGCCCCCTCCACGCTCGCACGCGTGAGCGGCGCACCCGCACCGGCCGTCAGGGCCGGGCCTCTCGTCCGACTCGGCGCCCGATAGCCGCCCGCGCGGGAGCCGGCCCGTCGGCACGCGTCAGGGGCCGAACCGGCCACCGGCGGGCAGTCCATGCCGACGAGAGCGTGCGGTCCGCCGACAGGACCGGGTCCGGCGCTCGCTCCGTCCCCGGTCCCCGCCGCTCCGGCCGGCCCTCCCGGGAGCGGGCCCGCTGCTCAGCACTCGATGATGTTGACCGCCAGCCCGCCCCGGGCCGTCTCCTTGTACTTGACGCTCATGTCGGCGCCGGTCTCCTTCATGGTCTTGATGACCTTGTCGAGGGAGACCATGTGGGAGCCGTCGCCGCGCATGGACATCCTGGCGGCCGTGACGGCCTTCACCGCGGCCATGCCGTTGCGCTCGATGCAGGGGATCTGGACCAGGCCGCCGACCGGGTCGCAGGTCAGGCCGAGGTTGTGCTCCATGCCGATCTCGGCGGCGTTCTCGACCTGCTCGGGGGAACCGCCGAGGACCTCGGCCAGCGCGCCGGCCGCCATCGAGCAGGCCGAGCCGACCTCGCCCTGGCAGCCGACCTCGGCGCCGGAGATGGAGGCGTTCTCCTTGAAGAGCATGCCGATGGCTCCGGCCGCGAGCAGGAACCGTACGACTCCGTCCTCGTCGGCGCCCGGCACGAAGTTGATGTAGTAGTGCAGCACCGCCGGGATGATGCCCGCCGCGCCGTTGGTGGGGGCGGTGACCACCCGGCCGCCCGCCGCGTTCTCCTCGTTGACCGCCATCGCGTAGAGGGTGATCCACTCCATCGCGTGGGCCAGCGGATCGCCCTCGGCGCGCAGCTGGCGGGCCGAGTGCGCGGCGCGGCGGCGGACCTTCAGACCGCCGGGCAGGATGCCCTCGCGGGCCATGCCGCGCGAGACGCACGCCTGCATCACGCGCCAGATGCCGAGGAGCCCTTCGCGGATCTCCTCCTCGGTGCGCCAGGCCCGCTCGTTCTCCAGCATCAGGGCGGAGATCGACAGACCGGTCTCCTTCGTGAGCCGCAGCAGTTCGTCACCCGTGCGGAACGGGTACTTCAGGACCGTGTCGTCGAGCTTGATGCGGTCCTCGCCGACCGCGTCCTCGTCGACGACGAAGCCGCCGCCCACCGAGTAATAGGTCTTCTCCAGGACGAGCTCGCCCGCGGCGTCGTACGCGAAGATCGTCATGCCGTTGGCGTGGTACGGCAGGGCCTTGCGGCGGTGCAGGACCAGGTCGTCGTCGAAGGAGAAGCCGATCTCGTGCTCGCCGAGCAGGTTGAGCCGCCCCGAGGCCTTGATCCGCTCGACCCGCTCGTCGGCGCCCTCCACGTCCACCGTCCTGGGTGAGGCGCCCTCCAGGCCGAGCAGCACCGCCTTGGGGGTGCCGTGGCCGTGGCCGGTCGCGCCCAGGGAGCCGTACAGCTCGGCGCGTATCGCCGTGACCGGGGCCAGCAGGTCTTCGTTGCGCAGCCGCAGGGCGAACATGCGCGCGGCGCGCATCGGACCCACCGTGTGGGAGCTGGACGGGCCGATGCCGATCGAGAACAGGTCGAAGACCGAGATGGCCACGGGAACTCCTTGCTGGTTTCGCCGGACGCCGTTGTCCGACGGAGGTGGTGCGGGACTGCATGGAACGGGGCACCGCGCTGTGCTTCCAGTGTGCGCGGTGCCCCGGATGTCCGTACGAAGAGAAAACGTACGAGTGAAAATATATGACGAAAAGCCTACGAAACTACTTCAGGCCGGGGTACAACGGGTGCTTATCGGCCAGAGCGGACACACGGGCCTTCAGGGACTCCGTGTCGTAGGACGGCTTCAGCGTCTCGGCGATGATGTCCGCGACCTCGGTGAAGTCCTCGGCCGTGAAGCCGCGGGTGGCGAGGGCGGGCGTGCCGATGCGCAGGCCGGAGGTGACCATCGGCGGGCGCGGGTCGTTCGGGATGGCGTTGCGGTTGACCGTGATGCCGACCTCGTGGAGGCGGTCCTCGGCCTGCTGCCCGTCCAGCTCGGAGTTGCGCAGGTCGACCAGGACCAGGTGCACGTCCGTGCCCCCGGACAGGACGTCCACGCCGACGGCCTTCACGTCGTCCCGGACCAGACGCTCGGCCAGGATGCGCGCGCCGTCCAGCGTGCGCTGCTGGCGCTCCTTGAAGTCGTCCGAGGCGGCGACCTTGAAGGAGACGGCCTTGGCGGCGATCACGTGCTCCAGGGGGCCGCCCTGGAAGCCCGGGAAGACCGAGGAGTTCAGCTTCTTCGCGAAATCCTTCTTCGCGAGGATGATCCCGCCGCGGGGACCGCCGAGCGTCTTGTGCGTGGTGGAGGTGACCACGTCCGCGAACGGCACCGGGTTCGGGTGCAGACCCGCCGCGACCAGGCCCGCGAAGTGGGCCATGTCGACCCACAGGAAGGAGCCGGCCTCGTCCGCGATCCGGCGGAACTCGGCGAAGTCGAGCTGCCGCGGGTACGCCGACCAGCCCGCGATGATCACCTTCGGGCGGTGCTCCTTGGCGAGCCGTTCGACCTCGGCCATGTCGACCAGGCCGGCCTCGTCCACGTGGTACGCGACCACGTTGAACTGCTTGCCCGAGAAGTTCAGGCGCATGCCGTGGGTCAGGTGGCCGCCGTGGGCCAGGTCCAGGCCGAGGATGGTGTCGCCGGGCTGGGCCAGCGCGAACAGCGCGGCCTGGTTGGCGGAGGCACCCGAGTGGGGCTGGACGTTGGCGTACTCGGCGCCGAACAGGTCCTTGACCCGGTCGATGGCGATCTGCTCGGCCACGTCGACGTGCTCGCAGCCGCCGTAGTAGCGGCGGCCCGGGTAGCCCTCGGCGTACTTGTTGGTCAGGACCGAGCCCTGGGCCTCCATGACCGCGACCGGAGCGAAGTTCTCCGAGGCGATCATCTCCAGCGTGGACTGCTGGCGGTGCAGCTCGGCGTCGACGGCGGCGGCGACGTCCGGGTCGAGCTCGTGCAGGGGGGTGTTCATGAGCGACATGCGGTGACTCCTCAGCCGGCCGTGGAGGCGGTGTACTCGTCGGCGGACATCAGGTCCTCGGGCTCGCCGGCGACGCGCACCTTGAACAGCCAGCCGCCCTCGAAGGGAGCGGAGTTGACCAGGGCCGGGTCGTCCACGACGTCCTGGTTGGCCTCGACGACCTCGCCGTTGACCGGGGAGTACAGGTCGCTGACGGACTTGGTCGACTCCAGTTCACCGCAGGACTCGCCCGCGGTCACCGTGTCACCGACGGCCGGGAGCTGGGCGTAGACGACATCGCCGAGCGCGTTGGCCGCGAACTCGGTGATGCCGACCGTCGCGACGCCGTCCTCGGCGACGGACAGCCACTCGTGCTCCTTGCTGTAACGCAGCTGCTGGGGGTTGCTCATGACCTGAATTCTCCTGTACGCGGTGGAGTGCTGATGGAGGGAAGCGTGGGTGACCGGGCGGATGTGCCCAGGGTCACGTCCGGGGCCCGGCGAAGGGCGCCCGTCGGTACCGGCGCCCGACGGGCATCCGGTTCATGTCCGGCCGGTGCGGACCAGTGTCACTTCTGCCGCTTGTAGAACGGCAGCGCCACGACCTCGTACGGTTCGTGGCTGCCCCGGATGTCCACGCCCACACCGGTCGTGCCCGGCGCGGCGTGCGCGGCGTCGACGTACGCCATGGCGATCGGCTTGCCCAGGGTCGGGGACGGGGCGCCGGAGGTGACCTCGCCGATCACCTTGCCGCCTGCGACGACGGGATACCCGGCGCGCGGCACGCGACGGCCCTCGGCGATCAGCCCGACGAGCACGCGCGGCGGCTCGGAGGCGGCACGCTCGGCGGCTTCGGTCAGGGCCTCGCGCCCCACGAAGTCGCCGTCCTTCTCGAACTTCACGACCCGGCCGAGGCCAGCGTCGAAGGGGGTCAGCGCGGTGGTCAGCTCGTGCCCGTACAGCGGCATGCCGGCCTCCAGGCGCAGCGTGTCGCGGCAGGACAGACCGCAGGGGACGAGACCGGCCGGGGTGCCCGCGTCGGTGAGCGCCTGCCACACCTTCTCGGCGTCGGCGGGGGCGACGAACAGCTCGAAGCCGTCCTCGCCGGTGTAGCCGGTGCGGGCGATCAGGGCCGGGACGCCGGCCACCGTGCCCGGCAGGCCCGCGTAGTACTTCAGGCCGTCGAGGTCCGCGTCGGTGACCGCCTTGAGGATGCCGGGGGACTCGGGGCCCTGCACGGCGATCAGCGCGTACGCGTCACGGTCGTCGCGCACCACGGCGTCGAAACCGGCGGCACGCCCGGTCAGCGCGTCCAGCACCACCTGGGCGTTGGAGGCGTTCGCGACGACCATGTATTCGTGCTCGGCGAGGCGGTAGACGATCAGGTCGTCCAGGATGCCGCCGTCCTCCTGGCAGATCATGGTGTAGCGGGCGCGGCCGACGCCGACGGTGGCGATGTTGCCGACCAGCGCGTGGTTCAGGAGGGCCGCGGCCTCGGGGCCGGTGACGGTGATCTCGCCCATGTGGGAGAGGTCGAAGAGACCGGCCTTCGTGCGGACGGCGACGTGCTCGTCACGCTCCGAGCCGTAGCGCAGGGGCATGTCCCAGCCCGCGAAGTCGGTCATGGTCGCGCCGAGCGAACGATGCAGGGCATCGAGCGCGGTGTGACGGGGTGCGTTGCTGCTCATCGGTCTGGCTCCCAAGGCATGACGGCGAGGTCGTTCCTCCCCATCTGTCATCGGAACCTGAGAGGTTCATCACGACCACACGAATCGGTGGTCCTGACTTGCACCTTGGGTGGAGCCGCCGGAGCGGCCCGCTTTTCAGATGTGCCTCGCCCGCGCGGTAACGGTGCCTGAGAGATTCAAGGGAGGGACTTGCTCCTTCGGCGCCCGGGTACACGTACCCAGGACTCTCCCGCGCGGATTCAAGCGGCCGGTATGCAGTTGGCGCGGCCATCATCGCACGCGCTGTCGGATCACGGCAGCCCGACATCTGTGACGGGGCTGTGGCAGTCCGCGCACGGAAATGGGAAGCGCCGGGCATTACCTTCTCTTTACACTCGATGGGGATGGGACTCCACATCCCAGGGGAGGACGGTCACGGTGAACAGGACCACGGCGTACGCGACGACCTCGGGTCTCGCACTGCCCGAGCAGCCCGGCGCACGGGCCCGGGAGGCTCGCGGAGCGCGTCCCGCGGTCGTCGTGCGGGATCTTCGCGACCGGGTCGGGCGCAGTCCGCACGGCCTCCGCTTCGGGGCGCAGGACCTCGTCGTCGTCACCGGACTGCCCGGCAGCGGCAAGTCGACGCTGATGCGGCGGGCCGTGCGGGGCACCCGCGTCGACTCCCAGGACACCCGCGAGCGCTGGGACGGCCGGATGGCCGGCCTGCTGCCGTACGCGGTCTACCGTCCCCTCGTCCGCCTCGCGCACTACGCCGGCCTGCGCCGCGCCCTGCGCGAGGGCGGCGGACTCGTCGTGCACGACTGCGGTACGCAGGCCTGGGTGCGCCGCTGGCTCGCCCGCGAGGCCCGGCGCCGCGGCGGCGCGCTGCACCTGCTGCTGCTCGACGTCACACCCGGCACCGCGCTGGACGGCCAGCGCGAGCGAGGCCGGGGCGTCTCGCGCTACGCCTTCGCCCGCCACCGCGGCGCGGTCGCCCGGCTGCTGCGCTCCGCCGAGACGGGAGACCTGCCCGAGGGGTGCGGCTCGGCGGTACTGATCGACCGGGACGCGGCGGACGTGCTGCGCAGGATCGACTTCGGCCACTGACCGGTCACGGTGGCCCACTAACCTTTCCAGCCGGAACAGTGGTTCGAAGCGGGCGGTAGACAGATGGACTTTCCGGCACAGGCACACCCCCATCCGCACAGCGGTTGGCCCGGCAACGAGCTGGAGGAGGTGTTGTCCTCCTCCCTGGGCGTGCCCGGGCCCTCGGCGGGCGCTCGCATCGTCGAGGTGCTCGGCCGCAGCTTCGTATGGGTGCCGCTGCCCAATGGCGGCGGCCCGAACAGCGGTCCGCTGGATCTGCCCACCATGGACATCGGGGGCCAGGTCTACGTTCCCGTCTTCAGCTCCGAGGAGCAGTTCCGCCAGGTCGTCGGCGGTCACATGTCGTACACGATCGCGCCCGCCGTGGAGTTCGCCCGCGGACTTCCCCCGCAGGTCGGCATCGTGGTGAACCCGGACGGCGTGGTCGGCGTACCGCTGCCGCCCCTGGCCGTGGCCGAACTGTGCCGGGCCGGGCGGACCGAGCTGGACGGGGCGGCCAGCGGCGGCCGGGTGCGGCTCTTCGAGCCCGACTGGCAGGACGATCCGGTGGACTTCCTCGCCGCGGCCTCGGCGGAGTTCGCCGCGACGGGTGTCGTCCTGAGCGCCCGCCGCTGTCTGGCCAGCATCGAGGGCGACGAACCGGTCATGTTCATCGGCGTCGAGCTCGCGGCGTGGGAGGGCGACGCCCGCGCCCTGCCCCTGGACGCCCTGGGCCGTGCCCTCGGCCGCGTCCCGGTCGGCATTCCGGTGAACCTGGTTCTTCTCGACGTGACGCAGGACCCGGTCGGCGACTGGATGCGTGCCCAGGTGCGCCCCTTCTACCAGCACGGTCACTGAACGGCGCCCGCGCCGGGAGTGCCGGGCCGGGCCTCCGGCCCGCCGCGCGGGGCCCTCGGCCGCCCCGCGCGGCGGTTCCCGGCTCTCGACTGCTTCCCCCGGCGGAGCACGATCGCCGCATAAGCTGGTTTCATGGCCTGGTCGAGGTGTTGACGCATGTCGGTAACCGGTGCCTCGGGCGTAAGGGATGAGTTCGTCGTGAATTGTTCGCGAAGGGGCGGTTGAAGGTGAGCGCGTCGGGCACGGCCGCGGCCGGGCAGGTCGAGCACATGCTGCGCCAGGTGACTCCCGGGCGTTACGACGCCTACGAGGCGCTCCTTCGCGCGCTCGCGACCCCGTCGTCCGGCCAGGTGTGGATGCTGCTCTGGCACGGCCAGGCCGGCTCCCCGGACGCCCAGTACGGGAACATGCAGGTGGACGGCCTCGGGTACGCGCCCTGTGTCACCTCCGCGCAGGAACTCTCGGCCAGCGGCTGGAACCGCAGTTACGAGGTCGTGGACGGGCTGGACGTCGCCCGCACCCTGTACCCCGACCACTTCGGTCTCTGGCTCAATCCGCATGCCCCGGGCGGCGGCCTCGGCATCCCGTGGCTGGATCTGCGCCGGATCGCCACGGGCCTGGAGCGGCAGCCCGCGGGCCCGCTGCGGCTGTCCGAACCGGCCATCGAGATCCCGCAGTTCTACGCCCTGCTCACGCAGAACGCTCATCTCACCCCGGCCGTACGGTCGTTGCGCCGCGCCTGGGTCCAACCCACGCTCGGGGCGCCGTATCTGGCCATCGGCCTTGACGTGTACGACACTTCACCGCCCGCCGTCGACTCGGTGCGGGCGATGATGCAGCAGTCCATCGGCGCCGTCCCGGACGGGCTGCCCGTCTCCACCGTCGCGATGTCGGACGAGTTCGACCCGGTGGCGATGTGGCTGCGTGCAAACGCACGCCCGTTCTACGACCGCGAGGCGCACGCCGCTCCGGCGCAGGCTCCGACAGCGGGCGGTTACGGCTATCCGCCGGCCCGCGGCGGCTACTGAGAGCGTCCCGAATTCCGGACCTGTCGCATGCCCGTGCGAGAACGGCTGGCATCATGAGTCTGCACACGGGCTTCACGAAGTGTGCGCTCCATGCTGCTGACCTGCGGGGAAGTGGACGCATGTGTCGATTGTCCCATTTTGGTGGGACTTCTGATCCAAAAGACCCTTATGGGTTCTTTGGGGTCAATTGACAGTCGTCCGACTCCTGTTACCCACTGTTCGGATAACGGAATCCCCCAACAAGCATCACGGTTGCGCATAGTTTCTCCATGAGGCCTGGCGACTGATCGTGGCGGCACTGAAGACTCGCCCATCAGACACGGGACATCGCTCCTGTGAGCGAGTGCCAGTCGAATCATCAGCCGGGTCATCGGACCGCACCATCTGCGGTCAACCTCCCGGCGAGCAAGTGAACCAAGCCGCAGACAGCGGCAGTCGTAGGCCGGTCACCACCGGCGAGAGGGGTCGGGTCACTGTGACCGCACCGATCGAGACCACCGCGGCGGCATCGGAAGCGCAGCCAGAGGCTGCGCTTGCCGGAGCCGGCAAGGGGCAGATCGAGGGCCGTTCCCTGGGACAGATCGCCTGGACGCGCTTCAAGCGCGACAAGGTGGCGGTCGCCGGCGGTGTCATCGTCGTACTGCTCATCCTGATGGCGATCCTCGCCCGGCCCCTTCAGTCGATGCTGGGGCTGGACCCGAACGCCTTCAACCAGGACCTGATCGACCCGAACACCTCACTGCCCAAGGGCGGCATGGGTGGCATGAGCGGTGACCACCCGCTCGGTGTGGACCCGAAGTTCGGCCGCGACCTCGCCACCCGCCTCCTGGAGGGCTCCTGGGTGTCGCTGGTCGTCGCCTTCGGCGCCACCATCCTGTCGAACGTGATCGGCGCGATCCTGGGCGTCGTCGCGGGCTTCTACGGCGGGCGGGTCGACTCGATCATCAGCCGCCTGATGGACACCTTCCTCGCCTTCCCCCTCCTGCTGTTCGCGATCGCCATCTCGGCGACGCTGCAGGGAGGCGCGTTCGGCCTCGAAGGGCTCCCGCTCCACCTGAGCGTGCTGATCTTCGTGATCGGCTTCTTCAACTGGCCCTACCTGGGCCGGATCGTCCGAGGCCAGACCCTCGCCCTGCGTGAGCGGGAATTCGTGGACGCCTCCCGGGGCATGGGCGCCAAGGGCCCGTACATCCTGTTCCGGGAGCTGCTGCCCAACCTGGTCGGCCCGATCATCGTCTACTCGACGCTGCTCATCCCGACCAACATCCTCTTCGAGGCGTCCCTCAGCTTCCTCGGGGTCGGCATCCAGCCCCCGCAGGCATCCTGGGGCGGCATGCTCCGTGAAGCGGTCACCTATTACGAGGTCGACCCGCAGTTCATGATCGTGCCCGGCCTCGCCATCTTCGTGACCGTCCTCGCCTTCAACCTGCTGGGCGACGGTCTCCGCGATGCTCTCGACCCGCGCAGCCGCTGATGCCTGACGGACACCGAGAGACCACCAAGTTTCCTACAATGAAGGGGAACCCGCCCATCATGCGAAGGTCAGCGCTGGCCGCAATTGCGGCCATCGGCTCCGCGAGTCTGCTCGTTGCAGGCTGCAGCAAGGCCGATGACAACAAGAACACCGACAACACGAAGTCAGCTGGGGCCAACGCAGCGACCACGGACGTCGTCAACGCCTCCACCCAGAAGGGGGGCACGGTCACGTACGAGTACTCCGACGTGCCGGACTCCTTCGACCCGGGCAACACGTACTACGCGTACATGTACAACCTCTCGCGTCTGTACGCCCGCCCGCTGATGACGTTCCAGCCCGGCGCCGGCGAGAAGGGCAACACCCTTGTCCCGGACCTCGCGGCCAGCGCGGGTGTCCCGAGCGACGGCGGCAAGACCTGGACGTACAAGCTGCGTGCGGGTCTGAAGTACCAGGACGGCACCGCGATCACGTCCAAGGACGTCAAGTACGCGGTCGAGCGCTCCAACTTCGCGCGTGACGTGCTCTCCCTCGGCCCGAACTACTTCCAGCAGTTCCTCGTGGGCGGCGACAAGTACAAGGGTCCCTACAAGGACAAGAGCGCCAAGGGCCTCTCGTCCATCGAGACCCCGGACGACACCACCGTCGTCTTCCACCTGAAGACCGCGTTCCAGGAGTTCGACTACCTGGTCGCCTCGCCGCAGACGGCGCCGGTCCCGCAGGCCAAGGACAACGGCGTCGACTACGTCAAGAACATCGTGTCCTCGGGCTCGTACAAGTTCCAGAGCTACGCCGACGGCAAGCAGGCCGTCCTCGTGCGCAACGAGAACTGGGACGCGAAGACGGACCCGCTGCGCAAGCAGTACCCCGAGAAGATCGTCGTCAACCTGAAGGTCAACCCCGAGACGATCGACAAGAACGTCCTCGCGGGCGACTCGATCGACCTCGGTGGTGCCGGTGTCCAGGCCGCGACCCAGGCGCAGCTCCTGAGCTCGGCCGACAAGAAGGCCAACACGGACAACACCTACGGTGGCCGTCTCGTCTACATGGCGATCAACACCAAGGTGAAGCCGTTCGACAACGTCGCGTGCCGCAAGGCCGTGCAGTTCGCGATCGACAAGGTCTCGGTGCAGACCGCCGAGGGTGGTCCGGTCCGCGGCGACATCGCCTCCACGGTCCTCCCGCCGGACATCCCGGGCTACGCCAAGTCGGACGTCTACGCGTCCGCCGGCAGCAAGGGTGACGCGGCCAAGGCCAAGGACCAGCTCAAGGCCTGTGGCAAGTCGACGATCAGCACCAACATCTCGGCTCGCAGCGACCGCCCGCAGGAGATCGACGCGGCCACCGCGATCATCGCCTCGCTGAAGAAGGTCGGCATCAACGCCAGCCTGAAGCAGTACCCGTCGGGCAAGTACTTCACCGACTACGCGGGTGTCCCGAAGTTCACCGAGAAGAACAACATCGGTCTGATCATGATGCAGTGGGGTGCCGACTGGCCCTCCGGCTACGGCTTCCTGCAGCAGATCCTGAACGGCTCCGCGATCGGCGACTCGGGTAACACCAACCTGTCGCAGTACGACAACAAGGACGTCAACGCCCTCCTCGAGAAGGCGATCGGTACGCAGGACAACGCGGCGCGCCTCGCCCTGTACACCGAGATCGACAAGAAGACCATGGACGACGCCGTCCTCGTGCCGCTGACCTACTTCAAGGTTCTGCTGGCCCGACCGCAGTACGCGACCAACCTGGTCTCCACGGCGGCCTTCAGCGGTCAGTACGACTACCTCAACATCGGCACCACGAAGAAGTAGCAGCCCCGGAAGGCAGGTGAAGGCATTGGTGCCCGCGGGCTTAGCGGCCCGCGGGCACCAGCGCCGATCCCCGTGATCTCGTACATCCTCCGTCGGACGGCAGCGGCAGTGATCCTGCTCCTGGTCGTCTCCGCGGTCACCTTCGCCATCTTCTTCCTGCTGCCAAGACTGGTCGGCCAGTCCGCCGACCAGCTCGCGCAGCAGTACATCGGGAAGAGCCCGACGAAGGCAGACATCCTCGCGGTCAAGCACAACCTCGGTCTGGACCAGCCCGTCTACGTCCAGTACTGGCACTTCATCAAGGGGATCGTCAGCGGCGCGACCTATGACCTGGGTCCCACCACGGCGCACTGCGACGCACCGTGCTTCGGGTACTCCTTCAAGACCCACCAGGCGGTCTGGCCGGATCTCACCTCCCGGATCCCGGTCACTCTCTCCCTCGCCGGGGGAGCCGCCGTGCTGTGGCTGCTGTCCGGTGTGACGGCCGGCGTGATCTCCGCGCTCAAGCCGCGTTCGTTCCTCGACCGCACCTTCATGGGCATCGCGCTCGCCGGTGTCTCGCTGCCCATGTTCTTCACGGGCAACCTGGCGCTGCTGCTCTTCACCGTCAACTGGCCGATCTTCGGCCGCGACTACGTCCCGCTCACCGAGAACCCCGCCCAGTGGGCCAACACCCTCTTCCCCGCGTGGTGTTCTCTCGCTCTCCTGTACTCCGCCATCTACGCGCGGCTCACCCGCTCGGGCATGCTGGAGACGATGAACGAGGACTTCATCCGCACGGCCCGTGCCAAGGGCCTGCGCGAGGGCAAGGTCGTGATCCGGCACGGACTGCGCGCCGCCCTCACCCCGATCATCACCGTCTTCGGCATGGACCTCGGTCTGCTGCTCGGCGGTGCCGTGATCACCGAATCCGTTTTCTCTCTGCACGGTGTCGGCCAGTACGCGGTGCAGGGCATCACCGACAACGATCTGCCGAAGATCCTCGGTGTGACCCTTCTCGCCGCGTTCTTCGTCGTCGCGGCAAATCTTCTGGTGGACATGCTCTACGCGGCCGCCGACCCGCGGGTGAGGCTCTCATGACCGAACTGTCCAAGACCGGCGCCGCGCTGGGCGAGCCCGTCTCGTCGCCGAACGCCCCCAAGGCGTTTCTCGACGTGCGTGACCTCAAGGTGCACTTCCCGACCGACGACGGTCTGGTCAAGTCCGTCGACGGGCTCAGCTTCTCGGTGGAGAAGGGCAAGACCCTCTGCGTCGTGGGCGAGTCGGGTTCCGGCAAGTCCGTGACCTCGCTGGCGATCATGGGCCTGCACCGCCTCGGCGCGCGCGGCAAGAACGTCCAGATGTCCGGTGAGATCTGGCTCGACGGCAAGGAACTGGTCAACGCCGACCCGGACGAGGTGCGCAAGCTCCGCGGCCGCGAGATGGCGATGATCTTCCAGGACCCGCTGTCGGCGATGCACCCGTACTACACGATCGGCAACCAGATCGTGGAGGCGTACCGCAACCACCACAAGGTCGACAAGAAGACCGCCCGCCGACGGGCGATCGAGATGCTCGACCGTGTGGGCATCCCGGAGCCGGGCAAGCGCGTCGACAGCTACCCGCACGAGTTCTCGGGCGGTATGCGTCAGCGCGCGATGATCGCGATGGCGCTCGTCAACAACCCCGAGCTGCTCATCGCGGACGAGCCGACGACCGCCCTCGACGTCACCGTCCAGGCGCAGATCCTCGACCTCATCCGCGACCTGCAGAAGGAGTTCGGCTCCGCGGTCGTCCTCATCACCCACGACCTGGGTGTGGTGGCCGAGATCGCCGACGACGTCCTCGTGATGTACGGCGGCCGGTGCGTGGAGCGCGGCTCCGTCGAGCGGGTCTTCGAGCAGCCGCAGCACCCCTACACCTGGGGTCTGCTCGGCTCGATGCCGCGTATCGACCGTGACACCTCCGACCGGCTCATCCCGGTCAAGGGCCAGCCGCCGAGCCTCATCAACGTCCCCTCGGGCTGCGCCTTCCACCCGCGCTGCCCGTACGCGGACCTGCCCAAGGGCAATGTCACCCGCACCGTGCGCCCCGAACTGCAGCTTGTTGGCAGCGATCACTACACCGCCTGCCACCTCTCGCAGGAGGACCGCACGCGGATCTGGACCGAAGAGATTGCGCCGAAGCTGTGAGTGAGAACAACAAGACGGACGGCGCCGGCGCGGTGATCCCGCAGCAGGCCGCGGGTCCCGCGCACCGCGCGAAGTCCTCGGACAGCAGTGAGGTCCTCCTCCGGGTCCAGGGGCTCCAGAAGCACTTCCCCATCCGGAAGGGCGTTCTCCAGCGTCAGGTCGGTGCGGTCAAGGCGGTCGACGGCATCGACTTCGAGGTCCGCAAGGGCGAGACGCTCGGCGTCGTCGGCGAGTCCGGCTGCGGCAAGTCGACCATGGGCCGGGTCATCACCCGTCTCCAGGACCCGACCGGCGGCACCATCGAGTTCGAGGGCCAGGACATCACCCGGCTCAGCGCCTCGAAGATGCGTCCGCTGCGCCGTGACATCCAGATGATCTTCCAGGACCCGTACGGGTCGCTGAACCCCCGTCACACCATCGGCTCGATCGTCTCGGCGCCGTTCCGGCTCCAGCACGTGGAGCCCGAGGGCGGTGTGAAGAAGGAGGTCCAGCGGCTCCTGGAGCTGGTGGGTCTGAGCCCCGAGCACTACAACCGCTACCCGCACGAATTCTCCGGCGGTCAGCGCCAGCGCATCGGCATCGCCCGTGCGCTCGCCCTGAAGCCGAAGCTGGTCGTGGCGGACGAGCCGGTCTCGGCGCTCGACGTGTCGATCCAGGCGCAGGTCGTGAACCTGATGGACGACCTCCAGTCCGAGCTGGGCCTGACGTACGTGATCATCGCTCACGACCTCTCCGTCGTGCGCCATGTCTCGGACCGCATCGCGGTGATGTACCTCGGCAAGATCGTCGAGCTCGCCGACCGCTCCTCGCTGTACGAGGCGCCGATGCACCCGTACACCAAGGCCCTGATGTCGGCCGTGCCGGTGCCGGACCCCAAGCGCCGTGGCACCAAGAGCGAGCGGATCCTGCTCAAGGGCGACGTGCCCTCGCCGATCGCGCCGCCGAGCGGCTGCCGGTTCCACACCCGGTGCTGGAAGGCCACGCAGGTCTGCAAGACGGTCGAGCCCCCGCTCATCGAGCTGAAGCCCGGTCAGCAGGTCGCCTGCCACCACCCGGAGAACGCCGCGGACCAGGCTCCGCAGGACGTCGTCCTGCTCTCGGCCGCCCGCGAGGCCGTCGAGCTGGTGTCCGGCGTGGAATCCGCCGAGGTGTCGGGCGAGGCTCCGGCCGAGCTCGCCGCAACCGGTGAGGAGGCCGGCTCCGCGTCGGACTCCGCGGTCGCGGAAGCCGATCGTCAGGAGTCAACCGGCAAGTAGGCCGTGACGACTTGGCAAAGTCATGAACATGCCTGAACGGGAGAGTGCAGAGTCCTGCGTGTCCGTCTGATCGGAAACGATCGGCACACGTACGAAAGGGACGTTGATGGCACTCTCCCGTTCGGCACGTTCAGGGGCACTCGCGACCGCGATCGCCTCCTTACTTCTCGTCGCCGCCTCCTCCGCCCCCACTCCCGGCGCGGACGGCATCGGCGACACGTACTTCCCTCAGCTCGGCAACGGCGGCTTCGACGCCCGCCACTACGCCCTCGACGTGGCGTACGACCCAGGCACCGACCGCCTCGACGGCCGTACGACCCTCACCGCCCGCGCCACCCAGAACCTCTCCGCCTTCGACCTGGACCTCCAGAAGCTGGACGTCACGAGAGTCGAGGTGAACGGCAGAGCGGCCCGCTTCACGCGGGAGGGCGACGAGATACGCATCACCCCGCGCGGCACGCTGCCCAAGGGCAAGAACTTCACGGTGACCGTCACCTACGGCGGAGTTCCCGAGCCGCTCAACGGCCCGATCGTGTTCGGCTCCGACTACGGGTGGATGAAGACCGCGGACGGCGTGTTCGTCGCCTGCGAGCCCAACGCCGCCTCCACCTGGTTCCCCTCCAGCGACCACCCGTCCGACAAGGCGACCTACGACATCCGCATCACGGCCCCCAAGGGCCTGACGGGGGTGTCCAACGGACGCCTGGTGTCGACCCGCGACAAGGGCGCCGTCACGGTCACGCACTGGCGCGAGAGCCGCCCCATGGCCACCTATCTCGCGACGGCGACCATCGGGAAGTTCGACGTGAGGACCGGCACGACCCCGGGCGGGACACCGATCTACGTCGCCATCGACCCGGTGCTCGCCAACAGCAACAGCGTCGACGTGTACGCCGTCACCGCCGAGGCCACCGACTACTGGTCGCAGGTGTTCGGCCCGTACCCGTTCGAGGAGACCGGCGCGATCGTCGACGACATGCCGCAGGCGGGCTTCTCGCTGGAGGTGCAGTCGAAGCCCGCCTACTCGGCCGTGCGCAACGAGACGACGATCGTGCACGAACTGGCCCACCAGTGGTTCGGAGACTCCGTCTCGGTGGCGCACTGGAAGGACATCTGGCTCAACGAGGGCTTCGCGACCTACGCCCAGTGGCTGTGGGCCGAGCACAAGGGCGTCCGCTCGGCGCACGACTCGTTCGTCGCCGGGTACAACCAGCGGCCCGCGGACTCCGCCTTCTGGCAGACCACGGTCGGTGACCCGCAGCGGGACACGATGTTCGCCTCGGCGGTCTACCAGCGGGGCGCGATGACGCTCCAGACGCTGCGCGAGCGCATCGGCGACACGGCCTTCTTCAAGCTGCTGCCGGCGTGGACGAAGCTGCACCGGTACGGGAACGCGGACACCGCCGCCTTCATCGCCCTCGCAGAACGGATCTCCGGCCAGCAGCTCGACGACCTCTTCGGGACCTGGCTGTTCACCACAGGCAAGCCGGCCGTCTAGACCTTCCTTCGTAGGGTCGAGTCGGCCCTCCAGACCTTCCTTCGTAAGGCGCACACCCCGCGACAGGTGAGAATGTGGGGGTGTTCCAGCATCTGTTCAACCCCTCCGTCCAGCACACGCTCGACCTGATCGGCATCTTCGTCTTCGCGATCTCCGGCGCCCTGCTGGCCGTCCGCAAGAACTTCGACGTCTTCGGCATAGCCGTCCTCGCGGAGATCACCGCGCTGGGCGGAGGGCTGCTGCGCGACATCATCATCGGCGCCGTACCCCCGGCGGCCTTCACCGACCTGGGGTACTTCACCACACCGCTCGTCGCCGCCCTGCTCGTGTTCTTCCTGCACCCGCAGGTGGAACGCATCCAGGTGGGCGTGAACGTCTTCGACGCGGCCGGGCTCGGACTGTTCTGTGTCACCGGCACCGTCAAGGCGTACGACTACGGGCTCGGCCTGACCGCCTCCGCCGCCCTCGGCCTCGCGACCGCCGTGGGCGGCGGTGTGCTGCGTGACGTCCTCGCCAACGAGGTCCCCTCCCTGCTGCGCTGGGACCGTGACCTCTACGCGGTCCCGGCGATGGTCGGCGCCACGATGGTGGTGCTCTGCATCCGCTTCGACGCGCTCACCCCGTTCACCAGCGGTCTCGCCGTCGTCACGGCCTTCGTGCTGCGCCTGTTCGCGATGCGGTTCCACTGGCGGGCTCCGCGCGCGTGGAACCGCCGCTCGACGGTTCGTGAGGAAGAGAGCCCCTGACCCGGTCGGCGCCGACCGCTCCGCCGGCGTCTCCGGGACCGCCCGTCCCGCCCTGCGTGCCTTCCGTCTCCTCCGTCCCCGGTGTCCCTGCCGTGCCGACCCCGCCGGAGTCGAACCGCTCGGTCAGCCAGCGGAAGACCTCCGGGAGCTGCGGCCGCCACAGTCCCATGTCGTGGCCGCCCGCGCTGCGCGGCAGCAGCACCACGTCCACGCTCGTCGGCGGCTTCGCGATCGCCTGGATCGCGGTGCCCGCCTGGTATCCGTCACCCGACTCGCCGGAGAAGTAGAGGGCGATCCGGGGGTGGACAGGGGCTGCGCGCAGCAGCAGGCGGGGGTTGTTCCGCAGGCGCAGTTCGAGGGTCCGCCCGGCGAGTGAACTGCGTTCGCCCCGGGGGTCGTTGTAGCCGGACATGCTCACCGCGGCCCGGTAGCGGTCGGGATGGGCGACGGCCAGTTTGGTGGCGCAGTGCGCCCCGGCCGAGTACCCGGCCGCGGCCCAGCCGTCCGGGGCGGGCTCGGCGCGGAAGTTGTCCATGACCATCCGCGGTACGTCGACGCTGAGCCAGCTCTCGGCGTTCACCGTTCCGGGGATGTTCGCGCAGCCGGTGTCCGCGCGGGCCAGCAGGTTGGTGCGCGGCGCGACCAGGATGAAGGGCGCGACCCGGCCGTCGAGCATCATCGGCCGCAGCTGCTCGTGCACCCTCAGGGAGCCGAACCACGCCTTGGCGGAGCCCGGATATCCCGGCAGCAGCTCCACGACGGGGAACGCGCGGTGCCGGTAGGCGGGTTCGTCGTACTGCGGCGGCAGCCAGACGTAGACCTCGGCGTTCACCCCCGAGATCCGTCCCCTCAGGTCGGTGACGCGTACCCCGCCGGCCTGTCGCATGCGCGGTCCGCCGGCCTGCCGGAAGGTCTGCCGCACCGGGGGCAGGTTCTTCAGCGAGATCCCTCCGGTGCCGTCCACGCCGAGGTCGGCGGCCTGCTGGACGTGGTTGCCGGTGCCGAGGAGGTCGGCCCAGTCGTCGTACAGGTTGTTGGCGTTGTTCACGAGGACGAACACGAGGCTGATCGCCGTCCCCTGGACGAACAGCAGCATCAGGAGCCGGGCCGCGGCGCGCACCGGCCCCGGTCCTGGCACCCGGGACCACAGGACCAGGGGCAGCAGAAGGGCGACGGCGCACAGCACGAAAGAGGTCAGGAGGAATGATGTCCCGGTGAGGCTCATGTCCCATCAGAGGAGAACCCGGACCGATTGGTTACGGATGATTACGGACACTTGACAGGAAATTGCCGAATCCTCACCTGGATGGTCGGATCGTGAGGGAGTCGGGGGAGTCGCCCATGCCTCCGAATGGGCGAAAGCTACCGCTTAGTAATTTCCTGTTGTACCGTTCATGTATGCCAGAAGCAGCTTCGGTACAGGCCGCACGGGCCACGATCGGCGACAGCGAGTTCGACCGGGACACGGCCGTCACCCCGCGTGGGGCCGGTGTCTACGACGTCGACCTCTCCGCCGGGTGGACGATCATCAACGCCGTCAACGGCGGCTATCTGCTGGCCGTCCTCGGCCGGGCGCTCGCCGACGCCCTTCCGCACTCCGACCCGTTCACGGTCTCCGCGCACTATCTGACCGCGTCCCAGCCGGGTCCCGCCGTCATCCGCACGGACGTCGTACGCGCCGGCCGGACGCTGTCGACCGGACAGGCCTCCCTCTTCCAGTACGACGACGAGGGCCGCGAGATCGAGCGCATCCGCGTCCTCGCCTCGTACGGCGATCTCGACTCCCTGCCCGACGACGTCCGCACGACCGCGCTGCCGCCCGCGATCCCGCCCATGGACCAGTGCTTCGGCCCGCAGGACGCGCCCGCCCCCATTCCCGGCAGCTCGGCGATCACCGACCGGCTGTTCCTCAAGCTCGACCCCGCGACCCTCGGCTGGGCGCTCGGCGCTCCGTCCGGGAAGGGCGAGATGCGGGCGTGGTTCGGACTCGCCGACGGCCGGGACGCCGACCCGCTCTCGCTGCTCCTCGCGGTCGACGCGCTGCCGCCGACGGCCTTCGAGATCGGCCTGTCCGGCTGGGTGCCGACCGTCGAGCTGACCGCGCACGTGCGTTCCCGCCCGGCGCCCGGCCCGCTGCGGGTGTCGATCACCACCCGCAACCTCGCCGGGGGCTTCCTGGAGGAGGACGCGGAGGTCTGGGACAGCGAGGACCGCCTGGTCGCCCAGTCCCGCCAACTCGCCCGCGCCCGCCTCGCCTGACCGCCACGGCCGCTTCCGGCCCGCCCCGGACGGCCGGGGCTCCGGACCCCGGCCCCCGAAGCCGTGAGCGCGGCCCGAAGCCGTGAGCGCGGCGCAGGATCGCCTGCGGCGCGCTCACGGCTTCGGAGGCACCCCCTGCCTGCCCGGTGCCCCTTCCCGCCCGTGGCGCGGTGCTCCGCGCCGTCAGGCCGCCACCGTCAGGCGGTCGGCAGCGGGAGCCGGCCGCCTTCAGCCGGCCGCCAGCGGGCGGTTACCGTCGGGCAGCCGCCGTCAGGCGGTCACCAGCGGGCGGCGGCCCGTCCAGGCCGCCAGCCGCCCGTACGCGTCGGCACCCTCGGGCACCGGCGCCACCGCGCCGAAGGGCAGCTCGGGGTCCTCGCGCCCCTCGTCGGGCAGCACCCGGGCCGCGATCGTGAGCGCGAACTCGGCCAGTTCCGGATCGAGTTCGAGCGGCCGGCCCAGCGCCTCCGAGAGGTCCCAGGTGTGAGTGACGGCCTCCATGACGTACCCGGAGAGGGCGATCCGTCCGGTCGCCTCACCCCACGGCACCCGCACCGGCGCCTCCAGCCGCGCGTCGTCCGCCCATCCGGCGCGGACCTGCGCCCTGGTCTCCTCGTACGCGGCGCTCCAGCCGTCGTCCGGCACCCCGTCGGCGAACGGCCGCACCGCGAGCCCGTCGCCGCCCGCCCCGATCACGGCGATCCGCCGGGTGCCGCCGACCATGTGCGACAGCAGCAGCCGTACGTCGAACTCGGTGCACGGAGTGACACCGCCGAGCTGTTCCGGCCGGACGGTCGCGATCAGCGACGCGATCTGAGCGGCGGCGCGGGCGTACAGGGGGCGGGGGTCCATGGCGTTCATGACTACCTCTTCCGTGTCTCGGTGTGCCCTCACCCTCGACGCATAACCTGACAGTTTCCGTCAGCATTTGTGGACGGCCCGCGGCGGGCGCGATCCTGGGCGCGTGAAGTCCGATCGCCTGCTCTCGATCCTGCTGCTGCTCCAGACGCGCGGACGCGTCCCGGCGCGCGAACTCGCCGAACGGCTGGAGGTGTCGGTACGCACCATCTACCGGGACGTCGAGGCCCTGTCCGCCTCCGGCGTCCCGGTCTACGCCGAACGCGGGCGGCACGGCGGCATCGAACTGCTCGCCGGATTCCGTACGGACGTCACGGGACTGACCGCGGACGAGTCCCGCTCGCTGTTCGTCCTGACCGCGCAGGGCGCGCACGCCGCCCTCGGCCTCGACGCGGCGCTCGGCTCGGCGCTGCGCAAGGTGATGGCCGCGCTGCCCGCGCCCTTCAGGCCCGCCGCCGAGGTCACCAGCCGGCGGATCCTCGTCGACGCCACACGCTGGAGGTGCGGTCCCCGGCGGGCGGTGGACCTGGACGTGCTGCAGGACGCCGTCTTCTCCGACCGCCGGCTGCGGCTGCGCTACCGCCACGGCGGGGACACCGAACCGAGTACCTGCACCGTCGACCCGTACGGCCTCGTCTCCAAGGCCGGTGTCTGGTACCTGGTCGCCGACCGGCGCGGAGCTCCGCGGCTGTTCCGCGCCGACCGGGTCCGGTCGGCCACCCTGCTGCCGGACCCGGTGCGGCGCCGTCCGGGCGTCGAACTCGCCGACGCCTGGGAGGTGCTGCGCCGTCAGGTCGAGGAGCGGCCGGGGGGTGTCGACGTCACGGTTCGGGTACGGCGCTCCCGCCTCGACATGTTCGTACGCCTCCACGCGGCCTCCCTCGCGGAGCTGCCCGAGGACGACGGCGCCGGTGAGTGGGTGACCGCGCGCCTCACCCTCGGCTCGGTGCGGGAAACCCGCACGCTGCTGGCCTTCGGGGACGCGCTGGAGGTCCTCGCGCCGGCCGGGGCGCGCGAGGAGCTGGCGGCGACGGCGGCCGCCATCGGCGCTGTGTACGAGGGGGGTTTGAACTGCACTCGTTCTAGTGATGAACGAGCGATCATGAGCATTCATGAGTGAGTGGCCTCTACGGTCTGGCTTGTGAATCTGACCGAGTGGGCGAAGGCCCAGGGCGTCCATCCGCAGACGGCGCGCCGCTGGTTTCGTGATGGAACGCTGCCGGTACCTGCGGAGCGGGTGGGCCCGCGCACGATCCTGGTGAACATCGAGGCCAACCAGGTCGCCGATGCCGTCGGGGGCGTGGGCCTGTACGCCCGGGTCTCCTCCCACGGCCAGAAGGCTGATCTGGTGCGGCAGACCGCGCGGCTGGTGGAGTGGGCGGCGAAGGCGGGGCACCGGGTGGTGCGGGCCGAGTCGGAGATCGCCTCGGGCATGAACGGCGTGCGGGCGAAGGTCCGTCGACTGCTGGCCGACCCGGCCGTGACCACGGTGGTCGTCGAGCACAAGGACCGCCTGGGGTGGATGAACACCGAGCTCGTCGAGGCCGCACTGGCCGCGCATGGCCGTCGCCTCGTCATCCTTGACGACGGCGAGGCCGAAGACGACCTGGTCCGCGACATGACCGAGGTCCTGACCTGGTTCTGCGCCCGCTTGTACGGACGCCGCTCCGTAGGGAACCGCGCGCGGAAGGCGCTTGAGGCGGCCGCGAAGTGAGCGAGCGCAAGAAGCCGTTGCGTGCGGTCCGGGGCCCGTTCGTGGTCCAGGACCGCGCGGGCGTCGCGATCCGTGACCGCCTCAAAGACCTCACACCCAAGGACGACAGGGTCCTGCGTCTCATCGGCGCCCACCTGGGCGGTCTCGCCACCGCCGACCTCGCCGTGTACTCGCGGGCCGGCTTCGAGCGCACCGGCCAGAGCTGGGCCGCCCGCAAGCAGGAGCTGACTGCCAGGTCGTCGTCCCGCTGGGCCGGTGCCGTCACCAAGGGCACCCACGACCAGTACGCCCTGGCCCGGCGTGGCCAGTTCGCGTACCGGGACAAGCTCGCCGACGGCATCCGCATGCTCATGCACCGCTTGTCCCTTCCGGTCGGGGAGAAGGGTGCCAAGGGCAGACCGGGCGGCTACCGGTCCAAGGCGGAGTGGTTCCACAAGTCCCGCCGACTCCACATCCTCAAGGCCCGTCTCACGAAGGTGGAGGAGGACATCGCGACCGGGCAGGTGCACGTCGTGCGCGGCGGGAAGAGCCTCGCGAACAACCGGCACAACCTGGCCGCCGCCGGTCTTACCGAGACCCGATGGCGGGAACGCTGGGAGGCCGCCCGCTGGTTCTTGAGCGCGGACGGCGAGTCGGGCAAGCGGTTCGGGAACGAAACGATCCGCGTCACCCCGGACGGCGAGGTCTCCGTCAAGCTGCCCAAGCCGCTGGAGTACCTCGCCAACAGCCCGCATGGCCGGTACGTCCTGACCAGCCGCGTCGCCTTCCGGTACCGGGGCGCGGAGTGGGCCGACCGTGTCGCCGGGAACCGGGCGATCGCGTACGGGATCCACTACGACGTGGCCAAGGACCGCTGGTATCTGACCGCCTCGTGGAAACGCCCCGCCGTGCAGACCATCGCCTTGGAAGCGGCCCGGGCAGGCGGCCTGATCGGCGTGGACACCAACGCCGACCACTTCGCCGCGTACCGCCTCGACCGGCACGGCAACCCGGTCGGCGACCCGCAGCGGTTCCGCTACGACCTGACCGGCAGCGCGGACCACCGCGACGCGCAGCTGCGGCACGCGCTCAGCCAGTTGCTGCGCTGGGCCACCCGGACCGGCGTCACCGCGATCGCTGTCGAAGACCTCGACTTCTGCGACGGGAAGACCCGCGAGAGGTTCGGTCGCCGCAAGCGGTTCCGGCAACTCATCCACGGCATCCCCACCGGCAAGGTCAAGGCCCGACTGGTGAACATGGCCGCCGAGCACGGCCTCTCCCTGGTCGCCGTCGACCCGGCGTACACCTCCAAGTGGGGCGCCGAACACTGGAAGACCCCCCTGACCAGCAAGAAACGTGCGATGACCCGCCACGACGCGGCGGGCATCGCGATCGGAAGGCGCGCCCTCGGGCACCCGATCCGGCGACGGACGAAACCGCCCCGCACCCACCGGAGCGATGGTGGCGGGCATCGGAACGTCCAGGCCGAACCGGGCACCTTGGAGCGCGAGGGACCCCGCCGGACACGGCACGGAACCAGCCCTCAGAGGGCGGCGACCGGCCGTGCGGTCAAAGCGGGGAACCAGCGTGTCCAACACCGTTCGGGACACGCGGCTGAGCACGGGTTCTGGCAACAGGACCCACTCCCGCTCAGTCCTTAGAAACGGTTGAGCACCGGCGCCGGGCCCGCGCCGCACAGCAAGGCACAGCTCCGGCACAGCGGGGCCCTACGTGGATCTGGTCCGCTGTCTCCCGCTCGTCCGGCCCTCGTCGGCCGACTTATCTGACCTGACCGGGAGTTGCCCCATGAACCGTCGTGCACGACTCGTTCCCTTCGTCGCCGTCCTCGCGCTCTCGCCCCTGCTGGCGGCCTGCGGCTCCGGTGACTCGTCGTCCTCGGACGGCAAGACTTCCGGCGGGCAGAACTGCGCGCGCCCGTCCGGGATGCCGGGCGGAGCCTCCGGACGCCTCAGCGGCGCGCCCTCGGGCATGCCCTCGCGGTCCGGTACCCCTTCGGGCGTGCCCACCGGGAAGGCCCCCTCCGGGTTCCCCTCGGGCATGCCGAGCGGTGGCCCCGGCGGTGGTGCGGGCGGCGGTCAGGGCGGCTGCGGCGGCGGTCCCGGCGGCGGCCAGATGGGGCAGGGACAGTCGGCCGCTCAGGGCTGAGACGGGGGAGGGCCCGCTGTCGTACGGAGGCGGTGTCGTACGGAGGCGGTGTCACGCCGGTACGGCGCGGCCCGCGGGCCGAGGGTGAGGGCGAGTGACGGTGCGGCGCGTCCGGGAACGGGCGCGCCGCCGGCCTGAGTCGCCGCCTCGGCGGCGGGCCCCGCCGCGCGGCCCCGCGGCGGGGCGGGGCGGCCGGGCCGGTGGTGGCGGCTGATGCCGATCAGCCGAGCCGGTGGTGGCGGCCGGTTCTGATCAGTCGCGTTGTTGGTGGCGGGCGATGCCGATCAGCCGAGCCAGTGGCGGCGGCCGATGCTGATCAGCCGCATCTGACGGCTCGCCGTCCTGGCCACCCGTTCGCGTTCCGCCGGGGAGCCGTCCAGCGCCTCCAGGAACGCCGAGGCCGCCATCAGCATGTGGTCGACGTACAGGCCCGCCAGCATCAGCAGATCGTCGTCGTTCCATCCCGCCGACTCGGGGTGCTCGGCCAGCGCGTCCCTGACCTCCTCGGCGAACCGGGCCAGCTGCTCGCTGATCGCGTCCCGCACCGGCTGGACACCGCCGTGCCGCTCGCGCGCGATGAAGCGGACGTGCGCCGGGTGCGTCGCGACGTGGTGGGCGATCAGTTCCACGGCACGCGCGATGCGTTCGTCGCCGTCGCCGGCCGTCGACACGATGTCCTCGATCATCGGGTGCAGGCTGCCGAGCGCCTCCTCGACCAGCGCCGCACCGAGATCCGCCGTCGAGCGGAAATGCCGGTAGAAGGCGGTCGGAGCGACTCCGACGGCGCGGGTGACCTCCCGCAGTCCCAGGCTGCTCAGGCTCTGATCCTCCAGAAGCCCCAACGCGGCGTCCAGCAGCGCCTGTCGGGTTTTCTGCTTCTGCGCCTGGCGGATGCCGAGAGTGTGACTCATGCCATGCAGTTAACAACTGTTCTCCGGAATTTTAAAGCCGTGGAGCGCGCTAGACTCCAGAGTCAGTGAACAACTGTTACTACAACCGTTCACTGAACTGTCAAGTCCCGGAAACATCGGGCCCTCACCGTTGAGGTCCCGGAGGTTCCAGGACCGGACTTCGAGACTTCTTCGAGAGGCATCTCATGCTGTTCCTCGTCGCCGCACTCCTGCTGCTCGGCGTCGTGATGGGCTCCGTGGCGCACGCGCCGCTGTCCTTCACCCTCGTCGCCGCGGCCGTCATCGGCGTCTGGCTGATCGTCTTCGCGCTGCGCGAGCGCGGGGCCCGCCGGCGTCACCCCTCCGCCAACTGACCGTTGGTCCCGCACCTTTGCCGACCGGCCGTTGGTCCCACACCTTCACCGACTGACCGTTGGGAGCTGACTCACGTCATGGAACTCACCGCGCGCACCACCGGCACGACCCGCTCGCCCCGCACCGCCGCGACGCCCCGCACCGCCGAAGCCGTCCGCACCGCCGAAGCCGTTCGTGCCGCCGACGCCACCGAGACCGTCCGCGCCACGCGCCGGACCGGCGTCAAGGACGCCGACGGCATGGCCGTGGCCTCCTTCGTCCTCGGCCTGCTCGGCCTGCTCGTGCTGAACGTCTTCCTGGGCCCCGTCGCCATCGTCCTCGCCTCCGTCGCCCTCTGGCGCGGCACGGCCCGCCGGGGCCGCGCCTTCCTCGGCCTCGGCCTGGGCATCGCCGACCTGGTGGTCCTGGTCGCCTTCATGCAGGTCGACAACACGGTGTCCTGGAGCTTCTGAGGCCGCCGCGACGGCCGGGGCCGAGGTCACGGCCCACGGCGGGCGGCGCCGGGCCGCCGCGCGAGGGCCGGGCGCGACGCCGCGGAGCGCACCGCCGGGCCGTGCGCGAGCCGGGGCGGGCCGTCATGCCGCCGGGGGCAGGGGAGATAGGGGGAGCGGGCCCGTAGAATCGAGCCCACCATGGCTTACCTCGACCACGCCGCGACCACCCCCATGCTTCCCGAGGCAGCAGAGGCTCTGACCGCCCGACTGAGCGTCACGGGCAACGCCTCCTCCCTCCACGCCGCCGGCCGCACCGCGCGGCGGGCCGTCGAGGAGGCCCGTGAAACCCTGGCGGACGCCCTCGGCGCCCGCCCCAGCGAGGTGGTCCTCACCTCCGGCGGCACCGAGGCCGACAACCTCGCGGTGAAGGGCCTGTACTGGTCCCGCAGAGACGCCGATCCGGCCCGTACCCGTGTTCTCGCGAGCCCCGTCGAGCACCATGCCGTCCTCGACGCGGTCCACTGGCTCGGTGAGCACGAGGGCGCCACGGTCGAGTACCTGCCCGTCGACGCCCACGGCCGCGTCCACCCCGACGCCCTGCGCGAGGCCATCGCCCGCAACCCCGCGGACGTCGCCCTCGCCACGGTCATGTGGGCCAACAACGAGATCGGCACCATCATGCCGGTCCGCGAACTGGCGGACGTCGCGGCGGAGTTCGATGTCCCGCTGCACGCCGACGCGGTCCAGGCCTTCGGTCAGGTCCCGGTCGACTTCGCGGCCTCCGGCCTCGCCGCGATGACGGTGTCCGGCCACAAGATCGGCGGTCCCTACGGGATCGGCGCGCTGCTTCTCGGCCGCGAGTACAGCCCCGTGCCCGTGCTGCACGGGGGCGGTCAGGAGCGCCATGTGCGCTCCGGCACCCTCGACGTCCCCGCCACCGTGTCCTTCGCGGTCGCCGGGCGGCTGGCCGCCGAACGGCAGGAGGGGTTCGCCCGCGAGATCGGCGCCCTGCGCGACGACCTGGCCGACGCCGTCGTCAAGGCCGTGCCCGACGCGATCCTCGGCGGTGACCCGGAACCCGGGGGCCGGCTGCCCGCCAACGCGCACTTCACGTTCCCCGGCTGCGAGGGCGACTCGCTGCTCCTGCTGCTCGACGCGCAGGGCATCGAGTGCTCCACCGGCTCGGCGTGCACGGCGGGCGTGGCCCAGCCGAGCCACGTCGTCCTCGCCACCGGCACCGACCCGGACCTCGCCCGGGGCACCCTGCGCTTCTCCCTCGGCCACACCTCCACCCGGGCGGACGTCGCGGCGGTGGCGCGGGCCATCGGCCCGGCGGTGGAGCGGGCGCGCATGGCAGGTCTGACCTGACACCCCCCTGGTGAGGCGCCGGGGGATCCTCGGCAGACAGGATTCCCGGGAGTTCTCGGCAGACGGGATTTCTCGTCAGGCCGCTGCCGACCGCGCCCGCCGTACGAGCCGTATGTACCGGTCCCAGTCCCAGTACCGCCCGGGATCCGTGTGGTCCGTGCCCGGGACCTCGATGTGTCCGATGATGTGCTCGCGGTCCACGGGGATGCCGTACCGCCCGCATATCCTCGCCGTCAGCCGTGCCGAGGCCTCGTACATCGCGTCCGTGAACGACGAGGGGCGGTCGACGAAACCCTCGTGCTCGATGCCGACGCTGCGTTCGTTGTACGCGCGGTTGCCCGCGTGGAACGCCACGTCCAGCTCGCGGATCATCTGCGTGACATGACCGTCCCCGCGGACGATGTAGTGAGCGGCCGCCTCGTGCTTCGGGTCCTGGAAGGCCCGCACCGCGCTCGCGAAGCTGCCCTGGGTGACGTGGATGACCACCCGGTCTATCCCGTAGTCGTCGGGACGGTCGGCCCGCCGCCAGTTCGCCGCCGAAGCCGCCACCCACTGCGCGCCCCGGAAGTCCACCGCCCCCGCGACGCGTGCCTTCTCCACACCCGGCAGCCGCCACCACAGGTGCGACAGCTCCTCGCGGGCGAGCCCGGCCGCGCTCACGGCCGCCGCCAGACCGCCGATGAGCAGCACGCGGCGTCCCGCCGGCCGGTCGCCGTCCTTGGCTCCCGCCCCGGCCCCACCGCTCCGCGGCCTTCCCGGCTTCTCCTTTTTCGCCCCCATGCGATCTTCAACGGATACTCGCGGGTTCCGGTTCCCGCGGCCCCGTACTCTGGAGGGGTTATGACTGACACCTCGCAGCGCCCCCTCCGCGTCCTCGCCGCCATGTCGGGCGGAGTGGACTCCGCCGTAGCCGCCGCCCGTGCCGCCGAGGCCGGGCACGACGTGACGGGAGTGCACCTCGCCCTCTCGGCGAACCCGCAATCGTTCAGGACCGGCGCGCGCGGCTGCTGCACGATCGAGGACTCGCGCGACGCCCGCCGGGCCGCCGACGTCATCGGCATCCCGTTCTACGTCTGGGACCTCGCCGAGCGCTTCCGCGAGGACGTCGTCGAGGACTTCATCGCCGAGTACGAGGCCGGCCGCACCCCGAACCCGTGCCTGCGCTGCAACGAGAAGATCAAGTTCGCGGCCCTGCTGGACAAGGCGCTCGCGCTCGGCTTCGACGCGGTCTGCACCGGCCACTACGCGCAGGTGATCGTCCGCGAGGACGGCACGCGCGAGCTGCACCGGGCCTCCGACATGGCCAAGGACCAGTCGTACGTCCTCGGCGTCCTGGACGACCGCCAGCTCGCCCACGCGCTGTTCCCTCTCGGCGACACGGTCACCACCAAGGACGAGATCCGCGCCGAGGCCGAGCGCCGGGGCCTGGCCGTCGCCAAGAAGCCTGACTCGCACGACATCTGCTTCATCGCCGACGGCGACACCCAGGGCTTCCTGGCGAACCGCCTGGGCAAGGCGGAGGGTGACATCGTCGACGAGGCCGGAGCGGTCATCGGTTCCCACGAGGGTGCGTTCGGCTTCACGATCGGACAGCGCAAGGGGCTGCGCATCGGCACCCCCGCCGCCGACGGCAAGCCGCGCTACGTCCTGGACATCTCGCCGGTGAACAACACGGTCACGGTCGGCCCGGCCGCCTCCCTGGACGTGTCCGCCCTGACCGCGATCAAGCCCCGCTGGTGCGGCGCCGCCCCGGTCGGTCCCGGCACCTACACCGCCCAGCTGCGCGCCCACGGCGGCGAGACCGAGGTGAACGCCGGCCTGGTCGACGGCGAGCTGCGGGTCACCTTCACCGAGCCGGTCCGGGGCGTCGCCCCCGGCCAGGCGATCGTCCTGTACGACGGCACCCGTGTGGTGGGGTCGGCGACGATCGCGACGACCACGCGCGCGACGGCGGACGTCTAGACCGACCTGCCCGGCCGGCCCGGCCGGCCCGGCCGGTACGGGAGAGCCCTCGTGGCCGACCCGGCCGGGCAGGTGAGAGACCTCGGGCCGACCGTGTAGGGCAGGTGAGGGCCCCCGGGCCGACCGGGTCGCGCAGGTGAGGGACCTCGATGGCGCCCTCGGCTAACCGTCCGTGCCGAAGAACTCCGCCAGCACCGGGGCGAGCGCCCGGGATTCCACCATGTGGGTCTGTCCCTCCAGCGTGCGGTAGGACCCGTTCGGCGCGGCCTCCGCGATGGTCCGGGCCGCCTCGCGCATCCACGCCGGGCTCGCGTCGCCCGCGACGGACAGCAGCGGCACGGAGAGCGCGGCCAGCCGTTCGCGGGGCACCCGGCCCCCGCCCATCGCGGCGTCGTCGTACGCCAGGGTCGGAGCGAGGGCTTCCATGCCGGGCCAGGCGTGGGACATGCGCACTCCGGCGATCATCTCCGGGGGCGTGCCCACGAGGGCCAGGAACAGCTCGACCGCGTCACCGCGACGACCCTGGCCTAGCAGCTCGGCCAGCCGCCCGGTGTACTCGGCCCGCTGCTTGGCCGCCACCTCGTCGACGGCGAACGGCGTCTCGTAGACGGCGACTTCACGGACGGGCAGCCCGCTCGCGGCCGCCTCCAGGGCCAGCGCGCCGCCCGACGAGATGCCGTAGAGCGCCGCGCTGTCCCCGAATGCCTCGATCAGCGCCGCGATGTCCTCGATCTCCCGGGCCACCGCGAAGGGCGCCGTGTCGCCGCTGCCGCCACGGCCCCGCCGGTCGTAGGTGACGGCGCCGAAGCGGTCCGAGAGGGCCTCCGCGAGGGGCGCGAGCGTGGCGCCCGTGCACATGGCGCCACCCACCAGCACGACCGTCGGGCCGTCACCGTGGCGTTCGTAGGCGATGGGCGTCCCGTCGCGCGAGATCGTCTTTTTGTCCATGCCTGTAGAGACTGCCGGGCGAGCGGGAACTCATCGCGTCACCACGCCCGCGCGTCCGGAAGTCAGGACACGCAGCTCAGGACACGTCGACCTCGTAGAAGCAGAGGTGGTCCTTGATCCCGGCGACGTCGGGCTTGGGATCGGGGTAGGCCCACACGAGATCGGCCGCTCCGGGACGCGACCAGTAGGACGCGGTGCCCTTGAAGGGGCAGTACGTGTGGGTGTCGGAGGGCGTCAGCAGCTCCAGACGGACGTCCTCGGGCGGGATGTAGTAGCGGACCGGACAGCCCGTCTCGCGCAGCACCAGGGGGCGGTCGCTCTCCGCCAGGACCTGGTCGCCGTGCACGACGCGGACATGGCGCGTGCCTTGCTCGATCGTGATCGTGTGTCCTTCAGCCATACCGGGAAAGCGCTCGCGGGCCCCGAATCCTTCCCGCGTACGGTGAAGTCATGAACATCTGTGTCTTCCTCTCCGCCGCCGACCTCGACGACCGCTACACGCGCCCCGCCCGGGAGTTCGCCGAACTCCTCGGCAAGGGCGGCCACACACTCGTGTGGGGCGGCTCCGACGTCGGCCTGATGAAGGTCGTCGCCGACGGGGTGCAGCAGGCGGGCGGACGACTGGTGGGCGTCTCCGTGGACTTCCTGGCCGCCAAGGCCCGCCCGGACGCCGACGAGATGGTCGTCGCCCGCGACCTGGCCGAGCGCAAGGCGCTGCTCCTGGCGAAGGCCGACGCGGTGGTCGTCATGGTCGGCGGCACCGGCACCCTCGACGAGGCGACCGAGATCCTGGAGCTGAAGAAGCACGGGAAGACCGAGATGCCGGTGGTCCTGCTCAACACGGCCGGCTTCTACGACGGCCTCAAGGAGCAGTTCCGGCGGATGGACACCGAGGGCTTCCTGCCGCGCCCTCTCACCGACCTGGTGTTCTTCGCCGAGGAGCCGGTGGGGGCGCTGGCCTACCTGGAGGAGAGCGTCGGCACCCGCTGAGGCGCGACAGGCGCCCGCTGAGGTGCCGGTCAGGCGGTTCGAGACCGGCGCCCGGTGATGCGAGCATGGCGTCCATGGCTACACATGTGATCACCGGGGCCGGTTCCGGAATCGGCGCGGCCGTCGCCCGCCGTCTGCACGCGCGCGGGGACGAACTCGTGCTCCACGCGCGCGACGCCGGGCGTGCCAAGGAACTGACCGCCGCGTTCCCCGGGGCGAAGACCCTGGTCGGCGACCTGGCGGACCCCGACAAGCTCTCCTGGGCGTTCTCGCACCAGTCGCTCCCCGGCCAGGTCGACTCGCTGCTGCACATCGCGGGCGTGGTCGACCTCGGTCCGGTCGGCGAACTGACCCCGAAGTCCTGGCGCCATCAGCTCAACGTCAACCTGATCGCCCCCGCCGAGCTGACCCGCCACTTCCTGCCCCAGCTCCGCCTGGCCCAGGGCCACGTGCTCTTCGTGAACTCAGGCGCCGGTCTGAACGCCCACGCCGACTGGTCCGCCTACGCCGCCTCCAAGCACGGCCTGAAGGCCCTCGCCGACTCCCTGCGCCACGAGGAGCACGCGGCCGGGGTCCGGGTGACCTCCGTCTACCCCGGCCGCACCGCGAGCCCCATGCAGGCCAAGGTCCACCAGCAGGAGGGCAAGGAGTACGACGCCTCGAAGTGGATCGACCCCGAGTCGGTGGCGACGACGGTCCTGATGGCGCTCGACCTGCCCCGGGACGCCGAGGTCAACGATCTGACGGTGCGCCCGGGCGGCTGAGCTCCCCGCGTGATTCCGTAGGCTTCCGGGGTGAGCGAAAACAGCGAGTTCAGGTTCGGTCCCGCCACCGGGGTCGGGTCCATGCCGGGCGGAGACGCGCGGGAGGCCGCCAAGACCGTCACCGGTTCCTTCGAGGACTTCCCCTTCCTCGCCGAACTGCCCGCGCGCGGGCCCGGGGCGGACATGATCGGCCGGACCGCGGGGATGCTAGTCGAGCTGTACGCGCGCGTGGAGCCCAGCGGCTGGCGCTTCGGGGACCGGCCTGGCCGGGACACCAAGCGGGCCAGGTCGTGGCTGGGAGAGGACCTCGACGCACTGGAGGAGTTCACCCAGGGGTACGAGGGCCCCCTCAAGGTGCAGGCCGTCGGTCCCTGGACCCTGGCCGCCGCCCTGGAACTGAGGAACGGCGAGTCCGCCCTCTCCGACCCAGGCGCCTGCCGCGACCTCGCCGGCTCGCTCGCCGAGGGACTGCGCCTCCACCTCGACGACGTACGCCGGCGGATCCCCGGGGCCGAGGTCGTCCTCCAGCTCGACGAACCCTCCCTCGTCGCCGTGCTCCGCGGCCAGGTGCCGACCGCCAGCGGCTACCGCACCAACCGTGCCGTGGACCGCCAGGTCGCCGAGGCCACGCTCCGGGACGTCGTCGGTGTGAACGGGGGCGGTCCCGTCGTCGTCCACTCCTGCGCGCCGGACGTCCCCTTCGCCCTGCTGCGCCGGGCGGGTGCGGCGGCGATCTCGTTCGACTTCTCTCTTCTCACCGAGCGTGACGACGAAGCGATCGGGGAAGCGGTCGAAGGCGGTACCCGTCTGTTCGCCGGTGTCGTCCCCGGCGTGGACGTCCCGTTGTCGGACCCTGCCGGTAGCGTCATGGGTGTCAGGACGCTGTGGCGCAGGCTGGGGCTGCGGCCGGGTCTTCTCGCGGAGGCGGTCACGCTCACTCCGTCGTGCGGACTCGCGGGGGCCTCCCCCGACTTCGCGCGCAGGGCGCTGGCCCACTGCGTCCGGGCGGCGAGATCTCTCGCGGACAACCCTGAGTAACGGGAGGACACAACGGTGGCCGGCGAAATCCACGCAGAGCCCACATCGGTACCCGCCGAGGCGCGGGAGCGGCACGCCCAGCTCGCCGAGGAGATCGAGGAGCACCGCTTCCGGTACTACGTGAAGGACGCCCCGGTCGTCAGCGACGCGGAGTTCGACACGCTGCTGCGTTCCCTTCAGGCGCTGGAGGAGGAGTACTCCGAGCTGCGGACGCCGGACTCGCCGACCCAGAAGGTCGCGGGGGCGTACGCCACGGAATTCACCTCCGTCCAGCACCGGCAGCGGATGCTGTCGCTCGACAACGCCTTCTCCGACCTGGAACTGGCGGCGTGGGCCGAGCGCGTGGCCAAGGACGTGGGCGCCTCCGACCACCACTTCCTGTGCGAGCTGAAGGTCGACGGCCTCGCCGTCAACCTCACGTACGAGCACGGCCGTCTCACGCGCGCGGCGACCCGCGGCGACGGCCGTACCGGCGAGGACATCACGCCCAACGTCCGTACGATCACCGAGATCCCGGACCGTCTGACCGGCGATCACGTCCCCGACCTCGTCGAGATCCGCGGCGAGGTCTACTTCCCGATGGAGAAGTTCGAGGAGCTCAACGCCCGGCTGGTGGAGGCGGGCGACAAGCCCTTCGCCAACCCGCGCAACGCGGCGGCCGGTTCGCTGCGCCAGAAGGACCCGCGCGTCACCGCGACCCGCCCGCTCCACATGGTCGTCCACGGCATCGGCGCCCTGGAGGGGTTCGGGGGCCTCGGCAGGCTCTCCGAGGCCTACGGCCTGCTGCACTCCTGGGGACTGCCGACCACGCGGTACGCCAAGGTGGTCGACGGCCTCGACGGCGTACGGGAGTTCATCGCGTACTACGGGGAGAACCGCCACTCCGTGGAACACGAGATCGACGGGGTGGTCGTCAAGCTCGACGAGATCCCCCTCCAGGGCCGGCTCGGCTCCACCGCGCGCGCACCTCGCTGGGCGATCGCCTGGAAGTACGCGCCCGAGGAGGTCAACACCAAGCTCGTCAACATCCGTGTCGGCGTGGGCCGTACGGGCAGGGTCACGCCGTACGCGCAGGTCGAGCCGGTCACGGTCGCGGGTTCCGAGGTCGAGTTCGCCACCCTGCACAACCAGGACGTGGTGAAGGCCAAGGGCGTCCTCATCGGGGACACGGTGGTGCTGCGCAAGGCCGGTGACGTCATCCCCGAGATCCTCGGACCGGTCGCCGACCTGCGTGACGGCACCGAGCGGGAGTTCGTGATGCCGGCCGAGTGCCCCGAGTGCGGTACGGCGCTGCGGCCCATGAAGGAGGGCGACGTCGACCTGCGCTGCCCGAACGCCCGATCATGTCCTGCCCAGTTGAGAGAGCGGGTCTCCTACCTCGCGGGCCGGGAGTGCCTCGACATCGACCATTTCGGCAGCGTGGCCGCGGCGGCGCTGACCCGCCCGCTGGAGCCCGCCGCCCCGCCGCTTCTCGACGAGGGCGACCTCTTCGACCTCACGATCGAGCAGCTGCTCCCCATCAGGGCGTACGTTCTCGACCAGGACAGCGGCCTGCCCAAGCGCGACCCGAAGACCGGCGAGGAGAAGATCGCCACGGTCTTCGCCAACCAGAAGGGCGAGCCGAAGAAGAACGCGCTTGCCATGCTGGAGGGGATCGCCGAGGCGAAGAGCCGTCCGCTCGCCCGTTTCATCAACGGACTCTCCATCAGGCACGTGGGCCCGGTGGCCGCCGAGGCGCTGGCCCGCGAGTTCCACTCCATCGACCGCATCGAGCAGGCCACCGAGGCGGAGCTCGCCGCGGTCGACGGGGTCGGCGGGATCATCGCGACGTCGCTCAAGGAGTGGTTCGCCGAGGACTGGCACCGCGAGATCATCCGCAAGTGGAAGGCGGCCGGCGTCCGGATGGAGGACGAGGGCGCGGGCGAGGACGAGGGGCCCCGTCCGCTCGAAGGCCTCACCGTCGTGGTCACGGGCACGCTCGAACACCACACGCGGGACGGGGCGAAGGAGGAACTGCAGAGCCGTGGAGCAAAGGTGACCGGCTCTGTTTCGAAGAAGACATCCTTCGTCGTGGTGGGCGACAATCCCGGCTCGAAGTATGACAAAGCGATGCAGTTGAAGGTTCCGGTGCTGAACGAGGAGGGCTTCGTCGTCCTGTTGGAGCAGGGACCGGACGCGGCGGCGGACGTCGCGCTTCCGATCGAGGAATAGTGGTCGAAGACCACCCGTTCGGCGCATATCGGTGACATGCGGGTGACCAGGTCGCATTCGGGCAACCGTCGACGACCGCTGCCCGTGGAAGCCTTCCGCGGCCTACTGTTGACGTGTGCGCCCGCCGTGCCCGGCCTCGGTCGGCGCATCCCCCGCTCCTCACGAGCCGGGGGAAGGGTTTTCCACGCGGCCACCGTTGGCGGTTGTCGCCGGCAACGGATCGTGTGGCGTGGGCACCGCCGGCAGTGAGAGGGACGGGAATGGAACCGACCGAGAGCGCCGCTCCCGACTCACGGCTGCGCCTGCGCCGGACGACCGGCGCATGGCTGACCGGCCTGCGGACGGGACGGCCTTCGGAGCGCGCCGCCCGCAGCGGGCTCGGCGCCGCGCCGCTCCCCGTTCCCGCCGGTCCCGGCGCTCTCACCGCCGAACGCGGCACCGGCCTGCCCGGCCAGGACCCCGAACGCCAACTGTCCTGGCCCGCGCTGCCGTCGGCGGTCGTGGCCACGGCCGCCTTCGTCCTGGGCGCCGGCTTCTACCGGGCGTTCAGCGGTCATCACGCCCTCTTCCCGTGCGGCGCCGTCGGCTGGGCGCTGGCCCTGCTCACCGGCGTCATCGTCGGTCACCTCGTCGCCCTCGGCCGTGCGCGCTGGTGGGGCGGCACCGGTTCCGGCGCCGCGCTGACCCTCGCGGTCCTGCTGCTGTACGGCTGGGTCCCGGCCGGCATGGTCAGTCTCACCGTCGTCGTCCTGGTGGGCACGGCCCGCCGCAACCGCTGGCGCCAAGCCGTCACGCACGGCGCCGCCGACATCCTCGGGATCGGTGCCGGAGCCCTGGTCCTCGCGTCGTTCGGGCGGTTCCCGAGCGTCGAGACGCCCTGGGCCCCCGACACCTGGACGTTCTACACCGCTCCCCAGCTCGTCCTGGTCGCCGGCGCCTATCTCGCCGTCACCCGCGCCCTGCTCTGGTACCTGAACACGCCGGTCGGGGGCCTGCCCACCGTCGCCCGTACGGCCCTGGTCAGACACGGGCTCGTCGCTGTGGCGCTGCTCGGCATCGCGCCGCTGATCTGTGTCGTGGCGATGGCCCAGCCCGCCCTGCTGCCCCTGTTCTCGATCCCACTGATCGCCCTCGACTCCACCCTGTGGATAGCCCGCGCGCGGGCCGAGGAACAACTGCGCGACCCGCTGACCGGGCTGCCGAACCGTCAGTGGCTGCTGGAACGCACCTGGACGGCCCTGGACGACGCCGAGCGCATCGGCGCACGCTCCGCCCTCATGCTCATCGACCTGGACCGCTTCCGTTCGGTGAACGACACGCTGGGGCACCTCGCCGGTGACCGGCTGCTCCTCCAGATAGCCGACAGGCTGCGGCTCGCACTGCCGCGCGGGGCGGAGGCCGCGCGGCTCGGCGGAGACGAGTTCGCCGTCTTACTGCCGGTCGCGGACTCCACCACGTCGGCCACGCGGGTCGCCCGCAATCTGGTCGCCGCCCTCGGCTCGCCGCTCGACCTGGACGGGCTCACCCTCGTCCTGGAGGCCAGCGCCGGGCTCGCCGTCTTCCCCGACCACGCGCTCGACGCGGAGGGGTTGCTGCGCCGGGCGGACATCGCGATGTACCAGGCGAAACGGGACCGGACGGGCGTGGAGGTGTACGAGTCCAAGCGGGACTCCAACACCCCCGACCGGCTGGGCCTGCTGGGCGATCTGCGCCGGGCCCTGGACACCGGCGACGTCGAACTGCACTACCAGCCCAAGGTCCGCTTCGACGGACAGGTGGCCGGTCTCGAGGCCCTGGTGCGCTGGGTGCATCCCGAGCGCGGGAAGGTTCCGCCGGACGAGTTCATCGCCATCGCCGAGTCGTCCGGGCTGATGCCGCACCTCACCGAGTACGTCCTGGAGACGGCTCTCGGGCAGGTCGCGCGCTGGCGGGCACAGGGCCTGTACGTGCCGGTCGCGGTGAACGTGTCGCCGCGCGACGTCCACACGCCGGGGTTCGCCGGCGCCGTCGCCGCACGTCTCGCCCGGCACGGAGTCCCCGCGGGAGCGCTCCAACTGGAGATAACGGAGCACGTGCTCCTGGAGGACCCGCAGCGGGCCGCCGACACCCTCGCGGCTCTCACCGGGCACGGCGTGAAGATGTCCCTGGACGATTTCGGCACCGGGTACTCCTCCCTGGTCCATCTGCGCCGGCTGCCGGTCAGCGAACTGAAGATCGACCGTTCGTTCGTCGCGCGACTGGCCGTGGACGCCGAGGACGCCGAGATCGTGCGCTGCACCGTCGACCTCGCCCATTCGCTGGGGCTTCTCGTCGTGGCGGAGGGCGTCGAGGACGACGAGACGTGGGAGCGGTTGCGGGACCTGGGCTGTGACGCCGTCCAGGGGTGGCTGGTCGCCGCGGCGATGCCTCCGGAGGAGGCCACGGCGTGGCTGCTGGCCCGCGGTTCCCGCGGCTGGCAGCGCCCGCGAGCCGCCCTTCCCGCCGCCGAGTAGCGCCGCCCGGCCTCCGGCCGGATGCCTCCCACCCGCGCACCACCCGTGACCGCCTCCGGACAGGTGAACTCTCCCGCGAGGGTGTCCCGCCGTCGGCGCCCGCCGCGTCCGTGCGGTGCACGCGGCAGGCCGGGGCGGGAACCACGGCGCAGCCGCGGACGCCGACGGCGGGACGGCCGGACGGGAGAGCTCAGCTTGTCGGAGGACGGCGAACGGGTGGTGCGCGGGTGGGAGACGACCGGCCGGAGGCCGGGGAGTTGGTGGCCGGTCGCCGCCGACGGTGGGACGGCCGAACAGGATTGCTCGGCTTGCCGGGGGACGGTGAACGGGTGGTGCGCGGGTGGGAGGCGACCGGCCGGAGGCCGGGCCGCGGGCGTGCCCCGGCAAACCCGGGCGCGGGCATCGGCCCGAGCCCCATAGGATTGGGCCAAACCACACCGCACTCACCCCAGAGGATCGCTGCATGCCTGGCATCACGCGCGAGGAGGTCGCCCACCTCGCACGGCTGGCGCGTCTGGAGCTGAAGGGCGAAGAGCTCGACCACTTCGCAGGCCAGCTCGACGACATCATCGGCGCGGTCGCCCGCGTCAGCGAGGTCGCCGACCAAGACGTACCGCCGACCTCTCATCCGCTGCCGCTGACGAACGTCATGCGCGCGGACGAGGTCCGTCCGTCGCTCACCCCCGAGCAGGCGCTCTCCGGCGCCCCGGCCCAGGAGCAGCAGCGTTTCAAGGTGCCGCAGATCCTGGGGGAGGACTAATCACCATGACGGACACCAACGTCAACATCATCAAGCTCACCGCGGCCGAGATCGCCGCGAAGATCGCGGCCGGCGAGCTCACCGCCGTCGAGGTCACCGAGGCCCACCTCGCCCGGATCGAGGCCGTCGACGAGAAGGTGCACGCCTTCCTGCACGTCGACCGCGAGGGCGCCCTCGCCCAGGCGCGTGCCGTGGACGCCAAGAGGGAGGCCGGCGAGAAGCTCGGCCCGCTCGCCGGTGTGCCCCTCGCGCTGAAGGACATCTTCACCACCGAGGGCATCCCGACCACGGTCGGCTCGAAGATCCTCGAAGGCTGGATCCCGCCGTACGACGCGACGCTCACCAAGCGGCTCAAGGCCGCCGACGTCGTCATCCTCGGCAAGACCAACATGGACGAGTTCGCCATGGGGTCCTCCACCGAGAACAGCGCCTACGGTCCGACGGGCAACCCCTGGGACCTCACCCGGATCCCCGGCGGCTCGGGCGGCGGCTCCTCCGCGGCCCTCGCCTCCTACCAGGCGCCCCTCGCCATCGGCACCGACACCGGCGGCTCCATCCGCCAGCCGGCCGCCGTCACCGGCACGGTCGGCGTCAAGCCGACGTACGGCGCGGTCTCCCGCTACGGCATGGTCGCCTTCTCGTCCTCCCTCGACCAGGGCGGCCCCTGCGCCCGTACGGTCCTGGACGCGGCCCTGCTCCACGAGGTCATCGCCGGGCACGACCCGCTCGACTCGACCTCCATCGACGCCCCGGTCCCGCCGGTCGTCGAGGCCGCCCGCAACGGCAGCGTGACGGGCATGCGCGTCGGTGTCGTCAAGCAGTTCCGCGGCGAGGGCTACCAGGCCGGCGTCGTGCAGCGCTTCGACGAGGCCGTCGCGATGCTCAAGGAGCTGGGCGCCGAGATCGTCGAACTGGACTGCCCGTCCTTCGACCTGGCGCTCTCCGCGTACTACCTGATCGCCCCGTCGGAGTGTTCGAGCAACCTCGCCCGCTTCGACGGCCTGCGCTACGGCGCGCGCGTCGGCGACGACGGCACGCACTCCGCCGAGGACGTCACCGCGCTGACCCGTGAGGCCGGCTTCGGCCCCGAGGTCAAGCGCCGCATCATGCTCGGCACGTACGCGCTCAGCTCCGGCTACTACGACGCGTACTACGGCAGTGCCCAGAAGGTCCGCACGCTCATCACGCGCGACTTCGAGAAGGCGTTCGAGCAGGTCGACGTGATCGTCAGCCCGACCACGCCCACCACCGCCTTCCCGATCGGCGAGCGCGCCGACGACCCGATGGCGATGTACCTCGCGGACCTGTGCACCATTCCGACCAACCTGGCCGGCAACTCCGCCATGTCGCTGCCCTGCGGTCTCGCCCCGGAGGACAACCTTCCGGTCGGACTGCAGATCATCGCTCCGGCGCTGAAGGACGACCGTCTGTACAAGGTCGGAGCCGCCGTGGAGGCCGCCTTCGTGGAAAGGTGGGGGCACCCGTTGCTTGAGGAGGCTCCGTCGCTGTGAGCAAGGCAATGTCCAAGGCCAAGGGCTTCAAGAAGTCCAAGTCCGGCACGTATCTGTCCATGGCGGGCACGGCGTTCGGCGCCCTCGGCGTCGCGAAGCAGGTCAAGAAGGCCCGCAAGGAACACGACACGCTGCGCCTCATCGACGCGGCCGTGTCCGCCGCCGCCATCGTCACCGGCCTCGCCATCCTCTACCGGGAGCTCAAGCGCCTGGGCGACGACGACGTCCTGCTGGGCTGAGAGGGAAGTTTTCACCGTGACCACCACGATCGACCTGGTGTCGTACGAGGACGCACTCGCTACGTACGACCCCGTCATGGGCCTCGAGGTCCATGTCGAACTCGGCACCAAGACGAAGATGTTCTGCGGCTGCTCGACCGAGCTGGGCGCCGAGCCCAACTCGCAGACCTGCCCGACCTGCCTCGGCATGCCCGGCGCCCTCCCGGTCGTCAACGCGACCGGTGTCGAGTCCGCCATCAAGATCGGCCTCGCGCTGCACTGCGAGATCGCCGAATGGTGCCGCTTCGCCCGGAAGAACTACTTCTATCCGGACATGCCGAAGAACTTCCAGACCTCCCAGTACGACGAGCCGATCGCCTTCAACGGCTATCTGGACGTCCAGCTGGAGGACGGCGAAATCTTCCGCGTGGAGATCGAGCGCGCCCACATGGAGGAGGACACCGGCAAGTCGCTGCACGTCGGCGGCGCCACCGGCCGTATCCACGGCGCGTCCCACTCGCTGCTCGACTACAACCGGGCGGGCATCCCGCTCATCGAGATCGTCACCAAGCCGATCGAGGGCGCGGGTGAGCGTGCTCCCGAGGTCGCCAAGGCGTACGTCGCCGAGCTGCGCGAGCTCATCAAGGCGCTCGGTGTCTCCGAGGCCCGTATGGAGCAGGGCCAGATGCGCTGCGACGTGAACCTCTCGCTGCGCCCGCACGGCCGCGACAAGTTCGGCACGCGCTCCGAGACGAAGAACGTCAACTCCCTGCGTTCCGTCGAGCGGGCCGCCCGCTTCGAGATCCAGCGCCACGCCGCGGTGCTGAACTCCGGCGGCACGATCATCCAGGAGACCCGCCACTTCCACGAGGACACCGGGTCCACGACCTCGGGCCGTGTGAAGGAGGAGGCCGAGGACTACCGGTACTTCCCGGAGCCCGACCTCGTCCCCGTCGCCCCGTCCCGTGACTGGGTCGAGGAACTGCGCCTCACGCTGCCCGAGCAGCCGCTGGCCCGCCGCAACCGGCTGCGCGAGGAGTGGGGAGTCAATGCCCACGACATGCAGTCGATGCTCAACGCCGGTGCCATCGACTCGATCGTCGCGACGATCGAGGCCGGTGCCGACTCCGCCTCCGCCCGCAAGTGGTGGATGGGTGAGCTGGCCCGCAGCGCCAACGAGTCGGGCACGGCCCTGGAGGACCTGCCGATCACCCCGGCGCAGGTCGCCCGGGTGGCCGAGCTGGTCTCCGCCGGTGATCTGAACGACAAGCTGGCCCGTCAGGTCATCGAAGGCGTCCTCGCCGGCGAGGGCACTCCGGACGAGGTCGTCGAGAAGCGCGGCCTGAAGGTCGTCTCGGACGAGGGCGCGCTGACCGCCGCCGTCGACGAGGCCATCGCCGGGAACCCGGGCATCGCCGACAAGATCCGCGGTGGCAAGGTCCAGGCCGTCGGCGCGCTCGTCGGCGCGGTCATGAAGGCCACCCGCGGCCAGGCCGACGCCGCTCGCGTCAAGGAGCTCATCCTGGAGAAGCTGGGCGTCTCCGAGGGCTGAGATCCGGGTTTTCCCACATCCCAGGGGGTGCATCGCAGCCGATGCACCCCCTGGGGTCTGTGTCGGCGTGCTCAGGTCAACGCGCTACGCTCCCGCGCCATGAGTGGAAGCACCGACTCCGAGACGCACGACCGCACGACGCAGGACCAGGAAGAGCGGGACCAAGAAGCACGGGATCAAGAAGCGCAGGGCCGAAAGAAGCAGGGCCAAGAGAAGCAGGCCCAAGAGGAGCAGGGTCAAGAGGAGCCGGACCGGGACCGGCCGGAGCGAGCGGGGCCGGAGCCGGAGGAGTCGGCGCGGGGCGAGCGGGACCGGGGCGAGGCGGACCCCGACGATCCGCGTCCCGGGAGTCACGGCCCTGACAAACTGGACTCCGACGATCCGTGCTCGGACGATCCGCGTCCCGGGATCCAGGGCTCCGACGGTCCCGACCGCGAGGACCGCGAGGACCACGAGGACCACGAGGACCGTGAGGACCACGGCCCGGAGGATCCCGACGACGAGGATCCGGACCCGGAGGTGCGCCGGGCACGCTGGACCGCGGTCGCGACGGGCGTCCTGCTGACCGTCGCCGGACTCGCCGCGTCGGTGATGCGCACCGCCGGCTCGGGGACCGCGCTCATACCCCTCTCCTATGCCTCGGGGGCCGTCCTGTGCGCCGGCGCGTCGACGCTCGGGGCCAAGGGCCGCACCCGGCGGGCGCTGTGGCTGATGATCGTCGGCGTGATGGTCATGGCTGTGGGTGACCAGCTCGACTGAGCCGTGACGGGCGGGGTGGCAGAGGCCACACGCATGCGCTGTGACGTCGGACGCAACCCTGTGAGTAAGCCCACGAATGCGACAAAAGATCACTTCAGGCTGTAAGAGTGATGACGCATTAGTCATGTGTTCTTTGCGGGCAGTTCCCGATAAAGATCCACAAATCCCCCAGGGAGCTCGCTCGTGGCAGCCCTTGCACGGTGGTGCGTCCAGCACCGCCTCGTCGCCGTCCTGCTCTGGCTTCTCGCCTTCGGCGGTGTGACCGCGGCCGCTGCCGTGACGGGCTCCGCGTACTCCAACGACTACGAGGTCCCCGGCACCGAATCGGGCCACGCGACGCAGCTCCTGAACAGCGGCTTCCCCGGCCTCGGCGGCGACAGTGACACCGTTGTCTGGCACACCGGTTCGGGCACCGTGCGCTCCGCCGACGTCGAACAGTCGATGACCCGCGCCCTGGACAAGATCGAGAAGCTCCCCGGAGTGGCCTCCGTCGACAGTCCGTACACGCACCAGGGATCGGGCCGGATCAGCCAGGACGGCCGGACGGCGTACGCGACCGTCACCTTCGCCGAACGGGCCGAGAACCTCGACAAGGGCGAGGTCCAGGCCGTCGTCGACGCCGCGAAGGCCGCCGAGGCCAAGGGGCTCGACGTCGAGCTGGGCGGCACCGCCGTCTCCCTCACCAAGGCGTCCGGCGGGCACACGGCCGAGATCGTCGGCGTGGCCGTGGCCGCCGTGGTCCTCTTCCTCGCGTTCGGCTCGCTCGCCGCCTCCATGCTGCCCATCGCCACCGCCCTGGTCGGCGTCGGCACGGCGTACTTCGGCATCGTGCTCCTCGGACACGCCATGACCGTCGCCGACTTCGCCCCCATGCTCGGCATGCTGGTGGGCCTCGGCGTCGGGATCGACTACGCGCTGTTCATCGTGACCAGACACCGGCGCGGCCTCAAACGCGGACTGCCGGTGGCCGAGGCGGCGCAGAACGCCGTGGCCACCACCGGACGCGCGGTCGTCTTCGCCGGCGCCACCGTCTGCATCGCCCTGCTGGGCATGCTCATCCTGCGGCTCAACTTCCTCAACGGTGTGGCGATCGCCGCCTCCCTGACCGTCGTCCTCACCGTCGCGGCCTCCGTGACCCTGCTGCCCGCGCTGCTCTCCTTCATCGGTCCGCGCGCGCTGAGCCGCCGAGAGCGGCGGCGTCTGGAGGAGCAGGGGCCCCAGCCGGAGATGGCCACGGGGTTCGCCGCCCGCTGGTCCGCCTTCGTGGAGCGCCACCCCAAGCTGCTCGGTGCCGTGGCCGTCGTCGTGATGGCCGTGCTCGCCCTCCCCACGCTCTCCCTCCACCTGGGTACGTCCGACCAGGGCAACGACCCGAGGACGACGACCACCCGGCAGGCGTACGACCTGATCTCGGAGGGCTTCGGTCCCGGAGTGAACGGGCCCCTGACCCTCGTCACCAAGGTCGGCGGCGCCGAGGACAGGCTCGCCCTGGACAACCTGGACGCCACGCTGCGGGCCACCGAGGGTGTCGCCTCGGCGACCCCGGTGACGTACAACGGCACCGGTGACACCGCCTTGCTCACCGTCGTCCCGGCCTCCGCGCCGCAGTCCCAGAAGACCAGCGACCTGGTGGACCGGCTGCGCGCCGACGTCCTGCCGCGCGCCGAGTCGGGCACCTCCCTCGACGTACAGGTCGGCGGTGTCACGGCGAGCTACGACGACTTCGCGGACGTCATCATCGCCAAGCTCCCGCTCTTCGTCGGTGTCGTGATCAGCCTCGGCTGTGTCCTGCTGCTGCTCGCGTTCCGCTCGATCGGCATCCCCCTCAAGGCCGCGGCCATGAACGTCGCCGCCGTCGCCGCCGCCTTCGGAGTCGTCGTCGCGATCTTCCAGTGGGGCTGGGGGAGCGAACTGCTCGGTCTCGGCCGCGCGGGCCCGATCGAGCCGTTCCTGCCCGTGATCATGGTGTCGGTGCTCTTCGGGCTCTCCATGGACTACCAGGTCTTCCTGGTCAGCCGGATGTACGAGGAGTGGCTGGAGACCGGTGACAACCGGCGCGCGGTCCGCGTCGGCCTCGCCGAGACCAGCCGGGTGATCAACTCCGCCGCCGTCATCATGATCTCGGTCTTCCTCGCCTTCGTACTCAGCGGCGACCGTGTCATCGCGATGTTCGGGATCGCCCTCGCCGCCGCCGTCGCCCTGGACGCCTTCGTCCTGCGCACGCTTCTCGTCCCCGCCCTCATGCACCTGCTCGGCGACGCCAACTGGTGGCTGCCCCGGGCGCTCGACAAGAGGCTGCCGCGCATCAGCATCGAGCCGCCCGAATGCCGGGCCGCGCATGAGAGGCTGGCCGAGGCCACGGACGCCGAGGCGGCCGACGTACTGGGCCGCGGGGCGGCCGACGCCGGAATCCTGGACGCCGGAATCCTGGACGCGGAGATGACGGACGCCGAGACGAAGGACGCCGGGGGCACCGACGTGACGACGAAGGAGCGGTGACGGGATGTACGCGATATCCCTGGGCGACGACGGAGCCGTAATGCGGCCCCTGGAGCCCTGGCACGCCGAGGAGTTCCTCGCCCACCTGGACCGCGGGCGCGAGTTCATCGGGCAGTTCGTCCCCTTCGGCTCCCGGTCCACGGACGTGCCGTCCGCGCGGGCGCATCTCCAGAGGTACGCCGACATGCGCTGCGCCGACACCGGTTCCCTGCACGGCCTGTGGCTGGACGGGAAGCTCGTGGGCGGTGTGCTCTTCCTGAACTTCGACGCGGACCAGGGCAACTGCGAGGTCGGATGCTGGCTGGAACCCGCCGCCTCCGGGCGCGGTCTGGTCACCCGCGCGATGCGGATCCTCATCGACTGGGCGGTCGAGGAGCGCGGGATCCACCGCGTGGAGTGGGTCGCCGCGGCGGGCAACGTCCCGAGCCTGAACGTGGCCCGGCGGCTCGGCATGAGCCGGGACGGCGTGTTCCGGGAGAAGCACACCCATCACGGGGTCCGGCACGACCTCGAGGTGTGGTCCCTGCTCGCGCCCGAGTGGCGTGCCGCACGCGCGGACGCCGCCCACAAGGATCATTAAGGAACCTCTCATACGGCATCCGTACGGTGCCCGTATGGGAACCAAGACAGTTGACGAGGCCGGGGCCGAGACCGGCACCGAGGCGCAGCGCGACGAGCGGACCGAGGACGCCACCGAGGCCGGCACGGCCGGGGCGTCCACGGACGAAGCGACCGGGACCCCGGCCGGGGCCGAGGAGCGGGACGAGGACCTGGACGAGGGGGACGAGGCCGACGAGGACCTCGCCGGCCTCGATGACACCGGCGCGGGCCGGGACGCCGGTGTCGGCCAGGGTGCCGCCGCCGTGGTGTCCGCCGGACTCGGCGTGGTGTCGCTGACCGGCAGCTGGGTCGCCACCGTGGCCGCCGCCCGGGAGACCCTGATCGGCCAGCTCCAGACCTCGTCGTCCGCGAGCGTGGCCACGCAGGTCAAGGAGGTCTACGGCGACGCCTGGACGACCACCGCGCTGGTCGGCGGCCTCTTCGCGCTGGCCGCGCTGATCGTCGGCGTCGTCGTGCTGGTCCGGCCCGCGTTCGGCGCCCCCGGCAAGCCGCAGGCCGCCTGGATCAAGTCCGTCGCCTGGGCGGGCGTCTCGCTCGGCGTCGTAGGACTGGTGCTGGCGGTCGCCAAGTACTCCGACATCCTCCTCGGACTGCCTTCCACCAGCTGAATCCGCGCAGCGCCGACACCACCGACGAACGACGACTCAGAGGGGCCTTAGGGCCGGCACGGGAAACCGGCCGCCGCCCTAAGGCCCTTCGCGTTCCCAAGATGCGGAACTCTCCCGATGTGGCGCACCCCTCTGGGAGACGAAGGTTGAGGCATCGCGAACGAGCGAGACCGAAACCGACGCTTCACGAGGGGTACAAGATGTTCGAGTTCGAGCTCCAGCAGATCCGGTCCGACGAACTGATCCGCAGGGCCCAGACCTACCGGCTCGCCAGGGAGGCCGCGAGCGGCCGCCGGGCCGCCCGCCGCGCCGCCGCCCTCCGGTCCGCACAGGACGGCACCGAGGAACGCGCACATAGCGGCCGCCCCCGCCGGCACCGGTCGGCCCGCACCGCATGACCGCCGGGGCGCCCGTGGACGGCCGGGCACCGTCCGGCCGTCCACAGGCTGTGCGGGACGGCGCCCCCGCGGCGGCCGGCCGTCTCCCGCCGGGCGGCGGCCGGCCGGTGGGCGGGGCACTGACCGCCGTCCCGGCGACCGGTGCCCCCCTGTCGGACCCCTGTGCCATGCTCGGGGCCGTGGAGACCAGGTCCGTCAGCCCGGTGTTCGTCGGACGCGCCGACGAACTGGAGGCGTTGAACGACGCGCTCGCCCGCGCAGCCGCCGGGGGAGAACCGCAGGCGTTCCTGCTCGGCGGCGAGGCCGGCGTCGGCAAGACCCGCTTCCTGGAGGAGTTCTCCGCCGCCGCCACCCGCGAGGGCGCCGTCGTCGCCTTGGGCGGCTGCGTCGAGATCGGCGCCGACGGCCTCCCCTTCGCCCCCTTCTCCACCGCCCTGCGCGCCCTGCGCCGCGCCCTGCCCGACGAACTCGCCGCCGCGGCCGCCGGACAGGAGGAGGAACTCGCCCGCCTCCTGCCCGAGCTCGCGCAGACGACCCGGGGACGGCAGTACGAGGAGGACGGCATGGCCCGCCTCTTCGAGCTCACCGCCCGCCTCCTGGAACGGGTCGCCGCGGACCGCACGGTCGTCGTCGTCCTCGAGGACCTGCACTGGGCCGACGCCTCCACCCGCCATCTGCTCGCCTACCTCTTCCGCACACTGCGCAGCGGCCGTCTCGTCGTGATCGCCACCTACCGGGCCGACGACATCCACCGCCGTCATCCGCTGCGCCCCCTGCTCGCCGAGCTCGACCGCCTCCGCACGGTCCGCCGCATCGACCTGGGCCGCTTCAACCGGGCCGAGGTCGGCCGCCAGATCGCCGGAATCCTCGCCCGCGAACCCGACACCGCCCAGGCCGACGAGATCTTCGCCCGCTCCGACGGCAACGCGTTCTTCGTCGAGGAACTCGCCGTCGCCGGCCGCGACGGCTGTCCCACCGGACTCACCGACACCCTGCGCGACCTGCTCCTCGTCCGCGTCGAAGGACTGCCCGAGAGCGCCCAGCGGGTCGCCCGGATCGTCGCCGAGGGAGGCAGCACCGTCGAGTACTCCCTGCTCGCCGCGGTGGCACGGCTCGCCGAGGACGACCTCATCGAGGCCCTACGCGCCTGCGTCGGCGCCAACATCCTGATCGCCTCGCCCGGCGGCGACGGCTACCGCTTCCGCCACTCCCTGGTCCGCGAGGCCGTCAGCGACGACCTGCTGCCCGGCGAACGCTCCCGCTTCAACCGCCGCTACGCCGAGGCCCTGGAGGCCGACCCGGTGCTCGTACCGGCCGACGAGCGCGTCACCCGGCTGGCCAGCTACTGGTACCACGCCCATGACGCCGCCAAGGCCCTGCCCGCCGTCCTCGACGCCTCGGTCGCGGCCCGCCGCCGGCACGCCCACTCCGAGCAGCTGCGGCTCCTGGAGCGGGCGATGGAGCTGTGGGAGACGGTCCCCGACACCGTACGGGCCGAACTGCGCCCCATCGACTACGTGGAGGCCTACCCCCCTCCCCTGCCCGAGGGACACGGGGAGACTTCCGACGGCCGCGGCTCCGCGGCCACACCCCTGAGCTACCTGGACCTGATGGCCGAGGCCGCCGTCGCCGGCCGGCTGTGCGGGGAACGCGAACGGGCCCTGAAGACGACCGGACGGGCGCTGCACCTCCTGGAGGACGCGGGCGACCCACTGCGCGCCGCCTGGTTCTGGATCCAGCGCTCCCGGCTCGTCCAGGCACAGGTCCGCGGCGACGGCTGGAAGGAACTCGCCACCGCCCAGGACCTGGTACGCGGTCTGCCGCCCTCCCAGGTGCACGCCGAGGTCCTGTCCATGGTCGCCGCCTGGTGCATGGTGCACCAGCCGGGCCACGGCGCCCTCTCCGCGGCCGAACGCGCCGTGGAGTACGCGCACATGGTGGGCGCCCGGGACACCGAGCTGAACGCCCGGCTCACCCTCGGCGGGCTGATGGTCGACGCCGGGCAGATCGAGGACGGGCTCGCGGAGATGTACCGGGTCAGGGAGCGGGCGAACCGCCAGGGCGCCGCGTACGTCGTGGGCCGTCTGCACATCAACCTGCCCTCCCATCTGGAGTCGGTGGGCCGCTCCCGCGAGGCCGTCGCCATCCTGCGCGAGGGCATAGAACTCGCCTGCCGGAACGGCCTGTTGGACACCCAGGCCTGGGTCTGGGGCAACCTCTCCGAATCGTTGTACGCGCTCGGCCGCTGGGACGAGGCCGCCGAGGCCGCCCGCAACGCCCTTGCCGTCGGACTCGGCGGCAAGGCCTCCGGGGTGGGCGCGTCCCGGCTCGCGCCCGTGGCCCTGGCCCGCGGCGACCTCGCCGAGGCGGGCCGCCGGCTGACCGCCGCCCGCGGCCACTTCGGCAGCCACGACCCGATGCCCCAGCACACCCTGCCGCTGCTGTGCACCACCATCGGCGTCGCCGCGGGCGAGGGCCGCTTCCTCGACGCCCGTACCGCCCTGGACGAGGCACTGGCCACGGGCTTCCCGCCCGGCACCCAGCGCTACGCCTGGCCGCTGCTGCTGGCCGCCGTCACCGCGGAGGACGCAGCCCGCGGCCTGCCCGTCGCCGCCCCCGGCCGCGCCCCGGCCCTGGAACGCGTCCGCACGGCCGCGCGGACCCTGGCCACCGGAGCGCCCGTCTGGCTCGCCCACGCCGCATGGGTGGGTGCCGAACTCCGGCGGGCCGACGGCGCGGGCACCCCGGACCAGTGGTCGGAGGTGGTCGAGGCTTTCGAACCCCTGGAGCGCCCCTACGACCTCGCCCGGGTCCGCCTCCGCCTCGCCGAGTCCCTGCTGCTCACGGGCGCGGACGACGACGAGCGCGCCCGCGCCGCGGAACTCCTCCGGCTGGCCGGCGCCGCCGCCGGACACCTCGGCGCCCGTCCGCTCGGTGACGCGGTCGCGCTGCTCGCCCGGCGCGCCCGCCTGGCCCTGGAGCACACCGGTGAACGGTCCCGGACCGCTCCCGCCGACCCCGCGGCCGCGTTCGGTCTCACCAGCCGCGAGCGCGATGTCCTGCGCCTGGTCGCGGCCGGGCGCAGCAACCGCCGGATCGCCGAGGAACTCTTCATCTCCCCGAAGACGGCCAGCGTCCACGTCTCGAACATCCTGGCCAAGCTGGACGTCTCGGGACGGGGGGAGGCGGCCGCGCTGGCCCACAGACTGCGGCTGTTCCCGGCGGACACCCCGGCCGCCCGAGCGGCCGGCTGAGCGCGCGCCCGTGAGGGAAACCGGCCGAGGGCCGAGCCGTGTTCGCCGCGGCCGCCCCTCGGGCCGCCGCCGTCCTACTTCACCTCCAGCTCCAGAAGCCGGTCGTCGCCCTTCACGGGGGTGCCGCGGCCGTCGGTCTCGCTCGTGGTCAGCCAGAGCCGGTCGCCGCCCGCGGAGACGACCGTGCGGAGGCGGCCGTACCTGCCCGTGAGAAAGGCCTCGGGTGCCGCGGACGCCTCGGTGCCGTTCAACGGGACGCGCCACAGGCGCTGCCCCTTGAGGGCCGCCATCCACAGGGACCCCCCGGCGTAGGCGATCCCGCTCGGAGAGGCCTCGTCGGTGTGCCACTGGACGATCGGATCGTGGTACCTGGAGTCGTGGCCGATGCCTTCCACCACGGGCCAGCCGTAGTTGTCGCCCGGCTTGATCCGGTTCAGCTCGTCCCAGGTGTCCTGGCCGAACTCCGATGCCCACAGCCGCTGTTTGTCGTCCCAGGCCAGACCCTGGACGTTGCGGTGCCCGTACGAGTACACGACCGAGTCGGGGAACGGATTGCCCGGCGCGGGCTCGCCCTCCGGCGTCATGCGCAGGATCTTCCCGGCGAGCGACTTCTTGTCCTGGGCCAGGCCCCGGTCACCCGTCTCGCCGGCGCCCGCGTACAGCATCCTGTCCGGGCCGAAGGCGATCCGGCCACCGTTGTGGATCAGGCCCTTGGGGATGCCCTTGAAGATCGTGTCCGGCGCGCCGAGTTGTTCGCCGGACGGCCTCCGCTCGTCGTACAGCATGCGGACGATGCGGTTGTCGGACGCCGTGGTCAGGTACGCGTAGACCATGTGGTCGGAGGCGTAGTCCGGCGAGAGGGCTATGCCCAGGAGACCGCCCTCACGGGCCGGGGCCACCCCGGGCACCTCGCCCAGCAGTGTCTTCCTGCCGGTCTTCTCGTCGATCCGGGTGATCGTCCCCTTGTCCCGCGAGGACACCAGCAGACCGCCCCCGGCCAGCGGCGCGAGGCCCCAGGGGGTGTCGAGGTCCTCGGTGACGGTGCGCAGGACCTTCACCGAGCCCTTCGCGGGCGGTGTCGCCTCGGCGGTGGCGCTCGGGGCGGACGGCGAGTGCGGGGCCGTGCTCCCGGCGCCCGCGGACGTGCCCGGACCCGCCGGGCCCGGTCGGCCGCCGGAGGAGCAGCCGGCCGTCACCAGGAGCGCGGTCGTGGCCAACACGACTGTCACTGCTCGAACTTGCACCATCAATGTCCCTTCGACGCGGCGGTCCTCCTGTTCATACACCGCTCGCGTTCCCCGGGGTCCCGGTCCCGGCCGGGCGATCCGCGCCGGGCTCCGCGATCGCCGGTCAGTCCCAGGATCCCAGCGCCCCCGGCAGCGCCGCCACCTCGGCGAGATCCTCCGCCGTCAGCCGCAGTCCGGCCGCCCCCGCGTTCTCGACGGCCCAGCGCTCCCGCTTGGCCCCCGGCACCGGGACGACATGCGGACCCTGCGCCAGCACCCACGCCAGCGCCACCTGCGCGGGTGTGACGGGACGGGCACCGCTCCCGTGCCTCCGCGCGACGCGCCGCAGACCGACGACGATGGGCTGGTTCGCCGCCATCATCTCGGCGGTGAAACGAGGATGGCGGGCCCGTGGATCGTCGGGCTCGAAGCCCTCGCCGGGGGTCAGCGTGCCGGTCAGGAAGCCGTTGCCGAGCGGCATCGCGGCGAGGAACCCGACACCGCGCGCCGCACACCACGGCAGCAGCGCGTCCAGCGCCTCCGCCGACCACACCGACAGCTCGGCCTGCACGGTGCTCACCGGGAAGACCTGCTGCACCCGCTCCAGCAGCCGGATCGTTCCGTCGTGCGGCCGCGCCCCCGCCCGGCGGCCGGACCCCGCGCCCACCGCGCACAGCCCGAGCGAGCGGACCTTTCCGGCCGCGACGAGCTCGGCCATCGCGCCCCACGTCTCCTCGACCGGCACTTCCGGGTCCGCGCGGTGCAACTGGTAGAGATCGATGACGTCCGTCTGGAGCCGGCGCAGCGAGGCGTCGCAGGCCCGCTTCACATAGCCTGGGCGGCCGTTGGCCACGAGGTGCTGATCACCCACCAGCAGGCCGACCTTGGTCGACACGAAGGCCTCGGAGCGCCGCTCCTTCAGGACGCGCCCGACGAGCAGCTCATTGGTGAAGGGCCCGTACATGTCGGCCGTGTCGAGCAGCGTCGACCCCCGGTCCAGTGCCGCGTTCACCGCACGCAGCGACTCCTCGCCACGCCGTTGCGACCCGGTGTAAGCCCAGCTCATCGGCATGCATCCGAGTCCGACCGCCCCCACACAGAGCGCCGCCGCCCCGATCGTTCTGCGCTCCACCTGGCCGTGATCCTCCTTCTGCCGGACCCCAACCTAACCTGTGCGCATGGGCGGCTGGCATAACCTCCTGACCATGACTTCCGATGTCTGGCTCCCCTTTCACGCGGACGAGATCGACGGACTCCCCGAGGGCCCCGACTACCGTTTCTGGGACGGCGGCCAGGAGTTCCCCGCGGATCCCGCCGACTGCGTGTTCTATGTCGTGCCCTACATGAAGCCGCCCGCCGTCTCGCGGCGGCCGATGGCCGAAATGACCTCGCTCCGGGCCGTGCAGACCCTCTCCGCCGGTGTCGACCACGTCCTGCCGAGCCTCAACTCCCTTCCCTCCGGCGTGGTGTTGTGCAACGCCCGCGGGGTGCACGAGGCGAGCACCGCGGAACTCACGCTCGCCCTGATCCTCGCCTCGCTGCGCGGGATCCCCGACTTCGTGCGGGGCCAGGACAAGCAGGAGTGGCGCACGGGCTTCCGTCCCTCACTGGCCGACAAGTCCGTTCTCATCGTGGGGTACGGGGCGATCGGGTCCGCCATCGAGGACAGGCTCACGCCGTTCGAGCTCGCGCGGGTCGCGCGCGTCGCACGCTCCGCCCGTGCCACGGCGCGCGGTCCTGTGCGCCCCCTCGCCGAACTGCCCTCCCTGCTTCCCGACTTCGACGTCGTCGTGCTGACCACGCCGCTCACGGACAGCACCCGCGGCCTGGTGAACGCCGACTTCCTGTCCCGGATGAAGGACGGCGCGCTCCTGGTGAACGTGGCCCGCGGCCCCGTCGTCGACACGGACGCGCTGGTCGGCGAGCTGAAGAGCGGGCGCATCACCGCGGCCCTCGACGTCACCGACCCCGAACCGCTGCCCCCGGGCCACCCGTTGTGGCACGCGCCCGGCGTGCTCATCAGCCCCCACGTCGGAGGGCCGACCTCGGCGTTCTGGCCGCGCGCCAAGCGACTGCTCGCGGATCAGCTGACCCGCTTCGTGAACCGGGAGCCGCTGCGCAACGTGGTCCTTACCACCGGCACCTGAGCGACGCCCTGTCCGCTCGCCGTCCCGCCTCGGGCACGCTCCGCAGTTCTCCGGATGCGGGCAGTGCCGACATAGTCCCTGGTCGTTACGCAGCGTAGAGGAACTATGTCCCTGAGTGACGAGACTGGTGTATCGTCCCGACAGGGGCTGCGCCGCGCACCGTTCGGCGCCGGGGACGGACATTGAGACTGCGAGGGGGGCGACGGGCGATGCACGGCCTATGGACCAACGATCCGACGCGGCGGGGCCGCCGCCGACGACCCTGGCGCGCGGCCACGCACAGCCGCGGTCACGGCAGCCATCACCACCGCAGGCACCAGGGCCGCCGGAGGCACGGACATCCGGCGCACCGGGACCAGCGGGACCCCGGGGCACGGACCCGGTGGGCCCGGTGAGCTCCCCCGGAGCGCTGCTGACCCGTCGGACGGTGTTCGACGGCGGGACGGGCCTGTTCTCGCAACTCGTGCTGGCCCTGGTGTGCGCGGCCTACGCCGTCGGTTCCGCGCTCGGCTGGGGCTCCACGAGCCTGGCACTGGTCATGGGCGACTTCGGGCTGAGCGCCGCCGCGGGCACCGCGGCGGTCTCCTGCTTCCTCTACGCCCGTGGCCGCCGCAGCCGCTTTCGGCCCGCGTGGCTGCTGTTCGCCCTCTCCTCGGTGATGGCCTCGCTCGGAAACCTGGTCTGGGGGTGGTACGAGGTCGTCCTCGACCGCCCCGTGCCCACCCCGAGCTACGCCGATCTGTTCTTCCTCTGCTTCGCGCCGCCCGCCATCGTGGGACTGCTGGTGCTCGCCAAGCGGCCCGTCACCCGGGCGGGCTGGGTGTGTCTCGCGCTGGACGCCTGGCTGATCGGCGGATCGCTGCTCACCCTGTCCTGGAGTCTGGCGCTCGCCCAGGCCGCGAAGTTCGACGGGCCGAGCGTCGCGCACACCGCGCTGTCGCTCGCGTACCCGCTGCTGGACATCGCGCTGGTCAGCATGGTGCTGGCGCTGCACTTCAGGCGCTCGTCGGTGAACAGGTCGGCGGTGAACACGGCGATCGGGGCGCTCGCCCTGACCGTGATGTGCGACGCGCTGTTCACCTCGCCCCTCCTGCACAACAGCTACCACTCGGGCCAGCTCCTCGACGCGGGCTGGTTCGCCGGCTCGCTGCTCCTCGCGTACGCCCCCTGGGTCGTCACCCGGCACGGGAACGAGGCGGAGGAGCACGGCATCGAGGAGCACGCCACCGAGGAGTACGACAGCGGCGAGCGCGGCATCGACGCGTACGGCCCGGACCCGCGCGGGCCGGACCCCCGCGGACCCGACGAGCAGGGATCGCAGGAGCACACGCGCGTGGCGCACGAGGTCATCCCGGGACAGCGCAGGGAAGGGCAGTACGGGCCCCCGGGAAGCCACACGTCGTCCGGACCCGAGGGGACCCGCACGCCGTACGGACCGGGAGCCCCGCAGGAGGAGCCCGGATCCCACGAGGGCCAGGGCCGGCACGAGGAGCCGGACCCCTCCCAGGGACCGCGGCAGGACGGATCCGCGCCCGCGGACTCCCAGGGCCACGGACCCGGCCGCTCTCCGGCGGCGCGTCCGATCACGGGATCGCTGGCCGCGCTGACGCCCTATCTGGCCGCCGCCGTCTGCACGTTGGGGATCCTCTACAACATCCTGAACGGACGCCGGGTGGACCGCGTGGTGCTCGTCACCGCCGGCCTCGTCGTGCTGGCCCTGGTGGTGCGCCAGGGCATCATGCTGCTCGACAACATCACCCTCACCCAGGAACTGGCCCAGAAGGAGAACCACTTCCGCTCCCTGGTGCAGGGTTCGAGCGACGTCATCATGATCGCCGCGCCGAACGGCATCCTGAGGTACGTCAGCCCGGCCGCCGCCGGGGTCTACGGCCGTGACGCCGAGGAACTCGTCGGCTCCGAACTCGCCTCGCTCATCCACCCCGAGGACCTCGGCTGCGTGGTCCACGAGGTGCGGCGCTTCCTCGCGGCCAGCCACGCCGAGGAACCCACCACCCGGATCGAGTGCAGGTTCCGGTCCGGCGACGGCGGCTGGCTCAACGTGGAGTCCACCGTCAACCGGCACCACGGCGGCCTCATCTTCAACAGCCGTGACGTCACCGAACGCGTCCGGCTCCAGGCGCAGTTGCAGCACAACGCCGAGCACGACCCGCTCACCGACCTGCCCAACCGCGCGCTGTTCACCCGGCGCGTCCAGCAGGCCCTGTCCGGGCGCCGCTCCACCGACCGGGGTACCGCCGTCCTCTTCATCGACCTCGACGGATTCAAGGGCGTCAACGACACCATCGGGCACCAGGCCGGTGACGAGCTGCTCGTCCAGGCCGCCCGCAGACTCCAGGACTCCGTCCGGCACGGCGACACCGCCGCGCGGCTCGGCGGGGACGAGTTCGCGGCCCTCATCGTCGGTGACGGAGGCCGCGACCGTACCGCCCGTGAGCAGCAGGTACGGGAACTCGCCGACCGTCTGCGGATCAGGCTCTCCCAGCCGTACTGTATCGACGGCAACGATGTCCGGGTCGCCGCGTCCATCGGCGTCGGCTTCGCCGAGCCGGGACTGGGAGCGGGCGAGCTGCTGCGCAACGCCGACCTCGCCATGTACCGCGCGAAGGCCGCCGGAAAGGGCCGCGTCGAGCTGTACGCGCCCCAGATGCAGCAGGACGTGGTCCGCAGGGCGGAGCTGGCGACCCGGCTGCGCTCCGCACTCCAGGACGGCGAGTTCGCCCTGCTGCACCAGCCCGTGGTGTCGCTGGAGAACGGCCGGATCGCTTCGGTCACCGCTCAGGCGCGCTGGCGTTCCTCCCAGGGGGTGCTGTTCACGCCCGCCGAGTTCCTGCGGGTCGCCGAGGACGGCGAGAAGACCGCCGAACTCGGCCGCTGGATGCTCGACGAGGCCGTCGGGCAGGCCGCCGAGCGCACCGCCGCGGGGGTCGCCGTGCCGGTCGCGGTCCGGATGACCGCCCGGCGTCTGGTGGACCGCTCGATGCCGCTGGGCTCAGTGGAGTCCCTGCTGACCCGGCACGGGCTCGCCTCCGGCGGCCTGATCATCGAGCTGTCCGACACCGATCCGAGGGTCCCCCTGGACGAGCTGGAGCGCCGGCTGAACGCGCTCAGACGTCTCGGTGTACGGATCGCCCTGGACGGCTTCGGCAGCGGCTACGCGGCGATCACGGCACTGAGACGGCTCCCCGTGGACGTCCTGCGTCTCGACAGGAGTCTGGTCGAGGGAGTCGTCGAGTCCGCCCGGCTGCACAAGATCACCAGCGGGCTGCTGCGGATCGCCGCCGATCTGGGGCTGCAGTCCGTGGCCGACGGGGTGGATCTCCCGGAGCAGGTCGTCGCGCTGCGCGCGATGGGCTGCACCCATGGGCAGGGCATGGCCTTCTCCGGACCGCTGGACGAGTACCGGCTGCGCAGAGCGCTCTCTTCCGGCCACTATCCGGTGCCGAGCGGACCCGCCGAGCCGGTGTTCGCGGGCGGCGGGGGCGCCGGGGTGTATACGAGTGGAGTGCCCGTCGTTCTCGGGGGCGGAACGGCCCTCCGCTCACATAATGAGACTCCCGTCCCACCCACTTGACAGTCGGTGCGTGCCGGGGGGAGGGTCAATGCCATGCGCACCCGAATTCTCGTACTTGGAAAGCGCGTCGGCTGAAGCTAGGTGGTCACCGGAAAGTTCCGGAACACCCAGCGACCGCACCCGGCGCGCTCCCCTCGCTTGCCTCACGGCACGAGGGGTTTTTTGTTGCACAGGCACCAGTCGTACATCGCACAAAAGACGCAAAAACCCTCAGCATCGAGAAGAGAATGCCGATGACCGAGCAGGCCACCGGGGCCCACCATCCGCAGCCGCGGCCCCGTTCCGGAGGACACCAGTCCGCCCCCGAGCACGTCACGGGTGCGCAGTCCCTCATCCGCTCGCTCGAGGAGGTCGGGGCCGAGACCGTATTCGGCATCCCCGGCGGTGCGATCCTTCCGGCCTACGACCCGCTGATGGACTCCCGCCGGGTGCGGCACGTGCTCGTGCGCCACGAGCAGGGAGCCGGCCACGCGGCCACCGGCTACGCGCAGGCCACCGGCAAGGTCGGCGTCTGCATGGCGACCAGCGGCCCCGGCGCGACCAACCTGGTCACCCCGATCGCCGACGCGCACATGGACTCGGTCCCGCTCGTGGCGATCACCGGGCAGGTCGCGTCCAAGGCGATCGGCACGGACGCCTTCCAGGAGGCGGACATCGTCGGCATCACCATGCCGATCACCAAGCACAACTTCCTGGTCACCAAGGCCGAGGACATCCCGCGGACGATCGCGGAGGCCTTCCACATCGCCTCCACCGGCCGGCCCGGCCCGGTCCTCGTCGACATCGCCAAGGACGCCCTCCAGGCCCGGACCACCTTCCAGTGGCCGCCCACCCAGGACCTGCCCGGCTACCGCCCGGTCACCAAGCCGCACGCCAAGCAGATCCGCGAGGCCGCCAAGCTGCTCAGCCAGGCCAAGCGGCCCGTGCTGTACGTCGGCGGCGGCGTCCTCAAGGCGCACGCCACCACCGAGCTGAAGGTCCTCGCGGAACTCACCGGAGCGCCCGTCACCACCACCCTGATGGCGCTCGGCGCGTTCCCCGACAGCCACCCGCTGCACGTGGGAATGCCGGGCATGCACGGTTCGGTCACCGCCGTCACCGCGCTGCAGAAGGCCGACCTGATCGTCGCCCTCGGAGCCCGCTTCGACGACCGCGTCACCGGCAAGCTGGACAGCTTCGCCCCGTTCGCCAAGATCGTCCACGCCGACATCGACCCGGCCGAGATCGGCAAGAACCGCGCCGCCGACGTGCCGATCGTCGGAGACGCCCGCGAGGTCATCGCCGACCTGGTCCAGGCGGTCCAGAAGGAGCACAGCGAGGGGAACACCGGCGACTACACCGCCTGGTGGAGCGACCTCAACCGCTGGCGCGAGACCTACCCGCTCGGCTACGAGCAGCCCGACAACGGCCAGCTCTCGCCGCAGCAGGTCATCGAGCGCATCGGGCAGCTCGCCCCGGAGGGCACGATCTTCGCGGCCGGCGTCGGCCAGCACCAGATGTGGGCCGCGCACTACATCCAGTACGAGCAGCCCTCCACCTGGCTGAACTCCGGGGGCGCCGGAACGATGGGCTACGCGGTCCCGGCCGCGATGGGCGCCAAGGCGGGACAGCCGGACCGCACGGTCTGGGCGGTCGACGGCGACGGCTGCTTCCAGATGACCAACCAGGAACTCACCACCTGCGCCCTGAACAACATCCCGATCAAGGTCGCCATCATCAACAACGGCGCCCTCGGGATGGTCCGCCAGTGGCAGACCCTCTTCTACAACCAGCGCTACTCCAACACCGTGCTGCACAGCGGCCCGGACGCGGACGGCAAGCAGCCGAGCGCCGGCACCCGCGTCCCCGACTTCGTGAAGCTGTCGGAGGCCATGGGCTGCTACGCCATCCGCTGCGAGTCCCCGGAGGACCTCGACAAGGTGATCGAGGAGGCGAACTCGATCAACGACCGCCCGGTCGTGGTCGACTTCATCGTCCACGAGGACGCGATGGTGTGGCCGATGGTCGCCGCAGGCACCTCCAACGACGAGGTCATGTTCGCCCGGGACGTCCGCCCCGACTTCGGCGACAACGAAGACGACTGAGAGAGAGCCGAGTCAGACCCATGAGCAAGCACACCCTCTCCGTCCTCGTCGAGAACAAGCCCGGTGTCCTCGCCCGGATCACCGCCCTGTTCTCCCGGCGCGGCTTCAACATCGACTCCCTCGCCGTCGGTGTCACCGAGCACCCCGAGATCTCCCGCATCACCATCGTGGTGAACGTGATCGAGGAACTCCCGCTCGAACAGGTCACCAAGCAGCTGAACAAGCTCGTCAACGTCCTGAAGATCGTCGAGCTGGAACCCGGTTCGGCCGTTCAGCGGGAACTCGTTCTGGTGAAGGTGCGCGCCGACAACGAGACGCGCTCCCAGATCGTGGAGATCGTTCAGCTGTTCCGCGCCAAGACCGTCGACGTCTCCCCGGAGGCCGTCACGATCGAGGCCACGGGCGGCGCCGACAAGCTGGAGGCCATGCTCAAGATGCTGGAGCCGTTCGGCATCAAGGAGCTCGTCCAGTCCGGCACGATCGCGATCGGACGCGGGGCGCGTTCGATCACCGACCGGTCGCTGCGCGCACTGGACCGGTCGGCCTAAGCCAGGAAGACACCGGTCCACGGGCGGGCCGCTCACCCGGTCCGCCCGTATGCCGAGACCAGAGAACTTCACTTCCCCCGCCCGCCGTACGGTGGGACGCAACACCGGAAATACCGGAAAACAAGGAGAACCCCAGTGGCCGAGCTGTTCTACGACGACGACGCCGACCTGTCCATCATCCAGGGCCGCAAGGTCGCGGTCATCGGCTACGGCAGCCAGGGCCACGCCCACGCGCTGTCGCTGCGCGACTCGGGTGTCGACGTCCGCGTCGGTCTGCACGAGGGCTCCAAGTCCAAGGCGAAGGCCGAGGAGCAGGGCCTGCGCGTGGTGACGCCGTCGGAGGCCGCCGCCGAGGCCGACGTCATCATGATCCTGGTGCCGGACCCGATCCAGTCCCAGGTCTACGAGGAGTCCATCAAGGACAACCTCAACGACGGCGACGCGCTGTTCTTCGGCCACGGCCTGAACATCCGCTACGGCTTCATCAAGCCCCCGGCCGGCATCGACGTCTGCATGGTCGCCCCCAAGGGCCCGGGCCACCTCGTGCGCCGCCAGTACGAGGAGGGTCGCGGCGTCCCCTGCATCGCGGCCGTCGAGCAGGACGCGACCGGCAACGCCTTCGCGCTCACCCTCTCGTACGCCAAGGCCATCGGCGGCACCCGCGCCGGCGTCATCAAGACGACCTTCACCGAGGAGACCGAGACCGACCTGTTCGGTGAGCAGGCCGTCCTCTGCGGTGGCACCGCCGCCCTGGTCAAGGCCGGTTTCGAGACGCTGACCGAGGCCGGCTACCAGCCGGAGATCGCGTACTTCGAGTGCCTGCACGAGCTGAAGCTCATCGTCGACCTCATGTACGAGGGCGGCCTGGAGAAGATGCGCTGGTCCGTCTCCGAGACCGCCGAGTGGGGCGACTACATCACCGGCCCGCGCATCATCACGGACGCCACCAAGGCCGAGATGAAGAAGGTCCTCGCCGAGATCCAGGACGGGACGTTCGCCCGTAACTGGATGGACGAGTACCACTCGGGCCTGAAGAAGTACAACGAGTACAAGACCCAGGACGAGAACCACCTCCTGGAGACCACCGGCAAGGAGCTGCGCAAGCTCATGTCGTGGGTCAACGACGACGAGGCGTGAGCCCTACGACGGGGGGCCGGGGCGGCATGCTCCGGCCCCTTCGTCGAACCCCCGGTAACCCCGGTGGACACGGTGTTGGACATCCCGTCCAGCCACGGACGGGTGATCCTTCCGCGGAGGCGCAGGACGACCTCCACGGCGCCACTACACTGCTGCACATCAACAACGCGTCAGGCCCACAGCGTCGTGCGTCTTCCACGCGGCTCGAGCGGCTCCCCAGAAGTGCAGGCACACCCCGGGGCCGCTGTAAACCCTCCACCGCCTGCGGCCGTCGGGACGGCCGTCCGCATTGGACTTGTGAGGACTCACGTGAGCTCGAAACCTGTCGTACTCATCGCTGAAGAGCTGTCGCCCGCGACTGTGGACGCCCTGGGCCCGGACTTCGAGATCCGGCATGTGAACGGCGCGGACCGCGCCGAGCTGCTGCCCGCCATCGCCGACGTCGACGCCATCCTGATCCGTTCGGCCACCAAGGTCGACGCCGAGGCCGTCGCCGCCGCCAAGAAGCTGAAGGTCGTCGCACGAGCCGGCGTCGGCCTGGACAACGTCGACGTCTCCGCCGCCACCAAGGCCGGCGTGATGGTCGTCAACGCCCCCACCTCCAACATCGTGACCGCGGCCGAGCTGGCCTGCGGTCTCCTTCTCGCCACCGCGCGGCACATCCCGCAGGCCAACACGGCGCTGAAGAACGGCGAGTGGAAGCGCAGCAAGTACACCGGTGTCGAGCTCGCCGAGAAGACCCTCGGTGTCGTCGGCCTCGGCCGCATCGGCGCGCTCGTCGCGCAGCGCATGTCGGCGTTCGGCATGAAGGTCGTCGCCTACGACCCCTACATCCAGCCCGCGCGGGCCGCGCAGATGGGCGTGAAGGTCCTCACCCTCGACGAGCTGCTCGAGGTCTCGGACTTCATCACCGTGCACCTGCCGAAGACCCCCGAGACCCTCGGTCTCATCGGTCACGAGGCCCTGCACAAGGTCAAGCCGACGGTGCGCATCGTCAACGCCGCGCGCGGCGGGATCGTCGACGAGGCGGCGCTGTACGCGGCGCTCAAGGAGGGCCGCGTCGCCGGCGCCGGCCTCGACGTGTACGCGAAGGAGCCCTGCACGGACTCCCCGCTCTTCGAGCTCGACGAGGTCGTCTGCACCCCGCACCTCGGCGCCTCCACGGACGAGGCGCAGGAGAAGGCCGGTATCTCCGTCGCCCGCTCGGTGCGCCTCGCCCTCGCCGGTGAGCTCGTCCCCGACGCGGTCAACGTCCAGGGCGGCGTCATCGCCGAGGACGTCAAGCCCGGTCTGCCGCTCGCCGAGAAGCTCGGCCGCATCTTCACCGCCCTCGCGGGCGAGGTCGCGGCCCGCCTCGACGTCGAGGTGTACGGCGAGATCACCCAGCACGACGTCAAGGTGCTCGAACTCTCCGCGCTCAAGGGCGTGTTCGAGGACGTCGTCGACGAGACCGTGTCGTACGTCAACGCCCCGCTGTTCGCGCAGGAGCGCGGCGTCGAGGTCCGGCTGACCACGAGCTCGGAGTCTCCCGACCACCGCAACGTGGTCACCGTGCGCGGCACGCTCGGCGACGGCCAGGAGATCTCGGTCTCCGGCACGCTGGCCGGTCCGAAGCATCTGCAGAAGATCGTCGCCGTCGGCGAGTACGACGTGGACCTCGCGCTCGCCGACCACATGCTCGTGCTCAAGTACGAGGACCGTCCCGGTGTCGTCGGCACCGTCGGTCGCATCATCGGCGAGGCCGGCATCAACATCGCCGGCATGCAGGTCGCCCGCGCGGCCGTCGGTGGCGAGGCCCTCGCGGTCCTCGCCGTCGACGACACCGTGCCGCAGGGTGTCCTCACCGAGCTGTCCGAGGAGATCGGCGCGACGTCGGCGCGGTCGGTCAACCTCGTCTGAGGCGGATCCGCGACGGCTTGCCGTGCGCGAGCGAGGGCCGGGACACCCGCGGGTGTCCCGGCCCTCGTGCGTCGCGGGACGTCCTGGTCCGCGGCGGCCCGCTCACGCGGACGGTGTCGTCTCCGGCTGGATCAGGCCCTCGCGGTAGGCGATGGCCACGGCCTCGGTCCGGCTCGCGGCACCCAGCTTGGCGAGGATGTTGGAGACATGGACGCTCGCCGTCTTGCCGCTGATGAACAGCTCCTCGCCGATCTGGCGGTTGGTGCGCCCGTGGCCGAGCAGCCGCAGCACGTCGCTCTCCCGGGCGGTCAGTGTGGCGACGCGCTGCTCGGCGGCCGGTGACCGGGTGAGGCGGCCGCGCCGCAGAAGCGCCTCCAGGGCCTCGCGCAGCGGCACCGCGCCGAGCCGTACGGCGGTGTCGTGGGCCGCGCGGGCCTGTTCGCCGGCCTCCTCGCGGCGGCCCGCCGCGAGGAGGGCCTCGGCGAGCCGCCGTCTGCTCCTGGCCAGCTCGTACGGATCGCCGTAGCCGAAGGCCGCGACGGCCCGTTCCCACGCCGCGACGTCCGGTCCCGTGCGGGCGCGCAGCGACTCCGCCTCGGCACGGGCGAACCAGGCCAGGCCCTCGGGCCCCTGCTCGGCTTCCTTCCCGCCCCGGTCCGCCGCGGTCCCGGCCAGCTCCATCAGCTCGGTCGCGGTGTCCGCCCAGCGCTCGCCGCCGGCCACGTCGCCGCAGCGGCGCGCCTCCTCCGCCGCGTCCGCGACCGCCGCCAGCGCGAGCGCGGCGAGCCGCGCCACGACCGGCGGCGGGCCGGTGCCGGAGACGTCGGTGAGGTCCTCGGCCGCGGTGCGCAGCCGCCGTACGGCCTCCTCGGCGTCGCCGCTCCGGGCCGCCGCGTCGGTCAGGACGATGCTCGCGACGAGCGTCGACATCCAGTCGAACGGCCGGTCGAGCAGGGCGCGGGCTCCGGCGACGGCCGCCTCGTGCTCACCGCGGGCGAGGGCGACGTACAGGGCGGGGCCCGTCGCGAACCCGGCCGCCGTCGGCAGCAGTTCGGCGTCGTCGGCGGCCGCCCGCGCGCACGCGTCCCAGCGGCCCAGCGTGTACAGCACCAGCGACTGGAGATAGAGCAGCTCCAGGGCGTACGGCGAGGGGAGGAGACCGGCGCGGCGGGCCCGGCCCACACCGTCGCCGAGCCAGGTCAGGCACTCCTCCAGGTCACCGGATTCGTAAGCCCCGATCGCCAGGTTGAACAGCGCACGCATCTCCACCGGGAAGTTCCCGGCGCCGTGGGCCAGTTCACGAGCCCGACGCAGGCGTTCGCGGCCCTTCGGGGTGCGCCGGTTGTCCGCTTCCATACCGACCAGGGAGATCGTCAGGTCGGCCTGGGCGTCGGCCAGCCGGAGCTGTTCGGCGGTGGCGAGCGCCTGCCGGGCGACCCGCTCGGCGTCCTCCTCCCGCCCCACGAGGCGGGCCGCCATGACATGGGTCGCCGCCGCCCACACCCAGGTGTACGAGGGCGGTTCGGCGGGGATCAGGGCGAGCGCCTCGCTGCTGTACGTGAACGCGTCCTTCAGGCTGTCGATCCGCATCAGGTTGCCCGCGAGGGTGTACCGGACCCGGGCGGCGAGCTCGGAGTCGGCGTCCGAGCCGGCCCTGGCGAGCGCGTCACGGGTGAGGTGGACCGCGCGATGCGTCTCCCCGGCGCTGGCGGCGGCGGCCGAGGCGCGCAGCGTGAGGGCGACCGTGCCGCCGTCGGGGCGGACACCGGCGTCCACCGCGGGCCACAGTTCGAGCGCGGCCTCCAGGTGGCGCAGTTCCTCGGCGGGGGCGCCGACGCGCTGGGCGTGATCGGCGGCTTCGAGGGAGGCGGTGAGCGCGTCGGCCAGGTCGTGGCTCTCGCGTGAGTGGTGGGCGCGCTCCGCCGCGTTCTTCGCCGAACGGGCGTCTCCCGCGAGAAGTCCGGCGAACTGGCGGTGCAGCCGGACGCGTTCACCGGGCAGCAGGTCCGCGTACACGGCCTCGCGGGTGAGCGCGTGCCGGAACGAGTACGTCGCGTCGTCCCCCGGGACCAGGAGCTGGTGGCCGACGGCCTCGCGCAGCGCCGACTCCAGTTCGTCCTCCGGGAGTTGTACGGCGCCACGCAGCAGTTCGTGCTCGACGCGCCGCCCCGCGACGGCCGCCGTGCGCAGCACCTGCTGGGCGGTGCCGGAGAGTTGCTCGATGCGGATGAGCAGGAGGTCGGCCAGTCCGCTGGGCATGGCGGGGGAGACGCGGGCGTCGTCGCCGGGCAGCGCGGCGAGCAGCTCCTCGGCGTAGAAGGCGTTGCCCTCGGCGCGCTCGACGATGCTTTTGACCGTGGTGTCGGAGACCGGGCCGGTGCGCAGCGCGCGCACGAGCCGGGCCACGTCGGCGTCGCCCATGGGCCGCAGCTCCAGCCGGTCGACGGCCGGCAGCCGGATCAGCTCGGCGAGCAGGGGGCGCAAAGGGTGGCGGCGGTGCAGGTCGTCCGCTCGGTACGAGGCGAAGACCGCGAGACGCCGGGCGGGGCTGCCGGCCCCGGGCCGCTGGAGCACGCCCCGGCTGAGCAGGAAGCGGAGCAGGTCGCGGGAGGACTGGTCCGCCCAGTGGAGGTCCTCGAGGATCAGCAGGAGCGGGGTGATGTCGGCCAGGTCGGCGAGGAGACCCGTGATGGCCTCGAAGAGCCGGAGCCGGCCGCCGGCGTCGGGTGCGCCGCCGGGCCCCGGACCGGAGCCGGTCAGCCGGTCCACCGCCGGGTGGGCCGCGAACGCCGGAGCGAAGCGGTCGTCCTCGGCCGCGGCGCCCAGGATCTCCGTGAAGGGGAGGTAGGGCAGGCCCACGTCGCCGAGGTCCACACAGTGCCCGGTCAGGACGGTCGTCCCGGAGGCGGCCGCCCGCGCGGCGGCCTCCGTCAGCGTGCGGGTCTTGCCGACGCCGGCGTCTCCGGCCACCAGGACCGTGCGCGGTTCGCCGCCCCTGGCGCGCTCCAGCACGCCGGTGAGCCGGGAGAGTTCGTCATCCCGGCCGATGAACGGCGTACCGAATGTCTGTGTCACACGCCCATCCTGGCACGCCCCGCCGACAACTCCCCGGCGCAGCCGCCCTGATCGCGGCACACGCCGGTGACCGGCCGGGCGGGATTCTGCCCGCGGCTTCCCGGTGCCGGGCGGCTTTCCGGTGCCTGCGGATGCCTGGCCGGGAGGGGCCCTTCCGGCACATGCGTCCGCCGGGCGGGCCGGAGTTCTCCGGCCCGCCCGGCGGACGGGCGTTCAGGTCGCCGTTCGCCCGGTGAGCGGGCCTCAGGCGGGAGTCAGACCGTTGTTCTGCTCCGAAGCCGCCGCCTGGAGCGGCTCGCCGGTCCCGGCGTCGACGACATCGCCACTCTCGCGCACCGCCACCTTGCGCAGGCTCGCCGTGGCGAGGACGGCGGCGCCCAGCAGCAGGACCGTGCCCGCCACGGCCGCCGCCTGCATGCCGTGGGTGAACGCCTCCCGTGCGGCGTCGGTCAGCGCCCGCCCGGCGTCGCCCGGCAGCTGTCCGGCCACGGCCAGCGCGCCGCCCAGCGTCTCGTGGGCCGCGGCCGGGACGCCGGCCGGGATGTCGTGGCGGTAGACCGCCGTGCCGATGGAGCCCAGGACCGCCATGCCGAGGGCGCCGCCGAACTCGGCGCCGGTCTCCAGCAGGGAGGCGGCGGCGCCCGTGTTGCCGAGGGGCACGGTGCCGAGGGCCAGGTCCATCATCTGCGACATCACGGTGACGATCCCGGAGGCGAGGACGCCCGCGCCGGCCAGTACGAGCCACAGGGAGTCGGTGCCGGCGAGGGCCAGCAGGCCGTAGCCGCAGGCGGCGACGACGAATCCGCCGGAGACGACGTGGGCGCGGTGGACGCCCTTCTGCACGAGCTGCGCGGCGACCGGCGCGGCCACACCCACCAGGACGGTGGGAAGCAGGGACCACAGGGCGGCCGCCATGGAACTCTTCCCGAGCACCGACTGGAGGTACTGGGTGGTGAAGAACGCCGAGCCCATCATGCCGAAGGACGAGATCAGGTTGAGGACGACCGCGGGTGCGAAGCCGCGGCCGCGGAACACGGCGGGGGAGATCAGCGGCGACTTCGCGGTGCGCTGGCGGTGGACGAACAGGGCGGCGAAGACCAGGCCGACGAGGACCGAGACGACGTACTCGGTCTTCCAGCCCTCGGACGGGATCTCCTTGACGCCGTAGATCACCGGCAGGACGGCGGCCATCGACAGCGGAACGCTCAGCAGGTCGAAGCGGCCGGGCTCCGGGTTCCTGGACTCGGGCAGCAGGAACGGGCCGAGGACCAGCAGCAGCGCCATCGCGGGCAGGTTGACCAGGAAGACCGAGCCCCACCAGAAGTACTGGACGAGGACTCCGCTCATCACCGAACCGAGGGCGATGCCGCCGGTCATGACGCCGGACCACAGGCCGATCGCCTTCGTGCGCTGTCCGGGGTCGGTGAACATCGTCCGGATGATCGCCATGGTCGACGGCATCAGGGTCGCGCCGCCCACACCGAGGAGCGCGCGGGCCGCGATCAGCATCTCGGCGCTGTTCGCGTAGGCGGCCAGCACCGAGGCGGTACCGAACGCGGCGGCGCCGAACAGGAGCAGCTTGCGGCGCCCGATGCGGTCGCCGAGCGAGCCCATCGTCATCAGCAGCCCGGCGAGCACGAACGCGTAGATGTCGAAGATCCACAGCTGCTGGGTGCCGCTCGGCTCCAGGTCCGCGCTGATCGAGGGGATCGCGAAGTAGAGGACGGACACGTCCATCGAGACCAGGAGCAGCGGAAGCATCAGGACTCCGAGGGCGGTCCATTCGCGGCGGCCGGCCAGGGCGCCCGGGGCGCCGGAGGCGGTAGTCGTGCTCGTCGGGTTCGTCATGACAGCGACTGTACGGACGTCTTAAACGCTTGTCTAGTACGAGCGTTTAAGACGTTCGTTTTTGACGACCGTATGGGACGCTTGTCTGAATCGCGGGTATGCTGGCGGGCATGGGACACCGTGAGGATCTGCTCGAAGGCGCCAAGCGCTGCCTGCTGGAAAAGGGCTTCGTGCGCACCACGGCGCGCGACATCGTCAAGGAGTCGGGGACGAACCTGGCGTCCATCGGCTACCACTACGGGTCGAAGGACGCGCTGCTCGCGCAGGCTTACATCGCGCTGGTGGAGGAGATGCCCTTCGACGGCGACGGGGTGACCGGGATCAGCGGTGCGCCCGGCTCGCTGGAGCGGTTCCGCGAGGTGTGGTCGAACATCGTCGGCACCATGCGCGAGCCCGGCTCGCTGTGGCGGCTCAGCATGGAGGTCATGACCATCGAACTGCCCGAGGTGCGCGACCATCTGGCCCGCGCCCAGCGGGAAGGCGGGCGGGGCCTGGTCGCGATCCTCATGGGCGTGCCCGAGGAGGAGGTGACCGACGAGTCCGCGGACACGCTCGGCCGCTTCTACCTGACCCTGATGACGGGCCTCATCGCGCAGTGGACCTTCGACCCGAAGACCGCCCCGGACGGGGACGCCCTGACCGAGGGGCTGCGGCGGGTGATCGAAGGGGTGCGCGAGGCGGGGTGAACGGGGGAGGGCCCTCACCTGCCGTCACGTCACGGGAGGACCGCCGTCGCCCGGCGACGGCCCTCGTTCCCGGCCGGCCGCGACCGTTCCCCCTCATTCCCGAGGGGTGGGGGCACGCAGGTCCCGGAGAGCTGGGATCAGCGCCACCAGCATCAGGACACCCGTGACGGTGAACGCCACCGGGTACCCCACCGGTGCCGCCAGGACTCCGAAGCCGAGGGCGCCGACGCCCATGCCGCCGTCGTAGGCGAGATTCCACAGCGCGCTGACCGTGCCGTAGCCGGAAGCGGAGACCCGTGCGTACATCAGGCTCAGCGTGGCGTTCTGCGCGATGCCGAAGCCGGCTCCGAAGACGGCCACCCCGGCCAGGACGGCGACCGGGCTCCCGGTGAACGCGGTGATCAGCGTGCCGCCGGCCGACAGGAGCAGGCCCGGCAGCACGAGCCCCGCGGGCCCGTGCCGGTCACCGTACCGGCCCGCCGCCCACCGGGCCGCCGTCGACGCCGCGGGCTGGACGAAGAGGGCCACCGCGACGACCCCGGAGGCGGCGGCGGGGACCGCCAGCGGCAGGAAGGTGACGACGATGCCGGTCGCCAGGGCCGTGGTCGCGAAGACGGCCGCGGGCCGGGCCAGGGCGCCGGTTCGCAGCGCCACCACCATCCCCACGGGCTTCTCCGACGCCCGGTCCCGGTCTGGCAGGGCCGGCACCGACGCGACGGCGGCGAGCGCGGCCACGCCCGCGGCGAGGGCGACCGGGGTGAAGCCCACGTGCCCGGCCAGCCACATGCCCAGCGGCAGAGCGATCAGCGACGGCACGCCCGAGACCACGCCCACCAGCGCCAGCCCCTCGCCCCGCCGCTCGGCCGGGATCAGCGAGGCGGTCAGCGCGCCGCCGGCCACCAGTGTCAGCGCGAAGCCGAGGCCGCGGACCAGGCAGACCAGCACGATCCACACCAGGGAGTCCGAGAGAGTCAGGAGGAGCGCCGGCGCCCCGAGCAGCACGAGACCGGCGACCAGCGCGACCCGGTAGCCGTACCTCCCGACCAGCCGAGGTCCGGCCAGTTCACCGAGCACGGTGGACAGCATCAGCGCACCGGTGGCCGGGCCCGCCCCCGACGCCGTGGCGTAGGCGGGGACGACCGACAGCAGCAGGAAGAAGCTCACCGAGGCCCCGATCATGCTCACGAAGCGGAGCATCAGGGGCCGGGTGACCAGCGGCGGCCGACCGGCGGCCCCCTCGACCGGAGCCGCCGCGGCCGCCGCGGTCGCCGGGTCCGCGGATGCCGTGGCGGGAGCGCGGGCCGGGGCCAGGGTTGGTGCCGGGGAGGCGGCCGAGGGCGGCGTGGGTGCCGGGACCGGCGTCCGCGCGGCCGGCCGGGAGCTCCGTGGCATCGAGGAAGGCGTCATGGGAACGACCGTAGATTCCGGCCGGACCGCCGGTAAGCTCCAATTCCATGCCTCCGCAGTGGGCCGGTTCGTCACCCGAGCTGCTGCTGTCCGTCGACCGGGACAGTGGCGAGCAGCTCCGCGCCCAGCTGGAGCGACAGCTCCGCGACGCGATCCGTACGGGCCGGCTCGGCGCCGGAGAACGGCTCCCCTCCTCCCGCGGACTCGCCGCCGAACTCGGTCTGTCGCGTGGCCTCGTCCAGGACTGCTACGCCCAACTCCAGGCGGAGGGCTACCTGGTGACCCGCGTCGGCTCCGCCACCCGGGTCGCCGAGGGAGCGCACGTACCGCCCGCGACCGCCTCCCGGGACCGGGGGACCCCGCGCCTGATCGCCGATTTCCGGCACGGCGTACCGGACTTGGGGAGTTTCCCGCTCGCCGACTGGCTCCGGGCGACCCGCGAGGCGGCCCGCACGATGCCGACGGCGGACCTCGACTACGGCGATCCGCGCGGGAGTTCGGTGCTGCGCGAGGTGGTGGCCGGATATCTGCGCCGGGTGCGCGCGGCCGCGGCCGACCCCGAGCGGATCGTCGTCTGCTCCGGGTACGCGCAGGGGCTCGGACTGACGCTGCGCACCCTGGCGCACACCGGTGTACGGGTGGTGGCGTACGAGGATCCCGGCGGTCCCGCCACCGCGTCGGCCGCCGCCGGGGCAGCGGGACTGAAGGCCGTGCCCGTCCCGGTCGACGAGGACGGCGTCGACGTGCGCGCGCTCGACGCGACCGGGGCCCGCGCCGTCATCGTGACCCCGGCCCACCAGTGGCCCACCGGGGTCGTCCTCGCCCCCGAACGCCGGATCGCCCTGATCGAGTGGGCCATGCGGCGGGACGCGTACGTCATCGAGGACGACTACGACGCCGAGTTCCGCTACGACCGGGAGCCGGTGGGCGCCCTCCAGGGGCTGGCCGCGGACCGGGTCGTGTCGATCGGCACCGTCAGCAAGTCGCTCGCCCCGGCGCTGCGCATCGGCTGGATCCTCTGTCCGCCCGCGCTCGCCGCCCCGCTGACGGAGGCCAAGCGCCTCACCGACCGCGGCTCCCCGACCCTCGACCAGCTCGCCCTCGCCCGGCTGATCGAGTCCGGGCGCCACGACCGCCATCTGCGCCGGATGCGCACGGTCTACGCGGCCCGGCGCGACGCCCTGGTCGACGCGCTGGCCGCGCACGCTCCCGAGGTCCGGCTCACCGGGCTGGCCGCCGGCTTCCACGCGGTCCTGCACCTGGCACCGGCCGCCGACGAGCGGGCCGTCGTCGCCGCGGCCCGGGAGCGCTCCGTCGGCCTGTACGGCATGAGCCCGTGCCGCTCGGACCGGGCGACGACACCGGCCCGGCTGGTGCTCGGCTTCGGTGACGTGGGGGAGCGGGCGATCGCCGAGGGCGTCGCGGCCGTCGGCGACCTGCTGACCGGCGAGGCCCGCCCGCCGGGCAAGCCGGGCACCCGCTAGAGCCGGGCACCCGCAACGAAGCAGGTGGAGCCCGGAAATGTGCGGCAGCTGCGACCTCAGAAGTCGCCGCATGAAGGGTGGGGCCCGCTCTACGACCGTGTCGGAACTGCCGAGCTGCTGGGCATCTCACCCGCCGACGCAGAGAAGCGTGGTGAGGTGCGCGAGTTGCTGATGGTGAGTACGACCGAAGGAGGTCTCCAGGACGTCGATTGCCTCGGCTACGTACCGGTGCGCGGTGGCGACGCCCACTTGGAAGGCGGCGGCCAGGCGAGTGTAGGTGTCCCCACAGCGCAAGTGAGCCAGGGCCAGGAGAGCCTGACGTCCTGTTGACAGCCGCCGCCAGCGGGTTCGCAGCTGGATGCGTCGCGCGGCGAGGTGCCGGGCCAGCAGGCGCAGGGCCGAACTGGACAGGTCGATCGCGGACCGGTAGACAAGCACGACGAAGCTCCTGGAAGGCTACGGGTGATCTTGGTCGTGAACCCGTCTATCAGGAGCTTCACTGCTACGTACAGCCCGACAGCATCAACTGCATTTGCCTGACCACAGGTTGGAAAAGGCTCACTGTCCGCAGTCCTGGCGGTGGCTCATCTGAGACGTCCAATGCGCCAGGCTCCCGTGGCCGCGTCCGGATGAGGTAATCAGAACCCAATTATAGGTCGCTGTAAGCCGCTTACTAAATCTGATCTACGACACCAATTCGAGGCCCGGCACCACACCCGAAACTCCCCACGCCCTTGGGTTCCGAGTCAGGCGTTGCCGCTTGAGACCCCTCACTGAGCGTTTTCCAACCTCACGCTGATGCGTGGTGAAGGACGACTACTGCCTTCACGACGTTGGTAATGCGGTTGGTGCTGCAGCGGAGTTTCCGCAGGAGCCGCCAGCCCTTGAGGGTGGCCATGGCCTGCTCGCCAAGGCAACGGATCTTGGCGTGGGTGGTGTTGTGGCGGCGCTTCCACTGCTTGAGGCGGCGGCCCTGAAACGGGACCCGGACGGGCCTGCCGGCTCCTTGGTACGCCTTGTCCGCCCAGCACTTGAGGCCCGCTGCGGTGAGGGCGTCGATGATCCCGTGCTGCCGGGCGGCGGTCAGGTCGTGGGTCGAGCCGGGCAGAGCTGGCGAGGCCCAGAGCAGCCGTCCGAACGGATCGGTGAGGACCTGGATGTTCATGCCGTGGCGTTTGTGTTTCCCGGAGTAGTACGGGGTGTCGGCGGCGATGCGGTCGATGGGCAGCAGGGTGCCGTCGAGGATGACGAACGCCTTCGTCCGGATGGTCTTCATCGCCTCGGCCAGGGTCGGGGCGAGGGCGGCCAGGACCTCGATGGCCTCACGTATGTAGCGGTAGACGGTTGCGATCCCGATGCCGAACCCAGCCGCGAGCTGGGTGTAGGTGTCGCCGCACCGCAGGTGGGCCAGGGCGAGCAGGGCCTAACGTGCCACGGGAAGCCGCCGCCACCGCGTCCCGATGTCCCGATGCCTGGCCGTCAGTTGTCCGGCCAGGAACTGCAGGGTGCGGGTGGACAAGTCGATCGAGGACGGGTAGACAAGCACGCGAAGCTCCTGGCGGACACGGGCGATCTTGGTCGAGAACCCGTCTACCAGGAGCTTCGTCGTTGCGCAGGACTGTCCAACTGGCGGTCAATGCCGCCAGCTTGGAAGAGGCTCACTGCTAACGAACTGCCTTCGCTGCTAACGAAGTCGCGGACCCTAGAAGGCCCTTAGAGCCGCGCCCCCTTCAACGCCATGTGCAGCAGCAGCCGGTCCTCGCCGTCGTCCAGGTCGAGGCCGGTGAGCTGTTCCACGCGGGACAGGCGGTAGTAGAGCGTCTGGCGGTGGATGCCCAACTCGGCCGCCGTGCGCCCGGCCTGGCCCGCACGGTCGAGGAACACCTCGGCCGTGCGCGCGAGTTCGCGGTGCGCGGTGCCCAACAGGGTGTTCACGGCGGGGTCGTGGGCCGCGTCCGGCGGCAGGGCGGTCAGGAGCCGGAAGGGGCCGATCGCCCCCCACTCGGCGACCGGACCGAGCCGGGGTTCGGCCAGCGCCGCGCGCGCGGCCGCGGCTGCCTCGCGCCAGGCGGCCCCCAGCTCCCCGAGCCCCTCCCGGGCCCCCGCGACCCCGGCGGCCGCCGTCCCGCCCGGGGAGGCGGTTCCCGGACCGCCGCCGGGGACGGCGCCCTCGCCGCGGACGCCCGCGGCCTCCCGTACGAACCGGCCGGCCGCCGTCAGCGCCGGAGTCAGGACGTCGGGCGAACGCAGCCGGACCAGCAGGGCCAGGCTCTGGCCGGTGGTGCCCCACGGGATGGTGCACAGGGCGGTCGTACCCGGCACCGAACGGGCGGAAGGGGCGTCGTCCGGGTCGGCCGAGGGCCACGGGGCCACGCACACCACCGTGTGCAGGCCGTCGCCGCGCGGGCCGAGCGCCGTGCGCAGTTCGGCCACCGCCATGTCCCGCTGCCAGCCGCGCTCGGCGGTCAGGACGGCACGCAGCTCCCGGGTGAGATCCGCGCCGGCCTGCGCCTCGTCCGCGAGCAGCGCGCCGATGCGGGAGGCCACCTGCATCGCCCCCGCGAGCTGGGCGTCCGTGGGGCCCGGGTCGTCGTCGAGCAGCCAGACATAGCCGAGGACGACGCCCCGGTGACGTACAGGGAGACAGATCCGCCCCCGGTAGACCCCGGCCTCGGGGGTCGGCGGGATACGGACGGGCCCGGTCGCGCGGGTGATGCCGAAGCCCTCGAACCAGGTGCGGACCGCGGTGGTGGAACGCCGGGTGAGGATCGAGCGGGTGCGCACGGGGTCCAGGGCGGACGGGTCGAGGTCGCCCTCGCTGTCGTACGCACCGAAGGCGATCAGCTCGAAATCGCGGTTCTCCAGCGTCGCCGGGACGCCGAGGAGCGCCGAGATCTCGTCGACCAGCTCTTGGTAGTCGCCTCTGTGTTCACCGCTCACCCCGGCATTCTCGCGCATTTCCGCGAGCCCTTCATACATATGTCTGAGATCCGGGGCAGGGATGCGTGACAGCTGTCGATGGCCCAGGATCGTAGACATCCCTAGGTTTCACGGTGGTTCTCCGTGCCGTACCCGAATCGTCGGGACGCGGCCTCCTGCTGACTTTCGTTGTGGAGGTGCCCCGTGCTGGGTCCCGTGATTCTCGCCGCCTCGCGCAGCGACAAGATGCGCCGTCTGATCTCGGCCGCCCCGGTGACCAAGCCGGTCGTCGACCGCTTCATCCCCGGTGAGACCGTCGACCAGGTCGTCCCGATCATCAAGGACCTCACGGGCAAGGGCCTGGAAGTCACGATGGACGTCGTCGGCGAGGACATCACGACCCCCGAGCAGTCGTACGCCGCCCGTGACGCGTACCTGGAGCTGATCGGCCGCCTCGAAGAGCTCGGCCTCGGCACCAAGGCCGAGATGTCGATCAAGCTGTCGATGTTCGGGCAGGCGCTGGAGGGCGGTCACGAGCTGGCCCTCGCGAACGTCCGTCCGGTCGTCGAGGCCGCCGCCGCCATCGGCACCACCGTCACGCTGGACGCCGAGGACCACACCACCCTCGACTCGATGTTCGCGATCCACGAGGAACTGCGGAAGGACTTCCCGCAGACCGGCTGCGTGATCCAGGCCTACCTCTTCCGCACCGAGGCCGACGCCCGCCGCCTCGCCGGGAGCGGCAGCCGCGTCCGTCTGGTGAAGGGCGCCTACAAGGAGCCCGCCGAGGTCGCGTACCAGCAGAAGGCGGAGACCGACAAGGCGTACGTCCGCATCCTGAAGATCCTGATGGAGGGCGAGGGGTACCCGATGATCGGGTCCCACGACCCCCGTCTCATCTCGATCGCCCAGGAGCTGGCGCGGACGGCCGGGCGCAAACTGGACGAGTACGAGTTCCAGATGCTCTACGGCATCCGCAGCGACGAGCACCTGCGGCTCGCCGCCGAGGGCCACCGCATGCGCGTCTACACCGCGTACGGCACCGACTGGTACGGCTACTTCATGCGGCGCCTGGCGGAGAAGCCGGCCAACCTCGTGTTCTTCCTGCGAAGCATGATCACACGTGGCTGATTCCACTTGGCTGTGCCGCGGCTTCGGCCGGGGGTCCGGGGGTTGTCCCCCGGGCAGGCACAGCGCCCGCTCGATCCTCACCAAGGGCTGAGACCGAACCACCCGCTCGACTCAAGGAGTTACGGAAAAAATGGACGCTGTGACCCAGGTCCCCACCCCCGTCAACGAGCCGGTGCACGGCTACGCCCCCGGCTCGCCCGAGCGCGCCCGCCTGGAGGCGAAGCTCAAGGAGCTGGCCGAGAACCCGATCGACCTGCCGATGACCATCGGCGGCGAGCGGCGCATGGGCGGCGGTGACCGTTTCGACGTCGTGCAGCCGCACAACCACAAGGCGCGCATCGGCACGTACGCCAACGCCACGCAGCAGGACGCCCAGGACGCCGTCGACGCGGCCCTCGCCGCCGCTCCCGCCTGGCGCGCGATGGCCTTCGACGACCGCGCCGCGATCATCCTGCGCGCCGCCGAGCTGCTGGCCGGTCCCTGGCGCGAGACGCTGGCCGCCTCCACCATGCTCGGCCAGTCGAAGACCGCCCAGCAGGCCGAGATCGACACCCCCTGCGAGCTCGTCGACTTCTGGCGCTTCAACGTCCACTACGCCCGCCAGATCCTCGCCGAGCAGCCGCCGGCGAACTCCCCGGGCGTGTGGAACCGCATGGACCACCGTCCGCTGGAGGGCTTCGTCTACGCGATCACGCCCTTCAACTTCACGGCGATCGCCGGCAACCTGCCCACTGCTCCGGCGCTCATGGGCAACGTCGTCGTCTGGAAGCCGTCCCCGACGCAGACCCACGCCGCCGTGCTGCTGATGCAGCTCCTGGAGGAGGCGGGCCTGCCCAAGGGCGTCATCAACCTCGTCACCGGTGACGGCATCGAGGTCTCCAAGGTCGCCCTGGAGCACCGCGACCTCGCCGGCATCCACTTCACCGGCTCGACCAAGACCTTCCAGTACCTGTGGAAGACGGTCGGCAACAACATCGAGAAGTACCGCTCCTACCCGCGTCTGGTCGGCGAGACCGGCGGCAAGGACTTCGTCGTCGCCCACCCGTCGGCGGACCGCGCGGTCCTCAAGACCGCCCTGACCCGGGGTTCCTTCGAGTACCAGGGCCAGAAGTGCTCGGCGAGCTCCCGCGCCTACGTCCCGGCCTCCATCTGGAACTCCGGTTTCAAGGAGGAGTTCGCGGCCGAGGTCGACGGACTGACCATGGGTGACGTCACCGACCTGTCGAACTTCATCGGCGCGGTCATCGACGAGCGCTCGTTCGCCAAGAACAAGGCGGCCATCGACCGCGCGAAGGCCGACCCGACCTGCACGATCGTCGCGGGCGGCTCGTACGACGACTCCGTCGGCTACTTCGTGCGCCCGACCGTCGTCGAGTGCTCGGACCCGGAGAACGAGGTCTTCACGACCGAGTACTTCGGCCCCTTCCTCGCCGTGCACGTCTACGAGGACGAGAAGTACGACGAGATGCTGACCCAGATGGAGTCGGCGTCCGACTACGCGCTCACCGGCGCGGTCATCTCCGGCGACCGCGCGGCGGCCGCGTACACGATGGACAAGCTCCGCTACGCGGCGGGCAACTTCTACATCAACGACAAGTCGACCGGCGCCGTCGTCGGCCAGCAGCCCTTCGGCGGCGGCCGTGCCTCCGGCACCAACGACAAGGCGGGCGCCCCGCAGAACCTGATGCGCTGGACGCTGACCCGCGCCATCAAGGAGACGCTGGTTCCGCCGACCGACTACGGCTACCCGCACATGGGCTGACAGCCGAACGCGGCCGCCGGCCCCCGGGCCGGCCGCCCGTCACCCACTCCGCCCCCGCCCCACGGTCTCCCCCGTCCGTGGAGCGGGGGCGGTTCCGGTTCCCGGCCCCGCGGAGCTACCCGGGCAGCTCCGTCCGCTCCCACCACTCGTACACGGGCAGCCTGCCCTCCGGCGAGTCCGCGTGACGCGGGGTCGGCCTGAAGTGCTCGTATCCACCGCGCAACTCGATCTTCACGTCCGATCCGGGGTCCGGGGCCGGGACGATCCGTTCGGGCAGGTCGTCCGGGCCGCCCTCAAGCAGTGCTCTGGTCGTGTCGCTCATGCCGTCACCGTTTCCCGTTGCCGGAGCCCGATGTGGCATGCCGCGCCGAGGATCAGTCGTGCGGGTGACGCGCTTCGCGGCCGTCGGCCGTCGCGCCGCGGCCGAGGAAGTCCCTGATGAGGGCCGCGATCTGGGCCGCGTGCGTCTCCAGGGCGAAGTGCCCCGTGGGGAGCAGATGGATCTCGGCGTCCGGGAGGTCGCGGCGGAAGGCGAGCGCTCCCTCCGGGACGAAGATCTCGTCGCCGCCTCCCCAGACGGCCAGGAGCGGGACCTGGCTGGTGCGGAAGTACTCCTGGAACGCCGGGTAGAGCGCGAAGTTGGAGCCGTAGTCGGAGATCAGGTCGAGCTGGATCTCCGGCTGGCCGGGGCGGGCCATCAGAACGGTGTCGTGCTCGTAGGCGTCGGGGCTGACCAGGGTCGGGTCCGGCACGCCGGTCAGGTACTGCCACCGGATCCCGTCCGGGCCGCTGATCGCCCGGACCGGCGCCTCCGTCGCGGGGGTGCGCTCCGCGATCAGCGCCAGCACCGGCGCCCAGGCGTCCGCGCCCAGCCCCTCCTCGTACGCGTTGCCGTTCTGCGTGATGATCGCGGTCACCCGCTCGGGGTGCGCGAGCGCCAGGCGCAGGCCGATCGGGGCGCCGTAGTCCTGGATGTAGAGCGCGTACTCCTTGAGGCCGAGCTGCTCGGTGAACTCCCCGGTGATCTCGGCCAGGCGGTCGAAGGAGTACGGGAAGTCGGCGGCCGCCGGGGCGTCCGAGCGGCCGAAGCCGAGGTGGTCGGGGGCGATCAGGTGGTAGCGGTCGGCGAGCAGCGGCAGCAGGTCCCGGAACATGTGCGAGCTGGCCGGGAAGCCGTGCAGCAGGAGCAGGACGGGAGCGTCCGCGGGGCCCGCCTCGCGGTAGGCGATGCGGTGGCCGCCGACGGTGGTGGTGCGGTGGTGGACCGGGTGCTGGACCGGGTGGCTGCGCATGATCGGATCCCCTAACCCCTGAAAGTCTTCTTGGTGGTGAGAGCAGTCCAGCATGCTCACGCCTAACCGGTCAAGATGTTTTTAAAGGTTAGATCTCCAGAGGTGGCCGCCGTGAAGGGCCGCGCCGAGGTTGCCGTCGCCTGCCGGCCGGTGGGCCGGAGGGCTGGGATTCCCGTCTCCCGTGTGAATACTGACCGCATGGCCACCCGACTGCGGATCGCCCATACGGCGGATCTCGGCACCGCCGAACTCCGCGCCGCACGCGCCCTGTTGGAGGACGCCTTCGACGGGGACCTCAGGGACGAGGACTGGGACCACGCGCTCGGGGGCCTGCACGTCCTGGTCCGTGACGGCCGGGGTCTCGCGGCGCACGGCTCGGTGATCCAGCGGCGCGTCCTGCACCGCGGCCGCTCGCTGCGGGTCGGATACGTGGAGGCGGTCGGCGTACGCGCCGATGTGCGCCGTACGGGGCTCGGCGGACGGGTGATGGCCGAGCTGGAACGGATCATCGAGGGTGCGTACGGACTCGGCGCGCTCTCCGCGAGCGAGGACGGGGCCGCTCTCTACGCGGCGCGGGGCTGGCGGCTCTGGCCGGGTCAGGTGTGCGTGCTGGCTCCGGGCGGGGCCGTCCGCCTCCCCGAGGAGGAGGGTGCCACCTTCGTCCGCCCCGGCACCGTGCGGGGCCCCCTCGACCCGACGTACGCGCTGGTCTTCGACTGGCGCGAGGGTGACGTGCTCTGAGTGAAACCCCAGGTCGCGGCCGTGTGACGTAATCCGCCGTCTCAGATAGTAGGAAGTCCGAGTAATTGTGGAGACAGATGCGCGGTCCTCACCTAGCTTGGTAGGAGCCGAACGTCTCGCTCGACCAAGCGAATGGCGGTCGTGAGCCGGAGCCCTTGGCAGGCAACCCCTGCGGCACCGCTCCCCGCCCCTTCCGGCGTCTCGTAAATCCCTCATCGCACTTCCGGCCGCCCGTGCGGGCGCCGTCGGAGGCAAGGAGTCGATTCATCATGGCCGAGACGACCGTCCGCCGAGTCCGTCACCTCACTCGCACGAGCAGCGAGTCCGACCGCAAGAACGCCGCCGCCGCGCTCCAGCGCGCCCTCGACCGCAGGGACAACGGCGGAGCGACGGGCCACTGAGGCCCGCCGCCCTCGTATCCGGGAGCCGCGCCCGTGAAAGGTGCGGCGTGGGGCGGTGCCCCGCGCCGCACCTCGCCCCGGCTGCGCCGGACGCCGTACGGTGCCGTGGCCTTCAGCTTCCGCGCCGCACCTCGAAGTGGTCGATGCGCTCGCCGCTCTGGGCCAGCGCCGACACCGTGAGCCGGGGCGAGGGTCCCGCCTGCGCCTCCACCGAGAGGAAGGAGAAGCCGGTGTACCGCACCCTGGACCACTCCACGGTGTCCGCCTTCTGCTGCTTCGACTTCGTCCAGTGGAAGGTCTCGACGGCCTCGCGCCGCGTGACCTTGCCCTCGTAACTGTCCTTGACCCCGACGGGGAAGCGGTAAAGGCTCTTGCCCGCGCCGCCCGCCGTGACGTAGACGATCCCGTCCCGGGTCGGATCGGTCGAGGCGCCCACCGGCACCTGCTTGCCCACCTTGCCGCCCTTGATGGCGTCGGTGCGCTCGTACACATGGTTGTGTCCGTTGATCACCAGGTCCACCTGGTGCTTGGCGAACAGCGGCACCCAGGCGTCACGCACCCCGCCGTCCGAGGCGTGCGTCGACGTCGAGTAGGCGCAGTGGTGGAAGAAGACGACGACGAAATCGGCCTGCCGGCGCAGCTCCCCGAGCCGCTTGTCGAGCCAGGCCGTCTGCCTGCCCTCCGAGTAGCCCTTGTTGGCCGGGATCTCGTACGACACGTCGTTGGCGTCCAGCGCGACGATGCCGACGTTGCCGTAGACGAACGAGTAGGCGCCCGGTGCGTTGCGGGGGTCGAAGCCGTTGCCGGGCAGTGTCCAGCGTGCCGACTGGCCGCCGTAGCCGTTCGGCGAGTACCAGGCCTCCATGTCGTGGTTGCCGGTCGTCACCATCCACGGAACCGTCTTCGCGACCGTCTCGGTCTGCTTGAGGAACAGGTCCCAGGCGGCCGGGTCGTAGACGTCCGACTCCTGGCCGAGCCCGATCCCGTCCGCGTAGCAGATGTCGCCCGCGTGCAGATGAAAGGCGGGACCGCGGCCGAGGAGCACCTTGTCGTTGGCCAGCGCGTCGGGGGTGACGCCCTGGTCGCCGAAGGCGGTGAACACGAACTTCTCGGGGTGCGCGGGCGCCGTGCGGAAACGGCCGATCGTGGAGTGCCGCGCCTTGCTCGCCGGGTCGAAGCCCTCGTGGCCGACGCCGTAGTAGTACGTCGTCCCGGGGCGCAGCCCGTCGAGCGCCGCGTGCAGGTAGTACTGGTCCAGGGCCGCCCGCTGCCCGGTGAGGCCCGGTGTGTGCAGATGGCGGACCTCGGCCTCGATCCTGTGGCTCAGGGCCCAGGGGGTCGGGCCCACCCGGATGTAGGGCTTCCTGACCGCGAACGGCACCTGCCAGGAGATCCGCATCTGGGTCTTCGGGTCCGCGCCGAAGGCGAGGTGGCGGCCGAACGGAGTGACGGCGGCGCCGGGGATCCGGCTGGTGGCCGGGTTCGGCGAGGAGCCGGACGCCACCCGCGCGGTGGCCTCGGCGCCCTGGGCGCAGCCGGCCAGCAGCCCGCCGCCCGCGAAGGCGCTCGCCGCGACGAGTGCCCGGCGCCGTGTGAGCCGTGTCCGCAGGTACTCGTACTGCTCCGGCATGCTCAGTTCGCGTGCGAGTTCGCGGGGGATGCCGACATCGGGGACGGGCAGCTCGGGGGAAGTCCCCGTGGAGGGAGCGGTCATGTCTGGAAAGTTCCCACCCTGCGCCAACGGCGTTCATACATACGGGTGAACGTGTGTCGAAGGGTAGACGTGCTGCGACACCGGCCCGTCCGTATGGCGGACATCGCGTGTCATTCCATGGGACACGGAGTACGGTGCCGTCATGTCTCGCAGCATCGATCTCGCAGTGATCCCCGGTGACGGCATCGGCCAGGAAGTCGTGGCCCAGGGGCTCAAAGTCCTCTCCGCCGTCCTCCCGCAGGACGTGAAGCTGGAGACCAAGGAGTTCGACTTCGGCGCCCGGCGCTACCACGCCACCGGTGAGACCCTCACCGACGCCGACCTCGACGCCCTGAAGGGGCACGACGCCATCCTGCTGGGTGCGATCGGTGACCCCTCGGTCCCGTCCGGTGTCCTGGAGCGCGGTTTCCTGCTCAAGCTCCGCTTCGCCTTCGACCACCACGTGAACCTGCGTCCCTCGAAGCTCCTGCCGGGGGTCGAGACCCCGCTGGCCGGCCAGCCCGCGATCGACTTCGTCGTGGTCCGTGAGGGCACCGAGGGCCCGTACACGGGCAACGGCGGCACCATCCGCAAGGGCACGCCGCACGAGGTCGCCACCGAGGTCTCCGTCAACACGGCGTTCGGTGTCGAGCGGGTCGTCCGTGACGCGTTCGCCCGCGCCCAGGCCCGCCCGCGCAAGAAGCTGACGCTGGTCCACAAGAACAACGTGCTGACCTTCGCGGGCCACCTCTGGACCAACGTCTTCAACAAGGTGGCCGAGGAGTTCCCCGAGGTCACCACCGACTACATCCACGTGGACGCGGCGACGATCTTCCTCGTCACGCAGCCCGAGCGCTTCGACGTGATCGTCACCGACAACCTCTTCGGCGACATCATCACCGACCTCGCCGCGGCCGTCTCCGGCGGCATCGGCGTCGCCGCCTCGGGCAACATCAACCCGAGCGGCGAGTTCCCCTCGATGTTCGAGCCCGTGCACGGCTCGGCGCCCGACATCGCGGGCCAGGGCAAGGCCGACCCCAGCGCCACCGTCCTGTCCGTCGCCCTGCTGCTGCGCCACCTCGGCTACGAGACCGAGGCGGCCCGGATCGAGGAGGCCGTCGCGGCCGACCTCGCCGAGCGGGTCGGCAAGCCCGCCCGCAGCACCGAGGAGATCGGCGACGCGCTCGCCCTGCGAGTAGCCGGCTGACCCGGCGCACCACCTACGTTCCGTAGCAAGCCGCCGGGTCGCATCCGCACCCGGCGGCTTTGCTGTGCCCTCGCCGGGTGCCACCATCAGTCCCTGGGCCATCCCTGGGTCATTCCCAGGGCCGTATTCACACCGTTTTCGTCCACGGTCCTCCGCGCGCGATAATCGGGAGCGGAGCCGCGGAATGAGGGAATGTTCGGACGTCCTAGCACTGGCCACGGGCAGTTCGGGCGTGAGCGCGGCCCGTCACATACAACCGGTGAAGGACAAAACCACTCATGACGCAGCCCACGATCGAGCTCAAGCCCTCCGCCAGTCCGCTCTCCGCCGCCGAGCGCGAGGCGATCCTGGTCAACCCCGGGTTCGGCCGCCACTTCACCGATCACATGGTGACCATCAAGTGGACCGAGGGCCGTGGCTGGCACGACGGCCAGCTCGTCCCGTACGGACCGCTCTCCCTCGACCCGGCGAACATGACCCTGCACTACGCGCAGGAGATCTTCGAGGGCCTCAAGGCCTACCGCCGGCCCGACGGCTCCGTCGCGACGTTCCGTCCCGACAAGAACGCCAAGCGCTTCCAGGCCTCCGCCCGCCGGCTCGGCATGCCCGAGCTGCCCGTGGAGACCTTCGTCGAGGCCTGTGACGCGCTCGTCCGCCAGGACCGCGACTGGGTTCCCGCGCACGGCGGCGAGGAGTCCCTCTACCTGCGTCCCTTCATGATCGCGACCGAGGTCGGCCTCGGCGTGAAGCCCGCCAACGAGTACCTCTTCCTCGTCATCGCCTCGCCCGCCGGCGCCTACTTCGCGGGCGGCGTGAAGCCGGTGTCGATCTGGCTCTCCGAGGACCGCGTCCGCGCCGTTCCCGGTGGCATGGGCGACGCCAAGACGGGCGGCAACTACGCCGCCTCGCTCCTCGCCCAGAAGGAGGCCGCCGCCAAGGGCTGCGACCAGGTCTGCTACCTCGACGCGGTCGAGCACAAGTGGATCGAGGAACTCGGTGGCATGAACCTGTACTTCGTGTACGGCGACAGGATCGTCACCCCGTCCCTCACCGGCTCCATCCTGGAGGGCGTCACCCGCGACTCCCTGCTGACCGTCGCCCGCGACCTCGGCTACACCGCCGAGGAGGGCCGCGTCTCCATCGACCAGTGGCAGACCGACGCCGAGAACGGCACCCTCACCGAGGTCTTCGCCTGCGGCACCGCCGCCGTCATCACCCCCGTGGGCAACGTCAAGCGCGCCGGCACCGAGTGGCACCAGTCCGGCGGCGAGCCCGGCAAGGTCACCCTCCGCCTCCGTGAGGCCCTCCTCGACATCCAGCGCGGCATCACCGAGGACACCCACGGCTGGATGCACCCCCTGGGCTGATCCGCCCGCACCCTCAGCCGGTCCCCGTCTCCCCGACAGGGGTGCGGGGACCGGCTGTTCGTTCGACGCGTAGCGCCCCGGCGACACGGGTATCCACTCAGTCCACGGGGGAGCGTGCCCTCCCGTGCGCCCGCACGGTCGCGGAGGGAGCGCAGGTGAGTGCAAGGTCGCCGCTGTCACGGCCGGGCCGGCTGCTGCGCACCCTGCGCACTCCGCGCCGACCGCAGAGCCTCACCGTCCTCGGCCTGCTCGCCGCCGTCGCCGCACTCCTGCTGTGGACCAGCAGGCGGATGGTCAACTACGGGGAGAACCTCGCCCTCAACCTCGGCACGGACATCGTCGGCGTCGTCGTCACCGTCTTCGTGATCGGCCCGCTGATCAGCCGCGCCCAGGAGGGCCGGGTCCGCGAGCACACCCGGCTGGACTACGAATGGTTCAGTTCCCAGGTCTACGGCGCGACCTCGAACGTCAAGGTCCTCGACACCTTCTCCAGCGTCTTCGGCCCGCAGTTCTCCGAGCGGCTGTTCCGCGGCATCAAGGCGGCCACCGCGCACGGTGCCCGCGTCCAGATACTGCTGCTGGACCCGGACTCGCTCGCGGTCATTCTGCGCGGCCGTGAACTGGGCGAGCGGAGCGCCGACATCCGCCGCGACATCATGCGCAACCTGCGCACCCTGGACCGGTTCGCGCTCCGGCTCGACGAGGAATCCCGCCAACTCCTCGAAGTGCGCCTGTGTTCCACCTCTCCGGGCGTGACCCTCTACCGCTGGGACGACCGCTGCCTCGTCTCCTTCCTCACCGTGGGCCGCCTCTCCGGCGAAGGCGTCCAGCTCGAAGTGGCCGTCCGTTCCCCGCTCGGCACCTTCGTCGAGCAGCGCTTCGACGAGTTGTGGCAGCAGAGCAAGCCCATGGACCGGTTCACCCATCTGCCGGTGACCCTGGTCGACGCGACCGACGGGCGCAGGGCGTTCAGCTGCCGTTTCGTGTACGCGGACGACGCCGTGTACGTCGCGGGGCACGACCTCGTGTCGTACATGGCACGCCACCGGCTGGACCAACTGTCGGCGCACAGCGACTTCTTGAGCGCCCCCGGCGCGCACGAACTGGTCGTGGTGGACGACGAAAGCGAGCTGCACGCCTTACTCATCCAGCACTTCACGGAGAAGTACGATGCCTCGGCGACCGCCTTCGTCGAACTGCGGCCAGCGGCTTCGTTCACGGAATAGAGGCTCCGGCACCAATGAGTTCAGCGCTCCACCCGGCTTCGTACACGAGCACCCGATCCCCCGACACGAGTCCCCGCTTTCGCGCCTTCACCCCGCGTGATCTGGACGGCCTGCTCCAGCGCGTGTCGCTGTCGCCCGACGAACGGCTCGCCCTGCGGGCCGTGGCGGCCGTCCTGCCGTTCCGCACGAACAGCTACGTCGTCGACGAGCTGATCGACTGGGCGGCCGTGCCCGACGACCCGATCTTCCGGCTGACGTTCCCGCAGGCCGAGATGCTGCCCGAGCCCGATCTCAAGCAGATGGCGGACCTGCTCTCCCAGCAGGCCCCGAAGGCGGACGTGCTGCGCGCTGCCCACGAGATCCGGATGAAGCTCAACCCGCATCCCTCCGGGCAGCTCGACGCCAACGTCCCCGTGCACGAGGGACGTCGCCTCACCGGTCTCCAGCACAAGTACCCGGAAACGGTGCTGATCTTCCCGCGCCAGGGCCAGACCTGCCACGCCTACTGCACGTACTGCTTCCGCTGGCCCCAGTTCGTCGGCGAGTCCGACCTGCGGATCGCCACCGACGACATCTCCGCCACGTCCGCCTATCTGCGCGCCCACCCGGAGGTCACCAGCGCCCTGATCACGGGCGGCGATCCGATGGTGATGAGCACCGAGGTGCTGCGCCGGTACGTCGAGCCGCTCCTGGAGATCGACACGGTCCGCTCGATCCGCATCGGGACCAAGGCGCTGGCTTTCTGGCCGTACCGGTTCCTCACCGACCGCGACGCCGACGACCTGCTGCGACTGCTGGAGAAGGTGGTCGCGAGCGGCCGGAATCTCGCCCTGATGGCCCACTTCACGCACCCGCAGGAGCTGCGGCCCCCGGCCGTGCGCGAGGCGATGCGCCGGGTGCGCGACACGGGGGCCGTGATCCGCTGTCAGGGTCCCCTGGTCAGGGGGATCAACGACAGCGCCGCGGCGTGGGCCGAGCTGTGGAACGAGACGACCGCGCTGGGGGCGGTGCCCTACTACCAGTTCGTAGAGCGGGACACCGGCCCGCAGGGCTACTTCGGGGTGCCGCTGGCCCGCTGCCATCAGATCTTCCGCGACGCCTACGCCCAGGTGTCCGGCCTCGCGCGGACCGTGCGCGGCCCGGTCATGTCGGCGATGCCGGGCAAGGTCTGCGTGGACGGGACGGCGGAGGTGGCCGGGGAGAAGGTCTTCGTGCTCCATCTCATCCAGGCCCGCGATCCGGACCTGGTGGGGCGCCCGTTCTTCGCCGCCTACGACGAGCACGCCACCTGGTGGACCGACCTAAAGCCGGCTTTCGGTGCGGGCCGGTTCCTGGACGGGCTCGATCGGGTGTGACGTGGCCTTCGCCGTCAGGGCCAGGTAGGCGAGGCCGCCGACCAGGCCGGAGAGGACGAAGCTGCAGTCCACCCCGCCCGTCAGGGACAGCAGCGGGCCCTCGTACGACGGCAGTGACACGGCCAGGATACCGACGAAGGCGCCCAGGGCCCAGGCCGCCGTGGCCCGGACGTTCCAGCCGCCCCGGTACCAGTAGACGCCGCCGCGGGAGCGGCGGTTGAAGACCTGGAGGGCGTCGGGGTCGTAGACCCCGCGGCAGCGGACGAAGCCGATCAGGGTGATGACCGCCCACGGGGTGCCGATCGCCGTCAGGAGCAGCACGAAGGACGTCATCGCGGACTGGGCGTTCCAGGCGTAGTGGCCGACGAACACGCAGAGCATGGCGACGACGGCGACCGCGCAGGTGGCCCGGGCGCGCGAGGCGCGGGGCAGGATGGCGTCGAGGTCGAGGCCCATCGAGTAGAGCATCAGGCCGGCGTTGCCCACCGAGCCCGCGGAGGCGGCCAGCAGCAGCGGGACCAGGTACCAGCCGGGGGAGGCGGACACCAGCGGTCCCGCGTAGTCCAGGGCCGCGCGAGCCCCGTACGCCGTGAAGGTGCCGAAGAGCTGGGGGACGAGGAGACCGGCGATCAGGCCCAGCCAGGTGCCGTGCAGGACCGTGCGGGAGGAGTGGCGCTCGGGGGAGACGTAGCGGGTGTAGTCGCCCAGCAGCGTGATGAACGCGATCGGGCCCGACAGGCCGGCCGCCACCGCCGCGAGCAGCCAGGTGGGCCAGAACGAGCCGAGCAGATAGCCGCCGGCCTCCGGAAGCGCCGCGGTGCTGAAGTGCGGGGCGTACGCGATCACGCCGACCACCAGCAGGGCCGACATGCCGATCGCGAGGGCGCGGGACATGGCGAGCAGCACGCGGTAGCCGTAGACGGCACCCGCGACGGTGGCGGCGGCCAGCAGCGTGTACACGACGGCGTACGCCAGGCCGTTCGCCTCCAGGCCGAAGAGCCGGCCGAGGACGCCGACCATCACGTCCCCGCCGATCCACACGGTCAGCGCGGTGTAGCCGAGCGCGAGAAGCAGGCCGACGACCGAGCCGACCAGCCGTCCGCGCACGCCGAACTGCGCGCCGGAGGAGGTGGAGAGGTTGGTGCCGGTCCGCAGGGAGACCAGGGCCAGCGGCGCGGTGAGCGCCGTCCCGACGACCGTGCCTGCGACGATCGAGCTCACGGAGGACCACCAGTCGAGCCCGAACGAGGGCGGCAGCCAGCCGAAGATGATCACCCCGAGGCAGAGGTTGGAACCGAGCAGGATCGATACGAGGTCGCGCGGCCCGCTGGTGCGTTCCTCCTCGGGGATGGTGTCGACTCCGCGCTGTTCGATCGGCATGGCTGGTCTCCTTTGACGGCCGCCTGGCGTGGTGCGGTCAGCATCACGAGTTAGAGCGACGCTCAATGTGGCGCCTCCGATGCTTATCCGTCAATGTTTCCCTTCCATGAATCCGACGTTTAGAGTGACGTTCTAAATGGAGGAAGGCGAGGAGGTGTCGTGGCGTGAGACTGACCCCCACCGAACGTGACCGACTGCTGCTGTTCTCGGCGGCCGAGCTGGCCCGTGCCCGCCGGGCGCGAGGACTGCGGCTCAACGTGCCGGAGGCCACCGCCCTGATCGCGGACACCGTCTGCGAGACCGCCCGCGACGGCGGACGGCTGGCCGAGGCCGTCGAGGCGGCCCGGTCCGTCCTCGGCCCCGACGACGTCCTGCCCGGCGTCGCGGACATCGTGACCGAGGTGCATGTCGAGGCCGTCTTCGAGGACGGCTCGCGCCTCGCGGTGGTCAGTGACCCCATCGGCGGCGGCCTCGGCGAGCGGGCCCCCGGCGCCCTGCTGCCGGGCCCGGAGCACGCCGAGCCCGAGGCCGCCGTCCGCCTCTCCGTGACGAACACGGCCCCCGTCCCCGTCTCCGTCACCTCCCACTTCCACTTCTTCGAGGCCAACCCGCGGCTCGACTTCGACCGGCCGGCCGCCTACGGCATGCGGCTGGCCGTGCCCGCCGGCTCGTCCGTCCGCTTCGGCCCGGGGGAGAGCGCCGAGGTGGGGCTGCTGCCCATCGGCGGAGCGCGCGTCGCGATCGGCTTCGCCGGGCTGGTCGACGGACCGCTGGACGCGCCAGGCGCCAGGGAAGAGGCCCTGCGCCGGGCCGCAGCCTGCGGATACCTCGGCGTACCCGACACCCGTGACCAGGAGGCCGAGCGATGAGCCGCCCAGGAGGCCACCCCGCCGAGGCCCGCCGCCTCACCCCCTACGAGTACGCCGCCACCCACGGCCCCCGCGCCGGTGACCGGGTCCGGCTCGGCGACTCGGGGCTGACCGTCCGCGTCGAGTCCGACGCCCAGCTCCCCGGGGACGAGTTCCTGGCCGGATTCGGCAAGACCGCCCGCGACGGGCTGCACCTCAAGGCCGCCGCCGTCCGGGACACCTGCGACATCGTCATCAGCAACGTGGTGGTGATCGACGCCGTCCAGGGCATCCGGAAGGTGTCCATCGGCATCCGCGAGGGCCGGATCTGCTCGATCGGGCGGGCCGGCAACCCCGACACCCTCGACGGCGTCGACGTCGTGGTCGGCACCGGCACCTCCATCGTCTCCGGCGAGGGGCTCATCGCCACCGCCGGAGCCGTCGACACCCACGTCCATCTGCTGTCGCCGCGCATCATGGAGGCATCGCTCGCCTCCGGCGTGACGACGATCATCGGCCAGGAGTTCGGCCCGGTGTGGGGCGTCGGCGTCAACTCCCCCTGGGCGCTGCGCCACGCCTTCGGCGCCTTCGACGCCTGGCCGGTCAACATCGGCTTCCTGGGCCGGGGTTCGTCCTCCGACGGCGCACCCCTGATCGAGGCGCTCGCCGAGGGCGGCGCGAGCGGCTTCAAGGTCCACGAGGACATGGGCGCCCACACCCGGGCGCTCGACACCGCGCTGCGCGTCGCCGAGGAGCACGACGTCCAAGTCGCCCTGCACAGCGACGGGCTGAACGAGTGCCTGTCCGTCGAGGACACCCTCAGGGTGCTCGACGGGCGCACCATCCACGCCTTCCACATCGAGGGCTGCGGCGGCGGGCACGTCCCGAACGTGCTGAAGATGGCGGGCGTCGCGAACGTCATCGGGTCCTCCACCAACCCGACCCTGCCCTTCGGCCGGGACGCGGTCGCCGAGCACTACGGCATGATCGTCTCCGTCCACGACCTGAAGACCGACCTGCCCGGCGACGCCGCCATGGCCCGCGACCGCATCCGCGCCGGGACCATGGGCGCCGAGGACGTGCTGCACGACCTGGGCGCCATCGGCATCACCTCCTCCGACGCGCAGGGCATGGGCCGCGCCGGCGAGACCGTGCGCCGCACCTTCGCCATGGCCGGGAAGATGAAGGCCCAGTTCGGCGCCCCCGAGGACCACGACAACGAACGCGTCCTGCGCTACATGGCCAAACTGACCATCAACCCGGCCATCGCCCACGGCCTCGCCCACGAGGTCGGCTCCATCGAGACCGGCAAGCTCGCCGACATCGTGCTGTGGCGCCCCGAGTACTTCGGCGCCAAACCGCAGCTCGTCCTGAAGGCCGGCTTCCCGGCCTACGGAGTCGTCGGCGACCCGAACGCCGCCACCGACACCTGCGAACCCCTCGTCCTCGGACCGCAGTTCGGGGCGCACGGCGCGACCCCCGCCGAGATCTCCGTGGCCTTCGTCGCCCAGGCCGCGCTCGACCAGGGCAACGACACCATGCCGACCCGCCGCCGCCGTGTGGCGGTCCGCGGCACCCGCGGCATCGGCCCCGCCGACCTGCGCCTCAACTCCCGTACCGGAGCGGTCGACGTGGACGGGCGCACCGGACTGGTCACCCTCGACGGCGAACCGCTGCGCTCCGAGCCCGCCGACTCGGTCTCCCTCAACCGCCTGTACTTCCTGTAATCGACAGCCTCTAAGGATCACCCATGTCTGCTGCCGCCGACGGCTTCCGCATGCCCGCCGAGTGGACCCCGCACGAGCGCACCTGGATGGCGTGGCCGGGCCCCAACCCCACCTTCGACAACCCCGAGGACCTCGCCGCCTCCCGTGCCGCCTGGGCGGAGGTGGCCCGCGCGGTCCGCCGCTTCGAACCCGTCACCGTGGTGTGCGGCCCCGGCCAGTCCGCCCCCGCCGCCGAACTCCTCGGCCCCGGCGTCGACACCGTCGAGCGGGAACTCGACGACGCCTGGATGCGCGACATCGGCCCCACCTTCCTCACCAACGGCCAGGGCGAACTGGCCGCCGTGGACTGGACGTTCAACGGCTGGGGCGCCCAGGACTGGGCCCGCTGGGAGCACGACTCCAAGATCGGCGCGCAGGTCGCCGAACTGGCCGGAGCGAAGGCGTACGCCTCCCGGCTGGTCAACGAGGGCGGAGCGATCCACGTCGACGGCGAGGGCACCGTGCTGCTCACCGAGACCGTGCAGCTCGGCCCCGAGCGCAACCCCGGCTGGAGCCGCGAGCAGGTCGAGGCGGAGATCCACGCCCAGCTCGGCACCGAGAAGGCGATCTGGCTGCCGCGCGGCCTGACCGGCGACTACCCCCCGTACGGCTTCGGCACCCTCGGCCACGTCGACATCGTCGCCGCCTTCGCCCGGCCCGGGGTGATCGTCGCCCACTCCCAGCAGGACCCCGCGCACCCCGACCACGAGGTCGGCAAGGAGGTCATCGGGCTGCTCAAGGCCCAGACCGACGCCCGCGGCCGCGCCATCGAGGTCGTCGAGGTCCCCGCCCCGACCGTCCTGGAGGCCGACGGCCACTGGGCCGACTACTCCTACATCAACCACTACCTCTGCAACGGCGGCGTCGTGCTCTGCGGCTTCGACGACCCGCGCGACGAGACGGCGGCGGGCATCTTCCGCCGGCTCTTCCCCGAGCGGACCGTGACCCTGGTGGACGCACGTACGATCTTCGCGGGCGGCGGTGGCATCCACTGCATCACCCAGCAGCAGCCGAAGGTCTGACAAGGGGAGTCACGGATGGCCGGTGCGCGGAAGAACGCGCCACCGCGCGAGGAGGTCCTCGCCGTCGCCATGGAGATGATCGCCGAACGCGGTCTGGAGAAACTCACCATGGCGGCGCTCGGCCGTGAGGTCGGCATGAGCAGCGGCCACCTCCTCTACTACTTCCGCACCAAGGACGAGCTGCTGCTGCGCACCCTGGAGTGGAGCGAGGGCCGCCTCGGCGCCGAGCGCGGCCGGCTGCTCGCCGCGCGCGGAACCGCCCGCGAACGCCTGGACGCCTACGTCGACCTGTACGTCCCCGACGGCCACCGGGACCCGCACTGGACCCTGTGGCTGGAGGTCTGGAACCACTCCCAGAACGCGGACGACGACGCCCGCGAACGGCAGGCCGCCATCGAGGGTGCCTGGCACCGGGACCTCGTCGCGCTGCTCGCCGAGGGCGTCTCGCGCGGAGAGTTCCGCCCCGTCGACGCGGACCGCTTCGGCGCCCGGCTGCGCGCCCTGATGGACGGCTTCTCCATCCATGTGGCGATCGGTCTGCGCGGCACCAGCCGCGATCAGGTCCTGTCCCACGTGAAGGAGTTCCTCGACGCGTCGCTGGGCTGACCGGTCGTACATCCGTACCGGCCATGTAGCCCAGTGCTCGCATCCTGAGACACCGTGTGATCACGGAGGCGGTTTGTGCCACACTGCCCCCGTGCTCTCGTTCGCCACGATTATTGGCAGCAGGCGCGCCGGTCCGCAGTGACCGCCACGTACGACCAGGTACGGGCGGACACCGTCGTTCTCGACCCGCGCGCAGACCTCTCGCACCCGCGAGGGGTTTTTCGCATTTCTGGCCCACCTTCAGCCGGGAGCGCAGCGCGCGGGATCATTGGGGGACGGTGGAGCCGGTCATTCCGGTAGACCGAGTTTCAATACAGGAGCCTTGAGACCATGACGGAAACCAGCGAAGTCGACGATTCCTTCCACGTCTTCGACACGACGCTGCGCGACGGCGCGCAGCGCGAGGGCATCAACCTCACCGTGGCGGACAAGCTGGCCATCGCGCGGCACCTGGACGACTTCGGGGTGGGCTTCATCGAGGGCGGCTGGCCCGGCGCCAACCCCCGCGACACCGAGTTCTTCGCCCGCGCCGCCCAGGAGATCGACTTCCGGCACGCCCAGCTCGTGGCCTTCGGAGCGACCCGCCGGGCCGGCGGCAAGGCCTCGGAGGACCCCCAGGTCAAGGCGCTCCTGGCCTCCGGCGCCCCGGTGATCACGCTGGTCGCCAAGTCCCACGACCGGCATGTGGAGCTGGCGCTGCGCACCACGCTGGAGGAGAACCTGGAGATGGTCCGCGACACCGTCTCCCACCTGGTCGCGCAGGGACGGCGGGTGTTCGTGGACTGCGAGCACTTCTTCGACGGCTACCGGGCCAATCCGGAGTACGCGAAGTCGGTGGTGCGGGCCGCGCACGAGGCCGGTGCCGACGTGGTCGTGCTGTGCGACACCAACGGCGGGATGCTCCCGGCGCAGGTGCAGGCCGTGGTCTCCACCGTCCTCGCGGACACCGGCGCGCGGCTGGGCATGCACGCCCAGGACGACACCGGCTGCGCGGTCGCCAACACACTGGCCGCCGTCGACGCGGGCGCCACCCACGTCCAGTGCACCGCCAACGGCTACGGCGAACGCGTCGGCAACTCCAACCTCTTCCCCGTCGTCGCCGCCCTGGAGCTCAAGTACGGCAAGAAGGTGCTCCCCGAGGGCGCGCTGCGGGAGATGACGCGGATCTCGCACGCCATCGCCGAGGTCGTCAACCTGACCCCCTCCACCCACCAGCCCTACGTGGGGGTGTCGGCGTTCGCGCACAAGGCGGGCCTGCACGCCTCCGCGATCAAGGTCGATCCGGACCTCTACCAGCACATCGACCCCGAGCAGGTCGGCAACACCATGCGGATGCTGGTCTCCGACATGGCCGGCCGCGCCTCCATCGAGCTCAAGGGCAAGGAGCTCGGCGTCGACCTCGGCGACGACCGCGAACTCGTCGCCCGCGTCGTGGAGCGCGTCAAGGAACGCGAACTCAAGGGCTACACCTACGAGGCCGCCGACGCCTCCTTCGAACTCCTGCTGCGCGCCGAGGCCGAGGGCAGGGCGCGCACCTACTTCGAGGTCGAGTCCTGGCGGGCCATCGTCGAGGACCGCCCCGACGGCAGCCACGCCAACGAGGCCACGGTCAAGCTCTTCGCCAAGGGCGAGCGCATCGTCGCCACCGCCGAGGGCAACGGCCCGGTCAACGCGCTGGACCGCGCCCTGCGCGTCGCCCTGGAGACGATCTACCCCCAGCTCGCCAAGCTGGAGCTGGTCGACTACAAGGTCCGCATCCTGGAGGGCAAGCACGGCACGCAGTCCACGACCCGCGTCCTGATCTCCACGTCCGACGGCACGGGGGAGTGGTCCACGGTCGGCGTGGCGGAGAACGTCATCGCCGCGTCCTGGCAGGCACTGGAGGACGCGTACACCTACGGTCTGCTGCGGGCCGGGGTGGAACCCGCGTCGTGAACACGCCCGAACGCCGGAGGGCGCGCTTCCCGCACCCTCCGGCGTTCACGGCGTTCACGGCGTTTTCGCCGGTCCGGCGTACGTGACGGCTAGCGCAGCTGCCATTTCTGGTTCGCGGCCCCCGTGCACGACCAGATCTGCGCCCGTGCCCCGTTCGCCGACGAGTTGCCGGTCACATCGAGACATTTGTTCGCCGCGGCGTTGACCACGTCACCCGTCGATGAGTTGTACGACCACTGCTGGGCGCCGGAGCCGTTGCAGTCGTAGAGCTGGACCTTGGCGCCGTCGGACGCCGACCCCGACGTGACGTCGAGGCACTTCCCGAGCGAGCGCACCGACCCGTCGGTCCCCACGGTCCAGGACTGCGCGGCGGTTCCGTTGCAGTCGTAGAGCTGCACCGCGGTGCCGTTGGCGCTCGACGCGCCCGCCACGTCCAGGCACTTGCCGGCCAGCCCGACGAACGCGCCCGACTGGCTGCCCCCGCCCGACGGGGTGCCGGACCAGGTGAAGGTCGCCGAGGTCTTGCCCGGCAGCGAGTAAGTGGCGTGCTGGGAACCCCAGTTGATGGTCACCGTCTTGGCGCTCGACGCGTCGTTGTAGGCGATCAGCGCCTTGCTGCCGTCCGGGTTGCGCCAGGCGACGTTCGGGACGGCCGACGAGGCCGTGGAGGCGATCCGCTGCGCCCCCGGCCGGACGAACTTCGTCAGGTGGCCCATCGTGTAGTACTCGACCGTGTAGTCGACGGTCCCGCTCGCGCCGTCCCCGTTGTGCACGGTGATCAGCCCGGTGCAGGTGCCGCAACCCCCGTTGTGCGGGCCCTTGTTCTGGTCCACGGCGAGCGACCACTTGGTCACCGACTTCGCCCAGTTGCGGGTGTAGTCGACGATGTTGAGCATGTCCTCGCGCTGCTGGTTGGCGATCCAGGTGCCGCCGGAGTGCTCGGTCCCGAAGGCGTCGAGGCCCGGGTACTGGTTGTGCACGCCCGTCTGCTTGGCGATGTCGCCGCCGTACCCGTGCCAGGCGATCCCGCCGAAGTTCGGGTGCGAGCGGACCGCCGCGTCGTCGACCGTCTGGGCGGCGTAGGAGTCGTACACGTCCCAGTTCCAGTCGTGCGCGAGCACCTTGGTGGACAGACCGGCCGCCTGGAGCTTGGGCAGGAGCTCGCTCTTGGTGAAGTAGGCGAGTCCCGAGGCGTTCCAGCTCATCGACGGATAGCCCGAGCAGCAGGTCGGCTCGTTCTGGGCGGTGACGTACGAGACGGGGACGCCCTGATCCCGGTACGCCTGGAGGTACTTCACGAAGTACGAGGCGTAGGCGCCGTAGTTCTCCGCCTTCAGCCAGCCGCCGTTCAGCGACCCGCTGTCCTTCATCCAGGCCGGTGCCGTCCACGGCGAGGCCATGACCGTCAGGGAGGGGTTGAGCTGGAGCGCCTGCCTGGTCAGCGGCACCACGTCGGCCAGGTCGTGCGCGATGGAGAACTGCGCCAGGCCGGGGTCGCTCTGCCCGGCCGGCACGTCGTCGTAGCTGTAGCCGTAGCGCGCGAGGTCCGAGGCGCCCATCGGGTTGCGCAGGAAGGACAGCCCGATCCCGTCCGTCGGTGAGAACAGCTTGCGCATCGTCGCGTCGCGGGTGCTCTGCGACAGGGCGCCGCTGCTGTTCATCAGCCAGGCCGCGGTGTCCGTGAAGGACGCGCCGCCGCCGGTGAAGGTCTGGTACCGCGTGTTCTCGTCGACGGTGATGTTCTCACCGCTGCCGCCGCTGCCCGACTGGAAGGCGAACGGCGCCTGGGCCTGGAGCCCGCGGACGACATGCCGTCCGCCGTCGTCGTCCGTCGTCGTCAGGTACGCGGTGACCTGTTCGCCCGCGGCGTGCGCGGGCGCGGCCGCCGTGAATCCCGCGGTGGCGAGCAGCCCGGCGACGATCAGCCGGGCCGCCCGAGTGGATCTCCTCATGGAGCGCCGCCCTTCTGGAGGTGGGGGGAGGCGTGCGAGGCGTGAGTAAATGACGGCTGCGAAGCCGCGTCAAGGGGTTGCGCGTTCAGACTTTGAAGGAACAACTGCTCTGATCCGGACGGGACTTGAGTCTGTACCGGTTCCGGCGTGAAGTCTTGACGGGTGGCCGGGGCGCCAGTTAACTCACGCCCTGATCTAAGCCGTAAGAAGAGTGAGGGAACAGAGCAAGCACGTCATCGTCAGGAAGCAACGTCGTCAGAACGACGTGAGAGTCGAGGGGACCCCCATTGACCGGGCTCGATCGGAATTCCGTACGAAGAACCGCTCTGCTGGCCGGTGCCGCGCTGATCGCCGGACTGCTTCCGCTCGCCACGGCGGGAACGGCGGCGGCCGGTGATCCCGCACCCGTCCCGGTCGACCGCTTCGAGGGCGAGGTGCCCTTCGCGAACCAGCCCGCCGAGGGGATCTTCACCTGGGGCGGCGACAGCGACGACCCGCCGAAGCTGGCCCTGACCTCGCGGTCCGACGCGCCCGAGGGCGCCAAGGTCCTCACCGGCGACTACGACATCAGCGGCTACGGCGGCTTCACCCATGACTTCGCGGCGGACCAGCCGGCCCACGACTGGTCCGCGCACAAGGGGATCCGCCTCTGGTGGGACGGCCGCGCCACCGGCAAGAAGATCGCCTTCGAGATCAAGGACGGCGGCGCCAACGGCGAGGCCTCGGAACTGTGGACGACCTCCTTCACCGATGACTTCAGCGGCTGGAAACAGATCGAGATCCCGTTCGCCGACTTCGTCTATCGCACGGACTACCAGCCGGTCGGCGGTATCGACCACGTCCTCGGCCTGACGCAGATGTGGGGCTACGCCCTGACTCTCCCGGTCGGCGTCCAGGGGCGGTTCGCCCTGGACGACGTCGAGCTGTACGGCAAGGCCGACCAGTCCCTGCGGGCCTCCGTCACCACCGACTCGGCGGTCTACCCGGTGAAGGAGGGCGGCACGGCGCGGGTGAGGATCTCCGTCGCCACCACCGGCTCCGCCCCGATCGAGGAGCCCGTGACCGTCGCGTACGAGAGCACGGGCGGCGGCGCCGAGCCGGGCAAGGACTACGCCTCCGTCAAGGGCGAGATCACCTTCCCGGCGGGCACGACGTCCGGCGCGAGCCGCACCGTCACCGTCCGGACCCTGCGCGACAAGTCCGCCGAAGCGGCCGAGACGATCCCCCTCAAGCTCACGGTGACCGGCGCCAAGGCCCCCGCCGAGACCCCGCAGATCGTCGTCGACGCCCACGGGCTGCCGTACCTGAACCCGAAACTGCCCGTGAAGAAGCGGGTCGCCGACCTGGTCTCCCGGATGTCCCTGGAGGAGAAGACCGGCCAGATGACCCAGGCCGAGCGCGGCGCGATCGGCACGGGCGGCGACATCGCCGCCTACGACCTCGGGTCGCTGCTCTCCGGCGGCGGCTCCACGCCGACCCCCAACACCGCCGAGGCCTGGGCGGCGATGATCGACGGCTACCAGCTGAGGGCGCAGGCCACGCGGTTCCAGATCCCGCTGATCTACGGCGTGGACGCGGTGCACGGCCACAACAACCTCGCCGGCGCGACGATCATGCCGCACAACATCGGGCTCGGCGCCACCCGTGACCCCGCTCTGGCGGAGCGGACGGGCGCGGTGACCGCCGCCGAGGTCCGCGCCACCGGCATCCCCTGGGACTTCGCCCCGTGTCTGTGCGTGACCCGCGACGAACGCTGGGGCCGCTCCTACGAGTCCTTCGGCGAGGACCCGGCGCTCGTGAAGTCCATGGAGACGGTCGTCCAGGGACTCCAGGGCGCCCGCGACGGCAGCGACCTGAAGGACGACGACAAGGTCCTCGCCACCGCCAAGCACTTCGTCGGCGACGGCGGCACCGGGTACGGCACGTCCACGACGGGCTCGTACACCGTCGACCAGGGCGTCACCAAGGTCACCCGGCAGGAGCTGGAGGCCGTGCACCTGGCGCCCTTCAAGACGGCGGTCGACCGCGGTGTCGGCTCGGTCATGCCGTCCTACTCCTCGCTCGACATCGTCGGTGACGGCCGGGGACCGGTGAAGATGCACGCCCGCGCCGACATGATCAACGGCGTGCTCAAGGGCCGGATGGGCTTCGACGGCTTCGTCATCAGCGACTGGAACGCCATCGACCAGCTCCCCGGCGACTACGCCTCGCACGTGCGCACCTCGGTCAACGCGGGCGTGGACATGATGATGGTGCCGTACTCGTACAAGGACTTCCGGGCGGCGCTCACGGACGAGGTGAAGGCGGGCCGCGTCACCGAGCGGCGGATCGACGACGCCGTGTCGCGCATCCTCACCCAGAAGTTCGAGCTGGGCCTCTTCGAGAAGCCGTACGCGGACACCAGCGGCGCGTCGAGGATCGGCTCCGCCGCGCACCGCTCCGTGGCACGGCAGGCGGCGGCCGAGTCCCAGGTCCTGCTGAAGAACGCGGGCGGAGTCCTGCCGCTGAGGAAGTCCCAGAAGGTGTACGTCGCCGGTTCGAACGCCGACGACCTCGGCAACCAGACCGGCGGCTGGACCCTCACCTGGCAGGGCTCGTCCGGCAGCAACACCAAGGGCACCACGATCCTCCAGGGCATGCGGAACGCCGGCGGTGACGTCACCTATTCCAAGGACGCCTCGGCCCCGACCGGCGGCTACGACGTCGGTGTGGTCGTCGTCGGCGAGACCCCGTACGCGGAGGGCGTCGGCGATGTCGGCAACGGCAACGACCTGGAGCTGACCGCGGCCGACAAGGCGGCCGTCGACAAGGTGTGCGCGGCGATGAAGTGCGCGGTGCTGATCGTCTCGGGCCGCCCGCAGCTCATCGGCGACCGGCTCGGAGCCGTCGACGCCCTGGTGGCCTCCTGGCTGCCGGGCACCGAGGGCGACGGGGTCGCGGACGTCCTCTACGGAAAGCGCGCCTTCACCGGGCAGCTCCCGGTCACCTGGCCGAAGTCGGAGTCCCAGCTCCCGATCAACGTCGGTGACACCTCCTACGATCCGCAGTTCCCGTACGGATGGGGTCTCACCACGCTGACGAACGTACCGGGGGGTGGCGCCGCCAGACTGCGGGCGCTGGCCCTGGTGGCCTCGGCGGCGGAGCGGCACGGCGCCGACGGGACGGCCCGCGCGGCCGTGACGAAGGCCCGTCTGCTCGTCCAGCAGAAGATCGGCTCGTCGGTCACCGCGGCGAACGCGGCCCCCTTCGCGGACGCGGATCACCTTCTGCTGACCGGCCACTACGGAGAGGCGGTGGCGAAGCTGGCCCAGGCGTACCGAGCGGGATAGAGGGAGAACGTGGAGGGCCGGCCGGGGCTGGACACATCAGCCCCGGCCGGCCCGCGTTCCGGCGGCAGCGGGACGCCGCTCTCCCGATGTCCGGTTTCGCTCTGGTTCGGGTAGCTTCAAGGCATGAGGGCCGCACACACCCGAGGACTTCCGGGCCTGCTGGTCGCACTGATACTCGCGGCCCTGGCCCTGGTGTGGTTCCCGGCGCCCGGGGCCCATGCCGCGACGGACGTCTCCACGGTCGCGGCGGCCCTGCGGAAGGGCCCCGTCTATGTGGACCCGGCCGCCTCCGGGCAGCTGTCCGCGCCGGAGGCCGACGCCCTCGCCGCCAAGATCAAGAAGGCCGACAAGCCGCTCTTCGTCGCCGTGCTTCCCGCGGACTTCCCCACCGAGAACCTCTTCCGGAACCTGCGCACCGACACCGGCGTCACGGGCCTCTACGCGATCAGGCTCGGCGACCGCTTCGACGCCCGCGCCGACTCCGCGGTGATGTCCCGCTCGGCCGTACAGAACCTGGTCACCAGCGTCCAGGGCGTGTCGGACGCGAACACCCAGCTGAACCGGTTCACCGACCTCGCGCTCCCCGGCATCCACGGTTCGGCCCCCGCGAGCTGGGGCGGTGCCACGGACGGCGGAGGTGTCTCGACGGGAGCGCTGATCGCGGTCGGCGCGGTGGCCGTCGTCGGCGGCGCGGGCGCCTACACGGTCGTGCGCCGCAACCGGCGCCGCAAGGAGGAGGAACAGCGCGCCGCGCTCGACAGGCTCCGCGTGGTCGTGGACGAGGACATCACCGCCTTCGGCGAGGAACTCGACCGCCTCGACTTCCACCCCGCGGAGGCAGGCGCGGACGACGTGATGCGCGCGGACTACGAACGCGCGCTGGACGCCTACGAACAGGCGAAGTCGTTCATGGCCGAGGCCCGGCGCCCCGAGGACGTACGCGCCGTCACCCAGTCCCTGGAGGAGGGCCGCTTCTCCCTCGCCGTGCTCGCGGCGCGCCGCGAGCACCGCCCGGTCCCCGAGCGCCGCGCGCCCTGCTTCTTCGACCCCCGGCACGGCCCCTCCGTCGCCGACGCGGCCTGGACACCCGACGGGGGCGCGCCCCGCGAGGTCCCGGTCTGCAAGGCGGACTGGATGCGTCTCACCGGCGGCGAACAGCCCGCGGTGCGCGAGGTCGAGACGGAGTACGGCCGCCGCCCGTACTGGGACGCGGGTCCGGCGTACGGCCCCTGGGCGGGCGGCTACTTCGGCGGCGGCGTGCTGCCGGGCCTGCTCGTGGGGACCGTGCTCGGCAGCATGATGGCGAGCCCCGGATACGGGGCCGCGTACGGCACCGGTTACGGCGACTTCGGCGGCGGCTACGACGGAGGCGATGTCTCCGGTGCCGACTTCGACCCCGGTGACTTCGGCGGCGGCTTCGGTGACGGCGGGGGAGGCGACTTCGGCGGGGGCGGCGGCGACTTCGGCGGCGGCTTCTGAGGGGTGACGCACTCCGTTGGGGTGACCCGGTTCGTCGAGGGGTGACGCACTTCGTCCGGCCGCGCTCGGGCCGGCCGCGGTCCGCGCACACGGCGACGCCGAGCGCCCCTGTCCGGGGAGCTCGGCGTCGGAGAAGGCGCTCGGCGGCGCGGGGCCGAAGCCCGGGGCTCAGCCGGCGTTCTTGATCGCCGAGATGTCGAAGTTCAGCTTGATCTTGTCGGAGACGAGGACGCCACCGGTCTCCAGGGCCGCGTTCCAGGTGAGGCCCCACTCGGAGCGGAGGATCTCGGCCTTGCCCTCGAAGCCCACGCGCTCGTTGCCGAACGGGTCCTTGGCGGCGCCGTTGAACTCCAGATCGATGCTGATCTGCTTGGTGGTGCCGAGGATCTCCAGATCGCCGGTGATCCGGTAGTCGTCACCGCCGAGGGCCTCCGCCTTGACGGAGCGGAAGGTCATCGCCGGGAACTCGTCGGTCTTGAAGAAGTCGGCGCTCTTGAGGTGACCGTCGCGGTCGGCGGACCCGGTGTCGATGCTGTCCATCGTGATGTCGAGGGAGGCCGTGGACCGCGACGGGTCGGTGCCGTCCAGGTGCAGCGTGCCCTCGAACTCGTTGAACGTGCCCTTGACGTTGGTCACCATCGCGTGCCGGGCGACGAAACCGATGCTCGAGTGGGACGGGTCGATGGTGTAGTCGCCGGTCAGCGCGGCCAGGTCCGGGTTCACGGCACCGGCCGTCGCGGTGGCCGTCGAGGTGGCGGAGGCGGCGGCGGTGTCGGTGGTCTTGCGGCCGAAGATGCCCATGAGGTGCTCCTTGGGGGGACGGGCCGCGGTTCCGGTGAGAGCCACGGCGTCAGGCTGTTTAATGTTCAACGACTCCAACGAAGGCAACCGTAGACCTATTCCGTTCAACTTTCAACATCATCCGGAGCGTGTGCGCGGGGTCACGTTGGGTCGCGGGTGCGCGGTGATGGTGGGTCACCCTTGCCGGACCTCTGGCGGACGCGCGTAGAACTCGGGCACCATCTGCGTGCACCCCCTGCACAGCCGCCCCACAGGAAACGCGGCCGGACGTCCGTGCGGCCGCCCCACGGTCCTCAGCAGGAAAGGTCTCCCCAGATGAAGCTCAGGTCCACGCTGACCGCCCTCGCCCTCGTCGTGGCCCCCGGTGTCGCCGTCGTCGGCACCGCCGGCGACGCCTTCGCCGTCAGCAAGATCAGCCACGCCACCGCGACCTCGATGTTCCGCCAGTCCGGCATCACCTGGTCCTCCTCCGGTGGCTGCTCCGACCGCAACAACTCCACCTGCACGTCGTTCGAGCAGCTCAACCTCGCCACCGCGCAGGGCGCCCAGACCCTCAAGGGGGCCAGCGGCTGCGCGCTCAACATCACCGGCGGCACCGAGACCGGCCACGCGAGCGGCACCTACTCGCACTGGAACGGCTACAAGCTCGACTACGGCAAGAACACCTGCGTCACCGGCTACATCAAGAACACCTTCGGCTACATAGGCCTGCGCGGCGACGGCGCTCCGCAGTACCGGTCCGGTGCCGGCAACATCTACGCCGACGAGGGCAACCACTGGGACGTCCTCTACTACAACTGCGGCGGCTGCTGAGCCGGCGCCTCCAGGGTGCGCGGACCGCCGAACGGGCGTCCGCGTCACCCCGGTGATGGCATGTGCCACTCATGGATGTGAGATGGCAGTCGGCCGAACAGTTTGTGAGACATCCACAAACCCAAGCCCCTCCTGGCAGTCGGATCGCCTGCATGTGATGGTGGTTCTGTTCAGGGGCGCCAGGAAAACGGTCCGGAGACTGTGCAGAGTCGACGGCCCTGTTTCCTTGGTGGACTTCGTATGGTCGCTACATGACCGTTTTGGACGAGGCCGACACCGCGAGCTCCACGATCCCCGCAGGCGAACCGACGGACGCGCGTGGCCGTGTGGCCGAACTGCACGCCATCCGCGCGGAGGCGCTGCGTGGCCCGAGCGAGAAGGCGACCGAGGCGCAGCACGCCAAGGGCAAGCTGACCGCGAGGGAGCGCATCGGGCTGCTGCTGGACGCGGGCTCGTTCCAGGAGGTCGAGCAGCTGCGCCGGCACCGGGCGACCGGTTTCGGCCTGGAGGCCAAGAAGCCGTACACCGACGGTGTGATCACCGGCTGGGGCACGGTCGAGGGCCGTACGGTCTTCGTGTACGCGCATGACTTCCGCATCTTCGGCGGCGCGCTGGGCGAGGCCCACGCCACGAAGATCCACAAGATCATGGACATGGCCATCGCGGCGGGTGCGCCGCTGGTGTCCCTGAACGACGGCGCGGGCGCCCGTATCCAGGAGGGCGTCTCGGCGCTGGCCGGCTACGGCGGCATCTTCCAGCGCAACACCAGGGCCTCCGGGGTCATCCCGCAGATCTCGGTGATGCTCGGCCCGTGCGCCGGCGGCGCGGCCTACAGCCCCGCGCTGACGGACTTCGTGTTCATGGTCCGCGAGACCTCGCAGATGTTCATCACCGGCCCGGACGTGGTCAAGGCGGTGACGGGCGAGGAGATCACCCAGAACGGCCTGGGCGGCGCCGACGTCCACGCGGAGACCTCCGGCGTCTGCCACTTCGCCTACGACGACGAGGAGACCTGCATCGCCGAGGTCCGCTACCTCCTGTCGATGCTGCCGCAGAACAACCGCGAGAACCCGCCGCGCGCGGAGTCCGCCGACCCGGCGGACCGCCGCAGCGAGGTGCTGCTGGACCTGGTCCCGGCCGACGGCAACCGCCCGTACGACATGACCAAGGTCATCGAGGAGCTCGTCGACGACGGCGACTACCTGGAGATCCACGAGCGCTGGGCCCGCAACATCATCTGCGCGCTGGCCCGCCTGGACGGCATGGTCGTCGGCATCGTGGCCAACCAGCCGCAGAGCCTGGCCGGTGTCCTCGACATCGAGGCCTCCGAAAAAGCTGCGCGCTTTGTCCAGATGTGTGACGCTTTCAATATCCCGATCATCACGCTGCTGGACGTGCCTGGGTTCCTCCCGGGTGTCGACCAGGAGCACGGCGGGATCATCCGGCACGGCGCGAAGCTGCTCTACGCGTACTGCAACGCGACGGTGCCGCGGATCTCCCTCATCCTGCGCAAGGCGTACGGAGGTGCCTACATCGTCATGGACAGCCAGTCCATCGGGGCCGACCTCACCTACGCCTGGCCCACGAACGAGATCGCCGTGATGGGCGCCGAGGGCGCCGCCAACGTCATCTTCCGCCGCCAGATCGCCGACGCCGCCGATCCCGAGGCCATGCGGGTCCGCATGGTCAAGGAGTACAAGGCCGAGCTGATGCACCCGTACTACGCCGCCGAACGCGGTCTGGTCGACGACGTCATCGACCCCGCCGAGACCCGCGAGGTCCTGGTCAAGTCGCTCGCGATGCTGCACACCAAGCACGCGGACCTGCCCTCCCGCAAGCACGGCAACCCCCCGCAGTAACCCTGCGGATTCTCCGCGGTACCCCCGCGGAAACCTCTCTCATGGAGACTGAAACCTATGAGCAACGCTGACATCCGCGTCGAGAAGGGCCACGCCGAGCCCGAGGAGGTCGCCGCCATCACGGCGATCCTCCTGGCCCGCGCCGCCGCCGCTCCCACTGATGCCGCTCCTTCCCACCGCCCCCACCGCAAGGCGGGCTGGCGCCGACTGGAGCGGGAGCCCGGTTTCCGGGCGCCGCACAGCTGGCGCTGAGAGTCTGACGCCGACAGCCCCGTCCTCCGGTGGAGGACGGGGCTGTGGTGTGTCCGGGAGTCCGAGGACGCCCTCCAGGGCCGACAGGGGGCTCTGCGGCGGGCGTTCGGGCGGGCCCCGGTCGTCCCGCCGCCCAACGGGGCTGTACGGGGCAGGAGTTCGGCCGGGAGTCCTCGCCCGCGCGTGCCGGGGCGTACGGCGAACGAGCAACGGCCCCCGCTTCTCCGGCCGGAGAAGCGGGGGCCGTTGTCGTACGAGCGGGGGCCGCTAGCGCAGGCGCGCCATGAGGGCGTGCTCGACCAGCGTGATCAGCGCCGACTTGGCGTCCGCGCGGTGGCGGGCGTCCGTCGTGATGATCGGGGCGTCGGGGCCGATCTGAAGGGCCTCGCGGACCTCCTCGGGCTGGTACGGCTGGTTGCCGTCGAAGCCGTTGAGGGCGATGACGAACGGCAGGCCGCTGTTCTCGAAGTAGTCGACCGCGGGGAAGCAGTCGGCGAGACGCCGGGTGTCCACCAGGACGATCGCGCCGATGGCGCCGCGGACCAGGTCGTCCCACATGAACCAGAAGCGGTCCTGACCGGGCGTACCGAAGAGGTACAGGATCAGGTCCTGGTCGAGGGTGATACGGCCGAAGTCCATGGCGACGGTCGTCGTCTTCTTGTCGCCGGTGTGCGTGAGGTCGTCGATGCCCGCCGAGGCGGACGTCATGACGGCCTCGGTGCGCAGCGGGTTGATCTCCGAGACGGCGCCGACGAACGTGGTCTTGCCCACGCCGAAGCCGCCCGCCACCACGATCTTCGCGGACGTGGTGGAGCGGGAAGGCCCTCCGCTAGAGCTTGCGAAGTCCACTGAGCACCCTTTCGAGCAATGTCACGGCTGGCTGGCCGCCGGCGCTCTCGTCGCCGCCCGGCTGATGAATGGCGACCAGGCCCGCCTCCGCCAAGTCGGCGACGAGGATCCTGGCTACACCGAGAGGGATGGTCAGCAGGGCCGAGATCTCGGCCACCGACTTGATCTCCCGGCAGAGGTTGCAGATGCGCTGATGCTCGGGCAACTGGCCCTGCATCTGGTGCGGCTGCGCGGTCGTGTGCACCAGCGCCTCGATGGCGAGCTGGTAGCGGGGCCTGGTGCGGCCACCCGTCATGGCGTAGGGACGCACCAGGGGATTGCTGGCACCCCCGGCGGGTGACGCCTCGGGGGAGCGCCGCTGCGGCTGCACGGGCTGGATGCGCGGCGCCGACGGCTGGTCGTAGGGAGAGGGCCCGGGGCCCTGCGGACCCTGGGGCGGGTACTGCCGTCGCTGGCCGGGTGCGGAGGGAAAGTTGTACGGGTTCTGTGAACCGTCGCCCTGGCCGCCCTGCCCCTGGCCGGGGCCGTACGACCAGTTGCCCGAAGACGAACCGCCTGGGGGTGTTACCACTCTCTCTCCTCCTCCGACCGTGCCGGGCACCCAACGCTGGGACCGCGTCCCGAAACCTTACGGCCCCGGGACGCGAATTCGCACCGTCTGTCTATTAGTTGAGAAGGCTGCCCTGGAGCTCCGCACGAAGGTCCGGAGTGAGAACCGTGCCCGCACGGTCCACCAGAAGCGCCATCTCGTACCCAATGAGACCGATGTCCGCCTCAGGGTGTGCAAGTACTGCGAGTGAAGAACCATCCGAAACGGACATCAGGAAGAGGAATCCTCGCTCCATCTCCACAACGGTCTGGTTCACGTGGCCGCCCTCGAAGATACGGGACGCGCCCGCGGTCAAAGAGGTCAGACCGGACGCGACGGCTGCCAGCTGGTCGGCGCGGTCACGGGGAAAGCCTTCGGACATAGCCAGAAGGAGTCCGTCGGCGGAGACCACCACTGTGTGCGACACCCCGGGGGTGTTGTCCACGAAGTTGGTGATCAACCAGTTCAGGTTCTGTGCCGCCTGGCTCATCGGGCTCACAACTAACGCTCCTGGTTGTAGGTGCTGTCAGAACCGAAGCCCTGACCGTTCGTGTCAGTACCTGCACTGCGTCCCCGCTCCACGCCGCGACGCAGGTTGCTCAGCCTGCCCCGGACGTCCTCAGGAGCGCGGGAGACCTGGGGGCCTCCCTGGGGGGTCGATTCCGCGGTTCCCTCGACCAGGTTGGCCTTGGGCACCCGCCGCGGCAGACCGGACGAGGTGACCCCGCCCGCCTTGGGCTTCTTCAGCTGCTCGGCGCGCTGCCACCGATCGTCGTTCGACGACCGCCAATCGTCGCCCGTGTTCCCGGAGGACATGGGCGCCGCCTGCTCCCTCGCCGGTTCCGCGGGGCGCCGGGCGTTGCCGGCGGGGGCGGGTCCGCGACGGGGGAGTCCCGCGTTGGTCATCGTGTGGGGGGCTGAAGAGGCCGGACCCGGACGACCAAAGCCTACGCTGTTCTGCTCGCCCGCGTCAGCGACCTGCGGGGATTCCGCTTGCGGAGCGTAGTCGGGCCGGTACCCGCCCTGGTATGCGTCCTGGCGCGTGTCCTGCTGCGGCCAGTCGTCCTGGTAGGACGGCTCACCGAAGCCCGGCACCGTCTCCGGGGCGGAGCCGCCCATTCCGGCGTGGTCCTGCTGGACCGGCTCCGTGTAGGAGGGCTCAGGGTAGCCGCCGTTGGACGGGAAGTACGCCTCGTCGTACGGGGCCTGCTGCGGCTCCTCGTACGACGTCTGCTGGTCGTACGTGGTCTGCTGCTCCTCGTGGACACCCTGGACACCCTGGGTGCCGTCGTACGCCTGGGTGCCGTCGAAGGACGCCTGCCCGTTGTCGTACGCGGAGGCGGGCTGCGCGTCGAAGCCGTCGGCGTAGGCCTGGGGGGCCTCGATGGCCTCCGGACCCTGCGCCTGGGCCTCCAGCGCCGCACGGCGCTCCTCGCGCATCAGGGAGCGGCCCACGGGGTCCAGATCACGGGCGTCGTCCGGGACCTCGTAGCGGCTGTCGTCGAAGCCGAGGTCCGCGGCGGTCAGCACAGGCTGCTGCGGGACACCGAAGTTCTCGCCCGGGAACGACTGCTGCTGTTGCTGCTGCTCGGGGATGATCTGCGACACGGTGAACTCGTCGGCCATCGGCTGGTGCTCGCCACCGCCACCGTGGGTGATGGCGTCGGGGAGCATGACCAGGGACGTGGTGCCGGCCTGCTCGCCCGAGGGGCGGAGCTGGACGCGGATGCCGTGGCGGTCGGACAGCCGGCCGACCACGAAGAGGCCCATGCGCTGCGAGATCGCGGCGTCCACGGTCGGCGGGTTGGCCAGCTTGTGGTTGATGTCCGCGAAGTCCTCGGCGGTGAGGCCGATTCCCTTGTCGTGGATCTCGACCATGACGCGGCCGTCGGGAAGACGGGTCGCGGTGACACGGACCTTGGTCTGCGGGGAGGAGAACGTGGTCGCGTTCTCCAGGAGCTCGGCGAGCAGGTGCACGAGGTCGGTCACGGCGCGGCCGTGGATCTCGGCCTCCGGGACACCGGAGAGCTCGATGCGCTCGTACTGCTCCACCTCGGAGGAGGCGGCGCGCAGGACGTCGACCAGCGGGACCGGCTGGTCCCAGCGGCGTCCGGGCTCCTCGCCCGCGAGGACCAGGAGGTTCTCGCCGTTGCGGCGCATACGGGTCGCGAGGTGGTCCAGGCGGAAGAGGTTCTCCAGCTGGTCCGGGTCGGCCTCGTTGTTCTCCAGGTCGGTGATCAGGGTCAGCTGGCCCTCGATCAGCGACTGGTTGCGGCGCGAGAGGTTGGTGAAGATCGCGTTGATGTTGCCTCGCAGGAGGGCCTGCTCGGCGGCCAGTCGTACGGCCTCGCGGTGGACCTGGTCGAAGGCGCGGGCGACCTCGCCGATCTCGTCCGTGGTGGTGATCGGGATCGGCTGCACGCGGGTGTCGACCCGGCCGGGGTCGGTGCGCGAGAGCTGGTCGACCAGCATCGGCAGACGCTGCTCGGCGACATTGAAGGCGGCGCTGCGGAGCTGGCGCATCGCGCGGCTCATCTGGCGGGCCACCATGCCGGCCAGGATGAACGCGGCGAGCAGGGCGATCACGACGGCGGCGCCGGTGATGAAGGCGTCGGTCCGGGCGCTGTCGGAGATGTCACCGGCCTCGGCCACGGCCTTGTCGGCGAGGTCCGACTCGATCTGGCGGTACGCGTTGTACTTGGCGGTGTTGACCGCCATCCAGTTCTGGGCGGTGACGCCCTTGGCGGCGAGCCCCGCGCGTTCGGCCTCCAGCGGGGACTCGAGCCCGGAGAGTTCCTTGACCATCTCGGTGTCGCCCGAGGGCGGCGGCACGTAGTTCGGGTCGGCGCCCGCGGCCTCGCGGGCCTTCGCGGTCAGTTCCGACTTGACCTTCGCCGAAGCCGATTCGAGCTTGGCCGAGTCTTCCTCGGTGCCACCACCCTTGTACTCCTCGATGGCGATGCCTTCGAGGTAGGCGTACGAGGACAGGGCGACGCGCTGGCTGGCGAGGCTGCTGACGCCGGGACCCGGCTTGATCAGCATGTGCATGCCGATGGACCGCTCCAGCGAGAGCGCGGCCTTGGACAGCGAGATCGCGTAGACCGTACGGCCGTAGCTGGTGATGTTGCCGGTGCCCAGACCGAGCTCGTTGGCGAACTCCATCAGCGGGTGCTGGATCTGGAGGTAGCCCTCTTCGGTCTTCACACCGGGAAGCGCGGTGGTGTACGCGGCTTCCCGCAGCTTCGTGAGACCGGGCTCGACATTGTGGAAGACCGTGAGGCGGCGCTCCAGGCCCGGAGTCTTGGGCATGTCCTGGGCGGCCTCGTCGAAGGCGTCGGCGGCCAGGTCGGTGTCGCGGCGGACCTTGACGACGGTGGCGTCCTTGGCACCCTTGCCGGACAGCAGCGGGTAGGCGCTGAGGTCACGCTCGACGAACAGCTTGTCGCCGTAGTTCAGTGCCGCCTGCACGAGGCGCGCCGTCTTCTCGGCGTCCTGCGCTTCCTGCCAGGTGTCGATCGAGCCCTTCACCTGGAAGCCGCCCATGACGAGGCCGACCACCACGGGTATGAGCAGGATCGCGTTCAGCCTGGTCGGCACACGCCAGTTACGCGGGGAGAATCGGCTTCCGCTCGGCGCGGGCGCCGGCGTGGGCTCCGGGCCGGCGACTTGTGCGGGCGCCGCTCCGCGCGCCGGCGGGGTGAAGTTGCCCCGTGCCGACGGCTCGGGACCGTTCATGCTTCGCCTCACTCGACCAACAACCTCTCGGCGTCGGCACCTACTGTGTGCCGCCGTATCTACCAGCGCCCTTGACTACTGGGCAGTTCAGCGCATTCCAGCACGTCAAGCAGCGCCATTCCAAACACTCGGAACGGATGATTCCGAGTGGCGCTGACCACAGACAAAACGGTCATAAAGAGCGAGCCCCGTCAAAAGACGGGGCCTTCATGAACGCAGGGGTACCGGGCGACCGCTATGCGTGTCGGGGCCGGCGAAATTCTCTGTCGAAACGTTATGAACACTGAGGCCGGCCGTGTCAAATGACACAGCCGGCTCCAACGCGTCTACGACAACTTCCATACAGAGTCGTCTACTTGGCTGCTACCGCAGCCGTGCCATGAGAGCGTGCTCGACCAGGGTGATCAGAGCGCTCTTCGCATCTGCACGGTGTCGCGCGTCCGTCGTGATGATCGGAGCGTCCGGGCCGATCTGAAGAGCCTCGCGCACTTCCTCCGGGTTGTACGGCTGGTGACCGTCGAAGCCGTTGAGGGCGATGACGAACGGCAGGCCGCTGTTCTCGAAGTAGTCGACCGCGGGGAAGCAGTCGGCGAGACGCCGGGTGTCCACCAGGACCACGGCGCCGATGGCGCCGCGGACCAGGTCGTCCCACATGAACCAGAAGCGGTCCTGGCCCGGCGTACCGAAGAGGTACAGGATCAGGTCCTGGTCGAGGGTGATACGGCCGAAGTCCATGGCCACCGTGGTGGTGGTCTTGTCCCCGGTGTGGGTGAGGTCGTCGATGCCCGCCGAGGCGGAGGTCATGACGGCCTCGGTACGCAGAGGGTTGATCTCGGAGACGGCACCCACGAACGTGGTCTTGCCGACACCGAAGCCACCCGCTACGACGATCTTCGCGGAGGTGGTCGCCCGGCCTCCGTCAGAGCTTGCGAAGTCCACTGAGCACCCTTTCGAGCAGTGTCACGTCCGGCGCGCCGCCGTTGTTCTCATCGCCGCCAGGCTGGTGAATGGCGACAAGTCCGGCCTCGGCGAGGTCCGCGACAAGGATCCTGGCCACGCCGAGCGGCATGGACAGGAGGGCCGACACCTCGGCCACCGACTTCACTTCCCGGCACAGATGGCAGATGCGCTGGTGTTCGGGCAGCAGTCCCATCAGCTGGGCCGGATCGGCCGTGGTGCTGATCAGAGCTTCTATGGCCAGTTGGTACCGCGGCCGGGTCCGGCCGCCGGTCATCGCGTACGGACGTACCAGCGGCTGGTCGCCTTCATCCCCGTACGACTCGGCGTACGGATCATGAGAGGCGGGGGGCGGGGTCATGAATCCTCCGGGCGGGACAGCAAGTCGGTCAGTCGTGCCGTCTGTTGGGGCCGGTGGGGGGATTGTGGCGGCCGGACGGTGATTTCGTGCGGTGTCTGGATCCGGCGGCGGTCAGTGAAGCAGACTGCCTTGTAGTTCGGCACGCAGGTCCGGCGTGAGGACGGCGCCCGCACGGTCGACGAGCAGTGCCATCTCGTAGCCGACGAGGCCGATGTCGCATTCCGGGTGGGAGAGGACCGCGAGAGACGATCCGTCCGAAACCGACATCAGGAAGAGGAAACCGCGCTCCATCTCCACGACCGTCTGGGCCACCGCACCGCCTTCGAAGATCCGGGAAGCCCCGGCAGTCAGCGAAGTGAGTCCGGAGGCGACGGCCGCCAGTTGGTCCGCGCGGTCGCGGGGGAAGCCTTCGGACATCGCCAGAAGGAGTCCGTCGGCGGACACGACGACGGTGTGGGACACCCCGGGGGTGTTGTCCACAAAGTTGGTGATCAACCAGTTGAGGTTCTGTGCCGCCTGGCTCATCGGGCTCAACTAACGCTCCTGCTGGTGAGTGGGGCTGGGGAAGCTGCCGGTCTGGCCGTTGGGAGCGGCCTGTCGACCTTGCTGAATGCCCCTACGGAGATTGGTCAGCCGGCCGCGTACGTCATCAGGCGCACGCGAGACCTGCGGACCGCTTTGGTGCTGTTGCTGCTGTGCCGTGCCCGCGACGAGGTTGGCTCGCGGGACTCGGCGCGGCAGGCCTGAGGTGGTGACCCCGCCTGCCGACGGCTTACGGGAACGCTCCGCCTGCTTGACGAGGTCGTCGTTCGGAGAGCTGCGCCACGTCGTGGTCGCGGCCGGAGCGGCGGTCGGAGCAGCGGTCGGTGCGGCGGCCGGCCGCTGCGGAGCCGGGGGAGTCTGCGGCTGCTGTGGGGCGGCCGGCGGGTATCCCTGGGAACCGTTGTTCTGGTGGGCGGTGCCGTTGACCGGCGCGCCGTCCGAGCCGTTGGCCTGACCGTGGAACCAGTTGGTCTCCAGCGTGTCGTACAGCGGGGTACGGCCGTCACCGGGGTTCGAGGCCGGGGGAAGCGCCTCGGGGGCCTGCGGACGGGCGGGCGGCTGTGGGGTTGCCGGTCGCTCGTACTGTCCGGTGGACGAACCCTGCCCGTTGCCGTAGCCGGTTGCCGCGAACTGCCCGGTGGACGCGGGGTCCTGGGAAGGCGCGTAGCCCGGCTGGGCGAACTGGCCGGTGGACGACGGCGACTGGGAGGCGCCGTAGCCCTGGGCGGCGAACTGTCCCGTGGCGGCCGGGTTCTGGCCGGTGGGGGACTGGTTGCCGGAGGCGTAACCGTACTGGCCGTTGTTCTGGCCGTTGTTCTGCGGCGCGCTCGCGCCGGGGCGCGGGGCGTCGAAGTCGGGACGGGCGAACTCCGCGGTGGAGGCGGGGCCCCGGTCATCGACCCGCGGCATGCGGGACGTGGCGTCGGGGTCCTCGTGACCACGCGGGGTGTCGGGGGACGTACGCGGAACCGGCGGCTGCGCGTTGTCGTCGCTCCAGCTCGGCGTGCGGGAGCCGGCGTTGCCACCGGGCAGCTCGGCGCGCGCGGCGCCACCGCGTCCCGGAAGCTGCGGCCGGCGACGGCCGCTCTTGCCGTTGGACGGTGCCTTCGCGGGCGCGGCCGGAGCCGCGTTGCTGTCGCCGAAGGCGTTCTGGCCCGTGCCGGTTCCGTTGCCGAAGCCCTGCTGCTGCGAGCCGTTCTGGGCGGGGAAGCCCTGCTGCGGGCTCTGCCCGAAGGCGTTCGCACCGGCGGGAGCCTGCCTGCCCTGCTGGCCGCCGGCCTGGCCCTGCTGGCCACGCGCACCGCCGGAGCCACCCGGGCGACCGCCCTGGTTGCTGCCGGGCAGCGCGGCCCGCGGACCCTGGCCCGCGCCGACCTGTCCGCGCTGCGGCGGGGCCCCGAGGGGACCGCCGGGGGCGGAGGGGGATCCGGCAGCGAGTGAGGGACCGCCCGAGCGACGGGCCGCGGACGCGCCGGCCGAGGCCTGCGCGGCGGCGGGGCCGCCGCCGACGGCACTCTGGCCCGGCTTGTTCGGCATGGGCTTCTTGCCGCCCTGGGCGACGTCCACCGGCAGCATGACCAGCGCGGTCGTACCGCCGGAGTCGGACGGACGAAGCTGGATACGGATGCCGTGACGCTGCGACAGACGACCGACCACGAACAGACCCATGCGTCGGGAGACGGAGACGTCCACCGTGGGCGGAGCGGCGAGCCGCTCGTTGATCGCGGCCAGGTCCTCGGGGGACAGACCGATACCGGTGTCGTGGATCTCGATCAGCACGCGGCCGTCGGGCAGGGCGTGACCGGTGACCTTGACCTTGGTCTGCGGGGAGGAGAACGACGTGGCGTTCTCCAGGAGCTCGGCGAGCAGGTGGACGAGGTCGTTGACGACCCGGCCGGCGACCTCGGTGCCCGGCACCGAGGAGAGTTCGATGCGCTCGTACTGCTCCACCTCGGAGGCGGCGGCGCGGAGCACGTCGACCAGCGGGACCGGACGGGTCCAGCGGCGACCGGGCTCTTCACCGGCGAGAACGAGAAGGTTTTCACCGTTACGGCGCATGCGGGTCGCGAGGTGGTCGAGCTTGAACAGCGAGGAGAGCTGGTCGGGGTCGGCCTCGCGGGACTCCAGCTCGGAGATGAGCGAGAGCTGGCGCTGGATAAGACCCTGGGAACGGCGCGAGAGGTTGGTGAACATCGCGTTGACGTTGCCTCGCAGAAGGGCCTGCTCGGCGGCGAGGCGGACAGCCTCGCGGTGCACGTCGTCGAAGGCCGCGGCCACCTGGCCGATCTCGTCCCGGGAGTGCACACCGACCGACTCCACGGAGGTGTCGACGTCCTGCGGGTCCGACTCCGAGAGCTGCTTGACGAGCTCGGGCAGGCGGTCCGAGGCGACCCGGGTGGCGGTGTCCTGGAGGCGGCGCAGGGAGCGGATCATGGACCGGGCCACGACGAAGGCGCCGACGAGCGAGACACCGAGGACGAGCAGGATCAGTACACCGGAGATGATCGCTTCACTCTGGGACTCGTTGCGCAGCTCACGGGCCTTCTGCTCCATCTCGCTGAGCAGCGTGGTCTCGATCTTCGACATCTGGTCGATCTTGGACGAGTCGTCGTCGAGCCAGTCCTTGTAGGACCGCTTGTTCTGCGTCTTGAGGCCCTCGGGGTTGCTCAGCACGCGCTTGGCGTACTGGTCGGCCGACTTGATCGTCGGGTTGTCACCCTCGATCGGCTGGAGCAGGTCCGTGCTGCCCTTGCCGTAGATGTTCTTGAAGCTGCTGTTCTCGGACTCCTGGCTCTCCTGCGCGGACAGCGCGTACTGCTGGTCGTTCTTGGAGAGGGTTCCGAAGACCTTCGGCTGCGTGGGAAGCGCGGCGGCGATGATGGCCCGCTGGACGGAGGCGTACTCCTTGGCGGAGGAGAACGCGGCCAGCGCGCGGGTGCGCTGGATCATCTCCGGGTTGCTGGTCGCCTCGGCCATGTCCTGCGAGAGCGCGAGGAGCTCGGTGACCAGGCGGTGGTACGCGTCCACCGTCTGGGTCGCGTTCTGCGGGTCGTTGTAGGCGTCGCTGCGGATCTGGTTGAGCTTGTACAGCTCGCTCACGACACCGACGAGGCTGTCGTGCACGCCGGCGAGCTGGCCCTTGGCCGTCGCGTCGTCGACCTGCTGCGTGCCTTCGAGGAAGTGCTTCTTCGCCACGTCGGTCTTGTCGCGCGCCGACTTGACCTCGTAGTCGTTGGCCAGTGCGCCGTGTGCCAGCGGACCGGCCGTCTCGTCGCGCTCCTGCTGGAGCGCGGCGGCGAGCTCGGTGGCCTGCTTGGTCATCTCGGTCAGCAGCCGCATGTTGTCGAGCTGCTGGATGTTGTCCATCGACTCGTTGATGCGGAGCGCACCCAGCGAGGTCGCGGCGACCACGGGGAGCGCGAGCAGCGAGACAAGTCGCGTCGAGATGCGCCAGTTCCGCAGGGCTACACGCGAGCCGTAGCTCGGTGTACCCGTCGACGTGGCGTCGGTCGTGGTGGCGGGAGCCTTGGGCTTCGCGCCGGCGCGAGCGGAGTGTTCACCGCTGCCGCCGACCTCTGCCGGTCCCGGGTTCTGGGCGTGCTGGGGCGAGGAACCGCGGTCGGTCCCGCCGCGCGGCTCCGGCTCCGCCGAAGCGCTGCCATCCCTCTTGAAACGTCCCTGCACTAGCGTCGCAACCTCTGGACCAGGCGCCCCTCCGCTGGAACGGCGGGGCGGTGTCGGCGTTGTACACGGACGCAGATGCGCCCTGTGTCTGTGGTCTGAATGACCGGCGCAGGTTCCCCCTTCCCGCCGCCACTCGGCGCTGAGTAGCGCCCCTGCGCGCCGGATTCGTGAATCCGCGGCGGTCCGAGGAATTCCAGCACAGTGCAGGATCTCCAACAAGGGCCATGTACCAGGCTGTGACCTCCGTGACAGCATGTGAGTGACAGGTCACGAGGCGTGTAAGGGGTTCTCGTACATACCGGGCATAGGCCTACGAGCCATGGGCGTCACGACCGTGTCCCAGTCGCGATGATCAGGAGCGGAATGACTGGTTCAGTGGAGTAATGTCCGTTTGGTCGGCCCGTATTGGGGGCCTCGATTGACCGGTTTGCCCCTTGGTGAGTGAGCAAACTCACACAGCGATCATGGCCTCTTCACGGCATCGCCAGGGAATTGAATGTTTAGCCTGACGCTTTACAGGGATGGCGAATCCGACAACCCGCGTCTATGTGGGGCTCTTTGACCCCGACCGGCGCCCAGGACGACAAGGTCGAGCAAAACGGTGAAGACGACGATGATGTTCCGCAACATTGCCAATCCGCGGCGCACGACGCTGGCGCACCTCGAGGACGCCGATGCCCTGCGCACGCCGGAGCGGCCGGAGCACTCGGTCGAGCTCCCCCTCCAGACGGCCAACCCCCGCCGCACCGTCCTGATGGACGCCCCGGTCACGGTCGCCGCCGCGGAGTGAACGCGGTGACCGGCGAAGGGCCGCGCGGCGCGCGGCCCGGCCGGTCCCGGACACCCCTCCACGAGGGCACCCTCACCGCCGGCCCGGACCGGTGCGCCGCCGCCCGTCACCCCGGAGCACGCCCCGCGGCTCACCGCCCCGGCGGATATACGCCAAGCCCGCAGCCCTTGCCGCGTTAGCCTGGAGCGTCAGACTCCAGCCAGCTCAGTGAGGGGCGCAAGGATCCCGTGCGCATCGCCAGATTCTCCATCGACGGCAACGTCGCTTTCGGCGCGGTCGAGGGCGACAAGCCGGACGAGCTCGTCCTCGACATCATCAAGGGCATCCCGTTCGCGGACTTCGAGCTCTCCGGTACGAAGGTCCCGCTGAACAAGGTCCGGCTGCTGCCGCCGGTGCTCCCGAACAAGGTCGTGGCCTTCGGCCGCAACTACGCGGAGCACGCCAGGGAGCTCGGCAACGAGGTGCCCGACGCCCCGTTCGCCTTCTTCAAGCCGTCGACCTCGGTGACCGGTCCCGGCGACCCGATCCAGTACCCCTCCTTCTCCAGCGAGCTGCACCACGAGGCCGAGCTCGCCGTCGTCATCGGCCGCATGTGCCGCGAGGTCCCGCGCGAGCGGGTCAAGGACGTCATCCTCGGTTACACCTGCGCCAACGACGTCACCGCCCGCGATGTGCAGAGGCGCGAGAAGCAGTGGGCCCGCGCCAAGGGCTTCGACAGCTCCTGCCCGCTCGGCCCCTGGGTGGAGACGGACCTCGACCCCGCCGACCTGACCATCCAGTGCACGGTCAACGGGCAGCAGCGGCAGCTCGGCCGCACCAGCGAGATGATCCACTCCATCGAGGACCTCATCGTCAACATCACCGAGGCCATGACGCTGCTCCCCGGCGACGTGATCCTCACCGGCACCCCGGCTGGGGTCGGCCCCCTGAACGTCGGCGACGAGGTCGCCGTCACCATCGAAGGCATCGGCACTCTCACCAACAAGGTGATCAAGCGTGGCTAACGTCCGTGTACGTTTCTGTCCCTCCCCGACCGGCAATCCCCATGTCGGGCTGGTCCGCACCGCCCTGTTCAACTGGGCGTTCGCCCGGCACAACGAAGGCACCCTGGTCTTCCGCATCGAGGACACCGACGCGGCCCGCGACTCCGAGGAGTCGTACGACCAGCTCCTCGACTCGATGCGCTGGCTGGGCTTCGACTGGGACGAGGGCCCCGAGATCGGCGGCCCGCACGCGCCGTACCGCCAGTCGCAGCGCATGGACATCTACGCGGATGTCGCCGCCAAGCTCCTGGACGCGGGCCACGCGTACCGCTGCTACTGCTCGACCGAGGAGCTGGACAACCGCCGCGACGCCGCCCGCGCCGCCGGCAAGCCCTCCGGCTACGACGGCCACTGCCGCGACCTGTCCGCCGAGCAGAAGGCCGCCTACGAGGCCGAGGGCCGCAAGCCCATCGTCCGCTTCAGGATGCCCGACGAGGCGATCACCTTCGACGACCTGGTCCGCGGCGAGATCACGTACCTCCCGGAGAACGTCCCGGACTACGGCATCGTCCGGGCCAACGGCGCCCCGCTGTACACGCTCGTCAACCCCGTCGACGACGCCCTGATGGAGATCACCCACGTCCTGCGCGGCGAGGACCTGCTCTCCTCCACCCCCCGGCAGATCGCCCTCTACAAGGCGCTGACCGAGCTGGGCGTCGCCAAGGAGACCCCGGCCTTCGGCCACCTCCCGTACGTGATGGGCGAGGGCAACAAGAAGCTCTCCAAGCGCGACCCGGAGTCCTCGCTCAACCTCTACCGGGAGCGCGGCTTCCTCCCCGAGGGCCTGCTGAACTACCTCTCCCTGCTCGGCTGGTCGCTCGCGGCGGACCGCGACATCTTCTCGATCGACGAGATGGTCGCCGCGTTCGACGTCACGGACGTGAACCCGAACCCGGCCCGCTTCGACCTGAAGAAGTGCGAGGCGATCAACGCCGACCACATCCGCATGCTCGATGTGAAGGACTTCACCGAGCGCTGCGCCCCCTGGCTGCGCGCTCCCTTCGCGCCCTGGGCGCCGGAGGACTTCGACGAGGCGCAGTGGCAGGCGATCGCCCCGCACGCCCAGTCGCGGATGAAGGTCCTCTCCGAGATCACGGACAACGTCGACTTCCTGTTCCTGCCGGAGCCGGCCGTCGACGAGGCGTCCTGGACGAAGGCGATGAAGGAGGGCAGCGACGCCCTGCTCCGCACGGCCCGCGAGAAGCTGGAGGCGGCCGACTGGACCTCCCCGGAGTCCCTGAAGGAGGCCGTCCTGGCCGCGGGTGAGGAGCACGGCCTCAAGCTCGGCAAGGCCCAGGCCCCGGTCCGCGTCGCCGTCACCGGCCGCACGGTCGGCCTGCCGCTCTTCGAGTCCCTGGAGATCCTGGGCAAGGAGAGGACGCTGGCGCGCGTCGACGCCGCGCTGGAGCGGCTCGCGGCCTAGCCCGCAGACGTACGCGACAGGGGCGGTGTCCGGTTCGGGCACCGCCCCTGTCGCGTGTGCGCCGGCCCTGCCGCATGTGCCCGGCCGGTCACCCTCGGTTCACCGCTCCCGTCAATTCCCTCTTGTCGCAGCGCAGTTGTACGTCCGCTGTGCCCCTGACCGGCGCGACCGCCACCGTCCGAGGGACAGCCGCCCGCCCCCGGGGATACCGTCGGCGCATGAGCATCGACGCCGTGGTCTGGGACATCGACGACACGCTCTTCGACTACACGGCCGCCGACCGGGCGGGCATGCGGGACCATCTCGCCGCCGAGGGCCTGCTCGACGGCGGGACGACCGTCGAGCAGGCCCTCGGGCGCTGGCGGGAGATCACCGACGCCCAGTGGGCGAGGTACGCGGCCGGCGAGACGGACTGGCAGGGTCAGCGGCGGGACCGTGTCCGGGTGTTCCTGGGGGAGTCGCTGAGCGACACCGAGGCCGACGCGTGGTTCGACCGGTACGTCACGCACTACGAGGGCGCCTGGGCGCTCTTCCCGGACGTCCTGCCCGTCCTGGACGCGCTCGTGGCCAGCCACCGGCACGCCGTGCTGTCCAACTCCAGCCTCCTCGTGCAGGACCGCAAGCTGCGCGTCCTCGGTGTGCACGACCGCTTCGAGGCCATCCTGTGCGCCGCCGAACTCGGCGTCTCCAAACCCGCGGCGGCCGCCTTCCACGCGGCCTGTGACGCCCTGGGGCTGCCACCGCACCGCGTCGCCTACGTAGGGGACCATCCGGAGATCGACGGACGCGGCGCCGCCGACGCCGGTCTGCTCTCGGTCTGGATCGACCGGGGCGGCGCCCACGCCGCCGGCGCCGCCGGACGGACGGGTCCGCACCGCATCGGATCGCTCGCAGAGTTGCCCGCGATCCTCGACACGGATACCCGTTTTGGAGCGTGGTCCACCTTCGGGTAATGTTCCTTCTGCGCCGCCGGGAGCGGGCCGAAAGGCCGGAGCCCGGAGGTGCCAGCTAAAACAAGATCCCCCACAGGGGTCGCGTTTCAGTGGCCTATGGTGTAATTGGCAACACTACGGTTTCTGGTACCGTCATTCTAGGTTCGAGTCCTGGTAGGCCAGCTCGCAGAGCTCATCTGCACACGCGGAAATCCAGATCCGCACCCGCCCCCGTTGTGTAGCGGCCTAGCACGCTGCCCTCTCACGGCAGTAGCGCCGGTTCGAATCCGGTCGGGGGTACAGATCCTTCTCAGGGAGGCAGTTCGGGTCGCACCCGCTGCCCCTCATGCAGGATCGCTAGGGCCCCCGTTGTGTAGCGGCCTAGCACGCTGCCCTCTCACGGCAGTAGCGCCGGTTCGAATCCGGTCGGGGGTACTGACCAAATTGGTCTAAACCACCATGGGCTATGGTGTAATTGGCAACACTACGGTTTCTGGTACCGTCATTCTAGGTTCGAGTCCTGGTAGCCCAGCTCCGAATCTGCGGAAACGCAGGATTCAGGCCCCCGTTGTGTAGCGGCCTAGCACGCTGCCCTCTCACGGCAGTAGCGCCGGTTCGAATCCGGTCGGGGGTACACGGTCCGCAAGGGTCTCCACTTCGGTGGGGGCCCTTTCGGCGTTCGGAGATCAACTCGGACCACGGTGCCATGAGTTGGATCACCCCGGAAACGGGGCACGGGGTGCACGGGCTCGGTGAGCCGGTACACCCCGTGTACGGGACGGTGCGCTTCGGGAAGGGCCTGCCGCGGCGTTGAGGCCGGCCCTCCCGTCGCGCGGGAGCGGAGCGAAGGTCAGCCGGTGCGGCGCAGGGCCTCGGAGAGCCGCCCGGCGGCGTCGATGACGGCCTGGGCGTGCATGCGGCCCGGGTGGCGGGTCAGGCGCTCGATCGGCCCGGAGACCGAGACGGCGGCCACGACACGGTTCGAGGGTCCGCGGACCGGCGCGGAGACGGACGCCACGCCCGGCTCGCGCTCACCGATCGACTGGGCCCAGCCCCGGCGCCGTACCCCCGACAGAGCGGTGGCGGTGAAGCGGGCGCCCTGCAGACCGCGGTGCAGCCGCTCCGGCTCCTCCCAGGCCATCAGGATCTGGGCGGAGGAACCGGCCTTCATGGTGAGCGTGGAGCCCACCGGGACCGTGTCCCGCAGACCGGACAGCCGCTCGGCCGCGGCGACGCAGATGCGCATGTCGCCCTGGCGGCGGTAGAGCTGCGCGCTCTCGCCCGTGATGTCCCTCAGGTGCGTGAGCACCGGGCCCGCCGTCGCGAGGAGGCGGTCCTCACCCGCGGCCGCGGCCAGTTCGGCGAGCCGGGGTCCGAGGATGAAACGGCCCTGCATGTCGCGCGCCACCATGCGGTGGTGTTCAAGTGCCACGGCGAGGCGATGTGCCGTGGGTCGTGCCAGTCCGGTCGCCGCGACCAAGCCTGCGAGGGTGGCCGGACCGGACTCCAGAGCGCTCAGGACAAGGGCTGCCTTGTCCAGAACGCCGACGCCGCTACTGTTGTCCATGAAACGATACTCGCGTCTCACTCTGTGAAACGCAAGTTCAATTTCCGGTGGAACGCGCCACCCTTGTAGACACAGCGGCCCGCGAACCAACGGGTCCGGCGGACGACGTCCGGTACGAGGGGTACGGACGTTCAACCGCCCCGGAAATCTCTAGTTGGGCCGGCGCCACACAAGCCGGCCGGAGGGAAAGCGATGGGTAGGACACTCGCGGAGAAGGTCTGGGACGACCATGTCGTCCGGCGCGCCGAGGGCGAGCCCGACCTCCTCTTCATCGATCTGCACCTGCTGCACGAGGTGACCAGCCCGCAGGCCTTCGACGGCCTGCGTCAGGCGGGCCGCCCGGTGCGGCGCCTCGACCTCACCATCGCGACCGAGGATCACAACACCCCGACCCTCGACATCGACAAGCCCATCGCGGACCCGGTCTCCCGGGTCCAGCTGGAGACGCTGCGCAAGAACGCCGCCGAATTCGGCGTGCGGCTGCACTCGCTGGGCGACGTCGAGCAGGGCGTGGTGCACGTGGTGGGGCCGCAGCTGGGTCTGACCCAGCCGGGCACCACCGTGGTCTGCGGCGACTCGCACACCTCCACGCACGGCGCCTTCGGCGCCCTGGCGTTCGGCATCGGCACCTCCCAGGTGGAGCATGTGCTGGCCACCCAGACGCTCCCGCTGGCCCGCCCGAAGACCATGGCCATCACGGTCGACGGCGAACTGCCCGACGGAGTCAGCGCCAAGGACCTGATCCTGGCGATCATCGCCAAGATCGGTACGGGCGGCGGCCAGGGCTACATCCTGGAATACCGCGGCTCCGCCATCGAGAAGCTCTCGATGGAAGCCCGGATGACCATCTGCAACATGTCGATCGAGGCCGGCGCCCGCGCTGGCATGATCGCCCCCGACGAGACCGCCTTCGCGTACCTCAAGGGCCGCGCCCACGCCCCCGAGGGCGAGGAGTGGGACGCCGCGGTCGCGTACTGGAAGACCCTGAAGTCCGACGACGACGCCGAATTCGACGCGGAGGTCGTCATCGACGCCGCCTCCCTGTCGCCGTTCGTCACCTGGGGCACCAACCCCGGCCAGGGAGCGCCGCTTTCGGCGAACGTCCCCGACCCGGCTTCGTACGAAGACGCTTCGGAGCGCCACGCCGCCGAAAAGGCCCTGGAATACATGGGGTTGACCGCCGGACAGCCGCTGCGCGACATCAAGGTCGACACCGTCTTCGTAGGTTCGTGCACCAATGGCCGTATCGAGGACCTGCGTGCGGCCGCCGAGATCGTCGAGGGCCGCAAAGTCGCCGACGGCGTACGGATGCTGGTCGTCCCCGGCTCCGCGCGGGTCGGTCTGCAGGCCGTCTCCGAGGGCCTGGACGTGGTCTTCAAGGAGGCCGGCGCCGAATGGCGGCACGCGGGCTGCTCGATGTGTCTGGGCATGAACCCCGACCAGCTGGCCCCCGGTGAGCGCTCCGCGTCCACCTCCAACCGCAACTTCGAGGGCAGGCAGGGCAAGGGCGGCCGTACGCATCTGGTCTCGCCGCAGGTCGCCGCGGCCTCGGCGGTTCTCGGCCACCTGGCCTCCCCGGCCGACCTGTCCGACGCCCCCGTGCCCGCTGGAGTCTGAGAGCCATGGAAGCATTCACCACGCACACCGGCCGGGCCGTCCCGCTGCGCCGCAGCAACGTCGACACCGACCAGATCATCCCCGCCCACTGGCTCAAGAAGGTGACCAGGGACGGCTTCGAGGACGGTCTCTTCGAGGCCTGGCGCAAGGACGCGTCCTTCATCCTCAACCAGCCCGAGCGCCAGGGCGCCACGGTTCTGGTGGCGGGTCCCGACTTCGGTACGGGTTCCTCCCGCGAGCACGCCGTCTGGGCGCTCCAGAACTACGGCTTCAAGACCGTCATCTCGTCCCGGTTCGCCGACATCTTCCGCGGCAACTCGCTCAAGAACGGCCTGCTCACGGTGGTTCTGGACCAGAAGATCGTGGACGCGCTGCAGGAGCTGTCGGAGAAGGACCCGCAGGCCGAGATCACGGTCGACCTCGAGGCCCGTGAGGTGCGCGCCGAGGGCATCACCGCCGCCTTCGAGCTCGACGAGAACGCCCGCTGGCGGCTGCTGAACGGGCTGGACGACATCTCCATCACCCTCCAGAACGAGGGCGACATCGCGGCGTACGAGGCCAAGCGGCCCTCGCACAAGCCGAAGACGCTCCAGGTCTGACACCCGGCCCGGCTCCGGCCGGGCACGGTTGATTTCAGCCATGCCGCATCACTCTGTACCCCCAATCGTGGACGGTTGGGGGTACAGCTGTTTCCGCTCCCGGAAGGCTCCCGCGCACCCTCACGAGGACAGTCAACTCCCTTAGTTACAAGGCGGGTTGCCTGGGTAGGCGGCTACGTGGGCGACTTCCGGCCAAGGGGGCCAGAAGGCCTCCGGTGGGCGGCAGTTGCCCCCTGCGCAGGCGACAACTCGCCCCAGATGGCACAATCTGTGCATGGAACGTGACAGCCAACTCGAGCTCTACGCGGCGGTCGCGGCCCAACTCAAGGAAGCGCACACAAGAGTGCGCGCACTGCAAGTCCCGGAGGGCGTACGGATGGCGCTGGCCCGGAAGCTGCTGGTCATTACGGCCGCGGCCAAGCACGATCTCGCCGACGCGACAAGGCGGCTGGAGCGGTTCACCACCGACCTCGACGAGGGCCGATTCCTCGAAGGGGATCACTGACGAACTGAGCTGCGGCCCGAGTTCGTTGCGGCACAAGGGTGATTAGCCCGTTTCGTGTTTGATTTGCGGTATATATCTGCCTAACGTGCGAAAAAGCTTGAACGCATTCGTTCGGGCAATGTCTCCGAAGGGGAAGACGTGAACAAGGCGCAGCTCGTAGAAGCGATTGCCGACAAGGTCGGCGGGCGTCAGCAGGCCGCCGACGCGGTCGACGCGGTACTGGACGCCATCGTCCGTGCGGTTGTCAGCGGAGACCGGGTCTCGGTCACGGGCTTCGGTTCCTTCGAGAAGGTCGACCGCCCCGCCCGTTACGCCCGCAACCCTCAGACGGGTGAGCGTGTTCGGGTCAAGAAGACCTCTGTGCCGCGCTTCCGTGCCGGCCAGGGCTTCAAGGACCTGGTGAGCGGCTCGAAGAAGCTCCCGAAGAACGACGTCGCGGTCAAGAAGGCCCCGAAGGGCAGCCTCTCCGGCGGCGCTTCCGCGACGGTGAAGAAGGCCGCGGCCAAGAAGGCCACCACCGCCAAGAAGGCGGCGGTCAGGAAGGCCGTGGCGAAGAAGACGGTCGCGAAGAAGACCACGGCCGCCGTGAAGAAGACCGCGGCGAAGAAGACGACGGCGAAGACGGCCGCCGCCAAGAAGACGACGGCGAAGACGACCGCGGCCAAGAAGACCGCCGCCAAGAAGGCTCCGGCGAAGAAGGCCACGGCCAAGAAGGCCCCCGCGAAGAAGTCGACGGCTCGCAAGATCACCGCCAAGAAGGCCACCGCCCGCTAGAAGCAGGGCCGAGGGGCACCTCACGCGCCGGGCCGGGCTCCCACCGGGAGCCCGGCCCGCGGCACGTCCAGAACGTCCGCGTCAGAACGTCTGCAGCGTGATCAGGGTGATCCTGAGCTCCGCGCCCTCGCCCTCGGTCTCGATCCGCACGCGCTGTCCAGGCCGCAGCAGCCGCAGCCCGCCGGCGTCGAACGCCGGGCCGTCGAAGGGCACCGGGGTGCCGTCGTCGAGCAGCACCTGTCCGCTGCGGGTCTCGGGGTCGTACGTGTACGAGGTCGCCTGCATGGGGGCAGCCTACTGATCCCGCCCCGCGCGGGACGCGAGCAGTTCCGCCCCCGGGCTCGGCCGCCCATTGCCGCCTACTGCCCGGGAATCAGCAGCCGCGCCGCCGCGGCCGCCGTGCGCGGTCCGACGCCGAGTGCCAGCGCCGCCCGCAGATCCTCCCGGGTGTCCACGTCCTGGCGTACGGAATCCACCGCGTCGAGACGGAGTTCCGCGGCCCCCGAGGCGCGATGGCGGGCCCGGGAATCACCGCCGAAAGCGGGGAGCAATTCCCGGCCCGGGGAAGCGGCCAGGAGCGTCGTGCCGATTGCGGCAGCATCGGCCAGAAAAGCGCGGGGGAATTCGCCCGCGGCGGCCAGTACCCGGGCCAATTCCCCAGGCCGCAGAGCGGGCAGATCGGCGTTCAGGGCCGCGACGGCGCATTCGGGATCCCGGGCCCGTACGGCCTCGGCCCCGTGCGCCAGCGCCGCGTTGAGGCCCCCGCCCGGCTCGTCCGCGACGATGTGCGCGCCGAGCGCGGCCAGCTCCCTCCCGGCCAGGGCGTCGCCCGTGACGACCGCCACACCTCGGACGGTGGCGCAGGCCAGCGCCGCCGCCACGGTGTCCTGCGCGAACGCGAGGGCAAGCCCTGGGCGCAGTACGTCGGAAGCGGTGTCCGCCAGCCTGCTCTTGGCCCGCGCCAGGGGTTTGAGAGGTACGACCAAGGTCCACCGCACGAGCGCTCCACCCTCTCCAGTCACGCCTTATTGTGACCTGGTCACCCTGGCGGTCCGGGTGTCGGGGCGTACGGTGTTCTCGACAGACAGGCGGCCTGGAGCGACACTTGTGCGGCCCCCCAGGCTCTAGAGGAAGGTGTCCGCGTGCCCCGCCGCAGAATCGGCTTCTGGTACCGCTTCGCAGCGGTTCTCGTCAAACCGCCGCTGGTGCTTCTGATCAAGCGGGACTGGCGCGGGATGGAGAACATTCCGGCCGAGGGCGGATTTATCACCGCGGTGAACCATAATTCCCATGTGGACCCGTTCGCGTATGCGCACTACCAGTACAACACCGGGCGTGTTCCGCGCTTCCTGGCGAAGGCCGGGCTTTTCAAGAAGGGATTCGTCGGCGCCGCGATGCGCGGCACCGGACAGATTCCCGTCTACCGCGAGAGCACCGACGCCCTGAGCGCCTTCCGGGCCGCGATCGACGCCGTGGAACGCGGTGAGTGCGTGGCGTTCTACCCCGAGGGCACGCTCACCCGTGACCCCGACGGCTGGCCGATGACCGGCAAGACCGGTGCGGCGAGGGTCGCCCTGCAGACCCGGTGCCCGGTGATCCCGGTCGCGCAGTGGGGCGCCAACGAACTGCTGCCCCCGTACGCCAAGAAGCCCGACATCCTTCCGCGCAAGACCCACCGCGTGCTCGCGGGCCCGCCGGTGGACCTCTCGCGCTACTACGACCGGGAGATGAACCCGGACCTCCTGAAGGAGGTCACCGAGGTCATCATGGCGGCCGTCACCGCGCAGCTGGAGCTGATCCGCGGCGAGAAGGCGCCCGAGAACGTGTACGACCCGCGCGAGGTGCGCATCGCGCAGCGCCGTAGGACCGCGGCCAAGTCGAAGGCACCGCAGGAAGAAGGGCAGGGCACGTGAGCAAGCCGGTCAGGGCGGCCGTCTTCGGGACCGGATCGTGGGGTACGGCTTTCGGCATGGTGCTCGCCGACGCGGGGTGCGACGTCACCCTGTGGGCACGCCGTCCCGAACTCGCCGACGCGGTCAACTCCACGCGCATGAACCCGGACTACCTCCCGGGCATCGAACTCCCGGAGAACCTGCGGGCCACCGCCGACCCGGCGAAGGCCGCACGCGGAGCCGACTTCACCGTCCTCGCCGTGCCCTCCCAGACCCTGCGCGGCAACCTCGCGGACTGGGTGCCGCTGCTCGCCCCCGACACCGTGCTCGTCTCGCTCATGAAGGGCGTCGAACTCGGCACCGTGAAGCGGATGAGCGAGGTCATCGAGGAGGTCGCCAAGGTCTCCGCGGACCGTGTCGCCGTCGTCACGGGGCCCAACCTCGCCAAGGAGGTCGCCCAGCGGATGCCGGCGGCGGGCGTCGTCGCCTGCCGCGACGAGGCGGTGGCCCGGCGGATCCAGACCGCCTGCCACACGCCGTACTTCCGGCCGTACACGAACACCGACGTGGTGGGCTGTGAACTCGGCGGAGCCGTCAAGAACGTGATCGGTCTCGCCGTCGGCATCGCCGACGGCATGGGTCTGGGCGACAACGCCAAGGGCTCGCTGATCACCCGCGGCCTGGCCGAGACCACCCGCCTCGGACTCGTGATGGGCGCGGACCCGATGACGTTCTCCGGCCTCGCGGGCCTCGGCGACCTCGCCGCCACCTGCTCCTCGCCGCTGTCCCGCAACCACACCTTCGGCATCAACCTCGGCCGGGGCATGACCCTCCAGGAGACCATCGCGGTCACCCGGCAGACCGCCGAGGGGGTCAAGTCCTGCGAGTCGGTGCTGGATCTGGCACGCCGGCACGGCGTCGACATGCCGATCACGGAGACCGTCGTCAGCATCGTCCACGAGGGCAAGCCGCCGGTGGTCGCCCTCAAGGAGCTGATGGGGCGCAGCGCCAAGCCCGAACGCCGCTGAACCGGCGCCGCCGAACCACCAGGTGGGCGACGCTCCGCAAGGTGGGTACGACGCTGAGCAACAGCCGCCGTGGGGCGCTGACTCACCGCCGTACCACCGGGTACTCTCAACCCGATATGAGCACCGAGAACCTCCCCCAGAGCCCTGAGCAGCCGACGCGCAAGCCGCGCGTGGCCGTCGTCTTCGGCGGCCGAAGCTCCGAACACGGGATCTCCGTGGTCACCGCCGGCGCCGTCCTCAGCGCGATCGACCGTACGAAGTACGACGTACTGCCGATCGGTATCACCCAGGACGGCCGTTGGGCGCTCACCGCGGACGAGCCGGAACGCATGGCGATCGTCGACCGCAAGCAGCCCAGCGTCGAGCAGCTCGCCGAGTCCGGCGAGGGCGGCGTGGTGCTCCCCGTCGACCCGGCCAACCGTGAAGTCGTCTACAACGAGCCGGGGTCGGTCCCCAAGGCGCTCGGCGAGGTCGACGTCGTCTTCCCGATGCTGCACGGCCCGTACGGCGAGGACGGCACCCTCCAGGGCCTGCTGGAACTGTCCGGGGTCCCCTACGTCGGCTCAGGCGTGCTCGCCTCGGCCGTCGGCCAGGACAAGGACTACATGAAGCGGGTGTTCACCTCGTTCGGCCTGAAGGTGGGCCCGTACGTGGTGATCCGGCCGCGCGAGTGGCAGCAGGACCAGTCCGCCGCCCGCAAGAAGATCGTCGACTTCGCGGGTGAGCACGGCTGGCCGCTCTTCGTGAAGCCCGCGCGCGCGGGTTCGTCGTTCGGCATCACGAAGGTCGACGACCTCTCCGGCCTCGACGAGGCCATCGCGGAGGCCCAGCGGCACGACCCGAAGATCATCGTGGAGGCGCTGCTGCGCGGACGCGAGATCGAGTGCGGAGTCCTGGAGTTCGAGGACGGCCCGCGCGCGTCGGTCCCCGCGGAGATCCCGCCCGTGCAGTCGCACGCGTTCTACGACTTCGAGGCCAAGTACATCGACGCCGCCGACGGGATCGTGCCGGCGCCGCTCACCGAGGAGCAGACCGCGGAGGTCCGCCGCCTGGCCGTCGAGGCCTTCGACGCGGCGTCCTGCGAGGGCCTGGTCCGCGCGGACTTCTTCCTCACCGAGGACGGCGAGTTCGTGATCAACGAGATCAACACGATGCCGGGCTTCACGCCGATCTCCATGTACCCGCGCATGTGGCGGGAGACGGGCGTCGGCTACGCGGAGCTCGTCGACCGCCTGATCCAGGCGGCGCTGCGCCGGTCCACCGGACTGCGCTGAGTACGTCGCGGCACCAGTACGTCAGTCGGCGATCCCCTTGGGGATCGCCTTCTTGACGGAGGCGGCCAGGTCGACGAGCACGCCGGAGGCATCGGCCCCTTCGGGCACGGTGACCTGGACGTACGCCAGACGCGACGCGGTGGTGAGGCGGGTCGTCCCGTCGTCCTGCTGCTCCATCAGCCAGTCGACGCCGTTCACTCCGCCGCCCACCGCCTTCGGGTCGTCGCCCGCCGCCACCTTCGGATCGATCATCTTCGGCGGCCGCTCGACACCGCAGCGCAGTATGATCGCCGGGCTTCCCCAGCCCGCGGTCAGCGCGGACCGGGGCTCCGGGTCCTCCCGGCGCCGGCCGTCCACGGTCCGCGGCAGCGCCTTGTCCAGGTTCTGGCACAGCTCGGTGACCTTCGTGTCCGGGCTCGGAACCGCGACGGACGCGCTGTCGTCTGCTGAGGAGCAGCCCGCGATCGCGATCAGCGTCGCGAGAGCGGGCAGCCCGAGCAGAGCGGTGTGCCGGTGACGGAAGAAGTTCACCGGCCAAGGGTAGACGGGGGCTACAGGTGCACGACCGGGCAGGTCAGGGTGCGGGTGATGCCGTCCACTTGCTGGACCTTGGCGACCACCATGCGGCCGAGGTCGTCGACGGTGTCCGCCTGGGCGCGCACGATCACGTCGTACGGTCCGGTCACGTCCTCGGCCTGGATCACCCCCGGGATCTTGGCGATCGTCTCGGCGACGGTCGACGCTTTGCCGACCTCCGTCTGGATCAGGATGTACGCCTGTACCACGGAACCTCCAGGGCGGCCACGAGGATCATGTGGGGAAAAGGAACGCCACGGTATCGCGTTGCCGCTCGCCGCGGGGAGACCCGCGGTCACTGGGGCTCGCGCGCCGGGGTGGAGGAACTGCGCAAGTTGACGGTCAACTCGACCGTACCGAGTACTCAGACGGCTCGCGACCGGGCACGAGCAGCGACAGAGGGAGCACGACGATCATGAAGGGCACCGTGGGCGAGTTGGGGGAGTTCGGGCTCATCCGAGAGCTCACCTCGCGTCTCACCACCACCCCGGCGGTCCGGGTCGGCCCCGGCGACGACGCCGCGGTGGTGGCAGCGCCGGACCGCAGGGTCGTGGCGAGCACCGACATCCTCCTCGAAGGGCGTCACTTCCGCCGCGACTGGTCCACGGCGTACGACGTCGGCCGCAAGGCCGCCGCACAGAACCTCGCGGACATCGCCGCGATGGGCGCCGTGCCGACCGCGCTGCTGCTCGGCCTGGTCGTGCCCGCCGAGCTCCCGGCCACCTGGCCCTCGGAGCTGATGGACGGGCTGCGCGACGAGTGCCAGGTCGCGGGCGCCGCCGTGGTCGGCGGTGATGTCGTACGGGGGGAGACCATCACCGTCGCGATCACCGCGCTCGGCGATCTGCGCAACCACGAGCCGGTCACCCGGGGCGGCGCCCAGCCCGGTGACGTCGTCGCCGTGACGGGCTGGCTGGGCTGGTCGGCGGCCGGGTTCGCGGTGCTCTCCCGGGGCTTCCGCTCGCCGCGCGCCTTCGTCGAGGCGCACCGCCGCCCCGAACCGCCGTATCACGCGGGTCCGGCCGCCGCCGGGCTCGGCGCGACCTCGATGACGGACGTCAGTGACGGCCTGATCGCCGACCTCGGGCACATCGCCGAGGCGAGCAAGGTCCGTATCGACATCCGCTCCGGGGACATCGACATCCCCTCGCAGATGAACGACATCGGTCAGGCCGTGGGGGTCGACCCCATCCAGTGGGTGCTCACCGGCGGCGAGGACCACGCGATCGTCGCCACCTTCCCGCCGGACGTGAAGCTGCCCGCGCGCTGGAAGGTGATCGGCGAGGTCCTCAACCCGTCGGCGCTGCCCCGGGTGACCGTGGACGGCGCTCCCTGGACGAGCAAGGGCGGCTGGGACCACTTCGGGGGCATCGAGTCCTGAGCCCCCGGCGCCCGGGGTGTATCCCCGGGCGCTCGGGCGGCCGACGGAACGCGAGCAGCAAAAAACCCGCCCACCGTGAGGTGGACGGGTTCAGTGCAGACGTACCAGCAGTGGCCGCGCGCTAGCGGTTGTCAGCGCGTGACCTTGCCGGCCTTGATGCACGAGGTGCAAGCGTTCACGCGCTTCGGCGTCCCGCCCACCACGGTACGAACGCGCTGGATGTTGGGGTTCCAGCGACGCGGTGTACGGCGGTGCGAGTGCGAGATGTTGTTGCCGAAGCCCGGCCCCTTGCCGCAGACGTCGCAGTTGGCAGCCACGGGTCACTCCAAAGACTTCAGATGCACTTACGGTTGATCCCGGCATGCCGAGAATCAAGATCTAGGATCTGAGTGGCGCTGCCAGGGGGATGGCCCGATCGGATCGGGCAACTGGAGCAGCATACAACGACTGCGTCCGGAGAACGAAACTACCATGACCTGCCGGTTGCCACTTCGCCCTCCTCGGGCCCGGGGCCCTCTACCGGCAGTAACCCGTTCTGGGTCTACGCTGCCTCCACGTCCAGCAGCTCAAGGAGGCGCAGGTGCCGCAGGTGCCGCAGACATTCGATGCTGTCGCGGTGCGCACCTGGTGCGGGCTCGCGCTGGAGGCCCTGGGCCGTGCGCGCGAGGAGATCGACGCGATCAATGTCTACCCGGTCGCCGACGGGGACACCGGGACGAACCTGTATCTGACGGTGGAGTCGGCCGCGGCGGCCGTCGAGGCGGTGTTCGCGGGGCACGAAGCGGCCGCGCACGCCGACGGAGCCGGGGCCGCCGGTGAGAGCGACGTCTCCCTCGCCGACGCCATCAGGGCCATGGCGCACGGGGCCCTGATCGGGGCCCGGGGCAACTCCGGAACCATCCTCGCCCAGCTGCTGCGGGGCATGGCCCAGGTGCTCGCGGCCGAGGGTGAGGCCGCTCACACCGACGGCCGGGGCCTGTGCCTCGCCCTGCGCAACGCCGCCGATTCCGCCCGTGGGGCCGTCGCGCACCCCGTCGAGGGCACGGTCCTCACCGTCGCCTCGGCCGCCGCCGAAGCGGCCTGCGGTGCCGAGGGGGACTGCGGCACGGTCGCGCTCGCCGCCCACGAGGGAGCGGGCACCGCGCTCACCGCGACCACCGGGCAGCTCGCCGTGCTGCGGCACGCCGGCGTGGTCGACGCGGGCGGGCGAGGACTGGTGGCGATTCTCGCGGCGCTGGTCGAGACGTTCACGGGGGAGGCGCCGAGACCGTTCGCGGCCTCCGCCGCACCGCACGAGCCGGCGGAGGGGGCCGTTCCCGGCACCCCGGGCGTGCCCGGTCCGGCCGGCCCCCCGGACGCCGCCGCCGACGCCGGAGCCGGCGGCTCCCGGGCCGCCGGGCGGGACGTGCCGGACGGCGACGGCGCCGCCGCGACGGCCGCCTGCGGGGAGGGGGCCGCGGAGACCGGCCATCCCGCCTTCGAGGTGATCTACCTCCTGGAAGCGGAGGACGCCGCCGTGGAGCGGCTGCGGGACCGGCTCGACGGCCTCGGCGACTCCCTCGTCGTGGTCGGCGGCGACGGACTGTGGAACGTCCATGTGCACGTGGACGACGCGGGCGCGGCCGTCGAGGCGGGCGTCGAGGCGGGGCGTCCGCACCGCATCCGGATCACCCACTTCGGGCTCGGTGACGCGCACACCGGAGCAGGGGCGGGGCGCCCGCCCCGGGAGCGGGCGCAGCGGGCCGTCGTGGCCGTCGTGCCCGGCGAGGGCCTGGCCGGGCTCTACACGGAGGCCGGGGCGACCACCGTCCTCGCCCGGCCGGGGGAGCCGCCCGCCAGCGGGGAGCTGGTGGAGGCCGTACGACGGGCCCACGCGCGCGAGGTGGTGCTGCTGCCCAACGACGCCGACCTGCGGCACACCGCGGCGGCCGCCGCCGAACAGGCCCGCGCCGAGGGCGTCCGGGTCGCGCTGATCCCGACCCGCTCCGCGGTGCAGGGCATCGCCGCGCTGGCCGTGCACGAACCCGACCGCCGCTTCGACGAGGACGTCGTCGCCATGACCTCGGCGGCCGGCGCCACCCGCTACGCCGAGGTCGCCGTCGCCGAGCGGCAGTCCTGGACGATGGCCGGCATCTGCCAGGCCGGAGACGTTCTCGGCCTCATCGAGGGCGACGTCGCCGTCATCGGCGCCGACGTGACCGCCACGGCCGAGACCGTCCTCGACCGCATGCTCGCGGCGGGCGGCGAGATGGTCACCCTCGTCCTGGGCGACGAGGCTCCCGAGACCATCGCCGCGCGCCTGGAGTCCCGGGTGCGGGAGTCGTACCTCGCGGTGGACACCGTGGTGTACCGGGGCGGGCGCCAGGGCGCGTTGCTGCTGATCGGGGTCGAGTAGCGGACCTGGGTGCCGGTGGTCAGGCCCCCGCGGGCACCTCGGACCGCCGGGGGACCTCCAGGGTCCCGGCCGTCCTGTGGACGCGTTCGACGGCCTGCCCCCAGTAGGTCCCGGCGACCATGACCACGGCACCGAGGGCGGTGAGGGCCGTCAGGTGTTCGCCGCCCAGGGCGAGGCCGACCGCGACGGCCCAGACCGGCTCGGTGCCCAGCAGCAGACTGACCCGGCTCGCGGAACTGCGCTGCACCGCCCAGGTCTGGGCGAGGAAGGCGAACAGGCCGCAGAACAGGGCGAGATAGAGAAGCCGCGCCCAGCCCCCGGCGTCGACCCCGCCGAGCGTCGTCAGGCTGCCCGCGACGGGCACCGTGAACAGGACGGCGCCGACGGCCGTCTGGACGGCCGTGACGTGCAGCGGCCGTACCGGGTGACGGGCGGTGAGCCGCCCCACCAGGGCCACATGGGCCGCGCGGACCAGGGCGGCGGCGAGGATCAGCAGGTCACCGCCGCGAGGGGAGTGGAAGCCGCTGCCCGACACCAGGAGCCCGACGGCCAGCAGACACAGGCCGGTGGCGGCGAAGTAGCGGAGCGGCAGCCGCGCCGCGCCGGACGTGCGGTCCAGCAGCGGGGTGAGGACGATGGTGAGGCTGATGATCAGGCCCGCGTTGGCCGCGCTGGTGTGCGCGACCCCGTACGTCTCCAGGATCAGGACCGCCGCCTGAGTGACCCCCAGCAGGGCCCCGACGCGCAGCTCGTCACGCGTGCAGCGCCGGGTCCGGCGCCGGGCGGCGACCAGGGCGACGCAGGCGACGGCGGAGATGCCGTACCGGGCGAACAGGACGAGCAGGACGGGGAGCGCCGACGTGGCGGTCTTGGCGGCCAGATAACTGGAACCCCAGACGACGGCGACAAGGAGAAGCACCGCGTCGGTGCTGCGGACTCGGGACACGCCCCACACACTCCCGTACACCGACCGTGAAGCACAGACGGAAGTTCTTCAAGGTCTTTTAAGCATCACTACAATGAACGGGTGAACGAGCGGCAGTTGCGGATCCTGCGTGAACTGGGCGAGCTGGGAAGTGTCACCGCGGTGGCGGAGGCGCTGCTGATGACCCCCTCGGCGGTCTCACAGCACCTGCGCCTGCTGCAACGCTCGATCCCGGTCCCGCTCACCGAACGCGACGGACGACGGCTGGTGCTGACGGACGCCGGGCGGGTGCTGGCCGGTGCGGCGATCGAGGTGGAGAGCGCCCTCGCCCGGGCACGGCACTGCGTGGACGAGTTCGTCGAGAAGCCGGCCGGAGACGTGTCGGTGGCCGCCTTCCACAGCGCGGCCGCCACGTTCTTCCCGGTCCTGCTGCGCGACCGGGCCGAGACGGCCCCGCGGCTCTCGCTCGCCGACCAGGACGTGGCGCAGGACCACTTCCCCCGGCTGACCCGGGACTACGACCTCGTGCTCGCCCACCATCTCGCGCACACACCGCCCTGGCCGCGCACCGTCACCGCGACCACGCTGCTGAGCGAACCCCTCGACGTCGCCCTGCCGGCCGACCACCCCCTGGCCCGCGAGGCGAGCCTGACCCCGGACGATGTCGCGGGTCTGCCCTGGATCACCGTGCACGACGGTTTCCCGCTGATGGCCACCGTCGACGCCATCGCGACCGCCGCGAACCGGCGGCTCGACATCGTCCACCGCATCAACGAGTTCGCGGTGGTCGCGGAGACCGTCGCCGCGGGAGGCGGCCTCGCCCTGATGCCCCGCTGGACCACCCGCCCGCATCCCGCCCTGGTCCTCAGACCGCTGACCGGGGTCCACGCCGTACGCCGCATCGACGTGCTCCACCGTCCCGAGAGCGCGGCCCGCAAGGCCGTACGGACGGTCCTCGGTGAACTGCGCCGCGCGGCCGAGACGATCCGCGCCGGCGACGACCCGGATCCCGGGCCCGCCCGTCCGCCGGGGGGTCCGGCCGCTCCCGTCAGCCCTGCGGACGGCCACGGGAACGGCCGGACAGCTCCTGGCCGGCCTTCTCCGTGAGCTCGCGCATCTTCTCGGCCTCGGCCCGCCGGGCCCCGGCGGTCTCCGCGTCCAGCCGGTCGCACACGGCGAGGACCGTGCCCGCGCGGGCCGACGCGGCCTCGTGGCGCCCCAGGTCGGCCTCCAGCCAGCCGGCCGCCAGTTCGGCGCCCGTCCGGGCACCGAGCAGCGAGTCGCCGAGGGAGGCGAACACGGTGATCGCCCGGACCATGTGCCCGAGGGCCTCCTCGAACACCTCCCGTACGACGGCCTCCTCCGCGTCGTCCGGTACCGAGCGCGCCACCAGGTCACCGAACTGACGGTGGGTGTGCCCGAGTTCGGCGACGATACGGCGCCCCGCCTCTGCCTCCGCCTCTGCCTCCGCCTCTGCCTCCGCCTCCGCCTCCGCGTCCTCGTTTTCGACACCGACACCGACACCGACTCCGGCGCTGCGGTCCGTCCTCGCCGCCTCGGCCTCGGACGGGCCGTCCGCTCCGCCCGGCCGTCCTGCCCCGGGCGAGTCCGGGCCGGCCGGCCGGCCCTCCGCCGCCGACGCGCACTCCTGGATCGCCTCCGCCATGAGCTCCCGTGCCTGGTCGAGCCCTCCGTCCCGCCAGGCCGCGCCCCACGCGCGTGCCCGGAGCGCGCGGACGAGCCCGTCGACGTCGCCCAGCTCGCGCCAGAGGTCGCCGGCACGGACGTACGCCTGATCGGCCTGGGCGGTCAGCCCGGCGTGCGTGAGGGCCTCGGCCGCGAGGTTCGCGAGCATCGCGTGGTCGCGTTGCTCGGGCCAGTGCCGGGCCGTGTCGGCGGCGCGCAGCCAGTGCTCGGCGGCCTCGCGGTGTTCGCCGAGCTCGGTGAGACAGTCGCCGAGCCACCAGCGCGTCTGCACGATCGTGCCCTCGCCGTGCATCTCGGCGGTCAGATCCGGCAGCGCCGACTCCAGGATCTCGGCGGCGTCGGCCCACCGTCCCCGGCGGAGCAGGAACCCGCCGAGGTGGTGACGCGCCCAGGCTCCGAACGTGGCCGCCTCGCCCGCTTCGTCGGCCCAGTGCGCGGCCTCCAGGGCATGCTCCGAGGCGGGGCCGAACCGTCCGGTGGCGGCGAGCGTCTCGGCGAGCCTCAGATGCAGCTGGGCATGGCCCATCGGCTCCAGGTGGGAGGCCCCGTGATCCAGCGCGTCGCGCGTCGCCCGTTCCGCCGCCTCCATGTCGCCGAGATGCGTCGCGATCCCGGCGAGCCGGGAGTCGTACTCGACGGCGAACCACGGCAGCCCCGCCGCCACGAACCCGTCGACGGCGCACCGCAGGAGTCCGGCGGCCGCTTCGGCGTCGTCGGCGCGGGCCGCGAGCTCCCCGAGCATCGCGTACGCCTCGGCGGCCCGCGACGCGAGGCCCAGGTCGTCCCCGGTGTGCGCCTCCGCGAGGGCCAGCAGCTCCCGCGCGGCCTCGTCGGCGGCGGCCATGACAGCGGCTTCGGAGCCGTAGCCGGATCCGGTGTCGCCGTCGCCGGCGGAGGGCGTCCGCCCGCTCACCGCGCCGGTCTCCAGTTCGTCCACCCGGTGCATCAGCGTCCGGGCCCGGCTCACCAGCACGGACGCCGTCTGCGAGACCCCCGTCCCGCCCCGCGCGAACAGGGCGAGCACCTGTTCGCGCAGATCCGCGACCACCTCCAGCACCTCGGCCGATCCGCCCGACAGCGCCAGGACGTACGCGGCGCGGGAACGGGCCGCCAGCGCCTCACCGGGGTCGCCCGCCTCGGCGTACAGTCCGGCGGCCCGGTGGAAGAGGGCGGCGCCCTGCGGCCCGAGGCCCATCGCCGCGTGATCGGCGATCTCCGCGCGGTCGCGGACCGCCGGCTCCTGGCCCTCGGCGGCGCGCGAGACCGCTGCCCACGCCTCGACCGCGTCCGGGTCCCGCACAGCCGAGAGCCGCCGGGCCTCGGCGAGCAGCGCGTCCAGGCCCGGCCCGGCGGCCTCGGCCCCGGCCTCCCCCGGAGGCGCGGGCACCGGCGCCGACGGCCTGGACCCGGAGCGTGCCGGGGCCGCGGAGCGGACGCCCAGCGGCAGCCGGCCGACGAGCACCGGCTGGTCCATGCGCGCGCGGGCCCGCTCACCGACGTACGACGTGCCGTTGCGCTCGTCGAACCGCGCGGCCAGCGCGAGCGCCTCCCCGCGCGCGTGCACGGCGAGTTCCGCCGCCGTCCACCCCCGCCCCGCCGGCCCGGGAACCGGCTGCCCGCCGAGCCCGAGGGCGGTCAGCCTGTCCATGGCGAGCGCCACGACCGACATGAAGTCCAGCTTGCTGCGCGGATCCCCGGAGTCCGTGAAATAGGCCGGGCGCTCCGCGAGCAGCTCCAGGGCGCGCGCCTCGTTGCCGGTCAGGGCACAAAACTCCACATGGTCCGCGTACGCGCCCCGCATGCTCTCCATGGCCCGCACCAGCCGGAAACCCCGCAGATGATGGGAGCGCGCCTCCTCGGTCCGCCCCAGGCGCAGCAGCGGCAGCAGGGAGGACGCGAGGACGGTGTGCGGCTCATGGGCGCAGGTGTACTCGCCCTGGAGCACCGGCGCCCACAGCTCCAGCGCCTCCTCGTCCGCGCCGCGCACCGCGCGCCACCACCCCTGCCCGTGCAGCTCGCAGGCGTGGCAGTCGGCCATCGCGTCGCGGTCCGCCGCCAGCCAGGCGGTGTACGCCCGCTCGGCGCGCTCCAGGTCGCCCAGATGGGCGGCGACGCTGAACTCGGCGCCGCGCACGGCCCGTTCGGAGTGACCGGCGAGGCGGTAGCGCCGCTCCATCTCGCCGAGCCACTTCTCTATGGAGGCGAGCGGGACGTGCGGCTGGTCGAGCATCCCCGCCGACATCCACTTGAAGACCCAGTGCAGGGAGTGGATCTCGAACTCGTCGAAGTCCTCCGGGTGTTCGTCCCACATGCGCAGCAGGCGCGCGAAGGGCACGAACATCTTGCCCTTCTCGGAGCTGTAGTTGTAGACCTTCAGCTGGTGGCCGAGCGCCTCGATGACGGCGAGCGGGATGTTCAGCCGCTCGGCCTCCACGAGCAGTTGCTCCGCGCGCGCGTTGCGTCCGGGGCCCTCGGGCTGCTCGTAGTTGTCCGCCATCGCCCGGCGCAGCGTGTCGAAGTCCATGGCCGGGGTCATCGGCGGTCGTCCTTTCCGGTGTCGGTGTGGGTGGCCCACTCCAGGAGGCCGATGAAGGCGCGGTTGAGGAGCGCCGAGTCCGCGGGCCGCAGCGGGCGCTGGGCCATCAGCAGGGCCTGTCCGTACAGGGACTCCGTGGCGGTGCCTATCAGGTCCGGATCACCGAGCGAACTGATCCTGCGGATCAGCGGATTGAGGTGGTTGAGGACCAGACGCGCGCGCGGGGCGCTGCCGCGCAGCGAGCCGAGGATGCCCGCCCACAGGTCGTCGGCCTGCTCCTCGGCCTCCGCCCGGGCCTGTTCGTGGCGGGCCGACCGGTCGTCCAGATGCAGGGCGGGCACCGACAGGGGGTGGAAGGCGCGCAGCACCACATCGCAGTTCAGCGGGTCGAGCCGGGCCCGCGCGGCCGCGAGGAAGCCGGCCAGCGCCAGCTCCTCGGCCGGATCGACCGTGTCCAGGTGGGCCGTCACGGTGTCCGCGTCCAGCTCCGAGACGGCCGTACCCGGGCGTACGGCGGGCAGCGCCTCGATCAGCTCGCTGTCGTACGTGTAGCCGCCGTTGACGACCCCGACGCCCTGCGCGGAGGCGATCGCCGCGACCTGCCGGTACTCCTCCACGGTCCGCGTGAAGTGGACCACCGGGTGCCGCTGCGCGAACTCCTCCAGGGACAGCCGTCCGTCGGTCGTCTCGAAGGGCAGCCACGGCAGCATCGTGCGCAGCATCTCCGCGTCGTGCCGCGCCAGCGACTTCACACCCAGGTGATGCACGGACAGGAACGCCGCCAGCCGTTCCGGATCGCCGGCCGCGAGCCCCGTCAGCCAGGACCGGATGCGCTCGCCCAGCGCCTCCCGCACGGCGGCGAGGGTCTCGTCCTCGTACAGCGACTCGCGGGACGCGGTAGGCCGCAGGCTGTCCGTGTCGAGGACGCAGCGCACGAAGAACGCCCAGTCGGGCAGCAGCTGTTCGGCCCGCTCGGTGAGCAGCATGCCCTTCAGGTGCACGCGATGGCTCGCGCGCTGGGCCGGGCTGACCGCCGACGGCAGCACGTAGGCCACGCCCCGGATCCCGGCGACCGGCACGTCCAGGTCGATCGAGTCCAGCGGAGTGAACCCGAACAGGTCGTGGCAGTGCCGGGCCAGCGCGACCCTTCGGCCGGCGGGACTCGGATAGGGCCGGTCCCAGGGCGCCGGAAGGTCCGCGATCGGCTCGTCGCCCACGCGCACGTCGTACGGCAGCAGCGCCCCGAAGTCGCGTGCCAGCGAACGGACCCGCTCCTTGCTCAGCCACTCGCCGGCCCCGGCGCGGGCCACCAGGTGCACGGTGGTTCCCGGCTCGGTGCGGGCCTCCTGCGGCAGGGTGCGCACGGTGTACGAGCCGTCGTCGGCCGCCGTCCACTCGACGGGCGCCGCGTCGGGCGTCCGGGCGCTGCGGCTGACCACCCGGATGCGCTCGGCCACGACGAAACACGCCAGCAACCCGATGCCGAACTGGCCGAGGAAGTCCGAACGCGCCGACTCCAGGCCGTCGTTCCGCTTGGAGCTGCGGCCGATCGTCGCCAGCAGGCTGTGCACGTCGGACTCGGTGAGCCCGACGCCGGAGTCCTCCACCCGCAGGGTGCCGCCCTCGGCGTACAGGCGCACCGTGGCGGGGGCGTCCGGCTGCTCGGCGCGCCGCGCGGTGATCGCGTCGACGGCGTTCTGCAGCAGTTCGCGCAGATAGACCTTGGGGCTGGAGTAGAGGTGATGGGAGAGGAGGTCGACCAGACCGCGCAGGTCGACCTGGAACGTATGAGGTGACGGGGATGCCTGGGACGGCTGTGAGGTCTGGGAGTCCATCGTCGCTGCGCCGGTCGGTGGGGGGACGGGCGACGGCGCGGGGTCGGGCGGTCCCGGGGGACGGTGACCGCGAAGAGGGCCGGAGCGCGTCATCCTAGGCCCGGAACGAGCCGTCTGACCAGCGGATTTCCAGGACGTATACGGCAATGTCAGTGCGGTGGTGTGCAATGGATCTCGTGCCCGTGCTCGAAGAACCACTGAAGAAGGCGCTCGGTCCCGCCACCGCGAAGGTGATGGCCGAGCACCTCGGCCTGCACACCGTCGGCGACCTGCTGCACCACTACCCCCGCAGATACGAGGAGCGCGGGCAGCTCACCCACCTCGCCGACCTGCCGCTGGACGAGCACGTGACGGTGGTCGCCCAGGTCGCCGACGCGCGCCTGGCCACCTTCGCCTCGTCCAAGGCGCCCCGCGGCAAGGGCCAGCGCCTCGAGGTCACCATCACGGACGGCAGCGGCCGCCTCCAGCTCGTCTTCTTCGGGCACGGTGTGCACAAGCCCCACAAGGACCTGCTGCCCGGCACCCGCGCGATGTTCTCCGGCAAGGTCTCCGTCTTCAACCGCCGCCTCCAGCTCGCCCACCCGGCCTACGAACTGCTGCGCGGCGAGGGCGACGAGGCCGCGGAGAGCGTCGACAGCTGGGCGGGCGCCCTCATCCCGATCTACCCGGCGACCGCCAAGCTGGAGTCCTGGAAGATCGCCAAGTCGGTGCAGACGGTGCTGCCGAGCGCCCAGGAGGCGGTCGATCCCCTCCCGGACTCTCTGCGCGACGGCCGCGGCCTGGTCGCCCTTCCCGAGGCCCTCCTCAAGATCCACCGCCCGCACACCAAGGCGGACATCCACGACGCCCGCGCCCGCCTCAAGTGGGACGAGGCCTTCGTCCTCCAGGTCGCCCTGGCCCGCCGCCGCCACGCCGACGCCCAGCTCCCCGCCGTCGCCCGCGTCCCCGCGCCGGACGGCCTGCTGACCGCCTTCGACGCCAAGCTCCCCTTCACCCTCACCGAGGGCCAGCGGAAGGTCTCCAAGGAGATCTTCGACGACCTCGCCACCGAACACCCGATGCACCGGCTGCTGCAGGGGGAGGTGGGAAGCGGGAAGACAATGGTGGCCCTGCGCGCCATGCTCGCCGTGGTCGACGCGGGCGGGCAGGCCGCGATGCTCGCGCCCACCGAGGTGCTCGCCCAGCAGCACCACCGGTCGGTCACCGAGATGATGGGCGAGCTGGCCGAGGGCGGCATGCTCGGCGGGGCCGAGCACTCCACGAAGGTCGTGCTGCTCACCGGCTCCATGGGGGCGGCGGGCCGGCGGCAGGCGCTGCTCGACCTGATCACCGGCGAGGCCGGGATCGTGATCGGCACCCACGCGCTGATCGAGGACAAGGTGCAGTTCCACGATCTGGGCCTGGTCGTGGTCGACGAACAGCACCGCTTCGGTGTCGAGCAGCGCGACGCCCTGCGCGGCAAGGGAAAACAGCCCCCGCACCTCCTGGTGATGACCGCCACCCCCATCCCGCGCACGGTCGCGATGACGGTCTTCGGCGACCTGGAGACCTCCGTGCTCGACCAGCTCCCCGCCGGACGGTCCCCGATCGCCAGCCATGTCGTCCCGGCCGCGGACAAACCGCACTTCCTCACGCGCGCGTGGGAGCGCGTGCGCGAAGAGGTGGAGAACGGCCATCAGGCATACGTCGTCTGCCCCCGCATCGGTGACGAGGACGACGACCCGAAGAAGGGCGGCAAGAAGAAGCCCTCCGAGGACGAGGCCGAGAAGCGCCCGCCGCTGGCCGTCCTGGACGTCGCCGACCAGCTCACCAAGGGCCCCCTCCAGGGACTCAGGGTCGAAGTCCTGCACGGCAGGATGCACCCCGACGACAAGGACGCCGTGATGCGCCGCTTCGCCGCGGGCGAGACACACGTCCTGGTCGCCACGACCGTGATCGAGGTCGGGGTGAACGTCCCGAACGCCACCGCCATGGTGATCATGGACGCCGACCGCTTCGGCGTCTCCCAGCTCCACCAGCTGCGCGGCCGCGTCGGCCGCGGCTCGGCGGCGGGCCTGTGCCTGCTGGTCTCCGAGATGCCGGAGGCGAGCCCGGCCCGCCAGCGGCTGAACGCGGTGGCCTCGACCCTGGACGGCTTCGAGCTCTCCCGCATCGACCTCGAACAGCGCCGCGAGGGCGACGTCCTCGGCCAGGCGCAGTCCGGTGTCCGCTCCTCGCTGCGCATGCTCGCCGTCATCGAGGACGAGGAGATCATCGAGGAGGCCCGCGAGGAGGCCACCGCGGTCGTCGCCGCGGACCCGGACCTCACGGGCCTGCCCGGCCTGCGCGTCGCCCTGGACGCCCTGCTGGACGAGGAACGGGAGCAGTACCTGGACAAGGGCTGAGCGGCGGCGAGGGGCCGGCGGCTGAGAGACTGGAAGGAACCGACCACCCCCAGCGCAAAGGACCCTCATGACCCGCGTGATCGCCGGCCGGGCCGGCGGACGCCGTCTGGCCGTCCCGCCGGGCACCGGCACCCGCCCCACCTCCGACCGCGCGCGCGAGGGCCTCTTCTCCACCTGGCAGTCCCTGCTCGGCGGCCCGCTGGAGGGCGAGCGCGTGCTCGACCTGTACGCCGGCTCGGGCGCCGTCGGCCTGGAGGCGCTCAGCCGCGGCGCCGGCCACACCCTGCTCGTGGAGGCGGACGCCCGCGCGGCCAAGGTCATCCGCGACAACGTGAAGACGCTGGGTCTGCCCGGCGCCGAGGTCAGAGCGGGCAAAGCGGAGCAGATCGTCAAGGCGGCGGCCCCCGAGGCACCGTACGACCTGGTCTTCCTGGACCCTCCGTACGTCGTCCCGGACGGCGATCTTCGGGAGATTCTGCTCACACTCCGCACCGGGGGCTGGCTCGCGGAGGATGCGCTCGTCACCGTGGAGCGCAGCACCAGAGGCGGTGAATTCGGCTGGCCGGACGGTTTCGACGCCGTCAGGGCCCGTCGCTACGGCGAGGGCACGTTTTGGTACGGTCGCGCCGCCTCTACGTGCGAAGACGCACGATGACCGGACCGGAGAGCGAGGGACCACTGTTGCGCCGCGCCGTCTGTCCGGGGTCATTCGACCCCATCACCAACGGACACCTCGACATCATCGCCCGCGCCTCCGCGCTCTACGACGTCGTGCACGTCGTGGTGATGATCAATCAGTCGAAGAAGGGCCTGTTCACGGTCGACGAGCGGATCGAGCTGATCCGCGAGGTCACGGCCGAGTTCGGCAACGTCCAGGTCGAGGCCTATCACGGCCTCCTCGTCGACTACTGCAAGCAGCGGGACATCCCGGCCATCGTCAAGGGCCTGCGCGCGGTCAGCGACTTCGACTACGAACTCCAGATGGCCCAGATGAACATCGGCCTCTCGGGTGTCGAGACGCTGTTCATCCCGACCAGTCCCACCTACAGCTTCCTCTCCTCGTCGCTGGTGAAGGAAGTCGCGAACTGGGGCGGCGACATCTCCCACCTGGTGCCGCCGGTGGTCCTGGAGGCGCTCAAGGGGCGGCTCGGCCAGGACTGAGCGACTGACAGTCCGTCACCCAGTGTCGGACGGTGAGGGAGTGGTCGTACAGTCGTCCCGTCCGTCTCCATCACAGCTGTAGAGAGTGGCGAGCACACGGTGGACGTGCAGAAGAAGCTCGATGAGATCGTCCAGACGGTCGGCAGTGCCCGTTCCATGCCCATGTCGGCATCGTGCGTGGTCAACCGCGCCGAGCTGCTCTCGTTGCTGGAGGAGGTGCGCCAGGCGCTGCCCGGCTCCCTCGCCCAGGCGCAGGAGCTGATCGGCGGACGCGAGGAGATGGTCGAGCGGGCCCGTCAGGAGGCCGAGCGGATCATCGAGACCGCGCACGCCGAGCGCGGCTCGCTGATCTCCGACACCGAGGTCGCCCGCCGCTCGCAGAACGAGGCGGACCGCATCCTGAACGAGTCCCGCAGGGAGGCCGAGGAGATCCGCGCGGAGGCCGACGACTACGTCGACTCCCAGCTCGCCAACTTCGAGGTCGTCCTCACCAAGACCCTCGGCTCCGTCGGCCGCGGCCGCGAGAAGCTCCTCGGCACCGGTCCGGGCCTCGACGAGCAGGGCTACGAGGACGAGGACGCCCCCGAGCGCAGCTACGACCCGGAGACCCTGCGCCGTAACGCCGACGAGTACGTCGACGTGAAGCTCGGTGCCTTCGAGGCCGTCCTCGCCAAGACCCTGGAGGCCGTCGGCCGCGGCCGGGAGAAGCTCCAGGGCCGGATCGCCAGCGACGACCTCGGCGAACTCGGCTCCTTCGGGGACGACGGGACGCCGGGGGCGCACACCAGCGACGCCGACTACCTCGCCGGCCTCGCGGAGCTCTCCGACGGTCCCGAACAGGGCGCCCGGACCCCGGAGCCGGCCGCCCAGCCGTCCTACGGGCAGCAGGACGCGTACGGCTACCAGCAGCAGGCCGACCCGTACGGCTACCAGCAGCAGCAGTACGCCCAGCAGCAGGACGCCTACGGCTACCAGCAGGCCGACCCGTACGCCGCCTACCAGCAGCAGGGCTACGACCAGCAGGGGTACGACCAGAACCAGCAGGTCTACGCCCAGCAGCAGGCCCACGCCGTGGACCAGCAGAACCACGCCCTCGACGAGGCCAGCCTCTTCGACACCAGCATGATCAGCGCGGACCAGCTCAGGGCGTACGAGCAGGGGCGCGGCGGCCACTGACCGGCCGGTCAGGAGGGGCGCGCGCCGCCGGCCGGGGGGCGGGCGCGCACCGGATTGGGCCGAGAGCGAAAGGTCCAGTATCCTGGCTCTTCGGTCGCGTGTACGTCCGCGATCAACGCTGCCCGCGGGACACCGGGGGTGGCATTCCCTGAGATCGAGAACCGAAAGCAGTCATGGCTCTGAACGCCCGCCTCGACCACCGCAATCCTCTCGTGTTCGACACACACGAGCTGGGGCGGCGTCCTGGCGCGCTCCAGCGCCTGACCCGCACGATCGACGCTCCCAGGGATCTCGGGATCCAGGGTGTCATCGGAGTGCCGGAAGGCGCCCCGATGGAGCTCGAACTCCGTCTCGAGTCGGTCATGGAAGGGGTGCTTGTCACAGGCACCGCCCGTGCATCGGCCGAGGGGGAGTGCGTAAGGTGTCTTGAGCCGCTGGAGCAGGTGCTCGAAGCGGATTTCCAGGAGATGTTCTCGTACCCTGACGCCGACGACCGGGGCCGCCCCAAGGCGGAGCCGGCCGACGACGCCGAGGAAGACGAGGACACGCTCCCTCTCGAGGACGGATTGTTCGACCTCGAACCCGTGCTGCGTGATGCGGTGGTGCTCGCACTGCCGATGCAGCCGGTGTGCCAGGACGACTGCCCGGGTCTGTGCTCCGAATGCGGAGCCCGGCTCGCGGACGACCCGGACCACCACCATGACGCCGTCGACATCCGTTGGGCGGCACTGCAGGGACTCGCCGGTTCACTCGAAGATGGCGAGAAGGACGAGATGAGCGGCGGCGCGCTTCCATCAGCGCACGCCGACGAGAAGCAGGAGAAGTAGCCGTGGCTGTTCCGAAGCGGAAGATGTCGCGCAGCAACACGCGCCACCGCCGGTCGCAGTGGAAGGCTGCGGTCCCCACCCTGGTTGCGTGCGAGCGCTGCCACGAGCCCAAGCTGCAGCACATCGCGTGCCCGGCTTGTGGCACCTATAACAAGCGCCAGGTCCTCGAGGTCTGAGCGGCTGGTGAGAGGTCTGATGTCTGACGCCAAGGCGGATTCAACCGCCAAGAAAAAGGCGGACAACACAGCCTCGTCCCACACGCTTCTGGAAGGGCGGCTCGGCTACAAGCTCGAGTCCGCCCTTCTGGTGCGTGCGCTGACCCACCGTTCCTACGCGTACGAGAACGGCGGTCTGCCGACCAACGAGCGTCTGGAGTTCCTCGGGGACTCCGTACTGGGCCTCGTGGTCACGGACACGCTGTACCGCATCCACCCCGACCTGCCCGAGGGCCAACTGGCCAAACTGCGGGCCGCGGTGGTCAATTCTCGTGCACTTGCGGAGGTGGGTCGCGGCCTCGAACTCGGCTCCTTCATCCGGCTCGGCCGGGGCGAGGAAGGCACGGGAGGCCGGGACAAGGCGTCCATCCTCGCCGACACCCTTGAAGCGGTGATCGGCGCTGTCTATCTCGACCAGGGGCTGGAGGCTGCGGGCGAACTCGTCCACCGGCTCTTCGACCCGCTGATCGAGAAGTCCTCGAATCTCGGTGCCGGCCTGGACTGGAAGACCAGTCTCCAGGAACTCACCGCGACCGAGGGGCTCGGGGTTCCCGAGTACCTGGTCACGGAGACCGGCCCGGACCACGAGAAGGTCTTCACTGCTGCCGCCCGCGTCGGAGGCGTCTCGTACGGCACCGGCACCGGCCGCAGCAAGAAGGAGGCGGAGCAGCAGGCCGCGGAATCCGCGTGGCGTGCCATCCACTCCGCCGCGGACGAACGCGCGAAGTCGGCCCAGGCCGCCGAACAGGCGGCTCGTGCCGCCCAGCAGGCGGCTCAGGACATCGAGGAGACCGCCGACACCTCCTCGACGCCCACCACCGACACGGCCACGGCCTGAATCCTTCACCCCCCGCACGGACCACGGTGTTCGCGGCCCGTGCGGGGGACCCGCACCAACGGACCCCGCCCCGGCGCACTCGCGCCGCGGCGGGGTCCGCGCGTTCCGCGTCCCGAGCTGCCGGGCCGCGCGTCCCGAGTCGCCGCGCCCAGCGTTCCGCCTCCACCTCCCTTTCCACCCCTCCGGGACGAACCGCCCGCCGACGGCTGCCTCCGGGCGCGATGTACCCTTCCGGCATCACCGGCCCAGTCCGCCCCTCAGGAGGAGTCCCGTGCCCGAGCTGCCCGAAGTCGAAGTCGTGCGGCGGGGGTTGGAGCGCTGGGTCACCGGGAGGGTCGTGCGATCCGTGGACGTCCGGCATCCGCGGGCGGTGCGGCGGCATCTGGCGGGCCCCGACGGCTTCGCGAAGGCGCTCGCCGGGCACCGGGTGGGCGAGGCGATGCGCCGCGGCAAGTACCTGTGGCTGCCGCTCGACGACTCGCCGTTCTCCGTGCTCGCGCACCTCGGCATGAGCGGTCAGCTCCTCGTGCAGCCGGAGGACGCCGCAGAGGAGAAGCATCTGCGCATCCGCGTCCGCTTCGATGACGACCGCGGCACCGAGCTGCGCTTCGTCGACCAGCGCACCTTCGGCGGGCTGTCCCTGCACGAGAACACCCCGGACGGCCTCCCCGACGTCATCGCCCACATCGCCCGCGACCCGCTCGACCCCCTCTTCGACGATGCCGCGTTCCACACCGCGCTGCGGGCCCGCCGTACGACCCTCAAGCGCGCCCTGCTCGACCAGTCACTGATCAGCGGTGTCGGGAACATCTACGCGGACGAGGCGCTGTGGCGCTCCAAGCTGCACTACGAACGCCCGGCCGGAACCATGACCCGGCCGCGCACCGCCGAACTCCTCGGCCACGTCCGCGACGTCATGAACGACGCCCTCGCCGCCGGGGGGACGAGCTTCGACAGCCTGTACGTCAACGTGAACGGCGAGTCGGGCTACTTCGACCGCTCGCTCGACGCGTACGGGCGCGAGGGCGAACCCTGCCGCCGCTGCGGGACCCCGATGCGCCGACGGGCCTGGATGAACCGCTCCAGCTATTTCTGCCCGCGCTGCCAGCGCGCACCGCGCCCGGCGGTCTGACGGCCCGGTCGCCCGGCCTGACGGTCCGAGGCCCAGCCCCGGTCCACACGCCCGTACGCCCCTACGCCTATTTCTGGACCTCGTTCTGGACCTTGTTCTGGGCCTCGTTCTGAGCCGCGCGGGTCTCGTCGTAGCGCCCACGGGCCTGCAGGACGTCGTCCATGCGCCCTTCGACGAAGCCGATGAGGGCCAGCAGGCGCTCGGCGACCTCGCGGCCCAGCGGTGTGAGGGTGTAGTCGACGCGCGGCGGGTTCGTGGGCCACGCGTCACGGTGCACCAGACCGTCGCGCTCCAGCGCGTGCAGGGTCTGCGAGAGCATCTTCTCGCTGACGCCGTCGACCCGGCGGCGCAGCTCGTTGAACCGGAACGTGCCCTCGTACAGCGCCCCCAGCGTGAGGGAGCCCCAGCGGCCGGTGACGTGCTCCAGCGTGCCCCGGGACGGACAGCCGCGGGCGAACACGTCGTACGCGAGGTCCTTGCCGCCGGCGCACACGGCACCCTCGCCGCTTCCGGCGCGCTCCGTGATCCCCGCGGACGATTCCATCCAGCCAGCATACTCAGCCACAGCGCCACCCGGCAGGTTGCACTAACTCCTGGTCAGTGTCTCGAGGTCCGCCCTGTGGCGCGGCCCTTCCTGTCCAGTCCCACCGAGGCGGACAACAGGGCGTCCAAAGCCGCCCGAGCCACGGCTCATACGGACTCGGGCCGCCGTGGACGGCGTCTTCACGGATGAAGATTCCATTCACGACGGCCCGGACACGGCCCAGGAGGGCGCTTAGCCCTCTGATCTGTGGTTAGTTCAGTAGCCGAAGTCCTGCGTCCACCAAGGGCCGCCCTCGGCGAAGTGGACTCCGACGCCGAGGGTCTTGAAGTCGCAGTTCAGGATGTTGGCCTTGTGGCCGGGGCTGTTCATCCAGGCATCCATGACGGCTGCCGCGTCGGCCTGGCCGCGGGCTATGTTCTCGCCGCCGAGGCTGGCTATCCCGGCCGTCGCCGCACGGTCCCACGGGCTGAGCCCGTTCGGGTCGGTGTGGTCGAAGAAGTCACGCGCCGCCATGTCCTCGCTGAAGGCCTGGGCCAGGTCCGTCAGGGCACTGTTCGCGGCGACCGGGCTGCAACCGACCTTGGCGCGCTCGTCGTTGACGAGCTTGAGCACCTCGGCCTCGGCGGCGGTCTGAGCGGACACGTCCACCGGGGTCTTGGCGACCGGGGCCTTTGTCTCCTCCTTGGAGGGCTTCGAAGCTTCGGGAGCCTTGGGCTCCTTCGTCTTCTCCTCCTTGGAGGCCCCGTTGCCCTGCTTCTTCGACGGCTCCGTCGTGGTCGGAGCGGGTGACGGCGACGTGGAGGTCGAGGGGGCGACGGTCGAGGGGGTCGTCGCGCGACCGGAGCCGCGGCTGGTCGACGTGCCCTCTCGGGCGTCCGCGCTGCCCGAGGTACCGCCCTGCTGGGTCTCCACGCTGGAGGGCGAGCCCGCGGCCTGGACGCTGTCGGAGTTGTTGCTGCCACCACCGAGCGCGTAGTTGTCGCTGCCGGGCACGACACCGGCCGCGACGGCCACGGTGCCGAGGGCCACGGCCGCCGAGACGCCGAGCAGTCCCGTCTTGACCGGGCTCGGACCCTTCCGCTTGCGGTGCGAGCGGGCTGCGGCGGCGGACGGGAGATCGGCGACGGCCGCGTAGCCGTACAGGTTCTCCGGGCCGTAGCTCTCCGCGTGGGTCCCGCTCGTATCTGTGACTCCGGTGGCGCGCCCTGTGGCGGCGCGGCCGGCGTCGGAGCGTCGGTGGCGTCCCATCTCTTGGGCCTTCCTCGATCTTGAGTCAGCGATCCTCATCTAAACCCCACCCGAAAGAGTGAGTTTCTAATGAGACTCATTGGGTCGGGACGGTACCCCATGGCGCGAGGGGAGGATGTGCTCCAGGGGACATTGTCCGGTTAGCGTGCAGCCATGAACGAGGTTTCACGGCTGGTCGTCTGGGTCCGCGGACGGGTCCAAGGTGTGGGTTTCCGCTGGTTTACGCGGGCCAGGGCGCTGGAGATCGGGGGGCTGAGTGGTTTTGCTCTCAATCTCGACGACGGACGCGTCCAGGTGGTCGCGGAGGGCCCCCGAGCCGGCTGCCAGAGTCTGCTCGACTGGCTCCAGGGAGACGACACGCCCGGCCGGGTGGACGGAGTGACTGAGATCTGGGACACGCCCCGCGGCATCTACGACAGCTTCGCCATCCGCTGACGGTGATGCCCGTGAAGGCCCCCGGAAGGTGGCGTGGAGTATGCCAACGGCACCCGTCAGTAGTGGAAACGGCCTGGTGGTTGCCAAGAACGGCTCGAAGTGGCAGGCTCCCGGGATAACGATGATCCCGACGCCCTGAGGGCCCCGCCGGAGTCGCAGCGCCGCCGCTTCACAAGCCGCGCGACAGTGGGTTGCCCGCCGATACGGGGCGTGATCGTGTTGACCGTCAAACTTTTTGGTGAGACGCTGAAAGCCCCGCGCACCCTAGCTGTTTGGCATGTGGAACGGCAGCAGGACATCAGCAGTGTCAAGCATCGCGGGTGCGATTCCCTCACGACCCACACCGCTTCGGTCGGTCACTCAGTGTGGAGGACCATCCATCATGGCAAAGGCGCTTCTCGGTTACGTCGGCGGTTCCGACCCGCGACTCATTGCCGAGATGCGACGGCTCCAGCAGCGCGTCCAGGACCTCGAATCCGAGCTTGTACGGATCCAGGCCGAGAACGACGCGCTCGCGGCTGCCGCTTCTCACGACTCGCTTCTCGAGAGCATCGACGTACCCCAGGCGGAGCCTGCGCTCACCTGACCACTGCACCGCACCATGACAGCAGTGGTTGGGCAGCCCGAATCAACCGCTAAGTTGTCGGATTTGCAAGGGACGCCGTCCGGCGTCCCTTCTTTCTTTCCCCCGGGCACCTCTCCCCCTCTTTAACGTCTGGTGTGCCCTGCGCGTTCATGGGCGAAACCGCGCGTTCATGGAGTGAGACCGGCCCGAAAGGTAGAGTCCGGCGGCGTGCACCTCAAGGCCCTGACCCTGCGCGGGTTCAAGTCGTTCGCCTCGGCGACCACGCTGCGGTTCGAGCCGGGCATCACCTGTGTCGTGGGCCCCAACGGCTCGGGCAAGTCCAACGTCGTGGACGCGCTCAGCTGGGTCATGGGCGAGCAGGGGGCCAAGTCGCTGCGCGGCGGCAAGATGGAGGACGTCATCTTCGCCGGCACCACCGGGCGTCCGCCGCTCGGCCGTGCCGAGGTCTCCCTCACCATCGACAACTCCGACGGGGCGCTGCCCATCGAGTACGCCGAGGTCACCATCACGCGGATCATGTTCCGCAACGGCGGCAGCGAGTACCAGATCAACGGCGACACCTGCCGACTGCTCGACATCCAGGAGCTGTTGTCCGACTCCGGCATCGGCCGCGAGATGCACGTCATCGTCGGGCAGGGCCAGCTCGACTCCGTCCTGCACGCCGACCCGATGGGCCGCCGCGCCTTCATCGAGGAGGCGGCGGGCGTCCTCAAGCACCGCAAGCGCAAGGAGAAGGCGCTGCGGAAGCTGGACGCGATGAAGGCGAACCTCGCCCGCGTCCAGGACCTGACCGACGAACTGCGGCGCCAGCTCAAGCCGCTCGGCCGGCAGGCCGCCGTGGCCCGCCGCGCCGCCGTCATCCAGGCCGACCTGCGCGACGCCCGGCTGCGGCTCCTCGCCGACGACCTCGTGCGTCTGCGCGGGGCGCTCCAGTCCGAGATCGCCGACGAGGCCGCGCTCAAGGAGCGCAAGGAATCCGCCGAGGCCGAGCTGAAGAAGGCACTCCAGCGGGAGGCCCTGCTGGAGGACGAGGTACGGCAGCTGACACCGCGTCTCCAGCGCGCCCAGCAGACCTGGTACGAACTTTCCCAGCTCGCGGAGCGGGTGCGCGGCACGGTCTCGCTGGCGGACGCGCGGGTGAAGAGCGCCACCTCGGTGCCCGCGGAGGAACGGCGCGGACGCGACCCCGAGGACATGGAGCGCGAGGCCGCCCGCGTCCGCGAGCAGGAGGCCGAACTCGAAGCGGCCCTGGAGGCGGCCGAGCGGGCCCTGGAGGACACCGTCGCGCACCGCGCCGAACTGGAGCGCGAACTCACCGTCGAGGAGCGCCGGCTCAAGGACGTGGCCCGCGCCATCGCCGACCGCCGCGAGGGCCTCGCCCGCCTGGGCGGCCAGGTCAACGCCGCCCGATCGCGCGCCGCCTCCGCGCAGGCCGAGATCGACCGGCTGGCCGCCTCCCGCGACGAGGCGCAGGAGCGCGCGGTCACGGCCCAGGAGGAGTACGAGCAGCTGAAGGCCGAGGTCGACGGTCTCGACGCGGGCGACGCCGACCTCGCCGAGCAGCACGAGGCGGCCCGGCGGGCCCTGTCCGACGCGGAGGCCGCGCTGACCGCCGCCCGCGAGGCCGCCACCGCCGCCGAACGCAAGCGGGCCGCCACCCAGGCCCGCCGTGACGCCCTCGCCCTCGGCCTGCGGCGCAAGGACGGCACGGGAGCGCTGCTCGGCGCCACGGACCGGCTCACCGGGGTCCTCGGTCCCGCCGCCGGACTGCTCTCGGTCACCCCCGGCTTCGAGGTCGCGCTCGCCGCCGCGTTCGGCGCGGCCGCCGACGCCGTCGCGGTCGCCACCCAGGCCTCGGCCGCCGAGGCCATCCGCCTGCTGCGCAAACAGGACGCGGGCCGCGCGGCCCTGCTGCTCGCCGGAACACCCGAGGAACCCGGCGCCGAGGACCACGCCGGCACCGGACCGGCGGACGGCGCCTCCAGGGACGTACCCCTTGACCACGACGCGCCGCCGTACGCCGCCGATCTCGTCCGGGGCCCCGCCGAACTGATGCCCGCCGTACGACGCCTGCTGCGCGGGATCGTCGTCGTCGGCACCCTGGAGGAGGCCGAGGACCTGGTCCACGCGCGGCCCGGACTCACCGCGGTGACCGCCGAGGGCGACCTGCTTTCGGCGCACTTCGCGCACGGCGGGTCCGCCGGAGCGCCCAGTCTGCTCGAAGTACAGGCCTCCGTGGACGAGGCCGCGGCCGAACTGGAGGAACTGGCCGTACGCTGCGAGGAGTTGACCGAGACGCAGCGGCTGGCGACCGAGCAGCGCAAGGAACGGGCCGCGCTCGTCGAGGAGTTGGGGGAGCGACGGCGGGCCGCCGAGCGGGAGAAGTCGTCCGTCGCGCAGCAGCTCGGCCGGCTGGCCGGGCAGGCGCGGGGCGCCGCGGGCGAGGCCGAGCGGAGCACCGCGGCGGCCGCCCGGGCGCAGGAGGCGCTCGACCGGGCCGTGACCGAGGCCGAGGAACTGGCCGAACGGCTCGCCGTGGCCGAGGAGATGCCCGTCGAGGAGGAACCCGACACCTCGGTACGGGACCGGCTCGCCGCCGACGGCGCCAACGCGCGGCAGACGGAGATGGAGGCCCGGCTCCAGGTGCGCACGCACGAGGAGCGGGTCAAGGGCCTCGCGGGACGGGCCGACTCGCTCGACCGGGCCGCCCGCGCCGAACGCGAGGCACGCGCGCGTGCAGAACAGCGCCGTGCGCGGCTGCGTCACGAGGCGGCCGTCGCCGCTGCCGTCGCCTCCGGCGCACGGCAGCTGCTCGCGCACGTCGAGATCTCGCTCGCCCGTGCCGAGGAGGAGCGCACCGCGGCCGACAGCGCGAAGGCCCGCCGTGAACAGGAGCTCGTGACCGCGCGGGGCCGGGGCCGCGATCTCAAGGCGGAGCTCGACAAGCTCACCGACTCGGTGCACCGGGGCGAGGTGCTAGGCGCCGAGAAGCGGATGCGCATCGAGCAGCTGGAGGCGAAGGCGCTGGACGAACTCGGTGTCGAGCCGGCGGGACTCGTCGCGGACTACGGCCCCGACCAGCTCGTACCACCGTCGCTGCCCGCCGAGGGCGAGGAGCTGCCCGAGGACCCCGAGCACCCGCGCAACCAGCCCCGGCGGTTCCACCGTGCCGAGCAGGAGAAGCGGCTCAGGTCGGCCGAGCGGGCGTACCAGCAGCTCGGCAAGGTCAATCCGCTGGCCCTGGAGGAGTTCGCCGCGCTGGAGGAGCGCCACAAGTTCCTCAGCGAGCAGCTGGAGGACCTCAAGAAGACGCGCGCCGACCTTCTCCAGGTGATCAAGGAGGTCGACGAGCGCGTCGAGCAGGTCTTCACCGAGGCGTACCGGGACACCGCCCGCGAGTTCGAAGGGGTCTTCAGCCGGCTGTTCCCGGGCGGCGACGGGCGGCTCATCCTGACCGACCCCGACAACATGCTCACCACGGGTGTCGACGTGGAGGCCAGGCCGCCGGGCAAGAAGGTCAAGCGGCTCAGCCTGCTCTCCGGCGGGGAGCGGTCGCTGACCGCCGTCGCGCTGCTCGTGTCGATCTTCAAGGCGCGCCCCAGCCCGTTCTACGTGATGGACGAGGTCGAGGCCGCGCTGGACGACACCAACCTCCAGCGGCTGATCCGGATCATGCAGGAGCTGCAGGAGGCCTCCCAGCTCATCGTGATCACGCACCAGAAGCGCACGATGGAGGTCGCCGACGCGCTGTACGGCGTCTCCATGCAGGGCGACGGCGTCTCGAAGGTCATCAGCCAGCGCCTGCGCTGATCGCCGGGCGGGTCATCGGCCGGCGCCTGCATTGCTTTCCGGGCGGGTCGCCGGGCCCGCCGCCTACGGCTGGTCGTCCGCTTCCGGCAGATCCACGCCCACGCCCTCGTCGGCGAGTTCGGCGAGCACCTCGGCGTGGCAGCGCTCGGGGACGCACCAGCAGCCGAGGCGGTGGCCGCGCAGGGCCGGGAGCCGGGCCAGCAGCTCCGGGCGTGCCAGCAGATAGGCCCGGTACATCTCGACGACCTCCTCCCGGGTGCCGTCGTGGCCCGGGCGGAACGGGCTCGCCAGCGGGGAGCCGGCCAGATGCCAGCCGCCCCGGTGCATGGCACGCCCCACGTACACCACGTCGGCGTACGCGGGATCGTCGCGGTGGCCCTTGAGGTTGACGACCGTGGTCTGCGGCATGCCCGGATCCTCGCCGCTCAGAGGGTCGCGGGCAACGCGGACACGGCCGGTGCCGCGGCGGGCGTCCGGAGTCCCTCTGCGGCACCGGCCCACCGCATGCGCGCGTCACACCTCGGGCGCCGTTCGTGACCGGCGCCCCGGAACAGCCCTCGTGCCCACCGCCCGAGCCGGGGTTCCGGCGGGCCCGATCAGCCGAACAGGTCGACCGTGGGCAAGCCGACACGCTGTGGAATCCGCCGACTTCACCCGGCGGGGCGCGAGTTCGGCCGGGTGTGTCTCGTGGGCTTCGTTGGACCATTCAGGCACTTGATGTTCAAGTCTTGAACACAACCGCGTCACTTCGATGAGAGATATTCACAACTGCGCAAGTTTGACTTCGAAAGTTGAAGGCATATTCTCTCCGACGTTGCTTTTCCCTTCAGGTGGTGGCCCGCGTGAACCTGTGCGCCACTGGTAACCACCAACGAAGGCTTTCGCCCCCCACCCCCGGCAGCGAGGCCGGTGGCCCGAGGAGTCTTACGTGACCAGCGCATCGCAGGCACCTGTGCCAGGAGTCAAGCCGGCTCCTCCCGAGCATCTCGGGCATGTCATCTTCATCGCGGCGGCGGCCGCGATGGGCGGCTTCCTGTTCGGCTACGACAGCGCTGTGATCAACGGCGCGGTCGAGGCCATCCGGAGCCGCTACGACATCGGCTCCGCGGCGCTGGCCCAGGTCATCGCCATCGCGCTGATCGGCTGTGCCATCGGTGCCGCTGTGGCCGGCCGCATGGCCGACCGCATCGGGCGCATCCGCTGCATGCAGATCTCCGCGTCGCTCTTCACCGTCAGCGCCATCGGCTCGGCGCTGCCCTTCGCGCTGTGGGACCTCGCCTTCTGGCGCATCGTCGGCGGATTCGCCATCGGCATGGCCTCGGTCATCGGCCCCGCCTACATCGCCGAGGTCTCCCCGGCCGCGTACCGCGGACGGCTCGGCTCGTTCCAGCAGGCCGCGATCGTCGTGGGCATCGCCATCTCGCAGCTCGTCAACTACGCCATCCTGAACGCCGCAGACGGCGACCAGCGCGGTCAGCTCCTCGGCGTCGAGGCCTGGCAGGTCATGCTCGGCGTCATGGTCATCCCGGCCGTCCTCTACGGTCTGCTCTCCTTCGTCATCCCCGAGTCGCCGCGCTTCCTGCTCGAGGTGGGCCGCAGGGACCGTGCCCGTGAGGTGCTCAAGGAGGTCGAGGGCGACAAGATCGACCTGGACGCCCGCGTCGCCGAGATCGAGCACGCCATGAAGCGCGAGCACAAGTCGACCTTCAAGGACCTGCTCGGCGGCGGCTTCCTCTTCCTGCCGATCGTCTGGGTCGGCATCGGCCTCTCGGTCTTCCAGCAGTTCGTCGGCATCAACATCGCGTTCTACTACTCCGCGACCCTGTGGCAGTCGGTCGGCGTCGACCCGACGGACTCGTTCTTCTACTCGTTCACCACGTCGATCATCAACATCATCGGCACCGTGATCGCCATGATCTTCGTGGACCGCATCGGCCGTAAGCCGCTCGCCCTCATCGGCTCGGTGGGTATGGCCATCGGTCTCGGCCTGGAGGCCTGGGCCTTCTCCTACGACCTGGTCGACGGCAAGCTGCCGGCCACCCAGGGCTGGGTAGCCCTGATCGCCGCCCACGTCTTCGTCCTCTTCTTCGCCCTCTCCTGGGGCGTCGTGGTCTGGGTCTTCCTCGGCGAGATGTTCCCGAACCACATCCGCGCCGCCGCGCTCGGCGTCGCCGCCTCCGCGCAGTGGATCGCCAACTGGGCCATCACCGCGAGTTTCCCGTCGCTGGCCGACTGGAACCTCTCCGGCACCTATGTGATCTACACGTGCTTCGCCGTCCTCTCCATCCCCTTCGTCCTCAAGTTCGTCAAGGAGACGAAGGGCAAGACCCTGGAGGAGATGGGCTGACCGCCCGCGTCACCGGCGGCTCCCCACGGCCGCCGGTGATTCCCCGGAACTCGGGGAGAAGGGCCAAGTCCCCGCTGCCCCTCTCCTCGTACTCGTAAAAGAGGGCGTGCTGCCCCGGCCCGGACCGTCAGGTCACGCGAGCCGGGGCAGCACGCTTTCGCAGAAGAGACGCAGGCTGCGCCAGCCCTCGTCCACGGGCATCCCGCCGGACAGCGGATGCAGGACGAGGTTGTCGAGGCCCTGCTCCACGCACTGATCGGGCGTGAGGACGCGGTAGACGCCCTCGGCGCGCAGCTCCCCGACCGTCGTGGCCGCCGACTTCACCGCCGAGCGGATCTCGCCGGACTGCCAGGAGGCGTACGTCCGTGCCTCGTGCAGGAAGTGGCGGCCGTACTCGGCCCAGGCCCGGTCCGGGTCCTCGGCGATGTGCAGCAGCGGCGTCTCGGCGCCGGGCATCATGGTCCAGCCCTCGGTGCCGTACTCGATGAGCCGCTCCTTGTAGTAGGCCTCCAGCTCGGGCAGGTGCGCGCTCGGGAAGAACGGCAGCCCGAGCCGGGCGGCACGCCGGGCCGCGGCCCGGGAGGAGCCGCCCACCAGCAGCAGGGGGTGCGGGTCCGAGAACGGGCGCGGGGTGACCCGTACCGTGCGGCCCCGATAGGTGAACTCCTCGCCGGTCCACGCCTTCAGCAGCGTCTCCAGAAGCTCGTCCTGGAGTTTGCCGCGCCGCTTCCAGTCCACGTCGAACTGCGCGTACTCCTCGGGCCGGTAGCCGATGCCGGCCACGGTCACCAGGCGGCCGCCGCTGAGCAGGTCGAGTACGGCGATGTCCTCGGCCAGGCGCAGCGGGTCGTGCAGCGGGCCGATGACCGCCGAGACCGTGACCGCGACATGCCGGGTCGCTCCGAAGACCGCGCCCGCGAACGCGAAGGGCGAGGGCAGCCAGTTGTTGGCGGCGCCGTGGTGTTCCTCGGTCTGCACCGTGGTGATCCCGCGGTCGTCGGCGTACGTGGCCATCTCGACGGCGGCCCGGTAGCGGGCGCTGAGCGAGGCGGGGGTGGCGTCGGGTTCGACGAGGTTGAAGCGCACGACCGTCACGGGCATGGGGAGCCCCCTTCGTGTGTGGAGGGGGACGGTAACTGACGAGGCGTCAGGTTGCCATAGCGCGGAACCGGTGGGGTCTGCCCATGGGAGGTGACGTTGCGGCAAGGGTGTGTCACGGCCCACGGCATGGGCCGTGACACACCCTGGGTACGCCGCGCGCACCCGTACGTACCCCCAACCAGAGCAGCCGACCTGCCGCCGCTGATACCGGGTGCGTTGTGACTCCGCCCTGAAGGCTTCCCGCCGACGCGCGGCCGAGCGGCGGACCGGCCCGGACGCGGGGGCACGCGGCCCCGCACGGACAACGCCTGGCCGAAGGACAGGTCACGCATACTGGGCTTGTTATGGAAACCATCATCCTTGCTGTAGTCATCGCCGTGGTGGTGATCGGCGTACTCGGTGGGCTCGTCGTCGGCAGTCGCAAGCGGAAGCAGCTGCCCCCGCCGCCCCCCGCCGCCCCCGACATCACCGCCCCTCCGGCCGAACCGCACGTCGGCGACGAAGCCGAGACGCCGCGCGAAGAACCGCGCCGCACGATAGAGGAGGTGGATCTCTCCGACGGCCCGGCCGCCCCGTCGGTCGTCGTCGAGGAACCTCCGGCCGCCCCCCAGATCGAGATCCCGGAGCCGACCGCCGGGCGTCTGGTGCGCCTGCGCACCCGGCTCTCCCGCTCGCAGAACGCGCTCGGCAAGGGGCTGCTCACGCTGCTCTCGCGCGAGCACCTCGACGACGAGACCTGGGAGGAGATCGAGGACACGCTGCTCGTCGCCGACGTCGGTGTGCAGCCCACCCAGGAACTGGTCGACCGGCTGCGCGAGCGCGTGAAGGTACTCGGCACGCGGACGCCGGACGAGCTGCGCGGCCTGCTGCGCGAGGAGCTGATCCAGCTGCTCGTCCCGGAGTTCGACCGCGTCGTCAAGACCGACTCGAACCTCGACACCCCGGGCATCGTGATGGTCGTCGGCGTCAACGGCACCGGCAAGACCACCACCACCGGCAAGCTCGCACGGGTGCTCGTCGCCGACGGCAAGAGCGTCGTGCTCGGCGCGGCCGACACCTTCCGTGCCGCCGCCGCCGACCAGCTCCAGACCTGGGGCGAGCGCGTGGGCGCGCGTACCGTGCGCGGCCCCGAGGGCGGCGACCCCGCCTCGGTCGCGTTCGACGCGGTCAAGGAGGGCATCGAGGAGGGCGCGGACGTCGTCCTCATCGACACCGCGGGCCGACTTCACACCAAGACCGGCCTCATGGACGAGCTCGGCAAGGTCAAGCGCGTCGTGGAGAAGCACGCGCCGCTCGACGAGGTGCTGCTCGTGCTCGACGCGACCACCGGACAGAACGGTCTGGTGCAGGCGCGTGTGTTCGCCGAGGTCGTCGAGATCACCGGCATCGTGCTGACCAAGCTCGACGGCACCGCGAAGGGCGGCATCGTCATCGCGGTGCAGCGCGAGCTGGGCGTCCCGGTCAAGCTGGTGGGGCTCGGCGAGGGCGCGGACGACCTGGCGCCGTTCGAGCCGGAGGCGTTCGTTGACGCCCTTATCGGCGAGTGACCACCCGCGTGAACGCGTAGGTGACCGAAGAAGCGCCCGCCCCCGCAGTGCTGCCGGGGGACGGGCGCTTCGTCCTGTACGGACCGCTCCGGCGCGTCAGGCCCGCGAACGGTGTGCCACGTAGGCGAGCGTGCCCAGTAGCAGCCTGGCCGGAGGCGGCTTCGTGGCGGAGTCGAGAACGGGGGAGCGCAGCCAGCGGACCGGGCCGAGCCCCGCCCGGTCGGAGGGCGGGGCGGTGATGAACGTGCCCGGGCCCAGGCCGCGCAGGTCGAGGGAGGCGTCGTCCCAGCCCATGCGGTAGAGCAGCTCGGGAAGTTCGGCGGCGGAGCCGGGGGAGACGAAGAAGTGGGCGCGGCCGTCCGCGGTGGCCGTCACGGGGCCGAGCGGCAGACCCATGCGCTCCAGCCGGACGAGCGCGCGGCGCCCCGCCGGCTCGGCCATCTCGATCACGTCGAAGGTCCGGCCGACCGGCAGCATCACCGCGGCGCCCGGGAAGCCGGCCCAGATCCCGGTCGCCTCGTCCAGCGTCGTGCCCGCCGGGATCGTCGGGGCGAAGGCCAGGGGGTGCGCACCCGGCGCCGGGCAGTCGGCCCGGCCGCACGAGCACGCCCCCGCGGCGGCTCGGGCACCCGGGACCACGTCCCATCCCCACAGTCCGGTGAACGCGGCTACGGCGGTGCCCTCCGACGAGCGGCCGCGGCGACGTGCACCGGTCCGGATGTCGCGCATCGCCCGACTACTGCCGATCGTGAAGCCCATGCCCCCTCCAACGGGTCCGGTGCGCCCGTGGTTACGTGACGGAACCGGATTGTCACCCTCTGTTCCTGCCTGCCCGTTATCGCGCGATCCAGGCGGCGCCTTGTCGCGCGTGGGGTGGTGCGTTCGGTTCCGTGCGCCCTGGAGTGCGCTTCTTCGCCCACCCTTGGTCGTTCTGTGTCAAGTGAATCGCGAGCAGGGCGACAGGAGTTCATTCGAAGGGGTGGCGAATGGTGGCGTTTCACGGATCGCCATGGCTGGACGCGTGATCGTAGGATTACTTTGAGTGCACGAGTCCTGGGGTTTTGTTTACTCGTGAGTATGCCAAGGGCAAGCCGGGTTCCCGTTCGAAGGGTGAGAACTACCGGACACGCGGCCGTGTTTATGGGCATTCTGATAGGGCTTGGCGCAGAGCGGCGACAAGTGATCTCGGGGAGTGGGGGCGTTCCAGTGGGCGGCAACGGCGGAGGCGGGACGAACGCTGACAAGCGCCCCAACGAGCTGCTCGGCTCGTGGTTCGTGCGCAGTGGCTGGTCCAAGGGTGAGCTGGCGCGCCAAGTGAACCGCAGAGCGCGCCAGTTGGGGGCCAACCACATTTCCACGGACACCTCGCGGGTGCGCCGCTGGCTGGACGGGGAGAACCCGCGCGAGCCGATCCCGCGCATCCTGTCGGAGCTGTTCTCCGAGCGGTTCGGCTGTGTCGTCGCCGTGGAGGACCTCGGTCTGCGCGCGCCCCACCAGGCACCCTCCGTGTCCGGCATCGACCTTCCGTGGACCGGTCCCCAGACCGTCGCGCTGATCAGCGAGTACTCGCGCAGCGACCTGATGCTGGCGCGGCGCGGCTTCCTCGGCAGTTCGCTGGGGCTCTCCGCCGGCCCGGCCCTCATCGAGCCCATGCAGCGCTGGCTCGTCCCCACACCACCGGCGTCCTACGAGGCGGCCGAACCGCCGGCCTCGACGCGCCGCGGCGGCCGGCTCTCCCAGCCGGAGCTGGATCTCCTGGAGTCCACCACCGTGATGTTCCGTCAGTGGGACGCGCAGTGCGGCGGGGGACTGCGCCGCAAGGCCGTCGTCGGGCAGTTGCACGAGGTGACGGACCTCCTCCAGGAGCCGCAGCCCGCCGCCACCGAGAAGCGCCTGTTCAAGGTCGCCGCCGAACTGGCCGAGCTGGCGGGCTGGATGAGCTACGACGTGGGTCTCCAGCCCACCGCGCAGAAGTACTTCGTGCTCGCCCTGCACGCCTCGAAGGAGGCGGGTGACAAGCCGCTCGGCTCGTACATCCTCTCCAGCATGAGCCGGCAGATGATCCATCTCGGGCGGCCCGAGGACGCCCTGGAGCTGGTCCATCTCGCCCAGTACGGCAGCCGTGACTGCGCGAGCCCGCGCACCCAGTCGATGCTGTATGCGATGGAGGCCCGGGCCTACGCCAACATGGGCCAGCCCGGAAAGTGCAAGAGGGCCGTCCGCATGGCCGAGGACACCTTCGCCGACGTGCACGAGTGGGACGACCCGGACCCCGACTGGATCCGCTTCTTCTCCCAGGCCGAGCTGTACGGCGAGAACTCGCACTCCTACCGCGATCTCGCCTACGTCGCCGGACGCAGCCCCACGTACGCCTCCATGGCCGAGCCCCTGATGCAGGAGGCGGTCGACCGCTTCGGCAAGGACTCCGAGCACCAGCGGTCGTACGCGCTCAACCTCATCGGCATGGCCACCGTGCACCTGCTCCAGCGTGAACCCGAGCAGAGTGCCGTCCTGGCCAAGGAAGCCCTGAGGATCGGCAGGAAAGTGCGCTCCGAACGCGTCAACACTCGTATCCGAAAGACGGTCGACACCGCGGTCCGCGAGTTCGGCGACCTCGCCGAGGTCATCGACCTCACCGACCAGTTGGCCGTCGACCTGCCCGAGACCGCCGAGGCGGTCTGACGCCCGGCCGCCGAAGCGGCCCCGCTCAGTACCCCGGCCGCGGCCGGCCGTCCCGAACTGCCCGACTCGGCTCCCCCATGCCAGGTCATCGGACGGCCTGCCGTGGCCGGCTCCGCTGTATGCGGCCCCGGCCTGCGCCGCTCGCGCGGACGCGGCCCGTCATCGCGGGGATGCCCCGCACGGTGGGCATGTCCCCGGTCGCCGGGGGCGCCGCGAGCATCCTGCCGGAGATTGCGTCACGATAACGATCGCTTCGACCACAATCAGGCAGTTCATGAACGTGTAACACACAGAGTGCCTTCGTCACTGGTGCGAAACATCGAGGGGCTTCCACGGAAACCGCGCTGCGTCAATCTCATGGCGCATAACCGGCCCACCCCTCACGACCCACTCAGGCTTCGCCCGCACGGGGCCGTACCAACGACGAGGAGACGCCGATGGCACCAGCCATCACCCTTGCCGCAGAGGCACCCAAGCTCTCTGCCGCCAACACAGGGTTCATGCTCATCTGTTCCGCCCTGGTGCTCATCATGACGCCGGGCCTCGCCTTCTTCTACGGAGGCATGGTCCGCGTCAAGAGCACCCTCAACATGCTGATGATGAGTTTCATCAGCATGGGGATCATCACCATCCTGTGGGTGCTGTACGGCTTCTCCCTCGCCTTCGGCACGGACAAGGGATCGTTCATCGGCTGGACCTCCGACTGGGTCGGCCTCAGCAACATCGGCCTGACGGAACTGTGGGACGGGTACACCATCCCGGTCTTCGTCTTCATGATCTTCCAGCTGATGTTCGCGATCATCACGCCCGCGCTGATAAGCGGTGCCCTCGCGGACCGCGTCAAGTTCACGGCGTGGTCGCTGTTCATCACGCTGTGGGCCACGCTCGTCTACTTCCCCGTCGCCCACTGGGTCTGGGGCGCGGGCGGCTGGGCCTTCGAGCTCGGTGTGATCGACTTCGCCGGCGGTACGGCGGTCCACATCAACGCGGGTGCCGCGGCGCTCGGCGTGATCCTGGTCATCGGCAAGCGCGTCGGCTTCAAGAAGGACCCGATGCGCCCGCACAGCCTCCCGCTGGTGATGCTCGGCTCCGGTCTGCTGTGGTTCGGCTGGTTCGGATTCAACGCCGGCTCGTGGCTGGGCAACGACGACGGCGTCGGCGCGCTGATGTTCGTCAACACGCAGATCGCCACCGCGGCCGCCATGCTGGCCTGGCTCCTCTACGAGAAGATCCGGCACGGCGCGTTCACCACACTGGGCGCCGCCTCCGGCGCGGTCGCCGGTCTGGTCGCCATCACCCCGTCCGGCGGCGCCGTCTCCCCGCTCGGCGCCATCGCGGTCGGCGCCATCGCCGGTGTCCTGTGCGCCATGGCCGTGGGCCTGAAGTACAAGTTCGGCTACGACGACTCCCTCGACGTCGTCGGTGTCCACCTCGTCGGCGGTGTCATCGGCTCCCTGCTGATCGGCTTCTTCGCCAGCGGCAAGGGCCAGTCGACCGTCGAAGGCCTCTTCTACGGCGGCGGTCTGACCCAGTTCTGGAAGCAGTGCGCCGGTGTGTTCGCCGTCCTCGGCTACTCCCTGGTCGTCTCCGCGATCCTCGCCTTCCTCATCGACAAGACCATGGGCATGCGGGTCACCGAGGACGAGGAGATCGCCGGCATCGACCAGGCCGAGCACGCCGAGACCGCATACGACTTCAGCGGCGCCGGTGGTGGCGCCGCCCGGACCGCCGTGCCCGCCCCGGCCGACACGGACGCCAAGAAGGTGGACGCATGAAGCTCATCACCGCCGTCGTGAAGCCCCACCGGCTCGACGAGATCAAAGAGGCGCTCCAGGCCTTCGGGGTCCACGGACTGACGGTCACCGAGGCGAGCGGCTACGGTCGGCAGCGGGGACACACCGAGGTGTACCGCGGCGCCGAGTACACGGTCGACCTCGTTCCCAAGATCCGCATAGAGGTCCTGGTCGAGGACGACGACGCCGAACAGCTCATCGATGTCGTCGTGAAGGCGGCCCGTACAGGCAAGATCGGTGACGGCAAGGTGTGGTCCGTCCCGGTCGACACGGCGGTCCGGGTGCGGACCGGCGAGCGCGGCCCGGACGCACTCTGACCGGATCGGCCCGCACGAAGAAGAAAGACAGGAGTCGCTGGGTGACGAGTACGGACACGCGAGTGGAAGAAGAGGACTCGGGACCCAGCGGCTACGCGGCGGCCCGGCTGCGCCTCCTCCAAGAGGGGGCGCGGTCCGGGCCGCCGCGCCGTACCGCCCTCGCCGACCTGACGGACGACTGGCTGACCGGCCTGTTCGCCGCCGGATCCCAGGGCCTGCGCGGGGTCTCCCTCGTCGCCGTCGGCGGCTACGGCCGCGGCGAACTCTCCCCCCGCAGCGATCTCGACCTGCTCCTCCTGCACGACGGCACCGACTCCGCCGCCGTCGCCGCCCTCGCCGACCGCCTCTGGTACCCCGTATGGGACCTGGGCCTCGATCTCGACCACTCGGTCCGCACACCCGTCGAGGCCCGCAAGACCGCCACCGACGACCTCAAGGCCCAGCTCGGCCTCCTCGACGCCCGTCACATCGCGGGCGACCTCGGCCTCACCGCCGGACTGCGCACGGCCGTCCTCGCCGACTGGCGCAACCAGGCGCCGAAGCGGCTGCCCCAGCTCCAGGAACTGTGCGAGGAGCGCGCCGAACGCCAGGGCGAACTCCAGTACCTCCTCGAACCCGACCTGAAGGAAGCACGCGGCGGACTGCGCGACGCCATCGCGCTGCGCGCCGTCGCCGCGTCCTGGCTCGCGGACGCCCCCCGCGAAGGACTCGCGGACGCCCGTCGCCGGCTCCTGGACGTCCGCGACGCCCTGCACCTCGCCACCGGCCGCGCCACCGACCGGCTCGCGCTCCAGGAACAGGACCAGGTCGCCGCCGAACTCGGCCTGCTGGACGCCGACACCCTGCTGCGCCAGGTGTACGAGGCGGCGCGCGTCGTGTCGTACGCCAGCGACGTCACCTGGCGCGAAGTGGGACGCGTCCTGCGCTCGCGCGCCGTACGCCCGCGGCTGCGCGCCATGCTGGGCGGCGGCAAGCCCGTCGCCGAACGGTCCCCGCTCGCCGAAGGAGTCGTCGAACAGGACGGCGAGGTGGGGCTCGCCCGCACCGCACGTCCCGAGCGCGACCCCGTGCTCCCGCTGCGCGCCGCTGCCGCCGCCGCGCAGGCGGACCTCCCGATCTCCCTGCACGCCGTACGGCGGATGGCCGCCGCCGTACGTCCCCTCCCCACGCCCTGGCCCGCCGAGGCACGCGATCAGCTCGTGACCCTCCTCGGCTCGGGCCGCGCGACCATCGAGGTCTGGGAGGCGCTGGAAGCCGAAGGGCTGATCACCCGGCTGCTGCCCGACTGGGAGCGGGTGCGCTGCCGGCCCCAGCGCAACGCCGTCCACATCTGGACCGTCGACCGCCACCTCATCGAGACGGCCGTCCGCGCCTCCGAACTGACCCGCCGCGTCGGCCGCCCCGACCTCCTCCTCGTCGCCGCCCTGCTCCACGACATCGGCAAGGGCTGGCCCGGCGACCACTCCGTGGCCGGCGAGATCATCGCCCGTGACGTGGCCGCCCGCATCGGCTTCGACCGCGTGGACGTCGCGGTGCTCGCCACCCTCGTACGCCATCACCTGCTGCTCGTCGACACCGCGACCCGGCGCGACCTGGAGGACCCGGTCACCGTCCGCTCCGTCGCCGAGGCGGTCGGATCACAGGGCACCCTGGAACTGCTGCACGCGCTCACCGAGGCGGACGCGCTGGCCACCGGGCCCGCCGCCTGGTCGTCCTGGCGCGGCTCCCTCGTCGCCGACCTGGTCAAACGGGTCTCGGCCGTGCTCGCCGGGGACGCTCCCGAGGAACCCGAGGCCCCCGCGCCCACCGCCGAGATGGAACGTCTCGCGATCGAGGCGTGCCGCACGGGCGGGCCCGTCCTGGCCCTGCGCGCACAGACGGAACCGGTCGACACCGACGCCGAGCCCGCCACCGTCCCGGACGACCCGGAACCGCTCGGTGTGGAACTGCTCATCGCGGTCCCGGACCAGCCGGGCGTGCTCCCCTCGGTGGCCGGCGTCCTCGCCATGCACCGGCTGACCGTCCGCACCGCCGAACTGCGCGCCCTGGACCTGCCCGACGGCGTCGACGGCTCGGTGCTGCTGCTCAACTGGCGCGTCGCCGCCGAATACGGCTCCCTGCCGCAGGCCGCCCGACTGCGCGCCGACCTCGTACGCGCCCTCGACGGCTCCCTCGACATCACCGCCCGCCTCGCCGAGCGCGACGCCGCGTACCCGCGCCGCCGGGGTGTGGTCGCGCCCCCTCCGCGGGTCACCGTCGCGCCCGCGGCGTCCCGCCTGGCCACGGTCATCGAGGTCCGCGCCCACGACGCCCCGGGCCTGCTGCACCGCATCGGGCGGGCCCTGGAGACGGCGCGGGTACGGGTACGGAGCATGCACGTCTCCACGCTCGGCGCGAACGCCGTCGACGCCTTCTACGTGACAGGCACGAAGGGGGAGCCCCTGCCGGGGGAGGAGGCCGCCTCGGTGGCGCGGGCCGTGGAGGAGGCGCTGCGGGGCTGACCTCGCGCCTGTCGGCCCGGCGGTCGTCCCGGGGGCCGCACCGGTTTCGCACCCGCGGTCGTTCCGGGGCCGCGGTCGTTCAGCGCCCGTACCGGTTCCGGGCTCGTGGTGGTCCCGGCCTACGGTCGTTTCCGTGCTGCGGTCGTTCCGGGCCCGCACGGGTTCCGGGCCCGTGGTCGTCCTGGGCTGTGGTCGTTCCGGGCCCGTACCGGTTCCGGGGCTCGTGGTCGTCCCGCGCCCGCACGCGCTCTGCCGGCCTGCGTACTTGCTCCGCCTGCGTACTTGCGCCGTCGCCGCACTCGTTCCGCCCCCGGACTCGCTATGACCCCGTGTGCGTTCCGCCCTCGCATTCGTTCCGGGCGGCGAGCGGACATGTGATCTCCGCGACCCGGGGAGCCGTCCGGTCTCCGAAAGCCGGTCCGCCAGGGCCGCGGACCGCCGCCCCCACCGCCGCGGGCCTCGTCCCCGGTCGCCGAATGCGGTGCGCGGGGACGAATCGCTTGCGGGGACAGATACCCTGGAGGGCAGCCCGAAACCGACCCCGACTCCGAGGACCGAAGCCACCGTGTTCGATACCCTCTCCGACCGCCTCAGCGCGACGTTCAAAAACCTCCGCGGCAAGGGGCGCCTCAGTGAGGCGGACATCGACGCCACGGCCCGCGAGATCCGCATCGCGCTCCTCGAAGCCGATGTCGCCCTCCCGGTCGTCCGCACCTTCATCAAGAACGTCAAGGAGCGGGCCCTCGGCAGCGAGGTCTCCAGGGCGCTGAACCCCGCCCAGCAGGTCCTGAAGATCGTGAACGACGAGCTCGTCACGATCCTCGGCGGTGAGACCCGCCGCCTCCGGTTCGCCAAGAACCCGCCCACCGTGATCATGCTCGCGGGCCTCCAGGGCGCGGGCAAGACCACGCTCGCCGGAAAGCTCGGCAAGTGGCTCAAGGACCAGGGCCACTCCCCGATCCTCGTCGCCGCCGACCTTCAGCGCCCGAACGCGGTGAACCAGCTCAGCGTCGTCGCCGAGCGCGCGGGCGTCGCCGTCTACGCCCCCGAGCCGGGCAACGGCGTCGGCGACCCGGTCAAGGTCGCCAAGGACTCCATCGAGTTCGCGAAGGCCAAGGTCCACGACATCGTGATCGTGGACACCGCCGGCCGCCTCGGCATCGACCAGGAGCTGATGCAGCAGGCCGCGGACATCCGCGACGCCGTCAGCCCCGACGAGATCCTCTTCGTCGTCGACTCGATGATCGGCCAGGACGCGGTCAACACCGCCGAGTCCTTCCGCGACGGCGTCGGCTTCGACGGCGTGGTGCTCTCCAAGCTCGACGGTGACGCCCGCGGTGGTGCCGCCCTGTCGATCCGGCAGATCACCGGCAAGCCGATCATGTTCGCCTCGAACGGCGAGAAGCTCGACGACTTCGACGCCTTCCACCCTGACCGGATGGCCTCCCGCATCCTCGACATGGGTGACCTCCTCACCCTGATCGAGCAGGCGGAGAAGACGTTCAGCCAGGAAGAGGCCGAGAAAATGGCCTCCAAGCTGGCGTCCAAGAAGGGCCAGGACTTCACCCTGGACGACTTCCTGGCCCAGATGGAGCAGGTCCGGAAGATGGGCAGCATCAGCAAGCTGCTCGGCATGCTCCCGGGCATGGGCCAGATCAAGGACCAGATCAACAACCTGGACGAGCGGGACGTCGACCGCGTCGGCGCGATCATCAAGTCGATGACCCCGGGTGAGCGCCAGGACCCGACGATCATCAACGGCTCGCGCCGTGCCCGTATCGCCAAGGGTTCCGGCGTCGAGGTCAGCGCGGTCAAGGGCCTGGTCGAGCGCTTCTTCGAGGCCCGCAAGATGATGTCCCGCATGGCCCAGGGCGGCGGGATGCCGGGCATGCCCGGGATGCCGGGCATGGGCGGCGGCCCCGGCCGCGCCAAGAAGAAGCCGAAGCAGGCCAAGGGCAAGCAGCGCTCCGGCAACCCGATGAAGCGCAAGCAGCAGGAGGAAGAGGAGGTGGCCCGCCGCGAGGCGGGCGCCCAGGGCGGCAACGCCTTCGGCCTCCCGCAGCAGGGCGCCCAGGACTTCGAGCTGCCGGACGAGTTCAAGAAGTTCATGGGCTGACGCTCGTGCACTGACCTTCCGCCCCGTGCGGGAGCGCCGATGTGACGCCCACTGGGGGCGCCCCTCACCGTGAGGGGCGCCCCCAGTGGCATGACCGCAGGTGCCGGTGTCCGCCATCTGTCGTAACGTCCACTTATGAGCAATCCCGTGCCGCCGCGCAAGGCACCGGACCAGCCGTGGCGTACCGAGGGCACGCCACCCGAGCCGACACCGCCGCCGGGCGGCCGGCGGAAGCTGCCCGGCGGCTGGTGGAGCCTGGCCCTGGCCGCGCTCATCGTGTTCCTGATCGCCAACCTGGTGCTGTCCTTCTACAACAAGGGCAACGAGCCGACGATCTCGTACACGGAGTTCAGCCGGCAGGTCGACGACGGCAACGTCACCAAGATCTACGCCAAGGGCGACGCGATCCAGGGACAGCTCAAGGACTCGCAGGAGAAGCCCGACGGCGACGGGAAATACACCAAGTTCAAGACCCAGCGCCCGGTCTTCGCGGACGACAAACTCTGGCAGAACCTGGAGAAGCACGACGTCACGGTGACCGCCTCGCCGGTCGTCCAGGAGCGCAGCGTCCTCTTCAATCTGCTGATCTCGCTCGCCCCGATGGCCCTGCTCATCGTCCTGTGGATCTTCATCGCCCGGCGGATGGGCTCCGGCATGGGCGGCGCGGGCGGCATGCTCGGCCGCAAGGCGCCCCCGAAGCCGGTCGAACTCGTGCCCGGCGGCAAGCGCACCACGTTCGCGGACGTGGCCGGCATCGACGAGGTGGCCGGCGAAGTCGACGACGTCGTGGACTTCCTCAAGAACCCCGACGCGTACCGCAGGATGGGCGCGAAGATGCCGCGCGGCGTGCTGCTGGCGGGCCCGCCCGGTACGGGAAAGACCCTGCTCGCGCGGGCCGTCGCGGGCGAGGCGGGAGTGCCGTTCTTCTCCGCCTCCGCCTCCGAGTTCATCGAGATGATCGTGGGCGTCGGCGCCTCGCGCGTCCGCGAACTGTTCGCCGAGGCCCGCAAGGTGGCCCCGTCCATCATCTTCATCGACGAGATCGACACCATCGGACGGTCACGGTCGGGCGGCTCCGCCATGGGCGGCCACGACGAGCGCGAGCAGACGCTGAACCAGATCCTCACCGAGATGGACGGCTTCTCCGGCTCGGAGGGCGTCATCGTCATCGCCGCCACCAACCGCGCGGACATCCTGGACCCGGCGCTCACCCGCCCCGGCCGCTTCGACCGGGTCGTCAACGTCTCGCCCCCCGACCGCGGCGGCCGCGAGGCGATCCTGGAGATCCACACCCGCGACATCCCGCTCGCCCCCGGCGTGGACCTGACCCAGGTGGCCCGGACGACCCCGGGCATGACCGGCGCCGACCTCGCCAACCTCGCCAACGAGGCGGCCCTCCTCGCCGTCAAGCGCAAGCAGTCCGAGGTGACCCAGGGCGACCTCTCCGAAGCGCTCGAAAAGGTCCAGCTCGGCGCCGAACGCTCCCTGGTCATGCCCTACGAGGAACGCCGCCGCACCGCGTTCCACGAGAGCGGCCACGCCCTCCTCGGGATGCTGCGGCCCGGCGCCGACCCCGTCCGCAAGATCACCATCGTTCCGCGCGGCCGCGCGCTCGGTGTCACCCTCTCCACGCCGGACGCGGACCGGTACGCGTACACCGAGGAATATCTGCGCGGCCGGATCATCGGCGCCCTCGGCGGCATGGCCGCCGAGCACGTCGTCTACGACGTCATCACCACGGGCTCGGAGAACGACCTGGAACAGGTCACCAACCTCGCCCGCGGCATGGTGGCCCGCTGGGGCATGAGCGAACGCGTCGGCCGGCTGTCCGCGCTGCCGGGCGACTCCCAGCAGGCCTACGGCCTCGCGGCGGCCCCGGGCACCCTCGACTCGATCGACCACGAGATGCGCCGCATCGTCGACGAGTGCTACGAGGAGGCATGCCAGAAGCTCCGCGAGCACCGCGGACAGCTCGACGCCCTGGCCGAGGCGCTCCTCGCGAACGAGACGCTGGAGGAGGCCGAGGCGTACCGGATCGCCGGAGTGCCCCGGACGGCCAAGGAGGTCTGAACACCACGCCCCGGACCGGACCGGCCTCAGGCCGTACGGGCGATCAGATACCGGAACACGTTCGGCATCCAGACCGTCCCGTCCCGCCGCCGATGAGGATGCAGCGCCTCGGCCACCTCCTTGTCGACCTGCGCCTGGTCGGTGGCGGCGACCGCGGCGTCGAAGAGCCCCGTCGAGAGCAGCCCGCGTACGGCGCTGTCCACATCGGCGTAACCGAACGGGCAGGACACCCGCCCCGAGCCGTCCGGCCGCAGCCCGGCCCGCTGGGCGACGTCCTCCAGGTCGTCCCGGCGAGCGGCACGCCAGCTCGCCGCGCCGCGCAGGGGATCGGCCAGCTTGGTGGCCACCCTCAGCACTGCCGAGGTGCTGCACCGCTCCGGCGGCCCCCACCCGACCAGCACCACGGGCGTGCCCCGGCCGGCGAGCGGTGCCGCCTCCGCGAGCAGCGAACCGAGCCCTTCGGAGTCGCCGGCCACGCATCCGATCGGTTCGAACGCGGTCACCAGGTCGTACGCCGGCGCTCCCTGCGCCACCGTGTCCCGGGGGGACCCGGACACGATCCGGATCCCGGCGCGCGGGCCGGTGTCCCCGTCCCGCGGCAGCAGACGTTCCCGTGCGAGGGCCAGCCGTTCGGGCGACGAGGAGTCGACACCCGTGACCGCGGCGCCACGGGAGGCCGCCATCAGCAGGGCGAGCCCCGACCCGCAGCCGAGCCCGAGCAGCCGTGTCCCGCCGCCCACTTCGAGCCGCTCGTAGACGGCCTCGTAGAGCGGCACCAGCATCCGCTCCTGGATCTCGGCCCAGTCACGCGCGCGTGCACCCCGGTCCGCGCGGGACGAGGGGCCCGCATGAGGAAGGTGCTGCCGCACGAGCGTAGGTGTCATCGAAAGTGCCCCAATCCGCCGAGAGTTGCCGCCGGGCCCCCTTTCCTCCGCCCCCGCGCACGAGGCCCGCACCCCCCCGTATGTCAGGTAACTCCGCCCTCGACGTGCCGTCCAGGGGGCGCGGGGGCCCGTTTGTGCCCAGGCCGCGAAAGGCGCAAGAATTCACATACCGGCAACGTGGGCCCGTAGCATCGCCCCCATGGCAAAGGCACCCGTTCTCACGCCCCGGGCGGACGACTTCCCGCGCTGGTACCAGGACTTGATCAACAAGGCCGAGCTCGCCGACAACGGACCGGTGCGCGGAACCATGGTCATCCGGCCCTACGGGTACGGGCTGTGGGAGCGGATGCAGCAGGAGATGGACGCCCGCATCAAGGAGGCGGGGGCCCAGAACGCGTACTTCCCGCTGTTCATCCCGCAGTCGTACCTGACCCGGGAGGCGGAGCACGTCGAGGGCTTCGCGCCCGAGCTCGCGGTCGTCACGCACGGCGGCGGCAAGGAGCTGGAAGAGCCGGTCGTCGTCCGCCCCACCTCCGAGACGATCGTCAACGAGTACTTCTCCAAGTGGGTGCAGAGCTACCGCGATCTGCCGCTGCTGATCAACCAGTGGGCCAACGTGGTCCGTTGGGAGATGCGCCCGCGGGTCTTCCTGCGAACGACCGAATTTCTCTGGCAGGAGGGCCACACCGCGCACGCCACCTACGAGGACGCCCGGGACTACGCCGCGCACATCCACAAGGAGGTGTACGCCGACTTCATGGTGAACGTCCTCGGCATCGATGTCGTCCTCGGCCGGAAGACGGCGGGCGAGCGGTTCGCGGGCGCCATCAACACCCTCACGCTCGAAGCGATGATGGGCGACGGCAAGGCGCTCCAGATGGGCACCAGTCACGAGCTGGGGCAGAACTTCGCGAAGGCGTTCAACACCCGGTACCTGTCCAAGGAGGGCAAGCAGGAGCTCGTCTGGCAGACCTCCTGGGGGTCCTCGACCCGCATGGTGGGTGGCCTGATCATGTCGCACGGTGATGACAGTGGGTTGCGGGTGCCGCCCCGGCTCGCCCCGGTACAGGTCGTCGTCCTCGCGATCAAGGGGGACGAAGCGGTTCTGGCCAAGGTCCGCGAGACCGGCGACAGGCTGAAGGCGGCGGGTGTACGGGTGCAGGTCGACGACCGCACGGACACCCCCTTCGGGCGCCGCGCCGTCGACTGGGAGCTCAAGGGGGTCCCCGTACGCGTCGAGGTCGGCCCCCGTGACCTGGAGAACGGTACGGCGATGCTCGCCCGCCGTATCCCCGGAGGCAAGGAGCCGGTGGCCCTCGACGCGCTGGCGGCCCTGCTCCCCGCCGTCCTCGAGGAGGACCAGGCGCTGCTCCTGAGGCAGTCCCGCGAGCGCCGCGAGTCCCGTACCTCCGACGTGTCGACGATCGACGCGGCCGTGGAGGCCGCCGTGGCCGGCGGCTGGGCGCGCATTCCCTGGGCCGACCTCGGCGAAGAGGGCGAGGCCAGGCTCGCCGAGCACGCGGTGACCGTACGGTGTCTGGTCGCCGAGGACGGGTCGGTGCCCGGCACCGACGACGCACCCGGTAACGTCGCCGTCGTCGCCCGCGCCTACTGAGCCGGCCCGCAGGGCGGCCGAAACACCACTTGCGCATCCGCCGGCCCCAGGTGCCCCGGCGTGCGGATCCCGTCTACGCGCCGGGGCGTACGTGTTACTACGTACCGGCTTGATATGAGCTGTGAGGCTTCTCCGCAGATCAGCGCACCCGCCCTCGTCAGGACACATCAGTGGCAACTGACGGGTACGTGCAAATTATTTGGGATGCCCCGTAATAGGAACACGGAGGCACTCCCGCTCGTTGTCATTACGTGAGCACGACACCACCTGTTCTCGCCGCAGAGCTGGCAGGGGCGTGGGCCGACATTCAGCGGCACCACCCCGAACTGCCCGATCTTGCCGCGCCAGAGTCCCTGATCGGGGAGTCGTCGTCCGCCTGCGGACACGAACTCTCCTTCGAGCGACTGCTTCACGAAGCAGTCCACGGCATCGCCGCCGCGCGTGGAGTCCGCGACACCTCGCGCGCCGGCCGCTATCACAACCGCAGATTCCTCGCGATCGCCGAGGAGCTGGGCCTCGATCATCCCGAGGAGCCGCATCCCAGCAGTGGCTTCTCCTTGGTCACGCTCAACCCCGAGGCGAAGCGTCGCTACCGCCCGACCATCGAGCGGCTCCAGCGCGCGCTGAAGGCCCACACGGCCGCCACGTCCGCGGACACCGCCCGCTCGTTCCGCGGTCCGGCCGCCCGCCACGGCTCCTCCGGAGGAGGTGTCCGCGTCAAGGCCGTCTGCGACTGCGGGCGCAACGTGCGCGTGGTCCCCTCGGTCCTCGCGCAGGCGCCGATCGTGTGCGGAGGGTGCGGTAAACCCTTCCGGATTCCGGAGGTGGTCGGAGCAGCCGCGGGCTGAGGTGCGCGCTCCACCGGCGTCTCGTGGGTGCCGGACGAGTCCGCGCGGCCCGTGAGCAGTCGTGCCTCCCCCACTGCCCTGGAGCACGTGGGGGAATTCAGGAGGCACGAGTGCGCGCGGGCGGCCCCTCTCCGACGTCCCCGGCGGCCGGTCCACCGCCGCCCCTGCCCGACGGGCACCCGGAACACCGGGTGCCCGCTGACATGGCCCTGCTCAGGCAGGGCCCGCTCAGCCGCGCCTCGCCGAGGCGCGGCCTCGCCCAGGCCTGGGCTCGCACACCCTCGGTCCGGGCGGACCGCAGGATGTGGCAGAATGGTCAGCTGTACTCGACAGCCGCATAGGACCCCTCTCTCCTCCGGCTGACGCGTCCATCGGGCACTCGGGTACCGCAACCCCACGCGGCCATCTCTGCGTGCCCAACCCCGTCAAGACCAGGAGACACCACTTCCGTGGCAGTCAAGATCAAGCTGAAGCGTCTGGGCAAGATCCGTTCGCCTCACTACCGCATCGTCGTCGCCGACTCCCGTACCCGCCGTGATGGCCGGGCCATCGAGGAGATCGGTCTGTACCACCCGGTGCAGAACCCTTCGCGCATCGAGGTCGACTCGGACCGTGCGCAGTACTGGCTGGGTGTCGGCGCGCAGCCGACCGAGCCCGTGCTCGCCATCCTGAAGCTGACCGGTGACTGGCAGAAGTTCAAGGGCCTGCCGGCCCCGGCTCCGCTGCTCGTCGCCGAGCCGAAGGCCGCGCGCCCGCTGTTCGACGCCCTCGGTGGCGAGGACACGGGCAAGGGTGAGGCCATCACCCAGAAGAAGAAGGCTGAGAAGAAGGACGAGGCCCCGGCCGAGTCCGAGTCGACCGAGGCCTGAGCATGCTCGAGGAGGCTCTCGAGCACCTCGTGAAGGGCATCGTCGACAACCCCGACGACGTGCAGGTCGCCTCGCGCGACCTGCGCCGCGGGCGCGTTCTCGAGGTTCGGGTCCATCCCGATGACCTCGGCAAGGTGATCGGCCGCAACGGCCGCACCGCGCGCGCTCTGCGCACCGTCGTGGGTGCTATCGGCGGCCGCGGTGTCCGCGTCGACCTCGTCGACGTGGACCACGTCCGCTGACGTAACAGGCAGCACCGGCTCGGGCCGGGGAGGGCTTACCAGCCGTCCCCGGCCCGTAGTCGTCTGCGCACCCGTATTCCGAAGCATTGCCGTCGGTACACGACAGGAGATCAAGCACAGTGCAGCTGGTAGTCGCTCGCGTCGGCCGCGCCCACGGCATCAAGGGCGAGGTCACCGTGGAGGTCCGCACCGACGAGCCGGAGCTGCGGCTCGGACCCGGTGCCGTCCTGCTCACCGATCCGGCCTCCGCCGGACCGCTGACCATCGAGACGGGCCGCGTCCACAGCGGCCGTCTTCTGCTGCGCTTCGCCGGCGTACGCGACCGGAACGGCGCTGAGGTCCTTCGGAACACCCTGCTGATCGCCGAGGTCGACCCGGACGAGATGCCGGAGGACCCGGAGGAGTACTACGACCACCAGCTGATGGACCTGGACGTGTTCACCACGGACGGCTCCGCGGTCGGCCGGATCACCGAGATCTCGCACCTGCCCTCGCAGGACCTGTTCGTGGTCGAGCGGGAGGACGGCACCGAGGTGCTGATCCCGTTCGTCGAGGAGATCGTCGTCGAGATCGACCTGGAGGAGCAGCGGGCCGTCATCGACCCGCCGCCCGGGCTGATCGACGACCTCGCGGAGGTCGTGTCCACCCGGGACGCGGAGGACAGCTCCGACGAGGCCGGCGAGGACGCCACGGAGGCCGGCGCCTGATGCGGCTCGACGTCGTCACGATCTTCCCCGAGTACCTGGAGCCCCTGAACGTCTCGCTCGTCGGCAAGGCCCGCGCGCGTGGCCAGCTGAACGTGCACGTGCACGACCTCCGGGACTGGACGTACGACCGGCACAACACGGTCGACGACACGCCCTACGGCGGCGGCCCCGGCATGGTCATGAAGACCGAGCCCTGGGGCGACGCCCTGGATTCCGCTCTGGCGGACGGGTACGAGACGGGCTCCCACGGGCCCGCCCTCGTGGTCCCCACCCCCAGCGGGCGCCCGTTCACCCAGGAACTCGCCGTGGAGCTCTCCGAACGCCCCTGGCTGGTCTTCGCGCCCGCGCGCTACGAGGGCATCGACCGCCGTGTCATCGACGAGTACGCGACGAGGATGCCCGTCTACGAGGTGTCCATCGGCGACTACGTGCTCGCCGGCGGCGAGGCGGCCGTCCTCGTCGTCACCGAGGCCGTGGCCCGGCTGCTGCCCGGCGTCCTCGGCAACGCCGAGTCCCACCGGGACGACTCCTTCGCCCCCGGCGCCATGGCCAACCTCCTGGAGGGCCCGGTGTACACCAAGCCCCCGCGGTGGCGCGGCCGTGAGATCCCCGACGTGCTGGTCAGCGGTCACCATGGGAAGATCGCCCGCTGGCGCCGCGACGAGGCCCTGCGCCGTACGGCGGCGAACCGGCCCGACCTCATCGAGCGCTGCGAAGCCTCCGCCTTCGACAAGAAGGACCGCGAGATGCTCTCGATCATGGGCTGGCGACCTGCTCCCGACGGCCGATTTTGGCGCAGGCCGGACGCCGTGGAAGAATAAGCCGCTGCTCTACGTCGTCCGGCGTGCGCCCCTGCCACAGGGGGACACGACGCCCGTCCCGACGAGACAGCATCATCTTCGAACCTCTCTCCCGTTGATGGCCTGTGGCATCAGCGAAGAAAGCAGACAAAATGTCTCACCTGCTCGACTCCGTCGACGGCGCCTCGCTGCGCACCGACATCCCGGCCTTCCGCCCGGGTGACACCGTCAACGTCCACGTCCGCGTCATCGAGGGCAACCGCTCCCGTGTGCAGCAGTTCAAGGGCGTAGTCATCCGCCGCCAGGGCTCCGGTGTCCGTGAGACCTTCTCGGTCCGCAAGGTCTCGTTCTCCGTCGGCGTCGAGCGCACCTTCCCGGTGCACACCCCGATCGTCGAGAAGATCGAGGTCGTCACCCGCGGTGACGTGCGTCGCGCCAAGCTGTACTACCTCCGTGACCTGCGCGGCAAGGCCGCGAAGATCAAGGAGAAGCGCGACCGCTGAGCCGGTGCCGCCGCGGTGATCCGTCGGCGACCGAGCCGGTAGGACGGTGTCTCAGGGAGGCCGGATAGCATCTGGCCCCGATGGACACCGAAGCACAGCCCGTGGAGCGCGACCGCTCCTCCCGCCCTTCCGCTTCCGAGGAGATCTCGGACACAGCGGGGCCGGAGGAGCGGTCGCTTTCTGCGTTCTCCGACAAGATCGCCGAGTGGCTTCCCGGAGGCCGGATCACCCTGACCGTGCTGGTCTGTCTGGTATTCCTGCTGCTCGTCAGCCGCTTCGTGATGCAGCCCTTCGAAATTCCCAGCGGCTCCATGGAGTCCGGATTGAGGATCGGGGACCGCGTTCTCGTAAACAAGTTGGCGTACCGTTTCGGTTCCGAGCCGCAGCGGGGCGATGTCGTCGTCTTCGACGGCACCGGTTATTTCGGGAACGCGGACTACGTCAAACGCGTCGTCGGAGTAGGGGGAGACCACGTGGTCTGCTGCGACAAGGAGGGGAGACTCGAAGTGAACGGCCGAGCGGTCGACGAGTCGACATTTCTCTATCGGGGCGACAGCCCGTCCGAGGTGCCCTTCGACATCGTCGTGCCCGCGCGGTCCCTGTTCGTCCTGGGCGATCACCGCAGCCGCTCCCGCGACTCCCGTGACCATCTGGGCTCACCCGGCGGCGGCATGGTCCCCGTCGGCGATGTCATCGGCAGGGCCGACTGGATCGCCTGGCCCGTGGGCCACGGAACCCGTCTGACGCGTCCCGACGCCTACGCGGGTGTGCCGGCCGCCGGGGGTGCGCATGGGTAACCGTGGACGGGCGCGCGGGGTCTCCGCCAGCGCCGCCGACAACCTGCTCCCCACCGGATCCCGGCGCGCCGCCGGAGGCGCCGCCCGGCCCAGCCGGGTCGAGCGCCGCAAACTCGCGCGCAAGATCAAGCGGCGCAGGCGCCGCTCGGCGGTCAAGGAGATACCCCTCCTCGTCGGCGTCGCCGTCCTGATAGCCCTGGTCCTCAAGACGTTCCTCGTCCAGGCCTTCGTGATCCCGTCGGGCTCCATGGAGAACACGATCCAGATCGGCGACCGCGTCCTGGTGGACAAGTTCACCCCGTGGTTCGGCTCCCAGCCCAAGCGCGGTGACGTCGTCGTCTTCAAGGACCCCGGAGGCTGGCTCACCGCCGAGGACACCCAGAAGAAGAGCGACCCCGTGGTCGTCAAGCAGTTCAAGGAGGGCCTGACCTTCATCGGTCTGCTGCCCTCCGACAACGAGAAGGACCTGATCAAGCGGGTCGTCGGGCTTGGTGGGGACACCGTCAAGTGCTGCGACGTACAGGGCCGGGTGACCGTGAACGGCACTCCGCTGACCGAGCCGTACATCTACGCCGGAGACAAACCGTCGGACTTCTCCTTCGAGGTGAAGGTGCCCGCGGGCCGTCTGTTCGTGCTGGGCGACCACCGCGGCAACTCGGCGGACTCCCGTTACCACCGCACCGACAAGTTCTCCGGCACCGTCTCCGAGGACTCGGTCGTGGGCCGGGCGATGGTCATCGGCTGGCCCATCGGTCACTGGACCCGTCTGCAGGAGCCGAACACGTTCTCGACGGTGGCCGACGCGCCTGGAGGGTCGGCTTCCGCTCCAGCTCTGTCGCATAGGGTGGCCTCTGCGGATCCAGATGGATTGATCCCGCTCCCGAGCCCTGCGGAACTCCCGCTCGTTATGGGAGTGGTGGGCCTGCGCCGAATACGGCGCGGGCGGCGGCACGGAGTGAGGAGTGGATGTGGGGGATGTGGCGGTCGGCGCGCGTTCTGGGCACGAAGGTCCCGAAGGGCAGCCGGAGCGGCCCGAGGATGCGGCTGCACCGGCCGTAGAACCCGGTTCGGGTTCCGGGAGCGGCTCCGAGGACGGTGAGGCCCCGGCCGGGCGTCCCGAACGGGACCCCAAGTCCACCAAACAGCGCTCCTTCTGGAAGGAGCTGCCGATCCTGATCGGCATCGCTCTGGTCCTTGCGCTGATCATCAAGACGTTCCTGGTGCAGGCGTTCTCGATCCCGTCGGACTCGATGCAGAACACCCTCCAGCAGGGTGACCGCGTCCTGGTCGACAAGCTGACCCCGTGGTTCGGCTCCGAGCCGGAGCGCGGCGAGGTCGTCGTCTTCCACGACCCGGACAACTGGCTGGCGGGCGAGCCCACGGCCGACCCGAACGCCCTGCAGACGGTCCTCAGCTGGATCGGCCTGATGCCGTCCGCCGAGGAGAAGGACCTGATCAAGCGGGTCATCGGCGTCGCCGGTGACACGATCGAGTGCAAGAACACCGGCCCGCTGAAGGTCAACGGCAAGGCACTGAACGAGTCGTCGTACGTGTACGCGGGGAACACCCCGTGCAGCCAGGACGAGGACGGCGGTCAGTTCAAGGTCAAGGTCCCCAAGGGCATGATCTGGGTGATGGGCGACCACCGCCAGAACTCGCGGGACTCGCGCTACAACCAGGCGGACAAGCACCACGGCATGGTGCCGGTGAACGATGTCGTCGGCCGCGCCATCGTCAAGGCCTGGCCCATCAACCGCTGGGGCACCCTCCCGGTGCCGGACACCTTCGACCAGCCCGGTCTGAGCGCCCAGGCGGCCGCGGCGGTCACCTCGCCGGGGTCGGTGGCCCTGCTGGGCGCCGTGCCGCTCGTGCTGGTGCGACGCAGGCGCAAGGCGTCCAAGGACGACTGAACCGCCGCACGGCCTTCGGGGCCGGCCTCTGCGGACCTGTCCGCAGAGGCCGGCCCCGCTCGTTTCCCGCACGGATCCGGTCCGCTCCGGCGATCGTGATCCAGCGGGGGCTGACCCCGGACCGTACCCCCGGGTAAGGTGCGGGCCCATGGGTGGCGAGAGCGCAACACGTACGGCCCCGCGCAGCGGCGGCACCGGCAAGGCCCCGGTGGGCAGCAGGACCGGACAGCGGTTGTCCGGGCTGGCTGTCGCGCTCGGTCTGGTGCTGTTCCTCGGCGGATTCGCCTGGGCGGCGTTGGTCTACCGGCCGTACACCGTTCCCACGAGTTCGATGGCACCGACGATCAAGATCGGCGACCGGGTACTGGCGCAGCGCGTCGACGGCAGCGAGGTCCGCCGCGGTGACGTCGTCGTCTTCGAGGACAAGACCTGGGTCACGGGCTCGTCCGTGGTCAAGCGCGTGGTCGCCGTCGGCGGCGACACCGTCGGCTGCTGCACCGACGGCAAGCTGACCGTCAACGGCAAGAAGATCGACGAACCGTATCTGCCCGAGGGAAGCCTCGCCGAGCTCACGGGCTTCCCGACCGTGAAGGTCCCCGAGGGACGGCTGTTCCTGCTGGGCGACGAGCGGCGCGGCTCCCTGGACTCCACCGCGCACCTCACGGACGCGGCCAGCGGCACCGTGGCGCGCGGCGCCGTGAAGGCCCGGGTCGAAGCCGTCGCCTGGCCCATGAACGGCATGCTCGCCCGCCCCGACGGCTTCAAGGAACTCGGTGCGCTGTCCCGGCCCGGACCGCTCCCCACGATGATCGCCCTGGTGATCGCGGGCGCCGTCCTCGTACTGGGCGGCGCGGCGTACGGGCCGGTCGCCAAGCTGGCCGGCCGTTCCCGCGCGCGCACGGAGTCCGCCGGTGCCCGCTGAGGCGGCGGGCACGGACGAGGGCCCCGGCCGGGACGGGCTGCGCAAGGTCGCCCGGGTCGTGCTGCTCGACCCGCGGGACCGCGTCCTGCTGCTGCACGGCCACGAGCCGGACGATCCCTCCGACGACTGGTGGTTCACGCCCGGCGGCGGCGTGGAGGGCGACGAGACCCGGGAGCAGGCCGCCCTGCGGGAACTCGTGGAGGAGACCGGGATCACCGAGGTCGAACTGGGCCCCGTACTGTGGCGGCGGACCTGCTCGTTCCCGTTCGCGGGCAGGCGCTGGGACCAGGACGAGTGGTACTTCCTGGCCCGTACGACCCAGACCGCCACGGCGGCCACGGGTCTGACGGAGCTGGAGCGGCGCAGCGTCGCCGGATCGCGTTGGTGGACGTGCCGGGAACTGGCCGAGGCACATGAGACGGTGTATCCGACCAAGCTCGCCGAGCTGCTGCGCAGGGTGCTCGACGAGGGGCCCCCGGCCACGCCCGAGGTCCTCGACACGGAAATCGTCTAGGGGCTCCCGGGGCTGGCGCACAATAGGGGAACGCACGGCTGAAGGGGAACATGCCATGAGCGCCGAGGACCTCGAGAAGTACGAGACCGAGATGGAGCTGAAGCTCTATCGGGAGTACCGCGATGTCGTCGGTCTGTTCAAATATGTGATCGAGACCGAGCGGCGCTTCTATCTCACCAACGACTACGAGATGCAGGTGCACTCGGTCCAGGGTGAGGTGTTTTTCGAGGTGTCCATGGCGGATGCCTGGGTGTGGGACATGTATCGGCCCGCCCGCTTCGTGAAACAGGTGCGCGTCCTTACTTTCAAGGACGTGAACATCGAGGAGCTGAACAAGAGCGATCTGGAGCTGCCGGGCGGCTGAGATCCGGGTGACGGAGATGCGGGTGGCTGAGGTCCGGCGGCCGAGGTCGGGCCGGCCGGACCCAGGTCCGCCCGCCAAGGGTGAGCGGCGATCACGGTGCTGACTCGTACGGGTGACGGGGTTCTCCACAGTCGCCCGCTCGTCCACCAAGATCCAACAGCTGGGTGACAAGGCCTCAGTGTCGGTGCCGGAGGTGGTGCCGACATGAAGACACCCGAGGCACGTAACGCACTGGGAGCCTACGGCGAGGAACTGGCCGCGCGGCGGCTGACCGGGGCCGGAATGACGGTCCTGGCACGCAACTGGCGCTGCGGCAGGACCGGCGAGATCGACATCGTGGCCCGGGACGGCGACGCGCTGGTCGTCTGCGAGGTCAAGACCCGCGGGGCGGGAGCGTTCCAGCATCCGATGGAGGCCGTCACACCGGCCAAGGCCCGCCGGCTGCGCGGCCTGGCCGAACGCTGGCTTCAGGAACACGGTGGAGCCCCGCCGGGCGGCGTCCGCATCGACCTGGTCGGCGTCCTGATCCCCGAACGCGGCGCGCCCGTGGTCGAGCACGCGCGGGGGGTGGCCTGATGGGATTCGCGCGTACGTGTTCGGTCGCCCTGGTGGGCGTGGAGGGCGTCGTCGTCGAGGTCCAGGCCGACCTGGAGCCGGGCATCGCCGCCTTCACACTGGTCGGGCTCCCCGACAAGAGTCTGACCGAGAGCCGGGACCGGGTCAGGGCGGCGGTGGTCAACTCCGGCGCGTCCTGGCCGCAGAAGAAACTGACGGTGGGGCTGAGCCCGGCCTCGGTGCCCAAGGGCGGTTCCGGCTTCGACCTCGCCGTGGCCTCGGCGGTGCTGGGCGCCTCCGAGCGGATCGACCCCCGCGTGCTCGCCGACATCGTGATGATCGGGGAACTGGGGCTCGACGGCCGGGTGCGGCCGGTCCGCGGCATCCTGCCGGCCGTCCTCGCCGCGGCGGACGCCGGGTACGTACAGGTGGTGGTGCCGGAGTGCGCGGCGGCCGAGGCCTCACTCGTGCCGGGGGTCTCGGTGCTCGGGGTCCGCAGCCTGCGCCAGCTGATCGCGGTACTGGCGGACGAACCGGTGCCCGAGGAGGAGCCGGACGAGCGGGGCCGCCCGGACCCGCTGTCGGCCGGTCTGCGCCTGCCCGGCACGGGCGAGGCCACCGGCCTGTGCGGCATCGCCGTGCCGGAACACGACCAGGGCCACGACCTCGGCGACGTCGTCGGCCAGCTCTCGGCACGCACCGCGATGGAGGTGGCGGCGGTCGGCGGCCACCATGTCTTCCTCCAGGGGCCGCCCGGCGCGGGCAAGACGATGCTGGCCGAGCGGATGCCGCTGATCATGCCGCGCCTCACCCGGCAGGAATCCCTGGAGGTGACGGCGATCCACTCCGTCGCGGGCCTGCTGCCGCCCGGCAAACCGCTGGTGGACGTCGCGCCGTACTGCGCACCCCATCATTCCGCGACCATGCAGTCGCTAGTCGGCGGCGGCAAGGGGCTCGGGCGCCCCGGAGCGGTGTCCCTGTCACATCGTGGCGTGCTCTTTCTGGACGAGGCACCGGAGTTCAGCGGCTTCGCGCTGGACGCCCTGCGGCAGCCGCTGGAAGCGGGACACGTGGTGATCGCGCGCAGCGCCGGTGTGGTGAGGTTCCCCGCGAAGTTCCTGATGGTGCTGGCCGCCAACCCCTGCCCCTGCGGCCGCTTCAGCACGACGAACGACTTCTGCGAGTGTCCGCCCTCCGTCATCCGCCGCTATCAGGCGAGGCTCTCCGGGCCGCTGCTCGACCGGGTCGATCTGCGCGTGGACGTCGAACCGGTCACCCGGGCCGAACTCACCGCGCGCGGGGCGCGGGGCGAGTCGACGAAGACGGTCGCGGACCGGGTCGTCGCCGGCCGTGAGCGGGCCGCCGAGCGCTTGAAGGGGACTCCCTGGCACACCAACAGCGAGGTGCCGGGACGCGAGCTGCGCGGACGCTGGCAGGCGCGGCCGGGAGCGATGGACGAGGCTGAGCGGGGCCTGGAGCGAGGGCTGCTGACGGCCCGTGGCCTGGACCGGGTGCTCCGGGTCGCCTGGACGGTCGCGGACCTGTCCGGACACGACCGGCCCGACGCAGGGGACGTCGCCCTGGCCCTCCAGCTGCGCACCGGCATCCCGCGCGGTGTGCCGATGGCGATCGGCTCGCCGGCATGACAGCCGTCGAACGCGAGGCCCGGGTCACGCTGTCCCGGGTCGTCGAACCGGGTGACGAGGTGTGCGGGCGCTGGATCCGGGAGGTCGGGGCCCCGGAAGCGGTCCGGTGGCTGCACGGGGACCTGGGCCACCAGCCACGGGGGATGACCGACAGAAGGTGGGCCGGGCTGCGGGCCAGGGCCGCGCGGGCCGCCCCGGAGCGCGACCTCGCCCTCGCCCGGGGCGCCGGGGTGAGGTTCGTCTGTCCCGGTGAATCCGAATGGCCCGCGCAGCTCGACGACCTGGGGGACGCCCGGCCCGTCGGACTGTGGGTGCGCGGGCCGGCCGGTCTGCGGTTGTGGGCCCTGAGATCGGTGGCCGTCGTCGGCGCCCGTGCCTGTACGGAGTACGGCGCGCACATGGCCGCCACCCTCGGCGCCGGTCTCGCGGAGCGGGGCTGGGTGGTGGTGTCCGGCGGCGCCTACGGCATCGACGGCGCCGCGCACCGGGGCGCCCTCGGGGCGGGCGGGGCCACGGTCGCGGTGCTCGCCTGCGGCGTCGACCGGCCCTATCCGCGCGGACACACCCAGCTGATCACCAGAATCGCGGAACAGGGTCTCGTCGTGGGGGAGCTGCCGCCGGGCGAGCACCCGACGCAGAGCAGATTCATCCTTCGCAACCGGGTCATCGCGGCGCTCACCCGGGGGACCGTGGTCGTCGAGGCGGCCTACCGCAGCGGAGCGCTCGTCACCGCCCGCGCCGCACAGCGGCTGGGCCGGTTCACGATGGGCGTGCCGGGACCCGTCACCAGCGCGCTGTCGGCCGGGGTGCACGAAATGCTGCGCGGGGAGGCCGTCCTGGTGTCCGACGCCGCGGAAGTCGCCGAACTGGTGGGCGACATGGGGGAGCTGGCTCCGGAACGGCGTGGTCCCGTACTGCCGCGCGACCTGCTGCCCCCGGACGCGGTGCGTGTCCTGGCCGCTCTGCCGGCACGGGATCCGGCCGGGACCGAGGAGATCGCCCGGCGGGCGGCGACCAGTACGGACGACGCGGTCGGGAGACTGTACGAACTCCGAGCACTTGGATTCGTCGAACGACACGGCGACGGCTGGAAGTTGACACGCCAGGCGACGGCCTCCGGCGGAGGTGATCGGGAGGGATGCTGACCGAGCGTGTTCGGCCGTCCGGGGGAATGCCGACACGCCTGGGAATCCTCGCAGTTGGCGGCTCGTGACAGTTACGCAGGGCGACCGCCGTGACTCCGGGGGACGTCCCGGGGAAAGGTTTCGCGTGCGGGTGACAGCCCGCCCTTCGCGCACTGCGACAGCCCAGTCACGCTACGCTCACAGGAATCCGAAGCAGGCACGCGATCTCGGCACGGCGCCGACAGGACACCCAGGTCATCCCAGTTCACGGCAGAACGGCACAAGGCGACGAATGCCCCAGCACACCTCCGGGTCCGACCGGACGGCGATCCCGCCAGCCGCCCGCGACGGCGGCAGCGTGCGCCCGCCCGCGCCCTCGACACTCGACGAGCTGTGGCGGTCGTACAAGTCGACCGGTGACGAGCGGCTGCGGGAACAGCTGATCCTGCATTACTCGCCGCTGGTGAAGTACGTCGCGGGCCGGGTCAGCGTGGGTCTGCCGGCCAATGTCGAGCAGGCCGACTTCGTCTCGTCGGGGGTGTTCGGGCTGATCGACGCGATCGAGAAGTTCGACATCGAGCGGGAGATCAAGTTCGAGACGTACGCGATCACCCGCATCCGCGGGGCGATGATCGACGAACTGCGGGCGCTGGACTGGATCCCGCGGTCGGTGCGTCAGAAGGCGCGCAACGTGGAGCGCGCCTACGCGACGCTGGAGGCGCGGCTGCGGCGCACCCCCTCCGAGGGTGAGGTCGCCGCCGAGATGGGCATCGGTGTGGAGGAACTCCACGCGGTGTTCAGCCAGTTGTCGCTGGCCAACGTGGTCGCTCTGGAGGAACTGCTGCATGCCGGAGGCGAGGGCGGCGACCGGCTGAGCCTGATGGACACCCTGGAGGACACCGCCGCCGACAACCCGGTCGAGGTGGCCGAGGACCGGGAGCTGCGGAGGCTGCTGGCGCGGGCGATCAACACGTTGCCCGACCGGGAGAAGACCGTGGTCACGCTGTACTACTACGAAGGGCTCACGCTCGCGGAGATCGGCAATGTGCTCGGGGTGACCGAGAGCAGGGTGAGCCAGATCCACACCAAGTCGGTGCTTCAGCTGCGCGCCAAGCTGGCCAGTTTCGGACGCTGAGCCGGGCCGTGCCGTGATGCCGGGCGGTGCCGCCCTGCCGTCCTGTCGGCGGGCCCGTCGTGGCGGACGCCATCGGGGCGGGCTCGGCGGAGTGGTTCCCGTCGGCGGCACCGCGTCCGTACAGTGGTTGACGTGCCAAGGATTCGAGCGGCCTCCGTGGCCGAGCACCGGTCGATGCAGCGAGCCGCCCTGCTGGACGCGGCGCGGTCCCTGTTGTCCGAGGGCGGGACGGAGGCGCTGACCTTCCCCGCGCTCGCCGAGCGCACGGGGCTCGCGCGTTCCTCCGTGTACGAGTACTTCCGGTCCAGAGCGGCCGTCGTCGAGGAACTGTGCGAGGTCGACTTCCCCGTCTGGGCGGCCGAGGTCTCCGCCGCGATGGCCGCGGCGGACGGCCCCGAGGCCACGGTCGAGGCCTATGTGCGCCGTCAGCTGGCCCTGGTCGGGGACCGGCGGCACCGCGCCGTGGTCGCCATCTCCGCCAGTGAACTCGACGCGGGTGCCCGGGAGAAGATCAGGGCCGCGCACGGCGGGCTGGTCACGATGATCGGTGAGGCGCTCACGGAGATGGGCCACGCCGAGCCGCGGCTGGCCGCGATGCTCCTCCAGGGCGTGGTGGACGCCGCGGTGCGCCGTATCGAGCTGGGCGCCGCCGAGGATCCCTCCGCGATCACGGAGGCGGCCGTGACGATGGCCCTCCGGGGCGTCCGGGGCTGAACCCCGCCGTTCCCCGGAGCCAGGGCTGAACCCCGCCGTCCCCCCGGGATCAGGGCTGAGCTCCGCCGCCCCCCCCCGAGACCAGGGCTGCCCCCGTCGTCATGGGATCGGGCTGCCCCCGGCCGTCCCGGAGCCAGGGCTGGACCCTCGCCGTCTCCTGAGGCCGGGGCTCCCCGCCCCGTCATCGGGGCTGCCCCCCGCCGTCCCGGAGCCAGGGTTGGGCCCCCGCCGTCCCCCGAGACCGGGACTCCTCGCCCTGTCATGGGATCGGGCTGCCCCCGCCGTCCCGGCCCCGAGGCTGGGTCCCGCCGTCACGGGCCCGGGGTGCCTTGCCCGCTTGACCACCTCCTCGCTTCCTCGCTTCCTCGCCTCCTTGCCGCCTCGCCCCTGCCTGGCCGGCGTCTGGCCGGTCAGGGACGGGTGTCGGGGGTGTCGAGCGGCAGCAGACGGGACGGGCCCGTGCCCAGGAGCCACGGGGGGAGCAGCGACAGCGGGTTCAGATAGGCCGTGCCTCTGAGCAGGCCCCAGTGCAGACAGGCTGTCGGCCCGCAGTGTGTGTCCGGTGTTTCCAGGGTGCCGAGGACCTGGCCCGCGAGCACCTCGTCGCCCTTGCGCACCGAGGCCCGCACCGGTCCGTACGTCGTCCGCAGCGGCGGCGCCCCCGTGCCCGGCAGTTCCACCGAGACGGCCCCGCGGCCCGCGACCCGGCCCGCGAAGGACACCCGGCCGGACGCGACGGCCCGTACCTCGGCGCCGGGCCCGGCCGCCAGGTCGACCCCGCGATGCCCCCGCGAGTAGGCCGTCTCCGGCGGTTCCCAGCCCCGTACGACGAACGGCCGGACGCCCACCGGCCAGGCGCGGGCGAGCGTCGGCACCGAGGGGTCGGTCGTCGGCGGGGAGACCGAGACCGGGGCCCTCGGTCCGGGACCGGTCCCGTGAACCGGCGCCGACGCGCCCAGGACGGTCACCGCCAGGCACAGCAGGAGCCACGCACGCACACATCGGTTCACTCGCATGCGGGAACCGTGCCGCACCGAGCGGATCATGGCCGGGATCTGTGGAGTACCGGCTGGTTGTGGACAGCGGCGTCACCTGCCCCCTCTCGGGTCCCGTACACTTCTGATGGCGATTCGGGTCACCGAGTCGACTTCGCACGCCCCGGCACCTGGTCGTCACAGATCGGTGTCAGCGCCTCTCGGTCCTTTGTGGCAAGGCGCATCGCGGGCGTCAGGCGCGTGTGCCGTCCGGCATGCGCGGTACAACCGAGAACACCGAGGAGAACGGCCATGGCCGTCGTCACGATGCGGGAGCTGCTGGAAAGCGGCGTCCACTTCGGTCACCAGACCCGTCGCTGGAACCCGAAGATGAAGCGCTTCATCTTCACCGAGCGCAACGGCATCTACATCATCGACCTGCTCCAGTCGCTGTCGTACATCGACCGCGCCTACGAGTTCGTCAAGGAGACCGTCGCCCACGGCGGCACGGTCATGTTCGTCGGCACGAAGAAGCAGGCGCAGGAGGCCATCGCGGAGCAGGCCACCCGCGTCGGCATGCCCTACGTCAACCAGCGCTGGCTGGGCGGCATGCTCACCAACTTCTCCACCGTCTACAAGCGTCTGCAGCGCCTCAAGGAGCTCGAGCAGATCGACTTCGAGGACGTCGCGGCCTCGGGTCTCACCAAGAAGGAGCTTCTCGTGCTCTCGCGCGAGAAGGCCAAGCTGGAGAAGACCCTCGGTGGTATCCGCGAGATGCAGAAGGTGCCCAGCGCCGTCTGGATCGTGGACACCAAGAAGGAGCACATCGCGGTCGGCGAGGCCCGGAAGCTCAACATCCCGGTCGTCGCCATCCTCGACACCAACTGTGACCCGGACGAGGTCGACTACAAGATCCCGGGCAACGACGACGCGATCCGCTCCGTCACCCTGCTCACCCGCGTGATCGCCGACGCCGTCGCCGAGGGACTCATCTCCCGCTCCGGCGCCGGCAAGGCCGCGGGCGACAAGGCCGCGGGCGAGCCGCTCGCCGCGTGGGAGCGCGACCTGCTCGAGGGCGAGAAGAAGGCCGACGACGCCGAGGTCCAGACCTCCGCCGAGACGGAGAAGGTCGCCGACGCCGAGCAGGCCGAGGCCCCCGCCGAGGCTGAGGCCGTCGAGGCCCCCGCCGCCGAGGCCGAGGTTGCCGAGGCGCCCGCCGCCGAGGCCCCCGCCGCGGACGCCGAGCAGGCCTGACCCCTCACCCTTTCGGGTTTGTGAACGGCGGGGGCCCACAAAGCCCCCGCCGTTCGTCCCGTAGATCTTCAGACTTCGAGAGAGACTCCAGGAATCATGGCGAACTACACCGCCGCTGACGTCAAGAAGCTCCGTGAGCTCACCGGCGCCGGCATGATGGACTGCAAGAAGGCGCTGGACGAGGCCGACGGCAACGTCGACAAGGCCGTCGAGGCGCTGCGGATCAAGGGCCAGAAGGGCGTCGCCAAGCGCGAGGGCCGCTCCGCCGAGAACGGCGCCGTGGTCTCCATCATCGCTGACGACAACACCTCCGGTGTCCTGGTCGAGCTGAAGTGCGAGACGGACTTCGTCGCCAAGGGTGAGAAGTTCCAGGCCGTCGCCAACGAGATCGCCCAGCACGTCGTCAAGACGTCCCCGGCGGACATCGCGGCGCTCCTCGGCTCCGAGATCGAGCCCGGCAAGACGGTTCAGGCGTTCGTCGACGAGGCCAACGCCAACCTGGGCGAGAAGATCGTCCTGGACCGCTTCGCCCAGTTCTCCGGCGCCTTCGTGGCCTCGTACATGCACCGCACCATGCCCGACCTGCCCCCGCAGATCGGTGTTCTGGTCGAGCTGGACAAGGCCGACGCCGACCTCGCCAAGGGCATCGCGCAGCACATCGCCGCCTTCGCGCCGAAGTACCTCTCCAAGGAGGACGTTCCGGCCGAGGTCGTCGAGACCGAGCGTCGCGTCGCCGAGGAGACCACCCGCGCCGAGGGCAAGCCCGAGGCCGCCCTCCCGAAGATCGTCGAGGGTCGCGTCAACGGCTTCTTCAAGGAGGCCACCCTCCTCGGTCAGCCGTACGCGCTCGACAACAAGAAGTCCGTCCAGAAGGTTCTGGACGAGGCCGGTGTCACCCTGAAGCGCTTCTCGCGCATCAAGGTCGGCATCTGAGTCCGTACAGCGATCGACGCGCGACCCCGATAGGGTCGACAGCAGTCGTCCGCGTACGTCGGCACTCACACGTGTGTGCCGGACGACAGCAGATCTGACGAGGAGGCCATTGCCGAGTATGGGATGCGAACACACCCCAGCGGCAATGGCCTTCTTCGTATGTGCACCATGAGGAGATCTCCATGACCACCACCCAGGCCGGCAACGGCGAGAAGAGCGACGACGGCAAAGGCGCGGGCCGCTTCCTGCTGAAGCTTTCCGGCGAGGCGTTCGCCGGTGGCGGAGGACTGGGCGTCGACCCCGACGTGGTGCACAAGATCGCCCGCGAGATCGCGGCCGTCGTGCGCGGCGGTGCCCAGATCGCCGTCGTCATCGGCGGCGGCAACTTCTTCCGCGGGGCCGAACTCCAGCAGCGCGGCATGGACCGGGCGCGCTCCGACTACATGGGCATGCTCGGCACGGTCATGAACTGCCTCGCCCTCCAGGACTTCCTGGAGAAGGAAGGCATCGACAGCCGCGTCCAGACCGCCATCACCATGGGCCAGGTCGCGGAGCCGTACATCCCGCTGCGCGGCGTGCGGCACCTGGAGAAGGGCCGTGTGGTCATCTTCGGCGCCGGTATGGGCATGCCGTACTTCTCCACCGACACCACTGCCGCCCAGCGTGCCCTGGAGATCGACGCCGAGGCGCTCCTCATGGGCAAGAACGGCGTGGACGGGGTCTACGACTCCGACCCGAAGACCAACCCCGAGGCGGTCAAGTTCGACGCGCTCAGCTACGGCGAGGTCATCACCCGGGACCTCAAGGTCGCCGACATGACCGCCATCACGCTGTGCCGGGACAACAAGCTGCCGATCCTGGTCTTCGAACTCCTGGCGGAGGGCAATATCGCGCGGGCCGTCAAGGGTGAGAAGATCGGCACACTCGTGGGCGACCAGAGCGGCCGAGCCTGACGGGGAACGCGCTGGACCGGGTACGCCTTCCGGTCCGGGACGGACCCCGACCGGGGGATGGACAATGTCCTGCCGGTCCGGAACCGTGCAGGAACAAGACGCGACGCAGCCGGCCGCCGGACTCCGACGAGGAAAAGCTGCCGGGCCTACTCAAGACACGCAGGAGCAAGTGGTGATCGAAGAGACCCTCCTCGAGGCCGAGGAGAAGATGGAGAAGGCGGTCGTGGTCGCCAAGGAGGACTTCGCCGCGATCCGCACCGGTCGTGCGCACCCGGCGATGTTCAACAAGATCGTGGCCGACTACTACGGCGCGCTGACGCCGATCAACCAGCTGGCCTCGTTCTCCGTTCCGGAGCCGCGCATGGCCGTGGTGACCCCGTTCGACAAGAGTGCCCTGCGCAACATCGAGCAGGCGATCCGCGACTCCGACCTGGGCGTCAACCCCAGCAACGACGGCAACATCATCCGGGTGACGTTCCCCGAGCTGACGGAAGAGCGCCGCAAGGACTACATCAAGGTCGCGCGGACCAAGGGCGAGGACGCCAAGGTCTCGATCCGCGCCGTGCGCCGCAAGGCCAAGGACGCTCTCGACAAGCTCGTCAAGGACAAGGAGTCCGGCGAGGACGAGGTCCGCCGTGCGGAGAAGGAACTCGACGACACCACGGCGAAGTATGTCGCCCAGGTGGACGAGCTCCTGAAGCACAAGGAAGCGGAGCTGCTCGAGGTCTGATGAACGACTCTTCCTGGGGGGCGCCGCCACAAGCCGGGTACTGGGGGCCGTCCGAGCAGGGGCCACTCCAGGGGGCGGCCCCGGCGGGTCCCACGTACGATGCGCATGACGCGCAGCACACTCGGCCCATGCCCACCGCGCCCGACGTACCCGCTCATGGCGGGGACCAGGATGACGACAGGGGGGCCGCTCGGCTGAGCGGCCCCCCGGTCCGCAACGACTCACCGCCGACGGCGCCCTACGGGGATCCGTCGCACAATCCGCAAAGCCCGCAGGAGCCCATGCCCAGCACCGCACCCGAGCCCGCCCCCGCACCGCAGAAGAAGAGTGCGGGACGCGACCTGGGCGCGGCCATAGGAGTGGGCGTCGGGCTCGGCGCCGTGATCGTCGCGTCGCTGTTCGTCGTCAAGGCCGTCTTCGTCGGTGTGATAGCGGTGGCCGTGGTGGTGGGGCTCTGGGAGCTCACCTCACGGCTGGAGGAGCGCAAGGGCATCAAGGCGCCCCTCGTGCCGCTCGCGCTCGGCGGGGCCGCCATGGTCGTCGCCGGATACGTGCGCGGAGCCGAGGGTGCCTGGGTGGCCATGGCGCTCACCGCGCTGGCCGTGCTGGTCTGGCGGATGACGGAACCGCCCGAGGGCTACCTCAAGGACGTCACCGCGGGGGTCTTCGCGGCCTTCTACGTGCCGTTCCTGGCGACCTTCGTGGCCATGATGCTCACCGCCGACGACGGCCCGCGCCGCGTTCTGACCTTCCTGCTCCTGACGGTCGTCAGCGACACGGGGGCGTACGCCATCGGCTGGCGCTTCGGCAAGCACAAGCTGGCTCCGCGGATCAGCCCCGGAAAGACCCGCGAGGGTCTGTTCGGAGCGGTCAGCTTCGCGATGGTGGCGGGTGCGCTGTGCATGCAGTACCTGATCGACGACGGCACCTGGTGGCAGGGTCTGATCCTCGGCCTCGCGGTCGCGGCCAGCGCCACGCTCGGTGACCTCGGCGAGTCCATGATCAAGCGGGACCTCGGCATCAAGGACATGGGCACCCTGCTGCCGGGCCACGGCGGCATCATGGACCGGCTGGACTCGCTGCTCCCGACGGCTCCGGTCGTCTGGCTGCTGCTCGTCCTTTTCGTCGGCTCCGGCTGATCGTTTCTCCGCACGCGTTTACGACGTACGTATCCGCGACGCGCGCACATCCACGACACCACCCCTTCGGGTCATCCGATCACCTCACCGTGATCGCCGTGACCCGGAGGGGTGGTGTCGTATGTGCGGGGCCGGCCGTCCTGCCACTCCACCCAGTGCGGATCGTCCAGGTACTCCCAGGCGTCGGGCAGTCCGGCGCGGCGCAGGAACTCGACCACGTCGGCGTCGCTGTGGGCGATGCCGGCACTTCGTCCGCGGATCGTCACGCGGCGCCCGCCGGCACCGACCGGGCGGCCGACGGTGATGGGCGCGGTGGGCGCGGTGGGGGTGGTCGAAGCGGTCGGCGCGTGCGCGTCGTCGGGCCGTGCGCCTTCGTGGTCGGGGCGCGAGTCTTCGTTCGGCTGTATGTGTTCGTGGTTCACAGGACACCCGGATCCGTGTCGGGGCGGCAGTACGGGCAGGCCGTGACGCCGTCTTCGGTGATCGCCCGGAGAGCCTGCTCGCGGGCGAGCGGCCTCGTGTTCTCCCCGGCCATGCCGCAGTCGCCGGTGTGGACGGCGTCGGGGGCGACGTGCGGGCCGCACGCGTGGCCGCGACCTCCAGGCGCTCCAGCTCGGCGATGGTGTCGTCGGTGCGGCGCAGTTGCCAGAACAGCCACGCGCGGACGCTGCGCAGATGCTGCGGGCGGGACACTTCTTCGGACACATGTTCGATTCTAGGGTCTGGCGGAACGTCGCGACAGCACTCCTCGCGTGCCGCCCGATCGTAGAGAGACGCAGGTCACATTCAGGCCGGTCACATCGTGCCGGGTCGTTCCGTCAACCAGGTGTAACGACGGGAAACGACACAGGGAGCACACCATGGAAGCTCGTCTGAACCTCTTCGCCAGCCCGGTGGCGGCCAAGTTCATGAAGCACATCGTCGCCGCCGGCAGGCCGCTCGCGGAGTCGACGCTGCCGCTCGCGACGCAGGAGCTGGTGAAGCTTCGTGCCAGCCAGATCAACGGCTGCGGATTCTGCACGGACATGCACAGTAAGGACGCGGAGGCCGCGGGGGAGACCTCCGTGCGCCTCAACCTGGTCGCGGCCTGGAGGGAGGCGACGGTGTTCACCGACGCCGAGCGCGCCGCCCTGGAGCTGACGGAGCAGAGCACCCGTATCGCCGACGCGGCGGGCGGCGTCACGGACGAGTGCTGGGCGAACGCCGCCAAGTACTACGACGAGGAGCAGCTCGCCGCGCTGGTGTGCTGCATCGCGCTCATCAACGCCTTCAACCGCGCGAACGTCATGATCCAGCAGCCCGCCGGCGACTACCGGCCCGGCCAGTTCGCGTAACCGGGAGACGCGAGGGGTCCGTCGGCCGGGACCTGATTCACGGGGAGGGCTGCGCCGGTTCGGGCGGGGACGGTTCGGGAGAGGGAGAGGGAGAGGGTGGGGCGGGGGCGGGGACGGCGGCGGAATGGTGACGATCCTGCCTTCCTCCTCCTCTTGCTCTTCCTCCTCCTTCTCGGCCGCGCAGGTTGTTCATGCGGTGGGCTCATGCGGCGAGGGGCCCACCGGAATCGTCCGGCGGCCGGGGTCGTACGAGTGAACGCCGCCGTTCTCCGATCGACGGTCGGTGTCTTACGAGTGAATCCCGGCGTTCTCCGATGGGCGGCCGAGGCGTCGGCGGGAAGAGCATCCACGTACCGACACCTCAATGGCAGGGAGCACCCCCTATGCCGAAGTTCCTCATCCAGGCCCGCTATACCCCCGAGGGGGCGAAGGGCCTGCTCAAGGAAGGCGCGAGCGGCCGCCGCGCCGCCGTCGAGCACGTCGTCGCCGGCCTCGGCGGGAGCGTCGAGGCCATGTACTTCTCCTTCGGAGAGGACGACTTCGTGTGCATCCTCGACTTCCCCGACGCGGTCTCCATGGCCGCCGTCAGTCTCAGCGTCAAGGCCAGCGGTGCCCTCCACACCCGGGCCACACCGCTTCTCACCCTCGACGAAGTCGACGAGGCCGCCCGCAGAGAGGTCGCCTTCCGCCCTCCGGGCACGTAACCCGATCCGGCCGGGGGCACTCCACCTCAGGCGCTCCGGCTGGACCCTCGCTGGCGAGTCCAGCCCGGGTGCCATGCTCTGCTCCATGGACGCGGACGAGTTCTGGAACCTGATCGAGCGGGCCCGCGGTATGGCCGTCGACCTGGCCGACGTCGAGGACATCGCCGAGCAGGCCACCGTGCTGCTGGCCGGGCACGCCCCCCGGGACATCCTCGGCGCCGAGCGGGTCCTGCAAGAGTTGATGGCCGCGTCCGACCGAGCTCCCCTCTGGGCCGCGGCCTGGGTCATCAGCGGCGGCAGTCCCTGCTTCGACGAGGGTTTCGACTACTTCCGCGGATGGCTGATCGCCCAGGGCAGGGAGGTCTTCGAACGCGTCGTCGCGCACGCCGACCAGTTGGCGGAGCTCCCGGAGATCTCTGCGTCGGCGCCCGAGGGGATCGAACCCGACGGTGAGGAGATTCTTGGCATCGCCCAGGACGCCTACGAGAGGGCGACCGGCACCGAACTGCCCGAGGGCGCCTTCGCCCTCGACCACCCAGCAGTCGATCCGGACCTCGGCTTCGACGACCGTGAGCGTATGACCGCCCTGCTGCCCCGGCTCACCGCCCTGTACCCGGGCTGACCCGGACCGGCCCGCGGCCTCGACGGTGGCAGGGTCGGTGGGGCGGGTTTGCCGTTCGAAGCCGGCGGCGTGCCCGGTTCCTGGCCCGCAGACGGCCCGAGACGTCAGTGTCCCGGAGGCCGCCCGCCCTGTCGTGTCGCGGAGACGATCGCTGATACGACGGCGGTCACGGCGAGGCTTCCGATCATGACCAGCACCACGCCGACCATGAAGAGGCCGCTGGAGTCGTCCGACCAGTCGTAGTAGGCGGCGACGGTGAGGCCGGCCGTGGTGCCGAGGACAGCGGCTCGGGTGTAGTGCCGGGATGCCGCCCAGTACACCGGTGCCAGCGGAATCAGCACCAGCCCGATCACCTGCCATGCCTCGTAGGGGCCGGTCGTCGAGCCGTCGGGTTGCACGTCACGATGCTGGTCCCAGCCCGGCCAGGCAGCCCACACCTGCGGAAGTACGTGCCAGACGGATCACCGCGCGGCGACTGGGCGTACTCCTTCGGGAGGCCTTGTAGCGCACTGAGGTCGATTGAGCGGAGCCGGTGACCAGACCCGGGGTGCGGGGCCATCTGCTCACCGGCACGCACGCCTGTGGATCGTCGCAGCAGGTGAGAGGCACACACCGGCACTGACATCGCCAGGAGGGTCCGGCCGGGTGCCGCGCCGGGCCGCCCCCGGGCCGTGCGAGGTCGGAGGAAGGTGACGGGCGGCAGCCAGGGGTGACCGCCCCCACCCCGTTGTGGCCTGGGCCGGTGGTATTGATCTGCGACACTGGAAGGGTTATGCCTGCACCCGGAGAACTCACCTTTGTCGCGCCGCGCGGAGCCAAGAAGCCGCCGCGGCACCTTGCCGATCTCACGCCCGCCGAGCGCAAAGAGGCGGTTGCCGCGATCGGTGAGAAGCCGTTTCGTGCCAAGCAGCTCTCGCAGCACTACTTCGCCCGGTACGCGCACGACCCCGCCGAGTGGACGGACATCCCGGCCGCCTCGCGCGGAAAGCTCCAGGAAGCGCTGCTTCCCGAGCTGATGACGGTCGTGCGGCACCTGTCGACCGACCAGGACACCACCCGCAAGACGCTGTGGCGGCTCTTCGACGGCACGCTCGTCGAGTCCGTGCTGATGCGTTACCCGGACCGGGTGACCATGTGCATCAGCTCGCAGGCGGGCTGCGGGATGAACTGCCCGTTCTGCGCCACCGGGCAGGCCGGCCTCGACCGGAACCTGTCCACAGGCGAGATCGTGCACCAGATCGTCGACGGTATGCGGGCGCTGCGTGACGGCGAGATCCCCGGGGGTCCGGCGCGGCTGAGCAACATCGTCTTCATGGGGATGGGCGAGCCGCTCGCCAACTACAAGCGGGTGGTCGGAGCGATCCGGGCCCTGACCGACCCCGAGCCGGACGGCCTCGGGCTCTCTCAGCGCGGTATCACGGTGTCGACGGTCGGGCTCGTCCCCGCCATCAACCGGTTCGCGGACGAGGGCTTCAAATGCCGGCTCGCGATCTCCCTGCACGCCCCGGACGACGAGCTGCGCGACACCCTCGTCCCCGTGAACACGCGGTGGCAGGTGCGCGAAGTGCTGGACGCCGGCTGGGGATACGCGGACCGGTCCGGACGGCGCCTGTCCATCGAGTACGCGCTGATCCGCGACATCAACGACCAGGCGTGGCGTGGGGACCGGCTCGGGCGGATGCTCAAGGGCAAGCCCGTACACGTCAATCTCATCCCGCTGAACCCGACCCCGGGCTCGAAGTGGACCGCGTCGCGGCCCGAGGACGAGAAGGCGTTCGTCGAGGCGATCGCGGCCCATGGCGTCACGGTCACCGTCCGGGACACCCGGGGGCAGGAGATCGACGGAGCGTGTGGCCAGCTCGCCGCGACCGAGCGGTAGTCTGAACCGAGTCGGCCCGTACGGTCGTCCGACATCACCATGGTCGGACAACCCCATCGTCCGGCATCTTCACCGTCCGACATCTTCATATTCCGACAGGGGAGCGCCACAGCGCTGAGAGTGCGGGACAGACCGCAGACCCTCTGAACCTTGCCCAGGTCATTCTGGGTAGGAAGTTCGGTCGTTACTCAAGCTGTTGCGCCCTGCCCGGGAACCGTCAGAGGTCCCGGGCAGGGCCGCGTCTCTTCCTGGTCACCCAGGAGGAATCAGTGAGCATCACCACCACCGTCAGCAGCGGCAGACGGTTCGCCGTCATGGCCGCCGGGCTCGGTCTCGTCGCGCTGCCCGTGCTGTCCGCGTGCGGCTCGTCCGGCGCCTCCGGCTCGGGCGATTCGAAGACGGTCACGCTCGTCAGCCACGACTCGTGGCTCGTGTCGAAGAGTGTGCTGGCCGACTTCGAGAAGCAGTCCGGCTACAAGGTCCGCGTCCTCAAGGACGGCGACGCCGGTCAGGCCGTGAACAAGGCCGTCCTGACCAAGGACAACCCCCAGGGCGACGTCTTCTTCGGCGTCGACAACACCCTGCTCTCCCGCGCGCTCGACAACGGGCTGTTCCAGCCGTACGAGGCCAAGGGCGCGGACCAGGTCCTGCCGGAGTACCGGACCGACCAGGACAAGCACCGGGTCACGCCCATCGACACGGGCGACATCTGCGTCAACTACGACAAGGCCTGGTTCAGCGAGCACAAGCTGGCGCCGCCGCGGTCCTTCGACGACCTGGTCAAGCCCGCGTACAAGAACCTCCTCGTCACCGAGAACGCCGCCACCTCCTCGCCCGGCCTCGGCTTCCTGCTCGGGTCCGCCGCGCACTACGGCGACAAGGGCTGGGAGGACTACTGGACGAAGCTCAAGGCCAACGGCGTGAAGGTCGTGGACGGCTGGGAGCAGGCGTACAACGAGGAGTTCTCGGGGTCCGCCGGCGGCAAGAAGGCCAAGGCCGACCGGCCGCTCGTCGTCTCGTACGCCTCCTCGCCGCCCGCCGAGGTCATCTACGCCGACCCGAAGCCCGCCACGGCCCCGACCGGCGTCGCGGACGGCACCTGCTTCCGGCAGGTGGAGTACGCGGGTCTGCTCAGCCACGCCAAGAACGCCAAGGGCGGCAAGGCGTTCCTGGACTTCCTGCTCACCAAGGAGTTCCAGGAGGACATGCCGCTCAACATGTTCGTCTACCCGGTCCGTGAGGGCGCGCGGGTGCCCGCGGAGTTCACCCGGTTCGGTCCGCAGGCCAAGGATCCCGAGATCCTGGCGCCCGCGAAGATCGCCGCCGATCGCGACCAGTGGGTCAAGTCGTGGACCTCACTCGTACTGAAGTAACGGACAAGGCCGGTCCCACCGAGCCGGTCGGCAAGACCGACTCGGTCGGCGGGACCGGCCGGGTCGGCGACATCGGCCCCGAAGCTGCCGCCGCAGCAGAAGCCGCAGCCGCGGCCGCGGCCTCGCGCGGCGCGCGTCGGCGGAGCGCGGTGCGGTTCGGGCTGATGGTCCTGCCCGTCGCGTTCTTCGCGGTGTTCTTCGCCTGGCCGGTCGCAGCGATCGTCTCGCGCGGGCTCCACGGGGACGGTGGCTGGGAGCTGGGCCGGATCTGGGACGTGGCGACCCGCTCCGACATCCGGCACGTGCTGTGGTTCACCACCTGGCAGGCGCTCGCCTCGACGGTGCTCACGCTGCTGGTCGCGCTCCCCGGCGCGTATGTCTTCGCGCGCTTCGATTTCCGGGGAAAACAGATTCTCCGGGCCGTGGCGACGGTGCCCTTCGTGCTGCCGACCGTGGTCGTCGGCACGGCGTTCCTCGCGCTGGTCGGCCGGGGCGGGCTGCTCGACGAGCTGTGGGGCGTACGCCTGGACACCACGGTGTGGGCGATCCTGCTCGCGCATGTCTTCTTCAACTACGCCGTCGTCGTACGGACCGTCGGCGGGCTCTGGTCGCAGCTCGACCCACGCCAGGAGGAGGCCGCGCGCGTGCTCGGGGCCTCGCGTCTCGCGGCCTGGCGCAGGGTGACGCTGCCCGCGCTCGGGCCCGCCGTGGCCGCCGCCGCCCTCATGGTCTTCCTCTTCACCTTCACCTCGTTCGGCGTGGTGCAGATCCTCGGCGGACCCACCTTCTCCACCCTCGAGGTCGAGATCTACCGGCAGACGTCCGAGATCTTCGACCTCACGACGGCGGCGGTGCTCACGATCGTCCAGTTCGTGGCCGTCGGCGGAATCCTCGCCGTGCACGCGGCGACCGTACGCCGACGGGAGACCGCCCTGCGGCTGGTGGCGCCGGCGACGACCGCGCGCCGGCCGCGCGGTGCCGGGCAGTGGGCGCTCCTCGCGGGTGTGCTGGCGAGTATCGCGGTTCTGCTCGTGCTGCCGCTCGCCGTCCTCGTCCAGCGCTCCCTCGGCGCACCGGGGCTCGGCTACTACCGGGCCCTGACCGACGACGACGGAGGCGTCTTCCTCGTCGCCCCGATCGAGGCGGTCGGCAACTCCCTGGAGTACGCGCTCGCCGCCACCGCCATCGCCGTGCTGATCGGCGGTCTGGCCGCGGCCGCCCTCACCCGGCGCGCGGGCCGGGTGATGCGGGGCTTCGACGCCCTGCTGATGCTGCCGCTCGGCGTCTCCGCGGTGACCGTGGGCTTCGGGTTCCTGATCGCCCTGGACGAGCCGCCGCTCGACCTGCGCGCGAGCTGGATCCTCGTGCCGCTGGCGCAGGCGCTGGTGGGCGTCCCCTTCGTCGTACGGACGATGCTGCCCGTGCTGCGCGCGGTGGACGGGCGGCTGCGGGAGGCCGCGGCCGTCCTCGGGGCGTCGCCGTGGCGGGTGTGGCGCGAGGTCGATCTGCCGATGGTGCGGCGGGCGCTGCTGATCGCGGCCGGGTTCGCCTTCGCCGTCTCCCTCGGGGAGTTCGGGGCGACCGTCTTCATCGCACGGCCCGACAACCCGACGCTGCCGGTCGCCGTCGCCCGGTTGCTCGGGCGTGCGGGAGATCTCAACTACGGCCAGGCGATGGCCCTTTCGACCATCCTGATGGTGGTGTGCGCGGTGGCGCTGCTGCTGTTGGAGCGGGTACGGACCGACCGGACCGGGGAGTTCTAGATGCTGCTGAGCCTCCAGGGCGCGACCGTACGCTTCGGCGGGCGGCCCGTGCTCGACGCCGTCGACCTCGAGGTCGCCGAGCACGAGATCGTGTGCGTGCTCGGGCCGAGCGGCAGCGGAAAGTCCACACTGCTGCGGACGGTCGCCGGACTGCAGCCGCTGGACGCGGGCCGTGTGGTGCTGGACGGACACGACCAGGGAGGCGTCCCCGCGCACAAGCGGGGCGTCGGCCTGATGTTCCAGGACCATCAGCTCTTCCCGCAGCGGGACGTGGGCGGCAACGTGGCCTTCGGACTGCGGATGCAGGGCACGTCGAGGAGCGGACAGGCCGCCCGGGTGGGGGAGTTGCTGGACCTCGTCGGGCTGCCCGGAGCCCGGGACCGCGCCGTCGCCTCGCTCTCCGGCGGTGAGCAGCAGCGCGTGGCGCTGGCCCGCGCCCTCGCGCCGAGCCCCCGGCTGCTGATGCTCGACGAGCCGCTCGGCCAGCTGGACCGCTCGCTGCGCGAACGGCTCGTCGTCGAACTCCGCCAGCTCTTCGGCGAGTTGGGTACGACGGTGCTCGCCGTCACGCACGACCAGGGCGAGGCCTTCGCGCTCGCGGACCGGGTCGTGGTGATGCGCGACGGACGGATCGCCCAGTCCGGTACGCCACTCGAGGTCTGGCAGCGGCCCGCGGACGCCTTCGTGGCCCGCTTCCTCGGCTTCGACAACGTGGTCGACGCGACCGTGAGCGGGGGTGCCGCCGACACCCCCTGGGGCAAGGTCCCGGTGCCCGGGGGCGCCCCCCAGGGGCCCGGAACCCTCCTCGTACGGCCCGCCGGTGTACGGCTCGTGGCCGCGGCGGACGGGCTGCGCTGCGCGGTCGCCGCGCGCACCTTCCGGGGCACCCACGTCGCCGTACAGCTCCAGCCGGAGGGCGCGCCCCGGCTGGAGGCCGCGTGCGCGCTGCGGGACGCTCCGGAGCCCGGGGACGTGGTCGGGGTGGAGTTCGACGCCGCGGAGATCGTCGTCCTCGGGGCGCCGGCCCCCGCGAAGCGGCCGGCGCGGCAGGCGGGTTGAGCGGGACGTCCGGACAGCCGTGTGGCCCGCCCCCTCGACGGGGGCGGGCCACACGGTCGTTCAGGAGGTGGTTCAGCTCGCCTTCGAGGCGCCACGGCGGCGCATGCCGAAGAAGACCGCTCCGCCACCGACGACGACGAGCGCGCCGGCGATACCGGCGATCATCGGGGTGTTGGAGTTCGCACCGGTCTCGGCGAGGTTGGACTCACCGGCGGCCGCGGACGGCTGGTTGTCGCCCGGGGTGGCCGGAGCGGCGCTGCTCTCCGAGTCGGACGGGCTGGCCGAGTCCGAGGGGGTGTCCGAGGAGGCGGACTCCGACGGCTCCGGGCTCGCCGACGGGGACGGCGACTCCGACTTCGTCGTGCAGGCCTCGTCCTTGGTCACCAGGTTCGGCGAGATGTCCTTGTCCACGATGTTCGGGACGCTGACGTGGATCCGGTACTCGGCCTTGGGCGCCCAGTCCTCCGAGAAGGAGATGGTGGCACCGTCCTTGCTGCCGGTGACCTTCTGGGCGGACCCGACCTGGTGGTCGTCGGCGCCGTTGCGCTCGAGGAAGACCGTGATCGTGGCTTCCTTGGCGGAGGCGTCGATGTCGGTCACGGTGATGATGCCCTTCCCGTTGCCGTCACAGGTGGCGGCGGCCGAGAAGTCCTTGATGTTGCAAGCGAGTGCGTTGCCGGCGACGCCGAGCGCGAGCGCGGCAGAGGCGGAGGCAACGCCGAGGATTCGCACGGAATGTGCGGTGCGTCGAGATATGGACACGATTGCCCTTCACAGGTTGCGCAACTGCGGGGGGTGTCGGGGGATTTGCTGCGATCTTTCCAGCAACAGCGCCCCCAGGAGCCTCACAGGTGTATAAGCGCGACCTAAGTGCTGTCAATGCGTAGACCATGCCCTGTTGTTGGCTTTGCCGAGTTGTTAAGGTCCCAGGTGTTTGAGTGCTTCCGGAGCGTCATCGACGCCGTCGACGAGGGTGATGCGCGACTCCATCGGGCGCTCCCTGGCCAGCGACGTCAGCAGCGCCCAGGCGGGGTACTTCTCGGTCCAGTGCTCCCGGTCCACCAGGACCATGGGGGTCGGCTCGCCCCTGGATCCGTAGTAGTTGGGAGTCGCGTTGTCGAAGATCTCCTGTACGGTCCCGGCGGCGCCCGGAAGGAAGACGACCCCCGCGTTCGAGCGGGCCAGCAGCCCGTCCTCACGCGTCGCGTTGGCAAAGTACTTGGCGATGTGCGCGGCGAAGGCGTTCGGCGGCTCGTGGCCGTAGAACCAGGTGGGAATGCCGACCGAGGGGCCGCCCGAGGGCCAGCGCTCGCGCACCTCGAACGCCGCGCGCGCCCAGTCCGTGACGGACGGGGTGAACGAGGGGACGCCGGCCAGCACACGCAGGGCCTCGTCGAGCATGCCGTCGTCGAACGGGGCCGCGTACGCGCCGAGGTTCGCCGCCTCCATGGCGCCGGGGCCACCGCCGGTGGCGACCATGAGACCGGAGCGGGCGAGTGTGCGGCCGAGCCGCGCGGCCCCCGCGTACGCCTCCGTGCCGCGCGCCATCGCGTGGCCGCCCATCACGCCCACCACCCGTACGCCGACGAGGAGTTCCTCGAGCGCGTCCGAGACGGAGTCGTCGTGGACCGCGCGCACCATCGACGCGAATATGTCGCCGTCGGCCTTGGTCCGCTGGAACCAGGCGTACGCGCGGGCGTCCGGCGTCGACTCGTACCCCGCGTCGAGCGAGGCGAAGAGCTCGTCGGGGGAGTAGAGGTGGCCCCGGTAGGGGTCGAGGGGGAGGCCCGGTACGGGCGGGAAGACGAGGGCACCCGAGAGCCGGACCCGCGCGGCCGCCTCGGGCTGCATCGGACAGCCGAGGAACACGGCACCCGCGGTGTCCGCGGACAGCAGGTCCGGCGTACGGCCCGTCAGATCGACGGCCTGGACCCGGAACCCGGCGAGCGAGCCGCCCGCCGAGACGGCCTCGTCGAACTCGGCGAGGGATTCGATCTCACGGTCGTGGGAGACGTGAAGGGGAGTTGGCAGCACCCGGCCATGCTAGGTGCTGCCGCCCAAGGGGCACCGGGGTTCTGGACCCCCGCCCGCCGCGACGTGACCCCGGGTCATCCCCCGGCCTCGCGACCAGACCCCGGGTCACCCCGGCCTCTCAGCTGACCGCTGACCGCGACCCGACCCGGGCAATCGGCCTCGGCCCGGCGCCGGCCGAGCGGTCCACCCCCGCCGCTTCACGGCACGCCGGACCGGCAACCTTCTTTCGCCCCCTCCGCCCCTGCCCTTCCCGTACCCGGGGCTCCGCCCCAGACCCCGCTCCTCAAACGCCGGAGGGGCTGAATTCCCCCGTACCCGAAGAGGCGGGCCGGCGCGTGGACCCCTGTACCGCGCGCCGGCACCGGAACGTCGACCCGGCGGTGAGGCTCAGCCCTGGACCGCCGCCGGGTCCATCCACATGACCTCCCAGGTGTGGCCGTCGAGGTCGTCGAAGGCACGCCCGTACATGAAGCCCTGGTCCTGTGCCTCGCCGGTGCCCGAGCCGCCCGCCGCGATGGCGGCGTCGACCAGCTCGTCGACCTTCTCGCGGCTCTCGGCGCTCAGACACAGCAGCACCTCGCTGGTCTTCGTCGCGTCCGCGATCTCCTTCTTGGTGAAGTCCGCGTAGCGCTGCCTGCCGAGCAGCATCGCGATGATCGTGTCGCTGATCACCACACAGGCGCAGTCGTCGGTGGAGAACTGGGGGTTGATCGTGTAGCCGAGCTCCGTGAAGAACTTCCTCGAGGCGGCGACGTCGGACACGGGCAGGTTCACGAAGATCATCTGCTGGTACATGCGAGGTACTCCCGTCGGTGTGGTGCCGTTCGCAGGGATAGACCGGGGGGTCGCCCGGAAATCATCGCCCGGTACGGACTTTTCCCCGAGGACCGCGCCGGGCGGCCCGCGGGCGCGTCACCTGACCGGCCCGCGGGCCGGTCAGGTGATGAGCGGAAGCGCGGCCAGTTCGGCGACCGCCCAGGTCAGCGGGGCGAACGCGACGAACAGCGCCCCGGCGCGCAGGGCCGCGGCGCCGCGCAGCATCGTGGCGGGCGCCCCGAGCCGCAGCAGTGCCGCCGTGGTGTCGGCACGGGCCTGCCGCACCTCGACGGCGGCGGTCGCCAGCGTCAGCAGCGTGCACCCGGCGACCAGCAGGGCGCCGAGCGTGGTCAGCGGACCGAAGGCGGGCCGGGCGCCGGTGTACAGCGTCGTCATGGCGAACCCGCCCGACGCCACCGCGCACACCACCCCCAGCGGCTGCCCGATGCGCCGCGCCTCCGCCTGGAGCACCCGCCCGGCCAGCAGCCGCATCGCGCCCGGACGTACGGCCTGGAGCAGCCATCCGCACAGATACGTGATCGCGGGCCCGGCGAGGGCCAGACCGACCGCCGTCAGCACCCAGCCGAGCAGTACCCCGGCCGGACCGCCGACGAATCCGCCGGGCAGCGCGAGCGCGGGCGTGTGTCCCGGACGGCTCGCGTACGTCTCCACGGCCAGCCCGGCCGCCAGCGCGGCCGCGCCCCAGGGGAGACCGTTCGGGCAGCCCTGCGCGGGCGGCAGCGCGCGGGATCCGGCCTCGGCGGCCCGGCGCCGGTCCGGGCGCGCACCGGGCACGACGGGACCCTCGTGCGCCGGTTCCGGGTGTGCGTACGAAGGTGCCGTGTCCCCGTACGCGATGTCCGGGCGCTCGTACGAGGGCGGCGTTCCGTGGGCGACGGCGGGCGGCAGGTCCTCCGTGGCCGTCCTCCGGGTCTCGTCGGAGGCGTACGCCTCGGCGGTCCAGTGGAAGTCGGGGCCGCCGGAGCCGTCGGCCGCGGGGGCCCGCGGGTCGGGTGCCGGCAGGGCGGCGCCGTCGGTGTCCGTCGACGCGTCCCGGAATCCGTCGCCCGTGCCGGTCACGGTCAGAGCCGCGGCCGTGCCGGTCACGGTCGGACCCGCGGCCGTGCGGGTCGCCGCGGAGGCCGTGGGCCCGCCGGGCGCGGTGATGGGCGCGGGCGTGCCGGGGGCGCCGCCCGTGGGCCGTCCGCCGCCGCGGGTACCGGGCCGCGGAGCGCCCGCGACGGCGTTCTGCCGCGCCGACATCCAGGTGCGGCCGTACGACCACGCGGCGCGCACCGGACCGCCGCCCCGGGGGCGCAGGGCCAGGGCGGCCGCGCCGGAGGCCGCGACCGGCACCACGACGAGCAGGGTGAGGGCCGCGGGCAGGGGCAGGGACCGGCCGGAGGCGAGGAAGTCCGTGGCCGCGCCGCCGAACGGGATACCGGTCAGGTCGCCGCGCAGGTGGAGGAAGAGGACCAGGGCGAGCAGAGATCCGAGGAGCGTGGACAGGGCGGTGGTGGCGGCGGAGATCGCCATCAGCCGGCCCGGACCGAGGCCGATGGCGGACAGGCCGGGCCGGGGCCGGGTGGCGGGGTCGGTGCGGGCCACCGCGACGGCGAAGTAGACCGTGGCGGCGAGGGGAACGACGCACCAGGCCAGGCGCAGCGCGCCGGCGGCCGAGGCGTCCGGATGGCTCAGCGCGTACCCCAGCGTGCACAGCAGCAGGAACCCGGTGCCCGCGGAGGCGGCGGCGACCAGGAGCCGGCGGAGCTGGACGAGGGGGTGGCCCCCGCGGGCTAGACGGAGAGCGAGCACGCGGCCCGGCCTTCCGTCTCGGCGACCGGGGGCAGGTGGACGGTGTTCACACGCCGTCCGTCGAGCAGGTTCACCGTGCGGTCGGCGAGGGCCGCGGTGTCCGGGTCGTGGGTGGCGAGGACGACGGTGATGCCGTGCGAGCGGGCCGCCGAGGTCAGGGTGCGCAGCACATGAGCCTGGTCGGCGCGGTGCAGAGGGGCCGTCGGCTCGTCGGCGAACAGCACGGTGGGGGCGGGGGCGAGGGCGCGGGCGACGGCCACGCGCTGCCGTTCGGCCTGGAGCAGGGCGTGCGGGCGTCTGCGGGCGCAGTCGCCGACGTCCAGGCGCTTGAGCCACTCCAGGGCGGCGGTCTTGGCGGCCCGGCGGGTCCAGCCGCGCAGCATCAACGGGAGGGCGGTGTTCTCCCAGGCGTTCAGCTCGGGGACCAGCGTCGGGACGGGGCCGATCCAGCCGAACCGGTCCCGGCGCAGCCGCTCGCGGGTGAGCGGGCCCATGGTGTGCACGGGTGAGCTGTTGAACCAGACCTCGCCCTGCTGCGGCAGGAGCTGGCCGGACAGGCACAGCAGGAGGGTCGTCTTGCCGCTGCCGCGCGGGCCGCCGACGGCGAGGATCTCGCCCTCACGGACGCCGAGCGAGACACCGCTGAGCGCGGGCGAGCCGTTGTGCTTGACGTGCAGGGCGCGTGCCCAGAGCACGTCGTTGTCAGGCGGGGCCACCATCGCGTACACCTCGTTCAGAGCTGATGTGCCGTGCCCGGCGATCTCTTCGAGGTCGCTCGGTCCCCCGGACGGGGGAACGAAGGGCAGGGCCGATCGGTCAAGGGGCACGCTAGGGAGTCGGGGCCGGGAGGCCGGACAGCACGCGGCCCCGGGCCGCCCATTCTCACTCGAACGGGCGCCACCGGGGCCGGTGTTGATCAGTCGGACGGAAGACCGGAGCCGCCGGGGGGAAACCGGCGGGCCGAGCTCGCGGCCGGGGCCGACGGGGTGCGGTCAGAGCTTGGTCCACGCCTCCGTCAGGACCTGACGGACGATCCCCTCGATCTCGTCGAAGGTCGACTGGTCGGAGATCAGCGGCGGCGAGAGCTGGATGACCGGGTCACCGCGGTCGTCGGCGCGGCAGTAGAGGCCGTACTCGAAGAGCTTCTTGGAGACGAAGCCGTAGAGCACGCGCTCCGACTCCTCGTCCGTGAAGGTCTCCTTGGTGGCCTTGTCCTTCACCAGCTCGATGCCGTAGAAGAAGCCGTTGCCGCGGACGTCGCCGACGATCGGCAGGTCGTGCAGCTTCTGCAGGGTCTGCAGGAAGTTGGCCTCGTTGTCCAGCACGTGCTGGTTCAGGCCCTCACGCTCGAAGATGTCGAGGTTGGTGAGCGCCACGGCCGCGGAGACCGGGTGGCCGCCGAAGGTGTAGCCGTGCAGGAAGGTGTTGTCGCCCTTGTAGAACGGCTCGGCGATCCGGTCGGAGACGATGCACGCGCCGATCGGGGAGTAGCCCGAGGTCATGCCCTTGGCGCAGGTGATCATGTCCGGTACGTAGCCGAACTTGTCGCAGCCGAACATCGTGCCGAGGCGGCCGAAGGCGCAGATGACCTCGTCCGAGACCAGCAGCACGTCGTACTGGTCGCAGATCTCGCGCACGCGCTGGAAGTAGCCGGGCGGCGGCGGGAAGCAGCCACCGGCGTTCTGCACCGGCTCCAGGAAGACCGCGGCGACCGTGTCCGGGCCCTCGAAGAGGATCTCCTGCTCGATCTGGTCGGCGGCCCAGCGGCCGTAGGCCTCCGGGTCGTCGCCGAAGAGCGGGGCGCGGTAGATGTTGGTGTTGGGGACCTTGTGGGCACCCGGGACCAGCGGCTCGAAGGGGGCCTTCAGGGCCGGCAGACCGGTGATCGACAGGGCGCCCTGCGGGGTGCCGTGGTAGGCGACCGCACGCGAGATGACCTTGTACTTGGTCGGCTTGCCCTGCAGCTTGAAGTACTGCTTGGCCAGCTTCCACGCGGTCTCGACGGCCTCGCCGCCACCGGTGGTGAAGAACACCTTGTTCAGGTCGCCCGGCGCGTGGTGCGCGAGGCGCTCGGCCAGCTCGATGGCCTTGGGGTGGGCGTAGGACCACACCGGGAAGAAGGCCAGCTCCTGGGCCTGCTTGAAGGCCGTCTCGGCCAGCTCGGTGCGGCCGTGGCCGGCCTGGACCACGAACAGGCCCGCGAGACCGTCGAGGTAGCGCTTGCCCTTGTCGTCGTAGATGTAGGTGCCCTCACCACGGACGATGGTGGGAACGGGCGCGTTCTCGTACGAGGACATGCGGGTGAAGTGCATCCACAGGTGGTCGTACGCGGTCTTGCTGAGGTCCTTGGTGCTCACGGCTATCGGGTTCCCCACATGTAGGTCTGCTTCTTGAGCTTCAGGTAAACGAAGCTCTCGGTGGAGCGCACCCCGGGCAGGGCCCGGATGCGTTTGTTGATGACGTCCAGCAGGTGGTCGTCGTCCTCGCAGACGATCTCGGCGAGGATGTCGAACGAGCCCGCGGTCATCACCACGTACTCGACTTCCGACATGGCAGTCAGTGCTTCGGCCACCGGGTCGAGGTCGCCCTCGACGTTGACACCGACCATCGCCTGCCTGCGGAACCCCACGGTGAGCGGGTCCGTGACGGCGACGATCTGCATGACGCCCTGGTCGAGCAGCTTCTGGACCCGCTGGCGCACGGCGGCCTCGGAGAGGCCCACGGCCTTGCCGATCGCGGCGTACGGGCGGCGTCCGTCCTGCTGGAGCTGCTCGATGATGGCGAGGGAGACGGTGTCCAACTGGGGACTGCCGTTCCTGGACTCGCGGGAGTCCCTGGGTTCCGCGCTTCGACTGGCCACGGGCTCACTGTGCACGACGTATCGACAGTTCCGCAAGCATGCGGCGATGAAATTCGTTGTTTACGGGTACGCGTCTTGCGGATTTCGCAGCTCTGGGCCGTTCGGGGGTGTTGAAAACGTGGAGCCACGGATTAGGGTGGGGCCCAGGCATCTCAGGTAGTGGACACCTGGGCCGTTGGACATCCGACAGGAGGGCCGGGCAGTGAGCACCGAGCTGCGTCGTCTGCGCAATTACATCGACGGAGAGTTCCGCGATGCCGCCGATGGACGGACCACGGAGGTGGTCAACCCCGCGACCGGCGAGGCGTACGCGACCGCGCCGCTCTCCGGCGAGGCGGACGTGGACGCCGCCATGGCGGCGGCCGCCGCGGCCTTCCCGCAGTGGCGGGACAAGACGCCCTCCGAGCGCCAGAAGGCGCTTCTGAAGATCGCGGACGCGTTCGAGGAGCGGGCCGAGGAGCTGATCGCGGCCGAGGTGGAGAACACCGGCAAGCCGATCGGTCTGACCCGGTCCGAGGAAATCCCGCCGATGGTCGACCAGATCCGCTTCTTCGCGGGTGCCGCCCGCATGCTCGAGGGCCGCTCGGCCGGCGAGTACATGGAGGGCATGACCTCGATCGTCCGCCGCGAGCCGGTCGGCGTCTGCGCCCAGGTCGCGCCGTGGAACTACCCGATGATGATGGCGGTGTGGAAGTTCGCCCCGGCTCTCGCGGCGGGCAACACGGTCGTCCTGAAGCCCTCGGACACCACCCCGGCCTCCACCGTCCTGATCGCCGACATCCTCGGCGGCATCCTGCCCAAGGGCGTCTTCAACGTCATCTGCGGAGACCGCGACACCGGCCGCGCGATGGTCGAGCACCCGACCCCGGCGATGGCGTCCATCACCGGCTCCGTCCGCGCGGGCATCTCGGTCGCCGAGTCGGCGTCCAAGGACGTCAAGCGCGTCCACCTGGAGCTGGGCGGCAAGGCCCCGGTCGTCGTCTTCGAGGACACCGACATCCCCAAGGCCGTCGAGGACATCTCGGTCGCGGGCTTCTTCAACGCCGGCCAGGACTGTACGGCCGCGACCCGCGTCCTCGTCCAGGACTCCATCCACGACGAGTTCGTCGCGGCGCTCGCCAAGGCCGCCGCCGAGACCAAGACCGGTCAGCCGGACGACGAGGACGTGCTCTACGGCCCCCTGAACAACCCCAACCAGCTCAAGCAGGTCGCCGGGTTCATCGAGCGCCTGCCCGCGCACGCCAAGGTCGAGACGGGCGGTCAGCAGGTCGGCGACAAGGGCTACTTCTATGCCCCGACCGTCGTCTCCGGCCTCAAGCAGGACGACGAGATCATCCAGAACGAGGTCTTCGGCCCGGTTATCACCGTCCAGTCCTTCTCGGACGAGGCCCAGGCCATCGAGTGGGCCAACGGCGTCGACTTCGCCCTCGCCTCCTCGGTGTGGACCAAGGACCACGGCCGGGCGATGCGCCTGTCCAAGTCCCTCGACTTCGGCTGCGTGTGGATCAACACCCACATCCCGCTGGTGGCCGAGATGCCGCACGGCGGCTTCAAGAAGTCCGGCTACGGCAAGGACCTGTCGGGCTACGGCTTCGAGGACTACACGCGCATCAAGCACGTGATGACGTCGTTGGACGGCTGACGGCTGACGGCTGACGGCTGACGGCTGACGGCTGACGGCTGACGGCTGACGGCTGACGGCTGACGGCTGACCGAGCGGCGTTCACGCTCGGCTCGTACGCACCACGTGGCCCCGGACGGGATTCGATCCCGGCCGGGGCCACGTGTTCCCCCGGGGTGTTCGGCTCAGACGCTCTCGGTCACGCTGGAGAGCGTGGGTCCGCCAGGTGCGCCCGCCTTCCCGTCCCCCTTCTCCGTGTGGAAGCCGGGCAGGCCGCCGGAGCCGCCGCCGGAGCCGCCGACAGGGCTTCCGCCGGATCCGGTGCCGGGCTTGCCGGGCTTGCCGGGAACGGGCAGCGGAGGCAGGCCGGCCTTCGATGAGAGGGTGATGCCGGCCTTCTTCAGGATCGGCGCGCACGCCTTCTGCGCGGCCCGGTAGCTCTTGGAATTCGGGTCGAATCCGTTGGTCGCCCCGACTCGCACGCTGAACAGGATGCGGCCCTGCTTGTCCTTCGAGGCATGGAAGGCCGGGAAGACCTTCTGGCCGTGGCCGCGCATGCACGCCGCGAACGCGTCGTTGGCGGTGTTCACGTCCCCCGGCGCGTGCGAGGTGGGCCGGTACCCGACGGCGCCCGGGAACCCGGCGGGGGGAAGGCCGCCCTTCGGCGGCTTGCCGGTCGTCGAGTGCTGCGTGAGCCGGGCGGACGCGGCGGTCCACGCCGTCGCCGTGGTCACGGTGGACCTGTCGGACGCCGAAGCGGCCGAGGCGCTGACGGTTCCGAGGGTGGCGGCCGAGATCAAGGCGCAGGCCAGGGCGAGTCGTTGTGGCCGAGTGGCCAGTGCACGCATGGGTTTCCTCCATGGGGCGGGCGGCGGTGCCGCCGGGTCGGACGTGTTGGCGCACGGTGGCGCACCGCCGCGCCGTCACATGTCGTGGCTCGACCGGCAGGGCGGGGTGCGCGGTGTCGTGTTGTGCTCCAGCCAAGCCCGGGGGCGGTTACGGCACGGGAACGGCCGTCCTTATGGCGAACCGACGGCGAGCGGAAGGCGTACGCCGGGACGGCAGGGCCCGGCCGGAGGGTGCGGGCCCGCCCGGGGTGCGGGGCTCGCTCGCACAGGCAACGCTTATCCCCGTGTAACCCCCGGGCCGCCACACTGACCGCCATGCGTGTGCTGGTGGTCGAGGACCATGAGGAACTGGCCGAGACCGTGGCCGCCGGGCTGCGCCGCGAGGGCATGGCGGTCGATCTCGCGCTGGACGGACCCACGGCGCTGGAGCGCGCCGCGGTCAACGCGTACGACGTCGTCGTGCTCGACCGCGATCTGCCCGGCGTCCACGGCGACCAGGTGTGCCGGACGCTGGCCGCGGGCGGCAGCCGGGCGAGGGTGCTGATGCTGACCGCGTCCGGCACGGTGGCCGACCGGGTCATGGGACTCGGTCTCGGTGCCGACGACTATCTGCCCAAGCCCTTCGCCTTCGCCGAACTCGTCGCACGTGTACGGGCCCTGGCGCGACGCGCGCAGCCCGCGCTGCCCCCTGTCCTGGTCCGCGGGGAACTGCGGCTCGACCCGGCGCGGCGGCAGGCGACCCGGGGCGGCTCGGGGCTCGCCCTCAGCCCGAAGGAGTTCGCCGTGCTCGAACTCCTGCTGGCCGCGCAGGGCGCCGTGGTCTCCACCGAGGAACTCCTGGAGCGGGCCTGGGACGAGGCGGCCGACCCCTTCAGCCAGACTGTGAAGGTCACGGTGAGCCGGCTGCGCCGCAAACTGGGGGAGCCGCAGCTGATCGCGACGGTGGACCGGGCGGGGTACCGGATCGCATGACGGACGCATCCGCCGGAGCCGACCGCCCGGCCCCCTACGGCACGCGCCCGCGGCCGGCACCACCCGGCAGCCGCTGGTGGCGAGCACTGCGGACCGCCCGCGGCCGGCCGGCCCTCGGCGGTGTCCGGTGGCGGCTCGCCCCGCGCAGCATTCGCTGGCGGCTGACCCTGCTCTACAGCGCGCTGTTCGTGGTGGCGGGGGCCGCCCTGCTCGGCTTCACCTATCTGCTGGCTTCGCGGACCGCGCCGTCGACGGCGGTCGGGGGTTCGTCCGTGGCCCCCGGGCTGCCCGGGGGCGAGGGACAGACCCCCGATCCGCCGACGCTGACGATGTACGCCGAGGCCTTGCGCGCCGATCAACTGCACCAGTTGCTCGTCGAGGCGGGCGTCGCGCTCGCCGTGATGACCTTCGCCTCCGTGGCCCTGGGCTGGCTCATGGCAGGACGCGTCCTCGCGCCGCTGCGCACGATGACCTCGGCCGCCCGGCGGATCTCCGCGGACAACCTCCGCCAGCGGCTGGCGGTGCCGGGTCCCGAGGACGAACTCAAAGCCATGGCGGACACCTTCGACGACGTACTGGGGCGGCTGGAGGGCGCGTTCGAGGCGCAGAAGCAGTTCGTCGCCAACGCGTCGCACGAACTGCGCACTCCGCTCACGCTCCAGCAGGCGATCGTGGACGTCGCGCTCGCCGACCCGGGGGCGTCGGTGGAGAGCCTGCGGGCCGCGTGCCTGCGCGTTCGTGCCGCCGGGCAGGAACAGGAGCGCCTCATCGACGCCCTGTTGACCCTCGCGCGCAGTCAACGCGGGCTTCAGCGAAGGGAGTTCGTCGACCTCGCCGAGACGGTGCGGGAGCTGCTGCCGGACGGCGGGCCCGGGACCGGCGGGCCGCGGGTGCGGGCCGACCTCGGCTCCGCGCCCGTACTGGGCGACCCCCAGCTGATCGAACGCCTGGTGGTCAACCTCGCCGACAACGCCGTACGGCACAACACCCGTGGGGACCAGGAGAGCTGGGTCCAGGTGTGGACCGGGACGGAGGCGGGGCGCCCGGTCCTGCGGATCGACAACACCGGCCCGGTGATCCCGCGCGACCAGGTGGCCGGACTCTTCCAGCCGTTCCGGCGGCTGGGCGCGGAACGGACCGGGACGCGCCCGCGCGGGAAGGGCCGCCCCCGCGAGGGCCTCGGGCTCGGCCTGTCCATCGTCACGGCCGTCGCCACCGCCCACGGCGGAACGGTCGAGGCATGGCCCCGTCCGCGCGGCGGCCTGTCCGTGAGGGTCGCGTTCCCGCCGTGCGCGCCGCCCGCGTCGAGGCCGGGCCCGGCACAGGGCCGGGGACGGGCGGCGGTCGCGCGCGCGGAGTTCTCGGAACGCCGGGAAACGGATCGACAGGGTGTCGGGTCGGCGGGCGACTGATCGACGCAGCGTCCATTGTCCCGGCCGAGCCCGGGTCGGCATGCTTCCCGTGTGCCAGTGAATCGGAAGACCTCGCCCCCTTCCCGCCGGTCCCTGCTGCGCGCCCTGGGCGGCGGTGCCGCGCTCGGAGCGCTCGCGGGATGCGGGGTACCGGCGGCGTACGTGGGACCGGGTGAGCGGGCCGGAGCGGACCTCTCCGCCACGGACAAGCGGCTGACCTGGGCGAACTGGCCGCTGTACATCGACACCGACGACGAGGACAGCACCCGGCGGCCGACGCTGGAGGCCTTCGGGAAGCGCACCGGGATCTCCGTCGACTACATCGAGGAGATCAATGACAACGACGAGTTCTTCGGCAAGATCAGCCCGTCCCTGATGAACCACCAGCGGACCGGCCGCGACCTCATTGTCATCAGCGACTGGATGTGCGCCCGTTTCGTCCGGCTCGGCTGGGTCCAGGAGATGGACCGGTCCCGGCAGCCGAACGTCGTCAAGTACCTGGACCCGCTGCTGAGTTCGCCCGCCTTCGACCCCGGCCGCAAGTCCTCGGTGCCGTGGCAGTCGGGGATCACCGGAATCGCGTACAACCGCCGCAGGGTCGGCCGCGAGATCCGGCACGTCTCGGATCTGTGGGCCGACGACCTCAAGGGCCGGGTCACCCTGCTCTCCGGCCTGGACGAGGCGTTCGCGCTGCTCATGCAGGGCAACGGCGTCGACATCACGAAGTGGCGGGCCGACGACTTCCACCACGTGTGCGATCAGGTCGAGAAGCAGGTCCGCCGGGGCCAGATCCGCCGCTTCACCGGCAACGACTACATCAAGGACCTCGCCGGCGGGGACGTGCTGGCCTGCCAGGCCTACTCGGGCGACGTGATCCAGCTCCAAGCCGACGACCCCGACATCCGCTTCGTCGTCCCCGAGGAGGGCGCCGAACTGTGGGCCGAGTCGCTGATGATCCCCGACCTGGCCCGGCACAAGGCCAACGCCGAGAAGCTCATCGACTACTACTACGAGCCCGAGGTCGCCGCCGAACTGGCCGCCTGGGTCAACTACGTCTGTCCGGTCCCCGCCGCCCAGGACATCCTCGCCTCCTCCAAGGACAAGGACACCGCCGCCCTCGCCGAGGACCCCCTGATCTTCCCGGACGCGACGATGCGCAGGCGTCTCGCGATCGCCCGCGACATCTCCGCCACCGAACGCACGGAGTTCGCCAAGCGCTGGAACGCGATAGCGGGCCTGTGACAGACAGCCGGGGTCAGAGGTCCTGGGCGGGCCAGTCCAGCAGCCGTGCCCCGATCACCGCGGTCTGGAGCATGTAGCGGTGGGCCGGATCGGCCGGGTTGGCGCCGGTGAGTTTGTGGATGCGTTCCAGGCGGTAGGTCAGGGCTCGCACGCTCAGGGTCAGACGGCGGGCGGCCTCGGCGGCGACGCAGCCGCAGTCGAAGTACGCGGTGAGGGTGTCCAGGAGGGGCTGGGCGCCGCCGCGGCTTGTTCTGAGCGGTCCGAGGGCGTCGAGGACGAGGTCGGCCATGGCCTGGCGGTCGCGGGTGAGGACCGGGTAGACGAGCAGGTCCGCAGAGCGCAGGACCGGTTCGTCGAGGCCCAGACGCTCGCCCAGTTCCAGGGCGTTGAGCGCCTCCTCGTAGGACTGGACGACGCCGCCGGGACCCGGCTGAGGGCGGCCGATGGCGACGCGTCCGCCGTCGGTGGCGGCATGAGCCTGCTGGGCGAAACAGGTGAGGATCTCGTCCTGATGGCCGGGGGCCACGCACAGCAGTCGCCCGTCCTTGGTGGTGATCAGGATGCTGCGGTCGCCGAAGCGGCCGATGAGCGCGTGCTCGACCCGTCGGGGCACCGCGTCGCCCTCGTCGTAGGCGGCCGGGCCTTCGGCGACGGCGACCGCGTGCGCGTGGGACAGGCGCAGGCCGAAGCGCTCGGCGCGCTCGGCGAGACGGCCCAGGTCGCTGCGGCCGTACAGGAGATCGTCGATGAACTCCCGGCGCGCGGCCTCTTCTTGTCGAACGGCCTGGCGCTGCGCGCGTTCGTAGCCCTCGGCGAAGGCGTCTATCGCCTGCTGCACGGCGCCGAGCGCGATGTCGGCGGAGCCGGGTGAGTGGGGCCAGGCGGAGCGCGCGGCGGTCAGGTGCTCGCTGACGAGGGTGCGCAGTCCGTGTCCGGCCTCCGCCGCCTGCTCGCCCAGGGCGCGCCGGGACTCGATCTCCACGCGGGTGAGGCGCCGGCCGGTGGCCGAGACGTCGGCCAGGATCTCGGCGTAGCCGTGCAGATAGTGCGCGGGATTCTCCCGGTCGGTCACGTCGTCTCCCGAATCCTGACGCGTCGGTGACGGATCCTCAGCGGCTCACCGGCATGCAGACCCTAGTGAACGTTGCCGGGAATCGGCAATGCGCCTGCGCGCCCCGGCCGTGCACCATGACGTGCGGGGAGCACTGCGAACGGCTCTGGTGCCGGACACCGGCAGACGGTGCCCGGCCCGGGGCCTGGAGGGGAGCGGTCGCCGCCCAGGTGCGCCACGTGGGGGGAGGGACGGCGGTCGGGGGACGGGGCCGGTCGTGGAGGCCGCGACCGGCCCGCCCGGCATCCTGTTCATCGCCGCCCTCGTTGCTGCACCGCCTGCACCGCCTGGTACGCGGGATCAGCCGCGGTCGGCGTGCGGCAGGCGTCCGCGGAGGGTGGCCGCGAAGTCCTCCGCGCGAGCCGGCTGGATCCGCAGTCTCTCCACCCGCTGGGTGGCGGCCTGCCACGAGGCGGGCGACGTCGTTTCCGGTGCGGAGGCGGAAGCCTCCTTGGGAGCGGGCGGAGGGGACGACCGGGCCGCGGGTAGAGTTGCCGATGGCCGTGACGGCCCGGCGCTGCCCCGCCGCGCCGTGCCGGGGTCGGTGCCCCCGGTGAAAGCCCAATTTTTTTGCAGGAGAGAAGCGTGCGCGAGCCCATGACGCCCGGCGCCGCGGCCTGCCCGCCATGAATCGTCGCCCTCGGACGTGACCCCGGCGCCTTGCGCTGGTCCGTCGTTTTCCTCCGGTCTTCCGGCTCCGCGCTCACGGGGCCGTCCGCGGAGTGCCGACCCGGCCCCTCCGCGTCCTCTCGCACGTTCCCGGCCTGCCACGCGGGTGTGCCCGAGCACGACAGGGTTACTGATCTCTTGTCCTCCGCCGCTTCCGCTGTTCCCCCGGCGCGCGCCTGCGTGGCCTGAAGCCCGACTGGCTGTCCGACCCGAAGGTCTGGCGCACCGAGGTGCTGGCCGGCCTGGTCGTCGCCCTCGCCCTGATCCCCGAGGCGATCTCGTTCTCGGTCATCGCCGGGGTCGACCCCGCCATCGGCCTGTTCGCCTCGTTCACGATGGCCGTGACGATCGCCGTCGTCGGCGGACGCCGGGCGATGATCTCCGCGGCGACCGGTGCCGTGGCCCTGGTCATCGCCCCGCTCAACCGCGAGCACGGCTTCGGGTACCTGGTCGCCGCCGTCATCCTCGCCGGGGTCTTCCAGATCGCGCTCGGCGCGCTCGGGGTGGCCAGGCTGATGCGCTTCGTGCCGCGCAGCGTGATGGTCGGCTTCGTCAACTCCCTCGCGATCCTCATCTTCCTGGCCCAGGTGCCGGAGCTGACGGACGTGCCCTGGGCCGTCTACCCGCTGATCGCCGCCGGCCTGACCCTGTTGGTTCTCTTCCCGAGGATCACGAAGGTGGTCCCCGCCCCGCTGGTCTCGATCGTCGTGCTGACGGTGATCACACTCGCGGCCGGCATCGCGGTGCCCACCGTGGGCGACAAGGGGGACCTGCCCTCCTCGCTTCCCGTCCCGGGACTGCCGGACGTGCCGTTCACACTGGACACCCTCCGGACCGTCGCCCCCTACGCCCTCGCGATGGCGCTGGTCGGCCTGATGGAGTCGCTGATGACGGCCAAGCTCGTCGACGACATCACGGACACGCACTCCGACAAGACCCGTGAGTCCATCGGGCAGGGCATCGCCAACATCGTCACCGGGTTCCTCGGCGGCATGGGCGGCTGCGCGATGATCGGCCAGACGATGATCAATGTGAAGGTCTCGGGCGCCCGTACCCGCCTGTCCACCTTCCTGGCCGGAGCGTTCCTCATGGTGCTCTGCATCGTCTTCGGCCCGGTCGTCTCCGACATCCCGATGGCCGCGCTGGTCGCCGTCATGGTGATGGTGTCGGTCGCCACCTTCGACTGGCACTCCATCGCTCCGAAGACCCTCAGGCGGATGCCCGCTGGGGAGATCACCGTCATGGCCGTCACGGTCGTCTGCGTGGTGGCCACCCACAACCTCGCCATCGGCGTCGTCGTCGGTTCCGTCACCGCCGTGCTGATCTTCGCCAAGCGAGTCGCCCACCTGGCCGAGGTCACCTCGGTCACCGACCCCGACGGCCGGACGGTCGTCTACCGGGTCACCGGCGAGCTGTTCTTCGCCTCCTCCAACGACCTCGTCGGCCGGTTCGGCTATGCCACCGACCCGGACATGGTCGTCATCGACCTGTCCGCGGCGCACGTATGGGACGCGTCCTCCGTCGCCGCCCTGGACGCGATCGAGGCCAAGTACGCCCAGCGCGGCAAGACGGTCGAGATCACCGGGCTCAACGCCCCCAGTGCCAGGCTCCACGGCAAGCTCAGCGGCGAACTCGCGGCCGGGCACTGACGATCACCCGACAGGGCTCGGTCCTGCCGGGAACCGGCAATCTCCCGCCCCCGGAGTGCCGGGCGACAAGAGGGCTCCTCACGTGAGCGCGATCCCCGCGGCATCCGGCCCTTCTCGGCCGCGTGGCCGGTGCCGAGCCGGTGTCACGGTTCGCGCAGCAGCTCCCGGGCCCGGGCCAGCCGACGGGTTCCGGCCGGGTAGGGCAGCGCCCGGGCCGGCGACTCGGCCCGCGTCAGTTCCTTCGCGCCTTCCCGCGCCGGGGCGAGCCGCGACAGCGAGGTCCCGAGGACGATCCGTGCCTCCACCTCGGTGAGGCGTTCCCCGGTCCGCTCGGCTCGGGCCGCCTCGGCGCGCGCGAGCCCCCGCGCCCGGTGGCGGCGTCGACGACCTGGACCTGGCCGTGCACGTCCTCTTCGACGACTCACGGGTTCTGGAGGAGCCCGAGGCGACGGTGGGGGAGGTGCTGCGGTCGGCGGACGAGGCACGGGCCGCGCGGAAGCCGGCCGAGGTACTGGGGCCGCTCGTCGACGAGTTGGGTGACGCCGGCGACGAGGTCTGTCTCGCGTCGCCCCGGTGGCCGGCCGTCGTGACGGCGGCGCAGAACGTGCTCGAGGCGATGCGCGCCGACCGCTGAGACGCGGTGAACCCCGAGGGACGGGCCCACCGTTCGCTGTGGCCAGGCCCCTCGGGCGGCACCCCGCCCGCCTTTGCCTGCTCTTTACAACCCCGTCCCTCGCTGCCTCGTCTCTCCGCTCGATCCGTAACGCAGCCCGCCGTGCCAACGGGCGGGCGGACCGACGAAAGAGAGCGATTCATGCGCCGAACCGTCTTCAGTGCCACGGCACTCGCGTGCACCGCCGTGCTGGTGGGCACGGTGCCCGCGTTCGCCGACGGGACCTCCCCGAGCCCCAGGACCCGTCCGGGCGTCACCGCGGCACCGGCCCCGGCGAGCCCCACCGTGACCCGGGCGCCCTCCGCCGTTCCCAGCTCCGCGCCGACGCGGGCGCGGGCCTCGCGGCAGGTCTCCGTCCGGCCGGGCGGAGCGCCCGACACCGGTGTGGCGACGACCGCGACGCCGTCCTCGGTCCCGGGCGGGCTCGTCGGCGGGGGCGCCGCAGCCGTGTTCGCCGCGGGCGCGGCCGTCCTCGTCGTGCGCCGTCGGCGGGCGACGGGGGCATGACGCCTCTCTCCAGGCGCGCGTTCGTCACCGCGGCCGTGGCCGCGGTGCTCGTGGGCTGCGGCGGCCACCGGGCCGCCCCGCCCGCGCGGCCCGGCGGCACACCCGCGACCGCACGGTCCGGCGGAGCGTCCACGGCCGCAGAGCCGGCCGCGAAGCCGGCGCGTGCGCTCGGGCGTTCGGCGCCGGTCGGGCTGCGGATACCGGCCATCGGGGTCGACACCCCGCTGATCCGGCTCGGACTGGCCCCGGACGGCAGCGTGCAGGTGCCCCCGATCGCGGCACACGACCGGGCCGGCTGGTACCGGTACTCGCCGACGCCCGGCCAGAAGGGCCCGTCGGTGATCCTCGGTCATGTCACGGTCGGCTCGTACGGCGACGGCGTCTTCCGTCACCTCGCGGGGCTGCGCCACGGCGACCGGATCGTGGTGCGCCTGGAGAACGGCGGGTCGGCCGATTTCACCGTCGGCGACGTCCGTACGGTCGCCAAGGCCGACTTCCCGGCCGACGCGGTCTACGGCGACGTGGACCGCCCGGAGCTGCGGCTCATCACCTGCGGAGGTCCCCGCTCCGGAAGCGGTTACCGCGACAACGTGATCGTGTTCGCGGTGCTCACCTCCGCGAGCCCCTGACCCCCGACCGGCTGTTCGACGGGGCGCCGGGCTCCCCGTCGCCGCCCCCGCGTCCCCTGTGGACCGGGAAGCGGGATCCTGGGCCGTCGGACCGTACCCCCGCGGCCCGGGATCCGTCCCTCCCGGCACCGTCACGACCATGGAGAATGTTGAAAGGGTCCCGTGAGAAGGCGGCGTCCGAGCTGTTCGCCGCCCTCTACCCGCGCCTCGCCGGCTGGTGCCGCCGTCTCGTCGACGACGACGGGACGGCCCATGAGATCGCCTCGGAGGCGTTCACCCGGCTCTGGTCCCGCTGGACCTCCGTGGCCGAGCCACGGGGGTTCCTCTACGTCACGGCGGCCAATCTCGTCCGGGACCACTGGCGCAAGCTGGAGCGGGAACGCAGGGCGATGCGCCGGGCCACCGCCGAGGCCGTCGTCGGCCCGCCCAACGAGCAGGCCGATCCGTCCGTACGCCTGCTCGTGCAGTCGCTGCCCGAACGGCTGCGCGTCCCGATCCTGCTGCACTACTACGCTGACATGCCGATCCGGGAGGTGGCCGCGCTGACCGGGCGCAAGGAAGGAACGATCAAGGCCGATCTCCACGCGGCCCGCGAAACGCTCCGCGCCCACCTGAGGAGAAGCCTTGATCACACACCCTGACGACGGTCCGGACCTCGGCCCCGACGACCCGCTCGCCGTCATCATGCGGCCCCCGTCCGAGTACCTCTCTCCGCCGCCCGGCCGTTACGAGGCGATCCGCCGGGGCGCGGCCCGGCGCCGGCTGCTGCGCGCCGCGGCCGGGGCCGCGGTGGCGTGTGCCGTCTGTGTTTTCGTCGCGCTGCCGCTCCGGTCGGCCGCACCCGAGGCACCGGTGTCCCCGGTGGTCCCGCTGGCCCCGCCGCCCGCGAGCAGCCCGTCGGCCGAGCCCACTCCGTCGTCGCCCGGGAGCGTCAGTCCCCGTCCCCGTGTGAGCGGACCGTCCCACCGGACGTCGGCGCCCGGTAGCGCACCCGCTCCCACGCCCCGCACGACCGGTGTGCCCTCCCTCACCCGTACTCCGTCGGCGACCCGGACCTCCGAGCTCGCGACCGCCGGACCGTCCGCGGTCCGGACCCGGGCCGTTCCCACACCGGCCAGGGAGGCTCAGCGGTAGGGGGCGCGGAGGGTACGCTCTGCCGTCCGAGCGCCACCCATAAAGCAGCCCTTCAGTACCCATAAGTCAGCCTTATGAGGTCATAGCCCGGACCCGCCTACTGACTTAGGTTTGCCTCAGTTTAGGCTTCCCGTCGAGTCCCCCGCCCCAGTTCGAAGGGAACCTGATCATGCCTCGCCCTCTGCGGGTAGCCATTGTCGGAGCCGGCCCCGCCGGAATCTACGCCGCCGACGCGCTGCTGAAATCCGCAGTGGCCGTCGAGCCCGGTGTCTCCATCGACCTGTTCGAGCGGATGCCGGCCCCGTTCGGTCTCATCCGTTACGGCGTCGCCCCCGATCACCCCCGGATCAAGGGCATCATCACGGCCCTGCACCAGGTGCTCGACAAGCCGCAGATCCGCCTCTTCGGCAACGTCGACTACCCGCGCGACATCAGTCTGGACGATCTGCGCGCCTTCTACGACGCGGTGATCTTCTCCACGGGCGCGACGGCCGACCGGGCCCTCGACATCCCCGGCGTCGACCTCGACGGCTCCTACGGCGCGGCGGACTTCGTCTCCTGGTACGACGGTCACCCGGACGTCCCGCGCACCTGGCCGCTGGAGGCCGAGAAGGTCGCCGTCCTCGGTGTCGGCAACGTCGCCCTCGACGTGGCCCGCATCCTGGCCAAGACCGCGGACGAGCTGCTGCCGACCGAGATTCCGCCGAACGTCCACGAGGGCCTCAAGGCCAACAAGGCGCTCGAGGTCCACGTGTTCGGCCGCCGCGGTCCGGCGCAGGCGAAGTTCAGCCCGATGGAGCTGCGCGAGCTGGACCACTCGCCGAACATCGAGGTCATCGTCGACCCCGAGGACATCGACTACGACGAGGGCTCGATCGCCACCCGGCGCGGCAACAAGCAGTCCGACATGGTCGCCAAGACCCTGGAGAACTGGGCCATCCGCGACGCGGGCGACCGCCCGCACAAGCTGTTCCTGCACTTCTTCGAGTCGCCGACCGAGATCCTCGGTGAGAACGGCGAGGTCGTCGGCCTGCGCACCGAGCGCACCGCCCTCGACGGCACCGGGAACGTCAAGGGCACCGGCGAGTTCAAGGACTGGGACGTCACCGCGGTCTACCGCGCGGTGGGCTACCTCTCCGACAGCCTGCCCAAGCTGCCCTGGGACGTCGACTCGGGCACGGTGCCGGACGCGGCCGGCCGGGTGCTGGAGGACACGGGCGAGCACCTGCCGTCCACCTACGTCACCGGCTGGATCCGGCGCGGTCCCATCGGCCTGATCGGTCACACCAAGGGCGACGCCAACGAGACGGTGGCGAGCCTGCTCGACGACCACGCCAACGGCCGTCTGCTCACGCCCTCCTCGCCCGACCCGGAGGCCGTCGACGCCTTCCTCGGCGAGCGGGACGTCCGATTCACCACGTGGGAAGGCTGGCACCGGCTGGACGCCGCCGAGAAGGCGCTGGGTGAACCGCAGGGCCGCGAGCGCGTGAAGCTCGTCGAGCGCGAGGACATGCTGCGGGAGAGCGGCGCCTGAGCCACCGGAGCCCCGGACGGGGGCGGTTTTGAACACGTTCAAGTCGGCGCGTACGCTGCCGGTATGAGCGACAGAGCCGCCCTGCCGCCGTTTACGACGGGGGCGCGGGTCCGTGCTGTCTGTCTCGGCTCGTAGGGGGCTGCTGGTTCTCGATGTACTGCCGTACGACGGTCAGCGGTGCTCTGCCGCGTGAGCTGGCGAAGTAGGAGCCGGACCGGAAGTGCCCGCACCACAAGTATCTGCGGACGTGGCTGTCGTGGTCCCGGCGCAGGCGGCGGGAGGAGACGTCCTTGAGGCTGTTGGCCGGCTTGGAGAGCTGCACCTTCGGCGGGTGGTGCACGAGCAGGTGACGGGGTCCTGCCCGCCGTTGAACTGCTTCGGCTCGGCCTCGAAGTCGGTGCAGACCTCGCGCATGGCTTCCTCGCAGCGGGTCGGCACGGCGTCGGTGAACGCATTCCGCCGGTACTTGGTGACAAAACCAAATGGACGGTCAGTTTGTGGATGACGTGACGGCCGGTGTGCGCATCAAGGTTCGGGTTTCAGTGTGGTGACATAACCCAATACTCTACAGTTTCGTCCATGGGTGATCGCGGCTTGGAGACGCGGCAGTTCGGGCACCGCGCCCGGCTTGCACTGTCTCCTGCCCTGGCGCTCAAGGCTGACGACCAGGCGCACGCGGCTCGCACGATGTGGAATCTCCTGCACGCCTGGTGGCAGATGATGCCGAAGGAGAAGCGGACTCTGGCGAACGCGGACGCGGCGATCCGCCAGGCCCGCAAGGAGATCGATTTCCTCGCCGTCCTTCCCGCGCAGGCCGCGCAGGCGGTGTTGAAGTCGTATTTCCAGGCGTGGAAGAACTGCTGGGCCGGCCGGTCGGACGCCCCGAACTTTAAGGCCCGCTTCCGCAGCACCCTGACCGTGGATGTGCCGCAGGGCCGGGACCTGAACATCACCCGCGTGCACCGCCGGTGGGGCATGGCCAATCTGCCGAAGATCGGTCGCGTCCGCTTCCGCTGGACCAAAGACCTCCCCGTCGGCAAGCGTGCCAATGCAGAGAACCGGATCACCGGTGCACGCCTGGTCAAGGACGCGCTCGGCTGGCACATCGCGTTCCGCGTCCAGACCCTCGAAAACACGCCGGAAACCCACCAGGGGCCGGAGATCGGCATCGACGTCGGAATCACCGTGCCCCTCGCCCTCTCCGACGGAGAGACTTACGGGCACGGCGAGTGGCTGACCAACCGGGAACAGGCCAAACTCCTGGGCCTGGAACAGCGCTCAGCACAGCGCAAGAAGCACCGCAAGCCCGGTGAACGCACCTCCCGCCGACTGCACCACACCTACGACCAGATCGCAGGACTGCGCGCGAAAGCCAAGCGCCGGGCCACGGACTGGCAGCACAAGACCACCACCGACATCGCCCGCACGTACAGCGTCGCGGTGGTGGAGGCATTGCAGATCACGAACATGGTCAAGTCCGCCAGAGGAACCATCGAAGAGCCGGGGAAGAACGTCGCCCAGAAATCCGGGCTGAACCGCTCCATCAGCGGAGAGGCGTGGGGCCGCACGGTCACCATGCTGACGTACAAGACCGCCTGCCAGGGCGGCACCCTGGCCAAGGTCCCCGCCCCGGGCACCTCCCGACGATGCTCCGCGTGCGGCTTCACCACCCCCGGCAGCCGGGAGACCCAGGCACTGTTCGTGTGCAAGAACCCTGACTGCGGATGGTCCGGCAACGCCGACCACAACGCGGCCCAGAACATCCTGCACCTGTACCGGATGGGCCACGCGCTCCTCCCGGCTGCCGGGAGGGCAGTCGTCAGGCGCGCACCGCGCGTCAAGCCCGCCACCGCAAGGTAGGCGGGAATCTCCCTGCTTTAACTGGGAGAGCACTTCAAGGTCCCTACCGCGATCCGGGCCGCAACATCTGGGTCGTCGAGTTCGGGATGATCGCCTGTGCCGGCATCGTCCCGCTGGCCCTGATCTGCGGACCGATCCGCGGAATTCCCTTCTGGTGGACGGTCATCGACATGTCCTTCGGGATCTTCGGGGTGATCCCGCTGTACGTCGTCCGGCAGAAGATCAAGCGCCTGGAGGCGCTCGCCCCGGACCGGACGACCGCCCCGGCCCTGGCTACCTGACCGCTCCGGCAATCGCTGCCAGGGCGCTCCGGTCCCGCTGCTTGAGCGCGGCCAGGGCGATCCGCTGGGCGACCGGGTTCATCGACTCGCCCTTGGCGTCGGTGGAGTCGACCGAGTACACGAGGGTGCGGGACAGGTCCCGGGTGGCCGCGACCGCGGTGCTGTAGCCGTACCGGGCGCCCGACTTGAGCCAGTACACCGTGCCCCCGTACTCGAAGCGCTGGAGTCCGGCGCTCATGTCGGCGCCCTTGATGCCCGGGGGCACGGTGAACATCTCCTCCAACTGCCGTGCCGGGACGAGGTCTCCCTTGAACAGGCGCGTGATCAGCCGCTCCAGGTCCGCCGTCGTGGAGATCATGTCGCCGGCCGCCCAGCGGTCCGCCTGGTTCCAGTCGGTGACATCCACGAACGTCGTCGTGCCGTCGGGTCGCCGCACCGCCTGGTAGCCGTGGTTGTGCGGCCCGCGGATGCGCGGGTCGGTGCCGGGGAAGTAGGTGTGGCGCATCCCGGCGGGCCCGAGGATCCGCCGGGCCGCCTCGTGCGCGTACGGGTGACCGGTCACCTTCTCGATCAGCAGTCCGAGGATCGTGTAGTTGATGTTCAGGTAGTCCTGCCGGGTGCCAGGCGTGAACTCCGGTCCCTTCGCCACCGCGGAGGCCACGACCTCGCGCGGTGTGAGGCTGTCGAAGCGGTGCGCGTACGCGTCCTCGAAGGCGTCGCCGAAGCCGTCACCGGACTGGATGCCACTCGTGTGGTTGAGCAACTGCCGTACGGTGATGGGCTCGAAGGCCGGCGGCAGCAGCCCGGGGAGGTACTTCTGCACGGGCGTCCCCAGCCCGACCCTGCCCTCGGCCGCGAGCTGGAGGACGACCGCCGCCGTGACGACCTTCGTGGTGGAACCGGCGCGGAAGCGGGCGTCCGGATCGGCCGCGCGTCCGCTCTGCAGGTCGTGCACCCCGGCGCTGCCGCGCCACGTGCCGTCGCTGCCGCCGACCCGTACGAGTGCCGCCGTCGCGTCCGCGTCCGGGAGTCCGGCCAGCGCGGCGCGCAGCGCGTCGGCGTCGGGCCCGGCGGCCGTCCGCGCCGAAGCCGCGGCGGGGGAGGCGAACGCCGGAGCGCCCAGCGGTCCGGCCGCGAGACCGAGAGCGAGGGCGGCTGCCAGGACAACTGCTGGGCGGCGTACGGGCATTGAGTGCTCCTGAGGCTGGTGGGCCGGAAGTGGACACCGCTCATCCTCCGGCCGGGCGCGACCCTCCGGATCCTCACCAGGCAGGGTGCCGCCCCCTGCATCCGGGCCGGGGTCGCCCCTAAGGGACGACCGCGACGACCCGACCCCCGCGTGCCGCGCGACCGCCGCGCCGCGCGCAGGACTCCGGCCGGGGTTTCGGTGGGCGCACCCACCGCATCCGATGCGCCGCCTGCCCGGCTGCCGCCTGCCCGGCTCAGTCCTTGCGCAGGGCGGTGAGCGCGTCGATGCGGTTGGTCGTGATCGAGTCGACCCCCGCGTCGAGCAGGCGGCGCATGGACCGGCGGGTGTCCGGGGTCCACACGGAGAGCAGGTGGCCGTCGCGGTGGACGCGGGCCGCCAGGTCGCGGTTCACCAGGGAGAAGCGGTAGTTGAGCCAGCGCGGGCGTACGACGTCGAGCAGGCCCGGACGCGGCGGGGCCAGGCTCGTCCAGGTCAGCGCGATCTCCGCGGACGCGTCGGCGGCCCGCACCGCGAGCATGGCGGGGGCCCCGGCGCAGTAGTACACCCGCTCCTCGGCCCCGCACGCCCGCACCACGTCCACGACCTCGCGCGCGACCCCCACGTCCACCTGTCCCGGCAGGTCGACCATGACCCGGCTGTCGCCGGTCGCCCCGAGGGCCTGCGCCAACGTGGGCACACCGCCGGCCGTGAGTCCGCGCACCTCGTCGCCGGAGAGCGAGCTCAGCGGCCGGTCGTGTCCCCACAGACGCTTGAGCGTCGCGTCGTGCAGCAGGACGGGTACGCGGTCGCGCGTGAGCCGTACGTCGATCTCGACGGCGTCCGCGCCCCGGTGGAGCGCGGAACGCAGCGAGTCGATCGTGTTCTCACGGGCGCGATAGGGGTCGCCGCGGTGGGCGACTGCGGTCACGGTGCGCATGGGGCCATTGTGCTGGGTCAGAGCGCGAGCCAGGTGGCGGCGTACGTGTCGATCTCCGCGGTGAGTTCGGCCTTCTGCGCCTCGCCGAGGAACGAGGCGCGCACCGCGTTCTTGGCGAGCTCCGCGACGCCCGGCTCGTCGAGGCCGAGGAGGCGGGCGGTGACCGCGTACTCGGTGTTGAGGTCGGTACCGAACATCGGCGGGTCGTCGGAGTTGACGGTGACCGTGACACCCGCCGCCACGAACTCCTTGACGGGGTGCTCGTCCAGGGTGCGGACGGCGCGGGTGGCGATGTTCGAGGTCGGGCAGACCTCCAGCGCGATGCCGTGCTCGGCGAGATGGGCGAGCAGCCTCGGGTCCCGCGCGGAACTCGTGCCGTGGCCGATGCGCTCGGCGCCGAGGAGGTTCAGCGCGTCCCAGACCGTCTCCGGGCCCGTCGTCTCACCGGCGTGCGGCACCGACCGCAGTCCCGCCGCGCGGGCACGGTCGAAGTACGGCTTGAACTGGGGCCTCGGTACGCCGATCTCGGGGCCGCCGAGTCCGAAGGAGACGAGCCCCTCCGGCCGCAGCCGGTCGTCGGTCGCGAGCCGCACGGTCTCCTCGGCGGCCTCCAGACCGGCCTCGCCCGGGATGTCGAAGCACCAGCGCAGGACGACACCCAGCTCGGCCTCGGCGGCCTTGCGGGCGTCCTCGATCGCGTCCATGAAGGCGCGCTCGTCGATTCCGCGCCGTGTGGAGGACCACGGAGTGATCGTCAGCTCGGCGTAGCGCACCTGCTGACGGGCCATGTCGCGGGCGACCTCGTACGTCAGCAGCCGTACGTCCTCGGGCGTGCGGACGAGGTCGACGACGGACAGGTACACATCGATGAAGTGGGCGAAGTCCGTGAAGGTGAAGTAGTCCGCGAGCGCCTCGGGGTCGGTCGGCACCCGGGAGTCGGGGTGGCGGGCGGCGAGCTCGGCGACGATGCGCGGGGAGGCGGAGCCGACGTGGTGGACGTGCAGTTCGGCCTTGGGCAGCCCGGCGATGAAGGTGTGCAGGTCGCGGGCGTCGTCGCGTGCGGTGATGTGCTCGGTCAACGGGTTCCTCCCCGGAACGGCGTCCCTGGGCCGTGTTCGGCCGGACGCGGTGATCGGCTGATCGACGGTTCGGGATCATCGTAGGCGGCCGCCCCTGTCCGGGCCCGGTGCACCCCGCTGGGGACGAGAGGGCCGTCGTGCGACCGAGATCCGGGGAGCGGCTTGGGCCGTAGCATGACGGAACGTACGAGAGAGGGGACCTCGCGCATGTCCGACGACGCCCAGAGGCCGACCGCCCCACGCGACGCGGGTGCGTGGGCCCCGCCGGGCGGGGCGAACCCGATGTCCGCGCGCGGCGGGTCACCCGAGCGGAGCGGATCGTCCGGGACCGGGACCGGTCCGGATTCCGGTCGCGCGGAGGACGCGACACCCGAGGCGGATCGCGCGTCCGCCACCGGTGCGGATCACGGGACACCCGCTGTCGGCCCGGATCGTGCGACGCCCGCGGCCGGCCCCGACCGGACGGCCTTCGCGTCGGACGGCGGCGCGGACGGCGGACCGGACGACGGTCGGGACGGACGTCAGGGCAGCGACTCGGACAGTGACCGGGGCGCCGGCCCGGGCGGTGGCCGGGAGGGTGCTCCGGGCTTCGGGCCCGGGACGGCCGCACGGTGGGTCGACAGCGCGTTCGACGGCGGACCGGGACACGCGGCGCCCGCGGCGGGGGGTGCGTTCGGTGAGGCGCCCGCGGGTTCCGTTCCCGTCCAGGGCGCCGCGCCCTTCGCCGTCCCCGTCCCCGACGCCCGGATCTCCCTCGGGAAGCGCGAGGCCGACCGGGAATCCGAGTTCAACCCCTGGGCCCCGCCCGAGGAGCTCGCCTCGCCCGGGCGGACCGCGCGGGGGAGTGCCGCGCCTCCTCCGGGGTACGGGCTTCCGGCGATCACCTCACTGCCCGGCCCGCCCGGCCCGCCCGTTCCGCCGGGACCCGGACACCTCGGCGGCCCCGCCTGGGACAACCCCTTCGCGGCGCCGACCGCCCGCACCCCCTACCCGCAGCCCTTTCCCGGCGAGCCCGTCCCTCCGCCGCCGATCGCCCCCGGAGGTCCCGGCCTCCCGTACGGCTACGGCCACCCGCGGTACCCCGGCGCTCCCGCGGGTGCCGTTCATCCGGGCGTACCGGGTTACGGCTGGCCCGTGGCGGGGCCCATGCCGAGCAACGGGCTGGGAACCGCCGGGCTCGTGCTGGGCATCATCGCGGCGGTCCTGTTCGTCGTGTGGCCGCTGGCGATCGTGCTGGGCGTCCTCGCCGTGATCTTCGGGCTGATCGGCGGGGCCAAGGCCCGTCGCGGCGAGGCCACGAACCCCGGGCAGGCGCTGGCCGGGGTCATCTGCGGAGCCGTCGGACTCGTTCTCGCCGTCGGCGTGTTCGTCCTGATCATCGTGTTCGCCGCGGACGACGACGGCAGCGGTGACGCGGGTGGCGACGACGGCTTCTCCACGTCCCTGGTGACTCAGCGCTGACGGCCCGCGTGACAGGACGGTGACGGCCCGCGCCCGGCACATCCGTGGACCGGTCCGACGGCGCCGTCAGCCGGCCGGCGGGGGTTCCTCCTGCTCCTTCGTCCCCCCTCGGCCGCCGGGGTGGCGCAGGGCGCAGAGGAACGCGACGGCGAGCGCGATCGCCATGCCGTAGAAGACCCGCTGGTTGGCCTCGGCGAAGTCCGTCCGCACGCCGGCCATCACCTCCCGCATGGTCGACGCGGTGACGCCGGTGCCCGTCGGCTGCCGGGCGTCGGAGTTGCCCGTGATCGCCTGGGCGATGTCGCCGGCCACGCCGTGGGCCTCGGTCGACGACAGGCCGTGGGACCGGAGCGTCGAGACGACCTTGTCCGTCATCGTGTGTGTCAGGACGGTCCCGAAGACGGCCAGCCCGACACTGGCCGCGTAGTTGCGGACGGTCTGGGTGATGCCCGTGACCTCGCCGTAGGAGGCTCCGATGGACCGGTTGACGGCGTCGGTGGACGCGGGCGCCAGGATGAAGCCGATCCCGGCTCCCGAGAGGGCGACGTAGGGCCATTGGTCGTGCATGGACAGGTCGGTCAGCTTGCCGGCCCAGAGGTAGAAACCGACCGCGCCCACGATGGTGCCGATCTTCAGGGCCGGCCGCGGGCCCTGCCGGTCGAGCATGCGGCCGCCCCACTGGGAGGCGATCGCGAAGCCGGCGAAGAAGTACAGCAGGTAGAGCGCCGCCTGGTTGGGCGAGGCGCTGAGCGAGACCTGCGCGTACACCGAGGCGAAGAAGAAGACCGGGACGAAGGCCAGCATGGCGAAGAAGAGCACCAGGGCGTCCACGGTGAACGCCTTGTCCCGGAAGACCGCCAGATTGACCAGCGGGTGGCGCCGGTCGCGTTCGTAGCGGCAGAAGAGGACCAGGACGACGAGGCCGCCCACGATGCAGGCCCAGGTCGCCACGCTGCCCCAGCCCCAGTACGCGGCCTGCTGGAAGCCGAGCACGCTCACTCCCATGCCCACCGCGATGAGCACGGCCCCGACGACGTCCAGCGACTCGTCGCGCCGTCGGTCGGGGATGTGCGCCAGCACGGTCAGGACGAGCGCCACGACGGCGACGGGCACGTTGACCCAGAAGATCGCCCGCCAGGTCCACGACGTGAGCCAGCCGCCCAGCAGCGGGCCGATGGCCGTCAGCGCTCCCGACAGCCCGAAGAACAGCGCCAGGGCCCGGCCGCGCCGCTGCACCGGGAACACGGCCACGACCACGGCGAGTGCCGCGGGGAAGAGGAGAGCGGCCCCCAGGCCCTGGGTCGCCCTGAAGACGATCAGCCAGGTCTGGGCGAGGTCTCCCTCGGGCACACAGCCGCACAGGACCGAGGAGATGACGAACACCAGGGTGCCCACGACGACGACACGGCGTGGCCCGAGCAGGTCGGCCAGCCGCCCGCCCAGGGCGAAGAACGCGGCCAGCGACAGCAGGTAGGCGTTCACCACCCACTGCATTCCGGACGCGGACAGCCCCAGCTCGCGGACGATGTCCGGCGCCGCGATGGAGACGATCGTCTGGTCGATGAACGTCATCGACACCGCGAAGAGCATCGCCGCCAGTGCCAGTGACTGGCGCGGGGAGCGGGGTGCGGTGGACGCGATGTCGTTCTGCTCTGCGTACATGCCACTCACACGCACAGTTTTGGCCGGTCGGGACGCCACCGCATCCGGGGATCGCCACACCCGGGGCGGCCGCCCCGGAATCCGCGGACCGCCACCCCCGCATCTGGAGGCATCGATGCCGGCCCGTTCCTAGGTGCCCGCCTCCGTGGGCGTGTCCCCCGCGCGCAGCCGCTCGCGTGCCTCCATCAGGGCGAAGCCCAGCAGGTTCTCGCCCGGCCAGCGGCGTGGGTCGAAGGCGCCGTCGTCGTTCGTGGCGAGTCCGATCCCCCAGACCCGGTCCACGGGACTCGCCTCGACGAGCACGCGCCCGCCCGTGCCCAGCAGGAACGCCCGCAGGCCGGGATGGGCGGCGAACTTGTGGACGCTTCCCTCGACGACGATCCCGAACCGCTCGCGCTCCCACACGGCGTTGTCGAAGTCGCGCACCAGCCGCCCGGCCTTCTTGGCGAGCGCGGGGTTCGGAGCCTCGATGGCCTGCCGCTCGGCCTCGGCGTCGCCGAACAGGCGCGCCTTGGACGCCATCATCCAGTGCTCCGCCGTCGCGTAGACGACCCCTTCGACCACGAAGGGCGACGGCCACCACTGGCTGAGGCAGCTCGACCCCAGCCGTCCGTCCGGCTGCGGGCGGTGCCCCCAGAAGTGCAGGTACTTCACCGGCGTCCCCGACTGAAGCGCACTGACCAGTGCTTCCCGTGTATCGATCTTCCCCATGCACGCCACTGTGGCACGCACCACTGACACACCGTCCCGCCTTTTCCGGGAGGACTCGACACCTGGTCAAAGGATTCCGTCGCGTAACCAAAAGGCAACAACGGAATCACTTGTTGGAGTCCCTTTGCTCTGTCAGGATCGGCACTCAAATCGAGCTGGAGCTACGCCGACCCTCGTCCCGACGGGGAGGACGGCGGAGGAGAGCGACATGCACAAACCGGGCCATCGCTTCCAGGCGCAGGACCGCCTCGCGGACGGCGCGCAGTACATCGGGGGTCGCCTGGCCAAGGGCACCTCCGGTCGTACGCACGCGGTCGTGAACCCCGCCACGGGCGAGGAGGTGTACACGTACGAGCTGGCGAGCACCGCCGACGTGGACGCGGCCGTCGCGGCCGCCCGCGCGGCGTTCCCCGGCTGGGCGTCCACCACCCCGGGGGAGCGGTCCGACGCGCTGCACCGGTTCGCCGCCGTGCTCGCCGAGCGGGCAGAGGAGTTCGCCCGGGCCGAGTCGCTCCAGTGCGGAAAGCCCCTGAAGCTGACCCGCGAGTTCGACGTCCCGGGAACCATCGACAACACCGCGTTCTTCGCGGGCGCCGCCCGGCATCTGCAGGGCCAGTCGGCCGGTGAGTACTCCGGCGACCACACCTCGTACGTACGCCGCGAACCCATCGGGGTCGTCGGTTCCATCGCGCCCTGGAACTACCCGCTCCAGATGGCCGCCTGGAAGATCCTCCCGGCGGTCGCGGCGGGCAACACGATCGTGCTGAAGCCCGCGGAGCTCACCCCGCTGACCTCCCTGCTGTTCGCCGAGGCGGCCACCCACGCGGGGATCCCGGACGGTGTCATCAACATCGTCACGGGTCTGGGCAAGGAGGCCGGTGAGCATCTCGTCGGGCACCCCGACGTCGCCATGACCTCCTTCACCGGGTCGACCGCTGTCGGCAAGCGCGTCGCGGAGATCGCCACCTCGACCGTCAAGCGCCTCCACCTGGAGCTCGGCGGCAAGGCCCCCTTCCTCGTCTTCGACGACGCGGACCTGGAGGCCGCCGTGCACGGCGCGGTCGCCGGTTCGCTCATCAACACCGGCCAGGACTGCACGGCCGCCACGCGCGCGTACGTGCAGCGGCCGCTCTACGAAGCGTTCGTGGAGCGCACCGGCGCCCTGATGGCGAGCGTCCGCGTGGGCGATCCCTTCGCGCCCGGCACCGACCTCGGCCCGCTGATCTCGCACGCCCAGCGTGACCGCGTCGCCGGATTCGTCGACCGGGCCCGCGGCTACGCGCGCGTGGTCACCGGCGGAGAGGCACCGCAGGGAGAGCTCAAGAGCGGCGCGTACTATGCGCCCACGCTCGTCGCCGACGCCGCGCAGGACAGCGAGATCGTGCAGGCCGAGATCTTCGGCCCGGTGCTCGTGGTGCTGCCCTTCGACACCGACGACGAGGGCATCGCGCTGGCCAACGACACCCCGTACGGACTGGCCGCCTCCGCCTGGAGCCGCGACGTCTACCGGGCCAACCGCGCGACCCGCGAGATCAAGGCCGGGTGCGTGTGGGTCAACGATCACATCCCGATCATCAGCGAGATGCCGCACGGCGGTTACAAGGCCTCCGGCTTCGGCAAGGACATGTCCGCCTACTCCTTCGAGGAGTACACGCAGGTCAAGCACGTCATGTTCGACAACACCGCGGTCGCCAGGAAGGACTGGCACCGCACGGTCTTCGGGGACCGGCCGTAGCCCCACCGGCTACGGCCCTGTGGCAGACCAGGCCGCGACCACGGCCGCGACCCTCTCGAAAGGGCATCAGAGCATGGAGCAGTACGAGCCCGAACGCCTGTCCCCGGTGCAACTGGCCGCCATGCGGCGCAGCCTCCGGAACGGCAGGGCCGCCCTCACCCGTCGTTCACTGCTGCGTGCTTCGGCGGGCGGCGCGCTGGCCGTCGGCGGACTCGGGGCACTGAGCGGCTGCGGGATCCCCGCGGCCGGCCGGACCCAGGGCGGCACGTCCGCCCAGGACCACTCGGCCACGGAGAAGACCCTCAACTTCTCCAACTGGACCGAGTACATCGACCTCGACGACAGCGGCAAGCACCACCCGACGCTGGAGACGTTCCGCAAGCGGACGGGTATCTCGGTCAAGTACACCGAGGACATCAACGACAACAACGAGTTCTTCGCCAAGATCAAGCCGCAGCTCGCCGCCGGCCAGCCCACCGGCCGCGACCTGATCGTCCTCACCGACTGGCTGGCCGCGCGCGTGATCCGCCTGGGCTGGGTCCAGAAGCTCGACCCGTCCAACCTGCCGCACGCCTACACCAACCTGTCGCCGCAGTTCCGCAACCCCGACTGGGATCCGGGACGCGCCTACTCGTACGTGTGGCAGGGCATCCCGACGGTCATCGCCTTCAACAAGAAGGCACTCGACGGGATCGAGGTGAAGTCGGTCTCCGACCTCCTCGACAACCCGAAGCTGAAGGGCCGCGTCTCGTTCCTGTCCGAGATGCGCGACACCATGGGCATGACCCTGCTCGACATGGGCAAGGACCCGGCGAAGTTCACCGACGACGACTACGACGCGGCCATAGCCCGGCTGCAGAAGGCCGTCGACAAGGGCCAGATCCGCCGCTTCACGGGCAACGACTACACCTCCGACCTGACCAAGGGCGACATCGCCGCCTGCGTCGCCTGGGCCGGAGACGTCGTCCAGCTCAAGAACGACAGCCCGGACGTCGACTTCGTCATCCCGGACAGCGGCTACATGACGTCGACCGACAACCTGCTGGTCCCCAACAAGGCGCGTCACAAGACGAACGCCGAGCGGCTGATCGACTTCTACTACGAGCCGGAGCAGGCCGCCGAGCTCGCCGCGTACATCAACTACGCGACACCGGTCGAAGGCGTGAAGCCCTACCTTGCCAAGATCGACCAGGACGCGGCGAACAACCCGCTGATCGTCCCCGACAAGGCCATGCAGGCCACGTCCCACTCCTTCCGCTCACTGAGCTCGAAGGAAGAGACGGCCTACGAAGAGAAGTTCGCGAAGCTCACAGGGGCGTGACGATGATGACGACAGAAACCAGCGGAGACGTCCGCCTCACCGGGATCAGCAAGACCTACGGATCCTTCACCGCCGTACAGCCGCTCGACCTGACCGTGCCGCAGGGCTCCTTCTTCGCCCTGCTCGGCGCCTCGGGCTGCGGCAAGACGACCACCCTGCGCATGATCGCCGGTCTGGAGGAACCTTCCTCCGGCACCGTGCACCTCGGCGACCAGGAGGTGACGAACCTGCCGCCGTACAAGCGGCCGGTGAACACCGTCTTCCAGTCGTACGCGCTCTTCCCGCACCTGGACATCTTCGAGAACGTCGCCTTCGGCCTGCGCCGGCGCGGGATCAAGAGCGTCAAGAAGCAGGTCGAGGAGATGCTCGACCTCGTCCAGCTCGGCGAGCAGGCGCGCAAGAAACCCCACCAGCTCTCCGGCGGCCAGCAGCAGCGTGTCGCGGTCGCCCGCGCACTGATCAACCACCCCAAGGTGCTGCTCCTGGACGAGCCCCTCGGCGCCCTCGACCTCAAGCTGCGCCGCCAGATGCAGCTCGAGCTCAAGCGGATCCAGACCGAGGTCGGCATCACCTTCGTGCACGTCACGCACGACCAGGAGGAGGCCATGACCATGGCCGACACGGTCGCCGTGATGAACGCCGGCCGCGTCGAGCAGCTCGGCGCGCCCGCCGACCTCTACGAGAACCCGAACACCACCTTCGTCGCCAACTTCCTCGGCACCTCCAACCTCATCGAGGCCGAGGTCGACTCCCGCAGCGGCGACGACATCGTGCTCAAGGCGGGCGGCGGCAAGCTGGTGCTCCCCGCGGCGCGCTGTTCGGCACCCGCCACGACCGGCGGCAAGGTCCTGGTCGGCGTCCGCCCGGAGAAGATCTCCCTCACGCACGCCGACGACGCGGGCGAGATACCCGTCGGCCGCAACCGGATCACCGGCAAGATCGCCGACTCCAGCTTCATCGGCGTCTCCACGCAGTACGTCATCGACAGCGCCGTCTGCCCCGAGTTCGAGGTCTACGCCCAGAACATCGAGCGCGACTCCCGGCTCGTCCCCGGCGCGGACGTCGTCCTGCACTGGAGCCCGGCGCACACCTTCGGCCTCGACGCCGCCCAGGACATCGACGCGGGTGTCGACACGGCCGAGGAGGCCGCCTGATGGCCACCGTCACCGAGGCCGAAGCGCCACCGCTCGCGCCGCAGTCCGTGGAGAAGCAGCCCAGGAAGCGGGGCCGCCTCGTCCCGTACTGGCTGCTGCTGCCCGGACTCCTGTGGCTCCTCGTCTTCTTCGCGCTGCCGATGATCTACCAGGCCTCCACGTCCGTGCAGACGGGCTCCCTGGAGGAGGGCTACAAGGTCACCTGGCACTTCGCGACCTACTGGGACGCGCTCACCGAGTACTGGCCGCAGTTCCTGCGCTCGGTGTCCTACGCGGCCGCCGCCACGGTCCTGTGCCTGCTGCTCGGCTACCCGCTGGCGTATCTGATCGCCTTCCGGGCGGGCCGCTGGCGCAACCTGATCATGATCCTGGTGATCGCGCCCTTCTTCACCAGCTTCCTGATCCGCACCCTGGCCTGGAAGACGATCCTCGCCGACGGCGGCCCGGTCGTCGGCGCGCTCAACACGCTGCACATCCTGAACGTCACCGACTGGCTCGGCTGGACCGCGGGCGACCGCGTCCTCGCGACGCCACTGGCCGTGGTGTGCGGTCTGACGTACAACTTCCTGCCGTTCATGATCCTGCCGCTCTACACCTCGCTGGAGCGGATCGACGGCCGGCTGCACGAGGCCGCGGGCGACCTGTACGCCAGGCCCTGGACGACCTTCCGCAAGGTCACCTTCCCGCTGTCGATGCCGGGCGTGGTCTCCGGAACGCTGCTGACGTTCATCCCGGCGGCCGGTGACTACGTCAACGCCGAACTCCTCGGCTCGACCGACACCCGCATGATCGGCAACGTCATCCAGACCCAGTTCCTGAGGATCCTGGACTATCCGACGGCCGCCGCGCTCTCCTTCATTCTCATGGCCGCGATCCTGCTCATGGTCACGGTCTACATCCGCCGGTCCGGGACGGAGGATCTGGTCTAAATGCCCCTCGTCACCTGGCTCAAGCGCCATCTCGTCGTCATCGCGGGACTGCTGACGCTGTCCTATCTGCTGCTGCCCAACGTCGTCGTCACCGTGTTCTCCTTCAACAAACCGAAGGGCCGCTTCAATTACGAGTGGCAGCAGTTCTCCACGGACGCCTGGAAGGACCCGTGCGGCGTCGCCGACATGTGCGGCGCGCTCGGGCTCAGCCTCCAGATCGCCGTATGGGCGACGATCGGGGCCACCGTCCTCGGCACGATGATCGCCTTCGCGCTGGTCCGCTACCGCTTCCGCGCGCGCGGCGCAGTGAACTCGCTGATCTTCCTGCCGATGGCGATGCCCGAGGTCGTCATGGCCGCCTCGCTGCTCACCCTGTTCCTCAACATGGGCGCCCAGCTCGGCTTCTGGACGATCCTGATCGCCCACATCATGTTCTGCCTCAGCTTCGTCGTGACAGCCGTCAAGGCCCGTGTCATGTCGATGGACCCCCGGCTGGAACAGGCGGCCCAGGACCTCTACGCCGGCCCGGCGCAGACGTTCCTGCGCGTCACCCTGCCCATCGCGGCCCCCGGAATCGCCGCGGGCGCGCTGCTCGCCTTCGCGCTCTCCTTCGACGATTTCATCATCACCAATTTCAACGCGGGCTCGACCGTCACGTTCCCCATGTTCGTCTGGGGTTCGGCACAGCGCGGAACACCCGTTCAGATCAATGTCATCGGTACGGCCATGTTCCTCGTCGCCGTCCTGTTCGTCCTGTTCGGAATGGTCATCGGAAATCGCCGGAACAGGCAGAAGGCATAACGCTCGTCACCCTTGTAGGGAGTTGAAATCATGGCCCCAAGCGCCATGACCCGTGGTAATCAGTGGACGAAATCCCTTTCCGACGCCCAGCCGGTCCCGTACTGGCTGGACGACCCCGGCAGACCCCGCCCCGAGCCCGCGCTCACCGGCGCCGAGACCTGCGACCTGCTCGTCGTCGGCGGCGGCTACAGCGGACTGTGGACCGCGCTGATCGCCAAGGAGCGCGATCCCGGGCGGGATGTCGTCCTGGTGGAGGGCCGCGAGGTGGGCTGGGCCGCCTCCGGCCGCAACGGCGGCTTCTGCGCCGCCTCCCTCACCCACGGTCTGTCCAACGGGCTCACCCGCTGGCCGGACGAGATCGGGAAGCTGGAGGAGCTGGGCGCCCGCAACCTCGACGAGATCGAGGCCGCGGTCGCCCGCTACTCCCTCGACTGCGACTTCGAGCGCAGCGGCGAGATCGACGTCGCCACCGAGCCGCACCAGGCGGCCGAACTGCGCGACTGGCACCAGGAGCTGGAGCGGCGGGGTCTCGCCGACGGCATCGAGTTCCTCGACACCGCGGCCGTACGGGAACAGGTCGACTCCCCGACCTTCCTGGCCGGGCTGCACGACCGCCGCGGGGTCGCCATGCTCCACCCGGCCAAACTGGCCTGGGGCCTCAAGCGCGCGTGCGTGGAGCTCGGGGTGCGGGTGTACGAGCACACGCCCGCCCTCGCCCTGAAGCCGTCCGGCGCCGGCATGGCCGTCCGCACGCCGTACGGCTCGGTCCGCGCCCGCCGGGTGGCCCTCGGCACCAACATCTTCCCGAACCTGGTCAGGCGCGTGCGCCCGTACACCGTCCCGGTCTACGACTACGCGCTGATGACCGAGCCGCTCACCGCCGACCAGCTGGCCTCCATCGGCTGGAAGAACCGCCAGGGTCTCGGCGACTCGGCCAACCAGTTCCACTACTTCCGGCTGTCCGCCGACAACCGGATCCTGTGGGGCGGCTACGACGCGATCTACCCCTACGGCGGCCGGATGAACGCCGAGCACGACGACCGCCCCGAGACGTACGCCAAGCTCGCCGGGCACTTCTTCACCTGCTTCCCGCAGCTGGAGGGCGTCCGTTTCTCGCACGCCTGGGGCGGCGCGATCGACACCTGCTCGCGGTTCTCGGCGTTCTTCGGCAGCGCCCACCAGGGCAAGGTCGCCTACGCGGCGGGCTACACCGGCCTCGGCGTGGGCGCCACCCGGTTCGGCGCGGAGGTGATGCTCGACCTGCTGGCGGGGGAGCGCACCGAACGCACCGAGCTGGAGATGGTCCGCCGGAAGCCGCTGCCGTTCCCGCCCGAGCCGTTCGCCTGGACCGGCATCGCGCTCACCAAGTGGTCGCTGGCGCGGGCGGACACGCACGGCGGCCGGCGCAACCTGTGGCTGAAGGCGATGGACAAGCTGGGTCTCGGCTTCGACAGCTGACGGCACGCCCGCCCTCGAAGGGCGTGAGCTGAATTTCTGTCAATCGATCCCCCGAACCCGCGTAATGGACCGCCCGGACCTCCCTCTCCTCTGTGACGCGACCCGCGTCGACACGAGAGGGAGGTTCCGTCATGACAGGGCCCAAGGCGGCGGTCGAGTGGCTGGCATCCGTGGCTCCGGACCCCGAAGCCTGCCGCTGGGAGTGGGAGCGCAGTCCCCGAGGGGTCACGCTGCTGCCCGCGGGAAGGGCCTGGGACGTCCTGATTCTTCCGGCCGGGCTCGGCTATCCCACCCTCGACGTACTGACCCGGGTGCTCGACCGGCCCGGGCCGGTGCTCGTCGACTTCGGCGACGCCCGGATGGGCTTCTTCGTGCCCGCGGGCACCGCGACCCGGTGGCTGGGCACGGGGGTGCGCACGGCGGGCCACGGCACATGGATCGTCGTGCCCTATCCCGGACGGTCGACCGGAGGGGTCCGCTGGCTGGTCGCGCCGGACGGCTCGGGCACGCTCACCGACCCGGCGCTGCTCGAACTGGCGATGCACGAGGCCGCGGCGGGGCTCGCTCGTGACGGGGACCGGCGCCGGTGAGGGGGAGCTCCCGGCGGCCGTCCGAACTCCGTTGCCTGCCAGAGGACTTGACAACCGAATTGGTCTGGACCAAGTTGGGCGCGCTCCATCCTCCAACTCCCCCATGCCCGGAGGCACTCATGGACCCCACGCGGCACGACAGACCCCTCGCCCGCCACCGCCGACGGCTGCTCGCCGCCTGTACGGCCACCGTCCTGGCCGTACCCGGCCTGGTGGCGGTCTCGTCGGCCGCCCAGGCGGCCGACGTCGACCTGGCCAGGAACGGCGGCTTCGAGTCGGGCCTCGGCAACTGGGCCTGCACGGCATCCACTGTCGTCAACTCGCCGGTGCGCAGCGGAAGTTCGGCGATGATGGCCACCCCGGCCGGCAGTGACTACGCGCAGTGCTCGCAGACCGTGACGGTGAAGCCCGACGCGCAGTACACCCTCTCCGGCTACGTCCGCGGCAGCTACGTCTACCTCGGCGCGACCGGCACCGGTACCACCGACGTCAGTACCTGGACCCCGTCCGCCGCCGACTGGCAGCAGCTGAGCACCACCTTCCGCACCGGCGCCGCCACGACGCAGGTCACGATCTACACGCACGGCTGGTACGGCACCGGCGCCTACTGGGCCGACGACCTCTCGCTGACCGGCCCCGGCGTCGAGGCGGGGCAGCCGCCGGCCGCGCCCACCGGGCTGAAGACCGGCACGGTCACGTCCTCCTCGGTCGGTCTGTCCTGGACGGCGGTGTCCGGCGCGACCGGGTACGCCGTCTACCGCGACGGGGTGAAGGTCCAGACCGTCACCGGAACCTCGGCCACCGTGAGCGGGCTGACGGCCTCCACCGCGTACTCCTTCCAGGTCGCCGCGACGAACGACGCCGGCGAGTCCGCGAAGTCGGCGACCGTCACCGCGACCACCTCCGCGGGCTCGGGCGGGGGCGGCGGAGGCTCCTCCGACCTGCCCACGCACGCGCTCGTGGGCTACCTCCACGCGAGCTTCGCCAACGGCGCCGGATACACGCGCATGGCCGACGTGCCCGACAGCTGGGACGTCATCGACCTGGCCTTCGGCGAACCCACCTCCACCACCTCGGGCGACATCCGCTTCAACCGCTGCCCGGTCACCGAGTGCCCCACGGTGGAGAGCGACGCCGACTTCAAGGCCGCGATCAAGACCAAGCAGGCGGCGGGCAAGAAGGTGCTGATCTCGATCGGCGGCCAGAACGGCCAGGTCCAGCTCACGACCGCGGCCGCCCGCGACACCTTCGTCTCCTCGGTCTCGAAGATCATCGACACCTATGGCCTGGACGGCCTGGACATCGACTTCGAGGGCCACTCGCTCTCCCTCGACGCGAGCGACACGAACTTCAAGAGCCCGACCACCCCGGTGATCGTCAACCTCATCTCGGCCCTGAAGACCCTGAAGGCCAAGTACGGCTCGAAGTTCGTCCTGAGCATGGCCCCGGAGACGTTCTTCGTCCAGCTCGGCTACCAGTACTACGGCACCGGGAAGTGGGGCGGCCAGGACCCGCGCGCCGGCGCGTACCTCCCGGTGATCCACGCCCTGCGCGACGACCTGACCCTCCTGCACGTGCAGGACTACAACTCCGGGTCGATCATGGGCCTCGACAACCAGTACCACTCCATGGGCGGCGCCGACTTCCACATCGCGATGACCGACATGCTGCTGACCGGCTTCCCGGTGGCGGGCGACGCGAACAACGTCTTCCCGCCCCTGCGCCCCGACCAGATAGCGATCGGCATGCCCGCCACCACCAACGCCGGCAACGGCTACGTGTCCCCGGCCGAGGTCACCAAGACCCTGGACTGCCTGACGAAGAAGACCAACTGCGGCTCGTACGCGACCCATGGCACCTGGCCGGGCCTGCGCGGCCTGATGACCTGGTCGGTCAACTGGGACCGGTTCGGAGGCTGGGAGTTCTCGCGGAACTTCGACGCGTACTTCGGCTGACGAAGAGCCACAGGGACGACAGCAGCACCGCGCAGAGGCACCAACTGGCCACCACGTCCAGTGGCCAGTGGTAGCCGCGCCGGACCAGGCCGAACGCCACGCCCGCGTTCAGGGCCGCGCACACGCACAGCAGTGCGCCACGGGCGCCCGCGGTGCGGAGCAGCGGGAGGAGGAGCAGGGTCGCCGCGCCGTACGCGACGGCGGCGGTGGCGGTGTGGCCCGAGGGATAGAAGCCGGTGCCGGGTCCCATGACCGGGGGACCCGGCCGGGAGACGAGTTCCTTCAGGGGCACGATCACCGCGGGGACCAGCGCCATCAGGACCGCGGCGGCGGCCGGGGGCAGCCACCATCGGTCCAGACCGGTGGCACGGTTCCGCGTGGCGACGAGAAGCAGCGCCAGTGCCAGGACCGGAACCGCCACCTGGACGCTGCCCAGGTCGGCGAGCAGTTCGGAGAACCGGCCCGGGTGGACGAGGCTGCCGCTCAGCCGCTCGTCCAGGCTCACGAGCGGGCCGCCCGCCACGACCTGCCAGGTGATGAGCGCGAAGCACAGGGCGGGCAGGCCGAACAGGAGGGGCGTGCGGGACATGGGGGACAGCCTGCCATTGTCCGGCGCCGTCGCGGCACGGGCCCCGCGGAAGAAGGGAGTCGGCCGCCCCGGAACAGGGGGGTGGTTCCGAGGCGGCCGCCCCGGACCGGATGCCGCGCGCCCCGGGGGGTTTGGGGCGGGCGGCCGTCCGATCGGTGAGGAGAACCGGAGCCGCAAGCTCCGGGTGTGTGCGCGAGGGCACGACCAGGGCGAAGCCGGGGAAGCCTCGGCCCGGTACAGCCCACAGTCCCCTGTGGGCGGGTGTATCCCTGATCCGGTTAGAACCTACGGCAGGGGGTGCGGCTCCGACAGGCGGATTCGCGTCCCGCCATGCACCTCGCACACCTTCTTCACACGCCCCCACGGGAACGCCGCAGCACCGAAACCCCGGCGGAATCCGCGTGGGCGGATCCGGGGTTCCGGTGCTGCGGTGACGTCCGCGTCGTCAGATGCGGGAGAAGGCCTGCTCGATGATGTCGAGGCCCTCGTTCAGGAGGTCCTCGCCGATGACCAGCGGGGGCAGGAAGCGAAGGACGTTGCCGTAGGTGCCACAGGTCAGGACCAGCAGGCCCTCCTGGTGGCAGGCCTTGGCGAGCGCGCCGGCCGCCTCCGGGTTCGGCTCCTTGGTGGCCGGGTCCTTGACCAGCTCGATCGCGATCATGGCGCCGCGGCCGCGGACCTCGCCGATGATGTCGAACTTCTCGGCCATGGCGCCGAGGCGGGTCTTCATGACCGACTCGATGTGCTTCGCCTTGGCGTTGAGGTCGAGCTCCTTCATCGTCTCGATCGCGCCGAGCGCACCGGCGCAGGCCACCGGGTTGCCGCCGTAGGTGCCGCCCAGACCGCCCGAGTGCGCCGCGTCCATGATCTCGGCGCGGCCCGTCACGGCGGCGAGCGGCAGACCGCCCGCGATGCCCTTGGCGGTGGTGATCAGGTCCGGGACGATGCCCTCGTCCTCGCAGGCGAACCACTGGCCGGTGCGGCAGAAGCCGGACTGGATCTCGTCCGCGACGAAGACGATGCCGTTGTCCTTGGCGAACTGGCTGATGGCCGGCAGGAAGCCCTTCGCGGGCTCGATGAAGCCGCCCTCGCCGAGCAGCGGCTCGATGATGATCGCGGCGACGTTGTCGGCGCCGATCTGCTTGTTGATCATGTCGATGGCCTGGGTGGACGCCTCGACGCCGGCGTTCTCCGGGCCCGTCAGCCAGCGGTAGCCGTAGGCGACCGGCACACGGTAGACCTCGGGCGCGAACGGACCGAAGCCGTTCTTGTACGGCATGTTCTTGGCGGTCAGCGCCATCGTCAGGTTCGTCCGGCCGTGGTAGCCGTGGTCGAAGACGACGACGGCCTGGCGCTTGGTGTACGCGCGGGCGATCTTGACGGCGTTCTCGACGGCCTCGGCACCCGAGTTGAACAGGGCGGACTTCTTGGCGTGGTCGCCCGGGGTCAGCTCGGCGAGCGCCTCGGCGACGGCGACGTACCCCTCGTACGGCGTGACCATGAAGCAGGTGTGGGTGAAGTCCTGGAGCTGGGCGGAGGCCCGGCGCACGACGGCCTCGGCGCTCGCGCCGACCGACGTCACGGCGATGCCGGAGCCGAAGTCGATGAGCCGGTTGCCGTCGACGTCCTCGATGATCCCGCCGCCGGCGCGCGTGGTGAAGACGGGGAGCACCGACCCGACACCGGCCGCGACCACGGCGGTGCGCCGGGCCTGCAGCTCCTGCGACTTCGGGCCGGGGATGGCGGTGACGACGCGGCGCTCCTGCGGAAGTGCGGTCATGAGGGGCTCCCTGATGATCTTGCGAACCGGACGGTCCCCGGCGAACGCGGGGCTGGTCCGGGCGGGGGGTTTTCGGACGCTTGCCTTCTTTCTTCGCAGGCTAGAGCCGAGGAGGGGGGCTCGGCATGCGCCATGTGGGCGTTGTCGGAGGAATCCGTTGTCCGCGGTGGACATAGAGGAGCGGACGCCCGGCGGCCCCGTCCCGCCGCGGACCCGGCCGTGTAAACGGTGAACTCGCCCCGCAGGACCACTAGATTGGCCTCGGAGCGACAGGCGGACTGGCTGGTCAGGGGGCGCACACGATGGACTTCGACGGTACGCGCGACGCACGTGGCACGCATGCCGATCCCGTACCTCGTCCGGCCGCACCCCCCGGGGCCGTCCCCGGCGGAGCCCCGCCCAGGCCCTCGGGCCCGCCGCCCGTCCCCGCCGGCCCGCCCGGACCCCGCCGGGCCGTGCGTGACTGGCTCAACGAACCCCGTCCCGAGGCCGCACCGGGGATCTGGCGGTACGGATATGTCGCCCCCCGGGAGTCGAAGGAGCGCAGGCGTCTGCCCTCCGTGACGATCGTCGGCCTGCTGATCCCCTTGGTGCTCGGGCTCGTCGTCTGGTCCCTGTGGCGCCGGGGGAACGTCCCCTACCAGCTGGTCGTGCTGAAACTGTTCACACCGGAGGACTGGTGGTGGGGCGGGACGACGGCCCCGAAGACCTGGCAGGGCGTGGACGCCCGCGTCGTCTACGACGGCCTCTTCTTCGCGGCGCTGGTCTACACGATGGGGCGCCTCGGAAGCTGGCGCGAGATCGCCCATCACTTCGTCGTACGGCGCGCGCAGCCGGGCCGGGCCGTCATCGCGGCCCTGGCGGCCCTGCTGACCCTCATGTTCGTCTGGCCGGACGCCTTCCCGGGCGTCGGGTGGGACCCCCTGCCGATCGTCGATCCGGTGCTGTCCCTGGTGGCGCTGATCGCCGGCGGACGTGACGTGTTTGCGTCACTTGTGGTCAGCTACGGCGTCGAAGCGCTGATCACCGTGCTGGTCCTGCTGCCTTTCGCCAAACTGGGCGGATGGTGGCCGCTCGCCAAGGAGCGCCTCGGTTCCCGCCCGGCCGCGGCGGCCTCCCCGGCCGCACCGGAAGAGCCGTCCGCCCCCCCGGCCGAATGGCCCGAACTGAGGGCGACCGGTCAGCACAAGGCGGCGGAACTGCTGTCCTCCGAGGTGCTGACGGAACGCATGAACGACGTCGACTGCGCGAGGATTCTGCGCGCCTGGACCTCGGCCAAGCGCGACGGAGGGCTCGCCGGCTTCAGCGACACCGTGCTGCGGCGGGGCGCCGCGGCCTGGACCCATCCGTCCGGGGCCCGCGACCTGCCCGTCCGCGCCGCCTCGCACGACCTGCTCGCGGCCCAGGTGCGGCTCGGCCGGTGGGTCGCCCGCGAGCGCACTCCGCTCGCCTACTCCGGCGCGGGTGCCGCCCTCGGCCCGGCGACGCTCGGCACCTCGCTCCTCGCCGTCGGACCCGCGGGATCCGGAAAGACGCGCCACCTCGTGCGGCCCGTCGCCGAATCCCTCGGGCTCCAGGCCCTCACCGCGCGCTGCGCCGTCGTCGTCGTGGCCGCCGCCGGGACACCGGTCGGCCCCGACGCGTCGTACGACGTCGTCGTGAAGCTCGGTGACCCCGAGTCCGTCCACGACCTGGATCTGTACGCCGACTGCGAGGACCCCGACGAGGCCGCCGCGTTTCTCGCGGAAGGCCTGGTCGGCAGCGTCGACGGTGTCGACGTCCGGCGCGCCGCCACCGCCCTGGCCCAGCTGCTCGGTCCCTACCGGGCCGTGCACGGCACGTTCCCCACGATTCCCGTGCTGCGCGAACTGCTCGAAGGAGTGCCCGCGCTGCTGGAACCCCTGCGGCAGGACCTGTCGGCCGGGGGCCACCCCGCGATGCTCCGCGAACTGGAGGCACGGCTGCGGCAGAGCGGCGGCCCGAACGACCCCGGCCCCGTTCTGGCCGACCGCCTGGCGCTGCTGGACCGGCCCGTCTTCGCCGACTTCTTCGGCTCGGGCACCAGCGCCCGGCCGTTCTCGCTCCGGGCGGTGGCGCATCACCCGCTGCGCGTCCGTGTCGATCTGCCGGAACGCGGGTACGAAGAGGCCTCCCAGCTCCTCACCCGGCTGCTGCTCGCCCAGTTCGCCGCCGTCGTCCGCGGCGGCGACCGGCGCGGGCACTTCGCCTGCCTGGTCCTCGACGACGCGACCGGCGCCCTGACCGCCGAGACGGTACGCCGCATCCAGGGCCTGCGGGCGTACAACGCCGGAGTGGTCCTCGCCCTGCGGACCATCGGGGACATCCCCGAGGCCCTGCACGGGCCGCTGTACGGCGCGGTCGGCTGCCGCATGGCCTTCTCCGGCGTCACGACCTGGGACGGCGGCCGCTTCGCCGAGTCCTGGGGCACCGAGTGGGTCGAGACGCAGGACGTGGCCAAGCACACCGTCTTCGCCGACCAGCCCATGACCCGGGCCATCCACGCCCTGCGCAAGCTGGTGACCGGCAAGGCGGTGACCACGGACGCCGTGACCGTGCGTCAGGTCGAGCGGGAACGCTGGTCCGCCTCCGAACTGGCGCACGCGGTGCCGCCCGGCCACGCCGTCCTGTCGCTGACCAGCGTCGAGGGGGAACACGCCCCGCCGCTGCTGGTGGACCTGCGCGGCTGACGGGCACCCGGGGCGGGACGTATCGAAGGCGACGTATGGATATACGGACCCGCTGACCAGGGTGTCCGGGGATGAACGCACGCGGCGACCGTACGGTGAGGCAGAATCGACACAGGCCGTTCATACGCCGCGGCCAAAAGATCACAGAGATCACAGAGATCACACCGACCTGAAGGCCCCATGCCCCCCACGCTCGCCTCGCTCGTCCACCACTCCGCGCTCAAGCTCACGGTGCGTGCGGGCGAGGACCGCCTGGACGTGCCCGTCCGCTGGGCCCATGTCAGCGAGCTCGCCGACCCCGTGCCGTACATGGAGGGCGGGGAACTGCTGCTGATCACCGCGCTCAAGCTGGACGCGGACGATCCCGAGGTCATGCGGCGGTACGTGAAACGGCTGACCGGTGCCGGAGTCGTCGGGATCGGCTTCGCCGTCGGGGTCAACTACGACGAGATCCCGAAGGCGCTCGTCGACGCGGCCGCCGAAGAGGGACTGCCGCTCCTCGAAGTGCCCCGGCGCACCCCGTTCCTCGCCATCAGCAAGGCCGTGTCCGCCGCCATCGCCGCGGATCAGTACCGGGCCGTCACCGCGGGATTCGCCGCGCAGCGCGAGCTCACCAAGCAGGCCCTGAACGGCGGGCCGGAGGGACTGCTCACCGCGCTCGCCGGACAGGTCGACGGATGGGCGGCGCTCTACGACGCGTCCGGTTCCGTCGTCGCCGCCGCCCCCGACTGGGCGGGACGCCGCGCCGCGCGCCTCACCCCGGACGTGGAGCGGCTGCGCGAGCGGCCCGCCCCCGCGAGCTCCGTGGTGGGCGGGGAGGACCGCGTCGAACTGCACTCCCTCGGCACGGGACGCAGGCCGCGCGCCGCGCTCGCCGTCGGGACCGCCGGCGCGCTCGGCACCGCCGAGCGCTACGCCGTGCACTCGGCCATCGCCCTGCTGACCCTCACCACCGAACGCTCGCGGTCCCTGCACGCCGCCGAGCAGCGGATCGGCGCGGCCGTGCTCGGGATGCTGCTCGCCGGGGAACCCGACCACGCGCGCACCGTCGCCGGAGACCTGTACGGCGAACTGCTCGACGCCCCCTTCCGGCTGATCATCGCCGAGTCGGTGTCCGCGTCGGCCGGCCGTGCCCACGCCGACGCCCACGCGCGCCCGGGTGCCGCCGCGCCCTCGAAGACCGCCGTCGCCGTGCCCGACGCCAAGGGCGATCCGCTGGGCGGCCTCGCGGAGGTCGTCGAATCCGCCGCCGCGCGTTCGGGGGAGTCGGTGCTCGTCGTGCCCGACGGGGAGCGGCTGGTCGTTCTCGCCGTGGACGGAGGCGCCGCGGTGGCGGCCTGCGGGGACTACGCCGCGGGGCTGGAGTCCGCGCGGGCCGTCCCGCGCGAGCAGCCCGCCGGGGCGGCCGGGGACGAGGGCCAACTCGTCGTCGGGCTCTCGGCCCCCGCAGGACCGATCGCCGCCCGCGCCGCCTACAAGCAGGCCGAACAGGCACTGTCCGTCGCCCGGCGCCGGGGCCGGCTCCTCGTCGAGCACGAGGAACTGGCGGCCGGGTCCGTACTGCCGCTGCTCGCGGACGACGCCGTGCGGGCGTTCGCCGACGGGCTCCTGCGGGCGCTCCACGAGCACGACGCCACCGGCCGCGGGGACCTCGTCGCCTCGCTGCGGGCGTGGCTGTCACGGCACGGGCAGTGGGACGCGGCGGCCGCCGACCTGGGGGTCCACCGGCACACGCTGCGCTACCGGATGCGCCGGGTCGAGGAGATCCTCGGCCGCTCCCTGGACGACCCCGACGTCCGGATGGAACTCTGGCTGGCCCTGAAGGCCACGGCCGCGACGGGGGAGTGACCGGGTCCCGCCGCTGACGGCCGCGCGCCTGGCGGCTCGCCCGGCGGACATCCGGCGATCCCGCTCGGCGGATCCCGGCGATCAGTGGGCCCACCCCGTGGGCGCCCGGTGGGCGATCAGTCGGCGATCAGTCCAAACCGGCGTACCTCGCCCCCCGACTGTTACGCGCCGGACAAACGACCCGTGGTGGTCCCGGCCCTACCGTGGACGCGAGAGCAGCACCAGCAGGAACACCCCCCATCGTCACCCCCATACGGAAGGGCCGGGACTCGCACATGCCCCAGGAAAAAATCGTGGGGGCCACCCACGCCTTCTGGCTCGCCGGCCGCCAGGCCACGGGCGAGACCGCCTTCGACGTCACCTCGCCGTGGGACGGCCGCCTCGTCGGCCAGGTCAGCGTGCCCACCGAGGCCCAGGTCGAGGAGGCCGTGGCCGCCGCGCACGCCGTGCGCGACGAGTTCGCCGCGACCCCGGCCCACGTACGCGCCGCCGCCCTCGACCACGTCTCGCGCCGTCTGGCCGAGCGCACCGAGGAGATCGCGCAGCTCATCTCCGCCGAGAACGGCAAGCCGATCAAGTGGGCCCGCGGCGAGGTCGGCCGCGCGGTGTCCGTGTTCCGGTTCGCCGCCGAGGAGGCCCGCCGCTTCAACGGCGGCGAGGCGCAGCGCCTGGACACCGACCTGGGCGGTCAGGGCCGGCTCGCCCTCACGCGCCGCTTCCCCAAGGGTGTCGTCCTCGGAATCGCGCCCTTCAACTTCCCGCTGAACCTGTGCGCCCACAAGGTCGCCCCGGCCATCGCCGCGGGTGCCCCGATCATCCTGAAGCCGGCGCCCGCGACCCCGCTGTCCGGCCTGATCCTCGGCGACCTGCTGGCCGAGACCGACCTTCCCGCCGGTTCCTGGAGCATCCTGCCGGTCGCCAACGAGAAGATGCCCGCCCTGGTCCAGGACGAGCGCCTTCCCGTCATCTCCTTCACCGGTTCCGAGACGGTCGGTTACGCGATCATGGACTCGGTGCCGCGCAAGCACTGCACCCTGGAACTGGGCGGCAACGGCGCGGCCGTCGTCCTCGCCGACTTCGCGAGCGACGCGGACCTGGACTGGGCCGCGACCCGTATCGCGACCTTCTCCAACTACCAGGGCGGCCAGTCCTGCATCTCGGTGCAGCGCGTGATCGCGGACACCGCGGTGTACGAGCGGCTGCTGCCGCGCATCGTCGCCGCCGTCGAGGCCCAGGTCACCGGCGACCCGTCCGACGACGCGACGGACGTCGGCCCGCTGGTCAGCGAGGCCGCCGCCGAGCGCGTCGAGTCGTGGGTGGACGAGGCCGTCGCGGCCGGCGCCACGCTGCTCACCGGTGGCAAGCGCGACGGCGCCTCCTACGCCCCGACCGTCCTCGCCGACGTTCCGGCCGACGTCACGATCTCCTGCGAGGAGGTCTTCGGACCGGTCCTGACCGTGCAGAAGGTGGACGGCGAGGCGGCTGCCTTCGAGGCCGCCAACAGCTCCAAGTACGGCCTCCAGACAGGCGTGTTCACGCACGACCTGCAGACCGCCTTCCGCGCGCACCGCGCCCTGGAGGTGGGCGGCGTCGTGATCGGCGACGTTCCGTCCTACCGTGCCGACCAGATGCCGTACGGCGGTGCGAAGCAGTCCGGTGTCGGCCGTGAGGGCGTCAGGTTCGCGATGGACGACTACACCTACGAGCGGGTGCTCGTGCTGACGGGTCTCGCCCTCTGACGAAGACCTCACCGAGGCCGACGGCCGCAGCCCACTGTGCGGGGGCTGCGGCCGTCGGCGTGTCCGGGTGCTTCGGACGGCGGTTTCCGTGCGTGCCCGGTGTTCCGGTGCTGCCGACGCTCCGTCAGGACGCAACGGGCCAGGGACGTTTGCGTCCACGCGATTTCTCTTCCGACCCCCGTGACCTGCGGCGAAAGTAGTTCCTGTCACCGGGAGCCACACCCGAGACATCCTTCACGGCTGCACCTGCAGGGCAGCTGTCTGGGCCAGGGATGTGGCTTCGCCCGCTCGACCTACTCACCGCAGGAGAAATCATGAAGCTGAGCCATGCCGTCCGCCGCACCACAGCCGCCGCCGTCGCCGTCGGCGCGATGTCCCTCGGCCTGGTGGTGGTCACCGGCGGAGCCGCGCACGCCGTCGCGTCCTGCAGCGGCGACGTGTCGATGTACGGCACGCTGTCCGACGGCCGGCTGACGTACACGCAGATCGCGCCGAACACCGGCGACCGCGTCAAGACGCTCATCGGCCCGAACCTCGGCTTCACGCCCAAGACGATGGCGGCCCTCAACTTCAACACGGTCCTGGTCACTTCGACCACCGGCGACCTCTACCGGGTCGACATACAGACGAACAACACCTCCCTCACGGTCGCGGGCGTCGTCAAGATCTGGGAAGGCGGCTGGACCTTCGACAAGCTGGTCTACGACGGCGCCGGTCACCTCTACGGGACGGTCGACGGCCAGCTCCACCAGTACCTGGTGTCGCAGGCCAAGCCCGCGGGGTCGGCCCACATAGGCCAGCACGTCGTGATCGACACCGGCTTCGTCCTCAAGACGCTCGCCGCCGCGGGCGACGACCGCATCGTCGCCTCGACCGCGGACGGACGGCTGCTCAGCTACAAGATCAACGGAGTGGACGACTGGGACCTCTCGGTCCTCAAGACGAGCGGCTGGTCGGCGGTCGACTCGCTCTCCTCACCGGGCGGCGGCCTCTACTACGGCCGTACCAGCGGCGGCATGTACTGGTACCACGACGCGGACCCGACCGACGGTGACGGCAGCGACATCACGTACCACTCCGACGACCCGGTGGACGCCTCCGGCTGGACCCAGAGCCTGCTGTCGACCTACGCGAACAACTGCGCCTACGTGGCGCCGGCCCCGCCGGAGTCCGTGCAGGGCGGCACCATCTCCCGCAGCGAGGTCATGACCCGGGCCAAGAACTGGTACACCCGCAACGTCCAGTACGACCAGGGCGCTTCCGCCTCCGACATCGACGGCGATCACACCTACCGCACCGACTGCTCCGGCTTCGTCTCCATGGCCTGGCACCTCACCAGCTCGCTGACGACCGAGACCCTTTCCAGCGCGAGCACGGAGATCAACAAGTCCGACCTCAGGCCCGGTGACGCTCTGAACAGCTACTCCGAGCACGCCGTCATCTTCGCGGGCTGGAAGAACCAGGACGCGGGCACCTTCTACTACTACTCCGAGAGCAGCCCGGCAACGGACATGAACTACTCGACCGCGGACATCGACAGCGGCGACATCAGCGGCCACCCGGCCTCGTCGTACGTCGCCCTGCGCTACAAGAAGATCGCCTGACGCCCTACCCGATGCCTTGAAGGCCCCGCCGATCCTCGGCGGGGCCTTCAAGGCGTTCCCGGCCCAGAACGGCCTCACCACCGGCGGAACCGACAGCCGGCAGAACATGCAGCCGGCAGAGGCATCAACCGGCAGAACCCTCACCACAGCGGCCGGGCGGCGCGGTACTGGCCGGAACGGAACGGAGTGGTACCGGCCGACGGTCTCCACCGACTCCGACCGGAGCCACGCCCCCGCCGCCGTCCGCACCGCCGGGGCACCGCCGACCTCCCGGGCCTGCCGGGGTGCTGCCGGTCTCCGGCCCTGCCTCGTGCGCGACGCCGACGGTGACGCCCAGGTCGTGCCGGTGGCGCCGGCTCCATGAACGCGCCGGGCGCCCACCGCATCCATGTCCCGGAGGGCCGGACTCCCCCGGCACACGCCGAAAGGGCGGCGCCCCCTCGGTTCGAGGGGGCGCCGCCCTTTTCAGGTCCGCCGGCATCAGTACCAGCTGTTCGCCTGACAGAAGTTCCACGCGTCGCACGGGGAGCCGTAGCGGCCGTCGATGTAGTTCAAGCCCCACTTGATCTGGGTGAGGGGGTTGTCCTTCCAGCCGTCGCCCGCGCCGGCTGCTCTCGTGGTCCCAGAGCGTCTCCAGGCAGGCCCACTGCGCGGAGGTGGCCCAGGCGGCGTCCTTGTCGTTCGTCAGCTGCCTGCCGGCGGCCTTGACCTCGCCGATGTTGTCGCGGTCGACCGTCTCCGTGCCGGTGGTGCAGGTGTAGGTGCCCGGCTGGGCGGACGGGTGGTCGACGGCCGCGGTGAGTGGCCGTCAGTGGCGGCGGGCGGCCTACTGCCAGCCGGCGTCCGTCGGGGCGACCTGCCAGCCGGCGTCACCGGCGAGGACGGAGGAGGCCGGAACCGCGTCCGCCGGGGACTGGAGCGTGACCACCGGGGAGGAGAGAGCCGCGGCGACGACGAGGGAGGAGACCGCGGCGACCTTGGCGATTCGGGTACGAAGCATGGCTGTTTCCGTTCCTTCCGGGAGGAGATGCGGTGTCCGGCCTGCTGTCGCGCCCCGCGGTGGCGCTCGGCTCGGCCGGTGATCCATAGGTTCGTCGCAGCTCAGCCCCGTGAGAAGAGTTCACGGATGGACGGAAAGGGCCTTGGACCGATGTGTCCACGCGGGCCGCTTCAGTCCACCGCCTGCGGTTCGAAGGTCAGCGGCAGCAACGGCACCCCCGCACCGGTCAGCCGCGCGGTGGCCAACTGCGGTACGTCGCGCAGCAGTCGGCGGCAGACGCGAACCGACCGTTCCTCCGCCTCCTCCAGCACACCGGCCAGCAGATAGAAGCCCAGCGTGAGCCGGGAGGGAGAGACGGGGTGAACGGCGACGTGTTCGACGCGGTCGCGGGTGACGATCGCCGATCGCACCAACGCCCGGATGTTCTCCGGAAGTTCCTCGCCGGATGGCAGTTCCAGATGCGTGTGGACCAGATACATGCGTTCCAGACTCTCAACGGAAGTCGAGAGCAAGTCGGCCTGAGAGATGGACGGTTGAGGCCACGGCCGGTTCCGTCCTGGCACTGTGAGGATCCCGCGCCCTTCTGCGAAGATCATCATCGAAGAGGGGATGTTGAGTGCAGGAAACTGGGGGGAACCAGATGCTGACCGCTCTCGGACTCGACTCCGTCACGGAGGCGGTGTACCGCGCCATGCTCAGACACCCGGCCGCGGGTGTCGAGGCCCTCGCCGATGACGTGGGGCTGTCCGGGGAAGAGGTGCGCGACGCCCTCGACACACTGAGCGAGTTGGCGCTGGTGCGCCCCGCCGCCGGGGACGCGAGCCGGCTCCGGGCGGTCTCCCCGGACATCGGCATGGAGATCCTGATGGGCCGCCAGCAGGCCCAGCTGGCGGCCCAGCAGCAGCGCCTCGAAGCCTCGCGGTCGGCCGCGGCCCAGCTCATCTCCGAGTACGCCGAGCTCCGTCCGGCCACCAGCCATCCCGGGGTGGAGCAACTGGTCGGCCTCGACCAGATACGCGACCGGCTGGCCGTGCTCACCCGGGAGGTGCGCGAGGAGTTCCTGACCTTCGCCCCGGGCGGTCCGCAGACCGCGGAGAACATGGCCGCCTCACGGCCGCTGAACGAGGATCTGCTCGGCCGTGGGGTGCGCATGCGCACGATCTACCTCGACAGCGTCCGCACCAACCGGCCCACCGTCGAACACGCCACCTGGCTGGCCCGGCTGGGCGGCCGGATCCGCACGGTTCCGTCCCTGCCGACCCGGATGATCCTCATGGACCGGCGGACCGCCATGATCTCGGTCAGCAGCGACGACACCGCCGCGGGCGCCGTCCTGCTGACCGGCCAGGGCATGCTCACCGCGCTGTGCGCGCTCTTCGAGACCACCTGGGAGGCCGCACGGCCGCTCGGCGAGGTCGTCCCCACCGACCCGAACGGGCTCACCGGCCAGCAGGCGACCGCCCTCCGTCTCCTGGCCGGAGGCCATACCGACGAGGCGATCGCCAAACGGCTCGGGGTGTCGCACCGCACGGCCCGGCGGATCGCCTCCGAACTGATGGACCGCCTCGGCGCACGCAGCCGTTTCGAGGCCGGCGTACGCGCCGTTCAGCAGGGCTGGCTGCCGGCCCGGCCCTGAAGCGCCGTCCAGGGGCGAGGCAACACGACGGCGACCGCTCGGCATGCAGGGCTTCGCCCGTACGCTGCGGTTTCACGCCGGCGACCGGCGTGCCACGGTCGCCGGGCTCGCGCAGGCTCACGCGGGCCCGAAGAGACCCGTCGCCCCACCGGAATCGGCCCGTGCGAGCCGGACCCGGACAGAAAAAGACCCTGTCCCGGACAACACGGGACAGGGTCTTCACAGAGCGCCGGGCAGGCCTTGCACCTGCATTTCCCCGCAGGAAGCGGGGCGTCTTTCCTTGGACCACCAACGCATCGCGAACCGGTGTGACCTCCACCGATCTGCTGAAGATCATATTAGCGCACGGCTTGGGAAGCGCAAACACCCCGGCCGGGCAGGTCGCTGAACATGCGCGGCAGGTGCACGGCCGGACGGCCTGGCGTCTCTCGGAAGAGCTCGAAGACGCCCACGGGATCCGTCCGTCCGGCCGTCCGTCTGTCGGGACGTGACCGAAAACGATGTGTCTAGTGACAATCGTTTTCAGCTAAGTTCGCCAGAGAAGGGGCCCGGCACCGATGCCTTCCGGTGCCGGACCCCTGTGCCGGCTCCTCCGGACCCTCAACCGGAGAAGCCGACGTGCGCGAGCCGGACGGGCCCGCGCAGTCCGAGGTGGACGTCGTGCACACCGCCGGCGGTGAACGGGGCGGTGAGGGTGCGGTAGTCGTAGGGCCCCCGTGTTCCGCTCAGCGTGACTTCCGCGACCGGCTTGCCGTCCAGCGAGACCTCGACAGCGCCCTCGCCCGCCACCTCGATCACGACACCGGTGACGCCCGCTCCGAAGTCGCAGAGCCGGTACAGGAGTTCGCCCGTCCCGCCGTCCGCCGGGGTCACCGCGTCGCCCGCCGTCTTCGTACGGTCGACGATCTCGGTGCCGTGCTGCTCGTCGAAGTCGGCCGCGTCCAGGCCGCGTTCGCGGACCGGGCGGAACGCGCCCGGCTCGCCGTCGAGTTCGACGGTCGCCCCGAGCCGGACGTCCTCGCTGGAGGCGCCGACCAGCAGCTCGTACATGCCCGGTTCCAGGCGTCGACGGCCGTGCGCGACGTCCCAGAACTCCAGCGCGGTGAGCGGGAGGCCGAAGGTGACGGCCGTCGAGGTGCCCGGAGCGAGCCGGACCCGCCGGTGCGCCGCCAGGGCGCGGCGCGGGCGGGGCACGGACGGGGCGACCGCCCGGGTGTAGAGCTGGACGACCTCGTCGGCGGTCACGGTCGCGGTGTTCGTCACGGTGCAGGAGACGGTCAGGGCCGCGGCCTCCCTGCGGACCCGCAGATCCGTGTAGGCGAACGAGGCGTAGGACAGACCGTGTCCGAAGGGGAAGAGCGCGGTCCCCTCGAAGTAGAGGTAGGTCTGCCGGCCGCCGATCACGTCGTAGTCGAGCAGACCGGGCAGGTCGTCGTCCGTGGCGTACCAGGTCTGCGGGAGGCGGCCCCCGGGGGAGACGTCCCCGGCGAGCACGCGGGCCAGCGCGGTGCCGGCAGCCTGGCCGCCGTGCGCGGTCCACAGCAGGGCGGGCAGGCCGGTGGGGTCGACCGCGTACGGGTAGGCGGAGACCAGCGCCAGCACGGTGTCCGGGTTCGCCGCGCGGGCGGCGTCCAGCAGCCGTTCCTGATGGGCGGGCAGCCGCAGGGTCGTACGGTCCTCGGTCTCGCGGCCGTTGATGTGCGGGTCGTTGCCCGCGACGACGAGAACCACGTCGGCGGAGGCGGCGACGCGCGCCACCGCGTCCTCACCGCGTTCGGTGAACTCCGCCACGAAGATCTCGGCGTCCCCGGCCTCCCGCCCGGCAACCTTCACGCCGTCGGCGGCGACACAGACGTATCCGCCCGTCCCGAGGTGCTTGAGGAGGTGGCCGCCGCGATGGGAAGCGGAGGGTTCCAGCCGGAAGGTCTCCTGGACGACCCAGCCGCCCGGCCGGTCGGCGGACGCGCGCACGAAGCCGTCGTCGGCGACCGACAGGTAGCGGCCGTCGGGGGAGCGCAGCGTGAGGACGCCCTCGCCCCAGTCGGCCAGAGCCAGTTCGGTGCCGACGGCGTCGGCGGTCAGCGGGGGCAGGTCCGTACGGCCGGCGAGCAGCGCCGGGTCGAGCGCACCCTCGGCACCCCGGGTCTCCGCCGGTGTGCCGTCCGCGGCGGGTACCGCGAGATACCGGCCGGACGCGGTCCTCAGGCGTACGCGGTCCACGCCCTCGGCGAAGTCCACCCGCTCGGCGCCGAACCGCTCGTACAGGCCTTCCAGCGGGGTCGACCGGTGGATGAGCGTGCCGCTGTACCAGTCGAGCTTGCACTCGTCGGCGAGCAGGCCCACGACGGCGAGCCGGACGCCGGGGCGCAGCGGCAGCAGACCGTCGTTCTTGAGCAGGACGATCGCCTGCTCCGCTGCCTCCCGGGCGAGCGCGCGGTGGGTGGGTGTGTCGAACTCCCCCGTGCTCGCGTACGGGTCGAGGTCCGGGTCGAACTCGCCCAGCCGGAAGCGCACGGCGAGCTGGCGGCGGACCGCGGTGTCGATGTCGGCCTCGGTCAGCAGGCCTCGCTCCAGGGCTCCCCGGACGCGTGCGGTGATCCGCGAGCCGTCCTCGCCGTGGTCGGTGAAGCTGTCGACGCCGGCCCGGAGCGCGGCGGCGGTGGCCTCCTCGTGGGTGTCGAAGTAGTGCTCGGAGTCGACCAGGTTGGAGGGCGCGCCCGCGTCCGAGCAGACCAGCAGTTCCTGGTCGGTCCAGGCCCGCAGGTGCTCGCGAAGATACGGCGAGACATGGTTGGGGCGGCCGTTGACCAGGTTGTACGCGGGCATCACCCCGGCGACGGAGCCCGCCTCGACGGTCTCGCGGAAGGCGCGCAGATCGTACTCGTGCAGCACGCGCGGGCGGACGGACGAGGACGAGGTGTCCCTGCCCGTCTCGTTGTTGTGCGCGAGCCAGTGCTTGAGGACCGGCGCCGTACGCCAGTAGACCGGGTGGTCGCCGCGCAGCCCGCGGGTGTACGCGGTGGCGATGGCGGAGGTGAGCGCCGGGTCCTCCGAGTAGCCCTCCTCGTTGCGTCCCCACAGCGGGTGGCGCAGCAGATTGACCGTGGGGGACCAGACGTTGAGGCCCACGCGGTCGTCGCGGGCGCGCATCGCGCGGGCCTCCGACGAGACGGCCTCCCCGATCCGGCGCACGAGCCCGGCGTTCCAGGTCGCGCCGAGCCCGACGGCCTGCGGGAACACCGTCGCCGGACCCATCCAGGCGACCCCGTGCAGCGCCTCCTGGCCGGTGCGGAAGGCGGGTATCCCGAGCCGCTCGACGGGGGGCGCGTACTGGTGCAGGAACGCGACGCGTTCGTCCAGGGTGAGCCGCGTCAGCAGGTCGTCGATGCGCTTCGCGAACGGCAGGCTCGCGTCGCGGAAGGGCGGCATGGGTGGCGTCTCTGCGGTCACGTGGTGATCCCTTTGCGGTGGAGCATCGAAGGTCTTTCGAAGCGCTTCGATGCTCGATCGACCAAGGGGTGGGTGTCAAGACGCTTGAGCGGCTCACCTCTGTTTCCCGCCAGTGATGTCAAGTGCCGCACGGATACGCTCTGTTGTCGTGCGTCTCCGAGGAATCTTGGGATCGGCCCTTGTGCACCCCCAGGCGTTCACTTAACCTCGCAGCAACATCGAAGCGCTTCGATTGTCGGGCTTCCCTCTTCCCGGGGCACAGTCCTCCGAGGACCGCTTCAGCTCAGGCAGATCCACTCAAGACACCGCAGCCGACGGCTCCACCGCCGGGTGTCCTGCTGTGCGCCATGAAGGGTTGACGCAATGACGCCGAACACCGCCACCCCCGCCCCCAGCCGGAGAAGCTTCCTCGCCTCCACGGCCGTCGCAGCGGCCGCCGTGGCCGGCGGAACGTCCCTGCTCGCCGCCTGCGGCGGAGGACAGGACGGCAGCAAGGACGGCACCACCTCGGGGAAGGACGCCCAGAAGATCCTTCCGGCGTTCGTGGCGTCGAACGTCGTCACGCCCGACCTCCCGTCGAAGAACGGATCGGCGGCCGGCTTCACCCGGGCGATCGACCTGGACGCGCTGAAGACGTCCGTCCCGAAGAAGCCGGGCACCGGCAGCGACCTGAAGATCATGTCGCCGTTCTGGGGCACCCCGCCGTCCGGCGGCAACGCGTACTACACGGCCATGAACGAGGCCATCGGCGTCAAGGCGACCTGGCAGAACCAGGACGGCAACACCTACGACGAGAAACTGGGCGCGGTCCTCGCCTCCAGCGACATCCCGGACGTGGTGGTCGTCCCGGGCTGGAACCTGAACGGCAAGATCCCGAGCGCGATCAACGCCAAGTTCGCCGACCTCGGCCCGTATCTGTCGGGCGACAAGGTCAAGGCCTACCCGAACCTCGCGGCCGTACCGACCGACGCCTGGCAGCGCTCCATCTTCGGCGGCCGGCTGCGCGCGATCCCGATGCCGGCCTCCTACGTCACGAACATCGCGCCCTTCTACCGCAAGGACATCTTCGCCAGGAAGGGCTACACCCTGCCCAAGTCGCCCGACGAGTTCCTGTCCTGGGCGAAGGAGGCCACCGACGCCAAGGCGAAGGTGTGGGCCTGCGACGACCTCAAGTGGACGGCCTTCAACATCTACGGCGTCCTCAACGGCAGCGACAAAGCCCTGTGGTGGGACCTGAGGGACGGCAAGCTGGTCAACCGGATCGAGACCGACGAGTACCTCGAAGCCCTGGAGTGGACGCGCAAGCTGTACGCGGCGGGCGTCGTCCACCCCGACGCCAAGGCCGTCAAGGGCGACGCGTCCAACCGCTTCACCGCGGGCCAGTCCCTCGTCTTCAACGGCGACCTGTCCTACTGGTACGGCTCGACGGCCGAACAGCGCACCCAGAAGACCGACTTCGAGATGGGCGCCTTCGACATCTTCGGCCCCGACGGCGGCGACCCCACACTCTGGGCGACCCAGCCGGCCGGCATCTTCACCTTCGTGAGCGGCAAGGCGTCCAAGCAGCAGATCAAGGACTTCCTCGCGCTCGCCGACTTCTGCGCGGCGCCCTACGGCACCAAGGAGTACATGCTCACGGTCTACGGCGTCGAGGGCACCGACTACACGATCAAGAACGGCCTGCCCACCAAGACCACCAAGGGCACCAACGAGGTCAACGGCGCCTACGACTACACCGGCGACCCGGCCGCCTACCTCGCCCACCCCGATCTGCCGGAGATCGCCAGGCTCCAGGTCGAGTGGCAGCAGCGCATGGGCGCCTTCACCAAGAAGTCCTCCTTCTACGGCCTGACCATCACCGAGCCCAACCGGTGGACCAACCTCGCCAACGACTTCGAGCAGCTGGAGGACGACGTCGTCCGCGGCCGCAAGAAGATCGGTGACGTGCAGCAGGCCGTCGCGGACTGGAAGCAGAAGGGCGGCGACGACCTGCGCGCCTGGTACAAGAAGCTGCTCGACGACAACGGCTCCGCGGCCAAGTGACCCAGGACTGAGGCAAGGAGAAGGCCGTGTCCCACAGCACGGTGCCTCGGAGCAGGGCCGGGGCCGGAGCGGGCAAGAGGACGCCGGAAGCGAGCCCGCCGGACGGCGCCACCGGACGGCGGGCCGCCGGGAGCGCCGCACAGGGCGCGGGAAAGCCGGCCTTCCGGCTGCGGTTCAGACGCGACCGCACCCTGATCCTGATGACCCTGCCCGCGATCGCGCTGCTGCTCGTCTTCACCTACGTACCGGTGCTGGGCAACGTCGTCGCCTTCCAGGACTACGACCCGTATCTGAGCGACAACGGCTTCGTCGCGATCTTCGAGAGCCCCTGGACCGGCCTGGAGAACTTCCAGCGGATCTTCGCGGACTCGGCCTTCTGGCACGCGGTGCAGAACACGTTCGTCCTGTTCTTCCTCCAGCTCGTGCTCTACTTCCCGATCCCCATCGGCCTCGCACTGCTCATCAACAGCGTGGTCAGGCCCCGGGTCCGGGCCGTCGCCCAGGCGGTCATGTACCTCCCGCACTTCTTCTCCTGGGTCCTCGTCGTCACCGTCTTCCAGCAGATCTTCGGCGGGGCGGGCATCATCGCCCAGACCCTGCGCCAGCACGGGCACCAGGGCATCGACCTGATGACCGACCCGGGGATCTTCAAGTTCCTGGTGACGGCCGAGGGCGTCTGGAAGGACGCGGGCTGGGGCATCATCGTCTTCCTCGCGGCCCTGTCGGCCGTCTCGCCCGACCTGTACGAGGCCGCCGCCATGGACGGGGCCGGACGCTGGCGCCGGATGTGGCACATCACCCTGCCGGCCCTGCGCCCGGTGATCGCCCTGCTCCTGGTGCTGCGCGTCGGCGACGCGCTCACCGTCGGCTTCGAGCAACTCCTGCTCCAGCGCGACGCGGTGGGCCCCGGCGCCGCCGAGGTCCTCGACACCTACGTCTGGTGGAACGGCATCCGCAACCAGGACTTCGGCTACGCCGCGGCGGCCGGACTGATCAAGGGGGTGGTCGGCCTGGGGCTCGTCCTGACCGCCAACAAGGTCGCCCACCTCATGGGCGAGCAGGGGGTGTACGAGAAATGACGGCCGTGACCCACCCACCGCGCGACAGGCCCGGCCGTTGGCCGGCACCGCCCCGGCCGCCCTGGGAGGAGGAGCCGTCGAAGGCCGGCCTCGCGGGCAAGGGGCTCATCCTCGCCCTGGCCGCCTTCGCGATCCTCTTCCCGCTCTGGATCGTCGTCGTCACCAGCCTCCAGTCGAAGAAGACCATCGACGCGGCCGGCGGACTGGTCGTCGTCCCCAGGGGCGTCACCCTCGTCGCCTACAGGGAACTGCTCACCGGCGGCCAGGTGCAGCGCGCCGCGCTCGTCAGCGTCGGCGTGACCCTGGCCGGCACCCTGTTCAGCATGGCGGTCTCGGTCCTGTGCGCCTACGGACTCTCGCGCGTCGGATCGCTCGGCCACCGCTGGTTCCTGATGCTGCTGCTCGCCACGATGTTCTTCGGCGCCGGACTCATCCCCACCTATCTGCTGGTGCAGGCGCTCGGCCTCACCGACAGTTACCTCGCGTTGATCCTCCCCAGCGCGGTCAGCGTCTTCAACATCCTGGTGCTGCGGGCGTTCTTCATGGGCATCTCGCCCGAACTGATCGACAGCGCCCGTATCGACGGCGCGGGCGACTGGCGCATCCTGTGGCAGATCGTGATGCCGCTCTCCCGGGCCGTCCTCGCGGTCATCTCGCTGTTCTACGCGGTCGGTTACTGGAGCGCCTGGTTCAACGCCTCCATCTACCTGAGCGACCAGGACATGATGCCGCTCCAGAACGTCATGATCCAGCTGGTGCAGAAGCAGGAACGTCCGGTCGGCCTCGCCACCCAGATCAACACCGGCCAGCTCTCCCCGCTCGCCGTGCAGATGGCCGTCATGGTGATGGCACTGCTGCCGGTCGCGGTCCTCTCGCCCTTCGTCCAGCGGCACTTCAAGAAGGGCATGCTCACCGGCGCGGTGAAGGGCTGACCGCCCGGGCGCTCCGCACCGAGGTGCCCCGGTGTCCACCCCGCGCCGCCGCCCCCCAGCTCGTCGCGGCCGACCTGCTCCTGACCAGCGGTCGGCCGCGGCGGTCCACTCCTCACCCCGAACGAGGTAGGTCATGCTCACGCCCCGTGGAACCGGTCCGCAGTCCGGGCGGCCGAGCCTGAGCGACGCCACCCGGGGCCGCGTCCTGTTCGGCGGCGACTACAACCCCGAACAGTGGCCCGAGGAGATCTGGCACGAGGACGTCCGCCTCATGAAGGAGGCCGGCGTCAACTCCGTCACCCTCGGGGTCTTCTCCTGGGCCAGGATCGAACCCCGCCCCGGAGCACGGGAGTTCGGCTGGCTGGACCGGCTGATGGACCTGATGCACGAGCACGGCATCGGCGTCGTGCTCGCCACCCCCACCTCCTCGCCGCCGCCCTGGATGGGCCGGCTGCATCCCGAGACCCTGCCCCGGGACGAGGACGGCCGTACCGAATGGTGGGGTTCCCGGCAGCACTTCTCGCACTCCAGCGCCGTCTACCGCCGCCGCGCCGCCGCCGTCACCGAGGACCTGGCCGCCCGCTACGCGGGCCACCCCGCCCTCACGATGTGGCACATCAACAACGAGTACTGCACCGTCGACTACGGCGACGAGGCGGCCACCGCCTTCCGCCGCTGGCTCCAGGACAGGTACGGCACCCTCGAAGCGCTCAACACGGCCTGGGGAACGGCCTTCTGGGGCCAGGCCTACGACGACTGGCACGAGGTCCTCCCACCGCGTCACGCGCACTACATGAAGAACCCGACGCATGTCCTCGACTTCAGGCGGTTCACCTCCGACATGCTCCTGGAGTGCTACGTCGCCGAGCGGGACATCGTGCGTCGCCACAGTCCCGGCACTCCGGTGACCAGCAACTTCATGCCGATGTGGGTCGGCCAGGACGCCTGGCGGTGGGCCGGGGAGGAGGACGTCGTCTCGGTCGACCTCTACCCCGACCCGCGCGACCCCCTCGGCGCGCAGCACGGCGCGCTCGTCCAGGACATGACGCGCTCGCAGGCGGCGGGTGGTCCCTGGATGCTCATGGAGCAGGCGGCCGGAGCCGTCAACTGGCGCGGTGTGAACCATCCCAAGCCGCGCGGGCTGAACCGGCTGTGGTCCCTCCAGGCCGTGGCGCGCGGCGCCGACGCCGTCTGCTACTTCCAGTGGCGGCAGTCCCGGCAGGGCGCGGAGAAGTTCCACTCCGGGATGATCGGCCACGCGGGGGAGCGGGGCCGCACCTTCCAGGAGATCAAGCGGATCGGAGCCGAACTGGCCGCCCTCGCACCCCATGTGGCGGGCACCCGGGTCGGCGCGGACATCGCGATCCTGCACGACTGGAACTCCTGGTGGGCGGGAGCGCACGACGGCCGGCTGTCCGCGGAGAACGACTGCGCCGAGGTCGTACGGGCCTGGCACCGCGCCCTGTGGGAGGCCCACCTCACCACCGCGTTCGCCCACCCGGAGCACGACCTCTCCGCGTACCGCATGGTCGTCGTGCCCCAGCTCTACCTGCTCACGGACACCGCGATCGAGAACCTTCTCGCCCACGCGCGAGCGGGCGGCACCCTCGTCTGCGGCTTCCTCACCGGCGTCGCCGACGAGGACGACCGGGTCCGGCCGGGCGGCATGGACGAGCGGCTGCGCGGCCTGTTCGGCATCCGCACGCTGCACGAATGGTGGCCGCTGGACGCGGGGGAGAAGGTCGCGTGCGACAGCTTCTCGGGCACGCTGTGGTCAGAGGAGATCGAACCCGACGGCACCGCGGCCGTCGAGGCGCGCTACCGCGGCGGCGAGCTGGACGGACTGCCCGCCGTACTGTCCAAGGGCACCGCCCGCTACCTCTCCACCCTGCCCGAACCGGCCGCTCTGCGCGCACTGCTGGCGGCCGCCGCGGACCGCGCGGGCGTCCGGCCGCCACTCGGCCGGCTGCCCGACGGTGTCGAGGCCGTCCGGCGCGGCGACCTGCTCTTCCTGCTCAACCACCGGCGCGACCCGGTGACCGTCGAGGTGCCGGGCAGTCACCGCGACCTGCTCGGCGGTACGGCCGTGCGGGACTCCGTACGACTGGAGCGCCACGGAGCGGCGGTGCTCGCCCCATGACCGACGAGGCCCGCTCAGGCCCCCACGCGGACCGCTCCCCGACGGAGGGCGGCCCCGGTTCCGCCCCCGTCCACGGCACCTGGGAACCCCGGCCCGCCGCCCGCTGGGAGGACGCCTTCCTGAGCGGGAACGGCACACACGGCGCCATGGTGTCCGGTGATCCGAACGATGACCGGGTCATCGTCAACCATCACCGTCTGGTCCGCCCCAACGGCAGCGCGGACGCGCGCCCGCCCGAGCTCGCCGGCCGCCTCGCCGACGTACAGGACCGGCTGCTCGCCGGAGACGTGACCGCAGGCGAGGACTTCACCGACGGCCGGCCACTGCTGTGGGTACAGCCGTTTCATCCGGCGTTCCAGGTGCGGCTGCGCCGCCCCGCCGAGGAGGCACGCGGCTACCGCCGCGAGGCCGACTTCACCACCGGGGTCGTCCGCACCGTGTGCGGTGACCGGCGCGGCGAGGTGTTCGTCTCGCGCGCCGACGACGTGATCGCGCAGTACGTGACCGCCCCCGGCCCCGCGGCCGAGGTGACGCTGGACCACCGGCTGCCGGGAGCGCCCGCGGACCTGGCCGTGGAGCACGGGGCCGTCCACACCCCCGAGGGTGCCCTGCTCACCCTGCGCGCCCGCTATCCGGGCAGCGACCTGGCGTACACCGGGGTCACCCTCCTCGTCACGGACGGTGTCACCCGTCCCGCCCCTTCGGGCGTACGGGTCGAGGGCGCCCGCTCGATGCTGCTGCTCACCCGGGTGCGCCGGCACCCGGGCCACCTGGACGCCCGCGCGGAGCTCCGCGCGCTGCGGGATCTGCTGCCCGGGTCCGGTCACGGCGCCGAGGACATCGAGAACGCCCGCACACACCTGCTCTCCCGCCACACCGCCCTGCACCGCGCCGCCTATCTGCGGGTCACCCTCGACCTGCACGCCGATCCCGCCGAACGGGCGCTGCCCGGATCGGAGCTGGTCCGGCGCCCCAAGAGCCCCGCCCTCGTCGAACGGCTCTTCGCGGCCGGCCGGTACCACCTGCTGTCGGCGGCCGGCACGCTGCCGCCGCGGCTGACCGGCCTGTGGACCGGCGACTGGGACACCGCCTGGTCCGGGGCGTTCACCACGGACGCCAACCTCAATCTCCAGACGGCGTCGGCCGCCGCGGCCGCCCTCCCCGAGGTCACCGAGGCGCACGCGGCCCTGGTCCACGGCCAGTTGCCGCACTGGCGGGACAACGCCCGAGCCGTCTTCGGCGCACGCGGGGCACTCGCCCCCGCCCACACCGACGGCGAGTCCGGCCACATCTACCACCTCAGCCGCGCCTACCCGCTGCACGTGTGGACCGCCGGCGCCGACTGGCTGCTCAAGCCGCTCGTGGACCACGACGAGACCCGCGGCGCCCGCGACCCGCGGCTGGCCACGGCACTCGCCGAAGTCGCCCGCTTCTACGAGGACTTCCTCACCCGGACCGACCAGGACGGCCACCTGGTGATCGTGCCGTCCTACTCCCCGGAGAACCGTCCCGCGAACGCGAGCTGGGTCACCGTGAACGCCGCCATGGATCTCTCGGCGGCCCGCCACGCCCTGTGCACGGCGGCCACGTATCACCCGGGCCCCGACGCCGAGCGCTGGCGGGCGCTCGCCGACCGGCTGCCGCCGCACCGGGTCAACTCCGAGGGCGCGCTCGCCGAGTGGGCCCGTCCCGGACTCCTCGACACCTACGACCACCGGCACCTCAGTCATCTCTACGGCGTCTGGCCGCTCGACGAGATCAACCCCTACGACACCCCCGGGCTCGCCGCGGCGGCCCATCGCGCCCTCGAACTGCGCGGCGCCGAGAACGACTCGGCGCACGGCCACCTCCATCACGCCCTGGTGGCCGCCCGGCTCGGGGACGCGGAGCGCGTGGCGGGCGCCCTCGACAACGTCCTGGCCGGGGACTTCTTCCATGTCTCCCTGATGAGCGGCCACTACCCGGGCCGGCACGTCTACAACGCCGACGCAGCCCACACGCTGCCCGGCGTGCTCATCGAGGCACTCGTCCAGTCCACCCCGCGGCGGCTCGTCCTCTTCCCGGCCCTCCCCACGAGCCTGCCGAGCGGTGAACTCCGGGGCATCCGCACGAGGTTCGGCGCGGAGGCCGACCTCGCCTGGACCCCCGACGGCGCCACCGTCGTACTGCGGCCGGGCCGCACCTGCCGCATCGAACTCCGGACTTCCGCCGGCGCGCGACCGCTCTCCCTGAGCGCCGGAGAAGACCGCGTCCTCACCCTGGGGCCGCGGTAGACCCCCCGCACTTCCCCCCACCCATGGAAGGGACACCCATGGCACTTCGGACACTGAACAGGATCACCAAGGCCCTCGTCGCCCCCGCGCTCGCGCTCGGCGCGACGATCGGCCTCGCCTCCGCCCCCGCCCAGGCCGCCGTCTGGTCCACCTGCGACCAGTGGGGCAACACCACCCTCAACGGCTACACGCTCTACAACAACATCTGGGGCTCCGGCGCGGGCAGCCAGTGCGTCTGGGCCAACTCCGGTACCAACTGGGGAGTCTGGGCCAACCACCCCAACACCGGCGGTATCAAGTCCTACCCCAACTCCAAGAAATACGTCGGCAAGACGATCTCGGGGCTGTCCTCCCTCACCAGCACCTACAACGTCACCGTCCCGTCCTCCGGCGCGTACAACACCTCGTACGACATCTGGGACACCGACTACGACTACGAGACCATGCTCTGGGTCAACTACAACGGCGCCGTCGGCGCGCTCGGCACCTCCCAGGGCACGCTCACGCTGAACGGCAACACCTGGACCGTCTACAAGGGCAACAACGGCGCGAACGACGTCTTCTCGTTCCTGCGCACCTCGGACTCCACGTCCGGCACCATCAACATCCTCCCGATCATGAGGTGGATCGCGAACACCAAGGGCTGGATGTCCAGCGCCGAGACCATCGGCGACGTGCAGTTCGGATTCGAGATCACCTCGTCCGCGGGCGGTCTCGACTTCGCCGCCAACAACCTGACGGTCAGCAGCAGTTGACCCATGCGTCCAGGCGCGGCCGGCCCCTCCCGGGACCGGCCGCGTCCGCTATCCGGCCACCGGCAGCCGCGCCCCGTCCCGCAGGAACAACGGGATCCGGTCCAGCGGCGCGTCCACCGTCACGGCCGCGCCTCCCTCGTACGACACCCCGGTCCACGCGTCCGTCCAGCGCGCACCCGCCGGGAGATACGCCGTACGGGCCGTCGCACCCGCGGTGAGCACCGGCGCGACCAGCAGGTCCGGGCCGAGGAGGTAGGCGTCGTCCACCGACCAGGCCGCCTGGTCGCCGGGGAACTCCAGGAGCAGCGGGCGCATCACCGGCAGCCCCTCCTCGTGGGCCTCCCGCATGACGTCCAGCACGTAGGGCTTCAGGCGCTCGCGCAGCCGCAGGTACTTCTCCATGATCGCGCCGGCCTCCTCGCCGTACGACCACACCTCGTTCGGGCCGCCGGTCATGCCGGGACCGAGCGGCAGGCCCGGGTCGCGGAAGCCGTGCAGCCGCATCAGCGGCGACAGCGCGCCGAACTGGAACCAGCGCACCATGACCTCGCGGTACGCCGGGTCGTCCGGGTCGCCGCCGTGGAAGCCGCCGATGTCGGTGTTCCACCAGGGGATCCCGGACAGCGCCGTGTTGAGACCCGCGGCGATCTGGCGGCGCAGGGTCGCGAAGTCGGTTCCGATGTCGCCGGACCACAGGGCGGCCCCGTAGCGCTGACTGCCCGCCCAGGCCGAGCGGTTGAGGGAGATGATCTCGCTCTCCCCGGCGGCGCGCAGACCCTCGTAGAAGGTGCGGGCGTTCTCGCGCGGGTAGAGGTTGGCCACTTCGAGTCCCGGGCCCGCGTGGTAGCGCAGGTTCTCGGAGAAGCCCGGCTTCAGCTCGGGCTCGCAGGCGTCCAGCCAGAAGGCCGAGATGCCGTACGGGTCGAGGTAGTTGTCCTTCACGCGGGACCACAGGAAGTCCCGCGCCTCGGGGTTCGTGGCGTCGTAGAAGGCCACCTGGACCGTGGAGGCGACCTGTTTGTCCGGCCAGTCGGCGTGCGCCATCGGCCCGTACTCCGTGCCGATGAACCAGCCCCGCTGCTCCATGAGCTGATGGTTCTCGGAGAGCGGCGAGACCGAAGGCCAGACCGACACGACCAGCTTGACGCCGAGACCGGCGAGTTCGGCCTGCATGGCCGCCGGGTCGGGCCACTCGGCCGGGTCGAACTTCCAGTCGCCGAGGTGGGTCCAGTGGAAGAAGTCGCAGACGATCACCGACAGCGGAAGGCCCCGCCGCTTGTACTCCCTCGCCACCTCCAGGAGTTCGTCCTGGGTTCGGTAGCGCAGTTTGCACTGCCAGAACCCGGCCGCCCACTCGGGCAGCATCGGTGTCCGGCCGGTCGCCGCGCTGTAGCGGCGCTGGGCGTCGGCCGGGGTGCCCGCGGTGATCCAGTAGTCGATCTGCCGGGCCGAGTCGGCGACCCAGCGGGTGCCGTTGCCCGCGAGCTCCACCCGGCCGACGGCCGGGTTGTTCCACAGGAGGGTGTAGCCGCGGCTGGAGGTGAGCACCGGAACGGTGACTTCGGCGTTGCGCTGGATCAGGTCCAGGACCGCGCCCTTCTGGTCGAACAGTCCGTGCTGGTGCTGCCCGAGGCCGTACAGCCGCTCGCCGTCGTACGCGGCGAAGCGCTGCTCCAGCCGGTGGTGGCCGTTGCCGGTGGGGGTGTACAGCCGTGAGCCGGGCCACCAGAAGTGGGCCCGCTCCTCGGCGAGGAGTTCACCGCCGTCCGCGGTACGGGTGAAGCGGATCAGCCCCTCGGCGCTCACCTCGACGGTGAGCGCTCCGACCGCCAGCCGGCCCTCGCCGTCGCTGAGGTCCAGCCTGCTCGTGGTGTCCTCGGGCCGGTCGAGCAGCGCTCCCGGCAGGCCTTCGAGCAGCGGACCGCCGAGCCGGGCGCGGACCCGCACGGCATCGGGGCCCCACGGCTCGATCCGGACGGTCTCCGTACGGCCGCTCCACTCCAGGGCGCCGTCCCGTTCACGGAACGTGCCGACGGTCGGGGAGGACTGCGAGAGGCTCACCTGGGGCTGGACTGCGGCGGACTGATTCACGTGGATGCTCCTGAAGGAGTGCAGACATGAAGGAGTGCGGGCGGGGAGTGCGTCCGGGATTCCGTCCGGGATTTCGTCCGGGGCGGGGCGGCGAAGCGCGGTACAGGCAGAGCACGCGGACAGCGGGTGCCCGGCAGGGGGCGCGGGGTCCGTGAGGTCCGCGTGGCCCGCGCGGGGAGTGCCGGCGGGCGCGCCGTCGGCAGGAGCCCGGTTCAGGGAGCGGCCGGCGCCGGCCCCGTGCTCGCCCGTACCGTCAGCTCCGGGGCGATCAGTACGACTTCGTCCTTGCCGCGTCCTTCGAGCTTGGCGATCAGACGCTCGACGGCATGGCGGCCCATGTCCTGGGCGGGGATGGCGACCGACGTCAGCCGCACCGAGGACTGGGTGGCGACCTGGTCCGGGCAGATCGCGATCACCGAGACGTCCTCGGGGACGGCACGGCCCTTCTGGCGCAGCAGGGCGAGCAGCGGTTCGACCGCCGACTCGTTCTGCACGACGAAGCCCGTGGTGCCCGGGCGCTCGTCGAGGATGCGGGCGAGGGTGAGGGCCATCGCGTCGTAGCCGCCCTCGCAGGGCCGGTGCAGCACCCGCAGCCCCAGCTCGCGGGAGCGGGCGCGCAGTCCGTCGAGCGTCCGCTCGGCGAAGCCGGTGTGCCGCTCGTAGACGGCGGGCGCCTCGCCGATGACAGCGATGTCACGGTGGCCGAGCAGCGCCAGGTGCTCGGCGCACAGCGCGCCCGTCGCCCCGAAGTCGAGGTCGACGCAGGTCAGCCCGGTGGTGTCGGCGGGGAGGCCGATGAGTACGGACGGCTGGTCGGTCTCACGCAGCAACGGCAGCCGCTCGTCGTCGAGTTCGACGTCCATCAGGATCATCGCGTCGGCGAGCCCGCTGCCGGTGACCCGGCGCACCGCGTCGGGTCCCTCCTCGCCGGTGAGCAGCAGGACGTCGTAGCCGTGGGTCCGGGCGTTGGTGGCCACCGCGATGGCGATCTCCATCATCACGGGTACGTACATGTCGGTGCGCAGCGGGACCATCAGCGCGATGATGTTGGACCGGCTGCTCGCCAGGGCGCGGGCGCCCGCGTTCGGGTGGTAGCCGAGTTCCTGGATGCTCTGCTCGACCCGCTGCCGGGTGCTCGCGGAGATGGACCGCTTGCCGCTGAGGACATAGCTCACCGTGCTCGCCGAGACTCCGGCGTGCTGGGCGACCTCGGCGAGGGTGACCATCCGGCTCTCCCAGTTTGTGAAGCGCTTCGACAGTGCGCGCGGTACCGATAGGGGCGATGAGGGTGGCTCGACACTAGCTCGGTGGAGGAATCGTGTCCATAGGCTGTCGAAGCGCTTCGACAGTCAATTCCCGGCACTGGCCCCGGCCCCGGTGGCCGTGCGGACCCTCCCCCGGATGGCGCATCCGGACCGTCCCCCGGAACGGGCCTCCGGCGCAACACCGGCGGCCGGTCCGCGGGTGAGCTCATGGGGCCGAACGCTGCGCGAGGACTGGTGGGGTCGTCCGGAATCAGGTAAATACGATCGAGTAGAACCGGTCGGTAACGGACAGCCCCAAGATCCCTATTCGCGGCGAGGTGAGCCTCATGTCCGCAACACCCCACAAGCCCACAGTCACCGAACGTGAGGCCAGACAAGTCGCCGAGGCCGCGCGCGAACAGGACTGGCGCAAGCCCAGCTTCGCCAAGGAACTCTTCCTCGGCCGCTTCCGGCTCGACCTGATCCACCCGCACCCGCTCCCCGCCGACGAGGACACCCAGCGCGGCGAGGAGTTCCTGGCCAAACTGCGGGACTTCTGCGAGACGAAGATCGACTCCGCCCGGATCGAGCGCGAGGCACGGATCCCGGACGAGACCATCACCGGGCTCAAGGAGCTGGGCGCCCTCGGCATGAAGATCGACACCAAGTACGGGGGTCTCGGCCTCACCCAGGTGTACTACAACAAGGCCCTCGCCCTGGTCGGCTCCGTGAACCCGGCGCTCGGCGCCCTGCTCTCGGCCCATCAGTCGATCGGCGTACCGCAGCCGCTGAAGCTCTTCGGCACCCAGGAACAGCGGGACACCTTCCTGCCGCGCTGCGCCCGCACCGACATCTCCGCCTTCCTGCTCACCGAACCGGACGTCGGCTCCGACCCGGCCCGGCTCGCCACGACCGCCGTGCCGGACGGGGACGACTACATCCTCGACGGGGTGAAACTGTGGACGACCAACGGCGTCGTCGCGGACCTCCTCGTCGTCATGGCGCGTGTCCCGAAGTCCGAGGACAGCAAGGGCGGCATCACGGCCTTCGTGGTGGAGGCCGCCTCGGAGGGCGTCACGGTCGAGAACCGCAACGCGTTCATGGGTCTGCGGGGCCTGGAGAACGGCGTCACCCGCTTCCACCGGGTGCGCGTGCCCGCCGCCAACCGCATCGGACCCGAGGGGGCGGGCCTGAAGATCGCCCTCACCACCCTCAACACCGGACGCCTCTCGCTGCCCGCGATGTGCGTGGGCGCCGGCAAGTGGTGCCTGAAGATCGCCCGTGAGTGGACGTCGGTGCGTGAGCAGTGGGGCAAGCCGGTCGCCTTCCACGAGGCCGTCGGCTCCAAGATCTCCTTCATCGCGGCCACCACCTTCGCGCTGGAGGCCGTGCTCGACCTGTCGTCGCAGATGGCCGACGAGAACCGCAATGACATCCGCATCGAGGCCGCCCTCGCCAAGCTGTACGGCTCCGAGATGGCCTGCCTGATGGCCGACGAACTGGTCCAGATCCGCGGCGGCCGCGGCTTCGAGACGGCCGCGTCGCTGGCGGCCCGCGGCGAGCGAGCGGTCCCCGCCGAACAGGTGCTGCGCGACCTGCGCATCAACCGCATCTTCGAGGGCTCCACGGAGATCATGCACCTGCTGATCGCCCGGGAGGCCGTCGACGCCCACCTCTCGGTCGCCGGCGACCTCATCGACCCCGACAAGTCCCTCTCCGAGAAGGCGAAGGCGGGCGCCAACGCCGGTGTCTTCTACGCCAAGTGGCTGCCGAAACTGGTCGCGGGCGCGGGCCAGCTCCCTCGCTCGTACAACGAGTTCAGCCACGACGTGGACCTCTCCACGCATCTGCGGTACGTCGAGCGCAACGCCCGCAAGCTCGCCCGGTCCACCTTCTACGCGATGTCGCGCTGGCAGGGCCGTATGGAGACCAAGCAGGGCTTCCTGGGCCGGATCGTCGACATCGGCGCCGAGCTCTTCGCGATGAGCGCGGCCTGCGTACGGGCGGAGCACCTGCGCACGAAGGACGATCACGGACGCGAGGCCTACCAGCTCGCCGACGCCTTCTGCCGCCAGTCCCGCATCCGTGTCGAGGAACTCTTCGGACGACTGTGGAGCAACACCGACGACATCGACCGCAAGGTCGTCAAGGGCGTCCTGTCCGGCACCTACACCTGGCTGGAGGAAGGCGTCCTGGACCCGTCGGGCGAAGGCCCCTGGATCGCCGACGCCACCCCCGGCGCGAGCACCCGGGAGAACCTGCACCGGCCCATTCGCTGACGATTTCCCCGGTGGCGCGCTCCCGCCCCGTCCGCCGCCCTGCTGCTTGCCGCGCCGCAGCAGGGCGCCGACAATGAACGCAACGGCGAACGGGGAACTCCACCACGACGCCCTGGCGGTTCTCCCCGGCATCGACCGCGCCGGACTGCGAGGGAATCCCCATGCCAGCAAAAGGGCTCGACGCCATCACCGGAAGGATCATGCGCGCGGGCGAGGGCCGGATGCTGCGCCGCCTCGAACACCTCGCCGCGCAGACCGGCTCCCTGGAAGAGGAGTTCAGGGCGCTGTCCGACGAGGAGCTCCAGGCCCTCACACCGGAGTACAAGGAGCGTCTCGGCGCGGGCGAGAGCCTGGACGACCTGCTGCCGGAAGCCTTCGCCGCGATGCGCGAGGCCTCCCGCCGCATCCTCGGCATGCGTCACTTCGACGTGCAGATCATGGGCGGAGCGGCACTGCATCTCGGCCACATCGCCGAGATGCAGACCGGTGAGGGAAAGACGCTCGTCGGCACCCTGCCGGTCTATCTGAACGCCCTCGCCGGCAACGGGGTCCACCTCGTCACCGTCAACGACTACCTGGCCCGCCGGGACGCCGAGTGGATGGGGCGCGCGTACCGCTTCCTCGGACTGAGCGTCGGCGTCCTCAGGGCCGAGTCGACCCCCGCCGAACGGCGTGCCCAGTACGCCTGCGACGTCACCTACGGCACCAACACCGAGTTCGGCTTCGACTACCTGCGCGACAACATGGCCCGCTCCAAGGACGAACTCGTGCAGCGCGGGCACCACTTCGCGATCGTCGACGAGGCCGACTCGATCCTCATCGACGAGGCGCGCACCCCGCTGATCATCTCCGGACCGGCCGACCAGCCGACGCACTGGTACGAGGCCTTCGCCGCGTTCGTCCAGCACATGAGGGGCGTAGCGGTGCAGGAGGAGCAGTTCACCACGCAGGCGGACAAGGACCGCCTCGCCGTCCTGCGGACGGGGCTCGACTACGAGTACGACCCCAAGAAGCGCACGGTGTCGATCCTGGACCCCGGCGTCGAGTACCTCCAGGACCAGCTCGGCATCGACAGCCTCTACGAGTCCGACCACACCCCGCTGATCGGACACCTGAACAACGCGCTCAAGGCCAAGGAGCACTTCAGGAAGGACAAGGACTACGTCGTCGTGGACGGCGAGGTGCTGATCGTCGACGAGCACACCGGCCGCATCCTCGCCGGCCGGCGCTACAACGAAGGACTGCACCAGGCCATCGAGGCCAAGGAAGGCGTCACGATCAAGGACGAGAACCAGACGCTCGCCACGATCACCCTCCAGAACTTCTTCCGCCTCTACGGCAAGCTCGCCGGCATGACCGGCACCGCCATGACCGAGGCGGCCGAGTTCCACCAGATCTACCGGCTGCACGTCGTCCCGATCCCCACCAACCGGCCCATGGTCCGGCGCGACGACCCCGACCAGGTCTACCGCACCGAGGAGGCGAAGTACGCAGCGGTCCTCGCCGACATAGCCGAGAACCACGCGCTCGGCCGGCCGGTCCTGGTGGGCACCACCTCCGTCGAGAAGTCCGAGGTGCTCTCCGCGCTGCTGCGCCGGCAGGGCATCCGGCACGAGGTGCTCAACGCCAAGAACCACCGCCGCGAGGCCCAGATCGTCGCCCAGGCCGGACGCCGGGGCGCCGTCACCGTCGCCACCAACATGGCGGGCCGCGGCACCGACATCATGCTCGGCGGAAACCCCGAGGCGATGGCGCTCGCCGAGGCGGGCGAGGACGCGGACCCCGGGGAACGGCGCGGGATCCTCGACCGGATCACCTCCGCGGTCACGGCCGAGCACGACGAGGTCACGGCGCTCGGCGGACTGTACGTACTGGGCACCGAGCGGCACGAGTCACGGCGCATCGACAACCAGCTCCGCGGCCGCTCCGGCCGCCAGGGCGACCCCGGCGCCTCCCGCTTCTACCTCTCCCTGGAGGACGACCTGATGCGGCTGTTCCGGGCCAACGTCGTCGACCGCGTGATGTCCATGGCGAACGTCCCCGACGACGTGCCCATCGAGAACAAGATGGTCACCCGCGCCATCGCCTCCGCCCAGGCCCAGCTGGAGCAGCAGCACTTCGAGTCGCGCAAGGACGTCCTGAAGTTCGACGAGGTCCTCAACCGGCAGCGCACCCTCATCTACGCCGAGCGCCGCCGCGTCCTGGACGGCGAGGACCTGAACGAACAGATCGCGCATTTCATGGAGGACACCGTCCGGGCGTACGTCGAGCGGGAGACCGGCGAGGGCTTCCCCGAGGAATGGGACCTGGAGAGGCTGTGGGGAGTCCTCCGGCAGCTCTACCCCGTGGGGATCACGGTCGGGGAACTGGTGGACCTCCACGGCGGCCGTGAGGACCTCACCACCGAGCGGGTCCTCGAGACGGTCACCGACGACATCCGCGCCCGGTACGCGGAGCGCGAGAGCGAACTCGGCCCGGAGGCCCTGCGCGACCTGGAGCGTCTCGTCGTCCTGTCCGTCCTCGACCGCAAGTGGCGCGAGCACCTCTACGAGATGGACTACCTGCGCGAAGGCATCGGGCTGCGCTGGACGCTCGGCCGCGAGCCGATCGTCGAGTACGAGCGCGAGGGCTACGACATGTACGGAGCCATGACCGACGCCATCAAGGAGGAGTCCGTCGGCTACGTCTTCAACCTCGACACCGCCGCCCCGGCCCCCAGGGCCCTTGAACCCCGCGACCGCGGCGACGGCCTCCTCTTCACCGCGCCGACGCTCGACACGGCCGACGGTGTGGTCGAAGGCGCGTTCGCCCCCGCGCAGCCGCTCAGGACCGCGCCGGCCGTTCCCGGACCCACCGAAGCACCCGCCGACGCACGGCTCGCGCGCGGCGGTCCCCGGCCGTCCGGGCCCGCGTCCCGGCGCCGCCGCAAGCGCTGACCTGCGGATCAGTAGGGCGGCCGGGCCACGCCACGGCCCCCGCGGGCGGGCACCCGCCCGCCGCGGCCCCGCGGAATGCCCGCTCCTCGCCGGCGCCCCCGAGGCGCCCCGGCACCACCGGTCACGGGGGGAGACGGCGGGAATGAGGGACGCCCTGTCCTCCGGCGGACGCGATGCGGCCACAATGGGGGGATGAGCGACAGTCCAGCCCCCCTCGCTGATCCGCATCTCGTCTTCGACCCCGTGAACGGAGTCAGGGATGTCGTGATCCTCGGATCCACCGGTTCGATCGGCACCCAGGCCATCGACCTCGTGCTGCGCAACCCCGACCGGTTCCGGGTCACCGCGCTGTCCGCCGCCGGCGGCAGGGTCGCCCTGCTCGCCGAGCAGGCCCACCGGCTGCGGGTACGGACGGTCGCCGTGGCGCGCGAGGACGCCGTCCCGGCGCTCAGGGAGGCCCTCGCGGCCCGGTACGCACCCGGTGAGACCCTTCCCGAGATCCTCGCCGGGCCCGACGCGGCCACCCGGGTCGCCGCGTCCGACTGCCACACCGTGCTCAACGGCATCACCGGTTCCATCGGCCTCGCGCCCACCCTCGCCGCCCTGGAGGCGGGCCGCACCCTCGCGCTCGCCAACAAGGAGTCGCTCATCGTCGGCGGCCCGCTCGTGAAGGCGCTGGCGAAGCCGGGCCAGATCATCCCGGTCGACTCCGAGCACGCGGCCCTCTTCCAGGCGCTGGCCTCCGGCACGCGCGCGGATGTGCGCAAACTCGTCGTGACCGCCTCCGGGGGCCCGTTCCGCGGCCGTACGAAGGCGGAGCTGGCGGACGTGAAGCCGGCCGACGCCCTCGCGCACCCCACCTGGGCCATGGGCCCGGTCATCACGGTCAACTCCGCGACCCTGGTCAACAAGGGACTCGAGGTCATCGAGGCGCACCTCCTCTACGACATTCCCTTCGACCGCATTGAGGTGGTCGTGCACCCGCAGTCGTATGTCCACTCGATGGTGGAATTCACGGACGGCTCGACGATCGCCCAGGCGACGCCCCCCGACATGCGGGGGCCCATCGCCATCGGCATCGGCTGGCCCGAGCGCGTCCCGGACGCGGCCCCCGCCTTCGACTGGACGAAGGCCTCGAACTGGGAGTTCTTCCCGCTCGACGAGGAAGCCTTCCCGTCCGTGGGCCTCGCCCGGCACGTGGGGCAGCTCGCGGGTACGGCCCCGGCGGTGTTCAATGCCGCCAACGAGGAGTGCGTGGACGCGTTCCTGAACGGCACACTGCCGTTCAACGGGATCATGGAGACCGTCACCCGGGTCGTGGAGGAACACGGCACACCGCGTACGGGAACTTCCCTGACCCTCGCGGACGTCCTCGAAGCGGAGACCTGGGCGCGCGCCCGGGCCCGTGAACTGACGGCACAGATGACAATCGCGGAGGCTCGTGCATGACGACCCTGATGATGATCCTCGGCATAGTCGTCTTCGTGATCGGCCTGCTGATCTCGATCGCGTGGCACGAGCTGGGACATCTGTCGACGGCCAAGCTCTTCGGCATCCGGGTGCCGCAGTACATGGTGGGCTTCGGCCCGACCATCTGGTCGCGCAGGAAGGGCGACACCGAGTACGGCATCAAGGCCGTTCCGCTCGGTGGCTACATCCGCATGATCGGGATGTTCCCGCCCGGCCCGGACGGCCGGATCGAGGCCCGCTCGACATCCCCCTTCCGGGGCATGGTCGAGGACGCCCGGTCGGCCGCGTTCGAGGAGCTGAAGCCCGGCGACGAGACCCGCCTCTTCTACACGCGCAAGCCGTGGAAGCGCGTGATCGTGATGTTCGCCGGACCCTTCATGAACCTGATCCTGGCCGTCGCGATCTTCCTCGGCGTGATGATGACGTTCGGCGTCCAGACCCAGACCACCACGGTCAGCGCGGTCTCCCCCTGCGTGATCCAGGCCAGCGAGAACCGCGACAAGTGCACGAAGAAGGACCCGGTCGCGCCTGCCACGGAGGCGGGACTCAAGCCCGGTGACAAGATCGTCGCCTTCAACGGCACGCCCGTCCCGGACTGGTCCGCGCTTCAGTCCGACATCCGCGCCAACCCCGGCAAGAAGGTGACGATCACCGTCGACCGCGAGGGCGAGCGGCTCGGCCTCACCGCCCACCTGGTCAAGAACACGGTGAACAAGAACGACGGCAGCGGCGGCTCTGTGGAGGGCAAGTACGTGCAGGCCGGCTGGTTCGGCTTCACGCCCGCCACCGGCATCGTCGAGCAGTCCTTCGGCCAGTCCGTGGACCGCATGGGCGACATGATGCAGAACGGCGTCGAGTCCCTGGTCTCGCTGCCCGGCAAGGTCCCCGACCTGTGGGACGCGGCCTTCGGAGACGGCCCGCGCAAGGCCGACTCCCCGATGGGCGTGATCGGCGCGGCCCGCATCGGCGGCGATGTCTTCACCCTGGACATCCCCGCGTCGCAGCAGGTCGCGATGATGCTCCTGCTGGTCGCCGGGTTCAACCTCTCCCTGTTCCTGTTCAACATGCTCCCGCTGCTCCCGCTCGACGGCGGGCACATCGCGGGCGCGCTGTGGGAGTCGCTGCGCCGCAACCTCGCGAAGGTGCTGCGCCGCCCGGACCCGGGTCCGTTCGACGTGGCGAAGCTGATGCCGGTGGCCTACGTGGTGGCCGGGATCTTCGTCTGCTTCACCTTGTTGGTGCTCGTGGCAGACGTCGTCAATCCCGTGAAAATCTCTTAGCCGTACAGCGTTGGCGACGGCCGGGCACCCTGGGTGCCCGGCCGTCTTCCATTGAGCGGGTTTGAACGCCGGGGCGTGATGTGCCCGGTGGTGCGCCCGTACCGTAATCTCGAAGCCCGGAGCCCACGATTCCCGGGACCTTGAACCATAACTTGGGGTTGCACAGCAGATGACTGCGATTTCTCTCGGCATGCCGTCCGTTCCGACCAAGCTGGCCGAGCGCCGGAAGACCCGGCAGATCCAGGTCGGGACCGTCGCCGTGGGCGGAGACGCACCCGTCTCGGTGCAGTCGATGACGACCACGCGTACGTCGGACATCGGAGCCACGCTCCAGCAGATCGCCGAGCTGACAGCGTCCGGCTGCCAGATCGTGCGCGTGGCCTGTCCCACGCAGGACGACGCCGACGCGCTCGCCACGATCGCCAAGAAGTCGCAGATCCCGGTCATCGCGGACATCCATTTCCAGCCGAAGTACGTCTTCGCCGCGATCGACGCCGGCTGCGCCGCCGTCCGCGTCAACCCCGGCAACATCAAGCAGTTCGACGACCAGGTCAAGGAGATCGCGCGGGCCGCGAAGGAGACCGGCACCCCGATCCGCATCGGCGTCAACGCGGGCTCGCTCGACAAGCGCCTGCTCCAGAAGTACGGCAAGGCGACCCCCGAGGCGCTCGTCGAGTCCGCGCTCTGGGAGGCCTCCCTCTTCGAGGAGCACGACTTCCGGGACATCAAGATCTCGGTCAAGCACAACGACCCGGTCGTCATGGTCAACGCCTACCGCCAGCTCGCCGCCGCCTGCGACTACCCGCTGCACCTCGGCGTCACCGAGGCCGGCCCCGCCTTCCAGGGCACCATCAAGTCGGCCGTCGCCTTCGGCGCCCTGCTCTCCGAGGGCATCGGCGACACCATCCGCGTCTCCCTGTCGGCCCCGCCGGTCGAGGAGGTCAAGGTCGGCCTTCAGATCCTCCAGTCGCTGAACCTGCGCCAGCGCGGCCTGGAGATCGTCTCCTGCCCGTCCTGCGGCCGCGCCCAGGTCGACGTCTACAAGCTCGCCGAGGAAGTCACCGCCGGCCTCACCGGCATGGAGGTCCCGCTCCGCGTCGCCGTCATGGGCTGCGTCGTCAACGGTCCCGGCGAGGCCCGCGAGGCCGACCTCGGCGTCGCCTCCGGCAACGGCAAGGGCCAGATCTTCGTCAAGGGCGAGGTCATCAAGACCGTCCCCGAGTCGAAGATCGTGGAGACCCTGATCGAAGAGGCGATGAAGCTCGCCGAGCAGATGGAGGCCGACGGAGTCGCCTCCGGCGAACCCACGATCTCGGTAGCGGGCTGACCCCGCAGCCTGCGGCCGGGCGAAACCAGACACCTCGCCCGGCCACCCAGGGGCGCGGGGACCTGCGCGGCCAACCCCCTACGCACCCGCACCCCGTCGGCCGCGGACAACAAGGCTCCCTTCCGGTCTCCGGGCCGCGCGGGCCCAGCCAGGGGCGCGGGGAACTGCGCGCCCAGCCCTCACGCCCCGCACCCGGGCGACACCTCAGGCCCCACCTCGTCGGCCGCGGACAACAAGGGCTCCTTTCCGGTCTCCGGGCCGTCCGGGCCCACCCAGGGGCGCGGGGAACTGCGCGCCCAGCCCCCACGCCCCGCACCCGGGCGACAACCCCAGGCCCCACCCCGGTGGGAACCTGCTCCCCCGTCCGGCCAGAGGACTCGGCGGCGAGCCACAAGTACGGCAGGTACAGTGCGGAGATCAGCAGATCCCAGGGTGAGGCCCCCGCACGTGTTGACCCAGACCACCACCAGGGTCCTCGAACCGAGTGACCTGGACGCCGCGCTCGCCGTCCTCGGCCGCGAGCCGGTGGCGAACGCGTTCGTCACCTCCCGAGTACAGGTCGCCGGGCTCGACCCATGGCGGCTCGGCGGCGAGATGTGGGGCTGGTACGAGGACGGCATGCTGCGGTCCCTCTGCTACGCGGGCGCCAACCTCGTCCCGATCTGCGCCACCCAGCGCGCCGTGCGCGGCTTCGCCGACCGGGCCCGCAGAAGCGGCCGCCGCTGCTCCTCGATCGTCGGCCCCGCCGAATCCACCGCCCAGCTCTGGCGGCTCCTCGAACCGAGCTGGGGCCCCGCCCGCGAGATCCGCGCCCACCAGCCGCTGATGGTCACCGACCGGCTGCCCGCCGACATCACCCCGGATCCGTACGTCCGCCGCATCCGCAAGGACGAGATGGAGACGATCATGCCGGCCTGCGTCGCCATGTTCACCGAGGAGGTCGGCGTCTCGCCGCTGGCCGGCGACGGCGGCCTGCTCTACCAGGCCCGGGTCGCCGAACTCGTCGGCTCGGGCCGGTCCTTCGCCCGCCTCGACCCGGACGGCAACGTCGTCTTCAAGGCGGAGATCGGCGCCGCGACGGCCGAGGCCTGCCAGATCCAGGGGGTCTGGGTGGCCCCCGAGTACCGCGGCCGGGGACTCGCGGCCCCCGGCATGGCCGCCGTGCTGCGCTACGCCCTCGCCGATGTCGCCCCGCTCGTCAGCCTCTACGTCAACGACTTCAACACCGCGGCCCGGGCGACGTACCGCCGCGTCGGGTTCCAGGAGGCCGGCGCCTTCATGAGTGTCCTGTTCTGACGCCCGGTGCGGGCCCGTCGGGACCTCACGCGTCACACGGTCCGCCAGGTAGTCTCCCGGCATGCTGCGCTTTCCCGGCCACGGCCACCGCGACTTCGACGAGGTGGTCATCGGCCCGCTGGATCTCGCCGCCCGCGTCGACGAGGCACTCGCCGTGCAGGCGCTCGCCTTCGGGCTCGGCGCCGACGAGATCGCCGTACGACGCCAGATCGTGCTGCGCCACGTCACCTACCCGGGAGCCCGCGCGCTCGGCGCCACCACCGCCGACGGACGGCTCGTGGGATTCGTCTACGGCATGCCCAACGACCGCGCGCACTGGTGGTCCACCGTCGTCGAACCGTATCTGCGCGACCAGGGCCACGACGGCTGGCTGGACGACTCCTTCGTGATCACCGAACTGCACGTCCACCCCCGCTTCCAGAACCGGGGCGTCGGCCGCACCCTGATCACCGCCATCACGGACACCGCGGCCGAACCCCGCTCGATCCTCTCCGCGATCGACTTCGACAGCCCGGCCCGCGGCCTGTACCGCTCCCTCGGCTACGAGGACCTCGCACAGCGGGTCCTCTTCCCCAGCGCGCCCAGGCCGTACGCCGTGATGGGCGCCCCGCTTCCGCTGCGCCACGCCTAATGGATTTCCGGGGACGGCCGCTGCCCGGCTAACCTCCAGACATCACCCTTACGCAGCAGGAGTCGAGAATCATGGCCCAGGTCCAGCGCATGTCCCGTTTGATGGTCAAGACATTGCGTGACGACCCGGCCGACGCCGAGACGCTCAGCCACAAGCTGCTCGTCCGCGCCGGCTACGTACGCCGCAACGCCGCGGGCATCTGGACCTGGCTGCCGCTCGGCAAGAAGGTCCTCGACAACATCTCCCGCGTGGTCCGCGAGGAGATGGACGCGATCGGCGCCCAGGAGGTCCTCCTGCCGGCCCTGCTGCCCAAGGAGCCCTACGAGGCCTCGGCCCGCTGGGAGGAGTACGGCGACCTGCTCTTCCGTCTCAAGGACCGCAAGGGCGCGGAGTACCTGCTCGGCCCGACGCATGAGGAGATCTTCACCCTGGTGGTGAAGGACCAGGTGGCCTCGTACAAGGACCTGCCGGTCATGCTGTACCAGATCCAGACGAAGTACCGCGACGAGGCCCGTCCGCGTTCCGGCGTGCTGCGCGGCCGCGAGTTCCAGATGAAGGACTCGTACTCCTTCGACATCACGGACGAGGGCCTCGCCGAGTCCTACGGGCTGCACCGCGAGGCCTACCAGAAGATCTTCGCGCGCATCGGCCTCGACTACCGCATCGTGTCCGCCGTCTCCGGTGCCATGGGCGGCTCGGCCTCCGAGGAGTTCCTCGCGCCCGCCGCCGCCGGTGAGGACACCTTCGTGGACTGCCCGGCCTGCGACTACGCCGCCAACACGGAGGCCGTGACCTTCAAGCTCACGCCCGTCTCCGAGGAGCACGGCGCGGTCGAGGAACTGGACACCCCCGACACCCCGACGATCGAGACGCTCGCCGAGCACCTCGGCGTGCCCGCCTCCGCGACCCTGAAGAACCTGCTGGTCAAGGTCGACGGCGAGATCGTGGCCGTGGGCGTCCCCGGCGACCGCGAGGTCGACCTCGGCAAGCTCGGCGAGCACCTCGCCCCGGCCGTCGTCGAACTCGTCACGGCCGAGGACTTCGAGGGCCGCGAAGACCTCGTACGCGGCTACGTGGGCCCGCAGGGCCTGGAGAAGGTCCGCTACATCGCCGACCCGCGCGTCGCGCCCGGCACGGCCTGGATCACCGGCGCCAACAAGATCAACACGCACGCGAAGAACGTCGTGGCCGGCCGCGACTTCGAGGTCGACGACTACCTCGACGTCGTCGTGGTGCAGGAGGGCGACCCCTGCCCGGCGTGCGGCACCGGCCTCAAGATGGACCGCGCCATCGAGATCGGCCACATCTTCCAGCTCGGCCGCAAGTACGCCGACACGTTCGGCCTCGACGTTCTCGGGCAGCAGGGCAAGCCGGTCCGCGTGACCATGGGCTCGTACGGCATCGGCGTCTCCCGCGCGGTCGCCGCGCTGGCCGAGCAGTCGGCGGACGACCAGGGCCTGTGCTGGCCCAAGGAGATCGCTCCCGCCGACGTGCACGTGGTCGCCGCGGGCAAGGCCCTCCAGACCGAGCTGGCGCTCGACGTGTCCGAGAAGCTCGGTGCCGCGGGCGTCCGCGTCCTGGTCGACGACCGTGCCGGCGTCTCCCCGGGCGTGAAGTTCACCGACGCGGAGCTCATCGGCGTACCGACGATCCTGGTCGCCGGCCGCCGCTCGGCCGAGGGCGTCGTCGAGCTGAAGGACCGTCGCACCGGCGAGCGCGAGGAACTGACCGTCGAAGAGGCGATCGCCCGCCTGACGGCGTAGTGCCGATACCTGGGCGGCGCCCGGCACCTCTTCGGAGGCGCGGGGCGCCGCTCGGTCGTTTCCAGGGGGTGCGCCTGCCCGCTCGCGGGTGCCCACGGTCCGGTCCGGCCTTCTCGGGCATCGCCCACGGCACCGGCCCGGCTTCCTCCGGGCATCGCGGCCCTGCTCCGGTCGTCCCGGGGCGGGGCGACGCCTTGCCTCCTCCGGTCCCGTGGGACCGGTGTGCGCTGAGCCCATGGTCAGACTCGGGTGCGGCGTGCACGGGGGCGGACGCGCGCTGCCGATGGTCGGCACCGCCTCCGTGCACCCGGCCGGTGCTCAGAGCCAGCCGGCGAACTCCAGCAGCAGTTCGGCGTCCTGGGGGCGGCCGACCCGGCCCGCCCGGACACCCGACTCGACGGCACGGAACAGGGTCCAGCCGCGCAGCCGCGCCTGGTCCACTTCCAGGGACTCGGCGAGCCGCTTGATCCGCCGCCGGGTGATCGACGGTCCCGAAGGCGACGCGATGAGGTCCTCCACCCGGTCGCGGACCAGCCGGGCCAGGTCGAACGCGCACTCGCCGACCACCGGGTCCGGTCCCACCGCCAGCCAGGGCACGCGCTCACCGGCGAGCACCTTGCTCTGCCGGAACGTGCCGTGCAGCAGCAGTGCCTCGGGCGGCTGGACGAGCAGTTCCTCGCGGGCCGCGAGCGCCGCGTCGACCAGGGCCCCGATCCCGGCTCCGGCCTCGCCCGCCGCCGCGGCCCGCATGGCCTCGGCCTGCCGCCCGGTCCGCTCCGCCACGGTCTCGAAGACGGGGTCGGCGGGCGGCTCGACCCACAGCCGCCGCAGCGTTCCCGCCGCCTCCAGCAGGGCCTTCGCCTCGGGCAGCGACCGCACGGAGACGTCCGGATGCAGCCGCTCGAGCAGCAGGACGCCATCGGTGCCGGAGGTCTCCCCGGTGTCACCGCCGTCGAGAAGACGGACCGCGCCGCGGCCGTCCCAGTGGGCGAGTGCGACCCGCTCGGCCTCCGGACGCGCCCGCCCGGGCGCCAGCTTCAGCACGGCGGGCGTGCCGTCGGCCCGGCGCACCAGGACGACCAGACTGCTGCGCCCACCCGGCGCCTGCACTCGTTCCACGGTCAACTCGCGCAGAGCGACGGCCCCTCGGGCCAGTTCGGGCAGCCGCTCCAGCCACTCGTCGGCCTCGTCGGGGCCCTCCGGCCCGCTCCGGCGGGTCTCGCCGAGCGCCCGGAGAAGGCGCCGCGGCGGTTCGAAGGCCATGCGCGAGTCCATGCGCGAGAGGTTTCCTTCCAGGTCGCGTCAGGCCGGCGAGGGTGCCGTGGCCGATGGGGTGCCCGCCCGCTCGGCGAGCCCAGGGAAGGCTACGCTCTCGCCGCTCCAGCGCACCGCGCGGACCGCGGCCTCGCGCAGCGCCCCGGCCGCCATGCGCCGCCGGTCGCCCGTGGCGGCGCGCACGAGGTCGGAGTACACGTCGGCGACGCGTTCCTCCAGCTCGGCCGCGAACCGTATGGCCGCGGCGGTGTCCGTCACCGGGAACGGCAGCACGTACGCGGCCGACGCGGCCTCGGGTGCCGCGCCCATGTCCTTGACCTCCCGCGTCAGTTCGTCCCTCCGCGCCCGGTGGGCGTCGTAGGCCGACCGGGCGTCCGTCTGACGGGCCGCGCCGATCCGGGCGCCCACGACGCCGTAGCCGTAGACGGCCGCGTGCTCGGCGCCCAGCGCGGCCTGGAGGGCCTTGAGCTCCGCTTCCTCGGTCCTGGTCCGCTTGCTCACTTCGCCGCCTTCGTCAGCAGGAACGCGTGGGCCGCTCCGGCCGCCGCCACGGAGGCGAGCAGCCGGGCGAGTTCGCCGGGGACGTCCACCAGGGCCCGTGTCCGCTCGTCCGCGAGCGCGAGTTCGGCCGAGGCGAGTTCGGCGAGCGCGTCCTTGGGCCGGGCCGCCACACCGGGCGAGGCACCGGCCGAAGCCGAACTCGAAGCCGAACTCGAAGCCGAACTCGAAGCCGTCGAGGACGCCGACGCCGATGCCGACCCTGACGGAGCATCGGACGCCGCCCCTGACGGAGCATCCGACGCCGACCCCGACGGAGCAGCCGACGCGGACCCCGAGGCTCCCGCACTGCCGCCCCCGAACGCCTGCGCGTGCCGGACGACCTCCCCCCGCAGCGGGCCGAGCCGCTCCGCCAGCTGGGGATGGGCGGCGATCACCGCGGTGTACCGGTCGGAGAGCGCCATGCTGTCCCGGGCCGCACGCGCGCGTGCCCGGTCCGCGAGCGAGGGGCTGCCGCCCGTCGTGTCGCTGGACGACTCGGGAGCGGCGGAACAGCCCGCGAGCGCGAAGGCACCCGCGGCGGCCGCGAGCAGGGTCCTTCGGCGCGGACCCGACGGGGTGCGCGACGGCAGGGGGAACGACACGGCAGACGTCCTCGGAGGGCTCGTACGAATGTATGGGCGAGCTGCCCGTGATCACGGTACCCGCGCATCGGCCGATCACGGCCCAGCGGCTCTCCTCCAACTGTCTCCGGCGCGATTTCGGGGAGGTCCGGCGGCACCCGTCGCCGCGGGCGCACCCGCACGGTGGACGGCAACACCCTCCGCGACCGGATACCCTTTGAGCTGACACGCGACCAACCCACAACAGCACACGCGGCCGAGGAGTCACCCGGATGAGCACGACCCAGAGCGAGAGGCTTCGAGAACTCCTGGATCCGCTCGTGAGCTCCCAGGGCCTCGATCTCGAAGAGATCGAAGTGGAGTCAGTAGGGCGCAAGCGTGTACTGCGCGTCGTCGTCGACTCGGACGAAGGTGCCGACCTGGACGCGATCGCCGATGTGAGCCGCGTGCTCTCGGCGAAGCTCGACGAGACCGACGCGATGGGTTCGGGTGAATACACCCTCGAGGTCGGAACCCCCGGTGCCGAGCGCGAGCTCAAGGAGCACCGTCACTACGTACGCGCCACCGACCGCCTGGTGAAGTTCCAGCTGGCGGAGGACGGCGAACTGCTCGCCAGGATCCTGCGGGTCGAGGACGACGGTCTCGATGTCGAGGTGCCGGGCGTGAAGGGGCGCAAGCCCACCGCCAGGCGGCTCGCCTTCGGGGACATCGTCAAGGCCCGCGTCCAGGTCGAGTTCAGCCGCAAGGACAAGAAGGAAGAGGAGGCGTAGCCGTGGACATCGACATGAGTGCCCTGCGGGGTCTGGTGCGGGAGAAGGAGATCTCCTTCGACCTGCTGGTCGAGGCGATCGAGTCGGCCCTCCTCATCGCCTACCACCGCACCGAGGGAAGCCGCCGGCGCGCGCGCGTGAAACTCGACCGGGAGACCGGCCATGTGACCGTGTGGGCGAAGGAGGACCCCGAGGACCTGGAGGAGGGGCAGGAGGCCCGCGAGTTCGACGACACCCCCTCGGGGTTCGGCCGGATCGCCGCCACCACCGCCAAGCAGGTCATCCTGCAGCGCCTGCGGGACGCCGAGGACGACGCGACCCTCGGCGAGTACGCGGGCCGCGAGGGCGACATCGTCACCGGTGTGGTCCAGCAGGGCCGCGACCCGAAGAACGTGCTCGTCGACATCGGCAAGCTGGAGGCCATCCTGCCGGTGCAGGAGCAGGTCCCCGGCGAGAAGTACGAGCACGGCCTGCGGCTTCGCTCGTACGTCGTACGGGTGGCCAAGGGCGTCCGCGGTCCGTCCGTGACCCTGTCCCGTACGCACCCCAACCTCGTGAAGAAGCTCTTCGCGCTGGAGGTGCCGGAGATCGCCGACGGTTCGGTCGAGATCGCCGCCATCGCCCGTGAGGCCGGCCACCGCACGAAGATCGCCGTCCGGTCCAACCGCAGCGGTCTGAACGCCAAGGGCGCCTGCATCGGCCCCATGGGCGGCCGGGTGCGCAACGTGATGGCCGAGCTGAACGGCGAGAAGATCGACATCGTCGACTGGTCGGACGACCCGGCGGACATGGTGGCCAACGCGCTCTCCCCGGCCCGTGTCTCCAAGGTCGAGGTCGTCGACCTCGCCGCCCGCTCCGCGCGCGTGACGGTCCCCGACTACCAGCTGTCGCTGGCGATCGGCAAGGAGGGCCAGAACGCCCGCCTCGCCGCACGCCTCACGGGCTGGCGGATCGACATCCGTCCGGACACCGAGCAGCCGGGCGAGCAGCGCGACGAGCGGCGCGACGAGCGGCGCGACGAGCGGCGCGGGGAATAGTCCGGGAATAGATCCGGCCCGCGCATCGCTTACATCACGACAACAACCGTTCGATTCTTGCCCCAAAGGGGTGAGGTCGGTACGGGGAGGTAGACTTAAGAGTGTCTGGCCGGACGCGAGCCCGCGCATGCCCTGAACGCACCTGTGTGGCGTGCCGGGAGCGAGCGGCCAAGAGAGACTTGCTGCGCATCGTGGCGGTCGAGGGCGAATGTGCCCCCGATCCTCGCGGTACGCTGCCCGGCCGGGGTGCGTACGTGCATCCCGTTCTGGTCTGTCTCGATCTGGCGGTCCGCCGCCGGGCGATCCCACGGGCGCTGCGCGCTCCGGGACCGCTCGACACAACGGCGTTGCGCCTCTACGTCGAGCAGGCAACACCGTAAGAAGCGTCGTACGGAACCCCCGTGCGGCCCTGGTATTCCGCGAGTTGGAAGTAGGTCGAGATTGCGATGAGCACTCGATGAGCACGCGATGAGTACGCCCATGAAGTAGCGACGGTCCGGACGCAGACCCGGACCTAAAAGGAGCGAAGTGGCTAAGGTCCGGGTATACGAACTCGCCAAGGAGTTCGGCGTAGAGAGCAAGGTCGTCATGGCCAAGCTCCAAGAACTCGGTGAATTCGTCCGTTCGGCGTCCTCGACGATCGAGGCGCCCGTCGTACGTAAACTGACAGATGCCCTCCAGCAGGGCAACGGTGGCGGCAAGCCCGCCCCGCGCAAGGCTTCCCCGGCCAAGCCGGGAGCCCCCTCTCCGGCGCAGGCTGCCCGTCCGGCCGCCCCGCGCCCGCCGGCCCCGAAGCCGGCCGCGGCCGAGACGCCCGCGGCTGCTCCGGTCACCCCGGCCGCAGCGGGCCCGCGCCCGACTCCCGGTCCCAAGCCGGCCCCGAAGCCCGCTCCGGCGGCTCCGGCCCCGGTCGCGGCCGAGTTCACGGCACCCCCGTCGGCGCCGGTCGCGCCGTCGACCCCCTCGGCTCCCGCCGCGGGTGCTCCCCGTCCGGGCGCCCCGCGTCCCGCCGGCCAGGCTCCGCGTCCCGGTGCCCGTCCGGCCGGTGGTCCCGGTCAGGGTGGTCAGGGTCGTGGCGACCGTCCCGAGCGTGGCGACCGTCCCGAGCGCGGCGACCGTCAGGGCGCCCCGCGTCCCGGCGGCCAGGCTCCGCGTCCGGGTGCCCGTCCGGCCGGTCCCCGTCCGGGCAACAACCCGTTCACCTCTGGTGGCTCCACCGGCATGGCGCGTCCGCAGACGCCCCGTCCGGGTGGTGCGCGTCCCGGCCCCGGCGGACACGGCGGCGCCGGTGCCCCCGGTGGTCCGCGTCCGCAGGGCGCGGGCGGCCAGGACCGTGCTCCCCGTCCCCAGGGCGGTCCCGGCGGCGCTCCGCGTCCGCAGGGCGGTCCGGGCGGTGCCCGTCCCACTCCGGGCGGCATGCCCCGTCCGCAGGCTCCGCGTCCCGGCGGCGGTCCGGGCGGTAACCGCCCGAACCCCGGCATGATGCCTCAGCGTCCTGCCGCGGGCAGCCCGCGTCCCGGCGGCGGCCCCGGTGGCCGTGGTCCCGGTGCCGGTGGCGGTCGTCCCGGTGGTCCCGGTGGCGGCGGCGGTCGTCCGGGCGGCGGCTTCGCCGGTCGTCCGGCCGGTCCCGGTGGCGGTGGCGGCGGCTTCGCCGGTCGTCCCGGTGGTCCCGGTGGCGGTGGCGGCGGCTTCGCCGGTCGTCCCGGTGGTCCCGGTGGCGGTGGCGGCGGTCGTCCCGGCTTCGGCGGTCGTCCGGGTGGTCCCGGTGCCCGTGGTGGCACGCAGGGTGCGTTCGGCCGTCCCGGCGGTCCGGCGCGTCGTGGTCGCAAGTCGAAGCGGCAGAGGCGCCAGGAGTACGAGGCCATGCAGGCCCCGTCCGTCGGCGGCGTGATGCTGCCTCGCGGCAACGGACAGTCCGTCCGCCTGTCGCGCGGTGCCTCCCTCACCGACTTCGCGGAGAAGATCGGCGCCAACCCGGCCTCGCTCGTCGCCGTGATGATGAACCTCGGCGAGATGGTCACTGCCACGCAGTCCGTCTCCGACGAGACGCTGAAGCTCCTCGCGGATGAGATGAACTACATCCTCGAGATCGTCAGCCCCGAGGAGGAGGACCGCGAGCTGCTCGAGTCCTTCGACATCGAGTTCGGCGAGGACGAGGGCGACGAGGACGACCTCGTGGTCCGTCCGCCGGTCGTGACCGTCATGGGTCACGTCGACCACGGTAAGACCCGCCTTCTCGACACCATCCGCAAGACGAACGTCGTCGCGGGCGAGGCCGGCGGTATCACGCAGCACATCGGTGCGTACCAGGTGGCCACCGAGGTCAACGGTGAAGAGCGCAAGATCACCTTCATCGACACCCCGGGTCACGAGGCGTTCACCGCCATGCGTGCCCGTGGTGCCAAGTCGACCGACATCGCGATCCTCGTGGTGGCGGCCAACGACGGTGTGATGCCTCAGACGATCGAGGCGCTGAACCACGCCAAGGCGGCCGACGTGCCGATCGTGGTCGCGGTCAACAAGATCGACGTCGAGGGTGCCGACCCGACCAAGGTGCGCGGTCAGCTCACCGAGTTCGGTCTGGTGGCCGAGGAGTACGGCGGCGACACCATGTTCGTCGACATCTCCGCCAAGCAGGGCCTCAACATCGAGGCTCTCCTGGAGGCCGTGGTCCTGACCGCGGACGCCTCGCTCGACCTGCGGGCCAACCCGGAGCAGGACGCGCAGGGTATTGCGATCGAGTCCCACCTCGACCGCGGCCGCGGTGCCGTTTCGACGGTCCTGGTCCAGCGCGGCACGCTGCGCATCGGCGACACCATGGTGGTCGGCGACGCGTACGGCCGTGTCCGGGCGATGCTCGACGACAACGGCAACAACGTCGAGGAAGCGGGTCCGTCGACCCCCGTCCTGGTCCTGGGTCTCACCAACGTCCCGGGCGCCGGCGACAACTTCCTCGTCGTCGACGAGGACCGCACGGCGCGTCAGATCGCCGAGAAGCGCGCGGCGCGTGAGCGCAACGCCAACTTCGCCCGCCGGGGTGTCCGGTTCTCCCTGGAGAACCTGGACGAGGCCCTCAAGGCCGGTCTGGTGCAGGAACTCAACCTCATCATCAAGGGCGACGCGTCCGGTTCGGTGGAGGCTCTCGAGTCCTCGCTGCTCCAGCTCGACGTCGGCGAAGAGGTCGACATCCGTGTCCTGCACCGCGGTGTGGGTGCGGTCACCGAGTCCGACATCAACCTGGCGACCGGCTCCGACGCCATCGTCATCGGCTTCAACGTCCGCGCTGCGGGCCGCGCGGCGCAGATGGCGGAGCGCGAGGGCGTCGACGTCCGGTACTACTCGGTGATCTACCAGGCCATCGAGGAGATCGAGGCGGCCCTGAAGGGCATGCTGAAGCCGGAGTACGAGGAGGTCGAGCTCGGCACGGCGGAGATCCGCGAGGTCTTCAAGTCGTCCAAGCTGGGCAACATCGCCGGTGTCCTGGTCCGCTCGGGCGAGGTCAAGCGCAACACCAAGGCGCGCCTCATCCGCGACGGCAAGGTCATCGCGGAGAGCCTCAACATCTCCGGGCTGCGTCGCTTCAAGGACGACGTCACCGAGATCCGCGAAGGGTTCGAGGGCGGTATCAACCTCGGCAACTTCAACGACATCAAGGTCGACGACGTCATCGCGACGTACGAGATGCGCGAGAAGCCGCGCTCGTAAAGCGGTTTCCAGGCTGGCCGGCGGTGAGCAGTCACCGCCGGCCAGCCTGGCTTTTGCGAGATCACGCGATTCCCCGCGTCCCTTCCCGGGGCGCGGGGAATCGCGTGACCGGCCCCGGCCGGTCACCGTGCAGGGTCACCCGTCCGGTGTACGGTCCGGGCCCGGAAACCCCGTCGAGCGAGCCGACGGTTCGTTGTACGGTTCTGATGTCCCTGCCAAGTGCATTGGCAGGCCGTCTACCCCGTACCGGCGGGACATCCGGTTACACATGTATGTGGGGACGCTGTCCTTCGATCTGCTCCTCGGCGACGTCCACTCGCTCAAGGAGAAACGCTCTCTCGTCCGGCCGATCGTCGCCGAACTCCAGCGGAAGTACGCGGTGAGTGCCGCCGAGACGGGCAACCAGGACCTTCACCGCAGGGCCGAGATCGGCCTGGCGGTGGTCTCCGGGGACACCAAGCACCTGACGGACGTACTGGACCGGTGCGAACGACTGGTCGCGGCGCGACCGGAGGTGGAACTGCTGTCGGTACGACGCAGACTCCACACCGACGAAGACTGACGAAGACCGACGCAACACGCAAGGCGAAGAAGGAGACGGACCAGTGGCCGACAACGCGCGGGCGAAGAGGCTGGCGGACCTCATCCGAGAGGTGGTGGCCAAGAAGCTGCAGCGCGGGATCAAGGACCCGCGGCTCGGCACTCACGTCACCATCACGGACACCCGGGTCACCGGGGACCTCCGGGAGGCCACCGTCTTCTACACGGTGTACGGGGACGACGAGCAGCGTGCCGAGGCGGCCGCGGGCCTGGAGAGCGCCAAGGGCGTGCTCCGCTCGGCCGTCGGCGCGGCGGCGGGCGTGAAGTTCACGCCGACGCTGACGTTCGTCGCGGACGCCCTGCCGGACACCGCCAAGACCATCGAGGACCTGCTCGACAAGGCACGGGCCTCGGACGAGAAGGTGCGCGAGGTCTCGGCCGGCGCGTCCTTCGCGGGTGACGCGGACCCGTACAAGAAGCCGGGCGAGGACGACGAGGACGACGAGGACGACGAGGACGAGGACGACTCGGCTCGATGACGCAGAAGACCAAAACGCCCGACGGGCTTGTCATCGTCGACAAGCCGTCGGGCTTCACCTCGCACGACGTGGTCGCCAAGATGCGCGGCATCGCCAGAACCCGCCGGGTCGGCCACGCGGGCACCCTCGACCCCATGGCGACGGGCGTTCTCGTCCTCGGTGTCGAGAAGGCCACCAAGCTCCTCGGGCACCTCGCGCTCACCGAGAAGGAGTACCTCGGCACGATCCGGCTCGGCCAGAACACGCTGACCGACGACGCCGAGGGCGAGCTCACCTCCTCGACGGACGCCTCCGGTGTGAAGCGCGACGCGATCGACGCCGGGGTGGCCAAGCTGACCGGCGCCATCATGCAGGTGCCGTCCAAGGTCAGCGCCATCAAGATCGACGGCGTGCGCTCGTACAAGAGGGCACGCGAGGGCGAGGAGTTCGAGATCCCGGCCCGCCCGGTGACCATCTCGTCCTTCGCGGTGTACGACATCCGTGACGCGGTCGCCGAGAACGGCACCCCGGTGCTCGACCTGGTCGTCTCCGTCGTCTGCTCGTCCGGGACGTACATCCGGGCGATCGCCCGCGACCTCGGCGCGGACCTGGGCGTCGGCGGTCACCTCACCGCCCTGCGCCGCACCCGCGTCGGCCCGTACAAGCTGGACTCCGCGCGCACCCTCGACCAGCTCCAGGAGGAGCTGACGGTGATGCCGCTCGCGGACGCGGCCGCGGCCGCGTTCCCGCGCTGGGACGTGGACTCCAAGCGGGCCCGGCTGCTGCTCAACGGCGTCCGGCTCGAGATGCCCGACGAGTACGCGGGCAAGGGCACCGTGGCGGTCTTCGACCCCGAGGGCCGGTTTCTCGCGCTGGTCGAGGAACAGAAGGGCAAGGCCAAGAGCCTGGCCGTCTTCGCCTGAGGACCGTGCGCCCCTGCCGGGCGCGCGGCCGGGCGGACACTTCTGCCCGTGGAGCGGCGGCCACGGGGTTTCGTGCCCGCCGCTCCACGGTCCCCCCTCGGTTCCCCCACCAAGGGTGTATCCATCCGATCTGCCGTATTCACCCCATCGGGCGGGCGCTCGGAGTGAACCGGGGGAGTAGAGGGGGGCGCGTTCGCCACGCGATCTGTCCCGCTGATCACCTCGCCCCTACCGTCGGAGCAGGAGCGCGGCGGGGAGGTTCGAGTATGGCGGGGCGAGGCCCGCGGACCGGGAACGATGAGGCGGCGGACGATGCCGGACAGACGGGGGACGACGCCCTCGTACGCGTCTGCGACCTGGCCGGCCGCCCACGCGGCACGGGATTCGCGGCCGACCACCACGGCACCGTGATCACCAGCCACGAGGCCGTCGACGGACTGGCCCGGCTCGTCCTGCACGCCCCCGGCGACCGCACCTGCGTGCTGGGCGCCGAGGCCGTCACACCGCTGCCCGGCCTCGGTCTGGCCCTCGTACGCACCGAAGGTCTCGGCCTCGGCCCGCTCCCCGTCACCGTGCGGGACCGCGTCGCGACCGGCACGTACGTCAGGATCGCCGCGGGCGGCTGGCGCGAGGCGCGCGTGCTGGGCTCCGCCCCTGTGGCGTACCCGGCCCTCGGCGACGCCCATCTCCTGCACGGCGCACTGGAGTTGGCGATCGGCACGGCGGGCGCGGACGCGCTCAGGCCGGGCGGCGGGGCGACCGGGGGGCCGGTCCTCGACGCCCGCACCGGCGCCGTGGTGGCCGTCGTCGGCACCGCCCTGCGCGCCCGCACCCCGGACGGCACCGCGCCCGGGCAGACCCCGGCGGGCCATCGGGCGCCCGGACTCGCCGTTCCCCTGCGGCGCGGCGCGGGGCCGCTCGCCGAACTGCTGGCCCGTAACGCGGCCACCGTGCCCGCGTACGGCGCCGATCTGAACCTCGCGGGCGCGCTGGAGCTCACCGCGACCTCGGTGGGCTCGGACGGGCCCCGCCCGCCGGTCCCGTCCGGAGCCGTGGGCGCGCAGCCCGGAATCGTCGAACGGGCCGACGTCGGCAGGGAGTTCGCGGCCTTCGAGAGCGGCCCGGCCGTCGTCCTCGGGCTCGTCGGCCCGCCCGGCAGCGGTCGTACGACGGAACTGGCCGCCCTCGCCGCCCGCCGCCTCCGGGGTCCCGAACCGGCTCCCACCCTCTGGCTGCGCGGCGCCGATCTGCGCGCCGACGACACTTCGGTGGCCGACGCGGCGACGCGTGCCCTGGAGCGCGCCGGACGGATCGTGGCCGCGTCGCGGCGGAACCCCGGAGGGACCGGGACGGCGGCCGCGCGGCGGGCCCCGGCCGACACGAGCGTGCTGCCTCCCGAGGGATACGGCGGCGAACTCGGCGACATCGCCCCGGACCGCCTGGCCGGGCCCGCACACGCCGCGGGCCGGCCGCTGCTGTTCCTCCTCGACGGCCCCGAGGAGATGCCCCCCGAACTCGCCCACCGCCTCCCCGCCTGGACCGAGGCGACGGCGGACTGGCTGACCCGGACCGGCACCCGACTCGTGGTCGCCTGCCGCGCGGAGTACTGGGAACGGGCCGGGGCGGAATTTCCCGCGGCCCTGCTGCACCGCCCGGCACCGGACCCGGACGGCCCACGGACGCCGGCCCCGGACGGACCCGCGTCGCCGGACGCCGGCGGGACTCCGCCCGCGTGTGTGCTGCTCGGTGATCTGACCGAGGAGGAAGGGCGGCTGGCGCGGGCGCGTGCCGGGATTCCGGAAGGTGTCCTCGTGCCGGCCGACGCCCGTCGTCCGCTGGTGCTGCGCCTGCTCTCCGAGGTGCGGGCCGCGCCCGTGGACCTGCCGGCCCGACAGCTCGACCGCGACGACGTGTTCGCCGCTCACCTCGACCTGATGTGCCTGCGCGTCGCGGTCCGGCTCGCCGCGGCGAACGGACTGCGCGGCGCCGCCGTCCGCCGGCTCGCAGCCCGTGTCTCCGGCCAGGTGCACGAGGCCGCCCGGCGCTGTCTGGGCCCCGGACAGGGGCAACTGGACCGGGCCTCCTTCGAGAGCGTCTTCCCCTGGGGCCCCGCCCGGGGACCTCTCGCGGGCATCACCGGCTGGGCGTCCGCCGTCCTCACCGAAGGACTCCTCGTCCCCGCCGGCGACGGCTACCGCTTCGCCGACGAGGAGCTCGCCGACTGGATCCAGGGCACCCACCTCGACCTGGACGCCGCGCTGGACAGCCTGGTCCACCGCAGGCGCGACACCGGAACCGGCACGGACACCGGCATCGACCCCGGCCGTACGGAGACCACGGTGTCCGGCCGCCGGCACGCCCGCCGTGCCCGGTCCGCCTCTCCCGACGCCGGGGCCCGTGACCCCAGGACCCCCGCCGACGGAACAAGCACCCTTCCCGTCCCCGGCCACCGGATCGGCCCCGTCGTCGAGACCCTGCTCCTGCTGGCCCGTCAACAGGCCACCGCCGAACTGACACGCCACCTCGAGGACCTCGTCCACGCGGTCGACGACCTGCTGCCCGAAGCGCCGGACCGGCTCACCGCCCGGCACGGCGACCCCCTCTGGTGGGCGACCCGCCTCTGCGCGACCGTCCTGCTCCGCGTGCCCGACGCGACCCCGTACCTCGGCGCGCTGCGGCTCCTCGCCGAGCGGATCGTGGCGTGGCGGCGGCAGGGCAGCGCCGTACCGGCCGCGTTCGGCCCGGCCTTCTGGGTGGCGCTGCCCGTCCCGGACACGGAACGCTTCGACCTGCTCAGGCGCCTGGTGGCCGCCGACCCCCGCCGGGCCCCGGCCACCGAGCCCCCGCACCCGGGCGAGGCCCCCGCCGCCCCGCGCCATCTCGACACCGTCTCCCGGCTCCTCGCCGCCGACCCCGTCGCCGTGCACCGCCACCTCACCCGCTGGTTCGACGACGAGCGGCCCCTGCCCGCGACACCGAACGCGACCGTGGCGACGGCCGCGCAGGCACTGCTGTACGCGCACCGGCGGCGCGCCCCGGACGACCTGACCGAGGCACTCATGGCCGGCGCCCATCCACGGGGCGACGAACTGCTGGCCGTGCTGGCCGAGGAGGAGCCGTCGGCCGTGTGCCGGGCGGTCGACCGGTGGGCGCGCGACGAACGGCCCGAGCGGCGTGCGGCGGCCCTCACCCTCGGGCTGCGCGCGGCACCGTTCGCGGCCACACCGGCCGACCGCGAGCTGCTGCGCCACGCCGCACTCACCCTGCTCGCCCGTCCCGCCGACCGCACCCTGCACGGCGGGGCGCTCGGCATCCTCGTACAGGATCCGCTCGCGCGTGCCCGTTGCCTTCCGCAGGCTCTGGAACGCTTCGCGGCCGGTGACCCACGGCTGCCGCCGAGCGCGCCGGCCGCGGCGCTCGCCACCGACCCGGAACCCGTGCTCGCCGCGTTCCGCGAACGGCTGCGGCGGCTCGGCCCCGACACGGGCGAGCTGCTGCGCGCCCTCGCCGACGTCACCACCCCCGCGCTGGCCCGCCCGGTCGCCGCCCTGGTGCGCGAGACCGTGGAGCTGTGCCCCGCGGCCGCGGCCTACGTGGCCGCGGACGTGGACCGGCGCATCCACCACGGAAGTGCTCCCCAAGGGGCACTGTTCCCCCTGGTCAGCGGACTGCTGGAGACGTGCGGCCCGCCGGTGCGGAGCGCGCTCGCCCAGGTCCTCGCGTCGCCGGGAGACCAGGCGTCGGCCCCGCTGCGGCGCGAACTGCTCGATCTGCTGCTGGCGCACGAGCGAGATCCGGCCGTTCTCGGCACCGTGCTGAGGACCGCCGCCGACGGCCTCGACCGCGGGGGCGAGGAACCCACCCGTGAGCTGGTGCACCGCGTCGGCCTCCTCCTCGTCCGCACCCCGGCCGGGGCCACCGTCTTCGACCGGGGCCTGGCCGACCTGGCCCGGCGCGTTCCGGGCTTCGCCGCCCTGGTGGCCCGCTGGGTGACCGGCGCTCCCGAGGAGTGGTACGGCGTGGTCGGCCCCGGGACCCGCCACCTGATCGAGAACCTGGCCGGGGCAAGGGCGCCCGCCTGAACCACGCCCACGCACCGGACTCCGCACCGCACCGGGCCCATCGCCGCGCGCCGGGCCGAAACCCCCCACCGGGCCCGGCGGCCGCACCTCGTCGGACTCGGCACCGCACCCCGCGGCGCTGAGCGATCGGTCACAGCCTGATGCCGATGCAAGCCGAGAGCGCACGGCATGGCACCCTTAGAGCTGCGAATAAGGCAATCATGGACACGGGTTCGACAAGGAGCGGTCACAGTGCAGCGCTGGCGTGGCTTGGAGGACATCCCCGAGGACTGGGGGCGCAGCGTCGTCACCATCGGTTCCTACGACGGGGTGCACCGCGGACACCAGCTGATCATCCGGCATGCCGTGGACCGCGCACGTGCTCTGGGCGTCCCCTCCGTCGTGGTCACCTTCGACCCGCACCCCAGCGAGGTCGTCCGCCCCGGCAGCCACCCGCCCCTGCTCGCCCCGCATCACCGCCGCGCCGAACTGATGGCCGAACTGGGCGTCGACGCCCTGCTCATCCTGCCGTTCACCACCGAGTTCTCGAAGCTGTCGCCCGCCGACTTCGTGGTCAAGGTGCTGGTCGACAAACTGCACGCTAAGGCGGTCGTCGAGGGCCCCAACTTCCGTTTCGGTCACAAGGCCGCGGGCAACGTCGGCTTCCTGCGCGAGCAGGGGGAGACGTACGACTTCGAGGTCGAGGTCGTCGACCTCTTCGTGTCCGGTGAGGCGGGCGGCGGCGAGCCGTTCTCCTCGACCCTTACGCGGCGCCTCGTCGGCGAGGGCGATGTCGAGGGCGCGCGCGAGATCCTCGGCCGGCCGCACCGCGTCGAGGGCGTCGTCGTCCGAGGCGCCCAGCGCGGCCGCGAGCTCGGCTTCCCCACGGCGAACGTCGAGACCCTCCCGCACACCGCGATCCCCGCCGACGGCGTCTACGCCGGCTGGCTGCACGCGCAGGGCGAGGCGATGCCCGCCGCGATCTCCGTGGGCACGAACCCGCAGTTCGACGGCACCGAGCGCACGGTGGAGGCGTACGCCATCGACCGTGTCGGTCTCGACCTCTACGGCCTGCACGTCGCCGTCGACTTCCTCGCGTTCGTCCGCGGCCAGGCCAGGTTCGACTCCATCGAGGCGCTGCTGGTGGCCATCACCGACGACGTGAAGCGCTCGCGGGAACTGATCGAGGCGTACGACGGGGAGTAGCCCCTCCTCCCGGCCGTCCTTCTGTTCCTGACCGGTCCTTCCCCGGACCCGCTCCCTTACGTACGCGAAGACCCGCACCGTCCATGGACGGTGCGGGTCTTCGCCGTGGCCGGCCCCTCGGAGGAGCCGGCCGGACGCTACTGCTGCGGGGGTGCCTGAGGCGGCGGGTTCTGCCCCGGGTTGGGCGGGTAGACCTGTCCGGGCTGGAACTGCTGCCCGGGCTGCGGCGGTTGCGGGTATCCCTGCCCCGGCGCCTGCGGATACGGCTGACCGGGCTGCTGCGGGTAGGGCTGTCCCGGCTGGGCGTACGGCTGTTGGGGCTGCTGCGGAGCCTGCCCAGGCGCGGACCGACCCGGAACCTGCTGCCCGGGAACGTACTGTCCGGGAGCCTGCTGCCCGGGGACGTACTGACCCGGCATCGGCGGGGCGGCCACCGGCGGCGGGTTGCCGTCGTTCGTCCACAGTCCGTGCGACTGCTGGTGCCGCGCGATGTCCTCGGCGACCATCGCGGAGAGGTTGAAGTACGCCTCGCGCACCTTGGGCCGCATCATGTCGAGGTCGACCTCGGCGCCGGCGGACAGGTGCTCGTCGAACGGCACGACCACGACACCGCGGCAGCGCGTCTCGAAGTGGCTGACGATGTCGTCCACCTTGATCATCTTGCCGGTCTCGCGCACGCCGGAGATGACCGTGATCGACCGCGAGACGAGGTCCGCGTACCCGTGCGCCGAGAGCCAGTCCAGCGTCGTGCTGGCGCTGCTCGCCCCGTCCACGGACGGCGTCGAGATGATGATGAGCTGGTCGGCGAGATCGAGCACCCCGCGCATGGCGCTGTACAGCAGACCCGTTCCGGAGTCGGTCAGGATGATCGGGTACTGCTTGCCCAGGACGTCGATCGCGCGCCGGTAGTCCTCGTCGTTGAAGGCCGTGGACACGGCCGGGTCGACGTCGTTGGCGATGATCTCCAGCCCGGAGGGCGCCTGGGAGGTGAACCGCCGGATGTCCATGTACGAGTTGATGTACGGGATCGCCTGCACGAGGTCACGAATGGTGGCGCCGGTCTCGCGGCGTACCCGGCGGCCGAGCGTGCCGGCGTCCGGGTTGGCGTCGATGGCGAGGATCTTGTCCTGGCGCTCGGTGGCGAGCGTGGAGCCGAGCGCGGTGGTCGTGGTCGTCTTGCCGACACCGCCCTTGAGACTGATGACGGCGATCCGGTAGCAGGAGAGCACCGGGGTCCGGATCAGCTCCAGCTTCCGCTGCCGCTCGGCCTCTTCCTTCTTCCCGCCCAGCTTGAAACGCGACGACGCGGCGGTCGGCCGGCCGCTCTTGACCTTCTGCCTCTTGTTGTTGAGCAGCCGGTCGGAGGACAGCTCCACCGCCGCGGTGTAACCGAGCGGGGCCGCGCCGGGGTTGGTCGGCTGCCGCTGATCGTGCCGCACGGGCTGCGGCCAGGCGGTACCGGTCCGCGGGTCGACCGGGGCGGTCGGCGCGGCGGGCTGCTGCTGCACGGGCGGCGGGCCCGGCTGGTGCGGAGCCTGCGGCTGCGCGAGGTCGTAGCCCGGCTGCGGCGCGGGTGAGCCGGCCGCCGACTGCGGGAATCCGTAGCCCTGCTGAGGAGCGGGAGCCGGAGCGTGCGGCGGCACGGCATCCGACACGGGCGGGGCGACCGGGGCGGGTTGGCCGGGGGCCTGCTGCTCCGGGGCCTGGGCCGGGGCGGGCTGAGGGAAGCCGTAGCCGGGGGCCTGCTGCTCCGGGGCGTTCTGCTGCGGGAACCCGTAGCCGGGGACTTGCGGGGCGGCGGGGTGGGCCGGCTGCTGGTCCTGGGGCGCGGTGTTCGGCTGGGGGAATCCGTAGCCCGGCGCGGGGGCGGGCCGGCCGGGGGCCTGCTGCTCCGGGGCCGGGGCGGGCTGCGGGAATCCGTAGCCCGGTGCCTGGGCCGGCGGGGCCGCCGGAGCGGGCGGCCCGGACTGGGGGAAGCCGTAGCTGCCCTGCGGGGCGGAGGCCGGGTCCGGGGTGCCGGACTGGGGGAAGCCGTAGCTCCCCTGCTGAGGCGCGGCCGGGGCCCCGGGAGCGGGTGCTGCCGAGGGCGAGGGATGGGCGGCCTGCGGGGGAGCAGGCACGGCGTTCTCGTATTCCGCCGGCGGTACCGGCGCGGGCGCCTGAGGCGAACCCGCAGGACCGGGAGCGCCGGGCGAGGACCACGCCGACGGTACGGGCTGCTGCGGTGCCGGGGGCTGGAAGAGCTGGCCGGGGGCGGGAGCCGGTACCGAGGCGGGCGGCTGGAAGGGCTGGCCCGGGGCCGGGGCCACGGGCGCCTGCTGCGGCAGCGGCGCCTGGTACGGCACCTGGCCCTGCGCGGCCGGCGCGGGCTCCGTGGAGGCGGGCCAGTGCGGAGCCGGTGCGGGGGCCGCGGGCTGGTAGGCGGGCGGCAACGGCGGCAGCCCACCCTGCGGCAGCGGCGGCGGAGCCCAGGCGGGAGGCGTGTCCTGCACCCTCTCGGGCTCCTCCGGCCGGACCACGGGCACCGCGTCCTGGGGCTCGCTGTCCTGGGACGAGGCGTCCTGGAGCTCGAAGTCGCCGACCCGGGGGGCAGCGGCGTCCGTACCGGTCTCGTCGTCCGACGATCCCGGGGGCACGGCGTCGGCGGCCCCGCCCCGGGCTTCGGCGTCGGTCCCGGCCGAGGCGGCGCCCGCTTCCTCGGCGGACTCGGCGCCGGAAGCGGCGACGGCGTCGGCCGCGGCCGCCCGGTCCGCCACCGGTGCGTCGGCCGCGCTCGCGCGCTGGGACTGGGAGGCCGCCTCCAGCGACTGATAGGCGAGCACGGGGTCGATGACGGGCTGGGGAGCGGCGACGGGCGGGGCGGGCACCGGCTGTCCGGACGGGCCCACGTGGTGATCCGGCCGGACCACGGTCAAGGCCGCGCCCGGGGCCTCGGCTTCGTCCTCGCCCCGCACCGTGCCGTCGTCACCCCGGTCGTCACCTTCACCCTCGGCGGTGCCGGCCTCGGCCTGAGCGTCCGTGGCCGGAGCGTCCTCGGTCCCGGCGTCCTCGGAAGCCGTCCGTTCCGCGATCTCACGCTTCAGTGCGACAGCGGAGAACCGCATGGTCGCCCCGCTGTCGAGATCCCCGCTCCCGGAATCCTGTACGCCGGGAGCGGCGTCGGAGGCGGCGGGCGGAGCGGCCACGGGCGCGTGGGGCTGCACGACGTCAGGCTTTACGACGTCGGGCTGTACGAAGTGGGGTGCGACGTCGGGCTGTCCGGCGTGAGGCTGTACGACGGGCGGCAGGACGGCCTCGGAGCCGTCGACGGGCGCCGGGCCGGTCACCGTCACCGGAGCGGCGGACGGTCCGCCCGAGGCCGTCGCGTCACCCGCAGGTGCCGAATCCTCCGGCTCCCGCGACTCCTGCCGCTCCTCGGACTCCCTCACGTCCCCGGACTCCTTCGGGCCGTCGGATTCCTCCGAGCCCTCCGGACCTTCCGAGTCCCCCGCGTCGCCCGTGCCCCCCGAATCCCCGGAACCGTCCGAGGCGTTCTGCGTGTACCAGGCGGGCGGCGCGTAGTCGATGGTGAACTCGCCCGTCGTCTCGACGGCGGACTCGGCGTCGGACTGGTCATCGCCGGGCGTCGCCCAGCCCCCGCGGATCCCGTCCCGATCGCTGTTCACAATTCCTCCTGGTGTGGTCGAGCACCCTCAAGCCGTGCGGGCCGACCGTCTGCTTGTCGTCCGCTGACGTTCACGGACGACCGAGGCCGCCCGAAGTGCGTACGAGACCGCCCGAATTGACCGGCCCCCCGGATAACGCGAGCCCCCCGTCCACGGGTTCAGGCGTCGCGCCCCGTCCCAGCCTAATCACCATGACTGTTCGTGGGGCAGGCCCGTCCACCGCACCGCTGCGACCCGTTACGGCACACCCTGCCCAGAAGTGGCGTACGTACGCTCACTATTGACCCCGAAAGCGGACAAACGACGGCACCCGGACGGTCACTTGCCGCCCGGGTGCTCACTCGGTGTTCACGCGCCTCCCGCGGACGCGCCGCCGGGCGGACAGGCGAAAGGGCCGCCGCGGCATGTCTCCGCACCGGCCCCTGAGTTCCCGACGGTCCGCTACTCCGTGGGCAGACCACCCGCGTGCGGAGCCGGCTCCAGGTCGAACTCGCCGTCCCGCGCACCCAGCACGAAGGCCCGCCACTCCGCCTCCGTGTACCGGAGGACCGTCCCCGGGTCGAGCGACGACCGCATGGCCACCGCGCCCCCGGGCAGATACGCGATCTCGACCCGTTCCTCGTGCTCCTCGGTGCCCGGCGCGCTCTCCCACGCGACACCCGAGATGTCGAGCGCGTAGAGCTCGTCCTTCTCCCGCTCCTTGCGCGCCTTGGCGTCGTTCTCGGTCTCCTCGGCCATGTTCGCCGGCCCCTTCCCCACGTACGAATGACCTCTGCCGTCACCCTAGTGGCCCGGTCCGCGCCGTCCGGGAAGGTTCGTGGACCCGGACAGACGTATCCGCCCAGGCTGGTACCCTGTGTAACGGCCGTTTGTGTACGCACCCCCGGAGCGCTGCTCTGGAGGCCGCGCCCAGCGGATCCCGCCTTCCGAGTCACGGAAGCTCCCCTGAGAATTCGACCAGGGGCACTCGGTGGCAGACACGAGACTACAAGGAGTAAGCGTGCCGCTCGACGCCGCTACGAAGAAGCAGCTCATCAGCGAGTTCGGTCAGAAGGAGGGCGACACCGGCTCCCCCGAGGTCCAGGTCGCCATGCTTTCGCGCCGGATCTCGGACCTGACCGAGCACCTCAAGACCCACAAGCACGACCACCACTCCCGCCGTGGTCTTCTGATCCTGGTCGGCCAGCGTCGCCGCCTGCTTCAGTACCTGGCCAAGAAGGACATCCAGCGCTTCCGTGCGCTGGTCGACCGCCTGGGCATCCGCCGTGGTGCGGCCGGCGGCGCCAAGTAAGACGCCGTGAAGGGAGCGGTTCCCACTTCTTGGGGGCCGCTCCTTTTGCTGTATGTGCTGCCTCAGGTGCTCTCTACGTGCGGAGTGTCACCGACGCTTTGTAGTGTGGTAGCACAACGCAATACGCAGGAAACAGCACGGACGAACACAGCGTGACGACGCCCGTACCCGCCGGGTAGGGCATCTCACGACAACGAACGAGGAGAAGCGCGCCTCATCGCCGCCGGTCCTCGGTAGTGGCCCCCGGGCGACAGAGCCCCGGGTGCTTCGATCGAAGACCGGCCCGCACGAGAAGGAGCGCTTCTCCGCCACCGTCCCCCTGCCACACGGGCAGGACGGGACGAAGACGAGGAGAAAACGCTAGTGGAGAACGAGACCCACTACGCCGAGGCCGTTATCGACAACGGTTCCTTCGGCACCCGCACCATCCGCTTCGAGACGGGCAGGCTGGCCAGGCAGGCCGCCGGCTCCGCCGTCGCGTACCTGGACGACGACACCATGGTGCTGTCGGCCACCACCGCTTCCAAGAAGCCCAAGGACCAGCTCGACTTCTTCCCCCTGACGGTGGACGTCGAGGAGCGGATGTACGCCGCCGGCAAGATCCCCGGCAGCTTCTTCCGCCGTGAGGGCCGTCCCTCCGAGGACGCGATCCTCACCTGTCGCCTGATCGACCGCCCGCTGCGTCCGTCCTTCAAGAAGGGCCTTCGCAACGAGATCCAGGTCGTCGCGACGATCATGGCCCTCAACCCCGACCACCTGTACGACGTCGTGGCGATCAACGCCGCCTCCGCGTCCACGCAGCTGGCCGGTCTGCCCTTCTCCGGCCCGGTCGGCGGCGTCCGCGTCGCGCTGATCAACGGCCAGTGGGTCGCGTTCCCGACGCACACCGAGCTCGAGGACGCCGTCTTCGACATGGTCGTGGCCGGTCGCGTCCTGGAGGACGGCGACGTCGCGATCATGATGGTCGAGGCCGAGGCCACCGAGAAGACGATCACGCTGGTCCAGGGTGGCGCCGAGGCGCCGACCGAGGAGGTCGTGGCCGCCGGCCTCGACGCCGCGAAGCCCTTCATCAAGGTCCTGTGCAAGGCGCAGTCGGACCTCGCCGCCAAGGCCGCCAAGCCGACCGGCGAGTTCCCGATCTTCCTGGACTACCAGGACGACGTCTTCGAGGCCCTCACCGCCGCGGTCAAGAGCGAGCTCGCCCAGGCGCTCACCATCGCCGGCAAGCAGGACCGCGAGGCCGAGCTGGACCGCGTCAAGGAGATCGCCGCCGAGAAGCTGCTCCCGCAGTTCGAGGGTCGCGAGAAGGAGATCTCCGCCGCGTACCGCTCGCTGACCAAGAAGCTGGTCCGCGAGCGCGTCATCAAGGACAAGGTCCGCATCGACGGCCGCGGCGTCACGGACATCCGTACGCTCGCCGCCGAGGTCGAGGCCATCCCGCGCGTGCACGGCTCGGCGCTGTTCGAGCGTGGCGAGACCCAGATCCTGGGCGTCACCACCCTCAACATGCTCCGCATGGAGCAGCAGCTGGACACCCTCTCCCCGGTGACCCGCAAGCGCTACATGCACAACTACAACTTCCCGCCGTACTCCGTCGGCGAGACGGGCCGCGTCGGCTCCCCGAAGCGCCGCGAGATCGGCCACGGCGCGCTCGCCGAGCGCGCGATCGTGCCGGTCCTGCCGACCCGCGAGGAGTTCCCCTACGCGATCCGTCAGGTGTCCGAGGCCCTCGGCTCCAACGGCTCGACGTCCATGGGCTCGGTCTGCGCCTCGACCATGTCGCTGCTCAACGCCGGTGTGCCGCTGAAGGCCGCCGTCGCGGGTATCGCCATGGGCCTGATCTCCCAGGAGATCGACGGCCAGACGCACTACGTCGCCCTCACCGACATCCTCGGTGCGGAGGACGCCTTCGGTGACATGGACTTCAAGGTCGCCGGCACCAAGGAGTTCGTGACCGCCCTCCAGCTCGACACCAAGCTGGACGGCATCCCCGCCTCCGTCCTGGCCGCGGCCCTCAAGCAGGCCCGCGACGCCCGCCTCCACATCCTCGACGTGATGATGGAAGCGATCGACACGCCGGACGAGATGTCCCCGAACGCCCCGCGGATCATCACCGTCAAGATCCCCGTGGACAAGATCGGTGAGGTCATCGGCCCCAAGGGCAAGATGATCAACCAGATCCAGGAGGACACCGGCGCCGACATCACGATCGAGGACGACGGCACCATCTACATCGGTGCCCAGCAGGGCTCGCAGGCCGAGGCCGCGCGCGCCACGATCAACGCGATCGCCAACCCGACCATGCCGGAGGTCGGCGAGCGCTACCTGGGCACCGTCGTGAAGACGACGACCTTCGGTGCGTTCGTGTCGCTGCTCCCGGGCAAGGACGGACTGCTGCACATCTCGCAGATCCGCAAGCTCGCCGGCGGCAAGCGCGTGGAGAACGTCGAGGACGTCCTGGCCGTGGGCTCCAAGGTCCAGGTCGAGATCGCCGAGATCGACTCCCGTGGCAAGCTCTCCCTGATCCCCGTGGTCGAGGGCGAAAGCGACGATGACAAGAAGGACGACACCGACCAGTGACGTCGAGTAGCTCCACGACGACGGCCCGCACCTCTTCGGAGGCGCGGGCCGTCGCCCGTACCCAAACCCTCATCAAGGGCGCGAACGGCATCGGCACGGTCCGCAAGACCACCCTGCCCGGCGGCCTGCGCATCGTCACCGAGACGCTCCCCTCCGTGCGCTCCGCCACGTTCGGCATCTGGGCGCACGTGGGCTCCCGTGACGAGACGCCGACCCTGAACGGCGCCACGCACTACCTGGAGCACCTGCTCTTCAAGGGCACCAGCCGCAGGTCCGCCCTGGACATCTCCTCGGCGATCGACGCGGTCGGCGGCGAGATGAACGCGTTCACGGCCAAGGAGTACACGTGCTACTACGCGCGCGTGCTCGACACCGACCTGCCGTTGGCCATCGACGTCGTCTGCGACATGCTGACCGGCTCGCTCATCCGCGAGGACGACGTCAACGTCGAGCGCGGCGCGATCCTCGAAGAGATCGCGATGACCGAGGACGACCCGGGCGACTGCGTGCACGACCTGTTCGCGCACACCATGCTCGGCGACACCCCCCTCGGCCGCCCGGTCCTCGGTACCGTCGACACGGTCAACGCCCTGACCGCGGACCGCATCCGCCGCTTCTACAAGAAGCACTACGACCCGACGCACCTCGTCGTGGCCTGCGCGGGCAACGTCGACCACAACCAGGTCGTACGCCAGGTCCGCGCCGCCTTCGAGAAGGCCGGCGCCTTCAAGAACGCCGAGGCGGCTCCCATCGCCCCGCGCGACGGCAGCCGCAGCATCCGCACCGCCGGACGCGTCGAACTCCTCGGCCGCAAGACCGAGCAGGCCCACGTCGTCCTCGGCATGCCGGGCCTGGCCCGCACCGACGAGCGCCGCTGGGCGCTGGGCGTCCTGAACACCGCCCTGGGCGGAGGCATGTCCTCGCGCCTGTTCCAGGAGGTCCGCGAGAAGCGCGGCCTGGCCTACAGCGTGTACTCGTACACCTCGGGCTTCGCCGACTGCGGCCTCTTCGGCGTCTACGCGGGCTGCCGCCCGAGCCAGGTCCACGACGTCCTCAAGCTCTGCCGCGACGAACTGGACCAGGTCGCCGAACACGGCCTCTCGGACGACGAGATCGGCCGCGCCATCGGCCAGCTCCAGGGCTCCACGGTCCTCGGCCTGGAGGACACCGGCGCGCTGATGAACCGGATCGGCAAGAGTGAGCTGTGCTGGGGCGAGCAGATGTCGGTCGACGACATGCTGGCCCGGATAGCGTCGGTCACCCCGGACGAGGTCCGCTCCATCGCCCGGGACGTCCTCGGACAGCGGCCCTCGCTGGCGGTCATCGGCCCGGTCAAGGACAAGCAGGCGTCCCGACTGCACGACGCGGTCGCGTAGATCCCGTCTCGAATCCCGTCTCGGTAAGGAACGAAGCAATGAGCAAGCTGCGCGTGGCGGTCCTCGGTGCCAAGGGCCGGATCGGAGCCGAGGCGGTACGAGCCGTCGAGGCCGCCGAGGACATGGAGCTGGTGGCCGCACTGGGCCGTGGCGACAAGCTGGAGACGCTGGTCGAGGCCGGCACCCAGGTCGTGGTCGAGCTGACCACCCCGGCCTCGGTGATGGGCAACCTCGACTTCTGCGTCCGGCACGGCATCCACGCCGTGGTCGGCACGACCGGCTGGACCGAGGAGCGTCTCGCGCAGCTCGGCACGTCGCTGGCCGCGTCCCCGGAGACGGGCGTACTCATCGCGCCCAACTTCTCCATCGGGGCCGTCCTGACGATGAAGTTCGCCGAGGTCGCCGCGCCCTACTTCGAGTCCGTCGAGGTCGTCGAGCTGCACCACCCGAACAAGGTGGACGCCCCCAGCGGTACCGCCACGCGCACCGCTCAGCTCATCGCGGCGGCCCGGGAGCGCGCGGGCAGCGCACCGCAGCCCGACGCCACGGTGACCGCCCTGGACGGTGCCCGCGGCGCCGACGTCGACGGCGTCCCGGTGCACGCGGTCCGGCTGCGCGGCCTCCTGGCCCACCAGGAGGTCCTGCTGGGCGGCGAGGGCGAGACCCTGACCATCCGCCACGACTCCCTCCACCACAGCAGCTTCATGCCGGGCATCCTGCTCGGCGCCCGCCGCGTGGTGACCACCCCGGGCCTCACCTTCGGCCTGGAACACTTCCTCGACCTCGGCTGAGCCGGGGACGTACGACAGTTAGCCGGCAGACATGCGCGCGAAGATCACCTATGCCGTCACGGCCGCCGTCCTGGTCGTCTATTTCGTCCTGGTCGGCAGCCGGGGCGTGCTGCTCATCCAGAACGGCACCCTGATCACCGTCACCTTCGGGGTCGCGGTGCTCATCCTGCCGGTCATCGGCATCTGGTTCCTCTGGCAGAACACCCAGTTCGTCCGGAAGGCCAACCGGCTCTCCGCCGTGCTCGACGCCGAGGGCGGACTGCCCGTCGACGAACTGCGGCGCACCGAGGGCGGACGTATCGACCGTGACTCGGCCGACGAGGTCTTCGCCCGCCGCAAGGCCGAGACCGAGGACGCCCCGGACGACTGGCGGAGCTGGTTCCGCCTCGCCGTCGCCTACCACGACGCCCGGGACACCCCGCGCGCCCGCAAGGCCATGCAACGGGCCATCGCCCTCCATGAGGGCAGGACCCTGGAAGCCTGACCTAGCCGTACGGCTAAGGGGCCGGTCCGCACAGAGTGCGGACCGGCCCCTTAGCCGTGATGTCTCAGGCCCGGCGGTACTCGTCGGCCCACACCTCTATGACGTCCGCCGCCCGGTCGAAGGCCTCGGTGCGCGCCAGGAAGTCGGCGTTGTGCGTGGTCATCAGCGGCGGCACGTCCCCGGGCGCGCGGTCCGCGCTCACCAGCGTCAGTGCCTGGCCCTGGACCGTACGGGGCAGCCCCAGCCAGCGCACCGGCTGCTGCACCGTGCGCACCGCAACGATCTGATCCCACGGAGTCGTCCGCGTGACGAAGAAGCCCACCCGGCGCAGCCCTCGGGCGCTCACCCACACCCCCATGCGCAGCAGCCGCAGCGCGCACAGGATGACGGCCGTCGCGCCGGCCATGCAGGCGGCTGCGCCTGGCAGCGTCCCGGCGACGGCGATGATGACGCCCGCGACGAGCACGTACGAGGCGAGCAGCAGGACGAGCGCGGCCGCGCCCACCCGCCAGGGGCCGGGTCGGTAGGGGCGCCGCCAGCGGTCGCGGTCGTCGAAGGGCAGCGCGACATCCTCCGCCGCCTCGTCAAAGGCGCGGTCCTCCGTCAGAAAGGGCAGGGGCACGACTGATCCTCACTCGCTCCACGATGGGCTGTGCCCGGTGAGGTTATCGAGCCGGTTACCGGCTCACCACCCTCGGGGGTCCGGAAGAGTCAGCGGCCGTCCGACGCCACGGAGTGCTGCGTCTGCGCAGGTGACGGATCCTGGGACAGGGCGGGCATGCCGAGGATCAGGGCCCCGGCGATCCCGGCGGCCAGGGTGAGGCCGAAGAGGCACCGGCCGGCTATCTGCCCGGCGGAGGACCGCTCACGGGGCGGGGGAGCGACATTGCTGCGGAACGGGTCGGGCTCGCGCCGACGGAACATGGGCGGTGCTTCTCCTCTGGGGACTTCGCCGGGCCCAGTGACGTGATCCGGGTGATCCGGGTGACCTGGGCGATCCGGTGGCAAGTGGTGCTATCGGCTCGAACAGCTCGAACGCATCGCTCCCACTCATACAGACGGCCGAACGTTACAAGAGGTGCCCGGAATCGCCGAATTCGCAGAAGTTCGCCGATGAATGTCGCGGCGGGCACCGAACGCCCGGTTGCGGACGCCGGGCGGACGCCGGGCCGTAGAGTGGTCGCCGCCCGAGCCAGTGATGGGAAGGACCCCGCGCACCGTGACCGACACCCCAGCCGACGACCTCAAGCCCTTCTTCCGCAGCGATGTCACCGTCGAGCTGATCAAGCACACGGCCTCCGACGCCGACGTGCTGTTCGCCGCCCGTGTCTCCACCGCGGGGGAGCAGTCGCTGGCAGAGCTGCAGAAGGACCCGGAGCGCTCCAAGGGCCTGATCAACTACCTGATGCGGGACCGGCACGGCAGCCCCTTCGAGCACAACTCGATGACCTTCTTCGTCAGCGCCCCGATCTTCGTCTTCCGTGAGTTCATGCGGCACCGCGTGGGCTGGTCGTACAACGAGGAATCGGGCCGCTACAGGGAGCTGGAGCCGGTCTTCTACGTTCCCGGTGAGGACCGCAAACTGGTCCAGCAGGGGCGCCCCGGCAAGTACGAGTTCGTCCAGGGCACCCCCGAACAGCACAGGACCGTCACCACGGCCATGGAGGAGTCGTACCGGCAGTCCTACGCCGCGTACCAGGAGATGCTGAAGGCCGGTGTCGCCCGCGAGGTCGCCCGCGCCACCCTTCCGGTCGGACTCTTCTCCTCGATGTACGCCACGTGCAACGCTCGCTCCCTGATGCACTTCCTCGGACTGCGCACCCAGCACGAGCTCGCCAGGGTGCCGTCGTTCCCGCAGCGGGAGATCGAGATGGTCGCCGAGAAGATGGAGGCGGAGTGGGCCGGGCTCATGCCGCTCACGCACGCGGCGTACAACGCCAACGGGCGCGTGGCGCCCTAACACGCCACTGGGCACCGGTCCGGCACAGATGTACGGATCATCCGAGCGAAGTGTCCGTATTGCGGCATTTCGTGAAGTTCATCTAGCCTGATCAAACGGACCCGGTACTGCTTGAACCCCCGAGCAGGCAGTGCCGGGTTCCACCCTTGTCATGCTTTGTCGTGGTCCCCGAGGGCAGACCAGGCGGTGAGCAGCGAGTAGCGTATTACCCATGGCTCCGACCTCCACTCCGCAGACCCCCTTCGGGCGGGTCCTCACCGCCATGGTCACGCCCTTCACGGCGGACGGCGGACTCGACCTCGACGGCGCTCAGCGGCTCGCGACCCACCTGGTGGACGCAGGCAACGACGGCCTGATCATCAACGGCACCACCGGTGAGTCCCCGACCACCAGCAACGCGGAGAAATCGGAGCTGGTACGCGCCGTGCTGGAGGCGGTCGGCGACCGCGCCCACATCGTCGCAGGCGTCGGCACGAACGACACCCGCCACAGCATCGAGCTCGCCCGCGACGCCGAGAAGGCCGGCGCGCACGGCCTGCTCACCGTGACGCCGTACTACAACAAGCCTCCGCAGGAGGGGTTGTACCGGCACTTCTCGGCCATCGCCGACGCGACCGAACTGCCGGTCATGCTCTACGACATTCCCGGCCGCAGCGGCGTCCCGATCAACACCGAAACCCTGGTGCGGCTCGCCGAGCACCCGCGTATCGTCGCGAACAAGGACGCCAAGGGGGACCTGGGCCGCGCCAGCTGGGCCATCGCCCGCTCCGGCCTCGCCTGGTACTCCGGCGACGACATGCTGAACCTGCCGTTGCTCTCCGTCGGCGCGGTGGGCTTCGTCTCCGTCGTCGGTCACGTCGTCACCCCGGAACTGCGCGCGATGCTCGACGCGTACATCTCGGGGGACGTCCAGAAGGCCACCGAGATCCACCAGAAGCTGCTCCCCGTCTTCACCGGCATGTTCCGCACTCAGGGCGTGATGACGACCAAGGCCGCACTCGCCCTCCAGGGCCTGCCCGCCGGTCCGCTCCGCGCCCCGATGGTCGAACTGTCGCCCGAGGAGACCACCCAGCTCAAGATCGATCTTGGCGCCGGCGGGGTAGAGCTCTGACCACAGACTTCACAACTGAATACGCCTGACCGCAGGCCACGGGCCTGCACCCCACACAACAGCTACTGCACGAACGTCACGCGCGCCACGTGCCTTGCCAGGTACGTGGCGCGCGTGGTGAGGAGAGTCTTTTGAGTCATCCGCATCCTGAACTCGGCAAACCGCCGGTCCTCCCGAAGGGCGGCCTGCGGGTCACCCCGCTCGGCGGCCTCGGCGAAATCGGCCGGAACATGACGGTCTTCGAATACGGAGGCCGTCTCCTGATCGTCGACTGCGGAGTGCTCTTCCCCGAGGAGGAGCAGCCCGGAATCGACCTGATCCTGCCGGACTTCACGTCCATCAGGGACCGCCTCGACGACATCGAGGGCATCGTGCTCACGCACGGCCACGAGGACCACATCGGCGGCGTCCCGTTCCTCCTGCGCGAGAAGCCGGACATCCCGCTGATCGGCTCCAAGCTGACCCTCGCGCTCATCGAGGCGAAGCTCCAGGAGCACCGCATCCGGCCCTACACGCTCGAAGTGACCGAGGGTCACCGGGAGCGCATCGGCCCCTTCGACTGCGAGTTCGTCGCGGTCAACCACTCCATCCCGGACGCCCTCGCGGTCGCCATCCGCACCCCCGCGGGCATGGTCGTCCACACCGGCGACTTCAAGATGGACCAGCTCCCGCTGGACGGCCGTCTCACGGACCTGCACGCGTTCGCCCGCCTGAGCGAGGAAGGCATCGACCTCCTCCTCTCGGACTCCACGAACGCCGAGGTCCCGGGCTTCGTCCCGCCCGAGCGCGACATCCAGAACGTGCTGCGCCAGGTCTTCGCCGGCGCCAGCAAGCGGATCATCGTGGCGAGCTTCGCCAGCCATGTGCACCGCATCCAGCAGATCCTCGACACCGCCCACGAGTACGGCCGCAGGGTCGCCTTCGTCGGCCGCTCGATGGTCCGCAACATGGGCATCGCGCGCGACCTCGGCTATCTGAAGGTCCCGCCGGGCCTGGTGGTCGACGTCAAGACGCTCGACGACCTTCCGGACCACGAGGTCGTCCTCGTCTGTACGGGATCCCAGGGCGAGCCGATGGCCGCGCTCTCCCGGATGGCGAACCGCGACCACCAGATCCGGATCGTCCAGGGCGACACGGTGATCCTGGCCTCGTCGCTGATCCCGGGCAACGAGAACGCGGTCTACCGCGTCATCAACGGTCTGACCCGCTGGGGCGCGAAGGTCGTCCACAAGGGCAACGCCAAGGTGCACGTCTCCGGACACGCCTCCGCGGGCGAGCTGCTGTACTTCTACAACATCTGCAAGCCGCGCAACCTGATGCCGGTCCACGGCGAATGGCGTCACCTTCGGGCCAACGCCGAGCTGGGCGCCCTGACCGGTGTCCCGCACGACCGGATCGTGATCGCCGAGGACGGCGTCGTCGTCGACCTGGTCGAGGGCAAGGCGAAGATCTCCGGCAAGGTCCAGGCCGGATACGTCTACGTCGACGGTCTCTCGGTCGGTGATGTCGGTGAGCCCGCGCTCAAGGACCGCAAGATCCTCGGGGACGAGGGCATCATCTCGGTCTTCGTGGTGATGGACGCCAGCACCGGCAAGCTCACGGCCGGCCCGCACGTGCAGGCACGTGGCTCCGGCATCGACGACGCGGTCTTCGCGGACGTCATCCCGAAGATCACGGAGGTCCTGGAGCGGTCGGCTCAGGACGGTGTGGTGGAGCCTCATCAGCTCCAGCAGCTCATCCGTCGCACGCTGGGCAAGTGGGTGTCCGACACCTACCGCCGGCGCCCGATGATCCTCCCGGTCGTCGTCGAGGTCTGACCTCCGGCAACGCCCCAACCTGGAGCGGAGCACCTCGATTTGCATCGTGGCGCTCCGCTCCAGTACGTTTACGTCTCCGCCCGAACGGGAACCCCGAAGCTTCACGCTCCGGAGGCACTCCCCGAACGGGACGGAAATTCCGACTCAGAGAATCTGATAAAGTCGGAGTCGCTGAAAAGGGAAACGCGAAAGCGGATTACCTTGAAAGCACCGAGGAAATCGGGCCCGAAAGGTTCTGATAGAGTCGGACCCGCCGGAAAGGGAAACGCGAAAGCGGAAACCTGGAAAGCGCCGAGGAAATCGGATACGGAAACGGTCTGATAGAGTCGGAAACGCAAGACCGAAGGGAAGCGCCCGGAGGAAAGCCCGAGAGGGTGAGTACAAAGGAAGCGTCCGTTCCTTGAGAACTCAACAGCGTGCCAAAAATCAACGCCAGATTTGTTGATACCCCGTCTCCGGCCGTTCGGTCGGGACGAGGTTCCTTTGAAAAAGTCCTGCCGGGCATTGTTCCGGCAGGCGCATCAGCGAGGACGCTGTGAACGCCGGTCCTATTCCGACCGGTTGTTCCGCTCTCGTGATGTAAACCGGATTACCGGTAAACATTCACGGAGAGTTTGATCCTGGCTCAGGACGAACGCTGGCGGCGTGCTTAACACATGCAAGTCGAACGATGAAGCCCTTCGGGGTGGATTAGTGGCGAACGGGTGAGTAACACGTGGGCAATCTGCCCTTCACTCTGGGACAAGCCCTGGAAACGGGGTCTAATACCGGATAACACTCCTGCCCGCATGGGTGGGGGTTAAAAGCTCCGGCGGTGAAGGATGAGCCCGCGGCCTATCAGCTTGTTGGTGAGGTAGTGGCTCACCAAGGCGACGACGGGTAGCCGGCCTGAGAGGGCGACCGGCCACACTGGGACTGAGACACGGCCCAGACTCCTACGGGAGGCAGCAGTGGGGAATATTGCACAATGGGCGAAAGCCTGATGCAGCGACGCCGCGTGAGGGATGACGGCCTTCGGGTTGTAAACCTCTTTCAGCAGGGAAGAAGCGAGAGTGACGGTACCTGCAGAAGAAGCGCCGGCTAACTACGTGCCAGCAGCCGCGGTAATACGTAGGGCGCAAGCGTTGTCCGGAATTATTGGGCGTAAAGAGCTCGTAGGCGGCTTGTCACGTCGGGTGTGAAAGCCCGGGGCTTAACCCCGGGTCTGCATTCGATACGGGCTAGCTAGACGGAATTCCTGGTGTAGCGGTGAAATGCGCAGATATCAGGAGGAACACCGGTGGCGAAGGCGGATCTCTGGGCCATTACTGACGCTGAGGAGCGAAAGCGTGGGGAGCGAACAGGATTAGATACCCTGGTAGTCCACGCCGTAAACGGTGGGAACTAGGTGTTGGCGACATTCCACGTCGTCGGTGCCGCAGCTAACGCATTAAGTTCCCCGCCTGGGGAGTACGGCCGCAAGGCTAAAACTCAAAGGAATTGACGGGGGCCCGCACAAGCAGCGGAGCATGTGGCTTAATTCGACGCAACGCGAAGAACCTTACCAAGGCTTGACATACACCGGAAAGCATTAGAGATAGTGCCCCCCTTGTGGTCGGTGTACAGGTGGTGCATGGCTGTCGTCAGCTCGTGTCGTGAGATGTTGGGTTAAGTCCCGCAACGAGCGCAACCCTTGTTCTGTGTTGCCAGCATGCCCTTCGGGGTGATGGGGACTCACAGGAGACTGCCGGGGTCAACTCGGAGGAAGGTGGGGACGACGTCAAGTCATCATGCCCCTTATGTCTTGGGCTGCACACGTGCTACAATGGCAGGTACAAAGAGCTGCGAAGCCGTGAGGCGGAGCGAATCTCAAAAAGCCTGTCTCAGTTCGGATTGGGGTCTGCAACTCGACCCCATGAAGTCGGAGTTGCTAGTAATCGCAGATCAGCATTGCTGCGGTGAATACGTTCCCGGGCCTTGTACACACCGCCCGTCACGTCACGAAAGTCGGTAACACCCGAAGCCGGTGGCCCAACCCCTTGTGGGAGGGAGCTGTCGAAGGTGGGACTGGCGATTGGGACGAAGTCGTAACAAGGTAGCCGTACCGGAAGGTGCGGCTGGATCACCTCCTTTCTAAGGAGCACTTCTTACTCGGTCCGCCGAGTCAGAGGCCAGTACATCGGCGAATGTCCGATGCTGGTTGCTCATGGGTGGAACGTTGATTATTCGGCACTCTTGACTGTCTTCTCCTTCCGGTACTGCCCTTCGGGGCGTGGAAAGAATGAGGGAAGCGGTAAGAGTGTCGGGCACGCTGTTGGGTGTCTGAAGGTACGGCCCGTGTGGCTGCCTTCAGTGCCGGCCCCAGTGCACTCCGGTGGAAACCGGGGGTGATGGGTGGTTGGTCGTTGTTTGAGAACTGCACAGTGGACGCGAGCATCTGTGGCCAAGTTTTTAAGGGCGCACGGTGGATGCCTTGGCACCAGGAACCGATGAAGGACGTGGGAGGCCACGATAGTCCCCGGGGAGCCGTCAACCAGGCTTTGATCCGGGGGTTTCCGAATGGGGAAACCCGGCAGTCGTCATGGGCTGTCACCCATACCTGAACACATAGGGTATGTGGAGGGAACGCGGGGAAGTGAAACATCTCAGTACCCGCAGGAAGAGAAAACAACCGTGATTCCGGGAGTAGTGGCGAGCGAAACCGGATGAGGCCAAACCTCAAGCGTGTGAGACCCGGCAGGGGTTGCGCTTGGGGGGTTGTGGGATCTCTCTTTCACAGTCTGCCGGCTGTGAGACGAGTCAGAAACCGTTGATGTAGGCGAAGGACATGCGAAAGGTCCGGCGTAGAGGGTAAGACCCCCGTAGTCGAAACATCAACGGCTCGTTTGAGAGACACCCAAGTAGCACGGGGCCCGAGAAATCCCGTGTGAATCTGGCGGGACCACCCGCTAAGCCTAAATATTCCCTGGTGACCGATAGCGGATAGTACCGTGAGGGAATGGTGAAAAGTACCGCGGGAGCGGAGTGAAATAGTACCTGAAACCGTGTGCCTACAAGCCGTGGGAGCGTCGCGCATTGAGTTTACTCAATGCGTCGTGACTGCGTGCCTTTTGAAGAATGAGCCTGCGAGTTTGCGGTGCGTTGCGAGGTTAACCCGTGTGGGGAAGCCGTAGCGAAAGCGAGTCCGAATAGGGCGATTCAGTAGCGCGCTCAAGACCCGAAGCGGAGTGATCTAGCCATGGGCAGGTTGAAGCGGCTGTAAGAGGTCGTGGAGGACCGAACCCACCAGGGTTGAAAACCTGGGGGATGACCTGTGGTTAGGGGTGAAAGGCCAATCAAACTCCGTGATAGCTGGTTCTCCCCGAAATGCATTTAGGTGCAGCGTCGTGTGTTTCTTGCCGGAGGTAGAGCACTGGATAGGCGATGGGCCCTACCGGGTTACTGACCTTAGCCAAACTCCGAATGCCGGTAAGTGAGAGCGCGGCAGTGAGACTGTGGGGGATAAGCTCCATGGTCGAGAGGGAAACAGCCCAGAGCATCGACTAAGGCCCCTAAGCGTACGCTAAGTGGGAAAGGATGTGGAGTCGCACAGACAACCAGGAGGTTGGCTTAGAAGCAGCCACCCTTGAAAGAGTGCGTAATAGCTCACTGGTCTAGTGATTCCGCGCCGACAATGTAGCGGGGCTCAAGCGTACCGCCGAAGTCGTGTCATTGCAGCAATAGGGCCAACGCCCGCTGTGATGGGTAGGGGAGCGTCGTGTGCCGGGTGAAGCCGCGCCGGAAGGCAGTGGTGGACGGTTCACGAGTGAGAATGCAGGCATGAGTAGCGATACACACGTGAGAAACGTGTGCGCCGATTGACTAAGGGTTCCTGGGTCAAGCTGATCTGCCCAGGGTAAGTCGGGACCTAAGGCGAGGCCGACAGGCGTAGTCGATGGATAACCGGTTGATATTCCGGTACCCGCTGTGAAGCGTCAAACATCGAACCAGGCGATGCTAAGTCCGTGAAGCCGCCCCGGAGCCTTCGGGCAAAGGGGAGTGGTGGAGCCGACGGACCAGACCTGTAGTAGGTGAGTGATGGGGTGACGCAGGAAGGTAGTCCATCCCGGGCGGTGGTTGTCCCGGGGTAAGGGTGTAGGCCGTGTGATAGGCAAATCCGTCACACATTAAGGCTGAGACCTGATGCCGAGCCGATTGTGGTGAAGTGGATGATCCTATGCTGTCGAGAAAAGCCTCTAGCGAGTTTCATGGCGGCCCGTACCCTAAACCGACTCAGGTGGTCAGGTAGAGAATACCGAGGCGTTCGGGTGAACTATGGTTAAGGAACTCGGCAAAATGCCCCCGTAACTTCGGGAGAAGGGGGCCATCACTGGTGATCCGATTTACTCGGTGAGCTGGGGGTGGCCGCAGAGACCAGCGAGAAGCGACTGTTTACTAAAAACACAGGTCCGTGCGAAGCCGTAAGGCGATGTATACGGACTGACGCCTGCCCGGTGCTGGAACGTTAAGGGGACCGGTTAGTCACAATTCGTTGTGGCGAAGCTGAGAACTTAAGCGCCAGTAAACGGCGGTGGTAACTATAACCATCCTAAGGTAGCGAAATTCCTTGTCGGGTAAGTTCCGACCTGCACGAATGGCGTAACGACTTCTCGACTGTCTCAACCATAGGCCCGGTGAAATTGCACTACGAGTAAAGATGCTCGTTTCGCGCAGCAGGACGGAAAGACCCCGGGACCTTTACTACAGTTTGATATTGGTGTTCGGTTCGGCTTGTGTAGGATAGCTGGGAGACTGTGAAGCTTGGACGCCAGTTCAGGTGGAGTCGTCGTTGAAATACCAGTCTGGTCGTGCTGGATGTCTAACCTGGGTCCGTGATCCGGATCAGGGACAGTGTCTGATGGGTAGTTTAACTGGGGCGGTTGCCTCCTAAAGAGTAACGGAGGCGCCCAAAGGTTCCCTCAGCCTGGTTGGCAATCAGGTGTTGAGTGTAAGTGCACAAGGGAGCTTGACTGTGAGACCGACGGGTCGAGCAGGGACGAAAGTCGGGACTAGTGATCCGGCGGTGGCTTGTGGAAGCGCCGTCGCTCAACGGATAAAAGGTACCCCGGGGATAACAGGCTGATCTTCCCCAAGAGTCCATATCGACGGGATGGTTTGGCACCTCGATGTCGGCTCGTCGCATCCTGGGGCTGGAGTCGGTCCCAAGGGTTGGGCTGTTCGCCCATTAAAGCGGTACGCGAGCTGGGTTTAGAACGTCGTGAGACAGTTCGGTCCCTATCCGCTGTGCGCGTAGGAATATTGAGAAGGGCTGTCCCTAGTACGAGAGGACCGGGACGGACGAACCTCTGGTGTGCCAGTTGTCCTGCCAAGGGCATGGCTGGTTGGCTACGTTCGGGAGGGATAACCGCTGAAAGCATCTAAGCGGGAAGCCTGCTTCGAGATGAGTATTCCCACCCCTTGAGGGGTTAAGGCTCCCAGTAGACGACTGGGTTGATAGGCCAGATCTGGAAGCCCGGCAACGGGTGGAGGTGACTGGTACTAATAGGCCGAGGGCTTGTCCTCAGTTGCTCGCGTCCACTGTGTTGGTTCTGAAACCACGAACAACCCCACGTTTGTCACAGAGCGTGGTGCGGTTGACAGTTTCATAGTGTTTCGGTGGTCATAGCGTGAGGGAAACGCCCGGTTACATTCCGAACCCGGAAGCTAAGCCTCACAGCGCCGATGGTACTGCAGGGGGGACCCTGTGGGAGAGTAGGACGCCGCCGAACAAATTTTAGAGAGCTGGTCCCCGAACTTCGGTTCGGGGACCAGCTCTTTTTTGTTTTGCGTCACTTGAAGTTCACGTTGCGCGACCAATATCCCCATCATGAGTACTGCTGCAATGCTCACAGCCGCGGGCGTCGGAGCCGGTGACGAGGTCGTCGTTCCGGCCTTCGGGAACGTCGAGGTCGCCGATGCCGTCACGGAGGCCGGCGCCATCGTCGTCTTCGCCGACATAGACCCCGTGACGTACTGCCTCGACCCCGACGCGGTGGAGGCGGTCATAACTCCCCGGACGGCGGCGCTCGTTGTCGTGCACCGCTTCGGGCGGACCGCCGACATGGTGCGGCTGCGGGAGCTGGGGCAGCGGCATGAAGTGCTGGTCCTGGAACAGGGCGAGTCCGAGGCTCCGTACGACGAGATCGCGCAGCGCAGGGAGCGGGCCGCCTATCTCGACGGCCGGCTCAGGGGCGTACGCACACCCGTCAGCGGCGACGGACACACCTACCAGCAGTACGTCGTACGGGTTCCCGGCAACGGACGTCCGGACCGCGACGCCTTCGCACGGGCCGTACGGGCCAGGGGAGTCGAGTGCCGGGTTCCGGTGAAGACGCCGGTGCACCGGCTGCCCGGGTTCCGTCGGGACGTACAGCTTCCCGAGACCGAGCGGGCCGCCGACGAGACCCTCTCGCTGCCGGTGGACGGGACGTTGACGAAGCGGGAGATGCAGCGGATCGTCTCCGCGTGCAACGCGCTCGGCGGACTGCTGCAACCGGCCTTCTGATCAGGGCCGGACAGGTTGGGAGCACGGTCCAATTCAGGGTATGATCTCTCTTGTTGCCGCGAGGGAAACCTCTAAAGCGACAGGCCCCCCTAGCTCAGTCGGCAGAGCGTCTCCATGGTAAGGAGAAGGTCAACGGTTCGATTCCGTTGGGGGGCTCAGACAGAAAAGGCCTCCGCCCTTGTGGGCGGGGGCCTTTCGCATGTCCCGGGACTCGGGTCCCCGGTACCTCAGCCCCCGGGACCGGAGTCCCGGGAGCGTCGGTCGCCGGGTCTCAGTCCGTGTGGAGGCCTGGGACGCGCATCGCCAGGATCGCCATGTCGTCCGACGGGGCGTCGGAGGCGAAGCGTTCGACCGCGCGCATGATGCGCGCGGCGACAGCGCCGGCCGTCAGCCCCGTGCACGTGGTGAGGACATCCGCCAGACCGTCGTCGCCGAGCATACGAGTGCCCTCGCGCCGCTCCGTGACCCCGTCCGTCACGCACAGCAGGACATCGCCCGGATCGAGCGTGACCGTCTGCTCGTACAGCTCGAGGTCCTCCATGACACCGAGGAGCGGCTGCGGTTCGGCGGCCGGCTCGACCGTTCCGTCCTGGCGCAGACGCAACGGGAGCGGATGGCCGGCGCAGACGACCTTCAGGACGGCGCTGCCGTCCTCCTGGGGCCACAACTCGCCGTAGAGAAGCGTCAGGAAGCGGCTGCGGGCGCCCTCGTCGAGGATCGCGGAGTTCAGCCGCTCCAGGACCGCGGGGCCGCCGTAGCCCTCGCGGGCCAGCAGGCGCAGTGCGTGCCGGGCCAGGCCCGTGACCGCCGCCGCCTCCGGGCCCGTACCGCAGACGTCGCCGATGGCGAAGCCGTACGCGCCGTCACGGATCGGGAAGAGGTCGTAGAAGTCGCCGCCGACTTCGTTGCCCTCTCCGGCCGCACGGTAGATGACCTCGACCTCGACGCCGTCGATCTGGGGGAGTTCCGGGGGCAGCAGGCTGCGCTGGAGGGACTGGCTGATCGCCGTGCGCTCCGAGTACAGGCGGGCGTTGTCCAGTGCGAGAGCCGCTCGCCGGGAGAGGTCCTCGGCCAACTCCAGGATCTCCTGGCGGAAATGCTCGTCCGACGGCTTGCCGAGGGTCAGCATGCCGATGACACGGTTGCGGGCGACCAGGGGAAGGACGACGGTCTCGCCACCGACAGCGGCGGCCGTCGCCAGGGTCGGGCCGATGCTGGAGCTCATCGACGTCTGTCCGCCGAGGCCCAGGCTGCGCATCGAGGTCCGCAGGGCCGCGTCGTGAGCGGCCGCGGCGGGAGCCGACCAGACGCGGGCACCCGGGGTGGGCACCGGGTCCGGTGGGGCGATCTTCGAGAGCAACGCCTTGAGGCCGTCGATGAGTTCCTCGTCCTCGTGCAGGACGTACGAGAGGTAGGGATCGGAAGCCTGGTCGGCGATCGTGTACACGGCGCACCAGGTGGCGAGGGTCGGGACCGTCATCTGGGCCATGAGGGCGAGCGTCTGGTCGCGGTCCAGCGTGCCGGCGAGCAGGTCGGAGGCTTCGACGAGGAAGGACAGCGAGCCGCGGCGCAGGCGTTCCAGCTCGCCGAGGCGGGCCGACTCCACCGCGAGGGCGATGCGGTCGGCGGCGAACTGGAGGCGCAGGGCCTCCTCGTTGGAGTAGCGGCCGGGTGATTCGGCCGCGACGCCGAGGGAGCCGGTGAGGCGGCCCTCGACCTTCAGCGGGACCGTGACGACCGAGCGCATGCCGGTGCCGGCGAGGAGCGGTACGGCGCCGGGGACGACCGTCAGGTCCTCGTGGACGGCGGGCATCCGGGCCGAGCCGTAGCGGCCGGGGCCCGCCTCGACGGGGACGCGGGCGAAGCGCTGGCGCGCGGAGGGCAGGCCCGTGGAGGCGCGTACCTCCAACTCCGTCTCGTCGTCGGTCGCGAGGAGCAGGAAGGCGGAGTCGGCGTCCAGCATGTCGCGGGCCCGTTCCACCGTGCGCTGGAGAAGACCGTCGAGGTCGTCCGGGGCCGGCGAGCCGATGAAGACCTCGAACGGATCCGCGGCCTGACCCTCCGCGTGGCTGCCCGCGTCGGAGGCTGGACCGCGCAACGGGGTCTGCAGGACGGCACGTTCGTGGTCGCGTACGAGGAGGCAGACGGTGGAGGGCTCGCCGCTCGTGTCGCGGACCCGCAGGTGCGAGGCGTACACCGGAGTGACGCGGCCGTCGGCGCAGCGGACGCCGTAACTGCCTTCCCAGCGCGAGAGTTGGAGGGCTTCGACGATGCCGGTGCCGGTGCCGGGGGTGTGCGGCCAGGCCGCGAGGTCGGTGAGCGGTTTGCCGGTGACCTGGTCGGCCGCGTACCCGAAGAGCTCCTCGGCGTCCTCGTTCCAGGCGTTGATGGCGCCGGTGCGGTCGATCTGGACGACCGCCACGCGTACGCGGCCGTCGGCCAGGGGGAGGAGGTCGGCGGGGAGCGGGGGGCCTGCGGTTCGGGTGCCGATCGCGCGCTCGGGGAGGTCGAGCTGGAACCAGACCTGCTTGTGGGTGGGCGTGTAGTCGACGCCCCAGCGGCGGGCGAGGGCCGCGCAGAGCTGGAGGCCGCGGCCGCCCTCGCGGTCGGGGCTGCCCATGTTGACGGCCGTGGCCTGGAGTGGGATCTCGCGTTCCGGGTAGCGGTCCGCCACCTCGATGCGCACGCCGTCGTCGCTGCGCAGACACAGGACGTCGGCGGAGGTGCCCGCGTGCACAACGGCATTGGTGACCAGCTCGCTGGTCAGAACGACGGCGTCGTCGACGATGTCGGCGAAGCCCCAGCCCTGGAGGGTGTCCCGGACGAACGAGCGGGCGGTCGCGACGGACCGTCCCACGGGTTCGAAGCTGGCGGCCGCGCGCGCGGTAATCACAGAACTCCTCGTCCGGTCGTCGGCATGCGGGGTTCCGTGGCCGGCCCGCTCCTGCGTGGGCAGAGCGTGGTTCCCTGTAGGCCGGGGATCCTGGGGTGTCCCTCCAGGATGCAGTCCGGTGGTCATGGTGCGGTGCCCCTCCGATGCCTGCCCGCTCGTACTCGTGCCACCGCCCAGGCCGGACGGGACCGGCACGGCTGGACAGCCGCTTGCAAGGTTACTTACCTTCGCGGGCCCTGCGGATGCCGGTCACGGGTGTTTCCGTCCTGAAGAGTGCGCTGTTTCCGTTCGGACAGGTGCGTGTGATTGCCTGCGGCCGGGGCCGGAGGACTGTCCCGTGGGTGTGCGGACGATGTGCGAAGCTGCCGAACTGTTATGGCCTGGTTCGGCCGGGGTGAAACACTGGGCAGGCTCCAGGAACAGGTCCGGGCAGGTCGCGTGCCTCCTGCGGACCACGAACAGAAGTACCCGACAGAAGTACCCGAGTACGCCGAGCAGTATTGGTCGACCCTTGCGGGAGGGACACAGTGGAGTCTGGCGCAGCGACGCGGGGCGGTAGGACGCGCGCGAAAGGCGGACAGTCCCTGAACAGCGGGCGCACACCGCGCACCGGCACCACCGAGGTGGACACGGCGGCCCTGAACCGGTTGCTGGCGGCCCTGGTGGCGATGAGGGACGGCAACTTCCGTAAGCGGCTCACTGTTTCCGGTGACGGCGTGATGTCCGAGATCTCGGCGGTCTTCAACGAGGTCGCCGACCGGAATCTGCACCTGACGGGCGAGCTGTCGCGGGTACGCCGTGTGGTGGGCCGTGAGGGCAAGCTCACGGAGCGGCTGGAGGCCGGCGCCGGCGAGGGTGCCTGGGCGGCCGCGATCGACGCCTCGAACGCGCTGGTGGACGATCTCGTACGGCCTGTCTCCGAGGTCGGCCGGGTGCTGTCCGCCGTCGCGGAGGGCGATCTGTCGCCGCGCATGGACCTGCGGGCGCAGGCGGCGGACGGGAACGGGCATCCGCTGCGCGGTGAGTTCCTGAAGGTCGGCCGGACCGTCAACAACCTGGTGGACCAGCTCTCGACGTTCACCGACGAGGTCACCCGGGTGGCCAGTGAGGTGGGTACCGAGGGCAAGCTCGGGGGGCAGGCCCGGGTCCGCGGAATGTCCGGTTCGTGGAAGGACCTCACGGACTCGGTCAACACGATGGCGCACCGGCTCACCGCGCAGGTGCGTGACATCGCTCTCGTGACGACGGCGGTCGCCAAGGGTGACCTGTCGCGGAAGGTCACGGTTCACGTGGCCGGCGAGATGCTGGAGCTGAAGAACACCGTCAACACGATGGTGGACCAGCTGTCCTCCTTCTCCTCCGAGGTGACCCGCGTCGCGCGCGAGGTGGGCACGGAGGGTGAGCTGGGCGGCCAGGCGCAGGTGCCCGGTGTGGCCGGTGTGTGGAAGGACCTCACCGATTCGGTGAACCTGATGGCCGGCAACCTGACGGCCCAGGTGCGCGGGATCGCCCAGGTGACCACGGCGGTCGCGAGCGGTGACCTGTCGCAGAAGGTGACCGTCTCCGCACGCGGTGAGGTCGCTCAGCTCGCCGAGACGATCAACCAGATGACCGAGACGCTGCGGACGTTCGCCGACGAGGTCACGCGTGTGGCCAACGAGGTCGGCGGCGAGGGACGGCTCGGCGGTCAGGCGAACGTGCCGGGGGCGGCGGGAACGTGGAAGGACCTCACGGACTCGGTCAACACGGTCTTCCGCAACCTCACGACGCAGGTGCGTGACATCGCCGCGGTGACGACCGCCGTGGCCAACGGCGATCTGTCGCAGAAGGTCAGTGTCCAGGTCGCCGGCGAGATGCTGGAGCTGAAGAACACCGTCAACACGATGGTCGACCAGCTGTCGTCGTTCGGTGTCGAGGTCACGCGCGTGGCCCGCGAGGTCGGCGTCGAGGGTGAACTGGGCGGCCAGGCACAGGTTCCGGGAGTGGCCGGCACCTGGAAGGACCTCACGGACTCCGTCAACACGGCGTTCCAGAACCTGACCGGCCAGGTGCGCAACATCGCGCAGGTGACCACGGCGGTCGCGAACGGTGATCTGTCGCAGAAGGTGACCGTCGAGGTCGCCGGCGAGATGCTGGAGCTGAAGGTCACCGTGAACACCATGGTGGACCAGCTGTCGAGCTTCGCCGACCAGGTGACCCGGATGGCCCGTGACGTGGGTACGGAGGGTCGGCTCGGCGGCCAGGCCCGGGTGGACGGCGTGTCCGGCACCTGGAAGGAACTCACCGACTCCGTCAACTTCATGGCGGGGAACCTGACTTCGCAGGTACGGCAGATCGCGCAGGTGACCACGGCGGTGGCCCGGGGTGACCTGTCCCAGAAGATCGACGTGGACGCGCGCGGCGAGATCCTGGAGCTGAAGAACACCATCAACACGATGGTCGACCAGCTCTCCGCGTTCGCCGACCAGGTGACGCGGGTGGCCCGTGACGTGGGTACGGAGGGCCGGCTCGGCGGTCAGGCGCAGGTGCCCGGCGTCGCCGGTGTGTGGCGTGACCTGACCGACTCGGTGAACGGCATGGCCGGCAACCTCACCGCGCAGGTGCGCAACATCGCGCAGGTCGCCACCGCGGTGGCCCGCGGTGACCTCTCGCAGAAGATCGACGTGGACGCGCGCGGCGAGATCCTGGAGCTGAAGAACACCCTCAACACGATGGTGGACCAGCTCTCGAACTTCGCCGAGCAGGTGACCCGGGTGGCCCGCGAGGTGGGCACGGAGGGCATCCTCGGCGGGCAGGCCGAGGTGCAGGGTGTCTCGGGCACCTGGAAGGACCTCACCCAGTCCGTGAACTTCATGGCCAACAACCTGACCATCCAGGTCCGCAACATCGCCGAGGTCACGACCGCGGTCGCCATGGGAGACCTGTCAAAGAAGATCACGGTCGACGCCAAGGGCGAGATCCTCGAACTGGTCACCACCGTCAACACGATGGTCGACCAGCTGTCGTCGTTCGCCGAGCAGGTGACCCGGGTGGCCCGCGAGGTGGGCACCGAGGGCATCCTCGGCGGGCAGGCCCATGTGCCCGGTGTCACGGGCATCTGGAAGGACCTCAGCAACAACGTGAACCTGATGGCCAACAACCTGACCATGCAGGTGCGCAACATCTCCCAGGTCGCCGCGGCCGTCGCCAACGGCGATCTGACCCGTATGGTGACGATCGAGGCGCGCGGCGAGGTCGCGCAGCTCGCCGACACCTTCAACACCATGGTGAAGACACTGAGTTCGTTCGCCGAGCAGGTCACCAAGGTGGCCCGCGAGGTGGGTACGGACGGCATCCTCGGCGGTCAGGCGCACGTTCCGGGAGTCGCCGGTACGTGGAAGGACCTCACCGAGTCGGTGAACGGGATGGCGTCCAACCTGACCGGCCAGGTGCGCAACATCGCGATGGTCACCACGGCCATCGCCAAGGGCGATCTCACCAAGAAGATCGACATCGACGCGCGCGGCGAGATCCTGGAGCTCAAGACCACCATCAACACGATGGTCGACCAGCTGTCGTCCTTCGCGGAGGAGGTCACCCGAGTCGCCCGTGAGGTGGGCACGGAGGGGCAGTTGGGCGGTCAGGCGCGCGTCCGTGACGTCGACGGCACCTGGCGCGACCTCACCGAGTCGGTGAACGAGATGGCCGGGAACCTGACCCGGCAGGTGCGTGCCATCGCGCGCGTGGCGACCGCGGTGACCCGCGGCGACCTGAACCTGAAGATCGATGTGGACGCCTCCGGCGAGATCCAGGAACTCCAGGACTACATCAACAAGATGATCGCCAACCTGCGCGACACCACCATCGCCAACAAGGAGCAGGACTGGCTGAAGGGCAACCTCGCCCGCATCTCCGCCCTGATGCAGGGCCGCCGCGACCTCGACGACGTGGCCTCGCTGATCATGAGCGAGCTGACGCCGGTCGTCTCGGCCCAGCACGGCGCGTTCTTCCTGTCGATGCCGCTGGTCGACGGCAAGGACGCGGGCACGGAGGACGAGGAGGCGTACGAGCTGCGCATGCTCGGGTCGTACGGCTACTCGATGGGCTCCATGCCGACGTCGTTCCGGCCCGGCGAGGCGCTGATCGGGACGGCCGCGCAGGAGAAGCGCACGATCCTGGTGGAGAACGCGCCGAGTGGCTATCTGAAGATCTCCTCCGGGCTCGGCGAGGCACCTCCGGCCCAGGTCATCGTGCTTCCGGTGCTCTTCGAGGGGACCGTGCTCGGTGTCATCGAGCTGGCGTCGTTCACGCCGTTCACGCAGATCCAGAGGGACTTCCTGAACCAGATCGCGGAGATGATCGCGACGAGCGTCAACACGATCTCGGTCAACACCAAGACGGAGGTGCTGCTGCGGCAGTCGCAGGAGCTCACCGAGCAGCTGCGGGAGCGGTCGGCTGAGCTGGAGAACCGGCAGAAGGCGCTCCAGGACTCGAACGCGGAACTGGAGGACAAGGCCGAGCTGCTGGCCCAGCAGAACCGCGACATCGAGGTCAAGAACACCGAGATCGAGGAGGCGCGCCAGGTCCTGGAGGAGCGTGCCGAACAACTCGCGGTCTCCATGCGCTACAAGAGCGAGTTCCTGGCGAACATGTCGCACGAGCTGCGGACACCGCTCAACTCGCTGCTGATCCTGGCCAAGCTGCTCGCCGACAACGCGGACACCAACCTCACGCCGAAGCAGGTCGAGTTCGCCGAGACGATCCACGGCGCCGGCTCCGACCTGCTCCAGCTCATCAACGACATCCTCGACCTGTCGAAGGTCGAGGCGGGCAAGATGGACGTGTCGCCGACCCGTATCGCGCTCGTCCAGCTCGTCGACTACGTGGAGGCCACGTTCCGTCCGCTGACCGCGGAGAAGGGGCTCGACTTCTCCGTACGGGTCTCGCCGGAGCTGCCCGCCACCCTGCACACCGACGAGCAGCGTCTTCTCCAGGTGCTGCGCAACCTGCTCTCCAACGCGGTGAAGTTCACCGATTCCGGAGCGGTCGAGCTGGTGATCCGGCCCGCCGGGGCGGACGTGCCGGTGGCCATCAGGGAACAGCTGCTGGAGTCGGGGTCGCTGCGGGACGCGGACGCCGACCTCATCGCGTTCTCCGTGACCGACACCGGTATCGGGATCGCGGCGAGCAAGATGCGGGTGATCTTCGAGGCCTTCAAGCAGGCGGACGGCACGACGAGCCGCAAGTACGGCGGTACGGGGCTCGGGCTCTCCATCTCGCGGGAGATCGCGCGGCTGCTCGGCGGCGAGATCTACGCCCAGAGCGAGCCGGGGCGCGGTTCCACCTTCACGCTGTACCTGCCGCTGCACCCGAGCGAACTGCCGCCGCAGGGCTACGGGCAGCTCGCGCCGGCGCTGGAGGCGGGGGAGCTGCTGGCCTCCGAGGGCGAACTGCACAGCATCGGGATGCCGGCCGAGGTGAAGTCGTATCAGGACGCCCAGAACGGGCCCGCCGCGCTGTTCAGGAGGCGCCGCAGGGCGCTGCCCACGGCCGAGCAGCGCGCGGACGTGCCGGGGCAGCCGGACGGTGCCGCGGGCGCCGCTCAGGAGCCGTGGGGGGCCGCGGGGCAGCAGGACGCGGGGCAGCAGCAGGGCCGGGGTATTCGCTTCGAGGGCGAGAAGGTGCTGATCGTCGACGACGACATCCGCAATGTCTTCGCGCTGACCAGCGTCCTTGAGCAGCACGGACTTTCGGTGCTGTACGCGGAGAACGGCCGTGAGGGCATCGAGGTCCTGGAACAGCACGACGATGTGACGGTCGTTCTGATGGACATCATGATGCCCGAGATGGACGGCTATGCCACGACCACGGCGATCCGGCGGATGCCGCAGTTCGCGGGGCTGCCGATCATCGCGCTGACGGCGAAGGCCATGAAGGGCGACCGGGAGAAGGCGATCGAGTCGGGCGCCTCCGACTACGTGACCAAGCCGGTCGATCCCGATCACCTGCTGTCGGTGATGGCCCAGTGGATGCGCCAGGGGTGACACACTCGGGGGAGCGACCCGGGTCGTCACGGTGTGACCGGTATCGGCACACCGTGCGGCACGGCCGTTCGGACGGCCCGGCGTCGGATGACTGACTGTGGCGGAAGCCGTGTAGAAGCACGGGATACGGGGAACCTTCTGGTCCCCTGCCGCGTTTCTGCTACGTGCACAGTGACATCACGGTGACAGGGTGTGGCGACGGGCGGGGTGCGGCTAGCATGACCGGCACAAGGACGGGCGGCGCAAGGGAGTCGTCCCCAGGGGTGGCGCCCGGCGCTTCCCCAAGTCCTGCGGACAGGGGAGGCCCCATGCCGGGGCGAGGAGGGCGGGCCATGGTGCAGAAGGCCAAGATCCTCCTGGTCGATGACCGGCCGGAGAATCTGTTGGCGCTGGAGGCGATCCTCTCCGCGCTCGATCAGACACTGGTACGGGCATCGTCCGGGGAGGAAGCGCTCAAAGCGCTGCTCACGGACGACTTCGCGGTCATTCTGCTGGACGTTCAGATGCCCGGCATGGACGGATTCGAGACCGCCGCGCACATCAAGCGGCGGGAGCGGACCCGGGACATCCCGATCATCTTCCTCACCGCCATCAACCACGGCCCCCACCACACCTTCCGGGGGTACGCGGCCGGCGCGGTGGACTACATCTCCAAGCCCTTCGACCCGTGGGTGCTGCGCGCGAAGGTCTCGGTGTTCGTCGAGCTCTACATGAAGAACTGCCAACTCCGTGAGCAGGCGGCCCTGTTGCGGCTCCAGCTCGAGGGCGGCGGCAAGGCGGCGCTCGGCGAGGCCAAGGAGCCCGCCGGACTCCTCGCCGAACTCTCCGCGCGCCTCGCGGCCGTCGAGGAGCAGGCGGAGGCGCTGTCGAAGCAGCTCGACGACGACTCCGCGGACGCGGCGGCGGTGGCGACCGCGGCTCATCTCGAGCGCAAACTCACCGGGCTGCGCAGGGCGCTGGACGCGCTGGAGCCGGGCACGGGGAGCGGGGCGCCCTCGGTGCCGTCGCAGGGCTGAAGTCCGTACGGGCATGTCCGGACGGCCCCGCCAGACCTTGAGGAAGCGTCAGTTCCGTTTCTGGCGAAGGTGACACGATCGGGTGAAACTCGGCGTCCCCCCTGTTCGAGCGAAGTCGAGAACTTGGGGGAGGCACACGTGTCGCCGCCATCTCCACCGGTAACCTCACACGCATGGCCTCACGTCAGTCCGCAGCCAAGAAGCCGCCCGCGAAGAAGGCGGCCGCTCCGACGAAGGCTCCGGCGAAGAAGGCCCCGGCGAAAAAAGCTCCCGTGAAGAAGGCGGCCGCCGGCAAGGCGCCCGCCAAGAGGGCCGCCGCGAAGAAGCCCGCCCCCCCGCCGGCGCCCAACCCGACCGCGGGCGTGTACAGACTCGTACGCGCCCTGTGGCTGGGCATCGCCCATGCCGTCGGAGCCGGCTTCCGCGGGATAGGACGCGGCGCCAAGGGGCTCGACCCGGCGCACCGCAAGGACGGACTCGCGCTCCTGCTGATCGGTCTCGCGCTGATCGTCGCGGCGGGTACGTGGTCCAATCTGCGCGGTCCCGTCGGCGATCTCGTCGAGATGCTCGTCACCGGCGCCTTCGGCCGCCTCGACCTCCTCGTCCCGATACTTCTCGCCGTGATCGCGGCGCGGCTCATCCGGCACCCCGAGCAGCCCGACGCGAACGGCCGGATCGTGATCGGTCTGTCGGCGCTCGCGATCGGCGTGCTCGGGCAGGTGCACATCGCGTGCGGTTCGCCGGCGCGCAGCGACGGGATGCAGGCGATAAGGGACGCCGGCGGCCTCATCGGCTGGGGGTCGGCCACCCCGCTGACGTACACGATGGGTGACGTCCTGGCCGTACCGCTCCTGGTGCTGCTCACGATCTTCGGGCTGCTGGTCGTCACGGCGACCCCGGTCAACGCGATTCCGCAGCGGCTGAGGCTGCTCGGCCAGAAGCTCGGCATCGTCCAGGCCGACTTCGACGAGGACGCGTTCCGCGAGGACGAGGAGCGCTACGACGAGCAGTGGCGTGAGGGGATCGCGGGGCGCTCCGGCGGGCGCTCGCGCGCCCCCGAGTCGTACGACCCCGACAGCGTCGAGCAGGAGGCGCTCACCAGGCGCCGGAGCCGCCCCCGGCGGCCCGGAGCGCAGCAGCCCGACATGAACCGGCCGATGGACGCCGTGGACGTCGCGGCGGCCGCCGCCGCGGCGCTGGACGGTGCCGTGCTGCACGGGATGCCGCCCTCGCCGCTGGTCGCCGATCTGACGCAGGGCGTCAGCGTGGAGCGCGACGGGTACGAGGAGACGACACCGGTGCCGGCCGCCCGCGCCAAGGTCGTCCCGGGCGCCAAGCGGCCCAAGCAGGAGGCCCTGCCGGTCGAGTCCGTCGTGCCCGACCTCACCAAGGCCGCGCCCGACGCCCCGCGCGAGCTGCCCCCGCGCGCGGAACAGCTCCAGCTCTCCGGGGACATCACCTACGCGCTGCCCTCCCTGGACCTCCTGGAGCGCGGCGGCCCCGGCAAGACCCGCAGCGCCGCCAACGACACGGTCGTCGACTCCCTGCGCCAGGTCTTCGCCGAGTTCAAGGTCGACGCCGACGTCACGGGCTTCACCCGCGGGCCGACGGTCACGCGGTACGAGGTCACGCTCGGCCCCGCCGTGAAGGTCGAGCGGATCACCGCGCTGACCAAGAACATCGCGTACGCGGTCGCCAGCCCCGACGTGAGGATCATCAGCCCGATCCCCGGCAAGTCCGCGGTCGGCATCGAGATCCCCAACACCGACCGCGAGATGGTCAACCTCGGCGACGTGCTGCGTCTCGCGGACGCGGCGGAGGACGACCATCCGATGCTGGTCGCGCTCGGCAAGGACGTCGAGGGCGGCTATGTGATGGCCAACCTGGCGAAGATGCCGCACGTCCTCGTCGCCGGAGCCACCGGTTCCGGCAAGTCGTCCTGCATCAACTGCCTGATCACCTCGGTCATGGTCCGGGCGACCCCCGAGGACGTGCGGATGGTCCTCGTGGACCCCAAGCGCGTCGAGCTGACCGCGTACGAGGGCATCCCGCACCTGATCACGCCGATCATCACCAACCCGAAACGGGCCGCCGAGGCGCTGCAGTGGGTCGTGCGGGAGATGGACCTGCGCTACGACGACCTCGCGGCGTTCGGGTTCCGGCACATCGACGACTTCAACGAGGCCATCAGGAACGGCAAGGTCAAGCTGCCCGAGGGCAGTGAGCGGGAGCTGACCCCGTACCCGTATCTCCTGGTGATCGTCGACGAGCTCGCCGACCTGATGATGGTCGCGCCACGCGACGTCGAGGACTCGATCGTGCGCATCACCCAGCTCGCGCGCGCGGCCGGCATCCATCTGGTCCTCGCCACGCAGCGCCCGTCCGTCGACGTCGTCACCGGTCTGATCAAGGCGAACGTGCCCTCCCGGCTGGCCTTCGCGACCTCGTCGCTCGCGGACTCGCGGGTCATCCTCGACCAGCCCGGTGCCGAGAAGCTGATCGGCAAGGGCGACGGACTCTTCCTGCCGATGGGGGCCAACAAGCCCACGCGTATGCAGGGCGCCTTCGTCACCGAGAACGAGGTCGCGGCGATCGTGCAGCACTGCAAGGATCAGATGGCGCCCGTCTTCCGGGACGACGTCACCGTGGGCACCAAGCAGAAGAAGGAGATCGACGAGGACATCGGCGACGACCTCGACCTGCTGTGCGCGGCCGCCGAGCTGGTCGTCTCCACGCAGTTCGGGTCCACCTCGATGCTCCAGCGCAAGCTGCGCGTCGGCTTCGCCAAGGCGGGCCGTCTCATGGACCTCATGGAGTCGCGCGGGATCGTCGGGCCCAGCGAGGGTTCCAAGGCGCGTGACGTCCTGGTGAAGGCCGACGAACTGGACGGGGTGTTGGCCGTGATGCGCGGGGAAGCAGAAGCGTAGGAACCCCGGCGAGGGGGGACGGGACCACCGGCAAGGGCGAGGTGAGCGCGTGGCCGACGTTCAGGAAGCGGCCGCGCTGTCGGGCGGATGGCGGAACGTCATGTTCCGAACCCGGCTGATATGTGAATGTGACTCACCCGTAAGGAGTTGGTGAGCAACCGTTTCGCCTTGTCGCACGTCAAGTTGAGCGAAGGGGCGCCACCATGTCCCTATATCAGGATGACCGGCCATTCTGATGGCGTACAAAGTTCCACCGCCCGGTTGCCCCACCCTTTCGTACCCCCCCTAGACTGAACTTCCAGCACAGGTGGCTACACGCTCGAAAGGCGCCCCCGTGTCCATCGTCAACTCACCTGACGGCAACTCCCCCGAAGACGAGCGTCCGTTCGAAGACGACCCTACGGCTGAACGGCTCTCGATCGGACGTGCCCTCCAGAAGGCACGCATCGAGGCCCATCTGACCGTCGACGACGTCAGCAACGCCACCCGCGTCCGCATCACGATCATCCACGCCATCGAACAGAACGACTTCGCTCCCTGTGGTGGCGACGTCTACGCGCGCGGGCACATCCGGACCCTGGCCCGCGCCGTCCGGCTCGACCCGGCTCCGCTGCTCGCGCAGTACGACGCCGAACACGGCGGACGTCCCGCGCCGACGCCCGCCGCCCCGCTGTTCGAGGCGGAACGCATCCGCCCCGAGCGCCGCGGGCCGAACTGGACGGCCGCCATGGTCGCCGCGATCGTCGCGGTGATCGGCTTCGTCGGGTTCACCATGGTCAAGGGCGGCGGCGACGGCGACGACTCGAAGACCCAGGTCGCCGAGGGGTCCACGCCGACCACCAAGAAGTCCGCCGCTCCGTCCGCGACCGCCACCAAGCCGGCCGACCCGAAGCCCGAACCGTCCGACAGCGCCATCGCGGCAGCCCCGCAGGACAAGGTGACCGTCCAGGTCAGCGCCGCGGACGGACGCAGCTGGATCTCCGCCAAGGACCACAACGGGCGGATGCTCTTCGACGGGCTGCTGAAGCAGGGCGAGTCCAAGACCTTCCAGGACAGCTCCAAGATCAACCTCATCCTCGGCGACGCCGGAGCCATCCAGCTCTTCGTCAACGGCAAGAAGATCGAGGATCAGTTCCAGCCGGGCGCTGTGGAGCGTCTGACGTACACGAAGGGTGACCCGCAGGTCGGATAGGGGTCCCGAGTAGCACACCGTCGACGGGGTTGGCCAAGATCGGCCAACCCCGTCGACGTGGGGTGTCGGCCAGACAAAGTAGTCTTGAGCCCATGCCTGAACGCCGTACCGTCGCACTCGTCACCCTTGGCTGCGCCCGTAACGAGGTGGACTCGGAGGAGCTCGCAGGCCGCTTGGAGGCGGACGGCTGGCAACTCGTGGAGGACGCCGAGCAAGCGGACGTCGCCGTCGTCAACACCTGTGGGTTCGTCGAAGCCGCCAAGAAGGACTCCGTCGACGCCCTCCTCGAAGCCAATGACCTCAAGGGCCACGGCAGAACCCAGGCCGTGGTCGCGGTGGGCTGCATGGCCGAGCGCTACGGCAAGGAACTCGCCGAGGCGCTCCCCGAGGCCGACGGCGTGCTCGGCTTCGACGACTACGCCGACATCTCCGACCGCCTCCAGACCATCCTGAACGGCGGCATCCACGCCTCCCACACCCCGCGCGACCGGCGCAAGCTGCTGCCGATCAGCCCGGCCGAGCGGCAGAGCGCCGGCGAGGAAGTGGCCCTTCCCGGCCACGGCACCCCCTCCGACCTCCCCGAGGGCGTCGCCCCGGTCTCCGGCCCCCGTGCGCCCCTGCGCCGCCGCCTGGACGGATCCCCGGTCGCCTCGGTGAAGCTGGCCTCCGGCTGCGACCGCCGCTGCACGTTCTGCGCCATCCCGTCCTTCCGCGGTTCGTTCATCTCGCGCCGCCCCAGCGACGTCCTGAACGAGGCCCGCTGGCTGGCCGAACAGGGCGTCAAGGAGGTGATGCTCGTCTCGGAGAACAACACCTCGTACGGCAAGGACCTGGGTGACATCCGTCTCCTGGAGACGATGCTCCCCGAACTGGCCGAGATCGACGGCATCGAGCGCGTGCGGGTCAGCTACCTCCAGCCCGCCGAGATGCGCCCCGGGCTCATCGACGTCCTGACCTCGACGCCGAACGTCGCGCCCTACTTCGACCTGTCCTTCCAGCACTCCGCGCCCGACGTGCTGCGCTCGATGCGCCGATTCGGTGACACCGACCGGTTCCTGGAGCTGCTCGACACCATCCGCGCCAAGGCTCCGCAGGCCGGCGTGCGCTCCAACTTCATCGTGGGCTTCCCCGGCGAGAGCGAGGCCGACCTCGCGGAGCTGGAGCGTTTCCTCACCGGAGCCCGCCTCGACGCGATCGGCGTCTTCGGGTACTCCGACGAGGAGGGCACCGAAGCGGCGACGTACGAGAACAAGCTGGACGAGGACGTCGTCGCCGAGCGCCTCGCGCGGGTGTCCCGGCTCGCCGAGGAACTGGTCGCCCAGCGCGCGGAGGAACGCGTGGGCGAAACCGTGCACGTGCTGGTCGAGAGCATCGACGACGAGGACGGCGCGTACGGCCGCGCCGCGCACCAGGCGCCGGAGACGGACGGCCAGGTCCTGTTCACGAGCGGCGAAGGTCTGATCGTCGGCCGTATCGTCGAGGCCAAGGTGGTCGGCACGGAAGGTGTCGACCTGGTGGCCGAGCCGCTTCTCCTCGGCTCGCTCGCGTGTACTGAGGAGGCGGCCAGATGACCGGAGCCCCGGCATCCGCGGCAGGCGGCTCCCCGGGCGCCAAAGGTGCGACGGGCGCCCCCGGCGCATCCGGTGCTCCGGGCGCGGGCGGTGGCTCGGGCGCATCCGGCACCTCCGCTGCGTCGAGCGCTCCCGGCGTCTCCGGTGCTTCGGCTGCGTCCGGCGCCCCGGAAGGCCCGAAGACGCCTCGTGGCGGGAAGCTGGGCGCCGCGGCCGTCAACCAGGCCAGCCTGTGGAACATCGCCAACATCCTGACCATGATCCGGCTCGTCCTCGTGCCGGGTTTCGTGGCGCTGATGCTGGCCGACGGCGGCTACGACCCCGCCATGAGGGCCTGGGCCTGGGCCGCCTTCGCCGTGGCCATGATCACCGACATCTTCGACGGTCATCTGGCGCGCACGTACAACCTGGTCACCGACTTCGGGAAGATCGCCGACCCCATCGCCGACAAGGCGATCATGGGCGCGGCGCTGGTCTGCCTGTCCGCCCTCGGTGACCTGCCCTGGTGGGTCACCTTCGTGATCCTGGCCCGTGAGCTCGGCGTCACCCTGCTGCGCTTCGTCGTGATCCGCTACGGGGTCATCCCGGCGAGCCGCGGCGGCAAGCTGAAGACGCTGGCCCAGGGCACGGCGGTCGGCATGTACATCCTGCCGCTGACCGGGGCGCTGGCCACCCTGAGGTTCTGGGTGATGGCCGTCGCGGTCGTGCTGACCGTGGTCACCGGCATCGACTATGTGCGGCAGGCCGTCGTGCTGCGCCGCCGCGGAATCGCCGAGCGGCGGGCGGCCGCCGCGGAGGCCGAGCGGTGAGTCCCACGGCCGCCGAAGTGGTGCGACTACTCACAGTGAGGGGCGAGACGCTCGCCGTCGCCGAGTCGCTCACCGGCGGCCTGGTGGCCGCGGAGATCACCGCGGTGCCGGGCGCCTCGAAGGCGTTCCGGGGCTCGGTGACCGCGTACGCCACTGAACTGAAGCACGGACTGCTCGGCGTCGATGTCACTCTTCTGGCCGAACGCGGTGCGGTGGATGCCCAGGTCGCGGCACAGATGGCGGCCGGGGTGCGCAAGGCGCTCGGAGCCGACTGGGGGATCGCGACCACCGGCGTCGCCGGTCCCGAACCGCAGGACGGACAGCCGGTCGGTACGGTCTACGTGGCCGTCGACGGCCCCTTCGCGGCGCCCTCCGGCACCCTTCGCGATGGGAAAGTGGTGCCACTGCGGTTGAACGGCGACCGGGCGGAAATCCGTATGGAGAGTGTACGCAGCGTACTCGCGCTGCTCCTGCAGGAGCTCGCGGGCGAACAGACCGGGAATGAGCGGGCACAGGATACGGAACAGAACGGGGGGTTTTGATGTTTGCAGCCCTGAGTGAACACGACATCGCTCCCCGCACGGCCGCGGCGCAAGGCGGTACGGTGGGGCGTGAAGGATGCGGCTACGCGGTCCGAGGAGGGAGCCACCGATGATTCTGCTCCGTCGCCTGCTGGGTGACGTGCTGCGTCGGCAGCGCCAGCGCCAGGGCCGTACTCTGCGCGAAGTCTCCTCGTCCGCCCGAGTTTCACTCGGCTATCTCTCCGAGGTGGAGCGGGGGCAGAAGGAGGCATCCTCCGAACTGCTCTCCGCGATCTGCGACGCGCTGGACGTACGGATGTCCGAGCTCATGCGGGAAGTGAGCGACGAGCTCGCCCTCGCCGAGCTGGCACAGTCGGCTGCGGCCACCGCACCGGTGTCCGCACCGGTGCGTCGCCCGATGCTCAATTCCGTATCGGTGACCGGTGTGCCACCGGAACGGGTCACGATCAAGGCGCCTGCCGAAGCGGTCGACGTCGTCGCCGCCTGACGCTCACCAGCTTGCGTTTCCTGAGCTGAGAGAAGTACCACCGAAGCCCCGGCCGGGGCTTCCCCGGGGAGACCCGGAGAAGCCTGGCCGGGGCTTCCGTGTTCCCCGCGGTCCCTCATGGGCCCATTTGCCGGTATCCGGCGCGGCCTCCATGGTGGAGGGACCCGGCGAAGCCGACGTCGGCCGTCGTGACCGCCGCGGCCCGCGAGGCCGGCCGGCGGAGGCGTCGTGAATCGGAGGATGCGGATGTACGTCGTGAAGAGCTCCCTGTCCGACGCGGACCTGAAGACCGTCGCCGAGGCGCTCCAGGGCGCCCTGGTCGATCTGGTGGACCTCTCCCTCGTGGCCAAGCAGGTCCACTGGAACGTGGTGGGGCCCCGCTTCCGTTCCGTCCACCTCCAGCTCGACGAGGTCGTGGACATCGCGCGACTGCACTCCGACACCGTGGCGGAGCGCGCTTCGACCCTGGGTGTCCCGCCGGACGGCCGGGCCGCCACCGTGGCGTCGAGCAGCGGCGTCGGGGACACGCCCGCGGGCTGGATCAAGGACACCGACGCCGTACGGACCCTCGTGGAGGCGCTCGGCGCGGTGATCGCGCGGATGCGGGAACGGGTCGCCGTCACCGCGGACCCGGATCCGGTGAGCCAGGACATCCTCATCGGGATCACCGCCGACCTGGAGAAACACCACTGGATGTTCCAGGCGGAGAACGGGTGAGCGCCCGGGAGCCGCTTCACCCCGGCCGGTGCCGCGTGCCGCCGGTGTGCCCTGCTCGCGCGTGAGATCGGCGGCCCGGTGCCGCGCCGGAGGAGGTGCCATGGCAGGGCGAACAGTGCGCCGGGGGGCTTGCCTGGCGCTCGGCGCGCTGTGGTGGTTCAGCGTGCTCCGGCTCGCGCTGGCGCCCGATGCCGGGGTCCTCGAAGGAGCGGTCGCCGCGGGCGGGTGGGGGCTCAGCCTGCTGCCGGTGCACTGCGTCCCGAAGTCCCGGGCCGCCGGTGCCGTGGGACCGGACCGGTGGCGGGACCGCCGGCGGGGCAGCCGGCGCGGGTACGGGCGTGGTGGCGGGTGGGCTACCAGGGCATGGCGACGCCGCCGTTGGGGCGGAGGATCTGGCCGGTGGTGAATGCCGAGGCGTCCGAGGCCAGGTACAGAACGGCGTGGGCGATGTCCTCGGGCTCCCCGACGCGGCCCAGCGGTGACAGGCGTGCCATGAACGCCTCGGTGTGCGCCTGGCGCTCGCCGTGACGGTCGGTCATGGGCGTGCGGATCCAGCCGGGCGCCACGGCGTTGACGCGTATGCCGTGCGGGCCGACCTCGGTCGCCAGCGTCTTCGTCAGCTGTACGACGGCCGCCTTGGCCGCGCTGTAGCACAACAGGCCCGGACCGCCGGAGTCGATGGCGCCCGATGCCATGGTGATGACGCTGCCGCGGACGCCGTTCTCGATCATGGAGCGTGCGGCCTCCTGGCAGGCGTACAGGACCCCCTTGAAGTTGACGTTCAGCACCCGGTCCAGATCCTCGTCCGGAGTCTCCAGGACCGGGCTGCTGTGCATGATCCCGGCGATCGCCGCCATGACGTCGATGCGGCCGCACGACGCGACGGCCTCTTGGACCCGGGCCCGGTCGGTGACGTCGAGCGGGTGACTGAGCGCGGTGCCGCCCTGGCCCTTGATCAGCGTCGCCGTCTCGTGCAGGCCCGGCTCGTCGACGTCCGCGCAGTGCACGGTGGCGCCCGCCTCCGCGAGCAGGACCGCCGCCGCGCGGCCGATGCCGCCGGCCGCGCCGGTGACGAATGCGGTGCGTCCGGTGAGGTCGTACGCGGAGAGACCCATGGAGGGACGGTACGAAGGAATCTGACGGGTCGTCAATTGGTCGTGCGTGCATTGCTGCGCGGACGGGCGGGCGGCGGGGTGGGGCCCGTCTGGCAGTGGGGGCACCAGTACGTGGGGCGCTCACGGGATCCGTCGCCCTGGTTCCCCGAGCGGACCGGTGTCCCGCAGCGCAGACACGGGCGCGGCGTGCGCCCGTACACGAACAGGTTCTGTTCGCGGCGCCCGGTGGTGACACGGACCGGACGGTCGCGGTTGAACTCCAGCAGCTTCTTGGCGAGGGCCGGCAGTTGGGCGGCACGGTCGGCGGGCAGCGCGCCGACGGACAGCCAGGGGGTGACGCCGAGCAGGAAACACAGCTCGCTCTTGTACACGTTCCCGATGCCGGCGAGATTGCGCTGGTCCAGGAGTGCCTCGCCGAGGGCGCGGTCGGGGTCGCGAAGAAGGTTCTCCAGGGCTCTGTCCGGGTCCCAGTCGGGGCCCAGGAGGTCGGGGCCGAGGTGACCGACCGCGCGGGTCTCGTCGGTGGTGCGGAGCAGTTCCAGCACGGGCAGGCGGTAGCCGACCGCCGTTCGGTCCGCCGTGCCGAGGATGGCCCGGATCTGGTGTGCGGGGCCTCCGCTCCAGCGTCGGCCGGTGTCGTACACCTTCCACGAACCGTCCATCCGCAGATGCGAGTGCAGGGTCAGACCGCCCTCGATCCGGGTGAGGAGGTGCTTGCCGCGCGGGGTGACGTCCAGGACGGCGCGACCGGTGAGGTCGGCCGTGGCGTACCGGGGCACCCGCAGGTCGGAACGGGTCAGGACCTTGCCCGCGAGGGCGACGTGCAGGCGCCTCGCGGCCTGCCAGACCGTGTCTCCTTCGGGCATGACTCCAGGGTGGCACGGGCGGGGGCGGTCGGTCAGGCGCGAAGGCGGAGTCCGCGCGGGGTGGCGATGAAGCCCGCTCCTTCCAGGAGAGTGCCGAGGGGTGAGGTGAGGGCCGAGGCGCCGTTGACCCGCTCGACGGTGACCGTGCCGAGCGAGCCCGCGCGGGCGGCGGCGGCGAGGGCCTCCGCCGCGGCGCCCAGGCGGGTGTCCTGCGCGAGGGGGCTGTCCGGGTCGGCCGGCCAGGCCAGCAGTGTCTTGCCGCCGCGTTCCATGTACAGAGCCAGTTCACCGTCGACCAGGACGACCAGGGAACCTGCCTTGCGGCCCGGCTTGTGGCCCGCTTCGGTCGGGGACTCGGGCCACGGGAGGGCCGCGCCGTAGGCGTTCGCGGGGTCGGCGGCGGCCAGCACGATGGCTGGGGAGGCGGTACGGGAAGGGGAACGGGCGCCGGGGAAACCCGCACCGCCGGGGTAGCCGGAACCGTTCGCCGGGTACGGCGAGCCGCCGCGGTCGGACCGGCCGTTCCGGCTGTGGGGCGCGCCGGGGTGGGACCCATCGGGGTGCGGGGAGCCGGCCGTGAACGCGGAGTCGCCGGAGAAGGTGTGGTCGTCGCCGAAGTCGTAGTCGAGGGCGGATCCGGGGCCGAGCGGGGAATCGGGGCCGAGGGCGAGGTCGCGCGTGAGGCCGTTCAAGAAGTCCGGGCCGTCGGAGACATCGTCCCGGTCCACGGAGGACTCGCCACGGTCCTTGCCGCCGAAGTCCGAGCCGGAAGGCGGGAAGGCGGCGGTGTCCGGGAAGCCGTGGGCCGCCGGGGAGTTGTCCGGGACGCCGGGGCCGAAGAGAGCGGCGCCCCGGTCACGCGCGTTCGCCGCGGCCCGCAGCCGGTCCACGGCGCCGTCCATGGCGAACTGGGCGGCGCCGAGCCCCTCGACCACATAGCCCCGTCGTGCCTGGCCGCTGTCCTCGAAGGCCGACAGGATGCGGTACACCGCCGAGAAGCCTCCCTCGACACCCTCCGCCGCGACGGCTCCCCGGGTCACCACCCCGTGCCGGTCGAGCAGAGTGCGGGCCAGGGCGTGGGCGCGGACGGTGGCGTCGGGCTCACGCCCTGGGAGCAGCGACCAGCGGCCCGCCACGGTGGGGGGACCCGTACGCGACTGGGGGCGCGCCCCTCCCGTCAGGGAGCCGTAGCGCCCGCGGGGGACCGAGCGCTTGGCGCGGTGGGCGGTCGATCCCGCGGTGCGGCCCGAACCCAGCAGGGAGCGCATCGGCGCGAGCGTGTCGTTCGTCAGGCGCCCGGACCAGGCCAGTTCCCAGATCGCGTCGGCGAGCTGCGGATCGGTCGCGTCGGGGTGCGTGGTGGCGCGGACCTGGTCGGCGATCTGACGGAAGAACAGGCCGTAGCCCCCCGAGAGGGTGTCGAGGACCGACTGGTGCAGCGCGGTCGGCTCCAGGGGGTGCGCGGCCGGAAGGAGCAGGGGAGCGGCGTCCGCGAGATACAACGACACCCAGCCGTCCTTGCCCGGCAGTGAACCCGACCCGGCCCAGACCACCTCACCGGCGGCCGTGAGCTCGTCGAGCAGCGCGGGCGTGTAACCGGCGACCCGGGACGGCAGCACGAGCTTCTCCAGCGCGGACGCCGGCACCGACGCGCCCTGCAACTGTTCGACGGCACGCACCAGTCCGTCGATGCCGCGCAGCCCGTGGCCGCTGCCCACGTGCTGCCACTGCGGCAGGAACTGGGCGAGCGCGGCGGGCGGGACCGGCTCGAGTTCATGGCGCAGTGCCGCGAGCGAACGGCGGCGCAGCCTGCGCAGCACCGCCGCGTCGCACCACTCCTGGCCGATGCCCGCCGGATGGAACTCTCCTTGGACGACCCGGCCGTTCGCCGCCAGGCGATGCAGCGCGCCGTCGGTGACGGCCGTGCCGAGACCGAAGCGGGTGGCGGCCGTCGCCGAGGTGAACGGGCCGTGGGTGCGCGCGTACCGGGCGAGGAGATCGCCGAGCGGATCCTTGACCGGCTCGGTGAAGGCTTCCGGGACGCCGACGGGCAACGCCGTGCCGAGCGCGTCGCGCAGCCGGCCCGCGTCCTCGATCGCCGCCCAGTGGTCGGCTCCGGCGACCCGGACCCGGATGGCGCGGCGGGCGGCCGCCAGCTCCGTCGCCCACCGCGGCTCCGCGCCCCGCTCGGCCAGCTCGGCCTCCGTGAGCGGCCCGAGCAGCCGCAGCAGGTCGGCGACACCCTCCACGTCCTTGATACGGCGGTCCTCGGTGAGCCACTGGAGCTCGCGCTCCAGCTCGGTCAGGACGTCGGCGTCCAGGAGCTCGCGCAGTTCGGCCTGGCCCAGCAGTTCGGCCAGCAGGCGCGAGTCCAGCGACAGCGCGGCGGCCCGCCGCTCGGCGAGCGGTGAGTCGCCCTCGTACAGGAACTGGGCGACGTACCCGAAGAGCAGGGAGCGGGCGAAGGGGGAGGGCTCGGGGGTGGTGACCTCGACGAGGCGGACCTTGCGGGACTCGATGTCGCCCATCAGCTCCGTGAGACCCGGGACGTCGAAGACGTCCTGGAGGCATTCGCGCACCGCTTCCAGGACGATCGGGAACGAACCGAACTCACTGGCCACCTGAAGCAGTTGGGCGGCGCGCTGGCGCTGCTGCCACAGCGGGGTGCGCTTGCCGGGGCTGCGGCGCGGCAGGAGCAGGGCGCGGGCGGCGCATTCGCGGAAGCGGGCGGCGAAGAGGGCCGAACTGCCGACCTGGTCCGTGACGAGCTGGTTGACCTCGCCCTTGTCGAAGGCGACGTCCGCCGCTCCGACCGGTGCCTGCTCGGCGTCGTACTCCGTGCCCGCTTTCAGGGGTGCCTGGTCGAGCAGGTCCAGGCTCATCAGGTCGGCGTCGGGCAGCCGCAGCACGATGCCGTCGTCCGCGTGCATGACCTGGGCGTCCATGCCGTAGCGCTCGGAGAGTTTGGCGCCCAGGGCGAGGGCCCAGGGAGCGTGGACCTGGGCGCCGAAGGGGGAGTGCACGACCACACGCCAGTCGCCCAGCTCGTCGCGGAAGCGCTCGACGACGATCGTGCGGTCGTCCGGGACGTGCCCGCACGCCTCGCGCTGCTCGGTGAGGTACGCGATGACGTTGTCGGCGGCCCAGGCGTCCAGGCCGGCGGCGAGCAGGCGCAGGCGGGCGTCGCCCTCGGGGAGCGAGCCGACCTCGCGGAGGAACGCGCCCACCGCGCGGCCCAGTTCGAGCGGGCGTCCGAGCTGGTCGCCCTTCCAGAAGGGCAGCCTGCCGGGGACGCCGGGCGCCGGGGAGACCAGGACGCGGTCCCGGGTGATGTCCTCGATGCGCCAGGAGCTGGTGCCGAGGGTGAAGACATCGCCCACCCGGGACTCGTAGACCATCTCCTCGTCGAGTTCGCCGACCCGGCCGCCGCCCTTCTTGGGGTCGGACCCCGCGAGGAACACCCCGAAGAGTCCGCGGTCGGGGATGGTGCCCCCGGAGGTGACGGCGAGACGCTGGGCGCCGGGGCGGCCGGTCACCGTGCCCGCGACACGGTCCCACACCACCCGCGGCCTCAGCTCGGCGAAGGCGTCCGAGGGATAACGGCCCGCGAGCATGTCGAGCACGGCGGTGAACGCCGACTCGGGGAGCGAGGCGAAAGGGGCCGCCCGGCGGACCGTGGTGAGCAGATCGTCGACCTGCCAGGTGTCGAGCGCCGTCATGGCGACGAGCTGCTGGGCCAGTACGTCCAGAGGATTGGCGGGGACCCGGAGGGATTCGATGGAGCCGGTACGCATCCTTTCGGTGACCACCGCCGCCTGCACCAGGTCGCCCCGGTACTTCGGGAAGACGACACCGGTGGACACCGCGCCGACCTGGTGACCCGCACGGCCCACCCGCTGGAGCCCCGAGGCCACGGACGGCGGCGACTCCACCTGGACGACGAGGTCGACCGCGCCCATGTCGATGCCCAGTTCGAGACTGGAGGTGGCGACCACGGCGGGCAGACGGCCGGCCTTCAGGTCCTCCTCGACCTGCGCCCGCTGCTCCTTGGAGACCGAACCGTGGTGAGCGCGGGCGATGACCGGCGGGGCCCCCTGCGCCGCGCCCGAGCCGCCCATCAGCTCGGCCGGCGCGTGCGCCTCCTCCAGGGGCTCGCCCGTCGCCCTCTCGTACGCGATCTCGTTGAGCCGGTTGCACAGACGCTCGGCCAGGCGGCGCGAGTTGGCGAACACGATCGTCGAGCGGTGGGACTGGACGAGGTCGGCGATCCGCTCCTCGACGTGCGGCCAGATGGACGGCTTCTCCGCGCCCTCCTTGCCGTCGGCGGCCGGGGACCCGCCCAGCTCGCCCAGGTCCTCCACCGGGACGACCACGGACAGGTCGAACTCCTTGCCGGACGGCGGCTGGACGATCTCCACCTTGCGGCGGGGCGAGAGATAGCGTGCCACCTCGTCCACGGGACGCACCGTCGCCGAGAGACCGATGCGCCGGGCCGGCTTCGGCAGCAGCTCGTCGAGGCGCTCCAGCGTGAGCGCGAGATGGGCGCCGCGCTTGGTGCCCGCGACCGCGTGCACCTCGTCCAGGATCACCGTCTCGATGCCGGTCAGCGCGTCGCGCGTGGCCGAGGTCAGCATCAGGAACAGCGACTCGGGGGTCGTGATCAGGATGTCCGGCGGACGGGTGGCCAGCGCCCGGCGCTCGGCGGGCGGGGTGTCGCCGGAACGGATGCCCACCTTCACCTCCGGCTCGGGCAGCCCGAGCCGCACGGACTCCTGCCGGATGCCGGTCAGCGGGCTGCGCAGATTGCGCTCCACGTCGACGGCGAGCGCCTTGAGCGGCGACACGTAGAGAACCCGGCAGCGCTTCCGCGGGTCCGCGGGAGGCGGAGCCGAGGCCAGCTGGTCGAGCGCGGCGAGGAACGCGGCCAGCGTCTTGCCCGAACCGGTGGGGGCCACGACCAGCACGTCCGAACCCTCGCCGATGGCCGCCCACGCCCCGGCCTGGGCCGCGGTGGGCGCGGAGAAGGCCCCCGTGAACCAGCCTCGGGTCGCGGGGGAGAAGCCGTCGAGCGCTCGGTGTGCGGAGCTGACCATGCGTCCATCCTGCACCCGCCCACTGACAACCGCGCTGACCTGCGAGAACGCCAGGCCTGAGCGGAGCGGGGGTGCGGTGCGCCGCCGGATCCGGGCAGAAGCGGGTACAGCGGGCAGGCGTCGGCGGTCGGCCCGGCACGGTGGCGGACAATGGGGACGTGGCAGGTTCGGGGCAGGAGCGGGCACGGCACTGGCAGTACGCGGAGCTGCCCGGTGTCGATCTGCTGCGGGCCCGCTACGTCGAGAAGATCTTCGTGCGCCACACCCACGAGAACTTCGTCATCGCCGCCGTCACCGAGGGCGTCGAGGTCTTCCACCACGGCGGCGCCGACCAGTACGCGGGACCGGGTTCGCTGGCACTGGTCAACCCCGACACCCCGCACACCGGGCGCGCGGGCGTTCCCGAGGGCTGGAGATACGGGGCCGTGTACCCCTCGCCGGACATGGTGGCCGAGATCGCCGCCGAGACCACCGCCCTTCGCGGCACCCCCGGATTCAGCCGCCCGGTACTCGACGACCCGTATGCGGCGGGCCTGGTCCACCAGGTGCTCAGGGCCGCGGAGGAGGGCAACGCGCTGGCCGCCGACACCTTGCTGAGGGTCGCCGTGACCCGGCTGCTGCGCCTGAACGGAGGGCCGCTGCCGCAGCGGGCCGTGCGCACCGCGGGTGCCCGGCTCGCGGCACGCGCGCGTGGAGTGCTGGACGAGCGGATGGCCGAGCCGCCGACCCTGGAGCGGCTCGCGGCGGATCTCGGCACCAGCCCGTTCGCGCTGCTGCGCGCGTTCCGGGACGCCTACGGCATGCCGCCCCACACCTGGCTGACCGATGCGCGGGTGCGCCGCGCACGGCACCTCCTGGACGCCGGGGCCACCCCCGCCGAAGCAGCCGTCGCCGTCGGCTTCACGGATCAGCCGCACCTCAACCGCCACTTCGGCCGGATCGTGGGCGTGCCTCCGGGCGCCTACCAGCGGGAGCGCAAGAACGTACAAGACACCGAGGGGCGACTCCTCGTACCGTCCGACGCGTGGCACAACAGACAGCTCTCCCAGACATACGCAGTGAAGAAGCCGGAAAACCCGACACGGCCGTCGTCCGCGACGCCCTTGGAGTCGGGGTCGCCGTCGGACTGTCCGGTTTCGCCTTCGGGGTGACCTCGGCCGGCAGCGGGCTCAGCCTGCTCCAGACCTGCGCCCTCAGCCTCCTGGTGTTCACCGGGGCGTCGCAGTTCGCGCTCGTGGGCGCGCTCGCGGCCGGGGGCAACCCGCTCACCGCGGCCGCCGGCGCGTTCTTCCTCGGGGTCCGGAACGCGTTCTACGGGCTGCGGCTGTCCCAGCTCCTGGCCCTCCCGCGCGCGGTACGCCCGTTCGCCGCGCAGTGGGTGATCGACGAGACCACGGCCGTGGCGCTCGCGCAGCCCACCCGCCGCAGCGTCCGGATCGGCTTCACCGCCACCGGCCTGTCCCTCTACCTGCTGTGGAACCTCACCACCTTCCTCGGCGCGGCCGGGGCCGAGGCCATCGGGGACACCGACGCGTGGGGCCTGGACGCGGCCGGGCCCGCGGTGTTCCTCGCGCTGCTCGCGCCGATGCTGAAGACCGCCACGGAACGTGCCGTCGCGGGAATCGCGGTCCTTCTGGGGCTCGGGCTGCTGCCCGTGCTGCCCGCCGGAGTCCCGGTGCTGGTGGCCGCCCTGGCCGCCCCCGCCGTGCTCTGCGCGACGGGGCGCCGCCGTGTGGACGCGGCCCGCGACGCCTCCGCGGCCGGGTCGGACGAGGCACCGGCCGGCGGCGCGGTGAACGGGTCACCGGCCGGTGCGCACGACGACGGGTCGGACGTGTCAGGAGACGTGCGGTGAACATCTGGATCGCCATCGGCGTCACCGCCGTCGGCTGCTACGCCGTCAAGCTCATCGGTCTGCTGATTCCCGCGGGCGTCCTGGAGCGGCCGCTCGTCCAGCGCCTCGCCGCTCTGCTACCCGTCGCGCTCCTGGCCGCTCTCACAGCCCAGCAGACCTTCGCCGACGGGCGTGTCCTCGTCCTCGACGCGAAGGCCGCCGGGCTCGCCGCGGCGGCCGTCGCGCTGATCCTGCGCGCCCCGTTCCTGATGGTGGTCGCCGCGGCGGTGGTGGTGACGGCCGGGGTCCGTGCGCTGACGGGCTGAGAACCGGGCCAGGTGCTCCGCACAGGGGCACCGCGGAGCACCTGGCACGCCGGAGAGCCCCTGATGTCAGGCGCGCACCGGCAGGCCTGGACGCCCGGCGCACCGGCCGGCCCGGACACCTCGGCGCGGCGGAGCGACCGGCAGCCGGGCCCGGTGACCTCAGCTGACGGTCCGGCCGTACGCACTGAGCGTGCGCAAGGCCTCGATGGTCACCATGGGGCGGCACTCCAGGGCCGTGCCCGGTGCCCACTGACGCCAGCGGATCGGCCACCCGCCGTCCTGCTGCTGATCGTCCGCGAGGTGGTCCAGTGAGCGGGCCATCTCCTCGTCGGTGAACCACGCGCGCGCGAGCGAGTCCGGGGTCCGCGCGTAGTCGTACGGGAAGTGGTGCTCACCCGGCGCGTACCCGGGTGCGACGGGGTAGGCCTCCGGTCGCCCGGGATCCAGCACGGCGAGCCGCTGCTCACGGACGAGCCGGCCCAGCCGGTCGGCGTTCGCCTGCGCGCGCGGGCGGTCGGTCGCGGAGTCCAGGAAGGCGACCGCCGCCTCGATCTCGTACGGATGGGACTTCTCCAGGGACTCCACCGCCTGCCAGCAGAAGTCCGTGGCCCGGAACAGCCAGGCGTTCCACACCTCGTTGCGGTGCAGCAGGCCCACGACGGGGCCGGTGGCGAGGAGTTCGCTCGGCGGATCGTCGACGACGGGCACGAAAGGGGCCGCCGGATAGCCGCGCTGGCTGGGATGGACGGCGGGCAGCGCGCCGTCCGCCGTCGACACGGAGGTCAGATAGCGGCACACCCGCTCCACCCGCTGCCCGCCGCAGCGTCCGATCGAGTCGAGGACGCGCAGCGCGTGAGCGGTGTGCAGCGGCTGGCTGACCGGGCCGCGCAGATCGGGTTCGAGCGCGTGGCCGTATCCGTCGTCGTCGTTGCGGTAGGCGGCCAGCGCCGTCTCCACCGCGTCGGCATCGCCTCCGAGGAAGTGATGGGCGAAGCGGCGCTGCTCCAGCACGCGCGCGGTGAGCCAGACGAAGTGCTCGGCACGGGCCAGGTGGGAGTGCGCGGGGGGCTTCTGGGGGAGTCGAGATGCTCCGGTTTCGGCCATGCGTCAGACCGTAGGGCGGAAAGCGGTCTCGGCACGCGGTCCCGGCTCGGGCCCACTCTCAGGGGCGGGATACTGGAGTCATGCGGTTGACGGTCTTCTGGCAGCGAATGGCTGATCACTTCGGCGCGGGCACCGCCGAGACGTTCGCGCGCGATCATGTGATGACGGAACTCGGCGGGCGCACCGTCCACGAGGCGCTGGACGCGGGCTGGGAGGCCAAGGACGTGTGGCGCGTGGTGTGCGCGAACATGAACGTTCCGCACGAGAACCACTGAACGGAGCCCAGGACCGGGAAAGACCGGGGGGACGTGGATCCGGTGTCGGTGGCGTGGGCCAGACTTGGCGGGTGGCCCCGACAGATGAGAACACGCAGGTCGATCAGCAGTCATCACCGCTCGGCACGACGCCGCCCGGTCCGCCGGGCGCCGACGCCGCCGGGCAGGGCGCGCGCATGCCGCGCTGGCTGCCCCGCGCCATGGTGCTCGCCCTCGCGCTCGTCGCCGTGTTCCAGCTCGGCAGTTGGGCGTTCCACCAGCTCACCAACCTGCTGATCAACATCCTGATCTCGTTCTTCCTCGCGCTCGCGATCGAGCCCGCGGTCAGCTGGATGGCCTCACGGGGCATGCGCAGGGGGCTGGCCACCTTCCTTGTCTTCCTGGGATCGTTGATCATGATCGCCGGGTTCGTCACCCTGCTCGGCTCGATGCTCGCGGGCCAGATCATCAAGATGATCGAGGGCTTCCCCGACTACCTCGACTCGGTCATCAACTGGATCAACACGCACTTCCACACCGACCTCAGACGGGTCGACATCCAGGAGGGCCTGCTCCACTCCGACTGGCTGCGCAAGTACGTGCAGAACAGCGCCACCGGCGTCCTGGACGTGTCCGGACAGGTGCTCGGCGGCCTCTTCCAGCTGCTGACGGTCGCCCTGTTCTCGTTCTACTTCGCCGCCGACGGACCCCGGCTGCGGCGCGCGCTGTGCTCGGTGCTGCCGCCGGCCCGGCAGGCCGAGGTGCTGCGTGCCTGGGAGATAGCCGTCGACAAGACCGGCGGCTACCTGTACTCACGCGGCCTGATGGCGCTGATCTCGGGCGTCGCGCACTACATCCTGCTGGAGGCGCTGGGCGTGCCCTACGCGCCGGTGCTCGGTGTGTGGGTCGGTCTGGTCTCGCAGTTCATCCCGACCATCGGCACCTATCTCGCGGGCGCCCTGCCGATGCTGATCGCCTTCACGATCGACCCCTGGTACGCGCTGTGGGTGCTCGTCTTCGTCGTGGTCTACCAGCAGTTCGAGAACTACGTGCTCCAGCCCAAGCTGACCTCCAGGACGGTGGACATCCACCCCGCGGTCGCCTTCGGGTCCGTGATCGCGGGCACCGCGCTCCTCGGGGCCGTGGGCGCGCTGATCGCCATCCCCGCCGTCGCCACCCTGCAGGCGTTCCTGGGGGCGTACGTGAAGCGCTACGACGTCACGGACGACCCGCGGGTGCACGGGCACCGCACCCGCGGCTCGGCAGGCATCCTCGCGGGCGTGCGGCGGCGGCTCGGCCGGTGACGTTCGCGGTGGCCCGGCCGGTGGTGACGTTCACCAGGTGAGGACCGCCTGGACACCGGCGGCCACGACGGCCGCCGTGTAGAGGGCGACCGCTCCCCGCACGGTCCGCCGCCGGACCTCGTCGCTCCAGCCGGTGCGGGAGAGCAGCCAGGCCAGCGCGGGCAGCACCAGGACGGCGTGCAGGCTCACTCCGTGCAGCGGCTTGAGCGGAGCCGTCGAGTGGTACGCGGCCTCCTGGTGGCCGGTCCTGGTGAGGACGACCCCACGCGCGATCATCACGGCGCCCGAGGCCAGCGCGACGAGCAGGATCGCGAACCCCGAGCGCACGGCGAGCGGCATGCCCGCGGGCCCCGTGGGCCGGTCACGGAACGAGGCGACCGCGAACGCGGTCAGCACCACGACCAGAATCCCGCCGCCCACCGCGAGCATCATGGACACCGCCGTGTCGAAGCCGGTCTCCATGTCGAGATGCGAGGGAACCCGGCGCCACGCCTGCAGGGTGATCCCGCCGACCTCCAGCACGCAGTCCGCGGCGAACACGACGAGCAGCGCGGTGCGCCGCCTCGCCTCCATCCGCACGTACGACGTGACCCAGGTGATCGCGATCAGGGTCAGGCCGAAGGAGAGCCCGAAGGTGACGGGCTTGCGCCAGGAGACGGGGCCGTCCCACGGACCGCCGTCGACGGCGAAGACCAGCAGATGCAGCAAGCCGGAGAGGACGAGCAGGGCGCCCGTCACCCGGCAGAGCCGCTCTGCCGGCCGGAGCGAGGGCTTCGGAGGTGTCGGTGCAAGGGTCGTCGTCGGCATGGCCCACAGCCTGCCGGGCGGGGCCGGCGGTGTCGTCGTACGGCCGAAGGCGCCGGCCCTACGCCCCGGGGAGTAGGGCCGGTCCGGGGCGGGTAGGCGGGTTCCGGAGATGCGCCGGGACGGGTGCCGGGGTCCGGAACCGCGCGATCCTCGGTCGTTGCCGGAGCGCGAACGTAGTCTCGGAAGAGTCGCGTGATGCGCTTGACACGAAAATCGAACATCCATTCTTATGGAGGTTCCGGCGAAGCTTTCGACGGGTGATTCGGCATGGTTTCGACAGGGATGTGCCCGAGTTATCCACAGGCTGGACGGGCGTCGGGGCGCATTGTCAGTGGCAGGCGTTAGCGTCTTTGACGTGAAGCGATCGACTCAAGCAAACCGGGTGGAACCCATGGCAGGAACCGACCGCGAGAAGGCGCTCGACGCCGCGCTCGCGCAGATTGAACGGCAGTTCGGCAAGGGTGCAGTGATGCGCCTGGGCGAGCGGCCGAATGAGCCCATCGAGGTCATCCCCACCGGGTCGACCGCGCTCGACGTCGCCCTCGGTGTCGGCGGCCTGCCGCGCGGCCGAGTGGTGGAGGTGTACGGCCCGGAGTCCTCCGGTAAGACGACCCTGACCCTGCACGCGGTGGCGAACGCGCAGAAGGCCGGCGGCCAGGTGGCGTTCATCGACGCCGAGCACGCCCTCGACCCCGAGTACGCGAAGAAGCTCGGCGTCGACATCGACAACCTGATCCTGTCGCAGCCGGACAACGGCGAGCAGGCCCTGGAGATCGTGGACATGCTGGTCCGCTCCGGTGCGCTCGACCTCATCGTCATCGACTCCGTCGCCGCCCTGGTGCCGCGGGCCGAGATCGAGGGCGAGATGGGCGACTCGCACGTGGGTCTGCAGGCCCGTCTGATGAGCCAGGCGCTCCGCAAGATCACCGGCGCGCTGAGCCAGTCCCAGACCACCGCGATCTTCATCAACCAGCTCCGCGAGAAGATCGGCGTGATGTTCGGCTCCCCGGAGACCACCACGGGTGGCCGGGCGCTGAAGTTCTACGCCTCGGTGCGACTCGACATCCGCCGCATCGAGACGCTGAAGGACGGCACGGACGCGGTCGGCAACCGCACGCGCGTCAAGGTCGTCAAGAACAAGGTCGCGCCGCCCTTCAAGCAGGCCGAGTTCGACATCCTCTACGGGCAGGGCATCAGCCGCGAGGGCGGCCTGATCGACATGGGTGTCGAGCACGGCTTCGTCCGCAAGGCCGGCGCCTGGTACACGTACGAGGGCGACCAGCTCGGCCAGGGCAAGGAGAACGCGCGCAACTTCCTGAAGGACAACCCCGATCTCGCCAACGAGATCGAGAAGAAGATCCTGGAGAAGCTGGGCGTCGGGGTGAAGCCCGTGGCGCCCACCGCCGAGCCGGGCGCGGACGCGGCGGTCTCGGCTGCCCCGGACGACGCCGCGAAGACGGTGCCCGCTCCGGCCGCCAAGACCACCAAGGCCAGGGCCACGGCGGCAAAGAGCTAGTCCATGACACGACGAACCGACTGGGCCGAGTACGCCTATCCCCTCACCCCCGAAGAGCCGGGGCAGGGGTACGGCGGGGGTGACGGCGGTCCGGCCGGAGACGGTGACAGGCCGTACGGCGGTGCTGGGGGGTACGGAGGCCATCCGTACGGCACCGACGGCGGGTTCCACGAAGCCGACGGTTTCTACGGCGTCGCTCCGGACGAACGGGATCCGGACGGCGGAGGTCCGACGGGCGGTGACGCACGGCACGGTGACGGCCTGCCGCGCGGTCACGGCTCGGCGGACGCGGTCTCCCGGCGCGGTGGACGCGCCGACGGCGGACCGCGTGGTGGAAGGGGTCGTCGACGGCGCGGCGGTTTCGGTGAGCCGGCCGGCGACCCGCGGGACGGAGACACCCCCACCTCGTCGAGGGCCGAGAAGGGGGAGTCCCCGGGGGACCCGGCTGAGCGGGCGCGAGCGATCTGTCTGCGCCTGCTCACCGGGACCCCGCGCACGCGCAAGCAACTGGCGGACGCGTTGCGCAAGCGCGAGATCCCGGACGAGGTGGCGGACGAGGTGCTGTCACGGTTCGAGGAGGTCGGGCTGATCAACGACAGCGCCTTCGCGGACGCCTGGGTCGAGTCCCGGCACCATGGCCGGGGGCTGGCCCGGCGGGCGCTCGTCCAGGAACTGCGGACCAAGGGCGTGGAATCGACGCTGATCGACGAAGCCGTCGGACAGCTCGACTCCGAGCAGGAGGAGGCGACCGCGCGCGAGCTGGTCGCGCGCAAGCTGCGCTCCACCCGCGGACTGGACCGCGACAAGCGGCTGAGACGCCTCGCCGGCATGCTCGCCCGCAAGGGCTACTCCCAGGGCATGGCCCTGCGCGTGGTCCGCCAGGCGCTGGAGGAAGAGGGCGAGGACACGGAAGGGCTCGGGGACGAGGGATTCTGATCCCCCTTCTGATCCCACGGGCGCCCGTCCGCGAGGAGCGCTGTCAGCTCCCCGTGCCGGTGGCCGTCACCGGAAGGCCCGCGCTCTTCCACGCCTGGAAGCCGCCGATCAGATCGGTGGCCCTGTGCAGTCCGAGCCGGCGCAGGGACTCGGCAGCCAGGCTGGAGGCGTACCCCTCGTTGCAGAACAGCACGACCCGCAGGTCATGGCTCGTGGCCTCCGGGGCGCGGTGACTGCCCGTGGGGTCGAGCCGCCACTCCAGTTCGTTGCGCTCGATGACGAGGGCGCCGGGGATCAGGCCGTCCCGTTCCCGCAGGGCGGCGTACCGGGTGTCGACCAGTAGTGCTTCGCCACTCCGCACGGCCTCGTAGGCCTCCTCGGCCTCCACCCGGTCCAGGCCCGCGCGGACCTGCTCCAGCAAGGTGTCGATACCGACGGGCTGCCGGGTGTCACTCACTGCCAGTCCTCCGGACGTTCGACATGCTCCAGGCGCAGGACCGGGCCCGTACGGCTGTAGCGGCGGATCTGCGGGAGCGGCGGGTAGTAGGCGTGGACCGAGATCGCGTGCTCCTCGGCGGACTCGTTCAGTACCTCGTGCACGTGATGGCGCCCGAAGCCGCGGCCGGTGCCCGCCGGCAGTTTCCGCTGCCGGTCGATGTCCTCGGCGAGTTCCAGGGTCTTCCAGCCGTCGGCGGGCAGCCGGGCGGCGAGGGAGTTCTCTTTGAGTTCGCCCCGCGCGGTGAGGAAGGCGCCCACAGATTCGGCGTGGTCGTGCCAGCCGGTTCCGGTGCCGGGCGGCCAGCCGATGAGCCAGGCCTCACTGCCGCCGGGGCCTTCGAGCCGCACCCAGGTACGGCCCTCGGGGTCGAGGGGGAGCGAGGCGATCAGCTCGGCGTCGGCTGCCGTACGGCGTACGAAGGCCAGCAGGTCGGCCTGCGTGGGGGTATGGGGTGCGCCGGAGACGGCGGAGGGCACGGAGGCGGCGGCTGCCGAGGCAGACGTGGAGGCAGGGGGTGGTACAGACACTCGGACCGTCCTGAGAGTTCGCGAGAAGCGCGCGGCGGCACGGCGGCGGCGCGCGGGAGATGAGGATGCGAAGTCAGAAGGACGGGCGACACACGCAGCCCGCATAGCGGACGAGGTCCATATGGACCCTCCGCCACAGGCGCACACAGGTGTCGGTCACGATCCGGAGTAGACCATGGCGGCGGGGGCCGGTCAACTCACCGTCACTATGTGGACCATGGAGGCCCGAAGAACGGGGAAACCCCGGGCCGGACGGTCACGGGGCGTTCATCTCCTGCCCGCGGTCGCCTCCGCGGCGCTCTCCGCGTCCGCCTGGGCCGCCGGTCCCCCGAGGGTCGCCTCGGCCGCCTCGTACAGGTCGGCCGGCCGGACCCCGCTGAGCGCGGTGACCAGGTGTCCGTCGGGGCGGACCAGCAGCACGGTGTGTGCCGCCGCGCCGGGGTAGCTCTCCGCGACGAGCAGTTCGGCGGGGTGCGGCAGCGCGGTCACGGCGGCGGCGAGCCGGGGCATGACGCCGGCCGTCACCCAGTGCTTGCGCGCCCACACCCCCGTACCCGGAGCGATCAGCACGACGAGCAGGACCCCGCGTCCGAGCCGTTCCCGCAGCGGTACGAACGAACCGTCCTCCGCGGTCACCCGGACATCGACGACCGGAGCACCGGGCTCGGTGTCGACAGGGGCGTGCGACTCGGCGGGCGGAGGCATGAGAGGAGAGTGGGCGTACGCCCCCGGCGCGCCCAGCGGGCCGCGACCCAGGTGGCCGTCCGTGAGCAGGGCGTCGTGGCCGCGGGCGGACCCGGGGACGTAGGCGCGCAGACCGCCGCCGCTGCGCAGCAGGGGCAGCGCCTGGTCGGCGGCGCGCAGCCGGGCGGCGACCACCGCGCGCCGTTCCGTCTGGTAGCTGTCGAGGAGTGCGGGGTGCGGGCCGTGGTGCCAGGTGAGCGCCAGCTTCCAGGCGAGGTTGTCGGCGTCCCGCAGCCCCTCGTCCAGGCCCTGGGTACCGAGGGCGCCGAGCAGATGGGCCGCGTCCCCGGCGAGGAAGACCCGGCCGGCGCGCCAGCGGCGGGCCAGCCGGTGGTGGACGGTGTGGACTCCGGTGTCGAGCAGTTCGTAGGCGGGTGTGGCGCCGCCGCTCCAGCCCCCGAGGGTCTCCCGGATGCGGGCCACCAGCAGGTCGGGCGTGACGAGGTCCTTGCCCGGTGGCAGCAGCCAGTCGAGACGCCAGACGTCCTCGGCGAGCGGACGTGCGCTCACCTCGCCGGCCGAGGGGCCGGAGCTGCGCCACGGCGTCATCCGGTGCAGCAACGCCTCCCCGGGCCAGGGGAGTTCCGTGCGCAGGGCCGCCACGGCGTGGCGTTCGACGGCCGTGCGCCCGGGGAAGCGGATGTCCTGGAGCTTGCGCACCGTCGAGCGCGGTCCGTCGCAGCCGACCAGGTAACTGCCGCGCCACCAGGTGCCGTTGGATCCCCGGGTGTGCGCCGTGACGCCGGAGGTGTCCTGTTCGACGGAGTCGAGGCGGCTGTTCACGGCGACCTTGATGAGCCGCTCGTGGATGATGGCCTCGCGCAGGGCGCCGGTCAGCGCGTGCTGGGCGATGTGCAGGGGGGCGCTGAACTCCTCACCGTCCGCGATGCTTTCCGCACCCCGGGACGGGCCGGTGCCGCGCGGGGCGCCGATCCCCCGAGGATCGTCGCCCCACGCGGTCCCGGCGCCGAGAGGATCGGCGGCGCCCTTCGTGCTCCCGGGAACCTTCCCGTCGAACGCGATCTCGCGCATCACCTGCCTGCGCCGCATCGACCGCCATCCGGCCCAACGGAAACCGGCGTCGTCGAGAGGCAGTCCTGTCAGCCGTTCGACCAGCGCGACCGTGTCCTCGCGCAGCACCACGGTCCGCGCGAGCCGCTGTTCGTCCTTGCCCGGTCCCTCGTCGAGGACCACGGAGGGGACTTCCTGGCGAGCCAGCGCAAGGGCCAGCGTGAGCCCCACGGGCCCAGCTCCGACGATGATCACCGGGTCCACGGCGCGGTGCCCCCTGCACGGAGCTGTGTCCTGAGGGACGTACGGGAACAGGCAGGTGGAGCAGGGTGCACGATCACAGAACGTATGCAACCCATTGCCGCTGCTTGCGTCAAGTGACGGGGTCAGTGGCGGTCACGTCACTGACCCCTTCGGTCACACTGATCGACTGATGTTCGGACGATTCGTCAGATCGCGCCCTCACCAGCACCCGTGGCCGTCGTACCGGCGATGGTCGCGTCGTTCGGCGAGAGCACCGCGCCGGTCGACTTCTTGCCGCGGCGCAGTCGCCCCTCCAGCCAGGAGGCGAAACTGGTGATCGCGAAGTTCACCACGATGAAGATGACGGCGACCACGATGAAGCTCGGGACGACGTTCGCGTAGTTGGCCGCGAGGGTGCTGCGTGCGTTGAGGAGTTCCGCGTAGCCGATCATCACACCGCCCAGCGCGGTGTCCTTCACGATGACGACGAGCTGGCTGACGATCGCCGGGAGCATCACGGTGACCGACTGCGGCAGCAGGATGCTCGTCATCGTCTGGCCCTTGCGCAGCCCGATCGCGTACGCGGCCTCCGTCTGTCCTCTGGGGAGCGCGAGGATGCCCGCCCGTACGACCTCGGCGAGGACCGCGGAGTTGTAGAGCACCAGACCGGTGACGACCGCGTAGAACGGACGGTCCTCGCTCGCGACGTTCGCGGACTTGGCGTAGAGCTCGTTCGCGAACAGCATGAGCAGCAGGACCGGGATGGACCGGAAGAACTCGACCACGGCGCCCACGGGAACCCGCACCCAGCGGTGGTCGGACAGACGCGCGATACCGAGGGCGGCGCCCAGGGGAAGGGCGATCACCATGCTGAGCGCGGCGGCCTTCAGCGTGGCCCAAAGACCCGGAAGCAGATACGTGTTCCAGGCGTCGGCCGTGGTGAACGGCTCCCACAGGTCCCACTTGAGCTGGCCCTTGTCGTCCATCACCAGCCAGATCCACCACAGGAGCAGTCCGAGCAGGACGACGAAGAGCACCGAGAGGACCACGTTGCGGCGCTTGGCGCGGGGGCCGGGGGCGTCGTAGAGGACGGAGGTCATCGCTTTACCGCCAGTCGCTTGCCCAGCCAGCCGAGGAAGAGGCCGGTGGGGAGGGTCAGGACCACGAAGCCGAAGGCGAAGACCGCGGCGATGAGGACCGTCTGGGCCTCGTTCTCGATCATCGTCTTCATCAGGTTCGCGGCCTCGGCCACGCCGATGGCGGCGGCCACGGTCGTGTTCTTGGTCAGCGCGATCAGCACGTTGGCCAGCGGGATGATGACGGAACGGAACGCCTGCGGCAGCACGACGAGCCTCAGGGTCTGGCTGAAGCTGAGCCCGATCGCGCGGGCAGCCTCGGCCTGTCCGACCGGCACGGTGTTGATGCCGGAGCGCAGCGCCTCGCAGACGAAGGCCGCGTGGTAGCCGACGAGACTGAGCACCGCGAGCCGGAAACCCTGGACCTTGAAGTCGTCGGTGCCCATCGTCACACCGAAGATGTCCGCGAGGCCGAGCGAACTGAACACGATGATGACCGTCAGGGGGATGTTCCGGACGATGTTCACGTAGGCCGTGCCGAAACCGCGCATGAGTGGGACGGGGCTGACCCGCATCGCGGCCAGCAGGGTGCCCAGGACCAGGGAACCGATGGCGGAGAGGACGGTGAGCTTCACCGTCGTCCAGAACGCCCCCAGGACGTCATAACCTTGAAGAAAGTCGAACACGATCTCCCGCGCTTCCGGGTGGTGGCGTACGTGGCGGACTGGGCGGGCGCGGCATGCCGCCGCCGTGATCGCGACGGACGGCGGCACACCTGCGCAACCCCGTGTGAACCGCGGATTCCCGCGTCGTCCGAGGTCTCTGCGTTTCTCGCGGTGCCCGTGTCACCGGGCGGTGTCCGCGCTACTTGACGATGACGCCGATCTTCGGGGCCTGCTCGTTCTTGTACTTCGCGGGGCCGAAGTTCTTGTCGACCGCCTGCTTCCAGGCGCCGTCGCTGACCATCTTCTCCAGCGCGGTGTTGATCTTCTTCTCCAGCTCGGCATCGCCCTTCTTGACGCCGATGCCGTAGTTCTCGTTGCTCAGCTTGAGGCCGGCGAGCTTGAACTGGCCCTTGTACTTGTCCTGCGCGGCGAAGCCCGCGAGGATCGAGTCGTCGGTGGTCACCGCGTCCACGGCACCGCTCTGCAGGGCGGCGATGCACTCCGAGTAGCCGCTGTACTCCTTCAGGTTGGCCTTCGGGGCGATGGTGTCGTGGATGTTCTGCGCCGAGGTCGAACCGGTCACGGAGCAGAGCTTCTTGCCGTTGAGGTCCGTGCCCTTGGAGATGTTCGAGTCGGTCTTGACCAGCAGGTCCTGGTGGGCCAGCAGGTACGGGCCCGCGAAGTCGACCTTCTGCTTGCGCTCGTCGGTGATCGAGTAGGTGGCCGCGATGAACTTCACGTCGCCGCGGGCGAGCGCGTTCTCGCGGTCGGCGCTCTTGGTCTCGATGAACTCGATCTGGCTGGGCTTGTAGCCGAGTTCCTTGGCCACGTAGGTCGCGACGTCCACGTCGAAACCGGCGAAGGAGCCGTCGGGCTGCTTCAGGCCGAGACCGGGCTGGTCGTACTTGATGCCGACCTTGATCTTGCCGCCGCCCGAGGACGAGGACCCGCTGTCGTCCTTGTCGCTCGAACCGCACGCGGTGGCGGTCGCGGCGAGCGCGAGTACGGCGGCCGAGGCGGCGGCTGCCTTGCGGAGCTTCATGGTGAACATCCTTTGAGTCAGGGCGAAGTACGGTCCGTCGACGGGCGGGTGACGTGCGGGGTCCCCGTGGACCGGGACGTGGTCTCCCCGCAGGGGGAGGCGGTCTCCCGGCGCGGAGACATCAGTGATGCAGGATCTTCGAGAGGAAGTCCTTGGCACGGTCGCTGCGCGGATTGCTGAAGAACTGGTCCGGCACAGCCTCTTCGACGATGCGGCCGGCGGCCATGAAGACGACCCGGTTGGCAGCCGAACGGGCGAAGCCCATCTCATGGGTGACGACGATCATGGTCATGCCGTCCCGGGCGAGCTGCTGCATGACCTCGAGGACCTCGTTGATCATCTCGGGGTCCAGCGCCGAGGTCGGCTCGTCGAACAGCATGACCTTCGGGTCCATCGCCAACGCCCGTGCGATGGCGACGCGTTGCTGCTGGCCGCCCGACAGCTGTGCCGGGTACTTGTCCGCTTGCGTGCTGACGCCGACGCGGTCGAGCAGGGCGCGCGCCTTCTCCTCCGCCGCCTGCTTGCCGGTCCTGCGGACCTTGATCTGCCCCAGCATCACGTTCTCGAGCACGGTCTTGTGCGCGAAGAGGTTGAAGGACTGGAAGACCATGCCCACATCGGCGCGGAGCCGGGCGAGCGCCTTGCCCTCCTGGGGCAGCGGCTTGCCGTCGATCGAGATGTCACCCGAATCGATCGTCTCCAGACGGTTGATGGTGCGGCACAGGGTGGACTTCCCGGACCCGGAGGGCCCGATGACCACGACGACCTCGCCACGCGTGATCGTCAGGTCGATGTCCTGGAGCACGTGCAACGCGCCGAAGTGCTTGTTGACGCTCTTCAGGACGACCAGTTCGTCGGTCCCGGCCATGGCGTCCTCGGCCGCCGATGCTTCGGTCATCGCTTTTGGGCTCCGTCCTCCTCGTTTCGGAGGACAGTAGTAACCCCTCACGACCAGCGTCATTACATCTGAGGGGAACTTGAGCATCACGATCCGGTAGCAATCGGACACGTGTCGTAGCAGTCGTACGGACGCGCGTACCGGCTGGGTAACGGAAGCCCCGGGCAACCCGAAGCCCCTTGACGCCGTCCTTGTCCATCGGCGTGACTTCCTTGGTGCACGCGCGCGTGCACCGACGTTCTTGAAAAGGACCGTTCGACCGATGAGACCCGAGACCGTACGACCGACGAAACGGGTACGACCGATGAACCGGAGGGGGCCGGAATGAGACTGCTCCTCGTAGAGGACGACAACCATGTCGCCGCCGCCCTGTCCGCGGTGCTGGCACGGCACGGCTTCGAGGTCACGCATGCCCGAAGCGGCGAGGAGGCCCTTCAGGCCCTCGTCCCGGAGAGTGACGGCTTCGGCGTAGTCCTGCTCGACCTGGGACTGCCCGACCAGGACGGCTACGAGGTCTGCGGCAAGATCCGCAAGCGGACCGCCACGCCGGTGATCATGGTCACCGCGCGCGCGGACGTACGGTCCCGCATCCACGGCCTCAACCTCGGCGCCGACGACTACGTCGTGAAGCCCTACGACACCGGGGAACTGCTCGCCCGGATCCACGCCGTCAGCCGGCGCAGCGCCCACGACGACGTGTCGGCTTCCGGCGAGACCATGGTGCTGCTCGGCCCCGTACGCATCGAACTCCCCAACCGCCAGGTCACCGTGGACGGTTCGACGGTCCAGCTGACCCGCAAGGAGTTCGACCTGCTCGCGCTGCTGGCCCAGCGCCCCGGGGTGGTGTTCCGCCGGGAGCAGATCATCAGCGAGGTGTGGCGCACGAGCTGGGAAGGAACCGGCCGCACGCTGGAGGTGCACGTGGCGTCGCTGCGCTCCAAGCTGCGCATGCCGGCGCTGATCGAGACCGTACGAGGCGTCGGGTACCGGCTCGTCGCCCCGGCCGCGTAGCGGGCACGGTGCGTACCCGCCTGCTGCCGCTGCTCATCGTCCTGATGGCGGCCGTGCTGCTCGCGCTCGGCGTCCCGCTCGCGGCGAGCGTCGCCGCGGCGCAGCAGCAGCGCGTGGTCGTCGACCGCATCGACGACACCGCGCGCTTCGCGGCCCTCGCCCAGTACGTCACCGACTACCCGAGCCGTTCCCGGGCCGGCTTCCCGGACGAGCGCGGCGAGACCCTGCGCGCCGAACTCACCCGCTACCGCGAGGTGTACGGCATCCGGGTCGGCGTCTTCTACCGCGACGACGAGCCGATGGCCAACGCGCCGGCGAGCTGGCTCCTGCCCAAGGCCGGAGCGGCCCGCGACGCCTTCAGGGAGGCGCTCGTCAGCCGCCGCAGCCACGACCCCGAACAGGTCTGGCCCTGGCAGCACCACCGTCTCGTCGTCGCCTCCCCGGTCATCAGGGACGGCGACGTCATCGCCGTCGTCGTCACCGACTCGCCCACCGGGCAGATGCGTTCCAAGACCCTGCACGGCTGGCTGATCATCGGCGCGGGCGAGATCGCCGCGATGCTCCTCGCGCTCGGTGCCGCGCTGCGCCTCACCGGCTGGGTGCTCAGACCCGTACGCGTTCTCGACGCCACCACCCACGACATCGCGACCGGCCGTCTGAAGTCCCGGGTCGCGCCCGCCGGCGGACCGCCCGAACTCCAGCGTCTGGCACGGTCGTTCAACGAGATGGCCGACAACGTCGAGAGCGTGCTGGAACAGCAGCGTGCCTTTGTCGCCGACGCCTCGCACCAACTGCGCAACCCGCTCTCGGCGTTGCTCCTGCGGATCGAGCTGCTCGCCCTCGAACTCCCCGAGGACAACGAGGAGATCGCGTCGGTCCGAACCGAGGGCAAGCGCCTCACCCAGGTGCTCGACGACCTGCTCGACCTGGCACTCGCCGAGCACGCCGAGGCCGATACGCGCCTGACCGACATCGGCGCGCTGGCCGCCGAGCGCGTGGCGTCCTGGCAACCGGTCGCCGACAGCAGGGGCGTACGGCTGGCGGGGAACTGCCCGCCCACGACCGCGTGGGCCGACCCCATCACGCTGTCCAGCGCCCTGGACGCGGTGATCGACAACGCGGTCAAGTTCACGCCCGAGGGGGAGTGCGTCGAGGTGACCGTCGCGTCGAACGGCGCGTCCTCGACCGTCGTGGTCACCGACGGCGGCCCCGGCCTCGGCGACGAGGACCTGGCGCGCATAGGCGACCGCTTCTGGCGCAGCGCGGCCCATCAGAACATCAAGGGCTCGGGCCTCGGCCTCTCCATCTCCCGGGCCCTGCTCGCCGCGGGCGGCGGCTCCATCGCGTACGGCCGTCACGAACCGCACGGCCTGCGGGTGACGGTGACGGTGCCCAGGTCGGAGCCGGTGGCCTGAGAGATCCCCTGGCGCGCCCCCACCGGTGGGGGCGCCGCTACGGCTTGATCGACCGGTAGTAGCGGCGCGCGCCCTCGTGCAGCGGCAGCGGGTCCGTGTAGATCGCCGTGCGCAGGTCCACGAGCTGGGCCGCGTGCACCACGTCGCCGATGCGGTCGCGGTTGGCGATCACCGTGCGGGTGAGCTCCTCGGTGAGCTTCGGGTCAGCGTCCTCCCGGGTGATCAGGAAGTTGGCCACGGCCAGCGTCTGCACGGAGGAGCCGCGCTGCGCCTCGGGATAGGCGTCGGCGGGCATCACCGCGGACCGGTAGTAGCGGGAGGCGCCGCCCTGCTCGTGCAGCTTCTCGACGAGGTCGCTGCCGATCGGCACCAGCCGGACATCGTAGGTCTTGGAGAGCTCCAGAACGGCGTTCGTCGGCAGGCCGCCCGACCAGAAGAAGGCGTCGATCTTGTGGTGCTTGAGCAGGTCGGGCGTGTCCGCGATGCCGGCGGCGAGGGGCTTGATGTCCGTGTCGGGGTCAAGACCCGCCGCTTCGAGCACGTGGTTCGCGATCAGCCGCACCCCGGATCCGCTCGGTCCCACGGCGACCTTCATGCCCTTCAGGTCCGCCACGGTCTGCACGGGCGAGGAGCGCGGGACCACCAGGTGCACATAGTCGTCGTAGAGCCGCGAGCAGCCGCGCAGCCGGCCCGAGCCCGGCTTGTTCTGGAGGATGTACGTCTCCACGGCGTCGGCCGCCGCGATGGTGAAGTCGGCCTCGCCCGTGGCCACGCGCCGGACGTTCTGCTGCGATCCGTCGCTGCTCTTCAGCTGCACGTCCAGGTGTGACATGTCCTTGGCGATGGCGCCCTGGAGGAGCTTGCCGTACATCTGGTAGACCCCGGTCCGGGTGCCCGTGCTGAAGACGATCGTCCCGCTCGGGGATTCCTCGCCCAGCGGCAGCAGCCACCACAGCAGCAGCCCGACGACCGCGAGGACGGCCGCCGAGCCGGACAGCGCGCGTCGTCGGCCGATGCGGGTCAGTGCCTGGAACATGCGCGCGATCCTGCCAGCCCGGGCCCGGTCCTGGCCAGGCCGGGCCCGCGAGGGGGTGCGGCGGATCGGTAGGCTCGCCGAATGCAGTCGCCGTCGCCGTCGCAGGTCCCGCCGTCCGACTCTCCCGTGCCTTCGGTCCCGCCGTCCGGTTCTCCCGTGTCCACGGTCCCGCCGCCGCCCTCCCCGGCCTCACTGGTCCGTGAGTTCCATCTCGCCTTCGGCCTCGATGTCCGCGGCACCCCGACCGGGGTCTCCCCGGAGCTCGCCGCACACCGGGGCGAGCTGCTGGCGGAGGAGGCCGCCGAGGTCGCCGAGGTCTCGGTCGGCGGCCCGCTCGACCGGCTGGCGCACGAGCTCGCCGATGTCGTGTACGTGGCGTACGGCACGGCCCTCGTCCACGGGATCGACCTCGACGCGGTGATCGCCGAGATCCACCGGGCCAACATGACGAAGCTCGGCCCCGACGGGCACGTCGCCCGCAGAGCCGACGGCAAGGTCCTCAAGGGCGAGCACTACCGGGCACCGGACGTGTCGGAGGTGCTGCGGCGGCAGGGGTGGAGCGCGCCGGACGCGTAGGACCCGGGGCGCCCCCCACGGCGGAGGCCGTACGGGCCGCCGCCACCGAACGGGCCGCCCTGAGGGGAGGCCGCACGGGCACAGCGACGACCAGGAGAGCGCATGAACGAGCCGGCCGAGCTCGACCTGCCCGTGGAGGGCGGAACCCTCCGTGTCCTGAGGTTCGGCAGGGGGCCGCGAATCGCTCTGGCGGCACACGGCATCACCGGATCCGGGATGTCCTTCCAGGCCATGGCCCGTCACCTCCCCGACGAGTGGAGCCTGTTCGCGCCCGACCTGCGCGGACGCGGCGGAAGCGCGGACACCCCCGGCCCGTACGGCCTCGACCGGCACGCCATGGACCTGTGCCGTCTGGCCCAGGACGTGGGCGGCGGCCGGCCGGTCGCCCTGACCGGGCACTCGATGGGCGCGTACACCGCGCTGAGAGCGGCCGCGCTCCGGCCCGCGCTGTTCGACCGGCTGCTGCTCGTCGACGGCGGTCTGCCGCTGCCCGTCCCGCCCGGCACGGACCTCGACGCCGTCCTCGACACCACGCTCGGACCCGCGCTGACCCGCCTGGGCCGGACGTACGAGACCGACGCGGCCTACGTCGACTTCTTCCGCGCCCATCCGGCGCTCGGACCGCACTGGAACGCGGACATCGAGACGTACGTGCGCTACGACGTCACGGGCCCCCGGGGTGCCAGGCGCTCGAAGGTGCGGGAGGAGGCCGTGCGGCACGACGGGCGCGATCTGCTGACGTCCGCCGGCCTGTTCGCCGCCGGCCTCACGGGGCTGGGCGTCCCGGCCCTGCTGCTGCACGCGCCCCTCGGACTGCTGGGCCAGGAGCCGCCGATGCTGCAGGCGTCCGTCGTCGCACACTGGACCGGCGGGCCGGTGAACCTCCCCGCCGAGCTGGTCGAGGGCTCCAACCACTACACGATCCTGCTCGGAACCGCCGCGAGGACCGTCGCCGAGCGGTTCGTCGCGCTGGGCGGGTGACGGAGGGACACGGGGGGAGGGGCGCGGGGAGGAGTGCCGGAGGCCTCCGACCGCACGCCGGGTGCCGGAAACCGCACGTCGTGTGACGGGCTACGGGTGGCCCCGGCTCCGGCGTCCGGACGTACTCCCGGCACCGCCTACCCTTGTCCCATGAGCAGCGGCGACCGGAGTCAGGCAGTGGACGTTCAGGAATCCAAGACGTACGAAGTGCGCACCTACGGGTGTCAGATGAACGTCCACGACTCCGAACGGCTCTCCGGGCTCCTCGAAGGCGCCGGTTACGTGCGGGCGCCCGAGGGCGCGGACGGGGACGCGGACGTCGTCGTCTTCAACACCTGCGCCGTACGCGAGAACGCCGACAACAAGCTCTACGGCAACCTCGGCCGCCTCGCCCCGATGAAGACGAAGCGCCCCGGCATGCAGATCGCCGTCGGCGGCTGCCTCGCCCAGAAGGACCGCGACACCATCGTGAAGCGGGCGCCCTGGGTGGACGTCGTCTTCGGCACGCACAACATCGGCAAGCTGCCCGTCCTCCTGGAGCGCGCCCGCGTCCAGGAAGAGGCGCAGATCGAGATCGCCGAGTCCCTGGAGGCCTTCCCCTCCACACTGCCGACCCGTCGCGAGAGCGCGTACGCGGCCTGGGTGTCGATCTCCGTCGGCTGCAACAACACCTGCACGTTCTGCATCGTCCCCGCGCTGCGCGGCAAGGAGAAGGACCGCAGGACCGGCGACATCCTGGCCGAGATCGAGGCACTGGTCGGCGAGGGCGTCTCCGAGATCACCCTCCTCGGCCAGAACGTCAACGCGTACGGCAGCGACATCGGCGACCGCGAGGCATTCAGCAAGCTGCTGCGCGCCTGCGGGAAGATCGAGGGCCTTGAGCGCGTGCGCTTCACCTCGCCGCACCCGCGCGACTTCACCGACGACGTGATCGCCGCCATGGCGGAGACGCCGAACGTGATGCCGCAGCTGCACATGCCGATGCAGTCCGGATCGGACACCGTCCTGAAGGCCATGCGCCGCTCGTACCGCCAGGAGCGCTTCCTCGGGATCATCGAGAAGGTCCGGGCCGCCATCCCGCACGCGGCGATCACCACCGACATCATCGTGGGCTTCCCCGGCGAGACGGAGGAGGACTTCGAGCAGACCCTCCACGCGGTCCGCGAGGCCCGCTTCTCGGCGGCGTTCACGTTCCAGTACTCCAAGCGTCCCGGTACTCCGGCGGCCACCATGGAGGGGCAGATCCCCAAGGAGGTCGTCCAGGCGCGCTACGAGCGTCTCGTCGCCCTCCAGGAGGAGATCTCCTGGGACGAGAACAAGAAGCAGGTCGGCCGCGTCCTGGAGCTGATGGTCGCCGAGGGCGAGGGCCGCAAGGACGGCGCCACCCACCGTCTCTCGGGCCGTGCCCCCGACAACCGGCTGGTCCACTTCACCAAGCCCGACGAAGAGGTCCGCCCCGGTGACGTGATCACCGTCGAGATCACGTACGCCGCCCCGCACCACCTGCTCGCCGAGGGCGCCGTCCTGGACGTGCGCCGCACGCGCGCGGGCGACGCCTGGGAGAAGCGCAACGCCGCCGAGACCGCCAAGCCGGCCGGCGTCATGCTGGGCCTGCCGAAGATCGGCGCCCCGGAGCCGCTTCCGGTCGCCACGGGCAGCGGCTGCGGCTGCGACTGACCGCGACCGCCCCGAAGGCCGGCGCGTTCGCGCCGGCCCACGCGCGGGCCCGCCGCACCGAAGCGGACCGGCGGTGTGCGGCGATACGCTGCGGATCATGCTTGTAGCCGCCGCAGTCTGCCCCTGCCCTCCGCTGCTCGTCCCCGATGTCGCCGCGGGAGCAGCCTCCGAGCTGGACGCCGCGCGCGCCGCGGTCACGGACGCGCTGGGCGTGCTCGCCGCGTCCCGTCCCGACCTGCTGGTGGTCGTCGGCCCGGCCGAGAAGAGCGGTCGCGGATCCCATCCGGAGGGCACCCGCGGCTCCTTCAGCGGTTTCGGGGTCGACCTCGACGTGTGCCTCGGCCGTCCGGACGCCGGCGACGCGAACCGCGACACGGACGGCGCGGGTTCCGGTTCACCGGAACGTGAGCTGCCGCCCTCGCTCGCCGTCGCCGCCTGGCTGCTGGAGCGCACCGGCTGGTCCGACGCCCCGGTGGAGGGGCTCGGAGTCGGGGAACCTCTGGAGGCCGAACGGTGCGTCGAGACCGGGGCGCAGATCGGCGGGCGGGCCGGGAGGGTGGCCCTGCTCGTGATGGGGGACGCCAGCGCGTGCAGGACCCTCAAGGCGCCGGGCTATCTCGACGAGCGCGCGGAGGCCTTCGACGCGGAGGCCGCGCGGGCGCTCGGGGCGGCCGACGTCGCGGCCCTCAAGGCGCTGGACATCGATCTGGCGTACGAGCTGAAGGCCGCGGGGCGCGCGCCCTGGCAGGTCCTCGCGGGCGCGGCCGAGGGCGCGGGACTCGGCGGCGCCCTGCTGTACGACGACGCTCCCTACGGGGTGGGGTACCTGGTGGCGGCCTGGTCGTAGGCCGGGGTCGGATGCCCGGCCGCACGCGGCGGACGGCCTGGGCGTGCTCCTCGGACTCCCCGCCGCTTCCTCGGACGCACCGGCCGACACGTCGTCACCGGACGCGGCGGACGGCCGGAAGCAGCCTGAGCTCTTCGCGGCCGTCCGCCGATGCGCGGGTCGTTCAGGAAGCCGGGGGCGGGGTCGGCATGTCCGACGGATTCGCGTCCCCGCCGCCGCCCTTGTGCGCGAGGCGGTCCATGGCGTCCTTCGCCTTGCCCGTGCCTGTACGGATCGTGTCGCTGTACTTGTGCTTGGTCTTGTCGTCGACCGCCTTCGCGGCCTTGTCGAGACCGTGAGCGACCTTGTGCCCGTGCTGTTGCGCGAGCCCGGAGACCTTGTCCTTGGCGGGCTCCAGCTTGGCTTTCAGATTGTCCATCAGACCCATGGTTCGCCTTCCCTCGCGGGACAGTCAGGTGCGGGAGCCCTTGTCGGCCTCGTTGTCGGCGGCCTCTTCGGGGGTCTGCTGCCGGGGGATGCCGGCGTCCTCCGCGGCGGTGGCCCCGGCGGTCCGAGCCGTCGCCTCGCCCTCGTTCCCGGACGAACCCTCGGCCTCCACCGCTCCCCGCGCCTCGACGGCCGGTGCTTCCTCGGTGGCCTTGGACCTCCGGAGAAGCCGTTCAAAAACGCCCATATCAGCTCCATACGTTACTCGTGAGGGCGAAATTCCGCGTCGCCCGGTGCGGCCCATTGCGTCAACCGGGTCACCGGTCCTCGGAACCGGCGGCCGGAACCTCGCTTGAGGGAACGAACCCGGAAGCCTGGCGTCACGCTGCTCGTTGCCGGAGAGGTCCCGGGGTTTGCGAGACTGGGACCGTGAGCAGCACACCCCCCGCACCCCGGGTCATCGCCGTCGTCGGACCGACCGCCGCAGGAAAGTCCGATCTGGGCGTCTTCCTCGCCAGGCGTCTCGGCGGCGAGGTCATCAACGCCGACTCGATGCAGCTGTACCGCGGGATGGACATCGGCACCGCCAAGCTGACGCCCGCCGAGCGCGGCGGCGTCCCGCACCACCTCCTGGACATCTGGGACGTGACGGTCGCCGCCAGCGTCGCCGAGTACCAGCGGCTCGCCCGAGCCCGGATCGACGCGTTGCTCGCCGAGGGGCGCTGGCCGGTCCTGGTGGGCGGCTCCGGACTGTACGTCCGCGGAGCCGTCGACAAGATGGAGTTCCCGGGGACCGACCCCGCCGTGCGCGCCCGCCTGGAGGAGGAGCTCACCCTGCGCGGCTCCGGAGCCCTGCACGCGCGGCTCGCCATGGCCGACCCCGGGGCCGCCCAGGCGATCCTGCCCAGCAACGGCCGCCGGATCGTCCGCGCCCTCGAGGTCATCGAGATCACCGGCAAGCCCTTCACCGCCAATCTGCCCGGCCACGACTCCGTCTACGAGACCCTCCAGATCGGTGTGGACGTGGCCCGCCCCGAGCTCGACGAGCGCATCGCGCGGCGGGTGGACCGGATGTGGGAGGCCGGGCTCGTGGACGAAGTGCGCGCGCTGGAGGCGCAAGGCCTGCGCGCCGGGCGCACGGCCTCCCGCGCGCTCGGATACCAGCAGGTCCTCGCGGCGCTCGCCGGGGAGTGCACCGAGGACGAGGCCCGCGCCGAGACCGTTCGCGCCACCAAGCGCTTCGCGCGCCGTCAGGATTCATGGTTCCGGCGCGACCCCAGGGTGCATTGGCTCAGTGGGGCTGCGGCGGATCTCACAGAACTCCCGGAACTCGCACTGGCGTTGCTCGAACGACCGGTCACAGCCTGATCACGTCATGGCATCGGGACGCTCCGGCCGTCATCCGGGCCTCCGGCGCCGTGCCATCATCAAGCTTCGATCGACCAGTGAAGTCCGAGTTGGGAGGGCGCGTGGCGATGGAGGCCGGCCCTCGCGACACTGCACGAGGCACCGAGTACGGTGCTGATCGGGACGGAGTTCGTCTGAGCATCGATCCGGACGCCGACCTCGGCGTCGAGCCGGAGCTGGGCGGAGAGCGACTGAGCTCCGACGGCCCCGAGGACGCCCCCGGCGGGGTGATCGCCGACGGCCCCGGCCCCGGCGAGATGTCCCCGGAGCCGGAGGTCGAGGTAGAGCTGCGCCCGCAGCGCCTGCTGCGCATCTGGCAGCTCGCGCCCATCGTGGCGCTGGCCGCGACGGGCTCCCTGATGTTCGCCTTCCCGCTCGCCTTCGAGTTCGGCGACGGCGGTGCCGTGGTCGCCATGCTCGGCCTGCTGATCTGCCTGTGCGCCGCCGGCTGGGGCCTGATGGCCGCCCGCCGGGTCGGCTACGCGCTGCCCGGCTTGCCGCCGCGCGGCTCCGGCCGACGCGCCGACTGGCGGGTGGTGCTCGCCTACGTCGTGATCGTCGCCGCGGTGGCCGTGCTCGCCGTAGGACGCGTGGCCCGGCTGCGCTGACCCGCGGGCCCGTTCCACGCGGACCACTGCGGGCCGGTGCCGGCGTGAGCGCCGTCCCGGCACCCGCACCGCGCGGGCAGGGCTGTCGTGGCGACCCCGTACGATCGAGGAATGAGCACGCGGATCGCCTTCCTCAAGGGCCACGGGACCGAGAACGACTTCGTGATCATCCCGGACCCGGAGAATGTCCTCGACCTGCCTCCCGCCGCCGTCGCCGCCCTGTGCGACCGCCGCGCGGGCATCGGCGGAGACGGTCTGCTGCACGTCGTGCGGTCCGCCGCGCACCCCGAGGCCGAGGAGATGGCGGCCGAGGCGGAGTGGTTCATGGACTACCGCAACGGCGACGGTTCGGTCGCCGAGATGTGCGGCAACGGAGTGCGTGTGTTCGCCCACTATCTCCACCGCGCCGGACATGTGGCCGAAGGGGACACCGCGATCGCCACGCGCGGCGGCGTGAAGCCCGTCCACATCGCCAAGGACGGAGACGTCACCGTCGGCATGGGCAAGGCGCGCCTCCCCGAGGGCAAGGTCACGGTGAGCGTCGGCGAGCGCAGCTGGCCCGCGCGCAACGTGAACATGGGCAACCCGCACGCGGTCGCCTTCGTGGACGACCTCGCGCACGCCGGCGATCTCTTCGCACCGCCGCCGTTCGCCCCGGCCTCCGCCTACCCGGACGGGGTCAACGTCGAGTTCGTCGTCGACCGCGGGCCGCGCCATGTCGCCCTGCGGGTCCACGAACGCGGCTCGGGCGAGACCCGCTCCTGCGGCACGGGCGCCTGCGCCGTGGCCGTCGCCACCGCCCGCCGCGACAACGCCGACCCCGCCGTGACCGGCACCCCGGTGACGTACACCGTCGACGTGCCCGGCGGACGCCTGGTCATCACCGAGCACGCGGACGGCGAGATCGAGATGACGGGCCCCGCCGTGATCGTCGCCGAGGGCGAGATCGACGCGGAGTGGCTGGACGGCGCGCTGCGCTGAGCCAGGGGACGGACGTCGTACGCCCTTGCCGTCCCTTCCAGAAAATCGAAACCGTAAACCCCAAAACCTTCGCTCGATCGGGTGATCCGTTTCACGCTCGGCGAGAGGCGGCCAACCGGGCGTGGTGGGGTCGGTAGCATCAAGCACCGGCCCGGACGGGGGATCGACACCATCCCCTGAGCCGAGTACGCCATGGGGCACCCGTCCGCCGGTCTGACGCAGCCGGAGGTGCCCATGAGTGCGGAGGCGACGAATCCCGCGAAGCCAGGCCCTGCCACGCCCGCCGACCGGCGCCCGGCGTCGCTGGAGCCCGGGGTGCCCCCGGCGCACCGCAAGAAGGCACGGGCCCGGATCGACCTGCGCCGGCTCGGGCGGGCCGCGCTGCTCGGGCCCGCGGCCCGCGACCGGCTGCCGGACGCGATCGGGCATGTGGCCGAGGCCCACCGCGCCCACCACCCCGACGCCAAGCTGGAGCCCCTGCGCCGGGCGTACGTGCTCGCGGAGTCCTCGCACCGCGGCCAGATGCGCAAGAGCGGCGAGCCGTACATCACCCACCCGCTCGCCGTGACCCTGATCCTCGCCGAACTCGGCGCGGAGACGACGACGCTGACCGCCTCCCTGCTCCACGACACCGTCGAGGACACGGAAGTGACGCTCGATCAGGTCCGTGAGGAGTTCGGCGACGAGGTCTGCTACCTGGTCGACGGCGTCACCAAACTGGAGAAGGTCGACTACGGCGCCGCCGCCGAACCGGAGACCTTCCGCAAGATGCTCGTCGCCACGGGCAACGACGTCCGGGTCATGTCGATCAAACTCGCCGACCGGCTGCACAACATGCGGACCCTCGGCGTCATGCGCCCCGAGAAACAGGCGCGCATCGCCAAGGTGACCCGGGACGTGCTCATCCCGCTCGCCGAGCGCCTCGGCGTGCAGGCGCTCAAGACCGAACTGGAAGACCTCGTCTTCGCGATCCTGCACCCCGAGGAGTACGAGCACACCCGGGAGCTCATCGTCGAGAACGCGAGCCGGTCGGACGACCCGCTCGCGGAGATCGCCGAGGAGGTGCGCGTCGTCCTGCGCGACGCCGGCATCCAGGCCGAAGTCCTCATAAGGCCGAGGCACTTCGTCTCCGTGCACCGTGTGTCGCGCAAGCGCGGCCCGATGCGCGGCGCCGACTTCGGACGCCTCCTGGTGCTCGTGAACGAGGACGCCGACTGCTACGGCGTCCTCGGCGAACTGCACACCTGTCTCACCCCGGTGGTCTCGGAGTTCAAGGACTTCATCGCCGTCCCCAAGTTCAACCTGTACCAGTCGCTGCACACGGCCGTCACCCGCGGCGACGGCCAGGTCGCCGAAGTCCTCATCCGCACCCACCAGATGCACAAGGCCGCCGAGGCCGGAGTCATCGCGCTCGGCAATCCCTACGTCCCGCCGTCGGAGGAACAGCCGGACGGCGGAGGCGAGCGCCCCTTCGACGGCGAGCGCGCCGACCCCACCCGCCCCGGCTGGCTCTCCCGGCTGCTCGACTGGCAGCAGGGCGCCCCTGACCCGGACACCTTCTGGTCGACGCTGCGCGAAGACCTCGCCCAGGACCGTGAGATCACCGTCTTCCGCGCCGACGGAGGCTCGCTCGGCCTGCCGGAGGGCGCCAGTTGCGTCGACGCGGCGTACGCGCAGTACGGCGAGGACGCGCACGCCTGCATCGGCGCCCGCGTCAACGGCCGCCTGGCGACGCTGAGTACGGTCCTGAAGGACGGCGACACCGTTCAACTGCTCATGGGCCAGGACCCCGCCTCCGAGCCCTCCAGGGAGTGGCTGGAGCACGCGCACACGGCCGCCGCGCGGATCGCCATCCAGCGCTGGATGGCCACACACCCCGCACCCGGCGAGGAGGAGGCGGCCCGGGCCTCCGCCGCCGGCCCCCGGCCGCCCGTCGCGGTCCCGCCCCGCCCCGCCGAGACGCAGACCGCCCGCCCGGCGAGCGCCGTCGCCGACCCGCCCGGCGCGTCCGTACGCATGGCCGGCTGCTGTACGCCCGTACCTCCCGACGAGGTGACCGGCTTCGCCGTCCGCGGGGGAGTGGTCACCGTGCACCGCGTGGAGTGCGCCGGAGCGGCGCGCATGAAGAGCGCGGGGCGCCCGGAGGTGGGAGTGCGCTGGGGCGATACCACCGAGTGCCGCGTCACCCTGGTCGCCGAGTCGTTCGGACGCCCGCATCTGCTCGCCGACCTCACCGAAGCCATCGCGGGAGAGGGCGTCGCCGTCGTCTCCGCGACCGTCGAACCCCCGAGCCAGCAGCGGGTACGCCACACCTACACGCTCCAACTCCCGGACGCGGCCCACCTTCCGGGCCTGATGCGCGCGATGCGCAACGTGCCGGGCGTGTACGACGTGAGCCGCGCCCAGCATCCGGCGACCGCGGCACAGTAGACCGGACTTCACGCGGTCGTCCGGCGGCGGGGGCGAAAGCGGCGGCCCGGGTGGCCGGGCGCGGGGTGCCGGGTCCGGCGGCCGCGCGCTGCCCCCAAAGAGTCCTGGGACCTACTCGTTCGGGTGGGCCGGGTGCGAGTCGGCCGCGCGGAGGAGGTGCGCGCTGGTAGCCGTGGTCCATGCCGCACAACCCCACCCCCACGCCCGCACGCCCGAGAAGCCGCCGCGTCACGGCGGCCCTGCTCGCCTCGGCCGTCTCCGTCTGCCTGATCGCCGCGAGCGCCCCGGACCCGGCCGGGCCCCTGGGGGTCGGTGACCGCCTCTTTCCGACTCTCGGCAACCCCGGGTACGACGTCGAGTCGTACGACCTCGACTTCGTCTATCCCGGCAGCAACGACAAGCCGCTCACCGCCGTGACCACGATCGACGCCGTGACCACTGAGTCGCTCGACCGCGTCAACCTCGACTTCGCCCACGGAAGCGTCCGGTCGGTCGAGGTCGACGGAGCTCCCGCCCGCTTCACCAAGGCCGGCGAGGACCTGGTGGTGACGCCGGCCGAACGGCTGCCCGCCGGGAGCCCGGTGCGCATCACCGTGCGGCACACCAGCGACCCGGTGAGCGCGAAGGGCCAGGACGGCGGCTGGGTACGGACCAAGGACGGACTCGCGATGGCCGGTCAGGCCGACGCCGCGCACCTGGTCTACCCGTGCAACGACCACCCCTCCGACAAGGCCGTGTTCACCATCCGCGTCACGGCCCCCGACGGGTACACGGTCGTCGCCAACGGACTGCCCCGAGGCACCCGCCGGGCCCGCGGCGCCACGACCTGGACGTACCGGACCGAGCACCCCATGGCCACCGAGCTGACCCAGGTGTCCATCGGCCGCTCGGCCGTGCTGCACCGGCAGGGGCCGCACGGCCTGCCCGTTCGGGATGTCGTCCCCAGCGCCGACCGCGCGGCGCTCGAACCGTGGCTGCGCAAGACCCCCGGCCAGATCGCCTGGATGGAGAGCAAGGTCGGACGGTACCCCTTCGAGACCTACGGGCTGCTGATGGCCCAGGCGCAGACCGGCTTCGAGCTGGAGACGCAGACGCTCTCGCTCTTCGAGAAGGAGCTCTTCACCCAGCCCGCCTACCCGAAGTGGTACGTCGACTCGATCATGGTGCACGAGCTGTCGCACCAGTGGTTCGGCGACAGCGTCACCCCCCGCACCTGGTCCGACGTATGGCTCAACGAAGGCCACGCCACCTGGTACGAAGCCCTCTACGCCGAGGAGAAGGCGCACAAGCCCATGGAGAAGCGGATGAAGGCCGCCTACCGGCTGTCCGACTCCTGGCGCGCCATCGGCGGCCCGCCCGCCAGGCCCAAGGGACCCAAGCCCGGCCAGAAGATCAGCATCTTCCGGCCGAACGTCTACGACGGCGCGGCCCTGGCCCTGTACGCGCTGCGCCAGGAGATCGGGCGCGCCGACTTCGAGCGCCTGGAGCGCACGTGGGTGAGCCTCAACCGCGACGGCGTGGCCTCGACGGCCGACTTCGTGGACCTCGCCTCCGCCGTCGCCGCACGCGATCTGAGCGGCTTCTTCAAGGCGTGGCTGTACGCCGCGAAGACACCGCCGATGCCGGGGCACCCGGACTGGAAGAGCGACGCACCGAAGAAACGCAAGAGCGCGTGAGGCCCGCGCAAGGGGTCCCGGAGCGTCGGGAGTGCCCCCGGAACCCCGGGGCCGGGCCTGTCGCGGCATCCCGCGGGCAGCGATGCCCGCGGGTGTCCGGCGGGTCACGATAAGTCGCGTGACGGGCCAGGCGGTGCCGTGCGACCATCTTCGAGCCGGCGGCGCGGCCCCCCTGGAGGGTTGGTCCGGCCGGAACCGGGAATCTCCCGGTGGCCACGCGCGTTGTTCCCTTTGCGGGGCGGCGTCCGTCGGCCCGCGGCTCAGCCCATCTACGTAAGGATCCAATGACCTCCTCTTCTTCCCCTTCCCAGGACGCGCAGACTTCCGCGCAGAACTACCCCGAAGGTCTTCGGGCCGATGCCCTGATGGAAGAGGACGTCGCCTGGAGCCACGAGATCGACGGAGACCGGGACGGCGAGCAGTTCGAACGCTCCGAGCGCGCGGCCCTGCGCCGTGTGGCGGGCCTCTCCACCGAGCTCGAGGACGTCACCGAGGTCGAGTACCGACAGCTCCGTCTGGAGCGCGTCGTCCTCGTCGGTGTCTGGACCTCGGGGACCATCCAGGACGCGGACAACTCGCTGGCCGAGCTGGCCGCGCTCGCGGAGACCGCGGGAGCGCTCGTGCTCGACGGCCTCGTCCAGCGCCGTGACAAGCCCGACGCGGCCACGTACATCGGTTCCGGCAAGGCCAACGAGCTCCGGGACATCGTGATCGAGACCGGCGCCGACACCGTGATCTGTGACGGTGAACTGAGCCCCGGCCAGCTGATCCACCTCGAGGACGTCGTCAAGGTCAAGGTCATCGACCGTACGGCCCTGATCCTCGACATCTTCGCCCAGCACGCCAAGTCCCGTGAGGGCAAGGCGCAGGTGGCGCTCGCGCAGATGCAGTACATGCTGCCGCGGCTGCGAGGCTGGGGTCAGTCGCTGTCCCGTCAGATGGGCGGCGGCAAGGGCGGCGGCCTCGCCACCCGTGGTCCCGGTGAGACCAAGATCGAGACGGACCGGCGCCGTATCCGCGAGAAGATGGCGAAGATGCGCCGGGAGATCGCGGAGATGAAGACCGGCCGCGAGATCAAGCGCCAGGAGCGCCGCCGCAACAAGGTGCCCTCGGTCGCCATCGCCGGTTACACGAACGCCGGCAAGTCGTCCCTGCTCAACCGCCTCACGGGCGCGGGCGTCCTCGTCGAGAACGCGCTGTTCGCGACCCTCGACCCGACCGTGCGCCGGGCCGAGACCCCGAGCGGGCGGCTGTACACGCTGGTCGACACGGTCGGATTCGTACGCCATCTGCCGCACCACCTGGTCGAGGCGTTCCGCTCCACCATGGAGGAGGTCGGCGACTCCGACCTGATCCTGCACGTCGTGGACGGTTCGCACCCGGCACCGGAGGAGCAGCTGGCAGCGGTCCGCGAGGTCATCGGTGACGTCGGCGCGACCAAGGTGCCCGAGATCGTCGTGATCAACAAGGCGGACGCGGCGGACCCGCTGGTGCTCCAGCGCCTGCTGCGGATCGAGAAGCGCTCCATCGCGGTCTCGGCGCGTACGGGCCAGGGCATGGACGAACTGCTCGCGCTGATCGACAACGAGCTGCCGCGCCCCTCGGTCGAGGTCGAGGCGCTCGTTCCGTACACGCAGGGCAAGCTCGTCGCCCGCGCCCACACCGAGGGCGAGGTGATCTCCGAGGAGCACACCGAGGAGGGCACCCTGCTCAAGGCGCGGGTGCACGAGGAGCTGGCCGCGGACCTCGCGCCGTACGTCGCGGCGCCCGCCCTCCGGTAGGCGACCGGGGCGGCACCCCGGCGGCCCACCGCTCAGCACGTACGAAGGCCCGTCCCCTCCCGAGGGGGCGGGCCTTCGCCGTGCCGGCCTGTCACGTCGTGCGGGTCACCGCCCGGCGAACTTCGCGCTCACCGAGTCGTACACACCCTTGGCCACATCGCCCAGCCGCGGGCCGGCCAGCCAGCCGAACTTGACCGGGCCGATCGAGGTGTTGGACACCAGAGCAGGCTTGCCGTCCGAACCCGTGGCCACCCAGCCGCCGCCCGAGGAACCGCCGGTCATCGTGCAGCCGATGCGGTACATGGTCGGGTCGGACTGCGCGACCGACAGCCGTCCCGGCTTGTCCGTGCACTGGTACAGCTTCTGGCCGTCGAACGGCGCCGCGGCCGGGTATCCGGTGGCCGTGATGCTCGACACCTGGGGCACGGCCGGAGCGTTGAAGTTCACCGGCAGCGCCGAACCCACCGTCTCCTCCAGGGACTTGCCGTTGCCGCCCTTCTCCGGCGTCACATGCAGCACCGCGTAGTCGTACGAGGCTCCCTGGCCGCCCGTGGAACCGCCCTGCTCGATCCACTGGTCCGAGGTCTGCGCCCAGTCGCTCCACCAGACCCCGTACGGAGCGACCTCCTGGCGCGGGGCGCTCTCCAACTGCGCCTCCGTCCTGCCGGCGTCGTTGTACGAGGGCACGAAGGCGATGTTGCGGTACCAGCCGCCCTTCTTGCCGGCGTGCACACAGTGGCCCGCGGTCCACACGAGGTTGGACTTGCCCGGGTGCGCCGGGTCCTCGACCACCGTCGCCGAGCAGACCATCGTGCCCTCGGGGGCGTCGAAGAACACCTTGCCCGCCTCGGGCACGCCGGCGTGGTACGACGCCTTCACGGCCCGAGCCGTCACCGGGGCCGGTTCCGGGTCGGTGACGCCCTGGTCACCGGTGAGGTCGGCGGCGTCGACGCCCTTGTTCTTGTCCGGGTCGTCCGCGCCGCGCATGCGGGCCGGGTCCCAGAGGTCCTTGATGATCGGGTTGATGAAGTCGTCGGCCTGGCGCAGCCATTCGTCCCTGTCCCAGTTCTTCCAGGCGCCTTTCTTCCACTTGTCGACATCGATGCCGTGCTCTTTGAGCTTGTTCTTGATGTCGTCCGGGATCTGGATCTTTCCGTCACCGCCCTGGGACGCGGAGGCGCTCGGCTCACCGCTCGCCGTGTCGCTGCCCGAGTCGCAGGCGGTGGCCGTCAGCGTCAGCGCCGCGGCGAGGCCGACGGCGGCCAGGACGGGGGACGTTCTGCGGCGCGCGCTCCTGCCTCGACGGGTGGCGAAGGGCGGGCGTATGGATCGCATGGTGTAACTCCCCCTGGAATCATGGGAACGGTGCGGTGCGTCTGCGGGTGCCTGAGCGGCTCGTCCGGCAGGGCCGAACGGCATCACAGACTATGCGGTCGCCATGAGGGACGCCCGACGGAACGGCAACGGTTCAGCTACGGGGGCGCTCCCACGGTACCCGGCGGTCTCTGACGGGGAGCCATCGCGCGCGCCGCCGATCCACCCCGGCGGAGAACCGGCGAAGAACCCGGCGAGGAACCTCGAATTCACCCGCTTCCCAACGCGGCCGGCGTCGTTGGTATGTACGGGGGGCCTGCCGCCTGTGTCCGGACCCTTCTGCCAACTCGCCTCTGAACAGCGGGAGGACCTGCAGTCGTGGCCGTGACCGAGTCAGTGGTGGTGCCGGTGGGGGCGCCAGGGGCATCCGAGAGGGCGCGGGACACCGGCGCCGAGGCGTCCGAGCGGGCGCGCGCCGCGCACGAAGGCATTCTGCGGCGCCAGTCGGCGCGCGAATCGGCGGCTCGCACCTACGCGCGCGCCCTTCCGATCGTTCCCGTACGGGCCCGCGGGCTGACGATCGAGGGTGCCGACGGGCGCCGCTATCTCGACTGCCTCTCCGGAGCCGGGACCCTGGCCCTCGGACACAACCACCCCGTCGTCCTGGAAGCGATCAGAAAGGTCCTCGACTCGGGGGCGCCCTTGCACGTCCTGGACCTCGCGACACCGGTCAAGGACGCCTTCACCACCGAGCTGTTCCGCACCCTTCCGCCGCGGTTCGCCGAGCGCGCGCGGGTCCAGTTCTGCGGACCGGCCGGGACGGACGCCGTGGAGGCCGCGTTCAAACTGGTGCGCGCGGCCACCGGCCGCACCGGCATGCTCGCGTTCACCGGCGCCTACCACGGGATGACCGCGGGGGCGCTGGAAGCGTCAGGCGGCGCGACCGACGTACGCGTCGCGCGCCTGCCCTATCCGCAGGACTACCGCTGCCCGTTCGGCATCGGCGGCGACCGCGGCGCCGAACTCGGCGCGCGCTGGACGGAGTCGCTCCTCGACGACACCAAGTCGGGCGTCCCGCTCCCCGCCGGGATGATCTTCGAGCCCGTCCAGGGCGAGGGCGGGGTCATTCCCGCGCCGGACGCCTGGACACGGCGGATGCGGGAGATCACACGGACCCGGAACATCCCGCTGATCGTGGACGAGGTCCAGACGGGTGTGGGCCGGACCGGCACCTTCTGGGCGGTGGAACACAGCGGGATCACCCCGGATGTGATGGTGCTGTCCAAGGCCATCGGCGGCAGCCTGCCACTGGCCGTCATCGTCTACCGCGACGACCTCGACGTCTGGGAGCCCGGCGCCCACGCCGGCACCTTCCGCGGCAACCAACTGGCCATGGCCGCCGGCACGGCCACCCTGGCGTACGTCCGCGAGCACGGCCTCGCCGAACGCGCGGCGACCGTCGGGGCCCGCATGCTGGACCGGCTGCGCGCGCTCGCCACGGAGTTCCCCTGTGTCGGCGACGTTCGCGGGCGCGGTTTGATGATCGGCGTCGAACTCGTCGACCCCGAAGGGCCACGGCAGCCCACGCCCGACGGCCCCACACCCGACGGCCCCCGCCCCGCCGCCCCCGAACTCGCCGCCGCCGTCCAGCGGGAGTGCCTGAGCCGGGGCCTGATCGTGGAACTAGGCGGCCGCCGGTCCAGCGTCGTACGGCTCCTGCCTCCCCTGACGATCAGCGACGAACAGGCGTCGGCCGTGCTCGACCGGCTCGCGGACGCGGTGAGCGCGGTGAGCGCCACGGCCCTGCGTGACCGGAGACCCGGGAGGGACGGGACACGGGGTGCCGACGGTCCTGAGTGACGGCCCGGCCTCCTCCGCACCGGGCGTACGCATTCCGGTGCGACCCGTCGGAACACCCGCCCGAGGACACCACGGACCCGGCGGGCCCGGTCGGTGAGGAACGAGCCCGCGCCTACCGCCCTCCCCGCCCCACCGACCGACCCGGAACGCCGAGCGGGCGACGCCCGCCGCTTCCGCCCCGGTCCCGTCGCCGCACGAGCCCGAACGACCCGCAAGGAACCTCTCGTGAACACCACTCCCGCATCCGACAGCCCTCCCTCCCCGTACGACGGCCCTCCCGTCCCCTGCGAGCGAACGGCCGTCGGCACACAGGCCCCGTACGTGCCCGGCCCGGAGTCCGTCCCCCGGCAGACCGAGGCGGCCAGGGCGCCCGTACGGCCGGGCGGGGTCACCGTCGACCTGCTGGACCTCCTCGACCACCCCGACATCCGGACGGCGGCGCAGGCGGCGGCGGTCGAGAACCTGCTGCGCTGCTGGGTACGGGAGAACAACCTGGCCGCCCCCCATGACGGCACCCTGCGCATCCCTCTGCCGGCCAGCGGAGCGACCCTGCTCGTTCCCGTCCACCACTGGTCCCCCTCCGGCTGGCACCGCTTCGGGCTCCCCCTCCTCGCCGGAGCTCCCGCACAGGCACCGGCCGTCGACGCGGTGACCGTGGCGGCCCTCCTCGCACGGCAGACGGCTCCCGGGACACCGGCCGCGGAGACGCGTCTCCCGGCACCGCCGGTACCCCCGGCGCCCCGCGGCGAACCGGCGACAGCCGTGCCGGACGAAGACGACGCCCGGCACACCGACAGCCCGGCCGGTGAAGGCGCCGACCTCGTCGGCCGTGTCGCCGACTCGGTCCGGCGCACCGCCGTGTTCATCAGGGACCGCAGGGAGCACCCCGCCGACCCACCCGACCTCTTCCTCGCGGCGGAACAGGCGCTCCTCCTCGGTCACCCCCTGCACCCGACACCGAAGGGCCGCGACGGCCTCTCCGACGCGGAGGGCAGGCTCTACTCACCCGAGCTGCGGGGCTCCTTCCCCCTGCACTGGATGGCGGTCGCCCCCTCGGTACTGGCCTCCGACTCGGCCTGGACGGAACGCGGCCGCCCCGTGTCGGCGGAACAGCTGACCATGCGGCTGGCCGGGCCCGGACCGGCGCTCCCCGAGGGCTACGCCGCCGTACTGCCCCTCCACCCCTGGCAGATGCGCGAGGTCCGGCACCGCCCCGGGACCGCGGCCCTGCTGGATGCCGGACTGCTCCGCGACCTCGGTCCGCGGGGCACGCCGTGGCACCCCACCTCCTCCGTCCGCACGGTCTACCGCTCCGGCGCCCCCGCGATGCTGAAACTGTCGCTGGGCCTGCGCATCACCAACTCCCGTCGGGAGAACCTCCGCAAGGAACTCCACCGCGGGGCGGAGGTCCACCGACTGCTGCGCGGCGGCCTGTTCGAGCAGTGGCACTCCGTCCACCCGGGCTTCGACATTGTCCGCGACCCGTCCTGGCTCGCCGTCGACGACCGGGACGGCAACCCGCTTCCCGGGCTCGACGTGATGATCCGCCACAACCCGTTCCGGCCCACGGACGACGTCGGCTGTGTCGCGGGGCTGGTCTCACCCCGGCCGTACGCGCGACCGGGCACGCACAACCCGGCCGAGCGCGGCCCCTTCATGCGCTCCCGGCTCACCGAGATCGTCACCGGGCTCGCCGGCCGGACCGGCCGCCCGCGCGGCGCCGTCGCCACCGAATGGTTCCTGCGCTACCTCGAACAGGTCGTACGCCCCGTGCTCTGGCTGGACAGCGAGGCGGGCATCGCGCTGGAGGCGCACCAGCAGAACACCCTGCTCCTGCTGGACGCGGACGGCTGGCCCACCGGCGGCCGCTACCGCGACAACCAGGGCTACTACTTCCGCGCGTCCCGGCGCGCGGAACTCGACCACCGGCTGCCCGGCATCGGGGAGCGCAGCGACACCTTCGTCTCCGACGAGGTCACCGACGAACGCTTCGCCTACTACCTGGCGATCAACAACGTGTGCGGCCTCATCGGAGCCTTCGGCTCCCAACGGCTGGCCGACGAAAGCCTGTTGCTCGCCGCGTTCCGGCGCTTCCTCGCCGGCGTGGCCACCGGCCCGGCCCGGCTGCGCACTCCGCTGCCCGCCCTGCTGCTCGACTCACCCGTCCTGCGCTGCAAGGCCAACCTGCTCACCCGGCTGCACGGCCTCGACGAGCTCGTCGGTCCGGTCGACACCCAGTCCGTCTACGTCACCATCACCAACCCCCTTCATTCCTGAGGGGCTTGGCCCACCCCGTCTCCCGAGAGGAGCGTCGTCGTGCCTCCCACCGACGAGAGCACCGACGCCGGCACCGCCCGCGCCGCCCGAGCCGCCCTGGGATCCGCGCCAGGATCCCGCGCGGGCACCGGCTTCGACCCCGGCGCCGGCACGGACTGCGAGGACACGCTCGACCTGCGCCTCTCGGACGAACTGATCGCACTGTTCGCCGGGGACACCGGCTCTCGGGACGGGACCGTGGACGGGACCACGACGGGCGCCGTCCACGGGGCTCGGGGCGGATCTCGGGAGGAGACCCCGGACGCGGACGATCTGCTCGACCGGGTCGGCGGCTGGGGGCCGGCCAGGACGATCGCGGGCGCCCTCCACCTCGTCCCGGTGCGTGGCGGCCGCGACCTGGCTCTCGTCCACCGCTGGATGAACGACCCCGCCGTCGCGGAGTTCTGGGAGCTGGCGGGGCCCGAGGCCGTGGTCGAGGAACATGTGCTCCGCCAGCTCGACGGCGACGGACGCAGCGTGCCGTGCATCGGGGTGCTCGACAACACCCCGATGAGCTACTGGGAGATCTACCGCGCGGATCTCGATCCCCTGGCACGCCACTACCCCGCCCGACCCCACGACACCGGGATCCACCTCCTCATCGGCGGTGTCGCCGACCGAGGGCGAGGACTCGGCTCCACCCTGCTCAGAGCCGTCGCCGACCACGTGCTGGACAGGCGCCCCTCGTGTGCTCGGGTCGTCGCGGAACCCGACCTCCGCAACACCCCCTCCGTGTCCGCGTTTCTGAGCGCGGGCTTCCGGTTCTCGGCCGAGGTCGATCTGCCCGGTAAAAGAGGGGCTCTCATGATCCGGGACCGGTCCTTGCGCGATCTGCTGTAGAGCCGTCGCTCCCGGCCCACCGGGTGATCCGGAGCAGAGCCGTCACTCTCGGTTCGCCGGTCCGTCCCCTGTGGAGCCGTGGAGCTGTGGTTCGTGGGCCACCGACCGCCCATCGACCGCTCGTCCCGATCCGGTCCCCGTCGAGGAGTCTCCGTGCCCCACCCATCCGTCGTCCCGGACGCCAGGGAGACGCCCGCCTTGATCACGGCGTCGGTTCCCGCCTTGATCTCTCGGTTGTCAGTGGCGCCCCGTAGGCTGGCAGCGCTATGACAAAGCCCTCACTCCCCGAACTCCTGCATGCTGCCGTCACCGCTGTCGGCGGCACGGAGCGCCCCGGCCAGGTGACCATGGCCGAATCCGTCGCCGCCGCCATCGACGACAGCTCCCACCTGCTGATCCAGGCGGGCACCGGCACCGGAAAGTCGCTCGGCTACCTGGTGCCCGCGCTCGCGCACGGCGAGCGGGTGGTCGTGGCGACCGCCACCCTGGCGCTCCAGCGCCAGCTCGTGGAGCGGGACCTGCCGCGCACCGTCGACGCGCTGCACCCGCTGCTGCGGCGCCGCCCCGATTTCGCGATGCTGAAGGGCCGGTCGAACTACCTGTGCCTGCACCGCCTGCACGAGGGCGTGCCGCAGGACGAGGAAGAGGGCCTCTTCGACCCGTTCGAGGCGGCCGCGCCCACCAGCAAGCTGGGACAGGACCTGCTGCGCCTGCGCGACTGGTCGGACGAGACCGAGACCGGTGACCGGGACGACCTCACACCCGGTGTCTCCGACCGGGCCTGGGGCCAGGTGTCGGTGTCCTCCCGGGAGTGCCTCGGCGCCACGAAGTGCGCCTACGGAGCGGAGTGCTTCGCCGAGATGGCCCGCGAGCGGGCCAAGCTCGCCGAGGTCGTCGTCACCAACCACGCGCTGCTCGCGATCGACGCCATCGAGGGCGCGCCGGTCCTGCCGCAGCACGAGGTACTGATCGTCGACGAGGCCCACGAGCTGGTCTCCCGGGTCACCGGCGTCGCCACCGGCGAGCTCACACCGGGACAGGTCAACCGTGCCGTGCGCCGCTCCGCGAAGCTCGTCAACGAAAAGGCCGCCGACCAGCTCCAGTCCGCCGCCGAGGGCTTCGAACGCCTGATGGAGCTGGCCCTGCCGGGCCGCCTGGAGGAGATCCCCGAGGACCTCGGGTACGCGCTGATGGCGCTGCGCGACGCCGCACGCACGGTGATCACCGCCCTCGGGTCCACCCGCGACAAGTCCGTCCAGGACGAGGACGCCGTACGCAAGCAGGCCCTGGCGTCCGTGGAATCCGTGCACGCCGTGGCGGAGCGCATCGCCAACGGCTCCGAATGGGACGTCGTCTGGTACGAGCGTCATGACCGCTTCGGAGCCTCCCTCCGGGTCGCTCCGATGAACGTGTCCGGGCTCCTCAGGGAAAAGCTGTTCGCCGACCGCTCGGTCGTCCTGACGTCCGCGACCCTCAAGCTCGGCGGCGACTTCAACGGCGTGGGAGCGTCGATGGGGCTGGCCCCCGAAGGCACCGAGGGCGAGGACGTCCCTCAGTGGAAGGGCATCGACGTCGGTTCGCCCTTCGACTACCCCCGGCAGGGCATCCTGTACGTCGCCCGGCATCTCTCGCGCCCCGCGCGGGACGCCGATCGCGGGGACATGCTCACCGAGCTCACCGAGCTGATCCAGGCCGCCGGCGGTCGCACGCTCGGTCTGTTCTCCTCGATGCGCGCGGCCCAGCTCGCGGCGGAGGAACTGCGGACCCGCATCCCCGAGTACCCGATCCTGCTCCAGGGCGAGGAGACGCTCGGCGAGCTGATCAAGAATTTCGCGGCCGACCCGAAGACCTGTCTGTTCGGCACGCTCTCGCTCTGGCAGGGCGTGGACGTGCCGGGCCCCAGTTGTCAGCTGGTCGTCATGGACAAGATCCCCTTCCCCCGCCCCGACGACCCGCTCATGAGCGCACGCCAGAAAGCGGTCGAGGAGAACGGGGGGAACGGTTTCATGGCCGTCGCCGCCACCCACGCCGCGCTCCTCATGGCCCAGGGCGCCGGGCGTCTCGTCAGGGCTTCCGGGGACCGGGGGGTGGTCGCGGTGCTGGACCAGCGTCTGGCCACGGCCCGCTACGGCAGCTATCTGAAGGCCTCGCTCCCCGACTTCTGGTACACCACCGACCCGAACCAGGTCCGTAGATCCCTCGCGGCGATCGACGAGAAAGCCCGGATGACCGAGGAGTCCGCGGCGAAGGCCGACGGCGCGGCAGGCCAGGCGGACGAGATCGAGGCGGTCGAGGCGGAGGACGCGTAGCGCACTCCACGAGTCCGTCCGTCCGGCCGCCGGGCGACCGGACGGACGGCGAGCGAACGAACAGGACCCCGGAACCGGCGCAGTTGGTTCCGGGGCCCGGTCAGGGGCGGGGGCGGCGGACCGCCCGTCGCGGTGTCACACCCGGCGCAGCACGGCGACGACCTTTCCGAGGATGGTCGCCTCGTCACCGGGGATCGGCTGGTACGCCGAGTTGTGCGGCAGCAGCCACACGTGTCCGTCCTCGCGCTTGAACCGCTTCACCGTGGCTTCGCCGTCCAGCATCGCGGCGACGATGTCGCCGTTCTCGGCGACCGGCTGGCGGCGGACCGTCACCCAGTCCCCGTCGCAGATGGCGGCCTCGATCATCGAGTCACCGACGACCTTCAGGACGAACAGCTCCCCGTCGCCGACGAGCTGGCGGGGGAGGGGGAACACGTCCTCCACCGACTCCTCGGCGAGGATCGGGCCACCGGCGGCGATACGGCCGACGAGCGGAACGTAGGACGCGGCCGGCTTGCCCGCGGTGTCCGTCGGCTGCACCGACGACTGGTCGGACCCCCGTACCTCGTACGCGCGCGGGCGGTGCGGGTCTCGCCGCAGGAAGCCCTTGCGCTCCAATGCCATCAGCTGGTGTGCGACGGAGGAGGTGCTGGAGAGGCCGACGGCCTGCCCGATCTCCCGCATCGACGGCGGGTAGCCGCGCCGCTGCACGGAGTCCCGGATCACCTCGATCACCCGGCGCTGCCGGTCCGTGAGTCCCGAGCTGTCGGCCCGGATGCCTGGAGGTCGGCCAGGCAGGGAGCGCTTTGGCCCCTCATGATTCGCGGCTTCGTTCATCACATGCACCGGCTCGAGTCGGCCCTGGGAGCGGTCCTGGGCGGTGATGGTGGCGCTGTCTGCGGTGGTGGTCACGTCGGCCCCTCTCGATGGTCTCCCTGCTGGACAACGGTAGTTGCTTTCGAAAGGTTGCGCCAAACACACGTTCGAGTGAAAAAAAGCGAATTGCCTGACGTGAGCATGTGTCTGGGTGTATGGCTGGGCGATGCGCCTGGCGGGCGAACGGGTGCATCGCTGTACCCTTCACCGCCGGAGGCGGCGGCCGCGCCGGCCGACCTGGGCCGCCGTCCAGTCTGCCATCCGATGGCCGCCAGGCCGGGAACCGGCCCTCTTTCCGTGTGCCGACCACGCTATCCCCGTGTGTCCGGGATGGGTATGCCTGTGCGGCACGTGCCCTTACGTGTACGACACGCGGGTCGTGGGCGATTTTACGAGTCGATCCCCACATCTAGTGGTTGGATTGCGGAGGCATCCCAGAAGTTGTGGTCCCCCGGTCTCCGGACCCTCGGGCATCGCCTATGCTTGAGGCTGCTTCGAGGGACCGGTGAGGTCCCGCGAGGTTCCTGAGTCGTGCTGTGAAGGAGGGTTGGAGCCATGCACTGCCCCTTCTGCAGGCACCCGGACAGCCGCGTCGTCGACAGTCGTACGACCGACGACGGCACGTCGATCCGCAGGCGCCGCCAGTGCCCCGACTGCTCCCGTCGTTTCACGACCGTGGAGACGTGCTCGCTGATGGTGGTGAAGCGCTCCGGTGTGACCGAGCCCTTCAGCCGCACCAAGGTCATCAACGGTGTGCGCAAGGCCTGCCAGGGACGGCCCGTCACCGAGGACGCGCTCGCCCAGCTCGGCCAGCGGGTCGAAGAGGCCGTGCGAGCCACCGGAAGCGCCGAGCTGACCACCCACGACGTGGGGCTGGCCATACTCGGACCCTTGCAGGAACTCGACCTCGTGGCCTACATGAGGTTCGCGTCCGTGTACCGGGCCTTCGACTCGCTCGACGACTTCGAAGCCGCCATCGCGGAACTCAGGCAGGTGAATCAGCGCCCCGCCGCGGACGACGACGTCCCGGACGTGGTGCGCCAGGAGACCGATCACGGGTCCGGCGGAACCGCTGAGGTTCCCGTGCCCGCCACCGCCGCCGACTGACCGCGGACCGGACCCTTCGGGGCGTCCGGGCCCGCCCGCGGGCGGCGACCACAGACTTGCAGCGCACGGCCGTACCAGCGGCGCGCGCGGCATCAGACACAGACCGTGCCACGGGAAGTTCGCGGCACTTCAGCGCGTTTTAGCCTGTTACAGGGAGGCGGCAATGACAGAGACGGCGAGCGGTCCGGCACGAGGTTCCCGCGCGAAGAGCGGAGCCAAGGCCAGCAAGGGACTGCGCATCGAGCGCATTCACACCACCCCCGGCGTGCACCCGTACGACGAGGTGGAGTGGGAGCGCCGTGACGTCGTCATGACCAACTGGCGCGACGGCTCGGTCAACTTCGAGCAGCGTGGCGTCGAGTTCCCCGGCTTCTGGTCGGTGAACGCGGTCAACATCGTCACCAGCAAGTACTTCCGAGGTGCCGTCGGCACCCCGCAGCGCGAGGTGAGCCTGAGGCAGCTCATCGACCGCATCGTGAAGACGTACCGGAAGGCCGGCGAGGACTTCAGGTACTTCGCTTCGCCCGCCGACGCCGAGATCTTCGAGCACGAGCTGGCGTACGCCCTCCTGCACCAGATCTTCAGCTTCAACAGCCCTGTCTGGTTCAACGTCGGGACCCCCCAGCCCCAGCAGGTCTCCGCCTGCTTCATCCTGGCCGTCGACGACTCCATGGAGTCGATCCTCGACTGGTACAAGGAAGAGGGCATGATCTTCAAGGGCGGCTCCGGCGCCGGCCTGAACCTCTCCCGCATCCGCTCCTCCAAGGAGCTCCTCTCCTCGGGCGGCAACGCCTCGGGTCCCGTCTCCTTCATGCGCGGTGCCGACGCCTCCGCAGGAACGATCAAGTCGGGCGGCGCCACCCGCCGTGCGGCCAAGATGGTCATCCTCGACGTCGACCACCCCGACATCGAGGACTTCATCCAGACCAAGGTCAAGGAAGAGGAGAAGATCCGCGCCCTGCGTGACGCGGGCTTCGACATGGACCTGGGCGGCGACGACATCACGTCCGTCCAGTACCAGAACGCCAACAACTCGGTCCGCGTGAACGACACGTTCATGAAGGCGGTCGAGGAGGGCGGCAAGTTCGGCCTCACCTCGCGGATGACCGGCGAGGTCATCGAGGAGGTCGACGCCAAGTCGCTCTTCCGCAAGATGGCCGAGGCCGCCTGGGCCTGCGCCGACCCGGGCATCCAGTACGACGACACGATCAACCACTGGCACACGTGCCCGGAGTCCGGTCGTATCAACGGCTCGAACCCGTGCAGCGAGTACATGCACCTGGACAACACGTCCTGCAACCTCGCCTCGCTGAACCTGATGAAGTTCCTGAAGGACGACGGCAAGGGCCACCAGTCCTTCGACGTCGAGCGCTTCGCCCAGGTCGTCGAGCTGGTCATCACCGCGATGGACATCTCCATCTGCTTCGCCGACTTCCCGACCGAGAAGATCGGCGAGAACACCCGCGCCTTCCGTCAGCTCGGCATCGGCTACGCCAACCTCGGCGCCCTCCTGATGGCGACCGGCCACGCGTACGACTCCGACGGCGGCCGCGCGCTCGCCGGCGCCATCAGCTCCCTGATGACCGGCAGGTCGTACAAGCGCTCCGCCGAGCTCGCCGCGGTCGTCGGCCCGTACGACGGCTACGCCCGCAACGCGCAGCCCCACCAGCGCGTCATGAAGCAGCACGCCGACGCCAACACCGCGGCCGTCCGCGTGGACGACCTGGACACCCCGATCTGGGCCGCCGCCACGGAGGCCTGGCAGGACGTGATCCGCCTCGGCGAGAAGAACGGCTTCCGCAACGCGCAGGCCTCAGTCATCGCCCCGACCGGCACCATCGGTCTCGCGATGTCCTGCGACACCACCGGCCTCGAGCCCGACCTCGCGCTGGTCAAGTTCAAGAAGCTGGTCGGCGGCGGCTCGATGCAGATCGTCAACGGCACCGTGCCGCAGGCCCTGCGCCGCCTGGGATACCAGGAGGAGCAGATCGAGGCGGTCGTCGCCCACATCGCCGAGAACGGCAATGTGATCGACGCCCCCGGCCTCAAGCACGAGCACTACGAGGTCTTCGACTGCGCCATGGGCGAGCGTTCCATCTCCGCGATGGGCCACGTCCGCATGATGGCCGCGATCCAGCCGTGGATCTCCGGCGCGCTCTCCAAGACGGTCAACCTGCCGGAGACGGCGACCGTCGAGGACGTCGAAGAGGTCTACTTCGAGGCGTGGAAGATGGGCGTCAAGGCGCTCGCGATCTACCGCGACAACTGCAAGGTCGGCCAGCCCCTCTCCGCCAAGACCAAGGAGAAGGAGAAGTCCGCGACGGAGGCTGTCACGGCCAAGGCCGAGGACACCATCCGTACCGCGGTCGAGAAGGTCGTCGAGTACCGCCCGGTCCGCAAGCGTCTGCCCAAGGGCCGTCCCGGCATCACCACGTCCTTCACGGTCGGCGGCGCCGAGGGCTACATGACCGCCAACTCCTACCCCGACGACGGTCTCGGCGAGGTCTTCCTGAAGATGTCGAAGCAGGGCTCCACCCTCGCCGGCATGATGGACGCCTTCTCGATCGCCGTCTCGGTCGGCCTCCAGTACGGCGTGCCGCTGGAGACGTACGTCTCGAAGTTCACCAACATGCGCTTCGAGCCGGCCGGCATGACGGACGACCCGGACGTGCGGATGGCGCAGTCGATCGTCGACTACATCTTCCGCCGCCTGGCGCTGGACTTCCTGCCCTTCGAGACGCGCTCCGCGCTCGGCATCCACTCCGCCGAGGAGCGTCAGCGTCACCTGGAGACGGGTTCCTACGAGCCCACCGACGACGAGCTCGACGTCGAGGGCCTGGCCCAGTCCGCGCCCCGCGCGCAGGAGCTGAAGGCCGTCGCCGCCCCCAAGGCCGAGGCCGTCGTGGCGGAGCCCGCCCCGAAGCAGGTCCGCACCAGTGCCGAACTGGTGGAGATGCAGCTGGGCATCCAGGCCGACGCCCCGCTCTGCTTCTCCTGCGGCACGAAGATGCAGCGGGCCGGGTCCTGCTACATCTGCGAGGGCTGCGGTTCGACGAGCGGTTGCAGCTGACACCGGACGCCGGTCCGGCGAGCGGTCGCGGCTGACACCGAGCGCCCTCCGGGCGTGAACAGCTGATCAGGGCGGTGGAGCGGGCAGTCGGCTCCACCGCCCTCGGCGTTGCCGTCGGGGGTGCCACCGCGCCCGGCGGCGGGCGGGTCGTGTGCGCGCCCACCCGTCCGGCGGCGAGCCCGTCGTGCGCGCCGCCTTCCGGTGTCCCGGGCGCCGCGCGGCGACGGCCCAGGACCCGACTGAATTCGCTTTTCATACGAAACGATCAACGGCTAGTCTCCCTCCGCGCGCATGGAGCGCGATGGGGAGGCGGGGGACATGGCTGACAAGGTGACCGGATCGAGAAGAGGCCTGAACACGGGGGTTCAGGCCGTCGCGGCGGTGGTGCTGGTCGCGGGCGTCACGGGGGGCATATGGGGGCTGTCGAGGGTGCTTCCGAACAGCAACGGCACCGACGACCCGGCCAGGTGCTCCGACCGGCTCGGAACCCCGCCGCCGAAGCGCGTCTCCGGTGAGCAGCTGTGCCAGGCGCTCAACCGCGCGGACCTGCCGGCCCTCCTCGGGACGCCCGACGAGCACGCGCAGACGGCCGACGGCGACGACAGCTGGATCACCCTCGACGGCGGCACCAAGATCGCCAGCCCTCAAGCGAACGTCACGCTGAAGACGTACTCCGTGAAGCTGACGGCCTCGGACGACCGGCTCTCCGTCGCCCAGGGCCTGGACCTGCTGCCGAAGGCGGAGCCGAGGCAGATCCTGGGCCACCCGGCGGTCCTCTACTCGGACCGGACGATCGCCCTCAGCTTCGGCTCGGGCAAGGTCGAGAGCGGCCCCGGCGGCGTCGCCCGCAGTCTGCTGGTCGCCAGGGACGCCAAGGGGGGCGGCGGTTCGTTCGAGATCTCCGTCTGGCGTCAGGACGATGTGGCGCCCGACGACGCGGCGCTGTTCCGCGTCGCCGAGCTGGTGCTGCCGACGGTCCCGGGCTGGAAGAGCGGCTGAACACCCGCCGTCGGACAGGCCCTGCGCGGGTCCGGGACCGACGGCCGGCACAGCGCGGACAGGAGGACACCGGGCTGCGCCTCACGCCTCCTGCGGGCTGCCCATGACCCGCGCGAAGGTCGCCGGATCGGTGTCGTAGCCGTGGATGCCCGGGTGGAACGTCCATTCCCCGGAGTGGTCGCGCACGAACTCCCCGATGGTCGCCGCCGTCGAGCCCAGGACGTCGCCGAAGTCGCCCTGCGTCAGGACGGTGTAGCCCTCACGCAGGCGGAAGGCGGGGTTGAGGACACCGACGAAGGTCCGGGCCTCGGTGCGCTGCTGGATGAGGACACCGACGACCACGCGCCCGTAACGGCTGTCCAGGCGCTCGAGTTCCAGGGTCATGACCTCGTCCCAGCCGAAGCCCTTGCCGTCCTTGCTGTCGCGGTTCAGATAGATGGTGCCGTCCGGAGAACGGCTGCCGAAATACACTACGTAGTCCGGGTTTCCGTGCGGAGCGGACGCCAGATACGTCGCCGCGACGATGTCGAGATCGGTCGCGGGCTCACCCGCGGGACTGGGATCCCACTTGATCGCCAACTCGGCCTTGCGGATTCCCTTGTTGAGACCGTTCACCGGATGTCCCCTCCCCGTTCCTCAACAGTGGTCAAACCAACTCCCCTGAGAGTAGGGCCGGTTGTCCATCGTGCCACGCACACCGGGGCGTTCGCCCGGGTCCACTCCGCCCGAGCGTGACCGGCGCCACGTTCCGGGGCCTTACGATGGCGCGGTGCTGGTCAAGTGGATTCGCTGCACCGTGGTCGACCGCCGCGGTTTCGAACGGGGGCAGCGAAAGTGGGCGGGGCTTCTGGGAGAGCCGGGATTCCGGGGACAGGGGGGAGGGTGGAGCGCGGGGCGGTCCGGCGTCGCTCACATCTTCTCCTTCTGGGAGAGCCGCGCCTTCTACGACTCCTTCATGGCCCGGTCCCATGACCGGCTCGCCGCATCGCAGTCGGGCACTTTCAAGGACTCCCAGGTCAAGCTGTTCGACTACCGCTTCGACGTGAAGACGGGCTTCGAGCCGCGCTTCACCGACTCCGACGTGGTCCGGGTCGCGCACTGCCGTGTCCACGAGGAGCGCGCGGAGCACTTCGCACTCATGCAGGAGAAGGTCTGGAACCCCGCGATGGCCGGTTCGCCCGGCATGATCCGGGGCATGTTCGGCGAGGCGCCCGGCAGCGAGTTCCTGGTGCTGTCCATGTGGCGGTCGGCCGCCGAGCACGGCAAATACCGCGCCGAGCGGCTGGAGAGGCTCGCGCTGCGCGCCCAGCTGGACGCCGACATAGCCGCTCTCGCGGGGGACGTCGTACAGCTGGAACCCGGCTGGATCGTCTGACGGGCCCCTCCCCTCGGGCGAACTGATGTGCGGGAACGGTGTGACCTGCGCCTTATGAGACCGTACGACTGCTCGAACGGTGCCGGCACGATCTAGGGTTTCGGCATGGCACGACCACGGCGCATCGTCCTTGTCCGGCACGGCGAGTCGGTGGGCAATGCCGACGACACCGTGTACGAACGCGAGCCCGACCACGCTCTGGCGCTCACGGAGACGGGGTGGCAGCAGGCGGAGAACACCGGCAAGCAGTTGCGCGAACTCTTCGGAACGGAGCGCGTAAGCGTTTACGTCTCGCCTTACCGCCGAACCCACGAGACGTTCCGGGCCTTCCATCTCGACCCCGGGCTCGTCCGGGTGCGCGAGGAACCGCGACTGCGCGAGCAGGACTGGGGCAACTGGCAGGACCGTGACGACGTACGTCTTCAGAAGGCGTATCGCGACGCGTACGGGCACTTCTTCTACCGGTTCGCGCAGGGCGAGTCGGGGGCCGACGTGTACGACCGGGTCGGCGGCTTCCTGGAGAGCCTGTACCGGAGCTTCGAGGCCCCCGACCACCCGCCGAACGTGCTCCTGGTGACCCATGGCCTGGCCATGCGGCTGTTCTGCATGCGCTGGTTCCACTGGTCGGTCGCCGAGTTCGAATCGCTCTCCAACCCGGGGAACGCGGAGGTGAGGATGCTCGTTCTGGGGGAGGACGGCCGATACACCCTCGACCGTCCCTTCGAGCAGTGGCGTGATCCGGAAATCGTACGGAGCCACCGGATAGAGTGGCAGGGCGATGATCGCTGACACCTCTCCCGACGGGCGCTTCGAGCGCGCCCTCGCCAGCCTGCGCGGAATCGCGGTGGGAGACGCGCTGGGCTCGCAGTTCTTCGTGCCCGCGAACTACCCGCTGCTCAAGCGCCGGGAGCTGCCGCCCCAGCCCTGGCAGTGGACCGACGACACCGAGATGGCCTGCTCCGTGGTCGCTGTCCTGGCCACGCACCACCGCATCGACCAGGACGCGCTGGCGCACTCCTTCGCCCACCACCACGACTTCGACCGGGGCTACGGCCCGGCGGTCAACCGGCTGCTGCGGCTGATCCGGGAGGGGGGAGACTGGCGCGAGCTCGCGTCGGCCCTCTTCAAGGGGCAGGGCTCCTGGGGCAACGGCGCCGCGATGCGGATCGCCCCGCTGGGCGCCTGGTACGCCGACGATCCGGAGCAGGCGACCCACCAGGCGGAGATCTCCGCCTATCCGACGCATCAGCACCGCGAGGCCGTGGTCGGCGCCATGGCCGTCGCCGCGGCCGCCGCGCTGTCCGCCGACCCGGCGGGACCGCCGAGCGCCGAGGCCCTGCTGGACGGCGTCATCGCGCTCGTACCGCGCAGCGCCGTGGGGGCCGGGCTGAGGCGCGCCCGCGACATGCTCGACTACGGGGACGCCGCGACCGTGGCCGCCGTACTGGGCTGCGGACGGCGTACGTCGGCCCACGACACCGTGCCCTTCGCCCTGTGGTCCGCGGCCCGTGCCCTGGGTGACTACGAAGAGGGCTTCTGGACCACCGCCCAGGTCGGTGGCGACGTGGACACGACGTGCTCCATCGTGGGCGGCGTGGTCGCCTCCGGGAAGGCGGGAGCGCCCCCCGGGGCATGGCTGGACGCCACGGAGGCGCTGCCGGAATGGCTGCCCGGGCTTCCGTCCGGAAGTGACGCAGGCGCCGCGTAGGGCGTACGGCAGGGGGTTCCCGGGCTTCCTGGGCCACCGAGTGTGCGGACGGCGCGCGGGGGCGCGGGCGGCGGGCGTGGAGGGGACGCTGGGCTGTGTCACAGGCTTGCTACAGCCCCGCAGCGCCGTCGTGAGCCGCTTTACCCCCGGATACCGTGTGCGCCACGCCGCCCGTTGATCATGACGGGCGTGTGCCGACGAAACACCGGCCGACAGCCTCCCCGCCCCAGTGGCGCAATCCGGGCTGCCCGGTGACCGGCTGGGAGGGGATCCCTTGTCCGACATACCGTCCACGCCCGAGCCCGTTGAGGGGTCATCGGCGCAGCGGAACAGCCCAGAAGCGAGCGAGGAGATTCCGGGAGCCGGGTCCCGGACCACGCGGACACCGGAGCCGGCGGACTCCAGGGGCCCGGCCGAACCGGGATTCACGGTGCGGCGACCGGAGACCGGTCCCGGCGCGATGGCGAAGTCGGCCGAACCGGGGGGTGCGGACGGGCCTGGGGGCAAGGCTGCCTCCGGGGGCGCGGAAGAGTCTGAGGGTGTGGCCGAACCGGGGGGTGGCGACGAGCCTGAGGGTTCGGCCGAACCGGGGAGTGCGGCCGAGCCGGTGGGTGCGGACGGATCCGAGGGCGGGGATGTATCCGGGGGTACGGACGAGCCCGGGGGTTCGGACGCCTCCCGGGAGGACGAGGTGACCGGCGGCGGGCAAGCGCCTGGCGCGCGGTCCTCGTCCGAGCGGGTGGCCAGGGCCGAGGGCCGACCGCGGTCCCAGGCCTCCCGATCGCCGCAGGCGAGGACCGGCAAGACGGCCCCGTCGGCCGCCCCCGAACTGTGGTCACCGGAGTTGTGGGCCACGTCGCCCGCCCCGGTGCGTACGCCCACGCTGTGGGCCGTGCTCGCGACCGGCGTGCTGAGCATGCTGCTCCTCGACGGCGGTCTGGCGGTCAACCTTCTGCTGGTCGCGATCCCCACAGCACTCGCCGCGTACTTCGCGGGCCGGGACGCGGGGCGCCGCACGCGCGCGTGGAGCGTGGTCTGGGGCGTCGGCGGCATTGGTCTGCTGGCCGTGCCCGCTCTGCGGGACGCGGACTGGCCGTCGTTCCTGGCCGTCGTGACGGCGATCGGGCTCGGCTCGCTCGCGCTGAACGGCGGCCGCACCTGGCCCGCGGTTCTGCTCGGACCCGTCGGCGTGGTCAACTCGGTGGTCACCGGTGTCGCCTGGGGCTGGCGCGGGCTGCGGGAACGATTCGGCGGAGCCCGTCGGGGAGTGGGTGTCGGGCTGCGCGCGTTCGTGGTGAGCGCCGTCCTGCTGCTTGTCTTCGGGGCGTTGTTCGCCGGAGCCGACGCCGCCTTCGCCGATCTGCTCGGCGACCTGGTGCCGGACACCTCGGTCACCGGTGGACCCTGGCGCGTGGTGCTTCTGGTGTCGGGCCTGGTCGTGGCGCTGTCCGTGGCCCACACGGCGGCCGCACCGGTGCGACTGGACCGGGTCGTGGTGCGACCCGGCCGCCCGCGCAACCGTGTCGAGTGGGCCCTCCCGCTGATCGTGCTCACGGTGCTCTTCGCGGCCTTCAACGCGGTCCAGCTCGTCGTGCTCTTCGGCGGTTACGACGCGGTGCTGGAGAAGACCGACCAGACGTACGCCGAATACGCGCGCCAAGGTTTCTGGCAGCTGCTGTTCGTCACGCTGCTGACGCTGCTCGTCGTGGTGTTCGCGCTGCGCTGGGCACCGCGGGACGGCGCCGGCGACCGGAAGCTGGTGCGCGGTGTGCTGGGAACTCTCTGCGGCCTGGCGCTCGTTGTCGTGGCATCCGCTGTGCGACGTATGGACATGTATGTGGAGGCCTATGGGCTGACGCGGCTGAGGATCTCGGTGCTGGCCGGAGAGCTGTGGCTGGGCCTGGTCATCGTGCTCATCATGGCGGCCGGCGTGTGGGGCGCCCGCTGGCTGCCCCGCGCCGTCGCGGCCAGCGCGGCGGCCGGCGTCCTCGCGTTCGGGCTGATGTCGCCCGACAGCCTGATCGCCGAGAGGAACGTCCAGCGGTACGAGGACACGGGCAAGTTCGACGTCCTGTACGCCCGCGAGCTGTCGGCCGACGCCGTACCCGCCCTCGACGAACTCAAGGAGCCGATGCGTTCCTGCGTGCTGAGGCCGATCGCCGACGAACTGGACCAGGATGACGCGCCCTGGTACGCGACCAGTTGGGGTGAGGTCCGGGCCCGGGACATCCTCCGGGACCACCCGCCCGCCGAGTCCATCAGCGGGAGCCAGTGCGACTCGTTGACGGAGTTCCCCGAGTACCGCTGAACACGTTCTTCCGATGCGTCCAAGTCCAAGCTCAAGTCACGGCCGCGTCCAAGTCCACGTCACGTCCACGTCCAGGTCGACGTGGACGGGCCTGGCCACCGGCTCCGTGTCGCGGACGGCGGGTCGTGGTCACCCCGGGTCTCCCTGACCCGGACCACGGCCAAGCCCTCCGCTGGGCCGCCCGGAGCCGCTTTCAGCCCGCGGCCGGTCCCGCCGTACCGGCGAGAGCGTCCAGGTCGCTCTTCCTGACCTTGATCACCAGTGTCGCGGTGGTCAGGGCCAGCAGGGCCATGCCCACCGCCGGCACGAAGGCGGTCGAAATGCCGTGGGCGAGCACGTCATGACCCCAAGGGGCGGGCAGCTGCTGGGTCTTGGCGAACGCCGCCTTCTGCTCGGCCGAGCCGTCCGCCAGGAACTTCGGTACCTGCTTCTGCGCCTCGTCGCGGCTGGCCGTGCCGAAGACCGTGGTGAGGATGGAGAGGCCGAGCGAACCGCCCACCTGCTGCGTGACGTTGAGCAGGCCGGAGGCCGCCCCCGCCTCGTGCTGGGCGACACCGGAGACGGCGGTGACCGTCAGCGTCACGAAGTTCAGGCCCATCCCGAAGCCGAACAGCAGCATCGGGCCGAGGACTCCACCGGCGTACGAGTCGTCGGGGCTGATGAAGGTCAGCCAGCCGAGCCCGAGGGCGACGAGTGACGAGCCGGTGACCATGAACGGCTTGGGGCCCAGCACCGGCAGGAAGCGCTGCGACAGACCCGCGCCGACCGCGATCGCGACCGTCACCGGGAGGAAGGCCACACCGGCCGAGATCGGCGTGTACCCCAGCACGTTCTGCACGAAGAGCACGATGTAGAAGAACATGCCGAACATCGCGGCGGCGAGGCTCAGCATGATCAGATACGTGCCCGAACGGTTGCGGTCGGCGAACATCCTCAGCGGGGTGATGGGTTCCCTCGCGCGCATCTCGATGATCCCGAAGGCCAGCAGCAGGGCCACGGCCGCGCCGAACGACCCGATCGTGAGACTGTCCCGCCAGCCGTTCTCCGCCGCGCGGATGAAGCCGTAGACCAGGGACGCCATGCCGGCCGTCGAGGTGACCGCGCCCGCGATGTCGAAGCGTCCCGGGTGGCGCTGGGACTCGTTGATGTACATCGGCGCGAGGACGGCGATCAGGATGCCGATGGGCACGTTGACGAACAGGACCCACCGCCAGTCGAGCCACTCCGTGAGCATGCCTCCGGCGAGCAGGCCGATGGCGCCGCCACCGGCCGAGACCGTCGCGAAGACGGCGAACGCCCGGTTCCGCTCCGGGCCTTCGGGGAAGGTCGTCGTGATCAGGGCCAGCGCTGTCGGTGAGGCGATCGCGCCACCCATGCCCTGAAGGGCCCGTGCCGCCAGCAACTGCCAGGGCTCCTGGGCGAGTCCGCCGAGCAGCGAGGCCAGGGTGAACAGCAGGATGCCGGTCATGAAGACCCGGCGTCGGCCGAGGATGTCACCGGCCCGTGCGCCGAGAAGCAGCAGGCCTCCGAAGGTGAGGGTGTAGGAGCTGATCACCCATGTCAGGTCGGTGGTGCTGAAATTGAGGGCGTCTTGAATGTGCGGGAGTGCGATGTTCACAATCGTCGCGTCGAGTACCACCATGAGTTGGCAGGCCGCGATGACGGTGAGCGCGATGCCGGGATGCCCCTCCCGGCGGGCCACACCCGGCTTGCTGTCCTTAATCAACTGAGAGGTTGTCACTATGCTTCCCCCACAAGTGAGTTAGTGAACGCTCGCGTTCACTTGCGCGTCAACGGTAGTGACTCCCCGTCAGTGAACGCAAGCGTTCACTGAAGTCGCTGCCCGCTGGCGACGGGCCGGTCGTCCGTCCCGCACGAAAGCCCGGCTCCCCCGAATACCGCTCCCCTGTACGACGGAGAACTCTGATGGCTACTTCGCGTTGGACGGCCGCCCCCGCTCAGGCGCCACCCTCGCGCCGGCGCGGCGCCGTGCTCGAGCGCGCGATCCTGGAAGCCGCGCTGGAACAGCTCGGCGCGGTCGGCTGGAACGGCCTCACCATGGAGGGGGTGGCCGCCGGTGCGCAGACCGGCAAGGCCGCGGTCTACCGCCGCTGGCCCTCGAAGGTGGACCTGGTCGCGGACGCGCTCCAGGCCGGACTGCCGGATCTGACTCGGGCTCCCGACCTCGGCAGTGTCCGGGAGGACCTGCTGCAGGTGTGCCGGCGGGTACGTGAGGCGATGTTCTCACCGCCGGGAATCGCACTTCGCTCTGTGCTTCACGAATGCGATGTGAGGCAGGCCGAGCGCTTCAACCGAGTCATCCGCGGCGGGGTCGTCGAGCCCACCCTGCATCTGCTCCGCGAGGTCGTCCAGCGCGGGATCGAACGGGGAGAGGTGCGTCCCGACGCGGCGAACTCGTACGTCTTCGACGCCGTCCCGGCGATGATGATGTACCGCTCCAAGGTGTGCGCGAGCGAATGGAGCGAGCTGGATCTCCAGGAGATGATCGACCAGATGATGGTTCCGCTGCTGTGTGTACGCGTCGGCTGACCGGCCTGCGCGGGTATGGCTGACCGGCCCTGCGCGGGCCGGTCGGCCGGTGTGCGGGAGCCGGTCGGCCGGTGTGCGCGGGTCTGCTCCGCCGACGCCGGGAGGGCTTTCCGGCGGCCGGGGGGCCTGGGTGTCGCGAGGCGCCCCGGGCGGCGTAGTCTGAGGGCGCCATGCCGTACGAACCCCCCACTCATACCGTCGAGCGCTCCCTCCGCGCCACGACCGGAGCGAAGGTCATTGCCGGTGTCGACGAGGTGGGGCGCGGTGCCTGGGCGGGCCCTGTCACCGTCTGCGCCGCCGTCACCGGACTGCGCCGCCCGCCCGAAGGGCTCACCGACTCCAAGCTCCTGACCGTCAAGCGCAGGACCGCGCTCGCCGTGGAGTTGGAGAAATGGGTGACGGCGTACGCCCTCGGGCACGCCTCCCCGGAGGAGATCGACCGGCTGGGCATGACGGCCGCCCTGCGCCTCGCGGCTGTACGCGCCCTGGATGCCTTGCCGGTCCGCCCCGACGCGGTCATTCTCGACGGGAAGCACGACTATCTCGGCGCTCCCTGGAAGGTCCGTACGGTGATCAAGGGCGACCAGTCCTGCATCGCCGTCGCGGCGGCCTCGGTGATCGCCAAGGTGCGGCGCGACAAAATGATGGCCGAACTGGGTGTCGACCATGCAGACTTCGGCTTTGCGGCCAACGCCGGGTACCCGGCGCCGGTCCACAAAGCCGCGCTGGAGGAGCGGGGCCCCACCCCGTACCACCGGTTGTCGTGGGCGTATCTTGATGCGCTGCCCCAGTGGCGGCACCTCAAGAAGGCCCGCAGCTTGGCGGACGGAAGCGTTCCGGAGATCGAGGGCCAGCTCGGCTTCGATTTCTGACGATTCCGTTCGCACTCATGTGCCACCCGCCGGGGCGAGTCGCACCGGCGTTTGATAGATATCAGCTCATGCCTCTCATTCCCGAGGAGCCTCAGATTCACGAGAGTGCCCAGGGTCCCCGCGTCACTCCGGCCAGTGGCCGCAGCGCGCCGACCCCTCGCCCTGTACCCGGTCCCCGTCCCGCGGCTCCGCCGCGTCCAGGCCGTCCGGGTCCTGTCCGGCCCATGCCGGCCCAACGCACCCCGCGCGAGCCGGTCGTGGCCGCACCGGGGCCGTCCTCCAAGCCGGCCGCACCCGTGGCCGGCGCCCCGCAGATCCAGCTCGTCCCGGCCTCGGCCGACGGTGCGCTGGACGCCGCGGAAGAAGCCGTCGACCTGCTGCTGGAGTCGGGCCGCGCTCCCGGTGAGGTGCTGGTGGTCACCACCGGCGATCCGCACCCGTGGGCCGCGCACGAACTCTCGTTCGGCGAGGCCGCCTACTGGGCGCAGCACGACGCCGGCGACGACGTCTTCTACACCGACGCCGCTGCCGCCCGTCGCGTCGCTTCCCGTCCCGTGGTCGTGGTCGCGGTCAACGGTGGTTCCGGCGAGGTCGCCGCGACCGCCCTGCCCCTGGCCCTCGGCCGGGCCGGTGCCCTGCTGATCGTCTGCGGCGACCCGCAGCAGATCAACTCGGTCCTGGCCGCAGGCGTCTGAGCGCGTTCCGGACCCGGTCCGGAACGCGCCCGGCGGGACGCTGAGGGTGCCGCCACGGCGGCACCTGCACGGCGGTCGCCTCGGCGTACCCGTATGCGTTCGCACCACAGGCCGCTCGCCTGCCGCTCGTTCGTGTGATGTCGAGGCGGCATGGCGCCCGCCTGCCTCTCGCCTGAGGCCCTTCCTGCTCCCGGTGGATGTCACCGGGGCTGTGATGGGTGTGACAGGGGCTTCCAGTGTGTGCCACTGCGGCTCCCGGTGTGTGTGTCACCGGACGGGAGGCCTACCGCTCTCCGCGTGCCTTTCCCGATCGCTCGCCTGCGCGCACGGGTGTTTCGTGTTTCGTCCCGCAGGCGCACGATCATGCAGCGTGCCCCTGCTCGCTGTGTGACCTCCTGGCCGCCGAGCATGGGTGCGCCCCGATCCGAGCCACACGTTCGTGCCCACCGGCGCATGAGTAGCACCACCCGGTACCGCCTCGCCCTGGTGCCCGCCCGGCCGAGCGTGTGCGGTCCGCCTTCCCCCGGGGCGGGCCGCCGCCCACGGCGCGCCCGCCTCTCAGCGGGCGGCCGCCCGGCGCATCACCTCGGAAGCGACGCCTCCGGTGCGGGGCAGCGGCGGCATCACCTCACCCACGTAGAACTCCGGCGCCGAGTCGGAGTTGGGGCGGCGTCCGCCGCGGCCCTCGCCCAGAACCTGCCAGCCGTCACGTGTCAGCGTGATGTACGCGCCGCACCGCAGTCCGTGGAGCGTGCAGGCATCGCGCAGTCCCCACATCCAGGCCCCGTCCTCCTCCGTCCAGCGCGCGTCTCCGTCCCGGCAGTACAGCAGTACGGCCGTGCGCGCGGGAGTGCGGCGCCGCAGGTCGTGCGGGATGACCCGGCGCAACTGTGCGAGCAGCGCGTTGCGGAACATCCAGCCGTCGGCGGGTGCCGAACGCCGGGTGAAGGACGCGCTCGCCATCAGTCGCTCGTCGTGGTCGAGCACCGCGACGACCGCGGTCGACGGTCTGGGCCGGTGCCGGGCGTGAAGGCCGCTCACGACCTCACGGGGATCGCGCAGAAGCGGAATTCCGGCCGAGGCCCATTCGGCGGGCTCCAGCATGCGGGTCAGTGGGTTGGTGGAAGCGGCGGACAGGTCGGGAGACGTCGACATGGTTGCCGCCGAGGACGGAGCGAATCCGAAGGTCACGGTCCTCCCTTCGGCTACGTGCCCATACAGCGGGCGGGGTCGGACTTGGGGGATGGCACGCCGCAGCAGAGCCCTACCGGACCACGGGCAAACCGTGCGGGGAGCGGAGCTCAATTCTTCCTGTCGAACTGGAATGCGGCAACGAGCAATTGGGGCCACGGACCGCTTTCAGGTGATTAGTGGCTTATATACCTGCCCGGTGTTTCGGATCGCGACACGCGGGTCACGCCTGTACGGCGAGGACCAGCGGCAACACTGCCTGGGCACCCGCTCTGCGTAGCATCCGCGATGCCACTGCCAGCGTCCAGCCCGTGTCCGTGGCATCGTCCACCAGCAGGACCGGACCCTGCGCTTCTCTCAGGGCGTCGGCCAGCCGCGGTGACACGGTCAGGGCCCCGTCCAGCGCCTTCAGCCGCTGTGCGCTGTTGCTCCGGGAGATCTGGGCCGCCTCGCCGACGTACTCCACGGATCCCAGCAGCGGCAGTCGGCCGATCTCCGCGATCCGCGCGCCGAGCGAGTGGATCAGCTGTGGCCGCGAGCGCGAGGCGATGGTCACCACGCCGACCGGGCGTGGCTGTGCGTCGGGCTGCCCCGAGGCCCAGCCGCCCGGTCCCTTCGCCCAGTCGGCCAGGACACCGACCACGGCTTGGGCGACATCGTCCGGAATGGGCCCGTCCGGGGCTTGCGGGGTGAGCATCGGCCGCAGCCGGTTGCCCCAGCCGATGTCCGAGAGCCGTCCCAGGGCACGCCCCGGAGCGGCCTGTTCGCCGGCCGGGATGCGGCCCTTCAGCTCGACGCCGACCGCGGCCAGCCCGGTCGGCCACATCTTCCGGGGCTCGACCTCGACGCCCGCGCGGTCCAGCTCGCCGTTCGCCGCGTCCAGCGCGGCGGCGGACACGGATGCCTGGAACCGCCCGCCGGCACAGTTGTCGCAGCGCCCGCATGGCGCGGCGCCCTCGTCGTCCAGCTGCCGCCGGAGGAACTCCATGCGGCAGCCGGTCGCCGACACGTAGTCCCGCATCGCCTGCTGCTCCGTCGCCCGCTGTTTGGCTACCCAGGCGTAGCGCTCCGTGTCGTACGTCCAGGGCATGCCCGTGGAGATCCAGCCGCCCTTGACCCGGTGCACGGCCCCGTCCACGTCGAGCACCTTGAGCATGGTCTCCAGGCGGGACCTGCGCAGCTCGACCAGCGGTTCGAGCGCGGGCAGGGAGAGCGGGCGCTCGGCCCGGGCCAGTACGTCCAGAGTGCGTCGCACCTGCTCCTCCGGGGGGAAGGCGATCGAGGCGAAGTACTCCCAGATCGCCTGGTCCTCCTTGCCCGGCAGAAGCAGCACCTCCGCGTGCTCCACACCGCGGCCCGCGCGTCCCACCTGCTGGTAGTAGGCGATCGGGGAGGAGGGGGAGCCCAGGTGCACCACGAAGCCCAGGTCGGGTTTGTCGAAGCCCATGCCCAGCGCCGACGTGGCGACCAGCGCCTTGACGCGATTGGCGAGCAGGTCTTCCTCGGCCTGCTGGCGGTCGGCGTTCTCGGTCTTCCCGGTGTACGACGCCACGGTGTACCCGCTCTGGCGCAGGAACGCGGTGACCTCCTCGGCCGCGGCCACGGTCAGCGTGTAGATGATTCCCGAGCCCGGCAGGTCGTTCAGGTGCTCGGCGAGCCAGGCCATCCGGTGCGCGGCGTCCGGCAGCCGCAGCACGGCGAGACTCAGGCTCTCCCGGTCCAGAGGGCCGCGCAGAACCAGCGCGTCGGTGCTCACACCGGTGCCCAGCTGCTCCGCGACATCGGCCGTCACGCGCGCGTTGGCCGTCGCGGTCGTGGCCAGTACCGGGGTGTCGGGCGGGAGGTCGGCGAGCATGGTGCGCAGGCGACGGTAGTCCGGCCGGAAATCGTGGCCCCAGTCGGAGATGCAGTGCGCCTCGTCGACCACCAGCAGACCGGTGGCCGCGGCCAGTTTGGGCAGCACCTGGTCGCGGAAGTCGGGGTTGTTCAGCCTTTCCGGGCTCACCAGGAGGACATCGACCTCGCTCGCCGCCACCTCGGCCTGGATGGTCTCCCACTCCTCCGTGTTGGAGGAGTTGATCGTCCGTGCGCGGATTCCGGCGCGGGCCGCCGCCTCCACCTGGTTGCGCATCAGGGCGAGAAGCGGCGAGACGATCACCGTCGGCCCGGCACCCGTCTCGCGCAGCAGCGCGGTCGCGACGAAGTACACCGCGGACTTGCCCCAGCCGGTGCGCTGCACGACCAGCGCTCTGCGCTTGTCGGCCACCAGCGCCTCGATCGCGCGCCACTGGTCCTCGCGCAGCCGTGCCTCCCCCGCCCGCGCGCCGACCAGGCGGGCAAGGACGGCGTCGGCCGTGGCGCGGAGGCTTTTGCGGGAGGCGTCGTGCGCGTTGTCGGGGACTGGTGTGGGTCGCGGGTCTTCGTTGGTCATGGCTCCATGCAACCGGATGGGTCCGACAAAGCGCGAACGAGCCGTCGAGCTGTGGACAACTTCTGGCGTGATCATGCGGACTGTTATCCACAGGCTCAACCGGAATCTCGCGATCCGCGAGATGGTCGCCGCATGACGAATCACGACGAATCGGCCGGTACGTCCGGCGACAAGAACATCAGCCCGGAAGTCCACGACGGTACGGCCATTCCCGGCGGGTTGCGCCACGGAGGCGGCGGGGGCCGTGCCCGCGAGAACCGGCACGCAGGCGGTGTGAGCCTCCCGGGCGGGGAGCATCAGGTGACTCTCCGTACCCCGGCAGAGCTGGCCGACGCGCTGCCCTATCTCCTCGGGTACCGCCCCGACGACAGCATCGTGCTGGTCGCCCTGCACGACCGGGAGCGGCGGGGCCGGTTCGGCGGCCGGGCCCGACTCGGTATCCCGGCCCATGCCGAGGACTGGCCGTCCGCCTCCGATCAGCTGGCCCAGGGACTGGTGAAAGGGAGCGAGCGCCGAGGCGCCCGCCCCGAGAGCATGGTGGCGTACCTGTGCCAGGAACCCGGGAGCGGTGAATCGGGACGGGACGTGATGGAACGTCTTCGCCCGCTCGCACAGCTGCTGCGGACTGCCTGCGGAAGTCTCGACGTTCCGGTGATCGAGGCACTGTGCATCTCCGACGGCCGTTTCTGGACCTACACGTGCCCAGGTCAGGGATGCTGCCCGGCGGAAGGCACCTCGATGGGGCTGCCGGGCACGTCCGTCCTCGCCGCCGCCGCGACGTACGCGGGCCTTCAGGTGCGAGGATCCCTGAAGGACCTGACAGCCAGGTTTCTTCCCTGGGAGTCCACCGCCGCGCTGGGCCAGGAGGTGGCGCTGGACACGGCCAGCATGGCTCTCGTACCGAGGATCCTGGAGGAGGACAGCCGAGCCGAGGTGGCCGAGGAGGCCCTCGCGCTGGCCCGGCGGATCAAGGACCGGTTCGCGGCGGCCTTCCCCGTGTCGGGCACACGTCCGTCGGACCTGCGCGACGACGGACTCCTCGAGAACGACGAGGCCGCCACGCTGATTCTCGCCCTGCAGGACCGCACGACCCGTGACCGTGCCGCGCAGTGGATGGAGGGCGACGAGGCCGCCCCGGCGCTGCGGCTGTGGCGGGCACTGGCCCGTCGCTGCGTCGGCCCCTACCGTGAGCACGCGGCGGCACCCCTCACCCTCGCGGGATGGGTCGCCTGGTCCATGGGCGACGAACTGGAGGCACGGGAAGCGCTCGCCATGGCGCTCGGCGCCGATCCCGACTACCTGTTCGCCCGTCTTCTCCACCAGGCATGCAATGAAGGACTGGATCCGGAATCCGTCCGGCGCTGTCTGCGCGCCGAGCGCACGGACCACGGCCCGACCGACACGGAGCGGCCGATCGGCTCCGGCAGGCCACTGCCGGAGGACGGCCTGACGGTGCCGGGTTCCGCCCGGGAACCGGCCGGCCCGAAGACGCCCGGTTCCCACGTGCCGGACACCCCGCCCTCGGCACCCGGCGCTCGGCGTCGCCGCAGGCCCCGAACGGTCGCGACCGGCGGCGGCCGACCGGGCCGTCGCGGCCCCGGGACCTCGGACACCCAAGGGTGCCGCCCGGCGGCCGGTGCCTCACCGGCCGGGGACCGGCCACGGCGAGCGGCGGACCGGGCGGACGGCCGGCCGCGCAGGCGGGGCGACAGTGAGCGTCACGGTGCCGGGGAGGACACGTGAGCGGCTGGGGCACAGCACGGCGGGACAGGTCCGGGAAGAAGTCCGGCCGACATGCTCGGCCGAGGCGGGGAGGGGTTCCCCACGCCCCGAGGGCGGGCCGCGTCCCACCGCTGCCGGACGGTGCGTTCTCCGCCGGGCCCGGTCACCTTCCGCGCGGTTGGCGACCGCTCGACCGGTGCTCGTGCAACCGGTGGGCCGCCCCACGGCCATTCGGTCGGCTTCCTGGGCACATGCGTGACCCCGGACAGGGCTGTCCCGTTCACCTGAGTGGCGGAATCCCTGGCCGGATCGCGCCGCCGCAACGCCCGCGACCCCGCGGAGCCCCCACCCGGAGCGGAGCGCGCTCCAGGCGCACCGAGCGCGGAGGAAGCCACCCCATGCCCATGCCTCATCCGTCCTCGGCACCCGACGGCGGCCGTCCGACCGGGCACGAGCCCGCACGGCCCGCCGGACGCGGGGGCGCTCCGGCGGCCCCACGACCGGGCCGCGACGCGGGAGCGCCCTTCGTCCCGGCAGGGCGCGGACCCGGTACTCCCTGGACATCCCTTCCCGTGCCGGGCCGGCCGGCGGACCTGCCGCCGGCCCACACCACCCTGATCTGCGCCGCCCTTCCCGGACTGGTGATCTCGACGGAGGAAGGACAACTGACCGGCCGCGGCCTCGAGGGCTTCTACATGGCGGGCCGACGGACTCTGTCCCGCTGCCTGGTCCGGGTGGCGGGCCGGGAGCCGCTGGCGATGCAGGCCCGGATGCTCGCGGCTGACCGGGCCCGCTTCGTGGGCACGCTGCGCGCCGCCCCTGACACCGGCCCGGATCCGGACGTGGTCGTCGAGAGAACCCGCCATGCGGAGGGCATCGAACGGATCACCCTGCGCAGCTCGGCCCTGCGGGCCCTGCGCCTGCCCGTGGAGGTCGTCCTCGGGACGGACCTCGCGGAACTGGGCGACGTCGCCTCGGGACGGGGAGGGCCCGAACTGCCCGCCACTGTCCACGCCGCCGGCCTGCGCTGGTCCTGCCCCGCCGGCCACGTGACCGTCTCCGCCGACCCGCCGCCCACCGACGCGCTGGCCTCGGCGGGGATGCTGCGCTGGGAACTCGAACTGCCACCGGGCGGCACCCTCACCGTGGAACTGCGCGTCAGACCGGGCGGTCAGGGGCCGGTCAGGGCGGTGGGCCGCGGCGCGGCGAGCCCGTTCGCCGAGGCCCGGGTGCTGAGCGACGAGCCCGGAGCAGAAGCGCTTCTGAGCACCTGTGCCGATGACCTGCGGGCCCTGCTGCTGCGCGACCCCCGGCATCCGGCCGACACCCACCTCGCGGCGGGAGCACCCTGGCGCTGCGGACTGGCGCCGGCCGAGGCGCTGGCCGCGGCCCGGATGACCCTGCCGCTCGGCACACGTCTTGCCGCGGGCACGCTGCGCACCCTCGCCCGCACCCAGGTCGCCGGTCCGGGACCGCACTCCGGACTGATTCCGGGACCGCTCCGGGACAGCGGGCCGCACCTGCCGCCGGCCTGCACGGCGACCGAGGCGACCCTGCTGTTCCCGGTAATGCTCGCGGAGGCCGTGCGCTGGGGGCTGGCCGAGCGGGAGGTGGAGGAACTGCTGCCCGCGGCCGAGCGGTGTCTGGAATGGCTGCGGACCACGGTTGGCGACGGCACGTATCTGCCCGACCCGCAGCCGGGCGGACCGTTCCGCTGCGAGACGCAGGCACACGCGCATCGCGCGGCCCTGCTCGGCGCCGGTCTGCTCGACGCGCACGGCCGGACCGGTGGCACGGGGCTGCGGCAGTGGGCCCAGGCGATGCGGGCGGCGTTCCGTGACGACTTCTGGGTCGAGGACCCGGCCGGTGGCCGACCGGCCGCCGCCCGTACCCAGGACGGGCGACTCGTGCCCCAGCTCGGTTCGGGCACCGCCCATCTCCTCGACACCGGCTTGTCGGGTTCGGGAGAGACGGCTCCCGGTCTGCTCGACAAGGCGCGGACCGAACAGCTCGCGCGCCTCCTCGGCAGCCCGGCCATGGACTCGGGCTGGGGGCTGCGCAGCCTCGGGGCGAACGAGGCGGCGTACAACCCGTTCGGTCATCGCAGCGGGGCGGTGCGCGTCCACGAGACGGCCGTCGCCGTCACGGGGCTCGCCGCCGCGGGCCACGAGAAGGAGGCCGGCTCGCTGCTGCGCGGCATCCTGGCGGCGGCCGAGTCCTTCGGCGGCAGACTGCCCGAGATGTACGCGGGGGAGCAGCGCACGCGGGGGAGTGCACCGCTTCCCCATCCGGCCGCCTCCCGGCCCGCGGCCACCTCGGCCGCCGCCGGGGTGATGCTGCTCTGCTCCCTGGCCGGCATCCGCCCCGATGCGCCCGCGGGCACGGTGACCCTGCGCCCGTTCCGGGCCGCGCCCCTGGGAGAGATCGTGCTGACGGGCCTGAGGATCTCGGGTGCTCCCTTCTCCGTGCGCGTCAGCAGACTCGGGCTCGCCATGGTCGAGGAAGCGGACGACGGACTGCAGTTGGGTGTGTGACGTGGCGGTACGCGTCCCTGACCGGCAGCCCCGCCGGTCAGGGACGGAAGCCGATCAACCATGGACCGGGCTCCCGAAGGAGGTGTTTATCGTCAGGAAGACGACTATGATCGCGGCATGCCCTACGACCCGTCAGCCTTTCCGCCCTTCGCCGTGACCGTGGACCTGGTCGTGCTCACCGTGCGACGCCATGCCCTGTGCGCGTTGGCGGTACGGCGGGGCGAGCAGCCGTTCCAGGGGCGATGGGCACTGCCCGGCGGCTTCGTACGCACCGACGAGGACCTGGCCCAGGCCGCGGCACGCGAGCTGGCCGAGGAGACGGGCCTGTGCGCCCACGACCCCTCCGTGCCCGCACAGGACAACGGCGCACACCTCGAGCAGCTCGCGACCTACGGCGACCCCAAGCGTGACCCCCGGATGCGTGTGGTCAGCGTCGCGCATCTGGCCCTCGCCCCCGACCTCCCCGCTCCCCGCGCGGGCGGCGACGCGAACAGCGCGCGCTGGGCACCGGTCGAGGAACTGCTGCAGCAGGGCGGGTACGGGCGGGACGGGGAACAGGCGGCGCCCCTCGCCTTCGATCACGCGCAGATCCTCTCGGACGGCGTGGAGCGTGCCCGGTCCAAGATCGAGTACTCGTCGCTGGCGACCGCCTTCTGCCCGACCGAGTTCACCGTCGGCGAGCTGCGCCGCGTCTACGAGGCCGTGTGGGGCGTGGTGCTCGACCCGCGCAACTTCCACCGCAAGGTGACCGGTACGCCGGGCTTCCTCGTGCCCACCGGGGGCACGACCACACGCCAGGGCGGCCGCCCCGCCCAGTTGTTCCGGGCGGGCGGCGCCACGCTGCTCAACCCGCCGATGCTGCGCCCCGAGGTCTGAGGGAGGCGGCGAACACGGTTCCGGGCCCACGGGTCCCGGCGGGCTCGCCGGACCTGCGAGGCCCGCCGGAGGCGAGCCGCATGGTGCCCGGAAAATCCGGAATGTCGCGCTATCTTGCTGTGAGTGATCCAGGCCATCGGACTGACCAGCAACATGCGCAAGGCGCGTCCGCCCGCCGTCGACGACGTGTCCTTCGAGGCGCGCGCGGGCCACGTCACCGCGCTCGTCGGAACCCCGGGCGCGGGCAAGACGACGGCGCTGAGGCTCATGCTCGAACTCCAGCAGGGCCGCGGAATCACCTACTTCCGAGGCAGGCCGCTGCATCGGATCGCCCATCCCTCGCGTGAGGTCGGCGTACTCCTGGGCGAGGTGCCGGGCCATCCGGCACGTACGGTCCGCGGCCAGCTCCGCATGCTGTGCGCCGCCGCCGGGGTACCCGTGCGCCGCGCGGACGAAGTCCTCGAAGTGGTCGGGCTCGTCAGCCTGCGGGACGAGAGCCTGGGCACGCTGTCCCGCGGCATGGACCGCCGGCTCGGGCTGGCCTGCGCGCTCCTGTCCGACCCTCACACGCTCGTGCTCGACGGCCCCGCGGACGGCCTGTCGGCCAGGGAAGGGCGATGGCTGCACGGGATTCTGCGCGCCCACGCGACCCAGGGAGGCACGGTGCTCTTCACCACGGACGACCCCAAGGAGGCCGCGCGAACCGCCGACCGGGTCGTCACGCTGGAGCAGGGACGCCTGGTCGCCGATCAGGAGGCCGCGGAGTTCGCCCGCACCCGGCTCCGGCCGCGCGTGGCAGTCCGCAGTCCGCACGCGGTCCGGCTCGGCTCCCTCCTGACCAAGGAAGCACGCACGGCGCGGCGCTCCGTGGAAGTCGTGCGTGAGGAGGGCAACCGGCTCTCGGTGTACGGCAGCACCTGCGCCGACGTCGGCGAGACGGCCTTCCGGCACGGCATCCTCGTACACCAACTCGCCGACGAGACAGGGGACATGGGTCCCGCACCGGCCGCGGCGTCCTCGGACGAGGGCGAGCACCCCGCTGACGAGCCGGGCCCCGCCGATGGGCCGGGCCTCGCCGATGAACCAGCCGCGGACGCTCTGTCCGCCCTTCCGCCCCCCATCGCCGTACGCCAGGCCCGGAGCCCGCTGCGTCCCCTGCGCTACGAACTGCGCAGGGCCGCCGGTGTCAGCACCGGCTACCTCACCGCCGCCGCCGTTCTCGTCACCTCGGTCCTCCTGTCCGTCCTCCTGGCCAGAATCGGTCACACGCCTCAGCCGCGCCTGCTGGCCGCGTGGCCGCGCGAACTCCCGCTTCCGCCCGCCGCGCTCGGCGCCGGGCTGCTGGGCGCCGTCGCCTTCGGCGAGGAGTTCCGCCACCCCGCCCTGGCCGCGGACCGCGGCACCGTCCCGCGCCGGCTGGGACTGCTCACCGCCAAGCTCCTCGTCGCCTCGGCCACCGCCTTGATGCTGGCCTTCCTCACCGTGGGATGCGACCTCGAAATGCTCTACCTCGTCTACGGACGGGAGCTCGCCGGAGTTCCGTCGGACTGGCTCTCGCTGAGCGCGAGTTGGTTCGGCCTCGTGATGGGCTGCGCGTGGGCGGGCGTGCTGGCGGCCGGAATCTTCCGGTCCACCGCCGCCGGGCTCGCGGCGGTCCTCGCCGTGCCGGTCGTCGTCGTACCCCTCGTACAAAAGGTCCTGCGGGGGCCGTCCGTGCGGTCGGCGGCCGGATTCCCGGAGCGGCTTCGGGAACTGGTTCTCGTGCAGTGGCCGTTCGGCGGGGAGCGCTACCTGGCGGCCGGTGTGCGGGTACTGGCCCAACCCGTGGGCGGAGCACTGCTGTTGTCGCTGACCGCACTGCTCTGCGCATATCTGCTCACGACCCTGCGGAGCCGAGTCCGATGACGACCGTCCGCACCCTTCCGTTCTCCCTGTGCGCACAACTTCCCGAAGAACGCCCATTTCTTTCCGATAAGGCGTCAATTGCGACGGTGTGAGCGATCACCCTTTCGTGTGCTTTTCACCAAAGACCTCAAGGCAGTTGGAGTAGGCGCCGACAAAAGACCCGTGAGTACCCTTGCGCAGACCATGATGACCGCCGCCCGTTCCTCAGACTCCGGCCTCGCCGGACCGGGCGAACTCGACCGTTACCCCTATGCCGACGCGTCCGGTGGCGACCGCGTCGGCCCTCCTGTGTGGGAGAGCGCCGAACCGGAGCTCGGCCGTGTCGGCCGACGCGCCACCGGCAGCCGCGGACGCGGACTGCACGGCCAGCTCGTCCAGCAGCTCGGCCAGATGATCGTCTCCGGAGACCTCGGCGCGGACCGTCCGCTCGTGCCCGAGGAGATCGGCCAGCGGTTCGAGGTCTCCCGGACCGTCGTCCGTGAGTCCCTCCGCGTACTGGAGGCCAAGGGGCTGGTCAGTGCCCGCCCGAACGTCGGCACGCGCGTGCGTCCCGTCAGCGACTGGAACCTCCTCGACCCGGACATCATCGAATGGCGGGCCTTCGGGCCGCAGCGGGACGACCAGCGGCGCGAGCTGAGCGAGCTCCGCTGGACCATCGAGCCGCTCGCCGCTCGCCTCGCCGCCGGACATGGGCGTGAGGAGGTCCAGCAGCGACTCGGCGACATGGTCGAGATCATGGGCCACGCCATGGCGCAGGGTGACGCCCTCACCTTCGCGCGTGCCGACACCGAGTTCCACTCGCTGCTTATCCAGCTCGCGGGCAACAGGATGCTGGAACACCTCTCGGGGATCGTGTCGGCGGCGCTCCAGGTCTCCGGTGGCCCGGTCACCGGCTGTGACCGGCCGAACGAGGCCTCGCTGGGTCACCACGCGCGCATCGTCGACGCCCTCGCGGCGGCCGACGGCGCGGCGGCCGAGACGGCCATGCGGCAGCTCATCACCGTCCACCCCGAGGTGGAGCGTGTCGTGCCCGCGCCGCGCGAGCACTGATCGCGCGCCGAGGGTGACGCGGTCCGGGGCGCGTCAGCGTCCGTGGCGGCGTCGGACCCGTGAGTCATCACCCGTCGGGATCTCGCCAAATCCTTCGTGGATGAGGTGGGGTCCCGACGGTGCGACCGGTCGGCGGATCATGAACTAACCTGGCTTGATAGGATCTGTCATCTTTTGGGCACTTACGGGGTGTGACTCGGGCCACGCAGATTGGGCGTAACGCTCTTCGGAGCAGCGCGATGACCTAAGAGGTGATAGCCGAGGAAGGAATACAGACGCCGTGTGTGGCGCTGTGCATCTTCCCGGCCCCCGCCCGCGCCGTCGGCCCATCCCCAGTCGGCGGTCGTCGGTTCCTGTCCGCAGTGGACGGGGCCGGAAGCCGTTTTTCAACGTTCCGAGAGGTTGTTCGTGTCGGCCAGCACATCCCGTACGCTCCCGCCGGAGATCGCCGAGTCCGTCTCTGTCATGGCGCTCATCGAGCGGGGAAAGGCTGAGGGGCAGATCGCCGGCGATGACGTGCGTCGGGCCTTCGAAGCTGACCAGATTCCGGCCACTCAGTGGAAGAACGTACTGCGCAGCCTCAACCAGATCCTCGAGGAAGAGGGTGTGACGCTGATGGTCAGTGCCGCGGAGCCCAAGCGCACCCGAAAGAGCGTCGCAGCGAAGAGTCCGGCCAAGCGCACCGCCACCAAGACCGTGGCGGCCAAGACGGTGACCGCCAAGAAGGCCACCGCCACGGCGGCTCCGGCTGCCCTCGCCGACGATTCGGCTGAGGACGCCTCCGCAGGCAAGCCCGCCGCAGCCAAGAAGACGACGGCGAAGAAGGCCGTCGCCAAGAAGACAGTCGCCAAGAAGACGGCGGCCAAGAAGACGAGCGCCAAGAAGGACGACGCCGAGCTCGTCGACGACGAGACGGCCGAGGAGACCCCGGGCAAGTCCGGTGCGGAGGAGCCCGCCGAGGACGGCGCCCAGGGCTTCGTCCTGTCCGACGAGGACGAGGACGACGCGCCGGCGCAGCAGGTCGCCGCCGCCGGTGCCACCGCCGACCCGGTCAAGGACTACCTCAAGCAGATCGGCAAGGTCCCGCTGCTCAACGCCGAGCAGGAGGTCGAGCTCGCCAAGCGCATCGAGGCCGGTCTGTTCGCCGAGGACAAGCTGGCCAACGCCGACAAGCTCGCCCCCAAGCTCAAGCGTGAGCTCGAGATCATCGCCGAGGACGGCCGCCGCGCCAAGAACCACCTTCTGGAGGCCAACCTCCGTCTGGTGGTCTCTCTGGCCAAGCGCTACACCGGTCGCGGCATGCTCTTCCTGGACCTCATCCAGGAGGGCAACCTCGGTCTGATCCGCGCGGTCGAGAAGTTCGACTACACCAAGGGCTACAAGTTCTCCACGTACGCCACCTGGTGGATCCGTCAGGCGATCACCCGCGCCATGGCCGACCAGGCCCGCACCATCCGTATTCCGGTGCACATGGTCGAGGTCATCAACAAGCTCGCGCGCGTCCAGCGTCAGATGCTCCAGGACCTGGGCCGTGAGCCCACCCCGGAGGAGCTGGCCAAGGAACTGGACATGACCCCCGAGAAGGTCATCGAGGTCCAGAAGTACGGCCGTGAGCCCATCTCCCTGCACACGCCGCTGGGCGAGGACGGCGACAGCGAGTTCGGTGACCTCATCGAGGACTCCGAGGCCGTCGTGCCGGCCGACGCGGTGAGCTTCACGCTCCTCCAGGAGCAGCTGCACTCCGTACTCGACACCCTGTCCGAGCGTGAGGCGGGTGTCGTCTCGATGCGCTTCGGTCTCACCGACGGTCAGCCGAAGACCCTCGACGAGATCGGCAAGGTGTACGGCGTGACCCGTGAGCGGATCCGCCAGATCGAGTCCAAGACCATGTCGAAGCTGCGTCACCCGTCGCGTTCCCAGGTGCTGCGCGACTACCTCGACTAGGCCTCGGCCGCACGTCGACGAGGGCCCGACCTCCTTTGGGGGGTCGGGCCCTCGCCGTATGCGCGGAGTGCGTGCCTTCGCTCGCTGGATCACTCTGGGTGTTCCAAGACCCTCCCAGTGTGAGGAGCGCGCATGCGCCGTCCCTACGCCCCGACCCTGGCCCTTGCGGCCGCCACAGCGGTGATATCACTGACGACCCCCGCCCTGGCTTCCTCCGACAGCGTTGTCATAGGAAGCCGTCCGGTCCAGATCTCCGAGAGCCCGTGGACGGTCGCACTGTCCAGCCGTGACCGGTTCGGGGGTACCCGAGCGGGACAGTTCTGCGGAGGAGTGGTCATCGGCCCGACTACGGTCCTGACCGCGGCCCACTGCCTGGGCGAGGATGTGCTGGGGGCGCCACCGCGCGACGCGGGCGATCTGAAGGTCATCGCCGGACGCGGGGACCTGACGTCCGAGGACGGCGAGGAGATCCCCGTACGAGACGTCTGGGTCAACCCGCACTACGACAGTGATACGAACGCCGGCGACTTCGGCGTCCTGACGCTCGCCGAGCCGCTGCCGGCCTCCTCCGTGATCCGTATGGCCGCCTCGGGGGACCGGGCGTACGAGCCCGGGACCGCCGCCGCCGTCTACGGCTGGGGCGACCTGACGGGCGGCGGCGACTACGCGAGCAGCCTGCGTGCCGCCGACGTGCACGTGCTTCCCGACACCGCGTGCGAGCGGGCCTACCCCGGCGACGAGTCCGGGACCTACGACGCGGCGTCCATGGTCTGCGCCGGAGAGCCGGCGGGCGGCCGTGATGCCTGCCAGGGGGACAGCGGTGGGCCGCTGGTCGCCCAGGGGCGTCTCATCGGCCTGGTGTCCTGGGGGAGCGGCTGTGGGCGCGCGGAGAGCCCTGGTGTCTACACGCGGGTGTCAGAGGTCGTCCAGGCGCTGAACGCGAGCCGCTGACAGCTCTCGGCGATGCGATACGAGTGCGGGCGGTCACACCCTGTGTCCAGGGTGTGACCGCCCGCTCACCGGCCTGTCGCCGGTACCCGCTCGTCGTTGATGCGAAGGGTCAGCGATCTTCGTCGTTGACGCTCTCGGGAACGGACGTGAGCCGCTCCGTCTCGTCCTGTATCTCAGCGGCGATCTTCTTGAGTTCCGGCTCGAACTTGCGACCGTGGTGGGCGCAGAAGAGCAGTTCTCCGCCGCTCAGGAGGACGACGCGCAGATATGCCTGGGCGCCGCAACGGTCGCAGCGGTCAGCGGCCGTCAGCGGGCTCGCGGGGGTCAGAACAGTAGTCACGTCGCCTCTTCTCTAGCTCGACGAGCTGTCGTACCAGGGTCAACATCCAACCAGGCCGAAAACGTTCCCGCTCGCGGCTTTTCCTCGAAATTTTCTTTCGAGACGGCTGTCTGCTGCCGGGTGGCGGCGAATGAGCCGTATTGCGTGTCTTTGTGTCTGTACGGGTTCGCGCTGTCTGTCGGGTGTCGGTCCTCCCGGCTGGATTGCCGGCTTGTTCATGAGGACGTGCCCGGAGCCTAAATGGTTCATGCCTCGAAGGGAACGTGATATGTACTTCACTCCATCGAGGGATCGAACACCCATGCGATCCTGGACTAGGGTGAGTTCATGCGAGGGTGGTGCTACAACGGCTCTACCAGGCCTCGGTACCCTCTGAACGGCAACCGAAGCCGGGCCCTTACCCAAAAGGGTCTCCCATGAAATTCAGCGAGGAGCGAACCGCGTGACCGCCGATACGTCCGTGCCGTCCACAGCGCTGCTGACCGGAGCAGACCGTGACGGTTCCAACTACACCGCGCGGCACCTGCTCGTCCTTGAGGGGCTCGAGGCAGTGCGGAAGCGCCCGGGCATGTACATCGGGTCGACCGACAGCCGTGGCCTGATGCACTGCCTGTGGGAGATCATCGACAACTCGGTGGACGAGGCCCTCGGGGGCTACTGCGACCACATCGATGTGACCCTGCACGACGACGGCTCCGTCGAGGTGCGGGACAACGGCCGCGGCATCCCCGTCGACGTGGAGCCCAAGACTGGCCTCTCCGGCGTCGAGGTCGTCATGACCAAGCTGCACGCCGGCGGAAAGTTCGGCGGCGGCTCGTACGCGGCCTCCGGTGGTCTGCACGGCGTGGGCGCCTCCGTGGTGAACGCGCTCTCCGCCCGTCTGGACGTCGAGGTGGACCGCAGTGGGAACACCCATGCCGTGAGCTTCCGCCGAGGCACCCCGGGAGCCTTCAAGGCGGACGGCCCCGACGCGGCCTTCGACGCGTCGAGCGGGCTGCGCAAGCTCAAGCGGATCCCGAAGACCCGCACCGGCACGCGCGTGCGCTACTGGGCCGACCGCCAGATCTTCCTCAAGGACGCCAAGCTCTCCCTGGAGCACCTCCACCAGCGCGCCCGCCAGACGGCTTTCCTGGTGCCGGGCCTGACCATCGTCGTCCGTGACGAACTCGGGCTGGGCGAGGGCGGCAGCAAGGGCGAGGAGTCGTTCCGCTTCGACGGCGGCATCAGCGAGTTCTGTGAGTTCCTGGCCGCCGACAAGCCGGTCTGCGACGTCCTCCGCTTCTCTGGGCAGGGGACCTTCAAGGAGACCGTCCCGGTCCTCGACGAGCACGGGCAGATGACCCCCACCGAGGTCACGCGTGAGCTGGGCGTCGATGTCGCGATGCGCTGGGGCACCGGATACGACACGACTCTGAAGTCGTTCGTGAACATCATCGCCACGCCCAAGGGCGGCACCCATGTCGCCGGCTTCGAGCAGGCCGTCGCCAAGACGATGAACGAGGTCCTGCGGACCAAGAAGCTGCTGCGGGTCGCCGAGGACGACATCGTCAAGGACGACGCGCTGGAGGGCCTCACGGCCGTCGTCACCGTGCGTCTCGCCGAGCCCCAGTTCGAGGGGCAGACGAAGGAGGTCCTCGGTACCTCGGCCGCCCGCCGCATCGTGACGAACGTGGTCACCAAGGAACTCAAGGCGTTCCTGACCTCCGCCAAGCGGGACGAGGCCGCGCAGGCGCGGGTCGTCATGGAGAAGGCCGTCGCCGCCGCGCGCACGAGGATCGCGGCCCGGCAGCACAAGGACGCACAGCGCCGCAAGACGGCCCTGGAGTCCTCCTCGCTGCCCGCCAAGCTCGCCGATTGCCGCAGTGACGACGTCGAGCGCAGCGAACTGTTCATCGTCGAGGGCGACTCCGCGCTGGGTACGGCGAAGCTGGCCCGGAACTCCGAGTTCCAGGCGCTGCTGCCGATCCGGGGCAAGATCCTCAATGTTCAGAAGGCGTCCGTGACGGACATGCTGAAGAACGCCGAGTGCGGTGCGATCATCCAGGTCATAGGGGCCGGCTCCGGGCGGACCTTCGACATCGACGCCGCACGCTACGGGAAGATCATTCTCCTCGTCGACGCCGATGTCGACGGCGCGCACATCCGGATTCTGCTGTTGACGCTGTTCCAGCGCTACATGCGGCCCATGGTCGAGGCGGGGCGGGTGTTCGCGGCGGTCCCGCCGTTGCACCGGATCGAGCTCAGCCAGCCCAAGAAGGGGCAGGACAAGTACGTCTACACGTACTCGGACCGCGAGCTGCGGGAGACCGTGCTGGAGCTGCAGCGCAAGGGTGTGCGTTACAAGGACTCGATCCAGCGGTACAAGGGTCTCGGCGAGATGGACGCCGATCAGCTGGCCGAGACGACGATGGATCCGCGGTTCCGGACGCTGCGCCGGATCAACATCTCCGACCTGGAGGCGTCCGAGCAGGTGTTCGACCTGTTGATGGGGAACGACGTGGCGCCGCGCAAGGAGTTCATCTCGAGCTCTGCCGCGACGCTGGACCGGTCGCGTATCGACGCGTAGCCCTCCGGGCGTATTCCGGGTGGGTCCGCCAGGTGGATGGGGGCCGTGCCGGTACATCCGCCCGTCGCCGTCGGATCAGATGCGGGCTTCGCAGGGAGCCACAGCTCGATCCGGACGTGAGCGACGGGCATGCGATGTACAGGCACGGCCCTCCCTCGCGTCACCGCCTGCGGGTGTATCGCGGGTCCCGAGGACCCTCCGGCTGCTCCGACCACGGGTGCGTGGGGGCTTGGACGTGGTGCCACGCGTGCGCGAAACCAATCCGCTTCGGCCGGCCTTTCGGCCGCGGGTCAGATTTCAACCCCTCAGGCGCACCCATCGGCTCCGGCGCGTTTCTCGGGTACGGGGGACATTCAGCCCCTCCGGCGTTTGAGGAGCGGGGTCTGGGGCGGAGCCCCAGGTACGGGACGGGTAGGGGCGGAGGGGGCGAACCAAGCTTTTAGGCCCCCTGGGTCCGGGCTCGGGCCGCCTGGTCGGGGCACTGTACGGGTGCGATCCACCCGTGGGTGGAGAGACGCGGGTGCGGGGGATCCACCCACGATCCACCCGGGCGCCGATCTGCCAGGTGCTCGATTTCCGTAGCGTCGATGGGGTCGGCAGCACTCGCTGCGGACACCCGTTTCCCGCTCAAGGAGGCCGCGCATGTCCGGGCTCATGAATGCCGTGGTGATCTTCGCTGTCGCCGCAGTGGTGATCGTGCGCCAGTTCAGCGCACGCCGGATCAGCTCGGACCGGCGCTGGTGGATCGTGCCCGCCGTTCTCGCCGTCATGGCGATGCGCGAGCCCGGCGTGATCGACCCGCACCACCAGTTCGAGGCGTCCCTCCTGCTCGGCACGGAACTGGTGACGGCGCTGGCCATCGGAGCCGGATGGGCGTGGACGACGCGGATATGGACCGAGCCGGACGGCGCCGTGTGGAGCAGGAGCACCAAGGCCGCCGGAGCCGTCTGGGGCGCAGGCATCTGTCTGCGGCTGGGTCTGTTCGGCATAGGTGCCCTGCTGGGTGTGCACCAGAACTCCTCCGCCCTGATGCTCTGCCTGGCGGCCACCTTGCTGGTCCGCTCCGGGCTCCTGACCTGGCGGGCGCAGTCCCTGCGGCCGACGGTGACCGGGCAGGGCCCGGCGTACGGTGACGAGGTCGGCCGCGTTCTGAGGAAGGAGCGCCTGTGACGGACAACGCCTGGATGCGCTGGCCCTCTCGTGAGGCACTGTCGCGTATGGGCGTGCACAAGGCCCGCCGTGTGCTCTCCCGGGTCACGCGCGCCATCGTCCTCGGCGTGCTCGTCGCCACGACACTCACGAACCCGGAACTGAGCGGCTGGGCGCTCGCCGGAGGCATCACGGGGATCGCGGTGTGCGGCTTCCTCGCCTGGGGCTTCTGGCGGACCACACTGGAACACCGTCTGCTGCCGTCCCTGGTACTGCTCGCTCTGCTCCTCGCGGTCGCGGTCGCGGGACACGGCATGGGCTTCCCGATTCCGGCGCTCGTCCTGCTGTGCGGGACTGCTGTCGCCGCCATCGAACGGCTGCCCCTCGCGGCGGCCCTTCCGGCCATGGCGGTGGCGCTGGGCGCTTACGCGGCGTTCGACAACGACGTCTGGCTGACCACCGCGGCCACCACCGTGGGCCTGGCGCTCGCGGGATACGTTCTGCGCCTCGACGCGGAAGCACGGGCGAGTGCCCAGCGGCTGCTGGTCCAGGAACGCGTGGCCCGCGCGGCCGAGGCGGAGACCGCGGCCCTCGCGGAACGAGCGCGGATAGCCAGGGAGATCCATGACGTCCTGGCCCACAGCCTGTCCGCGCAGCTCGTGCATCTGGAGGCGGCACGACTGCTCATCGAGAGAGGGGCGGACCGGGAGATCATCCTCGAACGGGTCGTGGCGGCACGGGGAATGGCCCGTGAGGGGCTTTCGGAGACCCGGCAGGCACTCTCCGCGCTCCGGGGTGAGATGTCTCCGCTGGAGGACTTCCTCGGCGAACTCGTGGCCACAGCCGACCGCGCCGGTGTCACGGTGACCGGGGAGCGTCAGCCGCTGCCGGCGGAAGCCTCCCAGGCGGTGCGCCGAGTTGCCCAGGAGGCGCTGACGAACGTACGCAAACATGCTCCGGGAGCCGAGATCCACATCCGGCTGGACTATGGCGAGCACGAAGTGACGCTGGATGTACGGGATTCGGGTGGAAAACCGGGCGAACTCAGCGGCTCGGGTGCCGGGTACGGTCTGCTGGGGATGCGGGAGCGCGCAGAGCTGCTCGGCGGCTCGCTGGACGCAGGACCGGGCGAGGAGGGGTTCGTGGTGACGCTGAAGGTGCCGGTATGACCGAGCGGGCGGAGGGCAGGGCACCGGCGCGGGTCGTGGTCGCGGACGATCAGACGGTCGTGCGCGAGGGCATTGTGATGCTGCTGGGACTGCTGCCCGGGATCGAGGTCGTCGGAGCGGCCGGTGACGGGTTCGAGGCGGTGGAGCTGGTGGCCGAACTCGCCCCGGACGTCGTGCTGATGGATCTGCGCATGCCTCGCTGCGACGGGGTCGAGGCGACCCGGCGCATCCGTGCCGAGCATCCCGGGACCCAGGTCGTCGTGCTCACGACGTTCGCGGACGACGAGTCGCTGTTCCCCGCGCTGCGCGCCGGAGCCCGCGGTTATCTGACCAAGGACGCGGGAGGCGACGAGATCGTGCGGGCCGTGGAGAGCGTGCTCTCCGGGGACGCGGGGCTCTCGCCGAGCATCCAGCGACGGCTGCTGGAGCGGCTGTCGGACCCGGAACCGGAGCCCGGCCCGCCTCCGGAGGCCCCGGACGGGCTCACCTCGCGCGAGACGGAGGTGCTCCTGCTCATCGCCGAGGGCCTCAGCAACCAGGAGATCGCTCGTAAGCTCCATGTGTCCACGGCCACCGTGAAGACCCACATCAATAATCTCTTCGCCAAGGCAGGTCTCAAAGACCGTGCTCAAGCAGTCCGTTACGCCTATGGGAAAGGTCTCGTACGGCCGCCCGCGGGATGAAGTCACCTGATGGGGTGAAGAGCGCGGAGACAGGAGTCAGGGAGCCCTCCGATCTGCACATCCTTGGGTACGCGGCAGCAACGGGTCGCGGACAAGGAGAGTTCGGTGGACAAGCACGACGGCGGCGACACGGGGGAGGTCCGGTTCGACGACCCCTGGTACGACGCGCTCGCTTCCGGCTGGGGCGAGTTGGACGGTACGGGCGCGCTCGCTCCCGCCGTGCCGGCCGCTCGTTCGGAGCACCAAGGACGACCGGGCGGGACCGCCCTCGTCTACCTGGAGGTGCAGCGCAGTGCCGCCTTCCAGGAAGTACGCGGCCGGTACCGCAGGTTCGTGATTCCGGCCGTCGCCGTCTTTTTCCCCTGGTACGTGGGTTATGTGGTGACCGCGACCACCGCGCCGGGGTTCATGGCGCGGCCCGTCGTCGGTGTCGTGAACGTGGCACTGCTCGCGGGACTCGGACAGTTCCTCACGACATTCCTGCTCGCCTGGGCGTACGCGCGGCACGCGCGGCTGCGCCGTGACCGGGCCGCGCTGGAACTGCGCTGGAACACCCAGGAGATGACGCGGAACGCCGGGAGTGGTGAGCGGTGAGCGGCCACCACCAGACCCTGGCCCTGCTCCTGTTCAGCGCGTTCGTCGCGGTGACACTAGGGATCACGACATGGGTGAGTCGCCACCGGCACGGTTCGGCCGAAGAGTTCTACGCGGGCGGGCGGCTGTTCTCGCCGATGGAAAATGGATTTGCCCTCTCCGGGGACTACATGTCGGCTGCTTCGTTCCTCGGTATCACGGGACTCATCTCCCTGTACGGCTACGACGGTCTGCTGTACGCCGTGGGATTCTTGGTGGCCTGGCTGGTCGTTCTTTTCCTCGTCGCCGAACTGGTGCGCAACTGCGGCCGGTTCACGCTCGCGGACGTCGTCGCGGCCCGGATGGACGTGCGGCCCGTGCGGGTCGCGGCCGGAACGTCCTCGGTGGTGGTGTCCGTTCTGTATCTGGTGGCGCAGATGGTGGGCGCGGGCAGCCTGGTCTCGCTGCTGCTGGGAGGCACGAGTGACGCGGCGCGCAACTGGACGGTGATCGGTGTCGGCGCGCTCATGGTGATCTATGTGTCGATGGGAGGGATGCGGGCGACGACCTGGATCCAGATCGTCAAGGCGGTTCTGCTCATCGGCGGGGCGATCGTTCTCACCGTGCTGGTCCTGGTGCGGTTCCACGGGGACATCAACGAACTGCTGAGCACGGCAGCGGGGCGCAGTGGCCACGGCCAGGCATTTCTCGCACCCGGGCTGAAATACGGTGGTGACTGGACGGCACGCTTCGACTTCATGAGCCTTGGGCTCGCACTCGTGCTCGGCACCGCCGGGTTGCCGCACATCCTGTCGCGCTTCTACACCGTGCCGACCGCGCGGGCCGCCCGGCGCTCGGTGCTGTGGTCGATCGGGCTCATCGGCGGCTTCTACCTGATGACGATCGTGCTGGGCTTCGCTGCCGCTGCCGTCGTCGGTCCCGAGGCGGTGCGCGGATCGAACGCCGCGGGGAACACCGCCGTTCCGCTGCTGGCCCTGGACCTGGGCGGCGGGGCCAACTCCACGGGAGGAACAGTCCTGTTCGCGATCGTCGCCGCCATCGCCTTCGCCACGATTCTCGCGGTCGTCGCAGGAGTCACCCTCGCGTCGTCGGCGGCCGTGGCCCACGACCTGTACGCCTCGTCGCGTCGCCGCCGCGCCAAGCCGCACGGCGAGGTCGCGGTGGCGCGTGCCGCGTCGGTCGGCATCGGCGTGATCGCCATCGGCCTGAGCCTCCTCGCCCGCGACCTCAACGTGGCCTTCCTGGTCGGGCTCGCCTTCGCCGTCGCCGCGTCCGCGAATCTGCCGGTTCTGCTGTTCTCCTTGTTCTGGCGGTCCTTCACGACACGTGGCGCCGTGTGGGCCGTCTACGGCGGCCTGGTGCCCGCGGTGGTGCTCGTGCTGCTGTCGCCGGTGGTGTCGGGCAGTCCCGAATCGCTCTTCCCGGGCGTGGACTTCCAGTACTTCCCGCTTCAGAACCCGGGGCTCGTCTCGATCCCCCTGGGCTTCGTCGCCGGCTGGCTCGGCACCGTCACCTCGGCGGAGCCGCCGGACGAGGCCAAGCACGCCGAGATCGAGGTCCGCGCGCTCACGGGCGCCGGGGCCGTCTGAGGGCCGCAGGCGACCGCCCTGAGACGACATGATCCAGACGGCATCCAGCTGTCGGGGAGTGCCGGCTCAGGGCGCCACCCACGCGTAGCGGTGTTCCGGGCGCCCCGTGTCGCCGTACTTGAGGGAGAGGCGCAGCCGCCCCGCTTGTTCCAGGTGCCGCAGATAGCGCTGGGCGGTGGATCGACTCAGGCCGGTCTCGGCGGCCACCTCGTGGGCCGACAGCGGCTGGTTCGCCTGGTGCAGCACATCGCAGATCAGGTCCGTGGTCGGCTCCGAGTGGCCGCTGGGGAGCCCGGGGGAGGACGGCGCGGGTGCGGTGCGCAGGGCACCGAAGATCCGGTCGACCTGCTCCTGGCCCGTCACACCGCGGCCGCCCACCCGGTCGACGGTACGGCGCAGGGCGGCGTAGGAGTCGAGGCGTGTGCGCAGGGCGGTGAACGTGAACGGTTTGATCAGGTAGTGCAGGGCACCCAGGCGCATCGCCGCCCGCACGGTGGCCACATCGCCGGCCGCGGTGATCATGATGACGTCGGTGCCGTGACCGTTCTCCCGCATCCGGTGGACGAGTTCGAGTCCCGTCCTGTCCGGCAGATAGTGGTCGAGCAGCACCAGATCGACGGGAGTGCGCTCGATCGCGGCCAGAGCCTGGGCGGCACTGTGCGCGCGGGCGGCCACCCGGAACCCGGGAACCTTGCTCACGTACTTCGCGTTGATCTCGGCGACGCGGAAGTCGTCGTCCACGACCAGGACGTCAATCATCGGGCCTCTTTCTCTCAAGGCCTGGGCGTATGGTGCGCCCGTGTTTCGGCTCCGCTGTTGTAGCGCGAGCAAAATGAGCACAACAGACCCTTGCGAGCAGAAGAACGCCTTGCGCCCACAAGACTGATGCTGTGGCCCGCACCACATCTACCGTCCCGGGCCATGAGCACAGACACCAGCCCCGCCATCGAGCTGCGGGGCGCGAGCAAGATCTTCAAGACCCCGTCGGGGGGTTTGCACACAGCCGTCAGGGACCTTGACCTGACCGTCGGCCGCGGCGAGTTCGTGGCGGTGGTAGGACCGACCGGCTGCGGGAAGTCCACGACGCTGACCCTGGTCAGCGGTCTTGAGGAGCCCACCGAGGGCGAGGTCCTGGTCGCCGGGGAGCCGGTCTCCGGCGTCGGGGACAAGGTCGGTTTCGTCTTCCAGCAGGACGCAACCTTTCCCTGGCGGACGGTGCTGTCCAACGTGATGGCCGGGCCCCGGTTCCGTGGCGCGCCCAAGGCCGAAGCGAGGGAACGTGCCAGGGAGTGGCTCGCCCGGGTCGGGCTCACGGCCTTCGAGGACCGCTATCCGCACCAGCTCTCCGGTGGTCAGCGCAAGCGCGTCGCCCTCGCCGCCACCTTCGTCAACGACCCCGAGATCCTGCTGATGGACGAGCCGTTCTCGGCGCTCGACGTGCAGACCCGGGCGCTGATGTCCGACGAACTGCTCGAGCTGTGGGCAGGCACGGGCGCCTCGGTCGTCTTCGTCACCCACGACTTGGAGGAGTCCATCGCGCTCGCCGACAAGGTCGTCGTGATGACCGCGGGCCCCGCCACCGTGAAGCAGGTCTTCGACATCGATCTGCCGCGGCCGCGCAAGGTCGAATCGGTGCGCCTGGAGCCGCGGTTCATCGAGATCTACCGCGAGATCTGGGAGTCCCTCGGCGAAGAGGTCCGCATCACCCGTGAAAGGGGCGCCGCTGATGTCGCCTGACGTTCTCAGTGCTCCGGTCGTCGAAACGGCCAGGACTCCGGGCCGCGCGCACACCCGCGCCCGTGCCGCCCGCAGACGCAGGATCGTGGTGGGCACCGCCCGCGTGCTGCTCCTGGTCGCCGTGCTCGGCCTGTGGGAGGTCCTCTCCCGGGCCGAGGTCATTGACCCGTTCAACTTCTCGATGCCCTCGAAGATCTGGGAACAGATCCAGACCTGGGTGATGCACGGGACCGCGCTCGGTTCTCTCGGCGAGCAGATCTGGTACACGCTTCACGAGGCGCTGCTCGGCTGGGTCATCGGTGTGGTCGCCGGTGTGCTCTTCGGTATCGCCCTGGGGCGTATCACCTTGCTGGCAGACATTCTTGGTCCATACATCAAGGTGCTCAACTCCATACCGAGGATCGTCCTCGCGCCCATCTTCGTGATCTGGTTCGGGCTCGGACCCGCCTCCAAGGTCGCCTCGGCCGTGGTGCTCGTCTTCTTCCCGGTGTTCTTCAACGCCTTCCAGGGCGCCCGGGAGGTCGACCGGAACCTGGTGGCCAACGCCCGGATCCTGGGAGCGAGCGACCGCAGGGTGACGCTGCAGGTCGTCATACCGTCCGCCACCTCGTGGATCTTCACCAGCCTCCATGTCAGCTTCGGCTTCGCGTTGATCGGCGCGATCGTCGGCGAGTACATCGGCGCCACCAAGGGCATCGGCCTGCTCGTCGCCCAGTCGCAGGGCACCTTCAACGCGGCGGGGGTGTACGCGGCGATGGTCATCCTCGCCGTCGTCGCCCTCCTCGCCGAAGGACTGCTGACGTTCGGTGAACGCCGCATCTTCCGCTGGAAGCCGTCGGAATCCGACCGCTGACTTCACCCCGGCAAGCACGTACGACCTCTTCCTCGCGTACGGACGAGTCCGCCCGTACGCACGCTCCCGCCCCACCCGTACGCACCATCCCGCCGTACGTACGGCCTCCCCGCCACTCACAAGGACGTGAACCACCATGCGCAAGACCGCCAGATACTCCGCGCTGGCAGCCGCCGGTCTCCTCGCACTCTCCTCGCTCACCGCCTGCGCCAATGACGCGGCGAGCACGACGGCCGACTCCGGCAGCGGCGGGGGCGGCGGCAAGGGGGAGCACGTCAAGATCATGGTCGGTGGGCTGGACAAGGTCATCTACCTGCCGGCGATGCTCACTCAGAGGCTCGGCTACTTCGAGGACGCCGGTCTGAACGTCGAGCTCCTCAGCGAGCCGGCCGGTGTCCAGGCCGAGACCGCCCTCGTGTCGGGACAGGTGCAGGGAGCCGTCGGCTTCTACGACCACACGCTCGACCTGCAGACCAAGGGCAAGGCGGTGGAGTCCGTCGTGCAGTTCTCACACGCTCCCGGTGAGGTCGAGATCGTCTCCGCCAAGCGTGCGGGCGACATCACTTCACCCAAGGACTTCAAGGGCAGGAAGCTCGGCGTCACCGGACTCGGTTCCTCGACCGACTTCCTCACGAAGTACCTCGCGGTCAAGAACGGTGTGCAGGTCAGCGAGTTCACGCCGGTCGCCGTCGGTGCCGGCCCGACGTTCGTCTCCGCCCTCCAGAAGGGCGCCATCGACGGCGGCATGACGACGGACCCCACCGTCGCCACGGTCATGGAGAAGAAGCTCGGCAAGGTGCTCATCGACATGCGCACGCCCGAGGGCTCCCAGAAGGCGCTCGGCGGGCCGTACCCCTCGTCAAGTCTGTACATGCAGACGGACTGGGTCAACGGTCACAAGAAGACGGTCCAGAAGCTCGCGAACGCCTTCGTGAAGACCCTCCGGTGGATGGCCGGGCACAGCGCCTCCGAGATCGCCGCCAAGATGCCCGCCGACTACTCGCAGGGCAACCAGACGCTGTACGCCGAGGCGATCGAGAGCACACTGCCGATGTTCACCGAGGACGGGGTGATGCCCGAGAACGGTCCCGAGACCGTCGAGAAGGTCCTCAAGGCGTTCAACCCGAACATCAGGAACGCCGATGTGGACCTGAGCAAGACGTACACCACGGAGTTCGTGAAGAAGGCGGCCGGCTGACCGCCCGCCGCCGATGACACGCCGAGCCGCCCCGCCGCGCGTACGACCGTGCTCCCCCCGCCGGTCGTACGGGCGACGGGGCGGCCGTTCCCTCGCTTCGTCGGGGGTGTCCTCAGGTGTGGGTGGCCCAGGCGTAGCGGTGCTCCGGGCGGCCCGCGTCGCCGTATCGGAGGGTCAGACGAGCCTTCCCCGTACGCTCCAGGAGCTTCAGATAACGCTGTGCCGTCTGCCGGCTCAGTCCGGTCTCCTCCGCGACCTCCTGGGCCGACAGCGAGCCCTCCGCGTTCAACAGGGCGCGCCGTACGAGTTCGGCCGTCGGCGGGGAGTGGCCCTTGGGCAGGTCGGGCACGACGCCTGACGAGAGGGCCCCGAAGATCAGGTCCACATCGGACTGCTCGGCCGTGCCGCCGCGGTCGAGCGTGCGTCGCAGATCCGCGTACGTCTCCAGTTTGGCGCGCAGCCCGGCGAACGAGAACGGCTTGACCAGGTACTGGAGTACGCCCTGCCGCAACGCCGACCGGACGGTCGCGAGGTCACGCGCGGCGGTCACCATGATCACATCGATCTGATGCTCGTGTCGGCGCATCTCCTGGACGACCGCGAGACCTGTCTCGTCCGGCAGGTGATGGTCCATGAGGACCAGGTCCGGGCGCGGAACTTCCGCCATGCGGCGCAGCGCCTCGGCCGCGCTGTGCGCTTGCCCCACGACACGGAATCCCGGCACCCTCTCCACGTAGGCGGCGTTGACGCGGGCGACCCGCGTGTCGTCGTCCACGACCAGGACCTGGATCATCACGACTCCCCGTAGGGGTACCCGGTGCTCCGGTCGGTCCCGGTGGTCTCGGCACTCCCGGTGTTCCCGGTGCTTTCGGTGGCGTCCTTCTGTGCGAGCGACGGGTCGGTCAGCGCTTCCGGCAGGACGACGACGAACTCCGCGCCGCCGCCGTCCGCGTCGGCCACCTTCGCGCTGCCGCCCTGCCGCTCGGCGAGGCGCCGCACCAGCGAGAGGCCGATTCCACGCTTGCCGTGTGCGGGTGGCTGCTTGGTGCTCCAGCCGTCCGTGAAGATCAGCTCCCGCCGCTCCTCAGGAATGCCGGGACCGGTGTCCCGTATCCGCAGCACGGCGGTCCGCCCCTCGGCGCGCAATTCGACCTCCACGCGCGCGTGCGGTGTGCCCGCGACGGCGTCGAGCGCGTTGTCGACCAGGTTGCCGACGACGGTGACGAGCCCACGCGGGTCGACCAGCCGGTCCGGCAGCAGCGTCCGGTCCGAGACCCACAGTGCCACTCCACGCTCGGTCGCCACGGTCGCCTTGCCGACCAGAAGGGCGGCGAGCAGTGGATCGTGGATCTTCTCGGTGACCTGTTCCGAGGTGACCCTGTGGTCTCCGACCACCTCCCCGATGAACTCCACGGCGTCGTCGTACATCTCCAGTTCGAGCAGTCCCAGGAGCGTGTGCATTCGGTTGGCGTGCTCATGGTCCTGTGCGCGCAAAGCGTCGATCAGGCCGTGCGTGGAGTCGAGCTCACGGCCGAGCTGCTCCAGTTCGGTCCGGTCGCGCAAGGTGGCGACAGCCCCGCCGTCCTCGGTGGGCATCCTGTTCGCGACCAGGACGCGCTGGCCGCGGACGGTGAGCAGGTCCGTCCCGGTGACGCGTCCCGCCAGCACATCCGTCGTACGGCCCGGGCCGAGCGCGTCGTCGAGCGGCCGTCCGATGGCCTCGGCGCCGACCCCGAGGAGCCGCTGCGCCTCGTCGTTCAGAAGGCGTACGCGACCGCCGCGGTCCAGGGCGACCACGCCCTCCCGGATGCCGTGCAGCATCGCCTCACGTTCGGCCAGCAGCGCCGCGATATCGGAGAAGGCCAGGTCACGGGTCTGTCGCTGGACCCTGCGGGAGATCAGATACGCGGCCAGCGCGCCGACGGCCATGGCTCCGCCCGCGTACGCGAACAGTCCCGGGATCGCGTCGATCAGCCGGGCCCGCACACTGTCGTACTTGATACCCACCGACACCGCGCCGACGATCCGGTCGCCGGCGTCGCGCAGCGGCACCTTGCCCCGTGCGGACCGCCCCAGGGTTCCGGTGTCGATCTCCATGACATCCCTGCCCGCCAGGGCCTGCTTCGGGCTCGTCGAGACCGGTTTGCCGATCTGGGCGGGGGACTTGTGCGACCAGCGGATGCCTCGCATGTCCATCACGACGACGTACTCGGCACCGCTCGCCTTCCGTATCCGCTCGGCCTCGGCCTGTACGGGGCCGGTCCTGGAGGGGACCGTCCGCTGGAGGTCCACGGCGATCTGCGGCTGGGCGGCCGTGGTCTGCGCGATCGCGAGAGCGCGCCGCATGGCCTCGTCGTCCAGCTGTGCGCTCAGCGGGGCCAGGAACAGCCCGGTGGCGAGTACCGCGACTCCCACCGCGATCGCGATCTGCATCAGCAGCACTTGGGCGAACACCCGCCGCGGCAGACCGAGGCGCAGTCGTCGTGCGAGGGGAGTGGGGCTCATGGCCACGACGGTACGGGGGAGTGCGCGTCCCTCCGAAGGGAGTGTGGTGTGGATCTCTTGATCAATGGATGATGCGGGTGTCGGTTCAGCACAGCGCCGCGGGTCGGGTGGTGGGGGGCCTGACACGACTTCTGGTCGGTCCGTGTGTCGTACGCCGGCCCCGTCGAACTCGGGGCCCGGGCCGTCAGCAGGCCACGGCGACAGCCGTCTCCTCCAGTTGCCGTACCGCCACCACGTCCATCCGCGCCGGTGAACCGAGTGCCGAGCCGCAGCTCTCCGGTCGGGGCGGCAGAGAGGCGCCCCGCGCCACGACGACCCGCCACAGGCGGCCGTCGGAGTGGGCGACGGTCACCTCCCAGCGCGGCGCGGTGCCGTCCGTGCGGATCACTGTCAGGACATCGGCGGCGTGCTCCCCCGACGCCGTCCGTACGGCCAGCTCGGCCGCCTGGCCGGGGCGTTCCCAGGCGGAGTTCCCGCGACACCCCTCGGTGACGACCCGGCCCTCCCGGACGCCCTGGAGGATCTCCTTGACGGCATGGGCCTCGGCACGGCCGTACGCGTACCCGTACGGCAGGATCAGCACGGTGGGGGAGAAGCGATGACCTCCCAGATGGGTGACCTCCCAGGTACCGCCGACGCCGGAGGCGGCCAGTTCCGCCGCCAGCGGGCGTCCGAGCAGGGCGCAGCAGCGGTCGCGCTTGCCGTTGGTGCAGACGAGGGCCAGCGGATCGCCGGTATGGGGCCGCCCTTGGAGAACCCCTTCGAAGGAGCGCGGGTCGCCCGCGCCGAGCGCGGCGAAGTCGAGGTCGAGCAGGTGTCCGGGGTCGTGTGTCATGGCGCTGTGCAGCCATACGTTTCCGGGCGTGGTGTGGGCCACGTACACATGCCGATCGGCGGGAGAGCCGCAGTCGGCGTGGCGCCCGGGACGCCGGATCAGGGCGATCCGTACCCCTGTGTCCTGCGCGGCCGCTTCGAGGGCGCGGCCGAGCGTGGGATCCAGGTGGCTCGAAGTGAGCGCCTTGGCACCCCAGGGGCCGGGCTGCTCGATGAGCAGCCATGTCCTCGCAGTGGCCGCGGTCCCGGAAATCGGCTCGTCGAGCTGCCGCGACGCGGTCGTGCACGTACTCACAGAGGTGAGCCTAACCTGACTTCGCCCGGGGTGACTTCCCGCCGTCCGTAGGGGGCGCGCCAGGGGTGGTCCGGGCGTGTGGCGGGGCGTATGGAAGCACGGGCGGAGAGGCGGCGCTTGGACGGCGCGCACAGGTCCTCTCCGTGCGCCGAGCGCGCGCCGTCTAGCTCCGGCGGGGGAGTGGCTGGGGTGGCCGCTCGCCCACGTAGTGGCCGCTCGGCCGCATGCGCAACGGGCGCTCCGCGTACTCCTCCAGGGTGTGGGCGATCCAGCCGGCCGTCCGGGCGACAGCGAAGATCGTCTCTCCCGCAGAGGCCGGCATCCCGGACGAGACGGTGAAGACGGCCAGCGCCAGATCGACATTGGCGTGCAGGGGGGTGTGCCGGGCCGTGGTGGTCACCACGTCATGGGCCGCCTCCAGTGCGGGTGCCGCGCCGGGCACCTCTTCCAGGAGGGCGAACAGGGCGCGCGCGCGTGGGTCTTCGCCGGGGTAGAGCCGATGGCCGAGTCCGGGGACACGGCGCCCGGCGCGCAGTTCGTCGGCGACCACGGGAGCGGCGGTGCCCTGGTCCAGGACGTCCAGCAGCAGTCGGTGCGCGAGCCCGCTGGCCGCCCCGTGCAAGGGCCCTTCGAGGACGCCGAGGCCCGCCGACACGGCCGCGTACGGGTGGGCGCGGGCCGATGCCGCGACCCGGACCGCCAGCGTCGAGGCTGCCAGGTCGTGGTCGACGAGCAGCCCGAGTGCCGTGTCCAGCGCCCGCACTGACGCGTCGTCGGGTTCGCGCCCGCTGAGGCGTGCCCACAGCCGACGGGCCAGCGGGCCTTCGTCGCGGTGGTCGTGCCGCACGGTCGGAAGCGCGGCGACGAGAGTGGGAATGAGGGTGCGTCCGGTGCCGAGTACGGCGTTCTCGGAGAGGTCGAAGCGCAGCGGGTCGGAGGCCGCCGCGGCGATCGCCGCGACGCGCAGCCGGTCGGTCGGGCCGCTGTGCTCGGGCAGCGCTTCGACGCAGCGCCGGGCGGCGGTCACGGCTGCCTCCGGGGCCGTGAACGTGACGCCGGGGCGCAGTTCGCCGGTCCACAGCCATTCGGCGATCTCCTCGTAGGAGTACCGCGCGGCCAGTTCCGTCGCGTCGACGCCCCGGAAGTAGTACCGGTCCTTGTCGATCAACGTGATGCGGGTGCGGACGGAGAGCTCGCCGCCACCGCTCGAACTGCCGCCGCCTTCCCGTCTGTTGCGCCGCGCGAGGGCCTCGACCTCCTTGGGGTCGAACGTGCTCCCGCGCCCTCCCGGCGCCCGCCTGCTGCTGAGCTGACCCCGGCTCACATACGCGTACACGGTCTCCGGCTTCACGCCGAGCAGTTCGGCGGTCTCCTTGGTGCTGAGCCGCCGGCCCTCGTGCGCAGGTACTGCCGCTTCTCGATCCCTCATGAGCGCCACCGTATCTGTGGATCGGTATATTGATTGGATCAATGTTGACAGTTATGTAGTCAAGCATGGACAGTCGAATCAAGTCCAGGGAGGAAATATGCCGATCAACCAAGCCGCGTCCACCTCTGCCGTCGTACCTGTCGATGTTCCGCGAGGTCTCGCCGGCGTCTTCGTCACCGATACCGAACTGGGTGACGTCAGGGGGTTGGAGGGCTTCTACCACTACCGCCAGTACTCGGCCGTCGACCTCGCGCAGGCGTGCGGCTTCGAGGAGGTCTGGCATCTGCTGGCCCACGGTGAGCTGCCCGACGAGGCCCGCCGTGCCGCCTTCGCCGCGCGGACCGCGCGGCTGCGCAGACTGCCGGACGACGTGCGTGACGCGCTGCCCGCGATCGCGGCGGCGACCGGACCGTCGGGCCCCCTCGCCGGGCTGCGCACCGCGTTGTCGCTGCTCGGGGCCTCCCTGGGCTTCCGGCCGGTGTACGACATCGACGCCGGGCGGCGCCGCGACGACGGCCTCGCGGCGACGGCCGCCGTGCCAACACTGCTCACCGCGCTGTACCGGATCGGGCAGGGACTGGACCCGGTGGAGCCGCGCGAGGACCTGGGATACGCCGCCAACTACCTGTACATGCTGATGGGTTCGGAGCCGGACGCAGCCCGCGCTCGAGCGGTCGAGCAATACCTCATCTCAACCATTGACCATGGATTCAATGCATCAACGTTCACGGCGCGGGTGATCGCTTCCACCGGCGCGGATGTGGCGGCCTGCCTGGTGGGCGCGGTCGGGGCTCTCTCCGGTCCTCTCCACGGAGGCGCTCCCAGCCGCGCGCTGGACACCCTCGACGCGATCGGGACGCCCGACCGCATCGACCCCTGGATCCGCGAACGCGTCCTCGCCGGCGAGCGCATCATGGGCTTCGGGCACCCCGTCTACCGCACGGAGGACCCGCGCTCGCGGATGCTCCGAGGAATGGCTCAGGAGTTCGGTGGCCCGCTCGTGGAGTTCGCGGTCGAGGTGGAGCGACAGGTGGAAGCGATCCTGGCCGAACTCAAGCCGGGCCGGGAGCTGCACACCAACGTGGAGTTCTACGCCGGTGTGGTCATGGAACTCTGCGGGCTGCCCCGAGAGATGTTCACGCCCACCTTCGCCGCCGCCCGCGTGGTCGGCTGGAGCGCGAACATCATGGAGCAGTCGGAGGACTCGAAGATCATCCGCCCGGCGGCTCGCTATGTGGGTCCGGTGCCGCCCGTGGCGGTGCCTGCTCGCGGCTGACCTGAGGCCGAGCCGACCGGAGATCGAAACGGGCCCGGCAACAAGCCGTTGCCGGGCCCGGGTGGAGGCTGCTCCGGAAACGCTTCCGTAGGTCCTGTCTGACCATTCCCGTCTGCCCGCCCTTCGGGCGACGACGCCAATGGTTCAGACAGGCCCTAGGCGGGAGGAATGTCGTCCTTGGCCCGCAGGAGTGTCTCGCGTGTGATGACCACGATCCGCTCGTAGTCGGCTCGTGCGGCATCGGACGGGAGTTCTGGCTCGAGCTCCAGGGTTGCGTCGCGCCCGATGACGGCGAAACTGCCGTCGCTCAGTTCGAAGATGTCGGGACAGGACTGACCTGATGCGCTGCCTCGTGCACGGGGAGGGGCACCAATCCGACGGATGACAGTAGTCATTGTCTTGAGCCTTTCGTGCGGTGATCGTGAGGTCGAGGTGTGGATCGTCCCGTGACCGCCCACCACGCAGGAGTGCATGCGGAACGGGGCTACCAAGGGCGAAGCGAACGCACGACGACGTGTGGGCTGTGCCGGTGCTCGAGTGAGCGTGTGGTGGCAGCCGCCTATGTGTCGGGAATATCCACCTTCGCGTGAATGAGGGTTTCGCGGGAGACTACAACGATTCGCTCGTAGTCTGCGCGGGAAGCGTCGAAGGGTAGTTCGGCGTCTAGCTTCTCGGTGACATCTGTTCCGATCACAGCGAACGTACCGTCGGACAGTTCGAAAATGTCCGGGCAATTGGCACCAGAAGAACTTCCCCGCATGGTGGGGGGAGTGCCGATCCGACGGATGATGTGACTCACTGTTCTCGGTCTTCCTTTGGTCTCGAGGTGGGATGGCCTGCGCGCTGTTGCTGCGCGGCGCGATGCGGCCCTGTGGGGCCGCGACCTCGGTCCGGCGGCTGGAGCGACTTTCGGTGGGGATCGGCCCGATACGTGATTGCGCAGTAGTCAACCCTGTTGGCATCTGGGGAAACGCGCAGGTTTACTGGTTCGTTATCGCCCGACCGTGTGATTCGCTCGGCAGGGTGGCGCGGGTGAACAGGTTTGCGCCGGAGCGCGACAAGCGAAAGGCGCTACTCGCTGGGTGGTTCACCCACCACCCACCACTCGTCCGCGTCCGCCTCCTCGAGCTGTGTGAGCAGATCCTCGACCATGAGTCCGATTTGGGCTTCTTCTGATGTGCTGATCAGGGTTGCCCGATGAGGGCGTGTTGCATACCAGTACTCGCGAAAGATCGGGTTTTGGAGCCATCCGCGGGCAAAGCCGAAGAATTCCTCCCGGGTCATGTTGCCCATCCGGTAATAGCAGAGCGCGTTGGTGTATAAGGCGTTACTGAACAGGAACTGGCGCTGTTTCCTCGGGGACACGGTCCCGTCGTACGCGTCCAGGACCTCCGCCAGCTCGGGATCGTCCATGGCCTTGCTCAACAGTTCCCAGTGGAGTCGCTGCTGGTGCGCGAGATTGGCCTGTCGCTGGGTCTGGGCGGTCTGCTCCAGCAGTTCGATCCGCGCGTGCAGCGCGTCAAGCGTGGATCGCTGCGCGACGAGGGTGACGGCGGCCCCCGTCAGCAGGCCGACCGCTGCCGCGGCGGCGGAGCGCAACCCACGAACCTTGAATTTCAGTGTGGCCATGTCAACCCCCGAATCAGGCGACCGTCCGCCGGTCGTCGGTTGTGGGGCGACAGGGAGCGGACCGGAGAGCGGTGGGCGGCGCGCTTGCCGTCTCCCAGTGTTGCCGAGCGGCTCTGATCGGCGGGGAGGCGGAGAGGAGGCGCACGGAGGGATGTGCGGGTCTCATCCACCGGCGCCATGTCCAACGTGTGCCCCGCGAGCGCCGCTAACAATCGTTCACTTCGGGGCGATTCCCCCCACTCGTATGCTGGGTCGGCATTCATTCCCCGTGTGAGCGCCGGTCCCGTGAGCCGGTGTACGCACAGCTTCAGAGAGGGCGCGTGGTGAGTCGGTCGAGTACCCGCCAGATCCCGGTCGTCGTTCTCGCCGGCTTCCTGGGTTCCGGCAAGACCACACTGCTCAACCATCTCCTGCACCGCAGCGGTGGCAGTCGCATCGGAGCCGTCGTCAACGACTTCGGCGCGATCGAGATCGACGCGATGGCCGTGGCCGGAGCGCTCGGCGACTCCACCGTCTCGCTCGGCAACGGGTGTCTGTGCTGTGCGGTCGATGTCAGTGAACTTGATCAATATCTGGACCGGCTCGCTCAGCCCTCCGCCCGGATCGACGTCATCGTCATCGAGGCGAGCGGGCTCGCCGAGCCCCAGGAACTCGTACGCATGGTGCTCGCCAGCGAGCACCCCGGGATCGTGTACGGCGGGCTCGTCGAGGTTGTCGACGCCGCCGAGTTCGCCGGTACGCGCGAGAGGCATCCCGAGATCGACCGGCACCTCGCTCTCGCCGATCTCGTCGTCGTCAACAAGACCGACCGGGCCGAGGACGCCGGACGTGTACTGGGTGTCGTCCGGGAGCTCGCCGACCGTGCCGCGGTCGTCCCCGCCACCTACGGCCGGGTCGATCCGGAGTTCCTCTTCGACTGCAGGCCCAGCGAGGAGCGCATCGGACAGCTGTCCTTCGACGATCTCCACCGGCACGACGAGGGCGACGGAGGGGCGGACGGTCCGGGAGAGGGCGGTCATGAGGATCACGGCCACCTCGGTCATCTCCACTCCGCCTACGAATCCCTCTCCTTCAGCTCCGCAGTGCCTCTGGGGCCACGGCGGTTGATGGCTTTCCTCGACAGCCGGCCCGAGGGGCTCTACCGGATCAAGGGGTACGTCGACTTCGGCGTCCAGGACATCCGCAACCGGTACGCCGTGCATGCCGTCGGGCGGTTCCTGCGCTTCTATCCGGAGCCCTGGACCGACGCGGACGAGCGGCTCACCCAGCTCGTCCTCATCGGCTCCGGGATCGACACGGCGGCGCTGGCCAAGGAGCTGGAGGCATGCAAAGAGGACGCCCCGCATGCCGACGAACACAGCATGTGGGGCGTCCTCCGCTACGTACAGGAGCCCAGTCCGGAGGGCTGACCGCGCACTACACCGGGCCGGCCACCACCGACACCGGCTTGCCGAGAGAGATGCCCGAGCCGTCACGGCGCGGGTCGATCTCCGGCAGGTCGACGGGCATGCCGGTCTTCTGCGCCGCGCGTCCCGGCACCGGGCCGGCCCAGGCCAGCGACAGGCAGTCCTCGCCCTTCAGGAACCGCTGGCAGCGCACACCGCCGGTGGCACGGCCCTTGCGCGGATACTGGTCGAAGGGAGTCAGCTTCGCCGTGGTCTGGACGGAGTCGTCCAGCGTTCCGCGCGAACCCGCCACCGTGAAGACCACCGCGTCGACTGCCGGGTCGACCGCGGTGAACGAGATCACCTTCGCGCCGTCCGTCAGCTTGATGCCCGCCATGCCGCCCGCGGCACGGCCCTGTGGGCGTACCTGCGAGGCCTGGTAGCGCAGCAACTGGGCGTCGTCCGTGATGAAGACCAGGTCCTCCTCGCCGGTGCGCAGCTCGATGGCGCCGACGATCCGGTCGCCGTCCTTGAGGGTGATGACCTCCAACTCCTCCTTGTTCGAGGGGTAGTCGGGCACCACACGCTTGACGACACCCTGCTCCGTGCCGACCGCGAGGCCCGGCGACGCCTCGTCGAGCGTCGTCAGACAGATCACCGTCTCGCCCGGATCGAGGGAGGGCAGGAACTCCGTGATCGGAGCGCCCCCGGAGAGATTGGGCGCCGACGCCGTCTCGGGCAGCTGCGGCAGGTCGATCACGTTCAGGCGCAGAAGACGGCCCAGGGACGTGACCACGCCGACCTCGCCGCGTGCCGTCGCGGGCACCGCGGAGACGATCACGTCGTGCTTGGTGCGCTTGCCGTCCGGGTCCTCCCCGAAGGGGTCACCGGTCGCCGTACGCGCCAGCAGCCCCGTGGAGGACAGCAGGACGCGGCACGGGTCGTCGGCGACCTGGAGCGAGACGGTCGCGGCGGGAGTGCCCGCGGACTCCAGGAGAACCGTGCGCCGGTCGGTGCCGAACTTCTTGGCCACCGCGGCCAGTTCGCCGGAGACCAGTTTGCGCAGCTCCGAGTCCGAGTCCAGGATGCCGGTCAGTTCGTCGATCTCGCCGTTGAGGCGGTCGCGCTCCGACTCCAGCTCGATGCGGTCGAACCGGGTGAGCCGGCGCAGCGGCGTGTCCAGGATGTACTGCGTCTGGATCTCGGAGAGCGAGAAGTGCTCGATCAGGCGTTCCTTGGCCTGCGCCGAGTTGTCGCTGGAGCGGATGAGGCGGATGACCTCGTCGATGTCCAGGAGAGCGACGAGGAGGCCTTCGACCAGGTGCAGCCGGTCGCGCTTCTTGGTGCGGCGGAACTCGCTGCGGCGGCGTACGACCTCGAAGCGGTGGTCGAGATAGACCTCCAGCAGTTCCTTGAGGCCCAGGGTGAGCGGCTGACCGTCCACCAGTGCCACGTTGTTGATGCCGAAGGACTCCTCCATCGGCGTCAGCTTGTAGAGCTGCTCGAGGACCGCCTCCGGCACGAAGCCGTTCTTGATCTCGATGACCAGGCGCAGGCCGTGCGAGCGGTCGGTGAGGTCCTTGACATCGGCGATGCCCTGCAGCTTCTTCGAGCCGACCAGGTCCTTGATCTTGGAGATCACCTTCTCCGGACCGACGGTGAAGGGCAGCTCCGTGACGACGAGGCCCTTGCGGCGCGCCGTGACGTCCTCGACCGACACCGTGGCGCGGATCTTGAAGGTGCCGCGGCCCGACTCGTACGCGTCCCTGATCCCGGAGAGACCGACGATCCGGCCGCCGGTGGGCAGGTCGGGGCCCGGGACGTGCTTCATCAGCGTCTCGAGGTCGGCGCCCGGGTACCGGATGAGGTGCCGGGCGGCGGCGATGACCTCGCCGAGGTTGTGCGGCGGCATGTTCGTGGCCATGCCGACGGCGATACCCGACGCGCCGTTGACCAACAGATTCGGGAAGGCGGCCGGAAGGGCCACCGGCTCCCGCTCCTGGCCGTCGTAGTTGGGCGAGAAGTCGACGGTGTCCTCGTCGATCGACTCGGTCATCAACGACGTCGCGTCGGCCATCCGGGCCTCGGTGTAACGCATCGCGGCCGGCGGGTCGTCGTTGCCGAGCGAACCGAAGTTCCCGTGGCCGTCGACCAGGGGCAGACGCATGGAGAAGGGCTGCGCCAGACGCACCAGGGCGTCGTAGATCGACGCGTCGCCGTGCGGGTGGAGTTTACCCATGACCTCGCCGACGACACGGGCACACTTCACATAGCCGCGGTCGGGACGCAGGCCCATCTCGTTCATCTGGTAGACGATGCGACGGTGAACCGGCTTCAGGCCGTCGCGGGCGTCCGGCAGGGCTCGCGAGTAGATGACCGAGTACGCGTATTCGAGGAAGGAGCCCTGCATCTCGTCCACGACGTCGATGTCGAGGATCTTCTCCTCGTACGAGTCGTCGGGCGGCGGGGTCTTCGTGCTGCGGCGGGCCATCGCTGCTGCGGCTCCTTCACAGTCTCTGCCGGGGCATGAACGGGTTCTGACGCGCACCATTGTGGACCGCCCCACTGACAACGCCGACCGCGACCCGTCCGTAGCGCCCCCGCGGCGCGCTGCGCGGGCCTCGCGGGGACCGCTCCCGGACGGCCGTCCGGCCCGGTGCCAGACGGCCCCGAGCGCGTTCGCGGCGGTTCCCGGTGTGCTTCCCCCGGTGTGCGGCAACACGCACAAGTCTCGCTCTCGGCGTACGAGGTGCGGGAACTTCGCCAGCCGTCCGCGCGCTTGCATACAGTGGCAGGACCGACAGGAATGACGTAGTTCCGCGATCGAAGGGACGTACATGCCCATGGGTCACACGGCCACAGCTGAGGCAGGCTCCGGCGGCCTGACAGCGACCGAGCACCGCCTGGCCAACGGCCTGCGCGTGGTGCTCTCCGAGGACCATCTGACCCCGGTCGCCGCGGTGTGCCTCTGGTACGACGTCGGCTCGCGCCACGAGGTCAAGGGCCGGACCGGTCTCGCCCACCTCTTCGAGCACCTGATGTTCCAGGGCTCCAAGCAGGTCCACGGCAACGGTCACTTCGAACTCGTCCAGGGCGCCGGCGGCTCCCTCAACGGCACGACGAGTTTCGAGCGCACCAACTACTTCGAGACCATGCCCGCCCACCAGCTGGAGCTCGCCCTCTGGCTGGAGGCCGACCGCATGGGCTCGCTGCTCGCGGCACTGGACGACGAGTCCATGGAGAACCAGCGCGACGTCGTGAAGAACGAGCGCCGGCAGCGTTACGACAACGTGCCGTACGGCACCGCCTTCGAGAAGCTCACCGCGCTCTCGTACCCCGAGGGCCACCCGTACCACCACACCCCGATCGGGTCGATGACGGACCTGGACGCGGCCACCCTGGAGGACGCCCGCGCGTTCTTCCGCACCAACTACGCGCCCAACAACGCGGTCCTGTCGGTCGTCGGCGACATCGACCCGGAGCAGACGCTCGCCTGGGTCGAGAAGTACTTCGGCTCCATCCCCGGGCACGACGGCAAGCCCGCCCCGCGGGACGGCTCGCTTCCCGACATCATCGGCGAGCAGGTGCGCGAGGTCGTCGAGGAGGACGTACCGGCGCGCGCCCTGATGGCCGCCTACCGGCTCCCGGAGGACGGCACGCGCGCGTGCGACGCGGCCGACCTGGCGCTCACCGTCCTCGGCGGCGGCGAGTCCTCCCGGCTCTACAACCGGCTCGTACGCCGTGACCGCACCGCCGTCGCGGCCGGGTTCGGCCTGCTGCGGCTCGCCGGAGCGCCCTCCCTGGGGTGGCTGGACGTGAAGACGTCCGGCGACGTCGAGGTCCCGGTCATCGAGGCCGCCGTCGACGAGGAGCTCGCCCGGTTCGCCGAGGAGGGTCCCACGGCCGGTGAGATGGAGCGCGCCCAGGCCCAGTTGGAGCGCGAATGGCTCGACCGGCTCGGCACCGTGGCGGGCCGCGCCGACGAACTGTGCCGGTACGCCGTCCTGTTCGGCGACCCGCAGCTCGCCCTGACCGCCGTGCAGCGCGTTCTCGACGTCACGGCGGACGAGGTCCGGGAGGCCGCCAAGGCCCGCCTGCGCCCCGACAACCGCGCGGTGCTCGTCTACGAGCCGACCACCGCCGAAGCAGCCGACGCGGCTGACTCCGCCGACGAGACCGACGAGGAGGCGGCGAAGTGACCGAGCTCGCCACCATGGACTTCCACCCGCAGCCCCAGGCCGGCCAGCCGAAGCCGTGGGCGTTCCCCGCCCCCGAGCGGGGCACCCTGGACAACGGTCTGACCGTGCTGCGCTGTCATCGCCCCGGCCAGCAGGTCGTGGCCGTCGAGGTGAACCTCGACGCGCCGCTGGACGCCGAGCCGGCGGGCCTGGACGGCATCGCCACGATCATGGCGCGCGCCTTCTCCGAGGGAACCGACAAGCACTCGGCCGAGGACTTCGCCGCCGAACTGGAGCGCTGCGGCGCCACGCTCGACGCGCACGCCGACCACCCCGGTGTGCGCCTGTCCCTCGAAGTGCCCGTCTCGCGCCTGGCCAAGGCCCTCGGCCTGCTCGCCGACGCCCTGCGGGCCCCCGCGTTCGCGGACAGCGAGGTCGAGCGGCTGGTGACCAACCGGCTGGACGAGATCCCGCACGAGACGGCCAACCCCGCCCGCCGTGCCGCCAAGGAGCTCTCCAAGGAGCTGTTCCCGGCGAGCGTGCGCATGGCACGCCCGCGGCAGGGCACCGAGGAGACCGTCCAGAACATCGACGCGTCGGCCGTTCGCGCGTTCTACGAGAGGCACGTGCGCCCCGCCACGGCCACCGCCGTCGTCGTCGGCGACCTGACCGATGTCGATCTCGACGAACTGCTCGCCGACACGCTCGGCTCCTGGACCGGCTCGGCCGCCCAGCCGCGCCCCGTGCCGCCGGTGAGCGCCGACGACACCGGCCGTGTGATCATCGTCGACCGCCCCGGTGCCGTCCAGACGCAGCTGCTCATCGGCCGGGTCGGCGCCGACCGGCACGACCGCGTGTGGCCCGCGCAGGTCCTCGGCACCTACTGCCTCGGCGGCACCCTCACCTCGCGCCTGGACCGCGTCCTGCGCGAGGAGAAGGGCTACACCTACGGAGTGCGGGCGTTCGGACAGGTCCTGCGTTCCGCGCCGGACGGCACGGGTGCCGCGATGCTCGCCATCAGCGGCTCGGTCGACACCCCCAACACCGGTCCTGCGCTCGACGACCTGTGGACGGTGTTGCGCACCCTCGCGGCGGAGGGCCTGACCGACGCGGAGCGCGACGTCGCCGTGCAGAACCTGGTGGGCGTCGCGCCCCTCAAGTTCGAGACGGCCGCGGCGGTCGCGAGCACGCTCGCGGACCAGGTCGAGCAGCACCTGCCGGACGACTATCAGGCGACGCTCTACCGGCAACTGGCCGCCACCGGCACCGTGGAGGCCACCGCGGCGGCCGTGAGCGCCTTCCCGACGGACCGTCTGGTGACCGTCCTGGTGGGCGACGCGGCGCAGATCGCGGAGCCGGTCAGGGCCCTCGGAATCGGTGAAGTCACCGTGGTGGCAGCCGAGTAGAGCCCGTGCGACGCGTCAGGGCCCTGACGGCTGAAGAGCCGTCAGGGCCCTCCCTTTTCCGGAAGCCGCTCCCAAGATGTCCGTATTCGTATGACGGCCACCGTTCTGCCCTGTGGGATGCGTTACAAAAATCGTGATCCGTTTGTTGTTCGAAAGTTGCCCCGCTTAGCGTCAGTGCGGCTGTTCGTCACGCAGTGCGCCGCGCCCGCGGCACCGGACAGTCATCGCCGAGTCCCCCATGACGCGAGTCAGGGGAGCCGGGGACCCACACGTAGTCCCTGGGGTGAATCGGACGCCCTCTCCGGAGGGAGCCCGTAGGAGACCTTCCTGCTCCGAACCCGTCAGCTAACCCGGTAGGCGAGAGGGAAGGAAAGGATCAGCCCCTACATGGCGTTCACCTGTGGCACCGGCAAGCACCGTCGTACGAGCCGCGTGCACAGCACGACCACCACGACCGCCGTCGGGGTCGCGGCGCTCACCACCACCGGTGTCATCGGAACCCTGGCCGGCCCCGCGTTCGCCGCGGAAGCCTCCGTCGAGCAGACCGGGCTGACCCAGACCGTCACGCTCAACGACACGGTCGCCGACCAGATCGACGCCCAGGCCTTCGCGCAGCTGCGCGCCGCCGACGAGGCCGCCGCGCGCAAGCAGGCCGAGCAGACCGCGCGCAAGCAGGCCGCGGAGCAGGCCCAGAAGCTGCGCGAGACCAAGGAGCGCGCCGCCCGTGAGGCCGAGCGCAAGCGCCTGAACACGTTCGTCATGCCGATCACCGGTTCGTACGTCTCCACCGGCTACCAGGCCAGCAGCAGCCTCTGGTCCTCCGGCAGCCACACCGGCGTCGACTTCCACGCCGCGTCCGGCACCTCGGTCCACGCCGTCGGCTCCGGCACGGTGGTCACGGCCGGCTGGGGCGGCGCCTACGGCAATCAAGTCGTGATCAAGATGCACGACGGCACGTACACCATGTACGGCCACCTCTCGTCCATCGGTGTGTCCGTGGGGCAGACGGTCACTCCGGGGCAGCAGATCGCTCTGTCGGGGGACACGGGCAACACCACCGGTCCGCACCTTCACTTCGAGGCCCGTACGACCGCCGAGTACGGATCGGACATGGACCCGGTCGCGTACCTGCGCTCGCACGGCGTCAACGTCTGACGACCGCTTCGCGGCTTCTTCACCGCTTTCGATGCCCCGGCTCACCGAGCCGGGGCATCGTCGTTTCCGGATGCCGTCTGTCCAAAAAATATCCATGGATTCAGGCCTGCCATCGGAAATTCAGGCTTCCTGCAATAGAGTCACTGAACAAGCGTCAATCGACGGCGTTTCACGGGGATTAAAGCGGAGGTCGGTCATGCGTATTCCGGCGCACTCGGTGTGCACGGCGATCCGTGACGACATCGTCGCGGGTGTCTACGAGCGCGGCGGCCGCCTCACCGAGGAACTGCTCGCACGCCGGTACGGCGTCTCGCGCGTCCCCGTGCGCGAGGCCCTGCGCACGCTGGAGGCCGAGGGGTTCGTGGTCACCCGCCGGCACGCGGGCGCGTGTGTCGCGGAGCCCTCCGAGCTGGAGGCCGCGGACCTCCTGGAGATGCGCATGCTGCTGGAACCGCTGGGTGCCGCGAGAGCCGCGCAGCGGCGCACGGAGGCCCACCTGAAGGTGCTGCGAGGTCTGGTCAGGCTGGGGCAGGAGCGCTCAAGGCGAGGCCACAGCGAGGATCTGCGCTCGTTGGGCGGCTGGTTCCACGAGACGCTCGCGCAGGCGTCCGGCAGCCCCGCGCTCACCTCGACGCTCGCCCAGCTGCGTCACAAGATCGCCTGGATGTACTCGGTGGAGGCGCCGGCCGACCCCGCGGAGTCCTGGGCGGAGCACGGCGGCATCGTGGACGCGGTCGCCCGCGGGGACAGTGAGCGGGCCCGCGCGATCACGGCCCTGCACACCGAGCGCGCCACGGCCGCGCACCGGCTCCGATTTCCCGGCGGCGACCGGCCGGACCGTGTGAGAAGTTCGCAACATCCCGTAAACATGACGGGCCCGCGTCATTAACACGGGCGCCGTATACAAAGAGGGATATTCGGCAGGGGCTCATTTCTGATGCCCTTTTATGCGTGTGTCCGGAATTTCGGCGCACGCCATTCCCGTGGTCATGGTGCGAGGTCGTACATGGCATGTGGGGAATTCCGAGCGAGGGTACGGAAAAACAGCCGAGCCGCGCCACCCGGTGAAGGGGGGCGCGGCTCGGCCGCTCGTGTCCGGGTGCCTCGTGGGCGGCTCAGACGGTCTCGGGGAGCTCGTCGAGCCCCTCGGCGACCAGCTTCGCCAGACGGTCGAGAGCGGCATCCGCGCCCTCGGAGTCCGATGTGAGGACGATCTCCTCGCCGCCCTGGGCGCCCAGGCCGAGGACCGCGAGCATGGAGGCCGCGTTGACGGGGTCCCCGTCGGCCTTGGCGATCGTCAAGGGGATGCCGGAGGCCGTGGCGGCCCGGACGAAGATGGAGGCGGGGCGGGCGTGGAGGCCCTCGGTCCAGCCGACGTTGACGCGGCGCTCAGCCATGTGATGCTGCCCTTCGGGTGTTCAAGGTTGTCTAGACCATTCTTTCATATCGCGAGGCTTGCCCGGACGGTCCCGGATCTCGCCCGCCGCGGTGTCGGCCGAGGACCCGCTCCGACGCCCGTCACCCTCAGACTGCCTCGCGCCGTTGTCGTACGCGAGCCGTACTCTGGGGCCCATGCAGACCTCGGCGGATCGGCACGAGTACCCAGCCCACTGGGAGGCCGACGTGGTGCTGCGTGACGGCGGCACCGCACGCATCAGACCCATCACCGTCGACGACGCCGAACGTCTGGTCAGCTTCTACGAGCAGGTGTCGGACGAGTCGAAGTACTACCGCTTCTTCGCGCCCTATCCGCGGCTGTCCGCCAAGGACGTCCACCGCTTCACCCACCACGACTTCGTGGACCGCGTGGGCCTCGCGGCCACGGTGGGCGGCGAGTTCATCGCCACCGTGCGCTACGACCGGATCAACGCCGACGGCATGCCCGCCTCCGCGCCCGCCGACGAGGCCGAGGTCGCCTTCCTCGTGCAGGACGCCCACCAGGGCCGCGGTGTCGCCTCCGCGATGCTCGAGCACATCGCCGCAGTGGCCCGCGAGCGTGACATCCGCCGTTTCGCCGCCGAGGTGCTGCCCGCCAACAACAAGATGATCAAGGTGTTCACGGACGCCGGATACACCCAGAAGCGCAGCTTCGAGGACGGTGTCGTACGCCTGGAGTTCGACCTCGAACCCACCGACCGGTCCCTGGCCGTGCAGCGCGCGCGGGAACAGCGCGCCGAGGCCCGCTCCGTGCAGCGGCTGCTCGCCCCCGGCTCCGTCGCCGTCATCGGCGCCGGGCGCACACCGGGCGGGGTCGGCCGCAGCGTCCTCGACAACCTCCGGGAAGCAGGGTTCACCGGACGCCTGTACGCCGTGAACGCGGCCCTCCAGGAGAAGGAACTCGACGGAGTCCCGGCCCACCGCTCCATCAGGGACATCACCGAACCCGTCGACCTCGCCGTCGTCGCCGTGCCCGCCGAACACGTCCCCGAGGTCGTGACGGAATGCGGCGAACACGGCGTACAGGGACTGGTGGTGGTCTCCGCCGGCTACGCCGAGAGCGGCCCCGAGGGACGCGAGCGCCAGCGCGAACTCGTGCGGCACGCGCGCACGTACGGGATGCGCATCATCGGGCCCAACGCCTTCGGTGTCATCAACACATCGCCCGACGTGCGCCTGAACGCCTCGCTCGCCCCCCAGATGCCCCGCCCCGGACGCATCGGCCTGTTCGCGCAGTCCGGAGCCATCGGCATCGCCCTGCTGTCCCGGCTGCACCGGCGCGGCGGAGGTGTCACGGGTGTGACCGGCGTGTCGACCTTCGTCTCCTCCGGGAACCGCGCGGACGTCTCCGGCAACGACGTACTGCAGTACTGGTACGACGACCCGGACACCGACGTCGCCCTGATGTACCTCGAATCCATCGGCAACCCGCGCAAGTTCACCCGGCTCGCGCGGCGGACGGCGGCCGCGAAGCCGCTGGTCGTGGTCCAGGGGGCGCGGCACGGCGGCGCCGCTCCCCAGGGGCACGCCGTACGGGCCACACGACTCCCGCACGCCACTGTGTCCGCGCTGCTGCGCCAGGCCGGAGTGATCCGGGTGGACACGATCACCGAACTCGTCGACGCGGGCCTGCTGCTGGCCCGCCAGCCGCTTCCCCGGGGACCCCGCGTGGCGATCCTCGGGAACTCCGAGTCCCTGGGGCTGCTGACGTACGACGCGTGTCTCGCCGAGGGACTCAGGCCACTGCCGCCCCGGGACCTGACCACGGCGGCCTCGGCGGAGGACTTCCACCGGGCCCTGTCCCAGGCGCTCGCCGACGACGGCTGCGACGCCGTCGTCGTGACGGCCATACCGACGGTGGGGGAGACCTCGGCCGCCGACGCGGCACTCGCCGAGGCGCTCCGCTCCTCCGCCCTGGAGGCTCCGGCGAAACCCGTGCTCGTGGTGCACGTCGAACTGGGCGGACTCGCCGAAGCCCTGTCCGCCGCCGCGAGTACCGCCCCGCAGGCCCCCGCGACGGCACCCGGCGCGGCGCCCGGCGCCCGCTTCCACCCCTCGGACCGGTCGCCCGCCGCTGTCCGTGCCGAGCCCGCGCCGGACTCCCGGCTCATCCCCGCCTACCCCGCCGCCGAACGTGCCGTCCGCGCCCTCGCCGAGGCCGTCAAGTACGCCCAGTGGCGCACGGACGCCGGCGAGCCCGGCAAGGTGCCCGAGTACGAGGACATCGACGAGAAGGGCGCCGCCCGGCTGATCGACGACCTCCTCGCGCGCGGGGAAGGTCTGACCCTGGGAGGCGAGCAGACGGCGGTGCTGCTCGGGCTGTACGGCATCGACGTGCACAGTGCCCTGCCCGCCCCCACTCCGGACGACGCGGTGGCGGCCGCGCAGGCCATCGGATACCCCGTGGCCCTCAAGACCACCGCCCCGCACCTGCGGCACCGCGCGGACCTCGGCGGCGTACGCCTGGACGTGGCGGACGAGGAACAGCTGCGCCGGGCGTACGCGGAGCTGACCGAGCTGTTCGGGCCACCCACGGTGCTGCGCCCGGTCGTGCAGGCGATGGCACCGCGCGGTGTCGACACGGTCGTCCGCGCGGTGATCGACCCGGCGGCCGGGGCGGTCCTCTCCTTCGGGCTCTCCGGAGCCGCCTCCGAACTGCTCGGGGACACCTCCCACCGGCTGATCCCGGTCACCGACCGGGACGCGGCCTCGCTGGTCCGGTCGATCAGGACGGCACCGCTCCTGTTCGGCTGGCGGGGCTCCGCGCCGGTCGACACGGCGGCCCTCGAAGAGCTGATGCTGCGCATCTCCCGGCTGGTCGACGACCACCCGGAGGTCGTCGCGGTCTCGCTGGAGCCGGTGGTGGTCGCCCCGGCCGGCCTGAGCGTCCTCAGCGCCACGGTACGGCTGGCCCGCGCCCCGCTCCGGGACGACCTCGGCCCCCGGACACTGCCTGTCGTCTGAGCAGTCCGATCCGCCTGAGCCGTCCGGGCCGTGCGGGCCGTCCGAGGCGTGCGGGGCGCCGGAAGGGGGCGGCACTGTGACGGCGGGCACCCCGCCCGGACGCCTGCCGTGCCCGCGTCGCACCGGTCACCCTGCGCGATTCGGTCTGTTCCGTCCACGACAGACCCGAGCGAGCGGTGCCTCGCAGTCAGTGGGCCCCCGTAGGATGGACGGCATGGCCAAGACCAGTACGACGACCCAGGGGCTGCGAGCGGCGATCGAGCGCAGCGGCTACTACCCGGCCCTCGTGGCCGAGGCGGTGGAGGCCGCGATCGGCGGCGAGACCATCCGGTCGTACCTGGTCCACCAGGAGACGACGTTCGACGCGAACGAGGTACGGCGGCACGTGACCGTGCTGGTCCTCACCGGCAACCGTTTCATCGTGAGCCACACCGACGAGCAGAACGCGGACACCACGTCCCCGACGCCGTACGCCACGACCTCGACGGAATCGGTCAAGCTCGGCCGGATCTCCTCGGTCGTCGTCAGCCGCGTCGTCGCGAACCCGGAGTCGTACACGCCGGGCACGCTGCCCCGCGAAGTGGTCCTGACCATCGGCTGGGGCGCCGTCTCCCGCATCGACCTGGAGCCGGCCGCCTGCGGTGACCCCAACTGCGAGGCGGATCACGGCTACACCGGCAGCTCGACGGCGGACGACCTGAGCCTGCGGGTCAGCGAGGCGGGGGACGGTCCGGAGACCGTCCGTCAGGCCCTCGCCTTCGCGCAGTCCCTCTCCGAGGCGACCGCGGACGTCGCCCGCTGATGGCCCTGCCCACCTGGGACCACCCGGAACCGCTCGCCATCGACTCCGCGCCCGTCCCCGAGTACGGCGCCGGTTCGCTGGCCGATCTGCTGCCCACGCTCGCCGCCGGCATGTCCGTTCCCGGCGCGACCGCCGCCATACCCGAGCTGACCGCAGCCGACCGGAACTGCGTGTTCCTGATCGACGGTCTCGGCTGGGAGCAGCTCAAGGCTCACCCGGACGAGGCCCCCTTCATGACGTCGCTGCTGGCGTCCTCGCGCGGCGGTACGGGACGTCCGATCACCGCCGGATACCCGGCCACCACCGCGACCTCCCTCGCCTCCGTGGGCACCGGCCTGCCCCCGGGCGCCCACGGCCTGCCCGGCTACACCGCGCGCAACCCCGCCACCGGCGAGCTGATGAACCAGCTCCGCTGGAACCCGTGGACCGAGCCGCGCGCCTGGCAGCCCTACCCCACGATCTTCCAGCTGGCCGACGCGGCCGGTGTGCACACCGCCCAGGTCTCCTCGCCGACCTTCCAGAACACTCCGCTGACGAAGGTCGCGCTGAGCGGCGGGACGTTCCACGGCCGGCTGTCCGGCGAGGAGCGCATGGACTTCGCCGCCGAGCAACTGTCCGCCGGTGACCGCTCGTTGGTCTACACGTACTACGCGGAGGTGGACGGCAAGGGCCACCGCTTCGGCGTCGACTCCGACCCCTGGCGCGGCCAGCTCATGTACGTCGACCGGCTGGTCCAGCGCCTCGCGGAGCAGTTGCCGCCCCGCACGGCCCTGTATGTCACCGCCGACCACGGCATGATCGACATCCCGTTCGACGAACAGCACCGCATCGACTTCGACGAGGACTGGGAGCTGCGCGCCGGTGTCGCCCTGCTGGGCGGAGAGGGCCGTGCCCGTCACGTGTACGCGGTCCCGGGCGCCGAGGCGGACGTGCTGACCTGCTGGCGCGAAGTGCTGGGCGAGCAGTTCTGGGTCGCCTCCCGTGACGAGGCGATCGACGCGGGCTGGTTCGGCCCGCGGGTCGACGAGCGGGTCTACGCCCGGCTGGGTGACGTCATCGCCGCCGCCCGGGACGACGTCCTGATCATCGCGTCGGAACGGGAGCCGAAGGAGTCGGTGATGGTCGGCAACCACGGCTCGATGACCCCGGTCGAGCAGCTGGTGCCCCTCCTCCAAGTACGCTCCTGACGCCCTCCCCCTTCCCTGTTGCCGAAAGGTGCTCAACTCCCCATGCCCGAGCTGGTGTTCTTCTCCGGAACGATGGACTGCGGGAAGTCCACGCTGGCTCTCCAGATCGAGCACAACCGCTCGGCGCGGGGGCTGCAGGGCATGATCTTCACGCGTGACGACCGCGCGGGCGAGGGCAAGCTCTCCTCGCGCCTCGGCCTGGTCACCGACGCGGTCGAGGTGGGGGACGACCAGGACCTGTACGCCCATCTGGTGGACCACCTCTCGCAGGGCGGCCGGGCCGACTACGTGATCGCGGACGAGGCGCAGTTCCTCGCCCCCGCGCAGATCGACCAGCTGGCCCGTGTGGTGGACGACCTGGACGTCGACGTCTTCGCCTTCGGGATCACCACCGACTTCCGGTCCAAGCTCTTCCCCGGCTCCCAGCGCCTCGTCGAACTCGCCGACCGGGTCGAGGTGCTCCAGGTCGAGGCCCTGTGCTGGTGCGGCGCCCGCGCCACGCACAACGCCCGCACCGTGGGCGGTGAGATGGTCGTCGAGGGCGCCCAGGTGGTCGTCGGTGACGTCAACCAGCACGAGAGCATCGGCTACGAGGTCCTGTGCCGTCGGCACCACCGGCGCCGTATGACAGCCGCCACGGCCCGCGCCAGCGCCCTGTCCCCGGACGTCCTGCCGATCGCCCCGGTCTGAGGCCTGCCCCGGAACTCCGTCTCCGGAAAGCTGCCGTCCCCGGAAGGCTGCGGGGCCGGGAGAGTTGTCGGGTCAGGAGAGCTGTCGGGTCACGAGACGGCGTGGATCAGGGAGAAGACGGCGCCCTCCGGATCCGCAACTGTTGCCACGCGGCCGTACGGGGAGTCGTGGGCCGCCCGAAGGAGGCGTCCGCCGAGCTCCGTGACGAGGCGGACGGTGTCGTCCAGTTCGGCGGCCTCGAAGTACGTCAGCCAGTGCGGGCCCCGGTCGCGCGGCAGGGTGTTCCCGACGCCGTGGACGCCGGCCACCGGCCGTCCGTCGATGTGCAGGGTCACGTAGTCGAAGCCGGGCGAGACGGCCGGTTCCAGGTCGTAGCCGAAGACCGCCTGGTAGAACTTGACGACGCTCTCCGTGTCGCGCGTCACGAGCTCGTTCCACGCCGGGGTGCCCGGCACGCCGGTGAGCTCCGTGCCCAGGTGGGCCACCCTCTGCCAGATCCCGAAGACCGCGCCCGACGTATCGGAGGCGATCGCCAGGCGGCCGGCCTCGGCGGCGTCCAGCGGTCCCACGCCCACGGTTCCCCCGCTGTACCGCACCTTCTCGGCGGTCCGGTCCACGTCGGTCGACGCGAAGTAGGGCGTCCAGGCGATCGGCAGATGCCGGTCGGGCGGCAACTGGCCGATCCCGGCCACCTCGCGACCGTCGAGCAGCGCCCGGGCGTAGGGGCCGAGCTGCGGGGGGCCGGGCTGGAACTCCCAGCCGAACAGCGCTCCGTAGAACTCCTGGGTCGCGGCCGTGTCATGCGCCATCAGGCTCACCCAGCAGGGTGTCCCGTGCGTGTGCCGAGCGTGCGTGGTGCCGTTCGGGCCGGCCGATTCCCGTGCCTCGGTCATCGTCACTCTCTTCTCGGCCCCTCGCGGTGGCCGGTCACCTTCCGCCTGCGAACACGCGTACTCAGTCGCGTGCGTGCGCGCCCGTGCCGATGCTCGCACCACCGGTCATGCCGGAGGTCCCTCCCGCGCCGCGGTCGAGCGGTGGGGGAGCGGACGACGTCCGATCCGCCGCCTCTCGTCCGTCGCGGAGCGATTGCCGTGCGGTGCCCATCGGTTGTACAGCATGTGCCCGATCCCGTACGCCCGGTGATCGGACCTGCCCGGCGGAGCAGAGTAGCCGGACATGGACGAAGCGGCCACCCCGTGCGCAAGGATGGGGCCATGAACGCCATCATCACGGCACCCGAACTCGCCAGTGACCTGGCGGGGCCGACCCCGCCGGTCCTGCTCGACGTCCGCTGGCGGTTGGGCGGTCCCAACCTGCGCTCCGAGTACGAGAACGCGCACATCCCCGGTGCCGTCTTCGTCGATCTGGATTCCGAACTCGCTGGTCCGGCCGGTGCGGCGGGCCGGCATCCGCTCCCCGACCCCGAGGTCTTCGGCGCGGCGATGCGGGCCGCGGGAGTGTCCCGGAACCGCGATGTCGTCGTGTACGACGGCGGGCAGGGCTGGGCGGCCGCGCGCGCCTGGTGGCTGCTGGGCCATTCGGGTCATCCGTCGGTACGCGTGCTTGACGGCGGGTTCGCCGCCTGGAGCGGGCCGGTCTCTTCGGAGGTCCCCTCGCCGGCGCCCGGAACGTTCGTACCGACGGCCGGCGCCCGGCCGTCGCTCGACGCGGACGGGGCGGCCGCGCTCGCCCGCACCGGGCTGCTGCTGGACGCCCGCGCGGGGGAGCGGTACCGGGGCGAGGTCGAGCCGATCGATCCGGTCGGCGGTCACATCCCGGGTGCCGTGTCCGCGCCAACCAACGAGAACGTCACGGAGGACGGACAGTTCCTGCCGGCGGACGAACTCGCCGACCGTTTCAAGTCGCTCGGGGTGACACCGGCGTCCGAGGTCGGCGTCTACTGCGGCTCCGGCGTCTCGGGCGCCCATGAGGTGCTGGCCCTCGCCGTGGCCGGCATTCCCGCGGCGCTGTACGTGGGTTCGTGGTCGGAGTGGTCCCAGGACGCGGGCCGCCCCGTCGCGGTGGGCCCCGACCCGCAGTGACACCCGCGTGACACCCGCGGTGGCGAGCGCGGGGACGCCGGGGGAGGGCCACCCGTAGGAACGCTGCGGGGACGCCCACGGGAACACGCGCATGACGACGGGGCCCGCACCGATCCGGTGCGGGCCCCGTCGTCATGGAACTGGCAAATCCTGCTTCTTCCGGCTAATCCTGCTTCTTGCGGCGTGTGCCGAAGACGATCTCGTCCCAGCTCGGGACCGCCGCTCTGCGGCCCGGACGGACGCCGTCGGCCTCGGCCTGGCGGTCGGTCGCGCCGACCAGCCGGTCGCGGTGGCTGCCGACCGAGCGGGGCATGAGCACGTCCGCGTACGCGGAACCGGCACCCGCCGAGGCGGCGGGAGCCGGGGGCTCCTCCTCCTCGGGCTCGGGGACGGGCTCCTCGGCCGTGGGGCGCTCGGCGGGGGCCGGCCGCTCGGGCACCACCATGTCGCCCCGGAAGCTGGGCACCGCCTCCAGAAGGCTGGTCAGCGAGTCCCGGTCTTCCGCCTCTTCGGAGGAGTCCGGGGACGCCGGGGGCAGACTCGGCCGCTCCGTCTGGCGGTCCAGGGCACGGTCCAGCGGACGGTCACGGGGCAGCCGGGCGATCCGCGGCACGAACGGGAAGCTCGGCTCGGGCGCGGCGAGGTCGTCGGACTCGCCGATCAGCGAGCGCGCCTCGTCGTCGACGGCCTGGACGAGCCGCCGGGGCGGGTCGTAGGTCCAGCTCGCCGCGTGCGGTTCGCCCGCGACCCGGTAGACCAGCATGACTTCCCAGGTGCCGTCGTCGCGGCGCCAGGAGTCCCACTGGACGGTGTCCTTCTCGGCGCCCCGGATCAGCAGCCGTTCCTGGACGGCCTCACCGAGCTGGGGGCCGGCGTTCTCGCCGGGGCGGCGGACGGGAGTCTTCCTGGCACGCTCGGCCATGAAGGCGCGCTCGGCCAGCACGGGTCCCTCGAAACGGCGTACGCGATCGACGGGGATGCCGGCGAGCTGGGCGACTTCCTCCGCGGAGGCACCGGCGCGTATACGCGCCTGGATGTCGCGGGGGCGGAGATGGCTCTCCACCTCGATCTCGATCTGGCCGAGGCGGGGACGGTCGCCGCGTACGGCGGCGCGCAGCCGCTCGTCAATCGGAAGCGTGTATTCCGTACTGTCCGCAGCCTTCAGCACCAGCCGTGTGCCGTCGTTAGAGACGGCCACGACACGCAGTTCGGGCATGGGGACCTCCCGGGTGGTGCCTGCCGACGTCACGTGCGTCGCTGCTTCCGCTAGTCGAGTGTGGCCTGCCCGGGTGCAGCCTGCCACAACCTTGCCGAGTTGCCCGGCGTGTCGGGCGCGGGCCCGGGGTCGCCGTTATGGCACGGTTACCTATTCGCAACGCTAAGTGACGAACTCCATCACCCTGTGCAACGAGCCCCCTCCCGGCGGTCCTGCAAGGCCCCGGACACCCTGGCGGGAGTCCGGACCCAGGGCTCGCAACAGTACTCCATTCGGGCCACTTGCGTGGATCGGCACGCCGCCCAACTTCTAGCGGGGGGTGCTAGTTGGCCGATCCGGACGCGCTTTCGGCGGTCGAGGGCTGTGGCACAGTTCACGCAATCGGTAGAAACGGAACTTATCGTTTCGCCCGTACGTCCCTTTCTCGTGTGGTCGGTCGATCAAGTACGGGAAAGGCAGGCAAGGTCCGGGAATGCGTGAGAAGCCGGAAGTCGGCGGCGAACAGCCGGGTACCGACGGGGAACCGAGGAAGAGGCGGCTGGACCTGAGCGTCCCCCAGGTGGCGGGGAGCGCGGTCGCCGCGGTGGTCGCGGCGAAACTGGCGTCGTACTTCGGCGTCTACGGGACGATCCTGGGCGCCGGGCTGGTCAGCGTCGTCGCGACCTGCGGAGGAACGCTGTTCCAGCACTTCTTCAGGCGCACCGGCGAACAGTTCCGTGACGTGACGGTGCAGCCGGGACCGAAGCCCCGGCAGCTGCCCGGTGCGCCCGGGGAGTTCGGCGAAGGCACCGTGTACCGCGCGCGGGTCAGGAGCTGGAAGAGGCCGCTGGTCGCGACCGCTCTGGTCTTCGGCGTCACGATGGCCGGAATCACCACGTACGAAGCGGTCTCGGGGCGGAGTTTCAGCGGCGACGGCACCAGTACGACGGTCGGCGACGCCTTCAAGGGGAACAGCGCCGGCTCGGGGAACCGGAACCCGGACACGGCACCGTCGACCGGGTCCTCGCCGTCCTCGCCGGCGGCCTCTCAGGAGGCTCCGGTGCCTTCCGGCGCCACCGTCGGCTCGGGTGACACGGGCGGTGACCGCACGGCCACCGCACCGGCCCCGGGGGACGGCACGGCATCGGAGCCGGAAGCCGGGGACGGCACCCCGGCTCCCGAACCCAGCGAGACCGCTACGACCCCAGAACCCTCCGCAAGTAGTCATTCGCAAAGCGCCGGTCCGGATCGAGACGGTCCCGCAGCGCGGTGAACTCGCCGAAGCGCGGATAGGCCCGGGAGAAGTACTCCGCGTCGCGGGTGTGCACCTTGCCCCAGTGCGGCCGGCCCTCGTGCGCGGTGAAGATCCGCTCGGCCGCGGTGAAGTACGCCTGATAGGGGGTGCCCCGGAACATGTGGACGGCGATGTACGCGCTGTCCCGTCCGGAGGCCGTGGAGAGGGTGATGTCGTCGGCGGGCGCCGTCCGCACCTCCACGGGGAAGCTCACCCGCAGGGTCGAGCTGTCGACCATCGCCTTCAGCTCGCGCAGCGTCTCGACCAGGGCCTCGCGCGGCACGGCGTACTCCATCTCCACGAACCGCACGCGGCGCGGAGAGGTGAAGACCTTGTACGGGATGTCGGTGTAGGTCCGCGCGGACAGCACGCGGCTGGAGAATCCGGCGATCGACGGGATGGCCGCGGGAACGGCCCGGCCGAGCAGGTTGGCCACCTGGAAGGCGCCGTTGGAGAGGAACTCGTCCTCGATCCAGCCGCGGACGGGGCCGACCGGGTTCTCGGGGCCCGCGCTGCGGTTGTTGCGCTTGGTGTTGCAGTTGCCGGTGTGCGGGAACCAGTAGAACTCGAAGTGCTCGTTCTCGGTGAAGAGTTCCTCGAAGTCGGCGGTGACCTTGTCGAAGGTCATCGGCTCCTCGCGGGCCGTGAGCAGGAAGACGGGCTCCACGGAGAACGTGATCGCGGTGACGATTCCCAGGGCGCCGATGCCTATGCGGGCCGACGCGAAGACCTCCGGGTTCTCGCTCTCGGAACAGGTGAGCAGCGAGCCGTCGGCCGTCACGAGCTCAAGTCCCGTGATCTGGGCGGCGATCGAGGCCGAGTCCCGTCCGGTGCCGTGGGTTCCGGTGCTGGTCGCCCCTGAGACCGTCTGCTCCATGATGTCGCCCATGTTCGTGAGCGACAGGCCCTCGCGAGCCAGGGCCATGTTGAGCCTCTTGAGCGGGGTGCCGGCCTCGACGGTGACCGTCATGGCCGCACGGTCGATCTTGCGGATCCCGGTCAACAGTTGAGGGCGGATCAATACGCCGTCGGTCGCGGCGGCGGCCGTGAAGGAGTGCCCGGTGCCGACGGCCTTCACCGTCAGACCGTCCTCGGCCGCCTTCCGTACGGCGGCGGAGAGTTCGTCCACCGAGGCAGGGGTGACCTCCCGTACGGGAAGGGCGGTGACGTTGCCCGCCCAGTTACGCCACGTGCCGCTCTTCTCGCTCACTGCGGTGCTCATGAGACCCTCCCCGCTGCAGAACCGGCCTGCTGAGCCGGCGGTAGCCGAGGAAACCGACCGCGACTGCGACGGCCCCGGACACCGCCGGAACCCCGTACCCGGCCTTCGCGCCGGCGGAGTCGATCACCCAGCCGGCCACGGAGGAGCCGAGCGCGACCCCGACGGCGAGCCCTGTACTCACCCAGGTCATGCCTTCGGTCAGTTTCGCGCGAGGTACGTGCTGCTCGATGAGGGACATCGTCGTGATCATCGTGGGAGCGATGGACAGGCCCGCAACGAACAGCGCCACGGCCAGGAACGGCAAGTTTCCGACCAGTAGGAGGGGGATCATACTCACGGCCATCGCGCATATGCCCAGCAGCCACCTGCCTTCCGCCGCCCCCTTGAAGTGCAGCAGTCCGAAGACCGCTCCCGCGAGGCAGGAGCCCGCCGCGTAGAGGGCCAGGACGATGCTCGCGGCGGCCTTGTGACCCTGCTCCTCGGCGAAGGCCACGGTGACCACGTCGACGGCTCCGAAGATCGCCCCCGTCGCCACGAAGGTGGCCACCAGGACCTGGAGTCCCGCCGAGCGGAGCGCCGAGCCGCCGTTGTGCTGTCCGCGCGGATGCGGCTGGGGCTCGGTGGCGCGCTGGGAGGTCAGCCAGAAGACCCCGGCCGTCAGGAAACAGGCGGCGAGCAGCGGTCCGGCCTCCGGGAACCACACCGTGGACAGGCCGATGGAGATGATCGGTCCGAAGATGAAGCAGATCTCGTCCACCACGGACTCCAGGGAGTACGCGGTGTGCAGTTGCGGGGTGCCTCCGTAGAGCGCCGCCCAGCGGGCCCGGATCATCGCGCCGACGCTCGGGACGCAGCCGATGCCGGCCGAGCACACGAACAGGACCCAGTCCGGCCACCCGTAGTACGCGGCGACCAGCAGCATCCCGGCCGCCGCGAGCGCGAAGACCGTCACCGGGCGCAGGACCCGCCGCTGACCGTGCAGGTCCACCAGGCGCGAGACCTGCGGGCCCATCGCCGCGGCCGCCAGCGCGATGGTCGCCGACAGGGCGCCCGCGAGGCCGTAGCGCCCGGTCAGCTGGGAGATCATCGTGACGACGCCGATGCCCATCATGGATATCGGCATCCGGCCGAGCAGGCCCGCGGCCGAGAAGCTCTTGGAGCCGGGGGCGGCGAACAGTGCGCGGTACGGGCTGGTCACGAGGGTCTCCGTCGGCTTCGTTCGGCCCCGCCCCGTCACGCGGGCGGCCCGAACCTGGGTAAGGCGTGAAGGCGGCCTATACAGCTTACTGGTTAGGTAACCCTAACGCAGCCCCTCGTGGCTGCCCGACGACGCTGCCCGTCCCGTCCGTCCGACACGCGGTCCAGGGTGCCCGTCCGGCCGGGCACGCTCCCGCCGCGCGCCCCACCGTGGTCGTCCGCTCGTCACCCCGCCGGTTATCGTCCGTCAGTGGCGGGTGGCAGGATCGGATCCATGCCAGAAGTGCTCGATGCCACCCCCTACGACGCCCTGCTCCTGCTCTCGTTCGGCGGTCCGGAGGGCCCGGACGACGTGGTCCCGTTCCTGGAGAACGTGACACGGGGCAGAGGCATCCCCAAGGAACGCCTCAAGGAGGTCGGGCAGCACTACTTCCTGTTCGACGGAATCAGCCCCATCAACGACCAGAACCGCGCCCTGCTCGACGCGCTGCGCAAGGACTTCGCCGAGCACGGTCTGGATCTGCCGGTCTACTGGGGCAACCGCAACTGGGCGCCCTACCTGACCGACACGCTGCGCGAGATGGCCGCCGACGGACGGCGCAGGATCCTGGTGCTGGCCACCAGCGCGTACGCCTCGTACTCGGGCTGCCGGCAGTACCGCGAGGATCTGGCGGGATCCCTGGCCGTCCTGGAGGCGGAGGGGCTGGAGCCGCCGAAGGTCGACAAGCTGCGGCACTACTTCAACCATCCCGGGTTCGTCGAGCCGATGACCGAGGGCGTCCTGAGGTCGCTCGCCGAGCTGCCCGAGGAGGTCCGGCCGGGCGCGCACCTGGTGTTCACCACGCATTCGATCCCGGTCGCCGCGGCGGACACCGCCGGCCCGGCCGATGGACACGGCGACGGCGGTGCCTATGTCCGGCAGCACCTGGACGTGGCCCGGCTGATCGCGGAAACGGTGCGCGAGGAGACCGGGACCGACCGGCCGTGGAAGCTCGTGTACCAGTCGCGCTCCGGGGCCCCGCACATCCCCTGGCTGGAGCCGGACATCTGCGACCACCTGGAGGAACTGCACGGGGCAGGAGCCCCGGCGGCGGTGATGGTGCCGATCGGCTTCGTGTCGGACCACATGGAGGTCCTGTACGACCTGGACACGGAGGCGCGGGCGAAGGCGCGGGAGTTGGGGCTGCCGGTGAGCCGTTCGGCCACGGTGGGCTCCGACCCCCGGTTCGCCGCGGCGGTCCGTGACCTGGTGCTGGAGCGTGCCGCGGCCGAGAGCGGCCGGCAGGTGGCACGGTGTGCCCTGGGCGCGCTGGGCGCGAGTCACGACCTGTGCCCGGTGGGCTGCTGTCCGGCCCGTTCGCCCAAGCCCGCCGTCGCGGGCGCCGACAGCCCTTACGCATGAGGAGCCACGTGACCGACCCGCTGCACACCGAACTCCTCCAGCTCGCGCACGAGGCCGCCCGCCGCGCGGGTGAGCTGCTGCGCGACGGCCGCCCGGCGGACCTCACGGTCGCCGCCACGAAGTCCAGCCCGATCGACGTCGTCACCGAGATGGACATCGCCGCCGAGAAGCTGATCACCTCGCTGATCGCCGAACACCGCCCCCGCGACGGCTTCCTCGGCGAGGAGGGCTCCGCCACCGAGGGCACCAGCGGCGTCCGCTGGATCGTCGACCCGCTCGACGGCACGGTCAACTACCTGTACGGACTGCCGACCTGGGCGGTGTCCATCGCGGCCCAGCAGGACGGCGAGACCGTCGTCGGCGTCGTGGCGGCACCCATGCGCGGCGAGACGTACCACGCGGTCCGCGGCCGGGGCGCCCGGGCCTCCGGGGCATGGGTCGGCGAACGCCGGCTGGCCTGCCGTCCGTCGCCGCCGCTCGACCAGGCCCTCGTCTCGACGGGCTTCAACTACGTGACCGAGGTCAAGACCCATCAGGCCGACGTGGCCCAGCGGCTGATCCCGCTGGTGCGCGACATCCGGCGCTCCGGCTCGGCGGCGGTCGACCTGTGCGACGTCGCGGCCGGCCGCCTCGACGGCTACTACGAACGCGGTCTGCACCCCTGGGATCTGGCGGCGGGGGACCTCATCGCCAGGGAAGCGGGCGCGGTGACCGGTGGACGCCCCGGAGAGGGCCCCACGGGCGATCTCGCGGTGGCGGCCTCCCCGGGCGTCTTCGAGCCCCTCCAGCGGCTCCTGGAGGACTTCGGGGCCTGGCACGACTGACGCACCCCTGACGGCACGCCCGTCAGCGCCCGTCGGCCGCCGACGAGGGACGGCGCAACGCGCGGACGAGAACGAGAGCGGGGCCCCGGTACTGGATCGATACCGGGGCCCCGCTCTCGTACGTGCTGATCAGACGCGTGTGGCGCCGACCTCCACACCGTGCTCGGCGGCAAGGCGGTGCAGGTCGTCGAGCTCGGCCTGCTCGACCTCCGCGAGGAAGTCGTCGCCTGTCTCGCGAGCCCGCGTCAGGTCGGACTCGGTCGTCCTTATGCGCTGCAGAAGTCCTGTGGTGAATGCGTCCATGCTGCGCCCCCTCGTCCTGGGTCGTGGGTCGGGTGGCACGGGGGTGTGCCGATGGAAAGGGGCGATCACGTCTCCGAATGGGGTGCCCAGCGCTGCCCGCTCTGGGCGGCGACGGTGCCGGACACCCACGCCCGCTCTGCGGAAGCGGTTGGACGTACCACAATGTGGCTTGCCACATGCAGAGCGTGATCGCGGGGTGTAAATCCGTCCTCCCCCCGCTCTCTTCCACGGAAACCTCAACCCGACGAGAAAATCTCGCATTCCCGGCCCCCGGGACGCGCCTCCCTGGCGCCTCCCCCGCCTTACAGCCGGTTTATGGCCGAAACGGGCAGGATGGAGCTCTCATCCGTGACGGACCCGCCCGCGTGGTGCGCTGAAACGTGCCCGCCGGTGACAGAGGAAGGACAAGCGACGTGCGCGTACTCGTCGTCGAGGACGAGCAGCTGCTCGCCGATGCGGTGGCCACCGGACTGCGCCGGGAGGCCATGGCCGTCGACGTCGTGTACGACGGCGCGGCCGCGCTGGAGCGCATCGGGGTCAACGACTACGACGTCGTCGTCCTCGACCGAGACCTCCCGCTCGTGCACGGCGACGACGTCTGCCGGAAGATCGTCGAACTCGGCATGCCCACGCGCGTGCTGATGCTGACCGCCTCCGGCGACGTCAGCGACCGTGTCGAGGGCCTGGAGATCGGCGCCGACGACTACCTCCCCAAGCCGTTCGCGTTCAGCGAGCTGACCGCACGCGTGCGTGCCCTCGGGCGTCGTACGAGCCTGCCGCTGCCGCCGGTCCTGGAGCGTGCCGGGATCAAGCTCGACCCCAACCGCCGCGAGGTCTTCCGCGACGGCAAGGAGGTCCAGCTCGCTCCCAAGGAGTTCGCCGTCCTGGAGGTACTGCTGCGCAGCGAGGGCGCCGTCGTCTCCGCGGAACAGCTCCTGGAGAAGGCGTGGGACGAGAACACGGACCCGTTCACCAACGTGGTGCGCGTGACCGTCATGACGCTGCGGCGCAAGCTCGGCGAGCCCGCCGTGATCGTCACCGTGCCCGGCTCCGGGTACAGGATCTGATCCACCGTGGCCACCACCCCCGCGCCGCCCGCGGCGCCTCCGAAGCCCACCTGGGACCCGAGAAGAGCGGAACCGCCCTTCCCCTGGCTGCGCCCCACGATCCGCATACGGCTCACGCTGCTGTACGGCGGCATGTTCCTGATCGCCGGCATCATGCTGCTGTCGATCATCTACCTGCTCGCGGCGCAGGCGCTGAACGTCGGCAGCGAACTCCCCTTCAAGATCATTTCTGGACAGGTCGGCAGCAGCACCTGCAACCTCCCGTCGGCACCCTCGGCGGACGAGCTCAACAGCGCGATGGCCGACTGCGTGAACCGGCAGCGCCAGCACGCCCTCGACGACCTGCTCAGCCGCTCCCTGCTGGCCCTGCTCGGCCTCGCGGTCATCGCCTTCGCGTTCGGCTACGCGATGGCGGGCCGCGTCCTGTCGCCGCTCGGCCACATCACCCGCACCGCGCGCGCGGTGGCCGGCTCCGACCTGTCCCGGCGGATCGAGCTGGACGGCCCGGACGACGAGCTGAAGGAGCTCGCGGACACCTTCGACGACATGCTGGAGCGGCTTCAGCGGGCCTTCACCGCCCAGCAGCGGTTCGTCGGGAACGCCTCCCACGAACTGCGCACACCTCTCGCGATCAACCGCACGCTCCTGGAGGTGCACCTCTCCGGCCCCGGGGTGCCGACGGAGATGCAGCAGCTCGGCAAGACGCTGCTCGCCACCAACGAACGCAGCGAACAGCTCGTCGAGGGCCTGCTGCTGCTCGCCCGCAGCGACAACCAGATCATCGAGCGCAAGCCGGTGGACCTCGCCGAGGTCGCCTCGCAGGCCGTCGACCAGGTGCACGCCGAGGCGGAGGCCAAGGGCGTGGAGATCCGCGGGCTGCGCGCTCCGGTGGTCGTCCAGGGCAACGGCGTCCTCCTGGAGCGGATCGCCCTGAACCTCGTCCAGAACGCCGTCCGGTACAACGTGCCGCAGGACGGCTGGGTCGAGGTCACGACCGACACGGAGCACGGCCGGGCGGTCCTGGAGGTATCGAACACGGGACCGGTCGTTCCCGCGTACGAGGTCGACAATCTTTTCGAACCCTTCCGGCGGCTGCGCACGGAGCGCACGGGCAGCGACAAGGGCGTGGGCCTTGGCCTGTCGATCGTCCGGTCGGTGGCCCGTGCGCACGGGGGTCACATCGTCGCCCGGCCCCGAGAAGGGGGTGGGCTCGTGATGCGCGTCACCCTTCCCATCTGAGACCATGTCGCGGACACGCGGCGATGTTCGCTTTGCGCGGAATTTTCGGGTCACCCACCCGAGCGACCCGTGTGTGATCGATCACAAAGGCGATTTTCTGTCCATCTACTGTCCGTGATCATGCGGACTGCCGGAAAGCCGGGAAAATCCGGGTTTTCGGGGGTCCTGATCACGGGAAGTACACGGTGGGGCGCCTTTGAAGTGCGACCCCAGGACCGTGTACGGTCCGCATCGCCATCCAAGCCGATCACTCTTGATGAGTCCGGCTGGGTGTCGATTGAGTAACAGACCTTGATGTGAGGCAAAATCTCCGCCTCGGGTCGGGCACAAGTCCGGCCTCTCACGCGTTACGTGCGCTGGAGACACCGAAGACACCCAGAGGGGGAGAGCGACAATGGCAACGGATTACGACACCCCGCGCAAGACCGACGACGACGTCGACTCGGACAGCCTTGAAGAACTGAAGGCTCGCCGGAACGACAAGTCGACCTCGTCCGTCGACGTAGATGAGTTCGAGGCCGCGGAAGGCCTGGAGCTGCCCGGTGCGGACCTCTCGAACGAAGAGCTGGCCGTCCGGGTGCTGCCCAAGCAGCAGGACGAGTTCACCTGCATGAGCTGCTTCCTGGTGCACCACCGCAGCCAGCTGGCCCGCGAGAAGAACGGTCAGCCGATCTGCCGCGACTGCGACTGAGGCAGGGTCGGCCGTGACCGGCTCGACCCCACCTTGGAAGCGCCGCCTCCCCTCCAGGGCGGCGGACGAAGGGCCCTCCAAGGGCCCTGAAGGCGTGCGTGACGACGAGCGGGGCTCTTCCGAACAGGGATCAGCCTCGCTCGACCGAGCGGGCGCCACAGACGGCCTGACGGCCCCCACGGACACTCCCTCGCCTGCCGCGAGGCGTCGCGTGGAGGCTGTCCGGGACGGCGTCAAGAGGGGCGTCACGAGGAGCGGCGTCCGGGCCAGGGCGGGCCTCGCGTTCGTCACCGACCGCATCATCGACATCGCCCCACGGGTTCCGGTACGGGACCTGGCCACCCTCCGCAGACAGTTCCCGGGCCTCGGCCCCGAGGAGCTCGCGGACAAACTCGTCGCGGGCGCCGCCGCCGCGACGTCCACGGTCGGCGCCGGCATCGGTGCCGCCGCGATGCTGCCGGTGCCGCCCGCCATGCCCACGGAGCTGGCCGCCGAGATCACCGCCGTCGCCGCGATCGAGCTGAAGCTGATCGCCGAACTCCACGAGGTCTACGGCCTGCGTCCGCAGGGCAACCTCAAGCAGCGCAGCACGGCCTATCTGCACTCCTGGTCGGGCGAGCGCGGTATCGACGTGGCCAAGCCCATGACGATCAACGCCGCGCTGGGCGGCCAGATGAAACGCGAGCTGCGCCAGCAGATCATGAAGCGAACGGTCCGGGACCTGCCCAACCTGATGCCGTTCATGGTCGGAGCGGCCGTGGGCGCGGTGATGAACCGCCGCGACACCAAGCGCGTGGCGGGCCACATCCGCAAGGACCTGCGCAGGATGCAGGTGCCGTGGGACGCGCTCCCGCAACTGCCACCGCTGGAGAAGCCGACGGATCCGGTGCGGATCGGAGAGATTCCTACGGACCTGGGGGACTGAAGGCCTCCCGCACGCCGACCGCGACCGTTCAGCCGCGTTCGGCGGCCGCGCGCCCGTCGCCGGCGTGCCGACCCGGCGCCGGCCGCGGCTGACTCAGCTCTCCGCGGGACGGGCCGACTCCCGTGCCGTCTCCAGGGCGGCGGCCAGACGCTCCGGCTCCCGCGTCGACAGGTACAGGTACGGCGTCGGGTCCGCCGGGTCCGTGACCTGGACGCGCAGCGCCGTGGGGATGTACGAGCGCAGGAGCATGAAGGCGCGGGTGTCGGCCTTGTAGGTGCGCCAGGCGCGCGCTTCCTCCGGGTCCATGATCTCCGTGCCGCCCAGGGCCGAGACGGGGATCCTGGCGTCGCCGGCGATCAGCGCGTCACCGACCACGCGGATGCGGATCGAGCCGTACGCGCTGGCCGCGACCGCCGCGACCGCGGTGCCGCCGACGAGGGCTCCGAGCATCGGCAGAGTGCCGAACGGGAGGAACACCAGGGCCAGCGCGAGCCCGACCAGAAAGCTGATCACCCACCACGAGCGGGGTGCGGTGAGGCGTTCTTCGTACGGGGAGGCGGAGAGCTGCATGGCGTCAAGCTTGGCACGGTGCGAAGACTCGGTGGACGCGCGGGTAAGGTCTGCGGCTGTGAGTGGTACTTCCGCAGCTCTGACGCCTCCCGCCGACGCCGTCGCGCCGGTGCGGCACCCCGACGCGCCCGCCCCCGGAGAGCTCCTCGGAGCACACTACGAACACTGTTTCGGGTGCGGTGGAGCACAGCCCCACGGACTCCATCTGGAGGCCCGCGCGGGCGAGGGTGTCAAGATCACGGCGGAGTTCACCGTGCGCCCCGTCCACCAGGGTGCCCCGGGACTCGCGCACGGCGGTGTTCTCGCCACCGCGCTCGACGAGACGCTCGGCTCGCTGAACTGGCTGCTGCGGACGATCGCCGTGACAGGACGTCTGGAGACCGACTTCCGCCGTCCTGTACCCGTCGACACCGTGCTGTACCTGGAGGCCGAGGTCACCGCGGTGGCCGGCCGGAAGATCTACTGCACCGCCACCGGACGGATCGGTGGCCCCGAGGGGCCCGTCGCCGTCCGCGCCGACGCCCTCTTCGTCGAGGTGAAGGTCGACCACTTCATCGACAACGGCCGCCCGGAGGAGATCCGCGCGGCGATGAACGACCCGGACCAGATCCGGCGAGCCCGTGCCTTCGAGGTGAACCCGTGACCCGTAGCCCCGGGGCCAGTGAGCCCCGTCCAGAAGTCGCCGTGATGATCAGGCGCGTCGATCCCGACGTCCCGCTTCCCGAGTACGCGCACCCCGGTGACGCGGGAGCCGATCTGCGCACCACCGAGAGCCGCGAGCTCGAGCCCGGTGAACGGGCCGTGCTGCCGACGGGGGTGTCCATCGCTCTGCCCGAGGGGTACGCGGCCTTCGTGCACCCGCGCTCCGGCCTGGCCGCCCGCTGCGGCGTCGCCCTCGTGAATGCCCCGGGGACGGTTGATGCCGGGTACCGTGGGGAGATCAAGGTGATCGTGGTGAATCTCGATCCGCGCGAGTCGGTGCGGTTCGAGCGCTTCGACCGGATTGCTCAACTGGTCGTCCAGCAGGTCGAGAAGGTTCGCTTCCAGGAGGTCGCGGAACTTCCGGATTCTGCGCGGGCCGCAGGGGGCTTCGGGTCCACGGGCGGTCATGCCGCCGTGGACAGCACGACGGGTGGGAATCGATACGCGTCGGTCGTATCCGACCGGGAAGGACAGTGACGTGTTCGGACGTCGCAAGAAGGGCAGTGCCGCCGAGGACGCGGCGGGCGAGGCCGAGCAGGTCGTCGACGGCGTCGACACTGAGGCGGACGAGGACGGGGAGCGCGAGCGCGTGAGGCTCGAACCCGAGCCGCGTCCCGACGGGCCCTGGGACAGTGAAGAGGTCCGTGACCCGGCCGAGGGCCGGGTGGACCTGGGCGGTCTTTTGGTACCCGGAGTCGACGGCATGGAGCTGCGGGTCGAGGTCGCGGGTGACGCGATCGTCGCGGCGACCGTCGTCGTCAACGACAGCGCCGTGCAGCTCCAGGCCTTCGCCGCTCCCAAGCGCGAGGGCATCTGGGGCGAGGTGCGCGAGGAGATCGCCTCCGGGATCACCCAGCAGGGCGGTGTCATCGACGAGGTCGAGGGCCCGCTCGGCTGGGAGCTGCGGGCGCAGGTACCGGTCCAGCTGCCGGACGGCACGGGCGGTTTCCAGGTCGTGCGGTTCGTCGGCGTGGACGGCCCCCGCTGGTTCCTGCGCGGAGTGATCTCCGGGCAGGGCGCGGTGCAGCCGCAGGCCGCGGGTCTGCTGGAGCAGATCTTCCGGGACACGGTCGTCGTCCGCGGTGAGGGCCCGATGGCCCCGCGCGACCCGATCGTCCTGAAGCTGCCCAACGACGCGCAGATGGTCCCCGAGGGTGTCCAGCAGGAGGACCAGAGCGGCTCCCGCTTCTCCGGCGGCATGGGACAGCTCCAGCGCGGACCGGAGATCACCGAGGTCCGCTAGACGGATCAAGGACAGACGAAGAGTGGGCAACAGGAGGGCCGCATCCCCAGGGATGCGGCCCTTTCCCGTGCGCGGATCCTCCGGGGCGCACGCCTCGCCGCATTCCTGTACGTGAACGACGGCTGAGCAGCGGCTCTTTCCTCAAGTCTTGACGGAAGTCTGGTCCGTACCTATGGTCACCGGCCAGCACCTCATGTTCAGCATCCCGTGTGTAGTTCACATACAAGAATGGATGGCTCTGCATGTCCGACACCCCCACTCGGCATCGCCGCAGACGGCGCCCGGCCTTCCTCGTCACCGTCGCCGCCGCGACCGCCGCACTCGTCGGCACCCTCCTGTCCTGGCCCGGCGCGCACCGGGCCGACGCGGCACCCGCCGCCTTCGTCCACCCCGGAGTCACCGTCTCCAGGGGACAGCTGGACTTCGCCCGCACCGAGGTCCTGGCCGGCGCCCAGCCCTGGAAGGGCGCCTACGACCAGATGACGGCGAGCAAGTACGCCTCGCTCACGCGCACCCCCACGCCCCGCGCGACCGTCGAGTGCGGCTCGTACTCCAACCCCAACTACGGCTGCACGGACGAGCGCGAGGACGCGATCGCCGCGTACACCGACGCCCTCGCCTGGTACATCACGCGCGACGACCGGTACGCCAAGAAGGCCATCGAGCTGATGGACGCCTGGTCCGCGGTGATCAAGTCCCACACCAACAGCAACGCACCCCTCCAGACCGGCTGGGCGGGCTCCTCCTGGCCCAAGGCCGCAGAGATCATCAAGTACACGTACACCGGCTCCTGGGCGAACTCCGGCCGCTTCGCGAGCATGCTGCGCGACGTCTACCTGCCCCAGATCATCAACGGTTCCAACTCCAACGGGAACTGGGAGCTGTCGATGATGGAGGCGGCGGTCGGCATCTCCGTCTTCCTGGATGACAAGACGTCGTACGACAAGGCCATGGCGAAGTTCCGGACGCGCACCGCGGCGTACGTCTACCTCTCGGCCGACGGCGCCGTGCCCAAGACCGTGCCGAGCCAGAACCTCGACACCACCGCGAAGATCGTCAGCTACTGGCAGGGGCAGTCCACGTTCGTCACCGGGCTCACACAGGAGACCTGCCGCGACCTCACCCACACCGGCTACGGCATCTCGGCCATCTCCCACATCGCCGAGACGAGCCGCATCCAGGGGCAGGACCTCTACGGCACCGACGTCGGCGAGCGGCTGCGCCAGGCGCTCGGCTTCCAGGCGAAGTACCAGCTGGGTACGGCCGTGCCGAGCTGGCTGTGCGGCGGCTCGCTGAACCTCGGACTCGGCCCGGTCACCGAGGTCGGCTACAACGCCCTGCACAACCGTCTGGGCATCGCGATGACCAATACCCAGGCACTCACCCAGCAGAACCGTCCGGCCGGCAGCAACAACCTCTTCGTCGCGTGGGAGACGCTGACGCACGGCGACAATCCCGCGTGAACCGGATCCGGGGTCCCGTCCGATGAAGCAATGAGGGACCGGGCGTCCGGCCGGGACACCGGCGCCCGGTCCACCGGGATCACGGGGAGAGAACATGAGCCGGACCGTCACCAGCACCACCGTCGCTGTCAACGGCACCACCACTGTCACCTGCGCCACCACCGCTGTCACCGGCACCGGCATCACTGTCACCAGCGTCGGCATCACTGTCACCAGGGCCACCGTCACCGGTGCCGGCTCCCGACCGGTCACGTGGAACCGTGCAGGGCCGCGCGGGGCATCAGGGTTGCGTCAAGGACGTTCCCCGGCGGGACGATCGTCCTGTTCGCCGGGAATCCTGGCCGTAAGGTCGACGCTGCGTACACAGCGGTGACAGGAAGACAATAGGCACATGGGACGCGGCAAGCTTCGGATCTACCTCGGTGCGGCGCCGGGCGTGGGCAAGACCTACGCGATGCTCTCCGAGGCGCATCGCCGCGTCGAACGCGGGACGGACTGCGTGGTGGCGTTCGTCGAGCACCATCACCGGCCCCGCACCGAAGTGATGCTGCACGGCCTGGAGCAGGTTCCGCGCAAGGATCTGGAGTACCGGGGCGGGGTCTTCACCGAGATGGACGTCGACGCCGTGCTCCGCCGCGCCCCGGCCGTCGCACTGGTGGACGAACTCGCCCACACCAACGTACCCGGCTCCCGCAACGCCAAGCGCTGGCAGGACGTGGAGGCGCTGCTCGCCGCCGGCGTCGATGTCGTCTCCACCGTCAACATCCAGCACCTGGAGTCACTGGGCGACGTCGTCGAGTCGATAACGGGTGTGCGGCAGCGCGAGACCGTGCCGGACGAGGTGGTGCGGCGGGCGGACCAGATCGAGCTGGTCGACATGTCGCCGCCCGCGCTGCGCCGCCGGATGGCGCACGGCAACATCTACAAGCCCGACAAGGTCGACGCGGCCCTGTCCAACTACTTCCGGCCGGGCAATCTCACGGCCCTGCGCGAGCTCGCGCTGCTGTGGGTGGCGGACCGGGCCGACGAGTACCTGACCGAGTACCGCAGCGAACACCGGGTCTCCAAGATCTGGGGCTCCCGGGAGCGGATCGTCGTCGGGCTGACCGGCGGTCCGGAGGGCCGGACGCTGATCCGGCGCGCCGCGCGGCTGGCCGAGAAGGGGGCGGGCGGCGAGGTCATGGCCGTCTACATCGCCCGCAGCGACGGCCTCACCTCCGCATCGCCGAAGGAGCTTGCCGTCCAGCGCACCCTGGTCGAGGACCTCGGCGGCACCTTCCACCACGTGGTCGGCGACGACATCCCCGCCTCCCTGCTGGACTTCGCGCGCGGGGTCAACGCCACCCAGATCGTGCTCGGCTCCTCCCGGCGCAAGACCTGGCAGTACGTCTTCGGTCCGGGCGTCGGCGCCACGGTCGCCCGGGAGTCCGGCCCCGACCTGGACGTCCATATCGTCACCCACGAAGAGGTCGCCAAGGGGCGCGGTCTGCCGCTGGCCCGCGGGGCACGGCTCGGGCGCTCCCGGATCATCTGGGGCTGGGCGATCGGCATCGGCGGCCCCGTCGTCATGGCCCTGCTGCTGAACACCATCGACCTCGGCCTCGCCAACGACATGCTGCTGTTCCTGGCGGTGACGGTCGCGGCCGCCCTGCTCGGCGGACTGCTCCCGGCCCTCGCCTCGGCAGCCTTCGGCTCGCTGCTCCTGAACTACTTCTACACACCGCCCCTGCACCGGCTGACCATCGCCGACCCGAAGAACATCGTCGCCATCGTGATCTTCGTGGGCGTCGCCGTCTCCGTGGCGTCGGTGGTGGACCTGGCGGCCCGCCGTACGCACCAGGCGGCGCGGCTCCGGGCCGAGTCGGAGATCCTCTCCTTCCTGGCGGGCAGCGTGCTGCGCGGCGAGACCAGCCTGGAAGCCCTGCTGGAGCGCGTCCGGGAGACCTTCGGGATGGAATCGGTCGCCTTGCTGGAGCGCGCCGGTGACGTCGACCCGTGGACGTGCGCGGGCAGCACCGGACCGGCGCCCGCGACCCGCCCCGAGGACGCCGACGTCGACATGCCGGTCGGCGACCACATGGCGCTCGCCCTGTCCGGACGGGTGCTGCCCGCCTCCGACCGCCGGGTGCTGGCCGCCTTCGCCGCGCAGGCCGTGGTGGTCCTGGACCGCCAGCGCCTCCAGCACGAGGCGGACCAGGCCAAGGTGCTGGCCGAGGGGAACCGCATCCGCACCGCCCTGCTGGCCGCCGTGAGCCACGACCTGCGCACCCCGCTCGCCGGGATCAAGGCGGCGGTGTCGTCCCTGCGCTCCGACGACGTGGCCTGGTCCGAGGAGGACCGGGCCGAGCTCCTCGCGGGCATCGAGGACGGCGCCGACCGCCTCGACCACCTGGTGGGCAACCTGCTGGACATGTCCCGGCTCCAGACCGGCACGGTCGCTCCGCTGATCCGGGAGATCGACCTGGACGAGGTCGTCCCGATGGCACTCGGCGGTGTCCCCGAGGACAGCGTGGTCCTGGAGATCCCGGAGAGCCTGCCGATGGTCGCCGTCGACGCCGGACTGCTGGAGCGTGCCGTCGCCAACCTCGTCGAGAACGCCGTCAAGTACAGCCCCCTCGACGAACGCGTCCTGGTCGCCGCGAGCGCCATGGCCGACCGCGTGGAGGTCCGCGTGGTGGACCGCGGCCCCGGTGTCCCGGACGACGCCAAGGACCGGATATTCGCGCCCTTCCAGCGCTACGGAGACGCCCCGCGCGGCACCGGAGTGGGTCTGGGCCTCGCGGTCGCCCGAGGCTTCGCCGAGGCGATGGGCGGCACCCTCAACGCCGAGGACACCCCAGGCGGCGGACTCACCATGGTGCTCACGGTGCGGGCGGTGGACCGTCGGCCCGACCTGGCCGCCCGATCAGCAGTCGCAGAAAGGCAGGCTTCATGACCCGGGTCCTCGTGGTCGACGACGAGCCGCAGATCACCCGAGCCCTCGTCATCAACCTGAAGGCACGCAAGTACGAGGTCGACGCGGCCCCAGACGGAGCCACCGCGCTCCAGCTCGCCGCCGCGCGTCACCCCGACGTCGTCGTGCTCGACCTCGGCCTGCCCGACATGGACGGCGTCGAGGTGATCAAGGGGCTGCGCGGCTGGACCCGGGTGCCGATCCTGGTGCTGTCCGCCCGGCACTCCTCGGACGAGAAGGTCGAGGCACTCGACGCGGGCGCCGACGACTACGTCACCAAGCCCTTCGGCATGGACGAACTGCTCGCCCGGCTGCGCGCCGCCGTCCGTCGCGCGGAGCCCACCGGGGGCGGTGAGGACGACGTGATCGTGGAGACCTCGGGGTTCACCGTCGACCTGGCGGCGAAGAAGGTGCACCGCGACGGGCGGGACGTACGGCTCACCCCCACGGAATGGCATCTGCTGGACGTGCTGGTCCGCAACACCGGCCGGCTCGTCAGCCAGAAACAGCTGCTCCAGGAGGTCTGGGGCCCGTCCTACGGGACGGAGACGAACTATCTGCGGGTCTACATGGCCCAGCTGCGCCGCAAGCTGGAGGTGGACCCCTCGCACCCGAAGCACTTCATCACCGAGCCGGGTATGGGATACAGGTTCGAACGGTGACGCGACCACGCCCCGCGGATCGTCCGTGCGAGCCGCGGCGGTCGCCCGATCGAGCGGATCCCGCGGCCGGTTCGGGGAGCGGCGCCGCGGGTACGAAGCTGTCAGCACCCCCCGGTACGCTTTCGGTATGAGTGCTGTTCCTCGTTCCGAAAAGCCGGCGGGCCGCTTCCGGCGCATGATGGACCGGCTCTCCTCGTCCCAGCAGGACCTGGAGTCCGAGGAGCTGCGGGAGGACACGGCGACCGCGGGCTGTACCCGTATCGGTGACTGCCACGACCGGCAGATCGTCACGGTTACTGGTACCTTGCGCACGGTCACTCTGCGGCCGAGAGCCGGCGTCCCGGCTCTGGAGGCCGAGCTGTTCGACGGCTCGGCAGCCCTGGACGTGGTCTGGCTCGGCCGCCGTTCCATCGTCGGCATCGAGCCCGGACGCAAGCTGATCGCCTCGGGCCGTATCGCGATGAGCCGGGGCCGTAGGGTGTTGTTCAATCCGAAGTACGAACTCAGACCCCTCGGACGGGAGTAGCCGGTGACGTCGCTCGACAAGCCGACCGAAGACGCCCAGGACGCCCAGCAGGATGCACGGGCGGTGACCGAGGCCGCACTCTTCGAGGCGTTCGGCGGCGTGCGCGGCATGGTTGAGACCGTGGTGCCGGGCCTGCTCTTCGTCACCATCTTCACGATCAACAAGGACCTGCACTGGGCGGCGATCGCCGCCCTCGCCGTGTCCCTGCTGCTCGTCGTGGTCCGCCTGGTGCGGCGCGACACCGTGAAGCACGCCTTCAGCGGTGTCTTCGGCGTCGCCTTCGGCGTGGTCTTCGCGATGATGACGGGCAACGCGAAGGACTTCTACCTGCCGGGCATGCTCTACACGCTCGGTCTCGCCATCGCCTACATCGTGACCACCCTCGTGGGCGTTCCCCTGATCGGCCTGATCCTCGGCCCGGTCTTCAAGGAGAACCTCTCCTGGCGCAAGCGCAACCCCGGCCGCAAGAAGGCGTACGCGAAGGCCAGTTGGGCCTGGGGCCTGATCCTGCTCGCCAAGTGCGCGGTGCTCTTCCCGCTCTACTGGTGGGCCGACACCGCCCAGTTCGGCTGGGTCCTGATCGCCCTGAAGATCCCGCCGTTCCTGCTCGCCGTCTGGCTCACCTGGGTCTTCCTGGCCAAGGCGCCGCCGCCCATCGACGTGTTCGCGGAGATGGAGGCCGAGGAGCAGGCGGAGAAGGAGCGCAAGGCCGCCCTCGCCAAGGAGCGCGGCGACGCCCCGGCTCCGGCCCGCCACCGCCGCGAGGCGTGAGCAGGGTGCTTGTGCGGACGCCTCCGGGCGACTGACCGTGGTACGACGATGGGGGCGCCCGGAGAATCTCCGGGCGCCCCCATCGTCGTACCACGGCGCGAATCCTCATTCCCGCCGACGGACGGCCGTATCGCCGTACCGCCGAGGGAAGGGAACGGCTACTTCGTCGTGCTGGTGTCGCGGCGGACCGACAGCAGGTCCTCGAGCTGTTCCTCGCGGGCCTGGGCGGCCACGAAGAGGAGCTCGTCGCCCGCCTCCAGGGAGTCCTCCCGGGAGGGGGTCAGGACGCGGGTGCCGCGGATGATGGTCACCAGCGAGGTGTCCTCCGGCCAGGCGACGTCGCCGACGGTCGTGCCGGCCAGGGCGGACTCCGGCGGCAGGGTCAGCTCGACGAGGTTGGCGTCGCCGTGGCTGAAGCGCAGCAGCCGTACGAGGTCGCCGACGCTCACCGCCTCCTCCACGAGCGCCGACATCAGACGCGGGGTGGAGACGGCGACGTCCACGCCCCAGGACTCGTTGAACAGCCACTCGTTCTTGGGGTTGTTCACGCGGGCGACGACGCGAGGAACCCCGTACTCGGTCTTCGCGAGCAGCGAGACCACGAGATTGACCTTGTCGTCCCCGGTGGCCGCGATGACCACGTTGCAGCGCTGCAACGCAGCCTCGTCCAGGGAGGTGATCTCGCAGGCGTCGGCGAGCAGCCACTCCGCCTGCGGGACGCGCTCGACCGAGATGGCGGTCGGCGCCTTGTCGATCAGCAGGATCTCGTGGCCGTTCTCCAGCAGTTCGCCCGCGATCGAGCGGCCCACGGCACCGGCACCGGCAATGGCGACTCTCATCAGTGCCCCGCCTCTTCCTCAGGGCCCTTGGCGAACGCCGCCTCGACCTTGTCCACCTCGTCGGTGCGCATCATCACGTGCACCAGGTCGCCCTCCTGCAGCACCGTCTGCGAGCTGGGCAGAATCGCCTCGCCCAGCCGGGTGAGGAAAGCGACGCGTACGCCCGTCTCGTCCTGGAGGCGGCTGATCTTGTGGCCCACCCACGCGACGGAGGTGTGCACCTCGGCGAGCTGCACACCGCCCGTGGGGTCGCGCCACAGCGGCTCGGCACCCGAGGGCAGCAGCCGGCGGAGCATCTGGTCGGCCGTCCAGCGGACGGTGGCGACGGTCGGAATGCCGAGGCGCTGGTAGACCTCGGCGCGGCGCGGGTCGTAGATGCGGGCGGCGACGTTCTCGATGCCGAACATCTCGCGGGCCACCCGGGCAGCGATGATGTTCGAGTTGTCACCGCTGGAGACCGCCGCGAAGGCGCCGGCCTCCTCGATGCCCGCCTCGCGCAGGGTGTCCTGATCGAAGCCGACTCCGGTGACACGACGGCCGCCGAACCCGGAGCCCAGCCGCCGGAAGGCGGTGGGGTCCTGGTCGATCACGGCGACCGTGTGCCCCTGTTGCTCCAGGTTCTGGGCAAGAGCGGAACCCACTCTTCCGCAGCCCATGATGACGATGTGCACGACCGTCCTTCCGCATGAATGGTTACGGCTCAGGCTAAACAGGGTCTCAGACCGCCGCCCAAGCTACACACGCACGGTCGGCCGGGGGCACCGTTGCGCGGGTTCGCCCGTGCCTTTTTCGCGGAACGTTCGGGGAACGGCGGTGAACGCCGGTGAGCGGCGGTGAGCGGCGGTGAGCGGCGGTTCAGCGCCGTGTGATGCTGCGGACACTCGCGAGGGTGAGGATTCCGAGGCCGGCCAGCGCGACGGCCGCGCCGACGAGCTCAGCGGTCAGATGCATGGGTCCTCCAGGGCGGTCGGCAGTGGCGTTTTGTCATATAGACACGTGGATCTCCGGTGCTGCGGAATCCGCAGCCGGAGCCCACCCCGTTTTCACCCGGAGAGCAGATGATGTGGCGAATTGGGATGGCGGGTGGGCGACAGCCAGTTCGAACCTTTACGATTCCCTGTTGTGTCCAAACTGACCGACGTGCCCAAGCGGATCCTCATCGGGCGTGCACTGCGCAGCGACCGGCTGGGGGAAACGCTTCTGCCGAAGCGCATTGCCCTCCCCGTCTTCGCATCCGACCCGCTCTCTTCCGTGGCGTACGCGCCCGGGGAAGTGCTGCTGGTCCTCTCCATCGCGGGCGTGTCGGCCTACCACTTCAGCCCGTGGATCGCGCTCGCGGTCGTCGTGCTGATGTTCACGGTGGTCGCCTCCTACCGCCAGAACGTGCACGCCTACCCGAGCGGCGGCGGCGACTACGAGGTCGCCACCACCAACCTGGGTCCGCGGGCCGGTCTCACCGTCGCCAGCGCGCTGCTCGTCGACTACGTCCTCACCGTCGCCGTCTCCATCGCCTCCGGCATCGAGAACCTCGGCTCCGCGGTGCCGTTCGTGGTGGAGCACAAGGTCTTCTGCGCGGTCGCCGTCATCGTGCTGCTCACGCTGATGAACCTGCGCGGAGTCAAGGAGTCCGGAAAGCTCTTCGCCATTCCGACGTATGTCTTCGTCGCCGGTGTCTTCATCATGATCGCCTGGGGTGCCTTCCGCGGGCTCGTGCTCGGCGACACCATGCAGGCGCCGACCGCCGAGTACCACATCAAGGCCGAGCACCAGGGGCTCGCGGGCTTCGCCCTCGTCTTCCTGCTGCTGCGCGCCTTCTCGTCCGGCTGCGCGGCGCTCACCGGCGTCGAGGCGATCTCCAACGGTGTCCCCGCGTTCCGCAAGCCGAAGTCGAAGAACGCCGCGAGCACGCTCGCGGCGATGGGCCTGCTCGCCGTCACCATGTTCTGCGGCATCATCGCCCTGGCCATGGCCACCAACGTGCGCATGGCCGAGAACCCCGCCACGGACCTGATCCACAACGGTGTCGCGGTCGGTGCCGACTACGTCCAGAACCCGGTGATCTCCCAGGTCGCCGAGGCCGTGTTCGGCAAGGACAGCTTCCTGTTCATCCTGCTGGCCGCCGCGACCGCCCTCGTCCTGTTCCTGGCAGCGAACACCGCGTACAACGGCTTCCCGCTGCTCGGCTCGATCCTCGCCCAGGACCGCTACCTGCCGCGCCAGCTCCACACCCGCGGCGACCGCCTGGCCTTCTCGAACGGCATCGTGCTGCTGGCCGGCGCCGCGAGCATGCTCGTCATCATCTACGGGGCCGACTCGACGCGCCTGATCCAGCTCTACATCGTCGGCGTCTTCGTCTCCTTCACGCTCAGCCAGACCGGCATGGTCCGCCACTGGAACCGCCATCTGGCCAGTGAGACCGACCAGGCCAAGCGCACCCACATGATCCGCTCCCGCGCGATCAACGCCTTCGGTGCCTTCTTCACCGGGCTGGTCCTGGTCGTCGTCCTCGTCACCAAGTTCACCCACGGCGCCTGGGTCGCCCTGCTCGGCATGGTGATCTTCTACGCGACGATGACCGCGATCCGTAAGCACTACGACCGCGTCGCGGAGGAGCTGGCCGCCCCCGAGGGACCGTCCGACGACAGCGTCCGTCCCTCCCGCGTCCACTCCGTCGTCCTCGTGTCCAAGATCCACCGCCCGGCGCTGCGCGCCCTCGCCTACGCCAAGCTGCTGCGCTCCGACACCCTCGAAGCCCTCAGCGTCAATGTGGACCCGGCCGAGACCAAGACCCTGCGCGACGAGTGGGAGCGGCGGGGCATCGACGTACCGCTGAAGGTCCTCGACTCGCCCTACCGCGAGATCACCCGTCCCGTCATCGAGTACGTGAAGGGCCTGCGCAAGGAGTCGCCGCGCGACGCGGTCTCCGTGATCATCCCCGAGTACGTGGTCGGCCACTGGTACGAGCACCTGCTGCACAACCAGAGCGCCCTGCGTCTCAAGGGCCGCCTGCTGTTCACCCCGGGCGTCATGGTGACCTCCGTCCCCTACCAGCTGGAGTCGTCCGAGGCCGCGAAGCTGCGCGCCCGCAAGCGGCAGGACTGGAACGCTCCGGGCGCGGTGCGCCGCGGTCCGGCCCAGGTGCGGCCCAAGGAGCCCACCCAGAAGAACTGACGGGGGCGGGAAGCGCGTCGCGAGCTCGCGGACGGGGCGGGGCGGTGCCGTGAGCACGTAGACTGGACGGCTGTTGTCCGACCGTTTCCCCCCTCTCATCTGGAGTCACCCCACCATGCAGGCAGAACCGAAGAATTCGCTGGTGGGGGACGAGTACGAGGTCGAGATCGGCCCCGTGGCGCACGGCGGGCACTGCATCGCCCGGACGGACGAGGGCCAGGTCCTGTTCGTCCGGCACGCGCTGCCCGGTGAGCGGGTCGTCGCCCGGGTGACCGAGGGCGAGGAAGGGGCGCGGTTCCTGCGCGCCGACGCCGTGCGGATCATCGACGCCTCCAAGGACCGCGTCGAGGCCCCCTGCCCGTACGCGGGCCCAGGCCGCTGCGGTGGCTGCGACTGGCAGCACGCCAAGCCCGGAGCGCAGCGCCGTCTCAAGGGCGAGGTCATCGCCGAGCAGCTGCAGCGCCTCGCGGGCCTCACGCCCGAGGAGGCCGGCTGGGACGGCACGGTGATGCCCGCCGAGGGCGACAAGCTGCCCGCGGGCGAGGTGCCGCAGTGGCGCACGCGCGTGCAGTACGCCGTCGACCCGGACGGCAACGCCGGACTGCGCCGCCACCGCTCGCACGAGGTCGAGCCGATCGAGCGCTGCATGATCGCCGCCCCGGGTGTCACCGAACTCGGCATCGAGGAGCGCGACTGGTCCGGCATGGAGGCTGTCGAGGCGATCGCCGCGACGGGCTCCCAGGACCGCATGGTGATCCTGGAGCCCCGGCCCGGCGCCCGCCTGCCCCTCGTCGAACTCGACAAGCCGGTCTCCGTGATGCGGGTCGCCGAACAGGACGGCGGCATCCACCGCGTCCACGGCCGCGCGTTCGTGCGCGAGCGCGCCGACGGCCGCACCCACCGGGTCGGCAGCGGCGGCTTCTGGCAGGTCCACCCGATGGCCGCCGACACCCTGGTCAAGGCCGTCATGCAGGGCCTGCTGCCGCGCAAGGGCGACATGGCCCTGGACCTCTACTGCGGTGTGGGCCTCTTCGCCGGCGCCCTCGCCGACCGCCTCGGCGACCAGGGCGCGGTCCTCGGCATCGAGTCCGGCAAGCGCGCGGTGGAGGACGCCCGGCACAACCTCGCGAACTTCGACCGCGTCCGCATCGAACAGGGCAAGGTCGAGGCGATCCTCCCGCGCACCGGCATCTCCGAGGTCGACCTCATTGTCCTGGACCCGCCCCGCGCGGGCGCCGGCAAGAAGACGGTCGAGCACCTGACGTCGCTGGGCGCGCGAAAGATCGCCTACGTGGCCTGCGACCCGGCGGCGCTGGCCCGGGACATCGCGTACTTCCGCGACGGGGGATACAAGGTGCGGACGCTGCGGGCGTTCGATCTTTTCCCGATGACGCATCACGTGGAGTGCGTGGCGATTCTGGAGCCGGTGAAGAAGGCCGGCTGAGTTGCGGTTTCTTGGGGCCGTCGCCCGCGCGACCTCTTTTCGGGCGTACAACGAGTGAAGGTCGGGCGCTAGCTGCGGAAACTACCTGACCTGCGGATTCAGCAGTGGCAGCGCTGCTCCGGCTAGTGGTGTCACCAGAGCATTTTCGGATTGCAGACGCTCAAGTGAGGCGCGTTCTGCAGCTCCATCAGACAGCTTTGCGTGTCATTGATTTCCGGGGAACGGGCTGTGAGGTGCCGTTCGCGGGACGAACGCAAGGTCTGGAGAACCACAGACAATCGACCGGATCACGATGCGTTACTCGATTCCGCCCCATCGTCTTCGTTCGCATCGGGTTCTGCGGCCAATCCCGCCGCGTCGGCCAGATCAGGGTCCAGGTCGTCCTCGTTCTGTTCCGCGACGACGGACTCCGACGTCTCTTCGGCGGGACTGCTGTCGTACTCGGAGAGCATCGGAAGAACGTACGCCTGGGCTAGTCCCGCCAAATGGAGGGGGAGCGGGAGGGACAGTGCTGCGGCGTAGTCCGGTGCCTGACGCAGTTGGTGCACGGCAAGGGCCAATGCTTCGGCGTCATCGGGCCCTCCCGGTACGGGGGAGGCAGGGGCGTCGTGGCAGCCCAGTACCGCGATCTCCACCAGGGTCGGGTTCCAGGCGTTGGTGCCCGACTGGGAGGTGAGGTTGCCCGCAGCATTGACCCTGGTGGCGAGGCGATCGAGGGCGGGTGAGACCGCGTGGGTTCCGGGGCGTTCGGTGGAGCTGTAGAAGACCCTTTGACGGGCAGGCATTCCATCCTGGTGGCGCGGGGCCTGTGTCCAGAAACCGGCCGGCTGTCCGTGCGGCTTGCCGGCTTCAGCGAGTCCCCACCACTGGGCGGTCTCACGTCCGCCGCAGCCTCGGACACGGACCAGGCGGAGTTCGTCATCAAGCCGTCCTGCTGGGGCGTGACCAGTCTTGATGAGGTCAGGTTCGATGCGGCCGTCCTGGAGCCAGGGCCAGTGCAGCCTGCTGTTCTGAGCGTGAGTGATCAGAACGGTGGGCTGTCCGCGCAAGGAGTGCAGGACGCGCTGGAGAAAGGCCGCGGTCTCCTTGCGCTGCTGGGCGAGATTGGTGCGCCACTGTTTGCCGGTGACCCGTGGGGCGTCGGGGAGTGAGCCGCCGCTGGGGGGCTCTGGTTCCGTGAACGACTCGGGGTCGATCTCGGCCTGCTTCACCAGCCGGAGGAGGAACCGCGGGTACGGTACCCACTGCCCCGTGCTGTCGTCCCAGCCGCGCACGGCCGCGAGGCCTTCCACGCCCGGCAGCGGGGTGACAAGGACAGCCACGGGCAGGTGCTTGGGGAGTCGGGTCGGGCCGTCCTTACGGCGCTTGACCATCCACACGGCCGCGTACTGGAGCGCGTCGGGGAGGTCGTCTCCGAGTGTGTGTTGGGGTAGGACGCGGACGCCGAGCTGGCGCAGTCCATCGAGCCAGGCGCTGTGGGTGCGGTGGTCGAGGCTGTCGGCGTTGTCGATCAGCCGGTCGGTGGACGGGGTGACGATGAACTGGGTGAGCAGCCCGGCGTCGGCGCAGCCGAGGCGGACGGCGAACTTGGGGTCCGTCGTCACGGGGCGGAAGGTGCTGCGGTGGGCGACCTCCACCAGTGCGAGGCCCGGACGGGAGGGGCTGGCGCCGTCCGCGCGGAGCCAGGTGCACAAGGCGCGGCGGCGGCCGGAGACGGCCGTCGCGAGGGCTGTGCCCTTGCCCTTGGCCGAAGGGTCGGGGACGAGCCGGTCGCCGAGCCCTTCGACGAGGGGCATGCAGCGCAGCCGGAGAGTGAGTTCCGGGGTCCGCCATTCGAGGACGACGGGGGCTCCGGGCAGCGCCTGGTCGAAGTCCCGGTCCGTGAGGGGGGAGGTGGATGCGCCGCCGTCGCCGTCAAGTCCCAGAGCCTGTGCGAACTGCGCCACTGCTGCTTTGCATACTTCGGGTGACTGCCACAGCAACCGGGCCTCTACCACCGGCGGCGCGTCCTGTTCGGGGGAGTGGTCGATGTTCCAGGACTGGGCGGCGAGTGCCACGCGCCGGGCCCGGGTCTCGCGCAGCAGCTCGGTTTTCTTGGCCTCGTCGGTCCTCGGCTTGGGCCGTCGGTTCTCCGGCGCGCCGATGCCCTTGCCACGTCCGCGTGCCAGGTCGGGTACCCGGACCACCGATTCGGGGAGGGCCTGCTCGGCCCATTCGGTCAACTGCGCACGCTGGTTGGGCATGAAGCCGGTGCCGATCCCGTGCTTTCCCATACGGGTGCTGTGGACCACGGCGGCGCGCACGCCCCGGCCTTCGCCGATCCAGGAGACCGGTTCGGTCAGGAGATGTTCGGGGTTGGGGAAGTTGCCGGCGAGGCTGAGCCCGCGCAGGATCCCGGCGGTGTCGTTCTCGGCCCAGACGAAGGCGTCGGCAGCACGGTCGCGGCGCAGCCGGGCCAGTGCGTAGCGTTCGGTGGACGGGGCTCCGGGCAGCCAGGGGATGGTGGGCCGGAGATGGACCGTGGTGGCCTCCCGGTAGGGCAGCTTGAGGCGCTTGGCGGCTCCCTGGGGGTGAGTGGCCCAGCGACGAACGCCCCAGTGCAGGTGGAGTCGAGGACCGGGGTCGAACGGCGTGGTGTGCAGAGAGATGTTCAGGACGACGGAGAACCACCACTCCTTGCGCTTGATGGTCCGGCACAGGGGCTGGGACATGAGCTCGGCGCCCTGGTCGCGCGGCCCCCGAGGCAGGGCCCGGAAGCGCAGCTCCCCGCCTTCGAACGGGTAGGCGTCGAGGGTCAGGATGCGGCGGGCCAGCGCGTCGGTGGCGAGCTGGAACTGGCGCGGTTCGGGGGCGGCGGTGCCGCCCGGGGTGGTCCCGGTGGTGAGTAGTTCGACGCCGGTGACCGACTGCCACGAGGGCAGGTTCCGCTTCAGGTCGGCGCTGCTCGCGAGGAGCAACGCACGGAACCGGGGGTCCAGTGCGGCGTTCTTGGGGCCCAGCGTGCGCAGCCAGGCGTCGAGGAGCTGCTGCATCGCACGGCCTGGGAGGGGGTCGGGGGCCGTGGCAGGGGCGTACATCCAGAAGTCCTCGCCGGTCTGCGGATCCGGTTCGACGACGGCCTGCGGTCCCGGCTCGACAGGGGTCCGGGGCCGGGGGCGGATGATCACGTCGGGGGCGAGGGTTTGCAGCACGCCGTCGAGTCGACGGGTAGGCAGGGTCAGCTGTCGCTTCTCCTCGTCCCGCCCCCGGTTGTGCAGTTCGAGGAGTCCCGTGTGCCAGTGCTCGGGGAAGGGGAGCGCGCGGAAGTCCTCGGTCCAGGGGGCGCTGTCCTCGGCCAGGTGGTAAGCGGATCGGCGGATGTTCTTGTACATGTCGGTTCTCCTTGCGACGTCGTACGAGGGCGGGGGATGCCTGTCAGTCGGAAGCGGGCGGCGCCCCCATGGCGCAGAGCGCCTCGTACAGCGGGCGGTAGAGCAGCTTGACGAGTGCGGTGTCGGCGGGATCGGGGTCCGTGCCTGCCGGCGAGGCGCCGGTCTCTGCGAAGTACGGGGCGAGGACGTCCCGCAGCCGTACGAGCAGTCCCGGGTCGTTGCTGTGACGTGGCCGCAGCCCTTGTCCGCTGAAGGGCGCCTGTGTGTAGGCGAGTTGAGGTGCGAAGGCCGCATCGACGAAGACGACACGGGCGGGTACGCCGCCTCGCACGAGACGTCCGATGACCTGCCAGATGGTGACGAGCTGGTCCCAGGCGAAGGACTTCTTCTCGTCGTCGGAGAGCGAGGAGTAGATGTATGGCCGGGACAGCAGGTGTCGCCAGACGCCGCGCGCGGCGGTACGGAAGGTACTGCCGGCTGCGTCCAGGCCACCCGCTTCGGCCACCAGGTCGCCGAAGGTCCCCTCGGGGCCCCTGAGTTGCCCGCGTACGAATCGGGTCGCCCAGTCGTTGACGGCGAACACGGCCAGCGACAGATCGTCGGAGCGAGGATGCGGACGGACCAGGAAGAGCACCGTTCCGAACGCCGCCACGCGCTCCTCGCCGGGCCGCTGAGGGATGGTGAGGATGTTGTGCCCTCGCTCGACGGCGAGGAGTGGCGCGACGAGCAGTTCGGCGTCCGGGTCGTCGGCGAAGGAGGCGAGGTCTCCGCGCCGGACCGCGCCCGCGCCCGGTCCGGTGCTCGGCGTCCGGCTGCCTGCCGGTGCCACCCCGTCGATGGCGGTCTCCAACTCGGCGTCGTCGGCGGCCAGGACACGTACCCGGCCGCGCCAGCGCGGGATCTCGTCCAGGGCGGAGGCAGCTGCTCTGGCCTCCTTGTAGCTGCCCACCAGGAGCAGGGCGCGCTTGCGGCGCTGGTCGGTGATCCGGGCGAGTTCGCTCTGCAGCGGGGAGGAGTTGCCGTCGCCCCGGGGCCGGGCGAGCCGGTCGATCATCAGGCGCAGGACGTCCTCGCGCCGGTCGGGGTCCTGCCCGGAGAGCCGGATCGGCTGTCCGGCGGCGTCGTACAGGAACTCGGTGCGGAAGACGGTCCGGCGAATGGCGTCCAGCGCCTTGGGCTGCGGTTTGAGCACCGCACGCACAGGAGCCAGGACGTGGGCCCGGGTGGAGGTGCCGGCCCAGCTGGTCCCTGACATCAGCAGCACGTGCGGTCCCGACCGTCCGCGGCCGGGGTCGGCGCCGAGCTGGGGCAGGTTGAGGAGCAGTTCGCGGCCGACACCGGCGCAGCGGAAGAATCGCAGGGTGCCGGTGCGCTGGCCGTCCTTGTTACGTGCGGCGGCCCGTTCGTCCACCAGGAACTGGAAGCCGAGCACGTTGCCCATGGGGGATTCGGGCAGCAGTGGTGCGTAGTCAAGCGGCGGGCGGCGCGTCAGTTCATGGCTCGCCGAGTCGAGCCGTAGCGCTGCCTCGACCTGGGGCCACAGGAACGTCACTCGGTCCAGGCGCTGGTGCAGGGCGGCGAGAACGAGGGTGAACTCCAGGCGACGTGCGTGAAGTTCACGCCACTCCTCGGTGAGGGGGATGTCTCCGGGTGCGAGTTCTCTGCCGTGCTTGACGACGGGCGCAGGACGCTGATCCGGCCCCGGCGATTTGTCAAGGAACGCGTCGAGGAGCGTGCGGACCCGGCGTCGTGTCTGCTTCTCGTCGAGGGTGTGCAGGACGTCCAGAGCCAGGGTGGTCAGTGCGTCGGCCGGGTTTCCGTAGGGGCCGCGACCGCCGAGCGGATCGTCGCGGAACGTGTCGAAGAATCCGGTGATCTCGGTGCGGCGCTGCGCCCAGGGGGCTTCCGGGGCAGCGGCGTTGCTGTCGTCGTCGAGCCCGTCCTCGTCCTCGTACAGCGCGCTCTCGTCCTCGACGTCGGCCGCGTCCGAACGGTCGGCTTGGCCGTGTGTGGGCGGGTACCAGGCATGCAGAAGTTTCTCCTGGAGTGTCCACGCACTGAAGTAGTCGATCTGCGCCCACTTCCGCAGTCCTTCGTCGTCGATGAGCATGGCGTACAGCCGGTCGGCGGTGGATCCGACGACGTCCAGGGCGGCGGACCATCGTTCCACGTCCTGGTTGGAGAGCTGGATCCGTCCCTGCCGGGCGAGTTCGGCGATCTCGTGCGTCTGCAGCTGGTCCAGCCAGGAGTCGGAGACGCCGGTGTTCTTCGCGAGCGTGGCCGATGGTGCGAATATCTGGTCGAGCTGCATCTGTACGCGGTCGGCCTCGTCGACGATCACGATGTCGCTGCGCAGGCAGGCCAGTTCGAGGTAGCGCAGACGTTCCTCGTTGAGCTGGCGCGGTACGCCCGTTTGGACGAGGCTGGCGGGGTTGGCCACCCAGATCAGTGCGTCCACGAGGTCGCGGGAGGAGGAGTGCCGGGGGCAGGCGCTCCACAGCGGGCAGGCGTGTGGGGTGACCAGGTCGTCCTCGTCGGTGTCGTCGGCCGGGACCTCGTGCCTGTCGGCTCCCCGGGCACGTTCAAGCGCGCGTACGGCGTTCTCGCCGACCGGATGCTCGGCGGTGCCCTTGCCGCGCACAGGGTGGAGGGCACCGCACGGCGCGTCGGTGTAGCGCAGCGGCTCGGACGTGTCGAGGGCGCGCAGGGCGTCCAGCGGACAGGCGGTGCTGAGGTGGGTGAAGACGGAGCCCGTGTGGGAGAGCAGGGAGTGCTCGCCGCGCGAGGCGAGCCTGCGGTGCAGCCGCTGGGCGTGCTGGGGCCGGGTGGTACCGCCCTGGACGACAGCGGCCTTCAGGCCGAGCGTACGGAACAGTTCGGTCAGGGTGAGCTGTTCGGCCACGTCACCGACGACGAGCGTGATGCGCAGGTTGTTCTGGTGCGCCCAGACGGCGAGCAGGGTCATCAGGGTCGACTTGCCGGCGCCGACCATGCCGACGAGGTGGGTGAGCCCGGCGAGCGGCAGCGCGTCCGCCTCTTCGAAGGCCGTCCCGTCCGGGGTGCGGGTGTCGAGGTCGAGGTGGTCGAGGCGCTCCGCCCAGTTCCCCGCCTTCAGCCCGAGGCGCCGTTCCGCGGCATCCATCCACCGTGCCACGTCGGCGAGTTCGTCGAGCGGGACGTCAAGAGGGCCTGCGGTGGCCGGACGCTCGGCGCCAAGAGGGTGGCCGGGGAAGGGGTCTTGTACAAGGTCGGCAGGGACGGTGACGGAGGTGCGCCGGTGGCGGCGGTCCATGAAGCGGTGTTCACCGGCGTCTGCCTGGGGCAGTTCCTTCGTGGCGAAGCCGGGAAGATTCGCGAGGGCGTCGTCGTAGACGGCCAACCGGTTGGCCGCCACCTTGAGGGGGACCCGGTGGGCGGGTTCCCCGTCCGCTGTGACGCGGTATGCGCGCAGCCGTTCGGGCAGCTCCAGGTAGGCGTCCAGGCTCTGCCGCCACATCCGCCCGCGCCGCATCGGCCACAGCAGGTGTCGGGCCGTGCTCAGCGCGGTCTCCTCGGCGGCACCGATGGAGAGTTTCGCGGCTCGCGCGAAGCGCAGTCCATAGCCGCCGAGGAGCGTCCACGCCCCGTCGGCGGCGTGGCCAGGAGCCACCGTCTCCAGCAGTCGCAGGGCGAGTTCCACCTGGCAGAGGAGGGCGGGCCGGGTCCGGGCATGCTCCTCGGGCCAGGGGCCGAGGGCGGCGACGACCGGCTTGTACCAGCTGCTGCGATCACGCATGATCCGCTCCGTTCTTCCGGGCGCCGTCGCTCGGCGCCGCCTGGTCGTCGGCTGAGGCGGACGTGGTGTGCGCGACGAAAAGGGGCCTGATGGATGCCGACGGCCCGCGCTCGCCGGACAGCCGTAGCCGGGCGGCCCGCATCAGCTGGTCGTCCGTGAGCAGCCGCAGCCCGCCCGCCCCCGCGCCGCGCTCCTTGGCGTACACGTCGAGGTAGTCCCTGCGGGCCCGTACCCGGAAGCCCGGCACCACCCAGCAGGCCTCGTCGTACGGCGGCTCGGCGCGGACCACGGTCGCGGCGCGCCCGAGGAAGGCAGGATGCGCCCAGTCCTTGACGTCCACGGCCCACACATGCCCGTCGGGGAAGGTGATCCGCAGGTCGTACGCGTCGAAGCCGGGCCACATCTCGACGGTGAGCCCGAGGGCGCGCAGCTCCCTGTCCAGCGAGACCTCGGCGCGCCCTGGTCCGGTGACGAACTGCCTTAGCGGTTTCCGTAGTTGACGCAGCTCCCCGGACACCGCAACGACGAGTTCCCGCCCGTGCGGTGCGGGCCCCTGATGCCGGCACTGGTCTCGCTCGCACCACCACTCCGTGTCGGACACCGGGTGCAGCAGGGTCAGACAGCGGTGGCAGCACAGGTACGCGCCGGCTCGGCGAAAGTGCGGCGGAACCGGGGCGTAGATCTCCTTGATCACATGGCGGACCGGGTCGAGGTAGAGATCGGTGCTGACCTCGGCCCACTCCTCCTCGGTGAGGACAGGCCGGGTGACGAGAAGCCGGCGGAAAGCCGTGTACGACTCGGGCGACGACAGGGCACGGCAGGCCCTGAAAGCCTCGTCGATCACCAGCTGGTCGTACTGCCGGCCGGTGCTGTCGCCGTATCCCCGTACGGCGAGTTCGTGGCAGAGCTGCGCGGGCTCCCCTGAGTCCTTGTCGATGAGCCGGTCCGTTGTGTCGAACAGACTGTCGGGCAGCCCGTCGAGTGGCCAGCTGCCCAGCGGCCGGGCGCGTGCCCATCGCATCATCTCGGGTATCCCCGCCGGGGGCTTGGCCCCGTTGCGCAGACACTGGAGCACCAGCGCGTCCAGGGCTCGCTGTGCGGCGGGCGGGTAGGGCAGGGCGAAGGAGTCGAGGTGGTCGACGGCCGCCAGGTGCAGGACGGCTGTGGCGACGTCGCGCAGGAGCATGACGTCGGGGTTGGACAGCCAGTCTGGTACGAGCCGCTGGTCAGTCATGGGCAGGGTTCTCTCCTCGCGGCGCGAGCTGCGCGGCCGGGCTTTCCGTACGGGGATGGTCGGTGACATAAGCGGTACCGGGCCGGCACCAGGTGCGCGCCTGGCAACCGTGGCAGTGGCGGCCGGTCCTCGGTTCGTACGTGGTGTCGTCCAGGAGCGGTTGGGCGAGTTCGGCGATGACGGCTCGGGCTTCGTCCACGTTCTCGGCCCGGCCGGGGTCGACGCGTTCGAGGCGGCTCTCGCCGTGGCCTTCGCGCAGGTGCTCCAGTTCGACCCAGGAGCGACGCGGATCGGTGCCGAGCGCGCCCGCATGGAACAGCAGGACACCGAGGGCGAGTTGGGGAAAGGTCCGGAGAAGCGACTCGCGTTCCCACAGCGGGCGGGCCGACGTCTTGGTCTCCCGCCAGATCCACCGGCCGCGATGGGTGTACACCAGGTCGGGTACGGCGAGGACGACGACGTCGAGCTCGGGCACGTACGCCGTCACCCGATGCTGTACAAGTACCTGCTCGCCGGTGTCGAGCCCGTTGAGCGGGCACAGCAGCCGGTGCTCGGACAGCATGGCGGCGGCCTCACGTGCGGACACGTCGTCGAGTCCGCTCCGGGAGTGCATCGCGGCCGGGTCGGGAGTCTCGCGGTCCCGGCAGCCGCGCGCCGGGCGTTCGCCGTGCCGGGCGTCGAGCCAGGCGTCCACGGCCCGGCCGCGCCGGGCTCCCTGGTTCTCGGCGGACAGGTCATTGAGGTGCAGGTGTCGCACCAAGTGGTACTGGGCGGGGCATTTGGCGTGCAGTCGCAGGTCCCAGACGGAGATGGAGCGGCGTTTGCGTACGAGGGCCGGGTGGCGCCCGCCCCACAGCTGCGGGGTGCGCTTCAGGTCCGTGCAGCTGGCGATGGCCTTGCAGTCGACGCAGCTTTCCCCGGGCTGCGTGCTGGTTCCGGCGGCGGCGGAGAGGAAGGCGGGCACGGCGTGGTCGGTGAACCGCTGCCGAGCCTCGGCGGGTTCTGCGGCGAGCAGGGGCTCCACGGAGCCGTCGGCGCATCCGATGTCGAAGACGCGGACCAGTCCGGGCAGTCGGGTGTCGTCGGTAGCAGCGGTCGGCGGCAGGTCGCGCGCCCGGCGCCGTGGTGTGGGTGCGCCGTACGCCATCACCTGGGCCACGGCGGCGAGTTCGGCTTCGGGGCGGACGGTCTTGGCCCGGCCCAGGGAGGGCAGCCAAAGGTCGCGCACCGTTCCGTCGACGGAGGCGTACATCCGGCCCCAGAGGGTGTGCTCGTACTGTCGAACGCCGCGCGCGTCGGGGACGTCCGTGCGGCGGGTGCGCCACGTCCACGGCTGCTTCACCGGCTTGGTCGGCGGCAGTCCGGCCGAGGCGGCGGCATTTTGTTCGGTGGCGCGGGCGGTCAGGTAGCGGTCCAGGGCGTGGGCGGTCCAGGCCAGGTGGGCGGGGTGGACCGGCGCGCCCTGCCCCCGGAACGGGCCACGGGTGTTGCGGAGTTCCTCGCGCACCCGCTCGACCGGCCAGCCGTCGTGTTCCACGAGGTCGAGGGCGGTGAAGAGCGGGCCGAACCCGAACTCCTCGCGCGGCGAGGGCCGGAACGGCACGGCTGGTTCGGCGACGAGCAGGGGTCGCATCGCTACGCGCCGGTGGGTGGGACAGGCGGCATCGTCAGGTCGGGCCGATCGGGGGCTCGCCTTGATCAGCCAGTCGTGGCCGACGACGCCGGGTGGATTCTGCATGGTGACCCCCGTGGAGGGCTGCATGGGCAGGAGGGACCCGGAACCGACGGAACTCCGAGGAGATCCAGGCACTGCCCGAGCATGACATAGATTTGTGAACTGAGTCCATGGATTGCTTGTTCGTTGACTCCTTCACGGAAGAGCTACCCTGGTGTGCCGGATGACGCAGGAGTGCGAAGGGGCACGGCGGTGGACGCGGACACGTACAGGCCCGGCGAGGGCGATCTGATCGACGGGCGCTACGAGTTGGTGGAGCCGCTCGGCAAGGGTGGTATGGCCCAGGTCTGGCGAGCCCGTGAGGTCTCCGGGACCCTGGAGGCGTCCGGACCCGGCGGCCAGGGTGCTCCCGGCGGTCGGGAGGTGGCGGTGAAGTTCCTGCGTCTCGACTCCGAGGCCCTGTACCGCCTCGACCCGTACGAGCGCGAGGCCGAACTCACCGTCAGGAACGCCCGGTTCCGGCGCGAGGCTGGCCTTCTCGGCAGGCTCGACCACCCGGGTATCACCGAGCTGTACGGGAGTGGGACGCACCAAGCCGTGCCGTACATCGCCATGCGGCTGGTGAACGGCGTGAGTCTGCGGACCTTCCTCGACGAGCACAGCCCGCTGCCCCTGGTCACCGCGGTCGCCGTCGCGGTGCAGGCGGCCGGGGCGCTGGCCTGTGCGCACACTCTCCCGGTCGTGCACAGGGACCTCAAGCCGGCGAACCTCATGATCGACGACGAGGGTGCGGTCGTCCTGATCGACTTCGGCATTGCCAAGCCGCTGTGCTCCGACGCCACCCGGTACACGGCGCACGGTTCGACACTGGGTACCCGCGGCTATCTGGCGCCCGAGCAGCTCCTGGAACGGGAACCCACAGCACGCACCGACGTCTACTGTTTCGGATGCATCTTCTACGAACTCCTCACCGGGCGGCCCCCGTTCCTGCTCGGCGAGAACGCCGGTCTGGCCGATAAACACCTCAACGAGGAGCCGCTGCCACCGAGTGTGTACGCCGCGGGCATCCCCGGCCCGATCGATGACCTGGTGGTACGGATGCTCGCCAAGAAACCCGAGCACCGCCCGTCCGTCGCCGAGGTCCTGGCCGTCCTCGGCCCGTTCGCGCCCCGCGCCGGTGACCCCGAGCCCCGACCGCGCACCCATCCCGACCCCACTGCCGCCTTGCGCCTGTTGCCGGACCGGGCTCAGCGCCCGCGTCGCTCCGTCCCCCCGCCTGCCGCGCCCGGACCGGCCGAGGGGGAGTGGCTGGACCAGCACGAGGTCGAGGATCTCTGCGCGCGGGCCGAGTCGGAGGTCGCCTCCGGTGAACCGGGAGACGCCGCCGCCCGTCTGTGCGGCCTGACGGATCGGGTCCGCCAGGACTGGGGAGCACGCCGTCCCGTGGTCCGCCGTGTCTGGCAGGCGGCTGCGGACGGACTCCGTCTCACCGGCGACCACGGCTCGGCGGCGGGCCTCTACCGCACCATCGTCGACACCCTCATCCACGGCGACGGCCCGGTCGAACGTGCCGAACGCGCGGTGACCCGCCTCCACCTCGCCGAATGCCACCTCGCCTTCGGTGAACTGGACGCGGCCATCATTGCCGTCGACGCGGCAGGCCGCACCGCCGCGGGCCTGTCGCCCGAACTCGCGGTCCACGTCGAGGCCGTACGCGTCGAGGTCGCTGCCCAGCTCACGGCCCGCCTCGCCGACCCGGGACACCCGGAGCCCTGACCACGAGGCGATACCTGCGTGGCTGTCCACGGTGAGCGGCCGGTGACGGATCACAGCCCGGTGCTGCGCGGGACAGGCCGGATGGACGGCGAACAGGCCGGGTGGACGGCGAACAGGCCGGGACACGTGATGCCCGCAGCTCGACGGTGAAGCTGCTCCAAGCGGCCTCGGGGGAGTCGGGTGCGGAACAGCGCCCCGCAAAGGGCGGGGTGAGCTGGTGACCAGCACTCAACCGTCCCGCGGCAGAGAAAACGCATGTCCAGCGGAGCGCTTGGGCACCGCACAGACCGGACCGTGCGACGTCTACGGTCCGATAGGGGAGGGCCTTTTGGTGTGGGCTGACAAAGTGCCGGAGTCCGCCGTTCTACACGCCGCCCACCAGGCGGCCCGCCGCCAGCTCGTTGCCGAGGTCGCGGACGAGGTCCGCTCCGATGTCGGCTGCGCGACGCAACTCCCTTTCGAAGGAGGCGAGTTCGCGGAACGCCTCACCGTAGCGGCGTTGTTCGCCAAGGGGTACTTGGCGGACCTGGAGGCGGCGGACGTCGATGCGGGAGGAGCTCGTCGTGTGGGTGCCGGCCTGGCGGGCGTTGGCGGGGGCGCGCAGTGAACCGGCGAGGAACCACGGGTCGAGCTGTCCGGGCTGTACGCGTACGGAGTGGAGTTGTGGGCCGAGGGCGGTCGGCGGGCCTTCGTGGACCCAGGCGGAGAAGGCGCGGGTAACGCCCACCACCACGATGTCCCCGGGTTGGGCCACCACCGCCTCGGCTGCCGCTTTGCCGTCCGAGGCGAGGCGGCCCCTGGGTTCGCCGCCCACCAGTAGGTCGGGGACGGTGAGGAGGGGGATGTCACCGTCGGACGGCGGGCCGGTGCGGATTTCCTCCTCCGGTGGTTGCTGGCCGCCGCGCAGGGTGAGTGCTCCGGCGCGCGCGAGTTCGGCAACCGTGGTCGCGGTCGGTGTGTCCGCCTCGGCGGCGGTGAGTTCGAGGGCGGCGAGGAGCCCGGCCGATCGGTTCACGTCAGCGGCGAGGGAGGTGAACTCCCGCCAGGATTCGGCCAGTCGGGGTGCGGTGTCCGTCGGGGACGGGGCGATGTGGCGCCCCGGGGTGAGGTCGACCTCGTCGTCGAGGAGTTCGATGACGGGTACCTGCCGTACGTAGGCGGGGGCCTGCGCGGCGTCGGCCGTCGCGAAGGCCTCGCGTACGAAGGCCCCGATCGCGGCCCAGTCCGGTGGGGCGGCCTCCTTCTCTCTCTTGGGGAAACGTGACGCGGCATCGGCCACCAGCAGCCGACCGCCCATCCGTGTCTCCTCTCCCGGCATGGGCGCCCGCAGCACCCACAGGTGCAAGGACACGCTGTGCGGAGCCGCACAGCCCGGTGGCAGGGCAACGACGGCCCGTAGTTGCCCGGTGCGCAGCAGCGAACCTCGGATCCGCCGCCCCGCCTTCCTGGCGGCGACGGCGGGCGGCAGCAGCAGCACGGCGGCCCCACCGGGACGCAGCCCGGACAGGCAGTGCTGCACCCAGGCGAGTTCGGGCTCGGTACGCGGGGGCAGACCATGACTCCACCGGACGTCGGTGGCCAGCTCCTCGTACCCCCAGTCACGCTCGTTGAAGGGCGGGTTGCACAGGACGATGTCGGCGGGATCATCGGCGAACGGATCGTCCCGTAGCGAGTCCCCCGCTCGTACGTCGATGAGTCCCTGCTCACCTCCCCCCTCGGCCAGGCGCAGTCTGGCGTCCGCCAGCGCAGCGAGCACCGGGTCACGGTCACCGCCGAGCAGGGTGACCGCCCCGACCGCCTTCGCCACCTCGGCCCCAGCAGTGAGCAGGTGCCCGGTGCCGCAGGCCGGATCCATGACCGTGACGCCGCCGAAGCCCTCGCCGGCCACCCCCATGGCGAGTTCCGCCATCAACGCGGCCAGCGGCTCCGGTGTCGTGGCGATCTGTCGCACATGCACGTCGAGCCAACGCCCCAGCAGGAAGGCGAACGTTTCCGCACCCCCCTCGCGCTGCCCGAGTTCCACGGCCCGTGTGATCAACTCCCGTGCACCGTCCGGGAGGTGCACATCGCCCTCGTCCCTCCGTCCGGCAAGTGTCCGTCCCACTTCAGCGACGGCAACCCCCGTCTCGTCGCGCCCACCGAGTGCTTCGAAGCGGGGCCAGAGCCACTCCCGTTCGGTGGCCTTCTTGAGTTTCTTGTTGGCGCGCAGCCAGTCCTCGATGTCGGTCATGGAGAACTGCGGGTTCACATCGGTGCCGGCGATCCGCTCGGGAAAGGTGGGATGCCGGCGCCGCCAGTTGCTGACGGCAGCCCGCCCGACCCCCGCGAGGCGGGCGATTTCGGCCAAGGTGACCGGCACGGCACGCGACGTCGACATCTGTACTCCCAGGGCATTTTTGACCGAATGGAACTTTCCCCCGATTGTCGGTGCGCGAACAAGCCACGCTCGCCCCCTCCCGCGCCGTCAGGCTACTACGGCCATTGACTTTGTTCACAGTCCGGAGGTGAACGTGTTCAGACCTCTACTTCATCCCGTCCAGGAAGGTGCTCGGCCGCCCGCTGTACGTGACGCACAATGCCTCCCTCGCCCTGGTGCACGCCACGAAGAGCAGGCACCGTTCGGCGGTCAGGTCCGTCGCGTGCTGGAGCGGGTCGATCTCGGCCGGGGTGACCGCCGCCTGGAACGGGAACGCGGAGGCGTTCACTCCGGCTACGGCCACGCAGCGGAATTCGAGCCCCTTGAGGCTGTGCAGGCTGGACACCCGTACGCCGACCGTGTCGTCGGACTCCCCATCCTTGACCCGCACCACGGGCAACCCGGCCGCCGCCAGCCGTTCGGCAAGCAGCGCGGTCTGTGTCTGGAACCGCGCGCAGACCGCGATCTCCGAGGGCGCGACTCCGGCCGCCACCCAGCCGCGCACGCGCCCCACGACAGCGTCGGCCTCGGCCGACTCCGTCCGGTGCCCTTCGCACACGGGCCGTTCGCCGTGGAGCAGGGATCGGTAGCCGGACAGTGAGTCCACCTCGTCGCCGGTCAGGTCGGCCATCGGTTCGCCGTCGAGGAGCGCCCGCGACCACCGCAGGATCTCCTCCGTGGAGCGGTAGTTGAGGCGCAGGCGGGCCCCGCGTCCGGCGACGGAGATGCCGAGGGAGCGCAGGGAGACCCGGGCGTCGTAGATCCGCTGGTGCGGGTCGCCGGTCAGGAACAGGTCGTCCGGCCCTTCCGGAACCAGGGCTCGCAGCAGGCGCCACTGGGCGGGGTGCAGGTCCTGCGCCTCGTCGACCACCACATGGTCGTAACGGGGGCCCTCGCCCGGCTTGTCGCGCAGGAGCCGGGCGGCCTGGGCGCACAGCTGGAGCCAGGTGCAAGACCGGTCGCGGGCGAGTTCGTCCTCGAACCGGACCGTCGTCTCCCAGACGCGCTCGCGCTGCGCCTTGCCCAATGCGCTGCCGCGCCCGCGCCGCCGGGAGATCGCGTACTCCTCGAAGGTGCGCAGGTCCTGGGCGAGCAGTACGTGCCGGTACTCCTGGGCGAGGAAGGCGTCGCTCCACGGCAGCTGGAGGGTGCGGGCCAGGCGCTGCCAGCGCCGCCGCTCCTCCTTGTCGCCGAGGACGGTGCCGGGGTTGCCGCGCAGTTCCTTGACGGTGCGATGGGCGAGCGCGTCCACCGTGGTGACGGTGACCCGGTCCAGAAGCGCTCGGTCGTGGTCGAGGAGGAGGGCGAGCCCTGTGCGCAGGGAGCGGGCGAGCGCGCCGGTGTACGTGGTGAGCAGGACACGGGTGTCGGGCGAGCGGCCGAGGAAGTGTCTGACGCGGTGCAGGGCGACGACAGTCTTGCCGGTGCCGGGTCCGCCGGTGATCTGGGCAGGGCCCGCATAGCTGGGCCGGTAGGCGATACGGCGCTGAGCGGGATGAAGGAAGACGCGCCAGGCGTCGAAGGGCTTGGCGAGGATGTCGGCGAGTTCCTCGGGTCCGGTGACGAGCGCGATGCGGCTGCGGGTACGACTGACGGCGGCCGCCAGCTCGCCTTGCACCGGTGCGGTCTCCTCGATGGTCGCGCCCTGCCGGGCGGCGACGAGATCGCGGTAGACGTCGTCCGCATCGAAGCCCTCGGCGAGCAGCCACAGCGCCTCGAACTGGTCTTCCGGCATCAGCGACCCGAACGCCTCCAGCTGTGCCCGGCCGGTGATGGTGCGGGCGGCGCGCAGCGTGACCTCGTCAACGCCGAGATGCCGCAACACGGTGTCCGACCAGTCGGCGAAGAGGAGCTCGGGCGCGGCCTCGGCCTCCTGTGCGAAGAGCGGGGTGATCTGTTCCATGGCGGTGAGGTCGCGCACTTCGAGGCATCGGGTCACCGCGTTGACGGTGTAGAGGCGCCGCTTGGCCCACGAGTACGCCTTGTCGTGGGGGACGACGTGTACGAGGACGAACAGGTCGCTGCCGTCGTCGGGCGCGAGCAGCACGATGCGCAGCCCGTCGTCGACCCGAATCGTGCGCATCCGTGGGTCACGTGAGCTGACGACGGACTCCAGGTGCAGCCCCTTGTCCGCGTGGAGTTGCGGGACGGTCATCTGCTGGAACTTCCCCATCGCCTTGTGGACCCGGGCGCGGGCTGGCTTGTCCAGCCGGTCCACGCCCTCCCAGAAGGTGTTGGTGATCGCGATCTGCGGCATGCCCGTGCCCTTCCCCTCAATCACACGTAAGTACGTTGACTGAGTTTACAGCTATCCGGAGAAGAGTGATCGTGCGTACCGAAACGGAGGCGTACGTGGACGTGGTGTACCGGAGCTCGGCATCACGCTTCCCTGCCGGGTCCACCCGGTTTTCGAGGACGTGCGCGGCTTCGATGCCTCCATCGTCCGCAACCGGCGGCGCTATGTCGCGGACGAGATCGGCGCGATCGAGGTCCGCCTCGCGGAGCGTGAACGCGCTCGTCTCGGCGCGCAGCTCACCGAGACGCTGGCCACGCTCCGCGAGGGAGGCGCGCTCGACGGCCTGACGGCACTCCTGCAGCTGCTCGCGCAGTAACAGGCCGCGCTGGAGGCACTGCGCAAACAGCACGAGACGGCACAGTTCATGGAGGCGAGCCGGCGGAAGATCACCGCGAAGCGCGTCGAACTTTAGGAGGCGCTGGAACTCGATCTCGAAGAGCGTGGTGAGCAGACCCGGGAGGCCACCTGGGCTGTTCTCCCGGTTCGCCCGCCGCCTCTACGGCCAGGACCGCGAGGCCTACTTGACCATCAGGGCCGGCACCAACAGCCTGGAGATCACGGCACACGTGGACAGCCGGGACAGCGTCGGCATCAACAAGATGGTGATCTTCTGCCTCGACCTCACAGCCGCGGTGATCGCCCACCGCCAGGGCCGAGGGCCGGACTTCCTGGTCCACGACAGCCATCTCTTCGACGGGGTCGACGACCGTCAGGTCACCGAAGCGCTGACACTGGCGGCGGAAGTCGCCGCCGAGGAAGGCCTCCAGTACGTCGCGACGTTCAACTCCGACAAGCTGGAACGGGCGCGGCTGGGCGGCTTCGACCCGGCTCCCTACGTGATCGAGCCCCGGCTCAACGACACCTTCGACGAAGGCGGGCTGTTCGGGTTCCAGTTCTGAGGGGGAGCAGGTCAGGGTTTCACCGGCGGTACACCGCCCACACCGTCTTGCCGCCGGGGTGGTGCGGGCGTACTCCCCAGTCGTCCGACAGGTTCTCGACGAGCAGCAGACTGCGGCCCGACTCGCCGCCGCCGTCGGGGTGTTGGGCGGTCGGCAACCGGTCGCCGCCGGCGTCGGTGACCTCGACGAGCAGTTCGGCGGGGGTGAGGCGGAGATCGAGGCGGGCCTGCCGGCCGCGGACCCGGCCGTGCAGGGCGGCGTTCGCGGCGAGTTCGGCGACGAGGAGTGCCGCGGTGACGGCGAGGTCGCCGACGGGCGGCAGGTGGTGCGTGAGCCACTGTTCGGCGCCGTGGCGGGCGGTGTGGGCGCCGTGTCCGGTGGCGGGAAAGAGGGTGCGGAAGCGCAAGGGGGCGGTCTGTGCGAGGGGCTGGTCGGTCGCAGTCGCGGATTCTTGGTTCATCTCACCGAGAGTGACATGAGCGCCCTACAGTGGGGAGTGGTCGACGCGGTGCGGAGCGTGACTGTCCGGTCGTACGGGCAGGCTGCCCGGGTGGACGGCCGCGACTGTACGGGCGTCCGCCCGCGACGTCCGCCGGTGACGGTCGGTAGGCGAGCGGGCAGGTTCGAGAACGGGCGGGTGGTACGCGATGGCGGCACAGGGCGGGGCGAGCGCCGAGGACCCGGCGGGCTCGGAGGAGGTCGCGGACCTGTTCCGAGCCATCGGCCGCATGATCAAGGCCGCGCGGGAACGGGCCGGGATGAACCAGCGGGAGCTGGGGCGGCGGGTCGGGTACAGCGAGGAGCAGATCTCGTCGATCGAGCGGGGGCGGCGGACGCCGCAGCCGGAGTTCCTGATGGCGGTGGATGAACTGTTGGAGTGCGGTGGGCTGTTGGCGCTACTGACGGAGGACGTGGAGCGGGCGAAGACGCGGCGGCGGGTACGGCATCCGGAGTGGTTCAGGGATTATGCGGAGCTGGAGAAGACAGCCGTCGAGCTTTGCTACTTCGCGAACCAGGCCGTGCCGGGCGTGTTTCAGACCGAGAACTATGCACGCGCCGTTTTTACCAGCAGGCAGCCGTTTTTCGACGAGGAGACGATCGAGCAACGTGTCACGGCCCGCCTGGCCCGGCAGGAGCTTCTGTCCGAGTGGCCGCCACCGACGGTGAGTGCCATCGTGCAGGAGGTCGTACTCAGGCAGGCCTTCGGCGGTCGAGCGGTCCAGCGCGAGCAACTGGAACGCCTGTTGCAGGTAAGCAACTTGCGGCACGTTGAGATCCAGATCATGCCGATGGTCAGCGAGGACCACGCGGGGATGGGTGGCCCGTTCACCCTGCTCGAAATCAAGGGCAAGCCGCGCATGGCCTACCTTGAGGTCCAGCACTTCAGCCGTCTGATCACCGATCCGGAAGACGTACGGGTTCTCGCAGCGAAATATGGCAGCATCCGTGGGCAGGCACTCACCACACGCGATTCCCTGCGCCTGATCGAGAAGATGCTGGGAGACCTATGAACACCGAACAGCTCGTGGAACTCCACTGGATCAAGAGCACGTACAGCGGGGACGAGGGCGGCGAATGCGTCGAGGTCGCCGCCGACCGCGCTGCCATCCACGTACGGGACTCGAAGGAGCGCAGCGGCCCCCAGCTCGCGTTCGTGCCTGAAGTCTGGGCCGGGTTCGTTGCGAATGTCGGGCAGGGTCGGTCCAACTGACCGGCCCTGCCCATGAGTTCGCGCTCAGCTGTCGTGTCGGGGCCCCTTGCCCGGCGGCGGGTACAGCGCGGTCTGGTACGCGCCGCCGGTCACGCGGGCCTCTTCCATGCGGTCGTAGACGTCGAGGATGAGGTCGCGGGTGCGGTAGGTGCCGTGGGCGGCCTCGTCCTCTCGCTTGATCACCGGGAAGGTTTCCATGACGTATTCCACATCGTCACGGCTCACTCCGTATAGGTGGAACAGCGCGGCGTCCAACTCGGCGCGCAGCAGCTCACGACGACTGCCGGTCCATTGGAACGGCTGCCCGGTGTAGCCGAGATCCTTGGCAAAGCTCGCCATGTCCCTGCTGGTCCATGTCAGTTCGGCCACGCGATCGATGAACCATCGGGTTCCGTTGGGCGCCTCAGCGAAGTCCGACAACGCGGGGACCGGCAATTGGTAGATGTAACCGTAGGTCAGGTGCGTGCCCGCGATCTTCTGCCGGATCACGTAGTCGAAAACGTACGACGACAGGCACGCCTGCAACAGAGCCGCGGACTCCGCATCTGCTGGGAACATAAGCGGGTTGGTGTGGCCGACGCCGTAAGGCGGCAGCACGGTAGCCATCGTTGTCCGAGTATCCGTAGACCGCGCGATGTCCCGCCACCCCATCAACCACCCGTGCCACCACTCCCGCTCCCGCAGCCGCGATGCCACCCCCGGCCACATGATCGGGTTAAGCTTCTTGTCCCGCTTCCCCGAGTCCACGTCGAACTCCGGCACCCAGTACCGCGGCAACGGCGCGAACTCCGGGTCGTCGTGCTGCTCCGGCGTCACCCGGGGCAGCGTCCCCACGTTCGCCTGCGCCTGCGTCTGCCCCTCGTAGGTGCCGAGCCGGTGATCGAAGTGGTGGAGCATCTTCGCCTCGTACAGCGGCAGGTAGCGACGCCCGTCGGACGGGTCCGTGAAGATGTTCCCCTTCAGCGTCCAGCCCTCGTTCTCAAGCTCCGTCTTTCCGCGGAACAGATGCGAGTCGTTGGACATATGGAACATGGTCATGAAGGTGAGGCCCCATGGGTCCGTGGCGCCCTTCCCCGCCGCGTCCGGCTCTCGCTTGAGAACGGGGACGCGCCGGTAGATGCCGAGGGTGATCTCCGCGTCGCGGCGGGTGCGGAACACGGGGAGCGTGCCGGTGTTGGGGTTGACGAGGAGGATCTCCTCCGGCGGCATCGCGAAGCGGCGCTCGTCGAGGTCCGCCATGTGCCGGGTGCCGAACGCGAAGGACGCCTCCGCGACCCGCTCGCCCCGGCCGGTGACGGTGAGGAGCGAGAAACGGACCGAGTGGTGCACGTCCCGGCTGAGGATGAACGCCTCGTTCTCGAAGTCCAGGAAGGAGGCGAGGCGCGAGCTGCGCACCAGGTCGGAGAAGAACGGCGCTGTCGTCGCGTCGGTGGCGATGCCGGTCGGCAGGACCAGGCCGAAACGCCCGGCAGGGGCGATGCCGAGGGAGGCGGTCTCGGCGAAGACCGCGTACGTGTTCACGTCGCCGCGCCCGGCGAGCGGGAAGCGGCCCGAGCCGCGCAGCAGATGGCTGACGCCCTCGGACTGGCGGCGCGCGGCGATGAACTCGGCGTGCAGCTGACGGTCCGACTCCTCCTCGCTCTCGGCGAGGGCGTCGATCCGACGCTCACGGGCCGCCTTGTTCGCGGCGGTGGCGATCCTCTCGTCGCGGGTGGCGAAGAACTCCTGCTCCTGGAGCTTGACCCGTTCCCACGGCGGATTCCCCAGCACACAGCTGAACCCGCCCTTCCACCCCGTCCGTTCGTCCACGCCCGGTGCCGCCGTGTCGGCCGGCGCCCGGAATACCTCGGGGAACTCCAGGTGCCAGTGGAAGAAGCGGTACTCCTCGCGCAACTGTCGCACCGTGCGCACCGTGCCGTCGGGCAGGTTCGCGTCGGCGTCGACCTCGGCGTCAGTGTCACCCCCGGCCGCGTGCAGGGAGAGGAGGGAGTCGGTCGTGAGGGCGGCCGGTGAGGTCTGCCCGGTCTTCTCCCACACGAACGCCGCGCACCAGGCGTCGGCGAGCCTGAGGGCCTTGACGTAGTCCTTGGACGTGGTCAGCTCGTGATAGGCGTGGGCCTGGCCCTGGACGTCCTCCAGTTCCATCGACGGAGCATCCGTGATCGCCGAAGTCGCCTGGGCCAGGGCCGCGTTGGAAACCGCGATGGCGTGCTCCTCGGAGAACAGGGCGTCCTGGCTGGCTCCCTTGCGGACCGCCGCCAGCCACCGTTCCCGCTCGCTCGCGTTACGGGCCTTCAGGTTCCTGACCCACTTGGCCTCGTCGCCTTCGAGGACCTTGAACGTTTCGTCGGGCAGCCCGCCGGCGAGCAGCTTCGGCGTCGTACCGAGGAGGCCGTTGCCGTGCTTGATGTGCGCGTCGAGGAAGGTGAGCGGGCGGCCCGGCTCCATGGCCTCGATCCAGAGCGACACCTTGGCGAGTTCGACGGCCATCGGGTTCAGGTCGACGCCGTACACGCACCGGGAGATGACGTCGCGCAGCGCGTGCCGTACGTCCTCGGCGCCCGGCTCCGGGTCGTCGGTACGGACTTCGGCGAGGCGGCGGGCGATCCGCCGGGCTGCCGCGACCAGGAAGTGGCCGCTGCCGCAGGCCGGGTCGCAGACGGTCAGGGCGAGCAGGGCGGCCTCCCGCTCGTCCTTCGTCGTCCCGGAGCGGACCGCCTGCTCGATGACGGGGTCGAGGGCGGAGTCGAGGAGGCAGTCGATCAGCGGGGAGGGGGTGTAGTAGGAGCCCGAGGTCTTGCGGTCGTTGCCGTCGAGCTTCCTCAGGACGTACGAGCCGTCGTCGTCCTGGCGGGGTTCGAGTTCGAGGAGCGATTCGTAGACCGAGCCGAGTTCGTCCGCGCCCAGGTGGCGGTAGTCGACCCTGCGGGGCCGGCCGAGCTTGACGTCGAAGATGACGGCGAGGGCGCGGATCGCCTCGTACAGGGACTCGTTGCTGAGGTGGAGGCCGGTCAACCGGCGGTCGACGGCCGTCGGTTCGAAGAGGCCGCCGAGCGCGGGCAGCCCCAGTTCGGGGCGTCCGCCGGTCTCGCCGAGGCCCTTGATCACGAGAGTGAGGGCCTCCCACTGGTCGCCGTGCGGGGTGCCGGTGCGGCGGGCGAGCCGGCGCAGGCGGGCCGTGGAGAAGTACTTCTCGTAGGTGGCGCGCGGGCCGTCGGCGGCGTCCGGGTCGAGGAGCAGGCCGCGGTCCTCGGTGACGAAGAGGAAGAGGAGCCGGTAGACGAGCCGCAGGAGGGCGGGGTGCAGGTCGCGGACGGTGGTGGTGCGGGCGCGCAGGGCCTCGCGCAGGGCGGTGTTGTCGGGGTGGGCGATGAGGCCGCTGCCGATCACGGTGAGCGCCTTCTCGACCCCCTTGCGAAGCTCTTTCAGGGCACGGGTGCCGGAGTCGATGGCCTCGGTGCGCCATTTCTCCAGCGGGCAGGAGGCAGTGGGGGCACCCTCGAAACGGGTGCGGTGCAGGAGCCGCCACAGCAGGACGAAGTCGTCGGACCGCTTGCCCTCGAAGATCGCCTGGAGGTCGAACTCGATGAACGCGGCGCCGGTCAGCGACGCGGACTCGCGCAGCAGCCGCAGCTGTCGGCCGTTCGACAGCACACCCCACAGCACGCGCTCGCCGGAGCGGTTCAGGTACTCCTGGACCATCGACTGCGGGGTCTGTGGCGCCACATCGGGGGTGCGGCGGTCCAGGGACACGTTCCAGCCGGTGAGGTGCACGGGGACGTGCGCCCACCGGTGGCTGACGGGGAAGTCCTTCGCCTCGTCGTGGGCGGGCAGGCCGGGCTCGGGAACCTCGGTCAGCGCGCCGAAGCCGAGCTGCTCGAACAGCGGAAGCAGCCAGCGCTCGGTGGTGAGACCGACCGCGTGCACACCGGTGTCGTCGTCGGCACCGTCGCGGGAGAGGGCCTCCTGGTAGGCGATCCAGACGCCGTGGAGATAGCCCCAGGAGCGCTCGGCCGCGTCCCGTACCGACTCGCCCTTGGCGAAGAGCCGGTAGTCGGCGGGCTTGGCGCCCGACAGCTCCTTGCCCTCCTTGATCCGGACGAGCAGGTCGTACGGCAGCAGACCGCCCACGGTGGCGACGGTGTCGGTGACCAGGGTCCTGGCGATGCTCATGCGTCCGCTCCCAGCTGGATCGTGGCGGCCGGGCGGTAGAGGAAGACGCCGAGGACGTCCGGGTCGCCCTGCGGGACGGCCTTCAGTCCGGCGAGACGGGCCTTGGCGGCGGAGCGCACCCGGTGGTGCGAGGCCTCGAGGTCCTTCGCGGCAGCCTTGGAGCGGACCCGCAGTTCGTCCATCAGACCGGTGTCGAGGGCGGCGAGGATCGCCGCGATGTGGTCGGTGGCGAACCCGGGGTCGGAGTTGCCGGTCGCACGGGCGGCGAGGAGGGCGAGCGCTTCCTCCTCGGGCAGCCACAGGGGGGCTTCGGGCTTGCCCGTGAAGGCCACCACCCGTGCGTCCTCCGCGAGTTGGGTGCGCACTCCGCCGTCGCGGGTCGGCAGGTTCAGCTGGAAGCGATGGCGTACGAGGAGCATCGTGGTGGGTCGCTTGACGGCGCTGGTGCGGACCACCCCGCAGCGGCGGGCCGGGCGCTGCCAGTCGAGGAACTTCGTGTCGAGGGCGGTGTCCAGGACGAAGCGGGCGGTTGCGGCCACCACAGGGTCGGTACGGGTCAGCGCCACCTCGCCGCGCGGGGCGCTCGGCGCGTCGTGGAAGACGACAGGGCGCGGATGGCGCGGTCCGAGCGCGGCGGTCACGGCGTCCCGCAGGCCCTGCGGCAGGGCGTCGGTGTGCGCGGTGAAACCGCCCTGCTTACGGTCGGCGGGCACCCCGCGCAGAGCGTTCAGCGCGCGGCGGGTGAACTCCCTGACCTCCTCGCCGGTGCCGAGCGCGGCACGGATCTCGGCGACCTCGGCGGCCACCTCCTCCTTCTTGATCGTGTTCTGCGCGTACAGCGACCGGGACGCCTTCTCGCGTTCGGCGGAGGACTCCCAGGCGATCTCCAGCTGCTCGGCGGCGGGCACCTGGTCCCGCTCGAACAGCCCCTCCTGCTCGAAGGCAGGGGTCTCACCGCGCAGGATCAGCTCCTCGAAGACCGCCTGCATGGCGCTCTCCGCCTGCTGCGGCACGGGCACCGAGATGCCGGTGGCCCGGCGGATGCGCTCGTGCTTGCGCAGCAGCACCTTCAGGACGATGTCGTCGACCGGGTTGTCCGCCCCGTACAGGGTGAGCGCCTTCACGGTGTCGGTGCGCTGCCCGAACCGGTCCACGCGGCCCTCGCGCTGCTCGTGGCGGGTCGGGTTCCAGGCCAGGTCGTAGTGGACGACGGCGTCGAAGGACTCCTGGAGGTTGACGCCCTCGGAGAGGCAGTCGGTGGCCACCAGGACGCGCCGCTCGGGTGCGGGGTCGCCGTTCTCGTCGGCGCCGGTCATCTCCGCGATCCGGTTCAGGCGCATGTCGGGCGGGAGTTCGCCGGTGACGGAGGCGACCGCCACCGGATGCTCGGTGCCCTTCTTGTTGAAGACCTTGTCCAGGTGGTCGGCCACATAGTCCGAGGTCGCGATGTAGCGGCAGAACACGATCGGCCGGTAGCCGGAGTCGAGGAGATCGGTGACGGTCGCGACGAGCATCTTCAGCTTGGTGTCGCGGACGGGCCCGGCGAGCTTCTTCGCGGCCTCCGCCATCGCCATGAGCCGGGCCTTCTCCTCGTCGTCGATCTCCTCCCGGGGAGTGCGCGGCCGCAGCAGGCTGCCGGGGACTTCGTCGGCGGACCGGTCGCTGTCGCTGTCGGCCTGGTCGGAGACCGTCGACTGCCCGGTACGGTCCGCCTCGTCGGGGGTGTCCGCCTCCTGGACACCCGCCCGGGTGCTGAGCGAGCGCACAGCCGCGGCGGGCGAGGAGGACAGGGTACGAAGCAGCGCCAGCGTCGACCACCAGCGCTGCCGCTGCTGGAGCGCACCGTCGGCGGAGCGCACCGTCTCCCGGGCGTACGACAAGACCTCGGCCAGCAGCTTGCGGTAGTCGCGGTGCAGGGCGTACGAGACCTCGGCGGAGTCCCGGACGGACGGGAAGTGCGCGCCGTCCTGGAAGTCCTCGCGGATGTCGGCGCGGCGGCGCTGCACGAAGAACTGGGCGAGCAGCTCACGCCCGGCCCGGCTGCCGAAACCGACCGAGGCGAGCCGCGGGTCGAGCAGCCCGAGCAGCCGGCGGAACGGCTCCTCCTTGCCGCTGTGCGGGGTGGCGGTGACCAGCAGCAGGTGCCGGTTCTCGTCGTCGGCGAGTGCCCGCAGCAGCCCGTACCGCTGCTGAGACGTACGCGCCGACACCTGCGCCGTGGAGTCCGCGACACAGGTGTGCGCCTCGTCGACGATCACCAGGTCGGGGCAGTTGCGCAGGAAGTCCTCGCGGTGCCGGGGCGACTTGATGAAGTCGGTCGACACCACGTACACCCCGTCCGGACGGAACACCGACTGGCCGTACGGCGTCTCCCGCTCCAGACGGCCGATCGTGGCGGGCAGCACGAGCCGCGCGTCGATGCCGAACTTGCCGTGCAGCTCAGCCCGCCACTGCTCGGCGAGCGCCGGCGAACACAGCACCACCAGACCCCGCGCGTCACCCTGCGCGAGCAGTTCGGCCGCGATCAGCCCCGACTCGACGGTCTTGCCGATGCCCACGTCGTCCGCGATCAGCAGCCGCACCGTGTCCTGCCGCAGGGCCATCATCAGCGGAACCAGCTGGTACGGGCGCGGATCCACGGCGATCGAGGCCAGGGACCGGAAGGGCCCGGCCCCGGCCCGGAACCCGATCCGCAGCGCGGTACGCAAGAGCCCTGCGGTGTGCTGGTCGCCGAGGTCGGAGGGGGTGGGCGGGGCGAACGTAGCGGGTACCACCGTCTCCAGGCCGGGCAGCACTCCCGCAATGTCGACATCGGCCCCGCCCAGCGGGCGCAGCACGAGGAGCTCCTCGGAGGAGTCGGGCAACACCACCCATTCGCGGCCCCGGGCGTGGACGAGGGAGCCGACGGCGTACTTCGGGGCCGGCGGGACGGCGGTGGTCATACGGGCCTTTCGGGGTGGGTCTGCGGGGTGCGGGCAGGTACAGGAACATACGGGCCGGACCCGCGAAAAGCAGGTCCGGCCGCAGGTCAGCGGCGGGGCTCGCCGAACACCTGAGGGTACTCGGCGACCTTCTTCGACCAGTCGTCGTCGTAGCGGACGCGGATCACCTCCCAGCCGAAGTCCTTCAGCCGCTCCTCGGCCTCGTCGTCACGCAGCGCGATGTCGGAGTGGTCGTGGTGCGGGCCGTCGACGAAGACCGCGATCGGGCCGAACCCGGTGTCGTACACGAAGTCCGGCTTGGACAGGGCCTCGCGCACCTTGATCTGCTGGTGGTCGGGGAGCCGGTGTCCGTGCGACCTCAGATATTCGACGAAGCGTTCCTCCAGACGGGAGTCGGCGCCCTGTCTGAGCACGTCCGCGTGCTCGTCGCGGGAGCGGCCCGGGGTACTGCCGCCGACGTGGCCGCCCGCGAAGGCCTGGAGAAGTTCGCGCACCAGCTTGCGGTCGATGACACGGTGGTGGCGCTGGTTGCCGAAGGAGAGCAGACAGTCGTAGCAGCCCTTCTCGCACGGGTCGCCGTTGGGCTTCTCCGCGCCGCGGTCGCGGCCCAGCTGATCGAAGTGGGCGATCTCCAGAGCCTTGCGGGCGGCGCGTGCGAGGGCATCAGGCTCGGCCTGGAGGCGGCGCAGTACGCCCGCGCCGCCCTCGGCGCTCTCGATGAAGAGGAGCCGCTCGCGCGGCCCGTCGAACGGCGGCAGCTCCTCGGTGTCCAGCTCGGAGTCCTCCAGCTGGAACTCGGCCTCGATACCCCGCTCAAGCGCGTACTGAAGGGTGACGGCGGTGTCCCGGTCGACCGGCTCGGCCAGCTTGACGACAAGGATGTTCCGGGTGTCCTGCACGTACGGGATGACAGGCATCTTGCGAGTCGCCTTCTCGGCGTCCCCCAGTCCCTCCTGCTCCTCGGGCGTCTCGCGGCCGGTCCCGGCCGAGCTCTTCTTGGTGGAGCCCGCGAGCCACTCGCCCGTCACCGGGTCCATCCAGAAGCCGATCTCTCCCTTGGCGACGGAGCGGCGGTAGCCGAGGTTGGTGAGCCGGACGGTGGCACTGTCCCCGTACGCCAGCTCGGCGAGAGCACGCCCCGAGGCGGCCTCGGCGGTGGCCCGCAGGGAGCCGTCCCGGCCGTCCTCGTGCTTCTTGAACCGGTAGGAGATCTCCACCTTGTAGCCGGTGCGCTGTCGTTCCTCCTCGTCCGAGGAGATCCGGTCGCGGCGGTGCGTGAACACGGTGTGCAGGTGCAGCAGGCCGGTCCGAGCGTCGCCGAAACTGCTGCCGCAGCCCCCGCAGGTGTCCTCCCGGAGCTCCTCCGGCGACAAGAAGCCGCAGCGCCCGCAGACCTTCGCGCTCTCTGTGGTCAGCTCGCCGGCGGTGTCCGGCGGCAGCTGCACCCGGTCCACCTTGTAGCGGCTGCCCTCGTGGTAGATCAGCGCACCGGGCCCGAACTCGCGGATCGCGATGAACCGCGAGCGCTGGAGATAGTCCCCGTCGTAGCCACCACGGCTGGTGCGGCCGGTCCCCGGGATATAGGCGGCGAGCGGCAGCCGGGGGAAGGAATATCCGGGCAGGAAGCCCTCGGAGGCGAAGTAGCGGTACGGGTAGAAGTCGGACATCACGGTGCGCTCGCCGCCCTGCTCGTTGCGGAGGAGCGCCAGCTGGCTCTCGGCCTGGGCGCGGCGGCGCTTGGCCTGGTCCTTGGAGCGGCCGGTGGCGGTGCGGTTGAGGATGTTGTCGTGCTGGATCTCCCGTTCCTCCAGGGCCCGGCGGAACAGGGTCGTCCAGCGCCCGCAGGCCCTGCGGAAGCTGCCCGGGGCGGCCTCCACGGTCTGCTCCAGCCACTGCTCGTGCCACCAGGAGGTGGAACGCAGCACGCCGAGGCAGCCGTCCAGGACCGTGCGGGCGCGCACCAGGGCGCGGCGTTGCGCATCCGGATTGTCGATCTGCTGCGCCACCGACGGCACCACCGTCAGTGAAGGGTTCTTGCCGTCGGAGTCGAGCAGATTGGTCATGGAGCGGCCGATTTCGAGGCGGGTCTCGGCGAGCCATATCGCGTGCACATGGGAAGCGAGCAGGTCCTCGTTGGCGAGGTCCAGGCGGGGCGGGGCGACGGCTCCGGCCACCATTTGTTGACGCCGGGTGAAGTAGTACTGGTCGTGACTGTTGCCGGTCGCGCAGTATGTGGTGACCAGGGCGGGCTGTCCGCTGCGGCCCGCACGCCCTGAACGCTGCGCGTAGTTGGCGGGCGTCGGGGGCACGTTGCGCAGGTTGACCGCGTTGAGGCTGGCGATATCGACGCCGAGTTCCATCGTCGGCGAGCAGTACAGAAGCGGCAGCCGGGTGCCCTCACTGAACAGGTCCTCGCGCTCCTGGCGCACCTCGGGGTGGACCTGTGCGGTGTGCTCGGCGGCGTGCAGACCGGCGAAGGTTTGGGCGATGTCCTGGTAGAGGCGCTTGAAGAAGGCGTTGACGCGGGGCCCGCGCTCGTCTCGATAGGTGCGGCGCAGCCGGTCCACCGCGCCATGGTCGTCGTCGCGGGCGTGCCAGCGGATGACCGTGTGGTTGATCCGATAGCCGGGCTCCTCGCCCCGCCCCTGGGAGACCTCGGCGAGAACCCCGCCCGCCGCGAGGACCGCCAGCAGGTCACGGATCACGTCCTGCGCCGCGTCCAGCGAAAGACCATTATTCCATTCAGGGAAGGTGGCGGGCTTGCGGACATGGCGGCCGAAGGCGCCGCGCCCGGTGAGGTTCAGCTCGCTGCGCCCCTTGCCGGTGCGGCCGGGGCGGCCGGGGCGGGCGACCGCGATCCCGGCCGTCGGCGGCGCGGACTCGGTGTCGGCGATCCCCCACGCGTCGTTGAGCCGGGCCGACTCCTTGCGCAGTTCGGCGAACTTGGCCTCGGTGAAGTAAGGGGTGTCCACGGCCCGTTGGCGGCGCAGCTCGTCCATGAGGACGGCGGCGACCTTGACCCGGACTTCGGGCGTGGCGGTCCGCAGCGGGCCGGCCGCCGCCCGCCACCGCTCCTCGTCGCGGGCGATCGCCTCCAGGCCCCCGTACTCCAGGCCGAGCAGACCGGTCTGCTCCAGGTTGGGCATGGTGACGCGCCAGCCGCGCTCCAGATCCAGGAAGAGGCGGTACTCGGCGATCGCTGCCAGCGCTTCGAGCGTGCCCTCGGCCAGATCCTCGATCTCGGTGGGGTTGGCCGCGTACTCGTGCGGGGAGAGTCCCATAGCCGCGACCACCTCCTCGCCGAGCCGCTTCCAGCGCAGCCCCGTCTCACCGGCCGCGACCATCGCCCGGTACAGGGCGCCGCGCAACTGGGTAACCATCACGAAGTCGTTGAAGTGCCCCGACTGCAGGCTCGCGTCCTGCCGGTTGTCGACGAACGTCAGCAACTTCCGTGCATCCTTCTTGAGTTCGGACTCCGGAAGGCTCTTCAGGTGCCGCACGATCGAGGCGCTGACAACCGAGGTGGCGGTCGAGCGCCCCTCCTGGTCGAGGGTCATCAACTTGGCGAAGTCCCGTTCCCTGACCTGCTCGTAGCCCACCCCGCATTCCAGGCAGAAGAGAAACGGCGCGGGTACGTAGGCCGCGTACAGGCCGCCGCTCGCCTTTCCGCCGCTGGTGCCGTCCGAACTCACCCACACCGGCTGCGGAGCCCGCTTGCGGCGACTGGCGGTGAGCACGGGGGTGCCCTTGCGTTCGTCGAACGTGAGCCAGCTGTCGGGGAAGCGCCGCTGCTCGATGGCGTCCCCGGCCGACTCGGGCCAGGGATTGACGGCCGAGACGTACAGATAGCCCTGCTCGTCGTCCTCGTCCTCGCGGGTACGGAAGGACACGCTGCCGTCGTCGTGCTGCTCACGGGCCACCGTCAGGTACTCCTGCCCGCACTCGCGGCAGAAGGAGAGCGGCAGGAGCAGCTTCTCGGGGAAGTTCGGGACGCGCTGCTGGTAGGTACGGGTGATGTAGCGGTCGCTCTCGGGCTCCAGAGAGACGTATACGGAGCCACCCTTGGACAGGAACTGGTGCAGCCGGAAGGCGAACAGTGGCCTGTTGTCCTCGGGGTTGCGTGCCAGGGAACCCTTTTGGAGAGTGGCCCGGATGGCCTCCGCGCAGGCGGCGTACCACTGCTCCTCGGGCTCGTCCTGCTCGATGTCGAACGCTTCGGCGCGCAGTTGCCGGGCCGCGTCCTCGACGGTGACCGGGGCGGCGCGCACCAAGAGCGTGGAGCCGTCCTCGTCCTCGGTTTCGACCAGGCCGAAGGTCGTCTCGATCCACCGGGCCAGCGGATCGGCGGCCAGTTGCCCGTATGCGGCCTGCGGATCGTTCTCCCTTACGCAGGCAGCGAGTTCGGCAGGGGTGGGTACAGCGTCGCCGGTCGCTCGTACGAGGGTCTCGCCGACAACCCTGTCCGGGGAGATCTCCGTGTCGAAGAGGGTCGAGGCGACCCGGGCGACCTCGCGGCGGCGGGAGGCGGGGGTGCCGCCGGTGGCCATCGTCGCGGACGTGCCCACACACTGGAGGTGGGGTGACTGGCAGGCCTCGCGCACCCGTCGCACCAGCATGGCGACGTCGGCGCCCTGCCGTCCCCGATAGGTGTGCAGCTCGTCGAGGACGAGGAAACGCAACCCCTTGGCCGCCCCGATGAGTTCCTTGCGCTCAGTGGGGCGGGTGAGCATCAGCTCCAGCATCACGTAATTGGTGAGCAGGATGTCGGGCTTCGAATCGAGGACAGCGTCCTTCTCGTGCTGCAGTTCCTGGCCGGTGTAGCGGGCATAGGTGACCGGCTCGTTCCCCTTGCCGTAGCCGGCGGTGAGGAACTTCCGCAGCTCGCGTTCCTGGCTGTTGGCCAGGGCGTTCATGGGGTAGACGATGATCGCCTTGATGCCGGGCGCGGCCCCTTGCTCCTTCTCACGCAGCACCCGGTCGACGATGGGCGCGATGTATCCGAGGCTCTTGCCGGAGCCGGTGCCGGTGGTCAGGACGTACGAGGATTTCGACGCGGCTGCCTCGATCGCCTCCAGCTGGTGCTGGTGGAAACGGATCGGCCGGACCGGCTCGCCCCGCTCCTCCTTTCCCGTACGGAAAATGTTGGCGCACTCCGGGTGCAGGAGTCCTGCCGGGCGTGCCAGGTCGTCGACCGAACCGCCGGGCGCGAAGCTCGGGTTGAGGGAGAGGTAGGGGTTGGGCCACTGATCTCCGTCGGCGAGGGACTTCGACACCTTCTCGTCGATCCGGCGGTCGTCGATCACCACTGACCCGGAGGTGTACTCCTTGTAGTCCCGGATCAGCCGCCGGTGCACCTCGAAGACGTCCACGTGTTCCCCACTCGTTCCGGAAGCGGTCCGGGAGCCAACGGTAGCCATCAGTCCTGCACGACGTACCGCACTCCCTTTGATCGTATGTCGCACATCTCAACATGATTCTGTGAACTAAGTCAATATACGCTTGTGTGGTCAGCGGGGACATCTGTGCCGTGGCCATGCCACACTCTCCTCGTCGACGCGTCCACCCTGCGGGCACGTCAGGCCACGGACCCGGACGGAGTCGCCCCGTACATGGACATCGGACCTGTGATCGCGAAGCGCTACCGGATCAAGCATGAGATCGGATCCGGCGGGATGGGCGTCGTCTGGCTCGCCCACGATGAACACCTTGGCCGCGACGTGGCGCTGAAGACGATGAAGGTGACCCCCGGTCTTACCGAGGACCAGCGCACCCGCGACGATGAACGGTTTCAGCGTGAGGCCCGTGCCGCCGCCCGCCTCGACCACATCGGCATCGCAACTGTCTACGACCTTGGCGAGGAGAAGGGCACCCGCTTCCTCGTCATGCAGTACGTGACCGGCGTCGACCTCGACGACCGGATCGCTGAACAGGGACGACTGACCGTTCGGGAGGCCGCGTCGGTCGCTGTGCAGATTGCTTCGGTTCTCGGCTCCGTGCACGCCCGTGACGTGGTCCACCGTGACCTCAAGGGTCGCAACGTCGTCATCCGCACTGATGGCGTCGTCAAGGTCCTCGACTTCGGTGTCGCTGCCTTCCTCGAACCCGGCACAGCCAAGCTCACCACCACTGGCGAACGCCCCGGCAGCCTGGAGTGCATGGCTCCCGAACAGGTTCTGAGCAAACCGGTCGACCACCGTACCGACCTGTACGCCCTCGGCTGCCTACTCCACAAGATGCTCGCCGGGGAACCCGTCTTCGAACACCGCTCGGAGCTGATGCTCCCCGGTCTCATCCTCGACCGTCCCCCCACCCCGCTGCGTGACCTGCGCCCCGAAACCCCCGGTGAGTTGGAGGCCCTCGTCCTCCAACTCCTTGCCAAGGAACCGCACCGCCGCCCGGCCCACGCGGGCGAGGTCTGGCAGCGCCTCGCCTCCTGGCTCCCTGAACGTGGAGATCCGGCGGCGGCACTCGTTCCCTGGGCTGAGGTTGATCCCTTGCGCCCTTTCCGGCATCCGATGGGACCAGAAGCGCGTCCGGTGCGCGCGTGGGCGAACCTGCGGCGGCCTGGTAGTCCGAGGTGACGCACGTGCCGTGTGGGTCTGGCTGGGGGCGTGCATCGGTCTAGTAAGGGTCCAGGTCTGGTCCGGCCAGCCGTGCGCCACCGGGCCCTTGAGCAGCTCCCGCTCCAGCACGGCGAACACCCCGTCGTTCAGCAGCGACAGCGAGGCCGGGCCCTTCGAGGCCAGGGCTCTCGGCCTGCCCTGTGGCCAGGCCTTGCGTGAGCGCTGCACCGACCGGACGCTGACCCGCAGGTCGTGCGCGATGTAGGCACAAGATCGGCAGACATCCAGCAGATCCTGCTGACGCATTGCCCAGCTACCAAGCCCCGTAACAACTACTCGGTGCGGACCGTCCGCGGCGCCATCGGATGCCCGGCCATGCGAGAACCGATCACCGCCACGCGGCTCAGTACGTCGGTCGCCTCGGCCAATGTCGTCGATGGTGGCAGAACGAAGCGCGCCCCGAACTCCACCTCACCGCTGAGCTTGGCCTGGCCTTCGCCGAAGCCGTAGCCGAGGAACGCGGGGCTGCCGAGTTGCCGCAGCCGTGCCACGCCGTCGATCTCCCATTGGAGCCGCTTGCGAGGAGGATGCGGCCGCCAGGGAATCCAGTCCTCGGCTTCGAGGTATTCACGCCACAAGAGATTCAGGTGGTCCCAGTCGTAGGCCCGGGATGAGATGACGTTCTGTTGCACGAGGAAGAACCGGATCTCTATCCCGCGGAGCCCTGTCCCGTCGGTCAACTTGCCGACGTCTTGTGTCGGCAGGTGCTCGGTCGCCTCCCAACGCACCGTATATCCGCTTTTCGGGATCGGTGCGTCGACGATGGCGACGTACAAACCGCCCGAGCCGATCTCCTGCACCGATCTGGACGACCCCGTCGGGACGGCTACGTTGTCGTAGAGGTAGGCCGAGCGCAGCCGCAGCGCGAGATAGAGGTTGGTTCCGTCGATCTGGTTCCAGATCGTCGTGCCGTAGACGGGCGGTACCTGTGAGGCGATGTGGCGCAGCCATGCCGCCGCGGTGGTCGCCACCCAGGGAACCGGTGACGAGACGAACGAGGCAAGCAGCTTCTCCCAGGTCTGGTTGTTCCACACCGTCGCGTGCTCTGTGTCGAGGCGGACACGTTGCAGTGAAACGGTCATGAACCGGCACCCGTCGCGGTCGGGTTCCATGACGTACTGGTAGTAACGCTCCAGTTGTTCGTGGCCCAGACCGGCCAGAAGTTTGACCTCGACGACGGCTACCGTCCGGCCCATGGATTCGACGACCAGGTCGGGCCGGTCCGACAGCCTGCGAGCCCGTGACTTCGCTGCTTCGCGACGGATGACCAGCGGGGTGTCACCAGGGATGCCCAGGCTGCGTCGGGTCGTCGCATGGTCGGCGTCCATCAGGGTCGCGAGCAGGTCGCTCCAGGCGTTCTCGGAGTTGATGGAGAGCAGGAAGCGAAGGTCTGGCAAGGTGGTCATTCGAGATTGCCATCGAACTCTCGAACGACTTCGTCGACGGCTTCGGCCACGTCGTGCAGGAACCGGTTCTGGTCGGGCGAGGCGGTCACGGTCGGGATCGGGGCGCCGCGGTCGTAGACCTCGGTCACGATGAGTCGAGCCCGCACATACGTCGAGCCGGGGCCTTTCTGCAGGTATGCGTCCTGCCAGCCGTGCCGCACTTCGTCCCGGAGCCGGCGCTGGGTCAGTTCGACGAGGCGGCTGGTGATCGCGTTCGACAACGCGTCCAGGATCGCCTGCTTCTCGTCCTCGCCAGGTTCACCGCTGGACCAGCGTTCGGGACGTTGCAGCATCTGATAGACCTGCATCTGCAGGTGGTAGCGGAGGTCGGCGACCGGCTTGAGGTTGTCGTACTCGTCGCTCCAGCCCTCGGCCAGACGTCGGGTGAGCGCCTTGACCCGGGTCCAGTGCTCCTTCGAAGCCTCGGGGTTGTATTCGAGACCGAGGAGTCCGCGCCAGCGTGTGTGGAAGGCCTTGGCGGCCTCCACGACTGCCAAGGAAAGGTTCATGCGATTGAAAACGGGGCGGCTCGGGCCGGCCTGCGTGGCGCGCTCGGGATGAGCGAGCAGCGTCAGCAACGCGTTGAGCTGCTCGATCGTGCGTGAACCGGCCCGTCTTTTGGTATTGAGCTGATCTTGAATTCCGCCGACAAAGTAGCGAGCCTGATCAATGCGTCGACGCAGAACCCGCTCGGCGGCAGGGCCGAGCTCGTCACCGATTGACTTCAGGACGTTCTCGACGGACGCGAGAACATGCTGCTCGCGGTCGGTGAACGTGGGCAGGTTGTCGCCCTTGACCTGGTCGAAGTGGGTGAAAACAATGTGCAGCTTCCCGGCGTTGCCGGAAACCGCGATTCCCTTGAGCGCCGCGACCGGCGCCGCCTGCATCGGCTGGGCGGCGTTGTCCACCAACACGATGGCGTCGACACTCTGCAGCTGGGTCGCGACGTGGGTCGAGAGTGCCGCGACGGACTTCGGCGTGTGTCCCAGCCCCTCGCCGTCAACCAGCACCAAGTTGACCGGCTCCGATGCCCAGCCCGGCTGGAAGGGGCCGCTGACGCGAATGCCGTTGACCAGCGGCGTGAGCAGGCGTCCGAACAGCGGGGCGAAATTGCTCGAGAAACGGCTCACCATTTTGACGAATGCTGCACGGTCGCCGGACTCCCACGACCATGTGGTCGGCCAGCCCTGACGATTGCGTCGCAACTCGCCGACGTCCAACGTCGAGAAGCGCTTCTCGATCTCGTCGATCAGGGAGTCCACGACCGCGTGAAACTCGTCGGACTGACGCAGGTCACTGTCGAGGGACTCCTCGATGAGCTCCTCCACGACGCGCTCATCTTCCTCGATGTCTTTGAACGCCTCGGTGGTGGTGCTCGCGTATCGGGCGACGACCGCCTTCACCGTCTCGACCGCTGCGGTGACGACAGCGTTCGTGGCCGTCAGGTCGACGGCACCGTAATCCGCAGGGTCGATGTCGTCGAACGTCTCCTCGTCGTCCTCGGCCAGATCCTGGTCATCGTCCTTGGCCAGCTCCCGACCGAGGACGTAGCTGAAGCGGAATCGCTGGTTGGCGTGGTCGAGCAGCCGACGACGGATCTCGGCATCGGACCGCGTGCGAAAGGCGGCAAGGGCCGCTTCGGACACGTTCTCCGTCAGATAGTCGATGACCTCGTCTCGGGGAACGAAGGTGACGACAGCGCGGTACGGTCCCTCCTCGGTCGTGATCAGCTCGGTGTCGGCGACGGTGGTCTTCGCCGTTGAGGTCGAGGGGAAGCGCTCGGTCGTCGGTTCGGTACCAAGGATCTGACGGACGACAGTGGTCTTTCCCGCACCGGTGGTGCCGAGCAGCAGGACCGTTCGGTAGCCGTCGTCCTGGCTCGGCAGCGGCAACAGATCCTGGCGCAACTGAGCGAAGTCGACCTGGGATGCCTCGAGGCCCTCATAGAAGATGTCGACGACACGGTCGTCGAAGCGGCCCAGTGCGTTCGGCCGAGCCGTCGCCTCCCACAACTCCGGAGTGCTGAGAACGGTGTTCAACTGCTCGACGAGCATCGTGGCTTCCGTCTCGTCACTGGTGCCGAGCCCTCGACGCACGCGGCGGCCGGTCTTGCCGGTCGCGAGGTCAAGGCGAGCAGGGTGCCGGAAGATGACCGACCACGACTCCCGCCCCTGATTGCGACTCTTGCTGGCGGTGTAGTGCTTCACAGTTCCCCTTGTTGTTCCTGTGGTGTACCAGGATGGTGCGCACGACCCTACAGATCCGGACAAGGGTCAAACGGCACAACGCAGGAACAGTGATGCTGGAAAGGGGGCCGGGTGGGGCGGAGCAGGTTGTTCCGCATGAAGGTTCGCTGCGCGCTGCTCAACTCAACCAGTCTGGGATGCCTCCGGTTTCAGGCATTGTCCCCGGACAAGGCCGAGAGGAACGTCGATCTCCTGGCGGACGTAGCGCGAGACGTCGGTCAGGAAGAGCCGTCCTCACCCGTGCCTGATGGACTTCAGGAAGCGGTTCAGCCGTTCGAGCTCGACGATGGCGTCCTTTCGCTTCCGGCTCGGCACTTCCCTGCCGCGCGGGGTGATCGTCTACGGCGGCTTCGGTAATGAGTGTGTCGCCGTGCAGTCAGTGTCGCCATAGTGCGGATGCCGAGCACTAAGTGACGCTATGTTGTGCGCGTGCAGGCGTAATCAGCGACGAAAGGTCCACTGTTATGTCTCGCCTCGACCTCGCCCAACTGGCCCTCGTTGCCGCCCAGAACATCCAGACCGCCGACAAAGTCCGTCGTGACCCGGCCGTTGTCAAGGCGGCCAAGCAGCTCAAGGAAGACAGCGCCCGGGCTTTCCGCTCCGGTGGGTCGCTGGTGCGTGAGGTTCAGTCCTCCTGGCGTCGCCACAGCCCGCTGACCAAAGGGACCGGAACCGATGAATGATTTCAGTGCAGAGGCGATGGGCCTCGTGATCCGCGAGTACCGCCAGGCCCAGAAACCCTCGATGACTCAGGAAGAGCTGGCCGAGCGAGCCGATTACGGGAAGGGTGGCGCGGTCTCGATCTCCCGTATCGAGCGCGGTCTCGTGAGTCCCGGGGAGCATCGTCTGGCCGCCCTCGCCCTCGCGCTCCGACTGACACCCGCGCAGATCAAGCAGGAGGCTGAGGATCGAACCAGGTCTCTCGCTCGTCAGAGAGGCCAGCGGCCGGTGAAGTTGCGCGACCAGGTCGCGGAGACGAAGAGACGTCACGCGGAGATCACCGAGAAGACGGCCCAGCGGTCGAAGATCACCCAAGAACACGGGGAAGCCTTCAATCGTGTCCATGATGTCGTCCGCGACGAGTTCTTCATGGGGTTCGTGGAGCTGGCCGAGAGCATCAGTGGGGCGCCCGAGCCGGAGAAGCCGAGTGAGGAGGAGGCCGAGAGCACGGGCGAGCTCCCTACGGCGATACGTGTTGAGGCCATGTCCGCCGGGATCGCCAACGCGATCCGTGGTGCCGCCGCCGGAGGTGCGGCCGGGGCGGCAGTCGGCGGCGCCGCGGCCTACGGCGCGTTCACCGCCGCCGCGATGTTCGGGACCGCCTCCACTGGAGCAACTATTTCGACGCTGGCCGGGGCTGCCGCGACCAACGCGACTCTGGCCCTCTTGGGAGGAGGCACACTGGCCGCGGGCGGTGCGGGCATGGCGGGTGGAGTTCTTCTGCTCACAGGCATGGTCGCTGCCCCGGCGGCAGCGCTGGCGGCCGCCGGCTTCTACGTCCTGAGGCAGCGCCGGAACAAGAAGGAGGAGGAGCGTCTCCGAGCCGAGGTCGAGGCGGCGGAGGCGGCTCTGGATCAGTCGCAGCAAGGCTTCGATGTGATGATCGACGTACTGGATCGCGCCACAGTCATCATGGAATACGTCGAAGTTCACGGCACCCACGCCCTTGAGAAATGGAAGGCGAGTCTGCCGCCGGAGCCTCGGGACTGGGAGTCGCTCGGGCACGAGGGGCGGGAACGGTACAAGGAGTTTCTCACCGTGGCGGGATGTTTCCTCGCCGCGAGCATCATCAACGTCCCTGCTCTCCTCACAGCAGAGCCCGATGCTTTGCGCGAGATGGACAAGGCCGTCGACGAGACGCTGCGGTACGCGGACAAGACCATCAAGTCGATCGTCTGAGTCCCGGAGTCGTTGCGGCGGGCAGACTTCGTTGCAGCGCGCCGCAAGCCCCTTGTTGGGGCCTGCTGCTGGCCGAACCATGCGGGCTCCTCAACGACTTGGCCGCCTTCTCCTCATCGACCTCGCCGACTGCATCAGGTGACCGAATCGCACGATCGCAACCAGCAAACAACCTGCGGCGCGCCGCACTGGCGAGTCCGTCGACGTCGACCGTCGCCCGTGCCTCACCCGTGCAGGTCGGATGTGCCGTCGTAGTGCCACCAGGGTCGGCCACTGCCGGCTCTGTGCTGGGCAGCGGTCGTGACGCCCGATTGACGCTCCGACGTTGACCAAGGAGGGCGTCGAATCACGGAATGAGGCTCTGACCTGGTCGTTCTTGCCGAGAGCCACTTCGTGACATCTTTCCGATGACGCATCACGTGGAGTGCGTGGTGATTCTGGAGCTGGTGAAGAAGTCCGACGGAGGTCGCGGGTTCCGGGCCGGCGGCTGCGGAAGCAGGGGTCGGCCGGGCGGTCAGCCCCTCGGGGTGGTGCTGCTTCCGTGTCGGACACCACGCCTGCCGCTGTACGTGGACCGACTGCTCCGAGCGCGTCGCGGACCCCGTGGGTGGGGTGACCCCAGTGCGTGGTCGGCAGCGGCGTCCGCGGACGGTCTAGCGGTTGATGGGCTGGATCTCCTGGACGTTCATGTCCTGGGTGGTCTCGAACGTGCCGTCCGGCAGGTTCCCGGCCGCGTCGCCGCTGCCCTGCCAGGAGATCTGCCAGGTGATGGACGCGCTCAGCCGGTACGGCTTCCCGTCCGTGGCACGCAGGTAGGTGATGCCGCACGGCGGGGTCCTGCCGGCGTCGCCCTTGGTGTACGGGGTGCCGATGGACCCGTCGTCGTTGATCGCGCAGTCACCGGAGGCGGGGAAGGCCTGGGCGTCGCCCGTGCCCGGGTTCAGGTGGAGGGCGACCGGCTTCGCCGTCGTCTCCGCCCACACTCCCGCGGCCGCCAGCTCGGCGCGGACCTTGACCGGCTTGAAGGTGCCCTTGTCCAGCCACACCCAGGTCGGCACGTTGACCGTGGACTTGGTGGCCGGCTTCAGCTCGATCTCGGTCTCGGGAACCTTGATCTTGTTGTAGGCGTAAGCGGCGAGGACGTCAGGGGTGGGTGCGTGTTTGTTGGCGGGGAGCGTCCTGGCGTTCTGCCAGAACAGGGTGTCCTCGCAGTCGTACGATGCCGGGTCGTTCGCCCTGTCCTGATTGATCACCCCGCGCCAGAACATGCCGTCCTTGCCGAGGTTGTAGTTCTCGTAGCCGTCCCCGCTGCCGTTCTCTGCCTTGCCCTTCTCGTAGTGGTCCACCATTAGGTCCTCGCCCCAACTGAGCGTGGGCGTGACGGGCACCAGGTCCGTGTTGGGGTTCTTCTTGAGGCGGTCCACCGCCGCCTTGAGTGCCTGCGGCGTGGCCACCGGTTCGTACCAGCACGCCGGGGGTTTCCAGTTGGGGTCCACGGGGGCGAGGGCCTTGGGCGAGGTGCCCGAGGTGCTGCCGTTCGACTGCGTGACCTTGATGCCGGTGTGGGTGGCCTTGGCGGTCAGCGTGCTGCCGGACGAATCGCCGGACGGGCCCGAAGGCGTGGGCGCCTGACCTTTCTTGTCGCCGATCGCGAAGGCCGACGGAGAGGCGAGAAGCAGAGCGGAAACGGATACGACGACGAGGCCGCAGGCCCTTGCTGTGAACCGCATCAATTGCAGCCCCCGGCGACGGTCGTGAGGGACACGTTCTTCCAGACGCCCTGTGAGGTCTTGTCCAGCCTCGCGCGGTATTGCAGCACGGATTCGGGCTTGTCGGGTGTGGCGGTGACCTTGCCGGTCTTGCGGTTCTTCGTGGAGGCCTTGCGTTCGTCGACGCAGTAGAAGAGCACCCCCGAACCGCTGTCGTTGATGTGGACCTGTGGGTCGTAGACCGTGACTTTGCCGATCAGACCGTCGTCGGTGTCGGTGAAGCTTTTGATCCACTTACGGGCGGACGTCAGGGAGATCCCCGAGTTGTAGAACGCCACGGCCTCAGAGTCCGGGTTCGACTCGATGATGGCCGCGTACTTCGACCTCAGCTCCTCGCGACCGTCGTTCAGGATCGCCTGGAGCTTCGGATCGCTGTTCGTCCAGTCTTCGAAGTTCGCCTGGAACTCCTTGGAGAGCGTGATCTTCGGTCGCCCGGCTGCGTCCTGTGAGGCTGGAGCCGAAGGGCTGGCTGAGGTCTTCTCGCTACCGACGTCCGCCCCCTTGATCTTGTCCGAGGACGAGTCGTCGCCCCCTCCCGAGCCGCAGGCGGTCAGCAGCAGAGCCGTGGATGCGGTGAGCGCGACTACGACGAGCCGGGCGGGGCGGTTCACTTTGGGCTCCTGTTGGGGTGAGGGGTTGCGCAAGTAAACAAACGCTATCCGTGTGACATGTGCTGACACCAGTTGAGATCACGTCAGGAAGGGTCAACTGATACTCACTTGGGAGTGCTGAGGGCGCTCCAACCCCTTGCCGCCGCACGCCCTGTTGTCATGCTTCAAGTGACCGATCGCACTCCCGATGGTGCGGCTCGGCGCTCGCGCGGTGGGAGGCATCGGGGTGCTTGTCCGTGCTGACCCGGTCGTCATCCGGGCCGAGCAGATGCACACGATCCAGTACAACCACCGTGTCGCGCTGGTCTGTTTGTCGGATGTGACCGCGACCGGCGTGTGATCAATCCCGTGCGGCCCTGATCTGTCAGGCTTCCACCGGGTCGGCGGGCGGTGCGGAGTCTCGTGGCGGTATGACGTCGTGCCGCGGGGACGGGGGCGTCGTATCCGTCGGCTGGGCCGGGGTCTGTGTCTGGGCCCGCCGTCTGCGTCGGTGGCCGGTGCGGTCGGGGCGGCCCTTGTAGCCCTTGGGCTGCCACTTGTTGCCGTGCCAGAGACCCGGCGGAACCCAGTGGGAGCATGCCTCTTCGACGTCTGAGGTCACGTTGATCATGTTGGTGAGCTCGACGCGGTAGCGCAGCCTCGGGAGACCGTCGGCGGGCGGGTCGGCGTCCCGTACGTGGCGCCACAGCATGGGGTGATCACGGTCGAAGTTTCCGCGGGGGAAGAGCCCAAGCGCCGGGCCGCCAAGAAGTCCGGCCCGGCCGCCTCCGGCGACACCCTCGCCTCCCCGATGCAGGGCACCATCGTCAAGGTGGCCGTCGAGGAGGGCCAGGAGGTCAAGGAAGGCGACCTGATCGTCGTCCTGGAAGCCATGAAGATGGAACAGCCCCTGAACGCCCACCGCTCCGGCACCGTCAAGGGCCTGAGCGCCGAGGTCGGCGCCTCCGTCACCTCCGGCGCCCCCATCTGCGAGATCAAGGACTGAACCGAGATCAAGGAGTGAACAGGGAACGAGCGATACGGTCGAACCGCGTCGCAGCCGCGTCGTGGCCGTGCGCGGGAGCCGCGGCCATGCCTACGAGGGACGGGACGAACCATGGGGCACAGGACAGGAACGCGCGTACGCAGGGGCGCCGCACCCGTCGTGGACGCGGCGGTGGCGAGCCTCGGCGGCTGCGATCACGTGGACGCGGTCGCGGTGGACCTGGCCCCGGGGACCAGTGCCGCGGACTTCGCCCGGACCGTACTGGCAGGGACACCCGAATGGGTGCACGGGCTGCTGACCGTGCGGGACAAGGTGATGTCGCCGTTCGGGCTGCACGTCCAGCAGCGAGTCGCCCCCGACGAGATCCGGGTCGAACCCGGAGCGCGACTGGGCCCCTTCCGGGTCCTGACGGTCTCCGACGACGAGGTGCTCGCCGGCGACAACGACAAGCACCTGGACTTCCGAACCTCCTTCGCCGTACGCGAGGGGGCCGTAGGCCTGGAAGGCGTCTGCACCACCGTGGTGCGCTTCCACCGGCGGGCCGGATACCTGTACTTCAAGGCCATCCAGCCCTTCCATAACCTCATCATCCCGAGGGTCGTGGCCCGCGCCCGCTCGTAGCCCGAACGAGTTCCCCGGGGGGAGGTCCAGGTCGTGGGTCAGGTCGCCGACCGGTCCGGTTTTGCCGCGCTCACCGGCGACGCACCAGGCGCGAGCTGCTGGGTCCATTTCCGAGACCCTCGTATGCTGGGTGTGTGAGGCGGACTTCTTTTGCGAACTGGCCCTGTTCCATCGCGCGAACGATGGATCTGCTCGGCGACTGGTGGACGCCCCTGGTGCTGCGGGAGGCGTTCTACGGGATCAAGCGGTTCGACGCGTTCCAGCAGGAGCTGGGCATCGCGCGCAACACGCTGACCGACCGGCTCCGTCGGCTGGTCGACGAGGGGCTCATGGAGAAGCGGGCCTATCAGCAGGATCCGGTGCGGTACGACTACGTGCTCACGGAGATGGGCCGCGACTTCTTCGGGGTGCTGGCCGCGATGAACAGCTGGGGCAACCGCTGGCTCAGCGGTGAGCAGGGGCCCCCTGTCGTCTTCCACCACGACCGCTGTGGGCACGAGAGCGAGGCCGCGGTCGTCTGCGCCGACTGCGGTGAGCCGATGACGGCCGAGGACACCCGTCCGCGGCTCGGCCCCGGTTACCCGCCCCACCTCGCCGAGCGCCCGGACATCCGAAGCCGCTTCACCGCCTGAGCGCGGGCGCGACTGCGGCTTCCGCTTCGGGTTCCGCTGCGGATCCCGCTTCCGCTTCGGCTTTCGCTCCCGGCCTGTGTGTCGGGAGCGATTTCCTTGACATGTCAGTCTATCTACGCAACTCTCAAGGTCAGAGCCCTAGGGGTGAGCTTCCTGGGGGACGAGAGGAAGGCCGGAGACTCATGGAGTGGACGGGTGCCCGCTATGCGGACCAGCCGACCGTCGAGGTGCGGACACGGATCGAGGCTCCACCGCGGCGGGTGTGGGACCTCGTCTCCGACATCCGGCTGATGCCGGACCTGAGCGCGGAGCTGCAGTCGGTCGCGTGGCTCGACGACGTGACGGAGCCGTGCGTCGGCGCCCGTTTCGTGGGGCGCAGCCGGCATGAGTCGCTGGGGGAGTGGGAGACCACCTCGTACGTGGTCGAGTGCGAGCCGCTCCGGGCCTTCGCCTGGGCCGTGGCGGACCCCGAACACCCCAGCGCCGTATGGCGGTTCGGACTGGAGGAGGCGGACGGCGGCACGGAGCTGACCCAGTGGATGCGGATGGGGCCGGGCCGTTCGGGGCTGTCCTTCGCGATCGACCGGATGCCGGAGAAGGAGCAGAAGATCGTGTTCGTACGGCTGCGGGAGTTCGAGCGGAGCATGACGGACACCGTCGAGGCGATCAGGAAGCTGGCCGAGAGCGCGGAAGGGGCGGGTGCGTGATGCGTACCTCCACGACGATCGAAGCGTCGGCGGGCGACTGGCGGGAGACCGTCGACTTCGTGGTCGAGGCCGAGAAGCTCGGGATGGACATCTGCTGGGTCGCGGAGGCCTGGGGATCCGAAGCCCCTTCTCCACTGGGCTACTTGGCGGCACGGACCGAACGGTTGCTGCTCGGCTCCGGGATCATCCAGCTCGGGACCCGCACCCCGGCGGCCATCGCCCGTGCCGCGATCACGCTCTCCAACATCTCCGACGGACGCTTCCTCCTCGGTCTCGGACCGTCCGGCCCCCAGGTGATCGAGGGGCTGCACGGCGTGCCGTTCGCGCGCCCGCTGTCCCGGATGCGGGAAACCGTGGAGATCGTCCGGCAGGCGGTCGCCGGGGAGAAACTCTCGTACGAGGGGCGGGAGTTCACCATTCCGCTGCCGGGCGGGGAGGCGCGGCCCATGCGGATGTCCGTGCGGGCCGAGCACGAGCTGCCCATCTATCTCGCCACGCTCTCGCCGAAGATGCTGCACCTGACGGGCGAGATCGCCGACGGCTGGCTGGGCACCAGTTTCGTGCCCGAGGGCGCCAAGGAGGCGTACTTCGACCACCTGGACGCGGGCCTCGCGGCGGCGGGCCGCGGCCGCGCCGACCTCGACATCTGCCAGGGTGCCGAAGTCGCCTTCGCGGAGGACGAGGACGCGCTGCGTGCCATGGTCGCGGGCCGGAAGAAGGAACTCGCCTTCAGCCTGGGCGGCATGGGCTCCGCCACCACCAACTTCTACAACGCCGCCTACAGCAGGCAGGGCTGGGCGGAGATCGCCGCCGAGATCCATGAGCGCTGGCAGGCCGGGGACCGGGACGGCGCCGCCGGGCTCGTGACCGACGAGATGGTCCTCGGAACCACCCTGATCGGCACCGAGGACATGGTCCGCGAACGGCTCCGCGTCTGGCGCGCGGCGGGCGTCGACACCGTCCGCCTCTACCCCGCGGGCGAAACCCTGGACGAGCGGCTCACGACGCTGGGGCGCGCGCTGGCCCTCGTGGCGGAGGAGAACGCGGTGATCGCCGAGTAGTTCCGGGGACCGCTGTCTCTGTCTCGGTCGCTGTCTCTACCTCTGCTTCTGCCTCTGTCTTGGCGCAGGGCCGGTGCCGCGCGGCACTGGCCCTGCGTCGTGCGCCGCGCGGCACCGGCCCTGCGTCGTGCGCCGCGCGGCCCGGCGACCACGTCGTGCGCCGCGCGGCTCCGACGGCCGTCGGGACCGTCACCCGATCGGCGGAGCCCCCGTGGCGGCGGGGGAGCGGCGGGCGGACGCTCGAACTCCCCGATGCTTCCGGCACGGGGACGGCCGGCGGTCGACAGCGCAGCGAGGTGGTCGAGCATGAGCCAGGATTCTTCGAGACCTCAGGGCCCCCCGCCCGGTGGTGGCACGGGATCCCAGCCCAGTGGCGGAGACATGCCGCTGTGGGGAGACCAGTGGTCCGGAGCCGCTCCCGCCGCGGGAGGCATGGGGCCGCCGCCCTCGGGCAGCAGTGGCTGGGCGGAGGGCGGAGTCACCTTCGCGGGCGTCCTCCTGCTGGTGAACGGCGGCCTCAACATCCTCCAGGGCATCTCCGCGATCGCCAAGGACGATGTCTACGCGCGCGTGAACGACTACGTCTACCGCATCAATCTCACCGGCTGGGGCTGGATCCTGCTGATCCTCGGCGCGATCGCCGTCGTCACCGGCTGGGGGATCCTCAAGGACGCCGGGTGGGCCCGGATCACCGGCATCGTGCTGGCCTCGCTGAGCATGCTCTTCCAGTTCATGTTCCTGCCGTACGCGCCGATCTGGTCGGTCATCCTGCTGGCCATCGACGTCTTCATCATCTGGGCGCTGGCCACGTACCGGCCCGACCGCCCGCGCTGACGCGCCCTTCTCCGGCCCGCCGCCGGGCGAACGCCGCCGAGAAGGGGGCCGTCCCAGTGCCGTCGAACCCACGAACCGGACCGAGCGGAACGAGACACGCCATGGATGACGTGATCGACCGGACGCGAGCGGGCGTGCCCGCGCGCGGTGCCGCGGGCACCGTCGACGATCCGGAGACGACGTGAGCACCGGAGACGTGAGCGGCGGCGCGAGCGGTGCCGGCGAGGGCGGCGCGCACGGGCAGGAGATCGCCGAACTGCGGGCCCGGGTCGCCGAACTGGAGCGACGCGGGCCGAGACGCGAGCACCACCGCGTCCGGTCGACCTTCGCTGTCGTGCTGGTCCTCCTCGCCGCCCTGCTCACCCCCCTGAGTGCCGTGGCGGCCTGGTCGAGCGATCTGATCGGCAACACCGACCGGTACGTGTCCACCATGAAGCCGCTCGCCTCCGACCCGGACGTCCAGGACGCCGTCGCCAAACGGGTGACCGACGCGGTGATGCAACACGTCGACGTCCAGTCGCTGCTCGAATCCGTCGCCCCCGCCGACCGGCCCGCACTGACCAAGGCGATCGGCCCGCTGAGCGGTCCGATCACCAGCGGCCTCACCGACTTCGTGCACACCGTGGCGCTGAGGTTCGTCAGCAGCGACGCGTTCGCCACCCTGTGGACCGAGCTGAACCGGAGAGCGCACGCCGCCGTGGACAAGGCGCTGACCGGAAGCGGCGGCGGAGCGGTGAAGCTCACCGACGACGCCGTGGTCATCGACCTCGCCCCCGTCATCGACCAGGTCAAGCAGTCGCTCGTCGACCAGGGGCTCGCCATCGCCGCGAAGATCCCCCAGATCCACACGAACTTCACCGTGCTGACCTCCGACTCCATCGGCAAGGCCAAGAAGATCTACCGACTGCTCCAGCTCGTCGGGTTCTGGCTGCCGGTCCTGACCCTGCTGCTGGCGGCCGGTGGTGTACTGCTCGCCGTACGCAGACGTCGTGCCCTCGTCACGGCGGCGCTCCTGGTGGCGGGCGGGGCGGCGGTCCTCGGCCTCGCGCTGTGGATCTTCCGGGCGATCTATCTCGACGGTCTCCCGGCGGCCGTCTCCCAGCCCGCCGCCGGGTCGGTCTTCGACACCCTGGTGCGCTACCTGCGGACGTCGGTACGCCTGATCATCACCCTCGGCATCATCGTGGCCCTGGCGGCCTGGCTGACCGGCGGCGGCCGGGCGGCCAAGCGGGTCCACGCCGCCTGGACCGGCGGTATCGGTGCCGTGCGGACGGCGACCGGGGTCGAACTCGGCGCGGTCGGCGCGTGGGTCCACCGGGTCAAGACGTGGCTCAACTGGACCGTGGTCGCGGTCGCAGCCGTCGTCCTGCTGGTCTGGAACTACCCCACGGCCGTGGTCACCGTCTGGATCGCGGTACTGGCCCTGCTGGCCCTGGCGGTGGTCGAGTTCCTCGACGACGACGGCACCCCGCACCTGATCGACGCCGGCGGCGAGCCGACGGCGGGACCCGCGGCCAAGAGCCCGGCCTGACCCACCGGTGTTCGTCGGCGTCCGCCCATGTCCATGGCCGGTCCGTCCGCTGGCGTTCGTGGCCGGTCCGGCGTCTGCCGGCGGGGTGCCGGGCGCCGGGTGGGCCGCGGCCGAAAAGCACCTGACAGATCGTCGGGGCCGGGTTACGCTCCCCGCGATGATGACTTCCTCCGCAATCAGATGGGGGGACCCGTCCGCGCAAGGTGAGTGCTGATGCTCACTTCGACCGCGTACGAGGATTCCCTCCTCTCCTTCTGGCCGCGCGTGCGGGACTTCGCCGTGCCGCCCACCATGATCGAGACCGCGACCGCCCGCCGCCGCCACGGGGACTGGGCGGGGGCCTGCGCCGCCGCCGGCGTCGACACCGACTTCGATCTGCGTTCGCTGGCACGTACGCACGGCAGCGAACTCGCGTCCCGGATCCGCCGCGATCTACGCCATTTGGCTCCAGACCTGCTGCGCTGGCACATGCCGAGAGTCGCCCCCGACGGACTGCTGCGTCCCGGCCTCACCATCACGCTGGCCCGGTACGACCGTGCCGCGCGTGACGGCGTGCGTCCCGTACGGCCTGTGCACCTCGTGGTCCGTACTCCGCCGGCCTGGGCGGACGGCGGCCAGCGGATCAGCCTCGCGCTCTGGGACGGAGCTCCCGGCGGCTCCCGCGACCGCTTCTCCTTCGACACCGGTGCCCGCCGCCATCCGCACCCCCACCCCAGCCGCCGGTACCGCCTGGATCTGCACCGCCACCTGTGGGACACCCGCAGGACCGATGAGCTGCGGGTCCGTTCCGGGGCCGACCTGCCGACGGACGAGACCCGCCGGGGAAGCGCGGATCCACCGGGGCCGGTGCCCGGGGACCTCGGCTGCGCCGTCGGCCGGTGGGCGGACGAGGCGGCGATCCTGCTGCGCGACGAAGGGCGCGGGGCCGGCACGGTCACGGTGTGGCTCGGGGCCCGCCGTCGGCTGCTCCTGGAGTTGCCCGCGGGCCCGGCACGCGTCGGTCCGCCCCCACTGCGGATCACCGCCGTGCCCGTCGGCGGGGGCGGCGTCGACCTCGCGGTACCGGTGCTGCCCGACGCCGCGACCTGGGTGCTGCCCGACCTGGCACTGATCCGCGCCGGGGTCATCGGGCCCGAGGGGCTGCATCCGCTGGTCGCCTCGGCGCTCGTACCGGACCACACGCCCGCCGGGTCCCGCGGGAACACGGACCCGGCGGGAGCGCCACGCCTGGTGGAATGCCGGGGAGCCCGGCACCGGATCGGCCTGGTCGACGGCGTCCTCGTGCCGCTCGACCACGATCCGGCCGAGATCCGCCGGGAAGAGCTGCTGGTCGCCCTGACCGGCACACCCCTTCCCTGCCTCCGGGCCATCGACGACACGCACCGGCAGCCGCAGGACCTCTCCGGCGTCCGTGAACGGCTGCGCCACGGCGACACCGCCGGTGCGCTCGCCGTAGTCGAGGGGCTGCTGGGCCCCGAGGCGGTGCTGCGCGGCGGCGCCCTGCGTGACGAACTCCGGGCCGCCGCGCTGCGGCGCCTCACCTACGGACTGTTCAGGGCGGGGCTGACCGGTCCCGGACCCGAACCTCTCCTCCCGGGGCCCGCCCGGCCCCGCGGGCACCGCTCCCACCCGCGTGAAACGGCCGGCCGCTGACCGTTCCCGGCCGCTGACCGATCGTCGGCCGCCGACCGTCCGTCCAAAGCCAGTTGACCGCCCCGGGGGACAACCCCCGCGCACAGGCGGCCCGTTCTCGAACCCAAAGGTGATCAGACATGCCCGCAAACAGCACGCTCGCCGAAGCCTCCACCGTCGCCGACCCGGCCCGCACCGTCCGCCTCGACATGGCCGACGCCCGTCCCGACGTGGCCGGCGGCACCGAGCCCGCCCTGGCCGACGCCCGCGTCGATCATTCCGGCGTCACCCAACTCGACGTGGCCGACGCCCTGTCGGCCCTGCTCCGCGCCACCGGTACCGAGCCACGTCCCGACAGCCAGCTGGAGGCACTGACCCTCGCCGTCGCCGCCGACCTGCCCGTACTCCTGTGGGGTGAGCCGGGGATCGGCAAGACCGCGGCCCTGACCCAGCTCGCCGAGACCCTGGACCTGCCCCTGACCACAGTGATCGCCAGTGTTCACGAGCCCTCCGACTTCTCGGGGCTGCCCGTCCTCGGCGACGACCCCGCCGAGCAGGGCGTGCCCATGGCCCCGCCGGACTGGGCGGTGCGCCTCGTACGCGCCGGCCGCGGCCTGCTGTTCCTGGACGAACTGTCCACCGCGCCCCCGGCAGTTCAGGCCGCCCTGCTCCGTCTCGTCCTGGAACGACGCATCGGATCCCTTCAACTGCCCCCCGGGGTAAGGATCGTGGCCGCGGCGAACCCGCGCTCCTCGGCGGCCGACGGCTGGGAACTGAGCCCGCCGCTCGCCAACCGGTTCGTCCATCTCCAGTGGGCCCACGACCACGACGTCGTCGTACGCGGGCTCGGTGGCACCTGGCCCCGCGCGACCCTGCCACGGCTCGACCCGCACCGGCTCCCCGAGGCCGTGGACTTCGCCCGCCGCGCGGTGTGCGGCCTCCTCGCCGCCCGCCCCGGACTGGTCCACCGGCTGCCCAGCAGCGAGACCCGCCGGGGCGGCGCCTGGCCCTCGCCCCGGAGCTGGGAGACGACCGTGCGGCTCGTCGCCTTCGCGCACGCGGCCGGTTCCTCACGGGAAGTGCTCTCCCTGCTGGTCAGAGGCGCCGTGGGCGACGGCCCGGGACTGGAACTGCTGGCGAGCGTGGACCGTATGGACCTGCCCGACCCCGAGACCCTGCTCGCCGACCCGGCGGGCGCCGTCCTGCCCGAGCGGGGGGATCTGCGCCAGGCCGTCCTCGACGGCGTGGTGGCCGCGGTCCGCAAGCGGCCCGACAGGGCGCGCTGGGACGCCGCCTGGGCGCTGCTCGTGCGGGCGCTGGACACCGGCGCCCCGGACCTGGTGGTCGTTCCCGCGACCACCCTCGCGACGCTGCGCCAGGAGGACTGGGACGTCCCGGAGTCCATCGAGCGGCTGGCCGGAGCGGTGGCCATCTCGCGGCGCGCGGACGACGCGGCGGCCCGCGTCGCCGTCGCCGCCGGGGCGCGGCGATGACGGCGACCGCGCCAGGGGCTCTGGACCGGGAGAAGCTCTATGCCGCCCGGCTGCACGCGGCGCGGGCCCGGCCCTACCTCGCGACGGCGCTGTTCGCCCTGCACACCGTCGAGTCGCGGTGGGTGCCGACGATGGCCGTCGACCGGCACTGGCGCTGCTACGTCTCGCCCGGGTTCGTGGACCGCACGCCCGTGGAGGATCTGGCCGGTGTCTGGGTGCACGAGGTGTCGCATCTGCTGCGCGACCACCACGGCCGCAGCGAGCGGTTCGCCCGCGAACACGGACTCACCGGCCCCGCGGAGCGGCTGCGGATGAACATCGCCGCCGACTGCGAGATCAACGACGACGCGTTCGGGACAGGGCTCGTCCGGCCCGAGGGCGCCGTCATGCCGCAGCACCTGGACCTGCCGTCGGGCCAGCTCATGGAGGACTATCTGCGCCGGTTCCGGCTCGGGCCGCGTACGGCGGCCATGGCCTGGCTGGACTGCGGCAGCGGCGCCGACGGACGCGAACGGGAGTGGGACCTCGGACCGGACGGCGCGCACGGCCTCAGCGCGCAGGAACGCGACGCCGTCCGGTTCCGGGTCGCGCAGGGCATCAAGGCCCGCCCCGGGAGGAGCCCGGCGGGATGGGAACGGTGGGCCGAGGACGCCTTCCATCCGCCGCAGCCGTGGCGGGAGTTGCTGGGGGCCGCGGTCCGCTCCGCGGCCTCGGGGTCCGGCGCGGGGGAGGACTACACCTACGGCCGGCCGTCGCGGCGCTCGGCCTCCGTACCCGGTGTCGTCCTGCCGAGCCTGCGCCGCCGGCCGCCGAGGGTGTCGGTGGTCATCGACACCTCAGGGTCGGTCAGCGACGCGGAACTGGGCAGCGCCCTGCTGGAGGTCTCCGCGATCTCCCGTGCCGTCGGCGGCCGCCGCGACCTGGTCACCGTGGTCTCGTGCGACGCGGCGGCCGGGGTCGCGCGACCCCTGTGCCGGGCCGAGGGCATTCCGCTGCTGGGCGGCGGCGGTACGGATCTGCGCTCGGGATTCACCGCGGCGCTCAAGGCACGGCCATGCCCCGATGTCGTGGTGGTCCTGACCGACGGACAGACGCCCTGGCCGGAATCGAGGCCCCCGTGCCGGACGGTCGTGGGTCTCTTCCCGCGCGGGGACGGCTCCTGGGACGAGGACGATCCCGACTACGTACCGGACGAGCCGCCGGCCTGGGCCCGCGTGGTCGAGATCGGCTAGGACCTGTCCGGTCGAGCACGGTGGAGGATGCCGAAGGCAACTGGTGGGCCCGGTGCTGACGGCGACTGGTGGGCGTCGGTGCCGAGGCCGCCTGGTGGCCCCGCGCCTTCGCCGCGCTCGACCGGACAGGTCCCAGGGGCAGTGCTCCTGATGCTTCCTCAGACGGGCAGACGGGCAGACGGGCAGACGGGCAGACGGGCAGACGGGCAGACGGGCAGACGGGCAGACGCTCAGACGCTGTACCCCCCGTCCACCCCCAGTGCCTGCCCGGTGATGAAGCCCGCGCGGTCCGAGGCCAGGAACGCGACGGCCTCGGCGACGTCCCGCGCTGTGCCGAAGCGGCGCAGCGGGGTGTTGCGGCGCGTGATCTCCAGCGCCGTGTCGTCGAGTTCGCCGGAACCGATGAGACGGGCCGCGTTGCCGTCGGTCAGCATGCCGGGGCCGACGCAGTTCACCCGGACGCCGTAGCGCCCTTCCTCGGCGGCCAGGGCGCGGGCGACCGCCTCGACCGCCCCTTTCGGCCCCGAGGAGAGTCCGTCGCGTACCGGGAACCGGCGCGTGGCCACCGTGGTGACGGCGACGATGCTGCCCCGGCTCTCCCTGAGCAGGGGCAGCGCGGGATGCACCAGAGTGAAGAACGCGCCCGCGTCCGCGTCGAGTTGGGTGCGGAACTCGCTCGGGGTGACCTTGCTCAGATGCACCATCGGCACATGCGGGCCCGCCGCGTGGACGAGGGTGTGCAGTCCGCCGAGCTCAGCGGCCGTCTCGGAGACGGCGGCGGCGACGGCCCCCTCCTCGCCCAAGTCGAGCCGCAGGGCCCGTACTCGGCGGTCCGGCTCCGCGAACTCCCGCGCGATCTCGGCGGCGAGCGCCTCGGCTGCGGTCCGGCTGGAGCGGTACGTGAACACCACGTCACTGCCTCGCTCGGCGAGGATGCGCACGACCTCCGCGCCGATGCCTCCGGTGCCGCCCGTGACGAACGCGACGCCTTTCCGGTGCGAGAAGTCAGCCCGGTGTGAGTGATCCGACGGTTCCGACATGGGTGTCACCGTCCCAGGGAAGGCGGGGGACGGGTCATTTCAGCACGCCCGCGTCGTCGGCACCAGAAGGCGGACGGGGGCGAGGGAGAGAAGAAGGGGGAGAGGAAGGGGGAGGGGAAGAAGAGGGAGGGAACCGGACGGAGTGCTCAGGGACGGGTCGCCGGCAGGTGGAGGTCCGTGCTCGACAGGGTCATCGGCGCTGCCGAGACGGCTCGCAGACGCATACGTACGCCGGCTCGCGGAAGCGTGAACGTCCCGTCGGGCGGCCGGAGTTCGTAGCGGCCGAAGGCGTGGCCGGCCAGGGTGGAGGGGCCGGAGGTCACCGACCAGTAGCGGCTCATGCCCTGGCCGGTGGTCAGCGTGAAATGCGGACTCAGCGCCGCGGCACCGAGGTTGGTGACGCCGACCGTGAGTCCGGTCAGGCCATGCGCGGCGCGGTGCGCCTCGGTGACCCGCATGCGCAGCGGCGGTGACCCGGTGGCCGCCAGGCTCACCGCCGCCGCCGACGGGGCCAGCAGCAGGGCGACCGCGGCCACCCGGGCCCCGCGCCGGTGCGGACCGCGCAGGAAGGCGGGGCGGGGCTGCCACGCGGTCCGGAAGGACTGCCAGGGCGCGGTGATCGCGGCGGCCACCCACAACGGCGTCATCAGCAGGTAGTAGCCGTCCTGCGAGCGCGTGGCCGCGTAGAACGCGCACCAGGGCAGCACCGTCGCCGCCGGCCCCAGCCACCGCACGAACAGCACGAACAGCACCAGCAGACCCGCCGCCAGCAGCAGGCTCGCGTGCGCGTACCAGGCGAGGCGGTCGCTGCCGTCGGTGAGGTACAGCGAGATGCCGACCAGGCCCTGTCCGTGGATGTCCGCGTCCTGGGTGAGGGGCAGGGCGATCCCGGAGAGCCAGGTGCGCGGCTCGCTGACGATGAAATACGAGTTGATCAGCAGCCAGGTGGCGGCGGCGGTGCCGGCGATCCGGCCCACCGCGATCGCCGCCGCCCGCGCGCCCAGGTCGCCGCGGCGCAGCGCGTACACCCCGGCCAGCAGGAACGGCGTGAGGAACCAGGGGAGTTGCTGCGCCGCGCAGGCCGCCCCGAGGCAGGCCGCCCGCGCGAGGTCGCCGCGCCCGCCGCCGCCCATCCGTGTCCAGCCCACCACCACCGGGATGAGCAGGGCGCAGGCGAGGACGGCCGGGTAGCCGAGCCGCGCGTACGTCGGCAGCAGACCGAATCCGAGACAGGTCAGGGTCGCGGCGGACCGCCACGGCACCGGCAGCATCCGCCACATGACGACCGCGCCCGCGATCACGGCCCCGGTGCCGACCAGCGTGGCGGCGGCCGAACCGTGGCCCACCCACAGCAACGGCGCGGTGAGCATCGGGGCGAGCGGCGGATAGCCGTACGTGAAGTCGTAACCGCCGTTCATCGTCGCGGTGAGGGCGACGCCGTGGCCGAAGAGCCAGGGCCAGGGGCGGCCGTACACCTGGTGGCCGGCGAGGAACTCGTGGGCGGCCCGGGCGGTGAGGACCGACTCGTCGCTGCCCCGGTGGTTCATGACCAGCCCGCACACGACGAGCGTCACCGCGGTCACCAGGACGACGAGGTCGAGCCGCGCCAGCGAGCGGCTCCGGCGCACGACGAGGGCCAGTACGCCCGTCGCCAGGATCGAGGCGTAGCAGAGCGAGACGATCGCGGCCACGACGAGCCGGTGGCTCGCGGCCTGCGCCCACAGCGGGCGCGTGCCGATGAACAGGCTGATGTCGGCCAGGAGGGTCAGGACGCGGTGCCACTGCGCGGGCGCCTCGTCCGGGTTCCATCGCGCGACCGCCTCGCCGGGCGAGACCTTCGAGGGGGCCTGCCGGCGGACGGGCGCCGGCGTGATTTCTGCCGAGTACACGACGCCATAAGCTAGTTGTCCCAGGTGAGCGAGGTGCGACGGGACGTGAAGAGTCCGGTGTGAGGCCAGTAAGAGCAGGCCGGGCGCGTCAGGCGTTGGCCAGGGACACCTCGGTGGACTTGATGAGCGCGACGACCTCGGAGCCGGCCGCGAGGCCCAGGTCGGAGACCGCGTCCCCGGTGATCGCCGAGGTCAGCTCGCCGCCCGCGACCCGGACCTTGACGCGGGCCATGGCGCCGCCGGAGGCGACGTCGGTGACCGTGCCCGGCAGTTGGTTGCGGATGCTCAGCCCGTCCACCGGGCCGGTCGCGAGGGAGACCTCGGTGGACTTGACCAGAGCCCGCACGGCGGAGCCCGGCGCCAGGCCGAGTTCCTGTACGGCCTCCAGGGTGACGGCCGCGGTGATCTCCTGTCCGGCGTCGAGCCGGACCTTCACCGTCGCCATCACCTCACCGGGGGTGACGGATGTGACGGTGCCGGGGAGTTGATTGCGGATGCTCAGGCTCATGGGGAGGCCTCACTTGCTGAGATGCGTGATGGATACGGTCGTATATGCGTAGCTTGCCCCACGCGTCGGCTCCCGGTCCGGGTCGCGGACCGTGTCGCTGTTGGGCCGAACGGGTGACCATGCGTAAGAATTGCCCGGTGCAGACAACGAGTGCGAGCCAGGACGGGGTGGATCGATGACCGGCCACGACGTCACCGATGAACAGTGGGAAGGGCTCGCCCAGGTCGTTCCGCTGCGCGGCCGCGACGCCTGGCCGTCCGCGGTGCGGCACCGGTCGATCCCCGAGGCCGAGACCGAGACGCGGCGCCGCTTCGTGGTCCTGCGGGTGAACGTCTTCGCGGACGCCCGGGATGTCGCCGAGACGCTCATGTCCGGCGTCCCGGTGCTCCTCGACCTGACCGGCGCGGAGACCGAGGTCGCCAAGAGGGTCCTGGACTTCAGTACGGGCGTGGTCTTCGGCCTGGCCAGCGGCATGCACCGGGTCGACCGGAACGTGTTCCTGCTGACGCCCCCGGGGACCGAGGTGCGGGGTCTGATGGAGGGGGTCGGCGTCCCGGGTCTCTGACGGCCCACCGCCTCGGGGGCGTCGTCCGGTCACGGGTCCGACGGGCATGGCGGGCGGTTGGCCGAGGGGGCCCGGCCGCGGGACCGGGGGTTCCGTCCCCCGATCGTAGGAAGGTCCCCCGGGTGTAACGGTTCGCCTCCGCGTGGCGGCCTACCGTCGGCATATGACCCTGTCCTCGCCGGAAGCCCCCACGGCGGTGGAGCCGCGCCCGGTCCGTCCCGGCGTCACCGAGCTGCGGCTCGCCGCCTTCGCCGCCCACCGCCGCGTCCGGTTCCCGCTCGGACCGCTCACCCTTGTCGCCGGCCCCAGCGGCAGCGGCAAGACGGCCGCCCTCAGGGCCTACGAGGCGCTGGCGCGGCTCGGCGCCGGTGCCGGGCTCCCCGAGGTGTTCCCGGACCCGGTCGCCTGTGTGCCCGAGCGGTCCCGGCCCGACGCCCAGCACCGCCGGGGCTTCCGTATCGGCTGCACGGTCGACGGCCCCGAAGGCCCGGTCCGGCTCGACGTCGCAGTCCAGGCCGAGCCCCGACTGCGCGTCGTGGGCGAGCGGTTGTCGGCGGGCGGGCGGACCCTGCTGGAGACAGCGCTGCGCGACCCGGGCCGCCCGTTCGTCCAGGCGGCCTGGCACACCGGTGGGTCCTCGTCGGTGACCCGGGTCCCGCTCCCCGACGACCGCCTCGGCACCGCGCTGCTGCCTCTGCGGGTCGCGGGCCGTACCGCCGGGGAGCGCCACGTCCTGGCCGCGGCCGAGCAGGTGGTGCTCGCGCTGCGGTCCGTCTACGTCTGTGATCCGGACCCGGACTCCATGCGGGCCCCCGTTCCGATCGGCTCGGGGCGGCTGCTGCGCGGCTGCGGCAACCTCGCCGAGGTGCTGTGGCGCACAAGGTCGGAGTGCGTTCACCGCTACGCACACCTGGTCGCGGCGGTCCGCGCCGGATGCGCCGGACCGGTCACGGACGTCCTGGCCGAGGTGCTCGGCGACGGCACCGTGCGGGCGCTCCTCGACCGCGGCGACGGCGTCCGTACGCCGCTGGGGCTGCTCGGGGACGGCGAGCTGAGGTATCTCGCGCTCGCCCTCGTGCTGCTCACCGGGCCCGGAGTCCTGGAGGTCGACCCGGCGGGCGAGGTGCCGGCCGCCTTCCAGTCGCTGACGGTTCTGGCCGACGGCCTCGGCCGTGGACTGGACGCCCGCCAGGCCGGGGAACTGGTGCGGCTGGCGGCGCGGATGTGCGAACGGGGACACATCCGGCTGCTGGGCACGGTGAGCGACGGGACTCACGCGCTCGGAACGGCCGGGGTCACGGTGGTGGATCTGACGGAGTGAGGGAAGGGAGGGCAGGGGTGGACCTGACGCCCCCCGGCGGCCTGGGGCGGAGTGATAGACCTGACGCCGTGAGTGAACTGGACGTAGCGACGCTGCAGCGCAGACTGGCCGAGTTCGCGGCCGCGCGGGACTGGCAGCCGTACCACACCCCCAAGAACCTGGTCGCCGCCCTGAGCGTGGAGGCGTCCGAACTCCTCGAGATCTTCCAGTGGTTGACACCCGAGGAGTCGGCCCGCGTGATGCAGGACGCGGACACAGCGCACCGCGTCACCGACGAGGTCGCGGACGTCCTCGCGTATCTGCTCCAGTTCTGCGAGGTGCTGGGCATCGACCCGCTCGCGGCCCTCGACGCGAAGATCGACCGGAACGAGCGCCGGTTCCCGGTGCCGGAGAAGCCCTGACCGGCCGGCCGTCACCTGCCGCGTGAAACGGAATCCGGCACTCTCTGTAGTCGTCGTACCCTTCCGATGCGATTCCGTGTCCACAGATTTCGGGCTTCCTCTGGCTTTTCGTCTCAAGGGACTTCACTCTGGGTAGTGAACAAGGGAGTTCGAGTTGACGTGCGAGAGCGCGTCTGACAGACGGGGGCAGCGCATGGAAGCGGTGCGGCTCATCGCGGCGAACAGACGTGCCCTGGCGGAGAGCGGCGAGACTCCGGAGGTCATGGCGGAGGCGTGGCAGGCGCATTCCCTGGCACAGGCGATCGGCAGCCGTCTCGCCGTGTCCGGACCCCCTGAACTCCGGGGCGAGGCACTGGGGTTGACCGAGCTGGCGGGCCGCGGCTGCGGAGTGCTCGGCGACCACGCCCTCGGGGTCGGTGCCTTACGGGCCGCCCAGTTGACGGAGCTGGGCGACGCGCGCGAGGCCCTGCTCTGTCTCGGCGGCCTCCTCGCCGAGGTCGGCATATCCCTGGTCGGCATCGCCTGCGCGGCGGACGACGAGGGAACGTACTGGCAGTGCATGGAGGCGATCGACGCGGCGGACGAGTCCCGGGACCGCGTCCTGGAAATGCTGAGACGCCTCGCTGTCCGGGACGAGAAGCGTGTGGTGGAGCCGGATTCGGCCGCGGGGTAGGCGATCGGGAAGGTCTGTGCCGCCGTCCTTCGGCGCACGGTCCGGCGCCACCCTGTTCCTCTGCCGGACCGGCCCCGGTCATGGTGAGTCACCCGACCGGAACCGCTCGCGGTGCCCGGCCGGTCAGCCGAGCTGAGGTGCCACCGCGGAGGCGATCAGGTCCAGATGGTCCAGGTCGTTGAGGTCCAGCATCTGGAGGTACATCCGCCGCGAACCGACCGCCTGATACTGGGCGATCCGCTCGACGACCTCCGCCGGGGAGCCCGCGAGCCCGTTGGCCTTCAGCTCGTCGACATCGCGGCCGATGGCGTCCGCCCGTCGCCTCACCTCGCTGTCGGTGCGGCCGACGCACACCACCAGGGCGTTGGAGTAGACGAGTTCGTCGCTCTCGCGCCCGGCCTGCCGCAGCGCCGCGCGCACCCGCCCGAACTGCGCCTCCGAGTCGGACACCGAGGCAAAAGGGATGTTGAACTCGTCGGCGAAACGTGCCGCGAGGGCGGGGGTCCGCCTGGCGCCGTGGCCGCCGATCAGGACGGGCACCTTCGACTGCGCGGGCTTGGGCAGCGCGGGCGAGTCCTTGAGCTGGTAATACGTCCCGTCGAAGGTGAACCGCTCGCCGACCGGCGTGCCCCACAGCCCGGTGACGACGGCCAGTTGCTCCTCCAGCCGGCCGAACTTCTCCTTCGGGAACGGAATGCCGTACGCCGTGTGCTCGGCCTCGTACCAGCCGGCGCCCAGGCCGAGTTCGACCCGGCCGCCCGACATCTGGTCGACCTGGGCGACCTGGATGGCCAGGACCCCGGGGAGGCGAAAGGTTCCGGCGGTCATCAACGTACCCAGGCGGATACGGCTCGTCTCGCGGGCGATGCCGGCCAGGGTGATCCACGCGTCGGTGGGACCGGGGAGCCCGTCGGCGGATCCCATGTGCACATAGTGATCAGAGCGGAAGAAGGCTCCGTAATGGAGGTCTTCGGCGGCCTTGGCGACGCGGAGCAGCGTCTCGTAGGTCGCGCCTTGCTGCGGTTCTGTGAAGACTCGAAGATCCATGCATTCATCATGCACCGGTCGCAACTGGCGTCCCGTGCCGAACCGCTGGCGCATCTTCCCTGTCGCCGGGCGTCTTCGCCCGCCGGGTCCGCCGGGGGCGGGGCGGCCCGGGGGCGAAGTCCGCGCCGGTCCAACCGCTGCTCCCCGGAGCCGAAGTCCGCGCCGGGCTACCGCTGCTCCCCGGAGAGCTGGGGGTACAGGGCGCTCAGCTCACCGGAGAGGCCGGCCTTGACCTGGCGGGTGAGCGCGTCCGCGAGGACCTCGTGGGCGTTCCACTCGATCCCGTCGAGCGCCTGCCCGGCGACACTGCCCGGGGTGACCTTGGGTACGTCGAGGCTCGCGGTCAGATCCGTGTCGACGTAGCCGACGTGCAGCCCGGTGACCTTGATGCCGCGCGGCTGGAGCTCCAGCCGCAGGGCGTTGCTCTGGGACCACAGGGCGGCCTTGGCGGCGCTGTAGCCGTCGGCGCCGGGCACCGTGACCCACGACAGCACCGAGTGGACGGTGAGGATGTGCCCGTCGCCGTTGCGCTCCAGGACCGGAACGAAGGCCCGGGTGGTGAGGAGCGGCCCGAAGAAGTTGATGTCGAACTCGCGCCGTACGTCCTCGACGGGAGAGTTCAGGAAGGACGTGGGGGCCGTCGAGCCCGCGTTGTTGATCAGGAGGGTGACGTCCTGGGCCCGCGCGGCGGCGGCCGCGACCGACGCGGGGTCGGTGACCTCCAGGGCGAGCGGCACCGCGTCGGGGTGAGTGATCGTCCGCGGGTCGCGGGCCGTCGCGTAGACCTTCCTGGCGCCGCGCTCGTAGAGAGCGTCCACGAAGGCCTTGCCTATGCCGCGGCTGCCGCCCGTCACGAGTGCCACGGAGCCGTCGATGCTGGTCATGAGCTTCTCCTCTGGAGGGCCGCTTCCGGAAGCGGGGGAAACGGAGCGGCCGAAGGGTGGCGGCGGTTTCGTCCACCGCGCCGCGCCTATCGTAAACCGATCGGTTTTCGTCGTTGCCCGCACTGTAAACCGATCGGTTTCCGCGAGGCAAGCGGAGAACGTAAGCTGGGCTCATGACACAGGCGACCTCGACCGCGCCCGCCGGTTCACCGACCCGCGACCGACTGCTCGACGCCGCGGCCGAGCTCTTCTACCGCGAGGGCGTCGGCGTCGGTGTCGAGGCGCTGTGCCGGGTGGCCGGGGTGTCCAAGCGCTCGATGTACCAGCTCTTCGACAGCAAGGACGGCGTGCTGGCGGCGAGCCTGGAGCGCAGCGCGCCCGCGTACCTGGCGTTCCTGCTGCCCCCCGACGACGAACGGCCGCCGCGTGATCGCGTCCTGCACGTCTTCGAACGCCTGGAGGAGATGGCCGCGCGCCCGGACTACCGTGGCTGCCCCTTCGTGGCCGTGACCGCCGAACTGAAGGCGCCGGATCACCCCGCGAGCCTGGTGGCCCGCCGCAGCAAGGACGCGCTGACCGCGTTCTTCCGGCAGGAGGCGGAGCGCGGCGGAGCCGGGGACCCCGAGCTCCTCGCGCGCCAGCTGACCGTCGCCTTCGACGGATCGGGCGTCCGGGCCGTCATGCAGGGCCAGGGCCTCGGCGGAGTCGCCCTCGCGACCGCCGCCGCCCTCCTCGCCGCCGCGGGCGTGAACGGCGGGGACGATGCCGAGCGCCGCGGGCCGCAAACGTCCGGCTGATCCCGGCCGAGCCGTCCGCGCGCGGCGAAAAACCCCGCGTCCACCTGGGGTGTCCGCTGTACGTTGTGGGGGCGCGCCGAGGGCAGGCGTCGCCCCTGCGGTCGGCCGCGGCGCGGCGTGGCCACGAGCCACCGTGGCCGTGGCGGAGCCGGGAGCGGCGACGGCCGAGGCGTGCTCGCCCACGCCGTGGTTCCTCGGCGTCCGGCACGTGCGCACCGCGCACCGGCCGGGCGGCCCGCCGGGTCCACGGCTCAGAAGACGTTTCGAGGCAGACACACCGTGTTCCTGACGATCAGTACCACCGGGACCCCAGAGCGGCCCGCGACCGACCTCGGCTTTCTGCTGCACAAGCATCCGGACAACGCGCAGAAGTTCTCGACCTCGTACGGCACGGCGCATGTGCTGTACCCCGAGGCGACAGCCGAGCGGTGCACGGCCGCCCTGCTCCTGGAGGTCGACCCGGTGGCGCTGGTCAGGCGAGGCAAGGGGAAGGGGCGCGGCGGCGCACCCGACGCCGCACTCGCGCAGTATGTCAACGACCGCCCGTACGCCGCGTCCTCGCTGCTCGCCGTGGCGCTCAGCGCCGTGTTCTCCACCGCGATGAAGGGCCAGTGCACCGCCAGGCCCGAGCTGCCGGCCGAGACCAGACCGCTGCGCGTCGAGGTGCCCGCGCTGCCCGCGCGCGGTGGCGCCGGCCTCGTCCGAGGGCTCTTCGAGCCGCTCGGCTGGACGGTGACGGCCGAGCCGGTGCCGCTCGACGAGCGCTTCCCGGAGTGGGGCGACTCCCGCTACGTACGGCTGGAGCTGGCGTCGGAGGAGCTGACGCTCGCCGAGGCCCTGCGGCACCTGTACGTGCTGCTCCCGGTCCTCGACGACGCCAAGCACTACTGGGTGTCCTCCGACGAGGTCGACAAGCTGCTGCGGGCCGGCGAGGGCTGGCTGCCGGACCACCCGGAGCAGAAGCTGATCACCAGCCGCTATCTCTCCCGGCGCTGGTCGCTGACCCGGGAGGCCATGGAGCGGCTCGAACTCGCCCGGCTCGCCGAGACCGACGACCTCGCGGTCGAGGAGATCGACAACGCCGTCGACGAGGAGACCGACACCGAGGAGAAGCCGGTACCGCTCGCCGTGCAGCGCCGGGACGCGATCCTCGCCGCGCTGCACGCGTCCGGCGCTAGCCGCGTCCTCGATCTCGGCTGCGGCCAGGGCCAGTTGGTGCACGCCCTGCTCAAGGACGTCCGGTTCACCGAGATCGTCGGGGTCGACGTGTCCATACGCGCGCTCACCATCGCCTCGCGCCGCCTCAAGCTGGACCGCATGGGCGAGCGCCAGGCCGCGCGCGTCCAGCTCCTCCAGGGTTCGCTCGCCTACACCGACCGCCGTCTCAAGGGCTACGACGCCGCTGTGCTCAGCGAGGTGATCGAGCACCTCGACCTGCCCCGGCTTCCCGCCCTGGAATACGCGGTGTTCGGCTCCGCCCGTCCGCGGACCGTCCTCGTGACGACCCCGAACGTCGAGTACAACGTCCGCTGGGAGACCCTGCCCGCCGGCCACTCCCGGCACGGCGACCACCGGTTCGAGTGGACCCGCGAGGAGTTCCGCTCCTGGGCCCGCGCGGTCGCCGGACGGCACGGCTACGACGTGGAGTTCACCCCTGTCGGCCTCGACGACCCCGAGGTCGGCCCGCCCACCCAGATGGCCGTCTTCACCCTGGCCACGAGTACGGCCGGCACGACCGGAACCCCGAACGCGAAGGAGGAGAAGGCCGCATGAGCGAGCACACCGCACAGGGACGTGTCCTGCCCGTCACCGACCTCTCCCTCGTGGTGCTCATCGGCGCCTCGGGTTCCGGCAAGTCGACCTTCGCCCGACGGCACTTCAAGCCGACGGAGGTCATCTCCAGCGACTTCTGCCGGGGCCTGGTCGCCGACGACGAGAACGACCAGAGCGCCAGCGGCGACGCCTTCGACGTCCTGCACTACATCGCGGGCAAGCGGCTCGCGGCCGGCCGCCGGACCGTCGTCGACGCCACCAGCGTCCAGCAGGACAGCCGCCGCCAGCTCATCGAACTCGCCAAGAAGTACGACGTGCTGCCCATCGCCATCGTGCTCGACGTGCCCGAGGAGGTCTGCGCCGAGCGCAACGCGGCCCGCACCGACCGCGCCGGGATGCCGCGCCGCGTGATCCAGCGCCACATCCGTGAACTGCGGCGCTCGCTGCGCTCCTTGGAGCGTGAGGGCTTCCGCAAGGTGCACGTCCTGCGCGGGGTCGCGGACATCGAGAACGCGTCGGTGGTGACCGAGAAGCGGTTCAACGACCTGACCCACCTCACCGGCCCCTTCGACATCGTGGGCGACATCCACGGCTGCGCCTCGGAGCTGGAGAGCCTGCTCGGCAAGCTCGGCTACGTCGACGGCGTGCACCCCGAGGGCCGTACGGCCGTCTTCGTGGGCGACCTCGTCGACCGCGGTCCGGACTCGCCCGGCGTGCTGCGCCGCGTGATGTCCATGGTCGGTTCGGGCAACGCCCTGTGCGTGCCCGGCAACCACGAGAACAAGCTCGGCCGCCATCTCAAGGGCCGCCAGGTCCAGCACACGCACGGACTCGCCGAGACCATCGAGCAGCTGGACGCGGAGAGCGAGGAATTCCGGTCCACGGTAAGGGAGTTCGTCGACGGCCTTGTCAGTCACTACGTCCTCGACGGCGGACGCCTCGTCGTCTGCCACGCCGGCCTGCCGGAGAAGTACCACGGCCGCACCTCGGGCCGGGTGCGCTCGCACGCGCTGTACGGCGACACGACCGGGGAGACCGACGAGTTCGGGCTGCCCGTGCGCTATCCGTGGGCGGAGGACTACCGGGGCCGCGCTGCGGTGGTGTACGGGCACACCCCGGTCCCCACGGCCACCTGGCTCAACAACACCATCTGCCTGGACACCGGTGCCGTGTTCGGCGGCAAGCTCAGCGCCCTGCGCTGGCCGGAGCGCGAGCTCGTCGACGTACCCGCCGAGCGGGTCTGGTACGAGCCGGCCAAGCCGCTGGCCACCGAGGCGCCGGGCGGTCACGAGGGCCGTCCGCTGGACCTCGCGGACGTGCACGGCCGCAGGGCCGTCGAGACCCGGCACGCCGGACGGGTGGCCGTCCGTGAGGAGAACGCGGCGGCCGCACTGGAGGTCATGAGCCGTTTCGCGGTGGACCCGCGGCTGCTCCCGTACCTCCCGCCGACCATGGCGCCGACCGCGACCTCGCACCTCGACGGCTATCTGGAGCACCCCGCCGAGGCCTTCGCCCAGTACCGGGAGGACGGGGTCGAGCGGGTCGTGTGCGAGGAGAAGCACATGGGGTCGCGGGCGGTGGCCCTGGTCTGCCGGGACGCGGACGCGGCCCGCGAGCGGTTCGGCGTCGACGGCCCCACCGGGTCGCTGTACACCCGGACCGGACGGCCCTTCTTCGACGACGCCTCCGTCACCGAGGAGATCCTCGGCCGGGTGCGCGCCGCCGCGACCGAGGCCGGGCTGTGGGAGGAGCTGGGCACCGACTGGGTGCTGCTGGACGCCGAGTTGATGCCGTGGTCGCTGAAGGCGTCCGGGCTGCTGCGCAGTCAGTACGCCGCTGTCGGCGCCGCGTCCGGGGCGGTGTTCCCGGGAGTGCTGACCGCGCTCGAAGGGGCGGCGGCGCGAGACGTCGACGTCACGGACCTGCTGGCGCGCCAGCGTGGACGGGCCGCGGACGCGCAGGCGTTCACGGACGCGTACCGCCGCTACTGCTGGACGACGGACGGCCTCGAAGGCGTCCGCCTCGCACCGTTCCAGATCCTGGCCGTCCAGGGCCGGAGCCTCGCCGGGCTGCCGCACGACGAGCAACTCGCCCTGATCGACCGGCTCGTGGAGAACGACGGGAGCGGACTGCTGCACACCACGCGGCGGCTCTTCGTCGACACCGGTGACCCGGAGTCGGTGCGGGCCGGTGTCGACTGGTGGCTGGAGATGACCGGCCGCGGCGGCGAGGGCATGGTCGTGAAGCCGGTCGGAGCCGTGGCGCGCACCGGTCAGGGACGCCTGGTACAGCCCGGCATCAAGTGCCGGGGCCGCGAGTACCTGCGGATCATCTACGGTCCGGAGTACACCCGCCCGGAGAACCTGGCCCGGCTGCGCGGCCGCTTCCTCAACCACAAGCGGTCCCTGGCCATCCGCGAGTACGCACTCGGCCTCGAAGCGCTGGACCGCCTGGCCGAGGGCGAGCCCCTGTGGCGCGTCCACGAGGCGGTCTTCGGAGTCCTCTCCCTGGAATCCGAACCGGTGGACCCCCGCCTGTAGCGGGGTCACTCCCTTGCCCCCGGCCGGGCTTGGCTGGGGGCGCGGGGAACTGCGCGCCCGGCCCCCACTGGGCCGGCAGTCGAACCGTGTACCCGCTGGGGTTGGTAGTCACCGACCCCGGTGGTAGCCCCGTAAGGGGCGCGGGGAACTGCGCGGCCCGCCCCCGCCGGGCCCGCAGCCGAACCCGCCCCACCGGGGCACACGCGACACACCCCGCCGGGGGGAGCCCGGTCCGGGGCGGCGGGGCCCGGCGGGGTTCGGCGCAGCCGGTCGGCGAGGGAGCGGAGCGACCCTCAGCCGACCAGGCGGAGCCGAACCCCGGCCACCCCCACCCGCACGGTCTGGCCCCAGACCAGTTCCACCGCATCCCCCTCCATCCCGTCCCCGAACACGATGAGCCGGTCCGACTCCACCGTGAGGGACAGCCGCCCGGCCCCGGTGAGCTCGCCGCCCACGAGCGAGGTGCCCGTGGCCGGCGACGGCCAGGCCTCGCGGACGAACCAGAGCAGGCGCTCGTCCGTCGGCCCCGGCAGAGGAAGCCGCTCGCCCCGCTCCTGCCACACCGACCGGAGCCAGCCGGTGGCCCCGGTCCCGGTCCCCACCAGCACCCCGGAGGACGCCTGGGGCTCGACGGCACCCCCGTACTCGTCGAGCCCCAGCCGATAGCGGACCGTCTGATGGCCCGCGGCTCCCAGATAGATCTCGTTGAGCGCGACCAGCCGCTGCGTGTCGTCCGCGACCGCCTCGACCATGGTCAGCTCGTCGGCGCTGCCCCCCTGCGCCGAGGCGAGCAGCGCGCCCGCGTCCCCCGGCCGGTGCCGCACCAGCACGCCCGGATTGCGCCCGGGGTCGGCGTCGATGCCCACCACCGGCTGACCCTCCAGGTACTTGGCGACGTTCGCGACCAGCCCGTCCTGGCCGACCACGACCACCACGTCCTCCGGCGCGAACAGGAACCGGTCCAGGTCGGAACGCTCCACGCGTGCCTGACGCCAGGTCAGCGGAACGGCCGCCACGACCGCGGACAGCGCCTCACGGGCCCGCCGGTGCCGTTCGGCGACCTCCGCGATGTCCCGGCCGCGCGAGGACAGGAAGAACGCCGCCTGCCCGTGCGTGCCGTGACGGGCCGTCAATTCCTCGTACTCGGTGGTCCGGTGGACGAGGACGACCCGGGGCGCGAGACTCACGCCTGTTCCCCGGCGGCCCCGTTGCCCAGCTTGGCGAGCAGCCCGGTGAGGACGTCGGGCGAGACGGTGAGGTTCTCGATCCGCGGCAGGTTCTCCGCGAGCCGGGTCCCGGTCAGGGCGTGCAGCGTGGCGACGTCGACGTCGCCGTGGACCCGCAGCCAGGCCGCCTGAGCCTCGGCCCGGGCCGCGCCGACCTCGCGCGCCGCCTGCGCCTCGGCCCCCGCGAGCCGCACCTTGCGCGTGGCCTCCGCCTCGGCGAGCCGCAGCGACCGGGTGGCCTCCGCCTCGGCCAGCCGGACCGTGCGGGCCGCCTCCGCCCCGGCGCGCACCGCGTCCGCCGCCGCGTGTTCCTCCGCCTCACGGCGGGCGTTCGTGCCCTGCTGGTCGACCAACTGCTCCTCGCGTCGCGCGAGTTCGATCCGGCTGGCGAGCTCGTTCTCGGCGATGGCCCGCTCCCGCTCGACCGCGACGGCCCGGCGCTCGTACGTGGCCTTGTCCGCGTCCTGCTGGATCTGCTCGCGGGCGGGGGTGCGCAGCGCCCGTTCCACCTCGGGCTCCGGGCGCAGCGCGACGACCCGCACCGCGACCACCTCGATGCCGGTGGCCGGCAGCCGGGGCTCGGCGGCGAGGCCGTCCGCGATCCGCTCCCGCACCGCCGCGACGCCGTCGACCAGCGCGGACGCCAGCGTCGTACGGGCGAGCACGTCGAGCGCGTGCTGCTGGGCCGTCTCGGTCAGCAGCGAGCCCAGCTGCTCCAGCGGGGCGCCGCGCCAGGCGCCGGAGTCGGGGTCTATGGAGAAGTCGATGCGAGAGGCGGCGACCGCGGGGTCGCTGATCCGGTAGGTGACGGTCGCCTGCACCGCGACATCCTGGAAGTCGGACGTACGGGCATGGAAGGTCATCGCCAGCTCGCGGTCGTCGACGGGGACTTCGGAGAGCGCCGCGGTCAGCGAGCGGTACCAGAAGCTGAGTCCGGGGCCGTCGTGGACCAGCTGTCCCGACCGGTGGTGCCGGACATGGGCGGTGGGTGCCCCGCGCAGATGGCGCCAGCCCAGGCGTCGCGTGATGTCGGCCATGTGTACCCCCTCGACGCCGGGCTGTCCCGGCGGCTCCACGTCGTTCATTGTCGTCACTGAGACGATAACGAACGGGCAGGCTTATCGTCAAGGGGACGAAATGAATGCGGTGCGGCTCGGGCGATCCACGGGTGAACACGCGTCCGGATGGTCAGGATGGAGGCATGGGATTCCATGTCGACTCCGAGGCCGGGCGGCTGCGCCGCGTCATCCTGCACCGGCCCGATCTCGAGCTCAAAAGGCTCACCCCCAGCAACAAGGACGCGCTCCTCTTCGACGACGTGCTGTGGGTGCGCCGGGCGCGCGCGGAACACGACGGGTTCGCCGACGTGCTGCGCGACCGTGGGGTCACCGTCCACCTCTTCGGCGACCTGCTCACCGAGACCGTGGCCATCGGGGAGGCCAGGTCGCTCGTCCTGGACCGGGTCTTCGACGAGAAGGAGTACGGTCCGCTCGCCACCGGTCATCTCCGGGCCGCCTTCGAGGCCATGCCCGCCCCGGAACTGGCGTCCGTGCTCGTCGGCGGCATGACCAAGCGCGAGTTCCTGGACGCGCACGCGGAGCCCACCTCCGTGCGCTTCCACGTCATGGACCTGGACGACTTCCTCCTGCGGCCGCTGCCCAACCACCTCTTCACCCGTGACACCTCCGCCTGGATCTACGACGGGGTCTCCATCAACGCCATGCGCTGGCCGGCCCGGCAGCGCGAGACCGTGCACTTCGAGGCGATCTACCGGCATCACCCGCTGTTCCGCGGCGAGCACTTCAAGCTCTGGTCGGAGGGGCAGGCGGACTACCCGTCCACCATCGAGGGCGGCGACGTCCTCGTCATCGGCAGCGGCGCGGTGCTCATCGGCATGAGCGAGCGGACGACGCCCCAGGCCGTCGAGATGCTCGCCCACAAGCTGTTCGCGGCCGGCTCGGCCCGCACCATCGTGGCGCTCGACATGCCCAAGCGGCGTGCGCTCATGCACCTCGACACGGTGATGACGATGGTCGACGGCGACATCTTCACGCAGTACGCCGGGCTCGGCATGCTCCGCTCGTACACCATCGAGCCGGGCGTGGGGGACAAGGAACTGAAGGTCACCGACCACCCCCCGGAGCACATGCACCGCGCCATCGCGGCGGCGCTCGGCCTCAATGAGATCCGGGTCCTGACCGCCACGCAGGACGTGCACGCGGCCGAACGGGAGCAGTGGGACGACGGCTGCAACGTCCTCGCCGTCGAGCCGGGAGTCGTGATCGCCTACGAGCGCAACTCCACCACCAACACCCATCTGCGCAAGCAGGGCATCGAGGTGATCGAGATCCCGGGCAGCGAGCTGGGCAGGGGGAGGGGCGGCCCCCGCTGCATGAGCTGCCCCGTCGTACGGGACCCCGTGTAGGGGCCCGCGCGGGTCGTCGAACGAAGTCGGCGCGGATTCGAACGATAGGCCGCATATAAATGCTGAGGGTCGTATAGAATTTCAGGCGTCCGGTCCCGTCCTCGTCCCCGTCATCCCTGGAGCTCCCCCATGGCGACAGTCCCGACCGCCCTCGCCGGCCGTCACTTCCTCAAGGAGCTGGACTTCACGGAGGAGGAGTTCCTCGGCCTGGTCGAGCTGGCCGCCGGGCTCAAGGCGGCCAAGAGGACCGGGGCGGAGACCCGGTATCTCCAGGGCAGGAACATCGCGCTGATCTTCGAGAAGACCTCGACGCGTACCCGCTGCGCCTTCGAGGTCGCGGCCGCGGACCAGGGTGCCTCGACGACGTATCTGGACCCGACCGGCTCGCAGATGGGTCACAAGGAGTCCGTGAAGGACACCGCCCGTGTGCTTGGCCGCATGTTCGACGCGATCGAGTACCGCGGCGACAGCCAGTCCGCGGTGGAGGAGCTGGCCGCCCACGCCGGAGTGCCGGTCTACAACGGTCTCACCGACGCATGGCACCCCACCCAGATGCTGGCCGACGTCCTCACCATGACCGAGCACTGCGCCAAGCCGGTCGATGAGATCGTCTTCGCCTACATGGGTGACGCCCGTTTCAACATGGGCAACTCGTACGTGATCACCGGCGCGCTGCTCGGCATGGATGTGCGGATAGTGGCCCCCCAGGCCTACTGGCCGGACGACGAGATCGTCGCGAAGGCCCGCGAACTCGCCGCGAAGAGCGGCGGCAGCGTCACCCTCACCGAGCAGGTGGGCGAGGGCGTGCGGGGCGCCGACTTCGTGGCCACCGACGTCTGGGTCTCCATGGGGGAGCCCAAGGAGGTGTGGGCCGAGCGCATCGGTGCCCTGGTCCCGTACGCCGTGACCATGGACGTACTGCGCGCCACCGGGAACCCGGACGTCAGGTTCCTGCACTGCCTGCCGGCCTTCCACGACCTCGGCACCCGGGTCGGCCGCGAGCTGTACGAGGTGTACGGACTCGACTCGCTGGAGGTCACCGACGAGGTCTTCGAGTCGGCGCATTCCGTCGTCTTCGACCAGGCCGAGAACCGGCTGCACACCATCAAGGCGATCATGGTCGCCACGCTGGCCTGATCTTTCCGTGGGCCCGCAGGCCCGTAGATCCCCAGGCCCGTAGCCCGCAGGCCCGTACATCCGTACGTCTCTGCGGGTGACGCGCGTGTCCCGTGTTTCCCGTGCGGGCCGCTACAGCGCCGGCTGCCGCTGGGCGGGAATCACGGGCAGTCTGAACCAGACCGCCTTGCCCGAGTCGGTGGGGCGGTGCCCGCAGGCCGAGCTGAGGGCGCGGAGCAGCAGCAGGCCGCGCCCGTGCTCCTGCCAGGGGTCCGGCTCGCCGGGCGGGTGCGGCAGCGTCAGATCGAGGGGCGGCTCCGGGTCCGGGTCGTGCACCTCGACCCGGCAGCCGGTCGGCATCAGTTCCACGACCAGCTCTATCGGTCCGTCGCCCGCGGTGTGCTCGACCGCGTTGGCGACCAGCTCCGCGGTGAGCAGCTCGGCGGTGTCGCTGTCGGCCGCGTGCTTCCGTTCCGCGAGTGCCGTGCGGACCAGGGCGCGGGCGACCGGCACGGCCGCGACGGTGTGCGGCAGCGCGATGCGCCAGGAGGCGGGTGCTGGGGTGTCGTACAAGGCGGGTCCGTTCGTGGAGCAGGCTGTCCTGCTTACAACCTAAGGAATGGTACGGCGCCATCGGGTGAACGCGCTCGGCGGACTGTTCGGGGACGTCGGCCGATGCGTTCCGGAGGGGACAAGGCCTCCTTTCGGGACGTTCGGTCCGATACGGACTGTGTACCCGGACAAACGGCCCTCCTCCCGCCTCCGGCCCCGCCGTTACACGGCTATCGACAATCCGTGACGCGGTGACGGACCACGGTCCCCTCGCGCCCCCGTTCACGGCCTGTGGCCGTTTCGTCACGGCGCGCGGGCCGCCCTTCGCGACTCGTGGTCAATCTGCTTTATCGCGCGCTCATGACGACAGTCACGAATGAGTGATAAATTGGTGGGACAGCCGTATCGCGTCGCCCCCGCCCTAGGAGGCCGCCCGCCATGAGTCCCTTCACCGGCTCCGCCGGCCGCACCGCCGACTGGCAGCATCTGAGGTACGAGCTCACCGACGGCGTCGCCACGGTCACCCTGGCCCGCCCCGAGAAACTCAACGCGCTCACCTTCGGTGCCTACGCCGACCTGCGCGACCTGCTCGCCGAGCTGTCCCGCGAGCGGTCCGTGCGGGCCCTGGTGCTCGCGGGCGAGGGCCGCGGATTCTGTTCCGGCGGCGACGTCGACGAGATCATCGGCGCGACCCTCTCCATGGACACCGCCCAGCTCCTCGACTTCAACCGGATGACCGGGCAGGTCGTCAGGGCCGTACGGGAATGCCCGTTCCCGGTGATCGCCGCGGTGCACGGCGTGGCGGCGGGCGCCGGAGCCGTGCTGGCGCTGGCCGCGGACTTCCGGGTGGCCGACCCGAGCGCCCGCTTCGCCTTCCTCTTCACCCGGGTCGGGCTGTCCGGCGGCGACATGGGCGCGGCCTATCTGCTGCCCCGGGTGGTCGGGCTCGGACACGCGACCCGGCTGCTGATGCTCGGCGACCCGGTGCGCGCGCCCGAGGCCGAACGCATCGGGCTGATCAGCGAACTCACCGACGAGGGGCACGCCGACGAGGGCGCCCAGGCGCTGGCCCGCCGTCTCGCCGACGGTCCGGCCCTCGCGTACGCCCAGACGAAGGCGCTGCTCACCGCCGAGCTGGACATGCCGCTCGCGGCCGCCGTCGAACTGGACGCCGCGACCCAGGCCCTGCTGATGAACGGCGAGGACTACACCGAGTTCCACGCCGCCTTCACCGAGAAGCGGGCCCCGAAGTGGCAGGGGAGGTGAGCCCGGGATGCGCGTGAAGGCCGGCGCGAGGCGGGTCGCGGTGATCGGCGGTGGCCCCGGCGGGCTCTACGCGGCGGCCCTCCTCAAACGCCTGGACCCGGACCGCGAGATCACCGTCTGGGAACGCAACGCGCCCGACGACACCTTCGGTTTCGGCGTCGTCCTGTCCGACGAGACCCTCGGCGGCATCGAACACGCCGACCCGGTCGTGTACGCGGCGCTCCAGGCCGAGTTCGTCCGCTGGGACGACATCGACATCGTGCACCGCGGAGTGCGGCACACCTCCGGCGGCCACGGCTTCGCGGCGCTCGGACGGCGCCGGCTCCTGGAGATCCTGCACGAACGCTGCCGCTCGCTCGGTGTCGACCTGCGCTTCTCGGCCGAGGCCCCGCCCGTGGACGAACTCATGGCGGCCTACGACCTCGTCGTCGCCGCCGACGGTGTGCACAGCCTCACGCGCGCGGCCCACGCGCAGTGGTTCCGCCCGTCCGTCGAGGAGCACCGCTGCCGCTACATCTGGCTCGCGGCCGACTTCGCCTTCGACGCCTTCCGCTTCGAGATCGCCGAGACCGAGCACGGCGTGATGCAGCTCCACGGCTACCCGTACTCGGCCGACGCCTCCACCGTCATCGTCGAGATGCGCGAAGAGGTGTGGCGCGCCTCCGGGTTCGCGGACCTCGACGAGCAGGAGTCCATCGAGCGGTGCGGCAAGATCTTCGCGGACGCGCTCGGCGGACGCCCGCTGCGCGCCAACAAATCGACGTGGACGACCTTCCGTACGATCGTCAACGACCGCTGGTCGCACGGTAATCTGGTCCTGCTCGGCGACGCGGCGCACACCGCGCACTTCTCCATCGGCTCCGGTACGAAGCTCGCCGTCGAGGACGCGCTCGCGCTGACCGCCTGTCTGGAGGAACAGCCCTCGCCGGCAGAGGCGTTGGCGGCCTACGAGGAGGAGCGGCGCCCGGTCGTCGCCTCCACCCAGCGGGCCGCCCGCGCCAGCCTCGACTGGTTCGAGAACCTCGGCCGCTATCTCGGCCAGCCCACCCGGCAGTTCGCGTTCAACCTCCTCACCCGCAGCCGCCGCGTCACGCACGACAACCTGCGGCTGCGCGATCCGCGCTTCGTGGCCGCGGTCGAGCGTGAGTTCCGCTGTCCGCCCGGCACCCCGCCGATGTTCACCCCGTTCCGGCTGCGCGGCCTGACCCTGCGCAACCGGGTCGTCGTCTCACCGATGGACATGTACTCGGCCGTGGACGGCGTCCCCGGCGACTTCCATCTCGTCCACCTCGGCGCGCGGGCCCTGGGCGGCGCGGGACTGGTCATGACCGAGATGGTGTGCGTCAGCGCGGAGGGCCGCATCACGCCCGGCTGTGCGGGCATCTACACCGCCCGGCAGGCCGACTCATGGCGGCGGATCGTGGATTTCACGCACCGTCAGGCACCGGGCACGGCGATCGGCCTCCAGCTCGGCCACGCCGGACGCAAGGGCTCCACGCGGCTGATGTGGGAGGGCATCGACGAACCCCTGCCGGACGGCAACTGGCCGCTCGTGGCCGCCTCCCCGCTCCCGTACAAGCCGGACAGCCAGACCCCCCGCCAGCTGTCGCGCGCCCAGCTCACCGATCTGCGCGAGCAGTTCACCGCGGCCGCCTGCCGCGCGGCCCGCTGCGGTTTCGACCTCCTCGAACTGCACTGCGCCCACGGCTACCTGCTCTCCGGCTTCCTCTCCCCGCTGACCAACCTGCGGACCGACGCGTACGGCGGATCGCTGGACAAGCGGCTGCGCTTCCCGCTCGAAGTGTTCGACGCGGTGCGGGCGGTGTGGCCCGCGGAACGGCCGATGACCGTACGCATCTCCGCCACGGACTGGGCCGAGGGCGGCACCACCGGGGACGACGCGGTGGCGATCGCACGGGCCTTCGCCGCGCACGGCGCCGACGCGGTGGACGTGTCGACCGGCCAGGTGGTGGCGGAGGAGCGCCCCGAGTACGGCCGCTCCTACCAGACGCCGTACGCGGACCGGATCCGTCACGAGACGGGGATCCCGGTCATCGCCGTCGGCGCGATCTCGTCCTGGGACGACGTCAACTCCCTGATCCTGGCCGGTCGTACCGACCTGTGCGCGCTCGCCAGACCGCACCTGTACGACCCGAACTGGACGCTGCACGCGGCGGCCGAGCAAGGCTACGAAGGACCGGGCGCCGATTGGCCGATGCCCTACCGCGCGGGCAGCCGCCGCCCCCAGACCGGCCGCACCGACGCCCCCAGACCCCGGCTCACCCTGGGTACGTGAGCGTGTCGGGGTGCCCCGGCCACGGAGGCACCCCGGCGAACTCCGCGCCCGCGTCCCGCAGTCGCTCGTGGAGTGCCCGGAAGACGGTGGCCGAGCGGGCCCCGGGCCAGCCCTCGGGGAGCAGGGCCGCGGGCAACCCCGGGTCGGTGTAGGGGAGATGGCGCCAGGAGTCGAGAGCGAGCAGGTAGTCGCGGTACGCCTCCTCGGGCGGGGTGTCCGTCCGCTCCTCCCAGGTGTGCAGCACCCGCGCGTGCCGGCCGAGGAACGCCTCGTGCTCCTTGGCGATCGCGGTCAGGTCCCACCAGCGCGCCACCGCGTCGGCCGTCGCGGCGAACCCCAGATGCTCGCCCCGGAACAGCTCCACGTACCCGTCGAGCCGCAGCCGTTCCAGGGTGTGCCGGGTCTCCTCGTACAGCCGCGCCGGGGCGATCCACACACCGGGGGCCGCCGTGCCGAAGCCGAGACCGGCCAGCCGCGAGCGCAGGACGTGCCGTTTCTGCCGCTCCGACTCGGGCACGGAGAACACGGCGAGCACCCAGCCGCCGTTCTCGGGAGGTGCGGTCGCGTACACCCTGCGGTCACCGTCGTCGAGCAACTGCCGTGCGTCCGGCGACAACGCGTACCCGGCCGCGCCCGCCGCGGTGCGCGCCGGCTCCAGCAGCCCGCGGCGCTTGAGCCGGGAGACCGACGAGCGCACCGAGGGCGCGTCCACGCCGACCGCGGCGAGGAGCCGGATCAACTCGGCCACCGGCACCGGGCCGGGCGTGAAACGGCCGTAGGCGCCGTAGAAAGTGACGATGAGGGACCGGGGGGCGTGGTGCTCTGACACGTTGATCACTCTAGTGCGCGAAGATCACTTGGGATCGCCGTCCGCGGACAAGCCGTCCCCGGCAGCGGAGGCCGACACCCCGGGCACGGAGGCAGGTTCCCCGGGCACGGAGACCGAGGGGATGCCGGTCGTGCCGTCGGAACGGCTTTCCTCCCGCAGCCTGAACCGCTGGAGCTTGCCCGTGGCGGTCCGTGGCAGGGCGTCCAGGAAGACGATCTCGCGGGGGCATTTGTACGGAGCCAGCTCGGACTTGAGGAAGGCGCGCAGCGTTTCGGCGTCCCGGCGGGCGCCCTCCTTGAGCACGGCGTAGGCCACCACGATCTGCCCGCGCGCCTCGTCGGACTGCCCGACGACGGCCGTCTCCAGGACGTCCGGGTGCCGCAGCAGCGCGTCCTCGACCTCGGGGCCCGCGATGTTGTACCCCGCCGAGATGATCATGTCGTCGGCGCGGGCCACATAGCGGAAGTAGCCGTCGGGGTCGCGGACATAGGTGTCACCGGTGATGTTCCAGCCGCCGCGTACGTACTCCCGCTGGCGGGGGTCGGCGAGATACCGGCAGCCGACCGGGCCGCGCACGGCGAGCAGACCGGGCTCGCCGTCCGGCACCGGCGTCCCGCCGGCGTCGACCACGCGCGCGTGCCAGCCCGGCACGGGTACGCCCGTCGCGCCGGGGCGGATGTCGCCGTCGGCGGCGGAGATGAAGATGTGCAGCAGCTCGGTGGCGCCGATGCCGTTGATGATGCCGAGCCCGGTGCGCTCCTGCCAGTCCCGCCAGGTCGCGGCGGGAAGGTTCTCGCCGGCGGACACACAGCGCCGCAGCGACCCGATGTCGTGCCCGTCCGCTTCCGCTTCCGCCAGTTCCGCCAGCATCGCCCGGTAGGCGGTCGGCGCGGTGAACAGCACGGAGACCCGGTGCTCGGCGATCGCGGGCAACAGCTGTCGGGGGCCCGCCTGTTCGAGCAGCAGGGAACAGGCGCCGGCGCGCAGCGGGAAGACCACGAGACCGCCGAGCCCGAACGTGAAACCCAGCGGAGGACTGCCCGCGAAGACATCGTCCTCGCGCGGCCGCAGCACATGCTTCGAGAACGTGTCCGCGATCGCCAGCACATCGCGGTGGAAGTGCATACAGCCCTTGGGCCGGCCGGTGGTGCCCGAGGTGAACGCGATCAGCGCCACATCGTCGGCGGCCGTGTCCACCGCGTCGAAGGGCTCGCCCGGGGCGCCGGTGATCCGCAGCAGCAGATCGCCGGGCGCGTCACCGCCGTACGTGGTGACCCGCAGTCCGGGAACCTCCGCCTTGACCAGGTCGTCGACCGAGCGGACGTCGCACAGGGCGTGGGTCACCCGGGCGATCGAGCACATCGTGCTCAGTTCGTGCGGCCGCTGCTGCGCGAGCACCGTGACGGCGACCGCGCCCGCCTTCAGCACCGCCAGCCAGCACGCCGCGAGCCACGGTGTGGTCGGGCCGCGCAGCAGCACCCGGTTGCCCGGCACGACACCCAGCTCGCCGGTCAGCACATGGGCGATCCGGTCCACACGGGCGCGGAGCTGTCCGTAGGTCCACGGTGCGCCGGACGGCGTACGGAACACCGGGCGTCCGGGGTCGGTGTCCGCGAGGAGCTCGACGGCGCAGTTGAGCCGGTCGGGGTAGCGCAGCTCAGGCAGGCCGAAGCGGAGTTCGGGCCACTGCCCGGGGGGCGGGAGGTGGTCGCGCGCGAAGGTGTCGACGTGGGCCGAACGTGCCGGCCCCGGAGTGTCTGCGGGATCCAGGGGATCCACAAGGTCCATGGCGTCTCGCCCCCTTGCCTTGACGGGCTGCCTCGGTGGGCGTCGTGGTGGGCTCGCACAAGGAGCGTATCGTGTTGGTGACGACAGTCAACGGTTCGCGATAACGTGGGTGGCGTCCGATGGGGAGAGGGGACGGGCAATGACCGCATTCTCGCTCGATCCGGGGCAGACCGCCTGGTGTGCCGAGCTGCGCGCGCTGGCCGCGGAGCGACTGCGCCCCCTGGCCGACAAGGGGGAACCGGGCCACGTCAACCGGCCGCTCGTCGCCGAACTGGGCCGGCTCGGCCTGCTCTCCCGCCTGTTCACCTCCGGTGCCCTTGACCTCTGCCTCATGCGCGAGTCCCTGGCCCAGGTCTGCACCGAGGCCGAGACGGCGCTGGCTCTCCAGGGGCTCGGCGCCCATCCCGTCCACGCGTACGGCACCGCGGCCCAGCGCGCGCACTGGCTGCCCCGGGTCACCGACGGCTCCGCTGTGGCGGCCTTCGCCCTGAGCGAGCCCGGCGCGGGTTCGGACGCGGCCGCGCTGGCACTCCGGGCGGACGCGGACGGCACCGGCGGCTGGCGGCTCACCGGCGAGAAGTGCTGGATCTCCAACGCCCCCGAGGCCGACCTCTACACCGTCTTCGCGCGGACCACGCCCGACGCCGGTGCCCGCGGTGTCACCGCCTTCCTCGTCCCCGCCGGCCGCCCCGGCCTCACCGGCACCCCGCTCGACATGCTCTCCCCGCACCCCATCGGCGCCCTCGCCTTCGACGCCGTACCCGTCACGGCCGACGACGTCCTCGGCGAGCCCGGTCACGGGTTCCGGGTCGCCATGAACACCCTCAACCTCTTCCGGCCGAGCGTGGGCGCCTTCGCCGTCGGCATGGCGCAGGCCGCGCTGGACGCGGCCCTCGCGCACACGGCGCGGCGCGAGGCGTTCGGCGGCCCGCTGAAGGACCTCCAGACCGTGGCCCACCAGGTCGCCGAGATGGCGCTGCGCACCGAGGCCGCCCGCCTGATGGTGTACGCGGCCGCGGCGGCGTACGACGAGGGGGCCACGGACGTACCCCGGCGGGCGGCGATGGCGAAACTGCTCGCGACGGAGACGGCCCAGTACGTCGTCGACGCGGCCGTCCAGCTGCACGGCGCCCGCGCCCTGCGCCGAGGGCATCTCCTCGAACACCTCTACCGCGAGGTGCGCGCGCCGCGTATCTACGAGGGCGCCAGTGAGGTCCAACGGACCATCATCGCCAAGGAGTTGTACCGAACGGCCGAGCGTGCCGAAGAAAGGGTGTCCAGGTGACTCGGTGCCCGGAAGGAAAGGTGTTCAGGCGACTGGGCGCCGGAGCGAAAGGCATCCGGGTGAATAGGCGTCCGGAACGAAAGGCATCCAGGTGACCGCCGAGCGCGTGAATCCGCCCGAGCTCTCCCCGGCGGCCGGCTTCTCCCACGCCGTGGTCGCCACCGGCTCCCGGCTGGTCTTCCTGGCCGGACAGACCGCGCTGGACGTGGACGGCAAGGTGGTGGGGGAGACCCTGCCCCAGCAGTTCGAGAGGGCGCTGGCCAATCTGCTGACCGCGCTGCGCGCGGCGGGCGGCGCTCCCGCGGACCTCGCCCGGGTCACGGTCTACGCGACGGACGTCGCCGACTACCGTGCCCACGCGGCCGAACTGGGCCGTGTCTGGCGCCGGTTGGCGGGCCGCGACTACCCCGCGATGGCCGTCGTCGGCGCGGTGCGCCTGTGGGACGAGCAGGCGCTGGTCGAACTCGACGGCTTCGCCGTACTGGCGTAGGACCGCGGGGCGAGGCGGCGAGCGGGGATCAGGCCGCGACGGCCAGTTGGCCGGCGAACACCCGGTGCGGAGCGATCACGCTGCCGTCGGGGAGCAGTTCGCCGCTGTCGTCGAAGACGATCGCGCCGTTGCACAGCAGGTTCCAGCCCTGCTCGGGATGGGCGGAGACGATGTGCGGGGCGGAGGCGTCCGCGGACGGGCACGAAGACCGGTGGGAACACATGGTGCACCTCCACGTGGGATGCGAAGAGTGTCGGCGGCGCTGTCGTCGCCCTCGCATGTACAGACCATGCGCGCGCGGCGAACCGATCGGAACACCCGGACGAGAAGCGTGACAACACGAGGACAACTCTCTGACGTCCCCAGGACGGACGGTGCCAACTCGCCACCAAAGGGGTGATGATCACCGCCCTCGGCGCCTCGGACCGGTACCTGTTGAGCGCCCTGTCCAGGTTCCTGCTCCCGGAGGTATCCCATGTTGTTCCGCCAGGCCGTCGGCGCGGCCGCCGGTGCCGCGCTGCTCCTGCTTCTCGCCCCGTCCGCCGTCGCCCGGTCCACCCCCTCCGACGAGGTGACCGTCGAGACCGGCACGGTCGCCGCCGACGGCACCATCACCCTCTCCGGCACCTACCGCTGCACGGGCGCCGCCGGGCCCGTGTTCGTGTCCTCCACGGTGTCCCAGGGCGATCCCCTGGTCAGCCGCCCCGTCGGCGGCTCCTCGGCGGTCTGCGACGGCGCGGAGCACCGCTGGAGCAACTCGGAGAAGAGAGCGCCCAGAATCCTCGTCCCGGGACCGGCGCGTGTCGAGGCCACGGTGTTCGACATCAGCGCCACCGGCCTCCCCCTGCCCTCGGTCCACGCGACCCGGGAGCAGGACATCACCGTCGTACAGGGCTGAGCGGGCGCTCACCAACGCCCGGGACCGGGCCCGTGCGACACCCAGGCTCTGTGGCGGCCACGGCGACCGCTGCCGGCGAAGGCCTGTATCGCATGGTGGTTCCGGCGAAGGTCGCCGCCCAGTTCGGTCGGGGCATCGTTCGCCCGGTGGCGTCCGGGGTGTTCCGTACCGCTATCAGCGGTACGGAACACCCCACCCGCCAGGCACAGGCCGGCTCAGGCCGTCCTGCGAACCTCCGGGCCGGTCAGTTGACGGCCAGGACCGCCGTGTTGTTCGTGAGATCCGGGTCGAAGTCGAACGGGTACGTCCCGAACTCGCCGAACGCGGGGTGGATGCTCACGGCACCGGTCGCGCCGGGCACCACGGTGTCGATGCGCACGGAGAACGCGAACGTGCGCTGGGTGTTCTCCAGCACCCAGTACCGCAGGTTGCAGTCGTAGCGAGGGGCGCCCGTCTGCTTCGGGTAGTAGCCGCCGGCGAGGGTGTGCGGGACGCAGCCGGACGGCACGCCGGTGACCGTGGTGCCCTCGGGCACGATCAGCCGGACCTTGGCGACCGGGTCGCCGGAGCCGAGGTTGCCGAACCAGGCCGGGCCGTTGTTCTTGAACGTGAGCTTGGCCGTGGCCGTCGTACCCGCCGCGCCGGAGACGGTGTCACCGGTGACGGAGAAGTCCGCCGTGTTCTCCGCGCCGATCTGGAGGACCGCGTAGTCGTTCTGGGAGTCGAGGTCCTGGGCGCCGTCACCCGGCTCGACATCGATGTCGAGCCGCTCGTTCAGCGCGTGCGGGGCGAGTCGCACCGTCAGCGGCTCGGGCAGCTCGAAGGAGTCTCCCGGCGCCAGCACCTGGTCGAACGTGCAGACCGCCTTGTTCGACGGCGCGTAGTCGCCGTCGTTCGTCGTGGTGTAGGTGCAGGCGTCGTACCGGGTCAGATCCGTCAGGCCGTACGAGGCGTACAGCTTGACGCTGACCCCGTTCGCGCTCTTGTTGCCGTTGTTGGTGACCTTGAACGGGATCGTCCGCTCGTCACCGGGCTGACCGTCCTCGATGTCGGTGACGGGAGCTATGGCGAGGTCGGGCCCGGAGCCCACGGTGAGCGTGGTGTCGAAGCTCTTGTGCGGTGCGGTGAGCGTGCCGTTGGGGCCGCCGGTGGCCGTCGCCTCGTAGGTGATCCTTCCCTGCGCGCCGACAGCGGCGCCATCGGCCGCGCGCACCGTCAGGAACACCTGGTCCTTGTAGTCGCCCCCGATCGCGGGAACCACGGGAACGTCGCACACCGCACTCGTGCCGCTCGGCGTGCAATTGTCAGGCCAGGTCACCTCGGCGACCCCGGCGAGGCCGGAGATGTCGACGGTGAGCCTGCCGTCGGTCACCGTGAAGTTCTCGTTGTCGTGGTAGAGGCCGAGGCCGAGGGTCCGGGACTGCGGCAGGCCGCCGTCGGTGCCGAGCGGCAGCGTCTGCTCGTACGGCTCGTGGATCCACAACTGGTCGGTCTGCGGCGGGTCGGCGTCGGCGAACGCGGGCGCGGCGAGACCGGCGGTCAGCAGGCCTGCCACCACCACGGCGGCGCCGGATCTGAGACGTAACGGGCGTCCAGCAGAGAACAGTCTCATTGCTACCCCCAAGGGTGTGATGACGCGACTGACGCACCGGCGGTCCCGGTGCACCGGCAAGATCATCACATGGCGGGACGGCCCGCCGCGCCCGGGTTTTCCGACCCTGTCGGAGAACACCCGGCTGTCGGCCGACCGGCTCGCTTCTCCCGAGGACATCGAAGGCATCCGAGGGCATCGAGGGCCTGGACGGCTGACGCCCCGGACGGGACAGGCGCATGCCGAACTGCCCTGCCCAGGTATGGGGCAAGGCAGTTCGCCAACCGCAACAAAGGTGTCGCGTCCTCCTGGGGCTTACGTGACCACGGAACGGCATTCCGCCGGGACTCCGCCCACCGGCCTACTCGCCCGGTGGAACGCGAACGAAGCCCTCGGTCCAGTCGCCCTCATCGAGCTCGCAGGGGTCGAAGTAGAAGCACTCCGGTTCATCACGGAAGCCTGGTAGCAGCCGAGCCTGACGCATACGCTCTTCAGCCCGTTCGAGGGTTGAGTAGATACCGAGCAGCTTTACGTCGTCGCCGTCCATCTCGTCGCAGAACACGCCGTTCTCATCGACGTGCACTGTCGAGCCGTCGTCGCCGGCTTCGTTCTGGTGGCCGACATGCCACAACGGATACACGATCATGGGCGCGAAGCTATCAGTGCGCGAGTTCGCCGAGGCCCTGCAACGTTGAACCGCAGGCGTGGACTTGTGCAGCTTCGGCATGTCCGTCACGCGGCTGCCCGGGTGCGTGAGGCGAGTTGGGAGAAGGCGTCTTCCCAGACGGTGCGCACGGTGCGGCCGACGAGGGTGCGCAGCACCGGCCACAGCTGGAGGAGCAGGTCCTGGTCGAGGTAGAGGGGCAGATCGTCGCGCAGACCCTCGTGCAGGACGGTGCGGTACAGGCCCATGCGCTGGCGAGGCTTGCTCACGTCGTACGACGTCATTCCGGACCAGGCCATGTGCGGCGGTAGTTCCACGACCCCCTGGGTCGGGCCGTGCAACTCGTCCAGCGACTCCGGCAGGCGACGGCAGAACTTCTCCCGGTACAGCGCGAGCTCCTCGGCGACCGCGCCCGAGAAGCCGCTCGGAGCGGGTGCGGGGTGCTGTGGGCTGGAGGACATGCCTCCATTATGACGGCGGGGGAGCGGCAGGGGGCGAAATCCCACAGGCGAAGCCGAACCCCTCCTGGCTCGCATACATGCAGGTCAGGAGGGGTTTAGCGGTGTTGTTTCCGAAGACCCTCAGATGTCCCGGAAGATCTCGATCTGCGCGCCGATCGAGTTCAGACGCTCGGCGAGGTCCTCGTAACCGCGGTTGATGACGTACACGTTCCGCAGCACCGAGGTGCCGTCGGCCGCCATCATCGCGAGCAGGACGACCACGGCGGGCCGCAGCGCGGGCGGGCACATCATCTCGGCGGCGCGCCAGCGGGTCGGGCCCTCGACGAGCACCCGGTGCGGGTCGAGCAACTGGAGCCGGCCGCCGAGGCGGTTGAGGTCGGTCAGATAGATCGCCCGGTTGTCGTAGACCCAGTCGTGGATCAGCGTCTGGCCCTGCGCGGTGGCCGCGATGGCCGCGAAGAACGGGACGTTGTCGATGTTCAGGCCCGGGAACGGCATCGGGTGGATCTTGTCGATGGGCGCCTCCAGCTTGGAGGGCCGCACGGTCAGGTCGATCAGCCGCGTACGGCCGTTGTCCGCGAAGTACTCGGGCGTACGGTCGTGGTCGAGGCCCATCTCCTCCAGGACCGCGAGCTCGATCTCCAGGAACTCGATCGGCACCCGGCACACCGTCAGCTCGGACTCGGTGACCACGGCGGCGGCGAGCAGGCTCATCGCCTCGACCGGGTCCTCGGAGGGCGAGTAGTCCACGTCGACGTCGATGTTCGGCACGCCGTGCACGGTGAGCGTCGTGGTGCCGATGCCCTCCACCCGTACGCCCAGCGCCTCCAGGAAGAAGCACAGGTCCTGGACCATGTAGTTGGAGGAGGCGTTGCGGATGACCGTGACACCGTCGTGGCGGGCGGCGGCGAGCAGCGCGTTCTCGGTGACCGTGTCCCCGCGCTCGGTCAGCACGATCGGCCGGCCGGGCGTCACGGACCGGTCGACGCGGGCGTGGTAGAGCCCCTCGGTCGCGGCGATGTCCAGACCGAACCGGCGCAGCGCGATCATGTGCGGCTCGATGGTGCGGGTGCCGAGGTCGCAACCGCCCGCGTACGGCAGTTTGAAGGCTTCCAGGCGGTGCAGCAGCGGGCCGAGGAACATGATGATGGACCGTGTGCGAATGGCGGCCTCGGCGTCGATCGACTCCATGTCGAGCTCGCTCGGCGGCACGATCTCCAGATCGACCCCGCCATTGATCCACCGGGTGCGGACGCCGATCGAGTTGAGGACCTCCAGCAGGCGGTAGACCTCTTCGATCCGGGCCACCCGGCGCAGCACCGTGCGCCCCTTGTTCAGGAGTGTCGCGCACAGCAGGGCGACACAGGCGTTCTTGCTGGTCTTGACGTCGATGGAGCCGGACAGACGGCGGCCGCCGACGACCCGCAGATGCATCGGACCCGCATATCCGAGCGAGACGATCTCACTGTCCAGGGCCTCGCCGATCCGGGCGATCATCTCAAGGCTGATGTTCTGGTTGCCGCGCTCGATGCGATTGACGGCGCTCTGACTCGTGCCGAGTGCCTCGGCGAGCTGCGACTGTGTCCAGCCCCGGTGTTGCCGGGCGTCACGGATGAGCTTGCCGATACGTACGAGGTAGTCGTCTGCCATGGCGCGACCGTATATCGGATGTGAGATAAACAAAAGTGGAGCGCAGCCTTCCGAGTGGCGGGGGTCACCAGGCGGTGTTCGAGGGGCAGTTCGGGTGCCCCGCACCGGCGCGGCGACGGCGCCCGCGGGGTGCCGGCCGGCCCCGCGAGCCCGTGTCGCCGCCGTCGGACGTCGTGCGGAAGTGCTTCCGTGATGGTTCGTCGGGCTTGGAGTTTTTTGTCGCTCTTGAGTCACTTTGACTTGCGTGTGGTCTTGCGCCATCCGAACGGCCCCGGCAGGTCCATCGACGTCGTCCGGCGTCCGGTGCTGCTGTGTGTGCGCCTCGGCCCGTTCTTTCCGCCCGAGGTGATGGACCACGACTTGCGGTTGATGTTGAGCCGCAGTCCGGGAAGGATGCGGAAGCTCTTGCGGAAGGTGAGCGGCATGGTGCCCCCCTGTGTCGGTCGCGCCGGGACGTTCCCGGCGCACACCGGGTACCCCGAAACGGCCCCGATGTGCCTGCCCTCGGCTTCGGGGCGTCAACTTCCCTCCCGAGGGGCCGCGTTGCCCTTCTCCGGGTCCTCGCATTCCGTCGAGTCCCCGGCCGCCCCCCTTGGCCGTCATGCGCTGGTTGTGTGCGGCGTCCAGGGGTGAGGCCGGGCCGGGAGGGCCGCCGGCCCGGGATGTCGCGCCCGGCCGATGCCGGGTGATGCCGGAAGATGCGGGCATTCCTCCCGTGGCGGGACATGCGGAACGGCCCGGACATGCGGGCGTGCGGACATGACCTGTCCGCCCCCATGCACTAGAGTTATCTCGACATCGAGATATCTGCCGAGGCGTACCGCAGCAGCACGCCGTCAACGGTCCAACGGTAAGGGTTACCTAACTTAGCCTTACCTTAGCGGATCGGCCATGACGTCGTGGCGGCAGGATGCGGTGGGAACGCGCACATCAATGAAGGAGACTGTCGTGTCGGCGAACAGCTTCGACGCCCGCAGCACGCTGCAGGTGGGCGACGAGTCGTACGAGATCTTCCGGCTGGACAAGGTGGAAGGCTCGGCTCGCCTTCCGTACAGCCTGAAGGTGCTGCTGGAGAACCTGCTCCGCACGGAGGACGGCGCGAACATCACCGCCGACCACATCCGGTCCATCGGTGACTGGGACTCGCAGGCTCAGCCCAGCCAGGAGATCCAGTTCACGCCCGCCCGCGTGATCATGCAGGACTTCACCGGCGTGCCCTGTGTCGTCGACCTCGCCACCATGCGTGAGGCCGTCAAGGAGCTCGGCGGTGACCCGGCGAAGGTCAACCCGCTCTCCCCGGCCGAGCTGGTCATCGACCACTCCGTCATCGCCGACAAGTTCGGCACGAAGGAAGCCTTCGGCCAGAACGTCGAGCTGGAGTACGGCCGCAACAAGGAGCGCTACCAGTTCCTGCGCTGGGGCCAGACCGCGTTCGACGACTTCAAGGTCGTCCCGCCGGGCACCGGCATCGTCCACCAGGTGAACATCGAGCACCTCGCGCGCACCGTCATGGTCCGCAACGGGCAGGCCTACCCCGACACCCTGGTCGGTACGGACTCGCACACCACGATGGTCAACGGCCTGGGCGTCCTCGGCTGGGGCGTCGGCGGCATCGAGGCCGAGGCCGCGATGCTCGGCCAGCCGGTCTCCATGCTCATCCCGCGTGTCGTCGGCTTCAAGCTGACCGGTGAGCTCACCCCCGGCACGACCGCCACCGACCTCGTGCTGACCATCACCGAGATGCTGCGCAAGCACGGTGTCGTCGGCAAGTTCGTCGAGTTCTACGGCGAGGGTGTGGCCGCCACGTCGCTGGCCAACCGCGCCACCATCGGCAACATGTCGCCGGAGTTCGGCTCCACCGCCGCGATCTTCCCGATCGACGGCGAGACCATCAAGTACCTCAAGCTCACCGGCCGCTCCGAGCAGCAGCTCGCGCTCGTCGAGGCGTACGCCAAGGAGCAGGGCCTCTGGCTCGACCCGGCCGCCGAGCCCGACTTCTCCGAGAAGCTGGAGCTCGACCTCTCCACGGTCGTCCCCTCGATCGCCGGCCCGAAGCGCCCGCAGGACCGCATCGTCCTCGCGAACGCCGCCGAGCAGTTCAAGAGCGACGTGCGCAACTACGTCGCCGACGACGACGAGGCGGGCAAGGAGTCCTTCCCGGCCTCCGACTCCCCGGCCGCCAGCAACGGCGTGCCCTCCAACCCGGTCACGGTCACGGCCCCCGACGGCTCGACCTACGAGATCGACCACGGTGCGGTGACGGTCGCGGCCATCACCTCCTGCACCAACACCTCGAACCCGTACGTCATGGTCGCCGCCGCGCTCGTCGCGAAGAAGGCCGTGGAGAAGGGCCTGACCCGCAAGCCGTGGGTCAAGACCACCCTCGCCCCGGGCTCCAAGGTCGTCACCGACTACTTCGACAAGGCGGGGCTCACCCCCTACCTCGACAAGGTCGGCTTCAACCTGGTCGGCTACGGCTGCACCACCTGCATCGGCAACTCCGGCCCGCTGCCGGACGAGGTCTCCAAGGCCGTCAACGACCACGACCTCGCCGTCACCTCGGTCCTCTCCGGCAACCGGAACTTCGAGGGCCGTATCAACCCCGACGTCAAGATGAACTACCTGGCCTCCCCGCCGCTGGTCGTCGCCTACGCCCTCGCGGGTTCCATGAAGGTGGACATCACCCGCGACGCGCTCGGCACCGACACCGAGGGCAAGCCGGTCTACCTGGCCGACATCTGGCCCTCCGAGGCCGAGGTCAACGACGTCGTGGCGAACGCCATCGGCGAGGACATGTTCAACAAGTCCTACCAGGACGTCTTCGCGGGCGACGCCCAGTGGCAGGCGCTGCCGATCCCCGAGGGCAACACCTTCGAGTGGGACCCGCAGTCGACGTACGTCCGCAAGCCCCCTTACTTCGAGGGCATGACGATGGAGACCACCCCGGTCTCGGACATCGCCGGCGCGCGCGTCCTCGCCAAGCTCGGCGACTCGGTCACCACCGACCACATCTCCCCGGCCGGTGCGATCAAGGCCGACACCCCCGGAGGCAAGTACCTCACGGAGCACGGTGTCGAGCGTCGTGACTTCAACAGCTACGGCTCGCGCCGCGGCAACCACGAGGTCATGATCCGCGGTACGTTCGCCAACATCCGCCTGCGCAACCAGATCGCGCCGGGCACCGAGGGCGGCTACACCCGCGACTTCACGCAGGACGGCGCCCCCGTCTCCTTCATCTACGACGCCTCGCGCAACTACATCGACCAGGGCATCCCGCTGGTCATCCTGGCGGGCAAGGAGTACGGCTCCGGCTCGTCCCGCGACTGGGCCGCCAAGGGCACCGCGCTCCTCGGCGTCAAGGCCGTCATCGCCGAGTCGTACGAGCGCATCCACCGCTCGAACCTCATCGGCATGGGCGTCCTGCCGCTCCAGTTCCCGGAGGGCGCGACGGCCGAGTCCCTCGGTCTGACCGGCGAGGAGACCTTCTCCTTCACCGGTGTCGAGGAGCTCAACAACGGCACCACCCCGCGCACGGTGAAGGTCACCACCGACACCGGCGTCGAGTTCGACGCGGTCGTCCGTATCGACACTCCCGGCGAGGCGGACTACTACCGCAACGGCGGCATCATGCAGTACGTGCTGCGCAACCTGATCCGCAACTGAGCGGTCGGGTGACGCAGTTGTAGGGCAGCTCCGCAGGAGTCGAGGGCCGCATCCCCGGTTGACGGGGGTGCGGCCCTTCGCCGTCGCCCCGAACTCCCGTCCAGGACAGGGGTGGTGCTCGGACGGAATAGTGGATCGCGTCCGGGTGCCGGGCCGCGATCGCCCCAAGTGCGCTGCGTCTGGGGGCCTTGCCGGCCACGTCCGTGACCCACGTCCGTGACCGTTCCGTCCCGGTCGCCGAGTTCCGGTGGTCCACGACGGGCCGGTGCCGTCCGCGTCCCGTGGGCCCGACCGCGGAAACGGGACGCCGCCCCCGGCGGGTGCGCGCGATGCGCCAGGCGTTTACAGGGGTCCCTGTGCGCGCTACTTTCCGAGTGAGGTGGGAGCGCTCCCATGGGGCGGACCGGAACCCGCCCCCGGGCCGCTCCCACCTCGCTCCGGTCCCGCACGACTCGCGAAGGGATGAATTGTCATGCACTTAACAAGCTCGCGCCTGGCGAGGCCGCGTTCGCCCGGCCCGCGTTCTGCCGGCCCGCGTTCGCCCGGCCCCCGCTCTGCCGGAACGCGACGGCCGCTCTCCCGGTCACTGCTCCCCGGCCGCCGCCCGTCCCCCTTCCTGGTCCTCCTCGCCCTGCTGGCCGTGTTCCCGGCCCTCGCCCTGATCGTCATGGCCGGCGGCCGGGCGGAGGCGCACGGCACCCCCATGAAGCCCGGCAGCCGCACCTTCCTGTGCTGGCAGGACGGGCTGACCGACACCGGTGAGATCAAGCCCGTGAACCCGGCCTGCAAGGCGGCGCAACAGGTCAGCGGGACCACGCCGTTCTACAACTGGTTCTCGGTGCTGCGCTCGGACGGGGCGGGACGCACCCGCGGCTTCGTCCCCGACGGCTCGCTGTGCAGCGGCGGCAACCCCAACTTCTCGGGCTTCGATCTGCCGCGCTCCGACTGGCCGTTGACCCACCTGACCGCGGGCGCGACCGTCGACTTCGCGTACAACGCCTGGGCCGCTCACCCAGGCTGGTTCTACGTCTACATCACCAAGGACGGCTTCGACCCGACCAGGACCCTCACCTGGGACGCCATGGAGGACCAGCCGTTCCTGACCGTCGACCACCCGCCGCTCAACGGAACCCCGGGCACGGTCGAGGCCAACTACTCCTGGAGCGGCAAGCTGCCGGCGGGCAAGACCGGCCGCCACATCGTCTACATGGTCTGGCAGCGCTCGGACAGCGCGGAGACGTTCTACTCCTGCTCCGACGTCGTCTTCGACGGCGGCAACGGCGAGGTCACCGGCATCCACGATCCGGGCAACCCGACCGAACCCCCGCCCGGCGCCTGCTCGGCGACCCGGCGCACCACCGGCAGCTGGCCCGGCGGTTACCAGGCCGAGGTGACGGTCACCAACACCGGCACGGTCCCGATGCTCGGCTGGATGGTCGACTGGACGCTGCCGGGCGGGCAGTCGGTCGCCAGTCTGTGGAACGGCAACGCGACCTACAGCGGTCAGGACGTGATGGTGCACAACGCCGACTGGAACGGTTCGCTCAGTCCGGGCGGCAGCACCACGTTCGGCTATGTCGTCCAGGGCTCGGGTGGTGATCCGGCAACGGCGCTTCCCTGCCGGGTCGGCTGAACAGGCAACGCTCGGGGCGGACCGGGTGGGTGGGTTCGGACCCACCCGGTCCGCGAGCCCGGACGCGGCGGGGGAGGCCCTGCCCGGGATGGTGCGGCTTGTGGCGACCGGAGTGCACGACAACGTTGTCGAACGGTCTGCTCACGACTCTATCGCCTCAACGGACAACGATGTCAAGCACGTTGACGGCCCACCTCGGCGCGTTCGCGCCCCTCGGGGGCGGGCGCCGGACGCGTCGGCGGCCGGGAGGCGGCGCGCCACACGCCGCACCCTGCGCTTCTCGACTCCGCCCCGCACGGGCGGGAGGCGGAGTACCGCTCACCGGCCCGGGGGGTCACCGGTGGCCCGGAAGGCGCGACCCGTCCGGCGCGCTGTCCGTGACGCCATCGGAGGAGGTGCCGGGCGCGTCTCCGGCGGCGCAGGCGGTCTTCCGTGGTACCCGTGGCGCACGTTACTGTCCCTGCGGCTTGTGCGACCTGTGGTGCGCGACCCGTCCGAAGGAGGAGGGGCCGCGTCATGCGATTCCGTCCGTCATCGTTACTGCTGGCCGTCGCCCTGACGGTGGCCGGCGCCACCCCGGCCCTCGCCGCGCCCCCGTCGGGGCCGCCGGCACTCGTCCAGGACCCCACCGCGTACGTCGACCCGCTCATCGGCACCAGGAACGGCGGCAACGTCTTCCCCGGTGCCGTCACGCCCTTCGGCATGCTCTCCTGGAGCCCGGAGAACACCCGCGGGGACGCCACCCGCACCGCCGCGCCCGGCGGCTACCAGTACGACGCCACGCGCGTCCGGGGCTTCAGCCTCACGCACATGTCCGGAACGGGATGCGCGGGCGGCAGCGGGGACATCCCGTTCTTCCCGTACGCCGGTGAGGTCACCTCGTCCCCGGCGGCCGACACGAAGGACGCCGTCTACGCCGCGGGGTTCGCGCACTCCGACGAACTGGCCGAGCCCGGTCACTACAAGGTGGGGCTCGCCTCCGGCGTGACCGCCGACCTCGCGGCGACCGCGCGCACCGGCTCGGGCCGCTTCACCTTCCCCGCCGACAAGCCCGCCTCGATGCTGATCCGCACCGCCAACTCCGAGGTCGGGTCGACGGATTCGACCGTGCGCATCGACCCGGCGACCAGGACCGTCTCGGGCTCCGTCACCTCCGGCAACTTCTGCGGCTATCTCGATCCCGAGGGCCAACGCTCCTACTACACCCTGTACTTCACCGCCCGCTTCGACCGCGCCTTCAAGACCACCGGCACCTGGCAGGACGACCGGCTGAGTCCGGGGGCCACCGAGGCGAGCGGCGGCACCGGAGGCTTCGCACAGGGCGGCCGGCCCCTCGCGGGCAAGGGGGCGGGCGGCTATGTGGAGTTCGAGCCCGGCACCGACCCGGTGAACGTCAAGGTCGGTATCTCCTACGTCAGTCAGGAGGGCGCCGCCGCCAACCTGGACGACGAGAACCCGCCGTCCCGCTCCTTCGCCTCCGTCCAGCGTGCCGCCCACCGCGCCTGGCGCGAACGGCTCGGCGCGATCGCGGTCGGTGGCGGCACCGACACCGACCGCACCACCTTCTACACCGCGCTCTACCACTCCCTCCTGCACCCGAACGTCATCAGTGACGCCGACCGCAGATACCGCGGCTCCGACGGCAAGGTGCACACCGTGGGCCGGGGCCACGAGGCGCAGTACGGCACCTTCTCCGGCTGGGACGTCTACCGCTCCCAGGTCCAGCTCCTGACCCTGCTCGACCCGGACACCGGCTCCGACATCGCGCAGTCGCTCCTCGAACTCGCCCGGCAGAACGGGGGAGTCTGGGACCGCTGGCTGCACGGCGCGAGCGGCACGCACGTCATGAACGGCGATCCGTCGGCGCCCGCCCTCGCGGGCATCCGCGCCTTCGGCGGCACGGACTTCGACCTGCGCGGCGCGCTCGCCTCGCTGGTGAAGGCGGCGACCGTACCCACCGAGGGGGACCTCTCACCGGCGGGCAAGCCCGTGCTCTCGGCCGGCCAGCGCCCCTCGCTCGACAAGTACCTCGAACACCACTACATGCCGTCCGTGTCCAACGCCTGGGGCGGCGCCGCCGAGACCCTGGAGATGTCCGGCGCGGACTTCGCGATCTCCCAACTGGCCAGGGCGGCGGGGGAGAAGAAGACCGCGGCCGACTTCGCCGAGCGCTCCCAGTGGTGGCAGAACAACTTCAACATCGCGGCCGACCCCGGCGGCGGCTACATCGCCAACCGCAAGGCCGACGGGAGTTGGGCCACCGGCTTCACCCCGGCGACCGGCAACGGTTTCGTGGAGGGGACCGCGGCCCAGTACACCTGGATGGTGCAGCACGACCCGGCGGGCCTCTTCGCCGCCATGGGCGGGCGCGCCGAGGCCCTCGACCGTCTCGACACGTTCTTCCACAACGCGGACGGGAGCTGGGCGTTCAGCGGCAGCGGCGGTGCGAAGTCGGAGCTGGACAACGAGCCGTCGGTCAACGTGCCCTACCTGTACGACTACGCGGGCGCGCCCTACAAGACGCAGGAGACCGTCCGCGCGGCGATGAGCAAGCTGTGGTCGACACAACCCGGCGGCATTCCCGGCAACGACGACCTCGGTGAGATGTCGTCCTGGTACGTCTTCTCCGCGCTCGGCATGTACCCCCAGGTGCCCTCCCGCGCCGAACTCACCCTGGCCTCACCGCTGTTCCCGAGGATCGAGATCGAGCGTCCGGGCGGCGCCGACATCGAGATCCGGGCCCGGGGCGCGGCCGCGGACGCCCCCTACGTCCGGTCGCTGCGCGTGGACGGCCGCAGCAGCGACCGCCCCTGGCTGCCGGCCTCCTTCGTCCGCGAGGGCGGCACGCTCGACTACACGCTGTCCGCGACCCCCGACAAGGGCTGGGGAAGCGCCGAGGCGGCCGCGCCGCCCTCCTTCCGCACGGGCGAGCAGCCGTACCAGATCGGTGTCGGGCCGACCGCGGCGACGCTCGCGCCCGGCGGCAGCACCGCGCTCGACATCCGCGCCCTGGCCCTCGGCGGCGGCGCCGGGCCCGAGGTCCGCTTCCACGTGGACGTGCCCGCGGGAGTGACGGCGACCCCGGCCGAGGGCACGGTGAGCGACGGCGCCCAGCGGATCGCCCTCAGCGCCGCCGACGACGCCGAGCAGGGGTTCTACGACGTCAAGGTGACCGTGACCTCCGCCGAGACGTCGTACGCGCAGCCGGTGGCGCTCACCGTCGCGGCCCCGGGATCCCTCCTCGCCGCCTACGACAACACCGGTGTCTCGGACGACACCGGTGATCACGCCGAGGCCGACTACGACGGCGGCGGCTGGAGCTACTCCCGGCAGGCCCTCGCCGACGCGGGCCTGACCCCGGGCGGCCAGGGGACGGTGGACGGTCTCGCCTTCACCTGGCCGAAGTCCCCGTCCGGCCGTCCCGACAACGCCTCGGCCACCTCGCAGACCATCGAACTGAGCGACCCTGCAAGCAAGTTGTCTTTCGTCGGCAGCGCCGTGAACGGCAACCAGCGGACCACGGCGACCGTCACCTACACCGACGGCGGCACCGACTCCGTCGACCTGTCCTTCACCGACTGGACCGTCGGCGGCGGGGGCGGAACCGTCCAGTACGGCAACGAGACCGTCGCGAGGACCGCCTACCGCAACGTCGCCGGAGCCGGCAAGGACCCGGTGGCCACCTACGTCTTCGCCACCAAGCCGTTCACGGCACCGGAGGGGAAGACGATCAAGAGCGTCAAACTCCCGGACAACGCGGACCTGCACGTCTTCACCCTCGCGGTGAGCCGGTGAGCCGGTGAGCCGGTGACCCAGTGAGCTGACCCGTACACGAACGCGGGGCGGGCCCGGAGTCTCCTCCGGGCCCGCCCCCTTTCCGTCGGGTGTGGCTCAGGCCAGCAGTTCCACCTCCGCGAGGGTCGACTCGCCGTCGAGGACGAGACGGTAGTGGGCGTACGAGCCCGGGGACGCGACCGTGAACGCCCGGGTCTGTCTGTCCCAGGGGAAGGACTCACCGGAGCGCTTGTCGAGGTCCGTCCATGCCGTCCCGTCCGAGGAACCCTGGAGCGTCCACCCGCTCGGCGCCTTCGTGTGGTCCGCGGAGGTCAGCGTGTACTGGACTCCCTCGGTGCCGGAGCCGGCCGGCAGGTCCACCGAGGTGACGGCGGCGTCCGTAGCCGAGGTGTTGTCGAACAGGGCGCCGTCCCCCTTGAGCGTGTCCGCGCGCGGCGACGGCACCTTGTCGTCCTCGGTGACCGACACCGGCGCCGCGTCCTTGCCGGTGCCCCACGAGGACGGTTCGGCGCCCATGTCGAACTCCAGCACTCCGCCCCGGCTGATCAGTGAGTGGGGGAGCGAAGTCGAGTTCCAGCGCTTGCCGTTGAACCGGACACCCTGCACGTACACGTTCTTCGTGCTGTTGCGCGGGGCCTTGATCACCAGGTCGTGGCCGTTCTCCAGGTGGACCGTCACCTTGGTGAACAGCGGGGAGCCGATGGCGTACTCGCCGCTGCCCATCACCAGCGGGTAGAAGCCGAGCGAGGAGAAGAGGAACCAGGCCGACTGCTCGCCGTTGTCCTCGTCGCCGTGGTAGCCCTGTCCGATCTCGCTTCCGGTGTAGAGACGCGAGAGGACCTCGCGGATGTTCTTCTGGGCCTTCCAGGGCTGCCCGGCCGCGTCGTACATGTAGTTCACGTGGTGGGCCACCTGGTTGGAGTGCCCGTACTGGCCCATGCGCACGTCCCGGGCCTCGGTCATCTCATGGATGACACCGCCGTAGGAGCCCACGATGTCCGGGGACGCGGTCTCGGGGGTGGAGAAGTACGTGTCGAGCTTGTCCCCGAGCGCGCCGCGGCCGCCGTACAGGTTGGCGAGACCGCGCGAGTCCTGCGGCGCGGTGAACGCGTATCCCCAGCCGTCGGTCTCCGTGTAGTCGTAACCCCACACGCGCGGGTCGTACTTCGCGGAGTCGACCCGCCAGTCGCCCTTGGCGCCCCGGCCCTGGAAGAAGCCGGCCTTGGAGTCGAAGAGGTTCACGTAGTCCCGGGAGCGGTTGAGGAAGTAGTCGGACTCCTCCTTGTAGCGCTTCTCGCCGGTCTTCCTGTAGAGCGCCTTGCCCATCTCGGCGATGCCGTAGTCGTTGACGTAGCCCTCCATGGCCCACGACAGGCCCTCGCCCGTGGAGGTGCTCGTGTAGCCGAGGAAGGGTGAGGTGGCCATGCCCTTGCGGCCCACTCCGGACGTCGGCGGGACGACCGTCGCGTTCTTCAGGGCCGCCTCGTACGCGGACTTGGCGTCGAAGCCGACGCCCTTGACGTACGCGTCCGCGAACGCCACGTCGGACGAGGTGCCGGTCATCAGGTCCGCGTAGCCGGGCGAGGACCAGCGCGAGGTCCAGCCGCCGTCCTTGTACTGCTGCACGAACCCGTCGACCATCTCACCGGCCTGACCGGGCGTCAGGAACGAGTAGGCGGGCCAGGTCGTCCGGTAGGTGTCCCAGAAGCCGTTGTTGACGTACACCTTGCCGTCGACGATCTTCGCCCCGGTGTGGGTCGGGGTGTCCGGGCCCGGCATCGGGGAGAACGGCGAGGCGTACTGGTACTTGGTACCCACCTTCTCGAAGCCGGAGTTCGGGTACAGGTAGAGCCGGTACATGCTGGAGTACAGCGTGGTCAGCTGGTCCGGTGTGGCGCCCTGCACCTCGATCTTGCCCAGGAGCCGGTCCCACTGCTTGCGGGCCCCCTTCTTGACCGCGTCGAACGACGTGCCGTCCGGGATCTCCTGGCTCAGGTTGTCCTTGGCCTGGTCGAGGCTGATGAGCGAGGTGGCGAGCCGCAGGGTGACGGTGTGGTCGGAGCCGGGCTTGAACTTCAGATAGCCCTTGACGCCGCTGGAGGAGCCCTCGGTCACGGGCGCGTCGAAGACCCCGTACACGAAGAGCCGGGTGGCACCGGTCGACAGCCCGGACTTCACGTCCGAGTATCCGGTGACCACGCCCGCCGACGTGTCCAGCGTCAGGCCCGCCTGCTCGGTGACGTTGTCGAAGATCACGCTCGCGTCGTCGCCCGGATAGGTGAAGCGCAGGGCGGCGGCGTGATCGGTCGGGGCGAGCTCCGCCTTGAGACCGTTCTCGAAGGTCACACCGTAGTAGTACGGCCGCGCGGTCTCGTTCTCGTGCCGGAAGGCCAGTTCACGGGCGGTGCGGCCGGTGTCCGGGGTGCCGGAGGCGGCCGACGGCATCACCTGGAAGGTCTGCCGGTCGCCCATCCAGGGGCTCGGCTCGTGGCTCGCGCTGAACGCCTGGACAGTGGGCAGATTGTCCGCGTTGTTGGCGCGGGCGTAGTCGTACAGCCAGCTCAAGGAGCCCGCGTTGGTCACCGGCGTCCAGAAGTTGAAGCCGTGCGGTACGGCGGTCGCCGGGAAGTTGTTCCCGCGCGAGAATCCGCCGCTGGAGTTGGTGCCGCGGGTCGTGAGCGCGTAGTCGGCCAGATGGGCCGCGGGTTTCCCCGGAGGGGCCGTCCTCAGCGCGACGTCGTCCAGCCAGCCGCGGAACTTCGCGGGACCCTTGGGGGAGTCGTACGCGAGGACGATCCGGTCGACGGTCTTCCCGGCCGCGACGGAACCGATCCGCGAGGTCACGTTGTTCCACTGGTTGACGTAGAGCACCTTGGCGGCACCCTGGCCCTGCGGCGTCAGCGTGAATCCGTGCTGGTCCACGGCGTCGAGACCGCTCAGCGAGGTGCCGTCGGTGAAGACCAGGTCCACGGCCGCGTTCGTGGCGTCGTAGTCCCGGTCGCCGTCCGCCATCGAGGGGAAGATCCGGTACGACAGCTCGGTGTAACGCCCGACGGCGACGTTCACGTCGAACACCTTGTTGTACGAGTAGGCCCGGCCGTCGCCCTTGTGGGTGCCGGCGTAGCGCAGGGCCCGCTTGCCCGTGAAGCCGGCGCCCGCCTTCGCGGTCGGCGAGCCGCTCGGCCCCCGGTCCACGAGCGAGAGCATGTCCTTGGGCGTCGGGTCGTCGCTCCGGCCCGTCGAGAACTGGACGTCGGCGATCTGGAGGATGTCGCCGCCGTTGTTCTTCGTGACGTCGAGCCGGAAGTGCCGGTACTCGACCGGGCTCTCGATGTCGTACGACTTCGTCTGGAACCGCTCGCCGAAGGATTCGCCGGAGCGGGTGTCGAGGGTCTTCCAGTCCTTGCCGTCGGCGGAGCCCTGGAGGGTCCAGTCCCGCGGGTCGCGTTCGTCGTGGTCGTTTGCGGATGTGAGCGCGTACGTGACCGCCTTGACCGGCGCGTCCAGGTCGAACTCCGCCCAGCCGGTGGGCTCGAAGGTCAGCCACTTGCTGCTCGGTTCACCGTCGGCGAGGTTCTCCTTGACCTCGCCCGCGCCGGTGTTCTCGCCGCTGGCCCGCACGTCGGTGACATGGTCGGTCACGTTGCCGGGGATGCCAGTGCTGTAGCCGCCGTCGACCCCGGAGGACCGCTTCGTCCCGTCGGGAGCGGTGTCCACCGTGTTGAGCCAGTCCGGGGCCCGATCACCCGATTCGAACGACGAGCTGAACTCCCGGTCGGGCTTGGCCGCTTGGGCGGGCAGGGCGACCGCGACGCCCTGGGAGGCCGCTAACAGGGCGAGGGCCGCCACCCCCAGCGCCGCCGGGGAACGCCATCCGGTCCGCCGCGTGGAACTCTGTCTGTACCGAGCGCTGTGCTGCATGCGCGAGCACCCTCCCTGCACGTGGACAACGTTGTCAAATTCGATGCGCAAGGACCATTTGGGCGTCAAGTTGACAGTGATGTCAAGGGTGTTGGGTGCGGCATCCGGGGTGAATGTGTTGTGACGAACCGTGCATTGCGTTCAATGCGGGAGGCCGGCGTCCTGTGGATCTTCGCCGGGGTGGTCCTGGGGTGCCCCATATTTCCGGGAGGTCTCAACTCGGAAAAGACCGACGGCCAAACCTGCATTCGATCTTGCTCCGTTGGCGGGAAGTGGACTATACCTGTCGCGTCCGGCCAGTCGATCGACTGGCTCTGGACAGGCAGGACCCAGGGGGGAATTTCGCGGGACGGCGGAGCGTGGTCCATACACGTGATGCCGGTTCGTCCCGGTGAATCCCCCATGCACGACCCCAGCTTGACCTAACCGCGGTGCCGGGGAGGATCCGGTTCACCGCCTGAGTCCTGGAGAAGGCGAGGACTTGAGCATGGGATCCACTTCCGCCGAGAACAACAGCCCCGAGGGTGTCGGCCGCCGTGACCTCATCAAGAGGTCGGCCGCACTCGGTCTGATCACCGTCCCGACGATGAGCTTCCTGTCCGCGTGTGCGAGCGGCGGGGGCGACGAGGACAAGTCGGGCGACAAGGGCACCGGCAAGACCAGCAAGGACAACCCCTTCGGCGTGAAGAAGGGCGGCGGCAAGCTCGACGTCGTCGTCTTCAAGGGCGGCTACGGCGACGAGTACGCCAAGGCGTGGGAAGCGGCCTTCGACAAGAAGTGGGGCAGCAAGAGCGCCCACACCGGTACCCAGGAGATCACCGGCAAGCTCCAGCCGCGCTTCAACGGCGGCAACCCGCCGGACATCGTCGACGACTCGGGCGCCCAGCAGATCAAGCTGGACGTGCTCTACAAGAGCGGCCAACTCCTCGACCTGGCGGCGGTCCTCGACGCCCCGTCCATCGACGACCCGACCAAGAAGGTCCGCGACACCCTGATCCCCGGCACGCTCGACCCGGGCCTGCAGGGCGGCAAGGTCGTGTCCCTCAACTACATCTACACGGTGTGGGGGTTGTGGTACTCCGGCAAGCTCTTCAAGGAGAAGGGCTGGGAGGTGCCCAAGACCTGGGACGACTTCCTCGCCATCTGCAAGGACGCCAAGTCGCAGGGCATCGGCGGCCTCGCGCACCAGGGCAAGTACCCGTACTACATCAACATCGCCATCATGGACCTGATCGCCAAGAAGGGCGGTCTGGACGCCATGAAGGCGATCGACAACCTCGACCCCAAGGCGTTCGTCGGGTCCGACGCCGCGCTGGCGGCCGTCGAGGCGATCTACGAGATCGTGGAAAAGGGCTACTTGATGGCCGGCACCAACGGCCTGACCCACACCGAGTCGCAGACCCGGTGGAACCAGTACAAGGCCGCGTTCATCACCTGCGGCTCCTGGCTGGAGAACGAGCAGCTCAAGCAGACGCCGCCGGACTTCGACATGAAGTTCATGCCGATGCCTGCCCTGCCGGACAGCAAGCTGCCGTTCGAGGCGATCCGGGCCGGCTCTGGCGAGCCGTTCATCATCCCGGCGAAGGCCGCCAATCTGCCCGAGGCACAGGAGTTCATGCGCTCCATGCTCTCCAAGGAGTGGTCGACGCTCTTCGCCCAGAAGGCCAACTCGCTCACCATCCTCAAGGACGGCGTGTCCGACGGCGTGGAGCTGCGTCCCGGTACGCAGTCCACCGTCGAAGCGTCCAAGGCGGCGGGTGACAACACCTTCAACTACCTGTACATCAACTGGTACAGCGAGATGGACGTCGCCATCCAGAACGCGTCCAACGAGCTGATGGCCAAGCGCATCCAGCCGAAGGAATGGCTGAAGCGGGCCCAGGCGGCGGTCGACAAGGCGGCAAAGGACCCGGAGTCCAAGAAGAACCACCGCGACTGATCACGTAAAACCCGGAACATCGGGGTCACGCGCCCGGAACACCCGGGCCGCGCACATCCGGAACACCAGGGCAGGATGCCATGCGAAAAGGGCAGTACCGGTTCGTCGCGGGGTTTCTCCTCGCACCTTTGGCGCTGTATCTGATCTTCGTGATCTGGCCTTACCTACAGACCATCGGTTACTCCTTCACCGACTGGAAGGGCCAGTCGCAGACGTTCGGTTTCGTCGGCCTGGACAATTACAAGGCGTTGTTCCAGGACGACGTATTCCTTCAGGCGATCTGGCACAACATCCTGTTCCTGGTGTTCATCCCGGTGATCACCATCCTGCTCGCCCTCTTCTTCGCCTTCATGGTGAACGCGGGCGGGCGGGGCGGCGCCGGTGGCGTACAGGGCGTCACCGGCTCGCGCTTCTACAAGATCGTGTACTTCTTCCCGCAGGTGCTGTCGCTCGCGATCGTCGCGGTGCTCTTCGGGGCCTTCTACCGCAGTGACAGCGGCGGTCTGCTCAACGGGCTGCTCATCAAGCTCGGCCTGGTCGACGCGAACAGTCCCGTCGAGTGGATGAACGAGCCCAACCTGGTGCTCTGGTGCCTGATGGCGGTCGTCGTCTGGCACGGCGTCGGCTTCTATCTGGTGCTGTTCTCCGCGGCCATGCAGTCCATCCCGAAGGACATCTACGAGGCCGCGCTGCTGGACGGCGCGAGCCGCACCCACACCTTCTTCCGGGTCACCCTGCCCCTGCTCTGGGACACGGTGCAGACCGCCTGGGTCTATCTGGGCATCATCGCGATGGACATGTTCGTCCTCGTCTCGACGATGACCCAGGGCACCGGCTACGGAGGCGGGCCCGACCACCACAGCGAGGTCATGGCGAACGTCATGATGCGCAACTTCCTCTACTTCGGAAAGAGCGGCTACGCCTGCGCCATGGGCGTCGTCATGCTCCTTCTCACCCTGATCCTGTCCGTGGTCACGCTGCGCGCCACCCGCCGCGAGCGCATCGAGTTCTGAGCGGGAGACACGACTATGAGCGCACCCATCACGGAGCCGGCGAAGGTCGACGGCGCCGGAGTACCCCCGCAACGAAACGCCAGGAAGGCACCGCCACGGCCGGGTGACAAGCGGACCGAGGGCATGGCCCTCAACGTCTTCTCGCACGGGTTCCTGGCCCTGTGGGCGATCCTGATCATCCTGCCGCTGCTCTGGCTGGTCCTGAGCTCCTTCAAGACCGACGCGCAGATCGGCGGTTCGGCCCTCGGCTGGCCCACGAACTGGCAGTTCGACGTCTTCAGCCGGGCCTGGAACAAGGGCATCGGCGACTATTTCGCCAACACCCTGATCGTCCTGGTGTTCTCGGTCCCGCTGACCATGCTGCTCGGCGCGATGGCGGCCTACGTCCTGGCCCGCTACGAGTTCCCGGGCAACCGGCTCATCTACTTCTTCTTCGTCGGCGGGGCCATGTTCCCCGTCTTCCTGGCCCTGGTGCCGCTGTTCTTCATGGTCAAGCGACTCGACATGCTGAACAGCTACCAAGGCCTGGTCCTGGTGTACGTGGCCTACTCGCTGCCGTTCACGGTGTTCTTCATGCACGCCTTCTTCAGGACGCTGCCCACGGCGGTCTTCGAGGCGGCGGTGCTCGACGGGGCCTCGCACACCCGGGCGTTCTTCCAGGTCATGCTGCCCATGGCCAAGCCCGGACTGCTCAGCGTCGGCATCTTCAACGTGCTCGGCCAGTGGAACCAGTACATCCTGCCCTCGGTGCTGATGCAGCCGCAGAGCAGTTCGGACCCGGAGCGCTACGTCCTGACCCAGGGCCTCATCCAGCTCCAGCAGCAGCAGGGGTACGCCACCGACCTGCCCGTGCTGTTCGCCGGCGTGACGATCGCCATGGTCCCCATGCTGATCGTCTACCTGTCCTTCCAGCGTCAGGTCCAGGCCGGCCTCACCTCGGCGACTCTCAAGTAGCGAATCGTCCCGTTCTCCGCCTACGCCACCTCCGGCCCCGGGGGTGGCGTACGTGTGTCCGGATGCGGCCGGAACTCGAACATGACTGGGTGGACCTGATTTTCGTCAAGGACTTGACGCCGGTAACCCGTTCAGCGGAGCTTGGAGTTCACAACTTGTAAGTGACCGGGTCACGTTGACGTGACCCGGATCACACGGGCGGCATCGGGGCCGCCCGGCTGAGGGCAGGAGTGGATGAGTCGATGGAGACTCCGGGGTCGCAGTCTTCGCTGCACCGAGCCAATCTGGAGCGCGTCGTGCGGGCGGTGCGCCTCGCCGGTTCGCTCACGCAGGCGGAGATCGCGAGGACGACGGGCCTGTCGGCCGCGACCGTTTCCAATATCGTTCGTGAACTCAAGGACGCGGGAACGGTCGAGGTCACGCCCACTTCGGCCGGCGGCCGCAGGGCGCGCAGCGTGTCCTTGAGTGGCGACGCCGGCATCGTCATCGGTGTCGACTTCGGGCATACCCATCTGCGCGTCGCGGTCGGGAATCTGGCCCATCAGGTGCTGGCGGAGGAGTCCGAGCCGCTGGACGTCGACGCCTCCGCCGCGCAGGGCTTCGACCGGGCCGAGGAGCTGGTCAGCCGTCTGATCGCGGCAACCGGCGTGGACCGTTCCAAGGTCGCGGGCGTGGGGCTCGGTGTACCGGGCCCCATCGACGTGGAATCGGGGACCCTGGGGTCCACCTCGATCCTGCCGGGCTGGACCGGCGCCAGGCCCGCCGAGGAGCTGCGGGGGCGGCTCGGCGTGCCCGTGTACGTGGACAACGACGCCAATCTGGGCGCGCTCGGCGAGATGGTCTGGGGCAGCGGGCGAGGGGTCCGGGATCTCGCGTACATCAAGGTCGCCAGCGGTGTCGGCGCGGGTCTGGTGATAGAAGGCAAGATCTACCGCGGTCCGGGTGGCACGGCGGGAGAAATCGGGCATATTACACTTGATGAATCCGGCCCCGTCTGCCGTTGCGGCAACCGCGGCTGCCTGGAGACCTTCGCGGCGGCGCGCTATGTGCTGCCGCTCCTCCAGTCCAGTCACGGGACCGATCTGACCATGGAGGGCGTGGTCAGGCTGGCGCGGGACGGAGATCCGGGCTGCCGTCGCGTGATCGCCGACGTCGGCCGTCACATCGGCAGTGGAGTCGCGAATCTCTGCAATTTGCTGAACCCGAGTCGGGTGGTCCTCGGTGGCGATCTCGCCGAGGCCGGCGAGCTCGTTCTCGGGCCCATCAGGGAGTCTGTCGGCCGCTACGCGATCCCCAGTGCCGCACGTCAGCTCTCGGTGTTGCCAGGGGCGCTCGGGGGCCGTGCGGAGGTGCTCGGAGCGCTTGCTCTCGCGCTCAGCGAGATGGGTGATTCGACCCTTTTGGACGGGTCTCTGTCTGCCGCTGCGCCTGCCTTCACTTAGAGAACGAAACACGCCGTTGCCAACCCGTTAAGTATTTACTTCTTGACGTCGCACGGGTGGCCGAGTTGACTCCAAACCACCTCGGCCGCAGCGTTGCGGCCCTGTCAGGGAGGCACCACCAATGAACAACACGATGCGTAGAGTCGTCATCGGTACCGCCGCTGTTTCCATGGCCCTTTCGGTGGCCGCCTGTGGCAAGGCCGGCGACAAGGACTCCGACAGCAGCAGCAGCTCCTCCTCCTCGGGCGGCAGCAAGACCATCGGTCTCCTGCTCCCCGACAGTGTCACCGCGCGCTACGAGAAGTTCGACCACCCGCTCTTCGAGAAGAAGGTCACGGAGCTGTGCCCGGACTGCAAGGTCCAGTACGCGAACGCGGCCGGTGACGCCGCCAAGCAGGCCCAGCAGGTCAGCACCATGATCACCCAGGGCGTCAAGGTCCTCGTGATCAGCGCGCAGGACTCGGCCGCCATCAAGTCCTCGATCAAGACCGCGGTCGACAAGGGCATCAAGGTCGTCGCGTACGACCGTCTCGCCCAGGGTCCGGTCTCGGCGTACGTCTCCTTCGACAACCAGAAGGTCGGCCAGCTCCAGGGTGAGGCGCTGCTCGCCTCGCTCGGCTCCAAGGCGACCCCGAAGTCGAAGATCGTCATGATCAACGGTGACGACGCCGACCCGAACGCCGGCCAGTTCAAGGCGGGTGCCCACAAGGCCCTCGACGGCAAGGTCAAGATTGCTTACGAGCAGTCCGGCCTCTGGAAGGACACCGTCGCCGCCCAGAAGATGTCCGCTGCCATCACGCAGCTCGGTGCCAAGAACATCGCGGGCGTCTACTCCGCCAACGACGGCATGGCCGGTGGTATCGCGAACACCCTCAAGGGTGCGAAGATCAGTGGCATCCCGCTGACGGGTCAGGACGCGGAGCTCGCGGGTATCCAGCGCATCGTCGCCGGCACCCAGTCCTCCACCGTCTACAAGGCCTTCAAGCCGGAGGCGGACGCCGCTGCCCAGCTCGCGGTCAACCTGCTCGAGGGCAAGGACATCAAGTCCCTGGCCACGCAGGAGCTCACCAGCGGCTCCGGCGACAAGGTGCCCTCGCAGCTCCTGGTCCCGGTCTCGGTCACCAAGGCGAACATCAACGACACGGTTGTCAAGGACGGTCTCTACACCGTCGCCGACATCTGCACCGCTGACTTCGTGAAGGCCTGCGCCGCTGCCGGCCTGAAGTAAGCACGACCGACTCGGGCGACCACTCGCACAACGGGTGGCCGCCCGATTCTTGACCGCTCAGCGGTCTCGCGAACCTGTCCGACGCCTGCCCCACCTTCAAACCCCGCTGCGGGGCGGGCGTCGGATGGAACCGTTGCGAAATGTGACGGATTCGCGCATGTTCATCTTGTAAACCTTGTGCATTTCGCACATCCCTCCGCGCCTCTTAGTTCGAGCGCGGCATCCCCGCCGGTCAGGCGGCGAAGGAGATGGTTCACGTGTCCGCTACGCCCGTGCTGGCGTTGCGCGGAGTCTCCAAGCGATTCGGTGCTGTGCAGGCACTCACCGATGTCGAGCTGGAGGTCCACCCCGGAGAAGTGGTCGCCCTGGTGGGCGACAATGGCGCAGGAAAGTCCACCCTGGTCAAGACCATCGCGGGCGTCCACCCCATCGATGAAGGCGTCATCGAGTGGGACGGCCAGCCCGTCAGCATCAACAAGCCGCACGACGCCCAGGGACTCGGCGTCGCGACCGTCTACCAGGACCTCGCCCTGTGCGACAACCTCGACGTGGTCGGCAACCTCTACCTCGGTCGTGAGCTGCTTCACCGCGGCGTCATCGACGAGGTCACGATGGAGCAGAAGGCGCGTGAGCTGCTCAGCACACTCTCCATCCGCATCCCGAGCGTGCGTATCCCGATCGCGAGCCTTTCCGGCGGTCAGCGCCAGGTCGTGGCCATCGCCCGCGCCCTCATCGGTGACCCCAAGGTCGTCATCCTCGACGAGCCGACCGCCGCTCTCGGTGTCGAGCAGACCGCGCAGGTCCTCGACCTGGTCGAGCGACTGCGCGAGCGCAACCTCGGCGTCATTCTCATCAGCCACAACATGGCTGACGTGAAGGCCGTCGCGGACACCGTCGCCGTCCTGCGCCTGGGCAAGAACAACGGCTCCTTCTCCGTGAAGGACACCAGCCACGAAGAGATCATCGCCGCGATCACCGGAGCCACGGACAATGCCGTGACCCGTCGTGCCGGGCGTCGCAACACGGAGGCCGCAAAGTGAGCGACACGTCCAAGGTTTCCAAGGCGGAGGCCGAGGTGGCGCACCAGAACACGGTGGCTCCCTCCGACGACCCGACTGCCGCTCCCGTGTCGGTCGTGGACCCGCGTCTGCTGGTCCGCGAAGAGGGCCTCAAGGGCTACGTCACCGAGTTCAAGCGCAAGATCAAGGGTGGCGAGCTGGGCTCGCTGCCGGTCTTCATCGGCCTGATCATCATCTGGACGATCTTCCAGCTCCAGAACGACCGGTTCCTGAGCGCCGACAACCTGTCGAACATCAGCTACTTCATGTCGGCCACCGGCATGCTGGCCATCGGCCTGGTGTTCGTCCTGCTGCTCGGTGAGATCGACCTCTCCGTCGGCTCGGTCAGCGGCCTCGCCTCCACGGTCTTCGCGGTGTTCGTGGTCAACCACGGCGTGAACGCCTGGCTGGCCCTGTTCCTGACCGTCCTGACCGGTGCCGTCATCGGCGCGATGCAGGGCTGGTTCTTCGCCAGGATCGGCGTGCCCGCCTTCGTCGTGACGCTGGCCGGCTTCCTGGGCTGGAACGGCCTGATGCTGTGGCTGCTCGGTACGAGCGGCACCATCAACATCCCGGCCGAGAGCGGCCCGGTCCACCTGCTCGGCCAGAGCTCGTTCTTCATGGACCAGGCTGTCGTCGGTGCCTACCTGCTGGCCGGCCTCGGTGTCGTCTCGATGCTCGTGGGTTCGTTCATCGACCAGCGCCGCCGCAAGGCCGCGGGTGTGCCCTTCCGTCCCACCAGCGAGATCGTGCTGCGCGTCGGAGCGCTCGCCGTGGCGTCCTTCACCGCCGCTGCCGTGCTGAACAACGCCTCCGGTGTCTCCAACGCCCTGGTGATCTTCCTCGCCTCCCTGGTGATCGTCGACTTCGTGCTGCGCCGCACCACGTACGGCCGCAAGATCTTCGCGGTCGGCGGTGGCATCGAGGCGGCCCGCCGTGCCGGTATCAGCGTGTCGATGGTCCGCATCACCGTCTTCGCCATCTCCGGCGGTTTCGCGGCGGTCGGCGGTATGTTCTTCGCCGGCCAGACCGCCAGCGCCACGCTGAACGCCGGTGGCGGCAACACCCTGATGCTCGCCATCGCGGCGGCCGTCATCGGTGGTACGAGCCTCTTCGGTGGCCGCGGAAACGTTTGGTCGGCCCTCCTGGGCATGCTGGTCATCCAGTCGATCCAGACCGGTCTCGACCTGCTCAACATGAACACCTCCATCCAGTACATGATCACTGGTGCGGTGCTCCTGGGCGCGGTCGTCATCGACTCCGTCTCGCGCAAGAGCCAGAAGGCCGCAGGCCGCGCGTAACACTCCGCGGGGAACGCCTTAGCACAACGCGACGGCGTCCCTGTTGAAACATCCTGTGCCCGGCGCCAGTGGTGGCGCCGGGCACAGTCACGTCCGGACATGGAACACATGTTCCCGTCCGGTTGGGCCGTTCGTGTGGCGTAGATCGCCGGACCCGGCCCGCGCCCGAAAAGGCGGAACATTAGACTCGACGAACCCGGCAACAGCTCGATCACTGCAAGGAGGCACGGGTGGCGCTGCTGACCCGCATCACGGGACCGCGCGATCTGGACCGGCTGACCCCGGAGCAGCTCGACCAGCTGGCCGAGGAGATCCGGACCTTCCTCGTCGACGCGGTCTCCAAGACCGGCGGCCACCTCGGCCCCAACCTCGGTGTCGTGGAGCTGACCATCGCCCTGCACCGCGTCTTCGAGTCACCGAAGGACAGAGTGCTGTGGGACACGGGCCACCAGTCCTACGTCCACAAGCTGCTCACCGGCCGCCAGGACTTCTCCCGGCTGAAGATGAAGGGCGGCCTGTCCGGCTACCCCGCGCAGGCCGAGTCCGAGCACGACGTCATCGAGAACTCGCACGCCTCCACGGTCCTCGGCTGGGCCGACGGACTCGCGAAGGCGAACGAGGTCCTCGGCAGGAACGACCACGTGGTCGCCGTCATCGGTGACGGCGCGCTCACCGGCGGCATGGCCTGGGAGGCGCTGAACAACATCGCCGACGCCAAGGACCGCCCGCTGATCATCGTCGTCAACGACAACGAGCGCTCGTACGCGCCGACCATCGGCGGCCTCGCGAACCATCTGGCGACCCTGCGCACCACGGACGGCTACGAGCGCTTCCTGGCCCGCGGCAAGGACCTCCTGGAGCGCACGCCGGTCGTCGGCAAGCCGCTCTACGAGACCCTGCACGGCGCGAAGAAGGGCCTGAAGGACTTCATCGCCCCGCAGGGCATGTTCGAGGACCTCGGCCTGAAGTACGTCGGCCCGATCGACGGCCACGACATCGAGGCCCTGGAGTCGGCGCTCGCCCGCGCGAAGCGCTTCGGCGGCCCGGTCATCGTGCACTGCCTCACCGAGAAGGGCCGCGGCTACCAGCCGGCCCTCCAGGACGAGGCCGACCGCTTCCACGCCGTCGGCAAGATCCACCCGGACACGGGCCTGCCGATCGCCTCCTCGGGCGCCGACTGGACCTCCGTCTTCGGCGAGGAGATGGTGGCGCTCGGCAAGGAGCGCGAGGACATCGTCGCGATCACCGCCGCGATGCTCCAGCCGGTCGGCCTGGACCGGTTCGCCAAGGCGTTCCCCAAGCGGGTCTACGACGTCGGTATCGCCGAGCAGCACGCCGCCGTCTCCGCGGCCGGCCTCGCCACCGGCGGACTGCACCCCGTCTTCGCCGTCTACGCGACCTTCCTGAACCGCGCCTTCGACCAGGTCCTGATGGACGTGGCCCTGCACAAGTGCGGTGTCACCTTCGTCCTGGACCGCGCCGGTGTCACCGGCACCGACGGCGCCTCGCACAACGGCATGTGGGACATGTCCATCCTCCAGGTCGTCCCGGGCCTCAGGCTCGCGGCACCGCGCGACGCCGACCAGGTGCGTGCCCAGCTGCGCGAGGCCGTCGAGGTGAAGGACGCGCCCACCGTGGTGCGCTTCTCCAAGGGCGCGGTCGGCCCGGCCGTCCCCGCCGTGGGCCGGATCGGCGGCATGGACGTCCTGCGGGAGCCCGGCACCGACGCCCCCGACGTGCTGCTGGTCTCCGTCGGCGCGCTCGCCCCGATGTGCCTGGAGATCGCCTCTCTCCTCGACCGGCAGGGCATCTCCACCACCGTCGTGGACCCGCGCTGGGTCAAGCCGGTGGACGAGGCCATGGCGCCGCTCGCCGAGCAGCACCGCGTGGTCGTCACCGTCGAGGACAACTCCCGGGTCGGTGGTGTCGGCTCGGCGATCGCGCAGGCCCTGCGCGACGCGGGCGTCGACATCCCGCTGCGCGACTTCGGCATCCCGCCGCGCTTCCTCGACCACGCCTCCCGCGCCGAGGTCATGGCCGAGATCGGGCTGACCGCGCCGGACATCGCCCGGCAGGTCACCGGCCTCGTGGCCAAGCTCGACGGCCGCTTCGAGAGCCGGGCCGCGCAGGTCGTGGACGCCGTACAGCCCGTGCGCGACTGACGCATCCCCACACGGCCGATGGGCCGGTTTCAGCACCCTGTACGGGTGGTGAAACCGGCCCATCGGCGTGATCCGCGCCGCGTCGTGGCATACGTGCTACCTGCCCTCTCGATCATGTCGAGGACGACAAGCGTGGGAGGTACGTCCGTGAGCAACACCCTCTTCAGGACGAAAAGGGTCGAACAATCGATCTTGGACACCGAGGAACCGGAGCACGCGCTCAAGAAGTCGCTGTCCGCTCTGGACCTCACCGTCTTCGGCGTCGGTGTCATCATCGGCACCGGCATCTTCGTCCTCACCGGCAAGGTGGCCAAGGAGAACGCGGGGCCGGGCGTCTCGCTGGCCTTCGTCGCCGCGGGTGTCGCGTGCGCGCTGGCCGCCCTCTGCTACGCGGAGTTCGCGTCCACGGTCCCGGTCGCGGGGTCCGCGTACACGTTCGCCTACGCGTCCCTCGGTGAGATGCCCGCCTGGATCATCGGCTGGGACCTGGTCCTGGAGTTCGCGCTCGGCACGGCGGTGGTGGCCGTCGGCTGGTCGGGCTACGTGCGCTCGCTGATGGACAACGCGGGCTGGCACATGCCCGAATCGCTCAGCGGGCGCGAGGGGGCCACCGGGTTCGGCTTCGACATCCTCGCCTCCGCGCTGGTGCTGCTGCTCACCGCCATCCTCGTCATCGGCGTGAAGCTCTCCGCCCGGATCACCACGCTGGTCGTCGCGATCAAGGTCACCGTCGTCCTGGTCGTGATCATCGCGGGCGCCTTCTTCATCAACGGCGACAACTACAAGCCGTTCATCCCCAAGGCGCAGGCCGTGGAGGCGGGCAGTGGCATCAAGTCACCTCTGATCCAGCTCATGTTCGGCTGGGCGCCGACCAACTTCGGCGTGATGGGCATCTTCACCGCGGCCTCCGTCGTGTTCTTCGCCTTCATCGGCTTCGACGTGGTCGCCACGGCCGCCGAGGAGACGAAGAACCCGCAGCGGGACATGCCGCGCGGCATCCTCGGCTCGCTCATCATCTGCACCACGCTCTACGTCCTCGTGTCGATCGTGGTCACGGGCATGCAGCACTACAGCAAGCTGTCCGTCGACGCCCCGCTCGCCGACGCGTTCAAGGCCACCGGGCACCCCTGGTACGCGGGCTTCATCAGCTTCGGCGCCGCCGTCGGACTGACCACGGTCTGCATGATCCTGCTGCTCGGCCAGACCCGTGTCTTCTTCGCGATGAGCCGCGACGGACTGCTGCCGCGCTTCTTCTCCCGCGTGCACCCGAGGTTCCGCACCCCGCACCGGCCGACCATCCTGCTCGGTGTCATCATCGCGATCCTCGCGGGCTTCACCAGCCTCAGCGAGCTGGCGGAGCTGGTCAACATCGGCACGCTCTTCGCCTTCATCGTGGTCGCCGTCGGCGTCGTCGTGCTCCGCCGCACCCGCCCCGACCTGCCCCGTTCCTTCCGCACCCCGCTGGTGCCGTGGGTGCCGATCCTGTCGGTCCTCGCGACACTGTGGCTGATGCTGAACCTGCCCGCGGAGACCTGGCTGCGGTTCGCGATCTGGATGGTGATCGGCATCGTCGTCTACTTCCTCTACGGGCGCAGGCACAGCCTCCTGGAGCGCCGCCCGGAGACGGGTACGGACGGCACCCGGACCCCGCCCGGCGGCGCGGCCGGCTGACCACCCGCTCACCGGCCCCGTGCCCGGCGCCGCACAGCCCGGCACGGGGCCGCCGTACGCCCGCACCCGTATCTCTGCTCCTGGCACCCCCGTCGTCGGTCACGGGGCCGCCGCAGCCCGCATCCGTCCGCCCCGGCTTCCCGGCGTTCGTGGTGGCCGCTGTCAGGCGTGGGGGCGTACGGTGCGCGGGCCCGCGACCCGGGCGCCCAGGTCGGTGACGCGTCGGCGCAGTTCGCGGTCGGCCGTGACCACGAGACGCGGGCGGTCCCGCGCCTCGGCCACCAGCTCCACCATGCGGTCGTCGCCACTGCCCGGTGCCTCGTCGACCCGGACCCCGGGGACGGAGCCCACCCCGCGCGCCGCGCCCTCCACCACCAGGACGATCTCCAGCGGACCGGGGTGGCCGGGCAGACCCTGCCGGGCCACCTCCACCAGGCCGTCCCTGAGCCGCTCGGCGGCACCGCGGCGGTCCCGCCACCAGCCGTCCGGCACGGAGCCCACCACATTGGCGCCGTCCACGACGACCAGCGTCGCCATTTCCTCCGGAGTCGTCATGTCCTCACTCTGCCGGAGAGCCGTCGGCCCAGCGCCGGGTGACGACCGAGACGGCCTCGGCGACCCGGGCCGCCCGCCGGGCGTCCGACCGCGGCCCCGGCGCGAACTCCACATGAAGGAACGGCACCCCGGCGTCGGCGGCTTTCCGCCCCTGTACGTTCTCGTGCCCGGCGAGCGGACAGGAGCGGACCCAGGCCCGGCACACGGCGAAGTGCCGCTCCCGGAGCGCGTCGGCGAGCAGACGGCCCGCCGGGCGGCCGGCCGTTCCGGCGCCGGCCGAGGCGATCACGTCGTAGCGCGGGGCGGAATCCTGGGCGAACCCGTGGAGCTGGATGCCCGGGATCCGCCGCCCGGCGAGTTCGGCGCAGATCGCGCTGAAAACCGTGTCCCGGCGGTGAGCCACGTCCGCCGCGTTGCCCTCCCCGGATTCGCGATGTGCTCCCGCAACGATCAGGATGCCGCCGGGGGCGCCCCTCAGAACCCGTACGCCCAAGAGCTCCGTGTTCTCGTCCGACACCGGATGGGGCACCTGTGCGGACCATCGGACGGGGTGGTCGAGATCGATGAAGACGCGGCCCCAGCCGCGCGGCGAGGGCCCTTGGTCGACCCGGTCGTACACCTCTGCGAATCGACGGCCGGTGACGCTGTCGACCAGGGTGCGCACACCGAAGTCGACCTCGGCGAGCCGCAGTTCCGCCTGCTTGCGGCGGTGGTCGAGGAGCAGTCCCACCCCGTCGGTGACGGTCTGCCGTTCGGTGTGGGAGGGTGGCCGGAAGGCGCCGTCCGGCGAGAAGCGGTCGGTGTAGGCCGCGACGGTGCGGGTCAGGTCCACGGTCGGCGGACCCTCGGCGGGGCGGCCGGAGGTGTCGCCGCCACTGTCGTGAGTCCCGTGCACGGCCACCGCCGCCCATCCCGCAAGGGTGGCGAGAATCAAGAGAAGTGTTGCGATCGTTATCGTTCTGGAGCCGTTTGCTCTCATGGTTGTATCAAGATATCTCGGTGACCAGACGCCGTAACCGCCGCACTTTGCCCATCCTCCTGGCCCCCCTCGTCCTCGTTGCCGCACTGGCGGGATGTGGTCTCGTCGGGGGCGACGACTCAGGATCGGCGTCGAAGGGGGGCGGACGCTCGTTCACCGTGGCCGCGGCGGGCGACATTTTGATCCATCCTCAGCTCATCGACCAGGCGACGGCGGACGCCAAGGAGACGGGCCGCGGTGTCGACGGTCTCGACTTCGGCCCGCTCATGGCCGGGATCAAGCCGGTGATCAGCAAGGCCGACCTGGCGATCTGCCACATGGAGCCGGTGATCAGCAAGCCGAAGGGCCCCTTCGAGAGCTACCCGAACTTCCTCATCCCGCCGCAGATAGCCGGGACGATCAAGGACGTCGGCTACGACACCTGCTCGACCGCCTCCAACCACTCGATCGACCACGGGTACGAGGGGGTGAAGCGCACCCTGGACACGCTGGACGCCGCGGGCCTGAAGCACACGGGCTCCTTCCGCACGAAGAAGGACTCGCTCACCCCGCTGGTCATGGACGTCAAGGGCGTCAAGGTCGCGCAGATCTCCTTCGCCTTCGGCTTCAACGCCCACGAGCTGCCCAAGGACAAGCCGTGGCTGGTCAACCAGAACGACCTGGGCAGGATCCAGGCGGCCGAGAAGCGGGCCCGCGCGGCCGGCGCCGAGGTCGTCATCCTCTCCATCCACTGGGGCCGTGAGCACCACCCCAACCCCTCGACCCCGCAGCTCAACTTCGCCCGGGAGCTCGCCCGCAAGACCGGCATCGACCTGATCATCGGGCACCACGCGCACGTCGTGCAGCCGATGGAGAAGGTCGGCGGCACCTGGATCGCGTACGGCCTCGGCAACCAGGTCGCGCGCCACGACGTGCCCACCGGACTCACCGAGGAGGGTGTGATCGGCTGGTTCACCTTCACCGAGCGCGGCGGTACCTGGGAGGTCGAGCCCCGCTACGAGCCGACCCTCGTGGAGATCCCGCCGGACCCCGAGGTCGGCGCGGACGGCACCCCGGCGGAACCGGCGAAGGGGCAGGTCGAGGACTACCGGTTGGTGGACGTTGCGGCCGAGCTCAAGCGGGACGGCCTGAGCGACCAGCGGCGGTCCCGTCTCCGGCTGGCTTTCGAGCGGACCGAGGGGACCATGCTCAACCGCGGTGCGGCGAAGGACGGACTGAAGCCCCTGACGGAGCTGCCCGGCTGAGATCACCCGGCGCCCCGTCCGGCGCCCGGCCCGACTCGGGCCGGGCGCCGGACGACGTCCCGACCGCTTTTGCCGGAGGGGTGAAGTGTCCGACTGGATCCGAAATCCGTTGAAAGCGAACGAAGGCGTTCATTTGGATTCGGCTGTTGCTCAGATCACTTTGAATCTGCACAACCGCTTGACGGTCCCGCTTGTCTGACACGCCAGCAGAGACACAGGTTTCCCGTCCGTGTGGCTGCGTCGCACCCGCAACCTGCGCCCCGTCGGCGAGCGGATCGACCTCGCGCTCGCTTCGCCCGTACAACCGCTTGAGAGGACCAGTCCGTTGGTGTCATTGCCCCCGGCGCGGCAGCACCGTGTTCGCCGAAGAGCTGACATGTCGCTGCTTGGCGGCATACGACCGCCGATAGCAGTCCTGTCGGCGCTGCTCCTCTCTCTCGCGGCCGTCACGGCGCTCGTGCTCGGCCCGGCCGGCGGTACCGGGGTGCCCAAGGCCGTCCAGACCTCGCAGCAGCACTTCGCGGAGGACGGCGCGATCGCCATGCGGGCCTCCATCGACGAGTCGGTGACCGACCTCGACCGCTCGGCCGCCCTGTTCAGTGCCGGCGCCCCCGTGTCCGGCGACACCGTTCTCGACAAACTGGGCAACACGTACCAGAAGTGGATGGGTACGGCCATCATCGAGATCAAGTCGGGCAAGCTCGTCGCGACCCGCGGCGAGACCGTCCCGCTGATCTCCCTCGACCGGTCCACGCTCGGCGACGAGGGCGGTCTCGCGCCCCGCATGGTGCGTCTGGAGAACGGCGAGGTCCGGCTGCTGTCCTTCGCGCTGCTGTCCTGGCCGGGCAAGCCCCAGCTCCTCCTCGTGGCCTCCAACAGCCTCAAGTTCCCCGGCATCAGCCTCGGCCAGTTCCGTTCGATCGCGGTGGTGGACCGCTCCGGAGCGATCCTCAGCAGCGACGGCATCCCCGAGCCGGAGCAGGTCCTCACCGACCTCCAGCGCGATGAGGTGGCCGCCTCCAACAAGCAGCTCAAGTCGTTCGCGAAGACCGCGGCGGCCAGGGCCGCGAAACACCCGCTCAGCAGCAAGGAGCCCGGCTCCGGCGGCTACCTGGGCGTGAGCGGCAGCCTGATCGGCGGCACCTTCCTCAGCGACCGGTCCGTCGGCGGATACGCCAATCTCGCCCCGACCGAGCCCGGCGAGACCACCACCGCGACCGCCCTCGGCCTCACCGTGGTCGCCGTGGTGAAGGTCGCCGAGGACCCCACCCGTTCCACCTCGCCCGTCTTCGGACTGATCGCCGCCGGCGCCCTCCTGCTCATCGGCGGCCTCGCCGTCGCCGTCCTGCTCGGCACCGTCCAGCGGCCCCTCATCCGGCTCTTCCTGGAGTCGCGCCGCCTCACCCGCGGCGACCTGACCCGCCCGGTCGGCGTCCCCGGCTACGGCGAGGCACGCAGGATCGGCACGGCCCTGGAGCGACTGCGCGGCCAGCTCCTCGGCGAACCCGCCGAGCGGAGCGATTCCCCCGCGGCACCGCGCGGCCTGCGCCGCATCGGCACCCGCGGACTTCTCGCCCTGTGCGCCGTCCTGCTGCTCGCCTGGTCGGCCCCGCTGCTGCTCCTCCTCAACCGGGCCGACGGCACCGTCGTCGTACCGCAGCAGCTCGTGAACGACCAGCGTGAACGGACCGACACGCTCACCGACCGGGTACGCCGCGCGCTCAACGAGGGCGAGGCCGACCTCCAGTCCGTGGCCACGCTGATCGGCGACCGCACGAGCCCCGACGACATGACGACGGTGCTGGACCGCACGCTCAACCAGCACCTGCGGTACCAGGCGCTCTACGTCGTCGACGCCTCCGGTGACGTGGTCGCCCAGGTCGGCGACAAGCCCCGCGTGGCCCGGCCCAAGCCGGCCACCGCCGATCCCATCCAGCTCCTCGGCCAGGGCGGCAAGAAGCCGCTGGTGGTCGGCACCGCCGAGATCCCCGGCCGCGACGGATCGGCGCTGGTGGGCGAGTTCCGGCTCGACTTCCTCAACTCGGTGCTCAAGAGGCCCGGCCTCGGCGTCGTACGTCTCGTCGACGACCACGGCAAGGTCATCGCGGGCAACACCGGCTACCTCGCCTTCCAGTCGCTGCCCGGCGAGCGCCTGAAGGACCTGGTCTCCGCGTCCGGCCAGAAGGTCGGCAAGTCCGCCCACGCCGCAGGCGTCCTCTACCGCGAGGACGGCGTGCAGATCGCCGCCGCGGCTCCCTTCGTGGGAGGCGGCCCGGCCAAGCAGCTCGGCTGGACCGTCGTGAGCTGGCAGCCCGCGGACCGGCTCGCCATCCCCGAGTACGACGTGCAGCACCGCACGGTGCTCGCCGGACTGCTGGGCGCCGCGGCGGCGGCCGCCTGCCTCGGCTGGATGTACATCGTCGTGGCCCGGCCGCTGCGTGCCCTGGCCGGCCAGGCCGAGGCACTGGCCGACGGGGACGGCAAGACCGTCCTGTTCCCGCGCAACCACGACGAGGTCGGCGCGGTCACCCGTTCCCTGGAGCTCGTCCGCCAGCAGCTCCAGGAACAGCGCAGACAGCAGCCGTCCGCGCGCCGCGGCGCACCGGACACCGCTCACCAGCAGCACGTAAGGAACTGATCGGCCGTGCTCTTCCTCTACACCGTCCTGATGGTGTGCTGCGCGATCCTGCTGGTGGCGGGCATCGTCGAACAGCGGCGGCACTTCACCAACCTGGACAACATCCCGACCCGGGTGCTGGTCAATGGCATCCGCGGCAAGTCGTCCATCACCCGGCTCTGCGCGGGCGCGCTGCGCGGCGGCGGGCTGACCACGGTCGCCAAGACCACCGGTACCGCGGCCCGGTTCATCCACCCCGACGCGACCGAGGAGCCGGTCTACCGCAAGTTCGGCATCGCCAACGTCGTCGAGCAGATCGGTATCGTCCGGCGCGCGGCCGCGTACAACCCGCACGCCCTGGTCATCGAATGCATGGCCGTCATGCCGGCCCTCCAGGAGATCAACCAGTCCAAGCTGATCCGCTCCACGATCGGTGTCCTGTGCAACGTCCGTGAGGACCACCTCGCCGAGATGGGACCCACCCTCGACGACGTGGCCCGCTCGCTCTCCCGCTCCATGCCGGAGGGCGGCATCTGTGTCACCGCCGAGCAGGAGCGCTTCGCGATCCTCAAGGAGGAGGCCGACTCGCGTGACTGCGAGCTGATCTACGCCGACCCCGAGACCGTCACGGACGAGGAGCTGCGCGGCTTCAGCTGGTTCACCTTCAAGGAGAACGTGGCGATCGCGCTCAAGGTCGCCGAACTCCTCGGCGTGGAGCGGCAGACGGCCCTCCAGGGCATGTACGACGCGCCGCCGGACCCCGGTGTCCTCTCCGTCGAGCGGTACGTCACCGAGGACGGCAAGAAGGTCCGCTTCGCCAACGTCTTCGCGGCCAACGACCCCGAGTCGACGCTGATGAACATCAACCAGCTCCTCGACCTCGGCGCGATCCACCGCCCGCTCAACGTGGTCATCAACTGCCGTCCCGACCGGGTCGAGCGCAACGGCCAGATGGGCGAGATCATCCCCGAGCTGGACCCCGACAAGGTCTTCGTGATCGGCCACCCGGCCAGGAGCGCCATCGACGCGATCCCCGCGGAGTTCCGCTCCCGCGCGATCGACCTCGGCGGCGACCGCCGCGACCCCGAGGAGTTCATGGGCCTGCTGCTCGGAGAGCTCGGCGCGGACACCTCGCTCGTGGCCATCGGCAACATCCACGGCCAGGGCGAGCACCTGCTCGAACACCTCGCCGAACTCCCCGCGGACGAGAGCGAGGACGACAGCGCGGACGACAGCGCCGACGAAGGCTCCGACGACGACGGCGCGGTCGGGAGCCGGGACGCGTACGTGCCCGGTGACGCCACCCGCGCCGCCGGCACGGCGGCCGACGTGCCGCGGCCGGCGCCGGCCATGCGCGAGCACGTCGAGACCGTTCAGCTCTACGCCCCGCGGATCGACCCCTACCAGCGGTACTCGGAGGCGTACGAGACCCGGTACGCGCCCCGGACCGAGGTTCCCGCACAGCGCAGCGCGGACGACCCGTACCCGCAGCAGGGCCGACGGCGGGCGCGTCTCGAGCATCGCCAGCAGGCAGGTCAGCAGACCGGTCAGCAGGCAGGTCAGCAGACCGGTCAGCAGGCAGGTCAGCAGGTCGGCCGGCAGCAGCAGCAGCAGCAGCCGGAGCAGACCGGCAGGCCGGAGTTGGAGTACCGGCCTGAGCAGGCATACCCGTCCGAGCAGGCCCGTGAGCCGTGGCCGGACCCGTCGCAGGAACCCGCCGCCACGCTTCCGACGCCGCCCGGCCCGGGTGAACAGCCCCGGCCCCGAGGCCTCTTCGAACCCCGCGTCCCTCTCGCACAGCCCACCGACGAGCCCCAGCAGTGGCACAGCCCAGGAGAGCCCCGTTGATCCCCTCCGTCCTCACCCCCGAGATCGCCGCGATCGGCATCGGCCTGGGCCTGATGTTCTCGCTGATCTGCTACCTCACGACCAACCTCTCGCCCGGCGGCATGATCACCCCGGGCTGGCTGGCGCTCACCCTCATCGAGGACCTTCAGCGTGCCGCGCTGGTCGTCGGCGTCACCGTTCTGACGTACGTCACCACGCTGCTGCTCCAGCGTTTCGTGATCCTCTACGGCAAGCGGCTGTTCGCGGCCGTCGTGCTGAGCGGGGTCCTGATCCAGGCCACCGTGATCATCGTGCTCCAGATGGAGTTCCCGCTGCTCTACGCCAACCAGACCCTCGGCTTCATCGTCCCCGGTCTCGTCGGCTACCAGCTCGTGCGTCAGCCCAAGGGGGCCACGCTGCTGTCGACCGGCACGGTCACGCTCGCCACGTACGTGGTGCTGACCGCCGGAATCCTCCTCGGCGCCATGCCGTCCGCCTGAGCCGCCCGCCCTACCCGCGATCCCTGGAGCCGTCACCATGCCGAAGCGCAAAGGCCGTCCCGTCCTCCACGCTGCCACGGTCATCGCGCTGCTCGCGGGCAGCGCGTTCTTCACCTTCGAACTCCGCAAGGACGAGGAGGCGAAGGTCCCGGCGGTGCAAGCCGTCACCGACAAGCCCGACCTCGAGAACTCGGGCAAGGCCACCGGGAAGCAGACCTGGGAGCGCCTGAACAACCCGACGCGTTCCGTGCTGCGCGGCGAGAACGGCGACATCCTCGCCACCTTCACCGACGGCGCCCGCACCGCGACCCTCCGGGGTCCGTCCCGCACCTTCACCGAACCGACCAACACCCAGTCCCGCGTGGTCACCCAGGACTGGGTGCGCCTGATGCCCGAGGCCTGGCGCAAGGGTGCCGAGAAGGAGAAGTGGTTCAAGGACTGGTTCAAGGAGTACTACGGCAGCGAGGCCGACGACATCTTCGCGATCGCCTTCCAGTACGTCGACGGCGCACCCGTGAAGAAGGACGACGAGGGTGTCCCGTACGCGGGCGACGCGATCTTCGGCCCCTTCAAGGAGGACGGCGTCGACCGCCTCGAACAGAACGACTTCTACGACTACCTGGGCATCAACTACACCTTCCGCAACGGCGCCTCGATGGTGGCGCGCAAGGAGCGCTACCGCGCCCTCGACTGCTCCGGGTTCATGCGCATGGTCTGGGGCTACCGGGCCCGCTATCCGCTGATGGCGACGAACTCCTCCGGCGACGGACTGCCGCGCAGCGCCGACGGGATGGCCCGCTCGGACATCGGCGTCGACATCCTGAAACTCTCCGGACCGTCCCCCTGGTACACGCGCCCCAAGAACATCGACGTCGTCCAGCCCGGTGATCTCCTCTTCTTCAAGATGGACCACCGCACCGGCAACCACCTGGACCACGTCGCCCTGTACCTGGGAGTCGACACCGACGGTCACCGCGTCTTCATCTCCAGCCGCAAGGAGGTCAACGGGCCGACCATGGGCGACAAGGGCGGCGCCTCGCGCATCGACGGCAACGGCTTCTACGCCGGACTGCTGCGCAGCGCCAAGCGCCTGTGAACCACTGACGGGGAGCGGCGGGACGCGGCGGGAGGCATCCCCCGGATCACCGGGCGGGCCGCCCCCGATTAAGGTGAACCGGTGAACGTCGACTGGCTCATACGCGGTCGCGACGGCAGGCTCAGTGTGTACCTGTTGTCGGAGGCCACCGTCCGCTGCCGGGCGGAGCACGGACCCGGCGGCCCCTGGGGCTCCGCCCGCACGGTGGGGGGCGAACAGCGCCTGCACTCCGTACTGGCCCTGGGGCAGGGACCCGACCGCTACACCCATCTGGTCTCGTGGCGCCCCACGGTCAAGGGTGAGTCGGGTCTCGTGCACTCGACCCACTTCCGGCCGGACCTCGCCGCCCTCGACTGGAACCCGATCGGTCACCCCGACCGCACCGGGGACCGGACGGGCAACCCCGCCGTCGCGGTCGACGCTCAGGGGCGCGCCCATGTCTTCGTGCGCAACAAGGGCGGCGGGGTCAGCATGATCGCCCAGAAGGAGAAGGGCGGCTGGGGGCCCTGGCACGACCTCAAGGGGCATGACGTACGGGGTGACCTGGCGGCCGTGACCGGGATGTCCGGCCGGGTCGAGCTGTACGCGGCCATGGCGGGCGGCGTTCTGCACTGGAGCCAGGAGGAATCGGGTGCGGTACCCGCCCTGGACGAGGCGCTGGAGGCACCGGTCCGCCCGGACACCCTCCAGGCGCTCGCCACCTCCGCCGGCTCCACCACGCTCTTCTTCACCGACGACTCGGGCGATGTGTGTGTCTGGCGTCCCGGCACCAGGCCCGTGCCCCTGCTGGCCTCGGCCGGCCCGGGTCCCGTCCGTGTCATCCGCTGCGAACTCGACGGCCACGACTGCACGTTGCTCGCCCAGCGCGCGGCGAGCGGCCGGGTGGCCTTCGCCGCCTATCCGACCGAGGACGAGTCGGCGGGCGCGTGGTGGACGGAGTCGGGGCCCGAACTCCCCGCCGACGCCCTGCTGTCGCTGACGGAGGACGAGGAGGGCCGGGTGGTCGCCGCGACGCTCTCCCCGGGAACCGGAGAACTCCGCGTCACCCGCCGCAAGGACGAGCCGGGGATCGCCCTGGAGGCCTGGCGGGCGGTCTGACACCGACGGCTGCGGCCGGGACCTTTCCGGGTCCCGGCCGCAGCTGCTCTCGACGTGTCAGGAACTGCCGCCGGTGGCGGGTGACTTCTTCGCCGACTCGGGGATCACGGAGTCGGTCCGCAGGGCCTTCCACAGCGTCGACGCCTGCGGCTCGGCCGCCACCACCCGGTTCGGGTCGACCTTGTCGTACGCCACCGGGAGCATGATCGTCTCCATGGTGGACGGGTCGACGCCGTTCATGCTGCGGCCGAACTCCGCCAGCGCCGAGAGCGAGGCGAGGTCGGAGTCGGTGGTGAGCGCCTGGGTCAGACTGTCGGCGATCTTGTACGTCTTCGCGGGGCTGCCCAGCAGGTCCTGCTTCTTGATCTCGGAGAGCAGTGCGGTCATGAACTGCTGCTGGAGGCCGATGCGTCCGAGGTCGCTGCCGTCGCCGATGCCGTGCCGGGTCCGTACGAACTCCAGGGACTGCGTGCCGTTCAGCTGGTGCGTGCCCGCGGTGAGGTCGAGGCCGCTGGAGCTGTCGTGGATGTCCTTGCCGACGGTGACGGTCACGCCGCCTATCGCGTCGACCAGGTCCTTGAAGCCGGCGAAGTCGATCTCCATGTAGTGGTCCATGCGGATCCCGGAGATCTTCTCCACCGTCTTCACCACACAGGCCGAACCGACCTGGGAGTAGATGGAGTTGAACATGACGCGCTGCGCGGAGGGGACCGTGGTGCCGTCCGCCCTGGTGCACTCGGGGCGGGTCACCAGGGTGTCACGCGGGATGCTGACCGCGACGGCCTTCTGCCGGCCCTCGGGTATGTGCATCACCAGCGCGGTGTCGGAACGTGCCCCGGAGACGTTGCCCGTCTTGAGGGCGGCGTTGGCTCCCGCACGCGAGTCGGATCCGAGGACCAGGACGTTCTGCCCGGAGGTGGGCAGCTTCGCCGGCCGGTCGTCACCGATGGCCTTGTCGAGGTCGACGCCCTTGATGTTGCCGTCGAGGTCGCTGTAGAGCCAGTAGCCGGTGCCGCCGGCCGCGAGGACGAGGACGGTCAGACCCAGCAGGATCTTCCTGCCTGTGCGACGGCCGCCGGTGCGCTCGCGCTTGGCTCCGCGCCTTCCGCCGCCGCCCTTTGGCGGCGCTTCGGATGCGGTGGTCTGGGGCGTCGGGACATGGCTCATCCTGGTCCGGGTCCTAGCTGCTCGTGCCCTGATACGGGCGGATGTCGATGGCTCGAGGACTCGGGTGGGGGAGTGGCCGGTCCGTGCATTGCCGGGCTGACCTGCACTATAGACACGGGTTCGGACGTATGTGCGTCCAGGGGCGTCGGTCTCGTTCCTGCGGCTCAGGACCGGAGGAGCCACCCTCTCGGGAGGCGGCGGACGAGCGATCCCGGGCGTGAAAGGCCGAGGACCGTCCGGTCGGGGGCACAAGACGGGCATTGCTCCCGACTTGATTGAAAGTTCAGTGAATCGCGTCTCATGTTTGTGCCTGACGGGGACAAAAAGTGGACAGCCAGTGGCTGAGATGTGAATATTCCGTGACGTGATCTTCTCGGTTCGGGGCCGGGTGGTCCGCCTGTGTGATCACTTTGGGTGTGAGGGGGGCCTCAGCCCTTTTCCGGAAGACGCTGAGGAGCCGTGGTGAGCCCGGGTAGCCCCGAGAACAGTGCCCTGGTATCGACATATCGATCCCTGGTGCCGGTGCGGGCGCGTCGGCGCATCGTGCGCCGTGTGCCGCGCCCGCTGCGAGTCGCGGTCATACGTACCCTCTCGGCCCTCGACTCGATCCGCTCGGCTCTGGCGAAAGCCGCGCTGGGCCGGCGCCACAGTCCGGCACTGCGCGATGGCCGCGCACCGATGCGCGTCGTGCAGTCCGCCGGCCGGCACGTCCTGGCCACGGTGGTCCCGGGCGCCACCGAATGGGCCGCTCGGGCCAGGAATCTCCATCTGCTGGTGGCGGTGCTGGAAGACGCCGAGATCGACTACTTCGCCGTACGCGGCAACGGCAAGAACGTGCCTTGCGTGGCAGTTCCCGCCGTGTTCCGTGATGACGTTGAGGAGGTTCTCCTGCTCGTCTTCGGCCGCAACCCCGGCTACGTCAGGGCGCGCGCAGGGGGGCAGCCGCGGAACGGAGGGTCGGCGAAGACCTGGCGCAGGCTCCGCTCGGAGCAGGTGCTCCGCCTGTGCTGGAGCGTTTGCGACCCGACGGAGAACCTCGTCTTCGGCCACGAATCGGGATGTGATCTGGAGTTCTGGGAGGAGGCCGACGGGCAACTGGTCGCACCGCGCCCCAACGCAGTGGTCGCGAGCACGCCGGTGCGCGGTGAGCGTCGTCGCGTCGAGCAGCGCCTCTTCAGCCCTGTTCCGTCCCTGTACGGAACAGGCCGGACCCGTACGCTTCCCGAGTTCACCGCTCCGCTGATCAGCGACCACCTCTACCCGATCGACCTCGTCTACACCTGGGTCGACGACTCGGACCCGGTCTGGCGCAGGCGCAAAGAAGCGGCACAGCGGAACCTGACCGCAGGTCCGACCTCGGTGCACGAGCAGGCGGCGAACGACGCGCGCTTCACGAGCAGGGACGAGCTCCGGTACTCCCTGAGATCGGTCCATCAGTACGCGCCCTGGGTGCGGAACATCTTCCTGGTGACCGCGGGACAGGTTCCCGGCTGGCTGGACACCGAGTACCCGGGCCTGCAGGTGGTCGATCACCGGGAGATCTTCTCCGACCCGGACGCGCTGCCCACCTTCAACTCCCACGCGATCGAAAGCCAGTTGCACCACATTCCCGAGCTCGCCGAGCACTTCCTCTACTTGAACGACGACGTGTTCTTCGGGCGGCCGGTGCTTCCGGACCACTTCTTTCATCCGAACGGACTCACCAAGTTCTTCATGTCCAAGGCGCTGATCCCGACCGGTCAGATCAAGCCGGAGGACCTTCCCGTGGACGCCGCGGGAAAGAACAGCCGCGGTCTCATTGCCCAGGAGTTCGGCACGGTCATCTCCCAGAAGATGAAGCACACCCCGCACGCCCTCAGGCGCAGTGTCCTCTCCGAGATCGAGGAGACCTACGCGAGGGCCCACTGGGTGACCCAGCACGCACGGTTCCGTTCCCCGTACGACGTTCCCGTCGCCTCGTCGCTGCACCATTACTACGCGTACAACTCCGCCCGCTCCACGGTGGGCGACCTGCGCTACGTCTACATCGACATCGGTGACAGCAAGGCGGAGCAACGGATGAACCGGCTGCTTGCCCGGCGTGACTTCGACACGTTCTGCGTCAACGACACAGTGGTGCCGGAAGACAGAGAGGCACAGGTGCGGATGGTGAGCCGTTTCCTCGACTCGTACTTCCCCGTCCCGAGCCCCTATGAGCGCACCGCCAGCACCCTCGCTCCGCGGGTGGCCGCGCCGACGGAGCTGGAGGCCTTTCAGGCATGACCTCCTCAACGACGAAGCCTCTGACCACGTCCGGCGCGGCGGGAATTCGGCGACGCGGACTTCGTGGCCGCGTGGTGGCGCTTCGACTCTGGCTGATGCTGCATCTCTTCGTTCCGATGAAGAGAAAACGCAGCGCACAACTGCGCTACGCGGCCGTTCTCGACGGCCAGACCGTGAATCTGCATGCGGTCCTGCCCCCCGGCCTGCCCATGCCCGAGCGCGCGACAGTGATGCTTCGCCGGGGCCGCAGGCGGCACTATGCGCAGGCGCATGTCTACCAAGGCCCGGTCGACGAGGTCCTCGTGGACGCAGCTGTTCTGATGGGTGCGGAAGTCGGCGGGATACCCATGGGCACCGGAAAGTGGAAGCTCAGGCTTCGTATCCACGCAGGGCGCCGGTCCCGGTCCGTGGCGCTGCTGCTCCTGGAGCCCCCGGTACCTTATGAGGGCCCGACCAAACCCATGACGACATCCCGTATCACGGGAGTGCGTTATCGCGTCGGGCGCACCGTCACCGGTACCGCACGGATCGTCAGCTCGGATCCCGTGCCGGCTGTCGAGGTGTCCAAGGTGCACATGTCGCATGCCGGAGTCACCGTGGACTTCCGGGTGCTGGGTACGGAAGTCGAGCACCCCTGGACGGAGTTCGTCGCTGCCGGACGCCAAGTCCGCCAGCCTGCCCAACCGTTGGGGCCCGGTCTCTTCAGGACCGAAGTCCCACTGGACCGGATGAGACCACGCTCCTCGAGACCCGAACACTGGGACGTCGTGCTGTGCCAGGAGGCCGGCCCCCCCTTGAGGCTGGGGCGCCGGCTGCACGACGTCCGCAACCCGCGACGTGTCTTCGCGATGCGCAGCATGGCCATGACTCCCGTCGGCCGCACACCCTTGATCGTCCAACCGCGCTATACCCCCGCAGGAAATCTTCGAGTCACCTGCACGCGCATGCCCGAGGCAGGCTGAACCCCAGAAGTGAAGATCACATTCCTGCTGACCACCGCGGACGCCGTCGGTGGCACCGAACGCGCCGTCTTCAACCAAGCCACCGAACTCGCCGTCCGGCACGAGGTCCGCGTCCTCAGCGTCTTCAAGAGCAAATCAACACAATTCTTCGCGCCTGGCGAGCGTGTACGCCTCGACTACCTGGTCGACATCACCGGGGAGACTCCGCGGCCGCTGCGTTCCAGCACCGTGGAGGAGGAAGTGTGGGCGGGGCTGTCCGCCCGGCCGAGTGAAATCGTCGACCGGTCCTGGGAGTCGGCGTTCAACCGTCTCACCGACCTCGAGCTCGAACTCGCCCTGCAGCAGACGGACACCGACATTCTGATCACCACGACTCCCGCGCTGATGGCGCTGGCAGTCCGTCTGGCTCCGGCCCGGGTGATCACCGTCCACCAGGAGCACCGTGTCTCCGAGTTGCGGGGCACAAGCGGTGAACCGCTGCTCCGCTATGCCGCGCGGCTGGACGCACTGGCGGTCTTGAGCGAGCGGACCCGGGAATGGTTCGCCGAGACCCTGGGCGCGGCCGCTCCTCGTCTGGCGGTCGTGCCGAACGCACTGCCCAGCGGGTTCCGGCCGCGGTCGACCCTTGAGACCCGAACGGTCGTCATCGCAGGCCGGCTCGTCGCGGAGAAGCAGATCGACCATGCCCTCACCGCTTGGGCGACGGTGACGCAGCAGCACCCCGACTGGCAGTTGCGCGTGTTCGGGGACGGACCGCTCAGTGGTGCCCTGCGCCGCCAGATGGACATGCTCGGGCTGCACGACTGCGTTCAGCTCAACGGCAATTCACCGAACCTTGCGGAGGAGTGGGCCAAGGCCTGCATCGCCCTGCTCACCTCTCGGAACGAGGCATTCGGACTGGTCCTCGCGGAAGCGCAGGCGGCAGGTGTTCCCGTCGTCTCCTATGACGCGCCGAACGGCCCGCGGGAAGTGGTGATCGACGGGGAGACCGGCATTCTGGTACCCCCCGGTGACATCGACTCCCTGACCTCGGCCCTGCTGCGGCTGATCGAGGATTCGGAGCTCCGCCACCGTATGGGCGGCGCGGCGCTGGCCTCCGTCAGACGGTTCTCGCCCTCGGTGGTGACCGCTCAGTGGGAAGAGATGTTCCACGAGCTCATCGCAGAGCGCGACCGTGGGCGCAGGGCGATGGTGAAGGCCGAGCGCCAAGCGGTCCACGCCCACCTGAGCGGCCCTGAGGGAGGCATGCCGGCGGCGCCTCCGCCTCCTCCCGGATCGGTCCGTTCGAGCGATCAGCGGGCCTTGGAACAACGCCTGCTGAACAAGCGGGGCATGGTCCAGGACGGCGGTCAGGTGTGCGCACTGCTCGAGTGGCAGTCGCCCTGGGACGTGGTTCAGGCAAATCTCGCGCTCGCGGCCAACGCCTTGGAAGGCGCGGACATTCCGTACATGGTCATGCGTGACCACATGGTGCGGCATTCGGTCGCCGTGCACCGCTCCTACCAGCAGGCTGTTTTCAAGGCGCTGGCCGAGCGGTATCAGGACGAGCCCGTCTACACGTCCGTCCTCAACGAGGCCCAGAAGACGGTGGCAACGGCTCTCGCGGCTCTGATCGGGCAGTACTCCGAGGACCCGTGCTCCGGCATCAGCGTCTACCAGAGTGTGGTGTCGCCGTCACGGACTCTGCGTCTTGGCGCGGTCTACGGTTGCCTGATCACGTTCTGGGACGACGAACCCGACGAAACCGGGTACCTCAAAAGCCCGTCGCGGACTCTCATCGGTGACCGAGTTCCGCTCAGCGCCATGCGCCGTACCCCCATGAGCCTGGGTGGTCGCCGTTACCCGACGATCGTGCCCTTCGGACAGACGCTCCATGGAGACATCGACTTTCCCGTGGACGCTGTCTACACGTGGGTGAACGGTGCCGATGTCGCCTGGCTGGAGCGGAAGAATTCCGTCCTGGCCGGTCTGGGAATGGACACTCAGGACGCGGCCACGAGCGCGGCACGCTTCCGCGACCGGGACGAATTGCGTTACTCCTTGCGGTCGATCGACATGTACGCACCGTGGATCCGCAACATCTACATCGTCACCGACAAGCAGGACCCGAAGTGGCTGGACCTGTCGCATCCCCGTGTACGGGTCGTGGACCACACGGAGATCTTCGGCGATAGAGGGGCGCTGCCGACGTACAACTCCCATGCCATCGAAAGCCAGTTGCACCATATCGAGGGTCTGGCAGAACATTTCCTCTACTTCAACGACGACGTTTTCCTCGGGCGGACCGTGCAGCCCGGCATGTTCTTTCTCGGCAACGGTCAGGCCAGGCATTTCATGTCGCCCACAGCCGTGCCGATGTCACCGTCGTCGAACGGGGACGAGTTCAACATCGGTGCCGCGAAGAACAATCGATCCCTGATCGAGCGCTCTTTCGGGCAGACGCTGGTGCACTCCTTCCTGCACGCTCCTCATCCCTTGCGGCGCAGCATTCTTGCCGACATCGAGCGGGAATTCGCGGAGGAGATCGCGGTCGCCGCGAGTAACCAACTGCGTGATCACAGCGATGTGTCGGTGGCATCGTCCCTGCATCACTACTACGGATTCCACACGCTGCGCAGCGTGCCGGGCAGTATTTCCTGCGGATTTGTCAATGTCGGTCTTTCCGAGCACGGGCCACGATTGCAGCGCATCCTGGCAGCGCGTCCCCATGACGTATTCTGCCTGAACGATTTTCACGACGGAGATGTGCCGGAAGAGGAGCAGGATGCGATCCTGACAGCCTTCCTCCCGAGTTATTTTCCAGTGGCCAGTCAGTTCGAGACGGGGTCCACTCGAAATCTGCGTGCCCATGCCGGCTATCTTTCGGAATGGCCGCTGTGACCAATTTTGACCTGGTAGAAGAAAGAGATCTGAGCGTGTCCAGCACTGCCTCCGTCCTGCAGATCGTCGCGCACCCGGACGACGACCTGTTCTTCATGAACCCCGCCACCTTTCAGACGGTCAAGGCGGGTACACCCACCACGACCGTATATCTGACCAACGGGGACTCGGACGGCCGAAACCGCCGCCCTTGGCAGTTGACCGCGCCCGTCGTGGACCAGGAGGCATACGGGAAGGCGCGACAGAACGGCATTCGAGCCGCCTACGGTGCCATGGTGTTCGGTGACCGCACGGCAGCGTGGACACCGTCCACGCTGCCCACGGCGGACGGGGCCGTCGCCGAGGTCTACAGCCTCACGGACGCGCCATGGATCAAGCTGATCTTTCTCAACATCCGCCAGCACGGGATTGAGGGCGGACTGCCGCGCAGCCTCCACGTTCTGTGGCAGGGGGAGGAAGAGCGCGTTCGTACGCTGGTGGTGAGCGGCGGAATCGTGAACGAACAGCACTGGTACACGCGTTCCGGTCTGGTCGACACCTTGGTCCAGATCCTCGACCTCACCCGACCGACGCTGGTCAGGACCCTCGACCCGGACCCTGACCGCCTCGTTCACGACGAACGGTTCCCGCAGCGTTACGACTTCGGCGATCATGCGGACCATTGCGACCACACCGCAGCCGCACTCTTCGCGTCCCTCGCGCTGGAACAGTACGAAGGTCCTGATGAGGGCCGCACTTTCGTCGTCGAAGCCTTCCGGGGCTACTACAACGAACGCTGGCCCCACGGTCTCGGTACCACGACGGTGTCCCTGAAGGAGTACTTCCTCAACATCTACGGTGCCGCGGACGGGTACGACTGCGGCGATCCCGCGGGGAGTGGCGACTACGCGGTCGGCCTCAGCGCACGCTCCACGGGCTGGGTCCAGAGCACTACGCCACGCCATCCGAACGGACCCTGGCTCGGGCTGGACGCACGTGGTCGTCTGACGGCGTTCGCCGTGGTCAACCAGCAGGCAGCGCTCTGGCTGGAGTCGCAGGCGGGCAGCGGCCAGTTCCGTGGACCGTTCCTCCTGGGGGGTGGCCCGCTGTCGCCGGGGCTGACGGCGAGCCTCACCCCGGACGGCCGTTGGCAGGTCTTCGCCCGGCGCATGTCCCACATCGGACCGGACCACGCGCACCGACGCGAGATCGTCGTGCTCGAGCAAGCCGAGCGGGACGGGGTGTTCACCGACTGGAGCATTCTGGGCAACCCCAGCGCGGGGCAGCCCGGACGTGATCGCCATCTGGGTGTGCCGGCTGTCACCCGTGACGCTCTGGGACGCCTGCACCTCTTCGTCCGCAACGCGGGACAGGGACTGCACACCCGTATCCAGGAGACGAACGGCGCCTGGGGCAAATGGACCGATCTGCGTGGCCATGAACTGCAGGAAGGGGTCTCCGCGCTGACGGCGCCGAACGGGCGTGTAGAGATCTTCGCCGCCAGCAGAGAAGGAGTCTTCCACTGGGTCCAGGGTCGTCATCAGGAGGAGTTGCTGCGTGCTCCCCGTTTCCGGCTCAAGGTTCCGGCCTCGCCCGCCACGGCCGTCGTTCAGCCGAACGGCAGGGTCATGACCGTGTTCCGGCAGCCCGAGACGGGACGGCTGCTCATGGCCGAAGAGGACACGCCGGGCGGCCGGTGGAGCAAGCCGCCTGTGTCGATCGGTGGACGAGGCGGCTACGGCGCGGTCGCCTGTGCCGCGAGCCCGGACATGGAGCTCGGGACACTGGTGGCCACCCTCAGCGATCTGGGCGGCGTCGCCTATCGGTTCGTTCCCGGTGGTCATCCCTGGCAGGAACTGTCCACCGATGCCCTCGGTGGACCGCCGGCGTACGCTCCGGCCGCGGCCTTCGACACGCTCGGCCGTGCGTGGATCGCCGTGCTGGGTGTGGACGGGCGTTTGGCCGTCGCCCGGCAGGCCGGCCGGGGATCGGTCGGGTTCGACGCCTGGCAGGTTCTCGGCTGAAGCCTGACGTCGAGTGACCCGGCGTGGCGCCTCGAACCGGCGCCGCGGAAGGCGACCATGACGTGCTGATCACTCCTCCGAGTGCCTTCGCGCTGCACGGCGCAGGGCGGGTCGGCCCGGTGGTGATGGGACGGGCGTGCACGGGTGAGTGTGATGCGGCAGCCCGCCAAGGCGTGCCGCGGACGGTTCCGCTGCCGGTGTGTGACCGGCTCCCGGACCGATGTGCAGAGCAAACGAGGAAGGAAGAGGGAAAGCGTGAGGAGGATCTGCGTCCCGGGCAACTTCGTCGCCGCCTCGGCGGCGGAGAAGGAAGCACCGTTCGCCCGCTGGGGCCAGTACTTCGGCGAGTTCCTGAACGACTTCCATGAGAGGGAGACCCGGGAGGACGAGCAGGCTGCCACGACGCCGGTGGCCGTACCGCCCGCTTCCTTCCGATGCCCAGTCAGTTCGAGGCGGGTCCACCGCGCAATCAGATGTTCCACAAGGGACGTCTTCCTGGATGGCTGCTATGAGTTTTAGTCTCCCTGACCTGAATCGTCCCTCTTCTGTCCCGGAGCGAGGAGAACCCGGCGGCGTGGAGCCCGCGGGGGAACCCGCCGCGCGGCCCTCGCTGGTCCAGGTGCTGGCGCACCCGGACGACGACCTGTACTTCATCAACCCCGACCTGCAACGAGCGCTGGAGACGGGGCACCGGGTCACCAGCGTGTATCTGACGGCCGGGGAGGCCGACGGGCGCAACATCGACACCCGTGACCTCGGCCGTATGGACAGCCCGCCGGACTGCGAGGGGTACGCCGAGGCGCGCCAGCAGGGGCTGCGCGCGGCGTACGCGGACATGCTGACGGGCGACCGCGAGAGCGAATGGGCGCGTGACGTCCACATGTTCTCCACCGGAGTGACGGTGGACCGCTCCACGCTGCTGGCCGCGCCTCACGTCCAGCTGGTCTTCTTCGGGCTGCGGATGATCGACCCCGAGAACGAATTCCCGGACGACGACGTACTGCCCGTCCAGCTGACCGAGCTGTGGAACGGGGAGGTCTCCGCGCAGCCCACCCTGATCGCCGCGGAGTCGCCGCTGCGCCGGACGCAGGAGATCAGCAAGGACGGGCTGCTGCGCTCGCTGGTCGAGCTGCTCCACCGCGCGCGCCCCGACCAGTTCTGGACCATGGACCCCGACCCCTGGCACACGGACTGGAACGAGGAAGAGGGGCCGAAGTCCAGCGATCACCATGACCACACCGCGACGGCACAGTTCGCGCTGGCGGCGCTGGAGCGCTACATCGGGGAGGGCGGCGTGCCGCCCCTCGTCGACAACTGCGTCGGCTACGGCAACAAGCACTGGCCCAGCAACCTCACCGAGGATGCCTGGGCCGAGAAGAAGCGCGTGCTCAACGTGTACACCTCCGCCGACGGACACGTCTGCAGCCGCCGCTACTGCGGTGACCGGCAACTGTCCGACGGCGCCGACATCCGTCGCTACGGATGGAGTACCCGGGCACGGTACGAGGGCGGCACCGACTGGCTCCATCTCCAGGCCGACGGCCGGCTCGCCGCGTACGCCGTGCTCGGAGGTCGGGCCGCAGTCTGGACCGAGAGCAAGCCGGGCAGCGGTACCTGGGACGGGCCGGATCTCCTTCCCGGCCACGGGCTGACCCCGGCGCTGGCCCTGGCACCGGACAGTACGGGCGGCGTGCACCTCGTCGGCCTGCGTCGCACCCCCGGACCGGACGGCCAGGTGGACGTGGAGATCGTCCGCATGTGGCGGCAGGCCCACACAGGCGAGGCGCTGCCCTGGGAGAGCGTCGGCAACCCCAACGAGAGGTCGGAGGACTGGCGGCGCTGCCGGGAGGTCGGAGTTCCCGAGGCTGTTGCAGAGCCCACGGGACGACTGCATGTGTTCATGCGCAACTTCGGGTCCGGTGTCAGCGCCCGTCGTGAGACCGACGAGGGCTGGGGGCGCTGGGAGGACCTGGGCGGCCGCAACATACAGGACTGCCTGACTGCGGTTCTGAAGTCCACCGGGCGGATTGAACTGTTCGCCGCGAACCGCAGCGGCGGTGTGCACTGGTACCAGGAGGCCGTGTACGGCCCGTACAAACTGCAGGACGGTGTGACGTCGGCCGACCCGGACGCCTGGCGGCCCGTCGGTGGACTCACTCCGGTGCAGATCGGACGCTCGCGCATGGTGTTCTTCTACCGCGAGGAGGACTCCGGAGAGGTGCTGTGCGTGCGGCAGCGACCTGACGGCCGATGGAACGGACGTGTCGAACGGCTCGGCGGTCACGGCGGGACCGGCAGGATCGCGGCTCTGCGGCAGCAGAACGCCCGCCAGGACTCCATCGTCCTCGCGCGCCGCAACGCCCGGAACCGGCTGAGCACCGCGGTCGTCGCCACCCAGGGGCAGGGGGAGACACCGGAGTGGACCGACCACGACGTACTGATCGCGCGTCCGCCCGCCCTGGCGCTGGACCACGCGGGGCGGGTCGTGGTGGCGGTGATGGGCCCCGACGCGCGGGTGAGAGTGATGCGGCAGGCCACGCGAGATGCCGCCGAAGGTTTCGGGCCGCCGACAGTCGTGTGACCGGCTTCCGGAACCATGTACAGAGAAATGATGAAGGTATGAGGAAAAAATGAGGAAGATCCGCATCTTGGGCAACTCCCTGGCCGCTTCGCGGGTGGAGAGGGAGGCACCGCTCGCCGGCTGGGGCCAGTACCTCGGTGAGTTCCTGAACGAGGGCTACGAGGTGCACAACTACGCCCGTGATGCCATGACGTTGCGCGGCTACTACGCCGAGCGTTTCGCCGTACTCCTCACCCTCCTGCAGCCCGGCGATCTGGTGATCCTCGCCTTCGGCCACGTCGAGCAGCGCATCAACGAGCCGCGCCGATACCACGGACCGCGCGAGTACAAGGAGTACCTGCGCCTGTGCGTCGACGCGATCCGGGCCGAGGGTGGCATTCCCGTGCTGCTCACCCCGGAGGCCCGCTGTGTCTTCGACGAGGCCGGGAACATTCTGAATACTCATGACGAATACCCCGAACTCACCCGCGAGGCGGCGGCCGAGACCGGCGCTCTGCTGGTCGACATGAACGAGTACACGACGACGATGCTCGCGGAACTCGGGCCCACGCGAGCGCGTCGGCTGTTCCGCTGGATGGACCCGGGCGAACACCCGAACCACCCCGACGGGGTCGTTGACTCCACCCACTTCAACACCCAGGGAGCGCGCGAGGTGGCGCGGCTCACGGCCGTCCGTTTCCTCGAAACCCCGGGCCTGCCAGCGGACATGGTCGACCCGCAACTGGTGACGCCCGGCGAGACACCCCCCGTGCTCACCGAGTTCATGGTGAGCAATCCCGAAATGGCCCTCACTCTGACGCCGAGCCTGCTGGGTATGGCGGACTTCACCTCGCCCGCGCCTGGGCAACTCGTCGGTGCCATGTGCAAGTTGGCGGGCACCGCACCCGTGGGAACCGACTACGTCCTCTTCTACGAGCAGGGCCGTTACCTCGGTGGCACCGCCGTCTCAGTCTCGGGGACGTGGCAGTGGCGCCGAACCGTCAACTGGAGCGCGGGCCGGCACAGCGTGGAGGCGCTCGCAGTCAAGGGCGATGCCGTCTCCTGGACGTCCGTGCTCGAATTCGAGGTTCTCGACCACGTCGAACCGCCGCAGGTCGAGGGCCCCAAGCCGGACGTCTTGAGTGGCCCACGCCCACGCTTCTTCGGCAAGGCTGCCCGCGGCACGACCAAGGTGATGGTTCTGGAGCAGGGCCGACTCATAGCCGCGGCACCTGTCAAGGCAGACGGAACCTGGCAGGTCACCCACGCCCACGACTGGCGCCCGGGTACCTACACCGTCGAGTTCGTCGGGATCTTCAGCGCCATCCACTCCGAGCCCGCCTCGCTGACGCTGCGCGTGCACGGCATCCCCGAGGACAGTTGGCTGCACACGTCGCTGGCGTCCCGCCACTCATGCACGGGCGAGTGCGCGCACTACCCGGCGATGCCGACCTGGTGAACTGATGTTTGACGCCTGAAGTTCGACGCCTGACGTTCCTGATGTGAACGCGAAAGAGGGCCTCCGCCCGAAGCGGAGGCCCTCTTTACGTATGCCGTAAGGCCGTTACGCCGGAACCGACGCCACGCCCGTGTCCAGGAAACGCTTCCCGGTCACGCGCTCCGAGACGCCCTCGCGGTCCAGGTACGGCGTGATGCCGCCCAGGTGGAAGGGCCAGCCCGCGCCGGTGATCAGGCAGAGGTCGATGTCCTGGGCCTCGGCGACGACGCCCTCGTCGAGCATGAGCCCGATCTCCTGGGCCACCGCGTCGAGGACCCGGTCCCGCACCTGCTCCTCGGTCAGGACGACGTCGCCCTGCTTGAGGAGAGCCGCGACCTCGGGGTCCAGCTCCGGCTTGAAGCCGTTCTCGGCGGAGTAGACGTAGAAGCCGCGCTTGCCCGCCTTGACGACGGCCGCGAGGTTCGGGGAGACCGTGAAGCGGTCCGGGAAGGCCCGGTTGAGGGTCTCCGAGACGTGCAGGCCGATCGCGGGGCCGACCAGTTCGAGGAGGACCAGCGGGGACATCGGCAGGCCGAGCGGCTCGATGGCCTTCTCGGCGACCTCGACCGAGGTGCCCTCGTCGATGACGTTCTGGATCTCGCCCATGAAGCGGGTCAGGATGCGGTTCACGACGAACGCCGGGGCGTCCTTGGTGAGGACCGCGGTCTTCTTCAGCTTCTTGGCGACGGCGAACGCCGTGGCCAGCGAGGCGTCGTCCGTCTGCTCGCCGCGCACGATCTCCAGGAGCGGGAGGATCGCGACCGGGTTGAAGAAGTGGAAGCCCACGACCCGCTCGGGGTTCTTCAGCTTCGACGCCATCTCGGTGACCGACAGCGAGGAGGTGTTGGTGGCGAAGATCGCGTGCGCCGGGGCGACCGCCTCGACCTCCGCGAACACCTGCTGCTTGACGCCGATCTCCTCGAAGACGGCCTCGATGACGAAGTCCGCGTCGGAGAAGCCCTCGGCCTTGTCCAGCACACCGGAGACCAGGGCCTTCAGGCGGTTGGCCTTGTCCCGGTTGACGCGGCCCTTGAGCAGCAGCTTGTCGATCTCGGCGTGGACGTAGCCCACACCCTTGTCGACGCGCTCCTGGTCGATGTCCGTGAGGACGACCGGGACCTCCAGGCGGCGCAGGAAGAGGAGGGCGAGCTGGCTGGCCATCAGGCCCGCGCCGACGACGCCCACCTTGGTGACCGGACGCGCGAGCGACTTGTCCGGCGCACCCGCCGGACGCTTGCCGCGCTTCTGGACCAGGTTGAACGCGTAGATGCCGGAGCGCAGTTCGCCACCCATGATCAGGTCGGCGAGCGCCACGTCCTCGGCGTCGTAGCCCTTCTGGAGGTCGCCGTCCTTGGCCGCGGCGATGATGTCCAGCGCGCGGTAGGCGGCCGGGGCGGCCCCGTGCACCTTGCTGTCGGCGATGGACCGGCCACGCGCGACGGCCTGGTCCCAGGCCTCGCCGCGGTCGATCTCCGGGCGCTCGACGGCGATCTCGCCCTTGAGGACGGAGGCCGTCCACAGCAGCGACTGCTCCAGGAAGTCCGCACCCTCGAAGAGCGCGTCGGCGATGCCGAGGTCGTAGACCTGACCGCCCTTGAGCTGCTTGTTCTGGTTGAGCGAGTTCTCGATGATCACCGAGACGGCCTTGTCCGCGCCGATCAGGTTCGGCAGGATCGTGCAGCCGCCCCAGCCGGGGACCAGACCGAGGAAGACCTCGGGCAGCGAGAACGCCGGCAGGGCCGCGGAGACGGTCCGGTAGGAGCAGTGCAGACCGACCTCGACGCCACCGCCCATCGCCGCGCCGTTGTAGTAGGCGAAGGTCGGGACCGCGAGGCCCGACAGACGCTTGAAGACCTCGTGGCCGCCCTTGCCGATGGCCAGCGCGTCCTCGTGCTTCTTCAGCAGCTCGACACCCTTGAGGTCGGCGCCGACCGCGAAGATGAACGGCTTGCCGGTGACACCGATACCGACGATCTCGCCGGCCGCGGCCTCCTTCTCGACCTGGTCGATGGCGGCGTTCAGGTTCGCCAGCGACTGAGGACCGAAGGTGGTCGGCTTGGTGTGGTCGAAGCCGTTGTCGAGGGTGATGAGCGCGAAGCGCCCGGCACCGAACGGCAGGTCGAGGTGGCGTACGTTCGCGGACGTCACTACCTCGTCGGGGAACAGCTCGGCTGCGCCCTTCAGGAGTTCAGCGGTGGTCACTTGTCGCCTCCGGCGTCCTTGTGGTGCGGGTTCTCCCAGATCACCGTGGCGCCCATGCCGAAGCCGACGCACATGGTGGTGAGGCCGTAACGGACCTCCGGCTGCTCCTCGAACTGGCGGGCCAGCTGCGTCATCAGACGGACGCCGGAGGAGGCGAGGGGGTGGCCGTACGCGATGGCGCCGCCGTACTGGTTGACGCGCGCGTCGTCGTCGGCGATGCCGTAGTGCTCCAGGAAGGCGAGCACCTGGACGGCGAAGGCCTCGTTGATCTCGAAGAGGTTGATGTCCTCGATCGACAGACCGGCCTGGGCGAGGGCCTTCTCGGTGGCCGGGATCGGGCCGTAGCCCATGACCTCCGGCTCGACGCCCGCGAAGGCGTACGAGACCAGGCGCATCTTGACCGGCAGGCCGTTCTCGCGGGCGAAGTCCTCGGAGGCGAGGATCGACGCGGTCGCACCGTCGTTCAGACCGGCGGCGTTACCGGCGGTGACCCGGCCGTGGACGCGGAACGGGGTCTTCAGGCCGGACAGGTTCTCCAGCGTGGTGCCCGGACGCATCGGCTCGTCGGCGGTGACCAGGCCCCAGCCCGTCTCACCGATCTCCGCGTTGGTGTTGCGCACCGAGATCGGCACCAGGTCCTGCTGGATCTTGCCGTTGGCGTACGCCTTGGCGGCCTTCTCCTGCGAGCGCACGGCGTACTCGTCGGCGCGCTGCTTGGTGATGGTCGGGTAGCGGTCGTGCAGGTTCTCGGCGGTCATGCCCATGAACAGGGCGGACTCGTCGACCAGCTTCTCGCTGACGAACCGCGGGTTCGGGTCCACGCCCTCGCCCATGGGGTGACGGCCCATGTGCTCGACACCGCCGGCGATGACGACGTCGTACGCGCCGAAGCCGATGGAGCCCGCGGTGGCGGTGACGGCGGTCAGCGCGCCCGCGCACATGCGGTCGATGGAGTAGCCGGGGACCGACTGGGGGAGCCCGGCGAGGATGCCGGCCGTGCGGCCCAGGGTCAGACCCTGGTCACCGATCTGCGTGGTCGCGGCGATGGCGACCTCGTCGATCTTCTTGGGGTCAAGACCGGGGTTGCGGCGCAGCAGCTCCCGGATGGCCTTCACGACGAGGTCGTCGGCGCGGGTCTCGTGGTAGATGCCCTTCGGGCCCGCCTTGCCGAACGGGGTGCGGACGCCGTCTACGAAGACGACGTCCCTGACGGTACGAGGCACGATGGCTCTCCTCCAGATGCGGGATGGCACTGCTGCGCGACACACGCCTGAGCGCGCGCTCAGCACCCATGCTACTTACGAGTAACCAACCTGCCCAGTCCCGCGGGCGGGAGCGGCGAAGGTCACATCCGGAAGGCCTGCGCGTTCTGGCCCGGCCACTCGCGCGCGGGCGGCCGGCGCCGGGCCGCCGCCCGCGGTCCGCCCCGCCGACCCTCGCACCGGACGGTCCGTCCGGCGAGCGTCCGGCCTGCCGTCACGCCGCTTCACCAGGGTCGGACACTCAGAAAACGGCCGCACTCGGACGCCCCAGGATCTTGGCGTGATCTCGTCGCCCGTTCGACGGGCCGATTCCCCTTCGAGGACCCGTCCGGCGTGCACCGGGAGGGCCGGCACACGCCCCGGGCGGCGTCCACGGTGGGGCACGACGGACATGCCGGGCGCGCGGAGTGCTTCCGGCATTCGGAGCAACCGGAGCGCGCGCCGGATGTCCGGCGCGCCCGTGTGCGTCATGCGCCCGGCCTGGCACGGTTCTACGCCCGGCACGGTCCTACGCCAAACGGGTGGCTGTACGCCGGGTACGCCGATACGCCCAAGGCGTGGCCCGTACGCCGGGCCCGCCGCCGAGCGGGGGAGACCGTCGCCGCGGAGAGGCCGGACCGGTCCGTCGCGGGATCAGGTCCGGTCCGCTCCGGGCACAGCGCTCCTGGCGGCCCAGGGCGTCCCGAGGGTCCGGACGTCCTAGGCGGTCTTCACGGACAGCGCCGTCACCAGTTCCGGCGTGACCAGCTCCACCTGCCAGGGCCGCGCCCCGCAGGCGGTGAGCGCCGCGCCCACCGACTCCGTGTCCGGTGTCCTGGGCGGCTCCCAGCACACGCGCCGCACGGTGTCCGGGGTGATCAGGTTCTCCTGCGGCATGTTCAGCCGCTCGGCCAGCGCCGACACGGCGGCCCGCGCGGCGGAGAGCCGGGCTGCGGCGGCCGGGTCCTTGTCGGCCCAGGCCCGCGGCGGGGGAGGCCCGGTCACCGGCTGGCCGGGCTGGGGCAGCTCGGCGTCCGGCAGCGCCTTCGCGCGGTCGACCGCGGCCTGCCACTGCTCCAGCTGGCGCCGGCCCATGCGGTGCCCGAAGCCGTTCAGGGCCGCCAGGGCGTGCAGGTTGACGGGCACGGCCAGCGCGGCTTCGACGATCGCCGCGTCCCCGAGCACCTTGCCCGGCGAGATGTCCCGGCGCTGCGCGATGCGGTCGCGGGTCTCCCACAGCTCCCGGACGACGGCCATCTGGCGGCGGCGGCGCACCTTGTGCATCCCGGACGTACGGCGCCAGGGGTCCTTGCGCGGGGGCGCGGGCTCGGCCTGGGCGATGGCGTCGAACTCCTGCCGGGCCCACTCCAGCTTGCCCTGCCGGTCGAGCTCCTTCTCCAGGGCGTCGCGCAGGTCGACCAGCAGTTCCACGTCGAGCGCGGCGTAGCGCAGCCAGGGCTCGGGCAGTGGGCGGGTCGACCAGTCGACGGCGGAGTGCCCCTTCTCCAGGACGAAGCCGAGGACGCTCTCCACCATGGCTCCGAGGCCCACCCGGGGGAACCCGGCCAGGCGTCCGGCCAGCTCGGTGTCGAAGAGGGTGGTGGGGATCATGCCTATCCCGCGGAGGCAGGGCAGGTCCTGGGTGGCGGCGTGCAGGACCCATTCCGCCCCGGAGACGGCCTCACCGAGACCGGACAGGTCGGGACAGGCGACGGGGTCGATGAGCGCGCTGCCGGCGCCCTCGCGGCGCAGCTGCACCAGATAGGCCCGCTGGCCGTACCGGTACCCGGAAGCGCGCTCGGCGTCGACGGCCACCGGGCCGGAGCCGGCGGCGAACGCGGCGATCACCTCGGCGAGCGAGGCCTCGTCGGTGATCACCGGCGGAATGCCTTCTCGGGGCTCGAGCAACGGGGTCGGCGCCGATTCGACGTCGTCCGGAGGGCCGCCTCCGGTGGTTCGCAGTGAGCTGTCTGCTGCGGTCTCTTGGGCGTCGGTCACCTGTCAAGGGTATCCGTGGATGGACGACGCCCGTCGACGGAACGTTCCGTCGACGGGCGTCGGATGGTCGTAAACCAGTCAGGTGAGCGCAAGACGCGGTTCACGCGCCGGGGCGGCCAGGGGGTGGGGAGGCCGTTCGGTGTCGGGGTGTGAAGTGGGGAGGAGGGCGGTGGGGAGGGGTCAGTGGATGATTCCGGTCCGTAGTGCCACCGCGACCATTCCGGCGCGGTCGCCCGTGCCGAGCTTGCGGGCGATGCGGGCGAGGTGGCTCTTGACGGTCAGTGCGGACAGGCCCATGGAGACGCCGATGGCCTTGTTCGACTGGCCCTCCGCGACCAGGCGCAGGACCTCGACCTCTCGGCCGGACAGTTCGCGGTAGCCGCCCGGGTGGCTCGGGGCACCCGGGGGGCGGCGGTGCATACGGGCGGCGGCCGAGCCGATGGGCGCGGCGCCGGGCCGGGTGGGGAGCCCGACGTTCGTACGGGTGCCGGTGACGACGTAGCCCTTGACGCCGCCCGCGAGGGCGTTGCGTACGGCGCCGATGTCGTCGGCGGCGGAAAGGGCGAGGCCGTTGGGCCAGCCGGCGGCTCGGGTTTCGGAAAGGAGGGTGAGGCCGGAACCGTCCGGCAGGTGGACGTCGGCGACGCAGATGTCGCGCGGGTTGCCGATTCGGGGACGGGCCTCCGCGACGGACGACGCCTCGATGACGTCGCGCACTCCGAGCGCCCACAGATGGCGGGTGACGGTGGAACGGACCCGGGGGTCGGCCACGACCACCATGGCGGTCGGCTTGTTCGGGCGGTAGGCGACCAGGCTTGCGGGCTGCTCGAGGAGAACGGACACCAGGCCTCCTGGGGTGCGGGACGGGACCGGCTCTGGGGGCGAGCCAGGACGAACCGTGCTTTCAAGGTCACAGACGTCTTCGGCATCAAACCTGTCGACCTTTAGGGAATGATCACGATGGGGTGAGTAACAATCCGTGCAATTCGGACGCACGATCGATCATCCGAAGATCGAACCGAGTCGTTCCGAGTCGTTCCACGTCGATACGCGGCCGAAAGTGGTCGTATCGACACGCGGCCGGTAAGGAAACGGAAAGGGCGCGCGCGTCGGCGCGCGCCCTCGCGGGGGTCAGCGGGACTGTGGTCCCCGGCGCTGCGGCAGGGTGACCACCGAGGCGTCACCCGGAGTCACCGGCGGCAGCCCCGCGACCTGGCACAGCAGGTCGCACCAGCCGGCGAGGTGCGCGGCGGTGTCCGGTACGCCGCCGAGCCCCTCCCGGGGTGTCCAGGACGCGCGGATCTCGATCTGCGAGGCGGCCGGGCGCTCCGCGAGCCCGCCGAAGTAGTGCGAGCTCGCGCGGGTCACGGTGCCGCTCGGCTCGCCGTACGAGAGACCGCGGGCCTGGAGCGCGCCGGTCAGCCATGACCAGCAGACCTCGGGGAGCAGCGGGTCGGCGGCCATCTCCGGCTCCAGCTCCGCGCGGACCAGGGTCACCAGACGGAAGGAGCCCTGCCAGGCGTCGTGCCCGGCCGGGTCGTGCAGCAGGACGAGGCGGCCGTCGGCCAGATCCTCGTCGTCGGCGACGACCGCGGCCTCCAGCGCGTACGCGTACGGAGCCAGGCGCTGCGGTGGTCGTGTCGGGTCGATCTCGATGTCCGGCCGCGGCCGCGCGGCCTTCAGCGCGTCGACGGCCGCCCGGAAGGGCAACGGGGCCGTCTCCGCCGCATTCCTGTCCCCCTCCTTCTCCCCCTTCGCGTCGTCCATTCCGCCAGCGCCGTCCGACAGTCGTCCCTGAGCCGCAGCCATGCCGGGAAGATTAAGGGGAACGGAGCCCGCGCGCAGGGAGAGACACCCGTGCGTGGGACCCCTGTCCGGATCACGCCGCGCGGACACCACCCCGCGGACGGCCCCGTCCGCAGGGCCGGAGCGGGTGCGGCGGGCACACCGGAGCCCGGGACGGGGGTGCCCGTGAACCGTGGGAGACTTTCCGTCGTGAGCGCCAACCACAGCCCCGCCGGGCAGCAGCCGACAGCCACGTACGAGTCCGCCTTCCTCAAGGCGTGCAGGCGCGAGCCCGTGCCGCACACACCCGTGTGGTTCATGCGGCAGGCCGGTCGCTCACTGCCCGAGTACCTCAAGGTGCGCGAGGGCATCCCCATGCTGGAGTCCTGCATGAGGCCCGAGCTGGTCGCCGAGATCACGCTCCAGCCGGTCCGCCGGCACCAGGTGGACGCCGCGATCTACTTCAGCGACATCGTGGTCCCGCTGAAGGCCATCGGCATCGACCTGGACATCAAGCCGGGCGTCGGCCCGGTCGTCCAGAACCCGATCCGCACCCGTGCCGACCTGGCCCAGCTGCGCGATCTGACCCCCGAGGACGTCTGGTACGTCACCGAGGCGATCGGGCTCCTGACGGCCGAACTCGGCGAGACCCCCCTCATCGGCTTCGCGGGCGCGCCTTTCACCCTCGCGAGTTACCTCGTGGAGGGCGGTCCGTCCAAGAACCACGAGCACACCAAGGCGCTGATGTACAGCGACCCACAGCTGTGGGCCGACCTGCTCGACCGTCTCGCCGAGATCACCTCCGCCTTCCTGAAGGTGCAGATCGAGGCCGGGGCGAGCGCCGTCCAGCTCTTCGACTCCTGGGTCGGCGCCCTGGCCCCCGCCGACTACCGCCGCTCCGTGATGCCCGCCTCCGCCAAGGTCTTCGACGCCGTCGCCTCGTACGGCGTGCCGCGCATCCACTTCGGCGTCGGCACCGGCGAACTGCTCGGCCTCATGGGCGAGGCCGGCGCGGACGTCGTCGGCGTCGACTGGCGCGTCCCGCTCGACGAGGCCACCCGCCGCGTCGGTCCCGGCAAGGCGCTCCAGGGCAACCTCGACCCGGCGGTCCTGTTCGCGTCCACCGAGGCCGTCGAGGCGAAGACCCGCGAGGTGCTCGACGCCGCCGCCGGCCTGGAGGGCCACGTCTTCAACCTCGGGCACGGTGTCATGCCGAGCATGGACCCGGACGCGCTGAGCCGTCTGGTGGAGTACGTCCACACGCAGACGGCGCGCTAGTCCGGCTCCCGTACCCCCGGCTCGCCAACTGTCTCCCGTACCCCCGGCTCGCCAACTGTCTCCCGTACCCCCGGCTCACCAACTGTGCCGCGCCTGTCTGCCGAACAGCAGGCGGCGCGGTTCGGGCGGTGGCGGGGTGCCCTGACGCAGTGGCCAGGCCAGGAGCATGCCGGCCAGGAAGCCGACGACGTGCGCCGCGTACGCCACGGTGCCCGCGGCGGGCACGGCGGCTCCGGACGAGTACGCGGCCTGGAGCACGAACCAGAAGCCCAGCACGAGCCACGCGGGCAGCCGGAGCGGCAGGAACACCAGGAACGGGACCAGGACCCAGACCCTGGCTCTCGGATACAGCACCAGATACGCGCCGAGGACCCCGGCGATCGCCCCCGAGGCGCCGATCAGCGGATCGCCCGAGTCCTCGTTGACCAGCGCGAAGCCGTACGCCGCCGCGAAACCGCACGCCACGTAGAACAGCGTGAAGCGCACATGCCCCAGCCGGTCCTCGATGTTGTTGCCGAAGATCAGCAGGAAGAGCATGTTGCCCAGCAGGTGCAGCCAGCTCCCGTGCAGGAACATCGCCGTGAGCACCGACAGCGGCGGCGACTTGTCGTAGCCGCGCGGGCCCAGCAGACAGCCCGGTCCGTGCGGGCCGCCGCCGACTTCCCCGGTCGGCACCAGTCGCGGGATCCGATGATGGATCAGTTCCTGCGGCACGGCGGCGTAGTGGTCCATGAACGCGCGCAGATGACACAGCTGCGACAGTGCGCTGTCGCCCGCCACCGATCCGGAGAGGCCGGGGGTGTAGAGGAACACGAGCACATTGGCGGCGATCAGCGCGTACGTCACATAGGGCGTGCGCCGCACCGGGTTCACGTCATGGACGGGAATGACCACGAGGGACTACTGCCCGCGAAGCGCGCGGTGAATCCGCGCTCCATCGGCCCGGCCGGGCCCCCGGCCGGCGCGGCCCCCGGTGCGGTTTCCCGTCGAACACACTGAACACTTGTGCCCCCGCGGCCGTATGTCTCCTCAGCCCCCCGCGCCGCTCCGGCGGCGTGGCGCGGGTACGACGACGCGACGACGTGAAGACGTGAGGACCAAGGCCATGAGCGACCGAGTTACTCCTCCGATGCACGCCCTGCCCGACGGCGAGGCGGAAATCGCCCTGGTGCTGCACCTCCCCTGGGAGGACGTCGCCGCGCTCGGCCAGGAGGCCGGACGGCTCGCGGCCCGGCTGCAGCGGCCCGTGACCCTGGACGAGGCCGTCAGCCATCGTCTGCGGTCCTCCCGGCCGGCCGCGCACGCGAAGCCGGCCCAGACCCCGCCCGCGGTCACCGCGGCCGGCTCGGTCTCCTCGCTGCCGCCCCGGCCGCCCGCGGAGCAGGCCCGGCAGGCGATAGACCGGATCAACGGCACGGCCGGGAACGAGTCCGCGTAGCCGGTACCCGGGCCACCGGCCGCCCCCGGACCGTCCGGACCGGGGGAAGACACGCTGTCGGACCGGGGAAGGCACGCTGCCCCGTGCTCGTCACGGGGCTGCCCGCCGTACCTTCGCCACCGCCTTGCGGGCCGCCACCAGGACGGGGTCCCAGACAGGCGAGAACGGCGGCGCGTAGCCGAGGTCCAGCATCGTCATCTGTTCCACCGTCATGCCCGCGGTCAGCGCCACCGCCGCGATGTCCACCCGCTTCGCCGCGCCCTCCCGGCCGACGATCTGCACGCCGAGCAGCCGTCCCGTGCGGTGCTCCGCGAGCATCTTCACCGTCATGAGGGCGGCGTTCGGGTAGTAGCCCGCGCGGCTCGTCGACTCGATGGTGACGGCCTCGAACCGCAGGCCCGCCCGGCGCGCGTCCTTCTCGCGCAGTCCGGTACGGGCGATCTCCAGATCGCAGACCTTGCTCACCGCGGTGCCGACGACACCGGGGAACGTGGCGTATCCGCCGGCCACGTTGGAGCCGATGACCTGCCCGTGCTTGTTCGCGTGGGTACCCAGCGCGATGTGCCGCTCGCGTCCCGAGACCAGGTCGAGCACCTCGACGCAGTCGCCGCCCGCCCAGATGTTCTCGTGTCCGCGCACGCGCATCGCCAGGTCGGTGAGGAGCCCGCCGTGGTCGCCGAGCGGCAGCCCCGCCGCGCGGGCGAGCGTCGTCTCGGGGCGCACGCCGATACCGAGCACCACCACGTCCGCCGGGTACGTGGCGTCCTTGGTGACGACCGCGCTCACCCGCCCTCCGGCCCCGGTGAGGAACGCGGTGACCTCGGCGTCGTCGACCATGGTGATCCCGAGGCCCTCCATGGCGGTGTGCACCAGGCGGCCCATGTCCGGGTCGAGCGTGGACATGGGCTCCTTGCCGCGGTTGACCACCGTCACCTCGTACCCGCGGTTGATGAGCGCCTCGGCCATCTCCACGCCGATGTAGCCCGCGCCGACGACCACGGCCCGGCGGCCCTCGGTGGCCGCCAGCGAGTCGAGCAGGGCCTGCCCGTCGTCCAGGGTCTGCACGCCGTGCACGCCCGGCGCGTCGGCTCCCGGCAGGTCGGGGCGGACCGGACGCGCGCCGGTCGCGATGACGAGCCGGTCGTACGACGTCCACGCCTCGGCGCCGGTGCCCAGGTCCCGGGAGCGCACCCGGGCGCCCGCGACGTCGATCCCGGTGACCTCCGTACGCATCCGCAGGTCGATGTCGCGCGCACGGTGTTCCTCGGGGGTCCGCGCGATCAGCCGGTCGCGGTCCGGGACGTCGCCGCCCACCCAGTACGGGATGCCGCACGCCGAGTACGACGTGAAGTGGCCCCGCTCGAACGCCACGATCTCCAGCTCGTCCGGACCGCGCAGCCGGCGCGCCTGTGACGCGGCGGACATCCCCGCCGCGTCACCTCCGATCACGACCAGTCGTTCCCGGGCGCCACGTCCGCCGCCCGCGCCGTTCGTATCGCTCATGCTCATACGAACACGCTACGGGGGCCCGGCACTTCAGTCCTCCTCGCCGCCCTCCGCGGCTCCGCCGCGGGCGGGCGGGGCGGCCTTCGGCGCGGCCTCGCCCGCCGGAGCCGGGCCGGGAGCCGGGCGGGAAGCCGGGACCGGGACCGCCGACGCCCGCGCGGCGGCACTCGGGGCCGGACCCGGAACCACCGCCGGGGCCGGGCGGCGGGGCAGCCGGGGACGCACGAAACGCATCCACACCAGGGCGATCAGGCCGAGGACCACCGCGAAGGGGAGCAGCGCCCCGATCGCCAGGGCCAGCCAGCGCACCATGGTGACCAGCACGTCCCAGCCGCCCTGGAGCGCGTCCACGAAGCCCGGGTCCTCGTCCTTCTTCCCGGCCTTCTTCACCGGGGTCTCGGACAGCGAGAGGGTGATCGTGGCCAGGCTCGTGCGGTCCTTCAGCGAAGCCTGCTGGGCGAGCAGCGATTCCAGGTCGGCCTGCCGGCTGCTCAACTCCCCTTCCAGGGCGACGACATCGCTGAGCTTGGTCGCCTTGTCCATTAGTTCCCGGACCCGGACCACGCTGGCGCGCTGCGACTTGACCCGGCTCTCCACGTCCACGACCTGATCGGTGACGTCCTGTGCCTTGGCCGTCCGCTCGACGACCTTGCCGGCGCCCTCCAGGTCGGCGAGCACCTGGTCGTAGCGCTCGGTGGGCACCCGCAGGACGACGCGGGTGCGCTCGTGCCCCCTGCCGTCACGCGTGGTGGTCTCGTTGCCGACGTAGCCGCCGGCGTTCTCGGCCGTGGCCCGGGCGTCGTCCAGGGCCTTGGCCACCTCCTTGACCTCGACGGTCAGGGAAGCGGTGCGGATGATGCGGTTCACCGTCACCTTGGGCGGGGCGGCCTTGCGTCCGCCCGAGCTGCCGCTGCCGGCCGCACCCGAGTCCGCCCGCTCCGCGGGGCCGGCCTTCGCGTCTCCGGCGTCCTGCGCGTACCCCTTGTCGCTGCTGCTGCTGGCCGTGTCATCGGCGGCGCCGCATCCCGACAGCGCGAGCGCGGTGACGAGGAACATCCCGGCGAGCACCCGGGCCGGGCGGGCGGTGCGTCCTGGTGAGGCGGGTGAGACCGAGACAGGTGGCACGGGTCGGTCCGGACGTCCGGAGCTGCGTGTGAGCATGCGGTTTACCCCCAAGGTGGTGACGACTGACGCTTCTTCGACGCCGCAGCGGCCCGGGACGTTGGACGACTTCGGTCCCGATGCGGTCACGGTCCGGACTCGCACCGGACACCGGGCTCCCCGACGGAGGCGTCGGTGGTGTCTGAGAAGGTGGAGCCATGCGCGAAGAGGACACTTCTCCGGGTTCGGGACACGTCGTGGTGGTCGGCGGAGGGATCGCGGGGCTGGCAGCCGCCCACCGCCTGCTCGGGCGGGGCGCGCGCGTCACCGTCCTGGAAGCGTCCGACCGCCTGGGCGGCAAGCTGCTGGCCGGCGAGATCGCGGGCGCACGCGTCGACCTCGGTGCCGAGTCGATGCTGGCACGCCGCCCGGAGGCCGTGGACCTCGCCCGCGAGGCGGGACTGGGCGACCGCCTCCAGCCGCCCGCCACCGCGACGGCCTCCCTGTGGACCCGCGGCACCCTGCGCCCGATGCCCAAGGGCCACGTCATGGGTGTCCCCGGCAGCGCGTCCGCCGTCGCGGACGTCCTCTCCGAAGAGGGACTGCGCCGCATCGAGCGGGACGCCGACCTGCCCCGCACCGAGGTGGGCGAGGACATCGCCGTCGGCGAGTACGTGGCGGCGCGCCTCGGCCGCGAGGTCGTCGACCGCCTGGTGGAACCCCTCCTCGGCGGCGTGTACGCGGGCGACGCCTACCGCATCTCGCTGCGCCTGGCCGTCCCCCAGCTCTACGCCGCCGCCCGCACGCACACCTCCCTCACCGAGGCCGTCCGCGACATCCAGGCCAAGGCGGCCGCCGCCGGGCAGACCGGCCCCGTGTTCATGGGCATCGACGGCGGGGTGGGCCGGCTGCCGCTCGCCGTCGCCGAGTCGGTGACGGCACGCGGGGGCGAGATCCTCACCGGGACGCCGGTGACCGAGCTGCGCAGGACCTCCCCGGCCGGGGCCGGGGAGCCCGCCCGCGCCGCCTGGCGCGTCGTCGCCGGGGACCGTGTCCTGCACGCCGACGCGGTCGTCCTGGCGCTGCCCGCCCCGGCCGCCGCCGCGCTGCTGCGGGCCGAGGCCCCGGCCGCGGCGGCCGAGCTGGCCGCCGTGGAATACGCGTCGATGGCCCTGGTCACCCTCGCCTACCGCAGCGAGGGCGTCACCCTCCCCGAAGGAAGCGGCTTCCTGGTGCCGCCGGTCGACGGGCACACCATCAAGGCGTCCACCTTCGCCTCCCGCAAGTGGGGCTGGATCGCCGACCACGACCCCGGCCTGCTGGTCCTGCGCACCTCCGTCGGGCGGTACGGCGAGACCGAGGTGCTCGGCAGGCCCGACGCCGACCTCGTCGAGGTGTCCCGCCACGACCTGCGGGAGGCGACCGGGCTGGACGCCGAGCCGGTGGAGACCCGGGTGACCCGCTGGGACGACGGCCTGCCCCAGTACCCGGTCGGCCACCACGCGCGCGTGGCCCGCGTCCGCGAGCACGTCGCGAAGCTTCCGGGCCTCGCGGTGTGCGGCGCGGCGTACGACGGGGTCGGCATCCCGGCCTGCATCGCGTCCGCGTACGCCGCCGTCGACCGGCTCGGCGGCGACGGCGGCGGTCTCGAGGCGCTGCGGGCCGACCCGGTGCAGAGCCTGCACGGCGGCGCGGGAGAATAGCCTCATGAGTGACGACGCCCCCACCACCGAGACCGCCAGGATCCCGAACAAGGGCAAGCTGGCCAAGGACCTGAACGAGGTCATCCGCTACACCCTGTGGTCGGTCTTCAAGCTGAAGGACGTGCTCCCCGAGGACCGGGCCGGCTACGCCGACGAGGTCCAGGAGCTGTTCGACCAGCTCGCCGCCAAGGACGTCACCGTCCGCGGCACCTACGACGTCTCGGGACTGCGCGCCGACGCCGACGTCATGATCTGGTGGCACGCCGAGACCAGTGACCAGCTCCAGGAGGCGTACAACCTCTTCCGCCGCACGAAGCTGGGCCGTGCCCTGGAGCCCGTCTGGTCGAACATGGCGCTGCACCGGCCCGCCGAGTTCAACCGCTCGCACATCCCGGCGTTCCTCGCCGACGAGACGCCCCGCGACTACGTCAGCGTCTACCCCTTCGTGCGCTCCTACGACTGGTACCTGCTGCCCGACGAGGACCGCCGCCGGATGCTCGCCGACCACGGCAAGATGGCCCGCGGCTACCCCGACGTCCGCGCGAACACGGTCGCCTCGTTCTCGCTCGGCGACTACGAGTGGCTCCTCGCCTTCGAGGCGGACGAGCTCTACCGCATCGTCGACCTCATGCGCCACCTGCGCGCCTCCGAGGCCCGGATGCACGTCCGCGAAGAGGTCCCGTTCTACACCGGCCGCCGCAAGGACGTCGCCGAACTGGTTGCGGGCCTCGCCTGACCGTCCCGGCCGGGTTCGGCCCGACGGTCCCGCGAGCAGGCGGGCGCCCCTCCGGGGGACGCCCGCCCTCGGTCTTCCCGGAGCCGGTCAGTGTGCCCGGGCCACCGGTTCCCGGTGCGGTGCGCACCCCGCGTTCCCTCCGGGGAGCCGGCCCTCCAGCAGGTAGGCGTCCAGATAGCCGTTGACGCAGGTGTTGGGGCCGCCCGCGATCCCATGGGTGCCGGCACCGTTCTCGGTCACCAGCACCGAGCCCCACAGCCGTCGCTGCAACTCCTTGGCACCCTCGTACGGCGTCGCCGCGTCCCGCTCGGCGGCGAGGATCAGCGTAGGCGGCAGCTCCCCGGGCAGTGTCCGTACGTCGAGCGGCTTCTGCCGGGGCGCGGACCAGTACGCGCACGGCAGGTTCATCCACACGTTGTCCCAGGTCTCGAACGGGGCGACCCGCGCGAGACGGGTGTTGTCGCGGTCCCAGGTGCGCCAGTCGGTCGGCCAGGGCGCGTCGTTGCACTCCACGGCCGTGTAGACCGCGCTGCCGTTCTCCTGCTCGGCGGCGGCCTCCGGATGCGGTCCCGCCAGCTGGATCAGCGGCTTCGGGTCGCCCTTCAGATAGGCGGACAGCGCCAGCGCGCGCTGCGGCCAGTAGTCGTCGAAGTACCCGGCCTGGAGGAACGCGCCCTGAAGCTGGGCGGGCCCCACCGTGCCGCCCGCGGGGGAGGCGGCGAGCCGGGCCCGCGCCTTCTCGTAGGAGCGCCGCACCTCCTCGGACGTGCGGCCCAGCTTGTACACCTTGTCGTGCCGGGCCATCCACGCGCGGAAGTCGGCCCAGCGGATCTCGAACGCGGCCGACTGGTCGAGGTTGTTGCCGTACCAGACCTTCCCGGGGTCGGGGTTCACCGCCGAGTCGAAGACCATACGGCGTACGTGCGAGGGGAACAGCGTCGCGTACAGGGCACCGAAGTAGGTCCCGTACGAGGCGCCCATGAACGTCAGCTTCCGCTCGCCGAGCCCGGCCCGCAGCACATCCAGGTCACGGGCGTTGTTGAGCGAGGTGTAGTGGCGCAGGGCGGAGCCCGAACGCCGGGCGCAGCCGCGGGCGTACGCTTTCGCCTCCGCGATCCGTGCCTTCTTGAACGACTCAGAGGGGACCGCCGGGGCCTGGAGGAGGGGCTTCGGCGGGTGCTTCGGGTCCCGGCAGGACAGCGGCGCCGACCGGTCGACGCCGCGCGGGGCGTAGCCGACGAGGTCGTACGCGCCTCCGATCCGCTTCCACGCGGGCAACATGCCGATCAGCGGGAAGTACATGCCGGAGGCGCCGGGACCGCCGGGGTTGTACACGAGAGCGCCCTGGCGCGGCACCTTGTGCCTCGCGTTGTGCGGATCCTTGCCGGTGGCCTTCACCCGGCTGACGGTCAGTCTGATCCGCTTGCCGTCGGGGAGCGCGTAGTCGAGGGGCACCGTGACCGTGCCGCACTGGAGGCCGGACGGCAGATGCTCCTCCTTGGGGCACTTGCCGAAGCGGATGCCCGCGGCCGCGGCGCGCTGGGCGGCGACGGCGGTGCCGCGCGTCTCGGCGGAAACGAGCGGGCCCGGCCAGGCCGGTGCGCCGCCCGCCGGAGCGGCGACGAGGCCGGTCAGCAGCAGGGACCCCGCGGTTCCGTGGAGGACGGCAGCTCTCATCGCGAATCCCTTCGGCGCACGGCAGCGACAGAAGGGATGCTTCGGCCGGCGGCCGGCGAAGTAAAGCACCGCCCGCCGGTGTCGGCGCCAATGACCCCGATGCGCCCCCCGGGAGCGCCCCCCTCCCGTCAGGAGGTCTCGCGGTCGCGGTGTGTCAGGGCCGCGCGCAGGTCCGGCTCGCCGATCGCGCGGATGCCGCGTACGGCGACGGAGGTGAGGTACGTACGGTCGTCGCCGGACGCGTCGGAGTGCCTGGCCAGGGTGCCGAGCAGCCGCTGTCCGGCCGGGGAGGCCCAGCGGGTGCAGGGGTGCACCTCGATCCGGGCTATGGCGAGACAGCTCAGCGTCAGGATGAGCGGGAGCAGGAACCAGACGGCCACCGGGACGTCGCTGCCCGGGGCCTGGCCCGGCAGCAGCAGGGCCACCACGCCCAGCGCGAGGACCGCGGCCGCGGCGGCCCGGACCTGGCGGACGGCAGCCGCGACGGAGGTGCGGGCCCCGTCGGGGACGGCGAGGCCGGCCGCGACCAGGCGGTCCGCGAGACGGCGTACCGAGTCGGCGGCGGCGGTGGCCGCCCGCAGGGGTGCTATCCGGGACTGGCCCTCGGGTCCGATGGCCCTGATGACCGAGCGCTCCATGTCGTCGCGCCCGCGCGGGTCGACGACCGTGGCCCAGCCGGTGTGCGCGAGCAGCAGGCGGCGCTGGCGCGCCATCGACACCAGGGTCAGGTCGGCCACCCGGGCCGGTCCGCCGGACAGGAACGCGGCCTCGTACAGCGTGAGGTCGTGCCCGCGCGCGGCGTCGGCGTCGAGGGACGCGGTGTGGACCGCGGCCAGACACAGCCGGGTGCAGGAGACGCCGGCCGCCAGCCAGGCGAGGAACAGGAGAAGAACCCAGAACATGGCGTTTTTCTATGCGATGTGGCCGGTGGCGTCATGCTCCACTCACGATGTGGGACGGAGCCGTTCCCGGTATGTGACGTTCCGTTTGTCGCGGACCTCGGCGGACCGGCGCCCCACGTGCTCAACTCGTATGAGTCGGGCCGCTGTTGAGACAGACCCCTCGCGGACGGCCTGGACCCGGTCGTTCAGGAGGCCGGGGAGGGATCGGGGCGCGTGGCGGCCGGGGGGAGCGGGTAGCCCGAGGACGGGGTCACCGGGAGGGGCGACGACGGGGACGGGACCGGGCCGGGTGGTGCGGGGGAGCGGGTGAGCGGCGGCGGGCTCGCGGTGGCCGCGTCCTCGGCGAGCGCGTCGAAGTCCACGTATCCGGTCGCTTCCAGGACCTTGATGTGGTCGAGCACGGTGGTGTTCGCGTCGTCGGCGAGATCCCGTACGAGCGAGTTCCGGGTGTTCGCGCGGACCTGGGCGACCATGGCGAACACCTTGCCGTGCGCCGCGCGCAGGATGTTCGCGAAATCCTGGTCGTACCGCGTGCCGTGCGCCGCGCTGAGCGTGGACAGCCACTGACGCTGCTGCGGATTGGGCTGGCTGGGCAGTTCCAGGCTGAGCCGCGCGGCGACGCTGCGGACACGGGCGTCGAGGAACGTGTGCCCCTCGATGAGGTGCTGTCCGGCCGTCCGTACGGCCTGGGTGGTGCCGCGCTCCTGGGCCTGCTGGCCGGCGGGCAGCTCCCACAGACCGGCCAGCCGGACCCTGGTGACGAACTCCCGGTCCAGGGCCGACAGCGGACCGTAGGTGGTCGGCACGGTCTGGGAGTTCAGGGTGTCCAGGCCGGTTCCGGCACGGTCCGCGTACGACCAGATCGGAAAGGCCAGCGCGACGAGGGTCGCCAGCAGCGCGGCGACGATGAGCCCTGTTCCGCTGACGAGTCCGGTGCGGTTGTCGGATCGCATGGTGCCTCCTGTTGCGGCACCGCACGCTAATGCGCTTCGGGTGCGGCTTGGCATGCTAGTGGGGGCTCTACGCCAACTGCCGTACGCGAAGACGGGATCGGGCTGAGGGGAGAAGGTGCCGGTTGTGGTGGTTCGCGCGTACGCCGGAACACCTTGAAGCGGTTGAAACGGGGCGCACACATGACCTTCACGAGCGGAGGTGTTACTCCGGGCACACTCCGCGGGTGAGGTGTGTCGGGGTGCCCGGTCCAGGCGGCGCGCCGTGGCCGGTGGCGCGCGGCCGCGTACCGGCGGGAACCCGCCCGGCACGCCCGCTCAACGCCGGAGCAGCACCCGGCGGGTGGCCCGGGCCAGCCGGGCCGCGGGCCGCCCGGACAGCGGGGCCGGACCCGATCGTTCCAGCCACCAGTCGCGCAGCCGCCGCGTGTCCGCGCCCTCCGGGAGCCCCGTGAGCAGCAGGTGTTCGGCGAAGTCCAGGGCGTCCCGGCGGTAGCCGCCGGTCATCGGACGCCGCTGCGCGTACGCGAGGAACGCCGGGCGGTAGGCGTCGGCCAGGATCTCCGGCAGCTCCGGGGCCACCTTCGCCACGACGTCCGCCCGCTTGGCGGCGAGGGCGCGCGCCTGCACCCCGAGGCGGACGCGGTCGAAGCCCTCGGGGGCGGGGGTCCCGGCGACGAGCGCGGACAGCAGGGCGGCCTGCGCCAGTGCCACCCGTTGACGACGGGCGTCGTCGGTGCCGGCGCGTGAACCCGGTCCGGCCTGCCCGCCCGGTCCGGCCGACCCGTCCGGTGCGGCCTCGGCGTCACCCGGGGTCAGGGACGCCGGCGTGGCGATCGCGGGAGCGGTCGGCGAGGTGTCCGGACTCCGCGTCGGCTCCGTTTCCGCCCCCGCCTCCCCGGCGGCCACCGGGGCGGCGGCCCCGCAGCCCACCAGGGCCGCCGTACCCCGCTCCGCCGCCCGGGTCCCGGCCTTCGCCGTCTCCAGCGTTCCCCGGATCGCGGTCAGCTCCCGCTCCAGTTCGGCCGGGTCGGGGAAGTTCTCGTCGCGTTCGAGGAGGACCCCCGGCGGGGTCACCCGGGACGCGAGGTCGGCGAGGATGTCGAGCACGGGCCGCGTGACGGGATGGGCGTGGCTGTCGTGCCATACGCCGTCACGCTCGAAGCCCCCGGCGACGTGGACGTAGGCGATCGCCTCGACGGGCAGTTCGTCGAGCGCCTTGGCGGGGTCCTCGCCGCGGTTGACGTGGTTGGTGTGGAGGTTGGCCACGTCGATGAGCAGCCGGACGCCGGTGCGGTCGACCAGGTCGTACAGGAACTGGCCCTCGGTCATCTCCTCGCCGGGCCAGGAGATCAGCGCGGCGATGTTCTCGACGGCGAGCGGGACGGGCAGCGCGGCCTGAGCGGCGCGGACGTTCTCGCACAGGACGTGCAGCGCGTCCCGGGTGCGGGGAACGGGCAGCAGGTGCCCGGCCTCCAGCAGGGGCGACGCGGTGAGCGGGCCGCCCGCCCGGACGAACGCGATGTGTTCCGTGACGAGGGGTGAGCCCAGCGCCTCGGCGCGCTCCGCGAGCGCGGTGAGCCGCGCCTCGTCGGGCCGGTCGGCGCCGCCGAGGCCCAGGGAGACGCCGTGCGGCACCACCGTGATCCCCCGCTCGCGCAGCCGCAGCAGCGACTCGGGGAGATGACCGGGGCACACGTTCTCCGCCACGGCCTCGACCCAGTCGACGCCGGCCATGTTCTCCACGGCCTCGGCGATCTCCGGCCTCCACCCGATGCCCGTACCCAGCCGCCCCGGCTCCCTCATGTCCCCTCCTCCGTCACGGCCTCGGCCGCGCCCCGCCCCTACGTCGCTCCCCACGACGGCCGGTGCACCGGCGTGACCAGGTCATGGCCCCGGGGACCGGGACCGAACCCCCCGGGGCGGACGTTCAGAGCAACATTTGAGGTTTCGCGCCCGGCGGCCCCGCGTCACGCCGATGCGCGGCGGACGACCGCCCGGCACGGGGCACGACCGGCGGCGGTCCCTGCCGATCGGTCATTTCGGGCCACAACGGTGAACAAGGGGGCGTCAATTGGCCTGAAAGCCCTCCCGCGTCCTTCGTTCGGGGGCTGGTAACGCCAACTTCCGTTTCCCTAAGATGTATTGCCGGTCGGGCCGGTCAGGCCTGCCGACACTGATCTGGGGGAACGATGCAGCCTGGCGAGCAGCTGACCAAGTCGATCGATGCCACGGTGCCCACGGCCGCGCGCATGTACGACCACTACCTCGGCGGCAAGGACAACTACGCCGCCGACCGGGCGGCCTGCGAAGAGCTGGACAAGGTCGTGCCCAGCACGCGCGCGCTCGCTCTGAACAACCGGCGCTTCCTCCAGCGCGTGGTCCGGACGCTGGCGGACGGCTACGGGATCAGGCAGTTCCTCGATCACGGATCCGGCCTGCCCACCCAGAACAACGTGCACCAGGTCGCCCAGACGGTCGACGAGACCTCCCGGGTGGTCTACGTGGACAGCGATCCGATGGTGCTGGTGCACGGCCGGGCCCTGCTGGACCAGAACGAGCGGACCGCCGTCATACACGCCGACCTGCGGCAGACGGAGGAGATCTTCTCCCACCCCGACACCCGGCGGCTGATCGATCTCTCGCAGCCGGTGGCCGTGCTGTTCAACTCGGTGTTCCACTGCATCCCGGACAGCGAGGCCGACGGGCCCCTCCCCGTGATCCGCCGCGTCGCCGACCGGCTGGCGCCCGGCAGCTTCATGGTGATGTGCCAACTGGTCAGCGAGGACGCCGAGGTCCGCGACTTCGTCACCGGGTTCATGGACACCGCGACGCAGGGGCACTGGGGCCGGGTCCGCCAGGAGAAGGACGTGGAGCAGTTCTTCGACGGCATGGACATCCTCGAACCCGGACTGGTCGAGGTGTCCACCTGGCGTCCGGACACCGACGTCGTGCCGCGCCAGCTCACGCAGGAGTGGATCGAGTTCGGCGGGGTCGGCCGGATACGCTAGCTCCGGTCCACTTCCGGCCCCCGGCGCCTGCGGCGGGACCCGCTCGCGTGTGCCCGGCGGGACCTGTACGGCGGGAGCGATGTCCGGCGGGACCTGTCGGCAGCGGTCCGGGCCCGGTGTGACGGTCCGTCAGTGCGAGGCGTTGTACCGCTGTTCCACCGTGCTGCGCAGCAGCGCCAGGGACGCGCGCGGGCTGAGGGCCTCGTCGGCGAGCCGGTCCAGTACCACCCGGTACTCCTCCGTCTCGTCTCGGTCCTCCAGGAAGTTGGCGCTCCTGATGTGCTCCAGATAGACGATGTCGGGCAGTTCGACGCCACCGAAGCGCAGATAGGTGACGGGGATCGCCGGAGCCGAGGCGTTGGTGACGTCCAACGGCACGATCTGCACGACCACATGGGGCCGCTGGGCCATCTCGACGAGGTGCTGCAGCTGCGCGCGCATCACCTCACGGCTGCCCAGAACGCGCAGCAGTACGGACTCGTCGACGACGGCCCACAGCTGAGGGGCGTCCACCCGGTTCAGCAGCTCCCGCCGGCGCATGCGCAACTCCACCCGGCGCTGCACCTCGGCGGCGGGCGCCGTCGGGAGCCCGCGTTCCACCACGGCCCGTGTGTAGTCGGGGGTCTGCAACAGGCCCGGAACGTACTGGATCTCGAAGGTGCGGATGGTGGTGGCCGCCTCCTGGAGTCCGACCAGCCGGTCGAACCACTCGGGCATCAGCCGCTTGTCGTAGCGCTGCCACCACCCCGGCTCGCCCGCGCGCTTGAGCAGTCTGAGCAGGACCGACACTTGGTAGTCCTCGGTCCCGTACAGGTCGAGCAGCGCGCGGACGTCGCCCTCCGTCGGCGGCCGACGGCCCTTGCCCGCCTCTATGCGCGACAGCTTCGCCGCGCTGAACCCCAGGGAACGCGCCGCCTGTTCCTGGGACAGCCCCGCGTCCTCGCGGGCGCCGGCCAGCTGAACGCCGACCAGCATCTTCAGCAGAGTAGGGGCGGGCTCCTCCCGGCTCAGATACGGTTCGAGGCGGGAGACGCGGGGTGACTCGACGGACATCCTGACTCCCAGTCGACCGGCAGAAGACAGTCAAAATTATCGCACTGCCCCGGACTCTGCCGCAGGGGGAGACAGAAGTGGACAACCATCGTTCCGTTTCAACGGAATTCGAAGCATCGGACGCCTGGATCAGAGCAGGTGGTCGAACTCCCCGTCCTTCGCGCCGGCCAGGAACGCGGCCACTTCCGCGGGGGTGTAGACGAGGGCCGGACCGTCGGGGTCGCGGGAGTTGCGTACCGCGATACCTCCGTCGCCGAGGTCGGCCACCTCGACGCAGTTGCCTTCGGCATTGCTGTGCCTGCTCTTGATCCAGGAGGCGTCCAGCGAGCTGGCCCGCACTCCGTTCGGCACTGATGGCACCAACGCACTCTCCTTGCTGACGTTCCACCAGGTGTGAGTCCGCCCGGCCGCCCGGTCGCGGGCTCCGGCCGGACCTCACGTGGCCCAAAACTCTCTCCGGCTTCATGCAATTTCTCGTGCAATTGCACGAAGACGCTGACAGCGTGGATAATAGCCGTGGCGTCAACCTCGTTACCAGGGGCGTGTAGTGACGTCGGCTCAGCCGCTCCCCCGGGGAGCGTGATCGTCCGGGACGGGCCCTCGGCCCGCCCGCGCACCTGTCACTGTCCGACGCCTTCGGAGGGAGCGGAAATGGCAACACCACTCGGGAATCTGGCACGCGTGCCGTGGGACGAGATCAAGGATTCCAAGGGGTCGGCGGAAGCCATCCCCTTCCTCCTCAACACCGTCGCCTGGGGTGACGCGGCAACGGCCAGGGCGGCACTCCAGGACCTGAGGGAACGAATCTGCCAGTTCGGATTCGTCGTGGAGCAGGCGACGGCCGCCACCGTCCCCTTCCTCTGGGAACTCGCCGAACTCCCCCAGGTCACCTGCCGCGTTCAGATAATCCAGCTCCTGAGGGACATCGCGGACGCACGGCAGTGGGAACGCACGGCCGCCGCCTACCCCAAACTCCTCAACCGCCGGGAGAACTGGGTGGGATGGGAGCGCGAAGCCCGCCAGGCCGTGCGCGCCCACAGAGGAACCCTCCAGCACCTGCTCGCCGAGCCGGACACCGAACTCGTCCGCGTCACGGCGGAACTCGCCACCACGCTGGCGAAGTAGGGGCCGCCGTCAGACCGCCGCATCCGGAACGCTGTGCGGCAGGGCGCCGACGCGGTCGTGCCCCTCGACGGCGACCGTCAGTCCGGGAGCGATCTCCGTGAACCCCGCGTCACGGACCAACGGCAGCTCGGAAGCGCTGAGTTCACTCCAGCGGGCCGGATCGGCCGTGCGCACCGAGAGGGCGAAGCCCGCCTCGCGCCAGGCGGTCCGCTCCTTCTCCGACAGCTCCCACCAGGCCAGCTGGGCGCCATGGCCCGTCTGCGCCATCGTCTTGCCGGCCGACATGTCGAGCTCCGGGTTCAGCCACAGCACGGGCGCCGCCGGATCGGCCGGTGCCGGGGGCTCCGGATCGTCGAGATCCGTGCCGGACACCTGGAGCCGTGCCAGGTCCTTGGGCCAGCCGTCCAGCGGTACGGGCGGGAAAACCCGTACCTCCGCGGACCGCCCGGTCACGGTGATGCCGGGCAGAGCCTCGGCCCGCCGCCACTCGGCTCCACGCGCCCGCCGCACGACCTTGCGGATCCGGGCGTCCTGCCAGTCCCGCATCGCCCGCGCCCAGATACCGTCCCCGAGCGACCGCTCGTCGCTCAGGATGGTCAGCACGGCCCGGGCTGCGGTCTCCAGCGCGTCGGTGCGCGCCGGGGGAGCGGCCTTCTCGATGTGCACGACCAGCGGCAGCACGAACTGCCGTGCCTCGTCGCGCCCGGTGGGCTCGTCACGGAACGGGCTGTCGTCGGCGGGGGTCGGGTCGTCGCTGCTCACGCCCCCAGTCTGCCAGGCGGAAGATCCGTTCCGGACGGACGGTCCGGTTCCGGAGCCGCGCGTCCTGCCGGTGCCCGCGCCGGTCAGCCCGAACACGCGGTGCGCTGTGCCTCCTGCCAGGCGCAGACGGGGCACAGCGTGATCCCCCTGTACGACTCCGGATACTCGGTCGGTTCACGGCACAGCACGCACTCCGCGTACGGCGGCCCGGCCTGCTCGGCCGCCGGGACGAGGGCATCGCGGGACTTCGTGTCCGGCCCGTCTCCGCCGGTCGCGCAGTGGTCGTCGCTCATGCCTCCACCTTACGAGGAGGCACACCGATGCCCCAGGCCGGTTCAGCCGCCGAGTTCCCCCTCGTCCGCGCGGGCTATCCCGCAGGTGCCTCCGGCTCCGCGCGTTCTGCCGCGGTCGTGGACCGGTCCGCGTCGTTCCCGTACGCGTCGACGGTCCCGAACTCGCCGGGATTCCCCGCATCCTTGGGTCCCTCCGGTTCCGCGGGCACCCTGGGCTCACCCAGGATCCCGAACGTGTCCGGGATGCCGAGTCCGTCCGTGTCCGCGAACGCCTCCGGAAGGCCGAGAGCCTCCGGCACTCCGTTGATCCGCTCCGGCGGGGCGGGAGGCTCGACGGGCTCGACCGCCGGCTGCCGCTCCTCCGCGGGCGGCGCTTTCGGCCGCCGCTCCCGCTGCGACTCCGTCACCACCGGCGGCTGTCCCGACTGGGCCCGTTCCAGGAAGCGCAGCAGTTCGACCGGGAAGGGCAGGACGAGGGTGGAGTTCTTCTCGGCCGCGACGGCCACCACCGTCTGGAGCAGCCGCAGTTGGAGCGCGGCCGGCTGTTCCGACATCACCTCGGCGGCCTGCGCCAGCTTCTTGGACGCCTGAAGTTCCGCGTCCGCGTTGATGATCCGGGCCCTGCGCTCGCGGTCGGCCTCGGCCTGGCGGGCCATGGACCGTTTCATCGTCTCGGGCAGCGACACGTCCTTGATCTCGACCCGGTCGATCTGCACGCCCCAGCCGATCGCCGGGCTGTCGATCATCAACTCCAGCCCCTGGTTGAGCTTTTCGCGGTTGGAGAGCAGGTCGTCCAGGTCGCTCTTGCCGATGATCGACCGGAGGGAGGTCTGTGCCATCTGGGAGACCGCGAAGCGGTAGTCCTCGACCTGGATGATCGCGTTCGCCGCGTCCACCACCCGGAAGTAGACGACCGCGTCCACGCGGACCGTGACGTTGTCCCGGGTGATGCCCTCCTGGGCCGGGATGGGCAGGGTCACGATCTGCATGTTGACCTTGCGCAGCCGGTCCACGAACGGCACGACCATGGTGAAGCCGGGGGAACGGACCTCTCCCGCGAGCCGCCCGAGGCGGAAGACGACTCCGCGTTCGTACTGCTTGACCACCCGGGCGCCGGCCGCGACGTAGATCACCGAGGCGGAACAGGCCGCCGTGATCGCCACGATGAGTTCCTGGACCATGACGACCCCCTTCCGAGCCGCCCGACAAGTCTGGCCATTCCACTCTACGTCGCGGGGGCACGGTTGTTGCCGGGCCGGCGAGGAGGGGCTCCTGGTGCCCTGCCCCGCGTCGCGCCGCATGATCCGAACGGCGGACCCTAGTGCCGCGTCAGCCGAGGTTCGCCCCGTCGCGGCGCCCGGCACGCTCCCCCAAGCTCTTCGAGCAGGGGGACCCCCACTCGCCGCACCGGCCGAAAGCCCAAGTACGTCCAGTACGAGGACTTCCGGCCGGCACGCCGAGAGCACGCTCCCCCAAGCTCTCGGCTTCGCTCGAGCAGGGGGGACCCCCATGACGCCGCTCCTCGAAGGGCGGACCTTGACTAACACGGCACTAGGCTCCCGGGCCCTCCACGAGCCCCTTCGCGTCGCGGGCGAGCGCGGTCAGGCGGGAGATCGCGCGGAAGTACTTCTTGCGGTAGCCGCCGTTCAGCATCTCCTCGCTGAACAGCCGGTCGAAGGGCATTCCGGAGGCGAGGACCGGTACCTCGCGGTCGTACAGCCGGTCGGCGAGCACGACGAGCCGCAGCGCCGTCGACTGGTCCGGGACGGGCTGGACGTCGGTGAGGCAGACCGCCTGGATCCCGTCCGTCAGGGCGCCGTACCGGCTGGGATGGACGCGGGCGAGATGGCCGAGCAGGTGCGGGAAGTCGTCGAGGGACGCGCCGTCGGTGGCGTACGCGGCCTTGGTGACCTGCTCCTCGGAGAACGGGGCGGGCGCCTCGGGCAGGCCGCGGTGGCGGTAGTCCTCGCCGTCGATGCGCAGGGAGCGGAAGCGGGAGGAGAGGCCCTGGATCTCCCGCAGGAAGTCGGCGGAGGCGAACCGGCCCTCGCCGAGTTTGCCCGGAAGCGTGTTCGAGGTGGCGGCGAGCGCCACGCCCGCGTCGACCAGCTTGCCGAGCAGGGTGGAGACGAGGACGGTGTCGCCCGGGTCGTCGAGTTCGAACTCGTCGATGCACAGGAGGCGGTGCCCGGAGAGGGTCTGCACGGTCTTCTGGAAGCCGAGCGCGCCGACCAGGTTGGTCAGCTCGACGAAGGTGCCGAACGCCTTGAGCGCGGGCTCCGCCGGGGTCGCGTGCCACAGCGAGGCCAGGAGGTGGGTCTTGCCGACGCCGTAACCGCCGTCCAGGTAGACACCCCGGGGACCGGCCGGCGTCTTCGGGGCCTTGCCGCGGCCGAACAGCCTCCGCTTGGGCGTACCCACGGCGTGCGCTCCGCCGAGACCCCCGGCGAAGGCCTCCAGGATGCCTACGGCCTCGATCTGGCTGGGCTGGTTCGGGTCCGGGATGTACGTGGCGAAGCGGACCGAGTCGAAGCGCGGCGGCGGCACCATCTCGGCGACGAGCCGGTCGGCGGGGACGTGCGGCTCGCGGGCGCACAGGGACAGCGGGGCCGCTTCGGCTATCGGGTCGATCGCGGAGGCGGTGGAGGTGGACGACACGGTTCCCCACTCTATGCGCCGTGCCAGACTGCACGGCATGCGACGCCTGTTCCCTGTGACCCATGAAACAGCAGCCGAGGCCTCCGGCGAGGCCTCGGGGGCGGATGTGACGGAACGCGAGTGGGAGCTCGGGGAACTGGCGGAGGCGTACGCCTATCCCGAGGTCCGGTGGCCCTGGCTCCGGGCCAACATGGTCTCCACGCTCGACGGCGCCGCCCAGCACGACGGGCGCTCGCAGCCCATCTCGAACGCCACCGACATGAGGATCTTCGGTGTGCTCCGGGGGCTCGCGGACGTCGTGGTCGTCGGGGCGGAGACGGTGCGGCAGGAGGGCTACCGGCCGGCCCGCGCGCGTGAGGCCTTCGCGGCGCTGCGGGAGGCCGCCGGGCAGGGCCCCGCGCCCGCGATCGCGGTGGTCACGGCGAGCCTCGACCTGGACTTCTCGCTGCCGCTGTTCACCTCGCCCCTGGTGCCCACGCTGGTGCTGACCGGTGCCGCGGCGGCCCCGGACCGGGTCGCCGAGGCCGAGCGTGCGGGTGCGCGGGTGGTGATCGCCGGGGACGGCATGGGGATCGATCCCGCGCGTGCCGTACGGGCCCTGGGCGACCTCGGGCACACCAGACTGCTGACCGAGGGCGGGCCGAGGCTGCTGGGCCAGCTGATCGCGGCCGGTGTCCTGGACGAGATGTGCCTGACGCTGGCCCCGATGCTCGCCGCGGGTGACGCCCAGCGGATCGCGGGAGGGCCCTCGGTGCCGGTTCCCCAGCAGTTCGGACTGGTGTCCCTGCTGGAAGAGGCCGGGTTCCTGTACAGCCGGTACGGTCGGTCCGGCCGACAGTCGGAATAGTAGATTCCGTTTCTCTTCGGCCGGGCACACTAATTCGCGCAGTACCCGTGCTGTCACGGGGCAGGATGGTTTCCGCAGGGGGCCGGGACGGCCCACGGACGAGAAGGGCGCCTGTCGTGTTCACGAGCGTATTGATGATCGAGAAGGCCCTGACGTCCGCCGACGTGGAGTTCGTCACCACCTTGCACGGTGACGAGACAGTCGCCTTCCACGTGCTCCTCCAGCCCCGGGGCGACCAGGCGGACCGGCTGCTGCGGGCCATCGACGACGTCGCGATGGGCGAGCTCGACGAGGCGACCCGCGAGGGCGAGACGCCGGAGGGCGAGGAGGCCGTCGGCCAGGGCGAGCGGGCGCTGGAGGTGTCGCTGCTGGCCCTGCGCGGGTCCGGCAGCACGGCCGAGGGCCGGCTGATCGAGGACCACCCCCTCGACGCGCTGAAGACCCTGGTCGACCAGGTGGAGGCCGACGAGGTCATCGTGCTGACCGACCCCCACTACGTGGAGGAGTTCTTCCACCGCGACTGGGCCTCCCGGGCCCGCCACAAGGTGGGCGTGCCGGTCCTGAAGCTGTTCTCGCACAGCAAGGCGTGAGTCGGCTTCCGGTTCCGGGGACCGGAGAGCGGCCCGGGAGCGAGTCCCCGGGCGCCCGGGTCCGTCCGCCGGTGTCCCTTGTGAGGCGCTGTCCGCCGCACCCAATAGGCTGGGCCCGCGTTCCCCTCGGGAGAACGCGCCCACCTTCGTACCGGATCTTGGGGAGATACACGCATGGCACCCGGCCTTCCTACCGCGATGGACCGACCGCACTTCATCGGCATCGGCGGCGCCGGGATGTCGGGCATCGCGAAGATCCTCGCGCAGCGTGGAGCCCAGGTGGCGGGCAGCGACGCGAAGGAGTCCGCCACCGCCGAGGCGCTGCGCGCGCTGGGCGCCACGGTCCACATCGGGCACGCCGCCGGCCACCTCGCCCCCGACGCCACCTGTGTCGTGGTCTCCTCCGCGATCCGCGCGGACAACCCGGAGCTCGCCCGCGCGGCCGAGCTCGGCATCCCGGTCGTCCACCGCTCGGACGCCCTCGCCCGGCTGATGGACGGCCTGCGCCCGATCGCGGTCGCTGGCACGCACGGCAAGACGACCACCACCTCGATGCTGGCCGTGTCCCTGTCCTCGCTCGGCCTCGCCCCGTCGTACGCCATCGGCGGCGACCTCGACGCCCCCGGTTCGAACGCCCTGCACGGCGAGGGCGAGATCTTCGTCGCCGAGGCCGACGAGTCGGACCGCAGCTTCCACAAGTACGCGCCCGAGGTCGCGATCATCCTCAACGTCGAACTCGACCACCACGCCAACTACGCGTCGATGGAAGAGATCTACGAGTCCTTCGAGACGTTCGTGGACCGCGTCACCGAGGGCGGCACGCTGGTGATCTCGGCGGACCACGAGGGCGCCCGCGAGCTGACCCGCCGGGTCACCGGCCGCGGGGTGCGCGTCGTGACGTACGGCGAGTCCGCCGACGCGGACGTCCGGGTGCTCTCCGTGGTCCCGCAGGGCCTGAAGAGCGAGGTGACGGTCCTGCTGGACGGCGCCGAGCTGACCTTCGCGGTCTCCGTCCCCGGCCGCCACTACGCGCACAACGCCGTGGCGGCGCTGGCCGCGGGGGTCGCCCTGGGCATCCCGGCCGCCGAGCTGGCCCCCGCGCTCGCCTCGTACACCGGCGTGAAGCGCCGCCTCCAGCTCAAGGGCGAGGCGGCCGGCGTCCAGGTCGTCGACTCCTACGCGCACCACCCGACCGAGATGACCGCCGACCTGGAGGCAATGCGCGCCGGCGCCTCGGGCCGCATCCTCGTGGTCTTCCAGCCGCACCTGTTCTCCCGCACCCAGGAGCTGGGCAAGGAGATGGGCGAGGCCCTGTCGCTGGCGGACGCCTCGGTCGTCCTGGACATCTACCCGGCCCGCGAGGATCCGATCCCCGGGATCACCAGCGAGCTGATCATCCAGGCCGCACGGACCGCGGGCGCGGAGGTGACGGCGGTCCACGACAAGGCCGAGGTCCCGTCCGCCGTCGCGGGAATGGCGAAGCCCGGTGATCTCGTTCTCACCATGGGCGCCGGCGACGTGACGGATCTCGGCCCCGAGATCCTCGCCCGCCTGGCCGAGTGACCGTGGCCCCTCAGCGGGGCCTCCTTGAATGTGAGGGGCTGAGCTTCATGTCGTACGACATCGAAAAGCCGGACGAGCAGTGGCGCGCGGAGCTGACCCCGGCCGAGTACACGGTGCTGCGCAAGGCGGGCACCGAACCCGCCTTCACCGGTGAGTACACCGACACCAAGAAGACGGGCGTCTACTCCTGTCGCGCCTGCGGCGCCGAACTCTTCACCTCCACGGAGAAGTTCGAGTCGCACTGCGGCTGGCCGTCCTTCTACGACCCGAAGGACTCGGACGCCGTCGAGCTGATCCAGGACCGTTCGCACGGAATGATGCGGACGGAGGTGCGGTGCGCCCGCTGCGGGTCGCACCTCGGCCATGTGTTCGAAGGTGAGGGGTATGCGACGCCGACGGACCAGCGGTACTGCATCAACAGCATCTCGTTGCGGCTGACGCCGGACGAGGGCTGACCCTCCCAGGGCCCTGATGGGCTTCGATCCAGGTCGCCCGGACCTGTCAGTGCGCCGTTCCCGGAGCGGCTCCGATGTGGGCCGTGAGGTGCTGAAGGGTGGTCCAGGCCCCGGGCGAGGTCCCGTCGCCGATCGGGTAGTGCAGGGCGGGTTCGGCGGCGGGGCCGAGCTGGACAGGGGTGGGGCCGAGGGGCGGGCTGAGGGCGTGGGCGAGGCCGACCGCCCTGAGCTCGCCGGGGCCCAGCGTGAATGTGTGGGGTACGGGCGGGGCTTCGAAGTGTGGGGGAACGGTCAGATCGCGACGGGCGGCGCGAAGTGACGTCAGCATGCTGGCCAGGGCGTGCTCGGCGCAGAGAGTCTCGGCGAGAAGTCCGATCCTGTCCAGGGGCGGGGTCTCGTCCTCGCCGTAGCCGAGAGTGAGGATGATGTCCTCCTCGACGCCGGCAGGGGTGCGGGTGACGCGGACGGTCGCGATGGCCGGGCGGTCCGGATGGCCGACGGCGATGAGCCAGGTCGGTCGGGGTGCGCGATCGCGCGCGAGGTCGGTCAGCCGGCGCGTCGACCAGGGAAGGCTGACGGGTTCGGCGGTGCTCCATCCGGCAGGTGGGGCACCGGTGAGAGCGCGCCAAGCGGCTTCCAGCGCCCGGCCGAGGACGAGATCCTCGTCGGCGGGGTGCCGGGTACGCAGGGAGAGGACGAGCTGGCGTTCGCCGGTGCCGGCGGTGGCCGTGAAGGCTTCCGCGACGGAGGCCGTGCCGTTCTCCCCGAGAACGGGGGTGAAGATGCCGCCCTTCCAGTGGAGTACGGCGCCGGACAGGCCGTCGTAGAAGCCGTGGTCGGCGTCTTGGACGACCCAGCGGTTGGGATGGCCGGTCAGCGCGATGCGGGTGGGCTGGGTCAGGCGGGTGGTGCACGGGGTGACGATCTGCAGGGCGCGGTCGTCGGCCGTCGCGCCGCGCAGGGCGTCGGAGAGCCAGCTGGTCATGGTGACGAAGGGGCGGTCCTGGATGACCACGGCAGCGTTGTCGGTGAGGACGTCCACTGCCGGAGCCGCCGTGGCGGGGACGGGGACGGCGGAGATGTCCGTGGTAAGCGGGACGACGTCGGTCGAGGCGGCTTCCGGAGGCCAGACCGAGCCGTTCAGGACGGTGGCGAGACGTCCGGCGAAGGAGCCCGCCAGCAGGCCGCCTTCCGCGACGGTGGTGGAGGCGCGGGCCTCGGTCCACCACACCGGGCTGTCGGGGAGACCGGGGCCGGCGCCGAGGAGGCGGGCGGTTTCACCGGGGACCTGGATGAGTACGGGGGCCTCGACGGAGACGAGGGGGCGCCCGTCGGGCGCGTGGAGCTGGATGACGGCGCTGTCGGCCAGCGTGCTCACACCGAGGTCTGGGCCTCCGGCGTAGAGACCCGCGAGGAGGGTGCGCAGGTCCGGCATCTTCGGGGTGAGGGCGATGACGTCCTTGGTCATGGAGCGGATCCCGGATCTTCGTCGGCTTCGTCCGTGACGGCGGTCTGGATGAGCCGGTGGTGGCCGCGGCGGACGAGGGTGCCGCGGCCGGGCGGCTGGGCGGAGGCGTACAGGCCGGGGAAGAGCTGGCCCTCGGAGCGGTCACCGGTCATGACGAGGGCGGTGGTGCCGGTCTCGCGCAGGGTGGTCAGCAGCGGTTCGTACAGGGCGCGGGAGGATCCGGCGGTGCGGCGGGCCATGACGAAGTGGAGGCCGATGTCCTGGGCGGAGGAGATGTACGGCAGGAAGGGTGCGAGGGGTTGCAGACCGGCGGTGGTGAGGACGTCGTAGTCGTCGATCAGGATCACGATCCGCGGTCCGGTGAACGAGGGCTCCGCACCGATCGCGTCGGGGTCGGCGGTCTCCGGCAGACGCTTCTCCAGCTCGGTCGCGATGCCCGTGGCCAGGGCGGCGGCGAGCTTCGCGTTGTGGGCGTAACCGCCGCGGTACGGCTCCGGAACGACGCCGCGCAGGCCGCGGCGCGGGTCGAAGACACCGAATACCAGCTCCTCGTCGCCGTACCGGGCCACGAGTTGCCGGACGATCAGCTTCAGCAGGTTGGTCTTGCCGCACTCGCTGTCGCCCAGGACCAGCAGGTGCTGATCGCTCCCGAACAGGTCCAGGAGGACCGGGGCGAGCGCGTCCTGGTCCACGCCGATGGGAATCGTCCCCGGCGCGGTGGCCGGTGAGGGGAGTTTCGCCGCGGGAAGCCGCTCCGGAAGCACCCGGACGGGGGCGGCGACGTCGCCGTGCCAGCCCGCACGGATCGTGCGGGCGGTCCGCTCCAGGGTGGCCGCGAGGTCGTCCGTGCGGGGGCGGTCGTCGATGCGGGGCAGCGCGACCTGCGCGAACAGTTTCCCGTCGGTCAGCACTCGGCCCGGCACATCGGGTGCGAGCGTCGCTGACAGCTTGCGGTCGATGGACGAGTCGGCCGGGTCGTTGAGCCGCAGTTCGACGCGCGTGCCGAACATCGACTGGGTGGCGATGCGGACGTCGTTCCAGCGCAGCATTCCGGCGACGACGTGGATGCCGTAGCCGCCGCCGCGCTTGAGGAGGTCGGCGACGGCGTCATCGAGATGGGTGAACTCGTCGCGCAGCGTGCCGAATCCGTCGATCAGCAGCACGACGTCGGTCGAGCCGAGCTGCGGCAGCCTGCCCTGGGCGCGCAGGTGGCGCAGATGGTCGACGGAGTCGATACCGTACGCGCGGAAGAGCTCCTCGCGCTCGGCGAGCATGGCGCGTACCTCGGCGACGGTACGCGCGGCTCGCTCGTGGTCGGCGCGCCCCGCGATGCCGCCGACCTGCGGCAGGCCGGCGAGAGCGGACAGGCCGCCGCCGACCAGATCGAGGCCGTAGACGGCGACGTCATACGGGGTGTGGGTGAGGGCAAGTGAGAGGGCGAGGGTACGCAGCAGGGTGGTCTTGCCGGACTGCGGGCCGCCGATGACGGCCGTGTGGCCGCCGGCGACGGTCAGGTCCAGCAGCCAGGGCCGTTGCCACTGCTTGGCCGGGTCGTCCAGAATACCCAGCGGAATGCGCATCGCGCCGTTGCGGTGCGCGAGCCGGAGGCCCTCCGGACCGGCTTCGAGGGGGCCGACGGCGGTGGCGAGGGTGACGGCGTCCGGCAACGGCGGCAGCCAGATCCGGCGCACCGGCGGGGCGGCGGTGGCGAGTTGGCCGACCATGACCGACATCACCGTCGGTCCGGTCTCTCGTCTGGTGGCTGCGTGTTCCTCCGCTGCGTCCGCAGGGGATGCGCCGAGCGTGTTGTATGTCGGATACGGCGACGCGAGCGGCTCGTCGTCCTTCTCGTTGTGCGGGTTCGGGCTGCGGTAAGCGCCGGAGACGTACCCCGCCTTGAAGCGTTCGTAGGTGGAGGTGTCGACCTTCAGATAGCCGAAGCCCGGCAGTGGCGGCAGGTTGAAGGCGTCCGTGGTGTCGAGCACGGTGCGCGACTCGTCGGCGGAGAAGGTACGCAGGCCCAGGCGGTACGACAGATACGTGTCCAGCCCCTTGAGCTTGCCGCCTTCGATGCGCTGGCTGGACAGCAGCAGATGGACGCCGATCGAGCGGCCGATGCGGCCGATCGACAGGAACAGATCGATGAAGTCCGGCTTGGCGGTGATCAGCTCGCCGAACTCGTCGATGACGACGAACAGGTGCGGCAGTGCTTCGAGGTCCGGGCGCCGGGTGGCACGCAGAACGGCGTAGTGACCGATGTCGGCGATGTCGCCGGCGTCCTTGAGTACCTGCTGGCGGCGCTTGACCTCGCCGGCGAGGCTGCTGTGGACACGTTCGACGAGCCCGGCCTGGTTCTCCAGGTTCGTGATCACCCCGGCCACGTGCGGGAGGCCGGTGAAGGGGGCGAAGGTGGCGCCGCCCTTGTAATCGACCAGGACGAGCGCCAGGTCCTCGGGGGAGTGGGTCGCGGTGAGCGCGAGGACGAGGGTGCGCAACAACTCGCTCTTGCCGGAGCCGGTCGCGCCCACGCACAGACCATGTGGGCCCATGCCGAGCTCGGAGGACTCCTTCAGGTCCAGCAGCACCGGATCATGGCGGTCCGTCAGGCCGATGGGCACACGCAGGAACGCTCGCTCGCTCCGCGGTGCCCACAGACGCTCGATGTCGAGCGCCGCGGGGTCGTCGATGCCCAGCAGGCCGGGGAAGTCCACGGGCCCGGAGACGGGGGTGCCCTCGGCCGCGGACTCCGCCGACAACCTGAGCGGGGCCAGCATGCGGGCCAGCCCTGCCGCGCTCGCAACGCTGATGGCGTCCGATGAGCCCTGTGCCGCCGGCGACGTGTCGCGCAGGTCCTCCACGGTGATCCGACCGTCGTCGACGGTGACGCGGACCGTCACCTGATCCGGCTCGTGCACGCGCTGCTCCAGCAGGTGCAGCACGGTCACGCCCATGTCCGACAGCTCAACCGCCGTGTCAGGACGGTGCAGTTCGGCTGCCGCCTCGCCGTACACGTCGCTGACGACCAGCAGCCGGTCTGTCATCCGCAGCGCGCCACGGTCCGACAGCCCGCGTCGTACCTCCGCCGCGTAGGAGGCACGCTGACGCAGATCGTGACGGCACAGCGTGGCCAGTTGGGCCAGATCCGGCGAGATCCGGCGGGCGGCGACCGGACCGTCGTGCTCGGACGGATCCAGGACGTGGGGGAGCCACTTGGCCCACTCCCACTCGGCCAGCCTCTCGGCGGGTACGGCGAGCGCGAGGGCCACGTCGTCCGGCGCATGTGCGACCGCGGTGTGGATCAGCAGGGCGTGGGCGACCCTCAGCACCCCTTGGCGGTCCCCCACGATGCTGACGTTTCCCGCCCGGTCCAAAGGCACGGTGAGCGGGAAGTCCGTCGCCGTGGCGAACCTCTCCCGCAGGGCGCGGGCCTCGTTGAGCATGAAGGGGTCCGGAGGAGCCAGGACCCCGCCCGCGCTGTTCTGCCCGACCACCAGTTCCTGTACCGGCACGTTCCCCGTTCCGACCCGTACCTGCAGGAAGTCGGTGTCCTGGCGGCGCCGCTCCCACAACCGGGCCGGATCGCGCACGAGGTCGTACAAGGCCTCGTGCGGCGGGTTGAGCAACCGCGCCCGCCCACGCTGCTCCAGCTCGAGGGAGCCGAGCTCGTCGCGCAGTTCCTCCAGGTATTCGAGATACCGCTCGCGCTGGGTGCGTCGGGTGCGCTGTGCCTTGCCTCTCTGGGACAGGAACAGCGCTGCCGCGCCGACCAGGGCGAAGACCAGGACGATCGCCCCGAGCGCGGCGAACTGGCTGTTGCGGATGACGGTCATCATCACGACCGAGCTGATGACGCCGGCCATCGGCAGCAATGCGGTCGCCGCGTTGCCGATCTTTCCCTCGGGCAGGTTGGGCGGCGGTTCGATGGTCCGCGGCTGGGACGGGGTGAGGGGGCGGGTGGAGCGCGCGGGCCGGTGGACGAGGTGCTGGGTCACGGACGGGCCCTTTCTCGAACAGGTCCTGAAGCCTGATGTCTGCTCATCGCACTCTCACCGCGCGGTGCATCGCCTCTGCCGCGAGGCGGACGGCGGCGTCCCGGGTGGCCCGGCCCAGCACGGAGGTGTGGATGGGGCCTCCCTGCGCCAGATGCCGGTCGTAGGGGAGCGGTACGACGGATACCCCCGTCTCTCGCAGGTGCGCGGCGGCCGTCTTCTCGTCGAGAGTGGTGTCGGGGGAGTTCGCGGACAGTGCCACGACGGTTCCGGCCAGGGCGGAGTGCGGCAGCTGGGCCAGCCAGTCCAGGACCTGCCGGGTGCCGTTGACGCCCTCCGCGGTCATCGGGGCGACCACCACCCGGGCATGGGCGGTGTCCATCGCCGTACGAGCCACATCACCCGGCAGCGTCTCGCAGTCCACCACCGTCACCGCGAAGTAGCGCCGCAGGGCCAGTGTGACCGTGCGGTATGTGCGGACGTCCATCGGCGCGCCGACGCGGCCCTGGCTTGCGGGGAGCAGCCATCCGCCATCGGCTACAGGCACCAAGTAGCCCGTGACATCGGTGAGTTGCATCGCGGGGGTGAGGATCCGAGCGATGTCGGCGCACGTCCAGCGCACCGATGCGGCGCCCATCCGTACGGGGAGGGTGCCCAGTGCGGTGTCGGCCTCCAGGGTGAGGACGGGGTCGTGTCGGTAGTGGTTGAAGGTGCGGCCCAGCAGGGCGGAGACGGTCGACTTGCCCACCCCGCCCCGGATGGATGTCACGGCGATGACTCGGCCGGTGGTGACCGGCTGCTGCAACTCCTGTGCGAGACGGGTCTCTTCGGCGACATCCCGGGAAGCTGACGCGGCGAGACCACGGAGTGCGCGTCCGGTCCGGCGGGTCACGGAATCGCCGTGCTGGGGCCGGCCCAGGGCGTGTGCCAGGCGGGGGTCGACGGTCGGTACGGACTCCGGGGTGTGCAGCGGAAGACGGGGATCACGGGGCGTCCGAACGGCGGGGTCCGACGACGGCGCGGAGACCTGGGCGGAACCCGGTGAGGCGGTGGATCGTGCGGCCTCGGGGGGCGTCGGCGCCGAGTGCGCCGGTCGAGGCCGTGCCGTGGGCCCGGTCGGCTCGGGGGCGGGACCCGCCGCTTCGTCCGAGCCGTCGTACTGTCCCAACTGCCGTAGTACGTCCTGCTGCCAGTCCTCTCGCTGAGCCATGAAGCCACCCCTACGCGAAGGTGTCGAGCAGACGCCCGTACACACCGAACGCCCCGATGAGGAGCGGAAACAGGGCGATGACTCCCACCGACTCGAGCGCATCGCCGAAGCGCCGCAACCGCACCCGCACATGCTCGGCGGGCTGCACGGTCAGCACCAGCAGCGGCACGAGAGCCAAAGTGATGAGCGAGGCCATCGGTCCCGCGGCACCGCGGTGTTCCTGCCAGACATCGAGGAACCGAACGGTGACCACCGCACCGGCTCCGAGCAGTGCCACGACCTCGGTGACGAGCGGGAAGGCACGTGCCCGCAGCGCCAGAACGGCCGCGGCCACCACGGCGAGCCACACGGTCCATGCCGAAGGCGCCCGCAGTACGAGAACCCCCGCGGTCATGGCTGAGGCGGCCAGGACGATCGTGGCGAGAGCCAGACCGCGATGAGTCGCGGTCAGGGCGGTGCGAACCTGCAGGCGGCTGACGGACATACCGCTCGAGCGCCGGTCGTCCAGCCCGGACAGACCGGATGCCGTGAGCGCGAGTCGCGGCAGCACGCCGAGGGCGACGACCGAGACGACGCTCAGCAGCGCGCCCGCACGGGCCTGCTCCACCGCTGTACCCGCGCCCGACTGGACCGCGAGCGCCGCCTGCCAGCAGACCGCGCAGCCGAACACCGCGACGGCACCGACGAGGCCGGCGCGGCCCAGCGGTGCGAACCAGCCCAGTAGGAGCAGCGCCACCACGAGGGCGAAGGCCATGCCTGCCAGGCGTACCGCGCCGGACCAGGCATGGGCGTCGGCCAGGGTCCATGTCCCGAGCGCGCCGAGGGTTCCCCCGGCGACGAGGAGCGTGGTGGCCAGGCCCCGTTGCGCGGCCCGGCCGAGAAGACTCCCCGCGAGTGAGCACACCACGGCGACGGCCACCAGAGTGCCGCCCACGGCCAAAGGCGCGAACTCCCGTCGGGCCAGGGCGCCGGCCACCGTGGCCCAGCCGACCGCCGCGACTCCGGCGACGAGGCGTCGGGCCGCGGGGCTCCACCGCCATGCCCGAACCTGCGGATCGCCGGCGGCCTCGTCGGTGACGTCGTGCACCACGGGTGCCGCAGGGGCGTCCTCCAGGCGCACGAGCCGCAGGATGGCCCCGTCCGGAATCCCGGCCGATTCCAGCGTGCTGTCGTCCGCCAGCGCGGAACCGTCGGGGGTGACCAGATGCCGTGACTCGGGGCGAGCCGACGGCCGGTCGTCCAGCAGTCGCATCACGTCGGGCAGGAGCAGCCCGACCGGTTCCCTGGAGGGGAGGACGAGATCGACCCGCCTGCGTTCGCCGACCAGGGTGACCCGGCTCAAAGCGGTCCGGCTCGGCGTCGTACGGCTCAGGGACCCCGCAGATATCACGCGTTCGAACCTATCATCGAGTTATCGGGTGGAAGACGGCGAATGCGCCTCGGAAGGCGAGGAAGAGGGCACAGAGGTGCCGTACGGGCTTTTCCCGATGACCCGGTGCGAAACGAACGACCAGCCCACGCATCCGGCGCACAGCACCGCCGCGACAACGATCCCAGCGAACGCCTTGCCCAACCGCTCGTCCACCGAACGCCGTTGCCGCTGCGTTCCGAACAGGACGGCATCCCTCAGCCGCCGACGCCGAACCGACACCGACTCCAGCAATTGGCTGTCGTAGTCCTGGGCTGTCACAGGTATGCGTTGTCCGTTCCGGTTCTCAGGGGGACGGTTCTCAAGTGGGGAACTCGCCGAGCCATCCGTGCTGGAGGAGGTGTTTGGGCAGATAGTCGGACTCGACCTCGATAGGAATGCCCCCGTCGCGGGCCAGGCACGCAAGGGCCAGCGGCCCCAGGGCGATGCTGCCGTCGATGTCTGCCGACCGTTCCTCGTTCAAGGTCCAGTAGGCGCGGTGCAGTTTGAGTGCCTCGGCGAGAGCGGGGCCGAAGCCCTCCTCGTCCCTGCGGACGAAGTGGTAGAAGAGGTTGATCGGCGGATAGAGGATTCCCTGCAGCAGATCCCGGGGAGCGATCCGCGCCACCGCGGGATCCGACGCCTCGAACGCGGCGGTGAGCTTCTCCACCAGTCCCGGTCGCCGCAGCCAGTACGTCTGCAGTGTGTCGACCCAGTGGTAGACGTACTCGTCGTACTGCCCCTCCGGCGCGCGCAGGCGCTCCAGCGGAATCTCGCAGAGCTGCGTCATACGGTCCTGTTCGCGGCAGATGACAGCCAGCCAGAACGCCTGCAGCCAGGTGCCCGCATCAGCGGTGGAGAGGGGGCCGACAGCACGCAAGCTGCGCATCTTGCGGTCGATGCGGCACTCGACGGTGCCGTCGCTCACACCGGTCACGACAAACAGCGCAGAACCCAGCTGCATCGCCGCGACCGCAGCCTCCCATGTCTCCACCGCCGCTGCCCGCGGGTCGATGACACAGCGGGCTCGCAGGTTCAGGATCGACGTGTTGAACGTTCCGTCGATCGTGGACGCGGACTCCTCGAGCCGATCGATCTTCCCGCCGAGGTGACGGCTGAGCCGTTCCGCGTACTGCTCGGCCTCGGGTCCTGACGGCAGTCCGTGCCGGTCGATTCGTACGGTCACGGAAGGGTCCCCTTGCTGATGTCGAAACGGCGATACTTGTATCCGGTGTATGTACCCGCGTTCTTCTCGCCCTTGACGACTACGTATTCTAGCTTCCCCTCGCTGAGCGCCTTGTCGAGGGTTTCCGCCAGATCGAACTCGCCGCGTTTCTCCATGGCATCGATGATGTCGTAGAAGTATTCCCTGCTTCCCTGGGATACCTGGCGACCGTTCGGAAGGGTACGTCTGCCCAGTTCGGTGGTGGGGCTGCTCTTGGCCTCGATGACGACCACACGGCCGTCCTCATGCGTCCAGACCTGGTCGAACTGGTCGTTCCCACTCTTCGGGCCGAGGAGGGGCTCATCAGTGAAGCCCGGGTGGCTCTCGGCCATGTAGTGATATCTGGCCGCCGCCTCACCGAAGTCCTCAGCCTTTTCTCCCATCAGGGTGTGGGATTCCTTGTACGCGCCTCGGGCCTCGCCCCACTGCGCAGCCGTATCGATCGTGCCGTGGAGTTCGTGAGCCTTGCCCGTATCCGCCTTCCAGTCCGAGACGAGGTTGTCCCACTTGATGGCGAGATGGCGCGTACGCGCGGCCATTTCCAGAGCATGGCGCCTGGCCTTGGACGTGACGGAGTCGGCCCTCACGGAGATGAAGTCGTCGTCGAGGAAGTGCGGCGCGGGCGGCGCCGGCGCGTCCTTGGCGCGCGTCCAGGGCACATTCTCGGAGGGCCGAGTGAGTTGCGGTGGGGTGTAGCCGCTCTCGTCGTAACGCTCCAGGAGCCTGCGGGTGCCGTCCTTGCGATAGTACTGATCCCGATAACCGGGCTCGTGGTTGGCGCGGTAGACCTGGATCTTCTCGATCTGCTCCAGCGAGAGTGATCCGCGAGGCCCGTAGGGATTGGGTCCCTCACGCATGAAGCCGGGGCGTTCGACGTCCGTGTGCTGACCGGGGGTGTCCCTGTCCCGCCCGCTCACACCGTCCGTTCCGTCGCCCATGGCGTCGTCGCCGCTCCGCCCCAGGTCGTCCAGGCCGTCGCCTCCGTGAGCCCCCGCTCCCGTGCCGGCATGGCCGCTGCCGGTCGGCCCGGTGCCGGACCCGGAGGTCCGGGGACCGACGGGATGCGTGGCTCCGCGGCCGCCGGACGCTTCCCCCGCGTGAGCCGTGGTCCCGGGCGTGTGTGAGGATGCGCCGACCGTGGCGGGCTCCCGCGGCTGCGCGGGCGACTCCTCCGGCGTGGACCGCGCGTCCGCGGACGCTTCCCGGCGTGGTGTGTCCCCGATGACGTCGCCGTGCCTGTCGACGGGGATGAACCTGCCGTCCTCGATCACGACTTTGGAGCCGTCACCGAGTTCGATGACACTGTGGACCCGCTGGGCGTCCACCGAGGCGCCGATGCCGCCGCGGATTCCGGCGGTGAGGTCGGAGAGCTTGGGCAGTGCGCCGACCGCCTTGCCCGTCGCTTTGAGGCCGATGACGACCGGGTCGATGTACTGGCCGACCTTGGCGGCCACGCCGGCGCTCTTGGCGACCGCGCCGGCCTCGCCGCCCTTGGACGCGACGGCCAGGGGGCCGGAGCCGAGGGTGAGACCGTTGAAGACGACCGTCGCCGCGGCACGGGCCGGGTTCTCGCTCCACATGTCCCAGGCGACCAGAGACTTGGCGAAGTCCTTGGCGGCCTTCTTCTGCCGGACCTCGGTGGCGCTCTCCTTGTCCGGGCCGATCGCCCAGTCCATGAGCGCGTCGTAGGGGGTGGCCGTGTACTGGCCGATCCCGCTGACGACATCCCCCAGATGCCCCCAGGCGTCCCCGGCCGCGTCCGAGCCGTTCCAGCCGACCAGGGTGCCGAGTCCCTTGATGCCGCCCCAGATGTTGTCGACGACGAGGCCGTCCCAGACGAAGCTCTTGGCCCAGTAGCCCACCTCCCACGCGTGGTGGGACTCGCTTTCCGGAGTGCCCCAGGGCGTCTTCTCGGCGTGTTTGAGGACGTCCAGGTCGTAGCCGTACATCACTGTCTTCTTGTCGACGGTGTGGTGGCCGTCGTCGACCACGAACTCCGGGCCGCCGACAAGGGCCGAGATCTTGCCGGCGGCCCGGCGCTCGGCCTCCCGGAAGGCGCTCTCGGCCGCGGCGACACCGTCCATGAGCTCCTGGTGACGGTGGATCTTGTCCCCGTCGTACGTCCAGTCGTCGTCGCCTTCGACACTCTCGACGAACGCGAAGGCGTCCGTCTTGAGCCGAGCGAGCTTCTCGGCGATCGGCCGGGCCTCGACGGAGTACGTGTCCAGCGCGTCCGCGACCGTCTCCAACTGGGCGGCGAAGGTGTCGGCCTTGTCCATCACCGGCCGTGTGGTGGCGAACAGGTCGTCGGCCTCCGGCGCGGTGTAGAAGGCCTCCAGCATCTGGAAGCGGGAGTGCACGTCCATGCCACCGTTGCGGATCCCGATGGCGTCGCTGCGCAGACCGGACGTGTCCTTGTCCAACTGATCGAAGTCGCCGGTGAACTGGGGTATGGCCGAGGGCTCGATCACTTGTCGCCGCCGTCCTTGCCCTTGCCGTCCTGGCCCGGCAGATCGATCCTCGGTGCGCCCAGCGCCTTGTGCTCGGCCTGGCCGGCCATTTCAAGATCTCCGGCCAGGTAGTACGCGGTCGCCTCTCGTGCCCCGTTCACCGACTTCGCCGCCCGCGCGCCGAGGAACAGGACGTCACCCGCGGTCTTCTCGACGAAGACGGCCAACGCCGCGCCGATCGCGCCGGTGGGAACGGCTCCGCAGTACGGTCCGCTGACGGTGCCGGCGGAGGTGGCCGCGCTCTCCACATCCGTCCCGTACGCCTTGACGTCCTTGGTCACGTCGTCCATCGCGTCCGCGACCAGCGAGGTCACGAACTCGACGCCGGACGACGAGATGTCCCACCCCGACATGCCAAACCCCCGTGGAAACGTTCCTGCTTACTCCGGCGCCGGTCAGCCGATGTTGTCGACGGCCGCCCGTGCCTTGGCCATGGTCGACTGGGCGGTGCCGTCGTTCTGTTCGAGCGTGGTGCGTACGAGGCGGATGATGTCGCGGACCTCGTTCGCGGCGCGGTTCCAGCGGATTTCCTTGCCGTGGTACTCGTCGGCGACACCGTCGGCGGTGAAGTCGGCCATCGCGGCCTGCACCGCGCGGTCGCGGTCGCCGAGGACGCGCTCCAGCTGGCCGATGACGCCCTGCAGGCTCCCCTGCACCTCGGTGGAGGCGCCGGTGTCGTACGAGCGCCGGTCCTGGTTCTGACCCATCGTCACGTTCCCCCTGTGTCTGCTCAGCGAGCGCCGAAGCGGGCGGCGTCGAAGTTGGACTGGCCCATGTTCTGACGGGCGTTGTCCTCCTGCTCCAGATCGCCGGAGCCGAACGCGGTGTCCATACCGCCCTGGCCGCCCAGAATCGCGCCCAGCGACCCGTTCAACGCGCTCGTGATCTCGTCCGCGTGTGCCTTGAAGGAGTCGAACGCGGCCTTGCCCGACCCGTTGAACTTCCCCTCCAGCGGTTCCGCCGCCTGGACCAGCCACTGGATCAGCGTGCCCAGGTCCTCCGTCGAACCGACCGTGCTCTTGCCGAGATCCGCCAGGGTCGACGACCCCATGTCGAACTTCATCCACCCGCCCCCGTGTCGGTCATCCGCGTATGTCATGACAGTTCACTTGTTCGATAGTCATGACGTCCGTGCGTGCGGAACGGTTCCCGTGTGCCCCGCACGCCTCTCGGTGCGTCGAACATCCTCTCGTTTCGCGCGTTGCAGGCGCAATCGAGTAAGGCGCGAAGTGGCTTGTTCTGCCCATGAGTTGTCTCACCGCACTGGGCTGCGGCGGCTGTTGCCCTGTCAGGACCGGCGCGTGTGCCGTCCCTTCGCCGTTCACAGCACCTTGCGGTGCACCAGGGCCGACAGGATCAGCGTGCCCGGGAGCAGCGGGATCCAGACCGTCAGGACGCGGTAGCCGATGACGGTGGCCGTCGACAGGCCCGTCGGGGCGCCCAGCGAGACCATCGTGAAGACCATGGCCGCGTCCACGGGGCCGATTCCGCCCGGTGCGGGTACGGCGCCGACGGCGGTACTCGCGATCAGCAGCGCGAACACCACCTGAGCCCACGACAGCGGCAGCCCGAGCGCGAAGCCGACCGCCGCGATCGTGCTCCCCTGGAGTACCGGGGCGACGGCCGAACCGCCCCAGAGGGCGAGCACGCGGCTGGGCCGGGTGTGCAGGATCCGTACATCGGTCAGCGCGGTGCGAACGAAGTCGACGGCCGGGCGGCGCAGCGGACGGACCGTCGTCACGAGCAGGCAGACGGTGGTGAGACCCAGCACCGCGCTTCCTGCCGCCGCCAGCAGCGTCGAGCGGTCCGGGGCGAGCGCGCCGAACCGCAGGGTGTCTCCGACGGCGATCAGGAAGACGATGAGCACCGGAATCCTCGCCACCGGCTTGACCAGCGAATACAGGGCGAGCGAGGCGGTCGCGCGAGCCAGGGGTATGCCTCTGCCCCGCAGGAAGCGCAGGGTGACCGCGTGGGCGCCGATGCTCGCCGGCAGCACGTGGTTGGCGGCGCCGGCGGCCAACTGCGACGCCAGCAGCAGGCCGGGCGGCAGCCGTTCCGGCAGGGCGCCCTGCCGGACGCACGCGGCGACGACCCAGCCCAGCAGGGTGAAGAGGAACCCGGCCAGCAGCCACCAGGGATCGGCGTCACCCAGCCGGGCCACGCCGTCGAGCACGGCGCTCCGGTCCAGCGCCGCCCACGTTCCGATCAACAGCAGGGGGAACAGCGTCACCACCAGGCGGGTGAGGCGCGAGAGGGACGTGAGGCGGGCGGCAGCGGGAGGGGAGCAGGTGGTTGTCGGCGGGCAGGTGGCCGGAGGCGACTGCGTCGACGGGGAGTGCGCCGATGCGGGGTGGGCGGGGCAGGACACGTCGCCGCCCGCGGGGGTGGTGGTGCGGGTGGGCGAAGGTGCCGCTGTGGGCGTGGTGGCGGGGAGGCTGTCGAGCGGAGGCAGGGACACGGCGCACGTCGTCCTTCCGCGTCACGCCCGGGTACGGACGGACGGATCCGAGGCGAAGCAACGGGGACGGGGGAAACGTGCCCGCCCGGTGTGAAGCCACGGTGTCCGGGAGTGGAAGGGGGACCAGCGCGTGAGCGACACGGCGTCCGGCAATGGAGGGGAACGGCGCGGGAGCGCGCCACGGCCGAGGCGCCGACCCCGGTGCCGGATGCCCTGCGGTCCCTGGCGGTCGAGGTGTCGTCTCCGGTGACGGATGCCTGGCGGACGCTGGTTTCGGGCGTTCTGCCGACCGCGGTGGCGGAGGTGTCGACCCCGGTGGCGGATGCCCTGCGGGCCCCGGTGGTCCAGGCGTCGTGCCCGGTGCCGGATGCCTCGCGGGTCCCGGTGGTCGAGGTGTCGTCTCCGGTGACGGATGCCTGGCGGACGCTGGTTTCGGGCGTTCTGCCGACCGCGGTGGCGGAGGTGTCGACCCCGGTGGCGGATGCCCTGCGGGCCCCGGTGGTCCAGGCGTCGTGCCCGGTGCCGGATGCCTCGCGGGTCCCGGTGGTCGAGGTGTCGTCCGCGGTGACGGATGCCTGGTGGGCGTCGGTTTCGGGCGTTCTGCCGACCGCGGTGGCGGAGGTGTCGACCCCGGTGCCGGATGCCCGGTGGATCCAGGTGGCGTGAGTCCGGCCGAACCCGGTGACGGACGTCCGTGCCCGGGGAGTCGGCGAGTCGCCGTCCGAGGCACCCGCGCACCCCCGATCCTGACCTGACGCGCGGCCCTGGACTCCCCGGCCCGGGGGCCGCGCGCCCATCGCCGCTCCCGTGCCGCCCCGGAACCTACGGAGAACCATGGACGCCGACAGCAATCACCCCACGGACGACGGCGCCGAGGACCCCACGGGCACCGCGGGCGCGGACGACGGTGCCGTCACCCGCCCCGGCGGCCGCGACGGTACGGACGACGGCGCGGCCGCCCCCGCAGGCGCCCCCGTCCAGGCGCGTGCCGCCACGCTCCTGCGCCACCCGAAGCTGTGGCTGGTGCCCACCGTGCTGACGGGGCTGCTCGCGCTGCTGCTGTCGCTGCTGTACATGGGCGGCATCGTCAACCCCAACGGGCACCTGCGTCACCTGCCGATCGGCCTGGTCAACGAGGACACCGGCAAACCGCCTCCGGGGCAGCGGCAGAACGTGGGAACCCAGGTCACCGCGGCCGTCGTCGCGAGCGACACCTCCGGCACCGCGCGCTGGCGCAGGCTCACCCGCGCTCAGGCCGAGGACGAACTCGCCTCCGGCAAGATCTACGGCGCTCTCGTCGTCCCCCGGAACTTCACCGACTCACTGACCGCGCTGACCACGGCGAACGCCACGGTCCGGCCCACGATGACGGTGCTGACCAACCCCGGTACGGGCAGTCTCGGTTCGTCCCTCGCGAGCCGGATCACCACGGCGGCCGCCCAGCAGACCTCCACGGCCATCGGCAAGCAGCTGACGGCCTCCCCGGTGACCGCGCAGGCGGACGCCACGACACGGCTGCTCCTCGCCGACCCCGTCCAGGTCGTCACCCGCATCGGGCACCCCATCGGCACGCACAGCGGCCTCGGGCTGAGCGCGTTCTACTACACCCTGCTCCTGGTGCTGGCCGGCTTCCTCGGCGGCAACCTCATCAGCACCGGCGTCGACACGGCCCTCGGCTACGCCGACAACGAGATCGGCCCCTGGCACACCCGCCGTCCGACCGTGCCGATCAGCCGCACCCAGACCCTGCTCCTGAAGATGGCCATGACCGCCGGGATCACCGTGCTCACGGTCTCCCTGGTCATGCTGGCCACCGTCGCGATCCTGGGCATGGACGCCACCCACCTGCCGTTGCTGTGGATCTACTCCTACTGCGCGAGCCTCGCCGTCGGACTGGGCGTCCAGGCGATCAACGCGGCGTTCGGCGGGATCGGGCAGCTCGTGTCCATGTTCGTGTTCATCGTGCTGGGCCTGCCGTCCTCGGGCGCCACCGTCCCGCTCCAGGCGGTTCCCGGCTTCTACCGGTTCCTGTCCGTCTTCGAACCCATGCGCCAGCTCAGCGACGGGGTGCGCGCCATCCTCTTCTTCGACGCGCGGGCCGACGCCGGGCTCGGCCGCGCCTGGCTCATGATCACCGTCGGCGCCGTGCTCGCCCTCGTCTTCGGCTTCGCGATGACCCGCTACTACGACCGCAGGGGCCTGGACCGGCTGACCCCCCAGCCGCCCACCCGTCCCGCGGCATCCACCTGAACGGGCCGGCGGCTCACGCGCGGCCGGGCCCGTCCTCAGGTCAGGTGGCGCAGGAGCGCGCGGACCGCGGGAGGGGGATCGCCACGGGGGTGCACCATCATGATCTTCCAGTGCGGGGCGTGCCGGGCGAACGCGTGGGTGCCCAGGCCCGGGAACCGTCCCGCGATCGAGGCGGGCATGACACAGACGCCCAGGTCGCCGCGGACGAGTTCGGCCGCGGCCACGATGTCGTCGACCTCGAAGACCGCCTCCCGTTCCACACCGGCGGCACGGAACGCCCGGTCCACGCAGAGGCGGATCGCCGAGCCCGGCGCGAAGTCCACCAGTGGCAGCCGGGCCGCCTCGGCGAGGGTGACGGTGCCGTCCGGGCCGGCTCCGGCGAGCGGGCGTGACGGGGCGGACACCAGCACCATCTCCTCGTACGACAGCAGCCGGGTCACCAGGCCGCGCTGCCGCTGCCGGTCGAGCGCGACCACGGCCAGGTCGACGCTGCCCTCGCGCAGCCCGTGCCGGATGTCGGTCATGGACCCCTGCCGCAACCGCACCACCACGCCCGGATGCTCGGCCCGCAGCGCGGCCAGCGGCCGGTGCAGGTCGGCCCAGACACCCTGCGCCGTGCCGATGGTGACCCGTCCCCGCAGCTGCCCCCGGACCAGGTCGACGGTCGCCCGCGCCTGTTCCGCCGCCCGCAGAGCGGCGCGCGCCGCCGGGACGAAGGCCTCGCCCGCCGGGGTCAGGACCACCCGGTGCGTGGTGCGGTCGAACAGAGGGGTGCCCAGCTCCCGTTCCAGCGCGAGGACGGCGCTCGACACGGCGGACTGCACCACGTGCAGCCGCTGGGCCGCGGCGGTGAAACCGCCCTCCTCGGCCACCGCGACCACGACCTCCATCTGCCGCAGATCCATCTCCACTCCCGGGGCAGCAGCCCGTCTCCGACCGAGATCCCGTCCGGTACCGATTGTCCCAGGCGGTGATCGGTCGCGGCGCGCGCCGATGAGGTGCCGGCCGTGGTGCCGTCCCGATGCCCACGGGACAGCCGACGGCGGGCGGTCGAGGGCGGAGGCGGAAGGGGGGACGGGCGGGCGCATACGAGGGGGCGTACGGAGGAGGGGCCGGGGTGCGCGGTCACGTCCCGCGGACACCGTTGCGCATCTCGCGCGGGCTCACCCCGAAGCGCTGCCGGAAGGCGGTGCTCAGCGCGCTCGCCGACGAGAATCCCGAGGCGTAGGCCAGATCGGTGATCGTGAGACGCTCGCAGTCGCCGCACCGGAGCCGTTCGCGGACCAGCCGCAGCCGCTCCTCGCGGATCAGGTCGCGGGGGGTGGTGCCCGCGTGCTGAAGGGCGAGCTGGATCTGGCGCAGCGACCAGCCGAGCGCGCGGGCCATGGACGTACCGGTGAGGGCGGGGTCGGCGGCGTTCTCGCGGACGTGGCGGCGCACCACCGTCTCCACGTCGGACAGGTGACGGGCGCCGTCGGGGCGGTCGTCACCGGTGGTGAGCATGCACAGGAGTTCCACCACCCGGTCGGACACGGCGTTGAACTGGGCCTCGGTGAGATCGTCGCGCTCGGCGTACAGACCGTCGAGCATCGAGCGGACGACACGGCCGAGGCCCCTGCTCAGGTCGAGGCCGGTGGCCAGCGGCGACTTGCGGCTCAGCGGGCCGTCCAGCTCGCGGGCCGGGATCGTGAGGACGAACGCCTGCGTGGCGGCGTCCTGGACACACTGGAACGGCGACCCGAACGACACGATGGTGCCCGTCCCCGGCGTCAGCCGTGCCTCGTGACCGTCCTGGCGCAGGACGATCTGCCCGGTCAGCGGCAGCAGTAACCGGTAGTCCCCGTCGGGATCCTCACGGATCTGCCCCGCGGTCCTGCTGTACTCGATCTCGTCCGACCGGAACCTGACGAGCTGATACGCCTCGGTGCGCTGACGGACCGTCTCGCCGCGGAAGTCGTCGGTGCGGCTGTACCGGTAGCCCATCCGGGACTGGTACGACCCGATGTGCTCGCTCCAGAAGTCGGTCCGCTCCGACGATTCCACCGCACCCGTCGACCGGGTTTCCACCAGGTAGTTCCCCGAGGGCAAGGCCACCATCGACTCCCGTGCGGGTGAGGGCAGTTACGCGGTGTCAGCCTAGTGCACACAGCCGGTGCGCATGGCGGCAACTTCCCTGCGCGCAGGAGAAAGCGTGAACGCCGACACGCGGCTACCGTCATGCGCCCCGTCAACTCGCGCCCCACCCCTCACTGTTCCAGCTCGTGCCCCAGCAATGCGTTTCCGCATAAGAGGACTTGAGGACCATGACCGAACGGATACCGGAGGCCGCGTCCTGGTGCCTGGCGGCCGGACTCCTCGCCGTCACCGTGCTGCTGCTGCGCCAGCGCGGGATCAGCTCGCGGCAGCGCCGCCGGACCGACGATCTCACGGAGGACCTGCGCGCCCGCGACGAGGAGCTGCGCCACCTGGCCGAGATCCGCCTGCCCACGCTGGAGGACACCCCGCACCAGCACGTCACCCCGGGCGCCCCGCCCACCGCTCTGCTCGACGCCCGCCTGGCCGGCACGGACTTCGCGAAGCACCTCGACGGCGTCCTCGAACGCTTCTCGGAGGCGGTGGGACACGCACAGGCGCGGGCCGACCGGTCCGCGAAGTCCGCGCTCAAGGCGTCGATGCGCTCGATCCAGGCCCTCGCCAACGAGCAGCAGGTGTCCATCGCCGAGATGCAGGACCGGCACGATCACCCCGACGTCCTGCGCGACCTGCTCGAGATCGACCACACCAACGCCCAGTTCGGCCGTCGCGCCCAGGCCATCGCCGTCCTGTGCGGCTCCTGGCCCGGACGGCAGCGCGGTACCTCCGAGCTGATCGAGGTGGTGCGGGGCGCGACCTCCCGCGTCCGTGACTACCGGCGCGTCCGCGTCAACGGACAGGTCGACGTCGCCGTCGAGAGCCGCGCCGTCGAACCGGTCGTCCTCGCCGTCGCCGAACTGCTGGACAACGCGGCACGCCACTCACAGCCCGACACCACCGTCGAGGTCACCGTCCAGTCGGCGCACAACGGCGCCTGCGTGGTCGTCGACGACGCCGGTGTCGGCATGGACGGCGGGGCGGTCGAGCGCGCGGCCGGGCTGCTGAGCGGCCGCGACCTGGTGGACGTGACCCGGCTCGACGACCCTCCGCAGTTCGGCTTCGCCGTCATCGGCGTACTCGCCGCACGGTACGGATTCAGCGTCTCGGTGGACACCCGGTCCCCGTACGGCGGGGTGCGAGCGGTGGTCTTCCTGCCCACGACGCTGCTCACGCATCCGGCCCCGGCCGTGGCGGTGCCCCCGTGGGCCGGGTCCTCACCGACGGCCGGAAGGCCGACGGGCGCGCCGCCGGTGCTTCCCACCCGGCGGGCGGCCGAGCCCGTCGAGACGACGACGGCCGGTGGCCTGCCGAAACGGCGGCGCCGGGTCCCGGGGCCGCCGGGCCTCGCGGGACAGTCCGCCACCGTGCCCCCCGCGCCCACCGTGCCCGCCGAGGACGTCAGCGCACGGTCGGCCGAGGAGAACGCCCGGCGCATGGGGGCGTTCGCCCGCGGCACCCGCTTCGGCCGCGCGGAGCAGGACACCACCGGCACCCCGGCCGTCCCGCAACCGCCGCACGCCCCCGAGACCCCCGAGACCCCCGAGACGACCCCGTACGGAACACCGCGCTCGATCGAAGGGAGCACACAGGGATGACCGCGTCCATGACCAACGAGCTGGGGTGGATGCTCGACGAGGTCCTGAAGGTGCCGGAAGCCCGGCACGCGATCCTGCTGTCCACCGACGGCATGCTCCGCGCCCACTCCGCGGACATCGGCCGGGACGACGCCGAGCGGCTGGCCGCCGGCCTGTCCGGCGTGCAGTCGATCAGCCGCAGCACCGCCGAGTTCTGCGGCAGCCCGGAAACGCCCTGGCGGCAGACCCTGATCGAGTTCGCGCACGGATACGTCTTCCTCGTAGCCGCGGGCGAGGGCACCCACCTCGCGGTGTCCACGACCGAGAACGTCGACATGGAGGCGGTCAGCTACCGCATGCACAAGATGGTCGACCGGCTCGGCAAGGAGCTGACCAGCCCCGCCCGCAGGGACACCGGCAGCCCGGCATGACACCGCCCGGACGTCGTCCCGGGGAACGGCTGGTGCGGTCGTACGTCGTCACCGGCGGCCGCTCGCAGCCCTCACGCAACACCCTCGACCTCGTCACGCTGCTGATCGCCGCCGCCGGCCCGCCGCTCACCGGGCTGAGCCCCGAGGCGCGGCGGCTGATGGAGCTGTGCCGGCCCGGGGCCCTGTCGCTGGCCGAGGTGGCGGGCCATCTGGAGCTGCCCGTCAGTGTCACCAAAGTGCTGGTCGCCGACCTGATGGACAGCGGTCACCTCGTCACCCGCGCGCCGATCCCCTCCGCCGGGCCGCCGTCCGACACCCGCATCCTCAAGGAGGTGCTCGATGGACTGCGCTCCCGCCTCTGAGACCGCGTATCTGCCCGAGGGCGTGCGGACCGCCGTGAAGCTGCTGGTCGTGGGCCACTTCGCGGTCGGCAAGACCACGTTCGTCGGCGCGCTCTCCGAAATACGCCCGCTGCGCACCGAGGAGGTCATGACCCAAGCAGGTTCTCTCGTAGACGACTTGACGGGATCACGGGACAAGACCACCACCACGGTCGCCCTCGACTTCGGCCGCGTCACCCTCAACGACACCCTGGTTCTCTACCTGTTCGGCGCCCCGGGACAGCGGCGCTTCACCGGACTCTGGCGGGACCTGACGCGCGGAGCGCTCGGAGCGCTCGTTCTCGCCGACACCCGCCACCTGGACCGGTCCTTCGAAGTCATGGGCCTGCTGGAGGAGTTGGGGCTCCCTTACGCCGTGGCCCTGAACGACTTCGACAACAGGCCCGCGTACGGTCTCGACGAGGTGCGCGAGGCCCTCGACCTGTTGCCCTCCACCCCGCTGCTGCGCTGCGACGCCCGCGACCGGGTCTCCGCCACCGAGACCCTGATCGCCCTCGTCACTCATCTGCTGGCCCGCACCGGCGAACTGGAGAACGCGTGAACGCCGTACCTCCCCCCGGCTGCCCGGCCCGTCAGTCCCTGTACGGGCCGGAGTTCGCGGCCGATCCGACGGCGGTCTACCGACTGCTGCGGGAGTCGGGACCGACCGCGCCCGTCGAACTCGCCCCCGGCGTCCGGGCCACCCTTGTCACCGGGTACGACGCCGCGCTGCACGTCCTGCGCAGCCCGGAGACCTTCGCCAAGGACCCGCGGCACTGGAAGGACCTCGCCGACGGCACCGTCCCGGCGGACAGCCCGGTCCTCCCGATGATGACGTACCGGCCCAGCGCCCTGTTCACCGACGGCGAGGAGCACGCCCGGCTGCGGGGCGCCATCACCGACACCCTCGCCCGCGTCGAGTCCGGGGCGCTGCGCGGCTATGCCGAACGCAGCGCCGACACCCTCATCGACCGGTTCGCGCCGCTCGGCACGGCGGATCTGCTCGGCGAGTACGCACAGGTCCTGCCCCTGCTCGTCTTCAACCATCTCTTCGGCTGCCCCACCGGGCACGGCGTCCGGCTCGTCGAGGGCATGTCCGGGATGTTCGACGGGGTGGACGCCGAGCAGGCGTACGAACTGCTCATCGCCACTCTGCTCGACCTGGTCGCGCTCAAGCGGCGCCGACCGGCCCCTGATCTGACCTCCTGGCTGATGGAACACCCGGCCGCGCTGACCGACGAGGAGCTGATCCACACCCTCGCCGTGCTGATGGGGGCAGGCACCGAACCGCAGCAGAACCTGATCGCGAACGGCCTGCGCCTGCTGCTGTCCGACGACCGTTTCGCGGGCGACCTGTCCGGCGGGAGCCTGCCGGTGGAGGACGCCCTCGACGAGGTGCTCTGGACCGACCCGCCGATCGCGAACTACGCCGTGCACTATCCGCGGTACGACGTCGTGTACGAGGGCACGCCCCTGCGCGCGGGCGATCCGCTGGTGGTGAGCCTCGCGGCCGCGAACACCGACCCTGCGCTGATGAGCCGTCAGCGCACCGGCAACCGGGCGCACTTGGCGTGGAGCGCCGGTCCGCACACGTGTCCCGCGCAGGGGCCGGCGCGACTGATCGCGTCCGTCGCGGTGGAGAAACTCCTGGACCGGATCCCCGACATCGAGCTGACGGTTCCCGTGGAGGAGCTCCGATGGCGTCCGGGCCCGTTCCACCGCGCGCTCGCCGCCCTGCCGGTGAGCTTCCCGCCCGCCCCGGCCGTCGAACGCTCCGAGTACCGGCGGCCCGAGTACGGACCGCCCGGGGACGGACGGCCCGAATACGGACGGCCCGGGGGCGGACGCGTCGACGGCCCGGAGCGGTCGTCGACCGAACCCTTCCCGCCGCCCGCGTTCGAGCCCTGGACCCCGGAGGCCGGCCGCCCGCGGAGCGCCTGGGTGCGGGCGGCGGCCTGGTGGCGCGGGGAATGACCCGGTCCCGGTGAGGCCGGACATCAGGTGCAGGACCCTGGGGCCTGACCCCAGGAACCCGACCCCGGGAGGGAACCCGACCCCAGGAACTCGGAACCCAGGAAACCGACCTGGGAAAGCGCCCTAGGAAAGACGGACCGGCAGTGAGCGGTGGCCGTTGGAGATGAAGGAGCCGACCGGCCTCAGCTCCTCCTCCGGGACGGCGAGCCGGAGGTCCGGGAAGCGGCCGAACAGGGCCGGAAGGGCGATCCGGGCCTCCAGGCGGCCCAGCGGCGCTCCCAGGCAGCGGTGCACACCGTGGCCGAAGGCGAGGTGCTCCTTGTCGGCGCGGGTGACGTCGAACTGATCGGCGTCCTTGCCGTGGCGCTCGGGATCACGTCCGGCGGCGGCGTAGGCCGCGAGGATCGCCTCGCCCCCGGCGATCACGGTCCCCTCGGGGCCGCCGAGTTCGGACAGGGGGATGTCCTCGACGGCGTACCGCAGCGGCAGACTCGCGACCGGCGCGTCCGCCCGCAGGGTCTCCTCGACCACGTCGTCCCAGTCGGCGCGGCCCTCCCGGACGTGCGCGAGCTGCTCGGGACGGGTGAGCAGGGCGTGCACGGCGTTGTCGATGAGGTTGACCGTCGTCTCGTGACCGGCGCTGACCATGAGGATCAGGGTGTCCAGCAGTTCCTGTTCGCTGAGCGCACCGCCGTGCTCGTCGTCGCGGGCCGCGATGAGCCCTGAGGTCAGGTCGTCGCCGGGTGACTCCCGTTTGGCGGCGACGAGTTCGCCCAGGACGACGAACAACCGGCCGTAGGCGGCCGTCATCTCGCCCGGGTCGGCGGAGGTGTCGAACATGCGGTCCACCAGCTCGCGCAGCTCGGGGCCCCGCTCCTCGGGCAGTCCGAACAGTTCGCTGATCACCTGGATCGGCAGCGGATAGCAGAACTCCTCGCGCAGGTCGACGACCCGGGAGCCGTGTCCGGCCTGCGCCACGCGGTCCAGAAGCTGCCGGGTGATCTCCTCGACGCGCGGCTGGAGCGCGGCCGTCCGGCGGGCGGTGAACGCCTTGGAGACCAGCGTGCGCAGGCGCCGGTGGTCACCGCCGTACGCGGTGAACATGTTCTGCACGGCCACCCAGGCGAACAGCGGCCACTCGGGCGTGATCGTGCCGTTCGCCAGCAGGGGCCAGTGCCGCCGCGCGTCCTTGGACACCCGGGGATCGGTGAGCAGCCGCTTCAGGAGTTCGGGACCGCTCACCGCCCAGGCCTCGACGCCCCCGGGAAGCTCCACCCTGGCCAGTGGCCCGCTCTCGCGGATCCGGGCGGCCTCCTCGTGGATGTCGCCTCCGGTCACGTCGATCACCAAAGGACGTGGATTTCCCATCAGGAACCTCCAGGCAGTCGAACCCCGATGCGCATACGGTGCGTCACGCTACGCGACGGCGCGGGGCCGTCCGTATACGCCGGTGCCGGATGCGTACGGTGTCAACTTCCCTGCGCGTACAGGCAATTACGTCTTCCCCGTGCGTGCGGGCAAGCCAGTGGGGGTCCGGATCCCGCCGGGCCGCCCGCCTCAGGCGTGCTCGCGGCGCAGCAGCCGCCTGCGCGGCTTCTGGTCGGGGAGCCAGCCGAAGGCGAGGCAGCTTCCGACGGCCCCGAGGAGCAGGCCGATGAAGAAGCCGCCGAGGTTGGAGGTGACCCAGGTGCCGAGCGACATCAGGATGCCCAGCAGGGAGTAGAACAGGCGCTGGGCCGGGTTGAAGAGGATCAGCAGGCCGCACAGCAGCATCACGGTGGGCAGCAGGTAGCCCGCGAGGCCCTGCATCCCGATGTGCAGGACGACCTTCAGCGACGCCTTCTCGGTGAGCAGGATCTCCGCCCCCGCCAGGGTGAGCAGCAGCCCGCCCCAGAAGGGGCGGTTCGCGCGCCACCGCCGGAAGGAGCCCCTCAGGTCCCGGGAGTCGTCCGTCCGCGCTTCGGTGCTCATCAGCAGCCTTGGTCGCTGAAGCGGAGCTTGAGGCCCGGGAGCTTGAACACCGCCGCCGTCGTCGCGTAGTTGGTCTGGCGCAGGTTCGCGATGCGCACGGTGTCGGCCTGCTGGCTGAACACGCCCTTGGGGCCCTGGACCCCGGCCTTGTCGAGCGTGCTGGCGTCGTTGCCGATCTCGATGTTGTTGAAGGAGGCGTTGCCGGACAGTTCCGTGGAGTCGGTGGTCAGGTTGGTCGCCTGGACCTTGTCCGCCCCGCTGCCGGCCGTGATGAGCAGGTTCGTGCCCCCCAGGTCGACGCTCTGGCACAGGTGGTCCAGGGTCGCGTTCTTGATCGCCGAGGTGACGATGAGGACCTGGCCGCCCGTGTCGCCGGCGTTCGGGCTGTCCTCGGCCATGTTGTCGAGGCCGCCGAACTGCTCGAAGCCGGTACCGTTCAGCTCGGTCGCGGTGACCGTGAACGGCATGCCGGAGATGGCGAACTGGACACCGAGGGCACCCTGCGCCGTCGCGATCATCAGCCCCGCGGCGACCGCGGTGGCGGGTATCGCCATCACGGCGGCGCGGCGCAGCCGGACCCGCCCGCGTCGGTCCTGTCCGGCGGCTGAACCGCTTTCCGGGGTCTCGGGCGTGGAACCGTTGGACGCCGTGGCGTCCGAGGACGAAGCCATGTCTGCTCCCTGGGCACGTTCGATGCTGGTATCGATGCGGGTTGGGCTCAGTGGCGCGTTGTCCTGGCGCGGACAGCGGCTGCCGCGTACGCCTCCTCGCGCCTCCCGGCGGTTGCAAGGGCTTTCTCGTTACGCGGCAGTAGCCTTCGAGGAAGTTACCGGGGGTTACACGCACGGTCAAGGCACGTGTGGGAAACCCGTGCCCGTTGTGCCTCACCTGTGAACACGCGTCGGCCGGAGAGCCGCGCTGACCTCCAACTTCCTTTCAATGCCTTGACGTTGACCCTTCATCAGGTCTACAACTCTCCCTGTTTCCCGGATCCGTGGCGCCGGATCCGTCCGCCGACGCGCCCGTCACCTCCCGGACCCCGCTCTGCGGGGCGGTCATGGCGTGTTCCGGAGCGGCCCTGACGCGTACGCCGAACAAGGCATGCCCCTCGGCCGATCCCCGAATCCGTGGCACCGGCGCGGTCACCTTCCCCCGAGGGCCGTACCGGTCGCCCGGCTGTCGCCGCCGGCCCGTGACGCACGGAGAAGGCGTCACGGACCGGCGGCGGTCCATCACCGCACCACTCCCGCGGGCGGGCCCCGGTATTCCGGCCCGTCGTCGCGCGCGGCCCGTTCGACCCCGCACACCCGCGCCACCTTCTCGACCCGCACCCCCGCGCCCCGGCGCGGTCAGGCACCCACACCCCCATCGGAGAAGAGGCACCCCCCCCATGCGTACTCGATCCCTGCTCGCCCTCGCCGGCGCCGTCGCGGCCCTCTCGGCGTCCGCCGTCGTCCCCGCCTCCGCGGACGACATCGCGGTGCTCACCACCGGCAGCGCCGGAGGAACCCCCGTCGCCGTCGGCGACGTCCTCACCGCCTCGCTGGCGAGCGGCACCAACGCCACGCTCTACTCCAGCAGCACCGGAACGAGCGGCGTCTCCTGTTCCGCGTCGACCTTCACCGCGACCGCCGCCGACAACCCGGCGTCCCCCGGCACGGCCACCGAAACCCTCACCGGCCACACCTTCGGCGCCAGTTCGTGCAGCAGCAACGTCGTCGGCGTCCTCGGCGTCACCAGCATCACGGTCGACAACCTGCCCTACAGCACCGCGGTGGGCTCCGACGGAAGCGTCACGGTCACCCCGGCCGCCGGCTCCACCATCCAGACCACGGTCAAGCTGCGCTCCCTGCTGGGCACGCTGACCTGCGTCTACCGGGCGGCGAGCCTCACCGGAACGACGGACAACTCCGACAACAGCCTCAGCTTCACCAGCCAGCAGTTCACCAAGTTCTCCGGCTCGTCGCTGTGCTTCGCGAACGGCTTCTTCACCGCGAAGTACGCCCCCGTGACCGACACCAGCCAGGCGGACAGCCCGGCGGTGTTCGTCAACTAGCCCCCGCGGGAGCCCGGTTCACTGTCGGCGTCGCAGCACGACCGCGACGCCGGCAGTGAGCAGCAGGGCCGCACCGGCTCCTCCGGCGACCAGGGGGAGCGCGGGGCCGCCGCCCGTGGTGCTCTCGGCGGCGGGCGCCAGACGATCGGTGCCCGCCTGCGCGGCCGCCGAACCGGCCTCAGGAGAAGGCGAGTCGGCGGACGGCGACGGGGCCGTGGGGCTGGGTGCGGTGGAGGCCGGCCGGGTCGCCTTGGGGGACTCCTTGGCGCTCTTGCCGGTGGAACCACTCCCGGCGGTCCCCGAGGTCCCGGCGGTTCGGGCCGGCTTCGACGTCCCGCTCCCGCCGGAGAACACCACGTCCGAGCACGAGTAATAGGTGTCCGTCGTACTGGAGTTCTGCCAGATCGTGAACAGCATCTGGCGGCCGGTGCGGTCGGACGGCAGCGTCGCGTTGATCCGGTAGGCGCCGCCGACCAGGGCGGGATCGGTGACCGTGGCGAACGGCTTTTCCGGCAGGTCGGACCACTTCAGCGACCGCGTCGGGCTGTAGCCCTGCTTGGTCAGATAGAGCTTGAACGTCCCCGTGTGCGCGATCGTCGAGCTGTACTTCATGGTCATGGCCGCGCCGGGCGTCAGACGCGTGGCCGGGAAGTCGGAGCGGGCCAGGTCGAGGCCCTTGTAGGCGGGCAGACCGCCGCTGCACAGCTTTCCGTCCGGGATCACCGAGCGGTCCCGGCCGCCCACCCCGCCCACCCGCAGGTTGTCCCACGCCGTGAAGGGCGAGCCGTTCGCGGCGATCGCCGCCCGGCAGGCCGCCGTCCGGTTCTGGCTGCCGCCCTCGGGCGAGCACGCGTACACCCGGCTGACCGGGGACGTCGGCGCGCCGTGCGCCGACGCGGTCCCCGCCGCCCACGTCGTGAGCAGCAGCGGAGCCGCCAGGGCGACAGCGGCCGCGGTGGCGGTGCGGTAGGCGGTCATCCGGAACGTCTCCTCGGTGCGTGGGCGAAGCGGCGCGCCACCGCGCGCGGCCGGGACGCACTCCTCGCACGGGGCACGGGGGGATACGGATCCGGAGCGCGGAGTGTTCAGCCGGATCCGCAATCCGCGCGAATCGGGACCACCTCGCCGCACCGGGGACGGACGAGGGCCGAACACCCCCTGGATCGAGGGTTTTCCCGCTATCCCTCCTCTCCGCACCCTGCCTATCGTTCAGCGCGACCGCCGGGGGCGCCGCACCCCGGATCAAGGAAACGACCGCGCGGCACCCACAACGGCCGACAGTTCGAAGTCGACCGCTGGGCTCTACGGGGGGAGGGGCCGCTCGGCGCGCACCGCGTCGGACGGCCCCTTCTGTTCTGCCGGTACGGTGAGCCGCATGCGCGATCCCGACGCCCCCGCCCCCTCGGCCGCCGATCCCGACGACGCCCCGGTGGTCGTGAGCTCGGTGCGGGGCTCGTTCCCCTGGAGCGTGCTGGCCCAGCGGCATCCGGCGCTCATCCGGAAGGTGCGGGACGCCTTCCCGTACGGTCCCGAACAGCGCCAATCGCTCGACGACCTGCTCAGGAGCTGCGCCGAGGGGGTCGTCGAACCGCTCATGGCGTCGGCGGCGGACCGCGGCCAGTGGGATGCCTGGGGTGGCCGGGAGTACTACGGCCGGTCCTGGTTCGACCTGCCGTTCCTGTGGTCCGAGAGCTACTTCTACCGCAGGCTCCTCGAAGCCGTCGGCTACTTCGCGCCCGGCCCCTGGCAGGGCATCGACCCCTTCCGCCCCTTCAAGCTCGCCGAGCTCGACACCCCGGAGGCCGACGAGGAACTCGCCGCGCTGGACGACCTCGCGCGGCGGCCGGCCGGGGAGCAGGAGGAGGCACTGCTGCACGGCTCGCTGTGGGGCAACCGCGCCGACCTCGGGTTCAGCCTGGCCGGCGCCGGGGCCGGGACGGCGGCCGAGTCCCAGCTCGTGGCGAACGACGCGGACGTGCTGCGGTCCCTGTTCGACGGCGGCACCCTCTGTCTCGTCGCGGACAACGCGGGCCGGGAACTCATCCCCGACCTCCTCCTCGTCGACCACCTGCTCCGGCACGGCCGGATCGGGCGCGCCGCCCTGCATGTGAAGCCGTACCCGTACTACGTCTCCGACGCCACGACGGCGGACGTGCTGGACGCCCTGCGCCGGCTCACCGCCGCGAAGGGAGCGGCCGGCGAGGCCGGGAAGCGTCTCTGGGCGGCCCTGTCCGAGGGCCGGCTCACCCTCCGGACCCATCCCTTCGCCTGCGGCCCGCTGCCGTACGCCGATCTGCCCGACGACCTCCGGCGGGAGTTCGCCGCGGCCGACGTGACCCTTCTGAAGGGCGACCTGAACTACCGTCGGCTCATCGGTGACCGGCTCTACCCCGCGACCACCCCGTTCGCCACCGCCACCGCCCGTTTCCCCGGTGCGGTGGCCGCGCTGCGCACCCTCAAGTCCGATGTCGTCGTCGGGCTCACCCCCGCCGTCGAGGCGGCCCTCGACGCCGCCGAGGACGACCGCTGGCGCACCGGCGGAACCCACGCGCTGATCCAGGCGAGACGCGGATGACCACGCGCCCGGCTCCCGGAGCCCGTCGAGTCACCTGAAGCGGCGTCACCTGAGGCGGCAGGGACGGAAAGGGCGAGGCGGTGGGGTGGGCCCGACCTGATGGAGAGGCCGTCGTGTGCGGCTTTCGGCGCGGTTCACGCGATGGTGTGATCATGTCCTGGCCTGCGGATGTGCGCGCGGGGCCCTGGGTAGGGCCCGGCCATGACGCAGCCGTTCGAACTCCCCCACTTCTACATGCCGTACACCGCCCGGCTGAACCCGCACCTGGACGAGGCGCGGGCGCACTCGGTCGAGTGGGCCCGCGACATGGGCATGCTCGAAGGCTCGGGCATCTGGGAGCAGTCCGACCTCGACGCCCACGACTACGGCCTGTTGTGCGCCTACACCCACCCCGACTGCGACGGACCGGCCCTCTCCCTCATCACCGACTGGTACGTGTGGGTGTTCTTCTTCGACGACCACTTCCTGGAGACCTTCAAGCGCACCCAGGACCGTGACGGCGGCAGGGCCTACCTGGACCGCCTGCCCCTCTTCATGCCGCTCGACCTGTCGGCCCCCGTCCCCGAGCCGGAGAACCCCGTCGAGGCGGGACTCGCCGACCTGTGGGCCCGCACGGTGCCCTCGATGTCCACGGCATGGCGCCGGCGGTTCGCCGTGTCCACCGAGCATCTGCTCAACGAGTCGATGTGGGAGCTGTCCAACATCGACGAGGGACGGATCGCCAACCCCGTCGAGTACATCGAGATGCGCCGCAAGGTGGGCGGAGCCCCCTGGTCGGCGGGGCTCGTCGAGTACGCGACCTCCGAAGTGCCCCCGTCCGTCGCGGAGTCGAGGCCGCTGCGCGTCCTCATGGAGACGTTCTCCGACGGAGTCCACCTGCGCAACGACCTCTTCTCCTACCAGCGGGAGGTCGAGGACGAGGGCGAGCTCAGCAACGGCGTCCTCGTCCTGGAGACGTTCTTCGGCTGCACGACACAGCAGGCCGCCGAGACCGTCAACGACGTACTCACCTCACGGCTCCACCAGTTCGAGCACACCGCGCTCACCGAGGTGCCCGCACTGGTCGCGGAGAAGGGGCTCACCGCGGCGGAGACCGGCGCCGTCGCCGCGTACGCGCAGGGCCTCCAGGACTGGCAGTCCGGCGGACACGAATGGCACATGCGCTCCAGCCGCTACATGAACAAGGGCGCCGTCGAGGAGACGCGGCCCTTCGGCATGGGCGGGTTCGGGACATCCGCGGCGGACGTCGGGGCGCTGCTCTCCGCGGCCGGGGCGGAGCGGCTGCGCGCGTACACCCACGTCCCGTTCCAGAAGGTCGGACCCTCCGTCCTGCCCGACTTCCACATGCCCTTCGAGGTCACCCTCAGCCCGCACCTCGCGGGAGCCCGGGACCGCCTCGTCACCTGGATGCACACCACGGGCATGCTCCAGGAGGGCGTCTGGGACGAGGACAAACTCATCGCCTACGACCTGCCGCTCTGCGCGGCGGGCATCCACCCCGACGCGACACCCGAGGCCCTCGACCTCAGCTCGCAGTGGCTGGCCTGGGGCACCTACGGCGACGACTACTACCCGCTGCTCTTCGGCAATCGCCGCGACCTGGCCGCCGCCAGGCTGACCACGACGCGCCTGTCCGCCTGCATGCCCGTCGAGGGTGAGGAGGTGCCCGTCCCGGTCAACGGCATGGAGCGGGGACTGATCGACCTGTGGCGGCGCACCACCGCGGACATGACCCCGGACGCCCGGAGCACCCTGCGCGCGGCGGTGGACGTGATGACGGAGAGCTGGCTGTGGGAGCTGTCCAACCAGATGCAGAACCGCGTCCCGGACCCGGTCGACTATCTGGAGATGCGCCGGGCGACGTTCGGTTCCGAGCTCACCATGAGCCTGTGCCGCCTCGGACACGGCCGGACGGTCCCGCCGGAGGTCTACCGCAGCGGCCCCGTCCGTTCACTGGAGAACGCGGCCATGGACTACGCGATGCTCCTGAACGACGTCTTCTCGTACCAGAAGGAGATCGAGTACGAGGGAGAGATCCACAACGGCATCCTCGTCGTGCAGAACTTCTTCGGCTGCGACTACCCGGCCGCGCTCGGCGTCGTCCATGACCTGATGACCCGGCGCATGGAGCAGTTCCAGCACGTCGCCGCCCACGAACTGCCCCTCCTGTACGACGACTTCAAGCTCTCGGAGGAGGCGCGTGGGATCATGCGCGGCTATGTGGCGGAGCTGGAGAACTGGCTGGCCGGAATCCTGAAGTGGCACCAGGACTGCCGCCGTTACGGCGCGGCGGACCTGGCCCGGCGCGCCCACGGCTTCGTGCCGGACCAGGTTCCCGCGCCGCCGATGGCACTTCGGGCGCAGCCCGTCCCGGTCTGACGGACCCGGGGGCGCGGGAGTCAGCGCCTGACGCCGCGGCGGGCCGCCTCGGAAAGCTCCGGCAGGAGGACCGCCGCGGCCCCGGTGACCTCGCGGACCTCCTCCGCGAGGCCCGGGTCAGCGGCGGCCACGCGGGCGACCTCGTGGTGCTCGTCGACGATGAACGCGCGGAGGTTCGTGCCGCGCCAGTGTTTCAGCGTGTCGGTGGGGAAGCGCGCGGTCCCGCCGGACTCCGGTCCTGCCGTGAGCGTCTCCCGCAGCCGTGCCAGCGCCCGGGCGGCCTCACGGGGCCGGCCCGCCTCCCGCTCCGGCCGGGAGAGCGTCAGAAGCGCGGAGACCCTGCCCCGGCCGCTTCCTGGGTCGGAGACGGAGACGGGGGCGGCAGTCTCACTCGTTCGGGGATCGTCGCGGGCCGGAGCGCGGGGTAGAGCATCAGCCGAAGGCGGTCCGTAGAACATCTGCCGGAGGCGACCCATGGAACAGACCGCGCTGCGTCCCAAGCCGATGCCCGGCGGGGATCCGGGCGGCGGCACCCGTCCGTCCGGCGGCACCCGTCCGTCCGGCGGAGCCCGGCGTCCGCACGCGGCGCGGCGTCGTGGAAGGCGTCTGATCACCGTGGTGGCCGGGGTGTCCGCGGGAGTGGTCCTCGTCCTGTCCGGTGTGGGGCTCGGCGCGGTGGGCGCGACCGTGATCGGCGTGAGCAGGCTGGCGGACCTTCAGCGGCAGACCGGCGCGGCCGGGCAGCCACGGCAGCCCTCCGCCGCCTCCGAAGCGCCGAAGCCGGGCGGTTCCGGGGTGCCGCGGGCCGGTGGGGTCAGGACGGAGTCCGGCGGTACCCCGGTCCGGCCGGGGGAGTCCGAGCGGGAGTCCGAGCGGGAGTCCGAGCGGCGCTCCGTACGGGGGACCCTCGGGGTCGAGGCGGTCGACGCCCCCGGCGGCGCGGGTGCGTTCATCGTGGGGGTGCACCTCCCCGGTCCCGGCTACAGCGCGGGCCTGGTGCGCGGCGACACCCTGCTCGCCCTCGACGGGACCGCGATCACCTCGGCCGCCGGCCTGGCGCGCGCGGTGGCGGACGCGGCGCCGGGCGTCGAGGTCACCCTGCGCGTGCGCCACGCGAACGGCAGCCGCGGACAGCTGTCCGCCGTCCCGGGCACCGCGACCTGAGACCCGGAGCCGCCCTCGCCGCCCGGGAGATCCGGAGCCCCCCGCCCGGAAGACCCGGAGCAGCCCTCACCGCCAGGGGGCCCGGAGGCGTCCTGCTGCTCCTGGGAGCCGGCCTCGCCCTGGAGGGCTGACCGGGCGCGGGCACGACCGGCTCGCGTACACCCCACCGGAGGGGCAGGATGCTGCCGTAGCCCCCTGGGGAACTCCGCACACACGGAGGCATGGATGACCGACGCCACACCCGCGCCCTTCACCGCCGACGACTACGAGGCCCGTATGCGGCGCGCCGCCGAGGCCGCGGCCGACGCCGGGCTCGACGGCGTCCTGGTCGCGCCGGGGCCCGACCTGGTGTGGCTGACCGGCTACCGCCCGGTCGAGACGGAGCGGCTCACCCTGCTGGTGCTGCGGACGGGACACGACCCGGCCCTCGTCGTGCCCACCCTGGAGGCGCCCGACGCGGCCAAGTCGGCCGGCGCCCCCGCACTGACCCTGCACGCCTGGACCGACGGCACGGACCCCTACGCGGCCGCCGCGCCCCTCCTGGACGGCGCGGGCCGCTTCGGCATCAGCGACAACGGCTGGGCCCTGCACCTGCTCGGCCTCCAGAAGCGGCTCCCCGACACCCGCTACGCGGCCCTGACCGAGGCCCTGCCGATGCTCAGGGCCGTCAAGGACGAGGCCGAACTGGAGCGGCTCGCGGCCGCCGGAGCCGCCGCGGACGAGGCGTTCGAGGAGATCCGCAAGGTGCGCTTCGCGGACCGCAGGGAGTCGGAGGTCTCCAAGGACCTCGCCGATTTGCTGCGCCGGTTCGGACACTCCCAGGTGGACTTCACCATCGTCGCCTCGGGCCCCAACGGCGCCAACCCGCACCACGAGGCCGACGAGCGGGTGATCGAGGCCGGCGACATGGTGGTCCTGGACTTCGGCGGACTCAAGGACGGCTACGGCTCCGACACCTCCCGCACGGTCCACGTCGGCGAACCGGACGACGAGGAGCGCAAGGTCCACGACATCGTGCGCGAGGCGCAGGAGGCGGGCTTCCGCGCCGTGCGTCCCGGGGCCGCCTGCCAGGACATCGACCGCGCCGCGCGCGCCGTCATCGAGGCCGCCGGGTACGGCGAGTACTTCATCCACCGCACCGGGCACGGCATCGGCGTCACCACCCACGAACCGCCGTACATGGTCGAGGGCGAGGAACAGCCCCTGGTCCCCGGCATGTGCTTCTCCGTGGAGCCGGGGATCTATCTGCCCGGCCGTTTCGGGGTCCGTATCGAGGACATCGTCACGGTGACCGAGGACGGCGGACGCCGGCTCAACAACACGTCCCGCGAGATGGTGATCGTCGACTGACATGAGCCCGCACACCGCGCGGCGACCCCTTCGCATCCGCCCCCGGACGACAAGGGCGCGACCATGAACGCGACACCGACACCGGCCCCCGTACCGACCCCCGAGACCGTCCGCCGGCTGGTCCGCACCCTGCTCTCCGACGACGCCGCGCCCGGTCCGGGACCGGACGTACGGCCCGTCCGCGAGCGGGGCGGACACACCTGGTGGGTGGGCCGACGCCATGTGCTGCGGCTCGCCCTCGACCGCGAGGCATCCCTGCGGCAACGCCGTGAACTGCGGCTGCGCGATCTGGTCCGCCCGTTCGTCGGGGGCACCGTTCCCATGAGTGTGGCGCAGGGCGAGTGGGCGAGCGGACTGACCTACACCCTGGACACCAAGGTGCCCGGTGTCCCGGGCGAGGAACAGGCCGTCTCGGCACTCGGCGAGGCCGACCTGGCCGACCTGCTGACCGGGCTGCGCGAGGTCCCCGTACCGCAGGCCGAGACGCTGGGGGTGCCGCGGACCCCGCAGCGCTCCCTGGAGGCCCTGCGGGCCGCCGCCGTACGGGCCGCCGAACGGATTCCCGCGGAGGAGTTCGACCCCGCCCGCTTCGACCAGCTCGCCGCGCCCGCCGCCGTGCAGCTCGGCGCGCAGACCGGCGCCCCGGTCCTCGTGCACCACGGACTCCTCGGCGAACACCTCGTGGTCAGCCCCGACGGCCGGGTACGGGGCGTCCTCGACTGGTCCGGGGCGGTGACCGGGGACCCGGCCGAGGACATCGCGGGGCTGGCCCTCGCGGTCGGCGCCCCCGCGGCCGTACGCGCCGCCACCCTCGCCGGTTACGGCGCCCGCCCCTGTCTGCGCGGCCTGTGGCTCGCCCGCTGCGACACCGTCATCCGGCTCGCCGACCGCCTCCGCGGCGACGACGCCGGACAACTTGCGCTCGCACAAGCCCAGTTGGCGCGCGCCTGGGAGCCGATCCTGCTGGAGCGGGTCACGGACCTGCGGGACCCTCCGGACGAGACGCCGTAGGGACCCGCGGGACGAGACGCCGTAGGGACGCCCGCCCCGGACGCCGCAGGGCGCCCGCGCGAAACGGCGTCAGGGGCGCCCGTCCGAAACGGCCTCACGCCTGGGTCAGCACCACGCACGACTCGCCCGGCACGTTCAGCACCCCGTCCGTGCCCGGTGCCTCGACCGGGTCCCAGGCCGCGAGGACGCGCGCTCGGCGGATACCGAGGGGAATCGCCGCCGGGTCCTTGCCGAGGTTCACGGCGATCCGGACGTCCCCGCGCCGGACGGCGACCCAGCGGGCCCCCGGATCGTGGGCGACCCTGACCGCCGCGAGGTCGGGGTCCGACAAATCGGCCTGGCTCCGGCGCAGGGCGATCAGGTCGCGGTACCAGGCCAGCAGGCGCGCGTGCGGGGCCCTTTGGGGTTCCGACCAGTCGAGACACGAGCGGTCCCGGGTCGCCGGGTCCTGCGGGTCCGGCACGTCCTCCTCGGCCCAGCCGTGCGCCGCGAACTCCCTCCGCCTGCCCCGCCGCACGGCCTCGGCGAGCTCGGGATCGGTGTGGTCGGTGAAGAACTGCCACGGGGTCGTGGCGCCCCACTCCTCGCCCATGAAGAGCATCGGCGTGAACGGCCCGGTGAGCGTCAGCGCGGCGGCGCAGGCCAGCAGCCCGGGGGAGAGGGACGCCGACAGCCGGTCCCCCTGGGCGCGGTTGCCGATCTGGTCGTGGGTCTGGGTGTAGCCGAGCAGCCGCTGCGCCGAGACCCGCGCGCGGTCGAGCGGACGGCCGTGACGGCGCCCGCGGAAGCTGGAATAGGTGCCGTTGTGGAAGAAGCCCGACGTCAGCGTCTTGCACAGCGCGGTGAGCGGGGGGTGCGCGAAGTCCGCGTAGTAGCCCTGGGCCTCGCCGGTCAGCGTGGTGTGCAGCGCGTGATGGAAGTCGTCGTTCCACTGGGCGTGCAGCCCGAGGCCGCCCTCCTCGCGGGAGGTGACGAGCCGCGGGTCGTTGAGATCCGATTCGGCGATCAGGAAGAGCGGCCGGCCCAGGTCGCCGGCGAGCGCGTCCACGGCCGCCGACAGCTCCTCCAGGAAATGCACCGCCCGGGTGTCCCGCAGCGCGTGCACCGCGTCGAGACGCAGCCCGTCGAGCCGGTAGTCGCGCAGCCAGGCCAGCGCACTGCCCACGAGATACGCGCGCACCTCGTCCGAGCCGGGCGCGTCGAGGTTCACCGCGGAGCCCCAGGGTGTCTGGTGGGTGTCCGTGAAGTAGGGCCCGAAGGCGGGCAGGTGGTTGCCGGACGGGCCGAGATGGTTGTGCACGACGTCCAGGACGACTCCCAGGCCGAGTTCGTGCGCCCGGTCGACGAAGCGCCTCAGCGCCTCGGGACCGCCGTACGGCTCGTGCACGGCCCACAGGGAGACACCCTCGTAGCCCCAGCCGTGCCGGCCGGGGAACGGGCACAGTGGCATCAACTCGACGTGTGTGACGCCCAGTTCCGCGAGGTGTTCGAGCCGGTCCGCCGCCGCGTCCAGGGTGCCCTCGGGGGTGTACGTCCCCACGTGCAGTTCGTAGAGGACCGCGCCGGGCAGCGGGCGTCCGGGCCAGTCGGCGCGCCACGCGTACCCCGCCGGGTCGACCACGGCGCTCAGTCCGTCGGGGCCGTCCGGCTGACGGCGCGAGCGGGGATCGGGCAGGACCGGCCCGTCGTCCACCGCGAACCCGTACCGGGTCCCCTCCGCCGCCTCCGCCTCGCCCGTCCACCATCCGTCACGCCCGGGATCACGGTCCAACGCGCGCGTGACACCGGCGCAATGGAGCGTCATCCGCTCGGCCCGTGGTGCCCACACCTCGAATCGCATGGACGCTTCCCCCTTGTCGGCTCGCAGTGACTCAGCCCGTCCATGGTCCTCCACCGGAGATCAATTCGCTTTCGGATCCACCCTTTTGCCGCGTGTTCGTCGCCCTTTGGTCGCGCGAACGGCCGCACGCGGTCCCACCAGCCGTTTCCGGGTCTTCTGGACACCCTGTCGTTACTGGCCGACAATCACGAGCGTGACGTCGTCCTTCGAGTTCCACACGTACCCCGCGCGGCTGTCCGACGCGGAGCGCGACCGGGCGCTCAAGTCCCTCCGTGACGGTGTCGCGCTCGGCCGTCTTTCGCACGACACGTTCATCCGCCGTATGGAGCTGGTGCTGTCCGCCCGCCGCTCCGAGGAACTCGCCGTGCTCACCGCCGACCTGCCCGCCGGCGACGGGCCCGCCGCGCGGCGCTGGTCGAAGCGGGTGTTCGGCACCGTGGAGGCCGTGTCCGGCTTCACGGTCCGGCTGCGCCGGGCCTGGCAATCCGAGCGGCTGCCCAAGCTCCAGCTGCCGGACCCGAGGGACGCCTACCCGCTGCGCATCGGCCGCGACCCGGCCAGCGGACTGCGTCTCAACCACGAGACGGTGTCCCGCGTGCACGCCGAACTGCGCCGCCAGGACGGTGTCTGGGTGCTGCGCGACCTCGGCTCGACCAACGGCACGACCGTCAACGGGCGGCGCGTCATCGGCGCGTCCGTCGTGAAGGCCGGCGACCAGATCGGCTTCGGCCGCATGCTGTTCCGCCTCGCCTCGGCCTGAACCGCGGCGCGGCACGGGAGTGCCGAGGAGCCCTGGCGCGCCCGGAGAGCGGGCCCGGACCCGGGTTCACCCGCCCGCCCCCGCAACATCCTTTCGCTCCCGTGGTGTTGACGTACCCCCGGGGCTCGTGACTGACTGTGTGTACTCCGTGCACATCAGGTGAACGACGGCACCGTTCGAGTGGAGGTGTGCCCTGCCGCCACTCCGCCGCTACCCGACCGTGGACGAACTCGGTGTCCGCGCCGCCGCCCTCGTCGCCCGGCGCCCCGACGACGCCCGGCTGCGCCGCGTGGGCACCTCCCGGGCGGGCACACCGATGCTGCTCCTGTCCGTCGGACACGGCAGCCGCCAGGTTCTCGTCGTCGCCGGACCGCACGCCAACGAACCCGTCGGCGGCGCGACCGTCCTGCGGCTGGCCGAACGGGCCCTCGCCGACCCCCGCCTCACCGAGGGCGCGGACGCCACCTGGAACCTGCTGCTCTGCCTCGACCCCGACGGCTCCCGCCGCAACGAGGCCTGGCTCCAGGGCCCTTACACACTCGGCCACTACTTCCGGCACTTCTTCCGGCCCGGCTTCCTCGAACAGCCGGAATGGCTGCCCGAGGGCCCGGACGCCGCCGCCCTGCCCGAGACCCGCGTCCTGCTCGGCCTCCAGGACGAGCTGCGGCCGTTCCTCCAGTGCTCCCTGCACGGCGTCGACGTCGGCGGCGCCTTCGTCGAACTGACCCGCGATCTGCCCGGTCTCTCCCAGCGGGTCGCGCACAGCGCGGCCCGCCTCGGCATCCCGCGCGAACTCGGCCCCTACGACACCCTGTACTGGCCGACGCTCGGCCCCGCCGTCTACCGCGTCCCGCCGCCGCGCCGGGGAGACCTGGCCGCCGCCATCACGGAGGCCGCGGTCGACTCCACCTGGTTCCACCCCCAGCCGCACGGCACGGTGACCGCGATCGTCGAGGCACCCATGTGGGGCGTCGGCGCCGTCGAGGACCGGGCCCGCCCCGCCGATCCCGACGCGGTGCTGCGCTCCGTCAGCCACACCCTGCGGCACGACACGGCGGTCCTGGAGGACATCCTGGCCCAGGTGCGGCCCGGCCTCGGCAGCTCGCCGGAGGCGACCCGTCTGCTCGCACCCGTCGACGACTATTTACTGGTCGGACCCGGACTCGCCGACTCCTGGGACCCCGACGTGCGCGACGCCGGCGGGCGCGCCCTGCCCTCGCTCGACACCGCCCGGCTCACCGCCCTGCGCCTGGCCGGGCGCAGGGTCGCGCTGCGCACGGCCGGGCTGCTGCACCAGCTCGTCACCGCCTCCGGGCAGGACCCGTGCGGCGTGCTGCCCGAGCTCGACCGGCTGATCGACGCGTGGTGCGCCGAGTACCGCGACGGCTGCGGAGCGCGCTGGATCCCGGTCGCGCGCCAGGTCGAGTACCAGGCCCGGGTCGTGCTGGCCGCGTTCGAACTCGCCGGGCGTCACACCGGCACGTGTTCCCGTTCGGGTGACTCCGGCTGGACCGCGCAGGCCACGGTGCCGATGCACCGGGAATGACGACAACCCTTCGAGCGATCCGCGCCGGCCTGCTCGTCCCGCTCGCGCTCCTCCTGGCGGGCGCGGCCCCCGCCGCCCATGGGGCACCCGGGCACGGCCTGCCCGGCAACTGGCTCCGCCTCGCCGTCACCCGCGGCGACGCCCGCGTCGGCGACGCCCCCGGCGTCCTGCTGCTCTGCGATCCGCCCCGGGGCCACGCCCACGCCGCGCAGGCATGCCGGCAACTCGCCGCCGCCGGGGGCGACATCGGCCGCATCCGGAGTCGCGCCGGTGCCATGTGCCCGATGCTCTACGCGCCGGTGACGGCGTCGGCGCACGGCGCATGGGACGGCCGCCGGGTCGACTACACGCACGCGTTCTCCAACTCCTGCGTGATGGGGGCCGAGACGGGCGCGGTGTTCGACCTGTCGGGCTGAGTCAGACGGCGCCGTCGCGTGCGTGGCGGGCGGCCGCCATCACCGTACGGGCCTGGTGCTCGACCTGGTTCTCCAGCGGCACCCAGCGGGCCCGGAAGCGTTCGGCGAAGGCGTCGCTCCAGCCGGCGACCAGCTGTCCGAGGTGGGGTGCCTCGCGGTCGTCGGCCTCCTGGAGGACGCGCAGCAGCATCGACGCCGCCCGCAGCGGGATCCGCCGGCCGAACGCGTCCACGCTGCCCACGTACGCCATCGTCGTGTCCACGGGGGGTGGCAGCGACCAGTCCGCCGCCAGTCCCGGCACCAGTTCCAGCGCCCACTTCGCGGCCCGCAGCAGCGGCCCGTCGGGACCCCGCAGCCGGGGCAGGGCCCGCCCGAGCACCTCCTCCACCTGGCCGGCGTCCGTCACCAGCCGCTGGGCCAGGCGTCGCATGGCCGCCGCGGGCGCGGGGTGCGGCGCCGGGTCGTCCACCAGGTCGCTGGCCCACATCGGCACCTCCACGACGGCCGTCAGACCGCCGTACCGGTGGGCGTGGTACCAGGTGCTGTGCCGGGCGTCGTCCGGCATGCTCGGGTACGCCGTGTCCGAGCCCGGCGCCGGCATCACATGCACCCCGGGCCCGGAGGCGGGCCAGCCCGCGGCGTCCGAGGCGGCCGTCTCGACCGGGATGCGCAGCTCCGCCGCCGACTTGGCGAACGGTTCCGCGAGGCCCGGGATGTCCTTGGTCAACTGCACCCAGCTGCCGCCCAGATCGGTCCCGTGCAGCGTCACCTGGAGATAGGGCCGCACCTCGTCGATGACCCGGGTCAGCGCCCGCGTCTCCGGCGGCAGCCGGTCGGGCGGCAGGACGGAGGGCGACCACTCCGGCTGCTCGGGTCCGGCCGGGCGGAAGAAGCCCAGGTGGTAGTCGAGGAGCGTCCGGGGCGCGGGTGTCACATGAAGGCTCGCCCCGTCGGGGTCCGCGCACAACAGAAAGTGCCAGGAGGTGTCCCTGCGCAACTCCCGCCGGTACAGCACACGTTCGGCCAGGGACAGCAGCGTCGACCCGCCCGTCGGCTCGTTGGCGTGGGCCCCCGCCACGACGAGCACCGCGTGCCGGGCATGACCGACGGACAGCAGGTGGAGGGGTCTGCCCGCGCGGGAGGCGCCCACTTGTCTGAGGATGCACAGGTCGGGCCGGCGGGCCGTCAGCGCCCAGGCGGACGACACGATTTCGGTCACACTGGGGTAGCGCAACTCCGGCAGATGACTCACCCCCGACTTGTCCGCCCTGCGTCGCTTTTGGCAGTACTCCACGGTCTCGGGGAACTGTCAAGGACGCGTCGGCGCGGCCGCGAGGGAGCCCAGGTGGCATTTTCCGCCGGCAACGGGCGGTGGAAGGTGCGCGGCCTTTCCCGGCCGGAGAGGACGGCGTCCCGCAGGCCTGCGGCGTACCGGACGGGATCCCCGGAACGGGTGCTCGGGAGGACACGGCCGGCGCCCGCGCGCGCTACGCGCGGGCGGGCCGGGACGACGTACACGATTCACTCGTCCGGGTGTACGGGAACTGCGGTCCGGGGCGGGCGGTGGTCGACTCGGACCAACCGCGCGCGGTCGGTCCGGCGCGCAGACCCGAGGTGGTGGCCCGCGGTGCTGTGTCCACACGGCCTTCCCGGCGAAGGCGCTCCGCCGGCGCCCCCCACGATCCCACCGGCCCCGATCCCGTCCCCTCCACCGCCCGACGCCGAACCGTTCCCGCCGTTCGGCGCCGAGCCCTTCCCGTCGTCGGACGGCGGGACCTTCCCGCCGGTCGAGGCCCCGGCGCCGGCTCACGCGTCGGCGGTCCCGTTCGCCCCGTCCACGCGCTCGCCGGACGGGCCGTGCGGGCCGTACACACCTCCGCGCGGGTCCTCCGCGCGCGTGGGCGGACCGGCGAGCCTGCTCGATCCGGGAACCGAGCGTGATCCCCACCCGCTCTACCGCACCCTGCGCGGAAACTTCCCCCTGGTCCACGACGAGCCGTTCGGCGCCTGGCTGATCAGCAGGTACGCCGATGTGCGCGCCGCGCTCGCGGACCCCCGGCTCGTCGCGCCGTCACCCGGCCCGGTACCGGCCCACGGGGAGCTCCGCACGCACGACGCGTACCGGGCCATCGCCTCCGCGGCGCTGAGGAACCAGATGTCGGCCGCTCTCCGGGCGGGCGTCGAGCGCACCGCCTACGTCCTCGCGAGCCGACTGGCCGACCGTCAGGAGGCCGACCTGGTCGCCGAGTTCTGCCGGTGGCTGCCCGCCGCCGCGGCCGTCACCGCGCTCGGACTGCCGTACGAGGACACCATGCGCGTACACGCGTGGTGCCGAACGGGACTCGACCACCTCGGCGGTCACCGCCCCGGACTCGACGCCTACCTGCGCCCCCACCTGGTCCGCCGTCGCGCCCACCCCGGTGACGATCTGCTGTCCGCGCTGTGCACGGCCCGCCTCGACGGACGGCCGCTCCCGGACGGGACCGTGACCGAGCTCGCCGTGACCGTGCTGGGCGCAGCCGGCGAGACGACCGCGCGCGCCCTCGCGTCGTTCCTCGCCAACCTCCTCGACCATCCGGGCCGACTCGACCTGATCCGCGCCCGCCCCGGGCTGGCGGGCGCCGCCTGGGCCGAGTCGCTGCGCCGCGACCCGCCGCTTCAGATCGTGGCCCGCCGGGCGCTCGAACCCATCGGCCCGATCCCCGAGGGCGCCACCGTGGCGTGTCTGCTCGGCGCCGCGGGCCGCGACCCGGCGCGGTTCGCCGACCCGGACCGCTACGACATCTTCCGAGCCGACCCGGGCGACCTCGCGTACGGCTCGGGACCGCGGCACTGTCTCGGCGCCCCGCTGGCCCGGCTCACGGCGGAAGCCGGGCTGCTCGCCCTGCTGACCGTGCTGCCGGGCCTGCGCAGGGCCTCCGGGCCCCGGCCGAGCCCCGAGGGTCTGGTCAGCCGTTCACCCCGGACCCTTCCGGTGTGTCCGCGCTGACGCGCTCCAGCAGCACGACGGGTGACCTTCCGAAGAGGTCCGCCACGCGCGCGTGCCCCGTGAACTCCCGCTCCGCGGAGCCGGAGGGGAGTACGTCGGCCCACCGCCCGTCGGGGAGTGCGAGCACGGTGTCCCGCCAGCCGCCGGCCTCGGCGAGCCCCAGCGACAGCCGGGTGACGGCCGTGATCACCTCTCCGGACCGCACGAACGCCACACAGTGGTCGGCGGCCGGCCCCTCGGCCCACAGCGGCGCGTACGTCGCCGCGTCGCCGAAGACGTCGGGCCGCCGGGCGCGCAGCCGCAGCGCGGCGGCCGTGAGCGCGGGCTTCTCCGCGGCCGGGTCGCGCGGCGCGAACGCCTCCCGGTTGTCCGGGTCCACCAGCGCCCGGTACTCGTCCTCGGTGCCCTGGTACACGTCCGGCACCCCGGGCATCGTCAGATGGACCAGGGCGGCCCCCAGGACGTTCGCCCGCACATGCGGGCCCAGCGAGGTCCGCAGGGCGGCCACGTGCCGTCCTGAGGGCCCGCACGGCCCGTCGGTGACGAACGCCGCCACCGCGTCCTCGTACGCGGGGTCGCGTTCGGTCCAGGCGGTGCGGGTGCCGGCCTCCCTGATGTGCTTCAGCAGGGCGTCCCGGACGCGCTCCGTGTGCTCCCCGGCCCCCTCCTCGGCGGTGGCCGGGCCGAGCCCGAACACCGTCTGCCACGCGGCCCACGCCACCTGCGGGTCGGGGACCCCCGGCCCCTCCCGGGCCGCTTCCGCCAGGACCTCGGACCAGGCCTCCGGGCACTGGGTGAGAACCGAGACGGCGGCGCGCACGTCCGCGCTGCGTTTCGTGTCGTGGGTCGACAGGACGGTTCCGGTGGCGGGCCAGTCGCGCTGCACGCGCGCGCAGTAGGCGTGGAAGTCGTCCGGGGACACCGCGGGCCGGCCCGGATCGCCGCCCACCTCGTTCGCCGACAGCAGCGGCACGTAGCGGTAGAACGCCGTGTCCTCCACCGACTTGGCGCGCAGCGCCGACGACGTCTGCGCGAACCGGGCCCGGAAGGCGGCCTCCCCGGGCCCGTCGCCGTCCCGGCCGAGCAGCAGGGCCCGTACGACATCCACGGCATGCGCCTCCTCGGGCACCCGGAACGCCGACCTGGCCTCGGCGGCGGCCCGCTCGGTGACCACCAGGGACGCGTCCGTGGACGGGTAGGGCCGGTACACCTCCAGCCGGACCAGGAGTTCCCGCAGCGCGGCGCCCAGGGCCCAGGGCGCGTGGTCGCGGGCGGCGGGGTCGGGGGCGGCGGCGCACAGCGCGCTCACCTCGCGGGTGAGGCGCTCGACCTCCGTGGCCAGTTCGTACGTGATCACCTTGTACGCCGCCCGGCGCACCGTGCTCTCCCAGTGGCCGCCCCGGTCGGCCTGCGGGCCCGCGAACCGCCGGTAGCGGCCGAGCATCCGGCTCGCGCCCGCCTCGTCCGTGAAGAGGCCGTCGACGTACCGCAGCGCGTCGTAGCCGGTGGTGCCCGCCACGGGCCACGCGGGTGGGAGCGGCTCGCCGTCCGCGAGGATCTTCTCGACCACCGTCCAGCGGCCGCCGGTCGCCTCGTGCAGCCGGCGCAGATAGGCGTCCGGGTCCGCCAGTCCGTCCGGGTGGTCCACGCGCAGTCCGTCGATCACGCCGTCGGCGACGAGCTGAAGGATCTTCACGTGGGTCGCCGCGAACACCTCCGGGTCCTCGACGCGCACCCCGATGAGCTCCGAGATGCTGAAGAAGCGCCGGTAGTTGAGCTCGGTGCGGGCCAGCCGCCACCACGCGGGGCGGTACCACTGGGCGTCCAGGAGCTGGGGCATCGGCAGCTGCGCGGTGCCCTCGCGCAGCGGGAACACGTGGTCGTAGTAGCGCAGTATGTCGCCGTCGACCTTCAGCTCGCCGATCTCGGCGCCGAGGCGGTCCCCGAGCACCGGCAGCAGCAGCCGGCCGCCCTGGGCGTCCCAGTCGATGTCGAACCAGCGGGCGTACGGAGACCGGGGGCCCTCGCGCAGCACCTCCCACAGGGCGTGGTTGTGGCGCGGGGCCATCGCCATGTGGTTCGGCACGATGTCCACGACGAGGCCGAGGCCGTGCTCCCGGGCGGTGCGTGCCAGGGAACGCAGCCCCTCCTCACCGCCCAGTTCGGTCCGTACGCGTGTGTGGTCCACCACGTCGTAGCCGTGTGTCGAGCCGGGGACGGCCTCCAGGACGGGGGACAGGTGCAGGTGGGAGACGCCGAGCGAGGCCAGATAGGGCACGGCCGCCTCGGCGCGGCGGAAGGGGAACTCCGGCTGGAGCTGGAGCCTGTAGGTGGCGGTCGGCACGACGGGGACGACCGGGCCGGGGACGACCGAGTCCGCGATCGCCGGTTCGGGGCGCTCAGGGGTCATGCGCATCTACGTACCCCTCCGGCCGCCTTTCTGTCAGCGCGGCCCGAGGAAGGGCACGCACGGCCCCTTCCCCGCGTCGTGGGCCCACGACGCGGACCCACGCGCGCGGGGAGGGGAAGAGGCGGTCCTAGGCGGGCCGCTGGAGCACCGTCATGCTCCGGTCGACCAGGGTCAGCCGGTCACTGGCCGCGACCTTCGCGCCCGTACCCGGGGCCACTCCCTCCGGGAGGGACGTGTCCACGACGACCTGCCACTGGCGTCCGTGGTCGACCGGCACGACGAATTCCAGGGGCTCGGGGGAGGCGTTGAACATCAGCAGGAAGGAGTCGTCGGCGATGCGCTCCCCGCGCGCGCCCGGCTCGGAGATCGCGTTGCCGTTGAGGAACACGGACAGCGCCCGGGCCTGGGCGGAACCCCAGTCGCGCTGGGTCATCTCCTGGCCCTCCGGGGTGAACCACGCGATGTCGGAGAGCTCGTCGTGGGTGCCCTGGACGGGCCGCCCGTGGAAGAAGCGCCGCCGCCGGAAGACGGGATGGTCCCGGCGCAGCCACACCATCGCGCGCGTGAAGGCGAGGAGCTCGCAGTCCTCCTCGGGCCACGGCACCCAGGCCAGCTCGCTGTCCTGGCAGTACGCGTTGTTGTTGCCGCCCTGGGAGCGCGCGAACTCGTCGCCGTGGCTGAGCATCGGCACACCCTGGGAGAGCATCAGGGTGGCGATGAAGTTGCGCCGCTGCCGGGCCCGCAGCGCCAGCACGTCCGGGTCGTCCGTCTCACCCTCGGCGCCGCAGTTCCAGGAGCGGTTGTGGCTCTCGCCGTCCCGGTTGTCCTCGCCGTTGGCCTGGTTCTGCTTGTTGTTGTACGACACGAGGTCGTTCAGGGTGAAGCCGTCGTGACAGGTCACGAAGTTGATGGAGGCCAGCGGACGGCGTCCGTCGTCCTGGTACAGGTCGGAGGAGCCGGTCAGCCGGGACGCGAACTCGGCCAGCGTGCGCGGCTCACCGCGCCACAGGTCCCGCACGGTGTCGCGGTACTTGCCGTTCCACTCCGTCCACAGAGGGGGGAAGTTGCCCACCTGATAGCCGCCCTCGCCGACGTCCCAGGGCTCGGCGATCAGTTTCACCTGGGAGACCACCGGGTCCTGCTGGACGAGGTCGAAGAACGACGACAGCCGGTCCACCTCGTGGAACTGCCGGGCCAGGGTGGCCGCGAGGTCGAAGCGGAAGCCGTCCACGTGCATCTCGGTGACCCAGTAGCGCAGCGAGTCCATGATGAGCTGGAGCACGTGCGGGGAGCGCATCAGGAGCGAGTTGCCGGTGCCCGTGGTGTCCATGTAGTAGCGGGGGTCGTCCGCCAGACGGTAGTACGAGGCGTTGTCGAGGCCCCTGAAGGAAAGCGTCGGTCCCAGGTGGTTGCCCTCGGCCGTGTGGTTGTAGACCACGTCGAGAATGACCTCGATACCGGCCTCGTGCAGCGCCCGGACGGCCGACTTGAACTCCAGGACCTGCTGTCCCCGGTCGCCCCAGGAGGCGTAGGCGTTGTGCGGGGCGAAGAAGCCGATCGTGTTGTAGCCCCAGTAGTTGTTGAGACCCATGTCGACCAGCCGGTGGTCGTTCACGAACTGGTGTACGGGCATCAGCTCCAGTGCCGTGACGCCCAGCTTCGTCAGGTGTCCGATGATCGCCGGGTGCGCGAGCGCCGCGTACGTGCCGCGCAGTTCGTCCGGGAGCTCCGGATGCAGCATCGTGAGGCCCTTCACATGGGCCTCGTAGATCACCGTGTGGTGGTACTCCGTTCGGGGGCGCCGGTCGTCGCCCCAGTCGAAGTACGGGTTGACCACGACCGACGACATGGTGTGCGGCGCCGAGTCGAGGTCGTTGCGCTTGTCGGGTGAACCGAACGGATAGCCGTACACCTCCTCGCCCCAGCTGACGGAGCCCGCGATCGCTCGCGCGTACGGGTCGAGCAGCAGTTTCGCGGAATTGGCGCGCTGCCCGCGTTCGGGCGCGTACCGCCCGTGCACCCGGAAGCCGTACCGCTGTCCGGGCATGACACCGGGCAGGTACGCGTGGCGCACGAACGCGTCGGTCTCCCGCAGTTCCACGGCCGTCTCCGAGCCGTCGTCGTGCAGAAGGCACAGCTCAATACGGTCGGCGGCCTCCGAGAAGACCGCGAAATTGGTGCCGGCGCCGTCGTACGTGGCACCGAGTGGATACGCCTCACCAGGCCAGACCTGCATGGATATGACTCTTCCAGTAGTGCCGAGCCCCTGGGGGGCGAGTCCGAGCCGAGTCTCCCCGAAAGTGATGGAACCTCACATGACTTACATCCCTCTTACCCCGCGACCAGGCATATCGCGTATGCCGAACCAGTGGGACTCGAACGACTCCTGGGGACGTAGGGGGAGTAGGGGGAAATGTGCGCAAGATAGTGCACCGCCATCTGGGCAAGGTGGTGGCGGGTGCGGCCATCGCGGTGGCCGGGACGGCCGTGATGATCGGAGTCACCCTTCCGGGGTCGGCGGGGGCCGACGAATCGGGCGGGACGAGCGGGAGCGGCGCAAGCGGCGGGACCGCGCAGCAGGCGGGGCAGGACGCGGCGGGCGGAGCCGTGCGGCCCGGCGTCGTCGAGCGGGCGCCGGCCGAGGGCCGCAAGGGCAAGGGCCGTGACCCGCTGACCGACGACGAGATGCGGCGCGCCGAGCGGATCGCGGTGAACCGGGCGCTCTTCGACTCCAGCGAGAACGTCGAGGGCGCGCGCGGACCACAGCGCATCGGAGTCGACCTCGCCGAACCCGACACGGCCGATCTGGACAACCCGAACGCGCCTCGCCGCGCCGACATCACGTTCTACGACTACAAGGACGACACGCTCGTCACCAAGACCGTCGACCTCGACACCGGGAAGGTCGACCGGACGGGCGTCCAGCACGGCGTGCAGCCGCCGATCAGCCGTGACGAGATGACCGAGGCCGCCCAGCTGCTGATCGCCGATCCGCTCGGCGCCGGCCTGAAGGCCGACTTCAAGGACGCGACCGGCAAGGAACTCACCTCGCCCGACCAGCTGATGCTCAACAGCATGGTCTACCGCGCGACCTCCGGCGCCCCCGCCGCCCTCGGCGCCTGTGGCGAGCACCGGTGCGTGCGGCTCTTCCCGAAGGTCAAGAACGGGCCCTGGATCGACAGCCGTGACCTGGTGATCGACCTGAGCGCCCGCAAGGTCGGCAAGCTCGGCTGAGCGCCGCCCGTCCTTCCTTCCCACCTTCACAGCTTTCCGCAAGGAGTCGTTTCTTCATGCGCGTCAACAGAAACAGCCATGCCCGCAGCCGGGCCGCCGTGGGCCTCTCGGCGCTCGCCCTGGCCGCCGGCGCGACGACGGCCGCGGGACCGGCCGTCGCCCAGCCCAGGTCCGCTCCCGCCCCGGCCGCCGACTGCAGCGCCGCCTACCGGATCGAGCAGAAGCTCGCCACCGGCACCACCTGGCGGATGTGCTGGCACTACGAGAGCGAGGCGGGGCTCGTCCTGGAGAACATCTCCTACCAGCCCCCCGGCGAGGCCCAGCCGATCAAGGTCCTGAGCACGGCCAAGCTCGCCCAGATCGACGTCCCCTACGACGACGGCTCGGTCGAGTACAGCGACCTGACCGGCGCGGGCTTCGGCCAGGGACTGGTCGACATGGTCCCCGCCGAGTGCCCCGGCGGCGCCATCAAGACGGTCAAGGTCCCCGACGCCTGGGACCCCGAGCACGCGAACGTCAAGGGCCTGTGCACCACGACCCGTTCACGCGGCCACGCCTACCGGATGGAGTCCGAGACCGGGAACAAGGTCTTCCAGAAGCAGGGCAAGGACCTGCTCGTCTACACCGTCAACAAGGTCGGCTGGTACGAGTACATCACCGAGTGGCGCTTCCAGGACGACGGCACCCTCAACATGAACGTCGGCGCCACCGGCAGCCTCTCGCCCTTCGACTACGACGCGGGCGACGGCCGCGGCTGGCCGCTGGGCAAGGGCGCCAAGGACTACGCCACGAGCCACAGCCACAACGTCTTCTGGCGGCTCAACTTCGGCCTGGACGGCTCGTCCAAGGCGAAGGTCGAGCAGTACGACTCGGTGGTCAGCCCGCCCGCGCAGGGCCAGGAGGCCCCCAGCAACAAGACCACGGTCACCAAGGTCGGCAAGGAACTCGCCGGCGACGCCAAGAACATGCGCTGGTGGCGGATCGTCAGCAACTCCGGCAAGAACAAGGACAACCACGCACGCTCGTACGAGTTCGTCCCGGGCGCGACCACCAAGTACCTCGGCCGTTCCTTCACCAAGCACGACATCTACTTCACCGAGTACAACAAGTGTGAGCAGTTCGCGAGCGACAACCTGCGCAACTGCGGTGCCGGGCACGGAAAGTCCGTCGACAAGTGGGTCGACGGGCAGACGCTCACCCACCCCGTGGCCTGGGTCAACGTGGGTTTCCACCACGTCGCCCGGGACGAGGACCAGCAGCCGATGCCGGTCCACTGGCAGGGATTCTCCATCGCCCCGCGTGACGTGACCGCTATGAATCCGCTCACTCCTCCGGAGCTCGCCAACCAGAACGGGCATGTCGAACCAAGGTAGTTGGGAAACGACATGTGCATCGGGCTGCACCGCTCGCCGCTCCCGGAGTACCCTTCCTTGATCGTTGATTGGGGCCTGGCCCCTGGGGAGTGCTCGGGGGAGCGGAAGGCGGTGCGCGGGTGGGCTCGGGAGGGCTGGAGCTGCCTCCTGGTGACGAGGGTCACGAGGGGAACTCCACGGATGTCCCGCCCGGCGCGGTGTCCCTGGCGCGGCCGATGGAAATGGGATCCATTGGACCGGAACTGGACTGGGGCGCCGACGCCTGGAGCGAGGTGCGTACGCGCGCCCAGCGAGCCGGGCGCGCCTACATCTGGCTGAACCTGGTCGAACAGCGGCTGCGCGCGGTCGTGGCCGCTGTTCTCCGGCCCGTCTACGAACCCGTCCACGGCGACGACTGGGTGGTCGCCGCCGCCGGCCCGGCCGGCCAGGAATGGGTGCAGCGCGCCGTCGCCGTACGCGAAGTCAGCCGCCGCAAGGGCTACTTGCTCGACCCGGCGGACGACAATGTGCTGAGTTTCCTCACGTTGCCCCAGCTGCGCGAGCTGATGGTGCAGCACTGGCCGTGCTTCGAGCCGTACTTCGACGAGCGCAGGGACGTCGAACTCGCCCTGGACGAGCTGGAAGTGACCCGGAACGTCGTCTCGCGCAACCGGGCGCTGTCCGAGGCCGTCCTGAGCCAGGCCGAGCGGGCGGCGGCGAAACTTCTGGAGATCCTGGGCGCCGGGAGCGATGTGCCCTCCGCGCGCCGGCTGCCCGTGGACGCCGTCGAGGAACTCGTGGGCGACCGCTACGCGGACGTCGTCGGGGTGCACTCCGACCGCGTGCGGCTGCTGCGCCAGTTCCCCGCCGAGGACCTCTTCGGCGGATCCCGCCGGCTCGACGCGATCGGCATCGGCCTGAACCTGCTGGTGCAGAACTTCTCCGGGCGCCGGCTGGTCCGCCTCGCCGAGTCCGGCTGCCGGACACGGCTGCTGTTCCTGAACCCCGCGTCCAGCGCGGTCAAGCGGCGCGAACGCGAACTCGGCATCAGACGCGGCGAGCTCAGCCGCGCGGTCGAGATGAACATCCTGCACATGCGCCGGGTGCGGTCCCGGCTGCGCGACCCGGACGCCTTCGAGATCCAGGTGTACGACGAGACGCCCCGCTTCACCGCGTACCTCGTCGACGGGGACGGCTCGGACGGCATCGCGGTCGTGCAGTCCTATCTGCGCCGAACGCGGGGCATGGAGGCGCCGGTCCTGGTGCTGCGCGGCGGAAGCCGGGTGCTCAAACCGGACGAGATCGGCGAGGAGGGGCTCTTCCCCACCTATCGCGAGGAGTTCGAGGTGGCTTGGGCCGATTCGCGGCCTGTGTCCTGAAAGGCCGTTTCGTCCGGTCTGATGGAACGCGGTCCCCGGATTGTCAGTGGCCCGTGGGATCGTGGAGACCACTGGGGGAAAGCACCACGAAGAAGGGGGGCCACCCATGGGCTGGCACCGGGAGCTGCTGATCGGCTTCGACCTGGAGACGACCGGGACCGATCCGCGCGAGTCGCGCATCGTCACGGGCGCCGTGATAGAGGTCAAGGGCGGAGAGCCGCTGGGCCGCCGCGAATGGCTGGCCGATCCGGGCGTGGAGATCCCGGTCGACGCGGTGGCCGTGCACGGGATCACCAACGAGCGCGCGACCGCCGAGGGCCGCCCCGCGGACGAGGTCGCCGACGCCATCGCCGGAGTCCTCGTCACCTACTGGCGCACCGGCGTCCCGGTCGTCGCGTACAACGCCGCCTTCGACCTCACGCTGCTCTCCGCCGAGCTGCGGAGATACGGACTGCCCTCGCTCAGCGAGCGGCTCGGCGGCGTGGACCCGGCACCGGTCATCGACCCGTACACGATCGACCGCTCCGTGGACCGGTACCGCCGGGGCAAGCGCAACCTGGAGGCGGTCTGCACCGAGTACGGGGTGGTCCTGGACTCCGCCCACGACGCCTCGGCCGACGCCCTCGCCGCCGCCCGGCTCGCCTGCGCGATAGCCGGCCGCCACCCCAAGGTCGCGGCCCTCGGTCCCGTCGAGCTGCACCGGCGCCAGATCGAGTGGTACGCGGAATGGGCGGCGGACTTCCAGTCCTTCCTGCGTCGCAAGGGCGAGACGGACGCGGTGGTGGACGGCACCTGGCCGCTGCGGGACCTGGCGGACGAACACGTCTGACCCGACCGGGGGCCGGGGCGCGCCCCTCGTGCCGCCCTGGGCAGGCGGGCACCCGGCATCCGGTCGGGCACCTGGCATCCCGGGCGGCCCCGGATGGGAACCTGACCTCAGGGCGGCCCTGGACGGGCATCCCGGTGGCAGGTCAGAACGGGTACCAGCGCACCGTCTCGTCGCCGTCCCGCAGTGACGCCACCCGGCGTCCGAACTCGGCCAGCGCCTTCGGGTTCGTCGGCGCGTGCTGGGCGACCCAGGCGCAGCTCGCGGTCTCGCGGGCACCCCGGAGCACCGAGCAGCCCTCCCACGCCCGGACGTCCCAGCCGTACGTCTCGGTGAAGGAGTCGTAGGCCTCGGCGGGAAGCCCGTAGCGGTCGCGGGACAGGGCCATGACCACCAGGTCGTGCTCCCGCAGGTCCGCGGCGAAGGTCTCCAGGTCGACCAGGACCGGCCCCTGCGGGCCGACATGGACGTTGCGGGGCAGCGCGTCGCCGTGGATCGGGCCCGGCGGGAGCTGCGGGGTGAGCGCGGCGGCCGCCGCGGCGAAGCCGTCGCGCCGCTCCCGCAGATACGCCGCGTCCGCGGGGGCGATCGCGTCGCCCGCCAGACGCAGCCAGCGCTCCACGCCGCCGAGGAGTTCGCGGGGCGGCAGCGCGAACGAGGGGGAGGGCAGCGCGTGCACCACCCGCAGCAGCCCGGCCAGATCGCGCGGTTCGGCGGGGCGGACGGCGTCGGGCAGCCGGTGCCACACCGTCACGGGGTGTCCGTCGACCAGCAGCGCTTCCGGCTCGGCGGCCCGCACCGCGGGGACGCCCGACTCGGCGAGCCAGGCGGCGACGGCCAGTTCCCGGCGTGCCCGGTCGTGGAGTTCGGCGTCGCGCCCCACCTTGACGACCAGGTCACCGGCGCCGAACACCGCGTTCTCGCCGAGGGCGAGGAGCGACGCGTCCCGTACCGGTCCCGGCAGCACCTTCGCCGCGGCCAGTACGTCCCGCGCCCGTGCCTCGTCCATCGCTCGCCTCCGTGTGCTCGTATGCCGCCCGCGCGGCCCTCGCGTACGACGGCTCCGGGTGCGCGCCGTCCGTCGGCCAGTCTCGCATTTCCCCAGGCCGGACACGGCGAAGGGCCTGTCGGCCCCTCCGGGAGGAGGAGACCGACAGGCCCTGGTGGTGTGCGGTTCTCCCGGCGGTCGGCCGGGACGGGGCCTAGACCCCGGCCCGCTCGCCCTGGAGCACCGGCGGCGCGACCGCCTCGGGGGCCTCGTCGTGGGTGAGGTCGGGCATCCGGTTCAGCCACTTCGGCAGGTACCAGTTGCGCTCGCCGAGCAGCGCCATCACCGCGGGGAGCAGGACACCCCGGATGATCGTCGCGTCGATGAGCACCGCGGCCGCCAGGCCCACACCCATCTGCTTCATGGACTGCATGGACAGCGTTCCGAAGATCGCGAAGACGGCGACCATGATGACGGCGGCGCTGGTGACGACACCGGCCGTGGTGACCACCCCGTGCCGGATCGCGTCCTTGGTGCTGCGGCCGCGCAGCCGGGCCTCACGGATCCGGGAGACCACGAACACGTGGTAGTCCATCGAGAGCCCGAAGAGGATCACGAAGAGGAACAGCGGCAGCCAGGCGACGATGGCGCCGACGCCCTCCGCGCCCACCAGGGAGGCACCCCAGCCGTGCTGGAAGACGGCGACCAGGATGCCGTAGGCGGCCGCCACCGAAAGGAGGTTGAGCACGATCGAGGTGATCGCGATCGTCAGCGAGCGGAAGGAGAGCAGCATCAGGACGAAGGCGAACACGACCACGAAGGCGAACACCGGGGTCACCGAGCCGACGAGCTGGTCGTTGAAGTCGTGCGATCCCGCCACCTGACCGGTGATGGGGGCCTGAAGCCCGTCGACCTTGCCGAGTGTCTGCGGGCGCACCTTGTCGCGCAGCAGCTCCAGGCTCTTCTCCGCCTTGTCCTGGTCGGAGCCGCCGACCAGCGGGACGTAGACGAAGGCGACGTTGTGCTCCGCGTGCACCTTGATGTCGACCGGACCGCGCGAGGCACCCGAACTGACCGCCGCCGCACGGAAGTCGGCGAGCGCCGCCTTCACATCGGCCGCGTCGATGTCCCGCGCCTTGACGACCACCTCGGCCGGCTCGGAGCCGCCGGGGAAGGCCTCGTTGACCCGGTTGTAGGTGCCGACGATCGCCAGCGAGTCGCCGAACTCCTTGTCGAGGGTGAGCTGTTGGGTCTTCATGCCGAGCGCCGGAGCGGCCACGGCGAGCAGGGCGCCCGTCGCGACGACCAGGGAGATCGCGGGCCTGGCGAGCACGACGCGCAGGACGGCGCTCCAGAACCGGCTGCCCTCTTCGGCCGGGCGGCGGTTGCTGCGGCCGTCGTTCGCGCCGCGCCGCTTGGCCCGGCGCAGGAACGGAAGGCGGCCCTTCTCGACGCGGTCGCCGAGCAGGGAGAGCAGCGCGGGCAGCACGGTGACCGAGCCGACCATGGCGACGGCCACGACCATCAGGGAGGCCAGGCCCATCGCCTCGAACTCGGCGAGCCCGGTGAACAGCATGCCCGCCATCGCCACGCACACGGTGACTCCGGAGACGATGATGGCGCGGCCACTGGTCGCGGCGGCGATCCGCAGGGCCGTACCGGCGTCACGTCCGGCCTCGCGCTCCTCGCGCTCACGCCGCAGATAGAACAGGCAGTAGTCGACGCCGACGGCCAGACCCACCAGCAGCATCACGGAGTTGGCCGTGTCGCTCATCGGCATCAGATGGCTGACGAGGCCCATCAGGCCCATCGTCGCCATGATCGCGGTGACCGCGAGGGCCACCGGCAGCAATGCCGCCACGAGCGCGCCGAACGCGATCAGCAGGATGCCCAGCGCCACGGGGACGGCGGAGAGTTCGGCCTTCTGGAAGTCGTCGCCGAACGCGTCGTCGTACTGCTTCATCATGCTCGCGCCGCCGATCTCCTCGATCCGCAGCCCGGCGTGGTCCTTCTGCACGCCCTTGACGGCGTTCAGCACGGGCTCGACACGGTCGCCCGCCGTCTCCGAGTCGCCGCGCATCTCGAACTGGACGAGCGCGCTGCGCCCGTCCTTCGAGATCGTCTTCGTGTCGTACGGGGAGGTCACGTCCGTGACCTTGCCGGTGGCGCCGACCGCCTCGACGACCGCGGCGACCGCGCTCCTGAACTCGGCGTCCGTGGCCTTCGTGCCCGCGTCCTTCGCCTGGATCAGGACCGTCTCACTGGCCGGCTCCTTGATGTCGGCGTCCTCGATGATCTTGGCCGCGGTGTGTGTCTCGCCCTTGAGCTGGTCGCTCTCCTTGACGTCGACGCGGCCCGCCGCGGAGCCGAGGCCCATCGCCAGGACGACGAACAGCACCCAGATTCCGACGGCCGCCCATCGGTGGCGGGCGCTCCAGCCGCCTGCTCGCGCGGCGATGCCGCGCACCCGTGTGTCTGCGTTCCCCATGACGGGCCTGCCCCCTTGAGCACGGTGACAGCCCCTGCCGCCACCTTTCGTATTGAAGGTATGGGCCCGATAAGCGCGTCTCCTCGTACTGTCCGGTGAACTGCCGGACCTCCCGCTCCTCCCCGCGGACCCCGCCTTCTCCGCACTGGGGAGGACGGAAGCCCCTTACACCTAACGGCACTTCTCGGGGGTGCCGCTCAGGGACCGGCCCTGTTGCGGGAAGCCTGGCGGGCGGCCCCACGGGTACGGCCGTCGTGCCCACCCTCGGGGGCGCGGCACCCGGCCTATGGTGTTCGGATGACGACGACGTACGCGGCGCTGTTGCGCGGCATCAACGTGGGCGGCGCGAAAAAGGTGCCGATGGCCGAGCTGCGCACCCTGATGGAAGGACTCGGGTACGGCGACGTCCGTACCTATCTCCAGAGCGGAAACGCGGTGTTCAGCAGCGACGGCGGGGACGAGGAGTCCCTCGCCGAGGAGCTCTCGGGCGCCATCGAGAAGCACTTCGGCTTCGGCGTCGGCGTACTCGTCCGCGATCACGCGTACCTGCGGGCCGTCAGGGAGGCCTGCCCGTTCCCGGCCGCCGAGCTGGAGGGCAGGCAACTGCACGTCACCTACTTCTCGGGGCCCGTCGACGCCGAGCGCTTCGTCTCCGTCGAGCCCGCGGCCTTCCTCCCCGAGGAGTTCCGCCTCGGCGACCGCGTCCTCTACCTCTACGCACCCGACGGCCTCGGCCGCTCCAAGCTCGCCGAGGCCCTGGCGAAGCCCAGACTGCTCAAGGGCGTCCTCGTCACCACACGCAACTGGAACACGGTCGTCAAACTGGAGGAGCTGACCGGTGCTTGAGCGCAATGCCGCCGTCGAGGCCGCCATCGAGAGCGAACTGCGCCTGCTCGACCCGACGGTCCGCCGCTCGGCCGACCTCGTCGCCGCGCTGCTGCACCCCGGCTTCCGCGAGTTCGGCGCGTCCGGCCGCGTCTGGGACCGCGCCTCGACCGTCGCGTCGCTGGCCGCCGGGATGGAGGACGGCGGCCGCATCACGACCTCGCGCATGAAAGGGGTGCAGCTCGCCCCCGACCTGGTCCACCTGACCTTCGACACCGACAACAACGGCCGCCGGGCGCATCGGAGTTCGCTGTGGCGCCGAACCGGCACCGAGTGGCTCCTGTACTTCCACCAGGGCACCCCGTTCAACTCCGCCGAAGAATGACCCGCCGTATGCCCGCATGGGTCGCGGTGTCACGGCGGAGCGGTTGTCCGAGCCCTCGCACTGCACGGACCGGGACGCGGGGTGGTTCACAACCGCCGCACGCGGATCGTTCCGCCGGGAAAGCCTCAGTCGTCAGGGGCGTCCGGCCGCGCCTCGAAGGGAGCCGCGGACGGCAGACGAGACCGGCTCCGCCACAACTGCCGCGCCTCCCGCTTCCGCTGCTCCAGGCGCTCCCGCCGTTCCCGCAGGTCCTCGGACACGGTCATACCGAGCGGGAACGGCCATGCGACGGACATGAGGACCCATAGGAACAGCGCCAGAGGGAGCCCGGAGTCGTCCGTCGGCATCCGGTCCTCCACGGCCTCCCGCATACCCCAGGGGGTCAGCCAGAGTGCCTTCCCGTACTTGATCCAGCCGTAAAGAACCCATGCGCACTGGCCGGCGACCAGATACCCGACGATGCAGACGGCGACGATCACCAGGACCTTCACGAACTCTCGCTCCTCGCCCGTTTTGCGGTGCCGACGGTGACGGGCCCCGCCGGATCGCCCGTCGGACCGGCCTGGCGGTTCCGGGAATTGCACCACACACGGGCGTCGGGCGGCAGCCGGGTTTCCGGTGCGCCATCCGCAGGCCGCCGCGAAGGCCCCGCCTTCGAGGTCAGGCGCCGACCGCCGCCAAGGACGGCATCCGCGCCTCGTCGTACCGGTCCAGCAGGACCCGCGCGACCTCCGGCGCGGGACCGAGGACGTCGGCGAGCACGTCCGCCGCGGCGGCGCCCCGGGCGATGCGGTCCGGCAGGAAGCCGGGGGCCAGGACGTACGGCGCGACGGCGACGCGTTCGCAGCCGAGGGCGCGCAGCTCACGGACGGCGTCCTCGGTGCGGGGAAGGGATGCGGAGGCGAACGCGGGCCGCACGGCGCACCAACCGGTGTGCCGCCACTCCCGCGCGATTTCTGCGATCACCGCGATCGCCTCCGGGTCGGTGGACCCCGCCGAGGCCAGTACGACCCCGGTCGAGGACTTGTCGGCGGGCGTCAGCCCGGCCTCGTACAGCCGGCGTTCGAGCGCGGCCGTCAGCAGCGGGGACGGGCCGAGCACCTCCGCCTGCCGGATCCGCAGCCGCGACGGTGCCTGGCGCAGCACCGCCGGGATGTCCGACTTGGCGTGGAAGGCCCGGGTCAGCAGCAGCGGCAGGGCCACCACATCGCGAACGCCCTCGGCCGCCAGGGAGTTCAGCACCCCCTGCACGGAAGGGATGTTGAAGTCCAGGAAGCCGGTCTCCACGCGCAGGCCGGGGCGCTGGGCGCGCACCCTTCGTACCAGGGCATGCACCGTCGCGGCGTGCCGCGGATCGCGGCTGCCGTGGGCGATGACGACGAGGACGGGACGCTCCGGCCTGCTCATGACGGTGTCAGCCCTTCACCAGGAGTCCGCGGCTGCGCAGCACCCACCGCTCCACCGGGCTGAAGACGATCAGGTCGATGGCGATGCCGACGAACAGGATGAGGAAGATGGCGAGGAAGACCATCGGCATGGAGCTGGCGTTGCGGCCGTTCTCCAGCAGTTGGCCGAGTCCCACGCCGAGGTCGGGGGAGGAGGCGATGATCTCCGCGGCCATCAGGGAGCGCCAGGAGAACGCCCAGCCCTGCTTCAGACCGGCCAGATAGCCGGGCAGCGCGGCCGGCATCACGATGTGCCAGGTCCCGCGCAGACCCGTCGCGCCCATCGTGCGGCCCGCCCGCAGGAAAAGCGGCGGCACCTGGTCCACGCCCGACACCAGCCCGTTGGCGATCGACGGGACGGCGCCGAGCAGGATCACCGCGTACATCATCGAGTTGTTCAGACCCAGCCAGATCACCGCAGGCGGCACCCAGGCCACCGAGGGCAGGGACTGCAGGCCCGACAGGATCGGGCCGATCGCGGCGCGCACGAACTTCACCCGGGCCACCAGCAGGCCCAGCGGGGTCCCGATCACCAGGGCGAACAGGAAGCCGAGCAGACCGCGCGAGACGCTGGTCCAGATGTAGTCGAGCAGCGTGCCCTGGAGCCAGGCGTTCTTGACCTCGCTCCAGACCTCGGACGGCGAGGGCAGCTTGGTCGGGTCGTCGACGATCCTGAAGGTGATCAGCGCCTGCCAGGCCGCCACGACGATCACGAACGCGACCAGCGGCGGGAGCACCTTCTCCCGGAACGTCGTGCCGAAGGAGCTGCGGCCGGCCACGGAGGACTCCAGCGCGTCGAGGCCCGCCTCCAGACCGCCCAGCCCGTCGTTGTCCTTGACGGCCGCGTCCGACTTCGTCTCAGTGCTGGCCATGACGGCGGATCTCCCCACGCAGTTCTTCGGTGATCTCGATGGACAGTTCCGCCACGGGGGCGTCCTCGATGCGGCGCGGCTGCGGGATGTCCACCGTCCACTCGCGGGCGATGCGCCCCGGGCGGGAGGACAGCAGGACCACGCGCTGGGCGAGCCGCACGGCCTCGCGGACGTTGTGGGTGACGAAGAGGACGGACAGTCCCGTCTCCCGCCAGATCCGCGTCAGTTCGTCGTGCAGGACGTCCCGGGTGATGGCGTCCAGCGCCGCGAACGGCTCGTCCATCAGCAGGATCTGGCTGTCCTGGGCGAGCGCCCGGGCGAGCGCCACGCGCTGGCGCATACCGCCGGACAGCTCGTGCACCCGCTTGCCGTACGCGCCCTTCAGCCGGACGAGTTCGAGCAGCTCCTCGGCGCGCCCGCGCCGCTCGGCCTTCGCAACTCCCCGCAGTTTCAGGGCGAGTTCGATGTTCTTGCCCGCGGTCAGCCACGGGAAGAGGGCGTGCTCCTGGAACATCAGAGCCGGGCGCCCGTTGGTCGTGATGGTGCCGGCGGAGGGCTTGTCCAGCCCCGCCACCAGGTTCAGCAGTGTGGACTTGCCGCACCCCGAGGCCCCCAGGAGGGTGACGAACTCGCCCGGCGCGACATCGAGGGTGATGTCGTCGAGGACGAGCTGGGGTCCCGCGGGTCCGGCGAAGGACTTCGAGACGTGCTCGATGCGGGCGGCGTACTCCGTCGTGTCGGCGCCGTCGGCGGCCTTGGCGAGTGTCGTTGCCATGGTCGTCACCTCCTGGGAACTCATCGGGATACGGGCTTACTTGACGCCGAGACCGGCGTCGTCGACCGTGCTCTCGCCGGCGGCGGCGAGGACCTTGTTCAGGAGCGTCAGGTCGTAGATGCCGGTCAGGTTCGGCTTGTCCAGGAGACCGGCCTTCACCGCGTGGTCCGCCTCGCTGTTCAGCGTGGAGGCCAGCGGGTCGTTGGTGATCTGGATGGACTTCCAGGCCGGGTCGAGGACGTCGGCCGGCAGCGCCTTGCCGGAGTCGGCCTCCAGCTGCTTGTTCGCCGAGGCCTTCGCCTCGTCCGGGTTGGCGTTGATCCACTTGTTGGTCGCGACCGAGCCCTTGAGGACCGCCTCGACGACCTTCGGGTGCTCCTTGAGGAACTTCTGCGACACGATGATGTTCGTGATCACGAACTTCTTGTCGGGCCACAGGTCCGACTCGTCGAGCAGTACCTTGCCGCCCTCGGCGACCAGCTTGGACGCGGTCGGCTCCGGCACCCAGGCGCCGTCGATGGAGCCGGACTTGTAGGCGTCCGGAGTGATCTTGTTGTCGGTGCGGACGACCGACACATCACCCTTGCCGCTCTGGGCGTCGACCTTCCAGCCCTGCTCCGCGGCCCAGTTGAGGAACGCGACGTCCTGCGTGTTGCCGAGCTGCGGCGTCGCGATCTTCTTGCCCTTGACGTCCTTCAGGGACGTGATCTTCTTGGGGTTCACCACGAGCTTGACGCCGCCCGAGGCCGAACCGCCGATGATCCTGAGGCTCTTGCCCTCGGACTTGGTGAATCCGTTGATGGACGGCGACGGACCGATCCAGCCGATGTCGATGGAGCCCGAGTTGAGCGCCTCGATCTCCGAGGGCCCGGCGTTGAAGATCTGGTACTTCGCGGCCGTGGCGCCGAGCTCCTTCTGGAAGAAGCCCTTCTGGTTGCCGACCAGCGCGGTGGCGTGCGTCAGGTTGCCGAAGTAGCCGATCTTCACGGAGTCGAGTCCGTCGATCTTCTTCGAGCCGACGGCGACCTTGGCCGCGGAGTTGTCGTCCTTGGCCTCGGATCCGTAGCTGCACGCGGCGAGCGCGAGCAGGGGGAGAGCGGTGACGAGGGCTATGCCGCGGCCCAGCAGCTTGGTGCGCGTGGAGCGGATGGCAGGCACGGGAGGGTTTCCTCTCGTTGGCCCGGCGGTCACGCCTTTCTCAGGTCGTGGCCGGGAGGTCGGCAGGTCTTCGTTCGTGCAGGCGGTGGGGGGTGAGGGCGCGCAGGCAGTGCGCGTACGTCATCGCGCACATCGCGCCACTCCGCCCTGCCCGCTGCCGAGGGCGCCGCTGCCGACGCGGCCGCCCTCCTTCGCGAACGTGGAGTAGATGTCGACGGGGTTCATGTCAGAAGTCCCAGCCGTCGTCGTCGGACTCGTCCTTGACCGGCTGCGGAGCCGCGAAGGACTCGCCGACCATGCCCGCGGTGAGGGTGGTGCCGTCGGCGGGGTCGATGAGGATGAACGCGCCGGTGCGCCGGGAGTCGGCGTAGGAGTCCAGGGGCAGCGGTTCGGCGGTGCGGATCTTGACGCGGCCGATGTCGTTGGCGACCAGCCGGCCCGGGTGCGGGTGCAGCGAGAGGTCGTCCAGGGTCAGCCGGGACGGGATGTCCTTGACGATCGCCTTGACCGTGCGGGTGCCGTGCTTGAGCAGCACCCGGTGGCCGACGGTGAGCGGTTCGTCGGCCACGTGGCAGACGGTCGCCTCGACGTCCTGCGTGGTCGGCGGCGCGTCCTTGCTCGGCACGAGCAGATCACCGCGCGAGACGTCGATGTTGTCCTCCAGCAGGAGGGTCACCGACTGCGGGGTCCAGGCGATGTCGACCGGCTTGCCCAGCAGGTCGATCCCGGCGACCTTCGTGGTGCGTCCCGACGGCAGCACGGTGACGCTCTCGCCGACCCGGAACGAGCCGGCCGCGATCTGTCCGGCGTAGCCGCGGTAGTCGGGGTGCTCCGCGGTCTGCGGGCGGATCACGTACTGCACGGGCAGCCGGGCGTGGCAGTGTGCCAGGTCGTGGCTGACCGGGACGGTCTCCAGGTGCTCTAGGACGGTGGGGCCGCCGTACCAGTCCATGTTGGCGGAGGCGTCCACCACGTTGTCACCGGCGAGCGCGGAGATCGGGATCGCGGTGATCTCGGGGACGCCCAGCTCGGAGGCGTAGGCGGTGAACTCCTCGGCGATCGCCGCGAACACCGACTCCTTGTACTCGACGAGGTCCATCTTGTTGACGGCCAGGACCACGTGCGGGACGCGCAGCAGGGCGGCCACCGCGGCGTGGCGGCGGGTCTGCTCGATGACGCCGTTGCGGGCGTCGACGAGTACGACGGCCAGGTCGGCGGTGGAGGCGCCGGTGACCATGTTGCGGGTGTACTGCACGTGCCCGGGGGTGTCGGCCAGGATGAACCGGCGCCGGGCGGTGGCGAAGTAGCGGTAGGCGACGTCGATGGTGATGCCCTGCTCGCGCTCCGCGCGCAGGCCGTCGGTGAGCAGAGCGAGGTCGGGGGTGTCCTGGCCGCGGTTGCGCGAGGCGTGCTCGACGGCCTCCAGCTGGTCGGTGAGGATCGACTTGGAGTCGTGCAGCAGGCGTCCGACCAGGGTGGACTTGCCGTCGTCGACGGAGCCCGCGGTCGCGAAACGCAGCAGGGTGGTCGCCGTCAGCTGTTCGACCGACAGGGGCTCGGCGGGTTCGGTGGTGCTGGTCATGTCTAGAAGTACCCCTCGCGCTTGCGGTCTTCCATCGCGGCCTCGGACATCTTGTCGTCGGCGCGGGTCGCGCCCCGCTCGGTGAGCCGGGACGCGGCGATCTCGGTGATCACCTGCTCCAGCGTGGTCGCGTCGGAGTCGACGGCGCCGGTGCAGGACATGTCACCCACCGTCCGGTAGCGCACGAGCCGCTTCTCCACGGTCTCGCCGTCCTTCGGTCCGCCCCACTCGCCCGCGGTCAGCCACATGTTCGACCGCTGGAAGACCTCGCGCTCGTGGGCGAAGTAGATGTCGGGCAGCTCGATGCCCTCACGGGCGATGTACTGCCACACGTCCAGCTCGGTCCAGTTCGACAGCGGGAAGACCCGCACGTGCTCACCCGGCGCGTGACGGCCGTTGTAGAGGTTCCACAGTTCGGGGCGCTGGCGGCGCGGATCCCACTGCGAGAACTCGTCCCGCAGCGAGAACACCCGCTCCTTGGCCCGCGCCTTCTCCTCGTCACGGCGTCCGCCGCCGAACACGGCGTCGAAACGCTCGGACTGGATCTTCTCCGTCAGCGGCAGCGTCTGCAGCGGATTACGCGTCCCGTCGGGGCGCTCACGCAGCACACCGCGGTCGATGTAGTCCTGCACCGAGGCGACGTGCAGCCGCAGCCCGTGCCGCTCCACCGTCCGGTCGCGGTACTCGAGGACCTCGGGGAAGTTGTGCCCGGTGTCCACGTGCAGCAGCGTGAAGGGGACCGCCGCCGGGGCGAACGCCTTCAGCGCCAGATGCAGCATCACGATCGAGTCCTTGCCACCGGAGAACAGGATCACCGGCCGCTCGAACTCACCCGCCACCTCACGGAAGATGTGGACGGCCTCCGACTCCAGCGCGTCCAGGTGCGACAGCGCGTAGGGGCTGCTCTCGGTCTCCTCGGAGACACTGGCGACGGTCGTCATGCGAGACCCTTCTCGGTGAGCAGCGCGTGCAGCGCGGCGGCGGACTCCTGCACGGTCTGGGTGTGCGACTCGATGCGCAGGTCGGGCGACTCGGGCGCCTCGTACGGGTCGTCGACCCCGGTCAGCCCCGTGAGCTCGCCCGCGGCCTGCTTGGCGTACAGACCCTTCACATCCCGTACGGAGCACACCTCGACCGGGGTCGCCACGTGCACCTCCAGGTACGTCGTCCCGTTCTCCTGGTGGCGCCCGCGCACCGCCTCGCGGCTGTCCGCGTACGGAGCGATGACAGGGACGAGCGCCTTCACGCCGTTGCGGGCCAGCAGTTCGGCCAGGAAGCCGATGCGCTGCACGTTGGTGTGCCGGTCCTCGCGGCTGAAGCCGAGGCCCGCCGAGATGAACTCGCGGATCTCGTCACCGTCGAGGACCTCGACGCGGTGGCCCTCCTCGCGGAGCCGGCCCGCCAGTTCGTAGGCGATGGTGGTCTTGCCGGCACTCGGCAGACCCGTGAGCCAGACAGTGGCTCCGCTCGTCACTTGCCGCTCCTGGGAAATCGTGGGGTCCGCGCCGGGCGCGGTGTCCGTCGTGGTCGTCGTCATCCGTGCAGCCCGCACTCGGTCTTGGCGCGGCCCGCCCAGCGGCCGGCGCGCGCGTCCTCGCCCTCCAGCACCCGGCGGGTGCACGGCGCGCAGCCGACGGAGGCGTAACCGTCCGTCAGCAGCGGGTTGGTGAGGACCCCGTGCTCGGCGACGTACGCGTCCACGTCCGCCTGCGTCCAGCGGGCGATGGGTGAGATCTTGACCTTCCGCCGCTTCTCGTCCCAGCCGACGACCGGGGTGTTCGCCCGGGTCTCCGACTCGTCGCGGCGCAGCCCCGTCGCCCAGGCGTCGTACGCGGTCAGGCCCTCTTCGAGCGGCTTGACCTTGCGCAGGGCGCAGCACAGGTCGGGGTCGCGGTCGTGCAGCTTCGGCCCGTGCTCGGCGTCCTGCTCGGCAACGCTCCGACGCGGGGTCAGGGTGATGACGTTGACGTCCATCACGGCCTCGACCGCGTCACGGGTGCCGATGGTCTCCGGGAAGTGGTAGCCGGTGTCGAGGAACACCACGTCCACACCGGGCCGGGCGCGGGAGGCGAGATGGGCGACGACCGCGTCCTCCATGGAGGAGGTCACGCAGAACTTCCCGCCGAAGGTGTCCACCGCCCACCGGAGGATCTCCAGCGCGGAGGCGTCCTCCAGGTCGCGCCCCGCCCGCTCGGCCAGGCTCTTCAAGTCCTCGCCCGCGCGCTCTTGCCGAATGGCCGTCATATCTCCGCCCCTCCACGCTCTTCCCGCTGGACGCCCCGGGACAGCAGTCCCAGGAACTTCAGCTGGAAGGCTCGGTTGCACGCCGCGCATTCCCACGCGCCGTGGCCCTCTTCGCTGGGTCGCAGGTCTTCGTCTCCGCAGTAGGGGCAGTAGAACGGCGCGGCACGCTCGCTCACGACAGCGCCTCCTCGGAGGCACGCGCGGCCCAGGCGGCGAAGCGCTCGTCGTCCTCGCGCTCCGCCTGGAAACGCTTCAGGACACGCTCGATGTAGTCGGGCAGCTCGTCCGAAGTGACCTTCAGGCCACGGACCTTGCGGCCGAATCCGGCTTCCAGGCCGAGCGCGCCGCCCAGGTGCACCTGGTAACCCTCGACCTGCTCACCGTTCTCGGCGAGGACCAGCTGGCCCTTGAGACCGATGTCCGCGACCTGGATACGGGCGCAGGCGTTGGGGCAGCCGTTGATGTTGATGGTGATGGGCTCGTCGAACTCGGGGATGCGGCGCTCGAGTTCGTCGATCAGGGAGGCACCGCGCGCCTTGGTCTCGACGATCGCGAGCTTGCAGTACTCGATGCCGGTGCAGGCCATCGTGCCGCGCCGGAAGGTGGAGGGGCGGGCGGTCAGGTCGAGAGCCTCCAGGCCCTCGACGAGCGAGTCGATCTGCGCCTGCTCCACGTCGAGCACGATCATCTTCTGCTCGACGGTGGTGCGCAGCCGGCCCGAGCCGTGCGCCTCGGCCAGCTCGGCGATCTTCGTCAGGGTGGCGCCGTCGACGCGGCCGACGCGCGGGGCGAAGCCGACGTAGTACCGGCCGTCCTGCTGCCGGTGCACTCCGACGTGGTCGCGCCAGCGGGCGACGGGCTGGTCGGGGGCGGGACCGTCGACCAGCTTGCGCTTCAGGTACTCGTCCTCCAGGACCTGGCGGAACTTCTCCACGCCCCAGTCGGCGACCAGGAACTTCAGACGGGCGCGGTTGCGCAGCCGCCGGTATCCGTAGTCACGGAAGATCGACAGGACGCCGATGTGGACGTCCGCCACCTCGTCGAGCGGCACCCAGGCGCCCAGGCGCTGACCGATCTTCGGGTTGGTGGAGAGGCCGCCGCCGACCCAGAGGTCGAAGCCGGGGCCGTGCTCCGGGTGGTTCACGCCGACGAAGGCGACGTCGTTGATCTCGTGCGCCACGTCCAGCAGCGGCGAGCCGGAGATCGCGGTCTTGAACTTGCGGGGCAGGTTGGAGAAGTCCTTGTTGCCGATGACCCGGCGGTGGATCTCCTCGATGGCCGGGGTGCCGTCGATGATCTCGTCCTCGGCGATGCCGGCGACGGGCGAGCCGAGGATGACGCGGGGCGTGTCACCGCAGGCCTCGGTCGTGGACAGGCCGACGGCCTCCAGGCGCTCCCAGATCTCCGGGACGTCCTCGATGCGGATCCAGTGGTACTGGACGTTCTGACGGTCGGTGAGATCGGCGGTGCCGCGCGCGAACTCCTGCGAGATCTCGCCGATGACCCGGAGCTGCTCGGTGGTCAGCCGGCCACCGTCGATCCGCACCCGCAGCATGAAGAACTTGTCGTCCAGCTCCTCCGGCTCCAGGATCGCGGTCTTGCCGCCGTCGATCCCGGGCTTGCGCTGGGTGTACAGACCCCACCAACGCATCCGGCCGCGCAGGTCGTTGGGGTCGATCGAGTCGAATCCCCGCTTCGAGTAGACCGTCTCAATGCGTGTCCGCACATTGAGACCGTCGTCGTCCTTCTTGAACTGCTCGTTGCCGTTGAGCGGGGTGAAGTGGCCTACGGCCCACTGGCCCTCGCCGCGGTGACGGCTCACCTTGCGGCGGGGCGTGACGACGGGATCCTGAGGGGTGGCGGCCATGGCTGTTACGTCCTTCGAGACTGCGGGGCAGGTTTGACTGCGGCTCTGACCTGCGCATACGGGTGCATACGGAAGAAATGGGCGCAGCACTGCGCAAGGGTCGCAAAAAAGAGGGGGCTCGGCGCTGCTGGTCTGATCAGCTCGCCGGACAGATGGCGCTGGACATGCGGCCGAGGTCGACGTGCCGCCGACTCACCAAGGCAATTCCAGTTCCAGACATGACGGAAGCGTGTCACGGGGATCTCGGGGCAGTCCACCGTCATCCATTATGTGGACATCCATGTCCCGGATCTTGAGACCTGGGTGTTGTCGATCACATGACCGGCCCTCCCGCGGTGCCGCGAGGAGGGCCGGGAGCCGTGGTCACCACGGTACAAAGCGGGTCAGACGGTGTGCGCGCCCGGCCAGGGCCCCGGTGTGGCGGCCTCTTCCTCCTGCTCGACCTTGGTGTCGAAGAGCCGGAAGCCGCGGCGCTGGTAGTTGTCCATCGCGTGCTCGCCGTCCTTGCTGCACGTGTGCAGCCAGACGCGCTTCGTACCGGCCCGCCCCGGCCAGCGTTCGGCCAGGTCCCAGGCGCGTGCGGTCCCGAAGGAGAGGAGGTGGCCCCCGATCCGGCGGCCGCGGAACGCGGGCAGGAGTCCGAAGTAGGCGATCTCCACGGCCCCGTCGTCCTGGGCGTCGAGTTCGACGTAGCCCGCGGGGGTCCCCCGGTCGTAGGCGACCCAGGTCTCCGTGCCCGGCCGGTCGAGGACCTCCTGCCACTGCGCGTACGTCCACGCGAGCCGGTCCGTCCAGAGGATGTCCCCGCCGACCGAGGCGTACAGGAAGCGGCTGAACTCGGGCGAGGGGACCTCGGCGCGGACGATCCGCAGGTCCCCGTCGGGCGCGCTCGCGGGGAGCAGGTCGGCCGGGGCCGTCTGCTCCAGGGACCAGGTGGTCACGTTGATGCTGCTCATGACCGCCAGGGAATCACGCGACCGGGCGCCTCTCCAAAGCCGTCCGCGGACCGGCGCCCCCGGGCGGCGGGCTCCGCTATCCGAGCGAGCCGTCGACCGACGGCAGCGGCACCGCGTAGAGCACCCTGCGGCCCGCCGCGCCGGTGAGACTCCACAGCTCGCCGGTCTGCTGCCAGTAGGAGAGCGACCCGGTGCCGAGGCCCCAGCAGGCGTGCGACTGGTCGGCGGTGCACGTGGCCGCCTCGGCGCCGTCCGTGCTCTGACGCCACAGGGACCCGTGCCCGGCGCGGCTGTCGGACGGCCGCCCGATGTACCACTTGGCCTCGCGGTCGCCCGCGGACCGGTGCGAGAGGGCGCCGGAGATCCCGGATCCCTTGGTCGTGTACGCCTCGACCGCGTTCACATGGCCCTGGGCGTCGGCGAGCAGTCCGGTGCGGTACGCGGCGGTGCTGAACGCGTACCGCCACAGGCGGGTGCGCTCCGGACGGTCCTTCGCGGCCTCCGTCGCGACCAGGCTGTCGGGTGCGGTCGTACGGTCGAGGGAGAGCGAGCCGATACAGGGGACCGCGTGGTCACGGTCGCGGGTGCACGAGCCGCCCTCCAGGTCGTACGAGCCGATGGCGGGGAGCACGTACCGGTAGCCGGCGGCCGAGTAGCCGTGGCCCACCCGGCCCACGGCGCCACTGTCCACGTCGGTCCGCAGCAGCCGGTGCAGGTCGAAGACGAGCAGGCCCTCGCCGTGGTCCGCGGTGACGATCAGCTTGTCCTGGTACCAGACCATGCCGCCGAGGCCGGCGCGCACCGCCGTGAAGTCCTTGCCGCCGGCCCGCGGGGCGACCAGAAGGACCCAGCGGTAGCGGAGGGCGTCCGGATCCGTCGCGTCGACGACGGCGATCCGGGCCAGTCCCTCGTCCCGGTCCGGTGCGGCCGCCCGGCCGTCGCGGTGTGTCCAGCCGGCGAGGATCACCCGGTGCGTGCCCCAGGCGCCGTCGTCGTCGGCGTCACCGGACGTCGTCACGGAACGCGGCTGCCATCCCGATGTCCGCGCGTCGTCGTCGCCCCAGCAGTAGGCGCGGGTGGCCGTGGGCTCGACGGGGAGCGCGGCCCGCTCGTCCGCCGTGCAGTCGGCGGTGTTCCGCATCGAGCGGTCGGCGTCGCGCAGGACGCCGTCGACGCCCACGTTGCCGCCCATGTTCCCGCTGAGCGTGTCGAGCGCGTCCCGGGAGGCGAGGTTCTCGTGCAGGCTCAGCTGCGAGGAGGCGCCGGTGCGGAGCGGGGTGAGGCCGCCCGGACTGTTGGCGCCGGTGGCCTGCGAGGTGCTGATCAGGGTGGCGGCCGCGGTGAGGGCGAGCGCGGTTCCGGTGAGCGTGGCGCGCAGCGCCTGTCCTCTTCGTCGACGACGGTGTCTGCCGCGCTGCTTCATGCGTCCTCCCGGGTAGGCCAACTGCCTCCCCCGCCGAGGGCGTTGACGGAGAGACGGGTGGGGTGGCCTGTGGAGTGGATGCTACGGCAGAGACCCCCCGGCCAGGTCGAAGACCGCGGAAGACGCCCACGAAATACGCCCGCTTCACCCCTTCTCGCCTTCATGAGGGGTCCGGTCCGGCCGTCGCTCGTGCTCCGAGCACCGCGGGCGCGGTCGAGTGCGGCAGCAGGTCCCGGGGGTCGTCCGGCAGCAGGACCTCGACCTCCACCTCCTCGCGGAAGCGGTACGGCCGGTGGTCGAGGAGCCCGGTGAGCCGGCGGCGTACGCGGGAGAGTTCGGCGCGGACCGTGACCGTGCGGGTGGGGTCGCCGAAGAGGTCGACCGCGAGCTGCGCGGCGCTGCGTCCCTGCCGGTGCACGGCGAGGACGTAGAGCAGTTCGGCGTGGCGCGGGCTCAGGTCCTGGGCCCAGCTGCCCGCCGTCCCCGAGACGGTGATGTGCGGGCGCCGGGGTTCGCCGAGGTGGAGGACCACCCGCCCGGCGCTCCCCAGGTCGCCGGCGCCGGTGACGCGCAGCAGCCAGCCGCCGGGCATCGGTTCGGCGACACATGTTCCGAGGGAGGGCAGCCAGACGTGGCCCGCGCCGAAGGAGCCGGGCAGCGGGACCCGGTCCACGGGCGGCATTCCGGTGACGGCGGCGAGCCAGCCGTGGGAGTCCACCACGAGCGCCGGACCGTCCAGCCGGCACAGCAGGGGCGCGGCCACCGCGCGCAGCCGCTCGATGGCCGTCAGATGCGCGGTGCGCAGTTCGCTTTCGGCCAGTCTGGACACCGTGTCGACCAGGGCGAGGGTGGCGGGATGAAAGGTGCTGTCCGGGCCGCTCACGTCGATGATCCCGAGCAGCCGTCCGTCGCGCGGGTCGTGGACGGGCGCGGCGGCGCACGTCCAGTCGTGCAGGGTGCGCACGAAGTGCTCGGCGGAGTGCACCTGGACGGGGGCGTCCGCCGACAGGGCGGTTCCGATGGCGTTGGTGCCGGTGGTGTCCTCGCTCCAGGCGGCGCCTTCCTCCAGGCAGATGGTGTCGGCCCGGCGCAGCACGCCCGGGTTCCCCGCGCGCCACAGCACCCGGCCCTCGGGGTCGGTGACCACCATGATCTGGAGGGAGGCGTCGGCGACCGTCCCGAGGCCGCCGTGAAGGGTCGGCATCACATCGGCGAGCGCGGTGGAGGTCCGCCGGTGTTCGAGTTCGTCGGAATGGAGAAGGGTACTGTCCGTTCCTTGTTCGGGGTTGATGCCAAAACGTTTCGCTCTTTGCCAGGACCGGCCGATCACCGGACGCGGGGCGAACACGCCGGGCTCGCCCTTGACCGACGCGGCCCACGTCCGCCGGCGGTGCTCCGCGGCCTTGGACGCGTCGGACGGTGCGAACCGGGCTGGGTTGAACGATGTGGTCTTCACAGAGCACTCCCGAAACCAGGACCTCGTACGGGCCGCGTCACCGCCGTCATCCCACATCGTGCCTGCTCTCGGCCGCGTTCGCCGGGCCTTCGCGCAAGGTGCACAAAGGAATGCAACGGTCTGCAACTCTCGCCACGGTCACCAGGTTCCTTGAAACTGACAGCGATGCCGCCCGTGCGGTGTCCGAGCTCCTGAACGGGGCGAGCGGCGGGGGTGGTGCCGTGTCGGCGCAGCACCACCCCCGCGTCAGTGCTCTCCTCAGGCCACCGGCCGGGCCCGCTCCACCACCGTGGCCAGATCCAGACTGTGCGGCAGCGTGCCGAACCCCGTGCCCCAGTCACCGCCCAGACGCGAGGCGCAGAACACGTCGGCGACCTCCGGGGGCGCGTACCGGACGAGCAGCGACCCCTGGAGCACCAGCGCGATCCGCTCGACCAGCCGGCGGGCACGGGCCTCGATGCCGTCCAGATCGGCGAGTTCCGTCAGCAGGTTCTTGATGGCCCCGTCCAGCCGGTGGTCGGCGCCGCGGGCCCGGCCCACCTCCCGCAGATACGCGTCCAGAGCCCCCGGCTCCCGCTGCAGAGCGCGCAGGACGTCCAGCGCCTGCACATTGCCCGCGCCCTCCCAGATGGAGTTGAGCGGCGACTCCCGCAACAGCCGCGGCATTCCCGACTCCTCGACGTACCCGTTGCCGCCCAGGCACTCCAGCGCCTCCACCGCGACCGGCGTACACCGTTTGGTCACCCAGTACTTGGCGGCGGGCACCGCGAGCCGCAGGAACGCCCGCTCCTGCTCGCTCCCGTCGTCGTACGCCGCCGCGAGCCGCATCGCCAGAGTCGTCGCGGCCTCCGACTCCAGCGCCAGATCGGCGAGGACGTTGCGCATCAGCGGCTTGTCGACGAGCCGGCCGCCGAACGCCTCGCGGTAGGTGCAGTGATGGATCGCCTGCGCGACCGCCTGCCGCATCAGCGAGGCCGAGCCGAGCACACAGTCCAGCCGGGTCGCCGCGACCATCCCGATGATGGTGCGGACCCCGCGCCCCTCCTCGCCCACCCGGCGCGCCCACGTCCCGTCGAACTCGACCTCGCTCGACGCGTTGGACCGGTTGCCGAGCTTGTCCTTGAGCCGCTGGATACGGAAGACGTTCCTGGTGCCGTCCTCCAGGACGCGCGGCACCAGGAAGCAGGTCAGCCCGCCCGGAGCCTGCGCCAGCACCAGGAAGCCGTCCGACATCGGCGCCGAGCAGAACCACTTGTGCCCGGTCAGCGCGTACGTCCCGTCCTCGGCGAGCGGCCGGGCCTCGGTCGTGTTGGCGCGTACGTCGCTGCCGCCCTGCTTCTCGGTCATGCCCATACCGAAGAGCACGCCGGCCTTCCGAGCGGCGGGCCGCAGCTCCTGGTCGTAGACGGTGGCCGTCAGCCGCGGCTCCCACTCGGCGGCGAGCGCCGGGTCGGTGCGCAGCGCGGGCACCGCCGCGTGGGTCATCGACAGCGGACAGCCGTTGCCCGCCTCGGCCTGCGTCCAGACCACGAAGCCCGCCGCGCGCCTGACGTGCCCGCCGGGGCGGGTCCAGGCCGACGTCAGCCCCGCCGACACGCCCTTGCCGAGGAGGCGGTGCCAGGACGGGTGGAAGTCGACCTCGTCGATCCGGTTGCCGTAGCGGTCGTGGGTGCGCAGCTTCGGCGGATTCTCGTTGGCCAGCGCACCCCACTCCTGGACCTGGGCGGAACCCGTCGTCCGGCCGAGTGCCGACAGTTCCTCGCGCGCCCCCTCGAGGAGCTCCGGATCGAGGTGCCGGACGACCGCCTCGCCGAGGGCCCGGTCGGCGGCGAATACGTCATATCCCACCAGGGGCGGAGCCTGGTTGGTCACGGTGTGGGTGCTGGCTGGCATACCGCTACCGTAAGGACGTGCACCAGGCAAAAGAAACCTCCGAACGGCCACGCTCCGGCCGCTTTCACCGCGCTCGCGCGCTCTATCGGAACGTCTCCAAACGCAGGACCGCCTGGCTGCTGATCAAGGACACCGTCAACTCGTGCATGGAGTACCGGATCCTGGGGCTGGCGGCCGAGGCCGCCTTCTTCACGCTCCTGTCCGTGCCGCCGCTGCTGCTGAGCATGATCGGGCTGCTCGGATACGTGGACGCCTGGACCGGCGCCGACACCATCGCCAGCCTGGAGTCCAACATCCTGGACGCGTCCCGCACGGTGCTGACGCAGAAGGGCGTGCACCAGATCGCGGAGCCGATCCTGCACGACGTGATGAAGGGCGGCCGGCCCGACATCATCTCCCTCGGCTTTCTGTTCGCCCTGTGGTCGGGCTCGCGCGCGGTCAACGTCTTCGTCGACACCATCACCGTGATGTACGGGCTCGACGGCACCCGGGGCATCGTGAAGACCCGGGTGATGTCCTTCCTGCTGTTCATCGTGGCCCTGCTGATCGGCTCCGTCCTGCTCCCGCTGATGGTGGCGGGCCCGGACGCCGTGGTGAACGTCGTGCCGTGGTCGACGACCGTCGTCCAGGTCCTGTACTGGCCCGTCGTCATCGTCCTGTCGGTCGCCTTCCTGACGACCCTCTACCACGTGTCCGTCCCCGTCCGGTCCCCGTGGGTCGAGGACGTGCCGGGCGCCCTGGTCGCCCTCGCCATGTGGGTCCTCGGCAGCTTCCTGCTGCGCATCTACCTGACCAACACCATCGAGGGCCCCACCATCTACGGCTCCCTCGCCGCCCCGGTGGCCGTCCTGCTGTGGATCGGCGTCGCCGCCTTCGCCGTCCTGGTCGGCGCGGCCGTCAACGCCGCCATCGACCGGGTCTGGCCGGCCGCCGCCACCGCCGCGGCCCGCGCCGCCAACGAACGGCTGCGCGAGGCCCAGGCCGCCGAGTACGTGGCCCGCGCCGCCGCGCACCGCTCCTACGACGCCGATCCGGACGACCCCGACATGCCCTCCGAGTTCCCGGAACGCTGGTCGCGCTTCCTGCCCCCGGAGGACGTGACGTCCCGCCTGCGCACCCACGCCAAGAACACCCACCACACCCACCACACCCACCGCGCCCCGAAGAACGGCACGGAGCACCCTCCGGAGGAGTGAGTCCGGGCAGGGACCGTCAGGCCTTCCACGCCCCGGCCGCCGCGGCCTCCCGCGCGAAGTCGGTGAAGTCCCGCGGCGCGCGGCCGAGGATCTTTCCGACGCCGTCCGAGAGGTGGGAGTTGCGGCCGTCGAGGAGGCTCCCGAAGAGCTCGACGAGGAACCCGGCCTCCTCGGCCGGCACGCCGAAACCGGCCAGCGTGTCGCCGTACCGCCGCGCCGTCACGGGTGTGTACGCCAGCTCCTCGCCCGTGGCCCGCGAGATCTCCGCGACCGCCTCCCGGAAGGTCAGCAGCCGGGGCCCCGTGATCTCGAGCTCCTGGCCGGTGTACCGGTCGCCCCCGGTCAGCGCGGCCACCACGACGTCGGCGATGTCCCGGACGTCGATGAACGGCTCCCGCACCTCGCCCGCCGGGAAGACCAGCTCCCCATGGCGCAGCCCCTCGACCAGCGGGCCCTCGCTGAAGTTCTGCGAGAACCACGACGCTCGTACGATCGTCCAGTCCGCGCCGGACGTCGCCAGCGCCTCCTCGGTCGGCCGGGCCCGGTCCTCGCCCCGCGCCGACAGAAGCACCAGCCGCCGCACTCCGAGCCCCATCGCCTCCCGGGCCAGGGCCCCGACCGCCTTCGTGGCCGCCGGCGAGCCGACGTCCGTGGGATGCGCCAGGTAGGCGGCGTCGGCGCCGCTCAGCGTCCCGGCCCACGTCGAGGCGTCCTCCCAGTCGAAGCCCGTGGCGCGCGAGGCGGCCCGGACCGTCAGTCCCGCCGCCCGCGCGGCTTGTGCGACCCGGCTCCCGGTCCGCCCGGTGGCGCCTGTCACCAGCACCGTCATGTCCCGCGTGTTCTCTGTCATGCGGCCCAGTCAACTGCCGTCCCCGGCAGGGAACCATCGGCGAACAGCTCATTCCCATAAGCGGTCGTCCACGGTCTTCCACGGTCCTCCACGGCTGCCCGGGCCCCCGTCTACGCTGGCCGCATGGACGCTCCGCCGCGCTCGGACCCGCTCATGCGGGGGGACCCCCTCGCGAGCCTGCTGGAAGGGCCACGCGCACGGGGCGCCTTCATGATCCGAGCGTGCTTCGACCCGCCGTGGTGCGTACGCGTCGAGGACCGCGCCCCCCTGACGATCATGCTGGTGGTCCGCGGTGACGTCCGGGTCGTACCGGACCGGGGCGAGGGGCTGCGGCTGCGGGCCGGTGACCTCGCCATCGCGCGCGGCCCCGACCCGTACGTCTGCGCCGACGACCCGGGCACCCCGCCCCAGGCCGTGATCCTGCCGGGCGGCGAGTGCGCCTACCCGGACGGACGCTCGCTGAAAGGCCACTGGGACCTCGGCGTCCGCAGCTGGGGCGACCGGCTCGACGGCTCCACGGTGCTGCTGATCGGGACGTACATGATGCGGGGCGAGGTCAACGGCCGGCTGCTCGACGCCCTGCCGCCGCTGCTCGCGCTCCCCTCCGACGTGTGGGAATGCCCGCTGACCCCGATCCTCGCAGCCGAGATGACGCGCGACGAGCCCGGCCAGGAGGTCGTCCTCGACCGGCTCCTCGACCTGCTGATGATCACCGCCCTGCGGGCCTGGTTCTCCCGCCCCGAGGCCGCGGCACCCGCCTGGTACCAGGCCCTCGCGGACCCGGTCGTGGGCCGCGCGCTCCGGCTCCTCCAGGGCGACCCGGCCCGCCCCTGGACGGTCGGCGGGCTCGCCGCCGAGACCGGCGTCTCCCGCGCCGCGCTGGCCAGACGCTTCGGCGAACTCGTCGGGGAACCCCCGATGACGTACCTGACCGGCTGGCGTCTCGCCGCCGCCGCCGACCGGCTCCGCGAGAGCGACGACACCCTGGAGACGATCGCCCGCCACGTCGGCTACGGCAGCGCCTTCGCGCTCTCCAGCGCCTTCAAGCGGGTCTACGGCGTCAGCCCGCAGGAGCACCGGGCCCGCCCGGCGTAGCCTGGCGGGCATGTACGCGGAACGGGCGTCCCGGCTGCCGGGCGCGGTGCTCTGGAGCCGTGTCCTGAACGGTCCCGCGCCCGACGGCGGGGCCGAGGCGGCACCCGCGCGCCTGACGCCGGGCACGGAGGCGGGGGCCGCCCACCTCGGCGAGCCGGCCGCGCGGGGTGCGGAGGCGGGAAGCGCGGGCTTGGTGGAGCGTGCGTCCGCGTCCGGTGCGGAGGGGACGGCCGCGTTCGTCCGCGGGTTCGAGGGCGAGGGTTCGATCCGGGACGATCCTTCGGCCGCCCGGCACGCTTCCGTCACCGCGCGGGACGCCGTGCTCCCCGACGGCTGCATGGATCTGCTGTGGACCCGGGGGCGGTTGCTCGTCGCCGGTCCCGACACACGGCCCCACCTCCCGGACGGCGTGCCCGGCGGCTGGGCGGGCGTCCGCTTCTACCCCGGCACGGCACCCGCGTACCTGGGCGTGCCCGCCGACGAACTCCGGGACCGGCGCGTGGAGCTGACCGAGCTGTGGCCCGCCGCCGAGGTGCGCCGCCTCACCGCGCGGATCGACGCGGCGGCCGACCCCGTGGACGCGCTCGAAGAGCTCGCGCTGCTCCGGGCGGCCGAGGCCGATCCCCCCGATCCGCTGCTCAGGGAAGTGGTGGCCGCCCTGGACGCGGGACGCCCGGTCGCCGAGACGGCCGACCGACTGGGCCTGGGGGCACGGCGGTTGCACCGCCGCTCGCTCGCCGCCTTCGGGTACGGACCCAAAACCCTGGCCCGGGTCCTGCGACTTCAGCGGGCTCTCGCCCTCGCCCGTGACGGCGTGCCCTTCGCGGAGACCGCGCTGCGCGCCGGGTTCGCCGACCAGGCTCATCTGGCGCGAGAAGTAAGGGAGTTGGCGGGAGCGCCGCTCGGTGAGCTGGTCGGTCACCGGTGACGGGCCCGGCTACTGCGCGGGCGTCGGCCCTCCCGGCAGCGGGGCGAACAGGTCGACGCCGTTGCCGTCCGGGTCGTGCACGACGGCGTACCGCATGCCCCAGAAGGCGTCCCACGGCTTGAGTTCGCCGTGGTGGCCCGCGCCGACGAGGCCCTCGTACACGGAGTCGACCTCGGCGGGGTCCTCGCAGCGGAAGGCGAGCGACACCCTGCCGCCGCCGCTCGGAGGCCGCCACCCGGTGTGGAACGACCTGATGGTGTCCTCCGTGTCCAGCGCGAGGCGCAGCCCGCCGGGCAGTTCGGCCTCGACGTGCGGCTCGTTCTCCGCGCCCGCGGGGAACACGAGCCCGAGACGGCCGTAGAAGGCGAGGGAGGCGGCCATGTCGGAGACGGCCAGCCCGATCACTTCGAATCGTGGAGTCATACGGCCACCGTAGGAGGGTCCCCGGCGTCCGGTCTTGAACGAAACGGACAGCGCCCGGCGAACGCGCGCCCTTAGGCTCCGGAGATGGTCTTCCGCGTTCTCGTGTACACCCGTACGACCGGCTACCGGCACGACTCGATCCCGGCCGCGGTGGGCGCCGTGCGGGCCCTCGGCCACACGCACGGCTTCGAGGCCGACGCCACCGAGGACCCCGAGGTCTTCGAGGCCCCCCTCGACCCGTACGCGGCCGTCGTCTTCCTGTCGACGAGCGGCGAGGTGCTGACGCCGCGGGGCCGTGACCGGCTGGCGGCCCACGTCGAGGGCGGTGGCGGCTTCGTCGGGGTGCACGCCGCCGCCTGCACCGAGTACGACTGGCCCCACTACGGAGAACTGCTCGGCGCCCGCTTCGAGAGGCACCCGGACCTCCAGCCGGGCAGGGTCGTCGTCGAGGACCACGGACATCCCGCGACCCGGCTCCTGCCGCCGGTCTGGGATGTCACGGACGAATGGTACGACTTCCGGACCAACCCGCGCGACGCGTACGGCGTGCGCGTGCTCGCCTCCGCAGACGAAGCGTCCTACGAGGGCGGGGGAATGGGCGGCGACCACCCGCTGGTGTGGTGCCGGGAACAGGGCGCGGGCCGGGTCTTCTACACCGCGCTCGGCCACGCCGTGGAGGCGTACGAGGACCCTGACTTCCTCGGACACCTGCTCGGCGGCATCCTCTGGGCGGCAAGGGAGCCCTCGGCGGCTGCTCCGGGCCAGGGAGCCTGACCCGGCGCCGGAACCCGGCGCCGGAACCCGGCGCGGGGCCGCTCGCGGCCGGCGGACCGGCCCGTGTCGTACCGCGGTACGGGCCGGACAGGTGACCTCCGCAGGAATACCGGGACGCGATGTGGTGCTCTGATCTCTACAGCGCGCGACGGTGAGGAGCTGGTCCCGGATGGCGGCGGACTCGGTGGACTCGGTTGATCCGGTGGCGGAGACGAGGGACCCGGTGGTCTCCACCCCTTACGGAGCGGTGCGCGGCCGGTACGAGAAGGGGATCGCGGTCTTCCGGGGCATCCCCTACGCGGCCCCGCCCTTCGGCGCCCGCCGCTTTCGCCCGCCCGAGCCGCCCGAGCCCTGGGACGGGGTCCGGGACGCGGGAGCCTTCGGACCGACCCCGCCGAAGCCGCCGTACTCCGAAGCGTTCGCCCGGCTCCTCGCCGACCCCGTCGTCCCCGGTGACGACTGCCTCGGTCTCAACGTGTGGACTCCGGCGCCGGACCCCGCCGCCCGCCTCCCCGTCATGGTGTGGATCCACGGCGGCGCGCTGACCCGCGGTTCCTCGGCCGTACCGGTGTACGACGGGCACGCCTTCGCCCGTGACGGCGTGGTCCTCGTGTCCGTCAACTACCGCCTGGGCGTGGAGGGCTTCGGCCTCTTCCCGGACGCGCCCGCGAACCCCGGGCTGCGCGACCAGCTCGCCGCGCTGGAATGGGTGCGGGAGTCCGTCGCCCGGTTCGGCGGAGACCCCGGCCGGGTGACCGTCTTCGGCGAGTCCGCCGGGGCCATCAGCATCGGCGCGCTGCTCGCGAGCCCGCGCGCCCGGGGCCTGTTCCACCGGGCGGTCCTCCAGAGCGGGCCGCCCGAGGCGAGTGAACGCGACAAGGTGCGCCGCATGGTGCGCAGGATGGCCACGCGGCTGAAGATCCCCGCGACGGCGGAGGCGTTCGCCGCCGTCGACCGCGACCTGCTCCTGCGCACCCAGGCCGACGTGGGCCGGCTCAGCAGTCCGGTGCTCGGCGGTCCCGCCTTCGGCATCGTCGTGGACGGCGACCTCGTGCCCCGGGACCCGCTTCAGGCCCTCGTCGAGGGCGCCGCGGCGGACGTCGGCCTCCTGCTCGGCTGGACCCGTGACGAGTACCGGCTGTGGCTCGTGCCCGGCGGGCTCCTGGAGCGCGTCGACCGGCTCGGCCCGGTCGCCCTGGCCGGTGCGATGGCCCGCTGCCACTGCGGGCACGAGGTGCCCCGCGGTTACCGCGCCCTCCGTCCCGAGGCGGGCACCGCCGATCTCGTCGGCCAGATGATCACCGACCATCTCCTGCGGGTACCGTTGCACCGCCTCGCCGACGCGCGGAGCGGCACGCCGACCGCGTCCCTCGACGCGGACGTCCCCGGCGGCCGGGCCCCGGCGCACGTCTACGAGTTCGCCTGGCCGTCCAACGTGCCCGGCCTCGGTGCCTGTCACGCCCTGGAACTGGGCTTCGTCTTCGACACCGCCGGCGTACCGGAGGCGGCGAAACTCGCGGGCGAGGGCGCTCCGCAGGAGCTGGCGGACGCCATGCACGGCGCGTGGGTGCGGTTCGCGGCCGACGGCGACCCGGGGTGGGCCGCCTGGGACCCCTCGCACCCGGTCCGGGTCTTCGGCGCCGGTGCCCCGCACACCGTGCACGGCCCGCGCGACCGCGAACTCGCCCTGTGGGAGGCCGAGTCGGCCAGAGCCGCGGCCGGGCCCGCGAGCGGCCCCACCCGCAGGCAGACCGGCAGATCCACGGTCGGGGCCGTCGGCACGTCCCCGCTCGGAACCGCCGTACAGCCCTCCGTCGACGCGGACCCCGGCCCCGCCGCCCGTACCGTCGCCGGGACCGGCGCCGGTACGGGCGGTCCCATCCCCGGGACTGCCGACGGACCCTCGGGCGGTCCCGCCGCCAGGACTGCCGACAAGACCGCCGGCAAGAGCGCGGACAGCCCGCCCGGGGCGGTGGACGGAGCGTCCGCCTCTCCCGGCATCGACGAGCCCGTGCGCATCACGACACCGCTGGCGGCCGTACGACGCTTCCGCCGCTCGGGCGGCCCGGGACGGCGCTGACCCCGCCCCCGCCCTGGCGCCGGCCGGTACGCCGAGGTGGCTCCGAGCCGGGGTGCGGCCCCGGGCCCCCGGCCCGAAGCCGCTCCGGGCCGGGGGCGGGGCCTGGGCGGCGCGCGGGCTCAGGCGGCTCGCAGCGCCGACGCGATCCCCGTGATCGCCTCCGGGCCCACCCGGCAGCAGCCGCCGATCAGCCGGGCCCCGGCCCGCTCCCACCCGCCGACCTGGGCGGCCGTGAACGTGGAGCTCCCGGTCCAGGAGCGGGCCGTCGCGTCCCAGGTCTCGCCGCTGTTCGGGTAGACCACGACCGGTTTTCCGGTCACGCGCGCGGCCGTGGCGACGGCCGCGTCGACGTCGGCGGGAGCACAGCAGTTGACCCCGACCGCGATGACCTCGTCCGCCTCGGCGGCCAGCGCGAAGGCCTCCTCCAGCGGCTGTCCGGCCCGTGTACGGTCACCGGCCACGCTGTACGACAGCCACGCCGGTACGCCGAGCCCGCGCACCGCCCGGAGCAGTGCCCGCGCCTCGTCCGCGTCCGGGACCGTCTCCAGCGCCAGCACGTCGGGCGCGGCGGCGGCCAGCACCTCCAGGCGCGGCAGGTGGAACCGCTCCAGTTCCGCGACGCTCAGCCCGTACCGCCCCCGGTACTCCGAACCGTCCGCGAGCATCGCCCCGTACGGACCGACCGACGCGGCGACCCACAGGGGCCGCGTGACGCCCTTCGCGTGCGCGCGCCGAGCGGCCTCGCGCGCCGACTCGACGCTCAGGCCGAGCAGTTCGGCACCCCGCTCGCGCGGGACACCACGCCGGGCGAAGCCCTCGAACGTCGCCTGGTAACTGGAGGTGATCGCCACGTCCGCGCCCGCCTCGTAGTAGGCGAGATGCGCCTCGACGATCGCCTCGGGCCGGTCCGCGAGCAGCCGCGCCGACCACAGGGCGTCGCCGAGATCGTGCCCGGCCGCTTCGAGCTGGTTGGACATGCCTCCGTCGAGCACGACCGTGCCCGAGGAGAGCGCGTCGGCGAAGGCGGGGGTGGAGTCGCTGTTCATGTCACGACGCTAGTCGATGCGAGGGGAAGCCGGTCTCCGCGACCGTGCCCCGCCACGATCACCGGCCCGGACCGAGGACCTGATCACCGGCGGTCCACCGTCGTCCGGCGGCCGGGGCCCGAGCGTCGTCCGGTCACCATGGCTCCGACCGTCGCCGGGGTCTCACGCCTCGAAGGCCGTGTCCCGCGTGAGCTTCTCCCAGGCGGTGATCTCCGCGCGCTGCGCGTCCAGGTGACCGAGGACGGCGTCCACCCCGTCTCCGCCGAGCGGCAGCCGCAGCGGAGTGCCGTCGTCGGCGAGGGCGGCCAGGACCGCGGCCACACCCTTCGCCGGATCGCCGGGCTGGTCCCCGTCACCGGCGGCCACGGCCTGCCGGGTCGGGCCCACCGTGTCCGCGTAGTCGGCGATCTCCTCGCTGGCCCCGGCCGCGCCCATCAGGTTCGTACGGAACGCGCCGGGCTCCACGATCAGCACCTTGATGCCGAGCGGCGCCACCTCGGCCGCCAGCGCGTCGGAGAAGCCTTCCAGACCGAACTTCGTGGCGCAGTACGCCGCGAACCCGGGGTACGTCATCTGCCCGCCCATGCTGCTCATCTGGACGATCGCCCCCGAGCGCCGTTCCCGCATGTGCGGCAGCACGGCCCGTACCAGCGCGGCGGGCCCGAAGAAGTGCAGTTCGAAGAGGGACCGCAGCTCCGCGTCCGTGGTCTCCTCCGCGGCGCCCACATGAGTGCGGCCCGCGTTGTTGACCAGCACGTCGATCCGCCCGTGCCGGTCGACGACATCGGCCACGACGGAGTCGATGCCCGCCGGGTCCGTCACGTCGAGGGCGAGCGCCTCGACCTGATCGGGGTGAGCCGCCACCAGACCGGCCAGCGCCTCGGGCCTGCGGGCCGTGGCCACCACGACATCGCCCCGGCCGACGGCCGCCTCGGTGAACGCCCGGCCGAAACCGCTGCTCGCACCCGTGATCAGCCACACCTTGCTCATGTCCGACTCCCTGGTCGTCTTTTCGTCCGCTGTCCTGCTTCCGATGAGTCGAGCCTGGCCCCGCGCCCGCTCGCCCGTCCAAGACCCTTCGTGATAACCCATGGTTATGGCCATGGACGTTCACGGGCGGGACCTGCGCTATTTCGTCGCCGTCGCGGAGGAGCTGCACTTCACGCGCGCCGCCGAGCGCCTCTTCGTCTCCCAGCCGGCCCTCAGCAAGCAGATCCGTGCGCTGGAACGGCAATTGGGCGCCGAGCTGTTCGAACGGGACCACCAGGGCGTGCGGTTGACCGCCGTGGGTGCCGCCCTGCTGCCTCATGCGCGCCGGGTCCTCGCCGAGTGGGCCGGCGCGGCCGACGCCGTGGAACGCGCCAAGGCCGAGCAACGGGCGACCCTGGTCGTCGGCATGAGTACCAGCCCGGGGCGGGGCGGTCTGCTGCCGGCCATCAGGTCCCGGTTCGGCGAGGCGTGTCCGGACGCCAGGATCGAGCTGCGGCAGGTGAGCTGGGCGGACTCCAGCGCCGGGCTCGCGGACGGTTCGGTGGACGTGGCGTTCGTGTGGCTGCCGATGCCGGAGGAGGAACGTTACGCGTGGGTGGTGGTGGCCGAGGAACCCCGGCATGTCGCGCTGCCGGACACGCATCTCCTCGCGGACCGTGAGGAGATCGACTTCGCGGACCTTCTCGAGGAACCGTTCATCGCCATCCCCGAGTCCGCCGGAGTGCTGCGCGCGTACTGGCTCGCGCTCGACGACCGCCTCGGGCACCCGGCGAGGATCGGCGCCGAGGCCGCGAACGCCGACGAGACGTACGAGGCCCTCGTGGACGGCCGGGGCGTCTGCCTGCTCGCCGCGGGGAACGCGCCGCTGCTCACCCGGGGCGGTGTCGTGACCCGCCCGGTGTACGGCATCACGCCGAGCAGACTGGCGCTCGCCTGGCGCGCGGACGACCGGCGCCCACTGGTCCGGGCCTACGCCGAAGCGAGCCGCCTCGCCTCGGGGCACCGGCCCGTCCGACCCACGGGCCCCACTCGGCAGGACCGATCCCGTCCGCACCGTTGACCTCGTCGTAGCACGCGCTTACTTTTTCGGCGGCAACGTTCGTAATCGCAGATATTGTTCGGCATACCGGACGGACGGTCACCGCATGAGCCGCACCATCAGTCCCCTTCGGACGAGCCGCACGAAGCGTCACGCGCTGAGACGTGCGTACGCCCTCCTCGTCGCCCTCTGTCTCGCCCTCGCCGGGGGACTTCTCACCGCCGCTCCCGCCCTGGCGGCTGTCCAGACCGTCACCAACGGCACGCAGTTCACGGACACTTCGGGCGCCCCGGTACACGCGCACGGCGGCGGGGTCCTCAAAGTGGGCGGCTACTACTACTGGTTCGGCGAGAACCGCGACGCCGACAACACCTTCCGGTACGTCGACGCCTACCGCTCCACCGACCTGAAGAACTGGGAGTTCCGCAACCATGTCCTGACCCGGTCCAGCGCCGCCGAACTGGGCACGGCCTACATCGAGCGGCCCAAGGTCATGTACAACGCGTCCAACGGCACGTTCGTCATGTGGATGCACAAGGAGAACGGCGTCGACTACAGCGAGGCGCGTGCCGCCGTCGCCGTCTCGGACACCGTGGACGGCGCCTATACCTATCGGGGCAGCTTCCAGCCGCTCGGCCAGTACATGTCCCGTGACATCACGACCTTCGTCGACACCGACGGAACCGGCTACATGGTCTCCGCCGCCCGCGAGAACTACGACCTCCAGATCTACCGGCTCACCGCCGACTACACCGGCATCGCGGCCCTGGTCGCCGACCCCTGGCACGGCGGACACCGCGAGGCACCCGCGCTGTTCAAGCGGGGCGGCGTCTACTTCATGCTGACCTCGGCCGCCACCGGCTGGAGTCCCAACCAGCAGCAGTACGCCACCGCCACCTCGCTCGCCGGCCCCTGGAGCGCGATGGCGAACGTCGGTGACTCCACGGCGTACGGCTCGCAGACCGCGTACGTCCTTCCCGTCCAGGGGACTTCGGGCACCTCCTACCTCTACATGGGCGACCGCTGGGGCGACGCGTTCGGCGGCACGGTCGACGACTCCCGGTACGTCTGGCTGCCGCTCACCTTCCCGACGTCCACCACGATGTCCCTGTCCTGGTCGCCGGAGATCGGAGTCGACGCGGCCGCCGGGACCGTCAGCGCGACGAGCGCCGCCTACGAGACCCTGACGGCCCGTCACTCCGGCAAGTGCGCGGACGTCCCGAACCAGTCGCTGTGGCAGGGGATCGCGCTCGCCCAGTACACCTGCAACGGCGGAGGGAACCAGAAGTTCTGGTTCAAGTCCCTCGGCAGCGGCTACTACGAGCTGATGGGCCGGGCCAGTTCCCTGTGCCTGACCGAGAACGGCACCGGCGTCAGCCAGGAGGACTGCTCCGGCACCACCGCCCAGCAGTGGTCGGTGACGGCATCGGGCGGCTATGTGCTCCTCAAGGCCAGGGCGTCCGGCGAGTGCCTGGACGTGTCCGGCGCCTCCACCGCCAACTCCGCCCCGCTCATCACGTACACCTGCAACGGGGGAACCAACCAGCAGTGGACGCGCGGGACTTGACGCGGGGGCGGTACCGCGGTCAGGAGCCGGCCTTCGGCTGTTCCGGGGAAACCTGGGACAGCGCCTTCCGGGGGTCGGATTCCTGCGCCTGGGCGTGGGCGGCGCTGCGCCGGTCCGGCAGCACGGACGTCTCGTTGCCGGTTCCGGCCGTCTCGACACCGGGAGGCGGCGAGGTCACGTCCAGGAGCAGTGGCTCGCGCGTCCGGCCGCTCAGTACGGCGCTCTGCAGCGCGGCGCCGATGACCACCCCATCGGGGATGATGCCGCGGACCGGTTCCCGCCCGCCGGCCAGCTCCTTGACGAGCGTGGCGATCGCCGGCATCCGGGTGGCTCCGCCCACCAGGATGAAGTGGTCGATGTCGTCGATCCCCTCGATGTGCCAGGCGGACTTCAGTGCCTGCTGTGCCAGTTGGGTGCAGCGCTCCAGCAGATCCCTCGTCAGCCCGTCCAGTTGTGCGCGCGTCAGCGTGACGTCCATGTGAACCGGCCCGGACGGAGAGGTCGCGATGTATGGCAGGTCGACGATGGCGGATGTGGCCTGGGACAGCTCGATCTTCGCGGCTTCAGCGGCCTCGGCCACCCGCTGGAGGGCGGCCCGGTCGGTGAGCCGGACACCCTGGCGGAGGGCGAATTCGCGTACGAGGTGATCGACGACGCGGGCGTCCCAGTCGCTTCCCCCGAGCTTGCTGTCACCGCTGGTGGCCAGGGTCTCGACGACTCCGTCACTGATGCCCAGCAGCGACACGTCCAAGGTGCCTCCGCCCAGGTCGAACACCGCGATGTTCTCGTCACCCCGGCCGAAACCGTACGAAAGTGCCGCGGCGGTCGGCTCGTTCAGCATCCTGACGGTTTCGATGCCCGCGAGAGCCGCCGCGTCCGCCAGGGCCGCGCGCTGGACGTGGTTGAAGTAGGTGGGCACGGTGAGGACCGCCCGGGTCACCGTCTCGCCCAGATGGGCTTCCGCGCTCGCCCGCAGGTCGGCGAGGATCCAGGAGGCGACCTCCTCGGCGGAGAAGCGGCGGACCCCGTGCCGGTAGGTCCATCCCGTGCCCAGTTCCCGTTTGACCCGGTGGATGCCGCCGCCGGGAACGCGCGAGGCCCGCTCCTTGGCGGCCTTCCCCACCAGCAGCGTCCCGTCCTCGGAGAACGCCACGACGCTCGGAGTGGTGACCTCTCCGTGGCGGTTCGGGATGACCCGCGCCTCACCGTCCAGGAACACGGCCACCGCGGAATTGGTCGTCCCGAAATCGATGCCGAGGATCTTCGACCCGTCCGCCATCGGCCGGGTGGCCCGGGAGGCGGTGTCCGGAGTCCCCGAAGGCAGCTCGCCCAGACCACGGCTGTGCCAGAGTCTCCCGGCCTGGGCGCCGACCTGCGGGTCACGGTCGCGCACCAGCGTGGTCAGGGCTTCCAGCGCGGCCTCGCGGACCGGGCCCTGCCGGCTGCCGAGCAGTCGTTCCACCTCGTGCAGGGCGCCCAGCCGCTGCCAGCCGGCCCCGGTGAGGATCGCGGCGCGGAGCGTGTCGGGAAGCGCCGGGCCCTCGGGCGCGGTCGGGCAGAGGATGCCGGGGTTGCGCGTCAGATAGAGGGTGCCCTCGGAGTTGTTGACGCTCCGGGTCGGCGTCTGGCTGGGCATCCGGCTGCGTACGCGGTCGTGCACGAAGGCGTACAGCTCCTCGACCGACACATACCCGTCCCCGTCCAGGTCGGCCGTTCCGTCCCGCAGTCCTTCCACCACGGCGGCGGTGAAGATGGACGGTTCGGCCCGCTCCCTGCTGCTCCTCTCGCTCTCGTGGCTGTACTGCAGGGCGGTCGAGGAGGTGATCACGACCCGGCCCGGCCCGGAGAAGGGCTCGTTCACATCGACCGTCGGCGCGGCTCCGCGGGTCCTCAGCCCTTTGGCGAACGCCCCGCTGAAGCAGCAGTCCAGCAGGACGACGGCCCGTCGGCAGAGACTCTCCTCCAGCTGGTCCGCGACGAATTGGGAGGGGACCGCGGTCGCGTCCAGCAAGTCCAGGTCAGTGTCCGAGGCGACGAAGTGCAGCCGGCCCCGGGAGTCCTTCCGGCCGTGGCAGGAGAGGTGGAGCAGGAGCAGGTCCTGGCTCTGCGCGAGGGCGAAGAAGGACTGGATCGCCTTGCGGATCTCCAGCGCCGTGCCGTTCTCGACGACGGTGACCTCGAACTCGCCGATGGCCGCGTCGCCGAGCACGGCGGCGAGGTGCTCGGCGTCCGCGGCGGCACCCGGCAGCTCGGTGAAACGCCCGTCCTCGTAGTGCTGGTTGACGACGAGGAGTGCGGCTTTACGCATCGGGCGTATCGGTCTCTCGGGGAGCGTGCCGGGCCACGAACAGCTCGACGGCGCGCCGCTGGTCCGCGCGGGACACCGACGTCAGACGCAGTTCGTCACCGTCGATCGTCAGGTCGATCGAGCCCGAGTTGCGGCGCCCGAGCCAGTCCTGGGCCAGCGCGACGAGCGCCCGCAGAGTCGGCGCGCTCGTCGCGCCGACGAGGAGCGTCGTCCAGACCACCGTGTCCCCGGCCCGGGTGCCGTCGGGGGCCGGACCGTCCGTGGCGTGCCGCACGGAGGCCAGGTCCAGCAGGGACAGTTCCTCGGCCAGGAGGAGCACGGCGTCGGCCGCGCCCTCGGGGTCCGCCTCGTCGGTGAACGCCAGCGTGGCGTCCCAGCGCGGATTGTTCAAGGTGTCCTCCCCGTCGGCCACCCGGGCCCCCACCCGGGAGAGGCCAGTGTGACACCTCGGAGCCGCCCTTCGGCGGCTCTGGGGGAAATGTGAGTCGTCACCCGACCCGGTCTGCAGGGTGCCGTCCCGCGACTCTGGGAAGGGGCCCGCGTTCCCGGCGTCAGGCCAGCAGATCCAGCGCGTCGACCGATGTCCCGGCGCTGAGATACGACGTCGTCCCCGACCCGCTCACCACGTCGATCTTCAGTACGTTGTACTGGCCGGTGTCGCTGAGCCAGGCACTGGCGGGCACGCTGTACGTGAACGTGGTGTTGTTGCCGCGGTACGAACCGACCGTCAGCGAACGGGTGCTCGGCTGGGCGGGCGGCGAAGGGATCGACGACACCCAGCTGTTGACCGTGACCTGTGGCCGGCCGTTCGCGTAGGCGGTGGTCACCCCGATCCGCAGGGTGTGCGCGGCGGCGGCCTGAGCAGCCGTCAGTTTGAAGTAGACGAGCAGACCGCTGTTGACGTCCTTCCAGATGTACGCCGGGAAGGACGCGGTCTCGCTGCCGCTGCCGATGACCACGTTCCCGGTCCACGCGGCGGCCCGGACGTCGGAGGGATGCGCGTACGTCATCAGCTCGGCGTTCTTGAACCCGGCGGGGGTGCCGTCCCACGTGCCGATCCGCCAGATCGCCGTCGCGTTGGCCGGGTCGTTCGAGGAGGCGATGGCGATGGTGTTCAGGGTGGTCGTGCCACCGGCCGTGACCGTCACCGAGGTGGTGTGGACGGCGAGTTCGCCCTTGAAGACCGTGAGCGTGTACGTCCCCGGCAGAACGCCCCCGATCGAGAACCAGCCGTCCGAGGAGCGCGCCGAACCCCAGTACTGCGCGGCCGAGTTGGCGAGCCCGACGGTGTACGCGTACGCGGTGTCGCGGCCCGAGATGCCGACGCCCGCGACCTTGCCCCGGCCGCTCGCCGCGACGTACCCGGAGATGCCGAGCGAGTCCGCCCACGCGGTGGTCAGCGTGCCCGGGTACAGCGCGGAGGAGGGGGTGCCGCCGTCCGTGAAGGCGATGACGTACGGGCCCTGGAGTCCGAAGCGTTCGGCCTCGGTCTGGTTCTCGCCGTAGTACAGGATCTCGTACAGGCCGCCGCCGTCCGTGCTCTGGTGGCGCAGCAGGGAACGGTAGAACGGGCCGCCCGAGGCCTTCTCGTGGTTGGAGCGGACGACGTACAGGCCGACGCTTCCGGTGGTCCAGCCGATCGCGGAGTAGTCGATGACACGGCGCTTCGCGTAGTGCTTCGAGCGGGTCTGCCCGTCCGACTTCGCGAACACGTCCGCGGACTCGATGACGGTCGGCGCGTAAGTGTAGGAATCGGGCTCGTCGTTGAGGAACAGACCGGCCTTGACCCGCACGATGTAGCGCGTCGCGCTGACGGAGGTGTCGGCCTTGTTGGTCCACAGATAGATGTTGTTCTCTCCGCTGCGGGCCGCGTAGTAGTGCTTGAGCGTGCCGTAGGCCACGGAGATCAGGATCGTCGTACCGGACTGCTTGATCGTCACGGTGGAGCTGCCGAGGCCGGACTCGACATGCGAGTTCTTGCCGCCGTAGCCCTGGTACTCGGTGCCCCGGTAGGCCAGCGAGGTCAGGTCTCCGTTCGTCTTGCTCACCTTGAACACGAGGTTCGCGCCGGTGTCGACGACGTAGTTCGAGCCGTCGTCGCTCCAGCCGAAGGACGCGGCGGACGCTGCGGACGCGGCGGTGGGGAGCGGCCCGGAGAGGGCCGCGGTGCCGGCGGCGGCAGCGCCGCCGAGGACGAAGGCGCGGCGGCGGACCGGCCTGTTCAGGGATCCGGACATGGGGGTGCCTCCTTCGGGAGCGGGGAGGTGCGGGTGTTTCGCAGAGTGACAGTCGAAGCGTCATCGCGAAAGGGCTTTCGTCGAGGGGAAGTTGGCAGTCGTATGAAATTCGGCCGCACTCTAGAAAGCGCTTGCCCATGAGCGGTACCGTCCTGCCGCACCGTCCTGTCGCTTTCTTGCTTTCTCGCCTTGTCGCTCCACGCTCCGCTGTCCCGTCGCCCGTCGCCCGTCGCCTGCTGTCCCGCTGTCCTGCCGGAGGAGCCGCCCATGAGACGCCTCACCATCGCCGTGCCGCTGTTGGCGGTGGCCGCCGCCGGTGCCCTGTCGGCCGGTCCGGCCCGGGCCCAGGCGGGGCGTCCCGGCCCGGGGACGGAGAACTGCACGGCGACCGCCTGCCACTTCGACGTCCCGCCCGGCACGTACGACGTCAGCGTGCTGCTCGGCGGACCCGCCGCGGCCAGTACGTCCATCAGCGGCGAGACCCGTCGCTCCCTGCTCCCCGAGACCGCCACCGAGGCGGGCCGACCGGTGGCGCGCGCCTTCACCGTCGATGTCCGCACCCCCGAGGGCGAGCCGACCGGCCCCGCGGGCACCCCCGGCCTGGACCTGGTCATCGGCGGTTCGGCGCCCGCGCTGGCCCGCATCCGGGTGACCCCCGCCCTCCCCGGCGGACACGGTCCCGACCGGCGGGAGGACGGCCGCACGCGCACCCGGCAGATCCTCCTGGTCGGCGACTCGACCGTCTGCGACCAGCCCGGAGACCCGTACTCCGGCTGGGGCCAGCAACTGCCGCAGTACTTCAGGAAGGGCCTCTCGGTCGCCAACTACGCCGACTCCGGCGAGAGTACGGTCACCTACCTCGCCGACCCGGCGCTCTTCCCGACGGTCCGGACGCTGATCCGCGAACGCGACCTGGTGCTCATCCAGCTCGCCCACAACGACAAGACGACCGACGAGGCGACCTACCGCGCGAACCTCGAGACGCTGGTCGCCGGGGTCCGCGCGCGGGGCGGCGACCCCGTCCTCGTCACACCGATCGTCCGCCGCTGGTTCAACGCGGACGGCACCCTGGACAACGGCACCGCGCTGCTGGTGAACGGCCTGGGCGTGGACCACCCGGCCGTCGTGCGCTCGGTCGCCGCGGCCGAGAACGTGCCGCTCGTCGACCTCACGGCGAAGACCAAGGCCCTCGTCGAGTCGCTGGGCGTCGAGGGCTCCAAGGCGGTCTACCTCTACAACGAGAAGCGGGACAACACCCACACCTCGGTGCACGGCGCCACGGTGTACGCGGCCCTGGTCCGCGACGAACTCCTCGCCCTGCGTCTGGTGCCGAGGGCCCTGGTGAGGGTGGGATGAGCCCCTGGGGCGTCCCGACCGGAACCGGGGCGCCCCAGGTATCCGCCCCGGCCACCCGCCGGACCCCCGGCGCGCGAGACGCCGGGCCCGGCCCGGACAGGAAGCCCGTGAGATGCCCGTCGAACCCGCCGAGGACCGCTCTCTCAGCCCGTACACCGGCCGCACCCGCGCCCATTGGGAGGCGGCCGCCGATGCCCTGCTCGCCGCGGTCGCCCCGTACGCCACCGACGACCAGGCCCTCTACCACTTCCCCGGGGACCGCACGAGCAGCGCGGGCAGACTCTCCGACGGCCTGGAGGGCTACGCCCGTACGCTGCTGCTGGCGGGCTTCCGCCGTGACGAGAAGGTCCTGGAGCGGTACGCGCGGGGGCTGGCCGCCGGAACGGCGGGCGTCTGGCCCCGGGTCGAGGACCGCGGCCAGCCGCTCGTCGAGGCCGCCTCGATCGCGCTCGCGCTGCGGCTGACCCGGCCTCTGCTGTGGGACCGCCTGGACGACGGCGTGCGGCAACGGGCCGCCGAATGGCTCGGTGACGCGCTGACGGCCGAACCCTGGGCCTGCAACTGGGAGTTGTTCCCGGTGACGGTCGGCGGCTTCCTCCAGGAGATCGGCTACGAGCCCGAGGCGTCGCGCGCCGCGATCGACCGCGGCCTGGAGCGCATCGAGCAGTGGTATCTCGGGGACGGGTGGTACACCGACGGCCACGGGCGCAAGTTCGACTACTACAACGGCTGGGCGATGCACCTCTATCCGGTGCTGCACGCCTGGCTGGCGGACGACGCCCGGCTGCTCGACCTGTACGCCGGCCGCCTGGAGGCCCATCTCGGCGACTACGCCCGCCTGTTCGGCGGTGACGGCGCGCCGATGCTCCAAGGCCGCTCGCTCACCTACCGCTTCGCGGCTACCGCCCCCCTGTGGCTCGGCGCGCTCACCGGCCGAACCCCCCTGTCCCCGGGCGAGACCCGGCGCCTCGCCTCCGGCGCTCTCGGCTACTTCCTCGACCGGGGCGCGGTGGACGGCAACGGCCTGCTCACCCTCGGCTGGCACGGCCCCGACGAGGCGCTCCTCCAGCACTATTCCGGGCCCGCCTCGCCGTACTGGGCGAGCAAGGCCTTCGTCGCCCTCCTGCTGCCCCCCGAGCACGCGGTCTGGACGGCCACGGAGGAACCGGGCCCGGCGGAACGCGCGGACGCCGTCACCCCGGTCGGACCGCCCAACTGGCTGCTCCAGTCGACACGTTCGGACGGACTGGTCCGCCTCCACAACCACGGCAGCGAGGACGTCCGCTACGACCCCTACTACACACGGCTCGCCTACTCGACGGTGACGGCGCCCTCACCGTCGTACGACAACAGCGTGATCGTCGGTGCCGGCGCGAGCCGGACGCGGATCGTGCCGCTCGGCGTAGGTGAGGGCTGGGCGGCGTCCCGGCACACCGTCTCGGAGGGCGTCGAGGCCGGCTGCCTCGTGGTCGCGCGGGGGGCCGTGGAGGTCCGGGCCCACCTGGTGTCGGGCACGGACCCCGGGACGCCGGTACGGATCACGGGCTGGGCCGCGCAGGACGGCGCGCGCTCCGAACTCCTGCCCGTGCACGGCCTGTCGGGGGCGGGGGAGGGCGTCACCGGGGACGGCCCGTCCCTCTTCGTCGCGCTCGTCCGCCTCACGGCCGACCGGGACCCGCTCCCGCTCACGGACCTGGTGTCCGTGCGGGTGACGACGCCCGAGGACACGGGGCCCGGAGCGTACGACGTGACGGTGACCTGGGCCGCCGGAGGAACGGCGTGCTTCCGGTTCGACGGCAGCGGCGGAATCGTCCCCCTGAACGGCGGCGACGTCACCGGCATTCCCTAGAGTTCGGAGTGAGGCGGAAACGGGTCCGCCGGGGCAGGGGGGTGTGTCATGGGTGGTCCGGACGAGGGCCGGGGCGGCAGAGCGGACAGCGGCCCGGTGAACGCGGAGCGGATGATCGCGGAGGCGCGGAAGGCGTTCTTCGTGATGTTCGGTTTCCTGGCGATCGTCTGGCTGGTGCAACTGGCCAACTACGCCGACGATTACGCGTTCTCGCGGGACTACGGTCTGGTGTCGGGCGACATCGGCACGCTGCCCGACATACTCAGCGCGCCCTTCCTGCACTGGAGCTGGGCGCACATCGAGAGCAACTCCGGCCCGCTGTTCGTCTTCGGCTTCCTCGCCGCCTACCGAGGCGTGGCCCGCTTCCTCGGACTGAGCCTGCTGGTGGCGACGACCAGCGGGCTCGTGGTGTGGTTCTTCGAACGAGGCCATGTGGAAACGGTGGGCGCGAGCGGCCTGATCTTCGGCTACTTCGGCTACGTCGTGGTCCGCGGGATCTTCGACCGGCACCTGATCGACACCCTGATCGGTGTCGTCATGGCGGCATCCTTCGCCTACATGCTCACCGTCGCGGTACCCGGGACACCGGGGGTGAGCTGGCTCGGCCACCTCGGCGGCCTGATCGGCGGCCTGGCCGGCGCCTGGCTCTTCCGCGACCGCGGCCCCCGCCCCCTGCCGCCCACCCGCTCCGGCGGCGGATCTCCCGCCCGCCGCACCCCGAACCCGGACCCCACCGACCCGCGTGCGGACCTGCACAAGGAACTGGGCGATCTGGGGCTGCTCTAGCCGAGCGGTGGCCCCCCGGACCGATCGGATGCCGATGCGCGGCTGTGCCCGCCTCCCGGACGGTGGAGGCGGGCACGCACCGGGGTGCGGTCGCGTGGTCAGACCTTCGTCGAGTTCTTCAGGTACGGCGGCTTCGACGCAGCCGCGGGCCGGCGCGCGGGACCGCCTTCGCTGAGACCGAACCGTCCGTGGAAGCTGCGCAGGAAGCCGGGCGCGTACCAGGCCGAGCGGCCGAGCAGGCGCATCGCGGCGGGGACGAGGACGCCGCGTACGGCGACGGCGTCGATGAGGATGGCCAGTCCGGCGCCGAGGCCGAACATCTGCATGAAGCTGACCTTGGCGGTGACGAAGGCGAAGAAGCTCACCGCGAGCAGACAGGCCGCCGCGGTGACGATGCGTCCCGTGTGGCCGAGGCCGTCCCCGACGGCGGTCTCGGTATCCTCGCCCTGGTCGTGGAGTTCCTTGATCCGGCTGGTGACGAACACCTCGTAGTCCATGGAGAGTCCGAAGGCGATGCAGACCATCAGCACGGTCATCGCTGTCTCCATCGGCTGCGCGGTGACGCCGAACAGGGAGGCGAGATGGCCGTCCTGGAAGATCCAGGTCACGACGCCGAGGGTCGCGCCCAGACTGATGACGTTGAGGACCAGCGCGCGCAGTGGCTGCACGACGCTGCCGGTGAACAGGAAGAGCAGGGCGAAGGTGGTGAGCGCCACCAGGCTCAGGGCGAGCGGGATCCGGCTGCCGACGGAGTGCTTGGAGTCGACCAGCGCGGCGTCGATTCCGCCGACCAGGGGCTGTGATCCGGCGGGCGGTGCGACCGCCCGCACGTTCTCGACCAGGCTCTGGGCGGCGTCCGACTTCGGTACCAGGTCGCTCACCACGTTGATCCGCTGTGCGTCGGGGCGGCTGAGGGCGGCGTCGCCGGCCGCGGTGGACCGACCGTCGACATAGGTTCCCGGGCCCGCCTCGACGCGGAGGACGCCCTTGAGTGCGGACAGTTCGGTCGCGTACGAGTTCAGCGAGGCCTTGTCCACCGGCTGGTCGATGACGACGTGGACGGCCGCGTCGTCACTTCCCTCGAACTTGTCCCGTAGCTCCGTGGCGACCTGGCGGCTCTGAGCGTCCTCGGGCAGCACGCGTTCGTCGGGCGTGCCGAGGCTGATGCCGAGCAGCGGGCTCGCGGCCAGCAGCAGCACCGCGAGCACGGGCAGCGCGGTGAGCGCGGGCCGCCGCATGACGGTGCGGGCCAGCCGTCCCCACAGGGGTGCCCGGGTGGCGACGCGCCCAGGCTTCGCCCACGGCAGCCGCCCGCTGTTGACCCGGTGCCCCAGGGTGACGAACAGCGCCGGCATCACGAACAGGGTGGCGACGGCCGCGATGGCGACGACACCGATCCCCGCGTAGCCGAACGACCGGAGGAAGTACTGCGGGAACACCAGGAGCGCGGCGAGCGCCACGGCCACCGTCGCGGCGGAGAACGCGATCGTACGGCCCGCGGTGCGCACGGTGTGCCGTACGGCGTCGTCCACGGCCTCCCCGATCGCGAGCCGTTCCCGGAACCGGCTGATCATCAGCAGGGCGTAGTCGATGCCGAGGCCGAGGCCCAGGGCCGTGGTCAGATTGGTCGCGTTGACGGAGACATCGGTGGCGCCGCCGAGGAGGGTCAGCTCGGCGAACGTACCCGCGATGGCGACGATCGCCACGACCAGCGGCAACAGGGCCGCGACCACGCTGCCGAAGACGAACAGGAGCAGGATGAGAGTCACCGGTACGGCGATTCCCTCGGCCAGCACGAGGTCCTCGGGCACCTGTGTCGACATGTCGTCGCTCACCGCGGCGCCGCCTCCGGCCCGTACGCCGAGCCCGCCCGCGTAAGGGCCGGTGTATTTGTCGATGAGGGCCCTGGCGTTCTTCTCCCGCTGGGTGTCGTCACCCTTCACATGGGCGAGCACCAGGGCTTCGCGGCCGTCCCCGGAGCGGAGGGCCAGGCTGTCCGAGTCCCAGTACGAGACCACGTTCCGCAGGTTCCGCTCCGCCCTGAGTCCGGCAGCCAGGGCCCGGCCGCTCCGCTCGGCGGCCGACGTGTCGATGCGGCCCTTCTCCGCACGGACCATCAGGACCAGGTTCGTCTCCCCGCCGAACTTCCCGTCGATGACCTTCTCGGCCCGGCTGGACTGCGAGGCCGGGTCGTCGAACCCGCCCCCTTTCAGCTTGCCGAACACGCCGACGCCGAGGGCGCCCATGAGGACCACGGCAACGAAGGCGACGACGAGGACCGACCGGGCCCGGCGGATGGCCAGTTCGGCCAAGCGGTCAAACATGACCGTTCTCCTTTGAGAGGGGAGTTCGACAGGGGAGGGGGGAACTGGCGCCACGAACGAAGCTAGCGGGCGGCAAAAACATTTGGCAGTGTTAGATTTTCCTCATGCCCGCACATGAACCCGTGACGGTTCCGCCCCCGCCGTCCTCCCTGCGCCAGCGGCGCCGTGCGGTCGCCGTCCAGGAGATCCTGGACGCCGCCGAGCGCCACCTCGCCGAGCACGGGCCGCACGCGCTGTCCCTGCGCGCGGTCGCCCGGGGACTGGGCATGACCGTGCAGGCGCTCTACCACTACTTTCCGAGCCGGGACGCCCTTGTCACGGCGCTCATCACCAAGGCGTACGACGACTTGGCCGACGCCGTTCGGGCCGCCGTCGACAACGGCGGGACCCAGGCGGACGGTTCGGTCCTGCCGGGCACGGTGGTCGCGGCCGAGGGCTATCGCAGATGGGCGATCGACAACCCGGAGCGGTTCCAGCTTCTCTACGGAACGCCGTTGCGGTACTACGCGGCCCCTCTCGACGGCCCGACCACCCGGGCGGTCCGCCGGATGGGCGCGGCCTTCCAGCGCGAGTTGTTCGGCGGATTCACCCCTGCGCAGCTCGCCGCGGCCGACGTCCCCCCGCTCTCACCCTCGCTCCGGGCCCACCTGGAACGCATGCCGGCGGAGAGCCCGGAAGCAGCCGTGCCGCCCGCCGCGACCGCTCTCTTCCTGAGCGCGTGGGGGCACCTGCACGGCCTGGTCATCCTGGAGGTGTTCGGCCACACGGACTTCCTCGGCGACCACCGGGACGAGATCTTCCGGACGGCGATATTGAACCTGCTGGAGGATGTGCACCGCCGTATCTGCACCCCCTGAGCCGGGGAGACTGCGCTCCCGTGCCGTGCTTCGAGGAGATGTCGTGCAGGTAGCCACGGCGGGTGGCTGAAGCCACCGCGAAGCCGGGGGCGTCAGGAGAATCGGCCAGAGGCGGCATAGTGTGGCGGAACGTGCGAAAAGATCACTCCCTGCACCGCGTCCATGAGAGGGACGGCCCCGAGCGATGACAGGAACAGAGATGACCGCCTCGTACGAAACCATCAGGACGAGGCTGGACTGCACCGTCCTGTCCGCCACGTTCGACGCGCCGCCGATGAATCTCATCGGCCCCGAGGTCGTGCGGGACCTGGTCGCACTGCTGGAGGAACTGTCACGCCCGACCGCCCCACGCGTGGTGATCTTCGACAGTGCCGACGCCGACTTCTTCTTCCCGCACGTCGACATGACAGATGAGCGGTCCACAGGTCCGCCACTCGTCCGTGAGCTCGCAGACCGGTCCGTGGTGGGCGGTCGGCGCCACGACGCCGACGGGGTGCCCGGTGAACGACCGGCGGACGTCGTCGCACAGTTGGTCTCCCCTGCCGGTTTCGTAGGCCCGGAGCGAGGGGCGCCGCTCAGGCCCCGGCCTCGGCGCGCGGCCAGTTCTCCAGGGTCACGTGCAGTGCGTCCAGCGCGTGTCTCCAGGACGTCTCCACGGAGCGCGGGGCGCCGAATCCGCCGATGGCCTCAAGGGCGCAGTAACCGTGGAACGTGCTGCGCAACAGGCGCACGGCGTCGGTCAGGTCGGGCTCGGACAGCCCGTAGGCGCGGAGCATTCCATAGGTGACCTCGGCGGTGACCTCCGCCGTGCGGCGGTACTCCGGCCGCTCCGCGACCAGGGCCGGGTCGGGCTGCGTGTGGGTGGCCCGGTAGCGGCCGGGCCGCTCCAGCGCGTAGGCGCGATAGGCGTCGGCGAAGGCGACGAGGGCGTCCTTCCCGGCCCGTCCGGCCACCGCGGTGGCGATCCTGTCGATCATCTCGCCGGACGCGAGCAGCGCCATGCGCTCGCGCAGCTCCCGGACGTTCCTCACATGCGCGTACATGCTGGCGTCCTTCACCCCGAACTGCCGGGCCAGCGCGGCCACCGTGACGTTCTCGAAGCCGATCTCGTCCGCGAGATCGGCCGCCGCCAGCACGACCCGCTCGGTCGTGAGTCCGGCACGAGCCATGAGGACCACCTTTTAGCCACGGAACATTTCCTGGGGAACCCAGGCAGAAGCCTAGCCCCGCACGGCCGCCGACTCCGCGGAATTCATGACGCAACGGACAGGGTGTGGAGCAACTGGCTTACAGATAAAGTCAGTTGACCGTTCCAGGTCGTCCCACGAACACGAGGGGGCCGCCCGCCGTTCATGCTCCGCCCCGAACCTCCTCATGACGCGTCCGCAGGGGCGGGGCGGGATTCAGGAGGCGGTCATGGGCCACACGCACGGACACGAGCACGGGCATCACCATCACCACCCGCACGGCCACGAGGGCACGGGCGCCACGCTGCCCGCCGCCTTCGACACCGCCGTGCCCGACGAGGCCCTCACTCCCGAGCAGCGGTCGCGCCGCTCCCTGCTGCGCCGCGCGGGACTGCTCGGCGCCGGCCTCGCCGCCGCCGGCGTCCTCGCGCAGGGGGCCGCCACCCCCGCGTACGCCTCCACGGGCGGCCGGAGAAAGAACGGTTTCCTGTGGCTCGCCGGAGACCACCACATCCACACCCAGTACAGCAGCGACGGCAAGTACCGCGTCCGTGACCAGGTCCGGCAGGGCGCCGCGCACGGCCTGGACTGGATGGTCATCACCGACCACGGAAGCGAGACCCACGCCAAGATCGGTGTGGACAAGGTCAACCCGGACATCCAGGAGGCCCGGGAGGCCTACGGGGACACCCTCGTCTTCCAGGGCCTCGAATGGAACATCCCGGCCGCCGAGCACGGCACCGTCTTCGTCCACCCCGGCCGCAACGAGGTCGCGGTCCTCAAGCAGTTCGAGACCGACTACGACGGCAGCGTCAAGGGTGCCTCCGACTCGACGCCCGCCAACGAGGCGCTCGCCATCGCCGGCCTCAACTTCCTTGCCGAGCAGGTCCAGCGGCGCCGCGTCAAGGACATCCTGATGCTGGCCAACCACCCCGCCCGCAAGGGACTCGACTCCCCGCACGAGATCCGTGCCTGGCGCGACGCGACCCCCGCGTCCCACCAGATCGCCGTCGGTTTCGAGGGCGCGCCCGGCCACCAGGCCGGCGGCATCCAGAAGACGTACGGCATGGGCCTCGCGCGCGGTCTGTACGACAGCAGCCCGAGCGCCAACTCGTTCGCCGGTTACCCGCTGGAGAGCTACCGCACCTGGGGCGGCTTCGACTGGATGACGGCCACCGTCGGCGGTCTGTGGGACAGCCTCCTCGCCGAGGGCAAGCCCTGGTGGATCACCGCCAACTCCGACTCCCACCAGGTCTACACGGACACCGCCGTACGCGGCGGACCGGACAGCGACTTCACCGCCAACGGCAGGCACACCGACCCGGTCTACGGCGGCAGGATCGACACCACCCAGGGCGACTACTGGCCCGGCCAGTACAGCCGTACGCACGTGGGCTCCGACGGATTCTCCTACGCGGCCGTGATGGACGGCATCCGCGCCGGCCGGGTCTGGGTCGACCACGGGCAGCTCATCAGCGGTCTCGACGCGCGCCTCTCCGGCGGCGGCCGCTGGGCCACCCTCGGCGGCGCCCTGCATGTCCGCAAGGGCACCCGGGTCACCCTGACCGTGGACATCGGACTGGCCGGCGGCCCCAACTGGGCGGGCTTCGTGCCCAAGTTGGCTCGCGTCGACGTCGTCCAGGGCGATGTCACGGGCGCGGCCTCCGACCGGGACACGCTCACCGCCCCCACCGCGCGGGTCGCCAAGTCCTACGAGGTGAACAAGTCGGCCGGCACGGTCCGGCTCACCTACGACCTCGGCGCCGTCGACCGCCCGGTGTACGTCCGGCTGCGCGGCACCGACGGCAACCGCTCCGCCGTCGGTCTGCGGGGCGCCTCGGTCGACCCGGCGGGCCCGGCCGTGGACGTCCTCGGTGACGCCGATCCGTGGAAGGACCTGTGGTTCTACTCCAACCCGGTGTGGGTCCTCCCCTCGTGAGCGAGCCGTACGTCGTCGGAGTCGACACCGGTCATACGGGTGCCCTGCGGGAGGCCGACCAGCTGCTGCGCTCGCTCGCCGCGGAACTCGGCCTGCCCGCGGAGGTGCTGGGCTGCACGCACCACGTACGGGACGGGCGGCGGCCGCACACGGCGCTGTCCTTCGCCGTGCCGTCGGAGCGGGCCGCCCGTGCGGCCTGGCGGTGGCTCACGGAGAACGGCTCCGGCAGGCCCGGCACCGGCACCATCGCCGGTGCCGGGGACGGGGAAGGCGTCGGGGACGAGGAAGGCGACAGGCACGAGGAAGGCGTCGGGAACGGAGAAGCCGGTGAGCAGGGTGCCGGTCCTGACGCCGGGACCTGCACGCTCTTGGGTGTCGCCTTCGGTGGTGACCGGCACGGGCCCGGCGAACTCGCGGCCGGAGCCGCCCACGCCGCGGCCGAACACAGGGCGCGCACGGGCGGCCGTGCCGTCCTGTACCTGGGCGTCGACGCCCTGACCGGTGCCCTGACCGTCGCACGGCTGCTGGAGGTCTCGGCGGTGGACCAGGTCGCCGTGCTCGGCTCGCCCGAAGGGGCCGCCATGGAGGCGAAGCTGGTCACCCGCGACCACGTCCGCCCCGAATGGCGCGACGGCCGTCTCGTCCTCGCGGCGATGCCGGCCGCCGGCGGCACCCTGGTGCCCTTCGAGGTCCCGGACCCGACACCCTGCTGCGCCGACCACTGACGGGTGCGGCCGGACGGCCGGGGAGAGCCGTCCGGCCACGCCCGGGCCCCGGGCCTCAGTCCTGGATCGCGGAGAACACGAACGAGAACTCCGCCGGGGCGGACCACAGTTGGTAGTGCGGAAGGGCGCCGGGACCGCACGACTGGGAACCGATGCCCTGCTGGCCGTGATCGAGGTTGACCCAGACCGTGTCACCGGGGCGCAGATCCGTCAGATGGCCGGCCGCGTCCAGTTCCTCGGTCGTCCAGCGGCGCGCGGTGAACCAGAACGCCGGGTCGCCCTCGATCCGCAGTCCGCCGATCTCGGCCCGGCGGACGTCCGGCCGGGCGCCGTTCTCCTGCGGGCGCACGTAGGGCGTCTGCATCGCGTCGACCGTCGACTCCCAACGCCCGTTCATGGATGCCGACTTGGTGTCCGGGTATCCCTCTCCGGGGCCACCGCCGAGCCAGGTCACCCGGTCCGCGGAGCCCGGGAGACCGAGCCGGACGCCGAGTCGGGGCAGCGGCAGTGCCCACCGGCCCTCCGGGGCCACGGACACGGTCAGCCGCAGCCGTGTGCCGTCGGAGGTCCAGCGGTACACCGTGCGCAGGCCCACGTCCCGGGCCGCGGGCGCCACCCGGGTGCGTACGGTCAGGGAGCCGTCGTCCGCCTCCACCGCGTCCAGACGGTGCCGCATCCGGTGCAGGCCCAGCGCGCGCCAGAGCGGGCCGTGCCGGGCGTCCGGCTGCCAGTGCGCGCCGTTGTCGTTGTCGGTGGGGGCGCGCCACACGTCGAGCCGGGGTCCGGTGACCTCGATCCCGCCGAGGGACAGCAGCGCACCGGTGCGGCTGTCGAAGGTGCCCGGTCCGAGGACGATCACCCCCTCGCCGGGGGCCGGAACCGCGGACGGCGCGACGGCCGGCGACGCGGGCTCCGCCACGGGCAGTTGGGCCCAGGCGACGACATGGCCGCGCGGCCCCCACGCCGTCTCCTCGGCCAGTACGGCCCGGACCGTCCACTGTGCCCCGGCGCCGCGCGGATCCACGGGCGGTGCCGGGAGTTTGACGTCGGCCGACCGGCCCGGTGTCAGCGCGGGCACCGCGAGCGGGCCCGACTCGACGGTCTCGCCGTCGACTTGGTACGACCACTCGAAGGCCAGGCCGGAAAGGTCCGCGAAGTCGTACCCGTTGGTGACGCGCACGGTGCCGTCCCAGCCCACGACGGCTTCCCGGCGCTCACCGGGCGGGGAGAAGGAGTCCCCGCCGTCGACGCGGACGGGCTCGATCACCTTCTTGTACTCGACGAGCCCGGGGGACGGAGTCCGGTCCGGGAAGACGAGTCCGTCGCACACGAAGTTCCCGTCGTGCAGCTCCTCGCCGAAGTCCCCTCCGTAGGCGAACCCGTGACGCCCGTCCCGGATGCCGTGGTCGATCCACTCCCAGATGAAGCCGCCCTGAAGACGCTCGTACGAGGTGAACAGGCGCTGGTAGTCGGCGATGCCACCGGGGCCGTTGCCCATCGCGTGCCCGTACTCGCACAGGACGAAAGGAAGCTGACGTCGCTTCAGTCCGCCGCCGTCCTGGTGCCGGCCGATCCGTTCGACCTCGGCGTGATCGGCGTACATGCGTGAATAGACGTCCGTGTCACGGCAGTCGTGGTCGCCCTCGTAGTGGATGAGCCGTGATCGGTCGCGGCCGCGGATCCACTCGGCCATCGCGGTGAGGCCGCGCCCGGTACCGGCCTCGTTGCCGAGGGACCAGAGGACGACCGACGGGTGGTTCTTGTCGCGTTCGACCATGCGCGCGGCCCGGTCGAGCAGCGCGGGTGTCCAGCGGGGGTCGTCGACGGGGTTGTCGCGCCAGGCCTGTTCGGTGAACCCGTGGGTCTCCAGGTCGCACTCGTCGATGACCCACAGGCCGTAGGTGTCGCACAGGTCGAGGAAAGCGGGGTGCGGCGGGTAGTGCGAGGTGCGCACGGCGTTGATGTTGTGCCGCTTCATCAGCAGCACGTCGGCGAGCATGGTCTCCGGGTCGAGGGCGCGGCCCTTCTCCGGATGCCATTCGTGCCGGTTGACGCCCTTGAACAGGACGGCCGTGCCGTTCACCTTGATCAGGCCGTCGCTGAGTTCGACCGTGCGGAAGCCGATGCGCAGGGGGACACGCTCGCCCTCGGTGACCAGTTCGCCGTCGTACAGCCGGGGTGTCTCGGCCGTCCAGGGCAGCACCGGGACGGTGACCGGTGTCCCGGTCGCGACATCGACGTCCAGGGCGGGCACGAGGACCCGCCCGTCGACGTCGGAGTCGACGCGCAGGGTCCCCAGGCCCTGGTGATGGTCGTAGGAGGCGTGCACGAAGAAGTCGAGCACGCTGCCCGGCGGGCGGTGCAGCAGGGTGACATCGCGGAAGACACCCGGCAGCCACCACTGGTCCTGATCCTCCAGATAGGAGCCCGCCGACCACTGGTGCACCCGGACCGCGAGCACGTTGCCGCCCGGCTTCAGCAGATGGCCCACGGCGAACTCGTGCGGCAGCCGCGAGCCCTTGAACACGCCGAGGTCCGTGCCGTTCAGCCAGACCCGGGCACAGGACTCGACCCCGTCGAAGCGCAGGACCGTACCGCCGTCCGCGGGCCAGTCCGAGGGCAGGTCGAAGCGGCGCAGGTGGTCGCCGGTCGGGTTCTCGGTCGGTACCCGCGGCGGGTCGACGGGGAACGGGTAGAGGTGGTTGGTGTAGATCGGCGATCCGTGGCCTTGCAGCACCCAGTGGCCGGGGACCTCCACCTGGGCCCAGCCCGCGGGCTCGTACCCCTCGGCCGCGAACGAGTCGTCCTCGGCGTCGGCGGTGGGCGAGAGCCGGAAGTCCCAGCCGCCGTTCAGGGAGAGGGACCGGGCGTCCGAGGCCGCGTACCAGGCGCGGGGCGGAAGGACGCCGTCGCCGGGGGAGACGTCCTCGACGTGATCGGTGGGTGACGGGGGAGAGGCGGGTGCTCCTTCGGCGGTGCGGAAAGACATGCGTCTCCTAGTTCAGCCCTTGATGCCGGTCTGCGCGATTCCCTGGACCAGCCAGCGCTGGAGGAAGAGGAACACGAACACCAGGGGCAGGATGGAAATGGCCGTGGCCATGAAGATCAGATGGAAGTTGACGGTCTGGTTCGTCATGTACGAGGACAGCGCGACCTGGACGGTCCAGGCGTCGGGGTCCTGGCCGATGACCAGCGGCCACAGGAAGGCGTTCCAGCCGCTGATGAACGTGATGGTCGCGATCGCGGCGAAGAAGTTGAGGGAGTTGGGCACGACGACGCGCCAGTACGCGCCCCAGTAGCCGAGCCCGTCCATGCGCGCCGCCTCCTCCAGCTCCTTCGGGAACCCCAAGAAGTACTGCCGGAAGAGGAAGCACGTGAAACCGCTGAAAAGCCCCGGAATGATGAGGCCGCGAAGACTGTCCACCCAGCCGAGCGACGACACGAGCACGAAGCTCGGTACGAAGGTCACGGCGGAGGGGACCATCAGGGTCACCAGCACCGCGTAGAAGACCTTGTCGGCGTGCCGGTACGGGATCCGCGCGAGGCCGTAGCCGGCGAGCGAGCAGACCAGCAGGGTGCCGAGGGTGTGCAGCACTCCGACGACGGCGGAGTTCCACAGGGAGCGGGCGAAGGGGACGGTGGGGTCGTCGAAGAGCTCGCCGATGTTGCCCCACTTGAGGTCGGTGGGGAAGAACTGCCAGTTCTCGCCGGTGATGGCGGCGTCGGTGGACAGGGCGTTGCGCACGAGCAGATAGAAGGGGACCAGGAAGAGCAGACCGGCGACCCCGGTGGCGATGTACAGGCCGGTGCTGCCCAGGGTCCCGCCCCGGTCGGTCCGGCCGCGCTTCCGCGGCGCGGCGGCGTGGGTTCCGCGGTTCGGTGTGACGGCGGTCATTCGGCCCTCTCCCCGCGTCCGAATCCCATGAACGTGCCCTGGAGCAGGGTCACCATGCAGATCAGCAGGGTGAGGATGACCGCGCCCGCGCTGCCCGCTCCGTAGTCCTGCGCCTGGCCCAGCGCCGTGTAGTACAGCTCGACGAGCGGCGGCCGACCCCAGGTGGTCTTCGACAGCAGGTTGAAGAACTCGTCGAAGGCCTGGTAGGCGGCCACGAGGAGCAGCAGGATCACGGCCGTCGAGGTGGCCCGCAGCTGCGGCAGGGTGATGTGGCGGAAGGACTGCCAGCCGGGACCTGCACCGTCGATCGCGGCGGCCTCGTAGAGCTCCGGCGGGATGTTCTGCAGGGCGGCCAGGAAGAGGATCATGTAGAAGCCGGCCTGGAGCCAGAGCCGCGCGCTCACGATGACCAGCCAGTACCAGGGCGGATCGGGGTTGGCCAGCCAGGCGATGTTCTCGACCCCGAACCAGCCGAGCACGGTGTTCATCAGACCGAAGCGGACCCCGCTGAAGATGGACATCTTCCAGATCAGCGAGGCGGCGACGTAGCTGCACGCGGTCGGCAGGAAGAACACCGACCGGAAGAACGCCCGCATGAACCGCAGCCGGTTCACCATCAGCGCCAGGCCCAGGGAGAGCGCCCAGGTCAGCGGCACGATGAAGGCGGCGAAGACGGTGAACGTCACCAGCGAGCCGGTGAAGTTGCTGTTCTCCAGCATCTGCCGGTAGTTGTCGAAGCCGACGAACTTGTCCGGGGTGACCGTGAAGCGCGCCTCGAAGAAGCTCAGCCACAGGCTCCAGCCGATCGGCACGTACACGAAGACGATCAGGCCGATGAGGAAGGGGCCGGTGAAGAGCCAGAAGTTGACGGTGCTGCCGTCCCGCCGGAACCGCCGGGACCGGGCCGCTGTGGCGTCGGCCGGGGCGGAGCGCGGGACTTGGTGCGAGGTGGTGGTCGACATGTCGGGGTCCGTCCGCCGGTCTATCCGAAGAGCTTCTTGAGCTCGCGGTTGACGGTCACGTCCGCCTTGTCGAGCGCGGCCTCCGGATCGCCGTCCTTGCGGACAGCGTTGGCGAAGACGTCCTCAAGCGCGGTGATCATGGACTGGGTCCAGCCGATGTTGTCGAAGTGCCCGTACTGGCCGAAGAGTTCGACTCCCTCGGCGGGCAGGCCGGACTTGAGCTTGGTGGCGGAGGCGGCGAGCGAGGAGCGCGGCGGGATGTGGAAGCCGTACGACAGCGACCAGTCCTCCTGGTACTTCTTCTGGTCGATCCAGAGCCACTTCACGTACTCCTTGGCCAGGTCGACGTTCCTGCCCTTGGCGTTGACGAACATCGACCAGCCGCCGTTGTAGACGGACGGCTTGCCCGCGTCCGTGACCTTGGGGAAGGGGAAGACCCCGATGTCGTCGCCGAGCACCTTCTGTATCTGCGGCATCGCCCACATCCCGCAGAACTGGATCGCGCACAGGCCCTGGTTGATCGCCGACGGGTCCCAGTAGTCGGCGGGGGCGTCGAGGAGCAGGTGGCCGCTGGTGAAGAGCTTCCGCATCGTCGTCAGTCCCTCCTTGACCCCCTCGGTGTGGTAGGCGATCTGGTTCTTGTCGTCGAGGGTGTCGGCGCCCGCGGACCAGATCATCGGGTTGATGACCGCGTGCAGGTCGTTGCCGATGAACAGGCCCTTGACCTTGCCGGTCGTCAACTTGGCGGCGGCCTCGACGAGTTCGTCGAGGGTGGTCGGCACCTTGACGCCGGCCTTCTCCAGCAGGGAGGGCCGGTAGAAGAAGAACTGGGGGTCGTCGATCATGCGGACGCCGTAGATCTTCCCGTCGACCGTGTGCGAGGCGATGTCGGCCGGGTTGAAGTCGTCCTTGACCGGATCGATGATGCCGCTGAGGTCTGCCACCTGGCCGCTCTTGACGAGCTGGATCTGCGGGTGGAACTCGAAGAGATCGGGCGCGTTCTTGGTGAGCAGCGAGGCGAACAGCTTGCTCTCGAAGTCGCTGCCGGTGATCCACTGCGTGGTCACCTGCGCCTTGTCGTAGGCCTTCGCGTACTTCTTGATGGCCTGCTCGGTGCCCGCCTCCCCGTAGGCGTGGAAGTACTGGACCAGCTCCTGCGAACCCCCGCCCCCGGAACGCCCGTTGTTGCCGCCGCAGGCGGCCAGCGGCCCGAGGGCGGCGAGGCCGGCGGCGGCCCGCAGTACGGATCGACGGTCCCAGTTGCTGCTCAATGCCGACATGGTGACGTCCTTGTCTTGTAGGCGGTTTGAGTGCGCTGTGCATGCCGGCCGCGGGCGACCGCGGCTCGAACGGGCCGTGCGGTGCGGGACGTTAACCTTCCGCTAAGGCTTCGGCAAGGGGTTGGACGAAGTCGGCGTGAAGCGTTGCCGGGGGTTCGGGATACCGGACACCACGGGTCCTGTGCCACCGGGGCGGCGGACCGATACCGGTCAACTCGCCGCGATATCGCGGTACTTGGATCGGGTCGATCGGGTCGTACCGTTGGGGCCGCCTCCGGCGCTCACGCCGGAGGCGCTGTACGGCTCCTGGCGGGGGCCGTCCGCCTGGCCGGGCGCTGACCGACCGACTGGAGCGCGCCTTCGAGGGCGAACGTGGCGGCGCCCAGGCAGACCGGGTCCGTCGGGATGGGCGAGAGGACGATCTCCGTGGCTGCGAGCGGACGCCGCAGCGCGTGCCGGGCGACGGCCTCGCGCACTTCGCGCAGCAGCGGTTCCCCGAGCGTGGCCGCGACCCAACTGCTCAGCACGACCACTTCGGGGTTGAGCAGATTGACCAGGTCGGAGATCCCCGCGCCGAGATAACGGGCGGTGTCGCGCACGACCTTGAGGGCGACCGGGTCCTGCGCGGCGACACCCGACGCCAGGGCGTCGATCGTGGCGGTCTGGTCCTCCGGGTGCAACAGGGTGCTCCTGGGGCTCAGCTCCCGCAGGTTCTGCATGATTCCGGGAGCCCCGACATACGTCTCCACGCAGCCGTGGTTGCCGCAGTGGCACAGCCGGCCGTCCAGCACGAGGGTGGTGTGACCCCACTCGCCGGCGCTGTTGCTGACCCCCCGGTGCAGCCCGCCGCCGAGGGCGAGACCGGCGCCCACGCCCGTGCCCAGATTGACCACGACGGCGTCACCGCGTCCACGGGCCGCGCCGAACCACAACTCGGCGACGGCACAGGCGCGCAGCGGGTTGTCGAGGTACAGCGGGTAGGCGATGTGCTCCGCGAGCAGTTCGAGCAGCGGCACGTCGTGCCAGTCCCAGTTGGGCGCGTACTCCGCGATCCCGGTGTCGCGGTCGACCTGCCCCGGGACGCTGACGCCCACGCCCAGGACCCGGGCGCCCTCCACCCCGGCCTGCGCGACCACCGAGCCGACGGCGGCCGCGACATGCCCGACCACCTGCTCCGGGCGGCTCTCGCCGGGGCGCATGTCCTCGTCGGCGCGGGCCAGTACGTTCAGGGCCAGGTCGAACAGCTCGACACGGACGTACGTCTCCGCGATGTCGACACCGATGAGGGCGCCCCCGGCCGCGTTGACCGCCACCAGTCCCCGGGGACGGCCGCCCGCCGAGTCCTCGAACCCGACCTCGGTCAGCATCCTGAGGTCGAGCAGCTCACCGACGAGCGTGGCGACCGTGGCCAGACTGAGCCCGGTCGCCGCCGCCAACTCCTGCCGCGAGGTCGGGGATTCGGCGATGATCTGGCGCAGCACCTCGTACCGGTTCGCGGTGCGGATGTCGCGTGATGTGCCGCGCTTCATGGGGCTCCCCCTCGCTCCCGCGCACCGGCTGCCCGGCTCCTCGCCCCGGCGCCGCGCCAGGCTATGGCCCCTCGGGGACTTTCGACAAGGGGTTAGGAAATGGGGTGGAGGAAGGGCTGGGAAGGGGCGAGGGAGGTCAGAGGGCCGGGTGGAGGAAGTCCCGCACGAAGGCGTTGGTGAACGTGCCCGCCGGGTCGAGCTCCTCGGCCAGCGCCCTGAACTCGGCCAGCCGCGGCGACCGTTCGCGCAGCACCGCCGACGGCACGGTGAAGACCTTGCCCCAGTGCGGCCGCGGCCCGAACGGCTCCAGCGCCCGCTCGACCAGGCGTACCACCGGCAGGACGGCCTCGGTGTCCTCGACCCAGGTGAAGTGCACCGCCACGGTGTCGCGGCCGTAGGCCGGACTCAGCCACTGGTCGTCGGCGGCCACGGTCCGCACCTCGCAGATCTGGAGCAAGGGCGCGATCGTCCCGCGGATCGCGTCCAGCGCGTGCAGCGCCGCCGTCGCGTCCGACCGGGCCAGCAGATACTCCGACTGCAGCTCCGCCCCGCTGCTCGGGGTGAACTCCGCCCGGAAGTGCGGCAGCCGCTCGTGCCAGGGCCCCGGGACCCCCAGTTGCTCGGTGCAGTTGCGGGCGGGCATGCCCGGCACCGGATGCATGGCCTCGGTCGCGGGAGCCGCCCACGGGAATTCCGGCGACGGCTGGTCCGTGCGCCGTTTGAGCCACACCTGCCGGAAACCGGGGCGGCCCCAGTCGGTGAACAGGCTCACGCTGTAGGCGGAGGCCGCGACCGTCTCGAAGTCCATTCCCTCCAGCGGCAGTTCGGTGAACACGTGCTGGCTCACCTCGAAGTCCGGCTCCAGGCCGAGGGTGAGCGCGGTGACCACGCCGAGCGCGCCCAGCGAGGTGACGGCGCCGCCGAACCGCTCCTCGCCACGGCCGATCACCAGGGAGGAGCCGTCCGCCGTGATCAGCTCGACCTCGCGCACGGCGGCGGCGAGCGACCCGTTCGTGACCCCGGACCCATGGGTGCCGGTGGCGACGGATCCCGCCACCGAGATGTGCGGAAGCGAGGCCATGTTGTGCAGCGCGAGTCCGTGCTCGTGCACCCGGCGGGCGAGTTCGGCGTACCGGACACCGCCGGAGACCCGTACCGTACGGGCCGTCGTGTCGACGTCCACCGTGGGCGGCAGCGCGGTCAGCGACAGGAGGACACCGTCGGCGCCCGGCTCGGCGATCTCGTTGAACGAGTGCCCGCTGCCCAGCACCCGGACGCGGGAGCTGTCCGCGACCAGCGCGCGCAGCGCGTCGAGCGAGGCGGGCCGGTGCAGCTCCTTGGCCGCGTACGTGATGTTGCCGGCCCAGTTGGTCAGGGTCATCCCTGTCGTCCTTCCCCGGGGAGTCGCTGGACGTGGCCCGTGCGATGACCACCCGGGGAACGTACCTTGCCGGTCCGCCCAGGTGGCAGACCGGTCCGTTGACCCGCTCACGTGGCGCGGACTACCGTAGAAAGCGTTTGCTGCCCTCGGCGTCACCGAACCGGAAGGCCACTTCCTTGACCGAGCGTCCCGTGGTGATGCCGTCCGAGCGTCCAGTGGCAAGCCCCTCCGGGCGTCCGGCGGAGCTGTTCTCGGGACGGCCTGTGGCGATGTTCGCCATGACCCCGGGGAACGTGGCACGGATCTTCCCTCCGGACACGCTCACACGGCTGCGCGAGCTGCTGGACATCGATCTCTCCTCGGTCGCGGGCGACTTCACCGGCCCACGGGCACGGGCCCGTCTCGCCGAGACCGAGATCCTGATCACCGGCTGGGGGTGCCCCGTGCTCGACGCGGACACGCTCGACGCGGCCCCGAAGCTCAGAGCCGTACTGCACGCCGCCGGCTCCGTGAAGAGCTTCGCGACACCGGAGGTGTGGGAGCGCGGCATCGTCGTCTCCTCGGCCGCCGCCGCGAACGCGCTGCCCGTCGCCGAGTACACGCTCGCCATGATCCTGCTCGCGGGCAAGGACGTCTTCGCCCACCGGGAACGCCTGCGCGCCGAACGCGCCTTCCCCTACGGCGAGATCCTCCCCGGCATCGGCAACTTCGGCCGCCGCGTCGGCATCGTGGGCGCCTCCCGCATCGGCAGACGCCTCATCGAACTGCTCCGCCCCTTCGACCTGTCGGTGAGCCTCTCCGACCCTTACGTCGACGAGGCCGGGGCGGCCGCGCTCGGTGTCCCCCTGCTGCCGCTCGACGAACTGCTCGCCGGCAGCGACATCGTCACGGTCCACGCCCCGCAGACCCCGGAGACATGGCATCTGATCGGCCGCCGCGAACTCGCCCTGATGCCCGCCGGGTCGGTTCTCGTCAACACCGCGCGCGGCTCCCTGGTCGACCACGACGCCCTGATCGAGGCACTGCGCGCCGAGCACGTCGGCGCGATCCTCGACGTCACGGATCCCGAGCCGCTGCCCGCCGACTCCCCGCTGTACGACCTCCCGAACGCGTTCATCACGCCCCACCTGGCCGGTTCGCAGGGCAACGAGGTCGCCCGCCTCGGCCTGACCGTGCTGGAGGAGGCCGCACGCCTGCTGTCCGGGAAGGCGCCGGAATTCCGGGTCGACCGGGAGGATCTGCACCGGACCGCCTGACGGCATCCTTCCCCGGCCGTAGAGGCCCGGCTGCCGGCGCGTGGCCGGGGCCTCGGCGGGCGGGTCGGACGGTCAGCGGGCGGGGCCGGCCAGGAAGGCCTCCGTCGCCGCCACGAACCGCTCCGGATCGTCGAGCCACGGGAAATGCCCGGCCCCGGCCTGGACGACCAGCTCGGCACGCGGGAACAGGGCGGCGACCTCGGCCGTCGCGGGCGCCGGGGAGTTCAGGTCGACCTCCCCGGCGAGCACCAGCACCGGGGAGGCCAGGCGGGCGAGTGCCGCCCGGGTGGCGTCCGGTGCGTAGGCGCCGTCGGAGTAGCGGGCCGCGGCCTCGTGGTTCCTGTGCTCGTCCTCCGCGTCCCGGTGCGCCCGCGCGGACGCGTCCCAACGGCTGTACCAGAAGGGCGCGATGGCACGGAACGCGTCGGCGTCCCCGTGTCCGGCGACGATCCTCTCCAGCGCCGCGAACGCCTCGGGGAACCACGGCTCGTCCCGCCGCAGCAGTGCCGTCGCCCGTCGGACCTCGGGAGTGATCTCGACCCCGACGGCGTGGACGCTCGGGGTGATCAGCGCGAGGCGCGCGACGCGCTCCGGGTGGCGCTGCGCGTAGAGCACCGCCAGATTCGTCCCGCCGGAGTGCGCGAGCAGGTCCATCCGGTCGAGGCCGAGATGCCCGCGCAGGGCCTCGACGTCGTCGACCAGCAGGTCGCAGCGGTACGACGAGGGGTCCGCCGGGATCGCCGACCCGCCGGTTCCGCGCGGATCCATCATGATCAGCCGCCGGTGCGCGGACAGCCCGCCCAGGTTCCCGAGATACGCGCAGTCCTGCATCGGTCCGCCGGGCAGACACACCACCGGTGGGCCGTCCCCGAAGGTGTCGAACCTCAGCTCGGTCCCGTCGTACGTATCGAAGGCAGGCATGGCGACGACTCTCGCAGCGGCGCCCGGACGGAGCAAACGAGATCCGGCGGGGGACCCGGAACGGCCGATGTCCGGGCGGGGGCATACCGTGAGGAGTCGAACACGACAGACGAAGCAGATCGGGAGCGAGGAGAACGGGATGGGCAGCCGCACCGCGCTGGTCGAGGATCTGATGGAGCGGTTCCCTCACGTACCGCGGGAAGCCGTCATCAAGGAGGACCTGCTCCGCGGGGGTGTGGCCTTCGACGCGTCCGCCCTCAGCGACAATGAGAGCGGCGAGGTCAAGCCGAAGTCGTACTTCATCTTCTCCTTCGACCACGGCACCCTGCCCGAGCTCGGCGAGGCCGCGCTCAGGCGCCCGCCCGAGGAGATCATCCTCACCGGCGGCCCGTACGACCTGCGGCGCACCGTCGTGTCCGTGCGCGTCAATCCCGCCTCGCCGTACCGCGTCGCCGCCGACGACGAGGGCGTCCTCGGGCTGTACCTGGACGGGAAGCGGATCTCCGACGTCGGGGTGCCGCCGATGCCCGAGTACTACCGGCACACCCTCTCCAACGGAAAGTCCGTGATGGAGGTGGCCCCGACGATCCAGTGGGGCTACCTGATCTACCTCACCGTCTTCCGGGTCTGCCAGTACTTCGGCGCCAAGGAGGAGTGCCAGTACTGCGACATCAACCACAACTGGCGCCAGCACAAGGCGGCGGGCCGCCCCTACACCGGGGTGAAGGACGTCGAGGAGGTCCTCGAAGCCCTGGAGATCATCGACCGGTACGACACCGCGAAGGCGTCGACGGCCTACACGCTCACCGGCGGCGCGATCACCAAGACGGTCGCCGGACGGGACGAGGCCGACTTCTACGGGCACTATGCCAAGGCCATCGAGGAACGGTTCCCCGGGCGGTGGATCGGCAAGGTGGTGGCCCAGGCCCTGCCGCGCGACGACGTGCAGCGGTTCAAGGACTACGGCGTGCAGATCTACCACCCCAACTACGAGGTGTGGGACCGCCGCCTGTTCGAGCTGTACTGCCCCGGCAAGGAGCGCTACGTCGGCCGGGACGAGTGGCACAGGCGCATCCTCGACTCCGCCGAGATCTTCGGCGCGCGCAACGTGATCCCGAACTTCGTCGCGGGCGTGGAGATGGCGGAGCCGTTCGGCTTCACGACCGTCGACGAGGCCATCGCCTCCACGACCGAGGGCCTGCGCTTCTTCATGTCGCACGGCATCACGCCCCGCTTCACCACCTGGTGCCCGGAGCCGACCACGCCGCTGGGCAAGGCCAACCCGCAGGGCGCGCCGCTGGAGTACCACATCCGTCTGCTGGAGGCCTACCGCGCCACGATGGACGACTTCGGGCTGAAGTCGCCGCCCGGATACGGCGAGCCCGGTCCCGGCCGCGCGGTCTTCTCCGTCAGCTCCTTCATGGACAGCCTGCCCGCGCAGGAGCCGGCCGCCCAGGCGTGACCCGCGGCCCGCACGGCCCGTACCCACCCGGCCCGGACGTCGTCCCGACGTCCGGGCCGACGCGCGACGTGGTGGGGGAGCGGCGGGTCAGGGGCCCATGCGGCGGTGGAGTCGGGGCCGTGGGGTGAGGCGTGGAGCAGGGCGGTGGAGTGGCGGGTCCTGTGAAAGTTGAAGCGTTCGGTCCCGCCGGGTCCCCGTTCCGTACGACACTCGGGGCGACCGGAGCCCCAGGGTCCCTCTGTGATCGCGCGACCGCACGATGTGACTACGTCGCTTGTCAGTTGTGTCGAACCCGTGAAAGGCTCTGGCCCGTTGTCGAGACGGCCACCAACTCCACCTGAAAACAGGCGAGTTGGGTGTTGTGTGCCGTTGTACTTGGAAGCAGCGGACGCAGGAGCCCCCCATGCCAGACCTGCCTACCCCCCAGGACGCCGCCGAGGCCGCGCTGTTCTCGGAGTGCTGGGACGCGGTCCTGTCGTACGCCGATCTCTGCACGTCCGGCTCCGCCGCGGCCGGCCAGTTGGCCACCGAGGCGTTCACCCATGGCATCCAAGAGGCGCGCTCGGTCACGGCCCGCACGAAGACCACCGGTCGCAGAAACCCCGGGCTGCCCCGGATTCCCCTGCTGCTGAACTCGGTTCGGACCACCGCCGCCGCCTGGGAGGCACACGGCCAGGGACACCGGCTGGACCCGGACCTCAGGCTGTGGCTCAACTCCGAGAAGGCCGCCCGCTATACCGGCCCTCCGCTGCACCGCCCGATCGCCCTGCGCGGCCTGAAGGACCTTCAGGAACCCGACGCGGCCCTGTTGTGGCTGGTCGAGGTGGAGGCGCTCCCGCTGCCCGCGGTGGCCCGGCGGCTCGGTCTCGACCCGGTGGCGGCCGCGGAGGAACTCGGCCAGGTGCGGGCGCTGTTCAGGGACCGGTGCCATCGCAACCACCTCGACACACCGATGGACGCCAACTGCCGCAGCTACGCCCGGCTTCTCGACGCGGTCACCCGTTCGCCGGGCGCAGAGACGCCCGAGGACCTCTCGCAGCACCTCTCCCGGTGCGTGGAGTGCGCCGAGGCCGCGGCCTGTCTGCGGCTGCACGGCGGTGGACTGCCCGCGGCGCTCGCGGGCGGGGTGATCGGCTGGGGCGGCCTCGCCTATCTGGAACGCAGGCGCCGCGCCGCCGAAGCGGGGCTGGCCGGCGGTCGTACGGACGCGGCCGCGGACACCGGTATCGCCGAGATCGGGGAGGCCGCGCCCCGGATCGGCCGCACCGGACTGCTGGTCGCCGCCGTCATCGTCTCCGGCCTCGCCCTCACCGTCTCCCTGATGCCCTTCGGCGCCGGGGACGGTGGCGCCGCCTCCGCGCGCGGAGGCTCGGCCGAAGGCAGGCCGGTGGCCGACTCGGGCGTGTCGTCCCCGTCGGCGACCACCCGGGGCGAGGGCACACTCGTCTCGCCCGAACCCGTGGACTCCAGCGCCGACGCGAGCTCGAAGCCCGACCCCGAACCCCAGGGCACGTCCTCGTCCCCGGCCCACGCCACCAAGGGAACCCCGGGCTCCAAGGGCTCCACGACACCCCCGGACTCCACGAAGGGCCCCGCGTCCTGCCAGGTGAAGTACGACGTCGTCGACCAGTGGACGGACGGCTTCCAGGCCAGTGTCACCGTCACGTCCGTCGAAGCCCTCGACTCCTGGGAGATCGGCTGGACCTTCGACGACGGGCAGCGGGTCACGCAGATGTGGGACGGCACGGTCGCCCAGGACGGCTCCCGGGTGACCGCGACCGCCGCCGACTACAACAAGTCGGTCGCCGCGGGCGGATCCTTCGCCGTCGGCTTCCTCGGCACCTGGCACGACGGGAACACGACCCCGGACGCGTTCACGCTCAACGGGGGACGCTGCACGACGGCTCACTGAGCTGCCGGTCAACGGGGGACGCCGCACGACGGCTCACCGAGCTGCCGGTCACCCCGGACCCGTCCTCCGGCCGGACCCTCGAATCCGCCGGCACATCCCTTTGGCCGAGGGCCCGACCGGCCGAGGTCTTAATTCGATTGACGGGCCCGAGGGGGCCCCGGATACAGTTCACACGCTGGCGCAGAGGCGTCGGCTTCGAGAGAGTTCCAGGAGGTGTGACCGATGGCTGTCGTTGCGATGGGCGCTGCCCGCATCCCGAAGTTCATCAAGTCCACCTCCGTGGCCGCCGGCTGACCTTCCTTCTTCTTCGCGCCGCAGTGCGCGTCGCCGGGGCCGCCCTTGTGAAGGGTCTCCCTTGACTTCCAGCTCCGCTTTCCCGACCCCGTCCGCCTCTCTGGGCCTCTCCCCGCTCGTACCGTACGGCTGGGACGACGCCTGGGCGGACGAGTTCGCTCCCTACGACTCCGAAGGGCTCGTCGCCGGACGGGTGATCCGGGTCGACCGCGGCCAGTGCGACGTCGCCACCGCCGACGGCGTCATCCGCGCCGACACCGCCTTCGTGACACCGCACGATCCGATGCGCGTCGTGTGCACCGGCGACTGGGTTGCCGTCGAGCCGTCCGGCAACCCGCGCTACGTACGGGCGTATCTGCCCCGCCGTACGGCCTTCGTACGTTCCACCTCCTCCAAGCGGTCCGAGGGGCAGATCCTCGCGGCCAACGTCGACCACGCCGTCGTGGCCGTCTCGCTCGCCGTCGAACTCGACCTGGGACGCGTCGAACGCTTCCTCGCGCTGGCCTGGGAGTCCGGCGCACAGCCCGTGGTCGTCCTCACCAAGGCGGACCTGGTTCCGGAGGCGGCGACCCTCGCGCACCTCGTCCAGGACGTGGAGACCGCCGCGCCCGGGGTTCCCGTGCTCGCCGTCAGCTCCTCGACGGGGGCCGGGCTCGACATCCTGGAAGCCGTGCTCGCCGGCGGTACGGCAGTGCTGCTCGGGCAGTCCGGCGCGGGCAAGTCGACGCTGGCCAACGCGTTGCTCGGCGAGGACGTCATGGATGTGCGGGCCACCCGCGACATGGACGGAAAGGGGCGCCACACCACGACGACCCGCAACCTGCTCGTGCTGCCGGGCGGCGGTGTCCTCATCGACACCCCGGGGCTGCGCGGTGTCGGGCTCTGGGACGCCGGGACCGGGGTCGGGCAGGTGTTCGCCGAGATCGAGGAGTTCGCCGCCGACTGCCGGTTCCAGGACTGCGCCCATGTCGCCGAGCCCGGGTGCGCGGTGCTGGCGGCCGTCGACTCCGGCGAGCTGCCGGAGCGACGGCTGGAGAGCTACCGCAAGCTGCTTCGCGAGAACCAGCGGATCGTCGCCAAGACGGACGCACGGGTGCGTGCCGAGATCCGCCGTGACTGGAAGCGCAAGGGGGCCGAGGGCCGCGCCGCGATGGAGGCCAAGCGCGGAGCTTGGTAGCGGGGTCGAGGTTGCCGCCGGGCCCGGTTTACCGCCGGGCCCGGGGCGTCGCCGGGCCCGGTTTACCGCCGGGCCCGGGGCGTCGCCGGGCCCGGTTCGCCGCCGGGCCCGGGCTGGCGCCCGGCTGGGGGTGCCGTGTCCGATTTCCGCCAGCTCTGTCGTTCGGGCCGGGCCACACTGGAAGAGTGAACGACGAGGACACCAGGTACGAGGACACCAGGTACGAGGCCGTGCGGAGCCGGGACGCCCGGTTCGACGGGGAGTTCTTCTTCGCCGTGCGGACCACGGGGATCTACTGCCGGCCGAGCTGCCCCGCGGTGACGCCGAAGCGGCGCAACGTGCGGTTCTACCCGACGGCCGCCGCCGCGCAGGGTTCGGGTTTCCGGGCCTGCCGCCGTTGCCGCCCGGACGCGGTGCCGGGCTCCGCGGCCTGGAACGTACGGGCCGATGTCGTCGGTCGCGCCATGCGCCTGATCGGCGACGGTGTGGTGGACCGCGAAGGCGTGGCCGGTCTCGCCGCACGGCTCGGCTACAGCACCCGCCAGGTCCAGCGGCAGCTCACGGCCGAGGTCGGCGCCGGTCCGGTCGCGCTGGCCAGGGCCCAGCGGGCGCACACCGCGAGGATCCTCCTCCAGACCACCGAACTCTCCGTCACACACATCGCTTTCGCGGCGGGGTTCGCCAGCGTCCGTCAGTTCAACGACACGATCCGCACGGTCTACGCGTCGACGCCGAGCCAGTTGCGCGCGGCGGCGCCGCGCACGGGTCCCACCGCCCGGAGCGCGGCCACCCCCGCCGGGGGTGTCCCGCTCCGGCTCGCCCACCGGGGTCCCTACCGGGCCACGGCCGTCTTCGACCTGCTGGCCGCCGAGGCCGTGCCGGGTGTCGAGGCTGTCGACGGGGGCAGGGGCGGTCGTACGTACCGCCGGACGCTGCGGCTGCCGTACGGCACGGGAATCGTGGCCGTCGAGGAGCGGTCGGGCGCCGCCGCGGGCCGCCCCGGTACCGGCGGGGCGGGCCGGACCGCGGGAACCCACGGCCCCGGCGCCGCCGCGCACCCCGGCGGCTGGCTCGACGCCCGGCTGCACCTCACCGATCTCCGGGACCTCACCACCGCCGTACAGCGGCTGCGGCGGCTGTTCGACCTCGACGCCGATCCCTACGCCGTCGACGGGAGGCTGGGAGCGGACGCGCGGCTGGGTCCGCTGGTCGCGGCGCGGCCGGGCCTGCGCTCACCGGGCGCCGCCGATCCGGACGAACTGGCGGTACGGGCGCTGGTCGGGGCGGCGGAGGCCGAGCGGCTGGTGCTGCGGTACGGCAAGACGCTGGACGCCGAGTGCGAGACGCTCACCCACCTCTTCCCCGAGGCCGCCGTCCTCGCGGAGGCGGAGCCCGGCGGCCCGCTCGGCGCGCTGACCACGGCGCTCGCCGACGGTACTCTGCGGCTCGACCCGGGCGCGGACCGGGAAGAGGCACGGGCGGCGCTGCTCGCCCTGCCCGGAATGGGCGAGGGAACCGCCGCCGTCATCCGCACCCGGGCCCTCGGCGACCCGGATGTGGCACCGCCCGGCGTGGACGCCCCGGACACCTGGCGGCCCTGGCGCTCGTACGCCGTCGGACATCTGAGGGCGGCGGGCGAGTTCCCGGCGGCCTGACGGCCCGATCCGGTGACGGTTCGCCGACCCGGGACGTCCGTGCGGACGTTCAGTCGTCGAGGCCCCAACTGTGGATCCGCCGCGGATGGATCCGGATCAGCTCCTCGCTGAAATGAGGGCCCAAGTCATGCGCACCGGTGAGGAGTTCCGCCTCTCCGCGGATGTCGATGCCTCGCACCTTCCACGGCTTGAGGCTGACGATGTCGTCGACGACGAGGGCGACCTTCGGGTTCTTCTGGAGGTTGCGCCATTTCTTCGTGGTGCCCATCGAGTAGCCGCCGATCAGGATCGTCCCGTCCTCCTGGGGGAAGAAGCCGACGGGATTGGCCTGGGGCTGCCCGAGAGGGTCGACGGTGGCCAGCCGTCCCAGCCGCTGCGACCTCAGATACGCGCGCTCGGCCTCACTGAATTCGGTCATGCCAGCAGCCAAACACGCCCTGGCCTGCCCGCGCATCGGGTTCCGGACCTAGGGCTCAAGTCGGAGGGCCGGTGACAAGTAGGAGGGTCGGTGAGGAGAGCGGGCGGGGAGATCCGGTCCCGGCCTGTCCCGTTCGGGTGCGTCCGACAGTGTGATGATGTGATGCAGGGGCGCGTGGGTGGGGAATCGATCGCGGCATGCCCCGCGCGATCATGTTCCGGCGTCTCCTCGTCCCCCTGGCGACCGCCCTGGTCCTCACCTCGACGGGGGTGATCGCCGAAGCGCGGTCCGCGCCCGGCCGGAGCGCCCCGAGACCGGCGCCGACCTGGACGGGGACCTGGGAGGCGGCGGCCTCCGGTACGGTGCCCGCGCTGCCCGGTGCCTCGATCCGCAACGTCGTCCACACCAGCGTCGGCGGTCGGACCGCGCGCGTCCGGCTGTCCAACCGGCTCGGCACCAAACCGCTCCAACTCGGTTCTGCGACCCTGGGGTTGCAGCGACCGGGCGAGCCGGGGAGCCCCCGGGCCGCCGCGGGTTCCGTGCGCGCGGTCACCTTCGCCGGAGCCTGGTCGGTCACCGTCCCCGCCGGCCGGGACCTGGTCAGTGATCCCGTCGCCCTGGCCGTCCCCGCCGACGCCAACCTGCTGGTCTCGGTGCACACCCCGGCCGATTCCGGCCCGGCGACCTACCACCGCTCCGCGCTCCAGGCCAACTTCGTCGCGCCCGGGGCCGATCGGACCGCCCAGGAGAGCGGCGCGGCCTACACCACCACCGTCTCCAGCTGGTACTACGTGACCGGCGTCGAGGTGCTCGGCGCCTCGGCCGCCGGCAGCGTCGTCGCGCTCGGCGACTCGATCACCGACGGCACCGGCTCCTCGTCCGACGCCAACCACCGCTGGCCCGACCGGCTCGCCGCCCGGCTGCGCGGACTTCCCGCGCACCGCAGACCCGGCGTCCTCAACGCGGGGATCTCCGGGAACCGCCTCCTGCTCGACGGCACGGGCCCGAGTGCCCTGACCCGCCTGGACACCGACGTCCTCTCCCGCGCGGGCGTCCGCACGATGATCGTGCTGGAGGGCATCAACGACATCAAGGGAACCCCGGAGCAGAGGGAGCCACGCGTCCTGGAGGACGCCTACCGGCTCATCGTGCGCCGCGCCCACGCCCGCGGCATCAGGGTCATCGGCGGCACGATCACCCCGTACGCCGGTCATGGCGCGTACACCCCGGCCCGGGAAGCCGTGCGGCAGGCGGTCAACGCCGCCGTCCGCACCCACCGGATCTTCGACGGCGTCGCGGACTTCGACGCCGCCGTGCGCGACCCGGCCCGCCCGAGCCGGATCCTCCCCGCCTACGACCCCGGGGACCACCTGCACTTCAACGACGCCGGCATGCGCGCGCTGGCCGACGCGATCGACCTGCGGACCCTGATGCCGAAGCCGACCGGGCTCCCGCCCCGGGCGAGGGCCACGGGAAACCGTGCTGCTCACGGGTAGCCGTGCGCGCCGTCCGTCCCAGGACGGCATCCCAGGGCTCCCTGTTTCCGCAGGTCGACAGGGGTGGGATGGTCCCGCCGTCCCATGTGCGTGGCGGCTGTTGTCGGGGGTCCCCGGCGTCCTGGAAGCTGTGGGTGTCGCACCGGCCGAGGCGGCATGACCGCCCGCAGACGCCACGACACCCTCCGCCTTCCGCCTTCCGCCTGTGCACCGGGACATCTCTGTGCCCGGGCGGCGTTCGGCACCCCACAGCACCCACCGTCTCGCGACGCGGAGAACACCCGCGTTCGGACCGCAGAAGGAAGCCACACCATGAACAGGAACACCCCCGCACGTCGTCGTCCGGGCCGCCGCGTGGCCGTCGCCGCCGGCCTCGTCCTGGCCCTCGGACTCGGAGCGGCGGCGCAGGCGTCCGCCGCCGAACCGCCCATGGCCACCGGCAAGGTCAGCGCTTCGGCCCCGTCCACCGCCCTCTCCGACTCGGGCGCGTCGCTGTCCGGCCGCCAGATGATCCGGGTGCTGAAGTCCCTGCTGCCCAAGGGCGGGAAGATCTCCGACGAGCAGAGCCAGGAAGGCTACGCCGCACTGGTCTGGGACGACGGCCACGGAAAGAGCATGATCGGGGTGAACGCCCAGAACGACATGGGCGACGTCCTCGCCGGGCGCATGGGCTGCGAGGGTGAGTACATCGAGTGCCAGGCACTGACCCTGGCCGACGGCACCCTGGTGAAGCGGGCCAAGCGGGCGTCCGAAAAGGGCGGCTCGGCCGTGGTGTGGCTCGTCGACACCCTCCACCCCGACGGCCGCAGGGTCATCGTCCAGGAAGTGAACTCCACCATCGAGGGCGGACCGGTGACGCGGCCGGAGCCCCCGCTCACACTCGACCGGCTGCAGACCATCGCGCTCGACTCCCGGTGGGCGGGCTGAACCGAGAGCGCTGAATCCGGGCACCGTCCGGGGCCGAAGACCAACTTCCTTTATGTGTAACCGAGTTCCTGCTCGGTCACCTGGGAGCGAATGCGAGAAAGAGCCTTGCTGTCGCGGCAGTCCTCGCCGCGTCCGCGCTGAACCTGGCGCTTCTGTCCGCGCCTGCTTCGAGGCCAGTATGTGGATGAAGATCAACAGCGCTCAGCACATCTACATCGACTCCCTCTCCTGCTGACGGTCTGATACAGATCGCATCGCCGTACCGGCGATTGGCTTCGTAAGTGGGAACGGACACCGCTTGTCAGCGAGTTTGAACACCACTTGTTGATCTCAGAGCCTCGAAATGTCGATGAGAACTGACACCGCGAAGGGGCGATCCCTAGGGCGCGTATCGAGTCGTGATCAATCTTTGGGATTCGCCCTCACTCCGAAGCCTGATCCGATAGATCCTCTTGCGTGACTCGAGTGCAACTGGCACACACAGATTGGGAGTTCATCGAGCCGTACCTGCCGATCGGCGAGTACGGCCCGTACCCCGAGCGGCTGCGACAGCAGTTCGAGGGCGTGATCTGGCGGTTCAAGACGGGCGGGCAGTGGCGGGAGATGCCGCAGGAGTTCGGTGCCTGGTCGACCGTCTCCAACCGCTTCCGGCAGTGGCGTGACGCCGGCGTCTTCGAGGTCCTGTTGGAGGGCCTGATCGCGGAAGCAGCGAAGAGGGGTGAGGTGGACCTGTCCCTGGTCAGCATCGACTCCACCACCGCCCGGGCCCACCATGACGCGGCCGGGATGCACCTGGGCCAAGATGTGATCACTGTCCTGGAGGAGGCGGCCGCCGAGGAGAAGAAGGCCAGGTCAAAGGGGGCAGCCTCAAGGAGCGAAACGGGCAGGTTGCCGAAGCGGATCCCGAGCGGGAGTTGCGACGACGCGTCCTGCATCGCCGAAAGCTCCGACTGCAAGCTGCCCTCCTGGGACGCTCGCGGGGCGGGCAGACAAGCAAGGTTCACCTTGCCGCCGACCGCAGGTGCCACCCGCTGGCGTTCGTCCTGACTGCAGGACAGGCCGCGGACAGCCCGCAGTTCATCCCCGTGCTCGAGAAGGTGCGTGTCCGGGGGCCCGTCGGCCGTCCTCGCACCCGACCCAACGCGGTTGCCGGGGACAAGGCCTACGCGTCCCGAGGCAATCGCGCCTACCTGCGGAAACGCCAGATCAAGGCTGTCATCCCGGAGAAGAAGGACCAGGCTGCCAATCGGAAGAAGAAGGGCCACAAGGGCGGTCGGCCAGTCACCCACGACGCTGACCTGTACAAAGAGCGCAACACCGTTGAGCGCCTGATCAACAAGCTGAAGGCCTGGCGAGGTATCGCCACTCGCTACGACAAGACACCCGAGAGCTACCTCGCTGGCCTCCACCTTCGCGCCTCGATCATCTGGATCAAGGACCTCACGCGGACCGCTCCTTGATCCAGCAAGGTGTCACGATGCCTGTATTGGCCGCACGTGGCCGACTGATACCCGGTCGAAGCTGGGCTGGTCATCATGTTGGATGAGCAGCATGAATGAGCATGCTGCAGTGCGACTTCGTCAGGCCATCCGCCGTATCGAAGAGGCCACTCGTGACCGTACCGCCACAGGGTGCCGACCGGAGGACGCTGATGACCTCACCGGAACGTTCGCCACGGACGGGGCACTCGGTTTTGACCCGATCCCCTTCCTGCGCGCCCTGCACGAGGCCGGCTCGCACGCGATGGTCATCGGCCAGGTCGCTGGCATCATGCACGGATCCGCCGAGCTGACCGGGGACCTCGACCTGCTGTGGGACGGCACACCTGCGCAGGCCCGAGCCTTGCGAGATGCCCTCGCCGCGGCTGGCCGCACCGATCTCCCCGACCTCGACCGAGCCCAGGTGGGATACCAGGTGACCGGCGCCGCCGGGGATCTGTGCACGCCTGCCTTGTCCTGGGGCGACCTTGATGTCACCGACTGCCTGGCCCGAGCACAAGGCGCCGACGACTCCTCCGGTTTCACGATCCGCTATGCGTCGCTTGACGACCTGATCCGAATGCGGCGGGCCATCGGACGGCCGAAGGATCATCGCCGCGCCGACGAACTCGACCGCCTGCACACCTGAACACACCATGCCGACGGCGAACGATCGAGGGCGCCTGCCCGGGGTGAGGCACTGTTCAGCGCGGCGGCCCCGGCATCCTTCAGCAGAGCCACCAGCCCACGGTTCCCGAGTAACTGCTGAATCAAATCCTGACTCGAATCCGAATCCCACAGAGCGATCACGACCCGATACGCGCCCTAGCTCGGTTTCCAGGCGGTGAGCTGGAAGAGCCGGGCAGTGTGCATGTAGGGCGGCCGGGCGGTGGTGGCGAGTTCGAGGCGTTCGAGGGCTTCGTAGAAGTCCGGTTCGTGCTTGCGTGCGTCGTCGGTGATGTAGTCGCAGAAGCTGCGGATGCCGTAGTGGGCGATGTCCCGGCATCCGGCCTCCCGCAGGGTGCGGATGATCTCTTCGGCTGTGTGGAGCGTCAATGCCGAGTTGAACATCTGCGTCCGCGCCTGATCGGTGTCGAGTGCGGCGAGTGCGGCTGCGGGGTCCATCTCCCGGACGGCGATGTTCAAGGGCGCCGAATGCCGGTTGATCGCCATGACGGAGATCAGGCCCCCGGCCTTCAGCGGGGAGAGTGCCGAGGCGAGAGTGCCTGGGACGTCGTCCATGTATTGCAGGAGGTTATGGCAGAGCACGACATCGAATTGCCCGTTGGCGAGGTCGCGGGGCAGATCGGTCGCGTCGGCCTCGACGCAGTTGATCAGCTCCGTCACGCCGCCTGCCACGGCTCGCTCGGTGGCCGCTGCGAGCATGGCGGGGGCGTAGTCAACGATGGTGACATGGTGCCCGCGGGCCGCGAGGCGGATGGCGTCTCCGCCGTCGCCGCCGGCGAGGTCGAGTATCCGCAGCGATTCGCCGCCCACGTCGCCAAGGTGACGGAGCAGGTTTGCCTCAGCGATTGAGTAGCGCAGTCGGCCCCAGGGGGCGTCCTGCCACTCCTGCCAGGTGGTCATCGCGGTGTTGAACTTCTCAAGATCTTCAGGCATCTGGCGACGATAGCGGCCTGGCGTCCTCAGCCGGTGTTGCCTTGTGCTGCTGCCCGGGCCTGAGTGATGGCGAGGCGGTAAGAGTCGGTGCCGGTCTGGATCAGGTTGCCGCCGAAGGTGAGCCGGTCGACGATGGCCGCGCAGAGGCGGGGATCGGTGAAGGTCTTGGTCCAGCCACCTGGGGCTGGCACATGTTCCTTTTCGAGGATCGCCGCTGCCATCGGCCCGTATCCATCTCCTGCGGTCCTCGTTGGTCTTCATGGTGGTGCTCGGATTCTCCAGGTGCTGCCTTGATCGGTGAGGTGCGAGGAAGGTGTGCCGGTGACATCCCAGTTGCGGGTGATCGAGGGTGGGGCCGTCCTGCTGGAGCCGGTGACCGCAGATCCATGGGAGTTCCAGGCCGAGTGTGTCGAGGCGTTCGTCGCCTCATGGCGGGCCCGCGGGTTCAGCCCGGTGACGGTCGAGAACGACATCGGCCTGCTGGAACGGACGCTGAACGCGCTGGGCCGACCCGCGTGGGACGTCACGCCGGAGGACATCGACCGCGTCGTCGGCGATCTGGCCCTCGCCGGGCGGGCGGCTTCGACCCGGCGCGAGTATGTGCAGATCTTCAAGGGTTTCCATCGGTTCCTGCAGGTCCGCAAGGCCGTTGAGATTGAAGCGGGGTTCGGCGTCCGTCTGGTCTGCCCGGTGGACGAGTTCAACGCCGCACGGCATGTCGGGGACGACTCGCCGGCTCAACTGCCGCCGCCGACCCCGGAACGGGTGGCGGAGTTCTTCGACTTTCTCAAGGCCCGGATCGCCACCGCTCGCAAGTACGGACCCGCGGCCCGGGACTATGCGATGTTCCGGACCCTCTATCACGCCGGCCTGCGCTCGGAAGAGGCGTCCCTGCTGGACCGTCCCGACGTCCACTTCTCGCGGGGCCCGTTCGGAAAACTCTACGTGCGATTCGGTAAAGGCGCCCGCACCTCCGGACCCAGGCCGCGCTGGGTGCCCATGCTGGACGGCCTCGACCTGGTCCTGCACTGGTTCCTCGACGACGTACGGGGCAAGTTCCCCAACTCGCCGGTGCTCTTCGCGGACGAGTCCGGCGGCAGCCTGCACCGCGGGACGATCCGCAACCGCTTGCGCTATCTGATGGAACTCGAAGGACGCCCGGCCGCCGACCGGTTCAGCCCGCATGCCCTGCGGCGGGCCTGCGCGACTCACAACTACGAACGCGGCGTGGACCTCGTGGCGATCCAGCAGCTTCTCGGTCACTGGACGGTCAGCTCGACCATGAGATACGTCCGGCCGTCCGCGACGTTCATCGAGGACGCCTATCGCCGCGCGGTGACCACCACGCTCAGCGAACTCACCACCGAGGAGGGCAACCCCGCGTGAAGATCCGATGGCGCCTGCGGATGGCCGCCGCCCAGCGTGAGGTCTGGACCGGCACCCAGCTGCAGCGGCTCCTGGCCGAACGTGCCGGCCTGCAGATGTCCTCCGCGTCGGTGTCCGCGCTGTTCACCAAGGAGCCCTCTCAGGTGAAGATGTCCACCTTGATCGCGTTGTGCACCGCGCTGGAATGCACTCCCAACGACCTGTTCGAGGTCGACACCACCCCCGTCGAGCGCCCTGCCGCCCCACCCCGGCCAGCCGCTGACCTGCCCAAGACAGCCTCCGCCCGCGGCCGTTCCATGCCGCCGCTGTGACCCGGGTGGCATCGTGGGCGTCAAACAGAGCGACTGCATCGGCTGCGGAGCCCCGGTCGGCATCATCAACCGGCAGTACTGCTGTCGCTGCACCGCCCGGCAGAAAGAAGCGGCGGCCAGGGCCGCTTGCCCCCGCTGCGGCCAGCAACGCGTTCTCCAAGAGGACACCGGCCGGTGCATCACCTGCTCACGCGTGTGCACCACCTGCGGCCATCCGGTCAGAGACAAGACAGTGACTTTGTGCCGGGACTGCGCACGCAAGACTGAACGCGATGCCGCCAAGGCGCCCTGCCCTCGGTGCCGTCGGCCCGGCTATCTGCGCGAGGACACCGGCTGGTGCGGGCACTGCTCGCGTCCCCGCCAGACCAAACAGCAGCCCCGGCCCTGCCGCGAATGCGGCCGCGTGCGACGGCATGCCGGGCTGGGACTGTGCTCAGCCTGCTGGCAGCGTCACCCCGACCGGCCCTTCGTCCGGGCCGAGAACCTGATCGCCGAACTCGCCGAACCCCCGGACTGGCTGCGGAACTTCGCCGCCGACCTCGCCGCCAAGTACTGCGGCAGCCGCGCCTGCACGATGATCACCTCCCTGGGACGACTTCTTCTGGATGAGCAGCCCAACCACCCGCAGGCTCTGCTCGAACGCTCTCGTCGTTCCGGACGCTCGATGGGATCCCTCGCCCGCGCACTGGAAACCTTCTTCACCGGTCACGGCATGGCCATGGCCACCGATCAGGCCGAGCGGCTCGCGGCCGGCCGCCGACAGCGCCGCATCGACGCCGCCCCCGAGACCCTGCGGCCAACGGTGGACGCATTCGCCGACTTCATGATGCGCTCGCGCGCGAGAGCCCGCCGAGCCGGAACACGGCCTCGCAGCGATGCGACCGTCGAGGCGGCGCTGGCCATCATGCGTGACCTCGCCCGCTTCCTCGCCAGCGAACGCGGCAAGCAGGACTGGGCCCTGACCGACGTCCACGACGTCGAAGCCTTCCTCGCCAGTTCACCCAAGGCTCGAAAACGTCGGCTGGTCGTACTCGGGCAGTTCTTCCGTTTCGCACGTTCCCGAAAGATCGTCCTCGTCGATCCCTCCCACGGCCTGACCTCCCGAGGACCGAGCGGCTTCACCGGAGCGACGCTGACACTCGACCAGCAACGCGTATTGTTCCGCCGCTGGACCACCGGTCCGGACGTCCATCCGCGCGAGGCCCTGCTGGGCATGCTCGCGCTGATGCACGGCGCCTCAAGCCGCGAGGTCAAGATGCTGCAGACCGCTGACCTTGACCCTCATGCCCGGACCGCCCGGCTCGGCAACCGCCCGCATCCGGTTCCCTTGGACCCGGCATCCTGGGCAGTGCTGGAACGCTGTCTCGCTCACCGCGAAGCGCAGCAGACCGACAACCCCCACGTGGTGGTCACCCGCCAGACGAAGTCCGGCCGGGGACCGGCGTCCACCGCCTATGTCAGCCACGTCCTCGACGCCTGTGGCTTCCCGCCCCGAATGATCCGCTGCACTCGCCTGCTCGACCTGGTCAACACCATGGACCCCAAACTTGTGGCCACCGCCTTCGGCATGGACCCCGAAGCCACCATGATCTATCTGTCCGACCGCGTCGATCCCGGCCGCTTGCCCGGCCCGGAATCACGGTGACGGCGGGCGACCGGCTGACCTACTGTTCAGCGGATGAGTACTCACGACGTTGGCCTCAACGAGTTGACCGAGGTGGTCGTCCACTCCCAGGACAACCTGGCGGTCATGGTGAGGTTCTGTGACCGTTTCCGTCCGGACGAAGACTGCGTGCACTACGCCGTCGAGGCATGCGCGCCCGGGCTGAATGCCCGTGTCGATGAAGTAGTCGCGTGGATCTGGGACGCGGACCTGGTGTCCTTCCTGGAGGAGCTGGCCCGGGACTTTCGAGGGTGGGACGGAGAGCGCGTCTGGCAGAACAACGATCACGACCTCACCCTCAGAGCGGTCTTCCGGTCGGGCGGGCATGTCGGGTTGACCTGGACTCTTCGGCCCTGGCCGACTGCCGTCGGCGGCTGGGAGGGTTCCGTCACCACATGGCTGGAAGCCGGTGAGCAGATGTCCACCCTCGTCGGCGATCTCCGCCACTTCCTCCACGAGAATTGGAGTGATCGTGGCTGACCTGCCGACGAATGAGCGTCTCTATATCTGGGGGCGGAACTTGTTCCAGCAACAGCAGGAACCCGTTCTTTGGGCAGGCAGCGTTCTTGCTGCTGCTGCCCGGAAGATGGGGCGGTCACCAGAGATCGACGAGGCCCTGATCCTGGCAGAACGTGAAGACCAGTGGCCGCGGGGCCGCGAAGTCTTCGACCGAATCCGGCGACGGAGCCTGAGCAGAGAAGACCCGTTGACCGAGGAACAAGCTCTGTACTTTGCGCTGGCGGAACTGGTGGCCAAGCTCGCGCATAACGCAGCGGGACAGCGACCGCTTTTCGATCATGATTCGGGTTGGCGCGTCGGGCCGACTGCCTATCGCCTCGTCGCGGCGATGGACGATCCGGAGCTTCGCGAGCATCTGGCGCGGGCCCTGGGCGGATGGCCACAGGACCTCTGACGACCAGAGCTCCCGCTATGCCTCATCGAACCTGTCGCAGTTCGGCAGCACCTCGCACGGGTTCGCCGGAACATGTGCGCTTTGCTGAAACTCTCGTTCGAGGCGATGGCGACGCTGTTCTTCTCCTCACGCTCCGTCAGAACCTGGAACAGCAGCTCAGCGCCCCTGCGGTCCAGCTCCATATAGCCCAGCTCGTCGATGCACAAAAGATCGACGCGACCGTAGCGGGCGATGGTCTTGGTCAGCACCTTCTCGTCCGCGGCCTCGACCAGCTCGTTGACCAGCTTGGTCGCGAGCGTGTACTTGACCCGGTAACCGGCCATCGCTGCTTCGGTGCCCAGCGCGATCAGCAGGTGCGACTTGCCGGTGCCCGAGTCGCCGATCAGACACAGCGGCAGGCCCTTCTTGACCCACTCGCAGGTCGCCAGCGTGTGGATGACCGCCGGGTCCACGCTGGGGTTCGCCTCGAAGTCGAAGGCCCGCAGCGACTTCTCGCGGGGGAAGGCGGCAGCCTTGATCCGTCGTTCCGAGCGGCGGCGGGCCCGGTCGTCGCACTCGGCCATCAGCAGTTCGGCGAGGAAGCCGCGATACGACATCTGGTCGCGGGTGGCTGTTTCGGCGAGCTCTGGGAACTGGGCCCGGATGGTGGGCAGCCGCAGCATGCGGCATGCCTGGTCGACAGCGGCGTCGGCGGCCTGTTCGGTCAACCCGCGGTGGCGTTTGAACGTCGTCATGGCCTGTCTCCCTCGACGGCGGATCGGTCCGGCCGCCGCGGTCGCAGCAGCTGGTCGTAGGCCGCGACCGACGGCAGCGGCCGGTTGTCAGGCGGCAGGTGAGCCAGCCGCCGTTCGGTCAGGAACGTCACCCTGGCCCGGTCCGGCTGCGGATCTGCTGCAGCGGGCGGTGAGTCGTCGGCCTCGGCGGCCTTGCGGGCTTCCAGCGCGACCGCGTCCGCGGTCAGAGCGCCGACCCGCAGGGCGGCGGCGAGCCCGGTCACCAGGTACTCGTGGTGAAGGTGCCTGCCCAGCAGCAGGACCTCGATCAGCGCCCGGGTCCCGTCCCGGTCGCCGTGGGCCTTGCAGGCCGCCGCCCACCACGCGTCATGGACCGGGGTGAACTTGCCCGCGGAGCGGGCCTGTTCCAGGGCAGTCGCGCCGGGGAAAGCGCCGGGCTTGCGGACCAGGGCCTCCAGGTAGTGGTCAAGGTCCAGGCGGGACTGGCCCTTGGCGATCAGCCGCTCGTGCCGGGCGACTTCCTTGCGGCCGTCGTAGACGACGACCTCGGAGGCGTGCAGCATCACCCGAATTGTGCGGCCGATCAGCCCCACGGGCACCGAGTAGCGGTTCGTGCGGACGCTGACCTGCGCGTATCGGTCCACCCGCAGACTGAACAGCCGACCGGTCTCGAACGGCTCGTCCGGCAGCGGCTGCAGCAGCGGGCGTTCGACGGCGAAGTACTCGCCGATCGTCCTGGGCCGCGACCGGATGCGGCGGTCGTCGTCCTCGGCGTCCCACCGCTCGACCATCGCGTTGAGTTCGGCGAGGGAGGCGACTTCTGGGACGGGGACCAGGTGATTTCGCCTGAACCAGCCGATCTGGCCTTCCACCCCGCCCTTCTCGTGGGCACCTTCGAGTCCCGGGCGGCAGTACATGCTCTCGATGCCGTAGTGCGAACGGAACGCGGTCCACCGCTCGTTCTCCACCCGCGCTCTCGACAAGCCCAGCACCCGGGCGACCGCGGCCCGCAGGTTGTCATAGCGCACCTTGCCGCGAGGGACGCCGCCCAGCACGCTGAGAGCGTGGACGTGCCCCTCGAAGAACGCCCCCTGGCCGCACGAGGCGAAGATGCGGTGCACCGCCTTGCCGGAGTACGACAGGCGCATCGCGAACAGGAACACCTTGACCTGCTCGCCGGCCAGACGGATCGTCATGTCCCCGAAGTCGACCTCGGCTTCTGCCCCAGGCAAGTGGGTCTGCGGGATGAACGCGTTCAACGGTCCGCGTCCCGCCTCGATCCGTATCTGCGGGCGGCGATCAGCGACATATACCCGCACCATCGGATAGGTCACCTCCACCGCACCGTGCTCGTCCAGCAGCCGGTCGAAGATCCGCTTGACGGTGTGCCGCTGCTTGCGCGGCGCGTCCAGATCCGCCCGCAGCATCTGGTCGATCACCGGCTTGAACACGTCCAGCCGCGTCTTGCGGGGCGGCAGTTGCTTGCGCGGCTCCGGCCAGACGGACTCCGCGGCCGCCTTCACCGTCCGGAAACCCACCCCGTACTTGCGCTGCAAGGCCCGGTTCGACATGCCCGCCCGGACATCACGGCGTATCGCCGCGTACAGATCGACCTTGGACTTCGGTGGCACCGGCGCCCCCTCACCACGCAGAGCACTCCCAGCCTCCCACCGCAAGCACCCAAGTGGTGTCAAAACTCAGCGATATCACTCTCCGCCAACACCGGGCGGTGTCGCCGTCGATCGACAACCGGTGTCAGAACTCACTGACAAAGCCAGGCGATGTCACCGTGGGTTCACATCCCACACCCACCGCAGGTGAACGACCCCTGACCGGGTAATCGGTCAGGGGTCGTTCTCGTGGGCATCGTCTTGTCCGCCGACGACCGTGACTCCCCGCTGCTTCCCGACCGAACGCGGCTGCCGCCGAGAGGACTCGCGGCTTCCTCCAGCCCGGTCCCGAAGCCTGGCGGTTCAGCTCCCACACGAACACCAGACCGCCGCCCAGGCCCAGCATGCTCCTCAGCAGGGAAACGAGGGTGTTCACCGGGCGCCCCCAGGAGGCTTCGAACGGCAGACGCTCATGTCAGTCCGCCGAGATCACATGGCCGGGGATCGTATACGCCCAGGTGAGGGCGCTCGCGACCGGCACCCGTCGGCCTGCGGTCCCCGGCCCGGGCGGTTGCTGCGTCGGGGCCGGTGCCCAGGGGGCGGCCGAGACGGCACCCGGTCGTCCCCGCGTCCCAGGACGGCATCCCAGGCAGTGCTTGTTTGCGCAGCTCAGGGTGGGTGGGATGGTTGCGTCGTTGCGGGTTGGGCGGTGGTGGTTGTGGTGGGTCCCCGGTGTCTTCGAAGCTGTGGGTGTCGCACCGGCCGGGGTGGATCGAGGGCCCCGGCAGCAGCCTGGTGACGACTCCCGCTTGTGCCTGCGTACCGGGCATCTGTGTGCCCGGGTGCCCGGCGTACGCCGTTCGGCGTCCTGCGGCTCCCCCCAGCCCGCGTCCTGCGGAGCGGGGACATCCGGCGCGGGCCGGGAGCGACCCCTATGGACCACCAACCAAGAAGGAAGACACGACATGAGCAGGAACACCCCCGCACGTCGTCGTCCGGGCCGCCGCGCGGCTGTCGCCGCCGGTCTCGTCCTGGCCGTCGGGCTCGGTGTGTCGACGCAGGTGGCGGCGCAGGCCGCCGTCCCCGCCCCGGTCAAGGCCTCCGCGAAGGCGGCCGCCGCGCTGCGGACGGTCAGTGGCTTCAACGGTGACGTGGTGACCCAGGTCGCCGACTTCTACGGCGCGTACATCGACGCGAAGGACGATGCCGCGGGCCCGGACACCGCACTGGCCAAGGCGCTGCGCGCGCACTACCTGACGCCCGCCTTCGCCAAGCAGCTGGCGGCATGGGAGAAGACGAACCAGGCGGACGGTCTGCTGCGGGCCCAGAACGTCCCGGTGCAGTGGACGGTGAGCGAGGGCGGCAACGGCCTCGAGGTCGTCGTCACCCTGACCTTCGGCGGCGGGGAGTCGCCGACGACGACGACCGACCTCGTCGTGAAGCAGGAGCCCACCGGCCGCATCACCGACATCCGCACCACGAGCATCGCCCCCGCGAAGGCCGCAGCGAAGGCCGCAGCGAAGGCATCTGCGAAGGCGTCCGCGAAGGCGTCCGCGAAGGCATCCGCGAAGGCGTCCGCCGCGGTGCGGTCGGTCAGTGGCAGGACCGGTGACTCGGTGACCCAGGTCGCCGACTTCTACGGCGCGTACGTCGACGCGAAGGACGCCCCCGTCGGCCCGGACGCCGCCCTGGCCAAGGCGCTGCGCGCGCACTACCTGACGCCCGCCTTCGCCAAGCAGCTGAAGGCGTGGGAGAAGACGAACCAGGCGGACGGTGTCCTGCGGGCCCAGAACGTTCCGGTGCAGTGGACGGTGAGCGAGGGCGCCAACAGCCGTGAGATCGCTGTCACCCACACCTTCGGCGGCGGGGAGTCGCCGACGGTGACGACCGACCTCGTCGTGGAGCTGGAGCCGGTGTTCGGCGACGTCACCGGCATCCGCACCACGAGCGCCCGCTGACGGGGCGGCCGCTCCGTCTGGTCCGCTCCCGGCTTCGGCCGGGGAGGGGACCGGCAAGGTGGAGGCGGGTCACCGGACCGCCCACCACGTGGACGGCCGGATCAAGAGGCTGAAGCGGCCCCCGCGCGGTCCGTCCGGCGCGTGAGTGGCACGACGGCCCCGAGCGGCCGGGAAGGATCAAAGCCCAGGTCTCCGGCTTCGCTTCGGTCGACCTGGGCCTCGGTCGTGTCCTGAGGCTGGTGGGCGCGGACGGTTTTGACCCGTCGGTATCCGCCTGGTGAGGCCCTCAGCCCCAGATGACCGCTCCCAGCCACGCCCCCAGGATCAGCTGGCAGGCGAGGAGCTCCGTCAGCACGCTCCAGCCGCCCGCCCGCATCGCGGTCCGCAGCGAGGTCTTCGCCGGGCCGTGTCCGCCCAGGCGCAGCCGCTCGCTGAGGTAGATCCCGCCGATGAAACCGGCCACGGCGCCGACCACCGGGACCAGGAAGAAGCCGAGGAAGGACCCGCCTCCCGCGTACACCGCCATTCGGGTGGTGGCGCCGCTCTCGCGCAGCCGTCGCGGTGGCAGCATCCAGCGGATGGCCTGGGCGAGCAGCAGGACGGCGGTCGAGGCCACCAGGACGGCCCAGGACAGGGTCTGCGGGTAGCTCAGCGCCCACCACAGGACCGCGGCCCAGACGAGCCACGACCCCGGCAGACCGGGCACCAGCACTCCGACCAGGCCGAGCAGAATCACCACGCCGACCAGCAGGAGTTCCCACACTCCCATCTGCCCAGCCTGCCCGAGTGGACGCGAGAGCGCAGGTCAGCCCCGGGCCACCCAGCCGCGCTCGTACGCGTGCCAGCCCAGTTGCAGCCGGGTGGTCACGCCGGTCAGCTCCATCAGGCGTTTCACCCGGCGCTGTACCGTCCTGAGGCCCAGGTCGAGCTGTTTGGCCACGCTCGCGTCGGTCAGGCCCGCGAGGAGCAGGGAGAGGATCTCCAGGTCCGTGGTGTCGGGGCCGTCCGGTTCCTGTTCCACTACGCCCCGGCTGCCCAGCCGCAGCGGCAGCGCGTCCCGCCACACCGACTGGAACAGCCCCGACAGCAGCTCCAGGAGTCCGCTCGCGTGCACGACCAGCGCGGCCGGCTCCGCGGTGTGCGAGGTGAGCGGCACCATCGCGAGCGTCCGGTCGGCGATCACCAGCTTGGTCGGAACCCGGTCCACGACCCGCACCTGCTCGTCGCGGCCGAGCGCGGCGGACAGCTCGGTGATCCCGCCGGGCTGGTCGAGGACGGACCGCTCGACGACCACGCGATAGCCGACACCCCGGCCCGCGGCCTGTTCCTCGGCGTCGTTGTCCGTGCCGGAGACCACCATCGGGGTGCCGGTGACCAGCGCGCACACCTCGTCGCAGGCGCCCAGCTGGAGCTGGAGGAAGCGCTGTGAGACCGCCGCGGCGCCGATCACGACCTCGACCAGGTCGTGCACGGCCGGTTCGCCCGCCGCGCCCCGGTACTCCTCGGCCAGCAGCGCGGCCGCCAGTTCCGCCTTCTCCAGTTCGTGGCGCTGCTGGGTGAGCAGCGCGCCGAGGGCGACTCCGGGCGGCGCGGCGACCCAGCGGCCCGGCCGCGCCGAGGACTGCGCGGCCAGGCCGTGCAGCTCCAGCCGGCGCAGCGCGCGCTCCGTCTCGTACTCGCCGAGCGTGAGCCGGCGCGCGAGATCGGGTACCTCGGCCGCGCCCACGGACACCAGCGCGCGGTACGCCGATTCGTGGGTCTCGTCCAGACCTATCGCTCCCAGCATGCGGCGATGCCCTTCCCGTGGATGCGTTCCGGTCGGCCGGCAGAGCCGTGGCGGATATCGGCCACGGCGCAAACCCGCCCCGGCACATCATCGCCGTACCCCCCGCCCCTCTGACAAGCTCACGTCACCGAGGTGCCAACCGGCGTCCGTGATCCTCCGGTTGGGTCCGGCCTGCGGGAAGCGGCCGTGCCGACTTGTGGACCCAGGGCTGTCCCGGCTCGCGTTCATGCGCGAACCGGGCCTGGAGAAGCGGGGGTTGAGGATTCCGTCCGTGTCCGGGGGCGAATCCGGTGCCGGACCAAATGCAAGACCCGGTGCCGAACCCGGTGCCGAACCGGGCGTCGTCGACGAGTCGACGGGTCGGCGGGTCGACGGGTCGGCGGGTCGGCGGGTCGGTGGTCCGGACCGTGGTCCGGGCCGGTCCACGGCGTGCGCGGGCCCCGGTCACCCAGGCGCCGCCGGGCGGTTCCCCCGTGGGGGGTGGGGCCGCTCGGCGGTCAGGTGTTCGCATCTTCCGGTGCGGATTCCTGTTCGACGGTTCACTCGTGCAGGCCGTTCGACGGGCTGCACCTTGGCCGGTTTTTCCGGATGCCCCGTTTTCAACCGGCCGTCTCGGTGGACAATCGGGAGCATGAGCCAGCAGGGGGAGAAGCCCACCGGTCACGAGGACGACTGGTGGCGGCAGTTGTACGACGACTCCACCGAGGACACGGGGCCCGCCGCCGTGGCCGATTCCCTCGACGACCGGTTCGCGTCGGCGTCCGGGACGCTCGGGGACGGACTGGACGCAGGCCCGGAAACAGGGCCGGACGCCCGGCCCGCGCCGGAACGGAAGCCCCTCTCCGACGTCCGGCCCACCTCGACACGGAGGCCCGCCTCGGAGGTGCCGCCCAGGTCGGAACGGTGGCCGACGTCGGAGGTACCGCCCGCGCCGACGCGGAGGCCCGCCTCGGAGGTCCCGCCCAGGTCGGAACGGTGGCCGACGTCGGAGGTGCCGCCCGCGCCGACGCGGAGGCCCACCTCGGACGTGCCGCCCGCGCCGGAACGGAGGCCCACGTCGGCGGACGCGAGGTCCGCCTCGGATCCGAGGTCCGTTCCGGGTCCCGGGTCCGACCGCCGGCCCGGCGCACCCGGGTTCGACGGTCCGCCGCGTCCCGAAAGGCCTCCCACCGTGCCGGAGCCCTCGTCCCCCGAGCAGGGGACGCAGCCGCCCCCGCCGCCGCAGCAGCCTCCCGCCGGACCGGGGCGACGTCACGACGCCTCGGCCTCCGCCGACCGGCCGGGCGGCGGAGGCCCGCCCGACGGGACGCCCTCCGACGAGCCGGCGTCCCGGCCGGGCCGCTGGGAGCGGGGCCCGGTGCCGGGGCCCGGCGCGGACACGGGCCCGCCCGGCCGCCAGGCGCCCCCGTCGGAACCCGCCTCCTGGGAGCCCACCCCCTGGGAGCCCTCCGTCTGGGAACCCCCGTCCTGGGAGCTCCCGCCCTCCGGTCCGGCACCGGCCGCGCCCTCCGCCCTGCCGCCCGGCCCGAAACCGCCGGGATTCACCGCGCAGGAACCCGGCCCGCACGCCTCGCGGGACACCCGGAGCGACACGTCCGCAGGGCCTCCCGCCGGGCAGGTGCCCGCGTCGAGAGCGCCGTCGGACGTGCCGCCGAAACCCGGGTCGGCTCCCGCCGTACCCCCGGGTGCGGCGGCCCCCGGACCGGGAGCGGGCGCACTGCCCAGCACCACCGGGGGCTTCCGGACCCCACCGCCCCAGTCGGTACCGGGGGACGCGGCGGACGAACCCCGGGGGGCGGTCCTCTCCGTCGTCGAACCGCCGCCCCCCGCCGGCCACGTCGGCTCCGGCCCGCCCACCTACGACCCCGAACCGACCGCGCTGCCGTCCGCCGAGCCCGACGAACTCGGTGACCTGGTCGCCGACACCGTGCTGGACGGCGCACGGTACGGAACGAGCACGCTGCGCGCCGTGTCCGTACGCGGGGACTCCGCCCGCTTCCGGGGCGAGCCGCGCCGGGACGCGCTGCTCACCGCCCGGTTCGGAACGGGCGAGCAGGCGCTCGTCCTGGTGGCGATGGCGACCGGCGCGCGCGCCACCTCGGGCGCGCACCGGGCCGCGGCGGAGGCGTGCCGGTGGATCGGGCAGGCCGTCGGGCGCAGCCACGAACGGCTCGCCGACGACATCAGGGCCGCCCGGCGCGGCGAGCTGAAGTCGGGACTGCACCGGCTCGTCGACCGCAGCCTCGGCCGGCTGCGGGCGAGCGCGGCGGAGCAGGGCGTCGAACCCGAGGAATACACGGCGGGCCTGCGCTGTCTGCTGCTGCCTGCCGATCCGGAGTGCCGCACGCGGGTCTTCTTCGGTGTCGGCGCGGGCGGTCTGTTCCGGCTGCGGGACGGCGAGTGGCAGGACATCGAACCGCGGGTCGCCGACACGACCGGGGAGGCCGTCGTCGGCTTCGGATCACCGCCCCACGAGACTCCCGAGGGCGACCGGCTCACCATGGACCTCGGCATCACGACGCCACCGAGCCCGTACGAACCAGCCCCCCGGCCCCCGCACGCCGCCTTCCGGTTCCGGGCATCCGTCGCCCGTCCGGGTGACACGCTGCTGCTGTGCACCGGCGGCCTCGCGGAGCCGCTGCGCGGCGAACCCGGGCTGGCCGAGTACCTGACGACACGGTGGGCGCGGGCAGAGGCACCCGGCCTCGCCGCGTTCCTCGCGGACGCGTCGGCGCGGGTCAAGGGGTATGCCGACGACCGGACGGCCGCCGCCGTGTGGGAGGCGTAACCGCGCCGCGTGTGAATTCATGGATCCGAGGGATGAGCCGGGGAACGAGGGGGACCCGGGAGACCCGAGGGTTCGAGGATCACGAAGAGGTGTGTGCGGCATGGCCAAGCAGAACGTCGCCGAGCAGTTCGTCGACATCCTCGTCCGCGCGGGCGTCGAGCGGCTGTACGGAGTCGTGGGCGACAGCCTCAACCCGGTCGTGGACGCGATCCGGCGCAACGCGGCCATCGACTGGATCCAGGTCCGGCACGAGGAGACAGCCGCCTTCGCCGCGGGCGCCGAGGCCCAGATCACCGGCAGGCTCGCGGCCTGCGCCGGCTCCTGCGGACCGGGCAACCTCCACCTCATCAACGGCCTGTACGACGCGCACCGCTCGATGGCCCCCGTTCTGGCCCTGGCCTCGCAGATCCCCTCCAGCGAGATCGGCCTCGGCTACTTCCAGGAGACCCATCCGGACCAGCTCTTCCGCGAGTGCAGTCACTACAGCGAACTCATCTCCAGCCCGAAGCAGATGCCGCGGCTCCTCCAGACCGCCATCCAGCACGCGGTGGGCCGCTCCGGTGTCAGCGTGGTCTCGCTGCCCGGTGACATCGCGTCCGAGCCCGCCCCGGACAAACCCGTCGAGACCGCCCTCGTGACCTCCCGGCCCACCGTCCGGCCGGGCGACGCCGAGATCGACAAGCTCGTCGCGATGATCGACGAGGCGGAGAAGGTCACCCTGTTCTGCGGCAGCGGCACGGCGGGCGCGCACGCCGAGGTCATGGAGTTCGCCGAGAAGATCAAGTCGCCGGTCGGACACGCGCTGCGCGGCAAGGAATGGATCCAGTACGACAACCCGTTCGACGTCGGCATGAGCGGGCTCCTCGGCTATGGCGCGGCCTACGAGGCGACCCACGAGTGCGACCTCCTCGTCCTGCTGGGCACCGACTTCCCGTACAACGCCTTCCTCCCCGACGACGTCAAGATCGTCCAGGTCGACGTGCGGCCGGAGAACCTGGGGCGCCGGTCGAAGCTGGACCTGGCGGTGTGGGGTGATGTGCGGGAGACACTGCGCTGTCTGATCCCGCGGGTGCGACCCAAGGGCAATAGGCGCTTTCTCGACAAAATGCTGAAGAAACACGCGAACGCCCTTGAGGGGGTCGTCAAGGCGTACACCCGCAAGGTCGACCGGCACGTCCCGATCCACCCCGAGTACGTCGCCTCGGTGCTCGACGAACTCGCCGACGAGAACGCGGTGTTCACGGTCGACACCGGTATGTGCAATGTCTGGGCGGCCCGTTACATCTCGCCCAACGGCAGCCGCCGGGTGATCGGTTCGTTCTCGCACGGATCGATGGCGAACGCGCTGCCGATGGCGATCGGCGCCCAGTTCACCGACCGGCGGCGGCAGGTCGTGTCGATGTCCGGCGACGGCGGATTCTCCATGCTGATGGGCGACTTCCTCACCCTCGTGCAGTACGACCTGCCGGTGAAGGTCGTGCTCTTCAACAACTCCTCCCTCAGCATGGTCGAGTTGGAGATGCTGGTCGCCGGACTGCCCTCCTACGGCACCACCAACAAGAACCCCGACTTCGCCGCGGTGGCCCGCGCCTGCGGGGCGTTCGGCATCAGGGTCGAGAAGCCGAAGCACCTCGCCGGTGCCCTCAAGGACGCCTTCCGCCACAAGGGCCCGGCCCTGGTCGACATCGTCACCGACCCGAACGCGCTCTCCATCCCGCCGAAGATCAGCGCGGACATGGTGACGGGCTTCGCCCTGTCGGCGTCGAAGATCGTGCTGGACGGCGGTGTCGGCCGGATGGTGCAGTTGGCCCGCTCCAACCTGCGCAACGTGCCTCGTCCCTAGCCCCGGTCGGGTGTGCCGTCGGTACCGGTACCGGTCGGGTGTGCCGCGGATCTCGCTCAGTCGGAGGCCAGGGTCCAGCCGTTCTCCTTGTACCAGTATTGCGGCAGGCCCTTGATGCCGCTGGTGCGGAACGGGACACCTTGGTCGTCGATCCGGACCGTACCGGTGCGCCCCTGCGAGGACCAGTCGAGCTCCATGTACCAGCGGCAGTCGCAGTTCTCGGTCTGGGCGTCGACCATCAGCACCTGGGGGTCCTTCACGGACACCCGGAAGGGCATGCTCAGAGTCCGGGAATCCGCTCCTTCGCCATCGCCCGGGACCGGGCGGGCGATGGGCCGGTCCTTGTCCAGATCGACGTCGAACGAGCCGGGCCCCATAAGGCCGCCGCAACCCCCGCCCGTGAAGTAGGACGGGCTCTTCAGCGGGGCCGAGCGTCCGACGACCCGGACCCGCAGCGCCTCCAGGACGACGGCCGCGTCCGACCGCCCCTGCACGGTGATGTCCACGAGCGTCTGGCCGCCGTGCACCCCGTTCTGTGTCTGCGCCCACGGGGAGGCGTCCTGCGGGTCCGGCGGAGGCGGCACCTGGTCGGGTGTCTTGTCGATGACGTAGTTGTGACCACAGCCGACCGCCCAGCGATGGGAGTTCACGGTCCAGGTGAGGGGAGGGACGGCGGAGACGGCCTTGGGGGAGGGGCTCGTGGACGGGCTCGGCGAGGTGTCGCCGCTGCCGGACGGGCTAGGGGAGGGGGAGCCGGACGGCCGGCTGTGCGTCTTCGAGGGGGATGCGGACGGTGTCGCGGACCCGTGCCGCGCGCCGCCTGCCGCCTTCGCGGTCGGTGCGCCGGACACCCGGTCGCCGGCGTCCGTCGCGGCGTGCCCGGAAGGCAGGGCGGACAGACTGCCCAGGGTGGCGAACAGCGCCGTCACCACCGCCGCGGCGACCGCGACGCGGCGCCTGTACCAGGGCGTTCGCGGCGCTCCGGCGGGCTCGGGTCCCGTCTCCGTGGCCGTCCGGGCGGCCTCGGTGGTGACCGGCGAGGAACCGGGCGACGCCGGTTCCGGCTCGGGAAGCGACGGATTCGCGGACGGGGACATCGACGCCGACGGGCTCGCCGAAGCCGACGGGCTCGATGACGCCGACTCCGTGGCGGACGGAGCGGACGGCGCGGGTGGGGCGGACTCGGTCCCCGGAGTCGTCCGGGACCGTTGCCGGGCCGCCACCGCGAGAACCCACAGCCGGTGGAGTTCGACCCGCTGGGCCGGAGCCGCCCCGCACAGCTCGGCGAACCGCTCCACGGGTGCGAACCCCTGCGGCACCGCCTCCCCCGCGCAATACCGGTGCAGTGTCGAGGCGTTCATGTTCAGGTGACGGGCCAGCGCGGCGTAACTGCGGTCGGAGCGGGCCTTCAACTGCCGCAGCATCGCCGCGAATTCCTCGACATCGTCCCGCGATGACACCGTTTCCTCCGCTTCTCGACCCAGGACGGCATCCCAGGCACTCCCATGATGAGAGGTCAGAAGGCCTGGGATGGTTCCCACTTCACGGGAGCGTCCTTACCCCTTCCTGTGCCGTGGCACCAGCGGGTGGGTCCAGCGGGCGGGCGGGCCGCAGTCGCAGGGTGAGGATCTGGAACGGCCGCAGCTCGATCTCCGGCGGGGCCTCGCGCAGCGGGCGTTCCAGCAGGTCGGTCACCTCGGTCCGGGAGACCGGGAAACCGGCGGTCACCTTCGCGCGGGCCCGCCCGCCCCGTGACTCGTACAGCCGCACCACCACGTCGCCGCTGCGGTCCTCCGCGAGCTTGACCGACTCGACGGTGACGGCCGGGTCGGCGACGCTCACCAGCGGTTCGGGCGCCGTCGCCGCGGCCTGGCGCAGTGGCAGATTGAGCGCGAGTCCTTCCGCCACGGCGTCCCCGACGCCGGCCCCCGGCAGCAGCGCGTACGTGAACCGGTGCGTGCCGAGATCGGTCGAAGGGTCCGGGCTGTGCGGGGCGCGCAGCAGGGTCAGCCGTACGGTGGTGCCGAGGCCCTCGGCATGCGGGGTACGGGTCACGTCGTGGCCGTACGTCGAGTCGTTGAGCACCGCGACGCCGTACGACTCCTCCGCGACCCGCAGCCAGCGGTGGGCGCAGATCTCGAAACGGGCCGCGTCCCAGCCGGTGTTGGCGTGGGTGGGGCGGTGGACGTGCCCGAACTGGATCTCGGCGGCGGACCGTTCGGCCTGGACGTCGAGCGGGAAAGCGGCCTTGAGGACCTTCTCCGACTCCTGCCAGTCGACGTCGGTCACGATGTCCAGCCGGCGGCTCGCTGCCGTCAGCCGGATCTCCTGGGTGATCCGGGAGGAGCCGAGGACGCGGGTGACGCGCACGGCCGCCCGCAGCGGCCCGCTCTCCACCAGCTCCACCGACTCGGCGGACGTCAGGTCCGTGCGGGTGCGCCGGTAGTGCCGGTCGATGTCCCAGGCGTCCCAGGCGTTGGGATGGTCGGGGTGGAGCTGGAGCAGATTGCCGGGACCGCACAGCACCTCCCGGCCGTGCGCGAGGTCCCGTACGGAGGTCAGCAGCCCGTCGGCGTCGATCCGTACCCGCAGCCGGTCGTTCTCCAGCACGATGACGCCGTCGTCGTGTGCGGCCCGGACGGTGGGCCCCGGCCCGGTGGACACGGCGGCGCCGCCCAGCCCCGGCACCGTGACCAGCGCGTCCCCGACCACCTCGGTCCGCTCGTAGGGCGAGGCGTTCAGTACCGCCGGCGAACCGGACCCCAGCGCCCGTACCGCCTCCGCGGTGATCTCCTCCAGCTCCGCGAGCACCCGTGCGTACGTCTCGCGTGCCTCCCGGTGCACCCAGGCGATCGAGGAGCCGGGCAGGATGTCGTGGAACTGGTGCAGCAGCACGGTCTTCCAGAGCCGGTCCAGGGCGTCGTACGGGTAGGTGTACGACGGATCGCGCACGGCGGCCGTCGCGCACCACAACTCGGCTTCACGCAGGGCGTGTTCGGAGCGGCGGTTGCCCTGCTTGGTCTTGGCCTGCGTGGTGTAGGTGGCCCGGTGCAGTTCCAGGTACAGCTCGCCCGACCACACCGGCGCGTGGGCCCCGTACTCTTCCTCGGCGGCGGCGAAGAACGCCTCCGGTTTCTCGATCCGGACCGTGGGCGAGCCCTCCAGGGACCGCAACCGGCGTGCCTTCTCCAGCATTTCGCGGGTCGGGCCGCCCCCGCCGTCGCCCCAGCCGAACGGGACGAGTGAGCGGGACGCCAGGCCCTTCTCCGCGAAGTTGCGCTCCGCGTGGGCGAGTTCGCTGCCGTGGAACTGCGAGTTGTAGGTGTCCACGGGCGGGAAGTGGGTGAAGACCCGGGTGCCGTCGATGCCCTCCCACCAGAAGGTGTGGTGGGGCATCTTGTTGGTCTGGTTCCAGCTCAGCTTCTGGGTGAGGAACCAGCGGACGCCGGCGAGCTTCGCCAGTTGCGGGAAGGCGGCCGTGTAGCCGAAGGAGTCCGGCAGCCAGATCTCCTCGGTCTCGACCCCCAGTTCCTCCCGGAAGAATCGTTTGCCGTGCACGATCTGCCGGGCCAGCGCCTCACCGCCGGGCATGTTGGCGTCGGACTCCACCCACATCGACCCCACGGGGGCCCAATTGCCCTCCCGCACCGCCTTCTTGATGCGCTCCCAGATGTGCGGCTGGTGCTCCTCGACCCAGGCGTACTGCTGTGCCTGGGAGCAGGAGAAGACCAGCTCCGGGTAGTCGATGGCCAGCGCGGTGACGTTGGCGAAGGTCCGGGAAGCCTTGCGGACCGTCTCGCGCAGCGGCCACAGCCACGCCGAGTCGATGTGCGCGTGTCCGGTCGCCGAGACACGGTGCGCGCTGGCGGACGCGGGCCGCGACAGCACCTCCGTCAGCTCGGCCCGTGCCGCCGCGGCCGTGCCGGACACGTCGTGCAGATCGAGGGCGTCGAGCATGTTCTCCAGGGCGCGCAGGATCTCGTGCCGTCGTGGCCGCTGCGGGTCCAGCTCGTACATCAGCTCCGAGAGGACCTCGGCGTCGAGGACCAGATGCCACACGTCCTCGTCCAGTACGGCGAGGTCGGCAGCCGCGAATCGGTAGATCGGCCCATCCCCGGCGGTCAGCACGTCTCCCAGAGGGGTGGGCTCGAAGCCGTGCAGGACGGCGGGGTTCGCCGCCGCCTCCAGCAGCAGGCGCACCGCCTCGCCTCCCCTCGCCGGTGCCCCGACCGTCAGGTGGCGGTTGCGCGGGTGGATGCCCTTGAGGGGGACGCCGGCGGTGTCGTACAGCAGTCCCTCCGCCTGGAATCCGGGCCCGTCCCCGGTGAACCCGGGGTCGATCACTACTTCCACGAGGCGGCCCGCCCATTCCTCGGGCACCCGGCCCTCGATGCGGAACCAGCTCGTCGACCAGGGCTTTCCCCAGGCCGTGCCGGCCGTGAAGGGCTCGTAGGAGGCCTGGAGCGCCTGCCCGACGGGCACCGGCTCGCCCGGCGCGTGCCACGCGGAAAGCGTGAGCGGCACCCGGTCCCCGTACTGCGCGGGGCGCAGGAACTGCCGCAGCGCGCGCTCCAGACGGGCCTCCACCAGCGAACGGTCGTCGTGCACGGCGGCTCCTCGGTGCTCGGACGGCTCTGTCGACCCCTTCACTTCCCCGCGCGCGGCTCGCGCACCCGCGCCCGTACGGGGGCTGGTTGATGATTCGACATGACTGTCACGTTCTCGATGAGGGCATGGATCCCGTGAACGTGTTCGAGCAGAGGGGAACCGACATCGGCACGCAGGCGGGGGTCATGAAGCGGCAGGCACCAGGAGGTGGTCCCATGACCAAGGGGGCCTACTCCACCGATCCAGTGGAGGAAGCATCCGACGGGGCGATGGACGAACCGGACGGCGCGCAGTTCCGGCGCCGGCTGGGCAAGGCGGATCTGCGGGCGGTGCCCGAGGCGCGCAAGGCGCTGAGGGAGCACTTACGGCACTGGGGGAAGCCGGGCAGGGCCGAGACGGCTGAGCTCCTGACCAGTGAGCTCGTCACCAACGCGCTGATCCACACGGACGACGACGCCGTTCTGACCGCGACGATCGGACCGCGCGGACTGCGCGTGGAGGTCCGGGACTTCGTGGGACGCAGGCCCCGACTGCGCGTACCGAACGCCGACGACGGTACGCACGGCAGAGGTCTCGTCCTCGTCCAGTCCCTGGCGGACGCGTGGGGCGTACGGTCGCACGGGGTGGGCAAGGCGGTGTGGTTCGAACTGAACGGCGACGCGGTGTAGGAACACCGCGTCGCCGTTGTCGTGGCCGGGCCTGTCCGGAGCGCCGGACAGGCTGCCCGGGCCTCGTCCGGCTCAGCCGAACTGCTGTTCAAGGTCCTTGAGCTTGCGCTCCAGGGAGTCGAGCCGGGGCAGGGCCATCGTGTCGTCCTCCGTGGTGAGGTCGACGGTGATCGGCTCAGCGCTCTTGCGGACGGGGGTGAGGGAGGGCCGCGATCGTACGGGCAGCTGCTCCGCGGTGGATATGGCGGGCTCCGTGGAGGTCCCGGCGGGTGCCCGCTCCACGGTGGTCTCCAGTTCCCGGGCGGCGCCACGGCCGGGGAAGCCGCGGCTGAGCGCCTTGAGGTGCGCTCGCTCGACCCGCTCCTCGTTGCGGCGGCGCAGTCGGGTCTGCTCCTTCTGGCGCCGGTCCTCGCGCACCTCGTCCACGGCCTCGTCCAGGGACCGGACGTTCTCCAGGAGCATCAGTGACCACGCGCTGTACGTCTCACGCGGGGCACGCAGCCAGCGGACTATACGGATCTGCGGCAGTGGACGCGGCACCAGGCCCTGCTCGCGCAGGGCGGCCCGACGGGTCTGCTTCAGGGCCCGGTCGAACAGGACGGCGGCCGACAGGGACATCCCCGCGAAGAACTGCGGAGCGCCGGCGTGGTCCACGCCCCGGGGCGCGTGCACCCAGTTGAACCAGGCCGCGGCACCCGCGAAGGTCCACACGAGTATGCGGGAGCCGAGCGCCGCGTCACCGTGGCTGGCCTCGCGCACCGCGAGGACGGAACAGAACATCGCCGCCCCGTCCAGGCCGAACGGGACGAGGTACTCCCAGCCGTTGGAGAGGCCGAGGTTCTGCTGGCCGAAGCCGACCAGGCCGTGGAAGGAGAGTGCCGCCGCGACGGCGGCACAGCAGAACAGCAGGACATAGGAGGCCGTGCCGTAGACGGCCTCCTTACGCCTGCGGCGCTCCTCGGTGCGCTCCCACGAGTCGTCGCTGCTCGCGCTGTCCCCGGACCGCTTGCCGCGTGCGAGCACCGCCACCGCCGCCAGCAGGCCCAGGAGCAGAACGGCGCCTGGAAGCAGCCAGTTCAGCGATATGTCGGTCAGTCTCATCGGGGGTCCCTTGCATTGGGATAGGGCGTAACGCCCGCCATAGTGGCCCAATCACATCGGCCCTCAGGGGGTTTCGGGGCAAGAGGCCGCCAAGGAAGTGCAAGAAGGTACGCAGGGCGACTTTCTGCTCGAACTGCCGCACGAGGGACGGGAGTTGAGTACGAATTAAGACTACCCATACGGATGGTTCCGCGGAAAGTTCCTGGGACAAGTGAGGAATGTGTGAAGTACCTGTGATCCGCGGACGGGCCGCGTCCGCCGCTCGGGTGCTCGGGTGCTCGGGTGCTCGGGTGCTCGGGTGCTCGGGTGCTCGGGCGCTCGGGCGCTCGGGCGGTCCGGGGGTACCGGGACCGGTTCTGATCGCGGGGCGGCGTACGGTCGCGCTCTCGCCCCGGTCGTCTCAACCCGCGTCGGCGGTGGTCAACTTGGCGACGCGGGCCGTGTCGCAGGTGCGCGGACAGGTGCCGCAGGTGTCCTCGGGGCGCACGGTGTAGAAGAGGCAGCAGCTCACCCGGTCGCGGGTGGGCAGGGACTGCCCGTCCGGACCCGTCAGTTCGCGGAAGGCCGCCGAGCCGACGTACGGCCGGGTCGAGTCCGGCAGCAGCAGTTCCAGCTCGCGCATCGCGCGCCGCTCCTCGCCGAGCAGGCCGGCGACGTACCAGAGGCCCTCGACGATCTCGTCCGTGGCCATGCCCCACAGCGCCCGGCCGCGCCGTCGCATCCGCGGCCCGAATCCGCCGAGGACGGGCTCCAGGTGCTCGGCCACCGCGGCGCGCACCTCCGCGCGCAGCGCCTCCTCGTCCGGCACGACCCGGGCACCCGGCAGGGCGGCGGCCGGGTCGTCCGGCAGGCAGGCGAACGTGGTGATCCGGACGGCCATCCGGCCTTGCTCACGCTGGAATGTGACGTCCTCCACAGGCAGGCGGGGCACCCGGCGCCGGAGGAACCACGGAACGGTGATCAGCAGGCAGGCCGGCCAGGCGTACCGGTGCAGTCCGAAACCGGCCACCACGTCGGGCCGTGCCCGCGCGCCGTAGTCCCGGAGCACCTGGGCCTCGTCCCAGGCGAGAAACGCGTCGAGGTCCGGCCCGCCCTCGGCGAGCCGGGCGGCGGCGGCCCAACCCGGGCCCCGCGGGGCCGCTTCACCCGCTCCCAGCTCGGTGACGCCCAGGCCGGGGAAGGCCTCGCCCAGCCGCGCGTAGGCGTCGGCGAAGGGCGACACGGCGGCGGCCGGCGTGCCAAAACCGGCCACAACGGTCGTGGCCGCCGGGGCGGTCGTGGCGGCGTCGGCCGACAGCGTGGGAGTGGACATGCGAAACCATCGCTTCACGATCGTTAGCAGGTAAGCCTTACCTTACCCTGTCGTCCGGGTGTTTGAACTGGGGCCGTGTGCGCCTATCGTGCTTGACGGGCCAGTAACAATCGACGCCTTGACCCCAGTACCGACGACCCGGAGGAGGAACCGTGGAGCAGACCGGCCCGCGCGGCGCGCACGGCTCCACCGGGGCGTGGGTCCCGGACATCCACGGGGACGCCTTCCGGGTCCCGCGGCAGCCGGGGCCCTCGGACGCGGGACGGGTCAGGGGAGTGCCCGCGGGCGTCGTGGGCGACGGTCCCGGTGCCGGGCCGGCCGGCGCCCGCCCCGTGGTCCTGGCATCGGCCCGCGGTGAGCACACGCACAGCGAGGCCCCGATCCCGCACCCGCGCACCGAGGACACCCGCGCAGCCGTACGCACGGACGACACCCGCCCCGGCGCGAACCCCGGGAACGGCAGGCCCGCACCCGCCGACGAGACGCGCCCCGCCGGACGGCCGGAGAGCGCCGGTCCCGCGCACGCGGACCGGGCCCGGCCGGGAGCGGACGCCGGGGGCGCGCGGCCCGCGCACACCGAGGAGACCCGTCCGGCCGTACGTCAGCCGAACGCCCGCCCCACGCACGCCGAGGAGGCCCGCCCCGCCGTCCGCGCGGAGGCCGCCCGCCCCCTCGTGCAGCGCGCCTCCGTCCGGGGGCAGATCGTCGACGCCCTGCGTACCGCGCTCGTCGCGGGTGAACTCGCTCCCGGCGAGGTGTACTCGGCGCCCGCGCTCGGCGAGCGCTTCGGGGTGTCGGCGACGCCCGTCCGGGAGGCGATGCAGCAACTCGCCCTCGAAGGTGCCGTCGAGGTCGTCCCCAACCGGGGCTTCCGCGTCATCGAGCGCGGCACCCGGGAACTGGCCGAACTCGCCGAGATCCGGGGCCTGATCGAGGTCCCGGTGATGCTCCGGCTCGCGCGAACCGTGCCCGCCGCCCGCTGGGCCGAGCTGCGCCCGCTCGCCGAGGCCACCGTGCGGGCCGCCTCCTCGGGCTGCCGTGTGACCTACGCGGAGTCCGACCGTTCCTTCCACCGTGCGGTCCTCGCCCTCGCGGGCAACGCGCAGTTGGTGCGCATCGCCGACGATCTGCACCGCCGTGCCCAGTGGCCGCTCGTCGGCGGTACCGTCTCCCGGGGCCGCGCCGACCTGGTGGCCGACGCGGCCGAACACGCCGCGCTGCTGGACGCGTTGATCGCCGAGGACCTGGCGGTCGTCCAGATGCTGGTACGGGAGCACTTCACCGGCGCGCCCTGACCGCCGCGGCACCTCGCCGACCCCGGCGCCCCTGACCGGCCGCGGGTACGGCACCCGGCCGGCCCCGGCGCCTCCTGTCCGGCCGCGTCACTTTGCCGACTCCGGCGCCTTCTGACCGGCCGCGGGTACGGCACCCCGCCGGTCCCGGCGCGTACTGACCGGTCGCGGGCGAGGTACCCCGCCGACCCTGCCGCTTCCGCCGCCTCCGGCGCTTTCCGACGCCGTCCGTCGCTTGGCCGTCCGGCTCCGTTCGGCTTCAGTGGCCCGAGCACACCGGGCCCGGAGCCCGGGGCCCCGCGTGCTCGTCCCGTCGGGTGCCGTCACGTCGAAGGGGCGCCCGCCGGGAGTCCGTCGGGCGCCCCTTCGTACGGGGTCACTTGCTCAGGCAGGCCCGGACGGTCAGGCCGTAGCGGCGGGTGGCGCCGGGGTCAACTGGTCCGCCAGCCACAGGGGGACGCCCCCGAGCAGCCGGAACAGCCGTCCGGCCTCAGCCCGCAGCCGCGAGGCCTCCGGCTCGGTCTCGGCGTCGGCGAGCGACGCCAGCGCCGGCGCCGTACCGACCAGGTAACCGAGCTCCTCCCGGATCCGCAGGGATTCGGCGAAGCCGTGCCGGGCCTCCGCCAACTCCCCTTCACGCAAGGCGAGTCCGGCGAGGTGCCGCCAGGTGAAGGACAGCAGCAGCGCGTCGTTCTGGGCCGTAGCGCCCGCATGCGCCCGCCGGTACGCGGCGCGGGCCGCCTGCGGAGCGTGCGCGAGGTTCTCGGCGAGCAGTCCGCGCCGGAAGTCCAGCAGTGCCCGGCCGGGCGCGCCCGGCGCGAGCAGCGCCGCGGCCCGGCCGAGCGCCGCACGCGCCTCGTCGGCCCGGTCGCGCACGCCCAGCAGGGTGGCCGCGTACGCGAGTTGGCCCCGCTCGCAGGCGGCCGCGCCCCGCTCGTCGTCGCTCTGTGCGAGTGCCTCGGCCGTGCGCAGCGCGTCCTCCGCCTCGGCCCAGCCCTGCTCGGTGTAGAGACAGCGCTCGACCAGGAGCGACGCTCTCTGGAGCGCCGGCCCCGCCGCGCGCGGCTGGATCAGCGCGGCCGCGTCGGCCCAGCAGGCGCGCGAGCGCAGCCGCCATACCGCGGTCTGGAGTGGATCGTCCCCTGCAGTCGTTCCGGTACCAGACATGGCGGTATGCGCCACGTTGCCCTCCCCGAGCACGCCATTGAGCTGTTGAGTGGTGGCATCTCAGCACGGATCACCGGGCCCGGCCAAGGGGGTAGGTGAAGGATTTCACAAAGTCATCGATCCCGCGCCGGGCCGCACGGGGCTCCTGGGGTCAGCTCATCCGCAGTGCCAGGAAGAAGTCCAACTTGTCTTCCAGGCGCGACAGATCACGACTCGTCAACTGCTCGATACGGCCGACGCGGTAGCGCAGCGTGTTGACGTGGAGGTGCAGACGGGCCGCGCAGCGCGTCCAGGAGCCGTCGCAGTCGAGGAACGCCTCCAGGGTCGGGATCAGCTCCGCGCGGTGCCGGCCGTCGTACTCGCGCAGCGGGTCCAGCAGACGGGCGGTGAAGGCGCGGCGCACGTCGTCCGGGACGAACGGCAGCAGCAGGACGTGCGAGGCCAGCTCCTGGTGCCCGGCGGCGCAGACCCGTCCGGGGCGGGCCGCGGCGACCCGGCGGGCGTGCCGTGCCTCCTCCAGGGCGCCGCGCAGCCCCTCGGCCGAGTGGACGGCCGCGCTGACGCCGATGGTGAGCCGGCCGTCGTCGTTCAGCCCGGCCGACAACGGCTCCCGTACGGCCGTCAGCAGCGTGTCGGCGTGCAGACCGGGCTCGGGGCCCTCCTCCTCGGAGGAGACCGCCGGAAGGGGGACGAGCGCGACCGCCTCCGCACCCGTATGGGCGACGGCGATCCGGTCGGAGTGCTCCGGCCCCGGCGACAGCGGGTCGACGAGGATCTCCTCCAGCAGTACCTGGGCGACCGGGCCGCCCTCGATCTCGCCGCCGTCCCACTCGACGCGCGCCACCACGACCTGCCAGTGCGGGGCCGCGCCGAGGCCCGGCAGCAGCACCGGCGCCGCGACCCGCAGCCGGGCCGCGATCTCGGCGGGGGCGGCCCCCGTCTGGACGAGTTCCAGGACTTCCTGTGCGAGCCGTCGGCGCACCGTGCGCGCCGCGTCCCGCCGGTCCCGCTCCACCGCGATGAGCTGGGTGACGCCCTGGAGCAGGTCGAGCCGCTCCTCGGGCCAGTCCCCGGCGTCCGCCTCGACGGCGAGCAGCCAGTCGGAGAGCACCGTCTCGCGGACGTCGCGGAGGGCGCCCGGGGCGCGCCCGGCGGAGCGGACCGGGAAGAGCGAGTACATCGCCGGGCCCACCGTCACCCGGTGCGGTCCCCGGCGCCCGCCGCGGACCGCCGTGAGATGCGCAGCGGCCAGCTCGGCGCGGGTCCCCGCGGGCAGCGCGCCGCCCGCGAGCTTCGAGCCCGCGATGGGCCGTCCGGCGGGCGAGAGGACCCAGGCGCGCAGGTCGAGGTCGGTGCCGAGGAGGTCGAGGACCACGTCGGGGCCGCCGCCCGCCGGGCCCGAGGTCATCATCCGCCGGTGCCGCTCGACCACGGCGGCCAGATCCCCGGCGCGCTCGCCCGAGACCTGGCGCACGACGTGCTCGGTGATCGTGGCGAAGGCGACCGACTCGTTCACGGCGAACAGCGGCAGCCGGTGCCGGGCGCAGGCCACGACCAGGTCGTCGGGGATGTCGCCGAGCTCCGCCTCGCCCGCGGCCAGGGCCGCGACCCCGGCGCTCGCGAGGATGCGGACGAACGGCTCGGAGTCCTCGGCGTCGTGCCGCCAGGCGAGGCCGGTGAGGACCAGTTCGCCGCCCGACAGATAGCGGCTCGGGTCCTTGAGGTCGGTGGTCATCACACCGCGTACGGTGCGGTCCAGCTCGTCCTCGCCGCCGAGCAGCCGCAGGCCCAGCGCGTCCGTGTCCAGCAGTGCGCGCAGCCGCATTCTCGTCGCCGCCGTTCTTTGTCTCGAAATCTACGATGGATCGGTGGAGGGCCCGTCGGCCTCCCGGGCTCCGCGGAGCTGTCCGTGGGTTCCGGGAAACCTGCGGTACCGCCCCTGGGCCTTCGGTTCCGGAGGGCCGTGCCCCGTTTCCACGGTGCGTGTCCCTGTTTCCGGAGGGCCGGGCCGTCTGTTTCCGGAGGACCGGCCGATTGTTTCCAGAGGACCGGCCGACTGTTTCCGGAGGAAAACGAGGAGGTTGCCGATGGCCTCGGTTCATACGAATCTACAAGATGCGCGCGCTGGCCAGCGAACTCCTTCATGGTTTCGGTGACTGACCCCGGTGCCGGACACCGCTGTGTACTGACCCCACTCCGCTGTTGAGACCTCATGACCGAGCCGAGGACGCCGCACCCGATCTGGCTTGATCACCACACCCACGACACGAATGAAGAGAGCCACTCATGGACTTCCTTCGCCCCGCCAGTTGGGAGGAGGCGCTCGCCGCCAAGGCCGAGCACCCGGCCGCTGTGCCGATTGCGGGTGGCACCGATGTGATGGTCGAGATCAACTTCGATCACCGCAGGCCCGAGTACCTCCTCGACCTGAACCGCATCGGCGAGCTGAGCGAGTGGGAGGCCGGCGAGAGCAGCGTGCGCCTGGGCGCCTCCGTTCCGTACACCCGGATCATGGAGAACCTGCGCCGTGAGCTTCCCGGGCTGGCTCTCGCCTCCCACACGGTGGCCTCCCCGCAGATCCGCAACCGCGGCGGCGTCGGCGGCAACCTCGGCACCGCCTCCCCGGCCGGCGACGCCCACCCCGCCCTCCTCGCGGCGGGTGCCGAGGTCGAGGCCCAGTCGGTTCGCGGTTCGCGGCTGATCCCGATCGACGACTTCTACACCGGCGTGAAGCGCAACGCGCTCGCGCCCGACGAGCTGATCCGCGCCGTCCACATCAAGAAGGCGGACGGACCGCAGCAGTTCTCCAAGGTCGGCACCCGCAACGCCATGGTGATCGCGGTGTGCGCCTTCGGTCTGGCCCTGCACCCCGAGACCCGTACGGTCCGCACCGGCATCGGCTCGGCCGCGCCGACCCCGGTCCGCGCGAGGACCGCCGAGGAGTTCCTGAACGCGGCGCTCGACGAGGGCGGCTTCTGGGACAACGGCAAGATCATCACCCCTTCGGTGGCCAAGCAGTTCGCCGTGCTGTGCTCCGCCGCCTGCAACCCGATCGACGACGTCCGCGGCACGGCGAGCTACCGCCGCCACGCGGTCGGTGTCATGGCCCGTCGCACGCTGACCTGGACCTGGGAGTCCTACCGCGGCACCGCCGCCCGCACGGAGGGAGTCGCGTAATGCGTGTCAACTTCACGGTCAACGGCCGCAGGCAGGAGGCCGACGACGTCTGGGAGGGCGAGAGCCTCCTGTACGTCCTGCGCGAGCGTCTCGGCCTGCCCGGTTCCAAGAACGCCTGCGAGCAGGGCGAGTGCGGCTCCTGCACGGTCCGTCTGGACGGTGTGCCGGTGTGTTCCTGTCTGGTCGCCGCCGGCCAGGTGGAGGGCCGCGAGGTCGTCACCGTCGAAGGGCTGGCCGACTTCGCCAAGCAGCGGGCGGAGCACACCGGTTGCGCGACGGGTTCCTGCAACACGGCCGAGGCGACGGGTATTTCGCTCGACGAGGCCCAGAGCTGGGCCGCCAGGGGGCACGACTCGCAGACCGGCGAGGGCGACGAACTCTCGCCCGTCCAGCAGGCGTTCATCGACGCCGGAGCCGTCCAGTGCGGCTTCTGCACCCCGGGTCTGCTCATCGCGGCGGACGAGATGCTGGAGCGCACCCCGAACCCGACCGACGCGGATATCCGCGAGGCGCTCTCGGGCAACCTGTGCCGCTGCACCGGCTACGAGAAGATCATGGACGCGGTCCGCCTCGCGGCCGCCCGGCAGTCCGAGGCGGTCTGATCATGGGAACGACCGGAACACCCACGAACATCACGCAGGGCTCCCGGACCAGGGGCGGCATCGGCGAGTCCACGCTCCGCCCGGACGGCACCCTCAAGGTCACCGGCGAGTTCGCGTACTCCTCCGACATGTGGCACGAGGACATGCTGTGGGGCCAGATCCTGCGCTCCACGGTCGCCCACGCCGAGATCGTGTCCATCGACACCTCCGAGGCCCTCGCACAGGCCGGCGTGTACGCCGTCATGACGTACGACGACCTGCCCACCGACGTGAAGAACTACGGCCTGGAGATCCAGGACACCCCGGTCCTCGCGCACGGCAAGGTACGCCACCACGGCGAGCCGGTCGCCATCGTCGCCGCCGACCACCCGGAGACCGCGCGCCGCGCCGCCGCCAAGATCAAGGTGGAGTACCGCGAGCTGCCGGTGATCACGGACGAGGCGTCCGCGACCGCGCCCGGCGCGGTCCTCGTCCACGAGGGCCGCGACGACCACCACATCGGCCACGTCCCGCACCCGAACATCGTGCACCGCCAGCCGATCGTCCGCGGCGACGTCGAAGAGGCCGCGAGGAAGGCCGACTTCGTCGTCCGGGGCGAGTACACCTTCGGCATGCAGGACCAGGCCTTCCTCGGCCCCGAGTCCGGGCTCGCCGTGCCCTGTGAGGACGGCGGCGTCGAGCTCTACATCGCCACCCAGTGGCTGCACTCCGACCTGCGCCAGATCGCCCCGGTGCTCGGCCTGCCCGAGGACAAGGTCCGGATGACCCTCTCCGGGGTCGGCGGCGCGTTCGGCGGCCGCGAGGACCTGTCGATGCAGATCCACGCCTGCCTGCTGGCCCTGCGCACCGGCAAGCCCGTCAAGATCGTCTACAACCGTTTCGAGTCCTTCTTCGGACACGTCCACCGCCACCCCGCCAAGCTCACCTACGAGCACGGGGCGACCAAGGACGGCAGGCTCACGCACGTCAAGGCGCGGATCGTGCTCGACGGCGGCGCGTACGCGTCGGCCTCCCCGGCGGTCGTCGGCAACGCCGCCTCGCTCGGCGTCGGCCCGTACGTGGTCGACGACGTCGACATCGAGGCCATCGCGCTCTACACCAACAACCCGCCCTGCGGAGCCATGCGCGGCTTCGGCGCGGTCCAGGCGTGCTTCGCGTACGAGGCCCAGATGGACAAGCTCGCCGACGAGGTGGGCATGGACCGGGTCGCTTTCCGTCAGCTCAACGCGATGGAACAGGGCTCGCTCCTGCCGACCGGGCAGCGCGTCGACTCACCGGCCCCGGTCGCCGAACTCCTGCGCCGTGTCAAGGCGATGCCCCTGCCGCCGGAGCGGCAGTGGCTCTCCGCGGGCGAGGAGGCCGACGTACGGCAACTGCCCGGCGGTCTGTCCAACACCACGCACGGCGAGAGCGTCGTCCGCGGGATCGGGTACGCCGTCGGCATCAAGAACGTCGGCTTCTCCGAGGGCTTCGACGACTACTCGACCGCCCGGGTCCGCATGGAGGTCGTCGGCGGCGTGCCGGTCGCCACCGTGCACACCGCGATGGCGGAGGTCGGCCAGGGCGGCGTCACCGTCCACGCGCAGATCGCCCGCACCGAACTGGGCGTCGCGCAGGTGACCATCCAGCCGGCCGACACCCGGGTGGGCAGCGCCGGTTCGACGTCCGCCTCGCGTCAGACGTACGTCACCGGCGGCGCCGTCAGGAACTCCTGCGAGCTGGTCCGCGAGAAGGTCCTGGAGATCGGCCGCCGCAAGTTCGGCACGTACCACCCCGCGTGGGCCACGGCCGAACTCCTGCTGGAGGGAGGCAAGGTCGTCACCGACGGCGGCGAGGTCCTCGCCGATCTCGCCGACGTGCTCGAGTCGGAGGCCGTCGAGGTCGAGGCCGAGTGGCGGCACCGGCCGACCGAGGCCTTCGACCTGCGTACCGGGCAGGGCAACGGCCATGTCCAGTACTCGTTCGCCGCGCACCGCGCCGTCGTCGAGGTGGACACCGAACTCGGCCTGGTCAAGGTCATCGAACTGGCCTGCGCCCAGGACGTCGGCAAGGCGCTCAACCCGCTGTCCGTCATCGGCCAGATCCAGGGTGGTACCACCCAGGGCCTGGGCATCGCGGTCATGGAAGAGATCATCGTCGACCCGAAGACCGCGAAGGTGCGCAACCCCTCCTTCACGGACTACCTGATCCCCACCATCCTCGACACGCCGACCATCCCCGTCGACGTGCTCGAACTCGCCGACGACCACGCCCCCTACGGGCTCCGTGGCGTCGGCGAGGCCCCGACCCTGTCCTCCACCCCGGCCGTCCTCGCGGCGATCCGGAACGCGACGGGTCTGGAGCTCGACCGGACGCCGGTACGCCCCGAACACCTCACGGGAACCGCGTAGGCGCCGGACACATCTCTCCGGGCGGCGACGGGAACGTCACACTTCACCGCGCCGCCCGGAGCACCCGGCCACCGCACCGCTCGCGGGACCGGGAGCCGCAAAAAAGCAGCAAGCAACAACCACGTACAGCAACAGAGTTCCTCTCGTTCCTCTCGTTCGTCTCGGGCCGTCCCCCGGGTCGTGCGGCCGAAGCACCTTCCCAAATCCCGCAGCCGCGCACGCGGCTGACCAGCCGTCAGGACGGCTGTCCGGGTGTCCCTTTGAACCTTGGGAGCAGGCCCACATGACCCAGCAGTCACTGGAGCCGAAGACCACCGCGCAGGACGCGGGCGCGGGCGGCCGCGTTCCGGCCGGACGGTCTTGGCTCGACCGGTACTTCCACATTTCCCAGCGGGACAGCTCGATCGCGCGTGAGGTGCGCGGCGGTGTCACCACCTTCATGGCGATGGCGTACATCCTGCTGCTCAACCCCCTCATCCTGTCCGGCAAGGACGTGGCGGGGGACGCACTCGGCCAGAAGGCGCTGATCACCGCGACCGCGTTCGCGGCGGCCTTCACCACCCTTCTCATGGGATTCGTCGGCAAGGTGCCGCTCGCCCTGGCCGCCGGACTCTCGGTGTCCGGGGTGCTCTCCTCGCAGGTCGTCCCGCAGATGACCTGGCCGCAGGCCATGGGCATGTGCGTGATGTACGGCGCGGTCATCATGCTCCTGGTCGTCACCGGGCTGCGCGAGATGATCATGAACGCGATCCCGCTGGCGCTCAAGCACGCCATCACCATGGGGATCGGCCTGTTCATCGCGCTGATCGGCCTGGTCAAGGCCGGCTTCGTGCACCAGGGCAGGGCGACCCCGCTCACTCTCGGCCCCACCGGCGAACTCGCGGGCTGGCCGGTGCTGCTCTTCGCCGCGACCCTGCTGCTGATCTTCGCGCTCCAGGCGCGCGGTGTCCCCGGCGCGATCCTCATCGGCATCGTCTCCGGCACGGCCGTCTCCGTCCTCCTCGACGCCACCGGTGTCATCGACCCCGGCCAGTGGGCCGGCGGCGCCCCCGAACTGCACGGCAGCGCCGTCTCGATGCCGGACTTCTCGCTCTTCGGCAAGGTCGAGTTCGGCGGCTGGAGCCACGTCGGCGCCATGACGGTCGGCCTGATCGTCTTCACTCTGGTGCTCGCCGGGTTCTTCGACGCGATGGCCACGATCATCGGGGTGGGCACCGAGGCCGGACTGGCCGACGACCGGGGCCGGATGCCCGGTCTGTCGAAGGCGCTGTTCATCGACGGCGCGGGCGGAGCGGTCGGCGGAGTGGCCGGAGCGTCCGGCCAGACGGTCTTCGTCGAGTCCGCGACCGGCGTCGGCGAAGGGGCCCGTACCGGCCTCTCCTCCGTCGTCACCGGCCTCTTCTTCGCGGCCTGCCTGTTCTTCACCCCGCTCACGGCGATCGTGCCGGGCGAGATCGCGGCGGCGGCCCTGGTGGTCATCGGCGCCATGATGATGACGAACGCGCGCCACGTCGACTGGGCCGACCGCGCCACCGCCGTCCCGGTCTTCCTGACGGTCGTGATCATGCCGTTCACCTATTCGATCACCGCGGGCGTGGCGGCCGGTGTGATCAGCTACGTCGCCGTCAAGACCGCCCAGGGCCGGGCCCGGGAGATCGGGGCCTTCATGTGGGGTCTGACGGCGGTCTTCTTCGTGTACTTCGCGCTCCACCCCATCGAGGGCTGGCTGGGCGTCCGCTGACGCCGAGCCCCTTCCACGCAACCGCTGCCAAGGAGACCGAGACATGCTGGACATCGCCGAAGAACTGCACCGGTGGGTCGAGCAGGGCCGCGACTTCGCCGTCGCCACCGTGGTGGCGGTCGGCGGCAGCGCGCCCCGCAGGCCCGGCGCCGCTCTCGCCGTCGGCTCCGACGGCACGGCGATCGGCTCGGTCTCGGGCGGTTGCGTGGAAGGTGCGGTCTACGACCTGTGCACACAGGCGCTGGAGGACGGCGAGACCGTCCTCGAACGCTTCGGCTACAGCGACGACGACGCCTTCGCGGTCGGCCTGACCTGCGGCGGCGTCATCGACATCCTGGTCACCCCGGTCCGCTCGCACGACACCGCCCGCCGGACGGTGCTCGCGACGGCCCTGGCCGGAGCGGCGCGCGGCGAGGCGGCGGCGCTCGCCCGCGTCGTGAGCGGGCCCGCCGAGCTGATGGGCCGCGCCCTCGTCGTACGTCCCGACGGCTCCCACGAGGGCGGTTTCGGGGCCCACCCCGGACTCGACCGTACGGTGGCGGGCGAGGCGGCGGCCCTGCTGGACGCCGGCCGCACCGCCACCGTGGAGATCGGAGAGCAGGGCTCTCGTTGCGGAGCGCCGCTCACGGTCCTGGTGGAGTCCTCGGTCCCGCCCCCGCGCATGATCGTCTTCGGCGCCATCGACTTCGCCTCGGCCCTGGTCCGCGTGGGCAAGTTCCTGGGCTACCGGGTGACGGTGTGCGACGCCCGCCCGGTCTTCGCGACGGCGGCCCGCTTCCCCGGGGCGGACGAGATCGTCGTGGAATGGCCCCACCGCTATCTGGAGCGCACGGAGGTCGACTCCCGCACCGTCCTGTGCGTCCTCACCCACGACGCCAAGTTCGACGTCCCGCTGCTCCGGCTCGCGCTGCGGCTCCCGGTGGCGTACGTCGGCGCCATGGGCTCGCGCCGCACTCACCTGGACCGCAACGAGAGGCTGCGCGAGGTCGGCGTCACCGAGATCGAGCTGGCCCGCCTCAGGTCGCCGATCGGCCTGGACCTGGGGGCGCGGACCCCCGAGGAGACGGCACTGTCGATCGCGGCGGAGATCGTGGCCGACCGGCGCGGTGGAAGCGGAGTCTCCCTCACCGGGGCGCACACCCCCATCCACCACGACACCCCCTCGGATCCGGTGCGCCGTATCGGGTCGGTGGCCTGAGGGCGCCCGCCTCCGGGTCGTTCCGCGGTTTCCGTGCGTGTTCTTCCGCGCCCTGTATTGACGCACGCGCGCCTCTCGGCGAACCTCCTGTGGGAGCGCTCCCGCAAGTCCCTCGTGACCGTTGCGACCCCGGAGTGAACCCGTATGAGACGACGCACCCCCACCTGGCTCGCCGCTCTGTCCGTCGGACTGGCAGCCCTGTTCGCCGTACCACCGGCGCACGCCGCCGAGGCGGCCGGCCGCACACCGTCGCTGTACGTCCCCGACGCCAACCCGGCGGCGTACCGGCAGGCCCTCGGCCTCGCCCGGGCCGGACGGCTGCGCGACGCGGCGGGCATCGTGGCGATGGTGAACACCCCGCAGGCCGTGTGGTTCGGTGACCAGACGCCGGCCGAGGTGGAGAAGGAGGTCCGCGCGGTGGTGCGCGACGCGGGACGTGACGGCGCGGTTCCAGCGCTGGCGCTGTACGACATTCCCGGCCGGGACTGCTCCAACTACTCGGCGGGCGGCGCCGCGGACACCGCCGAGTACCAGGCGTGGATCGACGCGGTGGCCCGCGGGATCGGCCGCGGCGACGCGATCGTCACCCTCGAACCCGACGCCCTCGCCCTGCTGCCCTCCGACTGCGGCCAGGACGACGCGCAGGGCACGAAGACGACCGCGCGCTACGCGGAGGTCAACTACGCGGTCGACGCCCTGGAACCACTGCGCGGGACGAAGGTCTATCTCGACACCGGGCACCCGGGCTGGCACTCCGTCAACTCCATCGTGCCGCGCCTGATCGAGGGCGGGGTGGCACGCGCCTCCGGCTTCTACACCAACGCCTCGAACTACCACACCGACGACGCCGACTCCTGGTACGGCAAGCTCATCTCGTCCTGCCTGGCCTACGCCGACAGCGGTGGTGACGTCGCCCAGTGCCCCAACCAGTGGTGGCCGCGCGCCGACGCGCAGACCTGGCTCGACGCGCAGGTGTCGACCCCGCCGTCCCGGATGAAGCACTTCGTCACGGACTCCAGCCGCAACGGCCGCGGCCCCTGGACCCCGCCGGCAGGCAAGTACACGGACGCGCAGGACTGGTGCAACCCGCCGGACCGCGGCCTCGGCGCCCGCCCCACGCTGCGCACCGGCGACCCGCTCCAGGACGCCCGGCTGTGGATCAAGACACCCGGTGAGTCGGACGGCCTCTGCCTGCGCGGAACCGCGGGGCCCGAGGACCCCGAGCGCGGCACGGTCGACCCCAAGGCGGGCGACTGGTTCCCGCAACAGGCCCTGGAACTGGTCCAGTCGGCCGAGCCGCCGCTTCTTCCAGGAGACTGAACTACTCCCGCCCCAGCAACCCGTCCACCGCCCGCCCGAACATCCACCGCGCCGACCACCCCAGCGGGCGGTCGGCGAGGGCGGGCAGGGCGCGCACGCTCAGGTCCTCCCGCCAGACCACCCGTGAACCGCCGCCGTCCGCCGGGTGCACCTCGAACTCGGCCCAGCCCGTGACGAACGTGCCGCGCTTGACCAGCCGGCACGTTCCCGGGACCCCGCCGCCCGGCGGGCTCCACGCGACGACCTCCATCGGGTCGTCGAACGCGAGCCGCCCGAGCCCCGACCGTGCCACGAAGACCGTGCCCTCCCGCGTCGGCGCCGGGGTGCGCACGGCGACCCGGGTCAGCGGGACGACGTCCGCGTGCCGGGGCCAGTCGGTCAGCCGCCGCCAGCTCTCGGCGACGGAGTGCCGGGACACGCGTTCCAGGACGAAGAGGACCACGGCATGATCGTAGGCGCCGGAAGGCCGGGACCGGAGACGAACCCACCGCGGGACATGCTGCCGAGGATCCGTGGAGCAGGCCGACGACGGTCCGGGGGACACGCCGATGACGGTCCGAACGTGCTGCCGCCGGTTCGCGGGACGCCCTCGCCCGGTGCTCACGGCTTGCCGGACGGTTCCTCCGGTCGTTCCCGCCCTGTGAAAAAGCCGGGTCAAGCACACGATCCCGGAGCCGAGGGACCATAGGGCGAACACAACGGTCGTCGGCACCTCGCAGGCCGCGGCACACGTGGCGGGACTCGTCGTACTTGCTCTCTACGTCCAGGATCTGACCCCCGCGGCCGCCGGAACGGCCATCACCACTCTGACTGTCCCCGACTGCCTGCTCGATCTGTCAGAAGGCAGCCGAACCTGCTGGCGTTCAACAACGCGTCGACCGGCTGGGCATCTCCCTACAGAGGGCCGTGTCGTTCGTCGTCGGCCCAATCGGTACCCGGGCGCCGTCGGCCGGCACCCGATGATCCGCCGGACACACTGCCTGGCCCCGCCCTAAAAGGCGTTGTCCAGCGTCAGGGTGAGCTCGGCGATCCGCCACCCACCGTCGGACCGGCGCAGGCCGAACGTGCAGACCCCGGTTGAGATCATCTGGATGCTCTCGCCGGTGTTCCTCGTCTGCACCAGACAGGCCCGCACCTCAGCGGTAGCGGCGTCCGTCGTCGTGACCACGACATTGCCCAGGTGGTGCAGCACCCTTCCGGCCTGGGCCGTGTGCCCGTCACGGATGACGTCGAGCACCGCCGCGCGTCCGGCGACCGGGCCGAGCACTCTCTGTCCGGGCATTCAGCTCGTCCAGGGCGTGGGCGTAGTTCGCCACCGCCTGCTGGGGTTCGGCGATCACGAGACCACCGTCAGCACGATCTTGCCTTGGAGGTGGCCCTGCGCGGCTCGCGTGTGTGCGCTGCCCGCCTCGGGCAGCGGGTAGGTGCTGTCCACCCCGACCTGGAGCTTGCCCTCGCCGAACAGGTGCCCGATCTCGGCGAGCTGGGGGCCGTTGGAACGCACCTGAATGTTCGAGACTGTGATGCCCAGACGCGCCGTCTCTTCCGGGTCGTACTGGGCGAAGAACACCGGAAGCATGGTGCCGCCGCGCTTGAGCACGGTCAGGAAGCGTGAGCTGTCCGGGCCACCGACGGTGTCGATCACCAGGTCGACGCCGCTGACCACGTCCGCGGCCTGCGTCGTGGTGTAGTCGATGAACTCATCGGTGCCGAGCTTGCGCAGGAACTGCTCGTGCCGGCCCGAGGCCACCGCGATGACGTGTGCCCCCTTCCATTTCGCCAGCTGCACCGCGAAGTGGCCCACTCCACCGGCGGCCCCGTTGACCAGCACGGTCATCCCTGGCGTGATCGGCACCGGCCGGTGCACCTGGCCGGTGAAAGGAGACGGCACGTCGTGGCCGAGCTCAACCAGGTACTGCCAGGCCGTAAGCACGGCCATCGGCGCCCCAGCCGCCTGCACATGGTCAATACCGGCCGGCTTGTGAGCCAGGTCCGAAGCCGGCGCGGCCACGTACTCGGCGTACGTCCGGCCGTCGAATCCGGGGAACCGCAGCATGCCGAAGACCTCGTCACCGACGGCGAACCCCGACACGTCCGGAGCGACCGCCTGGACCACGCCCGACATGTCCGTTCCGGGGATCAGGGGGAACTCCAGCGCCGGCCTCATCTCGGCCGGCATGACCTTCATCCCCTCACGCAGGTACCAGTCCGGCGGGTTGATGCCCGCCGCGTGCACCCGGACGAGCACCTCGCCCGGGCCGATCTCGGGAACCGGCACCTCGTCATACCGCAGAACTTCCGGCCCGCCCGCTTCGTGGAACTGGATCGCCTTCATCGCACCTGTCGCTTTCCTGGGGAAACATTGCTCCTTCAGTCAAGGCCCAGGACGGCATGACCGTCCAAGACCGGTTCGGCAACCTGATCATTCCGAAACGGCATGACGCGTACGCTGGAAGAGTGAACGATCTCGGACAGGACCTGGAGCTGCGGCTGGTGCGCTACTTCACCGTGGTGGCGGTGCACCAGCACTTCGGCCGGGCCGCCGCCGACTTGCACGTGGCCCAGCCGGCGCTGAGCCGCCAGATCCAACGGCTCGAGAAGTATCTCGGCGTACGCCTGCTGGACCGCACACCCCAGGGCACCCGGCTCACTCCGGCCGGACAGACGTTCCTCCCCCAGGCCCAAGCGCTGCTGCAGGCCGCCCGCCAGGCCGAGCTGGCCGTGCGTGAACAAGCCGAGACCGAACGAATCGCCATCGGCTACGTCGAAGACCTGGTGATCACTGCCGCCGTACGGGAACTGCGCCGCCGTTACCCGGACGCCGAGATCGCCACCCGGCATCTGAGCTGCCGCGACGTCGGGGCGCTGTCCGACAAGCGCGTCGACGCCCTGATCACGCGGGCCCCGCTGCCGCTCGCCGCCGACGACGTGTTCACCACCCCGCTGTACGAGGAGCCCCGGATGCTCGTGGTCCCGCGCGGCCATCCCCTGGCCGACCGCGCGTCGGTGACCGCGGAAGAACTGGCCGGCGAGGAGGCGGCGCCGTGCGCGTTCGCGACCGCGGACTGGACTTCCTACCGGATCCTCGGGGCCGGTGTGCCGCCGATCGAGAGCTACGAGGACAAGCTCGAACTCGTCGCGAGTGGCAGGGCGATCGCCGTGCTACCGGTCGGCGATCGGCGTAGCTCACTGCGTCCCGACCTCGTCACCGTCCCGATCGAGGGCGCTCCCCCCAGCCAGGTCGTCCTGGTCAGCCGCAAGGGCGACCCTAATCCGATGATCAGGAATCTCCGGCTAGCGGCCAAGGCCGTCCTGACCTCCCTGGCAGCCTGACCGGGACCAGCCGAACCGCTTGGCGCTGAACTGCACCAAGCGGTGCTCCGCGGGCCGTGTCCGTCGCGCATCTGCCGGTATCGCTCGGGGTCAGGTGGTGCCGGCTCAGCGGCCGACCCCATGGAACTGCGATCAAGCACGTCGTATCGGCCAGGAACCGTCGCCGTATCGCGTGCGGGTGCGGGGGAGTTCCGCCGCGTCGTCGGCGCTGGGGTCCAGAGCTGTTCAGCGGGTCGTCGTAGCTCTCGTGGTCGCTGACGTCGAACGGCGCGGCTTTCGCGATGACCGTGAAGCCGGGGACGACAGTGGCCGCCTTGCCCGCCAGCTCGGTGTTGAGGCGGTCGGCGTCGTGGTCGGCGAGCCAGGTCTGGTTGTAGGGGCCGAGGCGGAGCACCGTGTATCCGGTGCCATCGCCGCGGCGCGCTTCGACGTGGACGCGCAGTTCGCCGGGGCCATGCCGACGTCGTCGGGGAGGTCCAGGCCCGCCGCGGCGTGGGTGAGGGGCTCGTAGGCCGGATCCCACGCACCGAGGATGTCGGCCGTCTCGCAGCGCAGCCAGCCCAGCCGCCGATAGTGGGCGCCGTAGGGCGTGTACGAGCCGTCGGGTGTTGCAGGGCGACGGCGTTCACGTCGGGCCCGTGGTCGTCACCCGGTCGCGGGTGCGCGCTCAACGAACGGGCCGACCCGGACGGCGATGTCCCGGTCCGTGGCCGGGGCGGTGCACGCCGGCCGTGCGGCTCACGAGCAGGGCCATGGCCATCAGCCGGCGCCAGTCCAGGGCGGGCTGGACCGTGGGCACGCCCGGACGCTTCTTCGGGACCCGGACGCGCAGCACGCCCGGTTCGACGCGGCAGCGCACCGGGGTGGACAGGACCATGGCCTCGCCGTCGACACCGGCTTCCAGTTCTGCGCTGTCGGCGGTCACGACCACCTCGCGCGCCGTGAGGACGGACAGGCCCTGCGGGGCGGGGGAGAGCAGCAGGGCGGCGGCCTCGACCGCGCTGTCCACCTTGACGCCGAGAACGCCGAGTTGCCCCGTGTCCAGCCGCTCGCGCCGTCCGAGACCCGCCGGATCGTCGGTGCGGTAGGGGTTGTTGCTCACCAGCACCGCCTGCGGTGCCACGAGGGTCGTGCCGGCGGCGTGGGCGGTCAGCTCGGGTCCGCGCTGGCGGGTGAGCAGATCCGGAAGGAGTTCCAGGATCGTGCCGATCTTGTCGTCCCGGTAGGCGGGATCCTGGACGACCGCCGCGTACGCGCCGAACGAGGCGTTGTTGACGAACGGGTGCGTCCCGGCGAAGCCGAGGTCCACCCGCAGTTCGACCCCGTTCGTCAGCGCGTCCAGGCAGGTGGCGGGGTCGTCGCGGTCGAGTCCGAGGTCCATGGCGAAGTGGTTGCGGGTGCCGGCCGAGACGACGAGGAACGGCAGCCCGTGTTCGGCGGCCACGGCCGCGACGAGCGCCTGCGTCCCGTCGCCGCCCGCGACGCCCAGCAGGTCCGCTCCGTCGGCGACCGCCTGCCGGGCCAGTTCCGTGACGTCCTGGTGCTGTTCCGGGTCGAGGAGCACGACCCGGGCGCCGAGCCGCTCGGCCTTCTCCACGAGTCCGAACCGCTCCACCTTGCCGCCGCCGGAGCGGGGGTTCATCAGGACGAACGGCTTCTGCGGCGGCGGGGTGCGGTGCTCCTTCATGGGCCGGACCCGGCCGCGGGCGCTGCGCAGCGCGTAACGGCCGCACCACACGGCGGTGATCCACAGCACCGGGGACAGCAGCAGGGTCCACAGCAGGGTCAGCGCGAGGACCACGACGGCGGCGAGCGGGAGGAGGACCGCGAGCAGTCCGGCGATCCAGCGCAGCGGGCCCCGCCGGGTCAGCATCCACCACACTGCCGCCGCCGCGACGGCCATGGCGGCGGCAGCGGCGAGCAGGAGCAGGAAGCCGCGTACGCCCCCGAAGGCGAGCGGCAGCGCCACGGCGAGCGCCGCCGCCGACAGGGAAGCTCGCGCCGCCCATCGTTCTCTGGCCGGCGGCCCCGTCTCCGTGCTCATCGTTCCTCCACCGGTCGGTCCGTCCGGCACCGCGGTCGCCGTCCGGGAGGGCACCCCCGCGCCGTTCACGCGAACCGGATGCCCGGGCTGCGGACGTCCATGTCCGACCCGCCGGGACAGCCCTCACAGGGTCACGCTGTCACGAGCCGGGCTCCGGGGCCACGAGGCGGCCTGTGTCCCGGTCCGTTTCCTGGCGCGCGCTTCCTCCCGTTCCCCGCCCGGGGGCCGGGAGGGCGGCGGGATCCGCCCGCCGCGCCGACGGGCCGGGGCGGGTACGCGCCTGCGGCGGGATCAGCTCGCCGTGCCCGGCTCCGCACACGACCGCCGCGCGCACCTGCTCGCCGCAGTCCGCGTGCACGACCTCCAGCGGCGGCCCCTCGGGGTCGGCCGTGTAGCGGTCTCCCCACTGCTTGAGGGCGATCATGGCGGGCCACAGCTCCCAGCCCTTGCGGGTGAGCCGGTACTCGTGCCGGGTGCGGCTGCCGGGCTCGCTGTACGGCACGGTGTCCAGGATCCCGGCCGCGACCAGCTTCCGCAGCCGGTCCGCCAGCACGCTCTCGGAGAGCCCGACATGGCGCCGGAAGTCGTCGAAGCGCCGTACGCCGTTCATCGCGTCCCGCAGGACCAGCATCGACCACTTCTCGCCGATCAGGTCGAGGGTCCGCTGGACCGTGCAGTTCTCGGTACTGGTGTCGAGCCACGTCATGCGCCCCATCGTAGGCTGACTAGGAGATTGACAGCCAGGTGTGGTGCTGACTAGCTTCTGTCGTACCGGCTGGCTTCGAAAAGCAGAGTCAGAGGGGCGAAGCGGGAGAGTGGGAGAACCATGGGCAGGTCTCGTACGTACGACTGGGAGGACCCGGCCGTCTGCGCGGCGGCCGTCGCCCGGTACAGCGGGCTCGAATTCCTCCGCGAGATGCAGGCCGGCCGGCTCCCCGCGCCGCCGATCTCCGCGACCGTGGGCATGACCCTCGACGAGGTCGAGCACGGCCGGGTGGTCTTCTCCCTGGTCGCGGGGGAGGAGCACTACAACCCCATCGGAAGCGTCCACGGAGGCGTCTACGCCACCCTGCTGGACTCCGCCGCGGGCTGCGCGGTGCAGTCCGTGCTGCCCCGGGGCACCGGCTACACCTCGCTCGACCTGAACGTGAAGTTCCTGCGGCCGGTCACCGTGGACACCGGCCGGATCCGCGCGGTCGGCACCGTCCTCAACAGCGGCCGCCGTACGGCCCTCGCCCAGGCGGAGCTCTTCGACGCGGGCGGCCGGCTGCTCGCCCACACCACCAGCAGCTGTCTGCTGTTCCCCGTCTGACCCGCGGCTGCTCCCTGTCCTGACGCCGCCCGCCGCGGTTCCACCGGGCCGACGGGTGCCGCCGGGGATACCGTGGCGGCGTATGAGGACCAGCCTGCCCGGACTGCCCCTGGACGCCGTGCCGCGCCTGATCGTCGCGGTCATCCTCGGTGCCGTCGTCGGCGTGGCCGTCGGGCTCTCGAACGACGTCTTCCTGGGCTCGCTCGTCGGGATCGCGGCGACGGAACTGTCCTTCGTCCTGGCGGGCTGGGCGGTGCTGTGGCCGATGACGGCCACGGCCACCCGCGACATCGCGCGCCGCGAGGACTTCCGCCCCCTGGCCGACGAACTCGTGGTGGTCGCGGTCGCCCTGTGCGGGCTGTGCGCCATCGTGCTGCTGCTCCTGCGCGGCAGCCGGTCCGACCAGGGCCACGCGGGGGCCGTGACCGCCCTGTGCGGAGTGTTCCTGGCCTGGGCCGCGCTGCACCTGATGTACGCCACCCGCTACGCCTACGTGTACTACGAGGCGAACGGCGGCATCGACTTCAACACGGACGACCCGCCGGCGTACCGCGACTTCTTCTACTTCAGCTACAACCTCGGGATGACCTACCAGGTGTCCGACACCAGCGTCTCCAGCCCGCGGATCCGCTCGATCGTGCTGAGGCACTGCCTCCTGTCGTACGTGTTCGGCACCAGCATTCTCGCGACGGCCATCAATGTCGTCGTCGGACTCGTGAGCGGCTGACACCACCGCGGACGCGATCCGTTCTGGTGCGGTTTGTCCCGCGACGAAGCAGGATGGGGAAGTACCGACCGGTCCGTGCGCGACGGGACACCTCAGCGTCCATCGCGACGGACACCTCCGCGTCCCCCGAGGAGGCCGACTCTTGGCCGAGCCACAGGCTGTGATCTCCCGACCGGCCAGGGCCACCGTGTTCCTCGTGGTCACCGTCACGCCGGGGCACGAGGACACGATCCGCGGTCTGCTGGAGGACGTCTCCGGACTGCGCCGCTCCGTCTCCTTCCGGGCACCGGACGGCGAACTCGGCTGTGTCGTCGGCGTCGGATCGGCGGCCTGGGACCGGCTGTTCAGCGGGCCCCGCCCCCAAGAGCTGCACCCGTTCGTGGAGTTGACGGGCAGACGCCACCGGGCCCCGGCCACGCGGGGAGACCTCCTGTTCCACCTGCGGGCCCGCCGCGAGGACCTCTGCTTCGAACTGGCCCGGCTGATCATGGAACGGCTGGACGGCGCCGTCACGGTGGTCGACGAGGTCCATGGATTCAAGTACTTCGACGACCGCGACCTGCTCGGCTTCGTCGACGGCAGCGAGAACCCCGAAGGGCCGACGGCCGCCGACGCCGTGCTCATCGGCGACGAGGACCCCGATTTCGCCGGCGGCAGTTACGTGATCGTCCAGAAGTACCTGCACGACCTGCGGACATGGAACGCCCTGCCGTCGGACGAGCAGGAGAGGGTCATCGGGCGCACGAAGCTCGCCAACACCGAACTCCCCGACGACGTCAAACCGGCCGACTCCCATGTCGCGCTCAACACCATCACCGGCGAGGACGGCCGCGAACGCAAGATCGTGCGGGAGAACATGCCGTTCGGCACCCTGGGCGAGGGCGAGTTCGGCACCTTCTTCATCGGCTACGCCCGCACCCCCGAGGTGACCGAGCGGATGCTGCGCAACATGTTCCTCGGAGACGGCCGGGCCTCGCACGACCGCATCCTCGACTTCTCGACCGCGATCACCGGATGCCTCTTCCATGTGCCGCCCGCCGGCTTTCTCGACGACCTCCCCGCCGCCCCCGGCGAGCGGGAGGAGGACGAGCCCGCGGCTGACCCGGCCGCCGCCGACGAGCGCGCGGTGGCGGCCGGCTCGCTGGGGATCGGCAGCCTCAAAGGAGTCCGAACATGACGACCGCACCCGACGCCACCGCCACGGACAGGGCCACCACCGCCGGGACCGGCAACCTGCACCGGGAACTCGCGCCCATCACGCCCGCCGCGTGGAACGAGATCGAGGACGAGGCGCGCCGCACGTTCCGGCGCAATCTCGCCGGCCGCCGTGTCGTGGACGTCACGGGCCCCGAGGGCCCCGCACTCGCCGCCGTGGGGACCGGCCACCTGTCCCGCATCGACGGACCGTCACCCGGTGTCGCGGCCCGGCTGCGCCGGGTTCAGCCCCTGGTCGAGCTGACGGTGCCGTTCCGGGTGAGCCGTGACGCCGTCGACGACGTGGACCGGGGCGCCAAGGACTCCGACTGGCAGCCGGTCAAGGACGCGGCCCGCACCATGGCCTTCGCCGAGGACCAGACCGTGTTCAACGGCTACACGGCGGCCGGTGTCGACGGTCTTCGCGCCCGTACCTCCAACCCGGTGCTCCGCCTCCCCGCGGAGCCTCGCGACTTCCCCGACGCCGTCAGCCACGCGCTGAGCACCCTGCGGCTGGCCGGTGTGCAGGGCCCGTACGCGCTGCTGCTGGGCGCCGAGGCGTACACGGCGGTCAGCGAGACCTCCGACCACGGCTACCCCGTCGCCGCCCACCTCGGCCGGCTGCTGGACGGCCGGCTGATCTGGGCCCCCGCCGTCGAGGGGGCCTTCCTGCTCACCACCCGGGGCGGCGACTACGAACTGCGCCTCGGCGACGATCTCGCCATCGGCTACACCGCCCACGACGCCATCGGCATCGACCTGTACTTCCGGCAGACCCTGACGTTCCTCGTCCACACGGACGAGGCCGTCGTGGCACTCGACCCGTGGACCGACACGAACACCGACACGAACCTGGACACGAACATGGACATGGACATGGACATGGGCGCGGACACGGACAGAGACGCGGGCAGGGGCGGGGGCTGATCCCGCCGGGGGCGCGAGCGTTCCCCGGGCGGGGCGGCCTTACGCGCGGGGGGTCCGAGGGCCGGACCGTATCCGTTTTCCGGCATTCGCCAACACCCCCTTCCCCTCGGCGAGTTCCCCCTTCTCCGGGGAAAAGTCGCAGGCCAGGCCGTTAACGGCACGGATGCTCGCTCCGGTTGCGGAGCAATAGGTGCCGCGAAATGGTGGAAGGACTCGTTCCGCACCGGGAGCTGTCCATGTCGATGTCGTCCTACGGTTTCGGCTCGTCCGACCCCTTCGGTGAACTGCTGAACCGCTTCTTCGGGATGTCGCCCGCGTCGTCTCCTCCGGCGGTGCAGCGTGTGCCCACCGGACGGCTGCTGACGGAGTCCTCGCAGGAACTTCTGAACCTGGCCGCACAGCAGGCCCAGCAGGACGGGACATCGGATCTCGACACGGAGCACCTGCTGTGGGCCGCCACGAAGGTGGAACCCGCCCGCTCCCTGCTGGCCCGCGCGGAGCTGGACCCCGACGCGCTCGCCGCGCAGCCGGCCGAGGTCCTCCCCCGGGAGAGCGGCGAACCGTCCTCGGAGCCGGGGCTGACCCCGGCGGCCAAGCGCACCCTCGCCGCCGCGTACGCCCGCTCGCAGGCGGCCGGGGTGTACTGCATCGGCCCCGAGCACATCCTCGCCGCCCTGGGGGAGGACGATCTCGTGCAGATCGTCGAGCATCTCCTCGGCCGGAGCGAACGCCGGGTGCGCGCGCAGGGCATGAAGCCGGAGGTGACCGAGGCGGCCAAGAAGCTGCTGGTCGCCCACGGCCATCAACCGGAGTTCGGTGCCCACCCGCCGAGGCGCACGATCCGGACGGAGCTCGACAACGGCATCGCGGGGCTGCTGCTCGGCGGCGAGGCCGAACCCGGCGACACGATCGTCGCCGACGACCGGGACGGCTCCGTGCGCTGCACCGTGCGCAAGGGCGCCGGGGGCAACAGTGCCCCGGACGGCGGACCTTCGGGTGACGGAGCGGAGGCGGAGCGGGGGAGCGCGGTGCCCGCCGGCGACACAGGCGGCGACTGACCGACGCACGACGAAGGACGGGACGGAGGACTCCTGAGACCGAGGGACGTGCCCGGGCGTGCGAGACGCCGGGTAGTCGTTTGAGGAGGCTGCGCATGACGCACCACAAGTCCAACCGGGCTGTCGAAGGCGATCCGGAGCACGCCCACAACAGGGGAATGCCCCTGCGGAGCGACGACGACGAACTCCACGCACGTACGGTCCGTGAGCGGCGCGAAGCCGGTCTGCTCGGCGGGCCCATGGAGGATCCCGAAGCCGAATACCGGCGCGAGCGCGTGGAGATCGACCTGGAGGTGGGCTCCGGCCGGATCCCCACGGGCCATGTCACCCGCCGCACCAGGGCCCCCTATCCGCCCTCCAGTTACGGGGAGTCAACTTGACCCGGCCCTGAAGGACCGGACTTGGAGGTAGTGCCCAGCTGGCTGCTGGGGTGGACTCCTCCGTTCAGACACCCCTATGAGGTGGCAGGGACGCGTGACTCACGCCCCGCATTCCACACAGCAGCGCCACGGGTGGCGATGTTGTGGGAAGCATTCCGGTCGGCGTGGGCAACGACCCCGCACCCCCGGCAGATGAAAAGCCCCTGGTCGACACGGTTTCGCTTGTCGACGTGGCCGCACTCGGCGCACGTCTGCGACGTGTACGCGGGATCGACGAAGACCAGGGGTACCCCGGCCCGCTCGGCCTTGTAGACGATGAAGTCTCCGAGCTGGGCGAAGGCCCAGGAGTGGAGTGCGACCCGTTGGGGCTTGCGGAGCCGTACCCGGTTGCGGATGCCCTTGAGTTCTTCGAGGGACAGGCCGCGTCCGGTGCGTTCAGCCTCGGTCACGATCGTCTTGGAGATGATGTGGGCCCAGGGAGACCACGACCGTGCTCCGGGGCCCTTCGGGTGCCTGCAAGTCCACGGTGTCTCCTGCCCGGTGGCCGAGGAGAGCGTGTCCGAGCGGGCTGCCGGCCGTGACGAGCGTGCGGTCCAGTACCGCGGTCAGGGCGCTTTCAGTATTTCTGCGTGCTTCTGTGAGCTATTGGGTCGGATCGCGGCGCTATGTGATGTGTGGAATCGTGGGGCACCGGAGTTCAGGACGCTTCGTGCTGTCCTGCGAGCGAGTGAGGGAGGTCCCCATGTCCTCGAAGCGACGCCGGAAGAAGAAGAGCCGCCGCAAGCACGCCGCGAACCACGGAAGGCGACCCCAGTGCTAGCTCGGTGAGACCTTGAGCTCGGTGAGACTCTTGAACGCATCCCAGAACGGACAGGACGGCCGGGTACCCCATGTGGGCCCCGACCCGCGGGGCGAACCGGAATTCCATCCGTACCATCACCCGGCCGCCGGCTGGGGTGCGGCCAAGAGCGTGAGCCGGTTCCTCGTGCGCGAACGCGTCCTCGTGGACGGCCCCCGCGCGATCATGCGCATGAACCACGAGAACACGGGCTTCGACTGTCCCGGATGCGCGTGGCCCGACGACACCAAGGGCCTGCACCTGGACATCTGCGAGAACGGCATCAAGCACGTCACCTGGGAGATGACGGGCAAGCGGGTCGGCCGTGAGTTCTTCGCCGCGCACTCGGTGACCGAGCTGTCCGGCTGGAGCGACTACGACCTGGAGGACCAGGGCCGGCTGACCGAACCGATGGCCTACGACCCGGAGTCGGACCACTACGTGCCGGTGAGCTGGCGCGAGGCGTTCGAACTCGCCGGCCGCACCCTGCGTGAACTCGACGAGCCCGGCCAGGCCTCCTTCTACACGTCGGGGCGCCTCGGCAACGAGGCCACGTTCCTCTATCAGCTGCTGGCCCGCGAACTGGGCACGAACAACCTGCCCGACTGCTCGAACATGTGCCACGAGGCCAGCGGCCGGGCCCTGACGGCCTCGCTCGGCACCGGCAAGGGGACCGCGGACCTCAAGGACTGGGAGACCACCGACGCCCTGTTCGTCCTGGGCGTCAACGCCGCCTCCAACGCGCCCAGGATGCTCACCGCCCTGGCCGAGGCCTACCACCGCGGCGCCCAGATCGTCCACATCAACCCCCTGGTCGAGGCGGCCGCCACCCGGACCATCGTTCCGCACGACTTCACGGACATGGCCGTCCTCAAGTCCACCCGGACCAGCACCCTGAACCTCCAGCCGCGCATCGGCGGGGACATGGCGCTCCTGCGGGGCATGGCCAAGGCGATCCTGGAGCAGTCCGGAACGGATCCGAAGGCCCTGGACCAGGAGTTCATCGACCGTCATACGGCCTACTTCGACAAGTACCGCGCGGTGTGCGAGGCCACCCCCTGGGACGCCATCGAGCTGCAGTCCGGGGTCAGCCGGGACGGCATCCTCAAGGCGGCGCGCGTGTACCGAGACGCCGACCGCTCCATCATCAGCTGGTGCCTCGGTGTCAGCCAGCACGAACACGGCGTCGACACCGTGCGGGAGATCGTCAACCTCCTTCTGCTGCGCGGCAATCTGGGCCGCGAGGGCGCCGGTCCGTCACCGGTGCGCGGGCACAGCAACGTCCAGGGCAACCGGACGTGCGGCATCGACCACCGGCCGGACGAGGAGTTCCTGGTCCGGCTCGCCGAGGTCTGCGGGATCGACCCGCCCCGCGAGCACGGCATGGACACCGTGGCCACCATCCGGGCCATGCACCGCGGCGACGTGAAGGTGTTCGTCGGCATGGGCGGCAACTTCGCCCTCGCCGCGCCCGACACCCCGTACACCTACGCGGCCCTGCGCAACTGCGACCTCACCGTCCAGGTGAGCACCAAGCTCAACCGCAGCCACCTCGTGCACGGCCGCCGGGCGCTCATCCTCCCGTGCCTGGGCAGGACCGAGAAGGACCACCAGCGCGGCGGCGTCCAGAGCACCTCGGTCGAGGACTCGATGAGCATGGTGCACCTGTCCGTCGGCATGAAGCGCCCCGCCTCGAAGCACCTGCTGTCCGAGCCCGCCGTCATCGCCGGCATCGCGCGCGCCGCCCTCCCGGACAGCGCCACCCCGTGGGAGTGGTACATCGAGGACTACGACCGCATCCGCGACACGATGGCCAAGGTCCTGGACGGGTTCGAGGACTGCAACCGCCGCGTGCGCCTGCCGCTGGGGTTCCGGATCAAACAGCCCGCCCGCGAACTGGTCTTCCTCACCCCGTCGGGCCTGGCCGAGTTCTCCGCCGCCCCCCTGCCCGACGTGATCCCCGAGCCCGGCACCCTGGCGCTCGGCACGATGCGGTCCCACGACCAGTGGAACACCACGATCTACTCGGACAACGACCGCTACCGGGGCATCAAGAACCTGCGCACACTGGTCTTCATGAACGAGGACGACATGCGCGAACGCGGCATCTCCGAATTCACCCCGGTCGAGATCGTCAGCACCGCCAAGGACGGAAGCCACCGCAGTCTCGACGGCTATCTGGCCGTCCCGTACGACATCCCCCGCGGCTGCGCGGCCGGCTACATGCCGGAGATGAACGTGCTCTGCGCGATCGGCGACTACAGCGTCCAGAGCGACCAGCCGTTGATGAAACACGTCAAGGTCACCATCGAGCCGTCCGGCCGGGGCGTTTGAGACTTCGCCAAGTGTTGACTCGCGGAGCCTTCGACGGCCGTGCGCCGCGGCCGCGTTGTTGGTTAGGGTGACAAAGGCTCGCGTTCGGGCCGAGCCGGACACAACGGGGGTGCGTCGGTGGGGAGTTGGCGTCGGGCGGAAGCCGCCGTGGTGCCCCCGGCGCTCCGATTGCAGCTCGGGCTGACCGCGGTCCTCGCCGCGTTGACGGTCCTCGCGCTCGGGGTCCTGTACGCCGGCGACAGCGAGCCCGGCCCGGTGGACGCGCGGATCGGGACAGCGGCGTACGACGTGGGCTCGCCGTGGCGGCACGTAGCCCTGGCGCTGGACTTCCTGGGGGAGCCCGCGGGGGCGACGGCACTGGTCGTGACCCTCATGGCGGGCTGTCTGCTCCTTCGGCGCCCCCGCGCGGCGGCGCTCGTCGCCACCGGCGCCGCCGCGGCCGTGGTCGCGGCGACGCTGCTCAAGTCCCTGGTGGGACGCACCATTCACGGCGGCGGGAACCTGTCCTACCCGAGCGGGCACACCGCCTTCGCCACCGCGCTCGCCCTCGTGGCGGCGCTGACGGCGGCCGGCCGGCTCGGCCTCGGCAGGACCGCCGGCACCGCACTGATGCTGGGCGCGGCGCTGACCGCCGGCGCCGCCATGGGCTGGGCGCAGGTCGCACTCGGCGCGCACTACCCGACCGACGCCCTCGGCGGCTGGTGCACCGCGCTGGCGGTGGTCCCGGCGGCCGCGTGGCTGGTCGACCGGACGGCGGACCGGATGACCGACCGGCCGGCCGGCCCGATGGCGGACCGCCGGACCGACGGGACGAAGGAACGGCCGGACGGCCGCACGGCGGACCGGAGAGCCGATCCGTCAACGGACCGGCGGGCCGACCGGATGGCGGGCCGGACGACCGGTCCGCCGGCCGGCACCGGTCGCCGGGAGGTGCGCTGAGGCCATGTCACCTCACCTCATGTCACACCTCGCGGCGGAACACGGGCTTCACCGGCCGTCCGGCCACCCAGGGGCCCGGATCGCCGGCGTCCAGTGCCTTGCGGTACACCGCGCATGCCTGGGCCACCACGTCCACGGTCCGATCGATGTCGGCTTCGTCGAGCGCGCTGCTCACCACGAACGACGGGGCCAGCACCCCGCCCGCGAGGAGCCGGCGCAGGAACAGGGTGCGGTACTCCTGCGACGGCTGCCCCTTCTCGTCGAGGGTGGCGAAGACCAGGTTGCTGGCCCGGCCCCGGACGACGACGTGGTCGCCGACGCCCATCGTGGCCGCGGCCTCCCGGACCCCGGCGGCGAGCCGCTCGCCGAGGGCGTGCAGCCGCGCGGTGATGCCCTCTTCGGCATAGGTGGTGAGCACGGCCATCGAGGCCGCCAGGGAGTGTGTCTCCGCGCCGTGCGTGGTGGACAGCAGGAACACCCGCTCGCCGGAGTGACGCAGCCCGCCCATCTCCATCAGCTCGCGGCGCCCGGCCAGCGCGGAGACGGCGAACCCGTTGCCCAGCGCCTTGCCGAACGTGGAGAGGTCGGGGACGACGCCGTACAGGCCCTGGGCGCCCGCCTCGGACCAGCGCAGGCCGGTGATCATCTCGTCGAAGACCAGGACGCAGCCGTACCGGTCGGCCAGTTCGCGCAGACCGGCGAGGTACCCGGGTGGCGGCTCGGTCTGGGCGGCGGGTTCGAGGATCAGGCAGGCGACGTCCCCCGGGTACCGGTTGAGCAGCTCCTCCGTGGCGGCCAGGTCCCCGTAGGGGAACGTCACGGTGAGCTCGTTGGTCTCCGCCGGAATACCCGCGGACATCGGCGTGGTGCCGATGAACCAGTCGTCGACGGAGAAGAACGGATGGTCGGCGCAGATGGCCACCCGCGTACGCCCGGTGGCGGCCCGGGCGAGGCGCACCGCGGCGGTGGTGGCGTCGGAGCCGTTCTTCGCGAACTTCACCATCTCGGCGGTCGGCACCGTGGCCAGGAAGCGTTCCGCGGCCGCGACCTCCACGATGGACGGCCGGACGAAGTTGCAGCCGCGGTCGAGCTCCCGCCGTACCGCCTCGATCACACGGGGGTGCGCGTGACCGAGGCTGACCGACCGCAGGCCGGAGCCGTACTCGATGTAACGGTTTCCGTCGATGTCCCATACGTGGGCACCGCTGCCGTGGCTGATGACCGGGGCCAGGTTGTCGGGGTACTGGTCGTCGCCCTTGGCGTAGGTGTGCGCGCCCCCGGGGATCATGGCGTGCAGCCGCTCGTTGGCTGTCCGCGACAGGGGCAGGTGAAGCTCTTCGGTGTCCACGGGGACCTCAACTCTCTTCGTGCTTCAGGACCTCGGCGAGGCTCGGTGCCTCCCGGTCCCGTTGGGACATCGATGTGACCGGCAGCGGCCAGGGAATGGCGAGTTCCGGGTCGTCGAAGGCGATCGTCACGTCCTCGGCCGGATCGTGCGGGCGGTCGATCCGGTAGGAGGTGTCGGCGGTCCCGGTCAGCGACTGGAAGCCGTGCGCGCACCCCGCCGGGATGTACAGGGAGACCTGCGTCTCGCCGGACAGCTCGAAGGTGGCCACGTTGCGGTACGTCGGCGAGTCCGTCCGCAGATCCACGACGACGTCGAAGATCCTTCCGTACGAGCACCGCACCAGCTTGGCCTCGCCCGCGCCGGAGCGCAGGTGCAGACCGCGCAGCACGCCCCGGACCGAACGGGACAGGCTGTCCTGGATGAAGGCGTCCGGGTCGAGGCCCACCGAGCGGACCACGTCGGCGTCGAAGGTGCGGCTGAAGAAGCCGCGCTCGTCGGCGAACGGTGTCGGCTCGAACAGGTAAGCGCCGGCGATCGCCGGTACTTCGGTCGCTTTCATCGGGTCTCCCGCTGGGCGTGGGCGTGGTCGGTCGCCGGGAACAGGGTCGCGGTCAACTCGGAGAACTGCTCGTCCAGTTGCCGGGCGGCGGCCTGGTTGCGCTCGGCGAGGGTCCGCCGCAGTTCCGCCGATCGCTTCTCCAGCGCCCGGAACTGTTCGAGCAGTCGGTCGGCGTCCACCTCGCGCGCCGGGTGGCAGTACGCGCCGAGACCCATTCCCTCCATGAGCGCGTCGCTCTTCGCCGCGTAGCTGAGCGCGAGCGCCGGTGTGCCGGTCTTCAGCGCGCAGATCAGGTTGTGGTACCGGACCGCCACCACCGTGTCGGCGGCGGCCATCTCGTGCATCAGGTCGGCCAGCGAGGCCGGTTCGGCGGCGGTGACCAGCGGTGAGTCCACCGCGTCGAGGATCGCGGCGACCACCGACGCGTCGCAGGTGTCGCCGGTGAGGAGCCGGACCGGCCTGCCCTCCTCGACCAGCGTCCGCACGAACCGGGTCGTCCCGTCGAGATAGCGCCGGTAGATCTCCTCGGCCCGGGCGCGGTCGTCGTTGCCGCCGTGGAAGTCCATGACCCCGACGCAGACAGGGCCCGGCGCACCCGAGGGCTCGCCCGACCGCGGCGCGGGCAGGGAGAACGCGAGGTCCGGGTAGACCTTGTCGCGCGCGGTGTCCACGCCCATCGCCCGCATCGCGTCACGGGACTGGGCGTCCCGGTAGGACCGGTACGCGGCCAGCCGCCCCGACCAGCGCACCAGGGCCCGGGTCGGCCGGTTGCGGATCTCGGCGGCCCCGACGCTGACGAGCGCGACCCGGGTGCGCAGCAGCCGGCCGCTCGCGCAGAGCAGGAACAGCGCGTACGGGAAGCCCCACGGCCGCAGCGGCAGCGTGGCCTCCAGGACGCCCATGCCCGGGACGATCACCACGTCGTGCCGGCGCACCCAGGAGGCGGTGCGGAAGACGTCGACGAGTTTGCCCAGGCCCTTCCCCACGATCGCGCCCGCACGCGAGGCGGTCCGGTATTCGCCGCGGTACCAGTGCAGCCGCGTCGCGGGGATCCCGTACCGGGCGGTGACGGCCTCGGGCCCCCCGCACAGCGCGTCCACGGCCGCCTCCGGGTGCCTGTCCCGCAGGTACCCGAGCACGGCCTCCAGCGACCCGTCGTTGCCGAGGTTGCCGGAGCCGAGCAGGCCGAACACGCCGACGCGCACCGCAGTGCCCTTCGCCGGCGTCACGGCCGCCTCCCCTCACGGCCGGCGACCAGGGCGTCGAGGGACACGCTCAGCCGGTCCGGGTCGACCGGGGCGCGGTCCTCGACCCGCTCGCCGGCGCCCGGCCGGACCCGGCTGGTCATCCACGCGGCCAGGTGGCGGTAGCAGGCGCGCCGGTCGGCCGGGGACAGCGGCGCCCGCCGGATCGCCGAGACGAAGCCCCAGACGTACTCGGCGAGCAGCCGGGGCGTCGGGTGCAGCGGGCCCGACCGGCGCGGGTCGAGGTTGACGCACCGCGAGCGCTTGGACGGGTTCGCCCGCTCGGCGCGGGTGGGATGGTCGCGGCGGAAGTACAGCAGCTCCGGCACCTGGTGGAAGGGCCCGTGCAGGGTGATCTCGGCGACGTAGGTGCGGTCCGCGTGGTGGTAGCTGTCCATCGGCTTCACCCGGCGCAGCCTGTCGGCCCGGAACACCCCGTAGAAGTCGTCGCCGCCGGGCTCGAAGAGCAGGCTGCGGAAGCGCTCCGGCGCGTGCGGCGAGTCGGTGGCGAGCGTGTACGCGTAGGGGACCTTCACCTTGCCGTCGCCGTCGATGACCGCCTGGCCGGTGTGCGCGAGGATCATCTCCGGCCGCTCGTCCAGCGCCTCCACGCAGACCCGCAGCAGGTCCCGGCCGTACAGGTCGTCGTGCGAGGCCCACTTGAACAGCTCGCCGCGGGACTCGGCGAGCACATGGTTGTGGTTGGGCGTGGCGCCGATGTTCCGGGGCAGCCGCAGGTACCGGATGCGCGAGTCCTTCGCCGCGTACCTGCGGCAGATGTCCTCGGTCCCGTCGGTCGAGGCGTTGTCGGAGACGACCAGCTCGAAGTCCTCGTAGGTCTGGCCGAGCAGGGCGTCGAACGACTCGGCCAGGTACTCCTCGCCGTTGTACACGGGCAGGCCGATGCTCAGCCTGGGTTGCGCGGTCATGACGTCCTCACTTCGCGGATCGGTTCTTGAGCGTGCTCGCGCAGGGCGGACCGTAGTTGCAGCCACCACACGGCCGAGCCGCTGACGGTCGCGGCGGCGACGCCCCAGGCCGAGCCGACAGCGCCGTCGGCGGCCGCGCCGCCGAGCCCGCCGCCGACGTAACAGGCGGAGGCGAACAACTGGCAGCGCAGGCTGCGCCGGGCCGCGCCGAGCGCGCGCAGCCCGGCCGCCGCGCCGGTGCCGAGGCCCGCGCCGGCGACGCCGAGGCTGATCGGCACGATGAGCTGGGAGGCGGAGTGCCAGACGTCGCCGAGCACCATCTCGCCGAGCCGGCCGGGCACCAGCAGCAGCGCCGAGCCCCAGAGCAGCGCGCCGACGGCCTGCCCCCCGCCGAGGAGCAGGCAGAACCTGCCCAGCCGGTGCGGGGCCTGCCGCAGTACCCGCGCCGCCTCCGGGACGGTGACCAGCGAAAGCCCCATGAGCACGGCCAGGAACGGGCCGAGCAGGAGCTCGGCGCCCCGCACCGCGCCGACCGCGCCGACCCCGACGATCACGCCGAGCCCGTACGCCCGCAACTGGCTCGCGCCACTGAGGCTGACGTTCTCGACCAGGTACCGGTAGCCGAGATCGCGCTGTTCGCGCAGCCACCCGCGCGCCTCGGCCATCCGGGGCCGGATGCCGGACTGGACACAGCCGTAGCCCGCGGCCACCGTGGCGGACGCGCCCCAGGCGAACACGAAGGCGGCCACGGTGCCGACGCGGGCGGCCACCACCATGGCGGGGATGAGCGCGACACCCCACACGACGTCGTTGAGGAACGCCTTCCGCCCGGTGCCCGCGGCGAAGAACGAGTACCGCCAGGCGTCCTGGAGCAGCAGCCCCGGCAGCAGGACACCGAGGGCGGCGAACGCGGGCCCGACCCGGCCGCCGAGTCCGAGCCCGGCCACCAGACACACCACGCCGAGGGCGCCGCCGACGCCGAGCGCGGTGCCCGTCGAGCGGCCCACCGCCCCGCGCCAGGCCGTGCCCGGCGGGCCGCTGAAGCGCACCGTGAGCGGATCGGTGGCCAGGCCGCGGGAGACGTTGAGCACCACGCCGTACGTCACCCAGGCGAGGCTGAACACGCCGAACGCGGTCACCCCCAGCGAACGGGCCACATAGATGCCCACCGCGAAGTTGCTCACGCTGGAGGCCGCCTGGTCGGCCAGCCCCCAGGACAGCCGGCCGACCAGGGCCCGCTTGGCGGACCCGGCCGGTGACGCCGTCGCCGGCGGATTCTCCCCCTCGGTGGTCATCGGCGTCACGCCTTGATCAGTTCGGCGCCGTGCAGGGCGTCGGCCGCGGCGGCGACGGTGTCGAACGGCAGATCGGCGCGCTCCGCGACGTCCAGCAGGGTGTGCTCGCCGTCGGAGAGGCTGAGCACCCAGAGCATCGCCATCTGGGCCTGCTTGGCGTCGCTGCGGCCGCCGAGCGAGTCGTACAGCCCGCGCCGGCCGAGCTGCGGCTCGCCGTAGGGGCTGAGGTTGACGTAGCTCCGGTTGCGGTCCAGGACGGCGAACGCCTCGCGGCACACGGCGAGCGTGTCCGCCATCGCCTCCGGGGAGACGAAGTCCAGGTCGTCCGCCGAGGTGTGGTACTCGGGGTAGCCGGCGTACGGGGTCCGGCTGAGCGAGCCCACGCCGAGATCGAACCCGGGCGAGCAGAACTGCCGCTCGTCGTACCCGTACGGGGTGAACTCCTTTACCTGGTGCGGACGTTCGGAGGATGCCAGCACATGCCGCATCACCCGGTCGATCTCCGCGTCGCCGCGCCTGCTCTGCTTGTACGTCAGTCGGCCCGAGTCGCCCGCGCAGGCCAGCACCAGCCCGTGCTTGACCCGGTCCACCCGCTCCGCGTTGCGGGCCAGCCAGGTGATCGCCCCGACGGTGCCGGGCGCGAAGATGAACCGGTAGGTGTAGTACGGGTTCTGCTCCGCCAGCGCGCGCGCCAGGTACGTCGCCACGGCGATGCCGGCCAGGTTGTCGTTGGCCAGCGACGGGTGGCAGACGTGGCAGGAGACGATCACCTCGTCGGCGGTCTGCCCGGGGACCACGTGCTCGGCGTAGGTGAGGTGCCCGTCGGCGAGCGTGGAGTCGACGCGCACCTCGTACTCGCCGTCCGGCATCGCGTCCAGGGTCTCCTGGGCCAGGCAGAACCCCCATTCCGGCTTGTAGTAGCTGGTGCGGTAGGGCACCCAGGCCGGGTGGTCCGGCAGCGTGTGCAGGTGTCCGCGCAGCTCGGACAGCGGCATGGTCGCCGACACCGGCATGCTGTAGCCGAGCACGTGCAGGCTGGACGCGGCGAAGTCGACGACGCGCCTGCCGGAGCTGTCGGCGATGTAGGCGTCCCGGATGTTCCACTCCTGCGGCACCGTCCAGTCGAGCACCTGGGTCCCGGTCGGCACCTCGTGCACCTGGAGCGGTATGTGCTCGCCGACGATGTCCAGGGTGGCGCGCACCCCGTCGCCGGTGATGCTCCGGCACAGCGGGTACATCCGCTCCACCAGCGCGTGCATCTCCTCGCCGGGCCCGGTCATCGGCGCCACCGCAGGGTGTCGTCGACGGTGCCGGCGTCGGACGCGGCGCGCAGCACGGCGAGCCGGGTGAAGCGCTGCTCGAAGCTCTCCCGGGTCAGCCCGTGTTCCCGGTAGGCGTCGGCGAGTTCGAGGGCTCCCCGCTTCACCGTCCACTCGCAGTCGAAGCCGGGGACCGCGGCGCGGAAGCGGGAGAAGTCCACCCGGTACGACCGCGGATCGGCGCCGTTCTCCCCGGTGATCACCACCTTCGCGCCGGACACCGCCTCGGCGACCTGGTCGGCGATCTCGGCGACCGTGACGTTGTTGAACTCGCTGCCGATGTTGAAGGCCCGGTCGTGCACCGCTTCCCTGGGCGCGGTCAGCGCGGCCGTGAAGGCCCGTGCGATGTCGGCGGCGTGCACCAGCGGACGCCAGGGGGTGCCGTCGGAGAGCACGAGCACCTCGCCGGACAGGAGGGCGTGCCCCACCAGGTTGTTCAGCACGATGTCGGCGCGCAGCCGGGGCGAGAAGCCGAAGGCGGTGGCGTTGCGCATGTACACCGGGGTGAAGTCGCCGTCGGCCAGCTCGTGCAGGTCGTCCTCCACCCGCACCTTGGACTCCGCGTACGGCGTCACCGGCCGCAGCGGGGCGTCCTCGGCCACCAGGTCGTCACCGCCGGCGGCGCCGTAGACCGAGCACGTCGACGCGTACAGGAAGCGCCGCACCCCGGTCTCGCGGGCCAGCCGGGCCAGGCGTACGGACGCGTGGTGGTTGATGTCGTAGGTGAGTTCCGGCGCCAGCGACCCCAGCGGGTCGTTGGACAGCGCGGCCAGGTGGATCACGGCGTCCACCCCGGCCACGTGGTCGGCCGTGACGTCGCGCAGATCCACCCGCGGTCCCGGCGGGTCGGCGGGCGCCGGGCCCAGCACGCAGTCGGCGAACAGGCCGGAGTCAAGACCGACGACCTCGTGCCCGGCGGCCGTGAGGACAGGGGCCATGACGGTGCCCAGGTAGCCCTGGTGCCCGGTCAGCAGTACGCGCAAGGTTCATTCCCCCAGGTCGAGAGTGAGTTTGGTGACGGCGAACGCCTCGGCGTAGCGCGCGTTGCTTTCGATACCGCGGATCCGGGCCAGCCCGAGGAAGGCCTCCCGGTCGTACCAGGGCCGGTGCCGCTGCGAGGGGTAGTGCTCCTGCAGCAGCCGCACCTTCTCTTCGGCGATCTCCGGCGACAGCGGCTGGTACGCCGACGGCCGGCCGAGATCGCCGTCCCACTTGACGATCTCGTAGCCGAGCACCAGGTGGTCGCGGAACGCGGTGGTCATCAGCTTCGCCAGACCGCGGTGGTCCTGGTGCGCGTCGTCGGTGCGCGGGGCGAGGACGAGGTCCGGCTCCGTGCCCGCGCGCAGCTCCTCGACCGCGCGCTTGGCCTCGTCCCAGTGCGCGGGCAGCCGTCCGTCCGGCAGCTTGTGCACGGTCAGCCGCAGGTCGGCGCCGGGGCAGAAGGCGGCGAGCGCGGCCCGTTCCTCCTGCTCCCGCTCGCCGCCACCGCCGGTGAGCACCAGCGCGTCGACGCGGATGCCCGGCCGTGCGTGGCACAGCGTCAGCAGCGTGCCGCCGGCGCCGATGGCGATGTCGTCGCAGTGCGCGCCCACGGCGACGATCCGGTCCAGGCGCCCGGTCCCGAGCCGGATCACGCGGTGCCCGCCGTGACGCCGGCCCGGCCCGCGGGTACCCGCGCCGTCATGCCGCCGTGTTCCCACACGGCCCACGGGCGCTCGCCCCGGGTGTAGGCGTCGTCGAGCGCGGCCCGCTCCTTCACGGTGTCGGTCGGCTTCCAGAAGCCGCGGTGCTGGTGCGCCACCAGCCTTCCGCGCTTGGCCAGTTGGGCGCAGCCGTCGGCGACCAGGTCCCCGTTCTCCGGGATGTGGTCGAAGACCTCCTGGCGGAGCACGAAGTAGCCGCCGTTCTCCCACAGCGGCATGTCGCTCACCGCGGTGATGCCCCCCACCAGGCCGTCGTCGCCCAGGTCCACGCAGTGGAACGAGGACTGCGGCGGCACCACCATCATCGAGGCGCCGGCGTCACGCCGGGCGAACTTGTCGATCATCTCCGGCAGCGGGGCGTCGGTGAGGACGTCGGCGTAGTTGGCGAGGAACATCTCGTCGCCGTCCAGGTGGTGCCGTACCCGGCGCAGCCGCTCCCCGATCGGTGACTCGATGCCGGTCTGCGCGAAGGTGATCGTCCAGTCGGCGATGTCGGTGGACAGCAGCTCGGTCCGCCCGCCGCGCAGCACGAAGTCGTTGGACGTCGTCTCCTCGTAGTTGAGGAAGAAGTTCTTGATGTGGTGCGCCCCGTACCCGAGGCACAGGATGAACTCCGTGTGCCCGAAGTGCGCGTAGTAGCGCATGACGTGCCAGATCAGCGGCCGCGGGCCGACCATCGCCATCGGCTTGGGCACGTCGTCGGAGGTCCCGTTGCGCATACGCATCCCGTAACCGCCGCAGAACAGTACGACCTTCATGCCTTGACCTCGACAATGCTCAGTTCCGGAATGGGGAAGACCAGCCGGCCGCCCCAGTCGTGGACGAAGGACAGCTGCTCGACGAGCTCGTCCCGCAGGTTCCACGGGAGGACGAGCACGTAGTCCGGTTTGTCGGCGGCGATGCGCTCGGGCGGCAGGATCGGGATGCGGGTGCCCGGAGTGAACCTGCCGTGCTTGTACGGGTTGCGGTCGACCGTGTAGGCGAGCAGGTCGGGCCGGATGCCGCAGTGGTTGAGCAGGGTGTTGCCCTTGCCCGGGGCGCCGTAGCCGACGACCGTCTCACCGCGTTCGGCCGCCTCGATGAGGAACCGCAGCAGATCCCGGCGCACCTTGGCCACCCGGCCGGAGAACTCGGTGTAGCCGGACAGGTCCTGGAGCCCGGCGGCCTTCTCCCGGTCAAGGACCTCGGCCACCTTCCCGCTCGGCTCGCCGGCCACCTCGGCCGGCCGGGCCCACAGCCGGATGGAGCCGCCGTGCGTGGGCAGCAACTCGACGTCCACGAGCGCGAGTCCGCCGCTGGCCAGCGCCCGGATCGCGGACGCGACCGTGTAGTACTGGAAGTGCTCGTGGTAGATCGTGTCGTACTGGTTCTCCTCGATCAGGGTCAGCAGGTGCTGCACCTCGATGGAGACCCAGCCGTCGTCGGCGACCAGGGCGCGCAGCCCCCGGGTGAACCCGACCACGTCGGGGATGTGCGCGTACACGTTGTTGGCCACGACCAGGTCCGCCGGGCCGTGCTCGGCGCGGACGGCCGCGCCGGTGTCCGGGTCCAGGAACGCCGTGAGCGTGGGCACACCCGCCTCCCGGGCCGCGGCGCCGACGTTCACCGAGGGCTCGACGCCGAGGCAGCGGATCCCGCGGTCCACCACGTGCTTCAGCAGGTACCCGTCGTTGCTCGCGACCTCGACCACGAAGGCGTCGGGGCGAAGACCCACCCGCCGGGCGGCGTCGGCGACGAACGTGCGCGCGTGCTCCACCCAGGACGTCGAGTAGGAGGAGAAGTACGCGTACTCCGTGAACGTCTCCTCCGGCTCGATCAGCGGAGGTATCTGCGCGAGCCAGCAGTCGGTGCACACCCGCAGGTGCAGCGGGTACGCGGGCTCCGGCCGGTCGAGCTGGTCCGCGGCGAGAAAGCTCTCACACGGCGGGGTCGCCCCCAGATCGACGACGCTCGCCGTCGCTTGCGAGCCGCAGAGTCGGCATCGTGTCATGTACTTTCCCCATCCCCCTTGAACGCGCGGGTGTCCCCGCCGCGAGCATGTGCCGACCGTCCCGCGATCGCGGTCCGGTACTCCTCCACCAGGCGCTCCAGCCCGACGGCCGGGCTGAAGCCCTGTTCGTAACGGCGCCGGGCCGCCCGGCCCATCTCCCGGTTGGCGGCCGTCCCTGCCGCGATCCCGCGCAGGCAGGACGCGAGCGAGGCGGCCTCGCCCGGCGCGTGCAGCAGCCCGGTCACCCCGTCCTCGACGAGTTCGACGAAGGCGCCGTGACCGGCGGCGACGGCCGGGACCCCCGCCGCCATCGCCTCCACGACCACCAGGCCGAACGCCTCCAGCCAGGTGGACGGAGCCACCACGGCGACCGACCGCGCGATGGCCTTCCGGCACTCCGCCTGGTCCAACAGGCCGACGTACCGCACGTCGTCCCGGTCCGCCGCCCAGGCGGCCACCTCCCGCTCCAGCGGCCCCGTACCGGCGACCACCAGCGGCACGCCCACCCCGCCGCCGGCGCCGATCTCGTCCCACGCGGCCATGAGCAGCCGTAGGCCCTTGGCCTCCGCGAGCCGGCCGAGATAGAGCAGATGCTCGCCCTCGCCCTCCCGGCGGACACCCGGCTCGGGAACGAAGTTGTGCTTCACCGCCAGCCGCCCGGCCGGCATGCCGGCCCCCACCAGGACGTCGCGCTGGGCCGCCGAGATGCAGAAGAACCGCTCCACGCCGGTCCACCACCGCCGCCGGTTGACCGACATGCTGACCGCGAGCGGCACCGTCGCCAGCCGGGAGCCCCGGTAGCAGCCGTGCCGGACGGCCGGCAGCGGCGAGGACCCGACGCACTCGGTGCAGGGCAGGCCGTCCCGTTGCAGCGTGCCGGGCGGGCAGACCTGGGTGTAGTTGTGCAGCGTGGCGACGGCGGGCACACCGGCGTCGGCGCAGGCGGCCAGCACCGCGGGCGACAGGAGCGGGAAGACGTTGTGGACGTGCACCACGTCCGGCCGGTCGGCGCGCAGCCTGGCGGCGAGCTCCGAGCGGACCGCCGGGTTCCACGGCACCAGCAGCGGTACCGCCACCTTGCCCGGCAGCGACCGGGCGGCGATGTCGTCACTGCGCCGCTCGAACAGCTCGACCTGGTGGCCGGCCTCGCGCAGCAGCGCCACCTCCTGGTCGACGACCTTGTTCTCCCCGCTCGGCTGCGCCGAGGCGTAGCGGTTGTGCACCACGAGGACGTGCATGCTCAGATCACCTCCGATCTCTGGGCCCATCGAGGGACGTGCCGCCGGGGGACCCGGGGCGTCGGGAGGGGAGTGGCCGGGGCGGGCGCGGCCAGCAGCGAGGCGGCCACGGCCAGGTGGAGCAGATACGGGGAGGCGTCGCCCAGCCCGGCCTCGGTGTACGACGCGATCGCGCAGTAGCTGATCAGGAAGATCGCGCAGGCCCGCTGCAGCGACGGCGGCCGCAGCAGCGCCACACCGCCCAGCACGATGATGACCGCCGCCACCAGGATGACGCCGATCACGCCCTGCTCGTTGAAGACGGCCAGCCAGCTGTTGTCGATCGGCAGCCCGCCGAACGACTTGTCGCCCAGACCCGCGCCGAACAGGTACTCCGTGGTCGACCGGGGGGCTGCCAGCAGCGCGTGCCAGACCTTGGCGCGACCGGTGAGGCTGGAGAAGTTCTCCTGGCTCTGTCCGCGCAGGAACCAGGTCTGGAGCGCGGAGGCGAATCCCACCGCGGCCACCGTGGCGCTCAGCACCGCCCAGGCGAAGAACCGCCGGGCGGCGCCGCTGTTCAGGACGAGCGAGCCGATCGCCAGCGACAGTCCGACGAGCAGGCCGAGCGTGGCCGTGCGGGTGTGGGTCAGGGCGAGCAGGACGAGCGAGGGCACGATGACCACCACGGCGCTGGTCCGGTCGGTCCGGCGGCCCAGGACGAGCAGCACGGTGAGCCCGATGATCACCGCGGCGTACTGTCCGATCTGCGGCGGGGTGAGCGGCCACAGCGCGCCGACCAGCCGCCCGCCGTAGAGGTCGGGCAGGGCCGCGCCCGGTGAGAGGACCGCGCCGGCGGCCACCGTCCCGAGCACCGCCAGGTACATCCGGATGTGATGCCGGACGAACGTCAGACTGCCGTCCCACCAGCGGCTGACCAGCCACAGCGTGCCGACGAAGAGGGCCAGCCGGACGCAGCGGAACAGCGCGCCGAACCCGGACTCCAGATGCACGCTGGAGAACACGCTCGACACCAGCAGCAGGGTGAGCAGGAACACGAAGGCGCTGGGCCGCACGCGCAGGCGGACATTGACCACGAGCGCCAGGGCGAACGCGGCGACCAGGGCGCCCATGGTGACCATCTGGATGAGGGAGCGGGGCAGCGGGACGATGGTCTTCGCCCCGGCGGACCCGAGCGTGTTGAGGACCAGCAGCCCCCAGACGGTCCCGATGATCTTCGGTGTGCGGTCACCGCTCATCGTTCGGTTCCCGCTCACCGTTCGGTTCCCGCTCATCTCAACCACCGCCCTGGGCGCGGAAGGTGCTGCCCGCGTCCTGCCGGTACGGCGTGCCCTGCCACTGCCCGGAGTCGAGGACCCGGCTCGGGTCGTGGGCGACGAACTTCCACGGTCCGACGTAGGTGTTGTCGTGCCAGCGGTTGTGCTGCTTGCCGGTGATCGCCTCCGCCACCCGGTCGCCCTGGTACGGCGACCAGTCCGGATAGGTGCCGTAGTTGGCCAGCACCGCCATGCGGTCGCACTTCACCGTGCAGCCGACGACGGATGTGTCCAGCACGAAGCGGTTGTTGTGGATGTCCACCCGCTGGGTCTTCCACCGGCAGTCGGCGTAGAGCGGTTCGGTGGCGATCGCCGGCCGGGCGCAGCGGTCGATGTCCTTCACCAGCAGCGTGCAGTCACCGGAGGAGGTGTTGGCCGGGCTGTTGCAGAACCGGTCGGCGTTCTCCCACAGGGTGATCCCGGACCAGTTGTTCTCCAGCAGGTTCCGGTAGACCTCGATCCTGTCCGTGCGGGCGCGGACCCGTGGTTCGCCGCCGGACTCGGACAAGTAGAGGGTCGCGAAGGGGAAGTTGTCCCCGCGGTCCGCGTACTTGCGGCCCTCGACCCAGTTGTTCCGCCGGATCGTGTTCTTCCGGATGACCGCGTTGTAGCTGGTCTCGTAGATCAGCGCGGCCCCGTCGTTGGCCTCGAGCACGTTGTCCTCGATGAGGAAGTCGTTGTTGTTGGTGTCCGCCCAGAGCCCGGTCCCGCGGTTGTCGTGCACCCAGTTGCCGCGGATGTCGGCGCCGTCGACGGCCCAGAACTTGACGCCTCCCGTGCAGCCGCAGCCCGACCGCTTGCGCTCCCAGTCGTCCGTGTTGTTGCCCGCGATCTCGTTGCCCTCGAGCACCAGGCCGCTGATCCGGCCGTTGCCCTTGTACGCGTTCACGCCGTACTGGCCGTTGTCGCGCAGGCAGCTGGCGCGGACCTGTTGGCGTGCCCCGGCCATCAGCCCGGCGCCCGAGTTGCGCTGGATCGTCGCGTGCTCGATCACCCACCCGTCGGCCGAGTCGTGATTGACCACGCCCTCGTCGCGCGGGGCGACGAAACCCTGCACGGTCAGATAGCGGATGGAGACGTCGCGCGCGGTGCCGCCGAACGCGTACTGGTTGGTCTTCCGGCCGTCGAGCACCGCGCCCGGCGCGCCGAGGTAGACGTCCCCCTTCTTGGGGATGACCTGGGCGTAGCGGTCCGCCTCCAGCCTGTGCTTGCCCGGCTTGAGCCAGAACGTGGTGTTCGGCGGGCTGTTCTTGGTCTTCTCCGCCAGGTCACCGGCCTTCGAGGGGTCGACCGTCACCGCGCCCGCCGGCGCCTTCGCCGGTCCGGACGCGGGCTTGGCGCACACCCGGGCCACGGACGTGGACGGCCCGGCGGTCGGCTTCAGCCGCCCGTCCTGCGAGCTGTCGCAGCCGGTCGCCGCCGGCACGGCCAGCGCCAGCAGCGCGGCCGGCAACGCCCAGTGCCGCCACTTGATCCGCAAGCGTCCTTCCTCCCTAGCCGTGGAACCTGAGTACGGTGGTGAACCCCTGCGTGCCCTCGGCGACGCCTGTGCCGACCAGCGTGGTGGCGGGTTCCTTGCGCCCGAAGCCGGCGGAGTACCAGCCCAGCGGCGGCTCGCTCTCGCCGCGATGGGCCCGCCAGGTCAGCCGCCCGGGCAGGTCGAGCTCCGCGGAGCGGTCCTCGCCGTCCCGGGTCCAGCTGAGCAGCGCCCGGTTCCCCACCAGCTCCGCCGTGATCGCCGGGCCGAGGTGGAAGGCCAGACGCACGTCCCGGCGCGGGCCGCGCACCTCGTCGACCAGCGTCAACTCCCCGCTCGCGGCCGTCAGTTCCACCCGGCGGCGGTGCGCGGAGCCCTCGTAGCCGTCGTGCTCGGCGCACCAGCGGGCCACCCCGCCGTCGGAGGCGCCGGACGGGTCCGTGACCAGGACACGGGTGCGGGCGTGCCGGGTCCACAGGAACGGGCCGCCGGAGACGGACTGGTCACCGCCGTCCAGCTCCAGGGTGTTGTGGCCGAGCGTCGACCGGAAGTACCGCCGCCACTCGGGCTGTCCGTGGTAGCAGTACGTCCCCGGGTCCGCGAGCACGTCGACCCCGTCGTGCCGGACCTCCACGGACAGCGCGTCCGCGTGAGCGTGCGCGGCGATCGACAGGAACCCGTGCGGACCGCCGTCGCAGCGGCACCAGATCTCTCCCGGACCGCGCAGGATGGTCATGCCCGCGTCGGCGAAATGGGCGGGCCGCTCCGCCGGGCGGGACACGGCCGGCGCGTTCTCGACCGTCGAGTACGGCTGGACGAGCGCGGCCAGCAGCGGAGTCCGCACATCGGTGCCGGTCACCGCCGGCCACCAGGCGAGCCGGCCGAACACGGCGTCCCCGGTGGCCAGCAGCGAGCCCCAGCGGCCGGTGCCCGCGCCGTCCACGACCAGACCGTGCCCGTCGTCCGCGTCCCCCTGGCGCGGCGGCCGCAGCCGGCTGTCCACGACGGCGGCGAGCGCGTCGGTCATCCGCAGCAGCACCAGCCGGACCGTCACGGGGACCGGTACGCCCGCCGCGTCCGCCTCGGCCACCGCGGCCAGGCCGAGCTCCAGCACCAGTCCGTGGTACTCGGTGGCCAGCTCGCGGTTGAGGCCGGAGTGGAAGGTGTTGCTCCGTAACTGCCGCTCCAGCGACCGCAGCGCGTCGGCCCGCCAGCGTGCCGAGGAGGGGAACCACCCGAACGCGCAGGCCGCGGCGAACTGCCCGGCGGTCTCGGCGATGACGTGGTTGTTCGCCGAGGACCCGCGACTGGGGAACGCGGCCAGCCAGCGCTGGTGGTGCCAGATCTGGTTCAGCGCCACCGGGTTGTCCTCGAACAGGGCGGCCGCGCCCGGCCAGCCGTCGAGCAGCCGGCGGACCCACACCCAGGACAGCAGCCGGATGCCCAGCTCGATTCCGCTGGTCCAGTGCACCCCGCGCAGCGGCGGGTTGGCCGCCCACCACGACCGCAGGTGCCCGGCCACCCGCTCGGCGTACCGCTCGTCCCCGGTGACCGCGTAGGCGGCGGCGAGCACGGTCAGGTACTGATGCCGGGACGGCTCCCAGATCTGCTTGATGTCACCGACCCGGTCCTCGTCGCGGTACGGCACGTCGAAGGCGTAGCCCTCCGGTGCCCGGCGTCCCGTCTTCGGGTCGTACCACCAGTCCGGGTCGGCCAGGTCCTCGCGCCCGACGCCGAAGAACTCGGCGTGCCCGGCCATCAGCCGGTCCGCCTCGGCGACGAGACGCTTCGCGGCGTCGGGTGCCACCGCGTCGACCGTGCCCGCGGGCAGTGACGCGGTGAACCGGGCGCCGGTCACGTCCGGGCAGTGCGGCGGCGCCGACCGCCACCGCCGTCTGCGGACCGTGTCGCCCACCCGGCCGCCGATCTCCCGCGGCCCCATCCGGGACAGCCGCCGCAGGTACCAGCCCGCGCTCATGGTCATCGAGCGCTCGCCAACGTCACCGGCGCGCCGCCGGCCAGGCCGGTCCGCACGGCGAGGGTGGCCGCCGTGGTGGCGACGAGCGACTCCAGGGACACCGGCATCGGACCGCCGGTCCGCACGGCCTTGACGAACGCGGCCAGTTCGGCGGACTGGCCCTTGTCCCGGGCCTTGGGAAGCCGCGAACTGACCCACCGCTTGCGGCCGTCCCTGCCGTCCGAATACAGCGAGGCCCGCACGAAGTCGTCGAGCCGCAGCACCTTGCCGTCCGCGACCAGGTCCAGCGTCTCCTTGGGGAAGCCGGGCGCGCCGGTGGTGACGTAGCTGATGGTGGCGGTGGACCCGTCCGGGTAGCGCAGGACGACCTGAAGATCCTCGTTGCCGGACGCGGCGACCGCGTACACCGAGACCGGGTCGGCGTCGAGCAGCCAGCTCGCCGTGTCGATGAAGTGTCCGCCCTCGCCCGCGAACCGGGAGCCCTCGGTGCCCTGCTGGAGGTACCAGCTGCCCTGGGTCAGCCGGCCCGCGTTGACCAGATAGCGCAGGCTCGCCGGACCGGTCCGGGCGCCGAACCGGTTCCTGGCCTCCTGGAGCAGCGGCGCGAACCGGCGGTTGAAGCCCACCTGGATCCGGTCGTTGCCGGACTCCTCCACCGCCGCGAGCACACCGGCCAGCTCGTCCTCGGTGAGCGCCAGGGGCTTCTCGACGAACACGGTCTTGCCGGCGAGCAGGGCCTTGCGGGTCAGTTCGGCGTGCGAGCTGTGCCGGGTGACCACGAACACCGCGTCGATGGACTTGTCGCCGAGCACGGCGTCGAGATCGGTGGTCGCCTCGGCGAAGCCGAACTTCCGCTGCGCGTTGGCCGCGGACAGCGCCGTCGTCGTGACGACCGTCGACAGCTCGACCCCGTCGCGCTGCGTCAGGTGCGGCAGCAGCATCGACGTCGCGTAGTTGCCCGCGCCGACGAACGCCAGCCGCACCGGCGCCGTGGCCGGCCGGGCCGGTCCGGTGACTCCGGCGCCGCGTCGCACCGCGGGCACGTCCACCACCGGGGCCTCGGCCTCGGCCCTGGTCTCGGCCGTCTGCCCGGGGTACCGGAACAGCACGGCCACGGCCTTGAGTTCACCGTCCTTCAGGCTCCGGTACGTCTCGACGGCGTCGTCGAAGTCGGCGACGTGGGAGACCAGGGGCTCCACGTCGACGCGGCCGCGGGCGACGAGATCGAGGAAGCACGCCAGGTTGCGGCGCTCGGTCCAGCGCACATAGCCGATCGGGTAGTCCCGGCCGTCGAGTTCGTACTCCGGGTCGTAGCGCCCGGGGCCGTAGCTGCGGGAGAACCGGACGTCGAGTTCCTTCTCGTAGTACGCGTTCCACGGCAGGTCCAGACGGCACTTGCCGATGTCGACGACCCGGCCGCGGTCGCGGCAGAGCCGCGCGGCCAGCTCGACGGGCTGGTTGCTGCCGCCGCCGGCGGCCAGGTAAACCTGGTCCACGCCGTGGCCGCCGGTGAGTTCGGCGACGGCGGCTTCCACGGCCGCGGAGGCGGGGTCGCCGCAGGCCGCGGCACCCAGGCTCTCGGCGAGCTCGCAGCGCGTCGGGTCGGGGTCCGCCCCGACGACGCGGACCCCCGCGGCGACGAGGAGCTGCACCACCAGCTGCCCGATCAGCCCGAGGCCGATGACCAGCGCCACCTCGCCGAGCTGCGGCTCGCCCTGGCGTACGCCCTGCATCGCGATCGACCCGACGGTGCCGAAGGCCGCGTGCCGCGGCGCGAGGCCGTCCGGTACCGGGGCGTAGAGGTTCTTCGGCACCCAGTTCAGCTCGGCGTGCAGCGCGTGCTCGTTGCCCGCGCAGGCCACGAGGTCGCCGACCTTCACGTCGTCGATCCCCGCGCCGACCTGCTCGACCACCCCGCACAGCGAGTAGCCCAGCGGCGTGTAGGAGTCCAGCTTGCCCATCACCTTGCGGTACGTGGCGGGCACCCCGTTGGTGGCCACGCTCTGCATGACCTTGGCCACCTGGTCCGGCCGGGAGCGGGCCTTGCCCAGCATCGACATGCCGGCCTCGGACACCTTCATCAGCTCGGTCCCGGTGGAGATCAGCGAGTAGGAGCTGCGGACCAGCACACCGCCCCGCTTGCACTCCGGCACCGGCACGTCGAGCACCGCCAGCTCGCCGCTCTTGTAGTTCTGAACAACCTGCTTCACCCGAAGTCCCCTTGTTTCTAAGCCGTGTTCTAGGCCGCCGAGCGAGTGTCCTGGCCGGACCCGGAGACCGCGCCGCGATACCAGTACTCGAGGGTCAGCACATGCCACAGATGCTTGGAGAAGTCCCGCTGCCCGGCGGCGTCCTCGGCGACCATGCGCGCCAGCGCGTCACGGCGCAGGAGCCCCGAACGGACGAGCTCGCCGTCGTTCACCACCTCGCGCACCAGCGGTGCCAGATCCCTGCTCATCCAGGCCCGCAGCGGGGCGCTGAACAGGCCCTTGGGCCGGTACACGATCTCCCGGGGCAGGACCGAGGCGGCCGCCTCCTTGAGGACCGCCTTCCCCTGCCGTCCGACGATCTTGCGGTCGCCGGGCACGGCGAACGCCGCCCTGACCACCTCGACGTCCACGTACGGCACCCGTACCTCCGTCGACGCGGCCATGCTCGACCGGTCCGTGTAGGCGAGGTTCAGGCCCGGCAGGAACATCCGGGCGTCGCCCAGGCACATGCGGTTGACGAAGTCGTCGAGGCTGTTGTCCTGGTAGACGTCCGCGTGCTCGGTCAGCACGTCCTCGACCGTCCCGGCCAGGTCCGGATCGATCAGGGCGAGCAGCTCGTCCCGGTCGTACATGGTGTAGCTGCGCCGGAACGCGGTCTCCTCCGGCAGATCGGCGAAGGACAGGAACCGCTTGGCGAAGCGCACCGAGCGGTACCCCCGGCGGGCCGAGGCGACCGGAAGCCGGTCCACCGCCGCGGACACACCGCGCCGCAGGGGCCGCGGGACCCGCTGGTAGCGCAGCGCGATCAGATTGGCCAGGTGCTTGCGGTAGCCGGCGAACAGCTCGTCGGCACCCATCCCCGAGAGCATCACCTTGACCCCGGCCTCCCGTGCGGCCGAGCAGATCAGGAACGTGTTGATCGCGGCGGGGTCGCCGATCGGCTCGTCCAGGTGGTGCGTCATCTGCGGCAGCAGGTCGAGCACGTTCGGGGCGATCTCGATCTCGTGCAGGTCGACGCCGAACCGCTCGGCCACCTGCCGGGCATAGCGCAGGTCGTCCGGCATCGCCTCGAACTTGGCGTCCTCGGCCCGGAATCCGATCGTGTAGGCGGAGATCCCGGGCCGGTCGCGGGCCGCCAGCGCGGTCAGATAGCTGGAGTCGAGACCGCCGGACAGGAAGGTCGCCACGGGGACGTCGGAGAGCAGATGGCGCCGGGTCGACTCCTCGACGACGGCGGCGATGTCCGGCAGATCGCCGCTTCTGGCCCGCTCCTGGCCCTCGGCGGCGACGTCCTTCAGATTCCAGTACCGGCCGCGCTCCACCCGGCCGTCGGGCCGGAACCTCAGCCAGCTCCCCGGCGGCAGTTTCTCCGCCTCGCGGAACGCGCAGCGCGAGTCCGGCACCCAGTAGTAGAGCAGCGAGGCCACCAGCGCGGCGTGGTCCACCTCCAGCGACCCGCCGCTCACGGCGGCCAGCGCCTTGAGCTCGGAGGCGAACACCAGGCCCCCGCCGCGCCGGAGCAGGAACAGCGGCTTGATGCCGAGCTGGTCCCGGGCGAGCACCAGTTCACCGGTCCGCTCGTCGAAGATCCCGAACGCGAACATGCCGCGCAGCCGGGGCAGGCAGTCCGTGCCCCAGCGCCGCCAGGCCTCCAGCAGCACCTCGGTGTCGGAGGTACCGCGAAAGCGCACCCCGGAGGCCTCCAGCTCGGCACGCAGTTCGGGCGCGTTGTACAGCTCGCCGTTGTACGTCAGGACGAGGCCGCCCGAGACCATCGGCTGGGCGCCGGTCTCGGACAGGTCGATGATGGCCAGCCGGCGGTGCCCGAGGTGCACCTCGCCGTCACCGACGGGGTGGCTGTAGCGGCCCGCCCCGTCCGGACCCCGGTGCGCGAGGGTCTCGGTGAGCCGGTCGGCCACGGCCTTCCCGTCGGGCCATCGGTAAGTACCCGCGATGCCACACATGTCCTACCGTGCCTCCTGGTCGCTGTCCGGGACGCGTGCCGCCCACATCGGCTGCCGCTCCGCCCGCCGGGCCGTCCCGCTCTGCCGGGCCGACCGCTCGTCCTGGCCGCGCAGCGCGGTGTTCAGCCCGTCCCACAGGGTGCCGTCGGTCCGGTCACGCGGATCGGGGTCGATCAGCACCACGCCGATCACCGCGATGCGCTGGTCCGCGAGCTGCCGTGCCACGGTGTGCAGCCATGCGGCGCTGCCGTGCCCGGCACGGACGACCAGCACGGTCCGCGTGCCGAGGTACTGCAGGTCGGTCCACGCCGTGCCGGGCGCTACCGAGCCGACGCCGACCCGGCGTTCCTGATGCGGCACGGACGCGGCACCTTCGCCGCTGACCACGGTCGGGTCTCCCGGCCTGGGGCGGCGCTTGGCGAGTCGGAGGCCGGGCAGACCGTCTACGACGACCACCGGCCCGTCCGCCGCCAGCGCCCTGGCGAGGTCCAGGGCGAGCACGCTCGTGCTGCGCGCGGTGCCCAGTTCGAGCAGTGACACCGGCTCCGCGGAGGCGCGCGCGGTGCGCGCCAGGGATGCGGTGAGCCGTTCGCGTGCCAGCCGGATCCGCCGGCGCCGCCACGGCCGGACCGACCGGCGGGGCAGCTCCGCGACGACCGAGGCGCCGAGGTTCGACGCGATCTCCCGGCGCAGCACGGGGCGGTCGGCCACCACCGAACCGACCGCGGCCACCGCGAGGCCGAGGACGAGGCCGAGGACGAGGCCGACCGCGGCGTTGGTGGCGGCGGTTTTGGGCAGGGAGTTCCGCACCGCGCTCGGGGCGTCCACGATCTGTGTGCCGGCGATGAGCTTCGGCGTGCCGATGCGCGCCTCGGCGGCGCGCTGGCCGAAGTCGGAGATCCTCGAGGTGAGTTCGGCCCGGCGGGCGAAGAGCGACTCCAGGTCCGCCGACGCCGTCGGCCCGGTCTGCGCCGACCCCTCCCCGATCGCCTTGTTGACTTTGGTGAGTTCGCCCTGCAGGCGGTCGCGCTGGTCGAGCAGGGCCTTGGCCTCGGCGTCCGCGGCCGCCCGGATCCGCTTCACATGGTCCGCGACGAACGCGTCGGCCAGTGCCTTGGCGCGGGCCTCCGCGTCCGCGTCGCTGTCACCGGTCACCGTGATCTGCAGCAGGTTGTTGGTCAGGCCGATCCCCGTGTAGTCCTTCATGAAGTCCTCCGGCTTCTCCGGAGAGTGGAGGGACTTCAGGGCCCTGTCGGCGATCCGCGTGGTCTGGAGCAGCGCGACGTCGGTGCGGATCAGCGTTCCGGGGTCGTTCGGCTGGTCCTCCTGATGCGCGACCAGCACCTTGGTCTCAGCGGTCGGCGGCGTCGGCAGCAGGACCGCCACCGCCGCGCCCACGAGCAGCCCCAGCAGCCCCACGGCGCACCAGAAGCGGCGCCGTCTGCGCACCGCCACCACCAGTGCCTGCAGATCCAGCAGCGGAGCGGCGGCCGACGACTCCGCAGTCGTACTCGTCGTCACCCTGGACTTCCCTTCGCGTCGTGGCCGACCGCGAGCACCGGCGTGGAGGTATTCCGGGGACGGCCGGCGGACCGCGCCGGCAGGGCCCGGACCATGCCGGCGAGGACGATGCCGACGATCTCGTGCTTGGCGTCCGCACAGGCCTCGGCGATGCCTGCGAGCTCCCCCGCGGTCCAGCTGCCCGGGCTGAGCACGACCAGGGCACCGGACTCGTTGCCGCGGTCCGGCACCAGCGGACGGGACACGGAGACCCCCACCAGCCGCAGCACCGGATCGCCCTCCGCCTCCGCGACGAGCTGACCCGCGGCCCGGCGGGCGATCTCGTCGCCTTCCGGGACGACGACCAGCAGCCCCCGCGGAGCGGGCAGTCGGTCCCGGAGACGGGTACACACCCGCCGGTAGCGGATCTGCCTGCTGACCTCGTCGCCGGAGGCCTGCGGAGCCGGTATGTCCCAGCGGACGTCGACGCCCAGCAGCCGGCGGATCCCCGCACGCGAGCCACCGCCTTCCGGCCGGTGCCCGGGCCTCTCGGCGGGAACGTCGACGGTACCCAGCAGTTCCGCGTTCAGCGCCGCGGCGATCTCCGGCTCGACGCGCAGCCGGCGGCTCATCCGGGCCGCGGTGAGATGGCCGATGACTCCGAGCAGGAAGAACAGCAGCGCCCCGGCGACAACGAGCTGGATCCGCGTCGGCGGTGCCTCGCCGGTCGGCCGGGGGGCCGAGCCCATGACGACCATGTTGGCCTTGTCGGCGGAGGGGTCGGCCTGGTCCAGCTTGCTGATGGCCTCCTGCAGCGTGGTGCGCAGCTTCTCCAGCTCGGTGCGGGCCTGCACACCCTCCACGGTCTGCCCGGGATCGGCGGCGTCGGCCAGCTCGGTGATGCGCTTGCTGGTCTGCGCCACCGTCTGCTGCAGTGCCTCGCGCTGCGCCGCGGTGTCGGGGTCGGTGTTGTTGTCCGCGACCCGCGCGGCGAACGTGACGAACTGCCGGGCCACCTGGTCGGCGAGCCGCTGCGCGCGTTCCGGGGTGTCGGCCGTGCCCGAGATCTTGATGATGTTCCCGTCGGCGGTCTTCGCGCCGACCTGGTCCCGCAGCTCGCTCTTGCCGACGCCGGTCCAGTGGAGCGCGTCGGCCGCCGCGTCCACCACCACCGAACTGGTCGCGATCTCCTGCTGGGTCAGCAGTTCGCGTTCTTCCCAGGCGCCGGGCAGCAGAACCGACGCCGAGGCCGTGTAGCGCGGCGGGAAGAGCAGCGAGGTGCCGTATCCGACGAGCGCGCCCGCCAGGGCGAGCGCGGCGAGGAGCCGCCAGCGCCGACGGATGATCCGCCCGATCGTGACCAGGCGTATCGTGTCATCGTTCAACGGTGCGGCCTCCGCCCTGTTCACGTTCCGGGCCGCCCGCCGGAGCGTCGTCGCCGCAGGCCGCGGCGTACGCGGCGAGCAGGGACGCCTGGGAGTTGCGCCAGGAGAGCGGGCCGCTGATCCGCTCCTGGCCGATCTTGCCCATCAGAGCGCGCTTCTCCGGATCGTCCAGCAGCAGCGCGATGAGCCTCGCGAACTCGGCCTCGTCGTTGGCGGGCGCGTAGACGGCGGCGTCACCGGCGGAGACGCGCGCCTCCCGGAGGTCGAAGGAGACGAGCGGCCTGCCCATCACCATGTACTCCAGGACCTTGTTCATGGTCGAGACGTCGTTGAGCGGATTGTGCGGGTCGGGGGAGAGGCACACGTCCGCGGTGGACAGGTAGCGCACCAGATCCGCGTCCGGGATACGGCCGGTGAACTGCACCTGATCCGCGAGCCCGAGCTGCCGGGACAGCTCCACCATCGCCTCGAAGGTGTCGCCGCCGCCGACGAACACCGCGTGCCAGTCGGACCGCCCGACCTCGTCGCGGAGTTTCGCCAGAGCCCGCAAGGCGTAGTCGACGCCGTCCTGCGGGCCCATGACCCCGAGGTAGCACAGCAGATGGGGCTTGCCGCGCTTCAGCTCCGGCTCCGGCGGTACGGGGTGGAACCGGTCGATGTCGGGCGCGCTGCGCACCACGAAGACGTCCTCGGGGCGCCGGCCGCCGCGGCGCACCGCGACGTCCCGGTAGCTCTCGTTCGTGGCGAGCACGACGTCCGCGGCCCGGTAGGTCATCCGTTCCAGCGCGCACACGCCGCGGTAGAGCAGGTCCTCGCCCCGGTCGAACCGCGACAGGTACAGCTCGGGCACCAGGTCGTGCTGGTCGAAGACGAACCGCGCTCCGCGCCGCTTCAGCCACCGCGCGGGCAGGAACAGGAGGTCGGGCGGATTGCAGGCGTGCACCACGTCGACCGGGCCGATCTTCCGGGCCAGTCGCATGGTGTGCCACAACGCCGATCCGTACTCCCGCAGATAGCCGGCCGGTCCGCCGGTGGCGGCGCGCAACGGGTAGCGGTGGATCCGCACCCCGTCGATCACCGCCTCCGGCTCCGTGTCCCGCTTGCTGCCCTGGGGACAGATGACGTGCACCGTCCAGCCCGCGTCGCGCAGCGTCGTGCATTCCTGCCACACCCGTCGGTCGAAGGGCACCGACAGGTTCTCCACCAGGATCAGCGCGCGCCGGTCAGGCCGGTCGCCGCTGGTCGTGTCACCAAGCAAGGCCCATGTATCCCGGTTCGGTCCGGCGCGCGTCGGCGTCGGGAAGGTGGATGAGATCGACGATCATCGGGCCGTCGCCGTGGGGCAGCGCCGACAGCACGGCCGGGTCCCGGGTTCCGACCAGGCACACCTCCGCGTGTTCCAGCACCTCGTCGACGGAGTCCGCGAGCAGCTGCGCGAGGTGCGGCAGCCGGGTCTCGATGTATTCGCGGTTCGCGCCGAGCAGCCGGGAGAGGCTCACGTTGGCGTCGTGGATCCGCAGGTCGTACCCCTTGCCGAACAGCCTCTCCGCCAGCTCGACGAGCGGGCTCTCGCGGAGGTCGTCGGTGCCGGGCTTGAAGGACAGCCCGAACAGGCCGACCCGGCGCTTGCCGGTGCGCTCGACCATCTCCACCGCGCGCTGCAGATGGTCGGAGTTGGAGGGCAGCACGTGGGAGAGGATGGGCACCGAGACGTCCGCCCGCTGTGCCGCGTGGACCAGGCTGCGCAGGTCCTTGGGCAGGCACGAGCCGCCGAAGGCGAAACCGGGCCGCAGGTAGGCGGGGCTGATGTTCAGCTTGCGGTCGGCCAGGAACACGTCGATCACCTGGTGCGAGTCCACCCCGAGGGCCTGGCACACCGCGCCCAGCTCGTTCGCGAAGCCGATCTTGAGGCCGTGGAAGGCGTTGTCCGCGTACTTGATCGCCTCGGCCACGGGGATCGGCACCCGGAACACCTCGCCGGGCAGTCCCTCGTACAGGGCCGCCACCACATCGCCGCTCGCCGCGTCGAGTTCGCCGATGACGGTCTTCGGCGGGTCGAAGAAGTCCCGCACGCTCGTGCCCTCGCGCAGGAACTCCGGGTTGACCGCGACCCCGACGTCCACGCCGGCCGTTCCGCCGACGTACTTCTCCAGGATCGGCACCAGCAGGTTCAGGCAGGTGCCCGGGAGCATGGTGCTGCGGAACACCACGGTGTGCCGGCCACCCCGCTCGGCCAGCGCGGCACCGATCTCCTCGGTGACCCGCTCCAAGTACGTGGTGCACAGGCTGCCGTTGGGTTCCGAGGGCGTGCCCACGCAGATCAGCGACACCTCGCTGTCCGCGATCGCCTCACGGACGTCGGTGGTGGCGCGTAAGGCCCCGCTTCCCACGACGTCGGTGACGAGCTCGCCGATCCCCTCCTCGACCACCGGGGCCTTGCCGTCGTTGACCAGGTCGACCTTCACCTGGTTGACGTCCACGCCGATGACCTGGTGGCCCTGGCCGGCCAGGCACGCGGCCGACACACAGCCCACGTAACCGAGCCCGAAAACGCTGACCTTCATGACCCGTTCCTCCCCCCGGGCAGGCCCTTGCGGCCTGCCGTAAACGCGCCTGCCCGACGATGTCCCGCGCGCATCAGTAGGCCCCCTGCCCGTAGAGCACCGCACGCAGCGTCTTCCACAAGATCACTGTGTCCAGGGCGAGCGACCAGTCCTCCACGTACCGCAGGTCCAGCCGCACCGCCTCCTCCCACGACAGGTCGCTGCGTCCGCTGATCTGCCACAGGCCGGTGAGTCCCGGCTTGACCAGCAGCCGCCGCCGGATGTCCGGGCCGTACGCGGCGGACTCCTCCGGTAACGGAGGCCGCGGACCGACGAGTGACATCGATCCGGTCAGCACGTTGAAAAGCTGCGGGAGCTCGTCGATCGAGTACCGGCGCAGCACCGCTCCCACCCGGGTCACCCGCGGGTCCCGGCGGACCTTGAACAACAGGCCGGCGCCTTCGTCGAGGCCGGCCAGCTCCGCACGTATCTTGTGGGCCCCGGAGACCATGGTGCGGAACTTGAGAATGGTGAACTCGCGGCCGTTCTTGCCGACCCGGCGCTGGCGGTAGAACGCCCCGCCCCGGCTGTCGAGGAGCACGAGCAGCCCGACGAACACCATCAGCGGCGCGAACAGCAGCAGCAGGACGGTGGCGCCCAGCCGGTCGACGACCACCTTGACCGCGCGGCGGCCGCCGGTGAAGGTCGGCATGCTGACCCGCAGCAGCGGGATCCCGAGCACCGCGTCGACGTGCAGCCGCGGACCGGCCACCTCCATCAGCACGGGGGCCACGATCATCTCGGCGTCGCTGCCCTCCAGGTTCCAGGCCAGCCGCTGGAGCCGGTCCGGTGACCAGTGCGGGTCCGGGGTGACCGCGACGACCCGGTAGCCGTCGCGGTGCACGTGGCCCGCGACGTCCGCCAGCCGCCCGACGACGGGCACTCCGTCCAACTCGTCACCGTCGAGCCCGTGACCGTCGGTCGTGCACACCGCTTCCACCCGCCAGCCGAGGTGCGGGAACTTGCGCGTCCGGGTGACCAGGTCGCGCAGGGTCGCCGGGCTCCCGGCGGCGAGCACCGGTCGCAGGCACCGTCCTTCCTTGCGCTGTTTGTGCAGCCACAGGCGCAGCAGATAGCGCACGGTCATGGTGACGAGCGCGATCGCGGGGATCGCGACGAAGATCCAGAGTTTGATGTTGCGCGAGGTGAGCGCGATCCCGCCGAGCGCCAGGACCACGGTCGCCGCGAACAGCGAGCGCCCTAACCGGCGGAATTCCTCCGCGCCCTGGCCGAGCACGGCCGGAGCCCACGCCCGGCTCACCGCTAATGCCCCCAGCACCAGCAGTTCGGTGCCGAACGCGAGGATTCCCCACTTCTCGTGCCAGTTGGCCGCGTCCCGGGCCCCGAAGAAGTTGCCGATCGCCGCCACCACGAAGGCGGTGGCGACCATGTCGCTGGTGATCACGGTACGGCGGTACCGCTGCTCCCAGTCGGTCGCAGGCTGATTGGCCGCCCCGTTCGTCAGACGCTCGCGCGCAGACGGAAACGGGCGTACTAGTCCCCCTTGCCGCACAGAACCCCCCAGGTTCCAGTGGTTCGACGTGTTCGCCTAACACTGTTCCTCGCTCCGGGAGGCACCCCCGCCTCCCGCGGCGCGCCGCGCTGTTCCTCCCCCCGGGAGGCCCCCGCCTCCCGCGCCGCGCTGATCATCCCCCCGGGAGGCACCGCCTCCCGTCCAACGAACTCCCGCTGTTGCAGGGCTACTTGAGTAACCCGCCCTATCGGCAGCAGACTTGCACCCCCGCCGGACTTCCGAGGTGTCCCGAAACCCGCCTGGACCCGGGTGCTCCCCGCACCCGAACTCCTTCAGGACTCCAAGAACCGACCACCCCCAAGTCCCGCGTCGAGGAGGCCAATGCTGGCATTCCCGGCGCCGGACCTATAGATCATTATTGGTCGCCTCATGTCCGAACAGCTGAAGCACGGTCAATCTAGACCATCAGGGCCGTTCTGAAGAGGGGGATGTGTGGAATTTGTGCCCAAGATTTGAGGCCGGATCCGCCGACGGATGTCCGCCTACGGGCGCTTTGGTGTCATCGCGCCGCTCTGGGCGGCTCGTCCGGCCCCCGGGCCCGGCGTCTGCGAGCACCGCCCGGCAAGCCTCAACAGGCCTTCTGCGGTACGTAGTTGGTCGACCGCAACCAGGTCGCCTCGGCCGGCTACGCCTACGACGCGCTCGGTGACGGCACCGGCCTCGCCGACGGCACATCGCTCGCCTACTGCGCCGACGGCAGCGGCACCCCCTCATGGTCGACTACCGGGACCACCACGAGCCGCTACAACGCCGGTGCAGGCCAGTCGCCTCGTGCCGCACGATGTGTCGGGAGCTGATGGCAGACCGGACGCTGTCCCCGAAATCCGGCACGGTGTCCCGGCGTTCACCGCCGTCGGTCACAGGGCGGTGGCGGCGCGGACCAGCCCCGCGACCGCCGTTGAGCGGCTGTGCGGGGGCCAGGCGATGGCCGTGGTGACGTGGGGGGCGTCGGGGACCGGTACGGCGGTGAGGTCCTCGCGCAGGCCGGTGCGGCCCGACTCCGGTACGACCGCGCAGGCGCGGCCGAGGGCGATGAGCTGGGTGAGTTGCGTGTGGTCGCGCACCTGCGGTCCGGGGCCGTCCGGGAAGGTGCCGTCAGGGCGAGGCCAGCGGGGCAGGGGCAGGTCGGGAAGGTCGGTGACCTCGGCGAGCCGCACGTGGGGGCGGGTGCTGAGAGGGTGGCCCGCCGGGAGGATCGCGACCTGACCCTCGGAGTGCAGGTCCTCGGTGTCGAAGCCGGCCGTGTCGTCGAATGGCCTATGCAGCAGGGCCACGTCGGCCCGGCCGTCGTGCAGCAGCCGCGTCTGCTCGCCCGGCCCGCACAGCACGACGTCCACGGCGACGGCGCCGGGCTCGGCGGCGTAGGCGTAGAGGAGTTTCGCCAGCAGTTCACCGGAGGCGCCCGCCTTCGCGGCCAGGACCACGGCGGGGCGTCCGGTCGCCGCGAGGGCGGCCCGGCGGGTGCGCCGTTCGGCGGCCTCGACGGCGTCCAGCGCCGCCCGCGCCTCCCGCAGCAGTACCGCCCCTGCACCGGTCAGGGCGACACCCCGGCTGCTGCGCTCCAGCAGGAGGGTGCCCAGGCGCCGTTCGAGCCCGCCGATCGCCCGCGACAGCGGGGGTTGGGCGATCCCGAGCCGCTGCGCGGCCCGGCCGAAGTGCAGCTCTTCGGCGACCGCGACGAAGTACCGCAGCTCACGTGTCTCCACCCCGCCAGCCTAACCGGGACGGCCAGGAGCGATACCCGGGCGGTATCGCCGTCCACCCAGTCGGTCTTGGACGCCCTGCCCGGCGGGGGAGAAGTATCGATGTCATGAGTGAGACGAACACCGTGAACCACCACAAGGTCGCGCTGGTGACCGGGGCCAACAAGGGCATCGGGTACGAGATCGCCGCCGGGCTCGGCGCCCTCGGCTGGTCCGTCGGAATCGGCGCGCGGAACGAGGAGCGGCGCGAGGCCGCTGTGGACAAACTGCGCGCGGCCGGAGCCGACGCGTTCGGCGTGCCGCTGGATGTGACCGACGACGCCGGCGTGACAGCGGCGGCTCGGCTGATGAAGGAGCGGGCCGGGCGGCTCGACGCGCTCGTCAACAATGCGGGGATCACCGGCGGCGGACCGCAGGAGCCCACCACGGTCGACGTGAACCGGGTACGGGCGGCCGTGGAGACCAACGTGATCGGCGTCATCCGCGTCACCAACGCCCTGCTCCCTCTGCTGCGCCGCTCGCCGTCGCCGCGGATCGTGAACGTCTCCAGCAGCGTCGGCTCCCTCACACTCCAGACCACGCCTGGCGCCCTGACGGGCCCCATCGCCATCGCCTACGCTCCGTCGAAGACGTTCCTCAACGCCGTCACCGTGCAGTACGCCAGGGAACTGGCCGACACCAACATCCTGATCAACGCCGTCTGCCCCGGCTTCACGGCGACCGACCTCAACGGCTTCCGGGGAGTGCGCACCCCCCAACAGGGCGCAGCCGCCGCGATCCGGCTGGCCACCGTATCGGACGACGGGCCGACGGGCCGCTTCTTCGACGACGAGGGAGAGGTGCCCTGGTGACGCGCTTCCCGTTCGCGCCACCCCGGCTCGGCGCTGAGCCGGAGGCTGCGGTGTGCGCGCCTCCTGAACGCCGAGGTTCGAGAACCCGGTCCGGCTAGGTCGAGGCCGGGCTGAGGGCGATGCCGGCGGTGATGCGTCTACCGATGGCTGTCTTTTCAACGGTGATGGTCTGGGCGAGGGCTGTGACGATCTCCAGGCCGTGCCGGCCGGTGCGTTCCGGATCCGGTCCTTGGCGGTCGGCAGGGCGGGGTTGCTGTCCCAGAGTTCGACCCGCAGGACGGGGCCGGTGATCCGCAGGCGCAGAAGGGCCGGTCCGGGGGCGTACGCGCGGGCGTTGGTGACCAGTTCGCTGACGATCAGCTGGACGATCTCCACCGTGGCAGTCACGGTGGGGACGCCGTAGCCGTCTCTCGGCTTTGTCGGAAAGGCCGTCGCAAGATGGCGGCCTGGGCGATGCGGGAGCCGTCGCCGTCCAGGCCGGGGAGTGGAGGAGAGCTGACCGGTCGCCCGTCTCCGTGAACCTTTCATCCTCTCCTCGGAGTCTTCACCCGCCCTGTCGGGGCCCCGGGCGGGGACGCGCCGCTCTGGCGCATCGGAAGCCTCGCTGGGCTCTGACCTGCGTCTTTTGTCAGGTGAGGCGGTTGTCTCCGCCGGGGGTGAGAACGTCACTGCCGCAGGCGCCGGAGCTGCAGGCGAGTGAAGTGCCCGTTCGGAGGCAGTTCGAAATGGGGGTGGGTTGCCAGCGATGGTCCTGGTGGAGGATGGTTGCCGTAGGGCAACTTTCTTCGACCGGATGAGGTGAGGGGTTCGCGTAGCGGGCCTTCGTATTTGTGACTTCCACCCAGCAGGAACAAGCCGTGAGCGCCGATGCTCCGGCTTATGTGCCATGGACGTCCGTGCCCTGCCCAGTCCTTGTCGCGGATCCCGCCGGTGCGGTACTCCACGTCAACGCCCAGGCCGGCGGACTCTTCCCCGGGATCCGCTCCGGTGCCGCCCTGGCCGGGAGCGTGCCGGCCTGGCTCGCGGACGCACACGCACGCCAGGTGGCAGACGGCCCGAGCGACGACGTTCTGGTGTCGGGTCCGGTAGGGGAGCGGACCTTTGAGGCCCATCCCACCGTGCAGGACGACGGGGACGTCGTGTGGTGGTTCGTGGACGACACCGATCACCGGCTGGCCCGTGAAGCACTGCGGATGGAGCGCGAGCGGACCGCTTTCCTCACCGAAGCCTCCAACACCTTGCTCTCGTCACTGAATCTGGAGCGGTGCATGGACGTGACCGCCCAACTGGCCGCCGAGCATCTCGCGGACGCCGCGCTGGTCATCGCGCCCCCCAGCGCCCACCGGCTGCCGGTCGTGGTCTGCCTGCGCGGCGGTGCGCCGCAGCGCTTCCAGTGGGACGTCGACCCCGGGGAAGTCCCTGGTCTGGGGGAGGCTCTCCAGGGCTTCCCCCCGGTGCCGTCGCGATGGATCGACCCCGCCTCGGCCCCGGCCTGGCTCGTCCCCGACGGATTCGGCACAGTCGGTTCGATAGTCGTCACGCCGCTGCCAGGGCACGGTGTGCCCGCCGGAGCCCTGATCCTGCTGCGACGCAGCGGGGAGACCGCGTTCAGTGAGGCGGAGGAGGTCTTCGCCCGTCTGTTCGCCGCCCGCGCCGGCGCCGCGATGTCCGCGGCACGCCTCTACGCCGAGCAGTCCTCTCTCTCCCGGACCCTGATGCAGGACCTGCTCCCGCCGGTCCTGCGCCAGATCTCGGGAGTGGACTTCGCGGGCGGCTACCGGCCATCGAAGGACCGCGAGCGCATCGGCGGCGACTTCTACGACGTCCACCCCGCCGCCACCGACGGCGAGGCGTCCTTCGCGGTCCTGGGCGATGTCTGCGGCAAAGGCCTCGAAGCCGCCGTCCTGACCGGGAAGATACGCAACACGCTTCAGGCTCTGCTGCCCATGGCCGACGACCACCAGCGCATGATCGACCTGCTCAACGGCGCGCTCATCAACTCCCACCACACCCGATTCGCCACCCTCGTCATGGCCTCCGCTGTGCGCAAGGCCGGTTCCGTGCGCCTTCAGGTGACCAGCGCCGGACATCCGCCGGCCCTGATCGTGCGAAGCGACGGCACCGTGGAGGAAGGCAGCTCCCGCGGCACTCTCGTCGGGGTCTTCCCCACGGCCCGCGCGACGACCGCTCAGGAGACGCTGGCTCCTGGTGAGTTCTGCGTGCTGTTCACCGACGGCATCACCGAGGCCAAGGGTGGCCCGCTCGGCGACGAGATGTTCGGCGAGGACCGCCTGAAGGACGCGCTGGCCCAGTGCTCGGGGATGCCGGCGGAGGCGATCGTGGAACACGTGCAGATGCTCGTCTCCCAGTGGGTGGGATCCGCGACGCACGACGACATGGCCGTCATGGTCATCGCCGCTCCCCGTTCCCACCACCTCAGCGCGGTGGATGGCCATACTCGGGGCAGGTTCACTGCATGAGTCCTACCGCCACACTCTCCCTGGAGCACCGGATCGACCAGCTGTGGGAGGCGGTCTCCCTCGGCGACGAGCAGGCCGCCACCCGTACGGTCTTCGGCGCGCTGGAGGACGGCACGCCGGCGGAAAGCGTGCTCCAGGACGTGATCGCGCCCGTCCAGCGCAAGGTCGGCGAGGAGTGGGCCGCCAACCGCCTCACCGTCGCACAGGAACACGCTGCCACCGCGATCAACGACCGGGCCGTCGCCGCACTCTCGTGTCACTACGCCGCCCACGCCGCAGTCGGCCGGGGCAGGATGATCGTGGCCTGTGTGGACGGGGAGTGGCACGGCCTGCCCGCCCGCCTCCTGGCCGAAGTCCTCAAACTGCGCGGCTGGAGGGTCGACTACCTCGGTGCTCAGGTCCCCACCAGCCACCTGATCACGCACATCCACCAGACCGGGCCCGAAATGGTGGCGCTCTCCGGCTCGATCGCCACCCGCCTGCCGACCGCACACGCCACGATCACCGCGGTCCAGGCCACCGGCACTCCCGTCCTGGTCGGCGGGGCCGCCTTCGGTCGGCACGGCCAGTACGCCCGCCTGCTCGGCGCCGACGCCTGGGCACCGGACGCGAGGACCGCTGCGGACCGGCTCGACCAGGGACCGCTGCCCCGCCCCGCACCGGCGCACCAGCCGATCGACGACCTGCCGCACCTGGCCGACCAGGAATACACCATGGTCGCCCGCACCCACACCCGCCTGGTGCGCGCGGTCATGGGCGCACTGGAAGAACGCTTCCCCGCCATGCGCGACTACACCGCCCGACAACGCCAGCACACGGCCGAGGACATCGCGCACATCGTGGACTTCCTGGCCGCCGCGCTCTACACCGGCGACCCGGAACTCTTCACCGACTTCCTCACCTGGACAGCCGGAATCCTCAACGCCCGCAGCGTCCCCGCCCGTTCCCTCACTCCGGCCCTGGACATCCTGAGCGAGCAGCTCAAGGACTTCCCCCGGGCCACTCTCATGCTCACCCAGGCCACCGGCTGCCTCATCGGGACAAGGTCCGTGATCGCCTCCGACTCCAGGAACACCGCATGACGCCTCCCTTTGGATTCGAACCCACCCATTTCCACCTGACCACCGCACCCAGCCCGGACGAGGGCGTCCTGATCCTGGAGGCGCACGGGTTCCTCGACCACGGCTGTGCCGAGTGCTTCCTGGCTGCCGCAACCGAGCACCTCGAAGGCACGCCCGGCCTGCACGCCCTGCACCTGGACTGCAGCGACCTGGACGGCCTCGACTCCATGGGCCTGGCCATGCTGCTGATGCTCCACCGCCGCACCACCGCCGCACACGTCACCCTCTACCTGGACGCCCGGCCCCCGGCTCTCGACCGGATGCTGGACATCACCGGCACCCTGGACCACCTCGTCCCCCACCACGCTGTCACGACGAGCGGTCACGCCGAGCCCCACCGCATGGCATATCGTCATACGTCAGAGGACGGCATCCCCCTCGACCGCGCCGGCCAGGGGCACCGGCCCTCCGGATCGGACTCCAGCGGCTGACGTCCCACCCTGCGTGTGTCACCGGCATCAGGGACCAGGCCCCTCGGATGGGAACCCGCATGACCGAGCGCACCCGCCCCACCCTCGATCCCATTCGCGCCGCGGCCCGCCAGGCCGGCAGCATCGCCGAACTCCTCGACGTCATGTGGGAACAGGACCGCGACGCCCCACCCCCCTACATCCCCGTCTCCCAGCTCCGCGTGATGTACATCGTCGACCGCGAGAACGGGATACGCATGCGAGCCCTCAACCGGCTCCTGGGCGCTGCGCCGCCCTCGGTCTGCCGCCTGGTCGACCGCCTCCAGGCCCTCGGCTTCGTCGAACGCCGGCCCTGCCCGGACAGCCGCCGCGAAGTCACGCTCTCCCTGACCGGGGTAGGCCGCAAGCACCTGGCCCGAATCCGTGAACGGCGCGACCAACTCCTCGTCCAGGCCCTCGACAGCATGCCGAGCCGGCAGCGCACCGCACTGACCGAAGCCCTCGCCGGATTGCAGCAGGCCCTGGTCGACCAGCCCATGCTCCGCCTTGCTCCAGAGGACGTTCCACCCGTCTCCCTACCACGAGACGCAGCCCGATCCGCCTGACATTCGTACACGCCATCGCAGCAGACCGGTTGTGGCCAAAGACCCCCACCAGCGGTCGAAGCACGCCCACGCACCGACACCCGCTGATGAATGAACCAGCGGCGCCCCCTACCCCGCAAGGCGGGCAGCGCCGCCGGCAAGTCGCGAACGAGCGAGGTCAGTTGGTGGCGAGCATGCCTTCGCGCAGCTTGGCCAAGGTGCGGTTGAGCAGACGGGAGACGTGCATCTGGGAGACGCCGAGGTGCTCGCCGATCTGGGCCTGGGTGAGTTCCTCGACGAACCGCATGTGGATGATGCGCCGTTCACGGTCGTCGAGTTCGGCGATCATGGGAGCCAGAGCGTTGAAGTCCTCGACGAGTTCGAGGGCGTTGTCGTCGGCGCCGATGAAGTCGGCCAGCGCGGCCTCGCCGTCGTCGCTGGAGTTGACGGCGGCGTCCAGAGAGGACGAGTTGTAGCCGTTGGAAGCCAGACGCGCTTCGTTGACCTCCTCCTCGCTGAGGCACATCAGCGCGGAGAGCTCCTTGACCGTGGGCGTGCGCCCGAGCCGGCTGCGGAGCTCCTCGGTGGCCTTCGCCAGCTGAACGCGGGCTTCCTGCAGGCGCCGGGGGACGTGGACGGCCCAGCTCGTGTCGCGGAAGAAGCGCTTGATCTCACCGACGATGTAAGGGACGGCGAAGGAGGTGAACTCGACTTCGCGGGTGAGTTCGAAGCGGTCGATGGCCTTGATGAGGCCGATGGTGCCGACCTGGACGATGTCCTCCATCTCGTCCTGGCTGCGGCTGCGGAAACGCGCGGCAGCGAAGCGGACGAGGGTGATGTTCATTTCGATGAGGGTGTTGCGCGCGTACTGGTACTCGGGCGTGCCCTCTTCCAGAACGGTGAGCTGGTCGAAGAACAGCCTGGACAACTTCCGGGCGTCCTTGGGAGCGACCTGCGACGGGTCCGCGATCTCCGGCAGCGCCACGGTCCGCGCCTCTACCGTCTCCGTCACTGTCATGTCCGGCCCCTCCTGCGTGATCCAGCCTTCAGCCACCGGCCCCTTGCGCGCTGGCAACAGACGGCGTACCCGGGTTCGAAAAATGCATGCCAGGCGATTTTAGAGCGGACCCGGCGCACCAGAGATTTCGCCTGGTGGGCTGCATCTGGTCGGCGTGAAGTGGGGTCCACCCCGAACGTCTCCGGTGAGCCCCGCTTCTGGGGTCGCGTTGAGGTCAGGCCGTGCCTGCGGTGTGGCCGGTGGTCGGCTGGTAGCCCCAGATGTCGTCACTCATAAAGAACAGCTTCCTCACCGAGATCCATTGCCACTCCCGCAGCCGAAGCGCGGAGTCGTGCAAGTGGCATCGAATTCGGTGACGCATCCTCAGAAAGCCGTATTCCTGGACTTCTTGAACTCACGCATGCGCGCTTACGAGAGCGGATGGCGGCCGGAGGCGCCGTGCCGGAGGCCATGGTTCCTGGCGTCGTGGCCATCTCCGGCCACGGCCTCCAGGTACCCCTAATCGGCGGAATCGCCACTTTCATCCCTGCGGTAGCAGGAAGACGGCAAACGGGTGGGGCCCGACGCTACGGCGTCGTGCCCCACCCGTGTCGGTGCGCTGCTCAGGCTCGCTTACCAGCGGTACCAGCGGTACCAGCGGCCGCGCTTGCCGCCGCTTGCCGCGGGTCGGATCACGAAGCCGAGGACCCGTGCCACCAGCACGATGACGGCGATCCGCCCCTGATCCCGGCAGCTTGCTGGCTGCCGGGATCAGTGCTGTCCGCCCCTCCGTGGAGGGCGGACAGACGCCTGCGTCCCTCCGGAGTGTGCTCTCTCGGCCGTCAGGCGGCGAGTCCGAGTCGCAGATTCCGCGCCGTGGCGCGGGGCACTGGTGACGAGCTCCGAGACCTTGACGGCTCTCCTCCTGGCGTAGCTGTTCGAGGCCGACTACCTCTCCACCGGACACGCGAAAATCTATGCTGGACAGAGTAGACATTGGGTGGTGGCGTGGCTATGGTTTCTCTCGTAGCTCAGAGAGACAGCAGTGCCTGGCAGAGACGAACTGCCAGGCAGCGGTACGTAGTTGCAGTGCGCAGGACGGTGCGGTGGTGGAGTTTTCGAAGCCAGGGTGGTTGCAGGACGGCGACGGGACTGACGACCGGACCGGGTGGCCCGCAGTGATCAGGGGCCGCCGCGAGCAGGACCGCAGCTGAGCAGTTCGCATCACCAGCAGTGCGCAGTAGAGCGGTACCGGCAGTATGCAGTCCCCTGGTTGGTGGGGGATTGATCACCGAGGGAAGAACGGAGGGGCCGATCGCCATCAGGATCGCCCGGGCGGACGTTGTGGGCCCGGGTACCGCAGGACATCGATAGTGAGGTGGTCTCCGGTCGAGCAACCGCGATCCCCGCACCCCCGGCAGTATCTCGGTCGGGTCTGCGGAAACATGAGGCCGGCGCAGTACCAGGGCCGGCAGATGGTGTAGCAGTTCCTTCGGGGCCCTGGCGCCAATGGCGCCAGGGCCCCTCCACGCGTTCCGCAGAGAGGTGCAATGACAGCAGACGACTCGTACCGCCGACTCGATGACGACGACTACCCCGCCTACACCATGGGGCGGGCCGCCGAGATGCTCGGCACCACCCAGGGCTTCCTCCGCGCCATCGGCGAAGCCCGCCTCATCACCCCGCTGCGCTCCGCGGGCGGACACCGCCGCTACTCCCGCTACCAGCTGCGCATCGCCGCGCGCGCCCGGGAACTCGTCGATGAGGGCACCCCCATCGAGGCGGCCTGCCGCATCGTCATCCTCGAAGACCAGCTGGAAGAAGCGCAGCGCATCAACGCCGAATACCGCCGCGCCGCCGAATCGGCGAACCCGACGGCCGCGGCCTGAGACGGTTGAGACCTAAAAATTCCCAGCAGCTTCGCGGCTGCCGCGCCCGGCTCTTGGAGGTTGGCACAGCGGAGCGGGCGCCTGCTTCTCCGATGCGGCCACCGCCCGGACCGCCGGGCTCCTTCCGTCGGGCAGCAGTGCGCGCATCCAGCGCGATGCCGAGTGAACGATCGCCATGACCGCTACCTGCTGTACGTCTGGAACGAGCAGGGGGTCTTCGCCAACGAATCCCTCGTCCGCAGCAGCCATACCGAAGCCGTCCTGATTCCCGCCCAGCGACAAGTACTGGCCGGTGATCCCCCGAGCCGGGGACGCCCCCCGCCCATCCGTCGTCAGCCTGCCCGGAGACGATCGAGCCCTCGGCGCCGTACGTGCCCGCACGTCCCGATCTGCCCGACGGGCTTCCCGCCGGCGTCCCCGACGTGGATTGCTCGGACCTTCCCGGTCCCGTGTGGGTCGGCCCCGAGAATCTGCACCCTTGACCCAGACGGTGACGGCGTCGGCGGCGACACCAACTGAAGGCGTTGCGCTGATCCGTGCCGAACACCCCGGCCACCCGATGACCGCCATGCTCGACGCCTCCACGGCCGCCGCGCTGCCGGTAGGCGTGGTGCAGGCCGGTCGTTTCTCCCCGAATACTCCCCAGGGCCCCTTCTCGCTCGATCCGTGAGAGATGCGAGAGCGAAGCGCGATGAAGAGCTGAGCGTGGTGCGAGGAGCCTAGAGCCAGTCCCGTCGCTTGAAAATCACGTACAGACTGGCGCAAACCACCCCCATCAAGCCGATCGCGAAGGGGTATCCGAAGCGCCAGCCCAGTTCCGGCATGTTCTCGAAGTTCATGCCGTAGATAGTTCCTACGAGTGTGGGAGCAAACAGAATTGCCGCCCAGCTGGAGATCTTCTTGAAGTTGTCTACCTGGGGGCGCTGACCTGCGGTGATGTCACTGCATGGGCCTCTGGCCTGGTCTGATTCGTCTTTCTGGGTCTTTCAAGGTCGCGTCCGGTTGCGCGGTCGATTCTCCCCGCGCACTCCCCGAAGCCGCTCGTACTCCCCGGATTCTCCCCAGGGAACGGCCCGGCGCGTGGTCGGTGGGGCGTGCTGCGGAAGCCCCTTTCACGGGTCCGTTGATCACGGGCCGTTACTGCCGACGGTTGGTCCGGAAGTCGTCGGCAGTCTCTGCTACACCTTTCGCGAGTCTCTCCATGAGCTCTGGATTGCGCCGGCCGCCTACTGGCGGACCGTTGGGCAAGGCAGCAGGTGAATGGCCAGGGCGGAACCTGTTTGGTGTATCGAGACGGGGCCGTCCCGGTCGAGAGGAAGAACGGCTGGACGCCGGCCGAGGCGGTAGGTGATGCCGGCCCGCAGGGAATGCGGCGTCCACTGAACTCCTGCTGCCGGCACGTCAGGTCGATTCGCGCACCACGAGTTCGTTCGGCATGATCACCGGGCTTGTGGGGCCGCCGTCGATCAGGCTGAGGAGCAGGTGGACGGCGGCGGTTGCCTGGTCGGCCATCGGGCTGCGCACCGAGGTGAGCGCGGGGATGGAGTAGGACGCGGCTTCTATGTCGTCGAAGCCGATGACTGCCACGTCTTCGGGGATACGTCGGCCCGCTTTATGGAGGGCGCGCAGGGCTCCGATTGCCATCAGGTCGTTGGCCGCGAACACCGCATCGAGGTCCGGGTCGTCCTCCAGGAGCTGGCGCATGGCTTCGTCGCCGGAGGCTCTGGTGAAGTCGCCCAGCGCCGCGATGGAGCGACGGCCGGTGTCACGCAGCGTCTGGCGGTAGCCGTCGAGACGCTCACGCGCTTCGTAGAGTTCGAGCGGCCCGGTGATGGTGGCGATCCGACGCCGGCCGCGCTCCAGAAGGTGACGTACGGCCAGTGCCGCTCCGCCGGCGTTGTCCAGGGCCACGTACGGGACGTTTTGTGCGGAGGTGCGGTTGAAGGACACGACAGGCAGTCCCTGCCGGGCCAGTGCGGCCGGCAGCGGATCCGTACCGTGCAGGGCGACCAGGAGCACGCCGTCGACATGTCCGCCGGCGATGTACTGCACCACTCTGGTGCGGCTCTGGTCCGATTCCGCGAGCATGAGCACGAGCCGTTTGCCCGCCGTCTCGAGTTCTCTGCTGACGGCGCGGACCACGGCGGAGAAGAGGGGGTCGTCGGAGACGACTCCTTGAGGTGGGTCGGAGACCACTACGGCGAGGGTGTCCGTGCGGCGGGTGACGAGGTTGCGTGCCGCCCCGTTGGGCACATAGCCCAATTCGTCCACGGCGCGCATGACGACGTCTCGGATCTGCGGGGCGACCGTGGTCTCGCCGTTGATGACGCGGGAGACGCTCGATTTGGACACGCCCGCCCGGGCTGCGACCACTTCGAGAGTGGGGCGTTTCATGCCTGTCCGTCCCCCGTGCCGCCGCCTGGATTCGTGCGCGGGGAGCGTTTTCTCATCGGGGCGGCCTCCGGCTCTGCGTCATGGCGATGCCGACAGCGTATCCGCAGGCCGGGGTGGCATGAACGTGCTCAGGGCCGCGTCTCCCTTTGCGTCACCTCCGTGACTGTCGGCCTGCCGCGGAAGCCGCGAGAAATCGCTCCCTGTGCGCTTCGTGGACGTTACGTCGCTGTTTTTTCAAGGTGAACAAGGTTCTTGACAGTCTTTACCGGCACCCTCATCCTCCCCTTCAGGGAGCGCTCCCTCACCTCCCCCCCACTTGAGGAGTCGCCCGTGAGAACGCTCTTGCGTCGCTTCGGCTTAGTTTTGGCCCTCGGGGCCTCCCTGCTCGCCTTCATCGCTCTCCCCGCTCCCGTCGCTCAGGCAGCGGAGGTTCTGCTCTCTCAGGGAAAGCCCGCCACAGCCTCAAGCACCGAGGGAGTCTTCAGCGCTCGGAGCGCCGTCGACGGTGACCCCGGGACGCGGTGGTCCAGCGCCTTCGCCGATCCGCAGTGGCTTCAGATCGACCTCGGGGCAAGCGCCGAGATCAGCCGGGTCGTCCTCAACTGGGAAGCTGCGTACGGCACGGCGTTCAGGATCGAGGTATCGAGCAACGCGGAGAGCTGGACCGTCGTCCACCGAACGGCCATAGGCACAGGCGGCACCCAGAGTCTGGCCGTTGCCGGCACGGGCCGCTACATACGGATGTACGGCACGCAGCGTGCCACCCCTTACGGCTACTCGCTGTGGGAGTTCCAGGTGTACGGCACCGGCGGCGATCCGATACCGGCTCCGCCCCTGCCGAGTGACCCCGCGAACCCGCCGCGGCTGGTGTGGAGCGACGATTTCGATGGTGCCGTCGGCGGCAAGCCTGACTCCTCGAAGTGGAGGGCCGATCCGGGCACCGGGCCGAACGGCGAGCTGGAGTACTACACCGACCACCGCAACGCCGCACTGGACGGGGCGGGGCACCTGGTGATGGAAGCGCGCAAGGAGATCACCGCCGGATCGTCGTGCCCGCCCGACCCGCTGAGCGGCAGCACCACTTGTCAGTACACCTCGGCGAGGATGAACTCCGGCGCGACGTTCCAGTTCACCTACGGGCGCGTCGAAGCACGCATCAAGGTGCCCAAGGGCAACGGCCTGTGGCCCGCGTTCTGGATGATGGGCGCCGATTTCCTGACGGGCCGGCCGTGGCCGTACAACGGCGAGGTCGACATCATGGAAGTCCTCGGCAAGGACGTGAAGACCGCGTACTCGACCGTCCACGCGCCCGCCTACAACGGCGGAGGCGGGATCGGCGCGCCGTACACACTGCCTGGGAACGCCGACTTCTCCGACGACTTCCACACCTGGGCTGCCGACTGGAACAGCAGAGGCATCACCTACAGCCTGGACGGCCGGACCGTCTTCTCCCTCGACAAGGATCAGGTGGAGCGGACGCGCGGACCGTGGATCTTCGACCACCCCTCCTACCTGATCCTCAACCTGGCGGTCGGAGGTGACTGGCCGGGCCCGACAGACGCCGGCACCCCCTTCCCCTCCAAGATGCTCGTCGACTATGTGCGGGTCTATCGGTAATCCCCGGCCCCCGGCGTTCGCGAGGCTCCCGGGCCGCTCCGCCCGCCCGGTCGGGGCAGCCCGGGACAACCGGATAGCCCCGCGGGTGCACGCCGCTGCCCTGCTCGTGCTCTCCCCATCGCTGTGCTCCGGCAAGGAGCCAGTCCTTCATCCCCCATGCTCGTGACGTGAGGAAGTGAGATGCGCAGATATCCCGTCCATCTGTACACGCTGTTAGTGAATGCTCTGGCGGTCGTGCTGGCCGCTGCCCTGAGCTTGACCGTCTCGGCTCCGCAGGCGCAGGCCGCGACGGTCACCATCCGGGCCGAGTCCTACGCAGCCCAGTCGGGTGTCGTGTTGGAGGCGACCGCGGACACCGGAGGCGGGCAGAACGCCGCGTTCCTCGCCGACGGCGACTGGATGCGCTTCGACAACGTCGACCTCGGCGTGGCCGGCCGGCTGACGGTGTCGGCCCGGATCGCTTCCGCCGTCGGCTCGGGCACAGTGGAGCTGCACACCGCCGGCCTGACCGGCCCGCTGCTCGCCGTCGTACCCACCTCCCCGACCGGCGGCTGGCAGAGCTGGGTGACCCGGGCCACCGAAGTCACCACCCATCCCACCGGTTCACAGACGGTGTTCGCCGTGCTGCGCGGCACGACACCCGGTGACTTCGTCAACATCAACTGGTTCTCCTTCGTCGGCGAGGGGGGTGGCGCAGAGGCTGGATGGGTCCCCGTCGACCAGGCCAAGTGGAACGCTCAGCTGACTCAGTTCCGCGCGATGACGCCGGCCGCGGTGCCCGCCGGTGTGGTCCGGGTTCCGGAGTTCAACGCCACCTGCACCTACAGTCACTCCAAGCCGGACGACCCCATCGTCCTACCGGGCCTTCCCGGTGCGTCCCACATGCACAGCTTCTTCGGCAACAAGAGCACCGACGCGTTCTCCACGACCCAGTCGCTGCTGGCCAACACGCCGACCAGCTGCACCCCTGCCGACGACCTTTCGGCGTACTGGATCCCCACCCTCTACGAGGGCGACAAGGCCGTCGAACCCGAGGGCATGATCGTCTACTACGGCTCCCGGATCGACCAGCCTGCGGCAACCGTTCCCTTCCCGCAGGGATTCCGCATGATCGCAGGCAACGCCAAGGCGCAGACGCCTACTCCGGCAGGATCGACCGGCCAGTTCTGGTGCTCCGGCGAGGGCGGCGAGATCGGCCGCAGCGCCGACGGCAACTGGCCGCTCTGTGCTCCGAAGGCCCACCTCACCCACCAACTCGTCTTCCCCGACTGCTGGGACGGCAAGAACCTGGACAGTCCCGACCACAAGTCACACGTCGCGTTCACGTACGACGGCAAGTGCAGTGGCGCCTATCCGGTCGCCATCCCCAACATCTCCTTCGTCTTCAGCTACCCGACCAGCGGCAGTGCCGCAGGTTTCCGGCTGGCCTCGGGCATGGCGTCGTCCATCCACGGTGATTTCTTCAACGCCTGGGACAATGACGCTCTCGGGCACCGCGTGAAGGACTGCATCACCCAGAAGGCCAAATGCAACTCCGCAGGCACGTTCTGAGTCTGTGGTCGGCATGCGCCGTGGCCATGGCGATGCCGGTTGTCGGCTGCACCGCGCAGTCGACAACCGGCACGTCGCCGACAGCCGACACGGCGCAGGTATCGGCCTTCAACGCAACCGACACCGCTTGGATCCTGTTGATGATCCCCATGACCGAGCGTGCGCAGCTCCTGACCGATCTGGTTCCTTCCCGCACGTCAGACCCGGCCCTGACGGTGCTGGCGGCGAAGACCGAATCGACACTGCGCGACGACCTGCGCCGCCTGCGCGCTGTGCTGCAGCTCTCAGGCGTCCCCGATACCCGCCCCCACGAGGGGCACAACATGCCGGGCATGGTCAGCCTCGGCACCCTCAGGAAGGCGGCCGCCGCGAACGGTCAGGCGTTCGACCAGATTCTCACCGGCGCGCTGCACGCCCACTTCATGCAGTCTCGGATGCTCTGTGCGAGCGAGCGAACCCAGGGCCGGGCCGGCAAGGCGAAGGAACTGGCAGCAGCCATCGCGAAGAGCACAGCCGAACAGACCTCCTGGCTGGACAGGCTGCACCCGGTACGGCCTGCGACGCCCGGCGGCGAGACCACGGTGACGCAACCGTAGGAGCAGCAGGCGGAAGCGGGCCGCGACGCCCCCGGCCACGGTGACCGTTCGGGTGATGGCCGTCAGCGGAGACGAGAGGACACAACGGCGGGGCAATGGAGCTTCTTCGGGACAAGCTGTCTTGGTCGACTGCCTGTACCGACGAGCTCCGTTGCTCTGCGTCGGAAGTCCTTCAACGAGCTTGCGTGACCTGCGAAAACGCTAACTACCCGGCCTTGGGTCAAGGCCCGCCACTCGATTCTCCCCGGATTCTCCCCAGCGTTGACAAGTACTTAAAAGGCCAGGTCAGAGACTCGGTCATGGCAGGGCGAGGAGATCACCCGCGTCACTTCTCCCCGGGGACTCCCCACGGCCGATCCTCGCTCGATCCGCAGTAGATGCGTGAGCGAAGTGTGAACAGGAACTGAGCGTGGCGCGAGGGGCTAGAGCCAGTCCCGTCGCTTGAAAATTACGTACAAACTGGCGCAAACCACCCCCATCAAGCCGATCGCGAAGGGGTATCCGAAGCGCCAGCCCAGTTCCGGCATGTTCTCAAAGTTCATGCCGTAGATAGTTCCTACGAGTGTCGGAGCAAACAGAATTGCCGCCCAGCTGGAGATCTTCTTGATCTCCTCGTTCTGCTCGAAGCCCGCCTCCGCCAACGCCCGCATCTCGGCGTTCTGTTGCTGGGTGACGAGGGTCGCGTTGACGGTGAGGATGTCGGTGAGGGCCTGGCGGAATCCGTCGACCCGCTCGCTGGTGTGCGTGACGTGGTCGGCGACGTCGCGCAGGTAGCGCTGGAGCTCCTCGTCCGTGCGGTACTTGGCGAATCCGGCCATCAGGCTGTGCAGCATGCCGACGAGCGGGCGGGTGGCACGCTGGAACTCGACCATCTCGCGGGAGAGTTCGTAGATACGGCGGGACACCGCGGGGTCGCCGCGGAAGACCTCGGTCTCGATCTCGTCGATGTCGTTCTGGACGCCGAAGACCACCGGGACGTAACCGTCGACGACGGAGTCGAGGATCGCGTAGAGGACGGCCTCCGGGCCGAGCCTCAGCAGTTCCGGGCTGCCCTCCATGCGCCTGCGCACCGCCGAGAGGTCCGGTGCCGCGCCGTGCCGGACCGTGATCACGAAGTCCGGCCCCACGAACACGTGCAGCTCGCCGAAGTCGACCTCCTCGGCCGCGTCCAGATAGCGGGCGGCGCTCAGGACGACGAAGAGCGTCTCCCCGTACCGTTCCAGCTTCGGACGCTGGTGCGCCTCCATCGCGTCCTCGACGGCCAGCGGATGCAGGTCGAACTCGGCCGCCAGCGAATGGAGTTCGGCCGCAGTCGGACGGGCCAGGCCGATCCACGCCATGCCGTCCGGCTGCTCGCGCAGTTCACGGAAGGTCTCGGCCAGCGACTCGGGCGCCGACACCCGTACCCCGTCGCGGTACAGCGCGGACTGGACGACGCTGACGACCTCGGCGGGCTCGGGCGCGGGAGGCGCTTCGTGCGGTGCCGCGGGCCGCGGTGGCGGCGCGGACGGCGGGGTCAGGGCCCGTCGCCAGAGAGGCCTCCGTGCGGCCTTCGCGCCCTTCCGTCCCCCGGGGCTCCCGGAGTCTCCGGGCTCCTTCGCCTCCGTGGAGCCGTCCGTGTCCCCGGTGCCCCGCCGGTTCTCCGAGGCCGGGCGGGCGCGTCGCTCGGACATCGCGGCTGCCTCCAGGGTCGAACGTACGTCTACGCGATCTCCGAGCAGGATATACGGGGCAAACGGTCCGCGTGCCGTCGTCCGGACGGGACCGGGTGAGTCCTACCGGACGCACCGGGTGAAGGGTGCCGGACGGGACCGGGTACGAGGTGCCGGACGGGACGGGAGGGAGTTGCGGACAGAGGGTGTCCCGGAGTTGCGGACAGAAGGTGTCCGCGAGCGGCGTTAGCGTGCCGGTCATGACGAAGACGACCGCGACGGCCCCTGTGCTCGGCACCCGCGCCCTCAACCGCGCGACCCTCGACCGTCAGCTCCTGCTGCGCCGCACCCCGATGTCCGCGACGGCCGCCGTCGGGCACCTCCTCGGCCTTCAGGCGCAGAACACGAAGCCCCCGTACTACGCCCTCGCGGCCCGCCTGGACGGCTTTCGGCCCGGGGACCTGTCGGCGGCCATGGACACACGCGAGGTCGTCCGGATCGTCACCATGCGCTCCACCATCCACACGCACACCGCCGACGACGCCCTCACCCTGCGCCCGCTGGTGCAGGCCGCCCGCGACCGGGAGCTGGTCCACTTCCGCGAGGGGCTCGCCGGCGTCGACCTGGACCGGCTCGCCGCGATCAGCCGTGAGCTGGTGGAGGCCGAACCGCGCACCATGAAGCAGCTTCGGGAGGCGCTGCTCGCACAGTGGCCGGACGCCGACCCGTTCGCCCTGTCCATCGCGGCCCGCTGCACCCTGCCCCTCGTCCAGGTCACCCCGCGCGGTCTGTGGGGCCGCAGCGGCCAGGTCGCCCTCACCACCGCCGAGCACTGGCTGGGCCGCCCCGCCGAACCCGCCCCCGCGCCCGACGCGACCGTGCTGCGCTATCTCGCCGCCTTCGGCCCCGCCTCGGTCAAGGACATGCAGACCTGGGCCGGCCTGACCCGGCTCCGTGAGGTCTTCGAGCGGCTCCGACCCTCTCTGACGGTGTTCCGCGACGGGAACGGAGCGGAACTCTTCGACCTGCCCGACGCGCCCCGGCCCGGCCCGGACACCCCCGCGCCGCCCCGCTTCCTGCCCGAGTTCGACAATCTGCTGCTGTCCCACGCCGACCGCTCCCGCGTCGTCCCCGCGGACCTCAAGGGGCGTACCTGGCGGGGCAATCAGGCGTACCGCACCCTGCTCGTCGACGGTTTCGTGTCCGGCCTGTGGAAGCTGGAGGAGGGAGCGCTGGTTGTCGAACCCTTCGGCCGGCTCACCGGGGCGCAGCGGGACGAGGTCACCGCGGAGGGGGAGCGGATGCTCACCGTGATGCACGGCGGCGAGGGGTACGACATCCGGTTCGGCACGGTCGCGCTGCCGTGAGATGCCGGCGGACGGGGCGCGTCGCGGGGAAGCCGTCCGCCGGCAGGTATGAGGGACGTGCTCTTGGATGAGGGGCGTTGCGGACCGCTCGTGGAGGCTCGCAACGCCCCTCGGCTTTTACCTGAGGGGTACTCAGGAGATCATCGTTTCCTACGAGTTGACCTGCTCGGTCACCAGGCTGGAGAACGTCGTCAGGCGGGTGTAGACCCCCGGGTAGCCGGGCTCCGCGCAGCCCTCGCCCCAGGAGGTGATGCCGGCCAGCACCCCGCCGATGAGCAGCGGGCCGCCGCTGTCGCCCTGACAGGTGTCGACGCCGCCGGCGGCGTAGCCGGCGCAGACCATGTCGGAGGCCACGAAGGTGGAGCCGTACGAGGCGGCGCAGCTGGAGTCGGACACGGTCGGGACGGTCGCGGTGCGGAGCTGGTTGGAGGAGGTGCCGTTCTCCGACGTGGTGCCCCAGCCGACGATGCGGGCCGTGGTGCCGGCCGCGTACAGGCCGGTGTCCGAGCCGGAGACGTACCGTGCCGGGGTGTACGGCATCGACGTGGACAGGGTCAGTACGGCCACGTCGTCGCCGTCGGTGGCGTCCGTGTAGCCGGGGTTGATCCAGATGTCGCTGACCTTGCTGACGGTGCCGTCCGTGCCGTTGAGGAACGTCCTGCCGCCCACCACCCGGATGCTGGCGGTGGTCTCGCCCGCCATGCAGTGGGCGGCGGTCACGACCTTGTCGGCGGCGACGAGGGTGCCGCCGCAGAACTGGTTCTGCCTGGCGTCGGTGATCTGCATCATGAACGGGTACGCGGTCGTCGTGGTCGTCGTGCCGCCGACGATGGGCTGGGGAACGGCTGCGGCGGACGGGGCGCCGAGCAGCGTGGTCGCGGCGGCTGCGGCGGTCGCCGCACACAGGGCGGCGCTCTTCTTGACGCGGTTGAGCCCGAACATCGGTCTCCTTGAAAGTTGCCGGTGGGGGGACGCACGGGTGTGTGTGGGGGGAGTCACGACGCCTCTGGATGGGGTGTCGTAGGGCCCGAGCGAGCGGCACGCCACACGCTAGGGGGTGTGACCGCTCTCTCCCAATGAGGGAACCCCCTAGTGAAATGGGGGAGGGAAAACCCTTGCACGGCACGGGCCGTGTTTGGCGCGGGGCGCCGTCCGGTTGGTCCCGGCCCGGGGGCCTCGCCCGTCCGGCGCACGTTCACCCGAAGGAGTCACCCAGCAGCCATACCGTCCTGGCCCGGAGCTCTACCGGTGTCGGCCGGAGCGTCACCGTTCCGGCCCGCAGTCTCACCGGTCCGGCCGCTTCCCGCGCGGTCCATGTCACCGTTTCGGCCCGCACGCCTCAGGGGCGTCGGCCGAGGGAGCGTCAGTCGGGGCGTCAGCCAGGGCATCAGGCGGGGCGTCAGTCGGGCCTGCGCTCCGCCGCCAGCCGCACGATGTCGACCCGCGACCGTATCCCGAGCTTCCGGTACACCCGGGTGAGCGTGGCCTCCACGGTCTTGACGCTGATGAACAGGCGCCCGGCGATCTCGCGGTTGGTGGCGCCCTCCATGACCAGGGCGGCGACCTGACGCTCGGTGGCCGCGAGGGTGTCGAGGGCGGCGGGGGCGAGGGGCGGCGCGGCCGGGGGATGCGCGGTCGCCGTCTCGACCTGCCGGAGCCAGGGCAGCGCACGGCACCGGCGGAACAGGCGGGCCGCCTCGTCGTAGGAGGTGGGTCCCGGCCCGGGCGTCCCCCCTGCCCGAGCGGATCCGGGAGCGTGGGGGAAGGTACGCAGTCCGGCCAGGGCGTAGGCGGCGCGGGCCTCCTCCAGGCCGTAGCCCAGCTTGCCGAGGCGGTCCTGCGCGGAGGCCAACTGGCGCTCCGCGGGCCCCTGTTCGCCGCGTGCGGCCCGTACCAGCGCCTCGGCGCGGTCGAGCACGGCGAGTACGCTCTCGCGTTCCAGCCGCAGCGCGCGCCTGCGGGTCACGTCGATGACGTCCTGCGCCTCCGCCGTCTCGCCGATCCTGACCAGGGCCTCGGCCAGGTCCCCGTGCCAGCGGCCCCGGGCGGGGTCGATGACACCGAGACTCTCCTCCAGCTCCCGGACCCGGCGCAGGGAGTGGACCGCGGCCGACGCGTCCCCGGCGACGAGCTGGGCGTGCCCGAGGGCTCCCAGGGCGCGCGAGAGGTACACCAGGTCGCCGTCCTCCTCGGCGCGGTCCACGGCCTCGTGGGCGAGCGAGAGCGCCCGGTCCACGTCACCGCCGGCCGCCTCGGCGAGCGAGGTGAACATGGCCGTGGCGGCCTCGCCGATGCCGGTGTCGCGGGCCAGCCGAAGGCTCTCCCGTGCCAGGTCGAGAGCGCGGCCGCAGTGACCGGAGCGCAGTTCGGTCTCGGCGAGGCCGCGCAGGAAGTGCAGTTCGCTCTCGACCATCCCGCGCCGCTGCACCTCGCGCAGCAGCGCGGTGATGGCCGTACGGGCCTCGGCGAGCCGGTCGCCCATGATGAGCCAGCGGAAGCGGGCGGCTCCGGCCCCGTTGTGGTCGCAGGCGACCCGCGGGTCCTGCGGCTCGCGCATAGCCCGCTGGATGGTGGAGGGCGCGTCCGGGTGCCCCATCAGGGTCTCCATCTGCGCCTGGAAGCCGAGTGCGAGGAGTTCGGTGCGCCGGTCGCCGGCGCGAGCCGCGAGCCGTGCGGCCCGGGCGGCCTCCTCACGGGCCTTGGTCATCTCGCCGTCCATCAGCAGGGCCCGCCAGGCGAGCTGGTAGCGGACGAGGGCGACCAGGCCGGGGTCGTCGCCCGCGTCGGCGAGCGCCTGGGGGAAGACGGCGTCGATCTCGGCCATGGCCTGTCCGGCGGAGTCGACGACGACCATCCAGGCCCGGACCCGTTCGGCGGGGGCGGTGGCTCGTGACAGCACCTGGCGGGCGATGTCCCGGGCGAGGTCCGTCTCCCCGGCGGTCAGCGCGTCCTCGGCCGCCTGGAGGCGCCGTTCGTCCGCGCCCGGCCGGGCGCCGGCCGGTGTGTGCCGGGCGGCGAGGAGTCCGAGCCCGACGGCGACGGAGGGGGCGCCGCGATCACGGGCGGCGGCCGCGGCCTCGCCGAGCCGGGCGGCGACCGCGGGGTCCGTGCCGGTGGTGGCCAGCGCGAGGTGCCGGGCCCGCTCGATGGGATCGGAGGCCGCGCGGGACAGGGCGGAGTGCGCCGCGCGCCGCTCCTGCGCGTCGGCCTCCGCGTACAGGGCGGCGGAGACCAGGGGGTGCGCGAAACGGATGCCCGGTGTCTCGCGTTCGGTGGCGAGAAGTCCGAGGGCGGCGGCCGAGGCCGTCTCCGCCTCCGCGTTCTCCCGGCCCGCGGCATGCAGCAGGGCCAGCGTCGGACGGGCACCCGCGCTCACCACCAGCAGGGTGCGGCGGGCCTCGGCGGACAGCATGTCCAGGCGGCTGAGGACGAGCGCGCGCAGTGACGTCGGTACGGGGAGCGGCTCGCCGGGACTCGGCCGGGTCGGGGACTCGGCGAGGGCACGGCCCAGCTCCAGCGCGAAGAGGGGATTGCCGCCGCTGGTGCGGTGGATGTCGCGCACGGTGGAGCGGGGCAGCCCGGTGTAGCCGCGCTGCCCGAGGAGTTCGGCCACCTGGGCGCGGGCCAGCGGGGCGACCCGCAGGGCCAGGGTCTCCGGGACAGACGCGCGTAGAAAGCGGTCGTGGTCCTGCGCCTGCGGCTCGGTCTCCGTACGGACGGCGCACAGCATGCGGACCGGTGTGCCGCCCAGCCTGCGGGCGGCGAAGCCGAGGAGTTCGGCGCTGGCCGGGTCGAGCCACTGAAGGTCGTCGGCGACGATCAGCACCGGCCCCCGCGCGGCCAGGGCGCGGAACGCCGACAGCACCGCAAGCCGCAGTGCCAGGCCGTCGCGCTGGAGGGTGGACTCACCGCGGCCGGTGAGCGCCGACTCCAGGGCGGTGCGCTGCGGGGCGGGCAGCCGGTCGGCTATCTCGTCGACGACCAGACCGAGGAGGTCGGCCAGCGCGAGGAAGGGGAGATGGGATTCGGACTCGGTGGCCGAGCAACGCAAGACGGTCCGCGCCGATTCGGCGCATTCGGCGGCCAGCGCCCGCAGGACGGTCGATTTTCCTATTCCCGCCGGTCCGTGCACGAGGACACTGCCACCGCCGGAGAGCTGCTCGCGTGCCACCGCGAAGAGTTCGTCCCGCCCGATGACCAGGTCGGGGCGCGGTCTGGCAGGTTCCCTGAAGTCCCCTCGCACGGTCACCGCTCCCCTCGTGTGTCGTGTCTTGGCCAATATTAGGCAACGTCTCTTTGAATTTCGGACAGTCCGGGTGGTGAGGGAAATAACAGATGGTTCGCATACGTCATTTCACGGTCCGGACGATTGAATGAACGGTGCCGAAGCCGGCGGCGCGCTAAGGCAGCACCCCGGCCCGGCGCGCGGCGACGACCGCCTCCAGACGAGTGTGCGCGCCGAGCCTGCGCATCGCCGAACGCAGGTACCCCTTCACGGTCTCCGGACGGAGCCCGAGCCGTTCCGCGGCGGCCGCGTTGGTCGCCCCCGCCGCGACACAGGCGAGGACGTCCACCTCGCGCGGAGTAAGCCCGGTATCCCACGGCACCCCCGCGGACGGAGCCGCCGCGTCGGCCAGCCGGCCGCACACGGAGAGCAGCTCGGCCCGCAGCCGGTGGTCGGCGATCCGCGGCGCCAGCGCCCGCAGCGTCCCGTGCGCCTCGCGCACCTCCTCCCAGGCCGCGTCCTTGGTCGCTTCCGTCGCCGGGCCGGGCTCGCGGACGACATCCAGCAGATCGCGTGCCGCGTCCCGGACGACCAGCGCCTGCTCCACGTCCCGGGCCGCGGCGACAGCCGCTTCCAGCGTCCGGTCACCCAGCGGCTGGGCCGTCCTCAGGGCGCCGTACAGCACACCGCGCACCCGGCGCCGTACGACCACGGGAACCGCGAGGACCGAACACAGCCCCTCCGCCGCCACCGCCGTGTCGTACTCGTGGCTGATCTGCCGCGAGGCCGGATAGTCGCTCACCGCGCAGGGCCGGGCGAGGGCCACCGCCTTGCCGCCCAGGCCGTTGCCCGACGAGACCGCGAGCGCGCTCAGCGCGGGCGTGGCCGTACCGCTCAGCTCGCTGATGCGCACCAGCCGCCCGCCGGAGTCGACCAGGCCTCCGAAGGCCACCGGCAGTCCCGTGGCACGGCGCAGCCGCACCAGCGCGGCGCGTACCTCCACCGACTCGGCCGTGTCTGCTGCCACCTGCTCTCCCCTTCGTCGCGGCCTACCCCCGTTCGGGGGTGGTGAGACCTGCATCACGGAATACACGATGGTAGGCGGCGGTCCGGCAACGAGGAGGACACATGACGGCGACGACAGGCGGGGCGGACGAGTTCCGCGCCGCGCGGGACTTCCTGCTGGAGCACCGAGCGGACTACATCAGGGCCTACGAGGGCTTCCGCTGGCCCCGCCCGGAGCGCTTCAACTGGGCCCTCGACTGGTTCGACGCCATCGCGCGTGACAACGACCGCACCGCCCTGCACATCGTGGAGGAGGACGGGGAGCGTGTCGAGGTCTCCTTCGCCACGATGTCCGAACGTTCGAACCGGGTGGCCAACTGGCTGCGCGAGCGGGGCGTAGGGGCCGAGGACCGCGTCCTCGTCATGCTCGGCAACCAGGTCGAGCTGTGGGAGACGGCCCTCGCCGCGATGAAACTGCGTGCCGTCGTCATCCCGGCCACCCCGCTGCTCGGCCCCGCCGACCTGGCCGACCGGGTCGGACGCGGCCGGGTGCGCCACGTCGTCGCGCGGGCCGAGGACACCGCGAAGTTCGACGCGGTGCCGGGCGACTACACCCGTATCGCGGTCGGCGGCACCCGCCCCGGCTGGCAGGCGTACGAGGAGACGGCCGCCGCCGGCGCCGCCTTCGAGCCGGACGGCCCCACCCACGCGGACGACCCCCTGATGCTCTATTTCACCTCGGGCACCACGGCGCGGCCCAAACTGGTGGAGCACACCCACGTCTCGTACCCCATCGGCCATCTGGCCACCATGTACTGGATCGGGCTGAAGCCCGGGGACGTCCATCTGAACATCTCCTCACCCGGATGGGCCAAGCACGCCTGGTCGAATCTCTTCGCACCGTGGAACGCGGAGGCGACCGTCTTCCTGTACAACTACACGCGCTTCGACGCGGGCCGTCTGATGGCCGAGATGGACCGGGCCGGCGTCACCACCTTCTGCGCCCCGCCGACCGTGTGGCGCATGCTCATCCAGGCCGATCTGAGCCTGCTGCGGACCCCGCCGCGTGAGGTCGTCGCCGCGGGCGAGCCGCTGAATCCCGAGGTCATCGAGCAGGTCAGGCGCGCCTGGGGCGTCACCGTCCGGGACGGCTTCGGGCAGACCGAGACCGCCGTCCAGGTGTCCAACAGCCCCGGCCAGCCGCTCAAGACCGGCTCCATGGGCCGGCCCAGCCCCGGCTTCCGCGTCGAGCTGCTCGACCCGGTCACGGGCGCGCCCGGCGCCTCGGAGGGCGAGATCTCCCTCGACCTGTCCGGGCACCCCGTCGGCCTGATGACCGGCTATCACGGCGACCCCGACCGAACGGCGGAGGCGATGGCGGGCGGCTACTACCGCACCGGGGACATCGGCTCGCGCGACGCCGACGGCTACATCACCTACGTCGGCCGCGCGGACGACGTGTTCAAGGCCTCCGACTACAAGATCTCGCCCTTCGAGCTGGAGAGCGCGCTCCTGGAGCACGAGGCGGTCGCCGAGGCCGCCGTGGTTCCGGCCCCCGACGAACTGCGCCTGGCCGTGCCGAAGGCGTACATCGTCCTCGCGGCCGGGTACGAGCCGGGCCCCGACACGGCCAAGGTCCTCTTCGAGCACGCGCGCACGGTGCTCTCGCCGTACAAGCGCATCCGCCGCCTGGAGTTCGGCGAGCTGCCCAAGACCGTCTCCGGCAAGATCCGCCGGATCGAGCTGCGCGAGGCCACGGCCGCCGGCTCGGACGCCGAGTACCGCGAGGAGGACTTCCGGTGAGTGAACCGTCGTACGCGCACGGGACGGGCGGCACGGCGCTGCTCGGCGACACCATCGGGGCCAACCTCGACCGGGCCGTCGCGGCCTGGCGGGACCGGGAGGCGCTGGTCGACGTGCCCTCGGGCCGGCGCTGGACCTACGCGCAATTCGGCGCCGACGTGGACAAGCTGGCGTACGCACTGCTCGCGACCGGGATCGCCAAGGGCGACCGGGTGGGTATCTGGGCGGTCAACTGCCCGGAGTGGGTGCTCGTCCAGTACGCCACCGCCCGCATCGGCGCGATCATGGTGAACATCAATCCGGCGTACCGCACCCACGAGGTCGAGTACGTCCTGAACCAGGCCGGGATCTCGCTCCTGTTCGCCTCCCTCAGCCACAAGAGCAGCGACTACCGGGCGATGGTCGAGGAAGTACGCCGCAGATGCCCGCAGTTGAGGGAGACCGTGTACCTCGGCGACCCGAGCTGGGACGCGCTGCTGCGGCGCGGGACCCCCGACCTGTACGAGGACTTTCACGCCCGCGGGAGCGAGCTGTCCTGCGACGACCCCATCAACATCCAGTACACCTCGGGCACGACGGGCTTCCCCAAGGGAGCCACGCTCTCCCACCACAACATTCTCAACAACGGCTATTTCGTGGGTGAGTCGATCGCCTACTCCGAGCAGGACCGGGTCTGCATCCCCGTGCCGTTCTACCACTGCTTCGGCATGGTGATGGGAAACCTGGCCGCCACCTCGCACGGCGCCTGCATGGTCATCCCCGCGCCGTCGTTCGACCCTGCGGCCACGCTGAAGGCCGTGCAGCAGGAGCGGTGCACCTCGCTCTACGGCGTACCCACCATGTTCATCGCGGAGTTGAACCTCCCCGACTTCGCGTCGTACGACCTCTCCACCCTGCGCACCGGCATCATGGCGGGCTCGCCCTGCCCGGTCGAGGTGATGAAACGGGTGGTCGCCGAGATGCACATGGAAGAGGTGTCCATCTGCTACGGCATGACGGAGACCTCGCCCGTCTCGCTCCAGACCCGCCGGGACGACGACCTGGAACACCGCACGGGCACGGTCGGCCGGGTCCTGCCGCACCTGGAGGTGAAGGTCGTCGACCCCGTGGACGGGGTGACCCGGCCGCGCGGCAGGGCCGGGGAGCTGTGCACCCGCGGCTACAGCGTGATGCTCGGCTACTGGAACGAGCCCGAGAAGACCGCCGAGGCCGTCGACGCGGGGCGCTGGATGCACACGGGCGACCTCGCCGTGATGCGCGAGGACGGGTACGTCGAGATCGTCGGCCGCATCAAGGACATGATCATCCGGGGCGGCGAGAACATCTATCCGCGCGAGATCGAGGAGTTCCTGTACGCCCACCCGAAGATCGCCGACGTCCAGGTGGTCGGCATTCCCCATGAGCGCTACGGCGAGGAAGTGCTCGCCTGCGTCATCCCGCGCGATCCGGCCGAGCCCCTCACCCTGGACGAGCTGCGTGCCTTCTGCGAGGGGCGGCTGGCGCACTACAAGATCCCGAGCCGGCTGCGCATCCTGGAGACTTTCCCGATGACGGTCTCGGGGAAGGTGCGGAAGATCGAACTGCGGGAGACGTACGCCGAGTAGGCGCCCGGGGCGCTCGTGTCCTTGTCCCGGCCGCGCCCGTGCCGTTCGCGCCCGTGGCCGGTGGTCAGTCCGTGACGGCGATGAGTTCGTCGGCCGGGCTGTTCACCGGCTGGGGTGTGCCCGTGAGGTCCAGGACGAAGAGGGGGACGCCGAGGGTGTCGGCGCGGGCACGGGCGTCCTCGGCGTATCCGGCCAGGGAGAAGAAGACGCAGCCCGCCGACTCCGTCATGGCGGTCAGCCACAGACACTCCACGTCGCGCAGCGAGGCCGGCCGCACGGTGGGGTCCACCTGGGCGAGGATGCCGCGCGCGGCGAGCCCGATTCCGGACGGGGGCCGCTGGTCCGCGCGCCGGATGTCGCGGTAGCCGAGCCAGCCCAGATACAGCGCGGCGGCGGTGACGGCGTCGCGCGCGGTGCGAATGGTGACCGGCCGGAACGCCGGCCGGCCTGCCCGCGCCCCCTCTCCGGAGCCCCGCCCGCCGTCCGCCCCGGGGCCCTGGTCCGCGCCCCCGGCGGTGTCCCGTGACGCGTCGGCCGCGGAGCGGCCTCCGCCGCGGTGGCCGCCCCGGGATGTGCCGGCCCCGGCGTCCCGGCCGGGCTTCCCGGGCCGGACGGTGGCCCGGGGCGCACCGATCCCCGCTTTCCCTTCCCGTTCCCCGGAGGCGACGGGATCCTCGCCCTCGCCGCGGGATTCCGGGTGGGCCGGGGTGGGGTCCGTGGGGTTCGGCGGGCGGGTGGGTCGCGTCGCGCCGGCCGCCCGCAGCGGGATCCGCAGCGTCGTTCCGCAGGGGCAGCCCACCTCGGGATGCGGCCACTGGGTCTCGCGGCCGCAGGCGTCGCACCGGACCGTGGTCCATTCGTCGTCCCACGCGCGGTGGGTGACGGGGGCCGGCTCCGCGTGGCGGTCGAGCGGGGCCGTCACGGGCGATCCGCACACACAGGGGTAGGACGGGGCCGCGTACAGGTGCTCGCGGCGGCAGGCCGGACACCGCACCGGCACGCTCTCGGCCATGGACCGCTCCAGAAGCTCACATCGGGTTTCGGCGCGTCCATCGTCCTCCTGCCGGGCGGCGTCCGGCAGCGAAACGCCGCGACGCGCGCCGGCCCGGTGCGGCGTCCCGCCCACCGTTGACACTCCCTGTCCCGACGCCTACATTGCTTCCAGATAGTAGAAGTTAGTTTCCGCAATACGGAATATCGAGCTCTTCGCGGGCGCGACGGGAGCGCGAGTCCGACAGCCGAAGCAGGAGTACTCCATGGCTCGTATGACCGCTGCCCGCGCGGCAGTCGAGATCCTCAAGCGCGAGGGCGTGACCGACGCGTTCGGTGTTCCGGGCGCGGCGATCAACCCCTTCTACGCGGCGCTCGAGGCGTCCGGCGGGATCAGTCACACCCTGGCCCGTCATGTCGAGGGAGCCTCGCACATGGCCGAGGGCTACACCCGGACGCACCCGGGCAACATCGGTGTCTGCGTCGGCACTTCGGGCCCCGCGGGAACGGACATGGTCACCGGTCTCTATTCCGCGAGCGGCGACTCGGTCCCGATCCTGTGCATCACCGGCCAGGCGCCGACCGCGGTGATCCACAAGGAGGACTTCCAGGCCGTCGACATCGCCTCGATCGCGGGGCCCGTCACGAAGATGGCGGTCACCGTGCTGGAGGCCGCGCAGGTTCCCGGCGTCTTCCAGCAGGCCTTCCACCTCATGCGCTCCGGGCGCCCCGGGCCCGTCCTGATCGACCTGCCCATCGACGTCCAGCTCGCCGAGATCGAGTTCGACCCCGGGACGTACGAGCCGCTCCGGGCGTACAAGCCCGCCGCGACCCGCGCCCAGATCGAGAAGGCGATCGGGATGCTGAACGCCTCCGAGCGCCCGCTGATCGTGGCCGGCGGCGGGGTCATCAACGCCGACGCCGCCGAACTGCTCGTCGAATTCGCCGAGTTGACGGGCATTCCGGTCGTCCCGACGCTCATGGGCTGGGGCGTGCTGCCCGACGACCACGAGCTCAACGCGGGCATGGTGGGCCTCCAGACCTCGCACCGCTACGGCAACGCGACCTTCCTGGAGTCCGACTTCGTCCTCGGCGTCGGCAACCGCTGGGCCAACCGTCACACCGGCGACCTGGATGTCTACACGGCCGGACGGAAGTTCGTGCACGTCGACATCGAGCCCACCCAGCTCGGGCGGATCTTCGCCCCGGACTTCGGCATCGCCTCCGACGCCAGGGCCGCCCTGGAGCTCTTCGTCGAGGTGGCACGGGAGTCGAAGGCGGCCGGCCGGCTGCCCGACCGCTCGGCGTGGGCCGCCGCCGCGCAGGAGAAGCGGGCCACTCTCCAGCGCCGGACGCACTTCGACGACATCCCGATCAAGCCGCAGCGCGTCTACGAGGAGATGAACAAGGCCTTCGGCCCGGAGACGCGGTACGTCACCACCATCGGCCTCTCGCAGATCGCCGGCGCCCAGATGCTGCACGTCTACCGGCCGCGCCACTGGATCAACTGCGGTCAGGCGGGCCCGCTCGGCTGGACGATCCCGGCCGCGCTCGGCGTGGCCAAGGCCGACCCCGACGCGCAGGTCGTCGCCCTCTCCGGCGACTACGACTTCCAGTTCATGATCGAGGAACTGGCCGTCGGCGCCCAGCACCGGATCCCGTACGTCCATGTCCTGGTGAACAACGCCTACTTGGGCCTGATCCGGCAGGCGCAGCTCGGTCTGGACATCGACTTCCAGGTCAACCTGGAGTTCGAGAACATCAACTCCCCGGAGCTCGGCGTCTACGGCGTCGACCACGTCAAGGTCGTCGAGGGCCTCGGCTGCAAGGCGATCCGGGTCACCGACCCGGGCGAACTCGGCGCCGCCTTCGAACGGGCCAAGAAGCTCGCCGCCGAGTTCCAGGTCCCCGTCGTCGTCGAGGCGATCCTGGAACGCGTCACCAACATCGCCATGAGCAGGACCAACGACATCGGAAACGTCGTGGAGTTCGAGGAGATCGCGACCGAGCCGGGCCACGCGCCCACCGCGATCAGGACACTGAAGGTCTGACGCGGACGTTCGCTCACGGGCCGGACTGCCCGTCCCGCCCGCTGCCGCCCGGCCCGTCGCAGGCCGGACGATCCGTCCGGAGGAGCGGTGCGGCCCGTCCCGCCGGACAACCCGTCCCAGGCCGGACGACCCGCCCGGGGGAGCGGTGCGGTCGGTCCCGAGTGGTGCGGCCGCCCCGACCGGCGCGGCCCCTCCCGACCGGTGCGGCCCGTCCCAAGTGGCGGGCCGCCCAGGCGCGTTGTTCCCAGGAGCGGGCGGGTCCGGCATGCTCGCCCCATGCGGATGACCGTCCCCACCCACCTCGGCGACATAGCCGTACGCCGGCTCGATCCCCTCCCCGGCTCCCGGCCGGAGGGGGCCCCGGCCCCGTCCGGCGCCCCCGCGCTGCTGCTCCTGCACGCCAACCCCGGGGACGGCCGCGACTTCGACGCCGTGCTGCCCGCCCTAGCCGACCGGTACCGCACGTTCGTCGTGGACTGGCCCGGGTACGGCGCCTCGACCGCCCCGGAACCCGGGCGGGTCACCCCCGAAGGCCTGGTGGAGGTCGCGGAGCGGGTGATCGACGCGCTCCGCGAGGAGCAGGGCGTGCGGGAGGTCGTCGTGCTCGGCAACAGCGTCGGCGGCTATGTCGCCTGCCGTCTGGCCGAGGGCCCCCGTGCCGCGTCGGTCACCGCGCTGATCCTGGTCGACCCGGCGGGCTTCACCCGGCACAGCGCGCTCACCCGCTGGTTCTGTCGCGAGGTGATGGGCCGCCCCGCCCGTGCCCGCCGGCTCGTCGTCCCGCTGGCCCGCGCCTATCTGGGCCGGCTGGGCACCCCGAGCGCGCGGGAGACGTACGCCCGAGTGCGCCGGCTGCCGCGCGACGAGCGGCGACTGGCGGTGCACTGCGCGCTCTGGCGCGGCCTCGCCGGCCCGGACTTCGGCCTCGCGGACCCCGCCGCCCTCGACCTGCCGATCCTGCTCCTGTGGGGGATCCGCGACCCTGTCGTCCCCGCGTTCCTCGACGGCCGCCGCGCCCAACGCGCGCTTCCCGCGAGGACGTTGAGCGTCCTGCTGCCCACGGCCCACGAGCCGTACAACGAGCGCCCGGATCTCTTCCTGCGGCATGTCCTGCCGTTCCTGGAGAATCCGCGGGCGGTCACCGCGCGCCGCCTCAAGCCCCCCAGCCGCCCTCGCAGCCGCTGAAGCCGGAACCGTTCCCGGCGGAGCCCCAGGGCAGTCCGCGCTCCTGCCGCCCGCCGCGGCCCTCGGACACGCAGCAGCGCGACGGTCCGAGGCCTTGGCCCGACCGCCGCGCTCCCGCTCATGGTGCTACCCCCGTGCCCCCGTTCGGGACCCGCCGCCCCCGTGCCGGCGGGCCCCGTGTGCCGAGGATGTGCCTTATCCGGCGGCAGGTGAAGCCTCTGGGCAGTGTTCAGAGGTTGATTTGAGGGTTCCGTAGGCGTCCTACGCCCGCTTGCGTACGGACGGAGCCCGTCCGGCGCCCGTTTCACCGCGCCGGTCAGGGTCCGCGACGCGTGGTTCGGCGCCCACGACGTGCGGCCCTCATTCCTCCGCGCGACCTGTGTGCCCTGCGCGTTCCGTGTGTTATGTGTGCTCAGAGAGGCCGGGCCAGTCGTCCGGGCCGCCGCCCTGCCACTCGATGATGTCGCTCTCCTCGACCTCGATCGCGTCGAGGTCGACGTCCGCCTGGCGCAGGATCTCGACCACGTCGTCGAGGTGGTACGCGATGCCGAGCACCCGGTCGCCCTCGGTGACCCGCCGCGACCCGTCCAGTGCCGGTGTGTGCACCACGATCCTGGGGAATTCCATACCGTCAGCCTCCATGGTCCAAGGCTGCTGGCCGCCGCCGCGATCCGCACCCGGAGCCGGCGCCGGCGCCGGGTCCCCGGTGGGCCGCGGGGCTGGTGCCGTCCGACGGCGCGAGGCTGGGCGCGACAGTACGTTCGCGCCGCCGGACGGGGTCTGTGGGGCCTGGCCGAAGCCATGCTGTGGCCGGATCCGATCTCCGGCCGGAGCCGAGGTGCGGCTGGGACCGCGGCGGCCGCGACGGACCGGCGTCACCCTTCCCTCAGGTCGAGAAGGGGAACCGGATCCTTCACCACCGCACTGGCGCGCACGCCGCCGCGGTCCTCACCCTGCCCGCACCGTGCCCGAAGCGGCCACCCCTCATCCGGGCCGTTCGTGACGCGGTCCGGGAGCTCATCCCTCCGAACGCGGATCCGGGCCGCGGCGGCGCCTGGGCGCGACAGGACAGATGTCGGCGCCGCCGCGGCCCGGAAGTTCGAGGTGTCCGCTCAGACCCGGGCGCCGGAGAGGCGTTCGACAGCGCGCAGCAGCGCGGAGTGGTCCAGGCCGCCGTCGCCCTGCGCGCGCAGGCCGGCGACGAGTTGGGCGACCACGGTTCCCACGGGCAGCGCGGCGCCCACGGTACGGGCGGCGTCGGTGACGATGCCCATGTCCTTGTGGTGCAGGTCGATGCGGAAGCCGGGCTTGAAGTCGCGGTTCAGGAAGTTGTCCTTCTTGCGGGCCAGCACGGTGGAGCCCGCGAGGCCGCCGCCGAGGACGTCGAGCGCCGCCCTCAGGTCCACGCCGGAACGCTCCAGGAAGACCACGGCCTCGGCGCACGCCTGGATGTTCACGGCGACGATCAGCTGGTTGGCCGCCTTCACGGTCTGGCCCGAGCCGTGTGGACCGCACAGCACGATGGTCCGTCCGAGCGCCTCGAAGAGGGGCTCCGCCTCGTCGAAGGCGCCCTGTTCGCCGCCGACCATGATCGACAGCACGGCCTCGACCGCCCCGGCCTCGCCGCCGGACACCGGGGCGTCCAGGACACGGACGCCCTTGGCGGCGCCGGCCTTCGCGAGGTCCACCGAGGTCCCCGGGGTGATCGAGGACATGTCGATCAGCAGCGTGCCGGGCCGCACGTTCTCCAGGATGCCGTCGGGACCGTACGCGATGGCCTCGACCTGCGGGGAGGCGGGCACCATCGTGATCACCACGTCGGCGTCCCGCACGGCCTCGGCGATCGAACCGGCGGCGGTGCCGCCCGCGGCGGCCAGGCGCTCCAGCTTGTCCCGCTCCAGCGTGTAACCGGTGACGTCGTACCCGGCCTTGATCAGGTTCTCCGACATGGGCGAGCCCATGATGCCGAGCCCGATCCATGCCACCTTGGGGAGGTTGTCGCTCATGAGGGTGCCTCTCTGAGGTCTCTGCTGCTTCATCGGAGTGCCGCTCAGCGGGCGGCCCGGGCCACGGCGGGCAGCCAGTCGAAGGCCTGCGCGCTCGGCCGGTCGCCCGGCTTGTACTCCAGGCCGACCCAGCCGGCGTACCCGGCCTCGGCGAGCTGGTCGAGGAGCTCTTCGAGGGGGAGCGTGCCGGTCCCCGGTGCGCCGCGCCCGGGGCTGTCGGCGATCTGCACATGCCCGGTCCGGTCGGCGTAGGCGGCGATCACCCGCGGCAGGTCCTCGCCGTTCATGGCGAGGTGGTAGAGGTCCATGAGGAACCTGGTGTTGCCGAGGCCGGTCGCCGCGTTGACCTTGTCGACGACGGCGATGCCCGCCGCGGCGCTCACCAGCGGATAGTCCGGCGACTCCCGCTCGTTGAGGGTCTCGACGAGCAGGATCGCGCCGATCCGGTCGGCGGCCCGGGCCGCGAGGACCAGGTTCTCCAGCGCGAGCGCGTCCTGCTCGTCCGGGTCCACGCCGTCGACGCGGTTGCCGTACAGGGCGTTGAGCGCCGTGCAGCCCAGCGACCCGGCGAAGTCGGCGGCCACGTCGATGTTGGCCCGGAACCTCGCGGACTCCTCCCCGGGGAGGGAGAGGGCGCCCCGGTCCGGACCGGGCAGCCGTCCGGCGTAGAAGTTCAGCCCTGTCAGCCGGACACCGGCGGCCTCGATCGCCGTTTTCAGAGCGTCGAGCTCGGACCGCTCGGGGGTGGGGGAGCCGACCCAGGGCCACCACAGCTCGACCGCGGTGAAGCCGGCCGCCGCGGCGGCCGCGGGGCGCTCCAGGAGCGGGAGTTCCGTGAAGAGGATCGACAGATTGACGTTGAAGCGCTGGTCCGCGAATCCCATGGGGTCGGCGCTCCCTTCCGTATCGGCGGCCGTGGTGTCGGTCCGGCCGGATGTCGAGGGTTCTTCCGCAGTGCTTCCGCATCGCGAGTCATTGAGATTCCGTATTGCGGAAACTTGTTTCTGCTCAATGGAAGATTGCCGTCGGGTCGCGAGGGTTGTCAAGGGGGGCCCGGCGGAAAGCCGTGGCCATGACCCGCTCCCGCCGCAAGGGGCTTGCCGGGGTGTCCGCGGCGCGCAGTAGGTTGAGCCCGTGCGATTGAGAGTGGAGTTCACGACCGAGCCCTTCGATCTCGACGAGGCGCCCCGGCACGCCCTGGTCGCCCGTGAGGTCATCGAGACGGCCGAGCTGGACGCCGTGGACGTCGGGCCGTTCGGCAACACGGCGGAGGGCGGGGCGGACGCCGTGCTCACCGCCGTCGAGGCGCTGCTGCGCCAGGTCCTGGACGCGGGCGCCACCCGGGTCTCGCTCCAGGTGAACGTCATCGGGGCGACGGGGGAGGGCGATAAGTGACCGGAATCGGGGACGACCCCTTCGTCGCGGCGGTCAAACCGCTGGTCGACGCCATGGGTGGCGAGATGCTGGCGCCCGAGCTGGCCGGCGTCGACGACGTCGTGCTGTCCTGGGAGGGCGCGGACGTCGTCGCCGTGCGCCTGCCGCAGCTCGCCGACTCGCTCGACCACATCCTGGCCGCACTGGAGCGCAAGCGGGGCAAGCCGCTCGCGGAGCTCGACCGCAAGGCCAAGCAGGAGATCGTGCGCATACTGGAAGCCCGCGGGGCCTTCTCCGTGCGGCACGGTGTGGAGACCGTGGCGAGCGCGCTCGGCGTGAGCCGGTTCACCGTATACAACTACCTGAATCGCGAAAAGGGCGTCTGACCGGCGCGAACACGACTCGGGGCGGCAGGTGTCACCGGCCGCCACCTCGCCGCCGTCCGGACGACCGGGCGGCGGCTTTCGTCACCTCCCGTAACGCGAAGTTTTCAACAAAGTGTTGACGTTGGTTCGCCCGAGGGCGTTAGCTGTCCGCAGCCCGTCCAGCACACGGCCACGGAGGCTTCCCATGGAGTCGAGTACGGCATCCGGCGGCCTCGCCCGCTTCAACACCCTTGAGGAGTCCGCGGCCTTCGCCGTCCTCCACGAGGTGTGCGCCTCCCGGGCATGGGCCGAACGGCTGCTCTCCGCCCGTCCCTACACCACCGCCGAGGACTTGTACGCCGAGAGCGACGCGGCCACCGCGGGCCTCACCATCGCCGACCTGACAGAGGCGATGGCGGGGCACCCGCCCATCGGACGGCCGAAGCCCGGCGACCCGGCCTCCTCCCGTGAGCAGCGCGGGATGGCCGGAGCCTCCGCGGAGCTCAAGGAGGAGATGCTCGAACTGAACCTGGCCTACCAGGAGAAGTTCGGCCACGTCTTCCTCGTCTGCGCCACCGGCCGGACCGGGGAGCAGATGCGCGACGCGCTCAAGGAACGGACCGGCAACCCGGCCGGGCGGGAGCGTGAGATCGTCCGCGTCGAACTGGGAAAGATCAACCGCATCCGGCTCGGCCGTCTCGTGAGGGACCCCGTACAGGAAGAAGAGGCATGAGCACCGACACCACGGCCTCCGTGTCCACCCACATCCTGGACACCAGTGTGGGCCGCCCCGCGCGGGGCGTCGCGGTCCGGCTCGCCGCCCGGGCGGGGCGCGAGGGCGACTGGCGGGCGCTCGGGGGTTCCGCGACCGACGCGGACGGCCGGTGCAAGGACCTTCCGGCGCTGCCGGAAGGCACGACCCATGTACGGCTCGACTTCGAGGTCGAGCGGTACTTCGAGCAGGATCCGGCGACAACGACACAGCGAGCCGATGCGCAGCAGGACGCCCCCGCGAATCGGGACAGCGAGACGTTCTTCCCCGAGGTGACCATCACCTTCGCCGTCAGGCCGGGCGAGCACTACCACGTACCGCTGCTGCTCAACCCGTTCGGCTACTCCGTTTACCGAGGGAGCTAGCAGACATGACCGAACCTTCCCGCCAGGGCCGCCCGGTGCTTCTGGGACAGAACCAGTACGGCAAGGCCGAGAACCGCGTCGTCAGGATCACCCGCGACGGCGCCACGCACCACATCAAGGACCTGAACGTGTCCGTCGCGCTGAGCGGCGACATGGACGAGGTCCACCTCTCCGGCTCCAACGCGAACGTCCTGCCGACGGACACCACCAAGAACACGGTGTACGCCTTCGCCAAGGAGCACGGCATCGAGTCCGCCGAGCAGTTCGGCATCCATCTCGCCCGGCACTTCGTGACCAGCCAGGAACCGATCCAGCGGGCGCGCGTCCGGATCGAGGAGTACGCCTGGGAGCGCATCGAGGCCCCGGACGCCGCGTCCCGGGCCCCCGGCGCGGACGAGGCCCGGCACTCCTTCGTCCGCAAGGGCCAGGAGACACGCGTCACCCAGATCACCTACGACGGCGAGGCGTGGGAGGTCGTCTCGGGCCTGAAGGACCTCGTCGTGATGAACTCGACGAACTCCGAGTTCTGGGGCTACGTCAAGGACAGGTACACGACGCTCCAGGAAGCCCACGACCGCATCCTGGCCACCCAGGTCTCCAGCCGCTGGCGCTTCGGCTGGAGCGGCGACGAGCAGCGGATGCCCGACTGGGACAAGTCCTACGACGAGGTCAGGAAGCACATGCTCCAGGCCTTCGCGGACACCTACTCCCTCTCGCTCCAGCAGACCCTGTACGAGATGGGCGCGCGGATCATCGACCACCGGGACGAGATCGACGAGGTCCGCTTCTCGCTCCCGAACAAGCACCACTTCCTGGTCGACCTGACGCCGTTCGGCCTCGAGAACGATAGCCCTGACGGAGCCGTCTACCTCGCGGCCGACCGTCCGTACGGGCTCATCGAGGCCACCGTCCTGCGCGACGGCCGCGAGCCGCGTATCCCGGTGGACCTCACCAATCTGTAGGACCGCACCCGGCGGTCCACCCGGACCGCCCCCGCGGTACTGCCGCTGTACCCCTCGACGCGGGCGCCGGCGTCACATCCCAGGGGAGAGCGGGGGCATCTGCGCAACCACAGCACCACGGACCCGGTCGTCACCCCGCTCGGCCCCCGGGTCCGTCCGCCGACGGGAAGAACGAGGAACCGCAGTGGCAGTCCAGCGCATCGTCATCGAGAACTGCGCCATCGCGACCGTGGACGCGGGCGACACCGAGTACGCCTCGGGGCACATCGTCGTCGCCGGCAACACGATCGAGTCGGTGGGCTCCGGAAAGGCCCCCGGGAACCTGGAGAACGTGGTCCGCCGTGTCGACGGCACCGGCCATCTGGCCACCCCCGGCCTGGTCAACACCCATCACCACTTCTATCAGTGGATCACCCGCGGCCTCGCCACGGACCACAACCTCTTCGACTGGCTCGTCGCGCTCTACCCGACCTGGGCCCGCATCGACGAGCCCATGGTCCACGCGGCCGCCCAGGGCTCCCTCGCCATGATGGCCCGCGGCGGCGTCACCACCGCCATGGACCACCACTACGTCTTCCCCAAGGGCTCCGGCGACCTGTCCGGCGCCGTCATCCGGGCCGCCCGCGAGACCGGCGTCCGCTTCACCCTCGCCCGCGGCTCCATGGACCGCAGCGAGAAGGACGGCGGACTGCCGCCGGACTTCGCCGTCGAGACCCTCGAAGGGGCGCTGGCCGCCACCGAGGCGACCGTCGACGAGCACCACGACGCCTCCTTCGACAGCATGACCCAGATCGCCGTCGCGCCCTGCTCGCCCTTCTCCGTCTCCACCGAACTCATGAGGCAGGGCGCCGAGTTGGCCCGCCGCAAGGGGGTACGGCTGCACACGCACGGTTCGGAGACCGTGGAGGAGGAGCAGTTCTGCAAGGAACTGTTCGGCATGGGCCCGACCGACTACTTCGAGTCGACCGGCTGGCTCGGCGAGGACGTGTGGATGGCGCACTGCGTCCACATGAACGACTCCGACATCGCCGCCTTCGCCCGTACGAAGACGGGCGTGGCCCACTGCCCCTCCTCCAACGCCCGCCTGGCCGCGGGCATCGCCCGGGTCCCCGACATGCTGGCGGCCGGCGTCCCGGTCGGCCTCGGTGTCGACGGCACCGCGTCCAACGAGTCGGGCGAACTCCACACCGAGCTGCGCAACGCCCTGCTCATCAACCGGCTCGGTGCCCACCGCGAGGCAGCCCTGAACGCCCGTCAGGCACTGCGCCTCGGCACCTACGGAGGGGCCCAAGTCCTGGGCCGGGCAAGCCAGATCGGCTCCCTGGAGGCCGGCAAGCTCGCCGACCTCGTGCTGTGGAGACTCGACACGCTGGCGCACGCCTCGATCGCCGACCCGGTGACGGCGCTCGTCCTCGGCGCCGCCGCCCCGGTCACCCTCTCGCTCGTGAACGGCCGCCCGGTCGTCGAGGACGGCCACCTGCTGCACGTCGACGAGGACGCCGTCGCCCGTTCCACACGGGACGAGGCGCGGCGCCTCGCGCGGATCGCCGGACAGGCCTGACCGGCGCAGAACTCCGGCCGAGGGGGACGGCCCTCGGCCGGTGGCCGTGGACCCGAGCGGGGTCCACGGCGGCCGCCTCCGGGGCGCGCGCGGACGTGCGCGCCCCGGAACGGTCTCCGCCGCGCGGACACCGACGCACAGTGACGTGAGGGGACTTGAAGGAGGGCGCGACACCTGCCGGGTGCCGCGCCCCTTCGCCCGTGCCGCGTCGGTCAGCCGATGTGGTAGCTGTCGCCGTAGACCTTCCAGTCCAGCGGTGTGTTCAGGTTCAGGTTCCGGTTGCGCAGGAACACGCGTTGCGCGGTGTCGACCCGACTGGTGTCGGAGTGCGCCTCCTCCTGCTTCATGGCCCACACCCGCGCGTCGAGGAAGGCGTTCAGGTACGTCACCTCGTCGCCGCCCTGGGCCGGTGGTTTGGCCTTCGCGAGCGCGCGCCGCCGGATGCTGCCGAAGCTGGTGCCGTCGTCGCCGTCGCCGTGCATCACGATGGCGTCGTAGTACGTGAACTGGCCGAGGGCGCCGATCCCGTCGGCCTTGCCCTGCCCGACGGCCGGGTTGAAGTAGACGCGGTCGCGCTCGTCGTTCTGGGCCTGCTGGAACGCCGAGTCCTGGGCGGCCCGGCGCCAGTCCGCCGGGAACCCGGGGTCGAGCCCCTCGTGGGAGTCGCTGCCGTCGACCTCGCGCAGTGCGGGCAGGTACTTGGCCAGCACGTTGCCGGGCTTGCGCCGGGTGTACAGCTCGACGAGGTCGAGCATGTCGTGGGTGCCGGAGCAGAAGCCGATGATCCCGGCGGTGTAGCCGCGCCCGTCGCCGATGTCCTCGATGTACTTGTACTGCGCCTTCCAGTCCAGCGAGGAGTTCTCCGCGCTGGAGACCAGCTTCATGGCGATCTCCTTCTTCGCCGGGTCGTCCAGACCGGCCGCGGCGGCCGTCGCGGACTGCCCGGTCAGGAGCGGGGCCGCCACCAATGAGGCGCCTATCAGGGTGAGCAGGGTGCGACGCGAAGTGCCTGTGTGGGGGGTGCGCACGGTACCTCCGTTGGGGGAGTGATGTTGCCGCGTACTGTTAGGAAAGTTTCCTACCAGAGTTCGAGGGCGGCGTACACCCGTCGGGGGAAAGGGAGTTGACGCTTCGCGGGTTCGACAGCGGGGGTCGGGGCGGGAGACGGCGGGCCGGATGGGGCTGGCGCCGGGGCCGGGGAGGAGCCGGGATCGGGGCGGTGCCGGGGGCGGATTGGGTTGGTGCCGGGGTTGGGCCGGGTTGGTGGCGGGGCCAGATCGCGTTGGCGTCGGGCGGGCCGGGTTGGCGGCGGGCCGGCTAGCGCGCGGCAGGCGCGGCCCCCCGACCCATGGGTGGCTCGTCCTCGGTGGCCTGAGTGCCTGGCTCCGGGGTCTCCGCCGGGGTCTCCTCCGTGACGGCCCCGGTCCGCGGCTTCGGGCTCCGCGCCGGTTCGGCCTCCGCCGTCCGCGGGAAGGCCGAGGCGTCTCGCCGGGGCCGCAGCAGAGCGGCGGCGAGGACCAGGGCCGTGGCCGCGACAGCCGTGGCCACGGTGAACGCCAGCCGGTAGCCGTCCGCCGTCGCCGCCACGGCGTCCTCGCCCGCACCGGTCAGGCGCTCGGTGCGGCCCGCCGCCAGTGTCGTCAGCACGGCGAGACCCAGTGAACCCCCCACCACCTGTGTGGTGTTGAAGAGTCCGGAGGCCAGGCCCGCGTCCTCGGCGCGGGCGCCCGACATCGCGAGTCCCGTCACCGCGGGCATCGCGGCCGCGAACCCCGCGGAGAGCAGGAGGAGCGCGGGCAGCACGTCGGTGAGGTACACCCCCTCGGTCGGGAGGCGGCCCAGCAGGGCCAGACCGGCCGTGATGAGGGCGAGTCCGGCGAGCAGGACGCGGTACGGGCCGAAGCGGGCGACCGTGCGCGCCGACAGACTCAGCATCAGCGCGCCGATGACCACCGGCGCGGGCAGGAACGCCGTGCCGGTGAGCAACTCACCGTAGCCGAGCACCCGTTGGAGGTAGAGGGCGCCGATGTACTGGAAGCCGTACATCCCGGCGATCATCAGGATCTGCACGCCGTTCGCGCTCGCCAGGGTCCGGGAGCGCAGCAGGCGCAGCCGCAGCAGGGGGCGGGCCGCCCGCGCCTGACGGACGGTGAACCCGGCGAAGAGGGCGAGGGCGAGCGCGCCGAGGGCGAGGGTGCCGCCGAGGCCCCGCTCGCCGGCGCCGACGATCGTGTACACGGTCAGCATCAGAGCGCCGGTGACCAGGGCGGCGCCGGGGAAGTCGGCGCCCCGGCCGAGGCCGGACCCCTTGTCGGGGATGAGGATCCGGAGCGCGGCGACCCAGGCCGACACGCCGATCGGCAGGTTGATCAGAAAGATCCAGTGCCAGCCGAGGGACTGCGTCAGCGCACCGCCGAGGAAGGTGCCGAGCGCCCCGCCCGCGGCACCGACCGCGCTGAACACCGCGATGGCGCGGCCCTGTTCGCGGGGCTCGGGGAAGAGCGCCACCAGCATGCCCAGGACGACGGCCGAGGTCATCGCCCCGCCGACGCCCTGGAGGGCGCGGGCGGCGATCAGCGTGCCCTGCCCGTCGGCGACCCCGCACAGCACGGACGCCGCCGTGAACACCGCGAGGCCGGCCGTGAACATCCGCCTGCGGCCCACCAGGTCGCCGAGCCTCCCCGCGAGCAGCAGCAGTCCGCCGAACGGGATCAGATAGGCGTTCACGACCCAGGCGAGCCCGGGCGCGGAGAAGCCGAGGTCCCCCTGGACCGCGGGCATGGCCACGGTGACGATGTTCCCGTCCAGGATCGTCATCAGCGTGCCCGCGCACAGGACGGCGAGCGCGGCCCACCGGGAAGGTGTTCGGGGTGCCGACGGGTTCGCCGGTCCGGTCCGGGGCAGCATGACGGTGACCTCCGTGTTCTCCATGGACGGTGTCGGACCCATGGACGTTCTCCCTTGGTGCACGACTTGTAACGGGGTACATCGTCAGTGACCATGGAGACCGGCGTAAGGAGGCACTTCGATGTCCCAGGGGAACACCGGTGTTACCTCGCAGGCAGTGCTCGCGCAGGCGTGCCCGGTCCGCGAGGTTCTTGACAGGGTCGCGGGAAAATGGAGCGTGCTGATCATCGTGGCCGCCGCGCACGGTCCGATCCGCTTCACGGAACTGGAGCGCAGCATCGAGGGGATCAGCCGCCGGATGCTGACGCTGACCCTGCGCAATCTCGAACGCGACGGCCTCGTCACCCGCACCGTGCATCCCACGGTGCCGCCGAAGGTGGAGTACGAACTGACTCCGGTGGCACGGGAGTTGCACGCCACACTGCTCTCCCTGACCGACTGGGCCGAGCGGAACCGCCTCACCATCGCCGAGTCCCGCGCGGCCTACGACGCCGAACACCGGCCGGAGTTGCTCGACGCCTAGGTCCGGCCGGCCGGTTCAGCCCGGTCGGTTCAGGCCGGTCGGGTCACCGGAGAGCCGCCGTGCTCGCGGGCCGGGCCCGGAGAGAGGCGCGGGGTCTCAGTTCTCGTAGAAGGCCGGGTCGGTGGCCATCGACGCGAAGTGCTTCCGGGCGTCGGGCAGCAGTCTGCGCTCCGTGAGGTCCATCAGACCGCCGACCGCCGTGATCTCGGCGGCCACCGTGCCGTCCGCCTTGATGATGGTCTGCTCCACGCGGAAGCTCTTGCCCGTACCCCAGAGGAAGGCGCACGTGACCTCGACGTCGTCGCCCGCGAGCAGTTCACGCCGGTAGCGGATGGTCGTCTCCAGCACGACAGGGCCCACCCCGCGGGCCGCCAGATCGGCCTGACCGATCCCGGACGCGTGCAGCAGCGACCACCGGGCGTGCTCGGCGTACTGGAGATACACGCTCTGGTTGAGATGCCCCTGCACATCGGTCTCGTACCCGCGAACGGTCACGGGGACGGAAAACGGTTCTGCCACGACTGTCCTCTCGATCACTGCGATCACTACGACGACTGTGACGACCGCGATGACTCTGACGGTGTCAACGGCTTGAACGGTGCCCCCGGCGCGTCTCACACCCGCCGGGGTGAGGCCAGGACGTACCGGGAGCCCGTGCGCGGCTCCGTGTGCTCACCGGCCTGCCAGCCCGCCTTCTCCAGGGCAGCCGCGCAGGCCCGCAGCGCCCCGGGGTCCGGCTCGTGCACGGCGACGGCCTCCGGCTGAGGTGTCGGCCGTACCCGGTAGCCCCCGCCCTCCGCTCCGGCGGGCCGGTGCCCGGCCGCCTCCAGCGCGAGCGCCGCGGCCTGCACCAGATGCGTACGCTCCCAGGCGCACGGAAGGTCGGTCGCGCCGTCCGGACGGGTCATCCGGCGCAGTTCCAGGAGCCCCTGCCAGGCGCCGCGCACCTCTCTCAGCCGCGCGGGACCCGCCTCGGGTCCCTCCTCGCCGCCGATCCGCGCCGCGAACACCCCCGACGCCGCCGGAGCGGACGGCTCCGGAGCGCCGGCGTCGTCCGAAGCACCGGGCGTCTCGCGCAGCCGGTGCCCGGCCGGGGTCAGGAAGTGGTCGCGCGGGGGGCGGGGATGGCGGAAGGCGAGCCCGCGCTTCACCAGGGCGGCGAGCTGGGCCTCGGTGCCCTTCAGGCGCCCGGTGACGGGGTCGGCTGCCTCGATGACGTGCCGCTGCGCGGCGGTCGGCGGTCGTGTCACGGCGCGCTCCCTCCATCCACCCGGTGGTGCCACGGCGCTCCGGCCCGGCCGCGGCTCAGTGTTCCTCCGCTCCCTCTCCCGCCGAGGAGAGGAAGTCATGGGAACAGTACGCGTCGGGTCTGACATTCCAGCCGGCCACGACATGCCGGCGGTGCTCCGTGCTGAGCCGGCTCATCGTCCCGGTGGCGAGCTGGAAGAGGGCGCCGGACCGGGCGCTCAGACCGAGCCGCCGCGCGGTCAGCACCCGCAGGAAGTGGCCGTGCGAGACGACGACCACGCTGCCCTCCGACTCGGAGAGCGCCGCGTCGATCCGGGCCAGCACCCGCTCGGCGCGCGCCCCGACCTCGTCCGCGTTCTCCCCCGGGTGTTCGGGCGGCCCGGGGGAGACACCGTCGGTGAACAGGAACCAGTCGGGCCGCTCCCGGTGGATCTCGACGGTCGTGACCCCCTCGTACCCGCCGTAGTCCCACTCGCGCAGGTCCGCGTCGACGCGCGCGTGGCCGATCCCGGCCAGCTCGGCCGTCTCCCGCGCCCGGCGCATCGGGCTGACGAACGCGGCCGCGATGTGGTGCCGGGCGATCAGCGGACGGAGCCGCCGCGCCTGTTCGCGGCCGTTGTCGGTCAGCGGGACATCGGTCGACCCCGTGTGCCGCCCGGACATCGACCATTCGGTCTCACCGTGCCGTACGAGGAGCAGGTCACCCATCGCCGTGCCCTTCCGTCCCTGCGTCAGCTGCTGTCCCTCGTACGGTGACACCGGGCGGGCCGGACCGCAGCACGGATCCTCCGGTCGGCCCACCCGGCACCTCAGCCCTTCTCCTGCCGGTAGCCGCTCAGGAACCGCCCGATCCGGCTGATCGCCGCGTCCAGGACGTCGGCGTGCGGGAGGGTGAGGATGCGGAAGTGGTCGGGCCGCGACCAGTTGAAGCCGGTGCCCTGCACGACCTGGATCTTCTCGCGCAGCAGCAGGTCGAGGACGAACTTCTCGTCGTCGTGGATCGGATACACGGCGGGGTCGATGCGCGGGAACGCGTACAGCGCGCCCTTCGGTTTGACGCACGAGATGCCGGGGATCTCGTTGAGCTTCTCCCAGGCGAGGTCGCGCTGCTCGCGGAGCCGGCCGCCCGGTGCGGTCAGCTCGTGGATCGACTGGCGGCCGCCGAGCGCGGCCTGGATGGCGTACTGCGCCGGGGCGTTGGCGCACAGCCGCATCGAGGCCAGCATCGTCAGCCCCTCCAGATAGCTGCGCGCGTGCTGCTTGGGACCCGTGACGACCAGCCAGCCGGAACGGAATCCGGCGACGCGGTAGGTCTTCGAGAGGCCGCAGAAGGTGAGGATCACCAGGTCGGGGGCGAGGGCCGCGGCCGACTGGTGCACGGCGTCGTCGTACAGGATCTGGTCGTAGACCTCGTCGGCGAGGACCATCAGGCCGTGGCGTCGCGCGAGATCGAGGATGCCCTCGACGATCTCCTTCGGATAGACCGCGCCCGTCGGGTTGTTGGGGTTGATGATGACGACCGCGCGGGTCCGGTCGGTGATCTTCGCCGCCATGTCGTCCAGGTCCGGGTACCAGTCGGACTGTTCGTCGCAGAGATAGTGAACGGCCTTGCCGCCGGCGAGTGTTGTGACCGCGGTCCACAGCGGGTAGTCCGGGGCGGGGACGAGGACTTCGTCGCCGTCCTCGATCAGGGCCTGCACGGCCATGGAGATCAGTTCCGATACGCCGTTGCCGAGGAAGACGTCGTCCACGCCGACGTCCAGGCCCCGGTCCTGGTAGCGCTGGGCGACGGCTCGGCGGGCGGACAGGATGCCGCGCGAGTCGGTGTAGCCGTGCGCCCGGGGCAGCATCCGGATCATGTCCTGGAGGATCTCCTCCGGCGCCTCGAAACCGAAGAGGGCGGGATTGCCGGTGTTCAGCCGCAGCACGCTGTGGCCCGCCGCCTCCAGTGCGTCGGCGTGCTCGATCACCGGGCCGCGGATCTCGTAACAGACCTCGCTGAGCTTGCTCGACTGCCGGAACTCCATGCGCTGCGCCCTCCGGTTGTGGTGTTGCTTGGTTTTACCAAGTATGAGCTTGGAAAGTCCAACAAGATAGCTAGACTGCCTCACATGCCAGTGCGCCGAAGCTACGACCAGTACTGTTCCGCCGCCCGTGCCCTCGACGCGGTCGGGGACCGGTGGACCCTCCTGATCGTCCGCGAACTGCTCGGCGGACCGCGCCGGTACACCGATCTGCACGCCGATCTGCCGGGCGTCAGCACCGACGTCCTCGCCTCCCGGCTCAAGGACATGGAGCGCGACGGGCTGGCCGGCCGTCGGCGGCTGCCTCCTCCGGGCGCCGCCTACGTCTACGAACTCACCGCCCGCGGAAGGGATCTGCTGCCCGTCCTCCAGGCGCTCGGGGAGTGGGGCGCGCCCGCGCTGGGCGAGCCGCGGCCCACCGACGCCGTACGGGCCCACTGGTTCGCGCTGCCGCTGCTGCGCCAGCTGGACGCCGCAGGGGCGGGGGAGGGGCTGGTCGAAGTCCGCCTGGACGAAGGCCTGTTCCATGTGTGGCTCGGTGCCGGGGAAGGGCCGCTCTACGGCGACGGGCCGGCCCCGCGGGAGCCGGACGCCCGTCTGGCTCCGGACGCGCGCGCGTGCGAGGCCATGAACCGGGGAACCCTGACGCTGCTCGACGCTCTGCGCGAGCGGAGCGTCGACGTGGCGGGCGACGGACCCCTGGCCGAAGCGCTCCGCCGGGCGTGACGCGGCCGCCCCGGCTCGCGTCCCGGCGGTTCGCGGCTCCGCCCTGTCCCGCAGCGCAGAAGGAAGGCCCGCGCCGCTCCCCGTCAGGGAGCGGCGCGGGCCTCGGTCGACGGACTGCGGGTCAGGCGCCCGGCGGAATCCGCGAGGGGCGCCCGCGGCCCCGCGTCAGCGAGTACCCCCAGATACCGGCGAGGGCCGCGAGGACGCCACCGATCGCGGTCCACACCCAGCGGTCGGACCACCAGTCCGAGCCGTCGGGCCGGAGCGAGGACAGCACCGCCGTCTTGGAGCCGGAACCGTCCTCCCCGGGATCCTCCGCCGCCTTGATGGCGATCCCCGGGACCAACGGCTTCGCGAGCGAGCCGTCGACCGCCGCCGAACCGCCGATGTCCTTGGAGTCCACCTGGAGTTGCGCGCTCATCGGCAGACCCAGATCGGCCGCGCCGAGACCGGTGGCGGTGAGCCGGACGTAATAGGTGCCCGGCAGCGGGTCGTTGGCCCAGGTCTCCGACCAGGCGCGCACCGTGCGCAGGGTGCAGGACAGCTCCACGGAGGACGCGTCCGCCCCCGCCGTCCGGGTCTGCGCCCCGTACTGGCAGGCCTGACGGCGCCGCAGCCCGTCGTACACGTCGATCTGCCAGGTCTCGGTGCCGGCGCGCCTGGACGCCTCGGGCAGCTTCACCGTCGCCTTCACGGTGGGGCGCTGCCCCGCGTCCGCCGCGAACTGCCAGTACAGGTAGTCACCGGCGGAGGCGCCGGCGGTGGCCTGCACGCCCTGCTCGATCTCGGTCGCCGTGCGGAAGGACGTACCGGCCTCGGTGGGCGCGGAGTCGTCATCCGAAGGGCTCGCGGACGGCGTGGAGTCGGCGAGGGCCGGGGAGGCGGCCGCGCCGAGCAGCGCGGGCGCCGCGGCGACCCCCGCGAGGAGGGCGGCGGTGCTCAGTACACGTCGGATACGCATCAGTTGGTCCTCCAGACCGAGAACCGCCAGCGAGAGATCCAGCCCCACAGCAGACCCGCGATGAAGCCGGTCAGCACCAGGGCGCCGAGCAGCCACCAGCCGCGTCCGAGGCCGAAGGAGGCCACGTCACCCGCCTGGTCGGGACCGTCGACGACGTCGACCGTCAGTTCCAGCGGCAGACCGGGCGTGGTCTTCACGCCGGACGCGGCCGAGAAGGAGTTGGACACCTGCAGGCACACGACCTCGGCGGGCGCGTCCTCGTCGTCGCTCTCGGCCTTCGGGTAGCGCAGGCCGGTCGAGACGACGTCCGTGCGGCCGTTCCCGGCCGACTCGCCGCGCACGATCTCCCGGCCGTGCACGGTGACGGCACGCAGCAGCACCCCGTAGTCGCGATTGACCTGACGGTCGGCCGCGATGCTCACCGAGGCACGCAGTTCCTTGCCCGGCGCGACCTCCACGCGGTACCAGCGGTGCTGCGCGAACTCCTCGCGGTCGGTGTAGAGACCCGACTTGACGGCGGGCGCCCCGGTGCACGAGTCGGCACCCTGCACGGCCACCGGCTTCACCACCGGATCGGCGGCGCGGTCCACCAGCTGGTTGACGCGGTCGCTGAGCTGCTCCTTGTGCTCCACCGAGGTGTACGTGCCTCCGGTGGCCTCGGCGATGCAGCTCAGCTGCTTGCTCACCTTGACGTTGGGGACCAGCCCCAGGGTGTCGATCGTCAGGCCGATGCCCTTGGCGGCGATCTCGCGGGCCACCTGGCACGGGTCGAGCGGCTGACAGGTGTCCTCGCCGTCGCTGATCAGCACGATGCGACGGGTGCCCTCACCGCCGTCGAGGTCGTCGGCCGCCTTGAGCAGGGCGGGGCCTATCGGGGTCCAGCCGGTCGGACTGAGGGTCGCGACGGCGGTCTTGGCCTCGGTGCGGTCCAGCGTCCCCACGGGGTAGAGCTGGGCCGTGTCCTTGCAGCCGGTCTTGCGGTCGTCCCCGGGGTAGTTGGCGCCGAGGGTGCGGATGCCGAGCTGTACCTCCTGCGGCGTAGCGTCGAGCACTTCGTTGAACGCCTGCTTCGCCGCGGACATCCGCGACTCGCCGTCGATGTCCCGGGCCCGCATCGAACCGCTGACGTCCAGCAGGAGTTCGACCTTGGGCGCGGTCGCCGTGGTTTCGTCGGCGACCGCTCCGGCCGGGTAGGCGATCCCGGCGGCCAGGGCGGCGAGCAGGGCGCAGACGCCCGCCGCCAGCCGTTGTCTTGTGATCATCGGCGGATCCTATTGATCAAAGGTGCCGCTCGTAAAAACGAGAGGTGTCCCGCGACATCACATACCGGCTCCGGCGAGTGGCCGAGGAAGCCGTGTCCACAGGTCACCGGGGGTCTCGGGGGAGAGCCGCATCAAAGTGAGCGCTTTGGCGGGGAGCGGCTCACCGAGGAGCGCGGGAAGGTCCGCGGTGCGCGGGAGATCCGCGGCGACGCTGTCAAGTGCCTCGCGGAGCGCGCCCGTCGAACCCGCCGTCGCGCCCAGGGCGCCGCCGACGAGGGAACCGAAGAGCTTGCGGCGCAGGGCGGTCTCGTCGTCCGTCACGATGCGCCCGGACAGCCGCGGGACCGGGACGCCGTGCCGGGCCAGCCGGGCCGGGCTCACCCGGATGTCGGCCAGGTCGCGGTAGACGAGCCGGACGGGGGAACCCGCGCGGTCGAGGATCACCAGCAGGTTCTGGCCGTGCGCCTCCAGCGCCACCCCCGACTCCAGCAGCCGCAGCCCCGTGGTGAGGACGAGACGGGTGAACTCGGCCAGCCAGGAAGCCTTTTCGGGCAGAGACGTCAGCGGAAGGGCGGCCACCGGCACGCACCTCTCGCCCGTACCCGCGTAGCCGTCCGGTGACTCCCGCACCACCGCCGCGAGACCGGGGAACCCGGCCGAGGCCGCGCCGAGGGTACGGGTGATGTGCAGCGGAACGTCCAGGACCGCCAGTATCCCCTCCATGAACGCCGAGACCGTATCCGCCGTTTCCACCGAGTACACCGAGATGTCCCGCACCGACGAGGTCAGCCGGGCGCTCAGCGCGGTCTTCACATGCGGCCCGTCCGGCACCGCGAGGGTCCTCAGCGACATCAACGGGTGAGCGGCGAAACCCTCCTGGACCGGGGCGTCCAGCACATGAGCGGTCTGCCAGGGATGCACCGGGATCAGCACCCGCTCCCCGTCCCGCAGCCACTTCGGCCACTCGCCCGTGACGAGAGGGCCGTCCACCGCCACCAGGCCCAACTCCACCGACGGCCGGTGCTCCGGCCCGTACGCGAGCTGTTCGGCCACCGAGAACCCGGGCCGCGCACGGCAGTTGGGGTGGTACGGGTGCCCGTCGACGATCCGCTGTTCCCACACCCAGCTCGCCTCGGGCTCTTCGGGAGTGCCCCAGGACGCCGCCCGGTCCGCCCGCGACAGGGCCATGGAGGCGACGCTGTGCGCGAGTTCGGCCGCGAAGGCGGGACCGTGCGGTACGCCGAGAGCGTCGACGAGCAGCTCCGGACGGTCGTACGTCCGCCCGGCGAGCCGCACTTCGGTCACGTACGCGGAGGTGGCGTACGGGTCGGCGCGCGGCCCGCGCAGCCGCCGGCCGTCCGTCAGGCTCAGCGTGAGACCCTCACGGTCCGTGTCACGGCGGGCGATCCACGGCAGCGGCTCGTACGCCAGCGCGCGCCACAGCCGGGTCAGCACGGCCGCCCGGGCACCGGGCAGAGCCTCTGCGTACGGCGCCGACAGCCCGGGACGTACGACGCTCAGCTCCCCGGCGAACGCGGTCTCGGTGTCGGGCGTGGAGGGACGGGGCACAGGCGGGCTCCTCGGGTACGGGGACTATGTCGTGATCGTCCGCCGCGGCGGACATACTGATCACCAGTGCACCGCATGAATCGAACGGACCGGATGGATCGCGTGGACTTCAAGCCGACCGTGTTCCCCCAGCTCACCGCTGGCGACATGGAGGAGGCCGCCGACGCGTACGCCGCCGCGCCGTTGCTCAATTGTCTCCTTCGCGAGCTGGCGGAACCCACACCGGAACCGGGCGTCCACCGGCTCCGCGCCGATGGCCGGATGCTGCGCGTGCGGGGGACGCGGCGCCCCGTCGAGCCCGAGGTGTACACCGGGGGAGCCTGGCACCGGCTCACCCACCGGGAACTGGTCGCCTTCGCCGCCGAGGAACTGCGCCGGTCCACCGGAGCGGCCAACTCCGAGCTGCCCGCGGAGATGACCGACAGCCGGGACGTGGTCGCCGCCCTCCTGCGCGCCCGCGCCGAGGCGACGCCCCCCGAGGACCCGTACCTGCGTTCCGAACAGTCCCTGATCACGGGGCACCCGTACCACCCGGCACCCAAGACCCGCGGTGGCGGCCCGGTCACCGGCTGGCTGCCCTACGCACCCGAGGCGTACACCCGCTTCCCGCTGGAACTGCTCGCCGTGCGGGAGGACACGGTCGTCGAGGAGGGCGACACGAGGGCCCTCGACGCCCTGGGCAGGGCCCCCGCCGGATACCGGCTGCTGCCCGCCCACCCCTGGCAGTTGACCCTGACCGGAGCCGGCCGGGCGATCCGGGACGCCTTCGCGGACGGCCGGCTCCTGCGCCTCGGACCCACCGCCCGCCCGTTCCGGCCGACGGCCGCGGTCCGCACCCTCTACGCCCCCGAGGCCGACCTGTTCGTCAAGTTCAGCCTCGACGTCCGCATCACCAACGACATCCGCCGGCTGTGGCGGCACGACCTGCTGAAGGTGCGGGCCACCGACGCGGCCACCGCCGCGGCGTTCGCCGCGCAGGACCATCCCGCCGCCTGGCTGAGCGACCGCGGCTACCGCACCGCCGGCTTCGCCTTCGAGGAACTCGCCGTCCTGGTCCGCGACGGACTGCGCGACCACCTCGTCCCCGGCGCGACCCCGCTGCTCGCCGCCGCCCTGGTGGAGGGGTTCGAGGGCAACCCGCTCGACCGGCTGACCGACCCCTCGGCCTGGTGGGCCGCCTACCTCCGCCAGGTGGTACCCCCGGTGCTGGAGGCGTTCGCCCGCCACGGAGTCGTCGTCGAGGCCCACCTGCAGAACACCCTGGTCGCCGTGGACGCCGCCGGCACGCCCGTCCAGGCACTGTTCCGGGACGCGGAGGGAGTGAAACTGCTGCCGGGGGTGACCCGCGCGGCCGGCTGGGAACGGCTCGTGTACTGCCTGATCGTCAACCACCTCGCCGAGCTGGCCGCCCTCCTCGCCGAGCGGTTCCCGGGCACGGACCCCTGGCCCGCCGTACGACGCGAACTCCAGCGCTGCGGCGCGGACCACCACCTCCCCGAGATCGCGGCCCTGCTCTCCTCACCCACCGTCCCGGGCAAGACCAACCTGCTGCTCCGCTGGACCCGGGCGGACGGCGCCGACGCCCGCTATGTGCCCCTGCCGAACCCGCTGGCCGGCACCTGACGTCCGGGGCCGCGAGTCCGGACCTCCTCCGTGAAGGACAGCGGCCTGGAGCGGAAGCCCTCCTCTCGAGTCGCTGAGCGGCAATGCGTGAATGAGGGGTTGGCTTCCAGGTGGACGTCACCCCATCATGGTGCGGGAATCAGGCACTGTGAAAATTGAATCCGTGATCGCGCTACGTCTTCTTGGCCGACGTACGGTCGGTGGCATAAGGCGGCTGAACCCAGATCGCTTCTATGGTATAAAAGGCGGCATGACAACTGAAATGCCTGGACTCATTCAGCTGTGGTATCGCTTTGAGAATTGGCTGGCCGAACATGCCGGCGAGGACTATGCATCCTTGTTGCCGGGAGCCTCGGACGATGAGATCAGGCGTCTTGAAGACGGCCTGGGATTCCCGCTCCGTGAAGATGTCAAGGGAATGATCAGGCTGCATGACGGAGTCACCGAACGTAGGTCCAGTAAGCAGCCTGGCGCATTCCTCCTCGGATACAGTCTTCTGGGCGTCGACGGCATCATAAGTTCGCATCGAGATCTCGTGTCCATGGTTGAAAATTCACGAGAGGAGGGCGACGAGGAGTCGGTTGTCGGGCGGATTGCCGACGAGCGATGGGTTCCTCTTGCTCAAGATATTACAGGGGATCTGCTGTTCGTCGACCACCGTCATCACTATGCAGGAGAAATCGGCGAGATGTCGTTCGGTGATCCTGAATACCGGATGCTGTGGCCCCGTATGGACCTCATGCTGGAGGATCTGTGCAACTCGGTGGAGAATCGGACTCCGATAACCTCCGTCCCTCGAATTCCTTACGTGCACGAAGGGCGGATGCTTGAATGGCATGTCCAAGGAGTGCAGAGATGATTCCGGCCAGGAACAGTGCGGTCCACTGGACAAGTGCCCGTCCAGTGGACCGCATGCCTTGACCTCGAGCTCGGATCAGCTCAGGTCGCAGACGTCGTCGAGGTGACAGTTCTCGTAACCGGTGCTGACGTAGTAGGCGTCGCGGTCCAGCAGCCTCACCTCGGTGGTGAATCTGCCCAACTTCCCGCCTGCGGCCGTGTTCTGTGCGGCTGTGATGGCGGCACGTCCACAAGCCTCGCTCCACGACGGGAGGGCGTAGTTCTTGTCGAGCTTGAGCGTGAAAGTGCCGTCGGGGTTACTCACCGCGTACATCTGAACGCACGACTTGCCAGAGGCAAGTGTCATGCCACCACTTTCCCGGGACTTCGCGAAGGGGTATTCGTCACAGCTTGCCCCGATTGCCGTTGTGGGGGGATCCCACTCGGCGACGGCGAGTTTGCACATCTTATTGCGGTTGTCCGTCGCGACAGCGTTGTCTGCGAGGCGGTGGAGAGGCTGTTGGTACTTCTTGCTCCCTGGATGGGAGGCCAACTTCTCCATCAGAATCCAGTAGTACGCGGCTGCTGCGGGATACTTGGCGCGTTCGAGGAACATGGTCGGGGTGGCATTGGGGAATACGCAGCCGTAGTTTCCGCCGACCTTGTTGTCACAGCGGATGGCGAATGCCGTGTCCCTCCACTGGTTGTTCGCGGTGACGGAGGTCCCGGGAGCGCTCCAGCTCGTGTTCCAGTCCAGACCGAGCCTCGCCTCCCCTCCGGCGACCTTGTTCCAGCTGTACGTGTCCGTTCGTGAGGCGGTGTGCTGGTCTCCTTGCGTCCAGGTGGTGCTGCCGGTCCAGGCGCCCGGCGGGTTTGCGGTGCAGTCGCTCATGGCCCAGCAGTTCTCGAAGTACTGGTCCAATGTCGCGGAAGGCACTCCGACCAGGTCCGGCAAGGAGAATTCTGTCCAGGCAGTGAATCTCTCAGAGTTCGGATCGAGATCGATCTCCTGAACGATCTTGACGTTGCCGCCGCCGATGACGACGCCGTCGGTGTTCCTGGCGTAGAGAGCGTATCCGCCCCGTAGGCACCCTTGTGTGCGGGTGTACTGGAACGGCGATCCCGGAGCGGTCTTGCACCACGGAACGGGCTCGGCTGCCGTCGCGGCAGTGGCGACAGATTTCCTTGTGGCTGCCTTGGGTGAGATCTTCGGAAGCTCGTTCCATGGCTTGTAGGACCCTATGCACAGCTGGATTCCGTTGGCGTCTGTCGAGCACTTGTCGACGTCGTCCGAGGAGGTTGTCCCTGCAGTGCTCCTTGCGCCGGCGGAGAGTCCTTCAGGTGTGGGAGCCGGGGCATCTTCTGGCTCCTGGGCGGAGACGTCGTCGATATCCGGGGCCTCCGGATTCTCTGCCGCGAAATTGACCTGTGGCATGCCGCTGTAGTCGCCGGGCGTGAAGGCGATGGCGTCCCAGGCGATGTCGTCCGTTGCTGATCCAACGCTGTTGGCGTTGGAGAGCTGGACTTCGGGAATCGCGTCGTTGAACCGGTAGGCGCCGAGAGAGACCCACGAATTGCTTTCAGCGGCGCCCTGGTCGATGGTCTTCTTGACCGCTCCGAACGGGGTGATGACGGAGTAGACGGCTTCGCCTGTCTGGGCGCCGGTGTCGGGGATGTGAGCCCAGACCTTGGCCTGGCCGCCGTCGATGGGGGCATTGAGCTTCCAGTCGCCGAGGACGGTCATACGGCCGCCGTCGCCGCCGAGATGGTCGGCGTCGCGGTCATGGGCGTACCAGAAGTGGCCGCCGTAGCCGCCGCCGATCTGGTGCAGGTCGGCCTTCGCGTCGTACTGCCCGAGCCCCGGTCCGGTGGCGTTCGGGTCGGGGTAGAAGGTGAACTGGAACGAGCCGTCCGTGGTTGTCGTGCCGCAACTGCTCCAGGTGTTGGTGCCCGAGGGCACGTTGTCCACGACCTTCGCGCCCGAGGGCGCTCCGGAGCAGACAGGCGTGCCGTTCTGGAGTCGGGTGCCGCGGCCGGGTTCGTTGATCAGGCTCTGGTACTTGATGTTCTCGAAGCCGCAGCTGGTGGCGCAGTCTGACTTCCAGACGGTGCTGGACTCGTGCCACCAGTATTGCTTGTAGCAGTCCGCGTCGGGGCAGTCGGGCGGGCTGGCGGTGTTGCAGTTGTTCTTGGTGTTGCAGAACGCGTCGAGCGGCGGCGCGATGTGGGCCCTGCGGTATTTCGCGCTGCTCGGGTCTATGAGGGATCCGTTGGTGCCGTTCCAGTACGCGGGGCGGAAGCCGGCGGAGGAGAAGCCGGACTCGCCCGGCCAGTCCTGGCGGCCGGAGGTGGCGTAGGAGTGGCCGGTGTCGATGGACCAGGCGGCCCAGCCCATCACCTTCTCCTCGTAGGGCCAGTTCTGGGGGTGGGCGGCGTCCTTGGCGGCCAGCGGGTCGAGGTCGGTGTTCATGAAGGCGAGCCGGGACGCGGGATAGACGGGGTTGGCGGGGTTGTTGTACCAGCCCAGGCCCCAGTTGCCGTTGGTTCCCTCGTCCGCTCTCTTGTTGAAGCCGAGGTTGTAGTTCCACACGGCGGTGAACCAGTTCTCGGGCTTGGCGGGGTCGTCGTTGTTCACGGCGATGGTCTGGCCGGATTCGTGGACCTCGTTCCACTTGTCGGCGAGGATGTAGAGCGACGCGGCGATGTTGGTGGTGTAGTCGATGGCGACCGCGCGCTGCGTGCTGACGGGCAGGGAGGTTTCGTTCGGCTTCTCGTATCCGGCCTTGCGCATGCCGTCGGTGACCTGTCCGACGCCGTAGCCGCAGTCGGACTTGTCCCAGCGGATGGTCCAGAAGTCGGAGAGGGAGCCTCCGGTCTGGTGGCCGTAGAAGCCGTCGACGGCCGCGAGCGGGCTGCCCATCTGGCCGGGTATGGCCCCGGATTCGGCCTGCCACAGGTTGGACTCCTGGGCGAGGATGCCCAGTTGGACCTGTGCGGGGATGCGTCCGCCGCCGGTCAGCGCGGGCCTGGGGAACAGGCCCTGCGGGTCGATCGTGGAGATCCCGGTCTGCGAGCGCCAGCCGCCCTGCGTGAGGTAGCCGGAACGCAGATTGCCCTGGATCGCCATGTCCACGGCCCACTCGACCTGGTTCGGGGTCGGCTGAAGGGCCTGGGTGCTGACGTCGTTCCGGGCGACGGAACACCAGCGGTCGGTGTCGACGGGGTCGTTGGCCCGGGAGTCGGCGGCCGCGGTCAGCACGCTCGTCGTCGATATCTGCGGCTTCGGGGAGCCGGTCAGGACGGGCGACGGCCTGGCGCCCGCGGTGCTGCCGGGCTCGGCGGCCTTCTGGTCCGTGTGCCTGCCCGTGCCCGGAACCGAGCCGGTGATGGTCAGGGCGTGGCTGGAGTGGCCCGGAGTCGTCTCGGCCGCGGGTTCCTTGGTCGCGGTCCTGGTGAAGCCGCGGCCGGCGCCCTTGATGTTGTCGATGCCCGCCTGAACGGCGGGTGAGAGGACCGGGTCGACCGCCAGGCGTCCGCGGGTGGAGAGGTCCGCGTCGGGTGGGACTTCCAGGGGCTTGATGCCGCTGGCCACCAGGCCCTTGTCGTGGTCCGCCTTTCCGGTGAGGTAGACGGTGCCGTCCGTGCCCTGGCGCAGGTTCATCGCGGTGAGCCTGCCACTCGCGACGGTCGTCTTCCTGCCGTGTGCGTACGTCGTGACGTCGGCGTAGGTGTCGCCGGTGCGGTCGATGTAGCGGACCGTGCCGTCACCGGTGACACGGATGTCGTACGGAGCGTGCCGTGTGGCGGCGAGCGAGGCCGCCTTGCCCTTGCGGTCGACGTGGACGAGCCGGTTCCCGGCGGCGGCGATCACACCGTCCTTCGTGGGGACGGCGGAGGTGATCTCACCCTGGGCGGTGGTGTCCGCGACCGTGGTGCCCTTGGTGTTCACCGTGACCAGACGTGTCCTGGCGTCGTGCAGAGCGGTGAAGACGGCGGTGTGCGTGACCGGGCTGCACGTGGGGTCGAAGTAGGCCAGGGACCCGGTGAACGGCAGTTTGGTGACACTGCCGTCGTCCAGGTTCACGATCGCCGTGAACGCGCCGCCCATCATCAGGTCGGGCTTGTTGGTGAAGGCGCGGGGAGCGTAGACGACGGCCGCGTGACGGTCGTCCATGACACAGCTGTTGCCGATCCAGGTGTCGGCCGGAAGCTGCGGCTCACTCAGTACGGCCGCTGTCCTCCAGTCGTAGCCGCTGTCGCTGTCGGCGACCAGGAGATGGAAACCGTCACTGTCGGCGGCAGAGGTCACGGCCCGGTCCGCCGACGCCTTCCAGCCCTTGCCGAGAACCGCGTTTCGGTCGGCCTCGCGAATCGCCGACGACGCGGGCTTCTTCCCGGCGGAACCTGTCGGGGCCTGCGTCTCCAGGTGCGCCTGAGTCGAGTTCTCCGGTGTTTTCGGCGGACTTGCGGAGGCTTGCGTCGATAAAGGTAATGCCAGGGCTGTCGCCGAAACGACGATCACCGATATTCGCAGCCGTCTGAATGGCGTTCTCACGTATCTCCCCTATGTCAGGTCGGTAGGCGCCTGCAGGGGTACGGGCGGATTCAGGCCGCGTCCGTTTCTCCGTGCCGGCGTCACCTGTTCAGCATGTCCGAATTCGATGCCGTGACGGTGTGTGCGGCGCAGACCTTAACAGGGGGTGGAATGGGCTCGCGAAGTATTTTCCGGATTCCCGCCGTACGCCATGAAATCGCCAAGATGCGACAAAGATTTCGGCGGGATTCCCGTGTGTCAGCTGCGGGATTCGATTCCCGTCACTTATCGGTGAGGACAATTGAGACAATCCCTGATTGCCCGTATGGCGACGGCGGCTCCGGGCAGCAGGTCGGGATGGTGCGGAAACGGCCGACGCGGTGACCGGAAATCGATGAGGCGACCGGCATACCCGGCGGACGGTGACACGCGGTTGCCGCGGCCACCCCGGACTGTGAGGCTGAAGACTCGGATGTCCCGGAAGAGGCCAGTGAGCCCCGTGACCGCCGCGATAGGACGGCAATGTGGGCAGCCACGGAGATAAGTGGTGGTTGGTTCCGGCGAGTTCCTCTGCGGGAGTGGGAGATCCGGGCTCGGCCGGTACGGGTGTCCAGTTCGGGTGTACACATTGTCGGCGAGCGAAAGGCCACCGCCGAGCGCGCGTCGCACGTCCCGCGAACGGCAGGTTCGGTTCCTGAGGTTCGTCCGTACGGATGCGCCGCCGAAGACCCGGTCCAGCGCACGGTCGGGCAGCAGCCTGGACAGCGCGCGGCTGCCGGCCGCGTCCCGGCCGACGGTGTAGCGGGTCCTCGGCCGTGCCGCGACCAGCGCGCGGAAGATCGCCCGGGCGACGTCGTCCGGGGTTGTGCGGCTGCTCCGGGCGGAGGCGAGGACCGGCCGGGGTCAGGTCTCCCATCAGGCCGGGATCGGCGTCACCGGGTGTCCCCAAGGTGGTCTCGTGCCCAGGTCTCGAAGGACGGGGGATCAGCCCGCAGGGGTGAAAAGGCCGGCGGGCTCTGCCCCGCTCAGGGCACCAGCACGACCCTCCCGAACACCTCTCCCGCGTCCATCTTGCGGTGGGCCGGCGCCGCCTGGTCCAGCGCCAGCACCTCGTGCACCACCGTGCGCAGGTCCCCGAGCGCGGCATCGGCGAACTGGGACGACCGTACGGCCTGCCGGTCGGGGCCGGGCACGGTGTCGGAGCTGAAGGTGGCGAACGACAGCGATCTGCGGAAGGCGTCCATCAGCCGCATGCCGAAGTCCGCCGGCGGCTGCCCACCGACCACGCCGACGGCCACGTACCGACCGTTGGAGTTCAACCTGTCCAGGAAAAGGGGAAGCTGGGGACCCCCCACGACATCGATCACCACGTCGAAGCCCGCCGGGGCGTCCTGGCCGCCCTCACCGGAGCGGTTCAGGACGTGCGTGGCGCCCAGCTCTTTCAGGCGGGCACCACGCTCGGCCGATGAGGTGGTGACCGCTACCGCGCCGGCGCCGTTCCTGGCTGCGAGCTGGACCGCCGTGATCCCGATGCTGCCCGCCGCACCGCGCACGAGCACCGTCTCCCCGGGTGCGAAACGGGCCCGCTCCAGGGCGAAGTGGGCGACCACGCCGGAGCCGCCGAGAGCGACCGCGTCGGTGCCGGTCAGGCCGTGGGGCAGCGGCAGCACATCATCGACCGAAGCGACGGCTTGCTCGGCATACCCACCGGACAGGCCGGTGAACGCCCATACTCGCTGCCCGATCCACGAGGCGTCCACGCCCTCTCCCACCGCGGTGACGCTTCCCGCGATCTCGCTGCCGAGGAGATGGCCCGCCCGGAAGCCGTAGGCGGCGAGCTCTCCCCGGCGGATCACGGCGTCCACACCGCCCACTCCGATCGCCTCCGTGACGATCCGCACCTGCCCCGGAGCGGGAACCGGCACGGGCATGTCGATGACCTCCAGGCCCTCAGGGTCTCCGAACGTCCTGATGACGACGGCTTTCATCGCTGCTCCTTGGGTCGGTCGGTGGACGGACGGACGCAACTGCTGCGACCGTGGGCATCGAATCGGCCCCACCGCCGGGGCCACCACCGAATTGCCGGGGCCGGGCGGCGGCACCGCTGTCGGACCGTAACGGACGCCCCCGTCCGTCTGGCTGAAGTGAGAGACGATGACCGGCCACTTGCCTCGGACCGTGCGCTCCGACACCCGCGACAACCGGGCCCGCATCCTGCACGCCGCCCGCTCGGTGTTCGGCGAGGAGGGCCTGAGCGCACCCATGCGCGACATCGCCCGGCACGCGGACCTCGCCCCCGCCACGCTGTACCGGCACTTCCCGACCAAGCAGGCACTGATCGCGCAGACCTTCACCGAGCAGCGCCGAGCCTGTCACGCCGCCGTCCGCGACGCCCTCACGGACGCGGACCCGTGGCACGGATTCCAGAGCCTGATCCAGCGGATCTGCGAACTCCACGCGCACAGCCGCGGATTCGCCGACGCTTTCATGACGGCCTTCCCCGAGTCCATGGACTTCGCCGCCGACCGCGAGCGGACCGTGCGCGCGGTCGCCGAACTGGCCCGTCGTGCCCAGGAGACGGGCGAGCTCCGCTCCGGCTTCGTCGTCGACGACCTGATCCTCATGCTCACGGCCCACCAGGGCCTCCAGCACGCGCCCCTCCCGGCCCGGCTCACGGCCTCCCGGCGCTTCGCCGCCTACGTGATCGAGGCGTTCCGCGCCGCACCGGAGACGGGAGCGCCCGCCCCCCTGCCGCCGGCATCACGCCTGCGGCAGGCGCACTCGTCCAGCACGCCGTGAACCCGGCAACCCTCAGGCGGGCGGTGTGTCGGGGCGGGCGTCGTACACGGCGCGGGCAGCGTCGATGTGCGTCAGGTGCGTGATGCTCCACTCCAGCAGGGGTGCGGTGGCTTCGCGCAGGGTCCTGCCCATCGGAGTGAGCTCGTAACTGACGTGCGGCGGCATGACGTTGCGGACGGTCCGTGTGAGGATCCCGTCGCGTTCCAGGCCGCGCAGGGTGACGGTGAGCATGCGCTGACTGATCCCGTCGACGGCCCGCTTGAGTTCGGTGAAGCGGCGCGGCCCCTGGCTGAGGTTACGCACGATCAGCAGCGACCACTTGTCGCCGACGATGCCGAGCACTTCACGGGCCTGGCACGGGTCCTCCGGCCGTGCCGGCCGTGCCGGCCGCGATTCGCCGCCCGCTGTGCCGCTCATGGTTACCTCCACAGAACCGGGGCACCTCAATGTGCCGTATTGATCGGGGTGCGGCAGCTGCAGCACGATGATGTCGGTTCCTGAAGAGTACCGAGGCACGGACAGGAACTGTCATGTTCCCGCGCTTCCACGCCCCGAAGAGGAAGAAAACCCCCTCATGTCAACTTTTCTGCTGGTACACGGTGCCTGGCACAGCGGCCGGTGCTGGGAGCGGGTGGCCCCGCTGCTGGAGTCGGCCGGACACCGCGTGTTCGCGCCCTCGCTGACCGGCTACGGGGACAGGGCACAGCTGCTCGGACCCGAGGTGGGGCTCGACACGCACGTCGAGGACGTCGTGAAGCTGATCCACGAGGAGGACCTGACCGAGGTGGTGCTCGTGGGCCACAGCTACGCGGGGCTGGTCGTCTCCTCCGTGGCCAACGAGGTTCCGGAACGGATCGCGCACCTGGTGTACCTGGACGCGATGGTCCCGGAGCACGGTGAGAGCGCCGTCGACGTGCAGCCCATGACCCAGAACCTGATCGACCTGGCCGCCCGGTCCGGCACCGGCTGGCGCATCCCGCCGCTGCCCGAGATGCCGCCGCCCCTCGGTCTGTTCGGGGTCACCGACCCGGTGGACGTCGCCTGGCTGCGCGCGACGCTCTCCGACCAGCCGGTGCGCTGCCTGCAGCAACGGGTCCGATTTGACAACCCTGCCGTGGACTCGGTTCCGCGCACGCACATCCACTGCGTCGGCGCAGAACCGGAAGGCATCGTGCGGCGGCCCGTCCCCGCGACACAGCCCAACGGCTCCCCGGCACGGATACGGGAACTGCCGACCGGACACGACTGCATGATCACCATGCCGACGGCTCTGAGCGAACTGCTGCTGGAAACCACCCCTCGGTAGCAGTTGAAACACCTGCGAAGGTTCTCGAAGATCGGCCGCGTCGAGCTGTTCCGGGGGCGACCCGGGGTCTCTTCACCGAGTCGGCGACGACGTTCGACGCTGCGCTTCGGCACCGGAGCGGATCGGGAACCCGAGGCGCACAGGGACACCGGGTGAGTACAGGACGCTGACCGGGGCGTGATCGGGCGCGGGGATCCCGGCCGCCACAAGCAGGTTCTCCTCGCACGTGATCAGCTCGGCGCGGTACAGGGGCCAGCGCGGGTGGTCGTTGGGAAGATACTCCGAGCCGCCGAAGAACGCGTTGTGCATACCCCACCGGGCGGTGAGAAAGTGCTCCAGCTCGGTGGGCTCCTCGACGCGTTCACCGGTGCGCACGGTGATCCGGCTGTACGCCCCTCGAGGGCCGGGCCAGCGACGGGAGCTCGAGTACGCGACGGTGCCCCCGTCGGACCGTATGTCCATCCGCGACCACAGATACGGCAGCCGGAACCCGAGACGCCCGATCACCACCGGGAGCAGCCGCGCCGCGTCCATCGACCGGAAGACGACCCCGCGCCGCCCCTGCGCGTCGACCGAGTAGAGCCGCACGTTGGTCTCCGGGAAGGATCCGAAGTACGGCATCCCGGGCAGGCGCAGCAGCCCGACCTTGTGCATCCGAAAGGCGACGAGCCCCACGTGAGCAGCCCCGTGATGGGTGTCGGGGACGGTTCCGCTCGGCAGCAGCCCGGCAACGGCGTCGGGATCGACGGCCCAGTGGATGAACGTGAGGTCGAGCCACCGCTGGGTGAAGAGCGGACGGTCCACGGATGCGGGAGCGTCGGGCGTGACCGAGGCGGGCGATTGCACGCCACCACAATGACAGAGGCCACCGACACCCATGATCGGTCCGCACGTTGGGCAGGTGGTTTCCGGGAGGCCTCCATGTCCTTCGTCGAGCGAGGCGTGGGGTTCTGGGTTCATGGAAGGTTCCTCGTGGAAGGTGCCGTCGCGGAGCGAACAGCACGTTGATCCGCTGCCGGGCAAGGCGGAGGATGGCTTGTGCGCGGGTCCTTCCGCCGGCCCGGCAGCGGTCGTACCGGGCAGTGGCCGGCCTCTCGTCAGCGTCTCCGACGGCACCTTCCGGGCCCGGAAGCACAACGGGGGGCGGGTTTCAGTTCGTGGCGTCGAGAGCCTCGTAGACGTGTCTGATGTAGCTGTGGGTGCGCTCCGAGCCGAGGATCCCGTCGCCCACCCGGTTCATCGTGTACGCGAAGGTGATGCGCCGGTCGAGGTCCATCATGACGATCGAACCGCCCCGGCCGACCCAGAAGCAGATCGTTCCCGTGGGCATGCCCGGCATCGTCCTCGGGTCGGCGAGCGCATAGCCGATGCCCCAGCGCACGGGAACACCCAGGACCAAGTCGACCCCGTCGGCCTGTACGTCGAAGATCTTGTCCACCGTGTCCGCGGAAAGGAGCCGGAAGCCGTCCGCCTCGCCGCGTCGTGAGATCACGGAGAGGGCACGGGCCATGCCTCGTGCGTTGCTGTGTCCGTTGAGGGCTCCGAGTTCGGCGTGGCGCCATTGCGGGGTGTCGACGTGCTCGTCCCGGGCGGGGCTTCCGAGCAGTGTCCTGGCGAAGATCGCCTCAGGATCGAAATCGGCCGGTACTCCGGAGATCTGCGGCGGCACCAGCCCGGCGATACGCGGCCAGTCGGCCTCCCGCGCACCGATCTGGACGTCGGCGTCCAGTCGTGCGGCGATCTCGGTGTCGACGAACTCGGTCAGAGTGCGGCCACTGACGCGGCGGACGAGCTCTCCCACAAGCTGCCCCTGGGTCTGCATGTGGTAGCCCGAGGCGGTCCCCGGCTTCCACCAGGGCGCCTGTTCGGCCAGCCGGCCGCTCGCCGTCGGCCAGTCGCAGAGGTCGTCCATGGTGAAGGGCTGCTGCCAGCCGGAGAGCCCTGACGTGTGCCCCAGGACGTGCCGCACCTCGATGTCCTGCTTGCCCTGGGCGCCGAACTCGGGCCAGTAATCCGCGACCGGGCGGTCAAGATCCAGTGCCCCCCGGTCGACGAGCACGAGGGCGGCCAGACTGCTGAGGGTCTTGGTGGTCGACCACAGGCTGACCAACGTGTCCTCGCTCCACGGAACGGTCCGTGCCTCGTCGGCGTGCCCACCCCAGATGTCGACTTCCATGACTCCGTCGACATCGACGGCGATCGACGCCCCCAGCTCGTCACCGGACTCGATGTGCGCTGCCAGTGCTGCTCGGACCGGTTCGAACCGGTCAGTGGTCTTTCCCTCGACGGTAGCCATGATCTTCTCCGCTGTGGACGACAATCGTTCATGTGTTCAAACGATGAGTCGGCAACTTGGTTCACGCTCCGCGCCAGGACTTGGAGGAAACGGTCCCTTCGCCGGTGGGTGACTCGCCGTGAACTGCCGTACGCAGCCGTCGTTCCGGCGTCCGCCCTCGTGTGTGACGGGGATCACGCCGAGGGTAAAACCTGTCGTCCGGGCCGGGCGTCTGGAAGGTGTGAGATCAGTGATGAACGCACCCGGCGAACCGGACGAGGAACGTCTCGTCCGGCTGGTGGCCAGGGGCGACCGTGCCGCGTTCGAGGAGCTGTACCGGCGGACATCGCCCTGGATGGCGGTGCGGCTGCGCCGCCGCTGCGCGGACGACCAGATCGTCGCCGAGGTCATGCAGGAGACGTATCTGGCGGTGTGGCGCGCGGCGGGTGCGTTCGCGGGGTCCTCGGTGGGCGGGACGGCCGTCGGCTGGCTGTGGACGATCGCGGCACGCCGCCTCGTCGACGCCTTCCGGCGCAGGGCACACCACGCCGAGCCGCCGCCGACCGCCGCTCTCCCCGACGCGGTGCCCGCCGCCGAGGACGAGGTGCTCGCGGCGACCGTCGGCGGTGACGTCGGAGACGCGCTGCGGCGCCTGGCGCCGGAGCTCAGACAGGTACTGCAGGCCATGGTGCTCGACGGGCTGTCCGTCCGGGAGACAGCGGTCCTGCTCGGACTGCCCGAGGGCACGGTCAAGACCCGTGCCCGCCGGGCCCGGAACGTGATGCGGAAGGCGCTGGCATGAGTGTGGAGCACGCGGCGATGCGGATCATCGACGGTTACGCGCGCGGTGACACGGACCTCGCCGCCGACGAGGTGTGGGCCCTGGAGGCCCACCTGGAGACGTGCCGGGTGTGCCGGGACCGGCTGTCGACCGCGGTCACGGCCGAGGCGCCCGCCGTGGCGGCCCTGGTCGACACCGTGTGGTCCGGCCTGGAGCCCCAGCTGGCCACGACCGTCACGATGCCGCCGCGCAGGCGCTGGTCGGCGCGGCTGTCGGTGTGGATGACGCCGGTGATGGTGCCGTGGCTGGCCATGGTCGCGAGCGTGACGCTGCTCGCACTGCTGCTGGACGTGGCCGGCACCGGTACCGGCGAGGTGTCGCTGGTGCTGCTGCTCGCCCCGGTCCTGCCCGTGCTCGGCGTCGCGGCGTCGTGGTCGCGCGGCCTGGACCCGGCGTACGAACTGACGGCCTCCGCGCCCAGGGCAGGGCTCCACCTGCTGCTGCGGCGCACCGCGTCCGTACTCGTCGTGGTCGTCCCCGCGCTGCTGGCGGGCGGATGGGTGACGGGGACGACGGCCGCCCAGTGGCTGCTGCCCTGCCTCGCCTTCACCACGACGGCTCTGGCGCTCGGCGGCGTCGTCGGGGTGACCCGCGCCGCCGTCGCGCTCGTGGCGTTGTGGGCCGCCGTGATCGTGGCACCGACCCTGGCCGCCGGCCGTACGGCCTTCGCCCTGCGGACGGACGGTCTGCCCGTGTGGGGCTTGGTCCTCGCGCTCGGCGTCGGTGTCGTGATCGCCCGCAGGGACGCGTACTCCGTGCTGGGAGCCCATCGATGACCATCGGAAAGGAACACCGCATGACGTCCGCCGTGAGCGGGGCCGACATCGCACCGACGGCCTACGCCTGGGAGATCCGGGCCACCGGGCTGAAGGTCAGGGTCGGAAGGAAACGGATGGCCGTCGACGGGCTCGACCTGTCCCTGGGCACCGGCGTACACGGTCTCCTCGGACCCAACGGGGCGGGAAAGACCACCCTCATCCGGACGCTGGCCACCGTACTGCACCCCACCGAGGGCACCCTCGAACTGCTCGGCGAGCCCGCGGGCCGCTCGGGCGAGCAGCGTGCGCTGCGCCGCCGGATCGGCTATCTGCCGCAGGAGTTCGGCTACTACAGACGGTTCACGGTGCGCGAGTTCATCGAGTACATGGCGTGGCTGAAGGAGGTGCCCAAGGCGGACATCCCCGCCGCGGTGCAACGCGCCGTGGAGCGGGTGGGGCTGGCGGACCGCGCCGACGAGAGGATGAAGGCCCTGTCGGGCGGCATGGTGCGACGGGTCGGCATCGCCCAGGCCATCGTCAACGACCCGGCGATCCTGCTGCTGGACGAGCCGACGGCCGGCCTGGACCCGGCGCAGCGGGTGCGCTTGCGCGGACTGCTGCAAGAACTGGGCGAGGACACGTGCGTGGTCGTCTCGACCCATCTGGTCGAGGACGTCGCCGCCGCGTGCACCGACGTGGTGCTCTTCGCCGAGGGCCGGCTGGTCTTCCAGGGATCTCCGGACGAGCTGGCCTCGGTGGGCGGCCCGGAGCACGTGGGCGACAGCCCGCTGGAGCGCGGCTACTCGGCGCTGCTGCTCAGCACCGAGCAGGGAAGGGGCACATGGTGAACGTCCGCGTCCTGCGCATCGAGTCGAGGCGCTCCGTCGCCCCGTGGGCCGGGGCGGTGATCCTGACGACCGCGCCGGCGTTCCTGTACCTGCTGAGCGGTCCGTGGTGGAAGGGCACCGCCCTGTGGACGGCCCAGTGGACGTCCATGGCCCTGTGGACGCGCTTCCTGCTGGTCTTTCTGTGGCCGCTGGTCGTGGGGCTCGGGGCACTCCAGGGGCTGCGCGACCACCGCTCGGGAATGCCCGAGCTGCTGACGAGCACGCCGCGGCCCGCCTGGCACCGCGCGGCCACGCTGGCGGGTACGACCGCGATCACGGTGACCTCGGCCTTCGCGCTCCTCGTCCTTCAGGGCGCGGCCCAGGTGATGCTCGCGGACACCGGGTACACGCACCTCGGATGGCTGCCGATCTCGCTGGTGGGGGCACTGGCACTCGTCGCGGGGGCCGCGCTGGGCATGGGGGCCGGACGGACCCTGCCGTCCCCGCTCACCCCGCCCGCGCTGGCCGTGGGGGCCTTCGTGTTCATCAACCTGCTGCAGCAGTCGATGGAGGCGGGGACACCGACGGCCGCGGTGCCGAACCGGGTCGCGCTGCTGTCACCGGCGGTGGCGGAGGTGCACGACGTGCTTCTCACGCCCGCCGCCTCCGTGCACCTCGGGCAGACACTCTGGCTGCTCGGCATGGCCGCGACGGGCTTCGCGCTGCTGGCCGCGGCGACCCCGCGCGCCCGGCTGCTCGCCCTGACGCCCGTGCTGGCGGGCGCGGCGGTCGCCCTGCTCGTCCTCCCCTCCGACCCGCGCCGGACGTACGTCGTCGACGAGGCCGCCGCAGCGATGGTGTGCGACGGTCCGGTGTGCGTGACCAAGGTGCGGCAGTCACGACTCGACGAGCTCGCGGGCCCCGGCAGGAAGGCGCTGGTCCTGCTGCACGACGCCCTGGGCAGCCGGGCACCGGACTCGATCCGTGAGAGCACCGCCCGACGGGCTCTCGGCGCCACGCCGGAACGGCCCCGCGGCGCCGTGCTCGTCGACTTCGACGACTGGGTGATCGCCGGCGCCGAGGGCGAGGAGCTGACCCGCGTCCTGCTCGCCCAGGGCATGGCCCCGGTCTGCTCCCCCCGCAGCGACGGCGAGAGCGGCACACTCCGCGAGGTCGCCGCACAGAGCATCGCGGCGGGCTGGGTCCTCGGGGACCTCAGGCTGCTCGGTGGCAGCGTCTACTCCTCGCACGGCCAGCTCGAACTGGCCCGCCCGGTGTGGAAGGAGCTCAAGGCGTTGCCGCGGGCCGAACAGCTCTCGCGGATCAGCGCGATGCACGCCGCCGCGGTCTCCTGCGCGGGCGACCCTCTCGACATCCTGGCCGGCGGTGCGTCCCGGTGAGATGGCTGACGCTGTACGCACGCTCACGGCAGGTGCCCGCGTCGTTCGCCGCGGTGGTGATCAGCGCGATGGCGGTGTGGGCGGCGGCCCCGGACGGCAACGCGGGACCCGGTGATCCGCGGCTGCCCGCGCTCGCCCTCGCCGCGGGGGTGACGGCGGCCTCGATCGGGCTCGGCGGACAGGACCTCGCGCTGGACCGGACGGCCGCGATCCGCTGGGTGCTCCGCAGGGCAGTGCACGTGCTGCTCATCGGCGCGGTCGTGGGCACGGTGCTGTCGGCGGTGCAGACGACGGGCGAGGACTTGGCCACCACCGCGTTCGTCGTCCGCGACTGCGCGGGCCTGACGGGTCTTTGCGCCATCGGGGCGGCGGTCTGCGGTGCGCAGTACGCGTGGACGCTGCCCGTCACCTGGCTGGCGCTGTCCCTCTTCGCCCCGTCCCCGACAGGCGTACCGACGCAGGTGGTCGGCTGGATGCTGCTGCCGCCCGGCACGGCCACGGGCACCTGGACGGCCCTGGTCCTCATGGTCGCCGGCACCGCGACCTACGCCGTTGCCGGGCCCAGACCGTAGCCGCGGCTACCAGGACCTTCTTGGTGCAGCAGGCTGACGGAGTCGATCGCGCACCGGGAGCGGTCCCACCTGGACCGTCCGCAAATCGCCCCCGTGGCGGCCGGGTTCGTACCCGGCCGTGTCGAAGTCGGTCAGGACGGAGCGGTCGCGGCTGGTCCTTCGGAAGATCTGGGCGGGCGTCGCGCCGCCGTCGCGGTTCCTCGCCCTCCGTGCCCGCATGGTGGTCTCGTAGGCGGCGACGGCCCGGCCGGGTTCGTCGGGGCGGGCCAGGAAGAGGGCGAGTTCGGCGCCGTCGAGCATGGCGTGGCCGGTGCCGTCGGCACGGAACGGGGACCACAGGTGGGCGGCGTCGCCGAGCAGGGTGACGCCGGGGGTGTGCGGCCAGGTGTGGGGCCGCGGGAGGACGTGCACGGCCCGGTGGACGTACGGGCCGTCGTTGTCCGTGATCAGCACGCGCAGCCTCTCGTGGTAGCCGGCGAACCGCTTGAGCAGTTCGGCGCGGACGGCCGCGGTGCCGGCTGGGGCGATGCAGGCGGTGCGCCGCCGGCCGGGCTCGTCGCACAGGACGATGCGGGCACGGATGTGCTCGCCGTCGCGTCGGCCGATCAGGCCCTTGCCGCCGCCCGTGGCGAACATCTGGCCGTAGCCGACGAGTTCGGCCACCGCCGGATGGGCCCGGTCCACGTCGTGGAACCACGCCTCGACGAAGGTGACCCCGGTATGGACGGGGGTGGCGGCGCTGACCAGGGGGCGGACCGTGGACCAGGCTCCGTCGGCGCCGATGACCAGATCGGTCTCGGCCGCGGAGCCGTCGTCGAATGCGAGCCGGTGGGTGCCGTCGCCGCCGGGGGTGGCCGAGAGGAGCCTGTGGCCCCAGCGGACGGTGCCCGGTTCCAGGGAGGCGGCCAGCAGTGCGTGGAGCCGGGCCCTGTCGATCACGGAGGGAGCGCCCTCGTCCTCGTCGGGCCCGTCGAACTCGTCGTCGACGACGAGTTCGCCCTGCGGGGTGAACATGCGCCTGCCCGGTTCCGAGGGACTTGCGGCGGCCTGGAGCTCGGCCGTCAGGCCGGCTTCACGCAGGGCCCGCTGACCGAGGTCCGCGTGCAGGTCGACGATGCCGCCCCGCTCGCGGACACCGGCCGCGGTGTCCGACTCGTACACGGTGACCCCGAGGCCGTGGCGCTGCAGGACGCGGGCACAGACCAGTCCCGCCGGGCCCGCGCCGATGACGGCGATGCGAGGGGTGCGCCTGCTGGTCATGGGAATCTCCGGTTCGGTGGTGTGCGCTTCCGGGACCGGACGGCGCTGGTCCGCCGGTCAGGGGCGGCTGCCCGCCGTCCCGTCCCGGCCGCACCGCGGATCCGGGCCGGCCCCACGGGTCGCGTCGCCCAGAGGCAGGTAGTCATTACATGCAGTAGAGCACGCATTTGCTGGATGCTCTACATATTCTTGTGCCGTTACAGTTGTGTCATGACAAACGGAAGTGAGTACGGACACCAGGACGACGACGCGGTCCTCGACAGCGTCGGGCCGGCGTTCTCGCGGCTCAGACGACGTGCCCCGTCCTCCGGCAAGGACCTCTCCCGCAACCTGGTGCTCAACGTCGTCGCCGAGCGCACGGGCGAGACGACGGTGGGCGCGGTCGCCGAGGAACTCGGAGCGGACCAGTCGGTCGCCAGCCGCCTGGTGTCCGACTGCATCCAGCACGGGTACCTGAGGCGGGAGGCGTCCCAGCAGGACGGCCGGCGCACCATGCTGAAGCTGACCCCGGAAGGCGAGGCGCTGCGCGGCCGATTCGCCGCGGAACAGCGCCAGGCGTTCGAGCACATCACCCGGGACTGGCCCGCGGACGAACGCCTCCAGCTCGCCCGCCTGCTCGTCAAGTACGCGGAGGAGGCCGCCGCCCTGCGCAGACGCGAGCGGGGCTGAGTCACCGCCACGACGAGGCACGGGCGGCGTCACCAGGGCCGGCCCCTCCGGGAGGGATCCGGCCCTGGTGGCGGGTCAGCGGGTGACGTCGACCGTGGCCGCGAGGGGCACGAACTCCGTGTCGCCGTCCTTCGCCGTCGCCAGCACCGACACCTTCCAGGTGCCTTTCGCGAGGTCGGCCACGTCCTGCTGCGTCGCCTTCAGGGTGTAGGTGCAACGGGACGTCTCCTCGGAGATGCTGCGGCACTTGGCCCTGTCCACGTACTGCAGCTCCGACTCGGTCAGGTCGAGCTTGGAGCTTGCCGGCCACGCGATGACCCTGAGTTCGCGGACACCCGAGTCGTCGCTCACGTCCGCGGTGTACGAGAGCTTCCCCGCGCTCTGCCGGGACGGAGCGACGTAACGGGCGGAGCTGTTCTTCACGGTCGGCTGCGTGCCGGTGAAGGCCATGGCGTAGCCGCCGGCCGCGACGACACCGAGGGCGACGGCACCGATGACGGACGGGACGAGAACGCGCTTGGACATGGTTGATCCCCTTGCTTGCGAGTGGAGTGTCGATGGGCGGGAGAGTGCGGAAGAACCGGTGGCCGGTCGGCTGCTTTCCCGATGTGATCGAGGCTATGGCCGGGACCACCGGCCGGTCCTCACGCCGGGGAACGATTGCCGCGTCGAACCGCGGGTGCAGCATCTGCACCCCAGGTAAGAGAAGACGGTCCGCCTCAAGTCCGAGGACAGCCGCTCACCTGCGGTCATAACCTTGATCTCTTATGAAGAGAACCGACGACCGGCTGCTGCCCCTCGTGCTGCTCGGCGCCCAGGCCGCGGTGTGGCCGGGGGCCGACCTGATCCGCGGGAGCGTTCCGGCGGGATCCGCCCTTTTCGTGGCGGCCCTCGTCGCCGGGCTGGTGACGGCCGCGCTCTCCCTGCGCCGTTCGAAACCGGTGATCGCCCTCGTCGTGGTCGCCGCGTCCTGTGCGCTGGGCTCCGGCCCCTTGCCCACCGGGGCCACGGCCGTGCTGGGGACGGCGGGTGTGGCCCTGGCCCTGTTCACGGTGGCCGGCGAACGGGACACCTTCACCGCCCTGTTGTGCGTGATGGCGCTCTCCTGCTGGCAGTCCCTGTACGGCATCAGCCTGCACGGGCTCAGTGACCGCGACGGACTCGACGTCGTCCTGACGGCCGTGCTGTACGCCGCCGCGTCCGCCGCCGGAATCCTGGTGCGGCGGAGCCGGCGCACACGGCAGGCCGCCGAACAGCGGCTGAAGCGGGCCGAACTCGAGCGGCACCGGCTTCCGGCGGTCGAACGGCGGCGGATGGAAAGGGAGTTGCACGACGTCAGCGCCCACCATCTGACGGCCGTGGTCGTCACGGCGGGCGCGGCGCTCGGGCTGCGCGACCGTCGCCCCGAACTGGTCGACGAAGCCCTCGGGTTCGCCGCCGAGACGGGGCGTGAGGTCACCCGCGCGCTCGGCGCGGTACGGGCGCCGGCGCCCTCGCGGGAACAGCAGCCGTCGCCGAGGGAGCGGTTGCTGGGTCTGGTCACCGGGTTCTCCCAACTGGGCCGGCGTGTGGAGTGCGAGATCGACGCACTGCCGGACGGTGCCGTCGCGGATGCGGCGTACGGCATCGTGCGCGAGGCGCTGACCAATGTGGCGCGGCACGCGCCCGGTGCGTTCACCACCGTGACGTGCCGGTACGGCGACGCCCGCACGGAGGTCGTCGTCACCAGCGCCGCACCGCCGGCCGGTTCGCCGGCGCACGGCGCCGGTCTCGGCTCGGGGCGCGGCCAGGGCTTTCTCCGGTCGCGGGCGCGGGAGGCGGGCGGCACCCTGACCAGCGGCCCGACGGCGGAGGGGGGTTGGGAGGTGAGCGCGGTCCTGCCTGGCCGGCTGGCCGCCGCCTCGGTGCGGCGGTCGGTTCCGTGGCAGTACCGACTGGCGCAGCTGACGGCCGCCATCGGTCTCGTCGTGCAACCGCTGCTTCCCCTGCTGGCCGTCCGGACGGACTCCGTGCCGACCGGTCCGGGGGTGTCGGCAGGGGTGCTCTTCGCGCTGCTGGCCGTGGGGCAGGCGCTCGCGCTGCTGTGGCGGCGCCGGGCGCCCCGCGCCGCCCAGGGCGTCGTACTGGGGCTGGCTCTGCTCTGGCCGGTGGCGATGTCCGTGGGTGACTACACGGGCTGGGTGCTCCTGCCGCCCCTGCTCAGCATGGCCGCCACCTGCGCGGTGGTCGCCTCCGCCGCGGCCCGCGCGGCCGCCACCGGTCCGTCCGTCACCGAAGCCCGCCCACGGCTGCCGCTGTGGGCCGGCCCGGTCGTGGCCGTGGTGGTGCACGCGGCGGCCACGACCGCCGCCCTGGTGCACCGGGGCGCGTCCTTCCCCGCCTGGGTGCTCGCCGCGGGGGCGATGGCGCAGGCGGCCCTGGTGGTCGGCGCGGCATGGTGGGGCGGGACCCTGCGCGGGCGTCGCCGCCGAGCCGACCGCAGTGCGCAGACGGAACATCTGGCGACGTGGACCGAGGAGGCGGTACGGGACGCCTGGGCCGAGCGTCGCCGGATCGCCACCGGGCTGGAGACGACCGTGCTGGCGCGCACCGCCGACATGGTCGCGCAGGCGGAGGCGGGCCGGCTCGACGAGGTCGCCGAACGTGCCCGCGAGGCTCTCGCCGCGATGCGTGCCCTGCTCGACACGGTCCGGGACGGCGAGGCCACGGCCGCCCTGCGCCCTCAGCCCACCCTCCAGGCGCTCGACCTCCTCGGCCATCAGATCCGGGCCACCGGCCGCGACGTGGAGATACGGCTGACCGACCGTATACCGAGACGGCTGCCCACCACCGTGGATCTGGCTGCCTATCATGCCTGCGAAACGGTGCTCGCGGCCGGCGGAGACGAGCCGATGGCGGTGGAACTCGACGCGGACGACGCCGTGTTGACGATCACGGCGACCGGCGTTCCGGACACCGTGCGTCCCGCCCTGTACCAACAGCTGTCGGCGCGGACCGCGATGGCCGGCGGGACGGTCACCGCCGGCCGGCCGGGCCCGGTACGCGTCCGGCTGCCGCTGACCGCGGCGCCGGATGTGCCGCGCAACGACGAGGAGGAACAACGATGAGCCTCAGGGTGCTGGTCGTCGACGACCAGGGCATCGTGCGGGCGGGGTTCGCCGCCGTGATCGACGCCGAGGAGGACATGACGGTCGTCGGCGAGGCCGCCGACGGTGCCGAAGCGGTACGGCTCGCCCAGGAACTGGCACCCGACGTGGTCCTCATGGACGTCCGCATGCCCGAAGTGGACGGCATCGCCGCCACCCGGATCATCACCGGCCGCCCCGACGCCCCCCGCGTCCTGGTGCTGACCACCTTCGACCTCGACGCATACGTGTTCGACGCACTGCGCGCCGGCGCCTCAGGATTCCTCCTCAAGGACGTACACCCCGCCGAACTGCTGAACGGCATCCGGGTGGTGGCCACCGGCGAGAGCGTTCTCGCCCCGTCCGCCACCCGCCGGCTCATCGGCCACTACGCGTCCAGGCCGGGCACCGGGCTCCCGGACAGCAGCACCCCGCTCGGGCTGAAGAGCCTGACCGACCGTGAACGCGGCGTCCTCGGCCTGATCGCCGCCGGACTCACCAACACGGAGATCGCCCAGCACCTCGGCATCACCGTCGGCACAGTGAAGTCCCATGTCAACGCGCTGCTCCGCAAACTCGGACTGCGCGACCGGGTCCAGGCGACGATCCTCGCCTACGACCACGGCCTCGCCCGCCCCAACCCGCCCCACTCACCCGCCTGACAGCCCACCGGCCACCACGATCCAGGAGCCCGTCACCATGACCCGCCCAGGTCTCTCCCTCCTACGCGGCATGCGCCGCGCGCTCGGCACCCTCGCGGCACGGATCTATCTGACGGCCTGTGTCCTGCTGCTCGGATGGGCACTCGTGGTCAGTTCGGAAGGGTCCATGGCGATCGTCATCCCGTTGCTCGCCACCATGCCGGCAAGTCTCGTGCTGTTCGTCCTGCCCGAACACAGCGGAATGCTCCTGCTCTCCATGGTTCTCGGAGCACTGGTCAACGCCCTGGTCATCGGCTGGTGCGCCCGTGTACTGCGCCGTGGGAGCAGCCCGGACCCGGCATCCTGACGGCAGAAACCACTCGGGGCGGCCGGTCAGGCCGGTCGGTGCTGGAGCCCGCTGCGCTCAGGCCGGACGCCGCGGATCCTCCAGATACCGCAGGACCGCGGCGACCCGCCGGTCCACCCGGTCCGTCGGCGACAGGTCGAGTTTGGCGAAGATGCTGCGGATGTGTTTGTGGACGGCGCCCTCGGTGACGACGAGCCGTTCGGCGATGGCGGTGTTGCCGAGCCCCTCGGCCATCAGAGCGAGTACGTCCCGCTCGCGGGGGCTGAGCCGGTCGAGGCGGGTGTCCTGGCGGGAGCGGGTGAAGAGCTGGGCGACGACCTCGGGGTCGATGGCGGTACCGCCGTCCGTCACGCGCCGCAACGCGTCCAGGAACTCCTCCACCCGGCCGACGCGTTCCTTGAGCAGGTAGCCGAGGCCGCTCACCCCGCCGGTGAGCAGCTCGGTGGCGAAGGACTGCTCGACGTACGCGGACAGCACGAGGACGGCCAGGCCGGGCCGTCGGCGCCGGGCCTCGACCGCCGCGACGATCCCCTCGTCGGTGTGGGTCGGCGGCATCCGTACGTCGAGGATGGCGACGTCCGGCTTGTGTTCGTCGATGGCGGCCAGCGCCTCGTCGGGGGTGCCCGCGGTGGCTGCCACGTCGAGGCCCTCGGCGCGCAACAGCAGAGCGAGGCCCTCGCGCAGCAAGGGGTCGTCCTCGGCGATCACGATCCGCATGTCACGATCCACAGGGAAGGTCCACCTTCAGGGTTGTCGGGCCGCCGGGCGGGCTGGCCAGGGAGAGGGTGCCGTCGTGCGCCGCGATCCGGCGGCGGATGCCGGTGAGTCCGGAGCCGCCGTCCTCGTCCGCGCCGCCCCGGCCGTCGTCCTCGACGCACAGGTGGAGGCGCCCGCCGCGGCTGCGCGCGGTGACGGTGGCGCTCGCGGCGCCGCTGTGTCTGGCGATGTTGGTCAGAGCCTCGGCCACGATGAAGTAGGCGGTCGCCTCGACGGAGGCGGCACACCGTTCGGGTACCGCCACGTCGATCCGGCAGGGCACCGCGCAGTTCGCGGCGAGCCCCGAGAGCGCGCCGGCCAGTCCGCGGTCGTCCAGCACCGGGGGCAGGATGCTCCGGGAGACCGTGCGCAGCTCCGCGAGGGCCTGCTCGGCGGCGGACTGGGCGCGTTCGAGGAGCTCGTCGGCGCCCGCCGGGTCGCGGGCCACCATGCGGCGGGCGGCGCCGAGCAGGACGGTGACGGAGACGATCCGGTTCTGGGTGCCGTCGTGCAGGGAGCGCTCGATGCGGCGCAGTTCGGTGGCGTGGGCGTCCAGGGCGGCGGCACGGGTGGCGGTGAGTTCGGCGACGCGGAGCGACAGATCCGTTTCCGGTCCGGCCGCGAGGAGCAGGCGTCCGGGCCGGGCCTGGGAACGGGCCATGCCGGGGCCGAGCCCCAGGATGATGGCGATCCAGCCCGCGCCCAGCATGACGACGGCGAGCGCCTGTGGCCAGGAGTGCGCGTGCCCGAGACCCAGGGACGTGGCGGTCGTGTCCTCGGGGAAGAGCTTCCAGTACAGCGGAAAGAGACTGTCGCGCGCGGCGATGACCGGCAGGAGGACACCGAGGAGCCCCAGGAGGAACCCCAGGGTGGCGTGCCGGGCCAGCCAGCGCAGCTCCCGTCGGGTGGTGGGGTCGACGAGGGCGAGCCGCAGCCGTGTCGGCGGAGGTTCCGGGGCGATGACCTCGGGACCCCGGCGGCCGAGCCGGTCGCGTTCCCGTCCGGCCAGGGCGTGCAGCGCGCTCAGGACCGCGGGCGCCATGAGCAGTCCCACCCCGACCGGGCTCGTCACGGCGGTGACCGCCAGCCAGAACAGCACGAGCAGCGCGAGGAAGGCCGTACCGAGCCCGGAGGCGAGTTGTGCGATCGCGGCGCCGGCCGCACTCGTGGTCCGTACGACGGTGTCCCTGAGGCCCACCCGCCCGTCACCGGCTGTCGCGTCCTGCTGGACCGCCATCCGTTCTCCCTCCTTCCGCCGTGTTTCGCGGCCGCCACGTTTCGCGAAGGTGCACCCGCTTCGCGAACGACCCTATGGCGTTCACCAGTTGGGCGTCAGCCGAGGGGCGGGGGTACAGCCTGCTGTACCTCGGACCGGGCGGGCTGCGGGATCGGCCGGGAGGGGTGTCGGTCCGTAGCTTCGGTGACGTCAGCCGGAACCCCCGGACCCACCGCTCAGCACCACGGGAGAAGCCCCATGGCGACCACCGACCCCTACCACCTCACCAGCCCCGCCGACGGCACGCACGGAGCGTCGCCGCCCGCCGTCACCGGCGGGGAGGTCGTCCGTACGCTGCTCTGGATCCTGGTCGTGGCCGGCGCGGTCGCCAACACGGTGGCCACCTACGCCGAAGCGGACACCTGGGTGCACCTGGCCTGCGGCTTCGTCACCCTCTTCGGCGCGGGCACCCTCGCCGTGCGCCACCTGCGGGGCCGTCGATGAACGCCGCCTTCGCCCGGACCCGCCGCCCGGCGGCCACCGCACACGACGTGTCGACGCCCGCCATCGCCCTGGACCGGGTGGTCAAGGAGTACGCGGGAGGCGTACGCGCCCTCGACGAGGTGTCGCTGACCGTGGCACGCGGCACGTTCCTCGCGGTGATGGGCCCCTCGGGCTCCGGCAAGAGCACGCTGATGCACTGCGCCGCGGGGCTGGACTCCCCGACGTCGGGCAGTGTCCGCATCGACGGCCACGAGATCGGCGGCCTGAACGAGAACCGCCGTACCGAACTGCGCCGGGAACGCGTCGGTTTCGTGTTCCAGTCGTACAACCTGATCCCCTCCCTCAGTATCGCGGACAACATCCTGCTGCCGCTGCGACTGGCGGGCCGTACCCCGGACCACGACTGGCTGCGGACGCTGGTGGAGCGGGTCGGTCTTGCCGACCGGCTCACCCACCGCCCGGCCGAACTCTCCGGTGGCCAGCAGCAACGGGCCGCCGTCGTACGGGCGTTGGTGGCCAGGCCGGCCGTCGTGTTCGCCGACGAGCCGACCGGCGCGCTGGACCTGCGCAGCGCCCACGAGGTCCTCGGCCTGCTGCGCGGCCTCGTCGACGACCTGCACCAGACGGTGGTGATGGTCACCCATGATCCGGCCGCCGCGGCCCGGGCACACCACGTGCTGGTGATGGCCGACGGGCGGGTGGTCGAGGCCCTCGAAGCGCCGACCGCCCCCGAACTGGCCCGCCGTCTCGTCGCGTTGGCAGGGGTCTGAGTCATGTTCCGTCTCGCCCTGCGGATGGCCGGACACCGGATCACCGCGCTGATCGCCGTGGCCTGCGCGGTTCTCGGCGGCGCGGCCCTGATCACCGGCACCGGCGTACTGGCCGAGTCCGGCCTGCGTTCCCACCTGCCCGTCGGCCGTCTCGGCGGCGCGGACGTCGTCGTCGCGGCCGACCAGGAGTTCCACCCGAGCGGCGACCTGCCGATCGCGCTCCCGGAACGTCGTACGGTCCCGGCCGAACTGGTCGGCGAACTGGCCGAGTTGCCTGGTGCCACCGAGGCGGTCGGCGACATCGGCTTCCCCGCCGCCCTCGTCGACGCCCATGGACAGGTCGTACCGGCCGGGGATCCCCGGGCATCGGGGCACGGCTGGGCCTCGGTGAAGCTGCTGGACGGTGCTCAGGTCCACGGCAGCGCGCCGTCCGGTTCCGGCGAGATCGCCGTGGACAGCGCCACCGCCGCCGCGGCGGGAGTGAAGGCGGGCGACCGGATCGAGGCCGTCGCGGGCGCCCGGCCCGCCGCCCGATATCGCGTCTCGGCGGTCGTCGACGCGCCGGGCGCCGGTGTCTTCTTCGCCGACACGACGGCCGTACGACTGTCCGGGCGGGACGGCGACTCGCGCGCCGGGACCGTCGACCTCATCGGTCTGCGCACCGCACCCGGCTCCGAGGAGCGGGTCGCCGACGAAGTCCGTACGAAGCTGAAGGGCACGGGGCTCACGGGGCTGGAGACGGTCACCGGTGCCAGTCGCGGGGACCTCGTGTCGCCCGGCGCGGGCGCGAGCCGCTCCCTCCTGGTCCTCCTCGCCGGTTCGCTCGCCGGGATCATCCTGCTGATCACCGGGTTCGTCATGGCGAGCGCGCTGGCCGTGTCGATCGCCGGGCAGCGCCGCGACCTGGCGCTGATGCGGGCCGTCGGCGCGACTCCGAAGCAGATCCGGCGACTTGCCGCCGCCCAGTCCACCGTCGTCGCGGCCGTGGCCCTCGTCCCCGGTGTGGCGCTCGGCCACCTGCTGGCCGGGCAGTTCCGCGGACTGCTGGCGGACCGCGGGGTCGTTCCCGCCGAACTCCCGCTGACCGTCAGCCCGTTGCCCGCCCTCGCGACGATCGTCCTCATGGCCCTGGTCGTACAGGTCTCGGCCCGGGGCTCGGCCTGGCGCACCTCCCGCATGCCGGCCACCGAGGCCGTCGCCGAGTCGCGCAGCGAGCCGCGCGATCCGTCGCGGACCCGGACGCGCATCGGCCTCCTCGTCGTCGTCGCCGCGACCACCATGTCGGCCGCGCCCCTCTTCTCCCGCACGGCCATCGCCGCGACAGCCACCTCCATCGCGGGCATCCTCGGCGCGATCGGCCTGGCCCTGGCCGGCCCGGCTCTCGTCCGGGGCATCGGGAACGCGGCGGCCCGGCGCACCCGCTCCGGCGTCTCCGCGCCGACCTGGCTGGCGATGGCCAACGTCCGCGCGTACGCCCTGCGCAACGCGGGAATCGTCAGCTCCCTGGCCATGGCGGTCGTGTTCGTCCTGACGTACACCCTCACCCAGACCACCGTGCTGGCCGCCACCGCGGACGAGACCCGCGTCGGCACCCTCGCCCAGCAGCGCCTCGGCGCGCCGGGCCTGGGCGGACTGCCCGACGGCACGCTCTCCGCCGTACGTGAAACGACCGGCGTACGGGCGGCGGCCACAGTGAGCACGACCACGGTGGTGTGGCCGTACAAGATGTTCGGCGACACGGAGACCGAGTCCGGCTCCGCGACGATCCTCACCCCGGACGCGTCGGATGTCCTCGACCTCGATGTACGGGCGGGGAGCCTGGACCGTCTCACCGGCTCCACCATCGCCGTGAGCAGCGATGTCGCCCGCTCGCGCGCCGCGGAAGTGGGCCATCGGGTGAGCCTCGTCCTCGGGGACGGCGCACGGGTCCACGCCGAGGTCGTCGCCGTCTACGCCCGTGGTCTCGGCTTCGGCCAGGTGGTGCTGTCCCACGACCTGGCGGCCGGACACACCACGACGGGGCTCGACCAGAGCATCCTCGTCCGCACGGACGGCACGGCGGCCGCCCACCGGGCGCTGACAGCCCTCGCCAGGTCCCACCCGGGTCTGGCACTGGAGGACACGAATCCCCCGTCCGGCGACGGTCTGAGGGACGCCCCGCCCGAGGTGTGGATCAACCTGGCCGTCATCGTGGTCCTGCTCGTCTACCTCCTGCTGAGCATCGCCAACAAACTCGTCGCCGCCACCGCCCAGCGCCGGGTCGAACTGGGGGCGCTCCGCCTCATCGGGACCACACCCCGTCAGATCCGCGCGATGATGCGGCGCGAGGCGGCGGTGACCGCCGCCACCGCGCTCACCACGGCCCTGCTGCTGTCCGCCGTGCCCCTCGCCTTCCTGGGCCAGGGCTTCCTCGGCCACCCCTGGCCGGCGGGCCCCGCCTGGCTGCTGCCCGCCCTCGCGCTCACCGTCACCGTCACGGCATTCCTCACCGTCGAACTCCCCACCCGCCAGGCGCTGCGCACACCACCCGCCGACGCCGTCCGCGCCCAGTGACGCGTGACTGGTGTGCCGAACACGTCACGTCAGCCGGCTTCCGACACGGCTTCCGACAGCTTCCGACCGCTTCCGAAGGGACACCGCGGTGAGCAGCATCCACGACCCCGTCAGTATCGAAACCCGACCGGCCGACACGGGCCGCGAGGACGGCACCGGCCTGCGGGGCAGCATTCGCCGTCGCCCCCTGGCCTGGTTCTTCTCGCTGGCCTACCTGCTGAGTTGGACCGCGTGGACGCCGTACGTCCTGTCCGAGAACGGCCTGGGCGTCCGGCACTTCGCCTTCCCCGGAGGCGGCCCCGGCAGCCAGCTCTTCGGCGTACTGCCCGGCGCCTACCTCGGCCCGATCCTGTCGGCACTCCTGGTGACCGGCGCGACCGAGGGACGCCGCGGACTACGGGCCTGGCGCGGCCGGATGACCAAGTTCAAGGTCGGCTGGCGCTGGTACGTCGTGGTCCTGTTCTCGGTGCCCGCCGGGCTGACCCTCACCTCGGTCGCGCTGTCCGGCCGCGGTCCCGCGATGCCGCCCGTCGTCGTGCTGGCCGCGTTCCTGCCCGGTCTGCTCGTGCAGATGATCACCACCGGCCTCGCCGAGGAGCCCGGCTGGCGCGAGTTCGCCATGCCCCGCCTGCAGCGCCGCTACGGCCCGCTGCTCGGCACCCTCGTCGTCGGTCCGCTGTGGGGCGCTTGGCACCTCCCGCTGTTCCTGACCGAGTGGGGCAACTGGCCGCACGTGTCCTGGACCATGCCGCTGGAGTTCATCGCCACCGCGATCGCCTTCAGCTTCGTCATGACATGGGTGTTCAACCGCACCGGCGAAAGCCTGCCGATGGCCATGCTGCTGCACTGCGGCGTCAACAACTACATGTCCCTCGCCTGGTCCGGCATGTTCCCCACGTTGTCCCGCGAAGACGCCGCACACGCCTTCCTGCTCAGCGCCACCGCCGCGGCCCTCGTCCTGCTGGTCACCACCCGCGGCCGACTGGGCTGCCCACCGGCACACGACGTCTCCGCGCTGCCGGGCCGGACGGCCTGACCGCGGCGGTCGTCCACGTCGTGCGCGGGATCGGACTCGCTCACCTTGTGGACTTCACCGTGTACCAGCCGCCGGCCGGCGCGGCGATGAGCAGCCGTGCGACGACCTCACAGGTAGCCGGCCCGCAGCGCGTAGGCCACGGCGTGGGCGCGGTTGCGCAGGCCCAGGCGTTTCATCAGCTCGTGCAGGTCCCGCTTGATCGTGCGCTCGGAGTAGCCGAGCCGGTCGGCGATCTCTCCGGTCTCGTCACCGTCCGCCGCCCTGCGCAGGATGCTCACCTCCCGTGCTGTCAGTGCCGTCGAACTGGACGGCCGCCCCGGGGTCCGGGGGAGCAGACCGCCCACCTGGTCCATCAGCGCCCTGACCAGATCGGCCGGCATGTCCGCCTCCCCGCGGGCCACAGCCGTGACGGCCCGTACCAGCCGCGGTCCGGTCGCCTCGTGCCGCCACACCACCGCACCGATCCCCCCGGCGACGAGGTTCGGCAGACCCGACTGACGCAGCCGGCCCGTCACCAGCACCGCGCGAGGGCCATCGGCGGGAGCGTCGGCGCACCACCCCGTCACCAGCTCCTCGTCCGCGGAGTTGGTCACCAGCAGGGGCACCGTCTCGGGCCGGGAGCCGTTGCCGACCAGCACGATCGCCCGCTGGTCGCCCAACTGGGCGCGGGCCCCCGCCTCGGACAGGGGGTCCGCGGCGTGCAGCAGGACCGGAATCGGGGACGTGCCGCCAAGGGCGTTGGAAGGCATGGTCGAGCAGCTCCCTGGTGAATGCGTGGCGTTGCGGACGCTGGTGTGCGCCGCGCGACATCGGCCGGTGTTCCCGGCGGGTGCTCCCCGCGCGGCGCATCGCCGGCGCCCGCCGGGCACACCGGTGCGGCCCGATACCGCCGGGCCTTCCCATCCGCCTGTACGACGGTCGCCGGGGCGCGGTTCACCCGTGCGCCCGAGGACGACGTCGAGGACCAGGTCGCGGGAGGTCCTTGCCGGAATCCGGGGAGCGCCGCCTGAGCGGGAAGGACGCCGGTCCGGCGCCGTTCGGTACCGCGTCGTCGCTCATATGGCCGTGCTCGCTGTCATATGTCATGGCGCAACTGCAGTGAGGCAACAATGTGCTTCAAGTCCAGCAAATGTATGCTTTACTGCATGCATATCGGAGGCGGTCGACGTCTTCGTGTACGAAAGCGAGGCATATCGATGACCATGACCGCCATCACCAACGCGCGCGTCTTCGACGGCGAGCGGGTACGGGACGAGACCACCGTCCTGCTCGACGGCCCGACCATCGCGGCCGTCGGGGGAGAGGCGCCCGCCGGGGCGGAGATCGTCGACGCCCGGGGCGGCACCCTGCTGCCGGGCCTGTTCGACGCCCACACGCACACGTCCGAGCAGGCCCTGGCTTTCGCGCTGCGGTTCGGTGTGACGACCGAGCTGGAGATGCAGGGCGCTCTGACCAAGGCACGCCGTGCGCACATAGAGCGGAACGACGCGGTCGCCGATGTCCGGTCCGCCGGCTTCGGCATCACCCCGCCCGGCGGGCACCCCAGTGAGCTCTTCCCCAAGGGCAAGCGCCCGGGGGGTGACGGCGGGCCGGCCCGGGACGACTCCGACGACCTGGTCATGCCCTTCGCCACCACGCCCGAGGAGGCGATCGCGTTCATCCCGAAGCTCGTGGAGTCCGGCTCGGACTACATCAAGTTCATGGTCGACGACGGCACGGTCGAGGGGCACCCGGGCCTGCCCTGCCTGGACCAGGCCACGCTGAACGCGGGCGTCGCCGAGGCGCACCGGCACGGGATGCTCACCGTCGCCCACGCCCTCACCCTGGACGCCACCCGGATGGCGGTCGAGGCCGGGGTCGACGGGCTCGTCCATGTCTTCATGGACCGGCCCCACACCGAGGAGATCATCCAGCTCATCGCCGAGTCCGGCATGTTCGTGGTCCCCTGCGTGGTCCTGAACGCCTCCATGATGGGCATCACCGGTGAGACCCACGCCGACGACGAGCGGGTCGCCTCCCGCCTGGACGACAGCTGGCTGACCACGCTCCGCAGCAGCTTCGGCCACTACCCGCAGGGCCGGCTGGACGATGTCCTGGCCACGGTCAAGGCGCTGCACGACGCCGGCGTCGACCTCCTGGTCGGCAGCGACGCCTCCGTGCCCGTACCGTTCCTCGGCGGCGTCGCCCACGGCGCCAGCGTCCACCACGAACTGCAGTACCTGGTCCGGGCGGGACTGTCGCCGGCCGACGCGCTGCGGGCCGCGACCGCGACCGCGGCGCGCCGCTTCTCCCTGGACGACCGCGGACGCATCGCCGAGGGACTGCGCGCCGACCTGCTGCTGGTGGACGGCGACCCCACCACCGACATCGGCCACACCCTCGACATCCGCGCCGTCTGGCGCCGGGGCACCCGCCTCGCGGCGAACTGACCCGCGCCGCCGGTCCGTCGCGGATCGGCGGCCCCGCCGCCGATCCCGTTCCGGGACGGCTCCGAGGGGACGCAGAAAGACGCTGAGAGACGCTGAGAGAAACTGGCAGATGCCACGGCCCCCCGTTGAACCACACGCCCCGCCACCGTTCCACGATGGCGGGGCGTCGTCGTTGTCGCCGGACACCCGAGGCAGTCGAACAAGAGGGATGCGGCACCGGGGTTCCGGGCGGTGTGCCCGGTCTGCCTGACCGGCGTCGGCCGAGGCGTCACCGGGCGGGCTCCGACGGCCCGCCCCACGACCCGGCGGCCCGCCCCACGACCCGGGCTGGGCTCCAGGGTCAGAGCACGGCCCGGCTCCGTTCCGCCCGGCCGCCGACCGTGGGCACCCCCTCCGGCAGGTCTTCCGGCAGCAGGGTGCGCAGGTCGCTGACGCTGGGCAGTTGCAGACCGGCCAGCCGCCGCGCCTGCCGGGTGACCATGCTCTCCAGCAGTTTGCGGGCGAGCCGGGCGTTGCCGAACGACCGGCCGCGCGGCAGGGCGTCCACATGGGCGCGCAGCGCGGCGAGCGCGTCCGAGTGGCACTCGTAGCCGGAGGCGGCCGCGTGCCGTTCGACGATGGTGACCAGTTCGTCGGTGCCGTAGTCCTCGAACTCCACGGTCCGCGAGAACCGGGAGGCGAGTCCCGGATTGGAGGCGAGGAACCGCTCCATCTCCTCGGTGTAGCCGGCGACGATGACCACCACTTCCTCGCGGTGGTCCTCCATCAGCTTCAGCAGGGTGTCGACGGCCTCGCGGCCGAAGTCGTTGGAGACGCCTCCCTCGGGGGTGAGGGTGTACGCCTCGTCGACGAAGAGCACCCCGCCCAGCGCGCTGGTGAAGACCTCCTTGGTGAGCTGCGCGGTGTGGCCGACGTACTGGCCCACCAGGTCGGCGCGGGCCACCTCGACCAGGTTCGCGCGCGGCAGCACGCCGAGGGAGTGCAGCAGTTCGGCGTACAGCCGCGCCACTGTGGTCTTGCCGGTACCGGGCGGGCCGGTGAACACCAGGTGGTGGCTGATGCGCGCGGCGGGCAGCCCGGCAGCCGCGCGCTGCCGGGCGTTGGACAGCAGGCTGACCAGGTCGTTGACCTCGCTCTTGACCGCGCCCAGGCCCACCATGGCGTCCAGCCGCTCCAGAGGGCTCGGTTCGCCTTCGCCTCCTCCGCCCGCGCCGGAGACAGCCGCCGCGTCCCCGACGTCCTGCGGCAGCAGCAGCGTCAGGTCCTTCTCGCCGATGTCGGTCATTGCCGCAAGCCGGAACGACTGCCGGTCGATCATGCCCTCGAACACCCCCCGGGCGGCGCGGCCGTTGCCGAAGGTGGCGTCCCGCGTCATGCCGTCGAAGTGCGCGGCCAGTGCCTCGGGGGTGCCCGGACCCAGCTCGTAGCGGTGCCGGGCGCACATGTCCCCGGTGATGGTGACCAGGTCCTCCACCGAGTAGTTGGCGAACTCGATGGTCCGGGTGAACCGGGAGGCCAGGCCCGGGTTGGTGGTGAGGAACGACTGCATCTGCTGCGAGTAGCCGGCGACGATGACCACCACGTCGTCGCGGTGGTCCTCCATCAGCTTCAGCAGGGTGTCGACGGCCTCGCGGCCGAAGTCGTTGGAGACGCCTCCCTCGGGGGTGAGGGTGTACGCCTCGTCGACGAAGAGCACTCCGCCCAGCGCGCTGGTGAACGCCTCGGTGGTCTTGATGGCCGTACCGCCGATGACCTGCGCGACCAGGTCGGCACGGGCCACCTCGACCAGGTGGCCGCTGCGCAGGACCCCCAGGTCGGCCAGGATCGCGCCGTACAGCCGCGCGACCGTGGTCTTGCCGGTGCCCGGCGGGCCGGCGAAGACCAGGTGCCGGCTCATCGACGGCACCGGCATGCCCAGCCGGCGGCGGCGCTCGGCGAGCTGGTTGAGGTTGACCAGGGTGCGCACCTGGTGTTTGACGTTCTCCAGGCCGACGAGGGACTCCAGTTCCTCCAACGGCCCGGCCTGCTCGGTGCCGTCCCGGCTGCCCGCGCCGGGCGTCCCGGCCGGTCCGCTCCCGGCGTCCTCGCCCCAGGCGTCCGGTGCACCGTTGTCCGCGCTGGCGAGGTTCGCCGCGGTCAGCCGGTCGCCGAAGCGGCTCTGCCGCAGCCCCGCACCCTGATTCCCGCGCACCGAGCAGGAGGTCAGGGTGACCTCCCGGTCGGTGTCCACCCGGATGCCGTCGCCGGTGCTGCCGGTGACCGTGCAGCCGGTCAGCCTGGCCCGGCCGCCGTCCATCAGATGTACGCCGTGGATGCCGGAGCCGTCGATCCGCAGGTGTTCCAGCCGGGCCTCGGCGCGCTCGCGCACGGTGACGCCGGAGTCCCCGCTGCCGGTGATCTCGCAGTCCCGCAGGGCCCCCAGGGCACCCTCGCCGAACACCACACCGGAGCGGGCGGCGGACCGCAGTACGGTATCGCTCACCCGGGGCTCGGCACCGTCGCCGAGGTGCAGCGCCGCGTCGCCGGCCGCTTCGATCCGGCAGTGTTCCAGCCGGCCGCGCCCACCGTCGGTGATCTCCACGCCGTGCCCGCCGGAACCGGTGACCGTGGCACGCAGCAGCAACGGGTCGGCCGCCGAGGAGATGGCCACTCCCACCCCGGCCGCGCCGGTGACGCTCAGCCGGTCGAACTCGGCGGTGGCGCCGTCGTCGATCACCACCGCCCCGGCCTCGTACGTACAGTCGCGCACCGTCGTGTCCCGCAGCAGCGGGGCGCTGTACCCGGCGACCCGGATCGCCGGCTCGCCCGCGCCCTCGAAGGAGCACTCCTCCAGCATGCCCCGGGAGCGGTCGACGACCAGCAGCCCGCTGCCCTTGGTGCGGCGGGTGACACAGCGCCGCAGATACGGGTCGGCGCCGCCGGTGACGACGACGGCGTTCTCGCCGATCGCCTCGAACCGGCAGTCGTCGATCTCCGGGCGGGAGACGCTGGTGACCAGCAGCCCGACGGCCGTGTCGTGCACGGTGGCGCGCAGCACCCGGGTCGAACTGTGCCCCTCCAGCGCGATGGCGGGCTTGTCGCAGCCGGAGACGTCGCAGTCCTCGACGGTGCCCTGCGCCTCGCCGTTGGCCAGCACGCCGTTGCCCCGGGCGCCGCGGATCCGGCAGTTGCGCACGGTCGGCCGGCCGGTCTCACCGATCACCACCGCCGACGTGCCGAAGTTCTCGAACACGGTGTCCTCGACGACGCTGCCGGCCTCGGAGGTGTCGACGAGGCCGGCGCCCCCCGGGTTGGTCACCCGGCAGCCGCGCGCCGCCAGCGAGCCGGTGCCGCGCACCAGCACGGCCGTCCAGCCCGAACCGGTGACGGTGCAACGGTCCAGGGCGGCCTGCCCGGACGGGACGTCCACCACCGCGGTGTCCTTGTCGTTCCCGCGCAGGGCGAGGTTGGTCAGGAGAACCGCGTCGGCCAGCAGGCTGACCGCGCCGCCCCGGCGCGGGCAGATCTCCACCTGGCTGGGATCGCCCTCGCCGACGATGGTCACCCGCGTCCTGATCACCAGGTTCTCCGGGTAACGTCCGGGCGCCACCCGGATCACCGCGCCGGTGCGCGCCCGGGCGAGCGCATCGCCGATGGTCCGGGCGTCACCCGGCCGGTCGGGTGAGACCGTGAGCAACTGCCGTGACACGCGCCTCGAACCTCCTGGTCATCATCGCCGCACCCCGGTGCCGGGACGCGGACACTGCACGAACAACCCGCACTGCTGGAACGCCGTCCCGGGCCCGGCCGACGGGTTCGGACCGCGATCGGGCCCGTGAAGGACACCGGTCGTCCCGTGCGGGCCATGCGGTGTCCCCTGGGGTGACACCGCGGCCGGGGCGGCGGGACACGACAGCGCGGTCAGGCCGTGAACACCGGCCGCCACCTGGGCTGTTGCCGCCCGGAGCCTGGTCGTCGTGTGCCTATCATGCACGCCATGCGAAGCTCCACGAGGTGCCTGCTGACCGCCCTCGCGGCCGTCGCCGCGCTCGCGCCGACGTCCACCGCCCCGGCCGCTGCGGCACCCTCACCCTCACCCTCACCGGCCGCCGGACGGGACGTCACCGTGCTGCCCCCGCTGCCGGTCCGGCTCGGCGAAGGCAAGCCGTGCACCGCCCCGTCCGAGCGGACCGCCACCGGTGGTACCTGGGTCGCCCCGGCGCTCGGACTGCCCCGCGCCCAGCGGCTCGCCCGGGGCGCCGGAGTGACCGTCGCGGTGGTCGATTCCGGAGTGGCGCCGGGTACCGCCGGATTGTCGGGCCGGGTCACCGGCGCCGCCGAGGACTGTCTGGGGCACGGGAGCTTCGCCGCGAGCCTGATCGCCGCCGCGCCGCGGACGGACAGCGGTGTGACCGGCGTGGCGCCCGGCGCGGCAGTCCTGGCACTGCCCGGCACCGACGCCCGGGGGGTGCCCTCCGCCGCTCTGGTCGCCGCCGGTATCCGCCTGGCCGCCGACCGCGGCGCCGACGTCATCTACACCGGCGCCGCCCTGCCCACCGGCCGCGCCGAGCTGACCGGCGCGGTCTCCTACGCCACCGGCAAGGGGGCCCTGGTCGTCGCCCCGGCGGCCCCGGACGCACTGCCCGAGCAGGACGGCGGCGTACAGGACACCCCGCCGCCCAGCGGCCCGTACTGGCCGGCCGCCGCCCCCGAGGCACTGTCGGTGGTGGACTTCGGGCCCTCCGGCACCCGGCCCTCCGGCGCTCCGCCCGCTTACCGCCCCGACCTGGCCGCGCCCGGCGACTCCATGGTCGGTTCCGGGCCGGGCGGCAAGGGCCACTACATCGCCTCCGGCTCCTCGCTGGCCGCCGCCGACGCCGCGGGGGCCGCCGCGCTGGTCCGCGAACGCCACCCCGACCTGAGTCCCGCCCAGGTCGCCGCACGGCTGCTGCGCACCGCCTACCCGGCCGACGTGCCCCGGCTCGACCCGTACGCCGCGCTCTCCCTGGGCACCGGCACCGGCTCGGACCAGGGCACCGCAGCCCGCGCCGAACTGCCCGCCCGGACGCCCGAACCCGCCGACACCGGCCCCCGCAACACCGCGCTGGCGGTCTTCGGGGTGTGCCTGGCGCTCGTCGCGCTGCTCGGGGTCATGGCGCTGGTGGTGCCGCGCGGCCGGGCCCGCCGCTGGACTCCGCCCGGCGTCGGCTAGTGCCGCGTCAGTCAAGGTTTACCCTTCGAGGAGCGGCGTCATGGGGGTCCCCCCTGCTCGAGCGAAGCCGAGAGCTTGGGGGAGCGTGCTCTCGGCGTGCCGGCCGGAAGTCCTCGTACTGGACGTACTTGGGCTTTCGGCCGGTGCGGCGAGAGGGCGTGCCGGGCGCCGCGACGGGGCGAACCTCGGCTGACGCCGCACTAGCACCCCGGGCCTCCGCCGCGCCGCCCGGTGTGCCGGAGGCCGGTCCGGCGCCGGTGGCACGCGTCCGGGCCGGGTGCGCGCGCTCACCGCGCGTCCCCGTCGTCCAGGAGCGCCGTCTGGATCTGCACCGCCTTGCGGCGGGCGATGCGCAGCGCCCGGCCCGGAACGAGCGGGCGGCCCTTGACGTTGTCGAAGAGGTAACCCTCGCTGGGCGGGCAGGACATCAGCAGCGCCGGGGTGTTGACCTCCTGGAGCCGGCGCAGCATCGACTCGTTGATCCCGCGCCCGGCGCCGGCCGCGGAACGCGCCACGATCATGTGCAGGCCGACCTCGTGGCCGAGCGCGAAGTGGTCGTGGAACGGGGAGAACGGCTGGGCCGTCGGACCGGTGCCGAGCATGTCGTAGTCGTCGACCAGGATGAACAGCCGGGGCCCGGACCACCAGTCGCAGCGCCGCATCCGGGACGGCGCGACGTCCCCGTCGGGCACCCGTTGCCTGATCGCCCGGGCGGCGCCCTCCACCAGCTCGTTGAGGCCGTCCGCCGAGACGGCGTGCCCGAGCCGGTACTCCTCCGGTATCGCCTCGACCAGTTCGCGCCGGTAGTCGACGGTCATGATGCGGGCCTCGGCCGGGGTGAAGCGGGCGGTGATGCCCTGGGCGATCAGCCGCAGCAGGTTGGTCTTGCCGCACTCGCTGTCGCCCACCACGAGCAGATGCGGGTTCTCGGCGAAGTCGTGCCAGACCGTGGCGAGTTCGTTCTCCTCCACGCCCAGCGGGATGCGCAGGTTGTACTCGCCCAGCTCCGGCTCGGGCAGTTCGGCCGCCGACAGGGTGACCGGCAGCATCCGCACCGGCGGTGCGACCGGTCCCGTCCAGCTCTCGGTGACCGCCGAGACCAGCCCCTCCACGCCGTCGGCCAGGTCCTCGGCCTCCTCGACGCCGTCGATGCGCGGCAACGCCGCCTGGTAGTGCAACTTCTCGGCGGTCAGGCCCCGGCCGGGGACCCGGGGCAACGAGGCCGACTTGCGCGAGTCGATCTGCGAGTCCATCGGATCGCCCATCCGCAGCTCCAGCCGGGTGCCGGCCTGGTCGCGGACCGCCGCCGACAGCTCGATCCAGCGGGCGGTGGTGACGATCAGGTGCACGCCGTAGTTCAGGCCCCGGGAGGCCAGCGCGTTGAAGGTGGAGATGTGCTGGTCGAAGTCCTGCCGTACGGTCTGCCAGCCGTCGACCACCAGGAACACGTCGCCGTACGGCTCGTCGGCGAACTCCCCGGCCGCGCGGCGTCGGCGGTAGGTGGCCATCGAGTCGATGCCGTGCTCCAGGAAGAACCGTTCCCGTTTGCTCAGAACCCCGTTGACCTCGGCGACGGTACGGCCCACCCGCTCGGCGTCCACCCGGGCCGCGACGCCGCCGACGTGGGGCAGCCCGGCGATCCCGGCCAGCGAGCCGCCGCCGAAGTCCAGGCAGTAGAACTGCGCCTCGCGCGGGGTGTGGGTGAGCGCCAGCGCGATGATCAGGGTCCGCAGCAGGGTGCTCTTGCCGCTCTGCGGGCCGCCGGCGATCGCGACGTGGCCGCCCGCGCCCGACAGGTCCACCGTCAGCAGGTCGTGGAGCTGGTCGAAGGGCCGGTCGACGATGCCCACCGGCACGGTCAGCCGGCCCCGCCCGGCCCAGCCGGTGGTGGTCAGGCCGTACGCGGGGTCCGGGGTCAGCGGCGGCAGCACCTGGTCCAGCGTCGGCGGCACGTCCAGCGGCGGCAGCCACACCTGGTGGGCCGGCGGGCCGGAGTCGCGCAGCCGGTCCAGCGCCATCGACAGCAGGGTCGCGCCGCTCTCCTCCCCGTCCGTCTCCGGCGTCCCGGGCTCGGGGGCGGCGCCGTCGTCCGCCGGGGAGCGCGGCACCACCCACCCCGACGACCAGGGCACCACCTGGCCGGCCACCCGGGCCTGCGTGACCGCGCCCCGGCGCCGGAGGTGAGGGCCGGAGACGTACGCCGCGCGGAACCTGGTCAGCGCGTCCACACCGCTCTTGAGGTAGCCGCTGCCCGGCTCGGAGGGCAGCTCGTAGGCGTCCGGCACCCCGAGCACGCCCCGGCTCTCCATCGCGGAGAAGGTCCGCAGGCCGATCCGGTACGACAGATGGCCCTCGAGCTGGTGGATGCGGCCCTCGTCCAGGCGCTGCGAGGCCAGCAGCAGGTGCACTCCGAGGCTGCGGCCGAGCCGGCCGATCATCACGAAGAGGTCCATGAACTCCCGGTGCGTCGAAAGGAGTTCGCTGAACTCGTCCACCACCACGAACAGGCTGGGCAACGGCTGCAGCGGGGTGCCGGCCGCCCGGGCCTTCTCGTACTCCAGGGCCGAGGTGTAGTTGCCCGCCGCCCGCAGCAGCTCCTGGCGGCGGATCAGCTCGCCGTGCAGCGCGTCCTGCATCCGGGAGACCAGCGCCACCTCGTCGGCGAGATTGGTGATCACCGCGGAGGTGTGCGGCAGTTCGTCCAGGCCGAGGAAGGTGGCGCCGCCCTTGAAGTCCACCAGCACGAAGTTGAGCGTCTCGGAGGAGTTGGTCATCGCCAGCGCCAGCACCAGGGTGCGCAGCAGTTCGCTCTTGCCGGAGCCGGTGGCGCCGATCAGCATGCCGTGCGGGCCGGTGCCGCCCTGCGCGGACTCCTTGATGTCCAGTTCCACCGGCCGGCCCTCGGCGCTGACCGCGATCGGCACCCGCAGCCGGGCGCTGCCGCCGAACCGGGCCCACACCTCCGCCGGCTCGTACCGCTCCAGGTCGGCGATGCCCAGCAGGCTGGTCAGCTCCACCTCGGCGAAGGGCTGCGAGGTGTCGACCGCGCCGGTGTTCATCCGGTACGGGGCCAGCAGCCGGGCCAGCGCCAGCGCCCCGACCGGACCGAGCCGGTCCGGCGCGCCCAGCGGTGTGGTCTGCTCCCGGCGGTCCCGGTCGGTGCGCACCAGGGACAGCTCGTCCGCGGTCGTCTCCAGACGCAGTGTGGTGCGTCCGGGCCGCCAGGCCAGCGAGCCGCCCAGGTCGATCACCACGGCGTTGCGGAAGCCCATGCCGTCGAAGCGGTGCCCCGTCGGCACCGGGCAGCCGTCGACCACGACGACGGTGAACGGCTCCTCCCGTCCCACCGGCGCCTCGGGGTCGGCCGCGGGCCGGTCCTGGAACTCCCCGCCCAGCAGGTTCTCCAGTTCACCGAAGGCCGAAGCGATCAGCCGGGCCGGACCGGCTCCGTCGGTCTCGTGCCGGTGCAGGCTGTGCGGCAGCCACTTGGCCCACTCCCACTCCGCCCGCCGCTCGTCGGAGACGCACAGCGCGATCCACAGGTCCTCGGGGGAGTGGAAGAGGGCGAGCTGGGCGAGCAGGGCCCGCACCAGGCCGCGCGCCGCCTCGTCGTCGCCGCGCAGCAGCACCTTGGACCAGGCACGCAGATAGATGGCGATGGGCTGGTCGGGGACGGTGGAGTAGGCACGGATGAAACTGCGCAGCGCGTGCGCGGTGAGCGGTTCCATGTCCTCCACCGGCGTACCGGAGGGCGCGAGCAGCTTGACCGCCATGCTCTGCTGCCCCACCCCGGCCCGGACCTCGGCGAAGTCCTCGTCGTTGCTGCGGCGTTCCCACAGCCGGGTGCTGGCCACCAGGGAAACCAGCGCGTCCGGGTGGGGGTGCCGCCAGACCAGCGCCCGCTGCTGCTGGGCGATGGTGGAGCGGACCTTGCGCCGGGTCTGGGACAGATAGCGCAGATAGTCGCGGCGTTCGCCCTTCAGCGTCTGCTTGCGCTCCGCGGCCTTCCGCATGGTCTGGCCGACGATCATCACCACGGCGCCGAGCAGCATCATGCCGAGCGCGATGTACAGGAAGCCGTTGGAGCCCGACTGGCCGGTGCCGCCGCGCATGTACATCAGCATCATCGACACCGACATCAGTGCCATGGGCAGATACGTCCACACCGAGGAGCTGTCCGGCTGCGTCTCGGGCAGGCCGGGCGGTTCCTGGAGAGTCATCTCCCCGGAGGGCATGTCAGGACCACGGCGGCGCGCGGGCCTGCGGTACGGGATGACGCTCAAAGCGGGGCCTCCTTGACGACGGTGATCGAGCGGTCCGCCGTGCGGCCGTGCTTTCCCGATGGCTCCCGATCCTGCCGCAGCGGACGGCCGCCACGGGCACCCGTGGAAAGCCGGGGCGGGACGGACGGACAAGCGCATGGAACGGAAGGGACGAACACCTGGAACGAACGTGCCGGAAAGAGGGGACCACGAGGGACATGGCCCTGAGGGGAAAGCCTGACCACCCGGGGCCGTGAATCCGGTGCCATCCAGGAAATCAGCGGGAAAACCCGCCGGAAAGCGGACCGGGAGAACACCGGCGGTCTTTCCATGAGGACCGTTTCCCCGCCGTGCGATTGTTGCCGAAAGGCTCGGGCAGCCGTCAGACTCGGGGGCCGCACGGCGACGCCGCGGCTTGTCGGCGGACGGCCGGTGCGCCGTACCGGCATTTCCCGTACAGACATTTCCCGCACCGACATTCCCGCACCGCGAGCGAGCGGTCTGCCAGGAAGCGCGAACGACCCATGACTGACACCACGTCGGCCGCCCTGTGCCGGCTGACCGTACGTGCCCCCGCCCGGACCGTCGACCTCGCCGTGCCCGTCGACGTGCCGGTCGCCGACCTGCTGCCCACGCTCGTCGGATACGGCGGCGAGGAACTGGAGGAGGCCGGCACCGAGCACGAGGGCTGGACGCTCCAGCGCCTCGGCGGCCCGCGGCTCGACCCGGAGAGCACCCTGGCCGTGCTCGGCCTGCGCGACGGAGAGATCCTGTACCTGCGGCCGCGCGCCGACGCGCTGCCCGAGGTGGACCTCGACGACCTGGTGGACGGCATCTCCACCGCGATGCGGGACCGGCCGCACGGCTGGAGCCCGGCCGTCGGCCGCCGGCTGCTGTACGGCCTGGGCGCCACCACCCTCGCCCTCGGCCTGATCGTGCTGGCCCAGCCCGGCCCGGCCGTCCGGCTGCGGGCGGTGGCCGCCGCCGCCACCGGTCTGCTGCTCATCGCCGGTGCCGGGTCGGCCTCCCGCGCGGTCGGCGACGCCGCGGCCGGCTCGGTACTGGGCCTGGCCGCCACCGGGTACTTCGCACTGGCCGGCTGGCTGCTGCCGGGTGGCGCGGCGGCCGGCGGCAGCGCCCCGCTGGCGGCTTCCGCCGCCACCGCCGGTGCGGCGGTGCTCGCGCTCGCGGCGGTCGGGACGTACCCGGCGCTCTTCCTCGGCGTCGCCGTGACCGCGGCGGCCGGAGCGCTGGGTGCCGTGCTGCTGCTGTCCGGGCTGACCGTCAGGGAGGCGGCCGGCGTGGTGTCGGTGACCGTGGTGCTCTTCGGCGGGTTCGTGCCCTCGCTGTCCTTCCGGCTCGCCGGAATGCGGATGCCCCCGCTGCCCACCAACGCCCAGCAGCTCCAGGAGGGCATCGACCCGTACCCGCCCGACGCGGTCCGCGCCCGGTCGGTGCAGGCCGACGGCTGGATGACCGCCTTCTACGGAGCGATCGGCCTGATCTGTCTGCCGTGCCTGGCCGGACTGCTCGCTCACCCGACGGCCTCCGGCGTGTGGACCGCGGTGGCGCTCTCCGCGCTGCTGCTGCTGCACAGCCGGGGCTTGGGCAATGTCTGGCAGCGTCTGGCGCTCACCGCCGCCGGGGCCTTCGGCGCGGCGCTGCTGCTGTACGGCCCGGCGCGCGGAGTCCCGTCCACCGGGACCCGGCTCCTGCTGTGCGCCGCGCTGCTCGCCCTGGCCGCCGCCCTGATGATCGCCTCCTGGACGGTGCCGGGCCGCCGGCTGGTGCCGTACTGGGGCCGGGCCGCCGAACTGCTGCACTCCCTCGCCGTGATCGGTCTGATCCCGCTGATGCTCTGGACGGCGGGCCTGTACGGCCTGCTCCGTGGGCTCAACGGCTGAACGGGGGCGGTCTCAGATGCGGAACAAACGCGACCAGGTCCAGGCCCACATGTTCGTGATGGGCCGGCTGACCTCGGCCATGCTGCGCGCCGAACCCGACGACCCGGAGAGCCCGACCGGCCGCACCAACCGGGGCGCCCTGACCGGCGTGATCATCGCGGTCCTGGTGTGCGCCGGAGCGTTCGTCCTCGGGCTGCTGCGGCCCGGCGGCAACGACTCCTGGCGCGCCCCCGGTGCCTTCGTCGTCGACGAGGGCACCGGCGCCTCCTACCTCTACCTCGACGGACGGCTGCGCCCGGTGCGCAACTACGCCTCCGCCCGGCTGATCGCCGGCGAGGGCATGAAGACGGTCTCCGCCGGCAGCGCCTCGCTGCGGCACGCTCCGCACGGCGCGCCGGTCGGCCTGCCCGGCGCCCCGGACGCCCTGCCGGACCCGGCGGACCTGGACACCGGTCCCTGGCGGGTGTGTGCCGCTGTCCGGCTCACAGCCGAGAACACCACCGTCCCCGCGACGACCCTGGCCGTCGGCGCCGGTCCGGCCGCCGGCATCGACGGTGCCCGAGGCCTGGGCGCGGGGCAGGGTGCCCTGGTCACCGGGCCCGATCACGCCGTATGGCTGCTGTGGCAGGGCACCCGGCTGCGGCTGGACCGCCACACCGGCGCGCTCGACGCCCTCGGCTACGGCGCCCTGACGCCCCGTCCGGTCTCCGCCGCCTTCCTCGACGCCCTCCCGCAGGGCCCCGACCTCGCTCCGCCGGACATCCCCGGCCGGGGTACGGCCGGACCCCGGCTGGACGGCCACGCCACCGAGGTCGGACAGGTCTTCCGGGCCGACGTGCCCGGCTCCGCCGCCCAGTACCACCTGCTGACCGAGGACGGCCTGACGTCGCTCACCGCCACCCGCACCGCCCTGGTCCTGGCCGATCCCCGCACCCGCACCACGGCGTACGACGGGCACACCCCGCAGGCCGTCCAGCTCGGCGCCGAGGCGCTCACCGGCCACCAGGCCAAGTCTTCCGGTCCTCTCGGTGACGACGACGGCGAACTGCCCGCCACCCCGCCGAAGATCCTCGACGCGTCCGTCGGCCAGGCGGTGTGCGCCGAGACCGAATCGTCCGGTGCCGCCGTCCGCACCGCCGTCTCCCTGCTGCCGGTGACGGCCCTCGGCATGCCCGCCCAGCCGCCCGGCCGGGAGGCCGGACCGGCCTGCCTGACCGTGGACGCGATCACCGTGCGGCCCGGCGGGGGCGCGCTGGTCCGCGCCGTCGGGGTGGGCGGCGGCACGCTCGGCGACACCACCTTCCTGGTCACCGACACCGGCGTGAAGTACCGGCTGGCGAGCGCCGAGGCCGCCGCCGCCCTCGGCTACGGCACGGGCGACACCCGGCGGCTGCCTGCGCACCTGCTGACGATGCTGCCCACCGGCCCGGACCTCGACCGGGCCGCGGCGGAGGCCGGCCGGGCCCGCACCACGGCGGGGTGCGGAACGGACAAGCGGTGACGGGACGAGCGCCGGTGGCGGGCCCCGCCGAGATCTCGATGCGGGTGCGGGAGTCGAAGGCCGAGCCGCCTCTCGGGCGGATCCGGAAGGGATCGGCGGGCCGTGGGCTGTAGCGCGTCGGGGGTGTGAACGGTTCACCGCGGGTCCGTGCCGGAGGAACTTCCGTGAGCTGTGAACCGGTCGCCGTCCGGCGTCGTTCTTGGCGGTGAGTGCTCCGCTTCGAACAGGGGGCGTCTCGTCGCGGCCGGCCCGAAACCCCCTGAGCGCCGGGCGCGGGGCCCGTGCCGCCGCTCCCGGCGGCACGGGCTTTCCGCATGTCCGGACAGAGGAGAAGCAAGGAGCCCGAGGTGTCGGAGAATCTGCCCATCGACGACCGCGTCAAGAAGGCCTGGGACGACCTGCAAGCCGTCGAGGCGGCCGTCCGGCAAGCCGAGCAGAACCTGCATCAGGCGACCGTCACCACTCGGTCGGCCGATCGGAAGGTGGAACTGACGGTCGGTCCCCAGGGGGAACTCACCGCCATCGAGTTCCCGGGCAGCGGTCATCGGTCCATGACGGGCGCGGAGTTGTCGGCGTCCATACTCGACGCCGCCGGCCGCGCCCGCGCCGGGATGGCCCGTCAGGTCATGGAAGCCTTCGGCCCGCTCACGGGGATGCTGTCCGGCGGGCCGGGAGCGGAAGGCCTCGCAGTCGACTGGAACAAGATCTTCGGATCGGCTCTCGAAGGGTACGAGGAGTCGGGCGAGTCGGCCGCGATGAGCCGGCTGCGGGACGAGATCGACGAGGAATAGACCGCGGGGTCCGGAGGTGGCACCGCTCCGGCGCGCGGCCACGGCCGCCCTGGCCGCGGGATGGCCGGTGAAGGAAACCGGGACGCCGAACGGCGACCGTTACGCATATCAGCAAGAAACCACCGAACCGTGAAGGTGAGGGGACGATGAGCGAAATCGGCTATCAGGCTGATGTATCCGCTGTCCACGGCGGGGTCAAGGAGTTGGAAAGCCTGGCGAGCAAGGCCGGAGGCCTCCTCGAGAAATACGTCGATGATTACATGGGGACCGCTGGCTGGCAGGGGCCCGCGAATTGCGGCGATTCGCTCTCCGACATGTTGACCTACGCGTTGGAAGGGGAGTTCGCCGACGTCAAAAGTGCTCTTGAAAGTTTCAGGCTGGTCCTTGACGGCCTTTCCCGGGCGTCCGAAATGGGCGACGCCGTGGAGAAGCCCGTCGGTGACGCCGTCGGCATGATCGCTGACGCGAAGGTTCGGCATTGATCACCCGCATCACGCCGGCCGGTGACGAGCACTCCGGCGACCGGTACGGGGAGACCCTGTCCGCGGATGCGGATGCGGAGGGCGATGGGGAGACCCTGCCCGAGGACGGCTGGGTACAGGTGACCCCGTCCGACGAGATCCCCGAACCGCCGCCGGAGATCGCCCGAGCCGCCCGTTTCGCACCCGAGCACTTCATCTTCATGGCGGACCCCAACTGGGTGGGCGAGGGCCCGGCGCCGTCCTGGGCCGTCCTGGGCCGGTGGCGGACGGACACGCGGGGCGAGATCGTCGACTGGGAGGACAACGACGCATACCGGCCCTCACCGGAGGCACTGGGCTGGCGTACGCCCGCCGACCCGGTGGACGAGGCGGCCCAGCGCGCGGTGACGGGATACGGACCGGTGAGCGAGGTGCCGCGCGCGCTGGCCCGCGAGCCCCGGATCGCGGTGGTGGTCGAACCCGACGGGATACCTCGGGTGGGCCCGGCGCCGGACGGTACCCAGGTGATCCCGGTCTTCACCATGCCTTTGGACGGCAACGGCGGTGTGGACGGCGACCGTGCCGACGAAGAGCCCGGCCTGCCGCCGCACCGGGTGACCCCCGTGGCCGAGCTGATCGACATCGCCGGGGAGACGCCGCTGCTCTACCTCAGCCCCACCGCCCCGGTGACGATGACCATAGACATCGAAACGTTGCGCGCGATCTCCGAGGGCCGGGAAGTACCCGAACCGGCGGAACGGCCGGGACCGGAGGAGATGACGGTCTCCGGTGAGGACTACGCGGTCGGGCAGCCACCGGCCGACGTCCGGGTCCCGGCTCTTGAGGACGGCGCACCGGCCGTCCCCGCGCCGTTCGAGCTGCGTGGCGGCCTGGTCAGCCAGGACTACGGGCGCCCGGGTGAGACGGAGAGCGGGGATCCCGGGCGCGCGGCCGAAGCGGAGGACATCCAGTCCGAGCGGTAGCCGCCCGGACACGGCACAGCACGGCACGGCACGGCACGACGGACGGTCGCCGCTGGTGGAGCGGACCGTCCCGCAGCCGGTGGCACGGGAACTCGGCGTCGAAGTGGGCGTTCTGGCGGCCCGTCAGCCGGACCGGAGTACGCGCCTCGCCGGAGTCGATCCGGACCTCGAGCCGAGAAGGTCGCCGCGCGATGTGATCGGGGTCACATCGAAACCGGCCCGTGAACCGCCTCTCGGTCCACACCGTTTTCCCGGCGTCGGCAGATTGCCGGATCTCGCCCCCCGGTGACCGTTCTGCGCAGCGCGTTCATCGCCGAGCGGCGGCGGGACATGTCGCCGGTGTGTGCACGTCGTGACGCCCGCCGACCGCACGACCCCGGCGGGGGCGCCCGGAAGTGACGCTCGAGGAAGAAGCAGAGATGGACGACGAATCCCGCGCCGGGGCTGGTGGCCAGGACGGACGTCAGGAAGATCCGCCGCACCGCCTGCCGGAAGGCGTTCCCGGCGAGCGAGCGGATTCGCCTCGCGCGCGACGCGGAGGCCGTGCGACGGGCGACGAGCCCGCGCCCGACCCGGGTGCGACCACTCCCGGCCGGGCGCCTACGCCCGACGGGGGTGCCGCGACCTCCGACCGGTACGTGCCCGTGCCGGGTCAGGACCGGAGCACTGCCGCTCCCGACGGGCGCCCGGCGAGCACGGACCGGGGTGCCACGGACGGCACCCCGGCCTCGGCGACGGGCGACGGCGTTCCGGGCGAGGGGGAGCGGGACCGCCGTACCGGCTCGGGCGGGCGCGACAAGGGCCCCGGATCGGGGAAGCCCGGTGGTGTCCCCGGTTCCAGGGGTTCCCGGGCGGCCGGAGCGGTCACCGTGCCCGGGGTGCGGGGCGCGTACGGCCCCGACGACCCGGCACTGCACGACGTGGACGGCGACTTCCGCGAACTGCTGGACCGGTTCGAGGGGATGGCCCGGCGCGCCCGCGTCACCCTGCGCCGCCCACTGCACAGCCACGCCGTCACCGTCGGCGGCACCTTCGCCTCGCAGGACACTCCCGGTGTTTCCCTGCACCCGTTCTTCGCGCCGGGCCTGCGCTACCCCATACTGGCCCGGTTCAGCAACGGCGAGTCCCCGGACGACCTGACCCCCGGCACACGCGGGCTGTCGCTGCTCTTCCTCCACCCCGCCGATCCCGCCGACCCGGCCCGCTCGCCGTTCAACCTCACCCTCAACACCGGGCGTCGCCTCTTCGCCCCCGACGCCGCCACCTTCGCCCGTCATCTGCTCGGCACCGACACCGACCGTGCCGCCGTCGCCCGCGAGGTGCCGGGTGCCCGCGAGGCGCTGTGGGAGCAGATCAGACCGCCGGTGCCGCTCGCCGGCCACCACTACCACTCCCAGGCTCCGCGCCTGTACACCGACGTCACCGGCACGCCCTGGCTGGTGCGGTACCGGGTGGTGCCGGACGGAGAGTCCGGCGGGGAGCCGAGTGCCCCGGCAGACCCGTCGGGTCCCGGCGGCCACGACCCCGGCGACCGGCTCTTCCCGCCCGTCGCGCCGGAGTTCCTGCCGCGCGAGCCCGGCGACCGGCGCTCGCCCCGGCTGTTCCGCGACCAACTGCTGGCCCGAGTACGGGAAGCGGGCGGCGGAGTAGGGCTGCTGTTCCAGGTCCAGCTTCACCCGCTCGGTACCGACCCGCGGGCCAACCAGGCGGCGCTCGACGCCTCCGCCGGCTGGCCGGAGACGGCGTTCCCGTACCGCACCATCGCCGGCCTCACCCTGGACGACGTTCCCGGCGACGACCTCGCCGAACGGGCGGTCTTCGACCCGGCGTGCGCCCCGCCCGGTCTGGGCATCGCCCTGGCCCGCTCCCCGTACGAGACCGCCTCGGTCAACCATGCCCGCGCACTGGTCTACCGCGCCACCCACGCCGCCCGCACCCCCCGCCCGGCGGCCCCCGCCCCCGCCCCGGTCCCGGGTTCCGCCGCGCCCACCCCCGGCACCCTGCCGCCACCCGGCGCGGCGTTGTCGACTTGTTGATGTGACGGTTGCTTGAGGGCGTGTCAGGGTGCGGTGGGCGGCGCTTGGCGCCGACGGCCACCGGCCGACCCCGACCAAGCCGACAGTGCCTCGCCACCTTCGCGCCCGTGCCGTCGTACCCCTGGCCCGCGTGGCCGGGGCACCGGTCTCGGCACGCAGGCGTCCGGGCCGACCGCTCCCCGCGGGACGGAGACCACCGCGGCGTGGCGGATGGCGAGGGCCCGGGGGCACCGGAGAATCAGGCCGGGATGGCCGGGGAGTTGATGCCGCGGCGGCGCAGCCGACGGCGGATGGCCTCGGCGGCCTCGGGGCGGTGGTCGGCGACGCTGCCGTACAGCAGCAGCAGGGGACGGGCGAGTTCGCTGATGGCGGCGTTGTCCTTGACCCGGCTCCACTCGTGCAGGGCACGGTCGAGGCAGGCCCGGACCTCGGCGGGGTTGTGGTCGGCGCCGCGCAGGCCGAGGCGGAAGTGGGCGGCGGACAGCCACAGTTCGCAGGCGAGGGCGGGGTCGTCGGCGATCCGGGCGAGGACCGCCCGGACCTCGGTCCAGTGGATGGCCTGGGGGGAGCCGAGGCCGTGCCCGCGTACGGCCGTGGTGTGCAGGGCGCGGGCCGTCCGGGCGGCTTCGGCGTGGCGGCCGGCGTGGGCGGTGGCGAAGATCGCGCCGTGGAGTTCGTCGATCGCGGTGCGGTCGAGGGTGATGATCGGCAGGGCGTCGACCGCCGGGTTGCCGGTGGCCTCGTCCGGCAGGGCGGCCACCGCGCCCCGTCCGGCCCGGGCGTCGCCGACCACCACGACCGTGACGCCGCCGGTGATCATGGCAAGCCCCAGCCACGCCGTACCGGACGGGACCTGGCCCATCGCCGCCCAGGCGATGAACGCGGCCAGCGGTGCCTCCATCAGCAGCGCCACGCTGACCACGGTGGCCGGGGCGCGGCCGAGGGAGAAGTTGAGCGAGACCAGTCCGAGAAGCTGGGGGAGGACCAGCAGGCCGAGGAGGGCCAGTACGGTCCTGCCGTCCAGGCGGGGCCCGCCGGTGCCGGTCGCCAGACAGACGATGATCAGCTCGAGGGAGCAGACCAGGGAGCAGATCACCGAGTGGACCGGGGTGCCGATGTGGGTGCGGGCCCGCGCGCTGAAGGCGGTGTAGGCGGCCAGCGCGATCGCGCCCAGCAGCGCGAGCAGGTCGCCGAGGAGGGCTTTGCCGCCGTTTCCGTAGTCGCCGCCGCCGGCCACCGCCGCCCCCGCGACCGCGACCGCCAGCCCGAGCCAGGCCCGGGGCGCGATCCGCTCGCCCTGCGCCGCCGATATCACCGCCTGCCAGACCGGCTGGGTGGAGACCAGGGCCGTCGCCATGGCGACCGAGGTGAGCCGGGTGCTGGGCATGAAGGTGGCGAAGTGGGCGGCCAGACAGGTCCCGGCCAGGACGCTGTACGCGAGCGGGCGCCGCATCGACCGCCGGGTGAGCAGCGCGGTGAGCTGCGCGCGCCGCCGCCACAACACCAGCGGGCCGAGGGTGAGGAACCCCAGGACGTTGCGCCCGGCGGCCATCACCAGCGCGGGGCTGGTGGCGACGGCGGTCAGGGGCGCGGTGGCGGCGAACGCCAGCACGGTGACGGCCATCGCGGCGATCGACAGGAGGTCCAGGGGCTTTCGCACGGAACCGGGTTCCTTTGGGGAGGGGGAGTGACAGGGGGGAAGGGGGCCGGGTGGAGGGGCGGGCGCGGTTGCGGCCTTGTCCTCGGCGTTGCCTCTCGGGTACGGCCGCGGCCGTACCCGGTACGCACCGGATGACGGGCGGCCGGGGTCGCGGCCGGGGTCCGGGGTGCCCGGCACTGGAGGAGACGGATCCGCCGCGTCCCGGGTTCGGCACACCGGGCGCCTCGGCCCTCCCGGTCCCCGCATGGCACTTTCGGGATGGCGGCGCGGTCTCGCGTGGGGCCGTCCGGCCGGCACCGTCCGGCCGGGGTGAGGCGCCCGACGGGGCCGCGGGCGGGCCGTGCACCGTGGCGGTGTGCTCCGTGGCCGTGTGCGCCGGGCCGGCCGCCGCGGTCGGCGAGTGCCGGGCTGTCCGCTGTGGCCGTGTGCGCCGGGCCGTATCAGTGTGACCGCCGCCCGCATACCATCGCGCGGTCTTTACGGATCACGGGGCATCATCGAAGGTTCGCTTTCGTTCGCCCGTCCAGCCTTCCCCTCGCCCGTCGCTCTTCGACGGCCGAGGTGCCCTTGGGCTTGAACGCTCCGCTTCACACCCCGCCGTTACCAGCCGTTACCAGCGACGCATGGAAGCGCGGGAACAGCGAGCACGAGGTGTTGGCGCCGACTGCCTGGAGGCACGTGGGTCTTCCGAGTCCTGGGCGACACTGGTCGAGTGATTGTCGAACGCGCGTATGCCCATCTCTCCTCGGACGACGAGGACACCTGGCCCTGGTCGGTGCCCTGCGTCCGGCAGTTGCTCGACGAAGGACTGCGCTTCACCGCACCGGTGACCTTTCTGGTCGGTGAGAACGGTTCGGGGAAGTCGACCCTGGTCGAGGCGCTGGCGGAGGGGTTCGGTCTGGACTCGTACGGCGGGTCCCACGACTGGCGGTACGCCTCCTCGCGTGGCAAGTCGGCGCTCGGCGAGCGGATGAGGTTCGACGCGGCCCCGCGCGGGCGCCGCATGGCCGCCAGCTGGTCGGCCCGCAAGGGTTTCTTCCTGCGGGCCGAGACGGCGCTGGACGCCCTGGGCAGGGAGGGGTTCTCGCCGGACTCGGTCAGCCATGGTGAGGGCTTTCTCGCGGCGTTCCGTGGGAAGTTCCTTCACGCCGGGCTCTATGTTCTCGACGAGCCGGAGGCGGCGCTCTCCTTCTCTTCGTGCCTCGAACTGGTCGGGCATATCAACCGGTTGGCCGAGGAGGGCGGCCAGGTCATCTGTGCCACGCACTCACCCCTGCTGACCGCCCTGCCGGGCGCGGACATCGTCGAGGTCGGCGAGCATGGCATGCGGAGGGTCGCCTGGGGGGAGCTCGGCGTCGTGGATCACTGGCGCCGCTATCTCGCCGACCCGCACGTCTATCTGCGGCCCATCGTCGAACCGTAGGGGCGTTCCCCCCTCTGTGGATCGTCGACCTGTTCCAGGCTGCGGGGCTCCGGGGCGTTCGACGAGGTGGCCGGCGCGAACAGGGACACCGATGCCCGGTCGATGCCGCCCACGGCCGAGGCGGAGATGACGCCACCCACCTGCGGCATCCGGTACGGCGTCGCGGCTCGGCCTGCCACTGTGCCCAGGAGACGGCGAGGCGCTGTCGCGCGGTGAACCGGATGCGTGCCGATGCCGTTGAGGCAAGCGGCAGGCCCTCGCGTCGTGCATCGCACAGCGGACCGACGGTCTGTGCGCCTCCTCATTTCTACCCCAAGGGAACCCAATGCCTCATTCCCGTCAATCCTCCATGCTCCGCAGAAGGACGGTGAAGACCGCCCTCACCGCTGCCACGGCCTCGATGCTGCTCTTCGGGACCGGTTCGGCCGAGGCGGCCGGTGCCTCCGAGCAGGGATCCGTCAACGAATACGTCGCCCTCGGTGACTCCTACGCCGCCGGCACGGGACTGTCCCCGCAGACGAACGCGGAGTGCAAGCGTGCCTCGGGCAGCTACCCGTCGTGGATCGCCGACACGTACAAGCCGGCCGTCTTCAAGGACGTCACGTGCAGCGGCGCCACCACGCGCTCGCTGTGGAACAAGGAGGGCTCGGCCGCACCTCAGGTCAATGCCCTCACCACGGACACCGACCTGGTGACCGTCACGCTCGGCGGCAACGACCTCGGTTTCTCCGACGTCCTCACCACGTGCGTCCTGGCCGGGCTCACCACCCGGGAGGGCACCCCCTGCCGGGACAAGGCGGCCAGTGGTGTGGAAGCGGGCTTCGCGAAGCTGAACACGCGCCTGCCCGACATGCTCACCGACATCAAGCGGCGCAGCCCCAACGCGCGTGTCGTCGTGGTCGGGTACCCCAACCCGTTCCCCGCCGACGGGAGCGCCTGCGGCTCCTCCGTGCCCGTGACCAAGGGTGACGTCGCCTGGCTCCACCAGACGACGAACCGGCTGAACATCATGCTGCAGCTGGCGGCCCTCACGAAGCAGGCCGAGTTCGTCGACACCAGCTCGGTGTTCCAGGGCAGGGACATGTGCCAGTCCTCGTCCGCGCAGTGGATCAACCCGCTGCTGCCGCAGACGCCCGGCTCCGCCCACCCCAACGCCTTCGGACACCTGATCATGGCCTCCGAGGTGGCCAAGCGGCTCGGCAAGTAGTCACCCTTCCCTCGCTCCGCCGGGTCGCACGAGTACGGGCGACCCGGCGGAGCGGGGCTCGGCCGGCAGGGCGATGCCCGGGGCTGCTGGAGCTGTCCGTACCACCGCCGCGTGGGCGCGGGTGCAACGCAATGCGCCGTGGTTCCCGCGGTGTTCGACATGGATCTCACGGATCCCGTGACCGGCGTGATCTCGGCGGCCCGCCGTGCGGCCCGCGCTCCGGCGCGGGCGATCCACCTCTCGCCCTTCGGCAGCCGGACGTTCTCCGCCCACAGCCGGGCCGCCTCGCCCTTCGTGCCCTTCGACGCACCAGCGGCGGCCGACGGCGCGTCCGCGCCGCGCACCCAGGTCCGCAGCGTCTCGGGCTGCCGTTCACCTCGGTCGCGCCTCCGGCCGGTGGCGGACTCCGTTCTCTCACCTGGGTTGCACAGGCGGCGGTGTCCGGCCGGTGGACGTCCGGAGGCGTTCTCCACCTCTGGTTAGACGCGGCAATCATCCGGTCGCCCGAGGACCGCGCCGTGCCCCGGGCCATAGTCTCGAACACATCGGGAAGGCGACCGGTCAACGGTTCCACCAGCGGTTATTCCGTTCTGTGCCGTGCTTCGCCCCCGCTCCAGTCCGCAGGCGCACCACGCCTGCTCCCACAAGAATCCGGGGGATCCTCCATGTCCAAGCGCGTTCTCGTCTCCTCGCTCATCGGTGTCGCCGTCGTCGGCGGAGTGGCCGCCGGCGGTTACGCCATGGCCTCGACCGCCACGGAGCCGACCCTGGAGAACGGCTCGGCCCGCTACGTCGCGCCGTCCGGCGGCAGCACCGGTTCGCTCACCTTCACCGCGGACGTGCGGGACGACTCGGGCGTCCGGGGTCTCAAGGTCCTCGCGTGGCCCGCGAGTTCGAAGCTCGACCCGACCGAGGCGGAGCTGCGGCACGCGGACGACGCCACGTGCCGCAGCACCTCGGACGACACCTCTCGCTGCACCTACACGCTGAAGGTCACGAAGAAGGAGGCGGCCGAGCTGGACCAGGGCACCTGGTACGTCTCGGCGTCGGCGGTGGCCGAGGACGGTGACACGGTGTTCGTTTCCCGCGCCGCCGCCTTCGACGTCAAGGGCTGACCCGTCACTGCTGCCCGGGCACTTCCAAGGTGCCCGGGCAGCAGCGCGGCGACGACGAAACCCCAGGAGCCCTCCAGCCGCAGCCGACCGAGTGGTGCTCCACGAGTCCCGGATCGAGGTCCCACGATGCTGCCGACAACCCAGCCCGGTTCGGTGAGGGCAGGGTGCGCGCCCGGTCACGACGGCGTACGCCCAGGCTGGACGCACGAAGAAGACGCTTGGACCAGACGCGCCGGGCCGGTGCGGGCCCATGACGAGATCCTCACCCGAACGCCCGGTCGCTGGAGCGGCTCCCACGGGAACGGCACAAGCGCTCCTGTGGCCGGGCCGCCGTACCGGACGAGGAGGCCGTCCGGTACCTGGCCGCCGGCAAGCGCGCTCCTCCCAGGTCGAGCGGGGCCCGGTGGGCCTGCGGGCGCTGCGGCCGGCCGAGAAGGCGGTCCTGCCGCAACGGCGGACCGCGCCGCCCCCGGAGCCGTTACGCTGGGTGACGCCCTGCTAATATCCCCCTGGTATGCGGGAAGCGGACGACGGGGTCCTCGCCGCTCCGATCACCTGCGCCGCCCCCCGTCCTGGGCGAACAGTTCATCGCGACAGTGGTCGCAAGGGTGGCGGATGTCCAGGCAGGGCGACGCGCCGCGTTCGTCGCCGCACCCATGGCACAACCGTCCGCGCCCGGGCAGACCGGCGGCCCGCGGTCACAGCGGGGCGCTCACACGCCGACGGGCCGTGCGCGTGCGGGTGGCAACGCCGTTGAACGGGGTGCTCGGTGGAAACGGTGACGGCTGTGAGGCATGACTTCGACTTCGAGTTGCTGGGGCCGCTGGTGGTGCGGCGGGCGGGCGCGGTGCTGGATCCGGGGCGACGCAAGCAGCGTCTGCTGTTGATCCGGCTGCTGCTCGCCGACGGTCGTACGGTCGCTCCCGAGACGCTGTGCGAGGAGCTGTGGTCGGAGCAGCCGGGACGGACACAGGGCGGGGCGATGGCTTCCCTGCACGCCCACGTCAGCAAGGTCCGCGCGGTCCTGGAACCCCAGCACCTGCGCGCGCGGGGGACGTTCGGGGTACTGGTCACGGAACCCGCCGGCTATGCCCTGCGCGTCCCGTCCGAGAGCAGGGACACCCTGCGCTTCGAGCGGGCCGTCACCCAGGCGCACCGACTGCTGGACCAAGGGCGGCCCGGACACGCTCTGCAGGAGGCCGAACGGGCCCTGGACATGTGGCGCGGTGCCGCGCTCGCCGACGCCACGCACCACCTGTTCGCGGCCCACGAAAGCGCACGCCTGGAGGAACTGCGGCAGACCACCCGGGAGATCCGCACCACCGCCCTGCTCCTGAGCGGGCGGACACCGGAAGCCGTCGCGTCGGCGCAGGAACTGACGGAGCGGCACCCGCTGCGGGAGACCGGCTGGGCCCTGCTGCTGCGCGCCCTGTACCTGGCCGGCCGGCACCCCGAAGCACTGCAGCGTTACGGGGACCTGCGCCGGCACCTCGCCGGCGAACTCGGCCTCGAACCCGGCCCCGGACTGCGGGCCCTGCACGACGGCATCCTCCGCCACGACCTGCCGCCGCTGTCCCCGCCGGGCACGGCCGATTCGGCGGGCTCGGCGGCCGACGCCGCGGACAGCCGTCATCCGAGCCGACCGGCAGGGCCCGAGGCACTGGAAGACCGATCCGAGGCACTGGAGGATCAGGACGAAACCGCACCCGCCGACGCACGTCCTGTCGCCGCGGCCCACGGTGCCACGTCCTGCGAACCGACCGCCGACGCGACGCCGTCCGGCACGACCGCCGGGGCGTCCGCGGGCTCGGCGGACCCGTCCGGTGCGAGCGACGGCCCTGCCGCGGGCGGAGCCGGAAGCGGGTCGCCACGGATGGTGCGCCCGGCGCAACTGCCGGGTGATCTGCCGGTGTTCGCGGGGCGGTCGGCCGAAGGCGCGTGGCTGTCCGCCGCGAGCGGCGCGCCCGGCCGGCCGGGACCGGCCGGTGCTCCCGTCGTCGTCATCAGTGGCGCCCCCGGTATAGGCAAGACCACCTTCGCCGTCCACCACGCCCACCGCATCGCGTCCTCCTTCCCCGACGGACAGCTCTTCGTCAATCTGTGCGCATACCACCCGCACGCGCCCGCCGCGGAACCCGGCGACGCCCTGCACGGCTTCCTCACCGCTCTCGGCGTGCCCACCCAGCACATCCCCGAAGCCACCACCGCCCGCAGCACGCTGTTCCGCAGCCTCCTGGCCGACCGACGCGTCCTGCTCGTCCTGGACAACGCCCGCGACGAGCAACAGGTCCGTCCCCTGCTGCCCGCGGGCACCGGCTGCCTCACCCTGGTCACCAGCCGCAACCAGCTCCCGGGCCTGATCGCGACGGACGGGGCGAGGCCGCTCTCACTCCCGCTGCCCTCACCGGCCGAGGCCCACGAGACGCTGGCGCGACGGCTGGGACCGGAGCGCCTGACCGCCGAGCCCGCCGCCGCGGCCGACATCATCCGGCTGTGCGGACGGCTGCCCCTGGCACTGGCCGTGGTCGCCGCTCACGCCAAACTCGAACCCGCCTTCCCTCTTCACGCCATCGCCGACGACCTGCGGCATGCCCCCGACGGCCTGGACGCCTTCACCGGCTTCGACACCACCACCGACGTCCGGACCGTGTTCTCCTGGTCCTACCGGGCCCTGGACGAGCCTTCCGCCCGCCTCTTCCGGCTCCTCGCCCTCCACCCCGGACCCGACATCACCGCCACGGCCGCCGCCGGCCTCGCCGGGCTCCCCCTCCCCCGAACACGCCGCCTGCTCGCCGAACTGACCCGCTCCTGCCTCGTCGAACAGCCCCGGCCCGGCCGGTTCGCCCTCCACGACCTGCTGCGCGTCTACGCCACCGAACTCACCCACACCCACGACGACGCCGACGAGCGCCACCGTGCCATCCTCCGGGTCCTGGACCACTACATGTTCACGGCCTACGAAGCCAACCTGCTGCTCAAGCAGGACTCACTGCCCGAACTCGACCTCGGCTCCCCGAGCCCGGACGTCACCCCGGAAAATCTCACCACCGCGGAGCAGGTGAACCGGTGGTTCACCGCCGAACACCGGGTACTGGCCCGCCTGCTGCACACCACCGCCGTCGGCCAGAGACTGGACCGCCACATCACCGGACTGGCCTGGTCGCTGAAGGAACACCTGAACCGCCAGGAGTACTGGCCGGAGGCCGTCACCGCACTGACCCCCGCCCTGGAAGTGGCCCGGCGCCGGGGCGACCGCCTCGAGGAAGGCCGCTGCCTGCGGCACCTCGGCAGCATCCACGGCTACCTCGGCCACCAGGAACAGGCCCTGAGTCACCTGCGACACGCCACCACGCTCTTCGAGGAACTCGACGTAGTCGCCGAACAGGCCCGCGCCCACTACGGCACGGCGTGCGCGCTGTACCTGTTCGGCCGGATCCCGGAGGCCGTCGCGTCCTCCGAACGAGGACTCATCCTGTCCCGGGCGACAGGGGACGAGTTGTGGACGGCCGAGTGCCTCATCGAGCTCGCCTGGTTCTACTCCAACCTGGGGCAGCTCGAGAAGAGCCTCGTGCACAGCGAGGAGGCCGTCGGCCTGCTCGAGGGTCTGGACGCCCCGTGGCAGCGGGCTCAGGGCTGGGACGGCCTGGGCTACACCCTCCGTCAGCTCGGCCGGTACGAGGAGTCGGTGGCCACCTACCGGCGGGCGCTGGAGGGGTTCGAGGAACTGGGGGACCAGAGGAACGCCGCCGGCGCGCTGATGCGACTGGGCGACACCCTCCTGGCCATGGGCGACCGGGAGGCCGCCCGAGCGCACTGGGTCCGCGCGCTCGACCGCGCCGAACAGCAGGCGCTGTCCCACAGCGCCCGGCAGGTACGGGACCGGCTCACCGCCCTGGACACCGAAGCGGACCCCGCGCCCATCGCGCCGGAGAGGGCCGTCGGCAACCACCGGATCCCGGCTCCGACGAGTGGTGATCCTGCGCGCGAGCTCCGTCCCGCAAAGAGGGGTTAGCGCATCCTCGGGCTGCGCCGAGTCGCCGACCGGCCGCACACTCGCCGGACAGGCGCGGGCCCGGCCACCGCCGGGCCCGCCGCATCCGTCACCGGCGAAAAGCGACCGGCCGTCGGGAGTGGGTCACTTGGCGAGGAAGGTGAGCAGGGCGTCGGTGACTTCTTGCGCGTGGGTCCAGAGCAGGCCGTGGGGGGCGCCGTCGATGACGGTGTAGTCGGCGTGGGGGAGTGCCTTGTGGAACGGCTCGGCGGTGGCTTCGATGGGCAGGATGCGGTCGGCGGTGCCGTGCAGGATCAGTGTGGGTATGTCGATCTTGGGGATGTCGGCGCGGAAGTCGGTGCTCCAGGTGGCGACGCAGGCCAGGGACGCGTACCAGGAGGCGCCGGCGGCGGTGTTCCAGCTGTTGCGTAGGGCTTCTTCGCTGATGCGGGTGCCGAGGTTTTCGTCGAGGTTGTAGAAGTCCTGGTAGAACGCGGTGAAGTAGGCGTAGCGGTCGGCGGTGACGGCCTGCTCGATGTCCTTGAAGATGCTGCCGTCGACGCCGTCGGGGTTGTCGTCGGTCTTGAGGAGGAAGGGTTCGAGGGAGGCGAGGAAGGCGGCTTTGGCGATGCGGGCGGAGCCGTGGGTGCCGAGGTAGCGGCCGACTTCGCCGGTGCCCATGGAGAAGCCGACGAGGACGGTGTCGGTGAGGTCGAGGGTGGTCAGGAGGGTGTTGAGGTCGGCGGTGAAGGTGTCGTAGTCGTAGCCGGTGGTGGGCTGGCTGGAGCGGCCGAAGCCGCGTCGGTCGTAGGTGATGACGCGGTAGCCGGCCTTCAGCAGGGCGGCGGACTGCTTCTCCCAGGAGTGGCCGTCGAGGGGGTAGCCGTGGATGAGCACGACCGGCTGTCCGGTGCCGTGGTCCTCGTAGTAGAGGTCGATGCTGGCGGAGTTCTCCTGGCCAACGGTGATGAACGGCATGATGGTTGCTGCCTTCCGGTGTGGGTTGTGGTGCGGGGAGGTGGAGCCGGGTGCGGTCAGCGGACCGTGCGGGCTGCCTGTTCCACGATGCGGGTCACGGCGCCTGGGCGGGAGACGGACACCGCGTGTGACGCGTCGATCTCGGTCGTGTGCGCGTGCGCCCGGTGCGACATGAAGCGCTGGGCGGCCACGGGGATGTTGAGGTCCGCGGTGGTGACCAGGGACCAGGAGGGGATGGTCTTCCAGGCGGCCTGGGTGGACTTCTCCTCGAGCGCGGCGGCGGCGATCGGGCGCTGCCCGGTGGCCATGAGCCTCGCCTTGTCCGCCGGTACGTCCGCGGCGAACTGCTGGTGGAACTTGTCCGTCGTGATGTAGACGTCGGCGCCCTGACTGCCGTCCGGCAGCGTGTAGTTCACCGATTCGATCGCCTGGCCGAGGGTGCTGCCGGGGAACTTGCCCGTCAGCCCGAGCGAGCTCTCGCCGGCGTCGGGCAGGAACGCCGCGATGTAGACGAGGGCCTTGACCTTGTCCTCCAGTCCTGCGGCGGCCTGGCTGATGACGGTGCCGCCGTAGGAGTGGCCGACCAGGACCACGGGCCCGTCGATGCGGTCGACGACGCTGCGCAGGTAGGCGGCGTCGTACGCCGGGCCGCGCAGCGGGTTGGCGGCGGCCACCACCGGATAGCCGGCGAGCTGCAGCCGCTTGACGACACCGTCCCAGCTCGCGGCGTCGGCGAACGCCCCGTGCTCCAGCACGATCGTCGGACGGGCCTGGTGGCGGGCGGCGGCGTCGGCCTCGCCGGGCAGGGTCACAGCCGTGACGGCCAGGCCCACGGCCGCGGTGGCACCGAGCAGGGCGAGCCGACGGCTCGGACGGGTCGGTCGGGTGATGTGCATCGTGAACGTCCTTCTTCTTGGGATGTTGCTCCTCGTCGGGGGAACTGACGAGGTGGGTGAGGTGCCACCGAGAGAAGCGGTATGCGATGTGATTGCTCACAACCGAACGGCTTCGACCGCCAAGTCGCCTCGTGAGGGGGCGGACCGTCTGTCGCGGTTGACGCCGGTGGCAAGACACCCGCTCTGGTCCGGCTGCCGCGGTGACGGTGCCTTCTTCATGCCCTACGTTCGGAAGTCAGGTCCGGTTCACCCGTGTTGTCCGGGTCATGTTCCGCGGCCGGCGATGTGCAGGGGCCGGTGAGACCTGGCTCCGACGAGGGTGCCGCGCCGGGCGAGCGGGGCGTCCACGGCGTCGAGGACGACATCGGCGCAGGCGTCGACGGCGAGCGCCTCCAGGCCGGCGTCGTGGAGGCGGAAGGCGGCTCGGCCCGGGGCCGGGGCCGTACGGGGGCCGGCCGCCGCGACGGTCACCGGGACGACAGGACGGCGGCGAGCGCCAGCGCTCCGGGCAGTGCCTGGGCGATGAGGATGCGCCGGTTGGCGGTGAGCCCGCCGTACAGGCCGGCGACGAGCACGCACGCGAGGAAGAAGATCTGGACCCGGGGGCCGGTCGGCTCCCCGGCGGTCAGCCCCCAGACCAGTCCGGCCGCCAGGAATCCGTTGTAGAGGCCTTGGTTCGCGGCCAGCGGAGCGGTGACACGGGCCATGGCCGCGTCGAGGCCGGAGAGTTCACGGCCCGGCTTCCTCTCCCAGAGGAACATCTCCAGAACCAGGATGTACACGTGCAGCGCGGCCACCAGACCGACCAGCACCTTCGCCGCTGTTTCCATCGGCTGTCTCCGTTCTCTCGAACGTCCTGGACGAGCCCGCACTTCTTGGCCGCCCGGACATGGGCTTCTTTCATCACGTGTCGAAAACGCGGAGAGCCGAGGCGTCCGATCAGGTCCGCCCTGCCGCCCGGCACGAAAGCGCAGGGGTTCGGTGCCCGGTCGAGCGTGCCGCCGCCATGGCGTGGGCGGACGACTCCGTCCCCGGCGGGCGGCTTACCGCCGCGGCACCGCATGGCTCGGCTCACCGGCGTACACCGTTCGCGGGGCGGGCCGCTGCCGAGCGCGCTGCGGGCGGCGTCACCGGTGCACGACGTCGTCCCGGACGCGACGGTCAGAGGATCTGCAGGATGTACAACGTGCCGCTGAGTCCCTCGACATCGCGGATGCTCGACCACTTGGGCATGGCCCTCACCGAGTCGCCCAGCATTATCTCGATGTTGTTGTCGCCGGACCTGATCCTTGAGACGTTGGGAAGCTGGGGGGCGATGACACCCGCGTTGGCGAAGCACGCGGTCTGGTTGCCGTTGTACCAGACCTTGACGAAGTCGGTCCGGTCTCCGCAGTCGGTCTGATTGGTCGCGCTGGCCGGGAGGGCGGGCAGAAGAGCCATCATGGCTCCCGCCGCCGCGACGAGCGTGATACGCGAGATGGAGCGCTTCATGGGTGGAACTTTCCTTCCGTAGTGGTGCTGTGCTGCGGAACAGCGCGGTTGACGACCGGCATCCCCCTCGCTGTGCGCACAGAGGGACAGCCGGACGACTCGTGAGGTGAACGGGGGGCGACCCGGTCCGCGGCCGGCCGTCGCGCGCCGAGGAACAAAGGCGGCGGGACGAAGAGTCGTCGTCCGGCCCCGTCGACCGGCCGCATGCGCGTCCGTTCGGTTCAACGTGGCGCGACGATCTTCGGTTCACCGTGCGGAGGAAACCGGATGTGCCGAGCCGGCACCCCACGTCCCGTCGTGTCCACATGCAGAAACGTCACGCCTGGTAGGCGGCACAATGGCAGGAGTTCGGGTTACGGTGCCTGCCGGTCCGCCGGTCGGCGCGGGAACGACAGCACGGGAAAAGGACATGCGGGCAGGCATGGCAGGGCTGGACAGTGCCCGGGGCGAGGGGCCCGTCGACGCGGGCACGGCCGGGGAACGCGGTGTACGGGTCGGGGTGCTGGGCCCGCTGGTCGTGCGCCGCGACGGTGTGGTGGTGGATCCCGGGCGGCGCAGGCAACGGCTGCTGCTGATCCGCCTGCTGCTCGCCGACGGTCACGCGGTGGCCTCGGAGACGCTGTGCGAGGACCTGTGGCAGGGGCAGCCTCCGGCCTCCGCGACGCCGTCGCTGCACGCGCACGTCAGCAAACTGCGCGCGGTGCTGGAACAACGCCGGCGCGGCCCTGGACGCTTCGAGACACTGGTGAGCGAGCCGACCGGGTACGCCCTGCGGGTGCCGCCCGAGGGCCGGGACACGGTGCGTTTCACGGAGGCGGTCGCCCGGGCCCGACAGGAGCTCGCGGCCTCCCGGGTCGCGGACGCGCTGCGGACCGTCGAGCGGGCACTGGGCATGTGGCGCGGAGCCGCCCTGGCCGACGCCGCCGACCACCCGTTCGCCCGGCCGGAGGCCGACCGCCTGGAGGACATGCGGCAGAGCGCCGCCGAACTGCACGCCACCGCCCTGCTGTTGGACGGACAGGTCCCGCGAGCGGTGGCCGCGGCCGAGCAGCTGACCACCCGGCACCCGCTGCGCGAGACCGGCTGGGCCCTGCTCCTGCGCGCCTTGTATCTGGCGGGCCGTCACCCCGAAGCGCTGCGGCGCTACGAAGACGTGCGCCGGCATCTCGCCGACGAACTCGGCCTCGACCTCGGGCCCGAACTGCGCGCCCTCCACCACGGCATCCTCGGCCACGACCTGCCGGCCCTCACCCTGCCGCGGCCGGTGGCGGGCGCGCCCACCGCACCGCCGTCAGGCCGGCCGGTGCCTTCGGCCGGTGACGACGCCTTTCCACCGTCCGCACCGCTCACCACGGGGAGTGCGGACCGCGCCGTGCCGGCCGGTGTGCCGGACCCGCGAGGCGGTCCGCCGCACCGGCCTCGCCCGGCGCAACTGCCCAATGACCTGGCGGTCTTCGCCGGCCGGGAGACCGAGTCCGCCTGGATGGGCACCGCGGGTCGCGTGCTGGACCGTCCCGGGCCGGACGCAGCGCGCGTCGTGGTCATCGGCGGTGCCGCCGGAGTGGGCAAGACGACCTTCGTGGTTCACCACGCCCACCAGGTAGCCCATCTCTTCCCCGACGGTCAGCTCTTCGTCAACCTGTGCGGTTTCCATCCCCGTACGCCCGCGCTGGATCCCGCCCTCGTCCTGCACGGCTTCCTCATCGCGTTGGGCGTCCCCGCCCAGCGCATCCCGGAGGACACCGCCGCCCGCACCGCCCTGTTCCGCAGCACGCTGGCCGCGCGGCGCGTCCTCGTCGTGCTGGACAACGCCCGCGACGAGGAGCAGGTGCGGCCCCTGCTGCCGAACGGGTCCGGCTGTCTGACGCTGGTCACCAGCCGCAACCGGCTCGCCGGACTCGTCGCCGGTGACGGTGCGCACCCCCTGCCCCTGGCGCTGCCTTCGGAAACGGAGGCTCACGAGATGCTGGCCCGCCGCCTCGGACCCGAACGTCTCGACGCCGAACCGGACGCCACCGCAGGCATCGTCCGGCTGTGCGGACGTCTGCCTCTGGCCCTGGCCGTCATCGCCGCCCGCGCCGCCCTCGACCCGGCCTTCCCCCTGAGCGCCGTCGCCGACGACCTGAGCGAGACCGGCGGACGACTCGACTCCCTCACCACCTTCGACGCCGACACCGACCTGCGCGCCGTCTTCTCCTGGTCCTACCGCGCCCTGGACCAGCCGTCCGCCCGGCTCTTCCGTCTCCTCGCCCTCCACCCCGGGCCCGACATCACCGCTCCCGCCGTCGCCAGTCTGGCCGCGCTCCCCCTGCCCCGGGCCCGCCGCCTGCTCGCCGAACTCGCCCAGCTCCGCCTCGTCGAGCAACCCGTGCCGGGCCGCTACACCCTGCACGACCTGCTCCGTGAGTACGCCACCGAACTCACCCACGACGAGGACGCCCACGCCGAACGCCACGACGCCACCGCACGCGTCCTGGACCACTACGTCTTCACCGGCCACGCCGGCAACCGGCTGCTGAACCACGAGCCGAAGCCCGTGGCCCCCGGTCCGCTCAGCCCCGGCGCCGTCCCCGAACAGCTCGGGGACCTCGAACAGGTGGCGCGCTGGTTCACTGCCGAACAGCAGGTGCTGGACCGCCTGTTCCGGACCGCCGTCGCCCAGCGCCTCGACCATCACGTCATCACCCTGGCCCGGATACTCAAGGAGTACCTGAACCGCCACGAACGCTGGCCCGAGGCCGTCGCGGTGCTCACCGCCGCCCTGGACGCGGCCCGCCGCCGGGGCGACCGCCACGAGCAGGGGCGCTGTCTGCGCATGCTCGGTGTCATCCACGGTCAGATGGGCCGCCAGGACGAGGCCATGACCCACCTGGACCGTGCTGCCCCGCTCTTCGAGTCGTCCGGTGACGCGGAAGCCCTCGTCGAGGCGGTCCGCACCCAGTACACCGCCTCGTACGTGCTCGGCCTGTTCGGCCGCGACGAGGAGGCCCTGGCGCGGGCGGAGCGGGCGTTGGAGCTGGCCCGGGAGACGGGGGACCCCTTGTGGATGTCCGACCCCCTGAACGCGGTGGCGAGGTACCACACGCTCCTGGGCCGGCCCGAGCAGGGCATCACCTACGGCTTGGAGGCCATCTCCGTGTTCCAGGGGCTGAACGCGCCGTGGCGGGAGGCGATGTGCTGGGACTGTCTGGGCCGCGCCTACCACGCCGTCGGCCGGCACCGGGAGGCGCTGGCCTCCCACCGCCGGGCTCTGGCGGTGTTCGAGGAAGGACGCGACCGCAAACACGCGATCAGGTCGTCGACGTACATCGGCGACACCCATCTGGCCATGGGCGACCGGGAGGCCGCACGAGCGGCCTGGACCCGGGCCCTGGAGGACACCGACGGGCCGGAGGAGGACACGTTCGAGGGACTGAAGGGCCTACGGGCCCGGCTCGCCGCCCTGGACGCGGAGCCGACCGGCGCGGTCAGGGTGTGAGAACGCGCCGGGTCGCAGGTACGGCGGCGCGGGTGGACCGGTCATCCCGCTGGTCCGCCCATGGGGGTGGCCCTCCCCGCGCGGGCGTGGGTCCGGCGCGGCACGCGACCCGCCGCGGTCATCGCCGGCTCACCGGCCGAGCGCCTGCGGAGCGCCGCCTTCGTCGGTCCCCCACACGTCGTCCTCCTCCTCAGCGGTCCACGTGGTACGGGCCCGGTCGCTGCTGGTCTGCTGTCCGCGCTCGTTACCGCCGGACATCGGCGGCGAGAAGGGCACCCCGGCGCTGGTGGAGATCCGCCGCGCGGCCGGGACGGCACTCTCCCTGGCCTCCCCGGGCCGGCCGGCCCGGGCGGGACGGCGGACGATGGGGGAATCCAGCACGTTGCGCTGCCGCCCGTTTCCGGACTGGTCCTGGCCGCCGCCCCCACCACCGCCCATGCCGCCGCCCATCGGCGGATACATGCCCGGACTCATGGCCCCCGCTCCGGCGGCGGCCCCGTCGGCCGAGGCCGCACCGCCGAGGGCGGCGCCGGCGTCCTGCGTCGCGTAGGTGTTCCGGCCGAGCGCGCCGTACGCGTCGTCGCCCGATACGGCGGAGGACTCGGAGGCTTCGGCCACGCCGGCCGGCACGGCGCCGGACGGCAGGCCCGAGTCGTAGCCGCCGGGAGTGTAGGTACCGGAGTCGAAGGTGCCCGGCGCGTAGACGCTGTCGCCCTGGGAGGAGGGGACGGAGACCTGCGGCTCGGACATGGTGGCGAGCTTGTCCCGGACGATCTCTTCCGGGGTACGGCTGTCCATCCCGAGGTCGTCGTACTTCTTGTCGATGTCGGCGATCCGGCGCTCGTATTCCTCCTGCGCCTCCTGCCGGTCCGCCGCGGTGTCCTGCATCACCTGGTCGTACCGCTCACGGGCCCCGGCGAGGTCCTGGCCGGCCTCGGTCCTGGCGGCCTGCTGCTGCTGATCGGCCGCGGCGACGGCCTTGTCGTACTCCGCCTTGGCCTTCTCCGGATCCTCGCCCTGTGCGATGGCGTTGTCGTACTCGGCCTTGGCATCGGCCCGCGCCTGGTCGGCCTGCTGCTTGGCCTGCTCGTAGCTGTCCTGGGCGTCGGTCCTGGCTTGCTCGTAGTCCGCCTTGGCGTCCTGCACCTGCTGGTCGATGTCGTGCTCGGCGGTGTCGTGGGCGAGCTGCGACTGAAGGGTCTCGCGCTGGTGACCGGCCTGGAGGTCGGCGTTGCTCGGGGCGGACAGCTCGGAACCGTCGACGAGGGAACGGGCCGCCGCGAGGTCACCGTCGTACGCCGCCTGGAGCTGCTCCTGGGCCTTGTCCGCTTCGGCCCGGTCCAGTTCGCTCTGCTTGAGTGCCTCGTCCTGGGCCTTCTTCTGCTCGGCCCGCGCCTGGTTGCTCGCCAGAGCACCGAGGCCGACCGACGAGGCGGTGAGTCCCTGGGCCTCCGCCCGGTCCTGCTCGTTCTGCCGGCGCACCTCTTCCGCGTACGTCTCGGCCTCGGCCCGGTCCTTCTCACTCTGCGCCTGCGCCTCGTCCTGGGCCTTCTGCACGTCGGCCCGGTCCAGCTCGCTCTGCTTGCGCGCCTCGTCCTGGTACCTCTGCGCTTCGGTCCGGTCCTCCTCGTTCTGCTTGCGCGCCTCTTCCTGGGCCTTCCTCCCCTCTTCGCGGTCCTTGTTGTAGTCCTCTTCGACCTGCTTCTGGTGCGCCATCGCCTGTTGAGTGAGTTCGGAGTCCCCGCCCAGGCCGTTCAGTTGCTTCTTCTGCTCGTCGAGGAGTTTCTTGTTCTCCTCCTTGACCGAGATGTCGCTGAGAGAACTGTTGTCCTTGTCGGTGAGCTGCTTGGGGAAGGCGTCCACGGCATCGGCGAGCGTCCTGTCGATCTTCGGGATCACCTCTTTGGCGATCTCACCGAGGGCGTCGTCGACGCTCTTCTGCCACCGGTTGACGGCTTCCTGGCCGATGGCCCTCCAGGTGCCCCACTCGCCGAGCCACATCTGCTGGCCGCCGACCTCGACGTAACCTTTGTAGCCCTCGGTCTGGAACGTGTACCAAGCGGCCTTGTCCTTCTCGAAGCGGACGAACGCCACCTGGTTGTCGAGAACCTGTCTGTAGATATCCCACAGGCTGTCCAGCAGCCACCGGTGGGGGGATCCCATCAGGTACTGCCACCGCGACCACGCGGTATGGAGCCGGTGGGCGGCATCGCGGTACGCCAGCTGCGTCTCGGCGAGCGTCCGTCCCGGGTAGGTGGTGAAGATCTCGCCGCCGAGTGCCAGGGGCGTGTTGCCGCCCTTGCCGGGCGGCCCGAGCTGCTCGACGTAGCCCTCGTAGTTCCGGTTCAGCCCGTGCACCATGTGCTTGAACAGGTTGGCCGCGCTGCCGGCCCACTCCGCGCTGCCCTCGCCGATGTCCCGCTTCTCCCAGTCGGCGAGCACCTTGGCCTGCGTGATCAGGAACTGGTTGACCCGCTCGAAGGAGAGCGCCACTTCGGTGAAGGAGGGCAGATGCACGGCGACGCTGTCGTCCACGCTCAGCCCGCTGTCCGAGAAGCCGCGGGTACTGTACGGCGCGTACGCGATCTGTCCCAGGGCGCTGCCGGCCCCGTAGGAGTACTGGGCGAGCTTGGAGTTGTCCCAGGTGAATTTGGAGCCGTCGGCCTTCGTCAGATAACCGGCCGTCCACTTGGCGGCCCTCGTGTGCAGCCCGGCACCCGGGTACATGATCTTGCCGTTGTCGTCGAGGGGCGCCCCGATGAAGGTGATGCGGGCCTTGTTGTGATCCAGGCCCTTGCCGTGCTTGGCCCTGGTGTAGAAGGGCATGAGGAAGTGCTCTCCCTCACGGAGCCACCCACCGGAACTGGGGAATTCGCGGACGTGGTCCGTGGCCACACCGACGTTCCTTTCCAGCTTTACGTGCATGAGCGGGATGTCTTCGTTGCCCTTCATGTCGTCGAACAACGTCTTCCGGTCGGCCAGCGTGTAGCCGGTGAGGGCGTCCACCGCCTTCTTCCAGTAGTCGTCGTTGGTCTTGCTGGTGGGGTCGGCCATCGTGGTTCTCCGTGGGGATCAGGTGCGCGGGCAGCTCACGACGAGCTCTGACGCCCACCGGACATATCGCCGTCCACGTCCTCCCACAGGTCCAGGAATTCCTGGCCGGTCATCTTGGCGAGGTTGTCCTGCTGGGTTTTGGTGAGCTGAGTGATGGTCTCGACCATGGCGTCGTCGATGTCGTCGAAGAGGTTCTTCTGGTTCCGCAGCAGCACCGCGAGGGCCTCGGCGGTGCTCTGCACCGCGGAGTTGAGCTTTCCGCCGCTCAGCGAATCGTCCTTGGCGAGCGCGCCGATGATCAGCGGCTTGGTGGTGTCGATCGTGCTCTCGGTCTTGACGCCCGAGGCGATGTCCTCGATCGGCTGGACGGAGCCGTCCGGCTTGGACATCCGGTCGATCTCCATGATGAAGTCGTGCACCGGGCCGTCTTTGAACTTCTTCAGCCACGCGACGTTGAGGATGGTTGTGTTGGCCATGTCATCTCCCTGGCGGACGGGTCCCGGGGGCGGACGGAGTGCGTTCGGTGCTCACCTGGGTGTGGGGTGAGCGGTGGTGTGTGGTGGCCGTCCGTGGTCGTGGGTGCCGGGGTGTGGTGAGCGGTCCACGAGCCGGCGGGCGGTCAGCGGCCGATGCGGATGTCGGACCACTGCTGGGCCAGGCTGCCGGCGGTGTAGCGGTAGTGCCCGGAGATATCGGTGAGCAGCGCGGCGTGCTCGGACAGGATCCTGCCCATCTGCTGGAAGGCGTGGTCCCAGGCCTGCTGCTTCTCGCGGTAGACGTCGGCGTCCTCGCCCTCCCAGGACTTTCGGAGTTCGTTCAGCTCCATCTCCAGTGATTCCAGGGTTTTGCCTACCGCCTTGGTCTGCTCGACCATGTCCTCGGCGGCGTTGTCCATGTGGGCGTAGTCCACATGGATGATGCCGTCGGTGAAGTCCTCGCTCATCGGTCCTCTTCTCGGTACGGGAGGGTGAACGGCCCTGGCGGCCGGGGGAGTTTCAGGTCAGTTGCTGAGGGTGTCGAAGACGGCCGTCGCCTGCCGGCTGCCGCTGCCGACCCACTCGGTGATGGTGCGCTGCGTCTCCCCGTGCTTCGCCAGGGTGTTGTTCAGTTCCTCCATCACGTCCTTGATGTTCTTGGCGATGATGGCCGCCTGCTCGTCCCACTGCGCGAGCAGTTTCTGGAACTCGCCGCCGTCGACGCCCCGGTATCCCGTCATCAGTCTCGCGCCGGTGCTGTCGACGTCCGTGCGGATCCTGTTGACGCCGCTGCGCGCCATATCGAGGGCCTTGATTCCGTTGACCGTCGCATCACGCGACGACTTCTGCATGGCCACGTCGGCCTCCTCTTGATGGAAAATCGAAATGCCGCGGACACACACGCCGGAATCACATCGCCCGGCGGAATGACCTGCCCGCGGCCGCATCGGGCTCTCGCTCGTCCGTGGACCTATGGAAAGCCCGTGCCGCCGGGAGCGGCGGCACGGGCCCCGCGCCCGGCCGTCAGGGGGATTCGGGCCGGTCGCGACCAGGCGCCCCGCGTACGCGGCGGAGCACCCACCGCCAAGAACGACGCCGGACGGCGACCGGTTCACAGCCCACAGAAGTTCTTCCGGGCACGGACGGACCCACGGTGAACCGTTCACGCCCCCGACGCGTTACAGCCCACGGCCGGACATGACCGGCCGACCGATCCCTTCCGGATCCGCCCGAGAGGCGGCTCGGAACACCGGACACGGCAGCACCACGACGACGCGACAAGGACGGCGACAAGAAGCGCCGGCCCGGCATGACAAGAAGACGACAAGGTTTGGCCAAGGCGATCCGAAGAGTGTTGGCGAGTCTCCCGCACGGGGCGGGAGGCACGCCACGGAACACTTGAACAGGATCGAGCGCTACCCATGAACGGGACCTTGGAGGCGGGGATCGCCACCCCCGCTCCGGCGCGGGTGCATGCCCGGCACGTCGCGCCAAACGCCGACTGCGACGCCTTCATCAAAGACATCTACGAGCAGTACGGACCTTTGCTCGTCCGGTACGCCGCGCGGCTGCTGGACGGTGACTGGCACAAGGCGGAGGACATCTTCCAGGAAGCGGCGGCCCGTGCCTGGAAGCACGCCCGGCTCCTGGGCACCCGCGGCGAGCAGATCCGGCCGTGGCTGTTCACCGTGGTCAGGAACCTGGTCATCGACCATCACCGGGCCCGGCGGATCCGGCCGTTGGAGCTGATGCCGGTCGAGGAGCTGGACGCGGCCTGGGACGGCACGGACTCCACGCTCACCTCCCACGTGGTGCTGGAAGCGCTGCGGGAGCTGAACGAGCAGCAGCGGACCGTCATCCAGCTCATGTACTACCTGGAGTGCAGCGTCGCCCAGGCGGCCGAGTACCTCGGCATCCCGCCCGGCACCGTCAAGAGCCGCGCCTTCTACGCCATGCGGGCCCTGCGCAAGGCGTTGGAGAAGCGGGGTGCGCTCGGCGAGTAGCCGAAGCGCGGACGGTGGGGGCCGACCGGGCCCCTCCACCGCCGACGCCATGCCGCCGGTCGGCTCGTGACGTTCGACGGGTCGTTCCGGACAGCTCCGCAGCCGCCACCGGGCGGGCCCTGTCGTCGTCCTGGTACCCGCCCAGGTCCGGGCCGGGCTCTGCCGACGGCCCCTGCCTTCCGGCCCCGCCGCCCGTCGACCCGCAGGCTCATCCCGCCGGCCTGCCGCGTTTCGCGCGCCGAGGACTCCCCACCGGGTCGTCCTCCCCGGGCCGGGGTGGTGTTCCGGTCCGGTCCGGGACGTGATCGGGTGAACCACTTCAGAAATGGGGTCGTTCCAGCCGTGACAGCCGGATCCGAGGTCGAAGGAGACATGGTGAACTGCGAGCAGACCAGGGAAGAGCTGGCCGTCCAGGCCCTGACCGGGAGCCGGCACGGCGGACCGGACGCCGAAAGCGCCGAACACCTCGGCCGCTGCGCGGAGTGTTCGGCCGAACGGCAGCGGCTCGCCGAAGTGACCCGAGTGCTCTCGGGCGTTGGTCTGCTCGCGTTCGAAGGGCTTCGGCCGGCCGATGCCCGGACCGCTCCGCGAGGAACACCGGAGCCCCGCGAGGCAGCCCTCGATGCCCGGGACTGCACATGCCCGCGGACGTGACACACCCGGCACGGCACAGCACAGCATGGCCGACCGGGGGCCGAGGGTCACGGACTGCCTCGTCACACCTCGGGCCACCCCGGTGCACCGTCCTGCGTGGCCTCTCCCGCCCTCGCGCGTGCGGCCCCGGACGGAGTCCTCCTTGCCCGCCGAGGCCGCGCAAGCGGTATCCGGGGACATTCCCGGGGCGGTCCGGCGCCCGGCTCCGGGCGCGCCGCCACGTACGGGGTGCGCCGTCCCCGCGTACGGGAAAAGGCCCCGCGTACGAGGAAAGGCCCCGGGTACGGGTAAGGCCCCGGGTACGGGTAAAGGCCCCGGACGCTCTCCCGCGATGCGGAGGAGCGCCCGGGGCCCTGTCATCCGCACGTGCCGTCACCGGTGGAAGGTGGCGGCCCACCGGGCCCGGGACACGGGATCAGCCGCGCCGCCAGGTCTGGTTGGCTGTACCGGTGCAGGGCCACAGCTTGACCGGCGTGCCGTTGGACTCCTCGCCCAACCACACGTCGGCGCACTTGTTGCCCGCCTTGAGCGACACCAGGTCCTCGGTCGCGTTGATCTTGAAATTCTGCCCGGCCGACCCGTTGCACTGCTGCAGCCGGATCGCCGTGCCGTTCTTCACCGACCCGCCGTCCAGCCCCATGCACAGGTCCTGGCCGATACGCAGGGTGTGGTCCTCGGTGTGGAAAGCCCAGACCTGGGCGCCTCCCGAGGCTCCGCAGGGCTGGACGACCAGTTCCGAGCCGACTCCACGGGAGGTGGCGGTCAGGCACTTGCCGGTGTCGGCGCTGACGATCCGGGCGGAGGCGACGGTGACCGTCTTGTCCACCGTCGTCGTCTTCTTGGCCGACTGGGCCGGCTCCTTCGCCGCGCTCTCCTTCTTCGGCGAGGCGCTCTGCGGGCTCGCGCCGTCGGCGGCGACGGCGGAGGAGAAGTCGTCGTCCTGCGACGACTTGCCGCCATCCTTCGCGGTTCTCCCGTCCTTTCCGTCGTCGCCGTTCTTGGACAGGGCGGACGAGGATTCGTCCTTGGACGAGGCGGCCGAGGAGTCGTCCTTCGGCGACTGCGCGACGTAGACGCCCGGCGGCTGCTGTTCCTCCCGCTGATCGCCCAGCGTCCGGGAGTCGGCGGCCTCGGTGGTGGCCTTCTCCCCGGAATGCTTGTCCCGCTCGGTGCCGGCCATGACCAGCAGCGGGACCGCGATCAGGATCACTCCGGCGATCCCGGCGGCGGCCAGCATGGGAGCCTTCGGCCGCCCCGGCGAACCGTCCCCGTCGCCGCCTCCGCTCCCGGCTCCGGCACCGCCGGACCGGCGGACACCGCCGAGGACGGCGGTCAGGCCGGACAGAGCGCCTCCGGCGCCGCCCCGTGACGTGGTCCGCGTCGGCGCGGCGGCATCCGGCGCCGTCTCCGGCCGTTCCCGGCGGTCCGTGCCGGGTGCCGTGGTCCCGGCCCGCGCCTTCGGTTCGCCCGGAGCCGAGGCCGTCCCGGACCCGGCCTGGACGGCCGGAACGGCGGAGGTGGTCTCCGTCTCGTCGAGGCCGGCCTCGCCGCTCGTTCCGGTGCCGCCGAGAGCGGTGGTACCGGTGGTGGCGCTCGCGGTGGCCGTGCCGCAACGCGGGGCGGGCCGCAGGGCCTGCTCCGCGTCGTCGCCCACCGAGGGCAGTGCCACCGCGCGACGGACCGGTGGCCCGCCGTCGGTGCCGGCCGGGCGGGCGGACGCTCCGCCGCCTGGCCTGTTCTGGCGTGACATCGCTCGTTCTCCTTCGGTCTCGCGGTTGTCTGCCACGTGGCGGCCATGCGCTCGCCGTGCCACGCGGCCGGTGCGGCGGTGTGAGCCGCAGCCGTTCAGCCGTGCTGCCCCACCGGGACGGGTGGCTCCCCGGGGAAGCCACGCCCGGCGCGGCGTGTCATCCGCCGTGGCCCAGCGGCCCGGTACAACGGGCCGGCCAGCCAGGTCCCCCGCCGTCGGAGAGGGCGCCGTCGAGGGCGTTCTCCAGCCGGTCCAGCGCCGAGCGGTCCAGGCCGCTCAGTTCCTCCTCCGCGCCCTCCTGGTAGACGGCGGCGGTCGCCGACAGCTCGCGCAGCAGGACCACCGGCACGCCGTGCGCTGTGCGGGTGCCCAACACCCGGAAAGCGCTGCCGGGAGCGAAGAAGATCTCGTCCGCCGCTCCGGCGGATCCGGGCCTGTCCAGCAACTGCCGCACCTTGCGGCCGGTGACGGACCAGATCACGTAGCGCACCGGGACGCCCTCCGGGCGGGCCCGGGGCAACGCCAGCGCCCCCACCGGAGCCGGGTCCAGCAGCAGAGTGCCGGGCTCGGGCACGCCCTCGCCGACGGCCGGTGCGGCGCCCCGGACGGCCACCCCTCGGTAGGAGGGGAGCCGGCGCAGCGCGGAGGCCAGGCAGGCGGCGTACCCAGGCAGCCGTCCGTCCCCGGCCCGCAGGTCGCGGACGAGCGCGGCGTGGTGCAGCGGACCGTCCTCGTCGGTGAGGTAGGCGTGCAGCGCGATCAGGTCGGCGCGGGCCTCCTCCAGTTCCTGGCCGCGCAGCGCGGGCATGCGGGTGAGCCGACGCAGCACGGCGGTGCCGTGGCGTTCCCACCCGGATGCCGCGAGATCCCGGAAACCCGCGCGCTCGGCGACGGTACTGACATGACCGGGCCGATACGGCACGGAGGCGGAGGGCGCGGGGGCGGTCCGGCCGGGGACGGCCAAGGGGTCGGTCGTGCCGGTGGCGGGGGCGACAGGAGCGGCGGGCCCGGCGTGAGCGGCAGATGTCGTGGGTGTCGTGGGGCGGAGCGAGGAACTCTGACCCTGGCCGGGGCCGTCGGGCCGGGGCCGCCGCGGCGGGCCGTCCGGCCGCCGTGCCCCGTCGGCGAGCGGCTCGCCCGCTGCGGGCGGAGTTACCGCGAACGGGTCGGAGGACACCTGCTCCGCTGCACCCCGCTCCGATCCGGGCCGACCGGCGGACCGTCGGCGATCCGCCGAAGCCGAAGCCGAAGCCGAAGCCGAAGCGGGAGCCGGAGCCGGAGCCGGAGCCGAAGCCGAAGCCGAAGCGGGAGCCGGAGCCGAAGCCGAAGCCGAAGCCGAAGCGGGAGCCGGAGCCGGAGCCGGAGCCGGAGCCGAAGCCGGAGCCGGAGCCGGAGCCGAAGCCGGAGCCGAAGCGGGAGCCGAAGCCGAAGCGGGAGCGGGGACGGGGACGGGGGCTGGGGCGGAGGCGGGGGCCGGATTCGAAGGGCCGGCCGCCGTCTGCGCCGCAGCCGGTCGTTCCCCGGCCGTGGGGAGCCGCCGTTCCCCGGCCGCCGCCACGGCGGACCGCCCACCACGCGCGGGCGGGCCGGACACGGTCGGCATGTCCGGGGGGTACGCGGACGGCGGGGCCTGCGCCGGTGTGTCGAGGACAGCCGGAGCCGCAGGTGCCACCACCGGGCCGATCGTGCGCTGACCGAACGCGGCGCGGCGGGTGACGTAGCGGATGCCGACCACGCCGTACTCGGTGGCCAGGTCGCGCAACGCCCGCTCACTCATGGTGAGTCGGCCGCGCACCAGCAGCGTGGTCGCCGTGCGGGTCTGGAAGCCGAGCTCGATCATGAGCCGGGTCAGGGCAGGCAGCAGCGAGTCGTCCAGCGGCTGCCCGGGGACGCCGAGTTCGACGGTGAGGGTGTCCGGGTCGACGGGGACAGTGACGACGGGTGGCCGGGGGCCGTCGAGGGGGACGACCGCGAGCCCGGCCCGGGTGACCGCGACGCCCCAGGCGTCGGTGAGCCGGGTGAAGTCCGGCCGCCCGCCGGGCATCCCGACCAGCGCGGGGCGAACGGACGTCGGGCGGGGCATCGGCGGGCGGCCGTCGGCGTCGGCGGGCCCACAGATCACGGCGGTGACGTACGGCTGCCAGGTGGGTTCCCCGAAGCGGCCGATCAGGCTGGGCCGGACCGTGCCCGGGGCCTCGGGGCCACCGGCGAGCAGCGGGATGCCGGTGAGCACCTCCACCTCGCCGTCGAGCATGTCGGCGACCGACTGGCCGAGCCGCAGCAGGTCGCGTCGACCCCCGGGAGCCAGCCGGGCCCGGGAGCGGTGGGCGGCGGGCAGCGCGGCGAGCACCGTGGCGACCTCCTCGGCGGCCACGTCCTCCGCGTCGGGCGCGCCGACCAGGATCAGGGGGCGCTCGGGGTGGACGGGCGCGGCGAAACTCAGGTCGTCGGTGCCGGGGGTGGGCGCCTCGGCGGGACGGATCACCACCCCGGCGGGAATCTGGTGGACCACGCAGCCGCCGGAGGTGCGGGCAGGCACCCGGCGCAGCGCGTTCTGCCAGTCCGGCACCGGGGCCCGGCGGCCCAGCGGCCGGGGGCCGGCACCGGGTTCGAAACGCCACCAGCCGCCGGCGGGCGTGGGCGGGTGCGGCACGAAGAGCGTGCCGCCGGGGGTGATCAGCACGGCTGCGTCCGGGGCGATCACCTCCAGCTCCCAGGCGTCGGCGATCCGCCGGGCCAGGCAGGGCCGGTCGGCCCGGTCGTGGCCGGCGCCGGGGAGCACCAGCCGCACCCGGCCGGTGCCCCGGTCCCGCAGGGTGTCCAGGACACCGCCGAGCCGCGCCCAGTGCGTGGCGGTGTTCCCGTCTTCGGCGGGCGCGCCGACCAGGACGGTGACCGTGTCCTCGCCGCCGACGGCCAGGGCCACCTCCGCCGCCTCGGCCAGGGACGGAAAGTCGTCGTCGGCCGAGCGCAGGAGCACCACGCCGTCGACCTCCTCGACCGGAGCCGTGCCGGACGGCCGCCCGCCACGACCGTCCGGGGTGTCGCGTGCCGGCGCGACGCCGCCGCGCCGGGAGATGAGGGTGGCCCACCGGCTCATGCGTCGCTCTCCCCTGTGCAGCCACCGGCCGCCGTTCTCGCCCCGCGCCGTCGGACGGTCCCCACCGCGGGCCCGGCCCCGGCCTCGCCGCGCGTCCCGCCCCACGTCGAATCGGTGGCGCTGCCCGCGGCCCGTCGACCCGCCGGAGCCGGGACAGGCTCCGGCCCGGCCACGGTCCGCTCGCCGGTGGTCTGCTCGCTCATCGTCTCCTCACGGACCTCAACTCGCTTCACGGGTCCCGAACCGCCCCGGTCACCCGGCCTGGAATCCCCCCGGCCTGGAATCCCCTGCCTCTGCCGTCCTTCCCCCGGAGCGTCGCCTGCTCCCCGGTGGTGCGCCGGGCACCATGGCAAGAACGGGCGGGAGGCCAAGGGACGGGCACCGGCCGGAGGGAACGGTTCGGACACAAGGGGAGTACGGCGGCCCGGCGCCGCCTCCGGCCCGCACGGGCCATCGGACGGGGCGCCACGCCGCTCACGGAGTGCCACCCCCATCCCGTCTACGACGAGGGAACCGGGTCGGTTCACGGCGCTCGCGGTGTTTCCCGGGCGGGCGCACGCCCGGGAAACACCGCGAGCGCGCGATCACGGCGCGAGGGCCGCCGTTCCGATGGGGGCCGGGATCACGGCGGGACCCGGTTACGAGGTCGCGCCGGGAGCGGGGGCCGGGGGCACGACGGGAGCGGCGGCCGGGGTCGTGGCGCGGCCCGGGAACGGAATCCCGGCAGGCGCGGGAAGCGGCCCGGGCACGACCGCCTCCACGTCCCGTACCACCGACGCCCGCCAGCAGTCACCGACCTGGGTCAGCAACACCGTGAGGCCGGACGGCGCCCCCAGCACACGCGGACCGGGTCCTTCGCGCCCGGCGAGCACGACCCGGCAGCCGAGCCTGCGGCCGAGCAGGGCCGCCACCGTCTCACCGGTCGGACCGTCCTGCCTCTGCCGGTACACCTGCAGCCAGTACCGCTGCGCGGTGGTCAGCCGGACATCGCCGATCTTTATGTTCCCGCCGCTCAGGGTCGCATGCATCTCCACCCTCTGGTCGAACGGCACACCGGCTGCCCGGAGTTCGGCGATGGTCACCGGGCTGCCGTCCGCAAGCGGCTCCGCCCCGGCCGGTACGTCCGCGTCGGTGATCACTCCGCCGGCCCATGCCCGCAGCGTCCCGGGGGCCGGGGGAACGGGGGCGGCCGGGTCCATGCCGAGTTCCCGGCCCACCTCGGCGGTCAGCAGCCCCGGTCCGCCGCGGGCCACCGCCGCCAGCAGCGCCTCCGCCGGGTCGGCCCCCTCGCCGTGGCCCCCGCCGTACGGTCCGGCCGCGTCGCCGTCTCCGCCGTACGGTCCGCCGGTCCCTCCCGCGGGCAGTCCGGGTTCCCCGGGTTCCCCGGGTTCCCCGGTGTTCCCGCCCCGCGTACCGGGCGCCAGGACCGCCGGACCTGCGTCGCCGCCGGTGGCGAACAGCGAGGGCACCGCGTCCGCCACGCCGTCGGCGAGGGTCTCCCCGTCCGGAGCGAGCGGGAGTTTGGCGTACAGCGCGTGCGGGACGTCCACGCTGAGCGTGCCGCCGGGTCCGGCGATCACCAGCCGGGCGTCGACGCGGTAGTGGCGGTAGTGGCGCACGCTCTCCTTGTTGCTCTCGTGGGTCTCGCCGAGTTTGCTCTCGTGCTTCTCCCCCTTCTCCACACCGATCAGCTCGAACGGCACCCGCTCGGTCACCCGGACGTCGCCGTGGGCGTCGCCGCCCTCCGGGCCCGCGGCGAAATACCAGCCGGAGGAGCGGTCCTCGTCCGCCTTGGGGGCGTGCTCGTCCTGGCCGTACCGCCGGGCCTTGTACTTCCCCGTGCCCTCCCGGCCCGGGATCAGGGGGCGCGCGGCGGTGGGGTGGAGGCCGACGACGACGGTGGCGTCCCCGACCGGAACCACGTACCTGCCGGCCAGCAGGTCGCCGATGTTCCCCCGCAGCATGCCCTCGCTGGTGTAGTGCCGGTACAGCAGTTCGTGCAGGGTGCCGAGGGTCGGCCCGGACGGGGGTCGCAGGTCGTCCAGGCCGGAAGCGGTGTCCCCGGAGCGGTGGCGGGCAGTCAGGGGGATCCAGTGGGCGGCCGCCGTGGCAGCGGGGACCGCCCAGGGGTGCAGGACGTCGACCAGGGCCTGGGGGACGGTCCGCACCGGGGCCGCGGCCGGGGTGGTGCTGTTACCGGGCTGCCACGAGCGCGGGGTGCCGTAGGAATGGCCTGGATCCGGCGCCGCGGCGGCGCGGTCCTGCGGCACCGTCAGTTCGGCGGGTACCAGCAGCCGTACGTCGCCCTCGACGCTCTGACTGCCGTCACCGCCGCTGTCCGCGTACCAGACCCAGGGGCGGGCCGCGTACCACAGGCGTTCGGCGCCGTCGGCGCCGTCGGCGCCGAACATCCGGCCGGCCGTCAGCAGTGCCCGCTTGGTCCAGCGGACGGGCGCCTCGACCAGCGCCGGAGGCTCACTGCTCATGCCCATCTCGATCCGGAACCGCATCGGCAGGGTGAGTTCGTGGGCGGTGCCCTTGGTGGAGGTGCGCTGGATGTTCTTGACGTCGTGCTCGTCCGCCACGCCCCGGCCGGACTTCCTCCGGTACCCCACGGCCACTTCGCCACCGGCGTGCCGGTGGCCGTGTCCGGCCTGTCCCCGGAGGTCGAAACCGATGCTCCACTCCCTGTCGGACGAGGTCCCCTCCTCCTCCTTGAGCACGCCCTCGCTGCGCAGGGTCAGGGTCACATCGGGGCGCGGCCGGTTCCCGGTCTGGGGGAGATGGACACCGGTGACGTTGATCCACAGGTAGCTGGTGGAGCCGAACAAACTGGGTACCGGAAGCCAGCGCCGTACCCCCGAAGTGATCAGCAGGGGATGCTGGGCCTCCAGCTGGTGCGAGGCGTAGCTGTCGCGCAGCGTGCGCGTCAGCAGGTTGGGCCGGTCGTCCATCGGGTCGTCCCGCAGTACGCCACGGGTGCGGAGCATGGTGTGGATCCTGTCCAGCACCTGGTCCGCGCGCAGCAGTTCGGGATGCGCGATACCGGGGAGCATGGCCGGGTAGGGAACGGTGCGCCGCTCGGGCGGTCGGGGGACGGGCACGGCCGGGACGGACGGCTCGAGGGGCGACGGCTCGAGGGCGGACGGGGCCCCGGGCACCGCCTCCGGTGCCGACGGGGGCTCCGCCCCGGGCCGGGGCCCGGTGTCCGCCGGGCCGCCGGTCGCCGACGGAAGCAGGTCCGTCATCCGGCGTTCCGGTACCAGCAGGTCGAGGGCGTCGGTGACCCTCAGGTAACGGGTCTCCTGCTCTCGCTTGCGCCCCCGCCAGCGCATGGCGGTGACCTCGAAGACCGGGGTGGCGCGCACGGTGTGCGGGGTTCCCCCGTAGGTGGCCCGGGTGATCATGACATTGCCGAGTTTTCGCTTACGCTGCTCGGACCAGCCGCGTCGGTAGCCGAAGAGGGAGAAGACCGCCAGACGGCCGGTCAGGCTCTCGTGCCCGCCCCCGTGCGGTTCGGCGGTGTTGGAACCCTCGCCGGACGCGTCAGCGGCCGGTTGGGCGCTGACCCGCACTTGCGGACCGGCCATCCCGGACAGCCCGACGCCCCAGTGGGTGTCGTTGTCGGTCTGGTGGAAGCCGCCGGCCTGGAGGTAGTGCTCGATCTCCGCCTCGCCGGCGACCGGCCCGAGGTCGTGGGGCTGTACGGCGGTCAGCCGCAGCCGAATTGCCTGCTTGAACCCGTCGCGTTCCGGCAGGTCGATCACCTGGCCGCCCTTCGCGTCGGCCAGGTCGGCGATCTCGGTGGCGAGTCTGGTGGCCGTCGTGCCGTCGCGCAGCGCGTCCGGCCAGTTCCGCCAGTCGGCGGCCCACTCCTCGGCCTGCTGCGACGGCATCCCGCCCAGCAGGGCGTGCAGGCTCGCCGCCAGCCGGGGCAGTTCGGGGATGTCGAGGAAGGCCGGGTAGATCCCCGAGGTGCCGCCGCGCTCGAAGTCCACTCGCCGCAGGTCGGCCCGCGGCGGGGTGGCGGTGTCGCTGGAGTGCGACCCCGCGACGGCGAGTTGCTCCGGGGTGAGCGGGACGGCGGGCACGTGCACGTGCGGTACGTCGACCAGGGCGACCAGTTCACCGGGGCGGTCGATCCACCACACGTCCGCCGTCCCCGGGCCGTCGCTGTCGGGCCGGCTCAGCGACAGTTCGTAGACGATGTCGTAGGTGTGCGTGTCCACCGGGCCGTCGGTCTCGGTGCGGCGGTAGACCTTGGCGGTGCCGGACAGTTCGTGATTGGCGGCCCGGCCGGCGTTCGCCGTCACCCGGAAGGCGCCGAGCTGGAGCCGCAGCCAGTGGCGGAAGCCGAGCCGGGCCGCGCCGCCGCCGCCGAGTTCCAGGGACCACTTGTGTTTGCGGTGCCCGGCGGCCGTGCGTTCGCTGATCAGCCGCGCGTTGATGGTCCTCCGGTACGGCGCCGACAGGCCGGCCGGGTCGTCGTGCCGCTCCCGCAGGTAGCCGCGGACACCGGCACGGTAGCGGCGGCCGCCCACGGTGATCTCCCGGGTGAAGCCGCGGAGCAGGCCCGGCAGATCGCCCTCCAGCGCCGGGGTGCCGAAGAACTGGGCGAGGTCCCGGTCCGTCGTGGCCCAGTCGGCGCGCCGGGTCCGGGGGCCGAGGTCCTTGCCGATCGCCCAGCGGAGCTGTTCCAGCACCAGTTCGGAGCCCGGCAGGCCGACGAGCATGCCGAGACCCTGCCCCCGCCGCAGGGCCAGGGCGAGTGGTTCGCGGGGGTGCGGCGGCAACCGGTCGTCCAGCCGCGCCGCCGGGCGGGTGGTCACGCGTACCGGGTCCGTGCCGGAGGCGCGCAGCAGAGCGCGCACCCACGGGCGGGCGTCCACCGGTCCGGGCGGCGACTGCGGGGGCGAGGGCTGATCCTGATCCGGATGCGCCGGGCCCGGTGGGGTCACCGCGCCCGGCAGGTGGTGCTCGAACCCGGCCGCCTGCGGCTGCGGCATCCCGAGTTCGCCGGAGACGGTGACGACGACCGGGGCGATGGTGTGCGTGGGCGACTCGGTGTTCACCGTCAGCCGCAGCCTGGTGCGGTACCGGGCCTGTTCGGTCCTGGCGGTCAGTACGGTGTGCGAGGAGGTCCCTACGGTCAGGGCGTGGCCGTCGGAACGTTCCGACATGCCGCGCAGACCGAATGCCGGGAAGATGCCCTGCCGGGTGTGTCCGCCTTCCGAGTGGCCGGATGCGCCGTCACCGGACGCCGGGTGGCCGCCCCCGTCGGCCAGACCCAGGACGCTGAGGAAGAAGCCCAGGCCGCCGCTGCTGTGGCCCTCCTTCTTGCGCTGTTCCGACCAACCGCCGCCCAGGTCGTCGCGGACTCCGACGCCGTCGGTCGTGCCGAGGTACTGCACGGCCTCGATCTCCGCCCGGATCCGGAAGTGCCCGCGGAAGGACCTCTCCGTGACCTCCCCGGCGCGCGTGGTGTTGGTGAGATCGCCGGAGGTCAGCAGCCAGCGCCCCCGGTTGAGTGCCGATGTCTCGTTGAGGGTGGTCTGGACCTGCGTCATGATCTGCTGAACGGTCCCGGCACGCAGGCGGGCGGCCCGCAGGGCGCGCATCAGCCCGGCGACCGCCGCCGTGGTGTCCAGGGCGTTGAGGACGACATGCGCCCGTGGGGGACGCGGGACGGGGCCGCCGGGATCCGGCCCGGTGGCGGGGCCACTGGGCAGGAACGCGGCGGCGTCCGGGCGCGGCGCGCCGGGCGCGCTGTAGTCGGCGGGCAGGCCGAGGACCAGCGTCCGGGGGGTCACGACGTCGTGCGAGAGCTCCTCGCCGTCGATGAAGATCCTGACCTGGAGATCGGCGTCGAAGCCGGTGGTGGTGGCGATGAACGGTTTACGGCTGGAGATGACGCTGCGGCCCCACTTCGTGACCCGTTTGTCCGAGACGCCCGCGCTCACGGCCGGCAGGCCGGGCAGGATGGCGGCGGCGGAGCCGGAGGCGACCCCGATCGCACCGAGCAGCGTCGCCTCCAGCCCGTGCGCGACCTCGCGGGACGTCTCGCCCCCGGTGGAGGTGGCGGCGAAGCCCACCTCGTACTCGCGCACCTCCGCCTTCTCCAGGGCGGGCCTGGGGCGTGGCCGGGCGGGTTGGGGACGCAGCCACACCAGTCGGCCGTCCACCACCAGCGTCCGGCCCTTGGCGAGCAGTTCGTTCCACTCCTTGGGATCACCGTTCAGGAGCAGGTCGCGCAGGGCGGGCCGGAGCCCGCCGAGCAGGGCCTCATCGGCGCCGTCCGAGGGGCGCAGCGCGCCGGTGATCTCCTGGGCCCAGAGGGTCGCCTCGACCTCGGACGGCGCATCGGCCCGCTCCACGAAGGCGATGCCCAGCGCGCCCTCGTTCAGGTACCAGGGGGCCTCGGGCGCCGGTGGCGGCTCGGGGGCCGCGGTGACCGAAGGCGGCGACGGCTCTGGGGGCGGCGGTGCGCCCGGAATCCCGGCGAAACCGGACACCGGGACCGGCCCCGGGCCGGAGACCGTGAGCAACCGGGCGTTCCCCGGCGGCCAGGCCGCGAGCTCCGGACCGTCGTCTTCCCCGCCCCGGCCGGGCTCGGAGACGTAGAAGCCCGGTGCCGGTGATGCGAGCACCGCGGCCGCCTGGCGGGCGCTCACCGTACGGTGCCGCTCGGCTGCCCAGACGTCGCGCCCGGGACCTGCGGTCGTGGTGGTCCGGGCGGGGTCGTCCACCGGATCGCCGCCGGGTTCGCCGACGGTCCCGGCCACGGTGCCGTCGTCGGCGACCGGCCGGGCGTCGACGCCGACGGTGGGGGATGCGCTGCCAGGCTCCCCCATGGTGTCCGGGTCCGTGCCGGCCGCCGGCGCCCGGCCGGAGTTGAACTGCGTCAGGTCGGCGAACGGCGAGGTCCCCTCCGCGTCGGCCGCGGCGCGGGCCGGGTCGGGGGCGGCCGCGTCCGGTCCGTGGCCGGTGTCCGCTGTGACGAGTGCGGGGGATCGGGGCGGGTTCTGGGCGGTGCCGGCCGTGGCTTCGGGCCGGCCGTCGTCGGTGCGGGCGACGGGTGTTCCCGCGGCGATGGATGTTCCCTTGACGATCGCCCAGAGGCGGTCGAGGTCGGCGCGGGTGAGTCCGTCCGGGCCGGGCGTCCAGGTGTCGCCGAGGCCGAGTTGCCCGCTGATCCGTGCCGCCAGTTCGTCGGGGGCGGCGTCGGTGTGCCAGGTCCGGTGGCTGGTCGGCCGGCCGTCCTGTGGGGCGGCCGGTTCGACCTTCAGGTGGGCGCCCTGGCCGGGTCCGACGCGTTCGAGGGTGACGTGCAGCCGGGTGCCGTCGGGGAAGCGGCGGGGGGAGTGGTTGAACAGCTCCTCGACCCCGTCGACGGCCTTGTTCCACAGGGCATTCTGTTCCGCCTCGGGGAGGTCGGTGTCGGCGGGCATGAATTCCACCAGGACGGTCGCCTCGTGGACGCCGGTCGCCTTGTCGACGCCGGTCCCCTTCAGGGGCAGGCGGCGTATGTCGAAGCCGGGGGTGTATCCGGTGCGGGTCTCGGGGGCGGTGCCGACGGTTCGTGGCGGGTAGAGGCGGCGGATGGTGCGCAGGGACTCGAAGTGCGGGCGGTGCGGCAGCTTGAACAGCCAGTCCGCCGTGACAGCGGGCGTGACTGCGGCCGGGTCCGTTCCGGGGGTTGGGGTGGTTCCGGGGGCGACGGTGATGACATGTCGGCCGTCCGGGCCGGGCAGCAGTGCCGATCCGGACGGTTCGATGTCCGTCTTGCGGCCGGTGACGTCCGCGACCGCCTGCGCAAGCCGCTCCGCGCCGGGCCGGTCACTCACCGGACCCACCAGCACGATACGTGTGGTGGTGTCGCCCTCGCGTCGCAGGTCGGCGGCGAGCAGGTGGGCGAGGGCCCCGTGGGTGGCCTTCAGTTCGCCGCCGGGATGGCGGACGGTCACGGTGTCGGCCTCGACGCCGGCCACCTCCACGATGGTGACCTCGTCCTCCTGCCACGGCGCGGCCTCGGGCTGGTTCGGGGTGCCCGGAGCGCCGATACGGAATCCGGAGATCTCCAGGTCCGCTGTGACGGTGCCCGCCAGCGAGCGTCCCAGGACCTGCCCCCCGGCAATGACATCCGGGGCGGCGTCGAGCACGCCGCGGTGTTCCAGGTCCCGGGCCTCCCACGCGGCCGGACCGTCGGTGTCCGGGTAGCCGCCGGCGTATGCCTGCGCCACCCGCAGCCGCAGGGTGTGGAGTATGTCCGGGGCGGTTTCCGCGTCCGGGCCGGAATGGAGCACCCGCCGGGTGAGAAGGTCCAGTCCGTGGGTCTGGGCGGCCTCGTCGACGGCTGTCCTGGCGCGGGTCAGGGACCAGAACGCCCGCCCCCGGTCCGCCTCGCTCAGCGGCGCCGCCGTCCCGTCCGGAGACGGGGAGGGGGGCAGGATGTCCCGGGCGAGCGTGTCACTGCCGTGGGCCCACTGCTGTGAGGTTTCCCGCGCCCCCGGCATCCGCAGATACGACGTCAGCCAGGGGCGGCGACCCGTTGTCTGCTGCGACTTTTTCCACCAGCGGTCGGCGTCGTGCAGCAGGGCCCGCCGCAAGGCCACCGGATCGGTGTCGGCCGTCTGGCCGGGCTGTCGGGCATACGCGCGCGCGGCCTCGTCGAGAAACTCCAGAGTGAAGGCGCCCGTACCGCTCAGCACCGGATCCTCGCGCCGCAACCGATCCAGCGCGCCGATCCCGGCCACCAGCTCCGCGTCCTGTTCCGCGAGTGGGCCGAACTCGTGCCGCAACGCCCGCACCAGCCGCAATGCCGACGGCACGGGGCGCGCTGCGGCAGCGGACGCCGGCTCCGCACCCAGCGCTCGCGAGAGGGTGTCCAGCTCGGCGCCCGCGGGTTCGGGGTCGTATACCTGCCAGCCCCGCAAGGACCCGTCGAATCCGGCGTCGGCGAAAGCGAAGCCCACACTCGGCGCTTCCTCGTCGGCGGGGGATTCGACACTCGTTCCCGGCGGCGTGGGACTGGCGTAGGTCCGGCGTCCGGAACCGTTGGCGAAGTCCTGTCCCGGCCCGGGTGTCTCCAGGGGATCCAACGTCCCGGCTGGTGGACCACCGGCGTGGCAGGCGGCAAACAGAACCTGGGCCTTCCGGCCTTGCGGTGCGCGCGCATCCATGTCGGCCAGGCTCTGACACCATCGCAGCCGGGCACCGGCCTGCCACGCGTCGCCGTGCATCGTCCGCCCGTCGCGCAGGTTCCAGCCGAGGCGGCCGTGGGGGTCACCGTGCAGGGCCAAGGTGTACAGCGGGATGCCGTCCTTGAGCGCGTCGGCCCACGGGGCACGCCGGCTCGCGACCGGCACGGACGTGGCGGGATCGACGAAGTGAAAGTCCGGGAAGGCGGTGAGCTGACGCATCTCCGGCTCCCGGCCCGCCCAGTCCAGCGGGTCGAACGAGGCGTTTCCGGCGGATTCATGGCCGTGCGGTTCGTGGTCCGCGCCGGGCACGATGGTGTAGGTGCGCAGGGCGCTGTCCGGCACCCATTCCCGGCCGGATGTGGCCGGGTCGGTCAGCCACTGGCCCGCCCAGGGATCCTCCTCGAGCTGCCGTCGCGGGTCCGGTGGGGTGTGCAGCCAGCGTCGCGGCAGTGTCTCGCGGGACTCGTCGCCTGCGAAGGCCAGGTGGACCGGGCCGCCGGAGCTGTCGTGTCCCGCCGTGTCCAGGCCTGCGGTGGGTGACCACACCCACCGGTCCAGCTTCTGGGCGAGGGCGCCCGGCAGGTTCGTACCCGGTCCGTCGGCGCCGGTGACGGTGAGGAGCAGTGCGGTGCCTGCGGGAAAGACAGCGGTGTCGTGGCGGAGGAGTTCGGCCAGTACGGCGCCGTTCACCCGGCGGTGACGGCCGGCCAGTTCCACCGTGAGGCCGGTCTCGTCGCCGTCGGCCTCCAGCAGCGCCACCGGCCGGTCCGCCCAGGGTGCGCGGCCCAGGCTGCCGGGTGTCTGCCGCCATTCGCCGTTGGTGTCGTCGCGTACCCCGCGTGAGACCGTGGCCGGGTCCAGCCGGGTGCCGCCGGTCAGCCGCCCGCTCCAGCTTCGCCCGGTGATCCGGGCGTGGGTGTCGCGTACCAGGGTGTGCTCCGACAGGGCTCCGGCCCGGGTGAGGAAGTACGCCGCGATGCCGGGCAGACTGTCGGCGCGGTCTGCGTTCACCGCCGCCTGGACCACATCCAGAACGGTCTTGTACTCCGCGTCCTCCAGATCGGAGTCGTCCTCCAGGGACAGGACCTGCCGGCTAGCGTGGTCCATCCGCTCCCTGCCGAACGGGCCGTCCGGCAGCAGGCTGCGCAGTACCCGTACCGCGGACAGCGTCTCCGGCCGGTCCCCCTCGGCCACCAGGCCGTCGTCGATGAGTTGGGCGACGACAGCCTCCACGGGATCGGAAGCCTCGCCCGTATCCGTGTGCGAGATCACCGAACCCGAATCGGAGAAGTCCGTATATCCCGCACGTCCCGCACGTCCCGTGTTGAACTGCGACGGATCGGCGAACGTCGTCCCCGTCGGCCCTGTTGGGGTTTCCGGTACCACGACATCGCCCGCCGCGCGGTCACCGGCGGACCCGACGACCGCCGCGGCCGGGGCGGGGCCGGGCGGGGCGGGAAGGGCTCCGGCGGGCACGGGAGGGGAGCCGACGTTCTCGTCGGAGGTGGGCCGCGCGGTGGCCGACACGGTTGCTGTGTTCCGCGGGGCGGGCCCGGTGAGGGCGTGGACGAGGGTGGCGCCGGGGTGGGTGGTGCGATGGTCCTCCAGCATCCGGGTCAGTTCCGCCTGTGTCAGGAGCCCGGCCGTGGTGCTGGTGGGGGCCGCTGTGGCCAGGCGGGTGTTCTCCCGGGTCATCGCTGCGCGCAGCAGGGTTTCGTACTCCTGCCGGCGGTCGGGGTTCCAGCCGAGGTCGCCGCCGGTTTCGCGGCGCAGGGCGCGTAGCCAGCGCAGGGCGCGTTCGGCGGGTTGGCCGGTGCCGGGGGTCAGACCGGCCTGCCAGGCGTCCGCTTCGAGCTGTGCGGGTTCCGGTTCGGGGTGGAAGGTGACCGAGTGGTGCTGGGAGTCGGTCAGGCTGTCGGTGATGCCGATGCGGGCGGGCCTGCCCATGGAGGGTCCGGCGACGGCGATGTCGCCGGTGTCGGCATCGACGGTCATGCCGGTTTCGGTGGCCACGTCCTGCGCGATGGGGACGTGCCGCAGCGGGTCCGTGCCGGGCTCGGCGCCGGCGGTGCAGGCCAGCAGCCGTATCCGGGTGCCGGGAGCGAGGCGGGACATGCTCGGGCGGCGTTTGAGTATCCGCCCCAGACCACGTCCGTCGGTCAGGCCGGTGCGGCCGTCGGGCAGCGGCAGTTGTGCGCCCTGCGGTCCGATGTGCAGGGCGGCGGTGTAGTGCGGGACCGGTCCGTCCAGTGGCTCGAGTGGTCCTTCCCTGCCTGCCACCGGGTCCCAGATCACCCGGTGGCGTACGGCGGGCAGGTGCCGGTAGTGCTCCTGACGGAGTTCCATGTCCTGTCCGGTGAGCCAGGCCCGGCCGCCTCCCCGTCCGGTGCCGTCCTCGCCCGGCAGCGGCGAGGACATCAGTCCACCGGACGGTTCCTCACCGGTCAGCCGCACGAACGCCGGCTCACCCACCGACGGCGGTGCCTGGGCCGGTGACGGCACCGTCGTCGGGGCGGCCGTGCCGACCGTCGGGTCGGTGAGCGCCGACGGGTTCATGACGTCGGCCGGAGCCGCCTGGCCGGGAGCCGCGATCGCGTCGGTGAAGTCCTTGGCGGCGAGGTCCGTTCCTACCCCGTCCGGCCCGAGGAGGCTTGCGGCCACCCGGTCCGCGGTGCTGCCGTCCTGCCCGGCGAGGGCACCGGGCACGTCCTCCTCGGCGTACGAGTAGTCCGAGTAGTCGGTGTTCATGGAGAAGGCCGACGCCGTGTCACTGTCGTCGCGGTCGTCCCACACCGACGAGACGACCGACTCGGCGTCCTCCGTGAGTACCACGTCAGCCGTGGGTACGTCACCGACGGTGTCGGCCATCCGGCCGGCCGCGGCGCCGGTGTCCGCCACCACCCGGCCAAAGGGTGCCTGACCGGACGTCACGTCCGGTCGTGCGGCAGGCAGTACGCCGGTGTCGTTGGCGTCCGGTCGCGGCGTCGGCGACACGTCCGTCGCCGGCTCCGGCAGGGGCACGAGACCCGGCACGGGCACCGAAAGCGGTACGGCGGGCACCGACGACGGGATCGTCGCCGTCATGGACGGTGCTGCGGGAGTCGTCGTGGAGGTCACGGTGGAGGGCGGGACAAAAGCCGTGGCGGGAGGCAGGGACATGGCCGGCACCGTGGGGTCCAGACCCGCACCGACACCCCGCAGCCAGTCCAGCACCCGCAACTCGTTCACCCCACCGGCACCGGCACCGGTACCGGCGCCGACACCCCCACCGGCGCCGGTGCCGGCGGGAGTGTAGACACCACCGTCCGGAGCGAACCCCCACTTGTGCAGTGCCTTGCCCGCCCCCACCGCGCCCACCAGCACGAGTGTGGACACCACTCCCGACAGGCCCGCCTGGCCGGCCGTCTGCGCACTGAACGCCCACCGCCCCTGCAGCACCCCCACCGTGAACATCTCACCCAGAGACTCCGCACCCCCCTCCACCACACCCGCGTGCACCGACTGCAACGGCACCGTGAAAGCCGGCCGGTCCTTGAAAACCTTCTTCTCCAGCTTGTTCACGACGCCCTGCGTGGCACCCCCCAGCGCCTCACCGAACACCCCCGCGAACGCCCCGAACAACGCGTCCTGCCCCACCTTCGACCAGTCCACCCCCGACGGACGCGCCACCGCCGGCGCCGACGCCATATTCAGCAGCCGCGCCGCGATCGACTGCAACGCCTCCTCCAACGCCTCCAACGGCGCCCCCACCAACGGCACCACCGAATGGGACAACGCCTGCAACGCCAGCAGAATCCGCAACACCGCCCGCGCCCGCACCGCCGCCATCGCCGTCAGCGACGCCCCACCCGTGAAAAATGACAACGCCAGATACGTCTGCATCTGCGCCAGCAGCAGACTGACCTCCAGCCACATAGAGATCTTCGACTCACGCACCTGCATCGAGATATCCACACGCCGCCCGGCGATCCCCTCCAGTTTCTCCGCGAGATCCCGCAGTCGGTTCTCCCCCCGGTCATCCACCAGCTCCCGCAACGCGGACACATAGGCCGCCCCCACATCCGCCGGCAACCCCGTCCTCACCCGCACGATCCCGGCCTGTACCTCACCCGACAACTCCCTCAGACCCCGCGCCAGATCCAGCACCGCCTCACGCGACGCCAACGCGCCCACCTCACTCACCTTCGGCCACCGCTCACCCGTCAAAGCCAGAAAAAAAGCATCCACCGCATCGAGCGAATCAGACATTCTCGAAATCCTTGAGTGAAATGGGAGCGGGCGGACGGGGCTGGGAAGGAAGGTGCTTCGCTAATAACCAGGGGAAAGGGGCCGCGACCAATAGGCGGGGTTCGTTACATGAACGCGTCCGGCGGGAATCCGGTTCACCCACGGCCGCCATCCCGCACCCGCTTGTGTCCGGCAACTGCCCGGCTCGCCCGGTGAACCCGGTGCCAAGGCGATCACGCTGGTCGGGAGACTGAAGGTTGGCTCTCGGGACTGGTGAGTTCGCACGTTCAGGTGTCGCTCGTCCGCGGCCGACTCCGCATGGGGTTCGACCGTGCCCGCGGGTGAGGGTGAACCGGATGACGCCGGTGCACGTAGGAAACCGTGCGGGGCGGTTCGTCACGAAGTGGGCGCGGGGATGCCGTGGTCTGCCCGTCCCGCTCCCGCAGGAAGCGGGACCAGGCGTTGGAGCCCGTTGCGTTCGTGTCTTTCCCGAGCCGCGGCCCCTTCCCCGCCGCCGGGCGGCCCGTGACGGCCGGTACCGGCGCCGTCCGGCCGAGCCTGATCCTTTGTGCACCATCCACCGAGTTGAGGACGACGATGCGCGAGAACACCACCGGCGGGCCCACGGCCTCCGAGGCCGCCTCCGAGGCCGAGAGTGTCTTGCCGGCGGGCGCGGCCCCGGGGGCCGGCGGGCCGGCCGGGGCGGAGGAGGGCGTCCTGGGGCCTTCCGCGGCGGACACCGGTGCGGATGTCACCGCGGACGCCGGCCCGCGGGACGGCACTGCCTGGGCCGGGAGCACGGGCGGGGAGGGTGATGGCGCGCCGGGCGCCGCGCAGGGGCCGGATCTCGGGGACATCCCGGTTCCCGACGAGATCCGGGAGGCCGGCCGCCTGACGCCGGACCACTGGCTCGGCATGGTGGATCCCGCATGGTTGGGCGAGGGCGAGCCGCCCGAGTGGGCGATCGTCGGCCGGTGGCGGTCCGGTGAGGACGGTGAGATCGCCGAGTGGCAGGACAACCCCGAATACCGGCCGTCCCCGCAAGCTCTGGACTGGCCCGAGCCGGAGGACGATGTCGACCGGGCGGTGCAGCTGGCCGCCACCGGCTACGGGCCGGGTGACGCGGTGCCCAGGGCCCTGCTCGACCACGAGGTCGCGGTGCTGACCGGTCCCGGCGGCGGACCGCTCGCCGTCACCACCCCGGACGGCACCCCGGTGATCCCGGTCTTCACCTCGCCCGTCTACCTGCACACCTGCGGGCGTTTCGGCTACGAGTTGCAGCGGGTGGACGAGGACCTGCTGGACAAGGTCCCGGACGGCCACCTGCTGTATGTCAATCCTTCCGGCCCGGTCAGCATGACGGTGGAACCGGCCGCGGTGCGCGAGGCGCTGGACGCCCTGCGAGCGCCGGAGCCGGCGGCCGTGCCGCCCGTGCCGTAACCGGTGGCCACCACGAATCCCGGGCGTCCCGGCCTGCCGGTGAAGGGTGTGCGGAGACGGACCTGCCCCCAGCGCACACTCTCAACGCCACACCGGGCCGCCTTCGAAGGTTCACGGCGTTGCCATGATGCCCGGTTCGGCCGCGAATCTGACGTCCGTGATGTTCATGTCCTTGAGGGTCTTGGCATAGGCGGTGGTTCCCGGCATCCGGATCGAGTCGAATACTGCGCCGCTGATGGACGACGAATCGCTGAAGCCGGCAAGCACGCCCGGTGTCGAGCCCTTCGCCCGGACGTTGACGTGACTGATGCGGACGCCGGTGACCGGGCCCGCTCCGTTCTTGTACGCGTCCTCGACGAGGAAGACGATCCAGGTCTGGCGCCGCTCAAGTTTGAAGGTCAGTTGCTCGATGTCGATGTTCGAGAAGGTGATGTTGCGCGCGGTACCGGCGCCCGCCTTGTGGTGAATGCCGATGCCGACCGCTGCGTCGTACACGACGCTGTTCTTGAAGGTGACCCGGTCATGGTCCCCGACCATGCCCTGGCCGACCTTGTATCCGAAGCAGTACGTCCAGGCCAGCAAACCGTCGAAGGTCACGTCGCTGATCTTCTCGGGCTCGCCCGGCCAGTTCTTGGTGATGCCGACCTGCTTCGGCCAGGTCTTGGTGCTGTAGGAGTCGTCCAGGCTGATGCCGATGCCCCGACGTACGCTGACATGCTGAGACTCGATGGCGTCGAAGGCGTCGTTCTCACCCATGTCGAAGCGGTTGAAGACCTTCATGTTGGTGAAGGACGCGTTGTCGGAGCGGGTGGGGATGACCGACCAGGAAGCGCCCTCACGGATGGTGAGGCCGTCCAGCGTGAAGTCGCTGGTGGCGACAGGCACAAGGACGTTCATGCCGAAGCCCGCCTTGGTGGCGGCCATACCGTTGCCGTCGAGAGTGCCGCGCCCGTACATCTTGATGTTCCTGGACCCGAAAGAGGTACGGATCCACCAGGTCAGGTCCCGCTTCTGCGAGTCCTTGTACGCGTCGACGCGGTAGAGGGACTTGTCCGCGACGACCCTGAGAACCGCCCCGGCCTCGAGGTACACGGCCGTGTTGCTCTTGATCTCCAGGTTGCCCACGGGGTACAGGCCACGGGGGATGTAGACGATGCCGCGTGAATGGCCCGCCACCGACCCGTAGGCGGAGGCCGCGTCGATCGCCTTCTGGACGCCGGCCGTGCTGACGGCACGGCCGCTGGGGTCGGCGCTGTAGGGCGACTGCGTCACATTGAAGACGCCGGTGCCGGAGGAAGCGGGGCGGTCGGTCTCGGCGGGATCTGCGGACAGCACCAGCCGTCGCTGCCCATCGAGTTTGATGATCAGGTACTCGCTGCCACGCATCGTGAACGTGGCGGTGCCGGCCTTCAGCTTCGCCTTGTAGCCCTGCTTGACGGGGCTGATGAGCGCCTTGCCGACCTGCGTGCCGTTTAGCTTGGTCACGACAACGGTGGCCGGGCCGGACGTCATGGAGAACTGCGCGTAGTCGTACCCGGCGTAGCCGTTGACGGGAATGGACTTCCCGTTGACTTCGAGGCTGTAGACCGTGGAGACCTTGTGCGCCGAGGACACGGGCACCACGCTGCTGATCTTCGCGGGCGCTACCTCGGTCCCGGAAGCCGTCGTGTTCGACGTCGCGGCCGAGACAACGGTGGCAGCCACCGCCGCCGCCGTCGCGAGCGCGACTCCCAGGGTCGTTCCCACGGACAGGCGTCTGCCGCCCCTCTTCCTTCGTTCCATGATCGAACATCCCCGCCTTTCTGACGATTACAAGGGGCATCGCTACTACGCTGGTGCGGGGCGCACGGTTCGAAACCGCGTCAGTGATCTTCGATGCCGTGCGGATCAAGGCCTCGACCGCGTCCGAGATCAAGAAGGCCGTCGACGACCTCCTGGCGGGGGAGGTGAGCTGCCATGCTGGAGACGGGAGAGTCCGTGGTGACCTCGGCGCGGTGGCTCGGGCACTCCTCGCCCGCGATCGGCCTCGGTTCTATGCTCACTTCATGCCGGACCGGCAGCAGGGGGCGCACCGCCGTCGAACGGACTGCTCGGGGCGTTGGGGAGATCGGCAGGCCGGCCGAAACTCCCCAGATGGTCCCCAGGCCCGTTGACGGGTGATTCCCGCTGCTGAGCCTTCACGGAGCCGGTCATGTATTGCAAGGTCGAAGAGATTGGTGGCCTGGAAAAGTGTTGAAAGAGGTCGCTGTGACCCGCTATGTCACGCCCCTGCGTGAGGGCGGTTCACTGCCGGGACTCGTCGAGGCCGACGACCTGGGGACCTACGTCGTGAAGTTCACGGGGGCCGCCCAGGGCCACAAGGCGCTGGTCGCCGAGATCATCGTCGGTGAGCTGGCCCGGGCTCTCGGGCTGCGCTTCCCCGAACTGGTCCTCGTCCACTTCGACCCGGTCTCCGGCGCGCACGAACCCCATCAGGAGGTCCAGGACCTGCTCCGGGCCAGTGCCGGGCTCAACCTCGGCATGGACTACCTGCCGGGCGCGAAGGACTTCACCCCGGAGGTCGCGCGGACGTTCCCGGTCGACCCGCTGGAGGCGGGCAAGGTGATCTGGCTGGACGCCCTCACGGTCAACGTGGACCGCACGGTGCACAGTTCGAACCTGATGATCTGGCCCACCTTCGGCATCGCGCCGCCCCGCCTCTGGCTGATCGACCACGGCGCCGCCCTCGTCTTCCACCACCGCTGGGACGCCTCGGCACCGGAGAAGTCGTACGACTTCAGGAGCCACGCTCTCGGCGGCCACGGCCCCGACACCCGGGCGGCCGACGCCGAACTCGCCCCCCTGGTCACCGAGGAACTGCTGCGCACGATCCTGGCGCGGGTGCCCGACGCCTGGCTCATGGACGAGCCGGGCTTCGCGAGCCCGGACGCGGTCCGCGAGGCGTACGTCGGCTACCTCCTCGCCCGTGTCCGCGCCTCGGCGGCCTGGCTCCCCACGGACTTCCCGAGCCGTGAACAGCTCGCGGCCGAGGACGCCGACCGCGCGGAGCGGACCCAGCGGGGCCGCCCGGACTGGCTCAAACGCGTCCCGGACCTGCACGGCAAACCGTCTGCGGAACAGGATTGGTCGGTGCATCTGGGATGACGGACGTCCAGCGGGTCCAGATCGAGTACTGCACCCAGTGCCGCTGGCTGCCCCGCGCGGCCTGGCTGGCCCAGGAACTGCTCACCACCTTCGAGGCGGAGCTCGACGAACTGTCCCTGAAGCCCGGCACCGGCGGTGTCTTCGTCGTCCGGGTCAACGACGAGGTGATCTGGGACCGCCGCGAGCAGGGCTTTCCCGAGCCCACCGCGGTCAAGCGCCTGGTGCGCGACCGAGTGGCCCCGGAAAGATCCCTGGGCCACTCGGACCGTACGGCCGACGGAGCGGGTGCGGCGGACTGAGCCGGGTCAGCCGGTGAGCTGCTCGTAGGCGGGCAGGGTGAGGAAGTCCGCGTAGTCCTCGTCCAGCGCGACCTTCAGGAGCAGGTCGTGCGCCTGCTGCCAGCGGCCGGCCGCGAAGGCCTCCTCGCCGATCCCGGCGCGGATGTCCGCGAGTTCCCGCGCGGCGATCTCACGGGCCAGCTCCGGGGTGGCCGCCACGGTCCTGCCGTCGTGTTCGAAGACGACACCCGCGTTGATCCACTGCCAGATCTGCGAGCGCGAGATCTCCGCGGTGGCGGCATCCTCCATGAGATTGAAGATGGCGACCGCGCCCAGGCCGCGCAGCCAGGCCTCGATGTAACGGATGCCGACCTGAACGGCGTTGACCAGACCGTCGTACGTCGGCCGCGCGTCGAGCGAGTCGACGGCGATGAGGTCACCGGCCGCGACCGACACGTCCTCGCGCAGCCGGTCCTTCTGGTTCGGCCGGTCGCCGAGCACGGCGTCGAAGGAGGCCATCGCGATCGGGACGAGGTCGGGGTGGGCCACCCACGAGCCGTCGAAGCCGTCGCCCGCCTCACGGTCCTTGTCGGCCTTGACCTTCTCGAAGGCGACCTTGTTGACCTCCTCGTCGCGGCGCGAGGGGATGAACGCGGCCATGCCGCCGATCGCGTGCGCGCCGCGCTTGTGGCAGGTGCGGACGAGGAGTTCGGTGTACGCGCGCATGAACGGGGCCGTCATCGTCACCGCGTTGCGGTCCGGCAGGACGAACTTGGTCCCGCCGTCACGGAAGTTCTTGACGATGGAGAACAGGTAGTCCCAGCGGCCCGCGTTCAACCCGGAGGCGTGGTCGCGGAGTTCGTAGAGGATCTCGTCCATCTCGTAGGCGGCCGTGATCGTCTCGATCAGGACGGTCGCGCGGACCGTACCCTGCGGGACGCCGACGTAGTCCTGCGCGAAGACGAACACGTCGTTCCACAGGCGGGCTTCGAGGTGGGACTCGGTCTTGGGCAGATAGAAGTACGGGCCCTTGCCGAGATCGAGCAGCCGCTGGGCGTTGTGGAAGAAGTACAGACCGAAGTCGACCAGCGCGCCGGGCACGGGCGTACCGTCGGCGGCGACGAGGTGACGCTCGTTCAGATGCCAGCCGCGCGGCCGCATCACCACGGTCGCGAGCTCGGCGTCCGGCTTGAGGGCGTACGACTTTCCGGACGCCGGGTCGGTGAAGTCGATGCGGCGGGCGTACGCGTCGGTCAGGTTCAGCTGACCGGTGACCACGTTCTCCCAGGTGGGCGCGGAGGCGTCCTCGAAGTCCGCGAGCCAGACCCGGGCGCCCGAGTTGAGGGCGTTGATGGTCATCTTGCGGTCGGTGGGGCCGGTGATCTCGACCCGGCGGTCGTTCAGCGCGGCCGGAGCGGGGGCCACCCTCCAGGAGTCGTCCGCGCGGATCGCGGCGGTCTCCGGGAGGAAGTCGAGCGTGGACGTGCGGGCGATCTCGGCACGCCGCTCCGCGCGGCGGGCGAGGAGCTCGTCACGCCGGGGCGTGAACAGCCGGTGCAGCTCGGCCACGAAGGCGAGGGCCGCTTCGGTGAGGACCTCCTCCTGCCGGGGCAGGGGCTCGGCGTCGACGATGGCCAGCGGGGACGGCGCTGGTGCGGACATGAGCTGTCACTCCTTCAGCGAGCTGCGTGCGGGCGAGCTGTTCACGACGATCCGCGTACGGGGCCTGCGGGCGAGCCGCATGCCGGTCGAACGAGCGAACCATGGACGGCGTCACCGCGCCTGGCACCCGGTGCCGTGGCGCGTGCGGACGAAACCGGGCGCCCTCGGTACGGCGAGGCGCTTCTGAGCAGTGGATACTAATTTCCTCATGGTGGAAGTTCAATGGTTTGTTGATGTCGAGACTCTCCAGGTCGACCGAAGGTGGCGCTCGGTGCCACCCCGTTCACTCAAGGTGGACCAGGTCGGCCTCCGTATCGATGTCGTACGCCCGCGCCACATCCCCGCACTCCACGAGGGTGACCGCCTCCTCGTGGGCCTTCAGATAGGCGCGCGCCCCCCGGTCGCCGGTGGCGGCCGCCGCGATCCCGGCCCAGTGACCGGCCCCGAAGAGCACCGGATGGCCGCGTTCACCGCCGTACGCCGCCGCGGCGAGCGTCAGCGGGCCGGTGTACGCGGCCAGCACCCGGGCCACCGCCTCCCGGCCGATCCCCGGCTGGTCGACCAGCGACACCAGCGCGGCCCGTGCCCCCGAGTCCGTCAGCGAGCCGAGCCCGGCCCGCAGCGAGGAACCCATGCCCTCCTCCCAGCGAGGGTTGTCCACGAGGACGCACCCGGGCAGCGAGGCCTGATCCCGTACGGCATCGGCCCGCGCGCCGAGGACGACATGGACGCGGGCGCAGCCGCCGGCGCGCAGCTCCCCCACCGCGTGTTCGACGAGGGGCCGCCCCCGGTGGGGCAGCAGTGCCTTGGGGCGGCCCCCGAGACGCCGGCCGCCTCCGGCCGCCAGCACCAGCCCCACCACCTCGCCCTTGTTCTCCGTCATGTCCCCTGCATACCCGACCGGGCCGGAGCGTGCCCCGGAACCCGGCCCGTCACCGGGGTGTCCCCCGGCTGAATTTCGGTCCGCGCTGTGGCGCCCGGCGTACCGGGTGGCGTTTACTGGCCCGCGTCCCCCGGCGCCCGACCACCGCCACGGGGAACTGGAGCCGACATGAGCGGGACCGACGTATAACGGCGCGCGAGGGGGAGAGCTGTGCTGCGGAGCTTGGGGCAGAGACCGGTGACGGGCGGCGACGAGGATCCGAGGGTGACGGAGTTGCGTACCGCCGTCGCCCGGCTGCGCCGTGAACTCGCCCTGCATCCGGTGGAGTTCCCCGACCGGGGCATCGCCGAGGACGAGCTCGCGTCCCTCGCCGCGATGGCCGCCGGAGGCCTCCCGGAGATTCCCCGGCTGCGCCGCTCGCTCCTCCTGGTCGCGGGCGCGATCGGCTCGGTGAGCGCTCTCGCGACCCGCCTCGCGGACGTCCGCAGCGCGGTCGAACTCTTCGGGGAACCCCCGCACCGAACCCGGCGGTGACCACGGCGGGGACCGTACCCGCGGAGCGGCAGACCTCCGGTCCGGACGGGACCTCCTGGGGCGTGCCGGACAGGCCCTAGCGTCCCCTGCGGATGACACCTCGCTCGGTGGCCGCCGCCACGGCCGAGGTACGGGAGTCCACACCCAACTTGGCGTAGATGTGCACCAGATGGGACTTCACGGTCGCCTGGCTCAGGAACAACTCCTTGCTGATCCGCTGGTTCGAGAGGCCGTCCTTGACCAGTTCGAGGACCTCCAGTTCGCGACGGCTGAGGGCGGCGGCCGGAGTACGCATGCGGTCCATGAGCCGGTCGGCGACCTTCGGGGCGAGCGCCGAGTGACCCGACGCGGCGGTGCGCACGGCGGCGGAGAGCTCCTCGGGCGGAGCGTCCTTGAGGAGGTAGCCGGAGGCGCCCGCCTCGACCGCTGCGAGGATGTCCGCGTCGGTGTCGTACGTGGTCAGGACGAGGACCCGGGGTGCGCCGGGGCGTGCCGTGATGACCGCCGTGGCCTCCGCCCCGTGCATCCCGGCGCCGAACTGGAGGTCCATGAGGACGACGTCCACACCACCGGCCCCGGCCCGCTCCACCGCGGCCTCCGCCGTCGGCGCCTCCGCGACGATCTCGAAGTCCGGCTCCGCGGACAGCACCGCGCGCAGTCCGGCACGGACGACGGGGTGGTCGTCCGCGAGCAACAGGCGGACCGTCATACCCGGCTCCCCGCGTCCCGGGCGGGCTCGGCGGGCTCAGGACCGGCGGCGCCGCCGGAGGCCGTCCCGGGCGGCTCCCCGATGCCGGGCAACGGCAGCGTGACCGCCACCGCAGTGCCCTGCCCGGGAGCCGACTCGACGGTGAACGTCCCGCCCAGCGACCGCGCGCGCGAACGCATCGCGGGAAGACCGAAGCCCCCGTCCGAGGCGCCCCTGTCCTCACGGTCCCGGTCGCGACCGGAGTGGTCTCGACCGGCATCGTCTCGACCGGAGTGGTCTCGTACGGCGTCGTCCGGACCGACGTGGTCCCGGTCCGTGCGGTCCGCGTCCGGCCGTACGCCGCCGGGGGTGAAGCCGGCGCCGTCGTCCACCACGTCCAGCGCGACCGACGTGTCCATGAAGCTCAGCGTGATCTCCACGCGATCCGCGTGCGCGTGGCGCAGCGCGTTGCCGAGAGCCGACTGCGCGATCCGCAGCAGGGCCACCTCGTACGGAGTCGGAAGCCCTGCGGGCGGACCGCTCACCGAGAAGCGGACCTTCGGCGTGTCCACGGCGGCCGACCGGCACAGCCGCTCCAGCGCGGCGGCGAGCGAACCGTGTTCCAGACCCGGAGGGGTGAGCGCGCGGACGAAGCGACGGGCTTCGGCGAGGTTGTCCTGCGCGGTCGCGCGGGCCTGCTCCAGGTGCGGTGCGGCGGGGGAGCCCGCGGGCAGCAGTCGCTGGGCGGCCCGCATCAGGAGCTGGATGCTGGACAGGCCCTGGGCGAGCGTGTCGTGGATCTCGCGGGCGAGCCGCTCCCGTTCCGCGAGCGTGCCCGCGGCGCGTTCGGCCTCGGCCAGTTCGGCACGGGCGGCGATGAGTTCCTCGATCAGCACGCGGCGCCGCTCGCTCTCCCGGTACAGCGCCTCGTACCCGAGGACCGTGGCGACCGCCACCCCCGCCCCGAGCAGCGGCCCGATGAACGCGCCGGGCGTGAGGGGCGCGCCGTGCGCTACGAAGCTCGCGACGGCCGCCCCAGCCGTCAGGGCCACCGCGGGCAGGCTCCAGCGCACCGGCAGCAGGTGCAGTTGCAGGAAGTAGAGAGGGAAGGCCACCCACAGCCCGTCCGGTGAGAGCGTGACGAGAGCCAGCCAGCTCACGCTGAGGGCGGCCACCCACAGTGCGGCCGTACGCCGTGAGCGGTGCACCGCCGCGGAGACCGCGCCCGCCGCGAGCACCACCCCCGTCACGAGGACCGACACGACGACCGCCGCCGGGTGCCCGGTGTCCCCGCTGCGGACGGCGGCCAGCAGGAGAAGGCCCGCGAGCAGGACGTACAGGCACAGCCGCAGGACGGCGACGACGGGGGAGCGGAGGGGGACATCCATGGTCGTTCCAGGGTAGGCGGGGCAGTGCCGGACCCGGTCAACCGAAAGGTTGAAAGCGGGCTGCTCCCTTCGCCTGCGCGGTTCTCCTCCCGAGTCCGCGGGCCGCCGTTCCTCCGGTCCCGCGCGGTGCGTCTCCCGGCGATCCGCGCGCCCCTCCTTCGGACCGGGGGAAGCGTGCCGCGGGGCGATGCCCCGGACCGGGTCCGGGCGGCAGGGTCGAGGCATGTTCGTCGCATGGAGAGACCTACGGTTCGCCAAGGGGCGGTTCGCCCTGATGGGAGCCGTCGTCGTACTGATCACCCTGCTCGTGGGGCTGCTGTCCGGGCTGACCGCCGGGCTCGCCGAGGAGAACACCTCGGCGGTCACCGCGCTGCCCGCCGACCACCTGGCCTTCGCCGCGCCGGCCGCGGGTCAGCCGGTGTCCTTCACCGGGGCGCGAGTGCCGTCCCGCGCCTGGGAGACCTGGTCCGGCACACCCGGCGTCACCTCGGCCGAGCCGATCGGCATCCGCACCCTGAACGCGGCCGCCGGGAACCGTACGGCCGCGGTGTCCGCGTTCGCCGTGCGGCCGGGGTCGGGCATCGCCCCGCCGGGGGTCGCCCCGGGCCGTGCCGTGCTGTCCGAGAAGGCCGCCGCCGCGCTCGGCGTGACGCCCGGGGACCGGGTGGGGCTCGGCGGCACCGAGCTGACCGTCGCGGCCGTGGCCGGCCGTGCCTCGTACAGCCACACCCCGGTCGTGTGGACCGACCTCTCCGGTCCGGCGACCGTGATCGCCCTGCGTACCGACGGAGCCGATCTGCGGGCGGCCGACCGTGCCGCCGGCACGAAGACCTTCACCAAGGGCGACGCCCTCACCGCCATCGGCTCCTACCGGGCCGAGAACGGCTCGCTCCAGCTCATGCGCGGATTCCTCTTCGTGATCTCGGCGCTCGTCACCGGGGCGTTCTTCACGGTCTGGACGATCCAGCGGGCGCCCGACATCGCGGTCCTGAAGGCGCTGGGCGCCTCCACGCCGTATCTGCTGCGCGACGCGCTGGGCCAGGCGGTGTTCCTGCTCGCCGCCGGGACGCTGCTCGGCACCGGGCTCGCGGCCGGGGCCGGCGCGCTCGTGCGGGGCGGTGGCGTGCCGTTCGCACCGGCCGGACCGGCCGTGCTCGGACCCGCCGCCGTGACGATCGCTCTCGGGGTGCTCGGCGCGGCTCTGTCCGTCCGGCGGATCACCGCCGTCGACCCGCTGACCGCGCTGGCGAGCGCCCGATGAGAACTCCGGAGACCGCCCGATGAGCCTGACCCTCGACGACATCACCCTCACCTACCCCGACGGCGACGGCCGTGTGACCGCTCTGGACGGCGTCGGCCTCCTGGTGCCCGCCGGAACGACGACGGCCGTCGTGGGGCCCTCCGGATCCGGCAAGTCCAGCCTCCTCGCGGTCGCCGCGACCCTGGTGGCCCCGGACCGCGGACGTGTCCTCGTCGGCGGTACGGAGACAGGGACGCTGACCTCCGCCGAGCGGGCCGTCCTGCGGCGGCGCGAGATCGGCATCGTGTTCCAGCAGCCGAACCTGCTGCCCGCGCTGACCGCGCTGGAACAGCTCCAGGTGATGGGCCACCTGGACGGGCGCCGTCGAGTGACGCGGCGGGCGAGGGAGCTGCTCGCCGAGGTCGGGCTCGGCGACCTGGCCCACCGGCGCCCCCACCAGTTGTCCGGCGGTCAGCGGCAGCGGGTGAACATCGCCCGAGCGCTGGTCAACGAGCCGTCGGTGCTCCTGGTCGACGAGCCGACCAGCGCCCTCGACCACGAACGCGGTACGGCGGTGATCGACCTGCTGCTGCGGCTCACCCGTGAGCGCGCCACGGCGACCGTCCTCGTGACACACGACCGCGCCCGCCTCGGCGAGGCGGACGCGGTGCGGGAGATGACGGACGGGCGCCTGGAGACGCCCGTCGCGGACTGAGCAGGGCAGGGGAGAGGGGTGCGGTGCCGGGGGTGGTCTGAGCCGAGCGCCTCGGAGGGGAGTCCCGTGGTCAGCGGTTCCCCGGTCCTGTCGGCGTCGTTCGTACGGAAGACCCGGCACCGCCGGTCGGCCGGGCGGGGAGTGGTGGGCGGTGTCAGGGGTGGGCCGAGCCGGGCCGGAACGGCGCGCGTCCTCCCGCCCCGTCCTCGCGGACACGGCCGGAGCCCGGGTCAGCCGGACCCCGGGTCAGCCGGCGCCCGGTCCCGAGCTGGCCAGAGCCTCCGACAGTTCGGCCGCGACCTGCTGGAGCACCGGCACGATCTTCTCGGTGGCGGCCTCGGTGACCCGGCCGGCCGGGCCGGAGATCGAGATCGCGGCGGCGGTCGGGGAGCCGGGCACGGAGACGGCCAGGCAGCGGACGCCGATCTCCTGCTCGTTGTCGTCGACCGCGTAGCCGGTACGGCGCACCTCGTCGAGCGCGGCGAGGAAGCCGTCCGGCGTGGTGATCGTCTTCTCCGTCGCGGCGGGCATTCCCGTACGGGCGAGCAGCGCCCGCACCTCGTCGTCCGGAGTATGGGCCAGCAGCGCCTTGCCGACGCCCGTGGAGTGCGGCAGCACCCGGCGGCCCACCTCGGTGAACATGCGCATCGAGTGCTTGGAAGGCACCTGGGCGACGTACACGATCTCGTCCCCGTCGAGCAGCGCCATGTTCGCGGTCTCGCCGGTCTCCTCCACCAGGCGCGCCAGATAGGGGCGGGCCCAGGTGCCGAGCAGCCGGGAGGCGGACTCGCCGAGGCGGATCAGCCGGGGACCGAGCGCGTACCGGCGGTTGGTCTGCTGTCGTACGTATCCGCAGGCCACGAGGGTGCGCATCAGCCGGTGAATGGTGGGCAGCGGCAGCCCGCTGCTCGCGGAGAGCTCGCTCAGACCGACCTCGCCCCCGGCGTCCGCCATGCGCTCCAGCAGATCGAAGGCGCGCTCGAGGGACTGGACGCCGCCACTGGGAGCGGACGATCTGGCGTCGGTGGTGCTGGCGCTGGACGGCGGCACGGCGGCGGTCCTTTCGGGGCGCGGTATCGAGCGGGGTGACCCGAAGAGTCTCGAAGGGGGCGGCGGCGGGAGGGCAGAGACGCAGCCTACCCGGCAGCGCATCCCTTGCCGGGTAAGGTGAGGCTACATTCTGCTTGCCGGAAATATGACTCCGCAATGCGGAAGATCGTGCGGTCGGGCGTATCGGGCGCATTGGGGGCGGGCGGGTGGCCGGACCGGGGGAGGCTGGAGAAATGAGCCCTTGACGGAGCGGGGGCCGGAGTGAAGACTTCTTCAACAGAAAGTTGAATTCCGTTACGCGGAAGCAACCCGGCGGCAACGGGAGTCAACGGCGGCGGAGAGAGGGGTCCGGGTGTCCGATGCCGAACTGGTGCTGCGCTCGACGCGCGTCATCACTCCCGAAGGGACGCGCGCCGCTTCGGTCGCGGTCGCCGGGGGAAAGATCACGGCCGTGCTGCCGTACGACGCCGAGGTGCCGCCCGGCGCCCGGTCGGAGGACGTCGGTGACGACGTCGTACTGCCCGGCCTCGTCGACACCCACGTCCATGTGAACGACCCCGGCCGCACCGAGTGGGAGGGTTTCTGGACCGCGACCCGCGCCGCGGCCGCCGGCGGCATCACCACCCTGATCGACATGCCGCTCAACTCCCTCCCGCCGACCACGACGGTCGGCCATCTCCGTACGAAGCAGGACGTCGCCCGCTCCAAGGCGCACGTCGACGTCGGCTTCTGGGGCGGCGCGCTGCCCGGCAACGTCGAGGACCTGCGGCCCCTGCACGATGCCGGTGTCTTCGGGTTCAAGGCGTTCCTGTCGCCGTCCGGGGTCGAGGAGTTCCCCGAACTGGACCAGGAGCGACTCGCCCGGTCCCTCGCCGAGATCGCCGGCTTCGGCGGCCTGCTGATCGTGCACGCCGAGGACCCGCTCCACCTGGCCGCCGCCCCGCAGAAGGGCGGCCGCAGCTACGCCGACTTCCTCGCCTCGCGCCCCCGGGACGCCGAGGACAGCGCCGTCAGGAGCCTCATCGCGCAGGCCGCGCGCCTCGACGCGCGGGTGCATGTGCTGCACCTGTCGTCGAGCGACGCGCTCCCGCTGATCGCCGCCGCCAAGGCGGACGGCGTCCGGATCACCGTGGAGACCTGCCCGCACTACCTCACCCTGACCGCCGAGGAAGTCCCGGACGGCGCCAGCGAGTTCAAGTGCTGCCCGCCCATCCGTGAGGCCGCCAACCAGGACCTGCTGTGGCAGGCGCTGGCCGACGGAACCATCGACTGTGTGGTCACCGACCACTCGCCGTCGACCGCCGATCTCAAGACGGACGACTTCGCGACCGCGTGGGGCGGCATCTCCGGCCTCCAGTTGAGCCTGTCCGCCGTGTGGACCGAGGCCCGCAGACGCGGCCACGGCCTGGAGGACGTGGTCCGCTGGATGTCCTCCGGCACGGCACGACTGGCCGGCCTGGGCGACCGCAAGGGCGCCATCGCGGCCGGCCACGACGCCGACTTCGCGGTGTTCGCCCCCGACGAGACCTTCACCGTCGACCCCGCCGCGCTCCAGCACCGCAACCGGGTGACCGCCTACGCGGGCAGGACCCTCAGCGGTGTCGTGAAGTCGACGTGGCTGCGCGGCGAACGCGTCGTCGCCGAGGGCAGGTTCACCGAGCCCGCCGGACAACTCCTCGTCCGCCACCCGTAGTCGCAACGCCCGACCCCCGAAAGGCAGATCGATCATCGTGACGGCGCAGCGCCCGACCGTTCCGGCCACCTTCACCGGAGACGCGAACCCCTACCGAGGCGGCGACCCGTACGCGGACTACCGCACCGCCGACTTCCCCTTCACCCGTTACGCCGACCTGGCGGACCGGCGGCTCGGCGCGGGGGTCGTCGCCGCCAACGACGAGTTCTTCGCCCAGCGCGAGAACCTCCTCCTGGCCGGGGCCGCCGAGTTCGACCCCGAGCACTTCGGCCACAAGGGCAAGATCATGGACGGCTGGGAGACCCGGCGGCGCCGCGGTGTCTCGGCCGAGCACCCGTGGCCGACCGCCGAGGACCACGACTGGGCCCTGGTGCGCCTCGGCGCCCCCGGGGTGATCCGCGGGATCGTCGTCGACACGGCCCACTTCCGCGGCAACTATCCGCAGGCGGTGTCGGTCGAGGGCGCCTCGGTGCCCGGTTCACCCTCGCCCGGGGAACTTCTCGCGGACGAGGTGAAGTGGACGACGCTGGTACCGCGCACCGCGATCGGCGGTCACGCGGCCAACGGGTTCGCCGTCTCCGTGGAGCAGCGCTTCACGCACCTGCGCGTCAACCAGCACCCCGACGGGGGCATCGCGCGACTGCGGGTGTACGGCGAGGTCGTGCCCGACCCGCGCTGGCTGTCCGCCCTCGGCACGTTCGACGTGGTCGCCCTGGAGAACGGCGGACAGGTCGAGGACGCCTCCGACCTCTTCTACTCACCGGCCACCAACACCATCCAGCCCGGCCGCTCGCGCAAGATGGACGACGGCTGGGAGACCCGCCGGCGACGCGACGACGGCAACGACTGGATCCGCTACCGGCTCGTCGCCCGGTCCGAGATCCGCGCCGTCGAGATCGACACGGCGTACCTGAAGGGCAACAGCGCCGGATGGGCCTCGGTGTCGGTGCGGAACGGCGACGAAGGCGACACGGGGGAGTGGACGGAGATCCTGCCCCGCACTCGCCTCCAGCCCGACACCAACCACCGCTTCACCCTCGCGGCACCCGCCGTCGCCACGCACGCGCGCGTGGACATCTTCCCGGACGGCGGCATCTCCCGGCTGCGCCTCTTCGGCTCTCTGACGGAGGACGGGGCGTCAGGGCTGACGGCACGGCACCAGGAACTGGGCGGCTGAGTCTTCCGGTTCGATCGTCCGGAGCCGTGAGCCATGGCCCGATGGTTCCGTGGGACGTGCCGATGCCGGTGCGTCCCACGGGCCATGGTCCGGCCCGTGCCGGGTACGACGCCTGTCCAGGCGATCCAGGCGATCATCCGGGTGGTCCGGGCATCCCGGGTACCGGGGGGCCGGCCCGGTGCGTTACGCCGCGTGGCCTCCGTCCACCGCGAACTCCGCCCCCGTCACGTACCCCGCCTCGCTTCCCGCCAGATACGCGACCATCGAGGCGACCTCATGGGCGGCGCCGAAGCGGCCGAGGGCGGTCATCGCGGCCTGGCCCGGTGCGTACGGGCCGTCCGCCGGGTTCATGTCCGTGTCGATGGGGCCGGGATGGACGATGTTGGCGGTGATCCCGCGGTCGCCCAGTTCCCGCGCCAGCGCCTTGGTGAGGCCGATCAGCGCGGACTTGCTCATCGCGTAGAGCGTCCCTCCGGGACCGGGGACGCGCTGTGTCATGCAGCTGCCGATCGTGACGATCCGCCCGCCGTCCCCGAGGTGCGACGCGGCCGACTGGGAGGCCAGGAAGACCCCCCGGACGTTGACGGCGAGCACCCGGTCGATCTCCGCCGGGGACAGGGAGTCCAACGGTCCCAGAAGGCCCACCCCCACGTTGTTGACGAGTACGTCGAGCCGCCCGAACTCCGCGACGACCCGGTCCACCACCCCGCCGGCCTCCGCCGCGTCCGAGGAGTCCGCGCACAGGGCGAGTCCCCTGCGTCCGAGCTCCTCGACGCCCCGTACGACGCCCTCCGCGGCTTCCTTGCCCCGCACATAGGTGACGGCCACGTCCGCACCTTCCTGGGCCAGGCGCAGCGCCGTCGCGGCCCCGATGCCCCGGCTGCCACCGGTCACGAGTGCCACCTTGCCGTTCATGGTTCCCTGAGAAGTCATGCGTCCATCCCAGCGGTCGCACACGCCCGGCGCTGGCGGCGAACGGACACCGAGTTCGCCGGGCGGGTGAGGGTCCCCTCGTAACGTGGAGTCCGTGATACCAGGGGAAGTTGAGGGTCATGGGGTCCGAGCAACAGAAGTACGACGCTGAGGACCTCGGTGTGCATCCGGGGACGCTGCACAGCCGGGTCTCACGCTGGAGGAGGAACGGTTCGGCCTCGTCGGACCGGCCCGCGCCCGCTGAATCGGGCGGCCGGCTACGAGAGGGCGAACGTGCTGAGCCGGAGCGGCTGCGCCGGGAGACGAGCGAGAAGAACAAGCGTATCCGCGAGCTGGAGATGGAACGTGATGTCTTCAAACGCTGCATGGCTTTGTGGGTGAAGTGGCTGTGGCGGACCCGGCCCAGCTGGCCGGGGTGATCAGCGACTGCAAGGCCGAGCAGAACATTCCGCATACTGTGTCTGCCGCGTGCTGGGCGTGAGCGGGTCGTGGTTCCACAAGTGGAAGGACAAGCCCGTCACCGCCCGCGAGGTGCGGCGCGGACAGCCGGCCGAAGCCATCAGGCGGGTCTCCGACGCCTCGGACGGCACCCACGGCTCCCCGAAGGTGTGGATCACGCTCGCCAGGGAGGGATGGCGCGTCTCGGTGAATACCGTCGCCAAGACCATGGCCGAGCTCGGCCTGGCCGGGCGGAAGATCCGGCGACGCCGCGGGCTCGCTCGCCCGGGCAGGCGGGCCGCGGCCCCGGACTTCGTGCGCCGAGACTTCAGCGCCGACGCTCCGGACCAGGTATGGGCTGGAGATATGACCGAGATCGTCACGAGCGAGGGCAAGCTGTACCTGGCCACGGTGATTGATCTGTTCTCGCGCCGCCTGCTCGGCTACGCGATGGGCGAGCGCCACGATGCCGAACTCGTCGTGGCCTCGCTGCACATGGCCGCTGCCACCCGCGGCGGCGACGTCAAGAGCGTGATCTTTCAGAGCGACAGGGGCAGCGAGTACGTCTCCCGCCTGTTCAAGCGGGCCTGCCGCCGCCTCGGCGTGACCCAGTCCATGGGACGTGTCGGCTCGTCTTTCGACAATGCCGTCAGCGAGGCGTTCAACAGCGTCCTCAAGGTCGAATACGTTCACCGGCACACCTTCGCCACCCGCACCGAGGCCGGACCGGCCCTCACCTCGGACCACCCGAAGCCAATCCGAAAAGGTCAGTAGGAGGTGAAGACCTTCCCCGGGTTGAAGATCCCGGCCGGGTCGAACACCTTCTTGATCCCGCGGTGCAGGTCGAGCACGGCGGGGCTCAGCTCCTGGGCCAGACCGCGCATCTTGAGTAGCCCCACCCCGTGCTCTCCGGTGACGGTGCCGCCCAGCGCGATCGCCTGGTCGACGATCTCCTCGAACACCCCGCGCCCCCGGGCCAAGGCTGCCGCGTCCCCCCGGGAAACGACCATCATCGGGTGCAGGTTGCCATCCCCCGCGTGGGCCAGGCTCGCGATGTGCACGTCGTGCGCCAGGGCGATCCGCTCCAGGTGGGCAAGCATCTCCGGTACGAGCATGCGCGGCACACAGATGTCCTCGCTGAGCACCAGGCCCAGCCGCTCCAGCGCCGGATAGACCAGTCGGCGCGCGGCGAAAAGGGCATCCGCCTCGGCGGCATCGGTCGAGCGGGCGCTCCAGGTCGCGCCCGCGCTCTCGAAGCAGCTCAAGACGGTGTCGGCCTCTTGGTCTCCGGCGGCTCCGGGAGCGTCACAGCGGGCCAGCAGCAACACGTTCCCGACCTCGGCGAGGCCCATGTTCGTCCAGTCGTCCACGGCGCGCAGGCAGTAGCCGTCGACGAGTTCGAGGGCGCTCGGCACCACTCCGGAAGCCACCACGCGGGCGACCGCGCGTCCCGCGCTGGGCAGGTCGTCGAAGTAGCCGACCACGGTCCGCTCCTGCGCCCGGGCGCCCCGCAGCCGCAGGGTGACCTCGGTGACCAGGCCCAGCGTGCCCTCCGAGCCCACCATCAGCCCGGCCAGCTCGTAGCCCGCGGTGCCCTTGGCGGTCTGCCGCCCCAGCCGGACGGTCTCGCCACGCCCGATGACGGCCTCCAGCCCGAGGACATAGTCCCGGGTCACCCCGTACTTCACGCAGCACAGCCCGCCTGCGTTGGTGGCCACGTTCCCCCCGATCGTGGACCACGGGGCGCTGGCCGGGTCGGGCGGGTACCAGAGGCCCTTCTCGGCGCAGGCCGCGCGCAGATGGTCGTTGACCACCCCGGGCTGCACGACGGCAAGCCGCTCGTCGGGGTCGATGCGCACGATCGCGTCCATCGCGGTGAACGAGACGACCACGCAGCCCTCGATGGCGTTGGCTCCGCCGGACAGCCCGGTGCCCGCGCCGCGCGCGACCAGCGGGACACCCCGCTCGGCGCAGTACGCGACCACTGCGGCGACCTCGGCGGTGTCGTGGGGGCGTACGACGGCGACGGGCATGCCGAAGGGGGCGCCCGCCGCCTCGTCGTGCGCGAAGGAGGCCCGGGTGTCCCGGTCGACGATCACCCGCCCTGCGGGGAGGAGCCGTACCAGCTCGGAAGAAGTCGTGGTGGCCGAAGGAGTCGTGGTGCCCATTTTCGCGACGCTTTCACTGGCCCCGATAAGGGTCAATTGGCCTTTGGTACAGCCAGATCCGTACGTGTACGAAAGGCCAATTGCCGCGCCTCGGAAGATTGCGCGAGGGTAGTTGGACGCCAGGTCAGACAGTGGATGGCGGTCATCAGGGGGGAAATTCACATGGCGGTGGTGCTTTCGGGTATCGGGGGATTTCTCCCTCCCAGGGTGGTCACGAACGACGACCTTTCCGCCACACTCGACACGAACGACGAGTGGATCAGGACGCGGACCGGAATCAGTGAACGCAGGGTCGTCTCGGACGGCCTGTCGACCGGCACCCTGGCCGTGGAGGCCGGTGCCCGGGCGCTGCGGTCCGCCGGAGTGAGCGGGGTGGACACGGTGGTCGTGGCGACCACCTCCCCCGACCGGCTCTGCCCGGCGGTGGCGCCGGAGGTCGCGTCCCGGCTCGGCATGGGCCCGGTGGCGGCCTTCGACCTCACCTCGGCGTGCAGCGGGTTCCTCTACGGACTCGCCACCTCCGCCGGGCTGATCGCCTCGGGGACCGCCGACAGCGTGCTGTTCATCGGCTCGGAGGCTTTCACCACGCTGGTCAACCAGCGGGACCGCGGGACGGCGCCGATCTTCGGCGACGGAGCGGGCGCGGTGGTACTGCGCCGCGGCGAGGACCACGAGCCCGGCGCGCTGGGCCCCTTCGACCTCGGCAGTGACGGCTCGCTCGCCGATCTGCTGGCCATCCCGGCCGGCGGTTCGCGCCAGCGGTCCGCGGACGCGGGCCTCGGCCACGACTCGGTGCCCACCGAGGACTGGTACCTGCGGATGGAGGGCCGCCCCCTTTACACGCAGGCAGTCGAGCGCATGACGCAGTCGGCGCAGGCGGTGCTCAAACGCACCGCCTGGTCCGTGGCGGACGTCGACTGGTTCGTCGGCCACCAGGCCAACGTCCGGATCGTGCGGGCGGTGGCGGAGGAACTCGAAGTCCCCATGGAACGCGTCGCGGTCAACATCGACCGGGTCGGGAACACCCTGTCGGCCTCGGTCCCCCTGCTGCTGAACGACATCGCCGCCAGTGGCGACCTCAAGCCCGGCGACCGGGTGCTGCTGTCGGCGTTCGGAGCCGGTCTCTCGTGGGGCTCGACGGCCCTGGTCTGGCCCGACATCCGTGCCGAGCACGTGATCTGACACATCATCAACAACTCATTCGAACCAGGAGACACACCATGAGCACCGTTCAGGAATCCGTCGTCGAGGTCTTCGTCTCCCGCTTCGGTCTCGACGCCGAAAGCGTTGTCCCGGAAGCGACCTTCGACGACCTCGGTCTCGACTCACTGTCCCAGATCGAGCTGGCGACCGCGCTGAAGAAGCGCCTCGGCGTCGTCATCACCGACGACGAGCTGACCGAGATCGCCGCCGTCTCGGACATTATCGCCCTCATCGAGCAGAAGGCCGCCGCCGTCTGATGAGCGGCTTCGCGGCTTCCATCACCGGCATCGGACTGATCACCCCCGCGGGCATCGGGGTCAAGGAGAACTGGGAACGCGTGGTCGACGGACGGTCGACCGCCGCCCACCACGACGACCTGGCCGGCCTGCCGGTGACCATGGCCTGCCGGGTGCCCGACTTCTCGCCCCAGCAGCTCGGGCTGCGCGGCGCCTGGCAGTGGGACCGCTACTCCCAGTTCGCCGTCGCCGCGACGCGCGAGGCCCTCGCCCAGGCAGGTCTCGTGGCCGGGGAGTGGGCGGACAGCGCACGAGTGGCCGTCATCATCGGTTCGGGTGCCGGTGGCACCGCGACGCTGGAGGAGCAGCACCGGATCCTGATCGAGGAAGGACCCGGTGAGGTCTCCCCGATGACCCTGCCGATGGGGCTGCTGAACATGGCGGCCGGGCAGGTGGCCATCGACATCGGGGCCAACGGCCCCTGCCTGGCGCCGTGCACCGCGTGCGCCGCCGGGGCCAGCGCGATCGGCCTCGGCCGGGAGCTGATCCGGTCCGGACTGGCCGACATCGTGATCGCGGGCGGCGCCGAGGCGCCGATCACCCCGCTGTACGTGTCCTCCTTCGCCCGGATGCGGGCACTCTCCCGGCGTCTGGACGACCCGGCGACGGCCTCCCGCCCCTTCGACGCGACCCGCGACGGGTTCGTACTCGGCGAGGGCGCGGGGATCGTGGTCCTGGAGTCCGATGAGCACGCCCGGGCCCGCGGCGCCCAGACCCTGGCCCGCGTGATCGGGTACGGCGCTTCAGCCGACGCCCACCACGTGACCTCCCCGCATCCGGAGGGCAAGGGCGCAGAGCTGGCGGTCCGGGCGGCGCTCGCCGACGCGGGCCTGACCGGCCGCGACGTGGGCTACGTCAACGCCCACGGCACCTCCACCCCCCTCAACGACGTGATCGAGGCCGGGGTGATCCGCCGGGTGATCGGCTCGGATGCCAAGGTCAGCTCCACCAAGGGGGTCACCGGGCACCCGCTCGGCGCGGCCGGTTCCATCGAAGCGGCGTACGCGGCGCTCGCGGTGCACCACGGCGTGATCCCTCCGACGGCTTCGCTCACCGAGGTCGACCCGCGGGTGGACGTCGACGTCGTGCACGGCGCGCCACGGCTCGGCCCGGTGCACATCGCCCTGAGCAACTCCTTCGGGTTCGGAGGCCAGAACGCCGCCCTGCTGATCTCCTCCTGAACCGCACCACCAGAACCGTGAAAGGACCCCTCAGATGAACCCGGTCGCCACCGCCGACCTGGCCAGGCTGCTCTTCGACGGCAGGTACGAGCAGGCGCACAAGGACATCGGCGAGCTGTTGCTGGACCCGATCTTCGATCCCCGTGAGGGCCTCACGATGAACGAGGCCGGGAAGCTCGCCTACGAACGGTCCCGGGTGGTGCACGCCGGACTGGAGCGCCCCGTGGAGATCCTGCGGGACCCGTGGCGGCTGTTCGCCCTGGCCGAGTGGCCGTCGCTGGTCGACGTGTCCACGTTCTCGCTGCTGATGGTCCACTACAACCTCAGCTTCGGCACGGTCGTCGAGCACGGTGACCGGCCCGAACTCAAGGACCTCGTCGACGAGTTGGACCGGTTGGACTCGTTCAGCCCGTACATGGCCACCGAGCTGGGCTACGGCAACAACGTGGCCGCTATGCGCACCGAGGCCGTCTACGACGCCGCTTCCGAGACCTTCGTCCTGAACACCCCGGACGCACTGGCCCAGAAGCACATGTCCTACAGCGGGTTCCAGGACGTCCCGAAGCTCGCCGTCGTCATGGCGCGGCTGAAGGCGGACGGCAAGGACCACGGTGTCTACCCTTTCCTCGTCCCGATCAGCGACGGCACCCGACTGCACGAGGGAGTCCACGCGGCCCCTTGCCCGGAGAAGCCGGTCCAGGGCCTGGACAACGGCGTCACCTGGTTCGACCACGTCCGCGTCCCGCGCCGCAACCTGCTTCACGGCGACATGGGCGGCTTCGACGAGAACGGCACCTTCCGCCCCTCCTCCGGCAACCAGCGCAAGCGGTTCCTGCGCGCCATGAGCCGGATCCTGCCCGGGCGCCTGTGTGTCTCCAGCTCGGCGGTCGGCGCGGGCCGGGCCAGTGTGTACATCGCGCTGCGCTTCGCGGCGCAGCGGCTCACGAACGCCCCCGGCCGCAACGACCTTCCGGTCATCGAATACCGCAGCCACCAGCTGGCCCTGTTCACCGCACTGTCCAAGGTCTACGCGATGACCCTGCTGCTCAACCACGCCAAGCGGGAGTTCGTGGCGGCCCCGGACGCCGTACCGGCCGAACTGAACCACCTGATCTCGATCACCAAGGCTCTCTCCACCTGGGAGATGACCGAGGTCATCGCGACCTGCCGGGAGCGCTGCGGGGCCCAGGGCATCTTCAGCGTCAACCGGATCGCGGACTACGGCTCGCTGCTCCAGGGCCTGGTGACCGCGGAGGGCGACAACCAGGTGCTGCTCGCCACTACGGCCGGCCAGATCATCGCCCAGGGCCAGGCCGAGGGGGAGGCACCGTCCGAGGCCCCCGACCCCACCGGCCGCGACCTGCGCGACACCGCGTTCCTGCTGGCGGCCCTGCGCCACCGGGAGCAGGAGCTGCTCCGGGCCGCCCGCGCCTCCATGGCGGACGAGACCCGTGAGCGGACCTACCTCGATGCCTGGAACGACACGATGAACACCGGGCTGGCCATGGCCCGGGTGCGGGGCGTGCGTACAGCCCTGGAGTGCTTCACCGAAGCGGCCGAGGAGGCCGAGACCGAGCCGGCGCGGACCGCGCTCGGCCTGCTCGCCTCGCTGTACGCGCTCACCGAGGTGCAGCGGGACGCGGGCTGGTACCTGGCCCGCGGGGTGTTCACGGCCGACCAGGTCGAGGAGCTGCCGCAGGCCCTGGACGCCCTGTGCGTCCTGATCCAGCCGCACGCCGAAATCCTGATCAGCGGTTTCAACCTGTCGCCGGAGCTGCTGCGCGCCCCGATCGCCGCGGACGACTACGTGGCCGCCTTCCAGCGGCGGACCGGAGCGTTCGGTCCCGCAGGTGCCCAGATCACCACCGAAAGCTGACTACCATGCCACGGCACACCTATCCCTGCCCGATCCGCTGGTCGGACATGGACATCTACGGGATCGTCAACAACGTCTCCTTCGTGCGCTACCTGGAGGAGGCCCGGGTCGACTTCATCTTCCGGATGGCCCCGACCGAGGGCGACGCGTTCTTCCGGGACGGCTCGGTGGTCGTCTCCCACCAGATCCGCTACCGGCGCCAGCTCGTCCACCGCCATGAGCCGGTCGACATCGAAATGTGGGTCTCGGACCTCCAGTCGGCGACGGTGACCGTCGACTACGAGGTCCGGGACGGCGACCTCGTCTACGCCACCGCCTCGACCACGATGGCCCCGTTCGACTACCGGGCGGGCCGCCCTCGTCGGCTCACGGACGCGGAGACCGGCTTCTTCGAGAAGTACCTCGACGAGACCGCGTCGGCCCGCTGACATGCGCCTGCTTCGGATCGGCCCGCAGAGCGGGGAACGGCCGTGCGCGGTCGGCCCCGATGGAGTCGTCCGCGACCTGTCGTCCTGGGTCGCGGACTGGACGGGCGAGAGCCTGGACCCGGACGTACTGCGCGAGCTGGCCGCCCGGCTGGCCCGGGAAGCCGGCACGCTGCCGGTGGCCGACCCGACCGCCGAGCGGGTCGGCCCGCCCGTCCGGCCGGGCGGGCACCTGCTGTCGATCGGCCTCAACTACCGTGCGCACGCGGCTGAGGCCGGTCTCACGCTGCCGGACGAGCCGATCGTCTCCAGCAAGGCCCCGATGACACTGGTCGGTCCCCACGACGATCTGCTGCTGCCCCCGGGCGGCGAGAAGACCGACTGGGAGGTCGAACTGGCGGTCGTCATCGGACGGCGTGCCCAGTACCTGCCCGACCGGGCGGCCGCCCCGGCCCATGTCGCGGGCTTCGCCACGGGCAACGACGTTTCCGAGCGGCGCTGGCTGCTGGAGCGCGGCGGCCAGTGGGTCAAGGGCAAGTCCTTCGAGTCCTTCAGCCCGCTGGGCCCCTTCCTGGTCACACCCGACGAGGTGCCCGACCCGCAGGACCTGCGGTTGAGCTGCAGGGTCAACGGGCGGGTCATGCAGAAAGCCTCCACCGCCGACATGGTCTTCGACGTGAGCCATCTGGTTTGGTACCTCAGCCAGTTCATGGTGCTGCACCCCGGGGACGTGATCCTCACCGGAACCCCGGGCGGGGTCGCGCTCGGCCGCCCCGACCAGCCCTACCTGCGCCCCGGCGACCTGGTCGAAGCCGAGGTCGCGGGTCTGGGCGCGCACCGCCAGCGCTGTCGCCCGGCTGTGCGACCCGGTGCCTCTGCCGACCGCCCCCGGGAGGGGGTGTGATCCAGGAACTCGTCCCCGGCCGGGTCGTGGGCTGGGACTCCTTCGAGGACCAGCCGCGGTTCACCCCACACCCGGCCGAGGCGGCGTCGCTGCGCAGCACGGCCCCGGCCCGGCGCCAGGAGTTCGCCAACGGCCGGTACTGCGCCCATCGGGCGCTGCGCCGCCTGGGCACCCCCGCCGTCGCGATCCCGGCCGGTGACCGGGGCGCGCCGCAGTGGCCGGACCAGGTGGTCGGCAGCATCACGCACTGCCCCGGCTACACCGCCGCCGTGGTCGCCCGCCGTACGCGGATCAGCGCGCTCGGCATCGACGCCGAACCTCATCTGCCGCTGCCCGAAGACGTGCTGGAGTTCGTGGCCCGCCCCGAGGAGCACGCCCGGGTCCGGCGGCTCCTCGCGGAGCGGCCCGGCCTGCGCTGGGACCGGCTGCTCTTCAGCGCGAAGGAGAGCGTCTACAAGACCTGGTTCCCGGTTACCGGCCGCTTCCTGGGCTTCCACGAGGCCGGGATCCGCATCGACCCGGAGGCGGGCACCTTCAGCGCGCGGATCCCGGACCCCGGCGGGACCGGGCCGGGGCTCCCCGAGGAGCTGACCGGCCGCTGGCGGGTCAGTGGCGATCTGGTCGTCACCGCAATTGCCGTACCGGCTCCGGAAGGGGAGCGATAAAAGATGTCCGCCCCAGAGAAGACCGCCCCGCCGAAGGCCCCGACCCTCGACTCCCACGGGCGGGTGGCCGAGCTGTACGCCACCAAGGAGCTGGCCCGCCGCGGGCCCAGCGAGCGGGCCACCGCGGCCCAGCGCGCCAAGGGCAAGCTGACCGCACGGGAACGGATCGATCTGCTCCTGGACCCCGACTCGTTCAACGAGGTCGAGCAGCTGCGCCGGCACCGGTCGGTCGGCTTCGGCATGGAGGACCGCAGGCCGCACACGGACGGGGTGATCACCGGCTGGGGCACGGTCGAGGGCCGCACCGTCTTCGTCTACGCGCACGACTTCCGGATCTTCGGCGGGGCGCTCGGCGAGGCCCACGCCAGCAAGATCCACAAGATCATGGACATGGCCATCGCGGCCGGTGCCCCGCTGGTCTCTCTGAACGACGGCGCGGGCGCCCGTATCCAGGAAGGCGTCTCGGCGTTGGCCGGATACGGCGGGATCTTCCAGCGCAACGTACGGGCCTCAGGCGTCATCCCGCAGATCTCTGTGATGCTCGGCCCGTGCGCGGGCGGCGCCGCCTACTCGCCCGCCCTGACCGACTTCGTGTTCATGGTCCGGGGCACCTCCCAGATGTTCATCACAGGCCCGGACGTGGTCAGGGCGGTCACCGGCGAAGAGGTCAGCCAGGACGGTCTCGGCGGCGCGGACGTCCACGCGGAACTGTCCGGCGTGGCCCACTTCGTCTACGACGACGAGCCGAGCTGCCTGGCCGAGGTCCGCTACCTGATCTCGTTGCTCCCTTCCAACAACAACGAACTGCCGCCCGCCGCCCCGGAGTCCGACCCGACGGACCGGCGCAGCGAAGCCCTGCTGACGCTCGTACCGGCCGAGGGCAAGCTCCCGTACGACATGCGTCACGTGATCGAGGAACTCGTCGACCACGGGGATTTCCTGGAGGTCCACGAGCGCTGGGCGCCCAACATCCAGTGCGGGCTGGCCCGGCTCGGAGGGCAGGTAGTGGGCATCGTCGCCAACCAGCCGATCGCCCTGGCCGGTGTCCTGGACATCCACGCGAGCGAGAAGGCCGCCCGCTTCGTCCGGATGTGCGACGCCTTCAACATCTCGCTGCTGACACTGGTCGACGTACCCGGCTTCCTGCCCGGCGTGGGCCAGGAGCACGGCGGGGTCATCCGGCACGGCGCCAAACTGCTGTACGCCTACTGCGAGGCCACGGTCCCCCGGGTCCAGGTGATCCTGCGCAAGGCCTACGGGGGCGCGTACATCGTCATGGACTCCCGCTCCATCGGCTGCGATCTCTCCTACGCCTGGCCCACCAACGAGATCGCCGTGATGGGCGCCGAAGGCGCCGCCAACGTCATCTTCCGGCGGCAGATCGCCGAGGCCGACGATCCGCAGGCCACGCGCGCCGCGATGGTCAAGGACTACAAGGCCGAGCTGATGCACCCCTACTACGCGGCCGAACGCGGCCTCGTCGACGACGTGATCGACCCCGCCAGAACCCGGGCGACGCTCATCCGCGCCTTCCGGATGCTGCGGACCAAGAATTCCGAGCAGCCGTCCCGCAAGCACGCCAACACACCCCTGTGACCGGCCACTTCCACAGTCCCGGAGCGTTCTGATGCCCATCACCTTCACTACCGAACCGGCCGAGCGGCTCTCTATCGCGGAGCGCGCCCGAGTGCTTGAGGCACCCGCGTTCGGCGACGTGTTCAGCGACCATATGATCAGCATCGACTGGGACCGGGAGCGCGGCTGGTACGACGCCCGGATCACGCCGTACGGACCGCTCATCCTCGACCCCTCCACCCAGGTGTTCCACTACGGCCAGGAGGTCTTCGAGGGCCTCAAGGCCTATCGCCGCCCCGACGGATCGGTGGTCACCTTCCGTCCGTACGCCAACGCCGCCCGCCTCAACCGCTCCTGCGAGCGCATGGCCATGCCACCACTGCCCGAGGCGACCTTCGTCGAGGCCCTGGAACTCCTGGTCACCACCGACCGGGACTGGGTGCCGGAGCAGCCGGGCCACAGCCTCTACCTACGCCCCTTCATGATCGCCACGCAGCGCACGATCGGCTTCTACGGCCCGTCCAGCGCCTACCGGTTCATGGTGATCGCCTCCCCGGCCGCTGCGTACTTCAAGGCCGGGGCCAAGCCGCTGACGGTCTGGCTCTCCGAGGACTACACCCGCGCCGCCCCCGGCGGCACCGGCGAGGCCAAGTGCGGCGGTAACTACGCCGGCACCCTGGTGGCCCAGGCGCAGGCCCAGGAGATGGGCTGTGACCAGGTGGTCTGGCTGGACTCCGCCGAGCGTCGCTGGGTCGACGAGATGGGCACCAGCAACATGTTCTTCGTCTACGGCGACCGGCTGGTCACCCCGGAGCTGTCCGGCTCCCTGCTGTCCGGCATCACCCGGGACTCCGTCCTCACCCTGGCCGCCGAACTGGGCTACACAGCCGAGGAGGGGCGGATCGGCGTGGCGGACTGGCGGGCCGACGCCGAGTCGGGCCGCCTCACCGAGGTGTTTTCCTGCGGCACCTCCTCCATGATCACCTCGGTCGGCGAGGTCAAGAGCAAGGACGGCGGCTGGACGATCGGCGGCGGCAAGCCCGGCCCGGTCACCGCCCGGCTGCGTGCGGAACTGTCCGGGATCCAGTCCGGCGAGCGGCCCGACCCGTTCGGCTGGGTCCACAAGATTGCCTGATCCGCGGTCCCCCAGACACATCAGAGATGATCCGAGCAAAGGTGCGCTGAACCGATGAGCCGTTCCGTCCTGGTCACCGGAGGAAACCGGGGCATTGGCCTCGCCGTTGCCCTCGCCTTCGCCGAAGCCGGCGACAAGGTCGCGCTGACCTACCGCTCCGGCGAGCCGCCGGAGGCCGCGCTCCGGCTCGGCTGCCTCGCCGTGCGGTGCGACGTCACCGACTCCGCGCAGGTCGAGAAGGCCTACCACGAGGTCGAGGAAGCGCACGGCCCGGTCGAGGTGCTCGTGGCCAACGCGGGTATCACGCGGGACCAGCTGGTCCTGCGTATGGCCGAGGAGGACTTCGCCGCGGTCCTGGACACCAACGTGATGGGGGCGTTCCGGATCGTCAAGCACGCCGCCACCGGCATGGTGGAGGCCCGTCGGGGCCGGATCGTCCTGATCTCCTCCGTGGTGGGCCTGCTCGGTGCGGCGGGGCAGGCCAACTACGCGGCCTCCAAGGCCGGTCTGGTCGGCTTCGCCCGCTCGGTCGCCCGCGAACTGGGCTCGCGCGGGATCACCTGCAATCTGGTGGCGCCCGGTTTCGTCGAGACCGACATGACGAGGGCACTGAGCGAAAAGCAGCGCGCCGCGTTCCTGGGCAAAGTGCCGCTGGCGCGCAGCGCGGAGCCGGAGGAGATCGCCGCCGCCGTGCGCTTCCTCGCCTCCGAGGAAGCCGGGTACATCACCGGAGCCGTCATCCCTGTGGACGGCGGCCTCGGCATGGGGCACTGAGCCCGTCGTGTGTCCCCGGCCCGAGGGCCGAAGTCAGAGGTGCTCGGAGACCAGCACCGCAGTGGTGCCGGTCTCCAGCGCCTGGAAGACGTGCGGGACGTCGGCCGGGTAGCCGATGTAGTCGCCCGGCAGAAGTTCCACCGGTTCCTGCGCGGTCCCGACCAGCGCCCGGCCCGTACCGATCACCACGTGTTCCACCACGCCCGGCATGTGCGGGGCGGACGAACGCTGCGGACCGGGTTCGGCGGCGATGCTGTAGACGTCTCGCCGGGCCCCGGGCGGGGACGCGGCCAGCAGGGTGGCCCGGTAGTCGGCCTCGGCCGAGACCACGGCCGGCCCCTGGCCCGCCCGGATCACCTGGACCGCGGGTCGGGAGGCGGCCAGCAGCCGGGAGAACGGGATCTCCAGGACCACGCAGAGCGCCCAGAGGGTCTCCAGGCTGGGGTTCCCGGCACCCGATTCGAGCTGGGAGAGCGTGGACTTGGCCAGTCCGGCGCGGCGGGCCACCTCGGTGAGGGAGAGCCCGGCCCGGACACGCTCCGCGCGCAGGGAGGCGGCGATCGCTTCGAGCGGCGGCTTGAGCGGGAGGTCGGCTTCGGACACGAGATGTTCGCTCCAATGGTCAATCGTTCGCCTTGACGAACACTTCCTTACCGTTCACTATAAACGCCATGCGTTCGTTATGGAAAACTCTCAGTCGTGCCCAATGGCGTGACATCGCGCTCGTCTGCCTCGCGGTGGGCGTCATCGGCCTGTCGTACGGCGCCATCGCGGTCACCTCGGGCTTCGCCTGGTGGTTCCCGGTCCTCATGGGCGCGCTCGTCCTCGCCGCCTCCTCCGAGTTCCTGTTCGTCGGGATCATCGCCGCCGGAGGCAGTCCGATTGCCGCCCTGCTGGCCGGACTCCTGGTCAACGCCCGGCACGTGCCGTTCGGCCTGGCCGTCCCCGACGTCCTCGGCCGCGGCTGGAAGGGCCTGCTCGGCACACACCTGATGAACGACGAGACCGTCGTCTTCGCCATCGCCCAGGACGGACTCCCGCGCAAGCGGGCCGCATACTGGGCCTGCGGGCTCGGCATCCTGATCTGCTGGCCGACCGGGGCCGCGCTGGGCGCCCTGCTGGGCGGCGTCGTCCACGACACCGACGCCCTCGGCCTGGACGCCATGTTCCCCGCAGTGATCCTGGCGCTGATCCTGCCCGCCCTGAAACAGCGCGAGTTGCGGCTGACCTCCCTGGCCGGAGTGGTCCTGGCGCTGGCCTCCACCGCCTTCCTCCCCGCCGGACTCCCGGTGCTGGTCGCCCTGGTCGCCCTGGCCGCCCTGCCGCTCTTCACCGTCGCCGCGGCGACGGGGGAAGCCGACCAAGGAGCCGGCCGATGAAGAACGCCGTCCCGACGCTCATCGCGATGCTGGCCCTCGCGGGGGGCACCTTCCTGCTCCGGCTCGCCGGACCGGCCCTGCGGGCCCGGATCACCTTCCCGGAGCGGGCGGAGGAACTGCTGGAGGCCTCCGCCGTCGTCCTGCTCGCGGCCCTGACGGCCACGGCCGCGCTCGCCGAAGGACACGGGTTCGCGGGCCTGGCCCGCCCGATCGGCGTGGCGGTGGGCGGCATACTCGCCTGGCGCAAGGCCCCGTTCCTCCTCGTCGTATTCGCCGCCGCCGGTGCGGCCGCCCTGCTCCGGCTCGCCGGAGTGCGCTGACCGGCGGCCGTCCAGGCGGAATATTCCGCACCGAACCCACAACGCGGAAAACGATTTTCCGCAGATCTTTACGGCGAATTCAAGCCACTCTCATCTCACATGGTGGATTACGGGTTGTCCGCCAATATCGGCCGTCAGTACGCTGCGGACGAACCATGATCCAAACCGTGAGCCACGCTCATCACCGCAGGTGAATCGGTTCAGGCGGGCTGCATCGCGGCCATGACCCCTGTCGGGATCACCTCGTGCACGGTTCCGGTAAACATACCCCACGTTTCGCTTTGCCGACGCTTAGGCAGTCGGCTGAATTTCGGCCGTCGGCAGGCAAAAGAAGTCCTGCCGGTTTCCATGGGTAACCTGAAATACTTTTCTCCGGATTTCGCCAAGCCTCGACTGGCCGACCGCTGCGGTCTCATTCCACCCCCGTACTTAAAGCAGGAGTACCCGAACACGATGAGCATTACCGACACCCTCGGCTCACCCGTCCGGAAGACCCATGTCCCTCCGGACCGCCCAGTCCTCACCCGCGACCACGCCTGGGACACGGTGATGCGCCGGGTCCCGCTGCTCTCCGAGCGTGAACTGGACGTGTTCCACCTGCTGGCGAAGGGGGCGTCGAACCGGACCATCTCGACACGGCTCGCCATCACCGAACGCACCGCCAAGGCCCATGTTGCGCAGATCCTGGCCAAGCTCGACGTGGAGTCCCGGTTACAGGCGGGGATCGTCGCCTTCGCCTGGGAGACCTTCAGTCGGGGCGGCGGAACCTCGGCCTGCCTCTCCCCGTACCTGCTGCTTCCCGCCTGACCGGCCGCGTGCGGGTCCGGAGGTCCGCACGCGGGGCCGGGGGCCAGCCCTCCTCCCGCTCCACCGGAAGCCACAGCTCGGCGCCGACCTCCCCCTCCGGCCTTGCCCGCCGCCGGACGGACGCTGAGGATCTCGGGCCCTGCCCGGCCGCGGTACGGGTTGGACGGGAACCACTGGGTGAACACGTCCCGCCACAGGTGCTGGATGGCCTCCGGCGCCGGACCGGAGGTGGCGAAGACCGCCCAGGTGTCGGCCGGGACGGGCAAGGTCGTCATCTGCGGCGCTGGGGATTGTCGTTCCAGCGGCCCGACAAGACGAAGACAACGTTTGGCCTGCGAACAGGGCCATAGGGGCTCTGCCCCGACATCCGGGGCGGAGTCTTTGCGCGTTGGAAGGGGAATCCGCTGCGCGCGAGTTCGAGACCCCTTTCTGCGCTGGCGAGATCGCCTCCCATGTCTTCGATCTGCTGCCTTGTGGCCTTGTTGAGGACGTGTTGGGGACGCAAGGATAGGAACAGGCTGACAAGAGCCGAGAAGCACCACCACAGATGATGGCGTCTGACCTGCTGAAACGTCATGGATGAGCGTTGATCGGCAAGGGTCGCCAAGATCCTCAAAGGACACCGAGTTCGCCGGGCGCGGGGTTCGGGACCAGCCCGGCTCACCGTGGTCGTCGATGTCAGCGGAACAGCTTTGGCGCCGGGCAGATCTGGAGCGGCTCGTCCGGCCGGCCCCACCCGACATGCCGTCCGGCGCATTTCCCCCGTGACCGGCAGGTTCGGCGGCTTCGTTCTCCCGCTTGGAGAGGGCGAGGCCGCCGGACGTCATGAGCCGGCAATCCTTGGCCGGGGCGGCGTCAGTTCTTGCTGTTGTCCACGATCACCGGAGTGCCGTTCGAGTCCGTGCCACACGGCACCGCGTACACCGGGTGGGCCTTCGCGGCTTCCTTGTACGCCTCGAGGCACTGGTTGTACAGCACCTTGTCGCTCAGCGACCGCTCGATGATCTTGTTGGCACCGGCGATGCCCTCCGCCTCGATCCGCTTGCGCTCCGCCTCCGCCTTGGCCGTCCGCGCCGCCTCGGTGGCCCGCTCGGTGGCCTGCTCCTGCTGGATCTTCTTGTCGATCTGGTCCTGCAGCTTCTCCGACGGCCTCACATTGCGCAGGTTGACGGAAGTGACGTCGATGCCGCGCGGTGCCAGTCGCTCGTTGACGAGATCGGCGATCTCCGTGCTGATCTGCTCGCGGGCGGACGCGTAACCTTCCTCGCTGGTGTGCTTCGCGAAGACGTTGCGGATGATCTCGCGGCTGTCCGGCAGCACCAGCCGCTCCTCGACGGCTTCCTCGTTGCCCGCCAGCCGGTACAGCGCGACGGCCTTGGCCGGCACCACGGCCCACTTGATGGTGACGTCCGCGTAGAGCACGCCGCCCTGCGAGGAGCGGACCTCCACCACGTCCTTGTCCTTGAGGTCGAGGTCCACCGGGCGGGTCGAGAAGGACGTGACGTCGGTGAACGGTGACTTGAAGTGCATGCCCGAGGTCAGCGGTGTGCCGAGCTTGCCGAAGGTGACCGGCACGCCGACCTCGTAGGCGCTCACGACATGGATGCAGGCGAAGGCGCCTGCCAGCACACCCGCAAGGGCGCTGAGCGCCGCCCCGAGCTTCCAGTGGCCCGCGGGAGTGCGGCCGCGGCCGACGAGAAGGAGCACTACCGCAACTATGAGCAGCAGGATGGACAGCACGAACACAGGTATCCCCCTCCGGAAACGTGACCGCGCCTCCTGGGGCGCGGCACCGGCGCATCGTAGCGATCTCGGGTGTCGGGTACATGACCCGAGCCGGGCAAGAACCGCCGGCTCCGGTACCGGTCTCCTCCACGGAGTCAGGGGCGACGACAAGCCGTGACGAGAACCGGAGCGACGAGAACTCAGGGCCGGCCGGGACGGGAGTGGGCGCACACGCCCCCACCTCACCCGGACGACCGGAACTCTTTGCTCCGCTTCCCGCGTTCTCACGGCGTGACTCTTCAGCAAGAAATCGTCGGCAGCGCCATGCAGATGGCGGTCGTCAACCTGCGCCTCGGCCAGACCGTGTACTGCGAAGCGGGAAAGTTCCTGTTCAAGACCACCAACGTGACCATGGAGACGCGGCTCTCCGGACCGTCGGGCGGCGGTGGGGGCGGGCAGCAGGGCGGCGGAGGCGGCAGGGGCGGCCTGCTGCGCCAGGCCGTGGGCACGGCCATGCAGACAGGTCAGCGCGCCCTCGCGGGCGAGTCGCTGGCGTTCCAGTACTTCACGTCGACGGGCGGCGAGGGCACCGTCGGTTTCGCGGGCGTGCTGCCAGGCGAGATGCGCGCCCTGGAGCTCGACGGCACGCGCGCGTGGTTCGCCGAGAAGGACGCGTTCGTGGCGGCGGAGTCGACCGTGCAGTTCGGCATCGCCTTCCAGGGCGGGCGGACCGGGCGCAGCGGCGGCGAGGGATTCGTCCTGGAGAAGTTCACCGGCCAGGGCACGGTGATCATCGCGGGCGCGGGCAACTTCATCGACCTGAACCCGGCCGACTTCGGCGGACGCATCGAGGTCGACACGGGCTGCGTGGTCGCCTTCGAGGACGGCATCCAGTACGGCGTCCAGCGGATCGGCGGACTCAACCGGCAGGGTCTGATGAACGCGGTCTTCGGCGGCGAGGGCCTGTCGCTGGCCACCCTGGAGGGCAACGGACGGGTGATCCTTCAGTCCCTCACCATCGAGAGCCTCGCCAACGCCCTGAGAAAGGCCCAGGGTGGCGACAAGCAGGGCCCGACGGGCGGACTGTTCTCGACCGGCGCGGGGTGAGTCCCGGCCCGCACGGGGCACGCCGTCGACCGGAACGGGGTGCGAGTCCCGTGCGGGGCGCGGGACCGGTGGAAGGATGCAGGGCGTTTTCGTCGCGGACCGATGAGTTGCGGGCGCCGGTGGGGTCTGTCCTGATGGCAGCAGACCCCACCGTAAGGAAGCAGGCACCGTCATGGGCAAGCTCACCCTCACCGCGTTCGTCAGTATCGACGGAGTGCACCAGGCGCCGGGCGGTCCCGAGGAGGACCCCAGCGGCGGCTTCGGCCAGGGCGGCTGGAGCGTTCCCTTCGGCGACGACGACTTCTTGCGCTTCGTCGTCGACAACTTCTCCCACGTCGACGCGTTCCTGCTGGGCAGGCGTACGTACGAGATCTTCGCGGGCTACTGGCCGAAGATGACCGACCCGGCCGACCCGATCGCCTCCAAGCTGAACGCGCTGCCCAAGTACGTCGTCTCCTCGACGATCACCGAGCCCGCCTGGGAGGGCACGACCGTGATCACCGGCGACCTCGGCAAAGAGGTCACCGCCCTCAAGGAGCGCACCGAGGGCGAGCTCCAGATCCACGGCAGCGCCGTCCTCGCCCAGTCCCTCCTCGCGCTCGGTCTGATCGACATCCTGCACGTGATGACCTTCCCCGTGCTCCTCGGTGAGGGCCGCCGCCTCTTCGCCGAGGGCGCCGCCCCCACCGCGTTCCGCCGCACCGGCGGGACGATCACCGGTGCCGGCGTCGCGATCAACACGTACGAGAGCGAAGGCCGGCCGACGTACGGCAGTTACTAGGAGCGCGGGCGGCTCGCGGTCGGCCTTCGTCGGACGGGGGCCGACCGTCGGCCGCCGAGGGTCGACCGCTGTCCGCCGAGGGTCGACCGCTGTCCGCCGAGGGTCGACCGCCGGGCCGCCTTCGGTGAAGGCCGCCGGCCGACCCCTGTGTGACACATCGACTCCCAGAAAATTCCCCGGAGTTCACCGGAGAAATCAACGCGCTTGACATTGACATGTCATCTACGCGCATCATCCTGGGTTCATGAGATTCCCCCCACGAACCACCCGTATCGGCGCCCTCGTGGCCCTCATGTCCGCTCTGCTCATCGGCGGCACCGCCGTGGCTCCGGCCGACGCGGCGGCGGCCTCCGTCGGCAGCATCTGTTACGGCGCGCTGCCGTCCCAGGCGTACGACACGCTGGACCTGATCGACTCGGGCGGCCCCTTCCCGTACTCGCAGGACGGTGCCGTCTTCCAGAACAGGGAGAGCGTGCTGCCCGCCCAGTCCACCGGCTACTACCACGAGTACACGGTCAAGACGCCCGGCTCCTCGACACGGGGTGCCCGTCGCATCGTGACCGGCAAGAAGACCCTGGAGGACTACTACACCGCGGACCACTACGTCACGTTCAAGCTGATCAACTTCGGTTGCTGATCCAGGCTGCCGGACGCCTGATCGCTGTTCACCCGGGCTCGGGTCCCGACCGTGCAGTCGGCCGGTGACCTCCTGGACCAGACCGAGGACGCCCTGAACGAGGGCGGCGAGACCGCATCTCCAGCACCTGTTTCATGGGACGACCCTCGCCCCGCGGACCCCCCCATGCGCATCGGCCGCGGGGCGAGGCATGTCCGGCCGAAGCCGCAGGGCGCCGTTCCCCGTCGGACGAAAGTCCGAAGCGTGCCGACTTCGGTCGCCGACTTGGCTCGCGGAGAGGTGGCGGCGGGTTCGGCTGCGTAGATTTGTCGACCGTGAGTGGTGACAGTCCGACACCCGAGCCGCGTGACGTTCCAGCGCCGGTCCTGACCGCCCGGCGCTGGCTCCTGCCGTCGGCCGTGGCCGCGGACCTCGACCCCGACGCCCAGCACGCCGGACCCTCCGGACGGCCCCGGCGCACCGTGCGCGACTGGGTCGTCGACTTCGGCTGCTTCCTGCTGGCCGTCGCCATCGGCCTCGCGGCCGCGAACACCCTCACCGACGACCCGAACGTCCCGCACGCGCTCGCCGTCGCCGACCAGCTCATCGGCGCGCTCGCCTGTGCGGCGGTCTGGCTGCGCCGGCGCTGGCCGCTGGGCCTGGCCGTCGCCATGATCCCCGTCGGCCTGGTCTCGAACACGGCGGGCGGCGCGGGACTCGTCGCCCTCTTCACCCTCGCCGTGCACCGGCCCTTCCGGTACGTGGCCTGGGTCGCGGGCGTCCAGCTCGTGCTGCTCCCGGCGTTCTTCTGGCTGCGGCCCGACCCCGAGCTGCCGTACCCCGCCGCCCTCGCCGTCACCGCGCTGCTCACCTCCGCGGTGGTCGGCTGGGGCATGGTCGTACGGTCCAAGCGCCAGCTCATGCTGAGTCTGCGGGACCGCGCGCGGCGGGCCGAGACCGAGGCGGCGCTGCGGGCCGAGCAGGCGCAGCGGCTCGCGCGCGAGGCGATCGCGCGCGAGATGCACGACGTGCTCGCGCACCGGCTCACGCTGCTGAGCGTGCACGCGGGCGCACTGGAATTCCGGCCCGACGCGCCGCGGGAGGAGGTCGCCCGGGCCGCGGGGGTGATCCGGGAGAGCGCGCACGAGGCCCTTCAGGACCTGCGCGAGATCATCGGGGTGCTGCGGGCCGGGGACTCCGACGAGGCGGGGCGGCCGCAGCCGACGCTGGCGGCGCTCGACGCGCTGGTCGCCGAGTCGCGCTCCGCCGGCGCGAAGATCGTCCTCGACAACCGGGTCGTCGACCCCGCCGCCGTGCCCGCGTCCGTGGGCCGCACCGCGTACCGCATCGCCCAGGAGGGACTGACGAACGCGCGCAAGCACGCACCGGGGGCCGAGGTCACGGTGACGGTACGGGGGTCGGCCGGCGCCGGGCTGACCGTGACCGTCGCCAACCCCGCGCCGCCGGGTCCGGTGCCGAAGGTCCCGGGGTCCGGGCAGGGGCTGATCGGGCTGACGGAGCGGGCGACGCTGGCGGGAGGGCGGCTTGAGCACGGGGTGCTGGGGGGTGGGGGGTTCCGGGTTCGGGCGTGGTTGCCGTGGGGGGCGTAGGCGGCTTGGGCGGGCGTTTGCCGTGCGGGTTCGCTGCGCCGGCGTTTGCGGTGTGGGTTCGTTGAGCTGGCCCTTGGCGGTGTCGGTCCGGTGGGGGGTCGGGGCCGTGCCGGTGCATCCGCCCGTCGCCGTTGGATCAGACGTGGGTTCGGGAGGGAGCCGCTGCTCGATCCGGGCGTAAGCGACGGGCATGTGATGTACCGGCACGGCCCCTCCCGCCGGATCCCGGCTGCGGGTGCGTCGTGGTTCAGGCCGTTCGCTGCGGGTGTGTGGTGGCTTGGGTGTCGGCCCTCACGGGCGTGATTTTCAGCCCCTCCGGCGTTTGAGGGGCGGGGTCTGGGGCGGAAGCCCCAGGGTGGGTCGGGTAGGGGCGGAGGGGGCGAAGAGCCGGTTGTAGGGCCTGCTGGACCGGGGTGGGGCGGGATCCAGCCCCTTTGGCGTTCGAGGAGCGGGGACGGGCACTGGTGAGGGCGCTCGTGCGTTGGGCGGGGTGACGGGAGGGAGAGTCGTGATCGATCTGGGGGAGTACGGAGCGCGGTTCACCGAGGATCCGCATCCGGTCTACGCCGAGTTACGCGCGCTCGGTCCTGTGCACCGGGTGCGGCTGCCGTCGCCGGACGAGACCCATGAGACCTGGCTCGTCGTCGGGTACGAGGAGGCGCGCGCCGCGCTCGCCGACCCGCGGCTGGCCAAGAACGCGGACTCGGCGGGGTTCGTGTTCTACGGAGAGGAACTGATCGGCCGGCACATGCTGTTCGCCGACCCGCCGCAGCACACCCGGCTCCGGACACTGATCGCGGGCGAGTTCACCGGCCGGCGGGTCGCGGCACTGCGCCCGCGGATCCAGGAGATCACCGACGAGCTGCTCGACGCGATGCTTCCGCGCGGGCGGGCCGACCTCGTCGAGTCCTTCGCCTATCCGCTGCCGCTGACGGTCATCTGCGAGCTGCTCGGGGTGCCCGAGCCGGACCGGGCGGCGTTCCGCGCGCTGTCCACGGAGACGGTGGCTCCCACCAGCGCCGAGAGTGAGCAGAAGGCATTCGTCCAACTCGCCGACTATCTGGGCGACCTGATCGAGGACAAGCGGTGCTCGGGTCCCACGGACGACCTGCTCAGCGGTCTCATCCGGACCACCGCCGAGGACGGTGACCGGCTCTCCGCGCGGGAGTTGCGCGGTATGGCGTTCCTGCTCCTCGTGGCCGGACACGAGACGACGGTCAACCTGATCTCCGGCACCGTCCGGGCGCTGCTCGGACATCCCGGCCAACTCGCCGCCCTGCGGGCCGACATGACGCTCCTCGACGGCACCATCGAAGAGACCCTGCGCCACGACGGGCCGGTGGAGAACGCGACCTTCCGCTATGCCGCCGAGCCGCTCGACATCGGCGGCACGGCGATCGCGGCAGGGGAAGAGGTGATGATAGGCCTCACCGCGGCCGACCGTGACGCGGCGCGCTATCCGGCGCCCGACCGCTTCGACCTCCGGCGCGAGCCCCGCGGACATCTCGCCTTCGGTCACGGCATCCATTACTGTCTGGGCGCGCCGCTGGCCCGGCTCGAAGCCCAGGTGGCTCTCCGCTCGCTGCTGGAGCGGTGCCCGGACCTGGCGCTCGACGGACCGCCGAGCGGCTGGCTGCCCGGCATGCTGATGCGAGGTGTGCGCCGAATGCCGGTGCGCTGGTGAGCGGCCCGTGCCGTGGGAGGAGCGTTGCCCGTGCTGCGTACGGCGGAGATCACCGCGGAGCTGACCGGCCTTGCGAACACCCACCATCAGCTCTACTGGCGATCCCGGCTGGAGTTCACCCTCGACTGCTTCATCTGTGAGCGGACCGGGCGGACGACGGTGTTCGAGCGCGGCGCCGAGCAGGCCCAGTGCTCCGGCAGCCGCAGTGGATTCCAGAGCCACCGCACCGCGGGCAGGATCGCGGGGTTCGACACGACGAGCGGCGGCGACCGGCTCGCGGTCCGCGCCCTGGTCGACTTCTGGTGGGCGCCCTTCACCGACACCCGGGACGACCGGAAGGCCGCCGCGCCCACCAGCCACCCCTGGGTCCGGCTGCACCTCGCCTATCACTGCCCGGAGGCGGAGGAGTCGGGGACCGGCAGCATCCAGACCAACCTGGTGCGGCCGTACCACCTGAGGTGCAAGCACTGCGACGGGCTGCTCGCGGTCGACCGCGAGACCCCGGCGGTCCGGCTCCTCGACGGCCGACGATGACGCACTCACTCCCCGTTGTTGCCCGCCCCTCTCGGCGGAGGGAGAGAGCCGGAGGAAAGGGGGCCAGTGGGGGCGCGGTGTGCGCCCTGGCTCAGAGCCTGCCGCCCGGGATCTCCGCCGGGGAGACCGCGCGTCGCTCGCGCCGCGACAGCTCGCAGGCCTCGGCGATGCGCAGCGCCTCCAGTGCCTCGCGGCCGTCGCAGGGGTTGGCGCGCTCGCCGCGGACCACCTCCACGAAAGCGGCGAGCTCCGCCTCGTACGCGGGGCCGAAGCGTTCCAGGAAGCCTGTCCACGGTTTGTCCGCGGGCGGCGGTCCGGCAGGTTCGGTCGAGGCGATCGGCGTACGGTCGTCCAGGCCGACGGCGATCTGGTCCAGCTCGCCGGAGAGCTCCATGCGGACGTCGTAGCCCGCGCCGTTCATGCGGGTGGCCGTCGCCGTCGCGAGCATGCCGTCGTCGAAGGTGAGGACGGCCGCCCCGGTGTCGATGTCGTTCGCCTCGCGGAACATCGGGGGCCCGGCGTCGGAGCCGGTCGCGTACACCTGGACGACCTCACGGCCGCTGACCCAGCGCAGCATGTCGAAGTCGTGGATCAGGCAGTCGCGGTAGAGCCCTCCGGAGAGCGGGAGGTAGTCGGCCGGAGGCGGCGACTGGTCCGACGTCATCGCGCGAACGGTGTGCAGCCGGCCGAGCCGGCCCGAGCGCACCGCCTCGCGGGCGGCCGTGTAGCCCACGTCGAAGCGGCGCTGGAATCCCATCTGCAGAACCGTTCCGGCGGCATCCACCTCGGCGAGCGCGGCCAGTGTTCCCACCAGATCGAGGGCTATGGGCTTCTCGCAGAAGACCGGGAGCCCGGAGCGTGCCGCCCGGCCGATCAGTTCGGCGTGGGCCGAGGTGGCGGCCGTGATGACCACCGCGTCCACGCCCCAGGTGAAGATCTCGTTCACGGTGGGCGCCGCCGTCGCGCCCAGCCGGTCCGCCAGCCGCTGAGCCCGTGCGGGATCCGCGTCCGTGACGATGAGAGAGCCGCCGACCTCACGGTGGCGGCTGAGAGTGGCCGCATGAAATGTACCGATACGGCCCGCTCCGATGAGTCCGATGCGCATGGGAACAAACTGAGGGGCCACCCGTCGCGCTGTCAATGGTTTGTCCGGACAATCGAACTTCACAACTTCCCGTCAACATCTCCCGGAGCTACGCTCGATCCGTGGCCAAACCAGTTGTGGATCCGACCGTGTCGCTCCAGCTCAGCGTCGACCGCACCAGTCCGGTCCCGCTGTACTTCCAGCTGTCGCAGCAGCTCGAGGCCGCCATCGAACACGGAGTGCTGACCCCGGGAAGCCTGCTCGGCAACGAGATCGAGCTCGCCGCGCGGCTCGGGCTGTCCCGCCCCACGGTCCGCCAGGCCATCCAGTCCCTCGTCGACAAGGGGCTCCTCGTACGGCGCCGTGGCGTCGGCACCCAGGTCGTGCACAGCCAGGTCAAGCGCCCCCTGGAACTCAGCAGCCTCTACGACGACCTGGAGTCGGCCGGCCAGCGCCCCGCGACCCAGGTGGTCGTCAACACCGTCGAACCGGCGTCCCCCGAGGTCGCGGCCGCCCTCGGGGTGACCGAGGGCAGCGAGGTCCACCGTGTCGAACGACTGCGTCTCGCGCACGGTGAGCCGATGGCGTACCTGTGCAACTTCCTGCCTCCCGAGCTGCTGGAACTCGACAACGAGCGCATGGAGGCCACCGGCCTGTACCGGTTGATGCGCGGGGCCGGCATCACCCTCCACAGCGCCCGTCAGTCCGTCGGCGCCCGCGCGGCCAGCGCGGACGAGGGCGAGCGGCTCGACGAGCCGGCCGGGGCCCCCGTGCTCACCATGCAGCGCACCACCTTCGACGACACCGGCCGCGCCGTGGAGTTCGGCTCCCACATCTACCGTGCCTCGCGCTACTCCTTCGAGTTCCAGCTCCTCGTACGCCCCTGACCCGGCGGTCCGTCTTCCGTACGGCCGTCGAGTGTCGTCGAGGCCCGTTCCGCCGCGCGCGGGAGCCGTGATGTGGCGAACGCCAGTGCGTGGCCATCGCCCGCGCCGTCCATTTCGGCGCCAAGGCCCTCGTGCTCGACGAGCCCACCGCCGCACTCGGCGTGAAGCAGTCCGGTGTGGTCCTCAAATATGTGGCCGCCGCACGAGACGCAGGACTGGGTGTCGTGTTCATCACCCACAATCCGCATCACGCGTATCTCGTGGGTGATCGTTTCGTCCTGCTGAAGCGCGGCACCATGTCGGGCAGCTACGCCCGGGACGGGATCACGCCGGACGAGCTGACGCGCCAGATGGCGGGCGGAAGCGAGCTGGACGACCTGCGGCACGAGCTGGAGAACCGTGCCCTGTGAGGGGCGCGGGACCGTGACCCGGACGGCCCCGCGGGCCGGCCGGAACAGGCCACAGGCGACCCACTCGTCACATGTGTCACGGCGCTTCCACGGTGCGGCCCCGGTGCGGCGTAAGGCAGAATCGGCGCGATGAGCACCTACCGCGACCTCGCGCTGCCCCGAGCTCTCGGCTCCGCTCGCGCGGGGGGCACCCCCATCGGCTCCGCGCGGGCCACCGTCCTGCGGACCGTGGGCACACGCGAGCGCCGTTCCCATCTGACGGCCCCCCGCGTCCCCACCGTCGGCATCGACATCGGCGGCACGAAGGTGATGGCGGGTGTGGTGGACGCCGACGGCAACATCCTGGAGAAGGTCCGCGCCGAGACGCCGGACAAGTCCAAGAGCCCCAAGGTCGTCGAGGACACCATCGTCGAGCTGGTGCTGGATCTCTCCGACCGGCACGACGTGCACGCCGTCGGCATCGGCGCGGCCGGCTGGGTCGACGCCGAGCGCAGCCGCATCCTGTTCGCCCCCCACCTGTCCTGGCGCAACGAACCGCTGCGCGACCGCCTCGCCGGGCGGCTCGCGGTGCCGGTCCTGGTCGACAACGACGCCAACGCCGCCGCCTGGGCCGAGTGGCGCTTCGGCGCCGGGCGCGGCGAGGACCACCTCGTGATGATCACGCTCGGCACCGGCATCGGGGGCGCGATCCTGGAGGACGGCCAGGTCAAGCGCGGCAAGTTCGGGGTCGCCGGAGAGTTCGGCCACATGCAGGTCGTGCCCGGCGGCCACCGCTGCCCGTGCGGCAATCGCGGCTGCTGGGAGCAGTACAGCTCCGGCAACGCACTCGTCCGCGAGGCCCGTGAACTCGCCGCGGCCGACTCCCCGGTGGCCTTCGGGATCATCGAGCACGTCAAGGGCAACATCGGGGACATCACCGGCCCGATGATCACCGAGCTGGCACGCGAGGGCGACGCCATGTGCGTCGAACTCCTCCAGGACATCGGTCAGTGGCTCGGCGTCGGCATCGCCAACCTGGCCGCCGCCCTGGACCCCTCCTGCTTCGTCATCGGCGGCGGTGTGAGCGCGGCCGACGACCTGCTGATCGGACCCGCCCGCGACGCCTTCCGCCGGCACCTCACGGGCCGCGGCTACCGTCCCGAGGCACGGATCGCACGCGCCCAGCTGGGGCCCGAGGCCGGCATGGTCGGGGCCGCCGACCTCGCGCGGCTCGTCGCCCGCCGGTTCCGGCGCGCCAAGCGGCGCCGCGTGGAGCGCTACGAGCGGTACGAGCGCTACGCCGAGACCCGCCGTACGACGCAGCAGGAGTCGCGGTGACCGCCTCGCTCCCCCGTCAGGCGACATCCCCGGACGAGCCCCAGCGGCCGCCCGAGGACCCGCGCCACAAGTTCCGCCGCCGCGCGCTGACCCTGCTGATCATCGTGCTGCTCATCGGCGTCCCGGCCGGTTACCTGGTGATCTCCGCCGACCAGAGCCGCAACAGCGGCAAGGTCAAGGAGGAGAAGTACTCGGCGACCGGCCTCACCTCGGGCTGGCCCTCGCGCGTCCAGCGCCGCCTCTACCAGGTGCCCATCCCCGGCAAATCGACCGACGTCGCGTACTACGAGACGAACAACTGGAAGACCAGCCGGCTGTACGTCCAGTTCGGCACCACCCAGGCGGGTCTCGACGCCTTCCTCAAGGGTGTCGGCAAGAGCCGCTCCGCCCTGAAGAAGGACCACATCACCATCAGCGACCGCAATCAGAAGGTCGTCGGGTGGGACTTCACGGGCCCCGGCCCGTGGTGGGGACTCGTGCACAAGCAGAAGGACCCCGCACCCACCCAGGACATCGTCGTGAACGGTTCCCGGACGGACCACCCCATGGTGTACATCGTCTCGCGCACGATTCCGTAGCCCGTCCCGCTCACGATCCCGTACCCCGGTTCTGCGCGATCCGGCCCGGACGGGTCCGACGCCGCCCGCCGCGGTCGTGGGAGCCGATTGTCAGACCCCGCCCGTAGAGTCGAAGACAACTGATTCGACCGACGGGCGGGAGGTGACCGGGCGTATGCGGGACACGGCGGAAGTGGTGACCGCGCGGGTGCCTTCCGCGGGCGCGCCTTCGGCATGGGCACCCTCCGCGTCCACGGCGGATCCCCGGCCGCGGGACCTCACGCGGCCGCCGGCCGACCAGCCGCCCTCCGCGCGGCTCGCCGCCGTCTTCCTGCCCGCGCGGCTGCCCCGCGAAGGACGCGTCGCGTTCTGGGACCCGCGGGGCGAACCCCTGCCCGCCGAGGACGACGGGGACGGCCCGCGGCCGGGGGAGCACCCCGACGGAGCGACGTCGCCCGGCACGCGAACGTCCGCGCGCGAGCACACCGAACTGACGGTCGTACGGCCGCACGGCACGGGCGTCCGCAGGAGCACCGTCCCCGCCCTGATCCTCTCCCTCGGCGAAGCCCTGCCCGTGCTCGCGGGGGCGCGGCGCGACCCCGGAGCCCATCCCGCCACGGTGTGCTGGGGCGCCGCCGCGCTGCACGCGCTGCGCCTCGTCGCCCGCGGCCAGCTGCTGCCGGGACTCACCCCCGACGGCTTCGACGCCTGGCGCGCGGGTCCCCTGAACCCGGACGACATCGCCCACCTGCGGTCCGTCGCCGCGGCCCTCCCGTACGAGGGACACGCCGTCCCCCTGCCCGGCAGGGGACCGGTCCGGCTGCCCGAACCGGAAGCCCTGGTGCGGTCCTTCCTGGACGCGGTCGCCGACACCCTGCCCCGCACCCCCGCCGCGCCCTACACCTGCGGCAGACCCTTCGCGGCCCGCGAGCCGCAGCGGCTCACCGGCGCCCACGACTGGGCCGCCGAGGTCGCCGCCGGCATGGACGCGGGCGTACGGATCTCGCTGCGCCTGGACCTCTCCGCCCACCAGCTCTTCGACGACGGCGAGGGAGCGCGGCGCGCGGGCGCCGCCGTCGTCCAGGTGCACAGCCTCGCCGACCCCACCCTCGTCGTCGACGCGGCCGCCCTGTGGGCCGGGGACGCCGACACGGTGTTCGGACCCCGCGCCCGCGTCGACGCCGCCCTCGCCGTCCGTCGCGCCGCCCGGGTCTGGCCACCCCTCGACCGGCTGTCCGAACAGGACGTGCCCGATGTGCTCGCCCTCTCCGAGGACGAGCTGTCGGACCTGCTCGGGGTCGTGGCGACCCGGCTCGGCGCGGCCGGTGTCGCCGTGCACTGGCCCCGGGACCTGGCGCACGACCTGAGCGCCGCCGCGGTGGTGCGTCCCGCGCCCGGTTCGGCGACCGACGGGACCGGATTCTTCGAGAGCGAGGAACTCCTCCAGTTCCGCTGGCAGTTGGCCCTCGGCGGAGATCCGCTCAGCGAGGCGGAGATGGACGCGCTGGCCGAGGCCCACCGGCCGGTCGTCCGGCTGCGCGACCAGTGGGTCCTGGTCGACCCCGCCCTCGTCCGCAAGGCCCGTAAGCGTGAACTGGGCCTGCTCGACCCGGTGGACGCCCTGTCCGTCGCGCTCACCGGAACCGCGGAGGTCGACGGGGAGACCGTCGAGGCGGTCCCGGTCGGGGCCCTCGCCACTCTGCGCGACCGCCTCACGGCGGGCGTGACCCCCGTCGAGCCCCCGCCCGGCCTGGACGCCCGCCTGCGGGACTACCAACTCCGCGGGCTCGCCTGGCTGGACCTCATGACCTCCCTCGGCCTCGGCGGCTGCCTCGCCGACGACATGGGCCTCGGCAAGACCGTCACACTCATCGCGCTCCACCTGAAGCGGGCCCGCAGCGAACCGACGCTGGTGGTCTGCCCCGCGTCGCTCCTCGGCAACTGGCAGCGGGAGATCACCCGTTTCGCTCCCGGCGTCCCCGTGCGCCGGTTCCACGGCCCCGACCGCACCCTCGACGGGCTCGACGGCGGCTTCGTCCTCACCACGTACGGCACGATGCGTTCGGCCGCCGCCCATCTCGCCGAACAGCGCTGGGGCATGGTCGTCGCGGACGAGGCGCAGCACGTCAAGAACCCGTACTCGGCGACGGCGAAGGCCCTGCGCACGATCCCGGCCCCCGCGCGCGTCGCGCTCACCGGCACACCCGTGGAGAACAACCTCTCCGAACTGTGGGCTCTGCTGGACTGGACGACCCCGGGTCTGCTCGGCCCCCTCAAGTCGTTCCGCGCCCGGCACGCGCGCGCCGTGGAGAACGGCGAGGACGAGGAGGCCGTGGCCCGGCTCGCCCGGCTGATCCGCCCGTTCCTGCTCCGCCGCAAGAAGTCCGACCCCGGCATCGTCCCCGAACTCCCTCCGAAGACGGAGACGGACCACCCGGTCCCGCTCACCCGCGAACAGGCCTCCCTGTACGAGGCGGTGGTCCGCGAATCCCTGCTGGCGATCGAGACCACCGACGGCATCGCCCGCCGGGGACTGGTCCTCAAGCTGCTGACCTCCCTCAAACAGATCTGCGACCACCCGGCCCTGTTCCTGAAGGAGGACGCGCGGGCGGCCGCACAGGGAGCCCCCTCCCGTTCGGGCAAACTGGCCCTGCTCGACGAGCTGTTGGACACCCTGCTCGCCGAGGACGGCTCGGCGATCGTCTTCACGCAGTACGTCGGCATGGCCCGCCTCATCACGGCCCATCTGACCGCCCGCGCCGTCCCGGTCGAACTCCTGCACGGCGGTACGCCGGTCGCCGACCGCGAACACATGGTGGACCGCTTCCAGAGCGGGGAGACCCCCGTCCTGGTGCTGTCGCTCAAGGCCGCCGGCACCGGTCTGAACCTCACCCGCGCCGGCCATGTCGTCCACTTCGACCGCTGGTGGAACCCCGCCGTCGAGGAGCAGGCCACCGACCGCGCCTACCGCATCGGCCAGACCCAGCCCGTCCAGGTGCACCGGCTCATCACCGAGGGCACGGTCGAGGACCGGATCGCCGAGATGCTCGAAGCGAAGCGGGCCCTCGCCGAAGCGATCCTCGGCTCCGGCGAGGCGTCCCTGACGGAGCTCACCGACCGCGAGCTGTCGGACCTCGTCTCGCTCCGGAGGCCGTCATGAGCGGGACCGAGGCGGAGGAGCCCCGCGTGCCCGGGACCGAGGCCGGAGAACCGGCCGAGGGCGCCGGACCGGGTCTGCCCCGTCCCGTCACCGGAGACCGCCCCGCCGACGAGGCCCGCCGGGCATTGCGCGCCGCACGGCTGGCCGCGGCGGCCGACGATCGTGCGGGTGCGGGTGCGGGTGCCGGGGCTGATGCCGGTGTTGACCGTGAGGCGGCGGCGGGCACGGGGTCCGTGTCGTCCACGCCCGCCGATCTGCCGGTGCCGTCTGCGCCGTCCGCGCCACCCGTGACGTCGACGGCGGCCCCCGAGGCTCCCGCGGCCCAGGCGTCCGGGGTGCCCCTGAGGCCGTCCGCTCCGGGGGCGAGGCCGGGCGACGTGGCGCGCGAGGCTCTGCGGAGGGCGGCGGCGAGCGACGCGCCGCCTCCGGCGTCCGAGGATGCCGCCGAGGCCGGCCCGGGGAAGAGCCCCGACGGGACACCGACAGGGCATCCGGCGTCCGGGGAGCCCGCCACGACCGGTCGTTCCGGTGAGCGGCCCCAGGAAGGCGCCCGCCCCGGTGACATCGCGCGCGAGGCGCTGCGTGCCGCACGGGACGAGGCGAGGCGGCTTCGGTCCGAGGGGACGGACGGCAGCGGGGAGGGGAGCACCGACGGCAAGGGAGCCGGCCCGAGGCGCCGGCCGGACAGGACATCCGGCGCCGGTGCACGGGGGCGACACCATCGCGTGCACTCCGTCTCCAGGGAACGGGCGTCCCAGGAGCGTGACCTTCGCGATCTGCTCGCGAACGCCTTCCGGCTGCCCCCGGACGTCACCGCCGACACCGGCGAGCAGCCGTCGGACCCCGCACGGCCCGGACACCCGTCCCACCCCGCCGACGGCACCGGCGAGGCGACGCGCGACCGGAACCCCGGCCGGATCGAGCACCCCGTACACCCGGGTGACGCCGTGCGTCCCGAGCACCTCACGGACGCCGTGCACGGCGCGAACCCCGCGCCCGAGAGTGAGGCGCGGGCGGCCACCGAGCCCGTCACCGCCGGGTCTTCCGGCATCGAGCCCTTCCTCGCCGAAGCCCCCACCCCCGAGCCCTTCACCGAGCCCTTCACCGAGTCCTTCGCGTCGTCGAGCACCGGGGCGCGAGACCCGGAGCAGGCCGTCCCCGCCGAGCGGCGCCCTCGGTCCATGGCATCCCCGGGCCGTGACGGTGAGATGCGCCGGACCTTCCCCGCCTTCGCCGCGCGGGCCCGGGAGGAGGGCGGCCGGTTCGCGGAGACATGGTGGGGCAACGCGTGGGTCACGGCGTTGGAGGAAGGGGCGCTCGACGCGGCACGGCTGGCGCGCGGGCGGACGTACGCCGGGCATGGCCACGTCGACGCCGTCACCGTCACACCGGGTCTGGTGCTCGCCTATGTGCACGGGAGCCGGCCGCGGCCGTACCGCGTCCAGGTCAGGGTGCGGACACTGACCGACGGCGACTGGGACCGTTTCCTCGACGCCGCCGCCGAGCGGCCCGGACACATCGCGGCGCTGCTCGACAAGGAGATGCCCAAGTCGCTCGCGGACTGCGGTGTCGAACTGCTGCCCGGCCCCGGCGAGCTCGAACCGCACTGCAGCTGCCCGGACTTCGGCCATCCCTGCAAGCACGCGGCCGCACTCTGCTACCAGACGGCGCGGCTGCTGGACCAGGACCCGTTCGTCCTGTTCCTGTTGCGCGGCCGCGGCGAGCGCGAGCTGCTCGACGCGCTGTCCCGGCGCAACGCCACCCGTGCGGCCCGCGCGGCCCAGGACCGGGAACCGGCACAGCCGGCCGGCGTACGCGCCCGTGACGCCCTCGCACGGCGCGTGCTGCCGCCCCTGCCCGCTCCGCTGCCTCCGCCCGCGCATCCCGAGCAGCCGCCGGCCTACCCGGGTGTACCGGGCGGCCCGGACGCCTTCGCGCTGGACCAGCTGGCCACGGACGCGGCCGCTCGCGCGTACGCGCTGCTGGCCTCGGGCCGCGATCCGGTCGCGGAACTGACGCTCTGGCAGGACGCGGTGCGCATCGCGGCGGCCCGCCCCGGGTCGGGGCTCACGGCCGCCACCCGCGCCCTCTACTCCTCACTCGCCTCCGCGACCGGCCGTACGCCGGTCGATCTGGCACGGGCGGTCGCCGCCTGGCGCCAGGGCGGGTTCGAGGCGCTCGCCGTGCTCGAGGAACCCTGGGACCCCCCGGCGGGCCGGTTCGACCGGGCCCGGCCGCTGCTGATGGCCGCCGACTTCCCGGCCTTCCGCCCCTGGCGCAACCACCTCACCCACCCGCGCGGCCACGCCCAGCTCCGCCTCGGCCGCAACGGCCTGTGGTACGCCTACGAGTCCGAGCCGGGCCATGACGACTGGTGGCCCCGCGGCACCCCGGACCTCGACCCGGTCGGCGCCCTGACGGGCCTCGGCGCACCGGGCGAGCTCTGACCGCACGAGACTCCCCGGACCGGCGGTCGGCCCGGACACCGGCCCGCAGTGGCCCCGGCACGGCCGCCGGGCCCCGGACACCGCCACGGGCACAGGTGCGCCCCGAGTCGTTTCCGTGCGCGCCGAGCCGGTCCTGGACGGTCCGTTCCCAGCCGTTGTCAGCCGTTTGCCAGCAGTCCCCGGCTGTTCTTTTCCGAAGCCGATTCGTTCCTTCGTGATCCGGTTCGGTCCGGTCCAGCCCCTTTCCGGCTTCTTTCCGGTCCGGCGGGCCCATCGACGGAGGTCCTGCCATGGTGTGTGCACATGTGGCGGCCTGGTGGGGGCACCGTGGACGAGCGGCCCCCATTTCCGTCCGAACGGGCCCGGAAGCTAGCGTGGGGCGGTGAGTGAGACGAAGACCCCTGCCCTCCAGTACCGCCTCGACGGCCCGGAAGACGCTCCGGTCCTCATACTCGGACCCTCGCTCGGCACCACCTGGCACATGTGGGACAGGCAGGTCCCGGAGCTCGCGAAGAGCTGGCGGATCTTCCGGTTCGACCTGCCGGGACACGGCGGAGCGCCCGCGTATCCGGCCGGATCGGTGGCCGAGCTCGCCGGGCGGCTGCTGGCCACGCTCGACCGGCTCGGCATCCAGCATTTCGGGTACGCGGGCTGCGCGTTCGGCGGGGCCATCGGGCTCGAACTGGCGCTGCGCCGCCCCGAGCGCGTGGCCTCCCTCGCGCTGATCGCGGCCTCGCCCCGTTTCGGTACGGCCGACGAGTTCCGTCAGCGTGGGGTGGTCGTGAGGTCGAACGGCCTGGACCCGATCGCCCGCACCGCGCCCGAACGCTGGTTCACCAGCGGTTTCGCGGCGGCCCAGCCCGCGATCACCGAGTGGGCCGTGCAGATGGTGCGTACCACCGACCCCGGCTGCTACATCGCGGCCTGTGAGGCGCTCGCCGCCTTCGACGTGCGGGGCGAACTGGGCATGGTGGGTGTTCCCACCCTCGTCCTGGCCGGCTCCGACGACCAGGTCACCGGCCCGGCGGAGGCGCGCACGCTGGTCGCCGGAATACCGGACGCCCGCCTGGCGGTCGTCCCCGGTGCCTCGCACCTGGTTCCCGTGGAGCAGCCCGCCGCCGTCACGGATCTGCTCGTACGGCACTTCTCCAGCGCCTGGCTGCCCGCCTTCGAGTCGTCCACCGGGCAGATGGCGGTCCCGGCCGCGCCGGCGTACCCCGTGCAGGCGGCCCCGCCACCGGTCGGGCCCTTCGCCGAGATCGCCCCGGCCCCCGTCGAGCCCGAGCCCATGGGGTGGCAGGATCCCTACGACGTCGGGATCAAGGTCCGCCGCGAGGTGCTGGGGGACGCGCACGTGGACGGGGCGCTGGCCTCGGCGGACGAGTTCTCCGGGGACTTCCAGGAGTTCGTCACCCGGTACGCGTGGGGCGAGATCTGGGACCGGCCCGGACTCGACCGGCGTTCGCGCAGCTGCGTGACGCTGACCGCCCTGGTCGCGGGCGGCCATCTCGACGAGCTGGCCGTCCACACCCGCGCCGCCCTGCGCAACGGTCTCACCCCGGTGGAGATCAAGGAGGTGCTGCTCCAGGCGGCCGTCTACTGCGGTGTGCCGGCGGCGAACAGCGCCTTCCGGGTGGCCCAGAAGATCATCCATGAGGAGACGACCCCCCAGGAGTGAGCCGGCGGAGTCGTCCACAGGGCTGAGCCCCCGAGCTTGTGCGGGGGCAGGATGGACTCATGAAGCTCACGAAGAAGTCGCACGCCTGCGTCCGTCTCGAGAAGGACGGGCGGACGCTCGTCATCGATCCCGGGGGTTTCAGCGAGGAGGACGCCGCTCTGGGCGCGGACGTCCTCCTCGTCACGCACGAGCACCCCGACCACTTCGACGAGGAGCGGCTCCGCGCGGCCATGGAGGCCGACCCGGCGGCCGAGATCTGGACGCTGCGGTCGGTGGCGGAGAAGGTCTCCGCCGCCTTCCCCGGCCGGGTGCACACCGTCGGTCACGGCGACACCTTCACCGCCGCCGGTTTCGACGTCCAGGTGCACGGCGAACTGCACGCCGTGATCCACCCGGACATCCCGCGCATCACCAACGTCGGCTATCTCGTCGACGGCGGCCGCGTCTTCCACCCCGGGGACGCCCTGACCGTCCCCGACCGGCCGGTCGAGACGCTGATGCTCCCCGTGATGGCCCCGTGGAACAAGATCTCCGAGGTCATCGAGTACGTCCGCGAGGTCAAGCCGCAGCGCGCGTACGACATCCACGACGCCCTGCTCACGGACCTGGCCCGACCGATCTACGACCGCCAGATCGGCGCCCTCGGCGGCTCCGAGCATCTGCGGCTCACGCCGGGAGCGTCCGCGGAGGTCTGATCCGGCAGCGCCCGAACCGGGCAGCGCCCGAACCCGTGCCGCTTCGTGCCGCTCCCCGCTGTCCCGGTGGTGAACGGACGGCACGGAGTGTCTTCGGCGGACCCGTTGTCGTACCCGCCCGGTAGGTTGTGAGGCATGCGCATCGCCACCTGGAACGTGAACTCGATCACCGCCCGTCTCCCGAGGCTGCTGGCCTGGCTGGAGAGCAGCGGCACGGACGTGCTGTGCCTCCAGGAGGCCAAGGTCGCCGCCGAGCAGTTCCCGGCCGAACAGCTGCGTGAGCTGGGATACGAGGCGGCCGTGCACGCCACGGGACGGTGGAACGGCGTGGCGGTGATCTCCCGAGTCGGCCTGGAGGACGTGGTCAGGGGCCTGCCCGGCGGTCCCGTGTACGAGGGCGTGGAGGAACCCCGGGCCGTCTCCGCGACCTGCGGCCCGGTCCGCGTCTGGTCGGTGTACGTACCGAACGGCCGCGAGGTGGACCACGCTCACTACGCGTACAAGCTCCAGTGGTTCGAGGCACTGGGAGCGGCGGTGGCGGGCGACGCGGCGGGCGGCCGCCCGTTCGCGGTGCTGGGCGACTACAACGTGGCGCCCACGGACGACGACGTCTACGACGTGGCCGCGTTCGAGGGCCTGACCCATGTCACCCCGGCCGAGCGTGCCGCACTGGCCGCCCTGCGCGAGGAGGGCCTGACGGACGTGGTCCCGCGCCCCCTCAAGTACGAACACCCGTACACGTACTGGGACTACCGCCAGCTCTGCTTCCCGAAGAACCGCGGCATGCGCATCGACCTCGTCTACGGCAACGAGGCGTTCTCGACGGCGGTCAAGGACGCCTACGTCGACCGCGAGGAGCGCAAGGGCAAGGGCGCCTCGGACCACGCGCCGGTCGTGGTGGACCTGGACGTCTAGGGGAGCGTCCCGGCGGGGCGACGGCCGGGCGGCGGGCACAGGCATCCAGGCTCGCCATTGCGGGCATCCTTCTCCATGGACGACTCGGGAAACCGCTGGAGACCCGAGGCGTGTTCCTCAGGGCGTCATGATTTGCCTGATTCCGTGATGAAATGCCGCGAGCTACATTTTGTTCACATACCGGGAACACGGAGCTTCGACGATCGCACCCCACGGAGAGGCCGGTCATGAACATCCCCTTCTTGGACAAGCTGCTCAAACGGCAGCCGGTGCGGCGGGACCGTCCCCTCGCCAGGGCTTTCGAGGACGACCCGGTGGGTGTGGCCGAGCTGTTCTCGGAGTGCGAACTGCTCCGTTCCCAGGCCGCGGCCGTCGGCCTCGAACTCGACGACACGCCGGACTCGTTGGTGGCCCTGGACCAGCTTCTGCCGCTGTGGCGCGACGACCCCGAGGCGCTGCCCTGGCTCGGGAACGACGCCGGCCTCTATCTCGGCACCGTCGTGGTGCGCACGGTGCCGGGCGCCTCCTGGCACGTCTGGCCCGGCGGCAGTCCGGCCGTCCGGCTCCCCTCGGGCCGTGAGATCCCGGTCGTCGAGGCCGGCCTCGACTGGGCCGTACAGGGCGTTCCCGAGCTGTCCCAGATGTACGCCGAGGCCACGGAAGCCTGACCCGAGGGCCCGGCGGAGCGTTCCGGTGACCGCCCGCGGTGTCGTGATCCGTTCTTCATCCGGCCTCGAACTGCCCGTCGGAAAGGCCCTCAACTTCCTCATGACGCGAAGGAATCCGCACCCGAGCCCGCCAACCCGTCGGTAGGTGCGCGAGCCCGTGCGCCTCTCCGCCGGAGGCAAGGCGGCCCGGCCGTGCGGCGATCACGTGCCGTCCGGGGGAGACGCGCCGGGCGCCACCGTGCGGGAGTTGCCGCCGATGCCCGCACCGGCGGCGATCCCGCCGGTGCGGGCACGCGGCAGAGGACCGCGCTCCGCGCCCGCGAGGACTTCCTCGGGCCCGGGAGGCTGATCGCGGCGATCCTCGACTACGATTTGCCGTTCATCCCCGTGGTGACGGCGAGCCCGCCGATCCGCATCGGGATGTGTGTGCCGCTCTCCTGGTCCGCCCCACGGGCGTACGGGCGGGAGCGGCGCAGTCCCGAGACCGAGGCCGTGGACGTGGCTCCGGCCGAACCAGGGACGCTGCTGCCGGGTGGGGTACCCCCCACAGCCCCGACACGGTAGGGGAGCAGCAGCTCACAGGGCCAGGCCCGGCCGGCGCCAGCCGGAGATCACTGCTCGCGCAGGGGTACCGACACGAAGGACGGGTCGTGCTCCGGCGAGGAGAAGGTCAGCTGCGCGCCGGACGGGTTGTGCTCGATGTACAGCGGGTCGACCGTGTCGACGACCACGGCGAGACGATGTCCGGCCGGGACGTCGTAGGCCGTCGAGAACAGGTCCAGGTCCACGCCGAACGGCTCGCCGGGCGTCCGCCCGTGGAAGGTGTACGGCGCGTTGCTGACCAGCTTGCCGATGCCGAGCGGGCCCACGTCGTAGAGATAGGCGATGAACGTGCCGCTCTCCTTGGTGCCGGTGACCGTGGTGTGGAGTTTGACGGTGCCTCGCACGCGCTGGATGCCCGTGGACTTCCCCGACTGCCACACCGCGGTCCAGTAGCGGGGCAGCAGCGGGATCGAGGCCATCGGCGGGATCCGGGTGAGCTGGTCGAGGATGCTGGACAGGAAGATGACCCCTCCGTCCGCGCCCGAGTCGACGTTCGTGTGGATCCTGGTGGTGCCCTCCAGGGCGATCTTCCGCGAGGCCGCGCCCACCGACTTCCAGTCCGGGTAGCCCTCGTAGCCGCCCGTGGAACGGGACTTGAGCTGCACCGGCTGTTCGCGGTCGATGCCGTTGTCCTTGCCCGCCAGATAGTGGTCGAACCAGCGGCCGGTGTCGGTCCACACGTCGTTGGGAAGCCCGAACAGGCCGGTCATCTCGGCGGTGGCGTGGTCGCCGGGGCGGAACTCCAGCCGCTTGGGCCCGGCCAGTTGCTCGTAGAACTTGGCGTACTGGTTGGCCGAGAAGATCGTGTCGCCCCAGGTGTTGGCCATGAAGACGGCGGGGCCGTTCTTGTCGAGCTGGGCGGCGTACGTCTCGGGGGAACGTTTCTTCCCCCAGTCGATCAGGTCCTGCTCCTTCGACAGATTCGAGGCGAAGAAGTCCTTGAACACCTGCTGGGTCTCGGCGCTGGGGTGGCCCGTGATGTGCCCGACGCCGTCCAGCAGCGCGGCCGCCTGGACGTGTTCGGTGCGGCCGGAGTAGATCGACGTGGTCAGATCGGCCCAGCCGCTCAGGGCGGCGACCGCCTTGATGCGCTTGTCGTGCGCGGCGGCCAGCAGGCTGATCCCGGCGCCGTACGAGACGCCCGCCACGCCCACCTTCCTCGCGTCGGCCGGCGTGTTGGCGAGAGCCCAGTCGATCACCTTGGACACGTCGGCGGTGTCACGGGGGCCGGCGACGTCGATCTCGCCGCCCGACTGCCAGAAGCCGCGGACGTTGTAACTGACGACCACATAGCCGGAGTTCGCCAGCTTCTGGGCCTGTGCGAGGTACTCGACCTGCGGCAGGCCCCAGCTCGTGGGCAGCACGATGAGCGGATAGGTGCGGGTGCCGTCCGCTCCCGCGGGGGTGACGACGTTGGCCTTGAGGGTGGTACCGCCGTCGCCGGAGATGTCGACGAAGCGGACACCGCCCGAGCTGTCGGCGGCCTGGGCGGCGGGTGCCAGGCCCAGGCCCGCGGCGGCGATCAGCGTCGCCGAGACGGCGCCGACGGCGGAAATGCGCAGGGGGTTGCGACCGTTTCCCAACGGGTCACTCCTCACTTGGTCAGTGCAAGGTGACCCGACGGTAACCGCGACGGCTTACTCGAAGTAACCCGTCGGTAAGTTACGTGCGAGTAACGATTGTTGAAGTGTTCATTTCCATCCGTTCAAACCTCGCCGGAGCGGGCCGCCGTGAACGGCCGGAAAGCGCCCACGTCTCGGTCGCGGCGGCGGACCGGGCGTCACGTACGCCGGCGTGCCCGAGGCGTGGCCGGCTTCGGCGAGGCCTCCCCGTCCTGCCCGGGGTCGGATGCCGGGTCCGGCGCCGGGTCCAGGGCCGGCGGGGTCGGCAGCGGGGCCTGGGCGGCACGGGTGACGTCCGCGACGACCTCGACGACATCGGGGCCGTACGCCTGGGAGTTCACGACCTTCAGGAGCAGGACGAAGCTGTTGCCGCCGTGCTTGCGGGCGAGGCGTGCGTGGTTGCGGGCGAGATAGCGGCTCGCGGCCTGGTTGGTGATCGCGCGCTGGCCGCAGAAGAGGAAGACCGGTCTCACGTCACGGCTCTGGCCCGCGGTCAGCCGGGCGAGGATGACGTACTCGGCCTGGCCCGACTCCAGGCGGTAGCGCTCGCTGCCGATCTGGAAGGCGCCCCGGTCGGGCCCCCGTCCGGAGTCCACGTTGACCTGTACGCCGGGCAGCAGGGACTGCAGATGCGCGGCCATGCGCCGGTTCGACGCCGGTCCGCCCACGCAGAACTCCGTGCGTTCGCCGAAGCCCTGCTGGGTCGCGTCGTGCGCGATCACCTGGGCGTGCGCGCCACAGTCCTTGATCAGGGCGGACAGTTCGAGAAGCGCGAACACGTCGTGACGCACCACCGTGAGCTCGGGACCGCCCGCCTCGCGGTTCACCACGAGCAGCGACTCGGAGTTGTCGGGCAGCCCGAAGAACGCCTGCTTGCGGCGGAGCTTGCGCTTCCACAGGTAGGTGCGGGCGAGCCAGCCGAGCGAGGCACTGATGCCTGCGGCCAGGAGGCCGAGGACGATGTTGCGCACGTCGTCATTCATGTGCGCGCATGCTAGCGGGCCCACGGAATCGTGTTCGAGGGGGCCTGACGCGGTCACCGTGGTGAAGTTACGCTGCGCGGACGGCTGTTGACTGGAGGTATTGATGCGACGCCCTCTTGTACGGAATCTGACGGTCCTGGCGGTTTCCGCCGCGACGGTATTAGTGGGTGCGGCGGCGCCGCCCGGAGCACCGGCGGCGGGCAAGGCCGCGCGGACGCCCGTCGCGAAGGTGCCCGTCGCGGTCGGGTACGGAGGTGCCGTGGCGAGTGTGGACGCCGACGCCTCGGCCGCGGGCATCGAGGTGCTGAAGAAGGGCGGCAACGCCGTCGACGCGGCCGTCGCCACGGCGGCGGCCCTCGGCGTCACCGAGCCCTACTCGTCCGGCATCGGCGGAGGCGGCTACTTCGTCTACTACGACGCCAAGTCCCGTACGGTGCACACGATCGACGGACGCGAGACGGCACCCCTGACCGCCGACTCCGGGCTGTTCCTGGAGAACGGCAAGCCGCTCGCCTTCGCGGACGCCGTCACCAGCGGGCTGAGCGTGGGCACACCGGGCACGCCCGCCACCTGGCAGACGGCTCTGGACTCATGGGGCAGCAGGCGCCTGGGCAGCGTCCTGGAGCCGGCCGAGCGCATCGCCCGCTCCGGGTTCACCGTCGACTCGACCTTCCGCGCGCAGACCGAGTCGAACCGGGCCCGCTTCGCGAACTTCCCCGACACGGCGAGGCTCTTCCTGCCCGGCGGCTCGCTGCCGGTCCTCGGATCGACCTTCAAGAACCCCGATCTGGCCCGCACGTACGAGGAGTTGGGCAGGAAGGGCACACGTGAGCTCTACACCGGCGACCTCGGCCGGGAGATCGTCGGCACCGTGAACAAGCCGCCCGTGGACCCGGCGTCCGGCTACGACGCCCGGCCCGGCAAGCTGTCGCTGAGGGACCTCGCGGCCTACGGGGCGAAGCGCCAGGCGCCCACCAGGACTTCGTACCGCGGTCTGAACGTCTACTCGATCGCTCCCTCCTCCTCCGGCGGCACCACCGTCGGCGAGGCGCTCAACATCCTGGAGGGGACGGACCTTTCGAAGGCGAGCGAGACGCAGTACCTGCACCACTACATCGAGGCGAGCAGGATCGCCTTCGCCGACCGGGGCCGCTGGGTGGGCGACCCGGCGTTCGAGGACGTACCGGCGAAGGGGCTTCTCTCGCAGAAGTACGCGGACGGCCGGGCCTGCCTCATCAAGGACGACGCGGTGCTGTCGAGCCCGCTCGCGCCGGGCGACCCGAGCGGTCCCGCCGCCTGCGGCAGTGCCGGTACGGCCGCCCCGACGACGTACGAGGGCGAGAACACGACCCATCTGACGGTGGCCGACAAGTGGGGCAACGTCGTCGCCTACACCCTGACCATCGAACAGACCGGCGGCAGCGGGATCACCGTCCCGGGACGCGGCTTCCTCCTCAACAACGAGCTGACGGACTTCTCCTTCGCACCGGCCAACCCGGCCGTGCACGACCCCAATCTGCCCGGTCCCGGCAAGCGGCCGCGCTCGTCGATCTCGCCGACCATCGTCCTCGACCGGCACAACAGGCCTGTCGTGGCGCTCGGTTCACCCGGGGGCGCGAGCATCATCACGACCGTGCTCCAGACGCTGACCGAGTTCGTCGACCGCGGACTCCCGCTGGCCGACGCGATCGCCGCGCCGCGCGCCAGCCAGCGCAACGCCGCCCAGACCGAGCTCGAACCGGGCCTGTACGACAGTCCGTCGAGGGCCGGGCTCGAAGCCATCGGCCACTCCTTCAAGGTCAACCCGGAGATCGGCGCGGCCACGGGCGTCCAGCGACTCGCGAACGGCACGTGGCTGGCCGCGGCGGAGAAGGTCCGACGGGGCGGAGGCTCGGCCATGGTCGTGCGGCCCGCGTCCTAGGGTCCGTGCGGCCAGGGTCCGCGTGGCCCGCGTCCCGGAGTCCGGCCGCCAGGCCTCGGCGGTCCTGAACCCTGGGTCCGGCGTCGGTACGCGGCACTCGTGCCGCGGGGCAGGAACCGTCCCCTGCCCCGCGGCCGGCGGGGCCCGAGCGGTCAGCGCGCCGTCAGGATGCGCGGACCCGAATCCGTGATGGCCACGGTGTGCTCCGCGTGTGCCGCGCGGGAGCCGTCGTTCGTGCGCAGTGTCCAGCCGTCGGGGGCCGCGTGGTAATCGTCCGTGCCGCCGCCGATGAGCATCGGTTCGATGGCGAGGACCATGCCGTGCCGCAGCGGCAGCCCGCGTCCCGGGCGGCCCTCGTTCGGGACGCCCGGGTCCTCGTGCATCCGGCGCCCGATGCCGTGGCCGCCGAACCCGTCCGGGATCCCGTACCCGGCCGCCCGGCACACCGTGCCGATGGCGTGCGCGATGTCCCCGATGCGGTTGCCCACGACGGCCGCCTCGATCCCCGCGGCCAGGGCCCGCTCCGCGGTCTCCACGAGCCGGGCGTCGGCGGCGCGCGGCTTGCCCACGATGAAGCTGATCGCCGAGTCGCCCACCCAGCCGCCCAGTTCGGCGCCGAAGTCGATGGAGACCAGGTCTCCGTCGCGCAGCCGGTAGCCCGTCGGGATGCCGTGCACGATCGCCTCGTTCACGGAGGCGCAGACGACCGCGGGGAAGGGCGTGGGCGCGAAGGAGGGGCGATAGCCGAGGAAGGGCGACGTCGCGCCCGCGTCGCGCAGGACCTGATGCGCCACCTCGTCCAGCTCCAGCAGGGAGACGCCCACGTCGGCGGCCTCGCGCACCGCGGTGAGTGCCCTGCCCACGACCTGGCCGGCCGCGTACATCTCGTCGATCGATGTGTCGGTCTTCAGTTCCACCATGCCAATTACTATACCGGTATTAGAATGGTGTCATGGTGCGAACCCCACTGACCCCAGAAGAGCACGAACGCGGCGAGCGGCTCGGGCGGCTGCTGCGCGAAGCCCGCGCCGGCCGCAGCATGGCGGAGATCGCGGGGGTGGCGGGAATCTCCGCGGAGACCCTGCGCAAGATCGAGACCGGGCGCGCGCCCACCCCGGCCTTCTTCACGGTCGCCGCGCTGGCGCGGGCCCTCGGGCTCTCGATGGACGAGATCGTCGTGCGGTGCGCGCTGATTCCGGCGGCCTGAGAAGCCGTATCGCAACCGATCTTGGAACATGGGGCACCCGGCGCCGTCACTCCCGCGAGACCGGTTCTCCCGCAACGTGCTTCACGGCAGCCCCGAAGAATTTCCCCGTTGCACTCCGTCTGTTGGCCGCGCCTGGCTATCTTCGCCTGGCCTGGTTCCGGCAGCAGGAGAGGTAACGTCCATGAGCACCCCGGTCCACCGCACCCCGACACGGCAGTCCCCGGCCGTCCTGACGTCGGCCCGGCAGCGTCGGGGAGGGAGTCCGTCAGGAAACTCGGCGGACCACGCCTTCCTCCAGATGCAGTCCGGCGCCGGCAACCGGGCCACGACCGCGGCGGTGCAGCGTGCCAGGGGCGCGGACAAGGGGAAGGGGAAGGCGCCGGAGTCCGGCGGCGCGTCCGCCGGAGCGAAGAAGAACTATCGCGACCAGATCGCCGGGCTCCTGGACAGGTTCAAGAAGAATCTCGAGCCCATCGACACCTTCATCAAGGGTGTCCAGACTCCCACCAACGCGGGCTTCACCCAGCAGGCCGCCGCCACGGCCAACGAGGGTCTCAAGCACTCCGCCGCCGCCTCGGGGACCTCCGCCGCGTCGGGGAACCTCCTCACGGAGGTCGCCGGCACCGTGGTCAATGGCATGGACGCGTACAAGAACATGCAGGACGCCAAGAAGCACGAGACCGGGGCCGGTCACCACGCGGCGAAGAAGAAGGCCAAGACCAAGGGGACCGACACGGTCATCGGAGCCGCCGGTTCGGCAAGCTACAGCGCCGGAATCGCCAAGGAGGTGACCAAGATCCAGAAGGCGGCGGACGCCGCGGTGGCGTCCGAGGCGAGCGGTATCGCCAGCGCTTCCGTCGGTGCGATCAAGGGAATACGGGCAGCCTTCCGCGTCGGGGGAGCGGCCCGCAAGTACAAGAAGGTGAAGGAGCTCGGAGATCCCCACCTCGTCCACGCGGGGTCACTGGCCCGGCTGAACGAGTCGCGGGAGCAGGCCGACTGGGCCGCGGCGGAGGCGTACGTCGCGCTGGATGCCTACTGGGACCACGAAGGCGAGGGGCGGCTGGAGCTCGTTTCCGAGGCCATCGACGCCGCCTGGGAGGCGATGGGTGAAGCCCGTGACGCCGCCGAGAGCCTCCAGCGCGCAGAGAGAGACGTGGAAAAGCTGAACACGGTGCAGGAGTACGCGAAGAAGAAGCAGCTCACCAAGATCGGCAAGGAGACGGTCGGTGGCGCGTTGGGCGAATCCACCAAGGCCGCGGCCGGCGTCGTGACGGCGGTCGCGGCGGGAACAGCCGGGCTGGCGAGCAACCCGGTCGGATGGGGCCTCGCCGGGGCCGGGGCCGGCCTCGTCCTCGGCGTCACCCTGTACAAGGCGCTCCGCGCCGCCACGAAGCGCTACGAAGAGGCCCGCCACCCTGAGCACTGGGCACCGGAGGGCGAGACCCCGGCGGAGGCCGCGTCCCGCAATGATTCGCTGAAGCATGCCCTGAAGTTCTGGCAGAAGGTGTCGAAGGGCGAACGCCAGGCCATGGCGCGCGAGATCTACGCCTTGGCGGCGGGTCCCGACATCCGGGGCAGCGGCAGCACGACGGCCGAGATGAGGGAATCCGCAAGGGCCCTTCTCATCGCTCTCAAATCAGGCCCCACCAACCACAAGCTGGAACCGGAAACGTGGGCGGACACCCTCAACGACCCGGCGAAGACCGCCGGTTGGATCAAGGAGATTGCGGAACAGCTGGCGTCGGGTTGACCGTAGTCGTGGGTGCGGCGCTCGGGCATCCTCGGCAGCACAGGTGCCGACCGATCCAGCGCCCGGATCTGCGACTTCTCGTCCACGCGGAGGACGAGGGCCCGCTCGGGCGGGTCCGGATACATCCGGCGACGTCGCGGACCTTCTCGATGAACTGCGGATCCTTTGGACGGCTCGAACGACCGGTATGAGCACCCCGAGAGCCGGTCACACCACCCTTCTTGCCTGAGCTGTACTGAGGTCCGAGGTCTGAGAAGTCGTTGTCGTACCGAACTTGTTCGGCGGGTTTTCGCAGCTCAGGCGTGAGGTCGGGTTGGCGGGGTCCAGGCCGCAGGCGGCCTCGGCGGCCGTGAGCCACCCGAGGTACCAACCAGCGAAGTCCGACAGAGACCCGTCGGCGTCACGTACCGGATGCAGATCCTTGCCGTCGGAGCGCGGGTCACGCCACATTCGGCCGCACTCCGAGCCCGTGACAACCAGCCAGGCCGTCAGCCCGCAGCCCTCATCACACAGGCAAAGCGCCCCGGCAGTGAAGCGCGGGTCGTACTGCACATCTGCCAGACGCTCCTCCCACGCCTCAAAGGCTGCTTCGAGATCGGCGAGGTCGTCGAACTCCTCCCTGAACGGCTGCTCGGCCAGGATCCCTGCCGTTGTCTCCGGATCCGCCCCTCCCGGAAACACCTCGGCAACCACGCCCGGCTCGACCTCCTCAGGGGCATCTCCAATCCAGTGCCAACCGCCGGAACCCTCGCGCCGCACCGGAAAAACGCCGTAAGCCGGGCCGGCCCCGCCAGCTCCGACGTGCAGCAGGAACGAGCGATAGTCCTCGGGCAGCTCAACACCCAACCACGCCTCGAGATCGGCTACCTCGGCCGCCGTCAGAGGTACATCGAGTGCAAAGCCGTGCCCCATCGCCCCGAACACCTTGTCGCTGCCCGGGACTGCGGCCAGCGCCAGAACCCGCTCGCGTACCCCGGTCCAGTCGGTCATGGCGCCCGACCCTATCGGCTGCCGCCCACCGCCCGTGCTCAGGCCTGGCGTGCGCCGGCAGCCAGTCCCGGGTGGGCGGGACCGGTTGGATTCGACACCCACGAGCTCCATCGAACACCTGGCGCTGGACGGCGGGTCCGCGCCGGTGGACGAGGACCCGGTCGTCAAGATCCTCGCCGCCCATCCGATGCTGCTCGTGGGCGAACCGGCCGTCTTGATCGCCTCGGTCCTGGGCGACCGTGCGGTGATCACGAGGTCCACGAGCGCGCCGAGGTCCGCCGTTTCGGCCTGTGGCCGGGCGGGCGGTCGGGGGGCTGGCCCGGTAGGACGTGCGTGGACCGTCGTCCGGAGCGTTCCGGAGCGCCGGTGTGCGGTCCTCGGGCGCGTTCCGGACGACTGTCCTCGGGCGCGTTGCGGAGCGCTGGTGGCCGGTCCTTGGGGGTGCTTCGGAGCGCGTGGCGGATCCTCCTCCGGTGCGCTCCGTGCGTACGAGCCCGGGCGGGCCGGGGGAGAGGCCCGGGGATCTCGGCCTTGGGTTCGCCCGGATGCTCGTCCGGTTGCCCGTCGATCTGCTCCTCGATCTGCCCGTCCATCTGCCCGTCCGGGGCGCGCCCGTGCGTATGCCGGGCACTCCCGTGCGCCCCTCGCGGAAAGCTCTGCGTTCCCGCCGAAAACTCCCCGTAGTCGATCCGTAACACGACTGGTGTTCGCTGTCGGGTCGAAGTGCTCACGTCGGGCGGGGAGTTGAGTGATGACTGTAGGACAACTCCCGGAACAGGTACTGGAGTTCGCGCGGTATCTGAACGGGCTTGTGGAGCGGCTCGACCGGAGCGGCGGCTGGTGCGGAGTCTTCTGGCAACGCGACCCCGACGGCATGCGAGCGTGCCTCGAAGGCCGGGAGGTGCCGCCCTGGGATGTCGTCGAGGCGCTCCTCCAGGACGTCCTCGCACAGTACGGCGAGCGTGCCGCCGCCCAGGAGACGGCACGGGCCCACGCGCTGTACGAGGCCTCGCTGGCCGCGTACGACGTCCGTCCGGGCGCCCGGGGGGCCCTCGGCGACCGCCTGGACGTCATGCTCCGCGAACAGCGCTACGCCGCCGAACGCCAGGCCGAACTGAGCGGACGGCTCCCCTCGGCCGTTTCCCGGGGGGAGGCCGAGGCGATCCGCCTGGACCTCGCCTGGGCTCAGGACGATCACGAACGGGCCACCGCCCGCTGCGCCGAACTGCGCCACCGCATGGACAACGTCGACCGCCACGCCCTGCGGGCCCGTGCGCGGAGCACGCCGGGCTTCCCGGCTCCGGCCGCAGGGGGCGGCGTGTGGACGCCGCAGCCGCAGACCCGCGCGGACCCGTCGGAGGGGTACCTGCCCGAATGGCATCCGGCGGGAGGCAGCCGGTTCGACGGGGACCCGCCCGCGGGGGATCCGTCCGGAGCGGGAGGTGTCCGGCCCGGCCGGGAGACGGGCGCGCCGGGCGGCGCGCCGGAACCCGCGTCCCCGCTGACGAACCGCGTGACGAACCACGCACCGGCCCACGACGGGCAGCCCCGGTTCCGGCCCGCGGCGCACATGCCGGGCCACGACGCGCGGCCCCTGTCCCCGCCGACGGACTACGCGCAGGGCCGCGACGCCCAGCCTCGGCCCCCGGCCGCGGACCACTCGCCGGGGTACGACGCCGAGCCCGGGCCCCGGCCCACCGGCCACGTGCCGGGTCACCATGTGCAGCCCCTGTCCCCGGCGGACCACTCGCTCGGATACGACGCGCAGCCCGGGTCCCCAGCGGCAGAGCCCCCGTCAAGCGGTCAGCGGGCCCACGACCGGGTGGCCGTGCCCGCTCCGACGCATGACAGGACCCCGCCCGGCGCTGACGAGTATCCGGTGAAGCGCTCCAAGCGTCGCCGCAGAGGGGGCGCGCGCTTCGCCGGGATGGCGGAGCCGGACGCGCCCGTGGTGGTGCCGGAGTCGGGTCCCGTGCTGCCCGCCCCGCCCGCGCAGAGCGGGCGTACGCCCCGCGGCGCGCGTTTCGCGGGAGCCGCCGAGGAGTCCGCGCCCCCGCGTTCGGGGGCGGGCACCGGGACGGCGGCCGGGGCGGAGGCGCCGGACGAGGACGCGTGGCGGCTCACCGCCGAGGCCGTCGCGACGCTCACGCGGCTGCGGAGCGAAGGCCGCAGTGGCGAGGCGCACGCCGTGCTCGTCGAAGCGGCGTACTGGCCTCCCGCACGCTTCCCCCTGCTCGCCGCCGAACTGCACCGCGCCGGCCTCGACGCGGACTGGGCCACCCTGCTCTGGGAGGCGGCCTCGCTGCCCGCCGACCGGCTGGTCGCCGCCGCCGACGCGCTCACCGCCGCCGACCGCACCGCCGACGGCAGGCAGATGCTGCGCCAGGGCGTCACCCGGCCCGCGCCGGAGATCGGGGCCGCCGTCCTCGGCCTCGCCGACGAGGGCCGCGGCCGCGAGATCAGTGCTCTCCTCGACGCGTACGTCCGCGTACGCACCCCGGAGGAGGCCGCCCGCAGCGCAGAGACGGACCCGCAGCGCCTCGTACCGCTCCTCCTGCGGGCGGCCCGGGGCGTGTCCGACGAATGCCAATGGGACCTGGTCCACGCCCTGCGCGTGGCCGGCTTCACGGCGTGACGGCCGCCGCTCCGGAGCGGCGGCCGTCACGCCCGTCCGGGGCGGAGGCCGTCACGTCCTCACCCCCGTCCCGCAGGCGCGCCAAGGGCGCACCACTCGGCCGACTGGCTCGCTCCGCATGGCCTCCCGCATGGCCTTCCGACCGGTACTCCGACCGGCCCTCCACCCGGTCCTCCGATCGGCCGTACCTCCGGTTCCACCGGCCACGTCACTCACCCGTGAGGGTCAGAAACGTGATCGACTCGGCGGGTTAACGACGATGGTCTTGGCAAGGCTGTCCGGGGGGCTTACTTTCGAGCCTCTACAGCCTTTGTCTACGGGCGTAGAGGCTCTCTGACGTCCCGTCGAAGGAGCAGCTCATGGGCAACGTCGTACGTGCCGCCCTGGTCCAGGCCACCTGGACCGGCGACACCGAATCCATGGTCGCCAAACATGTGGAGCACGCCCGCGAGGCGGCCCGGCAGGGTGCCAAGGTCATCGGGTTCCAGGAAGTCTTCAACGCCCCCTACTTCTGCCAGGTCCAGGAGCCGGAGCACTACGGCTGGGCGGAGCCGGTTCCCGACGGGCCCACCGTCACCCGTATGCGGGAGCTCGCGCGCGAGACCGGCATGGTGATCGTCGTGCCCGTGTTCGAGGTCGAGCAGTCCGGGTTCTACTACAACACCGCGGCCGTGATCGACTCCGACGGCACCTACCTCGGCAAGTACCGCAAGCACCACATCCCGCAGGTGAAGGGGTTCTGGGAGAAGTACTACTTCAAGCCCGGCAACCTCGGCTGGCCCGTCTTCGACACGGCTGTCGGCCGCATCGGCGTCTACATCTGCTACGACCGGCACTTCCCCGAAGGCTGGCGGCAGCTCGGTCTGAACGGCGCCCAGCTCGTGTACAACCCCTCCGCCACCTCCCGGGGCCTGTCCTCCCATCTCTGGCAGCTGGAGCAGCCCGCGGCGGCCGTCGCCAACGAGTACTTCATCGCCGCGATCAACCGGGTCGGGCAGGAGGAGTACGGCGACAACGACTTCTACGGAACCTCGTACTTCGTCGACCCGCGGGGACAGTTCGTCGGCGAGAGGGCGAGCGACAAGGCCGAGGAACTCATCGTCCGCGAGCTGGACTTCGGCCTCATCGAGGAAGTACGCCGGCAGTGGGCGTTCTACCGCGACCGGCGCCCCGACGCCTACGAAGGGCTGGTGCAGCCATGACCGACCTGTACACCCGCCACCAGGCCGTCCTGCCCGAGTGGCTCGCCCTGTACTACGAGGACCCGATCGAGATCACCCACGGCGAGGGCCGCCACGTCTGGGACGCCGACGGCAACAAGTACCTCGACTTCTTCGGCGGCATCCTCACCACGATGACCGCGCACGCCCTGCCCGAGGTGACGAAGGCCGTCAGCGAGCAGGCCGGCCGGATCATCCACTCCTCGACGCTCTACCTCAACCGGCCGATGGTCGAACTCGCCGAGCGCGTCGCCCAGTTGTCCGGGATCCCGGACGCCCGTGTCTTCTTCACCACCTCCGGGACCGAGGCGAACGACACGGCCCTGCTGCTCGCCACCGCCTACCGGCAGAGCAACCAGATCCTCGCCATGCGCAACAGCTACCACGGCCGGTCGTTCAGCGCGGTCGGGATCACCGGCAACAAGGGCTGGTCACCCACCTCCCTGTCCCCGCTCCAGACGCTGTACGTGCACGGCGGCGTCCGCACCCGCGGCCCCTACGCCGACCTCGACGACGCCGCGTTCATCGACGCCTGCGTCGAGGACCTCAGGGACCTGCTCGGCCATGTCCGCCCGCCCGCCGCCCTGATCGCCGAACCGATCCAGGGCGTCGGCGGCTTCACCGCACCGCCCGACGGCCTGTACGCGGCCTTCCGCGACGTGCTCCAGGAGCACGGCATCCTCTGGATCGCCGACGAGGTGCAGACGGGCTGGGGCCGCACCGGCGAGCACTTCTGGGGCTGGCAGGCCCACGCGGCCTCCGGCCCGCCCGACATGCTCACCTTCGCCAAGGGCATCGGCAACGGCATGTCCGTCGGCGGGGTCGTCGCCCGCGCCGAGATCATGAACTGCCTGGACTCCAACTCCATCTCGACCTTCGGCGGTTCACCGGTCACGATGGCGGCGGGGCTCGCGAATCTCACCTACCTCCTCGAACACGACCTCCAGGGCAACGCCCGGCGCGTCGGCGGCCTGCTGATCGAACGGCTCCGCGCGGTCGCCGCGCAGTTCGGCGGTGTCCGCGAGGTGCGCGGGCGCGGACTGATGATCGGCATCGAACTGGTGCGGCCCGGTACCGACCGCGCGAACCCCGAAGGGGCCGCTGCGGTACTCGAAGCAGCCCGCGAGGAAGGCCTGTTGATCGGCAAGGGCGGCGGTCACGACACCAGCGTGCTGCGCATCGCCCCGCCGCTCTCCCTCACCGTCGCGGAGGCGGAGGAGGGCGCGTCGATCCTGGAACGCGCTCTGAGGCGGGCCCAGTAACGGATGAGCAAGGGCGGGTGGACCGAAGGGGCGGCGGTCTCGAAGGCCGGGCGCGAGAGGATCCGGGGGTCCGGGCACGCGTCGGGTCCCCGAGGCCGCCCGCAGCGCTGCGGAGGCGAACCGAGCCACGGACAAAGGGGAACCCCGCCATGACCACCACCCTGGAACCCGCTCTTTCGGTCCGCCAGGTCCTCGCCCTGGACCGGGTCCTCGCCGGGGAGCCCGAGGTGGTGGCCGGCGCCGGTCATCTCGACCGGTCCGTCCGCTGGGTGCACGTCGCCGAGGCCGCCGATGTGGGCGTCATGCTCCGCGGCGGCGAAATGGTGCTCACGACCGGGGTGCTGCTCGCGGGTGACCCCGACGCCCAGGCCGAGTACATCCGTTCGCTGCACCGGGCCGAGGCCGCGGCCGTCGTCCTCGGTCTCGGCCGGGCCTTCCCGGCGCCCCCGGACGTGATGCGCCGGGCCGCCGAACGCTGCGGGCTGCCGATGGTGGTGCTCCACCGCCCGTTCCCCTTCGCCGAGTTGACGGAGGAGGTCCAGTCCCGGCTGGTACGGCACAAGTTCGCGGCCGTGAGCCTCTCCGAGTCCGTACGCACCGCGCTGACCGGGCTGATCACCACCGGCGCCCCGCTCCAGCGCATGCTCGACGAGATCGCCGTGCACGCCGCCTGCCCCGTCGTCGTCACCAACCTCGCCCACCGGGTCCTCGCCACCGCCGGTGAACGCTCCGCCGTCGACGACGTCCTGCGCGACTGGGACCGTATCGCCCGGCAGGCGGGCGGCATCGAGGGCGACGGATGGATCCGCGCCGAACTGGGCGGACGGGGGGAGAGATGGGGCCGCCTGGTGCTGTGCGGCCACCGGGGCGACGCGGCGACCGGACGGCTGCTCGCCGACCGTGCCGCCGAGGCCCTGGTCCTGCACCGCATGCTCGGCGGCCCCGCCCACTCCTGGGAGGAGGAGTCCGCGCAGGGGCTGCTGACCGACCTGGTGAGCGGTGTTGTACCGGCCCGCCAGCTCCTGCCGCGCGCGCGGGCCGCCGGACTGCCCGTGAACCGCCGCACCTTCGTGCCGCTGGTCGTACGCGACGGCGACCCGGCCCAACTCGGCCGTGTGCTCAGGCTGCTGGGACTGCTTGGCCTCGTCGCCGAACTGTCCGACGGGGCCACCGCCGTGCTGCTCAGCCTCCCGCGCGACCAGGACGCGGAGGCGCTGGCCGAACACTTCGCCGTACGGCTGCGGGACGAGACCGGGGTCCCCGCGGTCGTGTCCGCCGCCGGAGCTCGTACCGCCTGGGACGACGTGCCCGTCGGACTGCGGGAAGCCCTGCACGTCGCCGAGGCCGCCGCCGGCACACCCGCCGACCAGGACCGGCCCGCGCTGGTCCGGCTGCGTGACGTGCATCTGCGCGGTCTCGTCCGGCTGCTCCGGGACGATCCGCACGTCCAGTCCTTCGCGGAACGCGAACTCGACGGGCTGTTGTGCGGACCGCAGGCGGATCCCCGGCTGCTGCCCGTCCTGCGGACCTACCTCGCCACCGGGCGCAACAAGTCGCGCACGGCGCAGCTCCACCACGTCAGCCGGCCCGCGCTCTACCGCCGTCTCGAGGCCATACAGGCCCGCCTCGGCGTCGACCTCGACGACTTCGAACAGGCCGCGTCCGTCCACATCGCCCTGCTCGCGCACGACGCACAGCAACGGTGAGGGCGCGAGCGGCGGCGACAGCTTCGAGAACCCGGACCCGACCGGGACAGCGGTGCGGATCGGGCGGGCAACAGCGGTGAAACACAGGACCACTCGGCTGAAACACGGGAGAACGCGGAGGTGACACCGTGGAACGGCACAGCACTTCGGACGTGACACGGTGCAACTCAAAGAAGGGGCCCGGGCTTTCTAGTCTCCTCGCACACCGAGCGACCGGAGGTCCCGATGAGCAGAGTGATCCGCGCCGCCGTCTTCCAGACCGCATGGACCGGCGACAAGGAATCGATGATCCAGGTCCACGAGCAGGCGGCCCGCGACGCGGCCGCGCAGGGCGCACAGGTCCTGTGCTTCCAGGAGCTGTTCTACGGACCGTACTTCTGCCAGGTGCAGGACAAGGAGTTCTACGCGTACGCCGAGCAGATCCCCGAGGGCCCGATAGTCCGGCGCTTCCAGGCGCTGGCGAAGGAACTGGGCCTCGTCCTCGTGCTGCCGATGTACGAGGAGGAGCAGCCCGGCGTCCTGTACAACACGGCGGCCGTGATCGATGCCGACGGCTCCTACCTGGGCAAGTACCGCAAGACCCACATTCCCCAAGTGCCGGGATTCTGGGAGAAGTTCTACTTCCGGCCCGGGAACTCCGGCTGGCCCGTCTTCGACACGGCCGTGGGCCGGATCGGCGTCTACATCTGCTACGACCGGCACTTCCCGGAAGGCTGGCGGGCTCTCGGACTCGCGGGCGCCGAGATCGTCTTCAACCCCTCGGCCACCTCACGCGGCCTGTCCGGCTACCTGTGGCAGCTGGAGCAGCCGGCCTCGGCGGTCGCCAACGAGTACTTCGTGGGCGCGATCAACCGGGTGGGCGTCGAGGAGTACGGCGACAACGACTTCTACGGGACCTCGTACTTCGTGGACCCCGAAGCGCAGTTCGTCGGGGAGGTGGCGAGCGACAAGGAGACCGAACTCGTCGTCCGCGACCTGGACATGGCCAAACTCCGCGAGGTCCGCGACCGGTGGCAGTTCTACCGCGACCGCGCCCCGGGCACGTACGGGCCGCTGACCGCGCCCTAGTGCCGCCCCGCGCCGCGGGTCCGGACATCGGGCCGCCGGACCCGCGGCGCGGTGGTCCGCACGGGCCGCCCCGCGAACCGCCCCATGAGCTTCCGCACGAGGAAACAGTGCAGACCTCAGCCCCTGACAGCCTCACAAGCCCCTCAGCGCACGCCCGACCGGAAGGAGAGGGAGCATGAGCCGTACCGTCATCCGGGGTGGTCTCGTCATCACCGCGTCCGACGAGATCCACGCCGACGTCCTGATCGAGGACGGCCGGATCGCCGCCCTCGCCGCGTCGGGCACGCCCGCGGCCGAGTCGTGGACGGCCGAGCGCGCCATAGACGCCACCGGCAAGTACGTGATCCCGGGCGGCGTCGACGCCCACACCCACATGGAACTGCCCTTCGGCGGCACCTTCGCCTCCGACACCTTCGAGACCGGCACCCGGGCCGCCGCCTGGGGCGGCACCACCACCATCATCGACTTCGCCGTCCAGAGCGTCGGCCGCTCCCTGCGCGAGGGCCTCGACGCGTGGAACGCCAAGGCGGACGGCAACTGCGCCATCGACTACGGCTTCCACATGATCGTCTCCGACGTGAACCAGGAGACGCTCAAGGAGATGGACCTGCTGGTCGAGGAGGGCGTCACCTCCTTCAAGCAGTTCATGGCCTATCCGGGCGTCTTCTACAGCGACGACGGCCAGATCCTGCGCGCCATGCAGCGCTCCGCCGAGAACGGCGGCCTGATCATGATGCACGCCGAGAACGGCATCGCGATCGACGTGCTCGTCGAACAGGCGCTGGCCCGCGGCGAGACCGACCCGCGCTTCCACGGGGAGGTGCGCAAGGCACTGCTGGAGGCCGAGGCCACCCACCGCGCCATCAAGCTCGCCCAGGTCGCGGGCGCCCCGCTCTACGTCGTGCACGTCTCGGCGACCGAGGCCGTGGCCGAACTCGCCCGCGCCCGCGACGAGGGCCTGAACGTCTTCGGCGAGACCTGCCCCCAGTACCTGTTCCTGTCGACCGACAACCTCGCGGAACCGGACTTCGAGGGTGCGAAGTACGTGTGCAGCACGCCGCTCCGCCCCAAGGAGCACCAGGCGGCCCTGTGGCGGGGCCTGCGTACCAACGACCTCCAGGTCGTGTCGACGGACCACTGCCCGTTCTGCTTCACCGGCCAGAAGGAACTCGGCCGCGGCGACTTCTCGAAGATCCCCAACGGCCTCCCCGGCGTCGAGAACCGCATGGACCTGCTCCACCAGGCCGTCGTCGACGGGCACATCTCCCGCCGCCGCTGGATCGAGATCGCCTGCGCCACACCGGCCCGGATGTTCGGCCTGTACCCGAAGAAGGGCACCATCGCGCCGGGCGCCGACGCCGACGTCGTCATCTACGACCCGCACGCCGAGCAGATCATGTCGGTCGAGACCCACCACATGAACGTCGACTACTCGGCGTACGAGGGCAAGCGCGTCACCGGACGGGTCGAGACCGTGCTGTCGCGCGGCGAAATGGTCATCACCGACCGGGAGTTCACCGGGCGCGCGGGCCACGGCGTCTACACCCCCCGTTCCACCTGTCAGTACCTTCTCTGAGCGACCAGGAGTGGCGCCAATGGACTTCGGACTCGTCCTGCAGACAGACCCCCCGGCCTCCCGTGTCATCGACCTGATGAAGCGGGCCGAGGCCAACGGCTTCACGTACGGCTGGACCTTCGATTCGGCCGTGCTGTGGCAGGAACCCTTCGTGATCTACAGTCAGATCCTCGCCAACACCGAGAAGCTGACGGTCGGCCCGATGGTCACCAACCCGGGCACCCGCACCTGGGAGGTCACCGCCTCCACGTTCGCGACGCTCAACGACATGTACGGCAACCGCACGGTGTGCGGCATCGGGCGCGGCGACTCGGCGATGCGCGTCGCCGGACGCAAGCCCAACACGCTCGCCCGCATAAGCGGTGCGATGAAGGTCATCCGCGCCCTCGGCCGGGGCGAGGAGGCCGACCTCGGCGGCACCGTCATCAGGTTCCCGTGGGTCAGGCCGGGTGCCGAACTGCCGGTCTGGATGGCCGCGTACGGCCCGAAGGCGCTCAAGATGACCGGCGAGGAGGCCGACGGCTTCATCCTCCAGCTCGCCGACCTCTACCTCACCGAGTACATGGTCAAGGCCGTGAAGGACGCGGCGGCCGGGGCCGGGCGCGACCCCGCCGAGGTGAAGATCTGCGTGGCCGCGCCCGCGTACATCACCGAGGACGACTCGCCCGAGGCGCTCGCCCACGCACGTGAGCAGTGCCGCTGGTTCGGCGGCATGGTGGGCAACCACGTGGCCGACCTGGTCTCCAAGTACGGCGAGCACTCGGCCGCGGTTCCCGACGAACTCACCGAGTACATCAAGGCCCGCGAGGGATACGACTACTCGCACCACGGACGGGCCGACAACCCCGACACCGCGTTCGTGCCCGACGAGATCGTCGACCGGTTCTGTCTGATCGGGACAGCCGAGCGGCACATCGAGAAGCTGAACGCGCTGCGCGAGCTGGGCGTCGACCAGTTCGCCGTGTACGACATGCACGACGCCCAGGAGGCCACGATCGACGCCTACGGAGCGCGGGTCATCCCCGGCGTCAACGGGCAGTAACCGAAGGCCGACCCCCTCGTTCTCCCCTTCCCGCCGTCCCGGGAAGGGGATCAGGGCGCTCCCCGCGCACCCCCCCCGAGTTCGTCCCCGCACGGCCTTTCCCGTCACTCCTCATTGATTGGCCTGCTCATGACAGAAATCGTCTCCCCGGGCGGCCCGCCCGCCGGACAAGTCACGCTCCCCGACGGCCGGGTGGAGATCGCGCCCGACGCTCCCGCGCCCACCGGCCCCTACGCCAACGACGACCTGCTGCCGGTTCCGGTCGAGAAGCGCACCTGGACCACGTACAACTTCTCGGCCCTGTGGGTCGGCATGGCCCACAACACCGCTTCCTGGACGCTGGCTTCGGGTCTGATAGCCGTCGGCATGGACTGGAAGCAGGCCGTCCTCACCATCGCGCTCGCGAACCTGATCGTGCTGGTCCCGATGCTGCTCACCGGGCACGCGGGACCGAAGTACGGCATCCCCTTCCCCGTCTTCGCCCGTGCCTCCTTCGGAGTGCGCGGAGCCAACCTCCCCGCTGTCGTACGGGCGTTGGTGGCGTGCGGCTGGTTCGGCATCCAGACCTGGATCGGCGGCGAGGCGATCTACTTCCTCGCGGGCAAGCTCTTCGGCGACGGCTGGGCCGACGCCTCCGAGATCGGCGGCCACGCCTGGACCATGTGGCTGTCGTTCGCGATCTTCTGGGCGCTCCAAGTCGCCATCATCTACCGGGGAATGGAGACGATCCGCCGGTTCGAGAACTGGGCCGCGCCCTTCGTGCTCGTCGGTGCCGGCGTGATGCTGTGGTGGATGAGCGACAAGGCGGGCGGCTTCGGCCCGCTGCTCGACCAGCCGTCGGAGCTCGGCTGGGGCGGGGACTTCTGGAAGCTGTTCTGGCCCTCGCTGATGGGCATGATCGGCTTCTGGTCGACGCTGTCGCTGAACATCCCGGACTTCACCCGGTACGGCAGGAGCCAGAAGGCGCAGACCTGGGGGCAGGCGCTCGGGCTTCCCACCACCATGACGCTCTTCGCGTTCCTGTCCGTCATGGTCACCTCGGGCTCGCAGGCCGTCTACGGCAAGGCGATCTGGGACCCGGTCCAGCTGGCCGCCAAGACGGACAACGTCGTCGGCATCCTCTTCGCGCTGGTCACCGTGCTGGTCGCGACGCTGTCCGTGAACATCGCGGCCAACCTGGTCTCCCCGGCCTTCGACTTCTCCAACATCGCACCCCGGAAGATCAACTTCCGTACCGGCGCGCTCGCCACCTGTGTCCTGGGTGTGCTGATCTTCCCGTGGAAGCTGTACTCGGACCCCCAGGGCTACATCTTCACCTGGCTCGGGCTGGTCGGCGGTCTGCTGGGGACGGTCGCCGGCATCCTCATCGCCGACTACTGGATCCTGCGCCGCACCAAGCTCGACCTCGCCGACCTGTATCGCAAGGGCGGCCGCTACTGGTACGACGGCGGCTGGAACTGGCGGGCCGTGGCCGCCTTCGTCACCGGCGGCGTCCTGGCCGTCGGCGGCGCGGACTTCCACCCGCTGATCGACGGGCGGCCCGTCCCGGCGCTGGAACCGCTCGCCGACTACGGATGGGCGGTCGGCCTCGGCACGTCGATGGCGCTGTACGTGGTTCTGATGCTGCTTCGCGGAAAGGACGGAACCACGGTCTGACGGCGGCGACCGGAGGACGGTCAGTTCTTCTGGCCGTCCTTCAGCTCTTCTGGGCGCCCTTCAGGGCCGCCGTCGCGTCCTTGGCCGCCTTGATGGCACCCTTGTTGATCTCGTCGGTGGCGGGCGCCTTCTTGGTCTCGAAGTCGCTGCCGTTGTAGGTGACGACCACCACGGCGTTGGACGCCCGGACGATCACCACGCCCTCACGGGTCTCCTGCTTGTCCTCGGTGCTGAGATTGACCACGGAGTAGGCGGAGTCGCCGACACCCGGCACCGCCCCGCCTCCGCTCTTGTCGGCGACACGGTCCTTGTAGGCCTTCTCCGCCGCGGCGTCCGAGTCCTTGATCTCGTACGAGACGTCGAGCCAGCGGTAGTCGAAGCCCTTCAGGGCGTTCCACGAGCAGGTGCGGCGCACCGCCTTGTCGGTCGACGCGATCTCCTGGCCGGCCGTCTTGGCGCCGGGGACCAGGGACTTGATCGTGGCGACCTGGATGCCGCCGCAAGGGGCGGGCGAGGCGGTGAACGTCTTGACGGCAGCCGACGCCGAAGGAGCCGACGATGCATCGGATGTCTGTTTTTGCGTCGATTTATCCTCGGCGTTGGGGGTCGCTGCGGACGGGCCCGCGGCCAGGGCCCAGCCCGCGGAGGCGAGCAGAGCGACCGGCAACAGGCGCGCGGCGAGCGCGAGCGGCAGAGGAAGAGAACCCAAAGCGCACTTCTCGTGGGGGATGGTGCGGAGGAGTCCGCACTGCGGACGGGACGCCAGTGTCACACGAGACGCTGTGGTGCGGAAGGGCTGGCAGGCGTCATGCCCGTGTGATGACAGCGACTCACCTTGGCGGCGATTGACTGATGCTGTAGCAAGATGTCTGTTTTATTCGCCTCAATGATCGCTGAGCATTCCGTCATTCCGTCGCATCACGGTCACGGCTACCGCTTCGAGGCGCGGACCGGGAGAGCCTGCTCGACGCGGTCGACGGCCGCGAACGCGCCGTAGGCCACGAGGCGCACCAGGTGGCGGTCGGAGTGACCGGGTTCGCGCCAGGCCGTCACGTCCTCGTCCGTGATGCGGTACGGGGCGAGGGCGGCCAGCAGCGCCAGCCGCGCGCCGGGACGCGAACGGTCCGGGAGGCCCTCCCACGCGAGCGACGGATGCGCGCCGTCCCATCCCCGGAGCGTCTCCCGTACGAGGGCACGGTCCGCCTCGTCGAGCAGGCCTCCGCCCGCGGTGGCGGCGTCGCGCAGGGCGGCGTAGGCGGGGCCGACGGAGGTGCCCCGCGCCCAGTCGGGACCGGGACCCGGGGCGTCGAGCAGCGTGAGACCCGCACCCGGTACGGGCCGGCGGCGCACGGTCCTGGCCAGCGATCGCCCACCCAGACTCCGCACCGCCCGGAACCGCTGCGCGTTGCCCGGAAGCAGGTTCTCGGTCAGCAGCGCCGACGCGATCCGGTTGATGAAGTGGAAGGTGAGCATGGTGCCGATGTACGCCGGAGCGTGCGCGGCGGCGAACGGATACGGCGTCAACTCCGGTGCTCCCGGCGTCCGGCTCGCCCGGCCCCAGGCCAGCACGCGTGCGTGCTCCTCGTCCGAGGGGGTCTCCCCGCGCGCGATCGCCTCGGCGAGGGAATGGTCCCCGGTGGCGTGCAGCAGCATCGTGTGCGCGTCCACGCAGAAGGGGCACCGGTTGGCCAACGACACCCCGAGCGCGGCGAGTTCCTTCCCGGTTCTGTCGCCTTCACCCGCGATCAGCGACTCCCGCATCAACGCCCAGGTGGCGGTGAGTAGTTCGGGCTCGGAGGAGAGAACGGCGAAGGTGGCCGGACGCTCCATGCCGAAGTCCGAGGCGAGCTGGTCGTAGACGTCGGCGGTCATGCCGGTGGCGGACTTCCGTGGCGGCGGGGTGGTGTAACGGAAGGGAGTGGAGCGGGACATGGCCATGGGTGCCTCCTGAGTGGACCGGACGGTCGCCGGGTGACCGGCGACCACGGTCGACGATGGCCCGGAGGAGGTGCCGCGGGCGTCGTACGGCCGAAGGTGATCCGGGCTGCCGCCGTGGGCGCGGTGACCCGTGCCGGCTACTCCGACGGGAGTAGCCGGAGATCCGTCCCAAGGGCTGACGCGGTGGCCGGTACGCCCGCATAGAGTGCCGGACATGCAGTTCGACCAGGTCGTCCGCACGCGTCCGGTCGACGTGGCCCTCGCGGTCGTGGTCGGCGCCCTCGTGGTGACCGCGGCCGCGTCCGGCGACGGCGCCACCCCCCTCGACTACACCCTGATCGGCATCGGTTCGCTGACGCTGGCTGCCTACCGCGATGCCCCGCGCGCCGTACTGGCGATCACCACCGCCACCACCACGGGGTACGTCGTGCACGCCCACCCCGGCACCCTGTCCGCCCTTCCCATCCTGAGCGCGGTGCACACGGCCGCCAGAGCCGGCCACCGGGGTGTCGCGGCGCTCGCGGGCGCCGTGTTCCTGGCCGGGTTCGTGGCGACGGGGCCGGGGACGAGGGAAGCGGTGGAGCGGACGCTGCTGCTCGCCGGCTGGTTCCTGTGCGCCCTGGTCACAGGCCTCGCCGACCGCAACTGGCGGGCCTACCTGCGCCAGACCGAACAGCGCGCCCTGGAGGCCGAACGGACCCGCGAGGAAGCGGCATTGCGCCGTGCCGGTGAGGAACGACTGCGCATCGCAAGGGAGTTGCACGACTCGCTGACCCACAGCATCTCGATCGTCAGACTCCAGGCGGGAGTAGCCGTCCATCTGGCGCGCAAGCGCGGCGAGGAGGTGCCGCCCGCACTGCTCGCCATCCAGGAGGCCGGCGGTGAGGCGATGCGTGAACTGCGCGCCACACTGGAGGTGTTGCGCACCGACGAGCCGACCGGCACACCGGCGCTGCTGGTCGAGCGGGCCCGCGCCGCGGGGCTCGCCGTCGATCTGCGGGTGACCGGAGAGGAGCGCCCCCTCGCGGCGACCGTGGACCGGGCCGCGTACCGCATCGTCCAGGAGGCCCTGACGAACGCCGCCCGGCATGCCGGCCCCGCCGAAGTGACGGTCGAAATTGCCTATTCCTCAAGCGAGTTGACGATCGGTGTGCACGACGACGGGGCGGCCCGGCTGTCCAGGCCGCCCACCCCGGGCATCGGCCTCACCGGCATGCGTGAACGCGTCACCGCCCTCGGCGGCACCCTGCGGGCCGCCCCGCGCGCGGAAGGCGGCTTCTCGGTCCGGGCCGAACTGCCCCTGGAAACACCGGAGGAAGCGCGATGAGCGACCCGGACACGCCGATCGGGGCGGACCGCCTGATCAGGGTCGCCCTGGTCGACGACCAGGCCCTGATGCGCGCCGGTTTCCGCGCTCTGCTGGACGCTGAGGAGGACATCGAGGTGGTCGGCGAGGCGGCCGACGGGGCACAGGGGCTCGCCCTGGTCCGCGCCGAGCTGCCGGATGTCGCCCTGGTCGACGTGCAGATGCCCGTGATGACGGGCATCGAGGCCACCCGTCGTATCGCCGCCGACCCGGCGCTCGCCGGGGTACGCGTCGTCATCCTCACCAACTACGGCCTGGACGAGTACGTCTTCGAGGCGCTGCGGGCCGGGGCGAGCGGATTTCTGCTCAAGGACACCGAGCCCGCCGATCTGCTCCAGGCCATCGAAGTCGTCGCACACGGTGAGGCGTTGCTGTCGCCATCGGTGACCCGCACCCTCATCGGGGAGTTCGTGGCCAGGCCTCCCGACCGGGCCACGGCGCCGGGCCTCGAAGGCCTCACCCGCCGCGAACGCGAGGTCACGGCGCTCGCCGCGCGTGGCCTGAGCAACGAGGAGATCGCCGCACACATGGTCATCAGCCCTCTGACGGCCAAGACCCACATCAGCCGCGCGATGACGAAACTGGCCGCCCGCGACCGGGCCCAACTCGTCGTCTTCGCCTACGAGTCGGGCCTGGTGACGGCGCGAGGGCAGGCGCGGTGACGCCCTCCGCCGGACTTCCGTGCCATGATCGGCCCGTGATCGCGACAAGCCCGAAACGGGTCGGCGCGCCAGCCGCCGCCGAGCGTCCGAGGTGCGCCGGTGCCTCCGCCGTCGCCGTACCCCCGCGCGGTGACCGTTCCCGCGCCGCCGGCATCCGGGCGAAGTGGGTCCGCCCGGTCGTCCTCGCCTGTCTGGTCGCGACGGCCACCAGTGGGTGCGGCCTGTCCGCCGAGCTCGACCGTGAGCGCGACCCCGGGCGGACACACGTCCCGGACCGGGCCTCCAGTCCGGACCCCCTCGTCATCGAAGTGCCCGAGCCCTCGAACCCGGTACCGGTGCAACAGGGCCGTGGCTGTCCGCCGTCCGGCCTGCGCCTCGACATCGGACCCGTCGACGCGGCCATGGGCCTGCGCGGTACGACCCTGACCCTCACCGACTGCGGCAAGCGGCCGTACAAGGTGAACGGCTACCCGGCCATCGCCCAGGTCCTCGACGAGGAGGGCGCCCCGATCACCGGGGTGCACAGCGTGGTGGGGACGGACAAGGTGCCCATGGCGCCCGCCGACCCCGGTCCCGAGCCCTTCACACTGAACCCGGGCGACAGCGCGCACGCGGCCCTCTACTGGCGGATGGCGGCCCAGCACGGCGTGTATGTGCGTGTCGCACCGCAGAAGGGGCAGGACGCCGTCACCCTGCGAGTGCCGGACTACCTCGACATCGGCCCGGAGAACACCCTGGGGACCACGGCCTGGATGCCCGCGTCCTGAACACCGGCCGGCCGGCCCGCTCCGAGCCCCGCACTCCGGCAGGCCCGGATCCTGTCCACCCTGAGCTTCTCGAACTGACCCGCCTCTACGTCAGCTCCACGGTCACGGCTGACTGCATGGACGGTCGCTGGGGCGGGCCCCCTCCCGGCCGATCGGCGCTCTCGGTGTCAGGCTGTCGCGGCGGCGTCCTGTGCCTCCGGTGCGGTAATGCTGCCCAGCAGGCGCAGAGCGGCCTCGGAGGGCGATCCGGGCTCGGCGGTGTAGGCGATCAGGCGCTGGCCGGACGAGCCGGGGATGACGAGATTCTCGAAGCTGAGGTCCATGGTCCCGACCAGCGGATGACGCAGTTGTCTCACCCCCGATGTGCAGGTGCGCACCGGGTGGCGGGCCCAACGAGAGGCGAACTCGTCGCACTGCACGGTGAGTTGGCCGACGAGCTCGGCCAGGCGGCGGTCGTCGGGGTGGCGGCCCGCGACCAGACGCAGGGAGGCGACGCTGAGCTGGGCCTCCTCATTCCAGTTCGTGTACAACTCCCGGTAGTCCTCGTCCAGGAAGAGCATCCGCGTCACGTTGGGGCGGGCGCCCTGCGCATCGGGGCCGGTGGCAGGCAGGTGGCTGGCGAGCAGCGCGTGACCGAGACGGTTCCAGGCGAGGACGTCATTGCGGCGGTCGAGGACGAGCGCCGGTACCTCCGACATGGCCGCGAGCAACTGCCGTGCCGACGTACTGGCATGCTCCACGCGGGGCGAAGCGGGGCGGGACGCGGCGGCGGGGCGGGCCAGGTCCTTCAGATGCGCGGCTTCGTCGTCGGTGAGGCGCAAGGTGCGCGCGATCGCGTCGAGCACGGCGTCCGAGGCGCTGAGGGCGCGGCCCTGTTCGAGGCGGGTGTAGTGGGTGATGCTGACGCCGGCGAGCGTGGCCAGCTCCTCCCGGCGCAGACCGGTGACCCGGCGGCGGGTCGGATGCGGCGAGATGCCGACGTCCTCCGGGCGCAGCGCGGCACGTCGGGACTTGAGGAATTCTCCCAGCTCGGACGGGGATTCCATCCATGCCTCCGGTGTCGTGGGCGTCCAGCCGCACGGATGCCGAGCACTGATGCCTGGCGCGCCGCGGGCCACTCTCTCCATCATGCCCGTCCACCGCGCTGCCGATGGGCCGTGAGGGTGGTCGTGCCATGACCACCCTCACGGTGACTGCCCGAGACAGGGTTCTGGCTGGGGTCCCGAACTGAAGCGAGCCTCTTCCCTAGTGGCGCGTGACAGACGCATGCGCACCAGAGAAGGGACTCGACCTCATGTCCGTCACTGATGCGGAGGCGGCCGGCACGGCCGTCGGCGCGGCACCGGCCGCCCTCACTCCCCGACTGCGGCTGGTACTGGTGCTGCTGCTCGCGGCCCAGTTCATGCTGGCGGTGGACTTCTCCATCCTGAACGTGGCGTTGCCGGTGATCGGCAAGGGCCTGGGCTTCTCGTTGGCGCACCTGCAGTGGATCGGCACGGCGTTCGCCCTGTGCGCGGCGGGCTTCACACTGATGTTCGGCCGGGTCGCGGACCTCTTCGGCCGGCGCCGGCTCTTCCTCGGCGGTCTGGTGGTGCTGGGCGCGGCCTCACTGGTGGGTGGTCTGGCTCGGAATCCGGAGGTATTGATCGTGGCGCGGGTCTTCCAGGGCCTGGCCACCGCGGCGGTGACCCCCGCCGGACTCTCACTCATGACGACCTCGTTCCCGGAGGGCCCTCTGCGGGAGAAGGCCCTCGGCCTCAACGGGGCGCTGATGTCCGCCGGGTTCACCACCGGAGCGGTCCTGGGCGGTCTGCTGACCGACCTGCTGTCCTGGCGCTGGGCGTTCTTCATCAACGTGCCCGTCGCCCTCGCCGTCCTCGTCATCGCCCCGACGGTCATCAAGGAATCCCGGCCCGACGAGCGCCCGAAGCTGGACGTTCCCGGTGCCATCAGTGTCACGCTCGGTCTGCTGGCCGTCGTCTTCGGCCTCACCCAGGCCGGTGAGCACGGCTGGGGCTCCTCGTCCGCACTGTTGTCGCTGGGGGCCGGCGTGCTGCTGCTGGTGGTGTTCCTGGCTGTCGAGCGCAAGGTGGCCGCGCCGCTGGTGCCGCTCAGCGTGCTCGGCAAGCGGTCGGTGGCCTGGGGAAACGTCGCCGGTCTGATCGCATTCCTCACCGAGACGTCCCTGGTCTTCCTGCTGACCCTGTACCTCCAGGAAGTCCTCGGCTTCTCCCCGCTGGCCGCCGGTCTGTCCTTCGGTGTGCTGGGCCTGGGGACGGTCGCCGGCGGCTCCGTCGCCCCGAAGGTCATCGGGAAGATCGGCACCAAGCAGACCCTGATCACCGGCGGCGTCCTGCAGGCCTTGTCCACGGCCTCCCTCCTCGGCCTCGGCGACGATCGCTCCTGGATGTGGCTGCTGCTCGTCTCCACCTTCGCCGGAGGGGTCGGCAACATGCTCGTCATCGTCGGCTTCATGGTCACCGCAACATCCGGTCTGGCCGACCATGAACAGGGCCTGGCCACGGGGCTCGCGACCATGACCCAGCAGATCGGCATCACCATGGGCACGCCGATCATGAGCGCCATTGCCACCGCTGCGATGACCGGTACCGGGGCGTCGGCCGTCCTCGGCGGCTTGAAGACCGCGATCGCGGTGAACGCCGCCATCGTGCTCTTCGGCGCTCTCACCAGCGCCCTGTTCCTGCGAGGTGCGCGGTCGTGTGCGCAGTAGTTCGCGGCGGTACGAACCCCGCGGCGATGTGGCGGCGGTGCCGGGCGAGGACACCGGCGTGGGCCCCGGCGTACGGCGGCCCGACGAGGCCCACTGGGAGCCGCGGTGGCTCGACGCGGGGACCCACCCGCATCCCCGTACGTATCCACCGCCCAGGAGCACACGCGTACGGCCGGCTCGTCTGGGCGCATGGGGGGCAGCCGGCAGGCCGGGTCCGTCGAGCACTGGCACGAGCCCGTCATGGATCTCGCGAGAGCCTCGGAGTGCACGGCGGTGAGCACCGGCTACCGACCGGCCCCCGGCTATTGGCATCCGGCACAGCTCGAGGACGTTCTTCCAGCGTGACTACCGGATCGTGCCCGCGATCACGCGGGCGCGGCAGTGAGAGGAGAAGAGGCGATGGTGCCGCGGTTGTCGGTGCTGGACCCATCGCCGGTCGGCGCGGGCTTCACACCAGCTGACGCACTTCAGTCATCCGTCGAACTGCGGCAGGCTTCCGAGGAGTTGGGGTACGTCCGCTACCGGACGGCTGAGCACCACGGCTCCCCGGGTTTCGCGGGCGGTGCCCCGGGGGCCTCGCCGCCGTCCTGCCGGCCCGGACCCGAGGGGCCAGGCCACAGTGTGCGCCGGCCTGGCCCCTCGGGGACCACTTCACTCAGCGGTCGGCGCGCATCGCCTCGATCATGCTTCGCGCCGCCGTCACGACGGCCGGCCACCGGGGCGACGCCAGATAGACCTCGTCGCCCACGTCGCCGAGTTCGTCGATGAGCCTCCCCAGTACCTCGGCCAGTTCCCGGGCGGCGCGCACCTCGCGCGCGGACGCCAGTACCTCCCCGACCGGCGGCTCCGGGTCGTCCAGGACCCGTGAGTCGTCGAAGAGCACATGTACGACCAGGTCGAGGTTGTTCACCGCGTAGTCGGCCCTGGGCATGCGGTCCCGCCAGACCCGCTGTTGGTGGTCCGGGTCCGCGAGGGCCTCCAGCGCCGCCACTACGTTGATCCGTACGTTCGGGAACTCCACGTCGCTCTGTATCCAGTCGGGTTGTTCCATTTCTCCCACTTCAGCGAGTCTTCGAGATGGATGTACGCCATGTGATGGTGGCGTACTCGACGGCGTCGAGGCCCTCGGTGATGGCGTCGCCGATACCGCCGAGGATGTCCCGGAAGCTGCCCTGCCCCCATGCGTCCTCCGGCTCCTTGTTGTCACAGATGCCGTGGTTTCGTTGCACCAGGGGGCAGGAGTCGGCCTTGGCGGAGGCGTAGTCGACGCCGCCCGTGGTCGACATGGCGCCAGAGCTCGCGGACTGGCTCGACCGCCAGGGGACGTGGTTCAGCACGGCCACGACGGCCCGGACGACGGTGACGATCAGCGCGATGAGCGCGCCGAAGGACTTGCCGTCGACGAGTTCCAGGCCTGGTGCATACGACGACGTGGGCGTGGCTTGCTTGACCGGCCGGGTCACCCCCTGGAGGGTCGGGATGCGGCGCCACGAGTGCGCTGCCTGACTCTGCCGACCGCCCGCCCGCCCGTCCACGGGCGGTAGACGGTCCTGATCTTCAGGAGCGACTGATCCGATGGTCCTCGACCTGCTCGTGATCGGTACGGCCATCACCCTGGGGCCTTTGCACAACAGCGCCTTCATCCTGCTGCTCTCCTCGCGGCGCGGCGTTCGTCAGGGCCTGGCGTTCCTGCTGTCGTGGCTGGCCAACCTGATCGCGGTGATCGCCTGTGTGGTGCTGCTGACGGGCGGTCAGCCTCCGGCCCGTCACAGCGTGCCCTCGACCGCGACGATCGCCGCGAAACTCGCCATCGGCCTCGCGCTGGTGCTGTACGGCGCGCACCGGCACCGCCGACCGCCCCACCCGCACGGCCCGCCACGCTGGACCGCCCGGATCGACAACGCCTCCCCGGCCACGGCAGCCGGCCTGGCATGGCTGCTGCAGCCCTGGGCCATGGTCGGCGCCGGAGCCGCGACCGCCGTCGACGCGGACCTCTCCACCCTCACCGACTGGCTCGCGCTGACCGGCTACTGCCTGCTGGCCACGCTCAGCCTCATCATCATGGAGATGTACACGGTCTGGGCGCCCACGGCCGCCAACGCCCGGTTGAACGCCCTGCGCGGCTGGCTGGAGCAGCACCAGGAGCAGCTGATCGTCACGCTCTCACTGCTCCTCGGTCTGTACCTGATGGCCCGGAGCATCTACCAACTGGTCGCCTGACGGCAGCCGAGATTGTGCTGCTCGGCGCGTACCGCTTGGATCGGATCACCATGGCCCGGCCGTCCGGAAGACGCCCGCCTGCACTCTCATCTGCTGCCGCAGGCTCTGCGGGGCACGTTCAAGTGCCCCCCCACGGGCGTGGAACGCCTTCGCCGTCCCGCAGGTTGGCCGCCCACTTTGTCGTCCTGCGTGCGCTTCACCGGCCGCTCCTCCTCGGCCGCAGGAGCTGGGGAGAACGGGGTACAGCCGGATGGGGGACGCAGGTGCCACGGTATGAGGGCGTGCCGGAGGTGGTTGATCATCGGCCCGGCCGTCGGGATGTGCCCGTCAGGCCTTGACCGGGTGCCGCTTCGACGGAGGATGAGGGAAGAGAGTGGTCTGCGTGGTGAAGTGTGGGTCTCTGACAACTCCGACAACTCCGACAACAGGGAGCGCTTCTTTCGATGACCGCACAGCCCGCACGCCTTGAGCGCAGCGGTCCCGAGACCGCCTCGGTCATGGATGTCTCGCCGTTCAAGCCTTCTCTCGTCAAAGCGGTGTTCAGGGGCGTGACCCCGATGCACGTCTCTCGGTCAGCCGCGTGGGCCGCCGCGTCGGTGACGCGGACAGTGCTGACGGAGATCATCGACGGCGCGAGGAGAGCGGCGGGGGCGGAGGCCCGGAGGAAGCTGATTCCCGGGGACCTTCTCTCGGCGATCGACCGGAACGCCGAGCTCGAGGTGGGGCACAGGTGGTACGACCACAGCCCGACGTTTCAAGGCCTGACCGGTGTCCTGTACGACGCCGAGGGTGTCATCGTGCCTTCTCGTAAGCGCAGCAGGTCGCGCAAACCGAGTGCTGTGGTCGGTGCCCACAGGTTCGAGGCCGGGGTCAAGAAGCTGCTGCGGAGCCAGGGGGCGACGGCCGTCCCGGCGATGGTCCGCGACCTGGACGGAATCGCGAGCGTGTTCCTGACGGACCTCGCCCGGGACGCGGCCATGGTCGTCCGCGAGGGCGGGGTCAAACGTTTCGGTACGGTCACCCCAGTGATGTCGGGCGAACCGGCCCCACCCCCGTTCCTCAAGGATTCTCTCCGGGCCCTGTCCGCCGGCAGGGGGGACGGGCGGATCATCGGCAGGGATGACATCCTGGCCGCCACCACGATTCAGTTGTCCGGCGGCAACCTCAGACAGCGAGCCCTCACCGAGGCACGCGAGGCGACACGGAACCCTTCGGCCGGCTGAGCGGGTGCGACCGACATCGCCGCCTGCACCCTCATCTGCTACCGCAGACTCGCCAAATGAGATGGCCTCTTACGGCTGGACGCGCACCAAGGCGTGAGAGACCTGTACTTCCTCGACGAGAGCGGTTTCGCCCCGACCATGCCCACTGGATACACCTGGTCACGGGCGGGACAGCGGGCCGTCGTGCCATGCGTCCTCATCCTCAGCCGGCACACCGTCCGCCAACTCGGTCCGGCCGCCCGCACCCCGCTCGACAGCGCCTTCATCGCGACGTCCTTCGGGGGCGGCGCGGCCGGATCTCAAATCGGCTCGGTCGGCCGGGAGCGTTCCATGCTCGTCCCCAGCGTCAAGCTCGGGGCCCGATGTAGTGCCTGAGCGTGTCCAGGGCCAGCTTGTCCGTCACGGCGCTTCGACCGGACAGACGGTGAACAAGAATCCAGCCCTGCGGTGAGGCTCCCGCGAAAACGGACGCGCCGCCTGTCGCGCCGTTGTGCCACAGAAGGCTTCCCGCCGTCTGCCAGGCCGGTGCCGGTTCACCCAGCCTGCGGTCGACAAGCAGGTCGGTGAGAAGGCGGGCGGCGGCCCGGGGAGTGGCCCACAGCCCGCCGGCGGGAAGAATCGCACCGCTCATGGTCCATTCCCGCCGAGGCCGGCCGAACAGGCCCCTGCGGCACAGCCGACTGCCGGACGGCGGATCGGTGGCGACGTCGGCGATACCCAGGGGATCGAGGAGATGACGGTGCAGCAACTCCTCGTACGGGGTTCGGGCGGCCGATACGAGAGCGGCACCCAGGAGCGCGTATCCGAGGTTGGAGTACTCCTCGGCCGTCCCCGCGGGAGCCGTGACCAGGGTGTCGAGGTGCCGTACGACCGAGTCCAGGGCGTCGGCGTCGAAAGCCGCGTAAGGATCGCGCCCGCTGATGCCGGGAGGCAGCCGAGGAAGGCCCGAGGTGTGCTCGGCGAGCCGGCGCAGGGTGATTCCCGTGCCGCTGGGCACCGGCAGGAACAGTTCCAGCGGGTCGTCGAGGCTCAGGACTCCGTCGTCGGCCAAGGCGGTCAGAACGGTCGCGGTGAGCGACTTGGTCAACGAACCGATCTGCACGAACAGGTCGGGGTTGTGGCCGTGTGAGATCTGGGGTGCCTGAAAACTGCTGAGTATGCAGGTGGGGACTCGGCTCATGATGATCTTCTGTCGTGTGTTCGGGGCACCGCGCGTGCCGCCGTGCCGACGGGCGTGCGATGCCGGTGGGTGGCTGTCCGGCGATCGACGAGTGGAGCGTCTCCCTGATGACGGCCACCCGCCGGAACAGGGCAATGATCACGGTCCGTTGACCGGGGCGGACCACAATGAGCCTAGTTCCGGCTGGAGTTGGCCGGGTGGTGGGCCAGGTCCAGTGGGTGGGTGTCATCAGGTGTGACAGTACGGGCGGGTCAGGACCGAACGGATGCGGGCAGCGGCCTGCGTGGCATCACGCCTGCCGCCGCTCGGCGAGTGGACACGCGGGGCGCCCGCTCAGGCCGACGCGAGCCAGAGTTCGAGGAGAGCCTCCCGCTCCCGCGACCGGAGAATTCTGGTCGGCCGTTTCTGTTCCCACCATTCGGTCATGACGGTGGGAGTGGCGGTGCCCCGTATGAAGCGGCTGATCAACTGGCGGGATAGATCGACCTCGCGCCCGGAGTAGGCGACGGCGGCGCTGGAGTGGACAGGCGTCAGGACTGTGCCAGCGGGTGCGGTGATGGATACGGTCATCTCGGTGGGACTGCTCGGCACCCAGGCGTCCAGGGCTGCCGCGGCGAAGCTCGCGGCGTGGGTCGCCCAGCGTTGCAGAGTGGAGCGGACCGGGACTTCGGTGACCTCGAGACCCTCTACGTCGGACCACGCCCAGTCACGTTCGTGCGGACCGGTGACGCAGGGCCCTGAGGTGTTGAGCACCATGCACGGAGCCGCTGCCGTCGCCGGGGTACCCACGTACACGCCGTCTGCTGAGACCCAGAACAGTCCCACCGTGGTGCCGCCGTCGTGGGATCGGAGGGGCGGGATCGCTTCCATTGCCTGTCTGTCTCTTCTTGGTGGAATGCCGCGACCGCGAGCCGCAGTTGGACCGTCCGCCCGCCGCGCCCTGAACCCACGGACTTCGACCAGGGCCTGTGCCACCGCGACCACCGAGCCGCCGGACACGGCGAGATCGGGGTCTCCCGGAGCGGCCGCGCGAGTGGGTGCCTCCGCCCCCGGTTCCGCCAACCCTGGACGGAACCCTGAGTGATGGAAGGGGAATCCGCTGTGCTCGAGTTCGAGACCCCTTCGAGTACGGGGGCAACGGCTCGGCGCGGCCGGACCTCTTTGGCCAAGCGGCGGATTCGGGACGGGTTCGGGACATGAGGACCTGGTCGGGGGGAGGGTGCTGGGAGCTGAACTGACCTGTCGAGGTCAGGACAACGGGGGCAGTTCTCCTCCGGAGGCCCCGTCGCTTTCGGAGGCGAGCGTCTCCTTGATCGCGCGGAAGAAGGACCTCCGCTCGACCAGCTGTGCACCGGGCACCTTGGCCAGCGGCTCGGGGTGGTGCCCGAAGCCAGCCGGCGGCGAGGGAAGTCCGAGCGCCACGAACGCCTCGTCGAGGTGCTGCCGTGGATCACCGGTGCCCCGCAGAATCGCGGTGAGGGGGCGGGGGTCCGACGTCCCGTAGGCCGCCGCCAGCGTGGCCGCCCGCTCCGCGGCCTCCTCCTGGGTCGGCATCTCGGCTGGATCGGCCCACCAGGCGTGGGCGGCCACCAGGCGGCCGTCGCAGTACAGGTGGAGCGTGTAGTCCGCTCCCTCCTTGACCGCCACCAGCACCGGCCACGTCTCACCCCGGCTGAACGTGCCCGCCAGTCCGGGCAGCCCGCCCTCGCCGAGCAGGGTCCCGCGCACGCCCTTGCGGCGGCCTGGTGGATCCGCCGAGGGCGCGATCTCGACGAATGTGCCCCCGCGGCGGGCCGGAGCGAGACGCATGGTCGTGCCGGTGATCAGGATCGCCTCGCGGACGTCGCGTAGCGGCGCGCCAGCGAGCGCGACGGCCATGGAGGCGGGCCGGGCTGCCCCGTCGGCCGAGGCCGTCGAGGTCGCCGCACCCGTCGCGTCGCCGAAAGCCGGCGCCGGTACGGAGCCGCCGAAGTACGGCGTCCGGCGGGCGACATGCACACGGACCCCCCGGCGCATCAGCAGGAAGATCTCCCTCGGGTCACCCAAGTACGCCCAGGGGAAGGTTCGCGCGTCGGTGCCGATGAGCCGGAAGACCTCCAGGGCCTCCGCCTCGCGCCTGGAGCGGATCAGCCCGAGCGCGAGATGGTTGCGGAGGTCGGACGCCCGCCGGTCGCCCGGCTCGTACCCGGCGGACAGGTTCAGACCTGCCTCGACATGACCCTCGATCCGGGACCAGTCCACCGGGCTCCGCCCGCTGCCCGCCTCGTGCTCCACCGCGTACTCGGTGACCGCGTGCAGGGGCAGTCCGCGAAGCGGTGAACCCTCGGGCGCCGCTGCGGCGGCCGACTCGGCGAACCCGAACATCTCCTCGTGGGAGCCGTACCACTTCTGAGCCAGGTACTGCACCGCGCTCCTGTGCAGCCCCATGTGGTGCGGGTCGGCCTCGCGCCCTCGCGCCAGGTACTCGTCGAACACGGGGCGGGGAGCGCCGAGCCCCATGGCGTGGGCGATGAGGATCCGCCAGGGCACGGGGTCGCCAGGGTTCAGGTCGGCGGCGGTCCGCAGGACCGGCTCGGCGTCGCGCAGGACCACGCGAAAAGCCTGGAACTGTTCCTGCGACACATGGCGGGCGCGCGCGGCGGTGCGTATCTCCCAGGCGCGGCTGATCTCCAGTTGGGCCGCGACCAGAGCGAGATCGGGATCGCCGGGCCGCTTCCGGTGCCAGTCGTCGAGCCATCCGGTGTGGTGCAGAGCGAGTTCGGCCAGCCCGGCGCTGTACCGGTTGCGTCGGTCCCAGTCCCGGGTGGTGCGCGTCCGCGCCATCAGTTCCGCCGTCGGCTCCCAGTCCCCCGACCGGGCTGCGGCGAGCGCGGCCCGCAGAGCGGAGTCCGGCGCGTCGACTTCCACGGCGCCGTCCGGAGGCATGTGTTCGCCGGTGGCCCTGAAATGACGCAGAATCCGAGGCGTCGCGAATATACCGGGCAGATTGCCCACGGCCCGTTCCTTCCCCGACGACCCCCCGGCCGCGCATGGTTGATCTTCGTCGAGCCGCATACCTTACCGACCGGTCGCGGGCCCCGCGACGTCGAGGCCGCGCCCGAACACCGTTGCCCCGGCAGCTGCCCACGCCGGGTGAAGTGTTCTCGGCGGTAGTGGTCGAGACGCTTTGATGTCCGATGAGCCGACCGGCGCACACAGACACCGAGGTTGCAGATGCTTTTCACGACTCGTCCGACCCTCCAGGGCACCTTCGGCATGGTGTCCTCCACGCACTGGCTCGCCTCGCAGTCCGCGATGGCCGTCCTGGAGGACGGCGGCAACGCCTACGACGCCGCCGTCGCGGCCGGTTTCGTCCTGCACGTCGTGGAACCCCATCTCAACGGGCCCGCGGGCGAGGTCCCGATCATCCTGGCCCCCGCGGAGGGCCCCGTGCGGGTGCTCGGCGGGCAGGGTGTCGCGCCCGCCGGAGCCACCGTCGCCCACTACAGGAGCCTCGGTCTGGAGCTCGTACCCGGTACGGGCCCGCTCGCGGCCGCCGTGCCGGGCGCGTTCGACGCCTGGATGCTGCTGCTGCGAGACCACGGCACCAAACCGCTCGCCGACGTCCTGAAGTACGCCATCGGATACGCCGAGGACGGGCACGCGCCGGTGGAGCGCGTCGGCGAGACGGTGGAGGCGGTACGCGCGCTGTTCGAGGCGGAGTGGACCTCGTCGGCCGAGGTGTATCTGCCGGGCGGCAGGTCGCCGCGCCCCGGCGAGCTGTTCCGCAATCCGGCCCTCGCCGCGACCTGGCGGCGCCTGCTCGACGAGGTCTCCGGCGCCGGGGACCGGGTCGCCGAGATCGACGCGGCACGGGAGGTGTGGCGCTCCGGCTTCATCGCCGAGGCCCTGGTCCGGCAGGCCCGGCGGCCCACCATGGACACCAGCGGCGAGCGTCACACCGGCACCCTGACAGCCGCCGACCTGGCCGGCTGGTCCGCGACCTACGAGGCCCCGGCGACGTACGACTGGCGGGGCTGGACCCTGTGCAAGGCGGGCCCCTGGAGCCAGGGCCCGGTCCTCCTCCAGCAACTGGCGCTGCTCCCGCCCGAACTGCCCCGCTACGGTTCCGCCGAGTACGTCCACCTGCTCGTCGAGGGCTGCAAGCTCGCCATGGCCGACCGGGAGGCCTGGTACGGCGACGCGGCCGAGGTACCGCTCGGCGACCTGCTGTCGGAGCCCTACAACGCCGCCCGGAGGGCGCTCGTCGGAGACAAGGCGTCGTACGAACTGCGCCCCGGCAGTCCGGGCGGCCGGGAGCCCCGGCTGAGCGGGCACGCGCGCGTGGTGGCCGCCGAGGAGTCCGGCTTCGACGCGCTCGCGGTGCCCGGCGCCGGTGAGCCCACCATGGGCCGCGCGGCCGCGGACCCCGTAGTGGCGCCGGACGGAGGCACCCGGGGCGACACCTGCCACCTGGACGTCGTCGACCGCTGGGGCAACATGGTGGCCGCCACGCCCAGCGGCGGCTGGCTCCAGTCCAACCCGGTCGTCCCCGAACTGGGCTTCCCGCTCGGCACGCGGCTCCAGATGGCCTGGCTGGAGGAGGGGCTGCCCAACTCCCTGACCCCGGGCCGCCGGCCCCGCACCACGCTGACGCCCTCCGTGGCGCTGCGCGACGGCGTGCCCGTCATGGCGTTCGGCACCCCCGGCGGTGATCAGCAGGACCAGTGGCAGACGCACTTCTTCCTGTCCGTGGCGCTGCGCCCGCAGGTGCGCGGCGGACTCGACCTCCAGGGCGCGATCGACGCCCCGAACTGGCACAACGACAGCTTTCCGGGCTCCTTCTATCCGCGCGGTATGCGTCCGGGCAGCCTCACCGTCGAGTCCCGCACGGACGAGGGGGTCGTCGAGGAACTGCGCCGCCGGGGCCACGACGTCACGGTCGCCGAGGCCTGGTCCGAGGGGCGGCTGTGCGCGGTGGCCCGCGATCCCGGGACCGGCGTCCTGTCGGCGGGGGCCAACGCGCGCGGGATGCAGGGGTACGCGGTCGGCCGCTGAGGCCCGTCGGGCCGTCGGCGCCTGTCCCGCCGCCGGCACCTGTCTCGTCACCGACGGCTGTCCCGCCACCCGCGCCCGTAACGGGCATCCCCCGCGCCCGTAACGGGCATCCCCCGAGGCCGGGATCCCGGGTCGGTGCCGGTGATCGTCCAGCCCCGGGAATTCATGGTGATTCCACCCGGAGTACCCCGGAGGGGTGAGGATTGTCAGTGGCGCATGTTGTCATGGAGCCATGATCGAAGACATCGAAACCATCGACGAGTTTCTCGCCCACCGCGCGTCCGACGTGGAACACGCCATCCGCAAGGCCGCCGCCACCGAGATCATGCCCCGGTTCCGGCAGCTCTCCGCGGACGAGATCGACCAGAAGTCCGGCCCGCACGACCTCGTGACGGACGCCGACCGCCTGGCCGAGAGGTACCTCACCGAGGCCCTCACCGCGCTGCTGCCCGGTTCGGTCGTCGTCGGCGAGGAGGCGGTGCACGCCGACCCGGCGACCTACGAGGCCATCCAGGGCACGGCCCCCGTCTGGATCGTCGACCCCGTCGACGGCACCAGGCAGTTCGTGCACGGCGACTCCGGGTTCTGCACGCTGGTCGCGCTCGTGCTGGACGGCGTGGTGTGGGCCTCATGGACGTACGCGCCCGCGCGCGACGAGTTCGCCACCGCGATACGGGGGCGCGGGGCCGTGCTCGACGGCGTGCCGCTGCGCTGCGGTTCGCCGGGGCCCGGCCGCGACCTCGACATCGCGACCTCCCACCCGGACTACACCACGGACGAGCAGAAGCGAGCGCTCCTCGGACTGCGCGTCGAGGGCGTCGTCGCGCGGCCGTGCGGGTCGGCCGGTCTGGAGTATCTGGCCATAGCCCGCGGCGAGTTGGACGCCACCGCGTTCAGCTGGGAGGCGGCTTGGGATCACGCCGCGGGACTCCTGCTGGTCGAGGAGGCGGGCGGTGCCCACCTGACGCTCGGCGGCGAGCCGTTCCGTGTCACCGGGGACAACGCGCTGCCGTTCACGGCGGCCCGGGACGAGGCCACGGCCCGCCGGGTGACCGCCCTGCTGGCGGCACCGTCCGAGCAGGTGGCTGTCGGCGCCTGAGCGGGAGATCCCCGGCCCGCGCGGGGCCGGGGTTCCGGTGCGGCGGCCGTCGCACGGTACGGGGCGATTCCCTCCAACGCCCCGTACCGTCAAGGCTGTCAGTCCTCCGGCATATCCTGATGCTCAGTGGCCGTCGGCTGACAAAGGAGTCCGAAGGTGCCGTCGATGCTCGATGCGGTCGTGGTGGGTGCGGGGCCGAACGGACTGACGGCTGCCGTGGAGCTGGCCCGCCGGGGCTTCTCCGTGGCCGTGTTCGAGGCCCGCGACACGGTGGGCGGGGGATCGCGCACCGAAGAGCTGACCCTGCCCGGTTTCCGGCACGATCCGTGCGCGGCGGCGCATCCGCTCGGCGTCAACTCGCCCGCCTTCCGTGCGATGCCCCTGGAGCGCTACGGCCTGGAGTGGCTGCACGCCGAGCTCCCCATGGCGCACCCGTTCCCGGACGGCTCGGCGGCGGTGCTCGCGCGGTCCGTGGCCGAGACGGCGGCCTCCTTCGGGCCGCGCGACGCGGGCGCGTACCGCAGGCTCGTCGCGCCGTTCCTGAGCAAGTGGGACACCCTGGCGCACGACTTCATGTCGCTGCCGCTGACCGCGCTGCCCCGGGACCCCGTCACCCTCGCCCGCTTCGGTCTGGCCGGGCTGCCGCCGTCGACCTGGCTGATGCGCCGCTTCCGCGACGAGCGGGCCAGAGCCCTGTTCGCCGGTCTGGTGGCGCACGTCATGGCCCCACTGGAAGGAATCGCCACGGGCGCCGTCGGCCTGGTCTTCGCGCTGGCCGCGCACGCCCGGGGGTGGCCCGTCGCACGCGGCGGCTCCCAGTCCATCTCGGACGCGCTGACCGCGTATCTCGAGGATCTCGGCGGCACCGTCCACACCGACTACGAGGTCAAGCGCCTGGACGATCTGCCCCCCGCGCGGGCCTACGTCTTCGACACCTCGCCCAAGGCGCTGGCCCGTATCGCGGGTTTCGGGCGGTACTACGAGGGCTACCGGTACGGGGCGGGCGCCTTCAAGATCGACTACGCGCTGGACGGGCCCGTGCCCTGGACCGCCGAGCGGGCCCGTGTCGCCGGGACCGTCCAGGTCGGGGCGAGCCGGGCGGAGATCGGCACCGCGCTGCGGGCGGCCTCGCGCGAGGGCCGGGCACCCGACGCGCCGTTCCTCATCACGGTGCAGCCGAGCGTCGTGGACCCGTCGCGCGCTCCCGAGGGCAAACAGGTCTTCTGGGCCTACGGCCATGTCCCGAACGGCTGGACCGGAGACCTCACGGACGCGATCGAGCGCCAGCTGGAGCGGTTCGCGCCGGGCTTCCGCGACCGGGTCCTGGCCCGCGCGACCGCCGGACCGCCCCTGCTCGCGGCCCGCAACGCCAACTACGTGGGCGGCGACATCGCCTGCGGCGCCGCCTCCGGACTCCAGCTCATGCTCCGCCCCAGACTGTCCCTGTCCCCGTACAGCACCCCGCACCCCGCCGTCTTCCTGTGCTCCTCGGCCACCCCGCCCGGTCCCGGAGTGCACGGGATGTCGGGGCACAACGCGGCGAAGGCCGTCTGGAGGAGGCTGCGAGAGTCATGACCACGATCACGCTGGTGCAGGGCGACATCACCCGGCAGAGCGTCGACGCCGTCGTCAACGCGGCGAACTCCTCGCTGCTCGGCGGCGGGGGCGTGGACGGAGCGATTCACCGCCGGGGCGGCCCGGCCATCCTCGCCGACTGCCGCAAGCTGCGCGCCGGCCACTACGGCAAGGGACTGCCGACCGGCCGGGCGATCGCCACGACCGCGGGCGACCTCGACGCCCGCTGGGTGATCCACACCGTGGGTCCCCGCTACGCCCGGGAGGACGACCGGTTGGAGCTGCTGGCCTCCTGCTACCGGGAGTCGCTGCGGGTCGCCGACGAGCTCGGAGCCCGTACGGTCGCCTTCCCCGCCGTCTCCACGGGCATCTACGGCTGGCCGATGGACGACGCTGCGCGCATCGCGGTGGAGACCGTCCGGGCCGCCGAGACCGATGTCGAGGAGATCCGTTTCGTGCTCTTCGACGAACGCGCGTACGACGCGTTCGCCGGGCGGCTGGGATGACGGGCCGGACACGGGAAAGCGCCGGCTGAGCAAGCCGGTGCGGCCGGAGGCCGTCGAGACCCGGGGCCGCGCCGGGCCCGTGCGGACCGGATGCCCGCGCAGTGACGGGGCCGACGGCCCGGACGCCGGGTTCCTCCGAGGACGCCTCGGCCTGCAGGGCCGGGGTGGGGGTACCTCTCGCTCGCGGGGGAGAAGAGGATTCAAAGGGGCAGTTCGACCACCAGCGGCCGGTGGTCCGAGACGGGGGTGCTCGGCGCGTGCGCGCCGGTGGCCGCGCCCGCCTCGATGCCGGTGGCCAGCACATGGTCGAGCTGGACGAGAGGGCGGTGCGAGGGGTAGGTGGGCGTACGGGCCAGATCCCGCCAGCCGCGCGACACCGGCGGGGTGCCGGCGGACCGGGTCCGGCCGCCGCCGATCGTCCCGGCCGGACCGAGAACCGTCCTCGGAAGCGCGCCGGGCAGGTTGAAGTCGCCGAGAAGCACGCGGGGCCCGGGCAGATCGGCGATCCAGGCGCGGACGGCGAGCAACTGACGGACGTTCCAGCCGGGCACGAACGACAGGTGCAGGGCCACCACGGTGAACGGCCCGTGGCTTCCCTCCAGGACGGCGGCCAGCGCGGCCCGCGGCTGGTCCCTGGACAACGTGAGTCCACGGCGTCCGGGTGTCCGCAGCGGCATGGGGACCGGCGCCGGGGCCAGCCGACGTGCTCTCCAGTGCCGTACGGGCAGCCGGGACAGCAGTGCGATGCCGTGCGAGGGGACACCGTCACCCGCCTCGGCCTCGCGCGGCCCGTACACCCGCAGACCCGGTTCGGACGGTTCCGGGACCCAGCCGCCGCCCGTCTTCGCCATGCCGTGGAACGCGGACGCGTAACGCCAGTGCCGTGCGCCGGACCCCACGGCAGCGGCGAACGCCTGGTCCACTCCGCCGGAGCGTTCCTGCAGCCGGTCCACCTCCTGTAGCGCCACCACGTCGGCGTCCAGCGATGCGACGGCCCGCACGAGCGGCACCTCGGGGCCGCCGGCGGGCCGGACGGAAACGGGTCTGCCGTCGACCAGCGTCCGGCCGTGCAGCACGTTGAACGTCGCGAACCGCACCCGCCCGGAGCGCGAGGAGCCGGGACGAGCCGTCTCGGAAGGTGTCATGGCCGCGACCGTACCCGGCGCGACGGACAAGCGGGGGCCGGTCTTCCGTGGCGGCCGGTCTTCCGGCAGGCAGGGAGGTGCCGGAAGCCGGCGGGGTGGTGTCGCCGGGTGGGCGAGGTCACCGGCGGGCGGTGTCGGGCGGTGTCATGGACGGGACGGTCCGCCCCGGCGCGCGGTGCCGTACGCGGGGGAGGGGGCGAGGACCGGCGTCGGCACTCGCGGAACGTGGACAACGGACCTCATGGCCCGTTCCCTCCCAGGAGGTCGCGCAGGGCTTCCTCCTCCTGGCGGCTGAGCCCGGTCACGAACTGCCGGAGGGCCGCGATCGGGTCGGGCCCGCGGTCGAGTGCCTCGTGCATGGCCTCGGCGGTCAGCTGGGCCGCGTTCTTGGCGGGGCGGTACGCGCCGCGCCGGCCGTCAACGTCCCGGAGCACAAGACCCTTGTCGTACAGACGTTTGAGGATGGTGTGCACCGTGTTGTAGGCGAGTCCGCCGCCGATCTCGGCCTGGATCTCGGCCGGCGTCATCGCGTCGTCCGTGGCCCACAGGGCGGCGAGGACGGTGCTCTCCAGTTCGCCCGCGCTCCGCCGTTCCGCCCTTCCGTGGGGACCTGTGCCAGCCATGCCCGTCACCTTACAGCGCGTAGCCAAGCCGGTAACGGGGCCGGTCCGGGGTGTGCGCCCGGGGGTGCGCGGGGGCGCATGCCGCCCCGGGCACCTCCCCGCATGCCTGTCCCGTACGGCGCCTTCTTCCGGTGAACGGTAGTTTGTCCATGATTCCCCGGTTCTTGGTGTCACCCTACGTCTTGTAGGGTGAGGAAACCCTACAGCGTGTAGGGTCGAAGGGTGGACGATGGCCAAGACCCTGAACGTCCCGCTCATCGGCGCCCGGCGGTCCGGACCACCGGGCAGGACGGCCCGGGCGTCCCGGCGCCCCGGTGAGCCCGGCGCGCTCGCTCTGGTCGCGGCCGCCTTCGTCCTGGCCCAACTGATCCTCGTGCACCCCGGGACGGGACTCGGCTGGGACGAGACCGTGTACGTCAGCCAGGTCTCCCCGCACGCCCCGGCGGCGTTCTTCAGCGCACCACGGGCCCGCGGGGTCTCACTGCTCGTCGCGCCGGTGGCCTCCTGGTCGTCCTCCACCACCCTGCTGCGGATCTACCTCGCCCTGCTCTCCGGACTCGGCCTGTTCGTGGCCCTGCGCGTGTGGCGCGGGCTGTTCCCGGCGCGGGTCCTCGCCCTGGCGGGCGCCCTGTTCGCGACGCTGTGGGTGACCCTCTTCTACGGCCCGCAGGCCATGCCCAACTACTGGGTCGCGATCGGCGCCCTGGTCTGCGTCGGCTGCTTTCTGCGGGCCCGGGCGGGCGGCCGCGACCGGGCGGTGCTGTGGGGGACCGGGCTGAGCGCGGCGCTGATGGCGTGGATGCGGCCCCCCGACGCGGTCTGGGTGACGCTGCCGCTCCTGCTCCTCGCCGTCGCGGCCCCTCGGTGGCGGCGGGTTCGGCCGCTGCTCGCGCTCGTCGCGGGCCTGTCGGCCGGAGCGGCCGAGTGGATCATCGAGGCGTACGTGAGCTACGGCGGCCCGGGGCAACGGCTCGCCGACGGTTCGCGCATCCAGGGCGGCCTCGGCTGGAACATCGCGGTCGGCGACCAGATGCGCAGCCTCGGCGGACGCGTGCTGTGCCGGCCCTGCACGGGCGGGATGCCGGACCCCGCGGTGATGGCGTGGTGGTTCGTCCTGCCGCTGATCGCCGCCCTCGGCCTGCTGACCGCCGTCAGGGCCCGTCGCCCGGCACCCACCCTGCTGCTTCTGGCCTGTGCCGCGACAGCGGGGTTCCCGTACCTCTTCATGATCGGATACGCGGCCCCGCGCTTCCTGCTGCCCCTCTACGCCCTCGTCGTGATCCCCGTCGCCGACGCCCTCGTCCACCTTGTCACCGCCGGGGGCCGCTGGCGGCCGGTGATCGTGACACTGGTGGCCCTCGGTCTCGCCGGGCATCTGGCCGTGCAGTTCGCGGTGCTTCAGGCCACGGTGCGGCGCACCGCCGACAGCCACCACGGCTGGGCGGTGACGGCGGCGGAACTGCACAGGCTCGGGGTGCGGCCGCCCTGCGCGCTGACCGGCCGTCAGTCCGTGCCCATCGCCTTCTACGCCGGCTGTTCCTCCGTGGCGACCGGCGGACACAACGCCAACACCACCGCGGCGGCCATCGCGCGTTCCGTCCGGCACCTGCCGGTCGCCGTCGTCACGACACCGGGAGGCGAGCCGCCCGGCTACGCCCGCGCCTGGTCACCCCACCGCGCGGGTGACGTCGACGTCTACGTCTCTCCGGGCGCGGGGAGCCGTACGCCGTGACCCCTCCGCCGAAGACGCCTTCACCGGCGGACAGGGCGCGGGCGGCCCGCGGTGGCGGCGCGCCCCGCGCCGGCCTGCCTTCCCGCGGCGAACCGGTGGGCGCCCCGCCGCCGGGTCCGGCCGGGAGCGGGGCGCCCGGCGCTGCACCCGTGTCCCTCGCCGGGGCCGGGCGGAAAGCCGACGGTCCGGGGACCTCTCCGCCCGAGCCGGTGTGCGGCCCGAACGGACCGTCCTCCCCCCCGTCGGCCGACGGCGGGCGGACGTCCGCCGGGCGGTGCCTCTCCGCTCGGGACGGGCGGACGGTCCGGCACGCCGTGCTCTCGCTGCTGGTGCTGGTGGCCGCCGGGTTCCTCGCCCACCGCCACTGGCCGGTGATCGAGTCGGGAGCGGGCATGCTCGCGCACGCCGACCGGGGCTGGCTGCTGGTGGCGGCCGTCGCCACCCTGGCGACCTGGGTGTGCTCCGCCCTCGCCCAGCAGGGCGCGGTGGCGGAGCCGCTGCCCGCCGGACGACTGGTGGCGGTGCAGTTCGCGGCCGCCTCCGCCAACCACGTACTGCCCTCGGGCCTCGGCGCGGGTGCCGTCAATCTGCGCTTCCTGACCCGGTGCGGACTGCCCTTCGCCCGGTCCGCGACCGCCCTCGCGGTCAAGGCCTGCGCCGGAACCGTCGTACGCGCCTGTCTGATCGGCGGACTGGCCCTGGCCTGTCCCGGCGCGCTTCGCCTTCCCCGGCTGACGGCGAGCGCCTGGACCGTGGCCGCCTGGACGGCCGGCGTCGTCGTGGCCGCCGTCGTCGCGGCGCTCTTCGCCGGACCGCTGAGGCGCGCGCTGCGCCGTGTGCTCCTGGACGTCCGCGCCGTGCATGAAGTCCCCGCGCGGGCCGCCGCGCTGTGGGGCGGCTCGCTCGCCTTCGCGGCGCTGCACGCCACCGTGGTCATCGCCGTCGCCCAGGCCATCGGCCTGTCGCTGTCCCCGGCCCGGGTGGCCCTCGTCTACCTCGCCGCGAGCAGCGCCGCCGTCCTGCTGCCCACGCCGGGCGGCCTCGGCTCCCTGGACGCCGCCCTCGCGCTGGCCCTCACGTTCGCGGGGGCGCCCGGCGAGGCTGCGGCGTCCACGGTGCTCGGCTACCGGCTGCTCACCGTGTGGCTTCCCCTGATTCCCGGGCTGGTGGCACTGGGTGTGCTGATCCGCCGCCGGGTGCTGTGAACGAGGGGTGGGCCCGGGGCCGTACGGCGGTCAGGATCCGTTCAGACTTCCGCTGCCACCCTCGGGCCCCATGACCTACGAGACAACAGAGAACTCCGGGACTCCCGAGGCGTACGGCCGCCCCGGAGCCCCGGACCCCGCCGGGCACCGCCCGCGCTGGAACAAGGTGCCCGAAGTCACCGCGTACTTCTGGATCATCAAGGTGCTGTGCACGACCGTCGGCGAGACCGTCGCCGACCTCCTGAACGAGAAGCTGGGCCTCGGCCTGACCGGTGTCTCGCTGCTGATGAGCGGGCTGCTGGCGGCCGTCCTGGTGGTCCAGTTCCGTACGAAGAGCTACCGGGCGGGCGTGTACTGGCTCGCGGTGGCGCTGATCAGCGTCGTGGGGACGCTGATCAGCGACAACCTCACCGACAACCTGGGCGTGCCGCTGGAGACCAGTACCGCCGTGTTCGCCGTCGCCCTCGCGGTGACGTTCCTCGTCTGGTACCGCCGTGAGGGGACGCTGTCCATCCACAGCGTCGACACGCTCTCCCGCGAGGCCTACTACTGGCTGGCGGTGCTGTTCACCTTCGCGCTCGGCACCGCGGCCGGTGACCTGGTCGCCGAGCGCATGGCCCTCGGGTACTGGGTCTCCGCGGTGCTGTTCGCCCTCGCGATCGCCGCCGTCGCCGTCGCGCACTTCGCGCTCGGCCTGAACGCCGTGCTCAGCTTCTGGATCGCCTACATCCTGACCCGCCCGCTGGGCGCGTCGATCGGCGACTACCTCTCGCAGCCGACCGGCGACGGCGGCCTGGGCTTCGGCACCGTCGTCACCAGCGTGCTGTTCCTGACGGTCATCCTCGGTCTGGTGGTCCATCTCTCGATCACCCGACGCGATGTCGCCGACGCCGACGGGCGCCCCCTTCGGACGGGCTGACCACGCACGGGCCGCCGCCGGAACGTTCCGGCGGCGGCCTTCGGGCCCTTCATCCCGGCCCCTTCATCCCGCCCCTTCACCCCGACGGAAGGCCGACCACGAAGGTCGCGCCCGCGCCGCCCGCTCCCTCGTGGTGGACCTCGCCGCCGGCGGAGCGGGCCAGGCGTCGCGCGAGCGGCAGACCGAGGCCCGCCCCGCCGTGTCCGTCTCCGGGATCGGCCCGGCGGCCCGGCTGGAAGAGCTGCGCCGCGAACGACGCGGGTACGCCGGGTCCGTCGTCCACGACCTCCACGCGGACACCGCCGGGCCGCGCGCCGGCCCGGATCCCGACATGGGCGCGGGCGTGCCGGAGAGCGTTGTCGAGCAGGGGACTGACGATGCGCTCCAGCAGGGCGTCGGGCACTCCGGCCACCGGGCCGGTCGCAGGGCCGGTGACGGTGATCCGCACCTCCGGCCGGGTCGTGGCGGCACGGGCCGCGAGCCGGCGCAGTACGGATACGACCTCGCTCGTGCCCGGTGCGGCGCACGCGCTGTCACGGGCGTCGTCGAGCAGCGTGTCGCAGATCGTGCGCATGGACCGGGCGGCGTCCGACAGAGCCTCCTGCGTGGCCCGGGTCTCCTCGGCGGACCGGGGCCGGGACTGCCACCAGTCGAGCTCGGCGATGATCCGGGCCAGAGGATTGCGCAGCTCGTGCGACAGCTCCCGGGTGAGCTGCCGCTCATGGCGCAGCAGGGCCCGGATGCGGTCCAGGAGCGCGTCCAGCGACCCGCCCAGCCGGGCGAGTTCGTCGGGCCGGCCGATGCTGCCGAATCGTTCCTCGGAGGCCACGGCGCCCCATTGCGTGGCCTGGTCGGTCATGGCGCGCACGGGACGCAGGGCACGCCCCACCGCGAGGCGCGTCAGCACATAGGTGCAGGCGAGCATGGCGGCGTCGAGCGCGAGCGACGCGAACAGCAGGGTGTCGGCCGAAGCGCGGTACGGGTTCAGGTCGAGGGCGGTGACTACGCTCGCGCCGGTCCTGCCCCCCGGCACCGGTCGCGCGCACAGCCGGACCGGGTCGTGGGCACGGGCGGTGACGCAGCGCGTCCCGCCCCGGGCGGCGAGTGCGCCCGCCGCGCGGGTGAGCGGGCCCGCGGCGGAGGCCACGGGCGGCTTCTCCAGGAGCCGGCCGTCCGCGTAGATCCACACGTTCGCGTCGAGCAGTTCCTCGCCCGGCGTCTCCAGAACACGCACCCGGGCGCCGCTGGTGTCGACCGTCGCGGCGACCGCGGTGCCCCGGGTGCGCAGTTCGTCGTCCGCCTGATGCCGCAGGTGCTGTCGTACGACGGTGTTGAACGCCACCGTGAGGATCACCATCAGCAGGGTGGCGGTGGTCAGCGCGACCAGCGAGAGCCGGCCCCGCAGGGTTCCAGGACGCCGCCGTCGGGTGGTGAACGCAGTACTCACGGGCACGCCTCCCGCTGGGGAATCCGTCGCGCCGGCCGGCCGCGCGCGTGGGGGAGCGGGCCTCATGAGAGGCGGTGTCCAATCCCCCGCGCGGTCGTGACCGTCAGCTCGCTGCCGCCGTCCCGGAGCTTGCGGCGCAGCCGGGTCAGATACTGGTCGAGCGTGTTGTCGCTGACCTGGGCTCCCTCCGGCCAGCCGGCCCTGATCAGCTCCCGTCGGCCGATGATCGCCCCGGACGCCGCCATCAGCGCCGCCAGCAGGCGGAACTCCGTGGGGGTCAGCGCGACGCGAAGGCCCCGTACGGTCAGGCTGTGCGCGACCGGGTCCAGCACCAGGTCGCCGACGGTGTCCGCCGGACCCGGTCCGGCGCGCTTGAGGGCCGCCCGCAGCCGGGCCGCCAGCTCGGTCAGATGGAACGGCTTGGGTAGATAGTCGTCGCCTCCGGCCGCGAAGCCGGCCAGCCGGTCGGTGAGGTGGTGGTGGGCCGTCAGGAAGATCACGGGGGCGAGGAAGCCGTTGGCCCGGATCGCCTGGCACACGTCCCGCCCGTCGGCGTCGGGCAGACCGACGTCCAGGACGGCCGCGTCGATGCCGCCCCCGGCCAGCCGCAGCGCGGTCGCGCCGTCCCGCGCAGGCACGGTGTCGAAGCCCTCGTCCCGCAGCCCGCGCCGCAGAACGTCACGCAGGGCGTGGTCGTCCTCGACGACCAGGATCCGCCGGGGCATACGGGCCGCTCACCCGCTCTTCACGAGCCGGGGCGCGAGGAGCAGGGCTCCGAGCCGCGACGCGACGAGCGGGTGCCCCGACACATCGGGCAGTCTGCGCAGAGCCGTCGTCATCGCCGTCGCGACGAGTGTGCCGACGAGCACACCGGCCGCGATGTCGTGCGGATAGTGCGCACCCACCCAGACCCGGGAGGCGGCCATGACCCCGGCGGCCACGATCGCGACGGTGCCGAGGCGGCGCGAGACGAAGAACAGGGCGACGCCCGCCGCCGCCGCGATGGCCGCGTGATTGCTGGGGAACGACCAGTCACCGGGAGCCGGGCACGCCTCCAGGGTCGCCACCCGCAGGCTCCGACAGGGCCGGTCCTCGCGCACCAGCAGCTTCAGGCCGAGATCCACGCCGTACGCCACGACCACGACGACCGGCACGGCGAGGGCGGCCAGAGCCGCCCCGGGGCTCTCGCGCCGGGCCCGCCACCAGCCCAGCAGCATCAGCACGGCGAACAGTCCGAGTCCGTACGTGGACCAGAAGGACACCAGAGCGTCGAGCCACGAGGGGGAGTCCTCGGCGAGATCGGTCACATACCGGTAGGCGGAGCCGTCGACCGACGAGCCGTCGAGCGCCAGGATCATCCCTGGGCCTCCCCGCCCGCCGCGCCCTGCCGGCGCGAGCGGTACAACTCGACGGCGAGCGGGGCCAGGGACACGAGGACGATGACCCCGATGATCGGGAGCAGATAGCGGTCGACGTTCGGGACGGAGGAACCCAGCGCGTACCCGCCGAGAGTGAGGCCGACGCTCCAGACGAGGCCGCCGGCCACCTGCCACACGGTGAAGGTCCGCAGCGGCACGCCCAGGGCGCCCGCCATCGGGTTCAGCACCGTACGCACGACGGGCACGAAGCGGGCCAGCACGATCGCCTTGGCGTGGCCGTACCGCTCCAGGAGTTCCTCGGCGCGGTGCGCGCCCGATTTCAGGCGGGGGGAGGAATCGCGGGCGAGCAGGGCACCGCCCGCCTTCCGTCCGATCAGATAGCCGGTCTGGGCTCCGGCGAGCGCGCCCACGGCCGCGGCGATCAGCAGCGGGGCGAGCGACAGCTTCACGCCGTTGTGCCCCGATCCCGTGCAGAGCAGTCCCGCTGTGAACAGCAGCGAGTCACCGGGAAGGAAGAAGCCGACCAGCAGACCGGTCTCCGCGAACATCACCACGCCCACCCCCAGCACGCCGAAGGCGGCGAGCAGGGACTGCGCGCTGAGAATATTCACGGCGAGGTCGGACGCTGTGAACATCGGTGCGGCCATCATCGCGGACCCTCTCATACTGGAAGGGGCGGGCGCGGTCGAAACCCGCGCCCGGCTGACTACAATTCTGTAGACGGTCTACTGAACTGTAGACGATGGTGGGGTGAGGATCGTTCCGATGAGCAGTGACAAGGACGAACGCCGACCGGCGGGCGAGCTGGAGGCCAGCGTGATGGCGGCTCTCTGGGCCGCGGGGGTGCCGCTCACGCCCGGACGCGTGCAGACCGAGCTGGACTCCGGTCTGGCCCGCACGACAGTGACGACGATCCTGTCCCGGCTGCACGAGAAGGGCATCGTCGGCCGTGAGCGGCTGGGCCGGGGCTACGCCTACTTCCCCGTCCAGGACCCGCACGGCCTCACCGCGCGCCGCATGCACACCGAGCTCGACCGTGACGACGACAGGGAGACCGCGCTGGCCCGCTTCGTCGCCCAGCTCAGCCCCGACGACGAGCGGCTCCTGCGGGATCTCCTGGAACCGGATCTCGGCACGCGCCCGGAACCGGGCGACGAATGATCCTTCTCCTGATGGTCCCCCTGCTCGTCCCCTTCGCGCTGGGACCGCTGGCCCGCCGCTGCCTGGACCGGCTCACCCCGGTCGCCGCGCTGTGGTCGGTGACCCTCGCGCTCGTCGTGCTGGCCGGGGCCTCCGTGGCCTCGCTCGGCGCGCTCGTCCTGACGGGCCTGCTCAAGATGCCCCTGTTCGCGGGCCTCGGCGACCTCGTCCACCCGCTGCGCACGGCCTCGGACCTCGTCGTCCTGCCCGCGGCGGCCGCCGCGACGGGCGCGCTCACCGTCGGCGCCTGGACCGTCGTCCGCTCGGCCCTGCGCCAGCTGCGTGCCTTCCGCACCGCGCGCAGCCAGGCCGACCGCCGTCCCGCCGCCGGCGACCTGTGCGTCATCGAGTCGCCGCACCCCGACGCCTACGCGCTCCCCGGCCGGCCGCACCGCATCGTCGTCACCACCGCGATGCTCCGCAGCCTCGGCGCCGACGAGCGCGAGGCCCTCTTCGCCCACGAGCGGGCCCACAACGCCGGCGGCCACCACCGCTTCCTCGTCGTGGCCGAACTCGCGGCCCACTGCCACCCGGCCCTGCGCACGGTCCGCGCCACCGTCGCGCTCGCGGCGGAGCGCGCCGCGGACGAGGCCGCGGCCGTCACCGTGGGGGACCGGAGGCTGATCGCACGGGCCATCGCCCGCGCCGCCCTGGCCGTCGGCGAGGCCCGCACCGGGCGCCCCGACTTCGCCCCCGCGGCCACCACGGGTCCCGTCCCCCAGCGGGTCGCCGCTCTGCTCTCCGTCCCCCGGCGCCGCCCTCGCGCCGCCGCCTGGATCGCCGTCCTCCTCGCCGCCTGCGCCGCCGTCTCGGCCGGAGCGTCGGGGGCGGGTGTCATCGCCTTCCACCACGAGGTCGAGGTCGCGCAGGGCGAGGAGACTCGCTGACGCGATCCCCGCCGGGAGTGGCCGAGGGGCCGGTCGCGGGTCACCGGCCGGGCGAGGTCGATGTCGGATTCTCGCCAGCCCCGGCCTCCGAGGTGCCCGATGCTTGAGGCATGCAGAACGGGATGCACACGGACACGGAGCGCTGCGTGCGTGCCGTCCAGTCGAAGGACGCGCGTTTCGACGGATGGTTCTTCACCGCGGTGACGACGACGAGGATCTACTGCCGGCCGAGTTGCCCGGTCGTGCCGCCGAAGCCCCGGAACATGACCTTCTACCCGAGCGCCGCCGCCTGCCAGCAGGCCGGGTTCCGGGCCTGCAAGCGCTGCCGCCCGGACACCAGCCCCGGCTCTCCCGAATGGAACCACCGTGCCGACCTGGTCGCCCGGGCGATGCGGCTGATCGGCGACGGGGTCGTCGACCGCGACGGGGTACCGGGCCTGGCCGCCCGGCTCGGCTACAGCACCCGCCAGATCGAGCGGCAGCTCCTGGCCGAGCTGGGCGCGGGACCCCTCGCGCTCGCCCGTGCCCAGCGCGCCCAGACGGCCCGGCTGCTCATCGAGACGACACCGCTCCCCATGGCCGAGATCGCCTTCGCCGCCGGCTTCTCCTCCATCCGCACCTTCAACGACACGGTCCGAGAGGTCTTCGCGCTGTCCCCGAGCGAGCTGCGCGCCCGCCTGCCCAGGAACCGGTCCGGGGCCGTGGCCGGGACCCCGGGCATGCCGGGCGTGCTGAATCTCCGGCTCCCTTTCCGGGCCCCGCTCAACCCCGACAACCTCTTCGGACACCTCGCGGCGACCGCCGTACCCGGGGTGGAGGAGTGGCGCGACGGCGCGTACCGGCGGACGCTGCGGCTGCCGTACGGGCACGGCGTCGCCGGTCTGACGCCGATGCCGGACCACATCGCGTGCCGGCTGGCCCTGAGCGACCTGCGCGACCTTTCCGTCGCGATCAGCCGCTGCCGCCGCATGCTGGACCTGGACGCCGATCCGGTGGCGGTCGACGACCAGCTGCGCACGGATCCGCTGCTGGCGCCGCTGGTCGACAAGGCCCCCGGCCGCCGGGTGCCGCGTACGGTGGACGAGGCCGAGTTCGCCGTACGGGCGGTGCTGGGCCAGCAGGTCTCCACGGCCGCCGCGCGGACCCACGCAGCCCGCCTGGTCACCGCGTACGGAGATCCGGTCGACGACCCCGGAGGCGGTCTCACCCACCTCTTCCCTACGCCGGAGGCGCTCGCCGCACTGGACCCCGAGTCGCTCGCGATGCCCCGCACCCGGCGCACCACGTTCACCACTCTGGTGGGTCAACTCGCCGAAGGAACCCTGCACTTGGGAGTGGAGAGCGACTGGGAGCAGGCACGGGCCAGGCTTCTGGCGCTTCCCGGCTTCGGTCCCTGGACCGCCGACGTGATCGCGATGCGCGCCCTCGGCGACCCGGACGCCTTCCTCCCCACCGACCTCGGAATCCGGCGCGCCGCACAGGAGCTGGGGCTCCCCTCCACCCCTGCCGCCCTGACGGCCCGTGCCGCGGCCTGGCGCCCCTGGCGGGCCTACGCGGTCCAGTATCTGTGGGCGACGGACAGCCACCCGATCAACTTCCTGCCGGAACAGGCACGCACCTCACGCACCAAGGACGCCCAGTGAAACGGCACACGGTCATCGACAGTCCCTACGACCCCCTCACGCTCGTCGCCGACGACGACGGCGTCCTGTGCGGTCTCCACATGGCCGGTCAGCGCCACCGTCCGCCGGAGGAGAGCTTCGGCGACCGCGACGACACCCTCTTCGACGAGGTGACGGAGCAACTGAACGCCTACTTCGAGGGCGAGTTGAAGGAGTTCACCGTCGAACTGCGCATGAACGGGACGCCGTTCCAGCGCAGTGTGTGGGACCAGCTCCGGCGGATCCCCTACGGCGGGACCCGGTCGTACGGCGAACTAGCCGAAGCGCTGGGCAACATGGGTGCCTCCCGCGCGGTCGGCCTCGCCAACGGCAAGAACCCGATCGGGATCATCGTGCCCTGCCATCGCGTGATCGGCGCGAGCGGCGGCCTCACCGGCTACGGCGGCGGCCTGGACCGTAAGCGGCAACTCCTGGACTTCGAGAGCGGATCGGCGCTCTTCTGACCGCTCTCACATCCCCGTCGGGCGGCGGTGCGCGGCGGCCATTGATCAGTACGGGTTGATAACAGACGACAACCGTTCCGGAGTTGGCGCTGTCTGAACCTCTATGAAGATCTCCTTTCTGCTCCACAACGCCTACGGGATCGGGGGCACGATCTCCACCACCTTCAATCTGGCCCGCGCGCTTGCCGCACGGAACGAAGTGGAGATCGTCTCCGTGCTGCGACACCGCGAGCGGCCGACTCTGTCCCTGGATCCCAGAGTCTCGTTAAGGTCGCTGGTGGATCTGCGGCAGGAGAAGGAGCACCCGTCGCATCTGAGACCGGCGCGGGTGTTTCCTCGCGCCGAGTACCGGTACCGGCAGTACAGCGAGTTGACCGACCGACGGATCGGCGAGTGCCTCGCGGCGACCGACGCCGATGTGGTGATAGGGACCAGGCCCGGGCTCAACGTGCATCTGGCGCTCCAGGCTCCGCGGCACGTCGCGCGCATCGGACAGGAGCACCTCACCCTGGACGGCCATCCGCCCCGGCTGCGTTCCGCCCTGCGCCGGGCCTATCGCCGGCTCGACACGCTCACCACGGTGACCGAGGCGGACGCCACCGCCTACCGGCGCAAGATGCGGTTGCCCGGGGTCCGGGTGGCGGCGCTGCCGAACAGCGTGCCGGAAGCCGTGCTGCCGCCTGCCGACGGCACCGCCAAGGTGATCATCGCGGCCGGCCGTCTCGTCCCCGTCAAACGGTACGACCTGCTCATCGAGGCCTTCGCGCCGGTCGCCGCCGAACATCCCGACTGGCGGCTGCGCATCTACGGCAGGGGCGAGGAGCACGAGAGGCTGCGGCGGCTCATCGCGGACCTCGGCCTGTACGACAGCGTCCTCCTGATGGGTGCGGCGACCCCCATGGAGGCGGAGTGGGTCAAGGGCTCGATCGCGGTGGCGGCCTCCGACTACGAGGCGTTCGGCATGACCATCATCGAGGCGATGAGCTTCGGTCTGCCGGTGGTGAGCACCGACTGTCCCCACGGACCGGGCGAAATCATCGAGGACGGCGTCGACGGCCGACTCGTGCCGGTCGGAGACCGCGACGCGCTGGGCGAGGCGCTGCGGGGACTGGTCCGTGACGACGAGTGGCGCCTGCGCGCGGGCCGTGCGGCCCGGAAGAACGCGCGGAGATTCGCTCCGGGCCCCGTCGTCACACAGGCGGAACGCCTGTTCGCCGAGGCCGTGTCGGCGAGAAGAGCGGGCCGGCCGGTCCAGCGGGAACGCTCCGGCGTGCAGCGCGTCCTGGTCAGCCAGGGCTTCGCCCTGCGCGACACCGCCCACGGCACGGCCGACGGTGTGCTGCGCACCCTGAGGAGGCAGCGATGAGCACAGACACGGACACGGAGACGCAGCCACACGTCGGCTGCGTGATCGGTGACGACGGCCGGATCACCTTCGACCTGCCGCCCGGGTCGCCCGAAGGGCAGCAGCTGCTGCTGCGACTGCGCCCGAAGAAGGGACAGCCCGAAAAGACGGTCCACGTCCTCGACTTCGAGCCCGCCGGCGAACGCCACTGCGCCGTCCTGAACGCGCGGCCCGTTCTCACGGAGGGCCGCTGGGACGTCTACCTGCTCCAGGAACCCGGATCCCAGCGGCAGCGTCCGCGCGCCGGCCTGCGCGATCTCCGCGCACTCGTCGACGGACACCGTCGCCCTCGGCCGTCCCCGCTCGCCGTCCGGATCCCGTACGTCACCAAGGACGGCCACCTCGCGGTGCGCGCCTGGCTGCGCGACGCCCACGCGGAGGCCGAGGGCATCGACGTCAGCGCCCGCTCGATGACGGTCAGGGCGCGCCTGCACGGCGCCTCGCTCCAGGAGGGATCCGTCGTGAGCCTGCGTCTGCGGGGTGCCGGCGCCACCGCTGTCACCGTGGAGCCACGTGCCGGGGACGACGGACGGAGCCTCTCCTTCACCGTCGACTACGCGGAGCTGGCTGCCGGGGCGCCGCCTGGGGGAGGCGTCTGGGACGTCTTCGTCCGTCCCGCGGCTCAGGCGCCCTCGATGCGCGTCGGCCGTCTTCTCGACGACCTGGCGGACCGCAAGAAGATCGTCGTCTACCCGGCGGCCGACATCGGCGGTACCGGCCTGCGCCCCTACTACACCGTCGACAACGACCTCTCCGTGGAGGTGACGGGGAAGCCATGACCTGTATGGCTCACCGGGGTCTTCCTCCCGGGTGACCCAGGTGGCGTGAGCCGCCCGATCACTGGTGTCTGTACGAAGGGAGAGCAGCCGGAGAGCGGGAGACCATGGAGCGGAAGTACAAGAGCCTCGCGACAGCCCGGGCCGCCGGGGTGGCCGGGGTGGCGTTCGCGATCCTGATGGCCGCGGCGATCGTGCTGGTGCGCGTCGCCCTGCCCGACGGCGGGGACAAGGTGACCCTCGACGCAGGACAGCGCGGTGGCGTCCGGACGGCGCTGGAACTGGTGCCGTTCGCCGGGATCGCGTTCCTGTGGTTCATGGGCGCTCTGCGCGAGCAGGCCGGCCGGGCCGAGGACCGGTTCGTCGCCACCGTGTTCCTGGGCAGCGGCGTGGTCTTCGTCGCCACCCTGTTCGCCGCCGCCGCGGCCGCCGGGACCGTGCTCGGCGAAAGCGGGCAGAGCCCTTCCTTCGGCAGCCACTTCGCCTACGCCCTGCTGACCACGTACGCCATGCGGATGGCCGCGGTGTTCGTCATCGCGACCTCGACCATCGGCCGCCGGCTCGGCGTCCTCCCGCGCCCGCTCGTCGTCGTCGGCTATCTGGCGGGCCTGACGCTGCTCGTGGCGGGAACGGGCGTGCCCTGGTCCGAGCTGGTCTTCCCGGCCTGGGCGCTGCTCCTCAGCCTGAACATCCTGCGAGGCCGCCCTCCCGCCGCGGCGCGGCCCGCCGCCCCGGCCTGACCGGGCCGCCCCGCTCGCCCGGCTGGAGACGCAGTTCGCCCTGGCGGAGCTGGCCAGGAGGCTGGAGAACCCACGACTGCTGGAGGACCCGCCCCCGTACCGGCAGAACGCCGTACTGCGCGGCCCGCGGCGCCTGCACCTCACCTGCGACGGAATCCGCCCCTAGGACCTGTCCGGCCGGTCGCGGGTCGTACCGGGGAGGCCCGGCCTGATGCCGACTAACCGCGGTCGCCCCGACCCAGGGTGTCCTCCAGCCAGTCGAAGACCACCTCGCAGTGCTGTTGCGGCGCCATCGGCGAGCAGTGCAGTTGGGCGCCTGCGGCCGCCCGCATCAGCCGGAACTCCTTGCGGGTGCGCAGCAGTTCGAAGAACTCGCGTGGCTGGCCCGGGTAGAAGATCTCGTCGTCGTAGTCGAGGACCAGTGTGGGGCACTTGATGCGGCCCACGATCCGGGTGATGTCGAGTGCCATGATCCGCTGGGCCGGTGTCCAGAAGTCGGTGAAGAGCCGGCCCTGCCGGGCGGCGAGCATCGCCGGGATCGAGAAGGGCTCGATCCGCTTCTTGAGGACGAACTGCTCGGACGGCGTCAGTTCGGGGGCGACCTCCTCGTTCCAGATACGGTTGGTCTCCGCCTTGTCCGGCGTCACGATGTCCCGAAGCTCCGCCGGGAAGCCCAGCCACGGGGCGAGGCAGCCCGGCAGCGCGGCCAGAGCGGCGATCCGGTGCTCGAAGGCCGCGGTGCGTGGTGCGAGGTCACCGCCCATGGAGAGGCCGGTCAGCGCGATCCGGCGGGCGTCGACGTCCCTGCGGCGCTCCAGCCAGTCCACGAGCGGCGAGACCACCTGCTCCCAGCGTGGGCTGAAGACGAGTTGGTCGACGAAGAGCAACTGGCCCTGGCCCGGGCCGTCGTAGACGAGCGCGTTCCAGCCGCGGGCGAGCGCGGCGGAGACCCCGTAGGTCCACATGTCGACGTTCGGGCCGTCGCTCCCGTTCGTGAGGATGACGGTCGGCCGGGGCCTTCCCGAGTCGTCGGGGCGGAAGAACCAGACAGGAATCGAGATCCTGCCCCGGTACGGGACCTGGTCGGTGATCGCCGCCGGCGTGCACAGCCGTGCGAAGGTGTCCCAGGACCGGCGCCCCGCCAGATAGAGCTTCTTCTCGTCACCCGGGGTCTCCGAGCCGAGCACGAAGAACAGCGCCTGCCCGTAGTACTGGGCGGCGCGCAGCGAGTGAGCGCGGTGGGTCTGCTTGTGAGGCGAGGCGGTGGTCGCCAGCCGGTCGCCCCAGCGGCGGAACTCCGCGGTATAGGTCTGCTCGCTCGCCCCGGCGGCGTTGATGGCGTTGACGGCGGTCAGCACCTCCCCGACCTCGGCCGCGCCGAACCCGGCGCCCCCGAGCGCGAGCAGCGCGTTGAAATTGAGCCCCGGGTCCGTGAACAATTGCATGGCACCGGGCGTCGGCGACGCGTCGGGTGCGGGAGCCGGGGCCGAAGGGCGGGCGTCACGCTCCGTCGCGAACGCCGGTGCCGAGCTCGCCGAGGCGGCTGACGCCGAGGCCGCTGACGCCGCGGACAGCGCGACTGTCCCCGCCCCTGCCGCGAGCCCGGCGAGCGCGCCCCGTCGGGTGAGCGTCTGCGCATGGTCTGTGTACGCGTTCGTCATGAGATCGAACGTAGGAGCAGGCTTTGCCACCGGCCGGCCCGCCGCTCCCGACGGTACTTCGAACGGACCCCTGGGAGCGCCGGAACGGCTTCCCGTGCAGCGACCGAGAAGAAGGGGCAATCCGGGCATTTCCAGATGCTTGATCCTAGGGTGGGGGCTGTGGACCGCCATCAGCGAGCGAGGGACGACGAGGGGAGCGCGGCGCGACTCCTGGCGCTGTCGGACGGCGTTTTCGCGATTGCGATGACGCTGCTGGCGCTGGACATCACGCTGCCTGCCGGGCTGGACCCCGCCGGGTTCGAGCGTGCGCTGGGGGATGTGATGCCCAACCTGTTCGCGTACGCCATCAGCTTTCTGGTCATCGCGGCGTTCTGGCGGGGCCACCACCAGATGTTCCGGTTCACACGGGAAGTCGACGGGACGGTCATCCGGTTCGGGCTGCTGAGCCTGGGGCTGGTCGCCCTGATGCCGTTCCCCACCACCCTGCTGGCCGGGTACGGGGACCGGCCGCAGTCGGTGGCCGCCTACTCCGGCGCCGTCGCGGCCGTGGGAGCCGCACAACTCGCGCTGGCTGTCGTGTTGTGGAAACGCCCGTGGCTCAGCAGCGAGGCACTGCCCGACTCCGTCGCCCGCAACGATGTGGCCGAACTGGCGTCGACGGTGGCGGTCTTCGCCATCGCGGTGCCGCTCGCCTTCGTGTCCCCGACGGGCGCGAAGTTGTGGTGGGTGGTGCTGATCCCCCTCAAGGCCGCGACGGGGAAGCGGGGCAAGCGCCTGCGCGCGGCCGGCCAATGATGAGCCGGACCAGCCGACCTTGCCGCATTGCAGCCGGACAAGGCATTCGTGGCTATCGGTTCGCCGCGTGCAGCCGGCGCAGCAGTTCCGGCAGGGCGGTGCCGATCGGTTCGCGGATCACCTCGTCGGCGAGTTCGTCGTACGGGGTCGGCTCGGCGTTGACGATGACGAGCCGGGCCCCGTGGTCGGCGGCGACGCCCGCGAGGCCCGCTGCCGGCTGGACCTGGAGGCTGCTGCCGACGGCGATGAACACCTGGCAGGCCTTGGCGATGGCGGCGGCCTGGCCGAGGACGACGGGGTCGAGTCGTTCACCGAACATGACGGTCGCCGGCTTGAGGATCCCGCCGCACTTGAGACAGGCCGGATCGTCCTCACCGGCGTCGACCCGGGCGAGGGCGTCGTCCATGGGCCCGCGTGCGTGGCATCCGGTGCACACGAAACTCCGTGCGGTGCCGTGCAGTTCGAGCACCTTGCGGGCGGGCATCCCGGCGAGCTGGTGCAGTCCGTCGACGTTCTGTGTGATGACCCGCACAGGCACCCCGGAACGCTCCAGCTCGGCGACGGCCCGGTGCGCGGTGTTGGGCTCGGCCCGCAGCGCACCGCTCTCCCGCCGCATCAGCCACGCCCGGCGCCTGATCCCGGGATCGCCCATGTAGTACTCGTACGTGACGAGCTTCTCGGCCTCGGGATCCTTCCGCCAGAGCCCGTTGGGGCCGCGGTAGTCCGGGATCCCGGAGTCGGTGGAGATGCCTGCCCCGCTGAGGATGGCGACGAGTGGCCTGTTCACGGACATGAAGGTACGGGGCTCGCCTGCCCGGAGCGACCGGATATTGGGCGCGGCTGGTTCTGCCGCTGCGCTCGGATCCACATCCGCGTCCACTGTCCGCCGCTTGCGAAGCGGAACAAGCTCACCTCGGAGCCCTGCCGGCGCACGCAAGTGGTCCCGGCCCCGGGCTTGATGCCCGGGGCCGGGACCATTTAACGGCCAGTGATTCCGCGTCGGCCAGAACTTCAGAAGGCGCTGTTGCTGCAGTCCGTGGTGGAGCCGATGTCGGTGACCTGGGCACCAGGGTTGCCCTCGCCGCCCAGCAGGTTGCCGCCCAGGCCGTTGGCCACGCCGACCTGGCCGAGGACGTCCAGGTTCAGGTCGTGCGACTTGCAGGAGGCGTGCTGCTTGACGGTGAACCCGTCGCCGTGGCCACCGGCGTGGGCCGTGCCGCCCACGAGTCCGATGCTGCCGATCGCGGCGATCAGGACGGCAACGTTGCGAAGCTTGCGCATGTCATCTCCGATGGAGTGAGTGGGTGCGATCTGGGGAAGATCGACTTTTACAATTCCGGGAGATTAGTTCGGAATATGCCGAAACGGGCATTGGCGCGCCGAGTCTCATGATCGCGCAGCAAGAGCACCCGAAAGCCGTAGCGCATGCGAACGGGCCCGTCCGCGGCCACCCGATGAACACCGCCGGCCTCATGCGGTCGATGGGCAGGGTCGGTGAATGACCAGTCGCAGCCGCGACCGCGTCGCAGACGTCCGCAGCGTCGTGGTCACGCACATGCCCGACTACCGGATCGAGTCCGGCGTGCGCCGGCAAGAGCCCTGCCGCGATGGAATGGCTGTTCTGACATGGGGCGTCAAGCCGCGTTCACGGCCTCTTCCGTGCTGCGGGCAGCCGCCGTTCGGATCACCCGAGGCGGCCCTTCAGGTGATTGCCGGACGCCTCATGAGACAGGCAGGCCGGCGCAGGGGTAAGACGTCTCGGCAGAGGACGAACCCGGAACGCCGTGAGGAGCTTGGCGATGTACGCAGCAGTCCGGCGGTACGAAGGGGTCACCGATTCGGCCGAGGCGGCACGTCTCGTGAACGAGGGGTTCGTGGCGCTCATGCGCCAGGTCTCCGGCTTCGTCGCCTACTACTGGATCGATGCCGGGGGCGGAGTGATGGTCTCGACCAGCGTCTTCCAGGACCAGGCCGGTGCCGAGGAATCGATCGCGAGGGCCGCGGACTTCGTACGGGACAACCTTGCGTCACTGCTCCCCAATCCTCCCCAGGTCATGGCCGGCGAGGTAGTGGCTTCAGGGTGAGACGGCCTCCCGCGTCCGCACGTACCACCCGGACCGTCTCGCTGGTTGCCGACCGTCAGCAGCACCTTGCCGATGAGGCGGTCGACTCGTCCGGCGCGTCCTCGCTCGGGGCTGTGCAGCAGGTGCTGCCCTGCTGCTTGGCCAGGGAGCCGGCGTCGGCCTTCACGACGTAGACCTCCCAGGGTTCCTCTCCCGGGCCGTGGACCCAGACCTTGTCCTGGAGGGCGTAGCAGCAGGTGGTGTCGTTCTCCTCGACGGTGGCCAGCCCGGCCTCGGCCAGCCGGGCGGTGGCCGTGTGTACGGCCTCGGTCGTCTCGACCTCGACGCCGAGGTGGTCCAGGCGCGTGTCCTCTCCCGCGGGACCTTCGACGAGGACGAGCTTGAGCGGGGGCTGGTCGATGGCGAAGTTGGCGTAGCCGTCGCGGAGTTTGGCGGGCTCGGTGCCGAAGAGCCTGGTGTAGAAGGCGATGGACGCGGCGAGGTCGGGGACGCGGAGGGCGAGCTGGACGCGGGACATGGTGAGCCTCCTGCTGGTGATGGGCGGGGTGGTGGGTCAGCAGCCGCCGGAGGAGGCCGGGGCGCCGATGCCGATCCGGAGCGTGGCCGGGGTCGCGCAGCAGCCTTCGGTGTCGCTGTCCTGCGCGGCGGCGGGGGCGTCGAACAGGCCGGCGCCGCCGCAGACCCCGGTCTCCGGCAGGGTCAGCTCGACCCGCTCGGCGGCCTCCTGGTCGCCCGCGATCGCTGCGGCGATGGAGCGGACCTGCTCGTAGCCGGTCATCGCCAGGAACGTGGGGGCGCGGCCGTAGGACTTCATGCCGACGAGGTAGACGTCCTTCTCCGGGTGGGACAGCTCGTTGACGCCGTGCGGGTAGACGGTGCCGCAGGAGTGCTGGTTGGGGTCGATGAGCGGGGCCAGTTCGGTGGGTGCCTGGAGGCGCTCGTCGAGGCCGAGGCGGAGCTCGGACAGGAAGGACAGGTCGGGGCGGAAGCCGGTGAGGACGATGACCTCGTCGACCGGGTCGAGGCGGCGGCCGTCCTCGCCGACGAGGACCAGGCGGCCGTCGGTGGCGCGCTCGACGGCGTCGGTGCGGAAGCCGGTGACCGCGTCGGCGTGACCCTCGTCGACGGCGGCCTTGGCCGCGAGGCCCAGGGCGCCGCGGGCGGGGAGCTGGTCGGCGGTGCCGCCGCCGAAGGTGGAACCGGAGATGCCGCGGCGCAGGATCCAGACGCCCTTGGTGCCGGTGCCGTCGTCGGACCTGGCGAGGCCGGCGAGGTGGGCGAGTGCGGTGAAGGCGGAGGCGCCGGAGCCGATGACCGCGGTGCGCCTGCCCGCGTACCGGGCGCGGACGGCCGGGTCCTTGAGGTCGGGCACGCGGTAGGTGATCCGGTCGGACGCGGCCTTTTCGCCGAGGGCGGGGAGGCCGCTGCCGCCGGCCGGGCCAGGGGTGGTCCAGGTGCCGGAGGCGTCGATCACCGCGCGGGCGAACAGCCGCTCCTCGCGGCCGTCGGCGTGGGTGACGTGGACGACGAACGGCTGGGCCTCGCGGTCGGCGTCCACGATCCGGTCCCGGCCCGAACGGGACACGCCGGTGACGGTGGCGCCGAAGCGCACCCGCTCACCGAGGGCGTCGGCGAGCGGCTGGAGGTACTGCTCGGCCCAGTCTCCGCCCGACGGATACGTGGCCGAGTCCAGCTTCGCCCATCCCGTCGGGGCGAGCAGCTTCTCGGCGGCCGGATCGGTGACCTCTCCCCAGGTGGAGAACAGCCGGACGTGCGCCCACTCACGCACGGCCGCACCGGCGACAGACCCCGCTTCCAGCACCAGCGGGGTGAGACCACGGTCGACCAGGTGGGCAGCGGCGGCGAGTCCGGCGGGGCCGGCTCCGATCACGACGACGGGCAGCTCGGTGGTGACTGGCGCGTTCACGCTCGACTCCTCGGTAGTTCGACATCCGTCGATGGCTTGCTCGGCCAGCGTGGCACCTGATTCGATAAACGTCAACATAGACAGTCATCTAATCCACCCGCATGGTGGGGGCCTTCGAGTGGCCGTTCCGGCTCTCGTCAGGCTGGTTCGACGTATGTCAACATAGATGCATGTCGAACATGAAGGCGTTGCCGCTGCTGGAGCCCGCCGACCGAGCCGTGGAAGCGTGCTGCCCACCGCTCACCGAGCGGCCGTTCACCGCCGAGGAGGCGGAGACGGCCGCGCGGATGTTCAAGGCCCTCGGTGACCCGGTGCGGCTGCGGCTCTTCTCCGCCGTGGCCTCGCGCGAGGGCGGCGAGGCCTGCGTGTGCGACATCTCCGACGTCGGCGTCTCCCAGCCGACCGTCTCCCACCATCTGAAGAAGCTCAAGGAGGCCGGGCTGCTCACCTCGGAGCGGCGCGGCACCTGGGTGTACTACCGGGTCGAGTCGTCCGTGCTCGCCTCGATGGGCCGGCTGCTGGTCATCGCCCCGGCCGCGGCCTGACCGTGGCCGGGGAGACGGGGAGCGTCACCGCGCCCGGCCTGGCCGTCGAGTCGGGTGCGACCCTCATCCGGCGGGCTGCTCGGCCTTGTTCCGGCCGGGCGTGAAGATGAGCGCCACCAGCGCCAGCCCCACCACGGCGCCGATCAGCTGCATGCCGATGAACCCCGGAACCGAGCCGGGCGCGATGCCCGCGAAGGTGTCGGTGAAGGCGCGGCCGATCGTCACCGCCGGGTTGGCGAAGGACGTCGACGACGTGAACCAGTAGGCGGCGCCGATGTACGAGGCGACCGCGACGGGGGCGAAGCGCAGCCGGTCGGTGCGGGCCAGCCCGAAGATCAGCAGGATCAGTCCGGCTGTCGCGACGACCTCGCCCAGCAGCAGATGCCCCGCCGAGCGATCGTGCGTGGACCACTTGACCAGCGGTTCGCCGAACATGGCGTCGGCCAGGACGGCGCCCGCGATCGCGCCGACGATCTGGGCGGGGATGTAGGCGGCCGCATCACGCAGAGGGACTCCGGCGCCGCCGCGACGGGCGGTCCACCACTCGGCCAGGGTGACGGCCGGGTTGAAGTGCGCGCCGGACACCGGACCCAGCAGAAGGATCAGGACCCCGAGGCCGAAGACGGTGGCGGTGGAGTTGGCGAGCAGTTGCAGGCCGACGTCCCTGGTCAGTTCGGTGGCCTGGATACCGGAGCCGACCACGATCGCGACCAGGGCCGCGGTGCCGACCAGCTCGGCCGCCGCCTTGGCGATCAGCGGGGGCGCCTGGGGTGGAGTGGCGCCCGGGGCGGGCTCCGGGGCGGCAGCGGAAGGGGCGGCGGCAGCGGAGGGGGTTGGGGCGGATGCCGCGGCGCCGTCGCGCTCGGTGGCCTCGGTGGCGGTCAACAGGACTCCTCGTTGCATACGGATCCCCGCGTGGGCGGGAGTCAGGGGCAGGACCGCTTGACGTTGTTCTCGACGGTGGCGCGCGCGGCCTCCGCCAGGCCGGCGAACTGGCCCGCGAGGGAGGCGATGACATCGGGCCTGAGCCGGTAGTAGGTGAACCGGCCGCACGGCTCCGTGTCGACGACACCGGCCTCGCGCAGCACCTTCAGATGGTTGGAGAGGTTGGTCTGACTGGCTCCCGTCTCCTCGATCAGGTGCGTGCTGCAGAGCGTTTCCCCGGCGAGCAGGGTGACGATCCGGAGCCGGAGCGGGTCGGCCAGAACCCGCATCAGATCAATGTCGACCGACGTCATCATGGGCTGATACTGTCACATCACTCCAGCCTGATACCAGCGTGGAATGATTCCTGGGTCCTGTATCCCCGCGCAGGCGGGGACCCGCGCCTTCTTGTGAAGGAAGAACGATGTCCTCCAACCCGCTCGCCTCCGTGCTCTTCGTCTGTGTCCACAACGCCGGGCGCTCGCAGATGGCCGCCGGATTCCTGAACCACCTCGCGGGCGACCGGATCGAGGTCCGCTCCGCCGGATCGATCCCGGGCGACCGGGTCAACCCCGCCGCCGTCGAGGCCATGAAGGAAGTCGGCGTCGACATCGCCGACGCCGAGCCGAAGATCCTCACCACCGAGGCCGTCCAGGCGTCCGACTACGTCATCACCATGGGCTGCGGCGACGCCTGCCCGGTCTTCCCCGGCAAGAAGTACCTCGACTGGGCCCTCGAAGACCCGGCCGGCAAGGGCGTCGAGTCCGTCCGCCCCATCCGCGACGAGATCAGGACCCGTATCGAGGCACTGATCGCCGAGATCGACGCGACGCAGCAGGCGTGACGTCCGCGGCCCGCGTCGGGCCACCAGGGTGCGGATCGCGCGTCCACCCGGAGGGATTTCGGGGCCGGGCGCGCGGGCGGCGCGGGAACGGCGGATCCCGTGGGTACGCTCGCGCCCCGACGGCAGCGTCCCACGGCCGTCCCACGGCGGTGTTCCGAGCGGACGTAGGAGAAGACCCATCACCGAGCCGAAGTCCGAGGAGAGCGGACCCGCTCCCGGTGAGCGGTCCGCCGGGGCCGAGGCCACGCCGGGCAAGCAGCCCACGGAGGCCGAGCAGCTGAGAAACATGCTGGCCCAGCCCGCCTACCGGCGGGCACTGGTGTTCTGCGCCCTGATCGGTGTCCCGGTCTCGCTGGCCGCGTTCTGGTTCCTGGTGCTCCTCCACGAACTGGAACATCTGATGTGGGAGCAGTGGCCGCACGATCTCGGGTGGTCGCAACCGCCGTGGTGGTGGCCGCTTCCCCCGATGCTCCTGGCAGGGGTGCTGGTGGGCCTGATCGTGGCGTGGCTTCCGGGCCGGGGCGGACACATTCCGGCCTCGGGCCTGCACGCCGGCGGGGTGGCGGCCTCCGCTCTGCCGGGCGTCGCGCTCGCCGCCCTGACCGGCCTTCCGCTGGGAGCCGTACTCGGCCCGGAGTCGCCGCTGATCGCCCTCGGCGGAGGTCTGGCCCTGCTCTTCCGGGATCTCGTACGGGTCCCCGCGACCCCGGCGAGCACGGCGCTGCTCGGTGCCGCGGGCGCCGCCGCGGCCATCTCGGCGATCTTCGGCAGCCCCTTGGTCGCCGCCGTGCTGCTGATGGAGGTCGCCGGCGTGGGCGGGCCGCAACTGTTCGTGGTGATGCTGCCCGCGCTGCTCTCCAGCGGCGTCGGCGCCATCGTCTTCACCGGTTTCGGCGACTGGACCGGCCTGCAGACCGGCAGCCTCGAGATCGGACTGCCCGCGCCCGCGACCCTCGACATCGGGGACGTGGTCTGGTCGGTGCTCATGGCGCTGGTCATCGGGGTCGGCGTCCACTGGATCATCGTGGGCGGCCGGTACGCGGCCCGCTCGGTGTCCGCGCACACGCTGCGGACCACGGTGCTGTGCGCGCTCGGCGCGGGCGGCTGCGCGGCGCTCTACGCGGCCGTCACCGGGCGCTCGCCCGCCGAGGTGGCCCTGTCCGGCCAGACCGCCCTCGCCCAGCTCGCCGCCCACCCGCACGCGTGGTCGGCCGGCAGCCTGGTGGCCGTGGTACTGCTCAAGTCCATCGCGTACGCACTGTGCCTGGGCAGCCTGAGGGGCGGTCCCGTGTTCCCCTCGCTGTTCCTCGGCGGCGCGACGGGCGCCCTGCTGGCACCGCTCCCGGGCTTCGGTGTCGTGCCGGCCATGGCGGCGGGCATGGCCGCCGCTTCCGCCGCCGCGCTCAGGCTGCCGGTCAGCTCCGTGGTTCTGGTCGTGCTTCTCGTGGGCAACTCGGGAACGGTCCCGGTGGTCGTGCTCGCCGCCGTGGTGTCCTTCGTGACCGTGGAACTGCTTCCGCAGGGCCCGGACATCCCGCCGTTCAGGGCCGCAGCCGGTCGAGCGCCTCGTCCAGCGTCGTCGCGGCCATGATGAGGGACAGATGGGTGAAGGCCTGCGGGAAGTTGCCCAGCTGCTCCCCGCTGGGGCCGATCTCCTCGGCGAACAGACCGACATGGTTGGCGTACGTCTGCATCTTCTCGAACGTGTAGCGGGCCTGGGGAAGCCGTCCCGCCCGGGCGAGCGCGTCGACGTACAGGAACGTGCAGAGGCTGAACGTCCCTTCGGAGCCGCGCAGTCCGTCGGGCGAGGCCTCGGGGTCGTAGCGGTAGACGAGGCTGTCGGAGACGAGGACGCGGTCCATGGCGTCCAGGGTGCTCAGCCAGCCGGGGCTCTGCGGGGAGACGAAGCCGACGCGGGGCGCCAGCAGCAGGGAGGCGTCCAGGACGTCGCCGTCGTAGTGCTGGACGATCGCCTGCTGCTTGTCGCTCCAGCCGCGCGCCATCACCTGTTCGAAGATCGCGTCCCGGGCCGCGGTCCAGCGGACGGTGTCGGCCGGTCTGCTGAACTCGGCGGCCAGCTTCAGGCCCCGGTCGAAGGCGGCCCAGCACATCACCCGGCTGTAGGTGAAGTCCTTGCGCCCGCCGCGGGTCTCCCAGATGCCCTCGTCGGGCCGGTCCCAGGAGCCCGCGAGCCAGTCGAGGATGCCGGCCAGCCCCTTCCAGCCGTGGTATCCGGCCCGCTCACCGACCGAGCGGCCCTCGGCCAGGGCGTAGAGGGCCTCGCCGTAGATGTCGAGCTGCAACTGGTCGGAGGCCGCGTTGCCGACGCGTACCGGGGACGAGCCGCGGTAGCCCTCGAAGTGCTCCAGGATCTCCTCCGTCAGATGCGGGTCGCCGTCGACCCGGTACATGATCTGGAGGACTTCGTCGTCCGGTCCTTCGCGCGCCTCCAGGCGGTCGCCGATCCAGCGGGTGAACTGGTGCGCCTCCTCTTCGAAGCCGAGGTCGAGCAGCGCCCGCACCGACAGCGAGCCGTCCCGCACCCACGTGTACCGGTAGTCCCAGTTGCGCTCACCGCCGACCTGCTCGGGCAGCCCCATGGTGGCGGCGGCGACCGGCGCGCCTGTCGGGGCGTAGGTGAGGAGCTTGAGGGTGATGGCGGAGCGGTGCACCATCTCCGTCCAGCGGCCCCGGTAGTTCGAGGTGCGCACCCACTTCTGCCAGAAGTCGACGTTGTTCCACAGGTCCTCGGTGACCCCGTCGATCGTGGGCGGCGGCGGCGCCTCGCCGTCGGGCCCGCACATCGTGAACACCACGGCCGCCTGCTCGCCGTTGTCGAGGGTGATGCCGCCCCGGACGTCCTGCCCGTCGCGCTCGAACGGGATGTTGCCCTGGAGGTAGGCGGTCGCGCCCGGGGACCGGAACGTCGCCGTGCCGGGGGTCAGGTCGAGTTCGTGGGTGGCCCGCGCGTAGTCGAACCGCGGCCGGCACTCCAGAGCGAAGTGCACGGTGCCGCGCACCGAGCGGACGACGCGCACCAGACTGTGCCGGTCGGTCGGGGTCGGGCCCGGCAGGACCGGCATGTAGTCGATGATCTCGCCCACGCCGTCCGGGGACATGAAACGGGTCACCACGAGGGCCGTGTCCGGGTAGTAGAGCTGCCGCCAGGTTCCCTCGGGGTGGTCCGGCGCGAGGCGGAAGTAGCCGCCGCCGTCGTGGTCCAGCAGCGAGGCGAAGACACTGGGGGAGTCGAAGCGTGGTGCCGGGAACCAGTTGACCACGCCCTGGGACGACACCAGGGCCGCGGTCTGCAGGTCCCCGATCAGACCGTGGTCGGCGATGGGCGGATAGCGATCCATGCTGGCCTCCTCGTCAGGCTCGTCAGGCCGCTTCGGCCTTGACGCGGCCCGAGCTGACGGCGTCGACGAGTGTTTGGTGGTCCTTCTCGTTCTGGTCGGCGTAGCGCTCGGCGAACGGGACGAGCGCCCGGTCGAAGACGTCGCCCCCGCCCAGATAGGAGGCGATGGCGATCCGGTCGCCCGACCTCGCGTGCGCGCGGGCCAGCGTGGCACCGCACAGCTCGCCGAAGGCGCGCATACCGGACGGCACCATGAGCTCGGGTTCGGCGATCCCCTTCCAGTCCCTCAACTGCCGTACGTAGAAGTCCCGTCGGCGGCCGTCGATGCCGTCGGCCCGCTCCCAGCCCAGAAAGATGTCACTGGTGGCCTGCATGAGCCGCTGGCCGGCCACCACCCGCTCGCCCTGGGTCCGGTACTCGCTCGCGCCGGCGTAGGGCGCCAGCACCGACTCGCCCGCCTCCTTGGCCTGGAGCAGCAGCGGATCCGAGCCGTCCCGGCCGAGCAGGAGGATGATCCAGCACCGGGTGCCCACGCTGCCGACCCCGACCACCTTGCGGGCCACGTCGGCGAACCGGTACTGATCCAGCAGGAACCGCCGGTCCGAGTTCAGACTCCGGCCGTAGCGCCCGATCAGTCCGCGGAGCTGCTTCTCCAGGGCGCCGCGTTCCATGTCGGGAAGCAGATCCTGCAGCGGCACGACGAGCGGCGGGTCCGCGGCGATCAGGGCCTGGCCGTCGACCATGTGCGTGAGTTTGTTGAACGCCTGGAGGCTGTCCCGGCTGCGCGCCTTGTCGGTCGTCCTCTTCCAGCGGTCGCGGCTCCGCGCGCTCAGCTCCCCGGCGATATGGGTCCGTACCCAGTCCTCGTCGAAATGCGTGTACCACACGGGGAGATTGCCGAGCCCGGCGAAGCGTCTCATCCACTCGCGGTACGACCGCACCGTCGTACGGACGATGTCGGCACGCTCCTTGCCGCTGAAGCCGTTCGCCCGGCCCGCGATGACGAAGCTGGCGGACAGCCGCTTGACGTCCCATTCCCAGGGGCCGGGCAGGGTCTCGTCGAAGTCGTTGATGTCGAACATCATGCGGCGCTCCGGGGAGGCCAGCAGCCGGAAGTTCAACAGATGCGCGTCACCGCACAGTTGTGCCCTGATCCCGGACCGGGGCGTGCCGGCGAGGTCCGCGGCCATGATGGCGGCGGCCCCGCGGTAGAAACGGAACGGCGACTCGGTCATCCTGCCGTAGCGGATCGGTACGAGTTCGGGCACCCGGGTCGCGGACTGCGCCTCCACGATGTCCACCGGGTCGGGCCGCTTCGGCGCCGGGGTGAAGTCGGAGTGGCTGGAGCGCGGCACGGCGGACCGGGCGGCCTTGCCGAGCGCGGCGCGCTCCGCCGGGGTGTGGTGCGGGGGATGGCTGCCGGCCGGGTGCTTGGGGGTCATCGCAGACGCTCCGCGAGGTGGTACACCGACACGCGCGGCGCCGGTGCGGGCGGTGGCGGTTCGGCGGGGGATGCACCGCGCCGATGCCCGGGAGGAAGGCTCTGGTCGAGGAAGTGCGGAGGGCCGGCGACGCGCGGCTCGCCGACCACTGGCTTCGGCGGCGTACGGGTGGTCGCCGGCCTACGGGTCGTGGTGGGGAGGGGCCCGGTCCGGTCACCAAGGTAGCTCCGGGCCATGTGTCCGGCGAGTTGGGCCGATCGGGCGAGCCCGGGCCGGAGGGCCGCGACGGGGTGCCGCGCGGGCCGGGCACAGAGCCACTGCGCCGCCCCGCCGCACGGGGAGGGTGCCGTCGGGCGTACGGGGAGGGTGCCGGACTTCGTCGTGGCGGGCGGGGCACCGGATTTGTGGACGTGCGCGGGGGAGGTGACCATGAGGGCATGCGCGCTGCCGCGGCTCCGGGTCACGCGAGACCACGCGGGGTCGGCCATGGTCCTTGACCTGCTGCTCATCGGTCTGGCGATCGCCCTGGACCCGCTGCCGGTCACGGGATTCGTGCTGGTGCTGTCGTCGCGCAAGGGGATCTGGAAAGGCCTCGCCTTCATCCTGACCTGGCTGGCCTCCTTCGTCGCCATCATCGCCGCCGTGCTGGCCATGACCGGCGGCGAGCCGCCGCCCCCGAGATCCGCGCCGTCCACGGCGGCGCTGGCCGCCAAGCTGGCCATCGGTGTCGGACTCGTCCTCTACGCGGAACGCACCCGGCGCAACATCGGCAAGCGGCCGAAGTCCTCCGGCTTCATGTCCCGGACCGAACAGATCTCCTCCTGGGCGGCGGCCGGGCTCGCGCTGCTGCTCCAGCCGTGGGGGATGGTCGCGGCCGGCGCCGCCACCGTCGTGGACGCCGAGCTCGGTCACGCCGCGTCGTACGCGGCCCTGATGGGCTACGTCCTGCTGGCCACTTCCAGCCTTCTGACGATGGAGCTCTACGCGACGTTCGCCCCGCGAACGGCCCATGTCCGGCTCGGGAAGCTGCGCGCCTGGATGGAGCGGCACCAGGACAAGGCGCTGGTGTCGCTGTTCCTCTTCCTGGGGCTGTGGCTGGTCGGCAAGAGCGTCTACCAGCTGACCGCGTGAACCACCCGAACGGCCCGAACGGCACCGTTCCCGGCGGCCGGAGAAGACGTCGTACCGAAATGCGGCGGCTTCCGTCCGGTGCTGCAATGGCATGGACCAGGGGCAGGGGAAAACCATGACCGTGCAGGGGTGAAGCCGTGAGCGAAGATGAATTCGTCGAGATGGGACCGATCGACTATATCGTCGTGGAGTTTCCCGGTAACCGAATGACGGGTGAGGGACTTCCGATCCTGGTCGATCTGGTGGATCGCGGCCTCATTCGGATTCTCGACCTTTTGTTCGTGAGAAAGGACGCCGACGGATCCGTGGCCGGAATGGAGATCGCCGACTTCGACGGCGACGGAGCCCTCGACCTCGCCGTGTTCGAGGGCGTGTCCTCCGGTCTGCTGGGCGAGGACGACATCGAGGAGGCCGGGAAGGCGCTGGAGCCCGGCAACGCCGCCGGAATCCTCGTCTACGAGAACGTGTGGGCGGCGCCCTTCGCCACCGCGCTGCGACGCGGCGGCGCCCAGATGGTCGCCTCCGGGCGCATCCCGGTGCCGGCCGTGCTGGCCGCGCTGGAGGAGACGGACGCCGGATAGACAGCCGGCACACGCACGAGACCGGCAGCGGCCCCGCACCGAGTGAGGTGCGGGGCCGCTGCCGGCCGGAGACTCCGGGGAGATCGCGGGCGGCTACGCGGTACGGGCGTCCCGGTCCGATCCGACGCACAGTGCCCAGATGACGAAGGCGTCGATGGCGATCAGGACGCTGGCCCACACCGGGGAGTACGGCAGCCACATGAAGTTGGCGACCATGGACAGCCCCGCCAGGGTGATGCCGACGATCCGGGCCCACAGCATGCCGCGGAACACGGCGACGCCGGCGAGGACGACCAGGACGCCCAGGGTGAGATGGATCCATCCCCAGCTCGTCAGGTTGAAGGTGTAGACGTAGTTGCGGGTGGTGACGAACACGTCGTCCTGGGCGATGGCGGCGATGCCCTGGAATATCGCCATCGCCCCTCCGAAGATCATCATGACTCCGGCGAAGGCCATCCAGCCGGACACCCACGCCCCCGAACTGCCGGCGGTTCCCTGCCGGTGCATACCCGTCGTAGCCATAGCGAGCTCCTCCTGCGTAGATCTCACCACTGACCGGGCGACGGCCGGTGGCCCACATTTCAGCTTGCCATGGGAATGACGGACCGGCAGATCGTCGGAAATCGCGCCCGATGAGGGAGCGATCGAGGTGCGGGGGAATCCGTTCGGTGCTCCAATGGTTCTGCCCGACGCGCCGGGACGAATTCGGCGCACTCAGGGGATCGAACCCCTATCGGGCTCGTTCCGTATGTCTCGTGTCGGAAAGGAAACCACCGTGCCAGGTCTCCTCCGCGGGGTCGCCCGCACCGCCGTGGTGGCCGGTACGGCCACCGCCGTCTCGGGCCGTGTGTCCCGTCGTCAGCAGGGACGATGGGCACAGCAGGAAGCCCAGCAGCAGTACCAGGAGCAGCCGCCTCCGCCTCCGCCCCCCGCGCCGGCCGACGAGATGACCAGCAAGATCGATCAGCTCAAGCAACTCGGGGACCTCAAGGCCCAGGGCGTGCTCACCGAAGCCGAGTTCGAGACACAGAAGGCCCGCATCCTCGGCTGACCAGCGTCCTTCGCCGGGTGGTGGGCGGACTCGCTGTCAGCCCACCCGGTGGCCGTTCTCCAGTTCCGCCGTGCCCGAACCCTCCGCCAGGACGTCGAGCGCGGCGAGGACGCGACGGCCCGAGGCGCCCGACAGGTGAGCGGTCACTTCCTCGCGGTGCACCAGCCGCCAGGACAGCAGCTCCTCCTCCTGGAGCCGGATCGCCTTGAGTTCCCGCTCGCCGAGCACCCCGCCGTCGTACAGATAGGCCACGATCGGCGGGCGCTCCGGCCCCAGGACCCAGTCGACCGCCAGCAGCCGTCCGAGCTCCACGTCGAGGCCGATCTCCTCGGCCGTCTCGCGGCGCGCACCCCGCCGCGGGCTCTCGCCGGCGTCCGATTCCACCGTTCCGCCGGGCAGGGTCCAGCCCTCGCGGTAGTTCGGTTCGACGATCAGTACCCGCCCCTCGGCGTCGCGGAGGAGGGCGGCGGCCCCGACGAGGACACGGGGCAGGCCGGCGATATACGCGGCGAAGTCCGGAGTGGTCACCCCACGAAGGGTAGCGAGAACACCCGTACGTTCGCGGGCGGCGGGCGGCGGGCGGCGGCCCGGGGCTCAGGCTTCGGCCAGCGCGACCGTGCGTGACGCGAGCTCGCTGATCCGTACCCCGTCGAAGCCGAACACCGCGCTGCGGACGGTGTCCTCCAGCGGGTCCTTCCACTGCGGGGGGATCGCCTCCGCACCGCACAGGACGCCCGCGACGGAGCCCGCGGTCGCGCCGTTCGAGTCGGTGTCCAGGCCGCCGCGGACCGTCAGCGTGATGGTGCGGGTGAAGTCCCCGTCGCCGTACAGCAGCCCCGCGGTCAGCACCGCCGCGTTCGGGACCGTGTGGATCCAGCCCATCCCCGCTGTCTCCTCGGACACGGCGGTGAGCGTGTCCTCCCAGGTCATCCGGGTCTCGTGGAGCGCGAGCACCCGGCGCACGGTGCGGGACAGGCGGCTGCTCGCGGGGATCACGGTGAGCGCCGTGTCCAGCGCGTCCCGGACGGAGGGGGCGGTGAAGGCCGCGGAGATCAGCGCCGCCGCCCACATCGCGCCGTACACGCCGTTGCCCGTGTGGGACAGGACGGCGTCACGGCGGGCCAGGGAGGCGGCGCGCTGCGGCTGCCCCGGCGACGTCCAGCCGTAGACGTCCGCGCGGATCAGCGCCCCGATCCATTCCTGGTACGGGTTCTCGTACGTCGCCGTCACCGGCGGTTTCAGACCCTTGGCGAGGTTGCGGTAGGCGGCGCGCTCCGCCGTGAACGTCTGGAGATACGGAAGCCGCGTCAGCCACAGGTCACCGACCTGCTCGGTGCTGAACGAGAAGCCGTGCGTCTCCAGCAGGTCGAGTCCGAGGATCGCGTAGTCCACGTCGTCGTCACGGCAGCTGCCGTGGATGCGGCCGCGCACACAGTCGCGCCATTCGGGCCGCAGCTCGAACTCGCCCCCGTCGTCGTCGGCGGGCCCGGGGAGATAGTCGGTCAGGGGCAGGGCGGCGGCCTGCCGCAGATAGCGGTCGATCCGGTCCCGCGTCCAGTGGTCGCCCTGCTCGACCGGCTTGCCGAGCATGTTGCCCGCGATCCGGCCGAGCCAGCCCCCGAGGACGCGGTCGGCGAAGTCGGTGCCCACAGGGGTCATGGCTCCGGTCTACCCAATTCCGGGCGGGCGTGCTCGTCGGGAGGGCAGGGAACCGGGTGCTCCGGGAGCCGCCGGGCCCGCAGACGTCCGTGCCGGACGGATCGACGGCCGCCGGTCCCGGGCCGGTCCAGGGCCGGTCCCGGGGACTGGGCAGGGGCATGACGGCGGGGGTCCGCTCCGGCTAAGGTCGCAGCGGCGCGACTGCCTTGACGTGTGCAAGGCCCGGAAGCAAGGGGAATGCAAGGTGGCGGACGCAGCTGTGGATCGGACCCCGCGTGTGCTCATCGCGGCGGACAAGTTCAAGGGATCTTTGACGGCCGTACAGGTCGCGGAGCGGGTGACCGCGGGACTGCGCCGGGTCGCGCCGCACGCCGAGATCGAGTCGCTGCCCGTGGCCGACGGCGGCGACGGCACCGTCGACGCGGCGGTCGCGGCCGGATTCGAGCGCCGCGAGGTGCGCGTCGCCGGACCGCTGGGCCACGAGGTGACGGCCGCGTTCGCGCTGCGCGGGCGGACGGCGGTCGTGGAGATGGCCGAGGCGAGCGGGCTCCAGCGGCTGCCCAAGGGCGTCTTCGCGCCGCTCTCGTCCTCGACGTACGGCACCGGGGAACTGTTGCGGGCCGCGCTGGACGCCGGTGCCGACACCGTCGTCTTCGGCGTGGGCGGCAGCGCGACGACGGACGGCGGGGCGGGCATGCTCTCCGCGCTCGGCGCGCGTTTCCTCGACGCGGAGGGTGAGCCGGTGGCTCCCGGCGGCGCCGCGCTGGGCGATGTGGAGAGCGCCGATCTGTCCGGCCTCGACGACCGGCTCGCGGCGGTCGACCTCGTCCTGGCCAGCGACGTGGACAACCCGCTGACCGGCCCGACGGGCGCGCCCGCCGTCTACGGCCCCCAGAAGGGCGCCGGTCCCGACGACGTGGCGGTGCTGGACAGCGCCCTCGCCCATTTCGCCGGCGTCCTGGAGAAGGAGATCGGACCGAACGCCGCCGGGTACGCCACCGCGCCCGGCGCCGGTGCCGCGGGCGGAGTCGGATACGGGGCCCTGGTCCTGGGCGCACGCTTCCGGCCCGGCATCGAGGTGATGCTCGACGTGCTCGGCTTCGCGCCCGCGCTGGAGCGCGCCACGCTGGTGATCACCGGTGAGGGGTCGCTGGACGAACAGACCCTGCACGGCAAGGCGCCCGCCGGGGTCGCGGCGGCCGCACGGGCAGGGGGCAAGGAGGTCGTCGCGGTCTGCGGCCGCCTCGCGCTCCGGCCCGAGGCGCTCGGCCGGGCCGGCATCCGGCGGGCCTACCCCCTCACCGAGGCCGAGCCCGACATCGCGAAGTGCCTCTCCGACGCGGGCCCGATCCTGGAGCGGGTGGCGGAGAACATCGGACGGGACTTCCTGCTCTGAGGGCCAGGAGGCTGTCGTCTCACCGTCCCGGCCCCGCCCCCGTGACCGGCGTGGTGCCCGCCAGCCGGTAGGCGTCCAGGGCCAGGGTCATCTCGATCAGGTCGCGCGGGCGGGCCAGTGAGCGTGAGGTGAGCTGTTCCAGCCGGCGCAGGCGGTTGAACACGGTGTTGCGGTGGCAGTACAGACGTCCGGCCGCGCGTCCCGCGGAACCCTCGCAGGCCAGCCACATGTCCAGCGTCTCGATCAGCACGGCCCGGTCCCCGGGTTCGAGTTCGAGCAGCGTGCCGAACACGTCGGACACCAGCCGGGCCGCCAGCTCCGGCTGGCTCACGACGAGCGCCGTCGGCATCCGCTGATCCAGGCGTACGACACCGGTCGCGTCCGGCGGACAGGTGCGCAGCGCCAGTTCGGCCCACCGCCGGGCCCGCCCCAGCTCGCCCAGACCCGAGACGACGGGACTGATGCCGCCCGGACCCGAGCGCCGTCCGTCCAGCAGCCGGGCCACCCCGTCCAGGCCCTGTCCGGCGTCCAGCGCCACCACCGCGATCTCGCAGTCGGCCCGCATCCGCCAGATGAACCGCAGTCCCGCGCCCACCATCGGCCGGACGCAGACGTCCCGTCCGTCGTGGCGCTCCGTCCGCAGCACGACGACGGCATACGGTCCGTGCTCGGGCAGATCGAGCCCGGCCGCCGCCCGCGCCGCGAGCCCCGGCGCCTCCTGGCCCTCAAGCAGCGCGTCGAGCAGAGCCTGGAGTTGCTCGTCGGTGCGCCGCCGCAGCTCCCGTTCCGTGGCGAGGTAGGACTCCGACGCGGTCGTGGCCTGCGCGTCCACGGCCGACCACACCATCGTGGCGCACCGCATGAGCACCGCGAGCCGCTCGGGCTCCCGGCTCGCCGCGCTCTCCACCAGCGCGTCCCACACCAGATAGCCCGCGGCACGGTAGGCGTGCACCAGGAGTTCGAGCGGCAGCCCCTGGTGGGCCCGCCGCCGTCCCGCCTCCTCGGCGTGCTCCAGATCGCGGCGTGGTGAGTCCCGCGGTGCGGAGATCGCCTTGATGCCGATGCGCATCGCGGTCTCCGCCTCCCGCCACTGCTGGTCGTACGGCAGCACCTGTCCGTAGACGGGGGAGTACTCGGTGAGCTGCCTGACGTGCTCGTCGACGAGCTCGGGCAGCCGTTCCAGCAGAGCCGTACACGACTCCGCGAGCAGCTTCCAGTCATGACCGGTCCGCGGTCTGCGCCCTCCCATGGCCGGAGGATGCCACCGGGACACGGGGTCGCACAGGCCCCTGACACGCGGTGTTGTGCGCGTGCACAACGGGCGGGCGCCACCGGTGGGCTCCCGCCGCGATTCGGCCGCAGCCCGTGGACGGGGGTCTTCGCCGGTGCTGAGGTGAGCGCCACACCGAGCGAGGACAAGGGAGATGCCATGGGCGGTTCCGCTCTGCTCGTGCGGGAACTGTCGGTCGGATACGGCCCCGTACGCGCACTGCGTCATGTGTCGTTGGAGGTGCCCGAGGCAGCCGTGGTGACGGTCCTCGGCGGCAACGGCGCTGGCAAGACGACGCTGCTGCGGGCGGTGTGCCGGACCCTCTCCTTCCACGGGGGAGCGGTCACCGGTGGCACGGTCACGCTGGGGGGACGTCCGCTGGACCGGCTGCCGCCGGACCGGGTGGTGGCCGCCGGGGTGTCCCAGGTCCCGGAAGGGCGGCGGGTGTTCAGCCGGATGACGGTCGCGGACAATCTGCGCGCCGGAGCCCTCGGCGGCACCGGCGGCCGCGTCGGCAGGGCGCGCGCCCTGCGGCGGGTGCACGAGCTGTTCCCCGTCCTCGCCGAGCGCGCCGACCAGCGGGCGGGGCTGCTGTCCGGCGGGGAACAGCAGATGCTCGCGGTCGGCCGGGCGCTCATGGGCGCTCCCCGGGTGCTGCTGCTCGACGAGCCCTCCCTCGGGCTCGCGCCGCTGATGGCCGCGCGGATCGCCGACACCGTGCGGGAGATCAACGAACAGGGCACCTCCGTCCTGCTCGTCGAACAGAACGCCGCCCTCGCCCTGCGCCTCGCGTCCCGTGCTTACGTCCTGGAGGTCGGCGAGGTCACCCTGTCCGGTCCCGCGGACGAACTCGCCGCCTCCGACGAGGTGCGCCGCCGCTATCTCGGCGTGGTCGACGAGGACGCCGCGGCCGACGGGGCGGCCACGCCCGACGGCCTTCCGTCCCTGACCCGCTGGAAGGGGTGAACCCACCGTGGAAGAACGCGACAACGCGGCGGCCCGCACGGCAGCGCCAGCAACCGCGCCGGCTCGCCCGGAAGCTCCGGAGGCCGCGAAGGGCCGCCCGGCCGCTCCGGAGGCCGTGCCCTCCGGCATCCCGTCGCTCGACGTCCGGGACGTGACCGTCCGCTTCGCCGGGCTGACCGCGCTCGACGCGGTGAGCTTCACCGTGCGGCCGGGCACCGTGCACGCCCTCATCGGCCCGAACGGGGCGGGGAAGTCCACTTGCTTCAACGTGCTGTCCGGTGTGTGCCGGCCCGCCGCCGGAAGCGTCCGCCTCGGGGAGCAGGAGCTCACCGGCCTGCCGCCCCACCGGATCGCCGGGCTCGGTGTGGCCCGGATCTTCCAGAACCTCGCCCTGCCCGCGCACGCCACGGTCGAGGACTGTCTGATGCTCGGCCGGCACCGGCTGACCCGCGCCGGATTCCTCGCCGCCGGGCTGCGGCTGCCCTCGGCGGCCCGCGAGGACCGGCGCCACCGCGAACGCGTCCGCGAGATCGCCGCGTTCGTGGGCCTTCAGGGACAGCTCGGCCGGCCGGCCGGTTCGCTCCCGTACGGGCAGCAGAAGCTCGCCGAGCTCGCCCGCGCCCTGTGCATGGAGCCCCGGGTCCTGCTCCTGGACGAACCCGTCGCCGGCATGACCGCCGACGAACGGCGCCGGACCGCCGCGGTCGTCGCCGGGGTCCGCGACAGCCTCGGCATCTCGATCGTGCTCGTGGAACACGACATGGGGGTGGTGATGCGGCTCGCGGACGCGGTGACCGTACTGGACTTCGGGCGCCGGATCGCCGACGGCGCCCCCGCAGACGTACAGAACGATCCGGCGGTGGTGCGTGCCTATCTGGGCGAGCGCGCCGAGCCAGAGGAGACCGCGTCATGAGCACCTTCGTCGAACTCCTGCTCAACGGCCTGTCCATGGGCTCCGTCTACGCCCTCATCGCCCTGGGCTTCGTCGTCATCTTCCGGGCCACCGAGGTCGTCAACTTCGCCCACGCCTCCCTGCTGCTCGCGGGCGGCTATGTCACCGCGACCCTCCACGACGACATCGGCTTCTGGCCCGCCCTGCTCGCCGGGGTCGCGGGCGCCGCGCTGGTGGGGGCCGCCGTGGAGTTCCTGGTGATGCGCCGCTACCGGGGCTCCGACCAGAGCGTCCTCGCCATCGTCACCATCGGCGTCGACATCCTGCTCACCACCGAGCTGACCCGGCGGATCGGCACGGACGTGCTGGCGCTGGGCGACCCCTGGGGCAACGCCGTCCTCACCGTCGGCCCTGTCTCCATCGCCCACACCCGGATCGCGGCGTTCGTCGCGGCGGCCCTGCTCATCACGGCCTTCCTGCTGGCCTTCCGCTACACGTCCTGGGGCGTGGCGATGCGCGCCGCCGCGGAGAGCCCGGAGACCGCCGCCCTGATGGGGGTCCGGCTCGGCCGGGTGTCGCTGGGGGCCTGGGCGGTGGCCGGCGGCCTCGCGGCCGTCGCCGCGCTGTTCCTGACCGTCTTCCCGACACCCGGGCTGGAACGCGCCACCTCGCTGGCCGCGCTCAAGGCGTTCCCCGCGGCGATCCTCGGAGGCCTCGACTCGACGACCGGCGCGCTGGTCGGCGGACTCCTCGTCGGCGTCACCGAGTCCCTGGCCACCGGCTACCAGAGCGACCTCACCTTCCTCGGGCGCGGCCTCGGCGACCTCGCGCCCTACGTGGTCATGGTCGCGATCCTGCTCATCCGGCCCGCCGGGCTGTTCGGCACGAAGGAGCTCGCCCGTGTCTGAGGTCCTCATCCACGACGAGGCGGGCAGTGCCTCCCGCCCCGCCCGCCGGCGCACGATCCGGCTCCCCGCGGCCCGGACCGCCGCCGGGACGGTGGGCGCCGTCCTGCTGCTCGCGCTGCCCTTCTACGTCGACCGCTTCTGGCTGCAGGCCGGACTGTTCGCGATGGCCGCCGCGATCGGCGCCATCGGCCTGAACCTCCTGACCGGCGCGACCGGACAGCTCTCCATGGGGCACGCCTTCTTCCTCGCGGTCGGCGCATACGGGTACTGCGTGTTCGCCGCCGACGGGGGCGACGGACTGACCGGGCTCGGACTGCCCGCCTGGCTCGCGGCCGTGCTCGCCGTGGCCGTCTCCGGGATCGCCGGGGGCCTGTTCAGCCCGATCGCGGGACGGCTGCGCGGCGCCTACCTCGGCATCGCCACGCTCGCCCTGATCTTCATCGGACAGCACGTCCTGTTCAACGCCCGGGATCTGACGGGCGGCTTCAACGGCCGCGACGTACCGCCGCTCAGCCTCTTCGGGCTCACCTTCGACGACCGCGAGCTGGTCGTCGCGAACGTGCCCTTCGGCTCGGCCGAGAAGCTCTGGTACGTGGGTCTGCTGCTGCTCCTCGGCTGCGGGCTGTTCGCCCGAGGGGTGCTGCGCGGCCGGCCCGGCCGGGCGATGAACGCGATCCGCGACCACCGGATCGCGGCCGGGGTGATCGGCGTGCCCGTCGCCCGGTACCGCGCCGGCGTCTTCGTCCTGTCCTCGATGTACGCGGGCCTGGCCGGGGTGCTGCTCGCCCTGGTCTTCCAGCGCACGGTGCCCGACTACTTCGGGATCACTCTCTCGCTCGACTATCTCGCCATGATCGTCATCGGCGGGCTCGGCTCGGTGGCCGGGGCGGTCGCCGGGGCCGTGTTCGTCTCGCTGCTGCCCCAGCTGCTGACCCGCTACAGCGACACCCTTCCCCTGGTCTCGGACCCGGGCATGGGCGGGATCGCGCCGGGTGAGGCGGCCCGGTACCTGTACGGCGCCGCTGTCGTGGCGGTGGTGCTTTTCCTTCCGGGCGGTCTGGTCAGGGTGGCCGCCCGGCTTCGCGTCACGCCCCGTCCCGGGGCCACTCCAGGGGAGGAAGAATGAGAACGACACACACCGCGAGGCTGGCCGCCGGGGCGCTGGCCGCCCTGCTCGTGCTGGCCGGATGCAGCTCCAAGGCCAAGGACGACGACGGCGACAAGGGGGCGGCCGGCGGGGTGAAGACCGGCAAGGGGATCTCCGGGAAGACGATCAGCCTCGGCGTGCTCACGGACATGAGCGGTGTCTACGCGACGCTCGGCAAGAGCGTCACCCAGGCCCAGCAGCTCTACGTGAAGCAGACCAACGCCGCCGGCGGCGTCTGCGGCTACAAGCTGGCGCTCACGGTCCGCGACCACGGCTACGACCCGCAGAAGGCCGTCTCCGGCTACACGGAGCTGGCACCGAAGGTGCTGGGCTTCACCCAGTTCATCGGCTCGCCGTTCGTCGCGGCCGTCAAGCAGCGCATCGACGGCCAGGACAAGGCCCTGGTCCTGCCGCAGGCCTGGTCGGCCACCCTCCTGGGCAGCCCGTACATCCGGCCCATCGGCTCCACGTACGACATCGAGACGATCAACGCGATCGACTTCCTGATGAAGGAGAAGGGCCTGAAGAAGGGCGACAGCATCGGCCATGTGTACTTCGAGGGCGACTACGGAGAGAACGCTCTGACGGGCTCCCGGTACATGGCGAAGCAGTCGGGTCTCAAGGTCGTCGAGCAGAAGATCAAACCCACGGACAACGACATGACCGGCCAGGTCGTCGCGCTGAAGAAGGCCGGGGTGAAGGCCGTCGTGATCAGCGCGGGACCGCGGCAGGCGGCCTCGCTCGTCGGGGTCGCGGCGGCCGGCAAGTTCAACGTTCCGATCATCGGCAACAACTCGGCGTTCGCCCCGCAGCTCCTGGCCACCGCGGCGGCCCCGGCGCTGGAGGCGAACTACTACGTCGCGAACCCCTCGCTGCCGGTCGGAGCGGACACCCCGAAGGCGAAGAAGCTGGTCGCGGACTACAAGGCCGCCTATCCGAAGGACTCCCTGGACAACGGCGTGGTGGCCGGCTGGACGGCCGCGACGGCGTTCGGCGAGGCGCTGAAGAAGGCCTGCGCGGCCAAGGACCTCACCCGTGAGGGCGTCGACAAGGCCCTGCTGACCATCGACGCCCTCGACACGGGGTTCGGCATCCCGCAGGACTTCACCGACCCGAAGTCGGCGTCGTCGAAGGAGAGCGTCATCCTCCAGCCCGACAAGAACGCCGTGGGCGGGATGAAGGTCGTCCGTGAGGCGGAGGCCTCGTCCGTCGCCCAGGGGTACACACCGGGCGCCTGACTCCGGCGCGCGCCCGGCGCATGACCCACTGCGCTCCCGCGCGGGGGCGCACGGGAGCGCAGTGGCTCCGCACAGCGGAAGGGCCCCGAACCGTGTGGTTCGGGGCCCTTCCGCTGTCGTACGGGGTGTTACGGGAGCTGTGCGGCTCGCGCCTCACGTCGGTTGCCCCGGAAGTTGTTCACCCGGCGGGCCGTGGCGAACAGCGGGATCACCGCGCCCATGACCAGCTGGAGCGCGCAACCGGTCTGGAGGAGCAGCTGGCCGCCGGGGGCGTCGAACGCCCAGGCCGCCAGGAGCGCCATCGAGAGCACGATCCAGGAGAGCATCGCCACCGCGAGGCGGCCACGCGGCTTGGGGTACTCGACCCGGCTCACCATCAGCCACGCGGTGCCCATGATCGCCATGAGCGTGGCGACGAAGGGCAGCTCCAGCAGGATGATCGAGACCACCGTCAGCGCGCCGAACGGGCTCGGCATGCCCTGGAACGTGCCGTCCTTCACCGTGACGCAGGAGAATCTCGCGAGCCTCAGCACCACGGCCAGGAGCACCACGATCGCCCCGACCGCCGCCACCTTCTGGTAGGCGTCGTCCGCGACCATGCCGTAGACCAGCACGAAGTACGCCGGTGCGAGACCGAAGCTGATCAGGTCGGACAGGTTGTCCAGCTCGGCGCCCATGGGGGAGGAGCGCAGCTTGCGGGCCACCAGGCCGTCGAACAGGTCGAAGACCGCGGCGCAGAGCATGAGGATCACGGCCGTGGCGGCGGAGTGACGGGCCATGCCCGACTCGTCGCTGCCCGTGAGGTGCGGGATCAGGATGCCGGTGGTGGTGTAGTACACCGCCATGAAGCCGCAGGTCGCGTTGCCCAGCGTGAGCGTGTCCGCTATCGAGAGGCGGAGCGAGAGAGGCATCTCCTCGTCGTCGTCCAGCTCATCGGCCTCCGGCACCCAGCCGGCCTGTGTCTCGGGATCAATCACGGTCAATTCGAGTCACCCCAGCCACGGTCTTCTGACCGACCTCCACGTCGACCTCGACACCCTCGGGGAGGTAGATGTCCACGCGAGAGCCGAAGCGGATCAGGCCGATCCGGTCACCCTGCTCGACCTTCGTCCCCTGCGGGATGTAGGGCACGATGCGGCGGGCGACGGCGCCGGCGATCTGGATCATCTCGATGTCACCGAGCTCGGTGTCGAAGTGCCAGACGACGCGCTCGTTGTTCTCGCTCTCCTTGTTGAACGCCGGGACGAACCCACCGGGGATGTGCTCGACCGACGTCACCGTGCCGGAGAGTGGCGCTCGGTTGACGTGGACGTTGAGCGGGCTCATGAAAATCGCGACGCGGGTGCGCCCGTCCTTCCACGGCATGATGCTCTGCACCACTCCGTCGGCGGGCGAGATGACCCGGCCCTGCGTGATCTCACGCTCGGGGTCGCGGAAGAACCACAGCATCCCGGCCGCGAGCGCGGTGGCGGGTACGGCCACGGCCTTGGCCGCGCCGGAACGGCGCGAACGGGCCAGGCTGAGTGCTGCGGTGGCAACGGTCGGGAGAAGCCACGGCGATGCTCCGCGCGCGAGGCGGACCCGGCCGCGAGGTGCAGAGGTTTGGCTGTGGGGCATGGATGACCTTCGTAGCGGATGATGCCGCGCTCGAACGGGGGACGGCGGCTTTCACGCGATCGTACCGGTCGCAGACCGCAACTGGGCAAGCCAAGATGCGGAGTCGACGGCTGAGGAGAGCTGACGGGGTGTGATCTTCTTCGCGAAGAAAACACCCCGAACCCGGACATCTAGCCCTGGAGTCGATACTCTTCGAGCAGTCGGCGCCCGATGATCATTTTCTGGATCTCGGCGGTACCCTCGCCGATCAGCAGCATCGGCGCCTCACGGTAGAGGCGTTCGATCTCGTACTCCTTGGAGAAGCCGTAGCCGCCGTGGATCCGGAAAGCATCTTCCACGACCTCTTTGCAGTACTCGGAGGCGAGGTACTTCGCCATCCCTGCTTCGAGGTCGTTTCGTTCCCCGGAGTCCTTTTTGCGAGCCGCGTTCACCATCATTGCATGGGCGGCCTCGACCTTGGTAGCCATCTCGGCCAACTTGAACTGGATCGCCTGGTGCTGAGCGATGGCCTTGCCGAAAGTGTGACGTTGCTGGGCATAGGAGACGCCGAGCTCAAATGCACGCTGTGCGACGCCGCAGCCACGAGCCGCGACATTGACGCGGCCGACCTCGACCCCGTCCATCATTTGGTAAAACCCTCGGCCGGTGGCGCCGCCGAGGACCCGATTGGCCGGAATGCGCAGTCCGTCCATGATGAGTTCGGTGGTGTCGACCCCCTTGTAACCCATCTTGTCGATCTTCCCGGGGATGGTGAGACCGGGACGGACCTCTCCGAAGCCGGGCTCCTTCTCCACGAGGAAGGTCGTCATCGACTTGTGGGGCGCCGTGCCCTCGGGGTGTCCTTCGTCACTCCGGACGAGAACGGCCACCAGATTCGATGATCCACCGTTCGTCAGCCACATCTTCTGGCCGTTCAGGACGTACTCGTCGCCGTCCTTGACCGCCTTGGATGTGATCGCCGACACATCCGAGCCGAGCGCCGGCTCCGACATCGAGAAGGCGCCGCGCGTCTCACCGAGCGCCATGCGGGGCAGGAAGTGGTCCTTCTGCTCCTGCGTCCCGTGCTGCTTGATCATGTACGCCACGATGAAGTGGGTGTTGATGATGCCGGAGACCGACATCCAGCCACGGGCGATCTCCTCGACGCACAGCGCGTACGTCAGGAGGGACTCGCCCAGGCCGCCGTACTCCTCGGGGATCATCAGCCCGAAGAGGCCGAGCTCCTTGAGACCGTCGACGATCGCCTGCGGATACTCGTCTCGGTGCTCCAGCTCGGTCGCGACCGGGATGATCTCCTTGTCCACGAAGTCGCGGACGGTGGAGAGGATCTCCTGCTGGACGTCGGTCAGACCGGCGGTCTGGGCGAGTCGTGCCATGACTACTTCTCCGTCTTCTTTTCCGCGGGTGCGGTGAGTTCGGGCCGGCCGGGCTGCTCGCCGCCGCGCTCCTTGATGTACGTCTCGGTGGGGACCATCACCTTGCGGCGGAACACGCAGACCAGCGTGCCGTCCTGCTTGTAGCCCTTGGTCTCCACGTAGACGATCCCGCGGTCCGACTTGGACCGGGAGGGCGTCTTGTCGAGGACCGTGGTCTCGCCGTAGATCGTGTCGCCGTGGAAGGTCGGCGCCACGTGCTTCAGCGACTCGACCTCCAGGTTGGCGATCGCCTTGCCCGAGACGTCCGGCACGGACATGCCGAGGAGCAGCGAGTAGATGTAGTTCCCCACGACGACGTTCTTGCCGAAATCGGTCGTCTTCTCCGCATAGTTGCTGTCCATGTGGAGGGGGTGGTGGTTCATGGTCAGCAGACAGAAGAGGTGGTCGTCGTACTCCGTGACCGTCTTCCCGGGCCAGTGCTTGTAGACCGCCCCGACCTCGAACTCTTCGTAGGTGCGTCCGAACTGCATGGTGCTCAGGCCTCCGGGGCTTCGAACGAGGTGGTGCGCTGCATGCCGGCGGCCCGGCCCTTGCCCGAGATGACGAGCGCCATCTTGCGGCTGGCCTCGTCGATCATCTCGTCGCCGAGCATCGCGGAGCCCTTCTTGCCGCCCGCCTCGGAGGTGTAGTAGTCGTACGCGTCCAGGATCAGCTCGGCGTGGTCGAAGTCCTCCTGCGAGGGGGAGAAGATCTCGTTCGAGGCCTCCACCTGACCCGGGTGCAGCACCCACTTGCCGTCGAAGCCGAGGGCGGCGGCGCGCTGGGCGACCGCGCGGTAGCCGTCGATGTTGCGGATCTGGAGGTAGGGACCGTCGATCGCCTGGAGGTTGTTGGCGCGCGCGGCCATCAGGATCTTCATCAGGATGTAGTGGTAGGCGTCCGCCGGGTAGCCGGGCGGCTGCTCACCCACGACCAGCGACTTCATGTTGATCGACGCCATGAAGTCGGCCGGGCCGAAGATGATCGTCTCCACGCGCTGCGAGGCCGTGGCGATCTCGTTGACGTTGTTCAGGCCCTGGGCGTTCTCGATCTGCGCCTCGATGCCGATCTTGCCGACCTCAAAGCCCATCGTCTTCTCGATCTGCGTCAGCAGCAGATCCAGCGCCACGACCTGCTGGGCCGTCTGGACCTTCGGCAGCATGATGCAGTCGAGGTTCTGGCCCGCGCCCTCGACGACGGTGACGACATCGCGGTACGTCCACTCGGTGGTCCAGTCGTTGACGCGCACGACCCGAGTCTTGCCGGTCCAGTCACCCTCGTTGAGGAACTTGACGATGGTGTGCCGGGCGTCGGGCTTGGCCAGCGGCGCGCACGCGTCCTCCAGGTCCAGGAAGACCTGGTCCGCGGGGAGCCCCTGGGCCTTCTCCAGGAAGCGGGGGTTGCTGCCCGGCACCGCCAGGCAGGAACGTCGCGGACGCAGACGGTTGACGGGCGTGGTCATGCGGGGACCTCCAGGGGGTCGAGCTTGTTCGCTTTCCGGATCTCGTCGACGATACGGCCGATGATTCCGGTGATGTCGAAGTCCTTCGGTGTGAAGACCGCGGCCACTCCCGCGGCCCGCAGCTGTTCGGCGTCGGCGTTCGGGATGATCCCGCCCGCGATCACCGGAATGTCGCCCGCGCCGGCCGTGCGCATCTTCTCCAGGACGTCCGGCACCAGCTGGGCGTGCGAGCCGGACAGGATGGACAGGCCGACAGCGTGCACGTCCTCGGCCACGGCCGCGTCCACGATCTGCTCCGGGGTGAGCCGGATGCCCTGGTAGACCACCTCGAACCCGGCGTCGCGGGCCCGCACGGCGATCTGCTCGGCGCCGTTGGAGTGCCCGTCCAGGCCCGGCTTGCCCACCAGGAACCGGAGGTTGCCGACGTTCATGTCCTTGGCGGTCAGTTCCACCTTGCGGCGCACCACGGCGAGCGCGGTGCCCTCCTCGGCGGTGACCGCGACGGGCGCCGACGAGACACCGGTCGGAGCGCGGAACTCGCCGAACACCTCGCGCAGGGCCCCGGCCCACTCGCCGGTGGTGACACCGGCGCGGGCGCACTCCAGGGTGGCCTCCATGAGGTTGTCCGTGCCCTTCGCGGCCTCCTTCAGCCGCTCCAGCGCCTTGCACGGGCGCGGGTGGTTGAAGGGCGGCTGGTAGCGCGTGTCGCGCCAGGTCCCCAGCGCGGAGATCACCCGGGCCTCGACCGCCGGGTCGACCGTCATGATCGCCGCGTCCAGGTCGGCCGTGAGCGGGTTCGGCTCGGTCGACTGGAAGATGTTGACGCCGACGATCTTGTCGGTGCCGCCCTCGATACGGCCCCGGCGCTCGGCGTGCGAGGAGACGAGCTGCGACTTCAGGTAGCCGGACTCGACGGCGGCCATCGCGCCGCCCATCTCCTCGATCCGCGCGATCTCGGCCAGCGACTCCTCGACCAGTTCGGTCACCTTGGCCTCGACGACGTGCGAGCCCTCGAAGATGTCCTCGTACTCCAGCAGGTCGCTCTCGTGCGCCAGCACCTGCTGGATGCGCAGCGACCACTGCTGGTCCCACGGGCGGGGCAGGCCCAGCGCCTCGTTCCAGGCGGGCAGTTGGACGGCACGCGCGCGGGCGTCCTTGGACAGGGTGACGGCCAGCATCTCCAGCACGATCCGCTGGACGTTGTTCTCCGGCTGCGCCTCGGTCAGACCGAGGGAGTTGACCTGGACGCCGTACCGGAAACGCCGCTGCTTGGGGTCCTCGATGCCGTACCGCTCACGCGTGATCTTGTCCCAGATCCGCCCGAACGCCCGCATCTTGCACATCTCCTCGATGAAGCGGACACCCGCGTTCACGAAGAAGGAGATACGGGCCACGACCTCGCCCTTGCGGTCCTCGGCGATCTGCCCGGACGCGAACACCGCGTCCAGGACGGCGATCGCCGTGGACATCGCGTACGCGATCTCCTGGACCGGCGTGGCGCCCGCCTCCTGCAGGTGGTAGCTGCAGATGTTGATCGGGTTCCACTTGGGGATGTGGTTGACCGTGTACGTGATCATGTCCGTCGTGAGACGGAGGGAGGGCACCGGCGGGAAGACGTGCGTCCCCCGCGAGAGGTACTCCTTCACGATGTCGTTCTGGGTCGTCCCCTGGAGCTTGGTGATGTCGACGCCCTGCTCCTCGGCGACGACCTGATAGAGCGCCAGCAGCCACATGGCGGTGGCGTTGATCGTCATCGAGGTGTTCATCTGCTCCAGGGGGATGTCCTGGAACAGCCGGCGCATGTCACCGAGGTGGGAGACCGGCACGCCGACCCGGCCGACCTCGCCGCGGGCGAGGATGTGGTCGGGGTCGTAACCCGTCTGTGTCGGCAGGTCGAAGGCCACGGAGAGCCCTGTCTGCCCCTTGGCGAGGTTGCGCCGGTACAACTCGTTGGACGCCTCGGCCGTGGAGTGGCCGGCGTACGTCCGCATGAGCCACGGCCGGTCCTTGACCTTCGGCCCGTCGGCTGTCTGACGCTCTGTCATGGGTGGACCTCAGACGTTCCGGAAGCGGTTGATGGCGTCGATGTGCTGGGCGCGCTTCTCCTGGTTGCGCACGCCCAGGCCCTCCTCGGGCGCCAGCGCGAGCACGCCGACCTTGCCCTGGTGGAGGTTGCGGTGCACGTCGTAGGCGGCCTGCCCGGTGTCCTCCAGGGAGTAGACCTTGGAGAGCGTCGGGTGGATCTTGCCCTTGGCGACGAGCCGGTTGGCCTCCCAGGCCTCGCGGTAGTTCGCGAAGTGCGAGCCGATGATCCGCTTCAGGGACATCCACAGGTAGCGGTTGTCGTACTCGTGCATGTAGCCCGAGGTCGAGGCACAGGTGGTGATGGTGCCGCCCTTGCGGGTGACGTAGACCGAGGCGCCGAAGGTCTCGCGGCCGGGGTGCTCGAAGACGATGTCGATGTCCTCGCCGCCGGTGAACTCGCGGATGCGCTTGCCGAAGCGCTTCCACTCCTTGGGGTCCTGGGTGTGCTCGTCCTTCCAGAACTTGTAGCCCTCGGCGTTGCGGTCGATGATCGCCTCGGCGCCCATCGAGCGGCAGATGTCCGCCTTCTGCTCGCTGGAAACGACGCAGATCGGGTTGGCACCGCCGGCGAGCGCGAACTGCGTGGCGTAACTGCCGAGTCCACCGCTCGCGCCCCAGATCAGGACGTTGTCGCCCTGCTTCATGCCGGCGCCGTTGCGGGAGACGAGCTGCCGGTAGGCGGTGGAGTTCACCAGCCCGGGGGCGGCGGCCTCCTCCCAGCTCAGGTGGTCCGGCTTGGGCATCAGCTGGTTGGACTTGACGAGCGCGATCTCGGCGAGGCCGCCGAAGTTGGTCTCGAAGCCCCAGATGCGCTGCTCGGGGTCGAGCATCGTGTCGTTGTGGCCGTCGGAGGACTCCAGCTCGACGGACAGACAGTGCGCGACGACCTCGTCGCCGGGCTTCCAGGAGTTGACTCCCGGGCCGGTGCGCAGGACGACGCCCGCGAGGTCCGAACCGATGATGTGGTACGGCAGGTCGTGGCGCTTGCTGAGCTCGCTGAGCCGCCCGTAGCGCTCCAGGAAGTTGAAGGTCGACACCGGCTCGAAGATCGACGTCCAGACCGAGTTGTAGTTCACGGAGGAGGCCATCACCGCGACCAGGGCCTCGCCCGGGCCGAGTTCCGGCACCGGCACGTCGTCCAGGTGGATCGACTTGCGGGGGTCCTTGTCGCGGCTGCTGAGCCCGGCGAACATCTCCGTCTCGTCCTTGTGCACGGTGATCGCGCGGTAGGACTCGGGGAGCGGAATGGCGGCGAAGTCGGCGGCCGTGGCCGTCTGCGACTGAATCGCGTCCAGGATTTCCTTCACGGTGTTGCCTCCGGCGATGCGCGTTCTGAGGGGGAACGCTGAGGGTTACGTCGGTGCTGCTGAGGGGTGTGCCGTCGGTTCGGCGGAGGTGGTGCTGTGGCAGCGCTGTGGTTGGCGCAGGAGGTTGCCTGTGACGCAGGCGTCCGGGCGCGCAGGCCCATGGGGCTTGCGGGGACAGCCGGCGTACGAATGGTCTCTGCACGCCGGCCGCCCGGACTCCTTCAACGTATGGCACGCCGTGTCACCTGACAAGGCACGGAGTGCCAGAAGTTGCGCTCAGGTGAAATCTTTACGTAACAAGTGAGCGATGATCGATCAAATCGAGGTGCAAAGAACTCAAAACAGGGCACAAAAAACGCCGGACGCGCTCGAAGTGAGCGTGTCCGGCGCGTGGTCGGAGAAGTGGGCCGTCGATGGACGGCGGGTCGCTACGACCGTTCCTTGAGAGCCTGCTCGATGGTGCGCATCACCTGGTCCAGCGGTGCGTCGACACGGGCGACGGTCACCAGGACGTCCCCCTCCGTGAACGACGACGTCGGCGCCTGTCGCGGCGCGGTCTCCCGTCCCGCGCCGATCCCGGTGCCGAAGGTCTTGCGGACGATCGCGAACGCGTGGTCCAGCTGCGTCTCCACGTCGCCCTGGCCGCCGGCCCGCAGCCACCGCCGCAGGACGTGGTTGTGGGCCGTGACCACGGCCGACGCGGCGACCTCGGCGAGCAGCGGATCGTCGTTGGCGTCGTCGTCGTGCGCGTGCTCGTCGAAATGGCCCAGCAGATAGCGCGTGAAGAGCCGCTCGTAGCGGGCCACCGAGGCGATCTCGGCCTCGCGCAGCGTCGGCACCTCGCGCGTCAGCTTGTAGCGGGAGACGGAGATCTCCGGCTGGGCCGCGTACATCTTCATGACTTCCTTGATGCCGCGGCACACGGTGTCGAGCGGATGCTCGTGCGGGGGCGCCGCGTTCAGCACCGCCTCGGCCCGGATCAGGGTGTCGTCGTGATCGGGGAAGATCGCCTCTTCCTTGGAGCGGAAGTGGCGGAAGAACGTCCGGCGGGCCACTCCGGCCCGGGCCGCGATCTCGTCGACGGTGGTCGCCTCGTACCCCTTGGCGGCGAACAGCTCCATGGCCGCGGCCGCCAGTTCCCGGCGCATCTTGAGGCGTTGGGCCGCCGCGCGACTGCCCGCGGCGCTCTCCGGCGCGTCGGGCGTGGCTGGTGTACGTGAGGACTTGGCGGGCTGGGGCATGCCCCGAACGTACTGCATGTGCGCAGGAGAGCGCGCATGTCCGGGGATCCCCCCGCCCTGGAAGGGCGGGGGGTGTCCGGCGGGGCCCAATAGTCCGCCCCAGTCGGCGTCGTCCGCGAACCAGTCGCCCGGACGCTCAGCGGCGGGCATATTCGCGGAAGCCGCGGCCCGTCTTGCGGCCGAGGCAGCCCGCGGCCACCAGGTGCTCCAGGAGCGGCGCGGGGGCGAGTCCGGGGTCCCGGAACTCGCGGTGCAGGACCTTCTCGATGGCCAGCGAGACATCGAGCCCGACCACGTCGAGCAGCTCGAAGGGCCCCATCGGGTAGCCGCCGCCCAGCTTCATCGCCGCGTCGATGTCGTCCAGCGAGGCGTAGTGCTCCTGCACCATCTTGATCGCGTTGTTCAGGTACGGGAACAGCAGCGCGTTCACGATGAAGCCGGCCCGGTCACCGCAGTCCACCGGGTGCTTGCGGATCTTGGCGCAGACCTCGCGCACCGTGGCGTGCACGTCGTCCGCGGTCAGCACGGTCCGCACGACCTCGACGAGCTTCATCGCCGGGGCCGGGTTGAAGAAGTGCATGCCGATGACGTCCTGCGGGCGCGAGGTGGCGCGGGCGCAGGCGACGACGGGCAGCGAGGAGGTGGTGGTGGCGAGGATCGCGCCGGGCTTGCAGACCTTGTCGAACGTGCCGAACAGCTGCTGCTTGACCTCCAGGTCCTCGGCGACCGCCTCCAGTGCCAGGTCCACGTCGGCGAAGTCGTCGTAGCTGCCGGTCGGCGTGATCAGCTCCAGGGTCCGCGCCGCCGCCTCGGCCGTCATCCGGCCCTTGTCGACAGAGCGGTTGAGCGACTTGCCGATACGGGCCTTCGCGGTCTGCGCCTTCTCCTCCGTGCGGGCGGCGAGGACGACCTCGTACCCGGCCTTGGCGAAGACCTCGGCGATCCCGGAGGCCATCGTGCCGGAGCCGGCCACACCCACCGAGCGGACCGTACGTCCCTCCGCCAGGACGGCGCCCTCCAGCGGCGTCAGCGCGTCCCGCACGACGGCGTCGCTGCCCGGGGCCTCGTAGGAGTAGAAGCCGCGGCCGGACTTGCGGCCGGTCAGACCCGCCTCGCTGAGCTGCTTGAGGATGGGCGCGGGGGCGTGCAGCCGGTCGCGCGACTCGGAGTACATCGCCTCCAGGACGGTCCGCGCGGTGTCCACGCCGATCAGGTCGAGCAGCGCGAGCGGGCCCATGGGCAGTCCGCAGCCGAGCTTCATCGCCGCGTCGATGTCCTCGCGGGAGGCGTACTTCGCCTCGTACATCGCGGCCGCCTGGTTGAGGTAGCCGAAGAGCAGCCCGTCGGCGACGAAACCGGGGCGGTCGCCCACCGCGACGGGCTCCTTCCCGAGTTCCAGCGCCAGGTCGGTGACCGCGGCCACGGCCGTCGGCGCGGTCAGCACCGAGGAGACGACCTCGACGAGCTTCATCGCGGGCGCCGGGTTGAAGAAGTGCAGGCCGAGCACGCGCTCGGGGTGGGCCGAGTCGGCGGCCAGACGCGTCACGGACAGGGCGTTGGTGCCCGTCGCGAGGATCGCCTCGCGACGCACGATGCCGTCGAGCGCCCGGAAGACCTGCTGCTTGATGTCGTACGACTCCGGGGTCACCTCGATGACGAGGTCGGCGTCGGCGGCGGCCGCGAGGTCGGTGAAGGTACGGAAGCGGGCGAGGGCGTCGGTGCGCTCCGCGTCGCTCATGTGCTCGCGTCGCACGGCGCGGGCGGTGGAGGCTTCGAGGGTGGCCACGGCCTGGGCGGCCGCGGCCTCGCTGATGTCGATGCCGATCACGTCACGGCCGGCCCGGGCCAGGACTTCGGCGATGCCGGTGCCCATGGTGCCGAGGCCGACGACGGCGACGGTCTTCAGCGGGGACAGAGGGGTGTCGGACAGGGGAGTGGCCATCGCGGGACTCCAGAAAGTGGTGACGACTGAGGAGCGCACGCGGGTACGCCGACAGGCGCACACCGTGCGGAGGTTGCGGGTGTTTCCGGGCTGACGAGCGCACACGCCCGGTGCCGTCCCGGAGCGCCGGAGAACGGGCGCCCATGGGCGGTGAAAGCCGACCGGCCCTGTCCCGGAGCCATGTCGTACTGAGGTACCTGAAGTACCGAACCGACTGCTCTCACGGTGGCTGCGTCACCAGGCCACCGAGAGGTGAGACACGAGTGGGTAACTCGCTCGTCTGAGCTTAACCCGCCGGTAACGAGCGCGCCAGTCCCCGACTTTGTGATGTACGTCCCCGCACCTCATGGGCTTGCCTAAGCTCGGCCCATGGACGAAGCGTTGCGATCACTCACGGAGCGTCTACGCGCCGAGGCCGGGGCCTCGGCCTCGGCGGCCTACGAACGTCTGGCGCGGACGGCGGACCCCGATGTGCTGGCCGCGGCGCTGACCGAGCAGGGACAGCCGCTCTGGGCGCGGGAGTTGGTCGCCTTCCGGCTCGGCACGGCAGGGGACCGGCGGGCCTTCGAAGCGCTCGTCCTGCTGCTCAACCACCGTGATCCGCAACGCTGCGCGTCCGCCGCCCACGCCCTGGCCCGGCTCGGCGACCCGCGCACAGCCCGTGCCGCCGCGGCGCTCGCCACCAACGAGCTGCGGGTCGCGTACGCGCTCCAGCCGGTACGGCTCCTGGTCGAACTGCGCGCGCCCGAGGCCGTGCCCGCGCTGATCACCACCCTGGAGCGCAGGCTGCGCCCGCACGACCCCTACCGCAAGGTCGCCCTCGCGTGCGCGGAAGGTCTGGGCGTCCTGGGCGACGCCCGCGCCAGAAGGGTCCTGAACGAGGCGCTGGCCCATCCGGCGCTCGCGGAGACGGCCGTACGCGCGCTGACCCGGCTGCCCGAGGAACAGACCTAGGGTTTGTGCCTGTGCCTGTGCGTGGGGTGGGCGTGGGGCTGGGCGTCGGTGTGGGCCGGGTTCGGGCGCGGGTGTGGCTTTGTGCTCGGGCGGGCCGGTACCGGTGCACGTGTCCGGGGCGGGTCAGGTGCGGCCTCGGTCAGTCCCGGCCGGCGCCGGTCAGTACGCGGGCGTAGCGCACCTCGGGCACCGCGACCCCGGCCGCCTCGAAGGGCTCCTCGGCGCCGTCGGGGCCGAAGCCGGCTCTTTCGTAGAAACGGCGGGCCGCGGTGTTCTCCTTGAGGACCCACAGCAGCATGCGTTCGTGCCCGGCCGCCGCGCAGCGCTCCGCGGACTCCCGCAGCAGGGCTTGGCCGACCCCCTGGCCCAGCACATCGGGGTGTACGTAGATGGCGTACAACTCGACTTCACCGGGCCCCGCTTCGCCGTCCCGGTGGGGTCCGTGGCAGGCCCAGCCGACCACGGATCCGTCGCGCTCCGCGACCAGGTTCACGACGCTGCCGTCGCCCTGTTCGAGGTACTGGCGCCGTCGCGCCGCGTCCTCGGCCACACTGAGTCCGTCCAGGTACGACTGCGGTATCAGGCCCTTGTACGCGACCTGCCAGCCGCGCACCCGGATCTCCGCCACGCGCGGACAGTCGTCGAGCGTCATCTCACGGACCCGCAGCCCGCTCACTCGCCGACCACCGCGTACGCCTCGATCTCCATCAGGAACTCGGGACGGATCAGCGCGGCGACCTGGACCGCCGAGGCGGCAGGAAGCCGGTCCGCGGGTATGTGGGCGGCGCGGGCGGCCCGGATCGCCGGCAGGTGGGCCATGTCCGTGACGAAATAGGTGAGTTTGACGACGTCGTCGAAGGTGGCGTCCGCCGCTGCCAGGCACCGGCGCAGATTCTCGAACACCTGGCGGGCCTGCGCCTCGGCGTCACCCTCGCCGACGAGCTTGCCGTCCTCGTCCAGGGGGAGCTGGCCCGACACCGCGACGAAGCGGCCCGTGCCCGTCACGACATGGGAGTACGCGGCGGCGGGGGCCAGCCCGTCGGGGGCGGGGATGCGCGTCGGCTTGCTCATGGGGCCATGATGGACCATGGGTCCGACAACGCCCCCGACGGGCGTTCGCGCGGGCGGGGTTCAGCCTCGGTGGCCGAGGAGTCCGTGCAGCGTCGCGCCCCGTGACGAGGAGGACGCGGCCTTCGCGGTCAGCGGCTTCGGGTCGGGCAGCGTCTCGCACACCGCGTCGGCCTCGCCGCTGCCGTGCGGCACCTTGCCGTCGGCCAGATAGGCCGACAGGTACTTGTCCAGGCAGGCGTTGCCGCTCAGCGTGATGCCGTGGTTGCCTCCGCCCTGCTCGACCACCAGGCTGGAGCCGCGCAGCTGGTGATGGACGGTCACCCCTCCCTCGTAGGGAGTGGCCGCGTCGTCGGTCGCCTGGAAGAGCAGCGTCGGCGGCAGACGGCGGTTGGAGATGTCCACCGGCCGGAGCGAGTCCGTGGGCCAGAACGCGCACGGCGCGTTGTACCAGGCGTTGTTCCAGGTCATGAACGGCGCCTTGTCGTACACCGCCCAGTTGTCCCGGCGCCACTGACGCCAGTCGCGCGGCCAGGACGCGTCACGGCACTGGACCGCCGTGTAGACGCTGTAGCCGTTGTCGCCCGCGGTGTCCACGGCCCCGAAGTTCTCGTACGCCTCCACGAGCGCGTCCGAGTTCTTGCTGTTCACATAGGACGCGAACGCCTCGGCGAGGTAGGGCCAGTAGCCGTTGTAGTAGCCGCCCGGGATGAAGGTGTCCTCCAGTTCGGAGGCGCCCACCTTCTTCTGCGCGGGGTCCTTGGCGAGCGCCGCGCGCATCGCGTACCACTTGGCCTCGACCGCGGCCGGATCGGTGCCGAGCTTGTAGGCCGCGTTGTTCTTGGCGACCCACGCCAGGAACGCCAGATGGCGGTCGTTGAAGGCGTAGTCCTGGCTGAGGTTGTCGTCGTACCACACCCCGGTGGGGTCGACGATGGAGTCGAGGACCAGCCGGCGGACCCGCTGCGGATACAGCTTGGCGTACACGGCTCCCAGATAGGTGCCGTACGAGTAGCCGAAGTAGTTGATCTTCTTGGCGCCCAGGGCCGCGCGGATCGCGTCCATGTCGCGGACCGCGCTCACCGTGTCGAGGTACGGCAGCAGCTTCGCGTACTTCGTGCCGCACGCCTCGGCGAAGGCCCTGGCGCGGGCGAGGTTGGCCTTCTCGACGGCTTTGGTGCTCGGCACGCTGTCGGGGCGGACGGGCTTGAAGTGCCCCGGCTCGCAGTCGATCGCGGGCTTGCTCCTGCCGACACCGCGCGGGTCGAAGCCGATGACGTCGTACTGCGCCGCCACGGCCTTGGGCAGCGCGGAGGCGACGAACCCGGCCAGCGTCAGTCCGCTGCCGCCGGGGCCGCCCGGGTTCACCAGCAGTGGTCCCTGGTACGTCTTCGCGGTGTGCGGGACGCGGGACAGAGCCAGGGTGATCCGCTCGCTGTAGGGGTTCGTATGGTCCAGCGGCACCTTCACGGACGCGCACTGGAGCGTCGGATAGCTGCTGGTGCCGCACTTCTTCCAGACGGGTTTCGCGGTCCGGGCGGTGCGCGGTGCGGCGGCGGAGCCGGTGCTCGCCTCGGCGGGGATCGACGTGATCATCCCGGCCAGCACGACGGCCGCCCCGCACAGAGCGGCTGCGCGTTTTTTCACAAGGCCTCCCAGGACGGAGGATTCTGAGCCGTGCACGCCACGGCCTTCGCCGTATCGTGCCGGACAGGGGTCCTGGAAGAACGTGTTCCGGTGAGACTCGACCCGATTGGATGGCGGGATGCGCTCGGATGCCGTCACGAGCCGTATCCCGGGCCTTCGGGGAGGCGGTCTCGCGGAAGCGCGGGACAAGCCGTCGTGACGGGTCGTCATAGGCCTTCAGAGCAGCGTCAGCTGCGTCGGTCCCGGCGCGGTGGGCACCGGGTCGGCGGGCGCCGGGGCGGCCGCGGGCTCGGGAAGGGTGATCCGGCGCGGCATGCCCACGCGCGCGGGGCCGATGCCGTACTCCTGTGCCAGCTCGTGCACCTGACGGGTGATCCGGCGCTGATACCACTTCGGGGCGTAGGCGCCCTCCGCGTACAGCCGCTCGTAGCGCCGTACGAGGTGCGGGTGGTGGTGTTCCAGCCAGGCCGTGAACCACTCCCGGGCGCCGGGCCGCAGATGCAGCACCAGCGGGGTCACCGAGGTGGCCCCGGACGCCGCGACGGCCTGGACGGTGGCGCGCAGCTGGGCGGGGTGGTCGCCGAGGAAGGGGATCACGGGGGCCATGAGGACGCCGCAGCCGATGCCGTGGTCCGTCAGGGTGCGGACGACGTCCAGGCGGCGCTCGGGGGCCGGTGTGCCCGGCTCCACGGTGCGCCACAGCTCGGTGTCGGTGAAACCCACGGAGACCGAGATCCCGATGTCGGTGACCTCCGAAGCCTGCTTCAGCAGGTCGAGGTCGCGCAGGATGAGCGTGCCCTTCGTCAGGATCGAGAAGGGGTTCGCGTGATCGCGCAGGGCCGCGATGATGCCGGGCATGAGCCGATAGCGGCCCTCCGCGCGCTGATAGCAGTCGACGTTGGTGCCCATGGCGATGTGCTCGCCGTGCCAGCGGCGCGAGGCGAGCTGTCGGCGCAGCAGCTCCGGCGCGTTGACCTTCACCACGATCTGCGAGTCGAACCCGAGTCCGGTGTCGAGGTCCAGATAGCTGTGCGTCTTGCGGGCGAAACAGTAGACGCAGGCGTGCGAGCAGCCGCGATAGGGGTTGACCGTCCACTCGAACGGCATGCGGGAGGCCCCCGGCACCCGGTTCACGATCGAGCGCGCCCGGACCTCGTAGAACGTGATCCCTCTGAACTCGGGCGTGTCGAACGTCCTTGTCGTGACCGCGTCCGCGCCGAACAGGGCGGCGTCCCGGGCGGGGCCCCCGGCGGGGTCCGCTGTCAGGTTCTCCCAGCGCATGGCGCCTCCTAGGTAGCACTGGACAGAGAATAGAACACATGTTCTCTTGATCGTGCGACCTGATTCCCGTGTCGCCCCTTCGGCGCCGCCCGCGTCCACGGGCACCCCGATTTGGGAGGCCGGGGCGCCGGGTGGTTGGCTGGCCGCACACCCCCGAGGAACGAAGTGCTGGAGGAAGTGCCATGGCGCAGGTCGAGGCGACGACGGAGCGGGTCATCGCGGCGGACGCGGAGGCGGTGTTCGACGCCCTGGCCGACTACAACGGCACGCGGCCCAAGCTGCTGCCCGAGCACTTCAGCGAGTACGAGGTGCGCGAGGGCGGCGACGGCGAGGGCACCCTCGTCCACTGGAAGCTCCAGGCCACCAGCAAGCGCGTCCGTGACTGCCTGCTCGAGGTGAGCGAGCCCACCGACGGCGAGCTCGTCGAGAAGGACCGCAACTCCTCCATGGTCACCACCTGGCGGGTCACCCCGGCCGGTGAGGGGAAGTCGCGCGTGGTGGTCACCAGCGTCTGGAACGGCGCGGGCGGCATCGGCGGCTTCTTCGAGCGGACCTTCGCGCCCAAGGGTCTCGGCCGCATCTACGACGCCGTGCTCGCCAACCTGGCGACGCAGACCGAGAAGTGACCCCGCCCTCCGGGACGCGCATGGCTCCCGGAGGCCCAGGTACGGCCGCCGGACGGTGACTTGACGGCCGCGGCCGTCAAGAGGCCGTCCCCGAAAGCGTGTTGTGCCCTCACCGTTTCGGGTGGAAGTCCCCTCCCGCTCGGCGATATGCCGTAACTCGTCATGCTTGCCGGAAGTTGTCGCGATTGGCGGCAATTGTGCGGCGGGTGTGACGAGGGGAGCGGATACGTGGGCGGGATCACTCAGGTGCGGGACGAACCGGCCGTCGCACCCGCGCGAAACCCCGTTCCGAGGGCCGCCGGACCCGTCGGGCCGACCCCGCGACAGGTGCGGCTGATCTTCTGCGGACTGGTCCCCGCCCTGCTCCTCGCCGCTCTCGAGCAGATGATCGTGGCCACCGCGCTCCCGAGGATCGTCGGAGAACTGCACGGCCTCGACCGGATGTCCTGGGCGATCACCGCCTACCTGCTCACCTCCACCGTCGGACTCCCCGTCTACGGCAAGCTCGGCGACCTCTACGGCCGCAAGGGCGTCTTCCAGTTCGCCATCGCCGTCTTCGTCATCGGCTCCGCCCTCGCCGGACGGGCGGGGACCATGGACCAGCTGATCGCCTTCCGCGCGGTCCAGGGCGCCGGCGCCGGAGGCCTCATGACCGGCGTGCAGGCGATCATCGCGGACATCGTGCCGCCGCGGCAGCGGGGCCGGTTCATGGGGCTGATCGGCGCCGCGTTCGGCCTCGCCTCGGTCGCGGGCCCCCTGCTGGGCGGTTACTTCACCGACCATCTGTCCTGGCGGTGGTGCTTCTACGTCAACGTGCCGTTCGGACTGCTCACCCTGGCCGTCGTCACCGTCGTCCTGAAGCTGCCGAAGCCCGCCGTCCGGGGACGCGTCGACGTCCTCGGAGCGCTGCTCCTCGCCACCGCCTCGACCTGCCTGGTCCTGCTGACCAGCTGGGGCGGCACCGAGTACGCCTGGAGCTCACGGGTCGTCCTCGCCCTCGCGGCGGGCGCGGTCGTCACGACGGCGCTCTTCCTCGTCGTCGAGCGCTTCGCGGCCGACCCCCTCATCCCGCTGCGGCTGTTCAGGGATCCCGTCTTCAACGTCACCGCCCTCGTCGGTCTGGTCGTCGGGGCCGCGCTCTTCGGGGCCGTCGGCTACCTCCCCACCTTCTTGCAGATGGCGGACGGCGCCGGCGCCACGGAGTCCGGACTCCTGATGCTCCCGATGATGGGGGGCATCGTCGTCGCCTCCGTCGTCTCCGGGCAGATCGTCAGCCGTACCGGCCGCTACAAGGTCTTCCCGGTCCTCGGCTGCGCCCTGTCCGCCGCCGGCATGTGGCTGCTCTCCCGCCTCGACGCCGGAACCCCCCGGCTCCACTACAGCGTCTGGATGGCGGTCCTCGGCGTCGGTATCGGCATGGTGATGCCGGTGCTGGTGGTCGCCGTGCAGAACTCCGTACGCCCCGCCGACCTCGGCACCGCGACCAGCGCCAACACCTACTTCCGCCAGATCGGCGGCAGCGTCGGCGCCGCCGTCTTCGGCACCCTCTTCGCCGGCCGGCTCGCCGACGCGCTCGCCGACCGCCTTCCCGCGCGCGCGGGCGAGAAGGCCCCGGACCCCGAGTCCATCACCCCGCAGCTCGTCCACGCGATGCCCGCGGCCCTGCGCGACCGGTACATCGGCGCCTACGCGGACGCCATGCCGCGGATCTTCCTCTACCTCGTGCCGGTTCTCGTCCTCGGCCTGCTCATCGCCTTCTTCCTCAAGGAGAAACCGCTGGTGACCCACAACGCATCCACCGCCGACCCGGAATCCGCGCGGACGAACGACCGTATCCCGCGGGCCCGTTCGGGGTACGCCGCCGGGATCCCCGTCTGCGGCACGGTGCAGCACCCCGACGGCACCGCCGTGGCGCGCGCCGCGCTCACCCTCATCGACATCGGCGGACAGCAGATCGGGCGGGGCGCCAGCGGGGACGACGGCCGCTACGCGCTGTCCACACCCGGGGAGGGCTCGTACGTACTGATCGCCGCCGCCGGGGGCCACCAGCCGCAGGCCGTCTCGGTGACGGTCGGCGAACGGCCGGTGGAACTCGACGTCGTGCTGGGCGGCGCGGGACGGCTCACCGGCAGCGTGCTGACCGCCGACGGTACCCCCGTGCGGGAGGCCGCCGTCACCCTCACCAACGCGCACGGCGAGGTGGTCGCCACCACGCGCAGCGGACGCGAGGGCGGCTACGTCATCACGGAACTGGTGGCCGGCGAGTACACCCTCGCCGCCGGCGCGCCCGCGTTCCGCCCGGCCGCGCTCCCGGTGACCGTCCAGGCGGCCCGGGAGACCCGCCAGGACGTCGAACTCGCCGGTGGCGCCGTGCTGCGCGGCACCGTCCGGGCGGGCGGCGGACGGCCCGTGGAGGACGCGCGCGTGACGCTGCTGGATGCGGCGGGCAACGTGGTCGACACCCTCACCACCGGCCCCGACGGGACGTTCCGGTTCATCGATCTGTCGTCCGGCGAGTACACCGTCATCGCGGCGGGCTATCCGCCCGTGGCCACCGTGCTCCAGGTCTCCGGAGGCGGCCGCACGGAACGCGACCTGCACGTGGGCCACGAGGACTGACGCGCACGCACGCACTCGCGGACCGGGCCCGACAGGCGCCCGGGGAGGCGCGCCGCGCGCCGGAGCCGCCCCTGCCGGGGTCAATTCCCGCATTGCCCCACATCGCGACGGAAGGCCGCCGTACGGTAGTGGAGGCGGCACAGATCTTGCGGAGCCGTGGGGAGAGAGGGTCTGGGCCATGGACCATGGCACCGAAGCCGGCACAGCTCCGAGCCCCGGGGCCGGGAACGGCGCGACGGACCACGCCGACGCCGGTCGCATCCCGCTGGCCGTGGTGGTCGTGGACCGCGACGGACTCGTCTCGCACTGGAGCAGCGGCGCGCGGCGCATGTTCGGCGTCCCCAGGGAAGAAGCTCTGGGCCGCCAGGCGGTGGACCTGCTCCCGGTCTCCGGCGCGCTCCCCGAGGACGCGGGCGCGACCCCCTTCGGCAGCCGTGCCACGTACGACGGACTCGGGCCCGGCCTGGAGTCCTCCCTGGACGGGTATCTCCCCTGTCCCGCCTCCGGACGGGCCCGGCTCACCGCTGCCGGTCCCGAGCGGATCGACGTCCTGTGGTGGGCCTACCCGCTGGTGGGCCCCGGTCCGGAGCGGCTGCTCGTGCTCGCCGCCGACGCGGCCGCGATGCGGCACGAGGACGACGACGTCTCCTTCGAGCGCATCGCACCCGGCTTCGCGCTGCACACCGAATTCCCCGGCGCCGAGGAACTGGCCCGCCGGCTCCCCGACATCCTGCCCAGCATGAGCGTCGGCGACAGCGCCCGCATCGTCTCGCAGGTTCTGGAACTGGGATATCCCGTCCTGGAGTTCAGCCAGAACGACCGGGTGCCCGTCACCCCCGACTGGGGCGTGCCCAGGCGCGCGCAACGCAAGGCGCGCCGCGAGCGGACGGCCCGGGCCGAGGCCCGCGGAGCGCCCCTGCCGGGGGACCTCACGGACGACGAGGGAGAGGACCTCGAGTACGTCGCCGTCCGGGAGCGGCTGGAATTCCTGAACGAGGTCAGCGGGCGCATCGGAACCTCCCTCGACCTGTCGCGCACCATCGTGGAGGTCAGCCGGGCCGTCGTGCCGCGCTTCACCGACGTTGCGGGCACCTATCTGCGTGAGCAGGTCGTCGCCGGTGAGGGCTTCCCCGACGGTGTGCCCGACACGACCACCATGTGGCACCGGGTCGCCCTGGAGCACACGGACGAGCCGGGCCGCTGGGACGACGTCGTGCCGGTCGGCGAGGCCATGCCCTTCCCGGCGCACACCCCGTTCTTCCAGTGCATGACCACCGGTGAGCCCGTCATGGTGCCGCGCATCAGCGAGCAGATGGGGCACATGATCGCCGCGCAGTTCGAGAAGCGCGACATCAGGCCGCTCATCACCAACCGCTCCATGCTGGTCGTGCCCCTCAAGGCCCGGAACGTGGTGCTCGGGTTCATGATCCTGCTGCGGCACCCCGAGCGCGTCGAGTTCAACGACATGGACCGGGTCACCGGCGCCGAACTGGCCGCCCGCGCGGGCCTGGTGCTGGACAACGCCCGCATGTACACGTACCAGGAGAGCGTCGCCGAGACCCTCCAGGACAGCATGCTGCCGACCATCGAACCCCGCATGGCCGGCTGCGACATCGCCACCCGCTATCTGCCGGGAACGCTCCTCGGACGCGTCGGCGGCGACTGGTTCGACTCGGTGAAGCTGCCCGGCTCGCGCACCGCCCTGGTCGTCGGGGACGTCATGGGTCACGGTCTCAACTCCGCCGCGATGATGGGCCAGTTGCGCACCGCCGTACAGACCATGGCCGCCCTCGACCTGCCGCCCGCCCAGCTCCTGCGCAACCTGGACGACCTCGCCCAGCGCCTCGGCGACACCTACCTCGCGACCTGCCTGTACGCCGTCTACGATCCGATCGCCGGCCTGCTGCACCTCGCCAACGCCGGCCATATCCCGCCGGTCCTGGTCCGCGCCGCGGACGGCCGCAGCGAGCTGCTCGACCTGCCGACCGGAGCGCCCATCGGGGTCGGCGGAGTGCCCTTCGAGGCGGTCCGCGTGCGGGTGCGGCCCGGCGACCGGCTCGTGATGTGCACCGACGGGCTGGTCGAGGTCCGCGGCGAGGACATCGGCGTCGGCCTTGCCACCCTCTGCGAGTCCGCCGCCCACCCGGCCGCCTCCATGGACCACGCCTGCGACACCATCATCCGCGCGCTCAACACCCGCGGCGGGCGCAAGGACGACGTCGCCCTGCTGATGGCCCGGCTCAACGGGATCGCGCCCGAGGACGTCGCCGAATGGCGCCTGGCGCTCGACCCGGTGGAGGTCGCCAGAGCGCGCGCCGTGGTCCGCGAACAGCTTCACGCGTGGGGCCTGGCGGGCCTCGCCGACAACGCCGAGCTGATGGTCGGCGAGCTCGTCACCAACGCCGTACGGCACGCGCAGAGCCGCCGGATCGAGCTGCGGCTCGTTCGCGGCGACACCCTGCTCTGCGAGGTGGACGACGACGACCACACGCTCCCGGTCCTGCTCAGCGCGGGGCCCGGAGACGAGTTCGGACGCGGCCTCAGGCTCGTCAGCGCGCTGTCCCGCGAGTGGGGCGCCAGCCGCACCGGCACGGGCAAGACCGCGTGGTTCGAACTGACGCTTCCCCGCGGCTGATCCGTCCGTGCGGCGCCCCGCATGCCCGGGCGGCTCCGGCGCGCGAGGGCGTACGGGGTTCGAATGAGAGGTGAAGGAATGCGCCGGCGGCTTGTCGCCGCAGGCCGGGCGCGATAGACCGATCAGGCCCGCCGGGTCCCGGCGGGCGCGGTCGCGACCCCGGGAGCGGGCATGAGCGTGAGCAGTCGGTACCGAGGGGCTTGGGAGGGCTTCTGGAGCGAGGCCCCCGGCGGACAGGGCGGGGTCCTGTGGGACGCCGAGCCCGCGCTCACGGCCGCGGTCCACCTCGCCCACTTCGAGCCGTACCTGACGGCACCCGACCTGCCCCTGGTGGACCTCGGTTGCGGCAACGGCACCCAGACCCGCTTCCTGTCCGACCGGTTCCCGCAGGTCGTCGGCACCGACCTCGTGTCCGCGGCGCTCGACCACGCCCGTGCCGCCGATCCGGCGGGCCGGGCCCGGTACCGCCTGCTCGACGCCGCGGACAAGGCCGAGACCGAGGCGCTGCACGCGGAGCTCGGCGACGCCAACGTCTACATGCGCGGTGTGCTCCACCAGTCCGAGCCGGACGACCGGCAGCCCCTCGCGGACGGCCTGGCCACCCTCGCGGGCGACCGAGGCAGGGTCTTCCTGGTCGAGCTGGCCCAGGCCGCCGGTCCGATCCTGCGCGCCCTGGCGCAGAGCCCCGACGGCCCTCCGGCCAAGCTGGCCCCGGTGTTCCGGCACGGCATCGCCCCGGGCGAGGTCGCGGACGCCGCGGTCCCCGCGTACCTGCGCCAGGCCGGCCTCACCGTCCTCGCGAGCGGGGAACTCCCGCTCTTCACGACCGAGCACACGTCCGACGGCGTCCTCATCGACCTTCCGTCGCGGTGGGTGGTGGCCGGACGCCCCGGGTGACACCGGTGGCCCGGACCGGGAAGAGTTGTCCACAGGCTCTGCCGGGTCCGGGCCGAAGCGCGTACGGTTTCGGCATGAAGATCCTCATCAGCGCCGACATGGAAGGCGCCACTGGCGTGACCTGGCCGGCCGACGTGTTGCCGGGGACTCCCCAGTGGGAGCGGTGCCGCGCGCTGTTCACCTCGGACGTGAACGCCGCGGTGCTGGGTTTCCTCGACGGCGGTGCCGACGAGGTGCTGATCAACGAAGCCCACTGGACCATGCGGAACCTGCTGCTCGAGCGGCTCGACGAGAGAGCGGAGATGCTCACCGGACGGCACAAGTCGCTGTCCATGGTCGAGGGCGTGCAGCACGGGGACGTGGACGGCATCGCGTTCGTCGGTTACCACGCGGGAGCGGGCATGGAGGGCGTCCTCGCGCACACCTTTCTGGCGAACTCCATCACCGGCGTCTGGATCGACGACGTACGGGCCAGCGAGGGGCTGCTCAACGCGCGCGTCGTCGCCGAGTACGGCGTGCCGGTCGTGCTGGTCACCGGGGACGACGTGGCCTGCGAGGACGCCCTCGGGTACGCGCCCGAGGCGCTGAAGGTCGCCGTGAAGGACCATGTCTCGCGGTACGCGGCCGTGTGCCGCACACCGGCCAGGACCGCCGCGGACATCCGGGCCGCGGCCAAGGAGGCGGCCGCGCTGGCGGTGCGGTACGAGCCGGTTGCCGGCGGGCCGTTCACCATCGCCGTGGAGTTCGACGCCGAGCACCTGGTCATGGCCGCCACCGTCGTACCGGGCGTCGGCCGCGTCGGCGAGCGGAAGATCGCGTACACCAGCGACACGATGTACGAGGGGATCCGGACCTTCAAGGCGGTCACCACGATCGCCTCGGCAGCGGTGGAGGAGCAGTATGGCTGACGAACTGGCACTCGACGAGGTCGTCCGGTTCACCTCCGACCTCATCCGGATCGACACGACCAACCGGGGCGGCGGGGACTGCCAGGAACGCCCGGCCGCCGAGTACGCCGCCGCGCGGCTGGCCGAAGCGGGCCTGGAGCCCACACTCCTGGAGCGCACCAAGGGGCGCACGAACGTCGTGGCCCGGCTGGAGGGCACCGACCCGTCCGCGGACGCGCTGCTCGTCCACGGTCATCTGGACGTGGTGCCCGCCGAGGCCGAGGACTGGAGCGTCCACCCGTTCTCCGGCGAGATCCGTGACGGTGTCGTCTGGGGACGCGGCGCGGTCGACATGAAGAACATGGACGCGATGATCCTCTCGGTCGTCCGGTCCTGGGCGCGCGAAGGGGTACGGCCCCGCCGTGACCTGGTCATCGCCTTCACCGCCGACGAGGAGGCGAGCGCCGAGGACGGCTCGGGCTTCCTGGCCGACGAGCACCCCGGACTCTTCGAGGGCTGTACCGAGGGCGTCAGCGAGTCGGGGGCGTTCACCTTCCACGACGGCAGCGGACGGCAGCTGTATCCGATCGCCGCCGGGGAGCGCGGCACCGCCTGGCTCAAACTCACCGCGCGAGGACGGGCGGGACACGGCTCCAAGGTGAACCGGAGCAACGCGGTGACCCGCCTCGCCGCCGCGGTCACGCGCATCGGCGCCCACGAGTGGCCGCTGCGCATCACCCCGACCGTGCGGGCCGCTCTGACCGAACTCGCGGCCCTGTACGGCCTGGACGAAGGCCTGGACGACGTGGACGCCCTCCTCGGCAAGCTCGGTCCGGCCGCCGCGCTCGTCGAGGCGACCGTCCGGGGCAGCGCCAACCCGACGATGCTGAGCGCCGGTTACAAGGTCAACGTGATTCCGGGGGAGGCCGTCGCCTACGTGGACGGACGCTATCTGCCCGGCGGCGAGGACGAGTTCCGCACGACCATGGACCGGCTCACCGGACCGGACGTCGAGTGGGAGTTCCACCACCACGAGGTGGCCCTCCAGGCACCGCTGGACTCGCCGACGTACGCGAGGATGCGCGCGGCCGTCGAGGAGTTCGCACCCGAGGGCCATGTCGTGCCGTACTGCATGTCGGGCGGCACGGACGCCAAGCAGTTCTCCCGTCTCGGCATCACCGGCTACGGCTTCGCGCCGCTCAAGCTCCCGGAGGGCTTCGACTACCAGGCGCTTTTCCACGGAGTCGACGAGCGCGTCCCGGTCGAGGCGCTCCACTTCGGTGTCCGCGTTCTCGACCGCTTTCTGCGTACGGCCTAGGGGGACGAGATGCAGACCACGCCATACGGTTCATGGCCCTCGCCGATCGACGCGAGGCTCGCCGCCGCGCACGACGGCCATCCCGAGTTCGTCGGTTTCGTCGGCGACGAGGCCTGGTGGACCGAGCCCCGGCCTGCCGAGGGCGGGCGGCGCGCGCTGGTGCGGCGGAAGGCGGACGGCACCGAGGAGACGGTCCTTCCGGCCCCCTGGAACGTGCGCAGCCGCGTCATCGAGTACGGCGGCAGCCCCTGGACCGGGATCACGCGTCCCGAAGGCCCGCTGATCGTCTTCGTCGACTTCGCCGACCAGCGCCTCTACCGCTGCGAACCCGGAAGCGAACCGAGCCCGTTGACCCCCCTCTCGCCGGTGGGAGGCGGACTGCGCTGGGTGGATCCGCAGTTGCGGCCGGAGCGCGGCGAGGTCTGGTGCGTCATGGAGGAGTTCACCGGCGACGGACCCACCGACGTGCGCCGGGCCGTCGTCGCGGTGCCGCTGGACGGATCGGCGGCGCAGGACCGTGCCGCCGTGCGCGAGCTGTCCGACGGGCGGCACCGGTTCGTCACCGGGCCCCGGCTCTCGCCGGACGGCCGGCAGGCGGTCTGGCTGGCCTGGGACCACCCGCGGATGCCGTGGGACGGCACCGAGGTGATCCTCGCGGACGTGTCCGCGGACGGCACGCTGTCCACCCCGCGGTCCGTCGCGGGGGGCCCGGAGGAGTCCGTCGTCCAGGCCGACTGGGCGGCCGACGGCACGCTCCTCTACGCCAGTGACCGCAGCGGCTGGTGGAACCTTCACCGCCTCGGCGCGGACGGCGAGGCGATCGCCCTCTGCCCGCGCGAGGAGGAGTTCGGCGGCCCTCTGTGGAAGGTCGGACTCCGGTGGTTCGCGCCGCTGGACAGCGGCCTGGTCGCCGTCGTGCACGGACGGGGTGCCACCGCGCTCGGGATACTGGACCCCGAGACCGGCGAACTCGTCGACACGGCCGGCCCCTGGACCGAGTTCGCCTCGACGCTCGCGGTGCACGGCAGCAGGGTCCTCGCCGTCGGGGCCAGCCCCCGCAGCGCCCATGAGGTCGTCGAACTGGACGCCCGCACCGGGCGGACCCGGGTGATCGGCGCCGCCCACGACGACCCGGTCGACCCCGCGTACTACCCGGAACCCCAGATCCGCACCTTCGCCGGCCCCGCCGGACGTGAGGTCCACGCGCACATCTACCCGCCGCACCACCCCGGCCACGTGGGCCGCACCGACGAACTCCCGCCGTACGTCGTATGGGTCCACGGCGGCCCCACCGGCAGGTCGGCCCTCGTGCTCGACCTGGAGATCGCCTACTTCACCTCCCGGGGAATCGGAGTGGCCGAGGTCAACTACGGCGGGTCGACCGGCCACGGCCGGGAGTACCGCAACCTGCTGCGGGAGCAGTGGGGTGTCGTCGACGTCGAGGACTGCGCGGCCGTCGCGCTCGCGCTCGCCGACGAGGGCACCGCCGACCGGCGGCGGCTCGCGATCCGCGGCGGCAGCGCGGGAGGCTGGACCACGGCCGCCTCGCTGGCCACCACCGACGTCTACGCCTGCGGCACGATCATCTATCCCGTGATCGACCTCACCGAATGGGCCTCGGGCGAGACCCACGACTTCGAGTCGCAGTACCTGGAATCGCTGGTCGGTCCGCTCGCCGAGGTGCCGGCCCGGTACACGGAGCGGTCGCCGTCCACGCACGCCGACAGGATCACCGCGCCCTTCCTGCTGCTCCAGGGGCTCGACGACGCCATCTGCCCGCCCGTGCAGTGCGAACGCTTCCTGGCCCGCGTCGAGGAGCAGGGCCGCCGGGTCCCGCACGCCTACATCGCCTTCGAGGGAGAGGGACACGGGTTCCGGCGCGCCGAGACGATGGTGCGCGCCCTGGAGTCCGAACTCTCCCTGTACGCGCAGGTCCTCGGACTGAACCCGCCCGGCATCCCCACCCTGGAGCTGTCCAAGTGAGGCGGCCGGCAGTCATCGGCACATGAACCGACACCACATGAACCGACAGCACATGAACACCGGCAGATGACCGCCGGCACATGAGCACCAGCACATGAGCACCAGCACATGAACGCCGCACATGGACGCCGCACATGAACCCTCAGCAACTGGAGCATCACGAATGACCCGAGCGACCACACCGACAGCCGAACTGACCAGGCCCGCGCGGCTCGCCGCCGGGGCCAGGGTCGCGGTGGTCGCGCCCAGCGGGCCCGTCCCCGAGGAACGGCTCGAAGCCGGCCTCGACATCCTGCGCGGCTGGGGCCTGGACCCTGTGGTGGCACCCCATGTCCTGGACCGGCACACCGAGTTCGCCTATCTGGCGGGGACGGACGCGGACCGGGCCGCCGACTTCCAGGCGGCCTGGTGCGACCCGGACGTGGCCGCGGTCCTGTGCGCCCGCGGTGGCTACGGCGCTCAGCGCATGATCGACCTGCTCGACTGGGACGCCATCCGGGAGGCGGGACCCAAGGTCTTCGTCGGCTTCAGCGACATCACCGCACTGCACGAGGCGTTCGCCACGCGGGTGGGGCTCGCGACCCTGCACGGGCCGATGGTGGCGGCCGCCGACTTCCTGAAGAACACGCGGTCGCAGGAACATCTGCGGACGACTCTCCTCGAACCCGAGTCGGTGCGCACCATCGCCTCCGGCGAGGCCGCCGCGCTCGTGCCCGGGAAGGCCCGCGGGGTCACGCTCGGCGGCTGCGTCAGTCTGCTGGCGGCGGAACTCGGCACACCGCACGCCCGCGCCGGTGCCCGGGGCGGGCTGCTCCTGATCGAGGACATCGGCGAGGAGGCCTACCGGCTGGACCGGATCCTGACGCAACTGCTGCGCAGCGGCTGGCTCGACGGAGTGGCGGGGGTCGCGCTCGGCTCCTGGGTGGACTGCGGACCCTACGAACGCGTCCGCGCGGTGTTCGCCGACCGGCTCGGCGCACTCGGCGTTCCGGTCGTCGAGCACTTCGGGTTCGGGCACGCGGAGGGGACGCTGACGATGCCGTTCGGCGTTCGCGCCGAGCTCGACGCGGACGCCGGGACACTGACACTGGAGGAGCCCGCGCTGCGCTGACCTCTGTGAGAGGCTGCCGCCGAACCGGGGCTCGCGTAGGGTGACCTGATGCCTGAGAACGCCGGCTGTCTTGCCGAGGGCCCCCGTGTGGGCATCCGTCACTTCACCCTGGAGGACGGCGCGGAGTTCACCGCACGGGCCAGGGAGAGCAGGAGCCTGCACCGCCCCTGGCTCTTCCCGCCCGCCGACGTCGACGCCTATGCCGCCTACGCGGGGCGGCTCATCGAGGATCCGACCAAGGCCGGGTTCCTCGTCTGCGAGCGGGACGGCGGGGGGATCGCCGGGTTCATCAACATCAACAACATCGTCCGGGGCGGCTTCCTGTGCGGTGCCCTCGGCTACGGCGCCTTCGCGCACGCGGCGGGGCGCGGGCTGATGACCGAGGCACTCGGCCTCGTCGTGCGGTACGCGTTCGGGCGGATGGGCCTGCACCGGCTGGAGATCAACGCGCAGCCCGGCAACGCGGGGTCGGTCGCGCTCGCCCGGACCTGCGGCTTCCGGCTCGAAGGCTTCTCGCCGGCCTTCATCCACATCGACGGTGCCTGGCGGGACCACGAACGGTGGGCGATCACCGCGGAGATGGTCAAGCCCGGCTGACGCCTTTGCGGAATCCTGACCAGATTCTGATGAGCGGACACCCTGGTCAGCAGGCCGATGACCCTGTTCCATGGTCATCGTGACGACGATCCGACGTGACGTACTGGCCCTTCCGGCCGCGGAACTGGGCCCGAGCAACCCGCTGCCGCCGCTGCGGACCCTCGACGAGATGCACCGTATCGACGACCGCGACCGTGTCGGCCTGCCGGGCGACATGGCCCGGCAGATCGGGTACGAGCCGCTGCGCAGCGTGCTGCCGGAACGCATACGGGACGGGTACGAGCGAGAACGGGCGCCGCGCGAACTCGACACGATAGTGATCGAGAACGACCGGCTGCGCGCCACCGTGCTGCCCGGTTACGGGGGTCGCATCGTCTCGCTCTTCCACAAGCCCACCGCGACGGAACTGCTCTACAGCAACCCGGTGCTCCAGCCGGCCTGCTTCGCCCTCAACGGCGCCTGGTTCTCCGGCGGCATCGAGTGGAACATCGGAGCCACCGGGCACACCACCCTGTCGTGCTCACCGGTCCACGCGGCCCGCGTCCCCGCCCCGGGCGGCGGCGAGATGCTGCGCCTGTGGGAGTGGGAACGCCTGCGCGACCTCCCCTTCCAGGTCGATCTGTGGCTGCCGGACGGCTCGGACTTCCTGTATGTCGGCGTCCGCGTCCGCAACCCGCACGAGAAGCCCGCCCCGCTGTACTGGTGGTCCAACATCGCGGTCCCCGAGGAGCGCAGGGTGATCGCCCCGGCCGAGGAGGCCTGGCACTTCGGCTACGAGCGACGGCTGCGCCGGGTGCCCGTGCCGGCGTACGACGGGACCGACCGGACGTACCCGCTCAACAGCACCTTCCCCGCCGACTACTTCTACGAGGTGCCCGACGGGCGGCGCCGCTGGATCGCCGCGGTCGACGACGCGGGCGAGGGGCTGGTCCAGACGTCCACCGACGTCCTGCGCGGCCGCAAGCTCTTCGTCTGGGGATCGGGGCCCGGCGGGCGGCGCTGGCAGGAGTGGCTCACCGAGCCGGGGACCGGCGGGTACTGCGAGATCCAGGCCGGACTCGCCCGCACCCAGCTCGAACACGTCAGACTGGAGGCCGAGAGCGGCGTCTCCTGGCTGGAGGCGTACGGGCCGCTGTCCGTGAGCCCTGAGCCGGCGCACGGGGCCGACTGGGAGGCCGCGCGGGCGGAGGTCGAGGGCCGTCTGGAGAGCGCGCTGTCCCGGGACGCGGTCGAGGCCGCGTACGCCGCCTGGCTGCCGCACGCCGACACCGCGCCCGGCGAGGTCCTCGCCGTCGGTTCCGGCTGGGGCGCGCTCGAAGTGCTGCGCGCCGCGCACAAGCTGCCCGGGACGCCCTTCGAGGAGAGCACGCTCGGCGAGGACCAGGAGCCGTGGCGGGAACTGCTGAGCTCCGGCGCGTTCCCCGAGCTCCGGCGGGTCGGACCGCCCGGCGAGACACTGGTGGCCTCGCACTGGCGCGACCTGCTGGAGACGGCACCCGCCACTCCGGCCGCCGAGTACCACCTCGGAGTCGCCCAGTGGCATGCCGGAGATGTGGCGCAGGCCGTGCGGAGCTGGGAGCGGGCGCTCGAACTCGCCCCGTCGCAGTGGCCGTTGTTGCGCTGCCTCGCCGTCGCGGACCAGGAGGCGGGCAACGACGAGCGTGCCGCGGACCGTTATGCCGAGGCCTTCGACGACCTGTGCCGGGAGCGGCGCGACGACGGACAGCGGTGGACCGCGGCGATGGCCGCGCTCGGCCGCGAGGCCATCGAGGCGCTGCTGAAGGCCCGCCGTCCCGCGCAGGCGCGTGCCGTCTGGGCGCGGCTGCACCCCGGAACCCGGGACCGTGGCCGGTTCCGCCTCGTCGAGGCCGAACTGCTGCTCGCCGAGGGCCGCCGCGAGGAGGCACGGGCGGTCTTCGACGCGGGCTTCGAGGTGGCCGACCTGCGCGAGGGGGCGGAGAGCGTCGACCGGCTGTGGTCCCGGCTCAGTGACGAGCCCCTGCCGGCGCGCTACGACTTCCGCATGCGGCCGCCGTCCACGCCCTGAGCCTGTCGCGGTCACCGCTTCCGGGAGCAGGGCCCCGTGATCACGCCTCGGGTGCTCCACCGCCGGGTGGAGCACCCGAGGCGTGCCTGGACGCGTTCACTCCGCCCGGCCGGGTCATCGGTGCCCACGCGCCCGCCTCCCCGCCCGGCGGCACGGGCTGATGTACCCCGCCGATCCCGTCCGGGACGCCCGATGTCCCCGGCGCGGCCACGGGTCGGGTCCCTCCGGCGGCCCCGAGGTGTGGCTGCAGCGGGCTCGATAGGAAATCGCCCAGGGTGCCGGTCGCGCGAAACACCGGGCGTGCCCGCGTTTGGGCCCCCGGCTCAGGGGGACGCGGAAAGCCCGTACGGCGGGCGGAAACCGGCCCCGCACCAAGCTCACTGGGGGCCGGTGCACCGAGCTGTCCGGAAGCCGCTGTCCAGAGGCCACCGGCCCCGGGGGAGACGTAGGAAGGATCATCATGAACACACGCCGGCTCATCGACCTGGCCCAGCAACTGCGCGTCGACAGCGTCCGGGCCGCCGACGCCGCGGGCTCGGGACACCCGACGTCGTCCATGTCCGCCGCCGACCTGATGGCGGTCCTGCTGGCCGAGCACACGCGCTACGACTTCGAACGCCCCCAGCACCCCGGCAACGACCGCTTCGTCCTCTCCAAGGGACACGCCTCGCCCCTCCTGTACTCCGCGTACAAGGCCGCAGGCGCCCTGAACGAGGCCGAACTGCTCACCTTCCGCAAGGCGGGCAGCCGGCTCGAAGGGCATCCCACGCCCCGGCGGCTCCCGTGGGTCGAGACCGCCACCGGATCGCTCGGCCAGGGGCTGCCCGTCGGAGTCGGCATCGCGCTCGCCGGAAAGCGGCTCGACCGCACCGGATACCGCGTCCGGGTGCTGTGCGGTGACAGCGAACTCGCCGAGGGCTCCGTGTGGGAGGCCGCCGAGCACGCGGGGTACGAGCACCTCGACAACCTCACCGTGATCGTCGACGTCAACCGCCTGGGCCAGCGCGGGCCGACCCGGCACGGACACGACCTCGACGCGTACGCGCGCCGTTTCGGGGCCTTCGGCTGGCACACCGTCCAGATCGACGGACACGACGTGGAGGCGATCGACCGGGCCTTCACGGAGGCGGACTCCACGAGTGGACGGCCGACCGTCATCCTCGCCCGCACCCTCAAGGGCAAGGGCGTGGCATCGGTCCAGGACCGCGAGGGACTGCACGGCAAACCGCTGCCGGACGCCGACGCGGCGATCGCCGAACTCGGCGGAGTGCACGACCGCCGGGTGGCCGTCCAGCAGCCGCCCGCCGCCCGGATGCTGCACGCCGTACGGTCCGGACACCTCGACCTGCCGCGGTACGAGACCGGTGACGAGGTCGCCACCCGCGACGCCTTCGGAAAGGCACTCGCCGCGCTCGGCGACGCCCGCGGCGATGTCGTCGCCCTGGACGGCGAGGTCGGCGATTCGACCCGCGCCGAGTTCTTCGCCAAGGACCACCCCGAGCGCTACTTCGAGTGCTACATCGCCGAGCAGCAACTGGTCGCCGCCGCCGTGGGCATGGCCACGCGCGGCTGGGTGCCGTACGCCTCGACGTTCGCGGCCTTCCTCACCCGGGCCCACGACTTCGTCCGCATGGCCTCCATCAGCGGTGCCGGCATCAACCTCGTCGGCTCCCACGCGGGCGTCTCCATCGGGCAGGACGGGCCTTCGCAGATGGGTCTCGAGGACCTGGCGATGTTCCGGTCCGTGTACGGCTCGACCGTGCTGTACCCGTGTGACGCCAACCAGACGGGGAAGCTCGTCGCCACGATGGCGGGCCTGGAGGGCGTCCGCTATCTGCGCACCTCACGCGGTGACAGCCCCGTCATCTACAGCGCCACCGAGGAGTTCCCGGTCGGCGGCAGCAAGGTGCTCCGCGCCTCCGCCGACGACCGGCTCACGCTCGTCGCCGCGGGTGTCACCGTCCACGAGGCGCTGGCCGCCGCGGAAGCACTCGACCGCGAGGGCATCCAGGCCCGTGTGATCGACCTCTACTCGGTCAAGCCCGTGGACCGCGCGACTCTGCGCGAGGCCGCCGAGGAGACCGGCTGCCTGGTCACGGTGGAGGACCACCGTGAGGAGGGTGGCCTCGGGGACGCGGTCCTCGACGCCTTCACCGACGGCCGGCCCGTGCCCCGTCTGGTGCGTCTCGCCGTTCGTACGATGCCGGGCTCCGCGAGTCCCGGGGAGCAGCTCCACGCCGCGGGCATCGACGCCGAGTCGATCGCGGCGGCGGGCCGTCTCCTGGTCGAGACCGCCATGGCGCGCTGAGCGGTCCCGGGCCCGGGACGGGAGAAACGCCATGATGCGCCGACCGGACTCCGGAGGGCACCATGGTCAGTACGCCGCGGGGGTGCGAGGGGAAGCGCGGGAGGAGACTCATGAGCGCTCTGCGCTATGTCTACGCGATCTGCCGCCCCTTCCCGGCGGCGTTGTCGGCCGAGCTGGCCGGGGTCGGGGGCGTCCCGCCCAGACTGCTGCGCCACGGCGGCCTGATCGCCGTGGTCGGCTCGGTCCCGGAGCGGGACTTCGACGCCGAGCCGCTGCGCCGCCGGCTGGAGGACGTCCACTGGCTGGAGGCGACGGCCCGCGCCCACCAGGGCGTCATCGACGCGCTCACCGCCGTCACCAGCCCGCTGCCGCTCCGGCTCGCCACCGTTCTCCGGGACGACAGCGGCGTACGCGTGATGATGGACGAACGCCGGGAGGATTTCGAGCGGACGCTCGACCGGCTCGACGGACGCGTGGAATGGGACGTGAAGGTGTATGCCGAAACGGCCGATGTTTCCGGGGAGTCCGGGGAATTCACGCGCCGGCTGCACGGCACCCTTTCCGAGTGCGCCGAGGAGAACAGGCTGCTGACCCCGCGGAATCCGGAAGAGGGTTCCCAAATTCTTGACGCGGCCTATCTGGTGCCGCGCGCGGACTCGGGGGAATTCCTGGAACGGGTGAACGGAAGTGTGGGCGAGGAGCCGGGGACGCGAGTGGAGCTGACGGGGCCGTGGGCGGCGTACTCCTTCACGGGATCCACGGGCCTCACCGGGTTCGCCGGCCTCACGGGCTGTACGGACTGAGTGGCGCGGAGCGCGGCCCGGGGTCCAGGACCGTCCTGGACCCCGGGCCGCGCCAAGCTGTTTCTCCCCGAGGTCTTCCCGAAGGGGGAAGAGCTACCACCTGTACCAGCGGCCCCGGCTTCCGGAAGCGCTCGTGCCGCGCACCAGGAATCCGAGCAGCCACAGGACAATGACCACCAGTGCTATCCACCACAGAATCTTCAGTGCGAATCCGGCACCGAAGAGAATCAGCGCGAGCAAGAGAACGAGCAGGATGGGAACCATAGTGTGAGACCTTCTGCTTTCCGGGTTTCCGGATATCGCGGAATCAGGCTTCCTTTCGGCAGAGAATTTCTCCGTGCAGGACGGAGAACCAGCCGTCCTCCTGGCGTCCCCACTGCCGCCAGGCGTCCGACACCGCCCGCAGTCCGACCGTGTCCGCGTGGCCCCCTTCCGTCGCCCGCTCCGCGTACGCCGAGGCCAGCGTGCGGTCGGCCCACAGCCCGCTCCACCACTCCCGCTCGTCCTCGGTGGCGAACGTCCAGGTGCTCGACGTGGCCGTGATGTCCCGGATCCCGGCTGCCAGCGCCCAGGACTTGAGACGGCGGCCGGCGTCGGGCTCGCCCCCGTTGGCGCGGGCGACGCGCAGGTACAGGTCCAGCCACGCGTCCATGCCCGGGGTGGACGGGTACCAGGTCATGGACGAGAAGTCGGCATCGCGGACCGCGATGAGCCCGCCGGGCCTGGTGACCCGGTGCATCTCGCGCAGCGCCTGCACCGGATCACCCACGTGCTGGAGCACCTGGTGGGCGTGGACCACGCAGAACGTGTCGTCCGGGTACTCCAGCGCGTGGACGTCGGCGACGGCGAACTCGACGTTTCCCAGGCCGCGTTCGGCCGACGTCCGGCGTGCCTGGTCGAGGATGCCGGGCGCGTGGTCGACGCCGGTGACGTGGCCGTCCGGTACTCGTTCGGCCAGGTCCGCGGTGATGGTGCCCGGCCCGCAGCCGATGTCGAGGATCTTCATGTGCGGCTTCAGCGAGTCGAGCAGGTAGGCCGCCGAGTTGGCGGCTGTACGCCAGGTGTGGGAGCGCAGCACCGACTCGTGGTGGCCGTGGGTGTAGACGGCGGTCTCCTGCGGTTTCGACTGTGGCTGCGACATGACCGGTCCCCTTCTCGTACGGGCCTCGTGGAGGTGTACGCACTCCCTGAGGCGATGTCATCACCGTACGCGGTCATGCCGAATGATGAGACCCGCATCTTGCGATGTGGACACCGTGTGGGCGGCGGCAGCCCGCGCGGGCGCGCACGGACGGTTGCGAGGGACGGCGTACGGGACCGGCCGGCGGGGCGACGCGCGGGAACGGGTCAGTGCGCGGGAAACGGGCGGTAGACGGTCAGCGCCTCGCGGCTCTTGCGCAGGGTCACCTCGCCGCTCACCTCGGTGACCTCACCGTCGTAGGCCAGCAGAGTGCCGGGAGCCACGCCCTCGATGCGCAGGCGGCCCACCCGTACGGCCGCGTGCGCGGGCGAGCGGGTGAGGGGACCCGCGAAGGCCGCGGCCAGCAGCCGCACCGCGGGATGACGGCCGCCGTGCACGACCCGTACGTCGAGGCGGCCGTCCGCGAGGTCGAAGCGGCGGGCGGGTGCCAGGCCCATCCGGTGGTACGTGCCGTTGCCGGCGAACAGCAGCCACAACGGGTGCGTACGGCCGCCGAGTTCGGCCCGCAGCGGATGATGGTCGGCGCGCAGCACACGCAGGGCGCCCAGCACTCCCGCCGGCCAGCTGCCGATCACCCGGGACCAGTTCTCCCGCTCGCGCACCAGCTCCGGATAGATGCCCAGGCTGCACGTGTTGAGGAAGATGCCGTTCGTGCCGCCCGACGCGAACCGGCCCACGTCCACCTGGACCGCCTCGCCCTCCTGGAGCGCGCGGACCAGATCGCGTTCGCCCTCCACGCCGAGATCGTGGGCGAAGTGGTTGAGCGTGCCGCCCGGCAGCACGGCGAGGGGGATCCCGTGGCGCAGGGCGACCTCGGCCGCGGCGTTCACCGTGCCGTCGCCGCCGCACACGCCCAGCACCCGGGCGCGGGTCGCCGCCTTCTCCAGCTCCTCCCGCAGGTCGCAGGGCTCGCACTCCACGATCTCGGCCCCCGGCAGCGCCCCGGCCAGCGCGCCGACCCGCTCCGAGGTGCCCGAGCCCGTGTTGGCCACCATGACCAGGCCCTCGCCCTCACCGTCGGCCAGCGCGGGCGCGTCGGCGCTCGGACGGCCGGGCGGGGTCAGTTGGTCGCGGGTGGGCACCAGCGCGCGCACGGCGTACGCGGCGCCGACACCCAGGGCCGCACCGGCCAGGACATCGCTCGGGAAATGGACGCCGGTGTAGACGCGGGACAGTGCCACCGCCGCGGCCAGTGGTGCGACGGCCGCGCCCCAGCCGCGGGACTCCAGTGCCATCCCCGTGGCGAAGGCGGCGGCGGAGGCGGCGTGCCCCGACGGGAACGACGTGGTGATCGGCTGGCGCTTGAGCTGCCGGACGGCGGGGACAGGGCCGAGACCGGGGCGGGTGCGGCGCACCGAGCGCTTGCCGACGGTGTTGATCGCGGCGGAGGCCAGGGCGAGCGAGGCGACACCGCGTGCGGCGGCCCGGCGGGCCCGCGGGGTGCGGCTCGCCGCCACGGCGGCGGCCGTCGCGAACCACAGGACACCGTGGTTCGCGCTCCGGCTCAGCCGCGGCAGCACGGGGTCGCCGCCCGGCCAGTGCCGCGCCGCGACCGCCTCGAAGAGCCGGCAGTCCAGTCCGAGCAGGCGGTCCCGAAGGGCGTGGCGGCCCGGTACGAGGGCGGTCAGGTCGACATCCGGGGTCGTGGTCATGCGGGTCCGTCTACCCCGGATCAGGCGGTTCCCGCCCCCGCCCCGGCCCTTCGTCGCATACGCGTTTGCCCCGCACCCCCGCTCCCCGGAGAATGCCTGCCCATGGGACATCTCGAAGCCGCGCACCTTGAGTACTACCTTCCCGACGGGAGGGCGCTGCTCGGCGATGTGTCGTTCCGGGTGGGGGAGGGGGCCGTCGTGGCCCTGGTGGGGCCCAACGGTGCCGGGAAGACGACGCTGCTGCGGCTGATCTCGGGAGAGCTCAAGCCCCACGGAGGAACCGTCAACGTGGGCGGCGGGCTCGGCGTGATGCGGCAGTTCGTGGGGTCCGTACGCGACGAGACGACCGTGCGCGAGCTGCTCGTCTCCGTGGCCCCGCCCCGGATCCGCGAGGCGGCGAAGGCCGTGGACGCCGCCGAGCACGCCATGATGACCGTGGACGACGAGGCGGCGCAGCTCCGCTACGCGCAGGCGCTCTCCGACTGGGCCGAGGTCCGCGGATACGAGTCCGAGACCCTCTGGGACATGTGCACGATGGCCGCCCTCGGTGTCCCCTACGAGAAGGCGCAGTGGCGGCTGGTGAGGACCCTGTCCGGAGGCGAGCAGAAGCGCCTGGTCCTTGAGGCGCTGCTGCGCGGCACCGACGAGGTGCTGCTCCTCGACGAGCCGGACAACTACCTCGACGTGCCCGGCAAGCGCTGGCTGGAGGAGCGGCTCAAGGAGACCCGCAAGACCGTCCTGTTCGTCTCCCACGACCGCGAACTCCTCGCCCGCGCCGCCCAGAAGATCGTCAGCGTCGAGCCCGGCCCGGCCGGCGCGGACGCCTGGGTGCACGGTGCCGGATTCGCGACCTATCACGAGGCCAGGCGCGAGCGGTTCGCGCGCTTCGAGGAGCTGCGCAGGCGCTGGGACGAGAAGCACGCGCAGCTCAAGAAGCTGGTTCTGAACCTCCGTCAGGCGGCCGCCGTCAGCCACGAGATGGCGTCCCGCTACGCGGCGGCGCAGACCCGGCTGCGCAAGTTCGAGGAGGCCGGACCGCCTCCGGAGCCGCCGCGCGAGCAGGACATCAGGATGCGGCTGCACGGCGGGCGGACCGGGGTGAGGGCCGTGACCTGCAAGGGACTCGAACTCACCGGTCTGATGAAACCGTTCGACCTGGAGATCTACTACGGCGAGCGGGTCGCCGTCCTCGGCTCCAACGGCTCGGGGAAGTCGCACTTCCTGCGGCTGCTCGCGGGCGGCGACGTCGCGCACACCGGGGAGTGGAAGCTCGGCGCCCGCGTGGTCGCCGGCCACTTCGCGCAGACGCACGCCCATCCGGAACTGGAGGGCCGCACGCTCCTGGACATCCTGTGGACCGAGCACGCGCAGGACCGCGGAGCGGCGATGTCCCGGCTGCGCCGCTACGAGCTGACCGCGCAGGCCGAGCAGCGCTTCGAGAAGCTGTCGGGCGGCCAGCAGGCACGATTCCAGATCCTGCTCCTGGAACTGGAGGGCTCGACGGCCCTGCTCCTCGACGAGCCGACCGACAACCTCGACCTGGAGTCCGCGGAGGCACTTCAGGAGGGCCTGGAGGCGTACGAGGGGACGGTCCTGTCGGTCACCCACGACCGCTGGTTCGCCCGCTCCTTCGACCGCTACCTGGTCTTCGGCTCGGACGGCCGGGTACGGGAGACACGGGAGCCCGTGTGGGACGAGCGCCGCGTGGAGCGCGAGCGGTAGGACCTGTCCGGTCGGTCACGGTGGAGGATGCCGACGGCCCCTGGTGGACCCCGCGTCTGCGCCGTGACCGACCGGACAGGTCCTGGGCGGGCCGGTGCGGTGACCTCGCGCGGGCGGGTCCCGGTGGGGACGCCGGGCCCGTCCCGGGGAGGCCCGGCACCCCGGATGTTCGTAGAGTGGAGGGAGTGGGTCTCGACCCACGGCTCCCTCCCGGAGGCCGCTCGGGGCAGTGTCTGCCCGGGGTGGACGTCCGGACCGCACCGACGGCCACGACGAGCGGGGTAGCACCATGACCGGAGTCGACCCGGACCGGCTGGACGATCAGCAGCTCATGAAAGAGCTGGAGGCCATCCACCGCACCCGCCACGACACGCTGTTGCACGGCTCGAACGACGCGCTGCACACCCACAACGTGCGTATGGCCCAGCTCGAGGGCGAGTACCTGCGCCGCCACCCGCGGCGGCCCGTCACGGCGGGCCGCACCCGCGACGGTGCCCGGGAACGCGGAGCAGCGGGGGTGCCGCCGGCATGAGCGAGCCGCAGTCTGTCCTGGTCCGGCAGGCGGAGGCCCTGGAGCTCTTCGGCCGCCGGGTCCACGCGATCCACGACGACCAGTGGGAGGCACCCACGCCCTGCAGCGCCTGGACCGTGCGCGATCTCGTGGGTCACCTCGTCTCCGAGCAGGCCTGGGTGCCCGCGCTGGTCCGTGACGGCGCCACCGTCGACGCGGTCGGCGACAGCCTGGCCGGCGACCTGCTCGGTCCCGACCCGGTCGCCGCCTGGGAGGCCGTGGCCGATGCCTCCCGCGCGGTGTTCGCCGAGCCGGGCGTGCTCGGCCGCACGGTCCACCTCTCCTTCGGGGACATGCCGGCGGACGACTACTGCGCGCAGCTCGTCACCGACCTGACGGTCCACACCTGGGACCTGTCCCGCGCCATCGGCGCCGAGGAACAACTTCCCGAGGACCTCTTGTCCTTCGCGGTCCGGGAGGTCACCCCGCACGCGGCGGAGCTGGAGAAGAGCGGGCTCTTCGCGGCCCCGGAGGAGCCGCCGCCCGGCGCCGACGTCCAGACGAAACTGCTCTGCCTGGTCGGGCGTCGGCCCTGACCCTGCCCTGACCCCGGGTGCCACCACGGGGAAGCCGTAACCGGGCCCCGGGAGGACGGGCGGACCGGGGTCAGGGAGAATCGGAGGGTGTTTGCTCCGCATGGCGCGGGGCAGACGCAGTTGCAGTGCTTCGGACAGGAGGCACGTCCGTGGGAGCGGCTATCCGCGCCATGGGTGTACTCGTCCGGCGCACGGGTGCGTTCCCACGATGACTGTCCATCACATGGCACCATCAAGGGAGTTGCGACGCACCATGCGAACTCAAGCGAGCGCGACGCACCATCCGCACGACGACGCCCCCGACACCGGGGAGGCATTCCGCAGGCTCGCGGCCCTCCCCCCGGGACAGCAGCGCGACGCCCTCCGTGCCGAGATCGTCGAGTCCTGGCTGCCGATGGCCGAACGGCTCGCGGGCCGCTTCCGCAACCGCGGCGAGAGTGCCGAGGACCTGCGCCAGGTCGCGGCACTCGGACTGGTCAAGGCCGTCGACCGTTACGACCCCGAACTCGGCAACGCCTTCGAGAGTTACGCGGTGCCGACGATCACCGGCGAGATCAAGCGCCACTTCCGTGACCACATGTGGACCCTGCACGTGCCGCGCCGGGTCCAGGACCTGCGCAACCGGGTCCGGTTCGCCGCCCAGGACCTGTCGCAGACCATCCCGGGCCGCCGGCCGACGGTCGCCGAGCTGGCCGAGCACGCCCGCATGAGCGAGGAGGACGTCCTCACGGGTCTGGAGGCCCTGGAGAGCTTCACCGCGCTCTCCCTGGACGCCGAACTGCCGGGCAGCGAGGACGGCTACTCCCTCAGCGACGCCCTCGGCTCGCCCGATCCGGCCCTCGACACCGTCATCGACCGCGAGGCCGTCAAACCCCGGCTCCAGGCCCTGTCCGAGCGGGAACGGGCCATCCTCTACATGCGGTTCTTCAGCGACATGACCCAGAGCCGCATCGCCGACGAACTGGGCATCTCCCAGATGCATGTCTCCCGCCTCATCAGCCGCTGCTGCACGCGACTGCGCGACCAGATCATGCGCGACGCGGCCTAGTGACGTAGCGGGCAACGTTCGCCCTGTCGTGATGTGACGCGCCGCCCGGATGCCGTGCCGGGCGGCTTGTGGCCGTACCCCGCATGGCCGCCGCCCGCGTCGATCCGGTCGGGGCCCCCGGTCATGGGTGCGGCGGGGGTTCCGGCCGTGGGTGCCGTACGGGCTCCGGGTGGGGGCGGGCCGGGGTGCGGGCGGCAGCGCACGGTGGGTACGGGGGACCGGTCGCGGCCCGTCCGCGATGTCACCCGCTCGGGCCCCGCTTTCCCGCGAATGGTGCCCGGCCGTTCGCGCCCGGCGGTGCGGCGGGCTCTGATGGGCCCGAGGGACACGACGGCCGTGGCTCTCGGACCGCAGCCCTCCGAAGGAGCTCCGCTCATGCGCCGTACCGCCCGTGTCCTGTACGCCACCGCCCTGGCCGGCGCCGCTCTCGGCGCCGCCGCGTCGGGCGCGGCCGCGGATCCGGCCGCGGAGGTCAGTCCGGGCTCAGTCGAACCCGGTGGCACCGTCACCGTCACGGTCAGCTGCGACGCGATCGGGGGGACCCTGCCCGACTCCATCGACGCCAGCTCCCAGGGTTTCCAGGAGGGCAAGGTCCAGCTCCACCGCGTCGAGGGCGCCGACCCGAGCGCCGCGGGCGCCGCCTCCTACAGCGGCACCGCCCACATCGGGTCCGGCGAACCCGATCCGGCCGCCGGCTCCGCCACGGAGGGGTCCGGCGCGGGGCGCGGCTTCGACGAGGTGAGCCCCGGTACGAACGGTTCCGGCGCGGCGGCGAACTCCGACGCGAAGAACTCCGCCGACGCGCCCGCGGGAGCCCGGGCGGGAGCGGTGAGCTCCGCTCCCGGGGGCTGGGCCACCGTCGTGCCCGATGCCCAGGCCCCCGCTCCCGGCGCCGGTGACCCCGTGGTCCCCGACTCACTGGTCCCCGACTCGCTGATCCCCGACACCGACAGCCCGGGCACGGTCGGCCCGGAGACGGTGGGTCCGGATCAGGGCGGTCCGGATGCGGTGGGCCCGGATACGGTCGGTCCGGATTCGGCGGCCCCCGACGACCTGGGCCCGGACACGGTGGGGCCCGACACGGTTCCCGAACCGCTGAGCCCGGACGCCGTGGGTTCCGGCACCGCGGCTCCCGGCACGGTGGAACCGGACATCGCGGGCCCCGACACCGGGGGCGCCGACGGACGGTGGAACGTCGGCGGGGTCTGTCCCGCGCCCCCGGGCGGTCACGGGAAGCAGTGGACCGCCTCGTACTCCGTGGCCCGCGGCGCCACGGCGACCCATGTTCCCGACAGCGGGACCGGCTCCGACACCGGCATGGGTGAACGTCCGCCCACGGTCCAGCGGGGTGTACACGCCGGCGAGGGCGGGGTGTTCACCGACTCCGTGCCGGCCCTGGTCGCCGGCGGACTGCTGATCGCCGGGGCCCTGGGCGCGGCCGCGCAACGGGTGCACAGACTGCGCCGACGGCGGAGGTGACAGGCGGAGGCCACGGTGGCGGTGGACGGCACGGCGGCTGACGATGTGACAGACACACCCGAGTGGACACACGGGACGGCGTGCCTCCGGGCGCCGAGCGGTTCACCCCGCAGGCCGGCGAGCGGCTCCCGGTAGCCGTACGAGCGGACGACGACACCCGGAACCGTACGGCGGGCGGGCTCCGGAACAGGGAACGGCGGCATCCACGGTGCGGAGGCAGGTATGCGGCGGACGGACCCCGAAGGCCACGGACCGCTCCGGTACGGTCCGCCCCTGCCCGACCAGGGCCTGCCCGTGCTCCCGGAACTCCGCTCCGTGCTGGCCGCCGCCGCGAACCGCTCCGCCGTCGAACCCTGCGGCGGCGGCCCCGTGCTCCTCGACGCCGCCAGCGGCTACTGGACCCGGCGCGGACTGCGTGCCGCACCCGACCGGGTGGCGGCCGCCCCCGGAGCCCCCGCGCTGCTGCTGGCCCTGACCGGCGCGCTCGGCGGCGACATCCTCATGTCCCGCCCGTGTGCCGCCTGGTGGGCGCCGCAGGCACGCCTGCTGGGCAGATCCGTGTTCCACGTGGCGACGCCCGCGGAGTGCGGCGGCGTCCCCGATCCCTACGCCCTCCTGGAGACCGTCCGCAGGGTCCGCGCGGAGGGCGGCGACCCGCGGCTGCTCCTGCTGTCCGTCGCCGACGACCCGACCGCCACCGTCGCACCGCCCGAGGTGGTGCACGAGGCCGTGGAGGCCGCGGCGGGCGAGGGACTGCACATCGTCAGCGACGAGACCTGGCGCGACACCCTGCACGAGCCGCGGGACACCGTGCTGCTCAGCCCCGCCGAGATGCTCCCCGACGACGTCTCCGTGATCGCCGACCTCGCGGGTGCCTTCCTGCCGCAGGGCTGGCCCGCCGCCGTCGCCCGCTTCCCCGACAACGCGGCGGGCGCCTCCCTGCGTTCCCGCGTCCTCGACGTGCTCACCGTGCTCGGCGCGCGCGTCGCCGAACCGGTCGCCGCCGCGGCCGCGTACGCGCTCGGCGAGCCCGCCGTGATCACCGAACGGCTCACCGCCGCCGTACGCCTGCACGCCTGCGTGGCCGGCGCCGTCCACCGGGCGGTGGGTGCCGCCGGGGCCGTCGCGCGCCCCCCGCAGGCCGGCCGGCACCTGTACGTCGACCTCGGCGCGTTCCGATCCGCCCTCGGCGCGCGCGGCGTCGGTGACGCGCAGGACCTGGAGGACCACCTCTCCGCCCGGCTCGGCATGCCCGCGCCGGGCGGACACCGCTTCGGCGACGACCTCGCCGCCCTCCGGGTCCGACTCGGCACCGGGCCGCTGCTCGGCTCCACGGACGAGGAGCGGGAGGAAGCGCTCATCTCCCCCTCGCCACTGGAACTGCCGCATGTGCACCGCGCGTTGACCCTCTTGGGGTCGGCCTTCGGCGATCTCCGTGACGACGCCGAGCGACGGGAGTCTCCTCGATGACGCAGCAGTCCGAGTCGACCACGAGCACGACGACCCAGGCCACCGGCGATCCCGCGCCCCCGGCCGCCCCGGTGCCCGGGCACCCCGCCGTCCTCCCTCCAGCGCCCCTCGCCGAGCCCCGCCCGCTCGGTGAGCGGCGCCTGTGGCCCCGGTCCTTCGCGAACCGGCTGACCGCCCCGCTGCCCGGCCTGCGGGCCTTCACGCGGCTCGCCCGCGAGGGCGCGCTCCGGCCGCGTGCCGAAGGGCTCGCCGAGATCCCGCTGCTGCCCTTCGAGCCGGAACCGCTGCCCGCCGTGGACGCCCGGACGGTCGCCGTCTCCTGGGCGGGGCACGCGAGCTGGGTGATCCGGATCGGCGGGCTCACCGTCCTCACCGACCCGGTCTGGTCCCGCCGCATCGTGGGAACCCCGGCCCGGATCACCCCGGTCGGCGTGGCCTGGAACACGCTGCCGCGCGTCGACGCGGTCGTCGTCAGCCACAACCACTACGACCATCTGGACGCACCGACCCTGCGCCGACTCCCGCGCGACACACCGGTGTTCGTACCGGCCGGCCTCGGACGCTGGTTCAGACGGCGCCGTTTCACCCGGATCACCGAGCTCGACTGGTGGGAGGCGGCCCAACTCGACGGTGTGCGCTTCGATTTCGTCCCCGCCCACCACTGGTCCAAGCGCACCCTCACCGACACCTGCCGTTCCCTGTGGGGCGGCTGGGTGCTCACGGCACCCGAGGGCCGGAGCGTCTACTTCGCGGGCGACACCGGATACGGCCACTGGTTCACCCGCATCGGGCAGCGCCACCCGGGGATCGACCTCGCCCTCCTGCCCATCGGCGCGTACGACCCCCGCTGGTGGCTGAGCGACGTGCACTGCGACCCGGAAGAGGCCGTGCAGGCGGCCGTCGACCTGCGCGCGCGGCGGATGGCCCCGATGCACTGGGGCACCTTCGTGCTCTCGGCCGAACCGGTGCTGGAACCACTGCGGCGGGTGCGGGCGGCGTGGGAGCGGGCGGGCCTGGCCCGGGAGAACCTGTGGGATCTGGCGGTGGGAGGTTCCCGGGTGCTGGAGTGACGGTGCCTGCCCGCCCTACGAGGGTTTCGTGCCGCGGAACCTGCGCCACGCACCCGGCGCCAGGCTGATCGCCACGGTCAGTGCCACCGCCGCCACCACGCCCTGCCACGGCTCGGGGAAGAGCGAGCCGCCGAGGATGCCGATGATCTGGTAGGTGGCCGCCCAGGCGAGACAGGCCGGGATGTCCCCGCGGGCGAAGACGCGCAGCGGCATCTTCGCGATCAGGCAGGCCAGCATCACCGGAATCCGGCCCGCCGGAACGAGGCGGGACAGGACGAGGACGGCGATGCCGTGGTCGGCGAGCTTCTGCTGCGCCCGGGCGAGCCGGTCCTCGGGGGCGCGTTCCCGGATCGCCTCCAGCCAGCGCGATCCGTTCCTCGAGCCCATGCCGCGCCGGCCGAGCCAGTAGAGCGACACGTCACCGAGGAACGCGGCGACCGAGGAGACCAGGAACACCATGAGCAGCGCGAAGGGTGACGTCTGGTGGAAGGCCACGACCGCCGCCGAACTCACCAGCGCCCCCGTCGGCACCACCGGCACCAGAGCGCCGATCAGCACCAGCAGGAACAGCGACGGATAGCCGATCGCCTGCTGAGTGGACTGCGGCGGGACGGTCGGCGCCGCGGCGGACAGGAACACCAGCGGTGCGGTGCCCTTGAGCGACACGAGGGTCGTGCCCTTGAGCGACAGAAGAGCGCCGCCCTTGACCGACTGAAGGGCCGGGGGAGCCACCGCCCCGGCGGACCAGGACATCACCGAGCGGCCTTCGGACGCACGCTCTCGCCCTGCCTCAGCAGATGAACCGCCACCTGGGGCGCACGCTCGGCGGCCAGGCGCACGAACTCCTCACCCGGCGCGTGGAATTCATGGGGGCGCACGGCATCCATCCCGATGGGCCAGAACGTGCCGTAGTGCACCGGCACAGCGCTGCGCGGACGCAACGCGGCGAGCGCCTCGGCGGCACGTCCCGCGTCGAGATGCCCCTCCCCGAGATACGGGCCCCAGCCGCCCACCGGCAGCAGGGCCAAGTCGACCGGTCCGACCTCCTCGGCCATCGACGCGAACAGCCCCGTGTCCCCGGCGAAGTACGTCCGCGCCTCGCCCTCGATCACGTACCCCACGGCGGGGGAGCGGTGCGGTCCGATCGGCAGCCGGCGTCCGTCGTGCCGTGCCGGAACCGTACGGACGGCCAGGTCACCGACGCGGGTGCGGTCACCGGGCGCGACCTCCGTGAGCCGCAGATGGTCCAGCTTGCGCAGTCCGGGCACCGAACGCGGCGCACCGCGCGGCACGAGCAGCCGGGTACCCGGGGCCAGTCGCGCCAGCGAGGGAAGATGCAGATGGTCGGCGTGCAGATGGGAGACCAGCGCGACGTCGGCGACCGCGGCCGGGGGAGGGGGCGGCGCCCCGCGCCTGCGCCGCAGGTGTGCGAGCCGGCGCGCGAAGAGGGGATCGGTGAGCACGCGTGTCCCGGAGTCCTCCAGCGTGCAGGTGGCGTGCCCCCACCAGGTGATCTCCACCGGCACCTCTTTGCCTCCTTCGCACGACTCCCCCCGAGCCTACGGGCAGGAGTAGGGTCTGCGGCGAAACCATGAGGTGAGGGGGACACCATGGGAGACGCACGCGGTGCCTCCGGCACGCACGCCCTCGAACGCTCGCACGAGCGCGGCGGCCCCGTGCCGCGCTCCCCGTCGCTTCGCGTCACGGCGATCGCGAGCCTGACACCTCTGGAGGAACTCGACGAGGACCCCTTTCTCGTCGACTCCCGCAGCCAGCACGCGATGTGCGCCCGCTGGGCCGCCGAGCACGGCTACGTCGTCACCCGGGAACTTCTCGTACGCGGGCTGCGCCCGGACCACCGCAGCCTGTGGGCGGATGTCGAGGCCGGTCTCGTGGACCTGTTCGTCGCGCCCAGCCGCCGGGTGCTGGAGCGCGCGCTCGCCTCGGTGGAGGAGTTCACCGCCGAGTGCGCGCGCCGCGGTGTCCGCGTCGAGACCGTGGGCACCGCGGAACCGTCGTACGACGCCCAGATGAAGGCCAGGGTCCACCGCCGTCTGTCGATGCCGACGGCCGGATACGACGGCCGTTGATCTCCCGCCCGCGGTGAGTCCCGGCGAAAGGGCACCTGGGGAAGCCTCGTGAGGGACTTCGCGCGGCTTTTGGGGACTTCTGGGGATCTCCGGCCGTTGTGACAGGGTGGGAGCAGGCCGCGCGGACCGGGCGGGCCGGGACGTGAGGTGGACCGGGCGTGGACAAAGGACGTTGGCGGCGCCTCGCCAGCGCGGCGGGGCGCAGCATCACGGTGTGGGCCGTGTCCACGCTCACCATGCTCGTCCTCGCCGGTGCGCTGCCCGACTTCCGGCTCCAGTCGGAGAGCGGGGACAGCGCGACACGGATCGCCGTCACCGCGGCGGCCGGCGCGGGCGTCTTCGGTCTCCTGTCGGCGCTGGTGTGGCCCCTGCTCGTGCGGGCCCTGCTCCTCGTCCCCGCCCTGGTGCTGGGCCTGCTCGTCTTCTTCCTGAACGGCTCGCTGCTGCTGATCGCCCTGCGGCTCAACCCCTCCGGGCACGGCGAGGCGGCCCCCGAGACCGCCGTGGTCGTCGCCGCCGTCATGTCGGCCGTCGCCTCGGCCACCGGTGCCGCCCTCGCCGTACGGGACGACGACGCCTACCGTCGCCGCCTCTACCGGCTCGCCGACCGGCGCCGCAGACGCGCCACCGGGCGGCCCGGCCCCTCGACTCCCGGCGTGGTCTTCCTCCAGCTCGACGGCGTCGGACACGACGTGCTGCGCGAGGCGATCGGCAAGGGTCTGATGCCCACCGCCGCCCGATGGCTCGGCGGGAAGCGCCCCACCCACCGGCTCACCCCGTGGAGAACCGACTGGTCCAGCCAGACCGGCGCCAGCCAGCTCGGCATCCTGCACGGCAGCAACCACGACGTCCCCGCCTTCCGCTGGTACGAGAAGGACACCCAGGAGGTCATGGTCTGCAACCGGCCGACCAGCGCCGCCGAGCTCCAGCGGCGGGCCGTCGCGCACACCGGCGACGGCGGCCTGCTCACCGCCGGCGGCGCGAGCCGGGGCAACCTCTTCAGCGGCGGCGCCGACGAGCTGGCCCTCGTGCTGTCCGTCGCCGCGCGCAGGGGACGGGACAACCGCTCGCGGGCCGGCTATTTCGCCTACTTCTCCGACCCGGCCAACGCCGTCCGTACGGCGATGTCGTTCGTGGCCGAGGTCTTCAGGGAGACGGGCCAGTCCACCCGGGCCCGCCTCCAGCGGCGACGCCCCCGCGTCGATCGCGGCGGGCTGTACCCGTTCGTCCGCGCCTTCGCGACCGTCGTCGAGCGGGATGTCGTGGTCGCCGCGGTGATCGGCGACATGCTCGCCGGGCGCAACGCGGTCTACGCGGACCTGGTGGCCTACGACGAGGTGGCGCACCACTCCGGGCCGCGGAGCCGGGACGCCGAGAGGATCCTGGAGCGGCTCGACCGGTCGCTCGCGCTCATCGAGAAGGTCGCCGAACACGCCCCGCGGCCGTACCGGATCGTCGTGCTCTCCGACCACGGCCAGAGCCCCGGCGAGACCTTCCTGACCAGATACGGCCTCAGCCTCGGCAATCTGGTCCGGGCCGGCTGCGGGCTGCCCGTGCCCCGCAGGGCCCGCAGTACCCACAGCGGTGCCGAGGCCCGGACCGCCGTCCGGGCCGCGCTGCGCAGACCGGTCGAGGAGCGCGAGGAGCGGCGCGGACCGGCGGGGCGCCGCTCCGAGCCCCTGGTCCTGGCCTCGGGCAACCTCGGCCTGGTCTCCTTCCCCGACGTCACGCACCGGATGAGCCGGGAGGAGATCGACCGGCGCCATCCCGCGCTGCTGTCCACGCTCGCCAACCACCCGGGCATCGGCTTCCTCCTGGTACGCAGCGAGGAGCACGGCGGCCTCGTGCTCGGGGCGCACGGCGCCGAGGTGCCGGTGGGCCGGCTCGACGACGAACACCCGGGCCCACTGGCCGACTTCGGTCCCGGCGCCGCCGACGCGGTGCGGCGCACGCACACGTTCCCGCACACCGCCGACATCATGGTCAACTCCTGGTACGACCCCGTCGAGGGCGAAGTCCTCGCCTTCGAGGAGCAGATCGGCTCGCACGGCGGGCTCGGCGGTGCCCAGGGGCACCCGTTCCTGCTCTCTCCGCTCACCCTGTCCGCACCGGCCGGCGCGGACAGGGACCCCGCAGGCCCGGACGCCGGACTCGTCGGCACGGCCACGGAACCCGCCGGCCCGGACGCCGGACTCGTAGGCGCGGAGCGGGTGCACGACGTGCTGCGGCGCTGGCTGCGTGAGTGCGACGGCGCCCAAGTACCGCTGCCGTCCCACCCGGACGAGCAGGCCGCCTGAGCGGCGGCTCGGCCGCGGGGCGGCGAACAGCCGGCCCGTTCACCGGCCGGCCCGGTCGCCGGCACCGGAAAAATGGGAGGCGGCGGACATCGCGCCGCGCCCACACTGTGGGCATCACACGCCGCGCTTTCGCGCGCGTCCCTCACACATCGCTCGTCTCTCACCCCCTTTCTCATACCTTCAAGGAGCTCGCCTGTGCAGGCAGCCGTCACCGTCACGCCCTCCCGTGTCCCGGAGCTGCTTCTCGGTCTCGCCACCGTGCGGCCGGTCTTCCTCTGGGGCGCCCCCGGCATCGGAAAGTCCTCCCTGGTCAGGGAGTTCGCCGAATCGCTCGGGCTGGAGTGCGTGAGCCTGCTGGGTACGCAGCTCGCGCCCGAGGACCTGATCGGCGTGCCGCAGATCCGTGACGGGCGTTCCGTCTTCTGCCCGCCGCAGGCCATCGCCCGCGACGAGCCGTACTGCCTGTTCCTTGACGAGCTGAACGCGGCGACGCCCGATGTGCAGAAGGCCTTCTACTCGCTCATCCTGGACCGCCGCATCGGTGACTACGAGCTGCCGAAGGGCTCCATCGTGATCGGCGCGGGCAACCGGGCGACGGACAACGCGCTGGCCCGCCCGATCGCCTCGGCGCTGATCAACCGGCTCACCCACGTCCATCTGGAGGCCTCTCCGAAGGACTGGCTCGTCTGGGCCGCCAAGAACGACATCCACCCCTGGGTGCTCGACCACCTCACCGACCGCCCCGACCACCTGTGGTCCAAGCCGCCGAAGACCGAGGAGCCCTTCTCCACCCCGCGCTCCTGGCACATGCTCTCCGACGCGCTGGGCTCCTTCGGCGACGCGCTCGACGAGGAGACCCTGAAGGTGATCGCCCACGGCACGCTGACGCCCGCGCACGCCGTCGCGTTCTGCGGCTACGTCAAGATCGTGCGCAGTCGCTTCGGCATCGAGGCCATCCTCAAGGGTGACGCCCGCTGGCCCTCCCGTACGGAGGACCGCGACCTCCTCTACTACCTCGCGGAGTCCTTCCGCGGCCGCCTCGTCAAGGAACTCCCGGCTGGCCGGGACCACATCTCGGCGAACGCCCGGCAGACCGCGTACCGGGCCAAGTCCCTGCTCATCCAGCTCGCCGAGATATCCGTCGAGGTCGCCCAGAGCGTCATCGCCTCGGACGCCGACGGCAATCCGGTCCTGCCCGCGTGGTTCCTGGTGGAGGCGGCCCGGGACATGCCGCGCCTGGTGGAGGCGCGCCGGTGAGCCGTTCCCGCAAGGCCGGGGCGAAGGCCAAGGCCAAGCCCGATCCCGCCGCCGAGGCGTTCGCCGAGGGGCTGCGGCTGGTCCGGGCCAATCCGGCGCTGGGCGCCGTCGGCTTCCGCGTCTGCCGGGAGGACACGTGCGCGCGGGCTCCCCGGGACGGGCTGGTGGTCGTCGACTCCAACGGGACCGTGCACGTCAACCCGACCCGTCGCGCCGAACCCGTCACCTGGGCCTGGGCCATGGCGCACGCCGTCATCCATCTGGGCTTCGGCCATGTCCCGGCCGCGGCCGGGACGCGCGAGCAGCCGGACCGTTTCGACCTCGCCGCCCGCTGCGTGGTGGTGAACCGCTTCCTGCTCGGCTTCTCGGTGGGCCTGACGCCCGAGGACCTCCCGGACTCCTACCCCGGCGGTGACGAGGAACGGCTCGCCGCGGCCTGGCGCCGCGACGGCATCCCGCCCCGGTACGAACACTGCGGCACGGCGGGCGGCGACCCGGACCAGGCCCTCGTGTCCTGGAACGCCTGGCTCGGCAGCGCTCCGGCCGACTGGCAGGTGACCTTCGCGCACGCGCTGATCGGCACCATGTCCGCCGCGATGGACGTGGCGGGCGGGAGACGCGCCTCCATGAGCGAAGGCCCCACCCCGCTCCGGCCCTGGGAGCGGGCGCTGAGCTGGTTCGTCTCCTCCTACCCGTTGCTCGGCGGCCTCGCGGCGGGCATCACGCTCGTCGCCGACGCCGAACTCGCCCGCGCCCACGACATCTCCGTCGCCGCCGTGGACACCGAGGCGGCCGAGATCTACATCAACCCGCTGTGCTCGTTCAGCGACGAGGAATGGCGGTTCGTCCTCGCCCACGAGATGCTGCACGCCGCCCTGCGCCACGGTGACCGCTGCGGCACCCGGGACCCGTACCTCTTCAACGTCGCCGCCGACTATGTGATCAACGGCTGGCTGTGCGAGATGCAGGTCGGCACGATGCCCGAGGGGCTGCTGCACGACCCGGAGCTGAAGGACCTGTCGGCCGAGGAGGTGTACGACCGGATCGCCGGCGATCTGCGCCGGATGCGCCGCCTCGCCACGCTGCGCGGCAGGGGAACGGGCGACATCCTGGGCGGACCGCTCGGCTCGGCGCGCGACTACGTCGACCTCGACGAGTTCTACCGCCGTGGCCTGGCCCGGGGCCTCGATCTGCACCAGCAGCAGGAGCGCGGTTTCCTGCCCGGTGGTCTGGTCGAGGAGATCCGCGCGCTCAGCCATCCGCCGCTGCCCTGGGACGCCCGACTCGCCCGCTGGTTCGACGAGTTCGTGCCCCGGCCCGAGCCGCTGCGGTCGTACGCGCGTCCCTCCCGCCGGCAGGCGGCCACCCCGGGCATCCCCCGCGCGGGCCGCTGGTTCCCGCCCGAGGAGATCGCCCGCTGCACCTTCGGCGTCGTGCTCGACACCTCCGGCTCCATGGACCGCACCCTGCTCGGCAAGGCGCTGGGCGCCATCGCCTCGTACGCCGGGTCCCGCGACGTGCCGGCCGCCCGCGTCGTGTTCTGCGACGCCGCCCCGTACGACGCGGGCTATCTGCCCGTCACGGAGATCGCCGGACGCGTACGGGTGCACGGGCGCGGCGGCACCGTGCTGCAACCGGGCGTCGATCTGCTGCACCGCGCCGACGACTTCCCGCCGGGCGCTCCCGTCCTGGTGATCACGGACGGATACTGCGACGTGCTGCGGGTGCGGCGCGAGCACGCCTATCTGGTGCCGCACGCCGCACGGCTCCCCTTCACCGCGCGCGGGCCGGTCTTCCGGGTGACCTGAGCCCCCGCCGCGGTGTTCCGGCGGGCTCCGCGGCCCCCGTCCGGCGAAATCCCGGACACGCACCGGCAGGTCGCCGTCCGAACCGCGGGGTGCGCCGGGCTCAGGTGTGATCGGATGGGAGACACGGACCCCGGCAACGGGACCACACCCGAAAGGAATCATCGTGGCAACCACGCGCACCGCACACACCGTGTGGGAAGGCAACCTGCTCGAGGGCAACGGCGTCGTCACCTTCGACTCCTCCGGCATCGGCCAGCAGCCGGTGACGTGGGCGTCGCGGGCCCAGGACGCCAACGGCAAGACCAGCCCCGAGGAACTGATCGCGGCCGCCCACTCCAGCTGCTTCTCCATGGCGCTGTCGCACGCCCTCGCGGGTGCCGGGACGCCGCCCACCAAGCTCCTGACCAACGCCGACGTCACCTTCCAGCCCGGCGAGGGCATCACCGGCATCCACCTCACGGTCGAGGGCACGGTGCCGGGCCTCGACAACGACGGCTTCGTCGCGGCGGCCGAGGACGCCAAGAAGAACTGCCCGGTCAGCCAGGCCCTGACCGGTACGACGATCACGCTGTCGGCGAAGCTCGCCTGACGCTCGTACGCCGATGCCGCGTCCTCCCCGCGGGGGCGCGGCATCGGCGTGTCCGCCCGCGTACGCCGTCCGCGCCATTGACAAGCGAGAACACAGGTTTTGTGCTTGGGGGCGGGCAGAGCCGTGGCGGAAGGGGACGGACATGGCACGTGCGGTCGGGATCGATCTGGGGACGACGAACTCGGTGGTGGCGGTCCTGGAGGGCGGTGAGGCGACGGTCGTCGCCAATGCCGAGGGGGCACGCACCACACCCTCGGTGGTGGCCTTCGCCAAGAACGGCGAGGTGCTGGTCGGCGAGGTCGCCAAACGGCAGGCGGTGACGAACGTGGAGCGCACCGCGCGGTCCGTGAAGCGGTACATGGGCGATGTGAACTGGCGGTTTCCCGGGAAGGGCAGCATCGACGGCACCCGCTACCGCGCCCAGGAGCTGTCCGCGCGGGTGCTGCAGAAACTGAAGCGGGACGCCGAGGCCTATCTGGGCCAGGACGTCACGGACGCCGTGATCACCGTGCCCGCCTACTTCGACGACGCGCAGCGCCAGGCCACCAAGGAGGCGGGCGAGATCGCGGGGCTGAAGGTCTTACGGATCATCAACGAGCCGACCGCCGCGGCCCTGGCGTACGGGCTCGACCGCGGGGAGGAGCAGACCGTCCTCGTCTTCGACCTGGGCGGCGGCACCTTCGACGTCTCGCTCCTGGAGATCGGTGACGGGGTCATCGAGGTCAAGGCGACCAACGGTGACACCCGGCTGGGCGGTGACGACTGGGACCAGCGGATCGTCGAGCACCTCGCCCAGCGCTTCAAGGCCGCGCACGGCATCGATCTCGGACACGACAAGATGGCTCTGCAACGGCTGCGCGAGGGCGCCGAGAAGGCCAAGATCGAGCTGTCCTCGTCCACCGAGACCACCGTCAACCTGCCCTACATCACCGCCACCGCCCAAGGCCCTCTACACCTCGACGAGAAACTGACGCGTGCTCAGTTCCAGGAGCTGACGGCCGACTTGCTCGACCGCTGCAAGACCCCCTTCCACCAGGCCGTCAAGGACGCCGGTGTGAAACTGTCCGCCGTGGACCACGTCATCCTGGTCGGCGGCTCCACCCGGATGCCCGCCGTCACCGACCTGGTGAAGGAACTCACCGGCAAGGACCCGCACAAGGGCGTCAACCCGGACGAGGTCGTGGCTCTCGGCGCCGGACTCCAGGCCGGTGTGATCCGCGGAGACGTGAAGGACGTCCTGCTCCTCGACGTCACCCCGCTGTCCCTCGGCATCGAGACCAAGGGCGGCATCATGACCACGCTCATCGAGCGCAACACCACGATTCCCACGCGGCGTTCGGAGATCTTCACGACGGCCGCCGACAACCAGCCCTCGGTCGGCATCCAGGTCTACCAGGGCGAGCGCGAGATCGCCGCCTACAACAAGAAGCTCGGGGTCTTCGACCTCACCGGCCTGCCGCCCGCGCCGCGCGGTGTCCCGCAGATCGAGGTCGCCTTCGACATCGACGCCAACGGGATCACCCACGTCTCCGCGAAGGACCTGGCCACCGGGCGCGAGCAGAAGATGACCGTGACCGGCGGTTCCGCGCTGCCCAAGGACGACATCGACCGCCTGGTGCGCGAGGCCGAGCAGTACGCCGAGGAGGACCGGCGCAACCGGGAGGCGGCCGAGACCCGCAACCACGGCGAGCAACTCGTCTACCAGACCGAGAAGTTCGTCCGCGAGAACGACGAACGCATCCCCGCCGGCACGAAGGACGCGGTCGCCTCGGCGGCCACCGAACTGAAAGAGCTTCTGGAGGACTCCTCCACCGACACCGCCGCTCTGCGCGGCGCCATCGAGAAGCTGGCCACCGTCAGCCAGCAGATGGGCCAGGCCATGTACGCCCAGGCCCAGCAGAGGCCGGCCCCGCAGGACCAGCCGCCCACCGGGCAGGCGCCCACCGAGCAGGCGCAGGACGACGAGGACGTGGTGGACGCGGAGATCGTGGACGAGGACCGGGCAAGGGACGCAGGGGACGGAGAGGACTCAGGCGGCGGCCGGGACAGGTTCCCGGGGCCGGGGCCCGCTCAGTAGCGCTCGCGGAACTCCCGGAGGATCTCCTTGGTGCGTTCGGCGGAGGCGGAGTGGGCCGACATGTGGTCCAGCACCTCCAGATGCAGGGCCACCTCCTCGCGCGCGTCGAGGTAGAGAGCGCCGGTCACGTACTCGCTGTAGACGATGTCCGGCAGCTCTCGCTCGGCGAAGCGGAACAGCGCGAAGGACGTGTACGTCCCCGGGTGCGGGCCGGCCGCGAACTCCGCGACCTGAAGCGTGACGTGATCGAGCTCGACCCATTCGAGGAGCCGGTCCATCTGGTCGCGCATGACCTCACCCCGGATGCTCACCGGACGCAGCAACGCCGTCTCGTCCATGATCACCCAGAGGTGGGGAGGGTTCTCGCGGGTGAGCAGCGCCTGCCGTTTCATGCGCAGCGCCACATGCCGGTCGATGGCCTCGGTGCCCGTCTGCCCGACGGTCCCGGCCTCCAGCACGGCCCGCGCGTACTCCTCGGTCTGCAACAGCCCCGGCACGAAATGCGGTTCGTAACTGCGGATCAGCCGGGCCGCGCCCTCCAGGCTGACGTGCATGCTGAACCAGTCCGGCAGCACGTCGTGGTACCGCTGCCACCAGCCCGGTTCGTTCGCCTCCTCTGCCAGTGCCACGAAGGTGTCCGTCTCGTCCTCGGAGACACCGTACGTCGTCAGCAGAACCTGCACATAAGGGATCTTGAGGGCGACCTCGGCCATCTCCATCCGCCGCACGGTCGCCGGCGCGACCCGCAGGACACGCGCCGCTTCCTCCCGTTTCAGGCCCGCGGCCTCGCGCAGCTCCTGGAGCCGTCGCCCCAGAACCACCTGCCCCACCGTGGGTGCCGGCCGCCGCTCACTCACGCCACGCCTCCCCACGCGCCGAAGTATGCGTGCAGTGTGCCATGTCCGTGCGGAACCATCATCGATTGGCCTCAACATGCGCACAGCCAGCGCGATCTGACGCACCGTAGGCATCACGCCGCTCGTCCCGCACCACCGTCACCGGCGCCTCTTCTCTCTTCGGTGACAGATCATCACGCATGCAGCGCGTGAAGGTACTTCCCCGTCGCGGGGTCCGCCGGGAGGAACGTCTCGATGGCCAGCTCGGCGACCGTCACGTCCATCGGGGTGTTGAACGTCGAGATGGACGAGATGAACGACAGCACCCGCCCCTCGTGCTCGATCCGCATCGGGAGCGCGAAGTGGGGCGCGGGACCGAGCGGCTCGTCGTCGTCCACCTCCGCGTCCCGGTCCGGCACCGGATACGCCGCCACCTCCTCGTACAGCGCGCGCAGCGGCTCCGAACGGCGCAGCGCGATCTGCCGGTCCATCTGGGCGAGCAGATGATCCCGCCACGTGCGCAGATTGCGGATGCGCGGCGCCAGGCCCTCCGGATGAAGGGTCAGCCGCATCGCGTTCAGCGGCGGCACGAGGAGCCGGTCCGTGACGCCGTCCAGCAGCAGGGCGACCCCGCGGTTCGCGGCCAGAACGTCGTACCTGGCGTCGACGATCAGCGCCGGATACGGCTCGTAGCCCTGGATCAGCCGTTCCATGCCCCCGCGCAGCGCGTCCATCGACGGGTCGTCGATCGGGGTCTCCGCGTAGCGCGGCGCGTAACCCGCCGCGAGCAGCAGCGCGTTGCGCTCGCGGACCGGCACATCGAGGTGCTCGGCGAGCCGCAGCACCATGTCCTCGCTGGGGCGGGAACGGCCCGTCTCGATGAAACTGATGTGCCGGGCCGAGGACCCCGCCCGCAGGGCCAGCTCCAGTTGGCTCACCCGGCGCTGCTCCCGCCAGCCGCGCAGCAGCGGCCCGACACCGCCGTCGGCCGAGGTACGGGGGGCGGCGGGGGGACCGGACGGGACAGGGCTCATGTGAGGACGGTAGCCGAGGAGCGGCATGTGAACGATCGCCCGGGGCGGTGACCGGCCGGCACCCGTCCGGCCGTCGCGGAGAGCCGCCGCGCCCCGTGTGCCCTGCCGAGGGGTGACGGCTGTGGCACGCTGGGCGAAGGGCCCGCTCCGCTGTCCTTCGGGGCCGGTCCGACCCCCTGCGCCACCCCGGACCCACCGCCCCGCACGCCTCCCCCGCCGTACGAAGGGATCACGTCCATGGCCGTCGAACCGCTGGAGCCCAAGGAGATCGAGGAGCGGCTGTCGGCGTTGCCCGGCTGGTCGCTGGACGGCGACCGGCTCGCCCGTACCTACCGGCTCGGCACACACTTCGCGGCGACCGCGATGGTCGTGCACATCGCCCAGGTGCAGGAGGAGCTCGGCCACCACTCCGACCTCACCCTCGGCTACAACACGATCGCCCTCACCGTGAACACGCACAGCGTCGGCGGCGCCGTCACCGTGCTCGACTTCGATCTCGCCCGCAGGGTGGAGGAACTCGCGCCGGGACACGGGGCGAGCTGACCTCCGTGCTGGACTACGACAAGGAAGCGGACCGCTACGACGCGACGCGCGGCGGCGAACCTCGGGCCGCCGCCGCCGCGGCCGCCGTGCTCGCCCTGGTCCCCGACGATGCCCGCAGCCTGCTCGACGTGGCCTGCGGCACCGGCATCGTGACGAGCGGGCTCGCCGCCGGGCGGCCGGGGCTCCGGGTGACGGGGGCGGACGCGGCCCACGGCATGGCGCGCCGGGCGGCGGAGCGCCTCCCCGGAGCCGTCGTCCGCGCCGACGGCCGTCGACTCCCCTTCCCGGAAGGCTCGTTCGACGCGGTGTGCGCCGTCTGGCTGCTCCATCTGCTGGACGACGCGGGCCCCGTCGTCGCGGAGGCCGCGCGCCTCCTGCGCCCCGGTGGTGTGTTCGTCACCACCGTCGACAAGGCGGCGGCCCACCATGTCGGCAGCGACATCGACGCGTTGACCGCGCTCTGTCCTCCCGGGCACGCCGAGGACGGGACCGGACGCGTCACGGCGTACGCCGCCGAGCACGGATTGGTCCCGAGCGGTACGGCCCTCTTCCGCGGCCACGGCCAGGGCCGGACCCCGCGGGATGTGGCCCGGTACATTCGCAGCGGCCGGCTCTACGCGGCCGGCGGACCTCGGCTGGCCGAGCGGGTCGAGACCCTGCCGGGGCCCGATGTCCCGCGCCGCGAACCCGACTTCACCCTGCGGGCCTTCCGCAGGAACTGAACTCGTGCGAACCGGCCCGGGCCCGGGCCCGGGGTCAGAGGGTCTTCCTCCGGGTGAAGTCCATGGTCCAGTTCGTCAGCCAGGTGTTCCCCCCGTCCACGGAGAAGGCCTGTTCCCAGCGAGCCGTCGTCTCCGAGATCCCCGACCACACGAACCGCACCCGCACGTCCTTCCCGTCATGGGTGTCGTCGCCGTGGAACTCGCCGCGTCCGTCCGGTCCGAACCGCCCGAGCACCGGCGGGAACAGCCGGCCGCTGCGGCTGGACGACCAGTTCAGCGACCACCGCTCGGTCTCCGCGTCGAAGAGCCGCAGCGTCAGGCCCGTCCATCCCTGGCTCGGCACGTCGATCTCGTCGATGTTCGCGGCGCCGCGGAACAGGTTCCAGCAGCGGCTGACCGCGGAGAACTCCTCCCAGTCGCTCTCCGGGTCGAGGAAGTCCGTACGACGGCGGTTGACGACGTCCCATTCGCCCTGGAGGAAGTCGAAGCCGTTCAGGGCCGACACGTTGTCCCGGACATCGTTCATGTGCGGTCTCCTGTGGTTCCTGCAGGCAGGGAGTCGGTCAAGTAGGCGGCCAGGTCGGGTACTTCGGAGGCGAGCAGATGCCGCACCCAGGCGTCCCGCTCGTGCAGGACCGGCGGCAGCTCCCAGACGCAGCCGATCCACGGGAGGTCCGTGGTGACGAAGTGCGCCGGGTCGCGGTCGGGGCAGCCCAGCACCTGCTGGCCCGCGGCGGCGCCCCGGAAGTGCAGGACGTTGTCCCACACCCAGCTGTACGCGTTGAGATAGGCACCGTCGTCGGCGCCCCGGTGCAGGACGACGAACGTGGCCGGCGGGGTGCCGTCCGGCTCGGGAAGCAGCCGCGGCAGGATCGCGTAGGCCGCCCTTTCGACCTCCGGCTCGATACCGGCGGGGTCCGCGGTCACGTGGTACCGCTTGATCCGCCGTCCCGCCACCTCGATGGGCGGCGGCACGGTCAGGAACTTTTCCCTGAAGGCCGCACGGGCGGGGGGCGCGTCCGAGGCCGCGGAAACCCCGGGGCCGCCGGAAGCCCCGGAAGGTACGGAAGGCACGGAAATATCGGATGCCCCGGAGGGCACTGAGGCCGGCACCACCGCTGGAGCGGTGGACGGCGTGGAGGTAGCTGAAGCCATGGCAGGGACGCTAGGCCCGCTTCACTGACACCATGTGTCAGTGAAGTCCAGCCGTCTCATCTCGATCCTGCTGCTGCTCCAGACCCGGGGCAGACTCACCGCCGCCCAGCTCGCCGCGGAACTGGAGGTGTCGGTCCGGACGGTGTACCGGGACGTCGAGGCACTGAGCGCGGCGGGCGTCCCGCTCTACGGCGACGCGGGGCACGAAGGCGGCTACCGCCTCCTCGACGGCTACCGCACCCGCCTCACCGGTCTCACCACCGAGGAGGCCGAGGCCCTGTTCCTGGCCGGGATACCCGGGCCCGCCGCCGAACTCGGACTCGGCGCGGTGCTCGCCGCGGCCCAGCTCAAGGTGCGTGCCGCCCTCCCGCACGAACTGCGCGAGCACGCGGACCGGGTGAGCGGCCGCTTCCACCTGGACGCGCCGGGCTGGTACGCGGACGCCGACGAGACCCCGTACCTCACCGCGGTCGCCGACGCCGTCTGGAACGGCCGGGCCCTCGACATCCGCTACCGCCGCTGGCGCGAACCCACCGACGTGGACCGCCGCCTGGAACCGTACGGTCTCGTCCTGAAGGCGGGTCGCTGGTACGTCGTCGCGGGCCCGGGACCCCGCACCTACCGGGTGGACCAGATTCTCGAACTGCACACCTCGGAAGCGGAGTTCACCCGGCCCGAGGGATTCGGTCTGGCGGAGTACTGGACCGCCTACCAGCGGGACTTCCACGAGCGGCTGCACCAGGCGGAGGTGGTCGTCCGGATCGCGCCCGGAACCGGCCTGAGCGGTCTCGCTGGCCGGGCGGTGGCGGTCAACGGGCTTACGGACAAGCAGGGTTGGACGTGTGCCACCGTACCCGTCGAGTCCCTGGAGCAGGCCCACGACGACTTCCTGCGGCTCGGCACGTCCGTCGAGGTCCTGGAGCCGCCCGAGCTGCGCGCCCGCATCGCCGGGACGGTCGCCGAGCTGGCCCGCAGATACGCGTAGAGAGCGCTTGCTGCGAGGCGGCAACTCCCCTGCGCGCAGCGGCGACTGGGAAGGCAGAAGCAGTCTGTCCTCCCAGGAGGTAATCACCGTGCAGCACCCGCAACGGCAGCACCGCAGACGCGCGATCGGCTCGGCCCTGGCGGCCGCGGCCCTCATCACCGCCGGACTCACCGGCCTCGGCGCCGCTCCGGCCCGGGCGGCCACGGCGCGACAGGTCGAGGCCCTCGACCGGGGCGTCGTCAGCGTCCACACCGACAGCGGCAACCTGGTCACCTGGCGCTGGCTCGGCACCGATCCGAACGACGTGTCGTTCAACGTCTACCGCGCCGGGACCCTGGTCAACTCCACCCCGGTCAGCGGCTCCACGAACTACTTCCACTCGGGAGCGCCCGCGCAGGCCGACTACACGGTCCGTGCGATCGTGAACGGTGTGGAGCAGGCGGACTCCGTCCACGCCGTCCAGTTCCGGGCGGGCTACAAGGACGTTCCCATCACCCCGCCCGCGGGCGGCACCACCCCCGACGGTGTCGCGTACACCTACGAGGCCAACGACGTCTCCGTCGGCGACCTCGACGGCGACGGCGCGCTCGACCTCGTCCTCAAGTGGCAGCCGACGAACGCCAAGGACAACTCCCAGTCCGGCTACACCGGCAACACGATCGTCGACGGCGTCAAGCTCGACGGCACCCGCCTGTGGCGCGTCGACCTGGGCCGGAACATCCGCTCCGGCGCCCACTACACACAGTTCCAGGTGTACGACTACGACGGTGACGGCAAGGCCGAGGTCGCCATGAAGACCGCGGACGGCACGACGGACGGCCGGGGCACGGCGATCGGCAGTTCCTCCGCCGACTACCGCAACTCCAGCGGATACGTCCTCTCCGGGCCCGAGTACCTGACCATGTTCAACGGCCTGACCGGGGCGGCCATGGGCACCGTCGACTATGTCCCGGCGCGCGGCACGGTCTCCTCCTGGGGCGACTCCTACGGCAACCGCGTCGACCGATTCCTCGCGGGTACCGCCTACTTGGACGGTTCCCGGCCCTCCCTGATCATGGCGCGCGGCTACTACACGCGTACGGTCGTCGCGGCCTGGGACTGGCGGGGCGGCGCGTTCACCCGGCGGTGGACCTTCGACACCAACTCCTCGACCAACAGCGGCAAGGGGTACGACGGGCAGGGCAACCACCAGCTGTCCGTGGCCGATGTCGACGGCGACGGCAAGGACGAGATCGTGTACGGCTCGATGACCGTCGACGACAACGGCGCCGGACTGTGGACCACCGGGAATGGCCACGGCGACGCCCTGCACGTCGGTGATCTCGACCCGTCCCGGGCCGGTCTGGAGGAGTTCAAGGTCGACGAGGACTCCACCAAGCCGTCCTCGTGGATGGCGGACGCGAGGACCGGCGCGATCCTCTGGTCGACGGCCGCCAACGGCGACAACGGCCGGGGCGTGTCCGGGGATGTCTGGGCGGGCAGCGCTGGAGCCGAGTCCTGGTCCTCCCGCGCCGACGGGGTCCGGAGCCCGCAGGGCACGGTGGTGGCCACCCGCAAGCCGGGCAGCATCAACTTCCTGTCCTGGTGGGACGGGGACACCGTCCGCGAACTCCTCGACGACACCCACATCGACAAGTACGGCACGTCCGCCGACACCCGCCTGCTGACCGGCTCGGGTGTCCATTCCGACAACGGCACCAAGGCGACACCGTCCCTGTCCGGCGACATTCTCGGCGACTGGCGCGAGGAAGCCGTCTGGCCCACGACGGACAACACGGCCCTGAGGATCTACTCCACCCCCTACGAGACCACCACGAAGATCACCACCCTGCTCCACGACACCCAGTACCGCACAGCCCTGGCCTGGCAGAACACCGCGTACAACCAGCCCCCGCACCCGAGCTTCTTCCTCGGCAACGGCATGGCGACGGCCCCGCGACCGTCGGTGTACACGCCGTGAACTGCTGAAACGGCTATTTGAGGCGAGATCAAAAGGCGGCCGTCCGGATGATCCAAAGAGGGCTGGACGGCCGCTAAATCCATGATCCAAGCACTCTGGGGAGGATCTGGGGAGATCCTTTTCAAGAGGCATCCCCGCCCGCGCCGGGGGACCCGACGGCTGCAGCCGCAGTACCTGAGACGAACCGCCCGAGCGCGGCCCGCGGGACTGTAAGACGTTCGGCTCTGTTCCGTAGTCGGTGGTGACGGTGCGTTCTCCTTATTGCAGGAGGATGCGGTGACGGAGGAGGTCGAATCCTGCTCGGCCGTGCATCTGCCGCATGATCTTTTTGGTCCGGGTGTTGACGCCTTCAGTCCGGCCGTTGTGGTGGGGCAGGGTGAGGCCGGCGTTCACGGCGGCGCGGTCGAGTTCGAGGCCGTTGCAGAAGCTGTGCAGGTGGGGCAGGTCGGCGGTGCGGACTGTGGTGATCCATTGGGTGAGCTTGTCGTTGTTGGCCGGGGCCGGGGTCAAGAGCGCGGCGAACTCGCTGGTGAGTCGGGCGAGTGCGGTCATCTCCGGGCAGGCCGCGGTGAGGAGGCCGAGCAGGTCGGTGTCCTTGGTCCACAGGTGCTCGGGGTGGGTGAGCAGGAGCCGGGTGACGCGGCGGGGGGTTGTCACGGGGCGGTCGCCTTCGGCGCGGCCCTGGTTGAGGTAGCGGACCAGCAGGTTGGCGCTGCCGGTGTAGCCCAGTTCCCTGATCTCGTGCAGGAGGTGCGTGACGGGGACGGCCGGATTGTCGGCCCGGCGCCGGCGCAGGTGGTCGCGGTAGGGGTCGACCAGGGTGGGCCGGTAGCGAGGGGCGATGCGATCTGCGGGCGGTTCGGGGATGCGGGCATAACGTTTGACGGTGTTCAGGGCGAGGTTCAGTCTGCGGGAGCAGTCGAGCAGGCCGACGCCGGAGCCGAGGAGGGCGTGGACTTTGTGCCAGCGCTCGCGGGTGGTCTGCTCGCGCACCCCGCCGGACCGGGGCGGGTTGACGGTGGCCCAGCAGGGGGCGTGGGCGCGGACCTCGGCCAGGACCTTGTCGCACAGGTTCCGCCACAAATGCCAGCGGTCGCTGACCTGCACCGCGTCGGGCAGGGCCCGGCGGATCGCCTCGGCATACGTCGCGGAGCCGTCCCGGCACACGACTTCGATCCCCTTCTTCGCTCGCAGCCATGCCTCCAATGTGGCGGCTTCGCGGTCGGGCAGGACGTCGATGCGTTCCCCGGTCTCGGCGTCGATGATGATCGTGGCGTAGCGGTGGCGGCGGCGCAGGGCGAAGTCGTCGACCCCGATCACTCTCGGGATCCGGACCGCTGGCGGGGGGATTCCCCGCAGCACCCGCAGGGCGGTGGCGAACGATACGGGCACGGCCAGTAACCGGGTGAGCCGGGCGGCCGCCCGGCCGCATAACTCCTTGACCACCCCCGAGACCTGGCCGGTCAGACGCGTGGTGCGGCGCTGAAGGCGCTCGATCAGCCCTGGGACTTGCTCGCGGAAGGTCTGCCTCCGGCAGCCCAGGACCGGGCAGACCAGACGTCGTACCCGGACGTTGACCACGACCCGGCGGCCATCGACCGGCACATCCGCAACTGTCCGGACGTGATATCCGTGCACCTTCCCCGTCGGGACCCCGCACATCGGGCAGGGAAAGGGAACATCCCGGGTCCGGGCCAAGACCCGGATCACCTCGCCATCGTCCGCCACATCCTTGATGACCAGCGCCGAAAGCCCTGAAAACACCGTTGCCACAAGGCAGTTGACATCTCGCATACAACGTCAACGACGCCCGTCACCTGCCGTCACCACCGACTACGGAACAGAGCCACTCGTTTGACAGTCCCAGGTACGGCCCCTGCTCGTGCGGCGAGGCCGCACAGTCGCACCGAACGTCTGCCTGCGCACTCTCGCCGAGGTCGTCGAGTACCTCGGTGCCTCTGGCCGGATCGGGATCATCGACGGCACAGAGATTCGAGTGCGACGTCCGGCCGCAGGCCGCAAGGACCGGGACAAATGCGTCTCAGGAAAGACCAAGTAGAACGCCGTGAAGTCCACGGTCCTCAGGGACGGCGAAGGCCGCATGCTCTTTCATTGCGGGAGTACTGCAAAAGGCCGACGTGCAAGGGTCGGCATTGCCACACGCGGGTCGGACAGGGGTCTTCGCAACCTCTGGCCTATCGGTCTGTCTGTGGGGCTGCTACCTGCTTCCAACCGTCGATCGACTTGGTCATGAACAGGACGCGATAGACCTCGCGCGTCCAGACGGTGGCACCTTCTCCGTATTCGTGGAGCTCCTCGAACGCCTCGTCTTGTGAGTCGTAGCTGAATTTCCGTCCTTTAGCATCTTTGATCATCCATTCACTGCCGGGCAACCCTGCAAGGCCCATGGCCATACGTTCTTTCCTTCCGTGGTAGATGAAATTATGTAGAAGTGATCGGGACGCTGGGTTTGCAGCGCGGTGTCGATAGGCGCGGTTGCTACTTGCTGTCTGGAGTCTGTGCCGCTCACCCGCTCTCGAATCAGGCAGGGTTGAACCAAGTCGAACCAAGCCTGTCCGGACGACCGGAACGCGACAGTACATGAGGGATCCAGGCGCGGGGAGCCGTGATGGCCGTTTGCGTTTTCCGTGCTCTTTTGTCCCGCTTCCCGCTTCCCGCTTCCCGCTGCCAGTTTGCCTGGTCTGTGGTTCACGGTTCGCATGGTTGCTGGGCGGTTTTCAGGCGCGTGTAGTGATGCGCGGGAGTCAGGAGACTAGAGGGCGTCTGAAAAGCCTGTCAGCGGGGCAAGTTGCCTGGTAGCGGGGTGGCGTCGCACTTTCGGGGGCTGGAGTGTGCGGGCTGCGTACCCGTTATTCGACGGATCTTTCTGATCCGGAGTGGGAGATCCTGCGTTCACTGGTTCCGGCGGTCAGGCCCGGTGGCCGGCCGGCGAAACACACGCGGCGGGAGATCCTCAACGCGCTGGCGTACTGGCTGCGGGCCGGTTGCGCCTGGAGACTGCTGCCGCATGACCTGCCGCCGTGGCAGACGGTCTACCACTACTGGCGACGGTGGCAGCAAGAAGGCGTGTGGGAGCGGATGTTGACGGCGCTGCGTGAACGCGAGCGGGCGCAGCTCGGCCGTGATCCCACTCCCAGCGCGGCCATCGTGGACAGCCAGAGTGTGCGGGCCAGTGAGCGCGGTGGTCTGCACGGTTACGACGGCGGTAAGAAGGTCAGCGGCATCAAGCGGCACCTGCTCGTCGACACCCGCGGTACTGTCCTGGTCACCTGCGTGAGTCCGGCCAGCGTCGGCGACCGTGATGGCGCTGCGGTCCTGTTCTCGCGGGCTGCCGATGCCTTTCCGCGTCTGCGGCACGTGTGGGCGGACCAGGGCTACCGCGGCGCCGAGTTCCGCGCCTGGGCCCGGGAAGCCACCGGCATCACCGTGGAGGTGGTGCAGCGCCGCGATGGCGGGTTCCGCTCAACCTGGGCTCGGGTGGGAGAGCCGCCTCCGGCAGTGCCCCCCTTCGCGGTGGTGCCGCGGCGTTGGGTGGTAGAGCGGACATTCGCCTGGTTGGGACGGTGCCGCCGCCTGTCGAAGGACTACGAGTACCTGCGTGTCTGCTCGGAGAACGCCATCTACCTCTCCATGGCCATGCTCCTCGTGCGCCGCCTCGCAAGTCCAGCCCGCTGGCAGGCTTTTCAGACGCCCTCTAAGAGGGCGTTTCGTCCCGTTGTTTTATCCCGGATTGCCGTGTTGAGTGTGTTTTATGTGCCGCGCCATGTGGGGGTGGATTCGGCGGTGAGTCTGCGGGTCATGAGGTTGATCATCGCGAGGTGGATCATGGCTTCGGAGCGGTGCGGGTGGGCTTCGTAGTCGCGGGCGAGGCGGCGGTGGTTCATCAGCCAGCCCAGGGTGCGCTCAACGGTCCAGCGGCGGGGCAGGACGGTAAATCCCCTGGTGGACGGGTCGCGGCGGACGATGTGCATGTCGATGCCGAGGGTGGCGGCGTGCTCGACGAGGTGCTGGCGGTAGCCGCCGTCGACCCAGGTCTTGCGGACGGTCGGATGCTCTGCGGCCACCCGTTCGATGAGGATCTGGCCGGCCACCGAGTCCTGCACGCTCGCAGCGGTGACCAGCGCTCCGAGGAGAAGCCCGACGGTGTCGATGACGATGCTCCGCTTCCGCCCGACGATCTTCTTCCCGGCGTCGATACCCTGCCCGGAGGCGGGGACGTTGGCAGAGGTCTTGACGCTCTGGGAGTCGATGACGCACGCGCTCGGTTCTTCGCTCCGGCCTTCCTGCCTGCGGACTTGTCGGCGCAGGAGGCTGTTGAGCTGGTCGAAGACGCCTTCCTCCTGCCATCGGGCGAAGTAGGCGTAGACGGTGTTCCAGTGCGGGTAGTCGTGCGGCAGATAGCGCCAGGGGATCCCGGTCCGGTTCACATAGAGGACCGCGTCCAGCAGGCTCCGCAGGTCGTGATCGGGCGGCCGGCCGATGTCCAGGCCGCGGCCGCGACGCTCGGACCGCCAGGCGGTCAGGACCGGCTCGACCAACTTCCAGCGGGCATCGGACAGATCACTGGGATAACGGCGACGTTCAGGCACGATTCCGGGCTACCCACCCACGACCCGGCAGGCCCGGGCGCACACATCGGCGCCCGAAGCACACGGCGCACAACCCGGCGTCCTGGGATGAAACAGGAGAAGCCGGGCCAACGCGACGCCGGAACGGCAACTCGTGCACCATCACTCACGCCAGCCTCAGCACTCCCAGACAAGCCGAGATCCAAACCGCCGTATAACAACCTAAATAGGCGCTAAACGCCCTCTAAGAGGTCGTTTTCATCTGCCTTGCCCGTAAATAGATAGTTTCTTGAAGTGCAGGAATGTGGTGCGGGAGAGAGCCTCGGTGTGGTTGGGGCATGCAGGTCGGATGGGGTGACGGGTGGGGCGGGATACGACTTGTGCCTGTCTCATTCCAGAAGGCCCGCTTCGCTGCCCGTGTGCTTCCGTCGGCATTGCGGTGCGCCTGGGCGCACTCGCTTCGCAGCGATACGCCCCGAGTGTGACAACGCGACGTCCGTATCCGAGTGATCTGTCCGATGCCCGCTGGGAGTTGATCGAGCCCGTGCTCTCGGCTTGGCGCTTCGAGCGCCGCGGCAGGGCCCTGGACTTCGGCCGGCCGCCCGAGCATGACCTGCGCGACATCATGGATGCGATCTTGTATGTGGACCGGACCGGGGTCCAGTGGCGCTACCTCCCGCATGACTTCCCGCACTGGAACACGGTCTACGGCTACTTCGCCAGGTGGCAGCAGGAAGGCGTGTTCGCCCAGCTCAACGGCCTGCTCAGGCAACTCTTACGACAGAAGGAAGGACGGGAGGCCGAACCGTCGGCCTGCGTGATCGACGCGCAGAGCGTCAAGACCTCCACCAGCGTACCCCTCTCCAGCCAGGGCATCGATGCCGGCAAGAAGATCGTGGGCAGGAAGCGGAGCATCGTCACCGACACCATCGGCCTTCTCCTCGCCGTGCTGGTTACCGCGGCGAGCGTGCAGGACTCCGTCGCCGGCACCAGACTCCTGGACCATGTCGCCGCCGAACACCCCCGCGTCCGCAAAGCATGGGTCGACGGCGGCTACCGCCAGCACCTCGTCGAGCACGCCGCCACCCTCGGCATCGACATGGAAATCACTCAACGCAGGCCCGGGAAAAGGGGATTCACCCCCATCCCGAAACGCTGGGCGGTCGAGCGGACCTACGGCTGGCTCATGCTCCACCGCCGCCTGGCCCGCGACTATGAGACCCTGCCCGTCCGCTCCGAAGCCATGATCCACATCGCCATGACCGACCTCATGGCCCGCCGCCTCACCGGTGAGAGCGTCATCTCCTGGCGCGACCCAACACCACAGACCAAACACCAGATTCCGGGATGAAACAACGGGAGAAAACGACCTCTAACGACCGCATCGTGCACGTGGTGCCCAGTTCCCTGGGGATGTGTAGGCCGAGGGTGTAGCAAGAGTGTCTCTGTCAACGGCGGCCAGAACATTTCCTGCAGCCGCCCATTCGTCGGTGGCGCTGAAGGCGCACCGGTACTAGACCGGTGCGAGGGCAACGAGAGGTAGAGCGTGTCCCCTTGTGTCTGTCTGGCTTGGGATCTCTGATGCGAAGTGAGCCGGATGAAGTCGCTGATGCCAGACGATGGATCGGTTTCGTCCGTGAATGTGGCAGATGTCTTCAGTAGTGCTGATGTGCTGTCACGGGGGAGTCTGATGCAACCGGTTCCAGTTGCTGAAGCTCAACTCCGCCTGCTGCATTGCGTCCTGCGCAGTCATCAGGCCAAGCGGCGACTGCCTGGCAGTGAAGCAAACCTGAGTCGAACGCGTCCGGTGTCTATGGAGTCCTGCTGCCCGTGAGATGAGGTGTGCATCTGCGACGCCTGGACGTCCCTGGGGTGGGTCGCGAGCGCTTCGGCCTCGCGCCGGAAGCAAGCTCCCCGCTGCCCGTGTCGCGACGGGAGAGGGCCTCAGTTGAGGCCCTTTAGAGACGATTTGGCATGCTCCTGCCATTGCTGCTCGGCCCCCTCCGTGACCTCGCTAGCAGCTCCCGTCCTGTTAGTGCAGGCGATCTGCGTTGCTCTAACTCTAATGCAAAGCGGAAGAGGGGATCGCGTTCCCGGTTTGACGCTGCAGCCCATCTGACCTGCGGTAATGCGCGCCTGAGCGATTTGCGTCCCACTGTTGACGGCGAAGATCCAGAGGGTGAATATTCGATCAACCTATGCGTGATCTAGGAAAATTCGGGGGTGGGGCTGTGAAAAGAGCGGGACGGCGCCGAGTGCGGCACAGATGCGGTGCGCTCGTCGCTCTGGCGGCGTTGGCGGCTGGATTGGTGAGCGCGGGCAACGCCACAGCTGCCGATGAGCAGGTTGCGGCAACACCCGCCGCTCAGGCGACAACACCGGAAGCCAAGGCGGCCACCGTGGCCGCCGAGTCAGGGCAGCGTGTGGAAGTTGCGGGACGGCGCACGGAGACGTCGCAGGTGTTCGCCAACCCTGACGGCACGTTCACGCAGGACATGAACGCCGCTCCGGTGCGGGCTCAGCAACCTGACGGATTGTGGGCTCCCATCGATACGGACCTGGAACGCAGTGCCGACGGCAGCGTCCGTGCAAAGTCGACGACAGCGGCGCTAACGCTGTCGGGCGGCGGAAACAAGAACCTGGTCACGCTTTCCCAGCAGGGACGGACGTTGTCGCTTGGGTGGGCCAGTGAACTGCCCAAGCCGCAACTGGACGGCAGCAGCGCCGTCTACGCAGACGTGCTACCCGGCGTCGACCTCAAGCTGACAGCCGTTGCCACAGGATTCAGCCAGGTCCTCGTGGTCAAAACCCCTGAGGCTGCCGCCAACCCAGACCTGAACCGCCTTGAGATGTCCGTTCAGGGCAGCGGTGTTCAGGTGGAGCCTGGTCGTGACGGAGGACTGAGCGCTGTCGACGAGAACGGCCAGCTGGTTTTCGAAAGCCCCGTGGGCCGCATGTGGGACTCAAGTGGCGACTCTCCAGTGGAAGCCAGGACGGCAGCGTTCGTCAGTGAGCCGTCGCTGCAGGACGGTGATGGCGAAGAAGACGACCCAGGGCGGGGCCCGGACGCGGATGACAAAACCGGCGATGTGAGTGTCTCTGTCTCCCCCAACGCCCTGACCCTGACGCCTGACCTTGACCTGCTCCGTGGCAAGGACACAGTCTTTCCCGTCTATATCGACCCGCCGGTCAAGGGCGTTGTCCGCACCGACTGGACCGCACTGTCCTCGGACGGCGACCGTTTCTGGGAATGGGACGGTGACAAAGGCACTGGCTACTGCTCGAACTACGCGGGTTACCTGTGCTCGTACACGCCGTACACCCAGCGCCTGTACTACGAGTACCCGCTGACCTCGCTGTACGGGAAGAAGGTCCTGGACGTCACTCTTGAGGCCTACCAGACGTGGACGTTCACGTGCGATGCGCACTGGTACGACCTGAGCCTGGTGGACAAGGGAATTTCCTCATCGACCGACTGGGCACACCGGCCTGCGGCCACTGACCTCATGGGCGACAGGAATGTTGCCTACGGACGTGGCGGCCTGTGTACCCCCTCGCAGCCGGCCGACTGGGTTCGCTTCAGCGACAACGTCGGTGATGAGACCAACGAGAACCTCACCCCGACCGTGCGGGACTTCGTCGAAGACCAGAAGTCACAGATCACGTTCTCGCTGACAGCCCACGACGAGGACTCCACGGGCTCCTGGGCCCGCTTCCGGGACGACGCGAAACTGTCCGTCACCTACATTTCCAATCCCAGCGTCCCGACACCCGTCGGAGTGCAGCAGGGCACCACGGGATCAGTGTGCAACGCGTCCACACAACCCTTCGCGACCAGCGCCACCAAGCCGAAGATGTATGCCACCGTTCAGTCTGCCGACGGCGGAAACGCGCAGCTTCGCGCGCAGTTCGAGGTCTGGAAAGCGGACGGTTCCACCAAGGTCTGGTCCGCGGACTCGCCGACCAGTGAGTGGGTCGCCGACAACGCGAAGCGGGACGCCACCACCAGCAGCCTGGCTGCTCAGACCGACTACCGCATGCACGCCCGTACGCAGGCGTACTACAAGACGGACCGCGGCACCACGGGCACGATTACCTCGTCCTGGTCCTCGTGGTGCTACTTCCGCGTGGACACCGACAGCCCACCACCCCCGGTGGTGACGAGCACGGACAACAAGTATCTGCCCGCCGACGAGAACCCGGCCTCCGGGGGAGTGGGGGAGAGCGGTGCATTCAAGTTCACCCCCGGCGACACGGACGCGACCACGCCCGGCCTGCAGTCAGACGTCACCTCGTACAAATGGAAGCTGAACAGCGGCAAGGTCTCGGACCCGATCAAGGTCACCAAGGGCGCCTCGCTGGCCCGGACCATCACCCCGAACCAAGCGGGTGAAAACACGATCCAGGTGTGGGGCTTCGACGACGCTGGCCACACCTCGCTGACCGGGTACTACAGCTTCGCTGTCAAGGGTGCCGAACTCCCCACGGGCACCTGGCACCTCGACAACAACGGCAACGACAGCACCACAGCCACGCCCCACGCACTCACTCCCGCCGCCACCGCCGCGTATTCCATTCTCGAGCGGGGCGGCACGCATTCTCTGAAGCTGGACGGCACCAGCGGATACGCCGCCACCTCCGGCGCCGTACTGGACACCAGCAAGAGCTTCGCGGTCTCGGCCTGGGTGCGCCTGCAGGACGACACCCGCAACTACACCGTGCTCTCCCAAGCCGGCGCCAACGCTTCCGGCCTCCAGCTGTACTACTCCTCCACCTACAAGGCCTGGATTTTCAACCGGCAGGGCAGCGACGTGACCAGCCCGGTCATCACCCGATCGATCTCCGCCAAGCCCCCCACCCTGAACGTGTGGACACACCTGGCGGGGGTGTACGACGCGGCCGGCGAAACCATCCAGCTGTACGTCAACGGGCAGCCGCAGGGCGAGCCGGTTTCCTTCAAGACCCCGTGGAACGCTACCGGTGCCCTGCAAGTGGGCCGACTGCGCAGCAGCGCCGCCTACAGCGAGTACTTCGACGGACGCATCGATGAGGTCCACGTCTGGTCGCGGGCCCTGGCCGACACCGAGGTCATCCAGGACTCGGTCCTCGAGGACGAGGATGCCTCAGACGGCACGGCCGGCGACCCGATGGTGACGGTCCTGGGTAACTGGGACGCCACCACAGCAACCGGCACCACCATCACCGACCAGTCCGGATACGGCCGGACGATGACGTTGAATGGCGCCACCCTCGACACCGACCCCGACATGATCGGCAATGAAATCATCGGTCTGCCGACCCGTCAGGTCATGGCACTGAACGGAAGCACCAACTACGCGACAGCCATGGGACCCATGGTTGACGACACCGGTTCGTTCACCACCACCGCTTGGGTCCGCCTGGACGGCACGAAGCTCGCCGACAACACCAAGACCTACAAGGTTCAGGTCCTCGGACAGCCCGGCACCAGCCAGTCCTCCTGGGGCGTGTGGTACGAACAGCCCGCCGGCTCCTCTGTCGGCAAGTGGTACTTCGGCCGGCCCGACAAGGAGGCCACGGGCGCCGCATGGACCCGCGCCCAGTCGGAGGTCGCGGCAACGGACACGTGGGTACGCCTCACCGTCGTCTACAACGCCCAGCAGTCCAGCGGCGACGAATCCGACGACACCAAGCGGGGCGCCCTGTTCCTGTACGTCAACACCCAGCAGATTGACGGCGACCAGGGAGTGCCCTACACGGCACCGTGGCAGGGCAGCGGCCAGTTCGAAGTAGGCCGCGCCAAGATCGACGGCGCAGCAGCCCGCTACTTCCCCGGCCACATCGCCAGCGTGCGCGTGTGGGCCGGAGCGATGAGCGCCACACAGATCGGCAACCTCTACGCCACTGAGCAGTAGACGCCGATCCCTATTGCCAGGGCGGCCGGAACGCGTCGCGTTCCGGCCGCCCTGGCAATAGCAGCCATTCCCTTCATCCAAGCCACCCCTGGTAGACCGCAGGGGATGAACCCGCCATCAGGCAAGGAAGCCACCCACGTGAATCCTGCAACACGCGGCAGACCCCCACGGCCAGTGCGCCGCTGGGTCGCCCGCGGCGCTCTCGCCGTGAGTCTCGCCCTCATACCGCAACTCGCCGTTCCCTCAGGCTCAGCCCTGCCAGCGGCGGCGAGCGCAAAAGCCAATGCCTTCCCGGCACCACCGAAACCCAAGATCAACAAAGTCACGGCCTTCAAGGCCAAGAAGCAGAGCACGGCGAACCGGGCCGCCACCACGGGCAAGAAGACCAAGCAGCGACTGGCACACGTGAACTGGCCAGCAGCGGCAACCACGCGCATCAACCTTGCCGCCGCCAAGACCACAGCCGCCAAGGCGGGCACCCTGCCCGTCACTCTCACCCCCCTTGGGCGCGGCAAGAAGACCAAGACGGCACCCGGAGCGCCGACGGCCGACGGTTCCCTGGGAGTGCGCGTATACGGGCATACGACGGCCGACAAGGCCGGCGTGAGCGGAACGCTCATCGCCCTCACGCCGGAGAAGACCACCCACGGAAAGTGGCGCTTCAGCCTCGACTACGCGGCGTTCAGCGACGCCTTCGGCGGCTCCTACGGCTCACGCCTGCACCTCGTGCAGCTGCCCGCATGCGCCCTGACCACACCCCAGCTGGCCAAGTGCCGCAAGCAGAGCCCCCTGTCCTCGCCGCATAACGACCCGGCCACGCAGAAAGTCAGCGCAACCCTGCCCGCCTCAGCTGTGAGCCTCGGAGCTCCGATGGTGCTGGCAGCCACCGCGGCGTCCTCGGGACCGAGCGGCGACTTCGGTGCCAGCCCTCTCGGCCCCTCGGCCACCTGGGAAGCCGGCGGCAGCACAGGCGACTTCAACTGGAACTACCCCCTGCGTGTCCCACCGGCGACCGCAGGACCGTCCCCGAACCTGGCCATCTCCTACAGCTCCGGCTCGGTCGACGGACGCACCTCCTCGGAGAACAACCAGACTTCTGTGATCGGTGAAGGGTTCGGGATCACCGAGTCCTACATCGAACGCAAGTACGGGTCCTGCAAGGATGATGGCAATGACGGCAAGGGCGACCTCTGCTGGAAGTACGCCAACGCCACCCTCGTTCTGAACGGCAAGGCCGCCGAACTCGTCAACGCCTGTACGGACACGGCCTCCTGCGACAGTGCTGAGAAATCGCAGGCTTCCGGAGGCACCTGGCGGCTGAAGAACGACGACGCCACCAAGGTCGAGCACCTGACTGGCAACACCAGCAATGGTGACGACAACGGTGAGTACTGGAAGGTGACCAGCACCGACGGTACCCAGTACTACTTCGGCAAGCACCGCCTCCCCGGGTGGAGCGACCATGGCACCGCCGACGACGACCCCGTCACCAATTCCACCTGGGCCGCCCCGGTCTTCGGCGACGACGCCGGAGAACCCTGCCACGGCAGTACCTTCGCCGACTCCGGCTGCGATCAGGCATGGAAGTGGAACCTCGACTACGTCGTCGACACCCACAACAACGCCATGGCCTACTGGTACGGCCGAGAGCGGAACAATTACGCCAAGAACGGCGTCGACAATCCCGGCACGAGCTACGTCCGATCCGGCTACTTGAAGAACATCGACTACGGCCTGCGCAGCAGCAGCATCTTCACCCAGCCGCCGGCCCAGCAGGTCACCTTCACCTACACGCAGCGTTGCATCGCCAGCGACTGCTCCAGCCTGACCAAAGACACCAAGGAAAACTGGCCCGACGTCCCCTTCGACCTGATCTGCGCCGACGGCGCGACGTGCACAGGCCAGATCGGTCCGTCCTTTTTCACCCGCTACCGGCTGAAGGACATCACCACGTCGGTGTGGACCGGTTCGGGCACTACCCGTCGCAGCGTCGACGGCTGGCACCTGGAGCAGGACTTCCCCGACTCCGGGGACGCCTCCTCGCCCAGCCTGTGGCTGAAGTCCATTCAGAACACCGGCAAAGCTGGCACCACCGACGCCGCTTTGCCTCCGATCACCTTCGACGGCATCCAGCTGTCCAACCACGTCGAAGGCGGCGGCGACACGCTCCGCTACATCAAATGGCGTGTACGGAAGATCATCAATGAGACCGGCGGGGTTCTCACGGTCAACTACTCCGACCCGCAGTGCATCCGCGGCACCACGATGCCGTCCTCTGAGGACAACAACACCCTGCGCTGCTTCCCCGTGTACTGGTCCCAGTCCGGCGCAACCCCCGAACTCGACTGGTTCCACAAGTACGTCGTCACCTCTGTCTTCCAGGACGACCTCTATGGCAGCGACTCCCAGGAGACGCGCTACAGCTATGACGACGGCGCTGGCTGGGGCTACTCCGACGACGACGGCCTGACCAAGGCCAAATACCGCACCTGGAACCAATGGCGCGGCTACGCCAAGGTCACCACGACCAGCGGCGACGGCACCGGCCCCACCGGCAAGGTCGTCAACCTGTTCATGCGGGGCCTGAATGGCGAGAAGGAGAAGGACGGCACCCCTCGCGTTGCCAAGGTCACTGACTCCACCGGCACCAGCATCGACGACGACCGCCAGTACGCTGGATTCGTCCGAGAGACCATCGCCTACGACGGCGCCACCGAGGTCAACGGCACCATCAACACCCCCTGGTCACAGCGGACTGGCAGCCACAAGTACGACTGGGGCACCACCGAGTCGTACTTCATGCAGCCGGCCACCATCACCAACCGAACCAAGACCTCCACTGGCACCCGCAGCACCAGAACCACCACTACCTACGACTCCACCTACGGCATGCCCCAGACGGTGGACGACCAGGGCGACATAGCCAGGACCGACGACGAGATCTGCACCCGAACCAGCTACGTCCGCAACACCACAGACTGGCTGGTGCAATTTCCCTCCCGCATCGAGAGCTACGCGGTCGGCTGTGACAAGACACCCAAGCTGCCCGACAACACCATCTCCGACAACACCACCGGTTACGACAACCAGGCAGTCGGCGTGGCGCCCACCAAGGGCGAGGTGACTTCGTCGTACCGCATCTCCGGCTACGACGCGCAGAACCAGCCCACCTACCAGAAGGTCTCCACCTCCACCTACGACGACTGGGGTCGGCCGGAGACCAAAACCGACGCCGACAACCGCACAACCCGCACCAGCTATGTTCCCGACGACACCAGCTACGGCCCCCTGACTCAGACCACGGTCACCGACCCCAAGCTGTACACGGTCATCGCAGACATCGACCCGGCCTGGGGGCAGGTGATCAAGCAGACCGACCGCAACAGCAAGATCACCGAATGGCAGCTCGACGCACTCGGCCGCGTCACCTCGATCTGGAAGCCGAACCGCTCCCGCGTGCTGGAAGACGCGGCGAGCATCGTCTACGCGTACGGCATGCCCGCAGCCAAGGACAACGCGTCCTGGGTCCGCACCGACACCCTCAAGGCTGACGGCAAGACGTATAACACCTCGTATGAGATCTACGACGCCCTGCTGAGGAAACGCCAGACGCAGATACCAGCATATGGCGGTGGCCGGGTCATCACTGAGACCCTTTACGACGATCGCGGTCTGGCTTACCTGGCGAACGATCAGGTCTACGACAACATCAGCCCCACCAGCGCGCTGGCCAACACTCTGCCCGGCTCGGTGCCAGCTTCCACGGAGACCATCTACGACGGCGCCGGACGACCCACTGACCTCATCTTCCGGGTCAATGGCCAGGAACGTTGGCGCACCAAGACCGACGATCAAGGCGACCGGGTTGCGGTTACCGCAGCCAAGGGCGGCTCCGGCACCCTCACTATCAAGGACGCCCGCGATCGCGTCATCGAGCGGCGCGAATACGCAGGCCCGGCCCCGACCGGCAGCGATTACACCCGCACCAAGTACACCTACACCCCGACCGGCAAGCTCGACACTGTCACCGGACCCGACAACGCCGTTTGGCGGCACACGTACGACATCCGCGGCCGCGAGACCCAAACCACTGACCCGGACAAAGGCTCCACCACCCTCACCTACGACGACGCCGACCAGCCCCTGACCGCCACGGTCACCAAGGACGGCACGTCCCGCACGCTCATCAGCGACTACGACGTGCTGGGCCGCAAGATCGGCACGTGGGACGGCACCAAGGACGACGCCCACCAGCTGACCAAGTTCACCTACGACTCGGTCGCCAACGCCAAGGGCCAGCTGTCCGCAGCCATCCGCTATGTCGGCGGTACCACCGGCCGTATCTACGCAACCCAGGTCACCGCCTACAACAACCTTTACCAGCCCACCACCACCAAGACCGTCCTCGCCGCCACTGACCCGCTGGTGCAGGCTGGCGCACCTCAGACCTTCACCACGACCGCGGCCTACAACCTCGACGGCACGGTCAACAACACCATCCTGCCCGCCGCAGGCGGACTGCCAGTGGAGACGGTCTCCTACACGTACAACGACCTCGGGCTCGTCGACACCGTATCCGGAAACACCAACTACATCCGTAGCATCGGCTACACCCAGTACGGCGAACCGCAGCAGACCACGCTCGGCACCTCCTCGACCGCCAAGCAGCTGCAAGTCTCGGACCGCTACGAGGACGGCACCCGTCGACTGCTGAACAATCACACCCTCGACCAGACCAACACTGGCTATACCAGTGACGTCGACTACAACTACGACGACGCCGGCAACGTCTTGTCGATCAAACAGAAAGCCGGCGCCACCGACAACCAGTGCTTCACCTATGACGGTCACCAGCGCCTGACCGGAGCCTGGACACCGCAGTCCGGCGACTGCTCCGCCAGCCCGTCGGCCTCCACCCTGGGAGGGCCCGCCCCGTACTGGACCAGCTGGACCTACACCACCGGAGGCATGCGGGACACCCAGACCGCCCACACCGCCACCGGCGACACCAAAACCACCTACGCCTACCCGCCCGTCAACACCCAGGGCGCCGGCCAGCCACACACTCTGACCTCGACCACCAGCGGAACCACCACCGGAAACTACAAGTACGACGAACAGGGCAACACCACACACCGCCCCGGTGCCTCCGGCGACCAGAACCTGACCTGGAACATCGAGGGCCAACTCGACACCCTCACCGAGAACGGCAAAACCACCAGCTACCTCTACGACGCCAACGGCCAACTCCTGCTGCGCCGAGGGTCCACCGAGACCGTGCTCTACCTTGAGGGCCAGGAACTCCACTACGACCCGGTAGCCAAGAAATTCACAGCGCAGCGCACCTACGGGGCCGGCGACGGCACCGCTCTGCGCACCAATACCGGCCTGTACTGGATGGTGAACGACCACCACGGCACCGCCACCATGGTCGTCGACGCAGCGACCCAGGCCATCACACGCCGCTACACCAAGCCCTTCGGCGAGACCCGCGGCAGCACACTCGCCCCATGGCCTGACGACAAGGGATTCCTCGGAAAGCCGGCTGACGCCCAGACAGGCCTGACACACATCGGTGCACGCGAGTACGACCCGGTCATCGGACGGTTCCTGTCGGGCGACCCTGACTTCTCTGCGGACGACCACGAATCCCTCAACGGATACGCGTACGCCAACAACACCCCCGTCACCAAGAGCGACCCCACCGGCCTACGCCCCTACACCGGTTGCGAGAACGGCTGCAGCGACGGCAACGGCGGCACCTACCGCGACTACCTCTCGCCCAACGGTAAGGGAGGTTGGACGTACCACTACACCGGGCACTACACGACCAAGGTGAATTACCAGGGCATTCACGGCACCCTCTCCACCACCATCACCGGAGACAGTTCGCACGTCACCATCAAATTGTCCTTCAAGAAGGGACCCAAGCCTCCGACGGTCGAGCACAAGGGCGGCATACCCTACATCAATGGGGTTTGCGTATACGCAATGGCCGGGAACTGCGGTACCACCCAGCAGGATGGCCCGAGTACCTCTCAAATACCCGATCTTGGGTGCGCGAAAGACGATGGGCTCTGCGGTGTACGGAACTCGTTGTTCAAAACGGCCGTCATTTCGGGAATGCTCGGAGGCTCCTACGGATTCGCCGGTTTCCGAGGCGGATGCAGCTTTTCTGCCTCGACCCTTGTCTTGCTTGCACACGGCAAGACCAAGCCGATCAAAAGAATCAGACCGGGTGACAAGGTAGAGGCAGGCGACGCCGGCACGGGGAAGCACGTCGGCCCCCGCACCGTCACAGCTACCTTCAAAAATCGTGACAACGACCTGATCGACCTGAATATTCGAGGTCGCAACGGCAAAAACGTCACCCTGCACACAACGTCAAAGCATCCCTTTTGGGACGACACTAGGAAAACCTGGGTTCCGGCAGGAAAGCTCAAGCCAGGGCATGCACTGAGAACAGCCGGAAACGGCAATACGGTTCTCGTTGCCGTCCGCGAGCGACCTGGCTCGGCTGCCATGTACAACATGACTGTCGCTGACCTCCACACGTATTACGTGCTCGCGGGGGACACGCCGGTCCTGGTGCACAATACGTGCGGTGTCCCGACGGGGGCGATTGAGGAAGTCGCAGATGGCCTCACTGCAGAGAAGATCACTACGGGCCAGGTAATTGATGGCACTACAGGCGCGAAGATCGGTCCGACGGTATCAAGCGGAGAGGACGGCTCCTGGTCGGATATCGCCGCGTACCTCAAGTCGGCAGGGCTGGAACATCCGCATGATCTGGCTCCCTACCCGACCGCCTCTCACGTCGAATCCAAGATTGCTTGGGCCATGCAATATAGAGGAATCGAGAGGGCGACAGTTGTGATCAACAGACCCAAGGGGGTTTGCGATGGCACCTATACGTGCTATGTAGGTGTGCCAGCGATTCTTCCGCGAGGCTCAAGTCTAACCGTTTGGCATCGAGGTGAGTCAGGGAGTATGGAGGGAGTTACGCTACTGGGGGGCGCCGAACCCCCACTCAAATGAGTGAACTGCCGGGCTCCCAGTGCATCCATAGAGATTCTTTTCGCTCTGCTCAACCCTCGCTGAATTCGCAAGCAGTAGAATGCGGATAGCAGCGAATTTGCATGACTCCGGGCTCCCTTCCACGTGGAAGGGAGCCCGGTCGTATCGGTCGTCAGGTGTGAGATTCTGTTCGGATGGCGGCCTCGCTAGTACCTTGGGTGCCCACGACCGGCAGACCTGCAGGCGAGGTGATATTGTGATAGCGCCACGAGAGTCCCATTATGAATCGCCGGTCGTGCCCTTCTTGTCTGCGAGTACACCACTTCAAGGAGTTAGATTTGATCCTCAATATATTCATCAGTGGCCAAACGTATTATTCTGTGGAATGGCCGACTGCTCTGCGAATCATCAATGAAATTTTTGGAACGGTGAATGCGAATAACGATCTGGCCGCTAATGTTGCGCATGAGGAAGTAACCGCCTCTTTCACGCTCTCCAGCTATCGATTGAACGGGATCGAGGCATTGCGGCGGTTTGACAGCTACTTGCATGTCGCAGTAAATAATCAGACCGGATATGGTGCCCTCAAGTGGCTTCTCCCTCCAGGTTCCACAGTTTCGATTGATGCCGCTATTGCCGAACATGTGTGGATTTCCAACAATTCCACGCCGCCTGACGTAGATCCGCATGTAGTCTCGGAACCGGATCTATCACGCTATTACGATCCGCAAAGCACATTGCCCATTGCTGTGGTTCGAGCCGCGACGGAAGAGTTCTGTCGGGCTGGCAACGGAATGCGGCCCTCGTGTATCGATTGGACGCCGGGTGATTTCAGCGGTAGGCGTCTTGACGTTTACTATCAAAAGGATTCCGTCGTAGACTGCTGCGACGACCCATGGTGTGAAATTTCAGAAACTAGCCACCCGCGCCATTAGCTAGGTGATGTCTTGAAGGAGGGGGTTGAGAACGGCTGGCCTGGTCCATGGTCGAGATGTCGATTACCTGGCGAGGGTCAGTTGTGTAGTCGTGCCACGCTCCGCATGGTGCGGTAAATTCCGTCTCCGCTTAGGACCTGTCCTGGCGATCTTTCTGTTGCCGTCGGCCATCCCTTGGACACCGCAAACCGGGAAGTCGGCTGAGCCTCGTGGAAGCCCCCGATGTCAGCGTCCGCCGCTACCGTTTGGCCGTTCATGATCTCCAGGGAGGGCGGCTCGATGGGCGCCAGTGGGTGGGACTACGTCACCAGGTTCGACGGGGACGTCGAGGCGGCTTTGGCGACTTTGCAGGCCAGTGTGTTTCAGGAGGAGTACGGCGACGGTGCGAGCTACCGCAGCCTCGAGGACCTGTACGAGGATGAGGAGTTCATGGGGACAGAGGGCACCCATACGATCCTCGACATCGACAGGATCGTTGCCACAGATGACCCGCCGGTTCGGTCTCGTGCCTCTGACTACGGCACCCTGCGCCCTCTGGCACTCAGCCGGGTGGTTCACCACTTCGCTACCGACCGCCCCACGGTCGAGCAGTACGAGGAACTCGTCGCCGCTGCCAATGAGGCTGCGAGCCACGAGGAGCACCTGCGGAGCCTGCTCGGCGAGTGCCGGATGCGGTGGACCGGCTATTACGTCGTCCTCTACTCCGATGACAGGCCCACCCACCTGGGCATCTTCGGCTTCTCGGGCGACTAGAGCTCGCCGGGTCGGATCACGTGACAGCATCGTGTTCGGGTCGTTGATGTGGACATGGGGCGGGGCGATCTAAGCGACGCAGAGTGGGAACGGCTGCGCCCGTTCCTGCCGGTCAGCAATAGGCGTTGTGGCCGATGGCGGAATCACCGGCAGGTGATCGACGGCATTCTGTACCGGGTGCGGACCGGGGTGCAGTGGCGTGGTCTGCCGGAACGGTTCGGGCCGTGGAAGACGGTCTATGAACGGCACCGGCTGTGGTCGGCGGACGGAACGTGGGAGCGTCTGCTGCAGCAGGTCCAGGCCGCGGCCGATGCCGCGGGTGAGATCGACTGGGACATCTCGGTGGACTCCACCATCGTCCGTGCGCATCAGCATGCGGCTGGCGCTCGCACTGACCCACCGCCGGTCCCGGCGTCAAAAGGGGCGGTACTCGCAGAACACCAGGACGAAACCGCATGGCAGAGCCTGCACGTCCGCCTGGCGGAGGTGGTGCGGGAAGTGAGGGCCTGGGCCGCTCGCGGGGCGGGTTCACCAGCAAGATCCACCTGAGTGCGGACGGCCGCTGCCGCCCGCTGTCCCTGATCGTCACACCGGGGCAGCGGGCGGACTGCACCCAGTTCAACCAGGTGCTGGAGAAGATCCGGGGCCCCAAGCTCGGACCGGGCAGACCTCGCAAGAAACCCGACAGTCTCGCAGCGGACAAGGCCTACAGCAACAACGGACCCATCCGCGAATACCTGCGGCGCCGGGGCATCCGGCACACCATCCCCGAGAAAACCGACAGCCGGGCCGCCCGCCGGCGCAAAGGCTCACGCGGGGGACGGCCTACCGGCTTCGACGAGGAGCGGTACAAGAAGCGCAACACAATCGAACGAGCGATCAACCGGCTCAAGCAGCATCGGGCCGTGGCCACCAGATACGACTGTGAGGATAACGGTGCCGTCTCGGTGGGGGCTTGACCCGCGATACGACTGACTGTCATGTCCTGAGTCTTGATCTGTCGGCCACTGTCCGAGACGGCACTCGCTGTCGTCGGACCGGCGGGTGTGTCCCGATAGGGGCCTTCGCGACAGGCACCGTCACAGTCCTGACCACCCTGCCGGCCCGGCAACAGCCACCAACTCCGGTTCGATGGCAGGAGACCGATGACCAGTACCAACACGACCCAGCCGATCCGTTTTCAGGACTGCCAGCGTGAGGTCGTCCTGGGTGTCGACACCCACAAGGACAACCCACGTGGCAGCCGTGATCTCGACAACGGGCAAGCTGATCGGCTCCCGGAGCTTTCCTGCCACGGCCGATGGCTACCAGCAACTGCTGGACTGGGCCCGTTCATCAGGTCTGGTCAGCCGCGCCGGCGTCGAGTGCACCGGCTCCTACGGAGCCGCGCTGAGCCGATTTCTGCGCACCAACGAGCTGACCGTCATCGAGGTGAACCAGCCGGACAAGGCAACACGCCGCCGTCGCGGCAAGACCGACACCATCGATGCCGAAGCTGCAGCCCACGCCGTGCTGTCCGGCCGAGCCACTGCGACGGCCAAGCTCGCCGACGGTCCCGTTGAAGCTCTCCGGCTGTTCAAGATGGCCAAGGTTTCCGCGGTCAAAGCTCGTACCCAGGCTGTCAATCAGCTCAGGGCCGTACTCGTGACGGCCAGTCCAGAGCTGCGAGAGCCCCTCGACGGGCTGACCATTCCCAAACTGGTCCGAGCCTGCAAGTCACTGCACAGGTCTACGGCCGGCACGGCCACGGCTGCCGCGGTCTTCACCCTGCGGTTGCTCGCCCGTCGAGTCGAGGAACTCGACGATGAGATCGCCGCTCTCAAGCAGCAGATCACCGACATGATTCGGCAGCACGTCCCGCCGCTGCTTGACTGCTACGGCGTAGGCCCGGATACCGCCGCAGCATTGCTCATCGCCACAGGCGACAATCCCGAACGACTCCACAGCGAGGCTTCGTTCGCCTCGCTCTGCGGGGTGAACCCGGTCGAAGCCTCCTCCGGCAAGACACAGCGCAGAAGGCTCAACCGAGGCGGTGACCGTCAGGCCAACTCGGCTCTCTACACGATCGTCCTTGCTCGACTCCGCTGGGAGACACGCAGCCGCAGCTACGTCGAGCGACGCGTCGCCGAAGGCAAAACCCGACGCGAAGCCATCCGATGCCTGAAACGCTATGTCGCCCGAGAGCTCTACACGACCATCATCCGAGCCCACGCTCGGCCCCGCGACCAGGCCCTCGCAGCTTGACATCCATAGGGGCATCAAGCGCGGCTACGTCTTCCTCGGCACCGCCACCGCAGCAGCCCTCGTCATCTGGCTCAGAACATGATCGACCGGACAGGTCCTAGTCGATCCCCGACTCACCAGACCTGCGAGACTGGCCCCGCCTCTTGTTGCCGTCCCCGTTGGCGAGGGGCGTCTCGTTGCCCGGGGTACTGCCCGCGGTTCGGCACCCGCGACATACGCATCTATGATCCAGCCCTCGACTGTTCCGAGGGGGACACCATGGCAGAAGCAGAACCCGAGATACTCGCATCGCCAACGCCCGCGTCGCGGAAGATCAGGGAACGGACTGGGGTGCTCGTCGCTGTCGCCGCGGTCCTTGTCACAGGCTCGCTTGCGTGCGGATTCGTTGTAGGGAGGGCTACGGCGCCGACTTCCGACACGGAAGCCGCGACATGCTCGTCCGCCGAACTCGCCGTGGATCGACTGGTGGCGGAGGGTGATGCTGTGGAGCCCACGGCCGATACGCAGGAGGAGAAGGACAAGCGGCTGAACACGATGGCGAACGTGATACTGCAGAACCCGGACTGCTTCGACGCAGACGTTCGGGCCCAGGCACAGACGGCAAAGGATCAGCTCGCGGCACGGAATTGATGCTGTCGCGCGCGGGCGGCCCGGATGGTGTCCGTCTGCTAGCCCGACCCCGTTGTCGGCGGCGACTCCTAAACTTGGACTCATCCATCAGCGCATGCTGGCTGCGTGAGCTGAGGCCGCCCCGGCGTGATGCACCGGGGCGGACTGCTGCCAGGAGGGTGCCGTGGTGAATTTCAGGACGCTCGAAGAGCTCGCGGCCTGGCACATGCAGCAGGCCAATCCGCTCACGCACCCTCAACGTCGCGCGGCTGAACTCGGGGAGCACCAGGAGTCCGCGTACTTCCTGCGCAGAATGATCGGCAACCGGGCCATCGCAGACCCCAGTCGACTCACTCTTGCCGGGGCACTGGAGGCCGACGAGCCGGGCTTGTGGTGCGAGCGGCACGGTTACCGCTGCATCTCCAGCTGGGGAAGCTTCAGCGTCATGGCGCAACGCGGCAGCGAACCGCCAGTCGCCGCGACCCGTGGGGACACCCTGGTGTGGGACGAGGAGCAGATCACTGTGCGGTATGCCGCACGGCCCTTTTGAGCCCCATCCCGACGTCGTACCGCGGGACCCCGGCCTGTTCGGCGAACGCGACGACCGCCTCCTGCACGGCCCGCGCCGCCTCCACGGTCAGTGTGCCGGCCTGGATTCCCTCCCAGGCGGAACGTTCCAGCTCGATCAGGCTCGGGGAGAATTCGACGGTTGCCACCGCAGGATCCTAAGCCGCCTTCACGATGTCCTCGCGCAGCTGCTCCGCCGCGACCGCTACCGTCCACTCGGCGACGAGGACCTCGTACCGGTCCCGCGAGGGCCCGTACAGCCAGCCGCCGGCCCGCACAACCAAGGCGCGGATCTCCTCATTCACCACGGCAGCAGGCCGCGCGGAACCCGAAGGCGAGGGAGAGAAGGGCATGGATCAAAGCCTAGCCCTCCGGTCTGACAGCGGTCAGCCCTCGGCCGCCCGCCGGCTCACGAACGATCCGGGGCCGGGCTCCGTGTAGATGAGCACTTCATCCCGCAGCCTGCGGTGGACCTTCTGCGCGGTCGCCTGAGCGATCCCGAACTCGGCGAGCCGGGACGCGTCGGGGGAATCGCCGGGATAGGGCATCCTGCCTGCTTACTGGCGCCCGGAGGAGTCTCTCCCTGGGGAGGAATTGGGGAGCGATACGTTGCCGGGGAGCGTCTGGGGAGGGTCAGGTTGGGAAGTCGCGGGAACTGACGGGAAATCGCGGGCACTGTAATTGTGCTGCTCAGGAGCCCTGATCACCACCCTGCTCCACGACACCCAGTACCGCACAGCCCTGGCCTGGCAGAACACCGCGTACAACCAGCCCCCGCACCCGAGCTTCTTCCTCGGCAACGGCATGGCGACGGCCCCGCGACCGTCGGTGTACACGCCGTGAGCCGCTGAGTCCCTGTGGCCGAACACAGGTCGCGGCGGCTCTTCGAACCCGTCGGAGAGCCGCCGCGACCTGTATCCGCCGGGGGTCCGTGCCTGCCGGGTCCACGGCGGCCGGTGCGGGCCCGTCCTCGGCGGCGGCGCCTTGTAGGCTCGTATGTGCCGGAGCCCGGCCCGACTGTGACGCGGGCCGGTCTCCGGTATCGCGCGCCGCACCCCCGTACGCTGGCGCACTCGGCCCGGTGTCCGGCTTCGCGACCAGGCTTGAGCCCTGCTTTCGACCCGCCCTGAGCCCTGCCTTCGGTCCGCCCTGAGCCGGGCCGCGTGTCCGGTCGCCTCCGATGGCCCTCTTGCTCGCGGCGGGTCGGCAGCAACTTCCGGCCATGGTCTATCCGGGTGGCCGATTGTGGTGCATCGTTGGGCGTGCGGGTTCCACAGCTCCCGGGCGTCGGCCTCCGCACGGGTCCTGCCTGAACCGCGGTTCCGACCGGCCCGCCGCTCCTCCCGGCTCCCCACGGGAGGTTTCGCGGCTGCCCTCGACCCGCCCGGGCCGTCCGTCGCGCCGTCTCGCGCACGGCGGAGCCGGCCCGGCGGCCGTCAGGGCGGGGCCCTGGTGCCGGGTGTCTACTGATCGGTGAGGCGGTACGTGGCGCTGTCCGGGTCGGTCTTCACGAGGAGGCCGGCCGTCGCGAGGTCGCGGAGTGCCTGCCGGACCCGCTTCTCCTGCTGGATCCGGTCCCCGTCGCCGACCCCGGCGTCCCGGAGCGCGGTGACCGCCCGCTGGGTGTCCCAGGTGCCGCCGAGTGTGCGAACGGACTGCGCGAGAACCTGCTGATGCGTCATGGGGCTCCGTGTCCTCTACTGCTCGGAGTGGTACTTGCGCTCGTGGTTGGCGATGCCGGCGGGCGCGCCCCGGTATCCCGGCTTCGTGGAGCACTCACCGCACTCCTCCCACTCGGCCTTCTCGAATGCCAAACCTGCCGGTCGAGGCAGCGGTCAACACCCCGTCGGCTAACGCCGGTTGGCCGAAGGTTCCTGGCGGGCCCCGTCGCTCGGGCGGCCCGGCGGGCGTGCCGGGCCGTTGTCGGTGCCGCCGGTTACGCTGGTCGCACAGGCATCCGTTCCGAGCAAGTCGGGGATGCTGCTGAGGCCCCGCCCGGAGTGATGCCCGGTGCGGGGCCGGCTGCTGTCCGGGCTCCGGTGCTTCGCGGGGTCCGGCCGAGCGGCTGTCAGCTGTAGGTCCAGCGCCATCCGCCGGAGCGGTACGCGCAGGTGATCCTGGTGCCGCCCGCGGTGGTCGTGCTGGCGCCGTGGTCGCTGTTGCGGCAGTACTGGCCCGCCGAATAGCAGTTGCCGGCGTTGGAGGTGATCGAGCAGGTGCTGACGCTGGTTCCGCCGCCGCTGCTTCCGCTGCCGCCGGAGCCGCTGCCCGAGGCGGCGCGCGCGGTGACGGTGACCTTCACCTTGACCGTCTTCGTCGCGGTCACGGTCGGAGCAGGTTCCGGCTCCGCGGTCACCGTCGCCGTTGCCGTCACCGTCGCGGTGACAGTGACGGTGGGCCGCGCCTTGGCGGCCGCGACCTTCGTGGTGCCGCTCTTGTCCTCGCCGCTGTCGTTGCCGCAGGCGCCGACGCCGAGGAGGAGCGCGACGGCGATCACCGGCAGCAGGTGGCGCCTTCGTGCCTTACGGGCCCTCGTCGGCTCCGGCGCGGATCCGGGTGCTACGGGCGGCCGCTCGTACTCGTGCGGCGGCTTGTTGTGCGACATGGTCCCCCCAGGAACGGTTCGTGATGGGGTGACGATATCGGGGGATGTGAAGAACGTGTGATGTATACGTGAAGGAGGTGACGTAGTTGTGATCATCGCGGGAGTCCGGGCAGCTCGGGGGCACCCGTCCGACCGGGTGGGGCCGGCGGACAGGCACCCCCGACGGAGGCAGGCCAAGGGCTCAACTCACCGCGCAGGCCTGATCCCCCAGCCTGAACGCCGCCGGTTTCGTGTTCGCCCCCGTCCAGCTCCCCGTGAAGCCGAAGGCGACCGTCGAACCCGGTGCCACGTTCGCGTTCCAGCCGACGTTCTTGGCCGTCACCGCCCCGCCCGACTGGGTGTAGTCGGCGTTCCACAGCTGCGTGATCTTCTGGCCGTCGGAGAAGGACCAGCCCAGGTTCCAGCCGCTCCAGGCGGTGGAGCCGGTGTTGGTGAGGGACACGTCGGCCTGGAAGCCGCCCTGCCACTGGTTGGTGATCCTGTACGTCACCGTGCAGGCCCCCGTCGACGGGGGTGTCGGATCCGTACCGCCGCCCCCGTCACCACCCCCGGCGTCCGAGGTGTCGCCGTAGACGATCCCGCGCCCGTTCGTCGCGACGTACACGCGTCCGTAGACGCGCGGGTCCCCGGTGATGGCCGCGCCGGTCCAACCCCACTGGTGGGCGTCGTCGTTGATGCGCGTCCAGCTCGCGCCCTTGTCCGTGGAGCGGAAGATCCCGCGTACGCCCCCGATCTTCGCGCTGGTGTAGAGCGTCTGGTACGAGGCCCCGGTCGCCGCCTTGCCGAAGCCGATCGTGTCGGCCTGGTCGACGCCTGACAGTTTGGTGAAGGTCGCGCCGCCGTCCGTCGAGTGCCACAGCCCGTACGCCCCGTCGCTCGCGCCGCCCGCCAGCCACACATCGCCCTTGGCGCCGGGCAGCGCCTTGAAGCGCACACTGTCCCCGCTGGGCAGATTGGCGGCCGAGGACGCCGTGAAGGTCGCGCCGCCGTCCGAACTGACGTAGAACTTGCCGGACTTGAAGCCGTAGAAGGTCTTCGGGTCGACCCGGTCCGACTCGACGACCGCGCCCGCGGGGATACCGCTCGACGCGGACCACGACGTACCGAACCCGGTGGTGTACTGCACCCCGGTGCCCGCCGGGCTCCACACGAAGCGGCTGCCGTCCGAGGCCGCGGCGACCGTTCCGCCGCCGGTGACGCCCGAAGGGTCGCTGCCCGCGAACCAGTTGGCGCCGTTGTCCGTCGAGAACCCGATGTGCGGCCCGGAGTCGAGGTTGCCGACGCGGACCACCGTGTTCGGGTTCGTCTCGGCGTAGTCGAGGCCGGTCGTGCTGGTGAGGTTCGGCGAGGTGTACATCATCGAGGGGACCTTGGTGAGATCCGTGTGCCGGAAACCGCCGATGTCACCGAGCGCGCTGAGCAGCGGAGCGCCCGACGGGGGAGAGGCGAGGTCGTTGACGGCCGTCTCCTCCAGCCCCTGGACCATGGGCTTGACGGTGAACTGGCTTCCGGTGTCCCAGTTGGTGAGGTTCTCGGTGCCGTAGATCGTGGCGCCGGTCCCGTACATCATCCGGGCGGAGTCGAACGGGTCGATCTCCAGCCCCTCGGTCATCCAGCCGAGTTTGGGCGTCTGTTCGGGCGGCGAGGGGTTCGCGCCGAAGGTGAGCCAGGGCACGGACGAGACGTCCATCGTGTAGCGGTTCGAGCGGTTCGGGTACGACGTGTAGTCCCACGCCTTGGTCCAGGTGCCGCCGCTGTCCGTGGACCGGAAGATCTGGGTGTCGGGCCACCACGAGCTGTACGCCGTCGCCATCACGGTGCCCGGGTGCTGCCGGTCGACGCTCAGCCCGCCGAAGCCGTAATAGGTGTCGGCCTCCGCCACCGGGCTGATGTCCGTCCACGTTCCGGTCTTGGTCGCGTACCGCCACAGCTGGCCCTTGCCGCCGTCGTACGGGCCGCCCTTGTCGCTGTAGGCGAGATAGAGATAGCCGTTCGCCGCGTCGAGGACACCCTTGTGGGCGAGGTAGCCGGTCGGCTGGCCGGCGAGCCTGGACCAGGTCGCACCGCCGTCCGTCGAGCGGTAGACCGCGTTGTCCTTGTCGGCGACCCCCACGTAGATCGTCTGCGTGGCGCTGCCCGCGGTGCCGGTCGACTCGTCGAAGGTGACCCAGACGACGCCCTGGTTGTCGGAGGCGTAGCCGCTGGTGTCCGTCGCGTCCTGGACGTAGTTGCCGGGGTTGGGGAAGCTGGTGACCTGCGACCAGGTCACCCCGGAGTCCGTGGACCGCCACAGCCCCTTGCCGCTGGGCGCGCCGAGATACAGCACGCTGTTCCTGCGGGGGTCGACGGCCAGCCGCTCGCCCATGCCACGGCCGGGCATGTTGCCGCCCAGCTTGAAGGGCAGGTCGGTCTTCTGCCAGCTCGCGCCCCGGTCCGCGGAACGCAGTACGGCCCCGTTGGTCGGATCCCAGCTGTTGGTGTACGTGCCGACCGCCGCGTACACCTTGTCCGGGGCGACGGAGTCGGAGGCGAGGCTGACGACTCCCGAGTGGCCCCACTCGTTCCAGCCGACCGAGTCGAGCAGCGGCGTCCAGCTCTTCGTCGCCTGCACCCACCGGTAGGCGCCGCCGATGTCCGTACGGGCGTAGGCGAGGTTCTTCTCGGAGCGGTTGAAGACGATGCCGGGGACGAAGCCGCCGCCGTCGATACGGGCGTTCTTCCAGGTGTACGTGTCGGCCGCGACCGTAGTCGTGGGGGTGCTCGCGGCCAGTGCGGGCGGGGTGCCGGCCAAGAGCCCGGCGGCGAGGGCGAGTACGGCCGTGAGGATGCGTGTTCTTCGCACGGGGGGAGTCCTCTCCGGTGCGCAGGAGGAGTCGGGAAGGGGCAGATGGATGGCCGGGCGGCCCTCAGTGCGGTGAGGGACCGCCCGGCCGGTGGCCCTGCCGTCAGGGACAGGACCGCGTACCCGGAGCCACAGCGGGGACTATTCGAGAAGCTCCGCGTACGAACCCATGGCGAGGGCGATGTCCGCCTGCGCCCAGAACCGGTGGTACGTGAAGGAGGGCGCGGCGCCGCCCGCCAGATAGCTCTGGATCTTCGACCAGGCCGGGTCGTTCTTGTAGAAGGACCGCAGCGAGGCGAAGGTCGAGGAGGAGTTGACCGCGTCGCCGTTCGGCATCGTGCCGGTGAAGGTGCTCGGCACGTACACGCTGTCGTCGAAACGGTTGTAGTCGGCGCGGGTCTCCGGGACGGCGATGCCCAGGCCGTCCTGGTAGTTGTTCCACATGCCGTCCAGGAGCGCCTTGGCCGTCGTCTTCGCCTGGGTGCTGCCGGACTTGGCGGCGTAGTACGACAGGGTCTTGGCGTACGCGGCGGCCACCCCCACGTCGTTCGTGTAGTCGGCGACGGTGACGTGAAGTCCAGTGTTGGCGCCGGGACTTGAGGCGTTCCAGGTGTCCGGTGCGCCGGACCACTGGAGGGTGGAGGGGATCTGGTAGGTGCCGTCCGGGTTGATCGTGGTCTTGGACAGCGCCCAGGTGACCCACTTGTCGAGGACCGCCTTGGCGCTCGCGTTCCCCGTCTGCTGGTAGTACTCGGCGACCCGCTCCATGGACCACGCCTGGAAGCCGAACCACTGGTTGGACGGCGGGTCGTGGTACACCGGCTGCTGGTCGTAGTACATGCCGTAGAAGGTCGGCGTCCCGGTGGGAGGCGTCGCGTAACGGCCCGCCCAGCTGTTGGTCGCGCCGCCCGCGATGGCGCCCTCGCTCGACTGGAGCCAGCGGTAGAACTCCAGTTGCCGGGTCAGCGAGGTGGCCCAGTCCGAGGCGCCGGTCGCCGACTTGGGCTTCAGGTCGGCGTTGCTGCTGAGCGCGTAGGCGGCCAGCGGGTTCTGGTAGCCGCCGTGGGTGTGGCTGGAGCCGATGCGCCAGGCCCAGCCCGCCGAGGTGTCGTTCGCGCCGCCCCAGGCGTAGTACCAGGAGAGCAGGTAGTGCGAGGCGTCCTTTCCGGTACCCGCGGCGCAGGCCGTCGGGCCGACGCAGTTGCCTATTTTCTTGAAGTACTTGTCGTACATGGCGTAGCGCAGATAGTCGCCCATCTTCGCGGCCTTGCCGACGGTCGCCGACACATCGGCGCTCCTGCCCTGGGCCTTGGCCCACACGTCGGCCCAGTACGCGGCCTGCACCGCACGCGCGTCGGCGTCCGGAGCGTCCGTGTACTTCCACTGCTTCGCGTACGAGGAGTCCCCGGTGAAGAGGTCCAGGTAGCCGTTCGTTCCGCCGTACTTGAAGGCGTCACAGGTCGGCTGCGGCACCGTCTCCCACACCGACTCCTGCGCGCCGCGCTGGAAGGTGTTGATGTACGACGGACCCGTGGCGGTCGGACCGGCCTCGCACTTGCCGGGCTCGTTGCCGTAGCCGTAGGTGTTGTCCACGTCCTGGAGCCAGTGCATGCCGTACACGTCGTCCGTGCCGTACGCGCTCTTCAGCTCGGAGGCGATCGGGTCCGGACCGACCGAGACGCCGGTGTCGAGCTTGGCCGGGTACTCGTTCGGAGTGTCCAGCTCGGGCGCGTAGGTGGCCGGCTTGGAGGCGTTGTAGAAGGAGTTCGTCGGCTGGTCGGCGTGCGTGGGGATCATGTACGTCTCCATGGTCGTCCACGCGGCGTTGAACTTCGACCAGTCGCCGGTGACCTTCCCGTACATCGCCTGGAGCCAGATCAGATAGCTGTACGCCTCCGACGTCGTCTCGTGTCCCTGGTCCGGGGCCTCGACGATCAGCGTCTCCACCGAGTGGTACGGGATGCCCTCGGGGGAGAAGTAGCCGTTCGCCGGGTTGGTGATCTTGCCGTAGAGGTCCAGGAAGCGCGCGTCGTACGCCTTCGACGCGGCCAGTTCCGTCACGGTGACCGTGGCCTTGGCCTGACCGGTCGCCGAGGCCGTGAAGGTCGCGGACCCGGTGCCCGAGGCGTCGGCGGTGATCGTCACCGTCTGGGCGGTGTTCCAGTTGGACGGAGTGAACGTCAGGCTCGAACCGCCGGTGACGGACAGCCCGGTGTTCCCGTCCGTGCGGGCCACCGCCACCGTCACGTTGGCGCTCGGCTGGGTCGAGAGCTTGACCGCGAACGTTCCCGACTTGCCCTGCTGGACGCCGAGTTGCGTCGGCGAGGCGACGATCGCCGGTCCCGAGGCGACCGTGATGCCGGCCGGTACGGACTCCGCCGAGGCGCCGAGGCTGTCGTACGCCTTCGCGAGGACGGAGTGACTGCCGACGGCCAGTCCGGACGCCGACAGTGTGTACGGCGAGCTGGTGTCGGTGCCGAGCAGGGTCGTGTCGTCGTAGAACTCGACCTTGGAGATGGTCGCTCCGTCGGCCGCCGCCGCGGTCGCGGCCATCGGGACGGCGTCGCCCTGGGTGTAGACGGCGCCCGCCGCGGGGCTGGTCAGCACGGTGATCGGCGGCTGGTGCGCGCCGGTGCAGGTGGTGCCGTTGACGGCGTAGGACGCGGGGGCGGTGTTGGTGCCGCCGTAGGTGAACTGCGCTCCGGTGGTCACGGCGGTCCCGGCGCCGATCGTCCCGTTCCAGGAGGCGTTCTTCACGGTGACCGACTTGCCGGACTGGGACCAGGTGCCGTTCCAGCCGTTGGTGAGCGTCTGGTTGCCCGTGTAGGCGTAGGTCAGGGTCCAGCCGTTGATGGCGTCGGTGCCCCGGTTGGTGATCGTCAGATCAGCGGTGAAGCCGGAGCCCCAGTCGTTGGTCTTGTAGTCGACGCTGCACTGAACCGTGGCCGCGTGTGCGGGAGTCGTACCGGTCGCCAGCGTCGTGAGCGGGAGGGCGAGTGCCGCCACTACGGCGGTCCAAAGCCGTCGTGACCTGCGACGACGTCTCCATCGAGGGCTCGGATCCATGGTGCTGGTTCCTCCTTGCGGCTCGGAGAATGGGGGGAGGAGCAACAAGCCTTGAACCAGTGGGAGCGCTCCCATATTGGAGATGGGGGTGTGAGGGGTCAAGGTGCTTGAAGAGTCGAAATGATTCGATTGATCAACAGTGCGACTCCTCTGTCCAACTCCGGCACTTGGCGCTAGCTTCTTCCGCACCAGTGGGAGCGGTTCCACCAGTCGACGCGTCGATCACGGCGCGCCAGAGCTGCAAGGAGTCGCTTCATGCGTCACCCCCCGCGTTTGTCTCTCTTAGTGATCGGCGCCGCCTTCGCCCTCGTGGGCACGGCTGTCGCTCCGGTCGTCACGGCCTCGGGAGCAACTCCCGCGTGCACGGTGGAGTACTCGGTCACCGGCCAGTGGGACACCGGCTTCCAGGGCGCCGTGAAAATCACCAACAACATGGCCGCGCTGAGCAGTTGGAGCCTCGGCTTCGACTTCCCCGCCGGTCAGAAGGTCACCCAGGGCTGGAACGCCAAGTGGTCCCAGTCCGCCGCGACGGTGACCGCGTCCAACGAGAGCTGGAACGGCTCGCTGGCCACCGGCGCGAGCGTCAGCGCCGGGTTCCTCGCCTCCTGGTCGGGAAACAACGCGGTGCCGACGGCCTTCAAGCTCAACGGCACCACCTGCAACGTGGACGCCCAGCCGACCCCCACGCCCACACCGACCCCGACCGACCCGCCGCCGGCCGGCGGTGAGGCGCCGAAGCTGCACGTCTCGGGCAACAAACTGGTCGACTCCGCGGGAGCCACCCGCAGGATGCTCGGCGTCAACCGCTCCGGCGGCGAGTTCATGTGCGTGCAGGGCTACGGCTTCTTCGACGGTCCCGTCGACGACGCCTCGGTCAAGGCGATCGCCGACTGGAAGGTCAACACGGTCCGCATCCCGCTGAACGAGGAGTGCTGGCTGGGGCTTTCCAACATCAAGCCGGAGTACGCCGGCGCCAACTACATCGCCGCGGTCAAGGACCTGGTGGCCAAGGTCGAGGCGCACGGCATGACCCCGCTCGTCGAACTGCACTGGACCTACGGCCAGTACACCGGCAACTCGGCGGGCTGCTCCGACGTGCACGCCACCTGCCAGAAGCCGATGCCCGACGCGCAGTACACCCCGTCCTTCTGGTCCTCGGTCGCGAGCACCTTCAAGGACGACCCGGCTGTCGCGTTCGACCTGTTCAACGAGCCCTACCCGGACCGTGCGACCTCCACGACCGCTCAGGCGTGGACCTGCTGGCGCGACGGCGGAACCTGCCCCGGCATCTCCTACGAGGTCGCCGGAATGCAGGACCTGGTCGACGCCGTTCGCGGCACCGGAGCCAAGAACCTGATCCTGGCCGGCGGTCTCGCGTACTCCAACGACCTGAGCCAGTGGCTGACGTACAGGCCCAGCGATCCGGCAGGCAATCTCGTCGCCGCGTACCACGTCTACAACTTCAACACCTGCGCGAGTGAGACCTGCTGGAACTCGACCCTCGCCCCGGTCGCCGCCCAAGTACCCCTGGTGGCGGGCGAGATCGGGGAGAACACCTGCTCCCACTCGTTCGTCGACACCGTCATGAAGTGGTTCGACGACCGGGGGCTCTCCTACCTCGGCTGGACCTGGAACACCTGGGACTGTTCCTCGGGTCCGTCGCTGATCTCGAACTACGACGGAACTCCGACCTCCTACGGCATCGGGCTGCGCGACCACCTGCGCGCCCTCAACGGATAAGGAACCCGCACATGAGCCGTGCACGAACAGCCATTCTCGGGGCGCTCGCCCTGATCGCCGCGGGGGCAGGCGGAGCCGCCGCGGCCGTCCCCGCCGACGTCGGCGCCAACGCCGTCGCCGCCGTCCCCTGCACCGTCGACTACAAGGTGCAGAACCAGTGGGACACCGGCTTCACCGCCGCCGTCACCGTCACCAACAACGGCGCCGCCAAGTCCTCCTGGGCCGTCAAGTGGTCGTACGCCGGGAACCAGAAGGTCACTTCCGGCTGGAACGCGAAGATCACCCAGAGCGGGACGGCCGTCACCGCGGCCAATGAGACGTACAACGGGACACTGGCGACCGGGAGTTCGGTGAGCTTCGGCTTCAACGGCTCCTACAGCGGCACCAACGCCCTGCCCACCGCCTTCACGCTCGACGGCGTCACCTGCAACGTCGATGACGGAGGCGGCGGAGGCGGCGGGGGAGGCGGCGGCACCGGAACCCGCGTCGACAACCCGTACTCCGGTGCCAAGGTGTACGTGAACCCGGAATGGTCGGCGAAGGCCGCCGCCGAGACCGGCGGCAGCCGGATCTCCAACCAGCCCACCGGCGTCTGGCTCGACCGCATCGCCGCGATCAACGGCTCGTCCACCAGCATGGGCCTGCGCGCCCACCTCGACGCGGCACTCGCCCAGAAGGGCACCGGTGAAGAGGTCGTCCAGCTCGTCGTCTACGACCTTCCCGGACGTGACTGCGCCGCCCTCGCCTCCAACGGCGAAATCGGCGCCACGGAGATCGACAAGTACAAGACACAGTTCATCGACCCGATCGCGGCGATCCTCGCAGACAGCAAGTACGCCTCGCTGCGCATCGTCACGACCATCGAGATCGACTCGCTGCCGAACCTCGTCACCAACACCGGCAGCCGCGCCACCGCCACGCCCGCGTGCGACACGATGCTCGCCAACGGCAACTACGTGAAGGGCGTCGGTTACGCGCTCGCCAAGCTCGGCGCGATCCCGAACGTCTACAACTACCTCGACGCCGGCCACCACGGATGGCTCGGCTGGGACGACAACTTCGCCCCCGCCGCCACCGTCTTCAAGCAGGCGGCGACGGCCGAGGGCGCGACGGTCGACGACGTGGCGGGCTTCATCACCAACACGGCGAACTACAGCGCCCTCAAGGAGAACAACTTCACCATCAACGACACGGTGAACGGCACCTCGGTGCGCCAGTCCAAGTGGGTGGACTGGAACCGCTATGTCGACGAGCTGTCCTTCGCGCAGGCCTTCCGCACCCAGCTCGTCTCGGTCGGCTTCAACTCCGGCATCGGCATGCTGATCGACACCTCCAGGAACGGCTGGGGCGGAACCGGGCGCCCCAGCGGCCCCGGCGCGACGACCAGCGTCGACACGTACGTCGACGGAGGGCGTTACGACCGTCGTATCCACATCGGCAACTGGTGCAACCAGTCGGGCGCGGGCCTCGGTGAGCGGCCGAAGGCGGCACCGGCGACCGGCATCGACGCCTACGTGTGGATGAAGCCTCCGGGCGAGTCCGACGGCTCCAGCTCGGCGATCGCGAACGACGAGGGCAAGGGCTTCGACCGGATGTGCGACCCGACGTACACCGGCAACGCCCGCAACGGGAACAGCCTCTCCGGCGCGCTGCCGAACGCCCCGCTCTCCGGGCACTGGTTCTCCGCGCAGTTCCAGGAGCTCATGAAGAACGCGTACCCGGCACTGTGAGCGGCTGAGCGCGTGCGGTCCGCCAGGGGCCGGTTCCCCTTCCCCAGCCCCTGGCGGACCGCGAACCCCGGCGCCGAGCGGTCCCCGTCGGCCCGCTCCGGCTCATGGGGCACCGCCGGGAGCGGCGGCGGCCGCGCCCCGGTCCGACGTCGGCGCGCCCCCCTTTTTTTTGCCGTTAGAGCAACACGACTGGCCGTTTCCGGGAGTGGTGGAGCAGGCTGTCCTCATCCCGAGAGAGAGGCTTGTCCCATGGCGCAGGACCACGACCACGACAGCGGGCACGGCCCCGCGCACCACCAGAGCGGGGCGCACGATCACGGCCCGTCCCACGGCTCCGGGCAGAGCCACGGGCACGGCGGCTCCCACGACCACACCCACATGGACTTCTCCCAGATGCTGCCCATGCTGGTGCAGGAGGCGGAGCTGTTCAGCCCGGCGTACCTCCAGGCGGCCGAGTGGCTGCGTGGGCAGCGGCCCGATCCCCGGCTGATCGTGGACGCGGGCAGCGGCCCCGGGGTCATCTCCGGCCTGCTCGCCGAGAAGTTCCCCGGTGCGCGGGTCGTCGCCGTGGACGGCGCCGAGACCCTGCTGGCGGAGGCCCGCGCCCGTGCCGGGCGGCTCGGCTTCGCCGACCGGTTCAGCACGATCGAGGCCGAACTCTCCGAGGGCGTCGGTGACCTGGAGTACCCCGCGGACCTGTTGTGGGCCAGCAGGTCGCTGCACCATGTCGGCGACCAGCGGGCCGCCCTCACCGGCTTCGTCCGGAGCCTGGCCCCCGGCGGCACCCTCGCCCTGCTGGAGGGCGGTCTGCCGACGCGTTTCCTCCCGCGCGACACCGGCATCGGCCGGCCCGGCCTGGAGGCCCGCATCGACGCGGTGCACGACGAGTGGTTCACCCGTATGCGGGCCGAGCTGCCCGGATCGGTGGCGGAGACGGAGGACTGGCCCGCCCTGCTCAACGCCGTCGGGCTGCGCCACACGGCGACCCGCACCTTCCTGCTCGATCTGCCCGCCCCGGTCTCGGACGAGGCCCGCGCCTTCGTCGTCACCGCTCTCACCCGCAGGCGGGAGGGTCTCGCCGAGGGGCTCGACGCCGAGGACCTCGCGGCGCTCGACCGGCTCCTCGACCCGGACGACAAGGCGGGCGTGCACCACCGCTCGGACGTGTTCATCCTGACGGCGATGACGGTGTACGTGGGGGTCAAGCCGGAGTAGTCCACGGCGGTGTCCGTCGGGGCGGGCCGGCGCGGTCCCGGTGACCGTCGTCCGCCGTGAGGGCGGCGGCGGACCTTGACATCGAGCGCGCTCCAAGTGATGAACTCCCGGAGTCCGACGCACAGTCGGCCCGCGCCGGGCCGGACACTCCTGGGGGTACACCATGACCGATTCTCCTGTCGCGCTCATCACCGGTGGCGGAAGCGGCATCGGAGCCGCGGTCGCCCGCCGGCTGCTCGACGCCGGGCACCGGGTGGCCGTCACCGGTCGCGGAGAGGAGCGGCTGAACGCCTTCGCCGAGGAACTCGACCGCCCCGAAGGGCTGTTGACGATCGTCGGGCACGCGGCGGAGTACGACCAGGTGAGGGCCGCGGTCGAGACGACGCTCAAGGAGTTCGGGCGGATCGACACGGTCGTCGCCAACGCCGGTTTCGCCACCCATGACACGGTCGCCGAGGGCGACCCCGCCGGCTGGTCCGAGATGGTGCTGACCAATGTGCTGGGGCCCGCGCTGCTCATCAGGGCGTCCATCGACGCGCTGAAGGAGTCCCGCGGCCGCATCGTCCTGATCGGCAGTGTCGCCGGGCACGTGAACACGCCCGGCAACATCTACGGCGCGACCAAGTGGGCGGTGACCGGGCTCGCCGAGAACACCAGGCGCCAGGTCACCGAGTACGGCGTGGGCGTGACGCTGGTCTCGCCCGGCCGCGTGGAGACCCCGTTCTGGGACAGCTACGGCAGCCTGCCGCCGGGGCAGCTGCTGACGGCGGAGCAGCTCGCCGACTCGATCGTGTGGGCGGTCGGGCAGCCGGCGGGCGTCGACGTGAACACGGTCGTCGTCCGCCCGATCGGCCAGCCCGTCTGAGCCGTGCCCGGTGGGGTGCCGCGCACCCCACCGGGCAGGTCCTCAGTTGTTCTGCAGGAACTGCCTGGCCAGCGAGTCCCCGAGCGACACGGCCGCGCTGTGGCTCTCGATGGGGGACACCTGCGAGTTCTTGAACAGGATGTACGTCACGCCCGAGTCGGTCCCGCCCGTCTCCGGGTCGGGGTCGATACCGAGCGCGCTCGCGGTGGCGTACGACGCCTCACCGATGATCTGCGTCGGTCCGGTGTCGCCGACCACCGCGTACTCCACCTTGCCGTTGTAGATCACGGCGACCACGCCGCCACCCTTGATGCCCGAACTCGTGTACTTCCAGATGCTGCTGGTGCTGGGCACGACGACGTAGGGCAGCGAGTCGGCGCGCAGCGCCTGGCCGTTGGACTGGTGGAACGCGGTGTCGTCCTGGAACCAGGGGTCGGTGGAGCCGTTGCACTTGGCGGTGACCTGGCCGTCGCAGTCGATGTCCATGTCGGCCTTCCAGAACACGGCGCCGTTCTTGCCGCAGACGGGGACGGTGGCCGAAGTCTCCTCGTCGGTCCTGTACTTGCCGCTCGATATCTGCGAGCAGGACGTCACCTTGGCGAGGAGAGCGGCCGCGCTGACCGAACCCTCCTGCGCCGAGCGGGGGTTGGCGGTTCCGGAGGCGCTCGTCGGGAGCGCGGCGACGGCGAGCAGCGCCGCTCCGACGGCCGCGGACAGGGTCAGTGTTCGAGTGCGCACTGTGGGGGACCCTTCTGTTAGGAAACTTTCCTTACCGGGTTGCCGTACAAAGTGGCCCCGCTTGCATGACCGCGTCAAGGCCTGTCCCCGGATTGGTCCGGTCCAAGGGCACGAAAAAGCCGCCGGCCCGGATGCGGTGAGCATCCGGGCCGACGGCGTGCTGCCGGTCGGGCCGGCCGGCCGGCTCCGAAGCGGGCGGGCCGGTCAGCCGATGTCGAACGTGGCCGGGTCGGGACCCAGCCGGCGGTCCTCGTTCAAGGCCGAGATCGCCGCGATGTCCTCGGTGTCCAGGGAGAAGCCGAAGACGTCGATGTTCTCCTTGATCCGGGACGGCGTCACGGACTTCGGAATCACGACGTTGCCGAGCTGGAGGTGCCAGCGCAGGACGATCTGGGCCGGGGTGCGGCCGTGCTTCTGGGCGATGGCGACGATCGCCGGGACCTCCAGGAGGCCCTTGCCCTGGCCGAGCGGCGACCAGGCCTCGGTCGCGATGCCCTGCTCGGCGTGGAACTCGCGGGCCGCGCGCTGCTGGAGGTGCGGGTGCAGCTCGATCTGGTTGACGGCCGGGATGACGGACGTCTCCTCGATCAGCTTGGCCAGGTGCTCCGGCAGGAAGTTCGAGGTGCCGATGGCCTTGGCGCGGCCGTCGGCGTAGATCTTCTCGAAGGCCTTGAACGTGTCGACGTAACTGCCCTTGGACGGCGTCGGCCAGTGGATCAGATACAGGTCGACGTAGTCCAGGCCGAGCTTGTCCAGCGAGGTGTCGAAGGCGCGCAGGGCGGAGTCGTAACCCTGGTCGCTGTTCCAGAGCTTGGTGGTGACGAAGAGCTCCTCGCGGGCGATGCCGGAGGCGTTGACGGCCTTGCCGGTGCCCTCTTCGTTGCCGTAGATCGCCGCAGTGTCGATGCTGCGGTACCCGGACTCCAGTGCGGTGGCGACCGCCCGCTCCGCCTCGTCGTCCGGCACCTGCCAGACACCGAAGCCCAGCTGCGGCATCTCGACGCCGTTGTTCAGGATGATCGGGGGGACCTTGCTCACGAGCTCTCGATCCTTCAGTCGTCGGGTGGTGTTCGTATCGTCAACGATCACGGGCCGTGATGCATTCCTGACCGGGCTCCGGGCACGGAGAATCGAAGATTGGCTGAAATAGTCCGATCAATCATGCCGACGCTTGCGCCGGAGACCGATGCGGGTCTCCGCGCGCCCGCCCCGCGGTCCACCCGGGGTCACGTCCGGTAGAGCGCCTCGACCTCGGCCGTGTACGCCTTCTCGATCGCTTTGCGCTTCAGCTTCAGGGACGGCGTCAGCAGGCCGTGTTCCTCGGTGAACTGGTTGGCCAGTATCCGGAACGTGCGGATCGACTCGGCCTGCGAGACCAGCGTGTTGGCGGCGACCACGGCGCGCCGCACCTCGGTCTCCAGATCCGGGTCGCGCACCAGATCGCCGGCGGACAGCGGAGGCTTGCCGCGCATGTGGAGCCAGTGCTCGACGGCCTCGGAGTCGAGGGTGACGAGCGCGGCGATGTAGGGCCGGTCGTTTCCGACCACTATGCACTGCGCGACCAGCGGATGGTCCCGCACCCGCTCCTCCAGCACGCCCGGCGAGACGCTCTTGCCGCCGGAGGTCACCAGGATCTCCTTCTTGCGGCCGGTGATCGTGAGGTAGCCGTCCTCGTCCAGGGACCCGAGATCGCCGGTGGCCAGCCAGCCGTCGTGCAGGGTGGCGTCGGTGGCCTTGTCGTTGTTCAGGTAGCCCTGGAACACGTTGCCGCCGTTCAGCCAGATCTCGCCGTCGTCCGCGATGTGCACGGTCGTGCCGGGGATCGCCTGCCCGACGGTGCCGAACCGGGTGAGCTCGGGCGGGTTGGCGGTGGCGGCGGCCGTGGACTCGGTGAGCCCGTACCCCTCGTAGATGGTGACACCGGCGCCCGCGAAGAACAGCCCGAGCCGCCGGTCCATCGCCGAACCGCCCGACATGGCGTGCCTGACCCGGCCGCCCATCGCGGCCCGCACCTTGGAGTAGACGAGCTTGTCGAAGACCTGGTGCTGCATGCGCAGGCTCGCCGAGGGGCCCGGACCGGTGCCCCACGCCTTGGACTCGACGGCGTCGGCGTAGCGCACGGCGATGTCCACGGCCTTCTCGAAGGGAGCGGACCTGCCCTCCTTCTCGGCCTTGCGGCGCGCGGCGTTGAAGACCTTCTCGAAGATGTACGGCACGGCCAGGAAGAAGGTGGGCCGGAAGGCGGCGAGGTCCGGCAGCAGCGCGGACGCGTTGAGCTGGGGCTGGTGCCCGAACTTGACCCGCCCGCGGAACGCGGCGATCTGCACCATCCGCCCGAAGACGTGCGCGAGCGGCAGGAACAGCAGGGTGGTCGCCTCGTCGCCGCGCTTGGAGTGGAACACGGGTTCCCAGCGCTCGATGACGGTGTCCGCCTCGAACATGAAGTTCGCGTGCGAGATGACACAGCCCTTGGGGCGGCCCGTCGTGCCGGAGGTGTAGATGATCGTCGCGATGGATTCGGGGGTGACCGCGCGGCGGTGCCGGTGGACCACCTCGTCGTCGATGTGCGCGCCCGCCTCGTACAGCTCGTGCACCGCGCCCACGTCGAGCTGCCACAGCTTGTGCAGCTGGGGCAGCCGGTCGACGACCGTGGCGATGGTCATCGCGTGGTCCTCGTGCTCCACCATGACCGCCGACACCTGCGCGTCGTGCAGCATCCAGAAGACCTGCTCGGCCGAGGAGGTGGGGTAGATGGGCACGACCTGGGCGCCGATCGTCCACAGGGCGAAGTCGAAGAGGGTCCACTCGTAGCGGGTGCGGCACATGATGGCGACCCGGTCGCCGAAGCGGATGCCCTGGGACAGCATGCCCTTGGCCAGCGCCAGGACCTCGTCCCGGAACTCGGCCGAGGTGACGTCGCGCCACTGTCCCTGCTCGTCCTTGCGGCCGAGGGCGACGTGGAGCGGGTCCACCTGGGCATACTCGAACACGGCGTCGGCCAGGCCGCCCACCGGCGGCGCCGACGCCAACGGGGGGTTGGTGAACTCGCGCAATACCGCTCCTCGTGGCCTCCGCACAGCGCCGTGAAAGCTACCCCACCACGCGAGCGGACGGGAGGGGGCTCGAACCGCCGACGGGTACGGCGTCCGCACAGGTCAGCCACGGAAATGCCGCACAAGGGGAAGGGTCGGACAGAATCCCTTACGGTTCCGTAGGTTTCGAGTCCGTAATCTCCACGGAATCGCTACGTCCGGGAACGGGGATCCGACGTCACGGAGCGTCGATTCGGAATGTTCGATTCCGGGCTGTCGGGCGCCGGGATCGAGTGATCGGGGCCGCCGGGACCGGGTGATCCGGGCCGTCGGAACGGGGTGATCCGACCTCCGGGACCGGGCGATCCGGCTCCCGGGGGCGGGGCACGTACAGGCCCCGCCGCACGCTCGGCCCCGCCGCCCGCCGCACGAGCGGTTCCGCCGTCCGCCGCACGCCGGCGCCAGTGCCCGCTCGGCGGCGGAGCCCGCCCGGCCGCGCGGGACCGGGCAACCCGTGCTTCTAGTGGCGCCGCCCCCGATGCAGCCGGTCCCCGCCCGCGAGGATCGCCGTGGCGAGCGCGTCCGCGGCGTCCTGCGCGGACGGCCGCCGCCGGCCGTGCACCAGGACGAAGTCGACCTCGCCGAGCTCCGGGAGTCCCGCCCGCTCCGGCACCCGGACCAGGCCGGGCGGCACCAGCCCCCGCGAGTGGGCCATCACGCCGAGGCCCGCGCGGGCCGCCGCGATGAGGCCGTTGAGGCTGCCGCTGGTGCAGGCGACGCGCCACGGCCGGCCCTGGCGCTCCAGCGCTTCGAGGGCGAGCGCCCGGGTGATGCCCGGGGGCGGGTAGACGATCAGCGGGACCGGGCGGTCCGGGTCGAGCCGGAGCCGCTGGGCGCCGATCCACACGAGACGGTCGTGCCAGACGAGCTCGCCGCGCGGGTCCTCGGGCCGCCGCTTCGCCAGCACCAGATCGAGATGCCCGGCGGCGAGCTGTTCGTGGAGCGTGCCGGACAGCTCGACCGTCAGCTCCAGGTCCACCTCGGGGTGGTCGGTCCTGAACCCCTCCAGGATCTCCGGAAGCCGGGTGAGTACGAAGTCCTCGGACGCGCCGAAGCGCAGCCGGCCCCGCAGCCGGGTCCCGGCGAAGAACGCCGTCGCCTGTTCCTGCACCTCCAGGATCCGCCGCGCGAACCCGAGCATCGCCTCACCGTCCTCGGTGAGCTCGACGGAGTGGGTGTCGCGGGAGAAGAACTGCCGTCCGGCGGCGTCCTCCAAGCGGCGCACGTGCTGGCTGACCGTGGACTGGCGCACCCCCAGCCGCCTGGCGGCCTGGGTGAAGCTCAGCGTCTGGGCCACCGCCAGGAACGTACGCAGCTGGGAAGGGTCGTACACGGTTCCACGTTATCGCGATACGTGATGACAGTCAGAGCGGCATGACGGATTCCCGATCGCGCCCCGGAAGGGGACGATGGAGAGGGCACGATCCGCCGATGACGATCACCCGCACCGAACCGAGCAACCGAGCAGTGGAGCACCGTGAAACGCCTGAAGTGGCCGAGCTGGATGCCGGTCGACCCCTACATCCTGCTGCTGCTCGGGACCGTCGGTCTCGCCGCCCTGTTCCCGGCGAGCGGCCGGGCGGCGGATGTCGCCTCGGGCGCGTCCACGGCGGCCATCGCCTTCCTCTTCTTCCTGTACGGCGCACGCCTGTCCACCCGTGAGGCGCTGGACGGACTCAAACACTGGCGGCTGCACGGTACGGTCCTGATCTGCACCTTCGTGGCGTTCCCGCTGCTCGGCCTCGCCGCCCGCGGCCTGGAACCGGTGTTCCTGACGCACGACCTCTACACCGGTCTCCTCTTCCTCACGCTCGTCCCCTCGACCATCCAGTCCTCCATCGCCTTCACCTCGATCGCCCGCGGCAACGTGCCCGCCGCCATCTGCGCGGGCTCCTTCTCGTCGCTCGCGGGCATCGTCATCACCCCGCTGCTCGCCGCCCTCCTCCTCGGCAACAGCGGCGGCGGCTTCTCCACGGACTCGGTCGTCAGGATCGTGCTGCAACTGCTGGTGCCGTTCCTGGCCGGACAACTGCTGCGCCCCTGGACCGGCGCCTTCATCACCCGCCACAAGAAGGTCCTCGGCTACGTCGACCGCGGCTCGATCCTGCTCGTCGTCTACACCGCGTTCAGCGAGGGCATGGTGCAGGGCATCTGGAGCCAGGTCAGCGCCGCCCGGCTGGCGGGGCTCCTCGTCGTCGAGGCGCTGATGCTCGGCGTCATGCTCCTCCTGACCTGGTACGGCGCGAAGGCCCTGCGTTTCAACCGGGAGGACCGGATCGCCATCCAGTTCGCCGGGTCCAAGAAGTCGCTGGCCTCGGGGCTGCCCATGGCCGGCGTCCTGTTCGGCGCCCACGCCTCTCTCGCCGTGCTCCCGCTGATGCTCTTCCACCAGATGCAGCTCATGGTGTGCGCGGTGATCGCCAAACGCCGGGCCCGGGATCCCGAGGTGAGCGCCCGGCCCGGCCCGGACGAGCCGTCCGGTACCGGGGGAGCGACGGGCACCGGAGGCACGGCAGGAGGAGCGGGCCGCGCCACCGGCTCGGCCCGCTCCTCAGGGTCCCTGCGCTCCCCGGTCGCGACGACGGGACGCTAAGCCCGTCCGACGGCGGGTGGGCAGGAGCTGAGTGGCAGGGGCCCTAGTGGTCCCCGCTCACCCGGTCCAGGGGGAGCCACAGGACGGTGTCCAGGGTCACCTTCCGCGAGGGCGGCGCCGACAGTTCCTCATCGCTCAACACGCGTTCGTAGACCCGCACCTCGTCGATCGCCCCGGTGAAGTAGGCCCGGCTGTCCATCCGTTGGCCGATGTGCACGCCGAACGGCGAGTTCCGGCTCACCGATCCGGGCACGTCCGCCGTACTGACGGTCGTCCCGTCGATGAACAGGCTGAGCCGTCCCCCGCCGCGGCGCAGCGCCAGATGGTGCCACCCGCCGTCGTTGAAGGCGCCCGCGGTGCGGACGAAAGCCGTGGCCGGGGGCGACGCGCCGTTCCTGGTCGTGACGAGTCCGGTGATCCGGCCGGACGCGGGCTCCCCGCGCAGCCACACCTGGGGCTGGCTCGTACCGATCCCGCCCATCCACAGCAGGGGCTGTTCACCGCTGGTGGCCGTGTAGCGGAACCACAGGGACGCGGTGAAGTCCTTCGTCCCCAGCGGCAGCCGGTCCTGATACGGCAGTCGTACGGCGTCGTCGGTGCCGTCGAACTCCAGCCCGCCCCCGAGCACGCCGGCGGTCTCGCTCGCGCCGCCGAGCACCGCCGCCCGCCGGGTGAGCGGAGCGAGGTCGGCCGTCGTCGGGTCGGGGCCCCGGCGCGGCCGGAGCCAGTCCTCGGTGAAGCGGGCGAAGCGGATCTCGTCGCGCGCGTCGACCGCGCCGCCCTCGTACATCAGGCCCACGGTGTCGCCGTCGATACCCACCAGGTCGGAGTAGCCGGACCAGTCGGTGGTGACGACCGTCCCGCGGTCCACGCTGTCCCAGGTGCGTCCGCCGTCGTAGGAGGAGCGGATCGCCATGGTGCGGCGGCGGTCCGGGTCGGCGGGGCAGGAGAGCAGGATCCGGTCCCCGAAGCGCAGCGTCGAGCCCTGCACCTGGGGCGCGTACAGGTCGGGGACGTCACGGAAGGGGGACACGAAGCTGTCGCCGCCGTCCCGGCTGACCGCCTGGGTACGGTGGCCGAGGTCGGTCCCGTCCTGCTCGCGGCCGCTGATCAGGAGCGAACCGTCGGTGCGCTCGGTGAGGGTCATCTCGGACGGCTTCTGCCGGAAGGTGCCGTCGGCGGCGATCGGCCAGGTGTCGCTCGCCCCGATGTCCCAGTGGTCGCCGCCGTCGTCGCTGGTGATGAGGGCGGCGTTGTTGGCGGTGACCCGTCCGCCGTCCCAGGTCTCCGTGTTGACGGCGAACACGAGCCGTCCCGCGTGCCGGCCGCGGGTGAGCTGGACGCCGTGCACCGGACCGGTGGCGTACCAGGAGTTCCAGTTCGCGGGCAGGATCTCGGAGCTGAGATCGCGCGGCTGCGACCAGCTCAGACCGTCGTCGTCGCTGTACTGGAGATGCGGGGTGCGGTCGCAGGGCACCGAGCAGCTCGCGCTGTCCGTACGGCCCGTGTTGTAGGTCTCCGCCAGCACGATCCGGCCGGTCTCGCGGTCCACGATCGGTGTGGGGTTGCCGTGGGTGTCCCCGTTCCCTTCGTTGACGACCTGGAGCGGGCTCCAGGTACGGCCGCCGTCGGTGGAGCGCTTCACGACGATGTCGATGTCGGCCGCGTCCCCGCAGTTCAGGATGCGTCCCTCGGCGAACGCCAGCAGCGTTCCCGCGGTCGTCCGGACGACCGCGGGGATACGGAAGCAGGCGTAGCCCGGGTCCTGGGAGGCCTTGAACAGCACCTGCTGCTCGAACTCGCCTCCGGCGGCGGCTGGTTCGGCCCGCGCCGTGCCCGGGAGCACGACCAGTGCGGCGATGCTGAAGGCGGAGGTCAGGGCGGCTGTGAGGCGGGCCCGGGAACGGGGTCCGGACCCGGCGCCCAAGGAGGGGCCGGTGCGGGTGCGGGTGCGGCTACGCGGGCCGGGGCCCGGCCGGGCGGAGGGGGCGGGGCGGGGACGCGTACGGGAGCGGCGTCCGGGGAGGGCTGCGAGGACGGATCTCAGACGGGTGGCGAGGCGTGACGGCATGGTGCGACCTGCCCTTCGTACGACGGCTGGGCAATCTGGATTCTCCGGACATCCCACGTCCAACGTTCGCGCCGCAGAGGCTACTTGGGCCCTCACGCACCCCACAAGGAGCGGGTACCGGTCGTGTTCGCGCCAGAATTTGCGTGCCTGCGCGTCCGCTCGGCGAGGAGTAGTTCACGGGCTTGTCGACCCGGATTTCCGGTACGGACGGCTGATGCGGGCTAACGTTCCGTCATGACCGCACCCGAAACCGAACCCCGCCTCGCCCTCGACCCGGCGCGCACCGCACTCGTGCTCGTCGATCTGATGGAGCGCATCGTGGCGTTGCCCCTGGAGCCGCACAAGGGGACCGAAGTTCTCGCCACCGCCGAGGAGTTGGCGGAAACCTTCCGGAAGGCGGGCGCGCTCGTCGTGCTCATCCGGGTCGAGCGGTCCGGAGTCGCGGAGCAGCCGCCCGGGAGCGGACTGGTCGCCGGACTCGTCGCGGAGGGTGACCTGGAGATCGTGAAGCGGACCATCGGCGGGTTCCAGGGCACCGGCCTCGACGAGCGTCTGCGTGAACACGGCGTCTCCACCCTGGTGTTCGGCGGAATCGCCACCAACCTCGGGGTCGAGTCGACCGCTCGTGCCGCCGGAGACCTCGGCTACGACCTGGTCTTCGTCGAGGACGCGATGGCCGCGTTCACCGCCTCCGAACACGACGCCTCCGTCCGTCTGGACTTCCCGCGCCTCGGCACGGTCGTGACCGCCGGTGAGGTGCGCTTCTCGGTCCGGTGAACCCCGGGCGCGGGTGAAACCCGTCGCGTACGGCGGTGGCGGTGGCGGTGGCGGTGGCGGTGGTCCGGGCCGAGGCGGGGCCCCTCCGGCGCAGGGGGCGCTCCCCGCCGTTCGGGACCCCGCCGCCGTGCCGCGGGGAGCCGGGGTCAGCCCTGGCCGGCCGTGGCCCGCAGGGCGACGCGGTGCTCGCCCGCGTACACGTTCATGTTGGCGCCGCGCAGGAAGCCGATCAGCGTCAGGCCGGTCTCCGCCGCCAGGTCGACGGCCAGGGACGACGGAGCGGAGACGGCCGCCAGCATCGGGATACCCGCCATCACCGCCTTCTGCGCCAGCTCGAAGGACGCCCGGCCGGAGACCAGCAGGACCGTCCGGGTAAGCGGGAGCGTGCCGTTCTGCAGGGCGCGGCCGACCAGCTTGTCGACCGCGTTGTGCCGGCCCACGTCCTCGCGGATGTCGACCAGCTCGCCGTCCTCGGTGAACAGCGCCGCCGCGTGCAGGCCCCCGGTCCGGTCGAAGACCCGCTGGGCCGCGCGCAGCCGGTCGGGGAGGCTCGCGAGCAGGTCGGGCTCCAGCCGCACCGGGGGAGTCGTGCCGCCCGCCGTGTCGTCGATGGTCCAGCGGGCTGTCGTACGGACCGCGTCCAGGCTCGCCTTGCCGCACAGGCCGCACGAGGACGTCGTGTACACATTGCGTTCGAGGGTGATGTCGGGGACGACGACACCGGGTGCCGTCCGCACGTCGACGACGTTGTACGTGTTGGAGCCGTCCTCCGTGGCTCCCGCGCAGTACACGATGTTCTGGAGCTCGTCGGCCCGGCCCAGCACCCCTTCGCTCACCAGGAAGCCCGCGGCCAGCGCGAAGTCGTCGCCCGGAGTGCGCATGGTGATCGCCAGGGGCTTTCCGTTGAGCCGGATCTCCAGCGGCTCCTCCGCGACGAGCGTGTCCGGGCGGGAGCTCACGGCTCCGTTCCGGACGCGGATCACCTTGCGTCGTTCCGTGACTCGTCCCATGTCCTGATCAGTCCCGCTTCCGTACGTGCGGCCGGCCGGATCGGCTGTCGCGATCGCCGGTTGGCGTTCGGGTCGTCCGGGGGCGTGCCGTACGGGCGACCTTCACGTTCTCATTGTCCTGCACCCGCGGAGCGGGCCGGGGGGCGCCTCGCCGGGCGGGCGGCCCGCTCCGCGCTCATGCCGCGCACCGTAGCGCGAGCAGATCCGAGATGGCGTGCACGGTGCGCAGGGTCGGGACCGGCACCCCGGTGATCTCCGCCAGTTCCACGACGGCCGCGAGCAGCACGTCGAGTTCCAGCGGCTTGCCGCGTTCCAGGTCCTGGAGCGTGGAGGTGCGGTGGTCGCCGACCCGCTCGGCACCCGCGAGGCGCCGCTCGATGGACACGCCCACCTCGCAGCCGAGCGCCCGGGCGACGGTCAGCGTCTCGGTCATCATGATCTCGATGACCCTGCGTGTCCCGCCGTGCAGGCACATCTGCCGCATCGTGGCGCGGGCCAGCGCGCTGATCGGGTTGAAGGAGATGTTGCCGAGCAGCTTGAGCCAGATGTCGTTGCGCAGGTCCGGTTCGACCGGGCATTTCAGCCCGCCCTCCCGCATGGCGTCGCTGAACGACCGGCAGCGCGCCGAGACGGAGCGGTCCGGTTCCCCGAGGGAGAACCGGGTGCCTTCGAGGTGGCGGACGACGCCCGGTCCCTCCAGTTCGGTCGCGGCGTACACGACGCACCCGACGGCCCGCTCCGGGGCCAGCACCGCGCTGACCGCGCCGCCCGGGTCCACGCTCTCCACCCGGTGGCCGTCGTGGGGTCCGCCGTGCCGGTGGAAGTACCACCAGGGAATGCCGTTCTGGGCGGCGACGACCGCCGTGGTGTCGTGCAGCAGGGGCTCGATCAGCGGCCCGCACGCCGCGTACGAGTTGGCCTTCAGGCCGAGGAAGACGTAGTCGACCGGACCGATCTCGGCCGGGTCGTCGGTGGCGTGGGCGTGCGCGGTGAAGTCACCGCGTGGACTGAGGACTTGGACGCCGTGCTGCCTCATGGCCGCGAGATGCGGTCCACGGGCGACGAGATGCACGTCGGCGCCCGCGCGGTGCAGAGCGGCGCCGACGTAGGCGCCGATCGCACCGGCGCCGAGAACTGCGACTCTCACGGTGTGGCGCTCCGTTCGGTCGAGGGTACCGAGGAACTGCCGAACTCTGTCGACGAAATATTGTCTACAGGATGGAATGAGGGGTGACAAGGGTCCGCACCGGACCGGACCCGGCGCCGCCGTGGCCGCCGCCGCGGGCTGAGCGGCCAGGGCGAGGCGGGCGGGCAGCCGGGGTGGCGCGGGTGGGCCGGTGAGGCGGGCGGAACGCCGGGGTGATGCGGCCGGGCTGCGAGGCGGTACGGGCGGACCGGTGGGCGGTAGGGACGGACCGGTGGGTGGTACGGGCGGACCGGTGGGGTGGCCGCCGCCGGACGGGCCCGGGTGGCCGCCGGCGCCCGGTCGGGTGACCGTTCGTCGCGTCAGGGATACCGCTCATCGCATACGGTCGACGGGTTTTGGTCAGGCCGCTTCACAGCCGGGCGACCGCTTTCTATCGTCCCGGATCATGAGCCCTCCTGTCGCACCCCCCGGTTGGAGCCGCTGGCTCGTCCCGCCGGCCGCCCTGTCGGTCCATCTCTCCATCGGCCAGGCCTACGCCTGGAGCGTCTTCAAACCGCCGCTCGAATCCGCGCTCGGTCTCAGCGGAACCCAGAGCGCCCTGCCCTTCCAGCTCGCCATCGTGATGCTCGGCCTGTCGGCCGCGTTCGGCGGCACCCTCGTCGAGCGCAACGGTCCGCGCTGGGCCATGACCGTCGCCCTCGTCTGCTTCTCCTCCGGTTTCCTCATCTCCGCGCTCGGCGCGGCCACCGAGCAGTACTGGCTGATCGTCCTCGGCTACGGCTTCGTCGGCGGCACCGGCCTCGGCATCGGCTACATCTCACCCGTCTCCACCCTGATCAAGTGGTTCCCGGACAGGCCCGGCATGGCCACCGGCATCGCGATCATGGGCTTCGGCGGCGGCGCGCTGATCGCCTCGCCCTGGTCCGCCCAGATGCTGAAGTCGTTCGGCTCCGACTCCTCCGGGATCGCGGTCGCCTTCCTCGTCCACGGGCTGACGTATGCCGTGTTCATGAGCCTCGGCGTGCTGCTGGTGCGCGTGCCGCGCGGCGAGAAGCCGTCCCCATCCGCTCCGAGCGCGCTCGACGGAGTCCAGGTCTCGGCCCGCAACGCCGTCCGCACCCCGCAGTTCTGGTGCCTGTGGGTCGTCCTGTGCATGAACGTCACCGCCGGCATCGGCATCCTGGAGAAGGCCGCCCCGATGATCACGGACTTCTTCGCGGACACCTCCACCCCGGTCACCGTCTCCGCCGCCGCCGGGTTCGTCGCCCTGCTCTCCGCCGCCAACATGGCCGGCCGGATCGGCTGGTCCTCGACCTCCGACCTGATCGGACGCAAGAACATCTACCGGGTCTACCTCGGGGTCGGCGCCCTGATGTACGCGCTCATCGCCTGGCTCGGAGACTCCTCGAAACCGCTGTTCATCCTGAGCGCGCTGGTGATCCTCTCCTTCTACGGCGGAGGCTTCGCCACGGTCCCCGCGTACCTGAAGGACCTGTTCGGCGCCTACCAGGTCGGCGCCATCCACGGCAGGCTGCTCACCGCCTGGTCCACCGCCGGGGTCCTCGGACCGCTGATCGTCAACCGGATCGCCGACCACCAGGAGGCGGCGGGCAGACACGGATCGTCCCTGTACGGAATGTCGTTCCTGATCATGATCGGGCTGCTCGCCGTCGGCTTCGTCGCCAACGAGCTCGTACGCCCCGTGGACGCCCGCCATCACATCCCCGCACCGAGGGAGGCCGCCGATGTCGCACGACAGCAGCCCGAGTCCGCCTGACCGGCGGGCCCTGACCGCCTTCGCCTGGCTGTGGGTGGGCGCGCCCCTGTGCTACGGCGTCTACGAGCTCGTACAGAAGGCCACCCAACTGTTCTCGGGGTAGTTGTTCGGACATCCCAAGGTCTGACAGAAGCCGACAAGCCTGGCGCCGCAATCCTGTGGCTTCACCTGCCGCCGTACTCGTGAGTCATTGATCAGACTGGTGGATCCCGCACACGAAGCACGAGGGGGACCACTCATGAACGGCACACGGATCGCCGCCGTCGGTCACTATCAGCCCGCCAAGGTCATCACCAACGAGGACCTGGCGGGCATGGTCGACACCAGTGACGAGTGGATCCGGAGCCGTGTCGGCATCCGGACCCGCCATGTCGCCGGGCCCGACGAACCGGTCGACGAGCTGGCCGCGCACGCCGCCGCCAAGGCGCTCGCCTCCGCCGGTCTGGCGCCCGGCGACATCGACCTCGTCCTCGTCGCCACCTCCACGGCCGTCGACCGCTCCCCGAACATGGCCGCGCGCGTCGCCGCCCGCCTCGGTATCCCCTCGCCGGCCGCGATGGACGTCAACGTGGTCTGCGCCGGGTTCACCCACGCCCTCGCCACCGCCGACCACGCCGTGCGCGCCGGTGCGGCGACCCGGGCGCTCGTCATCGGCGCCGACAAGATGACCGACGTGGCTGACTGGACCGACCGCACCACGTGCGTCCTCGTCGGGGACGGCGCGGGGGCCGCCGTGGTCGAGGCCTGTCCCGAGGGCGAGGAGCCCGGCATCGGGCCGGTGCTCTGGGGTTCGGTGCCCGAGATGGGGCACGCGGTACGCATCGAGGGCACCCCCTCGCGGTTCGCGCAGGAGGGGCAGAGCGTCTACCGCTGGGCCACCACACAGCTCCCGCCGCTCGCCCGCAAGGCCTGCGAGCGGGCCGGCCTCGTGCCCGAGGATCTCGCCGGGGTCGTCCTGCACCAGGCCAACCTGCGCATCATCGAGCCGCTCGCCCTGAAGATCGGCGCGGTCAACGCCGTCGTCGCGCGCGATGTCGTCGACTCCGGGAACACCTCCGCCGCGAGCATCCCGCTTGCCTTCTCCAAGCTCGTCGAGCGCGGGGAGATCCCCACCGGCGCCCCGGTCCTGCTGTTCGGCTTCGGCGGCAACCTCTCCTACGCGGGGCAGGTCGTCCGCTGCCCGTGAGGCGACCCGAGTCGTCCGTGCGGCCCCCCCGCTTCCCCGGGTGTGACAAGCCCGACTCCCATGCCTGTGACGGGTTTGTGCGCCGTAGACTGTAGGCGAAAGACAATTGATAATCGACTTTCCTATCGCGGCGACGACGCTGCCCAGGGAGGGACCGTGATGTTGTCGACAGGCCTGCCTCAGGGAGCGGTACCCAGGCTCGAGCGGCCCGGCCCGCTCCGTGACCGCGTCTACGAGGCGCTGCTCGAACTCATCACCACCCGCGCCCTGCAGCCGGGCCAGCACCTGGTCGAGAGCGAACTCGCCGGTCATCTCGGAGTCTCCCGGCAGCCGGTGCGGGAGGCTCTGCAGCGGCTGAGCACCGAGGGCTGGGTCGATCTGCGGCCCGCCCAGGGCGCGTTCGTGCACGAGCCGACCGAGGCGGAGGCCGACCAGCTCCTCACGGTCCGTACGCTCCTGGAGGCCGAGGCGGCCCGGCTCGCCGCCGCCAACGCGGATCCCGCCGCCATCAGCGCGCTCGAAGACCTGTGCACCGAGGGCGAACGGGCGGTCGCCGAGGACGACGTCGACGCCGCGGTCGCGACGAACGCGCGGCTGCACGCCAAGGTCATGGAACTCGCCGGCAACACCGTCCTCGCCGAGCTCGCCGCGCAGGTCGACCGCCGGGTCCGCTGGTACTACACACCCGTGGCCCGGCAGCGCGGGCGGCAGTCCTGGACCGAACACCGCGAACTGATCGCCGCGATGGCGGAGCGCGACGGACAGCGGGCCACCGCGGTCATGCGGGCGCACACGGAGCACACGCGGCAGATGTACCACGACCGCGAGAAGTAGCCGGCCCGCGGCCGCCGCCAGCTCCGCCGGTCGGTCGGTGGATGCCGTCTCCCACCGTCAGGCGGCGGGCGCCGTCACCGTGCGGGGGCCGGTGCCTGAGGGCGACCAGCGGGCCTCCGCGCCGAGCATCACCACCAGCACCCCCACCAGCGCCAGCAGTTCGACGACCGCCGAGAACCGGATGCCGAGCAGCGCCGTGGCCGCCGCGACGGGTACCGCGACCGCGCGGAACGTCACCGGCCACAGCCGCAGCACCGAACGGAACGCCACGTCCCCGGCGAGGAACAGCGCGACCCCGCCCGCGAGCGTCAGCGCGGGCCCGGTGGCGGACTGCTCGGTGAGATGGCCGAGCGTCTTCTTCACACCGGCCGCGCAGTAGGCGATGCCGAGCAGCATGGGAAGGAAGGCGTAGTAGTACGCGTTCATCGCCAGGCGCCAGCGACGGTCCGGCGGTGTCGCCGTGAACACGGCCTCCGCCGCGTGTTCGTCGCGTACGAAGTACGTCCACCACAGGGCACCGGCCAGCGCGAGCGCGAGGAAGGCACCGACGAACAGATCCACGGTGAGCGGCCGGCTCCCGATCCCGATGCCGATCGCGATGACGGACTCGCCGAACGCGACGATGAGCAGCAGCCCGTGCCGCTCGACGAAGTGGGCCGGGTCGAGCGCCCCCAACTGCGTGCGCAGCACCACGGCGTCACGCCCGCCCCGGCGCCTGGCCCCGTGTTCGGCGAGGAACGGTGTGACGAACTGCAGGACCAGAGCCAGCAGCCACAGACCGTCGGCGCGCGGGCCGTCGAACAGCCCCGCCGCCGTGACGGCCAGCGCGGCGAGCGCGTTCGGCACCGCGTACCAGACGACATCACGGCCGTGGCTGCGGGTGTAGAGCGCGCTGTGTACGAGGACGACGGCCAGGAAGCCCAGGCCGAAGACCACACCGCCGTCGTCGAAGGCGCGCGGGATGGCCAGCGCGCACACCAGGAACGCACCCATGCCCAGCATCAGCAGGATCCGCCGTGAAGGCCGGTCGGGCGGAACCTGGTTGGTGAGATACGCGTACGCGCCGTACATCCAGAACAGCACCACGAAGATCAGCGCGACGCGGGCCGCCGTCGCGAACGACAGATCGGCGGCGAGCAGCACGGTGAGCTGGGTGAGGGTGAAGACGAAGACGAGGTCGAAGAAGAGCTCCAGCGTACTGACGCGCCGCCCCGCCTCGTCGCCCGCCGACTGGGCGGTCCCGCCCGCCGACCGCGTGGTTCCCTGTGCCGCCGAACGCTCCGCCTCGGCCACCGGTGTGTGCCCCGGACCGTCCCCTGCCCTGTTCATGTGTCCCCCCGCGACAGATGGTCTGCGGAGATCGTATGCGGCTGTCTCGCCGCGAGGCGGGGTCCTTCGCCCTCCGATCTCTCTTTGTCCTGCGAGTGGAGAAAGTGTGCTGCAATCCCTGCACGACTTCTTCCCACTCCCGGCAGCCACTGCTACGTTCCCCTCGAAAGCACGACCGGTGACGGTGGCCGGAACCTGCCGACGCGGGTGCCGACCGGGGCGGGGAGGGGTTCGTGAGACGTATGACGGCGCGACCCGCGAACGCCCATCAGGCCCGGCTGCTACGGCTGTTGCGTGACGGCGGCCCCAACTCCCGTGCCCAGCTCGGCGATCACATCGACCTCTCCCGGTCGAAGCTGGCCGTCGAAGTGGACCGGCTGCTGGAGACCGGCCTCGTGGTGGCCGACGGACTCGCCGCCTCGCGGGGCGGCCGCCGCTCCCACAACATCCGGCTCGCACCGGCGCTGCGGTTCCTGGGCGTCGACATCGGCGCCACCTCGGTCGACGTGGCCGTCACCAACGCCGAGCTGGAGATCCTCGGACACATCAACCAGCCCATGGACGTACGCGAGGGCCCGGTCGCCGTGTCCGAGCAAGTGCTGTCCATGGCGGCCAAGTTGAGGGCTTCGGGGATCGCGGAGGGATTCGACGGGGCGGGGATCGGCGTTCCCGGTCCCGTCCGCTTCCCCGAGGGTGTTCCGGTCGCCCCGCCGATCATGCCGGGCTGGGACGGCTTCCCGGTCCGCGAGGCACTCAGCCAGGAACTCGGCTGTCCGGTCATGGTCGACAACGACGTGAACCTGATGGCCATGGGGGAGCAGCACGCGGGTGTCGCCCGCTCCGTGGGCGACTTCCTCTGCGTCAAGATCGGTACCGGCATCGGCTGCGGCATCGTCGTCGGCGGAGAGGTCCACCGTGGTGCGACGGGCAGCGCCGGCGACATCGGGCACATCCAGGCCGTGCCCGACGGGCGTCCGTGTGCCTGCGGCAACCGGGGCTGCCTGGAAGCCCACTTCAGCGGTGCCGCGCTCGCGCGCGACGCCGTCGAGGCGGCCCAGCAGGGCCGCTCGGCCGAACTCGCCACGCGACTGGCGGCGAACGGCACGCTGAGCGCCGTCGACGTGGCCGCGGCCGCCGCGGCGGGCGACGCCACCGCGCTCGATCTGATCCGCGAGGGCGGCAACCGCACCGGCCAGGTCATCGCGGCGCTCGTCAGCTTCTTCAATCCCGCCCTGGTGGTGATCGGCGGCGGGGTGACCGGGCTCGGCCACACCCTGCTCGCCGCCATCCGCACCCAGGTCTACCGCCAGTCGCTGCCCCTCGCGACCGGCAACCTGCCCATCGTCCTCGGGGAACTGGGCCCGGCCGCCGGAGTCATCGGCGGGGCCCGGCTGATCAGCGACCACCTGTTCTCGACCGCGTAGACCACCTCCGGAAATCGGACCAACGGCGCCGGGTCGCGCTCCGCCGTACCCGAAATCCCCGCCCCGTACCCGAAATCCCCTGCTCCGTACCCGAACCCCCGCCCGTACGCGCACCGCCCGGCAACCGGCCCGCACGCCTGTCCGAGGGAACCGTCATGGCACCAGAACCACCGCTGCTCACCATGTCCGGCATCACCAAGTCGTTCCCCGGAGTCCGGGCCCTCGACGGCGTCGACCTCGACGTCCAGGCCGGCGAGGTGCACTGCCTGCTCGGCCAGAACGGCGCCGGGAAGTCCACGCTCATCAAGGTCCTCTCCGGCGCCCACCAGCCCGACACCGGCACCATCGCCTGGCGCGGCGAGCCCGTCACCCTCAGGTCCCCGATCGCCGCCATGCGCCTGGGTGTCGCCACCATCTACCAGGAACTCGACCTGGTGGAGGGGCTGTCGGTCGCCGAGAACGTCCACCTCGGACACGAACCCACCACCGCGGGGTTCGTCGTCAGGGGCAGGGCCGCCAGGACGGCGACCGCCCTGCTGCTCAAGCGGCTCGGACACCCCGAGATCGACCCGGCCCGCCTCGTCGGTGAACTCTCCGCCGCCCAGCGGCAGATCGTCTCCATGGCGCGGGCGCTCTCCCACGACGTACGGCTCATCGTCATGGACGAGCCGTCCGCCGCCCTCGACCCCGACGAGGTCGGCAACCTCTTCCGGATCGTCGGCGATCTCACCGCGGACGGCGTGGCCGTCGTCTACATCTCGCACCGCCTGGAGGAGATCCGCCGCATCGGCGACCGCGTCACCGTGCTGAAGGACGGGCGCGCGGTGGCGGGGGGACTGCCCGCCAGGTCGACCCCGACGCGCGACGTGGTGGCACTCATGACGGGGCGCAGCGTCGAGTACGTCTTCCCGGACCGGCCCCGAGCCCGGCCGCCGGGCGAACCGGTGCTGTCGGTCCAAGGGCTGTCCCGCCAGGGGGAATTCGCCCCGCTCGACCTCGACGTGCGCCCGGGTGAAATCGTCGGCCTGGCCGGACTGGTGGGCTCCGGCCGCTCCGAGATCCTGGAGACGATCTACGGAGCGCGCAGGCCCACCACAGGCCGGGTCAGCGTCGACGGGAAGCCGCTGCGCACCGGCAGCGTACGCGCCGCGGTGCGCGCCGGACTCGGACTGGCCCCCGAGGAGCGCAAGGCGCAGGCCCTGCTGATGCTGGAGTCGGTCACCCGCAACGTCTCCCTCTCCTCCATGTCCCGCTACGCGCACGGGGGATGGATCGACCGGTGGGCCGAACGCGGGGCGGCCCGGGCGGCCACCCGCGAACTCTCCCTGCGCCCCGACGATCCGGGCCTCCCGGTCAGGACCCTGTCCGGCGGCAACCAGCAGAAGGCCGTGCTGGCGCGCTGGCTGCTGCGCGGCTGCCGTGTCCTGCTCCTCGACGAGCCGACACGCGGTGTCGACGTCGGGGCGCGCGCCGAGCTGTACGCGGTGATCCGCCGGCTCGCCGACGAGGGGCTGGCCGTCCTGCTGGTCTCCAGCGAGGTCCCCGAGGTGCTCGGGCTCGCCGACCGTGTCCTGGTGCTCCGCGAAGGGCGGGTCGTGCACACGGCGCCCGCCCGCGAACTCGACGAACACCGCGTCCTCGACCTCGTGCTGGAAGGAGGCCCCGTGGCCAGTGAAGGGAGTCCGGCGTCATGACGCAGTTCGTGTCCCCGCCCCGGGACGGCACCGGCAAGGTGCCCGCCACGGGTGAAGTCCCCACGTGGCGAGCCGTGGTGGCCCACGCCGACGTCCGTACGCTCTCGCTCCTCGGCGTTCTCGCGGTCCTCGTCGTCATCGGCGGCGTCACCCGACCCGACGAATTCCTCGACACCCGCAACCTCCAACTCGTCCTCACCCAGGCCTCGGTGATCGGCGTCGTGACCGTCGGCATGACGTTCGTCATCACCTCCGGAGGCATCGATCTGTCGGTGGGCGCGATCGTCGCGCTCTCCTCGGTCTGGGCGACCACGGTCGCGACCCAGGAGTACGGCTTCACGGGCATCCTCGTCACCGCGGTGCTCGTCGGTCTCGGCTGTGGCCTGGTCAACGGACTGCTCGTCGCGTACGGCGGGCTGGTCCCCTTCATCGCGACGCTCGCCATGCTCGCCTCGGCCCGCGGCCTGGCCCTCCAGATCACCGACGGCCGGACCCAGATCGTCACCGTGGACGGCATCCTGAAGCTCGGCGAACGCGACTCCTACGTCCTCGGCGTCCCCCCGCTCGTCCTGGTCTTCGCCGTCGTCACCCTCATCGGCTGGCTGGTGCTGAACCGCACCACCTTCGGCCGGCGCACGGTCGCCGTCGGCGGCAACGCGGAAGCGGCCCGGCTCGCCGGCATCGACGTACGACGTCAGCGGCTCCACCTCTATCTGCTCTCCGGACTGTGCTGCGGCATCGCCGCGTTCCTGCTGGTCATCCTGTCCGGCTCCGGCCAGAACACCAACGGCAACCTCTACGAGCTCGACGCCATCGCGGCGGCGATCATCGGCGGCACCCTGCTCAGCGGGGGCCGCGGCACCATCACCGGCTCGGTGCTCGGCGTACTGATCTTCACGACGATCACCGACATCTTCGCGCTGAACAACCTCCAGAGCGACGTCCAGCAGATCGCCAAGGGCGCGATCATCGTCGCCGCGGTCCTTGTCCAGCGGCGCACAGCCAGCACGACCTGACACGGGAAGGGTCCACCGCCATGCCAGAACCCACGAGCCCGACCAGTCGCAGAGGACTGCTCCTCGGGACCGCCGCCGTCTCGGCCGGCGCCCTCCTCACCGGCTGCACCAGCAACGACACCAAGGACGCGAACCCCGCCGCGAACTCCGGGCCGGCCGCCGACGGCAAGCCCGGCAAGCACGTCACGATCGGCTTCGCCGGCCCCCAGGCGGACCACGGCTGGCTCAACGCCATCAACGACAACGCCAAGAGCAGGGCCGGGACGTACAAGGACGTCACCCTGGAGATCACCGAGGGCTCCAACGACACGGCCGCGCAGATCGGCCAGATCGAGACCCTGATCAACAAGAAGGTCGACGTCCTGGTCGTGCTGCCGGCCGACGGCAAGGCCCTGACCCAGGTCGGTCTCAAGGCGATGCGCGCGGGCATCCCGGTCATCAACCTCGACCGCGTCTTCAACTCGCCCCAGGCGTACCGGTGCTGGATCGGCGGCGACAACTACGGCATGGGCCTCAGCGCCGGCCACTACATCGGCGAGAAACTCAAGGGAAGGAAGAACGCCAAGGTCATCGAGCTCGCGGGGCTCGACAACCTGGAACTCACCAAACAGCGCACCCAGGGCTTCGACGCCGCTCTGGAGAACTACCCGAACATCACGAAGGTCGCCCGCCAGGCGGCCGAGTTCACCGTCGAGACCGGCCAGGCCAAGATGTCCCAGCTCCTGCAGGCCCAGCCGAGGTTCGACGCGCTGTGGAACCACGACGACGACCAGGGCGTAGGAGCGCTGCGGGCCATCGAGCAGGCCGGCCGCGACGGCTTCCTCATGGTCGGCGGGGCCGGAGCGCTCTCCGCCTTCCAGGCCATCGACGCCGACGACAGCGTCCTGAAGGCCACCGTCCTGTACCCGCCGACCATGGCCGCGTCCGCGATCGACCTCGCCCGCACCCTCGGGCAGGGCAAGGGCATCAGCGGGCTCGCCGAGTTCGAGATCCCCGCGTCGCTCACCCTCTACTCGGCCGTCGTCGACAAGGACAACGTCCAGCAGTACATGGCCACCGGCTTCAAGTGATGCGTCTCGCCGACACCCGGGCCCGGTCCGGCGGGACCGGGCCCCACCCCCACCGCGCCACGACGACGAGGAGGACCCCCGTATGGCACAGCCGGACCAGGGCGACGAGGCCGCGAAACCGCCCTTGGGCGTGGGCATGGTCGGTTACGCGTTCATGGGCGCCGCCCACTCGCAGGGCTGGCGCACCGTGGGCCGTGTCTTCGACCTGCCGCGCCGCCCGGTCCTCGCCGCCGTGTGCGGCCGCGACGAACCGGCCCTGCGCGCGATGGCCGGCCGGCACGGCTGGGGAGCCGCCGAGACCGACTGGCGCGCGCTGATCGCCCGGGAGGACGTCGACGTCGTCGACATCTGCACCCCCGGCGACAGCCACGCCGAGATCGCCGTCGCCGCGCTGGCCGCGGGCAAGCACGTGCTGTGCGAGAAACCGCTCGCGAACACCGTCGAGGAGGCCGAGGCGATGGCGGCGGCCGCGGCCGAAGCCGCCGCACGCGGCCAGATCTCCATGGTGGGCTTCAACTACCGCCGCCTCCCCGCCGCGGCGCTCGCCCGCTCCATGGTGGCCGGGGGCCGCCTCGGAACCCTGCGGCACGTGCGGGTGACGTACCTTCAGGACTGGCTCACCGACCCGGAGTTCCCGCTCACCTGGAGGCTCCGCAAGGAGAAGGCGGGCTCCGGCGCCCTCGGCGACCTCGGGGCCCACATCGTCGACCTCGCGCAGCACCTGGCGGGCGAGCCGCTCGACGGGGTCTCCGCGCTCACCGAGACGTTCGTCCGCCGACGGCCCCTGCCCGCGCGGGCGTCCGGCGGACTGTCCGCCTCCGGGCCCGCACCGGCCTCCCCTTCGGGCGCCGTCACCGTCGACGACGCCGCCCTGTTCACCGCCCGCTTCGCCTCCGGAGCCCTCGCCTCCTTCGAGGCCTCCCGCTTCGCCGCCGGCCGCAAGAACTCCCTGCGCATCGAACTCAACGGCGAGCGCGGCTCGTTGGCCTTCGACCTGGAGCGGCTCAACGAACTCGCGTACCACGACCACACCGAGCCGGCCGCCCACGCGGGTTTCCGGCGCATCCTCGTCACCGAACCCGACCACCCCTACCTCGACGCCTGGTGGCCGCCGGGACACGGCCTCGGCTACGAGCACACCTTCATCCACCAGGCCCGCGACCTCGTCCAGGCCATCGCGGAAGGGCGGCCTCCCGCACCGTCCTTCGCCGACGGACTCCAGGTCCAGCGCGTCCTCGCCGCGGTCGAGGAGAGCGCCGGGAAGAACTCCACGTACACCCCCGTAGCGGTCTGAGGAGGCCCGGAAATGCCGCGCGAATTCACTCTCTTCACCGGCCAGTGGGCCGACCTGCCGCTCGAGGAGGTCTGCCGACTCGCCCGCGACTTCGGCTACGACGGCCTCGAACTCGCCTGCTGGGGAGACCACTTCGAGGTCGACAAGGCGCTCGGGGATCCCGCCTATGTGGAGTCCCGGCGTGCGCTGCTCGACAAGTACGGGCTCAAGTGCCTGGCGATCTCCAACCATCTCGTCGGCCAGGCCGTCTGCGACGCCATCATCGACGAACGCCACAAGGCGATCCTGCCCGCCCGCATCTGGGGCGACGGCGAGGCGGAGGGCGTACGGAGGCGGGCCGCCACCGAGATGGCCGACACCGCCCGCGCGGCGGCCGCCCTCGGAGTCGACACCGTCGTCGGCTTCACCGGTTCGGCGATCTGGCACCTCGTCGCCATGTTCCCACCCGTCCCCGAATCCATGATCGAGCGCGGCTACGAGGACTTCGCCGGCCGCTGGAACCCGGTCCTCGACGTCTTCGACGCCGAGGGCGTCCGGTTCGCGCACGAGGTCCATCCGAGCGAGATCGCCTACGACTACTGGACAACACACAAGGCCCTGGAGGCAGTCGGCCACCGGCCGGCCTTCGGCCTCAACTTCGACCCCTCCCACTTCGTCTGGCAGGACCTCGACCCCGTCGGATTCCTCTACGACTTCCGCGACCGCATCTACCACGTCGACTGCAAGGAGGCCCGCAAACGCCTCGACGGACGCAACGGCCGGCTCGGCTCCCACCTGCCCTGGGGAGACCCGCGCCGCGGCTGGGACTTCGTCTCCGCGGGCCACGGCGACGTCCCCTGGGAGGACGTCTTCCGCATGCTGCGCTCCATCGGCTACGCCGGGCCCGTCTCGGTCGAGTGGGAGGACGCCGGTATGGACCGGCTCCAGGGCGCGCCCGAGGCCCTGACCCGCCTCAAGGCCTACGACTTCGAGCCGCCGTCCGCATCGTTCGACGCGGCGTTCTCGGGCAACGGGTAGCGGGGTCGGGGGACGGGGGCGGGGCCCGGGACGGGGGGCCGGGCCCCGTACACGGAAGCGGCCCTCCTCGCCGTGCCGCGAGGAGGGCCGCTTCCACCGGTGCCCGCGGGCGCTCAGCCGACGGGCTGTGGCCGGGGCGCCGAGCTGTCCGCGGTGCTGCGCCCCGGCTGCCGCAACAGCAGGGCGACCGCGGCCGCCACCATGGAGATGCCGCCGGCCATCGCGTAGGCGCCGTCGTAGCCCCAGGCGGCGACCACCATCGAACCGAGCCCGCCGCCGAACAGACCGCTGATCAGCTTTCCGCCGTACGCGCGCCCCCGGGCGCCGGGCTCGTCCGGCGAGTCCTTCGCCGCGACGGGTCCCGCCGTCATGACGTCATCTCCTCTCCGAGCGGCTGCGGATTGGGGACGACGCGGGACTCGGGCCGGTCCGGTGACTTGAGGAACAGGGCCAGTACGGCGGACGCCAGACCGATGGACCCGGCGAGCACGAAGGCGCCGTGGTAGTCCCACGCGCCGACGACGACCGCGCCCATGCCGGAGCCCACGAGGCCCGAGATCAGCTTCGAGCTGTACACCATCCCGTAGTTGGAGGCGTTGTTGTTCTCGCCGAAGTAGTCCGCCGTCATGGCCGCGAACAGCGGGAAGATCGCGCCGCCGCCGAAGCCGGAGACCATGGAACAGAAGAGGAAGAACGGCATGCTGCCCATCTGGCCGGAGACCAGCACACCGAACTGGGCGGAACCCAGCACCAGGCACACGATGATCAGCGTGTGGCGCCGTCCGACGCGGTCGGAGATCCAGCCGATGATCCCGCGCCCGGTGCCGTTGACGATGGCCTTCAGCGACATCGCCGTGGCCACGATCCCGCCCGCGAAGCCCATGTCCTTGCCGAACGGGACCTGGAAGGCGATGCCGAAGATGTTGATCCCGGCCGTGCACAGCAGACAGAACCACATCATCCACAGAACAGGGGTACGCGCGGCCTCCCTCGGGGTGTACTGCTTCACCGCCGGCGGGTTCTTCTCCAGCGCCCGCCGGACCTTCGGGTCGTCCGGAACCTTCAGCGGGTCCACGTCCGGCGGCCACCAGCCCTTCGGCGGGTCCTTGAAGAACCAGCCGGCCGCCGCGACCACCGCGCAGCAGAGCAGACCGACACCCACCAGGACACCCCGGTAGTTGCCCAGATCCATGTACGAGGTGAACAGGAAGACGAAGGGCACGGACCCGTAGGCGAAACCGCCGTTGACGAAGCCCGTCTTGCCGCCCTTGCGCTCCGGATACCACTTGCCGACCATGTTCACGCAGGTCGCGTAGACGAGACCCGCTCCGATGCCGCTGCACATGCCGAAGCCGAGATAGGCGACCGCCACATGTGGCGCGAAGGCCAGGGACACATAGCCGAGCAGGGTGCCCAGCGCGCCCAGCAGCATCGCCGTACGGGCGGGGAGCCTGCCGCTCTCGCGCAGTTGCCCGGCGGGGAAGGCCACGGCCGCCTGGAAGAAGATCCAGACGCCCATCAGCCAGAAGATGTGTCCGCTGCTCCACAGATGGGCCTCGTGCAGTGTGTCCTCCGCCGACGTGAACGCGTACTCGGCGGAGCTGATGCCCATCATGCCCGCCCAGGGCAGGAAGACCATCCAGGCGCGTTTTCGGCCCATGATGTCGATGTCGGTCTCACCGACGCGGTACACGCGTCCGTGCCGGTCCCTCACCTCTCGATGTGGCACCGATGTCGAATAGCCGGTGGTTGTCATGTCGATCGAGATCCCCTTGCGTCGAAAGATCTGGTCAGCGCCCCCTGCCACATGCCTTTCGTGCGCTCACGGGTCCCGGGGGCGGCCGACGCGCACCGTCGGCCGGCCCCCTGCGTCCTCATGTCATGAACGACCTCCCAACAGGCCCGCCGCACGCGCCCAGCGGTACTTCGCGCCGAGGACGGCCACCGGCATCTCGGTGGTGTACGGGTAGGCCACGACCCCCCGCTCGTACAGGTACCGGCACGCCTCCTCGACCTCGACGTCGCCCGCGAGCGACGCCACCACGGGCTTCTCGATGCCGCGTTCGCGGAACTCGGCCACCACGCGCGCGGTGAGTTCGGCGAAGACCATGGGAGGGGTCACGACGGTGTGCCAGTAGCCGAGGACGAGCGCGTGGACGCGCGGGTCCTCCAGCCCGAGCCGGATCGTCGCCTCGTACGTCGACGGCGGCTCGCCGCCCGTGATGTCCACCGGGTTGCCCGCGGCTCCGAAGGGCGGGATGAACTCCCGGAAGGAGGCGTCGAGGTCCGGCGGGATCTCCATCAGGGACAGCCCGTTGTCGGTGACCGCGTCCGACAGCAGGACACCGCTGCCGCCCGCTCCGGTGATGATCACGACGTTGTCGCCCCGGGGAGCGGGCAGCACCGGCAGGGCCCGCGCGTACTCCAGCATGTCGATCAGCCCGGGAGCCCTGATGACACCGGCCTGCCTGAGGATGTCGTCGTACACGGCGTCGTCGCCCGCGAGCGCCCCGGTGTGCGAGCCCGCGGCCCGCGCGCCGGCGGCGGTCCGCCCGGCCTTGAGGACGACGACGGGCTTCCTCGGGACGGTGGCGCGGGCCGCCTCCACGAAGGCGCGGCCGTCCTTGAGGTCCTCCAGATGCATCGCCACGCACCGGGTGTTCGGGTCCTCGCCGAACCAGGTGAGCAGGTCGTCCTCGTCCAGGTCCGCCTTGTTGCCGAGCCCCACGATCGCCGAGACCCCCGTCTTCGTGGTCCGGGCGAACCCCAGCACGGCCATGCCGATCCCACCGGACTGCGAGGAGAGCGCGACACCGCCCTTCACGTCGTAGGGCGTGCAGAACGTGGCGCACACGTCCTGCCAGGTCGAGTAGTAGCCGTAGATGTTCGGGCCGAGCAGCCGGATGCCGTACCGCTCGCCTATGGCCGTGATCTCGTCCTGGAGTCCTTGCTCGCCGGTCTCCGCGAACCCGGAGGGGATCAGGACCGCGTTGGGGATGTTCTTGCGTCCCGCCTCCTCCAGGACCCGGGCCACCGCCCGGGCCGGGACGGCGAAGACAGCGACGTCCACCTCGCCGGGGATGTCCGCGACACTCGCGTAGGCCTTGCGTCCCTGGATGTCGTCGGCCCTGGGGTTCACCGGATGGATCTCGCCCGCGAAGCCCCCGTCGACGAGGTTCTTCAGCACCGCGTGGCCGATCTTGCCCGGGACGTCCGAGGCGCCGATCACGGCGATCGACCGCGGCCGCATCAGCCGGTCCATGGAGGCGAGGATCTCGTCCCGGGTGTACCGGCGCCGGCCGGCCGGAGGGCCCGCGCCGAGAATCACGCGGATGTCCGCCGCGATAGCGCCCCGCGGGCCGGCGATCACCGGGTTGAGGTCCACCTCGGCGATCTCGGGGAAGTCCGTGACGAGTTCGGAGACGCGGCGGATCTGTTCGGCGAGGGCCGAGCGGTCCACCGCGGGCCCGCCGCGCACCCCGTGCAGGACCTGCGCGCAGCGGATCGAGTCGAGCATCGACAGCGCCTCGTCCGCGTCCACCGGCGCCAGCCGGAAGGTGACGTCCCCCAGCACCTCGACCAGCACCCCGCCGAGCCCGAAGGCCACGACCTTTCCGAACGTCGGGTCGGTCACCGCGCCGACGATGACCTCCTGCCCCGCAGGGATCAGCTCCTGCACCTGGACGCCGTCGATCCGGGCGCGGACGTCGTACGCGCGGGCGTTCTCGACGATCGCCCGGAAGGCCGCCCGCACCTCGGCCTCTCCCTCGACACCGACCAGCACACCGCCCGCGTCGGTCTTGTGCAGGATGTCGGGGGAGACGATCTTCATCACCACGGGGCCGCCGAGGCGTTCCGCGTGCGTGACCGCCTCGTCCTCGTCGCGGGCCAGCTCCTCGCCGGGCACGGCGATCCCGTAGGCGTCGGCGATCCGCTTGCCCTCCGGTGCCGTCAGCGCGGTACGCCCCTGGCGCCGCACGCCGTCGAGGAGCGCCCGCACCCGGGCCACCCGGTCCTGATCCGCCATCTCAGATCACCCCGCCCGACTTGAGAAGCCGCAATTCCTCGTCGCCGAGGCCGAGTTCGCCGATGTAGATCTCCTCGTTGTGCTCACCGAGCAGCGGGGAGGCGGTGATGTCGACGGGGGAGTCGGAGAGCTTGAGCGGGCTGCCGACGGTGACGTAGGAGCCGCGCTCGGGGTGCTCGACCTCGACGACCATGTCGTTGGCGGCGAGCGAGGAGTCCTCGATGATCTCCTTGGTCGACAGGATCGGTCCGCAGGGGATGCTCTCGGCGTTGAGTTTCTCCAGCACCTGCCATTTGGGCAATGTCGTGGTCCATTCCTCGATGAGCTGGAACATCTTGGCGAGCCTCGGCAGCCGGGCCCCCGGGGTGGCCCAGCCGGGGTCCTCGGCCAGCTCGGGCCGGCCGATCAGCCGGGTGATGGGTTTCCATCCGGCGGGCTGGACGATGACGTAGACGTAGTCGTTGGGGCCGCCGGGCGCGCACTTGACGGCCCAGCCGGGCTGGCCGCCCCCGGAGGCGTTGCCGGAGCGGGGGACCTCGTCGCCGAAGTCCTCGTTGGGGTACTCGGCGAGCGGCCCGTGGGCCAGGCGCTGCTGGTCGCGCAGTTTGACCCGGCAGAGGTTGAGGACGGCGTGCTGCATGGCCACGTTGACGCGCTGCCCGCGTCCGGTGCGGGTGCGCTGGAGGAGGGCCGCGAGGACGGCGGCGACGGCGTGGACGCCGGTGCCCGAATCGCCGATCTGGGCACCGGTGGCCATCGGCGGGCCGTCCTCGAATCCGGTGGTGGCCATGGAACCGCCCATGGCCTGCGCGACCACCTCGTACGCCTTGAAGTCGGTGTACGGGCCGTCCCCGAAACCCTTGATGGAGGCGTAGACGATCCGCGGGTTGATCTCGCGGATGCGGTCCCAGGTGAAGCCCATGCGGTCGATCGCGCCGGGGCCGAAGTTCTCCACCATGACATCGGAGCGGCGGATCAGCTCGGTCAGAAGCTGTTTGCCGCGCTCGGTCTTGGTGTTGAGGGTGATGCTGCGCTTGTTGCTGTTGAGCATGGTGAAGTAGAGGGAGTCGGCGTCCGGGATGTCCCGCAGCTGGGCGCGGGTGATGTCACCGGTCGGCGCCTCGAGTTTGACCACGTCGGCGCCGAGCCATGCCATCAACTGGGTCGCCGAGGGACCGGACTGAACGTGCGTCATGTCCAGGACCCGGATGCCTTCGAGAGCCTTGGTCGTCACAGGTCACCTCACTTGTCCGTTGCCTTGAGCCGCCCCGGTGCGGCGGCGGTGGGCCAGGTTCGGCACATTGCATACAGTCGACGAATACTGTATGAAGATTGTTATCCCGCATCCGATGGGTGATGTCCAGGGGTCGTGCACCACTTTCAGGACGGAGCCGAAACGTGGACCTGTACGAGCATCAGGCGCGGCAACTCTTCGAAGAACACGGCATCTTGGTGCCGCGCGCCGAGGTCACCGACGAGCCCGGCCGGGCGCGCGGCATCGCCCGACGGCTCGGCGGCCGGGTCGTCGTCAAGGCCCAGGTGAGGACGGGCGGGCGCGGCAAGGCGGGGGGAGTACGGCACGCCGAGGACCCGGAAGCCGCCGAACGCGCGGCGCGCGAGATCCTCGGCATGAACATCAAGGGCCACCCGGTCCGGGCGGTGATGCTCGCCCAACCCGTCGACATCGAGAGCGAGTTCTACGTCTCGTACGTCCTCGACCGCGCCGCCGGACGCTTCCTCGCGATCGCCTCCGCCGAGGGCGGCACCGAGATCGAGGAGGTGGCGGCGGCCAGGCCGGAGGCGGTGGCGCGCGTCCCCGTGGACCCCGCGGAGGGCGTCACCCCGCAGAAGGCCGCCGAGATCGTCCGGGCGGCCGGACTGCCACCGCGCTCCGCCGACGTCCTCGTCCGGCTCTGGCAGGTGCTCATCCGTGAGGACGCCCTCCTCGTCGAGGTGAACCCCCTCGTCCGCACCGCCCAGGGGCAGCTCATGGCCCTGGACGGCAAGGTCACGCTCGACGGCAACGCCCGCTACCGCCAGGCGCGTTGGGACGGACAGGAGACCTTGCGCGACGACCCGCTGGAGGCCGCGGCCGCCGCCAAGGGCCTCAACTACGTGAAGCTGGACGGCGAGGTCGGTGTCATCGGCAACGGCGCGGGCCTCGTCATGTCGACGCTCGACGTCGTCGCCGGAAGCGGCGCCCGCCCCGCCAACTTCCTCGACATCGGCGGCGGGGCCTCCGCGCGGATCATGTCCGACGGACTGTCCGTCGTCCTGTCCGACCCCGGCGTCAGGTCCGTCCTCGTCAACGTCTTCGGCGGCATCACCGCCTGCGACGCCGTCGCCGACGGGATCGTGCGGGCGCTGGACGCCGTACGGCCGACCAAACCGCTCGTGGTCCGGCTCGACGGCAACAACGCGGCCCGGGGCCGCGCCGTTCTCGCGGAACGGGCGCACCCCTTGGTGCACCAGGCCGCCACCATGGACGACGCCGCCCGCCTCGCCGCCCGACTGGCCCACATCAGCTGAAGGAGCGGGACATGGCCGTCTTTCTCACCGAGGAGTCCAGGATCCTCGTCCAGGGCATGACCGGAGCCGAGGGCATGCGGCACACCCGGCGCATGCTCGCCGCCGGCACGAACGTCGTCGGCGGCGTCAATCCGCGCAAGGCCGGCCTCGCCGTGGCGTTCGACATCCCTGGCACCGAGGGCCGGGGCAGTACCCCGCGGACCGTCCCCGTCTTCGGGTCGGTGCGCGAGGGGATCGAGGCGACGGGAGCCGATGTGAGCGTGGTGTTCGTGCCGCCCGCCTTCGCCCGTACGGCCGTGCTGGAGGCCGCCGACGCCGGGATCGGGCTCGCCGTCGTCATCACCGAGGGCATCCCCGTCCACGACTCCGTCGCCTTCTGCGCGCACGCCGCCGACCGGGGCACCCGTGTCATCGGCCCGAACTGCCCCGGCCTCATCTCCCCCGGACGGTCGAACGCGGGCATCGTCCCCGCCGACATCACCGGGCCCGGGAGCATCGGCCTGGTCTCCAAGTCCGGCACCCTCACCTACCAACTCATGCACGAACTCAGGGACATCGGCTTCTCCACCTGCGTGGGCATCGGCGGGGACCCCGTCGTCGGCACCTCGCACATCGACTGCCTCGCGGCCTTCGAGAAGGACCCCGACACCGAGCTGATCGTGCTCATCGGGGAGATCGGCGGCGACGCCGAGGAGCGGGCGGCGGCGTACGTACGCGATCACGTCACCAAGCCCGTCGTCGGCTACATCGCCGGATTCACCGCCCCCGAGGGCCGGACCATGGGCCACGCCGGGGCCATCGTCTCCGGCTCCTCGGGCACCGCCCAGGCCAAGAAGAAGGCCCTGGAGGCGGCCGGGGTGCAGGTCGGCGACACCCCGGCCGACACGGCACGGCTGGTCCTGGCGCGGCTGGCGGAGCGAGCGGCCCCGAGTGACGTCACTCATAGTTGATGTGAGGTGACTGCCGGAATCCGTCGGACCTCATACCTTCCCTGACGTACGCGACGACTGTTCGCGCCGGCCCGCGCGGCCTGCCGTTCCGGCGGGATCCGGGCCCCCGCCCCCGACTGTGCACCGAGAGCGGAGACACCCATGACAACCCACGACCCCACCCCCACACCGCCCACCCCCACGCCGGGCCATCGCAGCCCCCTCGCTCCCGCCCGCCTCGTCCTCAAGTCCGGCACGTCCTGGGCCGACGCCTGGCGGCGGTCCCTCGCCGTCGCCCCCGAGGCGTTCCGCGACGACCGGGTGCTCAACCTCTGGAACTCCGGCTGGCAGGCGGACGGCCGTGCGCTGCCCGCCACCAGCCCCGTCGACGGCGGCCCCATCGCGGGACCGCCACGGCTCGACGGCGCCACCGCCCAGGTGGCCGTCCGCGCCTCGCTCGACCAGCACCGCGCCTGGCGCCATGTGCCCCTCGCCGAACGCCGGGCCCGCGTGGCGGCGACCCTCGACGCGCTCGCCGAACACCGTGAACTGCTCGCCCTCCTGCTGGTCTGGGAGATCGGCAAGCCCTGGCGGCTGGCCCAGGCCGACGTGGACCGCGCGATCGACGGCGTGCGCTGGTACGTCGACGGCATCGAGCCCATGCTGGAGGACCGGACCCCGCTCGACGGGCCCGTCTCCAACATCGCGAGCTGGAACTACCCGATGAGCGTTCTCGTCCACGCGATGCTGGTGCAGGCACTGGCGGGCAACGCGGTCATCGCCAAGGCCCCGACCGACGGCGGTGTCGCGTGTCTGACGCTGGCCTGCGCGCTCGCCGTGCGCGAAGGCATCCCCCTCACCCTGGTCAGCGGCAGCGGGCGTGAGCTGTCGGAGGCGCTCGTGCGCGCGCCCGAGATCGGCTGCGTCTCCTTCGTCGGCGGCCGGGACACCGGCGCGGCGGTGGCCACCGCCGTCGCCGACCTCGGCAAGCGCCATGTCCTCGAGCAGGAGGGGCTCAACACCTGGGGCGTCTGGAACTTCAGCGACTGGGACGCGCTGACGGCGGTCGTCCCCAAGCTCTTCGACTACGGCAAGCAGCGCTGCACCGCCTACCCGCGCTTCGTCGTCCAGCGCGCGCTGTTCGACGACTTCCTCGCGGCGTACCTCCCGGCCGTCCACACCCTGCGCACCGGCCACCCGCTCGCCGTCGAGCACCCCGACGACCCCCACCCCTCGCTGGACTTCGGCCCGCTCATCAACGCGGCCAAGGCCAAGGAGCTGAACGACCAGGTCACCGAGGCCATCGACCGGGGTGCCGTCCCGCTCCACCGCGGCAAGCCGTCCGACGCCCGCTTCCTGCCCGGCCAGGACACGGCGGCGTACGTCCAGCCCGTCACGCTCCTCAACCCGCCGCCCTCCTCACCGCTGCATCACGCGGAACCCTTCGGACCGGTCGACACCATCGTCCTGGTCGACACCGAGGCCGAACTGCTCGCGGCGATGAACGCGTCGAACGGCGCGCTGGTCGCCACGCTGTCCACGGACGACGAGGCGACGTACACCCGGCTGGCCCCCCAGATCCGCGCGTTCAAGGTCGGCCACGGCAGGCCCCGCTCCCGTGGCGACCGCGACGAACTGTTCGGCGGCTTCGGCGCCTCGTGGCGCGGCGCGTTCGTGGGCGGGGAACTCCTGGTGCGAGCGGTGACCCGGGGCCCGGCGGGGGAGCGGCTGCCGGGGAACTTCCCGGAGTACCACTTGATGCCGTGAGCTCGGCCGGGCGAACGGGCGACGCGGTGACCCGGCGTGAGTCCCGTCGGCCGGGCGTGGTCCTGGGGGTGAGCGGGGTGGCGTCCGTGCCGGGGAGCCGCTCGTGCGCGGTTCGGTGCGCCGGGGCGGCTACCCGATGCCCTGCCGGTCCGGGCGCAGCGCGAAGGCGCGGTCCGAGGGCTCGGCGACCGAGCGCTCCACGGCCTCGACGAGCAGGGCGCGGTGCCGGAGCAGGGGCTCACGCCGGTCCGCGGGAGCGATCGCGGCGAGATCGTCGAGTCCGGCGACGATGCGCCGGGTGACCTGCGGAGCACCCACCGCACAGCCGCGGATCTCCGTGAACCCCAGATCGACCAGCTCCGTCCAGCCCGGCACGGACTGCACCAGCCGTACGTTCCCGTGCCGGTCCCGGTGGAGCGCCGCGTCGAGGGGCCGGCCGGCGACGGCGGCCAGGAACTGGACGATGCGGTCGATCGCCTGGACGGCCGTGGTCGGGTCGTTCACCGCGGCCGACAGCGCCCGCAGCCCGATGTCGGCCAGCTGGCGCATCCCGAACGCGAAGTCCTGATGGAAGGTGCGCTCCACCCCGACCGACACGGTGTGGCTCAGGGGCCGCCGGCCCGCGGGGGCGGGGCCTCCGTGCACGGCGAACAGCGGTGTGCCCGGTACGACGAAGTCCCCGATCCGGGGGATCAGCCTCAGTACGACACCTTCCCGCCGGGCCGCCCGCACCAGCCGGGCGATGTTCACGTCCCGCAGAACGCCGGCCCGCCCGTGGTGGACGACCTGGGCGGTCTCGGGCCCGAGCGCGTCCTCCTCGCCGGTCGAGCGGGCCACGGGCATGTGCGCGACGACCTTGAACGCCTCGTGGGTGATGTGGTCGATGACATGGCTGATGCGCATGAGCCGCAGGGTCTGGTTCACGTACAGCACGAAGAGCAGCAGGCTCAGCCCCAGCATCGCCAGCGTCAGAACCGACTGGATCAGCGGGATGGAGGTCACGTACCGTGCGTCGGCCTGCCCCTCGTACGAGGTCAGCACGAGGAGCGACAGCAGGAACGTGGCCAGGAACACGGCGAAGGTGGCCTTGGTGATCCGGCTCCGTACGAAGATCCGCACCACGCGCGGGCTGAACTGCCCGCTCGCCATCTGCACGGCGACCAGCGAGATGCTGAAGACCACACCGATGAACGTCATCATCGCCGAGCTGACCACGGTCACCACGGCCTTCGCGTCGTCGGCCAGACGCAGCAGATCGTCCAGGGTGTCGTAGTCGCGCGCGTCGTGCAGCGCGTCGACGATCGCGGTGTCGGCCGCGGTCGCCGCCGCCCACACCACGAAGACCAGCACCATGGCCGCGGTGGGCGCGAACCAGAACGTGTCCCGCAGGTGTTCCCGCAACGGCGACAGCGTTCTCGGCCGCCGCCCTTCCCGCAGACCCCCGGTAGTCATCCAGTCACCCATGGTGCGACTGTAGGCGCACCCTCACCCGGCTCCGTGGACCCGCTCCGGGGCCCGGATATGCAGGTGAAAGGCACTGCGAAAGCTTGGTATTGTTATCCATGTCGCCACGGGGAACACCCCCGGCCAGGCGGCAGACACCTTGTCCGGGTGGCGGAATGGCAGACGCGCTAGCTTGAGGTGCTAGTGCCCTTTATCGGGCGTGGGGGTTCAAGTCCCCCCTCGGACACTCTTTGCAGCGATATACGAATGAGGACCACGACCGTCAGGTCGAGGTCCTCGTTGCGTTTTCCTGGCTCGAGGACTCCCCGGGATGAGGGCCGTCCGAGCTTCCTCGGCACCGCCGGCGGCGGCCGGTGAGGTGCCGGCCGCCGCTGGCGGAGGGATTCAGGCTCGCGTGCGTGAGCGACGCGGCGTCAGTTCGATGCGCTGCCCGAGACCCACTCGCTCCAGGGCATGTTCCAGTCGCTGAGGCCGTTGTCCGGGGACACCGTGGCCTTGTCCGCGGAGTTCTTGACGATCACGACGTCACCGGTCATCGAGTTGTCGAAGAACCACGCTGCGGGCTGCTTGCCGTCGCCGGCGTTCCTGACGTCCTTCAGGCCCACGCAGCCGTGGCTGGTGTTGACCTTGCCGAAGACTGAGTCGCCGCCCCAGTAGTTGCCGTGGATGAACGTGCCCGAGGCGGTCAGGCGCATGGCGTGCGGTACGGCCTTGATGTCGTACGAGGGCTTGCCGTCCTTCTCCGTGAGGCCGACGGTCGCACCGTTCATGTGGATCTGCCGGTACTTCTCGGAGATGACCATCCGGCCGTTGTACGTCGGGTGCTCGGCGCTGCCGGACGAGATCGGGATGGTCTTGATCGTCTTGCCGTCCCGTACGACGGACATCTGCTTCGTCTTGGCGTCGACGGTGCTGATCTGGCTCCGGCCGATCTTGAACGTGACCGTCTCCTGGACGCCGTCGAGGCTCATCTTGACGGTGACGGTGGAACCGGGCTTCCAGTAGTGCTCGGGGCGGAAGTCCAGTCGGCTGCTGTTGAGCCAGTGACCGACGACCTGTTCGCCGCTGCTGGAGCTGACCTGGATCTTCGACGCCACGGCGGCCTTGTCGCCGATCGCCTTGTCGAAGCTGAAGCTCACCGGCATGCCCACACCGACGGTCGAACCGTTCTCGGGGGAGAGGTGCCCGAGGAAGTCGTTGGCCGGGGAGACCGTGGAGATCGCGGCGTTCTCGGTGGCGGAACGGCCCTTCGCGTCCTCGGCCTCCGCGGCGACCTGATATCGGGTGGCCTGCTTCAGCGGGCCGTTCGGCTTCCAGGACGTGCCGTCCGCGGACAGGGTGCCCGGAACCTCGGTGCCGGTCGCGACGGCGGTCATGGTCACCTTGGTGAGCCTGCCGTCGCTGACGGTGACGTTCACGGGGTCGTTGATCCCGACGCCGTGGGCTTGGCCGGGCGTGATCCTTATTCGGGCGTCGGAAGCGTCCTGGGTGTCCGCCTGATTCGCCTGTGCCTGCGTTTCCGGCTGAGCGCCGGAGTCGTTGGTGGCGGCGTAGCTGGTACCGCCCAGCGCCGTCAGTGCGAGTGCGCCGGCCGTAGCCATCAGCCCGATGTGTCGCTTGCGTGCGGTGATCAAACGCTTCTCCCATGCCGCTGGTCGTTGAATCCGGGGCTGACTGCCAGGTGAGCCACCCACTCCAAAGAAGCATTTTTGCGCATTAGTCCGTTTTGGTGGGTGGATTGTGGCGGGTTTCACGTGTTGCGCGTGCGTCGCCGAAGCTCCGCTCGACGGCCGGACGGCGCGTGGTCGATCCGCTCTCGCCGATCGGCGCGGGCCGTACGGCGACAGGGAGGCGAGGGGGCCGGCGTGACCGGTGCCCGGCCCTGGTCCTGTGTGGCCGGCGCCCGGACCGCCACCAGGCCGCCCGGCCGTGGTCTCACCTGTCGGAGATCTCGGAGAGCCATGCCGTGTCCTCCGGGCCGGGCGCTTCGAGGCCGGGTGCGGGCAGCCGGCGGACCTCGCCCGTGCGCAGGGCGATCGTGGCCCGTGGCTGCATCGGCCCGTGACCCCTGCGCGAGAGCAGGACGAGTTCCCAGACCGTCGCCGTCATGGCGTCGAGCCGGGTGGCACAGTCGGCGCCGACTCGCCGCGGATCCCGGGTCCGGCCCAGGGACAGATGTGGAGTGAAGTTCCTGGCGGGCCCGGGGTGGAGCGGGAAGCGCTGCCGCAGCACGTGGTACAGGTCCGCCCAAGGCGCCTTGCCGGCCGCTGCCGGATCGAGCCACACGGTGGAGTACGCCCTGTGCCGGAAGGTCCGTACCCCGTCCAGCCGGGCGGTGAAGACCGGCGCCTCGGCCGTCGCCGCGGCGAGCAGTGAGGCGGCCCGATCGAAGTCGGACTCGGGCACGAACGGGAAAAGCACATTGACGTGCGGCGGCCAGCGGTGGATCTGCGGATCGTATTCCCGGCGGATGTCCTGGATCGGCCGCCACAGCTCCGCGGGCGGGATCCAGGCGACCGCCGAGTGACGCATCTCGTCGCTGGTTCGCATCACGCGTCCACTCCCGCCGTCGCACTTCCTCCTCCAGGGTGCCGCGCATCCGGTCTTCGGCGGTTGTCCCTCATGCGCCGCGGTGCCGCGACGGTTCAGGTGCGGTGCATGACGGAGTCGCCGGCTCGCGGGGGCGCCTTGGCCCGGCGAGCCGTGCGTGGAGGCCGCGGACGCCCTCTACGGCGTCGTCGCCGTCGAACGGCGGGCCGGACCCGGTCGGCCGCATCGCCCGGGAACCCGGGATCGGCCTGTCCTGAGCCGCGCCCTCCGGGCAGGTCACTGATACTGAGAAAATGGGCAAACTTGGGCGAAACGTCCCAGCGAGCCGACGGGGCGACCGCGTTCCGCCGAAGGCCGGGGCGCCGGAAGCCGGCTCGGAAGCCCGTCGCCATTCGGGCGTCCGGCGTCTGCTGCCGTTTCGGAAGCCGCGCAGCGTCGCCGGTCAGGTCTTCCTGCTGCAACTGGTGGTCGTCCTGCTGCTCATCGCCACGGCCGTGGTGGTGCTCGTCATCCAGGACCGCAACCGCGCGATCCAGGAAGCCGGCGACCGGTCGCTGGTGGCGGCCGAGTCGTTCGCGAACGCCCCGGGCACCGCGGACGCGATGACGAGCGACGACCCGACGGCGGAACTCCAGCCTCATGCCGAGGTGGTGCGCAAGAAGACCGGCGTCGACTACGTCGTGTGCCTGAGCCCCTACGGCTTCCGGTGGACCCACCCGGACCCGGACCAGATCGGGAAGCACGTCTCCACCTCCTACGACCAGGCGCTCGGAGGCGAGCCCCACCAGACCACGTTCGACAGCAGTCTGGGGAAGGCGGTCGACTCGACGGTGGCCGTCTTCGACGAGAAGGGGAACGCGGTCGGCCTCGTCACCGTGGGGGTCACGGTGGACAAGGTGACCAGTGTGGTGCAGCGCCAACTGCCGGTGATCTTCGTCTCCGGCGGTGTCGCGCTGCTGCTGGCCGCAGGTGGGTCGGCACTGGTCAGCGGGCGTCTGCGGCGCCAGACCCGGGGCCTGGGGCCGGTGGAGATGACCCGTATGTACGAGCACCACGACGCGGTGCTGCACGCGGTCCGTGAAGGCGTGATCATTCTGGACGGTGACGGCAGGCTGCAGCTGGTCAACGACGAGGCGCGCCGGCTGCTCGCACTGCCGCCGGAGGTCGAGGGCAAGCCGGTCACCGGACTCGGGCTGAGCCCGGCCCTGGCCGCACTGCTGGGATCGGGCCGGGCGGCCACGGACAAGGTCTTCCTGGCCGGGGACACCCTGCTCGCGGTCAACGTGCGGCTGGTGGGCGCGAAGGGGGGCAGCGTGGCCACCCTGCGGGACACCACGGAGCTGCGCGCCCTCGCGGGCCGGGCGGACGTGGCGGGCGGACGCCTGCAACTGCTCTACGAGGCCAGCACGCGGATCGGTACCACCCTCGACATCAAGCGCACCACCGAGGAGCTGACCGAGGTGGCGGTCCCCCGCTTCGCCGACTTCGCCACCGTCGAGCTGTTGGAGCCGGTGCTGCAAGGCGGTGAGCCGACGGGGGCGAACATGGAGATACGCCGCATCGCGGCCGCGGGCATCCGGGAGGACGCGCCCCTTCACGCTGTCGGGGCGCGGATGCGCTACGTGCCCGGCAATCCCGTGGCCATCGGCATGACCACCGGCCGGCCGGTCCTGGTGGAGCAGCTCGCCCTGGCCGACGGATGGCGGGCCCAGGACCCGGTGCGGGCCCAGAAGGTCATCGAATTCGGTATCCACTCCATGATCTCGGTACCGCTCCGGGCCCGGGGCCAGTTGCTCGGGGTCGTGGAGTTCTGGCGTTCGGAGCAGGAGCCCTTCGAGGCGGACGACCTGTCCCCCGCCGAGGAACTCGCCGCCCGGGCGGCCGTGTGCATCGACAACGCGCGCCGCTACACCCGCGAGCACACCACGGCCGTCACCCTCCAGCGCAGCCTGCTGCCCGGCATACTCCCCGAGCTGTCCGCCCTGGAGGTCGGGCACCGCTACCTGCCCGCCCAGGCGGGGGTGGGCGGCGACTGGTACGACGTCATCCCGCTGCCGGGCGCCCGGGTGGCCCTGGTGGTCGGCGACGTCGTCGGACACGGTCTGCACGCCGCGGCGACGATGGGCCGCCTGAGGACCGCGGTGCACAACTTCGCCGCCCTGGACCTGCCCCCGGACGAGCTCCTCGCGCACCTGGACGACCTGATCACCCGGATCGACCAGGACGCGGCGGCGGAGGGCAACACCGAGGCCGTCACCGGGGCCACCTGCCTGTACGCGGTCTACGATCCGGTGACCGGGCGGTGTGTTCTCGCCCGGGCCGGTCATCCCGGTCCGGCGCTGGTCTCGCCCGACGGCTCCGTGACCTTCCCCGACATTCCCGTCGCCCCGCCACTCGGCGTGGGAGGAGGCCTGCCGGTCGAGACGGCCGTACTCCGGCTGGCCGCCGACAGCCAGCTCGTCCTCTACACCGACGGCCTGGTCGAGGCCCGCGGCCGTGACATCGACGTCGGGCTCGGCATGCTGAGGGACGCGCTCGCGGAGACGGACGGCGACAGCCCGGACGAGACCTGCCGGGCGGTGCTCGACGCGATGCTGCGCACCAGGTCGAGCGACGATGTCGCCCTGCTCGTCGCACGCACGCGGCTGCTCGACCCGGAGCAGGTCGCGGAGTGGGAGGTGCCCGACGACCCCGCGGCCGTCCCCCGGATCCGCGCCGAGGCCACCCGCAGGCTGGAATCCTGGGGGCTCGGCGAGGCCGTCTTCACGACCGAGCTGATCCTCAGCGAACTGGTGACGAACGCCATCCGGTACGGAGGAAGTCCCATCAGTCTGCGGCTGCTGCGCGACCGCGACAGCCTGATCTGCGAGGTCGCCGACGGCACCAGCACCTCCCCGCACCTGCGCCGCGCGGCCTTCACCGACGAGGGGGGCCGTGGTCTGTTCCTCGTCGCGCAGATGTCCCGCCGCTGGGGGACCCGGTACACCGACCGAGGCAAGATCATCTGGGCTGAGCAGTCGCTCGAGGCCGGAGCCGTAGGGGACCTGAGCGGTCTCCTGATGGCGGACCTGTGAGGCGGGACGGAGCGACGGAAGCCGGACCGCCGTCCCGGGGTATACACACGCCCGCAGCGTTCAGGAGCCGTCGTCGACCGTGAAGTACGGGATCTTGGCCGGGTCCTGTCCGAAGGCGGCCCCGAGATAGACGGCCGACAGTTTGGTGAGCGTCCCGTCGTCGATCAGCTGCTTGACGATCCGGTCCAGCTCGTCCTTGTTGACCGACCCCTTCGGATACAGGGCGCCGTAACCCTGGTCGGTTTTGTACTGGCCCACGAGGCGCACCTTGCCCTCCCGTTTCTGGGGATACGCCAGCAGGATCGTCGTGTCGTGGACGACCGCGTCGATCCGTCCCTCCTCCAGCGCCGTGACCATGTCCGGGTCGTTGGGGAAGGAGGTGACGGGCTTGGTCGGCTTGAGGCGCTTCTCGACGAACTCCTGGCCCGTGGTGCCCTCGGCCACTCCGATGCGGACGTCACGGATGTTGTCCCCGTTGATCTTCTCGCCGTCCCTGATCAGCACTCCCAGGGTCGAGGAGAGGTAGGGCGGGGAGAACTCGGCGACCTTGCTCCGTTCGGGGGTGATCGTGATCTGCGCCAGGGCCAGGTCGAAGTCCTTGGTCTTTCCGGACACGACCTCAGGGAAGGGAGCGTTCTCCACCTTCACCCGGTCGAGTCCGGACCGGTACGCGATGTTGGCGGCCATGCAGTACTCGTAGCCGCTCTTGATGGAGTCGGGCGTGTCGCCGTTCCACCAGCCGGGTGCGGGCAGGGTCGTTTTGACCGTGAGGGCGCCCGCTGTCATGGGTGACAGGTGGAACTCCCCGTAACGTCCCGAGATCTCGCAGTCGCCGTAGTGGGCCTTCGGTGACTCCGACCCGCCCTGGTCACAAGCCGATGTCGCGACGATGAGCGCCACGCTGACAGCCAGAGAGACGGTCGCTGCCGCGGCGCGCATCATTGCACCTCCGGTAGGGGCATACTCCTTGATTCACCATAAATCACCCCGAACCATACGACTGCCGGAGCCACGTGGGAGGACTCCGGGGCGCGGGTCGGGTTCCCCTCTTCCGGCGGTGTCGCCGCGGCCGGCCGCAGGAGCGAGCCGTTGCCCTGCCGGGCCGTTTCCCGGCTGTGCCGCATCCCGGTGTGATCAGCCGGGCCGCGTCCCGTGCCTCTCTGCCGTGAAACGTGACGTTAACCCCGGAAACAGTTTTGACATGAACACTTCCTTCGGGTGGTTGCCTGTTGTACCAAATGAGGGCCAGCTTTCCCGCTCAGGGAGGTCTCGTGAGACGCGTCAAACTGCTGTCAGCCCTTGCCACGTTCGGCCTCGCGATGATGTTCAGCCTGGCGCTGACCGGTCCGGCACATGCTGCCGGGCCGGCCTATGTCGCGCTGGGTGACTCGTACTCGGCAGGCAACGGCGCAGGAAACTACGACAGTTCGAGTGGAGACTGCCACCGCAGTCTCAGTGCCTACCCCTATCTGTGGAAAAACGCCCACGCACCGTCCTCGTTCGCCGACACATCCTGCTCCGGCGCGGTCACCACGGACGTGACGAACAGCCAGCTCGGCCCGCTGAGCTCCGCCACCGGGCTCGTCTCCCTCACCATCGGTGGCAATGACGCCGGCTTCTCGGACGTCATGACCACCTGCGTGACCGGCTCCGACACCACCTGCGTCAACCGGGTGAACCAGGCCGAGACCTACGCCCGGAACACGCTCCCCGCCCGCCTCGACGCCACCTACGACGCCATCCGCGCCAAGGCACCGAACGCCAAGGTGGTCGTTCTCGGCTACCCGCGCGTGTATACGCTCGACGTTTTCTGCGTCGGCCTCAGCGGCACCAAGCACAGCAAGATCGACGAGGCCGCGGACGTCCTCGACAGTGTCATCGCCGCCCGTGCCGCCGCCCACGGCTTCGTCTTCGGTGACGTCCGCACCACCTTCGGCGGCCACGAACTGTGCTCCAGCGACGACTGGCTGCACTCCCTGGTGATCTCCCCTGGCTGGGAGTCGTACCACCCCACCGCCACCGGCCACGCCAGCGGCTACTACCCCGTCCTCAACGCCAACAGCTGACCTCCCCCGCGGACGCGCCGCCCCGCCCTGACCCCAGGGCGGGGCGGCGCGTCCGTTTCACCGGGGGCGGTAGCGCGACTCGGCGCGGCGGGATCCGATCCCGGGCAGGCGTTGTCCCGCGTAACAGGAAACTCTATTTACGCGATAAGAGCAGCCTGTCAAATACATAAGCAAATTCCTTGAATTCGCGCCGTTCTGTGTGCGGCTCAAGAATCTCCCGTCAATCTGATGGTGCGTTGAGATTTCAGTGAGAGCGTTGATAATGTTGTCAACAATCGCGCAGGGGTGGACAGATACCCCTTGCGCGTCTCGCTCCTGCCCTCAGCCGTTGCCAAACGGCCTACAGGCGTGGGTAATTGTCCGGAATTCATCCGGATGTAGTGATCTCGAAGTCGGCCCATGGGTGCTGCCCGTGCGGCCGGGACGTCATTCCAGGTTCAAAGGAGTGGTTCGTGAGCAGAGAAAGAACCCGACGAGTTCGCACGCGGCGGACTTGGCGAGGTATAGGCGGTGCCGTCGCCGCAATTTTGCTGGTCGGTGGCGGTTTTGCCGTGGCAAATGCCTCGACGGACGTGCAGGCCGGTAATTCGGCCGAAGGTGTCAAGCGCCCGGTAGACCAGCACGCCACCGGTGCGAAAGCCGTGGTCAGCGCCGCCAACGCGTTCCTGAACACGCTGGACGCCGATCAGCAGTCGGAGGTGCTGCTGGACTTCTCCGAGGCGAACGCGACGGCTTGGTCGAACCTTCCGTGCGGCTCGTCCTGCCGGCCCGGCATTCAGCTCGGCTCGCTGACGGACACTCAACTGGCCGCGGCCATGAAGGTGTTGAAGGTGGCCACGGGCGGCGGCAAGGGCACCGGGTACGACCAGGTCACGCAGGTCGTCAAGGCCGACGACGTACTCGAGGCGGCGCAGAACTCCGGCTCCGCCTCCGCGCCCGCGCCTACGGGCAGCGCGTCCAGTGCGGCCTCGACGGACCCGTCCGCCTCCGCGGACCCGAGCTCGTCGCCCACCGACGCTCCGTCGGCCACGGACGCGCCGACAGGCACCCCGCCGTCCGGTGGTCCCGGCGGTCCTGGCGGTGGAGGTGGCGCGTTCGGGTACGGCAGCGGTGTCTATTTCATGGCGTTCCTCGGCACGCCCTCGGCGGACGGCGCCTGGCAGCTGCACTTCGGCGGCCACCACCTCGCCGTGAACCTCACCTACCGGGACGGCAAGCCGGTGAGCGGCAGCCCGTTCTTCATCGGGGTCGAGCCGAGCACATGGACCGCGGACGACGGCACCACGTACACGCCCCTGGCGAAGCAGCGGAACGGCCTGCTCGCCCTGACCGGCAGCCTGAGCACGGAACAGTCGGCGAAGGCCAAGCTGTCCGAGTCGTTCAGCGACGTGCTCCTCGGTCCGGGCAAGGACGGGAAGTTCCCTGAGACCAAGGAAGGCATCCCGGTCAGCTCGCTCACACCCAAGCAGAAGCAACTCGTCCTGAAGGCGATCCACCCCTGGGTCGCCAACGTGGACGACGCCACCGCGAAGCGGCTCATGAAGACGTACGAGCACGAGCTGAACCAGACCTACGTCGGCTACTCCGGCGGCACCGGCCTGGACGCCCAGGGCGACTACGTGCGGATCGACGGCCCCGGCGTCTGGATCGAGTTCGTCTGCCAGGGCGGCGTCGTCTTCCGGGACCAGATCCATTACCACACGGTGTACCGGGACCACACCCGCGACTACGGAAGCGAGTTCACCTTCTCATGACCCGATCGCGGAACTGGCTGACCACAGCACTACGCCTGGTGGCCGGGATCGCGATCGCGGTACCGGCGGCGCTCCTGCTCGGGGCGCCGCCGGCCGCCGCGCACCCGATGCCGCACTCGGTGGTCCAGCTCGACGTGTACAAGGCATCGGTCACCGCGCGCCTGGAACTGCCCGTCGACGACTTCTCCCGGGCGAGCGGGATCGATCTGGCCGGCATCGAACCGGCCGCCCTGCCCGCCAGGGCGACGGCCGTCCGCGCCTACCTCGCCCGGCACATCCGCCCGACCACCCTCCAGGGAAAGGCGTGGCAGGTCGGTATCGGCGCGCTGAGTCTCAGCCGCACCGAGCAGACCTCCACCGGCCCCTACCGCGAGCTGGTCGCCGAAGCGGTGCTCACCCCTCCGAACGGCGGGGACGTGCGGCACTTCACCCTGGACTACGACGTGATCGTCCATCAGGTCGTCACCCACGTAACACTGGTGACGGTGCGACAGGACTGGGCCGCAGGCCGGGTCGACGGCAAAGGGGCCACCCAGGTCGGCACGGTCGGTCTCGACATCCGGCACATGAAGGTCCCGCCCCTGACTGTCGACCTCGGGAACGGCAGTACCTGGCGCGGCTTTCTCGCCATGACCGAACTCGGCGGCGAGCACATTCTCACCGGTACCGACCACCTGTTGTTCCTGCTCGTCCTGCTCCTGCCCGCACCGCTGCGGACCGCCGGTCGACGCTGGCACGGCCTGGTCGGCGCCCGTGCCGCGCTCGGGCGCATCGGCCGCATCACGATCGCCTTCACCGCCGGTCACTCCGTCGCCCTGGCCGCCACCGCCCTCGGGCGCCTGGAGATTCCCGGCCGACCGGTCGAGGCCTTCATCGCCGCAAGCATCCTCGTCGGTGCCGTCCACGCGATCCGTCCCCTGTTCCCGGGCCGGGAAGCTGTGGTGGCGGGCGTCTTCGGCCTCGGCCACGGCATGGCGTTCTCGTTCGTGCTCGCGGAGATGCATCTGTCGACCGGACAGCTGGTGTTCAGCCTCTTCGGCTTCAACCTGGGCATCGAACTGGTCCAGCTCCTGCTCGTCTGCCTGGCCCTGCCCGCGCTGCTGGTCCTCGCGCGGCTGCGGGTACAGCCCGCGCTCCGGGTGGGCGGCGCGCTGCTGACCGCCACGGCGGCGGTCGGATGGCTGCTCGACCGGCTCGGCGTGCCCAACCCGGTCGCCCGGGCGGCCGACAGCGCAGGGTCGCACACCACGCTGATACCGGCCGCCCTCGCGCTGACCGCGGTCGCCGCCATCGGCTGGGCGCTGTCCACGCGCCGGCGCGCACCGGCCGGTCCGGACGGTGACCTCCACCCCGGACCCCTGTCACGGCCGCGGTCACGGCTGCGGTCACGGTCGGGTGCGGTCGGTGCCGAGGCTCTGGACAGGTAGCGACCCCGGCCCGAGAATACCGAACACTCCATACCGTATGGACTATGCACGCAAGCGCCCCTCCGTGGTTCACTCGGGCCTCGCCGCCTTGATCCGCGGTACGTGCCTGACGGGGCGGTGTCTGGGAATGCTCATGGATGCGGCCGGGTCCACGGCGTTCTCCCGTGGTCGCGAACGTGCGTCCGTGAGCAGGTGGTCGCGAGTCGGTGTCCGGGTGCTCGTTCTCGGGCGTCCTCGGGCGTTCCCGTCCGTGTTCACGGCTGATGAGTGGTCTTTTCGATACCGACCGGAGTGAGGTAGCCCGCCATGTCGACTCCAGCACCCCGATCCGCCCGGTCCGCCGACCGTCTTCCGGGCGGCGGGACGGTCATAGACCGGCTCGTGACGGCCAACCGTGCGTACGCGGCCGAGTTCGTGGATACCGGCAGGGACGCCCGCCCTGTCCAGCGCGTCGCCGTCGTGGCATGCATGGACGCCCGGATCGACCTCCATGCCGCGCTCGGACTCCAGTTGGGCGATTGCCACACCGTGCGCAACGCGGGCGGTGTCGTCACCGACGACGCCATCCGTTCCCTGACGATCAGTCAACGTGCCCTCGGTACCCGCAGCGTCATACTCATCCATCACACGGGCTGCGGGCTGCAGAGCATCACGGAGGAGTTCCGGCACGAGCTGGAGATGGAGGTCGGGCAGCGGCCGGCCTGGGCGGTCGAGGCGTTCCGTGATGTCGACCAGGACGTACGGCAGTCGATGCAGCGCGTCCGTACGTCACCGTTCCTTCCCCACACCGACGATGTCCGCGGCTTCGTCTTCGACGTCACGACCGGGCTGCTGAGGGAGATCGACCCGCGCGTCTGAGCCGCGCTCTTCTTCCCTTCTCTTGTCGCCGGTCACGGGTCGTCGCGCGCTCGCCGCCGGGTGTCCGGTCGTCGTCCGGCGGCGAGAGCGCAGTCCTCCGGGATTCGTCCCCGCAACTCCCTGGCGCGCTTCGACGACTGTCTGCATACTGTATGCAGTCTTGGGAAGCTGTTCGCGAGGAGGGGGCGTCCCGTGTCCTATCGCACTTCTCTCTCGGTCGTCCTGGCCGAAGTCGTCGCGCCCGCGGCCGAACTGGCCGTCAGGGAAGACAGGTTCCCCCGGGATGCCGTGTCGGCGTTGGGTCGTGGCGGACTCCTCGGTCTCACCGTCGCCCCGGAGTCCGGAGGCGGTGGGCTCGGGCTGTCCGAGGCCGTCGACGTGGTCGCGCGGACCGCCCGTGTCTGCCCGGCGACCGCTGCCGTGCTCACGTCCCATTTCGCCGCGGTCGCCGCCATCGAGTCCTGTGGTGGTTCCTGGGTGCAGGAGGAGATCGCCGCCGGACGGCACCTGGTCGGCCTCGCCCTGTCCGAGGGCGGATCCGGCGGGCCGTGGGAGGGCGAGCCGTACGGGAGGGAGTTCGAGGGGTCCCCCTCGGGCGCCGTCCGTTTCGCGGACGTGGTCGCCCTGCGGGGCCGTAAGCGGCAGGTGGTCGCGGCGGGTGAGGCAGACAGCTACCTCTGGTCCTCGCGACCGCTCGCGGGGCGGGACGGTCTGACGCTGTGGGTCGTTCCGGCGCAGGCCACGGATCTGTTCGTCCCGGCCAAGCCCGCCGGGGCAGGGCCCAGCGGCAGTGGCGCCTCCACCCTGTACGCGGATCCCGTGCTCGTTCCCGCCGACGTGATGCTCGGACGGGACGGTGGAGGACTCGGCGTCCTGATGGGCAGCGTGCGGCCGTGGCTGCTGGAACTGAGAGCCGCCGTCGAGGGCGCACTGCCCGGACCTGGCTACGGCGCCGACACCTTCCGGCCCGGCGGCGACCTACGGCCCGGCGCCGACACGCTCCGGCCCGGGGGCGAAGGCCTCCGGCCGGCGTCCGCGGCGTGATCCGGCGGGCGGCGCGGGTGATGTGTCCCCTGCGAGGGGCCCCTCGGTCAGTCCTGGTTCGCCCCGGCGGCGAGCTGCTTGCGATAGAAGCCGGTGGTGCGCTCGGTGTGCTTGCGCATGACCTCGCCGGCGCGGTCGGAGTCGCCCTTGGCGATGGCCCTGATCAGCTGGGCGTGTTCGTTCCAGGCCTCCTTGCCGCGGGGCCGCGCGATCGGCGTGTAGTACCAGCGCACCTTCTGGCTCACACCCGCGATCAGTTCGGCCAGGACGGCGTTGTCGGCGATCGAGGTGATGAAGGTGTGCAGTGCGGTGTTGGCCGCGACCAGGCGCTCGATGTCGCTCGCGGCGAGCGCGTCGACACCCTCCTGGTGCAACGTCCAGAGTCGCTCGACATCCTCGGGTTTCGCGTGCTGGGCGGCGAGTTGGGCCGAGTAGGTCTCCAGAACCGCGCGGACACCGAGGAGTTGGGCGGCCTCTTCCTCGGTGGGGGAGTGGACGAAGGCTCCCTGGGCGGGACGCAGGTCGACCCAGCCGTCGGTCTGGAGCCGCTGGAGCGCCTCCCGGACGGGCTGGCGGCTCACCCCGAGGTGCTCGGCGAGCTCGGCCTCGACGAGATGCTGGCCGGGCTTGAGGGAGCCACTGACGATCAGCTCGGTCAGGGCGTCGTAAACCGCTTGCCGCAGCGGTGCCGGGCGGGTGACGCGCCGGGTCGCGGCGGCCGTGAGTGCCTCGCGCATGGGAGCCCCGTTCCGCCACCGGCCCCCGCGGGGCCGACGGCTCTGCCAAGAGGTGGCCGCCGAGAGGGTCGCCGACGGCTGCGTCAGCATACAGGTTTTCGTATGCAGGATGGGGGGTTGTCGGGAGGTGATCCCAGGTCGGCCGGGGTGCCGCCGGCGGTCGGTGGCGCCCGCGAGCGAGGTGACGTCCGTGTGCGGGGTGCTCCTCGGCGGGTGCCGTCCGCTGGCCGCGGTGCCCGTCGCTGTCACACCGCGCGGTCAATTGCCGCTCGGAGCAAGAGGGTTGATTCGGATTGAGTTCTGTATACAGAAGCCTGTATGGGGTAGTGTTCAAGTCTCCAGCACGCATCGCCGGGGACCCGCACGACGGAAGGCGGAGCGATCATGACGGCAGGCGTGAGTGACGTGACGGTCGAGAGCGTGGTCCGGACGGCGGCGGCCGTTCACCGGGATCAGCGCGGCGCGCTCCTGCCCGTACTGCATGCCGTACAGGCCGAGTTGGGGTGTGTGCCCAAAGAGGCGATTCCCGTGCTGGCCGACGAGTTCAACCTCTCCCGGGCGGACGTCCACGGAGTGGTGACCTTCTATCACGACTTCCGCGCGGAACCGGCCGGACGCACCGCCGTGCGCATCTGCCGGGCCGAGGCCTGCCAGGCGCTCGGCGCCGACGGCCTGGTGACCTACGTCCGTGAGGCCGGACTGGTCCTCGGGGAGACGAGCGCGGACGGCGCCGTCACCGTCGAGCAGGTCTTCTGCCTCGGCAACTGCGCCCTGGGCCCGTCGGTCGAGGTGAACGGCCGGCTGTACGGCCGCGTCGGACCTGCCCGGCTGGGCTCGATGCTGAACGGGGAGGTCTCGTCATGAGGGGCGAGGCCGGTACTCCCGTCGTGAGCGACGAGACCGACGGCACGAAGCACCCCACGGCCACCGTGTACGTACCCCGCGACTCGGCGGCCCGGTCCGTCGGCGCGGACGACGTCGCGGACGCCCTGCGACAGGCCGCCGTACGAGGCGACTTCGCCCTCGACGTCGTACGCAACGGATCACGCGGCATGCTCTGGCTGGAACCCCTCGTCGAGGTGGTGACCCCGCACGGACGCGTCGGATACGGACCCGTGGCCCCGGCCGACGTCGAGGCCCTGCTCGCCGCCGGCATGCTCGACGGCGCCGACCATCCGCTGCGGCTCGGTGTCGTGGACCGACTCCCCTGGCTGGCCGGGCAGAACCGGGTCACCTTCGCCCGGGTCGGTGTCACCGACCCGCTGTCCACGGACGACTACGTGGCGCACGGTGGCCTCGCCGGGCTGCGTGCCGCGCTGGAACGCCCGCCCGCGGACGTGGTCGCCGAGATCACCGCGTCCGGCCTGCGCGGCCGCGGAGGCGCGGGCTTCCCGGCCGGCGTCAAATGGAAGACCGTCCTCGACTGCGCGGACGAGCCGAAGTTCGTCTGCTGCAACGCCGACGAGGGCGACAGCGGAACCTTCGCCGACCGGATGGTCATGGAGGGCGACCCGTTCATGCTCATCGAAGGCATGACCATCGCCGCGTACGCGGTCGGCGCGAGCGAGGGCTACCTCTACATCCGCTCGGAATACCCGGACGCGGTGGCCACCATGCGGGCCGCGATCGGCATCGCACAGGAACACGGCTGGCTCGGCGAGGGCATTCTCGGCTCCGCGCTCGACTTCGAGCTGCACGTCCGCGTCGGCGGCGGCGCGTACATCTGCGGCGAGGAGACCTCCATGCTGGAGAGCCTGGAGGGCAAGCGCGGCATGGTCCGCGCCAAACCCCCGATCCCGGCGATCGAGGGCCTGTTCGGCAGACCGACCGTGGTGAACAACGTGCTCACCCTCGCGACCGTCCCCGTCGTGCTCGCGGACGGCGCCCGGGCCTACGAGGAACTCGGTGTCGAACGCTCGCGCGGCACCCAGGTCTTCCAGCTCGGGGGCAACATCGCGCACGGCGGCATCGTCGAGACCGCGTTCGGCGTCACCCTGCGCGAACTGGTCGAGGACTACGGGGGCGGCACGTTCTCCGGGCGTCCGGTGCGCACGGTGCAGGTCGGCGGACCGCTCGGCGCCTATCTGCCGACGTCGATGTTCGATCTGCCGATGGACTACGAGGCCTTCGCGGAGGCAGGCGCGATGGTCGGCCACGGAGGTGTCGTCGTCTTCGACGACACCGTCGACATGGCCGCCCAGGCCCGCTTCGCGATGGAGTTCTGCGCCGCGGAGTCCTGCGGCAAGTGCACACCGTGCAGGGTCGGTTCGGTACGCGGCGTCGAGGTCATCGACAAGATCGTGGCCGGCCGGCACCCGGACGAGAACCTGGCGCTCCTGGAAGACCTGTGCGACCTGATGACCGACGGCTCGCTGTGCGCGATGGGCGGGCTGACACCGATGCCCGTACGGAGCGCCCTCACCCACTTCCCTGACGACTTCCTCGCCCGCGAGGCCGGCCGGGGGGCCAACTCCCGCCCGCCGAGCGGCGCGAGGAGGGAGGCCACGTCATGACACTGCTCAAGGAACCCGACTTCGGAACCCCGGAACGGCCCGGCGAGGCCACGGTGGTGGTGGAGGTCGACGGGCTGGCGGTGACCGTCCCCGAGGGCACCTCGGTGATGCGCGCCGCCGCGCTCGCCGGAGTGGACATACCCAAACTGTGTGCCACCGACAGCCTGGAGCCGTTCGGCTCCTGCCGGCTGTGCGTGGTGGAGATCGACGGCCGGCGCGGCACCCCGGCCTCCTGCACCACTCCGGTGGCGGACGGGATGACGGTGCGGACCCAGACACCGAAGGTGGAGAAGCTCCGCCGGGGAGTCATGGAGCTGTACATCTCCGACCATCCGCTCGACTGTCTCACGTGCCCCGCCAACGGCGACTGCGAACTCCAGGACATGGCGGGCGTGGTGGGGCTGCGGCAGGTGCGGTACGGCTACGAGGGCGAGAACCACCTCGACGCCGGGAAGGACACCTCCAACCCGTACTTCGACTTCGACCCCGCCAAGTGCATCGCCTGCTCCCGCTGCGTGCGCGCCTGCGGCGAGGTCCAGGGCACCTTCGCGCTCACCATCGAGGGACGCGGCTTCGGCTCCAAGGTCTCGCCCGGCGCCGCGGAGACGTTCATGGACTCCGAGTGCGTCTCCTGCGGGGCCTGCGTCCAGGCCTGCCCGACCTCCACGCTCCAGGAGAAGTCGGTGGTCGAACTCGGCATGCCGACCCGGTCGGTGGTCACCACCTGCGCCTACTGCGGTGTCGGCTGCTCCTTCAAGGCCGAGCTGCGCGGCGACGAACTCGTCCGCATGGTGCCGTACAAGGACGGCGGCGCCAACGAGGGCCACTCCTGTGTGAAGGGGCGCTTCGCCTTCGGCTACGCCACCCACCCCGACCGGGTGTTCAAGCCCATGGTCCGTGACAGGATCACCGACCCCTGGCGCGAGGTCGAGTGGGACGAGGCCATCGGCACGGTCGCCCGGCGGATGCGGGACATCCAGCGTCGGCACGGGTCGGGTTCGATCGGCGCGATCTCCTCGTCGCGGTGCACCAACGAGGAGGTGTACGTCGTCCAGAAGATGGTCCGCGCCGCGTTCGGCAACAACAACGTGGACACCTGCGCCCGCGTCTGCCACTCCCCGACCGGATACGGGCTCAAGCAGACCTTCGGCGAATCGGCCGGAACCCAGGACTTCCGCTCCGTGGCGGAGGCCGACGTCATCATGGTGATCGGTGCCAATCCCACCGACGGACACCCGGTGTTCGCCTCCCGCATGAAGCGACGCCTGCGCGAGGGCGCACAGTTGATCGTCGCCGACCCCCGCCGCATCGACCTGGTGCGCTCACCGCACGTCGAGGCCGCGCACCACCTCCAGCTCAGGCCCAGCACCAATGTCGCCGTCGTCAACGCCATGGCCCACGTGGTCGTCACCGAGGAACTGGTCGACCGGTCCTTCGTGGACACCCGGTGCGAAGGGTTCGACGCCTGGGCGGAGTTCGTCGCCCTGCCCGAGAACAGCCCGGAGGCCACCGAGGAGATCAGCGGCGTCCCCGCCGGCCGACTGCGCGCCGCCGCACGCCTGTACGCGACAGCACCCAACGGCGCGATCTACTACGGGCTCGGCGTCACCGAGCACAGCCAGGGCTCGACCATGGTCATGGGAATGGCCAACCTCGCGATGGCGTGCGGCAACATCGGCCGCGACGGCGTCGGGGTCAACCCCTTGCGCGGCCAGAACAACGTCCAGGGCTCCTGCGACATGGGCTCCTTCCCGCACGAACTGCCCGGCTACCGCCATGTGTCCGACGACGCCGTCCGCGAGGTGTTCGAGAACCTGTGGGGCGGCACGCTCCTCGCCGAACCCGGGCTGCGCATCCCCAACATGTTCGACGCCGCGATCGACGGGACCTTCCGCGGCCTGTTCGTGCACGGCGAGGACATCGCGCAGTCCGACCCCAACCTCCAGCACGTCACCGCCGCCCTCGAGGCGATGGAACTCGTCGTCGTGCAGGACCTGTTCCTCAACGAGACGGCCAGGTTCGCGCATGTCTTCCTGCCCGGCGCGTCCTTCCTGGAGAAGGACGGCACGTTCACCAACGCCGAGCGCCGGATCAACCGGGTGCGCGCGGTGATGAAGCCGAGGACGGGCAGGCACGAGTGGCAGATCGTGTGCGAGATCGCCACCGCCATGGGCTACCCGATGGCGTACGACCATCCGGGCCGGATCATGGACGAGATCGCCGCGGTCACGCCGACGTTCACGGGAGTGTCCTTCGACCTGCTCGACAAACTGGGCAGCGTGCAGTGGCCGTGCAACGCCTCCGCACCCGAGGGGACACCGGTCATGCACGTCGACGAATTCGTCCGCGGCAAGGGCCGGTTCGTCGTCACCTCGTACGTGCCGACCAGCGAGCGCAGCACCCGGCGCTTCCCGCTGGTGCTCACCACCGGGCGCATCCTCAGCCAGTACAACGTCGGCGCGCAGACCCGGCGTACCGGCAATGTCGCCTGGCATCCCGAGGACATCCTGGAACTGCACCCGCACGACGCCGAGGTCCGCGGCATCACCGACGGAGCGCTGGTGACACTGGCCAGCCGGGTCGGGCGGACGACACTGCGGGCGGAGATCTCCGACCGGATGCCGGCCGGCGTCGTCTACACCACGTTCCACCATCCGGTGACCGGCGCCAACGTGGTGACCACCGAGAACTCGGACTGGGCGACCAACTGCCCCGAGTACAAGGTGACCGCGGTCCAGGTCGGGCTCGCCCATCCGCTCGGGCACGGCGACGGGACACCGCAGGGGGCTCCGGGCGCGCGGTCCGTAGGCGCTGGGGACGAGACGCCGCGGCCGACCGCCGCCGACGTACTCACGGTGGTGGACTGAGATGGCGGCGACCGTGCCTCCCGAGCGCCGGATGGCGAACGACATCGCCGCGAACCTCGGTCACCTGCCGCGGGAGTCGGCCGTCGAGGCCATCGCGGGTCACATCGGCCGCTTCTGGGACCCGCGCATGCGTTCCCGGCTCCTCACGTACGCCGACGCCGGAGCCGACGGCCTGGATCCGCTGGTGATCGCGGCGGTGCGGCTCCTGCGCTGAGCGAGGCGCCGCAAGAGGCAAGAGGCAAGAAGCAAGAGGCAAGAGGCAAGAGGCGGGAGCCAGCAGTGAGCGGTGCGAGCGGGAGAAGCAGCCGCACCGCCAGGACCAGCCACCGCCAGGACCGGAAACCGACAGGACCAGCCCAAGGAGGACCTCGGACCATGACCGCCCCCTCGACAACGGAGACCGCGGCGGACGCCGCCGCGCGGACCGAGCTCACCGACGGGTATCACCTGGTCGTCGACGCGCTGAGGATGAACGACGTCGACACCGTCTACGGCGTCGTCGGCATCCCGATCACCGACCTGGCCCGCCTCGCGCAGGCGCGGGGCATCCGCTACATCGGCTTCCGGCACGAGAGCAACGCGGGTCACGCCGCGGCGGCCGCCGGCTTTCTCACCAAGAAGCCCGGCATCTGTCTGACCGTGTCCGCGCCGGGATTCCTCAACGGTCTGGTCGCACTGGCCAACGCCACCACCAACTGCTTCCCCATGGTGCAGATCTCCGGCTCCAGCGAACGGCACCTGGTCGACCTCAGGCAGGGCGACTACGAGGAGATGGACCAGCTCGCCGCCGCGCAGCCGTTCTGCAAGGCCGCCTACCGGGTGAGCCGCGTGGAGGACATCGGCCGGGGCATCGCCCGCGCCCTGCGCACCGCGGTCTCGGGACGTCCGGGCGGTGTGTATCTCGACATCCCCGCCGCGGTCCTCGGCTCCGTCATGGACGCGGAGGCGGGCGCGAGGACACTGAGCCGGCTCGTCGACCCCGCGCCGCGCCAGCTCCCGGGGCCCGAGGCGGTGGACCGGGCCGTGGAACTGCTCGCGGGCGCCGAACGGCCGCTGCTCGTGCTCGGCAAGGGCGCCGCGTACGCGCAGGCCGACGAACGCGTCCGCGAGTTCGTGGAGTCCACCGGCATCCCGTTCATCCCGATGTCGATGGCCAAGGGCCTGCTGCCCGACGACCACCCGCAGTCGGCGGCCACCGCCCGCTCGCTGGCCCTGAAGAAGGCCGATGTCGTGATGCTCGTCGGGGCCCGCCTCAACTGGCTGCTGAACCACGGCCGGGCACCGCAGTGGAACCCCGGTGCCCGGTTCATCCAAGTCGACATCGAGGCCAGGGAGATGGACAGCAACCAGCCCATCGCGGCCCCGCTCGTCGGCGACATCGAGTCGGTACTGGACGCGATCGCCGAGCGCGCCAAGCCCGGCCGGATCGCGGCCCCCGCCGCCTGGCGCGCCGAACTGGGCGCACGGTCCGCGCAGAACGTCGCGAAGATGGCGGAGCGGCTGAAGGCGGATCCGCACCCCATGCAGTTCATGGGCGCCCTGAAGGCGGTACGCGACGTCGTGCACGAGCGCCCGGAGACGTACATCGTCAACGAGGGTGCGAACGCGCTGGACATCGCGCGCAACGTCATCGACATGCACGTACCGAGGCACCGCCTCGACAGCGGTACCTGGGGTGTCATGGGCATCGGCATGGGATACGCGATCGCCGCCGCCGTCGAGAGCGGCGCCCCGGTCGTCGCCGTGGAGGGCGACAGCGCCTTCGGGTTCAGCGGCATGGAACTGGAGACGATCTGCCGGTACGGGCTGCCTGTCGTCACGGTCGTCATGAACAACGGCGGGGTGTACCGCGGCGACGACGTCAATCCCCTCGGCGACGCGCCCTCACCGACCACCCTGATGCCCGCGGCCCGCCACGACCGGATGATCGAGGCGTTCGGCGGCAAGGGCTACCGCGCGACCACACCGGCCGAGGTCACCGCGGCCCTCACCGAGGCACTGGCCTCCGGCGGCCCGGCGCTCATCGACTGCGTCATCGACCCCTCCGCCGGGACCGAGAGCGGCCACATCGCCCACCTGAACCCGAAGGGCATCACGGGCGGCAACATCGCGCCGGCCAGGTGAGCCCCGAACTCTCCATCCGGACATTCGGTTTCGGCACCGACATCATTCACGGGAGGGAAACAGCCGTCGAGCCTTCCTCTGCGGCAGCCCCGGGGGCGAACACGATGGCGGCGGGGTGGAGCCGTGAGCCGCTGGTGATCCGGAGTCCGGCGTGGGATCGTTCCGCGGTGACCGATATCGCCAACGGAGCGACCGCGTCGGGGCGACCCGACGACCGTCTGCCGTCCGTTCTTCGCTTCGCGACGGAGATCGTGGCCTGGGTGGCCACCCCCTGGGCGCTGTCCGACCGTTCGTGGCTGCTCGCCGTGGCTTCCGTGGTGGTGCTCATCGGACTGCCGACGGTCTTCTCGACGCCGGGGGACAAGGCCAACGTCGTCGTGCCGGTGCCGGGTTGGGTGACGGTGCTGCTGGTGCTGCTTCAACTCGTCGCCGCGGTGGTGTTCTCGTGGCTCGCCTGGCCCGCCTGGGCGGCGGTCCCGGTCACCGTGCTGGCCGCCGCGACCTGTGTGACGGAGCGCGGGCGCTGGCAGTGGCTGCTGAGTCGGGCCGGGAGGGACCGCCCGGTGGCCTGAATCCCCGGCCTGGCAGGGCCCGTTCAGGTCCGCGCGAGGGTCAGCCGCTCGCTCCGAAGTGGCTGTCGGTGGTCTCGCCGTCGTCCGTGATCGCCGCGGCGACGCAGCGGAACACCCGTAGCCCCTCGGCCCATTGGGGGGCGGTCGGCGGCAGGACGTCCACGTTCCAGCGGGTGCCGTCCGAACGGCTCGTGGACGTCAGGGAGTCACGCATGACCTGCTGCGAACACAGCGCCCTGACGTCGGGATGCTTGACGAGATCCCTCGCGTTGTACGTCGTCCCGTCCTTGGGCAGCGGGGCGATGGCGAAGGTCTGCCACACGTGCGCGACGTGACAGTCCGCGCTGGTGACGGTGATCGTTCCCGAGACGTCGGTGATGCCGCTCCAGCACTCGGGGGTCGTGACACAGCGGCCGCCCACCCCTTCGACGTCGGCGGCCGCGCAGCCGCTTCGGGTGGTCCGTACGCCGCCGAAGGCCGCCCCGGCGCCCGGCGAGGCCTTGGCCGAGGTGCTGGGGGTGGGGGATCCGCCCGCCGAGGAGCCGGGGCCGCCCGGCGACCCGTACTCGTTGACCACCCAGGTGACGGACACACTCACCGAGACCACGGCCGCCAGGACGCCGATCAGGCCGGGACGCCACCGAGAGGCCCCGCGCGTCGCCGGTTCGGCCACCGTGCTCGCGTCTCCACCGGCGGCGGGCCGGCCGTGACCGTCCTCCGTCCGGCCGCCGTCGGCCCGGGGCCCGCCGTTCCCGCCCGCCCTGCCCGGTCGGCCGTCCGGCCGCGCCGGGCCCGGAGCACGCGGGTCCGGGGGCGGTGGGGGAAGGGGGGTGTAGGACGTGGGGGGCGTGTCCCGATGGGTGGGACGGGTGGGGGCCGTACGGGGTACCGGCCCGAACCCGTCCTGTACGGCGCTGTCGACGTCGACGGCGGCCAGGGCGTCCCGCAAGGTTGACGCGTCCGGGGTCCGGGAGGCCGGATCCGTCTCCAGGGCCTGTCGGAGCACGGCGTTGAGGGCGCTCGGCACTCCCGGCAGGTCGGCGTAGGGCCAGGTGTGCCGGACGATGAGCTCCGCGAGGCTGAGCTGGGTGCCGTCGTCGGGGTGGTGCGGCGGGCGGCCCCGCAGGAGGGCGTAGAGCGTCGCGGCGAGCGAGTAGACGTCGCCCGTCGTCGTGGGTTCGGCCAGATGGAAGGCCTCGGGCGGCGCGTACGCCGGGGTCAGCGCCTCGCGCGTCACCGACAGGTCCCGGCCGGGTCTGGGCATGGCGGCCAGTCCGAAGTCGGTGAGGGCGGCGGTGCCGTACCGGTTGACCATGATGTTGCCCGGCTTGATGTCACGGTGCAGCACCCCGGCGGCGTGCGCCGCGGCCAGCGCGTCGGCGATGCCGAGCCCGATGTCCCGGGCCTCCTTGACGGCGAGCGGTCCATGGCGGTGCAGGCGCTCGCCGAGCGAGCCGCCCGGACACAACTCCATGACCATGTACGGGCGGTCGTCGCCGAGGACGCCCGCGTCGTAGACCGGGACCACGTGCGGATGTCCGGACAACCGGCCCGCGGCCGTGACCTCGCGCAGGAAGCGCTGCCGGTCGCGGTCAGAGGCCAGCACCCTGCTGTCGACCTTCAGCGCGACTTCCCGGCCCACCGCCACCTGGTGCGCCCGGTAGACGGTGGCGAAGCCGCCCCGGCCGAGGACCTCCTGGATCTCGTACCCGGAGAGTTCCACGTGCTCGTACCGCATGGTGCCGTCATCCCCCAACGCACAGCCCACCCACGGCAGAGGGTCCGGCCGGGGACCGCGCCGACTCTAGCCCAGCCGTGCGGGTTCCCACGCGTCGCCCGTGAGTTCGGCGAATTCGTCCAGCAGGGCCGCGGCCACGGTCACGTCGTCGGTGAGGGGACGGTCCCGCATGTCCGGGTCCAGTGCCGCCGCCGCGCGGGCGTAGGCGCGGCCCGCCGGGGTGCCGGGCGCGGGCGGGGTGCCCCGCAGCCGCAACGCCCGTACGGCGGCAACGAGTTCGCAGGCCAGGACCAGCCGGTACGCCTGCGCCGCCCGCAGCGCCTTGCGGGCGGCCTGGGGCGAGAAGGTCGCCGCCTCCTCCATGCCCTGGGACAGCACGACATGCCCGAGCGAGGCCGGGGTGGCGCACGCCTGTATCTCGGCGAGGGCCGAGGCGGCGCTGTACTCCAGGATCATCATCCCGGACCCGGCCGAGGAGGCGTCGGCCAAGTAGGAGCGCAGTCCGGTCAGTTCGGGGCGGCCCAGGGCGGACAGCCGGGCCGCCGAGAGCCGGGCCGTGCCGAGCACGGCGAGGGCGAGCTGGTCGAGCGCGAGAGTGAGCGGTGCGGTGAAGAAGCCGCCGTGATGCCGGGCGACGGGACGGTCCGTGAGGTCGTCCCAGCCGATGAGGGGGTTCTCGGCGGCGGAGTTGAGGTCGATGGACAGCACCCGGTCCAGGCCGGACCACGCCTCCGTCGCGGGGCCGTGAGCCTGCGGGAAGCACCGGAAGCCGAAGGGGTCCTGCACCCGGGCCGGCATTCTGTCCGGCAGCCCCGGTACACCCGTGTCCCTACCGGTCGTTGCTCCGAGCAGCCACCGGACGTGTGCCGCCACCTGTGCGGTCGACGGGTGCGCGTGGGCTTCGTGGACCTCGGGCGCGTACGGTTCGAGGGAGCCGTCCACCGCGTGCAGGGCGAGCGCGGCCACGAGGGGTGCGGCACGCAGCGGGATCCCGAGGTCGTGCCAGGCGAGAGCGGATTCTCCGAGGGTGAGGGCGTTGCTGCTCAACAGGGCCAGCGCGTCCCCGCGTCGCAGGGGAAGGCGCTCGGGGAACGGGTGCCCGGCCGACGGTCTCCGGGGCAGCGGACCTTCGGGCAACCACGGGTCGTGGCCGAAGAGCGCGAGACCCAGCCGGGCCAGCGCGGTCAGGTCACCGGTGCCCACGGACCCGTACTCGAGCACCCGGGGACGCACCCCCGCTCGCAGTGCCTGCGCGACGGCCGCGGCGATCTCGGGGCCCAGCCCCGAACCACCGGCCAGGAGTTGATTGGCGCGTACCACCATCATCGCGCGGACCCGGCGGGCCGGCAGGGCTTCTCCCACACCGCCCGCGTGGCTCAGCAGCAGCCGCAGATCGTGGCCCGCGCCGTCGTGTTCCTCGACGGCGAGTCCCCGGTGCGCTCCCACGCCGGTGCTGCGTCCGTAGACGCGGGCCCCCTCGGCGGCCAGCCGATGGGCCGCCCGGCGCGTGCGTTCCATCGCCTCAAGTGCCTTCGGGCACAGGGAGAGCGGTGTCGCCCCACCGGCGATCCGGGCCACCGCGGCGGCGTCGAGACCCCGGCCGTCGAGGACGACACCCGGCGGCGCGCTCCCGGCGGCCGGGGCGCCGGTGGCCGTGTCGGCCGTGCGCTCGAGCATGACGGACGTTCACTCCTCAGCCGTACGCGGTCGCCGTCAGGAGGCCGGGCCGGGAGGGTCACCCTCCCGGCCCTGGGCGCTCGTCCGGCTGCCGGTGCCGATACCGACGTCAGCTCAGTCCCGCCGAGGCCAGCCAGTTCTTGGCCACGTCCAGCGGGTCCTTGCTGCCGTCCTGCACCTCGCTGTTGAGCTTCACCAGGGTCTCGGTGTCGAGCTTCGCCGAGACGTCGTTGAGAACCGAGACTCCGGCCGCGGGCAGAGCGCTCTTGTATGTCAGGGGAGTGACATTCTCGAACCCGAAGAGATTCTTGGGATCCTGGAGCACGACAAACTTGTTCTTGCTGATTCCGGGGTCCGTCGTGAAGATGTCCGCGGCCTGGATGCTGTTCCCCTTCAGTGCCGCCACGGTCAGCGGGCCGCCCGCGTCCAGTGCCTTGAAACTCTTGAAATCGAGACCGTATACGGACTTCAGGCCCTTCAGGCCCTGCTGCCGGGTCTGGAACTCGGGCGAGCCGCCGACGACCAGGCTCTTCGCCACGTCGGAGAGGTCGCTGATGGACGACTTGTCCGTGAGGTTGTACTTCTTGGCCGTCGCCTCGTTCAGGGCGATCGCGTCCTTGTCCTGGGCCTGGGACGGGACCAACAGCGAGAGCTTGGGGTCGAGCTTGGCCGAGATGGCCTGGCTGGTCTCCTCGACGGACGTCGGAGCGGCCTTGGCGTCCAGATAGGCGAGCAGCGCGCCGTTGTATTCCGGAAGGACCGTGATCGTACCGTTCTTGATCAGACCGTACGTGGTCTCACGGCTGCCGATGTTCAGCTTGTAACTGACCTTGATGCCCTTGGACTTGAGGGCCTCGCCGTAGATGTCGGCGAGCAGGATGCTCTCGGGGAAGTTGTTGGAACCGACAACGACCGTACCGGCCTTGGCGGCGTCGCCCTTCAACGGGTCTTTGCCGTCCGTGTCGTTGGACGAGCCGCAGCCCGTCAGCGCGGCAGCGGCCACAACCAGCAGGGAAACAGCGGAGGTTGCGGAGGTTCGAGTGCTTCGGGCGATGGTCACTTGTTCATCCAGACTTGGCAATCGGTGGGGCGTTGGTGGCTGGTGGGCACGGGTGACGGTCCTGACGATCCAATCGAGCCGCCTCAAGTACCGTCAAGACACGAATAGATCACTGATGGGGACCGTACAGCTTCAGCCTGTAGGCACAACGTGATCGAAACAGGAGCGAACCAGGCGTCTTCGCGTGCCACTTTTCGGTTGATCATGGCCGTACTCTGACGGCAGCCGCTAGTGTTGGCCGCGTCGAGGGCCCCCTTCCACTTGTCGGCCCGATCGCGCTGCTCGTGACCATTTGATCCATGCAGGCGGCCTGCTAGAGGCTTCCAACGGGGAATGAAGTCAAGGAGGTTGGGTGCCCGCGCACAGAAAAGCCGCCTCGGGGCAGCCGTCCAATGCTCTCGGGACCGGCCGGACACCGTCTCTGCTCGACCGCTGGCCCTTCCGCCGGAAACTCAACGTTCTGGTGATCGTGCCGCTCGCCGTCATCTCCGTGATGCTCGCCTATGTCGTCTCCGGCGAGATCGGCCGTGCCCGGTCCGCCGCCGACACCGCCCAACTCGTCCGCGACAGCGCGCAGGTGACGAAACTCATCGACGCCGTGCAGACCGAGCACCGGCAGGCCCTCCTGGTCTCGCTGCGCTACGAGGCCGCGCCCTCGGCGAAGAGCGCGCCGGACACCGCCGCCTACCTGGCCGCGCAGGCGCACGTCGGCACCCGCATCGAAGCGGTCCGGGCCGCCTACGGCGACCGGCTGCCCGACGGCGAGGCCCAGGCGCTGAAGGAGCTCGAAGGCCTGGACAGCCTCCGCAAGACCGTCGAGCAGGGACCGATCCCCGCCGACAACATCGACCCCGCGTACGGATCGGTGATCGAGGGGCTCATCGACGGCCTCGGTCTCGGCCGGTCGGGCAGCGAGTCCTCCGCGTCCGCGGGCAGCCTGCTCGACGCGCTGCTGCGCGCCGACACCGCCCACGCGTCCTTCGAGACCAGCGTCTTCGCCGCCCGCACCCGTGACTCCAACGCGCTCATCGAGTTCACCGGTGCCGTCGGCGACTACGACCAGTACACCTACCAGGCCGAGCGGTTCACCCGGTTCGCCGGCACGGAACAGGGCAGCGACCTCGCCGAGATCGAGCACAGCCCGTACCAGAGCGTCATCACCCAGCACTGGGCCGCGCTCCAGGTCGACACCGGAGCGCTGGTCGCCGAGAACGCGGCACAGCTGCGGACCGCGCTCGACGAGGCGCTGCGCGCCGGGCCCACCTATGAGCGGCAGGCCGAGAACCGGCTGAAGATCGTCCAGTCGCTGATCGGCGGGATCGCGGGGAACGCCCAGTCCGCGTCGAACTCCGCCTGGTGGCGGGTGGTCTGGCTGATCGCCGGCATCCTGGCCGCGTTCGCGGCCTGGCTGCTGTTCTCCGTGCTGACCCGGCGTTCCGTGGTGCGCACCGTACGGACCCTGACGGCGGCGGCCCAGCATGTGGCCGGTGCCGCGGGGAGCGAGCTCGCCCGCGTCGCGGACGACGACGCCGACGACGCGAGCCCTCCGCGGCTGGAGGCCGTTCCCGTGCTGGTGCGCGACGAGATCGGTCAACTGGCCGAAGCGTTCAACCAGGTTCAGGTGACCGCGAGCGCGCTGCTGGAACGCCAGGTCGTCAGCCGGCGCAACATCGCCGAGATGTTCGGCAACGTCGGCCGCCGGGTCAGCAATCTGACGGCCCGCCAACTCGCCCTGATCGACTCGGTGGAGCGCGGCGAGACCGACCCCGAGGTGCTGGACCGGCTCTACCGAATCGATCACATCGCCGTCCGTCTCCAGCGCAACGCCGACAGTCTCATGCTGCTCGCCGGTATCAGCGAGACCGGTCTGAACACCGAGCCGATGCGGCTCAGCAACATCGTCCGTGCCTCGCTCGGCCAGATCGAGGGCTTCCAGCGGGTGACTCCGCATGCCGAGGGCGATGTCACCGTCGTCCCCGACATCGTCGGCGATCTGACCCTCATGCTCGCCGAACTCCTGGAGAACGCCGTGATGTTCTCCCCGGCGACCAGCGGCGTCGAGGTCGTCCTGCGGCCCCGGCACCAAGGGGGCGGAGCCCTCGTCGAGATCATCGACCACGGACTCGGCATGAGCCCCGAGCGGCTGGCGCAGGAGAACGCCCGGCTGATCCGGCGCGAGCGTCTCGACCTGGCGCCGACGGAAGTGCTCGGTCTGTTCGTGGTCGGCGGTCTGTCCCGGCGCTGGGGCATCGAGGTCGCCCTGTCCCGCACCCCGGGCGGAGGCGTCACCGCCACCGTCGCGGTGCCCGCGGCCCACCTCGTGCCCGGTGACCAGGCCTCCGTCCCCGTACGGGCCCCGCGGATGCAGCCGGCCGCGCGCCGCCCCGGCCCCGGTGAACCGCGCAAGGCGCGGCTCGAGGCGCCGGCCGGACCCGCGGGCCTGCCCCGCAGGGTGCCCTCGCGGCCCCGTGGCGCCGAGCCACCCAATCACGCCCGCCGTTCGGAGGCGGCGGACACCGGCGCCGAGCGCGCGACGACGCACGGCGGTGCCCGGCCCGGCACCGCAGCCGACCCGGCACCCACCGGCCCGGCGCGGTCCGGCGATACCGGTCCGCTGCGCCGCAGGGTGCGCGGGGCGACCCTGTCGGCCGGCACCGCCGCGAGCCGGCTCCCCAGACCCACCGAACCACCCACCCACCGCAGGCCGCCCTCCTGGCAGCCCACGGACGCCGAGGCCGCGCGCTCCGAACTCGACGAGTTCGAGGCCGCCGTCCTGCGGGCCGAGCGCGAGAGCGCTACCGAGGACCACGCGACCGCGGTGCTCCGGCCGGGCGGCAGAACCGGCGGTCCCGCCGGGACCGACACCCAGAACAGAAGACCCTCTTCCCCGGAAGGCATGAGCACGTGATGATGTGGACAGGCGGACCCGAGTCCCGGACAGCGGAACCCGCGGCGGACGTGAAGGCCGCCGCTGCCGACTTCAACTGGCTGCTCAACCGATTCGCCACCGAGACGGCCGGGGTCGTGGACGTGATCGGTGTCTCCTCCGACGGGCTGCTCATCGCGGTGTCCCAACTGCGCGGCCAGGCCGACTCCGAGCGGCTCGCGGCGATCGTCTCCGGAATCACCAGCCTCGCGATGGGGGCCTCCGGCAACTACGGCCTCGGCAGCCTCAACAAGGTCATCATCGACCTGGAGGAAGGGCATGTGCTGGTGTCCGCGCTCGGCGCCGGAGCGGTGCTCGGCGTGGTCACCTCGAAGGAGGCGAAACTCGGCAACATCGCCTACGAGATGACCCTCTTCGCCAACCGGGCCGGTGCGGTGCTGAGTCCGCAACTGGTGATGGAGCTGAAGAGAACCGTGGGCGTCGCACCGGCCGGCTGATGTCCGACGGCGCGTCACATGACCGGTGACGCGCCCACAGGTGAAGGGGGAGGACGTGATGACGTCCGGCGAGCCATTGGCCGGCGGCGGCGCCGAACGGGGAGCTGAGCGCCCCGCCTCGGTCGTCCGGCCGTTCCTGCTGACCGCGGGACGGATCGCGGGCGGCGACAGTCTCGTACCGCCGATCCCGATCGAGACACAGGTGGTGGCCACGGATGCGGGACTGGCGACGCTGGACCGCTTCGTCTTCGACCAGCACCGCGACATCATCACGGTCTGCCGTGAGCCGCAGTCGCTCGCGGAGATCGCGGCGCGACTCCGGATGCACTTGAATGTGGTCCGGGTTCTCGCCGACGACCTGCGCGCCGACGGTCAACTGGCCCTGTACGCGCCGCAGGCCCGCTCCAACCGCGATGTGACTGTTCTGCGAAGGGTGATCGATGGTCTCCGAGCTGTCCCCGACTCCCGGGGCTCGATCCGTGAGGGATGACGACGAGCGTCCCCGGCCGCCGCTGCCCGTCAAGATGGTGATCGCGGGCGGCTTCGGCGTGGGCAAGACCACGACGGTGGGGGCCATTTCGGAGATCGAGCCGCTGACCACCGAGGCGTCCATCACCTCGGTCGCCGCCGGTGTCGACGACCTCTCCCACACCCCGGAGAAGGTGACGACGACCGTCGCCATGGACTTCGGCTGTGTCACCCTCGATCCGACCCTGAAGCTCTACCTGTTCGGGACCCCCGGCCAGGAACGGTTCGGGTTCATGTGGGACGACCTCGTCGAGGGCGCGCTCGGCGGACTCGTCATCGTCGACACCCGGCGGCTCGACGACTGCTACGCGGCCGTCGACTACTTCGAGCACCGGGACATCCCCTTCGCGGTGGCCGTCAACGCGTTCGACGGCCGGGTCGAACACGATCTGAACGACGTGCGGTGGGCCCTCGACGTCGCCGACCACGTGCCGCTGACCGTGTTCGACGCCCGTGACCGGGGGTCCGTACGCGACGCGCTGCTCGTCGTCCTCGAACACGCCCTGGCCAGGGCCGAGAGATCGGCGCACAGCCGGGGAGAGGGTGCCTGAGCGAGGGCACGTACCGCCCGCCGGTTCGGCCGGGACGAGGACGGGGACGGCCTGAAGGCCGTCCCCGTCGTGGTGGTACCGCTACCGGGTGGTGTCGCTACGCGGCGCGGCGGCTGCGTACCCCGGGTGAGACCGCCACCCGGCCCACGGCCCAGAACAGCACGAGGACGAGCAGTGCGAGGACGGCCGTGAGGGCGGCTCCGCCGGCCACCTTCTCGTAGTTGTGCTGGTACAGGCCGTCCAGGATGTAGCGGCCGACCCCGCCGAGGGACACGTAGGCCGCGATCGTGGCCGTCGAGACGATCTGGACCGTCGCCGAGCGCAGCCCGCTGAGGATCAGGGGCAGCGCCGCCGGGACCTCGACCTGGAAGAGGATCCGTGCCTCGGGCATGCCCATGCCGCGGGCGGCGTCGACGGGGGAGGGATCCACGGTGCGGACCGCCTCGTAGGTGGTGATGAGGACCGGCGGGATCGCCAGCACCACGAGCGGGATCATCACCGGCACGATGCCGAGGCCCAGCCAGACGAACATCAGGACCAGGAGCCCGAAGGTCGGCAGTGCGCGCGCTCCGGCGGACACGAAGGCCAGGGCGTTGCCGCCGCGCCCGGTGTGCCCGGTGACCAGGCCGATCGGCAGACCGATGGCCGAGGCGATCGCGAGGGCAGCCGCCGTGTACTGGACGTGCTCCCACACCCGCTGCGGGATGCCGTCGTAGCCGTGCCAGTGCGAACCGTCGCTGAAGAAGGCCTGCATGAAGTTCAGTACGTTCACGAGGCGTCCTCCGTGATGCCGACGCCGACGTCCGCGGTCGCGGCTCCGGAGCGCCCGGCGGCACCGCCGGACGGCGGCTGCCAGGGGGTGAGGACCCGCCGCAGCAGGACCAGCAGGGCGTCGATCACGACCGCGAGAACGGCGGTGGTGACCACCGCGGTCACGGCGAGCCGGGGGAGACCGTACAACTGCGCGTAGGTCAGCAGATTCCCGAACGCCCCTTGGTTGCCGATCAGCGCGCCGACGCTCACCAGGCTGATGCTCGACGCGACGGCCACCCGCAGCCCGGCCATGATCGCCGGTACGGCGATGGGCAGTTGGACCTGGAAGTAGCGGCGCACGACACCGATGCCCATGGCCGAGGCGGCGGCGTTCGTCTCCTCGGGGACCGAGCGGACCCCGTCGACCACCGCCGGGACGAGCACGACGAGGCTGTACAGGCACAGCGGGATCATCACCGTCAGCAGGCTCAGCCCGGTGTAGTCGATGAGCACCACGAAGAAGGCGATGGAGGGGATCGCGTAGAGCACCGTCGAGGTCCACAGCACCGGCGCGTAGAGCCAGTCGTAGTGGACGCACAGCAGTCCGATCGGCAGGGCCAGCAGCAGACCGGCCAGCACGGGGACGAGCGCCTCCTGCAGATGGAGGAGGATCAGGCCGGTATAGCTGTGCTGGATGGCGCTCGGCATGTGGAAGTACTCGTTCATCGCCCGGCCTTCGCCGAAGCCGGAGCCGACGCCGTCTCCTGCGGGGCGTCCGCCGCCCGGCGCTTCCGGGCCGACCGGATCGCCGCGGCGACCGTCTCCTGCCCGGCGACCCCGAGGACCTTCCCGGAACCGTCGACGCCGACGGCCTGTCCGGTCGGCGACAGCACGGCACGGTCCAGCGCGACCCGCAGCGAGTCGCGGCCCACCTCGAAGCTCGGGCCGTACGGTTCGAGGTCCGCGACGTCTCCGCCCCAGGTGCCGGGGTCGGCCCAGCCGAGCGGCCTGCCGTCGGCGTCGGTCACCAGCACGGGCGTCCCCTCCGGGTCGCGTCCGGCGATCTCCCGCCAGTCGGAGCCGACGGGGAAGACCCGGGAGCGGTCGAGTCCGAGATCGCGGGTGGAGAGGAACGACAGACCGCGGATGCCCCGGTCCGCGCCGAGGAACTGCTCGACGAACGGATCGGCCGGCGCCGAGAGGATCTCGTCGGGGGCCGCGAACTGGGCGAGCTTGCCGCCGGTGCGCAGCACGGCGATGCGGTCGCCGATGGTGATCGCCTCGTCCATGTCGTGGGTGACGAACACGATGGCCTTGCCCAGTTCGCCCTGGATGCGCAGCAACTCCTCCTGGAGTCCCCGGCGTACGACCGGGTCGACCGCGGAGAACGGCTCGTCCATGAGCAGGATGGGCGGGTCGGCCGCCAACGCGCGGGCGACGCCGACCCGTTGCTGCTGACCGCCGGAGAGCTGGTACGGATAGCGGCGGGCCATGGCCGGATCGAGGCCGACCCGTTCCATCAGTTCCGCGGCGCGCTCGCGGGCGCGCTGCTTGGACCAGCCGAGCAGCCGGGGCACCGTGGCGATGTTGTCGACGATGGTCCGGTGCTGGAAGAGGCCGGCGTTCTGGATGACGTAACCCATGGAGCGGCGCAGGGTGTTGACCGGGCGGGTGCGGATGTCCTCGCCGTCGACCCGGATGGTGCCGCTGCTCGGCTCGATCATGCGGTTGATCATGCGGAGCGTGGTGGTCTTGCCGCAGCCCGAAGGTCCGACGAGAACGGTGATGGAGTGATCCGGTATCTGGAGGGACAGGCGATCGACGGCCACCGTGCCGTCGGCGTATCGCTTGCTGACATCTTCGATGGCTATCAAGCGTCGAAACCCTTCGGGAACGGCCTAGCCCGCGCGTGGCGCGATCACGTGCACGAGGCTGCGTAGTCTAGTCAGACGATGTTCGTTCCCGGCCATGACAGATCGTGAATGTCGTGCGTACGTCCGCTTCTCCCGGGCGCGCCCGGCCTCCCGGCCTCGCGGGATCCCGGTCAACTCCGCCTCGGGCCCGTACCGTTCGGTGATCAGCCCTCGGAACCCACGGGAGCCGAGCCCGCGGTGACCAGTTCCCGCGGGCGCTCGTTCTCCCGGGGCTGCAGGCTCCGCTCCGCGGGCCCGCGGCCACCCTGCCGCCACAGCCACGCGATGTCGCGGCCGAACGACCACACGAGCAGCGCGAGCGCGGTCAGCACGGCGGCCATCTCCGCGTCGTACGGCAGGAGTCCGGAGCCCGCGACCAGCAGGATGACGCCCTGGAGGGCCGCCACCGTCTTGCGCGCCATGCTCGGCGGCAGCTCGCCGTTCAGCCACGGCATCACCCGGGCGGCGGCGACGAACGCGTACCGCATCGTGCCGATCAGCAGCACCCACGGACCGAGCGACATCCCGACGTACACGCTCAGCACGAGGATCAGGAACGCGTCCACCTCCATGTCGAAGCGGGCGCCCAGGGCCGAGGACGTGCCGGTCCGCCGGGCCACCTTGCCGTCGACGCCGTCGAGGATCAGCGCGACCGCCGTCAGACCGACCAGCAGGCTGACCGGCGGCGAGCTCTCGAAGGAGTCCGCGACCAGCGCGGTGACTCCGCCCACCAGGATCGCGCGGCCGAGCGTGACCCGGTTGGCGGGTCCGAAGGAGCGGGGCTGTGTGCGCCGCAGCGCGCGGGTGAGCACCGCCCAGGTGGCGAACGCGAACACCAGGCCGGTCAGCCAGCCCGCCGGCCCCATCCCGATCGCCGTGCCCAGCAGGACCAGCACCAGGAGCTGCACGCCGGCTCCCACCGTGGTCTCCTGCTGGGGGAGCCTTGCGCCGTACATGTTGTTCAGGGCCACCGCAGATCCTCCGGCCGAATGACAGATTCGATCAACGCCGCGTACCGTGTGCGCGACTTGTCACTGCTCCGTACGTGAAGATCTGCGGAATCGTTCAGGGGGACGCTCATGGAACTCACAGCTCGCGCCTTCTGGCTCGCATCTCCGGGCCACGGCGAGATCCGTGACGTCACCCTCAACGCGCCCGCGCAGGGCGAGGTACTGGTCCGTACGCTCTACTCCGGAGTCAGCAGGGGCACCGAGACCCTCGTGTTCCGCGGGGGAGTCCCGGAGAACCAGCACGCCTCGATGCGCGCGCCGTTCCAGGACGGGGATTTCCCCGCACCCGTGAAATACGGCTATCTGAGTGTCGGCCAAGTGGAGGAAGGCCCCGCGCAGCTGCTCGGGCGGACGGTCTTCTGCCTCTACCCGCACCAGACGCGGTACGTCGTGCCGGTGAGCGCGGTGACCGTCGTACCCGAGTCGGTGCCCGCCTCCCGCGCCATCCTCGCCGGCACCGTCGAGACCGCGGTGAACGCCCTGTGGGACGCCGCCCCGCTCATCGGCGACCGGATCGCCGTGGTCGGCGGCGGCATGGTCGGCTGCTCGGTCGCCGCGCTGCTCGCCCGTTTCCCCGGGGTGCGCGTCCAGCTCGTCGACGCCGACCCGGCACGCGGTGCCGTCGCCCGCGCGCTCGGCGTCGATTTCGCGCTCCCCGAGGAGGCCGAGGGCGAACTCGACCTCGTCGTGCACGCCAGCGCCACCGAGGCCGGACTCAACCTCGCCCTCGGCCTGCTCGCCCACGAGGGGACCGTCATCGAGCTGAGCTGGTACGGGGACCGCCGGGTCGCCCTGCCGCTCGGCGAGGCCTTCCATTCGCGCCGGCTGACCCTGCGCAGCAGCCAGGTGGGTTCCGTTTCCCCCTCCGGCCGGGCCGGAAGGACGTACGCGGACCGCCTGGCGCTCGCCCTCGAACTTCTCGCCGAACCGGCCTTCGACGCCCTGATCACCGGCGAGTGCTCCTTCGGAGAACTCCCGGACGTGATGGGGAAACTGGCCTCCGGATCGATACCCGCCCTGTGCCACCGAGTCGCCTACGAAGAGGTTTGAGCCGACGAGAACCGGCCTGACCTCTACGGACTCCGAAGAAAGGGCGACACGCGGCTGAACAAGGTGAACCGGACAGCCGTACTACACGACGTGATCCCGGCAGGGGATCAGACGCACCGCACCTGGAGGGTCGTCCGTTGTTCAGCATCACCGTCCGCGATCACCTGATGATCGCCCACAGCTTCCGTGGCGAGGTCTTCGGACCCGCGCAGCGCCTCCACGGGGCGACGTTCCTGGTGGACGCCACCTTCCGTCGCCCCGAGCTGGACGACGACAACATCGTCGTCGACATCGGCCTGGCCACGCAGGAGCTCGGCGCCGTCGTGAGCGAGTTGAACTACCGCAACCTCGACAGCGAGCCGGACTTCAAGGACACCAACACCTCGACCGAGTTCCTGGCGAAGGTCATCGCCGACCGGCTCGCCGACCGCGTGCACGCCGGAGCCCTGGGCGCGGGTGCCCACGGCCTCGCCGGCATCACCGTCACCCTCCACGAGTCGCACATCGCCTGGGCGAGTTACGAGCGTGCCCTGTGACCGACGTGACCCTCGACAAGGCGTCCGTGCCGTCCGGGCGTGCGGCCGCGGCCCCCGGACCCGGCGCCCTGAACTACGTGCCCGTGCAGAACGCGGCTCTCAAGAACGCCGAGATCATCCCCATGTCCCTGCGCACCGTGCACTTCGTGATGCCGGGCGGTGTCGACGACCCGGCCACGCCGAGCGGCGGCAACGCCTACGACCGCCGGCTCTGCCTCGACCTGCCCGGCTTCGGCTGGCAGGTCGAGCGGCACATCGTCGCCGGCCAGTGGCCCCGCCCCGGTGCCGCCGCCCGTACGGAACTGACCCGGACCCTGGCGGACCTGCCCGACGGCACGGTCGTCCTGCTCGACGGGATCGTCGCCTGCGGAGTCCCCGAGATCGTCGCTCCGGAGGCCGACCGGCTGCGTCTCGTCGTCCTGGTCCACCTGCCGCTCGGCGACGAGACGGGACTCGAGCCCGCCGTGGCCGCCGAGCTGGACGCCCTGGAACGTACGACCCTGCGGGCCGTGTCCGCCGTCGTCGCCACCAGCGAATGGGCCGTCCGCCGGCTCGTCGCCCACCACGGCCTCGCCCCCGACCGGGTCCACGCCGCGGCCCCCGGCGCCGACATCGCACCGCTCGCCTCCGGCACCGACGGTGTCTCGCGGCTGCTGTGCGTGGCCGCGGTGACCCCGCGCAAGGGCCAGCACCGGCTCATCGAGGCCCTCGCCACCGTCACCGACCTGCCCTGGAGCTGCGTCTGCGTCGGCGGTCTGGCCCAGGACCCGGCCTACGTCGACCATCTGCGCGGCCTGATCGCCCAGCACGGCCTCGGCGACCGGCTGCACCTCGCCGGACCGCAGGCCGGCGCCGAACTCGACGCCAGCTACGCCGCGGCCGACCTCATGGTCCTCACCTCGTACGCGGAGACCTACGGCATGGCCGTCACCGAGGCCCTGGCCCGCGGCATCCCCGTGCTCGCCACGGACGTCGGCGGTGTGCCCGAGGCCGTCGGACGCGCCCCCGACGGCGGGGTGCCCGGCATCCTCGTCCCCCCGGAGGACCCGGCGGCCCTCGCCGCCGAGCTGCGCGGCTGGTTCGGCGAGGCCGACGTGCGGCGCCGGCTGAAGGCCGCCGCCCGCGGACGCCGTGCCGCGCTCGACGGCTGGGCCACCACCGCGCGCAGCCTGGCCGGCGTGCTCGGCCGGCTGCCCCAGGAACCCCGGAGGGCGGCGTGAGTACCGCGACGACCCCCGCGAGCGGGCCGGACTCCGGCCTCCCCGAGGAGAAGGTGAGGACGGGCGTGCCCGGTCAGCGAGTCGGGGACCCTGACGCCGAAGAGGTGCGCTACGCGCCGCAGTGGCTCCAGCTGCGCGAGCCCGCCGACGCCGCCGCGCGGGCGGTGGACCTCCTCGACCCGCTGCGCATCCGGCTGGCCAACCGGCCCGCGCGCGGCGGCCTGGCCATCCACGACCTCGGCTGCGGCACCGGCTCCATGGGCCGCTGGCTGGCGCCCCGGCTCGACGGCGCCCAGCACTGGATCCTGCACGACCGGGACCCGTACCTGCTGCACTTCGCCACCGTCGGGGCGCCCAAGGCGGCGGCCGACGGCAGCCACGTCGGCGTCACCACCCAGCGCGGCGACATCGGGCGGCTGACGGCGGACGCCCTGGCCGGCGCCTCCCTGGTGACCGCCTCGGCGCTGCTCGACGTGCTCACCGCCGAGGAGATCGACCGGCTCGCGGCGGCCTGCGCCGACGCCGGCGTGCCCGCCCTGCTGACGCTGTCCGTCGCCGGCCGGGTCGAATTCACCCCGGCCGACCCGCTGGACGCCGAGATCACCGAGGCGTTCAATGCCCACCAGCGGCGCGGCGACCTGCTCGGCCCGGACGCCGTCACCGCCACCTGCGAGGCGTTCGCCCGCTACGACGCGACCGTCCGGGTGCATCCGAGCCCCTGGCGGCTCGGCCCCGACGAGGCCGACCTCACCGCGGAGTGGCTGCGCGGCTGGGTCGGCGCGGCGGTGGAGGAGCGCCCCGAGCTGGCCGGACGGGCGGAGTCGTATCTGGAGTCGCGCCTGGCGGCGTGCGCCGCGGGCGAGCTGCGGGTCGTCGTCCACCACAGCGATGTGCTGGCGCTGCCCCACCCGGTCGGGGGTGCGGCGTGAGCGCGGGCCTGGAGACACTGGGACCGGCCGCCGCCCCGGCGGCCGCGACCCCGGACCTCGACGGCCCGCACCTGAACATCCCCGCGGAGTCCGGCGCCTCGCGGGCGCCTGGCCCCACGGGTACGGGACCGGGGTCCCTCCCGGCCGAGGGCTCCGGGAGCCCGGCGGCCGAGGGAACCCCCCGGGCCCGGCGCGTGTCCGGACGTGTGCGCAGGCACTTCGGTGCCACGGCCGGCGTCCTCATCCTCGGAGTGCTGCTGTGGCGGCTGGGTACCGGGGTGTTCGTGGACGGGCTGCGGCGCATCGACGGGACCACCCTGACGGTGGCGATGGCGATCGGGCTGCTCACCACGGTGTTCAGCGCCTGGCGGTGGTGCCTGGTCGCGCGCGAGCTGCGCATCGAACTCCCGCTGGGCGCGGCCGTCGCGGACTACTACCGCGCGCTGTTCCTGAACGCCGCGCTGCCCGGCGGGGTCCTCGGGGACGTGCACCGGGCGGTACGGCACGGGCAGAGCGCCGGCGACATCGGCCGGGGCGTGCGCTCGGTGGTGCTGGAACGCACCGCGGGACAGGCCGTGCTGGTGGCCGTCGGCGCGGTGGTGCTGCTCACCCAGCCGTCACCCGTGCTCGCGCAGGCCCGCGAGGCCGCGCTGCTCCTCGCGCTCGTCTCGGTGTGCGGCGCGGTGACCTTCGGCGTCGTCCGCAGGCGTCGGACCTCTTCCGCCGCCGGACGGTACGGAGCCGTCCGCGGCGCGCTCGTCGAGGCCCGGGGCGCCCTGCTGGCCCGGCGCAGCTGGCCCGGCGTGACGCTCGCGTCGGTCCTGGTGCTCGCCGGTCATCTGGCGATGTTCGTGCTCGCCGCCCGGGCCGCCGGATCCGGCGCGTCCGTCGCCCGGCTGACGCCGCTGGCCCTGCTGGCCCTGCTGGCCATGGGGCTGCCGCTGAACGTCGGCGGCTGGGGCCCCCGCGAGGGCGCCACCGCCTGGGCGTTCGGCGCCGCCGGGCTCGGCGCCGGCATGGGTCTGACCGTCGCGGTGATCTACGGCGTGCTCAGCCTCGCGGCGAGCCTGCCCGGCGCCGTGGTCCTGGTCGTCCGGTGGGGTGCCGCGCTCCGGCGCCCCCGGGAGGAGAGCGCGGGAGGGCCTGATCAGTGCAGCGTCTCGGACGTCACCAAGGAGAAGTACGCCCCGAAGGCCTCGGCCAGCCCGGCGAGGAGTTCCTTCCCCTTCTCGGCGCCGGCCATCGAGGGACGGCCGATGACCCCGGACTCGGTATAGCCCGACATGCCGAGAGTGAGCAGATGCCGACGGTCGTCGGCCACGAAATCGGAGGTCTCATAACCGTCTTTGACGCATTCCGGATGGGCGTGCAGGAGAATGGACGTCTCGATTTCTCCCGCGTGCATATCCGTGAGCAACGACGTCTGCACACCGGCCCGTTCACACGCGCCTTCCCAGTCCTCCATGGCGGGGAAAAGCGCCATGCGTGTACCGGTGCCCGCGGATTCCTGGACCACATTGCCCAGAACGTAATTCCCCCCGTGCCCGTTGACCACGACCAGGGTGTCGACGCCCGATCGCCGCAACGAAGCGGCGATGTCCCGGACGACGGCGTACAGCGTGACGGCGGAAATGCTGACGGTACCCGGCCAGGCCGCGTGCTCGTGCGAGCACGAGATGGTCACCGGAGGAAGAAGATGCACCGGATAGGCGGCCGCGATCTCCCGCGCGATGGCGCACGCCACCAGTGTGTCGGTCGTCAGGGGCAGGTAGGCGCCGTGCTGTTCGAGGCTCCCGACGGGAAGGACGGCGACCTGGCGGGCGACACCGGCCCCCCGCTCGCGGACATCCTCCGTGGTGTCCAGTGACAGCACACCGGACTCCATCACGCGCGTTCCCGAACTACTCATCTTTCACGGCCCTTTCGACTCTGCTTAGGAACCAGATCATGACAGATAACTTTGGCGTACTCGGCGGGAATGCCCACCTCACAGGTGTCGAACGAGTCGTGATTGCCCCCCTGCCCACCGTGTACGGCGATTTCCACGCCGTCGGCTACCTCGACCACGACCGCGGCGAGGAACAAGTCGTCCTCGTGTACGGCGACTTGGACACCCTCGGAAAGGGGGACGTACTGACCCGGCTGCATTCCGAATGCCTCACCGGCGACTCCTTCGGATCGCAGCACTGCGAGTGCGGCCCCCAGCTCACCGCCTCGCTGCAGGCCATCGCGGCCGAGGGCCGCGGTGTCCTCGTCTACCTGCGCGGCCACGAGGGCCGGGGCATCGGCCTGCTCGCCAAGCTCAAGGCGATGAAGCTCCAGGCGGAGGGGCTCGACACCGTCGAGGCGAACGTCGCCCTCGGCCTGCCGGTGGACGCCCGCGACTACCGGGTGGCGGCGGAGATGCTGCACGACCTCGGTGTACGGTCCGTGCGGCTCCTGTCGAACAACCCGCGCAAGCGTGAGTCGCTGCTGCGCCACGGCATCAAGGTCGCCGAGCAGGTGCCGCTCCTGATACCGCCGTGCGAGGACAACCTCACCTACCTGCTGACCAAGCGGGAACGCCTCGACCACTACCTGCCCCACCTGGACGGCGAGGAGTGGGCCAAGGCGATCTTCGCCGGGTCGGCGAAGACGGTCGTCACCGAGGAATGACGGAAGACGGGCGTGCGGTCCCGGGGCTGTCCGAATCAGGGCCCCGGACCGCCCCGCCGCCGCCCCCGTCGGACGACTCCGCGGTGATCAGGAGGACCGTACCGCCTCGTGCACCAGGCGCTTGAGGTCGGGGAAGACCGAGTGTGAACCCTTCGGGCGCAGCTGGCTCAGGAACTGCACGGTCAGGTCGCGCCGCGGGTCGACCCAGAAGGTCGTGGTGGCCACCCCGCTCCAGCCGAACGCGCCCTCGGCGGCAGGCGCCCGGGTGACGGCCGGGTCCACGACGACCGAGAGGCCCAGGCCGAAACCGAGGCCGGCGTTGCCGGGTTCCTGGTGGACCGGGCTGCCGAAGGAGCGGCGGTCGGCGTTGCCGGGCAGCTGGTTGGCCGCCATCAGGTCCACGGTCCCGGGGCGCAGCAGACGGGTTCCGTCGAGTTCGCCGCGGCGCCGGAGCATCTCCATGAAGCGGTGGTAGTCGTGGGCCGTGGCGACCATCCCCCCGCTGCCGGACAGGAAGCGGGGCCGGCCGCGCAGCGGGAGACCGGCGATCGGGGTGAGTTCCCCGTCCTCGTCCTCGCCGTACAACTCGGCCAGTCTGCCCGCCTGTTCGTCCGTGACCTGGAAGCCGGCGTCGGTCATCCCGAGCGGCCCGAGGACCCGCCGGTGGAGGAAGACGTCGAGGTCCTGGCCGGACACCACCTCGATGACACGGCCGAGGACATTGGTGGCCACCGAGTAGTTCCACTGTGTGCCCGGCTCGAACTGGAGCGGCAGCCCGGCGTACACCTCGCAGGTCTCGGCCAGGTCGGCGCCCGGAGCCACCGAGGACTCCACACCCTCGTCGCGGTAGAGCCCGTCGACGGGGTGCGCGTGGTAGAAGCCGAAGGTCAGGCCCGCGGTGTGGGTGAGCAGGTGACGGATCAGGATGGGCTGCCGGGCGGGCCGGGTCGTCGTGTCCGGTCCGGACCCGCCGACGTACACCCGTGGTTCGGCGAAGGCGGGAAGGAAGCCGGCCACCGGGTCGTCGAGTCCGAGGCGGCCCTCCTCGAGCAGCATGAGCGCGGCGACCGAGGTGACCGGCTTGGTCATGGAGTAGATCCGCCACAAGGTGTCGCTCTCCACCGGGAGTTCCGCCGCACGGTCGCGCCGGCCGTACGTGGTGAGGTGGGCGACCTGCCCGTGCCGGGAGACGGAGACCAGGAAGCCGGGGAGCCTGCCGTCGTCGACCAGAGCGGCGAAGTGCCGGTCGAGCCGGTCCAGCGCCCCGGGGTCGAGGCCGACGGATCCCGGCTCGACTTCCTGTCGCAGATGTCCCATGGCTCTCCTTCGGACCGCGGCTCGTGTCCTTCATCGTCCCAAACGCGCTGGTGACGCGTCGCGCGGGCTTGCCCGGACGGCCACCACGGTGTCCTTGTGCCCCGGAAGCCTCAGGGCGAGCAGGGTTCCCGCCGCGGAGAACACCGCGAGCGCGGTCAGCGGGGGGCCGACGGCGGCGCCGGGCGTCAGCGACATCAGCGTGGCTGCCACCGCGATCCCCAGCGTGGGTCCGATGTTCATCGCCGTCTGCTGCAGTCCGCCCGCCACACCGGCCGACGCCGCGGGGGCGTGCCGTACGGCGACCGCCGTCGTCGTCACCATCACCGTCACGAATCCGGCACCCAGCAGCAGGAAGCCGCAGGCGATGGGCAGTGCGGTGGACGCCGGTCCGAGCCGGCCCAGGAGCAGGACGCCGAGCGTGAGGACGAGCGTTCCGGCCACGGCGGTCCGTCGCGGGCCGATCCTGCGCATGAGGACGGCGGCGAGGGGGGCTCCGAGCACCATCATCACTCCGGCGGGCAGCGCCCGCAGGCCGGTCTCCGTCGGGTCGAGACCCAGGGTGCGCTGGAGGAAGTAGCTGGCGACGAACAGGGTGCCGAGCAGCGCGGCGGACACGGCCACCAGGGTGCCGAGCGCCGCGCCGATGGTCGCCGAGCCGAGGATCTCCGGCGGCACCAAGGGGTTCGCGGCCCGGCGCTGCCGGCGGACGAACGCGGTGCCGGCGGCGGCCACCAGGGCCGCTCCGGCCACCCTCGCCGCCGTCCAGCCGGTTTCGGGTACGGCGACCAGGGTGTGCACCAGGGCGACCAGGGCGACGGTGAGCAGACAGGCTCCCGGCACGTCGAGGCCCTCGGCCGCCGGCGGGCGCACCGTTGTCCTCCCCTGATCGGCGGGCGCCCGGACAGCGAGCGCGGCCGCGCCCATCGCCAGTGCGGGCGGCACGTTGAGGAAGAAGACGGACCGCCATCCGAAGTGGCCGACCAGCGCGCCGCCGAGCAGCGGACCCGCGGCCGCGGCGATCCCGATGGCGCTCGCCCGCAGCGCGATGGGCGTCCCGAGCCGGTCTGGCGGGTACGCGGCGCGCAGCATGCCGAGCGTGGCCGGTTGCAGCAGCGCGCCGAAGACACCTTGGGCGACCCGCAGTGCGATCACCCAGCCGATGCCGGGCGCGAGACCGATTCCGGCGGACGCCGCCCCGAAGCCCAGGATGCCGAGGGCGAAGATCCGTTGGTGCCCGTAGCGGTCGCCGAGGCGTCCCGCGAACACCAACAGGCCCGCCACCGCGATGAGATACCCGGTGCTGGTCCACTGGACCTGCGCGAACGAGGCGTGCAGGTCGCCCTGGAGCGCGGGCTGCGCGACGGTGAGGACCGTGCCGTCGAGGGCGACGATCACGGCGCCGACGACGTTGCTCGCGAGGGTGATCCGGCGGTGTGCCGTCCTTGGAGGGGCCGGGCGCGCGGCGGCCGTGGGGGTGACGCTGTCGGAGCCGGGGGCTGTCATCGTTCCTCCGGGCCGAGGTGCGCGTCGAGCGCCGCGTGCAGCAGCGGTAGGCAGTCGTCGGTTCCCGTGGTGAGCTTCAGGCTTCCCCAGCCCCACAGTTGGGCGATGCCGTGCAGGTTCGCCCACAGGGCACCCGCGAGGATCCGTGCGTCGGCCTCCGGGCGCACCCGGCCGACGAGGTCCACCAGTACCCCGAACAGCGGCAGGCTGGTCTCCCGGAGTCCCAACCGGTTGCTCTCCAGCAGGTCGTGACGGAACATCAGCTCGTACATGCCGCGCTGGGTCAGCGCGAAGTCCAGGTACACCTTCGCGAGGGCGGTCAGCCGGGCTCGGGGGTCGGTCCCGCCGTCGCCGGCCGGGTGCGCCGCGCGGTGCTGGAGGTCGGTGAAGCCGCGGCGCGCGATGGCCGACAGCAGTTCCAGGTGGGTCGGGAAGTAGCGGCGCGGGGCGCCGTGCGAGACCCCCGCCCGGCGGGCGATCTCCCGAAGTGTCAGCGCCTGTGCGCCCTCCCTCGTCACGAGATCGACTCCGACGTCGATCAGGTGCGTGCGCAGTCCGGTGGTCGTTTCCAGCTCGCTCATAGACACTGTCTACCAAGGGAGAGTAGACACTGTCTACAGGCCCGCTGGATGAGGACGGAGCCAGGGAGGGCGTCGGGGCGGAATGATGTGCCGGATCCGGAGCGTTGACGCTCGTATGACTGAGGAAGCGACCCAGGACGCGACGCAGGACGCACTGCTCAAGCTGCTCTCCGAGTACAAGGGCGGGGTGCTCGTCACCCTCAAGAAGGACGGCCGGCCCCAGCTGTCGAACGTCAGCCACGTCTACTACCCCGACGAGGGGATCATCCGCGTCTCGCTCACGGACGACCGCGCCAAGACCCGCAATCTGCGCCGGGACCCACGGGCCTCGTACCACGTGACCAGCGCGGACCGGTGGGCGTACACGGTCGTCGAGGGCACGGCCGAGCTGACGCCCGTCGCCGAGGATCCGCGCGACGAGACGGTCGAGGAGCTCATCCGGGTCTACCGGGACGTCCTCGGCGAGCACCCCGACTGGGAGGAATACCGTGCCGCCATGGTCCGCGACGACCGGCTCGTCCTCCGGCTGCGCGTGGAGCGGGCGTACGGGATTCCCGGACGCTGATACGGAATCCCCGGCTCCCAGGTCGTGACGCGCCGCGTCGGCCCGCCGGCCGGCATGCCCGGTGCTCCGACGAGGCGGTCGACGAGGGCTCCGCGCACCCCGGTGTCCCTGAATCCGGCCGGGTCGAGCGGAGTTGCCGACTGGCCGGCGGCCGCGGACCCGGGTGGTGCGGGCGGCCCCGGTCGCCCGGGGCGCGCACACCACCGGTGGGCCTCAGCCGGTCAGGGACTTCCACAGCGTGATCGAGCGGTCCTCGACCGTAATCTGGTCGTTGTGCCCGTGGCCGTCGGCGATGCAGATGATCCGGTATTTCTGCTGGTGGAACACCCAGAACAGGCTCAGCCCGTTGATGCGCTGCATGTCCGGCACGGCGAGGAACTCGTCCACGCGGGAGACGCCGGCCAGCGACTGCCACAGACTGAGCGAACGGTCGCCGCGCTCGATGACGTCGGTGTGCGCGGAGCCGTCGGCGATCGAGATCAGCCGGTAGACCTGCTGCCCCAGGGAGGAGTGGAAGAGCCAGTAGTAGCTCTTCCCGTTCTGGCGCTGCATGTCGGGCACCGGCAGGAAAGCGTCCACCTGCTCGATTCCGTTGAACGAGGCCCAGGCCGAGATCGGCCGGTCGGGCCGGTCGACGGCGCCCGCCGCCTCGGGGTCGAGTCCGGACTCCGCTCCGTCCGCGATCGAGATCAGCCGGTAGACCTGGCGGCCTTCGACGGTGTGGAACAGCCAGTACCGGCTCCGGCCGTTGACGCGCTGCTCGTCCGGCACCGGCAGGATCGCGTCCACCTTTGACACGCCGATGCAGCACGGCCAGGTGGCCAGGGGCCGGTCGGGGCGCTCGACGACGTCCTTGTGCTCGTCGCCGTCGGCGATGGAGATGGTGCGGCAGACCGGTCCGTCGCCACCGGTCCCGTAGGCCCAGTACCAGCTCTTGCCGTTGTCCCGCTGACGGTCGGGAATCGGGAGGAAGGCGTCGGTCGGCCGGACGGTCTCCGGGAGTTTGTCGGTGAGGCGGCCGTCGCCCAGCAGCCGGAGTGTGGTGAGCGAGGGGACGAAGGCGTAGACCGAGCCCTCGGTGGTGACGAACTGATGGAAGCTCAGCTCGGTCGTCGCGTCGGGGCTCTCGAAGGTGACCTTGCCGGTGGGGCCGACCATCGGGTCGGGGCCGGGCTTCCCGGGGCGGTTCGGCGGGAAATCGACGTTGTCGATCCACATCTTCTGGATGAACTCGAACTGTTCGACGAGGTCGGACTGGTAGCAGACGAAGAGCAGCCCGCGCGGGTGGTCGGGGCCGCCCGGGCCGTCCGAGGCCGGGTCGAAGGGCGCACCGTAGGGGGCGCCGCGGCGGATGATCCGGCGTCGGTCCATGACCGGGTTCTCGGGGAACGGGTCCGTGCCGGGCTTCTCCTGCAGGCCGTCCCGGGGGTTGGTCTTGCGCAGGTGGGAGAAGAGCGGGGTGGTGAACCCCTCCGGGTCGTTGCGGTAGCCGAAGTCGTTGTCCTGGCCCGCGAGGGCGTTGTCGGGCATGTCGGCGTGCGGGCACTTGGCGACGGGAGTGCCCGAGCGCCAACGGCCCACCATCCGGGCGGCCAGCCATTCGGCGGTCGCCTCGTCCGGCACCACTTTGGCCTTCCTCAGGACCTTCAGCTGTGCGGCGACCTGGGCCCACCAGCCCGGGACGTCCTGAGCGAGCCGGCGCACCACCTGGAAGCTGCCGTTGTCGGCCCACTCCGGCATCTCGTCGTACGGAATCCCGCCGACCCGGTCGTGCCCGATGACGAACTCGCCGGGCGGGATCAGCCGGGTGCCCGGGTGGTCCTTGACGTACTCCGGCCGCTTCGGGTCGGGCTCGTCGAAGCCGATCACCCCCGGCTCGCTGACCCCGTCCTTGAAACCGAAGTGTTCCTTTCCGCGGCGGGTGCCCGGCAGCGTGGCGCCGTTCTGCTGGAAGACGATCACGATCTTGGCCTGCGCGGCGGCCTCGCGCTGGGCGGTCAACGCGTCCTGGAGCCCCTCGGCGGTGTCGGAGGCGACGGTGATCACGGCGTGTACGGTCTGGCCCTTGCCGTCCCCGAACAGCCAGTTCTCGGGTGAGCTGTCGCCGGTGTCGCCCAGCGAGCGCTTGTGGGACCCCTCCTTGAACGCCTCCAGAGTGCCGCCCCTCTGCACCGAGGGCAGGGGGTCCTTGCCGCCTACGAGGACCTTCAGGCCCTCGTAGGTGAAGCTGACGTTCGTCCAGGTGGCCTTCAGGGTCTGCGGGTCGTCGCCGCCGGTGGCCTGCCTGGCCTTGCGGAACGCCGCGTTGAAGGTGGCCACCTGTCTGGTGGTGGAGATCTGGGATGCGAGCCGCTTCACCCAGGTACGGGCCCGCGCGGGGTCCTCGAACTTGAGGAAGAGCAGCGTCATGCGGTCCTTCTTGAAGCCCGCGATCACATCGCCCTGGATGTCATCGCTCTCGCGCAGTTTGGTCTGTTCTGTCACGTCTCCTCCTTGACAGTCGCATATGCCATGTAATGATCACAGTAATCGCGACGCTACGTCATGTGATCGACGAAGGGGCGGAGATGTCGCCGGACGAGCCCGTCGGCAGGCGTGTGCCGTGACGCAAAACCCCTGTCCTGTACGGGTTCTGACTCGTTCGGCTGCCGGGAGGTCACCCGCCCGCCCGGCATCGCGCGACAGCGGACGACCGGGACGTGAACACTTTGAGTAGTCATGTGCTCGCGTCATGTGCTCGCCATCGGGTCGGTGACACGGCGCGGCCGCGACGCCACCGCTGCGCACCCTGCCCTCTCTCTCGCAAGGAGTCCCATGTCCCGTAGGAACCTGACCGGGCCGTCGTCCAGAAGGATGCTGTCCGCGACGATCTCCGCGTGTGCCGTCTCCGCGCTGACCCTCACCGTGCTGTCGTCCGGCCCGGCCGCCGCCCACGGGCACGGCGGTGACGCACCCTCGGCCGACCGGGCGAAGGCCGACCCGGACGAGGCGAAAGTCATCGGCGAGGAGCACGCCGAGGAACACGCCATGACCAGGAAGGCAGTCAAGGCCGTCGGCGAGTACCCGCAGACCACCCGCACCGAGCGGCTCAAGGCGCTCGCGGCCTCCCAGGCCAAGGTCAACGCGGACTTCGACGCGCTGGACGCCGGCAGGTTCCGGGAGTACTTCCAGTCCCCGGACTTCGCCGCGCACATCGCGATGCTGCCCACCGGCAAGGTGCTGCTGTTCTCCTTCGAGCGCATCGAGAGCAACCCTCAGAAGGAGCCGGCCCCGACCGACACCATCGGCAAGGAGAACGCGGGCCGCGCCTACCTGTGGGATCCGGCCAAGGGCACAGGACCGGGCTCGTTCACCAAGGTCACGCCGCCCGTGATCAACATGCCGGACGGGCTCAACCAGCCCCGTCCCGCGCCGTTCTTCTGTGCCGGTCATTCCTTCCTGCCCAACGGAATGCTCGGCGTCTTCGGCGGCAACCTCGGCGGCAACGGCGGCAGCGGCGCCAAGCTCTCCCTCGTCTTCGACCCGTGGGAGGAGAAGTGGTACCAGAACCAGGACATGGTGGTCGGCCGGTGGTACCCGTCGGTGGTGACCGGCGCGGACGGGCGGCAGCTGATCATGTCCGGCCAGTCGGAGCTCGGCTGGGGCACCCCCACCTCGATCGTCGAGCGCTTCCCCGCCCTGAACAAGCCCGTGCCCACGGCCAAGACGGACAAGCCGGAGGGCTGGGCGCCGGAACTGTTCAAGGCCGACGCCCCGTTCAAGCGTGACTACCCGCACCTCTTCTCGCTGCGTGACGGCAAGATCTACGGCCTGGGCCGGGACCCCGACCAGCAGTGGAAGTTCGACCCCGCCGCCGAGACCCGGACGGACCTGGCACCCCGTCCGGACAACATGCCGCGCAACTACGGGTCCGCCGTGCCGCTACCCGCCGGCTTCAAGGGCCCGGACTCGGTGCTGGTGCTCGGCGGGGACCGGAACGACCCGAACACCTATCAGCTGGTCGGCGGCCAGTGGAGCAAGGAGAAGGCGAGAGCCTTCGGCCGCACCCAGGACGACACCCTGCTCATGCCGGACGCGACCCTGATGACCGTCAACGGCGCCTTCGACATCCGCGACTACGGCAACGGCCCGTACAACCCCAACGCGGATCTGAAGTACCGCCAGATCGAACTGCGCGACGAGAACGGCAACTGGAAGCTCGGCCCGGCCCAGCGGCTGCCGCGCGGCTACCACTCCAACGCCGTGGTGCTCCCGGACGGCCGGGTGATGGTCACCGGTGACGAGCTCCAGCAGCTCGCCAACGACCCCGACATCACCGACGACATGAACGGCAGCATCGAGATCTACGAGCCGGCCTACCTCCAGCAGGGCGGCCGCCCCCACCTCGGCACCGTGTTCAACCCGTCCGTCGGATACAACGAGAAGATCACGGTGAGCAGCAACACCGCCGCCGACGTCACCCGCGCCGTCCTGCTGGCACCGACCACCGCGACCCACTCGGTCAACACCAGCCAGCGCCACCTCGACCTGCGGATCAAGAGCCGCAGCGGCAGCTTCCTCGAACTGCAGGCACCCCCGTCGGCCAGTGCCGCCCCGCCCGGCTACTACATGCTCTTCCTCCTCAACGAGGAGGGCGTACCCAGCACCGCCGGCTGGGTCCAGCTCAAGCCGGCCTCCGGCGGCCAGACCCGGGGGTCGAGCCTCCGCCCGCAGTAACCGCCCGGCTCTGAGGACCTCCGCTCTTCGGAGGTCCTCAAAGGGCTTCGGCTCCGTCACCGCTCAGAACCCCGGCGAGGCGTGGAAGGGGATCCGATCGGCGATGGGTGCGGCTCGTTTCGAGTGAGGCCGCCGGTCAGGCGGTCACGGCCTCACGCCGAACCGCGTCGCCCGCCGCGTCCTCGCCGAGCCGCTCGGTCGGCACCTTGTGGGTCTCGCGGGCGGTGAGCACGGCGAGCACCGGCGGTACGCACAGCGCCGCGGTGAACAGCGCGACCGAGGACCAGTCGTCGCCGTCGGGACCGGCGATCTGCGCGGCGAACGTGACGGCGAACCCGGCCACGGCGAAGCCGATCTGGGTGCCTATCGCCGTGCCGGAGAGCCGCACGCGCGTGGAGAACATCTCTCCGTAGAAGGAGGGCCAGACACCGTTCGCGGCGCTGTAGACGACGCCGAAGGCGAGGATGCCGAAGAGCAGGACCAGGGGGTAGGAGCCGGTGGAGATGGCCCACAGGTAGGCGAACATCAAGCCCGCGCTGCCCGCGGCGCCGATCAGATACACCGGGCGGCGGCCGATGCGGTCGGAGAGCATGGCCCAGGCGGGAATCGCGCCGAGGGCGACCAGGTTGGCCAGCGCGCCGACCCACAGCATCTGTGTCCGGGAGAGGCCGACCGCGTCACTGGTGCCGTAGGCCAGCGCCCACACCGTGAAGATCGTGCTGACCGAGGCGATGAGCGCACCCGCGACCACGCGCAGCACGTCCGCCCAGTGCTCGCGGAACAGCACGGCGAGGGGCAGTCCGACGACTCCTTCGGTCTCCGACTGCCGGGTGAAGGCCGGAGTCTCCTGGAGGGTGCGGCGGATGACATAGCCGACCACGGCGACGACGACGCTCGCCCAGAAGGGCACACGCCAGCCCCAGGAGAGCAGCTGGTCCTCGGGCATCGTGGCGACCGCCAGGAAGACCAGGGTCGCGATGAGCTGGCCGCCCTGGGTGCCGCTGAGGGTGAAACTGGTGAAGAAGCCGCGCCGTCCCGGAGGTGCGTGCTCCAGCGTCATCGAGTTGGCTCCGGCCTGTTCGCCGGCCGCGGAGATGCCCTGAAGGACGCGGCACAGGACGAGCAGGACCGGGGCGATGCCGCCGACCTGCGCGCGGGTCGGCAGGCAGCCGATGAGGAACGTCGAGAGCCCCATGAGGATCAGCGTGAAGACCATGATCTTCTTGCGACCGAGCCGGTCGCCGAAGTGGCCGAGGAAGAGGGCGCCGACCGGGCGGGCCGCGTAGGCGACGCCGAAGGTGGCGAGCGACTGGAGGGTCGCTGTGGCCGGGTCGGACTCGTCGAAGAAGACCTTCGGGAAGATGAGGGCCGCGGCGCTGCCGTAGATGAAGAAGTCGTAGTACTCCAGGGCGCTGCCGATCCAGGCGGCCATGGCGGCCTTCCTGGGCTGGCCGGGTGGCGCGTCGAGCGGGGCTGCGGGTTCGGACACGGCTTGCTCCTTCGGGTGACTCCGGGGACGGGAGTGCGGCGGGGCGCGGGGCCGGTGCCGTGACCCCGAGGGGCGGGGCGCGGCACCACCGCCGTGCCGCAGAGAGCCCGGACGGCGGTGCGACGGTGGCCGGCCCCTGGCCCCGTGATTAATTAACCCACTGGATAGTTAGTAGCGGATGGCTACGGATGCTGCGCCCAGGTCACCCGGGTGTCAAGGGGTCGCGCCGAAGGATGTTCCCGTGCTCAGTCCGCCGCGCGGTCCGCGGTCAGATAGGCGATGACCATGTCGCCGAGCATCGAGCGGTAGTGCTCCCGCTGGTCGGGGGCGGTCAGGTCGCGGCCGAACAGGGCGCCGAACGTATGCCGGTTGGAGACGCGGAAGAAGCAGAAGGCGCTGATCATCGCGTGCAGGTCCACGGCGTCGACGTCGGCGGTGAACAGGCCCGACTTCCTCCCGGTCGCCAGGATCCGGCGGATCACGTCGAGCGCGGGCGAGCCGATCCTGCCCAGCGCCTCGGAGTCCGCGATGTGTTCGGCCTCATGGATGTTCTCGATGCTCACCAGGCGGATGAAGTCGGGGTGCGCCTCATGGTGGTCGAAGGTCAGCTCGGCGAGCCGGCGGATGGCCGCGACCGGGTCCAGGTGCTCGACGTCCAGCTCCTGTTCGGCCTGCCGGATCACCGAGTAGGCGCGCTCCAGGACCGCCGTGAAGAGCTGCTCCTTGCCGCCGAAGTAGTAGTAGATCATCCGCTTCGTGGTGCTGGTGCGGGCGGCGATCTCGTCGACCCGGGCGCCCGCGAAACCGGCGCGGGAGAACTCCTGGGTCGCCACGTCGAGAATCTCGGCCTTGGTGCGGGAGGCGTCGCGGATGCGCCCGCCAGGTCGTGCCGGTTCTTCGACGCTGGTCATCGGGTTCCTTCGGGCGAGACGGTCGGTGTCCGCGATTCTAGAAGCAGGGCGGGCCCGGGGGAGATCGCGAGGCGTCCTCGCGCGCCTTCGCCGGGGCGGCTCTTCCCTTCGGGGAGGCTGCTTGATATGACTAACGAACCAGTTCGTACATTAGTGACGGCCGATCGGTCACCGCTCGCCCGCCGACCCCACGCCTCCGGAGGCCCGCCGTGTCCCAGACCTCGTACCTCGTCGGCCTCATCGGCTCCGGAATCGGTCCCTCCCTCAGCCCCGCCCTCCACCAGCGGGAGGCCGACCGGCAGGGGCTGCGCTGTCTGTACCGGCTGATCGACATCGACAGCCTCGGCGTTCCGCCGGAGGCCGTCGGCGATCTCGTACGGGCCGCACGCGACGTCGGCTTCGACGGGCTGAACATCACCCACCCCTGCAAACAGCTCGTCATCCCGCATCTCGACGATCTCGCTCCGCAGGCCGCCGCGCTCGGCGCGGTCAACACCGTCGTCTTCGAGGACGGCCGCGCGACGGGACACAACACGGACGTCACCGGTTTCGCGGCATCCTTCGCGCGCGGACTGCCCGACGTTCCCCTGGAACGCGTCGTCCAGCTCGGCGCGGGCGGCGCGGGCGCGGCCGTCGCCCACGCCGTGCTCACCCTGGGCGCGGGACACGTCACCGTCGTCGACGCCGTGCCCGACCGCGCCGCCTCCCTCGCCGCCGCGCTCAACGGCCACTTCGGCGAGGGCCGGGCCGCCGCGTCGGTACCGGACACACTCGCGCCCCTGCTCGCCGGCGCCGACGGCGTCGTGCACGCCACCCCCACCGGCATGGCCGCGCACCCGGGCCTCCCCTTCCCCGCCGCGCTGCTGCGCCCCGGACTGTGGGTGGCCGAAGTGGTCTACCGGCCGCTGGAGACCGAACTGCTGCGCACCGCCCGAACGGCGGGCTGCGCCACGCTCGACGGCGGCGGAATGGCCGCCTTCCAGGCCGCGGACGCCTTCCGGCTGTTCACGGGGCGCGAGCCCGACACGGCACGGATGCTCGCGGACATCGCCGAGCTGGCCGGCGCCGCGGGCGCCCGGAACTGAGGGCGTCGCGCGGGGGGAGGCCCTGGGACCTGTCCGACCGGACCCGTCCTGGACGAACAGACCGAAGGAGCACCGCCATGCGTACGTCCATCGCCACCGTGTCCCTCAGCGGCTCCCTGACCGAGAAGCTCACCGCCGCCGCCCGGGCGGGCTTCGACGGAGTGGAGATCTTCGAGAACGACCTGCTCGCCAGCCCCCTCACCCCCGAGGAGATCCGGGCCCGCACCGCCGACCTCGGCCTGAGCATCGACCTCTACCAGCCGATGCGCGACATCGAGGCCGTCGCGGAGGAGGAGTTCAGCCGCTCGCTGCGGCGGGCCCGCCACAAGTTCGAGCTCATGCGCCGCCTCGGTGCCGACACCGTGCTGGTGTGCTCCAGCGTCTCGCCGCACGCCGTGGACGACGACGCGCTCGCGGCGGAGCAACTGCGCCGGCTGGCCGTCCTCGCCGCGGACTTCGGCGTCAAGGTCGCGTACGAGGCGCTCGCCTGGGGCCGGCACGTGAGCACGTACGACCATGCCTGGAGCATCGTCGAGGCGGCCGGACACCCCGCTCTCGGCACCTGCCTGGACAGCTTCCACATCCTCGCCCGCGGATCGGACCCCAAGGGGATCGAGGACATCCCCGGGGACAAGATCTTCTTCCTGCAACTGGCCGACGCCCCGCTGATGGCGATGGACGTGCTCCAGTGGAGCCGTCACTACCGCTGCTTTCCCGGCCAGGGCGGCTTCGACCTCGCGGGACTGCTCGCCCACGTCCTGCGCGCCGGTTACGACGGGCCCCTGTCCCTCGAGGTCTTCAACGACGTCTTCCGGCAGGCCGAGGCGGGCCCGACCGCCGTCGACGCCCGCCGTTCCCTGCTCGTCCTCCAGGAGACGGTCCGCCCTCTGCTGCGCGAGGCGGCCGGGCTCGCGGCACCACCCTCCCCCGTCGTTCCGACCGGAGTCGCCTTCGCCGAACTCGTCACACCGGATGTCGTCCCCGTCGCCACGCTCCTCGGCGCCCTCGGTTTCGCCCGTACGTCCCGGCACCGCAGCAAGCCCGTCGACCTCTGGGAACAGGGCGAGGCCCGCGTCCTGGTCAACACCGGACCGGCCGCCCGGCACGGCGGCACCGCTTTCGCCGCGATCGGCCTGGAGTCGCCCGACCCCGCCGCCGCGGCCCGGCGCGCCGAATCCCTCCTCGCTCCCGTCCTGCCGCGCCGCCGCGCCCTGGAGGACGCGCCCCTCGACGCGGTCGCCGCGCCCGACGGCACCGAACTCTTCTTCTGCGCCTCTCCCCGGCCCTCGGCGCCGCCGGAGGGCCGAACGTCCCCCGCCCGTGGCGAACTCCCGGTCTGGACGGACGACTTCGAGCCGGTGGAACGGGTGCCCCACGACGAACCCGCCGAGGGGGAGCCGGGCGCCTCACGCGTGACCCGGATCGATCATCTGGCGCTCACCCAGCCCTGGCACCAGTTCGACGAGGCCGCCCTGTTCCACCGCGCCGTCCTCGGACTGGGCGCCCAGGAGAGTGTCGACGTCGCCGACCCCTACGGACTGCACCGCAGCCGCGCGGTCACCAACGACGACGGAAGCGTCCGGATCGCCCTCGGTGTCGGCCCCGCGCCCACGGACGACGGCGCCCGCTCCCAGCACATCGCCCTAGCCACCCGTGACGTGATCCAGGCCGCCCGGCGCTTTCGCGCGGCCGGCGGCCTGCTGCTGGCGGTACCCGCCAACTACTACGACGACCTGGCCGCCCGGTACGGGCTCGGCGACGAGGAACTGGCGGTGTACCGCGAGCTCGGCATTCTCTACGAACGCGACGGGGAAGGGGAGTTCCGGCACTGCTACACGCGGACCGTCGGCCGTGTCTTCTTCGAACTCGTCCAGCGGGACGGTGGATACCGGGGGTACGGAGCGCAGAACGCCCCGGTGCGCCTCGCCGCGCAGCGCGCGGAGGGGCGGCCGGGGCGCTGAGCCGAACGGGCCCGGCGGGCAGGGGGTGTCCTACAGGTCGAACTCGTGCGGCGGCAGGTCCAGCGTGAAGCACGCCTCGCGCACGACGGCCTGCTCGGTCTTGTCGAAGTCGCCGTCGGCACCGCCGATGACGATGCCGATCTGGATGACCGCGCGCGCCTCGGCGGGCTTCTTCTTCGCCTTGGCGATCTCCTGGAGAACGCTGACCTTGCCGAAGGCGAAGTCGGCCGTCAGCTTGTTCAGGTTGTCGTCGAAACGGCGCTGCAGGTCCGTGGCGTCGAAGTTCTGAAGGACCTCGTTCGTGGCGATGAGCTGGGCCACGCGCTGCCGCTCGGACGGGTCGATCGTGCCGTCCGCCGCCGCGACCAGGGCGCACATCGCCATGCTCGCGTCGCGGAAGGCGCCGCTCTTGAGGTCGTTCTTCTTCGCCACGAGCTGGGTCTGCATCGTCGACGCGGACTCCTTGATGCGGTCCCACAGGGCCATGAGAACTCCATACGTGGTCAAGAGCCCGGTCCGCCCCAGCGGGCGGACCGGAGGACTCTTCGGTTTCTACAGCGGCACCGTGGAAACTAGTGGACCGTGACGGAAGTTCCCGGTTGATTCCAGGCGGCGATCACGGGATCGCCGTGCTCGGTGGAGAGCCGGCTGACGGTCCCGGTCGAGAGCTGGAACAGCCGCCCCGACTCGGGCGGCAGCCCCAGCCGTCGCGCCGTGAGCACCCGCAGGAAGTGCGCGTGCGCCACCAGCACCACGTCACCGGGGTGGTTGCAGAGCGCGGCGTCCACCCGGGAGAGCACCCGGTCGGCCCGCACGCCCACCTCGCGAGGCGATTCGCCGGGGTGGCCGTCCGGGCCGGGCGGCACCCCGTCCTCCCACAGCACCCAGCCGGGCCGGGCCCGGTGGATGGCGATGGTGGTGATCCCCTCGTAGCCGCCGTAGTCCCACTCGTGCAGATCGGGGTCGGTCCGCGCGCCGGACAGACCCGCGAGCTCGGCTGTCCGGACCGCGCGGCCGAGGGGACTGGTGAGGACCTGGGCGAAGGACCGCCCGGCGAAGAACGGAGCGAGGGACTCGGCCTGCTCCTCACCGTGCCGGGTGAGCGGAAGGTCGGTCCAGCTGGTGTGCTGTCCCGTCAGCGTCCACTCGGTCTCTCCGTGGCGGACCAGGATGAGATCGCCCATGGTCCCTCCTACTTCGCCGACTCGACGGCGTGGCCGCCGAACTGGTTGCGCAGCGCCGCGATCATCTTCATCTGCGGCGAGTCGTCCTGGCGGGACGCGAAGCGGGCGAAGAGGGACGCCGTGATGGCGGGCAGCGGAACGGCGTTGTCGATGGCCGCCTCGACGGTCCAGCGGCCCTCGCCGGAGTCCTCCGCGTGGCCGCGCAGCTTGTCCAGGTGCTCGTCGCCGTCCAGGGCGTTGACCGCGAGGTCGAGCAGCCAGGAACGGATGACGGTGCCCTCCTGCCAGGAGCGGAACACCTCCCGTACGTCGGTGACCGAGTCGACCTTCTCCAGGAGTTCCCAGCCCTCGGCGTACGCCTGCATCATGGCGTACTCGATGCCGTTGTGGACCATCTTGGAGAAGTGGCCCGCGCCCGCCTTGCCGGCGTGCACGAAGCCGAAGTCGCCCTCCGGCTTGAGCGCGTCGAAGACCGGCCGCACCTTCTCGATGTTCTCGGCGTCGCCGCCGACCATCAGCGCGTAGCCGTTCTCCAGGCCCCACACACCGCCCGAGACGCCGGCGTCGACGAAGCCGATGCCCTTGGCCGCCAGCTCCTCGGCGTGCTTCTCGTCGTCCGTCCAGCGGGAGTTGCCGCCGTCCACGACCGTGTCGCCGGCCTCCAGCAGGCCGCCGAGCTCGTCGATGACGGTCTGGGTGGGGGCGCCGGCCGGCACCATCACCCAGACCACACGCGGGCCTTCCAGGCTGCTCACGAGTTCGGCGAGGCTGTGCACGTCGGCGAGGTCCGGATTACGGTCGTAGCCGACGACGGTGTGGCCGGCGCGGCGTATGCGCTCGCGCATGTTGCCGCCCATCTTGCCGAGACCGATGAGTCCGAGCTGCATTGTCAGTTCTCTACTTTCGGAGGTTGCGGTAAGCGGCCACGAGAGCGGCCGTGGAGGGGTCGAGACCGGGCACGTCGGCGCCTTCGGTGAGGGCCGGCTCGACGCGCTTGGCGAGCACCTTGCCGAGTTCGACGCCCCACTGGTCGAAGGAGTCGATGTTCCAGATCGCGCCCTGGACGAACACCTTGTGCTCGTAGAGGGCGATGAGCTGGCCCAGGACCGAGGGGGTCAGCTCGGCGGCGAGGATCGTGGTGGTGGGGTGGTTGCCCTCGAACGTCTTGTGCGGCACCAGTTCCTCGGGCACGCCCTCGGCGCGGACCTCGTCCGGGGTCTTGCCGAAGGCCAGCGCCTGCGTCTGGGCGAAGAAGTTCGCCATCAGCAGGTCGTGCTGGGCCGCGAGTTCGTCGCTCAGTTCACCGACCGGGTTGGCGAAGCCGATGAAGTCGGCGGGGATCAGCTTCGTGCCCTGGTGGATCAACTGGTAGTAGGCGTGCTGGCCGTTGGTGCCGGGCGTGCCCCACACCACCGGTCCGGTCTGCCACTCCACCGGGTTGCCGTCGCGGTCCACGGACTTGCCGTTGGACTCCATGTCGAGCTGCTGGAGGTAGGCCGTGAACTTCGACAGGTAGTGCGAGTAGGGCAGTACGGCGTGCGACTGCGCGTCGTGGAAGTTGCCGTACCAGATGCCCAGCAGGCCCAGCAGCAGCGGGGCGTTGGCCTCCGCGGGAGCCGTGCGGAAGTGCTCGTCGACCAGGTGGAACCCGTCGAGCATCTCGCGGAACCGCTCCGGACCGATCGCGATCATCAGCGACAGGCCGATCGCCGAGTCGTAGGAGTACCGCCCGCCGACCCAGTCCCAGAACTCGAACATGTTCGCCGTGTCGATGCCGAAGTCCGACACCTTCTCCGCGTTCGTGGACAGCGCCACGAAGTGCTTCGCCACCGCCTCCTGACCGGCCTTCAGGCCCGTCAGGAGCCAGTCACGCGCCGAGGTGGCGTTGGTGATCGTCTCGATCGTGGTGAACGTCTTCGAGGCGATCACGAACAGCGTCTCGGCCGGGTCCAGGTCCCGCACGGCCTCGTGCAGGTCCGCGCCGTCCACGTTGGACACGAACCGCACGCTCAGCGAGCGGTCGGTGAAGGAGCGCAGCACCTCGTAGGCCATCGCCGGACCGAGGTCGGAGCCGCCGATGCCGATGTTGACGACGTTCCTGATGCGCCTGCCGGTGTGTCCGGTCCACTCGCCCGAGCGGACCCGCCCGGCGAAGTCCGCCATCTTGTCCAGGACCGCGTGCACGGCCGGCACGACGTTCTCCCCGTCGACCTCGACCACCGCGTCCCGCGGCGCCCGCAGCGCGGTGTGCAGCACCGCCCGGTCCTCGGTCACGTTGATCTTCTCGCCCCGGAACATCGCGTCCCGCAGCCCGAACACGTCCGTGGCGACGGCGAGTTCCTGGAGCAGGGCCAGGGTCTCGTCGGTGATCAGGTGCTTGGAGTAGTCGATACGCAGATCGCCGACCTGGACGACATAGCGCTCGGCGCGCGCGGGGTCGGCGGCGAACAGGTCACGCAGCCGCGGGTGGAGCAGCGCGGTCGCGCGGTGGTCCTCCAGGGCCACCCACTCAGGACGCCGGGTGGGCTTGGGGTAGTCAGACACGAGGGCTCTCCTTGGGGGCCTCGCCGCGCAGGGCGATGGCGTACATCTCGTCCGCGTCGAGGCGGCGCAGTTCCTCGGCGATCAACTGGGAGGTGGTGCGCACCTTCAGCGCGAGGGTGCGGGAGGGCTGACCGGGCAGGGACAGGGTCGCGAGCGGGCCCTCGGGGCGGTCGATGACGATCTCGCCGTTCTCGGTGCCCAGCCGGACGGCGGTCACCACGGGGCCCGCGGTTTCGACACGCTCGGTCCTGACCTGGAGGCGGGCCTCCAGCCAGCGGGCCAGCAGTTCGGCGCTCGGGTTCTGCGCCTCGCTCTCGACGGTCGCCGAGATCACCTTCGTACGGGCCTGGTCGAGGGCCGCCGCCAGCATGGAGCGCCATGGCGTGAGCCGGGTCCACGCCAGGTCGGTGTCGCCCGGCGCGTACGAGGCGGCGCGGGCGTCCAGCGCCTGGAGCGGGGTCTCGACGGCGTACATGTCGGTGATCCTGCGCTGGGCGAGGGCGCCCAGCGGGTCCTTGACCGGGATCTCGGGCGCGTCCACCGGCCACCAGACGACGACCGGGGCGTCCGGCAGCAGCAGCGGCAGGACCACCGAGTCGGCGTGGTCCGAGACCTCGCCGTACGTCCGCAGGACGACCGTCTCGCCGGTGCCCGCGTCGGAGCCGACGCGCACCTCGGCGTCCAGACGGGAGTTGGTGCGGTCGCGCGGGGTGCGGGCGACGCGCCTGATGACCACCAGGGTGCGCGAGGGGTGCTCCCGGGAGGCCTCCTCGGCCGCCTTGATGGAGTCGTACGCGTTCTCCTCGTCGGTGACGATGACCATCGTCAGGACCATGCCCACGGCGGGGGTGCCGATGGCCCGGCGCCCCCGTACGAGCGCCTTGTTGATCTTGCTTGCCGTGGTGTCGGTCAGGTCGATCTTCATGGCCTGCGCCAGCTCCGTCCGTCTCGTGCGAGCATCTCGTCGGCTTCCTCCGGACCCCAGCTGCCCGAGGGGTACTGCGCGGGCGTGCCGTGGCTCTCCCAGTACCCCTCGATCGGGTCGAGGATCTTCCAGGACTCTTCCACCTCCTGGTGACGGGGGAAGAGATTGGCGTCGCCGAGCAGAACATCCAGGATCAGCCGTTCGTACGCCTCCGGGCTGGACTCGGTGAACGACTCGCCGTACGCGAAGTCCATGGTGACGTCCCGGATCTCCATGGACGTACCCGGCACCTTCGATCCGAAGCGCACGGTCATGCCCTCGTCGGGCTGGACGCGGATGACGATCGCGTTGGCGCCGAGTTCCTCGGTGGCCGTCGAGTCGAACGGGGAGTGCGGGGCGCGCTGGAAGACCACCGCGATCTCCGTGACGCGCCGGCCGAGGCGCTTGCCGGTCCTGAGGTAGAACGGGACGCCCGCCCAACGGCGGTTGTCCACCTGGAGCTTGACGGCAGCGTAGGTGTCGGTCGTCGACCGGGGGTCGATGCCGTCCTCCTGGAGGTAGCCGCGCACCCTCTCGCCGCCCTGCCAGCTCTCCGCGTACTGGCCGCGCACGGTGTGCTCGCCCAGGTTCTGAGGCAGCTTCACGGCCCTGAGGACCTTGAGCTTCTCGGCGAGCAGCGACTCGGCGTCGAAGGCCGCTGGCTCCTCCATGGCGGTCAGCGCCATGAGCTGGAGCAGGTGATTCTGGATCACGTCCCGGGCGGAGCCGATGCCGTCGTAGTAGCCGGCCCGGCCGCCGATGCCGATGTCCTCGGCCATCGTGATCTGGACGTGGTCGACGTACGACCGGTTCCAGACGGGCTCGTACATCTGGTTGGCGAAGCGGAGCGCCAGGATGTTCTGGACGGTCTCCTTGCCGAGGTAGTGGTCGATCCGGAACACCTGGTCCGGGTCGAACACCTCGTGCACGATCCGGTTCAGCTCGCGGGCGCTCACCAGGTCGTGGCCGAACGGCTTCTCGATGACCGCGCGCCGCCAGGACCCCTCGGGAGCGCTCGCCAGCCCGTGCTTCTTGAGCTGCTGGACCACCTTCGGGAAGAACTTCGGCGGTACGGAGAGGTAGAACGCGTAGTTGCCGCTGGTGCCCCGGGAGGCGTCCAGTTCGTCGACGGCCGCGCGCAGCTGCTTGAACGCCGTGTCGTCGTCGAAGTCGCCGGGGATGAACCGCATGCCCTCGGCGAGCTGCTGCCAGACCTCCTCGCGGAACTCGGTCCGCGCGTGCTCGCGCACCGAGTCGTGCACCACCTGGGCGAAGTCCTGGTCCGCCCACTCACGGCGGGCGAACCCGAGGAGCGAGAAGCCCGGCGGCAGCAGACCCCGGTTGGCGAGGTCGTACACGGCCGGCATCAGCTTCTTGCGGGACAGGTCGCCGGTGACGCCGAAGATGACCAGACCGGAGGGGCCCGCGATCCGGGGGAGCCGGCGGTCGCGCGGGTCACGCAGCGGGTTGTCCCACTCGGCCGCCGGGACGCCGAGCGCCTCGGCGAGAGCCTCGGCCGCCGGGACGCCCAGCGCGTCGGCGAGGGCCTCGGGCGTCAGGCCGTCCTGTTCCACGGCCGTGTCACCGGATCCCTGCGACGCGGTGGCCGCATCCTGCGGCTCGCTGTCGGAAAGCGCCTCACCCTTGGTCATTCCCCTTCAACTCCCTTGCCCCGCAGGGAGGCCGCCACGGCGTCGAGAAGGTCCTCCCAGGCCGCCTCGAACTTCGCGACACCCTCGTCCTCCAGTTGGCCCACGACCTCGTCGTAGGAGATGCCGAGCGCCTCGACCGCGGCCAGGTCGGCGCGAGCCCGGTCGTAGCCGCCGGTCACCGTGTCGCCGTGGATGTCGCCGTGGTCGGCGGTGGCGTTCAGCGTGCCCTCCGGCATGGTGTTGACCGTGCCGGGCGCCACCAGCTCGTCGACGTACAGGGTGTCCTTGTACGCGGGGTCCTTGACGCCGGTGGAGGCCCACAGCGGACGCTGTTTCTGCGCGCCGGAGGCGGCGAGCGCCGTCCAGCGGGCACCGCCCTCCGCCGAGCCGTCGGCGGAGCCGAACACCGTCTCGTACGCCTCGTAGGCCAGACGGGCGTTGGCGAGCGCCGCCCTGCCCTTGAGCGCGAGGGCCTCGTCCGTGCCGTTCTTCGCGAGCCGCTTGTCGATCTCGCTGTCGACGCGGGAGACGAAGAAGGAGGCGACGGAGTGGATTCCGGCGAGGTCGATGCCCGCGGCCTTCGCCCGCTCCAGGCCGGCGAGGTAGGCGTCCATGACCTCGCGGTAGCGCTCCAGCGAGAAGATCAGCGTGACGTTGACGCTGATGCCGAGGCCGATGACCTCGGTGATCGCCGGGAGACCGGCCTTCGTCGCCGGGATCTTGATCATCACGTTCGGTCGGTCCACCAGCCAGGAGAGCTGCCGGGCCTCGGCGACGGTCGCGGCGGTGTGGTGCGCCAGCCGGGGGTCGACCTCGATGGAGACCCGGCCGTCACGGCCCTCGGTCGCCTCGGACACCGGGCGCAGGATGTCCGCGGCGGCGCGCACGTCCGCGGTCGTCATCATGCGGACGGCCTCGTCGACCGTCACCCCGCGTACGGCGAGGTCGGCGAGCTGCCGCTCGTACCCCTCGCCGGAGCCGATGGCCGCCTGGAAGATGGACGGGTTGGTGGTCACGCCCACCACGTGCCGTGTGGCGACGAGTTCGGCCAGGTTGCCGGATTCGATGCGCTTGCGGGAGAGGTCGTCGAGCCAGATGGAGACGCCTTCGCCGGAGAGGAGCTCAAGAGGTGCCGCGGTCGCGGTCGTTTCGGTCACAGTGATCATCTTCCTTCGTGCGAACGGATCAACCGCGGACTGCGGCAAGAGATTCCCGCGCGGCGGCGGCCACGTTCTCGGGGGTGAAGCCGAACTCGGCGAACAGCGTCCCGGCGTCGGCCGAGGCGCCGAAGTGCTCCAGCGAGACGATGCGCCCGGCGTCACCGACGTACCGGTACCAGGTCAGACCGATTCCGGCCTCGACCGCCACGCGGGCCTTCACGGACGGCGGAAGGACACGGGCCCGGTACTCGGGGGACTGCTCCTCGAACCACTCGACGGACGGCATCGACACCACGCGGGTGCCGACCCCCTCGGCCTCCAGCAGCTCGCGCGCCGCGACGGCGAGCCGCACCTCGGAGCCGGTCGCGACGATGACGAGGTCCGGGGTCCCGGTGGAGGAGTCCCGCAGGACGTAACCGCCGCGCGCCGCGTCGGCGTTGGCCGGGTAGGTCGGCACGCCCTGACGGGTGAGGGCCAGACCGTGCGGGGCCGGGTTCGTGGCGTGCCGCTTGAGGATCTCGGCCCAGGCGATCGCGGTCTCGTTGGCGTCGGCCGGACGGACGATGTTCAGGCCGGGGATGGCGCGCAGCGAGGCGAGGTGCTCGATGGGCTGGTGGGTGGGGCCGTCCTCGCCGAGGCCGATCGAGTCGTGCGTCCACACGTACGTCACCGGGAGCTGCATCAGCGCGGACAGCCGGACGGCGTTGCGCATGTAGTCGGAGAACACCAGGAAGGTGCCGCCGTAGATACGGGTGTTGCCGTGCAGCGCGATGCCGTTCATCTCCGCGGCCATCGAGTGCTCGCGGATGCCGAAGTGGATCGTGCGGCCGTACGGGTCCGCCTCCGGCAGCGGGTTGCCCTTCGGCAGGAACGAGGACGTCTTGTCGATGGTGGTGTTGTTCGAACCGGCCAGGTCGGCGGAGCCGCCCCACAGTTCGGGGAGTACGGCGCCGAGCGCCTGGAGGACCGTGCCGGAGGCTGCGCGGGTGGCGACACTCCCGCCCTCCTCGAACACCGGCAGCGCGCTCTCCCAGCCCTCGGGAAGCTGTCCGGCGACGATCCGGTCGAAGAGCTTCGCGTTCTCGGGCCGCTCGGTGCGCCACGCGCCGATCCGCTTGTCCCAGGCGGCGTGCGCCTCGGCGCCCCGGTCCAGGGCCTGGCGGGCGTGGGCCAGCACGTCGGCGTCGACCTGGAAGGCCTGTTCCGGGTCGAAGCCCAGGATCCGCTTGGTGGCGGCGATCTCCTCGGCGCCCAGCGCCGAGCCGTGCGAGGCCTCGGTGTTCCGCGCGTTCGGGGCGGGCCAGGCGATGACCGTGCGCATCGCGATGATGGACGGGCGTCCTGTCTCGGCCTGCGCGTCCTTGAGCGCCGTGTACAGGGCGCGCACGTCGATGTCGCCGTCGGGGGCGGGCTCGATGCGCTGCACGTGCCAGCCGTACGACTCGTAGCGCTTCAGCACGTCCTCGGAGAAGGCGGTCGCCGTGTCGCCCTCGATGGAGATGTGGTTGTCGTCGTAGAGGAAGACGAGGTTGCCGAGCTTCTGGTGGCCGGCGAGCGAGGAGGCCTCCGCCGAGATGCCCTCCTCCAGGTCGCCGTCGGAGACGATCGCCCAGATGGTGTGGTCGAACGGGGACTCGCCCCCGGGGGCCTCCGGGTCGAACAGACCGCGCTCGTAGCGGGCGGCCATCGCCATGCCCACCGCGTTGGCGGCACCCTGGCCGAGCGGACCGGTCGTGGTCTCCACGCCCGCGGTGTGCCCGTACTCGGGGTGGCCGGGCGTCTTGGAACCGTGGGTGCGGAACGCCTTCAGATCGTCGAGGCCGAGTTCATAACCTGACAGGAAGAGCTGGGTGTAGAGGGTCAGCGAGGTGTGACCGGGGGACAGGACGAAGCGGTCGCGGCCGGTCCACTCCGGGTCGGCCGGGTCGTGACGCATCACCTTCTGAAAGAGCGTGTACGCCGCCGGGGCCAGGCTCATCGCCGTTCCGGGGTGGCCGTTGCCGGCCTTCTGCACGGCGTCGGCGGCCAGAAGGCGGGCGGTGTCGACGGCCCGGCGGTCGAGCTCGGTCCAGGTGACTCCGTCGGAGCTCTGCGTACTCATCTTCAAGAAGTCCTCACGACATGGGCTGCAACGCGGTCTCTGCGTTCAAACCTAAAAGTCAGACTTTTACTGGGGAAGGTGCCCGCGTGTCAGCCTTCGGTGAAAATGGGACACGTGGAGCCGTGGCGAGCCGACGCGAGAAGGACATGAACGACAGAACCACCCAAGGCGGCACCGGCGGTACGGGCGGCCGGGACGGGATCAGGACCTTTCCCTTTCCGGCCGATCTGAGCCTGTCCGGCGTGGGCATGCAGGTCGGCGCGATGGGGACCGGGCGCACCTGGCACGCGGACGCCCCGCTGGAACGCGTGCACCGCATCGACTTCCACGTCGTGATGCTCTTCCACGAGGGGCCGGTGCGGCACATGGTCGACTTCGCGGAGTACGAGGCCCGCGCGGGCGATGTCCTGTGGATCCGGCCCGGCCAGGTGCACCGCTTCTCCAGCACCGACCCCTACCGCGGCACCGTCCTGACCATGCAGCCCGGATTCCTGCCCCGCGCGACCGTCGAGGCGACCGGCCTCTACCGCTACGACCTGCCCCCGCTGCTGCGCCCCGACGCCGCCCGGCTGGCCGCACTGGAACACGCGCTGACCCAGCTGGAGCGCGAGTACGTCGACACGACCACGCTGCCGCTCAGCCTGCACACCGCGGTGCTGCGGCACTCGCTCACCGCGTTCCTGCTGCGCCTCGCCCACCTCGCGGCGAGTTCCGCCGAGGCGGCCCACGAGCACACGGACACCACGTTCACCCGTTTCCGGGACGCGGTCGAGAAGGACTTCGCCGTCAACCACAGCGTCAGCGCCTACGCCGACGCCCTCGGGTACTCGCGCCGGACCCTGGTGCGCGCGGTGCGGGCCGCCACCGGCGAGACGCCCAAGGGGTTCATCGACAAGCGGGTCGTCCTGGAGGCCAAACGGCTCCTGGCTCACACGGACATGCCGATCGGGCGCATCGGGGCCGCCGTCGGCTTCCCCGACGCGGCCAACTTCTCGAAGTTCTTCCATCAGCACACCGGGGCGACCCCGGTGGCCTTCCGGACCGAACTGCGCTGAGCGGGACGGACCTGGTGGGTCCGCCCCGCTCGGCCGGGCTGCTCTACGGGTGGCTGCGGGTGACTGCCCGTCAGTCCGCCCGCCGGGTCACCGGTCAGTGACCGAAGTCGAACCAGTTGACGTTCACGAAGTCCGCGGGCTGGCCGCTGGTGAAGGTCAGATAGACGTCATGGGTTCCGGTCACGGAGCTCATGTTCGCGGGCACGGTCCTCCAGGACTGCCAGCCCCCGGTGTTGGCCAGCGCGAAGCTGGCGACCGGTGTGCTCGTACGGCTGTCGAGGCGCACCTCGATCAGGCCGCTGACGCCGCCCGCCGCGCCGCTCGCGACCCGGCCGTGGAACTGGGTGGCCGCCGAGGAGCCGAAGTTGACGCCCTTGTAGACCGCGTAGTCGCCGTTCGCGATCGTGCCGATGTCCTGGCCGCCGCCGGTGTCCGTGGTGGTCTCGCTGACGACGCCGCTCTGGCTGTCGTAGGACTCGGCCTGGATGGCGCTGTAGGCGTCACGGTTGCCGGTGGGCGGCGGAGTGGTGCCGCCACCGCCGCCGGCCGACTGGAGCACCTGGACGTAGTCGACGACGAGCGGGTGACCGGGCTCCGTGCCGCTGTCGGGGCCGCCGCCGAAGGCGCCGGGGAAGCCGCCGCCCATCGCGACGTTCAGGATGATGAAGTAGCCGTGGTTCGTGGCGTTCGCCCAGGTGGTCGCGTCGACCTGGTTCGCCTTCACCGTGTGGAAGTTGACGCCGTCGAGGTAGAAGCGGACCTCCTCGGGGCTCGTCGACCTGTCCCACTCCATCGCGTAGGTGTGGAAACCGGCCTGGCAGGTCGTCCCGGTACAGGGCGTGTTGCTGCCGATGCCGCTGGTCTCGTTGCACGGGCCGCCCGGGCTGGTGCCGCAGTGCATCGTGGCCCACTCGGTGTTGAGACCCTGGACGTTCTCCATGATGTCCAGTTCGCCGACGCCCGGCCAGTTCTGGTAGTTGCCGCGGTAGGGCGCGCCCAGCGCCCAGAAGGCGGGCCAGTAGCCCTTGGCGGCGGCGCCGGTCACGTTCGGCATCTGCAGCCGTGACTCGATGCGCAGCTTGCCCCCGGCGGCGGGCTGGAAGTCGGTGCGCTTGGTCTCGATACGGCCCGAGGTCCAGTTGCCCGAGGCGTCACGGCGCGGGGTGATCAGCAGGTTGCCGCTGCCGTCCAGGGCCACGTTGCTGGTGCTGGAGGTCATCGTCTCGACCTCGCCGGTACCGAAGTTGGCCGGCCCGCCGGGGTAGCTGGTGCCCGTCGTGTACTGCCAGTTGGTCGTGTTGACGCCGCTGCCGGCGGTCCCGGTGAAGTCGTCGACGAAGACCTGGGACCAGCCGGTGGGGGGTGCGGGCGCGGACGCGTTGGCGGGGAGGGTGGCCGCGGTCGCGGCGGCCGCCGCCAGGCTCAGCGTGCCGAGCACGGCGATGAGCACGCGCCGGACGGAGCCGCGTCTGGGTGTGCCGGAAGTTTCACTCATGGGTGCCTCTTCGCGTACGGAGTGGGGGTGCGCGGGTGTGGAGGGAGCGCTCCCATGGCTGCTTGAGAGCGCTCTCACAAAAGCTGCGCGGCCAATGTGCTCTCTGTCACTCCGGTCGTCAAGAGGTGAAGCCGAGAAAGTCCTTTCGCCGTGCGGGAGTTCACGCCGTGAAGGAAGGCAGAAGGCCCGATGGACGTGCCACGAAGGGCAGTTGAAGCCCGTCCATCGGGCGCGGCCCTCAAAGAGCGCTGCCGGCCTTCCAGTCGGCCCATGACAGGTTCCAGCCGTTCAGGCCGTTCGACGCTTCGACGGTCCGCTCGCCCGAGTTCTCGACGACCACCACGTCGCCGAGCATCGAGCTCTCGTAGAACCGGTAGCCCGGCACGGAGCTGTCGTTCGCGCCCTTCGTGTCATGGAGGCCGACGCAGCCGTGGCTGGTGTTGCTGCCGCCGAAGACCGAGGCCGCGGCCCAGTAGTTGCCGTGGATGAAGGTGCCCGAGGTGGTCAGGCGCTGGGCGTGCGGCACGTCCGCGATGTCGTACTCGTCGCCGAGCCCGACCGTCGAGGACTCCATCCGGGTCTCCTTGAACCGCTCGCTGATCACCATGATCCCGGACCACGTGGTGTGGTCCGCGGCGCCGCCGCTGACCGGGTAGCTGGCGAGGGTGGACCCGTCCCGCTCGACCGTCATGGTCTTCTTCGCGAGGTCGACGGTGCTCACCTGGCGGCGGCCGATGCGGAAGGTGACGTCCTTGGACTGGACGCCGTAGACGCCGTCCGTGCCCTCGACGTCCTTGAGGCGCAGACTCAGCGTGATCTTCGTGCCCGCCGCCCAGTACCGCGCGGGACGGAAGTCGAGCCGGGTGTTCCCGAACCAGTGACCGACCACCTCGACCGCGGGCTCCGCCGTCACCGTGATGGCCTTTTCCACGGCGGCCCGGTCCTTCACCGCCTGGGTGAAGTTGATCGACACGGGCATGCCGACGCCGGACGTCGAATTCGCCTCGGGCGTGAAATAGCCGGCGAACGTCTCGCCCGGGGACTTCGTGACGAACGTCGCGGTGTGCTCCGCGGCACCCGCCGCTTTCGCCGTGACCGTGTATTTGGTGCCCGAGTACGGATTCCTGGCGGAGGTCCAGCGCGTACGGCCGTCGTTGAAGGATCCGGCCAGAGTGGAACCGTCGTTGCCGGAGACCTCGACCGACGACAGTGTGCCGTCCGTCACGGAGACCACGACCGGAGCGGTGAATCCGGCCCTCTTCGTGCCGTCGGCGGGGGAGACGGTGACCGTCGGCGTCCTCACCTGCGTCTTCGCCTTCGCCCCGGCCCCGGTGGCACCGGTCGCCGTCGCGTCCTTCCCGTCGGCGGCGCCCGCCGGACCGCCGCACCCGCTCAGCGCGAGGGCCGGTACGGCGGCACCGAAGGCCGCGAGGATTCCGCGCCGTGACCAGGCCGGACGTCCCGGCCGCCGGCGCACCCGCCCCGGGTCCCGCGGTGCGGACTCGGGCCGGTTCGATATCTCAGGGACGCCCACGGAACGCCTTTCCTCGGTTCTCTCGCTCACCACCACTGCGGGTGCATCCTGCGGGACTTTCCTGGGTTGATTCTTTGAATCCGGCTGCCCCAGCCTGAGATTCCGGTGAAGACGCGCGGAGAGACGGCCTGAATCCACGGTTGCCCGGCCGCCCCGAATTATGAACAGAGTATGAAGAGCCCCGTCCGATCCCTGAGTTCTCCATGAGATCCCCCTTCCGGGAGTTCTTCCGGCAGCCCTCTCGGGAGTCCTTCCGGGAGCCCTACCGGGACTCCGCGGACACAGGAGTGAAGGAGAGTCCCGCTTGCCGGATCCGCGACAACCCACGCCGGAGGCATCCGTGAACCCAGCCCGTGAGCGGCACGCCGTGGCCATCGTCGGAGTGGGCGCCGCCGGCACCCTCACCGCCGTGCAGCTGTGCGAGACGGCGACCCGCCGCCGTACCCCGCTCGACCTCTTCCTGGTCGACCCCGCCCCCGAAGCCGGGCGGGGCAGCGCCTACACCACCACCGATCCCCGGCACCGACTGAACGTGCCCGCGGGCGGAATGAGCTGCTATCCCGACGATCCCGGCCACTTCACCCGATGGCTGTGCCGGCACGGCGAACCCACCGTCAGGGGAACCGACTTCGCCACCCGCTACCGGTACGGCGCCTATCTCGCCGACACCCTGGCCCGGGCGATCGTGCACGCCCACGGCACGGTCGCCGTGCACCGGCTGCGGACCAGGGCCGAGGCCTGCGCCCCCGCCCCGGACGGGGGCCTGGAGCTCCGGCTCGCCGACGGGCACGGCCTGGCGGCCGACAGCGTGGTCCTCGCCACCGGACCGGCCGCCACGACAGGTGCCTGGGCCCCGCCACGGCTCCGTACCTCCGAACGGTTCATCGGCTCGCCCTGGGCGCCCGGCGCCCTCGACGGACCGCTCGCCGAACCGGCCGGCCGCACGCGGGAGGGCGCGAGCGACGACGTCCTGCTCGTGGGCACCGGACTCACGGCGGTCGACCTCGCGCTCAGCCTCGACCGTCCCGGACGCACCGTGCACGCCCTCTCCCGGACCGGTCTGCTGCCGCAGCCGCACGCGCTGAGCCCCGCACCGGCGATGGCCGCGCCCGAAGGGCTCGACGCGCCGACCCTGCGCACGCTGCGCCGGGCCGTCTACCGTCACATCGGCCGCGCCGTGCGCGCCCACGGGGACTGGCGCCCCGCGCTCGACAGCCTGCGCCCGCACACCGCGCGCCTGTGGCGCAGCCTCACACCCGAGGAACGCGCCGCCTTCCTGCGCAGCGAGGGCGCGCTCTGGAACACCCACCGGCACCGGATGGCACCGGCGACGGCCGAGTCGCTGGACCGCGCCCGCACGGCCCGGCGCCTGCGTGTGCACACCGGCGGGATCGCCGACGCCGTCCCCCGGCCGGACGGCTCCGAGTTGCTCACCCTCTCCAACGGGCGGCGCGTCACGGCCGGTTGGGTGATCGACTGCACCGGGCCGGGGCCGCGCCCCGAAGACCCCCTGTGGCGCTCGCTGTTCGACACGGGTGCCGCCGTGCCCGGCCCGCTCGGCCTGGGCGTCGCGACCCGCGACGGCCGGCTCCTCGACGCCGCGGGCCGGGCCCAGCTCGCGATCTTCACCCTCGGCGCTCCGCGCCGCGGTGAACTGTGGGAGACCACCGCGATCCCCGAGATCCGCGTCCAGGCCGCGGAATTGGCCGAGCAGGTGCTCGCGCCACTGGCTCCCCGGCGCCGCCCCGCCCGCCGTCGACCCCTCGACGCGCACGGGCTCCCGCTGTCCACCCACGCCGAGGCGGCCGCCGCCCACCGCACCGGCCTCGAACGGGTCCTCAAGATCAGGGCCGGCGCCGAGGACGCCTTCGCGCGCGCCGTCGCCCTCGACCCCGGCTTCGCGCTCGGGCACGCGGCCCTCGCCCTGCTCGGCCATGAGTGCGGCGCCGACGTGGACGTACCGAGGGCACTGGCCGACGCGCAGCGCTGCGCGCGGGAACGGGCCGATGCGCGGGAACGCTCCTTCGTCGACGTGGTGACCCGCCGCGTGCACGGCGACAGCCCGGACACCGCCGCGCGCGCCCTGCTGGGCCACCTGGCCGCCTACCCCGCCGACGCGCTGGCGCTCGCCGCGGCCGTGCCCACCATCGCCTTCTCCGGCATCAACGATCTGGACAGCGCGTACGCGTTGAGCCTGGTCGAGCGCGCCTCGCCGGCCTACGAGGGCCACTGGTTCCCCGCCTCGCTCCTCGCCTTCCTGCGCCAGGGCCAGGGCCGCTACGACGAGGCGGCCGAGCTGGCCGGGCGCGCGCTGGCCGCCGAGCCGGCCTCCGGACACGCCGTGCACGCCCTCGCCCACGTCCACTACGAGTCAGGGGCCCACGAGAGCGGCCGCGACTGGCTGGACGCCTGGGTGTCCGGGCACGGACGGGGCGCCGTCCACCGGGCGCACTTCTCCTGGCACATCGCCCTGCACGAACTGGCCCTGGACGATCCCGCCGCCGTCCGCAGACGCTGGTTCGCCCAGCTCGCGCCGGGGCGGGTGACAGGCGTACGCGCCCTGGTCGACTCGGGGTCGCTGCTGTGGCGGGCCCGGCTCAGCGACAGCTGGCGCGGGCGGGTACCGGCGGCGGACGTGCTCGACAGTGTCGCCCGCGAGATCGTGGAACGGCCCGCGACCGCCTTCACCGCGCTGCACGCCGCTGTCGCCCTCACCGCCGCCGGTGACCTCGCGGCACTGCGGCGGCTGCGCGACCACGCCGCAGGGGCCGACCCCGTGCAGCGCGAGGTCGTCGTCCCCCTCTGCGAAGCCTTCGCCGCCCTCGTCGAGGAACGCTTCCACGAAGCCGCCCGGGGGTTGGACGCGCTCCTCCCCGTTCTCGGCCGGGTCGGCGGCAGCGCGGCCCAGCGCGAGGTCGTCGAGGAGACCCTGCTGTACGCCCTGGTCTCGGCGGGCCGCTGCGAGGCGGCCCGCCGCCTCCTGGACACCCGCCTCGACCGGAGTCATTCACCCCGGGACCGCCGTCTGCTGGCCGCGCTGCCTGATTGAGGCAGGGCACGCGTGGCCGGCCCGGCGGGGTCGCGGTCGCCCGGTCGCGGGACGGCGACGGCGCCGGGCCGGTTGAAACGGGCCGGTCCCGCCATCGGCGACGGGCGCCGGACCGCCTAGGTTTCGCTCCCGCCACCGGGGTGGGGTGGCCGGGGGCGGGCCCGCGGCCTTGCCCGCGCCCGCGTCAGTCGTGTGGCTCCGTCCGGGCCGTCGGCCGCCAGCCGAGGGCCCGGGAGATTCCGCGGGCCGCCAGCCGTACCGCCGGGATCAACGCCGGTACCTGCGCGTCGGCCCGGGGCACGACGAGTGACACGGCCGCGACGACGGTGCCGTCCGTGCCGCGCACCGGTGCCGCCACCGACAGGGCGTCCTCGGTCACCTGACGAGTGCTCACCGCCACACCCGTACGCCGGACCTCGGCCAGAGCGCGCCGCAGGCGGGCCGGATCGGTGATGGTGTAGGCCGTGTAGGCGGCCAACGGCCCGGCGCAGTAGGCGTCCTGGACCGCGGGCTGCGCGTGCGCGAGCAGCGCGAGGCCGACACCCGTCGCGTGCAGCGGCCAGCGGGCGCCCACCTGGATGCGTACACCGACCGACGAACGCCCGGCGATCCACTCGATGTAGACGACCTCGACGCCGTCGCGGACCGCCAACTGGACGTTCTCGTGCGTCGCTTCGTACAGGTCCTCCAGGTACGGCAGGGCGAGCTGCCGCAGCGCGAGCCCGCGCGGAGCGAGCGCCGCGACCTCCCAGAGACGCAGGCCGACGTGGTAGAGCCCGTCCGTGTCCCGCTCCAGCGCGCCCCACTCGGTGAGCGCGGCCACCAGCCGGTGGGCGGTCGTGAGGCTGAGGCCGGCCCGGCGGCTGATGCCCGTCAGGGACAGCGCCGTGTGCTCGTGGTCGAAGGCGGCGAGTACGGCGAGGAGGCGGCCGGGAGCGGACGGGGTGGTCATGATGCCTGGATCCAACAGGCCGGACGGCCGCGACGGCAACGGCCATGACGCGGAGGACGACCGACGGGCGGCGGGTCCTCGGGAATGAGCGCGCGCGATGGCACGCTGCTCGTCGGAAGACATGGTGGAACAGGTGACCGGCGTACTCCCTCGCCGCGCGGCTTGTGTCACCGCGAACTGCGAAGGTGGTACTTGCGTGAGGCTGACCATTCTGGGCGGCGGCGGATTCCGTGTCCCGCTCGTGTACGGGGCACTCCTCGGGGACCGGGCCGAGGGCCGCGTCACCCGGGTCGTGCTGCACGACCTGGACGCGGGACGGCTCTCCGCCGTGGCCCGCGTCCTCGCCGAGCAGGCGGCCGGGGACCCGGACGCACCGGAGGTGACCGTCACCACCGACCTCGACGAGGCCCTGCGCGGCGCCGACTTCGTCTTCTCCGCGATCCGCGTCGGGGGTCTGGAGGGCCGGGCGGCGGACGAGCGTGTCGCCCTCGCCCAGGGCGTCCTCGGCCAGGAGACGGTCGGCGCCGGCGGCATCGCGTACGGTCTGCGCACCGTGCCCGTCGCCGTGGACATCGCGCGGCGGGTGGCCCGGCTCGCGCCCGACGCCTGGGTCATCAACTTCACCAACCCGGCCGGACTGGTCACCGAAGCCATGTCCCGCCACCTCGGCGACCGCGTGATCGGCATCTGCGACTCCCCGGTCGGCCTCGGTCGCCGGATCGCGAGGGTCGTCGGCGCGCACCCGGGCGAGGCGTGGATCGACTACGTCGGGCTCAACCACCTCGGCTGGGTGCGCGGTCTGCGCGTCGCCGGCCGCGACGAACTCCCGCGTCTGCTCGCCGACCCCGACCTGCTCGGCTCCTTCGAGGAGGGCCGGCTCTTCGGCCCGCAGTGGCTCCGGTCCCTCGGCGCGGTCCCCAACGAATACCTGCACTACTACTACTTCAATCGGGAGACCGTCCGCGCCTACCAGCGGGCCGAGAAGACACGCGGCGCGTTCCTGCGCGACCAACAGGCCGGTTTCTACGAGGAGATGAGGCGCCCCGACGCGGCGGCCCTGACCGCCTGGGACCGCACCCGGGCGGAGCGCGAGGCGACGTACATGGCCGAGAACCGGGACGCCGCCGGTGCCGGGGAACGCGAGGACGACGACCTCTCCGGCGGCTACGAGAAGGTGGCGCTCGCGCTGATGCGGGCCATCGCCCGCGACGAACGGACGACCCTGATCCTCAACGTCCGCAACCGCGGCACGCTGGGCGTTCTCGACGCCGAGGCCGTCATCGAGGTTCCGTGTCTGGTGGACGCCAACGGCGCGCACCCCGTCACCGTCGATCCGCTGCCGGGCCACGCCACCGGCCTGGTGTGCGCGGTCAAGGCGGTGGAGCGGGAGGTGCTCTCCGCGGCCGAGTCGGGTTCCCGTACGACCGCGGTCAAGGCCTTCGCCCTGCACCCGCTCGTCGACTCCGTGAACGTGGCACACGCACTGGTCGACGGCTACACGGCCGTGCACCCGGGCCTGGCCTACCTCTCGTAGACGAGAGAGCCCCGGCCTTCAGGCGGGGGGTGAATCGCCCCACGGCGGCGGGTCGGTCAGTCCGGTCGTTTCTGCTGTGCGATGTAGTCCTTGACCATTTGCAGCGGGGCTCCACCGCATGAGCCGGCGAAGTATGAGGGCGACCAGAAACGGCCGTGCATGATGGCGTGGTTCACCCGCCCCGTGTACTCGGCGCGCAGACGCCGGGAGCTGACGCCCTTGAGGGAGTTCACCAGGCCGGACAGGGCGACCTTCGGCGGATAGTGCACGAGCAGGTGTACGTGGTCGGTTTCGCCGTTGAACTCCTTCAGTTCCGCGCCGAAGTCCTCGCAGACTTTGCGCATGGCTTCCTCGCAGGTGCGGAGCATGGCGTCGTCCATGACCTTCCGCCGGTATTTGGTGACGAATACCAAATGGGCGTGCAGGTTGTAGACGACTGTTCGACCTCGGCGGATATCAGGGTCAGGTTCCCATCGCGGTGACATAGACCAACGGTAGGGTGCGGTCATGCAGCTCCGGTACAACTTCCGCATCAGCCCGACGCCGGGTCAGCGCACCGCGCTGGCCCAGGCGTTCGGCTGTGTGCGGGTGGTGTACAACGACGCCCTGCGAATCCGCGAGGATGCCCGCAAGGCCGGACTGCCGTTCGTGACCTCGGCCGAACTGTCCAAGCGGCTCACCGCGTCGAAGAAGACCGAGCCCCGGGCCTGGGCTCGGCGAGGTGTCGTCGGTGGTCCTCCAGCAGTCCCTCCGGGACCTGGATACCGCGTACAAGAACTTCTTCGGCGGCCTCAAGGGCAAGCGCCCTCGCATGGGCGCACCCCGCTTCAAGTCCAGGCGCGACAACCGGCAGACGATCCGCTTCACCGCCAACGCCAGCTGGAAGATCACACCAGGTGGCCGTCTGCGCCTGCCCAAGATCGGCGACATCCCGGTCAAATGGTCCCGGTCTCTGCCCTCCACGCCGTCCACGGTGACCGTGACCAAGGACGCGGCGGGCCGGTACTTCGCGAGCTTCGTCGTGGAGACCGACCCGGCCGCCGACCTGGACCGCATGCCGACGACCGCCGACGAGGTGGGCATCGACCTCGGCCTCACCCTCCCCCAGACTCCGTCCGGGGGGACCCCCATCGCGGTCCTCTCCGACGGCCGGAAGGTGGGCGCGCCGAAGTTCTTCCGTCGCGCCGAGCGCAAGCTGAGGAAGGCGCAGCAGAGCCTCGCGCGCAAAACGAAGGGCTCGAACAACCGCAAGAAAGCCGTCGTCAAGGTCGCCCGCGCTCACGCGCACGCGGCGAACGCACGCAGGGACTTCCACCACAAGCTGTCCACGACGATCGTCCGCGAGAACCAAGCGGTGTACGTCGAGGACCTCGCGGTGAAGGGTCTCGCCCGCACGCGCCTGGCCAAGTCGGTGCACGACGCCGGATGGTCGGCGTTCGTGAGCATGCTGGAGTACAAGGCGGCACGGTACGGGCGGGTCTTCGCCCGCGTGGACCGGTTCTTCCCGTCCTCCCGGCTCTGCTCCGCCTGCGGCTTCAAGGACGGCCCCAAGCCGCTGAACGTCCGCGAGTGGACGTGCCAGGGCTGCGGGACCGTCCACGACCGCGACGTGAACGCCGCGATCAACATCAAGACCGAAGGACGCAAGGTCGCCGCCGGACAGGCGGAGACCGTAAACGGCCGTGGAGCGCAGGTAAGCCCGGGATCCGTCCCGGCACCGCGCGATGAAGCAGCAACCCGCCGAGACGGTCAGCCGACCGTAGTAGGAATCCTGGCCCTTTAGGACCGGGAGGATGTCAACTGACGTAGGGATCGACGGGGAGGGCCGTACGGCCGTGAAGGGGAAGGGAGTGCGGCGGGCGTTGCCCGGGTCCGTCTCGATGACACCCGCTTTGCGCTCCGGACTTGCCGACGCCTTGACGATCCGTTTCCTGCGTGTTCAACCCGCTGTCCGTGCCCGCGTTGTGTAGCGTCCCTAAGGTCCCTGAGTGCTTCGAGTGCGTCGAGTGCTTCGAAGGAAGGGACTCATGGACAGACCCCTCGCCGTCCGGGCTCGCGGGATCACCAAGTGCTTCGGCGACGTCGTCGCACTCGACGGCGTCGATCTGGATGTGGCACGGGGCCGGATCCACGGACTGGTCGGACCGAACGGCGCAGGCAAGACGACCCTGCTCGGTCTCCTGCTGGGCCTGGCCGTCGCGGACGAAGGCCGCCTGGAGATCCTCGGCACCCCCCTGCGGCGGGCGCTCGCCGCCCCCGACGGTGTCGCCGGTTTCGTGGACGGGCCCGGCCTCTACCCCTCGCTGACCGCCCGGCAGAACCTCGCCGCGCTGGCCGCACTCCGCGGCCAGGGCGCGCGGGCGGCCGGGGTCGACGAGGTGCTCGACCAGGTCGGGCTCACCGATGTCGCCGACGACCCGGCCCGCGGCTACTCCCTCGGCATGCGTCAGCGGCTCGGCCTGGCCGCCGCCCTGCTCGCCGAGCCCCGGCTGCTGGTGCTCGACGAACCGTCCAACGGCCTCGACCCGGCCGGCAAACGCCATGTGCACGGTGTCCTCAACCGGCTCGCGGCGAACGGAACCGCGGTGGTTCTCTCCAGCCACCGCATGGACGACCTCCAGGCACTGTGCTCCGAAGCCACCATCCTCGCGACCGGACGGGTCGTCTTCACCGGCCCGCTGAGCAAGCTGGCCTCCGAGAACCGTGAACTCGACTACCGGGTCCTCACCTCCGATCCCGGGGCCGCCCGTCTGCTGGCCCTCGGCACGGCCGGGATCCGTGTCGTCGACGACACGGCACCCCGGCAGGACGCCGAGGCGCTCGTCGTGCGCGCGCTGGTTCCCGCCGTCGACGAACTGGTCGTGGGGCTCGTGCGCGCGGGCATCGCCCTGCGTGAGCTCGCCCCCGTGGTGTCGCCTCTCGAAGCCGCGTTCCTCGCCCTCACCGAGCAGAAGGAGACCGGCAGATGACAGCGACCGTCGCCGAGGACGGTGACCTCGGAGCACAGAGCCCGGAGGAAACGGTCGCCGCCTCCCCCGTGTCCCGGTCGCGCGTGTGTACCGTTTCGAGCTGGTCAAACTCGTCTCGCAGTGGCGGATCCGGCTGCTGCTCCTCGCCTGCTGGATCGTGCCGGCCCTCTTCGTCGCCGCGGTGAGCCGGCAGAGCACGCTCCCCGTCGACACGCTCTTCGGCCGCTGGATGCACGCCACCGGGTGGGCCGGAGCGCTGGTGATGCTCGGCTTCGCGGGAACCTGGGCGCTCCCCCTGCTGACCTCGGTCGTGGCCGGCGACGTGTTCGCCTCCGAGGACCGGCTCGGCACCTGGCGCCATCTGCTCGTGGCGGTCAGGTCGCCGCGCCGGATCTTCGCGGCGAAGGCACTGGCCGGTCTCACCGTCATCCTGCTGCTCGTGGCCGGACTGGTCGCCTCCAGCTCGGCCGGCGGCCTGGTGGCGGTGGGCGACCAGCCGCTGGTCGGCCTCGACGGACACCTCCTGACACCGGGGGACGCCGCCGGCGAGGTCCTGCTCGCCTGGGCCTGCGTCCTCGCCCCGACCCTGGCCCTCGCCGCGATCGGCCTGCTCGGGTCCATCACTCTGGGACGGTCCCCGATGGGGCTCCTGCTGCCCGCGCTCGTCGCGCTCGCGATGCAGCTCGCCCAGATGATGCCGCTCCCCGTCGCCGTGCACCTCGCGCTGCCCGGTTACGCCTTCATCGCCTGGAACGGTCTGTTCACCAGCCCCGCACAGCTCGGCCCGCTCCTCATCGGCATCGCCGTCGGCCTGCTGTGGGCCGTGACCGCGACCGCGCTGGCCTACGTGCTCTTCATGCGGCGCGACTTCACCGACGTGGCGCACGACGGCTCGGGCCGCGGCGCGGTCGTCACCGGAGTCCTGCCGCTCGTCGCGCTGGCCGCCGTGACGGTCGCGGTCGTCGGCGCCGCCACGGGGGCCACGGGCTCCGGGATCGAGCAGGACAAGGTGCAGCGCTCGGCCGCCACGGCGTTCGCCCACCTCTACCGGCTCCAGACCAGGCAGCTCAACCGCCCCGCCGTCACGGAAGCGCAGCTGAAGGTCACGGCGTCCTGCGACAAGGGCAGTGTCAAGGTCGCGGCCGAGGGCCCGGGCAACGACTGGCGCTGTGTCGTCTCCTGGCATCTTCCCGGCGTCGACGCCGTGGGGACGGCCGTCTACCAGCTCGATGTCACCCCGGACGGCCGGTTCATGGCCGACGGCGACGGACCGAAGGAGGTGAACGGCTACTTCCTCGTCCGCACACCGACCGGGGACGCACCGAACCCGCTGTGGCAGTTCGACGGCAACGTCGACCTGCTCGCCACCTCGAAGGGATGACTCCATGCAGGTAACGCGCCACCGCCGGAGTGACGAGAAGGGGCGCAAGGGCCTTCTCGGCAGACGCACCGGCAGACGCATACCCCTGGTGACGGCGGGCACCACCGTCCTCGCCCTCGTCGCCGCCGGGGCCGCGTTCGCCCAGACGCGCCAGTTCGGCACCGACCAGGTCGGCCAGGTCACCGACCGGGGCCAGGTCGTCTCCAGCGACCAGTACATCGCCCCGTACGGCGACCGGCTCGTCGTGAACAACGGGAAGATCATGTCGTCCTCGGTCAGCCCGGACGGCACGCACCTCGCGGCCTCGGTCACCGACGGCGGGAGCGCCCTGTCGATCGTCGACCTGAAGAACTGGAAGGTGCAGCAGCTCGTCAGCAGCGCCGCGTCGTCGGTGCCGCGCATCAGCGGCAACAGCGTGGGCCAGGAAGGCCCCACGTACTCGCCCGACGGTTCGCAGCTCTGGCTGGGCCAGACCGACGGCTACACCCGGTTCACCGTGAACCCGGACGGCGGCGTCACCGCCCCGGTGTTCGTCCCGGTCGCGGCGGATGGTCCCAGGCACGCGCTGGTCGGCGCGGCGGTGTTCTCGTCCGACGGCTCCACCGTGTACTCCGCGGTCAACGGACAGAACCGGGTGGTCGCGATCGACGCGGCGACCGGGACCGTCCGGCAGAGCTGGAACGTGGGCAACGCCCCGCGTGACATGGCCGAGGTGGGCACCAAGCTCTACGTGAGCAACGAGGGCGGGCGTCCGGCGCGGGCCGGCGACACCACGCTCAACTCCTACAACACCCAGGTGCCGGCCGACCCGGTCACGGCTGCCACCACCACCGGCACCGTCAGCGTCATCGACCTGGCGGACCCGGCCACGCCCGTCGCGAGCATCCCCGTCGGTCTGCACCCGACGGCCCTGTACGCCAAGGACAGGGCACTGTTCGTCACCAACACCGCAACCAACGACGTGTCCGTCATCGACACCGCCGAGAACAAGGTCGTCCAGACCATCGCGACCCAGCCGTGGCCGGAGGCGTCGGTCGGCTACGAGCCCGACGCGGTGACGCTCACCGACGACGGCCGTCTGCTGGTGACGCTCGGCCGCGCCAACGCCGTGGCCGTCTACCGGTACCGGTCCCCGCAGGATCCGGTCCGTTACATCGGCCTGCTCCCGACGGACTACTTCCCCGCCGAGATCGCCGCCGTCGGCAAGGACGTGGTGGTCTCCAACACCCGTGGCATCGACGCCCGTCGGCCCACCACCGCTGCCGGGCACGGCACCCACGACACGACGTCGAGCGTGCAGCGGTTCACGCTGCCGGACGACAGCGTGATCAGGGCCCAGACGGCCAGGGTCTTCCGGCAGAACGGCTGGACCCGCGGCTCGGTCACCCGGTCCGAGGGCAGGAGCCACGCGAAGCCGGTGCCCGTCCCGCTGCGGCTCGGCGACCCCTCGACGATCAAGCACGTCTTCCTGCTCGTCAAGGAGAACCGTACCTACGACCAGGTCTTCGGGGATGTCCCGGAGGGCAACGGCGACCCGTCCCTTGCACAGTTCGGCGAGAACGTGACGCCCAACCAGCACGCCCTGGCCCGGCAGTTCGGTCTGTACGACAACACGTACGACATCGGCACGAACTCCGCCGAGGGCCACAACTGGCTCATGCAGGCGGACGATCCGGAGTACACCGAGTCCTCCGCCGGTGAGTACCAGCGCAGTTACGACACCGAGGACGACGCCCTCGGCCACCAGCGGACCGGGTTCCTGTGGACCGGCACACAGGCGACGGGGAAGTCGGCCCGGGACTTCGGCGAGTTCCAGCAGTTCCTGGCCAAACCGGCGGACGCGAGCTGGCAGAACCTGTACTGCGACTCCAAGAACATGGCGTCGACCGGGCAGGACACCGCGTACACGCTGAACTCGTCCTCGCCGATCCCGTCGCTCAACGACGTCTCCGTGCACGGCTTCCCGAAGTTCGACACCAGCGTCCCGGACATCTACCGGGAGGAGATCTGGAAGCGTGACTTCGAGAAGAACGGGCCGGCGAACCTGAACATGTTCTGGCTCTCCAGCGACCACACCGGCGGTCCCGCGAACGCGGCCGCCCAGGTCGCGGACAACGACCTCGCGACCGGCCGGATCGTCGACGAGATCTCGCACAGTAAGTACTGGAAGGACTCGGCGATCTTCGTCGTCGAGGACGACTCGCAGGCCGGTCTCGACCACGTGGACGGCCACCGCGCCCCGATCCAGATCATCAGCCCCTGGGCCCGGCACGGCGTCGTCGACAGCCACTACTACTCCCAGATCATGCTGATCCGGACTATCGAGCAGATCCTCGGCGTCCACCCGATGAACCAGAAGGACAGCGCCGCCACCCCGATGAGCGCGGCCTTCACCGGGCACGCGGACTACACGCCGTTCACCGCGCTGCCCAACCGGACCCCGCTGACCGACGGACTCAAGACCCCGCCCTCCTGCGGCCTGGACACCCCCGCGCCGCAGGACCCCGGCGCGGCGCCGGTGCCGTCGGCGAAGGTTCCGGCGGACAAGCGGGCGCTGGCGGCGAAGTGGGACACCTGGAAGTCGCACCAGCGGCTGACCGGGCCCAACGCCGTTCCCGACTTCGCCAACCCCGCGCAGATGAACCACTTCACCTGGTACGAGACGCACGGGTGGACCAAGCCGTACCCCGGTGAGCACCTCATCTTCGCGCCGCAGGACGTGCCGGGCGCCTACCTCCCGTCGTCGGAGTCCGACGGCTGACGGCTGACGGACGACGCTGAAGGCCGGCAACTGACCTACGAGCAGCACGAGATGGGCCGCCCGGATGTCCCGGGCGGCCCACCGCGTTTGACTGGTCCCGTCGTCGTCAGCCCGTGAAGCCGGCCGTGATCGACGTGAACTGCCAGGTGCTCTGGCTGATGCCGGAGCAGTTGCTCACCACGCCGCCCCCGGGGCAGGACCGGTCGCGGTTGACCGACCAGTAGGCGAGCCGGGCGATGTGATGGGAGTTGGCCCAGTCACGGATCGAGGTCCAGATCGCCGGGGTCGTGTTCTCCTGCTGGTCGGACAGACCGTTCATGCCGGAGATGCCGATGTGGGAGTAGGCCGTGGCGTCGTCCCAGCCGAAGGCCGACTTCAGCTTGGTCTTCAGCCCCTCGGTGGCGTTGACCGTGTTGCCGTACATGTCGGAGCCGCCGCCGAAGTCGAACGGCATGATGGTGAAGACGTCGATGTTCGCGTTCAGGGACTGCGCCTGCTCGATGAGCCGGTTGCCGTAGTAGGTCGGGCCGGTCGTCGAGGTGCCGAACGTGACGATCGTCTTCAGGCCCGGGTTGTTGGCCTTGACGGTCTTCAGCGCGGTCAGGATCTTCGCCTGGACGGCCTCGTTCTCGAACTCGTCGGTGTTCTCGATGTCCATGTCGATGGCCTTGAGGCCGTAGGCGTCGATCACCTTCTGCAGAGCGCCGGCGAGCGCGCTCGCCGAGGAGCAGTTGGCGCCGAGCTTGCTGCCCTGCCAGCCGCCGAACGACGGGACGATGTCACCGCCCGCGGAACGGATCTGGTTGATCGCCGTCTGGTCGACACCGCCGGTCAGCGCACGGCTGCCGTCCCAGGCCGGGTTGCAGCCACCGGAGTCGAGCACGAACGCCATCGTGAACCACTTGATCCCGGTCGCGTTCATCACCGTGGTCGGGTTCGGGGGATCGCCCCAGCCCTCGTACAGATAGGGAGCGGCCTGCTTGAAGCCGGTGCCGCCACCGCCGCCCGCGTCCGTGGTGACGCTCACGGAGTTGGAGGCCCCGGAGGTGTTCCCGGCCGCGTCACGCGCCTTGACGGTGAACGAGTACGCGGTGCTCGCGGACAGTCCGCTGACCGTGGCACTCGTACCCGAGGCGCTGAGCAGCTTGTTGGAGCCGCTGTAGACGTCGTACGCCGTGACGCCGACGTTGTCGCTCGACGCGCTCCACGACAGGGACACACTGGAGGACGTCTTGCCCGTGGACTTCAGGCCGGTGGGTGTGGTCGGCGCCTGGGTGTCGCTGCCGCCGCCACCGCCGCCGGGACCGTCGAGGCTGACGTCGTCGGCGTAGTAGGTGCCCTGCGCGTACCAGCCGTGGAGGTAGATCTTGGCGCTGGTCTGCGAGGCGCCGGTGGTGAAGGACACGGTGAGCTGGCTGTACGCCGACGGTGACGTCGTCCAGGTCGAGGCACCGCCGTCCACACCGAGGTAGACATAGCTGCCGCGCACCCAGCCGGAGAGGCTGTACGTCGTGTTCGGCTGGACCGAGACGGTCTGGGTGCACTGCGCGGTGTCGCTCGAACTGGCCGCCCCCGCGAGGGCTTTGGAGCCGCCGTGCACGGGGCTGGAGACGATCGAGCCCAGGTTGCCGGAGCAGGACCAGGGGGAGAGGCTGCCGGTCTCGAATCCGGGGTTGGACAGGATGTTGGCCGCCTCGGCCGTACCCGGAAGGGCGACCGCGCCGGCGAGGGCCAGCGCGGCCGTGCCCAGCAGGGCGAGGAAACGATGTCTGGAACGTCTGAGCATGGTCATGCGCACGCGATCTCCCTGGGGATATGGGGGTGTTCGGGAGTGCAGAGAGGTGCGCAACCAAGTTGGTATGGACCAATCGCGCTGTCAAGACACTGCGCGGGAATTGGTCCAGACCGGTAAAGGGGGGTGGGAAGCCGGGGGCTGTGGGCGCTGACCCTAGGCAGGCGCGATCGCGGCCGTGGCGGCCGCGGTGGCCTGGGCGGGGACGGCGGAGGCGGCCGCCTCGACCGGGGCGGACGGCGCGGCCGCCGGCTCCATGGCCTGCGCCGGCATCGCGGACAGGGTGGGCGCGCCCGAGTCGGACCGCCGCGCGGGCAGCGACAGCGGACGCACCGGACGCGGCCCCGCGACCACCGTGTAGTCCGGTCCGAGGAACGGCGGGACCACCTCGCCCGGCTCCTCGCCCAGCGCCAACTGCACGGCAGCCCAAGGGGCGTTGACCCCGCACTGGGCGATCTGGTGCAGCCCGCCCGCCGGACGCGTGTTCACGTCCATCAGCACCGGCTCGTCGCCGTACATGCGGAACTGGATGTTGGACAGGTAGTGCAGCCCGAACGCCTCGGCGAGCAGCCGGGCGGGCCCGGTCCACGCGTCGTCGAGGGTGAATCCGCGGCGCCGGCCGTTCTTCGTGCGCCCGATGGCCATCCGGACCCGGCCGTCCGGCCCGGTGAGGCAGTCCACCGACACCTCCGGCTGTCCGAGGTGCGGCATCACCAGCCAGTCGACGGGCTCCTCGGCCGCGCGCACCGCCTCCACCACCAGGTCCATAGGCACGTACGCGCTCGGGAAGCCGTTGAGGTGCATGAGCGAGAACGGGGAACGGGTGATCACCCGGAAGCCCACCCCGCCCGCGCCCGCCGCCGGCTTGAAGCAGGCCCGCTCGCCCGCGGCCTCCAACTCCTCGACCGCCGCGACCAGTTCCTCCACCGTACGGACCCGCCACCACGGGGGAACGGGAATACCCACGGCCTCCACGGCCTGGTACGCGACGGCCTTGTCGTGGAAGACCGCGACCGCCTCCGCGGGCGGGGCCAGCAGCGCCGTACCGAGCGCCGCGAACTCGGCGCGCTGCGCCACGATCGCGTCCTGGTGCAGGACCGGCACGAACACGTCGATGGAGCGGCGTGCGCACATGTCGAGGGCGTACTCGACGTAGGCGCGCGGCGACAGGCCCTCGGGCTCCGGCTCGGCGGTGTCGGCGGCGGCCAGGACGGGCGAGTCGGCGTCGCCGTGGGTGGCATGGATCTCGACCGCGCGGTGCTGCGGATTATTTCGCAGCTGGTCCATGAAGAACACGTTCTCCGCGTACGTGCGGTTGAGCCAGACGCGTACGCGAGAGCCCATGCAAGCCACCATTCAGGGTTCGCGGGCACGGCGGAGCGGGCCGGGCCCGGCCAGGGGTAGGGGAGGTACACCGAGCCGTCGCACGCCAAAGCAGATTCGGGCGGTGGTGTTGGGGCGATCATAAGGGGCGCGGGACCCTGATGCTGCTACAGGGATGTTACGGATTCGCCTGTCTGCCCGACCGGGCCTCCTTGTCCCTCGGCGGGAGCGTGTGCTGTTGTGTTGCCATTCGCTTTCTACGGGGGTGGCGCGTGCGGCCGACAGACGGCGATGCCGGAAACCTGCTGGCCATCAGCGACCTGCACATCGGCTACGCCGAGAACCGCGCCCTGGTCGAGAACATGCGTCCCGGGACGGACCAGGACTGGCTCCTGGTGGCCGGTGACATCGGGGAGATCGTCGAAGACATCCGGTGGGCACTCCGGACGCTCGCCGACCGCTTCCGCAAGGTCGTCTGGGTGCCGGGCAACCATGAACTGTGGACCCATCCCAAGGATCCGGTCCAGCTCCGCGGAGTGGCCCGCTACGAGCATCTGGTCGCCCTGTGCCGGGAGTTGGGCGTCATCACCCCCGAGGACCCCTACCCCGTCTGGAACGGGCCGGGCGGCCCCGCCGTCGTCGCGCCGCTCTTCCTGCTCTACGACTACTCCTTCCTGCCGCAGGGCTGTGCCACCAAGGCGGAGGGGCTCGCGTACGCCCAGGGGACCGGCATCGTGTGCACGGACGAGTACCTGCTGCACCCGGACCCGTATCCGAGCCGCGAGGAGTGGTGCCGGGCGCGGGTGGCCGAGACCGGGCGCAGACTCGCCGAGATCCCCGAGGGGCTGCCGGTCATCCCGGTCAACCACTACCCCCTGGACCGTCACCCGATGGACGTCCTGTGGCATCCCGAGTTCGCCATGTGGTGCGGCACGGCGGCGACCGCCGACTGGCACCGCAGGTTCCGTGTCGAGACCATGGTCTACGGACATCTGCACATCCCCCGGACCACCTGGCACGAGGGTGTCCGGTTCGAAGAGGTGTCGGTGGGCTATCCGCGAGAATGGCGTAGGCGACCGGGACCGCCGGGCACGCTGCGCCGCATTCTGCCGTTGGAGGTCAAAGCCGGTGATGGAGGAGCTGCTTCCGGGGTCGGTGGTGGCCGTGGAGAGCCACGGTGACGATCCGGCCGGGGAGGCGAGTCTGTACCCCGAGGAACTGGCGGTCCTGACCCGGGCCGTGGGCAAGCGGCGCCGCGAGTTCGCCACCGTGCGCGTCTGTGCCCGGCGCGCCATGGAGAAGCTGGGTGTGGCCCCGGGACCCGTGCTGCCGGGCGAGCGCGGGGCCCCGCGGTGGCCGGCGGGCGTCATCGGCAGCATGACCCACTGCGAGGGCTACGGCGCGGCCGCGCTCGCCCACGCCGGCGATCTCGCCTCCCTCGGCATCGACGCCGAACCCCATCTGGCGCTCCCCGACGACGTCCTGGACGCCGTCGCCCTCCCCGGTGAGTCCGACCGTCTGATCCGGCTCGGCGCCCGGGTGCCCGCCGTCCACTGGGACCGGCTGCTGTTCAGCGCCAAGGAGTCGGTCTACAAGGCGTGGTTCCCACTGACCGGCAAGTGGCTCGACTTCTCCGAGGCGGACATCGACATCTCCCTCGACCGGGCTCCCGTCACGGACGGCTTCTCGGGCGACCTGAGCGCCCGACTCCTCGTCCCGGGGCCCGTGGTGGACGGCCTTGCCGTCCAGACCTTCACCGGCCGCTGGACGGTCCGGGGCGGCCTGGTCGCGACGGCGGTCACGGTCCCGCACACCGGGCCGGGCCCGGTGCCGGGGTCCGGCGCCTGACCGTACGCCGCCACCCCGGCGCGGTCCCGGCGCCGGCTGCGCGCGGTCAGCCCGGTTCCGGGCACCAGGCGTGCAGCAGTTCGAAGAACGCGTCCTCGTTGCCCGCGAGGCCCGCCGCCTTCAGAGCCCGTTCCGTCTCGGCGAGCACGGCGGGCGGGACCATGGGTGGCCTGCTTCCGTCCGGCGGGCCGTCGAAAGCCGCTCGTACCGTCTGGAGGAGGCGGAGGTAGGCCTGCACGGCGGCGCGTTCGTGGTCGGTCAGTACGGCGGTCTGCATCGGACGGCTCTCCCTGGTCGGCTTGTCGTGACACTGGTCCTGAACCCAGCTTGCCGTCCGCCACTGACAATCCGGTTTCGGTCCCTGGAGGTTCGCCCGCTTAGCGGAGGCGAAACCTCACGGAAACCCCTGGTGGAACAGGACCCCTACGCTGGAGGGGAGAGCAGGGGCCGCCCACCGGGCGGCCTCGCAAGCCGCCGGCCGGCGGCTCGGCAGCCGTCTTCGCGGCGGCCTGGGAACGGGAGGTTCGCCCGTGGTCGACGTACAGCCCCGGCAGCCGCGGCGCACCGCGCGGCTGCGTTCGGTCGGTGACGGAGAACTGCGTCTGCGGCACCGCCTCGTGCACGGCTACCGGCGCGCCTACCGGATGGCGGGGCAGGGCCCGGCGCTCGTCCTGATCCATGGCATAGGCGACTCCTCGGCGACCTGGGCGGAGCTGATCCCCGACCTCGCCCGCACCCACACCGTGATCGCGCCCGACCTGCTCGGCCACGGCGCGTCCGACAAACCGCGCGCCGACTACTCGGTGGCCGCCTACGCCAACGGCGTACGCGATCTGCTCGCCACGCTCGACATCGAGTCCGCCACCCTGGTCGGGCATTCGCTGGGCGGGGGAGTGGCGATGCAGTTCGCCTACCAGTTCCCCGAGCGCACCGAGCGGCTGATCCTGGTCAGCGCGGGCGGTGTCGGCGGCGAGGTCAACCCCGTGCTGCGTGCCGTGTCGCTGCCCGGAGCCCATCTGCTGCTCTCCACGCTGCGACTGCCCGGCATGCGGCTGAACGTGGGTCTGTTCCTGCGTCTGATGCGTCTGCTCGACGCCGATCTGGCCCAGGACGCCCCGTCGTTGCTGAACCTCGTGGACGCGCTGCCCGACGCGACCTCCCGCAGCGCGTTCATCCGGACCCTGCGGGCCGTGGTCGACTGGCGCGGCCAGGCGGTCACCATGCTCGACCGCTGCTATCTCACCGAGGGCATGCCCACCATGCTGCTCTGGGGAGACCGGGACAGCGTGGTACCGGTGCGGCACGCCCACGGAGCGCACGCGGCCATGCCGGGCAGCCGCCTGGAGATCTTCGAGGGAGCGGGCCACTTCCCCTTCCACAGCGATCCGGCGCGCTTCCTCGCCCTGGTCGAGGAGTTCACGGCCACCACCGGTCCGGCCGACTGGAGCCGCGAGCACTGGCGGGAGCTGCTGCGTGCCGGGCGCCCGGGTACGACGGCGGGGCAGCCCGACACCGTCCGCAACCGCGAGGTGGAGCGGGACCTGCGCGAGGCGAGCGAACGCAGCGCGACCTGAGGGCCGGACGGGGGACCGTGGGCGGCGTCAGCCGGTTCGTTCGCGGGTGTCGTGCTCCGGCCCGGTCGCCGTTCGGCCCCGGACGGCCGCGACGACCGGCGAGTGGCGCAGCGCGTTCGACATGCGCACGAGGTCGCGCCGGCCGTCGGTGTGCGCGAACGTGGATCCGGTCGCGGGCGGCGCTTCCGCCGTCTCGGCCGAGCTGATGACACGGCCCTCCGGGTCCGCGGTCCTGGCCCGCACCGCCACGGTCACCATCGCCGCGTCCGCCTCGGCGTGCGCTTCGGCGGCGGAGGAGCCCGCCGCGAGTGCGGCTCCGTACGCCCGGGAGCGCACCTCGGAGTCGAAGTAGGGGTAGAGGCTCAGCATGCCGTCGTGGATGTCGGACTCCCGCTGGGTGACCTGGAGTTCGGCGGGCGACCACCAGGACATCCGCACCGCGCGGTCCTCCGGCACGGAGACCGGCTTCAGTTCGCGCCACAACGGGCCGAGCCGGCGATAGGTCGACCAGGTGTTCCAGCTGTCCTCGATGCGCCGCCAGGCGAGGGGGAGGCAGAAGCCGACGGCGGTGATCTGGGCCCCGGCAGAGGCGAGCAGGGGGGCCACATTGGTGCTGAGGCCGTCCAGGTCCGTGTCGTTCCAGCGGGCGACCACCGCCGTGAACTTGGCCGCGGAGTAAGGGATGTTGCACAGCGACCCGAAAGCGATGATCACCAGCCCGGCGCGCAGCCGGCCGCGGACCTGGACCGCCCAGCGCCAGCACATGATGTTCATCGCGACACCGGCGACCGTGAGCGACGCGAGATACAGGACGATCATCTCGCGGATGAAGGGGGTGTTGGCGTAGTACGTGTCGAGGTCGCGCAGCCGTTCGACGGAGGCGTCCCCGAGGGCGAACAGGACGATCAGTGCCAGGGCGACCACGGTGTACCCGAGGGTCCAGCGGCGGGAGAGCCGCCGGGTCACCTCGGGCGGTCCGCCGCGCCAGTTGATGATCAGCACCAGGCACGAGGCGCTGTAGGCGCTCAGCAGGCAGTAGACGAGGGGGGCCGAGATGTTGGGTATCCCGGTGACGTCGTTGACCGCGGCGATGGTCGGCGGGGCCGCGAAGAGGAACACCAGCCCCGCGAGGGCGAGGAGTACGCCGACGGAACGCAGCAGCGGGTCGCGCCAGCCGCGCAGCAGTGAGGGCCCTTTGAACGCGATCGCCGCGCCCATGGCGACGGCCGGGATGTAGTAGCTCGATCCGTCCATGCCCCCGCGACCTTCAGCCTCGCGGCCCGCGACAGCCCAGGGAGGCCTCGATACGGCCGGCCAGACCGTGCCGCTGCACCGGGCCGCGCAGTGAGGAACCGGCCAGCCAGGTACGGCACTTGCTGGCGAGCAGAAGACCGAAGCTCTCGGCCTCCTGTTCGTCGGCGAGGTCGAAGCGGGTGCGCGCCGCCACCTTCAGGACGGTGGCCTGGAGGTCGGCCCCGTCGCCGAGTAAGCGCGCCGCGACGGCCGCGCCGTCGACGTGATGGCTGCAGTGTCCGGCCTTCATGTGCCACAGCTCGTGGCCGAGGATGACCAACTGGTGGTCGGGCGCGGTGCGTTCCTCGATGACGACCAGGTCCTGCTCGGCCATGTCGAGCCACAGTCCGCTGGCGGTGCCGGGCGGGAACGCGGCCGTACGGAACTGGACGGGACGGCCGCGGCGTCGGCTCATCGCGCCGCACAGCGCGGTGTAGAGGTCGGCGGGGGCCGCCGGCGCGGGGAGCGAGAGCTCCGAGACCAGCTCGCCGCACAGGCGGCGCATTTCCCTTCCGATGCCCACTGATCTCCCCCGGCTCACGACTCTGGCCGTTTGACGCTCTCCAGGAGCATGTCCAGCCATTCCGCGACCTTGTCCCGGTGCTGGTCGGTGGGCAACTGCGCGGCCCGCCAGGCGATTCCGCGGACGCCGTGGTCCAGGAGCAGCCGTTCGAGCGGATCGTGGGCGACGGAGACCGCGGCGCGTTCGCGGTCGGCGAGCCGTTGCAGGAGCTCCTGTTCCGACCGCTGGAGGGCGCCCACGAGCGCTTCGGAGTCCTCGGCCGTGAGGAATCCGGCGTGCACCCGGAAGAAGCGCTGGATCGCGTCGCAGTGCTCCATGGTGGGGCGCCGGTCGCCGTTGATGAGGGCGCCCGCCTGCTGGCGCGACATACCGGCGCCGTCGGCTATCTCCTGCTGCGTGTAGCGGCGGCCGTTGGGCTTGAGCCGGGTGCGGCGCAGCAGGTCGAGGCGTTGCAGGAAGCGTGCCTGAAGGTCGGGTTCGCCGGCGGGGCGGCCGCTCAGCAGGGCCTTCGCCACGGGTTCGGGGACACCGGACTCGGCCGACAGCCGCCGGATGTCGAAGACTTCGGCGTGCGGAACGCCGAGCCGGTCGGCGAGTGCGGTGACCCTGGCCACGACGGCCTGCAGCAGAACCGTCGCCGTGGCGCACGGAACCTCGAAGCCATCCGTCACCGACAGATCTCCTACGTCTCTCTCAGGTGGCTCTCACGAAGTTCGGGAACCATGTGGACACGAGGGTCAGGAACCATCCCGACGGCAAAGCCGGGGACCAAGCCGGAGCCTAGCCGGTCGCTCGAACTCACATCCAGGTCTCGCCACAACTGTGGCGAGATTCAGCCGTCAACAAGCGCTAAATGCCACGATAGTTGACACGCCAGTCCCCGGGGCAGCAGGATCGGGGCGCCGCGTGAAGGCCGCAGAGGCAAGAGGGGTGACCTCCCGATGGCGTACCAGGCAGGAAGGCAGCGGTCCCAGCCGCGACCTGTCCCCGAGAGTCTCGAAGCGCAGGCGTACCTCCAGGACTACGCCACGCTCCTCGAGGCCGTGCCCTTCCCCTCCTTCGTCTTCGACGACCGCTGGGACGTCGTACTGTCCAACGTCGCCTTCGAGACACTTTTCGACGGCGTCGGCGCGCATCCGACCGCCATGCCGGGTGACAACTTCCTGCGCTTCGTCCTGTTTCATCCGGACGCGGGATCGGTTCTCGGTGAGCACGAGTCGAGTTGGTGTCTGCCGATGCTCGCGCACTTCGCCGCGGCGGTGGAGCGCAACGGCCAGGACCGCGGACTCCAGGCGATCCGCCGGGACATCGCGCAGGACCCGATCATGGACGCCGCCTATCGGCACGGCCTGCCGCACTGGATCGAGGCGGTCGGCCCGCGCGGGGTCGAGCACGACGGAGCCGTGCGCCCGCTGGTCCACCCCGATCCCCGCTGGGGCAGCACGGACTGCCGGATCGTCGACGAGACCCCCAAGGCCCTTCAGGGCATGGGCTATTCGCGGATCACCCTGGTGCTGCGCGAGGCGGTCAGGCCGGTCAGGGGCGGACCGCGCAGAGCACGCAGGACGCGCAACGGCGCGGCGGAGCTTCGCGCGGTGTGACGCGCGTAGTCGCAGCGCTTCCGCGCTGGCGCGACTCGCCCGGAAGGCACGCGTGCAGGGCGCGCGGGTGGCTCGGGGCGGCGCCCGTTCAGCCGGCCGGCGTCACGAGGACGAGGGGCACGCTGTCGCAGGGCACGAGACGCAGGTCCCCGTGGCGCGTGCTCCGGGCCGCCGCCAGCACGGCCGCGAAGTCCGGTCCCCTGGTGAGCGATCCGGCCAGATGGGCGGGGTCCGCGGACGCGGCCACCCGGCCCCGCGCGTTCACCAGGTAGGCGGCCCCGGGCAGCCGTTGCAGGAGCGGGACGACCGCGGCCTCGAAGTGCCGCAGATACACGTCGGCCGCGGCGACCCCCACGAACCGGCCCTCCACGTGGACCGGCGCGGACAGGGTCAGGCTGTACTCGTCGGAGCAGAGGTAGTCGACGTAGGGACCGGCGACCGCGCGCTGCCCCGTGTCGCGGGGGAGGGCGAACCAGTCCCAGTGCGTGTAGTCCGAGTACGCGGAGCGCGCCGGATCGAGGTCGAGCAGCAGCGGCCGTACGCCACCGTCGGAGTCCTGCTGCCACCATTCCAGCCACGCCGGTACGTCACCGAGCAGCCCCGGCGCCGCCACGAAACCGGCACCGGACACCAACTCCTGGCGGGTGAGCCGCAGATGCAGTCCCGGGCGCAGGGCCGCCAGATGCACCGTCGCGGGTCGGCGGCCCTCGGCGGCGAGGCGGGTGAGCAGTGCGGCCGTCTGGTCCCGGGTCTCGGCGACCGCGTCGAAGACGGCCTCCAGAGTGCCGCGGACCCGCGCGGCGACGGCCGCCTCGGGAGCGTCAAGCGTCGCCGTCGCGCCGGCCCGGCCGGGGCTCCTGCTCATGGGTGCCCTCCAGGGGACGCCTGCCTGAAGCGGCACGCGGCATCGAGAGGCGCAGGGTGATGAGCCGCGCCGTCGAGTCCACCACGCACCGCTCGGCCAGTGCTCTGGCCGCATCGTGGGCCCCATCTTGCACGGCCGAGATTACGGAGCGGTGACGGTCTGCGACTTCTTCACGATATTCGTCGTCCCCGAGCACGAGGCACAGCAGCGCGCCCACTTCCGTCTGCAGCACGACCTGTTCACGGGTCAGCCGGGCGGACTGCGCCGCCGCGGCGAGCTCGACGTGGAAGCGGCCGTAGACGCGGCTGCGGGCGGCGGCGTCCTCGGCGGACGCCAGGTCGTCCAGGGTGCGCCACAGCGCCTTGAGGTCGTCAGGTTCCGTGCGCTGCGCCGCGAGCCGGGCAGCCGCTCCGGACACGGCCGCCCAGTGGTCGCCCAGGTCCCGCAGTTCCTCGGTGCTCCATTCGGCGAGCCTGGCCAGCAGCCTTTCCTCGCCCGGTACTTCGGGCAGCGACACGAAGCTGCCGCCACCGCGCCCGCGTCGCGTGGTGACCAGTCCCTGCTGGCGCAGGGCCATCAGGGCCTCGCGCAGGGTGACCGTGGACACGCCGAGCTGTCCGGCCAGCTCCATCTCTCCCGGCAGCTGCTCGCCGTCGGCGAGCAGCCCGAGCTCGATGGCGTCGCCGATCCGGTGTACGACCGTCTCGACGCGCGCGCGGTTGTCCACGGGAGTGAAGACGGCTCTGCGGACGCCGTCGCCCCTGTGTTGCTTCACGGTCACCACCTTGTGCGTTGACTCAACCTTTACTCTAAAGGGGTCTTGAAGTTTGAACTATGGCTTCATATCTTTCCGGTCAGTGTTGAAACGTACCTCTGCACCAGAAAGGTTCCCCGCCCATGGAGGCAAAGGCGATCCGGCTCCAGGGCCTGCGAAAGGCGTTCGGTGACACGACCGCCGTGTCCGGAGTCGATCTGGAGATAGCCGACGGCGAGTTCTTCTCGATGCTCGGCCCGTCCGGCTCGGGCAAGACGACCGTGCTGCGGATGATCGCCGGATTCGAGAGCCCGACCGAGGGCCGGATCGAACTGGCAGGCCAGGAGGTCACGGGCCTCGCCCCCTTCGAACGGGACGTGCACACCGTCTTCCAGGACTACGCCCTGTTCCCGCACATGACCGTCGAGGAGAACGTCGCCTACGGCCTCAAGGTCCGCAAGGTGCCCAAGGCGGAGCGCCTGGTCCGGGCCCGCAAGGCGCTCGCCGACGTACGCCTGGAAGGGTTCGGCAGGCGCCGCCCCGCCCAGCTCTCCGGGGGCCAGCGCCAGCGCGTCGCCCTCGCCAGGGCACTGGTCGGCCGCCCCCGTGTCCTGCTGCTCGACGAACCGCTCGGCGCCCTCGACCTCAAGCTGCGCGAGCAGATGCAGGTCGAACTCAAGGCGATCCAGCGCGAGGTCGGCATCACCTTCGTGTTCGTCACCCACGACCAGGAGGAGGCCCTGACGATGAGCGACCGCGTCGCCGTCTTCAACCAGGGCCGCGTCGAACAGGTCGGCACCCCCGCCGAGATCTACGAACGCCCCGCCACCGCGTTCGTCGCGGGTTTCGTCGGCACCTCCAACCTGCTCGACGGCCAGTCGGCGCAGCAGGTCGTCGGCGCCCCGGGCACGTACAGCATCCGGCCGGAGAAGATCCGCGTCCTCAAGGAGCCGGCCGAGACCGGCACGGTCGCGGAACCGGAGTACTCCACGGCCACCGGAACCGTCGCCGAGGTCGTCTATCTGGGCGACGCCACCCGCTTCCTGGTGGACCTCGACGCGGGCGGCCGCCTCACCGCGCTCCAGCAGAACCTGGAGACCTCCTCCGAGGACGTGGCCGCCCTGCGCGGCACCCGCGTCCGGCTCCGGTGGCACCGCCGCCACGCCTTCCAGGTCCCCGACCCCAGCTGACTTCCACGCTCAGTCCCCCGTCACGTATGGAGTACGCCGTGCGCCTCACCCCAACCCTCAAGGCCGCCGCCGCTGTCGCGGTGCTCCTCGCGGCCACCGCCTGCGGATCGTCCGGTACGGGCTCCTCCGCGTCCACCGGCTTCAACCCGCCCGACCTCAAGGCGCAGTCGAAGCTCGGCAAGACCGAGGGCCAGGTCAACCTGATCGCCTGGGCCGGCTATGTCGAGGACGGTTCCAACGACCCCGAGGTCGACTGGGTCGGCGACTTCGAGAAGCAGACCGGCTGCCAGGTCAACTCCAAGGTGGCCGCCAGCTCGGACGAGATGGTCAAGCTGATGAAGACCGGGCAGTACGACGCGGTCTCCGCCTCCGGGGACGCCTCCCTGCGCCTCATCGCCTCGGGCGACGCGGCCCCGGTCAACACCGGCCTCGTACCGAACTACAAGGACGTCTTCAGCGGCCTGAAGAAGGGCGCCTGGAACTCCGTCGACGGCCGGATGTACGGCATCCCGCACGGCCGGGGCGCCAACCTCCTGATGTACAACACCGAGAAGGTCACCCCCGCTCCCACCTCATGGTCCGCGGTCTTCGACGACGCCTCGGCGAACAAGGGCCACGTCACCGCGTACGACTCGCCCATCTACATAGCCGACGCGGCCCTGTATCTGAAGGCGACCAAGCCCGAGTTGAAGATCAAGGACCCCTACGCCCTCGACCAGAAGCAGTTCGACGCGGCCGTCGCCCTGCTGAAGAAGCAGAACGCGAACGTGGGGGAGTACTGGAGCGACTACCTCAAGGAGATCTCCGCCTTCAAGAGCGGCGACTCCGTGGTCGGCACCACCTGGCAGGTCATCGCCAACCTCGCGGCCGGCGAGGGCGCCAAGGTCAAGGCCGTCGTGCCCGAGGAGGGTTCCACGGGCTGGTCCGACACCTGGATGGTCTCCGCCAAGGCCAAGCACCCCAACTGCGCCTACAAGTGGATGGACTGGATCATCTCGCCGAAGGTGAACGCCCAGGTCGCCGAGTACTTCGGTGAGGCGCCCGCCAACGCCCGGGCGTGCGGGTACACCAGCGACAAGTCCTTCTGCGACACCTTCCACGCCACGGACGAGAGTTACTGGAAGAACATCGCGTTCTGGAACACGCCCATCGAGCAGTGCCTCGACGGCCGCACCGACGTCAGTTGCGTCCCGTACGCGAAGTGGGTCCAGGCCTGGACCGAGATCAAGGGCTGACCGAGCGATGACCACCACCGCGCAGGCCGCCGGACGCTCCCCCGTCCGGCGGCTCGCCGGGACCCTGCACCGGCGCCCCCGGCTGCGGCTGTCCCTGCTGCTGACCGCACCCCTGCTCTGGCTGGCGGTGCTCTATCTCGGCTCGCTGGCCGTGCTGTTCGTCTCGGCGTTCTGGACGACGGACTCCTTCACCTCCGAGGTCGTGAAGGTCTGGTCGGCCGACAACTTCCACCAGCTGTTCACCCTGCCCGTGTACCGGCAGGTGATCCTGCGCAGCGTCGGCGTCGCCCTCGCGGTCACCGTCCTGTGCGCGGTGATCGCCTTCCCGGTCGCCTTCTACACCGCGCGCATCGCCAAGCCCGCCCGGCGCCCGCTGCTCGTCGTCGCCATCCTCACGCCGCTGTGGGCCAGTTACCTCGTCAAGGTGTACGCCTGGCGGCTGATCCTCTCCCAAGACGGCCTCGCCGACTGGATGTTGAAGCCCCTCGGACTGAGCGGACCCGGGTACGGCCCGGTCGCGGCGATCATCGCGCTCACCTACCTCTGGCTGCCGTACATGATCCTGCCGATCCACACCGCGCTGGAGCAGCTCCCCGCCAGCCTGCTCGACGCGTCGGCGGACCTGGGCGCCCGGGCCGCCCGCACCTTCCGGTCGGTGGTGCTGCCGATGGTCCTGCCGTCCGTGGCCGCCGGCTCGGTCTTCACCTTCTCGCTCAGTCTCGGCGACTACATCACCGTGCAGATCGTCGGCGGCAAGACCCAGCTCATCGGCAACGTCGTCTACTCCAACATCGAACTGAACCTGCCCATGGCCGCCGCGCTCGGCACGGTCCCCGTCGTCGTCATCGTGGTGTACCTCCTCGCGATGCGCCGCACGGGTGCCCTGAGCAGTCTCTGAGGAGCCCGCTGTGCAACTCTCCCGTCCCGCGCGTATCGCGCTGCGCGCCGCCGCCGGGCTCGGCTTCGCGTTCATCTACGTGCCCCTCGCGCTCGTCCTCGTCAACTCCTTCAACCGGGACCGCAGCGCGAGCTGGCCGCCGTCCGGGCTCACCTTCCACTGGTGGTCGGTCGCCTGGGAGAACGAGGGTGCCCGCTCGGCGCTGTGGGTCTCGGTCAAGGCGGGCCTCGGGGCCACGGCCATCGCGCTGGTCCTGGGCACGCTGATCGCCTTCGCGGTCGCCCGGCACCGCTTCTTCGGCCGGGACGCGATCTCCTTCGTGGTCGTCCTGCCGATCGCGCTGCCCGGCATCGTCACGGGCATCGCCCTCAACTCGGCGTTCAGCACGGTGCTCGAACCGCTCGGCGTCGGACTCGGCATGTTCACCGTGATCGTCGGTCACGCGACCTTCTGCATCGTCGTCGTCTTCAACAACGTGGTCGCGCGACTGCGCCGTACGTCCGGCACGTACGAGGAGGCCGCGATGGACCTGGGCGCGGACACCTTCAGGGCCTTCGTGGACGTGACCTTCCCGCTGGTGCGCTCGGCGCTGCTGGCCGGCGGACTGCTCGCCTTCGCCCTGTCCTTCGACGAGATCGTCGTGACGACGTTCACGGCCGGGCCCGGCATCGAGACCCTGCCGATCTGGATCTTCAACAACATGACCAGGCCCCAGCAGGCCCCGGTCGTGAACGTCGTGGCGGCCGTGCTCGTCCTGCTCTCCGTGATCCCGATCTACGCGGCCCAGCGGCTGTCCGCGGACACGGCCACCGAGAGCCGGATCTGACCGGGCCGATGAACTGCCTTCGCCGGGCTGTTGGTTGACGCCGGTCAAGGGGCGGCCGGGATCCGCCGCGCGCGGATCCCGGCCGCCCCTCACCGGCAGGTCGACAGGCGGGTTCTCAGCGCTTGGTCGTGCTGTTGAACAGCGAGCGCGACCAGACGTAGCCGACCAGGCTGATCCCGGCGCACCAGGCCAGCGAGATCCAGCCGTTGTCACCGATCGCCGAGCCGGAGAGCAGACCGCGCAGCGTCTCGGTCATCGGTGTGAAGGGCTGGTTCTCGGCGAACCAGCGAAGACCCGGGGACATCGAGTCGGCCGGAACGAACGCGGAGCCGAGGAACGGCAGGAACTGGACCAGCAGCGGCTTGTTGCTCGCGGACTCGACGGTCTTGGACATCAGGCCGAGCGCCGCCGACAGCCAGGTCACCGCGAACGCGACGGCCGCGAGGAGACCGGCGGCGGCGAGCCATTCGAGGGGGCTCGCGTCCGAACGGAAGCCGATGGCGAGCGCGAAGCCCACGACCAGGATCATGCTCACCATGGTCTGGAGGACGCTGCCGACGACATGGCCCGTCATGAACGACGAGCGGGTGATGTTCATGGTGCGGAAGCGGTTGATGATGCCTTCCGTCATGTCCGAGCAGACCGCGATCGAGGTCGACATGGCCCCGGCCGCCACACCCATGATGATGATGCCGGGCGTCAGGTATTCCAGGTAGGCGTCCCGGCCGCCGCCCATTCCGGCGCCGATCGAGTCGCCGAAGGCGTACACGAACAGCAGCAGCATCAGGATCGGCATCATGGCGGCGCCGAGCGACACGCTCGGATAGCGGAGCGCGTGCTTGAGGTTGCGCCGCAGCATCGTCATCGAGTCGTGCACGGCGTAGGTGAGGGTGCTCATCGCAGGGTCTCCTTGACGTGAAGCGGGGTGCCGGTGCCGGTCCTGGTGGTGCCGTCGCCGGTCAGGGCGAGGAACACGTCGTCCAGGTCGGGGGTGTGCACGGAGAGGTCGGCGGCGCTGACACCGGCGGTGTCCAGCCGGTCGAGCAGGGCGCGCAGCGCGTCGAGCCCGCCGTCGCCCGCGACGCGCAGGGCGAGGTCCTCGTCGTCGCGGGCCGCACCGGGGAAAGCCTCGGCCGCGCGCTCGTACTCGCCGGGCCGGGTGAAGCGCAGCCGTACGTGGCCCCCGGGGATCTGCGCCTTGAGTTCTCCGGCGGTGCCCTCGGCGACGATCCGGCCGCCGTCGAGCACGGCGATCCGGTCGGCCAACTGGTCGGCCTCTTCCAGGTATTGGGTGGTGAGGAACACGGTCGTGCCGCCCGCGACCAGGGAGCGCACCGTGTCCCACATCGTGCGGCGGCTGCGCGGGTCGAGACCGGTCGTGGGCTCGTCCAGGAAGATCACCTGAGGGTCGCCGACCAGCGTCATGGCGAGGTCGAGCCGGCGCCGCATGCCGCCGGAGAAGGTCGCGGCCCGCTTGCCGGCGACGTCCGCGATGTCGAAGCGCTGGAGCAACTCCTTGGCACGGAACCGTCCTTCGCGCCTGCCCAGACGCAAGAGGTCGGCCATGAGGAGCAGGTTCTCCTCGGCGGTGAGCAGATCGTCGAGCGCGGAGAACTGCCCGGTGACACCGATCGCGGCGCGCACACCGTCGGGTGAGGCGGCGACGTCGTGGCCCGCGACCTGGGCCTGCCCGCCGTCGGCGGCGATGAGCGTGGACAGGATCTGCACGGTGGTGGTCTTTCCGGCGCCGTTCGGTCCGAGCAGCGCGAAGACGGAACCGGCCGGGATACGCAGATCGATGCCGTCGAGCACGGTCTTGTCGCCGTACGACTTGCGCAGACCGACGGCGGAGACGGCGGCGGGCGGCTGCGGACCGCCGTCCCGCCCGGGATTGGGAATAGGCATGGGCATGACAGAAGAAGGCATGGAGCTCTCCGTTCGGAGGCTGGGTGAAATCAGGCGCTGGAGGGAGAAGAGGGCGGGGCCGGGGCCGGGGAGTTCAGGACTTGGCGCGCAGGATGTCGATGTTGCCCCAGTTGGTCCGTGCGCGGACCGTGACCGTGCCCTCGGTCTCCTCCGGGGCCTCGGACGAGGCGAGCGTGTTGCGTACCTGACCACGGTTGGAACTCACGTCGAGCCACGCGGCGACGCCCCGCCGGATGCCGACCTCGATGGAGCCGTTGGACGTCTCCAACTGGATTTTGCCGCCCACGACTTCGCCGAGGCGGAGGTGCCCGTTCGTCGTGGTGCCGGTGACCGACGCCTCGGCGCGCGCGATGTCGATGCCACCGTTGGTGCCGCTCACCCGCAGCTCGCCGGTCACGGTGCCGACGGTCGTGGTGCCGTGCGCGTTCTTCAGGACGGCGGGTCCGGCGACCGTCCCGACGCGTACGTTGCCGGTGCTGCTGGTGATCTCGGCCATGCCCTCGACGCGGTCCACGGTGACCATGCCGTGCGACACGGTCAGCTTCAGCGGGCCGGTGGTGTCGAGGCGCACGTCTCCGGCCGAGGTCTTCACCCGGACCTCGCCGAGCCGTCCCTCGCCGAGCATCTGGGCCCAGGAGCCGGTCATGTCGACCTGGGAGCCCGTGGGCAGGTCGACCGTCACATCGACGAGGCCGCTGGGGCCCACCAGTGGCCGGTGCTTGGTCCTGACCGTCAGAACGCCGCTCGCGTACACGACCTCGGTCTGCTCGGCGGCACGCACGTCCTTGTCCCGCTTCGGGTCGCGCGGCAGCACCTCGACGACCGTGTCGGTTCGGTCGCCCGCGGTGAGACGGATGGAACCGGCGGCCACCTCCGCGGTGACCGAGATCGGCTGGGGGGTGTCGAAAGAAGGCATGGCTGTACCGTCCTCGTGGGTCCTCGAGTCGTCCCCGCAGGTGGGACGTGGTGTGTGGGTGAAGTGGTGCGGGCGCGGGCGCGGCTAGCGCACCCAGCCCGTGAAGCTCTGTCCGATGGTGCGGTTCTTGCCCGTCGCGCGCGGCCGGGTTCCGCCGTCGACCGCGGCCGAAACGGCCCGCACCAGCCACGCGTTGACCGACAGGCCCTCATGACTCGCGGCCTCCTCGGCGCGCGCCTTGAGGTGGGCGGGCAGGCGCAGATTGACGCGGGCGGTGCCGCCTTCGTCGCCGTCGGCGGGCAGGGGTGCCCTGAACGGTTCGACGGGCGCCTCCGCCGCTTCCGTGGTGTCACCGTAGGAAGGCGGCGGTGTCACCACGAAGTCGGGATCCAGTCCCCGCAGCCGTACGTCGACCGAGCCGGGGGCGAGTTCGCGGGTGATCTCGTCCATCGCGGCGGAGAGCACGTTGAGCATGGTCAGACGCGTCGCCGACTCCAGCGGGGCGGTGAGGCGCTCGGCCAGCTCACGGGCTTCTTCCCCGCCGGCTTCGGCGGCCACCGCGAGTTCGCGGCGGAGGGTGTCGATATACGGAGTGAGGTCCATGACGGCATGGTGGCATCAATGTGGCGCCATCCGCAAGTCCGAGTGGCGCCTTGCGTGGGGCCGGTTCGAACGCAACCGCTCTGACCTGCTGAAATGCGAGTGGGCCAACGTGAGCCACGGTGGCGCCATGAGTGCCCATGTGTCATTTGGGGGCTGGAAATGGCGCCCGGTGGTGCCATGTGGCACCCCTTGGTGTCACCAGGTGTCATGTGGTGCCACGTGTTGCCCTCCGTGCTGCAAGGGAATGCCCGGAACGCTCGGCCCTCGCCTCGCGGGCCGCCAAGGGGTCGAGGCCGACGCCACTCCTGGCGGTCCTCGGGGTCTTCGGACCGCATGGTGATGTGTGACATAGTACTGATGTGAGCCAGCCTCTTACCTGCGATGTGGTAGTCGTCGGAGCCGGAATGGTGGGCGCCGCCTGTGCCTTGTACGCGGCTCGCGAGGGCCTCGACGTCGCCGTGGTGGACCGTGGCCCGGTGGCCGGCGGCACGACCGGCGCGGGTGAGGGGAATCTGCTCGTCTCCGACAAGGAACCCGGACCCGAACTCGACCTCGCCCTGCTCTCCGGGCGGCTGTGGGCCGACCTCGCCGAGGAACACGCGAAGGCCATCGAGTACGAGGCCAAGGGGGGCGTCGTCGTGGCGTCCACGCCCGATGGCCTGGCCGCGCTGGAGACGTTCGCGGCGGGTCAGCGCACGGCCGGTGTACTGGCCGAACCGGTCGCCGCCGATCAACTGCACGATCTGGAGCCGTACTTGGCCCCGGGGCTGGCGGGCGCCGTGCGCTATCCCCAGGACACCCAGGTGATGCCCGCCCTCGCGGCCGCGCATCTCCTGCGGGCGTCGGGGGCACGGCTGCTGACCGGGCGCACCGTGACGAAGGTGCTGCGTGCCCGGGACGGCTCGGTCCGCGGAGTGCGTACCGACCGGGGCGATGTGCACGCGCCCGCCGTCGTCAACGCGGCCGGCACCTGGGGCGCCGAGGTGGCCTCGCTCGCGGGCGTCACGCTCCCCGTCCTGCCCCGCCGGGGATTCGTCCTCGTCACCGAACCCCTGCCGCGCCGGGTGCGCCACAAGGTGTACGCCGCGGACTACGTCGCCGACGTCGCCAGTGACTCGGCCGCTCTGCAGACCTCGCCGGTCGTGGAGGGGACGGCGGCCGGCCCGGTCCTGATCGGCGCGAGCCGGGAACGGGTCGGCTTCGACCGGTCGTTCTCGCTGCCGGTGGTACGGGAACTGGCCGCCGGTGCCGTTCGGCTCTTCCCGTTCCTCTCGCAGGTACGCGCCCTGCGGACCTACCTCGGATTCCGGCCCTACCTGCCCGACCATCTGCCCGCCATCGGCCCCGACCCCAGAGCCCCCGGTCTCTTCCACGCCTGCGGTCACGAAGGGGCGGGCATCGGGCTGTCCACCGGGACCGGACTGCTCGTCGCGCGGGTGCTGGCGGGCAAGGAACCCGGCCTCGACCTCACGCCGTTCCGGCCCGAGCGCTTCGCAGAGGAGGCCGTGTGAACCCCCTGGATCTCGTACGGGCCGAACCCGGCCCCGCCTTCACCGTCACCCTGGACGGCCGGGCCGTCGAGGTGCTGCCCGGCCGGACCGTCGCCGCCGCGCTGTGGGCCGAAGGCATCACCGCGTGGCGCAGCACCCGTGACGCGGGCAGGCCCCGCGGGGTCTTCTGCGGCATCGGCGTCTGCTTCGACTGCCTCGTCACCGTCAACGACCGCCCCAACCAACGGGCTTGTCTGGTCACGTTGGCGCCCGGCGACACGATCCGCACCCAGGAAGGCACCGGCCACGATGACTGACGGAGCCCACCGCCTCGCGGTGATCGGCGCGGGCCCGGCCGGTCTCGCCGCCTCCCTGGCCGCGGCGGCCCGCGGCATCCACGTCACGCTGATCGACTCGGCCACGTCCGCGGGCGGACAGTTCTACCGCCGGCCCGCGAGCGGCCTGGGCGCCCGGCGGCCCCGCGCGCTGCACCACCGGTGGCGCACATGGCGGCGGCTGGAAGAGGGCCTCGCCGGACACCTGGAAGCGGGCAGGGTCGAAATCCTGACGGACCATCATGTCTGGCTGGTCGAAAGGACCGGGGCGAGCACCGGTTCCCGGCCGGGATTCACCGTCCACGCCCTCCTCGGCCCGCTCCAGGAGCGCTCCGTCGGTGTGCGTGCCGACGCCGTGCTCCTCGCCACCGGTGGATACGAGAAGGTGCTGCCCTTCCCCGGCTGGACCCTGCCCGGAGTGGTGACCGCGGGCGGGGCCCAGGCCATGCTCAAGGGCGGTCTCGTCGTGCCGGGCGCAAGAGTCGTCGTCGCGGGAAGCGGGCCGCTGCTGCTGCCCGTGGCGACCGGACTGGCCGCCGCCGGGGCCGAGGTCGCCGCGCTCGTGGAGTCCCTCGATCCGAGAAGGCTGCCGCGCGGTGCCGGGGCGCTGGCGGCCGAACCGGGCAAGGCCGCCGAGGCGGTCCTGTACGCGGCCCGCCTCCTGCGCCACCGCGTTCCGTTCATCCCGCTGCACACCGTCGTGGAAGCCCATGGCGAGGCCCGGCTCCAAGCCGTCACCGTCGCCGCGCTCGGCCCCGACGGGCGCGTACGGCCCGGAACCGGGCGCCGCATCCCGTGCGACACGCTCGCCGTCGGCCACGGGATGGTCCCGCACACCGATCTCGCCGAAGCGCTCGGCTGCCGTATCGGCGGGACGAAGGTCGACGTGGACGACGAGCAGCGCACCGACGTGCCCGGTGTCTGGGCCGCCGGCGAGACCACGGGGATCGGCGGTGCCATGCTCTCCCTGGCCGAGGGGCATCTCGCGGGCCGGTCGGTGGCGGCCCGGCTGCGCGGCACCGGACCCGATCCGCGCTCGGCCGCCCGAGCCGTCAGGGTCCGGGCGAGGGCGCGCTCGTTCTCCGCCGCCCTCGACGCCCTGTACACGCCGCCCGCCCACTGGACGGACCAGGTCACCGACGACACCGTCGTGTGCCGCTGCGAGGAGGTCACCGCCGGCCGCGTCCGCGAGGCCGCCGCCGACCTCGGCGCGGGCGACGTACGGACGGTCAAGCTGTTGACCCGCGCCGGAATGGGATGGTGCCAGGGCCGGATCTGCGAACCCGCCGTCGCCGGACTCGTCGGGTGCGAACAGACGCCCGCACGAAGGCTGTTGGCCTGCCCGGTACCGCTCGGCGTACTCGCCCGAGCCGGTTCGGACGACGACGGCCGGTCACCCGGCGCGGGCCCGCTCCCGGAACCCGGCCTCACCTCACCGCGCCTCGACCGACAGTGAAATGTCACACCCTATGGAGAGGGATGAGCACCCCATGACCGTCACCCCCGACAGCCGACGCCCCTGGCGTGGTGTCCTCGTCGCCACCGCGCTCCCGCTGAACGACGACCTCGGCGTCGACCACGGCCGGTACGCCGAACACTGTGCCTGGCTCGTCGAGAACGGCTGCGACGGCGTCGTACCGAACGGTTCGCTCGGCGAGTACCAGGTGCTCACACCCGAGGAGCGCGCCAAGGTCGTCGAGACCGCCGTCGCCGCGATCGGCGGGTCCCGGGTGATGCCCGGCGTCGCCGCGTACGGCTCCGTGGAGGCGCGCCGCTGGGCCGAGCAGGCCAGGGACGCGGGCTGCGGCGCCGTGATGCTGCTGCCGCCCAACGCCTATCGCGCGGACGACCGTTCGGTCCTCGCCCACTACGAGGAGGTCTCCCGGGCGGGCGTCCCGGTCATCGCGTACAACAACCCGATCGACACCAAGGTCGACCTGGTTCCCGAACTCCTCGCGAAGCTGCACGCCGCGGGTTTCGTCCAGGCGGTCAAGGAGTTCTCCGGTGATGTGCGCCGTGCCTACCGCATCGCCGAACTCGCCCCGGAACTGGATCTGTTGATCGGCGCCGACGACGTCCTGCTGGAACTCGCCGTGGCCGGGGCCAAGGGCTGGGTGGCCGGCTACCCGAACGCGCTGCCCCGCGCGAGCGTCGAGCTCTACCGAGCGGCCGTCGCCGGTGACCTCGACACGGCGGGCAAGCTCTACCGGCAGCTCCACCCGCTGCTGCGCTGGGACTCCCAGGTCGAGTTCGTCCAGGCCATCAAGCTGTCGATGGACATCGTCGGCCGGTACGGCGGTCCCGTCCGGCCGCCGCGCGTCCCGCTGCTGCCCGAGCAGGAGGCCGCCGTGCGCCTGGCCACGGAGCGGGCCGTGGCCGCCGGTCTCGCCTGAGCCGGCCAGGCCCTCGCCTCCACCGCCCAGCCGCCCCGCCGACACCACTCAGGAGTCCCATGCGCAGCGAACTCGTCCTGCACGCCGTCGACTCGCACACCGAGGGCATGCCGACCCGGGTGATCACCGGAGGGATCGGCACGGTCCCGGGCGCGACCATGAACGAGCGGCGGCTGTACTTCCGTCAGCACCGCGACGACATCAAACAGCTCCTGATGAACGAGCCGCGCGGCCACGCGGCGATGAGCGGGGCCGTCCTCCAGCCGTCCACCCGCCCGGACTGCGACTACGGCGTGATCTACATCGAGGTGTCGGGCTATCTGCCGATGTGCGGACACGGCACGATCGGGGTGGCGACCGTGCTGGTGGAGACGGGCATGGTCGAGGTCGTCGAGCCCGTCACCACGATCCGGCTCGACACCCCCGCGGGCCTCGTCGTCGCCGAGGTCATCGTGGAGGACGGCGCGGCCAAGGAGGTCACGCTCAGGAACGTGCCGTCGTTCGCCGTCGGCCTCGACCGCAAGGCCACGCTCGCCGACGGGCGCACGGTGACCTACGACCTGGCCTACGGCGGGAACTTCTACGCGATCCTGCCGCTGGAACAGTTCGGCCTGCCCTTCGACCGGTCCCGCAAGGACGAGATCCTCGCGGCGGGACTGGCGCTGATGGACGCGGTCAACGCCGAGGGCGAGCCCGTGCACCCCGAGGACCCGTCCATCCGCGGCTGCCATCACGTCCACCTGTACGCGCCGGGGGCGACGGCCCGCTTCTCGCGGCACGCGATGGCCATCCACCCCGGCTGGTTCGACCGTTCGCCCTGCGGTACGGGCACCAGCGCGCGCATGGCCCAGCTGCATGCCCGTGGTGAACTCCCGCTGCACACCGAGTTCGTGAACGAGTCCTTCATCGGGACGCGGTTCACCGGTCGGCTGCTCGGCACCACCGAGGTCGCCGGAACTCCCGCCGTGCTGCCCAGCTTCACGGGGCGCGCCTGGATCACGGGGACGGCCCAGTACCTGCTCGACCCCTCGGACCCGTTCCCGGCCGGGTTCGTCCTGTGAGCGGCTCCGCGCCGGGGCGTAGATACTGGAGCTCCGAGTAGGACGTGACATGGCACATGGCCGACGGCAGGACGACGACGCGCCGGCCCGTACGAGGAGACCCCGATGGCCGCCCAGCGCAGCAGCGCACCCTCAGCCGCTCCCGACCTGCCCACGCTGGGCGGCAGGCGGAGCAGCTACCGTGAGCGCGTGGCCGACGCGCTGCGCGCCGCGCTGATCGCGGGCGAGCTGCGGCCCGGCGAGGTGTACTCGGCGCCGACGCTGGCGGCCCGTTTCGGCGTCTCGGCGACGCCGGTCCGCGAGGCCATGCTCGACCTGGCCAAGGAGGGCCTGGTCGACACGGTCCCCAACAAGGGGTTCAGGGTCACCGAGGTCTCCGAGAAGCAGCTCGACGAGTACACCCACATCCGCTCGCTCATCGAGATCCCCACCGTCGTGCGGCTGACCACCACGGCGGACCCCGTCTCGCTGGAGGCGCTGCGTCCGGCCGCCCGGGAGATCGTGACGGCCGCCGCCGCCGGCGACCTCATCGCGTACGTGGAGGCGGACATCCGTTTCCACCTGTGCCTGCTGGCCCTCGCGGGCAACTCCCATCTGGTCGAGGTCGTCGGCGACCTGCGCAAGCGCTCACGCCTGTACGGACTCACCGCCCTTGTCGAGGCGGGCCGTCTGGAGGCCTCGGCCCGCGAGCACCTGGAACTCCTCGACGCCCTCCTGGAACGCGACGAGCGCGCCGTGCACGCGGTGATGACACGCCATCTGGGCCACGTCCGCGGACTCTGGGCGGCGCCCTGAGAGGTCCGCCGCCGCAGGTGCGGCGCCGGGGGGTGCGGAGCCGCCGTTCCCGTTCCTGTGAAGCAGGAGTCGGTCGAACTTTTACGCAAGCAACTTGCATTTCTTGCGCTATTCTTGCGTTCATGACGCGACGACTTGCTCAGGTGGCGAAGAAGGTCGGGGTCAGCGAGGCCACGGTCAGCCGGGTGCTCAACGGCAAGCCGGGTGTCTCCGACTCCACTCGGCAGGCGGTCCTGTCCGCCCTGGACGTCCTCGGCTACGAGCGGCCGACCCAGCTGCGCGGTGAACGCGCGCGGCTCGTCGGGCTCGTTCTGCCCGAGCTCCAGAACCCGATCTTCCCGGCCTTCGCCGAGGTGATCGGCGGAGCGCTCGCCCAGCTCGGCCTCACCCCGGTGCTGTGCACGCAGACCAAGGGCGGGGTCTCCGAGGCCGACTACGTGGAACTCCTGCTCCAGCAGCAGGTCTCCGGGGTGGTGTTCGCCGGCGGTCTGTACGCGCAGGCCGACGCGCCGCACGACCACTACCGCCAGCTCGCGGACCGCAACATTCCGGTGGTGCTGGTCAACGCGGCCATCGAGCACCTCGGCTTCCCGTGCGTCTCCTGCGACGACGCCGTCGCCGTCGAGCAGGCCTGGCGCCATCTCGACTCGCTCGGCCACGAGCGGATCGGACTCGTCCTCGGTCCCGGCGACCACATGCCCTCGGGCCGCAAGCTCGCGGCGGCGCGCGCCCTCGCGCCGGATCTGCCGGACGCGTACGTGGCACGGGCGATGTTCTCGCTGGAGGGCGGTCAGGCCGCGGCCACGAGACTGCTCGACCAGGGGGTCACCGGCATCATCTGCGCGAGCGACCCGCTCGCGCTCGGCGCGGTACGGGCGGCCCGCCGCAAGGGGCTCAGTGTCCCCGGCGAGATCTCCGTCGTCGGGTACGACGACTCGGCGTTCATGAACTGCACCGAACCCCCGCTGACCACGGTCCGCCAGCCCATCGAGGCCATGGGGCGCGCCGCGGTGGAACTGCTGAACGCGCAGATCGGCGGCAGCAGCGTGACCGCCGAGGAGCTGCTGTTCGAGCCGGAGCTGGTGGTGCGCGGGTCGACCGCGCAGGCGCCGCGCCGCTGAGAGGCGCGGCCGGGCCGCCGTACCGGGGTCGATGACTCCGGTACGCAACCACCTGCAACGGGGATCCCCAGTAGCTGTCAAATAATTACAGATTCTGCGCGACATCTTGCGGACAGATGTTGTCGGTGCTTGAGTGTGCGGCGCCAGAACACGGCGGCACGCCCGCCGTGGGCCTTCCTCGCTCCAGCCCGAAGGGGTCCACCAATGAGAAGTACCGGGTTCCGCCGTAGCTTCGTCATGCTCATGGCGTCCTCTGTCGCGCTCACCGCCACCGCGTGCGGTTCGAGCGGCGACGACGATGCGGCCAACGGAAAGACCCGCATCACCGTCAACTGCGAGCCGCCGAAGAGCGCCAAGGTCGACCGCTCGTTCTTCGACGCCGACACCAAGGCGTTCGAGAAGGCCAACCCGGGCATCGACGTCGCCATGCACGACGCGTTCCCGTGTCAGGACCCCAAGACCTTCGACGCCAAGCTGGCCGGCGGCCAGATGGAGGACGTGTTCTACACGTACTTCACCGACGCCAAGCACGTCGTCGACGTCAACCAGGCCGCCGACATCACGAGTTACGTCAAGGACCTCAAGAGCTACAGCACCATCCAGCAGCAACTGCGCGACATCTACACCGTCGACGGCAAGATCTACGGCATCCCCCGCACCGGCTACTCGATGGGCCTCATCTACAACAAGGCGCTCTTCAAGAAGGCCGGCCTCGACCCCGACAAGCCCCCGGCCACCTGGGAGGAGCTGCGCGCGGACGCCAAGAAGATCGCCGCGCTCGGCAAGGGCACGGTCGGTTACGCCGACTACAGCGCCCAGAACCAGGGCGGCTGGCACTTCACCGCCGAGCTCTACTCGCAGGGCGGGAACGTCGTCGCCGAGGACGGAAAGACGGCGACCGTCGACACCCCCGAGGGCAAGGCGGTCCTGCAGAACCTGAAGGACATGCGCTGGAGCGACAACTCCATGGGCAGCAAGCAGCTGCTGGTCATCAACGACGTCCAGCAGATGATGGGCTCCGGAAAGCTCGGCATGTACCTCTCCGCGCCCGACAACATCCCGATCCTCGTCAAGGAGAAGGGCGGCAACTACAACGACCTCGCCCTGGCCCCGATGCCCGGCGGCAAGGGCACGCTCATCGGCGGCGACGGCTACATGTTCAACAAGAAGGACAGCCCGGCCCAGATCAAGGCCGGCCTCAAGTGGCTCGAGCACATGTTCCTGAACCCCGGCAAGGGCTTCCTCGGTGACTACGCCCGCGCCAAGCAGAACAACGCGCCCGTCGGCCTGCCCGAGCCGCGCCTGTTCACCGGCGCCGCCGACGACAAGGACCAGCAGGTCAAGAAGGCCAACGCCAACGTGCCCGTGGAGAACTACCAGGCCTTCCTCGACGGCAACCAGAGCCTCCAGATGAAGATCGAGCCCCCGCAGGCCCAGCAGATCTACTCCGTCCTCGACGCCGCCGTCTCCTCGGTCCTCACCAAGAAGGACGCCGACGTCGACCAGCTCCTCAAGGACGCCTCCGGCAAGATCGACTCCATTCTGGCCCGAGGCTGACACCGTTCATGAAGACCGCATCGAAGCCCCCCGCAGTGCTCCCTCCGGCCGCCCTCGGCGTGCCGGAGGCGCCGCGGTCGGCCGGGCGCCGGACCGGGGGACCATCGCGCCGGCGCCTGGCCGACCAGTTCCGCGCCTACGCCTTCCTGGCCGGCGGCCTGCTCTGCTTCGCCCTGTTCTCCTGGTACCCGGCGATCCGCGCCGTCGTGATCGCCTTCCAGAAGTACACCCCGGGCAGCGGCGGCGAGTGGGTCGGCACCGCCAACTTCACCCGGGTCTTCCACGACCCGGAGTTCACCGCCGCCTGGCGCAACACCCTCACCTTCACCGTCCTCGCCCTGCTCATCGGCTTCGCCGTCCCCTTCGTGATGGCGCTGGTCCTCAATGAACTGCGGCACGCGAAGGCGTTCTTCAGAGTCGTGGTCTATCTGCCGGTGATGATCCCGCCGGTGGTCAGCGCCCTGCTGTGGAAGTGGTTCTACGACCCCGGAGCCGGCCTCGCCAACGAGACGCTGCGCGCGCTGCACCTGCCGACCTCGAACTGGTCCAACGGCGCCGACACCGCGCTCGTCTCGCTGGTCATCGTCGCCACCTGGGCCAACCTTGGAGGCACCGTCCTCATCTACCTCGCCGCCCTCCAGAGCATCCCCGGCGAGCTGTACGAGGCGGCCGAGCTGGACGGCGCGAACCTGCTCCAGCGCATCCGTCACGTGACGATCCCTCAGACGCGCTTCATCATCCTGATGCTGATGCTGCTTCAGATCATCGCCACCATGCAGGTGTTCACCGAACCGTTCGTGATCACCGGCGGCGGTCCCGAGGACAAGACCGTCACCGTGCTCTACTTGATCTACAAGTACGCCTTCCTCTACAACGACTTCGGCGGAGCCTGCGCGCTGAGCGTCATGCTGCTCGTCCTGCTCGGCGCCTTCTCCGCCCTCTACCTGCGGCTGACCCGCTCCGAAGGGGAGGACGCGTGAGCACCCGCACCCTGATCTCTCCGCTCGCCCTGGCCCGCCCGCGCGGCAGAGCCGTCTACTGGACCGTCTTCGGCGGCGTCGTCCTGCTCTTCGCGCTGGCCTTCCTCTTCCCCGTCTACTGGATGGTCACCGGCGCCATGAAGTCGCCGGACGAGGTCACGCGCACCCCGCCCACCCTGCTGCCGCAGCAGTGGCACCTCGGCGGTTACACCGACGCCTGGGACCTGATGGACCTGCCCACCCACCTGTGGAACACCGTCGTCCAGGCGACGGGCGCCTGGCTGCTCCAGCTCGTCTTCTGCACGGCCGCCGCCTACGCCCTGTCCAAACTGAAGCCCGCCTTCGGCAAGGTGATCCTCGGCGGCATCCTCGCCACCCTGATGGTCCCCGCGCAGGCCCTGGTGGTTCCCAAGTACCTGACCGTCGCCGACCTGCCCGTCCTGCACACCAGCCTGCTCAACTCGCCGCTGGGCATCTGGCTGCCCGCCGTCGCCAACGCCTTCAACCTCTATCTCCTCAAGCGCTTCTTCGACCAGATCCCGCGCGACGTCCTGGAGGCCGCCGAGATCGACGGCGCCGGACGGCTGCGCACCCTGTGGTCGATCGTGCTGCCGATGTCCCGGCCCGTCCTCGGAGTCGTGTCGATCTTCGCCCTGGTCGCCGTCTGGCAGGACTTCCTCTGGCCGCTGATGGTCTTCTCCGACACCGACAAGCAGCCCATCAGCGTGGCGCTCGTCCAGCTGTCGCAGAACATCCAGCTCACCGTGCTCATCGCCGCGATGGTGATCGCCAGCATCCCCATGGTCCTGATGTTCCTGGTGTTCCAGCGGCACATCATCGCCGGCATCAGCGCGGGCAGCACCAAGGGCTGACGCCCCTCACCGACCACCCCGAACGAAAGGCAACGCACCGTGGGACAGCCCCGCCCTGCCCGAAATCAGTCCGCGTGGTGGCGTTCCGCCGTCATCTACCAGGTGTACGTCCGCAGCTTCGCGGACGGCGACGGCGACGGCACCGGCGACCTCGCGGGCGTCCGTGCCAGACTCCCCTACCTCGCCGAACTCGGCGTGGACGCCCTGTGGTTCAACCCCTGGTATCTCTCGCCCATGGCCGACGGCGGCTACGACGTGGCCGACTACCGCACGATCGACCCGGCCTTCGGGACCCTCGCCGAGGCCGAGAAACTCATCGCCGAGGCCCGCGAGCTGGGCATCCGCACGCTCGTCGACATCGTGCCGAACCACGTCTCGGACCAGCACCCCTGGTTCCGGGCGGCGCTGGCGGGCGGCCCGGAGCGCGACCTCTTCCACTTCCGCCCCGGACGCGGCGAGCACGGCGAACTCCCGCCCAACGACTGGCCGTCCCAGTTCGCCGGCTCCACCGAACCGGTGTGGACCCGGCTGCCCGACGGCGACTGGTACCTCCACCTGTTCACCCCCGAGCAGCCCGACCTCAACTGGGCGCACCCGGCCGTCCGCCGGGAGCACGAGGAGATCCTGCGCTTCTGGTTCGAGCGGGGAGTGGCGGGCGTACGCATCGACTCGGCCGCGCTGCTGGCCAAGGACCCGGACCTGCCCGACTTCGTGGAGGGCCGCGACCCGAACCCGTACGTCGACCGCGACGAGCTCCACGACATCTACCGGTCCTGGCGGGCGGTCGCCGACACCTACGACGCCGTCTTCGTCGGCGAGGTCTGGCTCCCCGACTCCGAGCGCTTCGCCCGCTATCTGCGCCCCGACGAACTGCACACCGCCTTCAACTTCTCCTTCCTGTCCTGCCCCTGGGACGCCGGACGGCTGCGGACCTCCATCGACGAGACCCTCGCCGAACACGCCCCCGTCGGAGCGCCGGCCACCTGGGTGCTGTGCAACCACGACGTGACCCGCACGGTCACCCGCTACGGCCGTACGGAGACCGGGTTCGACTTCACCGCCAAGGCCTTCGGCACCCCCACCGACCTGGCTCTCGGCACCCGCCGGGCCCGCGCAGCGGCGCTGCTCTCGCTCGCCCTGCCCGGCTCCGTGTACCTGTACCAGGGCGAGGAACTCGGGCTGCCCGAGGTGGAGTTGCCGCTCGACAGCATCCAGGACCCGATGCATTCGCGCTCCGGGGGCACGGACCCGGGCCGCGACGGCTGCCGGGTCCCGCTGCCCTGGACGGCCGGGGAGCCGTACGCCGGCTTCGGCGGTGAGCCCTGGCTCCCACAGCCCGCCGACTGGCCCGCGTACGCCGCCGACCGCCAGACGGACGACCCCCGGTCCATGCTGAGCCTCTACCGCGCCGCGCTCCGCGTCCGCCGCGGCGAACCGGGCTTCGGCGACGGCGAGTTCGGCTGGCTGCCCGCACCGGAGGGCGTCCTCGCCTTCACCCGCGTGGACGGTCTGCTCTGCGTGGTCAATCTGACCGACGGCCCGGTCGGGCTCCCCGAGCACTCCCGGCTCCTGCTCCACAGCGACCCGCTGACGGCCGACGGGCTCCTTCCGCCGGACACGGCGGTCTGGCTGCGTGCCTGAACGGCCCGTGCCGCACAGCGAGGTCCCCGGAGGCCGTCTCACTTCGGCGGGGGTGAATCCCTGGGCGCGTCCCTCTTCATGACCGGCTCCCCGCGCTTCGCCGCCTGGATCTGCTCGTACACATGGGTCCGCAACTCGGCGAAGCGCGGGGAGACCCGTGTACGCAACTGGTCGCGGTCCTCGGGCAGATCGACCTTCAACTGCTCCTGCACGACGGTGGGGGAGGCCGAGAGGACCAGGACCCGCTCACCCAGATAGACGGCCTCGTCGATGTCGTGGGTCACGAACAGGATGGTGATCCCGCGCTGCCGCCACAGCCGGCGCACCAGATCCTCCAGATCGGCGCGGGTCTGCGCGTCGACCGCCGCGAACGGCTCGTCCATGAGCAGGACTTCGGGCTCGTACGCCAGGGCCCGCGCGATGGCGACCCGCTGCTGCATCCCCCCGGACAGCTGCCACGGATAGGCCCCCGCGGCATCGGCCAGGCCCACGGACTCCAGCGCGTCGGCGACCAGTTCCCGGCGCCGCGCCCGGCCCAGGTTCTTCTGCCGCAGCGGGAGTTCGACGTTCTCGCCGACCCTCATCCAGGGGAACAGGCTGCGCCCGTACTCCTGGAACACGAACGCCATGCCCGGCGGCGGGCCGCTCACCCGCCGGCCGCCGAGCAGCACCTCGCCCGACGTCGGTGTCAGCAGGCCGCCCATGCACTTCAGCAGGGTGGTCTTGCCGCAGCCCGACGGCCCGACCAGACAGACGAGTTCACCCGCGTCCACCGTGAAGGTGAGATCGCGGACCGCCTCCACCCGGCGGCCCGACCCCTCGTAGACCTTCCGCAGGCCGGATACGACCAAAGACGCGTGCATGGACCGCCCTTTCGCGAGCGTCACGAGGACCGCCTGGAGGAGTCGCGCAGACCGTGGTACCAGCCGAGGACCCGGCGCTCGACCAACTGGAAGACGACCGAGAGGAGAAAGCCGAGCAGGCCGAGGACGAGGATCCCGGTCCACATGTCGGGGATCGCGAAGCCGCGCTGGAACTGCACGATGGTGAATCCGAGTCCGTTGCTCGCCGCGAACATCTCGCTGATGACCATCAGGATGATGCCGATGGACAGCGCCTGGCGCAGGCCCGCGAAGATCTGCGGACTCGCGGACGGAAGGACGACGGACCGTATCCGGGCCGGACCCGTGATGCCGTACGAGCGGGCCGTCTCGGACATCACGGAGTCGACGGCGCGCACTCCCTCGATCGTGTTGAGCAGGATCGGCCACACGCAGCCGCTGGCGATCACGACGATCTTCATCGTGTCCCCGATGCCCGCGAACAGCATGATGACCGGAACGAGGACGGGCGGCGGCACCGCCCGCAGGAACTCCAGTACCGGCTCGCACACCGCCCGCACCTTCCGGTACGAGCCGACGACCGTGCCGACACCGACTCCCACCACGGCCGCCGCCGCGTACCCGGCCAGCAGCCGCAGCAGGCTGGGCACCAGGTCGGCGCGGAGCCGGTCACGCGTCCAGACGTCGGGGAACGTCTTCAGGATCGTGCGCAGCGGAGGCCAGTAGACGTCGGTGCTGCCGTCCGACGCGAGCCACCAGAGGACGAAGAGCAGCGCGGGGAGCGCCACGACGAACAGCACCCGCAGCGGGAGAGCTCCCCACCGGTTCGGCCTCGTCGGCTCGGGCGGGATGTCCGTCACACCGTCACCTCCCCGCGCACCGACTGGTGCCAGGCCAGCGCGTACCGCTCCACCGACCGGGCACCCACGTTGATGAGCAGCCCGAGCAGACCCGTGACCACGATCAGCGCGTACATCTCGGGCACCGCCTGCGAGGTCTGGGCGACCGCGATGCGCGCGCCCAACCCCGGTGCCCCGATGACGAGTTCGGCGGTCACCGTGAGGATGAGCGCGACGGCCGCGGCGAGCCGCACCCCCGTCATGACGTACGGCAGCGCGGTCGGCCACAGCACATGACGGACCCGGGCCCAGGTGCTGAGCCCGTACGAGCGCGCCGTCTCCTCCGCCACCGGGTCCACGTCCCGCACGCCGTACATGACCTGGACGAGGACCTGCCAGAAGGACGCGTAGACGACCAGCAGGAGCACCGACCTCAGCTCGGTCCCGTAGAGCAGCACGGCGAGCGGGATCAGGGCCACGGAGGGGATGGGGCGCAGGAACTCGATCGTCGAGGCGGTCGTCTCGCGCAGATACGGCACGACCGAGACGACCACCCCCACCACGATCCCCGCGCCGACCGCGATCGCCAGGCCCAGCGCCCAGCCCGTGAGCGTGTCGCCGAGGTCGGTCCAGAAGGTGCCCTCGGTGAACTGGTCACCGAGGGCCCGCGCGATCCGGCTGGTCGGCGGGAAGTACCGCTCCTTGACGATGCCGAGCCGCGGCACCGCCTCGCCGAGGGCGAGGAAGGCCGCGAGCCCGGCCGCGCCCAGTCCGGCGTTCACGGCCCGTCCGGTGGAGCCGCCGCCGCGCACTCGCTTCCGTGTCACGGCAGCAGCTTGTCCAGGTCGGGCGCCGACTTGAAGAGGCCGTCCTGCTCGCCGAGCTTCTCCAGCGCCTCGATCGAGGCCCGGTTCTCCTCGGCCGGCCACTTGGGCAGGGTCACCTCGGCCAGCACGGCCGCGGGGATCTTCGTGTACGTGGTGACGATCTGCCGGACCTCGTCCGGGTGCGCGTCGGCGTACGCGAGGGACTCCGCGGTGGCCTCCTGGAACTTCTTCACCACGTCGGGGTGCTGCTGCATGTACTGGTCCGAGGTGAAGTACATGGCGACGGTGAGGTTCTTCGCCACGTCGACCAGGGAGGAGGCGATCTCGGTCGCGCCCTGGCTCTTGACGGTCGCGAGCGCGGGCTCGACCACCATCGCGGCGTCGATCTGGCCGCTGTCGAGGGCCGCGGGCATCTGGTCGAAGGCGAGCTCGACGAACTTCACCTCGGAGGGATCACCGCCCGCCTTGCGCACCGACTCGCGTACGGCCGTCTCGTTGATGTTCTTCAGCGTGTTGACGGCGACCTTCTTGCCCTCCAGATCCTTCGGCGACGTGATGGCGCTGCCCTTCTTGACCGTGATGGCGCCGAAGTCCGCGCCCGCCACGCCCGTCGAGGCGACACCGTTCGCGATGGCCTTCACGGGAACGCTGTTGGACTGGGCGATCATCAGCGAGGTCACGTTGGAGAACCCGAACTGGAACTGGCCCGAGACGACCCCCGGGACGATCGCCGCGCCGCCCTGCGCGGCGGTCATCGACAGGGTCAGTCCGTGCTTCTTGTAGAAGCCCTTCTTCTGGCCCAGATAGACGGGGGCGACATCGACGATGGGGATGATCCCCAGCTTGACGGTGGTGGTGCCGCCGGACGAAGAGTTCTTGTCCGAGGCGCCACCGCCGTCGGACGAACCGCAGGCCGACGCGGTGACCAGCAAGGCTCCGACCGCGATACCGGCGAGCAGACGACGCATGGCTCCTCCTGTGCAGACGAGAGTGTTCCGACAGGGCGTGCGCACACCGCACAATGGTGCTCAGCGCGAAGGTAGAACCCTGTCGTTGCCGGGTCAATGGCCTTGGCTGACAATATTGTTGACAGTTATCGAAGTGTGCTCCCGTTCCATGTGCTCCCGTTCGATGCGAGAGCACTCCGTGTGTCCCTCTGGAGGCGACGATGCCTGCAGCAGACCGAGCGCCCCATTTCGTCCGGTCCTTCGAACGCGGACTCGCCGTGATCCGCGTATTCGGCGCTGACCGGCCCGAACTGACACTCAGTGAGGTCGCGCGCGGCTGCGACCTGACCCGCGCGGCGGCCCGCCGCTTCCTGCTGACCCTGGTCGATCTCGGATACGTCCAGACGGACGGCCGGGTCTTCCGGCTGACCCCGCGCGTGCTGGAACTCGGCTACGCCTATCTCTCCGGTTTCACCCTCCCGGAGATTGCCCAGCCCCATCTGAAGCAACTCGCCGAACAAGTGGGGGAGTCGAGCTCGCTCTGTGTCCTCGACGGCGACGACATCGTGTACGTGGCGCGGGTCCCGACCCGGCGGATCATGACGGCGACGATCACCGTCGGCACCCGCTTCCCGGCCCATGCCACCTCCGTGGGCCGGGTGATCCTCGCGCACCTCACGGACGACGAGATCGACGCCCGGCTGGAGCGGGCCGATCTGCACGCCCTGACCGGGCGCACGATCGTCTCGCCGGACCTGCTGAGAGCCGAGCTGGCCCGGGTGCGGCGCCATGGATACGCCATCGTCGACCAGGAGTTGGAGGAGGGACTCCGCTCGGTCGCCGCTCCGGTGCGGGACCGGGACGGCGCCGTGGTGGCGGCCGCGAACATCCCCGTGCACGCCAGCCGCAACAGTCTCGAATCGGTCCGCCGCGACCTGCTTCCCCACCTGCTGGACACGGTCGCCCGGATCGAGCGGGATCTGGCGGTCACAGGTCCAGTACGAGCCGTCTCCCGAGGCAGCGGGACACGCAGATGAGCATGGTTCCGCCCGCCTCCCGCTCCTCGTCCGTGAGCACCGAGTCCCGGTGGTCCGGGGTCCCTTCGAGCACCTCCGTCTCGCAGGTCCCGCACGTGCCCTCGGTGCAGGAGTAGAGCACCTCGACACCGGCGGCGCGCACGGTGTCGAGGACGGAGACACCGGGAGCGACGGTGACCGTCCGCCCCGACCGCTCCAGGACGACCTCGAACTCCTCCTCCCGGTCCGTCTCCCCGTCCGTCTCCCGGCCCTTCGGCCGGAACCGCTCGATGTGCAGCAGCCCGGCCGGACAGCGCTCCTCGATCGCGTCGAGCAGCGGCCCGGGACCGCAGCAGTAGACGAGGGTGTCCCCGGAGAGCCCGCCGAGCACGGAGGGCAGGTCGAGGGGTCCGGTCTCGTCCCGGGGAGCGAGGGTGACCCGGTCTCCGTACCGCACCAGTTCCTCGGTGAACGCCATGGAGCCGCGGGTCCGTCCGCCGTACAGGAGGGTCCACTCGGCGCCCGCCGCCTCGGCCGCAGCGAGCATCGGCAGGATCGGGGTGATGCCGATGCCGCCCGCCACGAAGCGGTAGCGCGGAGCGGGCGCGAGGGCGAAATGATTGCGCGGGCCCCGGACACGGACGGCGTCGCCCTCGCCCAACCGCCCGTGCGCATAAGCCGATCCACCGCGCCCGTCCGGTTCGAGCAGCACCGCGATCCGCCACGTCCCGCGGTCCGCCGGATCCCCGCACAGGGAGTACTGCCGCTCGAGTTCCGGCCCGAGCCGGACATCGATGTGGGCCCCGGGCTCCCAGCGCGGGAGTTCGGCGCCGAGCGGATGCCGCAGGCGCAGGGCGAGTACGCCGTCGGAAACGAACTCCCGCCGTACGAGGACGAGTTCGGCCTCGTACGAGCTGTCCCCGGCAGCGCCGGTCACCGCACCCTCTCCACCGGCTTGTCGCCCTCCTCGACCAAGCGGGCCAGGATGCGCCGGGCCGCGAGACCTCCGGTGTCGATGCCGATGCTCAGCTCCTGGTAACCGGCGCGCTCGGAGGCGAGGGTCCGCTGGAGAATGTTGAGCGCGTCGACGTCCTGCATGACGACGGTGTGGTTCAAGTCCCGCATGAAGGTGCTGACTTCGTCGTCCGACCGGGCGAAGTCGCGGGAGACCGCCCAGAAGTCGTACACCTTGCCCGCGCCGGACGGCGTGATGGCGTACGTGATCTCGGTGTGGAAGGCGTTCGGGTCACTGCCGTCCGCCTCCGGCAGCACACCGGCCGGCGCGATCCTGCTGTGCAGCAGATAGAGGCAGGGCGCGTGGTACTCGATGTCCTGCCAGCGGGTGATGCGCCCCTCGACGCCGGTCGACCGCGCGTAGAAGGGCGGACACTCGGCGTCGGCCATGCGCCGGGAGACGCGGACGATCCCGGCCTCCTCGTCCACCTCGGTGGCGATCGGCGTCTCGGCGACCTCGGGCGTGCCGATGTAGCCGCCGTGCAGATACGTCTCGTGCGAGAGGTCGAGGAGGTTGTCGACGAGGAGTCCGTAGTCCGCGTCGATGGGCTCCATGCCGCTGACCGTCGTCCAGCCGGGCGAGTCCATGTGCGGTGCGCGCGGCACGGATCCCGGGTCGGCGAGCGCGGGGTCGCCGACCCAGACCCACACGAACAGGTCCTGCTCGACGACGGGGTAGGAGGCGACACGGGCGGTGCGCGGTATCCGCTTCTGCCCCGGCACGTACACACACGCGCCGGTCGTGTCGTAGGTGAACCCGTGGTAGCCGCACACGATCCGGTCACCGTCGAGCCGGCTCTCCGAGAGCGGGAATCGCCGGTGCACACACCGGTCGGACAGTGCGACGGCCGCCCCGTCCTCCTCCGCGCGGTAGAGCACCAGCGGCTCACCGAGGACGGTCCGTCCGACGAGCTCGCGTCCGATCTCGTAGGTGTAGGCGACGACGTACCACTGGTTCCTGGCGAAGGCAGTCATGTGAGGCATGGGGGCCGGCTCCCGTCTCTGATGGTGATGGCATCGTTCGGGCAGACATCACTGGGCCGCAATACGACTTCCGTCTCACGGAAGATGTCCGATGAAATGCCACGTCAGCGGGGCGATGCGTGAGCGTCCTCCCCGGTGGCGGTTGCGATGCTCGTCCACTGGGTCGCCGCGCCGACCTCGACCTCCCGTGGCTAGTTGAGCCACGCTTTCGCTCGTAAGTTATGCGCGTATGACTGTTTTCAGAGTTCTGTGGCGAATCGGATGCCGGATCCTGGTGGTACAGGAGCAGAAATTGCATCGCCGCAGATCAAGTATGTCCGTTGGTGCGTGTACCGGCTTTGGGGGCGAATCCGGGTCGATTCTGCCTCTCTTTCGGCTCTTCAGTGTGTTGTCGCAGGTCGGGCAGGTAGCGCGAAGGATTGGGGGTAGGAATCGCGAGCAGATTGATGGCCTGAAGGACGCGCGGAGACGGTCATCGACCAGCCGTTCGTCACGCGGTGACACACGCGGGATGCCTGCTTGGGCTTGCGTAAACGGGGCTGCTGTCGGGTGGTGACTCAGCCCAGGAGTGGCCCGGTTGGTTTCGGGCGGTGGGTACCAGCCCTATGGCTGGGACTGGGAAGTCAGCGGGGAGCGAATTCGTCGTAGCGCAGAGCAGCGGACTCGTAATCCGTCGGCCGTGGGTTCGAGTCCCACCCGCCCCACCTTTGCAGGCTTCTGACCTGCGGAAACGTTCCTCGTGAGGTGTCGGAGCGTCAACTTTCGCTCAACGGACTGAATCCGCTGCTCGCGGCTTCGGAACGGGGCGAGGCTCTCGCTCCCTCGCTGAGCAGACATCGCGCTGACCTGCGGCAATGCTGATGATCAGGACTTGTGCCTCAGCAACGTCACGAGCTGGCAGCGTCTCCGCGGCTTCGTTTTCGTGATTTTGGGGACGTGTTGGGGACGCAGGGTTTCGGTGAGGTCTGCTGACCAGTCCCCGTGGGCTCTGGCCGGCCGCCCGAGGAGCTCCGTGCTGACCGGGTTCGGACTCAACTCTGGGGAGCTCGATCGCGTCGGAGCGGGGCGTGAGGAGCTGGTGCGCGCCAGGGCGGAAACTGTCCGAACAGAAAACAGCCCGGCCTGTCTGCTGAGCCATGCGGCTGTCATGCCGCCGTCGCTCAGCGCCGTGGTGCGGATGTTGGCGCCGGGCCCGGGGGAGGCCGTGATCATCGGCTGTTTGCCGGACGCCGCAGACGCGACGAACCGGAGGTTGAAGGCCGGCGAGCGGTGCCATGCCATGGAAGACGTCTGCTGGTGGCGCAGGCCGATCATCACGACCTCGAACGCGGCCCCGGCGCCGTCCTCGTCGGCCCCTCATTGCCCTGGTAGCTCACACCATCAGGCGACGCCAGAACCCCTCAAAGAATCACGAACCGCCCACTCGTAATCCGCGGCCAGCAGGACCTGAACCTGCCGCAGGAAGTCTACGACCAGTGGCGCGAGGCCATCCGGCTGCGCAAGGACGGCAAACCACGGGTCGACGGCGGTACCGGCATGCTGCTGCCGGTCCGCGCGTTCTACATGGACATCCAGAGCTGGGCATTGGAGGAACCCCAGCGGTGGGCGCGCTGGGCCGCGCCGTGTCCGATCCCGCCGGCGGACCTGCGGGGGTTCGGGGCGCGGCGGCGCCGGATCAACGAACGCACCGCCGACCGGGTCAGGCAACGCCAGCCGCTGCTACCGGCGTTGGTCGCGCATGTGGAGGAGCACTACAGCGGGCGGCGTGTCCTGTTCGAGGCCGTGCGGTAGGCAGGACCGGTGGAGGCGGACGAGCTGGCCGGGTTCGCCAGGACCGTGGGGACTGGCCGGTGCGCTGCCGTCGTGCCTCCCCAGCCGGCCGGGCGCTGAGCTACGGCCGCAGGACGAGCTTCCCGGCGGCGTGACCGCTCGCGCTCAGCTCCTGCGCCTTCGCGGCGTCCTCCAGCAGAAGGCTCTGCGCGATGCGCACCGTGAGCTTGCCGTCGGCTGCGAGGCGGGCGTACTCGCCGAGGCGGGAACCGAACGGGGCGCCGGGGCCGGAGAAGGTGACGCCCAGCTCGGCGGCCTTCAGATCGGCGATGGTGATGATCCGGTCGGTGCCGCCGCGCAGGTCGATCGACACCTCCAGGTCGCCTGCCCCCGCGGCGTCGTACACGGCGTCGATGCCCTGCGGTGCGGCCTCGCGGACCCGGTCGGCCAGGCCGGCGCCGTAGGCGACCGGGATCGCGCCCAGCGAGCGCAGGTAGTCGTGGTTGCCGGGGGAGGCGGTGCCAATGACCGTGGCGCCGCGGGTGACCGCGAGCTGAACACCGACGGCGCCGGCCACACCCGCGGCTCCGTGCAGCAGGAGCGTGTCGCCTTCCCCGACGCCGAGGGCGTCGAGCACGCGGACCGAGGTCTCGACGGCGACGGGCAGTGCCGCGGCGAGGTCCCAGTCGAGGTCCGCGGGCTTCGGGCCGAAGTCGACGGCCAGCGCGTGCTCGGCGTATGCGCCGGTGACGGTCCAGCCCAGGACCTCGTCACCCACCGCGACGCCGGTCACGCCTTCGCCGACCTCGTCGACGACGCCGGCCGCCTCCACGCCGGGGATCACCGGGAACGGCGGGGCGATTTGCGGCCTCCACCCGTTGCGGATCTTGGAGTCGAGCGGGTTGACCCCTGCCGCCACGACCTTCAGCCGCACCTGCCCGGGTCCGGCGTGCGGCTCGTCGACCTCTTCGAGGCGGAGGACTTCCGGGCCGCCGAACTCGGTGTAGGTGATCGCCTTCATGTCCTGCTCCAGTGCTCGTCGCTCTAGGTGAAAGATCAACTTGGCCGGGACCGGTGGCGGCCGCACCGGCACTTCGACTAGTTCCGGCTCGGAGGCTCAGGAACCAGCCACGTTTGTGGGCGCGGTCCAGCCGGTGGATCGGATCCACTTGGCCAGGTCGAGGGTGGCCGGCTCGATCGCCCGCACCACCGCAAGATCCGACGGGTGTTCCGCCGCCTTCGCGAACTGGCGGAACATCGCCCTGTCGAGGTCGCTGGGAAGCACGCTCAACGGGAGGGCCTCGTAACGTGCCGGGAGCCCGGCGCGCGCGCCGAACGCCGCGGCGATCTGAGGGCCCGTCAGCTCGTCGCCGACGAGCTCGACGGCTCCGCCGGGTGCCTCCGCGGTGTCGAGCAGGAGCGCGGCGGCGACCCGGCCGACGTCCCTGACCGAGATCATCTTCAGGGCGACGTCCTCCGGCAGCGGCAGCCTCAGCACGATCTCTCCGTGCTCCAGGCTCGGTGCCATCTCCTCCATGAAGGGGGTCGGGCGAACCATCGCGGCCCTGAGGCCGGACTTCCTCAGGTGCTCCTCGATCGAGTGCTTCGAGTCATGGTGCGGCACACCCCGCTCCCGGTCCGCGCCGAAGACCGAGTTGAACACGACGTGCGGGACGCGTGCCGCGACCGCCGCGTCGACGAGCGCGGTGCCGATGCGGATCTCCGTCTCGACCTCTTCGAGGTTGTTCGCTTCCGGGGTCATGAAGTAGAACGCCTCGACCGCCGTCAGCGCGGCGGCCAGCGACGCCGGGTCGTCGGTCCGGATGGCCGCCAGCTCGACGCCGCGGGCGGCCAGCGCCTGAGCCCGGTCGGATTGCGGGTTGCGGACCAGGGCCCGCACCGTGGCCTTGTGGTCCAGCAGCGCGTCGACCACCGCCCCGCCCTGTTGCCCCGTCGCGCCGAAGACTGCGATCGTGCCGGTCGTCTGTGTGCTCATCGCTGCCACCCCTCACTCAGGGCGTGAGCGAGGTGAGCACGAGTCCGGTGTTGACCTCGGCGGTGGGGGGAGGACGACGCGGGCGCGGCGTCCTCGAGCTTGATCTGTTGTGACATGTCTCCACGATGCGTCTGCGGCGCCAGGCTCACCACCGGTATCGCGCCAGGTTCTCCCGATAACCCGCCAGCGTCGGGTAGCCTCGATCGCGTGTCCGATCCCAGCGGCGAGCCGAGCTTCTGCACCGACGATGCGCCGTTGTCGGCGCCGCTGGCCCATGGCGCCGACGTGGCCGCGCACTTCCACGACTACGGCCAGCTCCGCTACGCCGCGCGTGGGGCCCTGGTCACAGCGACCCAGGTGGGCACCTGGGTGGCGCCGGCCAGTCGGATCATGTGGGTGCCGCCCTTCGCGGTGCACAGCAGCAAGGCGTACGGCGAGACGGACATCCGGGTGCTGTCGCTGCCCGTGACGCTGACCGGACAGCTGCCGGCCGAGCCGTCGGTCTTCGTGGCGAGCGCGTTGCTGCGCGAGGCCTATCTGGCGCTGATGAGCGAGGGCGAGCCGCTGGAGAGCCCCCGTGCGCGGCTGCTGATCGACGTCGTACTCGCCGAGCTCGCCCGCGCCGCACAGGAGCCGCTGCGCCTCCCGGAGCCGATCGACCGGCGTCTCAAGGCGGTCACCGACCTGCTTCACATGGACCCAGCAAGCCCGGCGACCCTGGCCGAGCTGGGCCACCGCACGGGCGCCAGCGAACGCACCCTGAGCCGACTGTTCGGCAGCGAGCTGTCGATGAGCTTCCGTCAGTGGCGCACCCTGCTGCGCATTCAACGGGCGCTGATCGAGCTCAGCCACGGCGCCTCGGTCACCGACACGGCGATCCGGCTGGGCTGGTCGAACCCCAGCAGCTTCATCGACGCCTTCACCGAGCTGGTCGGTCGGACACCGGGGGGCTATCGCTCGTCGGCTCGGTCCTCCCGCAGCTCCCATGGGTGAGAGGTTAGCGGGGTAGCCGTAGTGCCTGGCGGAACATCGGTGGCAGCCCAATGGTGTGGGAGCCCACGCTGGAAGGGTGACTCCCTCCGCCATCACCCAGAGCTCCTCTCCGGCATCGGCGGCCTCGGCCGGTGCGACGCTGAGCGACCTCATCGTCCAGTCGCTGACGCGGCACAGCTCGTCGGAGGCGTTCGTCGCGGGCGACCGGCGACTGACCTACGCCCAGGTGCGGGACCTGGTCTCGCAGTGCATGGGTGCGCTCAGTCGGCGCGGCGTTGGCCTGGGGGTGGGCGTCACCATGCTCAGCCCGAACACGCCTGAGTACTGGATCGTGCAGGCTGCGACGTACCTCCTCGGAGGGCGCTTCACGGGACTCCAGGCCCTGGCCTCGGTGCAGGACCAAATCGTGGTCTGCGAGGACGCAGAGGCAGCTGTGCTCGGAAGTCCTGCAGACCATCCCGGGGATCGGCCGACTCGGCTCAGAGATCATCATCGCCGAGACCGGAGGCGACGTGGCCCAGCTCGCTTCCGCCCACCACCTGGCCTCCTGGATCGGGGTCTGCCCCGGCCAGAACGAGTCCGCCGGAGTCAGCAAGTCGGGACGCACCCGACCCGGCAACGCCAACCTCAAGCGCCTGCTCGGTGTCGCCGCCATGGTCGCGATTAGGAACAAGGGCTCCTACCTCGGAGTCTTCTTCCGCCGTCTCACAGCCAGACGCGGCGGCAAACGCGCACTCGTCGCCGTGATGCGCAAACTCGTGATCGCCGTCTGGCACGTCCTGCACGACCACGAGCCCTACCGAGACCTCGGAGCTGACCACTTCACCCGCCGCGACCCCGAACGCGCCATGCGCCGCATGCTCAAGGAAGCCAACAGCCTCGGCCTGACCATCCGCTTCGACCCCATCCCAGCCTGACGGCTCAACCACGAGTCATTTTCGTGTCAGACCCACCGGGCGCGAGCAACTGAGCCACCCGCCATGATTTCCGGATACGCTCGCTGTTTAGATCTGGCCGGTGATTGCGGCCATAGAGGCTCTGGCCCAATCCCGTGGGCAGGGCCTCTACGCGTTGGAAGGGGAATCCGCTGTGGGCAGGTGCGAGGCCCCCTCAGAGCTGGGCGCGACCGAATGGCAGCCCCGTGCCATTTCTGCTGGGCGACGGCGTTGGGGACGCATTGGGGACGCAAGGATAGGAACAGACTGACAAGGGCAGGGGAGTGTCGACACAGGTCACCCCATCTGACCTGCAGAAAGCCCACGGATCAACTCAGAAAAGCAAAGGCCGCCAAGATCCTCAAAGGACTCATAATCCGTCGGCCGTGGGTTCGAGTCCCACCCGACCCACCTTAGCCGTGTCCTGACCTGCGGAAACGCCTCATCGGGCGTTCGGATTTAGGGCTTTGGGCCAACGGCGTGAATCCGCTGCGCGTGAGCTCAACAGCGTTGTCGCCAATGGTAGTTCGAACTGTTCTGACCTGCACGGATGTCTTGGCTCATAGCGGGGGAAGCCGCCGCATGTGGCCTCTGTGAGTGGCTGGGCGCCGAATTCGGGACGTTGGCAGGACGCAGGGAATCGGAAGGGGCTGCCGCGGCGCCATCCTGCCCGACGCTGCTGGGGTGGGCGGCGGAGCGACAGCAGGCGATCAGGGTGCTGCGTGACACTTGGATCACTGGGCTGCCACCAGACTGCGGTGCGGGAGAAACGGCCCGTACTGAAAACGGCCCAGGAACCTTCTCACGTCGGCGTCTGTTCCGATGGAGGTATGCCATCTACGAGGGGCACAGGGAGTGGAGGCCGGGCAGGTCGGTTGAGGCTCCCACCGTTGGTAGAGGTGTATGGCAACGAGATCATCGTGCTGCCACCGTTCTGCTTGCGCGGAGAGAACGTGCCTGGCCCGCGGACAGGAACAGCGAAGGGAGATCACCTCCGCTCGCGTGGAGAGCACCGAGGACGGCCGTGCCGCGGCCTGTGGCGTGGCGGTGCTCTCCCGACGCGGTCAGGGGAGTGCCACCTGCGGGTTCACCGCCATACCGAAGAGCGGCAATGCCGGCCGGCCGATCTCGACAGCCTGCCTGGCCGTGCAGTTCGGCGCCAACTCCAGGTCACGGTTCCTGCAACGCAGCGACAGGGAGTTCGCCCGAGCCTCGGACGACCAGGTGGGTGGGGACGGTGATGGTGCGGGCGCGGGTGCGGTCGCCGTCGAGTCGGGTCAGCGCGGTGGTCGCGGCCGCCCTGCCGAGTTCTTCCGCGTCCTGGGCGACGACGGTCAGGGCCGGCTCGAGTGCCTCGGCGAGCGAGACGTCGTCGAAGGCGACGACGGCGACGTCCTTGCGCTTGCTGCGGGCCAGTTCGGCGACGATGCCCAGCGCCATGATGTTGTTGCCGGCGAACAGCGCTGTGGGGGGATCGGCCAGGCCGAGGAGTTGGGCGGTCGCGGCCTCGGCTCCTTGCTGGTTGTGGGCGTTGGCGAGGAGCGAGCGGTCGTCGGGGATGTCGGCTTCCTGGAGTGCCGAGCGGTAGCCGGCCAGACGTTCACGGCGGGTGTACAGCTTCACGGGCAGGTCGGCGACGAAGCCGATGCGCCGGTGTCCGTGGGCGATGAGGTGGGCGACGCCGTCGTGGGCGCCGGCCCGGTTGGAGCTGACGATGCTGTCGGTGGCGAGGCCGACTCCGGGTCGGTCCAGGAAGATCACGGGGAGTCCCGCCGTACGGTGGGACTTGAGGTGGGAGTGGTCGGCGCCGACGGACGGTACGACGATCAGGATGCTGACGCGGCGGGCGAGGAACTTGTCCGTCAGGGCGCGTTCGCGCTCGGGGTCGTCCGCGGAGGAGCCCATGAGGAGGGTCAGTCCGCGTTCGCGGACGGTGTCCTCGATGGCGCGGGCCACGGCTCCGAAGAAGGGGTTGGCGAGGTCGGGAATGACCAGGCCGATGGTGGTGTCCGGGCCGCCGATGCGGATGTTGCGGGCCATGAGGTTCGGCTGGAAGCCGAGCTTGGCCACTGCGGCGAGTACCTGTTCCCTGGTCTGCGCGGAGGCGGGTCCGTCCTCGTTGAGGACTCGGGAGACCGTCTTGGCGCTGACGCCGACTTCTCGGGCGACGTCGGCCAGGGTGGGGCGGCGGTTCGCTGCCATGGAGGAAACCGTCTCCTGAGGGCTCTCGCTTCCGGCCGCGGCCTCGGCCGGAAGATGAGAGAGCTGGGTAGTGCTGTCAGGTGGCCCGGACTCCGGCGGCCTTCGCGGCCTCCGAATCCGCTACGACAGTATCTCCGGTTTCGTCGACGGTGAGGGCGCCGGTCATGATGGCGACGACCTCGGCCATGGAGTAGTCGGAGGGCTTGATCACGGCAGCGCGCCGGCCGAGGCGGTGGACGTGGATCCGGTCGGCGATCTCGAAGACGTGGGGCATGTTGTGACTGATCAGGACGACCGGCATGCCCTTGTCGCGGACCCGGCGGATGAGGTCGAGGACCTGGCCGGACTCCTTGACGCCGAGGGCTGCGGTGGGTTCGTCCATGACGACGACGGAGCGGGCCCAGGCGACGGAACGGGCGACCGCGACGGCCTGCCGCTGTCCGCCGGAGAGCGTCTCCACCGACTGCGTCAGCGAGCGCAGGCCGATCTTCAGGTCGGCCATGTGCTCGGCGGCCTCCTGGCGCATGCGCTTCTTGTCCAGCATGCGGAAGACACTGCCGAGGACGCCGGGGCGGCGCAGCTCGCGCCCGAGGAACATGTTCGAGGCGATGTCCATGGAGGCGGCCACGGCGAGGTCCTGATAGACCGTCTCGATGCCGTGGGCGCGTGCGCTCTGCGGGCCGGAGAAGGCGATGGGCTCGCCGTTGAGTCGTATCTCGCCCGCATCGGGGGTCACCGCGCCGGTGAGGGCCTTGATCAGGCTGGTCTTGCCGGCGCCGTTGTCGCCGATGACGGCGAGGACCTCACCGGGGAGCAGGTCGAAGTCGGCGCCGTCGATGGCGGTGACCTGGCCGTACCGCTTGACCAGACCGCGGGCCTGCAGCACGGGCGTGGGGGAGGAGGTGACGGTCATCGGGCCTTCTTCCGGGAGAGCTGGTCGACGGTCACCGCGAGGATCACCAGGACTCCGGTGATCAGGGTCTGATAGATGGAGGCGACGCCCATCAGCTGAAGGCCGTTGCGGAACACGCCGACGATGAGGACGCCGATGAAGGTGCCAAGGACCGAGCCGCGGCCGCCGAAGAGGCTGGTGCCACCGAGGACCACGGCGGTGATGCTGTCGAGGTTGTCGGTCTGCCCGGCCTGCGGGTCGCCGACTCCGGTGCGGGAGATGAGCAGCAGGGCGGCGATGCCGTACAGCAGGCCGGCCACGGTGTAGATGCCGATGGTCAGGCGGGAGGTGCGGATGCCGTTGAGCCGGGCGGCCTCGGCGCTGTTGCCCAGGGCGTAGACGTGCCGCCCCCAGCCGGTGCTGCTCAGCGCGTAGGCGAGGAGCAGGAACAGGGCGATGGTGACCAGGGAGCCGTAGGTGATGTCGGTGTGGCCGAGCGGGAAGGTCGCGCCGAGGGCCGTCAGCGGGCCGGGCAGGTTGGTGACCGTCTGCTCCGCGGAGTAGATGTGGGTCAGCGCGAACGCCACGTTGAGCATGCCAAGGGTGACGATGAACGGCGGCAGCGGGATCTTCTGCACCAGCAACCCGTTGAGCAGACCGAACCCGCCGCAGACCACCAGGCCCAGGGCGATGGCGAGGAGCGGGGGCAGGGAGCCCTCGGCGGCCATCTTGGCGATCACGATGCTGCCGAACGCCATCACCGCCCCGCACGACAGGTCGATCCCCGCCGTGAGGATGATCAGGGTCTGCCCGATGGCGAGGGTGCCCACGACCATGACCTGCTGCACGATCAGCGAGAAGTTCCCGCCGGTCAGGAACTGGTCGGTCGAGAAGGAGAAGAAGGCGCAGGCCAGGAGGAGGGCGGCCAGGGGTCCGGTGGTCGGCGCCGTGAGCAGTCTGCGGGCCGTGGTCGGTGCTTTGAGCTCCGAGTAGGGCGTTGTCGTGGCTGTCATGCGAAGTCCTTGTCGGAAGACAGATGTCCTTGTCGGAGGACGAGGGCAGAAGCCCCGCCGACGGGACAAGGGGGGCGGCCGTCCCTGGTCGGGGAGGTGGGCCGACCGCCCCGCTGAGGGAAGTGGCGGTGTCGTACGGTCCTGGGGCTGTCGTCACCTTCCCGCCTGCCTCGGGCGGACGACGGGAAGGTGGCGACAGTCCCTGGGGGGTTTAGCCCCAGCAGTTCTCCAGGCCGTAGCCGGTGTCCTTCGACGTGACCCCGTCCTGCGCCTTGTCGGTGATCAGCGTGACGCCGGTGTCGGTGTAACCGGATGCCTTCTTGCCGTCCTTGGCGTACGTCACGACTGCCTTGACGCCCTCGGAGGCCATCTTCAGCGGGTACTGCTGCGAAGTCGCGGCGATCTTGCCGTCCTTGACGGCCTGGGTGCCGGTGCAGCCGCCGTCGACAGAGACGATCAGGACGTCCTTCTCCCGGCCCTTGGCCTTCAGCGCGGTGTAAGCGCCCAGGGCCGCCGGTTCGTTGATGGTGTAGACGACGTTGATGTCGGGTGACTTCTGCAGGCAGTTCTCCATCGCGGTCTGGCCCTTGGCCTGGTCGCCACCGGTGTCCTGGGCGCACACGACGTCCTTGTCGGTGGCGCCGAAGCCCTTCAGGAAACCGTTGTGTCGCTGGACGCCGACGGAGACGCCCGGCGCCAGGTCGAGGGCGGCTATCTTCGCCGTCTTGCCCTTCATGGCGGCCTTGGCGTACTCGCCGATCAGCTGACCGGCCTTGAGGTTGTCGGTGGCGAAGAGAGCGTCGACCGCGCTCTCCGGCTCGGTCGGCGTGTCCAGCGCGATGACCAGAACACCCTTGGCACGGGCCTTCTGGATCGCGGGCACGATCGCCTTGGAGTCGCTCGGGGTGATCAGGATGCCCTTCACCCCGGCGGCGACCATGTTCTCGATGGCGGTGACCTGACCGGCGTTGTCCCCGTCGAACTTGCCTGCGGCGGTGGACAGTTGGGCACCGTTCTCCTTGGCGGCCCTCTCCGCGCCCTCCTTCATCTTCACGAAGAACGGGTTGGTGTCGGTCTTGGTGATCAGACCGACTTTCACCTTGCCCGAGCTCGTGGAGCCCGAACCGGAGCCGGACCCGCAGGCCGTCAGGGTGAGTGCCGCGACGCCCGTGACCGCGGCGGCTCGGAGGAGGGACGAGGACAGGCGAGTGGTGCGAGACATGATCGACTCCTGTGGGATAGCGGGCGGCACGGGGGTTGGGATCAGAGCGTGTCGCTCGGGGTGTCATCGTTGACTTATGTCATCGTTGACACTGCCTGGCCAGGATGATGGACTCCGGATCCCGGCAACGTCAATGCCTTCCACTCGTCACAAATTGGCAACGTCCCCAGTCGTCGGCTCCGCGCGGCCGGTCAGTGGCTGTGTCGCCGCGCCGCCCCTTTGCCCGGTCTTCCCGAGCCTTTCCGAGAGAGAGCAGCCCATGAGCCCGCGTCAGATCACCGTTCTGGGAGAGTGCGTCGCGGACGCCTTCGCCGAACCGGCAAGCGCCTCGAACGAGCTCGCCCTGCGGGTGCTGCCCGGCGGCGGACCTGCGAATACGGCGGTGGCCCTGGCCCGGCTGGACACGCCGGCCCGCTTCCTCGCACGCCTGTCCGGCGATGTGTTCGGCCGCCTGTTCCGCGCCCACCTGGAGGCGTCCGGCGTCGACCTGTCGTACGCCGTCGCCGCCGCCGAGCCCAGCACGCTGGCCGTGGCGGAGCTGGACGCCACCGGGCAGGCCGCGTTCTCGTTCCACGCGCAGAACACGGCCGACTGGCAGTGGACTCCAGGGGAACTGGCAAGGGTGGATCTGTCCGAAACGGCCTGTGTGCACACCGGGTCGCTGGCGCTGGTCCGTGAGCCCGGCGGAGCGGCGGTGGAGGAGTTCCTGGCGGCTGCTGCTCCGCGGGCCACCATCAGCATCGATCCCAACGTCCGGCCGCTGCTGGTGCGCCCCGAGGTCTACCGCGCCCGGCTGGCGCACTGGTGCGCTCTCGCCGACATCCTGCGGCTGAGCGAGGACGACCTGGAACTCCTCCTGCCGGGCACTCCGCCCGAGCAGGCGTGCGACATCTGGCATGCGGCGGGGGTACGGCTCGTCGTGATCACGCTCGGCGCCGACGGCGCCCTGGCCTCGCTCGACGGCGAACGGCTGCGGGTGCCCGCGGTGGCCACGCGGGTCGTCGACACGGTCGGCGCGGGGGACTCCTTCACCGCCGGCCTGCTGCACCACCTCGGCGCCCGCGGACTCCTCGGTGGCCGGCTGGCCGATCTCGGTCTCGACGAGGTCGCGGAAGCCTGCCGGTTCGGCACCCGGGTCGCGGCCCTGACCTGCTCGGTCGCCGGTCCCAATCCGCCGTGGCGGAACCAGTTGGCGCAGCTTGCGGCCGCCGGCGGCGCCTGACGGGCGAGCGGGCCGCGCCGGGCAGTTCCGCCCCAGCCCTTGACGCGTCTGCCGGATTCCGCACATCATCGGGCCACTTGATGTCAACGATGACACAAGTCAACGATGACACCCCTGGTTCGGCCGCGTGGACGACGACGCCGACCAGGGCGTCACGTTTCGGTCGGTCCACGCACGAGCCGCAGGCTCCGCCCAGTGGACGGCCACAGCACAGGAGACACCATGAGCTCTGGACGTGTATCCCGGCACGCTCTCGGGCACCAAGGCCCAGCTCGTCTCCCAGGAGACGTCCGTCAACTTGATCGTCGACGGCAAGGTCGTCCGCAGCGCCACCAGCTCCAACAGGCGAGACCTGGACCGGGCCTCCTTCGACATGCGCTCCTATGCCGGCAAGGAGGCGCAGATCCAGATCGTCGACATGAACACCGCCGGCTGGGGCCACCTCCTCGCCGACCGGTTCACCGCCACCGACACGGCCGCGAAGTCCGTCGTGCAGCGCGCCGACTGGGCCGACTACGGCAAGGACTAGCCGCACGTGGTGACCGCGTCCGGCGTCACTGTCAAGAGTGCCTCCAAGACCCTGATCGGCCCCGCGGCGCAGGGCAAGGCTCTCGACATCGAGGCGACCCTCTCCCTCAAGGACGCCGAACGCTTCGGCCTGAAGGTGCGCACCGGCGCGAATGGCGAGGAGACCGTCATCGGCTACGACATCACGACTCAGGAGCTGTGTACGTCGACCGCACCCACTCCGGCGCCGTGGACTTCAGCAGCACCTTCCCCGGTGTCCGGACCGCGCTGAAGGCCGAGAACGGCTCGGTGAAGCTGGACAAGGCCGTCGTCTGGCACCTCGACTCCGCACACAAGTGACGCCCACGACTGACAAGGACACGAGACCGTGAAGAAAACCCTGCTCGCCGAGTTCACCGCCCGCGAGGGAGCACAGGACGAGGTCGCCCGTCTGATCGGCGACTACACCCTGAAGGTGCGCGAGGAAGAAGGCAACCTCGCCTTCGACGTCTACACCAAGGCAGCCGCCCCGCGCGCCTTCTGGATCTTCGAGGTGTACCGGGACGAGGACGCCTTCCAGGCGCACCTGAACGCCCCGTACGGCGGCCCTTTCAACGCCGCCCTCGTTCGGCTGATCGAAGAGGACGCCTCCGCGCTGACGTTCCTGAACCCGCTGGCCACGAATCCGTAACGAACCGTCGACAAAGGCCTCCACCGGGGCGTGGTCTCATCCCGTACTCACTTGCCGAAACGATTGGGCACCACTTGGGCAGGCGGATCGGGATAAAGGACGTGGCGGCAGCCGCCGGAGTCTCGGTCACGACCGTCTCCCACATCCTCAACGAGGTCGAGGGCAAGCGCGTCAACACCGAGACCCGGCAGCGCGTTCTGGAGACGGCCCGGCAACTGGGGTACGCGCCCAACGGACTGGCCCGTGGCCGGCGGCTGAAGCGGTCGAGCACCATCGGCTTCGTCAGTGACCAGATCGCCACCACCCCCCCCACGCGGGCCGGATCATCCTAGGAGCGCAGGAGGCAGCCGCCAAGCACGACCCGCTGCTGCTCATGCTGAACACCGGCGGAGACTCTGGGATGGTCAGTTGGTGGTGAGCATGCCTTCGCGGAGCTTGGCGAGGGTGCGGTTGAGGAGGCGGGAGACGTGCATCTGGGAGACGCCGAGGTGTTCGCCGATCTGGGCCTGGGTGAGTTCGTCGACGAACCGCATGTGGATGATGCGGCGTTCACGGTCGTCGAGCTGGGAGATCAGAGGGGCGAGGGCGTTGAAGTCCTCGACGAGTTCGAGGGCGTTGTCGTCGATGCCGATGAAGTCGGCGAGGGCGGCTTCGCCGTCTTCGCTGGAGGTGATGGCGGCGTCGAGGGAGGCCGAGGTGTAGCCGTTGGCGGCCTTGCGGGCCTCGATGACCTCTTCCTCGGACAGGGACATCAGTTCGGACAGTTCCCGTGTGGTGGGCATGCGGCCGAGCCGGCTGCGGAGCTCCTCGGTGGCCTTGGCGAGCGCCACGCGTGCTTCCTGCAGCCGGCGCGGGACGTGGACGGCCCACGTGGTGTCACGGAAGAAGCGCTTGATCTCGCCGACGATGTAGGGGACGGCGAAGGAGGTGAACTCGACCTCGCGGGACAGTTCGAAACGGTCGATGGCCTTGATCAGTCCGATCGTGCCGACCTGGACGATGTCCTCCATCTCGTCCTGTCCGCGGCTGCGGAAACGCGCGGCCGCGAACTGGACGAGGGTGATGTTCATTTCGATGAGGGTGTTGCGCGCGTACTGGTACTCGGGCGTGCCCTCTTCCAGAACGGCGAGCTGGTCGAAGAACAGCCTCGACAGCTCGCGGGCGTCCTTCGGAGCGACCTGCGACGGGTCACTGATCTCCGGCAGCACAACGGTCCGCGCCCCTGCCGTCTCGGTCACTGTCATGCTCGTCCCCTCCTGCGTGATCCATCCTCATACGCCGCCTGCTCCTGAGCGGCCAGAGACGGCGTACCCGGGGTTGAGGCATGCATGCCAGGCAATTCCCAGTGGATCTGCTGCTCGGCCATCCGGCCTCAGGAGTCAAAGCGGAAGCGAGGTTAACCCATTCGGCATGCGGGGTTTCGACGTAGGGCCGGCCGCCCTCGCCGAGATGCCGTCCCGGCGAGCCCCTGGTGCCGGCACGACGGGCAACGCGACGTCAGGACTTTGCCACTGCGGTCGCCTTCCCCAGCAACGGCCAGGAGCGCCGCCCGACGCTTACGCCGGGTCGCTACCGCGGCAGGAGGGCGCTCACGGTCTTGCTCCCCAACGGGTGGCGGGTGACCGCGGTGGCGTGGGCGAGGTGGTTGACGATGGGCCGGCAGAAGCCTCCGGTGCTGTTCAGAGCGGGGATGCGCATGGGGGGCGCCTGGGAGCAGTGGTCGTGCACGGCCGCCTCGATGCTGTCCGGGGTGCGACCAGGTCCAGGGTGTAGGCGCCGCCGCCGTGGCGCAGGGCGTTGGTGACGAGTTCGGAGGCGACCAGGACCACGGTGTCGGCGGCGTCCTGCGCGATCGGACCGAGACCCTTAAGAAAGGCCCGGGCGCTCTCGCGTACGCCGGCGATGGATGCCACAGAACGGTCGGTGCGACGTCCTGCGCTCATCGTGACCATCAGTTCCCCCAAGCCCCTGTGGAGTCCAATGTCCGGTGTGTGCGCTGCGCTTGTGCCCTGGCGCGCAGCCGGCCAACCCGGCCGGGGCCTTCCATCGTCGTTGTTCGAGTCCGACTAGCTCTCCGCCGGACACGCAAAAATCTATGCTGGCTGGAGTAGACATTGGGAGATCGTCTGGCTATGGTTTCTCTCGTAGCCGAGATCAGCAGGGCCTGGCAGACACGAACTGCCAGGTAGCAGTACATGTAGTTGGAATGTGCAGGACGGTGCGGTGGTGGAGTTTCGGAGCCAGGGTTGTTGCAGGACGGCGACGGGGCTGACGACCGGACCGGGCGGCCTGCAGTGATCAGGGGCCGCCGTGAGCAGGACCGCAGTTGATGCAGTTGGCAGTACCTTTAGGTGCAGTTCGCAAGACTCAGCAGTGAAGTCAGTAAGTGGTTCCTCGGTGAAGGCGTCGGCTGCGGGCGCGCGCGCCGGGAGGTTCGGCAGTGGGGTTCTAAGCCAGAGCAGACGCAGGACGGGCGACGGGGCTGGCTGCCGGAGAGTGGCGCTGTCACAGGTCACCGAGCAGGTCGCATCACCAGCAGTACGCGGTAGAGCAGTACCAGCAGTGAGTTGATCCCAGAGGGAAAGAACGGAGGGGCCGAGCGCCATCAGGATCGCCCGGGCGGAATGGCTGAGCCCGGGTACCGCAGGACATCGATAGTGAGGTGGTCTCCGGTCGAGCAACCGCGATCCCCGCATTCCCCGCCCTCTCCCGGGTGGGCGTGCGGAAACAGAAGGCCGGCGCAGTATCAGGGCCGGCAGATGGTGTAGCAGTTCCTTCGGGGCCCTGGCACACATGGTGCCAGGGCCCCTCCACGCGTTCCACGAGAGAGGTGCAATGACAGCAGACGACTCGTTCGGCCGGCTCGATGACGACGACTACCCCGCCTACACCATGGGCCGGGCCGCAGCGTTGCTCGGCACCACCCAGGGCTTCCTGCGCGCCCTCGGCGAAGCCCGCCTCATCACCCCGCTGCGCTCAGCGGGCGGCCATCGACGCTACTCCCGCTACCAACTGCGTATCGCCGCCCGCGCCCGCGAACTCGTCGACAACGGCACCCCCATCGACGCCGCCTGCCGCATCATCATCCTCGAAGACCAACTCGAAGAAGCCCAGCGCATCAACGCCGAACACCGCCGCGCCTCCCCGCCTGCGGATCCAACGGCCGCAGCCTGAGGAGCCTGGACCCCTGGACTTCCCGCGCCTGCCGCCCCCTTCGCATGCGCACGGGTGCTGACGTCAGATGCTGAGCTGGTTCTGGTAGTAGCTGCCGACTTGCTCGTGGTAGCCGACGTTGTCGAACTGGGGAGTCCTTGATCTCGTTTTGGGTGAGCGCGACGTAGACCTCCGCTTGTTGGTCGACTTGCTGAAGGTTCCGGCCGGCAGCAGAACGTGCTTGCCGAAGATCCACACGCCGGTGACGAGGTGGGAGGAGTCGATGTCGTCCGAGTGCTTGTCGACCTTGCCGACGTCACCGTCGGCGGCCTCGACCTTGTATCCGATCAGGTCGGTGCCCGCGGTCTAGCCGGTGGCCAGCTGGCAGCCCCAGATGTTGTCACTCATAAAGTACGGCTGCCTCATCAAAGAATGCTTTGCCACCCGCAGTTGAACTGCAGACTTGCCGAGATTGAGCGTCATTGGTGACGTTCCCTCAGAGATTCGGGTTCCCGGCTTCTTGCGCCTATTCATACGCCCTGCGGAAAGAGCGGACAGCCGGAGGCGTCGTGCTGGAGGGCCATGGTTCCTGACGTCACGGCCGCCTCCGGCCATGGCCTCCAGCTACCCCGAACCGGAAGAACTAGCCTTTTCATCCTTCGGTCACTGGGACAGGACATGGGTGGGGCCCGACGCCGAAGCGTCGGGCCCCACCCATGATGATGTGCTGATCAGGCCGTCTACCAGCGGTACCAGCGGCCGCGCTTGCCGCCGCTTGCTGTCGGGCGGATCACGAAGCCGAGGACCCACACGATCAGCACGATCACGGCGATCCACCAGAGCGCCTTCAGTGCGAAACCGGCACCGAAGAGGATCAGGGCGAGCAGTAGAACAAGAAGAATAGGAACCATAGTTATCAACCTCCGGACCCTCGTGTGCCCTGCGGATCGATCTCCATTCCTGTGGATCTTATGTATTCCTTAGACGGTCCACGGCTGCGAAAGCGTGGCGGTCATCGAGCTGGTTTGAGGATGCGATCCGGGGTGACACGGAGGGCATACGTGAGTTCCGATTGAGGCAGGGGTGAGTGGTTGTGGCTGCGGACGAGAAGGCTCAGGCCAAGGGCGAGCAGGTCGAGGGCAAGGTCAAGAAGGCCGTCGGCGGTGCGGTGGGTAACGAGTCGCTGAAGACCGAGGGGCGCGTCGAGGAGTCCAAGGGCGACCTGCGTGCGGCCAAGGAGAAGGCCAAGGACGCCGTCCGGCCCAAGTAGGCGCTCAGCACCCCTGATCCCGGCAGCCCGTTGGCTGCCGGGATCTTTGCCGCCGGTCCCGGGCTGGGGAGTCAGGCGGCCCGGACGAGCTGGGCGCGTCCGAACAGCAGGGCGTAGCCGTCGGGGAGCTGTCCGATGATCCGGGCGGTCAGGTCGTCTCCAGCGAGGCGGGCGACGACGCCCAGGACTGATCCGACGTCCCAGCGGGTCGTCGCCGGCGTACCCCCGGTTCGCTCAGCGAGGTCCTTCACGAAGCCCCAGCCCGTCAGGGCCTCACCCGCAGGGATCTGCGAAGCGAAGGCGTGGGCGGCTTCCTGGGGGAGACGAGCGGCGAGTTCCGTCCGCTCGATGTCTGTCAGCTGGCGGCCGAGGCCTTCGAGGACGCGGCGTACGACGCATTCTGTCTGGGCGCGGGTGGGGTAGGCGCCTTCGTAGCGCACCTCCTCCAGCATGTGCTCGAAGGTGACGGTTGCCGTCGGGGCAGGGGGCGCGGGGGGAGAGAGAAGAGTCATGAGGCGTGTCGACTTTCCTTGCGTGACCGTCTTCCTGCGGTGGACCGGCTGTTCCGCGTGAACCGTGTTCTTCGCGGGGCCGGTTGTCCGGCGTGGAGTGGAGAGTCAGTGCCGCCGGGGCCCAGGCGGGATTGCAGGCAGACCGCCCGGGCCCCGGTGGATGGGGCACGTTCACCGGATCAGCTGTCGAGTTCCTTGCGGTCGCCGGTGCTGTTGACGCTGATCTTGCGGGGCTTGGCCCGCTCCGCGATCGGGATGTGGAGCGTCAGGACGCCGGCCTCGTAGTCGGCGGAGATGCGTTCGGTGTCGAGGGTGTCGGCCAGGACGAGCTGGCGGGAGAAGGCACCAAGAGGCCGTTCGGAGAGTTCCGTCTGGGCGCTCTCGGACCGCGGCAGGGGCCGGCGTTCCGCCTTCACGGTGAGCATGTTCCGCTCGACGTCGATGTCGAGGGCGTCGGGGTCGATGCCCGGCAGGTCGAAGGCGATGACGTACTGGTCGCCGTCTCGGTAGGCGTCCATCGGCATCGCGGAAGGGCGGGACCATGTTCCCGGACCCATCAGGTGCTGGGCCAGCCGGTCGAGTTCACGGAACGGGTCGGTGCGCATCAACACGGGATACACCTCCAGATGAGTTCAGCAGTTGCTGTGCGCTTCACCTGACACCGTTGTAGCATGTCATCTGAACGACGACAACTCATGGGTCATCCGAACGACGACGCATCGAGTGGTGGGCCACAACCTGCGAAGGAGAAGACGATGAGTGATGACCCCATCCCGGCACCGGCTTCCTTCGCGGCAACGGCCACCGCGCTGCAGGCCATCGCCCAGGCCATGCGGACTGCGCGAACCGAGGAGAACGCCTCCACCGACGATCCTGAGCAGGCCATAGCGGCCCTGCTGCTCCTGCGCGAGGTACGTGAACAACTGGCCGGCTGGGAGCCCGGGCTGATCGAGACGGCCCGGGAAGCCGGTGCCAGTTGGGCCGACCTGGCCCACCCCCTCGGCGTCTCCAGCCGCCAGGCCGCCGAGCGGCGCTACCTGCGTGTGCGTCCCGGTGAAGCGGGTGCCACCAAGGAACAGCGTGTGCAGGCCACCCGCGGCCGGCGCGCCGCGAACCGCTCCGTAGCTGCTTGGGCTCACGACCACGCCGCCGCGCTGCGTCAGCTCGCCGGGACCATTACTGCCTTGCCGGACCTTCCCGCCACCGCAACGGACGCGATCAGGTCCCTCCACACCGCACTTGGTGACAGTGACCCCTCCCAACTCCTCGGCCCTCTCTCCGATACAGGCCCCCACCTGCGGCCTGCTCATCCCGACCTCGCGGACCGCGTCACCGACATCGACCGCCACGCCCACGAGAGACGCGAGAGCGAGCAGCGTCAGCGCTCTTCGAGCGGGCAGTAACAGCCGTCGGGTGAAATGGACGTCGCGAAAGAATCCGTCCCGGTTGACGATCCACCTGACTCGACCCCTGCGACAAGATCTTCGGCCATCGCCGGTGCCGCAAGCAGGAGGCCTCATCGGGAGGGCAGCGGGGGGAGAGGTGCCGCGCGTCCCGGTGGCAGCCCTGCCCTCGCCGCGTGCCGGTGCTGATGTCCGCCCATCGCTCCTGAGCCCATCTGTGCGCCCGCCAGCTGAGTTGAGGCCTCTCGAGGAGCTGCCTCGGGTGCCAGCCACGGCCGGCCATGCCTTCCTCGTCCGCCCTCAATCACTGCACCCCTCGTGCCGCGGGTGCGGCCACGGGGACGCGCCTGCACCGTTCGGGTGTGGTGGTTGAGGCTGCTTCCCGCAGCAGAGCGAGCCTGCGGCGTTCCATGAGCGCCGGGCCCGCCTCGACTCCCGTAGAGGCCGACAGGCCCGGTGCGTCCCTGGCGGGCAGCTTCGATACCCGGGTTTCATGCTTCCGGGTCCTGCCTGCGGGGGAGTGCTCGATGCGGACGGTACGGGGGCCACGTCACGCGAGGCACACGGCCGCCGGCCGACTGGCGCCCGTCAGGCAGACGGCGAACGAACACCAAAGTTTCAGCCCGCTGTCAGCTGCCATGTCCGGGTGAAGCCGAGCTTTGAGCGCACGGCACTTCCGGAGGGCGCAGTTTGCCCGACACGATCCACGGTGGCGTCCCCTCACCGGATCGAACGCTCGACCACTGCTCCGGACGCGGCGATCAGCGCAGGTCCGCCCATGTTGGTGGCTGCTCTTGGCCGCTGTTCAATGCGATCCTGTGGACAGCCGCACACGCCAAATGCTCCAGCTGTAGATCGTGATCTTGATTTCTGCTTCAGAGCTGTTCAGCGGTAAGGGTTGACCCGGGGACGATCCTGATGGCGACGTTGCCAGTTGGACCAGCCGAGTCGGCGGGCCAGATTGTCCACGGGGCGGACGGCGAACGCCGTGAACAGTCGTCAGACGTGGTGCCGGTGGCCGGCGCGAGGGATCGACCCGTTCGAGGCGGTCTGTGTGTCACCATCGAGACGTGAGCACCACTCCGGCCTTGACGCACGATGCCCAGCTCTCGCAGTTGCGGCGGCTACGTCTCGCCAAGGACGCCATGGACCGTGATTGGGCCGAGCCCATAGACCTGGACATGGTCGCCGCGCACGCTGGGTACTCGCGCTACCACTTCGTCCGCGTCTTCCGGGCCGCGTACGGGCAGACACCCGGGCAGTATCTGAGCCACCGCCGCATCGAGCGCGCGGAGGAGCTGCTGCGCACTGCCGACCTGTCGGTCACCGAGATCTGCACGCTGGTCGGCTTCACCAGCCTGGGAACTTTCTCCTCCAGCTTCAAGAAGCACACCGGCCTCACGCCGAGTGAGTACCGTGCCCGGCACGTCGGGCAGGGGTCGGCGCTGATCCCCGGGTGCTATGCGCTGCTCTGGCACGGGAGTTTCAAGGGACTGCTGAAGCGCAGCGCCGAAGAGCGCAATTCTGGAGAAGCCGGGTGAGGCAGCGGTAACTACGGTGGGCTGCAGGGCATGGGCGAGCAGCGCCCCGTCGAGCACAGGGAGTCAGCCGTGATCAAGGGATTGTCCATCGCCAACGTCTGGGTCCTCGACCACGAGCGGGCCAAGGCGTTCTACACCGAGCAACTGGGGCTCGAGATTCGTACCGACATGACGATGGGCGAGGCGGGGATGCGCTGGCTCACCGTCGGCGCCAAGGACCAGCCGGATCTTGAGATCACACTGATGGTCCCAGGGCCACCTGCGCTCGATCCAGAGTCCGCCGAAGAGTTGAAGAAGCTGATCGCCAAGGGTGTGCTGGGGGCGGGTGTATTCGCCACCGACGACATCCATGCCGATTACCAGGCGATGAAGGCGCGCGGTGTGGAGTTTCTGCAGGCACCGCAGGAGCGGCCGTACGGGACTGAGGCCATCTTCCACGATGATTCCGGCAACTGGTTCTCCTTCACCCAGCGTCGTGAGCAGCTCGATCTCGACAAGGACTGGAGCTGCTGATAGCTGAGCCGTAGACCGTGATCTTCACGTCTGTGATGCGGCTTGTCGCCGGTAATGACTGGCTCGTGATCGTGACTGGTGGCGGCGTCGCCAGGTGGACCAGCTGAGCCGGTGAGCGGGGCCGTGACCGGGGCGGACAGCAACAGTGATGAACAGGCGCTGGATCTCGTTACAGGTCAGCGGGAGCAGGTCATCCGGTCCCGGACGGCGGGTGTGTTCGTCGGCACGGACAACGGCGAGAAAGGCATGGGCGAGCATGGCGAGGGTGACCCATCGGACCCAGGAGGGGTAGCGGCGGACCTGGTGCTCATCGAGCCCGGCCAGCCCTTTCTCGCTTTGGAAGGTCTCCTCCACCCGCCATCTGGAACCTGCGACCTTGACCAGGGTGGCCAGGGATGTCGGCGTGGTGCAGTGGCAGCGGTAGTAGGCGAGCACGCCGGTGGTGCGGTTGCGGCGGATCAACAGCTGGTGGTGGCCCGGTGCCGCTTCGGTAAGGTCGATGACGGCCCAGTCGTAGAACCGCTGCCCCTTCGCACCGCGTCCGGCCGAGAGCTTCTGCCAGGCCCGCCTGGGCACCTTCTTCACCAGGGCATCAGCACGGAACGTGCCCGCGCCGGTCGGCACTTCAGCCGAGCAGGCCACCGCGAGGACGTAGCCGATGCCGCGTTCCTCCAGCACCGCCCGCGGTTTCGGATTGCCGCCGTAGACCTCGTCCCCCGTGACCCAGCCGATGCGGTGTCCGGCGTTCAGGAACCGTTCGATCATCACCCGGGCCAGTTCTGGCTTGGTCGCGAAAATGGTGTCCTCGCCAAGCCCCGCTGCCCGGCAGCGATCTGGGTCGCACGTCCACGAACGCGGGATGGACAGTTCTCGGTCCACCGCTGCGTGCCCCGGGCGCCCGCGTAAACGAGGTAGACCGCGACCTGGGAGTTCTCGATCCTCCCGGCCGTACCGGTGTACTGGCGCTGGACACCGACAGTGTGCGTCCCCTTCTTCACGTCCCCGGTCTCGTCGACGACCAGCACCGCGGCGTCGTCGCGGAGGTGCGCGACCACGTATTCGCGCATGTCGTCACGGACGGCGTCGGCGTCCCAGGCTGCCCGGCACAGCAGGTGTTGCATGCCGTGCGGGCTGGCCTTTCCAGCCCACTCCGCGATCGTCCAGCAGTTCTTCCGCGGCAGGTCCGACAGCAGCCCGAGCACCAGCCGCCCGACCCGGCGCCGGGGTTCAACCCGCTTAAACCGGACCGCGATCCGCCCCAACAGGCCATCGAATGCCTCGCGCCAACGCGCGGGATCTATGTTGTGACCTGCGGCCACCGCCTCTTCGTAAGTCCACACAACTCACGATGATCAACGGAGGCCGCACCTGTCTCCACACCGGCCCAACCAGCAAGATCACGATCTACAGCTGGAGTAAAAGCGCCCCGACAACCCTGGTTGCGGCTGGCGACTCCGCTTTTCTGGAACGTTGCACTGCGAGTGGGTCAATATCTGTGCTCGTGAGGTGAGAGTTTGCCGGACCGTGTAGTGAGAGTTTTTGCCACAATGAGCGGAGTAGAATTACTTAACCGACGCGGGCCGTTGCGGCGTGCTACTGTCCATCTCAGTTGCAGTTGTGGTTCCCGAACTTCAAGTGCTCCCACCCGGCTTCTGCCGGGGAGAGCGCTTTTGTATTTCCGGTCATTTTCCGGCGGGGTAATCATCGCGGCGACACGGTGTTCGCACAGTGCGGATGCCGGTGTACTGCCCCAAAGGAGATATGACATGGCTGCTGGTACCGTGAAGTGGTTCAACGCGGACAAGGGTTTCGGCTTCATCGAGCAGGACGGTGGCGGCGCTGACGTGTTCGCCCACTTCTCGAACATTGCCGCCCAGGGCTTCCGTGAGCTGCTCGAAGGCCAGAAGGTGACCTTCGACATCGCGCAGGGCCAGAAGGGCCCGACGGCCGAGAACATCGTTCCGGCCTGACGCTGACGCGCACTTTGTAGCTGGGGCCCGCATCCCTCGGGGTGCGGGCCCCAGCTGCACGCATTTTCCCGCAGTGGTTTCACCTGCGGGACGGCTCGGAGGAATCCGCGGTCTCACCACACGCGGCTCCTCCTCCAGGGTGCAGGCGCATTCTGAAGAGCCACACTGCACCCGGCGCCCGGGACTTTACGTCCTCGCTGCGTCGCCTATTTCAGTATTTACGCCCGCCGCGGATTTCCGTCGGCCGGATTTGCTTTGACATCGGTCCATACTTGTAATTCCGTGCTGCTCACCGCTTGCGGGAATTCCTTGATATGTGCCGCATCGAGGAAGGTTCCGCATGAACCGCACACGTACGAACGACCGCTCGCCCCGCGCCCGTAATGGCAGTGCCGACGCAGGAAGGGGCGGCAGCCGCTTCGGCTCGCCGGCACCGCGCCGTTCCGGCGGTCCTGCCCGTTCCGGAAGTTACGGCCGTCGGCCCGCCCCCGTGCAGGGTGAATTCGCGCTCCCCACGACGATCACCCCCGCGCTGCCCGCCGTGGAGAGCTTCGCCGATCTCTCCATGCCCGAGCAGCTGCTGGCCGAACTCGGCAGGCAGGGTGTGAGCGCGCCGTTCCCGATCCAGGGCGCGACACTGCCGAACTCCCTGGCGGGCCGTGACGTCCTGGGCCGCGGGCGCACCGGTTCCGGCAAGACCCTCGCTTTCGGTCTCGCTCTGCTGGCCCGTACCGCGGGACAGCGTGCTGAGCCCCGCCAGCCGCTGGGGCTGATCCTCGTACCGACGCGTGAGCTGGCGCAGCAGGTGACCGACGCGCTCACTCCGTATGCCCGGTCCGTCAGGCTGCGGCTGGCCACGGTGGTGGGCGGGATGTCGATCGGCAGGCAGGCCGGCGCGCTGCGAGGCGGGGCCGAGGTCGTGGTGGCGACTCCGGGGCGGCTCAAGGACCTCATCGACCGGGGCGACTGCCGGCTGAACCAGGTGGGCATCACGGTGCTGGACGAGGCCGACCAGATGGCCGACATGGGTTTCATGCCGCAGGTCACCGCGCTGCTCGACCAGGTGCGTCCGGAGGGGCAGCGGATGCTGTTCTCCGCCACCTTGGACCGCAACGTCGATCTGCTGGTGCGCCGCTATCTGACCGACCCCGTCGTGCATTCGGTCGATCCCTCGGCCGGTGCGGTCACGACGATGGAGCACCACGTCCTGCACGTCCACGGCGCCGACAAGCACGCTGCCACGACGGAGATCGCCGCCCGCGAGGGCCGGGTGATCATGTTCCTGGACACCAAGCATGCCGTTGACCGGCTGACCCAGGACCTCCTCAACAGTGGGGTTCGGGCCGCCGCGCTGCATGGCGGCAAGTCGCAGCCGCAGCGCACTCGCACGCTGGCGCAGTTCAAGACGGGGCACGTCAGTGTGCTGGTGGCGACCAATGTCGCGGCGCGCGGCATCCACGTCGACAACCTCGACCTCGTCGTGAACGTCGATCCGCCGACCGACCACAAGGACTACCTCCACCGCGGAGGCCGTACGGCCCGAGCCGGCGAGTCCGGCAGTGTCGTCACCCTCGTCACACCGAGCCAGCGTCGCGGCATGGTGCGCCTCATGTCGGACGCCGGAATCCGGCCGCAGACCACCCAGATCCGCTCGGGCGACGAGGCCCTGCACCGGATCACCGGCGCCCAGACCCCGTCCGGCATCCCGGTCGTCATCACCGCACCGGTGGCCGAACGCTCCAAGCGCAGCACCTCGCGAGGCCGGCGCCGCCCCTCTGCGACGACCCGGCGCGCGCCCGTACGCCAGACCGTCTTCGGCACGGCGGCCTAGAACCTTCGTGATCAGGAAGCTGACCCATCCCTGCAGGAGGCACCTTGTGACGCTGGTTCAGATGCAGCCCCGCCCCGCGAGCGCCGGCCCCGCGCACAGGACGGTGGCGGAGCTCATGGACGAGGCCGGACCGCAGGTCTGTGACGACATGAGTGTCGAGGTGGCGCTGTCGGTCATGGCCGCCGCGCGCACGGGTCGGCTGGTCGTCTGTGACCAGGACGGCCAGCGCGCCGGCCTGGTCACCCGGACCGAACTCACCGCCGTCCGCGACAGCTCCGCCTACACGGACCGCGTCCGCCTGCGCGAGATCCTCGGCGACCACGGGTCGTTCACTACATCCGTGGCCACGACGGCCGAAGCCGAGCACGCGATGCGCTCCCGCCGGCTCGGTGCCCTGCAGGTGGTCGACGGGCAAGGCAGCGCCCTGGGCGTCCTCGCCCTCTCCCGCTGAACCGTCTCACGCTGGTCGGACCGTTCTCCCGCTTCTCTCTGTGAGGTCACATGCGCTGTGTCATCGCCCGCTTCCCCTTCGAGCTCACCAAGAGCGGTGTGCTGGAATCGATGAAGGGCATCAAGCCCGAACTGGGTACCGGCGAATCCGTGATCATCGGCCGCCGCCACTACCCCGTCAAGCAGGTCGGCCAGGTCATCACCCGCCAGGACCGCCGTGATTTCAGCGCCGGCGAAGTCCTGCGGGCCATGACGCAGCTCGGCTTCACCTGCCGTACCCTCCCCGAGGCCGCACCCGTACGCATCCTCAGCCCGCTCCAGCACGCTTCCGCGATGCTCGGCACTCCCGTGTCCGTCTGACCGAGGGGAACAGGCACGAAGCCGACACCTGAACAGCAGTGTGGGCCCGGCCGGCATGCGCCGGCCGGGCCCACACTGCTTGCAACGGGTTCCCGTCGCAGTGGTTGCTCAGTGGTCGGAATAGCTGAAGTCGCCCACGGTCCAGGCGCCGACGTCGGCGATCGCCACGCGGTACATCCCGCCCGTCTCCGGGATCCCCACCGTGCCCTGCAGGATCCGGGCGACATGGAAGTGCAGATGCGTGGGCGGCCCGTTCTTCGCGGGGGTGTCGAAGACGGCTGAGAATTCTCCCAGGCGGGCGGAATCCGTCAGCACGTCCGACACCCTCTGCCGCCACACTGCTTCGGGAGCAAGCCGGCCGGTGATGACAGCACCACCGGTGACCACGGTCAGGGACATCTGGTTGCTCTGCCCGGACTCCACCAGGGCGGCGACGTCAACGAGCAGCTCGTCAGGCTTCGACATGTGCCGATTATATTTACTGGCCACCCTGAGGTTCCCCCGGTGTGCGGGAGGTGCTGACCGGACGGATCCGCAGCCAGATGGGCAAAGGAGCCAGGGCGGTGGCCACGGTCAGCGCCTCGCAGGCAGGCAAAGCGGCTTCGACCGTGGGAAGACTCTCACGGCTCCGACCTGGCAAAACACGGCTCCGACCTGGCAAAAAGGGAGCAACGGCCGCCACCACGGTCGAGTGGTCGACACTCACGGCCTGCCACTGATGGTGATGAAACCGAATTCCCTGCGGTGTTCCCAGCTGGGCAACATCGAAGAACGGAGCAGATGGTGAACGAACAGGCTGCGAAGTGGAGCTTCCTCACCAACCACAACCGTGTGCTGATCGTCATCGCCCGCGCCCCTGCCACCCGTCTTCGCTACATCGCCGCGGCTTGCCACGTCACCGGGCGGACCGCCCAGAACATCGTCACGATCTTGAACAGGCCGGCTACCTGGGCCGGGAGCACGCTGGACGGCGCACGCGCTACATCCTCTGCCTGGACGGCACCCTCCGCCATCCTGCAGACGCACACGTGCCCGTCCGGGCACTGCTGGAACTGTTCACCCATCACGACAGCAAGCGCTGAAGCTCAGACCCTGCTCCAGGCATCGAGGAATGCTTTGCGTCCTGTCGGATCGTCGGACCTGCGGTCTGCGTGCAGGACGCGCCAGGCGGTGAGTTCGAGGTCACGGAGCCACAGTTCTCCGATGACCTGTGTCTTGAGGTCGGGAAAATGGTCGGACTCGGCGAGGGCCTGACCGATCACCTCCCCGGCTGCGACGCGCTGGGGCGGGGTCATCTCATCGACAGCCGACAGGATCTGTCGGGCCAGCACGATTCCTTCTCCCGCCAGGGAACGCAGTACCGCAGCCTTGATGTTGGCAGGCAGCAGGTACGCGGTGCCCGAAGACCTCCACAGCTCCGACCAGAAGCGTTCTCCTGCCTTGGTGGGGGCAGGCAGCGCGGCCAGCAGCCCCAGGAGGTGACCGGTGGCCGCATACCCATCGGAGTGGGCGGCCGCGACGACGGCGATGCCGGCGACGCGCTGCACATCGAGATCGCCGGCTTCCCGTTGCGGAACCAGACCCAGTTGGTGTTCCAACTGGTCGGCGAGGGGGCCGGACAGGTGGGGGCGGACCTCAGGAAGCATCGGCGATCCTTGCGCGCAGGGAGCGGAGATACCCGCTCGGGAGCTCTGATCGTTCCCATGAGCAGCTGATCTATTCCGCTTCGAGCCCAATGGGCGGCAGCAGCAGCGGGCCGGAGTTCACACGGCGGCGAAGTGACCCAGTGATCCATTTCCGGCGACGCGGCCTGGCTGTTTCGAGACCGGCCTTGCAGAAAACTGTCTGGGCGAGGTCTTTTAGCATGGCTGCATGATCACCGGTGATGCCCAGGAGTCCGAGGGAGGACGAGAAGCCGTGTCGCACGACGCCGCTGAAGCCGAATACACGTACGCCGCCGCAGTGCGTGGAGAAGACCATGAAGACGGGCTGCCCTGCGGATCACAAGGTGGGGAGAGCGGGCACTCGGTTGCCGCGCTGGTGGAGCGGGCGGCCCATCTGGCCGAACCGATCAAGCCGAGGCTGCGGGGCTGGCTGCATGCCGGGATGGTCCCCGCCGCACTGATCGCGGGCATCGTGCTCATCTGTCTGGCCCGCACCCCGCAGGCAGCCGTGGCCTGCGCCGTGTACTCGGTCACCGCCTGGCTGCTGTTCGCAACGAGCGCCATCTACCACCGCGGCACCTGGGGGCCGCGCGGCGAGGCGGTCCTGCGGCGTCTCGACCACGCCAACATCTTCCTGATCATCGCCGGCACCTGCACGCCCCTTGCGGTGCTCCTTCTCCCGCCGGGCCAGCGGTCCGTGCTGCTGTGGATCGTGTGGGCGGGCGCACTGGTCGGCATCGCCTTCCGGGTCCTGTGGGTGGGAGCTCCGCGCTGGCTGTACACCCCGTGCTACCTGGCGCTGGGGTGGGCACCGGTGCGCTACCTGCCCGACTTCCTGCACGCCGGCGGAGCGGCCGTACTCACCCTGGTCGTGACCGGCGGTCTTCTTTACAGCGCGGGCGCGGTCGTCTACGCCCTCCAGCGCCCCGATCCCTCACCGCGCTGGTTCGGCTTCCACGAGGTGTTCCACGCTCTGACCGTGGCAGCCTTCACGGCGCACTACATCGCCATCTCCCTGGCCGTCTACTGACCGCGACAACGTTTTGGCCAGGGCCGCTGGTCACGCACGTTGCCGCGTGCCGGGCCGCGACGGGCAGGGCGGCCGTCGAGGCATCGCGCCGCGCGCGAAAGCCGTCCGCTCCTCCGCACCGCGGTCCAAGGGCCGCCCGAAGCGGGGGAGCGGAACACTCCCAAGGTCATCGCCCGGGAGTGGTCCGCCCCGTTGGCGACGGGGCGGAGGCGTCGGCGAGGTTGGCGCCGGTGTCGGCGTCCCGATGGGAGTGGCCGATGCCGTGCCAGTCCAGGCACATGACGGTCGCGTCGTCCTGCAGGTGACCGTGGTTGGCCTCGACGACCGCGGCGATGAGGGTGCGGGCGGCCTCGCGGGGATGCAGCGCGCGGGTGCGGACGATCAGGTCCGGCAGATCAAGGCTGTTGGCGTTGCGCTCCAGCATGCCGTCGGTCAGCATCACCAGCCGGTCGCCCGGCCGCAGGTCCAGCGACTGGACCCGGTAGCTGTGCGGTGCGTGGAAGCCGAACGGCATATCGATCTTCGGAGTGATCTCCCGCACCTGCCCGTCCCGCATCCTCAGTGGCCAGGGGTGCCCGGCGTTGATGAACTCGGCGGTGCCGTCGAGCAGGCTGATGCGCAGGAGCTGCCCTGTGACGTAGCCGTGGCGGCCGTGCTCGCGCACGGCCTGATCGGCCTGATCGCCCTGTTCGGCGAGGCCGGCGCCGGCCCGCCGTGCCCGGCGCAGGGCGCCCACCAGGAGAGTTGCGAGCAGAGCGGCATCGACATCGTGGCCCATGGCGTCGGTGACGGAGAGCTGGACCGTGTCCCGGTCGATCACGTAGTCGAAGGTGTCACCCCCGACGTGATCGGCCGGCTCCAGCGCCCCGGCGACCGCGAACTGGGCCGCCTCACATGCCAGTGATGCCGGGAGCAGCCTGTGCTGGATCTCGGCGGCCAGGCTCAGCGGGGCGGTGCGGCGGCCCCACTGGTACACGTCGGTGAAGGACCGGTTCGCGATGACGATGTACGCCAGGGCGTGCGCGGTCTCGCTGACCTCTTGCAGCACCTCCGCGTCAGGCGCGACGGGCAAGAACAGTTCCAGGAGCCCGATGGCGTCCCCGCGGTTGGTCACCGGGGCGACGAGCCGCACCAGACCGCCCTCGCCCTTGTCCTCCACCCTCGGCCGCTGGGTGCGGATCACGTCGTCGTACAGGGTGCCCCGCAACGTGATGCGCCGCGCGGGCTCGTCGGTCTCGACGCTGCCCGCCGCCCCCAGCCGTACAACCGAGCCGCCGCTGAAGTCGGTGATCAGGAACGACACCGCCGCGGCCCCGAGTCGCTCTTTGAGCATGCGCGCGACCACGTCGAGCGACTCCACGGGCGCCGCGGCCTCCGCAGCCGCCAGCGTCCCCGCCAAGGTCATAGCCCCGCCCCGGCTGCCGTCGCGGTCAGGAAGACGAGTGGTCGGCCTGCCTTCTTCGCCAGGCCCGCATACGGTCACGGTGACTCCTCGCTCTTTACTGCCCGTCAGCGCAGTGCCCCCTGCCGAGTGGGCCGAGGGGGCGGCGCCAGGGCACGGTGCCGGGCAGTGTCATTGCACCACAGAGCCCCTGAACGGATGCCAGCGTCCGCCCCGGACTCGGCGGCCGTACGCCTTGTCCGTGCGACACACCAAGCCCGCATACCGAGGTCCTCGCCGGCCAGCGGGTGAGCGGGCGGTTGTGGCGTTGACGCTCTTCGTTGGGGTCCCAGGGTTTTTGGATCGCGCGACGACGCTCTTCTGCCCGCTGCACATGCCCCGGACCTTTCGCCCTCTCGCCCTGGCAGTGACGGGTGCCGGCCTCCGTCGCCGTCGAGGTCGCTTACCTCTCCGCCGGACACGCAAAAATCTATGCTGGCTGGAGTAGACATTGGGAGATCGTCTGGCTATGGTTTCTCTCGTAGCCGAGATCAGCAGGGCCCGGCAGACACGAACTGCCAGGTAGCAGTACATGTAGTTGGAATGTGCAGGACGGTGCGGTGGTGGAGCTCCGAAGCCAGGGTTGTTGCAGGACGGCGACGGGGCTGACGACCGGACCGGGTGGCTCGCAGTGATCAGGGGCCGCCGTGAGCAGGACCGCAGTTGATGCAGTTGGCAGTACCTGTAGGTGCAGTTCGCAAGACTCAGCAGTGAAGTCAGTAAGTGGTTCCTCGGTGAAGGCGTCGGCTGCGGGCGCGCGCGCCGGGAGGTTCGGCAGCGGGGTTCTAAGCCAGAGCAGACGCAGGACGGGCGACGGGGCTGGCTGCCGGAGAGTGGCGCTGTCACAGGTCACCGAGCAGGTCGCATCACCAGCAGTACGCGGTAGAGCAGTACCAGCAGTGAGTTGATCCCAGAGGGAAAGAACGGAGGGGCCGAGCGCCATCAGGATCGCCCGGGCGGAATGGCTGAGCCCGGGTACCGCAGGACATCGATAGTGAGGTGGTCTCCGGTCGAGCAACCGCGATCCCCGCGTCCCCGACAGCAATCTTGGTCGGGTCTGCGGAAACAGTAGGTCGGCGCAGTATCAGGGCCGGCAGATGGTGTAGCAGTTCCTTCGGGGCCCTGGCGCGAATAGCGCCGGGGCCCCTCCACGCGTTCCATGAGAGGTGCAAGTGACAGCAGACGACTCGTTCGGCCGGCTCGACGACGACGACTACCCCGCCTACACCATGGGCCGGGCCGCAGCGTTGCTCGGCACCACCCAGGGCTTCCTGCGCGCCCTCGGCGAAGCCCGCCTCATCACCCCGCTCCGCTCAGCGGGCGGGCACCGCCGCTACTCCCGCTACCAACTGCGTATCGCCGCCCGCGCCCGCGAACTCGTCGACAACGGCACCCCCATCGACGCCGCCTGCCGCATCATCATCCTCGAAGACCAACTCGAAGAAGCCCAGCGCATCAACGCCGAACACCGCCGGACGGCCGGACCGTCCGGTCCGCCCGTGTCCTGAGACGGTGCGTCCGGGTTCCGGCGGATCCCGCACACACGTGGCGGGGTGTGACGGCCGTGCGGGCCGACGGCACGGGACTGGTCGGACACGTCGGGGAGGCACTGCTGCGGCGGTGTGCGGACCAGGTCGGGCTGGTCGAGGCGTTGGCGAGGGTGTTGCCGGTAGGCGGACCTGGCCGGCGGAACCGGTCCGCGCTGCTGGTGCAGCTCGCGGTGTCGATCACGTTGGGCGACGAACCTGCTGGAGGCCGAGCGGCTCCAGCTCCGTCAGCGGCCGCGTACGTCCTCGCATGCTGATTCGGTGGAGCGTGCCTATCTCCAGAAGGTTCCTGAGGAACCGGCGAGGTGGTGAGGCACCAGAATTCGCGTGAGGTGGTGACGAGTTCGCCCAGTGGTCTGCGAGGGCGGGGATGGGCTGGGGACGGGGCCGAGGATTTCGCTGTGGGGCTTTGAGTTCGACCTTGACAGCGTCTTCGTGGACGGCGGGGTCTGCGGGGGCAGGTTCGACCGCAACGTGTGGACCCGCGCGCCAACGACGCCGGATACACCACCACCCGCAGCTGACCTCCGCCTGCAGGGGGCCAGTCAGGACGTCGGAGCTCTGAGCCGTGCAGTCCGCCGATTGGATGGGACATTCTCATTTCCGGCTGGCTCATTCGGTACTCGTGAGCCGCAACTTCCCGCTCGGGCCAGCCTCTTGAAGGCCTTCACGCCGGCATGCGAGGGAGTGGGGATCCGCTGCACCATCCCGGACAAGGCCGATCAGGCGCGCAACCGCCAGAAACTCGGCTCCCGCGGTGGCCGGCCGCCATCCTTCGACCCGATCGACTACCGCGAGTGCCACGCGGTCGGGTGCGGGATCAACCGCCTCAAGAGGTACCGCGCCGTCGCCACGCGATACGACTGACTGTCATGTCCTGAGTCTTGATCTGTCGGCCACTGTCCGAGACGGCACTCGCTGTCGTCGGACCGGCGGGTGTGTCCCGATAGGGGCCTTCGCGACAGGCACCGTCACAGTCCTGACCACCCTGCCGGCCCGGCAACAGCCACCAACTCCGGTTCGATGGCAGGAGACCGATGACCAGTACCAACACGACCCAGCCGATCCGTTTTCAGGACTGCCAGCGTGAGGTCGTCCTGGGTGTCGACACCCACAAGGACACCCACATGGCAGCCGTGATCTCGACCACGGGCAAGCTGATGGGGGTGACGGGCCGGGCTGACTCGTCGTCGGCAGCGACCGGCTACGGAGGTCCCCGGCTCATCAGGGAGGAGGCGGTCGATGTCCTGCACGGCTGGGCCCGGGCGCGTGCTCCGGGCCGGTGTGCGGGCGGGCGAAGTCGATGTCCTTCGCCACGGTGATGCGGGCGCCCATGTTGCGCTCCATCATTTCCAGGGCGGCCTCCTCCAGATGGGGGTGGATGGAGGCGGCAGCGTCCCTGGGTACGGTGACCCCCAGATGGCGGATGTGTGCGTCCAGCGCAGAGTAGAGGATGCACTGCTCGGTGACCTGACCGGTCAGCACCACATGGCCGACCCCGAGCCGCCCCAGGAGGTAGGCGAGCGGCGTTTCGTAGAAGACGGAGTGGCGGGCCTTCACGACGAAGAGCGACTCGTCGTCGGGCCTGATCGGCTCGATCAGGTCGGCATGCGGCCGTGCCAGTGCGGTGTCCACGAGTTCTCCGTGGTGTGAGCGCCACAGCCCGAAGTTGTCGTTCGCGTAGACGACCGGCACGTCCGCCTCGCGGGCCCGGCCGATCAGCTCAGCCAGGACGGGTACGACCCGGTGGACGGACGGAACGAGCAGCTCGGCGTCCTCGTGGTCGTATGTGTTGATCATGTCGATCACGACGAGAGCGCGCCCCACCGTGTCTGTGTCCGCGGCCTGTTCCACGGTCTTCGCCGTCCGTCCGGTGTTGGGTGGTTCCAGCGCTGTCAGCCGCGCAGTTCCGGCAAGATCTTCGTGCGGTAGAAGTCGAAGAAGCCCTGCTGGTCCTTGCCGATCTGGTTGACGTAGACGGTGTCGAATCCCGCCTCGACGAACGCGGACAATGCCTCGGTGTGCGTGTCGGGATCGTCGCCGCACGGTACGGAGTCCGACAGCTGACGGATGATCTGGAGCGCCTCCTCCAGCATCTCCAGGCGTACCGACGCCTCCGGCCAGGGCGTGCCCAGGATGTGCTCGTTGAGTGCCTCGCCGGTGCCGACCCCCAGTCGGAAGCGGCCGCCCAGCTGGGCCGCGCTGGTGGCGGCCGCCTGGGCGATCACGGCAGGATGCGTGCGGACGAGGGGACAGGTGACCGCCGTCTCGACCGGCAGTGAAACGGCCTGTGACAGGGCGCCGATCACCGTCCAGACGAACGGACTCGAGCCCTGACGATCGTTCCACGGGTGGTAGTGGTCCGAGATCCAGAGGGAGTCGAATCCGGCCTGCTCGGCCATCCGGGCCTGATCGACGAGTTCTGCCAGGCTGTGCTCCTCGCACGACAGAAAGTATCCGAAGTCGGGCATCGCTTCTCCCTGTGAAGCACGTGGTCGCGGCCGCCGGGAACGCGCTGCCGAGTACCCGGCGGCCTGACGAGCCCGCCGGCCGACCGGTCCCAGGCGATCCCGTGGGGGCGCATGGCGTGAGCCGCGCACCGGCCGTCGCGCACCGGCCGTCGGAAAGTGAGTCTGCGCCGCAGGGGCCGGGGCGAGATCCTGGGCACTGCATGCAGCGACCTCGATCTCACCGTCTTCCTTGAAGCCGCCGGCATCGCCGACCCGACGCTGTCCTGGACGACCCTCAGTGAGTTGAGGGGTGCGACGGCCGCGCGCATCAGTTCAACGCGGCCTGAGGTTCGAAGCGTTGGCGCCACGAAGCGGTGGCTGCTCCGTACGGGCTTCCCTCAGCGGCTTCCGTCCCCGGCAGGTGAGTCGTCGGGGTTGACGCCGGTGTAGGCGGAGGCATCCTTTTTGCCGCTGGGGCGGCGGGACGCTCCGTGGCGCCCGGTGTCGTGCGTGCCTTCGGACTTTCCTCGGTCCTCGGCGCGAGCGGTCAGGCTGTCTGAGGGCGTGCCCGCTGCTGATGCTTCCTTCTCCTTCTTCGTAGGTGCCTTGCGGGGCTCGTCGGGCTCCGGGGCGTATGTGTCGGGGTGGAAGGAGCGGTGGGCGCTGGGGTTGGGCTGCTGTGACTCGTCGTTCACGGACGGACCCCAGCGCAGCTGACGCTCTCCCTCGGATTTGCGCGGCCCCGGCCCCTGCGGGGGCTGCTTCGCTGTCTTCGCCATTGCGGCGCCTCTCGTTCGTCGCGGGTTGCGGGGTGGCTCCCCGCGCCGGACATGACGCCGCGCGAGTGCCCCGTCTAGTGCGCAGAAAACATGACATAGCGGCCCATTCCGGCTTCCGTGTTGTGCTGGCCTGTGGGAGCGGGGCGTACCGCTGGTGTAGCAGGTTCAGAGTCCGGCAAATATCGGAAAAGGATCATCAGTCCGGGGGCCCCGCACCCGGACCGGCCCTGGTGATGGTCCGCCAGGCTTGCTGCCGGACGGTAAGGCGGCGTCTGTCTCGGCCACCGCGCCGAGGTGGGGCCAGGTCTGTCAGCCGGGCCAGGTTCCTGTCAGGCTGCGGTGGTGGCGCCGGATCGACGTGCGAGGTCGGGAGTGAGGAGACGGATCGGTCGGCCCGGTTTCTGTGGAGTCTCGGTCCAGGCAGCGTGGCGATAGGCGGCACCGTGATCCGCTCGGGCAACGGGACGACAGGGTCTTCACGCCGCCATCGCGCCACACCTGGGTGCCACTCATAGGCGGATTTCCGGCTCGCTCGCAGCCGCCGCGCGATCTCCGGCGGCTTGATCCTCTGCTCGATCAGCTCGGCCGTCCGCATCCGTTCTCCCGGTGCTGACGCCCCGCGGACGCCCGGGATGGTCGGCGAGCTACCGGGCGGCCGCCGACGTCGCGCGGTCCGGCAACAGGTCGACGGGCTGGTGGGATTCGATGTCGACCAGGATCGTGCCGTGGGTGTTCGGGGCCCTTGCACAGCACGAAGTCGTCCACCCCGAGCACCCGTGGTGTCAAGGTCCATGGCCGACCCGTGTGCTTGGTCAGACCGGTGCCCACCCTTCGGATCCCGCCCGTTCCTGTGGTGCCCGGAGGCAGGAAGATCTCGGGTTTAAGGAGCGGAGTGCGGGGTGACCCGACGAGTGGACGGTTTTCTGCAGCAGGACAGGGGTGTGAGCGGTTGTGGCTACGGACAAGAAGGCTCAAGCCAAGGCCGAGCAGGCCAAGGGCAAGACCAAGAAGGTCGCCGGGAACGCGGTGGGCAACGAGTCCCTGAAAGCAGAGGGGCAGACCGAGGAGTCCAGGGGCGACCTGCGCGCGGCCAAGGAGAAGGCCAAGGACGCGATCAAACCCAAGTGACCTATCACGCCCGATCCCGGCAGCCGCCTCCCCGTTGGCTGCCGGGATCCGTGCTGTCCGGCATGGCAGCGGGCGCCCTCTTCCGCCCCGGCATGGTGAAGGCCGAACCTCGCCGGGGCGGTGACCACCCGTCGGCGGCCGCCGAGTGAGGTCACCTCGGCGAGAGGCAGCGGAGCGCCTTCGCAGCGAGACCCGAAGCTGGCCCGCGAGTCGTCTCGTGGCCGACGCGAGCGGGTTGGGCGCGCACGCCTCACGAGCCCTGGCGAGGCGGTGGCGCTTGCGGCCGGGGTCCGGGTGGCTTGTCGGCTGAGGGGAACACGGAAGGCATGACGCTCACGAAGGCACAAGAGAACACCGAGGCCCACGGTGCGTGGCAGGCGTACGCGCTCACCGCGGCGGCGGTCACCGCGACCGCGGTGGCGGGCGCCAGGGCGGTGGATGTCGATGCCGCGTGGTACCAGGAGTTGGACAAACCGTCCTGGCAGCCGCCGCGCTGGGCCTTCGGCGCGGTGTGGACGCCGCTGTACGCATCGATTGCCTGGGCCGGCGGGCGTGCCTTGTGCCGTGCGCGTGGGCGCACCCGGTTGGAGCTGGCCGCGAGTCTGGGACTGAACCTGGCCCTGAACGTGGCCTGGAACTGGTTGTTCTTCGGCCGCCGCAGTCCAGGGGCGGGCGTGTGGGGTACCGCCTTGCTGGACCTGAGCAACGCCGAACTGATCCGCCGCACCGCGCGTACGGACCCCTCTGCGGCCCGCACCCTCCTTCCGTACGCTGCCTGGTGCGCGTTCGCCACTGCGCTGAACACCTCTGTCGCACGCCGCAACGGTTCTTAAAGGCTGAGGGGGAGTGGGGTCCTGTTGCCAGGACTCGTGCTCAGCCGCACGTCCCGAACGCGGGCGTGCTGGTCGCTCGCGTTCGGCCCGACAGGGCCCGGATCGGGCGGCGCTCCCCATCGGTGGAGAGGGGAGCGTCACGGGGTGGGCGGACGGGCTGCTCAGTCGGTGGTGCGTGCCTGCGCGGAGTTTGGTGAGGGCGCGGTTGGGGGTGGTGGTGTCCGTCGGAGAGTCTCAGGCAGCCCGGAGGAGCTCGGCCCGCCCGAACAGCAGGGCGTAACCCTCGGGGAGTTGGCTGACGATCCGGGAGGTCAGATCGTCACCGGCTATGCGGGCCACGACGCCCAGGACCGATCCGGTGTCCCAGCGGGTCGTCGCCAGCGTGCCTGCCGATCCTTGGGCGAGGTCCTTCACGAAGTCCCATCCGGTCAGCGGCCTGCCGGTGGGGATCTGAGTGGTGAGGAAGGTGGCTGCTTCCTGGGGGAGACGGGCGGCGAGTTCCATCCGCTCGTCGCCCGTCAACTGGCGGCCGAGGGCTTCAAGGACACGGCGTACGACGTCTTGTGCCTGTCGGCGGGTGGGATAGACACCTTCGTAGCGCACCTTTTCCAGCAGTTGGTCGAAGGCGGCCGTGGCCGTCGGGGCAGGGGCAGTGGCAGTGGGGGAAGAGGGAAGAGTCATGAGGGGTGACGGCTTTCCTTGCGTGGGACCGATTTTCTGCTGGGCACGGTGTGACCCGGGTGGCAGGGCGTGTGGCCGGGCCCCGGGCCGGATCGTGGGCGAAACCGTCCCGGGCCGGGTCGGCGGACCTGCGGACGGCGGGTCAGCCGTCAAGTTCCTTGCGGTCGCTGCTGCGGACACTGATCTTGCGGGGCTTGGCTCGCTCGGCGATCGGGACGCGCAGAGTCAGGACGCCGGCTTCGTAGTCCGCGGCGATGTGCTCGGCGTCGAGTGTGTCGGCCAGGACGACCTGGCGGGAGAAGACGCCCAGAGGCCGCTCGGACAGTTCCGCCTGGGCGCTCTCGGACCGCGGCAGCGGGCGTCGCTCGGCCCTGACGGTGAGCATGTTCCGCTCGACGTCGATGTCGAGGGCGTCGGGGTCGATGCCCGGCAGGTCGAAGGCGATGACGTACTGGTCGCCGTCCCGGTAGGCGTCCATCGGCATCGCGGAGGTCCGGGACCATGTTCCCGGACCCGTCAGCTGCTGGGCCGGCCGGTCGAGTTCACGGAAGGGGTCGGTGCGCATCAACACGGTGAACACCTCCAGATGAGTTCAGGCAGTTGCTGCCAATGCGCTTCACCTGACATCCGTTGTAGCATGTCATCCGAACGACGACAAACCCTGATGTCATCGAACCGATGCCGAATTCCGCTCGGACGGTACGACCTGTGAAGGAGAGGCGATGAGCGACGACAACACCCCGGCACCGGCCTCCCTCCTGGCGGCCGCCACCGCGCTCGAGGCCATCGCTCAGGCCATGCGGACGGCGCAGACCGCCGAAACCGCCTCCACCGACGACCCCCAGCGAGCCATGGCGGCCTTGCTGCTCCTGCGCGAAGTGCGCGAACAGCTGGCCCACTGGGAGCCCGGACTGATCGAGACGGCCCGGAAGGCCGGCGCCAGTTGGGCCGATCTGGCCCGCCCCCTCGGTGTCTCCAGCCGCCAAGCCGCTGAGCGGCGCTACCTCCGTGTGCGTCCCGGCGAGGCCGGCACCACCAAGGAGCAGCGCGTGCAGGCCACCCGCGGGCAGCGGGCCGCGGACCGTTCCGTGGCGTCCTGGGCCCACGACCACGCCGCCGCGCTGCGTCAGCTCGCCGGTACGATCACCGCCCTGCCCGACCTTCCGGCCACCGCGACGGACGCGCTCACGGCTCTTCGGACCGCGCTCGGAGACAGTGACCCGGCCCGCCTCCTGAGCCCCCTCGCCGAGACAGGCCCTCACCTGCGCACCGTTCATCCCGACCTGGCCGACCGCGTCAGTGACATCGGCCGGCACGCCCGGCAGATGCGCGAGAGCGAGCAGCGCCAGCGCTCTTCCGGCGGGCCGTGACGGCTTCGCGACGACCGGCCCGCTTGTGGCATGCGGCCAGTGGACGTACGGACGCACCGGCCGGACATGCCGTCCGCTCGCGTTGAGGTGGCTTCCTGTCGCCCAGTGGCCTTGGCGCATCACGCTCAGGGAGCATCCCCGGCCGGTGGCGTGGTGGAGAACGGGCGGGGCGCTCTCGGCTCGTGGCTGGGGGAGACTCTGCGGCTGATTCCTCGCGGAGCGGGGCCCGACTATTTGTGCCTGGACCAGGTGATCAGCGGCATCCTCTACGCGGAAGAGGAGAAGCTCGGTGAGCGTTCCAGCCCTGCGCGAACAGTTGCCTGCCGGCCTGACAGGCGAGCCGCCCGGTGCACCCGAAATACCCGATGGCCATGGACGCGGCGGGCCGTCCCGGCAGCAGGAGCGGGCAGCGGCCGAACCTCATGAGCCCGTCAACCGGATCGCCGTGGGGGCCTCTCGCCGTGGTCGGCGGGCAGGCCCCCTCTGGGATTTGTGGTGTTCCTGGCGTGGCGGAGCCGAACTGAAGCGGGAGAGAGGCAGGATTGGCCTTTCCTCACCCATATGCGCGTAAGTCGGCCCGAAGGGAAGCTTGCATTGATCACGATGGAGGTTGAGCGGCACGGGGGCACGGTCCTGCTCGGCATCACAGGAGAGATCGACGCGGCGTCCGCCCCGCTCCTCCGACGGGCGCTCGACGAGGTCACCCGTGACGAGGGGGTCATCATGATCGACGTGCATGGTGTCGGGTTCATGGATTCCGCCGGCCTCCTGCACTTCCTGGACCTGCACCGGCAGGCGGAGGACCGGGGACTGCGCGTTCTGGTGATCGGCTGGCAGCGTCAGCCTCAGCAGGTCATGGCGCGGGCCGCCGGCATGCGGGCGGCCGGAGCCTCGGCGGGGGAACGCTCTCCACTGGCGGGCTTTCGTCGCCTGATCGAGGATCGTGCGCGGCGGGAAGCCGATCTGGCGGAGCTCGGTGATGCTTTTCTTCGTTAGCGCAGCGTGGGGCTCCTGCGCTCGACGATCCACCGCTTGGGCAGGACCACGAAGCCTCGCATGTCGTCGCCGCGTTTGACGATCGCCAGGACCAGGGCGAGCGTGGCCAGGCAGTACTCGACGAGGGGGCCGGTGCAGCCGCCGTCGGCCCGGACCAGGGCGAGGCGGCGGCGCGGTCGCCTGTGTCCACGGCGGCGACGTGCCGCAGATACCGGCTGTGCTCCCACTCCGACGGACACCCGCAGCCCGGGCAGCCCACCGGGACCCCGGCAGCGGTCCCTACCGTGATCCTGACCAGGCCCTCGTCGGCCTCCACCGTCGCGACCGGCACCGAAGCCGGACGAGGAAGCAGGACCGTCGACTCGACATCACACGTCGCCAGCCTGCCCCGACGGGCCACTCCCCGCCCCGACGACGACGGGAGAGCCGATGCGTACGCCGCGCCAGCCGTCCCAGCATTCAGTGAACGACCAGAAGTGGTCCGCAAGGTCGATCACCGGCTACGGAAATCTTGGCAGAGCCTGATTCATGACACTTCCTGAACTGACACACCCGAGGTCTGAAGTGCGGTTCATGAGGGGGCTTGGGGCGCGGCCGTGGGCAGGTTGGCGCAGGGCTCCGGCGGGCCTGCCGTCGGCGCGTGGGGGCGCGAGATCCGTATTCAAATCAGGGGACGGGGTACTCGTCGCCCATGAACCCGACCTACTTCGAAACGGCCATGTCGAACGCGGCGGTCGGCGCTCTCGGTGCGTTCATCGGAGGCCTTGTCGTCGTGGCGGCCCTGGTGTGGGCCGTCCGGCTCGGTATCGCGGTGCGCCGACGGGAGTCCGATCCCCCCAGGCCGCACGAGCATCCCCGGATGCCCGAGGGCGGACCCACTTACGAAGCGTTGGAAGTGCGGGAGCCGGATGAGGTTTCCGAGGCCACGGACGGGCGCGAGCGTCTGACGCCGCACGAGCTCCACAGCTCGGGCACCAAACGCAGTGAGAAGCAGGCCCGCCCGCGCTGGAGTTCGGAATCGCGTGGCTCCTTCGGCAGCGGCGGCCCGGGAAGCACATGAGTTCGACATCGGTTGAATCTCGGGAATTCAAGGTCGGCGGCCGTACCGTACGGGTCAGTCGGCCCGACAAGGCGCTGTTTCCCGACGACGGCATCACCAAGGCGGACCTCGCTCGGTACTACCGCACTGTCGCCCACCGGATGCTGCCGCAGTTGCGCGGCCGTCCGCTGATGCTGGAGCGGCATCCCGACGGCATCGGCGGTGTGTCGTTCATGCAGAAGGACGTGCCGGAGTACTTCCCCGACTGGATTCACCGGGTCGAGCTGCCCAAGCAGCATGGCACCGTCACGTACGTGCTGTGCGATGACACCGCGACCCTGCTCCATCTCGTCGACCAGGGCTGCATCACACCGCACCGTTTCCTGTCGAAGGCGGACCGTCCGGACCACCCCGATCGGCTGATCTTCGATCTCGATCCGCCCGGCGACGACTTCGCGTCGGTCCGCACCGCCGCGCTCCTGCTCCGCGAGATGCTGGAGCAACTGCGCCTGCCTTCGGCGGTGATGACGACAGGCTCCCGGGGCCTGCACGTCCTCGTCCCTCTCGACCGGAGCGAGACCTTTGACGAAGTGCGGTCCTTCGCCGGAGACGTGGCCGAACTGCTTGCCCTCAGCCATCCCGACACCCTGACGACCGAGGTCCGCAAAGAGGCTCGCGAGAAGAGGCTCTATCTGGACATTCAGCGCAACGCCTACGCCCAGACCGCGGTCGCTCCCTTCGCGGTCCGCGCGCACCCCGGGGCTCCGGTCGCCGCCCCGGTGAGCTGGACCGAGGTCGAGGACGACGCCGTCGGAGCGCGCGGCTTCACCCTGCGGGACATCTCCGCGCGCCTCGAAGTCAACCCGTGGCAGGACGTGTTCCGGCGGGGCCGTTCGCTCGGCGGTGCCCGGCGCCGGCTCGACCGGCTGTGCTGACCGGACGGCGCGTCCGGCCTCTTGTGCCACGGGCCCGCCACAGCACCTGCAGTCAAACACCGGTCGAGCCGGTACGCACGCCGGGTGGGGTCATCGGACGCGGGTCAGCCGCTGGTCGGGGGACCCGGCAGGTGCTGGTTGTAGCGGCGGGCGGCCCGGTCGTTGAGCGCACTGCCCCAACCGCGCACCTTTTCCGTCACCGTATGGGCGGGACGGTCGATGTCGTGGCCCTGCACCATGCCGCCTTCAGCCGGGCCTTCGCCATTGCCGTCCGGCGGGTTCGGGAGCAGTCGGGCGGCGAGCCCGCTCAGACGGGTGACCGTCGCGGGCGCCACACCGTGTGTCACCGACGCGGCACGTGCTGCGGGAGTGAGGACCAAGCGGGTCCGTCGCCGCTCCAGAGCTCGCAGAATGCGCTCGGCCGCGCGCTCGGCGTCCATCGAGACGACGGGGGCTCCGGCGAGCGCGGAGAACCAGGCGAACTCCTTGGAGGCCCGACCGCCGAATTCGGCCTGGAGGTGTGATCCGGTGCGCATCAGCCCGGGGTGGACCGTGGTCACGCTGACGTTCTTCCCGGCCGTCTCGGCCCGCAGCCCCTCACCCAGAGTTCCTACGGCGGCCTTGGCGCACGAGTAGGGCAGCAGGTGCGGAACGGCCAGCAGACCGCCGACCGAGCCGATGAGGCACAGACGGCCACCGACGTCGCTGCGGTGCAGAGGGGGCAGCGCGGCCATCGCCGTGTTCACGGTGCCGCCGAAGACGGTCGACATGGCGTCTTCGAAGGCTCTGCTGTCGATCGACGCCACCGGAGCGATCTGGATCACCCCCGCGTTGGCGATGACGACGTCGAGGCCGCCCTGCCGATTGTCCGCCTGCTCGACCATGGCGCCGACCGCGGCCCGGTCGCGTACGTCGCACACGGTGGTGGACACCGTCGCGCCGGTCCGCTCCTCGACCCAAGCGGCACCGCGCCGCAGCTCGTCCGCGTCCCGTGCCGCCATGGTCACCCGGCAGCCGCGCCGGGCCAGCCGCGCGCACAGCAACAGCCCCAGCCCCCGCGAACCACCCGTGACCAGTGCGGACAGGCCGTCGAGATCCGACCGGCGTGTGGTCGTTGCCATTTTCGTCACCTCGCTCGTGGAAGGCGTTCCGAGTACCCGCGACGGGTGCCGGCAGACAGACGACCGCGACGAGACCGCGGTCGGCGTCCTGCCGGGCTCGCGGCGTCGTCTTCTCCGGTCACCCCGTGAGGATGCCGGGCAGCCCGAGAGCGCCGAGGAGGGCCGTACCGGCCAGGAGCCAGACCACGTAGTCGCCGATGTGCCCCGAGTGCAGACGCCGGAGCGGTTTCGTCCAGCCGTACGGCTGCCGGCCGGCCGGGCCGCGGACGCCGGCCACGGCCAGTCCCGCCGCGAGTGCGGCCGAGGCCGACCCGAGGACGAGACCGGCCGCGGTCCAGTGTGGTGGCTCGTGGGCGCCGAACGCGTCGCCCGCGGAGGCGGCGAGCCCCGGGGCCAGACCAGCCGCGAGCGCTCCGACGAGCAGGACGGTGGGGACCGCCGTCATCGTCGTGGGCACTCTGTGGATCGGCCCCTTCGTCTCGTACGCCGATCCGTCGCCGGGCCGCTCCCCGGCGCCGAGGAACACCCGTGCGGCGACGCGGAGCGTCGCTCCCGCGGTGACGGCTGACACGGCGACGTACACGACGGCGAGGAGCCCACCGGCGGCTTCCTCCGTGACCGCTTTGCCGAGGCCTGTCGCAAACGGCGGCAGCCCGGACAGTGCCAGCGCACCCGCCACGAACAGCCCGCCGACGCACCTCAACTCCGTCGCCCGACCGTACAGTTCGTGTTCGTCGACGCTGCCGTAGCGATCGCGGAGGATGCCCGTACAGGCGAAGAGGGCGGCCTTCGCCCCCGCGTGCCCCACGATGTAGAGCGCGATGCCCGCCGTCGCCTCGGGGCTCAGCAGCCCGATACCGACGAGGAAGAGACCGGTGTGGGCGACGGTGGAAACGCGAGAAGGCGCTTCACGTGCCGTTGCTGCCAGCACATCACCGCGCCGATCAGCGCGGTCAGCACGCCGATCGTCACCAGGACGCGCTCGGCGTCGGGCGCGGGGATGCCGCCGGGCCCGGCGAAGACCGTGTGGTAGACCCGCCACACCCCGTACGAGCCGAGCTCCACCATGACCCCCGACAGCAGCATGCAGACGGGCGTCGGTGCCACCGCGTGCGCGTCGGGCAGCCAGAAGTGGAACGGGACGGCGGCGGCCTTCACCAGGAGCCCGGTCAGCACCAGGACGAAGGCGCACAGGGCCAGGGCGTCGGGCCCGCCGAGCTCGTCGAGCCGCACTCCGATCCGCCGCATCCCGAGCTCGCTGGTGCGGGCGTACAGCAGCACGATCCCGGTCAACGTCGCTTACGCGCCGAGGGAGTTGACCACCCCGAAGGTGAGAGCGCCCTAAAGGACCCGAAGTACACCGTCGTACCCCAGCGGAAAGGAGTGTGACTCGATGGTCACCGTGTCTCTCACCGGAGGGTCCAAGGAGGACGTCGCGACCGTGTTCGGCGTCCTGCGGACGGCGTTCCCGACCGACCGGCCCGCCGACGACGTCCCTCACGAGCAGCCGGGCGACCGCACTCCCGTGTGGACCGCGGACTTCGATCCCACCGAGGAACGCATCCCGACCGGTCCCACCCCTCTGGAGGGATCGATCAGTGCCACGCTGCAGGGTGGCTACGTCGCCGTGGACCGGCTCCGTGAAGCTCTGAGCGACTCGTTCGCCGTCCAGGAACAGGGCACGGCGTCGGGAGACCAGGAGAAGGAGGTCGACCTGCGACTCCGCACGAAGCGACAGAGCGACAGAGCGACAGCATCGGCGAGGAAGAAGGCCGCAACCCGCGCCCACTTGGGTTCCGGCCGCTGACCGGACAGGGGGTCCCTGGCCCACCCCGGCGGCGCCCGGCCACGAGGAGGAGAGCGACATGGTGCAGATCGGGTACACGATGATGACGGAACAGGCCGGCCCTCGTGAGCTCGTCGGCCATGTGGCCGGAGCCGAGCGCGCCGGCTTCGACTTCTCCGTCACGTCCGACCACTACTTCCCCTGGCTGGACTCACAGGGGCATGCCCCGTACGTGTGGACTGTCCTCGGTGCCGCCGCGCAGGCCACCGAGCGCATTCCCCTGATGACGTACGTGACGTGCCCGACGACCCGCTACCACCCCGCGGTCGTCGCTCAGAAGGCCGCCACCGTGCAACTGCTTTCCCAGGGACGCTTCCGCCTGGGTCTCGGCTCCGGAGAGAACCTCAACGAGCATGTGGTGGGCGGCGGATGGCCCGCCGCACACGTCCGGCTGGAGATGCTCGAAGAGGCCGTGGAGATCATCCGCTCGCTCTTCGCGGGCGGGAGCGTCAACCACCACGGTGCCCACTTCGACGTGGAGAACGCCCGACTGTGGGATCTGCCCGACACGCCCCCGCCGATCGGAGTCGCCGTCTCCGGTGAGCGCTCGTGCGAAGTCGCCGGACACCTAGGGCGTGTTTTAGAAGTCGAAGATTGGTGGGGTTGGCCGTCCGGGACGAGAGCGGATGGCCAACCAGAAGGTCAGGTCGCGGGCAATGTCGCCGATCCTGGTCGACGTGGTGACCTCATGCTCGCGGCGACTGGCATCACGGAGGACGACTTCGTAGCCTCCTTCCTCGAGGACGGCCACTGAGGCGAACCAGACGGAGTCTTCTGCGTCGGGCTGGACGACGATGAAGGTGTTGTCGGTGTCGTTGAGGTCGCTGATCATCATGAACAGCGCATCCTCGGACGGGTCGTCGATACGGTCACCGTTCTCGCTGTCAGCACCGTAGAAGCGAGCCCCCATCGGCAATCCCCTCCCGTCACGCTGCTCAACTTGTCGGCCGTCAGCATGGCATGCGGTACCGACACCCCGGCCTTGTCACAGCCATTCGCCGATCGCTGCGATCAGCACAGTGGCCTCGAAGCGAACCGAGAGCTTGTCGAACCGCGTGGCCACTGCCCTGTTGCGCTTGAGCCGGTTGATCCCGCACTCGACCGCGTGCCGGGCCTTGTAGTCCTCCCGGTCGAAGACCGGAGGCCGCCCGCCGGCCGAGCCACGCCGCTTGCGGTGACCGACCTGGTCAGCACGCTCCGGAATCGTGCAGCGGATACCACGCTTGCGAAGATAGGCCCGGTTGGCGCGAGACGAATAAGCCCTGTCGCCCCGCACCCGCAGTGGACGAACTCGAGGCCGTCCTGGCCCGGGGCGAGGAATCCGTATGCCCTCCAGAACGGCCTTGAACTGCGGACTGTCACCTCGCTGCCCGGCGGTGACCAGCACAGACAGAGGCCGTTGTCCCTGCTCGCATGCAAGATGAATCTTGGTGGTCCAACCGCCACGAGATCGGCCCAGACCATGGTCGTGGGGTTCCGTGCGTGACCCTCCCGGCGATTCGTTTTAAGCATTGCCGTTGCGGCGGGCGCCCGCCGCGTGCTGATGGGCCCGGCAGATCGTGGAGTCGACGTTGACCTCCCAGATGATCAGCCCCGCCGCATCGGCACGGCTCTGCAACCTCGTCAACAGCGCCGCCCAGGTTCCGTCACGTTGCCAGCGCCGGAAGAATCCGTAGACCGTCTGCCACGGCCCGTATTCCCGCGGCAGGTCCCGCCACGGAGCTCCAGTCCGTACCCTCCAGCGGACCCCGTCGATCAGTCTCCGTCGACCCACCATCGGTCGTCCCAGAGCCGTGATCGGCAACAACGGTTCCAACACCGCCCACTGCTCGTCAGAAAGATCTCCTCGCCCCACCCCGCGATCATCACAGCGTGAAGCGAGGGCCGATCCAACTTCCCAAACACGGCCTAGCCGACTTGCTGATCGCCACCGAACCCAAGGCCGACCTGATCTCCGAGTTCGACCGGCACGGGGGCGCCGGCAAGCCCAAGGTGGGCCAGCTGCCCATCTGTTACGACACGGACCGGGACGCGGCCGTCGCCCGCGCCCATGACCAGTTCCGCTGGTTCGGCGGCGGCTGGCCGGTCAACGCCGAACTGCCCGGCCCCGAAGGATTCGCCGGCGCGACCCAGTTCGTACGTCCCGAGGACGTGGCCGAGTCCATTCCGTGCGGAGACGACGTTGACCCAGTCGTCGACGCCGTACGGTCCTTCGTCGAAGCGGGATTCACCGAGGTCGCGCTCATCCAGATCGGCGGCGACCACCAGGAGCCGTACCTGGAATGGGCCGAGCGGAAGCTGCTTCCCGCCCTGCGCGAACTGTGAGAGGGCGAGGACACCCGCGATGACCACGAAGCGCGCCGCCGTCTTCGATGTCGACGGCACACTCGTCGACACCAACCACCTGCATGTCGTCACCTGGTGGGAGGCATTCCGCCAGGCCGGCCACCGCGTCGCCATGCGTGACATCCACCGGGCCGTGGGCCTCGGCGCCGGCGACCTGATCGAGCACCTGCTCGGCAAGGACCGCGACCCCGGGGACGACGAACAGTTCGTCGCGGCCCACCACGCGCTCTACGCAACGTACTTCGACCGGTTGCCGCCACTGGACGCGGCCGGCGAACTGCTGCGCACCCTCGCAGGCCGGGGCTGGGAGATCGTCCTGGCGACCTCGGCGAGCGGTGCGGAACTCTCCGCGCTGCGCCGTGCCATCGACGCGGACGACGTCATCCTCGGGGCGGCCAGCGCTGACGACGTCGCCGAGGGCAAACCAGCCCCCGATCCTGTCGAGCGGGCCAGAAAGCTCGCCGGAGTGCCGAGCGGACGGGCGGTGTTCGTCGGCGACACGGTCTGGGACATGCAGGCCGCGGTCCGGGACGGTGTGACACCCCTGGCTGTCCTGTCCGGCGGGATCCCGAGGACGGATCTGGTGTCGGCGGGCGCCCACGCGGTGTACCGAGACCCTGCCGACCTCCTCGACCGCCTGGACACCAGCGTCTTCGCGGACCGGGAATGACGGAAGCCGCCTTGGGCGTCGCCGGTCGGGGTACTCGCTCTCTCAGCCGATGGCACGACAGCCGCTGTCCCGAGCGGCCGGATTGCCCGGGACAGGGGCGAGCGCACGCCCGATCCGGTTCAGCGTTCAAGGTTCAGGTGGTCGCGCGGTCGAACTCGTGCACCAGGGCCTTGCAGAACGCCTTCAGGTCGTCCGGCTTGCGGCTGGTGACAAGGGTGTTGGGGCCGCCGTCGCAGACCTTGACCTGTTCGTCCACCCAATTCCCGGCAGCGTTGCGGATGTCGGTGCGCAGGCTCGGCCACGAGGTGAGGCTGCGCCCGTGCAGCACATCGGCCTCGACGAGAATCCACGGGGCGTGACAAATGGCCGCCACCGGCTTGCCCGCGTCGAAGAACGCCTTCACGAAGGCCACGGCCCGCTCGTCCAGGCGCAGTCGGTCGGGGTTGGCGACTCCACCGGGCAGCACCAGACCGTCGAACTCGTCCACGGACGTGTCCCGCACCACCTGGTCGACGGGGAAGGTGTCTGCCTTGTCGAGATGCCGGAAGGCCTGCACCTCTCCCGACTCTGTGGACACGAGTACGGGGGTACCTCCGCTGCCCGCCACGGCGGCCCACGGCTCGGTCAGTTCGATCTGCTCGACGCCTTCCGGCGCCACGAGGAATGCGATGCGCATGTGCGTGGATCCTCTCCGTGCTGGATGCCCTGAGGAACAGTCGCGTCTGTGCTGGGTGCCCTGGGGGATGGCCGCGGTTGATGTGCCGCCGGCTCGGCGGCACTCGATCGACGAAGCGGCTGCGGCCCCGTCGCCGAGGCCCGTATCGATCCACAGGCTCCTTGGGGTGCCGGTACGATCTACCGTTCGGCGCTGGGAACGGCGAGGGGCTCGCTCGGAGCCTCCTTCTTGGCCGATTCCATCTGTTCGCCCAGTTCGGTGAGCCGGTTGCGGCCCATGGTCTTGCGTACGTCGGGGAACCATTCCTGCTCCTCTTCCTCGACGTGGTGGCGGACGTTCTCCATGAGGACGGTCATCTTGGCGTCGAATCGTTCGTCCGCCGCATCGAGACCCTTCAGCTCGGAGAGCATCCACAGCACGACGTGATGTTCCTCGACGCTCTCCAGAACGTGGTCCTTGGTGTCGGGGGCGGCCTCCCGGGCGGCAGGGTAGAAGATCTCCTCTTCGATCCAGGTGTGGGTGGTGAGCTCCTCGATCACCTGATCGGCGATCTTCCGCTTTTCCGCGTGGGCGTTGGCCCCCGCCTTCTCGAACCGCTTGAAGAGCTTTTCCACCCTCTTGTGGTCTTCCTTGAGCAGCACGATCCCGTCCACGGCTTCTCCTCCGATCGTATTCGGACGGCTCGTTGCCGTCCGGGACCGAGTACCCCAGCGGCCGTGGATCGTCACAGGAGGCATGAGGTTGCCCGGAAAGTCGGCCCGGGCCGCGGTGTACGCCTGTGGAAGGGCTGCTGGTTCGCGCCTGGTTGCCGAAGGCACGGCTACGGGGCGGCCCACGGCATCTTCGACGGCCTCGCCGGGCAGCACTCGGTCCAAGCGGCGATGGCGCGCTGCTCCGGCCCGCTCGCCCCGCGCTGGCGCGGGAAGTGCCGATCAGGGCGGCAGGGAACCCTACGAGGCCGCTGTGCTGTCGTCGCGAGCGAACGCGTCGGAGCGATCGGGCGCTGATGGCGCGGTCCGCTGCCCGGGCGGGGCTTCAGCGGGGCTCTCGTGCTGGTCGAGAGCCGCCAGGAGGTCGGCCACCGTCAGGCCGGAGTCGGCCGGGTGTCGAAGGCTGGTCCCGGGCTGGATGTGGTACAGGTTCGTGCGTCCTCGCCGGGTGTGGTCCAGATAGCCGTCCTGCTCCAGATCGGCAATGATCTTCTGGACTGCCCGCTCGGTGAGCCGGCACCGCGCGGCGATGTCGCGGATCCGCGTGCCTTGCGCCCCGGAGGCGATCGCGGCGAGGACTCGTGCGTGGTTGGTCAGAAAGGTCCAGCCGCTGTGTCCCTCGGGTACCTCAGTCATCCCCCCAGAGTAGGCCTCTTCATTCACGCATTCAAAAGGGTGAAAGAGAGTTCATGTATCTCTTGACGTGTAACCGGGTCGGGGGTGAACCTGTATGCCATGCGAGAACATCCGCTCTCTCCCCCTGAGGGAAGCGGGGACGGAGCCGCCCACGGTGTACTGGCCTGTGGCGCCAGGGTGGGAGGCGCGTCGCCCTTCCTCGAGACCGCCGTGTATCCCGCCGGCTCACGGACGCTGGTCGTCGTCGCCGGTGAGATCGACATCGATACCGCGCAGCCACTCCAACACAACCTGTGTGCCGCCCTGGCGCAGGCGTGCCAGGGACTGGACCTGGACCTCGCGCGGGTCGATTTCTGCGACTGTTCCGGCCTGCGGGTCCTGTTGCGCCTCCGGAGTCTTGCTCTCGCCCAGGGCAAGACGGTCCACATCCGCGCTGCTGGACGCGCTGTCGAGCGGCTGCTCATGCTCACGGGCACGGCACCTCTGTTCGCGCCCTCGAATGGTGCCGGTCCTCACCTGGACGGGAAGTACGAGAAGGACCTGCTCGCCGAGGTCATCGACCTGAGACGGGCGATGCGGAGTCGGCCGGTCATCGACCTCGCCCGCGGAGTCCTGATGGCCACGTTCAGGCTGAACGAGGAAGACGCCTGGGGCGTTCTCGTCGAGGTGTCCCAGCGCGGCAACACCAAACTTCGCCTCATCGCCGAGGAGTTGGTCGCGGCAATCACCGGCGATCCGCTGCCCGGCCATCTGAAGCAGCAGATTTCCGCGGCGGTCGCCAAGGTCTCCGACGAAGCGCAGTCACGTGGTCACCACCGGCGCCGCGACTGGGTTCCGCCCGCCGCCAGAGCCGCGTCCCTGGAAAGCCGCAGGCGGTCGGCATGACCGCTTCCCGGCTACCGCGTCTGGCGACCGCGTCGGCGATGAGGGTTCCGTATGCGCCGGCCCGCGCCCACGCGCAGACCCATACGACGGCCACGGCGACGGTGACGGCCCGTAGGGCGGAGAAGGCCACGAGATCCACCCCTTGCGGACGTCGACGCCTTGTTTGTCACCTGCCCCAGGGCCCGAACGGGCATCCGGGCCGCCGTGCGAGCGGTGTGGGCTGCCGCCTGTCCGGACGATCCGGTGCATAACCACCCAGTAGCCAACGGTCATTCTTCGCCTTCGTCGAGGCGGCGCAGGTCTTCCTCGTCCCATGTGCGGGTGTCGCGGGGCTGGGTGTAGGGCTCGGCATCGGGCGGGAGCCCGCCGGCGATGGCCCGCTGGCGTACTGCCTCCGCATCGAACTCCAGACCGAGGAGGATGGCCAGGTTGCTGATCCACAGCCACACCAGGAAGACGACGACGCCGGCCATCGTGCCGTAGGTCTTGTTGTACGAGGCGAAGTTGGCCACGTAGAACGCGAATCCGGCGGAGGCGATCATCCAGATCACCAGGGCCAGGAAACTGCCCGGAGTGATCCACTTGAAGCCCTTCACCTTCGCGTTCGGGCTCGCCCAGTACAGGATCGCGATCATCACGGTGACCAGCACGACCAGCACGGGCCACTTGGCGATCGACCACACCGTCAGCGCCGTGTCCCCGACCCCCAGCGCCGTGCCCACCTGGCGGGCGATGCCGCCGGTGAAGACCACGATCAGCGCGCTGACGACCGCCAGCACCATGAGGACGACAGTCACACCGACGCGCACCGGCAGGATCTTCCAGACGGGGCGGCCCTCGGGCATGTCGTAGATGGCGTTGGCGGCGCGCATGAAGGCTGCGACGTAGCCCGAGGCGGACCACACCGCCACCACGATGCCGATGACGGCCACGAGTGAGCCGAGGCCGGCGTTGCCCTGCAACTGTTCCACCGCGCCGGTGAGGATGTCGCGGGCCGAGCCGGGGGTGAGCTGTTTGAGATTGTCGAGCACCCTGTCAGCGGTCGACCTGCCGGTGATGCCCAGCAGGGAGACCAGGACCAGCAAGGCTGGGAACAGGGCGAGCACCCCGTAGTAGGTGAGCGCGGCTGCCCGGTCGGTCAGCTCGTCCTTCTTGAACTCCCGCAGGCTCCCGCTGAACACCTTGCCCCAAGCTCTGCGGGGCAGCTCTGTCGGCGTGTTCGGGGCCTGTCGCTCTACTTCAGGGGCGGGTCCGGCCTCGTCCGGCGGTGGCGGCTTGTTGTCACTGTCGTGATTGTTTTGTCCTGGAAGGTGCATTTTCGCCATGCGCACCGAGTACCCAGGCCGACGCACCTGAAGTACTCAGCCGAGGTGGGCTGCAACAGGCAAAGCGCCCGGAGAACGGGTGACCAGCGATGCTGGACCGGCTACCGGCGCCGGCCCGCCGTCGACGCCGCGGTGGGCACGGGGCGGCTTGTCAGCGCTGACCCTTGCGGTCGCGACGGTGCAGCCGGCTCTGCAGGCCGGCCAGGGCACCGGCGCGGTGCCGGCGCAGGGCGGCCCGGGCGGCGTTGGCTCCGGGGGCGCCATGAACTCCTCCGCCCGGGTGCGCGGAGGCGGAGGCGAGGTAGAGGCCGGCGACGGGTGTCTCGGGGCGGCCGGCGCCGGGTGTGGGGCGGAGGACGAACTGCTGGTGCAGGGCCGTGGTGCCGCCGTTGATGGCGCCGCCGTGGAGGTTGGCGTCCATGCTCTGCAGTGTGGGCGGGGCGAGGACGCGCCGGCCCCTGATGAGGCCGCGGAAACCGGGGGCATAGCGCTCGACCTGCGCCTCGACACGATCTGCCATCGTCTCCTGCTCCCGGGCATCCCACGAGCCGGTCAGCCCGTCGTTTCCCGCGTCGCCCCGAACGCGGTGGGGTACGTGCGTGTAGGCCCAGGCGGACTCGGTGCCCTGTGGCGAACGGCTGGGGTCGGTGGTGGTCATCTGGCCGAAGAGGGCGAAGGGTTCGTCGGGGACGCGGCCCATGGCGATCTGCGCGGCGAAGCGGGTGAGGCCGTCCACGCCGTTTGCGAGGTGCACGGTTCCCGCCTGCGCGGCCTCCGGGCAGGCCCAGGGCGCCGGGCTGTTCAGCGCCCAGTCGACCTTGAACGTGGCGAAGTCCCACTGGAAGCGCTTCAGGTCGGTGAGCAGTTGCCCGGGCAGGTGCCGTTCGGCGACCAGAGAGCCGTAGAGCGCGGGCGCGGACACATCGGCCAGGATCGCCTTGCGGGCCGGAACCCCCTCGCCGCCCGCAGTACGGACGCCGACGGCGCGGCCGCCGCGGACGACGACCTCGGTGACCTGTTCCCCGCAGCGGACGGTCCCGCCGCGCCGCGTCAGCCGACGGACGAGAGCAGCCGTGAGCGCCCCGGAGCCGCCGGTGGGAACCGGGAAACCGTAGGTCTGGCCGAGCATGGACATGAGCCAGCCGAAGCCGCCGCTGCCGGCCGCCTCCGGTGCGAGGTCCGCGTGCAGGGCATTGCCCGCGAGGAGAAGCCTGCCGCCCTCGCCGCGGAACTCCTCCTCTCCCAGACGCCGGACCGGCAGCGCCATCGTCCTGGCCATGCGCAGCCCGCCCGCCGCGCGCAGCCGCAGGGCCAGCCGGGCTCCCGCGCGGACTGGGGGGAACGGCGTGAAGAGGGCGTCGAGGATGCCGGCCCGCAACGTCTCCCAGACCTCCCGCAGCTCCTTCCACGCGGCCCCGTCGCCGGGGGCGAACGCCTCCAGGCTCGCGGCCGTCTCCTCCAGATCACGGCTGAGGACGGCACAGCGCCCGTCCCGCAAAGGGTGGGCGAGCACCTTCGGGGCGTGGCTCCAGCTCAGCCCCTCCCGCTCCAGATGCAGACCGGCCAGGACCGGGGAGGCGGCGGCGAGGGGGTAGAAGGCGCTGAAGAGGTCGCTGGCGAAGTCGGGGTCGACCCCCCGGTCGTGCCGGACCGCTCCTCCGGGCTCGTCCTGGGCCTCCAGGACTTCCACGCTCCAGCCCGCGTCGGCCAGGAGGTTTGCCGCGACCAGCCCATTGGGGCCCGCCCCGATCACTACAGCGTCCGGCATGACTCGCTCCCGGCTCGGCGGGTGGCCGCGCCCGGTCGAGCGGCTGTCCCAGGTCTCGGTGCCGTTTCAGGCCTTGATCGGTCGTCGTCGCACGGAAGTGGTGCGGGCCGGGTCCTCGTCCCCCTCGCACAGCCGGGCGAGGCGGCCCAACATGGCGCGGTTCCTTATTTGCTGTGCCACCTCCAGGAGGCCGTTGTGCAAGGCGCCTCCGGCGCCGCGCAGGGGGTGTTCATCGAGGATGATCAGTGTGTGCTCGCCCCAGGGCCGCAGTTCCATCGCGATCCTCGCGGTCCCCAGCGGTCCGCTGTCCGCCTCCAGCTCGAGGACGGAGGTCGGCTCACTGCGGCGCACGACGGTCCGGTTGTGCAGGGTGAGCGGCCCGATCTTGATCTCGTAGCGGAGGGCCGCCCCCAGGTCGGGCCACCGTCCCTCGTCCAGCTCGGCTCGTGAAGGGCCCACGACCCAGTCCCCGTACCGTTCGACGTCGGACAGCACCTCCCAGACGTCCTGAGGAGACTTTCTGATCAGCCGGTGCCGTACGGCCATGCGTTCCTCCGCCGTTGGAGTGTCAGGTCCCTTGCTGCGCGTTTCCACGCTAGGCCCGGGCAGACACTCCCGCTCGGGGACGAATTCCGGTGCCGTCGGTCAGCTATCGGAGTGCAGCCCGCCGTGACCAGGGGCATCCTGGCCAGGGCGCCAGGCTGTTCTATGCGGAGGAGCCATGTCCGTTGGGAGTCCCCTGGCCGGCCGTACGGCGGTCGTGCCCCGAGCCGCCTGGGTCTCGGGGCCGAGATGGCCCAGGCGCCGGTGCGGTGCCCGGTGGTGCTGCCGATGTCCGCAGCCGAGCCGACCCACGCCCGCCCGATCCCCCGAAGACAGGTGGGTTCCGCGATCAGAGGGGCGCAGCCCAGGTCAGCCGCTGCGGTGCGGCGTTGTGTCAGGTGACCAGCAGGCGGTTGAAGAACGAACGGTAGTGTCGCAGTGCCAGGCGCAGGTCTTCGGTGTTCGCCTGTTCGCCTCGGTTCCACTGTCCTTCCAGTTCCTGTTTGTGGTCGGCGAATGTGGCGGCCAGCCTTTGCATCACGTCGGCGACGAGGGCGTCGGCGGTGTGCACGGCGTCGCGCGGGTCGTCGACGAATCTGTTCTGTACTTCCTGCCAGCGGGTGCGGAACCCTTCTTCGTCCTCAGCGCTGAGTAGCTGGGGGACGTCCTCCTCGGCTTGGGCGCCCTGGCCCGAGCTCTGGGTGCTGACGTCGGCCTCCGCGGTCCTGTCTTCAACGGGTCGGCCCGGCGTGTCCGTGCTCTCGCCGGGGAAAGTGGGAACATCGGTCTGCTCCTGCGTGCCGGCTGGGGCCTCTTGTGTGGACCGGTCGCGGGGCTGGGCGAGGTCGTCGGTGGACAGGCCGCTCGCGGTGGCGGTGCCAGGTGTGTCTTCGCGTTGCATGTCTCCTCCGGTCCCGGACGCCGGGGTGGCGGCCCGTTCGTTGAGCTGTTCAGGCCGGTGCATGGCGGGATTGCCCGCCGTCGGCGAGCAGTTCGTCGAACAGGGAGCGGTAGTGCACCATCGCCCCCCGCAGCTGTTCTGTGGTCGCCTCGTGGCGGGTGCTGAGGACGTCGACGTCGTGGGCGGACCGATAGTGCTCGAGCGTGCGGCCGTGCTCGACCGAGAGGTCCTTGAGCTGTTGCTCGAAGTCCTGGGTGGGGTAGCCGCGTTCGTGCATCAGGGAGGTCACCAGTTGGTCCGCGTCGTGCACGGCGTCCTCCGGGCGGTCCACGAACTCGTCCTGCACGCTGGTCCAGTCCCGCGTGTACCGCTCCCTGACACCGCTGTCCAGCGGCTTGATGTCCAGCGCGTCGTGCCGCTTCTCGCGGGCTCTGAGTTCGCGCTCTCCGGCCGTGCGGCTGTCGGCGTCCTCCATCGTGCGCGCGTACTCCGGGCCGAAGCGCTCGCGCAGTTTCCGGCGGCGCATGAGGAGCGAAACCGCGACGGCCGCCAAGGCGATCACCACCACGACGGGAATGACGATTGCCAGAAGTGTCCCTGTTGACATGGGGTCGAACCCCCTCACGGGTGCGCCGTATGTTCTCATTTGGGCGGGTTCCCTGGCTTTTGTCACTGAAACGAGGCCGTGTGGTTGGCACGGACGGCAGCGGCGGGTGGCGGCCGACGCGAGCACGGCAGTGAACCGACGCAACGCTCAGCGCCTGCAGGCCGGGACCGACCGTCGGGCGCAGACGGCGCGATGTCTTCCGGCGAAGTCGTGATCGCTCGTCCGGGCGGCAGCTCGTGATTCCTGCAGGCCTTCGGGCGCGCAGGACGAGGGGCACAGGCACCGGCGAGTGAGGGGCTGTCCGGATGTCAGTGCAGGATGCTCACGGCGCGGGCGATGACGAGGAGCGAGGTAAGGAGGGCGGAGATGCTTTCGATGCTCATCATGAGTTTGGCGCGGGTGGTGAGCGGCATGGTGTCCGTCGGGCTGAAGGCCGTTGAGTTCGTGACGGACACGTAGAGGTAGTCGACCAGGGTGGGGACCCAGTCGGAGGAGCCGCTGGCGCCGTCGGCGACTTCCTCGACAGCGTCGTCGTTCTCGTCCTGGGAGAAGCGGAAATCCGCCAGCGGGAGCTCGGCGCGCGGTGCCTGGGTGCGGCTGACGGGGCCGCCTCGGTCCAGTTCCCAGAACGCGAGACCGAAGACGATGATGTTGGTGAGCCAGACCTGTAGGGCGGCCACCAGGAGCTCGCGTCCGTCCTTCACTCCTGCGTGCACCAATTCGTCGATCAGGATGGCGAGCGCGACGAGGTTGCTCGCAGCGATGACGGCGACGAGGGTCAGCGACAGGATGCGGAACATTCTGGTCTGACGGGTCAGCCGCCTGGGGTTGATCGCGATGAGCGGAATGAGGAGCAGGACCTCAAGAGTGGGCAGCACGTATCGGGGTGCGATGAGCAGCTGCTGCGGCAATGCGAGGTAGAGGGTGATGGCGGCGAGGGTGGCCAGTACTCCGGGAAGTCTCGCCTCACCTCGTCGTTCATGACGAGGGTGCCGTGTCCGAGCGTCAGCGCGGCTCTGCGCCATGATCCGCTCTCCCCGTCATCTCTTGACGATCTCGGAGGAGTCTAGCCGGAGGCTGGATGGTGGTGATTTTCCGCGGCTCTGGCCGGGGAATCTGCCTGCAGCTGTGCACCCCTGTGGCAGCAACTTCCCTCAATCGCCGACCGGTTGACTCCCGAAAGCCCGTGGTACTCGCCTTCCATGGTCCAGAGGGCGGAGGAGAGGGGAGAGTGCCACAGGCCTGACGTGATGAGGTCTCCACGGTTCGAGGGGATTGACACCGGTGGCTGCTCGGCGGACCGCACCTCTAGTGCAATTCTGCGCCGGCCGTGCGAGGACGGTGCCCGGATCCCCGGATTTCCTGCAACGCAACGAGACTCGACTGACTGCTGGCGTACCCGCCGTTCCTAACGGGACTGCTGTTAATCGGAGTGCAAGAGGGGTACTCAGGGGCCCAGGTCGACCAGGTGGCCTTCCCTGTTGGGGACTGGCTCGGCTCAGGTTTCCCTGGTTCGGCCACTTGTGCCGGGGAAACCGTCCAACCGCTGCGCTCGGTGCCTGCCCTGAGCCGTCACCGGCATGCTCGGTGAGATCCGCGGGGGCGACCATTCCGCTTGTGCAGCGGCCTGCGGGTCCGTTCCGTGGCCGGAGACCGCTCTGAGCGGCCGGGTGTCGGTGCGCACCAGCTGGACTGGCTGTGGGGGCCAGGTGCCCGGTTTGTTGTGACCCGAGCGGGATATGTGTGGGGAGCATCGGAGGCCGAACCGGGGGAGGACAGGGCCGAGGAGGCCTATCCGTATCCGGCCGTGGGCGACCAGGTCCGTCGGGTCAAGAAGACCGCCCCGACCCGGCCGCATGCGTCCGCTCCGGATGATCCCGCCCCGCCCGGTGTTCCTCGGTGGTGGGCCGGCCTCTGGCCCGCTCCAGGGAGGCATGGGAACGGGCTTTCCGGGCCGGACGGGGTGGGGTGGAGGATGTAGCGCGCAGTCGGGAAGGCGGTGTTTACGGTCATGGCTGGGGGGCACACGAGAATTCGTGCTTCGGACCGAAGGCGCACGCCCCGCGGGGATTCCGTTCTCCCTGCCTGCTGCGGTTTCCTTCGGCGGGCAGGGCAGACCTCCCGCGCGGCGAACCTCTGACAGACACGGTTCAGGCCGCGCTCGGTATCTGGCTCCGGGGCCCGTCCTGAACCCCGCGTTCAGGAGCGATCCTTGTGCTCACTGATATGAACCCAGACTGTTCGCAGGTCGACAGCACCTCTGTCTCCCTTCTCACCGGGAGCGCGCGCCGAACCCGCGACGACTCCCCCCAGACTGCCGCGCTCTTCGAGCGGCTGGCGGAACTGGGCGAGGGGCCGGAACGGGATGCCGTGCGCGATGAGCTCGTGAGGGCCTGGCTGCCCATGGCGCACCGTATCGCCGGCCGGTTCCGTGATCGCGGTGAAGCCATGGAAGACCTGCGCCAGGTGGCAGCACTCGGGCTGGTCAAGGCCGTCGACCGCTTCGAGCCCGGCCGGGGGGCCTTCGAGAGTTACGCCGTGCCGACCATCACCGGCGAGGTGAAACGGCACTTCCGGGACCGCACGTGGGCCCTGCGGGTGCCCCGCCGGGTGCAGGAGCTGCGCAACCAGGTCCGTCTGGCACGCCGCGAGCTCACCCAACGCCCCGGCAGCCCCCAGCCCACCCCCGCCGACATCGCCGCCCGCACCGGCCTCACCGAGGACGAGGTCGCCACGGGCCTGGAAGCGCTGGAGAGCTACAGCACCCTCTCACTGGACGCCGCACTGGCCACCGACGACGACGCGTACAGCCTCGCCGACATCCTGGGCGTCACCGACCCCTCCTACGACGTCATCGTCGACCGCGAGGCGGCCAGGAAGGCGTTGTGCAGGCTCCCCGAACGTGAGCGGACCGTCCTCTACATGCGCTTCTTCCAGGACATGACACAAAGCCGCATAGCCGATCAGCTGGGGTACTCCCAGATGCACATCTCGCGGCTCATCACCCGCAGCTGCGCCCATGTACGCAGTGAGGTGCTGGGAGAGTGCGAGTGCCGCAGCCGCTCCGGCAGCGCCTCCGCGGCGTGAGGACTGCTCCACTCCCAGGGCCGGGTGGCCGCTTCCTCAAGCCCCATGCACGCTGTCATGACGGTTCCCACAACACCAGAAGGCCTCAGCCCCAAGGAGTCGCACCGATGTTGATGCCCCTCCCCGTCACTCTGTACCGGCTGGTCGCGGAATACGAGTCGCTCCTCGCCGAGGAATCGCCCGACGGCGCGACGCCCCCCAGCCAGCGCCGGCGGGACCTCGCCTACACCCCGTGCGTGTCCACCGGAACCCGCGAAGTCACAGACGCCCTCGACACCGCCCGCTCCTACCTGGCCAAGGCGGCCGCCACACCCGTCACAAACTCCCCGGCCGCCACGAGACTCCGAGCCGAACGCCGACCGGCTTCTGCACTTCCCAAGCCCGCAGCCATCGGAACGGCCAGTACGGCCAGTTTCCAGTGCGACGCCGGCGAACCGTCTGCCGGTCGCCGCGACGGCATCCTGCGCCCCAGGCACCGGCCCACGGCACCCCAGGCCGCGGGCGCAGGAAAGGCAACGGAGGGTGAGGCCTGAGACCCACTATCCGGGCCGAGAGGCCGCCCTGTCGTTGAGGAAAGGAAGTCATGCGTATGGGTCGCCGTTCGACGCTCACCCGCTGGCAGCGCTGGCGCTCCGGGCCCACGCTTCGCATTCCGCCCGGGGCGGACGACGTGGAGAACGCCAACCGCAGGTTCCTGCTCTACGGCGTCCTGCCGCTGTGGTTCGTCCCGACCGTCGCCGACTGGGTGATGCACCGCCGCTCGGACCGAAAGAGGGTTGACTCGGCTCTGGGACGCGTGCGGGTGAGAGCCGTGTCAGCAGGGCCCGGCAGACACGAACTGTCGGGCAGTGGTGCAGGTAGTGGCAGTGCAGGACGGTGCGGTGGTGGAGTCGCGAAGCCAGGGCTCGTGCAGGACGGCGACGGGGCTGACGACCGGACCGGGTGGCCCGCAGTGATCAGGGGCCGCCGCGAGCGGGACCGCAGTTGAGGCAAGTGCATTACCCGTTGGTGCAGTTCGCGGTACTCGGCAGTGAAGTCAGTGCGTGGTACTTCGGTGAAGGTGTCGGCTGCGGGCGCGCGCACCGGGACGTTCGGCAGTGGGGTTCTCAGCCGGAGCAGTTGTCGCAGGACGGGCGACGGGGCTGGCTGCCGAAGAGCGACGCTTCCTCAGGACGATGACGACTATCCCGCTTACACGATGGGCCGGGCCGCCGAACTCCTCGGCACCACCCAGGGCTTCCTCCGCGCGATCGGCGAAGCCCGCCTGATCACCCCGCTCCGCTCCGCGGGCGGCCACCGCCGCTACTCCCGCTACCAGCTGCGCATCGCGGCCCGCGCCCGGGAACTCGTCGACCAGGGCATGCCGATCGAAGCCGCCTGCCGCATCGTCATCCTCGAAGACCAACTCGAAGAAGCCCAGCGCATCAACGACGAACACCGCCGCGCTTCCCAGTCGGCGGATCCAGCGGCCCCGGCCTGAGCGGACTGGCGCCTTGGACTTCCTCGCACCCGCGCGTACGCGAAAGGGGGCCGGCCGAAGACACTCCCGGCCGGCCCCCTGGCTTGCGCCAGGGCGCTGATGTCAGATGCTGCGCCGGTTCTGGTAGTAGCTACCGACCTGCTCGTGATAGCCGGCGTCACCGGTGTGCTTGTCCTTGTCGAACTCGGGAGAGTCCTTGATCTGGTCCTTGGTGAGCGCGACGTAGATCTTCCGCTCGGCCTGGTCGACCGACTGCACGGTGCCGGCCGGGAGGAGAACGTGCTTGCCGAAGATCCACACGCCGGTGTCGACGACGAGGTAGGAGGAGCCGACGTCGTCCGAGTGCTTGTCGACCTTCCCGATACTGCCGTCGGTCGCCTCGACCTTGTAGCCGGTCAGGTCGGTGCCCGCGGTGTAGCCGGTGGTCGGCTGGTAGCCCCAGATGTTGTCACGCATAAAATCCCTCCTCAAGGAATCAATCGAATGCCGCCCACAGTCGAACTGCGGACTCGTTGAGACCGAGCGTCATCGTTGCTGACGCTTCCGGGAGTTCGGGTTCCCAGGCTTCTTGCGCCTATACATACGCGCTGCGGAAAGAGTGAACAGCCGAAGACGTCGTGCTGGAGGGTCATGGTTCCTGGCGTCACACCAGCCTCCGGCCATGGCTTCCAGCTACCTCGAACCGGAAGATTCGCCACTTTCATCCTGCAATCGCTGGGACGGGACATGGGGTGGGGCCCGACGCCGTAGCGTCGGGCCCCACCCCATGACGATGTGCTGTTCAGGCCGTCTACCAGCGGTACCAGCGGCCACGCCGGCCGCCGCTTGCTGTCGGACGGATCACGAAGCCGAGGACCCACACGATCAGCACGATCACGGCGATCCACCACAGTGCCTTCAGTGCGAAACCGGCACCGAAGAGGATCAGGGCGAGCAGAAGAACAAGAAGAACGGGAACCATAGTTATCAACCTCCGGACCGTCGTGTGCCCTGCGGATCGATCTCCATTCCTGCGGATTTTATGTATTACTTAGACGGTCCACGGCTGCGAATGCGGGGCAGTCCTCGGGTTGGTTTGAGGATGCAGATCCGGGGTGACACGGAGGGCGTAATTGAGTTCCGAATGAGGCAGGGGTGAGTGGTTGTGGCTGCGGACGAGAAGGCTCAGGCCAAGGGCGAGCAGGCCGAAGGCAAGATCAAGAAGGTCGTCGGCGGTGCGGCGGGCAACGAGTCCCTGAAGACCGAGGGACGCGCCGAGGAGTCCAAGGGCGACCTGCGCGCGGCCAAGGAGAAGGCCAAGGACGCCATCCGGCCCAAGTAGGCGCTGAGCACTTCTGATCCCGGCAGCCCGTCGGCTGCCGGGATTTGCGCTGCCGGTGCCGGCTCCGCTTTCACGACGGATGAACAGAGGGGCTACGTCATCAGCCCGCGACGGCACTGCGGCCAAGAAGGCGCGTGTCATGGGTTCGACGTGCTCCCGCTGCGGCCGAACGGTGGCAACTGCGGTCACGACGCAGCGACCGCGGACATGTGCGCTGCGTTCTGGGTGCCGGCACCGGACGGTCAGGCGGCCCGGATGAGCTGGGCCCGTCCGAACAGCAGGGCGTAGCCGTCGGGGAGCTGTCCGATGATCCGGGCGGTCAGGTCGTCACCGGCGATGCGACCCACGGCGCCGAGGACCGATCCGGTGTCCCAACGGGTCGTCGCCGGGGTGCCTCCGGTTCTCTCAGCGAGGTCCTTCACGAAGCCCCAGCCGGTCAGCGGGCTGCTCGTAGGGGGCTGCGAGGAGAAGTGGCAGGCTGCTTCCTGAGGGAGGCGAGCGGCGAGTTCCATCCGCTCGATGCCTGTCAACTGGCGGCCGAGGGCTTCGAGTACTCGGCGTACGACGCCTTCTGCGTGGCGGCGGGTGGGGTACGCGCCGTCGTAGCGCACCTTTTCCAGCAGCTGGTCAAAGGCGGCGGTTGCCGTTGAGGGAGGGGGCGCGGGGGGAGAGAGAAGAGTCATGAGGGCTTCGGCTTTCCTTGCGTGACCGTCTTCCTGCGGGAGAGCGGCTGTTCCGTGCGAACCGTGTCCTTCGCGGAGGTCGGTTGTCCGGCGTGGAGTGAGGGGGCCGGTGCCGCCGGGGCCCAGGCGGGATTGCGGGCGAACCGTCCTGGGCCCGGCCGGCGGACGTGTGACCGGCGGATCAGCTGTCGAGTACCTTGCGTTCGCCGGTGCCGCGCACGCTGATCTTGCGGGGCTTGGCCCGCTCCGCGATCGGGATGCGGAGGGTCAGGACGCCGGCCTCGTAATCCGCGGAGATGCGCTCGGTGTCGAGGGTGTCGGCCAGGACGAGCTGGCGGGAGAAGGCACCAAGAGGCCGCTCGGCCAGTTCCGTCTGGGCGCTCTCCGAGCGCGGCAGCGGGCGGCGCTCCGCCTTCACGGTGAGCATGTTCCGCTCGACGTCGATGTCGAGGGCGTCGGGGTCGATGCCCGGCAGGTCGAAGGCGATGACGTACTGGTCGCCGTCCCGGTAGGCGTCCATCGGCATCGTGGACGGGCGGGACCACGTTCCCGGACCCATCAGATGCTGGGCCAGCCGGTCGAGTTCCCGGAACGGGTCAGTGCGCATCAACACGGGATACACCTCCAGATGAGTTCAGGCAGTCGCTGCCAATGCGCTTCACCTGACACCGTTGTAACATGTCATCTGAACGACGACAAGTGAAACGTCATCCAGGAGATGACGATGTTGAAGAGGATGGGGAGAGTGAGCGGCAAACTTCCGGCGTCGGTCGCGTTCGCGGCGACGGTCACGGCGCTCGAGGCCCTCGCACAGGCCCTACAGGCCGCACAGTCCGCAAGGACCGCCCCATCCGACGATCCCCAAGGTGCCCTCGTGGCGCTGCTCCTCCCGCGGCAGGTTCGTGAACAACTGGCAGGCTGGGAGCCGGGACTGATCGAAGCGGCGCGGCAGGCGGGCGCGAGCTGGGCCGATCTGGCCCACCCGCTCGGTGTCTCCAGGCGCCAGGCCGCCGAACGCCCCTACCTGCGCGTGCGTCCGGTGAGGCGGGCGCCATCAAGGAACAGCGGGTGCAGGCCACTCGCGGTCGGCGCGCGGCAGACCGCTCCGTAGCTGCCTGGGCCCACGACCACGCCGCCGCACTCCGCCGGCTCGCCGGGACCGTCACCGCCCTGACGGATCTCCCCCGACACCGCGACGAGCGCCATCACCGCTCTCCATGCCGCCCTCGGTGACAGCGACCCGGCCCAACTTCTTGGCCCCCTCTCCGATGCAGGCCCACACCTGTGCGCGGATCACCCGGCCCAGGCCGACCGCGTCATCCACATCAGCCGCCACACCCGCGAAAGACGCGAGAACGAACAGCGACAACGTTCATCCCTCGAGTCGTGACCGCGTCGGGCGGCCCTCTGGACGTCTCGCAGCGGTGGACCCGGCGCCGCGGTCGGCAGACACAAGCTGGTCCCGGACCCTCCGCCATAAGGGGGCGGGGGCGGATCCACGCAGTCGGCTGTGAGTGCAACGTCTGCCGAGCGATATGCATATTTCCGTTCTAGTTTGTCACTGTCACTGATTTTCCTATGCAAGGAGCAGGACATGGCTGGCAAGGGCGGCATGGACAAGGCCAAGGGCAAGATGAAGGAAACGGTCGGTAAGGCCACCGGCAACGACCGGATGAAAGCCGAGGGGAAGATGGACCAGGCGGAGGGCGAGGTGAAGGAAGCCCTGGACGACGCCAAGGACTCCATGCGCGGCAAGCACGGCAAGCACGGCAAGCGCTGAAGCACGGATCGGCTCCGCTGAAGGGCCCGCCCTCTCGGAGGGCGGGCCCTTCAGCGGAGCCGATCCGGCATCCGGGCGCTGCGTGCTGACACTGTCGGCCTGCGGAGTCCCCACCGCTCGCTGATCATGGGTGCACCAGGTGTGCTTGGACGAGGTGGGTCGAACTGCCGGTCATCGAGTTCTGAGAGCGTCGCGACGAGCTCGCAGTGTGCCGGCCCGCGAACTAGGCGCAAGTGGACATTTGTTGCTAATGGTGTGAATAGGGCTAGGTGGTCCGGGTAGTCCGTCAAAGGACTAGTGAACGGAGCGCATCGTGATCATCAAGAAGATGCATGACATGGGTATCCGCAGCGAACATGCGTACCTGGCCGCCATGGCATCCATAGGCCTCACCGTCGTCGCCTGGGCGGGCTCCTTGAAGATAGAGCCCGGCATCGACATCGCCCGGGCCGACCGCTGGGGAATCTACATCGGCGAATGGGCCCCCACCTTCTTCGGTCTTGGCCTGGCACTCTCCCAGTACGAGCAGCAAGAGGACGCCATCGCCGGCGAGTTGTCGGCGCATCAGAGCGTCGGCTGACTGGCGGGGGTCCAACTGCGCCCGGGGCAAACGGCGTTCCGTCGAACATCCACGCAGGGGTGCGGCATGCGTATTGCCTGCGAGCGGATCTCTTTGTGCTGATCGGGGTCGAGTCCGTCTCGAAACGGTCACTGCCCAGTGCGGCGATATGTCCCGAACGAGCGGACGCGGCAACGAACGGACGCGGCTGCACGACCCGGGAGTGCTGTAGGCCCATCTGACTCTGCTGAACCCGGGACTTGAAAGACGGAGAGATCGGCCTGGAGGAGTTCGAACGAGAGGGGAGCGGCTGCTCGATCGGCTGTATGTCGCACGGGCCTGTTTCGCGCCCCGAGTGATCGAAGGTGACACAGTCATGGATGACAAGGAAAAGGCGGTTCTCGCGGCTGCGGTAGTGGGTGGCTACGTGCTGGGCCGCACCAAGAAGGGCCGGATGGCCCTGTCCATTGCGACCTATCTGGCTGGCCGGCGATTCGGTCTCGAACCTCGCCAGCTCGCCGCCGAGGGAATGCGCAGGTTGGGGGAGGTTCCGCAGGTCGCCGAGTTGCAGGAGCAGTTGCGCGGGGAAGTGCTGGAGGCGGGCCGCAAGGCCATGAGCGCCGCCGCCAACCGGGGCATGAGCGTGCTGGCCGACACCCTCAGCGACCGCACGTCCCGACTCCTGGAGAAGGCGGATCAGGAGGAGGGCGAGGAGGAGCGCGCGCCGGAGGACGAGGGCGTGGACGCGGAGTACGAGGAAGAGGAAGAAGAGCCGGAGGAAGAAGAGCCTGAGGAAGAAGAGCCGGAGGCCGAGTACGAGGAAGACCAGGCCGAGGATCAGCCCGAGGAAGAGGGAGAGGAAGAGGAAGAGGAAGAGCCGGAAGGCGAATCCCCAGAAGAGGAACCGGAAGACGAGCCAGAAGCGAAGCCGCGGAGGCCTCGCGGTTCGCGATCGGATCGGTCCCGCGGGACGCCGGCGGCACGCGAGAAGGCTGCTCCCGCCGGCAGGGAGAAGCCTCGGGCGGCCAAGAAGACTGCACCGGCGAGGAAGACGGCGCCCGGTAAGAAGACCGCCGCGAAGAAGACTGCTCCGGCCAAGAAGACCGCCGCGAAGAAGACGTCGTCTTCCAAGCGAGCAGCATCCAAGCGCGCCGGTCGTGGGAGGTAGGCGGCGATGACCAAGACGGAAAAGGACGAACCGGCGGAGGAGACGTCGGGCGTGGACCGCCTTCGCGGAGAGCTGTCCAAGTTCGTGTCCGCGCAGGTGGAGAACCTTGCGGAGAAAGCCGGCGACAAACTGACGGACGTCGCCGGGCAGCTCAGCGATTCGGCCGAGAGTGGCTCGCTCCCCGCCATCGGGTCCCGCATGCTCCAGGGCGACTCACCGCTGAAGGCCTTCGTGTCGGAGAAGGCCAAGGGTGTCAAGGACAACGTCGTGGAGAAGGCCAAGAGCGCTTTCGGGGGCGGCAAAGGGAAGCGGAAGGCCAGCGGCGGCAAGGTCATGAACATCATCGAGGTTCTCGATGTCGGAGTGCCGCTCCGGGACACCTATGACTACTGGACGCAGTACGACAAATTCAGCAGCTTCGCCAAGGGCGTTCGCGACGTCTCCAAGGACGATGAGGGCGGGAGCGACTGGAAGGTGAAAGTCGGCCCTTCGTCGCGCAGCTTCAAGGCGACCGTCCAGGAACAGATTCCTGACGACCGCATCGTGTGGACCTCCGAAGGAGCCAAGGGGAGCACCCGGGGCGCGGTCAGCTTCCACGAGTTGGCGCCCACCCTGACCCGGATCGTGCTGGTGGTGGAGTACTACCCGTCGGGGTTGTTCGAGAAGACGGGCAACCTCTGGCGGGTGCAAGGGCGCCGCTTGCGGCTGGACTTCAAGAACTTCCAGCGATACGTGACCCTCACCAACGAGGAACCCGAAGGCTGGCGGGGCGAAATCCGTGACGGAGAAGTCGTCGTGTCTCACGATGACGCCGTGGAAGAGGAAGAGGCTCAGCAGGAGGATTCCGAGGGTGAAGAGCCCGAGGGTGAAGGCGATACGGAGGAAGGCGCCGACTCGGCGTACGAGGACGAGGACGAGGGCGAAGAAGCGGCGGAGGACGCATACGAGGACGAGGACGAGGACGAGGACGAGGAGGGGGCGGAGGATGAGGAAGGGGCGAACGCGAACGAGGACGAGGAGGGGGCGAACGACGAGGAGGAGGCTCCCGGGAAGAGGAGGGAACAGAGACGACGCCGTGACTGACGTCGACTTCCGGCCGGGCGGGCATCAGCTCCGCAGGACGTAGCCAGGATGCAGAGCCTGGTTCATACGACGCGCCGCGCATCCATGTTCGATCCTTTGCCCAAGACCCACTGTTTTGCTCCTTCGGTCCTTCCATCGCTCGTGCCCGGCCCTGGCCAGGAGGGAGCGGGCTGCGTCCGCGAGGGAGACCGTGCTCACGAGGTCGTGTCCGTCGATGACAGGCGGGCGGCACGCCTTGTGGCTGGTCATGGTGCGGATGATCTCGGCGGTGCAAAAATGCATGATGAGAGCAATTGTTCGTATTGATAAGTTTCCATGTCGTTCTGAGGGTTACGCGGCAGATGGCCCGAGGGAGGCAGGAGGCCAGGATGATCACTCAAGGGCAGATTGCCGCCGTGCTGGACCATCCGGTGTACGACGTCGACGGAAACAAGATCGGCGACACCAGGCATGTCTTCCTTGACGATGCGACCGGCGAACCCGAGTGGGTCAGTATCAAGACCGGGCTCTTCGGCACCAGCGAGTCCTTCGTCCCCACTCGCGAGGCCACCATGGTGGATGACCACCTGGAGGTCTCCTACGCCAAGGCCACCGTCAAAGACGCCCCCCATGTCGACGTCGACGCCGGGGGCTTCCTCACGGTGGACGAGGAACACCGTCTCTACGAGCACTACGGCATCGCGTGGGACGAAGACGGAGGTTGGCAGCAGGTCGTCAACCAGCCTGACCAGGGAGGACGGGCCCGCACCGACTCACGGGGCGGCCCTGATGCCACCGAAAGCGCCTCACTGCCCTACGGCAACACCACCGCTTCGGGGATCACCCGCGACGGCACAGAGACTCCCGACACCGAGTCTGTCCGCTCCGATGGTTCCGAAGACGGTACGGGCTCGATGACGCGCTCCCAGGAGGGGCGGCGCGCCGGCATGGACAGCCCCGCGGCAGGGCAGGCACGGCTGCGTCTGTACGTGGCTCCCCAAGAGCGGCGATAGGGAATCGCATCCTCCGGACGGCCAGTCCGCCGACGCGGTCCCGGCGGGGATCGCCCCCCCACGTACGGGCGACACAGGGGCACGCTTCCGGCTCGGTTCCTTCGTCCTGCCTGTGCAAGCTGCGGGTTGGTGAACACGGCCGCGGGAACAGCGTCGTAGGACATCGAACACCTGGGTCACCAGCCGCAAGCCGGACGACCGAAGGGTTACGCGAAGCCTCCCGCACCGAGTTCGCCAAGGTCCGCAAGGACTTCAGGTGACCGAGCATCGGCACCGGTCTATTCCGGTCGGACGTTAGCCGCCCCGTTCGCCGGGAACCCGTCTACCGCATCCGAGTGGCCCTCCGCGTCCGGGCGCTCGTAGAGGGGAGCCGATGGTGACCGAGGCACGTGGATCGGAGACGGTGCTGGACACACGTGCCCTGGAGAAGGTGCTCCGCGAGCGGGTGGACGGCGAGGTGCGGTTCGACGCGGGCAGCCGGGGGGCCTACGCGACGGATGGCTCGAACTACCGGCAGGTCCCGATCGGGGTCGTGGTCCCGCGCACGATCGACGCCGGTGCTGACGCGGTCGCGGTGTGCGCCGAATCGCGGACCGGCCCGAGGGCTCTGCCCGTGACGGCCGTCTGCCGGCCGCGGGCGCCGCAGCCTGCGCCCTTGGAGCGGCAGTGGCCGCGACCTGCTGGTTCCGCAGCCGGCCATCAGCGCGATGAGAGGAAATCCTGTGTCCATCAAGGTGTCCGACTACGTTCTCCGGCGGCTCCGCGATTGGGACGTCGACCACGTCTTCGCCTACGCAGGCGACGGAATCAACGGCCTCCTCGCGGCTTGGGGCCGATCCGACAACAAGCCGAAGTTCGTCCAGTCGCGGCACGAGGAGATGTCCGCGTTCGAGGCCGTCGGCTACGCCAAGTTCTCCGGCAAGGTCGGCGTCTGCGCGGCGACTTCGGGCCCCGGGGCGATCCATCTCCTCAACGGTCTCTACGACGCGAAGCTCGACCACGTTCCGGTCGTCGCCATCGTCGGACAGACCAACCGCAGTGCCATGGGCGGAAGTTACCAGCAGGAGGTCGACCTGCTGAGCCTCTACAAGGACGTCGCTTCCGAATACTGCGAGATGGTGACCGTCCCCGAGCAACTGCCCAACGTCATCGACCGGGCCATGCGCACCGCGTACGCCAAGCGCACCGTGACGGCGGTCATCATCCCCGCCGACGTACAGGAGCTGACCTACTCGGAGCCGACCCACGCCTTCAAGATGGTGCCGTCCAGCCTCGGCCTGACGCACTCCGCGCCGGTCCCGGCCGCGGCGGACCTCGCCCGCGCCGTCGAGGTCCTGGACGCCGGCGAGAAGGTCGCGATCCTGATCGGGCAGGGTGCGCGCGGTGCCAGGGCCGAGGTGGAGGAGATCGCCGACGTGCTCGGCGCCGGGGTGGCCAAGGCGCTGCTCGGCAAGGACGCGCTGCCGGACGATCTGCCGTATGTGACCGGATCGATCGGGCTGCTCGGCACGCGCCCTTCCTACGAGTTGATGCAGGACTGCGACACCCTGCTCGTCGTCGGCTCCAGCTTCCCGTACACGCAGTTCCTGCCCGGGTTCGGCCAGGCCCGTGCCGTGCAGATCGACATCGACCCGTTCATGATCGGGCTGCGCTACCCCTTCGAGGTCAACCTCGTCGGTGACGCGAAGCAGACGCTCAAGGCCCTCCTGCCGCAGCTGAAGCGGAAGCAGCACGGCAAGTGGCGCAAGAAGATCGAGAAGGACACGGCCCGCTGGTGGGAGGTCATGGAGCGGCGCGCGGCCGTGGACGCGGACCCCATCAACCCCGAGTACGTGGTGCACGCGCTCGACGCACTCCTGCCGGACGACGTGATCCTGGCCGCCGACTCCGGCTCCGCCGCCAACTGGTACGCACGGCACCTGCGGATGCGCGGCGCCATGCGTGGTTCCCTGTCCGGCACCCTCGCGACCATGGGGCCGGGGGTTCCGTACGTCATCGGCGCGAAGTTCGCCCATCCCGAGCGTCCGGCGCTGGCGATCGTGGGCGACGGAGCCATGCAGATGAACGGCATGGCCGAACTCATCACCGCCGCCAAGTACTGGCCCGAGTGGGAGGACCCGCGGCTGATCATCGCCGTCCTCAACAACCAGGATCTCAACCAGGTCACCTGGGAGATGCGCGCCATGTCCGGCGCCCCGCAGTTCCTGCCCTCACAGGCGCTCCCGGACGTTCCGTACGCCGACTTCGCCCGCTCGATCGGCCTCGGCGGGCTACGGGTGGAGAAGCCGGGAGACGTGGAGGACGCCTGGCGGCGGGCGCTCGGCGCCGACCGGCCGTTCGTCATCGACTTCCGCACCGACCCCGCCGTACCGCCGATCCCGCCGCACGCCGACCTCGACCAGATCGAGGCCGCGGCCTCCGCCGTCATCAAGGGCGACAGCGACCGGACCGGCATGATCCGGCAGGGGCTGAAGGCGAAGGTGCAGGAAATGCTCCCCGGCGGCAAGCACCGCCAGGACAAGCCGGAGGAGTGATGACCCCGCGCATCGCCGCCGACCACCTCTTGGGCGCCGCTGGGGACGGTGAGTTGCTGCACACCGCCGTCGACGGCGAACCGTTCGTGGACCGGGCCGAGACCGCCGTCTACACCGTCCCCACCGACACCCCGGAGGGCGACGGCACGCTGGCCTGGGACTCGACCATGATGATCGTGCTCCAGGTCAGCGGCGGCGGCGCCACAGGACTCGGATACACCTACGCCCTGTGGGATCTCAAGGCCCGCCTCCTCGACCTGCCTCTGGTACGGCTGCTCGGCGGGAGCCGCACCCACGTGCCGGTGTACGGCAGCGGCGGCTTCACGACGTACGACCAGCACGAGCTGGGTCGTCAACTGCGCGGCTGGGTCGAAGAACAGGGAATCCCGCGGGTGAAGATCAAGATCGGGGAGTCCTGGGGGCGGGCCGAGCAGCGGGACCGCGAGCGGGTCGCGCAGCATCGGCGACGCGGTGGAGCTCTACGTCGACGCCAATGGCGCGTACGGCCAGAAGCAGGCGATCCGCGTGGCCCGCCACCTCGACGAGCACGGCGTGGCATGGTTCGAGGAACCCGTCTCCTCCGACGACCTGGCCGGGCTGGCGCAGGTCCGGGCAGCCGTCGCACCCGAGGTGACCGCGGGCGAATACGGCTACACCCTCGCCTACTTCGGGCACATGCTCGGCGCCGGAGCCGTGGGCTACCTCCAGGCCGACGCCAGCCGCCAGGGCCGTCGTCAACGCAGCGGACCATCCGCGCCGCAAGCAGTACTACGTAGGCGCGTCCACCGCCGCGACGATCCTCGCGAACAAACTGGCCCCCGCCCTGCTGGACCGCTACCTCGCGCGCACCGGCTACGCGTCGCAACAGACAGACGGCAGCGAACCCGGGACTCGCTCGACCAACCTCTGGCACCCCGCGGACGAAGCCCCGGAACACGACTACGGAGCACACGGCTCCTTCGACGAGACGTCCCACCCCCGCTCGGCCCAGGCGGCACTCGCGCGACACCGCGGGCTTGTGTCGGCCGCCGCGACGGGAGCGGTGGTGGTGGGTCTGGGAGCGGTGATGCGGCGCAGGCGACTGCGGTGGCCCGGGAAGAGGCGCCTCTCAGTTCGCCGGGTGCCCCGGGGTGATGTCATGGGTGTCGTCCAGCGTCAGCAGAGTGGCGTGGCCGCCCGCGAGATCTTGTGCCGCCTCCGGAGCGAGCAGGAAACCGACGTGGTCGCCGCCGTCGATCCGGCTCTCCACGCGGCCGACGAACCAGGCGGGGGCCTCGTCGAGGATCGGTGATCCGCCTGGTCCCGGGTGCCAGGGGACGTCGGTGAACTTGTCCGTACGGTCGCCGGTCTCGCCGCCGAAGAGCAGTGCCAGCCGGTGCTGGTCGCGGCGGAGCAGATGGACCGCGAGCCGTTCGGCGTGCTTGGCCACCCGGTACGTCCGGTTCGCTCTGGACAGCCAGACCATGAACCGGGCGGGCTGGATCGAGCACTGCGAGGCGAATCCGACCAGGCAGCCGGCTCTCTCCCCGTCGGCCTCCGCGGTCACGACGTACATGGGGTAGTCGAGCAGGCCGGTGAAGGGATCGAGATCGGTCACGGTGTACGGCTCCCGCTTCAAGAGATCGGATGTCGGCCAAGCGTTCACCACGCGCGTGTCCTGGTTGGCTCACGACGCGCTGAGCGGGGCTCGGACGCGGTACGAGCGGAGTCCGTGGGTACCCGGATCCGTGCCGCAACTCGTCTGGGACGAACCGCTCGTGGGCGACGGCACAGGGCGAAAGGCGTTCAGTCGTGTCCAGACCGGCACGCGCCACGCCCGTCGAGGCAGTCGAGGAGAGGCGTCGCGATGTCTGCGCAGTCCGGGCCCGAGCCCGAGTCCGTTCGGCAGGAGCACCGTGCGGTGGAAGGGACGGGCGTACACGGCTTCGGCTCCGGCCCGGCGGACGTCGTCGAGACGTGGGGGAAGGCGCCTCCGGAGCCGCCGCGTCGACATCCACGCGACGGGCGCGGACGGTCGTGGGTGACGGTCGGGTTCGGTCTGGGCCTGGGGGCGAGTCTGGCGTGGCTCGCTGTCCAGACCGTACTGCGAGTCAGCTCGATGCTCACCTTGCTGCTGCTGGCCGTGTTCATCGCCATCAGTCTGGAACCGCTCGTCGCGGGGTTCACACGCCGCGGCCTGCGGCGCGGCTGGGCCGTCGCGATCGTGCTGACGGGGTTCATCGTGGTACTCGGCGGGTTCCTGGCCCTGGTCATTCCGCCGGTGACCAAGGAGATATCCGCAGTGGTCGACGCGGTGCCCGGCTGGTTGCAGCAGGTCCACGACCACCAGTCGGCGATCGGCCGTCTGGAGGACCGCTACCACCTGGTCGAAAGGGCGAAGCAGCAGATCGGCTCGGGAGGCGGAGCGACCGGCCTGGCCGGGGGTGTCCTGGGCGCGGGCCAGATGGTCCTGAGCACCCTCACGTCCACGGCGATCGTGATCACGGTGACCCTCTACTGCATGGCGGCCCTGCCGGCCATCAAACAGTTCTGCTACCGCTTTGTGGCCGTCGGCCGGCGCGAACGCGTCGAGGGCATGGCCGAAGAGATCATGAACAGGATAGGGAAGTTCATGCTCGGCAACCTCGTCACCTCCGGGATCGCCGGCGTGGCGACCTTCGCCTGGTGCGCGGCCACCGGCGTCCCCTACGCCGCCGCCCTGGGCATCTTCACCGCCCTGATGGACCTGATCCCGATCGTCGGCTCCACTCTCGCCGGTATCGCCGTCAGCCTCGTCGCGCTGTCCGTGTCCCTGCCCATCGCGATCGCGACCGCGGCCTTCTACGTCGTCTTCAGGATCGCCGAGGACTACCTCATCGTGCCGAGGGCCATGAAGTTCGCGGTCGACGTCCATCCACTGGTCACCGTCCTCGCGGTGCTGGTCGGCGGGGCGCTCCTCGGCATCATCGGCGCCCTCGTCGCCATCCCCGCGGCTGTCGCCGTCGGTCTGGTCCTGGACGAGTACGTGTTTCCCAGGAAGGAGGAGCGCAAGTGAAGGCGCGTCGGCCCGGCGCGGCAGCGTCTTCGTCGCCTTCCGGGGCACCCGTCGGCTCCGGGGGAGGGGCGCCCCGACCGGCTGCCGGGATCCCGTACGGCGTGCCAGCAGGGCGAACAACAGGTCTGTCCGGCCGCCGAGGTGCCCGGCAGCCCAGCAGGCCGGGGAGCCGTGATGCGCATGCGGCGGGTGCACAGGGGTACTCGACCGAAGCTCGAATCCAAGATCGCCGCAGTGCCGGTCACAGCCAGGAGCGAGCGATGCCCGTGGCGCCCTCGATATCTGCCGTCTCGGCTGACCACACACCCGTTCAGGAGACGTCCTCATGCCTGACAACCCGGTCGACAAGCACCCCCGCCCCGACTTCCCGCAACAGGATCAGGAGCATCCTGGATGGACGGGCCCCATGGATCCCCCGCCCGATCACGGCGAGGACTCCTACGAGGGCTCCGGCCTGCTGAAAGACCGCAAGGCACTGCTGACGGGAGGCGACTCCGGCATCGGACGGGCGGTGGCGCTCGCCTACGCCCGCGAGGGAGCGGACGTCCTGTTCACCCACCTTCCCCAAGAGACGGAAGACGCCGCCGAGACCGCCGGTCTGGTCGAACAGGCAGGGCGCAAAGCAGTCGCTGTCGAATGCGACATCCGCGAGGAGGACCAGTGCCGCCAACTCGTGGAACGAGCGGTCGAGGAGTTCGGGCGGATCGACGTCCTCGTCAACAATGCCGCGTACCAGATGTCCCAGCCGGACGGCATCGAAGCGATCTCCACCGAACAGTTCGACCGCGTCGTGCGCACGAACCTCTACGGCATGTTCTGGCTCTGCAAGGCGGCCCTCCCGCACATACCCGCAGGCGGCTCGATCATCAACACCACATCCGTGCAGGCCTACAAGCCGAGCCCGCATCTGCTGGACTACGCCACGACGAAGGGCGCGATCGTCACCTTCACGCAAGGGCTGGCGCAGATGGTCGCCCGTGACGGCATCCGCGTCAACGCCGTAGCGCCCGGGCCGGTGTGGACCCCGCTGATCCCCGCGACCCTGCCGGACACCGCCGAATTCGGCAAACAGGCCCCCATCGGCCGGCCCGCCCAGCCCGCCGAGATGGCCCCCGCCTACGTCTTCCTCGCCTCTCCGCACGCCAGCTACATCACCGCGGAAATCGTCAACGCCACAGGTGGAACACCGCTGCCCTGAGCGGCCAAGGGATACACCGGCTCAGCCTCACCGTCCCACCCGACTCCCGGCGGCCCGGCCTCGCCCACCGGCACCCGCCGACGATGCGTAAAGGCTGTCGTGGTGACGAGTCACGGCCGCTCGCAGGCCAGGAGCGGTACCGGGGCGATCCACAGAACCGGGCGGTGCGGACTTGCCGATCACCGGCCCGGCCACGACGACGGCGGGTGATCGGCAAGTCCGACGATTCCGCTGATCCGTCGGTGCGCCGCTGTTTTGCGTGGGGGCAGGCGGGGACTCGGACGGTACGCCGCCGGAGCACCGAAGCTCTGCTTGCAGCCCGGCGGCAGCCCGGCCGTTACCGAGCCGGTGAACGGCTTTCAGAGACCGGAGCCACGGGCCCCGTCGTATCAACTCACGGGCGTCGGGCTTCGCATCCTCTCCATCACCGCCGTGCTGCGGTCATGCCGCGGCACCGAAGGAAGCGATCATGAAAGCAGCGGTATACGAAGGTCCGCGAACGGTCACGGTGAAGGACGTACCGGACGCGAAGATCGAGCATCCTTGCGACATCGTCGTCAAGATCACCACTACCAACATCTGCGGTTCGGACCTGCACATGTACGAGGGCCGCACCTCGTTCGAGGCCGGCCGCACCCTGGGACACGAGAACATGGGCCAGGTCGTGGAGGTCGGCCCGGCCGTCCGCAAGGTCCAGGTCGGCGAGTACGTGGTCCTGCCCTTCAACATCGCCTGCGGCTTCTGCAAGCAGTGCGAGCAGGGCCTGACCAGCTACTGCCTGACCATGCAGCCGGAACCGGCCCTCGCCGGAGCCGCCTACGGATTCGCCGAAATGGGCCCCTACCAGGGCGGCCAGGCGGAACTGCTGCGCGTGCCCTACGGCGACTTCAACGCGCTGCGTCTGGGCGAGGACGCCGCCGGCCGGCAGACCGACTACGTGATGCTCGCCGACATCTTCCCCACCGGCTATCACGCCACCGAGATGGCCCACGTCAAACCGGGCGACCAGACGATCGTCCTCGGGGCCGGCCCCGTCGGGCTGATGGCGGCCTACTCCGCCCTCCTCAAGGGCGCCGGCCGCGTGTGGGTGGCCGACCACCAGCCCGACCGGCTGCGCAAGGCCGAGGAGATCGGGGCCGTCCCGATCAACACCGCCGAGCGGAATCCGGCGGAGGTCGTCAAGGAAGCCACCCTCGGTCTGGGCGCCGACAACGGCTGTGAGTGCGTCGGCTACCAGGCACACGACCCCGAGGGACATGAGGACGCCAGCCTCACGCTCAACGCACTGATCGACGCGGTCAGGTTCACGGGCCACATCGGCGTGGTGGGCGTGTTCCTGCCCCAGGACCCCGGCGGCGCGGAGGCCCAGGGGGAGCTGGAGGCGCGGGGCAAGGTCCCGATCGACTTCGGCATGATGTGGTTCAAGGGCCAGCACATGGGCACCGGGCAGGCGCCCGTGAAGAGGTACAACCGGGCGCTGCGGGATCTGATCGCCGGTGGGAAGGCAACGCCGAGCTTCGTGGTCTCCCACGAACTCAGTCTGGACGAGGCCCCCGCCGCCTACGAGCACTTCGACGCCCGTGACGAGGGCTGGATCAAGGTGGTCCTGCACCCGAACGGACACGGGAACGGCCACAAGCGGTAGGCGACCCGGGGCCGCCGTCCCGCCCCTCCTGGGGAGGCCAGCCCAGCGCCGGCCGACGTCGTGCGCAGCGCGAGCGGGGGTTCCAGCCGCGAGCCTTGTTTCCTCGACCGTGAGCCCGGATCGGGCGACCTGGCAGGAACGTGTCGACGTGCTCGGCAAAGGCGGATACCGGCGCTATGACGAGCGCTCCTCCGCCATGCTCGGTGAGGGAGCGGAACTGCTGCTCGACCGGTACGACGGTGATCTGCGGCGGCTGCGCGAGGAATCCGACCCCGCAAAAGCGCTGCAGCGCTTTCCGGGCATCGGTCCGACGGGGACCGACATCTTCCTCCGCGGCGTACAGGCCATCTGGCCGGAGTTCCATCCGTACGTGGATCGCAAGGCCCTGGACGGCGCCCGACGGCTCGGACTCCCCGCCTCGCCGGGGAAGCTGGCCGGCCTCGTCACCCGTCGCGAGGTGCCTTTGCTGGCGGACGGCCTGGTGCACGCGGCCCTCGACAAACCCATGGCCGACGCGGTGCTCGCCGCCGCGGACCGGGCATGACGGCGGGGTGGCCGGCTCGCGCTGCGCATCGGTGAGTACAAAAGCGACGGTGACTGTTGCGTGTTCAAGGTGACTGTTGCCTGCTCGATCAGGGACGAGCGATCCGAAGAATTGCACCGCCCCCGTACCGAACGAGCGCACAGACGGTCACATGCGCGATCAGAGGCGGAGACCCTTGCGCCGGGCTGCCGCGCGGGCACGAGTCCACGCCTCGGGGAGCTGCCGTTCCCGGACCCCCGCCGCGGTTCTCTCCTGCCCGTGCAGCAGGCCCCAGGTGAAGCCGGATTCCCCCGCCGCGTGTGCGGCGATCGCAAGACCGCGCAAGGTGTCACGGGCCACGACACTGTCGTGCTGGGCGCCGCTCACCTGCTGTACGGCCTTGACGCGCTTGCCGAGGCGGCGAACAGGCTTGCCCAGCGCCGGGCGGGCCGCCTCCGCGGCATAGCGAAGCCTCTTGGCGGCCTTGCGGGCGTGGTGGATCAGGGCGTCACGTTCCGGTCCGGACGGCGTGTCGAGCGCACGGTCCATTCGCTGACCAAGTCGCCCGTACTCCTTCCCAAGCGCCTTGACCAGGACCTTCTCCGGTTTTCCAGCCGCCTTCGCGCGCAGCGGCGGCGCCTCGGCCAACCGGTTCAACTGCTCAAGCAGGTTCAGGTAGCGGGGCGTGGCGAGCGCGTCCAGGGTGCGTCGACGGCCCTCGGCCTGCCGTGCCGCGTCCCAGGCCTGCAGCCGTGCACCAACCGGGCCCAGGACCAGTTCGCCGGGAAGTTCCCGCACGCCGGAGGCCAGCCGCTCCCGGAGCACCTCATGGTCGCGCTCCACACCGAGCTCGGCACCGAGCCACCTCAGATCCCGCCGGACGGGGTCGGTGACCTCACGGTCGAGGACGGATCGGTAGGAGCGCAGGCAACTGCGCAGACGGCGGGCCGTGGTGCGCATCCGGTGCACGGCGTCGGGCAGGTCGCGACGCACAGCGGGGTCGAGGTCCGTGAGGGCGTCCACCAACCGGCGAACGTACGCGACCACGTGATCGCCGGCCGATCCCGGGACGACCCCGGCGCGCGCATCAGCCGTGCCTTCGAGGAGGGACGTCGTCTCGGACAGGGCACGGACGACTTTCGAGGGGCCCTGCGCGCGGTCGACACCGTTCTTCCGGAGCACCTTTTCGATGGCGTCCAGGAGCGCAGGATCACCGTCGTCGACGAGTTCGACCTCCACCTCCGTCCACTTCGCGTGCGCGTCGTCGTCCAGCAGCGAGTCGGCGCGCACCGCATCCGTACTCAGCTCGGCCAGGGCGTCACCCCCGGCGTCGAGAAGTCGGTGCAGGGACCGGGTGGAGCGGATCCGCACGACCGGCCGCAGCTCTGCGCCGCGGGTGCGCGAGAGAGTCAGGGCCCGCAGGTCCTCCGGGACCTCTTCTGACGACAGCGGGAGCCGGATCTCCTCCCGGGTGTCTCCCTCCAGGGGTAGCTTCAGGTGCCAGCCGGCGTCGGTGCCGCCCCTCCGGCGCCGCAGGGACGCAGTGGTGTGTGCCAGTCGCAGGTCCTCGGTGTCGTAGTAGACGGCATCCAGCTCCTGCGTCGCATGTTCTGCGAGCGAGGCGACCCGGTCCACTTCCGTCAGCTCGGGCAGCCATGAGATGTCGTTCCCCGGCGGCGCCGCGTATTTACGTTCTGTCTCTCGTGTCGAATGGACCATACAGATCGCGTTGACACATTCCCTGGTCTCAAACTCGACGTACGCCACTTCCAGGTTCACTTTGCACGCGTGGCGGATCGGAGGCGGACTGAGACCCGTGGCGTTCCAGCAGCCAGGTGACGGCGCTGTGGTCCAGGCGCATAACCACCCAGGGCGCTGGACGGAGAACAACACCCAGGTCCTCCTCGTTGATGGCCTGACCGCACCGCTTCTTCCCCGAGTCCTCGAACTCGCTGCGCGTCTGCGACGCCAGGGCTGCGCACATCGCCGCCCAGGGGGTCACAGGCGGTGAGGTCGGCAACGAGTCGTGCTGGAGGCGGGAGGACGAGCAGGTGTGTTCATGCACAACACGCACCCGACATCGCGCGGCGCCGTTTCCCGGTCGGCACTCAGACGGCCTCAGGTTCTGCACGTGCGGCTGGACCCTGTTTGCGCAGGTGGGCCGAGATCGGCTCCTGCCCGGGCCTGGCCAGGCAGGAGCCGCGGCAAGGCGGGTCAGACCGACGGGGTGAGCGACCTCCTGGACCTTCTCGGCGACCTTGTCGACTGCTGCTGCCACGGGGTTCTTCTTCTTGGCACTCACGGGAGTTTCCGATCACTGAGGGAAGACAGAGGAACGACGTCCCGTCGCGATGACAGGAGCGTGAGATCCGCTGAGTACCCGGTTCCGCAATCGCAACGCCTGCGCCTCCCCCACGTGAGGCGCAGGTTCACCCGACGGGTTGACTCGTCGTGGCGAGGCCAGTTGGGCGCTTCTATGCCCTGACCCGACTCTGAAGGGTGTCGCCGGTGTACTGGACCTCATCCACCAGGCGGGTGGCCTCGACGACGAGTACGCCGCCGTAGTGAGCGCTCTCCTTGGTCGTGTCGAGATCGGTCCGGGCCTGAGACCGCCGGTACGGACGGCGCGCTCGTACCGGCGCGTCGTGCTCTCGGCGTCGAGCGTTACCTGACGAAGGACGGGATGCATGTGAGACGCCAGGTCGTGGAGGGCGCTGACGATGTAGGCCGCGCTGTGGTAGCGAAGCGGCGGCGCAATGGTGATGTTGACGGCGGTCCCGATGTCGCAGCCGACGAGGACCAACAGCACGATCTGTCCCAGTTGGGTGATCCGGTCCGTGGCGTTGGTGGCGCTGCTCTACGCAGAGAAAGCGAAGTACGCCGCGGTGACTACCTGCGGGCCCTGGCTGCCCGGCAGCCGTGACCGGCCGACGGCCGACGCGGTCACCGTCACCAGCCCGAAGGACACCACGTGGCCAGCCCCGCGTCAGCCGACGGCTTGCCCGAACAACCGTCGGCTGTGGGCGTTCGGCAGGACCCCAGGCAGTGCTCGTGTGCGGGTCAGTCGGTGGAGAGTGCTTCGAGGAGGTCGCCGGTCTTGGGATCCGGGAGGGCGCGGGCGGCGTCCGCGAGAGCGACCATGCCGACGAGGTCGTGGCCGTCGATGACGGGCAGACGGCGGACCTTGTGGCTGGTCATGGTGCGGATGATCTCGTCGGTGGCGTCGTCGGCGCCGATGGTGACGGCCCCGCCCTGGGCGAGTTCGCCGGCGCTGCAGGTGGCCGGGTCCTTGCCGGCCCCGAGGACCTTCACCACGATGTCGCGGTCGGTGAGCATGCCCTTGAGCTTGTTGTCGGCGCCGCAGATCGGGAGGGCTCCGACGCCCAAGTCCTTCAGCTTCCTCGCCGCGTCCAGACGGTCTCCTCCGCGCGGATGCATTCGGTGCCGGTCGTCATGATGTCTCGGGCCGTGGTCATGTCCGAGCTCCTTCCTTGGGCCGCAACCGCGTCGAGGCGGCAGTTTGTCTGGCAGGCGCCCGGGTTTCCAGATTCCCAAGGGTGTAACGAGCCCTGTTCTCCTTCCGCCGAGGGGCGCGCGGTACTCACGGAAGCCCGCGTTGGCCGTACTGGATCCACATGATGCCGTCTACAGGCCTCATGGCCCGGCGAGGTGAGCCCGGTGAATCACGAGAACGCCGAACGTGCCGGAAACGCGTACGGATCCGTCCCCATCATGGAATGGCTACGGGCCACCGAGTCCCTGGAAGGCTTCCTCCAGGTCCTCGCCGACGCGGCGCTGGATCTGTCGCAGACGGAGGGGACCGGGGTCATGCGCGAGCGGGATCACCGTCCTTTGACCGTGGCAAAGAGATCGTCGTCGCCGACATGCCGGGGTGACCCCCAACCCTTCGCGGCCGCCCTCGGATCCGCTCCTCGCTGTCCCTGCCGATCGCCGACCGGACCGAGACGGTCGGCGCCCTCGACCTCTACGCCGGTTCGCCCGGCGCTTTCGAGACCACGGGCCGGACGGTCCTGCGGCAGGCCACCGGCGCGATCTGCGCTCTGCCTCCCCGGGGGCCGCCGTGCGCGTCCGCGAGCAGTCCGAGCAGATGCCGCTGCGCTGCCTGATGTCCCTCAGGGGGGACGGCTCTGCCGTGCCGTAAAAGGTCCGGTCTCGTAGAAACAACCGCCTCCTGGCGTGAGGACGGCGGGGATTTTCGCCTCGAGGGGGTACCCGGTGTCCATGGACACCGAAAAGGAGACCGTGCTGGCTGCCGCTTCCTACACCGGCGCGTTGTGGCTGATGGCGGCGGGCATCGCTGTCGTCGTCATCCTGGTCGTCGCGTTTTTCATCGGTACCCGGCGTTCTGCCCGGCGCCGTTCAATCAATCCCTCCCAGGCCGCACAAGCGCGTCGTGACCTGGCGGACCCCGCACACCGCGGCGACGGCTGGAGCACTCCCGACGACGACCCGGAGCAGGGGCATCCCCACCGCTGACGGCAATTCACGCCGTGCCCCACACCCCAGTAGTCCTGTCCCCGCCCCGCCTCCGTGATGCGCGCCGGACTGGCCCGGCAGATCTCCGTACGGCCAATCCTGACGGGAGCACCCGCACCCGCCATCACAGCGGCCGTCCTCCAGTAGGGCTGCGATATGGGTGCGAACGTAAGTGCGGTAGCAGAGTCGTCTTCTGAGAGTTCGTCGGTAGAGGCCGTCGGTGGAGGCCGTAGCGGCGCCCGCCTGAGGCGAGAGAAGTTCGGGCAGTCCGACGCTGCCGAGGTGCCGGCATGCTGAGCGAGAGCGACGAACCTCCGGACTGTGCCGGCCGATGTGGTCGGGGCCCATGGCCTTGCGTACCTCGGGGAACCATTCCTTCTCTTCTTCCTCGACGTGGTGACGACGTTTTCGATGAGGATGGTCATCTTGGCGTCGAACCGCTCGTCGGCGGGGTCGAGGGCCCTTGGGTTCGGAGAGCATCCACAGCACGATGTAGTGCTCGTCGACGCTTTCGAGTACGAGGTCCTTGGTGTCGGGGGCCGCTTCCCGGGAGGCCGGACAGAAGATCTTCTCTTCGATGAAGGTGTGCGTGGTGAGTTCCTCGATCACCTGGTCGGCGATCTTTCGCTTTTCGGCGTGCGCTTTGTCGCAGAAGAAGCCCTCCCCGGCACGGTTGCGCAGGGAACGTATCGAAGCCGACTACGACTACGACAACAGCGACGAGGACCGGCTGACCTGAGCGACCGGACCCGAAGCGGCCGAGGGCCCGGGCTCGATCCCCTGAGGATTCGGGCCCGGGCCGCGTACAGCAGCTCTCGTTCAGCCCTTCCTGCGGCGGCCGGCCAGCCACAGGACGGTGACGCCCGCCGCGGCGAGCAGCAGCACGGCGCGGTGCTCCCGCGTCAGCTGCACGGATCGTGCCACCTGCTGTCGCAGAGGCTCGGGCGCCTTCTCTTCCCACATCCGTCCCACCTGGGCTGTCGCGGCGCGGGCTTGTCCGGCGGCCTGGGCGGCCTTCTCCTTGACCGGGCCGGGGAGCTTGTCCTGGACCTGGGAGCTGGCCTTCACCGCCTGCGCCTTCAGCTCACCGGCCGTGACGGCTGCCTGCTCCTTCAGCCGGCCGGCCTTTTGCTGGGCGCGGGCCTTGACGTCGGTCTTGTCCGCGAGGGCCTGGACCGTCTCTCCGAGTTCGCGGCGGGTGTGCTCGATCTGCTCGCGGAGCTCGGCGGGAGTAGGGGTGCTGTGCTGGTCGGGGGGTGTGTGGGTCATCGGTGTGCGCTCCTCTTGATCTCAGCCACATCGGCCTTGACGTTTTCGATCGTGCTCTGGGGTGTCGGCGGGGATGCCTTGCCAACCTGCTTCTTGCCTCTGAGAGCCAGGACCGCGGCGATCGCGCCGAGGACGGCGGTGACGATGAGGGCAGCCGCCCACACCGGCAGCAGCAAGGCCACGGCCGCGATCACGCTCGCCACCAGCGCTTGAAGCATCAGGAAACCGGCCAGCGAAGCCCCGCCGAACAGGCCGCCGCTCTTGCCGTAGCGCTTGCCCTTCTCCTTCATCTCGGCCTGCGCCAGCTTCATCTCGCCGCGGACCAACTCAGTCAGCTGCTGAGAGGCCTGCTGGACCAGCTCGCCCACCGGCTCGTGCCCGACGTCGTGCGCAAGCGGGCCCTGCGGTTGTGTACTCGACACGCGATTCCCTCCTGCTCTTTGTCGTTCCTGCCCTTCGGGCCGCGCCATGGCGGCCGGCCCGGCCTTCGGCGAGAAGCCGAGTACCCCGAACCGGGCAGTTCAGGAGGGAAACACTGGTGAGCAGCGGATGCGCCGCGGGACGTTGTGTGGCCACTACAGCAAGCGCCCCAGCAGATGCGGGACATGCCGGGTAAGCCAGGCACCCAGCCCGATCAAGGCACCGACGAGGACATCGGTGGGGTAGTGGGCTCCCGACTGCGCGCTCGACGGCCAGCAGAGCGGCCGGCACCGCGCAGGCGGCAGCGGCCGGCGGCCGGACGGGAGCGACGGCGGCGACGAAGGCGACCGCGGCCGCGGTGTGGTCCGAAGGGAAAGGGGAGGAGTCAGGCCGGCCCTCAACCTCGTTGTGATTGATCCACTGCCCGGGCGGGCGGGGCCGGTCGACCAGCTGCTTACCCACCCCGTTGGAGACCAACTGCGCGACAGCGAGCGCCGCAAGCCCCAGCACGGCTGATCTGCGCCCGCGCCGCCCACCGAACGCCGCAAGCCCCAGCACGGCTGATCTGCGCCCGCGCCGCCCACCGAACGCCGCCATGACGGCGGCTGCACCGCACCACGTCCTGCTGCTCTCCGCTGTCTCCTCCACCGCGGACAGCAGCCGGCCGATGCCGGGCGGGATACGGCCGGCCGCCCGCTGTGTCAGCCGCCGCTCTGCTTTGCGGACATCCGCCGTCAGTTCATGAGCGGCAGGTATCCCCGGGCGTCGGGTGCACACCCGGTTGCATATCGCTGGTAGGCCAGGATTTTTCAGGCCCTGCTGTTTTCGCTGGTGAAGATCGGGCACTCAGGGCGCAGGCCGGTCAGGTGGCCTTCGCCTTTAAGGGACTGGCCGGCTGTAGGTTCCCCCGGTTCGGCCACGTGTGCTGGGGGAGCCGCCCTTTCTTCAGGGAGCGGACAGCGCAGGGAGCGGACAGCGCAGGGGGCGGGTCGGGGCAGGGAACAGAGCCGTGCGCATCCTGCGCCGGGTATTCGTACAGATGGACGATCCGTGGCGGCCGGAGGGGACTGGAAGCCTCATGCTGTCGCACTCGTTGGAGCACGATGTGCTGGCCCTGAGGGTGGACGCTGCTCCAGGAACGGAAGGCACTCTGGCGGCGCTGATCGGCGACTTGGTCCACGTCCATGCTTCGGCGCCAGGTGGTGATCGTTCTCGGCGCGGGGGCGAGTGCAGGTGTGTCGCATGCGGTCGTTGATGCGCACCGCATGTGCCGTCCTGCGGAGGTCCTGGTGTCGGTGGCCACGCCGTCTGCCTCCGCCCGCCGAGTCCTGCAGGCGCAGGCCGCCGCTTCTGGTGCGCCTCTGGTGGTCCACGCTCGTACCGATACAGCCATCACCACCGCGGGTGCCGCCACGGCACAACCATCCGGCGGGCACCCACTGTTGCGGCGCCGAGTGCGCGGGCGCGGTGCCGGGGTCGGCTGTACTTCTCGATCTGGCGGTCGAGCTCGTCGTGGATATCGGAGAACTCCCGCCCGGCGGGGTGTGTGCCGCGGACTGCGCCCGGTTCGTCTAGCCGGGACCCGCTGCGCGGGCGAGGCCGACGGCGGCGGTGAGGCGTTTGCCGTGCAGTGACACTTCTGCGGTGAGGGACTGGTGAGGGCGGTGACGATCTCCAGGCCGTGCTGGCCGATGCGCTTGGGATCGGTCGCCCTGGCCGCCGCCCGCCGCGACGCCGTCACGGCCGACGGGTGGATCCGCCTGGCCGTCTTGACCGAGCCGGTCCAGCGCGTCCTGGAGATCGTAGGCCTCGACACGATCATCGCCTGCCATCCCACCCTCGCCCAGGCCCTCACACCCTGACCATGCGCGGGTGTACATGCCGACATGCCGCGCCGACCTCAGTCAGCAGTACCCGACCCTGCGACCGGCTCTCTGTGCAGCTGTGGGACGCTCCGCAGGACGGCGGCCGCGACGGGAAAGGCCGGCGGATCTCGGACCGGGCGGCAGCGAGAAGCGACGCCAGGTATCCCGCGTCGATAGCGATGGCGCTGCCGCTCACGGACCCGTCAGCAGCCACGCGAAGCAAGTAGCCCGGCCCCGCAGATGGTACGGAGCCGGACTACAGCCGAGGGCCCGAGACAGGGCGCGGGTCGGGCCCTGTGATCACGCGCATCCGAGGGTGAAGCCGGAATGCCTGCGCGCGATGTCTCTTGTAACGATCTTCGTCGTTGACGGACACGCCAGCTTGCGTCGGCGTGCGCGTTCCAGGGCTGATGCTCGCGGTGCGTGGCGTACGGCGGCAGGTCAGGCTCTGTGTATGAAAGAGCGTTCCGTGATCGTGTACCCGCCTGTGAAGCACGAGGGGCGGAAGGTGGAGGTGGACGGCGTGCGGGTAGGCCAGGCGTGCGGTCTGCGGGATCTCACTGAGGTGCTGCAGCGGGCCGGCTGGGAGGGCCTGGATGAGGTCGACATGCTCGACTTGCCGGCAATCGAGTGGCATGGCGGCGGCCCTGAAGCGTGGTCTACGCGCGGCTGATTGCTCAGTTGCAGGAGGGCCGAGGGTCCGTGCGGATGCGCCAGGGCCAGGATTTTGTCGGCGGCAGGGTCGGCCACGTGTGACGGCAGCGCGCTGCATGAGCGGCTGCGCCTGGAGAGGGCCCGCGCCGGGGACGCTGCCTCGCATCGGCCGTCCAACCGTCGGCCAGACGCACTGCCACCAGCACGCGGTCCTCGGCGACGCCCGGCTGGGGCCCGACCGAGGGAGTGAGCAACGCAAAGGCCAATGCTTCGGGCGCCTGTTCGGTGACGTGATGCCCGGAGCGTGGCCGCGGACGTTGCCGGCCCACCGTGCTCCAGATCATGCGGGGACCTTTGTACGGTGCCCAGTGGCCGACGAAGGACGACTGTACGGCGTCCTGCCGATCACGGGAGGGCGGGGCACACAGATGCGTGAGGCGAGTGTCAGGGGCAAGACTGCAGGCATGACGACCACCCTCGGCGCCTTCGTTCTCGGTACTCCCGATCCTCCCGCGCCGGCCGACTTCTACCGGGCCTTGCTCGGCTGGCAGGAAGTCGAGCGCAAGCCGGAATGGGTCCGCTTGAAGGCCCCACATCAGGAACGCCCCGGCCTCAGCTTCCAGCTGGAGACCGCCCCACCCAGGGGTTAGGCGTGGAAGAGGGCGAAGGAGGCGAGGAAGCCGCTGACCGTGATCAGCCCGATGGCCGGGTGGGCGTCGTCAAACGCTTCGGGGACCATCGTGTCGGCGATCAAGGGAGGATCGCCCCGGCCGCCGACGCGGTCACCGCGGCGATCACGGCGGGTGAGATGCGGCGGCCGGGAGGTTGGCTGATCATGAGCTCATGCCTGGGTTTCGTGTGGTCGTCTCTCCGCCGTCCCCGACCGGGGGCCGGCGGGTCCGGGTGGATGGGGAGATCCTCGGGCTGGCGTACTCGGTGCGGGACCTGGTGGAGTTTCTGCGTCGGGTGGGGCTGGAGATGGAGCCGGCCGAGGTGATCGAGTCTTCGATCATCGACTGGCACGGGGTCGGGCCGGACCGGTGGGGTCCCGATCCGTCGTAAGTGGCGTCAGGCTGTTGCGTGGGTACCGTCGCAGGTGACGGCGGCACCTGCGGTGCAGGGTGTGCTCGTCGCTGAACGCCGCGTGCTCGTACGCTGGAACGTGGGCCGGCGGTACGGAACGGCGCTCGGCATCAAGGGTTTGAGTCTGTGGAAAGCGCTGGTCACCGGGTTTGCTCGGCGGACGTGATTACAGTTTCGGCCAGGACCTGTACAGGCGCTGTCACGCGGTGGAATCAACGGCCGCAATCAGCGCAGGGCCGTGGTGACTGAGTACCGGGCACGACGGTGGAGGTCGGGTCAATGCCGGGATTGGTGCCCGTCGGTGTCGTCGTCAGGTGTCTGCCAGGAATCCTGCCGGGGTGCCGTCTGTGGATTTGGCGCTGCCGGCCTGGCGCCGGGATTCTTTCGGTGTGCTGCGCGTCGGCTGCCGTACCAGAACGCGCGGATCAGAAGGGCAGCCACCACGACACCGGCGACGATCAGGAAGAGCGACGACGAGCCGTCGGCCGCGAGGACTTGAGAGGCGATCATGGTGGCCGTGTACCCCAGACCTTGTAGCGTCTCGCGGGAAAAATGCAGGTCTGTCATCAGCCGCACCAGGGCTCGCCGGTCCTGCGAGATGTCCGTCTCCAGGGCCCGCAGTTCCTGGCCGTAGGGCGAATCGCCGTGCTCCTGGACCATGCGGTGCACCAGCCCGGCACCGACCGTCGCACCCGCCAGATGATCATTGAGATAGATGCCGAGGATTTTCTGCCGGCCAGTGCCCTCGCTGGAGCTTCGTAGGGGAGCGCTCACGGTGTTCTCGGCGTTCTGACAACCTCGTGGGGGTGAGCGAGTGCCCTCGCTGAGGTTGTCAACCGCTCTATGCGCACCCCTGCCCTGCCGTCGACGGATGCCGCAGCCGCACGCATCGTGGACGTGGGTGACGGCCACCACCGGCGCTACCACGGCGGAGTCGGCCGTAGTGGGACCCGTGCCCAGGCGCGCAGAGTGTCGACCGCCGCTGAGGTTTCCTGGTCCTGTCAGGCTGTCGGCAGAGGGGTGCACCGCGCGGACCGCTCTTGCTGCCATGCGGTCTTGATGTACTCGGCGAGCCGGTCTTCGAGCAGGAGGGTGGTTGCGCAACCGAAACCGACGCCGACGACGCCCCCAGCCCCCGCAAGACCCGACTGCTCGTACTTGCGCACCCAGGAGTGCACCGAATGCCTCGACACCGCATACCAGGCAGCGACTTGAGTGACCGCGACCCCCGCGACCACGCTCAACTCCACCAGCATGGCAGAGGTCCGGCGGATGTCGTTCGAGATCGCGTACAGGTGCCGAGCGTGGGTCAGCGGCGGCGCAGCAGCATGACGACAGCGATGATGACGATGATGAGAACGACGGTACCCAGGCCTATGTACACGGGTTTCTCTTTCCCTCGGGGAAGCGGCGCCCATTGGTGCCGCCCAGACCGAGTTCCCCGGTCTGGGCTTTTCAGCCGAGGGCGGCCAAGCCGGTTCCTCCGGGCCGTGTCCGGCCGTCGCTGTCCTCCCCGGTTCCCCCGGCTCGAAGGGCGGGCGCCGGACGCTGGTGTGGGGCGGCGAGGACTGGAAACTGAGCGCTCCGATCCCCACGGCGACGAGCTGTACCGCGCCAGGGAAGGCGTAGAACGCCGGCCTCGTCTCGGTCTTCGATGATCTTCGCGAGGTCTGCCACCGCGTCCCGTAGATGCGGGCGAAGGCCTCGATCGCCTTCTTGGCCTGGGCGCGGTCCTCGGCGTCGTAGACCTCCTGTAGCGCCTTTGTCGCTCCGTGCCGTGTGGAACGCTGGGTCGTGGAGCGCGCCTTCGCCCGCCTGCGCTGGTTCCGGCGCCTGCGAGTCCGCTGGGAGATCCGCGACGACAGACGGCCATCTCCGGATGTTCCTGTGACCTTGCGACCGACGTCTGCCCTGGGCGTTCTGTCCCTCCTGGGACGGGTGATCTGAGGGAGCGGAGCGTGAACGGTTGTGACCGTTCCTGCCTGTCGGCAGCAGACGCTGCGGCAGGTGACGGGATCATCGGCAGGTGATCGCGGGGGCCGGCCCTAGACCGCGCCCGCCCCGATCTTCGGGAAGCAGATGGGCGGCGTTCGGCAGCCAGGCCATGACCAGGGGGCGCAAGCACGGGGAGCTCCTGGGCAGGCTGCGTGCTTGTCGTCGATGAACGAATATGGAGGTACAGAGACTGGCCGGTCCTGCGGTATCCGCCCCTCAGGGCGCATACCGCCGTAGTGCGCCGAGGACTGCGCGCGGAGGGAGTTCGCCGTGGACTCGTCTGCCGCCTCCGGCCCGTCAGAGCATGGCAGGCACAGGCTGCACCGCTCTTCGGGCCATGTCGAACGAGCGGAGGACGAGCGGCCGCCGCGACCTCTCGGGATGCGAAGCCGTCGCCTGCGCCTTTGCGGAGCGTCCCTGCTCCTCCTCCTGGCTGTTCTGATGGCGCCCATCAGCGTCGTCGCCACCTGGGCAAATTCCGAGGTCACCGACATAGATCGGTATGAGCAGACCGTCTCACCCCTCGCCAGAGACCCCGCTGTCCAGGACCTGATCATCGAGCGCGCCACTGATGGTCTGGTCCACAAGATTGATGCTCGCAAGATCACCGAAACGCTCGCCGACACTCTGGCCGACCAGGACGCACCCCGTTTCCTGGTCGACGCGGCCAGGTCGTTGGATGAAGAGCTCAAGGGCGGGCTGAGGGCCGGCGTGCGCTACACGGTCGCCAGAGTGGTGACGAGCGATGCTTTTGCCAAGGCGTGGGACAGCATCCACCGCGGCGCGCACACCCTCGCGACGAACGTTCTCACCGGGGAGGCAGGCGGAGCGCTCGAGGTCAAGGGCGACACCATCACGCTGAACGTCGGCGCTGTCATCGAGGAACTTCAGAAGCAGGTGATCGGCGTGACCCTTGTCGGGGCGGAAGACATTCCCGGGGCTGACAAGTCGATCGTGCTGGTGCACAACGACCATCTGAGTGAGGCCCGTGATGCTGCCCGCTGGCTCAGCGCCGTCGCCCCGTGGTTGCCCTGGGCGGTGGTTGTGCTCGCCGGACTGGGCATCTGGGCGGCACCCTCACACCGGATTGCGCTGATGGCCACGGGCATCGGTATCGGCGCCATGATGTGCGTGCTGCTCATCGCGCTCGCCGTGATCCGCCAGATCTGTCTGGACGCGGTGCCTCCGGCAGCCCAGTCGCAGGACGCAGCAGCAGCCCTCTACGACACCCTGGTGAGGTTCCTCCGGCAAACCATTCTCACCGTGCTCCTCACCGCACTGCTCGCCGTGATCGCCGGGTATCTGTACGGACACGGCCGTGGTGCCGCCGCCGTGCGCACAGCAGCCGCCCGAAGCACCCGGACTGCCGGACACGCCCTCGCCCAAACGGGACTGAAGCCAGGCGCCGTCGGACAGTGGCTGCGCATGCACAGGCCCCTGACCACGGGCGTCGTCATCGCGGCCGGTGCCCTGGCCCTCGTCCTGTGGCGCTACCCCACGCCCGCCTCCGTGGTCCTTGTGCTCCTGGTCGTAGTGGTCGTCCTGGCGACCCTGGAGGTCCTGGCCGCTGCTGACGCTGCGGATCAACGCTTATCCGGTGAGGGCGGCCCTGGCTTGCCACTGAGAGTCGCAGGGCCCTGAACCGGCCGATTGCCGCCCCTGACGAAGCACGAGCAACTTCTCTGTCAGTTCAGCGTGTTGAACGAGCTTGGCCTTGGATCCCGAGCCCGCCAGGGGAGCCCAGAGACGCCGTGAGCCCTTTGGTGGGCGATGTTTGCTGACGTGACGGCGGGGCATACGCGAATCAGTGCTTCGGACCGGAGGCGCACGCCGAGCAGGGGATCACCCCGCCTGCTGCGATTTCCTCTGGCCATGCAGATCCCCACACGGCGAACCCTGGCAGCCCGTTCTTGCCGTGCTCGGGCGATCCGCTCCGCGTACGGCAGGAGCCCGGCTATCGGCCCAGATCAACGAGGAGGCGAGTCGGATGCGGGAGCTGTTTGCCTCCGGCCACGACCGAAAGGGTGACCCGGACTCCGAGCAGTCGACCACCACGACCATCCCGCGCACCGCGGCCACCGCACATGAGGCGGGGGTGCTGCCAGAGCGACCGGGCACGCCGCGAAACCCCGGCGCGAACACGGTGAGAGAGCAGGCAGTGGGCATTGTGATGGCACTCGGACGCCTGCCCGCCGACCAGGCGCGGACCGTGCTGACGGAAGTCTCCCAGCGCACCGGCGTCACGCTGCTCCGCATCGCCGGACTCCTCACCGTCTGGGTCTCCTGCGGCGAACTCAACCTTGGTATCCGCATCGCCCTCGAGGAAGCGATCCGTGCCCAGCGCCGCACTGCCCAGCCGGCCGGTCGAGCGACCGACTGAGCACCCTGGAGCACCGGACGAAGGTGCGCCGACCGACCGCTGCCCGAACCTGTGCCCACGCAGCGCGGTGAAGCAGGAACCCAGTTGCGGTACGGCGCTGTGTCGGAGGACCAGCAGACGGTTGAAGAACGAAAAGGAGGACTGCGGCCAGTGCCCGGTCAAGTCCAGTTGCACCCGCAGCGACCGGCGGACACCGGCCTTCCTGCCGCAGCAACTCTACGAACGGCAGGCCGCCGTCCGGGCCGCGCAGCAGACCAGTCCCTGGCAGGCGAACTACGCGATGCGGGCCGGCATCGAGAGTAGCTGCGTATCGGGCGATGGAAGCGGTGCTTGAATGCTGGCCCTGACGGCGAATCCCAGCCCACTGCCCTGCTCCGCAGGAGTCCGTTTCCTCCCCGCCCTGAAGGCCGGGGTATCCACGGAGGAATTCCGATGCGGCTTCTTGCCGGCGGCTCCCGGCGCCCTCACGGGCGCTCTGTCGGCTTCGTTGCTTCGGCGGCGCGGCGGTGTCCGGCGTTGATGCGCTGGGCTTCTTCGAGTTGGTCTTCAAGGACGACGATGCGGCAGGCGGCTTCGATCGGGGTGCCGTTGTCGACGAGTTCCCGGGCGCGGGCGGCGATGCGCAGCTGGTAGCGGGAGTAGCGGCGGTGTCCGCCCGCGGAGCGCAGCGGGGTGATCAGGCGGGCGTCGCCGAGGGCGCGGAGGAAGCCCTGCGTGGTGTTGAGCATCTCGGCGGCCCGGCCCATCGTGTAGGCGGGGTAGTCGTCATCGTCGAGTCGGCCGAACGAGTCGTCTGCTGTCATTGCACCTCTTCTTGGAACGCGTCGAGGGGCCCTGGTGCCGTACCGGCACCAGGGCCCCGAAGGAACTGCACACCATCTGCCGGCCCTAGAACTTGGCCGGCCTTCTGTTTCCGCGGATCCGACCGTGATGCTGTCGGGTGCGCGGGGATCGCGGTTGCTTGACCGGAGACCACCTCACTATCGATGTCCTGCGGTACCCGGGCTCAGCCATTCCGCCCGGGCGATCCTGATGGCGCGAGATTCCTCCGTTCTTTCCTCTGATCAACACTTACTCATGGGGACTGCGCACTGCTCTGTACTGCGGGTGATGCGTACTGCTGGTGGCCTGGGGGAGCGCCACGCTTCGGCAGCCAGCCCCGTCGCCCGTCGTGCATCTGCTCTGGCTTGGAACCCCACTGCCGAACTTCCCGGCACGCGCGCCCGCAGCCGACGCCATTTACCGGGGAACTACTGACTCTCACTGCGGGTACTGCCACTGCGGTCCTGCTCACGGCGGCCCCTGATCACTGCGGGCCGCCCGGTCCGGTCGTCAGTCCCGTCGCCGTCCTGCAACAACCCTGGCTTCGCAACTCCACCACCGCACCGCGATGCGCACTGCAACTACGTCCTGCTGCCAGGCAGTTCATCTCTGCCCGGCCCTGCGGTCTTCCTGGCTACGAAAGAAACCATATCCAGGCGATCTCTCAATGTCTACTCCGACCAACATAGATTTCGGTGAGTCCTGTAGTGAGGTAATCCGCTTCGAGTGGCAACGGTGCGCCGCGCTCCGGGCGTCCCTGCGCATCGGTGCCAACGGCGCTCATGGGCGTGCCCCCGGAAGTGGCGGCGGCCCGCGTGCTGTCGGATGCTGGGCTGGAGGAGCGCGCCTGCCAGGCCCCCTCAGCCGGCTTTCCCGGTGCCCTGAACGACACCTCCGCAGCCCAAGGGACGTGGGGGCTACTTGCCGGGGCAAGACCTGCGCAGCCAGGCCGAACCGTATGCCGTCAGCTCCTGGACCGGCTGTGTTGCGTGTTTTGAGCAGAAACTTACGGATACCCAGACGCCTGCTGACGCTCTTCGACGATGTATGCAGGAGGTCCGCGTGATTGTCACGCCCCCCGAGTCGCCTGATCACCTCCGTACCCCGCAACTGCGCACGGCGGATCTGTTCGCCGACTTCGTCGAGCACGAGTCCCCGAGCGTGCCGCTGCCAGGCCGCTCGACGGCCCGCCGATTCGCCGTCCTCATGGCCCTGGGGCGGCGGGACCTGTCGCTTGCACGGCTCGCCGAGGGGCACCTGGACGCTGCGGCGATCCTGCACGAACTGGACCACCACCGCCTGCCCGCCCAAGGGGAGCGGTGGGGAGTGTGGGCGGCGCGCCCACCGGGTCCCGGCACGCACGCGGCACGCACCGATCGGGGGTGGACGCTCAGCGGCGTGAAGCCCTACTGCTCCGGTGCCCACGCCTGCACCCACGCTCTGGTGAGCGCGGACGCCGAGGACGGCTACCGACTGTTCGCCGTCGCGCTGGACCACCCGGGCGCGCAGCCCGTGGAAGGGACGTGGCCGGCGATCGGTATGGCCGGGAGCGACAGCCTGGAGATGTCCTTCACGGAGGTACCCGCGAAGGCCGTCGGCGGGGTGGAGGGCTATCTGGAGCGGCCCGGTTTCCAGTACGGGGGAATCGGTGTGGCGGCCTGCTGGCTGGGCGGTGCCCACGCCGTCGCCGCGCCGTTGTACGAGCGAGGCGCGGTTGGACGGTTGAACGCGCACGCGGCCGCCCACCTCGGAGCGGTGGATGCGCTGCTGCACACGGCCGGCGCGATGCTGCGGCAAGCGGGTGAGGACATCGACGCCGATCCTCTCGACGCACGCGGCGAAGCGCGGGTGCGCAGTCTGCGCGTGCGGGCCCTCGCCGAAAAGGTGTGCACCGAGGTACTGGACCACGTGGGGCGTGCCACGGGTGCCGGGCCTTTGTGCCACGACGAACGGCACGCTCGCGCGGTGGCGGACCTGACGGTCTACCTGCGACAGCACCACGCGGAGGCGGACCTGGCCGAACTCGGCCGCCTGGTGACGGCAGACCCGGCGGAGGCGACACGGTGAGCTCGTTGGAGACCGCTGACGCCGCGAGACTGGCCGCCGCCGCGGCGATCGACTCGCCGGGCACCGACGAGGCGGAGTGGCAGGCGGCGCGACTGCCGGACCATCTGCCCCACCTGGTGCTTCCGACAGGCCCCGTTGTCGTCGTGGCGGCTCACCCGGACGACGAGGTTCTGGGATTCGGCGGTGCCATGGCCACCCTTCTCGACGCCGCTGTGGCAGTCCACACGGTGTGCCTGAGCGACGGGGAGGCATCCCACGGCCCTGCGTCGCAATCGGCCCGGAAACAGTTGGCCGCCCGTCGCCGTGGCGAACTGGCCGCAGCGCTGGGCGAACTCGGAGACCTGCCCGCCCCGGTGCATGCCGCTCTGCCCGACACGGGCCTCGACGAGCACGAGACCCAGGCACAAGCCGTGATCGGCGAGATGCTGGACGCCGTCGGGGCTACGGTGTGTGTGGCGCCGTGGGTGGGCGACCTGCACAGTGACCACGAGGCCGCCGGCCGAGCCGCCGAACGTGCCGGCCATGACCGCTCCACGCCGGTGTGGTTCTACCCCGTGTGGATGTGGCACTGGGCTCGTCCCTGCGACCCCCGTGTGCCGTGGGACCGGGCCCGTGTTCTTCCTCTGGTCCAAACGGCGGCCGACCGTAAGAAGGCAGCGCTGTCACGGTTCACCAGCCAACTGGAGCCCCGCGGCTGCGGCGTCGGGCCGGTATTGCCGGCGCAGGAGATCGCCCACCACACCCGCACCTTCGAGACGGTGCTGCGTTGAACACCCCCGCCCGCTACTTCGACGACCAGTACGCCCGCGCCGCCGACCCCTGGCATCTCGGGGAACGGTGGTACGACCGCCGCAAGTACAACCTCACCGTGGCGGCCCTGCCCCGCCCCCGCTACCTGCGGGCCTTCGAACCGGGCTGCTCGGTGGGCGTACTGAGCGAACTCCTGGCCACCCGATGCGATCAGCTGCTCTCCACCGACCGCGTCGCCGCGGCCGTCGAAGCCGCGACTCGACGCACCTCCGCCTTGGACCACGTCACCGTGAAACGGATGACCGTGCCAGAGCAGTGGCCCCAGGATTCCTTCGATCTGATCGTGCTGTCGGAACTCCTCTACTACTTCGATCCCGGCGCCCGTACACGGCTGCTCGAGCGAAGTGCGGAGAGCCTGGGGGAAGGCGGTCACCTGGTCACGGTGCACTGGAACCACCCGGTGGCCGAGCACACCTGCACAGGCCGCGACATCGCCGACCGCCTGGACACCCTGACAGGCCTGAGCCGCCTCGCCCGCTACGACGATCCGGACTTCACCCTCACCGTCCACGAACACCGGCCAGGTCCGGGCCCGGCGCTCTCCCCGGCCGGCGCGGAAGGTCTGGCGTGACACCCCCAGCCCTCGCTGTCGTCATCCCGGCGCACAACGAGGAACACCGCATTCATGCCTGTATGCGCAGCGTGCACGCGGCCGTAGAGCACGTGGCGGCGATGCCCGTCGTGGTCGTGGTGGCGGCGGATGCCTGCACGGACGCAACAGCGACTGTGGCCGCCCGCGCCGGAGCCCACGTCGTCAATACCCCGAGCCGCAATGTCGGAGCCGCACGGGCGGTCGGCATCGACCACGCCCTGAAGCTGCTGGCAGATGCCGGCCCGGAGGTATGGCTGGCCATGACGGACGCCGACACCACCGTGCCCGCCACGTGGCTCACCCACCAGGTCGCCTGGGCGCGGCGGGGCTACGACGCGGTTCTGGGCACCATCCGCCTCGCCCCCATCACGGCCGGTGCCTTTCATGTGGCCCGTCACGACGCCGACTACTTCCACACCCGTCCGCTCAAGGAGACGGAGCAGATATGGGAGCACCCGCACGTCCACGGAGCCAACCTGGGCGTGTCCGCCGCCGCCTACCTGCGGGTGGGCGGCTTCGCACCCCTGCCTACCGGCGAAGACCGCGACCTCGCGGCCCGGCTGGTCGCGGCCGGCTACCGGATCGCCCGTACCGACCGGCATGCCGTGCACACTGCGGCCCGCCTGCGCGGACGGGCTCCCGGCGGCCTGGCGGATCTCCTCGCCTCCCTGCATCCCGCACCGCGTAGCCCCGATTCCGTTCGTCACCACAACCCTGAACCACTGGGCCCGGTGAAGCCGGTCTGACACCAGGTACCCAAAGACGCGCAGTCCGCCGAGGCGGGAGGGCTGTCCGGTCCGGCGGAGGCCGCGGTGGTTGTGTCCTTGGATCACGGGTACCGGGAGGGGGCAAACCGCACGAGAACAGGAGACATGGCCATGCCTTCCGAGGTCACCCCCCGCTACACCGTCCCGGGCCTCACCGTGCAGGACGCCGGCTCGCTCATCGAGGTGCTCCAGCAGCGCCTGCATACCCTCAACGATCTCCACCTCACCCTCAAGCACGTCCACTGGAACGTGGTGGGCCCGCACTTCATCGCCGTGCACGAGATGCTCGACCCGCAGGTCGACCGCGTTCGCGCCATGGCAGACGACGTCGCCGAGCGCCTCGCCGCCCTGGGAGGCATTGCCCACGGCACCCCGGGCGTGCTGGTCGAAGAGCGAACCTGGAAGGACTACAGCGTCGGCCGCGCCGACGCCATCGCCCACCTCGGCGCGCTCGACCTCGTGTACACCGGACTGATCGAGGACCTGCGCGCCGCGGTCAAGACAGTGGGGGAGATCGACCCGGCCACCGAGGACCTGCTGATCGAGCAACTGCGCGACCTGGAGCAGTTCCAGTGGTTCGTCCGGGCACATCTGGAGACCGCAGGCGGCACGCTCACCACAGCCGACGCCACCACCGAGACGGAAGCCGCCCAACAGGCCATGAACCAGTGACATCGACAGCAGAGGCGGCGTGAACGGACGGCACCCGGATCACACGAGCGGGATCCGGCGCGCAATCGCGGCGTCCACGGCTTCGTGGACCCAGGACGAGACGGACTGCGCGTCGGTGACGTCCAGGGGCACCTGGGGGTCAGAGCGGTCCCGGCCTTGGGTCAAGGCCGGTCTTCCGCTGTGAGACGGCTGGTTTAAAGGACTTGGGCCCCCGGTCGTGTGAGGTCCGGTGGGTAGCCCTTGGCGCGGAGCCAGGCATCAAGGGCGAGAGCGACGATGTCACCGTGAGGGATGTCGGTGTCGGCGTCGCAGCGGCGGCCGGTGGTGCTCATGGGCGCTTGCTCGGGTCGTGGGCCGGTCCGTGGCGGTGCTGGGGCCGCATTCGGGTGCCGGCTTGGTGCAGGAGCCGGTAGACGGTGGCGATGGAGTAGTTGCAGTCCTCGGCGAGGTCCGGGACCGTGGCGCCGGCCTCGTACCGGGCCCGCAGGGACAGCACGAGCTTCTGCCGCTCGGCGGCCCGCGCTGCGGCGCGCATCCGCAGCGTCTGCTGCGTCGTGCGCACGGTGCCGCCGGCCTCGACGAGCAGGCGTCGGGCAACGAGCCTCGTCTCTCCTGCAGCTGAAGCGAGTTCGGTGAGGGTCGCGCCGTGTTCCTCGTACAGGGTGCGAAGCCGGACGGCGAGACGCTGGCGCGCTTGTGGGTCCTGGCGCAGCCGGCGGGTTTGCCAGGAGGTGCGCATCACGGTTCCGGCGTCGTGCAGCCGGTTGAGGACCGTGCCGTAGGACAGGCCGCTGGCGGTGACCAGTTCGTCGACCGTGGCACCGGCCACGTACTGCTCGCGCAGGGTTTCGGGTGTCACCGCCTTGCTCACGTCGGAGGTGACCGGGGGACGGGGTTTCATGCGACGGCCTCCCATTCGCTGAGGGCTTCGGCACGGGCGGCGGCCAGCTCGTCGTAACTTCGCTGCTCGAATGGGGTGATGAGGATCAGGCGGCCGTCGGTGGCAACCCGCCAGTCGGCGGCCGGACGACCCGTGACCGGGTCGAGGACGCGCCCATCCGGGGCGTGCCACGTCGGAGGGATCTCGGCGGGGCCTGGTGCGGGGACCAGGACCTCTCGGCCGTCGCGGACGATCACCACGGCCTTGCTGCGGTGCTCCGCAAGCCGATCCAACGTCTCCCGGTACGCGGTGCGTTGGGCGCGTGCAGGGCCTTGCGCCGGGCGGCGAGGCCCGTGGTGCCGTGTCGCTCGGCCACCGTGTCCCAGCTCTGCGCCGGCACGGCGCCGAGTTCGGTGGCCGGGGCCGGGAGGCTGTTACCGAGGCCTTCCAGTGCACGCGGTGCGAGGGCCCAGGTCTCTCCGGTGCGCTGGACGAGGCTGTGGTCGGCGAGGCGTCGCAGGGTCCGGTAGGCGGTTGCGCGGGACACCGATGAGCTCGCCGATGGTCTGGTGGGGGCGCTGGTGCAGGGCGCTGATGAGCATGAGGGCGGCGCTGCCGAGGCCGTGGTGGGCGAAGGCGTCGTGGCCCATCAGTCGGCCGAGGACGGTGGAGTCGATGTCGGCCGTTGTGGCCGTCTCAGGGGTGGGCCACTCCTCAAGTGCCGGGTCGGGGGGTACTGAGTGGTCCACAAACGAGACAGCACAGCAGGGGCACCGTGGCCGGGGGCGCTGCCGTGGCCGATGTACCAGGTCGAGCCTTCGCGTCCGTGGCCGACTCGCAGGCGCCGCAGCCAGCCCTGGGGCTTGAGGACGCTCTCGTAGACGACCCGCAGCGTCGTGCGGGAGATGCCCGCTTCTTCGGCGGTCTGCCGCGCCGGTGAGGTCTCCCAGCAGAATCAGATCGGCGGCAGCCGACGACAAGTGGGAGAGCCCTCGGGGACCGCGGAGGTGGGTGAGCTGCTGTTGGGGGAGTGGCTGGTGGGTGCTGTCTGACACAGTGGGGTCGTCTCGCAAAGACGTGGACGCCACCCAGGCCCGCTAAAACCACGGGTGGTGTCCGAACCGACCTCCATCGGTGCCGGCGAGGTCTTCAGGACGGCCATCCTGAAGGCCCCGCATGCCTGGCCCCGAGAGGGAGGCAGGCGTCCTCATCGCAGCTCGACCGAGGTCGAAACAGAGCACCGTCAGAGCTGTGCACTCGTGATCAACGCCGGTCAACTCGGGTCTCTCAAAGGTCAGTCACAGAGGTTGTTGCCTCTGACTGCCTCCGAGCTACCCGGGTCGAACCGGGGTCGAATCAGAGCGATTTCCTCTGACTGCCTCCGCTCGCCTCTGTAACCCGTCCTAGCAGGTCACAGCCGGTTCGGCCCCACACAAGCGCAGGTCAGAAAGGTGTGCTAGCTGTACCACTGGTTCCTGGCGAAGGCGGTCATGTGAGGCATGGGGGCCGGCTCTGATGGTGATGGCATCGTTCGGGCAGACATCACCGGGCCGCAATACGGCTTCCGTCTCACGGAAGACGTCCTATGAAATGCCACGTCAGCGGGCTGATGTGTGAGTGCCCTCCCTCCAGGTGGCTGGAGCGACTCGGCCGGATCACCGCCAGGACCCTCGTGCTCGCGGGAGGCCCGCACAGTCATGTTCCCCAGGACGGCGTCGCCGAGCTGGCCCGCCGCATCCCCGGCGGTCGAGTGGTCACCATCCCGGTCGGACACCTGATCCACCACACAGCGCCCGAGGCGTTCACCGAGGCGGTTTCGGCGTTCCTGCAGGAGAACTTCCGTCCTGCCCGCCAACCATGAGCACGGTCACCGGTATTGACGTGGGGAACGCTCGCACGGGTGCGTGCTCGGCAAGCAGGATCCGGACGTTAGTGACGGCCGATGCGCCGTCCCCGGGGGTACCACCGCGTAATGGTCAAGTCGGTAGTAGCAGATGGGCACCGGCCTTGGCGGTGCGACGGGACCTGTCAGACCGTGGGCTCCAAGGAGCTGAGCGCGTCGGCGAGTTGTGTTCGGGTGGTGATGCCGAGTTTGGGGAAGATCCGGTAGAGGTGGGAGCCGATGGTGCGGTGGGAGAGGTAGAGGCGCTGGCTGATCTGGCGGTTGGTCAAGCCGGTGGCAGCGAGTGTGGCGATCTGGAGTTCTTGCGGGCTGAGGCGGTCACGGGCAGATGGCGATCGTGGGGTGCTGCTTTCGCCTGCGGAGCGCAGTAGCTGACGAGTGTGGTCGCTCCAGTGTGGTGCGCCGAGGGTGTCGAAAATGTCTCTTGCTTCGCGCAGAGGTGCTCTGGATTCGACGGTACGGCGCTGTCTGCGAAGCCAGCGGCTGTGGGCGAGAAGGAGGCGTGCGCGGTAGGGCGGCCATCGGCTCGGATCGATTGCCAGGGCCTGCTTGAGGGGGAGTTCAGCGTTGTCGTCGTCGGCGAGGACGGCCCGGGTGTAGTGCAGGCACATCTGGATCATGGGTGAGGAGAGCTGGTCGGCGAGGTGCTCGAGGCCGGCCAGGATGGTGCGGGCTTCTTCCTGTCGTCCTGTGTGGGCGGCTGCATCGGCGAGGTCGGGGGCGACCCACCAGCGCATTTCGTGAAAGGTGGCTTCGGCGGGGTCGAAGAGGCGTCGCAGGATGTCGAATGCCTCCTCGTAGCGGCCGGTGCCGATCGCCGTGACGGCGCGGACTTGCTGGATGCTGTTGAGGAGGAAGCGCACACCCGTGATGTTGAGGCTGTCCTGTGCGTTCTGCGCGAGAGCCAGGGCGATGTCGTGCTCGCCGCGCAGGGCCGCGAGCATCGCAAGGTTGGTGGTGGCGGAGGTGGCCCAGAAGGTCTCGCCTGTCTCTTTCGCGAGCGCTGCGGCTTCTTCGCTCTCAGAGCCGGCACGGTCCCACTCGCCGGTCCAGATCCTGCCCCAGCTTCCCGCGCCGAGCGTGCGCGCCAGGAGGGCGAGACGACCCTGGGAGCGGCAGGTGTCGGCGGCAACGCTCATGTAGGACGAGGCCGTATGGAAGTCTCCGAGGATGAGGGAGGCGCCGCCGAGGAAGCGCATGACGTCGGGATCGGACCGGTCGGGAGTCAGGGTGGACATGCGGCTGAGTACCGCGTTTCCGTGCGTCCGCGGAAGGGCGTAGGCCATGACTGCCAGGGTGCGGGGGGCGTCAGGGGGCAGGCCAAGGTGGTCGACCTCTTGCGCGACGGCCGCGCGCAGATCAGGGGACAGGTTGCCCCACCAGCACCGTGAGGCGGCCCGCCACAGCAGGTCGGCGGCCAGGTCGGGGTGGCCACTGGCCCGGGCGGCGCCGGCGGCTTCCAGGAGAGTGCGGATACGGGCTTCGTCGAGCATCTCGCCCGGGTCGACGGTCTCTTGGACGACAGCCAGGCGGCCGCGGTCCTCCGGGCCCATCAGCGACGGGTCGGAACGTTGGACGAGTTCGGCAGCGGCTGTACGTTCTCCGAGTTCGCCGGCGAGCTCCGCGGCCCGCAGCAGGAGCGAGGTGCGTCGCCCAGGAGCGGCGGTCAGGTCGGATCCGCGTTCGAGGGCGGTGACGGCGATGGTGACGGCGCCGCGTGGCCGGGCTCTTGCGGCGAATGCCTCCAGGTCGGAGACGACGTCTTCGTCGGTTCCCAGCGTGGCTGCCGCCCGGTGCCAGACCTGCCGGTCCGGGTCGGTCTCAAGGACGACGGCCAGCGCCGCGTGGATCGCCAGTCGTTCAGCGACCGTGGCCCGGGTGTAGACCGCGGATCGGATCAGCGGGTGGCGGAACTGGACGCGCAGGGTGTCCGGACCGATGAGGGACTTGTCGACGGCGGGCTGGAGCGCCGCGGTACCGACGGGTGTGCCGCCGGCGATCGCCGCGGCGCGCAGCAGTTGGGGCAGGTCGCAGCTGGTGTCGGCGGATGCTGCGAGGAGGAGCGTCCTGCTGTCCGCGGGCAGGTCGGTGTAGCGGATTCCGAAGGCCCGCTCGAGTCGCTCGTTGAGGGGGAGAAGGTCGCGGGGTCGCCCGGCTGCCGGGTTGGGTCGGATCAGGGATTTGGGGAGTTCGACCAGGGCCAGCGGGTTGCCGGCCGCCTGGCTCAGGATCAGGGAGCGCTGGGCGTCGGTCAGTTGTGGGGCGCCTGCCGCGAGGAGTGCTTGCGCGACGGTGGATTCCAGTGGACGCAGGGACATTTCGCGCAGGCCGCCGCCTCTGAGGGGGTCCGGGTGGCCGGTGCGTGAGGCGGTGAGGATGAGGACGGGGTCGGTGGTCACCCTGCGGGCCACGAAGGCCAGCACGTCGGCGCTCGGCCGGTCGATCCATTGGGTGTCGTCGGCGACCGCCACCACGGGGGTAAGGGCGGCGCACTCCGTCAGGAGCTCCAGGGTGGCCAGTGCGACGCTGAACAGGTCGGGGACAGTACCCTGCGCGTCGAAGGCGGTGCGCAGGGCCCGGCGCTGGCCCGGCTCCAGCCGGTGCGCGTGCCGTCGGAGCGGGAGCAGGAGCTGGTGAAGTCCCGCGAAGGGCATCCGGCTCTCGGGTTCGACGCCCAGGGCGGTGAGCACGGTCATGTTCCGGCGGGTGGCGTCGGCGCAGGCCCAGGCAAGCAGGGCGGACTTCCCGATACCGGCCCCACCGCTGAGGACCAGCGCGTTTCCCTGCCCGTTTGCCGCCTGATCGAGCAACTGCTCCAGCAGTGCCCTCTCACTCTGTCTTCCCACGAGGCCGCTCTCGCTGCCGTCGAGCGGCACGAACTGGGACAGGATGCCGTTCACGGGCTGCTCCGCCGGGGTGTGAGACGTGGTGTACGACGGTCGCCGAGCGCATCAAGCGGCATCGGCAGGGAGAACGTATGACGGGGCGGACGGCTCCGGCACCGAGTGCCGGATTTGCCGCGATGGCCGTCGCGGTGAGGCTGGTCGCCAGAGAAGCAGGCACGGTCGGACCAGAGCCGTCCGCGGCCGGGGAGGCGAGTCGGGCCGGCTAGGAGGCTTTGCGTTCCTCGGTGGTGAGCCGGCGCCATTCGCGTGGGGTGAGGCCGTAGGCCGCCCGGAATCGCCGCGTGAAGTGAGAGGGATCGCGAAAGCCCCAGGAGCGGGCGACATCCGTGATCGAACGCCGCTCCTGCGAGCGGGCAAGATCGGTCCGGGCGCCGGCCAGGCGTCTGGTGACGATCCACTGTTCAAGAGTCGTGTCTGGTGGCTGGATCAGCCGGTAGAGCTGACGCAGCGAAATGTTGTGCGCGGCGGCGATCACCGCGGGCCGTAGCTCCGGGTCACGCAGATGAGCTTCGATGTAGGCATTGATCCGGGCGGGCAACGTGTCATCCAGGGCTGCGGCCGCGTCCCTGTGCTCGCTGTCGGTGGACGCCAGCAGGGCGCGGACCAGGGCGATGCTCGCCTCACCGACGGCCGGCGCCTGGCCGTCACGACTGACAGCGTCGGCCTGCCTCGTGAGCGTGGCCAGGTGTTGGCGGACCAGCGGGAACAGTGCGCTGGCGTGCAGTCTGGGGGCGGCGCGGCGCACCAGGCCGACCGGCAGCCCGAGCCGGTCGTAGGGGACGGACAGAGCACTGGCGCAGCCGAGACCGGACCAGACGTAGTCGTAGGGGGCGGTGAGATCAGAAAGCAGAAGGTCGCCGCGGCCGAGGTCGAGTGTGTGCTCGGCCTGGGTGCGGCGGGCCCGGCCGTACTCCTGAAGAGCCAGTGCGACGGTCTCGGGTGCGTCCCGACGGATGTGCGTGGGGGTGCGGGTCATCCGCATGCCCGTACCGTCGTGCCGCCACAGGAAGGCATCCCCGAAGTGCCACAGGTCGATCCGGGCGCGAGGACTGCTGCCGGAGTCCTGATGCTGGAGTCTGCAGGCCGGGGTGGCGGTCAGCATCGCGGCGCGGACGGCCTCGGCCCGATCGCGCTCCGGTATGTCCGCGGTGTCGAGAACCAGAACCATGTCGTTCCTCCCCCAGCCGCTCGCAGCGGCTGCCCCTCCCTGATCCCATCGTAATGACCAGCCACGATGGGACGTTGCCTCCAAGCCCTCCGGCAGTCGTACCGCTCCCGTACGACTCAAGGCTCAGAACTGGCCGGGACGACGACTCAAGCAGCAGACACAGTCGGATGACTCAATCCTGCGCTGGGCCCGGCACGGGAGATTGAGGGCACCAAGCACGACGGACCACCCGGTGTGACAGCGCCGGCCGACCACCGTGCCAGCCCCACCCCACCGACACCTGTTCGCTCACGGAGGACCAGCATGCCCACCATCACCACCCGCGACGGCGCCGAGATCTTCTTCAAGGACTGGGGCAGCGGGCGCCCGGTCGTCTTCAGCCACGGCTGGCCGCTGAACGCCGACGCCTGGGACAACCAGGCCAACCTGGTCGCCTCGCACGGCTTCAGGGCCATCGCCCACGACCGGCGTGGACACGGCCGCTCCTCCCAGACCTGGGACGGCAACCACATGGATCAGTACGCCGACGACCTGGCTGAGCTGATCGAGCAGCTCGGACTGACCGATGCCGTCCTGGTCGGTCACTCCACCGGCGGTGGCGAGGTCGCCCACTACCTCGGCCGCCATGGCACCTCGCGGGTGTCCAAGGCCGTCCTGCTCGGTGCCGTCCCACCGCTGATGCTCAAGACCGCCGCGAACCCCGAAGGCACCCCCATCGAGAACTTCGACGCGATCCGGGCCGGCGTCGCCGCCGACCGCTCGCAGTTCTACCAGGACCTCAGTTCCCCGTTCTACGGCGCCAACCGTGACGGCGCGAACGTCTCCCAAGGCCTGCGCGACGCGTTCTGGCTGATGAGCATGCAAGTCGGCATCAAGGGCGCCCTCGACTGCATCAAGGCGTTCTCGGAGACCGACTTCACCGAGGACCTCAAGAGCATCGACATCCCCGTCCTGGTCGCACACAGCGACGACGACCAGATCGTCCCCATCCAGGCCGCCGCCCTGCAGACCGTCAACTTCGTCAAGGACGCACAGCTCAAGGTCTACGCGGGCGCCCCGCACGGCCTGGTCGGCGACTTCGAGAAGGCGTTCAACGCCGACCTGCTCGCCTTCATCACGAGCTGAACCACCTCACCCGCCCGACCGTACCCGGGGCACCGCACGGCCCGCGCGTTCCGTCGCACCGCACACCGGTGCCCCGGTCTTCCGCTCAACACCTGCTTCGAGGAGCCCCGCATGTCCGATCACCCCGCCCGGATCCCCGCCGCCATCCTGGAGCGCGTTGCCGAGGCCAACGCCTCGGGCCGCACACCCGTCGTCTTCATCCACGGCCTGTGGCTCCTGCCCAACAGCTGGGACCGCTGGGCGGCGCTGTTCGAGGCCGCCGGATACGCCCCGCTCTCGCCGGGCTGGCCCGACGACCCGGACACGGTCGAGGAGGCCGCCGCTCACCCGGAGGTCTTCGCCAACAAGTCGGTCGGCCAGGTCGCCGACCACTACAGCGCCGTCATCGGACTCCTCGACCGCAAGCCCGCCGTCATCGGCCACTCCTTCGGTGGTCTCCTCGCCCAGATCGTCGCCGGCCGCGGGCTGGCAGCCGCCACCGTCGCCATCGACGCGGCGCCCTTCCGCGGTGTCCTGCCGCTGCCCGTCTCCGCCCTGCGCTCCTCCCTGCCCGTTCTCGGCAACCCCGCCAACCGGCACCGTGCCGTGCCCCTCACCTTCGAGCAGTTCCGCTACGCCTTCGCCAACGCCGTCAGCGAGGACGAGGCCCGACAGCTTCACGACGCCTACGCGGTCCCGGCGCCCGGCGCACCGCTCTTCCAGGCTGCCACCGCGAACTTCAACCCCTGGACCGAAGCCAAGGTCGACGTCCACAACCCCGACCGCGGCCCCTTGTTGGTCGTCTCCGGCGAGAGGGACCACACCGTCCCGCACGCCATCTCCGCGGCCGCCTACAAGCGCCAGCTCCACAACCCCGGCCTCACCGAGTTCACCGAAATCCCGGACCGCGGGCACTCGCTGACCATCGACCGCGGCTGGCGCGACGTCGCCGAGACCGTTCTCACCTTCGTACAGCGATTCACCAAGTAGCCCCAACCCGCCCCGACACCCCGCCTCAGCTGGAGAACCCGATGGCGCACCTGTTCCCCACCATCCGACGCGTCCCGCGTAAGGCCGGCCCCGTCGCCGCACTGACCACGCTGCTCGCCGTCGGTCTGACCCTCACCCCCGCCGCAGCCTCGAACGCCGACCACACCGAAACGGCCAGACCCAAGCCCACCATCGTGCTGGAACACGGCGCGTTCGCCGACGCCTCCGGCTGGAACGCCGTCATCCACGCCCTGCGAAAGCGCGGCTACACCGTCTACGCCCCGGCCAACCCGCTGCGCTCCCTGTCCGGCGACACCGAGTACCTCAAGTCGTTCCTCGCCACCATCCCGGGCCCCGTCATCCTCGTCGGCCACTCGTACGGCGGCGCCGTCATCACCGGCGCCGCCACCGGCGACCCAGCGGTCAAAGCCTTGGTCTACATCGCCGCCTACGCCCCGGACCAGGGCGAAACCGTCGCCCAGGCCACCACCCTCGGCGGCGGAACCACCAAACTGCTGCAGCACATCACCGCGCGCCCCTTCCCCGGTGCCGCCACCGGCGACGCCGACGCCTACATCGACACCGCCTACTTCCGGCAGCTCTTCGCCCAGGACCTACCGGCCGACAAGGCAGCGCAGATGGCCGCCGCACAGCGCCCCGCCGCCTTCACCACCCTCTCCCAGCCCGCAGGCACACCCGGCTGGAAGACCATCCCGTCCTGGTACCTGATCGCCCGCGACGACCACACCATCCCCCCGGCAGCCGAGCGCGCCATGGCAGCCCGCGCCAACGCCCACACCATCGAGATCAACAGCTCCCACGCCGCCATGGTCAGCCACCCCCACGCCGTCACCGACCTCATCCTCGACGCTGCCACCGGCTGACCCGGCATCCGAAAACTGCGGTGCCCGGTCCAGGCCTGACAGCCCGTGCCGGGCACCGCACTGCCTACAGCGCGGAACAGGGAGTGCTGCTTCACCAAGCCCGACCCCGGCCAGGACGCCTCGCCCCAGGCGGCGTGACCGGCACCGGGGCCGGTGCCGCGTGATTCAGGAGGTGCCGACTCCGGGGCGGCCGAGGCGGATCATCGCGCGGTACAGGGCAGTTGATGCGGGGGCTGGAGACAAGGGCGGGACATCGGTACCGGGGGTGGCGAAGGCGCGGAGCAGGTGGCCGACCAGACGGCGCCAGCTGTCGGGGGCCGCGTCGCCGGTGGCGGCGATGACGCCGGCGTTGGCCATGAGCAGGATGACGATGTCCTGGTGGGTGAAGTCCTCGCGCAGGTGCCGGGCGGCCTGGGCACGGGTGATGAGTTCGACGACGCCGTGGTAAGAGGCGGCGCGGCGCTCTTCGAGCGCCTTGGCTGCGGGGAAGGTCATGGTCAGGACGTCGGCGAAGCCGCGGTCGGCGGCCTGCATGGCGCAGATGGCTTCGATGTAGCGGGTGAAGCCGTGCCAGGGGTCGGGGTCGGCGAGGGCTTCGGTGACGGCGTAGGCGTCCATCCGGTCGGCGAAGACCGCGGTGATGAGGTCTTCGCGGGTGGCGAAGCGGCGGGAGAGCGTGGCTTTGCCGACATCGGCCTCGCGGGCGACGGCGGCCATGGACACACCGAGTCCCTCGGCGGCGTAGAGACGGCGGGCGGCTGCCAGGATGCGCTCGCGGTTGCGTTCGGCGTCGGCGCGCAGTCCCGGTTCGGGCTGTCGGCCTGAGGTTTCTGCGGGGACGGCAGGCGGTGTCATGACCCCACGATCACCAACCCGACCGACAAGCCCGCCACCGGCCGCAGCCGCTCCGGGTTCCTCGGCCACGACCAGGTCGGCTCCGCGATGACCCGCGCGGACATCGCCGCCTTCCTCGTCTCCCAGCTCACCGACACCCGCTACCGGCGCGCGATGCCCGCCATCAGCAACTGACCCACCGAAAGAAGGACGTGGGCGGTGCGCTCGCCCAGGCCCCGGAACACCGCGAGGAGTCCGCCGTGGAACTCGGCATCCTGTCCCTGGGTGGTCCACAAACGAGACAGCAGAGCCGGGTCACCGTGACCGGGGATGCTGCCGTTGCCCAAGTACCAGGTTGAGCCCTCCCGGTCATGGCCCACCCGCAGACGCCGCAGCCAGCCACACGGCTTGAGGACCGTCTCGTAGACGGCGCGCAGTGTCGTGCGGGAGATGCCGGCTTCTTCGGCCGTCTGCCGCTCGCTGGCGTGGTGCAGGGGTCCGCCCGCGATCTCGGCGACGTTCAGGTGCGCCCGCAGCACCCGCAGCGCGGTTCGTCCGCGTTCCCCGCGCCAGGGCGTGGTCTCGATGCGGTCCCGCAACGGGGCAAGCGCCTCGTACGCCTCGTGGCGGGAGCCCAGCGCCCTGTTGGTGCTGACCGCTTCCGAAGCGTTGGCCCACACCCGGCGGATGTAGCCCAGGGCACGCGACTGCCCGGAGCGCAGCGCGATGCTGCGGGCGTGACGTCCGCCCTCGTGCGCGGGGTGAAGCAGCAGTTGGTTCAGCTGGTCGATGGTGCCGTCGGCGCGGGCCACGTGACAGGCGATGGCCGCGGTGATCCGGTGTCCGTGCTCGGCCGCGCCCTGCCGGTCCGGGCGCAGGACCAGGCTCCGGCTGTCGGAGCCGAGCCGGCTGTAACTGCCGGTGGCGTAGCGGCCGGTGAGGTCTCCGAACAGAAGAGATCGGTCGCGGCCGACGGCAGTTGGGCGTGGCCGACAATGCCGCGGAATTCGGCGGACGTTAGTTGAGAGAGGGCGTGATGAGTGCTGTCTGTTACGACTTCCGTCTCACGGAAGATGTCCGATGCAATGCCACGTCAGCGGGGCGATGCGTGAGATCTGCGGTACGGGCGGCCGGACTTGAGGCACGGGCCTGGCCGCGAGCCCGTTGTCCCTAGGTGTGCCACGCGCTACAGTCGCCCTGCGCTTACGAGCGCTGAGTCCACGGACATCCGGCCCACGGGCCGCCTCCCTACGCGGAGTTCACATGGTCACGCTCACCCCGGTGGAACGCGATATCCACCGCTGCCTTCTGTCGCTCGCGAAGAAGGGCGATCCGGCCGACCTGGCTGGCTCGGCATGCATCACGTACAAGGGACTCGGGAAGGCCATCGATCCCGAAGGACGGAACCCGGGCATGTCTCGGCCTCCCTTCCGGACGATGTTCCCCGCTCTCGGCCACGTCAGCATGTACGAGGTCGAGCACGGCCGCCCCATGCTCTCGGCGCTCGTCGTGAGCCAGGAAACCGGCACTGCCGGACCGGGGTTCGCTGAACTGGCCCGGCACCTCCAGTTCGAGGTCGAGGACGACGAGGCCTTCTGGCGCCGCGAACTCCAGGAAACGGTGCGCTTCTGGTCCGCGAATGACCCCGTGCTTGTTGTCGACGCGGCCGTCGACCGGGTGATGGAAGAGCTGAAACAGATCAAGGCGCTGCTGCGGAAGCGCGGCGCGTAATCGGCCCGCATTTGCTGATCGAGATTCAAACTTGGCTCGGAACCGTGGAGTTGGGGGCGGAGTGCGCACCGCGATAGTCCGTCGCGTCTCTGTGTACGAGGCGGTCGGTGATGCCGACGGCGAGGAATCCAACGGCCCGGAGCCCGAACCGCTCGGACCCCTCAATTTCGCCGGCGAGTGTGCCCAGCCGGCCGCCGGCGCCCTCGCCCGGCTCGGCTTCGCCATCGATGGGGGTCGCGCCTATCCAGACGCACCGTCCTCCGATCCGCGGAAACGGTTGGAGGACGTGGGATCAGGGATGGTGGCGGCCCGGTCGTGATCCACCACGTGGGCCACGGTCTCGTCAGCCGCGACCGCAATCTGCGGTTACCCGGACCGGACTGGACCTGGACCTACAAGAACCCGGGGGCGCCTCATCGCCTATAGGGATGTCTTTGCCGCCGAGCCTGGCGCGCCCGCCTCCGGTCCGTGGCATGCAGGCTCATCCTGCGCCCAGGCCCTCGAAGGACGATCGGAGCAGAACGGCGGCACGGCCCTGCCCGTTGTGGCTCAGGCCGTCTGCAACCCGGCCGACGGTGTGCCTCAGGCACTCGGCGGAAGCGCGGTCCATGGTGGGCAGATGGCGGCCAAGGGCCTCCACGTGCGGCAGGACGACATCGTCCGGAAGGGCGTCACGGTGCCGCAATACCTCTTCCGCCTCACGGAAGGGGCTGGGGGGGGGGACTGGCGGGTGGCCGCAGTGCGTGGTGCCCCAGCGGTCGGTGACGGCAGTGGCCCGGAGCAGGGGCTGGAGGCGGCTCTTCGGCCGACGTGCACCTCACATACCGATGATCAGTCGGCTGGCCTGCCTCGGGACAGCCGCGGTGACCTGCGAGGCGCCGCCCTCGGACTCCCATGTCCTCTCCGCATCCCGCACCTGGTCGGGGAGGGGGGAAACGTCGTGCAGGGCCCGGTCGGCGGTGATGAGCCCGCTCGCTGTCAGTGGCGGGCCGTCGTGTTCGGATGCCGCCGTCATGAGACGTGCAGCTGCTTCCGGGTCGGTCTCGGGCGGGATCACCAGCAGGTCCCAGCGGCCGGTGCCGTAGGACAAGAGAAGAAGCTTGTGCGGGTCGATCTCCGGATCGAACCAGCCGGCCTTCACGACATGGCCGCTGACGGGCACCTTGTGCGGGATGACCGGCCAGTGCTCGGGGTTGACGGCGACATGGGTGATGCGGCCCCACAGGGGGTCCAACGCATCGGTCAGTGCGGGCAGTTCGCGCAGCAGGTCGCGGGAGCGCGGCCACCAGGCGCCGTCCAGGAGCCCGCGGGACCGGGCGTTGGCCTTCAGTACGAGACGGGCGGGAGGCGCTGCGACGGGTGCGAGCCGCGGCAGGGTTGCTTCGAAGGTCGCGGTCATGATGAGGACCCGTCTCCGGGTCGCCCCTGAAGTTGCGGCCCGGGTTTCGCCTTTCGCCGGGAACGACCCGGCGTGGGAGCCGGTGTGCGAAATGCCCTCGGTGTCTTCACCGTACTCCTTCCTCCTCCTGCCGTGGCCGTCGTACCGCCAGGAGTAGGCTGACGACGTCGGGGGCACCTCGTACGCCGGTGATCGCACAGGCCTCGTCCTCGTCGCACCAGAGATGCGGGCCGCCCAGGTCCGGGCAGGTTCCGCCCCGTGACATCCGAAGCCGCGCACTGCCCACCCCGTTCCGAGGTCACGCACGAGCAGGACCGGGTGGAAGTCCGTATGGTCGCCGCGGGCTGTGACGCGGTTCGGCGCGTCGCGGACGCGCGCCGGCCGCCTTTCGCCAGGGACGAGCAGGGTCGTGGGCCCCCGGGAAAGGAAGACGCGACCGCACCTCACAGCGGACGCCCCGCACGTCGCGGGTCCACTCCGCTCCTGCCCCGACTTCAGCGGACCGCCCGCCGATCGCACCCATCCACCCGCCGTCGAATAGGCGCAGCCCAAGACCCCGGCCGCACTGTCGTCACCGAGGTCAAGGACCGCCCATGTCTTTCCCGTTTCTCCGGTCTCTCCGTCCCGCGTCCGTGACTCAGCCGGAAATCGTCCCGCCGCTCCTGGAGTACGACGGGAGGGCGCCTTTCCCGCGCGGCGGAACGACGTGCGAGCGCACCGGCAACGAACGCCTCTCTCTGACGATCACGGCGTTGATCGTCTTCCTGCCGTTCCTGGCACTCGGCCTGGCCGGCTGGTTGCTGTGGGGGCGCCTGATCCATCCTGTCGATGTCCTGCTCGCCGCGGTGCTCTACACGGTCACGGGCCTCGGCGTCACCGTCGGCTTCCACCGGGGCCTGACCCATGGCGGCTACCGGGCCGTACGGCCACTGCGCATCGCGCTCGCGACCGCCGGGTCGATGAGCTTCCAGGGTGACGTGATCGGCTGGGTCGCCATCCACCGCCGCCACCACGCCTTCACCGACCGGCCGGGCGATCCGCACTCTCCGTACCGCTACGGCACTTCTGTGCGCGGCCAGTTACGGGGCCTGGTGGACGCCCACGTCGGCTGGCTTTTCCGCAACGACCCCACGTCCGCTGCGCGTTACGCTCCCGACCTCGTCGCCGACCGCGACATCCGGGCCGTGTCCAGGGCTTTCCCGGCCCTGTGCGTGCTCACCCTCGTCCTCCCCTTGGCCGCGGGCCGACTGATCGGCGGCACCTGGGCGTCCGCTCTGACCGCCCTGCTGTGGGCGGGACTTGTCCGCATCGCCCTGCTCCACCACGTCACCTGGAGCGTGAACTCCCTCTGCCATGTGATCGGCGAGCGTCCGTTTCGCACCCGTCGCCACGACCGCGCCACCAACTTGTGGCCTCTGGCCCTGCTCTCTTTCGGCGAGAGTTGGCACAACCTCCACCACGCCGACCCCACCAGCGCCCGGCACGGCGTCGACCGTGGCCAGCTCGACCCCTCCGCCGCCGTCATCCGCCTCTTCGAACGCCTCGGCTGGGTCAGGGACGTGCGCTGGCCCACCCCGGACCGTATCGCCGCCCGCCGCGTGTGAACCCGATCGACCGTGTCTCCTTCAGGAGTTCCCATGACACTCGTTCCCCCGCCCCGGCCCCCGCTCCCGTCGTCCGCCGTCCGCCTGCGTCTGTCGGCCCGACCGGCACAGGGCCACATGCCCCGGCACATCGACGGTGCCTGGTGGCCCCGCTCGACCGATCTGACGTCCGAACTGCCCCAGCTGCTGGGCGGGCTGCCGGCCGCCTGGGGGCACGTCAGCAGTGTCCTTGCGGACGAGGCCGTATGGGCCTCGTTCCCGGGCCGGCTGTTCGTCGCCGACCAGGTGGTACGCCTGCGTCGGACGACCAGCCGGCACGCCCCGTCCATCGTCTGCCTGCTGGCGCCCGGCCGCGGCCGGTGGGACCTGCTGGTCGTACCGCCCGCGGCCACGGAGGCGGAGGCCGGGGAGCTCATGGACAGCATGGACACGCCGTGAAGGACAGCGTGGGGTGGGGCACCGCTGTCCGTTGACGGTGCCTGTCGGATCAGTTGTGGCCCGCGGCACCCAGGGATGCCGTGGGCTCCCGACAGGCCGCCGGGGCCGCTCGCGAGCGCGGCCAGCACGGCCTTCGCGTCCTCGGCGGAGGCGTCCCCCCACCCCGCATCTCCGCCACCCGGGTGGTCACTGACTCCAGGTCCAATCGGCGACCTCGGGCAGGTCCGCCCCATGGGCGCGGATCCAGTCGTGATGGCGGTAGCGGACGTCGACCATCCGCTGCCGCAGCTCCGCCGCACGGACCGCGAGACCGGGCACCCGGTCGATGACGTCCATGACCAGCCGGTACCGGTCGAGGTCGTTGCGTACGACCATGTCGAACGGGGTCGTGGTGGTCCCCTCCTCCTTGTAGCCGCGGACGTGCAGGTGCGGGTGGTTGGCGCGCCGGTAGGCGAGCCGGTGGATCAGCCACGGATAGCCGTGGTACGCGAAGACGACCGGTTTGTCGGGGGTGAACAGCGCGTCGTACTCGCTCTCGGACATGCCGTGCGGGTGCTCCTCCGCGGGCAGCAGCCGGGCGATGTCGACGACATTGACCACCCGTACCGCGAGTTCGGGCAGATGGAGACGGAGCAGCGAGGCGGCGGCCAGCACTTCGAGGGTGGGCACGTCGCCCGCGCAGGCGAGCACCACGTCCGGCCCGCCGCGCTCGGGCTCGGTGCCGGCCCAGGACCAGATCCCGGCGCCGCGGGCGCAGTGCGCGCGGGCGGCGTCGAGGTCGAGCCAGTCGAAGCAGGGCTGCTTGCCCGCGACGACGACATTGACGTAGTCGCGGCTGCGCAGCACGTGATCCGCCACGGACAGAAGGGTGTTGGTGTCCGGGGGGTAGTAGACCCGCACGACCTCCGGGGACTTGTTGAGTACGTGGTCGACGAAACCGGGGTCCTGGTGGGAGAAGCCGTTGTTGTCCTGACGCCACACGTGGGACGTGAGCAGGTAGTTGAGGGAGGCGATCGGGCGGCGCCAGGGGAGCCGGCGGGCGACACGCAGCCACTTGATGTGCTGGTTCGCCATGGAGTCGACGATGTGGACGAAGGCCTCGTAGCAGGAGAACAGACCATGCCGTCCCGTGAGGAGATAGCCCTCCAGCCAGCCCTGGCAGGTGTGTTCGGACAGGATCTCCATCACCCGGCCACCGCGTTCCAGGTGCTCGTCCGTCGGCAGTACCTGGGCCTCCCACGCCTTGCCGCTCGCCTCGTAGACGGCCTGGAGACGGTTGGAGGCCGTCTCGTCCGGGCCGACCAGCCGGAAGTCCCGCCGCTCGCCCGTGTCGGCCATCACCCGCGCCAGCAGGTCGCCGAGGACACGGGTCGGCTCATGCGCCGTCGCGCCGGGCTTGTCGACCGGGACGGCGAACCGTTCCAGGGGCGGGAGGGGCAGGTCGTGCAGCAGCAGGCCGCCGTTGGTGTGCGGGTTGGCGCCCAGACGGTGCGCGCCGTCGGGGACGCAGGCCAGGACCTGGTCCCGGGGGCGTCCGTGCTCGTCGAAGAGTTCCTCCGGCCGGTAGGAGCGCAGCCATTGCTCCAACTGCCGCAGATGGTCCGGGTTTTCGCGTACGGCAGACAGGGGGACCTGGTGGGCTCGCCAGGTGCCCTCGACCGGGAGGCCGTCGACCTCGGCCGGTCCGGTCCAGCCCTTGGGAGTGCGCAGCACGATCACCGGCCACCGTGGGCGTTCGGTGACGGCGGAGTCGGTGCCCTCGGTGCGGGCGGCGTGCTGGAGGGCGGCGATGCGGTCCAGGGCCTCGTCCATGGCGCGGGCCATCGCCCGGTGGACGGCATGAGGGTCGTCCCCGGTGACATGGAGGGGCTCGTGGCCGTATCCCCTGAGCAGGGAGTCGAGTTCGGGCTCCGGTATCCGCGCCAGGACCGTCGGGTTGGCGATCTTGTAGCCGTTGAGGTGCAGGATCGGCAGGACGGCACCGTCGTGTACCGGGTCGAGGAACTTGCCGGAGTGCCAGGAGGCGGCCAGCGGGCCCGTCTCGGCCTCACCGTCGCCGATCACGCAGGCCACGAGTAGCCCTGGGTTGTCGAACGCGGCCCCGTAGGCGTGCGAGAGGGAGTAGCCCAGCTCGCCGCCTTCGTGGATCGATCCGGGCGTCTCGGGCGCGACATGGCTCGGGACGCCGCCCGGGAAGGAGAACTGCCGGAAGAGGCGGGCCATGCCGGCGGTATCCCGCGTGATGTCCGGGTACGTCTCGGTGTAGCTGCCCTCCAGCCAGGAGTTCGCCACCACGGCGGGCCCGCCGTGACCTGGCCCCCAGACACAGATCGCGTCCAAGTCCCTGTCTTTCACGACCCTGTTGAGGTGCGTGTGGACCAGATTCAGTCCAGGTGAGGTACCCCAGTGCCCCAGCAGTCGCGGCTTGACGTGCTCGGGTGCCAGGGGCTCGGTCAGCATGGGGTTGGACATGAGGTAGATCTGCCCGACGGCCAGATAGTTCGCCGCCCGCCAGTGGGCGTCCAGCGCGTTCAGTTCCTCCTCGTCGATGTTGCCGATGCGTACAGGGGTGTCGAGCGAGGTCTCGCGAGGGGGATCGAGCGGCATGACGAACCCTTCTTGAAGAGGGCTGCTCAGGAACTTCGGGAACTGAGGCCGGGGAGGAATTCGGTTTCGTCGATGAAGGCGCGGGCGACGTCCGAGAGGCGGCGGTTGTGGGAGCGGGCGTAGGCCCTCAGGGTGGTGAAGGCCTGTTCCATGTCCGTGTGGCGGCGTTCGGCGAGCTTTCCCTTGGCCTGTTCGATCAGGACGCGGCTGCTGAGGGCTGACTGCAACTGCTCGTTGAGGAGCGTGTTGCGCTCGGTGGTGCGTTGTTGCAGCAGGCTGATGGTGGCGACGTCGGCGAGGGCCTGGGCGAAGGGGGCGGCGGCGGGGTTGATGGGCGCCGGGGCGGCGTGGAAGAGGTTGAGGGCGCCCACGACCTCGTCGCGCAGGCGCATGGGCAGCGCCTGGACGGCGTTGAAACCGCTGCGCTGAGCCTGGGCTGCGAACAGGGGCCAGCGGGCGGCCTCGTTGCGCAGGTCGTGGACGGAGACCGCGACTCCGGTGTGGAAGCAGTCCAGGCAGGGGCCTTCGTGGTTCTGGAGCTGGAAGAGTTCCAGGAGGCGCACCCGTTCGTCGGAGGCGGCCATGACGCGCAGTACGCCGTCACGGTCGGCGAGCAGGACGCCCGCCGCGCTCGCGTCGAGCAGGTCGACGCAGCGGTCGGTGAGCAGACGCAGGAAATCCATGAGGTCGAAGTCGGCGACGAGACTGTCGGCGAGCTCGACGAACGTCCGGGCCATCAGCTGTTCCTTCATCGTGCACACCTCTGTGTATGGGGCGTGAGCATCAGGACTCCTCGTCGGGTGGTCGCGCATCCGGCGGTTGGATGTCGGACGGAGCCGTGTCCGGGGGGAGGCGGAGCCGGTGGGCGACCACGTCGGCGGCGACCACCGAGAGCCGTGTCCCTCGGGCGTACGCGTGGGCGCGCAGCCGGATGAAGGCCTCCTCGAAGCCGACGTCGAGCTGGACCATGAGGATGCCGGTGGCCTGGTCGATCTCGGCGCGGTATCCGCCCAGGTCGTCGAAGGGTGCGGCGTCCGCCCGGTCGGTGCCGGCCGCGTCGGCGTCGGGCGCGTGGGTGTCGAACGGGACACCCGTCTCACTGATCCGGGCACCGAGCAGAATCAGCGTGGCAGCGTCGGCGAAGGCCATCGCATCGGCCACCTCCTCCGCGTCCAGCTCGACCGAGCTGCTGGAGTACAGGTCGAGTACGCCGGGGCTGACGGCCCCGATCCGCAGGGGGAAGGCGAAGACCGCTCTGGCACCGGCTTCCAGGGCCGCGTCGGCGAACACCGTCCAATGTCGCTGGAGTTCACCGGCCAACAGGTCGGGGCAGAGGACCGTCGAGCCGAGGACGTAGGCGTCCACACACGGCCCCTCGCCCAGGGTGAGCTGGAGTTCTTCCAGATGCTGACTGACGGAGTCGGTGCTGCACAGCGGATGACTCGCCCGGTCGCGGGACATCGCGGACATCCCGGCCCCGCCGACCGGCAGTGCCGCCACTGCCGCCGTGCACACGTCGAGGACGCCGACCCGGGCGCCGCGCAGGGCCGCCTGCTCGGCCACGAGAGCCTGGATCCGCGCCGGCCGGCTGCCGGGGATCATGGTCACCACCGGGTCCAGGAGCGGTGATCAAGTCCCTCCAGCCTCAACGCCGTTCGCACCCCCAAGGGGAGAACCGGCGTCAGGAGCACGGCGCCGTCGGCCGCCCCGCGGCCGTCTCGTTCCTGCGGTCGGCGGGCCTCGTCCCGGCCCCGCGCCTGCGGACGAACCAGGATTCCGGCGAAGGCGAAGGCGAAGGCGACGGCGACGGCGACGGCTAAGGTCAAGGCCCGGCCGGCACTGGTGAGCCGGCCGACCACGATCGGGAGTGCTCGGCCGAATCCCGGCCCACCGGAGTCGTCACCGCGTACGGGGAATCCGGACGCGTATCCCACCAGGTTCGATGCCTCAGCGGTCAGCATCGCGGACCCCGGTCTCCAGGTGCCGTGCGCGACACGGTGCAGGACTCCGGGTACGGGTCCGCCAGATCCTCCCGCGGTTCCATGACCTGCCTGCGGTTGAACCGACCCCTTGAACCGACCCCTTGAACCGACCCCTTGAACCGACCCCTGACCCAGGGGCGTCGTGCGCGTGCTGAACGGCTGGTGGTCTGCGCGCCCCCGCGATCGGATCGACCCGGCCAGGGCCGTCGCAGCACACCGTCCGGGAGAGCAGCCGGCGCCGGGGCGAGCCGGTGCGTGGCCCGGTGCACCGGAGAGGGCCGCGAGGACGGTCGGCTCCCGGCGAAGGCATGGGGAAGGGCGAGGACGAGGGAGTCCGGGCCGGTACCAAGGGCACCGGTTGCAGGTCGTTCTCGCCGGTCAGGGTGAGCGGCGCCCGGTTGTCCGTGCCGTGCCGGCAGACGTTCAGGATCGGTGGGATACCCATGGACAGGGTGCCTCGGTTCACGAGACCGCACCGGGTACGCGGTACGGTCGTACGGTCGTGCAGACAGGTGAAGGACCGATCCAGCAGCCGCTGTTCCGGAGCGTAGGACCCGGCCGGTCACCTCGGGGATGCGTGCGGCGGGAGGACGGGTGATCCGCTCTCCGCAGGCATGTGGGCCGAGCAGTGGTGGCCCGCCGGGGTCTGGGACGTCCGTACGCAGCATAGTCCCGAGGCCGGTCTCCTGGTTGGTCCGGAGAGGGGCACCTCGATGTACCCGGCGGTGATCGGGCGGCTTCCATGCCGTGCCGGGGCGTTGAACGCGGGTGAGACACCGTCAGCCGGGCCGTCCGTCCGTCGTACCGTCCGCTCCGCCGAAGAAGCCTCACCTGCCCCGCGCTCGCGGGAGGGATCTCCCGGTACTGCCGGAACGTGAGCCGTGGTTCGTCGGTCTGCGTCGGTGACCGGGTCCTGCCCGGCGGTAAGTGGTCACAGGATCGATGCCGGTCCTCCTGATCGCGGGGACATTACTGACTTCCGCGGGGTCCGGGCGAATCGGAAGGCGGATGTGCCGTCCGGATGATCCGGAGCGGCATGGCCTACGCCGGGCCGTCGGTTCGACGCCCGGCCACCTCCCTGGTCAACGCAGTCTCGACTAGCGGGAGTTCTGCGAGCTGGGCAGGGGCCGCTGGGGCGAACGGAGCCTCGGCGGGAGCGTTCACCGGCTCGGCCGATGGCGTCGGCAGGATGCGGTCCTCCCACCAGGACAGGCCCATCACGGCAGCGAGCAGGACGAAGGGGGTCGAAGCCGGAACGATCAGCGCGTACATGTGTACCGCCTGCGGTGGTATGCGTGCGACGCGGCGGACGGCACGAGGGTGCCCGCCTGGGGCGCATCGAAGCTGCGTCAGGGCCCGGTGGCGACGACGGGTGCGGGAGCAGCCCGTTGGTGACGGGACGGAGTCCGGCGCTGATGCGTGAGGTGCGCCCCCGAGGGAGCGCGAGAGGTGATCGACGCTGCCGGGGGCTCGGGCCGTACCACGCACGTTAGCCCTCGCCGTACTCCCCGGACAGACGTCAAGTGGCCATCCGCTTGCGACCGCTTCCGTCGGACGCCGCGGACACGGTGCGCTATCCGTAACCTCTTGGAAGGGCTACGCTGTGTGAACAGGCCCTGGCCCCCGGCAGTGATGGTTTGTTCCGCTCCGGGGAGGCCCGCCGTGTTTGTTCTGCTTCTCGTGCCGATCGTCGTCCTGTTCGGCCTGGGCTTTCTCAATCCCCTCTGGTGGGTGGCCGCGGCCGTGCTGCTCTTCGGTGCCACCCGCTACGGCCGCGATCGCGGGGGAGGCTGGATCCGTGGCGACGGTTCCGATCGCAAGGGCTACCGGGACTACGAGGAGCGCCGGGACCGGCAGGACCGCTGGGACCGCCGCTACAGCCGACAGAACCGGGCGCGCTGGAGGCGTGAGGACCGCCGGGACCACGAACGCCGCGGGTGACCGGTGGACCGGCCTGGCATCACGAGGTTTCCGGGTGGCTTTCGGCCACACCGGGCTCGCGGAGACCGCCTTGGCCCGCCCGGCATGGAAACCCCGTCGGTTCGAGGCACACCGGGGTGTCAGGGGTGCGCCACTCGCGGATCCCGGCTGCCCGGATCATGCGCTGTCCCTCTTGGGCGGGACGCCCGTCGTCGCGAGCCGCGCAGTAGAAGGCCGCGGCCTGGCCGGGACCGCCAGTTCGGCTCTCGCAACGACTCCGGCGCAAACACGCCGGAGTCGCCCTTCCGGGCGGCTGCACGTGAGAGTGAGCCAACCCACCCTCCATGTTACTGCGGGTGGCGCGGCTCGTACTTTTCCTGGGCGTCGCATCAACCGTGCTCTCCTTTGGCCCACTGGCCTGCTGCGCACTCTGCAGGATTCGAACCTGCGGCCTACTGATCGGCGGGATCGGACGAGCTGCTGAGCGGCGGCTCCGCGCCCTCGCCCGGTGCCGGCCCGCGGTTCACCCGACGTGACCGGCCGCTTCCACGGTGGACGATTCACTGCCACGGGCTTTCATGGCTGCCCCCGCCCCGCGCCGCGGGGTCTGGGCGGTCGGGGCCGGGACGTCCCCGAGCGGAGGTGACAGACGCCCGAGCGGAACGTCGAGGAGCAGGAACCCGGAGCCGGTGATGTCGAGGATCAGCTCCAGTGCCGGTGGCGGGTGGTGCAGTCGCAGGGTCCCGCCGGCCTCGGTGGTCTGCTGCGCGGCGTGGAGGAAGACGTTGAGGCCGGTGCAGTCGCAGAAGGTAACGGGAGTGAGGTCGATGTCGATGGTGCGGATGCCGTCGCTCAGACATCGCGCCAGTGCCGTGCGTACCAACGGGGCCGATTCCAGGTCGATCTCACCGGCCAGGGTGATCAGTACCTGCTTCCCCCGGTCATGGCGGCAGACGGTGAGCTGCGGTCGGGGCATGACGCCTCGGTTCGGTAGACCATCCGGCAGCGGACGCGGCGACGCCGGGGATCTTGGCCCCATGGCGCGCTGCCGGCAGGGCGTGCGTTCGGCGGAGGCGGAGCAGCGGCCGGTCTGACGGCCCGTGCGACAGCACACCGGACCCGCCCAGTTCCCTCCAGGGATGCGCCGGGTCACGGACGAAGAATCCGCTCCCTGCAGCCATCTGTGTCGAGCAACGACAAGCCGCCAGGGTCTGGGACGCCCGTACGGCAGCATAGTCCTCGACCCGGTCCGGTGGACGGTCGGCAGCCGTCCGTTCCGCGTACCCGGGCGACGCCTGGACATGATGCCGCGCGGGGGCGCGATACCGCCTCCGTCTCACGGAAAGGCCGATGTGGAGCGCCAGTTCGGAGGGTTGAGCGAGACACGTACTCGGAGCGCGACCCCGCTGGAACGGCAGACCCCTCCGCCACCTCTGACGCACGGCCCCCAATGGACCGGCCGCCTGGTGTGAGGGGTAGATCACGCCAGGTGGTGCGGTCTTGGCCAGGTACGCGCCACGCGGTACGGTCGGGTCCGAGATTGATGACGTCAAGACGGAAGCCGGTGGAAATCCGGCACGGTCGCGCCACTGTGAACGAGACGCTCCAGCCATGCTGGGCGCCCGTGAGTCAGACCCGTAGGCGTCATCCTGTGCACCACCGAGATGGGACGCGAACTCCCGAGGAGGTCCTGCCATGGCGCAGACCGTCGCTCCGCCGACAGCCACCACCCCCGTCATCCCCGCCAAGCTGCCGCTGACCGCGATAGCTCCCTGGGCGGCCTTCTTCGGCATCCTGATGCTGGTCCTGCTGTACTTCGTCGGCGCCGAACAGGGCGCCACCTCCGTCGTCTCCGGCGAGAACGTCCACGAGTGGGTGCACGACGCCCGCCACCTGCTCGGTTTCCCCTGCCACTGACGCGAGAGACGACACACGCTCATGAACTCCGCAACGGTAAGAAACCTGCTCGTGCGAGGCATGCTCGCCGGCCTCGCGGCCGGTGTACTCGCCCTGGTCGTCGCCTACTTGCTCGGTGAACCGGCCGTCGACAGCGCGATCGGCTTCGAGGAGGCGCACGCCCACGAGCACGGGCACGAGGTCGAACTCGTCTCCCGCAGCCTCCAGTCCACCGCCGGTCTCGCCACCGGCGTCCTGATCTACGGCGTCGCCTTCGGCGGAATCGCCGCCCTCGCCTACTGCTTCGCGCTCGGCCGCGTGGGCCGCTTCAGCGCCCGCGCGACCGCGCTTCTGCTGTCCGGGACCGCGCTGCTCACCGTGTACGTCGTGCCGTTCCTGAAGTACCCGGCCAACCCGCCGTCGGTCGGCGCCCCCGACACCATCGGCAAGCGGACCACCCTGTACTTCCTGATGATGGTTCTCAGCGTGCTCCTGGCGGTCGGCGCCACCATCCTCGGCAAGCGCCTCGCACCCAGCCTGGGCACGTGGTACGCCACCCTGGTCGCGGTGGCAGCCTTCGCTGTGGTGATCGGTCTGGCCTACGAGTTCCTGCCCGTGATCAACGAGGTGCCGGGGGAATTCCCGGCCACCCTGCTGTGGCGGTTCAGGCTCTCCGCGCTGGCCATCCAGACCGTCCTGTGGGGCGGATTCGGCCTCGTCTTCGGCGAGTTGGCCGAGCGTCTGCTCAACCCGAAGCCCGCGGCGGTCGCCTCCGGGCGAGCGGTTCCGGCCGCGAACTGAACCCTTCGGAACACAAGAGGGCCCTTCGGCTCCCGCAAGGACGTGACTTGCGGGAGCCCTTTCGCCCGCAGAGGCCCATGGACGATTCGACCGGGACCGCTCCGTGGTTCAGCCGCCGGCCGGGGGCCGGGGCGGGCGTGGCGCCCCGGCCGCTCGAAGGTACGGCTCAGGAGGCGGGCAGTTCGCCGCGTACCGCGTGGGCGGCGGCGACCAGGTTCTCCAGGGAGGCTCGGGTCTCGGGCCAGCCGCGGGTCTTCAGGCCGCAGTCGGGGTTCACCCACAGCCGTTCGGCGGGGATCGCCTTCAGTCCGGCCCGCAGCAGTTCGGCGGCCTCCTGCGCGGTGGGGACGCGCGGGGAGTGGATGTCGTACACGCCGGGTCCCGCCTCGCGCGGGTAGCCGTGCGCGGCGAGTTCGCGGGCCACCTGCATGTGGGAGCGGGCGGCCTCCAGGCTGATGACGTCGGCGTCCAGGTCGTCGATGGCCTGGACGATGTCCCCGAACTCGGCGTAGCACATGTGCGTGTGGATCTGTGTGTCCGGGCGCACCCCGCTGGTGCTGAGCCGGAACGCCTCGGTGGCCCACGCCAGGTAGGCCGGCCGGTCGGCGGTGCGCAGGGGAAGAGTCTCGCGCAGGGCCGGCTCGTCGACCTGGATCACCGAACTGCCCGCCGCCTCCAGGTCGTTGACCTCGTCGCGCAGGGCGAGGGCGACCTGGCGGGCGGTGTCGCCGAGGGGCTGGTCGTCGCGGACGAAGGACCAGGCGAGCATGGTGACCGGCCCGGTGAGCATGCCCTTGACCGGCCGATCGGTCAGGGCCTGGGCGTACGTCGTCCAGCGCACCGTCATCGGTTCGGGCCGCGTGATGTCGCCGGCCAGGATCGGCGGGCGGACGTAGCGGGTGCCGTAGGACTGCACCCAGCCGTGCCGCGTGGCCAGGTACCCGGTGAGCTGCTCGGCGAAGTACTGCACCATGTCGTTGCGTTCGGCCTCGCCGTGCACGAGGACGTCGAGACCGGTCTTCTCCTGGAAGGAGATGACCTCCTGGATCTCGGCCTTGATGCGCTCCTCGTAACCGGCCGTGTCGATGCGGCCGGTGCGCAGGTCGGCGCGGGCGGTGCGCAGTTCGGTGGTCTGCGGGAAGGAGCCGATGGTGGTGGTCGGCAGCAGCGGGAGACCGAGGTGGGCCCGCTGGGCCGTGGCGCGCTCGCCGTAGGGCTGGGACCGGCGGGCGTCGGCGTCCGTGACGGCGGCGGCGCGAGCCCGTACCGCGGGGTCGTGCGTGATCGGCGAGTTCGCGCGGGAGGCCAGATCGGCACGGTTGGAGGCGAGTTCGCCCGCGATCGTTCCGGTGCCCTGGGTGAGGCCCTTGGCGAGGGTGACGATCTCCGCCGTCTTCTGGCGGGCGAAGGCGAGCCAGCGCAGGATCTGCGGTTCGATGTCCCGCTCCAGGGCCGCGTCGACCGGGACGTGGAGCAGGGAGCTGGAGGCCGACACGTCGACCCGGTCGGCCAGGCCGAGCAGGGTGCCGAGGGTGGACAGCGACGTGGCCAGGTCGTTCACCCAGATGTTGCGGCCGTTGACCACACCGGCGACCAGGCGTTTGCCGGGCAGGCCGCCGACAGCGGCGAGGCCGTCGAGGTTGGCGGCGGCGGCTTCGGTGAAGTCCAGGGCGAGACCTTCGACCGGAGCCTTGGCCAGTACCGGCAGGGCGTCGCCGAGCCGGTCGAAGTACGAGGCGATCAGGAGCTTCGGCCGGTCGGTGAGCGCGCCGAGCCCGCGGTAGGTGCGCGCCGCGGCGTCCAGCTCGGCCGGGGTCCGGTCCTGGACGAGGGCGGGCTCGTCCAGCTGGACCCACTCCGCGCCCGCCGCGCGCAGGTCGGCGAGGACCTCGGCGTACACCGGCAGCAGCCGGTCGAGGAGGGTGAGCGGGTCGAAGTCCGCCGGCACGCCCGGGGCGGGCTTGGACAGGAGGAGGTAGGTGACCGGGCCGACCAGAACCGGGCGGGCGCTCGGCCCGAGGGCGAGTGCCTCCTTCAGCTCGGTGACCTGCTTGGTGGAGTCGGCCGCGAAGACGGTGTCCGGGCCCAGTTCGGGCACCAGGTAGTGGTAGTTGGTGTCGAACCACTTCGTCATCTCGAGCGGCGCCACGTCCTGGGTGCCGCGCGCCATGGCGAAATAGCCGTCCAGGGCGTCCGAGTCGACCGTGGCGCGGTGGCGGGCGGGGATCGCGCCGACCATGACGGTGGTGTCGAGGACGTGGTCGTAGTACGAGAAGTCGCCGGTCGGCACCTCGTCGATGCCGGCGTCGGCCAGCTCGCGCCAGTTCGTGCGACGCAGTTCGGCGGCGGTGGCGCGGAGGGCGTCGGCGGTGACGCGGCCCTTCCAGTAGCCCTCGATCGCCTTCTTCAGTTTCCGGTTGGGACCCTGGCGCGGGTAGCCGTACACGGTGGCCCGTGCTGCCGCGGCTGCGGGCTTGGTGGTCACGGAGATCTCCTTCGCGAGATGAATCCCTGAGATCCCGGCAACGGGACGCGAGTGCGAAGGGGCGACGAACCGGACGGAAGCGACACGGCTCGGAACAGCGCGGTCATCCGCCGATATGTACGCCGACCCGCCCACGAGGTCACCGGGATGTCCGCGCACGAGTGGTTCGTGCGCGGGCAGCGGGCAGGTCTTCGGACTTGCGGGCACGTCTTCCTGGCGGAGGACACCTACTGGCCGTCGCTTCCCAGACCCTGTTCGTCGGGTCCAGTGCGTATGACGGCGGTCGTTCCCGCTCACCGCTGCGGGGCAGTCCCGGATTCCCACCGGGTTCCCTCTTGCGACGCATCCCGCCTGGCGGACGGGGCGAACCAGCTGCACCAGCCACCCTACGGGGTGACGTGCCGAAGGGGGCGGCACATCCGTGATCCGGACGCTGAGCCGCGAGACCGGAGGCCCGAACGCCACAGGGCGGGACACTTCGCTTCGTGCCGCTGCCTGATGAAGCGTCAGGACACGCTGTCCACCGGGCAGTCGAAACGGTCATCGGGGCCCCAGTGCGTGGCGTTCCTCGCTCCTTGGGAGAGCACCCCGCAGGTCAGGTCCGTGAGCTTGTCTCCGGCGGGGGTGATCTCACGGATGTGGATCTCCTTGTTCGGTGGGTAGTGGTGATCGCTGTCCAGGGTGATGACCCCGGATTCCCCCACGTAGTTGTGGATGCCGGGATCCTGCAGATGGGTGACGAGCGCCCTGGGTGAGAAGCCCGGGTCCGTCGAGACGATGGCGTTCATGGCCTCGGTGAGGATTTCGACGGCGTCGTATCCGAGCGCGGCGTCGTTCTCGGCGGACAGGTGGAAGGTCCGGCCGAACCTCTCACCGAAGGGCCCGTCGGGCAGCGGGAGACTGAACTGGTTGTAGAAGAGCTTCAGCGCGCCGTACTCCTTGCGCATCAGGTCCGGATGCAGGATCACGTCCGGCGCCGGGCTCTCCGCCAGCACCGGTACCGGGGCGACGCGGGCGCGGCAGGCCTGGTCGGTCTGCATGTGCTCGAAGAGGTCCTCCATGACGCTGGAGCGGCCCGCGTACAGGACGAAGCCGCCTGTGCTGTGGACGAGTGTGCAGACGGTGTCGGCGATGGCCCGTGTGGTGCGGCCGTTCTCCATCTCGCCGTACTTCACGAAGTGCACCGGCCCGGTCGAGCGGTAGGCGGTGTCGAACCGGTGGGCGAGGTCGGCGCTGAAGTACTCGTCCTTGGGGTCGTAGACCACGACGGCGGCCGGACCGGAGTCGCTGGGAGCGGGGTCCGTCAGAGCGCGCAGCTGAGGCGAGTGACGGGCGAAGGACGCCATGACCTCGGCGATGCGTGCGTCGGGCGGTGAGAGCTGGAAGTACGACACGGGCGAGTCGCCGTCGACCATGCGCTGGCCCGAGACGCCGGTCCCGAGGACGGTGATGCCCTGGGCTCCCAGTTCGATCGCGGCCTGCTGGGACTCCGGACGGCTCTGGTGGAGACCCATGACGGCCGCGATGTGGTCCCGGCCCGCCCGGTCGACGATCATCTTCGCGACGTCCACAGTGCTTTTGTTGCTCTGGTTCAGGCCGCCGCGCGAGCCGTAGTGGAAGGACTCGCCGGCGTTGGCGACGAGCAGGCGTACGGGCACCTGAGCCTTGAGGCGGCGGCTGTTGACGTTCTCCTGGGCGAGCAGCGCGCCGCGCAGTGTCTGGAAGCCGATGGGCGCGGTGCGCTTGGACGTCGAGCCGACGCTCAGCGGCGCGAAGAAGACGACCGTGCGGTAGGGCCGGTCCGTGTCCACCTTCGCGTTCTGGTGGCCGAGGATCTTCTCCAGCTTTCTCAAGTCCTCGGCGTACTCGCCGTGGGCCAGGTCGCAGCCGTCGTTGCCGTCGGTCAGGCCGACGACCTCTCCGGTACCCACGTGCCGGCAGGAGGCCGCGAGACTTCCGTCGGGGAGGAGTTCCACCAGTTCCCGGGACAGGACGAGGCCGCCCGCGCCCAGCATCACCGCGGCGGTCGCGGCGGCCACCGGACGCCACCAGTCGCGGACAAGGGGAGAACGGAAGTCCACCGTGGCGGGCAGGGGCACCTCCGCCGCCGGGGCGCCGTCGTCCGGGGTACGCGGCAGCGCCAGCACCCGCACCGTGCCGGTGGCGTGGCCGGCGACCGCGGCCGAGAACTGCGCGGTCACCCCGTGACCTGTCGGGCGTGTGCCGACGGCACCTCGCTGCGCGGGCAGCGCCCGAAGGGGCGGACTCGCGGCGTACGGGGGGAGCTCGTCCGTGGCCGCGCCCAGCACCAGCAGCGGACTGCTCTCGATGTCGTGGGCGACCGCGGCGTATGTGTCCAGGAACTCGCGGCAGGCGGATCCCGCGCCGCCCACGGCTGGCAGGAGCACCACGAAGGGCCATGCGCGCCGGGGGCGGAGGCGACTCCACGCACGGGGCCGGGCCGCCTTCGCCAGGTCGCGGATCAACGCGGTGAGCAGGATCTCGCGGACCAGCTCCTCCTCGCGCGACTCCACCGCCTGCGCGGGCTGCGCCGCCTCGTGAGCCAGGGCGAGACGGTGCGTCACCCGCAGGTGCACCGCCGCTTTGAGGAAGCTGCGGCCGGGCACGTCCAGCAAGCGGCTCACCCACGGGTGGCGCCTGTCGACGCGCATGCCGTACCACCGGCGCCACAGCCAGCCGGCCACGACGCTCAGCAGGCGAAACGGAGCGCCCCACCATCCGTCCATGGCCTCGCCGAGCTGCGCGACGGGGAACGCCTCGTGAAACCTCGTGGCGTACGCGTCGCACAGCAGCTTGCGCAGGGCGCGCCGCTGGCCCGCCGCGTCGACTTCCTGGACGGTGGCGCGCAGGACCGAGAGACAGGTGTCGAACTCGGGCAGCCGCAGCGCCCCGGCACCCTCCGGCATGGACTCCCTCAGCTGCTCCGCCACGTCCTCCAGCAGGAGCAGGTGCGGCCCGTCCTCCCGCACGCGGGGCTGGTCGGGCCCTACGTCGCCGACGACCGCGTACGGGGCGAAGTGGGTACCGTCCTGGTGGGCCCCGTCGCCGGAGGACTTGAGGCGCTCCATGTAGTCCAGCACAAGTGGGGTGAGCCCCGGATCCGGCTCCGCGGTGTCCGTGACCGCGCCACCGACCGCCACCCGGGCCAGCAGCAGGGCCGGGAGCCCGTGCTCGCGGGACCGATGCCGACGCGACGAGCCGGCCCGGCGGTCGATGAGGTACGGGTCGAGCACCCGGACGATCCGGTGGAGGTCGGCGGACACGGTCCGGTGTCGCTCGTCGCCGAGGGGTGGACGTGGCAAGTGAAACCTCCAAATGGCATATTTCGAGGGGGTGTTGCGTGAGTCTATGGACGGAATGTGCGGTACAGCGGATTTGCCGCTAGTTGACCGCTAATGAAGTACCGCGTGCGCAGTGCACTCGCATTGCGACCATCCCGCAGGCCGCCCCTCGCCCTGGCCCGTGGCACCGGCGGCGCCGCCACGGATGCACCCGCTCCTTGATGCCTGCTCTCGTCAAGCCCCGCCTCGGGCGCGGGACATCCGTCGACTCTGCGGCGGTTCCGATGGAACGCGAGTGGCCCGGCGTCCGTCCTGACGTGCAGGGGACCCATGTGACCCGCTCTCACGGCAGAGGCGGGTGGTGGTCTCCGGGCCGGCCGAGCCCCGGGCGCGTCGTTGCCGGCCGGGTGAACCCGCCCTGTCCGGTGCGGCGTTCCGGTGGAGCGCCCGGCTTCCCTTGGACGCACGTTCTCCGACGTGCCGTCAGTACCCCATGCTGGAAAGGAAACTTGGAATGATCTTCGCCCTCCTTGTCTTTGTCGCGCTCGTGTCCGTCATCGTGATCGCCCCGGTCGCCGGAGGCGTGATAGCGGTCAGGAAGGTCCGTCGGCGGACGCGGGCGCAACAGCGCGGGCTGCGCACCGAGGGCAGATGCATAAGGATCGAAACCGTGCGGCGCTCGGGCGGGGGGTACGGCACCTCGATGCGGCGCTACTACCTCTTCGAGTACGTCACCCACGACGGCCGGCAGGTCCGGTTCGAGGACACCGCTCCGAACACCACCATGCCGGGCGACCTGTTCACCGTCTCGTATCTGCCGGAGGACCCGGAAGGGGCCACGGTCGCCCTGCCCGGCGACCGGACGGCGCAGCGGGAACTCGGCTGCCTTCTGGCGTTCCTCGGCTTCGCGCTGATCATTGCGCTGGTCATCGCCGGTGTCGGGATCGGCGTGTTCTCCCTGTTCGCCGCCGGAGCTTAGGCCCGGTCCGGAACCGTTCGTCTCGCGTACCGCCGACCTTCACGCGAGGGACAGGGCGCCCTTTCCCGACGTTCGGTGCGCTTGGAAAGCTTCCTTCGCGCACCTTCCGTCAACCTCCGGCCCATGGGCCCGTCAGGACAAGAGGTCACCCACTCATGCCTCAAGTGAATCGGCGCCGATTCTTCCAGCTCGCCGGTGGTACAGCGGCGTTCACCGCGCTCTCCGGCAGCGTCCAGCGCGCGGCCGCCGTGCCGGCGCACCGACGCTCGGGCACGATCGAGGATGTCGAGCACATCGTCGTCCTGATGCAGGAGAACCGCTCGTTCGACCACTACTTCGGCTCGATGAGAGGCGTCCGCGGCTTCGGCGACCCGCGTCCGGCGAGCCCGGCCGGCACCAAGCCGGTCTGGTACCAGTCGGACGGCACCAAGGACGTGCTCCCCTTCCGCCCGGAGCTGGACGACCTCGGTCTCGCGTTCATCAAGGACCTCCCGCACGGCTGGAGCGACGGGCACGCCGCGTTCAACAAGGGCAGGTACGACAAGTGGGTGCCCGCCAAGTCGGCCACGACGATGGCGTATCTGACGCGTGAGGACATCCCGTTCCACTACGCGCTGGCCGACTCGTTCACCGTCTGCGACGCGTACCACTGCTCGTTCATCGGCTCGACGGACCCCAACCGCTACTACATGTGGACCGGTTACACGGGCAACGACGGCAAGGGCGGCGGCCCGGTCCTCGGCAACGACGAGGCGGGGTACCGCTGGACCACGTACCCGGAGCGGCTGGAAGCGGCCGGGATCTCCTGGAAGGTGTACCAGGACATCGGCGACGGGCTGGACGCGAACGGCTCCTGGGGCTGGATCCCCGACGCCTACCGGGGCAACTACGGCGACAACTCACTGCTGTACTTCGACCAGTACCGCAACGCCCAGCCGGGCGACCCGCTGTACGACAAGGCCCGCACCGGCACCGACGCCCGCAAGGGCGAGGGGTTCTTCGACGGGCTCAGGGCCGACGTGCAGGGCGGCAAGCTGCCGCAGATCTCCTGGATCGCCGCTCCCGAGGCGTTCACCGAGCATCCCAACTGGCCCGCCAACTACGGCGCCTGGTACATCTCCCAGGTGCTGGACGCGCTCACCTCCGACCCCGAGGTGTGGAGCAGGACGGCCCTGTTCGTCACGTACGACGAGAACGACGGCTTCTTCGACCACCTGGTGCCGCCCTTCCCGCCGCAGTCCGCGGCGCAGGGCAAGTCCACGGTCGACGTCGGCCCGGACCTGTACGCGGGCGACGCGAGCCACGCGGCCGGACCCTACGGACTGGGGCAGCGGGTGCCGATGCTCGTCGTCTCGCCCTGGAGCAAGGGCGGTTACGTCTGCTCCGAAACCCTCGACCACACCTCGATCATCCGGTTCATGGAGGCCCGGTTCGGGGTGCGCGAGCCCAACATCTCGCCCTGGCGACGCGCTGTCTGCGGCGACCTCACGGCCGCCTTCGACTTCGCGCGGAAGGACGCCGGGCCGGTCACGCTGCCCCGCACCGACGGCTACCGGCCGCCGGACGGCGCCCGCCACCCGGACTACGTGCCGACCCCTCCCGCGAACCCCGCCCTGCCCCGGCAGGAGCGCGGCTCGCGCCCGACCCGCCCGCTCAAGTACGTCCCTCTCGTGGACGGTTCGGCGGACACCGCGGCCGGTAGGTTCACGCTGACCTTCGGCTCCGGGCCCAAGGCGGGCGCGGCCTTCCTCGTCACCTCCGGCAACCGCGCCGACGGCCCCTGGACGTACACCACGGCAGCGGGCAAGACCATCTCGGACACCTGGAACTCGGCCTATTCCGGCGGCTCGTACGACCTCGTGGTGCACGGTCCGAACGGCTTCCTGCGCACCTTCAAGGGCGCCAACGGGACGGCGGGACCGGAGGTAACGGCCCGCCACGCCGGCTGCGACGTCGAGCTCACCTTCGTGAACAAGGGCGCGTCCACGGCGACGCTCAGGCTCACGAACGGCTACGGCGGACCGTCCCAGGTCTTCCGGGTCCGGGCGGGCGCGACCGTGAAGCACACGGTGGACCTGCGGGCGAGCGAGTCCTGGTACGACCTGAGCGTCGTCGCCGACGGCCAGGCGGGCTTCTTGCGGCGATTCGCCGGACATGTCGAGAATGGCCGGCCCGGTGTGAGCGACCCCGCCCTCATCACCGTCTGATGGGTCCACAACTGACCGTTGTTTTCCGGCCAGGCCACGGTAGGGTGCCCCGGTGACCACGCAATCGAACACTCCTGCAGGTTGGTACCCGGACCCGAACGGGAAGTCCCAGACGCAGCGTTACTGGGACGGCTCGCAGTGGACCGACCAGGAGGCCCCGGCCGGGCAGCAGGTGCCGCACCAGGGCACCCCGCCCCAGCAGCCCTTCCCTCAGCAGGCCACCGCCCCCGACCCGCGCGTCCAGCGCCAGGTGCAGCAGCAGGCCGGGGTGGCCCCGAGCGGTGTCGGCGGCGGCACGCTGTTCACCGAGCCGGTCCTGGTGGTGAACCAGAAGGCCAAGCTGATCGAGCTGACCAACGAGTACAAGGTCATGGACCAGCAGGGCAACCCGGTCGGCTCGGTCACCGAGGTCGGTCAGGGCGTGCTGCGGAAGATCCTGCGGCTCGTCTCCAGCCTCGACCAGTTCCTCACCCACCGGATGGAGATCCGCGACGCCCACGGTCAGCCGCAGCTGCTGCTGACCCGGCCGGCGAAGATATTCAAGTCCCGCGTGATCGTGACGCGTCCGGACGGTTCCACCGTCGGTGAGATCGTCCAGAAGAACATGATCGGCAAGATCAACTTCGCGATCAACGTGGACGGCCGGCAGGTCGGCGCGATCAAGGCGGAGAACTGGCGTGCCTGGAACTTCGCGATCGTCGACGAGTCGGAGAAAGAGGTGGCCCGGATCACGAAGACCTGGGAAGGCCTCGCCAAGACGATGTTCACGACCGCGGACAACTACGTCCTGCAGATCCACTTCCAGCTCCCCGAGCCGCTGCTGAGCCTCGTCGTCGCGACGGCGCTGACCGTCGACACGGCGCTCAAGCAGGACTCCCGCGGACTGGGCTGACAGGTCACGGTGCAACGGAAGGGCGGCCGCGGATCTCTCCGCGGCCGCCCTTCCGGCATGTCCCGCCCGTCCCGCCCGTCCCGCCCGTCGCACCGACCGCGGTCTCCTGCGGCGACGCCCCGCTAAAGGGACGTCAGATGGCCCGAGTCGGTCTGCCGGGGCACCAACGAGGGTTCGTACGCCGCGCCGTTCGGCCCCAGCGCCAGCACCGCGGCGACCGGGTGGTCGTCGTCCGCCGGGCCGTCCAGGCGGGCGTCCGTCGTCGCGGCGGGCTCGGGCGCCGAACGCGAGAGCGTCACCACGCCCCACGCGGCGACCGACGCCCCCGCGAGCGCGAGCAGCAGGCCCGCCGCGCCGCCCTGGAGACGCTCACCGAGCAGGGACAGCCCGATCGCCGCCGCGGCCAGCGGGTTGGCGAGCGTCACGACGGCCAGCGGGGCGCCGAGCCCGCCCTGATAGGCGGTCTGCGACAGCAGCAGCCCGCCGGCCGCGAAGGCCGCCACGAGCAGTGCCACCACGACCACCTGCGCGCTGAGCGGCGAGTCCGAACGGTCCGTCGCGGCGACCGTCACGGTCTGGGTGAGGGCGGAGGCCACGCCCGAGGCGAACCCGGCGGCCGTCGCGTGCCGCAGCCCCGGCCGTGCACCACGCCCCAGCGCGCCGATGACCGCGGCGGTCGTTCCCGCGACGGCGAGCGCCTGCGGCAGGCTCAGCACCTCGTCCGGCGCGGCCCCGGACGCCGTGACGAGCAGCGCGGCGAGGCCGGTCAGGGTGAGCGCCGTGCCGCGCCACTCGACCGCGCTGACGCGCCGTCCGGCGACCCGCGCGCCCAGCGGCACGGCGGCCACGAGGGTGAGCGCCCCGAGCGGCTGGACCAGGGTGAGGGTTCCGTACTTGAGGGCCGCCACGTGCAGCAGCGCGGCCGAGGCGTTCAGCGTGACCGACCACCACCAGGCGCCCTCGGTCAGCAGGCGCAGCGTGCCCGAGCCGACCGACCGGGCGGCGAGCCGCTCCTGCGCGACGGCGGCGGCGGCGTAGGCGACGGCGGAGACCAGGGACAGGGCGACGGCGACGAGCGTCGGGTTCATCGCCCCGCTCCCACGAGTTCGGGCAGATCACGTACGGGGATCGCGGCGGGCTGGTGGCCGGGGTGCCGTCCCGGGGCCGTCGCCGTCCGGTGCGGCGGGTGGACCACGGCGAGGGCGACGCAGAGCAGCGCGGTCGCCGCGATCGCGTCGAGCCAGTAGTGGTTCGCGGTGCCGACGATCACCAGCAGGGTGAGCAGGGGATGCAGCAGCCACAGCGCGCGCAGCCGCGACCGGGTCGCGGTGATCAGGCCGATCGCGACCATCAGCGCCCAGCCGAAGTGCAGCGACGGCATCGCCGCGAACTGGTTCGCCAGGGCGTCGGCCGCCGGGTGCGCGCCGTACACGGTGGGCCCGTACACCTGGCCGGTGTCGACGAGGCCCGTCTCGGCGAGCAGCCGCGGCGGCGCGAGCGGGAAGGCGAGGTGCCCGGCCAGGGCGGCCGTGGTGACCAGGGCGAGGATCCGGCGGGCCCACACGTAGTGCGCGGGGCGCCGCAGATACAGCCAGACCAGGAAGGCGGCGGTGGCCGGGAAGTGGACGGTCGCGTAGTAGGTGTTCGCGAGGTGCACGAGGGTGTCGCTGTGCAGCAGCGCGGTCTGTACGGAGCCCTCGTCCGGCAGACGCAGGGACCGCTCCCAGCCCCAGACGCCGTGCGCGTCGGCGAAGGCCTCGTCGGTGCGGCCGGTGGCCAGCAGACGGCCGGCCTTGTAGACGACGAAGAGCCCGACGACGAGCAGCAGCTCCCGCAGAAGCGGCGGGCGTGCGGCGGTGTCGTCGGGGCGTGTGTCCGGACGGGCCTGCGCGTGAGGGCGAGGGCCCGTTCGGGCGGCCGCGTCGTGTGACGCGGCCGATGGTGTCGCCGCGTCGGGCGGCTCCGGTTCTGACGTGGACCCGGACGCGGAATCCACAGGCTCGGTTCGGGAATCCATCCCCCGGCCCCCTTGCTGACTGCTCGATGTCGTGAAGTGCGCGGTGAGCCCAGGACAGGATCCACTCGGCCTTCCCTGTGCGGGAGGAGTGGGTCCTGTCCGAGGCTCATCGATACGGCAGTGTACCGATACGGCAGTGTACCGATACGAGCATGTACCGATACGCAGGTGTACCGATACGGATGCGTACCGGTACCCTCGCGTATCGATTACACTGAGCGCAAGACCGCACCGGCATCGCCCGGATCGAGCGAGGAGAAGCCTCATGACGTCGCAGGCCGCGGACGGACCGGAGACGGTCGCCGCCTCGCGCCGCTCCAAAATCACGCCCGAGCGTGAGCGGGAGTTCTACGACGCCGTGCTCGAACAGATCAGGGAATGCGGGTACGAGGCGCTCACGATGGAGGGAGTCGCCGCCAGCACCCGGTGCAGCAAGTCGACCCTCTACCGGCAGTGGAAGTCCAAGCCCCAGTTCGTGGCCGCCGCGCTGCGCAACAACCGTTGTCCCCGGTTCACGGGGATCGACACCGGATCGCTCGCCGGCGACCTCCGCGCTGCGGCCGGGGCCGCGGGTGATTGGTCGGCCCGGGACAATACGCAGCTGTTGCAGGGCCTCGGCAATGCCGTGATGCAGGACAAGGAGCTCCAGCAGGCGCTGCGCGACGCGCTCGTCGAGCCCGAGGTCGCCGAGCTGCGGCAGATGATCAGCCGCGGCGTCGAGCGCGGCGAGGTCGACGCCGGTCACCCGGCGCTGGAGTTCATCCCGGCCCAGATGCTCGGCGTCCTGAGGGTGCGGCCCCTTCTGGACGGCCAGTACGCGGACGCGGCGTATCTCACACGGTTCGTGGAGGCCGTCGTGCTGCCGACGCTGGGTCTCACCTGAATCTCAGGCCGCTGTCCGTGGGATGACCGGACGTCGGCCTGTATCGCGCCGCACCGTGGGGACGGGGGCGGCGCGCACCCCCCGGCCGGGTGGGGTTCCCCTTGAGCGGAGGGGCGCTCCACCCGGCCGATCCATGTCCGCGGTGTCCCGGTGCCGGGACGGGCGTACCCGGTTTTGGCGGTTTCAGACGTTCTGGCCGTTTCCGCCGGTTCCGGCCGCCACCTTGATGCCCTTGGTGATGGTGTCGATGATCGCCTGCTGGGGGGCCTTGGCGCTGATGTCGACGCCGAAGCGGACGACGACCAGGGAGGCGGGGTCGGCGGGGGACGGGAACACGAGCGATTCGACGTATCCGTCGTCGCCCTTGCTCGTCACGACCTTCCAGCGCACCAGATAGCCCTTCTCGCCGGCCACCGTGACGGCCTTCGAGGCGAGCTGGGTGTGAGAGGTGATCGAGCCGTAACCCTTGCCGTACGACTCGGTGGCGTTCTTGGAGATGTCCTCCTTGGCCGCGGCCTCCGCCGTCGTGGACTTCAGCTTCTGCGCCTTCGCCGGGGCCGAGTAGGCGCCGCCGCGCTGACAGTTCTGCGAGGTGTCGCCGGGGCATTTGTACGTGTCCTTGGTGGACACCGCGGCGGTGCCCGCGCCGCTCTGTCCGGCCCAGCCGTCCGGCACCGGGATGCTGATGCCGTTGTAGACGTCCGTGGCGTACCCGGGGTCGGTCCCCGGCTGCCCCGACTCACCGGGCGCCGGAGTCTGCCCGCCGGAGCCGCCGGAGCCGCCGGAGCCGCCCGGGCCGCCGGGCGCTCCGTTCGGGCCGCCTTCCTGGCCGCCGCCCGGTCCCTGCGGTCCGCCCTGGCCGTCCGACCCGGCGGGGCCGCGGGACGCCGCGCTGCCGCCGCCTCCGTCATCGCTGGTCAGCGCGTACACGCCGCCGCCGATACCGGCGAGGACGGCGACCGCCGCCGCGACCGCTATGCCCGTGCGCAGCCCGCGCCGCGGGCCGCTCGGGGCGTACGCCGGATAGGGTCCGGCCCCCGCCGGGTATGCCGGGGGACCCCATGCGGCCGCCGAGCCGACCGGGCGGACCTGGTCCGTCCATGTCCTACCGTCCCACCAGCGTTCGGTGGCGGGAGCGTCATTTGTCTGCCCGGGGTCGGGATACCAGCCGGGGGGAGTCGCCTGCGTCATGGGTCCACCGTATGAGCACAGGGTGAAAGGCGGATGAGAGGGTTCCCCGAAGCCCGCTGGGGAGCTGACGCGGTCATGTCGACGGGAGGGCGGCCCACCGGACGGATGAAGAACGCCAGTGCCAAGGGCGTGTGCGCCTCACGTGCCGCCCGGGCCGTCCGTCGCCTCCCGGGGTATGGGGGCGAGGACCGGGGGTGAGGGGCGCCGGCCGGACTCGGAGGGCCCGGCGCGACGTCCCCTCCGCTCCCGCGCACGCCTCCGCGGGAGCGCGGGAGCGGAGGGCGTGCAGGTCACAGTCGCGCGCGGGGGCGCTCGTGCCGGTTCTTCCCGGGGAGCTCGGGGGTCCGCCGAGCACGGCCCGGCGCCGCGAACGAAGGAGGAAAATTACCTTCATTTTTCCAGCGGTTGACTGTCCGTCACTTCCCTTCGGAACCACTCGGTGTTCGGCGGCGTCGCCTACGTGGGATCACCGTCGCCTCTCCCGGCGACTGGTGCCGGGTCCCGCCTCCGCCGTGGCTTCCAGGAGGCTAGGCTCGTTAGCAGTTACGTCGTTTGGGTGACCTGGGGAGGTAGCGGGATGACGGAGGGACGACCCGGAGCGGTCGCCTCGGCTTCCCTGTGGGAGCGCGAAGAGGAGGTCGCCACTCTCGAGGAGGCGATCACCGCACTGCGTGCGGATTCCTCGACCTCGGGCACCCTGCTGGTGCTCAGCGGAGAGGCGGGTCTCGGCAAGACCGCACTCCTGGCCGAGGTACGCAGGATCGCGGAGAGCAAGGGCTGTGCCGTGTGGTCGGCGCGCGGCGGCGAGACCGTCACGTCCGTCCCCTTCAATGTCGTACGGCAGTTGCTCCAGCCGGCCCTCGTCTCGCTGCTCCCGGAGGAGGCGCGCGAGTATTTGGGGGACTGGTACGACATCGCGGGACCCGCCCTCGGCGTAGCCGAACCCGGTGACCGGCAGCCCGACCCGCAGGGCGTCTGCGACGGTCTGGTCGCCGCGGTACGACGCCTCGCGAAGCGGGACTGGCCGCTCGTGCTGCTCATCGACGACGCGCACTGGGCCGACCAGGAGACCCTACGCTGGCTCGCCGCGTTCGCCGAGCGGCTGGACGACCTGTCCGTCCTCGTCGTGGTGGCCCGCAGGCCCGGCGGGGTCAGCGGCGAGAGCGCCCGGCTGCTCGACGCGGTGGCCGCCGCGGGCCGTCCGGTCTCCACCCTGACAGCGCTGACCCCGGCCGCCACCGAGGGCCTCACCCGCGCCACCCTCGGCGAACACGCCGACGCGCCCTTCTGCCGCGAGGTGTGGGCGGTCACCGGCGGCAACCCGTACGAGACCGTCGAACTGCTCGCCAAGGTCCAGGACAGCGAACTGGAGCCGGTCGAGGGCTCGGCCGCCGAACTGCGCGACCTGAACCGCTCGGCTCGCGGCCGCGGACTCGTCGCCCGCCTCGAAGGACTCGGCATCGACGCCACCCGGTTCGCCTGGGCGGCCGCCATTCTCGGCACCGGGATCTCCCTCGACCTCGCCGCCCAACTCGCCGGAATGCCGGACGAGGAGGCCTCCCGCTGCGCCGAACTGCTGGGCGCCGCCCGCATCCTGACCACGGCCGGATCCGCGGGCGGCCAACTGCCGGACGGCGAGCTGGAGTTCGTGCACCCGCTGATCGCGACAGCGGTGTACCGCTCGATCCCGGACGCCCTGCGCACGGCGATGCACGGTCAGGCGGCCTGGGCGGTCACCGAGTCCGGACGCGGTGCGGCGGCGGCCTCCCGCCACCTCCTCGAAGTGCATCCGGACGACGATCCCGAACTCGTCGAGCAGATGCGCGAGGCCGCCCGCGAGCACCTCGCCGTCGGCGCCCCGGACGCGGCCCGGCGCTGCCTGGAGCGGGCGCTCAAGGAACCACCGCTGCCCGAGGTCCACGCACGGGTGCTCTACGAACTGGGCTGCGCCACGCTCCTGACCGCGCCGTCCACGACCATCGGCCATCTCCGGGCCGCGCTCGAACGGCCCGGACTCGAGGACACGGCACGCGTCGACGCCGTTTTCCGGCTCTCCCAGGCACTCCTCCACAACAACCAGTTGGACGAGGCCGTCCGCACGGTCGACGCCGAGGTCGCGCGGCTGGAACCGGGGCCTGCCCGGATGCGGCTCCAGGCCGTGCACTACATGTGGGAGGGCATCCACGCGGGCGAGGAGCGCGCCGGACACTCCAGCGGCCTCGCCGAACTCGTCACGACCTGCACGGGGCGCGACAACTCCGAGCGCGCCCTGCTCATACTGCGCGGCTTCGACGCGATGACCCGCGGCGAGAACGCCGAGGAGGTCGTGGAACTCTGCGACCGGGCCCTCGTCAACGGCCGCCTCGCACCGGGACTCGCCTGGACCGACACCGAGTGGGGCGTCGAACTCCTGCTGATGCTGGGCAGCGCGTACGCCTACACGGACCGGCTGGACCGCGCCGAGAGCCTGTTCAGCGAGGCCCTGCACGCCTATGTGAAGGCGGGCTGGAGCGGCGGCCACCTCTCCCTGGCCAACGCCTACCTCGGCCTCGCCCACCGCAGGCGGGGGCGCCTCGCCGACGCGGAGCACTACCAGCGCGAATCGCTGCGCCTCGCGGAGCGGGTCGGACGCGGACTGCCCCTGTACTGGTCGGCGACCTGCGGGCTCATCGACACCCTGCTGGCGCGCGGGCACGTCCAGCAGGCGGCGGAGATCGCCGAGCGCTACGGCTTCGCGCCCCCGTACCCCTCCACGATCGTCCTTCCCGACACCCGATCGGTGCGCGGCCGGCTGCTGCTCGCCGTCGGCCGCACCAAGGAGGGCATCAACGAACTGGAGGCGGCGGAGAAGGCCGCCGCCGCCCGCGGCCACCACAACACGGTGCTCGCACCCTGGGCCGTCGACCTCGCGAAGGCACTCGCCAACGAGGACCCGTCACGCGCCGCCGCCCTGGCCGCTGACGCCCGACGCCAGGCCGAACGGTTCGGCACCGACACGGCGATCGGCGAAGCACTGCGGTGCGCCGCCGCCCTCGAAACCGGTCAGCGCGCGGTCCGGCTGGCAGCCCAGGCGGTCACCTACCTGGAAGCCTCTCCCTGCCAGTACGAACACGCGGCGGCCCGCATCGAGTACGGCATCGCGTCCCGCTCGGTGATGGAACTGAACAAGGGCCTGACCCTGGCGCGCACCTGCGGAGCGGACGGCCTGGCGGCGAAGGCGCAGGCGGCGCTGACGGGCCTGTGACGAACGGCCGGCCGCCGTCAGCCGCCCGCGGCGACGTGCGGTCGGCGGCCCGCCGCTGAGCCGGGGTGCGGTCGGCGGTCGCCACCTGTGACACACGGTCAGGCGACAGCCCACAGGTGTCCTTGGCCGGGTTCAGTCCGCGGGTGTCCCCGGGCCGGGGCCGATCTGTGGGGCCCTGGCGGGGGCGGTCTGAGGGCGCCTCTGGCGCGGGTCGGTCCGCGGGTGACCCTAGCTGGGTGCAGTCGGCCCTGTGCCCCTGGCTGGGGGCGGCCCCCGGGTGCCCGTGGCCGGGGTAGCTCGCGGGTGTCCGTGGCCGGGGTCGGCGCGTAGGTGTCGCTGGCCGCGGTCGGTCCGCGGGTGACCCCAGCTGGGTGCAGTCGGCCCTGTGCCTCTGACCGGTGTCAGTCCGACGGGTCCGACGGGGAGGCGTCGTCCTCCTTCGCGGCCTCCTCCGCGAGTACCCGCTGGGCCACCGCGAACGCCGAGTTGGCGGCCGGGACACCGCAGTAGACCGCCGTCTGCAGCAGCACCGCGCCGATCTCCTCGGGGGAGAGCCCGTTGCGCCGTGCCGCGCGGACATGCATCGCCAGCTCGTCGTAGTGGCCGTGCGCCACCAGCGCGGTCAGCGTGATCATGCTGCGCTCGCGGCGCGTCAGCGTCGTGTCGGTCCAGATCTCGCCCCAGGCGTAGCGCGCGATGAAGTCCTGGAACCGGGCCGTGAACGGGCTCTGGCGCGCCTGCGCGCGGTCCACGTGCTCGTCACCGAGGACCTGACGGCGTACCTCCATGCCGCGCCGCGCGCCCCCGCCGGAGAAGTGCGCCCGCAGAGCCGTCAGCACGGCCTCCGGGCACTGTGCGGGCGCCAGGTGCGAGGCACCCGGGATCTCCACGAGCGCCGCACCCGGCACCGCGTCCGCGATCTCCCGCAGATGCGCGGGCGGCGTCGCGGGGTCCTCGCGCCCTGCGATCAGCAGCGTCGGTACGGTGACCGACGCCAGCCGGTCGCGGATGTCGAACGCGGCCAGGGCGTCACAACAGGCGGCGTACGCCTCCGGGTCGGCGTCGCGGAGGTCCTGGACCAGCTCCGGCACCGTGAAACCGGCGGTGAACCATCGGGCGTCGGCGGTCGCCGCGACGGGTCCGAGGCCCTTGCGGCGCACCAGTTCGGCCCGTTCCTCCCACGGCTTGGACCCGTTGAAGTGGGCCGAGGAGCAGATGACCGCGAGGGACGAGAGCCGTTCGGGATGGTGGACCGCCAGGTGCAGCCCCACCGCGCCGCCCAGCGACACACCGGCGTACGCGAAACGCCCGATGCCCAGCGAGTCGGCCAACTCCAGGACGAGCGCGGCCAGATCGGCGACCGTCGCTCCAGGACCGATCGGATCGGCGGGTGAACCGCCGTGCCCGGGAAGGTTCCAGCGCACCACCCGGTGGGCGGCGGACAGTTCGGGCGCGATCTTGTCCCACAGGGCGTACGACGTCCCGAGCGAGGGCCCGAGAAGCAGCGGGGGAGCGGTGTCGGATCCCTCGGCGCGGTGGGTGAGCGGATTCGCGGTCAAGGTCGCTCCAGAGCACGGTCGGTGAGGACTCCGGCGGAGCCCGTGTAGTGGGTCGGGTCGGTGAGCTCCGCGAGGTCGACGCCCGGGAGGTCCTTGAGGCCGGGCTCCTCGCCGAGCACGTCCGCGAGGGGCCGCCGCTCACCGACGGCGCGCTCGGCGGCTCGCGTCAGCAGCTCCTTGGCGCGCGCCCGGCCGAGCACCGGGGCGAGTTCGGCGGCCAGTCGTTCGGAGACGACCAACCCGTGCGTGAGGCCGAGGTGTTCGCGCATGACGTCGGCGTTCACCCGGAGGTCCGCGGTCAGTTCGGCCGTGTCGCGGGCCGCCCCGCCGACCAGCCGCAGCAGATCGCGCAGCGGCTCCCACTCGGCGTGCCAGGCCCCGGCCGGCCGCTCGTCCTCGGCGGGCAGCGCCCCGTACAGGGTGGCCGCGAGCAGGGGGGCGCGGCGGGCGGCCGCTGTCACGAGGGTGGCCCGCACCGGGTTCGCCTTGTGCGGCATCGCGGACGAACCTCCGCCGGATCCCTCGGCCAGCTCGGCGATCTCCGTGCGGGAGAGAGTCAGCACGTCGACGGCCGTCTTGCCGAGCGCTCCGGCCGTGAACGCCAGCGCTCCGGCCAGGTCCGCGATCGGTGTGCGCAGCGTGTGCCAGGGCAACACGGGCTCGGCGAGGCCCAGTTCGCGTGCGTACGCGGTGGTCAGGGCCCGGGTGTCGTCCGCGCCGAAGGCGGTGAAGGCGGCCAAGGTGCCTGCGGCGCCGCCCAGTTGGGCGGGCAGGGAGGTCAGTACGGCGTGCAGCCGGTCCCTGGCGTCGAGCACCAGGGACCGCCATCCGGCCGCCTTCAGCCCGAAGGTCGTCGGGACCGCGTGCTGGGTGAGCGTGCGGCCGGGCATGACGGTGTCCCGGTGCTCCGCCGCGAGCCGGGCGAGGTGGTGCCCGGTCCGTTCCAGGTCGTTCAGGACCAGGACCAGGGTGCGGGCCGCGACGAGCATCGTGGCCGAGTCCAGGATGTCCTGGCTCGTCGCGCCCCGGTGGACGTACGGGCCGAACTCGGCGCCGACGGCGGCCGTCAGGTCCGCGACCAGCGGGATGACCGGATTGCCGCCGCTCCGGGCGCGGAGCGCGATCGACGCGATGTCGAAGTCCGTGTCGCCGGCGGCGAAGGTCACCGCCGTCGCGGCCCCGGCCGGGGCCAGGCCCAGGGACGCCTGGGCCCGGGTCAGCGCGGCCTCCGCGTCGAGCAGGGCCCGCAGATACGCGGTGTCGCTCGTCGCGGTGGACGCCGGGGAGCCGGCCCGGCCGGGGGCGAGCAGACCGAAGTCGGCCGCGAGGGGGTCGGCAGGTGTCACTGGAACTCCAGGAAGACCGTCTCGCCTTCGCCCTGAAGGCGGATGTCGAAACGGTACGTCCGCATCGCGCCCTCGGCCGCGATCAGCGTGGCGCGCCGCTCGTCCGGCAGCGCGTCGAGCAGCGGATCGCTGCCGTCGGCCAGATAGGCGCGGGTGAACAGATGGTGCGTCAGACCCCGCGCGAACACGCACACCCCGATGTACGGCAGCCCGGTGTTGCCCGGCGGCAGCGTGCGCAGCGCGTAGCGGCCGTCGGCGTCGGTGGCGACCCGGCCGAAACCGGTGAAGTCGACGCCGTTGCGGCCGAGGAAGCCGCCCGTGGACGGGTCGCGGCGCAGCGAGCCGGGGGCGCCGGTGAGCGAGCCGTCGGGCGCGGCCTGCCAGAAGTCGAGCAGGGCGTCGGGGACCGGCGTGCCCGCCCCGTCGAACACGTGGCCGTGCAGGGTGATCGTGTCGGGGTGGCCCGGGGGCGCGATGTCGCCCCCGCCGGGGAACGGCAGCGCGTGGCCGTAGAAGGGGCCGATGGTGTGCGCGGGGGTGGGGAGCAGCCGTCCTGTCATGCTCATCGGCCTTCCTCGATCCAGGTGGCGGAGGGACCGTCGAGGACGATGTCCCACTCGTAGCCCATGGAGAACTCGGGCCGCGAGAGACCGTGGTTGTACGCGGCGATCAGCCGGTCGCGGGCCGCCGGGTCCGTCACGGACCGCAGGATCGGGTCGTAGGGGAACAGCGGGTCGCCCGGGAAGTACATCTGGGTCACCAGCCGCTGGGTGAACGCGCTGCCGAAGACCGAGAAGTGGATGTGCGCGGGCCGCCAGGCGTTGGTGTGATTGCCCCAGGGGTACGGTCCCGGTCTGACCGTGGTGAACCCGTACTGTCCCTGATCATCCGTCAGGGTCCGTCCCACGCCGGTGAAGTTGGGGTCGAGCGGGGCCGGGTGCTGCTCGCGCAGATGGGCGTACCGTCCCGCGGCGTTGGCCTGCCAGATCTCGACGAGCTGGCCGCGCACCGGACGTCCCTCGCGGTCCAGCAGCCGGCCCGAGACGGTGATCCGCTCGCCGATCGGCTCGCCCCGGTGTTGGAGGGTCAGGTCGTTGTCGATCTCGGTGATGTCGGTGACGCCGAAGACCGGGCCCGACAGCTCGACCGTCTCCGGGTCGCCGCCGCGCACGGCGACCAGTGGCTGCTTGGGGTGGCGCAGCCGCGAGCTGCGGTACGGGGCGTAGTCGCGCGCGGGGTGGTGGCGCACGGGCGCGCCGCCGGCCACCGCCTTGTCGTACGCGTCCTGGTGATCCTTGATCTCGGTGTCGATGTCCGACTGAGTGAGAGCCATGGTCGACTTCCTGGCGTTCGAGGACGAGGGCGAGGCCTTGGCCCACGCCGATGCAGAGGGTGGCAACTCCAACTCCGGTGCCCTTGCGGGCGAGTTGGTGGGCGACGGTTCCGGCGAGCCGGGCACCGGAGGCGCCGAGGGGTCCTTCATGACCGGATCCCCTCCGTGACGACGACCTCGGCGGCTGTCTTCGCCGCGATCTCACCGGCCGTGACACCCGGAGCGGTCTCGACCAGCAGCAGCCCGGCGGGTGTGACGTCGAGGACGCCCAGGTCGGTGATGACGCGGTTGACGCACGCCTTTCCGGTGAGCGGCAGCCCGCACTCACGGAGGATCTTGGGCGAGCCGTCCTTGGCGGTGTGTGTCATCACGACGATGACCGTCCGGGCCCCGTGGACGAGGTCCATCGCCCCGCCGATGCCGGTGATCATCTTGCCGGGGACGGCCCAGTTGGCGAGGTCGCCGCCGGCCGACACCTGCATCGCGCCCAGCACCGCGACGTCGATGTGCCCGCCGCGGATCATCCCGAAGGACAGCGCGGAGTCGAAGTACGAGGCTCCGGGCAGGACCGTGACGGTCTCCTTGCCGGCGTTGATGAGGTCGGGGTCGACCTGGTCCTCGGCGGGGTAGGGGCCGGTGCCCAGAATGCCGTTCTCCGACTCCAGGATCACCTCGACGCCCGCGGGGAGGTGGTTGGGGATCAGGGTCGGCAGGCCGATGCCGAGGTTGACGTACTGGCCGTCCTTCAGTTCACGCGCGGCGCGGGCCGCCATCTCTTCCCTGCTCCAGGCCATCACTCGCTCACCGTCCCGTCCGCCGCGGACGCCGTGACCGTCCGCTTCTCGATCATCTTGGCGTGCGCCTGCTCGCGGGTCAGGGCCACGACGCGCTGCACGAAGATGCCGGGCAGGTGCACGGCGTCCGGATCGATCCCGCCCGGCTCCACGAGCTCCTCGACCTCGGCGATCGTCACCCGGCCGGCCATCGCGGCGAGCGGGTTGAAGTTCCGGGAGGACTTGTTGAAGACGAGGTTGCCGTGCCGGTCGCCCTTCGCGGCCCGTACCAGCGCGAAGTCGGTGCGGATGCCGCGCTCCAGCACGTACGCGGTGCCGTCGAACTCGCGCACCTCCTTCGGCGGGGAGGCCAGTGTGACGCCGCCGTGGCCGTCGTACCGCCACGGCAGTCCGCCGTCGGCGACCTGGGTGCCGACCCCGGCGGGCGTGTAGAAGGCGGGGATGCCGGCACCGCCCGCGCGCAGCCGTTCGGCCAGCGTCCCCTGCGGGATCATCTCGACCTCCAGCTCGCCGGCCAGGTACTGCCGGGCGAACTCCTTGTTCGCGCCGATGTACGAGCCGGTGACCCGGGCGATGCGTCCGGCGGCGAGCAGGGTCGCGAGCCCGGAGTCCATGGCCCCGCAGTTGTTGGAGACGACCCCGAGTCCCTGGACGCCACGCTCGTGGAGGGCCTCGATCAGCACGTTCGGAACACCACTGAGGCCGAATCCGCCGACCGCGAGGGTCGCGCCGTCCGGTACATCGGCCACCGCCTCCAGTGCCGTGGCGACCACCTTGTCCATCCGTGAAGCCTCATCTCTCCCGAGTGTCCGGCGCCAAATTAATCAGGGCACTGAGTAATTCTGCGAGGTGCTCGACACGCTGCCATCCGGACTTCGGTCCGTCAAGACTTCGGATAGACGCAGCAATTCGTAGGGTCGGCAAGGTCGACAGGGGCGGGACAGCCGCCAGGTAGGGCAGGTATCGTTCAGTGCACCAACGGATTCAGAGCATCGATGAACCCGGAGGACCCCCGAGACGCGGGGCATCGACGAGACGCGGGGCATCGACGCACACCACCCCGGTGCGGCGCTGTCACCGGCGCGTACCGGACCCGAGGAGCGCACATGGCCGCGGTGGACCTCTCCACCCACCCCGGGCACCTGGCCCGGCGACTCCAGCAGGCGCACTACCTGCTGTGGAACACGATGGTCTCCGAGGGGATCACCTCGCCCCAGTTCGCGGTCCTGAACGCGCTGGTCGCCGAGCCCGGCCTCGACCAGCGCACGGTGGGGGAGCGGGTGGGACTCGACCGGTCCACGATCGCCGAGGTCGTCAGCCGGCTCGGGCGCCGCGCGCTGCTGGACAAGGTGCGCGACCCGCAGGACGGACGCCGCTTTCTGCTGCGCCTCACGGACGAGGGGCTGCGCGTCCACCGGAAGCTGACCGTGCGCACCGCGCGCATGAACCAGGTCTTCCTGGCTCCCCTCTCCGCCGAGGAGCAGGATCTCTTCTTCGACCTCATCCAGCGTGTCTCGGACGCCGCCGAGGGGCTCCGCAACCCCGGGGAACCCCTCCGCGCGCAGCACTGAGGGCTGACGTCCGCCCGGGCGGGGGCCGGATCGGCGGCTCGGCCGGCCCGTCCGCCCGTGGGTCCCCACGCCCGGGTGCCCGGGGCTCACGCCTTGGCGAGGACCACCCACACCTGCCCCGGGGCGAAGTTCATCGGCGTGCCGTCCGGACTGGTGAACCGCGTGCCGTCGGCCGCCTCGGGACGCGTCCAGTTCGCGTCGAAGGCGCGGCCGTCGCGCAGTACCCGGGCCGTGCCCGAGCCCACCGACTCCGTGAACGGAGTGTTGTTGCCGAGGAAGTCGTGGTACCTCGACGCGCGTACCTTCACGTACTGGATGACCACCGTCGCCGGAGCCACCGAGGTGCCGTCGGTCGTCACCGTCGGCGTGCCGTCCATCGCCACCAGCCAGCGCTCGCGGTCGGCGGACCAGGTGAAGGTGAAGCGGGCCGACGGGAAGCGGACCGTGCGGGAGGCCTCGGGGGTGCCGCCCTTGGGTGCCGCGCCGAAACGGAAGCCCGTGGTCAGCGCGGCGTCGCCGGGCGCGGAGTCCATCAGCCGCCGCGGACGCAGATACAGATTGTGCGGCGCGGCCTTGCCCGTGCCCCGGTACCAGGCGTCGGGCACCTTCCCCGCCGGCTCGGGATCCAGCGGAGCGTCGTCGATCAGCGGCAGCAGCTTGTGCTGGGCCCCGGAGAAGGCGAGCGTCGGCTCGTGGAACTGTCTCAGCAGTTCGAGATCCGACTCGCGGGCACTGCGCACGGGTCCGACGCTGTCGGGCAGGGTGCTCGCGAAGACCGCCATCAGCCGGCTCAGACCGCCCTCGACCTGCTCCGCGTAGACCACGTCCGCCGCGTCGAGCCCCGTCTGGGGACGGGCGTCGGGTGCGTTGTCGATCTTCACGGCGAGTACCGGGCCGGTATTCGGGACGCCGGTCCCGCTGTCGCTCGGGCTCTGGCTCGGGGACCGGCCGTCGTCGGCCGCTCCGCCGCCCGAGGTGCAGCCCGTCATCAGTGAGCCCGTGACCGTGACGGCCAGCAGTCCCGCCGTCCATGCGCCACGCCGCGTCCGAACCGACTCTCGTATGCCCACCGTGCCACCTGTCCCGTGCCATCGATTGTGCGTCCATCAGTTCATCGGTGGCCATACCCGATCGTTTCTGATTGCGCGCGGCGACTGAGTTGATCGGCTCAGCGGGACGATCCGTGCAGGGTCGAAGAGGGGCGCGGAGGAAGCGGCTCCGTGCGCGGTGCGTCAGCTCCGCGGCCCCAGGATCTCCGCCAGGTCGTAGCCGACCGGCTCCTCCATCTGTCCGTACGTGCAGCTCCCGGCGGTGCGGTCGGGGCGCCATCGGCGGAAGCGGGCCGTGTGGCGGAACCGTACGCCGTTCTCCATGTGGTCGTAGGCCACCTCGGCCACCCGCTCGGGCCGGACCGGGATCCAGGACAGGTCCTTCTTCGCCGACCATCTGCTCGGCGCCCCCGGCAGCCGGGCCGTCTCGTGTGCCGACTCCTGCGCCCAGGCCGCCCACGGATGCCCGGCCGCGTCCTCCAGCCGCAAGGGCTCCAGCTCTTCCACCAGTTCCGCCCGCCGCTTCATGGTGAACGCGGCGCTCACGCCCACGTGCTGGAGCGTGCCCCCGGTGTCGTACAGGCCGAGCAGCAGCGACCCGACGACCGGTCCGCTCTTGTGGAAGCGGTACCCCGCGACGACGACGTCCGCCGTCCGCTCGTGCTTGATCTTGTACATGGCGCGCTCGTCCCGCAGATACGGCAGCGTGAGCGGTTTCGCCATGACCCCGTCGAGCCCCGCCCCCTCGTACTGCTCGAACCACCGCTGCGCCACCTCGAGGTCCGTGGTCGCGGGCGCCACGTGCACGGGCGCCGTCACCCCGGACAACGCCTTCACCAGCAGCGCGCGCCGCTCGCTCAGCGGCACCTCGAGCAGCGAGGCGTCGGCCAGTGCCAGCATGTCGAAGGCCACGAAGGAGGCGGGGGTCTTCTCGGCCAGCATCCGCACCCGTGAGTCCGCCGGGTGGATCCGCTCCGAGAGCGCGTCGAAGTCGAGCCGCCCGTCCCTGGCGATCACGATCTCCCCGTCCATCACACAGCGCTCCTGCAACCGCTCCCGCAGCGCCTCGACGAGCTCCGGAAAATACCTGGTCAGCGGTTTTCCGGTGCGGCTGCCGATCTCCATCTCGTCACCGTCGCGGAACACGACGGCCCGGAACCCGTCCCACTTCGCCTCGTAGTGCATGTCCGGCGGGATCTTCGCCACCGACTTGGCGAGCATCGGCTTCACGGGGGGCATCACCGGCAGATCCATACTTCGACTCTAAGAGCCGTCCATGGTGTGCGCCTGTTGCGTCTTCCGTCCGACAGGGTGCGGCTGTCCTGCGGTTTTGCGTCCGTTTCGCGGCCGGACGGACCGGAGCCGGGGGTCCCGCCGGAGGCCGAGGCGTCCGGCGGGACGGACAGGACGGACCTGTCCCGCTTCCTTGCGACGGGACGGCCGACCGGGGTCAGTCGAAGTAGTCCGGCTGGGTCTGGACGTTCAGCTCGTCCAGCCGCACCCGCTTGGCGGGGTCCGTGCGCCGGTCGCTGATCTTCAGCACGTCGAAGCCCTTGGTGATGTCGTTGGAGTAGATGTGGCCGTTGTAGTAGTACGCCGACCAGGCGCCGCCGATGACCAGTCCGGTGGTGGACAGCGGTCCGCGCTCGAAGTAGGCGATCTCCTTCGGGTTCGAGGAGTCGGTGAAGTCCCAGACCGAGACGCCGCCCTGGTACCAGGCCTGGACCATCAGGTCCTTGCCCTTGACCGGGATCAGCGAGCCGTTGTGGGCAACGCAGTTCTCGGTGTCCGCCTGGTGGCGGGGGATCTTGTAGTAGCTGCGGAAGACCAGCTTGCGCTTGTCGCCCTTGCCGACGATGTCGTAGATGCCGTCCGCGCCGCGGTTCGGGCCGATCTCGGCGTTGCAGGTGGCCGCGCCGCCGCCGCCCAGCTCGTCGGTGAAGACGACCTTGTCCGCCTTCTGGTTGAAGGTCGCCGAGTGCCAGAACGCGAAGTTGACGTTGTCCTGGACCCGGTCGATGACCCTCGGGTTCGCCGGGTCCTCGATGGAGAACAGGATGCCGTCACCCATGCAGGCACCGGCGGCCAGGTCCTTCTCCGGCAGCACGGTGATGTCGTGGCAGCCGGTGGTCTTGGACACGCCCGGGTTGGTGGGCGAGCCCGGGTTGCCGCCGCCGTCCGGGCCCTCGCCCGGGAAGAGCACGGGGAAGTTCACGACCGCCGCCCGCTCGGGGGCCTTGCGCGGCACCTTGATGACGGAGATGCCGTCGTGCGGGGGCTGGCAGTCCGGATAGGTGGCGTTCGGCGAGTACGAGGAGACGTACACGTAGACGTTCCTGCGCTCGGGCACCAGGGTGTGGGTGTGCGAGCCGCAGGCGGTCTCGACGGCGGCGACGTACTTCGGGTTCCTCTTGTCGCTGATGTCGAAGATCTTCATGCCCTCCCAGGAGGACTTCTCGGTCGCGGGCTGCGTGGTGCTGTTGCAACTGCTGTCGCTGCGCGAGGAGTCGGTGGAGAGGAAGAGCAGGTCGCCGGAGACGGAGATGTCGTTCTGCGAGCCCGGGCAGAGCACCTGCGCGACGGTCTTCGGCGCTCTGGGGTCGGCGATGTCGAAGATGCGGAAACCGTCGTAGTTGCCGGCGAAGGCGTACCGGCCCTGGAAGGCCAGGTCCGAGTTGAAGCCCGGCAGCACGTCCTTGGGGATGTTGGTGAGGTGTTCGATGTTGTCGGAGTGGACGATCTCGTCCTGTCCGGGTATCTCGCCGTCGGCGATCGCATCGGCCGCCCGGGCCCGCGCCTCCTGCGACACCTGGCGTTCCGCGGCCGGTCCGTCCCCGGGGTCGGGGGTGGCGGCCGCGGGGACGGCCGTCAGGAGTGCCGCGAGGAGTCCGGCACAGGCCGCGACGACACCCAGTCGTCTGTGCCGCGTTCGGGGATGGTTTAACAGGGTCACTGCAACCTCCATCGTCGCCGTTCACGGGGGAACGGTTCATGGTCTCCGAAGTATCGTCTTCATCATGCACAGATCAAAGACGGGTAACGCCTTCGTCATGAATCTCGCCGGTGATCGATGCGAAGATTCACGAGTGTCAGTCAGGTTCATCAACTCCCCCGCACCAGGAGGTCGTTGTGTTCAGAAGCCGGGCGCCCCTCGCTACCGCGCTGCTCGTGCTCGCCCTCGCCGGCTGTGACGCGGACACCGACGACAGGTCCGCTGCCGGCGGCGGACCTTCGGTGATCGTCCCCGGCGCGCCGGGCGAGGAGAACCGCACGCTCTCCGCCGGCGAGGCGGCCGCGCAGCGCGCCGACGACGACACCCCCAACTCGGCAGACGTGTCGTACGCCCGGATGATGATCCAGCATCACACCCAGGCCCTGGAGATGACCGGGCTCGTCCCGGACCGCGCCCGGTCGGGGAACCTCAAGCGCCTCGCCCTGCGTATCTCCGCGGCCCAAGGCCCCGAGATCGAGGCCATGCGGGGCTGGCTGAAGACTCACGGCGAGACGGAGGCCGGGGACGCCGGGGGCCACCAGCACACCGGGATGCCGGGAATGGCGACCGAGGCCCGGTTGAAGGAGTTACGGGCGGCCCGCGGCGCGGACTTCGACGCCCTCTTCCTGACCCTGATGATCACTCACCACGAGGGAGCCATCACCATGGCCACCGACGTCAAGGCGCAGGGCAACAACCTGCTGATCGAGGAGATGGCCGACGACGTGGTGGCCCAGCAGACCAGCGAGATCACCCGCATGCGCGCGATGCGCTAGTAGGGCTTGGTCAGGTTCGGATCCCGCCGTTCGGATCATGTGGCGGGACGCGGGGACAGGGCACCGATCGGCATCTTCATCCGGGCGTCCACCGCTCGTCGATTCTGCGCGGCGCGGGCGTCCGCCCGGTGTGCGGGGCCCGCGAGCTGCGCCTACCGTGGCTCGCATGGGCGATGCGGTGGAACTCGAAGCGGCCGGCAGGAGTGTTCGTCTGTCCAGCCCGGACAAGATCTTCTTCCCGGAGCGCGGGTTCACGAAGCTGGACCTCGCCCAGTACTACCTCGCGGTCGGCGACGGCATCCTGCGTGCCCTCCGCGACCGTCCCACCACGCTGGAGCGCTACCCGGACGGGGTGACCGGCGAGTCCTTCTTCCAGAAGCGGGCGCCCAAGAACATGCCCGACTGGATCCCGACCGCCCACATCACCTTCCCCAGCGGCCGCAGCGCCGACGAGATGTGCCCCACCGAGCCCGCCGCCGTGCTGTGGGCCGCGCAGTTCGGCACGCTCACCTTCCATCCGTGGCCGGTCCGCCGTGACGACGTCGACCGCCCCGACGAACTGCGCATCGACCTCGACCCGCAGCCCGGCACGGACTACGCGGACGTCGTACGCGCCGCCCACGAACTGCGCGAGGTCCTGCACGAGTACGGCGGTCTGCGGGGCTGGCCCAAGACCTCCGGGGGCCGCGGACTGCATGTCTTCGTGCCGATCCAGCCGCGCTGGACCTTCACCCAGGTCCGCCGGGCCGCCATCGCCGTCGGGCGCGAGCTCGAACGCCGTATGCCCGATCAGGTCACCACCGCCTGGTGGAAGGAGGAGCGAGGCGAGAAGATCTTCGTGGACTACAACCAGACCGCTCGCGACCGCACCATCGCCTCGGCCTATTCCGTACGGCCCCGCCCGCACGCCCCGGTCTCCGCGCCGCTGCGCTGGGACGAGGTGCAGGACGCCAGGCCCCGGGACTTCGACCTGGTGACCATGCCGGGGCGCTTCGCCGAACTCGGCGATGTGCACGCCGACATGGACGACCACGCCTTCTCCCTGGAGGCACTGCTGGAACTCGCCGACCGCGACGAGCACGACCACGGCCTCGGCGACCTCCCGTACCCGCCCGATTACCCGAAGATGCCGGGCGAGCCCAAGCGGGTGCAGCCGAGCCGCGCGAAGCACGAGGACGCCGCGCCGCAGGACAAGTGATCCCCCGGGCGGCCCCCGTCCGGGCGGCCGCGCCCGGCTGCCCGGGACCCTCTCCCGTCCGGGCCGGACGGCGCCGACTCCCGTGGCGGCGGGGCGACTTCGGCCGCCGCGCAAGCGAACCCCGCCCGGGCGCCCGAGCCATCGGCCCGCGAGCCATCGGCCCGCGCGTCGGCGGCCGCGGGGCGGATTCGGCGGTCAGCCGATCGCACGGGGCCCCGACTCCCGCCCCGGGCCAGGGCCCCGGGCCACGGAACGGGGCCGGCGCTCTCCCCGTCGAGGCGCCCGCCGGGGCGCCCTTCGGCGGGGCCGGTTCGAGCCGTTCTCGGTGATCGGGGAGCACTTCCACAGAGCGAGCGGCCACGCGGCTATCCTGATCCGCATCCGCCGAGGAGGTGCCCTGAGGTGACCGAGACAGTGTCGCGCCCCACGCTGGAGGCCGTGGCAGCGCGGGCCGGGGTCTCCCGGGCCACCGTGTCACGAGTCGTGAACGGTGGGGACGGGGTCCGTGAACCGCTCGTCGAGCGCGTGCGCCGGGCCGTCGAGGAACTCGGGTACGTTCCGAACCAGGCCGCCCGCAGCCTCGTGACCCGGCGCCACGACGCGGTCGCCGTCGTGATCGCCGAGCCGGAGACCAGGGTCTTCGCCGACCCCTTCTTCGCACTCCAGCTCCGCGGCATCAGCAAGGAACTGACAGCCAACGACTCCCAGCTCGTCCTGCTGCTCACGGAAGGCCGCGACGACCACGCCCGCGTCGCCCGCTACCTCGCCGGCGGCCACGTCGACGGCGCGCTCGTCTTCTCGCTGCACCTCGACGACCCGCTGCCGGGCCTGATCCACGGCGCGGGTGTGCCGACCGTGTTCGGCGGACGGCCCGGCTGGGGCGACGGTGTCCGCGAAGCCGTCTACGTCGACTGCGACAACCGCGGCGGAGCCCGCCAGGCCGTTCGCCACCTGATCGGACTCGGGCGGACGCGCATCGCCCACATCACCGGCGCCCTCGACCAGACGTCCGCGGTCGACCGGCTCGACGGCTTCCGGGACGTCATGGCCGACGCCGGTCCGGCGCTCGTCGCGCAGGGCGACTTCACCCCCGCCGGCGGCGAACGCGCGATGCGGGAACTGCTGGAGCGCAGCCCCGACCTGGACGCGGTGTTCGTGGCGAACGACCTGTCGGCGCTCGGCGCGCTGCGCGTGCTGCGTGAGCACGGGCGACGGGTGCCCGACGACGTGGCCGTGATCGGCTTCGACGACATGCTGCCGATCGCCGAACAGGCCGATCCGCCCCTGACGACGGTGCGTCAGGACATAGAGGAGATGGGCCGGTTGATGGCCCGGCTGCTCATCCGCGGTCTGGAGGGCAGGGCGGGGGCCGAGGACACGGTGCCCGAGGCCTCCGGAGTGGTCCTGCCGACGACGCTGGTGCGACGGGCCTCGGCCTAGGTGGATTGATCACGAGCGTTGTCGACACTCGCCGGGCTTGCCTGTCAGACAAGCCATGGGACCGAAGCACCCTCGGCGCGGGGCCGACGGGCTTCGGTCCCGCGCAGGTCCGCCGGCCGGGGGCGTCAGCCCTGCTGCGGTGCGCTCTTGATCACCGCGAGGCGTGCCCCGTACGGATCGGCGAGCTTGGCGATGCGGCCGACACCCTCCATGTCCGTGGCGGGCATCCGGACCGTACCCCCGAGTTCCTGGGCCTTGGCGACCACGGCGTCCGCGTCGGGGACCTCGATGTACGGCAGCCAGTACGCGCCGGTCCTCGCCTCGACCGGATCGTCGGCGAGCGGGACGAGGCCGCCGAACATGTCCTCCTCCTCGGTCCCCGCGGGGTTGACACAGGTGTACGTCCCGCCCGGGAACTCGGCCGCCGAAGTGTTCCACCCGAAGACCGAGTTGTAGAAGGCGGCGGCAGCAGCGATGTCCGGGGTGCAGAGCTCGACCCAGCACAGGGAACCCGGGTCGCCGGCCACGCCCAGGCCCTCGGTCCGGCCGGGCTGCCAGACGCCGAAGGTCACGCCCGCCTGATCGGCGAACATCGCCACGTGCCCCTCGCCCATCACGTCCATGGGCGGCATGAGCACCGTGCCCTTGGCGTGCTCGACCGCCTTGGCGGTGGCCTCGGCGTCCGTGGTCCGGAAGTAGACGTTCCAGGACGGCGGGCCCTGCTCGGCGGTGATCTGCATGGCCCCGGCCACGGTCTTGCCCTCGACCTGGAAGAAGCCGTAGCCGCCGGCGTCGGGCCCCGCCGACCGGAACTGCCAGCCGAAGAGCCCTCCGTAGAAGGCGATGGCACCCTCGATGTCGGCCGTGGCGACATCCAGCCAGTTCGGGGAGCCGTTGACGAAGCGGGTGGTGAGCATGATTGCCCTCCTTTGAGGGGTCCCGTTGCCTTTGGTGCCGAGTCTTCCACCGCCCACTGACAATCGCCGTGGAGACGCGCAAACCGCCCGGATCGGCGGCGCCCGTCACTTAAGGTGTCCGCCACGCTTCGTATTGTCGTCGTGTTCTCCCGCGCGCCGCCGTGCCCGAGGCCTCCCCGCGGGGCCATCATCGAGGCCGCCGGGAGCCTTGGTACGTCGCGTTGATCCTGCGTTGATCGAACGTTTTTCGCCGTCGGGCACGCTCTTGACCATGTACTCGGTAACCATCACTCCGTCCGACCTCGCCTGGCAGGAGCAGGCGTTGTGCGCGCAGACGGGGGCGGACTTCTTCTTTCCTGATCCGGGCAGCTCGGTGCGCGAGGCGAAGCGCATCTGCGGGATGTGCGAGATGCGCCCCGCGTGCCTCGACTACGCGCTGAGCAACGACGAACGTTTCGGCGTGTGGGGCGGACTCTCCGAGAAGGAGCGTCTCGGCCTGCGACGCGCCCTGGAGTGACACGAGCCCTGGAGTGACACGAGCCCCCGCGCGGCGTAGGCCGCGCGGGGGCTCGGAGACCGGGTCCCGGGGCGCCCGTGGGCGTACCGGGGAGAACGGCGCCCCGAAGGCCGGGGCGGCCGTACTCGCGGCAGGGGCTACGCCGTGGCGCGGGCCGCCATCCGCGCCTTGCGGGCGGCGAGCTTCTCGTCGAACTTCGAGGCTTCGGAGTCGAGGCCGCCCATGAAGTAGCCGAGCTCCTCCTGCGCCTTGAGGCCCTCGGGGCCGAGGCCGTCGATCTCCAGGACCTTGAGGTGACGCAGCACCGGCTGGAGCACGTCGTCGTGGTGGATGCGCAGGTTGTAGATCTCACCGATGGCCATCTGCGCGGCCATGCGCTCGAAGCCGGGCATGCCGTGACCGGGCATCCGGAAGTTGACGACGACGTCGCGGCAGGCCTGCATCGTCAGGTCGGGGGCGAGCTCGAACGACGCCTTCAGGAGGTTGCGGTAGAAGACCATGTGCAGGTTCTCGTCGGTCGCGATGCGCGCCAGCATGCGGTCGCAGACCGGGTCGCCCGACTGGTGACCGGTGTTGCGGTGCGAGACGCGGGTCGCCAGCTCCTGGAACGCGACGTACGCGACCGAGTGCAGCATCGAGTGGCGGTTGTCCGACTCGAAGCCCTCGCTCATGTGCTGCATCCGGAACGCTTCGAGCTTGTCCGGGTCCACCGCGCGCGAGGCGAGCAGGTAGTCGCGCATCACGATGCCGTGCCGGCCCTCCTCCGCCGTCCAGCGGTGCACCCAGGTGCCCCAGGCGCCGTCACGGCCGAAGAGGGACGCGATCTCGTGGTGGTAGCTCGGGAGGTTGTCCTCGGTGAGCAGGTTGACGACGAGCGCGATACGGCCGATCTCGGTGACCTTGGACTGCTCCTTGTCCCAGGCCTCGCCGTCCTCGAAGAGCCCGGGGAAGTTGCGGGCGTCGCTGAAGGGCACGTACTCGTGCGGCATCCAGTCCTTGGCCACCTTCAGGTGACGGTTCAGCTCGGTCTCGACGACTTCCTCCAGCGCGTACAGCAGACGAGCGTCGGTCCAGGCTGCTGCCGGGCTGCCGAGGTCGGGGGAAGTGATCGTCACGGGTGCTCCAGGGAGGGACGGGACAACGAGCGGAAAACCAAACCTACGGCATCGTAGGCTACGTCTCCGTAGGTTACGACTCCGTAGGTTAAGAAGCCTGTAAAGGTCTCTGATCAGCGGTGTTACAGGCGAGGGCACCCCGTTTCCCGGCGCACACCGGAGGGGCCCGGGGGTGTCGAGGGCCCGGGTCGTGCGGATGGTTCGCTCACTCGGTCAGACGTACAGCTCCCGGAGCCGCACCGAGAGACACGTCACGCAGCCCTCGAGTTTCTCGAACTCGCCGATGTCCACCACGACCGGTTCGTGGCCCAGGTCGGCGAGCAGTTCGGCGGTCTTCGGGGCGGACGACGCCATCAGCAGCTTGCCTCCGCCCAGGAGCACCACGTGCGCCCCGGACTCCTCCGGCACCGCCAGGAAGCGCGGGAAGAGCAAGGGGGTGTCCACGAGCGGCTCGTGTCCGATCACCGTCCCGTCCGGCAGCGCGGTGACCGCCGACTTCAGATGCAGCACCTTGCTGACGGGAACGGCGACGACCCGGGCCCCGAGCGGTTCGAAGACCGCGCGCAACTGCTGGACCCCGGCCGCGTTCGTCCGGCCGCCGCGGCCCACATAGATGGTGTCGCCCACCTTCAGGACGTCGCCCCCGTCGAGGGTGCCCGGATCCCGGATCCAGTTCACCGAGCAGCCGAGTCGCGCCACGGCCTCCTCCACCCCCGGGGTCTCGGCGCGGCGGGACTCGGCGCCCGGGCGGGCGATGAGGGCGACGTTGCGGAAGGCGACGACGGCGTCCTCGACGAACACCGAGTCCGGACAGTCCTCGGCCGGGTCCACCTCCACGGTCTCCCAGCCGTGTGTGCGCAGTGCCTCGGTGTACGCCTCCCACTGCTCGACCGCGAGTCCGACATCCACCGCCGTGCGTTCCACGTGCGTCACCAGCCCCTCGGCGAGGCGGGGGCTGGGCCTGCGTACGAGCGCTTTCTGACTGGGCACGGGCGGGTCTCCGAATCGGCTGGGGGTATCGGCGCAACATCATGCAGCGCGGCTCACGCGCGCAAAAGCCCCCGGTCTGAAGCCGGGTACACCGCCCACCCCGACGCTAGGCCGCCCCCGCTCCCCGCACTATGAGGAATACCCGACAGTTTCCGGGGCGATTTCTTTCAGTTCTCCTCCTTCCAGCAGCAGTCGTCGCGTGATGCCGATCGACTCCAGGAACGGCATGTCGTGGCTGGCGACGATCAGGGCCCCTTCGTACGACTCCAGGGCCGTGGTGAGCCGGCGGACGCTCGCCATGTCGAGGTTGTTCGTCGGCTCGTCGAGCAACAGGAGCTGCGGGGCGGGGTCGGCCAGCATCAGGGCCGCGAGCGCCGCGCGGAAGCGTTCGCCGCCGGAGAGCGTCGCCGCCTGCTGGTCCGCCTTCGCCCCCTTGAACAGGAACCGGGCGAGACGGGCCCGGATCCGGTTGTCGGTGGCGGCCGGCGCGTACCGGGCCACGTTCTCGGCCACGCTCAGATCGTCGTCCAGGACGTCCAGCCGCTGCGGCAGGAAGCGCAGGGGCACATGGGCGTACGCCTCGCCGGACACGGGGTCCAGCTCCCCGGCGATCGTGCGCAGGAGTGTCGTCTTGCCCGCCCCGTTGCGCCCGATGAGCGCGACGCGTTCGGGTCCGCGAAGATCGAACACGCCGTTCACCCGCGAGCCGTGCTGCAGCTCCAGCCGGTCGAGGGTGAGGACGGTGCGCCCCGGCGGTACGGCCGTGTACGGCAGGTCGATCCGGATCAGATCGTCGTCGCGTACGGCCTCCACCGCCTCGTCGAGACGCTCCTTCGCCTCACTGAGCCTGCCCTCGTGCAGGAGCCGGTGCTTGCCCGCGGACTCCTGGGCCGACCGTTTGCGCGCGCCCATGACGATCTTCGGTTCGCGCTTCTGGTCGTTCATCTTCTGCCCGTACCGCCTGCGCCGGGCCAACTTGACCTGGGCGTCGACCAGTTCGCGCTTCTGCTTCTTCAGATCGGACTCGGCGACGCGCACCATGCGCTCCGCCGCCTCCTGTTCGGCGGCGAGCGCCTCCTCGTACGCGGAGAAGTTCCCGCCGTACCAGCCGACCTCGCCGGAGTGCAGATCGGCGATCTGGTCGGCCAGGTCGAGGAGTTCGCGGTCGTGGCTGACCACGACCATGACCCCGGACCAGGCCTCCACGGCCGCGTACAGCCGTCGTCGCGCGTACAGGTCGAGGTTGTTGGTGGGCTCGTCGAGCAGGAGGACGTCGGGCCGGCGCAGCAGGAGCGCGGCCAGCCGCAGCAGCACCGACTCGCCACCGGACACCTCACCGACCGTGCGGTCGAGGTCGATGTGTCCGAGGCCGAGTTCGCCGAGCGTCGCGCGGGCCCGCTCCTCGACGTCCCAGTCGTCGCCGACGACGTCGAAGTGCTCCTCGGACACGTCACCCGCCTCGATCGCGTGCAGGGCGGCGCGGACCGCGCGGATGCCGAGTGCCTCGTCGACCCGCAGCGCGGTGTCGAGGGTGACGTTCTGCGGCAGATGACCGACCTCGCCCGCGACCCGGACGGAGCCGTCGGCCGGGGTGAGTTCTCCGGCGATCAGCTTCAACAGGGTTGATTTGCCTGATCCGTTGACGCCGACGAGTCCGGTGACGCCCGGTCCGAAGGCGACCTGGAGACCGTCGAAGACATCGGTGCCGTCGGGCCAGGCGAAGGACAGGGAGGAGCAGGTGATGGAGGTGGGGAACGTTGACATGAGGGCCTCGCGATTGCTGGATGCGGTCGGGGGTACGCGTAGGGGACACCGCGAGGCGACGACGATCCAGTTCGGAGGAGAGCGAGAAGAAGGCTCCGCACCCAAGGACGGCTCGAACGCCGAGGTCGCACGCTGCGCACACACGGGTCCGACGGGACCAGACGGGTGTGACGCGGTGTCTCAGACCTCAGACGAGCAACGTCCTTCTCCATTCGACGGCAACAGAACCGCTATACACCGTAGGGGCGGTCCTGAGGGCTGTCAAAGGATTAACGCGCCCCACCGACGAACCGAGGAGACCTCGTGCCGAACGGCTCGCTCTCGTTGCCCGCCCGGCTCTACCTCCTGGCGTGGGACACCACGAAACGGAGCATCACCGGGTCCACCCACCTCCACCACCTGGTACGCGCCGGCGCCCTCACCGAACTCGCCCAGCGCGGGCTCCTCGTCGACGACGACGGCATCGTCACCCCCGTCGACGCCGACTCCCGGACCGGGGACGTCGTACTCGACGGACTCCTGGAACTCGTGTCGGAGTCCCGGCCCCGCGGGTGGAAGCCGTGGGTCACCTCATGGGCCCGGGTCACCCTGGACGCCGTCCGCGCCCAGCTCGCCGCCGACGGATATCTGCGCGCGGAGCGCAAGCGGGTGCTCGGGATCTTCCCGTCCGTCGAGTACGAGCTGGACCGGGTGCCCGTGGTGGAGGCCCTGCGCGGGCAGGCGCGAGAGGTGCTGGAGGGACCGGTGCCCGTCGCCGACGTCGGTGACCGCGACGCGGCACTCGTCGCCCTGGCCACCGCGGCCGAGCTCCGCACCTTCGCCTCGCCCAAGGAGCGGGCGCTTCACAGGGCCCGCATCGACGAGCTCACCGAACGCGGCGGAGCGGCGGCCCCCGCCCTGAGGAAGGTCATCCAGGACGTCCGTACGGCGGTGGTCGTGGCGGCCGCGACGGCTTCCGCCAAGGCGGCCACGGCGACCACCACGGCGAACTGAGCCGGCGGGGCCGAGGCGTGCCCCGGGGAGTGCGGGTTCCCGGGGCAGCCGTGCCGCCCGGCAACGGGTCCCGTCACGAGGCGGTGCGACGCCCACGACGGGACCCGTTGACGCGCGGACCGGCACGGGGCTTCGGGGACGGCGTGGCGCGCGGCGGAAGGCCCCAGGCGGCGGTGCGGACGGTGGCGTGCCCTCACGTACATGTCGGTTTCCTGCCAGCCCCCTCCGGGCCGGCCGTGCTTGGGTTGCCCCATGACCCGTACCGAGCGACTCCGCGACTCCGCCCTCGCCTTCCGCGCCCTGCACGTGCCCGGCCGCCCCCTCGTCCTGGCGAACGCCTGGGACGCGGTGAGCGCGCGGATCGTCGAGGAGGAAGGCGCCGCGGCGGTGGCGACGACCAGCGCGGGCCTCGCCTGGTCCCTGGGCGTGGCGGACGGCGACCGGCTGGACAGGGACGACTCGCTCGCGGCCGTCGCGCGGATCGCCGCCGTGGTCCGGGTGCCGGTCAGCGCGGACATCGAGAGCGGGTACGCGTCCGACGCCCAGGGCGTGGGAGACACCGTCCGCGCGGTGCTCGCGGCGGGCGCGGTGGGCGTGAACATCGAGGACGCCCTCTACGGGGAGGGAGCCGGACCGCTGCGTCCGCAGGCGGAGCAGGCGGAGCGCATCGCGGCGGTCCGCGCGGCCGCCGACGCGGCGGAGGTGCCCCTGTTCGTCAACGCCCGCGTCGACACGTTCCTGCGCGGCGCGGGCGGGGTGGAGGAGACCCTGGAGAGGGCTGCCGCCTTCCTGGCCGCGGGCGCCGACGGCGTCTTCGTGCCCGGAACCGTCGATCCGGCCACCGTGAAGGCGCTCGTCGAGGGCATCGAAGGCCCGGTGAACATCCTGGTGGGCCCCGGGGCGCCGTCCGTGGACGAGCTGGCCTCACTCGGCGTGGCCCGGATCAGCGCGGGGTCGAGCATCGCGGCGGCCGCGCACGCCCTGGTCCGGCGCGCCGCACGGGAGCTGCTGGGCAAGGGGACCTGCGAGACCCTGATCGGAGGGTTCGACCACGCCGGCCTCAACGCCCTGATGGGACGCGCCGGCTGACCGCACCCGTGCCGCTTCAGCAGGTGCCCCGCATGAGCTCCTCCAGATCGCGGTCCAGGTCCACCTGGAGGTGCTCCAGACCGACCGGCACCAGCTCGGTGGTCTGCTGGAGGAAGTTCCGCACCTCACCCGAGCGCACATGGATCACGGCGGTGCCCTCGGGAGCGTGGAACTCCAGCACGGTGCGGTCGAAGCCGTACGGCCGCACCCGCACGTCGCCGTGCCCCACCGGGTCCTCGAGGCCCGACACCAGCAGTTCGCGGGCGAAGGTCCAGCAGACCTCGATGCCTTCGAGCGTGGCGGGGGCCGGGAAGGTCATGCGGACGGCGAACGGGTCGGTCCGGTCGTAGTGGAGCGTGGCCGGAATGCTCGGCATCCGCGGCGCGGCGGCGACGAGGCGGGCCTCTACGGGCTGCTCGATGACGGTGGACAACGCCTTGCTCCCTTGTGACGGCTGGACGAACTCCGGGCGGATGAAGCCGGTCAATTGAAGAGACGGAAGAATGACCCGGCGCGTGCACCTCTGACCCGAGTGACCTCTGTCACCGAGGTGATGCACCTAGAGATCCACTTTCTCCGATCCGGGTGATCCTTTCCGTTTCGCACTCACCCGACACCGAAGAGGACATCCCGGCGGCCCCCGAGGTTCCCGCCGGAGGCCATCTGGACGCGATCGGGGGAGTGCACTAGCTTCCCCCGCCATGAGGGCCTTGGGGAAGACGCGACGCACGAGGCGAACGGCAGGCATGGGACCGGCGGTGGCCGCACTCGCCGCGGCGCTCGTGGTGGCGGCACCGGCGGTGGCGGCGCCGGCACAGGCGCACGACAGGGAACGGACCCCGCACTGGGCGCTCAAGGACAGCGGCACGGACGCGCGCCTGCGGGGACTGTCGGCCGTCAGCAGGCACACCGCGTGGGTGGCCGGTTCGAAGGGCACCGTGCTGCGTACCACCGACGGCGGCGCGCTCTGGCGGAACGTGTCGCCGCCCGGCGCCGCGGACCTGGAGTTCCGCGACATCGAGGCGTTCGACGCGCGGCGTGCCGTGGTCCTGGCCATCGGCGAGGGCGAGGCCTCCCGCGTCTACCGGACGGAGGACGGCGGTGCCACCTGGACCGAGTCCTTCCGCAACACCGACGCCAAGGCCTTCTACGACTGCATCACCTTCCTCGACCGGCGGCACGGCCTGGCGATGAGCGACCCGGTGGACGGCAGGTTCCGCATCCTGTCGACCGGCGACGGCGGCCGCTCCTGGAAGGTGCTGCCGAACGACGGGATGCCCGCCGCGCTGGACGGCGAGGCGGGCTTCGCCGCGAGCGGTCAGTGTCTGGTCGGTTCGGGGCCCCGCGACGTGTGGCTGGCCACGGGAGGGGGCGCACGCGCGCGCGTGCTGCACTCCGCGGACCGAGGACTGACCTGGACCGCCACCGACACCCCGGTCCCCGCGGGCGACCCGGCGCGCGGTGTCTTCGCCCTCGCCTTCCGCGACCGCGTCCACGGACTCGCGGTGGGCGGCGACTACCGCGCCGACCAGGCCTCGCCGAGGGCCGCGGCGCTCACCCCCGACGGCGGCCGTAGCTGGACCACCGCTGACCGGCCCCCGCCCGCCTACCGCTCCGGCGTCACCTGGCTGCCGCACAGCCGCACCGCCGCCCTCGCGGTCGGCCCCACCGGCACCGACCTGACCACCGACGGCGGCCGCACCTGGCGCACCCTCGACACCGGCTCGTACGACACCGTGGACTGCACCCCGGACCTGGGCTGCTGGGCCTCCGGCGAGAAGGGACGGGTCGCGCGGCTGGAGGGCTGAGCCGTCCCCTGCCGTCCCGTGCCGTCTCTTGCGGTCTTCTCCCGTCCCGTGCCGTGCCGTTGGGGCCTGTGCACCGCGAGCGGGCGGCGACTATCAGCCCCGGCGAGCCGTGTTCACGGCCGTTTCCCGCGAGGGGCGTTCGGCCAGGTCACCCGTGGTCGTCCGTCCTTCGACGAGAGGGCTGATCGGCTACGCCGCCGCCACCAGCGACGCTTCGGCTCGCGCGGCTGGGCAGGGGGTTCGGTCACCGCGAGGACGACAGCCTGATCGCGTGCGGGCCGCTTCCCGGTACCGACGTCGTGGCCCAGCAGATAGGCCGTGACCGGGTTCGGACCGAGGCCCGCGATGTCCTCCGGCCCGGCTGCGATGCCGTCGGTGATCTCGTCGGTCGTCCAGTGCCACCCCTTGCGGGCGCCGCCCGCGTCCACCCACTGGGCGATCATGTCCTAGGGTGCCGTCGGCATCGTGACGTGCTGCCTGACGAGTTCGTACGACCTCAATCGGTCGACCAACGCGTAGACGGGCGTCACCAGCATGAGCTCGTCCGCACCCGTCAGGTCGACCAGATCCGTCAGATGCCGGGCGACCGTCTCGGGTGCGCCGTGTGCCTGGTGCGCACGGAAGCCCGCCAGCGCCTGCGCCTCTTCCGCGGTGAAGGAGTGAGCCGCTGCTTCCGCGGGTGTGGGGAAGGGGATGTCGCCTCGCCCCTTGAGGAGTCCGGCCTTGACGACATCCATGGGGCCGGCGAGCCAGGAAGCCTCCTTCTCCGTCTCGGCGCACACCGTCTCCACGCAGACCAGCACGCGCGGGCGCGCGCACCAGCGGGAGGGGGAGAAACACCCGTGGTAGTGGCTGAGCGCGGCCAGGGTGTTGTCCGGGCGAATGTGATGGGCGAAGGCGATCGGCAGTCCGAGCTCCCCGGCGAGCGCGGCGCCGGCTGTGCTCGAAGCCAGCAGCCACGGTTCCGGGAGCGGACCGAGCGCGACCTCGTCCACCAAGTGGCGCAGCGTCGAGGAGACATCGTCGCGGTACTCGTCGTCGGTCGTCGGCCCGGCCCCACGGCGCAGGGCCCGCGCCGTGGACTCGTCGAAGGTTCCCGGGCCACGGCCGATGCCCAGGTCGATCCGGCCCTCGTGCAGCGCGGACAGCGTGCCGAACTGCTCGGCCAGCATGATCGGGGCGTGGTTGGGGGCGAGGACACCCCCGGAGCCGAGCCGTATGGACGACGTCAACGCGGCTGCGTGGGCGGTCAGAACGACGGGCGGGAACGCTCCGATGGCCGGAGAGTGATGGTGTTCGGCGTACCAGAGACGCAGATATCCGAGGTCCTCGATGCGCCGGGCGAACGCGGCGGTGTCGCGCAGCGTGTCTGCGGCCCGGGTGCCCGTCTGGACCATGGCCACTTCGAGCGCGCTGAGCGGAACAGTGATCATTCGGTCAGTATAGGAATCGCCCGTCAGTATCAAATGCCTTTGCTCGCAAGGAAGTTCGACATCGGCGTCGACCGCGGGGGCGCACAGCTCGTGGTGCTCGGTTCTGGACGAGGAACAGCTCCGACGGACGCTCGGCCGCGGGTGGGCGGTGACGCTCCACCGGGCGGCTCGCGGTACCGCTTGAGACCGGGTGTCGTCTTCGTCGCGATGAACTCGGTGACGCGATACGCGCACGATGCACGCCGCCCGGGCCCGGACCCGGCGCGAACGCGGGCGTCCGCATCAGCCCGCGACCGGGACGCCGATCCGCCGGCGCGGGGACAGGAGCGGGCGATCGGCCCGCTGTGAGCACCGGGAGATGCGGTTGAGTCACGAGAGCGCGACGCCCTATGACGACGGCGGGATCCGCTGCGGCGAGCGGGGCCTCGCCATCCGGCGCTACTACCCGTGGGGGACGAAGCGGATCCCCTACACCTCGGTCGGAGGCGTCAGCCGGCTTCCCATGACCGGCGCGAACGCGGTGCGGAAGTGGCGCATCTGGGGCTCGGGAGACCTCGTCCACCTTGCTTTCGGGCAGGGTGCCCGGTCCTTCAGGGCCGGGGTGAATGCCCGCTCCCGCGGAGCGGGGCGGGGGAAGCCGAACCGCCGACAGGGCGGTTCGGCGCCTCGGGCGAGGCGGTGGTGAGGCCGGCCTCGGGCGGGTGCGGCGACTCGGAGTCGACGGTGGTCGTTTGACGGCGGCCAGCTGGCCAGCTGGTGGTCGGGCGGGTCGGTGGCCGGGAGCGGTCACTCGCACGGGTGATGCCGGTCGATGGTGTGGGCGGTCGGGGAACGTGTTGGCTAGGTTCACGGTCATGGCACGGTTTCGGATGTACCCGACGAGTGAGCAGGCGGGCATCATGCTCGGCCACTGTGCGCACGCCCGGTACGTCTACAACCTGGCCGTCGAGCAGCACGCGCACTGGTACAGGGGCCGCAGGGCGGCGCCCGGTTTTGCCGAGCAGTGCCGTCAGCTCACCGAGGCCCGGCGCGACAACGCATGGCTGGGCGCAGGCAATGCGGACGTGCAGCAGCAGGCCCTGAAGGACTTCGCCAAAGCCAAGAACGCCCGCTTCACCTCCGGGTTCGGTGAGCCGACCTGGCGCAGGAAGCACGTGCACGAGGGCTTCCGTGTCATCGGCACCGGCCGCATCGGGGAGTTCGAGGCGGACGGCTCGCCGAAGCTGAACGCCAGGGGCAGGCAGGTCATGGGCCGCTCGGTCGTGGTGCACAAGCTCAACCGCAGGTGGGCGCGGGTGAAGGTGCCCGGCTGCGGCTGGGTCCGCTTCCGGCTCAGCCGCAAGGGCAAGGGCTCTGAGCTGCCGAAGGCGAAGACGTTCCGTGTCACCTTCCGTAACGGCCGGTGGCACATCGCGTTCGCGGTCGTCCCCGCCCCCATCGACGGGCCTGGCACGGGCGAGGTCATCGGCATCGACCGGGGCGTGAAAATCACCGCCGCCCTCTCCGACGGGCGGATGCTGAACTGTCCCCAGCTCACCGTCAGGGAACGCGCCCGGATCCGTAAACACCAGCGCCGGGCCGCCCGCGCCCCCAAGGGCAGTGAGCGCAAGACCGCCGAGTACGCGAAGGCCGCCCGTATCAAGGCCCGTGAGGCCGACCGGCGCAGGGACTGGTGCGAGAAGACCAGCACGATGCTCGCCCGCACCTACGACCTGGTGCGGTTCGAAACTGAACATCAAGAACATGACCCGCTCGGCCAAGGGCACCGTGGCAGAACCCGGCAAGAAGGTCGCCCAGAAGACCGGCCTGAACCGGGCGATCCTCGCCCAGGGCTGGGGCCTGCTCCGCCGGCGCACCGGACACAAGGCCCCCGGCCGCATCGAGGACGTCCCCGCCCCCTACACCAGTCTGCGCTGCAGCGCCTGCGGTTGGATCGACAAGAACTCGCGCAAGAGCCAAGCCGAGTTCGTCTGCTCCTCCTGCGGCTTCACCTGCAACGCCGACACCAACGCAGCAACCAACGTCGCGGCAGGACAGGGCGGGATCCCCCGCCCCCGGCGAACAGTCGGTGCCGGAGGGGTGACAACGGACACCAGCCGTTCGAACACCCGTGAACCCCAACCCGCACGGGCTGGAATCCCCCTCTTTCAAGAGGGGGAGGATGTCAATGGTGGAACCTCGATGCGCGGCGGCCCCGTAAGAACATGGCGCTCGTGATGGACGTCGGACACCGTGTACGTCCCACGATCACGCCCGACGACCCGGACGCCGTCCAGCGCATCCTCGCCGAGCGCGTCGACGGCGGGTGATCGGGACCGGCCGACCTGTCGGATCGCGCGCACTCGCAGGTGTCTTCAGGCGGGCCCGTAGAGCTGCCGGGCTGGTTCAGGGCCGGCCGGAACGGCTTGAGTCGGCCCCGGCCGGCTCGTCCGCGGGCCCGCGGAGAGGAGAGCCGCGGAGTGGAGGGCCGCGGCCCCCGTCGCCGTGGGTGTCGATCAGTCATTAGGCTCGTCCGCATCATGACGATCGTGAGGATTCCCGCGGGCTGGCCCGTCACCGAGGAACAAGCCCGCGCCGTGCAGGACGAGTTGCGCGAGCGCGTCGTGCTCGACGAGCAGGGCCCGCCGCCCGGCACCGGCCGGGTGACGGGCGTCGACGTCGCCTACGACGACGAGCGGGACGTGGTGGTCGCGGCGGCCGTCGTCCTCGACGCGGCGACCCTCGACGTCGTGGCGGAGGCCACCGCCGTGGGCCGGGTCTCCTTCCCGTACGTCCCCGGACTGCTCGCCTTCCGCGAGATCCCGACCGTCCTGGCCGCGCTGGAGGCCCTGCCCTGCCCGCCCGGTCTGGTCGTCTGCGACGGATACGGACGCGCCCACCCGCGCCGTTTCGGCCTCGCCAGTCACCTCGGCGTCCTCACCGGGCTCCCCACGATCGGGGTCGCCAAGAACCCGTTCACCTTCTCCTACGAGGAGCCGGACGCCCGGCGCGGCAGCGCCTCACCGTTGCTCGCGGGCACCGAGGAGGTGGGCCGCGCCGTGCGCACCCAGGACGGGATCAAGCCCGTGTTCGTGTCCGTCGGCCACCGCGTGGACCTCGGCAGCGCCTGCGCCCACACCCTCGCGCTCACCCCGAAGTACCGCCTGCCGGAGTCCACCCGCCGGGCGGACTCCCTGTGCCGGCGGGCTCTCCAGCAGGCGACTTCCTGACTCCGCCCACCCGCCCACGCGTCGGCCCACCGGCGCACGTGAGTACGGATTCTGAGTACCCGTACGGATGTACGGCCGCTCCGCGACCGGCAGGCTGATCCGCATGACGACACATCAGGACCCGAAGCCCTTCGCCGAACCCGCGCGGCCCGTCGGGCGGGCGGTGACGGCCGCGCTGGCCCTCGCCGTTCCGGCCGGCCTGGCCTGGACGGCCGGGATGATCTACACGGTGATCGCCTGGGCGTCGTGAGGACCGCCCGACCCGCACGATCACGCCAGGCCCCGCGGACGTCGACAGGCCCTAGGGCCTGCCGTTTGGATCATGCGGCGGGACGCGGGGCAGGGTGCGCACATCTGCGGCGTTGTCGTCGGTTGCCGACGTCCCCCAGCCTTCGGCCGGGAGGTGCCCCCACCGCGTCGTCGCCCTCCTCCGCCTTGCAGCTGCACGCACCCTGCCCCGCTCGGCCCAGCCGACAAGGCGCCGCTCCTCGGCGCCACCTGGTCCAAACGACAGGCCCTAGCGCACCGCCGCCACCCGGAAGGTGATCCCCGCCGCGACGAGCCGTTCCAGCAGCGCGTCGCCCATCGCCACCACGGGCGTGACCTGACCGGACGTCTTCGGCAGCTCGTCGAGGGCCAGGGAAAGGGCGGACTCGGCGAGCATCTTCGCGGTCTCCCCGTAGCCGGGGTCGCCTCCCGACACCTCGGTGAACACTCGCCGGCCGCCGCCCTCGCCCACGAACCGCACCGAGAACCGGCTCCTGGCACGGCGTGCGGCGCTCGGCCCCTCGCCGGGCTTGAGCCGGCCGGACAGCCAGCGGCGCGCCGGCGGAAGCTGGGCGGCGGCGAAGAGCGCGCTCACCCCGGCGACTCCGCCGAGAGCGATGGGCAGCCGCTCGACGGCCGCGTAGTGGCGGTAGCGGAAGTCCGGCCCGTACCGCGCCAGGGCCCGCGCCGAGCGCTGCACCACCTGGGCGTCGATCGTGGGCAGCGGCAGGGCCCACGCCCCGACCTCCGGGGCGAACCGCGGCGCTCCCAGCGGGGCCTCGACCCGCCGGCCCATCAGGCGCGGTTCGTGATACCTGCGCTCCCGCGCCGCGGCGAGCATGTGCCGGCCGCGAGCGAACTGGTTGAGTGCCGAGGCGAACGTGCCGCCCGAGAACATCGCCTGGGTGCGGACGAATCCCTCCACCCTCAGCGGCACGTCCTCCGGGAGCTGCCGCACGGTGAACCAGGCGCCCAGGTCGTGCGGGATCGAGTCGAAACCGCAGGCGTGCACGAGCCGCGCGCCCGTCTCCCGCGCGCGTGCGTCGTGCCGCACGTACATCAGGTCCACGAACTCGGGCTCGCCGGTCAGGTCCAGGTAGTCGGTGCCGGCGTCCGCGCAGGCGGCCACCAGCTCCTCCCCGTAGGTGATGTACGGCCCCACGGTCGAGGCCACCACGCGCGCCTGCCGGGCGAGTCCGCCCACCGAGTCCGGGTCGGTCACATCCGCCCGCAGCACACCGGGCGCGCCGCCGAGCCGCTCCCGCAGCCGTTCCAGTTTCTCGGCACTGCGTCCGGCGATCGCCCACCGCAGTCCCTCGGGCGCGTGAGCGGCCAGATATTCCGCGGTGAGCTCCCCGACGAACCCCGTGGCTCCGAAGAGCACGATGTCGTACGCGCGGTCCGGCTCGTTCACCCTGCTCATGACACCCTCCACCCCTGTGGGCTGCGCTCGAACGTGCGGTCCGCGCCACGTCGTGCGCGAAGCGCCGTTGTCGGTGGCTGAGGCTAGCGTGAGGTACGAACAGTCGGACGACGAGGTCGCACGAACAGGCCGGAGGCAGCCGTGGCCGTGTCGAAAAACGCGCTGAAAAAGTGGCAGAAGGTGCGTGGGTTCGCGCTCGGTCTGCCCGGTGCGTCGGAGGAGTTCCCCTGGGGCGAGACGGTCGCGAAGGTCAACAAGAAGGTCTTCGTCTTCCTCGGTCTCGACGACGGCAGTTACCCGCTCGGCGTCACGGTCAAGCTCAAGGACGAGGCGGCGCACGCCCACGCGCTCACCTCGCCGGGTGCGCAGCCCGCCGGATACGGCCTGGGCAAGGCCGGCTGGGTGCGCGTGCCCCTGGAGGAGCAGGGAGCCCCGGCGGCGGAGCTGCTGTGCGACTGGGTCGAGGAGAGCTATCGCGTCATAGCACCCAAAAGGCTGATCGCGGGGCTGGACCGGCGCTGATCGCGATGCCCGGGGCGACGGGGACACCGGTCCCGGTCCCGGTCGCTGTGCCGGTTCCGAAGCCGGAGTCGCTCCCGATCCCGGAATTTAACTAAGCGCTTGCTCGCTCAGGGCTTGCCCGGAGTGGAACACGTTCTTAACATCACTGATGTCACATCAGTGGTGTCACAGTGCTGGGGGCTTGATGACAGCGTCAGGAACGCCGGGGCACGGTCCCCTCGCCGGGGTGCGCGTGGTCGAGCTGGCGGGCATCGGTCCCGGCCCGTTCGCCGCCATGCTGCTGGCCGACCTCGGAGCGGACGTCGTCCGGGTGGACCGGCCCGGCGGCCCCGGGCTCGGGGTCGACCCGGCCCACGACATCACCAACCGCAACAAACGGTCCGTGATCATCGACCTCAAGGCCGAGGACGGCGCGTCCCGCGTCCTCGACCTGGCCGAACGGGCCGACATCCTGATCGAGGGCTACCGCCCGGGCGTGGCCGAGCGGCTCGGCGTGGGCCCCGAGGACTGCCGTGTCCGCAACCCGGGGCTCGTCTACGGCCGGATGACGGGATGGGGCCAGGAAGGCCCGCTCGCCCAGCGCGCCGGGCACGACATCGCCTACATCGCGCTCACCGGCACCCTCGGGATGATCGGTGACCCGGACAGGCCGCCGGCGGTCCCCGCGAACCTCCTCGGCGACTACGCGGGCGGCTCGCTCTACCTCGTCGTCGGCCTCCTCGCCGCCCTGCACCACGCGCGGGCGACCGGCACCGGCCAGATCGTGGACGCCGCCATCGTCGACGGCACCGCGCACCTCTCGACGATGATCCACGGCATGATCGCCGCGGGCGGCTGGCAGGACCGGCGCGCCGCCAACCTCCTCGACGGCGGCTGCCCCTACTACGGCACCTACGAGACCGCCGACGGCCGCCACATGGCCGTCGGCCCCCTGGAGCAGCGGTTCTACGACCAGTTCGTCGACCTGCTCGGCATCCCCGAACTCGGACCCGCCCACAAGGACCCGGCGCGCTGGGAGGAACTGCGCACGGCGGTCGCCGACCGCTTCAGGACCCGTACGAGAGACGAGTGGACCGCCGTCTTCGAGGGCACCGACGCGTGTGTGGCACCGGTCCTGTCCCTGCGCGAGGCGCCCGGACATCCGCATCTCGCCGCCCGGGGCACGTTCGTGGACCACGAAGGCATCACCCAGCCCGCCCCTGCCCCGCGCTTCTCGGCCACCCCCACCTCGGTCCGGGGCGGACCGGCCCTGCCGGGCGCGGGCACGGCGGACGTGGCCCGTGACTGGGACGTACCCCGGCTGACGAAGGACGGCGGCTGATGGGATCGCGCCGGCCGCCGGCTCCCGGCCGGGGCCCTGCGCCCGCACGCGCCTGCGCGAACCCCGGCACCGGCCTCCACGAAGGTTTCCGTACGCACTCCAGGAAGGTGCTTCCCGCATGAAGCGGCAGATCTTCACCGCCGAGCACGACGCGTTCCGCGAGACCGTGCGCACCTTCCTCGCCAAGGAGGTGCTGCCCCACTACGAGCAGTGGGAGAAGGACGGCATCGTCTCGCGCGAGGCCTGGCGGGCGGCCGGGAAACAGGGACTGCTCGGACTCGCCGTGCCCGAGGAGTACGGAGGCGGCGGGAACACCGACTTCCGCTACAGCGCCGTGCTCGCCGAGGAGTTCACGCGCGCGGGAGCGGCCGGACTCGCGCTCGGACTGCACAACGACATCATCGGTCCGTATCTCACGGACCTCGCCACCGAGGAGCAGAAGCGGCGCTGGCTGCCCGGCTTCTGCGACGGCTCGATCGTCACGGCGATCGCGATGACCGAGCCCGGCGCCGGCTCCGACCTCCAGGGCGTCACCACCCGCGCCGAGGACAAGGGCGACCACTTCCTGCTCAACGGCTCCAAGACCTTCATTTCCAACGGCATCCTCGCCGACCTGGTGATCGTGGTCGCGAAGACCACCCCCGAGGGCGGTGCGCGCGGGCTGTCGCTGCTCGTCGTCGAGCGGGGCATGGAAGGCTTCGAACGCGGCCGCAACCTCGACAAGATCGGCCAGAAGTCGCAGGACACCGCCGAGTTGTTCTTCAACGACGTGCGCGTGCCCAAGGAGAACCTCCTCGGCGAGCTGAACGGCGCGTTCGTCCACCTGATGACGAACCTCGCGCAGGAGCGCATGGGCATCGCCGTCGCCGCCATCGCCGGGGCCGAACACCTGCTGGAGATCACCACCCAGTACGTGAAGGAACGTGAGGCGTTCGGGCGGCCGCTCGCGAAACTCCAGCACATCCGCTTCGAGATAGCCGAGATGGCCACCGAGTGCGCCGTCACCCGCACCTTCCTCGACCGCTGCATCGTCGACCACTCCGACGGCGAACTCGACGCGGTGCACGCCTCCATGGCGAAGTGGTGGGCCACCGAACTGCAGAAGCGGGTCGCCGACCGGTGCCTGCAACTGCACGGCGGCTACGGCTACATGACGGAGTACCGGGTCGCACGGGCCTTCACCGACGGACGCATCCAGACCATCTACGGCGGGACGACCGAGATCATGAAGGAGATCATCGGCCGCTCCCTGCTCGGCTAACCTCCCCGAAAGGCTTACCAGTGAGCACCGAAGCGTACGTGTACGACGCGATCCGCACCCCGCGCGGACGCGGCAAGCAGAACGGCTCCCTGCACGGAACCAAGCCCATCGACCTCGTCGTCGGGCTCATCCACGAGGTGCAGCGGCGCTTCCCGGGCCTCGACCCGGCCGCGATCGACGACATCGTGCTCGGTGTCGTGGGCCCGGTCGGCGACCAGGGCTCCGACATCGCCCGGATCGCGGCCATCGCCGCCGGACTGCCCGACACGGTGGCCGGCGTCCAGGAGAACCGCTTCTGTGCCTCGGGCCTCGAAGCGGTCAACATGGCCGCGATGAAGGTCCGTTCGGGCTGGGAGGACCTCGTCCTCGCGGGCGGCGTCGAGTCGATGTCGCGCGTGCCGATGGCCTCGGACGGCGGCGCGTGGTTCGCCGACCCGATGACCAACCTGGCCACCAACTTCGTGCCGCAGGGCATCGGCGCCGACCTCATCGCCACCATCGAGGGCTTCTCCCGCCGCGACGTCGACGAGTACGCGGCCCTCTCCCAGGAGCGTGCCGCCGCGGCCGTGAAGGACGGCCGCTTCGAGAAGTCCGTCGTCCCCGTCAAGGACCGCAGCGGTCTCACGGTCCTCGACCAGGACGAGTTCCTGCGCCCCGGCACCACCGCCGACTCGCTGGCGAAGCTGAAGCCGTCGTTCGCCGACATCGGTGAGCTGGGTGGCTTCGACGCGGTCGCGCTCCAGAAGTACCACTGGGTCGAGAAGATCGACCACGTCCACCACGCGGGCAACTCCTCCGGCATCGTGGACGGCGCCTCGCTGGTCGCCATCGGCTCCAGGGAGGTCGGTGAGCGCTACGGCCTGACCCCGCGCGCGCGGATCGTCTCCGCCGCCGTGTCCGGCTCCGAGCCGACCATCATGCTCACCGGCCCCGCTCCCGCCGCCCGCAAGGCGCTCGCCAAGGCCGGCTTGACCATCGACGACATCGACCTCGTCGAGATCAACGAGGCCTTCGCGGCCGTCGTCCTGCGCTTCGTGAAGGACATGGGCCTGTCGCTGGACAAGGTCAACGTCAACGGCGGCGCCATCGCGCTGGGCCACCCCCTCGGCGCCACCGGCGCGATGATCCTCGGCACCCTCGTCGACGAACTGGAGCGCCAGGACAAGCGCTACGGCCTCGCCACCCTGTGCGTGGGCGGCGGCATGGGCATCGCCACGATCGTCGAGCGCGTCTGACCTTCCCAACGGATCAAGGATCTACGGAGCATCCCCTGATGAGCACTGAGCCCACCACCATCCGCTGGGAACAGGACGAGACCGGTGTCGTCACCCTCGTCCTCGACGATCCCAACCAGTCCGCCAACACCATGAACGCGGCGTTCCGCGCCTCCCTCGCCGCGATCACCGACCGCCTGGAAGCCGAGAAGGACTCGATCCGGGGCGTCATCTTCACCTCCGCCAAGAAGACCTTCTTCGCGGGCGGCGACCTGCGCGACCTCATCCGCGTCACCCCCGAGACCGCCCAGGACCTCTTCGACGGCGGCCTCGCCATCAAGCGCGACCTGCGCCGCATCGAGACCCTGGGCAAGCCGGTCGTCGCCGCCATCAACGGCGCGGCCCTGGGCGGCGGCTTCGAGCTCGCCCTCGCCTGCCACCACCGGGTCGCCCTCGACACCTCCGGCACCAAGATCGGCTGCCCCGAGGTCACCCTCGGCCTGCTCCCCGGAGGCGGCGGAGTCGTCCGCACCGTACGGCTGCTGGGCATCGCCGACGCCCTGCTGAAGGTCCTCCTCCAGGGCACGCAGTACAACGCGACGCGCGCCCGGGACAACGGCCTCGTCCACGAGGTGGCCGCCACCCCCGAGGAACTCCTCGCCAAGGCCCGCGCCTTCATCGACGCCAACCCCGAGTCGCAGCAGCCCTGGGACAAGCCCGGCTACCGCATCCCCGGCGGCACCCCGGCCAACCCGAAGTTCGCGGCCAACCTGCCCGCCTTCCCCGCCAGCCTGCGCAAGCAGACCAACGGCGCGCCCTACCCGGCCCCGCGCAGCATCCTCGCGGCCGCCGTCGAGGGCTCCCAGGTCGACTTCGAGACGGCCCAGGTCATCGAGGCCCGCTACTTCGTCGAGCTGGCCGCGGGCCAGACCTCGAAGAACATGATCCAGGCGTTCTTCTTCGACCTCCAGGCCGTCAACTCCGGCGCCAACCGCCCCAAGGGCATCGAGCCGCGCCCGGTCCGCAGGGTCGCCGTCCTCGGCGCCGGGATGATGGGCGCGGGCATCGCCTACTCGTGCGCGCTCGCGGGCATGGACGTCGTCCTCAAGGACGTCTCGGCCGACGCGGCGGCCAAGGGCAAGGCGTACTCCGAGAAGCTCTGCGCCAAGGCGGTCTCCCGGGGGCGTACGACCCAGGAGAAGGCCGACGCGCTGCTCGCCCGCATCACGCCCACCGCCGACCCGAACGACCTCGCGGGCTGCGACGCCGTCATCGAGGCGGTCTTCGAGGACACCTCGCTCAAGCACAAGGTGTTCCAGGAGATCCAGAACATCGTCGAGCCCGACGCGCTGCTCTGCTCCAACACCTCCACCCTGCCGATCACCGCCCTCGCCGAAGGCGTCGAGAGGCAGGAGGACTTCATCGGGCTGCACTTCTTCTCGCCCGTCGACAAGATGCCGCTGGTGGAGATCATCAAGGGCGAGCACACCGGCGACGAGGCCCTGGCCCGCGCCTTCGACCTGGTCCGCCAGATCAGGAAGACCCCGATCGTCGTCAACGACTCCCGCGGCTTCTTCACCTCCCGCGTCATCGGGCACTTCATCAACGAGGGCGTGGCGATGGTCGGCGAGGGCATCGAGCCCGCCTCCGTCGAGCAGGCCGCCGCCCAGGCCGGCTACCCGGCCAAGGTCCTCTCCCTCATGGACGAACTGACCCTCACCCTGCCGCGCAAGATCCGCAAGGAGTCGAAGCAGGCCGTCGAGGAGGCGGGCGGCACCTGGGAGACCCACCCGGCCGAGGCCGTCATCGACCGCATGGTGGACGAGTTCGAGCGCCCCGGACGCAGTGGGGGAGCGGGCTTCTACGAGTACGGCGAGGACGGCGGGCGCGGTCTTCTCTGGCCCGGTCTGCGCGAGCACTTCACCAAGGCGGGGTACGAGATCCCGTTCGAGGACATGAAGGAGCGCATGCTCTTCTCCGAGGCGCTGGACACCGTCCGGCTCCTCGAGGAGGGCGTCCTGACGTCCGTCGCCGACGCCAACATCGGATCCATCCTCGGCATCGGCTTCCCCGGCTGGACCGGCGGTGTCCTGCAGTACATCAACGGCTACGAGGGCGGGACCGGTACCGGACCGGCAGCGTTCGTGGTCCGCGCCAGGGAGCTCGCCGAGCGCTACGGCGACCGTTTCCTCCCGCCGGCGCTGCTCGTCGAGAAGGCGGAGAAGGGCCAGCGTTTCACCGACGCGGCCTGATCCGTGCGGCCCGGGCCCCGGCCCGGGCCGCACCCCGGCACACGCGGGACCTGGGGACACACCGCACCACGGCCCGCGGCACATCCGGGCACACATCGCCCGGCACACGTCGCCTCCGGGCACCCGCCCCGAGGCGACGTGTCACCGAGTGGTACGAGGGACTTGCTCCACGGGGCGGGCACCGGACGCTGACCGGCGAACCGGTACCCGCCGACGCCGAGGAGCCCCCATGGGCCGCCGCCCCGCCCTCGCCTGCTGGACATCCTGCGCGGCGAGGGCGTGGACCATGTCTTCGGCAGCCCCGGCAGCCCCGGCAGCCCCGGCAGCCCCGGCACCACCGAACTGCCCTTCCTGGCCGCCCTCGCGGAGGCCGAGGACGCACCGGAGTACGTCCTCGGCGTCCACGAGGGCGCCGTCGTCTCCATGGCCGACGGCTACGCCCGCGCGGCCCGGCGGCCCGCCTTCGTCAGCCTGCACATCGCCGTACGGACGGCGGCTTCGAGCGTGTCCTCGTCCAGCAGGCCGTCCCGCGCACCCAGGAGCCGTGCTACCTCGTCCCGACCCTCCTGTACGTGGTCGACGAGGGCAGCGGCTTCCTCACCGGCCAGACCCTCGACGTGGCAGGCGGATCCGCCTAATTGTGAGCGCCGGTACCGTCGGGCGGGCCCGGCCGTGCCACGGCCCCCGGCGGGAGAGCCGGCCCCGGATCAGGACTCCTTGAGCCATTCCCGCAACTCGTCCTTCAGAGAGCGCTGGAACGCGGTCAGCAGTGCCTGCACCACCAGCGGCTGCATGTGTGCCGACAGCGACTTCACGGCCGCCACGGACTCCTGTTCGCCCACGGCGTTGCGCAGCAGGCCGGACAGCGCGTGGGCCGCCGCGCGCGAGTGCTCCAGCAGGACGGTCCGCGCGGCGAGGATCGTCTCGTCCGCGATCGGTACGTCCAGGAGCTCCAGGCCGAGCTTCAGCAGCCCGGGGTCCAGCCGGACCCGGTCCCCCGTCCCCTCGACGACGCCCATCGCGGCGAGCCGCTCCAGGTCCGGGTCACGAAGCGGCCGCCCGGCCCGCCGGTCCAGTTCCTCCCGGGTGACGTCCTCCATCGCGTCGGGCGCCCAGGAGGCCACCACGGCACGGTGGATGGCGAGTTCGTGCGCGCTCAGACCGGGCGGCAACCGCGTCAGATGCCGCTCGATCGCGGCCAGCGTCATGCCCTGGTGCTGCAACTCCTCGATGAGCGCGAGCCGGGCCAGATGCTCCCGGCTGTAGTGGCCCACCCGGCGGGGGCCGATGACGGGCGGCGGCAGCAGGCCCCTGGCGCTGTAGAAGCGGACCGTGCGGACCGTCACGCCCGCCCGCGCGGCCAGTTCGTCGACCGTGAGCGCCGGCTCCTCGGTGTCCGTCGTCATGGCAGGTCCTCGCCTCTCGCGTCGTGCGGCGCGCGCCCATGGTGACGGGTGACGGCGCGGTGCAACAGTATTGCTGTCCCACCAGTGTTGTGAAAGCTCCTGTCCAGGAGCGACGCGGGTACCGGCCCGCGGCGCGGTCCACGCGGTCCTCCGGTGACCGGCGCCGGGAGGTGGTCGGGTGGCGGGCGACGGAGGTCGGGCCCCGGCCCGGGGTGCGGCGAGGCTCGTGGAAGCGGGTTGCGGAAGTTTCTGCAATTTCTTGCGGTGATCGTCGGGGGCCTGGTTGACTCGCTGCTCGCGTCCGAGAGGGAGAGCCATGAGCCGCGAGACCGACGTCCTCGTCCTGGGCGGTGCGGGTGTGGACACCATCGTCCACGTCCCCGAACTGCCGTTGCCCTACGCCGACAGCTACATGATCCGTCCAGGCATCGAGACCCGCGCCGGGCAGACCGGCGACTTCGTCGCACTGGGCCTGCACGCCCTCGGCCTGCGCACGCACCACCTCGACCTGCTCGGCGACGACCCCGAGGGCGACCTCGTGCGAGCCCTGCACCGCGACCGGGGCATCGCGCTCACCGAGATCCCCCAGCCCGCGGGCACCAAGCGCGCGGTCAATCTCGTCGGCCCCGACGGGCGGCGGCTGTCCCTGTACGACGACAGCCGTTCGAGCGAGGTGGACCGGCTGCCCGAGAAGACGGTACGGGACCTGGCCGCGGCGAGCCGGCACGCCCATGTCTCCATCACCTACCCGTGCGCCTTCGCCCTGCCGGTCCTGAGGGAGGCCGGGGTGACCGTCTCGACCGACCTGCACAACTGGGACGGCGAGAACCCGTACCACGAGGCCTTCGCCTACGCGGCCGACATCGTGTTCGTCTCCACCACCGCCCTCGCCGACCCCGAGGCCACCATGCGGAAGATCGTGGAGCGGGGCCGGGCCGAGGCGGTCGTCGCCACCGCCGGCGCCGAGGGCGCGTACCTGCTGGCCGACGACGAGGTGACGCACATCCCCGCGATCCCGCCCCGCACACCGGTCGTCGACTCGAACGGCGCCGGGGACTCCTTCGCCGCGGGCTTCCTCTACGGCCGTCTGGCCGGAGAACCCCTCGGGCGCTGCGCCCTGTACGGCGCGCTGGCCGGCGCCTACGCCTGCACGGTGCCCGCGACCCGGGCCGACGCCATCAGCCGCGCGGAACTCCTCGACCAGGTCGCGGAGTTCGACCGCCGGGAGGCCGAACCGGAGGCCGAACCCGCGCGCCCCTGACGGACAGCCCGAGGCCCGGGCGACGGCCGGGCCGCCGATGATGTTCTCCAGCGCGGCCGCGGTCCTGGCCAGGCGCTGTGGGCGTGCCACAGGTCCGCGCCCCCGATTCGGCGGGGGGACGCGGACCCGTGCCGCAGCCTGTGGGAGCGTGCCTCAGCCCGAGTGGACCGTGTCCGTCGCGGCGATCTTCTTCCACGACTTCGGCGGGACGACGGCACCCTTCGCCGCGGCGGCCGGGGCCACGCCCGCGCTCCGCGCCGCGGGAGCCGCCGGCTTCGACGGCTGGAACAGCCAGGTGTCGAAGAGCGCCGCGAGCGAGGTACCGGACACCTGCTCGGCGTACTCCCGGAAGTCGGCGACCGACGCGTTCCCGTACGCGTGTTCCTTCGGCCACCCCTTCAGGATGGCGAAGAAGGCGTCGTCCCCGACCTCGTTGCGCAGCGCCTGCACCGCCAGCGCGCCCCGGTCGTAGACCGCGATGTCGAACTGGTTGTCGGCCCCCGGGTCGCCGGGAGCCACCGTCCAGAAGGCGTCGTCCGCCGGATGCGAGGCGTACACGTAGTCCGCGAGCTCCTGTGCCGTGCCCTCGCCCTCGTGCTCCGACCACAGCCACTGCGCGTAGCGCGCGAAGCCCTCGTTGATCCAGATGTCCTTCCAGCCCTTCAGCGACACGTCGTCGCCGTACCACTGGTGCGCCAACTCGTGCACGACCACGGAGGTGTTGGAGCCGTTCGCGAACTGCCGGGGGCTGTAGTACACCCGGGTCTGGGTCTCCAGCGCGTACCCGGTGGTGGTGTTGGGGACGTAGCCGCCGGCGCTGCTGAAGGGATACGGCCCGAAGTAGCCGCTCAGCCAGTCGACCAGTTCGCCCGTGCGCTCGACACTGGCGCGCGCGGCCCCGTCGTTGTCGCCGAGGTCCTTGCTGTAGGCGTTGACCACCGGGACGCCGCCCTCGGAGGTGCCGGTCGTGATGTCGAACTTCCCGACCGCGAGCGTGGTCAGATACGTGGCCTGCGGCTTGTTGGACCGCCAGTTGTAGCGGGTCCAGCCGAGCCGCGAACTCGTCGACTGGAGCGTGCCGTTGGAGATGGCCTGGGTGCCGTCCGGCACGGCCACCGACACGTCGTAGGTCGCCTTGTCGAGCGGGTGGTCGTTGCTCGGGTACCACCACCAGGCCGACTCGGGCTCGTCCGCCGCGACCGCCCCGTCCGGGGTGCGGTGCCAGGTCGAGAAGCCGTACGCGCTCTTCGTGGAGGGCACTCCGCTGTAGCGGACGACGACCGTGACGGATGTGCCCTTGGCGAGCGGCTTCGCCGGGGTGATCTGCAGCTCGTGCTCACCGGAGGCCGCGAACGACGCCTTCACGCCGTTGATCCGGACCTCGCTGACATCGAGCAGAAAGTCCAGATCGAACCGGGACAGGTCCTGCGTGGTGGTCGCCAGGAGGGTGGCCGTGCCCTCCAGTTCGTCCGTCCCCGGCTGGTAGGTGAGCCTCAGGTCGTAGTGCGAGACGTCGTATCCGCCGTTGCCGTAGGCCGGGTAGTAGGCGTCGCCGATGCCCGGCGTTCCCGGTGTGTAACTTGCCGCCGATGCCGGGATCGCCAGCAGCAGGGAGGCGGCGAGGGCGCCCGGGGCGATGAGTCTGCGGTGCACGTCAAGCTCCAAGTCGTGGGGGCATGAAGTCGGTCCGGAGCCTATTCAGTCCCTGGGGCCCCGGTCATGTCCACGGCCACCCCTGTCACACGATCGCCATTCGGCCGACATGAGCCATCCGGCCCCGATGGCCTGTCACCGACCCTCTGTCGCACAGGAGTCGACCGGGGTACGTTCCGCGCATGCCGATACCACTGAGCCGTATGCGCTTCATGACCTGGAGATCGCTCGCGACGGCGGCCGTCGCCGCCCTGATGGCCGCCTTACTCGTCCCGGTCGCCGCACACGGCGCCCCGAGAGAGAGCGCCCCGGTCTACTCGTACGAGAACGCGATCCGTGAGTCCGTCTGGGTCGACACCGGCCTCGACGGCGACAGCGACGGACGGCACGACCGCGTCGCCGTCGACATCGTCCGGCCCCGCGAACTCGCCCGCCAGGGACGCAAGATCCCCGTGATCATGGACGCCAGCCCCTACTACTCCTGCTGCGGGCGCGGCAACGAGAGCCAGAAGAAGACGTACGACGCGAACGGCCACGTCGTGCAGATGCCGCTGTTCTACGACAACTACTTCGTGCCGCGCGGCTACGGATTCGTCGGCGTCGACCTCGCCGGCACCGACCGCTCCGACGGCTGCGTCGACGTCGGCGGCCGCTCCGACATCCAGTCCGCCAAGGCGGTCGTCGACTGGCTGAACGGCCGGGCCAAGGGCTACACCACGCGCACCGGCACCGCCACGGCCAGAGCCACCTGGACCAACGGCAGGACCGGGATGATCGGCAAGAGCTGGGACGGCACCATCGCCAACGGCGTCGCCGCCACCGGCGTCAAGGGCCTGAAGACCATCGTGCCGATCAGCGCCATCTCCTCCTGGTACGACTACTACTTCGCCAAGGGCGCCCCGCTCTACGACTCCGGCCCGGACTGGCTGTCCGGCTACGTCGACAGCCCCGACGCCCGCGCCAAGTGCGCGGCCGTGCAGAGCAAGCTGGTCGACGAGGCGCCGCGCACCGGCGACTGGACATCGCTGTGGACCGAGCGCGACTACGTCAAGGACGCCTCGAAGGTGAGGGCCAGCGTCTTCCTCGTCCACGGCATGCAGGACCTCAACGTCCGTACCAAGAACTTCGGCCAGTGGTGGGACGCCCTCGCCAGGAACGGGGTCGAGCGCAAGATCTGGCTCTCCCAGACCGGCCATGTCGACCCCTTCGACTTCCGCCGCTCCGCCTGGGTCGACACCCTGCACCGCTGGTTCGACCACGAACTCCTCGGCTACGACAACGGCATCGACCACGAGCCCATGGCCGACATCGAACGCCACCCCGACCAGTGGGCCACCTCCGCCGTCTGGCCGCCCCGCACCACCGGTGCCGCGACCCTGCGGCCGGGCACGGGCGCGCAGCCGGGTGTCGGCACCCTCGGGCTCGGCCGCGCATCCGGCACCGAGACCTTCACCGACGACCCAGGGCAGAGCGAGACCGACTGGGCCGCCCACATCGACCGGCCGACCGCCGACAAGGCCGGCTTCACCACCCGGCCGCTCACCCGGGACCTGCGGCTCTCCGGCTCCTCCAAGGTGACCGTCACCGCCACACCCACCACCTCGACGGCCCACCTCTCGGCGGTCCTCGTCGACCTCGGCCCGGACACCATCCGCGACTACACCGGCTCGGGCGAGGGCATCAACACCCTCACCGACCGCACCTGCTGGGGCGCGAGCACGGCCGGCGACAGCTCCTGCTACAAGGTGACCGAGGCGGCCAGGACCGACGTCGGCCAGACGGTCCTCAGCCGCGGCTGGGCCGACCTCGGCAACTACGCCTCGGACCGAGGAGTTCCGCTCACCCCGGGGAAGGCGTACACCATCACGCTGGACCTGGCGGCCACGGACCACGTGGTCCCGAAGGGGCACCGGCTCGCGCTGATCGTCGCGGGCACCGACAAGGACCTCATCGACCCTCCCGCCAGTACACCGACCCTCACTCTCGACCTGTCCCGCACCTCGGCCCGAGTGCCCCTGGTGGGCGGCGCGGACGCGTTCGAGCGGGCGACGACGGGCTCCGCGGCGGCACCGGCCGCGTCCGTCCTCGACGGCGTACGCGCCCCGCGCCCCGCGCACCGAGTCCCGGGGGAGGAACACTGACCCCTCACCCCTCACCCCTCACCCCTCACCCCTCACCCCTGACCCTCTGACCTCCCTGACCTCCTGACCCTCTGGTCCTCGGGCCCGCCGATCGGCCGGTCCGACGACCCTTGGGCCCGCCGACCCTTGGGCCCGCCGCGGACGGAGTTCACACGGAGGCGGCCGGACCGACGAGTCCGGCCGCCTCTCGCGCGCATCCCCACGCCACGGTGACCCCGGCGCCCCCGTGCCCGTAGTTGTGCACCAGCACCCGTCCGTCCGGCCGGACCTCGCGTTCCAGCCGGACGGTTTCGCGCACCGGACGCAGCCCCACCCGGTGACCGAGCACACGGGCTCCGGCGACCTCGGGACGCAGCGCCGCGCACCGCTCGACGATCCGCGCCGCCATCTCCGGGTCGGGAACCCGGGACCAGTCGTCCTCGTCCGTGGTGCCGCCGAGGACCACCCGGTCCGGCTGCGGGAACACGTACGTCGTCGTCCCGGCCGCCGGGTCGGTCGAGACGAGCCACTCACGGATCCCGGGATTCTCGACGATCACGAGCTGCCCGCGCACGGGCCGTACGGCGGGGTCGGGTACGAGTTCGCGGGCGCCGAGGCCCGCGCAGTTCACGACGACCGGCGCGTCCGGCTCCGCGAGGTCCGTCACCGTCCGTTCCTCGACCGTCCCGCCCGCCCGCAGGAACCGCTCCCGCAGGTGGCGCAGATGCACGGGCATGTCGATCAACGGCAGCCGCGCCCGCAGCGCGGTGCCCGGATACTCCTCGGCCGTCGCCGCGCGCAGTCCGGGTACCCGGGCCGCCCACGACCCCAGCTCGTCCAGCCGTGTCTCGCCCATGACCCCCTCGACCAGGCGTACGCCACTGTCCTCGGGCCGCGCCGCCAGCTCCTCGTACACGGAGAGGGACACGAGGGCCCACGTATGGGCGAGCGCCTTCGGCGCGATGCGGTACGGCCACCACAGGGCCCCCGCAACAGCCGAGGTGGTCCGCTCGGCGGGCTCCCGTGCCCACACCCGGACCCGCCTGCCGGCCTCGGCCAGCACCAGGGCCGTCGTCAGGCCGATGACCCCGCCGCCGACCACGATCACATCACCGTTCCCGGGCTTCTCCATGCCGGGACGTTAGCGGAGCATGCCATGCAGTGGCCGCGTCACTCTCCGCAAGGGGATACTCACGGCATGTCCTCCGAGTACGCCACCTTCGGCCTGGCCCCGGCGATGCGTGCCGGTGGAGTCCTCGCGGGCGGTGACCACCGAGTACGCCGGGACTTCGTCGATTTCATCGTCGACGGACTCCCGCTGCTGTGCCGGCTCTCCGGCCTCGACGCGGTCTCCCCGCTCGCCTCCGACGTACCGCCCGCGATCTTCACCGCGCAGGTGCGCAACCTGCTCCTGGAGGCGGGCGCCCCGCTCGACGGGGGCAGGTACGTCATCTACGGCTGTCCCGAGTGCGAGACCGTCGAATGCGGTGCCGTCACCGCGGTCATCGAGAAGGACGGCGACGACTACGTCTGGCGGGACTTCGCCTGGCAGACCGGCCCATGGGCCGATCTGGAACGCAACGGCTACCACGGCATGGGGCCGTTCCGCTTCCACGGTCCCGGGTATCGCGCCACGCTGAATTCCCTGCTCGACGGTGGCCCGGGTTCCCGCCGCCGCGTTCTGGAGCGTGCCGGCGGAACCTGCGGCCCGTCCGCGACCCCCGACCGGGCGGGACGGTGACCGGTGGCCCGGGGAAGCCGGGGCCGTGGAGATCGGCGGTGAGGGGGGCCGCGGCGGGCCGTTAAAATCGGCTCCCTGATGACTGCCACTCTCGTCGCCAAGAATCTCACCGCCGGACACGGCGACCGCGCGCTCTTCGCCGGACTCGACCTCGTCGTCGCGCCCGGCGACGTGATCGGACTCGTCGGCGCCAACGGCGCGGGCAAGTCCACGCTGCTGCGGCTGCTCGCCGGCCTCCTCACCCCGGAGCAGGGCGAGCTGCGGCTCTCCCCGCCGTCCGCGACCGTCGGGCACCTGCCCCAGGAGCCGGAGCGCCGGGAGGGTGAGACCGTACGGGACTTCCTCGCGCGCCGGACGGGTGTCGACGAGGCCCAGCGGGTGATGGACGCGGCGACACAGGCGCTCGTCGACGGGGCGCCCGGCGCGGACGACGCGTACTCGACGAGTCTGGAGCGCTGGCTCGACCTCGGCGGCGCCGACCTGGACGAACGTGCCGAGGAGGTCGCCGACTCGCTGGGGCTCGGCGTCGGTCTCGACCAGCTGATGACGTCCCTGTCCGGAGGCCAGGCGGCCCGGGCCGGACTCGCCTCCCTGCTGCTCTCCCGCTACGACGTCTTCCTCCTCGACGAGCCCACCAACGACCTCGACCTGGACGGTCTGGAGCGCCTGGAGCGCTTCGTCTCCGGCCTGCGCGCCGGAACCGTCGTCGTCAGCCACGACCGCGAGTTCCTCACCCGCACGGTCACCAAGGTCCTCGAACTCGACCTGGTCCAGCAGCAGATCACGCTGTACGGCGGTGGCTACGAGGCGTATCTCGAAGAGCGCGACACCGCCCGCCGGCATGCCCGCGACGACTTCGAGGAGTACGCCGACAAGCGCTCCGCCCTCGAAGGCCGGGCCCAGATGCAGCGCGGCTGGATGGACAAGGGCGTCAAGAACGCGCGGCGCAAGGCGAACAACGACAACGACAAGATCGGCCGTAAGTTCCGCAGCGAGGCCAGCGAGAAGCAGGCCGCGAAGGCCCGGCAGACCCAGCGCATGATCGAGCGGCTGGACGTCGTCGAGGAGCCCCGCAAGGAGTGGGAGCTGCGGATGGAGATCGCGGCGGCCCCGCGATCGGGCGCGGTGGTCGCCACCCTGCGCGACGCCGAGGTGCGGCGCGGGGACTTCACCTTCGGTCCGGCGACCCTCCAGATCGACTGGGCGGACCGGGTGGCCGTCACCGGCGCGAACGGGGCCGGCAAGTCCACCCTGCTGGGCGCGCTGCTCGGCCGGGTGCCGCTGTCCGCCGGTCACGCCACGCTCGGCTCCGGTGTGGTCGTCGGCGAGGTGGACCAGGCACGCAAGCTCTTCCACGGCCCCGAGTCACTGATGGACGCGTTCGGCGCGGCTGTCCCCGACACGGAGCCCGCCGAAGTCCGCACCCTGCTGGCCAAGTTCGGCCTGAAGGCGGACCACGTCCTGCGCCCGGCGGCCACCCTCTCACCGGGAGAACGCACCCGCTCCGCGCTGGCTCTGCTCCAGGGCCGGGGCGTCAACCTGCTCGTCCTGGACGAGCCGACGAACCACCTCGACCTGCCGGCCATCGAGCAGCTGGAATCGGCCCTGGACTCCTACGAGGGCACGCTCCTGCTGGTCACCCACGACCGCCGCATGCTGGACGCGGTCCGTACGACCCGCCGCCTGGAGGTGGCCGACGGCAAGGTGACGGAACACTGAGCCCCCGGGCCCCGAGCGGAAGCTGACCCTTCGAGCCGGAAGCGAAGCCGAGCCCTCCGGCCGGAAGCGGAGCCGAGCCCTCGGACCGCAAGGGACGCCGGGCCCTCGGGCCGGAAGGGAAGCTGAGCCCTCGGGCCGGAAAGCGGAAGGGGGCGGCCACCGAACGGTGGCCGCCCCCTTCCGTGTGTCAGCTCCGTCCCCGCTCGGGGCCGGTCAGGCCCGCGCGCCGCAGGGCGTCGGCCATGGCGCTGTTCGCCGGCGGCGGAGCCTGCCGGGAGCCGCCCCCGGCACCGCCGCCCGCACCGCCGCCGCGGCCCTGGCGCTGCTGCTGACCACGCGGCTGCTGGCCGCGCTGCTGGGGCGGCCGTCCGCCCCGCTGGGACCGGCCGCCGCCGCCCTCGGCCTCCGGAGCCGCCGCCTCGTCGTCCAGCCGGAGCGTCAGCGAGATCCGCTTGCGCGGGATGTCGATGTCCAGGACCTTCACCTTGACGATGTCGCCGGGCTTCACGACGTCCCGCGGGTCCTTGACGAAGGTCTTCGACAGCGCGGAGACGTGCGCCAGGCCGTCCTGGTGGACGCCGATGTCGATGAACGCCCCGAAGGCCGCGACGTTCGTGACGACCCCCTCCAGGACCATCCCGGAGGACAGGTCGGAGATCTTCTCCACGCCGTCCTTGAAGGTGGCCGTCTTGAAGGCGGGCCGCGGGTCGCGTCCCGGCTTCTCCAGCTCCTTCAGGATGTCCGTGACGGTCGGCAGACCGAACTTCTCGTCGACGAAGTCGGCCGGCCGCAGCGAGCGCAGCACACCCGTGTTGCCGACCAGGGACGCGACCTCGCTGCCCACCGTCTTCACCATCCGCCGCACCACGGGGTACGCCTCGGGGTGCACGCTGGACGCGTCCAGCGGGTCGCTCCCGCCCCGGATCCGCAGGAAGCCCGCGCACTGCTCGTAGGCCTTGGGACCGAGCCGGGCCACGCCCTTGAGGGCCGTACGGGAGGTGAAGGGGCCGTTGGCGTCGCGGTGCGCCACGATGTTCTCCGCGAGGCCGGAGGTGATGCCGGAGACCCGGGCCAGCAGCGGGGCGGAAGCGGTGTTCACGTCCACGCCCACGCCGTTCACACAGTCCTCGACCACCGCGTCCAGCGAGCGGGACAGCTTCACCTCGGACAGGTCGTGCTGGTACTGCCCGACGCCGATGGACTTCGGGTCGATCTTCACCAGCTCGGCCAGCGGGTCCTGGAGCCGGCGCGCGATGGAGACGGCGCCGCGCAGCGACACGTCCATGTCGGGCAGCTCCTGCGAGGCGAACGCGGACGCGGAGTACACCGACGCGCCCGCCTCGGACACCATGACCTTGGTGAGCTTCAGCTCCGGGTGCTTCGTGATCAGCTCACCGGCGAGTTTGTCGGTCTCGCGCGAGGCCGTGCCGTTGCCGATCGCGATCAGGTCGACCGCGTGCTCCTTGGAGAGCCGGGCGAGCTTGGCGATGGCCTCGTCCCACTTGTTGGCCGGGACGTGCGGGTAGATCACATCCGTGGCGACGACCTTGCCGGTCGCGTCGACGACGGCGACCTTCACGCCCGTACGGAAACCGGGGTCCAGGCCCAGCGTCGAGCGTGTGCCCGCCGGGGCGGCGAGCAGCAGGTCCCGCAGGTTCGCCGCGAAGACGTTCACCGCCTCGTCCTCGGCGGCGGTGCGCAGCCGCAGGCGCATGTCGATGCCGAGGTGCACGAGGATGCGCGTGCGCCAGGCCCAGCGGGCGGTGTCCGTCAGCCACTTGTCGCCGGGACGGCCGCGGTCGGCGATCCCGAAGCGGTGGGCGACGATCCCCTCGTACGAGGAAGGTCCCTCGGTAGGCTCCTCCGGCTCCAGGACGAGGTCGAGGACGTCCTCCTTCTCGCCGCGCAGCATGGCGAGGATCCGGTGCGAGGGCAGCGCCTTGAAGGGCTCGGCGAAGTCGAAGTAGTCGGCGAACTTGGCGCCCGCCTCCTCCTTGCCCTCGCGCACCTTGGCGGCGAGCCGCCCGCGCACCCACATGCGCTCGCGCAGCTCGCCGATCAGGTCGGCGTCCTCGGAGAACCGCTCGGTGAGGATCGCCCGGGCGCCGTCCAGGGCGGCCTGAGGGTCGGCGACGCCCTTGTCGGCGTCGACGAACGCCGCCGCCGCGGCGAACGGGTCGACCGACGGGTCGCCGAGCAGGCCCTCGGCCAGCGGCTCGAGACCCGCCTCGCGCGCGATCTGCGCCTTGGTGCGCCGCTTGGGCTTGAACGGCAGATAGATGTCCTCGAGACGCGCCTTGGTCTCGGCGGCCCTGATCTGCGCCTCCAGCTCGGCGCTGAGCTTGCCCTGCTCGCGTACCGAGTCGAGGATCGCGGCCCGCCGGTCCTCCAGCTCCCGCAGATAGCGCAGCCGCTCCTCGAGGGTGCGCAGCTGCGCATCGTCGAGCATCTCGGTCGCTTCCTTGCGGTAGCGGGCGATGAAGGGCACCGTCGAACCGCCGTCGAGCAAGTCGACGGCGGCCTTGACCTGCCGCTCCCGTACGCCGAGTTCTTCGGCGATCCTGCCTTCGATGGACCCTACGAGGGGTGTCGTCACGATCCCGTACCGCCTTCTCCACTGAGGTTGCGCGGCAATTGTGGCAGGTGACACCGACATCGGGGGCTCAGGGCGGCGCTCGGGGGACCGCGCGCCGCGTCCGGACCCGGTCCGCGCCCGGCGCACCCGCTCCGGCCCGGCCCCTCAGCCCTTGCCGGTCATTCCCTCCGGGAACGCGCCGGCGGCGAAGGCGGTCATCAGCAGACCCTTCGCGATCTCGGTGAGCCGTTCGACTCCGGCGGCGCCCAGGTGCTCGTAGGGAGCCCGGTCGAGGCGGTCCGTCCGGGCCTCGATGTCCCGGCGCAGCTCCGCACCGGCCGGCGTCAGCTCGCCTTCCGCGTCGAGCAGCCCGCGCTCCCGCAGCCGCCCCGACGCCGCCTCCCAGTCCTGCCGGGACCAGCCGCGTGTGCCCAGCACCCACCGGGGTGCCATGCCCTTGCCGGTCGCGGTGTGGCTCACCAGGGCCTCCACCGGGTCGAGCTCCGCGTCGAGCAGCGCCGCGAGGTGACCGTCGCCCCGGTGCTCGCGCAGCAGGGTGGCCGCGTGCCAGAGCGCCAGGTGCGGCGCCTCGGGCACGGGCAGGTCCGCGTGAGCGGCGTACAGCGGGCGGAAGGCGCGGGTGCAGGCCTCGGCCGCGCGCAGGGCGAGCTTCGCCGCCTCGGCCACCTCCTCGGACGCGATGACGTCCTCGCCGAGCAGCCGCCTGAGCGTCGCGTCCACGGCGCGCAGACGTGCCGCGAGCACCGTCTCCGGCGAGGCGGCCCGCCATACCGCGGGCACATGTCCGGCGACGAGTTCGTGCCGGAAGTTGAAGAACGTGGCCGTCACCGTGCCCGCGCCGACCGCGCCCATCGCGGCGGCCCGCACCGCGAAGTACGCGGTCCGCTCGTTCTCGACGCCGACCGCGGCCAGCTCACGGCCCAGATCGGGCGAGAAGTAGTGCGTCGAGTGCAGCGGGTTGAGGACGTTGTGGCAGCGCCGGCCGGCGCGCTCCGGCAGTGGAGGGGTCATACCGCGCAGATTACCGACTGGTTGGTATGCCGGGAACTCCTGGACCCGCGATGGCAGGAAAGGTGGGACCTTCGTCATTGCGGCCATGGGCCCACCGGTCGAGAATCGGGACATGCGAACGGTCCTGATCGTCCTTTTCGACGGCGTGCAGAGCCTCGATGTCACCGGCCCCCTGGAGGTGTTCGCGGGCGCCGAGACCTTCCGCGGCGGCTCGTACCGCATCCGTACGGCCTCCCTGGACGGCTCCCCGGTCCGCTCCTCCAGCGGCCTCGTCCTGGTCCCGGACCAGGCGCTCGCCGACGCGGCGGCCCCGCACACCCTGCTGGTTCCCGGCGGCAGCGGAACCAGACGTCCGGATCCCCGTCTGACCGGCTGGCTGAGCGCCCACGGCCCGCGCGCCGAGCGCCTGGTCTCGGTGTGCACGGGCGCCGCCCTGCTCGCGGCGGCGGGCCTGCTCGACGGCCGTCGGGCGACGACCCACTGGGCCTACTGCGACAGCCTCGCCCGCGACCACCCGGCGGTCACGGTCGATCCCGACCCCATCTACGTACGCGACGGGAACGTGTCCACCTCGGCGGGTGTCACCTCCGGCATCGACCTGGCCCTCGCCCTCGTGGAGGAGGACCTGGACCGTGACGCCGCCCTCACCGTCGCCCGCCATCTCGTCGTCTTCCTCCGGCGGCCGGGCAACCAGGCCCAGTTCAGCGCCCAGCTCGCCGCCCAGACGGCGCGCCGCGAACCGCTGCGCGAGGTCCAGCACTGGATCTCCGAGCATCCGGGCGACGACCTGAGCGTCGAGTCGCTCGCGGTCCGCGCCCGTCTCTCGCCCCGCCATTTCGCCCGCGCCTTCCAGGCCGAGACGGGCACGACGCCCGGCCGCTACGTCGAGCGGGTACGGCTCGAACACGCCCGCCGTCTCCTGGAGGACACCACGGACGGCATCGAGGAGGTCTCCCGGGCCTGCGGCTACGGCACTTCCGAAGCCATGCGCCGCGCCTTCGTGAAGATCCTCGGCTCGGCACCCGCCGAGTACCGGCGCCGCTTCCGGCCGGCTCCCACCGGCTGACGCCCCCGCCACCCGGCGCGGGCCGACACCCTGCCCTCGGGTACGCCCCGCCCCGTTCCCCGGGCCCTGCCCCGCTCCTCGCCGCGCCCCATGTCCGGGCGCCTCCCTGACCCCGTTCGCACCCCGCGAACCCGCGGCACGCACCTCAGCTCCCCGTGTGTGCCGGCGGCTCCCTGATGCCGCCGGCACCCCACGCACCCCGCAGTACACCCCTTCACCGAAAGGACCCCGATGCAGATCGCCATCGTCCTCTTCGACCGCTTCACCGCCCTGGACGCCGTGGGCCCGTACGAGACGCTCGGCCGGCTGCCGGAAGCGGACACCGTGTTCGTCGCCGAGCGCCCCGGCCCGGTCCGTTCCGACACCGGACGGCTCGCGCTGACCGCGGACAAGAGCCTCGCGGAGGTTCCGCACCCGGACATCGTGGTCGTACCGGGAGGGCCCGGCCAGAGTGCCCAGATGGACAACCAGGTCCTGCTCGACTGGCTGCGGGCGGCCGACGCCACGAGCCTTTGGACGACCTCGGTGTGCACCGGGTCCCTGCTGCTCGCCGCGGCGGGGCTCCTGGAGGGCCGCCGGGCCACCTCCCACTGGCTGGCCCTCGACCAACTTGAGCGGTTCGGCGCCGAGTCGACGGGGGAGCGGGTCGTGTTCGACGGCAAGTACGTGACCGCGGCCGGAGTCTCCTCCGGCATCGACATGGGCCTCACCCTGCTCGGCCGCATCGCCGGGGACGAACACGCCCAGGCCGTCCAGCTGCTGACCGAGTACGACCCGCAGCCGCCCTACGACGCCGGGTCCCCGGACAAGGCGCCCGCGCACCTCGTCGAGGAGTTCCGGAGCAAGAGCCGTTTCCTCCTGACGTAGCCGCGGGGACTCCCGCTACCGCCCGAGGCGCTGCCCAAGGAGCACGGCGAGCCCTCAGGGAGCCCACGTGAAGTGCGGCTGCCTGCGTTCGAGGAAGGCGGCGACCCCCTCCGCGGTGTCGCCGCCGGCGCGCGCCTGCCGCGTCCAGTGGGCGTCACGGTCCGTGCGCCCGTTCACGAACTCCTTGGCGGCCGCCTGGGTCATGAGGGAGCGCGCGGCCAGGACGCGGGTGAACTCCGCGACCCGCTTGTCGAGTTCGCCCTCGGGCAGCACCTCGTCCACGAGACCGGTGCGCAGCGCGCGCTCGGTGTCGATCAACTCGCCCGAGAAGAGCAGGTACTTGGCGGCGGAGGGCCCCACCAGGGCCGCCAGTCTCCGTGTGGAGGACGCCGGATAGACGATGCCGAGCTTCGCCGGAGTCACCCCGAACAGCGAGCCCTCCTGCGCGAACCGCAGATCGCAGGCGGCCGCGAGCTGGGACCCGCCGCCCACGCAGTAGCCGCGGATCGCGGCCAGAGTCGGCTTCGGGAAGGCGGCGAGCGCCTCCTCGGCGAGGACGGCGAGGCCCTGAGCCTCGTCCGGCGACTCCCGCAGTGCCGAGATGTCCGCCCCGGCGCAGAAGGTGCCGCCCTCGCCGGTGAGTACGAGCGCGTGCACGTCGGCGCGCGTGCTCAGCGTGTCCAGCAGCGGCGGCAGCGCCCGCCACATCGGTGTCGTCATGGCGTTCCGCTTGGCGGGGTGGTGGATGACGACGGTGGCGACCCCGTCGCCGACGTGGTGCAACAGCTGCGGCTCCATACGCCGGATGCTATCCGGAGCGGCCGACCGCACTCCGATCATGGTCGCGGACCGCCGTGCGGGCGACGGAGCCGCGGGGAACGAATCGTGTCAGTCCCAGGACAAACCCGTACAACCCGAAGAGTTTCGAAAGGCGGCACAAAAGCGACAAGAGTTGTCATAGAACTGGCTTTGTCTTGCATTTACGATCAAGAATCGGCGATAACTGCTGACTTCTGTTCAGTCAACCGGTACGGACCGGCGCATTACCAACACTCGACGTGTGGTGACAATCGAGCGCAAGGGTGGCGACCGGACGATGGACAACCTCGGGCGGGGGTCCGACCCTAGCCCCGAAGGCGGAGTTGCGACTCCCGACGTCAGATCGCCCGGACCGCTGCCGTACGAGGGGGTGTGGCGGTTCACCGCCGCCGCAGTCGACGCCTCGGTGCCGCAGGCGCGGCACGCCGTCCGCGATCTGCTGGCCCGCCAGGGGGTGCCGGTCTCGGACGATGTCGTTCAGGGACTGCTGTTGATCGTCTCCGAACTGGTCACGAACGCCGTCAAGCACGCGGCACTTCTGTCGCCGATGCTCGCGGTGGAGGTCGCGGTCGGCGCCGACTGGGTGCGGGTGTCCGTCGAGGACGACCACCCCTACCGTCCGACCGCTCTGGAGGCCGACCACGGCCAGACCGGAGGCCGGGGCCTGCTGCTGGTGCGCGAGGTGACCAGGGAGTACGGCGGAGGGTGTGACGTCGAGTACACCGCGGGCGGCGGCAAGGTGATCTGGGCCGCCCTGCCGCTCGCTCCGGGCGTCTGAGCGTCCGGCGGACCGGCTACCAGCCCGCGGACGGACCCGTCAGCTCCCGCATCGCCGGACGGGCCGCGTCCAGCACCGTCATGAACCACGCCGAGAAGGGGTCCTTCGCGTGCCGCTCCGTCAGCTCGACGGCGGTCACGAAGGCCGTCGAACCGACCTCCTCCGGGTCGGGCCGCGGCGCCGACTGCACCATTCCGACGAACAGATGGTTGTACTCCTGCTCCACCAGGCCCGAGTCCGGGTCCGGGTGGTTGTAGCGGACCGTGCCCGCCTCGGCCAGCAGCGTCGGTGACACCCCGAGCTCCTCGTACGTCCGCCGGGCCGCCGCCGCGAAGGGTGCCTCGCCCGGGTAGGGGTGGCCGCAGCAGGTGTTCGACCAGACGCCGGGGGAGTGGTACTTGCCGAGCGCGCGCTGCTGGAGCAGCAGCCGGCCCTGTTCGTCGAAGAGGAACACCGAGAAGGCCCGGTGCAGCTGTCCCGGGGCCTGATGGGCCGCGAGCTTCTCCGCCGTACCGATCGTGTTGCCGTCCTCGTCGACCAGCTCCAGCAGGATCGCTTCAGCGGTGCCGTTCGACGAACTGTGCGTCGCGGTGGCAGGTGTGATCGGCATACCCATCCTTCGCATCGGTTTTCCAGCACCAAGTCTGCCGTACGAAACCGGCACTCCCGGCACTTCGCGACTCTCCGCATGTCCCGCCCCGGGGTCCCCCGGCGGGAGACGCGGTCCCGGCGGTCGGACGCCGAATGCCGCCGGACACCTGATCGTGCCCGGTGCCACCGGCACGGAATCGTCGAGGACGAGAGCCGTCGGATGTTCGGACGGGCGCCTCCTTCGACGCCCGGCCACGCGGGCCGTGCGGGCCGTGCCCGTCGGGCGCCGCCCGCGGATGTCCCGGTGCCCGCCCCCTGTCCCGCGACGGGCGCCGCTGGGCCGGCCGCGCGTCAGTGGCAGAGCTTCGCCTCGTGCTCGGCGTGGCCGCTCGGCTCCAGCTGGAACGTGCAGTGCTCGACATCGAAGTGGACACCCAGACAGCCCTGGAGCTCGTGCAGCACCTTCTCGTGGCCGATCGCGTTCAGGACGTCGGAGCTGACGACCACGTGCGCGGAGAGCACCGGCATGCCGGAGGTGATGGTCCAGGCGTGCAGGTCGTGGATGTCCTCGACACCGTCGAGGGCCAGGATGTGGGCCCGTACGTCCGCCATGTCGACCCCCTTGGGCGCCGCCTCCAGGAGCACGTCGAGCGTCTCCTGGAGCAGCTTCCAGGTGCGCGGGACGATCATCAGGGCGATGGCGATCGAGGCGATCGGGTCCGCCGCCTGCCAGCCGGTGGTCATGATCACCACGGCGGCGAGGATGACCGCCACCGAGCCCAGTGCGTCCGCCGCGACCTCCAGGAAGGCACCCCGTACGTTCAGGCTGTCCTTCTGCCCGCGCATCAGCAGCGTCAGCGAGACCATGTTGGCGACCAGGCCGAACACGCCGAACGCGATCGTCAGTCCGCCGCGGGTGTCCGCGGGCGTGATGAAGCGCTGGACCGCCTCGACGAGCACATAGCCGCCGACGACGAGCAGCAGCAGACAGTTGGCGAGCGCGGCGAGGATCTCGGCCCGCGCGTAGCCGAACGTGCGTTTCTCGCTCGGCGGGCGGGCCGCGAAGTGGATCGCGAGCAGGGCCATGCCAAGACCCAGCGCGTCCGTCGCCATGTGCGCCGCGTCCGCGACGAGCGCGAGCGAATCGGCGAGGACACCGCCGAAGATCTCGACGACCATGACGGTGAGGGTGATCGCCAGCGCGATACGCAGCCTCCCGCGGTACGCGGCCGTCGCCGTACCGGACCGGGGAGCGCCGTGCGCGTGCCCGTGGTCGTGCCCAGCCCCCATGGAAGCCGCCTCCTGTTTTCCGCTCGGTCGTGACAGTCAACTACGGGCGGGGGGTATCGGGCAACGCGGCACTGAACACCGTTGTCATATGCTCTGACCTGCGGAAACGATCCGCAGGTCAGAGCGTTGACGCGGTCATGCGCCGGTGGTCTCCGGGTGGTGCAGCAGCCAGCCCCGCCAGGCCGACTCCACCATCTCGCGCACTTCGCGCCGCGCGCCCCAGCCCAGCTCCTCGGCGGCCAGGGCGGCCGAGGCGACCGCGCGGGGGGCGTCGCCGGGGCGGCGCGGTTCGACGAGGGGCCGCACGGGGTTCCCGGTGACCTCGGCGACGAGCGCCACGAGCTCCCGTACGGAGACACCCTCGCCCCGGCCGATGTTCACCGTCAGATCACCGCTCGCCCCGTCCGTCAGCCGCCGGGCCGCCGCGAGATGCGCCTCGGCGAGGTCGGCGACATGGATGTAGTCGCGTACGCAGGTGCCGTCCGGCGTCGGGTAGTCGTCGCCGAAGATCCGCGGGGCCTCGCCGCGGGTGAGGCGGTCGAACAGCATCGGGACGATGTTGAAGATCCCGGTGTCGGCGAGCTCCGGCGCGCCCGCGCCCGCCACGTTGAAGTAGCGCAGGCACACCGTGGCGATACCGTGCGCCCGGCCCGCCGCACGCACCAGCCACTCGCCCGCGAGCTTCGTCTCGCCGTAGGGGCTCATCGGGGCGCAGGGGGTGCTTTCCGTGATGAGGTCCGCATCGGGGTTGCCGTAGACGGCCGCAGAGGAGGAGAACACGAACCGCTCGACGCCCGCCCCGGCCACCGCGTTCAGAAGCGTCGCGAGGCCGCCCACGTTCTCCTGGTAGTAGCGCGTCGGCTCGGCCACGGACTCGCCGACCTGCTTGCGGGCGGCGAGGTGCACCACACCCGTGATCCCGTGCTCCGCCAGGACCCGCTTGAGCAGATCACCGTCCAGCGACGACCCCTGGATGAGGGGGATGCTCTCCGGAAGCCGGTTCGGTGTCCCGGTCGACAGGTCGTCGAGGGCGACGACGCGCTCCCCGGCCTCCGCCATCGCCCGCGCCACGTGTGCCCCGATGTATCCGGCCCCGCCTGTGATCAGCCATGTCATGGACGACCACCCTATGCGGGTCCGGCGCCGTGTCCGGGGTGCCCCGGTTTCGGCGAGGCCGGGTTCCGTACGTCATGCCGGGAATGCGCCGGTCCGCGAAACCGCGCTTGTGACCCGGGCCCGCGATCCCTGATGATGATCGCGGCGCCTGCCGGACAAAATCGGTTGATCGGGCCGTGAACAGGCGGTGAACGGCCGCTTCCGTTCATCCGATAGCCTCTGCCGACATGCCGCCGGGGCCGCCGCCATGCCGGGGGCGCCATCCCATCACGCACACGCCGGCGCCAGGTCGCGCCGGCACCCAGGGAGTGAGTTCGCTGCCGACCGCCATCCTCACCGGCCAGCCGGTCCCCGGATCGTCGCTCGAGGGCGATCTGCGGTCGCTCGGCTTCGATGTGCGTCCCGCGTCCGACGCGGGCGAGACCGAGACCCTGCTCGCCACCCTGCCGGCGAACCAGCGGGTCGCCGTCGTGGACGCCCGCTTCGTCGGGCATGTCCACGCCCTGCGTCTCGGCCTGACCGACCCCCGCTTCGCGGCCTCCGCCATTCCCGGCGCCGTCTCCGTGCAGCCCGAGGCCCGGCGGGCCCTGACCCGCGCCGTGACCCGGGAGAGCGTGGCCGCCGGCAACGCCGCCGTGGCCCCCGAGAACCTCGTCGAGCGCCTCGGCGAGGCACTCGAAGCGGACGACCTCTCCGTGCACCGCCCGGAGCTCGGCACCCTCGTCGCCGCGGTCCCCGCCGACCCGCAGGAGCGCAACAGCGTCCGGCAGGCCGTCCTGGCCGTCGACGACGAGGCCGTACGGCTGCGCAGCGCCGTCAAGGCCCGCGACGGCTTCTTCACCACGTACTGCATCAGCCCGTACTCGCGCTACATCGCCCGCTGGTGCGCCCGCCGCGGTCTGACCCCGAACCAGGTCACCACCGCCTCGCTGATCACCGCGCTGATCGCCGCGGGCTGCGCCGCCACCGGCACCCGCGCCGGCTTCGTCGTGGCCGGTCTGCTGCTGATGTTCTCCTTCGTCCTGGACTGCACGGACGGACAGCTCGCCCGGTACTCCCTGCAGTACTCCACGCTCGGCGCCTGGCTGGACGCGACCTTCGACCGCGCCAAGGAGTACGCCTACTACGCGGGACTCGCGCTCGGCGCGGCCCGCGGCGGCGACGACGTGTGGGCACTCGCCCTCGGCGCGATGATCCTCCAGACCTGCCGGCACGTCGTGGACTTCTCCTTCAACGAGGCGAACCACGACGCGACGGCCAACACCAGCCCCACCGCGGCCCTCTCGGACAAGCTCGACAGCGTCGGCTGGACGGTCTGGGTGCGCCGGATGATAGTCCTGCCCATCGGCGAACGATGGGCGATGATCGCCGTCCTCACGGCGCTGACGACCCCCCGTATCACCTTCTACGCGCTGCTCGTCGGCTGCGCCTTCGCGGCCACCTACACCACGGCGGGCCGGGTCCTGCGCTCGCTCACCCGCAAGGCGCGCCGCACGGACCGCGCCGCCCGGGCGCTGGCGGACCTCACCGACTCCGGCGCGCTCGCCGAGTACCTGACCCGCTTCGCGGGCCGCCTCCCGCGCGTCGCCCCGGCCGTGGTCGCCTTCGTCGCCGGGGCGGTCGTCGTGACATCCGCCGCACTCGCCCCGTACGGGAGCTGGCTCCCCGTCCTGGGCGCCGTCGTGTACGTCCTGCTGTCGCCGGCCGCCCTGCTCAGGCCCCTCAAGGGCGCCCTGGACTGGCTGGTCCCGCCGTTCTTCCGCGCGGCCGAGTACCTCACCGTTCTGGCACTGGCGGTCAACGCCGACGTGAACGGAGCGCTTCCGGCGGCTTTCGGCCTGGTGGCCGCGGTCGCCTACCATCACTACGACACGGTGTACCGCATTCGCGGGGACGCCGGAGCCCCCCCGCACTGGCTGGTGCGGGCGATCGGCGGGCACGAAGGCAGGACGCTGCTGGTCACCGTCCTGGCCGCGCTGCTCACCGCCGCACAGTTCAAGGTCGCGCTCACGGCACTCGCCGTGGCCGTGGCACTGCTGGTGCTCGTCGAGAGCATCCGCTTCTGGGTGTCCTCCGGGGCGCCCGCCGTACACGATGAAGGAGAACCCGCATGATCGGCCTCGTGCTGGCGGCCGGCGCCGGAAGGCGTCTGCGCCCCTACACCGACAGCCTCCCCAAGGCTCTCGTGCCGGTTGGCCCCGCGGGCATAGAGGACTCCATCACGGTCCTGGACCTGACCCTCGGCAACTTCGCCGAGATCGGCCTGACCGAGGTCGGCATCATCGTCGGCTACCGCAAGGAAGCCGTCTACGACCGCAAGGCCGCTCTCGAGGAGAAGTACGGCCTCAAGATCACCCTCATCGACAACGACAAGGCCGAGGAGTGGAACAACGCCTACTCCCTGTGGTGCGGACGTGACGCCCTCAAGGACGGCGTGATCCTCGCCAACGGCGACACCGTGCACCCGGTCTCCGTCGAGCGGACGCTGCTCGCCGCCCGCGGCGACGGCAAGAGGATCATCCTCGCCCTCGACACGGTGAAGAAGCTCGCCGACGAGGAGATGAAGGTCGTCGTGGACCCCGACAAGGGCGTCCAGAAGATCACCAAGCTCATGGAGCCGTCCGAGGCCACCGGCGAGTACATCGGTGTGACCCTCATCGAGGGCGCCGCCGCCGCCGAGCTGACCGACGCCCTGAAGACGGTGTGGGAGACCGACCCGCAGCAGTTCTACGAGCACGGCTACCAGGAGCTCGTCAACCGCGGCTTCCGGATCGACGTCGCGCCGATCGGGGAGGTCAAGTGGGTCGAGATCGACAACCACGACGACCTCGCCAAGGGACGTGAGATCGCGTGCCAGTACTGACGAGGCTCATCCCCTCGCCGGTCGTCGTCGACATCCGTCCCGGTGCCCTGGACGACCTGGCGAGCGTGCTCAGCGACGAGCGCATCTCGCACTCGGGCAAGCTGGCCATCGCGGTCAGCAACGGCTCGGGCGCCCGGCTGCGCGACCGGATCGCCCCGGCCCTGCCCGGTGCCACCTGGTACGAGGTAGGCGGCGGCACGCTCGACGACGCGATCAAGCTGGCCGGCGCCATCAGGGCCGGGCACTACGACGCCGTCGTGGGCCTGGGCGGCGGCAAGATCATCGACTGTGCCAAGTTCGCCGCCGCGCGGGTGGGGCTGCCGCTGGTCGCGGTGCCCACCAACCTCGCGCACGACGGCCTGTGCTCGCCGGTCGCCACCCTCGACAACGACGCGGGCCGCGGCTCCTACGGCGTGCCGAACCCGATCGCCGTGGTCATCGACCTCGACGTCATCCGTGACGCGCCGGTCCGGTTCGTCCGGGCGGGCATCGGGGACGCGGTCTCCAACATCAACGCCATCGCGGACTGGGAACTGTCCAACCGCGTCAAGGGCGAGAAGATCGACGGACTGGCCGCCGCCATGGCACGCCAGGCGGGCGAGGCCGTGCTCAGGCACCCCGGGGGTGTCGGCGACAACGGCTTCCTCCAGGTCCTCGCCGAGGCGCTCGTCCTCACCGGCATCGCGATGTCGATCTCGGGTGACTCCCGGCCCGCCTCCGGCTCCTGCCACGAGATCAACCACGCCTTCGACCTCCTCTTCCCCAAGCGCGCCGCGAGCCACGGCGAGCAGTGCGGCCTGGGCGCGGCCTTCGCGATGTATCTGCGCGGCGCTCACGAGGAGTCGGCGTACATGGCCGAGGTGCTGCGCCGGCACGGACTGCCGGTGCTGCCCGAGGAGATCGGCTTCACCGTGGACGAGTTCGTCCAGGTCGTGGAGTTCGCTCCGCAGACCCGGCCCGGCCGCTACACGATCCTCGAACATCTCGACCTGAACACCCACCAGATCAAGGACATCTACTCCGACTATGCCAAGGCCATCGGTAGCTGAACTCCGCCCCGTCGTTCACCCCCCGGGGGTGAAGGACCGGCGCAGCGGTGAGCACTGGGCGGGACGCCTGTACATGCGAGAGATCTCGCTGCGCTGCGACCGCTACCTGGTGACCACCAGGATCACGCCCAACCAGCTCACGTACCTGATGACCCTCTGCGGCGTGCTCGCGGCCCCCGCCCTGCTGGTGCCGGGGATCGCGGGCGCGGTGCTGGGCGTGGTGATGGTCCAGCTCTATCTGCTGCTCGACTGCGTCGACGGCGAGGTCGCGCGCTGGAAGAAGCAGTACTCGCTCGGCGGGGTCTATCTCGACCGCGTCGGCGCCTATCTCACCGACGCGGCCGTCCTCGTCGGTCTCGGCCTGCGCGCCGCGGACCTGTGGGGAGACGGACGGATCGACTGGCTGTGGGCCTTCCTCGGCACGCTGGCCGCCCTCGGCGCGATCCTGATCAAGGCGGAGACCGACCTCGTCGGTGTCGCCCGCCACCAGGGCGGGCTGCCGCCGGTCCAGGAGTCCGCCGCCGAGCCCCGCTCCTCGGGCGTGGCGCTGGCCCGCAGGGCCGCCGCGGCGCTCAAGTTCCACCGGCTGATCCTCGGCATCGAGGCGTCCCTGCTGATCCTGCTCCTCGCCGTCGCGGACCAGATCAGGGGCGACCTGTTCTTCACCCGGCTGGGCACCGCCGTGCTCGCCGGCATCGCGCTCCTGCAGACCGTGCTGCACCTGGTGTCCATCCTCGCTTCGAGCAGGCTCAAGTGAGTACGACGAAGGTCGGCGCGGTGATCATCACCATGGGCAACCGCCCCGACGAGCTCAGGGCCCTGCTCGACTCCGTCGCCAAGCAGGACGGCGACCGCGTCGAGGTGGTCGTGGTCGGCAACGGCTCACCCGTCCCGGACGTCCCCGCGGGGGTCCGGACCGTCGAGCTGCCCGAGAACCTCGGCATCCCCGGCGGCCGCAACGTCGGCATCGAGGCCTTCGGCCCCGGTGGCACCGACGTGGACGTCCTGCTCTTCCTGGACGACGACGGCCTGCTGGCCCACCACGACACGGCCGAACTGTGCCGCCGGGCCTTCGCCGACGACCCGGAGCTCGGCATCATCAGCTTCCGGATCGCCGACCCCGAGTCCGGCGAGACCCAGCGGCGCCACGTGCCGCGGCTGCGCGCCGCCGACCCGATGCGCTCCTCGCGCGTCACCACGTTCCTCGGCGGCGCCAACGCGGTCCGTACGAAGGTCCTCGCCGAGGTCGGCGGACTCCCGGACGCGTTCTTCTACGCCCATGAGGAGACCGACCTGGCCTGGCGGGCCCTCGACGCCGGCTGGATGATCGACTACCGCTCCGACATGGTGCTGTACCACCCGGCGACCGCCCCCTCGCGGCACGCGGTGTACCACCGGATGGTGGCCCGCAACCGCGTCTGGCTCGCGCGCCGGAACCTTCCCGCGCCACTCGTCCCGGTCTACCTCGGCGTCTGGATGCTCCTGACCCTGCTGCGCCGCCCCTCGCGGGCCGCTCTGCGAGCCTGGTTCGGCGGATTCAGGGAAGGCTGGAGGAGTCCCTGCGGACCGAGGCGTCCCATGAGGTGGCGCACGGTGTGGCGGCTGACCCGACTGGGCCGGCCTCCGGTCATCTGACAAGCTCGACCCTGAGAGCACCCGGGCCCTACCCGGTTCCCGGCTCATGCCCACGTCCCAACCGGCTGTGCGCATCTTGAAGACGAAAGTTCCCCTTGTGAGTGAGACCACGCATGACGGCGGAGTCGCGGTGAGCGACCGGCCGTCGCCCGATGACGGGCTTTCCGCGGCCGAACTGGCCGCCAAGTACGGCCTCGCGGTCAGCGGCGCCCGGCCCGGGCTGGGCCAGTACGTTCATCAGCTGTGGGGCCGGCGGCACTTCATCCTCGCCTTCTCGCAGGCGAAGCTCACCGCCCAGTACAGCCAGGCCAAGCTGGGCCAGCTCTGGCAGGTGGTGACGCCGCTGCTCAACGCGTTCGTCTACTACCTGATCTTCGGGCTGATCCTGAAGGCCAACCGCGGCATGTCGCACGACGTGTACATCCCGTTCCTGGTGACCGGCGTCTTCGTGTTCACCTTCACGCAGAGCTCGATCATGGCGGGCGTGCGAGCGATCTCGGGCAACCTGGGCCTGGTGCGCGCACTGCACTTCCCGCGTGCCTCGCTGCCGATCTCGTTCGCCCTCCAGCAGCTCCAGCAGCTGCTCTTCTCGATGATCGTGCTGTTCATCGTGGCGATCGGCTTCGGCAGCTACCCCGGCCTGTCCTGGCTGCTGATCGTCCCGGTGCTGTTCCTCCAATTCCTGTTCAACACCGGCCTCGCCCTGATCGTGGCGCGGATGGGCGCGAAGACGCCCGACCTCGCCCAGCTCATGCCGTTCATCCTGCGCACCTGGATGTACGCCTCCGGTGTCATGTTCTCCATCAGCACCATGCTGGCCGGCCGCCCCGAATGGATCGCCCGCGCGCTCCAGGCGAACCCGGCCGCCGTCTACATGGACCTGATGCGCTTCGCGCTCATCGACGGCTACGGCTCCTCCAACCTGCCTCCGCACGTGTGGGCCATCGCCGTCTTCTGGGCCGTGGTCACCGCCGTCGGCGGGTTCGTCTACTTCTGGAAGGCTGAAGAGAGGTACGGCCGTGGCTGAGCTCGAGAAGAGGTCGCACATCCCGACCGTCATCGCGGACGAACTGCACATCGTCTACCGCGTGAACGGCGCCAAGACCGGCAAGGGCAGCGCCACGTCCGCCCTCAGCCGCATCGTCAAGCGCGGCGAGGAGCGCGGTGTCCGCAAGGTGCACGCCGTCAAGGGTGTCTCCTTCACCGCGTACCGGGGCGAGGCCATCGGTCTGATCGGCTCGAACGGCTCCGGCAAGTCCACGCTCCTGCGGGCCATCGCCGGTCTGCTCCCCGCGGAGAAGGGCAAGGTCTTCACCGACGGCCAGCCCTCTCTGCTCGGCGTGAACGCGGCCCTGATGAACGACCTCACCGGCGAGCGGAACGTCATCCTGGGCGGCCTCGCCATGGGCATGTCCCGTGATCAGGTCAGGGAGCGCTACCAGGAGATCGTCGACTTCTCGGGCATCAACGAGAAGGGCGACTTCATCACCCTGCCGATGCGGACGTACTCCTCCGGCATGGCGGCCCGGCTGCGCTTCTCGATCGCGGCGGCCAAGGACCACGACGTGCTGATGATCGACGAGGCCCTCGCGACCGGTGACCGCTCCTTCCAGAAGCGGTCCGAGGCGCGCATCCGTGAGCTGCGCAAGAGCGCGGGCACGGTGTTCCTGGTCAGCCACAACAACAAGTCGATCCGCGACACCTGCGACCGCGTGCTGTGGCTGGAGCGCGGCGAGCTGCGCATGGACGGCCCGACCGAGGACGTCCTCAAGGAGTACGAGAAGTTCACGGGCAAGTAGCCCGATTCGCCCATGACAGGACCCGGGCCCCGCCGGAACTCTCCGGCGGGGCCCTGCGTCTGCAAAGGAAACGTCAACTCCCGTCGGCGCGAGGAATCTTGACGCCAATCGGTGTGTTGTTGTGATGTGCAGGACACCCCGGCGGAGCGTGCCGCGTTGTACAACGTAAGCTGTACCGGTGCTGAAACGCGTCAAGTAGGGCGATAATACGCGACACCTGGCACCGTCACGCCGAGCGGATCTTCGGGCGGCGTGTCCGAAATGGGCAGTGTTGGGTCGGCAGTGTAGAACGGGAGATGTGACGGCAATGGCTACGGTGACTCTCCAGCTCCGCGATGCGTGTGCCGTCCTCGCGCCGGGCGGCGAGCGGTGACCCAAGCCGGGACGGCCCGCACCGGCGATCCGGAGCGCGGCACCCTCGACAAAGCCGCGGACGAGAACTTCCCCGTGGCCCCGTTCTTCCTGCCCAGGGCCTGGCGCGACGACCTGATGGCCGTCTACGGCTTCGCCCGCCTCGTGGACGACATCGGTGACGGCGACCTCGCCCCCGGCGGCGCCGACGCCCGTCTCCTCGGTGTGCCGGCCGCGGACGCCGACGACCGTCTGGTCCTGCTCGACGCACTCGAAGCCGATCTTCACCGCGTGTTCGACTCGACCCCGAGCCACCCCCTGCTGCGCCGGCTCCAGCCCACGGTCCGCCGCGCGGGCCTCACCCCCGAGCCCTTCCTCGGCCTGATCGCGGCCAACCGCCAGGACCAGCTCGTCAAGAGGTACGAGACCTACGACGATCTGCTCGCCTACTGTGAACTCTCCGCGAACCCCGTCGGCCGTCTGGTCCTCTCCGTCACCGGAACGTCCACGCCCGAGCGGATCCGCCGCTCCGACGCGGTGTGCACGGCGCTCCAGATCGTCGAGCACCTCCAGGACGTGGCCGAGGACCTCGGCCGCGACCGCGTCTACCTGCCCGCCGAGGACATGAAGCGCTTTCACGTCGTCGAAGCGGATCTCGCCGTCCCCACAGCAGGCGCATCGGTGCGAGCACTGGTTGCATACGAAGCAGAACGCGCCTTGAACCTCCTGAATGAAGGCACCCCCCTCGTGGGTAGCGTCCACGGCAGGCTGAAACTGCTGCTCGCGGGATTTGTCGCGGGGGGGAAGGCGGCGATCGGCGCGATCGCCGCCGCCGAATACGACGTACTTCCCGGCCCGCCCAAGCCCGGCAAGCTCCAGCTGCTGCGCGAGGTGGGAGTGACTCTGCGAGGAGAGGGGTGATCCGGACCGTGGAGTCGGAACAGCACGTGTCCGCACCGGTACTCGCCGCGTACAGCTACTGCGAGGCGGTGACCGGTCAGCAGGCTCGTAATTTCGCGTACGGCATCAGGCTTCTGCCGACGCCCAAGCGCCGGGCGATGTCGGCGCTCTACGCGTTCTCCCGGCGCGTCGACGACATCGGCGACGGCACGCTGGCGCCGGACGTGAAGGCGGCGCGCCTGGAGGAGACCCGGGCGCTGCTCGCCCGCGTCCGGGCGGGTGACGTCGCCGAGGACGACACCGACCCGGTCGCGGTCGCCCTCAGCCACACCGCCGGGTACTTCCCGGTTCCCCTCGGGGGCCTGGACGAGCTCATCGACGGCGTGCTGATGGACGTGCGCGGTGAGACGTACGAGACCTGGGACGACCTGAAGGTCTACTGCCGGTGCGTGGCCGGAGCGATCGGGCGGCTCTCGCTCGGGGTCTTCGGCACCGAACCGGGGGCGCGCGGCGCGGAGCGCGCGCCGGAGTACGCCGACACGCTCGGGCTCGCGCTCCAGCTCACGAACATCCTGCGGGACGTCCGCGAGGACGCCGAGGGCGGGCGCACGTATCTGCCCGCCGACGACCTGGCCAAGTTCGGCTGCTCGGCCGGGTTCGCCGGGCCGACTCCACCGCCGGGCTCGGACTTCGCGGGTCTCGTGCACTTCGAGGTACGGCGGGCGCGTGCCCTCTTCGCGGAGGGTTACCGGCTGCTGCCCATGCTGGACCGGCGCAGCGGTGCCTGCGTCGCGGCCATGGCGGGCATCTACCGGCGCCTTCTCGACCGCATCGAGCGCGAGCCGGAGGCCGTGCTGCGCGGCCGGGTGTCCCTGCCGGGACGCGAGAAGGCGTACGTCGCCGTGCGCGGCCTCTCCGGCCTCGACGCCCGGCACGTCTCCCGCCGTACGGTCCGGAGGCGTGTCTGATGGACACCATGGGCCGCGGTGACGCGGCCGGCGAAAAGTGGCAGGCAACCCTCCGGAGCCGGGTGGCGTCCCTGACTGCAACGGCCTGCCGTGGAGCGTTCGACGACCCCGGCGCGGCCGCGGGGGAGGGTGCGTCATGAGCGAGGCCGAGTCCACGGACGACTCCGGCCGGACCGCCGCCGTGGTGATCGGCGGTGGACTCGCCGGGATCACCGCCGCGCTCGCGCTGGCCGACGCCGGGCTCCGGGTGACCCTGCTCGAAGGGCGGCCGCGCCTCGGCGGTCTCGCGTTCTCCTTCCAGCGCGGCGAGCTCACCGTTGACAACGGACAGCATGTGTTCCTGCGCTGCTGCACCGCCTACCGCTGGTTCCTCGACCGCGTCGACGGGACCGCGCTCGCGCCTCTGCAGGATCGTCTCGACGTGCCCGTTCTCGACGCGGAGGCACCGGCGGGACGACGGCTCGGCAGAATCGGCCGCGGCGCGCTGCCCGTTCCGCTGCACCTCGCGCGCAGCCTCGCGACCTATCAGCACCTCTCGCTCGCCGAGCGTGCCAAGGTCGGCCGTGCCGCGCTCGCGCTCAAGGGCCTGGACCTCAACGATCCGGCGCTCGACGCGCAGAACTTCGGCGACTGGCTCGCCGGGCACGGTCAGTCGCGACGTGCCGTCGAAGCACTGTGGGACCTCGTGGGGGTCGCCACCCTCAACGCGGTGGCCCAGGACTCCTCGCTCGGGCTCGCCGCGATGGTGTTCAAGACGGGTCTGCTGTCCGACCCGGGCGCGGCCGACATCGGCTGGGCGCGCGTCCCGCTGGGCGAACTGCATGACACCCTGGCCCGCAAGGCGCTCGACTCCGCGGGCGTACGTACCGAGACCCGTACACGCGTCACCTCCGTCTCCCCTTACGAGAACGGCCGTTGGAGCGTTCAGGTTCCCGGCGAGCGCATCGAGGCCGACACCGTCGTCCTCGCCGTGCCCCAGCGCGAGGCCCACGAGCTCCTGCCCGAGGGGGCGCTCGACGCCCCCGAGCGGCTTCTGGACATCGGCACCGCGCCGATCCTCAACGTCCACGTCGTCTACGACCGCAAGGTCCTCACCGCGCCGTTCTTCGCGGCCCTGGGCTCCCCGGTGCAGTGGGTCTTCGACCGCACCGAGGCGTCCGGACTCCGGGAGGGGCAGTACCTGGCGCTGTCGCAGTCGGCCGCCCAGGACGAGATCGACGAGCCCGTCGCCGTACTCCGGGAGCGGTATCTGCCGGAGCTGGAGCGGCTGCTGCCCGGTGCGCGCGGCGCCGGGGTGAAGGACTTCTTCGTGACCCGGGAGCGCACCGCGACGTTCGCTCCCGCCCCGGGCGTCGGGCGGCTGCGGCCCGGTGCCCGTACCAAGGCCCCCGGCCTGTACCTGGCCGGAGCGTGGACCGCCACAGGGTGGCCCGCGACCATGGAGAGTGCGGTTCGCAGTGGAGTCGGTGCGGCAAAGGCCGCGCTGGGCGCCCTGGGCCGGCCCCGCGACCACCTCCTCGGACTCTTCGAGGAGGCGGCATGACGCTCGACCGGAGCATGGCAGGCCCCCGCACCCCCGGTTCCGTAACAAGAGGAGAGATTGTGCCCACTGTGCCCCCGGCCGAAACGGCTGCCGACGCGGTGGACGTGACCGCGCTCCTGGAGCGCGGCCGGACCCTGGCCACACCGGTGCTCAAGGCGGCTGTCGACCGGCTGGCGCCGCCCATGGACACCGTCGCCGCCTACCACTTCGGCTGGATCGACGCCGAGGGCAACCCCGCGGACGGCGACGGCGGCAAGGCGGTGCGCCCCGCGCTCGCCGTGCTCTCCGCGCAGGCCGCCGGCGCGGCCCCCGAGGTGGGCGTCCCCGGCGCGGTCGCCGTCGAGCTGGTGCACAACTTCTCGCTGCTGCACGACGACCTGATGGACGGCGACGAACAGCGCCGCCACCGCGACACGGTCTGGAAGGTGCACGGCCCCGCCCAGGCGATCCTGGTCGGCGACGCCCTGTTCGCGCTGGCCAACGAGGTCCTGCTGGAGCTCGGCACCGTCGAGGCCGGCCGGGCCACCCGGCGCCTGACCACCGCCACCCGGGCCCTGATCGACGGCCAGGCCCAGGACATCTCCTACGAGCACCGCGACCGCGTCAGCGTCGAGGAGTGCCTGGAGATGGAGGGCAACAAGACCGGCGCCCTGCTCGCCTGCGCCTGTTCCATCGGCGCGGTCCTCGGCGGCGCCGACGACCTCACCGCCGACACGCTGGAGCGCTACGGCTACCACCTCGGCCTGGCCTTCCAGGCCGTCGACGACCTCCTCGGCATCTGGGGCGACCCGGAGGCCACCGGAAAGCAGACCTGGAGCGATCTGCGCCAGCGCAAGAAGTCCCTGCCGGTCGTGGCCGCGCTCGCGGCGAGCGGCCCCGCCTCCGAGCGCCTCGGCGAGCTGCTCGCCGAGGACGCCAAGGCCAGCGACTTCGAGAACTTCTCCGAGGAGGAGTTCGCCGTGCGCGCCGCGCTCATCGAGGAGGCGGGCGGCCGCGAGTGGACCGCCCAGGAGGCGCGCCGCCAGCACGCGATCGCCATCGAGGCGCTGGACGCCGTGCCGATGCCCGAGCAGGTACGCGCCCAGCTCGTGGCGCTGGCCGACTTCGTCGTCGTGCGGAAGAGATGATCGTTATCGGTCGAATAAACCTCGCGTAGTCGCCGGCCGGTGCCTTTCCCAAGCTTCGAACCTCGTTCGAGCGGGGGGATATCCATCCGAACGAACGCACCGGCCGACGGCGGACCCACAGCAGAGACACACCACTGCACGAAGGGGAAGCCATGACAGCGACGACCGACGGAAGCACCGGGGCCCTGCCGCCCCGCGCTGCCTCGGCCAGCGAAACCCCGTATCGGACCACTCCCGAGGCGGCCGGGACAGTCGAGACCCGAGACGCCGCCACGCGCGCCATGGAGCGTGCCACGGACTTCCTGCTCGCGCGGCAGGACGCCCAGGGCTGGTGGAAGGGCGACCTCGAGACGAACGTCACCATGGACGCCGAGGACCTGCTGCTCCGTCAGTTCCTGGGAATCCGCGACGAGCCGACCACCCGCGGCGCGGCGCTGTTCATCCGCGGCGAGCAGCGCGAGGACGGCACCTGGGCCTCCTTCTACGGCGGTCCGGGCGAGATCTCCACCACCATCGAGGCGTACGTCGCCCTGCGGCTGGCCGGGGACGCCCCGGACGAGGCGCACATGGCGAAGGCGTCCGCGTGGATCCGCGAGCGCGGCGGCATCGCCGCGGCCCGTGTCTTCACCCGGATCTGGCTCGCCCTCTTCGGCTGGTGGAAGTGGGACGACCTCCCCGAACTCCCGCCGGAGCTCATCTACTTCCCGAAGTGGATGCCGCTGAACATCTACGACTTCGGATGCTGGGCGCGGCAGACCATCGTGCCGCTCACCATCGTCTCGGCGACGCGTCCGGTGCGCCCCGCGCCGTTCCCGCTGGACGAACTGCACACCGACGCGCGCAACCCCAACCCGGTCGGACCGCTCGCCCCCGTGACCAGTTGGGACGGCGCCTTCCAGCGTCTGGACAAGGCGCTGCACCAGTACCGCAGGGTCGCGCCGCGCGCCCTGCGCAGAGCGGCGATGAACACGGCGGGCCGCTGGATCATCGAGCGCCAGGAGAACGACGGCTGCTGGGGAGGCATCCAGCCGCCCGCCGTCTACTCGGTCATCGCGCTGCATCTGCTCGGCTACGACCTCGAACACCCGGTGATGCGTGAGGGGCTGGCCTCGCTAAACCGTTTCGCCGTGTGGCGCGACGACGGCGCGCGGATGATCGAGGCGTGTCAGTCGCCGGTGTGGGACACCTGCCTGGCCACCATCGCGCTGGCCGACGCGGGAGTGCCCGCCGACCACCCGCAGCTCGTCAAGGCCGTGGACTGGATGCTCGGGGAGGAGATCGTCCGGCCCGGCGACTGGTCGGTCAAACGGCCCCAACTGCCGCCGGGCGGCTGGGCGTTCGAGTTCCACAACGACAACTACCCCGACATCGACGACACCGCGGAGGTCGTCCTCGCACTGCGCCGCGTCCGGCATCACGACCCGGACCGCGTCGAGAACGCCATCGGACGCGGGGTCCGCTGGAATCTCGGCATGCAGTCCAAGGACGGCGGCTGGGGCGCGTTCGACGTCGACAACACCAGTGCCTTCCCCAACCGGCTGCCGTTCTGCGACTTCGGGGAGGTGATCGACCCGCCCTCCGCGGACGTGACGGCGCACGTGGTGGAGATGCTGGCGGTCGAGGGGCTCACCCATGACCCGCGTACCCGCCGGGGTATCGAGTGGCTGCTCTCCCATCAGGAGCCGAACGGCTCCTGGTTCGGGCGCTGGGGCGTCAACTACGTCTACGGGACAGGGTCCGTGGTCCCGGCGCTCGCGGCGGCGGGACTGCCCGGCTCGCACCCGGCGATCCGCCGGGCGGTGGCCTGGCTGGAGTCCGTGCAGAACGAGGACGGAGGCTGGGGCGAGGACCTGCGCTCCTACGACGACATCGACGGATGGAGCGGACGCGGCGCCTCGACCGCCTCCCAGACCGGCTGGGCCCTGCTCGCCCTGCTCGCCGCGGGGGAGCACGACTCCAAGGCCGCCGAGCGCGGGGTGGTCTGGCTCGCGGAGACGCAGCTGCCCGACGGCACCTGGGACGAGCCGTACTTCACGGGGACCGGCTTCCCGTGGGACTTCTCGATCAACTACCACCTCTACCGCCACGTCTTCCCGCTCACCGCGCTCGGCCGCTACGTCCACGGAGAGCCCTTCTCCGCGGCCGAGGGGGGCTGATATGGACAGGACGGCCGCCCCGGCCCCGCTTCTGATCGCCTGCGCGCTCGGCATCGAGCACCTCGCCCTGCGCAGTGGCGACCGGAGCGGCGCCGGCGGGCCGGTCACCGTGCTGCGTACCGGCATGGGACCCAGGGCCGCCGACCGGTCGGTCACCCGGGTGCTGGCCGACCCGGTGCTGGCCACGGCGGCCGTGCTCGCCACCGGTTTCTGCGCGGGGCTCGCCCCGGGCATGCACCCCGGTGACCTGGTCGTCGCCGAGGAGACCCGCGACCCGGGCGGCACCACGCCGTGTGTGGGCACCGATCTGCTGGTCAAGGAACTCGCCCGCGCCGTGCCGGGCCGCACCGTCCACACGGGGCCGCTCACCGGCTCCGATCACGTCGTCCGCGGTCACGAGCGCTCCGGTCTGCTCGCGACCGGAGCCATCGCCGTCGACATGGAGTCGGCGGCCACGCTGCTCGGCGCGGTCCGCTCGGGAACCCGTCCCGTTGCGGCCGTCCGGGTGGTCGTGGATGCTCCAGAACATGAACTCGTCCGAATCGGCACGTTTCGCGGTGGAATATCAGCCTTCCGCGTTCTTCGTTCCGTTCTTCCCGCTTTTTTCGAATGGCACCGTTCTTTGTCGCTCCCTCGGAGGTGAGCCGTATGGCCATGCCGCTTCGGCAGTCCATGAAGGTCGCTGCATACCTGTTTGAACAGAAGCTAAGGAAGCGGGACAAGTTCGCCCTGCTCGTCGAGCTGGAACCGCTCTTCGCGTGCAACCTCGCGTGCGAGGGCTGCGGCAAGATCCAGCACCCCGCCGGTGTGCTCAAGCAGCGCATGCCGGTCGCCCAGGCGGTGGGCGCGGTCCTCGAATCCGGTGCGCCGATGGTGTCCATCGCCGGCGGTGAGCCGCTGATGCACCCTCAGATCGACGAGATCGTGCGGCAGTTGGTGGCGAAGAAGAAGTTCGTCTTCCTCTGCACCAACGCGATGCTGATGCGCAAGAAGATGGACAAGTTCAAGCCCTCGCCGTACTTCGCCTGGGCCGTCCACATCGACGGGCTGCGCGAGCGGCACGACGAGTCCGTCGCGAAGGAAGGTGTCTTCGACGAGGCCGTCGAGGCGATCAAGGAGGCCAAGCGCCGCGGCTTCCGGGTCACCACCAACTCGACCTTCTTCAACACCGACACCCCGCAGACCATCATCGAGGTGCTCAACTACCTCAACGACGACCTGAAGGTCGACGAGATGATGCTCTCGCCCGCCTACGCCTACGAGAAGGCCCCCGACCAGGAGCACTTCCTCGGCGTCCAGCAGACCCGGGAACTGTTCAAGAAGGCCTTCGCGGGCGGCAACCGGCGCCGCTGGAGGCTCAACCAGAGCCCGCTCTTCCTGGACTTCCTGGAGGGCAAGGTCGATTTCCCGTGCACCGCGTGGGCGATCCCGAGCTACTCGCTCTTCGGCTGGCAGAAGCCCTGCTACCTGATGAGCGACGGGTACGTGCAGACGTACAAGCAGCTCCTGGAGGAGACCGACTGGGACTCCTACGGCCGCGGCAAGGACGACCGGTGCGCGAACTGCATGGCGCACTGCGGCTACGAGCCGACCGCGGTCCTCGCCACCATGGGCTCCCTCAAGGAATCCATCCGGGCCGCCCGCGAGACCTTCACGGAAAGCCGGGGGTGACGTCATGACCGCCGTTTCCCTGGGCCTCCCAGAGGTACCGCTCCGGCCGATCGCGGAGCGCCGTGTGACGCGGCGGATCCAGGTCGGACCGGTGGCGGTCGGCGGCGGGGCGCCCGTGTCCGTCCAGTCGATGACCACGACCCGTACGTCGGACATCGGCGCCACACTCCAGCAGATCGCCGAACTGACCGCGTCCGGCTGCCAGATCGTCCGTGTCGCCTGCCCCACGCAGGACGACGCGGACGCGCTCGCGACCATCGCCGAGAAGTCGCAGATCCCGGTGATCGCGGACATCCACTTCCAGCCGAAGTACGTGTTCGCGGCCATCGACGCCGGCTGCGCGGCGGTGCGGGTGAACCCCGGCAACATCAAGCAGTTCGACGACAAGGTGAAGGAGATCGCGCGGGCCGCCCAGGGCGCCGGAATTCCGATCCGGATCGGCGTGAACGCCGGCTCGCTCGACCGGCGTCTGCTGGAGAAGTACGGCAGGGCGACGCCCGAGGCGCTCGTGGAGTCGGCGCTGTGGGAGGCCTCCCTCTTCGAGGAGCACGGCTTCCGGGACATCAAGATCTCGGTCAAGCACAACGACCCGGTCGTCATGGTCAACGCCTACCGGCAGCTGGCCGCCCAGTGCGACTACCCGCTGCACCTCGGCGTGACCGAGGCGGGTCCCGCGTTCCAGGGGACCATCAAGTCCGCCGTGGCGTTCGGGGCGCTGCTCAGTGAGGGCATCGGCGACACCATCAGGGTCTCGCTGAGCGCGCCGCCCGCCGAGGAGTGCAAGGTCGGCATCCAGATCCTGGAGTCGCTCGGACTGCGGCAGCGACGGCTGGAGATCGTCTCCTGCCCGTCCTGCGGGCGGGCCCAGGTCGACGTGTACAAACTGGCCGACGAGGTCACGGCCGGTCTGGAGGGGATGGAGGTCCCGTTGCGCGTCGCGGTCATGGGCTGCGTCGTCAACGGTCCCGGCGAGGCACGGGAGGCGGACCTGGGAGTCGCCTCCGGCAACGGCAAGGGGCAGATCTTCGTCAAGGGCGAGGTCATCAAGACCGTCCCCGAGTCGAAGATCGTCGAGACCCTCATCGACGAGGCGATGAAGATCGCCGCGCAGATGGAGAACGACGGCGTCGCGTCCGGAGAACCGGCCGTCACCGTGAGCTGATCAGCACGGACCGAGAGGGGGCCCGACGTGACGATTCTGGAGAACATCCGGGGACCACGCGACCTGAAGGCGCTGTCCGAGGCGGAAATCGGTGAACTGGCCGAAGAGGTGAGGGAGTTCCTGGTGCACGCGGTCGCCAGGACCGGAGGTCACCTCGGACCCAATCTGGGAGTGGTGGAACTGTCCATCGCCCTCCACCGGGTCTTCGAGTCGCCCTTGGACCGCATCCTGTGGGACACCGGCCATCAGAGCTACGTACACAAACTGCTGACAGGGCGTCAGGACTTCTCCAAGCTGCGCGGCAAGGGCGGCCTCTCCGGCTATCCCTCCCGCGAGGAGTCCGAGCACGACGTCATCGAGAACAGCCACGCCTCCACGGCGCTCGGCTGGGCGGACGGGCTCGCCAAGGCCCGGCAGGTGCAGGGCGAGAAGGGCCACGTCGTCGCGGTCATCGGCGACGGCGCGCTGACCGGCGGCATGGCCTGGGAGGCGCTCAACAACATCGCCGCGGCCAAGGACCGGCCCCTGATCATCGTCGTCAACGACAACGAACGCTCCTACGCCCCCACCATCGGCGGCCTCGCCAACCACCTCGCGACCCTGCGGACCACCGACAGCTACGAGCAGGTCCTCGCCTGGGGCAAGGACGTCCTGCTGCGCACCCCTCTCGTCGGCAACACGATCTACGAGTCGCTGCACGGCGCGAAGAAGGGCTTCAAGGACGCGTTCGCGCCGCAGGGCATGTTCGAGGACCTCGGGCTCAAGTACGTCGGTCCCATCGACGGTCACGACGTGGGAGCCGTGGAGTCCGCGCTGCGCCGGGCGAAACGCTTCCACGGTCCCGTGCTCGTCCACTGCCTGACGGAGAAGGGGCGCGGCTACGAACCCGCGCTCGCGCACGAGGAGGACCACTTCCACACGGTCGGCGTGATGGACCCGCTCACCTGCGAGCCCCTCGCACCGTCCAACGGCCCTTCCTGGACCTCCGTGTTCGGCGACGAGATCGTCAGGATCGGCGAGGAGCGGGCGGACGTCGTGGCCATCACGGCGGCCATGCTGCATCCGGTCGGGCTCGGGAAGTTCGCCGAGCGGTTCCCCGACCGGGTGTGGGACGTCGGCATCGCCGAGCAGCACGCCACGGTGTCCGCCGCCGGACTCGCGACCGGCGGTCTGCATCCCGTCGTCGCCGTGTACGCGACCTTCCTCAACCGGGCCTTCGACCAGCTCCTCATGGACGTCGCGCTGCACCGCTGCGGTGTGACCTTCGTCCTCGACCGGGCCGGGGTCACCGGCGTCGACGGCGCCTCGCACAACGGCATGTGGGACATGTCGATCCTCCAGGTCGTGCCCGGCCTCAGGATCGCCGCTCCGCGCGACGCCGACCAGTTGAAGGCCCAGCTCCGGGAGGCGGTCGCCGTGGACGACGCGCCGACCCTGATCCGCTTCCCGAAGGAGTCCGTCGGTCCGGTGATCCCCGCGGTGGACCATGTGGGCGGGCTCGACGTCCTGCACCGGGGCGAGCGCCCGGAGGTCCTGCTCGTCGCGGTCGGCGTCATGGCCCAGGTCTGCCTCCAGACCGCCGACCTGCTTCAGGCCCGCGGCATCGGCTGCACCGTCGTCGACCCGCGCTGGGTCAAGCCCGTCGACCCGGCGCTGCCCCACCTCGCCGCCGAACACCGGCTCGTCGCCGTCGTCGAGGACAACAGCAGGGCCTCGGGCGTCGGCGCCGCCGTCTCGCTGGCCCTCGGGGACGCCGAAGTCGACGTGCCCGTAAGACGGTTCGGCATCCCCGAGCAGTTCCTCGCGCACGCCAAGCGGTCCGAGGTACTGGCCGACATCGGGCTCACGCCCGTGGAGATCGCCGGACGGATCAGCGCCGGGCTGGCCATCAGGGACGAGCGGGCCAAGGCCGCCTACGAGCCGATCGAGGCCGCCGACCGGCCGGCCGAGAAAGTGTCGTCCAAGGAGAAACAGGAATGACCGACCCTGCCCAGAAGGGGGAGTTCGACCTCGGCGCGCTCCTCGCCGAGCGCGGAGCCGAGCGCTACGAACTGCACACGAAGTACCTGAACCACCAGCTCCCGCGCATGCTGCACACCATCGGCTTCGACAAGGTCTACGAGCGGGCCGAGGGCGCGCACTTCTGGGACGCCGACGGCAACGACTACCTGGACATGCTCGCCGGCTTCGGGGTGATGGGCCTCGGCCGCCATCACCCCGTCGTCCGGCGGGCGTTGCACGACGTCCTGGACGCCTCGCTCGCCGACCTCACCCGCTTCGACTGCCAGCCGCTGCCGGGCCTGCTCGCGGAACGGCTGCTCACCCACAGCCCGCACCTGGACCGGGTGTTCTTCGGCAACAGCGGTACGGAGGCGGTCGAGACCGCGCTGAAGTTCGCCCGGTACGCCACCGGCCGACCGCGGATCCTGTACTGCGCGCACGCCTTCCACGGCCTGACCACCGGCTCCCTGTCCGTGAACGGCGAGGACGGCTTCCGCGACGGCTTCGCACCGCTGCTGCCCGACACGGCCGTCCCGCTCGGTGATCTGGACGCCCTGGCAAGGGAGTTGAAGAAGGGCGACGTCGCCGCGCTCATCGTGGAGCCGATCCAGGGGAAAGGCGTCCACGAGTCCCCGCCCGGATATCTGCGTGCCGCCCAGGAGTTGCTGCACCGGCACAAGGCACTGCTCATCGCGGACGAGGTGCAGACCGGCCTCGGCCGGACCGGGGACTTCTACGCCTACCAGCACGAGGAGGGGGTCGAACCGGACCTGGTGTGTGTCGCCAAGGCGCTCTCCGGCGGATACGTGCCGGTCGGCGCGACCCTCGGAAAGGACTGGATCTTCAAGAAGGTCTACTCCTCCATGGACCGGGTCCTCGTGCACTCGGCGAGCTTCGGCTCCAACGCACAGGCCATGGCGGCGGGGCTCGCGGTGCTCTCCGTGATGGAGAACGAGCAGACCGTCGCCCACGCACGGATCACCGGGGAACTGCTGAAGTCCCGGCTGGCGGCCCTGGTCGACCGCTACGAGCTGCTCAGCGAGGTGCGCGGGCGGGGTCTGATGATCGGCATCGAGTTCGGCCGGCCCGCGTCGCTCAAGCTGCGCGGCCGCTGGAGCATGCTGCAGGCCGCGCGCAAGGGTCTGTTCGCGCAGATGGTCGTCGTGCCGCTGCTCCAGCGGCACCACATCCTCACCCAGGTCTCCGGCGACCACCTGGAGGTGATCAAGCTGATCCCGCCGCTGGTCATCGACGAGCGGGATGTCGACCGGTTCGTGGAGGCCTTCACCGCGGTGATGGAGGACGCGCACAACGGCGGCGGGCTGATGTGGGACTTCGGGAAGACGCTGGTGAAGCAGGCGGTGGCGAACCGCTGAGACCCGGCCGCACCGGCGGTCGCCGCGAGGCTCGCGGGCGCGACCGGCGAGGCGGCCCGGGTGCGGTGGACCGTGTCCGGCGAGGTTCTTTGCCTCTGGGGCAAGAAAATTGCCCCAGAGGTAATTGTTTGGCTCAATGGTCCTATGAGCCCTGCCGACACAGGGGCGGCCGACGAGCCGTCCGCCGAGCTGCACGCCGTGGCGCCCCGGCTCCGCGCCCTGCGCCGCAGCGCCTCCCTCACGCTGGAGGCAGCCGCCCGCGCGGCCGGACTCTCGCCCGCCCATCTCTCCCGGCTGGAGACCGGACAGCGCCAGCCCTCGCTGCCGATGCTGCTCACGCTGGCCCGTGTCTACGGTACGACGGTCTCGGAACTGCTCGGCGAGGCGGTCCCCGACCGTGACGCGATCGTACGGGCCGCCGCCATGGAACCGGCCCCGGCCGGGGGCTGGACCTACTGGCAGGCGGGCTCCGCGGGCCGCGGCATGCAGGCGCTGCGCGTGCACGTCCCCTACGGTTCGCAGGGCGACATCGTGCGCGTCCACCCGGGCGAGGAGTGGCTGTACGTCCTCCGGGGGCGGCTCAGTCTGCGCCTCGGGGACACCGCGCACGTCCTCGCTCCGGGAGACAGCGCCCACTTCGACTCGCTGACCCCGCACCGCATCGCCGCCGCCGAGCGCGACGGAGCCGAGCTCCTCTTCGTACACACCCTGCTGCAGAGCCCCGTCGCCGCGCTGTGCCTCGGCCCGGCGACGGGCCACCCCACCTCGGGAGAGACGTCATGACCGAACCCACAGAACGCCGCCGCTCCATGGAGGACAGGTTCCCGCGCGCCCTGTGGGTGCGGCTGATCATCTACGTCGCCGTCGGCCACCTGTTCGCGGCCTTCATCTACCTGCTCTTCACGCTGGGCGCGCAGAACCAGTAGGGAACCCGGTCCGGCGGGCGGCTCAGTCCAGGAGCCGCCCGCGCAGGCGCTCCCGCAGCTCCGGCGTCAGTCCCAGGCCCTGCTCCAGATAGACCTCGACGCTGCCCCAGGTCTCCTCGATCGTCTCGAAGGCGGCTGTCAGGTACGCGGCGCGCGCGTCGAACAGCGGGCTGAGCAGTTCCATCACCTCGGGGGAGTAGGCGCCGGCCGAGGAGCCGTTGCGGTGCACCTTGTAACGGCGGTGCGCGGCGTTCGACTCCAGGTAGTCGGCCACGATCGCCTCACGCTCGACGCCGAGGGCGAGCAGGGTGACCGCGATGGACAGCCCGGCGCGGTCCTTCCCCGCCGCGCAGTGCATCAGCGCGGGCACGCTGTCGTCGGCCAGGGCGTGCAGCACCTGGGAGTGCTCGGCCGTGCGTTCCTTGATGATCGTGCGGTAGGAGTTGATCATCCGGTTCTCGGCCTTGCCGTCGCCGAGGATCGCGCGCAGCTGGTCGAGATCGCCGTCGCGGACCATCTTCCAGAACTCGCTGCCGTCCGCCGGGTCGCTCAGCGGGAGGTTCACGTTCCGCACGCCCGGCAGTTCGACGTCCGGGCCCTCCAGCTTCTGGTCCGCGGCATTGCGGAAGTCGAAGATCGTGTGGAGACCCAGAGAGGCGAGGAACGCGGCGTCCTCCTCCGTGGCGTGGGCGAGGTGGCCGCTGCGGAACAGGTGCCCATAACGCACTCGCCGGCCGTCCGCGGTGGGCAGTCCGCCCACGTCGCGGAAGTTGCGCACTCCGCCGAGATCGGGCTCGGTCGACGGGACCTGCTGCGTCACGGGGGCTCCTCCCATTCGGCCGCCGGCGTCGCCGTGCTGGACTCGGCGCCGCTCGTCGGCAGTTGTACCGGCTCGCGCTCCCGACGATACGACATGGGTTCCTCGGGCAATGAGTTGTCCACGGCCGACGACTTCCGGACGGAACGCCCTGGAAGCGGCGCATTGCGACATCTGACGTCGAGTGCGTGTTCGAATTCTGCGATGGATCGGTCGCACGCCTCCGGCCGTATCGGCCCCGTGGGGCAATTGAGGCGAAACGCGGCATTCGGGAGTGCCGTTTTGTGCGCCATTCCGAGCAGGGGTCCGAATGTGCCGGATATCCGCGCGTGCAGCATCTGTCTGTTCTGTCCGAATAGGTGCCTTCGTGGCAACTGGCCCTGGAATAGGGCGCCCTGGGGTGAGTCGCGTGAGGAGCGTCATATTCGTGACGATGCGTTGCCGTCCTCATTTCTCAACCTGCCCGGATTTTCAGGTGGGTTGAGAGGCCGGGAAGATCGTCACTCCACGGAGGGTGACGGTGGTTTCCGCATGGATCAAGAAAGGCGAGCGCACAGAAACCGCACATAGTTGTCGACGCGCTCTCATGTCGCTTACGTTCTGCCTCAATCCGGACGGACGCCCAATCCTGCCGCCGCCCGGAATCCGCACACTCACCCGTACACGGCAGGAGCGGGGGACCCACAGGTTCCGCGCCTGGTCCGGTTCTTTTTCCGGAACAGGCTAGGGGTACAGCCGCGCAGCAGCGTGGCCGGGCATCTCCAGCCCGCACCCGACAGCTCACCCCGCAGGCGCCGGAGAGGAATTCGTCATGCCCGCGAAGGGTAAGCACCGCCGTCCCAAGTCCTTGCGTTTCACCCGCTCGATCGCCGTGGCCGGAACCGGTGGCGCCGCACTCGCGCTGCCCCTGATGGGAGCCACCGGCGCCCACGCCGCGACCCCGGCCACCGCCGTCGCGCACCACGTCGAGAAGGCCGCGAGCGCCGTTCCCGCGAAGAAGGCCGCCAAGGCCGCCGGGACGAAGACGTACGCGGTGAGGTCCGGGGACTACCTCTCGAAGATCGCCGACGAGCAGAACGTCAGCGGCGGCTGGAAGAAGATCTACGCCGACAACCGCTCCTCCATCGGCGGCGACCCGTCGCTGATCCACCCCGGTCTGAAGCTGTCGCTCGGCAAGAAGGCCGCCGCCCACTCGGCCACGCACTCGGCCACGCACTCGGCCACGCACTCGGCCACGCACTCGGCCACGCACTCGGCCACGCACTCGGCCACCCGGACGACCACCTCGGCGAAGTCCGGCCAGGCGACCCCGGCCGCCGACCCGGCCCCCTCCGGCAACGCTTCCACCGGCGCCGCTTCCACCGAAGCCCCTTCCACGGGTACCTCTTCCGGCTACACCCTGCCGGTCGCGAGCAGCTCCGTCGGCACCGGTTACAAGGTGGCGGGCAGCATGTGGTCCAGCGGCTACCACACGGGCGTGGACTTCGTGATCCCGACCGGCACCACGCTCAAGTCCATCGCCGCGGGCACGGTCGTCTCCGCGGGCTGGGGCGGCGCCTACGGAAACCAGGTCGTCATCCAGCACGCCGACGGCAAGTACTCCCAGTACGCCCACATGTCGTCGCTGTCCGTCTCGGCGGGGCAGACCGTCACCGAGGGGCAGCAGATAGGTCTCTCCGGCGCCACGGGCAACGTGACCGGACCGCACCTGCACTTCGAGATCCGCACCACGCCGGACTACGGCTCCGACATCGACCCGGTCGCGTACCTGCGCTCGCACGGTGTCGCCGTGGGCTGACACCCCCCGCCTCCTGCTCCTGACGGCAGGAAGACCTCCGAAGGCCGGACCCCACGATCCCCCGGGTCCGGCCTTCGGTGTGCCCGCGGCAACGGCCTCTGGGCGATCGCTGCCTCAACATCCTTGACGCGAGCCCTATTCCAGAGTTGACCAATGCTTGGCGAGTGGCTTATCTCACCGGCCGTCAACCCTTCCCTACGGTCGCGTAGCTCACATCAAAAGGTGAATCATGCTCCATGTGGCAGACGATTCGAAGAGTGACAACAGATCAGTGATCGGGTCGTACGTGGCGGTGGGGGACAGCTTCACCGAGGGCGTCGGCGACCCTGGGCCCGACGGAGCGTTCGTCGGCTGGGCGGACCGGTTCGCGGTACTTCTCGCGGACCGCAGGCCCGAAGGCGATTTCGACTACACCAACCTTGCCGTGCGCGGCAAACTGCTCGACCAGATCGTCGAGTCCCAGCTCCAGAGGGCCAAGGAACTCGGCCCGGACCTGGTCTCGTTCTGCGCCGGCGGCAACGACATCATCCGCCCCGGCACCGACCCCGACGAGGTCGCCGAACGCTTCGAGCGCGCGATCGTCGACCTCACCTCCGCCGTCGGCACCGTCATGGTGACCACCGGCTTCGACACCCGTGACGTTCCCGTGCTCAAGCACCTGCGCGGCAAGATCGCCACCTACAACGGACATGTGCGTGCCATCGCGGACCGCTACGGCTGTCCCGTCCTCGACCTCTGGTCCCTGAAGACGGTCCAGGACCGCCGGGCCTGGGACGGCGACCGGCTGCACCTCTCTCCCGAGGGGCACACCCGGGTGGCGCTCCGTGCCGGACAGGTACTCGGCCTGGAGGTCCCGGCCGACCCGGACCAGCCCTGGCCGCCCCTCCCGCCGCGCGGCACGCTGGAGGTGCGCCGCGACAACATCCAGTGGGCGCGCGAGTACCTCGTCCCGTGGATCGGACGGCGGCTGCGCGGGGAGTCCTCGGGCGATCACGTCGCGGCCAAGGGCGCCCTGTCCCCGGACGACATCAAGATGCGCATCGAGTCGGTCGCCTGAGACCTGCACCGGCCCGGTCGGCGGGGCCGGCCGGGTCCGGTACCCGGGCGCCCGACCGGCCCGGCCCGGTCCCGGTGGCCGCGGTGCCCCGGGCCGGGTGCGGATCAGGAGTTCCGGTCGCTCCCGGCGGAATCCGGGACGGCCGCCCGCACGGCGGTCCACGCCGGGGAGCGGGCGAAGCGCGGTACGGGGTCGGTACGGGGCCGGGCGCCGTGCCCGCTAGCGCACCGCCGCCATCAACGCCTCGCGCTCCAGGCCCAGTTCGCGGGCGAGTGCCTCGTCCGCCCATTCCTGGGTCCGCGCCCGTGACACCGCTCCGGAGTACGCCGTCATCTGGACCGCCAGTCCGTCCAGCAGCGCCGTGAGCCTGAGGGCCGCGCTCGTGGGGTCCGGGCAGCGGAACTCGCCGGCGGCCACGCCCTCCGCGATCACCGCGGTCATCGCGGCCTTCCACTGCCGGTCGAGATCACGGGTGACCTCGCGCAGCGCGGGCTCCCGCAGGGCGACCGCCCAGCCCTCGATCCACAGGCGCCAGCCCTTGGCCTGTCCCGTCGGGGCGTACCAGCGCACGGCGGCCCGAAGGCGCCGCAGCGCCGTCGTACGGCGGCCGAGCAGCTTGCGCAGATGGGCGAGGTCGTCCTCGGCGGCGTAGGTGAACGCGGCGGCGACCAGCTTCTCCTTCGTCGAGAAGTGGTACAGCACCAGCGCGTTGCTCACGCCGAGGGCCGAGGCCACGTCGGCGATCCGTACCGCCGCGACGCCTCGCGCCTCGATCTGTTCGACGGCGGCCCGCAGCAACTCCTCACGCCGCTCCGCCACGCTCAACCGGACTCTCGCCACGCGGCAACCCTACACAGCCCGTTCGGCGGAAGCCCCGACAGGAGCGGGGGCGGCCCGGCGGCCTGCCCCGCCCGCCGTCGGTCGGGGAACTCTCCTCCCGGCAGGGAGTCGCCGCCCCCGGCCCGGCGCCGCGTTCCTCAGCGGTACCAGCCGAACCGCTCCGCGATGACCGGCAGCCGGTCGGTGACGATGGCGTGGGCGGCCGCCCGCGGGGTCGTGCCGTCGGCCTCCGCGCGCGCGAGCGTCCGGTCGATCAGGGCGCGCATGGAGCGCCTGGTGTGGGCGAACGCCTCGTCCGCGTCGGCGCCGATGTCGCCGAACAGGGTCCACCACCACCAGGCGTTCGTACCGGAGTTGACCACGACGTCGGGCAGGACGGTGATTCCGCGCGCGGCGAGCGAGCGCTCCGCGTCCTCCAGGACGGGCATGTTGGCCGCCTCGACGATCCAGCGGGCCTTGATCCTCAGCTGGTTCGTCATGTCGATCGCGTACGAGACCGCGGCGGGCACCAGGACCTCGACATCGGCGGACAGCCAGGCGTCACCGGGGAGTTCGCGGTCGGCCGGGCGCAGTACCGCGCGGTCGACCGTTCCGTACGCGTCCCGTGCCGTGAGCAGTGCCTCGACGTCGAGGCCGTCCGGGTTCGCGATGGTTCCCTTGATGTCGGCGACGGCCACGATCCTGAGTCCCGCGCGCGCGAGGAAGCGCGCGGTGGCCCCGCCCATGGTGCCGAGCCCCTGCACGGCGACCCGTGTGCCCGCGTACGGTGTCCCGGTCCGGTCCAGCGCGGCGAGCACCGACTCGGCGACACCGCAGCCGCCGACCAGTTCGTCGAGGCCGATACCGTCGACCTCGACCGCGAAGGCGTCCGCGAGCCGCTTCCGGGCCGCCGCCTCGTCGTCGAGCAGCGGGTACACGGCCTGGATGGACGAGACGAGGCCGGCCTCCGCGGCGGCCCGGTCGACCAGGTCCTGGGTGAGCCCGAGATCCTCACCGGTGGTCCAGAAGGCCTCGATGTAGGGACGCATGGCGCGCAGGTAGCGCACCAGCAGGCCGTACGCCGCCGGGTCCTGGGGATCGCAGTCGATCCCGCCCTTGGCGCCGCCCAGCGGGATGTACCGGCCCTCGGGGTTGTAGTGCAGGGCCTCTTTCATGGTCATGCCGCGGGCGAGTCCGGTGACCTCCTCCAGCGTGCAGCCCGGCCGCATCCGCAGACCGCCGCTGGAGACGCCCCGCACGAGCCGGTCGACGACGAGGAATGCCTGACGGCCGGTGACATGGTCCGTCCAGGTGAGCGTCATCAGGGGGGCGGCGGTCATGGGTTCTCCTCGGGGACGGCGATCAGGGTGGGGCCGGGGGTGCGCAGCGCCTCGGCGAGCGCGCTGCTCAGCTCGTCCGGGCCGTACGCGTGCGTGCCCTGCCCTCCGTAGGCGCGGGCCAGGGCGGGCAGGTCGACCGGAGCGAGGTCGACGGCCGTGGGCGTGTCGCCCCGGGCGGCCATCTCGTCGCGGATCTCCCCGTAGCCGCCGTTGTCGAACACCACGACGGGCAGCGGGAGGCGCAGCTGAACCGCGGTCGCCAGTTCCTGCACGGTGAACTGGAGGCCGCCGTCCCCGCTGAGCGCCACGACCTCGCGGCCGGGGCACGCCGCCTTGGCTCCGATCGCCGCGGGCAGAGCGTAGCCGAGCGTGCCGTAGCCGGTCGGGTGAAGATAGCGGCCCGCGGGGCCGAGCGGGAGGTGGGGGAGCGCTCCGTAGTAGCAGCACCGGGCGCTGTCCGAGGTGATCAGGGCGTCGTCGGCGAGGACGGAACGGAGGGCCCGCAGGTAGGGGATCCAGCGGGCGTCGCGTCCGGCGGTCTCGGCGTTCCGCGCGGCCCGCAGGGCCGCCGCCCGCCGGACGGGGTCCTCGACGGGCACGCGCGCGTGCCCGTCGGTGCCGCCGGGTCGCCCGACGGCGGCGAGCAGGGCCGTCAGGGAGAGCCGCGCGTCGCCGACGACGGCGAAGTCCGCGGCGAGCCCCGCGTACATCTGGTCCGGGTCCAGGTCCACGCGGATCAGCGCGCCGTTCAGGGCGGGCGGCGCGGACCAGAAGTCGGACTCGGCGAGTTCGGTGCCCACGGCGAGCACGGCGTCGCGTTCCGCGAGCCAGTTCCGGACCGCGGGGCTGTGCAGCGACACGCCGACGGCCAGCGGATGGGTCTCCGGGACGATCCCCTTGCCGTTGGCCGTGGTCAGGACGGGAGCGCCGAGTCGCTCGGCGAGGGCCAGGCCCGGGACGGCCGCGCCGCGCGCTCCGCCGCCGAGCACGAGCGCCGGACGGCGGGCCTCGCGCAGGGCCTCGGCGGCCCGCTCCACGGCGAGGGGCGCCGGGGCGAGGGGAAGGACGGGAGGGGTGACGCGTACGGGGCCGGTCGCTTCGGCGGTCTCCAGCAGATCGAGGGGGATCTCGATGTGCGCGGGGCGCGGCCGCCCGGTACGGAACAGGGTGAAGGCGCGGGCCACCGCCGCGTCGATCTCGGCGACCGAGGACACGCGGTGGCTGAACGCGGCCACACCCCGCAGGGCCTCCGTCTGACTGCGCGTCTCGTGCAGCAGGCCGGTCGCGAGCAGGGGGTGGCGCAGGGGCATCCCGGGGGAGACGACGAGCAGCGGCACGCTGTCCGAGTAGGCCTGGCCGACGGCCGCCGCCGCGTTCAGCAGGGCGGGTCCGCTCGTGGTGATCACGACACCGGGGCGCCCGGTCGCGCGCGCGTAGCCGTCGGCGGCGTATCCGGCGCCCTGTTCGTGGCGCGTCAGGACGTGCCGGACGCCGTACGCGGACAGGTGGCGGTAGATCTCCAGGTTGTGCGTGCCGGGAATGCCGAAGGCCCGGGTCACGCCGTGTGCGGACAGGGCCCGGACGAGGGCTTCGCCGCCGGTGAGCGTCTCACCCATCACAGGCTCCGCACGATGTACGGGGCACCCTCGGCCGTGGCCGCTTCGGCGGGGAGGTCGGACACGTTGTCTCCAGACGTGGACGGGCCGGCGCGGTCCTCGCGCCATGGGTACGAGGACCGGTCTACTGAATCGTGAGTCAGTATCGAAACGAGTGTCGGGTCATGTCAACGCACGGGACCGACGGCGCCGGGAGACACCGCGACGACCGCGTGCGAGGGGCCAAACGCCGGCGCCGGTGGCACGGCGGCGCCGGAAAAGGCCCCGCCGAGCGGAAGAAGCGGGGGTGCGGCGGGGTTGAGCACATACGGACCCGGGGCCACGGACGACGCGTTGTGACCGGGGTGACCCGGCGCTGTCAGAGGCGACGACCATAATGAAAGCCTGACCGACTCCATCTGGAGGTATCCGTGACCGGTTTCCGTACCTTGAGCTCCGGGCTCCGCGCGCTGCGGCCCGCCGCCTTCGGCGCGGATCCGGCTGGTGCGCGCATGCGCCGCATCCGCAATTCGCCGAACTTCGCGGATGGGGTCTTCCAGAACCCGGAGACCGCCCGAACCCGCCCCGACGGCTCGATGGTGGAGTTCGCGAAGGTCTACTTCCGCAGCGAGGAGCGCGCCCACCGCTCCCCGGTCGGGACCGTGCCGGTGCACGCGACGACGCTCGCCGACCTGGCCAGGCCCGCCGCGACCGGGCTGCGGCTCACCTGGATGGGGCACTCCAGCGTCCTCGCCGAGATCGACGGCCACCGCGTGCTGTTCGACCCGGTCTGGGGAGAGCGCTGTTCCCCGTTCGCCTTCGCCGGCCCCAAGCGGCTGCACCCGGTTCCCCTGCCGCTCGCCGCGCTCGGCCCGGTCGACGTCGTGGTGATCTCGCACGACCACTACGACCACCTGGACATGCCCACGATCAAGGCACTGGGCGGCACGGACACGGTGTTCGCCGTGCCGCTCGGCGTCGGTGCCCATCTGGAGCACTGGGGTATCCCGGCCGACCGGATCCGCGAGCTGGACTGGCACGAGTCGACCAGGGTCGGCGGGATCACCCTGACGGCGACGCCGGCGCGCCACTTCTGCGGGCGGGGCCTGCGCAACACCCAGCACACCCTCTGGGCCTCCTGGGTCGCCGAGGGCGACGAGCACCGGATCTACCACAGCGGCGACACCGGCTACTTCCAGGGCTTCAAGGAGATCGGCGCCGCCCACGGGCCGTTCGACGCCACGATGATCCAAATCGGTGCATACAGTGACTTCTGGCCCGACATCCATATGACGCCCCAGGAGGGGATGCGCTCGCACCTGGACCTCCAGGGCGGGCGGCCCTCCGGAGTGATGCTGCCGATCCACTGGGGGACGTTCAACCTCTCCACCCACGCCTGGAGCGACCCGGGCGAGGGCACGCTGGCGGCCGCGCGCGCGGCCGGGGCGAGCGTCGCGCTGCCCCGCCCCGGAGAGCCCTTCGAGCCGACCGCCGAGACCGTCCCCTCCGAGCCGTGGTGGCGCGGTGTGGCGCGTGCGCCGAAGGGTGGCTGGCCGGTCGTCGAGGAGGCCGTCGCCGATACACCGGGTGACATCGCCGATGGCTCGGTGGAGGGCACCGGAGAGCCCGAAACGGTGTCCGCGGGCTGATCCACCGATCTGCGGCGAGGGCCGGGGAGCACCATGCTCCCCGGCCCTCGCCGTTTGCTTGCGACCGCTTCTGACCAGCTCTGATCGAATCTGGAGCCCGGTGCGAACGTGTGTCCGGCAGGGTTATCGGTCAGCCGTGCGACGCCTCATACCAGAGCGGGACGCTGCCCAGGGGACTTTGTCAACAGCCCACCGCACCTGATGCGTTGGCGACTACTGTCAGTTGCCGACGGGCGACGCAGGGCCGTTTTTTGCGGCTCTCTCGACCGGCACCGCGATGGGGCACGCCCGAGTCGCGGAACCGCGGGAGCTCCACGCCCCCGACGCATCCAGTACGAGGACGCCGATGTCTCACCTTCGCGCACCGGCCGCACGCGCAGACCGCCGTGAGGGCGGCCGGCACGGCCGACCGGCCGCCCGCGCCACCCTCGCGCCGCCCGAGACGCACCTGCGGCCCCAGCTGCTGCGCCTCGCGGTCCTGCCGCCGACCGCCGTGGCACTGAGCGGGTGCGCCGCCGTCCTGTTCACCGTCCGCTCCACCGGCGCCCGCCCCGGCCCCGTCCTGTGGGCCGTCCTCGCCGGAGCGGTCGGCGTGGCCCTGGCCGGCATCCTGATCGCCGCCGTGGCCGCCGACCGCGCCGCCGCGTCCGTACGGGAACGCGTAGGAGCCCTGCGCCGCACGAGCGCCCGCACCGAGACCGAACTGCGCGACGTCGTCGAGGGACTGCGCCGCGGCGAGGACCCGCCCGCGCGCAGGAAGCGCCGCCGCCCGCCCGCGGACGCCGACGACTTCGAGCTGCTCGCCGCCGACCTCTCCCGTGCCCATGAGGGAGCCGTCGCCGCCGTCGTGCAGGCCGCGCAGCTCTCCAGCCGGACGGGCGACGACCAGAAGGTCGAGGTGTTCGTCAATCTGGCCCGGCGCCTCCAGTCCCTCGTGCACCGCGAGATCTCCATTCTCGACGAGCTGGAGAACGAGATCGAGGACCCGGACCTCCTCAAAGGGCTCTTCCACGTCGACCACCTGGCCACCCGCATCCGGCGTCACGCCGAGAACCTGGCCGTGCTCGGCGGCGCCGTCTCGCGCCGGCAGTGGAGCAACCCCGTCTCCATGACCGAGGTGCTGCGCTCCGCGATCGCCGAGGTCGAGCAGTACTCGCGCGTCAAGCTGGTGCCCCCGATCGACGGCACCCTGCGCGGCCACGCGGTCGCCGACGTCATCCACCTGCTCGCCGAACTCGTCGAGAACGCCACCCTGTTCTCCGCCCCGCACACCCAGGTGCTGCTGCGCGTCGACCTCGTCACCTCGGGGCTGGCCATCGAGGTGGAGGACCGCGGACTCGGCATGCAGGCGGCCGAACAGGACCGGATGAACGCCCTGCTCGCCGACCCCGACCAGGTCAATGTCGCCGGCCTGCTCCAGGACGGGCGCATCGGCCTGTTCGTGGTCTCGCAGCTCGCGCGTCGGCACGGCATCCACGTACGGCTCCGGAACAACATCTACGGCGGTGTCCAGGCCGTACTCGTGGTCCCGCAGGGCTTGTTGGGCTCGGTGCCGGACGCCGTCGAGGACGCGGGCGCGGTACAGGCGCCGCCGAACGGGACGAACGGGGGGCACCGGCCGGCCCTCGGCCCGGGGTCCGCGCACACGCCGCCGGCACAGGTCCCGGTGCTTCCCGCCGCCCGCCCGGCGGCCCCCGTGGTGCCACGGCTGCCGTCACGCGAGCCGTCACGTGAGCCGTCACGCGGGTCCTTGCCCGAGCCCGTACGAGGGGAACGGAGACCTCCGCGTGGCGTGGACGCGCCGGCCGGGGGGCGCGGTGCCAAGCCGCTTCCGGTGCGCGGCGCCCGTGCGGAGCGGCCCAACCCGGCCGAGGCCGTACCCGGCATCCGCCCCGAGGACCGGCTCACCGCCGCGGAGAACGCGGCCGTGCCGCCCACCCCGCGCACCGGCGTCGTCCGCGGCACCATGGGCAAGCCCGGCCTGCCCAAGCGGCGCGCCCAGGAGCACCTCGCTCCGCAGCTGCGCGAAGGACAGGCGCCCCGCCCGGACACGGACCACCTCGTCGGGCACGACCCGGGTCTCCTGGCGGCGTTCCAGCGCGGGATCGGGCTCGCGGAGGCCGCCCACGTGGAGCCGGCGGACCGGGAACGGCCGGAACCGTCCCAGGTCCCGTCACCGACGTGGCCGGCCGCCCCGGCCGCCTTCCCGGACCGGGCGTGCCTGGAGGAACAGGCCGGGGACAGCGCGGTCCGGGCCCCCGGGGACCTGCCCCCGGGCGCCACCGCCGACGGCCGCGACCCCCTGGACGTACCCCTGGAGGACGGCACACCGGCGGCTCACCCGGGCAGGGCGCGCGCGACGCACGCACCGGCACCGCAAGGAGCCCACGACCTCGCGTCCGGACACGACCGCACCACCCGCGACCGCACCACCCGGCACGACGGGAGCGCACCGGCCGGATGACCACCCCCACCGCCACAGCACCCACTCCCACCGCTCCCTCAGACCTTCGTACCTCAAGGAGTCGATCCCCCATGGCGAGCGATGCGCCGACCGGTCACGTATCCGATCTCGACTGGCTGATGAGCGGCCTTGTCCAGCGCGTACCCCACACCACGAGCGCGGTACTGCTCTCCAGCGACGGGCTCGTGAAGTCGGTCCACGGCCTCGACCCGGACAGCGCCGACCACATGGCGGCGCTCGCCTGCGGCCTCTACGCCCTCGGACGCAGCGCGGGTGTGCGGTTCGGGGACGGAGGCGAGGTGCGCCAGGTCGTGGTCGAACTCGATTCGACCCTGCTGTTCGTCTCCACGGCCGGCTCCGGCACCTGTCTCGCCGTGCTCGCGGGCCGCGAGGCCGACGCGGCCGTTCTCGGCTACGAGATGGCGATGCTCGTCAAGAGCGTCCGCCCCTATCTGGTCACCGCGCCCCGCCAGCACGCCGTCGAACCCTCCGCGATGAGGTCTTGAGCGTGGCCGCGGCCGGCGACGGGCCCTGGCTCGATGACGCGGCGGGACGCCTGGTGCGCCCCTACACCGTCAGCGACGGCCGGACCCGGCCGAGCACCGCGCTCGACCTCCTCTCCCAGGTCATGGCCACCGGAGCCACACCCCTCGGCTACCTCGGCCCCGAGCACTGCCAGGCGCTCGAACGCTGCCGGGCACCCGTCTCGGTCGCGGAGGTCGCCGCCCATCTGAAGCTGCCGGCGGCGGTCACCAAGGTGCTGCTGTCGGACCTCGTCGACTGCGGGGCGCTGACCACCAAGCCCCCTCAGTTCCACCACAACCCCACTGACCGGTCCCTTCTGGAGGCAGTGCTCGATGGACTACGACGACAGCTCTGACCTGTTCCCCACCGCGCTGAAGATCTTGGTGGCGGGAGGGTTCGGGGTCGGCAAGACGACGTTCGTCGGCGCGGTGAGCGAGATCGCGCCGCTCAGTACGGAGGAGCTGCTGACCACGGTCAGCGCCTCGACCGACCGGCTCGACGGGATCGAGAACAAGGTCGAGACGACCGTCGCGATGGACTTCGGCCGCATAACCCTGGATCCCGAACACGTGCTCTATCTGTTCGGTACGCCCGGGCAGGAGCGGTTCTGGTTCATGTGGGACGAGCTCTCCGACGGCGCGCTCGGGGCGGTGATCCTCGCCGACACCCGGCGCCTGGAGGACTGCTTCGCGGCCGTCGACTTCTTCGAACAGCGCGGCCTCGCGTTCATCGTCGCCGTCAACGAGTTCGACGGCTCGTACCGCTACGACCCGGCCGAGGTGCGCGCGGCCATCGACCTCGACCCCGAGATCCCCGTCGTCTGCTGCGACGCCCGGATCTCCAGCTCCGGTGTGCAGACCCTGCTCACCCTGGTCCGGCACCTCCTGGCCCACGCGCCCGCCCACACCCCGAGCCATGGAGCCCGTACATGAGTTACGACCCGCCCCGGCCGGCCGGTCGTCTGCTGCTGACACCGCAGGACAAGGACGCCCCGGCCCGGGTGCGGCGGCTGCGCGGGCTGGGCCTCGGGGAGCGCTCCGAGCCCGCCTTCGACGCCTTCGCGGACCATCTCGCGCGGGTCGCCGCGGCGCCGTACTCGATGGTCAACTTCATCGACGAGACACAGCAGTTCTTCGCGGGTCTGCACACCCCGGACGGCGGCGCCAGGGGCGCCCGGCTCATGGCCGGCGTGGACGGGAACGAGCTCGAACCGGGCCGCTACATGGCCCGGGACCACGGCTTCTGCCCTCATGTCGTGGTGCGCCGCAAGGCGCTCGTCCTGGAGGACGTCTGCGACTACCCGCGCTTCGCCGGAAACCCGGTCGTCGACGAGTTCGGTGTCCGCTCCTACCTCGGTGCCCCGCTGCTCGACCGCAGCGGCATCGCCCTCGGCACCATCTGTGTCGTGGACATCGAGCCGCGTCCCTGGGGAAGGGCGGGCCTGGAGACGATCAAGGCGATGGCGGCCGAGCTGACCGGGCAGCTCGAACGGAGGGACGAGGTTCACGGGATCTGACGACGCGCCGGGGCGCGGGTCCGGCCTTGTCGGCCGCCCGGGACCCATCCTGTGACGTATGCCGGGCCCCATCCCTGATGTATGTGATGAGCCCCCATGGAACGGGGGTGACGCATGTCCACGTAGTCATGCCTGATGTCACCGTCATGGCTGATATCACCGTCCCCCACGACGCCTCCTCGCCGCACCGGTCCGCTCCGGAGGCCGGGCGACCGGCCCCGGGACGGGCCGGGAGAACGCGGGCGTGAAGGAAAGCTGGGGCCGCGCTTAAGAAATCCTCGATGGACCCAGGGCGTTGCCGTACGGCAGATTCCTGGGTGAATTCACCCCTCTCCCCGGTGCGGGTCCGCTTCGGCGTGCCCTTTCCCGGGACCTCACGCACAGGAGCCGCACGAGTGAAGGCGCTGGTCAAGGAGAAGGCGGAGCCCGGACTCTGGCTCAAGGACGTCCCGGAGCCGCAGGCCGGCCCCGGTGACGTACTGATCAAGGTTCTCAGGACCGGGATCTGCGGCACCGACCTGCACATCCGCAACTGGGACGGCTGGGCGCAGCAGACCATCACGACGCCCCTCGTGCTCGGCCACGAGTTCGTCGGCGAGGTCGTCGAGACCGGCCGCGACGTCAGCGACATCAACGTCGGCGACCGCGTCAGCGGTGAGGGCCACCTGGTCTGCGGCAAGTGCCGCAACTGTCTCGCCGGACGCCGTCACCTCTGCCGTGCCACCGTCGGCCTGGGCGTCGGCCGCGACGGCGCGTTCGCCGAGTACGTCGTGCTGCCCGCCACCAACGTGTGGGTCCACCGTGTCCCGGTCGACCTCGACGTCGCCGCGATCTTCGACCCGTTCGGCAACGCCGTCCACACCGCGCTGTCCTTCCCGCTGGTCGGCGAGGACGTCCTGATCACCGGCGCCGGGCCGATCGGCCTGATGGCCGCCGCCGTGGCCCGCCACGCGGGCGCCCGCAACGTCGTCATCACCGACGTCAGCGAGGAACGCCTGGAACTGGCCCGCAAGATCGGCGTCAGCCTCGCCCTCAACGTCGCGGGCTCGACCATCGCCGACGGACAGCGCACGCTCGGTCTGCGCGAGGGCTTCGACATCGGCCTGGAGATGTCCGGCCGCCCCGAGGCCATGCGCGAGATGATCGCCAACATGACCCACGGCGGTCGGATCGCGATGCTGGGTCTGCCGTCCGGGGAGTTCCCGGTCGACTGGTCCCGGATCGTCACCTCCATGATCACGATCAAGGGCATCTACGGCCGCGAGATGTTCGAGACGTGGTACTCGATGTCGGTCCTCCTGGAGAGCGGCCTCGACCTCTCGCCCGTGATCACCGGCCGTTACGGATTCCGGGACTACGAGGAAGCGTTCGACGACGCGGCCGGCGGCCGTGGCGGCAAGGTCATTCTCGACTGGACCCTCTGAGGACTCTAAGGAACTGATGATGTTCGACTCCGTGCGCGACGACCTCCGCACCACCCTCGACGAGATCCGCGCCGCCGGGCTGCACAAGCCCGAGCGGGTCATCGGCACCCCGCAGTCCGCGACCGTCAGCGTCACTTCGGGCGGCCGCCCCGGTGAGGTCCTCAACTTCTGCGCGAACAACTACCTCGGCCTGGCCGACCACCCCGAGGTCGTCGCCGCCGCCCACGCGGCGCTCGACCGCTGGGGGTACGGCATGGCCTCCGTGCGCTTCATCTGCGGTACGCAGGAGGTGCACAAGGAGCTGGAGGCGCGGCTGTCCGCGTTCCTCGGCCAGGAGGACACGATCCTCTACTCCTCCTGCTTCGACGCCAACGGCGGTGTCTTCGAGACCCTCCTCGGCGCCGAGGACGCGGTCATCTCCGACGCCCTCAACCACGCCTCGATCATCGACGGCATCCGGCTGTCCAAGGCGCGCCGCTTCCGGTACGCCAACCGCGACATGGCCGACCTGGAGGCCCAGCTCAAGGAGGCCTCCGGCGCGCGCCGGAGGCTGATCGTCACCGACGGCGTCTTCTCGATGGACGGCTATCTCGCCCCGCTCCAGGAGATCTGCGACCTCGCCGACCGCTACGACGCGATGGTCATGGTCGACGACTCGCACGCCGTGGGCTTCGTCGGCCCCGGCGGCCGCGGCACCCCCGAGCTGCACGGGGTCATGGACCGCGTCGACATCATCACCGGCACCCTGGGCAAGGCCCTCGGCGGCGCCTCCGGCGGTTATGTCGCCGCCCGCGCCGAGATCGTCGCCCTGCTGCGCCAGCGGTCCCGCCCGTACCTCTTCTCGAACACGCTCGCCCCGGTGATCGCCGCGGCCTCCCTGAAGGTCCTCGACCTGCTGGAGTCCGCCGACGACCTGCGCGTCCGGCTCGCGGAGAACACCGCGCTGTTCCGCTCCCGGATGACCGAGGAGGGCTTCGACATCCTCCCCGGCGACCACGCGATCGCCCCCGTCATGATCGGTGACGCCTCCGTCGCCGGCCGGATGGCGGAGCTGCTCCTGGAGCGTGGCGTGTACGTGATCGGCTTCTCGTACCCGGTCGTCCCCCAGGGGCAGGCCCGTATCCGTGTCCAGCTGTCCGCGGGGCACTCCACCGAGGACGTGAACCGGGCCGTGGACGCCTTCGTGGCGGCGCGGGCCGAACTCGACGCCTGACGGCGTCCGCGCCCCTCGTGTCCGGGGCGCACACCGGTCCGATGGCCGGAACAGGCGTGTGACCTGAGAGAATCGGTCGCATGATCGAAGCGCGGCGGCTCCACATCCTCCGTGCGGTGGCCGACCACCGCACGGTGACGGCGGCGGCCGCCGCGCTGTATCTCACGCCCTCGGCGGTCTCGCAGCAGCTGACCGCCCTGGAGCAGGAGACGGGTCACCGGCTCGTCGAGCGCGGCGCCAAGGGCGTACGGCTGACCCCCGCCGGTGAGATCCTGCTCGGCCACACCAACGCCGTGCTGGCTCAACTGGAGCGTGCCGAGGCCGAGTTGGCGGCATACAGCTCGGGTTCCGCCGGTACGGTCACCGTGGCCTCCTTCGCGACCGGCATCGGCCTGGTCGTGGCCCCGGCCCTGGCCCGCCTCGCCGTCACCTCGCCCGGCATCCTCGTCCGTGTCCAGGACGCCGAGGGCGACGCCAGCCTGCCGATGGTGCTGGACCGGCAGGTCGACATCGCGGTGGCCGTCGAGTACCGCGGTGCCCCGGACGCCGACGACCCGCGCCTGACGCACGTCCCGCTCTACGCCGAACCCTTCGACGCGGTCGTCCCCGTCACGCACCGGCTCGCCGACGCCGAGGAAGTGCCCCTCGCCGAGCTGGCCAAGGACCCCTGGATCGGCCCGTACCCCGGCAACCCCTGCCACGACGTGGTCGTCCTGGCCTGCGAGAACGCCGGGTTCCAGCCGCGGCTCGAACACTCCTCCGACGACTTCCGCGCCGTGGTCGCCCTGGCCTCGGCCGACGCGGGCGTGGCCCTCGTCCCCCGCTCCGCCCTGCGCGGCATGGAGCTCACGGGCGTCGTCGTACGCCCCGTGGACGGGGTCGCCCCCACCCGCCGCGTCTTCGCAGCCGTACGCCGTGGCGCCGAGGGCCATCCGCTGATCCGCCCCGTCCTGGAGGCGCTGACGCGAGCGGCGACGGTCGACTGACCCGTCGACCGCTTCCCGTATGTGAGATAGCATCCCGGATGTGGGAAACGAGGACGGTGCCGCCGTCGACGTCCGGCTCGGGGCGCGACTGGCCGAGCTGAGGGCCGAACGGGGCTGGACCCTGGGCGAGCTGGCGGAGCGCAGCGGGATCAGCAGGTCGACCCTCTCCCGTGCGGAGCGCGCCGAGACCAGCCCCACGGCCTCCCTCCTGAACCGCCTCTGCCATGTGTACGGGCGGACCATGTCGCACCTGCTCAGCGAGGTCGAACGGGAATCGGCGCTCCTGGTCCGCGCCGCCGACCAGACGGTCTGGACGGACCAGGCCTCCGGATTCGTCCGGCGCTCGGTGTCGCCACCGCACCCGGGACTGCGGGGCGAACTGGTCGAGGGACGGCTCACGGCCGGCGCGGACATCGCGTACGACAGGCCTCCCGTGCCCGGCCTGGAACAGCACATCTGGGTCCTCGACGGACGGCTCGACGTGACCGAGCAGGACACCGAACACCGCCTCGGCGCCGGTGACTGTCTCCGGCTGCGCGTCTGGGGGCCGACACGCTTTCGCTGCCCCGGCCCCGAGGACGCGCGGTACGCGCTGGCGGTGGTGCTGCCGTGATCACCGTCGCACGCCTTACCGCGGCCGAACTCCTCGACGATGCCGATGAGTTGGCGGGCCTGCTCACCGACACCGTGGACGGCGGCGCCTCGGTCGGATTCCTCGCGCCGCTCGGCCGCGCGGAGGCCGTCGCCTGGTGGCGCGAGCGCGCGGACGCGGTCTCGGCCGGGCACCACGCGGTCTGGGTGGCCCACGTCGGCGGCCGGCTGCTCGGCACCGTCGCCCTCGCCTTCCCGGGCAAGCCCAACAGCCGCCATCGCGCCGAACTCGTCAAACTGATGGTCCACCGGGACGGCCGCGGACAGGGTGTGGGCCGGACGCTCCTGGCGACCGCGGAGACGGCGGCGGTGGCCGAGGGCATCACGCTGCTCCATCTCGACACCGAGACCGGAAGCCCCGCCGAGTCGCTGTACCTGTCGGCGGGCTGGACCCGGATCGGGGCGATACCGGACTACGCGGCGACGCCGTCGGGCGAACTCCACCCGACGACCATCTTCTACAAGCGGCCGGTAGCGCTCACCGGCGGCGCCTGACGGGTTCTGAGACCCGTCGGGGGAGCCGACCCGTCACCTGGTGGAGCGGGACCGCCGGTTCCCGGTGGCGCCGCCCGTTCCACCGCTGACGTCGTGCTTCACCGCATCGATGTCAGTGGCATTGACTACCGTGCGTCTCATGCCGGATGCAGACGACGTACGCCGTATCGCCCTTTCCCTGCCGGACACGACGGAGAAGACCGCCTGGAGCATGCCCACGTTCCGGGTCGCGGGAAAGATGTTCGCCACCCTGCCCGAGGCGGAGACCTCCATCGCCGTGCGCTGTCCGAAGGAGGAGCGCGACGAACTGGTCCTGGCCGAGCCGGGGAAGTTCTGGATCGCCGACCACGAGGCCGGCTTCGCCTGGGTCCGGGCCCGGCTCGCCGCCCTGGAGGACGACGACGAACTCCACGCCATCCTCGCCGACTCCTGGCGCCAGGCGGCCCCGCCCCGACTCATCGACGCCCACCCCGAGTTGGGCCTGCCGTCCGCCGACTGAAACGGCCTCTGCGCCGGCGGTGCCCAGTGGCATGATCCGCATCGGGAGTGATCCGCCGGCGGACGCGATGCGCAAGCGGCAACGAGGTGCGGGACGGGCGGCTTCGTGGGGGAGCCGTCGGGCCAGGGGGAGGGGCACGAGCGGGATGGCCATGACGTCATCGGGCGGGGAGTCACGGGACGGGGAGCGGTCCGGAGCGACGGGCTCGGTCCGGTCCCGGGCCGGCCTCCTTGACGACCGGCGGCCCCGGCCCGTCTGGTCGCGGGACTTCGCCCTGTTCTTCGTCGCGCGGGCCCTAGCCCGGCTCGGCGACACCATGCTGCCGGTCGCGCTCGCCGCGGGACTGCTGCGGTACGGATACGGGGTCGGCGCCGTCGGCCTCGCCATGGCCGCCTCGGCCGCCCCCTTCGCCGGACTGGTGATCTTCGGCGGAGTGATCGCCGACCGGTTCAGCACCCGGGCACTGATGATCGGCGCCGACCTCGTGCGGCTCGTGGCCCAGTCGATCGCCGCCGTCCTCTTCTTCGCCGGCCATGTGGTCCTCTGGCAGGTCTGTGTGATCGGCGCGGTCAACGGCGTGGCCGGCGCCGTCTTCCAGCCCGGCGTCGCCAGCACCGTTCCGCGTCTGGCCTCCGACATCCAGGCAGCCAACGGCGCCATCCGGATCGCCGAGTCCGCCGCCCAGCTCGCCGGCCCCGCCCTGGCGGGTCTGCTGGTCGCGTTCGCCTCCGCCGGAGGGGTCTTCGTGGCCCACGCCGGCACCTTCGCGCTGAGCGCCCTGTGCCTGCTGCTGCTCCGCCTGCCCGCGGCCGCTCCCGCGAGCAGGACCCACGGCGGCGGCTTCGGGGCCGACCTCGCCGAAGGATGGCGGGAGTTCAGGTCCCGTAGGTGGATGTGGGCCGTCATCGTCATCTGGTGCGTCTACATGATCTCCGTCTGGGGTCCGACCGTCCCCCTGGTGGCCACCGAGGTGGTGCGCGCGCACGGCCCGCGCGCCTACGGCCTGATCAACTCCGCCCTCGGCGCGGGCACGGTCGTCGGCGGGCTCGTGGCCCTGCGCCTGCGTCCGCGCCGCATGCTGCGCGCCGGTTCCCTGGCCCTCCTGGCCTTCGCCTGCTTCCCCGCGTCCGTAGGGGCGGGGTTCGGCGTGGCGGCCGTCTCGGCGTGCGCGATGATCGCCGGAGCGGGCACCTCGTTCTGGGGCGTGATGTGGGCGACCAGTGTGCAGACACAGGTCGCCCCCGACGTCCTCAACCGCATCCACGCCTACGACGTCGCGGGCTCCCTGGCGATGATGCCCGTCGGCCAGGCACTCGCGGGGCCCGCCGCCGCGGCCCTCGGCGCCGACAACGTCCTGCTCGTGGCGGGCGTCATGTCCCTCGCCGTCTGCGCGGCCCTGCTCTCCGTGCCCGCGGTGCGCGACCTGGTACGGGCCGACGGTCCCGCGCCCCGGTCACCGGACACCACCGCGGCACCGAGCGAAGGGGCTCTCCGGCCGCCCGGCCCGCACAAAACGGGTGCGCGACCACCGGTGTGAGTGCGGTATTGTTTCCGTGCGCGTCCAGCCAGGGGAAATCCCAGGTCAGACGGGTATCGGGACGTGGCGCAGCTTGGTAGCGCACTTGACTGGGGGTCAAGGGGTCGCAGGTTCAAATCCTGTCGTCCCGACTTGTGAAAGTCGTCGGCGAGGGCCGGTTTCGGAGGAATCCGAAACCGGCCCTCGGTCGTTCCCGGGGACCGGTTGGGGACCGGCGTCCTTGACCGGCGTCGGCGGGTGACGACGATTCGGGCTCGGCGGCGAGCGCGGTGCGCGCAGCGGCATGGCTCCGCTGCTTTTGGCGCACCCCCTCGGGCGCCCGTTGCGGATCGACCGGAACAGCACCCCGTTCGTGGTCCGCCCCGTGGCCCGATCCCCGGAAGGACCGAGCACGGGCCGGCGTCTCGGCGGAAGGAGTGACGACCTACCGGGCCGTGCGTGGGCACGGACCCGGCCGAGGCCGCCCGGCGGCAGGTGAAGGCGTCGAGGTTCTCCTGCCCCGTAGCGAAGTGTTTCTATGACCGGCGCGGCGCGGCGGTCAGTATTGCTCGGTCTCCACGAAACCCGCGTCCGCGTCGTCGTCCACACCGATGGCGGCGGCGGTCGGGTCGAATCCGGGCGGGCTGTCCTTCAGGCCCAGGCCCATGCCGGCCAGCTTCGCCTTGACCTCGTCGATGGACTTCGCGCCGAAGTTGCGGATGTCCAGGAGGTCGGCCTCGGAGCGGGCGACGAGCTCACCCACGGAGTGGACGCCCTCACGCTTGAGGCAGTTGTACGAGCGGACCGTGAGCTCCAGCTCCTCGATCGGCATGACCAGATCGGCGGCGAGGGCGGCGTCCACCGGGGACGGGCCCATGTCGATGCCCTCGGCGTCGATGTTGAGCTCGCGGGCCAGACCGAACAGCTCGACCAGGGTCTTGCCGGCCGACGCCATGGCGTCACGGGGACGCATGGCCTGCTTGGTCTCGACGTCGACGATCAGCTTGTCGAAGTCGGTGCGCTGCTCGACACGGGTCGCCTCGACCTTGTACGTGACCTTCAGCACCGGCGAGTAGATCGAGTCGACCGGGATGCGCCCGATCTCCTGACCGGCCTGCTTGTTCTGGACGGCGGAGACGTAGCCGCGACCGCGCTCGACGGTCAGCTCCATCTCCAGCTTGCCCTTGGCGTTGAGCGTGGCGAGGACGAGGTCGGGGTTGTGGACCTCGACACCGGCCGGGGGCGCGATGTCGGCGGCGGTGACCAGACCCGGGCCCTGCTTGCGCAGGTACATCACGACCGGCTCGTCGTGCTCCGAGGAGACGACCAGCTGCTTGATGTTGAGGATCAGGTCGGTGACGTCCTCCTTGACGCCCGGCACGGTGGTGAACTCGTGCAGGACACCGTCGATGCGGATGCTGGTGACAGCAGCGCCGGGGATCGACGAGAGGAGTGTGCGGCGCAGGGAGTTGCCGAGGGTGTAGCCGAAGCCCGGCTCCAGCGGCTCGATCACGAACCGGGAGCGGAACTCGTCGACGACCTCTTCGGTCAGGGACGGACGCTGAGCGATCAGCACGAGGTGTTGCCTCCAGTGGCTTGGCGCCCGCTATGTGACGCCGTAGACACCACGAAGCCTACGTGCCATACGGGCGGTTCGGCCTCCGCAGAGGCCGAACCGCCCGTCCCCCGACCCGGCGGGAAGGCTTCGGACCCCCTTCGGCCCGCCGCCCCCACGGCCGTTTCTGCTTCACCGCATCACTCCTGGGGGTCAAGGGATCACATGTTCGATCCTGTCGTCCCGACCTTTTGAGTCGTGGTTCAGAGGCCGTTTCCTCATCACGGAGGAAGCGGCCTCTGTCGCACCCGTCACCGCCGTACGAAGGAGTACGAGGTCGGACAAGGCCGCACGAGGCCGTGCCCGGTTGCCCGCGTGCGCAGGCTCCTCCGGCCGAGGGCGTACGGCTGTCCGAGACGGGCCGGTGGCCGGGAAAACCCGTGGACCGGGTGGCCGTCGTCACGGGATCATGCAACTTCTTGCCTGCCCATATCCGGACATCGACACCTTGGGGAACCGGGGCGGAGTGAACCACGGACGGCGCGGCGGGCAGCCGTACGACGACACAGGGCTGTGATGGCATCTCCTGAATCGCGCAAGGCATTGCCGGGCAAGGGTCCGGTCCTCCTCGCACTTCGCTACTACGGAAGGGAGCTTCGCAGGCTCCGGCGGCTGACCGTGCCGGGCATGCTGCTGCCGGCGCTGGGCAACATCGGTATCAGCTACGTGGCGCCGCTCATCGTCGCGAAACTGGTCGGCCGTATCGCCGAGGGCGACAGCGGCGTCTCCGCCGGTGACGCCCTGCCGTACGTCCTCGCCTTCGGCGGCGTCCTGCTCCTCGCGGAGGCGTTCTGGCGCCTCGGTCTGCACTGCCTGAACCGCCTGGACGCTCTCGGCATCGAGCGGCTGTACGTGATCGGCATGGACGAACTGTTCGCCAAGGACGCCTCGTTCTTCCACGACAACTTCGCCGGCTCGCTGACCAAGCGGGTGCTGAGCTTCGCCTCCCGCTTCGAGGAGTTCGTCGACACGATGACGTTCCAGGTCATCGGCAGCCTCGTGCCGCTGGTGTTCGGGTCGGTGGTCCTGTGGCGCTACGAACCGCTGCTCGTCGTCGGGCTCCTGGTGATGATCGCCGTGACGGGGCTGTGCGTGGTGCCGCTCATCCGCCGCCGCCAGGCACTCGTCGCCGAGCGCGAGGAGGCGATCGCCCGGGTCTCGGGCCATGTCGCCGACAGTCTGATGAACATGGACACCGTGCGGGCCTTCGCCGCCGAGGAGCGCGAGGCGGCGGAGCACCGCTCCCGGGTCGCGGTGTCGCGGCGGCTCACCCTGCGGTCGTGGGACTACGGCAACCTGCGCATCGACACGTTCGTCGCGCCGATGTCCGTCCTGACCAACGCGCTCGGCCTGCTGCTCGCGATCACGCTCGGCGGGGGAGGACACGGCGTGGAGGCGGTGGTCGTCGCCTTCACGTACTACGCGAACGCGACCCGGATCATGTTCGAGTTCAACCAGATCTACCGGCGCCTGGAGAGCTCGATGACGGAGGCCGCCCAGTTCACCGAACTGCTGATGTCACCGCCTACCGTGCTCGACCCGGTCGCCCCGGAGCCTCTGCGGTCCGGCGACGCCGACGTCCGCTTCGAACAGGTGACCTTCACCCACGGCGGCGCCGAGCCGCTGTTCACCGGCCTCGAACTGGCCGTACCCAGCGGAGCGAAGATCGGTCTGGTCGGCCGGTCGGGCGGCGGCAAGACCACGCTCACCCGGCTGCTGCTGCGGATGACGGACATCGAGGGCGGCCGCATCCTGATCGGAGGCCAGGACATCAGCAAGCTGCGTCAGACTGACCTGCGCAGCCTGATCGCGTACGTGCCGCAGGACCCGGCGATGTTCCACCGCTCGCTGCGGGACAACATCGCCTTCGCCCGTCCGGACGCGACCGAGGAGGAGATCCGCCGCGCGGCCGAGGCGGCACACGTCACGGAGTTCGCCGACACGCTGCCGGACGGTTTCGCGACCATGGTCGGAGAGCGTGGCATCAAGCTGTCGGGCGGCCAGCGCCAGCGGGTCGCCCTCGCCCGCGCGATCCTGCGTGACGCGCCGATCCTGCTGCTAGACGAGGCGACCAGCGCCCTGGACTCCGAGAGCGAGATCCTCGTCCAGTCGGCGCTGTGGCGGCTCATGGAGAGGCGGACGGCGCTGGTGGTGGCGCACCGGCTGAGCACGGTCGCCACCATGGACCGGCTCGTCGTCCTCGACCGGGGGAAGATCGTCGAACAGGGCACCCACCGGGAACTGCTCGCGTCGGAAGGCGCCTACGCGAAGCTGTGGCGCCATCAATCCGGCGGCTTCATCGACGACAGCCCGGCTTCGGCCGATCAGCGCTGAACGCGTGCCGGACCGGGGCGACGCGGGTCAGGCGGGGTCGTCGTGGTGCAGCGGTACCGTCCACTCCAGGACGGTGCCGCTCGGCTCGTTGGCCGTCAGGGTGCAACGGCCGCCCAGCTGCTCGGCGCGGGTGCCGATGTTGCCGAGACCGCTGCGGCGGGTGTCGCCCGCGCCGATGCCGCGGCCGTCGTCCGCCACCCGCAGCCGCAGTGTCGTGGCGGTGGCCTCGGCGGTGACCTCCACGGCGGTGGCCCCGGCGTGCCGGGCCACGTTGGACAGGGCCTCGCGCAGGACCGCGACCACGTGCTCCCGCTGCTCGTCGGGCACGTCGGTGTCGAGCAGGCCGCTCATGCGCAGGGCGGGGGCGAAGCCCAGTGTCTCGGCCGCGCGGCCCACCTCGGTGACGAGCCGGGTGCGCAGATTGGAGGTGGCGCCGGACCGGTCGCTCTCGCGCAGGGCGTAGATGGTGGAGCGTACGACCTTGATCGTGTCGTCGAGATCGTCCACCACCCGCTGGACGCGTTCGGCCACCTCGGGCCGGTCGGACAGCCGGTTGAGCACCGACTGCAGGCTGAGCCCGCCGGCGAAGAGCCGCTGGATGGCCAGGTCGTGCAGGTCGCGCGCGATGCGGTCACGGTCGTTGAGGATGAGGAGCTGTTCCGCGTCGCGGCGGTGTTCGGCGATCTCCAGGGCGAGTGCGGCGTGACCGGCGAACCCGGCGATCATGTCGACGGTGGCGTCCGGGAACACGGTGCCGCCCAGCCGGTTCGCGACCTGGAGAACGCCGCGCACCCGCTCCTGCGTGCCCAGCGGAATCACGAACGCCGGGCCGAGTTCGAGAACCGACGCGCTGCCCGTCCCGGTGCGCGGGTCCTCGCTGAGCGACGCACTGACGATTCGCTCGCCGGAGGCGAACACCTTGGCTGCCAGACTCGTCCCGTCCGGCAGGGCCAACCCCCGTACCAGTTCGGCGTCGTGTCCCTCGGCGGACTCGATGACCAGGTCCGTGGTGCCGGTCACCGGCACCGCCAGGGTCACCAGATCCGCGTCGGACAGCTCCCGGACCGTCGCGGTGAACGTGTGCAGGACCTCGACCGGATCGGCGCCCGACAACAGGGTGCGGGTCAGGTCGCTGCTCGCGGCCAGCCAGCGCTCACGGCGCCGGGCGTCGTCGTACAGCCGGGCGTTGTCGATGGCCACACCGGCCGCCGCGCCGAGTGTGCGCAGCACCGCCTCGTCCTCGGCGTCGAACTCGGCCCCGCCGTGCTTCTCGGTGAGGTACAGGTTGCCGAAGATCTTGCCGCGGACCTGCACGGGGGTGCCGAGGAACGTGGTCATCGGGGGGTGGCCGGGCGGGAAGCCGACGGAGTCCGGGTGGTCGCTCAGCACGGGCAGGCGCAGCGCGTGCGGCTCGCGGATCAGCAGGCCGAGGATGCCTTCTCCCCGGGGGTAGTGACCGATGCGGGCGATGGTCTCCTCGTCGATGCCCACGGTGATGAACTGTTTGATGCCGCCCTCGTCACCGAGGACGCCGAGTGCCCCGTAGCGGCAGTCGACCAGCTGCACCGCGGATTCCACGATCTGCCGCAGGACCACGTCGAGGTCCAGATCGCTGCCGATCGCGAGCACCGCCTCCAGGAGCGTGTGCACCCGGTTCTGGGTGCCGCGCACACGCTGCACCTGCTCCTGGAGGTCCTCCAGCAGGGCGTCCAACCGGAACTGCGGGGCCGACGGCTCCTCCGGAAGGTGTGCGCTCTGGTCCATATGAGATCCCCTCACTTACCACCCGTCGAAGCCATGATGCCCGACCGCCCGTGCCCGCGGTCGGGCACCTGTGCGGATCTCGGCGACGGGTTCGGGGCGAAAGGGAGGAATACCCGCGAAGGGTTCGCAAGGCGGCGTGGGCGGCCCGCGGCGGTGATCAGGAGGACGGTCGCCGGATCCGGACGGGCGCGGGCTCGTGGTCCCCGGCCCTGTTGCCCCGGACTCGACACCTGTTGTCCGCAAGGGGTTCACCGGCAACGCCGACCGGGCGGGCGCCGCCGGTGACGAGCGGGTTCCCGGGAGTCCGTCCGCCGACCGCCCGTGCGTCCCTCAGTGCCCGGGCAGCTCGTGGTCGATCCGCTGCGCGGGGTGCCGCACGGCCGGGCGGGTGTCGTCGGAGCGGAAGGCCAGACGGTTCATGACCCCGACGACACCGTCGACCCGCCACGTCAGCCGGACGGCCTCGAAGATCTCGTCGCGGTGCTCCAGCCGCCCCTCCAGCGTCACCACTCCGTCGCCGACCGAGACGGCCACGGAGTGCGGCGGCAGCGACAGCGCGCGCCCCAGCACCTCGTCGGCGACCTCCCGGCGGATCTCCTCGTCCGTGCGCAGGAAGATCCGCAGCAGGTCGCGCCGGGTCGCGATCCCGATCAGCCGGTCCTCCTCGTCCACCACCGGAAGCCGCTCGACGTGATGACGCTCCATGACCCGGGCGGCATCGGCCACGCGCTGCTCGGGATGCACGGTGATCGCGGGCGTCGACATCAGCTGTTCCACGGTCGTGGCGCGGACGGGCCCGGCGCCTGCGGTCGGCACGCGGCGCGCGGTCCGCTCCGGACGGGGCGACCACGGCAGCGCGCGGCGCAGCGACGGCAGACGCCGGCGCCGTTCCCGGCCGGACCGGGCAGCCTGCAGGCGCAGCAGATCCGTCTCCGAGATCACGCCCACCACCTTGTCGTCGTCGTCCACGACCGGCAGCCCGCTGATCCGGTACCGGTCCAGCAGCCGGGCCACGTCCTTGAAGGACATCTTCCGATGCGCGCCGACGACCTCGCTGGTCATCACCTGCCCGACGATGAGGGTCATCTCGCCATCTCGCTTCCTGCTCGGACGGCTTCCCAGCCTGCCCTCCCGGTGCGCACGGGGGCAGGGGCCGACCGTCCCCGGCCGGGGGCCGGACCGCCCCGGCCGGCAGGTCCAAGGACCCGGCCCCGGACTCTTCGCCCCCGGTCCCTAGCGCTTCAGACCGACCCCGCCGTACAGGGACACCGGCTCGTCGCCGATCGGGGTCTCGCCCTCCGCGAGCCCGGGACGCCAGTCCTTCACCGAGACGACACCGGGCTCGACCAGGTCCAGTCCCTCGAAGAAGCGGCTCACCTCGGCGTGCGAGCGGCCCACAAGAGTGACACCGCCGCGGGCGTACGCCTCGATGCCCTGCCGGACCTCCTCCGGCTCGAAGTCGGCGGTCATCGCGGACAGCGACAGGCAGCTTCCCGGCGCCAGCGCGTCGACCAGGGTCCCGACCAGCTCGTACGCGCCGTCGTCGTCGGCGATGAAGTGCATCAGCGCGATCAGCGACAGGGCCACTGGCCGGTCGAGGTCGAGCACGCGTGCGGCCTCGTCGAGGATCTTCAGCGGCTCGCGCACGTCCGCCTGGACGTACTCCGTCATGCCCTCCGGAGTGCCGCGCAGCAGCGCCTCGGCGTGGGCGAGGACGATCGGGTCGTTGTCGACGTACACCACCCGTGCGTCCGGAGCGGAACCCTGCGCGATCTGGTGGAGGTTGGGCTCGGTGGGTATGCCGGTGCCGATGTCCAGGAACTGGCGGATTCCCGTCGTGCGGACGAGGTGCCGGGTGGCCCGTTGCATGAACCAGCGGTTGCTGCGGGCGGCCCGCTTGGCTCCGGGATCACGCGCCGTGATCTGCTGTCCGAGCCGCTCGTCGACCGGATAGTTGTCCTTGCCGCCCAGATACCAGTCGTACACCCGGGCCGGATGCGGCCTGCTGGTGTCGATCCCGTCCGCGGTGGACTCCGTCCCCGTCATACGACAACTCCCCGCTCTCCTGGGTCTGTTCACCCCTGCGGCCTGGGTTCGGCGGGGTGCGCGAGCAGTCTGCCACCCAGCCGAGGGGCGGAGCGGGCGGCCGTCGATCCCCGGCCACCGCGCCGGCCGCCGCGACCGCGGAGTGATTCCGTACGGGTCGGGCGTTCGGGACGGACGGGTGGATACCGGCGGCAGGGCGGACCTTCCCAAGGATCCGTCGCGGGGATATAGTCCAAAACTAGCAGTGCTAATTAATGGTTGTGCTCATCAACGTCCGGTGCCCGTCCGCCGGTGTCCGTCAGGAGTCCTGTCGTGCGTCCCGTCCACTTCGCGGCCGCTCGCCGCACGCCCATCGGCAAGCTGCGCGGTGCCCTGTCCTCCGTACGGCCCGACGACCTCGCCGCGGGCGTCGTCCGCGCTCTGGTCGCCGAGGTGCCCGCACTGGATCCGGCCCGCGTCGACGACGTCTACTGGGGCGCCGCCAACCAGGCCGGCGAGGACAACCGCAACGTCGCCCGGATGGCCGCGCTGCTCGCCGGACTGCCCGACAGTGTGCCCGGCGCCACCGTCAACCGGCTCTGCGCCTCCGGCCTCGAAGCCGTCACGACGGCGGCCCGCGCCATCGCCTCCGGCGAGGCCGACATCGTGCTCGCCGGGGGCTCCGAGTCGATGAGCCGGGCCCCCTTCGTGCTGCCCCGCCCGGACGAGGCGCTGCCGCACCGCATCGAGACCGTCGACACCCGGCTCGGCTGGCGGCTGGTCAATCCGGCGATGAAGGACCTGCACGGCGTCCTGTCCATGGGGGAGACCGCGGAGGAGGTCGCCGCGCGGTACGGCGTCTCGCGCGAGCGGCAGGACGCGTTCGCGCTCCGCAGCCACCAGCGGGCGGCGGACGCCCGCAAGAACGGGTACTTCGACGCCGAACTGCTCCCGGTGGAGCGTGGCGACGGTGTGGTCGTCGACAGCGACGAATGCGTGCGGGAGGACACCTCGCTCGACAAACTGGCCCGCCTCAAGCCGGTGTTCCGCGCCGGCGGCACGGTCACCGCGGGCAACGCCTCGCCGATGAACGACGGCGCCGCGGGTGTGCTGCTCGTCAGCGAGGAGGTCCTGAACGAGCTGGGACTCGAATCGCTCGGACGGTATGTCGCGGGGGCCTCGGCCGGCGTCGCTCCCGACGTCATGGGCATCGGCCCGGTGCCCGCGACCCGCAAGGCGCTCGGACGCGTCGGCTGGAGCGTCGCCGACATCCAGGAGGCCGAGTTCAACGAGGCGTTCGCCGCCCAGGCCCTGGCCTGCGTGGACGCCCTCGGCATCGACCCGGACCTCGTCAACCCGACCGGCGGCGCCATCGCCCTCGGCCACCCGCTCGGCGCTTCGGGAGCCCGCATCCTCACCACCCTGCTGCACCGCATGCGCCGCACGGGCGCCGAGCGCGGCCTGGCCACGATGTGCGTCGGCGTCGGGCAGGGCACCGCGGTCCTGGTGGAGCGCCCCTGACGCCCCGCACCCGGCCGTAGGTCTCGTGCGCGAGGGGCGTCACGGGTCGCCGTACGTCCTCGCGCGCTCGCGGCCGCCGGCTGGTTACGGGTCGCCGGTGCACCGGTCGGCGGCCCCGGCACACCGTTGACCCGAAAGGGCGCGGCGAGCCCGGGGCACCTGGGCGGGCACCGTGGGCATAGCATCGATCACCGCATGAACACGATGACGCTCTGGCACATATCCATGGGGGAGTTCGCCGCTCTCGCCGTCGCGGCGCTGCTCGTCGGCTTCTCCAAGACCGCCGTCAGCGGCGCCAACACGGTCAGCCTGGCCCTCTTCGCCGCCGTACTGCCCGCCCGCGCCTCGACGGGCGTCCTGCTGCCCCTCCTGATCGTCGGCGATGTGCTGGCCGTCGCCGCCTACCGGCGCCACGCCCACTGGCCGACGCTGTGGCGGCTCTTCCCGGCGGTCGCCGCCGGTGTCGTGCTCGGCACGCTGTTCCTGGTGTGGGCCGACGACGGGGTCGTACGGGCCTCGATCGGCGCGACCCTGCTGCTGATGGCCGGGATCACGCTGTGGCGCCGCCGGGCCGCCGTCCAGGACGAGGAACCCGGCGCGGTCGTGACCCGCGCGGGCCGCGTCAGGGCGCGTTCCTACGGAGTCCTCGGCGGCTTCACCACCATGGTCGCGAACGCGGGCGGCCCGGTCATGTCGATGTATCTCCTCTCGGCGGGCTTCCGCAAGCTCGGCTTCCTCGGCACCTCCGCCTTCTTCTTCCTGATCGTCAACGTCTCCAAGCTGCCGTTCAGCGCGGGCCTCGGTCTGATCAACGGCCGTTCGCTGCTGCTGGACGCGGCCCTGGCCGTGTTCGTGGTGCCGGGGGCGTTCGTCGGGAAGTGGGCGGTGAAGCGCATCGACCAACTGCTCTTCGAACGCCTGGTGATCGGGGCGACGGTGGTGGGCGGAGTGCAGCTGCTGCTCCGCTGAGCCCGCCGAGCGGGTCCGGTCGGTCCGGTCAGCTCCTGCTGGCCGAGGTCAGTTCCGGCGTGCGGTCCGGCAGACCCTGCGTCAGGTCCTCGACCAGCAGACGCTTGGCGATGGTGTCGACGGCGGCGCGCAGTTCCGTGCCGGACGGGCGGCCGATGTCCTGCTCCACGCGCCCGGCGAGCCAGCGGCCCCAGGCCTCGCTGATCACCCGCGCCTCGCGCTCACCCGCCGCGGTGTGCGAGAACAGCGAGCCGTGCCGGGTCAGATAGCCCTCGTCGACCATGCGCTGGAAGACCGGGACGAGCACCTCGGGAGGCAGATGGCGCCGGGCGGCGATCAGCGCGAGGTTGGCGTGGCCCACCATCCGGGTGAACAGCTCCACCTGCATCACGGCCCAGGCACCCGCCACGTCCAGCCGGGTGTCGGACCCGGAGACGATCCGGCGCGCGGTGTCCATCTCCGTAGTGCCGATGATCTTCGCGACGGAGAACTCCAGCAGCCGCTGGGAGTCCGCGGTGGACGGTGACGCGAAACCTTCACCCATGTCCGTCGACCCCATGCGCGCGCTGTCGCGCAGCTCCACCTGCTTGAGGAAGAGCGCCACGACGAAGCCGAGGAGCGCGACCGGGACCGTCCACAGGAACACCGTGTGGATGGTGTCGGCGTACGCGTCGATGATGGGCGCGGCCGCCTCGGGCGGCAGTCTGTGCAGTCCCTCCGGGCTCTGCGCCGCCCTGGCGATGACGGCCGGTCCGGCCGCGCCCGTCTCGGCGGCCGCCCTGACCCCGTCGGCCAGGTTGGGCTTGAGCGCGTTGGTGTAGATCGTGCCGAAGACGGCCGTACCGAACGAACTCCCCAGCGTACGGAAGAAGGTGACCCCGGACGTCGCGGTGCCGAGGTCGGTGTACTCGACGGTGTTCTGCACGGCGATCGTCAGCACCTGCATGCACAGCCCGATGCCGGTGCCGAGCACGAACATGTACAGGGACTCCAGCCACGCCCCCGTCTCCGGTCCCATCCGCGACATCAGATACAGCCCGACGGCCATCACCAGGGAGCCGACGATGGGGAAGATCCGGTACTGCCCGGTCTTGCTGACCACGTTGCCGCTGAAGACGGACGCGATGAGCAGCCCCAGGACCATCGGCAGGGTGCGCACGCCGGAGATCGTGGCCGAGTCCCCGTCGACGTACTGCAGATACGTCGGCAGGAACGTCATCGCGCCGAGCATCGCGAACCCCACGATGAAGCTGAGGATCGAGCAGACCGTGAAGACCGGGTTGGAGAACAGCCGCATGGGCAGCATCGGTTCGGCCGCACGCGTCTCCACCACGCAGAACAGGCCGAGCGCGATCAGGCCGCCCACGAAGAGGCCGATGATGGCTGGCGATCCCCAGGCGTACTCGTTGCCGCCCCAGCTCGTCGCCAGGATCAGGGCGCTGGCCCCGACCGCGACGAGCGCGATGCCCAGGTAGTCGATGACCGGCCGGGTCACCGACTTCACCACGGGGATGGTGCGGGCCGCCGCGATCACCACGACGATCGCGAGGGGCACGTTGATGTAGAACGCCCACCGCCACGACAGATGGTCCGTGAACAGTCCCCCGAGCAGCGGCCCGATGACGGTGGCCACACCGAACACGGCACCGATCGCGCCCTGGTACTTGCCCCGCTCGCGCAGCGGGATGACGTCCGCGATCAGCGCCATGGACGTCACCATCAGACCGCCCGCGCCGATGCCCTGCAACGCCCGCCAGGCGATCAGCAGCGTCATGTTCGTGGCGAGCCCGCACAGGAAGGAACCCGTGATGAAGATGATCGCCGACACCTGGAAGACCACCTTGCGGCCGAACAGGTCGCCGAACTTGCCGACCAGCACGGTCGCCACGGTCTCGGCCAGCAGATACGCGGTCACCACCCACGACATGTGCGCGGCGCCGCCCAGGTCCGACACGATCGTCGGCAGCGCGGTGCCCACGATCGTCTGGTCGAGCGCGGCGAGCAGCATGCCCAGCACGATCGTCGCGAAGACGATGTTGCGGCGGCGGTTGTCCAGCACCGGTGGTCCGGGTGCCGCCGCCGGGGCCGGAACGGTGTCCTCCGTGATCGTCACAATCGTCACCCTCACACCGGTGGGCTCCCCGTGCATGCGGGGCGACCCGCCCGGCGTACGGGCCGGCCGGACGCTCTACCCTCCCGGGTTCCTGCGCAGCAGATAGGTGTCCATGATCCATCCCTTGCGCTCCCGGGCCTCGGCGCGCAACCGCTCGATACGGGGAGCCGTCTCGGCGAGCGGCCCGGAGGCGAGGATCTCGTCGGGCGTGCCGATGTAGGCGCCCCAGTAGATGTCGATGTCCTCGTCCGTGTACTGCCGGAACGTCTGATGGGCGTCGAGCATCACGACCACGTCGTCCACCCCCTCCGGGAAGCCCTCGGCGAGGCGCCGCCCGGTGGTGATCTGCACCGGCCGGGCGACCCGGTTCAGTCCCGTGCGGTGCCGGGCGACGAGCGCCGAGACACTGCTGATCCCGGGCACGACGTCGTACGAGAACGCCACCGCGCCCCGGTCCAGGATCTCCTCCAGGATGCCGAGCGTGCTGTCGTACAGAGCGGGATCGCCCCACACCAGGAAAGCGCCGCTCTCGTCCTCGCCCAGCTCCTCGGTGATGAGCTGTTCGTAGATCGCGGCGCGGGCGCTGCGCCAGTCCCCGACGGCCGGCGAGTACGCCGAGCCGCCCGCCGTCCGGTCCCGGTCCGGGTCACGGGCCTCGACCAGGCGGTACGCCCCCTCGGGTATGTGCGCGTCGAGGATGTCGCGGCGCAACTGGACGAGGTCCGACTTCACCTCGCCCTTGTCCAGGATGAAGAACACGTCCGTGCTCCTCAGCGCCTTGACCGCCTGAAGCGTGAGTTGATCGGGGTCGCCCGCTCCGATGCCGATGACATGAATCTTTCGCACACCGAGAGTCTGCCCCACGCCACTGACAGTGGACGCACCGGCCGGACCCCGGCACCCATGGGCGGGGCGCGCCTTCGTCAGGCGGCCCGGCCGCGCAGCCGTGGTGACACCCGTGCCGGGTCGACCGGCCGGCCGTCGCGTTCCACGACGGCCGCCAACTCCCGTGCCCAGCCGGTGATGTCCGCGAGGTCCAGGCCGTGGGGCCGCGGCCGTCCGGTCGCCGACGTCCACTCCTCGACCGCTCCGGCCCCGCGCCGCAGCAGCCGTGCGCCGCCCGTCACGTTGCCCCGGGCCGCGTGGGTGAGCCCCACGGCGAGCTGGGCCAGCCCCCGCCAGAGCCCGCGCTCGTCCGTGGGCCCGGACTTCCAGGCGTCCTCGAAGACCTCGTGCGCGTGGAACGGCCTGCCCGCGTCCAGCAGCGTCTGCGCCTCGGCGACCGTGTCCTCGGGTCGGCGCACGACGCCCTCCGGCGCCCGCTCGACACCGGCCGCGCCGTACGGCAGCGGGCGCCCCAGTCCGTCACGGGGCCGGGCGTTCCGCGCCCGTCCCTCGGCGTCCCGGTCGCGTCCGCCGGCCCGCCGCGTCTCAGATGTCCCGGTCATACGCCGATTGTCGCGCGCCCGCTCCCCCTGCGGAGCAGCCCCCGGCGTGGGGTAAAGTTCTGTTCGCACGATCACGCGGGTCACCGCGGGTGAAGGCACCGGGACGTGGCGCAGCTTGGTAGCGCACTTGACTGGGGGTCAAGGGGTCGCAGGTTCAAATCCTGTCGTCCCGACTTGCTGAAACGCAGGTCGCAGGCCGTTTCCGCCGACGCGGGAACGGCCTTTCCGTTGTTCCGGGGTCCGGCCGTCGCCTGTTCCGGGGGCGTGGCTGTCGCCGGATGCAGCCGACTGCCGCCCATCGAGCCCGGGATTCGGCCCCAGGGCCATCGATGTGATGCGGGTCACTCTCCCGGCGCTCCGGGCCGGGTCTGCGCGATCATGACGCGATGGACGCCCGCTTCCTCGGCATCGCCGAACTGGCCGAAACCCCGTCCGTGGCGGTCGTGGTCGACGTCATGCGTGCCTGCACGGTGGCCGCCTGGGCATTCGGCCGCGGGGCGGAAAAGATCGTTCTCGCGGAGTCGCTCGCCGAGGCCCTGGCGCTCAAGGCCCGCCACCCGGACTGGGTGGCGCTCAAGGACGGTCCGCCCGCCCCCGGCTTCGACCTCGTCAACTCGCCGGGTCTGCTGCGGTCCGTCGACCTCGGCGGACGGACCGTCGTCCAGAAGACCACGGCGGGGACGGTCGGCGCCCTCGCGGTCAAGGACGCGTCGCTGGTGCTGTGCGCCGGCTTCGTGGTGGCCGAGGCGACCGCGCGGATCCTGCGGGCCCGCCGGTGCGACGGCGTCACGTTCGTGGTCACCGGCGAGGACGGCCGCGCCGATGAGGATCTGGCGTGCGCTCAGTACATCGCCGGGAGGGCCGCCGGGGCCGGTACCGACGCGGCCGGGTTCCTCCGCCGTGCCGGCGAGTCCCGCGCCGCCGACGAGCTGGCGACGGGGGTGCGCCAGGGCGTCCATCCCGATGACGTCGCACTCTGCCTGGAGCTCGACCGGTTCCCGTTCGCCATGGTGGCGACCTCGGAGGATCCGCTCATGGTCCTGCGTCCGTGCGCGGTGCCCTTCCCGGTCGAGGACGCGCGGATCTGAGTGCCGACGAGGTCCGGCTCCCGTTGAGCCGTACCAGGCCGGTGGAGGGTGCGTCCGGCTCCCGTTGAGCAGCCGTACCCGGCCGACGCGGGGCGCGGCGCGCCGCCACCGCCCTTGAGGCGAGCGGACGACCACGGGCGGATCAGTGCCGCAGCTGGACGCCGGACGCCCGATGCCGGACGCCCGATGCCGGGCGCCGGAAGCCCGTACCCCAGGGGCCGGACGTCAGGCGCAGGGTGGCCGGACCGCACCGGGCGCCGCCCGGACTCACTTCTGACGGTGTGACGCCTCGGCTGCCCCGGTGCGCGGGACCCCCCAGTCCGGGGCCGCCGCCGCATGCCCCCGCCCCCCCCCGCCTGGCCTCATCTTGCCCCCGGGGTGGATCTCCTCCGCGCGGGTGCCGGTGCCCCCGGCCTTCGGCCCGCCGGTGGTCCCTGGTGCCTAGAGCCGGTGTCCAACTCGCGAGATTGCACACAATCGGTCGTGTCCATTCGGGCGAGGTGCGGCTATGGTGCCTGCATAGAGGCAACGAGGCCTCGATCGGCAACCGAAGTTGTGTACAAGTCGGCGACGGTTGCTCGATGTGCGTGATGTGGGCGAGAGGTGGACATCCCATGGCTGACGACCAGCAGAGCGACCGCCGGCAGGCGGCTGCCCAAGGGCCATTGGCGGGGGTGCGGGTCGTCGAGACGGGCTCGCTCATCGCGGGGCCGTTCTGCGGACAGCTGCTCGGCGACTTCGGGGCCGAAGTGATCAAGGCGGAGGATCCCGGCCACGGCGACCCGATGCGCCAGTGGGGGAGCAACCTCCCGCAGGGCCTCTCCCTGACCTGGCCGATCATCGCCCGCAACAAGAAGTCGATCACCTGCGACCTCCGCAGGCCCGAAGGACAGCAGTTGCTGCGGGACCTGCTCGCGACGGCCGACGTGTTCATCGAGAACTTCCGGCCGGGCACCCTGGAGCGATGGGGACTCGGACCCGCGGAACTCGCCGAGCTCAACCCGCGGCTCGTGGTCACCCGGGTCACCGGCTACGGCCAGGACGGTCCCTACTCCCGGCGCGCCGGATTCGGCTCCATCGGCGAGGCGATGGGCGGCCTGCGCCACATCACCGGCGAGCCCGACCGGGCACCCAGCCGCACGGGCATCTCGATCGGCGACTCGCTCGCCGGCACGTTCGCCGCGCTCGGCACCGTGATGGCCCTGTTCTCCCGTGAGCACACCGGGAGGGGTCAGGTCGTCGACTCCGCGATCTACGAGGCCGTACTGGCGATGATGGAGTCGATCCTTCCGGAATGGGAGATCGGCGGATCGCGGCGCGAGCGCACCGGGTCGGTGCTGCCGGGCGTCTCGCCCAGCAACGTGTATCCGACCCGCGACGGCTCGGCCGTCCTCATCGCCGCCAACCGGGACACGGTGTTCAACCGGCTGGCCGAACTGATGGGCAAGCCGGAGTGGGGGACCGACGAGCGGTTCGGGACGCACGCCGCCCGCGGTGAGCACCAGGCCGAGCTCGACAAGCTGGTGTCCGAGTGGACCCGGGAGCAGGACTCCGAAGCGCTGCTCGACCTGCTGCACGAGAGCGGGGTGCCGGCCGGACTGACCTACACCGCGCAGGACATGTTCGCCGACCCGCACTTCGAGGCCAGGAAGACGATCGTCCGGCTGATGCACGACAAGCTGGGCTCGTTCCCGATGCAGAACGTCGCCCCCAGGCTGTCCGGGACGCCCGGCGCGGTGCAGACGCTCGGCCCGGAACTGGGGCAGCACAACGACGAGGTGTACGGCGGAATCCTCGGCCTCGACGCCGCGGCCCGCGCCCTCCTGCACGAGCAGGGCGTCATCTAGCACGTCGGCCGCAGTCCCGGGCAAGGAGAGGAGACACCCCCGTGAGCGTCAGAATCTGTGAAGTGGGTCCGCGTGACGGACTTCAGAACGAACCCGAACACCTGAGCCCGCGACAGCGCGCGGACTTCGTCGACCGGCTGTCCGCCACCGGCGTCGGCCGCATCGAGATCGCCAGCTTCGTCAATCCCGCCCGCGTGCCGCAGATGGCGGGGGCGGAAGAGGTCTGCGCCGCGGTGGAACCCGCAGACGGCGTCGGTCTCGCGGCGCTGGTCCTCAACCGGCGCGGCTACACCCGGCTCGCGGAGACCCGGTGCACCGAGGCCCGTATGGCCTTCTGCGTCACCGAGACCTTCAACGAGCGCAACCAGGGCCGCACCGTCGAACAGTCGATCGCGGAAGCGGCCGACATCGTCGCGGCGGCCCACGCGGACGGCCGCCGGGCCAGCGTGACGCTGGCCGCGTCGTTCGGCTGCCCGTTCGAGGGAGCCGTCGATCCCGGCCGGGTGCTGGCCATCGCCGAACGGGTCGCCGCCACCGGCGCCGACGAACTCGTCTTCGCCGACACCATCGGCGTCGGGGTTCCCCGGCAGGTGACCCGGCTGCTCACCGGCGCGGCGGGGCTCGGCATCCCGCTCGGCCTGCATCTGCACAACACGCGCAACACCGGATACGCCAACGCCTACGCGGGCGTGGAAGCCGGCGTGTCGGTCCTGGACAGTTCCGTCGCGGGCATCGGCGGCTGCCCCTTCGCGCCGAAGGCGACCGGTAATATCGCCACCGAGGACCTCGTCTACCTGCTCGAAGGGCAGGGCGTGGACACCGGCATCGATCTCGACGCGCTGTTGTCCACCGCAGCGTGGATCACGGAGGTCCTCGGCAGGCCGCTGCCGGGACAGCTGCTGCGTGCCGGACGGTTCCCCGCGCCCGCGCGATGACCCGACAGGACGGTCGCGCACCGGTATCCGGTCGCGCCCTGGTCATGGCGCCGTACCGGGAGCGGAAACGATGACGAAGCCGTCGGTGAGGGTCTACGAGGACCTGCGCAGAAGCATCCTGACCGGATCCCACCCGTCCGGCGCGTGGCTGCGTGAGGAGAACATCGCGACCGCCTACGAGGTGAGCCGCACTCCCGTACGCGAGGCGCTGCGCCGGCTGGAGGCCGACGGGCTCATCACCCTGCACCCCAACCGCGGCGCGCAGGTCACCGGATTCGACGCCGCCGATCTCGACGACGTCTTCAGCCTGCGGGCGCTGCTGGAGGGTTACGCCGCGCGACGTGCGGCGGAGCGCGACGCCTCGGAGGCCGAGCGCGAGGAACTGCGCGCGCTGTGCGACGCCATGGACGAGGCGGCGCGCGGCGGGGGCGACGACGCCGACGACCGCATCACCGAACTCAACATGCGCTTCCACCGCACGCTGCACCGGGCGGCCGGCAACGCGCTGCTCCCCGGGATCCTGTCCGGGGTCATCGAGATCTCCCTCGTGCGGCACACGTTCCACAACTACTCCCCGGAGGAGATGGAGCGCAGCCTGCGCCAGCACCGTGAGCTGGTCGACGCGCTCACCGCCCGGGACGGGATGTGGGCGCAGTCGGTCATGACGGCGCACGTGCTGTCCGCGCGGGCGTCCCTGAGCCGGCACAAGGACAGCCAGTAGCAGGAGGAGCGACCGGGAACGCGTGTCGTTCCCCGGGCCGGCGGGGCGCGCGGGAGCGGCACCCGCCGGGCGCGACCGCCCGACGGTGAGCGACGGGCCCGGCGCGCCTCGGGATGGTGCCGGGCCTGCTCCGGCGTACGGCCCCAGGGGTGCCGGGGCCTGCTCCGGCATGCCGTCCGGAGGGGGAGCCGAGGGCCCGGTCCCACGCGCTGTCCGCAGCCGTGCCGATGGCCCGTACGAGCCGTTGACCAGCGGATTCATCCGCCATGGCCCACTCGGGACGAAGCCGTGAGGCGCCTTCCGCGGCAGTAGTGATTCAGGTCTGTACGAACCGGAGGACGCTGTGCTTTCATGCCTGTACCGACCGGACGGTACAACGAGGTACGACGACTGGAGGTGGTCATGAGCGGGCCTCTCGACGGGGTTCGGGTGGTGGAGATCGCCGGGGTCGGCCCCGCTCCGTTCGCCGCGATGCTGCTGGCGGACATGGGCGCCGAGGTGATCCGGGTCGACCGGGTGGACGCCATTGAGCAGTCGCCCGGGATGGACGACCCCCGGTTCCGGATCCCCGAGCGCAGCCGCCTCTCGGTGGCCGTGGACCTGAAGTCCCCCGAGGGCGCGGAGATCGTGCTCCGTCTCGCCGGGACCGCCGACGCGTTGGTCGAAGGCTTCCGTCCGGGCGTCGCCGAACGGCTCGGCATCGGGCCGGACGAGTGCCGGGCCCGCAACCCGCGCCTGGTGTACGGGCGGATGACCGGATGGGGGCAGCAGGGCCCGCTCTCGGGCCGTGCCGGGCACGACATCAACTTCATCTCGGTCGCCGGAGCGCTGCACCCCGTCGGCCTCGCCGGGCAGCCGCCCGTACCGCCGGTGAACCTGGTCGGCGAGGGCAGCGGCGGGATGCTGCTGGCCTACGGGATCGTCTGCGCGCTGCTGGAGGCCCGCCTGTCGGGCGCCGGGCAGGTCGTGGACGCGGGCATCGTCGACGGAGCGGCCGTGCCGCTGTCGACGATGCTCGGGATGCGGGCCGCCGGTACCTGGAACACGGAACGCGGCACCAACACGCTCGACTCGGGTGCGCCCTTCTACGGCACCTACCGCTGTGCCGACGGGGAGTACGTGGCCGTCGGAGCCGCCGAGCGGCACTTCTTCGACCGCCTCCTGGAGACGCTCGGCGTCGCCGACGACCCGAGGGCGGCCGGAAGCCGGCTGGACCCCGGGCGCTGGGATGCGATGAAGGAGTGCATCGCCGAGGCGTTCGCCGCCAGGTCACGTGCCGAATGGATGGCGGTGTTCGAGGATGTCGACGCCTGCGTCACCCCGGTCCTCTCGCTCGACGAGGTCGCCGGCCACCCGCACAACCGTGCGCGCGGCACGTTCCTGGACATCGAGGGGGTGGTGCATCCCGCCGCCGCCCCCCGCTTCAGCCGCACCCGGACCGCGGCACCGCGTCCCCCCGCCGCACCGGGCCGGGACTCCGCCGACGTGCTGCGCGCGGCGGGCTACACCCACCAGCAGATCACCGGATTCGTCGAGAGGCGCGTGGTCGTGTGCCAGGACCGCACCGCCGGCTCGGTCATCGACCGCACAGGAGGAAGAACGCCATGCTGATCAGTGACGTGCTGCGTCGCAACGCGATGCGGACACCGGACAAGAACGCGCTCGTCATGGCGGACGGTTCGGGCTCCCGCACCTATGCCGAGCTGTACGAGCGGGCGATGCGCCTCGCGAACGCGCTCCTCGGCATCGCCGCGCGGGGCGACCGGATCGCGATCCTGTCCGAGAACAACCCCGAGTACGTCGAGGCCTACTACGGCGTCCCCGCCGTGGGCATGACGCTGACCATGCTCAACTACCGTCTGCACCCGAAGGAATGGGTGTGGATCCTCAACAACTCCGGTGCCCGGGTCGTCCTGGTCGAGCAGCGCTACCTGGAGGCGCTCGAAGAGCACCGCGGTGAACTGGAGACGGTCGAGCACTTCATCGTGATCGGCGAGTCCCGGCCGGACGCGCGCAGTTACGAGGACCTCGTCGCCGAGGGGCGGCCGACCGAGCCCGAGGTGCGCGTCGGCGACGACGAGGTCGCCTGGCTGCTCTACACCAGCGGCACCACCGGATTCCCCAAGGGCGCCCAGCTCACCCACCGCAACATCAACACCGCGCTGATCCAGTCGGTGCTCGCCTACGAGCCCACGCCGGACACCAGCTATCTGAACGCGATGCCGCTGTGCCACGTCGCCGGCTACCTCACGCCGATGCACCAGTTCAACGGCGGCTCCGTGCTGATGATGTCCGGATGGGACCCGGAGCAGTGGATGCGGCTCGTCCAGGAGCACCGGGTCACCAGTGGCGGCTTCGCCCCGACGATGATGTCGATGCTGCTCGCCCACCCCAAGATCGACGAGTACGACCTCAGCAGTCTGGAGTGGATGGGCTACGGCGCCTCCAAGATCCCCGTCGACGTGCTGCGGCGGACGATCGAGCGGTTCGGCCCGATCGTGTACGCGGGTATGGGCATGACCGAGCTGGGCGGGAACATGCTGACCCTCGACAAGGAGGCCCACATCCGGGCCGCCAACGGCGAGGTGCACCTGCTCGACGCGGTCGGCAAGCCGATGGCGCTGGTGGACGTGCGTGTGGTGCGGCCCGACGGCGAGGACTGCGAGATCGGCGAGATCGGCGAGATCGTCGTCCAGGGCGACCAGGTCACCGTCGGGTACCACGGGAATCCGCGGGCGACCGAAGAGGCCTGGGCCGGCGGCTGGTTCCACACCGGTGACCTCGCCCGCAAGGACGAGGAGGGCTTCCTCTACATCGTCGACCGGGCCAAGGACATGATCATCTCCGGCGGCGAGAACGTGTACTCCAGCGAGGTCGAGAACGCCCTCTACGAGCACCCGGGCGTCGCGGAGGCGGCGGTCATCGGCCTTCCGGACCCGGTCTGGGGCGAGAAGGTGGCCGCCGTGGTGGTCCGGAGGGAGGGCCAGGAGGTCTCGGAGGACGACATCGTGGCGCAGTGCCGGAGCCGGCTCGCCTCGTACAAGCAGCCGCGCGCGGTGTTCTTCGCGGACAACCTGCCGAAGACGGTCAGCGGCAAGATCCGCAAGAACGACCTGCGGGACCGGTTCGCCACCGGGGAGTGACCTTCGTACCTCGTACCCCGTACCTCGTGCCGGGGGAGTCGTCTCCGCCGCGAGTGACCACTGGTCCGGGAGCGGCCCGGGGGAGTGCCCCCGGGCCGGACGGCGGAACCAGTGACACGTTCACCAGGAGATTCACCGAAAGGACGGCAGGCATGGAACGAACCGGAGAGCCCGCGGAGTCCGGTCAGGACATACCGCCGGCGCGTAGAGCCCTCTCGCGCCGGTCGCTGATCGGACGGATGACAGCGGTGACCGCGGGCGCCTCGGGCGCGGCGGTGCTCGGCCCGGCGGCCGCGGCGGCGGCCTCCGGCCGGCCGGTCCGGCGCCGGAAGCCGAAGGTGACCGTCCTCGCGACCGGGCTGAGGTTCCCCGAGGGGCCGGTCGCGCTCCCGAACGGTGACGTGCTCGTCGTCGAGGTCCTCGGCGGAAAGCTGACCCGGGTCACCCCGGACGGCACCACGTCGGTGGTGGCCGAGCTGGGCGGCGGCCCCAACGGCGCGGCCCTGGGCCCCGACGGCCGGGTCTACGTCACCAACAACGGTGGCCTGAACGGCTTCGAGGTCGGCGGCTTCACCTTCGCCGGAGGCACACCCGCCGCTTACGTCACCGGCAGCATCCAGGCGGTCGACCTCACCGACGGCTCGGTGCGGACGCTCTACACCGAGGCCGACGGACAGCGGCTGCGCGGCCCGAACGACCTCGTCTTCGACGCCCACGGCGGCTTCTACTTCACCGACTACGGCAAGACCGGCACGACCACCGTCGACCGGGGGCGGCTCTTCTACGCCACCGCCGACGGCACGTCGATCCGCAAGGTGGCCGACGGGATGGACGGCCCGAACGGCATCGGGCTCTCGCCGGACGGCAAGCGGCTCTACGTCTCCGAGACGTACACCGCGCGGGTCTGGTGGTGGGAGGTCACGGCCCCCGGAGTCATCAAGGGCGGGCTGTCGCTGGCCGGTTCCGGCGGCGGCAACTTCCTGTACACGGCGCCGGACTACACGAACTTCGACTCGCTCGGCGTCGAGGCCGGGGGGAACGTCTGCGTGGCGTCGATGATCCACGCGGGCATCTCCGTGGTGAGCCCGAAGGGCCACCTCGTGGAATTCGTCGACATCAATGTCGGCGACGACCCCGGAATCACCAATATCTGCTGGGGAGGAAAGCATCTGAGCACCGCGTTCATCACCGCATCCAGCACCGGAAAACTGCTGAAGGCGGAATGGCCGCGGCCGGGCCTGGCACTGCGCTGAAGGCCCGACGGAAACAAGAGACGACATCTGCTGGACAGAACATCCCGCGAAAGGGAAAGCAAATGAATGTCACCACTCTCGCCACCGGACTGAAGTTCCCCGAGGGGCCGGTCGCGCTCCCGAACGGTGACGTGCTCGTCGTCGAGGTCCTCGGCGGAAAGCTGACCCGGGTCACCCCGGACGGCACCACGTCGGTGGTGGCCGAGCTGGGCGGCGGCCCCAACGGCGCGGCCCTCGGCCCCGACGGCCGGGTCTACGTCACCAACAACGGCGGCATGATGGGCTTCGAGGTCGCCGGCTTCACCTGGGCCGTCGGCATAGCCCCGGACTACGTCACCGGCAGCGTCCAGGCGGTCGACCTCACGGACGGTTCCGTGGAGACGCTCTACACCGAGTGCGACGGGCAGCAGCTGCGCAGCGCAAGTGACCTGGTCTTCGACGCCCACGGCGGCTTCTACTTCACCGACTACGGCAAGAGCGACGGGGTCACGGGCGACAAGGGGCGGCTGTTCTACGCGACCGCCGACGGGACCTCGATCAAGCTCCTCACCGGCGGGATGGACGGCCCCAACGGCATCGGCCTCTCGCCCGACGGCACGCGGCTGTACGTCAACGAGACCTTCACCGCGCGTGTGTGGTGGTGGGAGATCACCGCGCCGGGCGAGATCAAGGGCGGCCTGTCCATGGGCGGCTCCGGCGGCGGCAACTTCCTGTACACCGCGCCCGACCACACGAACTTCGACGGGCTCGGCATCGAGGCCGACGGCAACCTCTGCGTGGCGTCGATGGTTCACACCGGCATCTCCGTGGTCAGCCCGGAGGGCGAACTGGTGGAGTTCGTCGACATCGACGTCGACAACGACCCGGGCCTGACCAACATCTGCTGGGGCGGCGAGGGCCTGCGGACCGCCTACATCACCATGGCCAGCACCGGACAGCTCGTCAAGGTGGACTGGCCGCGCCCCGGTCTGGCCCTCAACTACGGCCCCACCGGCGAGCCGGAGGGCGAGCAGGCATGAGCGCGGGCGTCTCCGCCCTCGCCGACCGGTTCTTCGCCGCGGTCTCCCGTGGGGATCTCACGGAACTGGACGCGCTGTACAGCCCGGACGTGGCCGTCTGGCACAACTACGACGACGTGGAACAGACGCGCGCGGAAAGCCTGCGGCTGCTCTCCTGGCTCGCCGCCAAGGCCGGCCCGCTGCGTTACGTGGACGTGCGGCGGACGGTTCTGGACGACGGATTCGTACAGCAGCATGTCGTCGAACTCGGCGGCCGGTGCGAGGGAATACGCATGCCCGCCATGCTCCGGGTCTTCTGCGACGACCGGCACATTCGCCGGATCGAGGAATACGTCGACCCGGGCCCGCTGAACGCGCGCCTGGCGGCCTCCGGCCATTGACGGGAAAGCCGGTCCGTATCCGCCCGAGGCGCGGCCGGCGGTGACCCAGCACACCATTGACGGGAACACCTGACCAGATTACTGTACCGATCAGTCGGTACGGCGGATCGGTACCGGGGCGCCGGATGCCAGAACATCCGGCGCCCCGGACCAAGACGGGAGCGGTAAGTGGAGTCATTCACCCACCTGCGGAAAGGCACGACGCCCCGCAGGATCCACGCGGACCTCGAAGGTCTCAAGGACGACGAGCTCGGCCGTGGCGGGTTCGAGGGCCGCACGGCGCACCTCTACCGACGTCACGACCCCACCCGGTACCGCAGCGTGGGACCGCTCACCGGCGTCGACATCGCCGCGAACGCGCTGACCCCCACCGACAAGGACGACCCGAGCGGCGCGCCGCTGCTGATGTTCAGCAACGCCGACTGCCGGATCTCGCTGAGCATGCGCGCCGAGCCCATGCCGTTCTACGTACGCAACGTCGACGGCGACGAGCTGCACTTCGTCCACCAGGGCACCGGAACCTTCGTCACCGAGTTCGGCTCGCTCGCCTACCGGCCCGGCGACTACGTGTACCTCCCCAAGGCGACCACGTACCGCCAGGTCCCCGACGAGGGCGGCAGCTGCGTGCTGGTCGTCGAGGCGGTGGACGAGTTCCGCGTCCCGCCGGCGGGCGTGCTCGGCCGGCACTTCCCCTTCGACAGCGCGCTCGTAGTGATTCCCGAGGCCGCCGTGGTCGAGGACGACGGGCGCGACGAGTACGAGGTACGGCTGTACCACTCCGGTCAGCAGACCTCGATCTTCTACCCGCACGACCCGTGCGACGCCGAAGGCTGGCGGGGCGACAACTTCCCCTTCACCTTCAACATCGACGACTACAACGTGATCACCTCCGAGAGCGTGCACCTGCCGCCCACCGTGCACCTGTTCATGCAGGCCACCGGCGTGTACGTGATGAACTTCCTGCCCAGGGCCGCCGAGAGCGTGCCGGGGACCGAGCGCTACCCGTGGTACCACCGCAACGTCGACTTCGACGAGATCGCCTTCTTCCACGGCGGCAGCGTCTTCGGTATCGACCTGCCGCCCGGCCTCATCTCGCACGCTCCCCAGGGCACGCACCACGGCGCCCCGGAAAAGGCCCGCGAACGCTCCCGGCGCCGCTTCGACAGGGAAACCCGGGTCGAATGGAAGATCATCGCCGTCGACACCCGGCGGCGGCTGGTGCCCAGCGAGGCGGTCCTCACCGCGGCGGCCGAAGCGGGCCCCGCAGACCCGGAGATCCAGATATGAGCACGGAAGCCAAGAAGCACGCCTACGACCGCATCCCCTACCTGGTGATGTTCGAGGACACCTCGGCCTACCGCGACACCTACGGCGGACCGAGCGAGATGGTCGCCCTGGAGAGCTACCTCCTGAAGCCGAAGGAGGTCGAGTCCGACACCGTCATCGTGTTCATGCACCCGATCGGCGGCGGCGCCTACCTCCCGATGATGAACGGCCTGGCCCGCGCCGGCCACCACGTCATCTACTGCGGCAGCCGCTACCGGGGCGTCGACAACGCCCTGATCATGGAGAAGGTGGTCCAGGACCTCGGGGCGTGCGTGCGCGACGCCCGCGAGCGGCTCGGCTACGCCAAGGTCGTGCTGGCCGGCTGGAGCGGTGGCGGCTCGCTGTCGCTGTACTACCAGCAGCAGGCGCAGAACCCGACGGTCACCGCCACCCCGGCCGGCGACGCGCCGGACCTCACCCGCTGCGACCTGACCCCCGCCGACGGCATCATGCTGCTCGCCGCGCACGTCAGCAGGCACGGCACCATGACCGAGTGGCTGGACGCCTCGATCCTGGACGAGACCGACCCCGACGTCCGCGACCCCGAACTCGACCTGTACGACCCCAAGAACCCGAACCAGCCGCCGTACACCGCGGAGTTCGTCGAGCGCTACCGGGCCGCGCAGATCGCCCGCAACCGCAGGATCACCGCCTGGGTGAAGACGCAGCTCGCCGAACTGCGTGAATCCGGACGCGAGTTGGAAGAGCGCGGCTTCGTGGTGCACGGCACGATGGCCGACCCGCGCTGGCTCGACCCCGCCGTCGACCCCAGCGACCGCGCCCCGGGCTGCTACCTGGGCGACCCCAAGGTCGTCAACAACGGCCCGGTCGGCCTGGCCCGGTTCAACACCCTGCGCGGCTGGCTCTCCCAGTGGAGCTACGACGACGCCAACGGCGACGGCGTGAAGTGCGCCGCCGACCTTCGGATCCCGGCCCTGGTGATCGGCAACAGCGCCGACGACGCGTGCACCCCGAGCCACACCCAGCGTCTCTTCGACGCGGTCGGCCACCCGGACAAGACCCTGCACATCGTCAAGGGCGCCACGCACTACTACGCCGGAGCGGACCAGCGTCCCCAGCTGGCCGAAGCCATCGGCGTCATCACCGGCTGGATGGCCGAGCGCGGCTTCGCCCCGTCCTCCTGACCCCGCCGTCAGCCCCGTCACCCGTGACCTCCGGCGCCGTCAGCCCCGTACCCCACCGACCGCACACCCCGCGTGTCCCGGTCGTCCCCGAAAAGGTTTTCCCATGCCCGAAGCAGTAATCGTCGAGGCGGTCCGCACCGCCTCGGGCAAGCGCCACGGCTCCCTGTCCGGCTGGCACCCCGCGGAGCTCGCCGCGCAGACCCTGATCGCGCTCCAGGAGCGCAGCGGCATCGACCCCGCCATCATCGATGACGTGATCATGGGCTGCGTCACCCAGAACGGTCCCCAGAGCACCAACGTCGGCCGGACCGCCGTCCTGGCCGCGGGCTGGCCCGAGACCGTGCCCGCCACGACCATCGACCGGCAGTGCGGCTCCTCCCAGCAGGCCGTCCACTTCGCCGCACAGGCGATCATGGCCGGGACCTGCGACGTCGTGGTCGCGGCCGGCCTGGAGTGCATGTCCACGGTCCCGATGTTCTCCAACGCCCCCGGCGGCGACATCCGCGCCGTCTACGGCGAGGCCGCGCACCAGCGCTACGCCGACCGCGAGGCGTACGGGGCCAGCGGTCTCGTCCCGCAGGGCATCTCCGCCGAGCTCGTCGTCGACCGCTGGAAGCTGACCCGCGAGGAACTGGACGCCTACGGGCTGCAGAGCCACCGGCGCGCCGCCACCGCCCGCGACGAGGGGCGCTTCGACCGCGAGATCGTCCCCGTGCCCCGCAAGGTGCGCGACCGCGAGACCGGCGAGATCACCGAGCCCGGCGACACCCTGCTCGCCGACGAGTGCATTCGCGACACCTCCGCCGAGGCACTGGCCGGCCTCAAGCCCTCCTTCGTCCCCGAGGGGCGCGTGACCGCCGGGAACTCCTCGCAGATCGTCGACGGCGCCGCCGCCGTCCTGATCATGAGCGCGGAGAAAGCCCGCGAGCTGGGCCTGCGCCCGCGTGCGGTCATCCGCCACATGGCCGTGACCGGCTCGGACCCGGTGGAGATGCTGACCGGCCCGATCCCGGCGACCCAGCGGGTCCTCGCACGGTCCGGCATGAGCCTCGACGACATCGACCTCTTCGAGGTCAACGAGGCCTTCGCCTCCGTCGTCCTCGCCTGGCAGCGCGAACTCGGCGCCGACCCGGCCAAGGTCAACGTCAACGGCGGCGGCATCTCGCTGGGCCACCCCCTCGGTGCCTCGGGCGCCAAGCTGATGGTCACCATGCTGCACGAACTGGAGCGCACCGGCGGCCGGTTCGGCCTCCAGACCATGTGCGAGGGCGGCGGCATGGCCAACGCCACCGTCATCGAGAGGCTGTCGTGACCCCCGGGGCCCACGTCATCGACCTGAGCGGCAAGGTCGCCGTGGTGACCGGGGCCTCCAGCGGACTCGGACGCCGGTTCGCCCTGACCCTGGCGGCGGCCGGGGCGACCGTGGTCGCGGCGGCCCGCCGCACCGACCTCCTGGAGTCGCTGGCCGCCGAGGACGACCGGATCGTGGCCCACCGGTGCGACATCACCGACGAGGACGACTGCACGGCCCTGATCGCCCGCGCCGAGCAGCTCGGCGGCGTGGACATCCTGGTCAACAACGCCGGCTGGGCCGACGCGCTGCCCGCATCGGAGCAGCCGATCGCCTCGTTCCGCAAGACCCTCGACATCGACGTGACCGCGCTGTTCCAGCTCAGCGTGCTCGCCGCGAAGTCCATGACGCAGCGCGACGGCGGGGCGATCGTCAACATCGCCTCCGTCCTCGGGCTCGTCGCCTCGGCCCCCGTCCCCCAGTCGGCCTACGGCGCCGCCAAGGGGGCCGTCATCAGCCTCACCCGGCATCTGGCCGCCGAATGGGCCCCTTCCGGGGTACGCGTCAACGCCATCGCGCCGGGCTGGTTCCCCAGCGAACTGACCGCCGAGATGCTGGCCGACGAGTCGGCGAGCCGCTGGATCAGGCGCAACACCCCCATGGGCCGCCCCGGGCGGTCCGAAGAGCTCGACGGAGCACTGCTGCTTCTCGCCGGCCCCGGCGGAAGCTTCATCACCGGACAGACCCTCGCGGTCGACGGCGGATGGACCGCACGATGAGAGAGGAGGCACGCGATGGCTGTGCACCGTGATCTGTTCGACGACACCCACGACGACTTCCGCAGCAGTTTCCGGGCCTTCGTCAAGGCCGAGATCGTCCCGAACCACGAGAAGTGGGAGGAGGCCGGCCGGGTCGACAAGTCCATGTTCCTGGCCGCCGGAGCCCAGGGCTTCCTGGGCATGGCCGTACCGGAGGAGTACGGCGGCCTGCGTGTCGACGACTTCCGCTACAACGTGATCATCTCCGAGGAGCTGCAACGGGCCAACGTCATCGGCTCGGGCATGTGCATCACGCTCCACAACGACATCGTGCTGCCCTACCTGCTCGGCGCGACCAACGAGGAGCAGCGGGCCCGCTGGCTGCCCGGGTTCGTCACGGGCGAGATCATGGGCGCGATCTCGATGACCGAGCCCGGCGCCGGATCCGACCTGGCGTCCGTCCGTACGACCGCGATCCGCGACGGTGACACTTACGTCGTCAACGGCTCCAAGACGTTCGTCACCAACGGCCTCAACTGCGATCTGGTCGTCCTGGCCGCCAAGACCGACCCCGAGGAGCGCCACCGCGGCCTCAGCCTGATCGTCGTGGAGAACGGCACCCCCGGCTTCGCCCGCGGACGCCATCTGAAGAAGATCGGACTGCGCAGCCAGGACACCGCGGAGCTGTTCTTCGACGACGCCCGGGTGCCGGCCGCGAACCTGCTCGGCGAGCCGGGGACGGGCTTTCCCACCCTGATGGCGAACCTGGCCCAGGAGCGACTGGCGCTGTCGGTCTCCGCGATCACCGGCGCCCGCGCCGTCCTGGACTGGACGATGGACTACTGCCGGGAGCGGGAGGCCTTCGGACAGCGGCTGTCCTCCTTCCAGAACACCAAGTTCGAACTGGCCGAGATGCTCACCGCCACCGAGGTCGCCCAGGTCTACGTGGACTACCTCGTCCGCCGTCACCTGGACGGGGTGCTGGACGCCGAGGACGCCGCCAAGGCCAAGTGGTGGACCACCGAACTCCAGCAGGACGTGGTCAACCGCTGTCTCCAACTGCACGGCGGCTACGGCTTCATGGAGGAGTACCCGGTCGCCAGGGCCTTCCTGGACGCGCGGGTGCAGACCATCTACGCCGGGACCAACGAGATCATGAAGGAGATCATCGGCCGGTCCATCGACGCACCCGACAAGCGGGCCCGCCGATGAGCGTCGACTGCGAGACGCGGGACGGCGTCGCCACGATCACCCTGAACCGGCCCGGCAAGCTCAACGCCATGACCGACACGATGTGGAGCGCGCTCGAAGCGCTGCTCGCCGAGCTGACGGCCGATCCCGCCACCCGCGCGGTGGTGGTCACCGGAGCCGACGGGGCGTTCTGCGGCGGCTCCGACGTCGAGGGACTGCTCGACGACCTCGACGCGCTGCCCGACCGGATCAGGGTCTCCAACCGCTGCGTCCTCGCCCTCCACGAAGCCCCGTTCCCCACGATCGCCATGGTCGACGGGATCGCCGCGGGCGCGGGCGTCAACCTCGCCCTGGCCTGCGACTTCGTGATCGCCAGTGACCGGTCCCGCTTCCTCCAGCTGTTCATCCGGCGCGGACTGTCCCTGGACAGCGGCGGCAGCTGGCTGCTTCCCCGTCTGGTGGGGGAGCGCCGGGCGCGCCAACTGGCCTTCCTCGGCGACTCGTTGGACGCGGCGACCGCGCTGGACTGGGGCATGATCACCTCCGTGGCGCCGCCGGAGGAACTGGCCGCAGAGGTGGACGCCGTCACCGGCCGTCTTCGCAAACTGTCGCCCTCGGCGCTGGCCGGCACGAAGTCGCTGCTCAACAACGCCTGGGGGACCCCTCTCGCCGAGGCGCTCGAAGCCGAGATCGCCAACCAGGTCGCGGTGATCGCCTCCCCCGAGGCACAGGCGGCGATCGCCGCGTTCGTCCGCAAACCCTGACCGGACACCGGCCCGGCACGAGCCCGGCCGCACCCCGCACCGCACACGAACCAAGGAGTCAACGATGGAACTGGCAGGCAGCTCGGCGATCGTCACCGGCGGAGGCTCCGGACTCGGAGAGGCCACCAGCCGCCTCCTCGCAGCCAAGGGCCTCAAGGTGACCGTCCTCGACCTCGACGAGGTCGGCGGCAAGCGGGTCGCCAAGGACATCGGCGGCCGCTTCATCGCCGCGAACGTCACCGACCCCGACCAGGTCATCGCCGCCGTCGACGCCGCCGTGTCCGACGCCCCGCTGCGCGTCGTCGTCAACTGCGCGGGCATCCCCAGCCTCGCCCGCACCGTCGGCAAGGACGGCTCCTACGGCTCGGCCCACGACCTCGACGCGTTCCGCAAGGTCGTCGAGGTCAACCTGATCGGCACCTTCAACGTCGTCCGCCTCGCCGCGACCGCGATGTCCCGCAACGAGCCCGACGCCGACGGCGCGCGCGGCGCGATCGTCAACACGACGTCGGTGGCCGCGTTCGACGGACAGATCGGCCAGGTCGCCTACAGCGCCTCCAAGGGCGGAGTCGTCGGACTCACCCTGCCGCTGGCCCGTGACCTCGGCGTCGTCGGCGTCCGGGTCAACACCATCGCCCCCGGACTGATCGAGACGCCGATCTACGACACGGTCCCGAACCCCGCCGAGTTCAAGGCCAAGCTCGCCAAGGACGTCGTCTTCCCGCGCCGGCTCGGCCAGGCCGACGAATTCGCCAGCCTCGCTTGGGAGTTGCTCTCCAACAGCTACATGAACGGTGAAGTGATCCGGATCGACGGAGGTGTCCGCCTTCCCCCCAAGTAAACGACGCACCGCCCTGCCCGTCCGCTGCTGTCAGGAATGAAGCCCATGAGTATGTCAGGATCACAACTTCGCGCCGCCATGCGGGAGTTCGTCGACGGTGAGGTCATCCCCGCCGAACGGGCCCTGGACGCGGGCGGCGACAGTGCCGCCGTCGCGCTGAAGCGCCTGCAGGCGAGCGCCAAGGAAAAAGGCCTGTGGGCGCTGGGCCACCCCGCCGAGATCGGCGGCGGCGGTCTCCCGTTCTACGAGTTCGCCCTCGTCAACGAGATCATCGGCCGTTCCAAGTACGGACAGCTCGCGGCGGGCACCCTGTCGATGCAGGACGCGATCATGCTGCACCGGTTCGCGAGCGAGGAGCAGAAGCAGCGCTGGCTGCTCCCGCTGGTGGCCGGCGACATCACCCCGAGCACCGGAATGACCGAGCCGGAGGTCGCCGGATCGGACCCGACGCTCATCCAGGCCACCGCCCGGCTCGACGGCGACGAATGGGTCATCGACGCCCACAAGTGGTTCACCACCGGCGGCTCCAACGCCGCGTTCACCACGGTCTACGCCCGCACCGAGCCGGACGACGTCAAGGCCCACCAGGCCCTGTCCGCGATCGTCGTGCCCGCCGGCACACCCGGCTTCGAGGTCGTCCGCGTCCTCAAGACCATGGGCTCCACCGGCGGAGACCACTGCGAGATCCGACTCACCGGGGTCCGCGTCCCCTACGAGAACCTGCTCGGCGAGCGCGGCGGCGGATTCGCCGTCGGCCAGATCCGCCTCGGCCCCGGCCGGATCTTCCACGCCATGCGCTGGCTCGGCCAGGCGCAGCGCGCCTTCGAGCTCATGGTCGAACGCGCCAACACGCGCTACGCCCACGGCTCGCTGCTCTCGCAGAAGGGCGAGATCCAGCGTTACGTCGCGGAGTCCGCGGCCGAGATCCACGCGGCGCGGCTGATGGTCCTGGACGCGGCTAAGCAGTTCGACCTCGACGGACAGGCCCGCATCCAGATCAGCATCGTCAAGTTCTGGGCCGCCCAGATGCTCCACAACGTCATCGACCGGGCGATCCAGGTCCACGGGGCACTCGGCGTCACCGACGACACGCCCCTCGAGGGCATGTACCGCGAGGCGCGTTTCGCCCGCATCTACGACGGTCCGGACGAGGTCCACCGGATGGTCGTCGCGCGACGGCTGCTGGCCGACCCCTCCCGCGCCCCCTGGCTCCAGGGAGATCTCGATGACTGACCAGGAAGAGATCGAGGCACGCCTGAGCGCCGTCTGGGGCGCGCCCGTGACGGCCACCGTCCCCAGCGCCCTGCCCGGCGGCGCCAGCCGGCAGACCATGCGCTTCACCGCCGAGGTCGCGGGCAGCTCCCGCGACCTGGTCCTGCGGCGCGACCTGTCGGGCCAGGCCGGCGCCGAGACGATGGACCTGGAGGCCGAGGTCATGGCCGCGGCCGCCGCGGCCGGAGTACCGGTCCCGGAGCTCGTGGACAGCGGGGACTCGCTCGGCGGCAACCCCTACATCGTGATGAGCCATGTCGAGGGCGAGGTGATCCCCCGCCGCCTGCTGCGCGACGACGCGTACGCCGGGGCGAGGGAGACACTCGCGGCACAGTTCGGCGCCGTCGCCGCGCGCATCCACACGATGGCCCCCGACACCCTCGGCGGGCTCGCCCGGCAGGATCCGATCGCCGCGCTGCGCGCCCTGGCAGAACGCTGGGACACGCCCCGGCCGTCGGTCGAACTCGGCATCCGCTGGCTGGAGGACCACCCCGTACCCTCCGTCGCCGACACCGTCGTCCACGGAGACCTGCGCAACGGCAACGCCATCGTCGGCCCCGAGGGCATCCGGGCCGTCCTGGACTGGGAACTCGTCCACCGCGGGGACCCGGTCGAGGATCTCGGCTGGCTGTGCGTGAAGGCCTGGCGCTTCGGTGCGGCGCTGCCGGTCGGCGGGTTCGGCACCCGCGCACAGCTCCTCGACGGGTACGAGGAGGTGGCGGGCTGGCGTCCGACCGACGCACAGCTGCACTGGTGGGAGGTCTACAGCACACTGCGCTGGGTGCTGATCTGCCGTCAGCAGGCCGCCGTACACCTCGAAGGCGAACAGGACTCGCTCGAACACGCCGTGATCGGCCGCAGGGTGTGCGAAGCGGAGTTCGACCTGCTGCTCGCGCTCGGGCTGACGCGGACCGAGAAGACCGAGGACGTACTGACCGCCGTGGACGCGGCGGAGTCCGAAACGGTCGGCACGGGCGCCGCGCCCCACGACGCCCCGGACGCCGACCACCTGCTCGCCGTGGTCGAGCGCACCCTCGCGCGCGGTGAGCTCGGTTCGCAGGGCGGCGGCAGCTACCTCGCCAGGGTCGCGGCCAACGCCCTGCGGATCGTACGGCGGGAGCTCCTGCTCTCGGCCGAGGTCAGCGAGCGGCACCGCGGGCGGCTGGACGGCCTCGGGTTCGCGACGGAGCGGGACCTCGCCGAAGCCCTGCGCTCCGGCGCCGTGACACCTGTGAACCCCCGCGTCGTGGAAGCCGTCGTCGGCACGGTGAGGGACAAACTGCTCGTGGCCAACCCGGCGTATCTCGGCCGGCCCGATGCCCCGGAAGAGGGCTGACAGCGAGCGGTACCGGCGCGCGCGAGTGCGTGCGACGACCCTCGGTAGTCTCTATCTCCCCCGGCAACCTTCTCGAGAATGGCAGGTCAATGGCCCCCAAGTCACCTCAGAAAGCTCGGATCCTGCATGCCGCGGCGGAGCTGTTCGCCGAACACGGCTACCACGGCACCGGGATGGCCCAACTCGAGGCGGCGGTCGGGCTCCAGAGAGGTGCGCTCTACCACCACATCGGGAACAAGGAAGCCCTGCTCTTCGAGATCAGCGCCTCCCAGCTGCGTGTCATGGTCGAGATCGCGCTCGACATCGAGAAGCGCGTCGAGGACCCCGAGGAGCGCTTCAGGGAACTGGCCCGGACGCTGATGGAGAACATCGCCGACCACGTCCTCGAATGGACCGTGCACTACCGGGACTTCACCGCGCTCACGGGCCCGCTCATGGAGTCGGTGCTCGATCTGCGCAAGCAGTACGAGCAGGTGTGGCAGCGCACGCTCAACGCGGGCATCGACGCGGGGGACTTCAAGGCGATGCCCGAGTCCGTGGCGCTCAAGGGAATCCTCGGAATGTTCAACTACTCGTACGTGTGGGTGAAGAAGGACGCCGGACTCCCGCCGCGCGAGATCGCGGACCTCTTCTGCGACACATTCCTGTCCGGCATCCTGCGCTCCGCGCCGCCGGCCGGCTGAACACCACGTCGTCCGAGCGATCGAGCCGGTACGACCGCACCACAAGGAGAACGACATGTCGGACGAAGTCCTGGTCGAACGCCGTGACGGCGTACAGATCATCACCATCAACCGGCCGCAGGCGAAGAACGCCCTGAACCTGGCCGTCGCCCGTGCCGTCGCGGAGGCCGTCGACGAGCTGGACGCCTCCGCCGACCTCCGGGTCGGCGTCCTGACCGGAGCCGGCGGGACGTTCTCGGCCGGGATGGACCTCAAGGCCTTCCTCAGGGGCGAGAGCCCGGCGATCGAGGGCCGGGGGCTGGCCGGCATCACCATCACCCCGCCGAAGAAGCCGCTGATCGGCGCCGTCGAGGGCTGGGCGCTGGCCGGAGGGTTCGAGCTCATGCTGGCCTGCGACCTGGTGGTCGCCGGCGACACGGCCAGGTTCGGCGTCCCGGAGGTGACCCGCTCCCTGGTGGCGGCCGCCGGCGGCGCACTGCTGCTGCCGCGCCGCATCCCGTACGCGATCGCCATGGAGATGCTCCTGACCGGCGATCCGATCACCGCTCGGCGTGGCGCGGAAATCGGCCTCGTCAACCGCCTGGTGCCCGAGGGCAAGGCGCTGGAGGGCGCGCTGGAGCTGGCCGCGCGGGTGGCGGCGGCCGGACCCCTGGCCGTCGCGGCCACGAAGCGGATCGCCCGCTCCAGCGCCGACTGGACGCTCGCCGAGGGCTGGGAGGAGCAGGAGCGGATCATCGCGCCGGTGTTCGTCTCCGAGGACGCGCGCGAGGGCGCCACCGCGTTCGCGGAGAAGCGCAGCCCGGTGTGGAGCGGCCGCTGAAGGGGCGGTGACCTGTCGCCCGCCCGGACCTGCCCCGGCGTGTCGTGGCCGGTCGCGGGCCGTCCGGCGGCGGGCAGGTCGACGGCCAGGCCGCCGCTCCGGACGGGATCACGCCCGTCCCCGATGCCCGCGGGGCGCCGGCGCCCGCGTCAGGCGATACGTCCGACGTACGCCAGCGCCTGCCGCAGCAGAACGCCGTGACCGCCCGGCATGTCGTCCGTGACCACGGGGGACGCGGCCTCCTCCGGACTGAACCAGACCAGGTCCAGCGCGTCCTGCCGGGGGCGGCAGTCGCCGGTGACCGGCACGATGTACGCCAGGGACACGGCGTGCTGGCGCGGGTCGTGGAACGGTGTGACGCCCAGGGTCGGGAAGTACTCCGCGACGGTGAAGGGCTGCAGGGAGGCCGGGATCCGGGGCAGGGCCACCGGGCCGAGGTCCTTCTCCAGATTGCGCAGCAGGGCGTCCCGGACCCGCTCGTGGTGCAGCACCCGGCCGGAGACGAGGGAGCGGGTGACCGTTCCGTCCGGACCGATGCCGAGCAGGAGCCCGATGTGGGTGACTTCGCCGTTGTCGTCGACGCGCACCGGTACGGCCTCGACGTACAGGATCGGCATGCGGGCGCGGGCCGATTCCAGTTCGTCACGGGACAGCCAGCCGGGCGTGGTTTCGGTCAAGTCAGACATTGCTTGATCATACTTTCCGTGCGTCCGGTGCGGGCGTGATCCTCCAGGTCAACGATGCCCCACGGAAAGGGTCATCGCGCATCATCGGCGTCGGCAACGGTGTTTCGGCCCGGTGGCCCGGTGGCCCGGTGGCCCGGTGGCCCGGTGGCCCGGTGGCCCGGTGGCCGCGGACACGGCGCCGAGGTTCGTCCGCCCGGGGCGGTGGTCTCGTAGCCTGGGCGCGCTCGGCAGGACGACGACCGGCTGGACCACGGGAGCGGCATGGCCAGGGAACGCACCACTTGGATCACCGACGCTGTCGTCGACAGTTTCGCGGGCACGGCCGATCCGAGGCTGCGTGAGCTGCTCGGCGCGCTCACCCGCCATCTGCACGCCTTCGTCCGCGAGAGCCGGCCGACGACCGCGGAATGGGAGAGCGCCATGGCCTTCCTCGCGGCGACCGGACACATGTGCACGGACACCCGGCAGGAGTTCGTCCTCCTGTCGGACGTTCTCGGCGTCTCCATGCTGGTGGAGACCCTGAACGGCCACGGCGACCCGGGCGCGACGGAGCCGACGGTGCTCGGATCCTTCCACCTTGCTTTCGGGCAGGGTGCCCGGTCCTTCAGGGCCGGGGTGAATGCCCGCTCCCGCGGAGCGGGGCGGGGGAAGCCGAACCGCCGACAGGGCGGTTCGGCGCCTCGGGCGAGGCGGTGGTGAGGCCGGCCTCGGGCGGGTGCGGCAACTCGGAGTCGACGGTGGTCGTTTGACGGCGGCCAGCTGGCCAGCTGGTGGTCGGGCGGGTCGGTGGCCGGGAGCGGTCACTCGCACGGGTGATGCCGGTCGATGGTGTGGGCGGTCGGGGAACGTGTTGGCTAGGTTCACGGCATGTCACGGTTTCGGATGTACCCGACGAGCGGGCAGGCGGGCATCATGCTCGGCCACTGTGCGCACGCCCGGTACGTCTACAACCTGGCCGTCGAGCAGCACACGCACTGGTACAGGGGCCGCAGGGCGGCGCCCGGTTTTGCCGAGCAGTGCCGTCAGCTCACCGAGGCCCGGCGCGACAACGAGTGGCTGGGCGCAGGCAATGCGGACGTGCAGCAGCAGGCACTGAAGGACTTCGCCAAAGCCAAGAACGCCATGTTCGCCTCCGGGTTTGGTGAGCCGACCTGGCGCAGGAAGCACGTGCACGAGGGTTTCCGCGTGATCGGCACCGGCCGCATCGGGGAGTTCGAGGCGGACGGTTCACCGAAGCTGAACGCCAGGGGCAGGCAGGTCATGGGCCGCTCGGTGGTGGTGCGCAAGCTCAACCGCAGGTGGGCGCGGGTGAAGGTGCCCGGCTGCGGCTGGGTCCGCTTCCGGCTCAGCCGCAACGGCAAGGGCTCTGAGCTGCCGAAGGCGAAGACGTTCCGTGTCACCTTCCGTAACGGCCAGTGGCACATCGCGTTCGCGGTCGTCCCCGCCCCCATCGAGGCGCCCGGCACGGGCGGGGTCATCGGTATCGACCGGGGTGTGAGAATTACGGCCGCCCTCTCGGATGGGCGGATGCTGAACTGCCCGCAGCTCACCGTGAAGGAACGCGCGCAGGTCCGTAAACACCAGCGACGTGCCGCTCGCGCCCCGAAGGCAAGCGAGCAAAAGAGTGCCGAGTACGCCAAGGTGGCCAGGATCAAAGCGCGTGAAGCCGACCGGCGCAAGGACTGGTGCGAGAAGACCTCGACGATGCTGGCCCGCACCTACGGTCTGGTGCGGTTCGAGAAGCTGGACATCAAGAACATGACCCGCTCGGCCAGGGGGACCACCGAGCAGCCCGGCAGGCAGGTCAGGCAGAAGGCCGGGCTGAACCGGGCGATCCTGGCCCAGGGCTGGGGCCTGCTCCGCCGGCGCACCGGGCACAAGGCCCCGGGCCGGGTCGAGGACGTCCCCGCCCCCTACACCAGTCTGCGCTGCAGCGCCTGCGGTTGGATCGACAAGAACTCGCGCAAGAGCCAAGCCGAGTTCGTCTGCTCCTTCTGCGGCTTCACCTGCAACGCGGACACCAACGCAGCAGTCAATGTCGCGGCAGGACAGGGCGGGATCCCCCGCCCCCGGCGAACAGCCGGTGCCGGAGGGGTGACAACGGCCACCAGCCGTTCGAACACCCGTGAACCCCAACCCGCACGGGCTGGAATCCCCCTCTTTCAAGAGGGGGAGGATGTCAAACACATCTTCGTGGCGGGTAGCCCTTATCTGGGCTCGGACGCCGTCTTCGCCGTGAAGAAGAGTCTCGTCCAGGACTTCGCCGAGACCGACGACCCCGCGCTGGCAGGGGAGTTCGGTGTCGCGAACCCCTTCCGCCACGCCCGCTTCGACCTCGTCCTGGAGCCGGAATGACCACCCAGCCGGGCGCACCGCTCGACTTCTCCTACGAGACCCGGCCCGCCCGGGTCGTCTTCCGGCCCGGCGCCTCGGTGACCGCGACACCGGGGGAGGCCGCGCGTCTCGGACTGCACCGGGTGCTCGTGGTGTGCGGTGGCCGGGGCGCGGAGGCCGCACGGTCGGTGGCGGACGCGCTCGGCGACAACTGCGTGGGGGTGCACACCGGCGCCCGGATGCACGTACCCGTGGAGGTCGCCGAAGAGGCGGTCGAGGTGGCGCGCGCGGCGGGCGCCGACGGGTGTGTCGCCGTCGGCGGCGGCTCCGCGATCGGCCTCGGCAAGGCGATCGCACTGCGCACTGGCCTGCCCCTGATCGCCGTGCCCTCCACCTACTCGGGCTCCGAGATGACCTCCGTGTGGGGTCTGACCGAGCAGGGGGTCAAACGCACCGGACGCGACCCCCGCGTACAGCCCCGCTGCGTCGTCTACGACCCCGAACTCACCCTCGGCCTCCCGGTCCCGCTCTCGGTGACCAGCGGCGTCAACGCCCTCGCGCACGCGGTCGAGGCGCTGTACGCCCCCGACGCCTCCCCGCTCGTCTCCTTGATGGCCGAGGAGGGCGTACGGGCGATGACCGGCGCCCTTCCCGAGGTGGCGGCGGCCCCCGGCGATCCGGAGGCGCGCGGCCGGGCCCTCTACGGCGCCTGGCTCTGCGGTGCCTGCCTCGGCGCGACGACGATGGGCCTGCACCACAAGCTGTGCCATGTCCTCGGCGGCACCTTCGGACTGCCGCACGCCGAGACCCACACCGTGGTCCTCCCGTACGCCCTCGCCTACAACGCGGTCGCCGTGCCGCAGGCGATCGCCGTCCTGTCGCGGGCCATGGACACCGACGACGTCCCCCGCGCCCTGCGGGAGCTCGCGGGAGGCCTCGGCGCTCCCCGTACCCTCGCCGAACTCGGCCTGAAGGAAGCCGACTTGGCTCGCGCGGCGACCCAGGCCGCCGCGGAGTCCTACCCCAACCCCCGTGAGGTCACCGCGAGCGGAGTTCTGGGACTGCTGACGGCCGCGTACGAGGGGTGGGAGCCGCGGAGCGAGGACTCCTGAGGGCGACGGGGCCGGGTCCGCCGACTCGGCCCCGTCCGGGCGCCGTTCGCGAAGCGGCACGCCTGCCCGCCTCTTGGTCCGTCGCGCTGGACGCGGAAGCTCGCCAATGGACCACCGGGCAGACGATGCTCCTGTTCCCCGGTGGCAATCAGGCAGCGGATAAAGGAAGTTGAGGCCAAAAGGGGTCGGGTGACCTCCAACAGGCCGCCCCACCCTCCCCATTGGTAGATCCTTCATCGCTCTGACACCCGCGACCTCTGGTGTTTTTCGCGCCTGCCCGGAAGGCTGATCTGGGCATGCCAAGACGACCGCCTGGTCTGCCCTGCCCCCACGCCGCGGTCGATCTGGAGGAAGCAGTGACAAGAAGCTCGCGGACCCGCAGGGTCTCGTTCGTCCTCGGCAGCGCCGTCGCGCTGGTCGTCGCCTTCGCGGGCAGCGCCCTCGCCGACCCGCCCACGGCCTTGCCCGGGAACGCGGACGCGCTGGAGTCGACGTTCCAGCCGGCCTTCGACTACGACACCGACGGCTGCTACCCCACGCCCGCCATCGGCCCCGACGGCACGATCAACCCCGGCCTCAATCCCTCCGGGGCCCTGAACGGCCACTGCCGCGACTCCTGGGACCTGGACAACACCAACGGGTACTCCCGCGAGAAGTGCAACAACGGCTGGTGCGCCATCATCTACGGCCTCTTCATGGAGAAGGACCAGGCCGTCGTCGGCAGCGGCCTCGGCGGGCACCGCAACGACTGGGAGCACGTCGTGGTGTGGGTCCAGGACAACGAGGCCAAGTACGTCTCCACGTCGGCCCACGGCAACTTCAACATCTACACCCGTGACCAGATCCGCTGGGACGGAACACACCCCAAGGTCGTCTACCACAAGGACGGCATCGGCACGCACTGCTTCCGGCCCGCGAACGCCAACGACGAGCCGCCGGAGAACCACTACCACACCTGGCAGTTCCCGACCCTGGTCGGCTGGAACGGCTACCCCGCCGGCCTCCGGGACAAGCTGAGCGCCTACGACTTCGGCAGCGCCTCGTTCGGCCTCAAGGACGGCAACTTCAACTCCCACCTGTCCAAGGCCAAGCCGGCCGGCATCGCGTTCGACCCCAACGCCTGACCGGTGGCCCGGCGGTGGGTGACGCGCTCCCGGTGTCACCCACCACCGGCCGGTTCCCGCACGGTTCCTACGAGTTGAGAAGCCTCTCCTGGTGACGTGGCGGCCGGCCCGTGTGCCACGGCAGCACCTCCCCGAACCGCACCAGTTCGCCGTACTGCGCCGGATCGGCCTTCTCGCGCAGCAGCAGATCGAGGATCGCGACGGCGGCCTGCGCCGGGGTCTGCGCCTGGCTGAAGTCGGAGAACCACGGGCGTGACAGCGGGGTGTCCACGAGCCCCGGGCAGACGGCCGCGACCAGGGTGCCGCGCGCCAGGTCGGCGTCCCGGCGCTCGGCCGCGACCGCCCGCACGGCGGCGACCTGGGCCACCTTGGACGGCACGTTGATCCACTGGGGCCAGCCGAGTTGCCGCTCGGTGCCCGCGTGCACGGCGGCCCGCCAGGACTCGACCGCCGCCTCCACCTCGTCGAGCGAGGAGCCGTCGAACAGCGCATGCAGCCGGGCGTCGAGATGACCCAGCGTGCCCAGCGAACTGGCCACGACGACCAGCCGCCCGCCGGGGCGCAGTACGGGGCCGAAGGAGCGCAGCACCGCGTGCGCGCCCCCGTTGGCGACATCGATGAAGGCGTCGGCCTGCTCGGACTGCGACCGGTCCGGCGTCAGCATGGCGCTCGCGTTGGACACCACGATGTCCACCCCGTCGTGGCGCGCGCCGAGTTCGGCAGCCAGTTCCCGAACGGCCCGCGCGTCGGTGACGTCGAGGACGCGGCCCTCGACCCGGCTCACGGTGGCCGCGGACGCGTCGACCCGCGCGACGGCGTCGGCGACCCGGTGGGCGTCGCGCCCGGTGAGCAGGACCAGGTCGTCGCCGGCCATCCGGGCGGCGAGCCCTTCGGCGAGCGCGAAGCCGAGCCCCTGATTGGCTCCGGTGACAAGAGCGATGCGTGCGTTGGTGGCGATGCGTGCGTCGGTCATGCCCACCACGCTAGGAACGCCTCGGGCATGCGTCCAACGAAACCTGCTCAGGTCTGGTATGCGTCATCGTCATGGACTTCACCGACGTATCGCTGGTCGCCCTGCGTGTCTTCCGCGAGGTGGCCGAGCGGGGCACGCTCACCGCGGCGGCCGGCGCTCTCGGCTACACCCAGTCCGCGGTGTCCCGGCAGATCGCCTCGCTCGAACGGGCCGCACGGGCACCGCTGTTGGAGCGGCGCAGGGACGGAGTGCGGCTGACCGTGGCCGGACACGTCGTACTGCGGCGGGCCGTGACGGTTCTCGACCAGATCGACGCGACGGCACGGGAACTCGCCGGGCTGCCCGCCGAGGCCGGGACCGTCCGTCTCGGCTGGTTCGCGAGCGCGGGCGCCGTCCTGCTGCCCCGTGCCGTCGCCGCACTGCGCCGCAGCCACCCGGCGATCACCGTGACCACCCGGGAGGGCAGCACCCCCGCGCTGGTCCGTGCGCTGCGGGCCGGCACCCTGGACCTGGCCCTGCTCGCCTCGGCGCCGCCCTTCCGCCCCCTGGACGGCGAGTCGCCCGCGCTGACCGTGCGGACGCTCGGCGAACGCAGTCTGCGGCTCGCGGTGCCGGCCGCCCATCCGCTCGCCGCCGCCGACTCCGTCGACATCGCCGACCTGCGGGGGCAGCGCTGGATCGCCGGTTCGTCCGTCGGCGACGAGCGGTTGATGGGTGTCTGGCCGGGACTGGACGAGCGTCCTGTGATCGCCCACACCGCCCGTGACTGGCTGGCCAAACTGCACCTGGTGGCCGCGGGCTGCGGTCTGACCACCGTTCCCGCCTCGCTGGCCCCCGCGGCGCCGGCCGGTGTACGGATCCTGTCGGTGCGGGGCGGCCCCGAGGAGCGGCGCCGCCTGGTCCTCGCCCGCCTTCCGCACCCCCTGCCGGAGCCCGCCGCCCGGCTGGCCGACGCACTCCGCGCGGCCGCGGCCGACTTGGACGAGCCGGCCTGACCCCGGTACCTCCCGCCTCGCAGGGCGGCCCCGTCCCGCCCTCTGCGGCGACCCCGCCCGTCTACGGAGACCCCGCCTGCGCTGCGACGATGACAATGCGTGCGCGGCCATCCACCGAGGTGCGGTAGGGTTCGGATGCACGAACACGCGGGAAACCGCGTGTGAGACGCATCGGGACGTGGCGCAGCTTGGTAGCGCACTTGACTGGGGGTCAAGGGGTCGCAGGTTCAAATCCTGTCGTCCCGACTGGAGACAGTCGCAGGTCAGGGCCGGTTTCGGAGGTATCCGAAACCGGCCCTTGACCATTTTTGGGGACCAGTTGGGAACCGGCCGCCCGTCTGCAGGGAGCGGGTGAAGTCGGACGGCCGCGCTGCTCCGCGACCAGGATGTGCGTCACCCGGCCCGCTCCCGGCCCGGTACCGCGGCCAGCAGGCCGCGTGTGTAGGGGTGGGCGGGCGCGCGGAACAGGTCGTCGGCCGGGGCGCTCTCCACCACCCGTCCGGCCCGCATGACCACCACATGGTGCGCGATCTGCCGTACGACGGCCAGGTCGTGCGAGACGAACAGGTACGCCACGCCGGTGTCGGCCTGCAGTTGCGCGAGCAGCCGCAGGATCTGTGCCTGGACCGAGACGTCGAGGGCCGAGACCGGCTCGTCGCACACCACCAGGTCCGGCGAGAGCGCCAGCGCGCGGGCGATCGCCACCCGCTGACGCTGGCCGCCGGACAGTTCGGCGGGCCTGCGCCGCAGCGCCGACGCGGGCAGCGCCACCCGGTCCAACAGCCCGGCCACGCGGGCCGCCCGACCGGCCCTGTCGCCCACCCGGAAGGCGCGCAGGGGTTCACCGACGATGTCACCGACCGTCAGACGCGGGTCCAGGGAGCCGTAGGGGTTCTGGTACACGAACTGGACTCGGCGGCGCAGCGTACGCAGCCGGGCGCCCCGGGCGTCGGTGAGATCCTCGCCGTCCAGGAGGATCCGGCCCGCGGTCGGGGGCGTCAGACGCAGGATCAGCCGGGCCGTCGTGGACTTGCCGGAGCCTGACTCGCCGACCAGGGCGACCGTCTCGCCGCGATGCACGGTGATGCCGACGTCGTCGACCGCGCGCAGGGTGCGCTCGCCGCCCGCTGAGCGGGGGAGCGGGAAGTCCTTGGTGAGGTGCTCGGCCTCCAGGATCGGGGGTCGGTCGCGGGCTGGCGGCGGGGCGATCGGCGGGGCGTCCAACCGCGGTGCGCTGTGCAGGAGATGGCGCGTGTAGGGCGCGTTCGGGGCGTCGAACAGGCGGGCGGCCGGTGCGCATTCGACGATCACGCCCTCGGACATGACGGCGATCCGGGCCGCCCGGTCGGCGGCGACGCCCAGATCGTGGGTGACGAGCAGGACGGCGGTGCCGGACGTGCGGGCGAGCGTCTGGAGGTGGTCGAGGATGCCTTTCTGCACGGTGACGTCCAGGGCGCTGGTGGGCTCGTCGGCGATGATCAGCCGTGGTTCACCCGCCAGGGCGACGGCGATCAGCGCGCGCTGCCGCATCCCGCCGGACAGCTCGTGCGGGTAGCGGTCGGCCTGGGTGTGCGGGTCGGGCAGCCCGGCTCGGGCGAGCAGTTCCAGGGTCCGCTCGCGCGCGGCGCGCCGGGTGGCCAGGCGGTGGATGCGCAGGACCTCGGCGACCTGGGTGCCGATGCGCTGGACCGGGTTGAGGGAGACGGCCGGGTCCTGCGGGACCAGTCCGATGCGGGTCCCGCGGACGGCCCGCAGTTTCTTCTCGGACAGGGTGGCGAGATCCTGTCCCGAGAACAGGATCTGGCCGGCGTCGATCCTGCCGCCGGGAGGCAGCAGACCGGTGACCGCGTGCGCGGTGGTGCTCTTGCCGGATCCGGACTCCCCGACGAGGGCGACGATCTCGCCCGGCGCGATGTCGAGGTCGACGCCGCGTACGGCGTGCACGGGGCCGCTCCGGGGGGAGTAGGAGACGTGCAGGCCGCGCAGGGACAGCAGCGGGGTCGGTGTCATCGCTGGGCCGCCCATTCGCCGTCCAGCGCGCGGGAGATGCGGTTGACCGCGAGGACGAGGGCCGCGACGGTCAGGCCCGCGAGCGTCGCCACCCACCAGGCGTCGGCCAGGTAGTCGCGGCCGTCGGCGATCAGCGTGCCCCACTCGGGGACAGGGGGCGGTGCACCGAAGCCGAGGAAGCTCAGGGCCGACACCGACAGCACGGCTGTGCCCAGGTCGAGGGTCGCCAGGACCAGCACGGGTCCCACCGCGTTGGGCAGGACGTGCCGGCCCAGGACGGCGTACCAGCGGGAGCCGGACAGGCGGGCCGCCTCCACGTACGCGGTGTGCCGCACCCTCAGCACTTCGGCCCGCATGACCCGAGCGAAGCCCGCGATGCCGGCGAGACCGACGGCGAGTGCCACGTGGACCGTGCCCCGGCCGAGCGCGGTCAGCACCGCCAGCGACAGGAACAGGCCGGGGACGGCGAGGAGGACGTCCACGAGCCGCATCAAGGCGGCCTCGATCCAGCCGCCCGCGAAACCCGCCACGAGTCCGAGGCCGCCGCCCACCAGGAAGGCCACGGCCACGGCGATCAGGGTGGCCTTGAGCGACAGCGCCGCGCCGTGCACCACCCGCGCGTACATGTCGCGGCCCAGCTGGTCGGTGCCGAACCAGTGTCGCGCGCCCGGTGGTCGGAGGATCTCGGTGGCGGTGCCCCGCAGCGGGTCGCGGTCGGTGAACAGGCCGGGCCAGAACGCGGCGAGCAGGACGGCGGCCACGAGCAGCAGCGAGAGGACGAGACCGGGGCGGCGCAGCAGGAAGCGCAGCAGACGGCCACGGGTGCGGCGGGGGACCGCGGGCGATGCCGGGATCGCGGGGCCCGGGAGATCCGCTCCGGCCTGCGGGTCGGTGGTCAGCGCCTCGGTCACGCGGGGCTCCTTCGGCCGGAGGTCACGATGCGGTGGTCGAGCAGCGGATACGCCAGGTCGACCAGGAAGTTGATGAGGACGAAGACCAGCGCGCCGAACACCACCACGCCCTGCACCACCGGAATGTCCTGCACGGTCACCGCCTGCGTGGTGATCCGCCCGAGGCCGTTGCGGGAGAAGACGTTCTCCACGACGACGGCGTTGGCCGTCAGCTGCCCGGCGAGAAGGCCGACCACGGTGAGGGCGGGCAGCGAGGCGTTGCGCAGGGCGTGCCGCAGCTGCACCCGGGCACGGCCCGCTCCCTTGGCCCGCGCGGTCTGCACGTACGGCTCGTCGAGCACGGCGAGCAGGCTCTTGGACAGCACCTGTGCCACCAGCACCGAGGCCGGCAGCGCCAGCGTCACCGCGGGCAACACCAGCCCGGCGGCCGTGTCGTCGCCGAACGCCGGGAAGAGCCGCAGGCGGAAGGAGAACAGCTGGACGAGCATCAGACCGACCCAGAAGGCGGGCAGGGAGATGCCGACCGCCGGGAGCGACAGCAGCAGTTGCCGCAGCCAGCGCCGCCGGGTGGCGGTCGCCGCCAGCGCCAGTGTGCCGCCGAGCAGAACGGCCAGCGGCAGGGCGACGGCGGTCAGTTGCAGTGTCGCGGGCAGCGCGTCGGCGATGGTGTCGGCCACCGGACGCCCGGTGGCGACGGAATCGCCCAACTCTCCGTGCAGGGCCTGCCCGAGAGAGGCCGCGTACCGCACGAGGAGCGGCCGGTCGAAGCCGTACTCCGCGCGCAGCTCGGCCAGCCGCTCGGGGGTGACCTGGGTGGAGTTCAGCCCGGCGCCGGCCATCGCGGCGACCGGGTCGCCCGGCAGGAGATCGAGCAGCAGGAAGGCCAGCGTGTAGGCCGCCCACAGCACACCGGCGGCCTGCACGAGCCGCCACAGCACATACCGTCGCATCATCGTCCCTCGCACTCGCCGCAGTCGGCCGTCAGCTCTTCCAGGTGTCGTGCAGCCGTACGCCGCCCGATGCCCCGGGAGTCAGGTCGTGGACGCGTTCGGAGACGCCGAACAGTGCCTCCTGATCCACGATGGGCAGGACGTATGCGTTCTGCACGACCAACTGCTGGGCGCGGGCGACCAGTTCGTCTCGCCCGGCGGTGTCGGTGGTGGCCGCCTGCCGGTCGAGGAGGGTGTCGAGTTCGCCCGCGGGCAGGCGGTAGGAGTTGACCTGGTGTGTCGAGTAGAGGGTCCGCAGCGCGTCGGGGTCGGCCCGGGTGAGGTCGCCGCCCCAGAGGGCGTCGTAGTCTCCGGTCTTCAGGGTCTGGGGGAACTGGGTGACCTGGAGCTGCTTGATCACCAGCTCGATGCCGACGTCCTTGAGCTGCTGCTGGACGAGCTCGAGCGCGGACTGGTAGGCGCCGGCGTTGCTGAAGGTCACCACGGTCAGGCTCAGTTTCGTCCCGCCCTTGCGGTGGATCCCGTCCTTGCCCTTGGTCCAACCGGCCTCGGCCAACAGGGATGTGGCCTTCTTCCGGTCGAAGGCGAGTTCCTCGGACAGGTCGGTGTAGCCGGGGGTGGTGCGGGACAGGACGCTGGCGGCGGGCCGGGTGCCGCCGGGGAAGACGGCCGAGGCGATCTCCGCGCGGTTGATCGCGGCCTGCGCCGCCTGCCGTACGCGGGCGTCGCGGGTGAGCGGACGCGCGTTGTTGAAGCCGAGGTTGAACACCACGCCGGGGTTGGCCCGCCGCACGACGCGAGCGTCGCCGCGGCGCAGCACGCCCTCGTCCTGGCGGCGCACCCCGCCGATCGCGTCGACCTGTCCGGAGCCGAGGCTGCCGGCCCGTACTCCGGACTCGGCGACCACGGTGAACTTCACGGCGTCGAGGTAGGCCTCGCCCTTCTTCTTCCAGGCGGTTGAGCCCCACCTGTACCCCTTGCGCTTCTTCAGCGTGAGGGACTCGTTCTGCCGGTACGCGGCGACGGTGAAGGGACCGGAGCCGTGCACGCCGTCGGCGCAGCGCTCTGCGGGGGTGCGTGCGATGTCGGCGGGGGAGACCAGGCCTAGCCCCGGAGTGGACGTGGCCTGGAGGAACTGGGCGTTGGGCTGGTCGAAGGTGACCTTGGCGGTCAGTTCGTCGACGACCTGCGTACCGCGGTAGCCGTTGAGGTAGCCCTGCGCCAGGATCGCGAGGCCGCCCAGCTTTCCGATCGCGTCGAAGTTCTTCTTGACCGCCTCGGCGTCGACGGGTTTGCCGTCGCTGAACGTCGCCCCGGAGCGCAGATGGAAGGTGAAGGACCTGGCGCCGTCTCCCACCTCCCAACTACGGGCCAGCCACGGCACGATGCGGCCCGAGGAGGGATCCTGGTCGGTGAGGGAGTCGACGGTCTGGCGCAGCGCGTAGAGGGTGTCGCTGCTGCCGACCTGCTGCGGGTCGAGGCATCCGGCGTCGGTGGCGACGGCGAAGGACAGCGTGCCGCCGGACACGGGTGAGCCGTTGTCCGCGTCCGAACTGCCCGAGGCGGCGCCCCCACAGGCGCTCGAGGTCGCGACGAGGGTGAGCATCAGGGCGAGCGACGAGGCCGAGCGGGACGGACTCGGGCGATCCTTGTTCACGGGTGGTGTCTCCTGCGGAAATCGAGCCGGGGAAGGGCGGGGAAGGCGCGCGGCGGGCGAGGGTCCTGGGAGCCGTGTGGGGGAGCGGCCCGCCGGGGGCGTTGTCGCGCCGGCGCCGGACAGTTACGGAATTCAGGCGGTGGGACACACCGCGCTGTTCACACGCTGCAGATCGATGTGGCGGCGCGACGACAGCAAGGTCTCGGCCGGGGTGGGCACAGCGTCGAACGCGGTGGCACGAACGGAGGAAAGCGCGACGTGCATGGCTGCTTTCCTCCCCCTGTGCGGACCGGGCCGTGGTGAAACCCGATAACGGGCGTACCGTAACCAGGTGCGGCAAGGGCCGTCAATGGCCTGTTTCGGTGGGTGGGAAAGTCCGTGGCATCATGAACGGAAAACCGACCAGCGGCCGGAAAGGAAAGCCATGGCCTCCCCGAACGACGATATCCTGGCCACCATCGAGGCGGAGCGGGAGATCTACCGGACCTTTTACAATTTCTTCCGGCTGGTGGACACGGGCCGGTACGAGCAGCTCGTGGACGTTTTCACCAAGGACGCGCTGATCGAGTACGACGTGATGCCCGGCCCGATCCAGCGCTTCCACGGGCGGGACGAGTTCGCGACCTTCATGTCCGCCGGCCGGGCCTTCCGGCGTGAGCCCACGGTCGCGCATGTCCTGGGGCAGACGCTGATCGAGTGGACCGACGGCATGCCTCACCTGCAGGCTTACGCCACGGTGTGGCACTGGAGCGCCACCCGCACGGCTGACGGGCGGCACCGTCCGGCGGACTGGACCGTGGTCGGGCTGGTGGAGGACGACTTCGAGCTGGAGGACGGCCGCTGGCTGATCAGCCGCCGCCATGTGGCGCCGGTCGCGGGACTCGTCGCGGCCGGCACCGGGCCGGCGTGACGGAATACCGGCGGATTTGTTCGGGAACATCGGTGACGTTTGTTCCGGTACATCGGTGACATTGTTCGGAGACGTGAGTGACGTGTATTCAGATACATCGGTGACAGTTATTCGCGCACACCGGTGACGCTTATTCGGGCACATCGGTGACATGCGTGCGGGTACGTCGACAACGGCTGTACGGCGACATCGGTGACGCTTTTCCGGAGCGGTTCGCCCTTTCTCCTCGAGGTGCGGAATTAGGGCGTCCGTTTCCGGCCCCCCTGTGGCGACCTTCACGTTTCAACAGCAGGCGTCCGGGCCAAGGGCCGGGCATTCCGGTGCTCAGGATGACGGTCGAACATTCATTTGACATAGCAGCAATGTTCGCCGTGTACGGTCGAATCGGTCTTGCCGAGAGCCTGTCCTCTCCGATGCTGTGCCCTACCCGAGCCCACCCCGAGCCCGACCAGGTGCCCCGGACAACGCCGTCCGGACGTGAGCCCGGCGGGACCCCCCCCACGAGCCGGTGATCGCCCCGCGCGCCACTGTCCATCGCGACCCCGGCCCCGCCCGCACCCCGGCGAGGCCCGGGCGTCCCGGCCCCGTCGCATCAGCGCTCCATCAGCATTCCGATACGGACTGGCACGGCCCCGGCGGACCTCCACCATGCCGAGCCGAGGGGAAGACGATGACCGAGACGGCACATGCGACCGGCCGGCCGGGGAGCGGTACGGGGCCCTTCCGGGAGGGTTCCGCCGTCCACATCCCCGGACGCCTGGACGCGGAAGACGACGAGCGGATACCGCCCGACGAGGTCTGCCTGTCGCTGCACAGCCTCGAACTGGCCAACCTGGGGGTACGCCGCGCCCTCGTCCACGAGCAGGTCGAGATGATCCTGGGCACCCGGGAAAAACGCGGCCACCCGTACTGCATGTGGCTGGCGATCCTGACCCTGCTGTACACCGGAGACCTGGTCTCCGCCCACTCCGAGTGCCGCCAGCTGGCCATGGACGCCCGTTGGCTGGGCTCCCCGCGGCACGAGCAACTGCTGACACTGATGCGGGCGCGCGTCAGCCTGCTGGCGGGCGACGGCGTCAAGTCCGCGGCCCTGCTACGCGAGGCCCTGGCCCGGGGTCTGCCGAAGGCCCTGACCCGGCTCGCCGCCGCCTGGCTGGTCGAGGCCCACGTCCTCGAAGGTGACACGGGCGCTGCCCACAAGGTGCTCCTCGCGCACGAACTGGCAGGCCGGCTCGACCCGAACCTGCCCGACGTGGCGTACGTCCTGAACGCCCGCGGAGCGCTGCACATGGCGACCGGCCGGTTCCAGCCGGCGCTCGACGACTTCGTCTACTGCGGACGCGTCCTGATCGCACAGAGCGTGTCCAACCCGGCCGTCGTCCCCTGGCGTTCACGGGCCGCCTTCGCCGCGCTCGCCACCCGGCGCCACGACCTGGCGCTCGCGCTGGCCACCGACGAGCTGACCGCGGCACGCACCTGGGGCGCCCCCCCCGCGGCATCGGTCTCGCCCTGCACGCCGTGGCCGTCGTCGGCCGGGACGACTCCTCGGTGGCCCTGCTGGAGGAGGCGGTGGAACTCCTGGACCTGGCGCATGCGCGCGGTGAGCTCGTCCACGCCCTCCACGACCTCGCCGTCCTACAGGCCGAACGCGGCGATCCCACCGGGGCCCGCGCACGGCTGGAAGCGGCGTGCGCGGTCGCCCGGGACAGCCGCAACGGCCTGTGGCGCGACCGGTTGAGGGCCGCCCTGGAACGCCGCGACCTGCCCGACCTGACCGGTCAGGAACTGCGCATCAGCGAACTGGCCCGCGCCGGATACAGCAACCGCCAGATCGCGGAAACCCTCTTCCTCGCTGTGCGCACGGTGGAGTTCCACCTGTCGAGCGTCTACCGGAAACTCGGTGTCTCCGGCCGGCGGGAACTGCATTCCGCGCTCGGGGCCCCACCCTCGTAACCGTCGAACCGCACCATGACGCGCCGTCCTCCTGCCGGAGGGCGGCGCGTTCGCATTCCCGCGGGACCGCAATACCACGCCCACGAGGCGGCACTGCTGTGCCCCGCCGCGGTCATCCGCGTGGTGCGGACACCGTCGTGACCACGGACGTGGCGATCGTCGGCGCGTCGGCGGGCGGGCTCACGGTGGCGGAGGGCCTGCGCCGGCGCGGGTTCACCGGTTCGCTCGCCCTCGTCGACGCCGAGCCGGAACTCCCCTACGACCGCCCGCCGTTGTCCAAGCACATCCTCGACGGCCGCTGGCCGGCCGAGCGCGCCCGGCTGCGCACCCCGGCCGAGCTCGACGCGCTGGACGTCGACGCGCGTCTGGGCACTGCCGCAGTCGCCCTCGACGTACCGGGACACCGCGTCACGCTGCGCGACGGCCAGGTGCTCGGCTACCGCACCCTCGTGGTGGCCACCGGCCTGCAGGCCAAGCGTCTGCCGGGCGGTTCGGACCTTGCCGGGGTGCACACCCTGCGGACCCTCGGTGACAGCGAACGGCTGCGCGCCGACCTGCTGACGGCCCGCCAGGTCGTGGTCGTCGGCGCTGGGGTGCTGGGCTGCGAGATCGCGGCCACCGCCCGCGGCCTGGGGTGCGAGGTGACCGTGGTGGAGCCGGCCGCCGGGCCCATGCTGCGCCTGCTCGGCCCGCAACTCGGCGCGGAAATCGCCCGGTTGCACGTCGAGCACGGCGTGCGTCTGCTCACCTCGACCGTGGTGACCGGCCTGGTCGGAGATGCAGGCCGGGTCGTCGGCGTGCGCACCGGGCCCGGCACGGTGCTGAGCGCCGACGTCGTCGTGGTCGCGGTCGGCCAACGGCCCGCCACGGACTGGCTGGCCGACAGCGCGCTCGCCCTCGACGACGGCGTGGTCTGCGACGCCCGCTGCCGCGCGGCCACCGACGTGTACGCGGTCGGCGATGTCGCCCGCTTCGGCTCCGGCGGTGCGGGCGGCGCGCGCGGGGTGCGTCTGGAGAACCGTACGAACGCCACCGAACAGGGTCTGTTCGTGGCAGCCCGGATCCTCGGTGCCGTCGGCGACGCCTACCGGCCCGTGCCGTACGTCTGGTCCGATCAGTTCGGGACACGGATCCAGGTCCACGGGTCGGTGCCTGTCGGGGCTGTGGTGCGGGTCGTCGAGGGCTCCGTCCCGGACCGCGCGTTCGTCGCCCATGTCGAGGCCGAGGGCCGGCTCGTCGGCGTCGTGGGATGGAACAGCCCCGGCCGCGTCCGCACCGCGCGAGCCCTGCTCACCGCCTCCGAAACCGTGCCTTCCCCTCGTTGACAGGAGAGTCATGACCGCCGCCGCGCCCATGCCCCACAACCGGCGTCCCGACCGCTGCCCGTTCCGTCCCCACCCGGTGCTCGAACGATTGCGCGACGACCCCGAACTGCCGCGGGTACGCACGTCCAACCCGCAACTGGGGGAGTTCGACGCCGTGCTGGTGACCCGGCCCGACGAGGTGCGTCAGGTGCTCGCCGACCCGCGCTACGAGGCCGGTTTCGCCTTCGACCGCACCGGCCCGCGCACCGTGATGAACCAGCCCGGCATCCTGCTCAACTACGACGGCGACGAGCACACCCACTACCGGCGCATGCTCTCCGGGGCGTTCACCGTCAAACGGGTGCGCTCCCTGGCACCTGCGATCCGGCGTGTCGTCGACGACCGCCTCGACGCCCTCGAACAGGCCGGTCCCGGCGCCGACCTGATCGAGAGGTTCGCGGGGCCGGTGCCGCTGCTCGTCATCTGCGAACTGCTCGGTGTCCCCGTCGAGGACCGTGACGGCATCCAGCGTCGCAGCGCCATCGGTACCGACGTCGCCAACTCGCTCCAGACCCAGTTGGAGAACTTCGCCGCGATGGCCGCCTACATGGGGGACCTGGTACGCCGTCAGCGCGCCGAGCCCGGTGACGACATCCTCGGTGACCTGATCCGCAGGCACGGCGGCGAGCTCAGCGACGACGAGCTGATCGGCATGGGCAACAGCATCCTGGTCGCCGGCCACGAGACCGTGTCCAGCATGATCGGGCTGAGCACGCTGGCGCTGCTGCGGGACCCCGATCAGCTCGCCGTCGTCCGCGACGACGAGAGCGCCGCGACCGGCGCCGTCGAGGAACTGCTGCGGCTGCTGGCGGTGGCCCCGCCCCTGGTCCGCCAGGCCGACAGCGACCTCGAACTCGGGGGGCGGCCGGTCAAGGCGGGGGAGCGGGTCCTGCTCTCGACACTCGCCGCCCACCACGACACCGGCTTGGTGGCCGACGAGCCCGGCCGGCTCGACGTGCGGCGCAAGACGGTGGCCCATCTGGCGTTCGGGTTCGGCGCCCATCAGCGCATCGGGCAGCAACTCGCCCGGCTGGAACTGCAGATCGCGCTGCCGGCCCTGCTGCGCCGCCTGCCCGGACTGCGTCTCGCCGTGGACTTCGACGCCGTCGAGTACCGCGACGACGCGCTGGTCTTCGGGGTGGCCCGGCTGCCGGTGACCTGGTAGCGGACGACCGTACGACGGGGGGCGGGGCGTCCCTGGGGATGCCCCGCCCCCGTGTGTTCCTCAGCCGGTCACCTTCTCGGGCAGCCGCCCGCGCCGGCGCAGGATGGCGTGCACGGTGGACACGGCCGGTACACCGACCACGGCGCGCCGCACCAGTTCGTTGTGGATGCGGCGGGCTCCCCACCGCGGCTGCGCGTCGCGGATCTGCACGACGAGCGACTCGATCTCACCCGCCGTACGGGCCGGGGAGTTCTTGGGCCGCCGTGAGCGCGGTGCGAGCCCGTCGGCTCCCTCGGTGCGGAAACGGGCGAGGTAGACGTAGAACGTCTTGCGGGAGATGCCGTGGCGGCGACAGACCTCCGCCACGGTCAGCCGGTCGCGCTCCGGAGCCAGCAGGATGTCGATCCACTGCTCGGACATCCACTGCTCGGACAAGGCCATCACCTCTTTCACGACTTCCTTTCCTCCACTATCAGTTGACGTTCTCCTGGGACCCGGCGCGCACGGCGGGCCGTTCCGCCTCCGGCTCCACGGCCGGCTGCTCCGCGGTCGCGACGACGCGTCCGGGGATGAACAGACTGGCGACGAGCATGACGAGCAGTCCCACCGCCACGGCGAGGTAGGCGAGGTGGAAACCGGACCGGGGATCGTCACCGGCGTTCTGCATCAGCAGCGCGACCACCGCGATGCCGATCGACGCGCCCAGCTGGTTCAGCATGTAGAGCACGGAGCTGCCCTGCGGGACGAGATGTCCGGGCAGCGTCCGGTAGACCGATCCGATCACCGGTGCCCCGGCCGAACCGGTGCCGATGCCCAGGGTGAACGCGGCCAGCAGCGGCCAGAGTCCGCCGGTCTGCGCGTCGAAACGGCTGAACGCCAGCGAGCTGAGCAGGGCGACGGCCGCGCCGGTGAGGGCCAGGTTGCGCGAGCCCCACCGGTCGGACAGCCGCCCGGCGAGCGGCATCACCAGCGCGGAGCCCACGCCGAAGGGCGCCAGCCGCAGCCCGGACTCGAACACGCCGTAGCCGCGCACCTGTTGGTAGTAGAGCGGGATCACGAAGATGCTCGCGAAGGTGGCGAGCCCCAGCACGGCCGCCGCGACGACGCTCGCGGTGAAGCTGCGCCGGGTGAACAGCCGCAGGTCGATCAGCGGCGGCGTCCGGCGGGCGCGCAGCGCGTGAGCGGCGTACCCTGCGAGCAGGGCGACGGCGAGGGCCAGCGGCAGCAGCACCTGCCAGGTGGCGAAGGAGCCGCGCTGGGCCACCTCCGACAGCGCGAGCACGCCGGAGGCGACGCCGGGGCCGATCAGCGCGACGCCCAGGATGTCGAGCCGGTCGACGGCACCGCGAGCCTCCGGCGATTCGGCCGGCAGGGTACGCCGGGCCAGGACGAAGGCGACGACCACGATCGGCACGTTGACGAAGAACATCCAGCGCCAGTCGAGGCCTTGCAGGATGACCCCGCCGACGATCGGCCCGAGCACGGGCCCGGTGGAGCCGACGATGCCCATCACGCCCATCACCCGTCCGACCTGCGTGGGGCCGGCCGCACGGGCGAGCAGCGTGAGCATCAGCGGATCGAGGATCCCGGCGCCGACGCCCTGCGCGACGCGGAAGAGGATCAGGCTGTCGATGTCCCAGGCGAGCCCCGAGGCGATCGAGCCGGCCATGAAGAGCACCAGGCCGGACAGCCACAGCCGCCTGCCGCCGACCCGCTCCACGGCCCACGCGGTGACGGGGATGGTGACGGTGAGCGCCAGCAGATAGCCGGTCGAGACCCAGCCGGTGGTGCTCAGTGAGGCGTCGAAGCGGGTGGAGAGAGTGTCTACGGCCACGGCGGTCATGGAGCCGTCGAGGATGCCCATGATCCCGCCGATGAGGATCACGCCGATCAACCGCCGTAAGGCCGGGTCGAGTTTGTCTTCCTGAGGGGTGGTCATCTCGTCTCCCGACGGAGTCGCTGCAACTGAACCTGCGGGTTCAATAGTGAACCAGCGAGTTCAATTTACCAATCTCATCGGGATAGAAACATGCTGGTTCAGGAGACTGAAACAGTTGGTACAGTTCCGGCCCTCGCCGGATACGCTGGGCGCATGGCATCAGCAGCGGAAACGGCAGCACGGACGGCCCCGCGCGGGCGCATCGACAAGCGGCAGGCCATCCTCGACGCGGCCTTCGACGTCTTCGCCGAGCACGGCTATGTCCAGGCGCTGGTGCAGGAGATCGCCGAGCGGGCGGGTGTGGCCAAGCCGACGGTCTACAACCACTTCACCGACAAGGAGACCCTCTTCAGGGCCACCCTCACGGCCGCCGCGCACGCCGTCATGGACGGCAACATCGCCGTCCTGGACCGCATGCGCACACCCGGGGACGACCTGCGGGTGACGCTCGACGGCGTCGCCTACCAACTCGTCCGCTCCTGTTGCGACCGCCGCTCCCGCTCCTTGCGCTGGCTGACCTACGCCCAGGTGGCCCGCTTCCCCGACCTCATCACGGTGGTCCAGGGCTGTACGTCCGTGCGCATCGCCGAGGCGATGGCCGACCGGCTCGCCCGGCTCACCCTCTCCGGGCACCTGCGCCCCTGTGACCCCGCCCTGGCGGCCGAGCAACTGCTCGCCCTCATCACCGGCCCGCTCGAGACCCGCTCCCGGCTGGGCACCCGCAAAGTGACCATGGCCGAGATGCGCGCGCTGGCCGAGGCTGCCGTCGACACCTTCCTGCGGGCCTACGCCGCCGACTGACCCTCGGCGCCGGGCCAGGAACTCCTCGGTGAGCGCGTGCAGCCGGCGCGCGGCCGATGCATCGAAGTCCGCGGCACGCACGTCCGGATCCCGCCCACGCCGAACATGCGCCCGCTGATGCCGTTCCGTATCGACGACGTCAGTCCCGCCGGCGGCTGGCGAGTGGCACTCAGCACACAGTTCTGCGCCTACGCCGATAGTCGGGCGGCAGCACTGCTGGACGACCTCGCCGACGGCGGCACCGGAATCGTACAGACAGCGTCGGTGCTGGCGGATGAACTCTTCCACGCGTTCGGAATCGCCGAAGCGGCACCCATCACCCGGGACGTCCACGTGCCGCCTTGGTGTCTGTGCTCTGGGGACCAGTTGGGGACCGGCGCACTTGACCGGGGTGAAGCGCACCTTGACCCGGTCGAGTTGCGCCGTGCGGTTTATTGATGCGCGCACTCTCCGCCCTCTGCCGGCCGATGACCGCAGGTCCCGACCGGGTCAAGCCCGGACAAGCCGGCGACCGTGCGGCCGATGGCAGTGGGCGGGCCGGCCCGGCCGCGTCCGACCGTGCCGCCGGCCGGCTACCGGGCCGGGTCGCGGCGGTACAGCCAGGCGGCTCCCGCGAGGAAGACCGTCGCCCAGACCGTGAGGTTGGCCAGTGCCCCGCCGACCGGGCCGCCGGTGAGGGGGAAGCGGGCGAGTTGGCCGACTCCGTAGCCGGGGGTGAACTCGGCAAAGGAGCGGACCGACTCCGGCAGGAAGGGCAGCGGGACGAACAGGCCGCCGCACAGGGCGAGCAGTGCCAGTGCGGGGCCGACGAACTGCATGACGTTCTCGGAGGGCAGCACGAATCCCGCGAAGAGGCCGAGGGCGGCGAAGACCGAGGAGCCGAGCCAGGCGATCAGGCCGGAGAGCAGCCAGACCCGCAGCGGGGCCCGCACTCCGGAGGCCGCGCCGAGGGCGAACTCCACGGCCACCGACAGCAGTCCGAGCAGCATCGCGGTCAGCACCTTGATCGCGAGGTGGGCGAGCGGGAGCAGCGGCGTGATGCGCAGTTGCCTGGTCCAGCCGAGGCTTCGCTCGATCGCGACGGCGGCGCCGCAGGAGGTGGCGGCGAGCATCGAGCCGTAGACCGCCATGTTGATCATGGTGAGCTGGCGCACCCCCGTCTCTCCTGCGGCCTGTCCGGCCTGCGGCAGGCCGAAGGAGAGGAAGAACAGTGCGGGCATTCCCAGGGCGAAGACCAGGGTGCGCCGGTTGCGCAGCACCCGTCGCGCCTCCAGTCGCAGGGCCACGGTGTTGAATCCGCCGTACGGCGGGCGGGCGGGGGCCTCGGGGTCGGCCGTGGCGGGGGTCATCCGCGCTCCTCGGGGCCGGGCTCGGTGGCGCCGGCGGGCGACCGGGAGGAGCCGCGGCCGGTCAGTGCCACGAAGGCCGACTCCAGGGTGGCGGTGATCTCCAGGTCTCGGGCGGCGGTGTGGTTCAGCAGATGGCGGGCGACCCGGTCGGAGTCGCGGGTGCGCAGCATGACCGAATCGCCGTGCACCTCCGCGGAGTCCACGCCGGACAGGGCTCGGACGGTCGCCGGCTCGGCTCCGGGCCAGAGCACCCGGATCTGGCGGCCGGTCGCCAGGTTCTTGATCTTCGCCGCCGGGCCGTCGGCCACCACGGCGCCTTCCCGTACGACCACGATCCGGTCGGCGTGTGCATCGGCCTCGTCGAGGTAGTGGGTGGCGAACAGCACGGCCCGGCCGCGTTCCGCGTCGCGGCGGACCGCCTTCCAGAAGTCCTGCCGGGCCTCGACGTCCATACCGGTGGTCGGCTCGTCGAGAACCAGCAACTGCGGTTCCGGCAGCAGGGCCAGCGCGAAGCGGAGCCGTTGCTGCTCGCCGCCGGAACACTTGCCGACCCGTCGTCCGGCGATCGACGTCAGCCCGGCCACTTCCAGCACCTGGTCGACCGGTCTGGCCGTCGGGTACACGGAGGAGACGTACCGGACGGTCTCGGCGACCGTGAAGTCGCGCAGCAGGCCGCCGCTCTGCAGCGCGGCGGCCACCAGGCCGTGCCGGACCGCGTCCACGGGGAGGCGGCCGCAGACCCGGACGGTGCCCGAGTCGGGCCTGGCCAGGCCCAGCAGCAGGTCGATGGTGGTGGACTTGCCCGCGCCGTTCGGCCCGAGGAAGGCGACCACCTCGCCGGCCTCGACCCGCAGGTTCAGGCCGTTGACCGCCGTGACCTCGCCGAAGTACTTGTGTACGTCGACGAGTTCGATCACCGTACGCCCACTCGGGCGACGTTGCGTCACGACGCACCGCCGTGCTGCTGGAGGAGGTCCAGCAGGATCGCGGCCATCATTCCCTCGCGGCCCACGCCGACGCCCAGCCGGTTCTGGGTCATGTGGAGTTGGGAGCCGAGGATCCGGCCGGCGCCGGGGGTGCCGTGGGACTCGGTCCACAGTTCGGCGGCCGGCCGGAGCCTGGTCGTCCAGGCGCTCCAGCGGGACGGGGCGCCGTCGGCCAGGGCGGCCAGTGCCCCCGCGCTCGCTCGCAGCCGGTCGGCCTGCTCGGCGACGCCGCGGGCGATGCGTTCGGCGGCTTCTCCCCGGCCCGGCCGGCCGGACCACTCCGCCCAGCCGTCCCGCACCGCGCGCAGCAGTGCCGGCCGGTCGCCGGGCCAGGCCGACAGGGTCGCGGCCATCGCCTCCAGCCCGTCCGCGACGTTGCGGCCGTGTCCCGGGCGGGCCCGGCAGGCGCGCAGTGCCACCACGCTGGAGGCGTGGAACAACTCCTCGCTGAGCGCCATCTGTCCGGGGCCGCCGTAGCGCCGGATCTCCGGCTCGTACACCGCCGGGTGGACACCCGGCGGCAGCAACTCGCCGAGGTCGAGTGCGTGACCGCCCTCGCCGAGGTCGGCGAGCGGCCGTGCGGCCTGCCGGTACGAGGCGGCGGTGATCCGGTCCTCGGGCGGCAGCTCGGCGTTGACGGCGTCCGTCCGGGCGGCCAGCTCTGCGGTGATCCGGGTGGCCGCCGGACCGCCCAGGCCGGCGATCCGCAGTCGCAGATGCGGACCGCCCTGCCAGTAGCGGATGAAGAACCAGGGCCGCGGCGGGTCGCCCGGCCCCTGACCGGCCGCGTGCTCCTCGACCACCGGAACCACGGCTCGGAGCAGCAGATTCTCCAGCGCGGCGGGTCGCAGCGAGTCCGCGTGCAGGTGCCAGCTGCGCCATCGGCCCTGGGCGTCGGGTGTCCTCATGTGCGCAGGTCCAGCATCGGTTCGGTGAAGCGGGACGTCCCGCAGACGGTCATGAACACCGGGGTCTCCTCGCGGCGTAGGCCGAGCAGGGGCTGCACGTGGTACTCGACGAAGGAGCGCGCCGGGCGGGCGACCAGTCCGTGCGCGGCCGCCGCCAGGCAGAGGCCGTGCACGCTCCAGCCCAGGCACAGCTGGAGCAGGCCGAGGGCCGATGGACCGAAGTCGTCGAGCAGCGCGTCGACGTCGACGGAGTGGACCCAGACCATCGCCGCGTGGCGCATCCCGGAGTCGGTGTTCGGCGAGGGCTGCTGGGCGAATCCGGGCTGGAGCGCGGCCATGATCCTGGGCCGGACCGGACCGGGCGTCAGTTCCCTGCCCTCGACTCGGTGGACGCCGGTCGGCAGACCGCCGACCCGTTGCAGCGCCACGCTCAGTCGGACCCGGTCGGCGACCTCGGCCAGCAGACGGTCCGGCGGGGGCCGGTCGGCCCACGCCAGCAGATCGGCGAGGCTGTCGGCGGAGACCTCGGCGGGCCGCAGCGCGAAGCCGTACAACCGGTCCGGCATCCGGCCGGAGGTGCGGTTCCACAGGACCTCCGCCCAGTCGGTGCCGCCGGCCGGGCCGTCCTCGGGCAGCCCACGGGCCGGTGGCGGCGGCCCTGACGGCAGGCCGTGACGCAGGGCACTGACGGCGGCCATGTCCCGGACCGACGGATCGTCCGGCTCCAGCAGGGAGTCGCGGTGGTCCGACTCGCTGCCGGCCGGGCTGGGCAGCACCGTGCTCGGCCCGACCGGGCCGAGGCCGCCGAGCCGGACGGCCAGCGGGGCGGACCAGGTGCCGGGACCGGCCGAGCGGACCACGGCCTCGGCCTCGGCGGTGCTCCCGCCGTCCAGCGCGAGCCGGGCCTCCACCCCGAGCAGGTCCGCCGCCACGCACAACGACCGCAGGCCGAGCCCGAGTTCGACCTCGGTGACGGCGTACCGCATCCGGCCGTAGGCGGCGGGCAGGTCGCTGTAGCGGGCGGCCAGCAGCACCGATGTCCCGTCCCCCGTCATCGCGGCCGCTTCCTCGGGCGGCGTCACGTCCACCAGCGCGTGCCGGTACACGTCGAGATAGCGGACCGCCGACCCCTGGGCGAGGAAGGCGTGCACCGGGTACTTCGCCCGCCCGGAGGCGACCGAACGGTGGTCGGCGTAGCGGTGCGAGGGCTCGCGGCGCTGCAGGCCGAAGGCGGTGGTCAGCAGGTGCCCGAGCCGGTCGCGCGGGGCCGGCGCCGCGACGGTCCCGGGCTCGCAGGGCCCGGGGTACGAGGTGGCGGCCAGCAGCTCGTGGGTGCCGAGCGGCAGCGGCACGCCGGTGGACGAGCGGGCCCACCGGGGCGGCAGGGCGCTGGTGGTGGGGACCCCGTCGTCCACCAGGTGCTGTTCGCCGAGGTGCCCCTTGCCGGGGCCCTGCCGGAAGGCGAAGCGGCGGACATCGGCCAGGGCCGGCGCACCGGGTCGGGTGGCTGCGGATGCGGATGCGGATGCGGTCATGGGAAGGGGTGGGGGTCGAGGGGCAGGTCGGCCGGATCCGCGTCGAGCCGCGAGAGCAACCGGTCGAGGCCGGACAGGCGTTGGTGTGCCTGCCCGAAGCACATCGGCAGGATGCCGGGCACCACGCACTTGACCACCGACATGCCGAGCGCGGAGTGATCGGGGGTGGACTGCTCGACAGCCAGCACGGTGCCGAGCCCGGCCGCCCGGTAGAGGTCGAGCACGTACTCCAGCGCGCCGGTCACGTCACCGCCCGCCGCGCGGATCAACGGCCGCGGCCAGCCGCCGAAGGCGTCCGCCAGCGGCAGCACCGGGCCGCCGAGCACCCGTTCGACCCGGGGCAGCAGTTCGGGGAACGTGTAGCGGCGCCAGTGCTGCGCCAACTCCTCCACCTGCCAGGGGTCGTCGATCAGCGGCTCCAGCGGCTTCGGATCCCAGTTCAGCCCGCCCGTCACCAACTGGGCCAGCTCCCACAGCGCCGAGCGCACCGCCTGCTCGGGATCCGGGTGGCAGCCGGCCGTGCTGAAGCTGGCCGGCAGACCCCCGTCGCGCCGCACCGCCAGCGCCCAGACCGCGGGCACCGGGATGTCGGCGGTGGCGACCAGCAGGTGGACGTCGTAGCCGTGCTTCTCGGCCGTCCTGAGCAGCAGCCGCGACTGGCGGTCGCGGACGGTGGCCGGATCGACGGCGGGCAGCGGGCGGGCGAGGTGCCAGGCCTGCAGGAAGGCGTCCCGCTCGGCGAGTTCGAGCAGCGAGTGCAAGGCCGCCTCCTCGAAGCCGCCGCCGAGGGCGCAGCCGCTGGAGGATTCCAGGAAGGCGCCGCGCCGGCTCTCCCCCTCCGCCGCCCTGATGCGGTAGCCGTACCGGTAGAAGCCGATCTCGGCCGGGACCAGGCGGGGTTCGCCGCCGGTCAGTGGCCGGGCCCACACCCAGTCCAGCGGGGTGTCCTCGGTGTACCGCCGCACCTTGCTCAGCGGGGAGGCGAGTTGGCGGTCGGTGTAGCCGCCGAGGGTCGCCGGGTCGAGCGCGAGAGCACCGAGCTCCCGGTGGGGCACGTCGGGGACGACGGTCGCCGCGTGCGGGTAGCCGGCCTGACGCTCCATCGCCTCGTACATGCCGACGGCCTCGGCCTCGCGGAACCGCATCCCCCTGCCGAGACCGGACGGTGTCCCCGCCAGTACGTCGACCTCGCTCACCGGGAAGCTGCCCGACGAGTAGCGGGTGATCCGCACCACCGGGCCGAAGCGGGGATCCGCGAACGCGGCCCGCATCCGGTCCGGGTCCATCCCGAAGGGCGCCGAACTCTGCCGGGTCGGTACCTCGGCCGTGGTCGGACGCGGCACCGGCCGTGGCAGGGCCGGCGGCCCGTCGGCGGCCGAGGCCAGCAGCGGCGGGCCGCCCCCGCACAGGCGGCATCGGAAGGTCCGCATCACCCGGTGCCGGGCGACCACGCCGGTCCGCGAGACGACCACCAGCTCACCCGGCCCGGGCGCGGCCTCCGCCGTGAGCACCGCACCGACCACCGCCTCCAGCCACGGCGGCACGGGGACCGTCCGACCGGGGGCGGGGGTGCGCGCGTCGGGTTCGCTCCGGTGGGCGGCCGCCTGCTCGCGTTCGCGCCGGTCGCTCTCGGGGCGCTTCTCGGGGTCCCAGCGGCGGTAGGTGTCGGCGGCGGCGGCGCAGCCCGGGCAGGCCAGGGCACCGTCCGGGGTCCAGCGTGGTCCGATCTGGATCTCGGCGGCGCCGATCCGGACGGACAGCAGATCCTTGCCGGTGGCACGGGCGGCGGCCATCGCCCGGTGTTCCCAGTCCAGATCAAGCTCGCCATGGGCGGTCAGCACGCAGCCGTCCAGTTGCTCGGCCCAGGTCCGCCAGTCCCAGGAGCCCGGCGCACCGGGGCCGATCCGGGGCCCGGTCGCCGACGGCTGTCCGGGGGTTTTTGCCACCGTGGTGTCCTCGGTCATGAGAGCCGCACCGGCCCGCAGTGGAGCGGGAGTTGTCCGGTGACCGGGTCGTGGGTCAGTCGCCGGGCGCGGACGGTACGGCCCCGGACGGCCGGTTCGGTGCCGAGGCGGCTCAGGGCCAGCCGCACCGCGGTCACCGAGCAGGTCTCCAACACGCTGGTGCCGACCGGCTGTTCGGCGAGCAGCCCGCGTACCTCGGGGTCGGCCTGGGCACGGGCGACGGCGGCGGCGAGGGCCGACCGGGTCGCGGTGGCCGGGGTCTCGCCCCATTCGGTCGCGGTCACCGTCCCGTCCTGCTCCGTGACCGTCACCAACGACCAGTCGAGCACCGGACACCGGCGATGCGTCAGTTCCACCGTGCGGCCGAACCAGGACTCCAGGAGGCCGAGCAGCGTCCGGCCTTCGGCGCTGCCGAGTCCGTCCCATCCGAGCCGGTCGCCCGGACCGCCGAGCAGCAGTTCGGCGCCGAGCTGACGCAGCACGCCGTCGAGCAGCCAGCGGCCCTCGGTCGCCCCGGCGGCGCCATCGGGCCCGGCCAGCCGGCGCGCCGCGGCCAACAGCGCGCCGACGCCGGCGGCCGCACGGTCCGGCCCCCACCCGGCGGCCCGGGCGGGGGCCGGACCGGTGAGCAGTTCTACGGTCTCCAGGGAGAACGGCAGCTGGTCCAGGTCCAGGTCACGCCCGCGCCGCACCAGCCCGGTCCAACGGGTCGTCAGCGGAGTCCAGGCCGCCAGTAGTTCCTCGGTCCCCGGCGGATCGACGTCCTCCGTCGGCAGCACGGGGACGCCGAGTCCTTCGCCGTCCCCGGACGTCCCGGGTGACCCTGCGGGTGCCGACGGGAGCCCGGCCGCAGCCGGGACACCGTCACCGGTCGGCCCGTCCTGCGCAGCAGGGTCGTCCGGGAGGGGAATGCGGGTGGCCCGGAGCTGACGGCCGTGGATCACCGTGGCCCTCTGGGGGGACCGGTCGAGATCGGTGAGGCCGGCCAGGACGGCGCGGGCCGCCAGCGCTCCGGCCAGGACCGCGCTGAGCGGGCGCGGCGCACCGGCCTCGGGGTCCCCGGCCACCCAGGCCGCCGCGCGGTGGACGGCCGCTTCGAAGGCGGTCGTCCCGGTGGCGTTGTCCAGCTCGGCCACCAGGGCCACGTGCTCCCCGGCGTGCACGGCGACCACCCGGGTGCCGGGCGGCAGTGTCGCGGGTGGGCCGGACGGGTGCTCGTGATCCGCGATCAGCACCGCCCAGCCCGGATCCACCGGTTCGGAGCCGTCGGAGAAGGCGGCCGTGTCCGCCACCCCGTGGCGCCGCAGCGACCGCGCCGCCGTCTCGGCGGCGGGTCCGCTCCCCAGCACGCGCACCCGCGCGCCCCGGAGCCGCGCGAAGTCCCCGTAGGGGTCCGGGCTGTGGGCTTCCAGGTAGGCGAGCGTCTCGGCGTAGCGGGCCGCGGTGGCCCCGTCGGGTGCCGGGGTGGTCAGCGCGTCCAGGTCGAGCAGGACGTCCCGGTCCACCAGGGTGCGCAGGATCCGGTCGAGGACCGGGCGGGCGGACTCGCTCCCGAAGGCCGCGACGAGGGCGTCGACGTCCGTGCCGTCGCTGAGTTCCGCCAGCCGACTGTCCAGGACGGTGTACAGCGTCGGCGGCCCCGAGAGGACGAAGGACTCGCCGTCCCGGGCGACGTGCACGCCCTGCCGGACGGGTGCGAAGTGCGTACCGGGGCGCAGTTTGACCCTCACTCGCGCTCCCCGGCGGACGCGGCCTGCGGCTGCTCGGACCCCGGGCCGTGCACCAGGTCGTACTCCAGCAGCCACTCGCCGGCCGTGAACCCGCCGCGTACCCCGGGCAGGGCCTCCTCGAAGAACCCGGCGCTCCGGCGTTCCAGGAACTTCGGCAGCACCCGCACCATCAGCGCGCTGCCCAGGTCCAGGTACTGGGGCTTCTCCCGGCTGCGTGTCTTGAGGTAGCGGGTGAGCGCCGCGGCGGCGGCGTCGCCGGACAGCCTCTGGCCGGCCGGCATGCCGAGCGGGGTCTTCATGACGATCTCCTCGGGTACGTCGTGAGTGGCCCGCCAGCGCGTCATGGCGATCAGGTGGGCGGCCTCGTCCTCCGGCTCGCCGGCCGTCACGGACGGCAGGTCGTCCCCCGGGTACCAGCGGCGGCGCTGCAGCACCACGTCCCCGGCGACCAGCCGGGGGTAGCGGACGGTGCTGCCGTCGAGGTCGCGTCGCTGGGTGTGCAGTTGCCCGATCGGATCGAAGGCGACCCGGCCCGTGTCGTACAGCCAGACGGCCAGGGTGAGCGGCGGGGGCTGGAGTTCGACCCACTTCATGCCCAGCGACATCACCCGGATCGGCTGCCCGTCCCGGTCGAGCAGACCGAGCCGGTCGGCGCCCGGGTCGTGGGCCAGCGTGACTCCGAGCCAGTCCCCCGGAGTGAAGGTCTCGTCCAGCAGCCGCATCCGGTGGTTGATGTTGGCCCGGTGCAGTCCGTGGTCCTCGACCAGCCGGACGCCGTCGGAGCCGAACCGGTGCTGGATCCGGCGGGCGATCCGGGACGCGACGTCACTGCCGAGCTCGGCCTGAGCGCCGAGGAAGCGGGTGGCCAGCTGGCCGTGCCCGGTGTAGCAGGCGTTCAGCACCAGCCGGCCGTCGGCGGGCTGGACCAGCAGGCCGTACGACGCGGCGGGGAGCCGGAAGCGTTCGGGCAGGCCGTCCGCGAGCGAGGCGAGCAGGCCGGGGTCCACCGAGACCTCGGCGTCGTCGCCGGCCTCGCGGAGCCGGTCGGCGACGACGCCGAGGGCGGCGGCGCGCCGGCGGCGCAGCTCGGACAGCGAACCGTCGGCGGGGCCCCACTCCTCGGCGTCGGCCCGGGTGAGCGAGAGTTCCCGGCTGCGGACCAGGGTGACCAGTTCGTCGGCGTGGTCGAGCAGGTCGACCCGGGCGCCGGCGCCGAAGCGGTCGGTGAAGGCCCGGGTGAGCAGGGCGCGGATCTCGTGATGCCGGTCGAAGAGGCTCTGGAAGGCGGTCACCCGGCCGAGGTCGACCAGGGCGGCGCGGTAGCCCTCGGGCGAGACGGCGCCGGGTTCCAGCAGGTAGTCCTCGTTGACCTGGAGCTTGGCGGGGCAGGTGCTGAGCTCGTTGAGCGCGGTCTCGGCGGTGCGGATCCTGTTGAGGGCGGCCCGGCGTCCGCCGACCGAGTCCCGGGCCATCAGGTCGAGGTCGGCGGCGACCGCGGCGACCGTCGCGGCTGCCTCCGGGTGGTGCTCGGCGAGCAGCTTCTCGGCGGGCGGCAGCGGGTCGGCGGCCTGCTCGTCGAGGACCGGGGCGGCCACCAGGATCTGCGCGTCGACGGCGGCGGTGACCAGTCGGGCGGCATCCGGCTCGGGAACCGCGAACCGGCGGGCGAGTTCGGCGGTCAGCAGGTCGACCGGCAGCGGGCCGAGGACGGTGAGCTTCAGTACGGTGGTCAGCTGCTCGTTGAGCTCGGCCGCCAGGGTGCGCCGTCGGCCGCCCGCGACGTGCTGGAAGCGGATGCGGGTGCCCTCCCGCCGGAGCATCGCGTTGCGCTGGACGACGGCGGGGAGTTCACCCGGGCGGGGCGGGGCCGCGATGCCGTTGACCAGGCTGGAGAGGAGCGCCCGGTCGGGAGTGAGTACGGAGTGGGCGCGTCGGCGGTCGAAGGCGGCCTCGTCGAGGCGGCGGCCGTCCTCGGACCAATCGGCGAAGCCGACGGCGGTGAGCCGGGACAGCGGACTGACCCGCAGCAGGGCGCGTGCGAGGTGCTGGAGCAGTCCGCGCTCGGACTTGCGCTGACGGGCGGTCAGCGCTCCCGGCGAGGCGCGGTAGCGTTGGGCCGCGTCGAGCACCTGGGGGGAGTTGAGGGCCAGCGAAAGCTGGAAGGGCTCGGAGCCGACCGCCTGGGCGAGCCGTTCACGCTCCTCGGCGAGGAAGCCCGGCAGACCCGCCTCCAGTGCGGTACGGGCGAGTTGGCCGCGTTCGCTGGCGGCCAGCCAGGCGGTGACGGCCGGCGGGAGCGGCGTCTGCCAGCTGTCCCGCAGGTCGGCGGCGTCCGGGGCGCGGTCGTTGAAGACGGCGCGCTTGAGCCGCAGCAGGCGGTGGCGTTCGCGGCCGACGGCGACCCCGGCGAGCTGGTAGAGCTCCTCGCAGACCTCGTCGGCCAGCGACCGGCAGTCCCGGTGTGCGGTGAACAGGGCCCGCAGGACGGTACCGAGCCGGTCGCCGCCCAGGCGCAGACCCGGGGTGGGATTCACCCGGTACATGGGTGTGTCGGCCAGGTTCCAGGACTTGGTCACGCCAGCTCCCTGCTGAAGGCTCGCACCCGCTCGATGGACGACACACCGGTCAACTCGTCGGTCCCCTCGCTCAGTCCGTAGCAGAGGTAGTACCGCTGCATCGGGGTGATGCCGAAGCAGGTCAGACCGGCGTAGAGGACGTTCAGCACGATCCGGTGCGCGATGTGGCGGTAGGAGGGCTTGCGCAGCATGCCGCCGTCCAGGATCTCGCCGATGAAGTCGCTGCGGACCGGGGTGCCGAGCGGGTGCTCCCAGTCCCCGCCGCCGGCCGCGCCCTGCAGGACACGGTCGTCGACGGCCTGGCCGGCGGTGTGGGCCTCGGCCACTCCCCAGGCGTACTGCATGGCCCGTTCCCAGGACCGCAGGGTGTCGCTCTGCACGGGTGCCTGGAGGGCATCGAGGAAGACCTGACGATCACTCAGGTAGCGTGCGGCGAAGGCGGATCTGAGGTCGGTGTGCTTCCCGGTGACCGAGGCGGCACCCTCGGCGTGCGAGCGGTACGGCAGCGCGCCGGCGCTGATGCCGCGCGGGTGGGTGCGGGCGAGCAGCGCGAGGACCTGCGCGAGGTGCGGCAGCAGGTCGGCCTCGGGGACGGCCAGCGAGCCGAGCGCCGGTTCGAGGAAGCGTCCCATGATCTGGTCGACGGCCTGGGAGAGCGCCGGGGAATCGGCGCGCGGCCGGTGCGGTCCGGCGATCACGGTGCCCTGCGGATGACAGGGAAGCAGCTCGTCCCGGACGTTCTCCCAGCGGGCGAGTTCCTGCGCGCGGCGCAGGTAGGTCTCCTGGTCCGGGGCGCTCGCGCCGCGGGCGGCGGCCAGTGCGGTCGCGGTGGCGACGAACTCGCTCGCGTCGACGGCCCGTTCGCCGTAAGGGCGGAGGATCAGGAGGAGGTGTGAGCCGTGCAGCCAGCCTCGGCGCACATGGACCACGGGGAGCTGCTGCGAGCCTTTCAGGTGCAACAGGGGCTCGCTGATTTCTCGCAGCAGCTCCCGCGGATTGTCCGAATAATCGAAAACCCGTATGGCCAGGCCCGGATCGATAGTTCGCATGACGACTCCAGGAAATGCACGAATCGGTCGGTCGGCGTGAAACCGGCGGCACGATCGCTGACGGCCGTTCGGTACGGTGTCACCGGCTCTGCCGGCACCCGGCTACGAGAAGCCGGGGATGGTCAGCTGCGGGAGATCAGCAGCAGGAGGAGGAGGTGCTGAGCGAGCCACTTCCGTCGATGCTGAGTGAGTCCTCGGTGAGGATCTCCTCGCCGTCCTCGGTGTAGCTGATGATGATGATGACCGAGGCGCCCATGTCGGGCAGCGCGACGGCGTCGTTGGCGTCCAGGACGGCCAGCTCGTTGACGTCGAACGCGGCGAAGTCCACAGCGGTGCTCATGGCGGGTTCCTTTCGGATCGACCGGCGGTCTGCCGGCGGCTGGGCATGAGCTAACTGCCTGCCGAGAGATCCCGGCAAGGAAATCGAACGGCAGCAAAATGCCGCCGCCGAGATTTCTTTTCGTGGACGCGAATGCCGGCTGGGCCACCCCGTCGCCAAGTCCGGACAATCCGGCGGATCCACGTCGCCGCCTTTGGCACGTTGCTGTCAGACGGCATCTCCGGCCCGGCCGGGAGCTGGACTCCGCAACGCGGAATTGGCAAGAGTGGCGCAGTGCCCGGCCGCTGCCGGTGCGGCGACGCCGACGGACCGCCCAGGGCTTGACCGTTGTCCGTCGATCTCATCCCGCGGCGTCCTGTTTCAGTTCAGGACCGGAGGAACTCTGTGATCAGCGCGCAAGGCCTCAGCTACTCGTACCGGACCCGCTTCGGCACGGTCGAAGCCGTTCGGAACGGGACCGTGGACGCCGTCCGGGGCATCGACCTGGAGGTGGCCGAGGGGGAGATGGTGGGCTTCCTCGGCCCCAACGGCGCCGGAAAGACCACCACGGTACGCATGCTCACCACCCTCCAGACGCCCACCGGCGGCACCGCCTCGGTGGCCGGCCACGACGTGGTCCGCGAGCGGGCCGCGGTGCGGCGGGCGATCGGCTACGTCGGCCAGTCGTCCGGCGGCTCCGAGCACCTGGTCGCTGACGAACTGCGCACCCAGGCCCGGCTCCAGGGAATGACGACCGGTCAGTCAGCCGCCCGCACAGCCGAGTTGATCGACCAGTTCGAGCTCGACGGCTTCAGCGGACGGCCGGTCGCCAAGCTCTCCGGCGGCCAGCGCCGCCGGGTGGACGTCGCGCTCGGGCTGGTGCACCACCCCGCCGTACTCTTCCTGGACGAGCCGAGCGCCGGCCTGGATCCGCAGAGCCGGGCCAACCTCTGGGACCACCTGCGCAGACTTCGCACCGAGCACGGCACCACCGTCTTCCTCACCACGCACTACCTGGAAGAGGCCGACCTGCTCTGCGACCGGATCATCGTGATCGACGGCGGCCAGGTGATCGCCTCCGACACCGCCGAGGCGCTGAAGGGCCGGATCGGCGGTGACGTGGTCACCCTGGAGACCAGCCGGATCAGCGACGCCGCGACCGTGGTCGCGCGGCTGGTCCCCGGCTGCGACCTGGACACCACGCCGGACGGCGTGCAGTTCCACGTGGCGCACGCCCAGCGACTGCTCCCTGAGCTGCTGCGGGCCCTCGACCTCGCCGACGTCGCCCTGGAGTCGGTCTCCGTCAAGCGCCCCACCCTGGACGACGTCTTCCTGCGTCTGACCGGCCGTTCCCTGCGCGAGGAGGGCCGCCCGGCCCTGCCCGTGCCCTCCGACGGAGACCAGATCCTGTCGGCCACCGAGACGCCGAACACCGAGGTGACCACGTGACCACCGCCGCGACCAGCTGGATCATCTTCCAGCGCTCGATGCGCTACACCCTCCGCAATCCCTCCTGGGTGATCTTCGGCCTGATGCAGCCGCTGCTCTACCTGGCCCTGTTCGGCCCGCTGCTGAACCGGATCGGCCAGGCACCGGGCTTCGAGGGGGGCAACACCTGGCGGGTCTTCGTCCCTGGTCTGCTCGTCCAGCAGGGCGTCTTCTCCGCCGTGTTCGTCGGCTTCGGCATCATCTCGGAAGCCCGGTCCGGTGCGCTGGACCGGATGAGGATCTCCTCGGCCGGCGAACTCGGCCTGCTGCTGGGCCGGATGCTCCGGGACGCCGTGGTACTCACCGTCCAGGCCGGGCTGCTCACCCTGGGTGCGCTGGTCGCCGGACTGCGGGCGCCGGTCGGCGGGGTGCTGGCGGCGTTCGCCCTGGTCACCGTGGTCGGCCTGGCGATGTCGGGCCTCGCGTACGGGCTCGCGCTGCTGGTGAAGAACGAAGAGGCGTACGGCCGGCTGCTCAACACCCTGATGCTGCCCGCCATGCTGCTCTCCGGGGTGCTGCTGCCGCTGGCGCTGGCGCCCGGCTGGCTCGCCGGACTGGCCGAAGCCAACCCGATCTCGCACATCGTGACAGCCGAACGTGCCTTGTTCGCAGGCGAGTTCAGCGGTAGCGACACCCTGGTCGGAGTGGCTGTCGCGGCCGGTCTGGCGGCATTCGCCACCTGGTTCGCCGCCCGCGCGATCCGCAGCGGCTCATGACGGTGCCCACCGCGGCGGCCGCACCCGCCGTCGCCGAGGTGCACCGGCACCGGTTGGCCAACGGTCTGCGGCTGGTGGTGATCCCGGACCCGGGCAGTCCGGCCGTCGGCCTGGCCGTCGCCTACGGGGTCGGCTATCGCTCCGAGTCCCGGTCCGGCTTCGCACACCTCTTCGAGCACCTGATGTTCCAGGGCAGCGCCAACCTCACGGCCCAGGAGCACGCCCGGCACGTCCAGGCCAACGGCGGCGTCTTCAACGGCACCACCCACCGCGACCACACCAGTTACTTCCAGGCGATGCCGGCCGAGGCCCTGGAGCTCGGCCTCTTCCTGGAGGCCGACCGGATGCGGGCACCCCGGATCACCCCGGAGGCGATCACCACCCAGGCCTCGGTGATCGCCGAGGAGATCCGCCGCACGGTCACCAACCGGCCGTACGGCGGCTTCCCCACCTTCCAGCTGCCGCAGGTGCTCTTCGACTCGTTCGCCAACACCCATGACGGGTACGGCGATCACGCGTCGCTCGGCGCGGCGACGGTCGAGGAGTGCGTGGACTTCTTCGACCACCACTACGCCCCGGCGAACGCCGTGCTCGCCGTCTGCGGCGGCATCGACCCCGACGAGGTGGTCAAGCTGGCCGAGCGGCACTTCGGGACGATCCCGCCCCGTGCGGCCGCTCCGCCGCCCGAGCTCGCCGAACCGCCGCTCGCCGGGCCTCGCACGGTCGAACGCACCGACCGCCTCGCTCCCCTCCCCGCGATCGCCGTCGGCCGGCGGATGCCGCCGCCGGACTCGCCCGACTACCTGGCGACCGTGGCCGCCGCCGCCGTCCTCGGCGACGGCGAGTCGAGCCGGCTGCGCCGCTCACTGATCCGCGAACGCCGGCTGGCCACCCAGGTGATGGCGATGGCCGGCCTCTCCGGCCCCTTCGACTCCCGGGACCCGGACGCCTTCCTGGTGAACGCCGTCTGCCCGCCCGGCATCTCCGCCCGGCACACGGCGGAGGCCATCGACGAGGTACTCGCCGAACTGGCCGCCGAAGGCCCCGCCGAGGACGAACTCCTGCGCGCGGTACGAAGGTTGCAGACCGCCTGGTACTCCGACACCGACCCGGTCGGGGTCCGCGCCCGACGGCTGGCCGGCTACGAACTGCTGCACGGCGACGGCGAACTGGTCCTCGACGCACCGCGGCGCTTCGCCACCGTCACCACCGAGGACGTGCGCCGGGTGACGGCCGACCTGGCCGGCCGCCACCCGGCCGTGCTCCAGCTGGTACCCGAGCGGAAGGCCGACCGATGAACTCCGGCACCACCGGGGCCACGCTGCCCCCGCTCGCCCCACCGCGGCCCGCGCCACCGCTGGAGGTGGTGGACACCGTCCTGCCCACCGGACTGCGCGTGGTGGCGGCTCGCCGGGCCACCGCCCCGGTGGTCCAACTCCGCCTGGGCGTGCCCTTCGGCGGCTCCACCGCTCGGCACACGGCCGCCGCCGAACTGCTCGCCTGCACCCTGCTGACCGGCCGCGCGGGGGCCGGCCGGACCGCCGTCGACGACGAACTCGCCGCCGTGGGCGGCAGTCTGAAGGCCGTGGTCGGGCCCGAGGAACTCCGGATCACCGGTCAGGTACTGACCGAGGGCCTGCCCCGGCTGCTGACCGTGCTCGCGGACTGCCTCACCGGCGCCGGGTACGAGCCGGCCACGCTGGAGGCCGAGCGCGAGCGGCTGCTGCACCGGATCCGGCTCACCGAGTCGATGCCGGCCCGGACCGCGCGGGCAGCGCTGCTCCGCCGCTGCTTCGGCGATCACCCGGCCACCCGGGAGACCCCCACCACGGACCAGGCCGCAGCCGTCGACCGGGACGAGGTGGCCGAGCTGCACCGGACCCGACTGGTGCCGCGCGGCTCGGCGCTGATCCTGGTCGGAGACGTCCACCCCACCCGGGTCGTCGAGGAGTCGGCGATCACGCTGGGTGGCTGGTCGGCCCGGCTCCGGGCGGTGGGAATGACCCCGCTGCCCGCCCCGGCCCACCGGGGGGAGCCGGCCCAGGCCGTCCCGGCCGCCGGGTCCCGGCAGTGCGAGGCCCGGCTGGCCGCGCCCTCCCTGGTCCGGACAGATCCGGGCTACCCCGCGCTGGTGCTCGCGGACCAGGTCTTCGGCGGCTACTTCTCGTCGCGCCTGGTCCAACGGCTGCGCGAACGGGAGGGCCGGATCTACACCGGGCAGTCCGTGATCGAGCAGCGGACCGGTTCGGCGCTCGGCACCGTCCGGTTCGCCAGCGCGCCGCAGCACGCGACTGCGGCCGTCGACGGCACCCTGGCAGAACTGGCCGCGATCTCCGGCGACCGACCGCCGACCGCCGAGGAGATCGCCGCCGCCCGGGGTTACGCACTCGGAATCCAGGCGCTCGTCCGCTCCACCCAGAAGGGCCTGGCCGACAGCCTGTACGGGCCGGTCCTGGCCGGCCTGCCCGCCGACTGGGCCGACGGGATCGCGGACCGGCTGCGCGCGGTCCCCGACGACGAGGTCGGCGCGGCCGCCGCCGCCCACCTGCGCCCCGAGGCGTACACCGCGGTGCTGCTCGGCCCGCCCGCCCAGGCCGACACCGACTGACGTCCAGTTAGGAGCAACACCATGCGATTCGGCGTCTCCTTCCTCCCCGACTCCTCACCGGAGACCAAGTCTCCGGTCGACTACTACCGGGAGGTCTTCGACCTCTGCCGACTGGCGGACGAGTCCGGGATGGACTACGTCAAGATGACCGAGCACTACCTGCACGCCTACGGTGGCTACTGCCCGAGCCCGCTGACCTTCCTGGCCGCGGTGGCCGCGCAGACCCGGCAGATCCGGCTGATCACCGGCTGCACCCTGCCGGTCTTCCACCACCCGGTGAAGCTCGCCTCCTACATCGCCATGGTCGACGCGATCAGCAACGGGCGCCTGGAGGTCGGCTTCGCCCGTGCCTACCTGCCGCACGAGTTCGAGACCTTCCAGGTGCCGATGGACGGCAGCCGGCAGCGTTTCGAAGCGACGATCGACGCGGTGCACCGGCTGCTGACCGAGGAGCAGGTCACCGAGGACACCCCGTACTTCTCGTTCCAGAACGCCACCGTGCTTCCCCGGCCGACCCAGAACCCGCGGCCGCCGTTCTGGGCCGCCGCCGTGCAGACCCCGGAGAGCTTCGACCGGATCGGCCGGTTCGGCCACGGTCTGCTGATCACCCCGACCGGCCGCGAGTTCGACACCTCGCTCACGGCCCGCTACCGCGAGGCGTTCGCCGCGCACCACCCGGACGGCACCCCGAGAGTCATGGCCAGCCTGCCGCTGCTGGTCGCCGAGACCGACCAGAAGGCCCGCGAGCTGGCCGACCCGCACCTGAACGAGTACCTGAAGGTCTGGGCCTCCGCCCTGGACACCTGGGACGAGACCGTCTCCACCGACTACGTGCGGTACACCGGTCTGGGCAACGTGGTCCGTACGCTGACCGCGAAGGACCTGCGGGCCACCGGGACGGCGTTCGTCGGCTCGCCCGAGCACGTCGCCGACCAGATCGGCCGCTTCCAGGAGCGGGTCTCCGTGGACGGGATCCTCTGGCAGGCGGACTTCGGCGGCTTCGGCGGCACCGACGCCATGCGCTCGGTGGAACTCTTCGCCGACAAGGTCCGTCCCCGGCTCGCCACCGAGAGCGCGGCACCTGCCGGAGCCACCGTATGACCGCCCCGGCCGGCGGTGGCCCGGCGGACACCCCGGTGCTCCTGCTCGGCCGCGTCCCCGGCCGCCGCCTCACCTCGCCCGGTCTGCGAGCCGCCCTGAGCGCGCTGGCCACCGCCCCGGACCGGACGGCGGCCGAACGCGAGGTGGCGACCGCCCACGGCGAGGCGCTACGGCAGGAGCGCGCCGTGCTGCGCTCGGCGCTGCTCGGGGACGGTTTCCGATCGGCGCTCGCCGCCGGACGGCCCGGCGGCCCGGTGAGCAGCTACCTCGCCGCCGCGCAGGACGGCACGGCTTCGGAGCCCGCCGTCCTGGAGCAGCTCTCCCGGGCGATGGTCCGGCTCGGGCCGCCGACGGCGCACACGGCAGTCGCCCTGGGCCGCTGGGACGAGCACGGCGCCTCGCTGGACCGACCCGGCCTCGACCCGGCCCGCGGCCGCTGCGTCCTCGCGCTGGACCGGCCGCAGCTGGTGATGGCGGTCGACGCCCTGCTGGCCGGCCCGGATCCGGCGGCCGGCTCGCTCCCGCCGCTGCTGCGCGCCAACTGGACCCTGCGGCACCGGCACTCCCAGGTCCGGTTCTACCGCCGCGACGGCGAACAGCTCCGGCTGGTCGGCACCGCGATGACCGGGAAGGTCCGGGCCCTGCTCGGCCTGGTCGAGCTCGGTCCGCTGCCCGCCGAGGTGCTGGTCCGGGAGCTGGCCGCCGGGCTCGCGCTGGGACCGGAGGCCGCAGCTGCCCTCGCGGCCGAGGCGGTCGAGCTCCAACTCCTGGTCGGCGCAGCAGAGTTCGACGGTCAGGACGAACGCCCTGCGGCAGCCGCCGCCAAACTCCTGGCCGACCGTCACCCCGGAGCGGCCAAGCTGCTTGCCGATGTCCAGGAGCGACTGGACGCCGCGGCAGGTCGCAGGCGGCCACCGGCCGACGCCCTGGCCGGGCTGGCCGAGGACCAGCAGGCTCTCAACGCCCTGCTCTCGCACCCGATCGGACTACGGGTCACCGAGGAGTACGTGCTGCCGCCGGTCGGGATCGCCGCGTCGCCCCACCGGGTGGCCCTGGACGACCTGGCCCGGGTGCTGGAGTTCGCCGCCCTGTCCGACCGGGTGCACGACGCCCGGGCGCTGCTGGCCGCGGCCTTCACCGAGCGGTTCGGCCCCGGAGCCCGGGTCAGGCTGGCAGACTGCGCCGCCGACCTGGTCACCGTGGTCGCCCGCCGGGCCCGGTTGCTGACCCCCGTCACCAGTACGGACTTCGGCCCCGCCGACGGCTCCCTCACCGAACTGCTGCGGCTGCGCGCCGCTGCCCGGGCACTGCTCGGCGAGCGGATCGCGACCGGGCCCACCGAGGTCAGCATCGACCCGGCGGAGCTGGTCGCCCTCGCCGACGGACTTCCCGAGCGCTTCCGCCGGCCCCACGCCTCGTACGGAGTGCTGGTGCGGCCGATCGGTGACCGACTCGCGGTCCGGGGGTACCACCCCGGCGGCGGGAGTTCCGCACTGCGGTACACCGGCACCGATCGCACGCTCGGCGGCGAGGCCCACACCAGGTTCGCCGAGCGGCTGAACCGCGCCGCGGGCCCCGCGGTCCTGCTGGAGGACCGCGGGCTGCACGGCCTCGACGTCAACCACCGCCCACCGCTCCTCCCCGACCGGATCGGCCCGGTCGGCTGGCTCGGCCTCACCCTGGCCCACGACCCCGGCACCGACACCCTGGAGCTGCTCGACCCGGACGGTGCGCCGGTCGCCGTGCACTCCCCGGCCCTGGCCACGCCCGACCGGCTCGCGCCGCCGATGCGGATCGCCCTCTGGCTGCACGGCACCGGCCGCCTCCGGCTCGACCTCGTCGGGGAGACCGCTGCCGATCCGCACCGCACCACCGGCACGATCTCGGTGCCCAGGCTGACAGCGGGCCGGGTGGTCCTCCAGGGCCGCCGCTGGTACCCGGGCGAGGACCTGCCCACCGCCACCGGGCCCGGACTGCTCTGCGCGCTCGCCGACTGGCGGGCCGCCCACGACGTCCCCGAGGAACTGCTGATGGTCGAACCCCGCCCGGCCGACTGCGACCTCGACGGCCTCCTCGGCCTGCTGCCGACGGCACCCGACCGCACCCGCTACGTCGACCTCGGCAGCGCGCTGCTGGCCGAGACCGTCCGCGAACTCCCCGGGGACGGCTGCCTGGAGGAGGTTCCCGTCGGCGTGCAGGACGGCGCGTACGCCCTGGAGTGGGTCCTCGAGTACGACCGCGCGCCCGGCGGGCGCTTCCACGACGGGGCCAGGCCATGAGGGTGAAGCTGCGCCCCGGCGCGCACTTCGTACCGGTGGCGCGCGGCCTCTACTGCGCGCGGGGCGACCGCAATTTCGTGCTGGCCTCCCCGCCACCCCTCCAGCGGCTCCTCGACGACCGGCTCGGCGAACTCACCGACGGCGCCGACGCGGCGGACCTGCTCGGCTCGGTCGTCGAGCCGACCGAGCGGGTCGCCCTGCGGCAGGTCCTGGTGGCGCTGCTCGACCAGGGCCTGCTGTTCGACCTCGACCGGGCCGGCGGGCCCGTTCCCGACCCCGAGACCGCCGAACGGTACGGGGACGCCTTGGCACATTACGAGGAACACTGCGCCGAGCCGTACGCCGCCTTCGCCGTCCTGCGCGCGGCCGAGGTGGCCGTCCTGGGCGAAGGTCCCGCCGCCCGAAGCGCCACCCGCGGGCTGCTGAACCTGGGCGTCGGCACGGTCACCGACCGGCCGGGCCCCCGCACCGCGGCCGCCGTCCTCGCCGTCGCCGCACCCGTGGAGCTGTCCGAGCTCGCCGCCCTCCTCCCGGCCGGCACCCCGTACATCCCGGTCCCGGCCGGGGACGGCCACCAGATCGTCGGCCCGGTGCTGCGTGGCGTGCCGCAGGCCCGCGCCTTCCGAGCCGCAGCCGAACGCGCCGCCGCCTGGTCCCGCAGCCACCCCGCCGGGCGCGCCCCCACGCTGCACGCCGCCACCCTCGCAGGCTCGCTCGCCGCCCGCGGCATCCTCGACCACCTCGGCGCGACCGCCCTCGACACCCCTGACCTCCACCTCGTCCACGGCCGCACCCTCCGGACCACCCTCCACCCGTTCACCGTCCGCCCGGCCGGCCCCCGTTGGTCACCGGTCACCCACCAGGCACCGGCGGAAGCCGACGACACGCTCTCCCCGGCGGACAGCACTCCGGACGAGCTGCTCACCACACGGTGGTCCGGGCTCGGGCAGTGGCGGGACGACCTCGAGCTGCCCCAACTTCCTTTCCGCTTGGCTGCGTTGGAAGCGATCGTGCTGCCGGGGCAGCCGGTGCTGGTCGGCTGGGGGACGGAACCCGAGGATGCCCGGCGGGACGCGCTGCTCCGGCTGCTCCGGGCGACGGCCGAGGACGCGAGGCCGGATCCCGCACACCCGGGCACGGCCGCCGCCGGTACGACGTCCCGGCGTTGGCTGCTCGACGGCCTGCTCCGGGTCCTGTCCGCGGAGGAGAGCGACGACGGCCCGCCGTTGCCGGCGTCCGAACTGGCCACGCCGCTGGCCCGATCACTCGTCCGGGCCCTCACCCACTACTTCGACCATCCCGCCCGGCTCAGCCGCCGCACCCTCCCAGGCACCGACTGGACCCTGGCCACCGTCACCCACGCGGACACCGGTGAACGCCTCGCCCGCCAGTGGGGACCGTCCGCCCAGGCCGCCGCACAGGCTGCACTGGCCCGCGCCCTGGCCGGACTCCAGCAGGACAGGGCCGCGTTCGCGGCCGCCACCGTCGGCACCAGGGCCCTGGAGTGGGCCGCCCCGACGGAGCTCACCGCCCTCGATGCCGCCCTCCGCTCCCCGGAGGTGCTGCGCGGCCGCGTGGTCCACGCCCGCAGGCTCACCACCGACCCGGTGCTCGGCCCCGTGCCGCTTCCCTGCGGCCTGATCTGGCTGGCCGACCCACCCGCCGCCCACACCCGAGCCCCGGAGGAATCGTGACCGGCACGGCCGACGTGCTCCGCTTCGCGCTGCGTCAGGGGCCGCTGCGCGGTCTGCTGCACGATCCGATCAACGTGGACGAGCGGGTGCCGACCACCGCCTGCCTGCCGCCGCGGTCGGCCCGCGCCGACCGGGGTCGTCCGCTGCCCCTCGGTGCGCACGACCTGCTGGCCGCCACCCCCTACCCGGCCGGCCGGGTCGGTGCCGCCGAGGCGGGCGGCGGCCAACGGGTGGGTGCCGTGCTGGCAGCGGCATTCGGGCCGCTGCGCCGGGAGCCGTCGAATCCCGCCAACGACCACCGCGTGACGGCCTCCGTCCGCAGCAAATTTCCGGTGCACGTCTTCACGGTGCCGGCCGAGGGCCCGGCCGGGTATCTCGACCCGTACCGGCACGCCGTGGTCGACCTCGACCCGGCCGGCGCCCCGGCTCCGCGTCCCGCCCGGAACGACCTGAACATCGTGCTGGCCGGCCGCCACACCGATCTGCCGACGCCCTACGGTGTGCTGCGCTGCGCCCTCGCGGACCTGGAGGTCGGTATCAACCTGCGCAGCCTGCTGGCGGCGGCCGAGCTGTTCGGCCTGCGGGCCTCGGTCCGGGTGTCGGGACCCGAGGTGGTCCGGGCCGCCCGGCTGGTGGCCGCGACCGGCCCGGGGAGCTGGTCGGCACCGGTGGTGGTCACGCTGCACGAGGTGGGCGAACTGCCGTCGGCCGGACCGCTGGAGCCGGTCGGCGGCGGGGCACTCGACGCCGAGCTGGACGCCCTGCTCGAGGTGGAGACCGGCCATCCCAGCCTCGCCGAGACCGCCGCCGCCGTGGCCCCCCGGCTGGCCGGGCCCGCGACCCCCTCCGGCGCCGGTCGAGCGCTGCCGGAGCTGCCCCGGCCCGGATCGGAGAAGGCGGACCAGGACTGGGCCCGGGTGTGGTGGAACAGGTCGGCGGGCCGGGTGCCACGACCGCTGAGCGGGTTCTCCGCCCGGCCGGTCACTCGCGGCGAGGACTGCCTGCGGGACCTGCTGGCCTGGGCGGCGGCCCCGGCGCCCGTCGCGCTGCGCGAGGTGGCTGCCCGGGTCAGGCTCACCGTGGTGCCGCAGCGGCTGGCCGCTCTGCCCACCGGCCGGTACGGGTTCACGGACGGAGGGCTGCGGCTGGCGGAGGCCGACCCGGAGCTGCCGCGCCGGATGGAGGCGCTCTTCGGCTACCCGCTCACGCCAGCCAACGACTGCGGCGTCCGGCACGCCACCGCACTGTGGATCTTCTCGGCCGACCTGCGGACGCTGGTCGAGGATCTCGGGCCGGCCGCCTGGGGTCTGCTCCAGGTCTGGTGCGGCTGGGTCTCGCACGGGCTGACCCTGGGCGCGGCGGCGCACGGCCTGTTCGCCCGTCCGGCGCGGTCCTTCGACGAACACCGGCTCGCGGACCTGCTGCGCCTGCCCGAGGCGGAGTCCCCGGTGTTCCTGACGGCCTGCGGCGCGACCCGGTACGCCGAGCCCATGCTCGACCTGCGCCCGTGACCCAGGTGCTAGGGGCTGTCCGGGCCGAGCGCCTGCCGACCGCCCTCGGCGGCCAGCAGCGCGCCAAGCGCCGTTCGGGAGGTCACGCCGAGTTTGCGGTAGATCTTCGCGAGGTGGGCGTCGACGGTGCGCGGGCTGAGGAACAGGCGGTCGGCGATCTCCCGGGTCCGGGTGCCCTCGACCGCGAGCGCGGTGATCTGCCGTTCCCGTGTGGTGAGCAGGGCCAGGCGGGGAGCGGTGTCCGGCGGGGCCTGCCCGGCCGTCCCGGACCGCGCGGCCAGGCCCCGGCGGACGGCGGCGGCCTGCCCGGCGATCGAGCCGGCGCCGGTCTCGGCGGCCAGCCGGTCGGCCTCGTCCAGCCAGGCGTCGGCTCGGTGGCGGTCCCCGACGGCGGCCGCGATCGGGGCGCCGATGGCCAGGGTCAGCGCACGCTGGACGGCGAACCCGGCTTCCTGGAACCACTCGGCCGCCGCCGCGAGGCCCTCCACGGCCCGGGTGGGCTCGCCTCGGGCGGCGGCCACCAGACCTCCGGCCCGCCGGGCGAAGCCCTGCTGGCCGCGGAGCCCGAGGTGGTTGGCCACGGTGTCCGCGAGCACCGCCCAGGTGTCGGCCTCTGCGATGTCGCCGGTGGCCAGCGCGGCGGCCGACAGCAGGGCGTACCAGAGCGGACGGAAGATCACCTGGGTGAGCGGCAGCTCGGGGCCGCCCCCGGCGTCCAGCAGGACTCGGGCGCAGCGGGCGGCCTGACCGGCCGCCAGCAGGGCCTGCGCGTGGACGGCCACCGTGCTCCGGCTCCATAAGCCCTTGCCCGGGGCGGACCGGACGGCCTGCTCGGTGAGTGCCAGGGCCGCTCCGTCGGCGGCGGGTCGGGCATTCGAGCCCGTCGCCGACGCGCGGAGGGCCATCGCCAGGGCCCTGAGCTCACGGCTGCCGAGTTGCCGGGCGACCTCCTCGGCCCCCTCGGCGGTCCGCTCGGCCTGCCGCAGCTCGCCCGTCCAGAGCTGCCGGAAGCCGATGCCGAGCAGCAGATGCGGCACCACGTGGTCCTGGCCGTACCGGCGGGTCAGGCGCAGACCCCGGTCGTGGTGGCGGGCCGCGTCGGCGTACTGCTCGGCGAACAGCTCGCCCCAGCCCAGCTGGCCGAGTGCCTCCGGCTGCCGGGCGAGGTCGGCGTCGGAGAGCCGGTCGGCCAGCGCGGCGCCCGCGGCCAGCTCCCGGCGGGCCTGGTCGACCCGGCCGAGGCAGATGCTGCCGAGTCCGCGTACGGCGAGGGCCGCCGCCTCGGCCGGCGGGTCGCCGAGGTCGCGGGCCATCCGCACCGCCCGTTCGAGGAACGGGTCGGCGTCCGCGAAGCCTCCGGTGAGCAGGGTCACCGTGCCGTACTCGGTCATCAGCGCGACCGCTTGGTGCGAGGACCAGCCCTCGATCCTGGGCAGCTCGTCGCGCAGCAGGGCCTCGGCCTCGGAGTAGTGGCCGAGCATGCGTTCCGCGCGGGCGCACAGCATCGCGGTCTCGATCCGCCGGTCCAGCGGGTCGGTCGGGACCCGGGCCAGCACCTCGTGCAGCAGGTCGCGGCTCTCCGACAGCTGCCCCGAGGTGGCCAGGGCGAGGGTGCGCGCGAGCTCCAGCCGGAGCCGGCGGTCGCGTTCGGCGGGGGCGTCGGGGATGGCCTGCAGAGCGACGCCGAGCCAGCGTGCGGCGTCGCCCGGGGCGGTCCGCAGCGCGGCCTCGGCGGCCTCCTCCAGGATCTGGACGACCTGCGGGTCGGCGTCGACGAGGCACCGTTCGGCGTGCCGGGCCCGCTCCACCGCGGGGGCGCTGCCCCGGGTCAGCCGGGCGAGGGCGCGGCGGTGTGCGCCGACCCGCCAGACCGGGTCGGCGTGCTGGTAGACCAGCCTGCGCAGGACCGGGTGGCGGAACGTCAGCTGGGGCGTGCCCGGGACCGGGCGCAGGATGTCGCGCCGGGTCAGCGTGGTGGCCGCGTGGTGGGCCCGCTCCGTGCCGAGTTCGGCGACCTCCGCCAGTGCCTCGACCAGGAAGCGTTCGCCGAGCACGGCGGCAGCGGCGGTGAGCAGCCGGCCGTCGTCGGACACCAGGGCGAGCTCGCCGAGCAGCACCGCCGCCGGCTGGCCGAGTGTCCGGCCGCCGGTGCCCGGCGGGCGGGCGCCGCCCGCTCCGCCGTCCCCCGCCAGGTCGGCGAGGGCGAGCAGGAGGAGCGGGTTGCCACCACTCTCCCGGTGAATCTCGTCCCAGCGGTGCGACCGGCCGTCGGCCTGCCCGGTGCCGCCCGCCAGGCGGGCGAGGGCGGCGGACTCGGCGGCGGACAGCGGTCCGACCTCGACCCGCTCGGCCGGGCCGCTCTGGTCGGCCCGGCCGAGGACGTCGAGCAGCCGCAGCGCCGTCTGCCGGGGACGGTGGGTGATCACCAGCAGCAGTGGCTCCCGCACCCGATGGCGGATCAGATGGTCGGTGAGCTCGATCGATGCCGGGTCGGCCCAGTGGGCGTCGTCCAGGATCAGCAGGGTCGGTGCCTGCTCGGCCCACCGGCCGAGCAGCGAGCGCACCCGCTGGTGCGTCCGCACCCGCTCGGCGCCGACGGGTGCGGGCTGATCCGACCAGAGCTCGTTCGCGGGGCCGTCGCCGAGCAGCGGCTGGAGCGAGTCGGCCAAACCGGGTGGCAGCAGCAGTCCGGCTGCCTCGGCACGGAACCGGTCGCCCAGCGCGTCCTGGTAGATCCCGAACCCGAGCCCGGTCTCGGCTTCGGTCGCCCGGCCCTCCAGGACCTGGACGCCACGCGAACGGGCGTCGGCGGACAGTTCCCGGAGCAGGCGGGTCTTGCCGACACCCGGCTCACCGGTGATCTCCAGGATTCCCCCGAGGCCGCTCAGCAGTTGCCCGACCGCGTGTTCCAGCCGTCCGAGTTCGACATCCCGGCCGACCAGCCCTGCCGACCGTCCCGAGCGAACGTCCGGTACGTCCACAGGCCCCGCCCCGCCCCACCTTGCACCAGCGCCGGTCCAGCAGAATCCCCCCGGCCGTCGGGACCGTGCCCGATCAGGGCTCACCTTAGGTGACTGATCATCAGTACGTATATGAGTTAGGTAGTTCTGCGGATGCCCGGCGAATCTCCTCGCCCATAGATTCGGCGACGTCGCCCCCCACCACGACAAGAGCGGGGACTGCGGACCTCGTTCATCCCTCCTCCAGGAGCATTCTTGACGCATCTCCGCGCGGCAGCAGCGGACATGGCAGCAACTGCAGTCGCTCCCAGCACCTGCCAATGCCCCACGCCCCACGGCCCCCCGCCTCTTGGCCACGCACCTCTCGGATGCGCCCCGCTCGGATCCGCGCCCGCCGCCACCCCCGCAGCCGTTCGGGCGGCCGCCCGGTGGCCGGCCGCGGCCGAAGCGGCAGCGTCGGGACTTCACGCCATGCTCGCCAGCGAGAGCAGCTACTGGCGGTCGGTGCTCGACCTGGCGGGTGGCCGGCTGGATTCCCTGCTCACGATGCAGAAGCAGGTCTCCGCCGCCTTCGACGGACCGGTCGCCGAGCGCGCCGTGGGCACCGAAGCGCTCTCGGCGCTGCTCCACTCACTGGCCACCGACTGCCGGTCCGAGGTGGGCTGGCTGCGGTCCGGAGGCCGACGGCAGTCCGTGCTCGCGCCGCTGCTCGGCCGAGGGCTGGACGGGTTGTCCGGCGGGGTGCGGGTGCGGGCCCTGCTGGACTCGGTGCCCGACGCGGCCCGCGCCGGGCAGCTGCTGGCGGCCCACCCGAGAACCGGGGAGTCCGAGGTGCGGAGCAGCCCCGGTCTCCCGCAGGAGATCCTGCTGGTCGACGATCGGATCGCCTTGGTGCCGCAGGCCGTGCCGGGAGGCGAACCGGCAGTCGCGATCCTCCGCGAACCGGCCGCCGTCCGGCTCGCCCGGCTCCTCTTCGAGGCCGCCTGGTCCACCGCGGTGCCCGCTGAGCGGTCCATGCCGCCCGTGCAGGCCGTCGGTGCCGAGGGGTCCGTCGACGTCTTTTCGACGGACCCGGACAACCTGGCCGACGATCCGCTGAAGCTGCGGATCCTGCAACTGCTGGCGACCGGCGCCAAGGACGAGTCGATCGCCCGCCGTACCGGCGTCTCACTGCGCACCTGCCGACGGCACATCGCCGCGATCCTCCTCGCGCTCAACGCCGAAAGCCGGTTCCAGGCCGGGGTCAACGCGTTCCGCCTCGACCTGCTCGGCCCGTCTCCGCAGCACTGACCGGCCCCGGCGTGAGGGGCTTCGTCAAAGGCGTGCGCAGCTTTCCGACTTGAGAGAGTCGCCGGCGAGGGCCGGTTTCGGAGGAAGCCGAAACCGGCCCTCGGCCGTTCGCGGGGATCACGTCGACCGGCTCAGGCCGCCGCCGGGCGCCGGTCCCGGTGAACGACCGTGATGAGGCGTTCGGGGCCGGCCGTCTCGAGTTCGTCCACGACGGCGACGGCCAGGTCCTCGGCACTGATCCACGATCGCCCGTCGGCGCCGGTGAGCAAGGTGTCGGTGCCGCGCCGGTAGTGGCCGGTTCGTTCACCGGGTTCGAGCAGGGCCGGCGGGCTCAGGTAGACCCAATCGGCACCGGCATGAGCCTGGCAGGTCCGCAACTGGGCCACCCCGGCAGCGGCGACGGCGTTCCATTCGGCGGGCACGTACGCGGGGTTGTCGGCGACCGGCAGACCGCTGCCGTCGAGGCTGCGCAACGCACCGGCGCCACCGACGACCAGGACGCGAATTCCGAGCTGTGCGGCGATGTCCAGCACCGCACGGGTAGCACCGACCAGGAACTCCTGGTCGACCGGAACGGTCCGCACGGTCAGCACGGCGGCGTCCGCGGCGCCGTTCGCGGCGCCGTTCGCGGCAGAGCCTGCAAGCGCCTCGCGTACGGCGGGCGAGTCGGTCACACCGACCGCGATCGGCGTCACGTTCGGACCCTCACGCCCGGGCCTCCGGGACAGGGCAAGCACCTGGTGTCCGCGTGCCCCGGCCTCGGTGGCCACCCGGCTGCCGACCATCCCGGTGGCGCCGACCACGGCGATCCTCATTCCCGTCCTCGTCGAACCGGTCTTCACCGAACCTGGCTGCATCAAATCCGTCCTTCCCGAAGTCGGTCTTCTCGAATGTGATCTCCGGCCCGCCCGCCGCGGGCGATGCCGCCGAACAGGCTCGGGGCCTTGAGCTGCGCGGCAAGCAAGGCGGCCAGGGCGAGGACAAGCCCAAGGGTCTGCAGCAGGCTCAGCGACTCGCCCAACGCGATGCCGATGACGGTCGCGACCAGCGGGGACAGCAGCACCAGCGGTGCGGACGCGCCGACCGGCAGTTTTCCGATCCCGCGGAACCACAGTGTGTACGCGATCAGCCCGCCCATGCTGCCGAGCCACAGGTAGCCGCCGACAGCTCCGAGGCCGATCCGCTGCGGTACCCCGTCGAACGCGAGGGTGAGCGGGAGCAACAGCAGGCCACCGACCGTCAGTTGCCAGCCGGCCAGGGTCAGGGGACCGACACCCTCCGGACGGCCCCAGCGCTTGGTGAGGACGACGCCGCCGGCCATGGTGGCCGTATGGCCGAGGCCGGCGAGTACCCCGACGGCGTCCAGCCGGGCCTGCGGACCGAGCACGACGAGTCCGACGCCGATCACGCCGGTCACGCCCCACGTCAGTCGCCAGGCCGTCGGCCGGTCGCGGAGCACCGCGACGGCCAAGCCGGCGACCAGCAGCGGTTGGGCGGCGCCCATGGTGGCGGCGACACCGCCGGGGAGTCGTTCGGCCGCCAGGAACAACAGGGGCATCCCGCCGATGTTGAGCGCGCCGAGGACGACGGCCTTCCACCACCATGCCCCGCGCGGGAGCACCCGGGTGATCGCCAGCGCGAGCAGCCCGGCGGGCAGGGCGCGCATCAGGCCGGCGAACAGCGGATGCCCGGGCGGCAACAGCTCCGTGGTCACGACGTACGTGGTGCCCCAGGACGCGGGAGCGAGTGCGGTCAGCGCGACGACTGCCACCTGCTGCGCGTACGAGGTCTGTGGCGGGCCCGGTGATCGCCCGGTCAAGGAACGCATGTGATCTCTCGCCGCCGCCGCCGACCCCGAACTGGCGCTGGTCCCGGTGGTCGACGGACCGCACCGCATCGAGTACCTGGCATGGAGCCGCTTCAACCCGAGCCCGGCCGCCAGGGCGATGCTCGACGTCCTCGGGGTCCGACCGCCGTCACCGGCGCCCTGACCGCAACAGCTCGGTGGTGACATCCGGTCGGCCTGCCGGCCGGGGTGCGCTGCCATGACGTACTTCATCGCCGTCGACGCCGCGCGCCCGAACACGCGCACAGCCGTGCCGACCCAGGTCCTGAAGGCCATGCGGCACCGCCGGTGAAGCGTCGAGGATGATCAGGAGGCCGTATCGGCGTCGCTGCGATACGGCCTCTGATCCACGACTCGGTCGCATGGGGAAAGGGCAGGTCAGGCCTGGTCCAGCAGTGCCACCAGAGCCTTCCGCAGGGTCGTCCGGGGGTCCTTGGACGGCCCCTCGGACCGCCAGGCGACGAAGCCGTCGGGGCGGACCAGCACCGCGCCGTCCGCCCCGACACCGTGGGCCTCCGCCCAGGTGGTGTCGCCGGCGGGGACCAGGTCCGCCTCGGGCCCGCCGCCGATCCGGTACGAGTCGAGGGGGACGGAGAGCTGCCGGGCCGTGTCCTTCGCCGCCGCGTGCCAGCCGCCGGCGCCCTCCGCCGAGCTCAGCAGCACCATGGAACGCTCGTACAGATCGAGCGTGGAGATCCGGGCGCCCGCGCGGGTCAGCCACATGTGCGGCGCCCTGCTCCCCGGCTCGCCGGTCAGCCGTACGCCCTCGGGCACGACGGGAGCGGCCGGATCGGCACCCAGGACCGCGCCCCTCGGGTAGCGGTAGGCGAGCGCCACATTGAGGATCCCGCCCTTCCTGCCGCCGGGGCCGCCCTGCCCGCCCGCTCCGGGCTCGGGGGTGTACCCGGGGTGGCTGTGCTCCACCGAACGCGACGAGGCGCGCGCGCTCGTCGCCTCCGCGACCGGCCGGCGCTCGGCGTCGTAGGACTTCAGCAGCCCCGGGCCGGCCCACCCGGCCAGCACGGCGGACAGCTTCCAGGCGAGGTTGTGGGCGTCCTGGATACCGGTGTTGGAGCCGAACGCCCCGGTCGGGGACATCTCGTGGGCCGAGTCACCGGCGAGGAACACCCGTCCCTGCGCGTACTGTTCGGCGACCCGCTCGGCCGCGTGCCAGGCCGCACGGCCGGTGACCTCCACGTCGAGATCCGGCACGCCGACGGCCCGCCGGATGTGCTCCACACAGCGCTCGTCGGTGAACTCCTCCAGCGTTTCCCCGTGTTCGGGGTGCCAGGGAGCGTGGAAGACCCAGTGCTCCTTGTTGTCGACCGGCAGCAGAGCACCGTCGGCCGCCGGATCGGTCAGATAGCAGACGATGAACCGGCGGTCGCCGACCACCTCCGCGAGGCCGCGCGAGGTGAACGTGAGGCTCACGTTGTGGAACAGGTCGCCCGGCCCGGTCCGGCCGATGCGCAGCGTGTCGCGGATGGGGCTGCGCGGCCCGTCCGCCGCGACGAGATAGTCCGCGCGGATCGTCGTGTGCTCGCCGGTCTCCCGGCTCTTGACCTTCGCCGTCACTCCTTCGGAGTCCTGCTCGAACGACATCAGCTCCGTCGAGAACCGCACGTCGCCGCCCAGCTCCCGGGCACTGTTCAGCAGCACCGGTTCGAGATCGTTCTGGCTGCACAGGCACCACGCTCCCGGGCTGAAGCGGGCCAGCCCGCCGCCGGGGTCGATCTCCTTGAACAGCCACTCCCCGGCGTCGCCCACCAGGGTCGGCGTCTGGAGGATGCCGTGGTTGTCCGCGAGGACCGACGCCGCCTCCTCGATGCGCCGCTGCACCCCGGCCACCCGGAAGATCTCCATGGTGCGCACGTTGTTGCCGCGCCCCCGCGGGTGCATCGACGTACCCGCGTGACGCTCGACCAGGATGTGCGGCACCCCGAGGCGCCCCAGGAACAGCGAGGTCGAGAGGCCCACCAGCGAGCCGCCCACGATGAGGACGGGCGTATGGAGACCGTTCTCGCCGGCCTCTTCGAATCGGTTCATCGATTGCCTCCAGCGCCGCCTGGGACGCGAGTCAGGGATGGGGATGCAGATTCCATGCCCGGTGCGGGCCGGTTCGCACGGCAGGGGCACCCGGATGGCGCGCGGTTCACTCGCCTGACCCGCGGGGCTCGCGGAGTACCGGGCACGCGGCAACGATCAGCTCATGGCGGCCCCGGCGTTTCGGCTACCGCGGTCGTTCGTGACTTCCGTGACGAAAAGGAGAGGTGTGCCGCAATGTCCAACTCGGGACGTATCGCGCAGTCGGCCTTCGACGGCTCGAAGCTGCGGGTGATCCTGCTGCTCGACCTGTACGAAGGCGCCCAGCAGCAGTTCCTCGACGCGTACGAACTCATGCGCAACCAGGTCGCCTCGGTCCCCGGTCACATCAGTGACCAGCTCTGCCAGTCGATCGAGAACCCCTCGCAGTGGCTCATCACCAGCGAGTGGGAGAGCGCCCCGCCCTTCCTCGCCTGGGTGAACAGCGAGGAGCACGTCGAGACCGTCCGGCCCATGCACAGCTGCGTCCGCGACACGCGGTCGATGCGCTACAGCATCCTCCGCGAGACCAGCCCCGCCGAGCCGCTCACCCCGGAGTCGGCCAGGTCGGCCCTGCAGGTCGAGGCCCGCGAGGGCAGCGGAGTCGCGCGCCACGCCCTCACCTTCACCGTCAGGCCCGGATCCGAGTCGAAGGTCGCCGAGATCCTCGCCGGGTACCAGTCGCCCCAGGCCCAGGTCGACGACAACACCCGGCTGCGCCGCACCTCGCTCTTCATGCACGGAAACCGCGTCGTGCGGGCCGTGGAGGTGGAGGGCGACCTCCTCGCGGCCCTGCGCCACGTGGCGCGCCAGCCCGAGGTACGGGCGGTCGAGGAGGCCATCAACCCCTACCTGGAGCAGGACCGGGACCTGAGCGACCCCGAATCGGCGCGGGTCTTCTTCACCCGGGCGGCGCTCCCGGCCGTGCACCACGTGGTCTCCGGCCGCAAGGAACCCGCGAAGCTGCGCCGGCACGCTCTGTACTACCCGGCCCGGACGGGCTGCGGAATGGAACTGGCCCGGCTCCTCGCCCACCAGGACGAGGCCGCGGCCGACGACAAGAACAGCCCGGTGTACAGCAGCACCGTCTTCCAGCGCGACGACATCGTCGTACGGCTCATCGACATCACCGGCGACCTCGACCTCGACCCCGTCGCCTCCCTGGGCCTCAAGGGCGCCAAGAAGGCAGCCGAACTGGAGCGCCTCCTCGACGGCCCCGCGATCGGCGTCGAAGGCTCCCTGGAGACGGAACGCAACATCAACCGCCTCCTGTCGCACGCCGACATGCTGCCCGTCACCGACCGGAGCTCGGCGGGCTCCTGACGGATCGCCGCCACCCGCGTTCCCGGACGTCCCATCCGACGTCCTCGCCACACCCGGAGGTTCAAGCATGATCAAGCACCATCCACGCATCGTGGACCTGAGCGAGACGGAACCCAACCGCAGGCGCGGAGGAGACATCCGGGCCCTGCTCACGCCCGCCACGGCGGGGTCCACCAGCGGCTTCATGGGCCTGGCGATCATCCAGCCCGGCGAGCGCATCGGCGAGCACTACCACCCGTACTCCGAGGAGTTCGTGTACGTGGTCAGCGGCGCTCTCGAGGTGGACCTGGACGGTGAGGCGTTCGCGCTCAGGCCCGACCAGGGCCTGCTGATCCCGATCGACATGCGGCACCGCTTCCGCAACGTCGGCGACGAGGAGGCCCGCATGGTCTTCCACCTCGGCCCGCTCGCCCCGCGACCGAGCCTCGGCCATGTCGACACGGAGGCCACCGACGACACCGTGCCGAGCCCCGAGTTCATGACCGCCGTGCCCGACCTGTCCGCGCCGGACCACGGACAGCCGTCCGAACGAAGCGGGGCCATAAAGTGACCCGCCGGGTGGCCGTCACCGGCATCGGTGTGGTCGCTCCGGGAGGCACCGGGACAAAGGCGTTCTGGGACCTCCTCGAAGGCGGCCGCACCGCGACCCGTGGCATAACGCTCTTCGACCCGGTGGGCCTGCGCTCGCGCATAGCCGCCGAATGCGACTTCGACCCGCTCGCGCACGGCCTGGACCCCGATCTGGTCGAACACACCGACCGGTACATCCAGTTCGCCGTGGTCGCGGCCGGAGAAGCCGTCCGCGACTCCGGCCTCGACACGGACCGGGAGGACCCCTGGCGCGTCGGAGTCTCCCTGGGCAGCGCCGTCGGCGGCACCACCCGTCTGGAACACGACTACGTCCAGGTCAGCGAGCGGGGCCGGCGGTGGGACGTGGACCACCGGGCGGCCGACCCGAAACTGCACCTGGCGTTCGCGCCCAGCACCCTCGCCTCGGTCGTCGCCGAACGGTTCGGGGCACAGGGACCGGTGCAGACCGTCTCCACCGGCTGCACCTCCGGACTCGACGCCGTCGGATACGCCTTCCACACCATCGAGGAAGGCCGGGCCGACGTCCTGATAGCCGGGGCGTCCGACTCGCCGATATCCCCGATCACGATGGCCTGCTTCGACGCCATCAAGGCCACGTCGCCCGACAACGACGACGCCGCGCACGCCTCCCGGCCCTTCGACGCCAACCGCAACGGCTTCGTCATGGGCGAGGGCGCGGCCGTACTGGTCCTGGAGGAGTACGAGCACGCCAGGGCGCGCGGCGCGCACATCTACTGCGAGATCGGCGGCTACGCCACCTACGGCAACGCCTACCACATGACCGGTCTGACCAGCGAGGGCCTGGAGATGTCCCGGGCCATCGACAGCACGCTCGACCAGGCCCGTCTCGACCCCACCCTCATCGACTACGTCAACGCGCACGGCTCCGGCACCCGGCAGAACGACCGGCACGAGACCGCCGCGGTCAAACGGTCCCTGGGCGAACACGCCCACCGGACACCGATGAGCTCCATCAAATCCATGGTGGGCCACTCGCTGGGCGCGATCGGCGCGATCGAGGTCGTCGCCTGCGTCCTCGCCCTGAAGCACCAGGTGGTGCCGCCCACGGCGAACTACGAAACCCCCGACCCCGAGTGCGACCTGGACTACGTGCCGCGCACCGCACGCCCGCGGAAGCTCAGGAATGTGCTCTCCGTCGGCAGCGGGTTCGGCGGATTCCAGTCCGCGGTGCTCCTGACCGGGCCGGCTGGGAGGACACGATGAGCACTCAGCGCCCCCGGCACGCCGCCGTCACCGGCATCGGTGTCATCGCGCCCAACGGACTGCGCACCGACGCCTACTGGAAGTCCGTCAGGGAAGGCCTCGGCTTCCTGGACCGGATCACCCGCGAGGGATGCGGACACCTGCCGCTGCGCGTCGCGGGTGAGGTCCGGGCCTTCGACGCCGCGGACCTCATCGAGGAACGCTTCCTCGTCCAGACCGACCGCTTCAGCCACTTCGCGATGGCCGCGACCGTCCTCGCCCTCGACGACGCGGGCCTCGGAGCGGTCGGCCCCGAGGACGCGTACGACGTCGGCGTGGTCACCGCCGCCGGATCGGGCGGCGGCGAGTTCGGCCAGCGCGAACTGCAGAAACTGTGGGGCCAGGGCTCCAAGTTCGTCGGCCCCTACCAGTCCATCGCCTGGTTCTACGCGGCCAGCACCGGCCAGATCTCCATCCGCGGCGGCTTCAAGGGGCCGTGCGGAGTCGTCGCGAGCGACGAGGCCGGGGGACTGGACGCCATCGCGCACGCCGCCCGCGGTGTACGGCGCGGCACGGGCGCGATGGTCGTCGGCGCCGCGGAGGCGCCGCTCGCCCCGTACTCGATGGTCTGCCAGCTCGGCTACCCCGAGCTCAGTACCGTCGAGGACCCCGCTCGCGCCTACCGCCCCTTCACCGAGGGAGCCTGCGGTTTCGTGCCCGCGGAAGGCGGCGCCATGCTCGTCGTGGAGGACGAGCGGCGTGCGCGCGAGCGGGGAGCGGAGGTCCGGGCCCTGGTGGCCGGACACGCGGCCACGTTCACCGGGGCCTCCCAGTGGGAGAGGTCCCGCGAAGGGCTCGCCCACGCGATCCGGGGCGCCCTCACCGAGGCCGGCATCGCCCCGGAGGAGATCGACGTCGTCTTCGCCGACGCTCTCGGCGTCCCGGCGGCCGACCGCGCCGAAGCCCTGGCCATCGCCGACGCCCTGGGGGCGCACGGCACCCGGGTACCCGTGACGGCGCCCAAGACGGGAATCGGACGGGCCTACTGCGGGGCGCCCCTGCTGGACACGGCGGCCGCGGTCCTCGCGATGGAGCACGGTCAGATCCCTCCCACCCCCAACGTGTTCGACATCTGCCACGACCTCGACCTGGTGACGTCGAACGCCCGACCCGCCGAACTGCGCACGGCCCTGGTCCTCAGCAGGGGACTCATGGGGTCCAACTCGGCCCTGGTCGTACGGCGCGGCGGCGACCACGCCCGGTAGCCCGGGCCGCACATGAGGAGAACAACCGCATGATCACCACCGAAGTGACCGTCGACGAACTGGCCGCTCTCATGAAGAAGGCCGCCGGGATCACCGTCGACCCCCACGAACTCGCGCAGTCCCTCGACGCGCCGTTCGGCACCCTCGGACTCGACTCGCTCGCCCTGCTCGGCATCGTCGGCGAACTGGAGAACCGGTACAGCCGGCCCCTGCCCCCCGACGCGGAGCGCTGCAAGACCCCGCGGGCGTTCCTCGCCCTCATCAACGACACCCTCAAGGCTGGAGCCTGAAGTGGCTGGACACACCGACAACAGCGTCGTCATCGACGCCCCCCTCGACCTCGTGTGGGACATCACGAACGACATCGAGAACTGGCCGCGGCTCTTCAGCGAGTACGCGTCCCTCGAGATCCTGACCCGGGACGGCGACACGACCACCTTCCGCCTCACCATGCACCCGGACGACAACGGCAAGGTGTGGAGCTGGGTCTCGCAGAGAACCGTCGACCGTGCCGGGCGGACCGTCCGGGCGCGCCGCGTCGAGACGGGACCGTTCGCGCACATGAACATCCGGTGGGAGTACGAGGAGACCCCGGCCGGTACGCACATGCGCTGGGTGCAGGACTTCGCGATGAAGCCCGACGCCCCGGTCGACGACGCCTGGATGACGGACAACATCAACCGCAACTCCGTCACGCAGATGGCCCTGATCCGGGACCGGATCGAGCAGGTCGCCCGTGAGCGCCGCAGCCCCGCGGCCATGCCCCGCTGACCGCCGGATCCGGCACAGGAAGGACACCCGATGCACCACGCCCTGATCGTCGCCCGTATGGCGCCCGACTCGGCTCCGGCGATCTCCGACGTGTTCGCCGCCTCCGACCGGGGTGAGCTCCCGCACCTCATCGGGGTCAACCGGCGCAGCCTCTTCCAGTTCGGTGACGTGTACCTGCACCTCATCGAATCCGAGCGGGACCCGGGCCCCGCCATCGCCAAGGTGGCCGGGCACCCCGAGTTCCGGAGCGTCAGCGAGGAACTGTCGGCGTACGTCAGCGCGTACGACCCGCAGACCTGGCGCAGCCCCAAGGACGCCATGGCGCGCTGCTTCTACCGCTGGGAGCGCGACACCGCCTCCTGACCGGCACCGTGACACAACCCGAGGCCGCCGGCTCCGCGACGAAGCGGAACCGGCGGCCTCGGGTTTTCCTCCGTGCGTCGCCCGGTCAGCCCGGGACGGTGCACTCGAAGGCGTGCAGATAGGGGTTCACCGGGCGGATCTCGCCGATGACCAGGCCCGCGGCCGTGAGCCGGTCGACCATGCTCTGCCGGGTGTGCTTGGCACCGCCGACGTTGAGGAGCAGCAGCAGGTCCATGGCCGTCGTGAACCGCATCGACGGGGTGTCGTCCACGAGGTTCTCGATGACGACGACGCGGGCGCCGGGCCGGGCGGCCGCGCGGACGTTCGCGAGCGCCCTGCGGGTGCTCTCGTCGTCCCACTCCAGGATGTTCTTGATGATGTACACGTCCGCCTGGACCGGGATGCCCTCGCGGCAGTCCCCGGCCACGATCCGCACCCGGCCGGACAGCGCCCCGCCGCTCCGCAGACGTGGGTCGGCGTTCTCCACCACGCCCGGCAGGTCGAGCAGGGTGCCGTGCATCCCGGGGTGCTTCTCCAGCAGACTGGCCACGACGTGACCCTGGCCGCCTCCGATGTCGGCGACCGACTTCACGCCCCGCAGGTCGAGCAGCTTCGCGACGTCCTGGGCGGACTGTGAACTGGACGTCGTCATGGCCCGGTTGAACACGTGCGCGGACTCGGGGGCGTCTTCGTTGAGGTACTCGAAGAACTCCTTGTCGTACACCTCCTCGAAGACGTTGCGGCCGGAGCGGACCGCCTCGTCGAGCTTCGGCCAGACGTTCCACGTCCACGGCTCGGTGCACCACAGGGCGATGTAGCGCAGGCTGTCCGGGTCGTCCTCGCGCAGCAGCCGGGACATCCGCGTGTGCTCGAACGTGCCGTCCGGGCGCTCCGCGAAGACGCCCTGGCAGGACAGGGCGCGCAGCAGCCGGCGCAGGGTCCCCGGCTGGGTCTTCACCGCGGCGGCCAGATCCTCCGCGCTCATGGGCGTGTCGTCCAGGGCGTCCGCCACACCCAGCCGCGCCGCGGCGCGTACGGCGGCGGCGCGGGCCGCTCCGAAGACGAGTTCCCGCAGCTGCATGGACGGCGGGGGACTCTGATCCACAGTTGTCATTCGTGCCTCGTTTCTGTGTCGTGCCCCACTCAGCACATTCCGGCGGGCTCGGAGACCTTGCAGGTGTTGCTCCGGAACGTGTTGCCCTTGCCGGTGGTGTCGCGGTTGGCGAGGTCGGAGGGACCGTTGCGCAGGACCACGTTGTCGCGCACCTCGTTGCGCTCGCTGAGCGCGCCCACGAAGCTCTTGAACAGGACGATGCCGCCCGACAGCGGGGAGGTGCCCACGTTGTCCTCGACCCGGTTGTGCGTCACCCGGATGTCCTCGGCGCCGGTGAGGACGATCCCCGAGCCCTGGAGGGCGGGCAGCCGCGGGGTCTTGGGGCAGGATTTGTTGTTGGCGTGGATGTAGTTCCCGGTGACGCTCAGGTCGCCGACGCGCGGCTTGTTCTCGTCGCCGACGACGAACACCGCGGCGCAGTTTCCGGTGGCCTCGTTGCGGGCGACGGTCAGGTTCCGCACCCGCCGGACCGTGATGCCGATCCGGTTGCCGCTCATCAGGTTGTGGGCGACCACCGTTCCCTTGGTGTCGCGGGCGCCCTCCTCGGTGCTGACCGTGTTGGAGACGAAGAGACCGGCGTCGCCGTTGTCCCTGGCGATGTTGCGGACGAACCTGGTCCGCACGGACCGCTCCTCGGCGATACCCCACTGGCCGTTCTTCTCGGCGGTCACCCCGCGCACCGTCAGCCCGTCGGTCCCGGAGGCCCACAGACCCTGCTTGGAGAAGCCCCTGACGGTCAATGAGGCGACGGTGACGCCACGGAGACGCTTGCTGTCGCTCCCGGTCACACAGATGCCGTTGCCCGCCTTGGCGCAGGCGTCGGTGGCGGCGGTGTCCGGCACGATGACGGTGGACCTGGCGCTCGCGCCGCGCAGGGTCACGTCCCGCACCGTGATGGTGACGCTCTCGTGATAGGTGCCGGGGGCGACGACGACGGTGTCGCCCGCTCGCGCCGAGTTCACGGCCTTCTGGATGGATTCACCCTGGCGTACCAGGTGCACTGAGGGGTGGTCGGCGGGCAGGGCTGCGCCCACTCCCGATGCCACGACCACAGCCGTGCACGCGAGGTAGGCCATCTGTTGTCTGGTCATGGGCCGAAGCTATGAACGGGCGTTCCGGCCCGCCACCGGTGATCGCCCAGGTGGCCTTCTCCGTCACCGTGACGCGCCGGGAGACCTCACGCCGCCGCCCCGGCCGGAGGATCCGGCCGGGGCGGCGGGTGCGGAGCCGAGCCCGCGAGGTGGTGCGTGGGTGACGCGGTGGATCAGGCGAGGTTCGCCAGCGTCTCGTTCCAGGTGGCGGACGGGCGCATGATCTTCGCGGCCTTGGCGGGGTCGGGCTGGTAGTAGCCGCCGATGTCGGCCGGGTTGCCCTGGACCGCGTTCAGCTCGCCGACGATCGTCTGCTCCTGCGCGGCCAGTGTCTCGGCGAGCTGGGCGAACGCCTTGGCGAGGTCCGCGTCGTCGCTCTGGCGCGCCAGCTCCTGCGCCCAGTACAGGGACAGGAAGAAGTGGCTGCCGCGGTTGTCGATGCCGCCGACGCGACGGGTCGGGGACTTGTCCTCTTCGAGGAAGGTCGCCGTGGCGCGGTCGAGGGTGTCGGCGAGGACCTGGGCGCGGGCGTTGCCGGTGGTCTTCGCGAACTGCTCGAGGGACGGTACGAGGGCGAAGAACTCGCCGAGGGAGTCCCAGCGCAGGTAGTCCTCCTTGACGAGCTGCTGGACGTGCTTCGGCGCGGAGCCGCCGGCGCCCGTCTCGAACAGGCCGCCGCCCGCCATCAGCGGGACGACCGACAGCATCTTGGCGCTGGTGCCCAGCTCCAGGATCGGGAACAGGTCGGTCAGGTAGTCGCGCAGCACGTTGCCGGTCACCGAGATGGTGTCCTCGCCGCGGCGGATGCGCTCCACCGACAGCTTGGTGGCCTCGACCGGGGCCAGGACGCGGATGTCCAGACCCTCGGTGTCGTGCTCCGTCAGGTACTCGCCGACCTTGGCGATCAGGTTGGCGTCGTGGGCGCGGGTCTCGTCCAGCCAGAACACGGCCGGGTCGCCGGTGGCGCGGGCGCGGGTGACGGCGAGCTTCACCCAGTCCCTGATCGGCGCGTCCTTGGTCTGGCAGGCGCGGAAGATGTCGCCGGCGGAGACCGTCTGCTCCAGCACCGCGTCGCCGGCCGCGTCGACGAGGCGAACCGTGCCGGTGACCGGGATCTCGAAGGTCTTGTCGTGGCTGCCGTACTCCTCGGCCTTCTGCGCCATGAGGCCGACGTTCGGGACGGAGCCCATGGTCGACGGGTCGTAGGCGCCGTTGGCGCGGCAGTCCTCGATCACGGCCTGGTAGACGCCGGAGTAGGAGGAGTCGGGCAGGACCGCGAGGGTGTCGGCCTCCTGGCCGTCCGGGCCCCACATGTGGCCGGAGGTGCGGATCATGGCCGGCATCGAGGCGTCGACGATGACGTCGGACGGCACGTGCAGGTTGGTGATGCCCTTGTCGGAGTCGACCATCGCGAGGGTCGGGCCCTCGGCGAGCTCGGCGTCGAAGGACGCCTTGATCTCGGCACCCTCGGGGAGGGCCTCCAGGCCCTTGTAGATGCCGCCGAGACCGTCGTTCGGGGTCAGGCCGGCGGCGGCGAGCGTCTCGCCGTGCGCCGCGAACGTCTTCGGGAAGAAGGCGCGCACCACGTGACCGAAGACGATCGGGTCGGAGACCTTCATCATCGTGGCCTTGAGGTGCACCGAGAACAGGACGCCCTCGGCCTTCGCGCGGGCGATCTGCTCGGTGAGGAACTCACGCAGCGGCGCGACGTGCATGACGGACGCGTCCACGACCTCGCCGGCCTGCACGGGTACCGACTCGCGCAGCACGGTGGTGGAGCCGTCGTCGCCGACGAGCTCGATGCGCAGCGTGCCGGCCTCGGCGATCACCGCGGACTTCTCGGTGGAGCGGAAGTCGTCGACGCCCATCGTGGCGACGTTCGTCTTCGACTCGGGCGACCACGCGCCCATGCGGTGCGGGTGGGCCTTGGCGTAGTTCTTGACCGACGCGGGGGCGCGGCGGTCGGAGTTGCCCTCGCGCAGCACCGGGTTCACGGCGCTGCCCTTGACCTTGTCGTACCGGGCGCGGATGTCGCGCTCCTCGTCCGACTTCGGGTCGTCCGGGTAGTCCGGAAGCGCGTAGCCCTGCGCCTGAAGCTCGGCGACGGCGGCCTTGAGCTGGGGGATCGACGCCGAGATGTTCGGCAGCTTGATGATGTTCGCGCCGGGCGTCTTGGCCAGCTCACCGAGCTCGGACAGGGCGTCCGCGATGCGCTGGTCCTCCTGGAGGAACTCCGGGAAGAGGGCGATGATGCGCCCGGCCAGCGAGATGTCACGGGTCTCCACAGTGACACCCGCCTGAGAGGCGTACGCCTGGACCACCGGCAGGAACGAATACGTCGCCAGGGCCGGGGCCTCGTCAGTGTGCGTGTAAATGATGGTCGAGTCAGTCACCGGGTGCTCCGCTCCACGTCTGCAACATTGCTCGACATCAAGATATCTCGTGAGCGCCCCCGGCTCGACAGCGGTCCGTCCCGCGTCGGACCGGTGCGGTGGAAATCCGCCGTCCGCACCAAGCCGGGTCCGCCGGCGCGACGACCACGGGCATCCACCCCTACCGGTACCGCGGCTGTGAACGCCCGGTGCGAAGTGAACACGGGAATCGGCGTTCGAAGGCAACCGAACGGCCCGCCCGTGCGTACTGGTGTGTGATCGGGTACTTGATCTTGCGGCGGACCTTTGGGCCTTCTGCCGCCCGAACGAAAGCGAACCATGAGATATCGCACCAGAGTGACGGCCCCCGCGGCCGCGCTGCTCGGTACGGCGGCCGCACTCGCCGCCGCCCCCACCGCCTCGGCGCGGCCCCTGGCCTTAAGGCCGGACCAGGGCACCCCGGGTGCGGAGACCCTCGGTGACTCCGTCTACCCGGCCCTCGGCAACGACGGCTACCGCGTCGAGGCGTACCACCTCGACTTCTCGTACGACGCCACGACCCGCCTGGTCGACGCCAAGGCGACCCTGAGGATCAAGGCGACCCAGGACCTCTCGCGCTTCTCGCTCGACGCGCTCGGCCTGGACGTGCGCGCGGTGAAGGTCGGCGGCGTGGCCGCCGCCTTCGAGCAGGTGGACGAGAAGCTGCGGATCACTCCGGTGCGGACCCTGCCGAAGTCCTGCGCCGTCGCGGTCTGTGTCGAGTACGGCGCCGACCCGGCCAGGACGCTGGCGTACACGGCCTGGGTTCCCACGCCCGACGGCTTCGCCATCTGCCCGCAGCCCAACGCGGCGCACACGGTCTTCCCGTGCAATGACCACCCGACGGACAAGGCGGACTTCAGCTTCCGCATCACCGTGCCGAACACCCTGCGCGGTGTCGCGAACGGCTCGCTGACCGGCACGGAGCAGCTCGACGGCGGCCGGACCGCGTACACGTACCGTTCGGCCGACCCGATAGCCACCGAGCTGGTGCAGATCACCGTCGGCGACTACGTGGTCAAGGAGCGGCAGGGTCCGCACGGGCTGGGGCTGCGGGACGTCGTCCCGGCGGCGCGCGCCGCCGCGCTGGAGCCGGCGCTCGCGCTCACCCCGGGCCTCGTGGAATGGCTGGAACAGCGCCTCGGCGCCTACCCGTTCGAGACGTACGGGCTGCTGCCCTGCAACTCCGACGCGGCGAACGCCTTCGACTTCACGGGCCTGGAGACCCAGACCCTGACGCTCTACAAGCCGAACTTCCTGCTCCAGGCGGAGAAGAGCATCGGCTCGCACATGATGCACGAGCTGGTGCACTCGTACTTCGGCAACAGCGTCAGCCCCGCCAACTGGGCCGACCTGTGGCTGAACGAGGGGCACGCGGACTTCTACGGGCTGCTCTACCGCTACGAGCGCGGCTGGGCCGACTCGCTCGGTCTGACCACCATGGAAGCCCGGATGAAGGACACGTACGCCAAGGGCGACCAGTGGCGTCAGTCCTCCGGCCCCGTCGCCGCGCCGAACGCCGTCAACCTCTTCGACAACCAGCGCTACCTGGGCGGAGTCCTGGTCCTGTACGCGCTGCGCGAGCTGGTCGGCGAGGACGTCTTCAACCGCATCGAGCGCACCTTCCTGGAGCGGTACCGCAACGGTTCGGCGACCACCGCCGACTACGTCGCGGTCGCCACCGAGATCTCCGGACAGGACCTGTCGGGCTTCCTGAACGACTGGCTGTACGGGACGAAGACACCGCGCATGCCGAACCACCCGGACTGGACGGTCACCCCGGTCGTGTCGAGCCTGGTCGCGCCGCGCAACCGCGCGCCCGGCCACTACCCGGACTCGACCGCCACGCTCTGACCGGGCGGGCGAACGGCCGGGGGCCGGGCGGGAAGTCTCCGCCCGGCCCCCGGCCCCGTCTCAAGGCCGCTTCGAGGCGGCCTCGCGCTGATGCGGTATGGCGGTCTCCAGGAAGCCCGTCCCGCCGGACTGGAGCGCGACCGTGCGGGCGGGCGACGGAATCCGGATGCCCTCGTCCCGGTAGCGCTTGTGCAGGGCCTTGATGAACTCGTGCTTGATCCGGTACTGGTCACTGAACTCGCCCACGGCCAGGATCACGGTGAGACCGATGCGCGAGTCGCCGAAGGTGTGGAAACGCACGGCGGGTTCGTGCTCCGGGACGGCGCCGTCGATCCCGGTCATCACCTCGGCGACGACCTCGTTCGTGACCCGCTCGACGTGGTCGAGGTCGCTGTCGTAGCCGACACCGACCTGCACCAGGAGTGTCATCTGCTGCTCGGGCCGGGTGAAGTTGGTCATATTGGTGCCCGAGAGCTGGGCGTTGGGGATGATCACCAGGTTGTTGGAGAGCTGACGGACCGTGGTGTTGCGCCAGTTGATGTCGACGACGTACCCCTCCTCCCCGCTGCTCAGCCGGATGTAGTCGCCCGGCTGGATCGTCTTCGAGGCGAGGATGTGCACGCCCGCGAAGAGGTTGGCGAGGGTGTCCTGAAGCGCGAGGGCGACCGCCAGACCGCCCACACCCAGGGCCGTCAGCAGGGGAGCGATCGAGATCCCCAGGGTCTGCAGGACGATCAGGAAGCCGATCGCCAGCACCACGACCCGGGTGATGTTGACGAAGATGGTGGCCGAACCGGCGACGCCCGAGCGGGACTGCGTCACCGACCGGACCAGGCCGGTGATCAGCCGGGCCGCGGTGACCGTCGTGACGAGGATGAGCAGCACGGTCAGCGACCGGTTGACGGTGCGGCCCACCGGCGCGGTCAGCGGAAGCACCGCGGCCGCGGCGGCGATGCCTCCGGCCACCGCCGACCACGGTACGACGGTGCGCAGGGCGTCGACCATGACGTCGTCGCCGCTCCAGCGGGTGCGCTCGGCGTGCTTGCCCAGCCAGCGCAGCAGCATCCGCAGCAGGAACGCCGCCAGCAGCCCGGCCGCCACGGCTATTCCGGCGATCATCAGGTCGTCCAGGGTGACGGAGCGCTTCATCGGTGACCTCCTCGGGGACCGCGACCGGGGTGAGGGCCCGCGGGCCGAATGTGCTGTGTAGTCACTTGCCACCTGCTCGAATCCGGGAACGCGCGATCATGCCCGGACGTCTGTTCGTCTTCGTCCGGGGAGACCGCTCATCCTGCCGCATCCGGCTGCCCCTCCGTCACCAGCCCTACGGGGGACAGCCCTTGACACCCCGATCCGGCCGCCCCCGCACCCGCGGCCCCGATCCGGCCACCGCGCACCCGCGGCCGGGATCCGGCGGGAGGGGCCGTGCCGGTACATCACATGCCCGTCGCCACCGACGGTCACCTCTCGTCCAACGGCGACGGGCGGATGTACCGGCACGGCCCCGACCCACCCACCGGACCGGAACCGCGGGACCGCGGCCTCCGCCGCACACGCGCCCGCCGGTGTCACACCTCGCTGAAGGCGCCGTGGCGTCCCGCGCCGGAGGCGAAGCGGGCCGCGCCCTCCATGCTCTCCTCCAGTACGCCCATGCCGTGACGGAGTTCGGTCCGCATGGCCTCCTTCTCGATCAGGCCCTCCTGGTCGAGGACCGAGGCCCGGTCGCTGCGCAGACAGGACTGCGGGAAGCCGGCGATCTCGGCGGCCAGCCGCTCGGCCTCGGCGCGGGCCCGGCCGGCCGGGACGAGACGGTTGGCGAGCCCCATCTCGTACGCCTCCCGGGCGCCGACCGGACGGCCGGTGAGGATCATGTCCATCGCACGGCTCATGCCGATGAGCCGGGGCAGCCGTACCGTGCCCCCGTCGATCAGCGGCACGCCCCAGCGGCGGCAGAACACCCCGAAGACGGCGTCCTCCTCGGCCACCCGCAGATCGCACCAGAGCGCCAGCTCCAGACCTCCGGCCACGGCGTGCCCCGCGACCGCCGCGATCACCGGCTTGGTCAGGCGCAGCCGGGTGGGACCCATCGGCCCGTCACCGTCCTCGGCGACCTCGTTCCCCCGCTCGGTGCCGATGGCCTTGAGGTCGGCGCCCGCGCAGAACGTGCCGCCCTCGCCCCAGAGCACGGCGACGCGCGCCGTCTCGTCGGCCTCGAACTTGCGGAAGGCGTCCGCGAGTTCGGCGGCAGTCGGCCCGTCCACCGCGTTGCGGGCCGCGGGCCGGGAGAGGACGACGGTGGTGACGTGACCCTGACGTTCGCTACGGACCGGCATCGCGCCGTCCCCTTTCGGCGGCCGGCGCGCCACATCGCACGCCGTGGTTACTCCTCGGTATCACGGCACGCGGCGCACCGCACGGTCCGGGGGCGGAAAGGCTCTCGTCCCCTCGCGTTCCCCTCGCCTCAGATCACCTTCCAGCGGACCAGCGCCCCGAGCGTGAGCGCCCCCGGCAGCAGCGGCACCCACACCGTGATGATCCGGTACGCCAGCACCACCGCGGTCGCCACGGCCACCGGGCCGCCCGCCGCGACCAGGGCCACGATCAGCGCGGCCTCCACCGAGCCGAGTCCCCCGGGCGTCGGCACCATCGCGACCGCGATCGTCGCCGCCAGGTAGGCGATCATCATGTGCGTGGGTGACACCGGGAGGCCCAGCGCCCGTCCCACCGAGGCCAGTCCGGCGGCCTGGAGCAGCGGGAACGCGAGCGAGCCGCCCCACAGGGCGAAGGCGCGCGAGGGCCGGGTGTGCACCGAGCGGGCCTCTCCGAAAGCGGTGCGCAGGAAGGAGAGGACGGCCCTGCGCAGCCGTCGTACGAGAGCGAGCACCGCCAGCGCGGCGCACAGGACCACGACGACGCCGAGCAGCAGCGGTCCGATCGCACCCGCCGGTATCAGACCGTCGACCCGGAGCGCACCGGGGAACGCGATCAGCAGGCCGAGCAGCAGGGCCAGCCGGGCGACCGCCTCCGCCAGCAGATACAGCGCGAGCGCGGCCGAGGAGCGGGCGAGCGGCACCCCGCACACCGTCATGAACCGCAGATTGACCGCCCCGGCGCCCAGCCCCGTCGGCAGCAGATGGTTCGCGGCGCCCGCGGCGAACTGCGTGGCGAGCAGCCGGCGGGCGGGCAGCCGTTCCATGACCGCGCCCTGCCGGGTCACGGCCGCGGCCACCCAGGTCAGACAGGTCGCGGCGGCCGCGGCGAAGAGCCAGGGCCACTCGGCCGACCGCAGATGGCCGAACCCCTCGACGAGCACGGACCGGTGGCGCACGGCCACCGCGAGGACCAGCGCGAGCGGGAGCAGGCACAGGACCGGCCGGACGGCAGGCCGCAGGGTGAGGCGGCGGGGGAGCCGGGGCAGAGCCCGGGGAAGTCGTACGGCTGTCACATTCGGAGAGGTTTTCCCCGCCGCACCAACGTGAGGTTGCGGGCGCGGGGACGGCGGCTGACGCGCCGGGCAAGCCGCGGGAGGGGTGGCCCCCGGGTGCCCGGTGCCGACCCCGGTGTTCACCTCGACGCCCACCGCGGCACCGATTCCGGTACCCCGCACGGCGCCCCGCACGGTGTCCACCGCGGTGTCCGCCCTGTTCCCGGGCGCGGAGCCGAACTCGGCGTCCGCGGAGCCACCCTCGGCGTCCGCGGGGGCCCACCCGAGCGAGTGGGCCCGCCCGGATCCGTTGACCTCAACAAAGCTTGAGGTCCTACTGTCTCTCTTATGAGCATGGAGACCACAGCCTGGACACAGTTGCACAGTGTCATGAACGCCCAACAAGAGCGTCGTCCCTTCGACCGCGCGACCCTGCGCCGCATCGCCGCCTTCGCCCGCCCGCACCGCCGTCGTATCGCGCAGTTCGTCCTCCTCAGTGTGGTGACCGCGCTGCTGGCCGTCGCGACGCCGGTGCTCGCGGGGCACGTCGTGGACACCATCGTGGCCCACGGGGACGAGAGCACCGTCGTCCGTCTTTCCGTGCTCATCGCCGTCATCGCGCTGGCCGAGGCGGCCTTCGGGATTCTGGGCCGCTGGCTCTCGTCCCGGCTCGGCGAGGGACTCATCCTCGATCTGCGGACGGCTGTCTTCGATCATGTGCAGCGCATGCCGGTCGCGTTCTTCACACGTACACGTACGGGCGCGCTCGTCAGTCGACTCAACAACGACGTGATCGGCGCCCAGCGCGCCTTCAGCAACACCTTGTCCGGCGTCGTCGGCAATCTGGTGACCCTGCTGCTCACCCTGGTCGTGATGCTCACCCTGTCCTGGCAGATCACCCTGCTCGCGCTGGTGCTGCTGCCGGTGTTCGTGCTCCCCGCCCGCCGGATGGGCAGCCGCATGGCCAAGCTGCAGCGGGAGGCGGCCGACCTCAACGCCTCCATGGGCACCCGGATGACCGAGCGCTTCTCCGCGCCCGGCGCCACCCTCGTCAAGCTCTTCGGGCGGCCCGGGGAGGAGTCCGCCGAGTTCGCGGCGCGGGCCCGGCGGGTGCGGGACATCGGGGTGCGTACGGCGATGGCCCAGTCCGCCTTCATCACCGCCCTGACCCTGGTCTCGGCCCTGGCGCTCGCCCTCGTCTACGGACTCGGCGGCTGGTTCGCCCTGCGGGGCACCCTGGAGCCGGGCGCCGTCGTCTCACTGGCACTGCTGCTCACCCGGCTGTACGCGCCGCTCACCTCGCTGGCCGGGGCGCGCGTCGAGGTCATGAGCGCCCTGGTCAGCTTCGAGCGCGTCTTCGAGGTGCTCGACCTGAAGCCGCTCATCGAGGAGAAGCCGGAGCCCCGCACGCTCCCGGACGAGCCAGCCGCCGTCGAGTTCGAGGACGTCCGGTTCGCCTACCCGTCCGCCGACAAGGTCTCCCTCGCCTCCCTGGAGGAGGTCGCGGCCCTCGACACCCGGGGCGGCGACGAGGTCCTGCACGGCATCTCCTTCCGCGCCGAACCCGGCCAGACCGTCGCGCTCGTCGGCTCCTCGGGCGCCGGCAAGTCGACCATCGCGCAACTGCTGCCGCGCCTGTACGACACCGACGCCGGCACCGTACGCATCGGCGGGGTCGACGTCCGTGAGCTCAGCGCCGCGTCGATGCGCGCCACCCTCGGCATGGTCACTCAGGACGGGCACCTCTTCCACGACTCGGTCCGCGAGAACCTGCTCCTCGCCCGGCCGGCCGCGACCGAGGACGAGCTGTGGGACGTACTGCGCCGGGCCCGTCTCGAGGAGCTCGTACGGTCGCTGCCCGACGGCCTCGACACGGTGGTCGGCGAGCGCGGTTACCGGCTCTCCGGCGGCGAGCGCCAGCGCATGACCATCGCCAGGCTGCTGCTCGCCCGCCAGCGCGTCGTCATCCTGGACGAGGCCACCGCCCATCTCGACAACACCTCGGAGGCGGCCGTCCAGGAGGCGCTCACCGAGGCACTGGAGGGCCGCACCGCCGTCGTGATCGCGCACCGGCTGTCGACGGTACGGGCAGCCGACCTGATCCTGGTCGTCGAGGCGGGCCGGATCGTCGAGCGGGGCACCCATGAGGCCCTGCTCGCGGCGGACGGACGCTACGCGGAGCTGTACCGGACGCAGTTCAGGACGGGCAGGCACGACGAGCCCCGGATCCCGGTCACGGCGGACGCGACGCCCTAGTTAGACGCGAACGGGCGACGCGAACGCCGTGGCCACCTGATCCCTTCGGCCCCCTGGGGGCACCGGTCAGGTGGTGAACCGGTGGCTGCCGGAGCCGACGCGGTACACCGCGCAGCCGTCCTCCGTACGCAGGAAGGCCGCGCCGGTGTGCGAGACCGCGTCCGGGCCGCTCGCGGGGATCCACACCTCGGCCGTGGTGTTGGCGGGCACGGCGCAGGTGAGGTCGAAGCCGCCGGAGCGCTGCCGCCACCGGGTGGAGACCGGGCCGTACAGGGAGGTGAACGTGGCCCGCGCGGAGGTGACGCCGCCGCCCGGCCGGGGGCGCACGACGGTCTCCCGGTAGCCGGGCCGGCCCGGCGAGATACCGGCGATGTTGGCGTACATCCACTCACCCACCGAGCCGTAGGCGTAGTGGTTGAAGGAGTTCATGTCCGGGGTCTGGAAGCTGCCGTCGGGGCGGATGGAGTCCCAGCGTTCCCACATCGTGGTGGAGCCCTTGTCGATCTGGTAGCCCCAGCTCGGGAAGGAGCGCTGCTGGAGCAGCCGGTAGGCGACGTCGGTGTGACCGGTGTCCGTGAGGACCGGGAGCAGCCGGGGCGTTCCGAGGAAGCCGGTCGACAGATGCCAGTCCTTCGCGCGGATCAGGTCGACGAGGCGCCCGGCAGCCGCCGTGCGCAGGGCGTCCGGCAGCAGGTTCATCGACAGGGCGAGCACGTACGCCGTCTGTGTGTCGCCCTTCACCTTCCCGTCGGCGCCGACATAGGCGTGCCGGAACGCCTCGCGGACGCGCTCGAAGAGAGCGGCCCAGGGCGCGGCGTCCTCGCCGAGCGCCGTGGCCATCCGGGCCGCGAGGTCGGCGCTGTGCGCGAAGTACGCGGTGGCGACGACGTCCTTGGGCGTCTCGTCCGAGACGTTCAGCCAGTCGCCGTATCCGTCCGCGGGCCGCAGCAGGCCGGTGCTGTGGCGCTCCAGGTACGCCAGCCACGCCTGGACGGACGGCCAGGCATCGGCCAGGACCTGCCGGTCCCCGTAGGCCTCGTACAGCGACCAGGGGACGGTGACCCCCGCGTCGCCCCAGCCCGCGACCCCGTTGCCGACGGTTCCGACCATGGGCGCCACGTCCGTGAACGCGCCCTCGGCGGTCTGGCCGTCGCGCAGGTCCACGAGCCACTTGGCCAGGAAACGCGCCGACTCCATCGTGTAGGCGGCCGTGGGGGCGAAGACGTTGATGTCACCGGTCCAGCCCAGCCGCTCGTCACGGGCGGGCGTGTCCGTCGGGACGGAGAGGAAGTTGCTCCGCTGGCCCCAAGTGATGTTGCTGTGCAGCTGGTTGAGCATCGGGACGTCGGTCTCGAAGTCGAGCGTGAAGGGCGCCGACGTATGCATGACGCGGCCGGTCACGGCCGCGGCGGAGGGAGTGCCGGGGAACCCGGTGACCTCGACATAGCGGAACCCGTGGAAGGTGAAGCGCGGTTCGTACGTCTCCTCGCCGCCACCCTTGAGGGTGTACGTGTCGGTCGCCGCCGCCCAGCGCAGATTCGCGGTGTAGAGGGTGCCGTCCGGGTTCAGGACCTCGGCGTGACGCATCCGCACGGTCGTCCCGGCGTCGCCCGAGACGCGCAGCCGGACCGAGCCGACCATGTTCTGGCCCAGGTCGAAGACGTACACGCCCGGGGCCGGTTCGGTGACCTTCTCGGCCGGCCGTTCGCCGGCCACGCGCACGGGGCCGTCGAGCTGCGCGACGATCCGGCGGGGCGCGCCGTCGCCCGCGGCACGGACGGCGAGCCAGGTCCGGTCGTCGAAACCGGGTGAGGTCCAGCCGTCGGTCTCCTCGCGCGCGTCGTACGTCTCACCGTTCAGCAGGTCGGCCGCGACGATCGGTCCGGCCGCGGCCCGCCAGTCGGTGCCCGACGTGACACGCTCACTCGTCCCGTCCGCGTACTCGATCTCCAACTGGGCCAGCAGCGCGGGGCGTTCACCGTACTGGTGGGGTCCGAACATGCCGACGTTCCCGGCGTACCAGCCCGGTGCCACGAAGGCGCCGAGGGCATTGGCCCCGGGCCGCAGCAGGGAGGTGACGTCGTAGGTCTGGTACTGGACGCGTTCGCGGTAGTCGGTCCAGCCGGGAGCGAGCTGGTCGCGGCCCACCCGGCGGCCGTTGAGGTGGGCCTCGTACAGGCCGAGAGCCGTGGCGTACAGGCGCGCGCGGGCCACCCGCCTGCCGGGCAGCGTGAACTCGTGGCGCAGCTGGTTCGCGGCGAAGCGCGCCGGAACGACCCTGCCCCAGGGGCCCGCGCCCCACGCGGCGGCCACCCGGGCCGCGGACCAGCCGCTGTCGTCGAAGCCGTCGCCGCGCCAGTCGTCGGAGGGCTTCGCGTCCGTGGTCCTCCAGGACGCGTCGGTGACGGTCCGCCGTTCGCCGGAGGCGGTGCTCACGGTGAGAACGGCGACCAGACCGGCGGGCCCCACCGTCGCGTTGGCCGCCTCGACCGCGAGGACGTTCCGTCCTGGACGCAGCCGTCCGAGGACGTCGACGACGGCCGGGCGGCGCCAGTCCTCGTGCTCGGTCGCCAGGTCGGTGCGGGCCACCTCGGTGCCGTTGACCGAGAGCGAGAAAACGTTGTCAGCGCTGATGGCGATCCGCGCCGCCGTGACGTCGTCGGGGAGTTCGACGACCCGCCGGAACCACCGGGTGGCCGCCGGAGCGCTGCTCGCCGGATCCCCCTCGGGGAACCAGATCCAGGCGCTGCCCTCGAGGGAGGGCGCGTCCGTGAGGGCGGGGGGAGCCGAGACCCACTCCGCCGACCAGGGCGTGTCCATGAGACCGGTCTCCCACCAGGACGGCGCGCTCCAGCCGGAGGCCGCGCCGTCGGTGTCCCAGACCCGCACGGACCAGAAGTAGCGCGTGCGCGGGGCGAGCCGAGGACCGGCGTACGGGACGAGGACGGACTGTTCGGACGCCACCTTCCCGCTGTCCCAGACATCGGGAGAGGACAGGCCCGACGCGCTGGAGGCGACCCGGATCCGGTACGCGCTCTGCCGCGTCCCCGGCTCGTCCGAGACCATCGGCCAGCTCAGCCGGGGGTGCTGTGTGTCGAGCCCCAAGGGGTGCTGGACGTACTCGACGGTCGGTGCGGTGATACGCGGAGCCCCGCGCCGTGCGCGCGAGCCGGCCGGCGCGGGTGCCGCCGCGGCCGGTCCCGCTCCGGCGGCCGTCGCGGCGACGACTCCCGCCGCACCCGCCGCGCTCGCCAGGATGTTCCTCCTGCTGATCAACTGCGGCCCCTCACCTAGGAGTTGTGAATCGATTCATCGCGGTGAAGGTAGGGGTGGGGGAGGTGGAGGTCAACAAGTGCGGCGGTATTTTCCGGAATTCGGCCCTGCTGATCCGTGTCATCACGCGATTCGGCTGGTTCGCGTCCTCGAACATTGAACGGTTTCAATTGATCGGAGGAGGTGGTTGCCATCGGCGTGCGGCCGGCTGGAGGGGGGCATGTCCCTGCGGCGGCCGGCGGCCGGCGGCCGGCGGCTGGCGCTCTGCTGCTCGCCCGCGTACGCGCAGGTGCTGCCCCCGGGCCGGGCGCCGCTCCGGAAGGTCGCAGAATGCTCCGGTGCTGCCCGGCGTTGCGTGCCCATCCGCGTGGTCGCGTGGTGATGGTCACGAACACCGTCGGAGCCCCTCGCCGCGCTGCTATAGTCATTTCCGATCGATCTCGATCGCAGGATTGTTACTCCCTACGGACACCACCGGCGTCGCCCCAGGCGATGTCGCGGCGGCGTCCCGAACGGGAGGCAAGGCCTGGGTGGCGCCCCGTGCGCTACCCGGGCCTTTTTTGTTGCCACGGTCCGGGCGTGAGAGATCGCGGACCGATGCAGGATCGCGACAACCAGGGATGCAGTGACGCAGCATGAACACACCAACATCCGAAAAGCTGGCGGAGAAGATCCTCCGCGGCGTCGGCGGACCCGAGAACATCGAGAGCCTCACGCACTGCGCGACGCGGCTGCGCTTCCAGCTCCATGACGGCAGCAAGGCCGACCAGGCCGCGCTCGACGCCCTCGACGGCGTCATGGGCACCGTGCCGCAGTCCGGCGACCGCTTCCAGATCGTGATCGGCGGAGCCGTCGCGGGCGTCTACTCGGACATCATGAACCTGCCGTCGATGACCGGCGGCGGCACGCCCCGTCCGCAGTCCGACGCCGAGGTCAAGGCCGAGCTCCGCGCCAAGGGCCGCGGCCGCTTCGCCTGGCTCGACAACTTCTTCGAGTACCTCTCGGACTCGTTCCGCCCGCTCCTGGGCGTGCTGCTCGGCGCCTCGCTGATCATCGCGATCGCCTCCATGCTCGACGCCTTCGGAGTGGTCGACTTCCGGTCCGCGGACAAGTCCGCGACCTGGGTCTTCGTCGACTCGATGTGGCGCTCGGTGCTGTACTTCCTGCCGATCATGGTCGCCTACAACGCGGCCAAGAAGCTGAAGATCGACCCGTGGGTGGGCGCCACCGTGATGGCCGCGGTGATGACCCCGAACTTCACGGGCATGATCGGGTCCAAGACCCCCGGCGTCACCACCACGACCAACGCGACCCTGGGCACCTCGGAGTCCGTCGCGCATGTCTTCGGGCTGCCGATGCAGCTCAACGACTACGGCGGCCAGGTGTTCGTGCCGCTGCTGATGGTCGCCCTGCTCGCCCTGGTCTACAAGGGCCTGAAGCGCGTCTTCCCCGAGAACGTGCAGATGGTCTTCGTACCGTTCTTCAGCATGCTGATCATGATCCCGATGACCGCCTTCCTCATCGGTCCCATGGGGATCTGGGCCGGCAACGGCCTCGGCACGGGTCTGTCCTGGCTGAACGGCAACGCCCCGATCGTCTTCGCGATCGTCATCCCGCTGCTGTACCCCTTCCTGGTGCCGCTGGGTCTGCACTGGCCGCTGAACGCGCTCATGCTCGTGAACATCAACACCCTCGGGTACGACTTCATCCAGGGCCCCATGGGCGCGTGGAACTTCGCCTGCTTCGGCGCGACCGCCGGTGTCCTGCTGCTCTCGATCCGTCACCGTGAGAGCGACATGCGCCAGACCGCCACCGGCGCCCTGGCCGCGGGTCTGCTCGGCGGTATCTCCGAGCCGTCGCTGTACGGCATCCACCTGCGCTTCAAGAGGATCTACCCGCGCATGCTCGCCGGGTGCCTCGTGGGCGGCCTGATCGTGGGCATCCTGGGCGGCGTGGACACCAAGGCCTTCGCCTTCACCTCCCTGCTGACCATCCCGGTCTTCGACCCGATGATCAAGTACATCATCGCGATCTCGGCGGCCTTCTTCACCTCGATGGCGCTCGTGTACTTCTCCGACTACCGCACCAAGGAGGAGCGCGCCCAGGTCAACGAGGAGCGCGACGCGGCCGAGGCCGCCGCCAAGGGCGAGGTCGCCGTCCCCGCCCGGACCGTGCCGGCCGAGGACCGCGAGCTCGTCGCCGTCGGCGCCGCGCCCGCCGCCACCGGTGGTCCGGCTTCCGCGGGCTCCGTCGAGGCCGAGGTTCCCGCCGCCCGCAAGGGCCTCGAACTCGCGGCGCCCGTCGCGGGCCGTGTGATCGGCCTCGGCGAGGTCGAGGACCCGGTCTTCGCCTCCCGCGCGCTCGGCGAGGGCGTGGGCATCGAACCGGCCGACGGCCACGTCGTCGCCCCGGTCGACGGCGAACTGGTCACCGTCGCCGAAACAGGCCACGCCTTCGGCATCCGCACCACCGACGGCACCGAGGTCCTCGTCCACATCGGGATCGACACGGTGAAGATGAACGGGAAGGGCTTCGACGTGCGCGTCGAGGCGGGCCGGAAGGTCTCCACCGGCGACCTCCTCGCCGAGGTCGACCTCGGCGCCGTGCGCGCCGCGGGGTATTCGACCGTCACTCTGATGACCGTCCTGAACACCGCGGACATGGCCTCGGTCGAGCCGCACACAGGGCAGGACGTCACCGCGGGTACCCCTGTGGTGACCGTACGGCGGTGACCATCCGCCACTGATCCGGTCCGGCGCGTGCACGCTCCCCGAGAGGGGACGCGTGCACGCGCCGCGTCGGTTCGGGAGAGGATGGAAAACGGACGGAAAGGAGGGCCGACGGTGAAGGCTCTGCGTGTCCTGAACAACAACGTGGTCCTCGCGAGCGACGAGAAGGACCAGCCGGTCATCCTCACCGGGCGCGGCATCGGCTTCAGCTCCCACCAGGGCAAGCCCGTCGACCCCGCGCTGATCGAGCGTGTCTTCGTCCCGGCCGACGACCGCGACTCCGGCCCCGCCGCCGATCCCCACCATCTGGCCGAGGCCCTCGCCCTCATCAGCGAGGAGGTCCTGGAGGCCGTCGTGACCGCCCTCGGCGATGTCGGCATCGAGGGGCGCGAGTCCACTCGCCCCACTCTCGCCATCGCCGTCGCCGACCACATCGCCGGCGCGCTGGACCGGGCCGCGCAGGGCATCGTCATCGAGTACCCGCTGCGTGCCGAGGTGCAGACCCTGTACGCCACCGAGTACGCCCAGGCGCAGCTTCTGCTCCAGGCCGTCAACGAGCACGTGAGCCCGCGGCTGGAGGCATCCGAGGCGACCCCGCTCGCGCTGCACCTGGTCAACGCGGGCTTCGTCTCGGGCGACCTGTCCTTCACGTACACGATGACCGGGGTCATCCAGCAGATGCTCGCCGTCATACGGGAGCGGTACGGGATCGACGTCTCCCACGAGGCCATGAGCGTGGCGCGGTTCATCACCCACGTGCGCTACCTCTTCGTACGGATCCAGCAGCACCGGCAGCTCACGGGCCACGAGTCCACGATCGGGAAGGGCATCCGCCAGTACTACCCCGAGGCGACCCGCACCGCGCAGCAGCTGGCGACGATCGTCGAGCTGCGTCTGGGACGGCGTCTGAGCGAGGACGAGGTCTCCTACCTGGCGCTCCACGTGGCCCGCATGACGATGGAGGCCGACGCCACCGCCGCGTGAGACCACGACGCGGAGGGGACGGTACGGTCCCGCGCACCTCCGCCGCTCAGCGGGGAGCCCGACGCCCGCAGCGCCGCCCGCGCGGTCCCGTCGTCGATCCGTTGCCTCAGCCGGTCGAGGAGCGCTGCTCCGTGGCGCGGCGTGCGCGCTCGACCGAGCGGCGCACGCCCGTGTCGGGATTCCCGCGCGCGAGTCCTTCCCTCGGCCCGTCGCTCTCCGCCCCATCTTGTATCGCATGTTTGACACAAGATTTCTTCTACGGCATCTTGTACTCGCCGCTTGGTACAAGATGATCTGAGGAGATCTCTCCATGCTCGACGACGCCCCGCTCCAGAGCCGTTTCCTCGATCACGCGGACCACTACGCCCGCTGGTCCGGCCTGGCCATCGGCATCATCGCCGCACAGGCGGTGTCCACACTGGGGGACATCGAGTTCGAGCAGCGCGTCGTGTTCTGCATCACGGCCTTCGGCCTGTGCGCGGTGGCGGGCGTCCTTCTCGCCGACGCGCTGACCCTGGTCCCCCAGGACGCGGTACGCACCGCGAGTCTCGCCCCGCGCCTGGTCAGAGACCATGTGCCACCGCGCATGGGCCCCCTGGTCGCCCTTCAGGGGCTCTCGCTCACCGTGCTGCTGGCGATCGCGGCCGTCACGGCCTCCGTGGATTCCGACCGGCTCTTCACCACGGGGAAGGTCGTCGCCGTCACCTGCAACGGGATGCGGACGTCCCTGGGCCCCTGGCCCGGCCTGTACTACAGCCTTCCGATCTTCGGCGCACTAGCCATAGCCACTCCCACCTGCGTGTGGGCCCTGCGCCGCATCGCCCACGGACCGGGCATGGAGCAGCAGCGTCGCGACCGCGCGTGGGCGGTGACCGGGGCCTGGGGCCTGCTGGTGTCGAGCCAGCAACTGTACGCCGTGCTGATGCTCTCCGTCTCGCTGACGGAGACGGGCTGCCCCGGTGCGATGGGCGCGCTCACCTTCTGGGTGTTCTACCCGCTGGCCCTGCTGAACCTGTTCACCGTCGTCTGGTCCCTGGTCACCTTGGTGGCACCCCGGGCCGTCAACGACCACGCGGCGGAGGAGTCACCCGACCATGCATGAGCCCGTCGTCCGCGTCGACACCACCAGCCAGGTGCCGCCGTACGCGCAGATCCGCGCCCAGCTCGGCGCGCTGATCCTCACCGGACGGCTGGCCGAGGGCGACCGGCTGCCGACCGTGCGCCAGCTGGCCACGGACCTCGGCCTCGCACCGGGCACCGTGGCCCGCGCCTACCGCGAGCTGGAGGCCGCCGAGCTGATCCGCACCCGCCGCGGGGCGGGCTCCCGGGTCGCGGCACCCCCGGCCGGCCCGGCCCGCCCCGACGCCTCCCAACTCGCGACCCTCGCCCGCGACTTCATCTCCTCCGCCCGCGCGCTGGGAGCCGACACCGAGGCCATCCTGGCCGCAGTCCGCGACGCCTTGGGCCCGGACCGTCCCTGACGGCCTTGTGCGCGGTCGGCTGTGGGCACGCCGGGGTGTGGGTACGTCGAGGCGTGGGCGCCGGGTGCCTGTGTGCCCCGTCAAGCTCCCAGCGGTATTTCTATGTCGGCTCCCCGTCGGCACCACCGGTGTCCTGCACCTCGGCTCCGGCCCGGCGGGCGGCTCCGGCCAGCGCCTCCAGGGCGGCCAGGTGCGCGGTGAGCGCCTTGCGGCCGGTCAGGGTGAGGGCGAGCCAGGTGCGGGGCCGCTTGCCGAAGTAGCCCTTGCGGACGCTCACGTAGCCGGCCTTCTCCAACGCGGCGACCGTCTTGCTCAGTACGGAATCGCTGACCCCGCAGTAGTCACGCACCGTGCTGAACTCGGCCTCGGCGCAACCGGAGAGGAACGCGGCCACCGTCAGCCGGGTGGGGTGGTGGATCTCCTTTTCCAGGCCGGGCGGGCCCGCGTCGGTCACGACGACTCCCGGGCACCGGCACGCGCGCGACCGGCCTGCATCCAGGACACCGCGCCGGCCACCACGCCGAATCCGGTGAACGCTCCGGCGCCACCGAAGAGGAGGGCCCCCACCAGGCCCGCGGCGAAGGGGATCAAGGGCAGGATCCACGCGTGCCACGCGGTCCCGCGCTCGCGCCGGGCGAACCACGGTGCGACTCCGGAGACGCGCTGAACCCTCCAGGTCACCACGAGGAAGGTGCCCGCGCAGAGCAGTGCGGCCGCGAGGATCCAGCCCTGCCACCGGGGCCACACCGGCGCCAGGCCGAAGCCGCTCATGGCCGCGGCGAGCAACAGGCCGTGGGCGGCGGGATACCAGGCCGGCACCGACCGCGCCGACTGCCGTGCCGAGTTCTCGGCGGCCCGCGCGGTGCGCAGCGCCTCGGCGGCGGACTCGGGGCCGGGCCGCATCGCTCCTGAGGTGTTCATGGGGTCTCCGGCTTCCGTACGACGGGGTGCGCTTACTCATGCCAGACTGGCATTTACTTTCCAACATGGCAAGTAGTTTCCGTCTCGGCGCCCCAAGGGTCGACCCCCGCCTGTCCGCCCACGGCCTTCGGAGTCGTACACGGTCAGTCCCGGCGGGCCACCAGGCGGTAGGCGTTGGACACGCCGAGCCGGCGCGCGAGCGGGCGGACCGCGAACCGGTCCAGCAGCGTGGCCAGGACCAGGGCCGGGATCCCCGCGACGAGCAGGGCCGTACGCCCGGCCCGGCGCAGCGCGCCCGGCGGCCTCGGCAGCCAGGGCGCGTCCTCGCGCGGAGCGGCGTGGTCCAGCGCCAGCCAGACGGCGGCGAGCAGGTCCACCGGATCGTGCGGCTCGGCATGCTGCTGCGCCACCACCGTGAACCCCAGCTCCGCCAGTCGGTGGCGCAGATTGGCGACCGGCACGAAGTGCAGGTGCTGCGGCTGGAGCCAGGGCAGCCACCAGCGGCCCAGCAGCCGGGCGTAGCGGCTCTGGGGGTCCGGGACCTCGATGAGCAGATGTCCGCCGGGCCGCACCGCCTGCCACGCGGCCCTCAGTTCACGGTCGGGGTCGGTGCTGTGCTCCAGGTAGTGGAACATGCTCACCACGTCGTAGCGGGCGGCGAGTTCCGGTGCCAGGTCGGGGAAGGCGCCGCGGTAGCCGTGCTCCACCCGGCCCTCGCGGGCGGCGAGTTCGACGCCGTCCGTGAAGTCGAGACCGTCGAAGGCCGTGCCGGGCAGCACTTCGCGGGCGGTCGCGCAGAAGTGGCCGTGCCCGGTGCCGACGTCGAGCCAGGTCTTCGGGACGGAGTCGTACGGCAGTATCGACTCGGCGCGGTCGCGGTACATCCCGGCGCGGCCGCCGAAGGTGTCGCCGAGTCTCTTCTCGCCGAGCCCGTCGTAGAAGTCGCGGTAGTAGAACTCCAGCCCGGCCTCGTTCAGCCGGGGGTTCTGGAAGACGTGCCCGCAGGCGTCGCACCGGTCGAGGACGAACCGGCCCGGCTTGTGCTGGAGCAGGTCGGTGGTGCGCAGACGGGTGGTGAGCCGACCGGATCCGCACCAGGGGCAGGTGGTGCGCGGCGGCTCGAAGAAGCGGCCCGTGCCCTCGGCCAGATCGGCCAGGTAGCCGGGGCGCAGCCCGGCCACCCGCTCGGCACGGCCGGGCTCCCTGACCGGTTCCCTGACGTCCTGCCCGGCCGGCTGCTCGGGGGCCTGTCCGGCCGGTTCCCCGGTGTCGTGCCGGGGCGGCTGTTCGGCGTCCTGTCCTGCCGGTTCGCCGGCGTTCTGCCCGGGCGGCTGCTCGGCGGCTTGTCCGGTCGGTCGATCCGTCTGCTCACTCATCGGTACTCCCAGGCGAGTTGTTCGAGGCTGTCAGCCGCCGCCGTCGCACCGCCGGCGGCGCGGAACGCCGTACCGATCCGCTCGGCGGCCGCGCGGTGCCCGGGTTCGTGCAGTACGGCGTCGAGCGCGGCGCCCAGCTTGGCGGCGGTCACCCGGCCGAACCTGACCCGGACGCCCGCCCCCGCGTCCACCACCTGCCCGGCCACCACCGGCTGGTCGTCGCGGATGGGCGCCACCACGAGCGGAACCCCGTGCCACAGCGCCTCGCACACGGTGTTGTGACCGGCATGGCAGACCACGGCGTCGACCCTTTCGAGGAGGGCGAGTTGGGGTACGGAGGGCAGGACCAGCAGGTCCTTGTCGTGGCCGGGCGAGGGCTGAGCGCCGTACGGAGCCCTGGTGCCGTACGGAGCACCGGTGCCGTCCGGGGACGGGACGCCGCCCCGTGACGAGGCGGCGTCCGCGCCCAGGGTGTTCCCCGGGTCGACGACAACCCCCTGTACCCGGTCGGCCCGTGCGCGCAGGGCCTCCCGGCAGACGGCGAGGAAGCGCCCGCCGGCGTCCGCGTTCGCGGTGCCGAGGGTCACCAGCACCGTGGCCCGGCCGGGGTCGAGCCAGTCCCAGGGGAAGCCGGCCGCGGCCGGTCTGGCCGTGACCGAGGGGCCGACCCAGCGGATCGGGCCGCCCCGCGCGGCGGCCGCCGGGCCGGCCAGCTCCACCGTGCTGAACGCCAGCACCAGATGCGGCGAGAACCGCGGATCGGTGTCGCCCGCCGGATCCCCGACGGACCCGCGCAGGCCCGCCAGGCGCTCCGCCAGCCACTCCGTGACCTTCGGCAGCCCGGCCAGCGGGTCGGCGAACTCGGCCGAGGTGGTCGCCGAGGTGGCCCACGGCAGCCCCGCCCGCTCGGCGACCAGTCCGCCCGAGAACGCCTGCTGGTCGGCGACGACCACGTCCGGACGGAACGTCTCGACCGCCGCCCGCACCCCCGGCGCCATGGCCTCGGCCAGCGGCAGCAGATACCACTCCCACAGGAACTTCAGCGCCTCCGGTCCCCGCAGGTCGGGAGGCCGCCGCGCCTCGCCCACCCCCGGTACCGGCCCGGCGCACGGGAACACCGGGGCGCGGTCACCCGCGAGGCGTCCCACGAGACCGGGGTCGGCGCAGGCCCACGCCACCCGGTGTCCGCGTGCGAGCAGCAGGTCGGCGACCCCGACGGCCGGGTTGATGTGCCCGACCAACGGCGGTACCACGAACAGGAATCCGCTCACCGGGCCTCGGCCCCCACGCTCCGGGCCGCCGAAGTCCCCTGGATCAGGGCCAGGATGTGACCGCCCACGGTCCCGGCCGCCTCCACCAGAACCGAGTGCTCGTGCCCCGGGATCACCACCGTCCGGCAGTCCGGCAGCAACGACCCCAACCAGGGCGCGAGTTCGGCGAGGTCGGAATCACCCCCGTACACGCCGAGCACGGGACGGCGCATCGCGGCGATCTGATCGTCCGTCAGGACGCTGCTGGCCGGGATGTCCTGTCCGAGGGTGGTGTCCCGGGCGAGCCGGGCCGCGCCCCGGGCCAGCCGGGCCGTGTTGTGGCCACGGTTCGCCGTGATCCACGCGAGGGCTTCGGGCTCGTTGTGCGCCAGTTGGGCCACCACCCGGTCGAGGATGCCGCCGAGCTTCGACGCCCAGGCGGCGGTGGCCGGTTCGGACTCGATCAGGGACACGCTGGCCACACGCTCCGGGTGGCGGGCCGCGAAGCCGAACGCGATCGTCCCGCCGTAGGAGTTGCCGACCAGGTGCACCGGTCCGGTCACCGACAGCCGGTCCAGCAGCGCCCGCAGGTCGTCGATGTTGTGGTCCAGGGTGTAGCCGTCGGGCGGGCGTTCGCTGCGGCCGTGGCCCCGCAGGTCGTACATGACGACGTCGAGGCCGGCCGCCGCGAAGGCGGGCGCCACAGTGAAGTAGTAGCTGGCCAGGCTGTCGGTGAGCAGACCGTGGACCAGTACCGCGGTCGCGGTGGCCGCCCGGCCGTCCCGGGGGCCGATCCGCTGTACGTGCAACCGGAGTCCACCGGCGTCGACCATCGCCATGCGTCAGCTCGCCTCCGCCGCCTTCAGGCTGGTCACGACGTAGGCGACGAGCTGCCCCACGGTGAGCCCGATGATCTCGTCGAACTCCATCCCGGCCAGGAACTCGGCGAAGTTGACCCGCCCGCCGTACCGCTCCTCCAGCAGCCCCGACAGCGTCACCAGGTCGATGCTCTCCAGCTCCAGATCGCGGTTGAACGTGGTCGCCATGCCGATCTCGACGTCGTCGAGGCCGTACTCGTCCTCCAGGAGCCGGGTGAGCAGTCCGGCGATGTCGGCGAGGACCAGGTCCGCGTCGGCAGGGCGGGGGATGGCGTCCGCGGGGTGGGGGGTGGCTTTCATCGGGCGTACTCCTCCTCGTGGGGGTGTCCCGTCGGTCCGATCGGTCCTGTGGTCCAGGCCACGACATAGGCCCGTTCGGTCAGTCCGGGCGGGTTCGCGGCGGGCGCGCACCGCACCGCGTAGGCGCGTTCCAGGCGCCCCGAGACGATCAGCTCGTCCCCGGCCGGTGCCGCCTCCAGCACGGCGAAGTCGCGCGGCCGGCCGCCGAAGCCGGTGCCCTCCGCCTTGGCGACCGCCTCCTTGGCGGCCCAGAACCGGGTGAACCACAGCGCCTCGGTGCCGGTGCCGGTACCGCCGCCGGTGGCGCACAGCGCGCGCAGCAGCCGCCGTTCGTCCGCGCCGAGCGCCGTCGCCATCGCCTGCGGGTCGCGGGCCGTGACCTCCTCGATGTCGATGCCAGGACCGGGAGCGGGCGTGTGCGGCCGTACGATCGCCACGCCCGCCTCGGCGCGGTGGGCGAGGGAGATGTCCAGCGGGGGCAGTTCCCGGCCGTGCACCCCGGTGACGTACGGACGGCCCACGCTGTCGTTGCGTACCCGCAGCTCCGCGGGAAACACCGGGCCCTCGCCGTGGTCCCACAGCCATTGCCGTACGGCGTCCTTGACCGCGATCCGGCCCAGCAGCCACTGCCGCCGGCCGCGCGGCGCGTGCCCGGCGTACTCCGAACGCTCCTGTCCGCCCAGCGAGTTGCGCATGATCAGGTCGCGCGACGCCAGATCCGGCCACCGTTCGTGCACCAGCGACCAGCCGCCCGGACGTGCCTCGGACAGGGTGTTGCGCTCGGGGAAGCGCTCCACCGGCCGGGTGTGCGGATCGTTGTCGAACCGGCGGTCCTGCCAGCCGCGCAGCTCCGCCCACACCGTGCCCGCCACCGAGAGCTGTACGTCGGCCTCCAGCACGGTGTCGGTGAGCGAGGTGATCCGCACCAGACACGCCACCTTCGTTCCCGGGGCAGGGTGCGGGCCGTGGAAGCGCATCTCCCGCATCCCGACCGGGAACACGACCGTCCGCTCGGCGCGGGTCGCCATGATCCAGTAGCCGAGGATCTGGCCGACGTTGTCCAGCAGGGCGCCCGGCGCCGCCGGGGTGGTGATGATCCCGCGGATGTGCCGCTCGCCGAGCGCGGTGAGTTCGGTGACTCCCTGGAACGCCGGGCCGTGGAACATCCAGCGCTCGCCGTACAGTTGCGCCGCGGTGTGCAGGGGCGCGCGTTCGCTCGCGGGGTCGGTCCGCCAGCGGGCGGGCGGCGGGGCCGGGTAGCCGGTGGCGAGTTCGACGGTGGCGCGGGCCCGGGGGCCGAAGGACACGGCCAGGCGGTCCGGTGCCACGGACTTCGCCGCGACCTGTACGTCGACGGCGGGGGTGGCCGTCAGCCACTCCTCGAACCGGGCGCCGTGCACCGCGACCGGTACCTTGCCCGGCGCCGCCCGCCGGGCCGCGTCCATCAGGTGGTGCACGATCGTGGTCGCCGGGACGACCGGCCAGCGGTCGGCCACGTCCGGCCAGCCGGCCCGCTGGGGGAAGAAGCAGTGGTCGAGCAGGTACGGCATGGTCTCCGGAGAGACGCGGACGACGGAGGCTCGTACGAGGGTGCCCGCCGCCGCGTCGCCGGCCGCCGTTCGCGTCTCGGCGACGGGTCTGGAAGCCGGGACGGAGACGGGGGCAGAGACGGGGAGGGGAACAGGGGCGGGCACGGGGACAGAGGCGGGGTCGGGGGGAGGGGGCGTGGCGGCCGGCCGGCGGGCGGGCCGCGCCGTGATCAGCGCTGCCGCCGTGTCCGCGGTGTCCCGCAGCAGGGCGTCCAGTTCGGCGGCGCCGGGGAACCGGTCGGTGAGCCCGCGCAGCGCACCCGGCGCGGGGGTCGGGGCGCCCGGAGCGCAGACGGCCGCTCCCAACTCGGCGCGCAGGTCAGCCAGTTCCGGACCGTCGAGCGAGATGAGCGCGCCGTCCAGGTCGAGTCGCACGGGGGGCCGCGCCGACAGGGCGCCGCCGTCGGCGGATCCGGATCCGGCTCCTGAAGTGGTGCCCGTACGGGGCCCGGTGGGCAGGGCGGGGGCGACGGCCGCCCCCGCCGTCCACAGCGCGGCCGCCACCCGGCGCAACTGGGCGAGGCCGGTGCGGCGGGGGGAGTTGGCGGCCACGGTCAGATGGTCGCGGTCGCCGAGGGTGTCGCCCACGAGCGACCCGAGCTGCCCGGAGCCCACCTGGACGAAGGCCCGGTGCCCCGCCGCGTACAGGGCCTCGGTCAACTGCCGGAAGCGCACGGGTTCCAGCAGGTGCCGGACGAACAGATCACGTACCTCCGCCTCCCGCTCGGGGAACGGCGCCGCGGTCGTCCCCGACCACACCGGGACGGTGGCCGGATGCAGCCGGAACCGCTGCGCCGCCTGTCTGATCGGCCCGAGGTAGGGCGCCAGCATCGGCGTGTGGAAGCCGGACCGGAACGGCAGCACCTGGCCGAGCACACCGCGGGCCCGGAACGACCGGACGAAGTCCTCGACCGCGCCGTCCGGCCCGCACACCATCGACTGGCCCGGCGCGTTGTCGTGGGAGAGCACCAGGCCGGCGCCCGTGAACTCCTGTTCCAGGGCGGCCAGTACACGCTCCGCGGGCGCGCCGACGGCACCGAACGCGAGACCCGGCACCGTCACCGTGTCCGGATCGAAGCCCGCCATGAAGGCGTCGACCTCGTCCCCGGAGTACAGCCCGGCCACCGTCATCGCGGTCCACTCGCCGACGCTGTGCCCGGCGACCGCGTCCGGCACGACACCCAGGCGGCGCAGCGCCGCGTCGAGCAGGCGTCCGACGGCCACCACGCCGAGGCCGTGCCGGCCCACGTCGCCGACGGGGTCGCCCTCGGGCGCCGCCCGGGGCAGTCCGAAGTGCGCGGCCACGTCGTCGACGCGCGCGGAGAACTCGCTCTCCAGACCGGGGAAGACGAAGACGAGCTTGCCGTGCCCGGGACCGAGCAGGGGGCCCGGCCGGAACCAGACGTCGCCCCGGCCGTGCCAGGCGCGGCCCCGGCCGACCGCCCGGCGGGCCAGGGCCAGCCGTTTCGCGGTCGGGTCGACGATGCCGAGCCGGGCCCGGCCCGCGGCCGGATGGGGAAGCGCGGGGTCGAGTCCGGCGGCGCGTACCGCGGCGTCGTCGGTGTCCAGCAGGGCCGCGAGCGGTCCCGGGCCGTCAGCGGCGAGCAGCAGGACCCGCTCGGGCTCGGCGACCCGCACGGCCGGGCGCCCGGTTGCCGGAGCGGGCGCCGTCGTGACGGGCGCCGGTGCCTCCTCCAGCACCACGTGCGCGTTGATCCCGCCGAAACCGAAGGCGTTCACGGCGGCCCGGCGCACCGGGTGACCGGGCGGGACCTCCCAAGGGGCGGCCTTCTCCAGCGTACGGAAGCGGGTCGCGGCCAGCGCCGGATGCGGGTCGTCGCAGTGCAGGGTCGGCAGCAGCGTCGCGTGGTGCACCGCGAGGGCGGCCTTGACCAGTCCGGCCACCCCGGCGGCGGGCATGGTGTGCCCGATCATCGACTTCACCGAGCCGATCACCGCGCGGTCTCCGTCGGGTCCTTCGGCCGGGCCGAACACCGCGCCGAGCGTGGCCAGTTCGGCCGCGTCGCCGGCCGGGGTCGCGGTGCCGTGTGCCTCCAGCAGGCCGACCGAGCCGGGCGCGGCCGGGTCGAGTCCGGCGGCGAGCCATGCCTGCCGCACGGCACTCGCCTGACCGCCGGGATCGGGGCTGACCAGGCCTGCGGCCCGGCCGTCGCTCGCCACCCCGGTGCCCCGGATCACCGCGTAGATCCGGTCGCCGTCGCGCCGGGCGTCGGCCAGCCGCTTCAGTACGACGACCCCGGTGCCCTCGCCGACGAGGAGGCCGTCGGCGTCCCGGTGGAACGGGCGGATGCGCTCGCTGGGGGAGAGGGCGCGCAGTTGGGAGAAGACGCTCCACAGGGTGATGTCGTGGCAGTGGTGGACGCCTCCGGCGAGCATCAGGTCGCAGCGCTCCGAGGAGAGTTCGCCCACCGCCTGATCGACCGCGACCAGCGACGAGGCGCAGGCGGCGTCCACGGTGTAGGCGGGGCCGCGCAGGTCGAGCCGGTTGGCCACCCGGGAGGCGGCCAGGTTGGGCACCAGGCCGATCGCCGACTCGGGGCTGTCGGGGCCGAGCCGGTCGGTGAACGCCGTTCGTACACGGTGCAGTTGACTGGCCGTCAACTCCGGTAACAACTCGCCCAGGGTGCGCACCAGTTGACCGGCCGTGCGCACCCGCTGGTCGAGCCGGACCAGGCCCGGGGTGAGGTAGCCGCCCCGGCCGAGAACGACACCGACGCGCCGCCGGTCGGGAAGCCGGTCCGGGCCGCCCGCGTCCGCGAGGGCCGCGGCGGCCACGTGCAGCGCGATGAGCTGGTCGGGCTCGGTACCGGCCACCGAGTTCGGCATGATCCCGAACCGGGTCACCTCCACCTCGGCCAGTGCGTCCACGAACCCGCCCCTGCGGCAGTACACCTGGTCGGCGACGGCCGGTGCGGACGCGGTGCCGGGGCGGTAGTACCCGGCGTCCCAACGCCCCTGCGGCACCTCTCCGATCGCGTCCACGCCGTCCCGCAGGTTCTGCCAGTACGCCTCCAGATCCCGGGCCCCCGGCATCAGCACCGCCATGCCGACGATGGCGACCGGAACCTGCCGCCGAGCCACCGGCTCTCCCGCCGCACCGGCCGTCCGATCCCGCTCCTGGCCCGTCACGGAATCCTTCGCCCGGTGTGTCACCGGACCCGCCGCGGAATCCGACCCCGGACCCGCCGCGGGATCCGTCATCGAACCCCTCACCAGCCCGAGGCGGTGTAGACGACGGCGGTGGCCGACGGGTCGCCCCAGGCGAGTTCACGCAGCAGGGCCGCGGTGCCTTCCTCGGGGTCGATCAGGCCGATGCCCCGGCGGCCGTAGGCGCGGGCCAGCTCCGGTCCGACCATGCCGCCGTGCCGGGCGGCGGGCGCCCAGGGTCCCCAGTGCACGGTCAGTGCCCGGTGCCCGGTGCGGGCGGCCCAGGCCGAGCCGAGGGTCTGGAGCGCGTCGTTGGCCGCCGCGTAGTCCGCCTGGCCCCGGTTGCCGAGGACGCCGGAGATGCTGCCGAACAGCACACTGAACGCCGGTCCGTCGGGCAGTTCCTCCAGCGCGGTGAGCAGGGCGTCGGCGCCGGTCGCCTTGGTGCCGTAGACCCGCTGGAAGGACTCGGGGGTCTTCTCGGCGATGATCCGGTCCTCGATCACCCCGGCCGCGTAGACGACACCGTCGAGACGGCCGTGTTCGGCGTGGATGTCCTTCACCGCCTGGAGCACCGCCTCCGGCTCCCGGAAGTCGACGCAGCGGTAGCGGACTTCGCTTCCGAGCGCCCTGAGCTCCGTCAGCGTCGTGGTGATCTCCCGCTGGGCGAGGAGGAGTTCGGCGGCCTGGTTGATCGCCGCCGGTCTCGTCCCGCCGCGGGCGGCGAGCGCCGCGCGCAGTTCGGCCGGGGTACGGGCGGCGGCCGTGTCCGGGTCCTCCGGGCCGTCCGGCGCGGGTGTCCTGCCGAGCAGTTCGAGCCGGCACCGGCCGGCGGCGGCGATGGCCGCGGCGCACTGCGCGGTGATGCCGCGTGCCCCGCCGGCCAGCAGGACCACCGCGTCCCGGTCCAGGCCGAGCGCGGCGGCTTCGGCCGCACCGGCACCGGCCGGGCCCGCGCCGGTGCCGCCGAGGATCCCCAGCGGTGACTCGACGAGCTCCAGGCCGAACCGGCCCTCTGGCCGGCGCAGGACGACCGGGGTGAGGTCGGACGCGCACAGCTCGTCGACCAGCGCGTCCGCGAGCAGCAGCGCGTCCGCGGCGGTCACCGTGTCCGCGACGGCCGGCGTGGTCACCACCTCCACCGTCCGCGCGACCGTCGACGGGTACTCGCGCGCCACGGTGCGGAAGAAGCCGCGCAGCCCCGCGGCCGCCGTGTCCGGCGTGTCCCCGCCCACGGCCCGCAGGGCCAGCAGCCGGCGCGGTTCCAGGGCGAGGGCGGCCTTCAGGACGGGGAACGCGTCCGGCAGCACCGGCGCGCCACCCGTGACGAGGTACAGGACCCCGTCCACCCGGCCGTCTTCCGGGGTGAGCAGATGCTCCCGGTCGCGTACGACGACCTCGGCGCCGTACGAGGCGAGCCGGGCGCCGATCCCGGGGGCGTCGCCGAGGACGGCCCACCGCGTCCCGGACAGTACGGCCGCCGGATCCGAGGCGCCACCCTCCTGCCCGAGGGGCACCGACCGCAGCAGGTACCGCTTGGGCGCCTCGCCGCGCACCGTCGCGGCGTCCGCCGGGTCGCCGTTCACCGCTTGGCCGTTCACCGCTTCGCTGGTCGCCGCGCGCACGGTCTCGACCGTCCCGGACGCCTCAGCCGGCTCGGTAGTCGCAGAGGCCTCGGCCGTGTCGGCCGCCGGGATGGTCTCGGCGTCCTCGGCGTCCTCGGCGGGAAGTGTGGTCGTCTCGGCGGGGCCGGAGAGCCGCGCGGTCAGCCAGTCGGTCACCGCGGCGGCCGTCCGTGCCTTCGCGAGATCCTCCAACTCGGCGTCGTCGAGACCGGTGAGGTCGGCGCCGTCCCCGGCGCCGAGGCGCCGGGCCAGTTCACCGGCTATCTCGGCCCGTTTGATGGAGTCGATGCTGAGGTCGGCCTCCAGGTCGAGATCGGGCTCGATCATGTCCAGGGGATAGCCGGTCCGCTCGCTGATGATCTCCAGGACCACCTGCTGGACGTCGACGTCCTGAACCGGTGCCGACCCGGTGGCGGGTGCCTGGTCGGCCGACGACCCCGTGCCCCGGAGTGGTGGTGACATCGGCGGCTCCGCCTGGGGCGCGGCGGCCGTCGTGTCCCGCGGTGCCGACGGGGCGACGGGCGCGGGTGGCGCGGCCGCCCGTTCCCCGGCCACCGCTCCGAGGTAGGTCATCAGCACGTCACGCTGAGCGGCGACCATCTCGCGGCTGGTGCGCAGGAATTCGGTGATCACCGCGTCCTGGGCGTCCTGGCGGCTCTGGTCGTGCATGCCGTTGCTGCCGTTGCTGCCGTGGGTGCCGTGGCGGCCGTCCCGGTCGGACGGGACCGCGTGCGGGGGGTTCGTCGGCACAGTCGTCTCCACGACTCGTCGGGCCGGTGCGAGCGCACCGGGAAGGAGGTCTCCGGCGGCGGTGCGCACCAACTGTCCGTCGACCGTCCAGCCGGGCCGCTTCGGCACCGGCGTGCGCACCGCGTCGACGGCGTCGCGGCCCCGCAGCAGCCAGCCGGTGCGCACCGGCAGCCCGGCGACGGCCAGTCGGGCCAGGGCGTCCAGCCAGCCGCGCAGGCCGCTGTCCGGGCGCGGCTCACAGGCGGCCGTCCGGTGCGGCCGGTCGCCGAGGATCTGTCCGACCAGCCCGGTCAGCACGGATCCGGGACCGGCTTCGACGAAGATCCGCGCGCCCGCCTCGTACATCGCCTCGATCTGCTCGACGAACCCGACCGGGGCGCCGATCTGCGCGGCGAGTCCGGCCCGTACCGCGTCGGGGTCGGCGGCGTACGGCGTCGCGGTGCGGTTGGCCCACACCGGGAACTCCGGCGCGCGCACCGGACGGGCCGCGAGCGCCTCGGCGAACCGGGCGCCCGCACCGGCCACCAGAGGGCTGTGGAAGGCGCAGGCCACGGGGATGCGCCGGGCGTCGTACCCGGCCTCGCGCAGCAGACGCACGGCGTCCGTGACGTCGCCGGACGGGCCGGATATCACCGTCTGACGGGGCCCGTTGCGGTTGGCGACGACCACGGCGTCCGGAGCCTCCACAGCCCGAAGGGCCGAAGCGACCTCCGCGGCGCCGGCCGTGACCGCGGCCATGGTCCCCGGGTCCGCTCCGCGGTCCGCCCCGGCGGCCGCGAGGATGGCCGCCGCCCGTTCGGAGCTGAGCGCGAGCAGCGTCTCGGGGCTCAGGGCGCCCGCCGCGCTCAGGGCGACCAGTTCTCCGTAACTGTGCCCGGCGGCCATGTCGGGCCGCACCCCGGCCGTGGTGAGCAGGGCGTGGGCGGCGAGTCCGGTGATGCCGAGCGCGGGCTGTGCGGCCCGGGTGTCGGTGAGCGCCGCCCGCTGCCGGTCGCGTGCAATGTCATCGAAGGCGGCGGGCGGGTACAGCCGGCCGGCGTGGTCGGCGCCGAGTTCGAGGTAGTGGCGCAGCTCGGGGAAGGTGACGAACAGGTCGGTGAGCATTCCGGGGCGCTGGCTGCCCTGACCGGGAAAGAGGAAGGCGACCTTGCCCTCGGCCGGGTCCTGGGCGAGATGGACGCCGTGCGCGGGATCGTGCTCCCCGGCCAGCGCCTGCCGCAGCCGCCCGGTCAGCTCGTCCACATGCGCGGCCACGACCGCCACCCGCGCCGGATCCGGACAGACATCGGCCCGGCGGGCCGCGCTCAGGGCCAGGTCGCGCAGCCGCCACGGCCGGCCGTCGGCCTCGGCGGCCCCGAGCAGTTCCTCGACGGCCCGGAGTGCCGCCGCCGTGTCCCGGCCCCGGAACACGAACAGTTCGGCGGGCCATTCGTCCAGCGCCTGCGCCGGTGCCGCGCCGTCCGCGTACGCGCCCAGCACCACATGGAAGTTGGTGCCGCCGAAGCCGAACGCACTGACACCGGCGAGCCGTTGTGGGGCCGGAGCCGCCCATGGCCGGGCCCGGGTGTGGAAGGCGAACGGGCTGCTCTCCTCGTCCCAGGCGGCGTTGGGGTGCTCCAGATGCAAGGTGGGCGGACGGACGCCGGTGTACAGCGCCAAGGTCGCCTTGATCAACCCGGCCAGCCCGGCGGCACATTTGGTGTGCCCGATCTGCGACTTGACCGAACCGAGCACACAGCTCCCCGGCTTGGCCCCGGCCTCGCCGAACACCTCGCCCAGGACCGTCAGTTCGGTCCGGTCGCCGACCACGGTCCCGGTGCCGTGCGCCTCGACGAGGCCGATGTCCGCCGGTGACACCCCCGCGTTGCGGTAGGCCCGCTCCAGAGCCGAGCGCTGCCCCTCGGGGCGGGGCGCGGTCAGGCCCAGTGAGCGGCCGTCGCTGGAACTGCCGAGGCCCTTGACCACCCCGTAGATCCGGTCGCCGTCCCGCTCGGCGTCCGCGAGCCGCTTCAGGACGACGCAGGCGACGCCCTCGCCGAGCGCGATGCCGTCCGCCGAGCCGTCGAAGGAGCGGGAGCGCCCGGTGGGGGAGAGGGCGTGCACCGAGGAGAACAGGACGTAGTCGTTGATGCCGTTGTGCAGGTCGGCGCCGCCGCACAGCACCACATCGCTGGTGCCGCCGACGAGTTCCTTGCACGCGACGTCCACCGCGGCCAACGAGGAGGCGCAGGCGGCGTCGACGGTGAAGTTGGCGCCGCCGAGGTCCAGCCGGTTGGCGATCCGGCCGGAGATCACATTGGCGAGCATGCCGGGGAAGGAGTCCTCGGTCAGCCGGGGCAACTGGCCGTCGAGGCCCTCGGGGACGCGCCCGTGGTACGACGGGAGCACGGCGCGCAGCGTGGCCGCGTTGGACAGGTCGCTGCCCGCCTCCGCGCCGAACACCACCGAGGTGCGGGAACGGTCGAACTCCCTTCCCCCGTCGCCGTATCCGGCGTCCTCCAGGGCGCGCCGGGCGGCCTCCAGGGACAGCAGCTGGACCGGCTCGATGCTGCCGAGCGACGCCGGCGGGATGCCGTAGCGCAGCGGGTCGAAGGGGATACGGGGCAGGAAACCGCCCCACTTGGAGGGGACGGTCCCGCTGGAGGGGGCGGCCCCGTCGTCGCCCTTCCCGTAGTGCACGGCCGGGTCCCAGCGCTCGGGCGGGACCTCACCGACCGCGTCCAGGCCGCCGACGACGTTCGCCCAGAAGGTGGGGAGGTCGGGCGCCTGCGGGAACATACAGGCCATCCCGACGACCGCGATGTCCAAGGGAGGGGGCACCACCGGCTCCCGGGTCCCGGCTCCGCCCGGCCGCTCGCCCAGCCGGTCGCGCAGCGCCTCCGCCCGCCGCGTGAGGAAGCCGGCGGCCCCGGAGGTCACCGACTCGTGCAGTGCCGCGACGGTGGTGGTGGCCGAGCGCAGCACGGCCACCTCCCCGGCCATGAACATGCCGTCGGTGAGCTGGCGTGCCTCGCCGACCGGCCTGAGCGCCCCGCCGCCGTCCCGTTCCACGCCCTTGCTCGCGAGGCGCAGCCGCCCGATGTTGAGCTGCTCCAGCTCCTCCCAGATCCGCCGGTCGGCCACGCCCGCGGACCGCAGCCGGCCCTCGTGCTCGCGGTACCCCTCGGTGAACGAGCTCGGCACGCAGCGGGTGGCGTGGCCGGGGGCGGTCTCCAGGAGCGTGGTCCGCTCGGCGGCCCGCACCTGGCGCTGGAAGAGCGGCTGGATCGCGCCACGCGCGACCGCCTCCTCGGTGAACAGGTACGCGGTGCCCATGAGGACCCCGACGGCAGCCCCGCGCGAGGTCAGCGGGGCCGCGAGAGCGGCGACCATCGCCGCCGAGCGCTCGTCGTGGACACCGCCCGCGAAGAACACCTCCAGCGCCTCCGCCGTGTTCCCGCCGTATCCGTCGCCCGCGTCCTCGCTGCCGCTCTTGCCGCTCTTGCCGCCCGTGTCGTTCCTGCCGCTCTTGTCGGCCGCGTCGTCCAGGAAGTCCTCCAGGACCGCGAGTTGCGCCTCCCAGAGCGGGAAACTGCCGCGCGGACCGACGTGCCCGCCGCACTCGGAACCCTCGAACACGAACCGGCGGGCCCCGGCTTCCAGGAACTGCCGCAGCAGCCCCGGCGAGGGCACGTGCAGGAAGGTGCGGATCCCGTCCCGCTCCAGCGCCTGCGCCTGGGAAGGCCGCCCGCCCGCGAGGACGGCGTGCGTCGGCCGCAGCTCCCGTACCGCCTCCAACTGGGCGGCGCGCACCTCCTCCGGCGCGAAGCCGAGCACGCCGACGCCCCAGGGCCGCCCGGCCACGGCGGCCCGGGTCTCGGTCAGCATCGCCCGGGTGCGCGCGCCGTCCGCCAGCGCCAGCGCGAGAAACGGCAGCGCGCCGTCCTCGGCGACCGCCGCCGCGAACTCGGCGCCGTCGCTGACCCGGGTCATCGGTCCCTGCGCGACGGGCAGCCGGGTGCCGAGCGCCCGGGTCATCGGGCCCGTGCCCAGTGCTCCGGCGGCCGTGTCGTCGCATGCGACGTCGTGCACCGCGTCCGTCAGCGCGCGCACCGTCCGACGCACATCCCCCCAGCGCCGCGCGAACCGGGCGGCGAGGAAGCCGTCCTGACCCACCGGCAGCAACTGGGTGCGCGGATCCTGTGCGCCCAGTGCCGCCGCCACCGTCTCCGGGCCGGTCCCGTCGATGCGCGGCGCGTCCGGGCCCCGCCGGAGCAACACCCGGTGACCCGCCAGCACCGTCGTCTCCGAACCGTCCAGGGGCCGCAGTTGCGCCGCGGCCGCCTCCGGCAGGGAGGACTCGGCCAGCAGCGCGAGCTGGCTGTCCAGCACCACCCCGGCCGCCCCGCCGGCCATCGCTGCCGCCGCCGTCCGGGGGCCGATTCCGCCACAGGCCCAGACCGGGAGCGGCATGTCGGGTGCGGCGAGCAGCCGCTGGAGCAGGACGAAGGTGCTCAACTCCCCGATCCGGCCGCCGCATTCACTGCCGCGGGCGATCAGCCCGTACGCCCCGGCGAGCATCGCGGCCCGCGCCTCGTCGAGGTCCGTGACCTCGACCAGCACACGGTGGTCGGCGGTCAGGTCGCCGGCCTGCCACGGCGCGTCGCCCGCGAGGACCACCGTGTCCGGCCGACCGGCGTCACCGGTCCCCGGCGCGAGGTCGGCGGGGACCAGCCGGCAGCGGGCGCCGATCCGCACCCCGAACGGGCCCGGTGCCAGGCGGTGCAGGCGTTCCAGCGCGTCACGGGATCTTCGGTCCCCGTCGCCCAGGTCGAGAACGCCGAGCCCGCCAGCCCGGCACACCGCCGCGGCGAGTCGGGCGTCGGGTTCGCCGAACGGGGTGATGCCGATGATCATGTCCTCGGAACGCACAGCAGACGTCATGATTCTCCGAATCAAGCTGAGACTGCATGGTGGGGGATGCGGTACGACAACGATGGCGGCGCGTCGGATTCCAGCGGGACCTGCGGAAACCCGGGAACATCGATCTATTGAGCCTGCTCGAAACGCGTTGAAAGGTAGCCCTGTTGTTACTGGCTGGTCAATGTTGAACCAGTGGGACGGTGTGCGGGCGCATTGATTCGGTCAACCGTGGACGCTGGAAGAGGTGCCGCGATTCGGATCAATTCCTTGATGGTGGCGTCCCGTTCACTCCTCTCACACATCATCGAAACGCCAATAGGTGAATCAGAAACTTTCTCCGGTGCGGCATGTCCGAATAGAGGCGCGCTTTCCCTTCGGGCGGCGGACACAGGAAAATTCCATGTGTCGATCTTGAAGTGACCGGGAAGGGTGCGTGCAGGGTTTCGCGGGCGCCGTACGGGTGTCGTACGGCCTCTTGCGGACGCCGTACGTGCGGAGGTCGGGCGTACGGCGGGGTCCCGGCCGGGCAGCGCGCACCGGCTGCCGGGTGTTTCCGCGGGCCTCGCCGCTCACACGCTGTGCCGCCCGCCTTCCTCGACTGCCTGGAAATCTTCGCGGTCGAAGCGCAGCCCGTGGACCTGCCGGACCTGGACCGCGACGAGGAAGACTGGCCGGGACTGGACGACACCTTCGGCTTCTTGTCGGGCTTGCTGCGATAGGCGTTGCCCTGCTTCGGCTCGTCGCCGCTCCGGGCGGTGGACCTCCCGCTGCCCCGGCTTCTTGCCCCCTTACCCGTGCCGGACTTCGGAGTTGACGGCGCGTCACCGGTCCACGTGGCGGCGGAGGCAGTCGGCGGCCTGGTCAGCGGCGCCGCCCTCGGCGCGGTCGGTGCAGCGGTCGCCGGTCCGGTCGGGGCGGTAGTTCTCGGGGCGGTCGGCAACTGGGCGGCCCCTAAACCCGTGGCTTCATCGCCGATCTGTTCTGATAATCGCTGCCGAGTCACGACTGGTGGCGGGGCCGCGGTTCCGCCACCAGTCGTGCGTCCGCTGGAAGGATCGGTCATCGCACATGGAGCCGCGCTGGGATCGCCCGCTCGACGGTCTCGGCGAAGTCCCGTGGGACGAGCTCCTGGGTCCGAACGACGCGGCGGAGCTGGTCTCGGCGCTACGGTCGCTGGCCGCGGAGGACGGGAACGAAGACCGGATCCATGACGTCCTGGAGGACAAGGACTACGACTACTGGTACGCGACCGTAAGTGCCGAACCTGAAGGTTTCCGGCCGGCCGCCGCGCCCGCGCTGCGCTTCCTGGCCCGGATCGCGGCGCAGCCGTCCGGCTTCGGGAGCCACGCGGCACTGGAGCTGATCGAGATCATCATGGACGCGGCGCTGGACCGGCCGACCATGACCGGTGTCGAGCTGGACGCGATGGTCGACGCACTGCGTGCGGAACTGGACGCGGCGCGGCCCGCGCTGGCCGAGGCGAGCCGGCTGGGCCGCGCGGGCGATACCCCCGTGCGAAACCTGCTGGCCGGTGTGGATGCGGGGGTGCTGCTCGGCGGCGCCTACGGGCCACGATGGCGCGGCGTGGCCCGGCCCTTGCTGGACAGCCCGACCGGCCGGCTCACCGTGGTCGGCGGCATGCTGATCACGCGAGAGAAATCGGGCCTGGTCTTCCGTTCACCGCACGACGGCGAGCCGATCCACACCTTCAGCTATCCAGGGCCGGAAGGTGCCTGGCCGTTTGCCGGCTCCACCTGGGACACGAATGTCCTCCCGTTCCCGAAGAACGAGATGCGGGTGCATCCCTTCGTGGATCGCGATGGCCCCGGCGTGGTCACCGTGGATGCCGACGGCCGTCACCCCCGGCTGTGGCGTCCGGTCGGCGGCGACTGGCGTGCGACCCGGCTGGTCCGGCCCGGTCTGCGCCTGCGGCCGTCGGCACGGCGGGCATTGACGGTGGCCGCGCACGGCGGCGAATGCTTCGTCGGACACGCCGACGGCGTGGTCCTGAGGTTCGACGCTCGGACCGGCGTACCGTCCGGGCAACCGATAGCGCTGACCGACAACTCGGCAATGCTGGGTGTCGACGACGACCACCTGATGGTGGAGCGTCGGACGCCCGAGGGCGAGCGAAACCTGATCCGCATCGCGCTCGCCACCGGTCGGCCCGTGGACCCGCTCTTCAGGCCGTCCCGGAAGCCTCCGGTCCGCTATGTGGCCGAGGGCCGTCCGCGGTTGGCATGCATCGACCGTTCCGGCTCGGACCGGGGGCTGTATCGCTTCGACGCCGAGACAGGCGTGGAGATCGGCTCCCCGATCGGAATCGGCGACCTGAACGGCTTCTGCGTCTACGATCTGGGCGGCCGGCCCCGCCTGGCGGTCGCCGGCTACCGCCAGGTGCACCGCCTCGACGCGGAGACCGGCGAACCGGTCGGTCCCCCTCTCTTCGGTCACCGCCGCATCGTGCGCGATGTCGCGTCCGCATCGGTGGACGGCCGTGCGGTGCTGTACTCGGCGGACGGCGCGACCGTGCGCCGCTGGGACGCGGAGACGGGCACACCCTGGCCCGCGGCCGTACCGTCCTGAACGCCGGAAGGCACGGCGCTCCGAGGCTCCGCGACACCTTCCGGTCCTGTCCCGGCATGGCTGGCGTCTTCGAGCCGGCGCGTGGCCGACGCGCCCCACCTCGTCGCCCTGGTCCGGGCCGGAGCTCGCTTCGAACGCGGCCGGCTCGTCGAACGTCCTGAGCCCAGCGAGGCATGAGCTCCCCGGCCTGCAGTGCGTGAAAGTTCCTGATTCCAAGGTCGGTCTTGTCCGCGAGTGCCTGGGCGGTCTGCCCGAGTTCGTGACGGGTCTGCTCGACCTGCCCGCGGAGCTGTTCGGGGCTGGCGGCGCTCCGCGGGTCGGCGGGCGTGCGGGTCATCGGGGTGTGCTCCTCTTGACCTCGGCCACGTCGGCCTTGACGTTCTCGATCGTGCTCCGGGGTGTCGGTGGGGCGGCCTTGCCGAGCTGCTTCTCGCCGCTGAGTGCCAGGGCCGCGGCGATGACGCCGGGAACGGCGGTGACGATCAGGGCCGCGGCCCACACCGGCATCACCAGGGCCACGACTGCGATCACGGTGGCCACCAGCGCCTGCAGTGTCAGGAAGCCGGCCAATGAGGCACCGCCGAAGAGCCCACCGCTCTTGCCGTAGCGCTTGCCCTTCTCCGCCATCTCCGCCTGTGCCGGCTTCATCTCGCCGCGCACCAGCTCGGTCAGCTGCTGTGAGGCCTGCTGTACCAGCTCGCCCACCGGCTGGTGCCCCACGTCGTGCGTATCTCGGCCCGGCGCCACCGTCATCACCTACGACCGGGCCGCAGGTCGACGCGGCGAAGAAGGACCCCGAGAAGCCGGAGAACCGCCAGCTCATCTCCACCGCGGACGGCTTCGCCGCAGCGCACCTGGCATTTCACAAGGTGACGTGGCCGGGCTCTCACCAGCGCCTGCTCCGAGATGACCCAACTGGCAGCCGGCGTAAGGGACTTCGCCGGACTCCTGACGCCTCGTGCAGAAAATGCCGGCAGGCTCCGCTGGATCGTCCAGGTCCGCGCAGCCGATCTGCCTCACGTGCACGCCTTCACTCGAGGTCCGGACAGAGACCGCGATGCCGTGATCGCCGCGCTCATGCTTTCACGACCGGGCGGGTAGTGAGCCGGCTGCGGGGAACAAGGGCGCCATCACCACGGTCGGCAATGTTGCCCCGGTGGTCGTGACACCTCCGGTGGGGCCGCATACTCGTTGCTCGCCCGTCCGTGCCGTGAACCGGGACGGGGGCACCGAGGGCACGAACTGGAAGGACTGATGGGGGACATGAAGGTCGCGAACGAACCGGTCATACCGGCAGAGGTGGAAAGTCCCGCTCTACGGGCCCAGCCGACCGGACGCTTTGCGCAATGGCTGCTGCATCACCGGGTGCAACCGATCGGACCAGCGGCAGGCGAGGGACACACCGAGCACCACGCCTGGTGGAAGGTGATGTGCCTGACCGGGGTCGACTACTTCTCCAGCCTGGCCTACGTCCCGGCGATCGCCGCCCTCGCGGCAGGAGCGGTCTCGCCCTTGGCGACGCTGTTGATCGTGGCGCTGACCCTGGTGGGGATGCTGCCGATGTACCGGCGGGTGACGCGTGAGAGCCCCCACGGAGCAGGGTCGGTGGCGATGCTGGAGGATCTGCTGCCGTTCTGGCGGGGCAAGCTGTTCGTCCTGGTCCTGCTCGGTTTCGTCGCCACTTCGTGGATCATCACGATCACCTTGTCAACGGCGGACGCTTCCGTGCATGTGGTGGAGAACCCCTACTTCCCGCATGCGCTGCACGGCCACGAGGTCGCTCTCACCGTGGCGCTGCTGGTGGTGCTCGGTGGAGTGTTCCTGCTCGGGTTCAGCGAAGCGGTCAAGGTGGCCATCCCCCTGGTCGTGGCCTTCCTGGCGCTCAACGCGGCTGTCATCGGCGTCGGCCTGGTGGACGTCTTCACCACGCCGGGCGCGTTCTCGGCGTGGACGGACGCCCTCGGCGACGGCGGAGGCGGTCTCGGAGATCTGGCAGGGCCCGCACTCCTGGCGTTTCCCCTGCTGGTGCTGGGCCTTTCCGGTTTCGAGACGGGCGTGAGCATGATGCCTCTCATCTCCGCGGAAGGCAGCGATCCCGAGCAGCAGAAGCAGTCACGGATCCGCAACACCAGGCGGCTGTTGACCACCGCCGCGCTCGTCATGAGCGTCTACCTGCTGGCCGCGAGTTTCGTGACCACTGTCCTCATCCCACACAAGGAGTTCGAGTCCGGTGGCCAGGCGAACGGCCGGGCGCTGGCCTGGCTGGCGCACGAGAAGGTCGGCGAAGTGTTCGGCACCGCCTACGACATCAGCACCATACTGATCCTCTGGTTCGCGGGCGCGTCCGCGATGGCAGGGCTGATCAACATCGTGCCCAGATATCTGCCCGACTACGGCATGGCCCCGGAATGGGGACGCGCGGTACGCCCCGTCGTCATCGTCTACACCGCTCTGTGCATCATCATCACCATCGCGTTCGACGCCGATGTCGACGCACAGGCCGGCGCCTACGCCACCGGCATCCTGGCCATGATGGTCTCCGGAGCGTTCGCCGTCACGGTCTCGGTCGTCCGCAGCCGTCGGCGCGTGGCCGGTACAGGATTCGCGCTCCTCACCGCCGTCCTGTCCTACGCGCTGATGGCCAACATCGTCGACAAGCCCGACGGCATCACCATCTCGGGCATGTTCATCGCCGGCATCATCGCCGTGTCGCTGATCTCCCGGGTCTCACGCACCACCGAACTGCGCGCCGACCGGCTCGTGTTCGACGACGAAGCCCGCAGGTTCATCACCGACACCCTCGCGCACGACAACGCCATCAACATCATCGCCAACCGACGGCAGACCGGCGACAGCGCCGAGTACGCCCATAAAGAGCGGGAGCAGCGCGGCACCAACCCCGTGCCCGGCCTTGCCGACGTGCTGTTCCTGGAGATCGACGTGGTCGATCCGTCCGACTTCAGCGAGACCCTCAGCGTCCGGGGCGTCGAGGTGGACGGTCACCGAATCCTGCGGGCCGAGGCCCCGGCCGCTCCGAACGCCATTGCGGCGATCCTGCTCGCCCTGCGCAACGCCACCGGGGTTCAGCCGCACTGCTACTTCGCGTGGGCCGAAGGAAGTCCCTTGCTGCACATGTTCCGTTACTTCCTCCTGGGCCGCGGCGACACCGCTCCCGTCACCCGCGAAATCATCCGCAGCAACGAACCCGACCCCGAGCGCCGGCCCGGCATCCACGTCGGCGGCTGAGTTCTCGGCCGTATGGCCAACTCCAACCGGATGGAGGCCAGGCTCGCCTCGCCTGCCGACTGCGCCTCCGACGTGGGCTGCCGCCGCTGTCCCACCCGCCGTCAGGCAGAGCCGGCCGACGGCCACCGCCTCGATGCTGTACAACCGGCGGCGTTCGCCAACCTGCGAGGGTGGGGAACGCCGCCGGTGCGCACCGAGCACCGAGCACCCAGCGGTCGTGCTTCGCCTTAGAACTCCTAACGAAATGATCTACGAGGTGGTTGGATCACTCCGGGACCGATGATTCGGGGTGTGGGGTGGCTCGGCCGAAGCCGTGGGAAGTTGACGACGAGTTTTGGGCGGTGATCGAGCCGCTGCTGCCCAGGGTCGAGCGGCGGAGCCGGCATCCGGGACGCAAGCGGCATCCGGACCGGCTGGTGTTCAGGGCATCCTGTTCGTGCTGCACACCGGGATCGCCTGGGAGCACCTGCCGCAGGAACTCGGCTTCGGCTCGGGGATGACCTGCTGGCGCCGCCTGGCCGAGTGGACCAAGGCCGGGGTGTGGCCCCGGCTGCACGAGGTTCTTCTGGCCGAGCTGCGCGGTGCGAACGCCCTGGACTTCTCCAGGGCGGCGGTCGACGGCTCCCACATCCGGGCGTTAAAGGGGGCCCAAGACGGGACGAAACCCTGTCGACCGGGGCAGGGCGGGCAGCAAGCACCATTTGATCACCGATGCCACCGGCATCCCGCTCGCCGCTACCCTGACCGGCGGCAACCGCAACGACGTCACGCAGTTGATCCCGCTGCTCCAGGCCGTGCCGCCCGTGCGGGGCAAGCGCGGGCGGCCCCGCCGCCGCCCGGACGTTGTGCTGGGCGACCGCGGCTACGACCACGACAAGTACCGCCGACTGGTCCGGGACCTCGGCGTGAAGCCGCTGATCGCCCGCCGCGGCACCGAGCACGGCTCCGGCCTGGGCACCCAACGCTGGTTCGTGGAACGCGTGTTCGCCCACCTGCACTGGTTCCGCCGCCTGCGGATCCGCTGGGAGATCCGCGACGACATCCACGAAGCCTTCCTCACCCTTGGGTGCGCACTGATCTGCTGGCGGCGCCTGAAGTCATCGCACTAGGTGTTCTTACAGTTCGGCGTCGCCCCACTCCTGGACGACCACCTCGTCGCCGACCGACAGCTTCCCCGGCCGTATCACGGAGAACTTCGCGCCGAACACTACGCCCCCGCTCGCCGCTCGCCGGTAGCCCGCGAGCGTGCGCAGGGGCTCCCGCCCCCGCCGCGCTCCGACCTCCTGCTCAACCAGAGTGACCGCACAGCGCACCGCGAGTTTGGCATAGCCCAACTCGGCCCCGCCGATGGTGATGCGGCGTGCGAGGTCCTCGGCGTGCGGTACGGCTGCCCAGTCGCCGCCGTCACTGTCATGACCGTGACCGTCGCGGCTGTCGACGACGATGTTCGGGCGAAAGCGGTTCATCGACAGGGGCGGGGCGCCACGCTCGGCCATCCGCCGGTTGAGGAGAGTGAGGGAGGCGCGGGACAGCAGGTGCACGGCGCTGCTGTCGGCATAACCGGAGGGGCCGGGTGTCAGGCCGTCGGCGACCCGGTCGTGCTCCGGCGGCACGCGGACCAGACGACTGGAGGTGCCGAGGACCTCCGAGAGCCAGGCAGCGACGTCGTCACCCTGGTCAATCCCCTGGAAGGCGGCGCCGAACAGATCGATGTCGCGGCGCGGCGCGGACGTGGTCACGTCGAGGCGCACCGTGCCGTAACGGCCTGTGCTGTCGGCCGAGTCGAGCGTGAGTCGAGTGCCGTCGGCGCTGACGGCGGGCCGGATCAGGGCGAGGCGCGGGTGGCGGCGCTGGGTTCGGTAGACCCCGTCCTCGCTGATGACCATGAAGCTGCGGTCGTGCGCGAGGCCCGCCGGCGTGAGGAGCGCATCGCTCATCGAAGTGCCTGCGCATCCCTTGATGGGGTAGCAGATCAGATCCATGACGTCAGCCATGTGCCGCCTCCTTCGGTCGACGGCCACATTAGAACGTCAGTCTTGCTGAGGTGACGTCATCGGTCCCGGAGTGATCCAACCACCTCGTAGATCATTTCGTTAGGAGTTCTTAGTGCAGGCGGCGTACGTCTTCCTCGTCCCGATTCCGGTTGTCGCGCGGCTCGGTGCAGGGCTCGGTCTCCGGCGGCATGCCCCCGGCGATCGCCCGCCGGCGTACCGCCTCCGCAGCGCACTGACCACCGCCAGCACCATCAGTACGACCGTCACACCGACGCGCACCGGCAGGATCTTCCACACCGGGCGGCCCTCGGCCATGTCATAGACGACGTTCGCGGCGCGGATGAACGCCGCGGCATAGCCGGATGCCGACCACAACGCCACCACCGGACCGACGATCGCCACGATGGAGCCGGTGCCTGCGCTGCCCTGCGGCTGCTCCACGGCGCGGGTGATGATGTCGCGGGCCGGGCCGGGAGTGAGCCGTCTGAGATTGTTCAGCACCTTGTCCGTGGTCGACCTGGCTCGCCGAGTACCCCCGCTCATGGCGTTGAACGACCACGAGAGGAATCCGGAGCGTCGAACGCAGAGGCCACAAGGCCACGTCTGCGGTGCTTGCATGTGAGAGCCCGGGGGTACACGGGAGCTCGTGCGTCGGATCGGAGGCGCACGCTGCGACTTTCCTCGGTGGGCCAGGCATGACCACGCGGCGAACCTCCGGCCATTTGGTCGGGCCGATTCCGAAGTGGTACCGGTACGAGCCTGAGCAAACCGTTCAGGAGAGATTTAGCATGGTTTTCGACATGATGACCCGCCGATATCGCCGACAAAGCCCCCACCCCCGCCTCTGGCGGGGCCCTGATCGTTTCGAGGCGTCATCTCCAAACCGGCCCGGTCGGTGCTGCCGCGCTCTTCGCGCGGCTATGGACCTGGGCGAGGGACTCGAGCGGGAGGCGGTGCGCTCGTTGAACATCGAACTGACCGTAGGCGACGAGGGGTACCGCATCGGCGACACCCTGGGCACACCCGCCTCCTCCTTCGATGTCGTCGTCGACCGCGAGCAGGCCATGAAAGAGCCGCGGCAACTGCCCGACCGGGAGCGGGCCACCCTCTGCCTGCGCCTCTTCGAGGACATGGCGCAGCAGGGCCGTACAACTGGCCGATCCGGCATCTCCGACAGCAGGTGTCCCGGCTCGTCACGCGCAGGTGCGCTCGTGCACGCGAAGAGGCGCTGGAACATTGACCCGGCGGCCCAGACCGGAACGGGGGCGACTGCTGGTGAGTGAGCAGGCGGCCCCTGGCCGGGACCGACAGTGGCCTCACGGTGGTGACACCGATCGCTCGCCGGCGGCTACCGTGACTTGGGGCGCCGAGGATCCCGTCGCTGCCGACGAGGGGGCGGCGCTGCAGAAGCAAGCGAGCCGGCGGCGGCACGCGCGGGCCGTCCACGCGGTCATCGATCAGGCTACGGGTGTCGTCATGGCGCTCGGGCGCCTGCGAGCGGACCAAGCCGGGACCGTCCTGAGAGAAGTCTCCCGGCGCACCAACGTCACTCTGTGCCGCATCGCCGAACTCGTCACCGCATGGGTACACACCGGCGAACTCAACCTCGGCATCCGTATCGCCCTGGAGGAAGCCATCCGGCGACAGCACCACATCCATCGGGCGGCCGGTCCACCGACTGACGCCTTGGACGACTCGCCGTAACGACGCGATGAACGCCCCTCTGGATGCGGGCCTGTGGGAAGCGGTTTGATCCGGCCTTGGCGGACAGCAGGTTGCTCGTCTGCTGGTGGTACACGTGCCGTGCCTGCGCTGACCTGAGGAAACGGAACCGTTGTCGGCGGCGGGCGGCGACTGGGTCCGGGAATGGCCCGCGAGTAGCCGGAATCGTCGTCGCAGGGGTGAACCAGGACCCACGGCCCCGAATGCAAGCGGGACCCGTGCCACCGCCAAGCGTCACCACGAGGGCGAAATAATGATCAGAGGAATCGCCGGTTTGGCCAACCGGTGAATGGCGGCTATGTTGCGCGCCGCCGGATCGGGGATTCCGTTCAACGCGCCGATCGAGCGGTCGCCCCCGCTGTGGCGGCCATCCCAAGGATCTTCGGGGTCTGTTGCGTACGCTGATCCAGGTCGTTCGCGAGAGGTGGCCCGGATGGTGGACCGCGATCCGGATTCACCGAGCGAGAGCTGACGTTCCGTCAGGAAAGTCGGCGTCTGGTCAGCGTGAGTACTGAAAAACCTGGGGAATGCTGCCCGGAAATGCGACTGGTTGCAAGCTGAACAAACAGCCCTTGACCTGCAAAAACGTGGGCAGGGAGCCTATTTTCCGGAGAGTTCCGATGCTGCGCACCATGTTCAAGTCCAAGATCTAGAATCTGGGCGTTTGTGCAGGTCAGGGGCCTTGTGGGGTGGCTCAGGTCAGCAAATGGTCAGCATCGGGCTTGAGGGTGTTCCGGCTTGCTGACCTGGTGGCTGCCGTGGCGGGAGCCTGGACACAGGTGCCTGGCTTCCGCTTGGGACGTTCGCCGCGTTACTCGACAGCTCGTCCGCGGCACGGGTCCTGAGTGAGTGGGCTGCGTTCGGGGCCGAAGCGGCGTGCCTTGTGGATGCCGCCTGCCCCCTCCGGTCGCTACTGCGACCTCGCCCGCCCTGGTGTCCTTCTCGTCCACTGTGCTGGCGTCATGGGCCTCGGCTTCGGCACCGTCGTCATTTCCGACACCGAGACCGAAGCCGCAGCCGACTCCACTGCGTCGGCCCTCCGCGTGACCTGCTGCGTCATGGTCACCCGCGCCCTCGAGCGGGGCTGGTCCCGGGTCTGCAGGGCAGCGGCTGCCCTGCCACCCGGGAGCCTGCGCGGGTGGGCGATGACGTGCTGAGCGCGCCCACTGGGTGAGATGTTCGAGGGAAGGGCGGGCGGCGCCCGACCCGTACGTACGGCAGGGACCCCTGTATCCGCCATGCCGCCGCCTCCCAGCAGCAATACTGGATGCATGGACACGACGATCACTGCCCCCCGCGCCGAGGTGCTGCGGGACCGCTACCGCAGCCGACTGCCCGAGCGCTTGCAGGAGCTGGCCGGCCCCGTCGAGGGCAACGTGGACCTGCCGCTCCACATCGTCTGGTCCGGGCGGACGAGCTACAGCCTGGACCGTCCGAAGTCCCGCATGACGCTCTACCGGACCGTCCTCGCCGAAGGACTGAGTGAGGACCTGGTGACCTTTCTGCACCACCGGCTGCTCACCGAGCAGTGGCCCGTGCTGCAGCGCTTGATCAGTCCCTACATCCGCGAGGTCTGGGAGGACGCCTTCCCCGAGCTGCTCCGCACCGCTCCGGCCGGCACGACCGCCGCGTGAAGCTCACTCCGCTCCACGAGCGTCTCCTCACCGACATCCTCGACCTCGGCTCCCCCTACCCTCTGGTCCTCACCGGCGGATACGCCGTGCAGGCCCACGGCCTGGTCGAACGCTTCAGCCGTGACCTCGACGTCGCCACCGAGAACCCCGCTCCGATGCAGGAGATCGTCGCCTCACTCACAGCAGGCCTCGGCGCGCGCGGATGGCGGACCACGCACGTCCAGACCGATCCGCTCAGCGGCCGGTTCCTCGTCACCGATCCGGACACCGGCGAGGAGTGCGAGGTCGACGTCCTCAAGGAGGCGTTCTGGGCCCCGCCCGCCCAGACCCCCTACGGCCCCGTTCTTTCCCTCGACGACGTGATCGGCACCAAGGTCCGTGCCCTCGCCGACCGCGGCACCGTTCGCGATCTCATCGACGTCCAGGCTGCCTCCCGCCACCGCTCCACCGCCGACCTCGAATCCCTGGGCCGCCGTCGCGCCCACGACGAGTTCAGCCTCGAAGACCTCCGGGACCGGCTGATCGGCGCGGACTGGTACGAGGATGAGGACTACACCGCGTACGGGCTCACCTCCCGGCAGATCGAAGAACTCAAGGCGTGGGCGCTGGAGTGGGCGGAGGATCTGGGGGCGCGGATCCATGACGAGAACGCCTGAGAGGCGGTCATCGCGTCCATCCCCTCTACCGCGGTTGCAACGAGAGGATGCGGTGTAGCCAGCAGGTTCCAACTCGGAGCCGTCCACGGTGGGTGGCTGGATCCATTGACTACCTGAACCGTTCCGGGTTCGGTGGAGATGACTCGATTCCATGAAAGGATCGAGTCATGGCACGTCCCTCCTCCTATCCCGCTGAGCTGTGCAAACGAGCGGTCCGTATGGTCACCGAAGTCCGTGGTGACTATCCGAACGAGTCGGCTGCACTGAGTCACAGCGGAACCCTTGGGCGCTGCGGAGGCGGAAGTAGAACGGGCAGCGAGAAGCACGGCGGCGCCGACCCCCTGGGAGGACGACGCAGCACGTCGTAGGGGAGGAGCGGCCAGGGGCACTAGGCCTTGCTCCACCCGGTTGTGCTGGAATACGAGTCCAGCAGGTCCACCACGAAGACCAGGGTCGAGCCCGGCGGGATCAACGGTGAGGGCGACTGATTGCCGTATCCGAGGCGTGGGGGCACGATGATCTCGCGTCGGCCGCCGACCTTCATCCCCCTCACTCCCCGGTCCCAGCCCTTGATGACCTTGCCGCTGCCCAGGGTGAACTTGAACGGCTGGTCCCGGTCCCAGGAGGCATCGAACTCCTTCCCGGACTCGAAAGTCACTCCGACATGGTGGACCCTGACCACCATGCCCGGCTTGACCTCGGCTCCGTCCCCGACGGCCAGGTCCCGGATGGTCAGCTCGATAGGAGCGTCACCCTCTGGAACGTCGACCTCGGGCTTCGTCAGTTCACTCATTGCAGCCTCATCACTTTCCGTCGGAAGCCGTCGGACCGGCCAGGTACATGGACACTGCATGCAGCAGATGGTCACGCTACCGAGAGTGCCGGTCCGCGCCTTCTCTTCTCGACCATGGCCCTGAGCCCAGGTGATACCGACGCTTGGGATGGCCCCAGCACGCCTGCTCACCGCGGCGACACCGAGTGAGTCCACCTCTCGGTCCCGCTCCAAGCTCGCACTCGTCTACGGGCAGGGGGCGAACCGACTCCGGGCGGACCGTGTGCTGCTGATCCCAACTCGCCTGACGAGATGTCAGGTAAGTCAGCGTCCGCTCAGCATTAGTCCCGCACGGTTCTTCGTATATGGCCGAGTCGGTGGTCCCGCGGCAGCCTGGGCGGCGCAGAAATGCGCAGGCGGGGTGCCTGGTCGCAGCAGCACACGATGTTCCTGGAAGTCTTCGAGTCGAAGGCGTGTCGATGTACAGTGTGGGCCGCCCTTGACCTGCAAAAAGTGGGCAGGGAGCCGTCTTTCAGGAGTCCAACATGCTGCGCACCATGTTCAAGTCCAAGATCCACCGTGCCACGGTCACCCAGGCCGACCTGCACTACGTCGGATCCGTCACCATCGACGCCGATCTGCTCGACGCCGCCGATCTGCTGCCCGGCGAGCTCGTTCACATCGTCGACATCACGAACGGTTCCCGCCTGGAGACGTACGTCATCGAGGGGGAGCGCGGCTCCGGTGTCGTCGGGATCAACGGAGCGGCGGCCCATCTCGTGCACCCCGGTGACCTGGTGATCATCATCAGTTACGCTCAGGTCACCGACGCCGAGGCGCGGACGCTGCGGCCGAGCGTCGTGCACGTGGACCGCGACAACCGGATCGTGTCCCTCGGCGCCGACCCGTCCGAGCCGGTACCGGGCTCGGACCAGCAGCGCAGCCCGCAGGCCGTCACCGTCTGAGCGACGGCGCGGCGGTATCGCAGGACCCGAGGACCCAGGACCCGAGGAGTGCCCGTGAGCGACATCGAGATCCGCGACGACCGGCCGGCCGGCCGCCTTGAGGCGTTCGCCGACGGCCAAGTGGTCGGCCACATCGAGTACTTCGTCCTGGAGGAGCCCGCGCGGGCCCTCGTTCCGGTGCACACCATCGTGGAACCGGAGCACGAGGGCCAGGGCATCGCCGGCTCCCTCGCCCGCGAGCTGTACGGCATCGCCGCCCGTGAGGGCGTCGTCGTGGCGCCGCTCTGCCCGTACGTCGTGAAGTGGGCCGCGCGGCACCCCGAGGAGGCTCCGGCGGCCGACCCGGAACTGCTGACGGCCGCGATGGAGTGGCTCGGGGCGCATCCGGGACGCTTCTGATGGCCCAGGCCCAGACTCTGCCCCAGGCCCAGGCCCAGGCCCCCGGCCCGGCCGGAACCCCCGTGCCGGCACCGTTCCCGCCCGGGTACGGGCCGCTCGCCCTGCTGCACACCTCAGCGACGCACATCCCCGTCTTCGACGCCCTGCGTGACGCGGACCACCCGGGCCTGGAACTGCGGCACCTCGTCGACGAGGAACTGCTCGCGAGGGCCCGTCGCGAGGGGCCCGAAGCGGTGGCCGACGAGGTTCGGGCGCGGCTGGCCGACGCCGTCGCCGACGGAGCCCTGGTCGTCCTGTGCACCTGCTCGACCATCGGCGCGGTCGCCGAACGGACCGACGCCGGGGTGCCCGTGCTCCGCGTGGACCGTCCGATGGCCGCCGCCGCGGTGGCCACGGGATCCCGGGTCGTCGTCCTCGCGACCGTGGCCAGCACCCTCGAACCGACCGTCGCCCTGGTCGAGGAGGAGGCCCGCCGGGCCGGCCGTCCCGTCGAGGCCCGTACGGCCCTGGTCGAGGACGCGTGGGCGCTGTTCGAGGCGGGTGACACGGACGGCTGCGCCCGCGCGGTGGCCGCAGCCGTCGACGCGGTCGGCGACGCCGAGGCCGACGTGATCGTCCTCGCCCAGGCATCCATGACCGCGGCCGCGGGACTCGCCTCGACCACGGTGCCGGTGCTGTCGAGCCCCCGCCCCGGGCTCGCGGCCGCGGCGGACGCCGTCCGCCGGGTGCACGTAGCCGGGTAGGGAAGGGGCCGGCGGGGAGCGAGGGGCCCGGCCTGCCGGTTGCCCGCGCTCCCCGCCGGGAAGTCGCCCTCAGCCGTCGTCCAGCGGGCGGCGCGGCCTCGGTCGTCCCCTGAACGTCCGGCCCGTCGTCGACGGGCGGCCTCGCTCGTCCCCCGCTCCGTCCCGTCGGCGCGCCCCGGCTTGGGCCGTCCAGGGGCCGTTCCCCGCGCGACGGGGTGAGTGGGGGCTCGGGCGCTGGGTACGCGGGAGACAAGTCCAGAGGGCCGACGTACCGACTGGCTGGAGGACCGCCATGACGCACCCGTATCCCGACCCCGTGCCGCCGGGACCCACCCCCGGCCCGGCCCCCGAACCCCCGGGGCCGTCACCCTTCCCCGACCCTGTGCCGAACCCGGGCGGCCCCGACCCCGCGCCGAGGCCGAAACCCGGCCCCCCGCCTGTGCCGAACCCGGGCGGGCCCGATCCCGCACCCGGGCCTGAACCCGTACCGTCACCGTCCCCGATCCCGAAGCCGCCTGGCCCCGATCCGGTGCCGGAACCCCAGCCCCGGCCGGGGCCGCTGACCTGACGCCCCCAGCGGGCGGACCGGGCCCGGTCGTCGGGGTCTCAAGTGATGTCAATACACTCCCGCGCGTGAACGACATACGGTGCACGCAGTGCGGTGTTGTGGGGCTGGAGCCTGGCTTCGTCGAGGACTCCGGACAGGGCTCTCGCGGGTTCGCGCGGTGGGTCGAGGGCGCGCTTCAGCGAGGGCCGCTGGGCGGCGCCAGACTGATGGGCCGGCCGCGCTGGCAGATAGACGCGTTCCGCTGTCCCAACTGCGCACACCTGGAACTCTTCGCCGGCCAGCGCAGCTAGTGCCCCGGCAGGCACGCAGGCACGCACCTTGTGCGCGCCGAAGCCGTCACGAGCCCGTTTCCGGGAACGTGACGGCTTCGGCGCGGTGGCGTGTACGGGCCGCCTGGTGACAGCCCCGCGGGGCGACCGCTACGCCTCGACCTCCGACCGGTCGCCGCCCCACAGCGTGTGGAACGATCCCTCGCGGTCCGTCCGGCGGTAGGTGTGCGCTCCGAAGAAGTCCCGCTGCCCCTGGGTGAGAGCGGCCGGCAGGCGCTCGGCGCGCAGGGCGTCGTAGTACGCGAGGGCCGCCGAGAAGCCGGGCGTGGGCACGCCCTGGCGGGTCGCGGCGACGAGGACCTCACGCCAGTCGTCCTGGGCCGCCGCGATCTCCTGGGCGAACGTCGCGTCCGACAGCAGGCTCGGCAGGTCGGGCCGGGTGTCGTACGCGGCGCGGATACGGTCGAGGAAGGCCGCCCGGATGATGCAGCCGCCGCGCCAGATCGAGGCGACGGAACCGAGGTCGATGTTCCAGTCGTACTCGTCGCTGCCCGCGGTGATCTCGTGGAACCCCTGCGTGTACGAGACGATCTTCGACGCGTACAGGGCCTGCTCGACCCGGTCCGCGAAGGCCCCCGCCTCGGACTCGTCGAGCCGCTGAGCCGTCGGACCGGCGAGTCCCCGCGAGGCCTCGCGCAGGCCGGCGTGCCCGGAGAGCGAGCGGGCGAAGACCGCCTCGGCGATACCCGACACCGGCACGCCCAGGTCCAGCGCGATCTGTACGGTCCAGCGGCCCGTGCCCTTCTGCTCGGCCCGGTCCTGGACCACGTCCACGAACGGCTTGCCCGTCGCCGCGTCCACGTGCGACAGCACCTCGGCGGTGATCTCGATCAGATACGAGTCGAGCCTGCCGGTGTTCCACGTGCGGAAGATGTCCGCGATCTGCGCGGGGGAGTACCCGGCCACGTCGCGGAGCAGTTGGTAGGCCTCGCCGATGAGCTGCATGTCGGCGTACTCGATGCCGTTGTGGACCATCTTCACGAAGTGCCCGGCGCCGTCCGGACCCACATGCGTGACGCACGGCGCCCCGTCCGCGGCCTTCGCGGAGATCTTCTCCAGCATCGGGCCGAGCGAGGCGTACGACTCGACCGAGCCGCCCGGCATGATGCTCGGCCCGTTCAGCGCGCCCTCCTCGCCGCCGGACACGCCCGTGCCGACGAAGTGGATGCCCTGCTCGCGCAGCGCGCGCTCACGGCGCCGGGTGTCCGCGAAATGCGCGTTGCCACCGTCGATGATCATGTCGCCGGGCTCCAGGAGCGGGGCGAACTCCTGGATCACCGCGTCCGTCGGTTCGCCCGCCTTGACCATGATCACCAGGCGTCGGGGCCGCTCCAGCGCCGCCACGAACTCCTTCGCTGTCTCGGCCGCCACGAACGTGCCCTCGTGGCCGAACTCCTCCACCAGCGCGTTCGTCTTCGCCACGGTGCGGTTGTGCACGGCGACCGCGTACCCGTTGCGCGCGAAGTTGCGGGCGAGGTTGCGCCCCATGACCGCGAGACCCGTGACGCCGATCTGGGCTGAAGTGCTCATTCGGTTGGCTCCTAAGAAGTGCGGTAAGTCCGTTGGCCGCTACGGGAAACATCCCGGCACCGATGCCGCCGGTCGTGCTCGTCCGTGCCGCTCGCCAGTATTGCCCCAGGCCATCCTGACGTGTCGCGGGTGTCCACGCAGGGGAACGTCCCGGCACGGCGAGGGCGGATTTCGGACAGTCCGCGCGGCGCGGGCCGCCGTCCGCGGGCGTGTCCGGCGGCCCGGACGCGGCCCCCGTTCCCGCGCGGCCGGGTCCGGTGAACGGGCCGGACGCCTGTCGCCGGACACGGGAACCCGACGTCGGCGGGCCGGTGCGCGGTGCGCGACGCATCCCCGTGCCGCGTCGGCCCGGTCGCCCACCGTGCGCAGGGCGCCCGGTCCGACGACCGCCCGGGATCCGGTCGACCGCCTTCCCGGAGCGACCGGTTGCCGCCTTGTCCCGGCCTGTTCCCAGCGCTTACTTTTGCCGCTCCTGACGCATGTCTAGGGGGGCTCCCTCATGGCCGTACGCGGCCGGCACCGCCGGTATCAGCCGAACAGGATCAACCGCGCCTCACTCACCGTCACGGCGGGCGGCGCCGGGATCGCGCTCCCTCTGGTGGGGGCCGGAGTCGCCCAGGCGGCGGACGTCGGGACCTGGAACAAGGTCGCCGCCTGCGAGTCCAGCGGCAACTGGAGCATCAACACCGGCAACGGCTACTACGGCGGACTTCAGTTCACCCGGTCCACCTGGGAGGCGTACGGCGGCAAGGCCTACGCCGGGCGCGCGGACCAGGCCACGAAGGACCAGCAGATAGCCGTGGCCGAGAAGGTGCTGAAGGGCCAGGGGCCCGGCGCGTGGCCGGTGTGCTCGGTCCGCGCGGGGCTGACCCGAGGAAGTGCGGCTCCCGACATCAGCCCGGCGGGGACCGCGCCGCGGACGGAGAAGCAGCGGTCGGTGCGGGACGTGAAGCCGCAGACCACGCCGCAGTCGCAGGCGGGGACCGCCGAGATGTACACCGTCGTGCACGGCGACACGCTCTCGGGCATCGCCGGCTCCCGGCATGTCCAGGGCGGCTGGGAGGGGCTGTACGCCGCGAACCGCACGACCGTCGGCTCCGACCCCGACCTGATCCTGCCGGGCCAGCGGCTCACCCTGAGCGGCAGGACCCAGGCCCCCGCGCACACCCGGCCCGCTCCGGCCAAGAGCCCGTCGAAGACGCACACCGGGACGCCCGCGAAGAAGGCGCCGAGCAAGAAGGCGCCTGCGAAGAAGACCTCGGCGGACAGGACGTCGCCGCACACCACGACGCCCGTCAGGTCCGGGACGCACGGGCTCGTCGCCCCGGTGCACGCGGCGACCGGCACGGCCTACCACGCCACCGGCTCGCACTGGTCGAAGGGCTACCACACGGGCGTCGACTTCCCCGTGCCGACCGGCACCTCCGTCGCGGCGGTCGCCGCCGGCCATGTGGTCAGCTCGGGCTGGGGCGGTTCGTTCGGCTACCAGGTGGTGATCCGGCACGCCGACGGCCGCTACACCCAGTACGGCCACCTCTCGGCGATCTCCGTGAAGAGCGGGCAGAGCGTGGTGGCCGGGCAGCGCATCGGCCGCTCGGGGTCCACGGGCAACAGCACGGGCCCGCATCTGCACTTCGAGGTGCGGACCGGGCCCGGCTTCGGTTCGGACATCGACCCGTTGGCGTATCTCCGGGCCGGAGGTGTCAGGATTTGACTCGGGTGCGGTGGTGGCTGACGAACGGGATCGGCACGTACGGCACACCGAGCATGACGGTCAGGTAGGGCAACTCGTCCCGGGCCTCCAGGTGACCCGCCGCGACGACCTCCATCGTCGGCACGGCGGCCTTGACCGGAGCCGGTACGAACGCACCCGCCCCCACGGGCCGCAGAGCAGGAGGGGCCACACCGTCACCGCCTGCCCGCGCGGCCTGCGGCACGCTTCCGGCACCCGCCCGCGCGGTGTGTGCCACGCTCCCGGCCCCCGGCTGCGCAGCCGGTACGAACCCGTCCGCGCCCTCGGGGGGATCGGTGGGCTCGGGCAGGCCGGCCAGCAGTTCCGCCACGGCCGCCTCGGCGGCCGTGAGAGCGCCGAGGCCGCCGACGGCCGGGACGGCGGGCTCCGTGAGGCGCGGCCGCGATACGGCCGGCCCGGGGAGCCGTGGCCCGGACGCGGCCGTGAGGGCCACCGGAACAGGGACGGCGGTGGGAGCGTGCGGCGCGTCGGTCCGCTGCCCGGCGTCCGACTCCGGCACGGCCGTAGCCACGGGCTGCGCGACGGCTACGGGCTGCGGAACGGTTACGGGCTCCATGACGGCCGCGGGTTCCGGGGCAACCGTGGGCTCCGCGGGCTCCGCGACGGAGGGCGCGGTTCGCTCGCCGCTGCCGATCCGCTCGATGGTGAGCAGGACCAGACCGCCCGCCGCGACGACGCCGCAGCCCAGGGCGAGCACGGTGCCGACGGTGCCGTACCGGAAGGTCTCGCCGAACATCGTGATGCCGACCGCGGCAGCCACGACGGGGTTCACCACCGTCAGCGTGGCCAGCGGCGCCTCCAGGCCCGCACCGCGGTAGGAGGCCTGCGAGATCAGCATGCCGGCCGTCGCGAAGGCACCGATGGCCGCGAGGCTCGACAGGTCGGCGAGCGACACGTGCCGCGACCAGTCGACCGCGACGGTCTTGGTGAACACGGAGGACATGCTGAAGGCGATGCCCGCCGCGACCGCCAGCAGCACACTGCGTACCGCGGGGTGCCGGTGCGCCGCGCGCCCCGCCACCATCAGGGCCGCGACCGCGCCGCCCGACACCACGCCCAGTGCCACGCGCTGGGCGTTGCTCAGGGACTGCGCGTCGGACGCGCCGACCAGGGACAGCAGGCCCGCGAGACCCACGGTGGCCATGATCGCGCCGCGCCAGGCCGCGGCTCCGGCCCTGCGGCCGACGAACAGGGCCGCCATGGGAAGCGCGAAGACGATGGTCAGCGCGCCGAGCGGCTGTACGAGGCTCAGCGGGCCGAAGGCGAGGGCGACCACGTGCAGCAGCCCGCCCAGGCCGGTCAGCGCGACGGCCGCCCACCAGCCCGGCCTGCGCAACGGAGCGTAGGTCTGGCCGGGAGAGGTCACCGCGACCCGCTCCTGAATGATCGCGCCGCCCGCGTACGCGACGGCTGAGACGAACGAGAGCACCACGGACAAAGCGAGGGCACTCATGAGTCCCTCCTCTGCGAACGGCGCGGAGCTGCGGCCCGGCGCGACGAACGGTCGGCTTCCATGCAAACAACGATGCCGTGCGAATTAGTTCTCGTCGTCGTCCCTGAGCAGTCATTGGGTCCTACTGCCGATGGAGTACGAATCGCCCGGTGTCCTCCCCAGGGTGGGCGACACCCCGGCCCGATCCACTGGTGGTTACCCCTAGGGGGCTTGGTACTACTGCTCTTCGTGGACCTCGACCCCGGACTCAAGGCGCTCGACGCGCTCGGCGGATTCTTCGTACTACGCACCGGCGTACCGCCGCACGGCACCCTGCCCACCCTCGCGAACGCCTGGACGAACCCGCGATCCGGAACGGCGGGGGAGGTTTACGGAGATCCGGTAACTTTTCGTGTCCGCAAAGTCGCACAGAGTATCCGGGCGCCCGAACCGCGGGTCGCGGTCTCGGTGGCTCAGCAGGGTCTCGCGGCCCGCTTCTGGTCCATCGCCCTCGGCGCGGCCGCGCTCGGCGGCCGGGTGCCCGACCTCGATCCGGAACTCCTGAGCTGGGACCCGGACGCCAGTGCTCCCGACGACCTCTGGCTGCGCGAGGTCCGCTTCCGGCCCGTGGCCGATCTCGACGCGGTCGTGCGCGCCGGGCTCCTCGTACCGCTGAGCGCGGCCCTGCGCTCGCGCCATCGCGTCTCACCGGCCCTGCTGTGGGGCAACGCGGGCTCGGCCCTGGCCGGGACCGTCCGCCAGCTGGAGCGCTGGGCACGCGCCCACGGACGCCCGGACGTGGGCGAGCGGGCGAGGACGCTGGCCGGCGGGCTCTTCGCGCACCCCGACCTCTCCGGCACCCTCGACCCGGAGACGCTGCGCCGCCGCAGCTGCTGTCTGTACTACCGGGTGCCCGGTGGCGGAGTCTGCGGGGACTGCTGCTTCGAGCGCCCACCGCGCCCCGCGCCCGGCCGGACCTGACGAGGACGCCCGGCCGGACCCGGCACGGATGCCCGGCCGGCCCCGGCGCGGCGGCCAGGCCGGACCTGACACGGGCCTGCGTCTCGCGGTCTTCCGTATCGGCTTCAACTGAGTGACCATGAGGGGCACCAGCCGGCTAGGACGGGAGTTCTGTGTGCGCGTGGGACTGCTGACCCGGGAGTTTCCTCCGGACGTCTACGGCGGTGCGGGCGTCCATGTCGAGTTCCTCGCAAGGGAGTTACGCGCCCTCACCGAACTCGACGTGCACTGCTGGGGCGAGGGCGGCACCGGCGGAGTCGTCCGGCACCGTCCCTGGTCCGCGCTCGACGGCGCCAACGACGCCCTGCGCACCTTCTCCGTGGACCTCTCCATCGCCGCCGCGCTCGAAGGCCGCGATCTCGTCCACTCCCACACCTGGTACGCCAACCTCGCGGGACACTTCGGAAAGCTCCTGCACGGCATTCCGCACGTGATGACCGCCCACTCCCTCGAACCGCTGCGCCCCTGGAAGGCCGAGCAGCTCGGCGGGGGCTACGCCCTCTCCAGCTGGGCCGAGCGCACCGCCATCGAGGCAGCCGACGCCGTGATCGCCGTCTCCGGCGCCATGCGCGACGACATCCTCGGCTGCTACCCGGGCCTCGACCCGTCCAGAGTGCGCGTCGTGCACAACGGCATCGACACCGCCCTGTACCGGCCCGACCACGGCACCGACGTCCTGGAGCGGATCGGCCTGGACACCGCTCGCCCGTACGTCCTGTTCGTCGGCCGTATCACCCGGCAGAAGGGCGTGCCCCATCTGCTGCGCGCGGTACGGGACATCGACCCGGCCGCCCAGGTGGTGCTGTGCGCGGGCGCCCCCGACACCCCGGAGATCGACCGCGAGTTCCGCGACCTGTACCGGGAGTTGAGCGCCGTGCGGGACGGCGTGCACTGGATCCCGCAGATGCTGCCGCGGCCCGATGTCATCCAACTCCTCACCCGCGCGGCCGTGTTCGTGTGTCCTTCGGTGTACGAGCCGCTCGGCATCGTCAACCTGGAGGCGATGGCCTGCGGGACGGCGGTGGTGGCCTCGCGGGTCGGCGGCATTCCCGAGGTGGTCGAGCACGGCGAGACAGGCCTTCTCGTGCCGCTCCAAGGCGACTTCGAGGCGGGACTCGCGGCGGCCCTGGACTCCGTGCTCGCCGACCCCGGCACGGCCCGGCGGATGGGCGAGGCCGGACGGCGGCGCGCGGTGGGCGAGTTCGGCTGGGACGCGGTGGCCCGCAGGACCGTCCGGTTGTACGAGGAAGTCCTCAAAGCGGGGTAACCGTTCGGACAGGCGAACTTCAGGAACGCGGGGCGGGTCCGGACGGCCGGGCGCGGCCCGATCGGGCGTAGAGGGGCGGCGGCATGCGGCGCGGTGGGCGCGGTGGACCTTCGGTGCTGGGAATCGTACTGGCGGGCGGTGAGGGAAAGCGGCTGATGCCGCTCACCGCGGACCGGGCGAAACCGGCGGTGACCTTCGGCGGCACGTACCGCCTCGTGGACTTCGTCCTCTCCAATCTCGTGAACGCCGACATCCTGCGCATCTGCGTGCTGACGCAGTACAAGTCGCACTCGCTGGACCGGCACATCACCACCACGTGGCGGATGTCGAGCCTGCTCGGCAACTATGTGACCCCGGTCCCGGCCCAGCAGCGGCTCGGGCCCCGCTGGTATCTCGGCAGCGCGGACGCGATCCTCCAGTCGCTCAACCTGATCCACGACGAACAGCCCGAGTACGTCGCGGTGTTCGGCGCCGATCACGTCTACCGCATGGATCCCCGGCAGATGCTCGCCCAGCACATCGAGAGCGGTGCGGGGGTGACGGTGGCCGGAATACGGGTGCCGCGCTCGGAGTCGTCGTCCTTCGGCGTCATCACCCCCGGTTCCGACGGCCAGAGCGTGCGGGGCTTCCTGGAGAAGCCCGCCGACCCGCCGGGCCTCGCGGACGACCCGGGGTGCGTCTTCGCCTCGATGGGCAACTACATCTTCACCACCAAGGCCTTGGTCGAGGCGCTCCAGCGGGACGCCGAGGACGACAGCTCCGTGCACGACATGGGCGGTTCGATCCTGCCCGCGCTCACCGGCCGGGGCGAGGCGCAGCTCTACGACTTCAGCGACAACCACGTACCCGGCGAGACCACCCGCGACCAGGGCTACTGGCGCGACGTGGGCACCCTCGACGCCTACTACGACGCCCACATGGACCTGATCGCCGAGCGTCCCGCGTTCAATCTGTTCAACCGGAGCTGGCCCCTCTACACCAGCTCGGGGCAGCTCTCGCCGGCGCGTTTCAACGCCGGCGGCATCGCCAGCGAGTCCATCATCAGCGCGGGGTGCCTGATCCGCGGGCAGGTGACGCGGTCGGTGCTGTCGCCGGGCGTGGTCGTCGATCCCGGAGCGGTGGTGCAGGGATCGGTCCTGCACGACAACGTCAAGGTGGGGCGGGGCGCCGTGGTGCGCGGCGCGGTGCTCGACAAGAACGTCGAGGTACCGCCGGGCGCGACGATCGGCGTCAACCCGGAGCGCGACTCCGACCTCTACACGGTCTCCAAGGCCGGCGTGATCGCCCTGGGCAAGGGCCAGCGCGTGCCCTGACCGGGCCCGCGCGGTGCGCCACGGGCCGCCCAGGAAGGCCGGCCTCCGCCGCCGTGCCCTCGGGCACGGCGACTTCCGGCCGTTGTCAGCCCTCGCTTGTCATGTCCCTGGACTGGGTTCGGAATCCCGTGCTGTCATGCCAACTGCCGTCGATGACAACGTTGTACAACCCTGACAACGATGTCATCGCGTGGGGCGGTCCAGGACGCGCCGCGTCCCGACGCGACGCGTCACGCCGGATCCCTCCGGTTGCCCGGAAAGCGGGTCCCCCGCCCCGACCATGCATGAGGACAACGATGTCGATCACCCACCGGAGGTCTCCCGCATGAGATGGACCCGGCGCCTGCGCCTGTGCACGGCGGGACTGGTGACAGCCTCCGCGCTGTTCGCCCTGCCCACCGCACAGGCCGCCGAGCCGCGCGACGGCCAACTCACCGACCTGGTCAATCCGTTCATCGGCACCCAGAACGAGGGCAACACCTATCCCGGCGCCGCCGTGCCCTTCGGCATGGTGCAGTTCTCCCCGGACACCGGCCACAACACCGGCTACGACCATTCCCAGAACCACATCCGCGGCTTCTCCCTCGTCCACCTCTCGGGTGTCGGCTGCGGCCTCGGCGGCGACCTGCCCGTCCTGCCCACGACGGGGGACATCACCCGGACGGACGACGCGCAGTACGCGGCGGAGTTCGGCCACGACACCGAGGAGGCGCACCCCGGCTTCTACCGGGCGGACCTGAAGTCCGGGATCGGGGCCGAGCTGACGGCCACCGCGCGCACCGGAGTGCAGCGCTACACCTTCCCGGCCACCGACAAGGCCAACGTGCTGCTGAACGCGGGCCAGTCGCTGCACCGGACGGTCGCGACCAAGGTCGAGATCCTGGACGACCGGACCGTCCGCACGGCGATCACCGGCAGCGGCTTCTGCCAGGGGACCGGGCCGTACACGGTGTACACGATCACCCGCTTCGACCGGCCGTTCACCACCTCGGGCACCTGGAACGGCGACACCGTCACCGAGGGCTCCAAGGAGACGGCCGGCACGACCGGGCGCACTGGGGCCTTCGTGCGCTTCGACACCACCGGGGACCGCACGGTCGAGGCGACCACCGCGCTGTCGTACGTGGACGCCCGCGGTGCGGCCGTCAACCTCCGTTCCGAGGGCGGCCGTTCCTTCGACGCGGTCCGCGCGGCCGCCCGCCGCGCCTGGGAGGACCGGCTCGACGACGTCCGGGCCGAGGGCGGCGCCGACACCCTGCGCCGCACCTTCTACTCGTCCCTCTACCGTTCGTTCCTCGCGCCCAACATCGGCAGTGACGCCGACGGCCGCTACACCGGCTGGGACCAGCGGATCCACCGGGCCAAGGGTTTCACGTACTACCAGAACTGGTCGCTGTGGGACACCTACCGCACCCAGTCGCAGCTGCTCGCCCTGCTGGCGCCGCGCGAGGCGCGGGACATGGCGATCTCCGTCCTCAGGATCGACGAGGAGAGCGGCTGGCTGCCCAAGTGGGGCTACGGCACCGTCGAGACGAACATCATGACCGGCGACCCGGTCACCCCGTTCCTCACCAACGCCTACCAGCAGGGCCTGCTCGAGGGGTACGAGGAGCGGGCGTACCGCGCGCTGAGGAAGAACGCCGACGGTGTGCCGCCCGCCGACTCGCCGGCCGTGGGCCGCGAGGCCAACAGGGAGTACATCGCGAACGGCTTCGCCCCCTACGTCAAGGGCCGCCCGCACGCCAAACCCGGCGACTCGGACTACGACCACGGCGCCTCCACGACCCTGGAGTACGCCCTGTCGGACGCCGTGCTCGGCGCGATGGCACGGGACCTCGGCCACGACGAGGACGCGGCGCGCTACCTGGCGCGCTCCCAGAACTACCGCACGATCCACGACCCTTCGACCGGCTTCTTCCGCGCCCGGGACGCCGACGGGGCCTTCACCGGACCCGCCGACCCGGCCCAGAGCGTCGGATTCCACGAGGGCACGTCCTGGCAGTACCAGTGGCTCGTGCCGCAGGACCTGCCGGGCATGGTCGACCTGATCGGCGGCAAACAGGCCGCCAACGACCGGCTCGACGCGTTCTTCGCCTACGGGCAGTTGCTGAAGGACCCCGCGAAGACAGCCCGCGAGGTCTGGGTCAACGGCCCGTACGCCTACTACAACGCCGACAAGTACAACCCGCAGAACGAGCCCGACCTGATCGCCCCGTACACCTACCTGTCCACCGGGCAGCCCTGGAAGACGACCGACGTCGTGCACGCGGCGCTGACCCTGTTCACCGACGCGCCGACCGGCATGACCGGCAACGACGATCTCGGCACGATGTCCGCCTGGAACGTCCTGTCGTCCATCGGGATCTTCCCGGTGCAGCCCGGCTACGACACCTGGGGTCTGTCCACGCCCGTCTTCGAGCGGGTCGACCTCACCCTCGACCGGCGCTACTACCCGCGCGGTGCCCTGACGGTCACGGCGCCGGGCACCTCGGACACCGACCGGTACATCCGGTCGGCCCGCCTCGACGGCTCGTCGTACGGTCGTACGTATCTGACGACCGGCACGCTGAAGGGCATCCGGTCCCTCGGCTTCACGGTCGGTCCGGAGCCGTCCGAGTGGGGAACGGCCGCCTCGGCGGCACCTCCGGTCCTGAAATGACGTCCCACCCGTCCTGAGGCGGGCCGGTCCCGTCCCTCGTCCGAGGGGCGGGACTTAATCCGCTGTTAACTGTGCGTAACTTGATCGTACTTGACCGTAATCACCAGTCCGGGTTTGACTGCAAGTCCACCCGTCGTCGACGCGAGAGCAAGCCTTTGATCTCCGACCTCCTCGCACCACTCGACCTGGCGTTCTGGAACATCGAGTCCGACCGGCACCCGATGCACCTCGGAGCCCTCGGTGTCTTCGCCGCGCACTCGCCCACCGCCGGCGCCCACGCGGCGGACCTGCTCGCGGCCCGAGCCGCCGCCGTCCCCGGGTTGCGCATGCGCATCCGCGACGTGTGGCAGCCCACCGCACCCCTCGCCTTCGGCGGCGCGGCCCGCGAGCCCGCGCCCGACTTCGAGCCGCTGGACCACGTCCTGCTCCACAAGCCGACCGCCGACTTCCACGCCGAGGCCGGCCGGCTCATGGAACGCCCGCTGGAGCGCGGCCGTCCCCCCTGGGAGGCGCACGTGCTGCCCGGCGAGGACGGCACGTCCTTCGCGGTGCTCTTCAAATTCCATCACGCGCTCGCCGACGGGCTCAGGGCGCTGATGCTGGCCGCCGCCATCATGGACCCGATGGACCTGCCGGAACCCCGCCCGCGCCCCGCCGAACCGCCCCGAGGGCTCTTCCCGGACGTCCGCAAGCTGCCGGGTCTGCTCCGCGGCACCCTGTCCGACGTGGGCCGCGCCCTCGACATCGGCACGTCGGTGGCCCGCGCCACACTCGGCGCGCAGTCCTCGCCCGCCCTCACCTCGTCGCCCACCGGCACCCGGCGCACCGCCGGGGTGGTCATCGACCTCGACGACGTGCACATCGTCCGCAAGACCGTCGGCGGCACCGTCAACGACGTCCTGATCGCCGTCGTCGCGGGCGCCCTGCGCCGCTGGCTCGACGAGCGCGGCGACGGCAGCGAGGGAGTCTCCCCGCGCGCCCTGATCCCCGTCTCCCGGCGCCGGCCGCGCACCGCGCAGCCGCAGGGCAACCGGCTCTCGGGCTATCTGATACGGCTTCCCGTCGACGACCCGGACCCGCTCGGCCGGCTGCGTGCCGTACGGACGGCGATGGACCGGAACAAGGACGCCGGACCCAACAGGGGCGCGGGAGCCGTCGCGCTGCTCGCCGACCACGTGCCCCCGCTCGGGCACCGGCTCGGCGGCCCGGTCGTGGGCCAGGCCGCACGGCTGCTGTTCGACATCCTCGTCACCAGCGTGCCGCTGCCCAGCCTCGGGCTGAAGCTCGGCGGCTGCCCGCTCACCGAGGTCTATCCCTTCGCCCCGCTGGCCCGCGGCCAGGCCCTCGCGGTGGCCGTCTCGACCTACCGGGGCAAGGTCCACTACGGGCTGCTGGCCGACGCCGAGGCCGTTCCCGACCTCGATCTGCTGGCCCGTTCCCTGGCCGAGGAGGTGCGCGTACTGATCACCGCTTGCACGCCATGATCACAACGGGTTTGGTGCCGCGCGCGATTGGTCCGTAAAATTCCGCCTTCGAAAGCGAGCGCGGTTTCGAACGCGGCGCACAACCCGAGGAACGGCAGCGATGACGGTGACAGAGGACGGCCGGGCGACCCCCGCCGTGGACACGACAGATGTGGCGGACATCGCGTTCGGTCCCGGCATCGACCCCGAGCGGCTGGCCGTCTGTCTCAGCGTGCTCGACGAACTCGAGAAGATCGACGTCGACCACCCCGACGCCATCGCCGTGCGCCGCGCCACCGCCGGCGTCTACCGGACCGTGAAGCAGCGCCGCCGCCAGGAGCGCCGCGCCGCCAAGACGGCCCACGACAAGCAGGTCACCGAGTCCACCGCGACCGGCTCCGCCCAGCGCATCGACGACGAGACCGAGGGCATCCTGCCGTCGTCGGTGACGGAGGAGGGCAGGATCGCGGGGATACTCCAGCGCCCGCGCTCCTGCTACACCTGCAAGACGCGGTACGTCGAGGTCGACTACTTCTACCACCAGCTCTGCCAGGACTGCGCCGCCCTGAACCGCTCCCGCCGCGACGCCCGCACCGACCTCACCGGCAAGCGGGCGCTGCTCACCGGCGGCCGTGCCAAGATCGGCATGTACATCGCGCTGCGCCTGCTGCGTGACGGCGCGCACACCACGATCACCACGCGCTTCCCGAACGACGCGATCCGCCGCTTCAAGGCCATGGACGACTCGGCGGACTGGATCCACCGCCTGGAGGTCGTCGGCATCGACCTGCGCGACCCGGCCCAGGCCGTGGCCCTGGCCGAACGCGTCGCCGGGCAGGGCCCGCTCGACATCCTGATCAACAACGCCACGCAGACCGTGCGCCGGCTGCCGTCCGCCTACGCCGCGCTCGTCGAGGGCGAGAGCGCGCCGCTGCCGGCCGGTGAACTGCCCGCCCGCGAGATCATCGGCGCCTTCAACTCCGGAGCGGTCGACGGACTGACCGCGCTGCCCGTCGGCGTCTCCGGTCTCGACGCGCAGAAGGTGGCCGACCTCGCCCTGGTCGCCGGCAACGCCAGTGTGGTCCGCCACCGCGACGGCACCGCCATCGACGCGGGCGGTCTGCTCCCCGACGTCGTCGACAGCAACACCTGGGTGCAGACCATCGAGCAGATCTCCCCGGTCGAGCTGCTCGAGACCCAGCTCTGCAACTACACGGCGCCGTTCATCCTGATCAGCCATCTGCGGCCGCAGATGGCCGAAGCCGCCCGCGCGGCCGCCGCGGGGCGCGCCTACGTCGTCAACGTCTCCGCGATGGAGGGCGTGTTCGGCCGCGGCTACAAGGGCGCGGGACACCCGAACACGAACGCAGCGAAGGCCGCCATGAACATGGTGACCCGCACCAGCGCCCAGGAGATGTTCCAGACCGACGGCATCCTGATGACCTCGGTCGACACCGGCTGGATCACCGACGAGCGCCCGCACTACGACAAGCTGCGCCTGGCCGACGAGGGCTTCCACGCCCCGCTCGACCTCGTCGACGGCGCGGCCCGCGTGTACGACCCGATCGTCCGCGGCGAGCTGGGCGAGGACCTGTACGGCGTCTTCCTGAAGGACTACGCGCCCGGCAAGTGGTAGGAGCGCCGGTCACGGCGCGGACCCTCGCCCGTCGGGGGTCCGCGCGCGCAGCCGTTCGTGGACGGCGTGGGCGGGGGAGCCCGGGTAGGCCGCTCTCACCCGCGTTCCCCCGTCGACCAGCAGATCGGCACCGGTGATCCACCCGGCCGCGTCGGAGGCCAGCCAGGTCACGGCGCGGGCGACGTCCTCGGGCTGTCCGATGCGGCCGAGCGGGAGCCCGGCGCCCAGTTCGTCCTCGGAGTCCTCCCAGACGAAGCGGGCCATCTCGGTACGGACGAGGCCGGGGGAGACCGAGTTGACCCGCACCTTCGGGGCCAGCTCGCCGGCCAGCTGCCCGGTCAGATGGAGCAGGGCGGCCTTGCTGGTGCCGTACGCGCCGACCTGGGGGCCGACGTGTCCGGCGCCCTCCGTGCAGACATTGACCACGGCCCCGCCGTGCTCGCCCATCCAGGCCCGCCAGGCGCACTGCACCAGTCGCAGCGGTGCCTCGACGTTCACGGCGAACGCGTCGCGCCAGCGATCGGGGTCGGCGTCCATGAGCGGGCCGTAGGGCTGGTTGGTCGCCGCGTTGTTGACCACGATGTCCAGGCGTCCGAAGGCTCGCAGGGTCACCGCGGTCAGTTCCGTCAGATGCGCTCCGTCGGTGACGGAACCGGCGAGGCCGATGCCGCCGACCTGTCCGGCCGCGTGCCGCACCGCGTCCGGGTCCCGCGCGCTCACGCACACGCGCACCCCCGACGCGGCGAGCGCCTCGGCGACGGCGAGACCGATGCCGCGGGAGGCGCCGGTGACGATGGCGGCCCTGCCCTCCAGACCGTACGGCGACGTCATCCGCGTACCGTCTCATGACGGGCCGTCAGCCGACAGGCCCTGGCGGCGGACGCTTCCGGCGACCGCTCCCGGCGGCCGGGCGCGGGTCGCGCGCCGGCGCCTGTCAGTCCGCGGCTCCCAGTCGCGCGGAACGTTCCGCCACCAGCTCCAGCAGGGTGCGCCAGTCCTCCAGTTCCCCGGCGTACAGGCCGGGGACCTTGCCGGCGTCGTCCGCCTGCCGCAGGGTCACCGCGTCCTCGGCCAGCGGGTCGTGCTCGAACGCGGCCGCCAGATAGCGCCCCGCCTCGACGTGCAGCCGGACGAGACCGGAGACGCGCTCGCCGAGGAGCGGCCGTACCGCGTCGGCGGCCAGGTCGGCGTGCCCGGCGTCGTCACCCGGCCTGAGCAGATGCCCGATGTCGTGCACCAGGCCCGCGACCTGGAGTTCCTTGTCGCTGGGGTGGCCCCGGCGCAGCAGTGCGGCGGTCTGCAGGGCGTGGTCGTGCAGATCGACGGGGTCGCACATGGGCGTTCCCCCGCCCGGGTGAGGCCGGGAGTGGGTGAGCTCGGGAATGTCGTGGACGCCCCGGCAGGCGTGCAGCAGGTTCATCAGCTCCTCGACGCTGCGCAGCTCCATGCGTCAGTCCTCCCGCGAGAAAGGCCGTTGCCGTGCGACAGCACAGCATGGCCTCCTTGCGAACCGGCCAACGGGAACTGAACTGCGTGACGCCTTCGAGCCGGATGCGCGCGACGGCCGTCGGCCGATGGTGACCCACGCGTGCCCGTGACATGCCCCGACGCCCCTGTCCAGGGGCGATATTGAGCCGAATGGGTGGTCGCGAAGAGGGCATCATGTTTCAAATCGCCGCAGATCGTGGCCTGATGGGCTCTGGAAGACGTGTGACAGTAACCTCACGTTTTCAGCCCCATAGAGCGGGGGGCTGCTCATTTGGTTAGGCTGTAGCCGACGGACAGACTTACTGGGGTCCACCCACACCCACGGTCCGTCCCGGGACAAGCCGGTCACCACGGCCTGCTCTCACACGAGTTACCGGCGCCACCGCGTCCCTAACTGCTTCGACTCATACCCGAGCGCCGTCAGGCGACCCGAGAGCACCGGGCCCTAACGTCCCGAGGGTGACCCGACACATAAGGAGTGCGCGGTGACACCAGAGAAGACGAATCTCGATCAGGGCCCCAAGGAACACAGGGAGCACCTCGGCGGTGGGTCCGACACCAAGCTCGGAAGCCTGGACGTGTGGGCCAGGTCCGCCCCGATCCGCCTCGCGGGCTACGAGGACGACCTCGCCGAGCCCCACATCCTGCCCAGCGTCGACTGACCGACGCCAGGAGCCGGCGCGACCGGTTCCGGCACGGGAGTGCCGGAACCGCGCTCATGCCGAACACGAGAAGCGAAGCCGCGGCCGACGACCGGCCGCGGCTTCGACGTGTGACGCCACCTCCCGTCGGGCCGACAACGCCTCCCGGCCGGGCGACGCCACCTTCCAATCCGGCGACAACGCCCTCCGTCCGGACACCCCGCTCCTAGCCGAGCGGAGCCGTACGCCGCCACGGGTGCAGTACCTCGAGCTGGCCGGCCACATCGAGCAGAGCCGCCTCGGAGCCGGGCAGGCCGACGAGCTGGACGGCACAGGGGGCGCCGCCCGGAAGCCTTCCGAACGGAACCGACATCGCGGGCCAGCCGGTGAGGTTCCACGGCGGGGTCATCGGCGAGTAGTTGGTGTTGGCCAGGACATTGCGCAGCCAGCCCCGCTTGTGCCAGTCGGCGGAGGCGGGAGCGCGCCGGGCGAGCGCCGGGGTGAGCAGCACGTCGTACTCCGCGAAGAACGTCGCCAGACGTCCGCGCAACTGCTCGCGGCGCTCCCCCTTGCGGACACCCGTCACGAAGCGGCGGCCGACCGCGGCGTGCACGCGGGTGCGCCGGGCCAGCCTGCGCGGGTCGAGGTCCTCGGCGTCCACGGCGGTGCCCGCCGTCCAGTGCGCGAGCGAGGTCGTGCTCAGCCAGAGCGGGTACGGCGGGTTCGCGGTCCGCACCCGGTGACCCGCCTCGGCCAGCAGGGCGGCGGCCTCCCGGGCCGCGTTCGTATACGGCCGCGTGACGTGGATTCCGGCCAGCGGGCTGCGCACCGAGACGGCGATCCTGCGGGTGGCGGGCTCCGCGGGCGGGGCCGGCTCGATGTCCGCGAGGAGGGCGAACATCAGCCGCGCGTCCTCGACCGTCGTGGCCAGCGGGCCGTTCTCCGACATGCCGAACCAGTCGCCGTGACCGATCCCGGCGGGGATCACCCCGTGGCCCGGCTTCAGGGTGACCAGACCGCAGTTGGCGGCGGGGATGCGCAGCGAGCCCATGCCGTCGTTGCCGAGCGCGATCGGCACCATCGCGGAGGCGACCGCCGCGGCGCTGCCACCCGAGGAGCCGCCCGCCGTGCGGGACAGGTCCCAGGGGTTGCGGGCGTTGCCGTACACGCCCTCCGTGGTGCCGAAGACGCAGAGTTCGGGCACGTTCGTCAGGCCCACCACGACGGCGCCCGCCGCCCGCAGCCGGGCCACGGTGACGTGATCCTCGTCGGCGGGCGTGTCCGGGGTCGCGGCGGAGCCGTTGCGGGTCTGCTCGCCGCGCACCGCGAGGTTGTCCTTCACCGCCACCGGCACACCCGCCAGGGGGAGCCGGCCCAGGTCCCTGCCGGCCAGCTCGTCGGCCTCCGCGAGGGCGGCCCCGGCGCGGACCGTACGGAAGGCGCCGACGCGCCCGTCGAGGCGTTCGATCCGCGCGAGGTGTTCGGCCACCACCTCGCGGGGGGTGACCCTCTTCTCGCGTACGGCTGCGGCGATCTCGGTGGCCGTCCGGCCGGGCCAGGTGGTCACGGGCGCTCCTCACTCGTTTCGTACTGGTGAGTAGTTACGGGAGCACTCTGCCCGCAGTCCGGGCGCCGCGTCGAGGCTCCGGGCCCCCGGCCTTCGGGCCGAAACGCGTCCGACGCTGTACGCGGAGGGGTACCGGGGGAGATCCTCGGGACCGAGCATTCCTCCGCGCCCGGCCTTGGACCCCTGTCGCCGACGGAAAGGCACGCCGTGCCCCCGACCTCCGCCCGCGTCGTCGCGGTCGACACCCACGACATCCGCTTCCCCACCTCGCGCGCGTTCGACGGCTCGGACGCGATGAACCCGGACCCCGACTACTCGGCCGCGTACGTCGTGCTGCGCACCGACGCACCCGACGGAGCCGAGGGCCACGGCTTCGCCTTCACCATCGGGCGGGGCAACGACGTCCAGGTCGCCGCGATCGACGCGCTGCGAGGACACGTCCTCGGACGGTCCCTCGACGAGCTGTGCGCCGACCCCGGCTCCCTCTCCCGGGACCTGGTCGGCGACAGCCAACTGCGCTGGCTCGGACCCGAGAAGGGCGTGATGCACATGGCGATCGGCGCCGTCGTCAACGCCGTGTGGGATCTGGCCGCACGACGCGCGCACCGACCGCTGTGGCAACTGCTCGCGGAGGCCGATCCCGAATGGCTCGTCGGCCAGGTCGACTTCCGCTACATCACGGACGCGCTGACGCCCGAGGAAGCGCTGGAACTGCTGCGCCGGGGCAGGGAAGGCGCCGAGGAGCGCGCCGCGGCCCTGCGCGCACACGGCTTCCCCGCCTACACCACCTCACCCGGCTGGCTCGGCTACAGCGACGAGAAGCTGACCCGCCTGGCCGTCGAGGCCGTCGCCGGGGGCTTCCGGCAGATCAAGCTGAAGGTGGGCGCGGACCTGGAGGACGACCTGCGCCGCTGCCGCGCCGCCCGTGCCGCGGTGGGCCCGGACATCCGTATCGCCGTCGACGCCAACCAGCGCTGGAACGTGGACGAGGCGATCACCTGGACCAAGGCGCTCGCAGAGTGCCGGCCCTACTGGATAGAGGAGCCGACCAGCCCCGACGACATCCTCGGCCATGCCGCCGTGCGCGCGGCGGTGGCCCCCGTCAAGGTCGCCACCGGCGAACACGCCCACAATCGCGTCGTCTTCAAGCAGCTGCTCCAGGCGGGTTCCCTCGACATCCTCCAGATCGACGCCGCCCGGGTCGGCGGAGTCAACGAGAACCTCGCCATCCTGCTCCTCGCCGCCAAGTTCGGCGTCCCGGTCTGCCCGCACGCCGGAGGTGTGGGCCTGTGCGAACTCGTCCAGCACCTCGCGATGTTCGACTTCGTCGCCCTGTCCGGCACCACCGAGGACCGCGTCATCGAGTACGTCGGCCATCTGCACGAGCACTTCACCGAACCGGTGGTGATCCGCGACGGCCACTACGCCGCGCCCACCGCGCCGGGCTTCTCCGCCGCGATGCGGCCCGAGTCCGTCGCGGAGTTCAGCTATCCCGGCGGCACGTTCTGGGCCGCCGACCTCGCCCGGCGGACCGCCGACGACCCGAAGGGAAACGCCGTATGACGGACTCTCAGGACTTCGACGGACTCAAGGCGCTGGTGACCGGGGGCGCTTCGGGGATCGGCCGGGCCGCCGCCGGTCTCCTCGCGGCCCGCGGCGCCCGGGTCGCCGTCCTGGACCTCGATCCATCGGCCGTCGAAAAGCCCCTGACCGGCTACCGGGCCGACGTCACCGACGACGCCTCCGTGCGCGCGGCCGTGGCCGCTGCGGTCGCCGACCTGGGCGGGCTCGACATCCTGGTCAACAACGCGGGCATCGGCGCCCGCGGCACCGTCGAGGACAACGACGACGTGGAATGGCACCGGGTCCTGGACGTCAATCTCCTCGGCATCGTGCGGACGACCCGCGCCGCCCTTCCCCACCTGCGGGAGTCCGCGCACGCGGCCATCGTGAACACCTGCTCGGTCGCGGCCACGGCGGGGCTGCCCCAGCGGGCGCTGTACTCGGCGTCCAAGGGCGCCGTCCTCGCTCTGACCCTGGCCATGGCGGCCGACCACGTCGGCGAAGGCATCCGCGTCAACTGCGTCAACCCCGGCACGGTGGACACCCCGTGGGTCGGCCGGCTCCTGGACGCCGCTGCCGACCCGGCCGCCGAGCGCGCCGCGCTGGAGGCCCGCCAGCCCACCGGCCGTCTGGTGTCGGCACCGGAAGCCGCGGGCGCCATCGCCTACTTGGCGAGCCCGCTGTCCGGATCCACCACCGGCACCGCGCTCGCGGTGGACGGCGGGATGCAGGGCCTGCGGCCGCGCCAGGCGGTCCGGTGAACTCCCTCGGCGCCGACGGCGTCCCCGTCAGCGCGCTGTCCTTCGGCGCCGCCGGTATCGGCAACCTGTACACCGAGGTCACCGACGAGCAGGCGTACGACGCGGTCGACGCCGCCTGGACGAGCGGCATCCGTTACTTCGACACCGCCCCGCACTACGGTCTCGGCCTCTCCGAACGGCGCCTGGGCACGGCCTTGCGCGACCGGCCCCGCGCCGAGTACACCGTCTCGACGAAGGTGGGCCGCCTCCTGGAGCCCGTGGACACCGGCGGCGACGACCTGGCCGACGGCTTCGCGGTGCCCGCCACGCACCGCCGCGTATGGGACTTCAGCGCCGACGGCGTACGACGGAGCCTGGACGCCAGCCTCGGCCGGCTCGGCCTGGACCGTGTGGACGTCGTCTACCTCCACGACCCCGACGACCACGCCGAGCAGGCCTTCCGCGAGGGCTACCCCGCGCTGGAGGAACTGCGCTCGCAGGGTGTGGTCGGCGCGATCGGCGCGGGCATGAACCAGACGGAGATGCTCACCCGCTTCGTCCGCGAGACGGACGTCGACGTGGTGCTGTGCGCGGGCCGCTACACCCTCCTGGACCACGGCGCGCTCACCGAACTGCTGCCCGCCGCCCAGGACCGCGGCACCTCCGTCGTCATCGGCGGCGCCTTCAACTCCGGCCTGCTGGCGGACCCGCGCCCCGGAGCGACGTACAACTACACCGGCGCCCCAGGCGAGTTGCTGGACCGTGCCCTGCGCCTGAAGGTGATCGCCGAGCGGCACGGTACGACCCTGCGCGCCGCGGCCCTGGCCTTCCCGGCCGCCCACCCCGCCGTGGCGAGCGTCCTGGCAGGCGCCCGTTCGGCGGCCGAAGTCCGCGACTGCGCCGAGCAGTTCGCGACGCCCGTGCCCCCGGACTTCTGGCGCGAACTGCACACGGAAGGCCTGCTGCCCGCCGCCGCACCCCTCCCCGGACGGGAGACGACCCGCGTCCACCGCGCCTGATCCCGGTCCGTCGGCGGCGTCAGCCAAGGGCAGCGCCGCCGAGGTCGAGCACCAGCCGGTTCCCCCAGTCGTTGGTGAAGGCGGCGCTCATGCCCTCGTAGCGCACTTCGACGAACGGGTTGGAGCGGAACATCACGGCGATCCACCGCAACGAGCGGTCGGTGTCCAGACGGGCGAGATGACCGATGTTGCCCGTCCCGCCACCCCCGCCGGACATCCACCCCGATCCGTCCGGCAGCGGGCTCTCGAAACACGTGTCCACCCCGTCGACGCCGTGTTCCTGAAGAGCCCGGGCCACATCGACCGGTCCTCCGACACGGAAGGGAATCGGCTGCCCGGCATCCGGGTGGTAAGCCCCCGGACCCTCGACATGGAGCTCCAGACCCGTGTCGTCCGGCCGGTACAGCCCGTCGCGGAGCGGCATCTCCCCGGCCTTCCAGAGCCCTTCGACGATTCCCGCCGTTCCCATGACCCACCCCATCGCCCACGCACACTTCGGATCGCGGCCTCCGGCGCGCCGGCCACCGGCTCACTCACCGCCCATGATCACCGATCGCCGCGAAACCAGGCGGCTAGTACGGAACCCTTCGCTCGGCGGCGCCCTCCAGCCGGGTCGGCGGGAGGAAGTCGCGCACGTAGGTCCGGTGCCAGCACGCGCCCGTCTCGCGGAGCTCGTTCCACGTCGTGTACCGGTAGCGGAAGAGGCGGGCGCGAATGTAGCGGGGCGGGGCGTCGGCGGGGAACGGGGAGCGGCGGAGGAGTCGCAGGGTGTCACGGTCGTTCTCCAGGAGCCGTTCCACGAGAGCCGAGAACCAGGTGCCGGCGTAGCCGGGAGACAGCGCCACGAACCACATCAGCCAGTCGAGCCGCAGATGGTACGGAGCGAACTGGCGCGGCCAGTACCGCGGATCGCCGGGCTTGCCCCTGAACTCGTACTCCCGCCAGTCCGCGTCCTCGCGCGGCACCTCGTCCGCCGTGCCCTCGACGATCACCTCGTGACGCACCCGGCTGACGCTGCCGAACGCCCCGTAGGTGTTGACCAGGTGGAGCGGGTCGAAGGAGCGGTTCATGACCTGGCGCGGGGAGACCATGTTGCGTGCCGGACGGTAGCCGAGGGCCAGCAGGCCGGCGGCCACCACGAGGACGACCACCTCGTACCAGAGCGGCGGGGCGGCGACGTGCGGCGCGGTGGCGGGCAGTTCGGTCACGCTCAGGGCGAGCACGATCGTCGTCCAGTTCAGCCAGGCGAAGTTGCCGGAGAGGACCAGCCACAACTGGGTCAGGATCATCAGCGAGGCCGCCGCCGTCGCGACCGGCTGCGGAGTGAACAGCAGCACGGGGAGCACGAGTTGAGTGAAGTGGTTCGCGGCCACCTCGATCCGGTGGAACGGCCTGGGCAGATGGTGGAAGAACCAGCTCAGCGGACCCGGCATCGGCTGGGTCTCGTGGTGGTAGTAGAGGCAGGTCAGGTTCCGCCAGCAGGCGTCGCCCCGCATCTTGATCAGCCCCGCGCCGAACTCCACCCGGAACAGCACCCAGCGCATGAGGAACAGCACGACGACCGGTGGCGCGACCTCGTCGTTGCCGAGGAACACCGCGAGGAAGCCCACCTCCAGCAGCAGCGACTCCCAGCCGAACGAGTACCAGGTCTGGCCGACGTTGACGACCGACAGGTACAGGGCCCACGGGACGAGCCACAGCAGCATCGCCCCCCAGAGCGGCAGATACCCGTCGAGCCCGGCGGCCAGCGCCGCCGACACCGCGCAGCCCGTCCAGCACCAGGCGGCGAAGAAGCGGTCCGAGTAGCGCCAGTGGAAGACACTCGGCGCGTCCCGGAACGCGACGTGCCGCACGAAGCGGGGCACCGGCAGCATCCCGCGTTCCCCGGTCAGCGCACGGAACTGCAGGGCCGCGCCCAGGAACGCGACCAGATACAGCACGGCCAGCCCCCGCTGGAACACCAGCCGGCTCAGCCAGTAGTCGGGTGCGACGAACCACTCCATGGCGGGTGCTCCTCTCCCCTCCATTGTGACGCTGGGTGACCGATTTCCGCTTGCGTGCGCCAAGAGAGTGACGCAGACAATGAGGCACCAACTGCCCGGGACGGACGGGAGAGACGTGGTGCACATACCCACCAGGACCTTTGTCGCGACCTGCGCGTTCGCGGCGGCACTCCTTGTCGTCGCGGGCTGTGGCGCCGGTGGCGGGGGCACGGCGCCGAACGGATCCACCGGCGGCGAGGTGTTCCTCCAGCCCCTCGCGGTCCAGGGGCCCGACCCCTTCACGGCGCCCACCGACACCGCCCCCGCGCCCCCGCCGTCCGTCACCCGAACGCCGCAACCGTCGCCCACCGGCACCCGGGGGGCGCGCACCGTCTCGGGTGCCACCCCGGGCCTGTACGGCGGCACCCGCAACGCCGGCAGCTGCGATGTCGCCCAGCAGATCAGGTTCCTCGCCGCCGACCGGGCCAGGGCCCGCGTCTTCGCCGAACTCTCCGGGATCTCCCCGGAGTCCGTCCCGGACTATCTGCGCGGGCTCACCCCGGTCGTGCTCCGCGCCGACACCGGCGTCACGGACCACGGGTTCGCCGCGGGGCAGGCCACCGGCTTCCAGGCCGTCCTCCAGGCCGGCACGGCCGTCCTCGTCGACGACCGGGGCGTACCCCGGGTCCGCTGCGCCTGCGGCAACCCGCTGGGCCGGCCGACAAAGGCCGACGGGAACCCGGACACCCGGGGCAGGCCCTGGAGCTGGTACCGGCCCGCCCAGGTCGTGACGGTGACGCCGGCGCCCGCCGTCATCACCGACATCACGATCGTCGACGTCGCCGACCACACCTGGATCGAGCGGCCGGTCGGGTACGAGGGCCACCGGCACGACCACGCCGTACCGCCGCCCGAGAGCCCGGACCCGCTGCCGCACGACTCCGCCACCGCGCGCGAGCCCTCCGCCGGCACCTCCCCGGGCGGCCGGAGCCCGTCCCCCGACGCCTCCGCGTCCGACTGCCCCACGCCGACCGCGACGGTGACGCCGACACCGGGGACAGGGGAGGGCACCCCGGACGAGAGCACCGGGCCGGACACCGCGCCCACCGCCGTGCCGACGGACGGCGCCGCCATGGACGTGGCCGGGCCGGGCCGCTCCGCGCGCCCGAGTGCCGAGCCCTCGCACTGCCCCTCGGCCACCGTCACGGCGGCGCCGACGACGGCGCCCGCGACCACCGCGGCCCCCTCGGGCGACGCCACGGCTCCGCCGACTGGCCCGGCCGACCCCGGCCGCTCCGGCTCACCGGAGCCCCCGGCACCGCGGGAACCGTCCGACGGGCCGGGCACCCCCACCGAGGACACCGGCCCGGACAGCCCCGAGGCACCCGACGGCGGGCTGATCCCCGACGGGCCGACCGGTCCGGACAGCGTCTTCGACGTCTCGGCCGACACCCCCGGCAGGTGAACGCCCTCACGTCCGGGGGGCCCGGAACGAGGCCCCCCAGAAGTCGAACAATCGGGCAAATACTGGCATGGTGGCCCCATGGTTGATCGGGGAGCGAGCGCCCTGTCACTCCCGGACGACTGGCCCGCCCACCCGGATCCGATCCTGGCGCTCAACCGCATGGGCAGCTTCGACTGGGACCTGGACACCGGTCTGATGCAGATGGACGCCCAGGCCCACGAGGTCTTCGACATGCGCCCGGACGAATACGACGGGCAGCCCGCCACCCTGGGCATACGTGTCCCGCCGGCCGAGGCGCGGCGGCTCGACACGATGGTCTCCCACGCCCTGAAGGACGGCAGCGAGAACTACGGCGCCTACTTCCGTATCCGCCGCCGCGACGGAGCTGTGCGCTGGACCCACACCCAGGGCTACATCCGCCGCGACGACAACGGCCGGCCGCGCCGCATCATCGGCATCGTCCGTGACGCCACGGCGGAGCTCGACGAGAGCGCGGCGCGCCGTGAACAGGCCGCCCAGAACGAGGTACGGCGCCAGCAGACCAGCGTCGTCCAGCTCACCACGGCCGCGCTGGCCCACGCCGTCACCGTGCAGGACGTCATCGACGTGCTCCAGGACACCCACGGCCTCACCCACCTCGGGGCGGCCAGCCTGGTCATGGGCCTGGTGGAGTCCGGCCGTATCCGCATGGTCGCCACCGGCCCCGAGCACAGCTACGTCCCCGGCACCCGGGTCACCCGCCTGGACGCGCAGTACCCGATGAACGAGGTCGTACGGACCCTCGCACCGCACTTCATCGAGTCGCCCGAGGAGTTCGCCGAGTCGTATCCGCTCCTGTGGCCGAACATCACCGGCCTGAAGATCACCTCGGCCGCCTATCTGCCGCTCATCGTGCAGGCGCGCCCCATCGGCGCGATCGGCCTGCTCTACAACGACCGGCACGGTTTCTCGGAGGACGAGCGCAACGTCCTCGTCGCGCTCGGCAGCAGCATCGCCCAGAGCCTCCAGCGGGCCATGTTCTTCGAGCAGGAGAAGGACCTCGCCCAGGGCCTGCAGCAGGCCATGCTGCCGCGCTCCATCCCCAGCGTGAGCGGCGCCGACATCGCCGTCCGCTACCGTTCCGCCTCGCTCGGCCGCGACATCGGCGGCGACTGGTACGACCTGATCCCGCTGCCCGGCGGACGCGTCGGCGCCGTCATCGGCGACGTCCAGGGCCACGACACGCACGCCGCCGCCGTCATGGGCCAGCTGCGCATCGTCCTGCGCGCCTACGCCGCCGAGGGCCACACCCCGGCCACCGTGATGGCCCGTGCCTCGGTCTTCCTCCACGAACTCGACACCGACCGCTTCGCGACCTGCCTGTACGCCGAGATCGACCTGTCCACCGGGGTGACCCAGCTCGTCCGGGCCGGCCACATCGACCCGCTCGTCCGCTCCACCGACCGGACCTGCCGGCGGCTGCCCCTCGAAGGCGGCCTGCCGCTCGGCCTGTCCGCCGAGTTCGGACGCCTCGAATACCCGGTCTCCACCGTCGAGCTCGACCCCGGACACACCCTGCTGCTGTGCACCGACGGGCTCGTCGAGGAGCCGGGCGTCGACCTCGACGACGGCATGCGCATCCTCGGCGAACTCATCCGCGGCGGCCCGGACGACGTCAGCGACCTCGCCGACCGGCTCATCGACATGGCCGAGGACCGCGGCGGCGACGACGACGTCGCCCTGCTGCTCTTGCGCCGCCACGGGCTGATCGACCAGCGCTCGGGCGGACGCCTCCAGCAGCATGTGGCGCCCGGCGACCCGGAGGCGCTCAGCGAGGCCCGCCACATGATCCGGGCCGCCGTCCGCGCGTGGGGAGCCCGGGACCGGGCCGACGAGATCGAGCTGGTCGCCGACGAACTGATCACCAACACCCTCATGCACACCGAGGGTTCGGCCATCGTCACCCTGCGCGTCCTGTCCGGATCCGACCGCAGACTGCGCGTCGAGGTCGAGGACTCCTCCAGCGCGCTGCCGCGCCGCCGCGAGGCGGGCGAGTCCGGTGTCTCGGGCCGCGGACTGCTGCTCGTCGACCGCCTCACCGACGTGTGGGGTGTCGAGGCGCGCGGCGGCGGCAAGGTCGTGTGGTGCGAGTTCATGGTCGGGGAGCGCACCTGACGTCCGGCGCCGTCCGGTCCCGGGCGTCGTCGGCGCCGGATGGCACTCTGGACGTGTGCCGGAACTGCCCGAGGTCGAAGCGCTCAAGGATTTCCTGGCCGAACGTCTCGTCGGCCGCCGCGTCGTGCGCGTGCTGCCCGTCGCCGTCAGCGTCCTGAAGACGTACGACCCTCCCGTCTCCGCCCTGGAGGGGCGCGAGGTCACGGCCGTCCGCCGGTTCGGCAAGTTCCTGGACATCGGCACGGACGGCCCGCACCTTGTCACGCATCTGGCCCGCGCGGGCTGGCTGCACTGGAAGGACATACTCCCCGACGGCCCGCCCAAGCCCGGCAAGGGCCCCCTCGCGCTGCGTGTCGCGCTGGAGACCGGCGAGGGCTTCGACCTCACCGAGGCGGGCACCCAGAAGCGGCTCGCCGTGTACGTCGTCGAGGACCCGGAGCGGATTCCCGGCGTGGCGCGGCTCGGCCCGGACCCGCTCGCCGACGACTTCGACGAGAAGCGGTTCGCCGGGCTGCTCCAGGGCGAGCGGCGCCGGCTCAAGGGCGCGCTCCGCGACCAGAGCCTGATCGCGGGTGTGGGCAACGCCTACAGCGACGAGATCCTGCACGCCGCCCGGATGTCCCCCTTCAAGATCGCCTCCTCGCTGACCCCCGAAGAGACCCGGCAGCTGTACGAGGCGCTGCGCGGCACGCTCGCCGAGGCGGTGGAGCGCTCCCACGGGCTGGCCGCCGGGCGGTTGAAGTCGGAGAAGAAGAGCGGTCTGCGCGTGCACGGGCGAACGGGGGAGTCCTGTCCTGTGTGCGGTGACACCATCCGCGAGGTCTCCTTCAGCGATTCCTCGTTGCAGTACTGCCCGACCTGCCAGACGGGCGGCAAGCCGCTGGCGGACCGGCGGATGTCCCGGCTGCTCAAGTAGACGGACCGTGCGGGCGGTCCCTCGGTGCCCCGGGCGGTGAAACGGGTTTCGCTCAGGGGGAGTTGAGCGTCACGAGGTGTTCGCCGTCCGCCGTGCGCACCTCGAACCGGCGGATCTCGTCGGACCGCATCGACGAGCCGCCCTGCATCGTGAGGGGGGCCTCGTTGTCCGCGGGCTCCATCCAGCTCGTCACCGACTGCTCCGAGCCGTCCTTGCCGATGGCGACGAGCTCGCAGGAGCGGGGACCCTTGGCGTCCTTGACCTCGACCTCGATGTCGCTGCCCCAGAGCCGCTCGCGGGTCGTCACCTGGGCCCAGACGCCGGTCTCCGCGTCGGTCCTGGCCATCTGGCTCGACGGGGGGTCGGCCGCGGCGACCGTGCCCTTGGGGGAGTCGTGACCGACGACGAGCGCGAGCGCGGGTCCGCCCGTCGCGAGGACCACGGAGGCGGCCAGGGCGAACAGGAGGCGCCGGCGCCGGGCCCGGTTGCGCGTGGCCACCTCGCCGAGCAGCCGGTCGAGCAGCCGCGGCCCGGGGGCGGCGAAGGGGTGGACGCTGCGCGGCGTCGACCGCCGGTACAGCATCAACTGCCGTGTGGCAGGGCGGTACTCGCTGACGAACGCCGTGCACTGAGCGCACTCCACGAGGTGGTCCTCGAAGCGGAAGGCTTCCGCCTCGCCGAGCACGCCGAGCGCATAGGCGCCGACGTCGCGATGCCGTTCCAGGGACCTCATACCGAATACCGAATCCTCGTGGCGTTGGTGCGGACTGTGAGTGGTGTTGCTGTTGCCCACGGGTACGCATCAGACCGTCGAATCACTCAAGACTCGTCAGGAATCGGGGTCAAGACGTTCGGAGCGGGGGCGCTCGCGGATTGGTGCGAGCACCGGGGAATTGTTCCCGGCGCGGTCGCGGCCGCCGCCGGAAGTGATTCCGGCGCGGTCACGGCCGCCCTCAGAAGAGGTGGATGGCCAGATGCCCGAGCGGCAGCCCCAGCCGCCAGGCCGCCGTCCACACCTGGGGGCCGTCGTCCTCACCAGGCACGGAGCCGCCGCCGGGCACCGCGTCCAGGTCCGGAGCGAGCAGTTCCGTCTCCTCCAGCCACCGCCAGGCCGCGGACGCCAGCTCCAGATCGGGATCGGGCCCGGCGCATCCGGTGGACTCGGCCGCGCGCTGCGCCAGGTGCTCGCGCACCCAGGTGTGCCAGGGCTGGTCGTACGCCGTGAGCGAAAGCCAGGTCTCCAGCTGGGTGATGACCCGGATCCCGGAGAGTTCGCCGCTGCTGTCGGACAGGAAGATCGTCAGCGCGAGGGCGTCGCGCCCGGCGCGGAACTCGAAGGAGGTGGGCGGCATCAGGTCGCCCGTCCGCAGCAGTTCGTCGGCGATGTACTCGGCGTACAACCAGGCCATGGGTACGGTGAGTTCGCCCCCACCGGTGCCGTCCGTGCTCTCTTGCCCTCTGTGCAGCATCCCTTCCTGCCTTCCTCCGGTGCGTGCGCGTCGCCCGACCCCGGGCCCCAGTCCGGAAAACGGATGAGGCAAGCTGATTGCTCAACCATGGTCCTCGGCAAGGCGCTTTACGGAGGTTTGACTAAGCCTTCGGTTTCACCGCAGGTCGGCCGCGTATCCCGGAAGAACCCGGCGCAGGGCGCGCAGCGCGTAGTACGCGCGGGACTTCACCGTACCGGGCGGAATCCCGAGCGCCGCGGCGGCCTCCGCCACACTGGCCCCCTGGAAGTACACCAGCACCAGGACTTCACGGTGTTCGGGAGTGAGTGTCTTCACAGCCTCTCGCACATCGAGTGCCGCCGCCGAGCGTTCGGCGTGATCGGCACAGACCCGCGCGTTGTCGAGGATCGCGTCACCGACCTCCGGAGGCCGTGCCTGCCGGGCCCGCCGCGCGTCGATGGCCAGCCTCCGCCCGACGGTCAGCAGCCAGGGCCGTACGGAGTCGAAGTCGTCGGCGCGCAGGGCCTCTGGATGCTGCCAGGCGCGGACGAACGTCTCCTGCACCAGGTCCTCGGCGCGCTGGCGGTCGCCGTCGGACAGGCGCAGCAGCAGGGCGAAGAGGGGGCGGCCGTGCTCGCGTTGCAGCGCGGCCAGCTCGTGCTCGGCGGTCGTCCTGCGGGTGATGGTGGTGGTTCCGGCCGTCATGGCGTGTATGCCAGCGCCCCGGGCCCCGCGCGGACAGACCGGGGACACGGTTGTGCGGTGGGCGGTCGAAGCGGTCGGCGAACGGTGCGCCGAACGGTCGGCCGAGGTGGAGCCGCGGATTCCGGGACTGCCGTGTTCGTACCGCCGTTCGCCCCGGCGGGCATGCCCGTGAACGCCGAACGGGTGAGCCTCGGTGGTGTCTCCTTGACCGCGGGCGGCCCGTATACGTGGATGCGTATCTATTAGTAAGTAAATGCGACCGCATGGGGCCCGGCATGATCACACGCGCGCGACAGATCCATCTGGCCCTCGCGGCCGCCCTCATCGCGGCCGCGGTGACCAGCCAGGCCCACGACACGGCCGCGCGGCACCCCGGCGGGAGGCCCGGACCCCCAGCCGCCCGCGCCTTCACCCTCGTCGCCGGCGGCGGCGTCCTGCCGGACAGCTCGGTCCTCGAACGGGCCGGCTCCGACGCGGGAGGCACCGGATACGACTTCCGGCCCATGCTCGCCGGCGTCCAGCCCCTCGTCTCCCGGGCCGACCTGGCGATCTGTCACCTGCGGACCGTGCACGACACCGAAGGCGACCCCACCGGCCCGTCCGTCTCCAAGTCCCCTCCCGAGGTGGCCGAGGGGCTCGCCGCCACGGGCTACGACTCCTGTTCCACCGCCTCCAGCCACACGCTGGACGACGGCGCCGACGGAGTCCGGCTCACCCTGGACGCGCTGGACCGGGCGGGCGTGCGGCACCCGGGATCGGCCCGCGGCGAGCGGGAGGCGACCGCCGTCACCCTGATGCGGGCGGGCGGCGCCCGCGTCGCGCATCTCGCGTACACCGACGACACCGACGGGCATCCGCTGCCGCAGGGACAGCCCTGGGCGGTCGGCCCGACCGACCCCGCCCGGATCGTCGCGGACGCCCGGGCCGCCCGGAGAGCCGGCGCCGACGTGGTCGTCGTCTCCCTCGGCTGGGGAGCCGAATGGCAGGACGGGCCGGACGAGCGCCAACTGTGGCTGAGCAGACAGCTCACCGCCTCCCGCACCGGCGGCCGGCCCGACATCGACCTGATCCTCGGCACCCGGGGCCATGTTACACGTACAGGCGTACGTGCGGCAGTCCGCTGACCTGCACTTATGCGGCAGGCCCGAACGCGTACCTAGCCGCCACAGCGTCCACACCCTCGGCGCTCAGGTCCCGCGTACGCGCCGTGTCGCTGTAGACCCGCCAGGTTCCGCCGGGCGATTCCTCAGGCATGGCAACGCAATCGGTACCCATGGTTTGAAGCTGGGCGGCGACATAGACGGCCTGGCGTTCCGTCATCTGGTATCCGTTCATGATCGAATACTAGGGTCGGCAGTTCGTCAGATTCCGGCAAACGGCAAAATGCCTCGGGGAAGCACACGAGCGAGGCCGGGAACCCGCACCCCTCGCGCCGCTCTGAGTCAGCGCTGAGGACTGGACGCACCCCGTAGCCGCTCGTGATGATTCCGGGCCGCTACGGGGCGGCGGCTCACCACCGGATCGGCTCCGCACTTCCGCCGACGCATTCGGGGCATGGCCGCTTTTTGGTCCAGCCACAGCGCGGACAGCCATCGAATCCGCAGCAGCCGTCACACCAGATCTCGCCGGACCCTGCGCAGCAGCCGCACAGATTCCCGTACTTCCACAGCGACCACGGCTCTTCTCCGCCCGTTCGCCCGGCACGTGGCTTCGGGTGATAGGCCGGTGGCGCACTCATCCCCCGTGCGCGTGTCTGCGGATCTCCACATTCAAGTCACTGGCCTTGGATAGATCCCCACGCATTCGGGCTCCCGTCCGCTGTGAATCCAGCGCTAAACACACATCGCAACCGGCCACAGGTTCGGCGTCCGGCGCCGGAATCAGCGGCAACTCGACCGGCGCTGTGGGATATCGCTGGGGCTCTGTCATGCCGTCCAGGCTCCGCCCGGAAACGATCAGCGACTAGCGGCCCACTGTCTGCCCCGATGTAGGCCAGGAACCGCGCCCTGTAGGCCAGAATCGACGCCATGGGGAGCATCGGGGCCAACATCAAACGTCTGCGTGAGCAACGCGGCTGGAGTCAAGCTCGCTTGGCTCATGAGGTTTGCCGGGCGGCCGGTGTGATCGGCGAGCCGGTCGGCCGTCAGGAAGTCAGCAGGTGGGAAACCGGGCGGCGAACTCCCCGGGAGTGGTTGCCCTTTATCGCTGCCGCTCTCGGCGTCTCCGTCGATGTACTCCGCGCACCCCTAGAGCCCGCTGAGTCGCCGCTGCCGACGCTGGCCGACTTCCTGCCCGAAGGGGACCCGCTAAGCCCCGCAGACGGCCGTACAGGGCGCCGTGTCGGCATGGTCCAGGTGGACGACTTGCAGCAACGCGTGCACGGCCTACGGCTCGCCGATGACGTGCTAGCCGGGGGTGATCTCATCCGCCCCGCGCTCCGGGAACTGCGCTCCGCAGTGAAGCTCTACCGGGAAGGCAGCCACAGCAGCGAGGTAGGGCGCCAATTGCTGCGCCAGATCGGCGAGTTGGCGCAGATCGCCGGTTGGATTGCCAGCGACGCCGGACAGCACAGCGAGGCAGAGCGCATTTACAGACTCGGTTTGAGCGCTGCCACACAGGCTGAGGACCACACCCTTGCCGGAAATCTCGCCGGGAGCCTGGCCTACCAATTGAGCAACACCGGGCGGGAGTCCGAGGGTCTGACGCTGGCCCGTGCGGCGCTGAATGATGCCGGGCCCGATGCTCCGCCAAAGGCTCGCGCGCTGTACTGGGACCGGGTCGCATGGGCCCATACGAAAGCCGGTGGAATCGAGAACGGGCAGCAAGCCATGCGCGCCCTAGGCGAGGCCGAGGAAGCACTCAGCGAGGACAGCGAGGACGTGGAATCGGTGCCCTGGCTTTACTGGGTCGATCACGGCGAGCTGCGGATCATGGAAAGCCGGGTCCTTACCGAGATCCGCAGACCCTTGCGTGCCGTTCCATTGCTCCGGGAAGTGCTCAGCGGATATGACGCAACCCATGCTCGGGAACTAGCGCTGTACATGTCATGGCTAGTCGTGGCACTCGCCGACGGGGGCGAACCAGAGGAAGCGGCGGCAGTTGCCGGACGAGTCATCACGCTGGCATCTGATATCCCGTCAGAAAGAACAGCGGAACGGGTGCGCGTCATCCTCGGTCGCTTGCGGGATTACGCAGATGTGCCGGAAGTCGCCGCCTTGCTCGCCGAGCATGAGACAGCCTAGATATGAACTGACGGGTAGTCAGCTAAAGCAAGAAAGCCCCTGCTCGGCCACCGGATAGCAGCTCCCAAATTTGGGAACTGCACCCAGTGACAGAGCAGGGGCTCTCTCCATGGATTACGCCGTCAGGCGCTACCCCGGCCGCCAAACCGGGGAGTCTTTTTAGGTCGCGGAAGCCTTGATTACGACAACCGCAGCAGGGTTATCGACCGCGAGACCGGCCACACGGAACGTGGCACGGAACGCCACAGCGTCCTTATCGAAAAGGAATTCCTCAGACATGGCGACAGCCACATCCGAGCGCACGCCAATGTGGACCCGGGTGGGGTCAGCAACAATGACGGTCTTAGCCGGAAGGTTCGCCGAGACAAGCAGCGGAAGACCGACACCAGCCTTAGCCACAGGGTCGGTAACCTGGCCCGCCAGATAACCGCCGTTGGTGGAGTTTTCCCGCTCAGTCCGTAGCGCCTTAGCCATATCGGGAGACGCCCAGATGACCCCAGGCGTCGCGCCGATACCCTCGATATCGCTGTACGCGCTGATTACGTGGTCCCACTTAACGACCGTGTTGCCTACCGCCAGGTTCACCGCAGTAGCGACACCGGACTTAGTGAGACCGGTTAGCTGCGAAGTGCCGGTGCCCTGGAAGCAGTCCAGGTCGACCTTAGCTGCGAGGTTACGCGTCATGACCCCAGCGATAAGGTTGCGCATATCCACGCTCGCATCGCTGATAACCTCGTTGCTCGCCTTGTAGAAATCCGCGTACTTCTGCGGCGCGAAAGTCAGCCCAGCGAAAGTCGCCGCACTCTCAGCAATGCTTGCACCCTCCGCAGTCACACCGGGAGTGCTAGAGCTAGTCAACGACGGCAGCACAAACGAGCCGCCCTCAAACCGATGCACGTTGACACCCGGGGCCTTTAGGAAGACCGAAGAGTTTCGTAGGTGTTCAACCCACTTATCAGCGACGGTTGCAGGAACCGCATAGCCGCCCGCCGACGGCGAACCACCCGCAATCAGCGTGCGGTATTCGTTGCCGGACGGCAGTAGCCCCCGCCATTCGTCGCCCTCGTCGCGGATCTCGGCACGCTCGGAACGGCCGGTCAGCGCAGAACCGAAGCGGGCGATAGTGGAACGCGATTCGGTCTCACGCTCAGCGCGCTCGACGTAGTCTCGGGCCTCAGCCTCGAAACGGTTCGCCTCTAGGTCAAGCTCATCGATCCGCTTACGCTTTTCGGCATCGGATAGCTTGGAGTTTTCGCGAACAGAGCGCATCTCGCCGATAACCGCAGCACGCTTCTCTAGCGCACCTTCAGCGAACTTCTGGTAATTCACAATTGTCTCCTAGAATCAGGAATGGGCCCGGGATGGGCATGACGAATTGCCCAGGCCGGCTCGGCCCGAGCAATTAGGCGGGAATTTGGGCTTTGGGAATTGGTCAATTCAGCGGGTCGCAGAGCAGCACGGCCCGGTCAGGAGAGGAGTCCGGACCGTGCTACTTCGCTATGCGCTCGCCCAAAGCGCTTGACCATCCCGTGCCCCCGGCGGCGCTGACACACAGCCGCCGGAAGATTCAAAGCGGCGCTCTATCTGCGCCTAGCTCAGCAGCCCGGAAATCTCGGAATCATCGGGCGTGTCCTGAGAGGGAATGTGGAGCCGCTGACGGTCCAGCGGGTTAAGGCCGAAGCGCGCTCCGAATGTCACCATCAGCGCGGCAGAGTCACGCGCGATTTGATGGGCGGGAGACTTCTTGACCTGCCCTCGGTAACCATCAGCGGTAAGGCCGCTTGCCGCTAGCTCACTCATCGCTGCAATGTAGGTAGCCCATGCCGAGCAATAGACGACCATGAATGCATGGTCTAGGACGGGGTCGAATACGCCCCGCGCGTACAGCTCCGGAACCACCCGCGACCATTCGGCCGAAGCCTCGCTAGAAAGCCCCTCAGGGGCCGCAGGAGCGTCCTCGACGGGCCGGACGAGGGATTGAGCCTCAGCCTTGCCCGCTTGCCCGCGCAAGAGGCGCAGCGTGGGGGTATTGGGAATAGCTCCCCGCATATCGATGCACCTCTTTGCTTGGGATTACGTGAAAATGTGCGCCAATGCAGCGCGCTGCGTAGCGCTTGTGCCTTTTTCGGCGATTACCAGGCGCATTCAAGTTTCACGAAGGGAGGGGGTGCCGGGAGGGGAGCCGTCAAGTTTTGCCCTCCCCCTGCCCCCTGACATGTCGCCCCCCATACCTGCCGGGGTGCCTCAGAGCGCTTCACAGCCGCTGTGCTGCTCCCAAATTTGGGAGGTGCCTCAACGACTGAAGCTTGCTGCCCAGACTCTGTACAGCCCGTCCAGCGCCTTATCTTTCTGGCACCCGTCGCAATGCACGCCACGCTTAGGACTGTTGAAGTCAAAGATTGAACGTGTCTGCCGACAGGTTCGGCAGATGCGAAGCGGTGGTGTCACGCGCGTGCCTCCTCGTAAAAGCGGCGCCAGTCTGGACACGGACGCTCGATCTCGTCCCACATTTCGTTGGCCATATCCCGCAGTTCTGCAAGGTTGCCCAGCAGTTCAGTGCAGCGCGCTGAGTTGCCTTGGTCTGCCGCTATCTCGACCGCTCGGAATGTCGTCTCTTCCAACCGCGCCAATCGTTGCTCCAGACCGGCGAGCCGGGCACCGTGGTAAAGGCGGGCACCCTCGTTGAATTGGGTGCACTGAGCGACCAAGAGATCGTACGCGTCCATGATTACTGCCTGCCCTCGCGTGAATCCCGTGAATCCCTGGGAATACGAAAGAGCCCGGTTGCATTGACTCCTGCTGCACGGATGCCGGTCCGCAGCGGAAGTCCGGCGCAACCGGGCTCTTAGTCACATGCTTTACCCGGCATGTTCGGGGAGTGAGTACGACCCGGGAAAATCGGCATCCGACCGGGCGTGTTCGCAGCTCCCAAATTTGGGAGTTGACATGAGAGCGGGCCACTCGGTCCGCCGGTTATGTGTTGGCGCGGGAATCCCGCTCTCACAACCATTAGAGAGGGCATGTCTAGTCCGCCAAATTCTGACCTGCACAAATGCATGACAGCGCGCTTTTTCGTTGCGAATGCGTTATACCCTCGCCCGATAGTGCGCCGTCTTGCAGCGACTTGAACAGAAGCGGCGCGGTCGGCCTACGCCATCCCATCCGGCTGACTCGCCGCAATGGTCACACTTCTTCTCCCAGCGCTCCGAGTCCAGAGATAGCCGCTGGGATTGCCGCTCGCTCTGCATGACGGCGCATGTGTCGTCTGCATCGTTCTCGAAATCGCAGTACGTCTGCTTACCTCTCAGCGGCCGGAAAGCGGCACCGCATAGGACACAAACCTTCTCAGCGGGCAGGGTGGCGCGTGCGCGACGGTGGGCACGCATTCGGCACTTCGCTGAACAGAACCGGGTCTGTCGGCCGGTCAACCACTCCTCGCACCCCTGCTCCTGACACACCGGGCTGTCGTAGAAGCCAATCACGGGTTGTTCCTTATCTCGATGACGTGTTACAGGTTCTAGGTTTCCCTTTGGGTTTCTTCTTGGATACTCAGATTCGATAACAACAGATCGGGATTAGAAACAACCACAGAGAGTAGTCGTCAGCCCAACCTTCTCCGCTGTCTCAGCGCCGCCGATTCGCCCTATGCGCTGCCTTCCGGCAACGGTCAGCACAGAAGCGCCGAGGACGTCCTACCCCGCCGTACTCAATGACGTTCTGACAGGTAGGCGCCTCGCAGCGGAGTTCGGCGACTTGCTTCTCAGCGATACGCAGCACTGCCGTAATGGCCTGGTGTACGGCCGTGGCCTCAGACGGCTTCGCGATGGCTTCCCATGCGAGAGATTCGGCGTTACGCAGCGCAACAATCAAGTCTGTGGTCAATGTTTCTCCTGGAGACGTAATGAGACGGAACCTCGATTTCCGGGAACAGAACGGGGACGGAATGATTGGGTAGCGCGACGAAACGGGTCGGAATTCCCGTTGCGGTGCGACGAAACGAGACGAAATAAGGCCAAGAAAAAGCCGTCTGGTCACGTAACCAGACGGCTTACGTCTCGGGGTGCTCGCCCTAGACCAGTGAGAGCCCCCGCTTGCTGTGCGCTTCGCGTTCCAGATAGATGGACAGCAACCCAATGCGCTTCGCTTGCAGCTCTGGACTGTCGCCCAGGTTGCCCTGAAACGCGCGTGCCAGCCTCCCCCGGTGAGTGTCCTCGGATACCCACGACAGGATGCGTTCAAATACTTTGTCTGCGCTCACGTCAGTACCTCTCTCCGCTTACTATTCTTCTTCCTAAGACCATTTGAGAGGGCGCCTCTATGGTTCGCTAGATTCGGAATCTGACGCCCTATCAGGACCCCAGGCCGGCTGCGCCTTATCTGACAGGCCGTCAGGTAATGAGAAACGACCGGGAATGGAGTTCACGGAAGGACACCGAAAAGGCGCACGCGCCCATCTGAGGGCACGAACAAGCCCCGCCGGACCGAGGGGGCCAAGCGGGGCTAGAAGAGGCTCACGGGGTCGCTGGGCGGATACCTGGGGACGCAAGAAAGCCCCGCCCGATCCTGGGAGATCGAACGGGGCTTCTCAAGTTGCCTTTGGTCTACTTCGTCTTGCGCCGTCCACCCCGGCGACGCTTAAGCGCTTCGGCAAGTTTCGGCGGTAGCGGGTCGCCGTGCCAGTAGATTTCTGCACGCTCCGTAACGTCTAGCGGTGTCCAACGATTCGGCATGGGGCCGTCCGGCCGCCTACGGATGACCACACAGTTAATCGCCAGCGCCAGCAACGCGCGACGGGTGTCCTGAGTCGTTGTCTCCCACGCCTCATCCACCAATTCGCGGTCCCCGATGAACGGGCAGACAAGAGGGCCCGCGCTGTACTGATCTGCGTTTTCCTTGGCAGCCGAAACTACGGATAGCGCGTCGTCCAGCATCGGTTGGTACAGCCTGCGCATGGGTCCTTCGAATTCCTTGCGCTTATACCGGCCATCCACTAGATCCTGTAGGGCTGCCTCAGCCTCTGCCAGGGCGCGCCGGGCCGCTGTTGCATCGGCAGTCTCTTCCGGCGCCTGTAGGGCCGACCAGCGGGCCGTAATGGCCATGGCAAGTTCCATGTCTGCCTCATCGCCCGTGTCTAGCGAAGCAAGGCGACTTTTCCACGTCTCGATTACCCACGGGTCAAGGTGCCCGCCATCGAGCGAGACAGGAGCAGGGCACGAACCGGGCGAGCGACGATGCTTGCCGCACATCCATGCCCCCGCTGTCTTCTGTGATGAGCCGTAACAACCGGCGCACCGGGGAAGACCGGTAAGGGTGTGAGCGGCGGCTGTGGGTTGGGGGAGCGCTCCAGTGAACGCGGGATTCTTGCTTTTGCGGACGCTAGCCCGTGCGCGCGCCGCCAATTCGGCCGACACAATGGGTTCGTCGGTGACGCTGATTCGCTCGCCGTTCTTGTCGCGGTAGACGTATGCGTGTGCACCCGCAGGCCATTGACTGAGAATCTGCCAACCCTCGTAGACGGGGTGCAGGGCGATGCGGTAGACGGCCGTGACATTCCACGTGCCGCCCGCAGGACCGGGAATTCCGTCGCTGTTCAGCCGGGCAGTGATTTTGCGCAGGCTGTTTTCCACTCCACCTTCGGCTGTCTCGGTGAATATGCGGAAGACAACGGCAGCGGGGCACGTCTCGTGAGCCTCGGTGCTGCGGTCTTGGTGGAGTTTCCGGGTCTTGGGGTGGACTGTGTAGCCGTACGAGGAGGCGCTAAGCCACTTGCCGGAATCGCGCTGTAGCCGCTTGGTGTTTTTGACGTTGGCGGACAGCCGCTCTGAGTATTCGCGGGCTTCCTCTGCGCGATTGATGATCCATCGCCGGTCGCGCGGGTTAGAGGAGTCGAGTCCGTCATAGTCGAAAATCACGCGACCCTTGCCGGGGCGCAGAATGCCAATCAGGTCGTCGGCGCCCTTGCGAGAGAATCGGGAGAGGTCATAACACCAGAGGGTGTTAATTTCTCCGGCCGCGAGTGCCGCTAGAGCGGCTTCGAATTCATCTCGTTGACGCGCCTTAAACGCGGAGCCAAGCTCTGTCCAGATGAACTCTGACGGGACGTCAGCGCCTTCCCGTTCCGCAGCCCGGCGGCCCTGCGCAATCTGCGCATCGGTGCTGAGTTCCCGGCGGGCGTCTGCCTCGCCGAGGACTTTGGACTTGCGCGCCAATATGCCCCACCGCTCGCGTTCTACGGTCTCCTCGTGCATGTATTCCATTGTGCCTGACGGCCTTTCCCGTTACGCCTGCACCTGTTGCAAGCACCCGCTCCCATGTCCCGCAGGCGTACGAGAAGGTCAACGGCACCTGGGTCGTCTACGGCACGGGCGATCAGATCGCCGGCGAGATGTACAACGACCGGGGCGTCCAGGACCCGCGCGGCAACGAGAGCACCCTCGGCCGCTTCACCTTCTCCCCGCCCGCGCGGCGCTCACAGCGGTGGGAGGTGACGAAGGCCGAGTTCGTCCCGCTGGCCTTCGACCTCGACGCCGGCCGGGTCGTGGACCTGGACGCGGCGCTGGAGCGGGGCGCCACCGTCGGCGCCGTCCGCGACCGGATCCGCGACGTCGTCCTCGGCAGGGGCGCGGGCCGGTCCGGCCTCGTCATGGCCGAATGACGCGGGAGCGCGGCCACCGGCACGGCATCCGCACGGCGACCCTCCACGGCACTCCCGCCGCACCGCCTACGGCACGACCGTGACCGGCCAGCGGCCCGCCTTCACCAGCCGGACCGCCACCGAACCGACGATCCGGTGCCCGGACTGCTCGGAGGCCCCGACCACCACGGCGTCCGCCTTCAGCTCGTCCGCGGCGGTGACCAGGCCGTTGAAGGGGTCGCCGCGGAACGTGTGGAACTCCCAGCGCACATCGAATATGTCCTTCACCCGCTCGGCGGCGTCGCGGATGTACTGCACCAGATCCTCGGCGATCTCGTCCGTCGTCTCCGCGACCGGCACCCCGAGCGCCGCTCCCGCCGCCATCACCGGCTTGACGTAGACCACCGCCAGCAGCGCCCGCTGCCGCCGCGCCAGACCACCGGCGTACGCCGCGGCGCGCAACGAGGAGTCGGAGCCGTCCACACCGACGACGATGACCTTGGGACCGTCCGTCCCGCGCTCGAACCGATGCGCGTGCTGCTCTTCCGTCACGGCTGCGAGGCTATCGGAACCCGCTGATCCGCCTGCCCCGGGGGGAGCCGCCGAGATCCGCTCGACGGGCGGGGCGCCGTCGCTCTTCCTACAGTCGGATCCATGAGTGCCACCGTGGAGGCCCGCCCGCCGAAGACCGCCAGCGGCCCGGCACGGCCGCCCGGGACCGGCTTCCTCAGCAAGGTGCCCGAGGGATTCGCGGCCTTCTTCGTCGCCATCGGTCTGCTCTGCACCCTGCTCGCCTTCATACCCCCGCTGCGCGCGCTGCTGCGCCCGGTCGTGCGCTTCCTCGACCTTCTGATCATCCCGGTCAGCGCCAACCTCGCGTACGCCGTCTTCCTCTTCCTGCTCGCCGCCGCGACGGCCGCCCGCAAGAAGATCGCCTGGTGGCTCGTGGTCGTCTACCTCGGCCTGCTCGTCCTGACCGACATCCTCGGGATCGCCGCCGGCCTGTACGCCGCCTCGATCCCCTCGCTGATCGTCTGCGGACTCCTGTTCGCCCTGCTCATCGTGGCCCGCCGGGAGTTCTACGCCGACTCGCGGCGCGCCGCCGTACGACGGGCCCTGCTCGTCCTGGTCACCGGACTCGTCGTGGCGATCCTGCTCGGCTGGGGTCTGGTCGAACTGTTCCCCGGCACCCTGGCGGAGGGCCAGCGGCTGCTGTGGGCCGCCAACCGGGTCTGCGGCGGACTCGTCTCCGGGCGCTCGTTCGACGGCCGTCCGCCGCGCTGGCTGTTCTTCGTGCTCGGCCTGTTCGGCGCTCTGGCCCTGCTCAACGCGGCCGCCACGCTCTTCCGCTCCCAGCGTCTGGTCGCGGCCCTGCACGGTGACGAGGAGTCCCGTATCCGCGCCCTGCTCCAGGTGTACGGAGGCGGCGACTCCCTCGGCTACTTCGCCACCCGCCGGGACAAGGCCGTCGTCTTCTCGCCCAGCGGCAAGGCGGCCGTCACCTACCGGGTCGAGGCCGGAGTGTGCCTCGCCAGCGGTGACCCCGTCGGCGACCGGGAGGCCTGGCCGCACGCGATCGCCGCCTGGCTGGACATCGCCCGCCGCTACGCCTGGGCCCCCGCCGCGATGGGCGCGTCCGAGGAGGGCGCCAAGGCGTTCGCGCGCTCCGGGCTCGGTGCCCTCCAGCTCGGCGACGAGGCGATCCTGCACGTCGCCGGCTTCGACCTGTCCGGCCGCGACATGCGCGTCACCCGGCAGGCCGTCAACCGCGTCAAACGCACCGGCGCCACCTGCCGGGTCCGCCGGCACTCCACCCTGACCGACAGCGAGATGGAGGAGATCGTCGGCCGGGCGGACGCCTGGCGCGACACGGAGACCGAGCGCGGTTTCTCGATGGCCCTCGACCGGCTCGGCGACCCCGAGGACGGCGACTGTCTGCTCGTCGAGGCGATGGGGTCCGACGGCAAGCTCCTCGCGCTCCTGTCCTTCGTGCCCTGGGGCCGCGACGGCATCTCCCTCGACCTGATGCGCCGCGACCGCAGCGCGCCCAACGGCGTCATGGAGTTCATGGTCGCGGAGGTGTGCGCGGTCGCCGGCAAGTTCGGGGTCCGGCGCATCTCCCTCAACTTCGCCGTGTTCCGCTCCGTGTTCGAGGAGGGCGCCCGCATCGGCGCCGGCCCGGTGCTCAGACTCTGGCGCAGACTGCTGCTGTTCTTCTCCCGCTGGTGGCAGCTCGAGGCCCTGTACCGCTCCAACGCCAAGTACCACCCGGAGTGGTACCCGCGCTTCATCTGCTACGGCGACACCGGCGCCCTCGCCCGCATCGGCATGGCCTCCGCCATCGCCGAGGGCTTCGTCTCCGTGCCCTCGCTGCGCAGTCTGTGGGGCAAGGGGCATCCGAAGGGGGGACCCGCACCCGCCACGACCGCGGGACTGCCGTCGCTGGCGGCCCTCGGCCTCGACGCGGACGGCGGGGCCGGGAGCGAGGACCTCACCACCGGGCTGCCCGACCAGGTCCGCGTGCGGTACCGCAAACTCGACCGGCTGCGCGCCGAGGGCACCGACCCCTACCCGGTCGGCATCCCGCCGCGCACCCATGTCCTGGCCGACGTCCGCGGCGGCGAGGACGTGACCGTCGCCGGACGCGTGATGCTCGTACGCGACTTCGGCGGCCTCCTGTTCGCCGTGCTGCGCGACTGGTCGGGTGACCTCCAGATCGCCCTCACCCGCAAGGAGTCCGGCTCGGCGCTCGACCGCTTCCGGCAGGTGATCGACATCGGCGACCACATCAGCGCCGACGGTCTCGCGGGCGCCAGCGACTCCGGCGAGCCGACGGTCTTCGTCACCTCCTGGCGGCTCACCGCCAAATGCCTGCACCCGCTGCCCGACAAGCGCAAGGGCCTCGCCGACCCCGAGGCGAAGGTGCGCCGCCGCTATCTCGACCTGGTGTCCAGCCCCGCGGCCCGCGACGTCGTCCGCGCCCGCTCCACCGCCGTCCAGGCGCTGCGCCAGGGGCTGCTCGACCGCGGCTACCTGGAGGTCGAGACCCCGATGCTCCAGCAGATCCACGGCGGAGCCAACGCCCGTCCCTTCACCACCCACATCAACGCCTACGACCTGAACCTCTATCTGCGCATCGCGCCCGAGCTCTACCTCAAACGGCTGTGCGTCGGCGGCATGGAGAAGGTGTTCGAGATGGGCCGCACCTTCCGCAACGAGGGTGTCTCCTACAAGCACAACCCCGAGTTCACGATGCTGGAGGCGTACCAGGCCTTCGCCGACTACGACGTGATGCTCGACCTCGTCCGCGAGCTGATCCAGGGTGCCGCCACCGCCGCGTTCGGCACACCGGTCGCCCGCAAGGACGGCGTCGAGTACGACATCTCCGGGGACTGGCCCGTCAAGACGGTGTACGGAGCGGTCTCCGAGGCGCTGGGGGACGAGATCGACGCCGACACGAGCCTGGAGAGGCTGCTGCGGCTGTGCGACCGCGCGGGCGTGCCGTACACGGCGGACGACGGACGCGGTGACGTCGTCCTGGAGATGTACGAACGTCTCGTCGAGGAGAAGACCCAGCTCCCCACGTTCTACAAGGACTTCCCGACCGACGTCTCCCCCCTCACCCGGCAGCACCGCACCGACCCGCGGCTCGCGGAACGCTGGGACCTCGTCGCGTTCGGTACGGAACTGGGCACCGCCTACTCGGAGTTGACCGACCCTGTCGAGCAGCGTCGCCGGCTCGCCGAGCAGTCGCTGCTGGCCGCCGGGGGAGACCCGGAGGCGATGGAGCTCGACGAGGACTTCCTGGACGCGCTGGAGTACGCCATGCCGCCCACCGGCGGGCTCGGCATCGGCGTCGACCGGCTGGTCATGTTCCTGACCGGCCTGACGATCCGTGAAACGCTGCCGTTCCCGCTGGTGCGCCGTCGCTGAATGGTCCATGCGGGTGTATTCGCGAGGCCCTACGGGTGTTGCCCGGCGTGGTGAGCCCTCCGCCGGGTGACTGATTTGTCATGAAAAAGGATCAGCCGATTACCCGGCGCCGGGCGTTGATCGCCGGCGCCGCCGTCCTGGGGGCGGCCGGAGCGGCGGGCACGGCCCGTGTCCTGACCGCCGGCCGGGCCGCGGAGCCGGCACGTGGTCTGCCGCTCTCCGGCCCGCAGGCGAACCGGGCCCTCAAGCCCTCCGCCTACCGCCTCCAGCCCCTCGCCGGGTACGGCGCCCCGCCGCACGGCACGCAGCTGCGGACCCTCGTCCGGCACGAGCCCTTCATCCGTGTGTCCGGGCGCGGCCGCTCCATGGTGCTGACCTTCGACGACGGCCCCGACCCGCACTACACCCCCGAGATCCTGCGGATCCTGCGCGAGTACGACGTGCACGCCATGTTCTTCGTGTGCGGGCAGATGGCCGCCGGCAACAAGGACCTGCTGGGCGCGATGGCCGACGACGGTCACCTCGTCGGCAACCACACGTGGAGCCATCCACTGCTCACCAAGCTCTCGCGCTCCGCGATCCGCTCCGAGATCGAGCGCACCAGCGAGGTCATCGACGAGGCCTGCGGCGAGCCGCCGTCCTGGTTCCGCGCGCCCTACGGGGAGTGGAACCGGGCGACCTACCAGATCGGGGCCGAACTCGGCATGGAGCCGATGTCCTGGACGATCGACACGAACGACTGGGCGAGGCCGGGGACCCGCGCGATCGTCGGCACGGTCAAGAAGGAGGCCGCCCCGGGTGTCGTCGTCCTCTCGCACGACGCGGGCGGCGACCGCTCACAGAGCGTGCAGGCGCTGCGCACCTACCTCCCGCGACTGCTGGACGCCGGCTACCACATGGCGGTGCCGCGTCGTAAGTACGCCTAGAACCGAAAAGGGCCCCGCGCACGGTGTGCCGCGGGGCTTTCGGCCGGGTCGGCCGGCGGGAGGCGGAACGCCTCGCCGACCGGCTTTTCGCCCGCCCGGTCCGGGAACGCTCAGCGCACCTCGGAAAGGCGCGCGAAGACGACCACGTTGCCGTCGTATCCGTGCTGCTTGGAGAAACCGCCGCCGCACGTGATGACGCGCAGTTCGGGGGTTCCCTTGCTGTTGTACACACGGTCGCCGGGGAAATTGCTCTTCGCGAAGACCTCGATGCCGTAGATCTCGAACACCGCGGTCTTCCCGTCCTTGCGCAGGACCTCGACCTTGTTCCCCTTCTTGAGCGCCCCGAGCCCGTAGAAGACGGCGGGGCCCCGCATGTTGTCGACATGGCCCACGATCACGGCCGTGCCCTTCTCGCCGGGGGAGACCGCTCCGGTGAACCATCCGGCGAGATTCGCGTCGTCGGGCGGCGGCGCGTCGACCCAGCCGTCGACGTCCAGGCCCACCGGCATCACCGGGGCGTCGACGCGGATGGCGGGGATCCGTACCCGGTCGGCCACGGAGTACGGCAGCGCGTCGGGCGCCTTCGGGAACGTGCCGCCCGGCGTGCGGCTGTCCGCCGCTGCCGCCGAGGCCGGCTGCGGGGGGCCCACGTCGAACTCGCCGGAACCGTTCCGAATGAGTGCGAGGCCGGTCAGCAGAACAAGCGCTATGACGCCCCAAGGAGCGCGCTTCCTCTGCCGCTCCTCCTCTTCGGCCAACTCGGACGCAGACATTCGTAATCCCCTCTCGACGCGGCCGTCGCCTCGTCATCCGCGCATATGAGCACGCTAATGGCAGCAAGGCCGCCCGGCGACGGGGCGCGGGCGAACGGGTGGCCGAAGGAAAGCCCCGTGCGCCATCCGAGTTGCCGTGACCAGGAATTTTCTGACAGTCCGTGACCTGCGGCAATATCCGATTGTGTGGAATTCCTTCGGCGTGTCCTCTCACCAGGACGGACCATTCCCGAAATGCGGCCGCGTGCACGGCATCTGAGGGTCTGACTGGGAGGCGCTTTCTCGCCGATCCACCGGGGACGGTTCCCGGGGCGCCCCCGCGGAGGATCACATGCGTACTACTCGTGCCCTGGCGGTGTCCGCCGCCGCGGTCGCCGCCGTGGGGCTCGCCGCCCCGATGGCCGCGGCGTGGAACACGCCCAGCAACATTGTCGCGATGCCCAGCGTCATCGCCCGTGGCGGCCAGCTCACCGTGACCGTCGACGGGTGCCCGAAGGGAGGCACGATGACCTCTCCCGCTTTCCGTCAGGCGAGACTCTCGCCGCTCCTGGGCAGCCGCAACGAGTCGTCCAGCGGTACGGCCACCATCAACCAGGACGCCGCTCCCGGCTCGTACGACATCACCGTCAACTGCGACGGGACGGGCCCGCTGACCCGCCCGGCCGCCTTCACCGTCATCGGCGGTGTGCGCGGCGGCCTCGGCGGCAGCAGCACCACCGGTGCCACGCCCACCGACATGGCGATCGGCGGCGGTCTGGTGGCCGCGGCGGCCGTCGGCGGCGGGGTGTTCTGGATGCGGCGCAGGTCGGAGCGGCACATCTGACCGTTCCGCCGGCGAGCGGCCGGTCCCGCCCCCCTTCGGAGGCCGGCCGTCCGCCGCGCGGGCCGCACGTGACAGCCCTTCGCTCCGGACCCGCCCGACCGGGTCCGGGGTGGAGGGCTGTGCCGTTTCGTCAGGTCTCGTCGGAGGGGGCGCGCCGGCGGGACAGGTACCAGGCCGCGCCGACCGAACCGGCGATGAGCGCCGTGCCCACCCCGATCTGCTTCAGGTCGAAGCCGCCGACACTGCCGCCGACGCCGGCCCGCACGCCCCGCTGGAGGGGCACCGGGTTCGGCGGGACCGGCGACCGGCCGCCGGTGATCGTGAGACCGGTGCTGCCGCTCGCTCCGCCGCACGAGAACGTCACGTCGTACACGGCCCCGGGTCTGGCGTCCCAGTCGACCATGGCGGTGGCCGAGGACTGCCCCGGCGGGATGGTGACGGTGTCGAAGACCCCGGAGGTGACCGTGGCGGTTCCCCTGCACCCGCCGTCCCGCTTCAGGAGCAGGGACACCTGGCCACCGGCGGCTACGGTCGACGGCTGCACGCTGAAGGCGAACGGGGTGATCGGGGTGAGTCCGTGGTCCCCGTCGCCGGCGGACGCGACGGGTGCGGCGAAGGTCAGGGCGGTCATGCCCAGCAGTGCGGCCGAAGCGACGCGTATCGCGCGCATGGTGAGCCTCCAGGTCCCCGAGGAGCCTTGCTGCGGACCTATTCCGCTTGCGCCGGAAATGCACCTCGATGATCGGAACGCTAGGAAAGGGCGAACAGGGGCGCGATCCCAGTAGCGCGAACGGGGCAATTGTGTGGGCCGTTCGGGGGACGGCGTGCGTGCGGACGGGGGACGCGCACGGCGTGGCGCCCGCCCCCCGTCCACGGAAGGCCCCCAGGGGGCACGTCACCCGGGGAGGTGTGGGAACAGCGCCGTGAAGGGCTCCGTCGACGCCGTGATCCCGCGGCTGTAGGGCGCGTCGAAGTCCCAGATCAGGAACAGCAGGAACGCGATCAGGGCGGAGAACAGCCCGGCCAGGATCAGTTCCCGGGCGGTGCGCCGGATCTGGAGCGCGAAGATCATCCCGACCGTGACCACGGCGCCGGTGATCAGCCCGAACCACACCACCCCCGGCATGGTCGCCCCCGTGGAGCCGGCGCGGGCGCTGCGCGCGGTGTCGGCCGCCGTCACCTGGTCGAGGAGCGGCTGGTAGGCCTGCGCCTCGAAGTCCGACTTCGGCCGGTAGTCGGTGACGTCGTGCCGGACCCGGTCGAGGAGCCGGCCGCCCTCCGGGGTCACCCGGCCCTGCTCGGCCATGGCCTTCCACTCGGTGGTGACCACGTAGTGGACGTACGCGTCGACGTCACCGCGGATCCGGTCGCGGACGTCGGGCGGGTAGACCCGGACCCGTTCGGAGATCTCGTGCAGGGCCTGCGCCTCGCTCTGCACCTGGTTCTGGGCGCCGCCGCGGGCCTCCCAGACACCGGCGATGGCCAGTCCGAGGACGATGGCGTACACCACGCCGATCATCATCGTCATGTACTCGATGACGTCCGGCGTCTCGGTGGGGTCCTCGTCCTCACGGGCCCTGCGATGGCGTACGAGGGTCACGACGAGGACCACCAGGCACGCGGCCGCCATCGCGAGGGTGAGAACAAGCCAATCCGACAAAGTGTGCCTCCAGGGGTCAGCGCGGGCGCAGCGCGGCGACGGCGAGCACCGCGGGCGCGGTGATGAGCAGGGTGAACGAGACCAGTGACGGACCGCCGCGGGGCGCGTGCTTGTGCGGCGGGGTGCGGTACGCCGGATAACTGACCGGAACCGGCGCCGGAGCGGGACGCGCGCTCGGTGTCGGTGCGGGCTTCGGCGTGGGTCTCGGTGCCACGACCGGAGCGGGCCGCGGCGGCGCGGGCTTCGGCCTCGGCGCCGGTGGAGGCGGTGGTGGGGGCGGAGGCGGTGGTGGAGGCGCGGGCTTCGGTGCGTGGGTGGGCGGAGGCGGTGGGGCCGGCTTCGGTGTCGGCTTGGGCTTCGGCGGCGGAGGGGGCTCGGGGGCCGGCGGGGTCGGCGTGGGCGTCGGCGGGCAGGGCGGGGTCGGGGCGGGGGTCGGGACCGGACACCGGACGGTGTGTCCGGCGACGGCGGCCGCCCCGTCGCCCGCCACGGCCACCGCGGTGATCCCGTCGCCGTCCTGGCCCGTCGAGGCGTACGCGCAGGCGTCGGCCGTGGCCGTTCCGCTCGGCGCGCCGACGAGGAGCCAGGTGAGCGCCGTCAGCGCCAGTACCCGTATGACGAGGGCGGATCGATTCCGCTGGGGTGCGTGCACGACCAAGATCATGGGGCGCGAGGGGACGGGTCGCGCCGAAGTGTCCTGGATTGGCCACGAATTGGGTACCTCCGGCCCCCGGTGGCTGACGCGTGCGGCCGGGAACAGCGGGCATTTATCGAACACGTGAGCGATCCGTGTCGACCGCCGCACAGTATTCCGAAAGAAATTTGTGGCCCGTTTGAACACTCCTGCACCTCCCGCCCGTACCTAGGGCCATGCGCGGCGCTGCAGGGCGCTGCAACACTTATGCGAACAGCGGGAGTTACCAATGAAGACCTCCTGGCGGAGCGCCTCACTCGTAGCGTCAGCTGCGGCCGTGCTGGCGCTCACGACGGCGTGTGGTCAGGAAAATGGCACTTCGACGGGTGCCCAGAACGTGGGCGCCACCTCGGCGGCGGGCGGTTACGGAACCAGCACCACCGCCGGTACGGGCAACGGCTACGGAGCCGATTCCAAGGAGAGCGCGGCGGCCGCGAAGCCGGAGGCCGCGGGCGAGCTGGCCGTGGCCGAGAGCGTCAAGCTCGGCAAGGTGCTGACCGACGGCTCCGGGTTCACCCTTTACCGCTTCGACAAGGACACCGCCGAGCCGCCGAAGTCGAGTTGTGACGGTGCCTGCGCGACCGCCTGGCCGCCCGTGCCCGCCGAGGGCGCCGAAGCCGCCACCGGTGTGGACAAGGCACTGCTCGGCGAGGTCACCCGGTCCGACGGCACGAAGCAGCTGACCATAGGCGGCTGGCCCATGTACCGGTACGCCAAGGACACCAAGGCCGGTGACACCAACGGCCAGAACGTGGGCGGCACTTGGTTCGCCTCGGCGCCCGACGGCAAGAAGGCCACCTTGGCCTCCCTGCCCGGTCTGTCGGTCCGCAAGGACGCGAAGCTCGGCGACATCGTCGTCGACAAGAACGGCATGACCGTCTACCGCTTCATGAAGGACCAGGCCTGGCCCGTCTCGAAGTCGGCCTGCACCGGCGCCTGCCTGGAGAAGTGGCCCGCGGTCGCCCCGGTCTCCGAGGACGACACCAAGGGCGTCAAGAAGAAGGGCCTGATGCCCTTCACGCGCCCCGACGGCGTGAAGCAGATGTCGGTCAACTGCTGGCCGATCTACACCTTCTCCGGTGACAGTGCTCCCGGCGACACCAACGGTCAGGGAGTGGGCGGCACCTGGTACGCCGTCTCGCCCGACGGAAAGCCGGTCGGCGCGGCCGAGTAGGGCGTCAACACCCCACGGTTGACCGGCTCGCCCGAAAGAACGCGCCGCCCAGGGTCCGCCCCCTCCACCGGAGGGGGCGGACCCTTGTGCTCCCCGGCGCGGGCGAAGCATTCCGGCCGTCGCCGGAACGTGAAAGATCCGGTCGGCGGCCCGGATGTGAAAGAACGCCGCGGCACGACAGGGGACTTGGCCACGCTTCGTGACCCCGCCGAGCTTTTTGGAATGCTTCGGAACGATTTCGCGGGGGCGGTGAGTGGCGTTCGCGGTATACGTTCGCAGATGCCAATTCGGCACGTGCCTGAGGCAGTGACCGGGAACGGACGGTCAATTTCCGGTTTGACTCGCTCCTTTGGCGGGCGATCAGTAGCCTCTGCTCGAACACCGGATCGTCCGTGCCGTCGCCTACGCCTTGGAGAGATAGATGGAGCGTCCCGCCTGGGCCCCTCGCAGCATTGACATCTCAGTGCCGAGCGTGTCCCGGATATACGACTACTACCTGGGCGGTTCGCACAACTTCGAGGTCGACCGGGAAGCGGCGCGCAAGGCGATGGAGTTCATGCCGGGCCTCCCCAAGGTCATGCAGGCGAACCGGGCGTTCATGCGCCGGGCGGTCCGCTACGCGGCCGGCGAGGGCATCGACCAGTTCCTCGACATCGGCTCCGGCATCCCCACGTTCGGCAACGTCCACGAGATCGCCCAGGCCGCCCGCCCCGGCGCACGGGTCGTCTACGTCGACCACGACCCCGTTGCCGTCGCACACAGTCAGGTCGTGCTGCGGGACAACGAGCACGCGGACGTCGTCGCCGCGGACCTCCTCAAGCCCCAGGAAATCCTCGTGAGTCACCCGGTTCAGCGGCTGATCGACCTGAACCGGCCGGTCGCGCTGCTTCTCGTTGCCATACTTCACTTCGTGGAAGACGCGGACGACCCGTACCGGGCGGTGGCCGAACTGCGCGACGCCCTCGCGCCGGGAAGCATGCTCGTCGTCACGCATGCCTCGTTCGAGGGCATTCCGCTCTCACGGGAGCAGGCCGAGGGCACGGTCGACGTGTACAAGGACATCCGCAACCCGCTGATCATGCGCACGCGCGAGGAGATCGCGCGGTTCTTCGAGGGGTACGACATGGTGGAACCCGGACTGGTGCCGATGCCGGACTGGCGGCCCGACACGGCACCCGAGGACGAGGATCCCTATTCCTTCTCCGGGTTCGGCGGCGTGGGACGCGCGGCGTGAGCGCCGAGCCGGACGGGCCGGAGGACAGACTGCGCCGTTTCGCGACGATCTGGAGCCGGGCGGTCTTCCCCGTCACCTCCACCTCGCTGACCCGGCCGGAGTTCGAGGAACAGCTGCTGCCGCTCGCGAGGCGGCTGAGCGAGGCCCTGCGGGCCAGGACCTTCGAGGCGGCCGAGGGACGCGGCGTCGGCGCCGCACTCGTCGCGGCACACTGCACCGACCCGGAGGCTCTCAGCCGGGCCCTCGACTGCGTGGACGCCTACCTGGTGCTCTACTGCGGCGAGGACGGGCCCAAGGAAGCGCTGCGCACCCGCTCCGCACGGCTCCAGCACGCCATCGCCGCCGGGTACGCCGAGGCGCTTCGGGAGCGGACCCTCGCCGAACAACAGGCCATCTCACAGGCGGCGTTGACCGCGCGCAGCGCCGTCGCCGAGGCACTGCACGACAGTGAGGCCCGCTTCCGCGCGGTGTTCGAGGGCGCGGCCATAGGCATCGGCATCGCCGACCTCGAAGGCAACATCCTCCAGGTCAACGGAGCCCTGCTGCGCATGTTCGGCGGCTCGGAACAGACCATGCGGGGGCGCCGGGTCTTCGAATGGACGCACGCCGAGGACGGCCCTCAGGTGTGGCGGCTGTACGAGGAGCTGGTGCGCGGTGAGCGCGAGCACTACCACGTGGAGAAGGCGTTCTACCGCCCCGACGGCACCGCCCTGTGGACCAACCTGACGGTCTCGCTCCTGCGCGACGCGGACGGCGAACCCCAGTACCAGCTCGCGCTGATGGAGGACACCACCGAGCGGCGGCTGCTCAATCTGCGGCTGCGCTACGAGGCCACCCACGACGCGCTGACCGGACTGCCCAACCGGACCCTGTTCTTCGAGCGGCTGGAGAAGGCGCTGGCGGCGGGGGAGGGACAGCGCTTCGGGCTCTGCTACCTCGACCTCGACGGCTTCAAGACCATCAACGACAGCCTCGGGCACGCGGCCGGCGACCGGCTGCTCGTCGAGGTCGCCGACCGCCTCCAGTCCTGCGCGACGGCCCCCGGCGAGATGGTCGCCCGGCTGGGCGGCGACGAGTTCGTGGCCCTCACCACCGGCCCGGACACCGAGCGCGAGGTCGACGAACTGGCCGGACGCATCATGAACGCGCTCGTCACCCCGATCAGCATCGACGGCCGTGACCTGACCGTACGGGGCAGCGTCGGCGTCGTCGAGGGCCCGGCCGGGGAGCGCGGCGCCGCCGAGGTGCTGCGCAGCGCCGACATCACGATGTACCGGGCCAAGTCCGCGGGCGGCAACCGCTTCGAGCTGGCCGACCCCGAGGCCGACGCCCGCGCCATCACCCGAAACGGACTCACCACCGCGCTCCCGGCCGCCCTGGACCGGGGCGAGTTCTTCATCGAGTACCAGCCGCTGGTGCACCTCGGCGACGGCAGTGTGCGGGGCGCGGAGGCGCTGGTGCGCTGGCTGCACCCGCAGCACGGTGTCCTCGGACCCGACCGCTTCATCCCCCTCGCCGAGCACACCGGACTGATCGTGCCGCTCGGCCGCTGGGTCCTGGAGCAGTCGGTGCGCCAGGCCCGCAGCTGGCAGGAACGGCACTCCGCCGCCGGCCCGCTGCGTGTCAACGTCAATCTCTCGCCGTGCCAGCTGACCCATCCCGGCCTGGTCCAGGACACGGTCGACATCCTGGAGCGTGAGGGTCTCGACGCCCGGGCGCTGTGCCTGGAGGTCACCGAGTCCGCGCTGATCGGCGCGGACGACGATCTGCTCAAGCCGTTGCGCAGGCTCGCCGAGATGGGCGTCGACATCGCGCTCGACGACTTCGGCACCGGCTACTCGAACCTGGCCAACCTCCGTCGTCTGCCGGTCAGCATCCTCAAGCTGGACCGGTCCTTCACCCAGGGGATGCAGCAGTTCCCGGCGGATCCGGTCGACCTGAAGATCGTCGAGGGCATCGTCTCCCTCGCCCACAGTCTCGACCTGGCGGTCACGGTCGAGGGCGTGGAGACCGGCGCGCAGGCCGAACAGCTGCGGATACTGGGCTGTGACACGGCCCAGGGCTGGTACTACGCCCGTCCGGGGCCGCCGGAGCGGCTGCACGAGCTGGCGCTGGTCGACGCGGTCGGCTGAGCACCGCGGCGCGGCGCGGCCTCCCGGAACGGGGACGCGCCGCGCACCGCCGCCGGAACACGGGACGGCACCGCGTCCCGGATCCGTCGGCGTCCTCCGCCTCACCGGGCCCCGGCCGCCCACGGGACGCCTCGCGCTCCCGGCCGTCCCTGTGCCTCACTGGCAGGAGGTACCTCTTACCGATGGAGCTGAGACGGATGAGCACCGAACTTCAGGGCAGGACGGCCGTCGTCACCGGAGCCAGCAAGGGCATCGGACTCGCGGTCACGGAGGCACTGGCCGGCGCGGGCGCGACGGTGATCGCCGGCTCCCGCGGCACCTCGGCGGGCCTCGACGCCCTGGCCGGGAAGGGGAACGTGACCTGGGTGCCGGTCGACCTCGCCGAACCCGACGCCGCCGGGAGGCTCGTCGAGGCGGCGGGCGGGCGCATCGACGTCCTGGTCAACAACGTGGGTACGGCCCCCGCCCGCACCGGTGGCTTCCTGTCGGTCACCGACGAGGACTGGCGGCGCACCGTCGACCTGAACCTGCTCACGGCCGTACGGGTCACCCGTGCGGCCCTGCCGTCGATGCTGGCCGCCGGACAGGGCTCGGTCGTGACGATCGCCTCGGTCAACGCCACACTGCCCGACCCCCTGGTCATCGACTACAGCGCGGGCAAGGCAGCCCTGGTCGCGTTCTCCAAGGCACTGTCCAAGGAGGTCGGCCCGAAGGGCATCCGCGTCAACACGGTGAGCCCCGGTCCGGTGAAGACCGACCTGTGGCTCGGCGGCGGGGGGGTGGCCGCCACGGTCTCGGCCGCCGCCGGGCTCACCCCTGACGACGTGGTCGCCCAGGCCTCCGGCCAGAGCGTCACCGGCCGCTTCTCCGAGCCGTCGGAGGTGGCCGACCTCGTTCTCTTCCTCGCCGGGGACCGCGCGCGCAACATCACCGGCAGCGACTTCGTCATCGACGGAGGCCTCATCCCGACCTGGTGAGCCCGGGGCGGCCCGCCCTCAGCGTTCCAGCAGCATCCGCTGGAGTTCCCGGGCGGCCCGGGGCGGTGCCACATCGCTGCGGTGCGCCAGCGCGATGGTCCGCTCGAGTCCGGGCGGGGCCAACGGTGTCACCCGCAGCCCCGGCCCGGACCGCGCGGCCACCATGCGCGGTACGACGGCCACGCCGAGGCCTGCCCGGACGAAGCCGAGCACCGCGTCCATCTCACCGCCCTCGACCGCGAAGTCGGGCTCGAAGCCCTCGGCGCGACAGGCGGCGACGGTCAGTTCCCGCAGGTCGTAGCCGTGCCGGAACATCACTAGGCGCTCTCCCTCCAGATCGGCGACACGCACCGTGCCCCGGCGGCCGCCACCGCCGGGCACGGGGGCTTCCGGTGACGACACCACCACCAGGTCCTCGTGCAGCAGCTCCACCGTGGTCAGCGCGGGGGACGGGGTCGGCAGCGGCAGGACGACCAGGGCGAGGTCGAGGGCGCCGCGCGCGAGTTCCCGTACGAGATCGTGCGAGCCGCCCTCCTCGATCAGCAGCCGGATGCCCGGATAGCGGTCGTGGAAGGCGCGCAGCACGTCGGGAAGCAGACCGGTGCACAGACTCGGGGTCGCGCCGAGCCGCACCCGGCCGCTGCGCAGCTGCGCCAGCTCCTGCACCTCGTGCCGGGCCGTGTCCGCGTCGGCGAGGATGCGCCGGGCGAGCGGCAGCAGTGCCTCGCCCGCGTCGGTCAGCGTGATGTTCCCGCGCGCCCGCAGGAACAGATCGGCCCCCAACTCCCGTTCCAGCGACTTGATCTGCTGCGACAGCGAGGGCTGCGCGACATGCACGAGTTCGGCGGCCCGGGTGAAGTGCCGGGTCTCCGCGACGGCCACGAAGTACTGGAGCTGGTGGAACTGCACCCTTCGACGATAGCTCAGGTCTATGGAAACCAGCCGCTTCATGTCTTGGACCGATCGGTTCGCCGCGGCCTACCGTCTCGTCCCATGGCTCTGGCAACGCGGACGGACCGACGGCCGTCCATGGCGCGCACCGTGTGGGACAGCTCCGTCGGCAAGAAGACCGTGATGGCCGTCAGCGGCCTGATCATGCTGCTCTACCTGGTCGCCCACATGATCGGGAACCTGAAGATCTACTTCGGCGCGGGCGAGTTCAACCACTACGCCCACTGGCTGCGCACCGTCGGCGAACCCTTCATGCACTACGAGTGGACCCTGTGGCTCGTCCGCGTGGTGCTGGTCGTCGCCGTGGCCGCGCACGCCACGTCCGCGTACCAGCTCAGCCGACGCGACATCAAGGCCCGGCCCGCCAAGTACGTGCACAGGAAGCGCGGCGCGAGCTACGCCACCCGCACGATGCGCTGGGGCGGGATCATCCTCGGCCTGTTCATCGTCTGGCACCTCCTCGACCTGACCACCGGCACCGTGCACTCCGGCGGCTTCCAGGAGGGCCACCCCTACCAGAACGTCGTGGACACCTTCTCCACCTGGTACGGCAACGTCGTCTACATCGTCGCGATGCTCGCGCTCGGCCTGCACATCCGGCACGGCTTCTGGAGCGCCGCCCAGACCCTCGGGGCAGGCAGCCGCACCCGCGACCGCGCCCTGAAGACCATCGCGAACGTCCTCGCGCTGCTGCTCACGGCCGGCTTCATCGCCGTGCCCGTGGGCGTCATGACCGGAGTGGTGAGCTGAAATGACCGCTGAATACGCCCACTTCACGACCGGGGAGCCGGTCGCCGACACCAAGGCGCCGGCCGGCCCGGTCGAAGAGCGCTGGGACAGGCGCCGGTTCGAGGCGAAACTGGTCAACCCGGCCAACCGCCGCAAGCACACCGTGATCGTCGTCGGCACCGGCCTCGCGGGCGGCTCCGCGGGCGCCACCCTCGCCGAACAGGGCTACCACGTCGTCCAGTTCTGCTACCAGGACTCCCCGCGCCGGGCCCACTCGATCGCCGCGCAGGGCGGCATCAACGCCGCGAAGAACTACCGCAACGACGGCGACTCCGTGCACCGGCTCTTCTACGACACCGTCAAGGGCGGCGACTTCAGGGCGCGCGAGTCCAACGTCCGCCGCCTGGCGCAGATCTCGGTGGAGATCATCGACCAGTGCGTCGCCCAGGGGGTGCCGTTCGCGCGCGAGTACGGCGGCCTGCTCGACACCCGCTCCTTCGGCGGCGTCCAGGTCTCCCGCACCTTCTACGCCCGCGGCCAGACCGGCCAGCAGCTCCTGCTCGGCGCCTACCAGGCGCTGTCCCGGCAGATCGCCGCCGGGAACGTCGAGATGCATCCGCGCACCGAGATGCTGGACCTGATCGTGGTCGACGGGAAGGCCCGCGGCATCGTCGCCCGCGACCTGGTCAGCGGCCGGATCGACACCTACTTCGCGGACGCCGTCGTCCTGGCGAGCGGCGGCTACGGCAACGTCTTCTACCTCTCGACGAACGCCATGAACTCCAACGCCACCGCGATCTGGCGGGCCCACCGGCGCGGCGCGTACTTCGCCAACCCCTGCTTCACCCAGATCCACCCCACCTGCATCCCGCGCACCGGCGACCACCAGTCCAAGCTCACGCTGATGAGCGAGTCGCTGCGCAACGACGGCCGCATCTGGGTCCCGAGGGCGCACGGCGACACCCGCCCGCCGAACGAGATCCCCGAGGACGAGCGCGACTACTACCTGGAGCGCATCTACCCCTCCTTCGGCAACCTCGTGCCCCGCGACATCGCCTCCCGCGCCGCCAAGAACGTCTGCGACGAGGGCAGGGGAGTGGGCCCCGGCGGCCAGGGCGTCTACCTCGACTTCGCCGACGCCGTCCGGCGGATGGGCCGCAAGGCGGTCGAGGAGAAGTACGGCAACCTCTTCGACATGTACGCCCGGATCACCGCCGAGGACCCGTACACCGTGCCCATGCGGATCTACCCCGCCGTGCACTACACGATGGGCGGACTGTGGGTCGACTACGACCTCCAGACCACCGTCCCCGGCCTGTTCGCCATCGGCGAGGCCAACTTCTCCGACCACGGCGCGAACCGGCTCGGTGCCTCCGCCCTCATGCAGGGACTCGCCGACGGCTACTTCGTCCTGCCGTCGACCATCAACGACTACCTCGCCCGCAACCCGCACCGCACCACCGACGACGAGCTGAACGACGAACACCCCGCCGTCCAGGAGGTACTGGCCGACACCGAGGACCGGCTGCGGCTCCTGCTCGCCGTCGACGGCGACCGCACCCCCGACTCCTTCCACCGCGAACTCGGCGAACTCATGTGGGAGTTCTGCGGGATGGCCCGTACGGAGAGCGGCCTGCGCAAGGCCCTGGAGCGCATCCCCCAGATCCGCGAGGAGTTCTGGCGGCGCATCAAGGTGCCCGGCACCGGCGAGGAGTTCAACCAGTCGCTGGAGAAGGCCAACCGGATCGTCGACTACCTGGAACTCGCCGAGCTGATGTGCCTCGACGCGCTGCACCGCGCCGAGTCCTGCGGCGGCCACTTCCGCGAGGAGTCCCAGACCCCCGACGGCGAGGCGGCCCGCCGGGACGAGGAGTTCTCGTACGCGGCCGCCTGGGAGTTCACCGACACCGGCGCCGCGCCCGTCCTGCACAAGGAAGACCTGGTCTTCGAGTACGTCCACCCCACCCAGCGGAGCTACGCATGAAGCTCACCCTGCGCGTCTGGCGGCAGAAGAACGCCGACGCCGACGGAGCGATGTCCACGTACGAGGTGGACGGCATCTCCGCCGACATGTCCTTCCTGGAGATGCTCGACACCCTCAACGAGGACCTCATCCTCGCGGGCGACGACCCCGTCGCCTTCGACCACGACTGCCGCGAGGGCATCTGCGGCGCGTGCAGCCTGGTCATCAACGGCGACGCCCACGGACCCGAGCGCACCACCACCTGCCAGCTCCACATGCGCTCCTTCCGCGACGGCGACACCATCGACGTCGAGCCGTGGCGGGCCGCCGCCTTCCCGGTCGTCAAGGACCTCGTCGTCGACCGCTCCGCCTTCGACCGGATCATCCAGGCCGGCGGCTACATCACCGCCCCGACCGGCGCCGCGCCCGAGGCGCACGCCACTCCCGTCCCCAAACCCGACGCCGACTTCGCCTTCGAGCACGCGGAGTGCATCGGCTGCGGCGCCTGCGTGGCGGCCTGCCCGAACGGCGCCGCGATGCTGTTCACCTCGGCCAAGATCAACCACCTGAACGTGCTGCCGCAGGGCGCCCCCGAGCGCGAGACCCGGGTGCTCGACATGGTGGGGCAGATGGACGAGGAGGGCTTCGGCGGGTGCACCCTCACGGGGGAGTGCGCCACCGCCTGCCCGAAGGGCATCCCGCTGTTCTCCATCACGGGCATGAACAAGGAGTGGCTGCGCGCCACCCGCAAGGCCGGCAAGCGTTAGGCACAAAGTCGTTCGCCGTACGGTGCGGACGGGCGGGACCGGGTGTGGTGCTCATACCCGGTCCCGTCTCGCTTTTCCGGGGCACCCCTGTCATTCAACATCCTCACATCCGCCCTCCTGGCAAAGGTCACGCGTACGCCAACCGGCGTCGGAAGAACAGGAGCGCGCAGACCGTTCGGATCCGGCCTGCCTCCCCCGAGCTCTCAATTCCGTTCGAGCAGGGGGGTACCCCCTCCGCCGAACCGGCCCGTGACCAGGAGAGTGCCATGACCGGCGTTTCCACCCTCGACAGCCCGACCCAGCCCGTCGCCCCCACCCGCTACACCGTCACCCTGGCCCGCGACGAGGCCGGCGTCCGGGCCGCGCAGCGCCTGCGGCACGACGTCTTCGCCGGGGAGATGGGCGCCCTCCTGAACACCCCGCAGCCCGGCCTCGACATCGATGCCTTCGACGCGTACTGCGACCACCTGCTGGTCCGCGACACGGAGACGGACCAGGTCGTCGGCACCTACCGGCTGCTGCCGCCCGAGCGTGCCGCGATCGCCGGACGGCTCTACTCGGAGAGCGAGTTCGACCTCGGACCGCTGGCCGGAATTCGCTCCGGGCTGGTCGAGGTCGGCCGCTCCTGCGTCCACCCCGACCACCGCGACGGCGCGGTCATCGGCCTGATCTGGGCCGGGATAGCCCGCTACATGATCGACGGCGGCCACGAATGGCTCGCCGGCTGCTGCTCCATACCCCTCGCCGACGGTGGCGCCCTCGCCGCGGGCACCTGGGACCGGGTGGTGGCCAAGCACCTGGCACCCGAGGAGTTCCGGGTCCGCCCCCTGCTGCCCTGGAGCGCGGAGGGCGTCACCCGGCCCGCGCGCACCGAACTGCCCCCGCTGCTGCGCGGCTATCTGCGCCTCGGCGCCTGGGTGTGCGGCGAGCCCGCGCACGACACGGACTTCGGCGTCGCCGACATGTACGTGCTGCTGTCGATGAGCAGGGTCAACCCGCGCTACCTCCGCCACTTCCTCTCGCTCGTCCCCGCCTGATGAGCACGGCCCGCACCGGAGCGCCGCGTCTCACCGCCCTCCGCCGTCCCCGGTTCGGCGGAGGGCAGGGAGCGGCGCTGCTCCCCGGAACCGCCCCGGCGCCGCGGCCGGCCGCCGGTACCGTGCCCGCGCCGCGGCCGGCCGCCGATCCGGTCCCCGCGCCGCGGCGGCCGGCCGCCGGTCCCGTCCGGGGAGCCAGTGCCTGGCTGCCCACCGCGCCCTGCTCGCCGCGCGACTGCGTGGAGTCCGGGCGGCCCTGGACAGGCGTGCCGCGCGCCGTCCTGCGGTTGGCCGCGCTGCTGGCCGTGGTCGTCCTCGGGGTCGCCCTGGTCCCGCTGATCGCACGGCTGAGGGCGGAGCGACGGGACCGGTGCATCCGCCGCTGGTGCCTGGCCCTGGTGCACACGGCCGGGGTCCGCACCCGGATCACCGGAACCGCCCGGCCCCTCGGCGGGATGCTGATCGTGTCCAACCACATCTCGTGGCTGGACATCCCGCTGCTGGCCGCCGTCCGCCCGGCACGGATGGTCGCCAAGACCGAGGTGCGCGACTGGCCCGTGGCGGGCGCGCTGGCGGCCCGCGGCGGCACGCTCTTCATCGACCGCGACCGGCTGCGGGCCCTGCCCGGCACGGTGGAGCGGATCGCCGCGACCCTGCGCGGCGGCTCGGCCGTCGCCGCGTTCCCCGAGGGCAGCACCTGGTGCGGCCGGGCCCACGGCCGCTACCGCAGGGCCCTGTTCCAGGCCGCGCTGGACGCCGGAGTGCCGGTCCAGCCGGTGCGGATCCGGTACCGGTTCGCCGACGGTGCGGCGAGCACCGCGCCCGCGTTCGTCGGAGAGGACTCGCTGCTCGCCTCGCTGTGGCGCGTGGTGTCGGCGCGCGGCCTGGTGGCCGAGGTGAGCCTGCGGCCCCCGTTCCCGGCGGGCAGCCACCCCGACCGCCGGTCCCTGGCCGAGGCGGCACAGGCCTCGGCGGGCGATCCCGGCCCAGGCCCCGGGGCGCATCTCTGAGAGCCGGTTTCGTGTTCCGGGGCGGGCCCCTGAGATCCAGGGGTTCCGCCACCGGAGCCGCCCGAGCACACGGGCGGGGCGGAACGAGGCCGCCGGAGGGCATCGGTGCCGCGCCGGGGAGCGCGTGGCTCAGCCGTTCCGCATCCGACGGCGGTACGTGGTGATCGCGGTCAGCGCGAAGACCAGCGGCAGGCCAAGACCCAGTACCACGAGCGGCCGCAGCACCGACTCCAGCCAACCGGGCATGTCCACGAAGAGCGGCAGCAGCATCAGCACCGTCAGCGGGACGAATGCCAGCATCGTGTTGGCGATGGCGTTCAGTATCGCGCCGTGGCGGGCGTTGTGCCGGTCGATGCGGGCGGCGGCCTCGGGGACGGGCGCCCAGTCCTCGCCGCGGAGTTCCTCCCAGGCCTCCAGCAGTACCGCGACCTCGCGCTCCACGTTCACGTGCAGGTCGTCGAGGAAGGGCAGCAGCACCTTCTTGCCGTCCCGGCCGAAGGCGTAGACCAGCACATCGGGCGCGTGCTCGTGCAACGCCGCGCCAGGATTCAGCTCGCCCCTGATGTCCTGGATGTCCTCCCAGGCCAGCCGGCGCCGCCTGACCATGGCGCGTACATGGACCGCCTTGAGGTCCGCCGTGGTGGAACAGCGCAGGGTGGCGTAGAAGAGCCAGCCCATGAGCGCCACCCACGCGACGAGGAAGGGGTACGTGAACGAGGTGGGCAGATCGTCCGCGCTCAGCAGCGCCAGCGCCACGCTCACCGTGCCCGCCGTGATCACCCAGAGGAACAGACGCATCCGGGACCGCTTCAACCGGTACTCGCGAGGCAGCCCCTCGTACCCCATGCCCACTGATCCGCTCCTCCCGGCCCAGCCCGTCATCGCCACCATGGTGTGGCCTCAACTCCATTGTGTCGAGCGCTATTTGGGGCCTCGCGGTGCAGACCGATCAGCCCTTAGCGGCGCCCGCCGAGTGCTCGGGCGAGGTAGGGCGCCGTCCGGCCGGCCGCCGTGGCCACCCGCCCGGGGGGACCGGCGGCCACGATCCGGCCTCCCTCGTCACCCCCGCCCGGACCCAGGTCGATGACCCAGTCGGCGCCCGCCACCACCGTCATGTCGTGCTCCACCACCACGACGGTGTGACCTGCGTCCACGAGCCCGTGCAACTGGCCCGTCAGCACCTCGACATCGGCAGGGTGCAGTCCCGTCGTCGGCTCGTCGAGGAGATAGAAGGTGTGCCCCCGGCGGATCCGCTGCAACTCGCTCGCCAGCTTGATGCGCTGGGCCTCGCCGCCCGACAACTCCGTGGCGGGCTGGCCGAGCCGCACGTAGCCGAGGCCCACGTCGAGCAGGGTGCCGAGGCTGCGCGTGACGGCCGGGGCGTCCGCGTCGGCGAAGAACCGCGCCGCCGCCTCGACCGTGAGATCCAGGACCTGCGCGATGTTCCGTCCCCGGTACGTCACTTCGAGGGTCTCGGGGTTGTAGCGCGCGCCGCCGCAGTCCGGGCACGGGGCGTAGGTGCTGGGCAGGAACAGGAGCTCCACACTGACGAAGCCCTCGCCCTGACAGGTCTCGCAGCGCCCTCCGGCCACGTTGAAGGAGAACCGTCCCGCGCCGTAGCCGCGCGCCGTGGCCTCCTTCGTCCCGGCGAACACCTTGCGCACGACGTCGAACAGCCCGGTGTAGGTGGCGAGATTGGAGCGGGGCGTACGGCCGATGGGTCTCTGGTCGACACCGACCAGCCGTCCGACGCCCGCCAGGTCCTCGGTCAACTCGCCGATCAGTGTGGACTTCCCGGAGCCGGAGACCCCGGTGACCGCGGTGAACACACCGAGCGGGAACTCGGCGGTGACCCCGCGCAGATTGTGCCGGGTCACCGGACCGACCGACACCCGTCCCCGGGGCGTGCGCACCGGGCGCGCCGGTGCGGGGGAGCGGTCGAAGAGGAAGCGTGCCGTCGCGGACTCCGGCACACCCTCCAGCCCGGCGACCGGCCCGCTGTGCAGGACCTGCCCGCCGTGCTCCCCCGCCAGCGGTCCCACGTCGACCAGCCAGTCGGCGCCGCGCACGACATCGAAGTGGTGCTCCACGACGAACACCGAGTTGCCCGCCGCCTTCAGCCGCTCCAGCACGGTGAGCAGGGCCTCCGTGTCCGCCGGGTGCAGTCCGGCGGACGGCTCGTCGAGGACGTACACCACGCCGAACAGCCCGGAGCGCAACTGCGTCGCCAGGCGCAGCCGTTGCAGTTCGCCCGCCGAGAGGGTGGGGGTGGCCCGGTCGAGGCTGAGGTAGCCGAGTCCGAGCTCCATGACGGGCGCGATACGGGAGGCGAGGTCCTCGGTCAGGACGCGGGCGGTCTCGGAGTCGGCCGTGAGGGACTTCGCGAGATCGACCAGCGGCAGCGCGGCCAGCTCGGCGATGGTGCGCCCCGCGAACGTCACCGCCAGTGCCTCGGGCCGCAGCCTGGCGCCGCCGCACACCGGGCAGGGGGCGGCGGCGAGGAATCGCTCCGCCTTGGCCCGCAGGGTGGCGCTCTTCGTGTCGGAGAAGGTCTTCATGACATAGCGCCGGGCGCTCATGTACGTGCCCTGGTAGGGGCGTTGGATCCGTTCGGCCTCACGTACCGGATGCACGGTGACCACCGGCTGCTCGTCCGTGAACAGGATCCACTCCCGCTCCCCGGCGGGCAGTTCGCGCCAGGGCCGGTCCACGTCGTGGCCGAGCGTGCCGAGGATGTCCCGCAGGTTCTTGCCCTGCCAGGCCCCCGGCCAGGCGGCGATCGCGCCCTCGCGGATCGACAGCTCCGGATCGGGGACCAGCAACTCCTCCGTCGTACGGTGGACCTGGCCGAGGCCGTGGCACCCGGGGCACGCCCCCGCGGCCGTGTTCGGCGAGAAGGCGTCCGAGTCGAGCCGCTCGGCGCCCGCCGGATACCGGCCCGCACGCGAGAACAGCATCCGCAGCGAGTTGGACAGATTGGTGACCGTGCCCACGGAGGACCGGGAGGTCGGCGCCGACCTGCGCTGCTGGAGGGACACCGCCGGCGGCAGCCCGGTGATCTCCCCGACCTTGGGCGCCCCCACCTGATGGATCAGCCGCCGGGCGTAGGGGGCGACCGACTCGAAGTACCGCCGCTGCGCCTCCGCGTAGATCGTTCCGAAGGCCAGCGACGACTTCCCGGACCCCGACACCCCGGTGAACACCACGAGGAGGTCCCGCGGGATGTCGACGTCGACACCCCGCAGATTGTGCTCCCGGGCGCCGCGGACGCGGACGTACGAGTCGTGGGGGCGGCCGTCGGGGCTGGGCATCGGCGGGACTCCTGGTGGCGGCCCGGGGCGCGGTCCGGTGGGCCGCGGCCCGGCCGTCGGGGGCAGGGGGCAGGGGGCAGGGCAAACCCCACGATTCTAGGCCGTGCCCGGTCCCGCTACCCGGGCGCGACGGGCGGGACCCGGAAGGCCGTCCGGCCGGACGCCCGGACGACCCGCAGGGACGCGCCCGCGCCGGTGGGGACGACCGGCAGGGACGCGCCCGCGCAGGTCAGGACGGCACGTCCTCCAGGTCCAGGAGCTGTCGCTTGCGCTCCAGGCCCCCGGCGTAGCCGGTGAGCGCCCCGCTCGCGCCGATCACGCGGTGGCAGGGGCGGACGATCAGCAGCGGGTTCGCCCCGATCGCCGTACCGACGGCACGGACCGCGGCCCTGGACGCGCCGATCCGCGCGGCGACCTCCCCGTAGCTGACCGTGGTGCCGTACGGGATGGTCTCCAGGGCCTTCCAGACGCGCCGCTGGAAGTCACTGCCGTTCGTCACGTACTCGATGTCGAAGGCGGTCAGCCGGCCGTCGAAGTACGAGCTCAGCTGGGAGACGATCTCCCGGAAGGCGTCCGCGTCCTCCCGCCAGCCGGTCTGGACGACCGCGCCGTACTTCTGGTCCGGCACGGACAGCGCGGCGAGCGCGGTGCCGCCCTTGGCGGTGGCCGACCCCTCACCCACCAGCAGCAGTCGGCCGAGCGGGCTGTCCATGGTCGTGTAGACCGTCATCGGTCGGTCCTTTCCGAGTTCTCACAGCGTGTTCACCCTCAACAGTGCGCCCTGCGCGGCCTCGCGTCCGGCGGGATTCGGACAGAGCGCTGAGCGGGTGCTCCGGCGACGCCGTACGCACGGGTCTCCCGCCCTGGGGTCGCGCCGGGGCCGGTGCGGGCACACGATCGAAGGCGACCACTCCGCACGGCCCAGGAGTCCCCATGGTCTGGATCCCGCAGATCCCCGACCTCGTCGACCGGCTCGGCGACGCCGAGCTCGCCGACGCCCTGCGCGACCCGGCGACGGCCACCGTACCCGTCGCCCTCGACGACCCGGAGGCCGGCCGGATCAGCGGTGTCGCCGTCCTGGCGGCCTGGCTGGCCGTGCAGGACACCTGGAGGGCGGAGCGGAAGGCGGAGATCGAGGAGGTCGCCACCACACTCGGCGAGCGACGGGCCGTGGGGGAGTGGGTCGTCCATCTGGAGGGTGCGGAGGGCGAGCGCGTCGGGCTGCCCGTGGCCGCCGTGGTGGACCTCGCCTCCGCGCTGCCGGTGCGGGTCCACCACTCCCGGCTGCCGCTGCCCGGCCGGCGCGTCGTGCGCCGCCCGATGACGCCGCCCGACCCGTCGGCGCACGCCTCCGACGTGGTGGGCGCCTACCTGGCCGCCCTCGGCGCGGGGGACACCGCGGCCGTCGTCGCCGCGTTCGCGCCGGACGGGTCCTTCCGGGGGCCGGCCGCCGGCGCGCGCCGGTACACGGGGACCAAGGAGCTGACCGAACTCCACGACGCCTTCTTCGCCGCGGGCGGCGGCATCCCGCTCACCCTGTGCACCGTGACCGAGGACGGCACCCGCACCGCGTTCGAGTACGTCGTCGACCGCTGGGGCGGCGCCGCTCTGCCGCCGCAGCCGGGCCTCGCGGTCTGCGCCCGGGGCGGCGATGGCCTGATCGCGTCGGCGCGGGTGTACGACGACCTGGAAGCGCCTGTGGAGTAGGGCTGTCGGGTGTCCCCGGCGGGCAGGAATGTGTCCTCGGATCTCCCCGCCCCACCCCCACCGGCAGCGAGAGCAGGAGTGAGCATGCGGTACGTGAAGCTCGGTTCGACGGGTCTGGACGTCTCCCGGATCTGCCTTGGCTGCATGAGCTTCGGCCTGCCCGACCGGGGCGTCCACGAGTGGACCCTCGACGAGGAGGCATCGCGCCCCTTGATCCGCCAGGCCCTGGAGGCCGGGATCACCTTCTTCGACACGGCGAACGTGTACTCGGACGGCACCAGCGAGGAGATCGTCGGACGGGCGCTCGGCGAGTTCGCGCGCCGCGACGAGATCGTCATCGCCAGCAAGGTCAACGGCGCGATGCACGAGGGCCCCAACGGCCGTGGACTGTCCCGCAAGGCGATCATGACGGAGATCGACAACAGTCTGCGCCGCCTCGGCACCGACTACATCGACCTCTACCAGATCCACCGATTCGACCGCCGCACCCCCGTCGAGGAGACGATGGAGGCGCTGCACGACGTGGTCAAGGCGGGCAAGGCCCGTTACCTCGGGGCGAGTTCGATGTACGCGTGGGAGTTCTCCAAGGCCCAGTACACGGCCACGCTGCACGGCTGGACCAGATTCGTGTCCATGCAGAACCACTACAACCTCCTCTACCGCGAGGAGGAGCGCGAGATGCTGCCGCTCTGCGCCGACCAGGGTGTCGGCGTCCTGCCGTGGAGCCCGCTGGCCCGTGGCCGGCTCACCCGTGACTGGGACACGTCCACCGAACGCAGCCGAGGCGACCGGTTCGGCCGGAACCTGTACCAGGACGGCGACCGCGGGATCGTCGACGCGGTCGCGCGCGTCGCCGCCGGGCGTGGGGTGCCGCGCGCCACGGTCGCGCTCGCCTGGCTGCTGACGCGCCCCACCGTGACCGCGCCCATCGTCGGCGCCGGCAGGGCGGCGCACATCGAGGACGCGGTCGCCGCGCTCGACCTGGAGCTCTCGGACAAGGAGACCGAGGAGCTGGAACAGCCGTACACGCCCCGGGCGATCAGCGGTCACTGACGCGTACGGGCCCCCGCGGCGCCGACGGCCCCCGAGCGGGCGACGCCCCGGCCACCGCGACCGGGCCGCCCGTCGTCGTGGTCCGGCGTGCTCACGACGGCCGGCTCCGGGCGGACCAGGAATTCCGTGCGGAAAGGTGCTCGGATGAGCGCATGAGAGCGCTCCCATTGTGGAGACTTCGGGACGGAAGGTCGGGTCGCCGGGTTTCCGAATTTCTTTTGGCGCGGGCCCGCTGACATTTGGTCAATATTCGCGACCGTGCCGCATTAAGGGAAAATCCGGGATCGCTTGTTCCCGCTCGCCGCCCTGTGCAAAGGTGGGCGTTGTCGGCGTGCAGACAATATTGGGTTCGTTCTGCACGCGTGCGGCGCGCCCGCTTCCCCTCGCCCGAAAGGGCTGTCAGGGGCGGTCGTTCCCGACGTCACCACCACCCCCTGGGTAGACCCTCCGGTTCCGACGGGCGGTCTACATACCCATTGGTATGGACAATTGCTGCGCTGCCTTTGGAAGGAAAGCGGACGTGAATGACGGAACGCAGTCTCATTCGTCTGACCCCGACCGCTTGTTCGAGGCGTCGGATGAACGGCTCGCGGCCGAGCTGAAGAGGCAGGGTGGCGCGCCCGCGAACTATCCCGTCGGGGAACTCCTGGACCGGCACTGGGAGGCGGTGTTCTCTTACGCCCGGCTGTGCACCGGCGGCGTACGGCCCGCGGGAATGCTCACCACCGCCTCATTCACGCGGATGTTCGGGGATTCGCTGCACCAGGCCGGGCCGAGCGCCGCATGGCGACCCCAACTGCTCGTCACCGTCCGCCGGATAGCGGCCGAGTGGCTCATGGACCAGCGGCGTGAACTGCTCGCTCCGGAACTTCTGGCCGAAGCGGACCGGGAGGACCGCGTGGACCGCGCGGCGGCGCGACTGCTTCCGCCGGAGGACAGGCGGCTCATCTCCCGCGCGTTCCAGCGGCTGCCCGAGCCGGCCCGCTGCCTGTTGTGGCACGGGGAGGTGGAGGCGGAACAACCGGAGGTACCCGCGGCCCTGTTGGGGATCTTCCCCGAGGACGCGGTCACCGAACTGGAGCGGGCCAGAGAACGCCTGCGCCAGGGCTGTCTGGAGATCCACCACGAACTCGCCCCCAGCCAGGAGTGCCGCCGCTACCACCGCATGCTCGACGTCTCCTTCCGGCGCGGCGGTACCGACCTCGACCCCGACCTGCGCAACCACATGGACGAATGCGGCCACTGCCGGTACGCGGCCGACCAGTTGAGCCTGTTCAACGGCGAACTCGCCGTCCCGCTCGCCGAGGCGGTGCTCGGCTGGGGCGCGCACGCCTATCTGGCCTCCCGGCAGGCGCGGGCCGCGGCGGCCACGGAGGAGGTCCAGGAACAGAAGGGCGACGGTACCGGCCGGTTCTACGCGGATGGAACGACCGTCGCCGGAAGCGGCCAGGCCTTCACCGGCCATGTCTTCACCGACGGAGCCACGGGTGCCACCGGCGGCCCGGCCGCCGGGACCGCCGGGATCGTCGAGTTCCAGCCCGACGCCGACGACGTACGCCCTCCGGGCCTTCCTCCGCGCACCCCGCCGGACGCCCGTCGGTACGGCGGCACGCCGCCCACGGCCCACGAGAGGGCCACGCAGCGGCCGTCCACCCCGTCCGGACAGGACGCCGCCGAACCCGGCGAAGGCAGGCGCGCCTCCCGCCGCCGGGGCGCAACCCGTACCGGCGACGGAACCCGCGCCTCCCGCCGGGCCGCGGGGCGCAAGGCGGCCCGGCGCGCACCGGGCCGCCGCAACGTCGCCGTCGCCGTGCTGACCCTCAGCGCGCTCATCGCGGTTCCGCTGGTCCTGTGGGCGTCCGACGCGGACCCGGACGGTCGGCACGACACGACCGACCGCGGCCACACGTCGGCGGCATCGAGCGGGGAAACGAACCCGTCGTGGGCCCGGAACGGCGAGAAGAAGGACGGGACCGTCCGCGGCCGGCTGCACAACACGGCGACCGACCGGTGCGTCGGTTTCGCCGGAGCGACGCCCGCGAGCGGTGCCGAGGCCCGGCTCGTCCCGTGCTCCTCGGAGTCGGCGACGGAGTGGTCGTACGCGGCGGACGGGCTGCTGCGCGACGCGGCCCACCCGGACCTGTGCCTCGACTCCCACCTCGCCTACTCCGTCCAACTGGCCCCCTGTACGGGCGCGTCACAGCCCGGCGGCAAGAACATCCGCTACGACTTCACCCTCCAGGGCATGCTCGTGCCGCGCTGGAACCAGGACCTGGCCCTCGTTCCCGCGTCGGCCGAGGGGGAGTCCGACCTCGTCCTCAAACTCCGCAAGGACGAACCGATCCAGCACTGGACGCTCGACACCTCCTCGCCCTCGCTCCAGCTGGAGGTCGTCAACTGGGACTCCGCGAAGGGTGACGCGAAGGGCTCCGCCACCGGCAAGCCCTCCACGTCGGCGACGGCACCCGTCAGTCCCCGGACGCCGACCGCGACGGCCGCGACCCCTGCCCACGCCACTCCGTCCGCGGAGCCGTCCGACAGCACCTGCGCCTCCGCGTCCGCTCTCTGCCCGGGGGACGGTCCGGGCGGCTCGCCCCGGGACGGCGGATACGTCACGGACTCCGGTTCCGGTTCCGGGGGTTTCGGATCGTTCGGCGGCGGGGGTGAGGGAGGCCGCCGGTGACGTGACGGGCTCCGTCGGCCGCCTGTCCGCGGCGCGGCCGTCGTGGGGCTACGTCAGGGGGCGGTCCCGGGGCTGAGGACTGTCAGGCGGACCGATGACGCGTTGCCGGACACGGGCACCTTGCCCTGCGTCCACGCCACCGTGAGGGAGTCCAGCTCGTCGGGCGGCGTGACGATCAGCGAGGCGGGGGTCGCCGTGTCCGCCCCGCTGATCTCCGGGTTGGAGAAGGTCAGGCCCGACCACGCGCTGTGTCCGGGCGCGAGCACGACCGTCGTCGGCGTGCCCGGGGACCGCTGGGGGTCGGGTCCGAGCTGCTTGCCGGAGGCGTCGACGAAGGCCGCGCCGGGATAGCCGCGCACCGTGCAGGTACGCCCGGACTTGTTCGTCAGGACGACCGGGAAGTTCTGCTGCCCCGCTCCGGGGTCGTTACGGCCGACGGAGGCGCGCAGCTCCGAGGTGTGGCACCGCCCGCCGCCACCGGCGCTCCCCGAGGTGGCCGTGGCCGGGGCGGACCCGCTCCCCGTCCCGGTTCCCGCCTTCTTCGACGGGGAACTCGCGGCCGGGCTGGCCGCCGGTGTGGAACCCGCCTTCGTGCTCGTGTCGCCGGAAGCGGGTCCGGCCGTACCGGGAAGAGTCTTCGGCGAACTCTGCGGGGAGCCGCTGTTGCAGGCGGTCAGCAGGCTCAGCAGGGCGGCACCCGCGAGCAGCGCGGCCCGCCGGGCGGTGGGTGAAACGCGGTGCGCGGACACCGTGCCGGGCCGGTCCGGGTCCGCCACCGTGCGCGGGAAGGTCGACATGTCACCACTCCTTGCGAATCTCCGTACGAGGCCATCGCACCTGTGCGGGGCGCGTCGCGCCCCTCACTCCTCTTGGATGCGCCCGGGGACCGAAAAGTTCGCGGGAACGCCGACGGGTTCCGGCGGGACCGCCCGTCCAGGATCAGGCCTTGAGGCGTACGGAGGCGATGACGCCGTCGGCCGTGTCGTCGTCGCCGCTCTCCTGGCGGATCTGCACGTACACCTGGGGCTGCCCGCCGCCCGGCGAGGTCAGCGCGGCCTCGGTGAGACGGCCGTCCTCGCCGGGACAGCCGTCCCAGGTCCGTATCAGCCCGTGCCAGCGCGCGCCGGAATAGGCGTGGCTTCCGGCGTAGTGGCATCCCGGGTGCGCGATGGCCCGGACCTCGCCGCTCACGTCGCCGTGCGCGCTGAGTCCGACGAAGGCTCCGTCGACGCCGGCGCTGAGGTCCGGCCAGCGCGCCAGGCGGTTCGCGACGACGAGGCCGGGTTCCGTGCCGTCCTCGAGACCCAGCGAGCGCGGATTCCACCCGGAGTCGCGTACCTGCCCGCCCCAGCCGGCCGGCACCTCCACCGTGATCCGGCCCGTGCCGTCCTCGACCGCCAGGGTGCTCGCCGCGGACTCCTTCGTCAGCAGTACGGCGGTGACGCCGACGGCGCAGGCCATGGCGGCACCCGCCAGCGCGAAGAGCGTGGTGCGCCGGCTTCGCCGGGACGCGGGGGCACCTCCGGCCGCGGCCTCCCCGGCCAGCCGTTCGAGCTCCGCCGCGAAGACGGCGGCGCTCGGCCAGCGCCGCTCCCGGTCCGGTTCCATGGCGCGCAGCAGTGCCCGTCCGACGTCCGGACCGAGGCCCGTACGGAGCCGGTCGGGGCGATCGACCTGGCCGGGCGGGCCCGGAACCGAACCGGTGACGAGGTGGTGGCCGAGGGCACCCAGGCTGTACACGTCGGCCCGCGCGTCGATCCCGGATCCGGGCCGGGCCTGCTCGGGCGGGGTGTAGCCGGCCGAGCCCGCGGCGAGGGTGAGTCCGGAGGCCTGGGCCAGGCTCTTGGCGAGCCCGAGGTCGGCCAGCAGCACCCGGTCGGCTCCGCCGGGTGTGGTGCGCAGCAGCACGTTGGAGGGCTTGATGTCGCGGTGCACGATCCCGGCCGCGTGCAGCGCGGCAGCGCCCCGCGCCGCGAGCGCCGTCAGGCGCAGCGCCTCGGCGACCGGCAGCGGACCGGCCTCGATCCGCTCGGCGAGGGTGCCACCGTCGGCGTACTCCATGACGAAGTAGGGCCTGCCGTCCGGGAGTTCACCGATGTCGTAGACCTGGACGACCCGGCTGGAGTCGGCCTTGCGCAACAGCCGGGCCTCGGTGAGGAAGCGCTCCCGGATGTCCAGGCGGTCGACCCAGTTCTCGGTGAGAACCTTGACCGCGACGGCCGCGTCGAGAACGTCGTCATGGGCGAGCCAGACCACGCCGAAACCACCCGCGCCCAGGCGCCGTTCGAGGCGGTAACGGCCGATCCGCTCCAGCGAGTGCATACGACTATCATGCCTGGCTCTGGCCGGCACCGAGGGGAGCGCCAGGTGGGCGAGGCGGCGGAGACCGAGGAGCTCGCGCTGCGGGCGGCGGCCGGAGACCGGGCGGCACTCGACGTCCTGTTGCGGCAGGTCCGGCCCGAGGTCGTGCGGCGCTGCGGGCGCTTTCTGCCGTGCCGCGAGGACGCCGAGGAGGCGGCCCAGGACGTCCTGCTCCAAGTCGCCCGGAACATCACGGCGTTCGAGGGGCGCAGCCGGTTCGGCACCTGGCTGCACACGGTCGTCGCCAACTGCGCCCGGCAGAAGTACCGCGAGCTGAAGCGGCGTGCCGCCGAGCGGCCGGAGGCCATCGACGCGGCGCGGTACGTCGATCCGCGGACGACAAGTGTCATCGCGGGTTCCCGGGTCGACCTCCTGGAGGCGCTGGAGCGCCTGGAGCGCGAACACCCGCATCTGGTGGAGCCGTTGGTCTACCGGGACATCTGTCAGCTCGAGTACGCGGAGGCCGCCGAGCGCGTCGGCATTCCGCTCGGCACGCTCAAGTCCCGTCTGCATGAGGCACGCAGAAGGGTCAGGCCCTGGCTGTCGGACGCTTCCTGACGGGGCGACGGGATGGTCCGGGTGACAGGGCGGCCGGGTGACGGAGTGGTTCCGGTGGCCGGGTGGCCGGAGGCCGGTGGCGCCGGGTTCCCGCCGGGTCCGGGAACCTGCGGGAACCCGGCGGGAACGGCCTGGGTGCCTGCCGTCCGGTCAGCGCTGGGTGTAGACGAAGCCGATCTTGTCGACCTCGTCCCCGGCGCGGCCGTGGAAGCCGGCGATCTGCCAGCCGCTCGGCGCGGTGCGGGTCACGCAGTCCGATGTCGTCGTGCCCCCGGACAGGGTGCGGCCGAGGCTCGTGGTGAACTTCGCTGAGAATATGCGGGTATGACTGTCCTTCACTCCCTCGCAGAGCTGCGCGGAAGCGACGTACTCGCCGCTGCCGAGGGTCAGCGAGGCGGTGGTACCGCCCGTGCCGCCGTGCGTGAGCGTGGTGCCGTCGCTCAGTGTCAGTCCCATCCGGTCGATCCGCGCGCCGCTGCCGAGGGACACGACGGACGCGCGGGCGCCGGCCGGCACCCGGGCGATGTCGTTGAAGTAGTCGCCGTGCGGCCCGCCGAACTGGTCGCTGAGCTGGAAGCCGCTGTTGCGTGACCAGGTGAACGACGCGGTGATCGGATCGTGATCGGAGAGCATCAGGCCGTCGGAGGTCAGGAAGCGTGTGTGCTCGTTGCGGTAGTTCGTGGCGTGGAGCGTGACGAGCTTGCTGCCGCGGTAGAGGATCTTGTCGACGACCTCGCAGGTGTCGGGCACGGTGGTGCCGCTCTGGTCGCAGACGAGGGCGTCGCTCCCCTTGGCCGGCGGGGTGCCGCCGCGGACGAGCTGGACCCAGGCGTCCGACAGCCCGTTGGCGGCGGCGAACTCCGCGATGGTGTCGCCGGAGCGGGTGTAGCGGGTGTTCGTGTCGCCCATGACGACGACGGCGTTGCCCGCGGAATGGGAGCCGATGAAGGCGGTGAGCTGGTTGAGATTGTCGGCGCGGGAGGCGAGATCGCCGTCACTGGTGCCCGCGTTGGTGTGCACGTTGTAGAAGTCGACGTAGACACCCTCGGCCAGGCGCTCCCGCATGAACGTGAAGCCCTTGGGCGTGAGGCAGTCGCCGGAGTCGATCTGGCAGGAGTTCCAGCCGACCCGCTCGAAGTCGTCGGTGTCGTACGAGATCTTCGAGAGGGTGTTGAGACCGCTGCCGATGCCCGCGCCGCCGCTGGTCGGGGTGCGGTAGGCGTGCGCGGTGTCGGACGCGTACAGCGCCGCGTGGTAGTTGAAGTCCTCCTCGACATGGACGATGTCGTAGGGGGCGACGAGTCCGCCGATCGCGGTGGTCGCGGCCTGGCGGGGTGTCGGCGCGCTGGAGATGCCGTCGGGCAGCCCGGCGACGTTGTAGCTGAGCACACTGAACGTGCCCGAGTCGGCGGCCGTGGCGGGGGACGCGGCTGAGGTGAGCCCGCCGAGCGCGGCGGCTGCCGCCGCCGCACCGGCGAGAAGTCTGCGGAGAGGGGACATCGGGGGTTGTCTCCTGAGGGTGAAGGGGCGTCAAGAACCGACCGAGAAGGTGGCGTCGGCCTTGTCGGTGGAGGTGGAGATCGGATCGATGCGCAGCACGTAGTTTGCGTGCCTCAGGTAACGGCTCGGGTTGTTGTGGGAGCGGAACGACGACCACGAGGTGTCGGCCAGACCCGCGGTCCGGTGGAACGTGGCGTCCTGGGCGAACGTCGTGGTCCCGTCGTCGATGTCGAGCGCCATCTGGTAGTTGCTGTGGCGCAGATAGCGCGTCGGGTAGTTGACCGAGCGGAACGAGACGCCCGCCGTGTCGGCGAGTCCGGGAACGAGCGTCCACTGCGAGTCCGGGTACGGGTCGAAGGGGTACTCGTCGATCCGGCCGACGTAGTTGGAGTGCCGGACGTAACGCGCCGGATGGTTGTAGGACTTGAGCCGGTTCCAGGCGGGGGCACCCCACTTGGTGAGGAGGCTGTCGTACTCCGTCGTGGTGATCGGCTGGATGCTCGCGTGCTTGGAGTTCAGCGGCTGTGTGTAGAGCCGCTGGTCGACCGCCGCCCAGGTGCCGCTCGCGAGATCGGCCGACTGCCAGGCGTAGAAGACCCCGTTGGGCGTGTAGGTGTCTCCCCAGAGGAACCAGGTCCCGGTCGACTGGGACCTGACGAGGATCGGGGCCTCGGTGCCGCCGTGGGCGACCGGTGTGCTGAACACGGTGAAGCTGCCGGGGTTCAGGGACGTCGACCTGGCGCCCACCAGCGTCTGGTCCTTCTTGAAATAGAGGTAGTTCACCCCGCCGACGCCCACGGCCAGATCGCCGTCGATCACGTCGTAGCCCGGGTCGAAGAAGACCTGCGCGGCCGACGCCGTCACGAAGTCGGACGTGTAGTTGACCATGATGACGTTGTGACCGCTGCCGTTGACCGCGGAGTAGATGATCCCGTATTGCCCCCGCCCCGCGTCCCAGTACGCCTCCGGCGCCCAGCTGTGGGTGGCCATGTCGTGCAGTTTCAGGCGCCGGTAGCCGCTGAAGGACCGCAGATCGGCGGAGTCCCAGACATGGATGTACTGGCTCTGCAGACTCCAGTCGGTGCCCTTGAGGTCGGTGGCGAGCACCACGAACGTGCCGTCCTGTCTGCGCAGGACGAACGGATCGCGCAGACCGCCGGTGCCGCCGGACGGGGTGACGACGGGCTTGTTCTGGTTCAGCGGTGTCCACTGCAGCGAGTCGGCGCTGACGGCCAGATGCAGGCCGTAGTCCGCTCCGTCGCCGTTCGGGGACTCGGTGAAGTACCCCATCACATAGGCGGTCCCGGCCGCCGCGCGGGCCGGGGCGCCGAGGGCGAAGGCGGCGGTGAGGCCGGCCATCGCCCCGAGGGCGACCCGCCGGGAGGGCTGAAGGGGCCTGTCGTTCATGCCGGTCTCCTCGGTGTTCGTGCGAGGCGCCGCAACACACCCGGGCCGGGGGCCCGGTGGCTCGGTGGTGTGTACGCGGACGCCTCAGCAGGCGGAAGCCGGCCACGCCGTCCGGCTCGGGACGTCGACGGAGCCGACTCGGTTCGACATACCGAATGCTGTGCGACATGCTGTGCGAGGCATTACGGTAAGGGCTTGCCGGTGGTGTGAACAGGGCCTGGAGAGACGGAAGTTGAGCGTGTTCACGCCGCTTCGCGGTCCCGGGGCGGGGTGTTGTGGCCGGCCCGTTGTCGGAGTCGCTGTCTAGGCTGGTCCGCGTGAAGGATCAGAGCAGCAGACCACTCGCCGTGTTCGATCTCGACGGCACCCTCGCGGACACCGCGCACCGGCAGCGGTTCCTGGAGCGCTCGCCGCGGGACTGGGCAGGGTTCTTCGCGGCGGCGTCCGAGGATCCGCCGCTCGCGGAGGGCGTCGCGCTCGCGCTGAGCAGTGCGCGGGAGTGCGAGGTCGTCTATCTGACCGGCCGCCCCGAGCGGTGCCGGCGGGCGACCGTGGAGTGGCTGGCCGGGCACGGTCTGCCCGAGGGGCGCATCTGGATGCGGCGCAACGACGACCGCAGGCCCGCCCGCCGCACCAAACTGGAGATCCTTCGCCGGCTGGCCCGTGACCGGGAGGTCCGCGTCCTCGTCGACGACGACGAGTTCGTGTGCGAGGAGGCGGAGCGGGCCGGCTTCACGGTCGTACGGGCACGGTGGGCCGCCGCGTCGGCGGCACTGAAGGACGCGCAGGAGCGGGAGGGGCGGACCTGAGGGTTCTCGGCGGGTCCGGTGGACCCGTGGGACGCGGGTCGGTCAGTCGGCGTCCTCCAGCCGGAAACCGAGCTTCAGACCGACCTGGTAGTGCTCGATCCGTCCGTCCTCGATCTGGCCCCTGACCTGCGTGACCTCGAACCAGTCGAGGTTGCGCAGGGTCTGCGAGGCCCGGGTGACCCCGTTGCGAATGGCCTGGTCGACGCCTTCGTGAGAGGTCCCGACGATCTCGGTGACCCGGTAGGTGTGCTCGGACATGCGGCTGCTCCTCTCCGCCGTGGCGGGAGTGCCAGGCGTGATTCCACGGTGCCCCACCGGGTGGCGCTCCGCGAGACGGCGGGGTGTCCCGGGTGATGCGGGGGCGTCCGGGACCGGCGGGGACCGTACGGCGTGGGCGGTGTCCGGGGTCGGCTCCGCGGGCCGGCCGGGCCCGTACGCCGTGACCGATCACGTCGGCCTCTCCCGCGTCCGCGCGACCACCGGGGGCGGATCCGACCCCGGGCCGCGGTGTGCTTGGGTTGGGCCCTGCGACCGCCCCGCGGCCGCGCTGCCCACGCCTCACCCCGCGGAAGGGACCCGGACGTCGTGCACGTACTGATCCTGGGTGGTACGACCGAGGCCCGACGTCTCGCCGAGAGCCTGGCGGCGGGGACGCCTGCCGGCCTCAGGGTGACGAGCTCGCTGGCCGGACGCGTGGGCGCGCCCCGGCTGCCGCCCGGCGAGGTGCGCGTCGGCGGCTTCGGCGGTGCGGAAGGGCTGGCGCGGTGGCTGGGCGAGCACGCGGTGGACGCGGTCGTCGACGCCACGCATCCGTTCGCCGGAACCATCAGTTCCAACGCGGCCGCGGCGGCGGCCGCCACCGGGGTTCCCCTGCTCGTCCTGCGGCGCCCCGGCTGGGTGCCGGTCGCGGGCGACGTCTGGCACGAGACCGGGACCTTGGAGGAGGCAGCCGGACTCCTGCCCTCACTGGGCCGCAGGGTGTTCCTCACCACGGGCCGGCTGGGTCTTGCGGCCTTCGCGGCTCTGGAGGACCTGTGGTTCCTCGTACGCTCCGTGGACGCGCCGCAGGCTCCGGCTCCGCCCCGCATGGAGGTGCTGCTGGACCGAGGCCCCTTCACGCCAGAGGGGGAACGGGAACTGCTCCGGCGCCACGCCGTCGACGTCGTGGTGACGAAGGACAGCGGCGGACAGGCCACCGCACCGAAACTGACCGCGGCCCGTGAGGCGGGACTGCCCGTGGTCGTGGTGCGCAGACCACCGGTGCCGCCCGGGGTCCCGATCGTGCCCGACCCGGCGGCGGCGGCCGCCTGGATCTCGGCACGGCTCCACCGAGGCGGCACGCCCCCGGATCCCGACTGACCTCCACGGATCGCTGAGTGGTTGTTGCCATTGAGGGCCTGATGGCTGTGTTACGGCTCCGGCAGGGTCCGCCGACGTGCCAGGAAGTGGCCGCCTGCTTCGTCCGGGACCCGGTGCCGAGGAAGGTGGCAGCACCGCGTGATCGACAGGCTTCGAGATCGGTACGGGCAGCAACCACTTACGCGTCGGGATGCTCCGGCAGGGCGAGCCAGTCCGACCAGGAGATCTCGCGGCCGAGGAAGCGCGGCTGCTCGAACGGCCAGTCGGCGGCGATCCACCGCGGCACCAGCGCGTCGAGGGCCTGCTCGACCTCGCTGCCCACCAGCTCGTCCACCACCCACCAGGAGATCTCGCCGTCCGCGCCGGCCCTTTCCGGTGGGTCGATGTAGACGCAGCCGAGCAGAGCTGTCTCCGCCGCGTCGAACAGCGCGTAGTTGAAGGACAGGTGTGCGGCGATCTCCTTCTCGTGCCGCAACAGGTCGGCCTGGTCGGCCTCGTAGGTCATGGTGGCCGCGGGCCAGCCCCAGGCCGGGCCGAAGATGGTCCACAGCCGCTCGCGCGAACCCGTCACCGCCGGATAGTCGAGCGGGGTGTCCGCCTCCCGGATCGGCCGCAGGTGATGACCACCGCCCGGCAGCGGTACCAGGACGGGGTGGACGAAGTCTTCGGGGAGCCAGCTCATGGCGCCCGACCGTAGCAGCGCACGGCCGTCCGTTCCCCTGGATTTTCCTCCATGACCGGTACGGCAACGGCTTCTGACGAAGAGCGCCTGTACGTCGCGCACATGACCGGCGGGGCTAGGATCCCAGTCGGGCGAAGTCGTAGCGCAGAGGTCGTCGCGCGCGGTCTCCAAAACCGCGAGGACGCCGGTTCGAATCCGGCCGGCTTCGTCCGCCCCAGCTGCGGCGTCCATACGTACGTCCCAAGGCCAACATCCCCGTCAGCCGTTTTCGAGCGGGGAGACCAGCGCGTAGTGGCGAACGGCTGTGAACACCTTTGGCTCGGGAAGGTTCAGCGCTTCCATGGCGGCCGAGGCGGTTTCGTGACGTTCCCCGTACGACGCCGACGAACGGCAGCGGACGTGCTCGGACACCCATGAGCCATCGCAGCAGTTGAGGGCAGCAACAGCTCAGGGTCCTGGTCCTGTCCAAGTACCTTCCGACGGAGCAGTTGCTCAGGCCTCCTAGCCGTCAGTGGCAAGGTGACCTCGACGCCGCGTGGGCCCCTCGGTCATTCCTCCTCGCTCGCGATCGCGTTGATCGCGGCCGCTGCCATGGCGCTGCCGCCCCTGCGGCCCCGTACGACCAAGTGGTCGAGGCCGGAGGGGTGTTCGTTCAGAGCCTGCTTCGACTCGGCGGCGCCGACGAAGCCGACGGGCACGCCGATGACCGCGGCGGGGCGCGGCGCGCCCTCCTCGATCATCTCCAGGAGGCGGAACAGCGCGGTGGGAGCGTTGCCTACGGCCACCACGGCGCCGTCCAGGCGGTCGCGCCACAGCTCCAGGGCGGCCGCGCTGCGCGTGGTGCCCAGTTCCGCCGCCAGGTCCGGCACCGACGGGTCGGAGAGCGTGCAGATCACGTCGTTGTCCGCGGGCAGCCGTTTGCGCGTGATCCCGCTCGCGACCATGGAGACGTCACACAGGACGGGCGCGCCCGAACGCAGGGCTTCGCGGGCGCGGGCCACCACGCGGGGTGTGTAGGCGAGGTCGCGGACGAGGTCCACCATGCCGCAGGCGTGGATCATCCGGACCGCGACCTGGCTGACATCGGCGGGCAGGGCCGCGAGATCCGCTTCCGCGCGGATGGTGGCAAAGGACTCGCGGTAGATGGCCGCGCCGTCCTTCTCGTACTCGAACACTGTCTTCTCGCTCATCCGTCGACGTCGTTCCGGGCGCGTGCCCGGGCCGGGACCGGCCGGCCGGAGGACGCGGGCACGGGCGCGAGCATACCGATCTCGACCAGAACAGCGATTCCGTCGAGGCTGGTCAGGCCGGGATGGACGGCCGGTTCGTGGCCGGAGGACGAGTCGTGGGCCGGGGCCGGCGGCCCCGGCCCAGGCCCCGTTGTGCAGCCTGGGCCGGGCGGTCCCGCGGGACCTGCCGGCCGGGGATCCGGGCTCGGCCGTGGTCGACGTGGGAGCAGGTTCCTTTTCCGGGAGGCGCGGGAAGGCGCGGGAAGGCGCAGCCTTACGGCGAGTTCTCCACCGCCTCGCTCAGCGACAGCGCGAACCGGCCCTCCGCGTCCGTCCACCAGTGGGACAGACCGAAGCCCGCCGCGGCCAGTTCACCGCGGACACCGTCCTGGCGGAACTTCGCCGAGATCTCGGTGCGGATCTCCTCGCCTTCCGTGAGGTGGACCGCCAGATCCAGTGCCGGGACCTTCACGGTCTGCGTGACGCGCGAGCGCAGCCGCATCTCGATCCACTCGTTCTCGGGGTCCCACAGCGCCACGTGATCGAACGCGTCGAGGTCGAAGTCGGCACCGAGTTCGCGGTTGACGACGCTCAGCACGTTCTTGTTGAACGCCGCCGTGACCCCGGCCGCGTCGTCGTAGGCGGTGACGAGCACCGACGCGTCCTTGACCAGGTCGGTGCCGAGCAGCAGGGCGTCGCCGGGCGACAGCAGTGACCGTACGGACGCCAGGAACGTCGCGCGCTCGGCGGGCAGCAGATTGCCGATCGTGCCGCCGAGAAAGGCCACGAGCCGCGGCCCGGGGGTGGCCGGGAGCGCGAGACCGCCGGTGAAGTCGGCGATCATCGCGTGGACGTTCAGGCCGGGCCGCTCGGCGATCAGCGCGTGACCGGCCTGGGTGAGCGCGCTCTCACTGACGTCCACGGGCACGTACGTGTGCAGGTCCGGCATCGCGTCGAGCAGATGGCGGGTCTTCTCCGAAGATCCCGAACCCAGCTCGACGAGCGTGCGCGCACCGCTCGCCGCGGCGATCTCGGCGGCCCGCGCCAGCAGGATCTCGCGTTCCGCGCGCGTCGGGTAGTACTCGGGGAGTTCGGTGATCTTCTCGAACAGCGCGCTGCCGTGGGCGTCGTAGAACCACTTCGGCGGCAGGGTCTTGGGCAGGTGTCCGAGGCCGAGCAGGACATCGGCGCGCAGTGCCGCGTCCGTGGCGTCCTCGGGAAGGGTGCGGGTCAACAGGAACGGACTCACGTACGGGGCTCCTTGTGCTGTGCGGATGCCATGTCGTCGCTCATGTCCTTGAGCGGGGTGAGCAGTACCTCGGTGCGGTTCGCGGTGAGAAGGGTGCGGTCGGGGACCTCCCGCCACAGCGGGTCGTCGTCGTACGGCTCGGAGGCCACGACGGTGCGGCGGCCGGGCTCGGTCAGGTACCAGAGGGTGTCGCCCCAGGCGGTCGCGGTGATCGTCCCGCCGTTGGTGAGCAGCAGGTTGAGCCGGGACCCGGGGGCCGCCTCGGCGACCTCCAGGACGGTGTCGGCCAGTGCCTGGCCCTCCTCGTCGCCGGCGAGCAGCCGGCGCAGGACCAGGGCCCACACGAACGCCGAGTCGCACCGGGCCTCCAGTGACAGCAACTCGGCCGGAGGCAGGCCCGCCACGAGCGGGGCGAGGGTGTCGGGCCAGCCGCGGACGGCGCCGTTGTGGCTGAACAGCCAGGGGCCCGCGGTGTACGGCGCCGCCGCGGCCTCCCCGTCCGCGCCCGCCACGGTCGCGTCCCGCACCGCGGCGAGCAACGCGCGTGTCCCGATCACCCGGGCCAGGTCCGCGAACGACTGGTCGCCCCAGATCGGACCGGCGCGCCGGTAGCGGGCCGGCGCCGGGTCCCCCTCGGCGTACCAACCCACCCCGAAACCATCGGCGTTGACGGTCCCGTAGCGCTGGCTCCGGGGCGCCCACGACTGCCGGTACAGGCTGTGCTCCGGTGTCACGAGGAGCGCGCCGAGCCTCTCCTCGCTTCCCAGGAACGCCAGATGACGGCACATCAGGCGTCCTCGCCGCGGGCCGTGCGGAACCCGCAGAAGATCTGCCGCCGGATCGGATGGTCCCAGTTGCGGAACGTGCCCCGGCAGGCCACCTTGTCCACGGCGAAGGAGCCGCCGCGCAGCACCTTGTACTCAGGGCCGAAGAACACCTCCGAGTACTCCCGGTAGGGGAACGCGACGAACCCGGGGTAGGGCTCCAGATCGCTCGACGTCCACTCCCACACATCGCCGATCAACTGCCGTACACCGAGCGGCGAGGCGCCCGCCGGATAGCTGCCCGCCGGGGCCGGGCGCAGATGGCGCTGGCCCAGATTGGCGTGGACCGGCGTGGGGTCCTCGTCGCCCCACGGGTAGCGCGTGGAGCGACCGGACACCGGGTCGTGGCGGGCCGCCTTCTCCCACTCGGCCTCGGTGGGCAGCCGCCGCCCCGCCCAGCGCGCGTACGCGTCGGCCTCGTACCAGCACACGTGCAGCACCGGCTCCTGGGGCGGCACGGCCTCCGTCACCCCGAAACGGCGCCGCAGCCACTGACCTCCCTCGCGCCGCCAGAACAGCGGCGCCTCGATGCCGTGCGCGCGGATGTGGTCCCAGCCCGCGGGAGTCCACCAGCGCTCCTCGCCGTAGCCGCCGTCCTCGATGAAGGCCTGGTAGGCGGCGTTGGTGACCGGAGTGGTGTCGATGAAGAACGACGGGACCGTGCGCCGGTGCGCGGGGCGCTCGTTGTCGAGCGCCCACGGTTCGGTGGAGGTGCCCATCACGAACGGCCCCCCGGGCACCAGGACTTCGGCGGGTCCGGTGAACGGCGCGGCGGGCTCGGGGTCGGGTGCCGTGAGGGCGGCGGGCCCCCGGCGGAGCTGATGGGTGATCAGCATGGTCTCGTCGTGCTGCTGTTCGTGCTGCGCGATCATGCCGAACGCGAAGCCCGACTCGGTCAGCCGGGCGCCCTCGAACGGGGCTCTCTCCAGGACGTCCAGCGCCCGGCCGCGCACCTCGGCCGCGTACGTACGGGCTTCGGCGGGCGGCAGCAGCGGCAGGGAGGGCCGTTCGGAGCGTGCGTGCTCGAACGCGTCGTAGAGCCCGTCTATCTCGGGCCGCATCGCCTCGCGCCCGGCGACCGCCCGCAGCAGCCACAGTTCCTCCTGGTTGCCGATGTGCGCGAGGTCCCAGACGAGCGGGGACATCAACGGCGAGTGCTGCGCGGTCAGATCGGGGTCCTCCACGCAGGAGGTGAGCAGGGCGGTGCGGTCGCGGGCGGTGGTGAGCGCGTCCAGCGCGCGCTGCCGGAGCGACTCCGGATCCGTGCGCGGACCGGAAGCGGTCGTGTCGGAAGCGGTCGTGCCGGTCATGTGTTCATGTCCTTCCCGTCGGACAGGCCCTGGCGGGGGCCGGCCGGGCGCCGCCCGGGCCGGCCGTCGTGGTGTGACGCGGCCGCACCGACCAGGTCGTCGGCGGGGCAGCGGCCCCGGGCCACGTAGCGTTCGGTGAACTCGGCCACCGCGTCGAGCACTTCGGAGGTGGCGCCGAGCCGGGGCAGCGCCTCCGACGCCGCCGCGAAACAGACCGCCGCGGCCTCGCGCAGCTCCGGATCGGCGAGGCCGAACCGCGCCGCGTCCTGCCACAGCGGGTTGCGCGGCGCCGGTGCCGGTCCGGCCCGCTCCGCGAGAGGCTTGACGGTCCGGTAGGCGGTCTCGGCGGCGTCCCGGTCGTCGAACAGCGCCGCCGTCACCGCGAGCGGCACGATCCAGCCGTCCTCGCCCGGCTGCGCGTCGATCATGCGGAGCTCCAGATGACCGCGCGGCCGGACCGGCGGGAACAGCGTGGTCATGTGGTAGGCGAGGTCCTCCCGGTCCGGTGGCGCGGCGGACCGCGTCCAGTCCCGGAAACTGAGCGCCTCCGGGACCTCCCAGGGACCCTCGGGTGCCCGTACGCACATCACCGGCGCGTCCAGCACGCGCCGTGCCCAGGCCGCGCGGGGATCGCCGTCCAGGGGCGGTGCGTCGGTGCGTCCGGGGTCCATCGACGCCCACAGGGACTGGCGGGTGGACCGCCAGCCCGTGTGCCGTCCGCGGGCCATCGGCGAGTGGGCGAACGCGGCGACCAGGACCGCGCCGAGCTGGTGGGCCAGCCACCAGCGGCGCCCGTGCCCGAGCGGGCCCGGCTCCTCGTACCCGGCGTCCACGCACACCTGGACCGAGGCCGAGGTGCACATCATGGCGCGGCCCTCGGGACCCGCGCGGTCGAGATAACGCTCCATGGCGTCGTACCTGGGCTCATGGAGATAGCGGCTCGGGGGGTTCCAGGGATCCTGGCCGAAACCACTGAGGCCGAGGCCCGCCTCGCGCAAGGTGGCGCGTACGGCGTCGAGGTCGGCCGAGACGGATCCCACGCACTCCATCAGGGAGCCGGCGGGGGCGGAGCTGAGCTCCAGCTGTCCACCGGGTTCGACGGTGAGCGCCGAACGCAGGGGCAGGGTCCGCAGCGCGGCATAGGCCGCTTCGAGTCGTTCGGGTGTCACGCGGAGCCGGGGCCCGCGCAGCTCGTGGACGAGCCATTCCACCTCGACACCGAGGAGGCGGGGCGGACCGGTCTTGAAGCAGATGCCACGGACCAGTGCTTCCACCTCGGCCTCGGTGACATGGGAGCGTCGTCGCTCCGTACAGTCACTCACCGAATCGGACATGTCGGGATCCTCCTGAGATTCCACCATGCCGCCGGCCCGGGGTCTGGTGGGCCGGACCGACAATGACCGTTCCACCCAAGACCCTCTCGGCGGTTCGCACAAGGGTGCAAATCATTTCTTTGGGGACCGGGAAGCACTCTTGTGAGGGGCCGCGAAACTCTGTTGCGCCGCACGACCAGCATCGCTCACGATGCGTTCATGGGCACGACGGGGGAGCGTAAGCAGGCCGCGCCCGTGGCGCGTACGGGGGTGGCGCCATGAGCGCGCGCCTGCGTGCGATCGCCCGGGAGACCGAGGAGATCGTGGCGGCCGGCGGCTACCGCGGTCCCTCCGGGGACGCGGTGTCCGTCGCCGCCGCGGTCGAGGCGGCGCGGGACGGGACACTGATGCACGGACCGGAACCGGTGGAGATACCGTCGGTGACGCCGGTCGTGACCTCCTTCGAGGTCACCGGCGAGAGCAGCCTGGAGGCGGCCCGCCGGCTGGTCTCCGGGGGCGGGGATCCGGTCGCCGTGCTGAACTTCTCCTCGGCGCGCAATCCCGGCGGCGGCTATCTGAACGGTGCGCAGGCCCAGGAAGAGGCCCTGTGCCGGGCCTCCGCGCTGTACACCTGTCTGCTGCGGGCCCGGGGTTTCTACGACCATCACCGCGCCCACCGTGACGCGTTCTACACGGACCGTGTCATTCACTCTCCCGGCGTACCGGTGTTCCGGGACGACCGCGGCCGGCTCCTCGACGAGCCGTTCCCGGCCGGTTTCCTGACCGCGGCGGCCCCGAACGCCGGAGTCGTCCTGCGGACCGCCCCGGGGCGGGCGGCCGACCTGCCGGGCGCGCTGGCGATCCGTGCCGAACGCGTCCTGGAGACGGCCGCCGCGCACGGCTACCGCCGCCTGGTTCTCGGAGCCTGGGGCTGCGGGGTCTTCCGGAACGATCCCGAGCAGGTGGCGCGGGCCTTCCGCGGAGTGCTGGCCGGAGGCCGCCTGGAGGGGTACTTCGACCAGGTGGTGTTCGGCATCCTGGACCGCACACCGGGCCGGACCACACGCCAGGCGTTCGACCGGGTGTTCGCATCCGAGCTCCTGGGAGCGTGAAGGCCCGCACTCACGCCGGTCCGGGCACCTCGCGGCCCGTGCGGCGCGCCCCGCTGCCCGGCACCCAGACCTGAGGACCCGAGCCCCGCGCCCGGCCGACGCCCTCGCGCCCGGCGCCGCCTACGCACCCACGCTCTGCTGCCCGCGCCGCCTGGCGGTCCGGGCCGCTCGCCCGGTGTCCCCCGACCCTCGCGGCGCGTGCCTCGCCGCCCCGCGGAGGCGGAGCCCCGGCACCTGGGAGAGGCGGAGCCCCGGCACCCGGCTGCCCGCGCCGCCTGGCGGTCCGGGCCCTCGCTCGCCGCCCCCCGAGCCTCGCTTCCCGGGCCTCGCCGCCCGCGGAGGCGGGGCCCGGGCACCCGGAGGAGGCGGAGCTCCGGCTGACGGCGGCCCGCGCCGCCGTCAACGGGCGGGGCTCAGCGCCAGCCGTACCGCTCCCGCAGCCGGTGGACCACGGAATTGAAACGCATCCGGTCCAGCGCGCACGCCTCCCGCCGCATCCCGTCCTCGTGCAGTCGCAGCACGCGGTCCACGTTCACCCAGGAGTCGCGCCCGGTCCGGTCCCACGGACCGCTGCCGATCGCCACCCACTCGCGGTCGCCGTTGTGCGCCTTGCTGGAGAGCTGGACGGCGAGCAGCGTGCCCGCGACCTCCCGGGCCACGACCAGCACCGGGCGGTCCTTGCCCCGGCCGTCGTTCTCCTCGAAGGGCACCCACGTCCAGACGATCTCACCGGGATCGGGGTCGCCGTCGTGGGCGGGGGAGTACTCGGTCTTCACGGGGCCGACCTTGCGGGGCTCGGCCTCGGTGGTCGCGGACGGGCCGTAGCGGCCGGGGACGTCTTCTTCGGTGTCATCGGTAAAGGCAGTCACGCGGGCCACCGTAGAACGTGCCTGCCAGGTCGGGGCGGGCGGGTCCGGAGCCGGACGGCTTCGCGCGTGCCGGAGGGCGCGGGCCGACTCCCCGCACCTCTTCTGCCGTACGGCGACCGGCGAGCCGGTGGAACGGCGCGGGCGTACGGGGGCTGTGGCCCAACTCCCGTACGCCCGGACCCTGCTGACCGGAACCCCTGGTGCCTGTGCCCCTCAGCGCGCCGGCCTCACCCCTCGTCCTTCTCCACGGGCACCTTCTCGCTGACCGGAGCCGCGACCCCGTTGAGTTCCGCGGTCGGGTGCTTGGCCGGGCTCCCCTCCGGGTTCATCGAGGAGAGCAACTGGCGTGCCAGGCCCAGGCCGGTGCCGCCCATGGTGAGCGCCTTGGCGAACAGGTCCGACATGCCGTCGGCGCCGTTGAGCAGCACCATGTGATCCACGTTGCCGAACGCGCTCGCGCCCGCCTGGACGATCTCCGGCCAGTTCTCGGCGAGTTGCTGGGCGACGACCGCTTCCTGGTTCTCGGCGAGCGCGGCGGCGCGGGCCTGGATGGCCTCCGCCTCCGCGAGACCCTGGGCCCGGGTCGCCGCGGCCGCCGCGAGGCCCTTGGCCTGCGCGGCCGCGGCCTCGGCCTCACCGGTGGCGCGGGTCGCCGTCGCGGCGGCCGCACCCCGTGCCTTGGTCGCCTCGGCCTCGGCGTTGGCGGCCGTCTTGACCCGGGTCGCCTCCGCCGCGGCGGCGAGTTCGGTCTCCCTGGCCTTGGCCTGCGCCGCCGAGATCCGCGCGTCACGCTCGGCCTCGGCCCGCGCCCGGATCTCGTACGCCCGGGCGTCCGCCGGCTTGCGGACGTCCGCCTGGAGCTGCTGCTCGCGGCGGTGCGCCTCCAGTTCGGCGACGCGTGTCTCCTGGACGACGACATCCTGCTGGGCGGCGGCCGCCGCGAGCGGGCCGGCCATCTGGGCCGTCGCCGCCGCCTTGTCCCGCTCGGCCTGGTAACCGGCCTGCTGGATCTCGCTGTCCCGGGTCGCCTCCGACATCCGGGCCGCGGCCTTCTGCTCGGCCTCGGTGGCGAGACGGTTCGCCTCCGCCTGCGCGATGCGCGCGTCCCGCTGCACGGCGGCGGCGTGCGGCATCGCGAGGTTCTTGATGTACCCGGTCGGGTCCTCGATCTCGTGGATCTGCAGCGAGTCGACGATCAGACCGAGCTTCTCCATCTCCGTGCCGCAAGCGGCTCGGGTCTGGCCGGTCAGCTTCTCCCGGTCGCGGATCATGTCCTCGACGGTCAACCCGCCGACGATGGACCGCAGATGACCGGCGAACACGTTGTGCACCCGCTCGGCCATCATCTTCTGCTGGTCGAGGAAGCGACGCCCCGCGTTGGCGATCGACACGAAGTCGTCGCCCACCTTGAAGATGACCACGCCTCGCACCCTCAGCGGAATGCCCTGGGTGGTCACGCAGTCCACGTGCAGCTCGGTCTCGTTGAGGTCGAGCGAGATCTTCCGCACCGCCTGCACACCGGGGAGTACCAGCGTGCCGCGCCCCGTCACGATGCGGAATCCCATGCCGTCTTCGAGACCTTCGGTCCGATGCTTCGAACCGGAGATGATCAGCGCTTCGTTGGGCTCCGCAACACGCCACATAAGCTTGAAGATCACAACGAAGATGACCAGTGCGAGGACAACCGCCCCCGCCACGACGCCGACAACCATCGGCATACGCCCCCTTTTGATGGTGCCCTTTCGGCACCGAACGAACGGGAGTGTGCTCCTCGCCAACACCGGAATACAGAGGTGCGCGAATCCTTGTTGCGTTCTTGACGCATACGGTTCTCACCTGGGACGAGGGCAGCTCAACTGTCGTACGGCAGAAGCGAGTTCGCCGGGCCGTTCGGGCGCCGTTCGACGGACTCCGCGGGGTCGCCGGTGGCGCCGCGGGCCGGACAGGGGCCGCTGGCGGCCGCAGGGCCGCAAGTAGGCGGCGGAGCGCTCTCAGCCGTCGTACGCGGCCGAGACGTACACCGTGCGCGGCGGCAGGTACTCCACCACCATCACCACCGTGCCCCGCTCGATACGGTCCTGCGGCGCGGCCGGGTACGCGAGGAAGTGCTCGGCGCCGCCGCGCACCTTGACGATCACCTCACCGACGAGCCCGGGTCCGACCGTGCCGGTGACCCGTCCCATCAAACCGACCATCGAGGCATCGTCCATGGGCACAGGGTAGAGCCGGAACTCGCCTACGCGGCCGGGGAGTCCGCGACGGCTTCGTACGAAGGCCACCATTCGTGCCAGCGCAGGTCCGCCTCCAGTTGCGCGGCCAGCGACACCAGCAGCGGCTCGCTGTTTGCCGGGCCGAGCAACTGCGCGCCGACCGGGAGGCCTTCGCCGACGAAGCCCGCGGGGACGTTGACGCCCGGCCAGCCGAGGATGTTCCACGGCCAGGCGTAGGGACAGGCCGCGATCATGGCGCGGTCGGTGCGCAGACCGCTCAGGCCGAGCATCGCGCCGACGGGCGGCGGGGGAGCGGCGGTCGTCGGCGCGAGCACCACGTCGTAGGTGTCGAACAGCGCGCCGACGCGCCGTTGCAGCGTGGCCTCGGCCCGGCGGGCCGCCCGCAGCGGCGCGCCGCCGAGCAGCCGGCCGAGGCGAGCCGCGCCGTGGGTGCGCCGGTCGAGCAGCTCGGGGAACGGCACGTCGCGTACGTGTTCCGCGATGCCGGCCGTGGCGCGCGGGACGAAGGTGAGCCCGATCCGCCCGTAGCGCGGATCGGCCTCCTCCACCGTGTGCCCGAGCGCGGCGAGCCGCTCCGCGAGGGCGAGGACCTTCGCCCGTACGGCGGGGTCGAGCCGCGCGGGCAGCGCGGTGAAGGGCGGTTTCAGCGACAGCGCGATACGCAGCCGGCCCGGGTCACGGCCCACGGCGTCGTGGACGCGCAGCGCGGCGGGCCGGTGCAGATCGCCCGCGTGGCTGCCGCTCGCCGCGTCCAGCAGCAGGGCCGCGTCCGCGACCGTGCGGGCGAGCGTGCCGTTGACCGTGATGCCGTGGAAGGACTCCGGGCGCGGCCAGGTCGAGATCCGGCCGCGCTGCGGCTTGATGCCGACCAGATGGGTCCAGGCGGCCGGGATGCGTACCGAGCCCGCCCCGTCCGAGCCCAGCGCCGCGGGCACCAGGCCCGCGGCCACGGCGGCCGCGGAGCCCCCGGACGAGCCGCCCGGGGTGTGCCCGTGGTGCCAGGGATTGCGGGTCGCGCCGAAGGCGGGGCCCTCCGTGAAGGGCCACTGGCCCAGCTCGCAGGTGTTGGTCTTGCCGACCACGACGGCCCCGGCCAGGCGCAGCCGGCGGACCGCCTCGCCGTCCTCGGACACCGGCGGGAACTCCCCCGGGCAGCCGAACGCGGTCGGCTGGCCCGCCACGTCCATGTCGTCCTTGACCGCGACCGGCACTCCGAGCAGCGGCCTCCGCCCGCCCGCGGCCAGCTCCGCGTCCGCCGCGTCGGCCTCCGCGAGCGCGGCCTCGGCGCGCACCAGCCGGAAGGCGTTCACCGTGGACCGGGCCGCCTCGATCCGGGCGAGCGCCCGCTCGACCAGCTCGCGCGAACTCACCTCGCCCGCGGCCAGCGCACGCGCGCTCTCCGTCAGTCCTGGGGCACGGTCGGGAGCCATCCCGGTCACCTCCGAAGCGATCGTCTACTGAACGGTAACCTCTGGGTCGGCGTGGCGGTACTGGGCAGTCAACCCCCTTTACGGAGGCGGGAGTTCCGTAAAACGGGAGGCCGATCGGGTGCCCCGGCGCGAGGTGGTGTCCGGGCCCTCTGCAAGGATGCGTCGCGTCATGGTGCAGATACCGAAGCAGTCCGCCGTCCAGCCGGCGCCCGCACGACGACCCGTACCGACCAGTGCCGACGTGGCACGCCTCGCCGGTGTCTCGCGCGCGACCGTCTCGTACGTCCTGAACAACACCAGCGCCGTCCGGATCAGCGACCCCACCCGGCGCCGGGTCCGCGAGGCCGCGGAGGAACTCGGGTACGTTCCGCACGCGGCCGCCCGCAGCCTGCGCGCCGGTCACAGCCGTATGGTCCTGATGCCCGCCCCGACCGCCCCCGTGGGCCCGCTCTACCATCAGTTCTTCGCCGAACTCCAGTCCGCGCTCGGCCGGCTCGACTACACCGTCGTGCAGTACGGCAGTGTCGGGCTGCACGGCGACGAGGCCGCCCGCGCCTGGGCCGAGCTGCGCCCGGTCGCCGTCCTGGTGCCGGGCAGCGGACTCGGTCCGCCGGGCGTGGCGGTCCTGAAGCGGGCCGGCGCCCGCGCCGTGGTCACCCTGGGCCCCGAACGGGTCGAGGGAGCCCACGCGCTGCTCATGAACCACGACCGGGTCGGCCACTGCGCGGGTGTCCATCTGCTGTCCGGCGGCCGCCGCCGCATCGGCGTCGTGATGCCCGAGGAGAGCGGCCTGGAGATCTTCTCCAGGCCCCGCCTCGACGGTGTCCGGCGGGCTGTGCGCGGCACGGACGCGACGGTCACCGAGCTGCCGCTGGCCTACGAGGAGGAGGCCGCGGCCCGGCTCGCGGCGCGCTGGCGTTCGCTCGGCCTCGACGCGGTCTTCGGGTACAACGACGAGTACGCGATGCTCCTCATGCGCGCCCTTCAGGACGAGGGCGTCGCCGTGCCGGACGAGACCGCCGTCGTCGGCGCCGACGACCTCATGCTCGGCCGGCTGCTCCGGCCCCGGCTGAGCACCGTGCACCTCGACCTGCCCTCCGGCCGCGACCTCGCCGAACTGGTCGACCGCGCGGTCCGCGAACCGGGCGCCGAGCCGGAGACGCACGAGGTGCTGGGCGCGCGAGTGGTGCACCGCGCGTCGAGCTGAGAGAGGCTGGTGCCGCAGCAGGCGGGTTCCGCGGTCTCGTGACACCGAGCCTGTTCGCCCGGCCCCGTGCGCGACGGGGCCGGTCCCCGCGCCGGAGCCAGGCCCCGGCCGCATCGGACACCGGAGGCGCGTCATGCGGACCACGGTCGGCGTCATCGGCGCGGGCCCGGCGGGACTTCTGCTGGCCCGGCTGCTGCACCGGGCGGGGATCGACTGTGTCGTCCTGGAGAGCAGGACGCGCGCGTACGTCGAGCGGCGCCAGCGGGCCGGCATGCTGGAGCAGGGCACGGTCGACGCCCTGCGCGCGTGCGGAGCGGGCGGGCGGCTGGACGCCGAGGGTCTGGTCCACCACGGGATCGAGCTGCGCTTCGAGGGCGAGCGCCATCACCTCGACTTCCCCGGGCTCACGGGCGGCAGGACCGTCACGATCTACGCCCAGACGGAGATCGTGAAGGATCTGGTCGCTCTCCAACTCGCGGACGGGCCGCCCCTGTTGTTCGAGGCGGAGGCGCTCGCCGTGGAGGGGTCGGAGAGCGCCTCGCCCGTCGTGCGGTTCGTGCGGGAGGGGCGCGAGCGGACGCTGCGCTGCGACTGGGTGGTGGGCTGCGACGGCGGCCACGGCGTCGCGCGCGCCGCGTTCCCGGCCGGTACGGGCCGCACGTACGCGCACGACTACCCGTACTCCTGGCTCGGCATCCTCGCCGATGTGCCGCCCTCCTGCGAGGAGTTGGTCTACGCCCGGGGCGCCACCGGCTTCGCCCTGCACAGCATGCGCTCCCCGTCGGTGTCCCGGCTGTACCTCCAGGTCCCGAACGGGACCGACGCCGACGACTGGCCCGACGAGCGCGTCTGGGACGAACTGGCCGCGCGTTTCGCCGTCGACGGGGACTGGCGGCTCGAACGCGGTCCCGTGACCGCCAAGTCGGTCACTCCCATGCGCAGTCGGGTCCACGAGCCGATGCGCCACGGACGGCTGTTCCTGGCCGGGGACGCCGCCCACATCGTGCCGCCGACCGGCGCCAAGGGGCTCAACCTCGCGGTGGCGGACGTGCGGGTCCTGGCGCACGCGTTCGCCGCGCTGCACCGTACGGGATCGACGGAACTCCTGGACCGGTACTCGCAGATCGCTCTTGAGCGAGTGTGGCAGGCCACGCGCTTCTCGTACGACATGACTACGATGTTGCACGCTCAACCAAATGGGGACGCCTTCGACGGCCGGATGCAGCTCGCGCGACTGCGCCGGATCACGGCATCCCGTTCCGCCGCCGCCGAACTGGCCGCGAACTACACGGGACTTCCGCTCGGCCCCCGGCCGCAGGAGTCCGCCGAGTCCCGCTGGTGATCAGTGAACGATCGGAGAGCCGACATGCCACTGCTCGACCCCACGACCTGGCAGTCCCGCCCGCTCTCGGGCGATGAGCACACCGTCACCGAACCCGCCACCGGTGAGAGCCTCGCCGCCGTCACGCTCGCCGGCGCCGAGGACGTCGCGACGGCCGCGCGGACCGCCCGCGCCGCCCAGGCCGAGTGGGCCAAGGCCCCGCACTTCGTCCGCGCCGCCGTACTGCGCCGTGCGGGCGACCTCTTCGCGGCGCACGCCGACGAGCTGCGCGACTGGATCGTGCGGGAGTCCGGCTCCATCCCGGGCAAGGCGGACTTCGAGCTGCACGTCGCCGCCCAGGAGTGCTACGAGGCGGCCGCACTCGCCTCGCGCCCGACGGGCCAGATCCTGCCCTCGGAGGCACCGCGCCTGTCGTACACGCGCCGCGTCCCGGCCGGCGTCGTGGGCGTGATCGCGCCCTTCAACGCACCGCTGATCCTCTCGATCCGCTCGGTGGCTCCGGCGCTCGCGCTCGGCAACGGCGTCGTCCTGAAGCCGGACCCGCGCACGGCCGTGTGCGGCGGCCTCGCGCTCGGAGCCGTCTTCGCCGAGGCGGGACTTCCCGACGGGCTGCTCCAGGTCCTTCCCGGCGGCCCCGAGACCGGCCGCGCCCTGGTCGCCGACCCCCTGGTCCCGGTCATCTCCTTCACCGGCTCGACCGCCGCTGGACGCGCGGTCGGTGAGGCGGCGGGACGTCATCTCAAGCGCGCACACCTGGAGTTGGGCGGGAACTCCGCCCTGGTCGTCCTGGCGGACGCCGACATCGAAGCGGTCATCTCCACGGCGGCCTGGGGCTCGTTCTTCCACCAGGGCCAGATCTGCATGACGACCGGCCGCCACCTGGTCCACGCCTCGCTCTACGAGGAGTACGTCGAACGGCTCGCCGCGAAGGCCGACTCGCTGGCCGTCGGCGACCCGCACCGCGAACAAATCCACCTCGGACCGATCATCGACGACGCCCAACTCGCCAAGATCCACGGGCTCGTGGAGTCCAGCACCGCGAACGGCGCGAAGCTCGCGGCGGGCGGCACGTACGACCGGCTCTTCTACCGGCCCACCGTGCTCGCCGGAGTCGACGACACGACCCCGGCGTACGCGGAGGAGGTCTTCGGCCCGGTAGCGCCGGTCCGCTCCTTCACCACCCTCGACGAGGCGGCGGCCCTGGCCTCCGCCGGACCGTACGGCCTCTCCCTGGGCATCGTCACCCGGGACACCGCACGCGGCCTGGACCTCGCCGAGCGCATCCCGACGGGCATCGCCCACATCAACGACCAGACCGTCAACGACGAGGCCGTCGCACCCTTCGGCGGAACCGCCGCCTCCGGCACCGGCGCCCGCTTCGGCGGCGAGGCCAACCTGGACGCCTTCACCGACCTGCGATGGACGACGGTGCGCGGGGACGTGGCCGGCTACCCCTTCTAGGGGGAACCGGCGGATTCCAGGGGGCCGGCGACGCGGCGGGCCGAGGACCTACTCGGCGTTCTCGGCCTGCTCGGTGCCGGTGCCCTGCTCCTTGGCCGCGGCCTGCTGGGCCGCGACCGACTTGCGGACCTCGTCCATGTCCAGCTTCCGGGCCTGCCCGATGACGTCCTCCAGGGCGGCGGCGGGCAGCGCCCCGGGCTGGGCGAAGATCGCGACCTGGTCGCGGACGATCATCAGGGTCGGGATGGACTGGATGTCGAACGCGGCCGCGAGCTCCGGCTGCGCCTCCGTGTCGACCTTGGCGAACACCAGGTCCGGATTGGCCTCGGCGGCCTTCTCGTAGACAGGGGCGAACTGACGGCACGGCCCGCACCAGGACGCCCAAAAGTCGATCAGGACGAACTCGTTGTCCGTGACCGTCTGGTCGAAGTTCTCCTTGGTGAGCTCAACGGTGCTGCTCATTCCATTTCCCTCTTCCTCATGTCCGGGTCATGCCGGTCAGCACAACGCAACCCACCAGGGGCCTATTCCGGGCCCGTACCCGTGTGGCCACGGCGCACACCAGCAACCAGACTGGCCTCATGACGGAAACGGAATCCATCGCGTACGACGTCGTGGTGCTCGGTGCCGGACCCGTGGGGGAGAACGTCGCCGACCGCGCACGCGCCGCCGGCCTCTCCACCGCGGTCGTGGAGAGCGAACTGGTCGGCGGAGAGTGCTCGTACTGGGCGTGCATGCCCAGCAAGGCCCTCCTCCGCCCGGCCATCGCCCGCGCCGACGCCCGCCGCGTCCCCGGCCTCGCCGCCGCCGTACAAGGCCCCCTCGACGCCTCCGCGGTGCTCGCCCACCGCGACTGGTTCACCTCCGACTGGAAGGACGACGGCCAGCTCTCCTGGCTGGACGGCATCGGAGCCGACTTCCACCGCGGACACGGCCGGCTCGCCGGACCGCGCACCGTGACGGTCGACGGACCCGACGGCGAACGGCGCCTGCTGACCGCCCGCCACGCGGTCGCGGTCTGCACCGGCACCCGCGCCCAGCTCCCCGACCTGCCGGGCCTCGCCCAGGTCAAACCATGGACGAGCCGCGAGGCCACCAGCGCGCACACCGTGCCCGGCCGGCTGATCGTGGTGGGCGGCGGTGTCGTCGCCGCCGAGATGGCCACGGCCTGGCAGGCGCTCGGCTCCCAGGTCACCCTCCTGGTGCGCGGCAAGGGCCTGCTGCCCCGCATGGAGCCCTTCGCCGGGGAACTGGTCGCCGAGGCACTGACCGAGGCGGGCGCGGACGTGCGCACCGGCACCTCGGTGACCGCCGTCTCGCGCGAGGGCTCGACGGTGGTCGCCCTCACGGACACCGGCGACCGTATCGAGGCCGACGAGATCCTCTTCGCGACCGGCCGCGCGCCCCGCACCGACGACATCGGCCTCGACACCGTCGGCCTGGAGCCGGGCAAGTGGATCGAGGTCGACGACAGCCTCCGGGTCATCGGCAGCGCATGGCTGTACGCGGTCGGCGACGTCAACCACCGCGCGCTGCTCACCCATCAGGGCAAGTACCAGGCCCGGATCGCGGGTGCCGCCATCGCCGCCCGTGCCGCGGGAGTGCCGCTGCTGGAGACGGACCCCTGGGGCGCGCACTCCGCCACCGCCGACCACGCGTCCGTTCCGCAGTGCGTCTTCACCGACCCGGAGGCCGCGGCCGTGGGCCTCTCCCTGGCCGAGGCGGAGCAGGCCGGTCACCGGGTCCGGGCCGTGGACGTCGACATGGCCTCGGTGGCCGGCGCCGGACTGTACGCGGACGGCTACCGGGGCAAGGCCCGCATGGTCGTGGACCTCGACCGCGAGATCGTCCTCGGTCTCACCCTGGTCGGCCCCGGCGTCGGCGAGCTCATCCACTCCGCGACCATCGCCGTCGTCGGCGAGGTCCCGGTCGAGCGCCTGTGGCACGCCGTCCCGTCCTACCCGACGGTCAGCGAGGTCTGGCTGAGGCTCCTGGAGGCGTACCGGGACGCGTGAGCCGGGCGTGGCACACGGGCGGCCGCGCCGTGCGGCGTGCCGCCCGTGTGCCGTCCGACGGCGGCGCGTCAGGCCAGGGACACCAGCTCCCGGTACTCCTCGCTCCACAGGTCCTCGTCCGCGTCCGGGAGCAGCAGCACCCGGTCCGGGCGCAGGGCGTCGACGGCTCCCTCGTCGTGGGTGACCATGACGAGCGCGCCCGGACACGTGGCCACCGCCGCCAGGACCTCGGCGCGGGAGGCGGGGTCCAGGTTGTTGGTGGGCTCGTCCAGGAGGAGTACGTTCGCGCCCGAGTGGACGAGCCCCGCCAGGGCGAGCCTGGTCTTCTCTCCGCCGGAGAGGACGCCGACCCGTTTGCCGGCGTCGTCGCCCGTGAACAGGAACGAGCCGAGCACCCCTCGGACCTCCCCGTCGCCGAGGTGCGGCGCGGCGGCGGCGAGATGGTCCCGGACCGTTCCGGCGGGGTCCAGCGTGTCGTGCTCCTGCGCGAAGTAGCCGAGGCGCAGCCCGTGTCCGCGCACGACCCGCCCGCTGTCCGGGCTCTCGTGGCCGGCGAGCAGCCGCAGCAGCGTGGTCTTGCCCGAGCCGTTCGGGCCGAGGATCACCAGCCGGCTGCCCCGGTCGACGGCGAGGTCGACGCCGCCGAGGACGCGCAGATCGCCGTACGACTTGGTCAGCGCGACCGCGCCGAGCGGTACGCGTCCGCACGGGGCCGGTTCGGGCAGCCGGATCCTGGCGACCTTCTCCGCCCGCCGGACCGGTTCCAGTCCGGCGAGCAGGCGGTCGGCGCGGCGGTCCATGTTCCTGGCGGCCACGGCCGTCGCCACGTGCGCGCGCATCTTGTCGGCCTGCGCGTGCAGCGCCGCCGCCTTGCGTTCGGCGTTGGCGCGCTCCCGGGTCCGGCGCCGCTCGTCGGCGTCGCGCCGGGTGAGGTAGGCCGCCCAGCCGGTGTTGTGGACGTCGAGCGTGGCGCGGTGCGGGTCCAGGTGGAAGACGCGGTTGACCACGTCGGCCAGCAGGGAGGTGTCGTGACTGATGAGAACGAGCCCTGTCTGACGGCTTGCCAGGAACCCGCGCAGCCAGGCGATCGAGTCGGCGTCCAGATGGTTCGTCGGCTCGTCGAGGAGCAGGGTGCCGTCGTCCGCGAACAGGATGCGGGCGAGTTCGACCCGTCGTCGCTGTCCGCCGGACAGGGTGCCGACGGGCTGGTCCATCACCCGGGCCGGCAGACCGAGTCCGGCGGCGACGCGGGCCGCCTCTGCCTCGGCCGCGTACCCGCCGCGCGCCTGGAACTCGGCCTCGGCGCGCGCGTAGGCGTTCATCGCACGGTCGGATCCGTCGGCCATCGCGGTCTCGGCCGCCCGCAGGGCCCGTACGGCACGGTCGAGGCCCCGGGCCGACAGGATCCGCGCGGTGACCGTGACCGCGGGGTCCGCCGCGGCCGGGTCCTGGGCGAGGTGACCGACCGCCCCGGTACGGGAGACGGAACCGGCGGCGGGACGACGCAGCCCCGCGAGGGTGCTCAGGAGGGTGGTCTTGCCGGAGCCGTTACGGCCGACCAGGCCGATGCGGTCGCCGGGGGAGACGGTGAAGGAGATGCCGGAAAGCAGCAGACGCGCGCCGACGCGCACATCGACACCGCGAACGGTGATCATGGGAAAACGCTCCAGAAGTCAATCGGCTCAAGGACACACGGGTGGCGTGGAAGCGGGTCCTGGAGCTAAGAGACGCGGGGCGTGGACATGCCCGCAGGCTAGCCGAGCCGGACTCGGGGCGCCTGCGATTTTCCGCCGGGAGGCCCGGCGCGGCACCGGTGCGGTGCGGCGAGCGTCTGGCGGGGGATCCCGGCCGTCAGCTCGGCAGCCGAAGCGCAGGTCTGATGGTGACGTCCGAAGCCGGACGTGGAACCGAGGGCCGGGCCCGGACCCCGAGGGCCGGCCGTGATGCCCGGAGCCGCCGGGGCCGGGCCGGCATCAGTGCGGCAGGGTGAAGCCCAGAACGTCGGCCGCCCGTTCCGGCGTCGGCTGGGACCAGAGTTCCGCCGCCGCCTGGTTCGAGGACAGTGAGCGCAGCTCCGCGCGGTCGAGGTAGAGCATGCCGTCCAAGTGGTCCGTCTCGTGCTGGACGATGCGTGCGGGCCAGCCGCCGAACACCTCGTCTACCGCTCGCCCGTGTTCGTCGAGCGCGGTCAGCCGCACCTCGGTGTGCCGGGCCACCACGGCCTGCCAGCCCGGCACGCTCAGACAGCCCTCGAAGAACGCCGCCCGGCCCGGACCGATCCCCTCGTACGAGGGATTGACCAGTACCCGGAACGGCTGCGGCTCCCGCCCGCGGACGAGGCGCACCTCGTCCGAGACCGGCGCCGGGTCCTCGATGACGGCGATCCGCAGCGGCACGCCGACCTGCGGCGCGGCGAGACCGACACCCGGCGCCGCGTGCATCGTGGCGCGCAGGGCGGCCACGAACCGGGCCAGCAGTGCCGGGTCCAGCTGCCCGTCGAACGGCTCCGTGCCCCGGCGCAGCACGGGGTCACCGGCCGCGACGATCGGCAACGGACCCTCGTGGCCGAGGAGTTCCTCGACCATGTCGCTCAGGGTGGTGCGGGGGGCGCTGCGGTCTCGCTCGGATGCCATCGCGCCAGGATGCCAAGCCGGACCGAGGCGATCGAGGCGGCACGGGGGAGCCCCGCGACTTTCCTCATGTGGCTCCGGTCACGTGCCGGCCCGGCCGTCCACCCGCACAGCACGCGGGAGGGCCGGTCACCGAGGCGACCGGCCTTCCCACCTGGAACCCCGAACCCGCGACCGCCGGCCCGGATCCGATCCGGATCCGATCCGGATCAGGCCCGGATCAGGCCCGGATCAGGCTTGTCCGAAGTCGCCTCCGAGCGCGGACGCGATCCGCAGGTGCGGCGCGGCCTCGTCGGGGCGGCCGAGGCGCTGGAGTGTGCGTCCCAGCATCAGCCGGGCGTAGTGCTCGACCGGATCGAGCTCCACGAGGGTGCGCAACTCGGCTTCGGCACGGCGCAGTTGGGCCGAGTGGTAATAGGAACGCGCCAGCAGCAGCCGGGGCCCTGTCTGCTCCGGTACCTCCTCGACCAGTCCGTCCAGCACGCGTGCCGCCGCGGCGTAGTCCTTGGCCTCGAAGAACATCCGCGCCCGCTCCCAGCGCTCCGCGGCCGTCCCGTGGTCGTAGTACGTCGTGTCCACCACTGACCTCCTTCGACGGGCCACAACCGTGCCAGTTGGTTGAATATTCCACGAGCTGGCGGGGGTCCGAGGTGGTTCGAGATGGCGGCTCCGGGGTCCCGGCAGTGGTCCGAGCCGTTTACGCGTCGGCGAGTTCCGCGTTGGCCCGCTCCGTCACGAGGGCCAGTACGCGCCCGGCGGTGGCCAGGTCCTCGGCCGGGATCCCGGCGTACACCCGGGCCGCGATCGCGTCGCCCGCGCTGCGGATCGACGCGAACAGCTCCCGGCCGCCGTCCGTCAGGGACACCTGTCCGGGCGCCTGCTCCTCCAGGAGCCCCAGCGCCGTCAGTTCCTCGACGGTCCGCCGGGCCGCCGACTCCTCGATCTTCAGGCCGCCGGTGAGCCGGCCCACGACCCGCGCCCGCTCGACGGTCCCGCCGTTGTCGGACGCGGCGCGCAGGGCCACCGACTGTTCGAAGGTGGTGCCGCTGCGGGCCAGCACCCGCTCCAGGGCGGCCCGGCCCGCGTAGTGGGCGAGGCCGATGACCTGGCCGTTGACAGGGGGAACAGAGGTGGTCATGACTACTCCTCGGGTGAGAACTCTTCGGACGACGGTGGAACCGCGCCGGAACGCGGCCCTGCTCCGGTGTGCGGATCGAGTGGTACGTCGAGCAGGACGGCCAGCTCGCGGCTGAACGCCCGTGTGCGTTCGCCGCCGAGGCCGCCCAGTGGTTCGAGAAGCTGCTCCAGAAGGCCCTGGACCACGGTGATGGCGTGGAGGGCGATCTCGCGCCCGTCGTCGGTGAGGGTCAGCCGCACCGCCCGGGGGTCCGCCGGATCCCGGGTGCGGTCGAGGCGGCCGGCCGTCTCCAGGGCGCGGGCCAGCTTCGAGACGTAGAGCGGTTCGAGTCCGGTGTGGTCGGCCAGCTCGCGCTGACTGGGCCGCCGCCCGCCCCGGTTGAGGCTGTACAGCGACGCGATCAGCGAGTACTGCGCGTGCGTCAGGCCCAGCGGGCCCACCGCCCGGTCCACGGCGACGCGCCACTTCATCGACAGGCGCCAGACGAGGAAACCGGGGGTCGCGTTCTCGGAGACCGACTTCGCTGTACTCATGCAAGAAACAGTACATGGTTACTATGTCCATGGCTACTATATATGCGGACCTCGTCCTCGACCCCCGAACGGCCCGGTCGTGGCGTACGGACCCGGGGGCCGGACTCCCGGGGCGCCGCGCCGGTTCTGAGCCAAGTGCCCCTCGATGGACGTATCGATGGCCTGACGAGCGGCCCCCGCCGGGTCTAGGTTGTGGGCCATGAGCAATCTTGATCGGGAGGCGGTTCCCGCCGCCTGCGGCGGCCGCGGGTTCGTGGTGGCCGAGCCGGTGCGCGAACTCCTCAGCCCTCGCCGGGTCAAGCTCGGCGAGTCGACCGAGGTCCGCCGTCTGCTGCCCAATCTGGGCCGGCGCATGGTCGGCGCGTGGTGCTTCGTCGATCACTACGGGCCCGACGACATCGCCGACGAGCCCGGCATGCAGGTCCCGCCGCACCCGCACATGGGCCTGCAGACCGTCAGCTGGCTGCACGAGGGCGAGGTGCTGCACCGCGACTCCACGGGCAGCCTCCAGACGATCCGCCCGCGCGAACTCGGCCTCATGACCTCGGGCCGCGCCATCAGCCATTCCGAGGAGAGCCCCCGCGCGCACTCCCGTCTGCTGCACGGCGCGCAGCTCTGGGTCGCGCTGCCGGACAGCCACCGGCACACCGACCCGCACTTCGAGCACCACGCCGAGCTGCCCGTCGTCACCGCCCCCGGCCTGCGGGCCACGCTCCTGCTGGGCACGCTCGACGGCACGGCCTCGCCCGGTACGACGTACACGCCGATCGTCGGCGCCGACCTTGCCCTCGCGAGCGGCGCGGACGTCCGCCTGCCGCTGGAGCCCGACTTCGAGTACGCCGTCCTCGTGATGTCCGGCGAGGCCCAGGTCGACGGCGTGCCGGTGGTCCCGGGCTCCATGCTCTACCTCGGCTGCGGCCGTACGGAACTTCCGCTGCGCGCCACGACGGACGCGGGCCTCATGCTCCTGGGCGGCGAGCCGTTCGAGGAGGAGCTGATCATGTGGTGGAACTTCATCGGGCGCACCCAGGCGGACATCGAACAGGCCCGCCGGGACTGGGCCGAGGGCGGCCGATTCGGCGAGGTCAAGGGTTACGACGGCGCGCCCCTGCCCGCCCCGGAACTGCCCCCGGTCGCGCTGAAGCCACGGGGGCGCGTGCGCTGAGCCGCGATGGTACGACCACGGCGCGGAGCGTCGACGGTCGCGGCACCTCTCGTCTCGCCGATGTCCTCCGCCGCCACGTCTCCGCCCGCCCGGTCTCCGGGCGGGCGGAAGCGTTCGGCAGGTCCACGGGTTCGACAGGTCCGTGGATTCGTCGGACCCGTGGATTCGTCAGATCCGCGGATTCCTCAGATTCACGGATTCGTCAGTCCTTGATCTCGCAGATGGGGGCGCCGGAGGTGACGGAGGCGCCGACCTCGGCGCTGAGGCCCTTGACGGTGCCGGAGCGGTGGGCGTTCAGGGGCTGTTCCATCTTCATGGCTTCCAGGACGACGATCAGGTCGCCTTCCTTGACCTCCTGGCCCTCCTCGACGGCCACCTTGACGATGGTGCCCTGCATCGGGGAGGCGAGGGTGTCGCCGGAGGCGGCCGGGCCGGACTTCTTGGCGGCCCGGCGCTTGGGCTTGGCGCCGGCGGCCAGACCGGTGCGGGCCAGCGACATGCCCAGCGAGACGGGCAGCGAGACCTCCAGGCGCTTGCCGCCGACCTCGACGACCACCGTCTCGCGGCCGGGCTCGTCGTCGGTGTCGGTGTCGGCCGGGGCGGCGAACGGCTTGATCTCGTTGACGAACTCGGTCTCGATCCAGCGGGTGTGGACCGTGAACGGGTCCTTCGAGCCGGTCAGCTCGGGGGCGAACGCCGGGTCGGTGACCACCGCGCGGTGGAAGGGGATCGCGGTCGCCATGCCCTCGACCTGGAACTCCGCCAGCGCGCGGGCGGCCCGCTGCAGGGCCTGCTCGCGGGTGGCGCCGGTGACGATCAGCTTGGCGAGCAGCGAGTCCCAGGCCGGGCCGATCACCGAGCCGGACTCGACGCCCGCGTCCAGACGCACCCCGGGGCCGGACGGCGCCGCGAACGCGGTGACCGTGCCGGGAGCGGGCAGAAAGCCGCGGCCCGGGTCCTCGCCGTTGATACGGAACTCGATGGAGTGCCCGCGCAGTTCGGGATCGCCGTAGCCCAGTTCCTCACCGTCGGCGATACGGAACATCTCCCGGACCAGGTCGATACCGGCGACCTCCTCGGTGACCGGGTGCTCGACCTGCAGACGGGTGTTGACCTCCAGGAAGGAGATCGTGCCGTCCGTGCCGACCAGGAACTCCACCGTGCCGGCGCCGACGTAGCCGGCCTCCTTCAGGATCGCCTTGGACGACGCGTACAACTCGTCCACCTGCGCCGGCGACAGGAACGGCGCGGGGGCCTCCTCGACCAGCTTCTGGTGGCGCCGCTGCAGCGAACAGTCACGCGTCGAGACGACGACCACGTTGCCGTGGGAGTCGGCCAGACACTGCGTCTCCACATGCCGGGGCTTGTCCAGGTAGCGCTCCACGAAGCACTCACCGCGCCCGAACGCCGCGACCGCCTCACGCACCGCCGACTCGTACAGCTCCGGCACCTCCTGCAGCGTCCGGGCCACCTTCAGACCACGCCCGCCACCACCGAACGCCGCCTTGATCGCGATCGGCAGACCATGCTGCTCCGCGAACGCGACGACCTCCTCCGCACCCGCAACCGGGTCCGGGGTACCCGCCACCAGCGGCGCGCCCGCGCGCTGCGCGATGTGCCGGGCGGCGACCTTGTCACCCAGGTCGCGGATCGCCTGCGGCGGCGGGCCGATCCAGATCAGCCCGGCGTCGAGGACGGCCTGGGCGAAGTCCGCGTTCTCCGAAAGGAAGCCGTAGCCCGGATGGATGGCATCCGCGCCCGAGTCCTTGGCGGCCTGCAGCACCTTGGCGAAGTCCAGGTAACTGGAGGCCGGAGTGTCACCGCCCAGCGCGAACGCCTCGTCCGCCGCACGGACATGCAGAGCGTCCCGGTCCGGTTCCGCATACACGGCAACGCTCGCGATCCCGGCGTCCCGACATGCCCGGGCCACGCGGACAGCGATTTCGCCACGGTTGGCGATGAGGATCTTCCTCAGCATGCGGGCTCCAGGGTGTTCTCGTCGTGCTGATGCGGGGTGTTCATGGTGTCTCCGTTCGGATGATCAGCGATGACGCGCCGAGGCTCGCCAGCCGTCGGGTCCGGGGGAATGCGGAGTGCGCAGCCGATGTTCGGGTGAGGCCCAGCCGTCGAGGCGGCGGGCGACGGGGGCGGCGGCCGCCGGGCGGCTGACCACCAGGGCCGCGACCAGGGCGGCCAGCTCCTCGGGCGTGGGAGCGCCGGCCCTGATCACCAGTCGCGGGCTCGCCACGGGTGTGGCCGCCGTGGCGGGGGCGCGGTCCACGGCCGAACGCGTCGTGGCCGTCACAGCGGGATGTTTCCGTGCTTCTTGGGGGGCAGTGATGCCCGTTTGGTGCGGAGCTGGCGCAGGCCGCGGACGACGTGGGCGCGGGTCTGGGAGGGCATGACGACGGCGTCGATGTAGCCGCGTTCGGCCGCGGTGTAGGGGTTGAGGAGGGTGTCCTCGTACTCCTGGATGAGGCGGGCGCGGGTGGCGTCCTGGTCCTCGGCGGCGGCGATGGTGCGGCGGTGCAGGATGTTGACGGCGCCCTGGGCGCCCATGACGGCGATCTGGGCGGTGGGCCAGGCGAGGTTGAGGTCGGCGCCCAGGTGTTTGGAGCCCATGACGTCGTAGGCGCCGCCGAAGGCCTTGCGGGTGATGATGGTGATCAGCGGGACGGTGGCCTCGGCGTAGGCGTAGATCAGTTTGGCGCCGCGGCGGATGATGCCGGTGTGTTCCTGGTCGACGCCGGGCAGGAAGCCGGGGACGTCGACGAAGGTCAGGACGGGCACGTTGAAGGCGTCGCAGGTGCGCACGAAGCGGGCGGCCTTCTCGCTGGCGTCGATGTCCAGGCAGCCGGCGAACTGCATCGGCTGGTTGGCGACGATGCCCACCGGGTGGCCCTCGACGCGGCCGAAGCCGGTGAGGATGTTGGGGGCGAACAGGGCCTGGGTCTCGAAGAACTCGGCGTCGTCCAGGACGTGTTCGATGACGGTGTGCATGTCGTAGGGCTGGTTCGCGCTGTCCGGCACGATGGTGTCCAGCTCGCGGTCCTCGTCGGTGAGGGCGAGGTCCGCCTCCTCCGCGAAGACCGGGGGTTCGCTGAGGTTGTTGGACGGCAGGTAGGACAGCAGCTGCTTGACGTACTCGATGGCGTCCTTCTCGTCGCCCGCCATGTGGTGGGCGACGCCGGAGACGGCGTTGTGGGTGCGGGCGCCGCCGAGTTCCTCGAAGCCGACGTCCTCGCCGGTGACCGTCTTGATGACGTCGGGGCCGGTGATGAACATGTGCGAGGTCTGGTCGACCATGACCGTGAAGTCGGTGATGGCCGGGGAGTAGACCGCGCCGCCCGCGCACGGGCCGACGACCAGGCTGATCTGCGGGATGACGCCGGAGGCGTGGGTGTTGCGGCGGAAGATCTCGCCGTACATGCCCAGCGCGCTGACGCCTTCCTGGATCCGGGCGCCGCCGGAGTCGTTGATGCCGATGACCGGGCAGCCGGTCTTGAGCGCGAAGTCCATCGCCTTCATGATCTTCTGGCCGAAGACCTCGCCGAGGGCGCCGCCGAACACGGTGAAGTCCTGGGAGAACACCGCGATCGGGCGGCCGTCGACGGTGCCGTAGCCGGTGACCACACCGTCGCCGTAGGGGCGGTTGTGCTCCAGGCCGAAGTCGGTCGAGCGGTGCCGCGCGAACTCGTCGAACTCGACGAAGGAACCGTCGTCCATCAGCAGTTCGATGCGCTCACGGGCCGTCAACTTGCCTTTGGCGTGCTGCTTTTCGACGGCGCGCTCCGAGCCGGCGTGCGTCGCTTCCTGGATGCGGCGCTGCAGATCCGCGAGCTTGCCCGCGGTGGTGTGGATGTCGATGTCGTTCATGACGCGTGATGTTTCCCGTTCGTCAGAAGGTTTCGAGGGGGACGTGCACACCCCGGACGTCGCGCAGGGCAGGGGAGACCTCGCCGCCCGTGGCCCGCAGTCTCAGCGCTTCACGCATCGGCGGCAGGACGTTGCCGGTGCCGCTCCGTCGGCGCCGAGCCGCCGTGGAGCGGCTGTACTGGCAGGTCGCCCGGCACGGGCCACGGAACTCACACTGCACCTCCTCGGTACTCAATCTCTGATCGACGGTACGCAGTACCATTCAGGAAGGCAAGTGGCCTCCGAAGGCCGAGACGGGGAAAGATGGGCGATCATGAGCAAGCCATCCGCGCGGTCCCGACTCGCAGACTCCGCCTTCGCGCTCTTCGACGAGCGCGGATACGAGCAGACGACCGTCGACGACATCGCCGAACGCGCCGGGCTGGGACGTACGACGTTCTTCCGGCACTACCGGTCCAAGGAAGACGTGATCTTCCCCGACCACGACCGGCTCCTCGACCTGATCAGGGACAGGCTGGCGACCTCGAGTCACAGCACCGCCCTGGTCGCCGTCTCCGACGCGGTCCGCCTGGTGCTGCTGCACTACCTCGACGAGGGCGATCTCGCGCGCCGGCGGTACGTGCTCACCAGCAAGGTGGCCGCCCTCCGCGACCGCGAGATCGCCAGTGTGGCGCGCTACCAGCGACTGTTCCGTGAGTTCATCGGGGACTGGATGGGCGACGAGGCCAAGTCGGCGTCACTCAGGGCCGAACTCATGTCGGCCGCGGTGGTCGCGGCCCACAACCACGTGCTCCGCCGCTGGCTCCGTGGGGAGACCACGGATCCGGTCGGCGAGGTGGACGAGGCGATGCGTGATGTGCTCGCGCTCTTCCCGACGGCCGGCTCGCCGACGAGCGGAGCCGGCACCACGGTCGTCGCCTTCCGCACCGGGCAGGACATCGACGCCCTGCTTCCCTCACTGCGGCGACTTGTCGAGGGCGGGGCCGAATACTGAGGGTCGCCCTGTCGGGGGAGACGCGATGTGGCCTTCCACCTTGATCGTGGACACCTCGACACTGGATCTTGAATCCAGGGAGGGAGTCCCGAGGGGGACCTACAAGTGCTCGGCGGAGTTCCGGGCCGACGCGGTGGCGCCGGCTCGTTCGTCGAGCCGGCCCCCGGCTTACGGTCTTCCGCCGGCTCGGCTTCTACAACCACTGGCGCAGGCACTCCACGATCGGCTATTTCGTGCCGGTCGCCTTCGAAAAGAGATCAACTACGCTGGCCATCGCTGCATGACAACCGGTGTCCACGATCAACGTGGAAGCCCCTCCGTCGCACGCACGAGGTCCCGCGCCTTGCAACGGCAGTGAGCCTGATCTGCTTCGTCCTCACGCTCGTCTTCCTCGCTGTTCCCTCGTGGCTCCCCGCACGATCCGGCACGCGTCCGGCATGGACAGGGCGCCCGTGGGCCACGTTAGTCTCCGGTCATGGCCTTACGACCTGATGAGTTCTACGACCACGCACGCGCGGCCGCGGACGGTGAGCTTCGGCTTCCGTTGGCGCGGATGACCAGCTGGGAGATAAGCCCGTTCGAACCTGAAGGACTTCGCGTCGCGCCGCTGCGTCCGCCCACCCTGCCCGAGCCGGAACGGCACGGCGAGGATCCGGCGAACTGCGACCCGTGCCGCGCCCGAGACGAAGGCGTCTGGTTCAACGAACGCTGGCGACTGGCCAGGATCACGGGTGTCGGCGTGCCTTTGGTGCTGATGCTGTTCTCCCGAGACCACTACGACATGGCGGATCTGCCCGATGAAATGGCCGCCGAACTCGGGGTGCTCACCACTCACATCGTCCGCCATGTTCAGGCACTACCGCATGTCTCCCGAGCCCACGTCTACCGGATCGGGGACGGAGCTGCGCACCTGCACATCTGGTTCTGCGCTCGGCCCGAGGGGCAGGCCCAGCTGTATGGGTCGTGGATGCCCGTCTGGGACGACCTCCTGCCGGAGTATCCGGCGGACGTAGCCGACGCAGACGCGGTGGCCGTCGCTGACGCACTGGTCACCTCGTACGGTGGCCGTCGCCAGGTCACCGACGAACAGACGCACGCCTGAGCCTTCCGCGCGATCTCACCAGCCGGTGTACTGATCACCGGTTCAGCTGACCAGCGACGCCGAAGAAGCCCACAGCTCCGATCAGTTCAGATGCTGTGGGCTTCTGTCATTGCGGGTCAGCCTTGGTTGACCTCGCACGGCCCGGAGACAGCCCCGAGCGCGCGCCCTCAAGCTGAGGCTCGCCACAGCCCTGCCCGGCGCTTCCCGCGGATTCCCGCCGTATCGGGCATGGCGCCTTCTGATCCGTAGCTCTATGTAGAACCGTCACGAACGGTCATACCGGCCGCGCTACGGCCTTTCGCGGATGTTGCCGGGCTGGGACGGTCACTGGAGTTGCTGTATTTCGCTGCCAGTGACCAGTGACCAGTGACCAGTGACCAGCGACGGCCGAGGGGTCCCACCGCCGCTCGCGTCAGGCGTCAGCGCGGAGCTTGCCCGCGCGGGTGGTGATCTGGTGGTCGCGGGCGACGGCGAGTACGTAGCCGATCTCGCGTCTCTCCAGCTCGGTTCGCAGGTGCGGATTGCCTCCGTAGACCTCATCGCCGGCGACCCAGGAAGCGGGAACACCGGCGTCCAGTGCGCGGCCGATCATGCGGGCGGCGAGTGCGGGTTTCGTCGTGAAGCCGACGGTGTCGGGCATCCCGGCGGCCCGGCAGCGGGCCGTATCCTCGGTCCAGGAGCGCGGAACGTACAGCTCCGGGTCGATCGCCGGATGGCCCGCCTGGTGGAGTAGGCGAGATAGACAGCGACTTGGCTGTTCTCGATGCGTCCGGCGGTGCCGGTGTACTGGCGCTGCACGCCCACTGTGGCGGCGCCCTTCTTGAGATCACGGTCTCGTCGACGACCAGGACTGCCGTGTCGTCGTGCAGTTGCTCGACGACGAATCCACGGATGTCGTCGCGTACTGCGTCGGCGTCCCACTTGGCCCCCGACAGCAGATGCTGCAGACCGTACGGGGTCGCGTCCCCGGCAATGCTCGGCGAGCGTCCGGCAGTTCTTGCGCGGCAGGTCCGACAACAAGCCGAGCACGAACGCCCGCGCCCGCCGCCGTGGTTCCACCCGGACGAACCGTCCCGCGATACGGCTCATCAGGACCTCGAACGTCTCCTGCCGCGGGCAGGGTCCATGCTGCGACCTGCGGCCACTGTCTGATCTTCTGTCTTCACACACCGATGATCACCGGCGGCCGCAGCCATTCCCGCACCAGCCCCCACCACCGAGATCACGACCTACGGGCGTTCGGTGAGCAACTCCGCCAGGCGGGCGGCGAATTCGGTGAGCCAGTCCAATCGTGGTCCGCTGCGGGCGATGCGGAATCCGGTGCTCGCGGCAGTGTGGAACTCCACGTAATTCCCCATCAGCAGTGTCAGGTTCCCCGGCCAAACGTTCGAGCGTGGCGATGGATGCCGTCTGTGCTCCCGCCCGATAACCCTGAGACGGCCTCGGGCGGCCTCCGTATCTTGGCGCCATGACGGACGAGGCAGAGCCGAGGCTCAATCTGAACCGCTGGGGCGACACATCGGACCCGGCCCCGGAGCGGCGGCCCCGCCAGGACGCGTGCTCGTGCTTCGACCAGGCCAGGCCGCATCCGCGAGCCCGAGTCGGATTTCACGCTGAGCGGCAGGACACGTCAGCTCCGGGCTGGCGCCACCTGCTGGAGCTGATCGACGAGGCCGCCGCCGACGGGCGCGAAGAGTTCCGCCCCCTGACCGAGCTCAGCCCGGAAGAGCGGCGGCAGATCATCACCCTGCCACCGAGCATCGCCCAGCTGACGGCGGTCAGACACCTCGTGCTCTACGGCAGCAATCTGGTCCGGATCCCGCCCGAGATCGGGGCCATGACCAGTCTGGAGGAGTTCACCCCCTACACCTCCTACCGGCTGCACTGGTTCCCCTACGAGATCACCCGATGCCGGAAGCTGACCCGCAGCACGGTGAGCACGCGCGCGTTGTTCGGCAACTACAAGCTGCGACCGCCGTTCCCGCAGCTACAGCCTTCCCCGGACTCCGTCACGGACCTCGATCCGGGAGACCTGGATCCCCGGCGCCGGGGATCCACTGCCATCCACAGCTGCAGTGTCTGCGACCGCCCGATCGAACAGAGCGGACTCCATCAGGTGTGGATCTCACTGCGCGTGGCCACTGACGTACTGCCCCTGCTGGTCAGCGCCTGCTCGGCGGCGTGTGTCGCCGCCCTGCCCGGCGGTGCTCGCGACTACATCCCCACACCCCACAAGGGCGGCCGAGTCGACCAGTCGGCATCCGACTGGGGCTGACCAGCCGACCTAGCCTCACCCTCCTGGTCAGTCGAGAAACGACCACGATGGTGTGACGACGGGTCGAACGTCTGGGCGGGGAAGCTGACGCTCGCGATGGGGAAATACCTGGCTCTGACCGCGATTTCGTGAACGATCTTGAGTTGAGCTGGCGCGCCAGGAGATGCTGCAGTTTGTGAGGAACGAGCACGGAGACAAGCGGGCGGCGGTAGAGGACGAACTGCGGTTCATGCTGCCGCAGCCGCTGGCGCGGTTGGTCACCACTGAGGATCGGCCAGTGTTCATCGGGGTGGCTCACGAGTGGGACATCCCCCAGGGCGACCGGATTGCCCTGAGCAAGTGGGGCCTGCCGCAACTGCCGCTCTTCACGCCCAGGCCGCAGGCCGGACCGGATCCCGTCCTAGTGCCAAACGTGGCGGGCGAGCACGAGCGCCGGCTGGTCAAGGACGGCCAGCAGCTCTACGACCTGGGATTCTGGGGGCCCAGCGAGGACAGCTTCGTCGTCGGCGTGGTTCCCGGCGATGGCCGTGTCCTGGGTCTTCGCCCCGCACCGATCACCGTCGACGACATCCCAGAGGTCCTCCGGCCATACCATGCAGGCCTGCACAAGCCAGCGGTCTCCTTCTTGAGCTCCTCGGTTGCCCAGTACGTCGAGACTGCCTGGCGCTGGAGCGCGGCGATCCAGCTCCTCCGGAAGGTCGAGGAACCTGCATACACGGCTTCAGAAGCGGACCATGTCCGCCACTACGACCGTCTCTACGCATGCGTGGAGCTTGTCGTGGACGCCGCACGACGCCTCGACCATGCAGTCGCGGCTGAGGATCCTCAGCCGGTCTGGATCGAGCTGATTCGCGAGAACTCCATCTGACCTGGCAGTCGCGAGCCTTCACGGAACTGCGGGCAGAGCCAAATACATGACCGTCGACACGGCAGCTCGCGTCGGCCGCATCAGACCATGACAGCAGGTCGCCGTCCAAGGTGGCCTATGGGGCGAAGCCGGTCTCCCGGTCTGCGGCGGCGATCTGGTCGTGGAAGCGTTTGTGGACCCAATGACGCTCGCCGAGTAGGTTCACCTGTCCCCATCGGCCGGAGACCGGACCAAGTCGGGTATGGCGTGGCATCGTGCCCGCCAGACGCTGTGGACTGGCGCCGCCGGACAGCTTGCTGCTGTCCAACACGTAGATGGCGTTCCGGGTGACCGCCAAGCATCGGTACTTGTTCCAGAACATCGTCAGGCCGGTGAGATAAGTGATGACGAAGAACCAGAAGTTCGGCGCGCTCTGGCAGATGAACACCTGCCGGATCTCGCTGCCGGCGGGCAGGAACGGTGCCGAGCGCTGCACTAGATCCTGCCGCGGCTCGGGTTCGCCCCGGCCGGTCTCGTCAGCGGTCATACCGTCCTGCCTTGTCTGTCGCTGGAGTATTAGGAGAAGCAGCAAAGGCGCCGGCCAGGCACTCGCACACTCGTGCCGGGTCGCTGTCCACTCGGCCCGGGCGCTGATCAGGGCCGAGAGCATCAGGAACTCCCGTGCCAGACGGTATTCTCTTCAGTCATTCCCACTCATTGTTCATTGCATCGTCCTCACCGCGATTGATCCGCGGGCGTGGCGGGTGAGGTGCTCGGTGTTCATGGGCGGCACCATGATCCCGGTGATACGAAAGGGGGTCGCGCGGGGTGCGCCGCCCCCGGCGCGGCTCGTCCGTCACGCTCCCCCCACCAGCACGACCTCCAGAGTGCGCGGACCATGCACCCCCTCCACCCGGTCCAGTTCGATGTCGCTGGTGGCGGACGGGCCCGAGATCCAGGTCAACGGGCGTGTCGGGTCCAGGCGTTCCAGGGCCTGGGGGACGGAGGCCACCACCTGGCCGGGGACCCGGACGACGCAGATGTGGTGGTCCGGGATCAGGGTGATCCGGCGGCGGCCCTGGGCGGGGCCGCCGTCGAGGACGATCGTGCCGGTCTCGGCGACGGCGATGGCGCAGCCGGTCACCACGCTCTCCACCTCGTCGAGCTCGCCGGGCGTGCTCTCGGCACGGTCGTGGACCCGGGTGGGATCCGCCGCCGACATCCACTGCGGCGGTAGCCCCGGCGGCACGAGCACGTACCGGGATCCGCGTGCGGCGAGCAGCCGCATGACGACGTACGGCAGTTCCTCCTCGGTGGCGCGGTGCACGATCGCCCGGTAGTCCGCCAGGTTCTCCGCGAGCAGGTCCACCGTCTCCGAGACGCTCCGCGAACCGTGCTCGCGCAGATATCTCCGGTCGACGGCCCGCTCGTACGCGGAGTCCCTCCCAGGCTGTTCAGACACGGGGGGAGTGTCGGCCCGGGGGACGTCCGCGAGGGCCCGGCGCACCCGGCCGAGGATCAGATCCCTGCTGCTGCTCACTTCGTCGTGTCCTTTCCGCCGCGCGTACGTTGCCACCACTCGCGGAACGACTCCGCCGGGACCGCGGGCAGATCACGGGTCCCGCTCCACGCCCGGCCGGGGCCCGGCAGGGTCCGCGGGTGGAAGCGGCGGGTCCGGGAGGCCAGCCGCTGCCCGGCGCCCAGCGCGCCGGGGTGGCTGAACGCCCAGCGCGCCGCGCGCATCGCCGCCCGCTCGGCGGCGTGCCCCTTGGCCGGCTTCAGTACGACCGTGTTGCCGTCCCGGGTCGCCCGCCCGCCCTGCGCGATCCGTTCCCGTAGATGGACGAGGACTTCGGGGATGTCGATCGCGACCGGACAGACCTCGTAGCAGGCGCCGCACAGCGAGGAGGCGAACGGCAGGGAGGCGTCGATCTCGCTCGCGGTGCCCCGGAGCTGCGGACTGAGGATCGCGCCGATCGGGCCCGGGTAGACCGAGCCGTAGGCGTGGCCGCCCGCCCGCTCGTACACCGGGCAGACGTTGAGGCACGCCGAGCAGCGGATGCAGCGCAGCGCCTGGCGTCCGACCTCGTCGGCGAGCGTGTCCGTGCGGCCGTTGTCCAGCAGGACCAGATGGAAGGTCTGGGGGCCGTCCCCGTCCGTGGTGCCCGTCCACATCGAGGTGTACGGATTCATGCGCTCGGCCGTCGAGGAGCGCGGCAGGGTCTGCAGGAACACCTCCAGGTCCCGCCAGCTCGGCACGATCTTCTCGATGCCGACGACCGAGATCAGGGTCTCGGGGAGCGTCAGGCACATCCGGCCGTTGCCCTCCGACTCCACGACGACCATGGTGCCGGTCTCGGCGACCATGAAGTTGGCGCCGGAGATGCCGACCTTGGCGCGCAGAAACTTCTCGCGCAGATGCAGTCGCGCCGCCTCGGCCAGCTCGGCGGGCGTGTCGGTGAGTCCCTCGGGCGCCGGGCGGCCCCACTCGCCCATCTCGCGGGCGAAGATGTCCCGGATCTCGCCGCGGTTGCGGTGGATCGCCGGGACGAGGATGTGCGACGGCCGGTCCTTGCCCAACTGCACGATGAGTTCGGCGAGATCGGTCTCGTACGCGTGGATGCCCGCGGCCTCCAGGGCCTCGTTGAGCCCGATCTCCTGCGTGGCCATCGATTTGACCTTCACGACCTCGCTCTCGCCGGTCATCTTGACCAGGGCCGTGACGATCCGGTTGGCCTCCTCGGCGTCGGCGGCCCAGTGCACGACACCACCGGCCGCGGTCACCGACTCCTCCAACCGCACCAGATAGCGGTCGAGATGGCGGAGCGTGTGATCCTTGATCCGCTTGCCGGCCTCGCGCAGTTCCGCCCAGTCGGAGACCTCGGCGACGGCCTTGGCGCGCTTGGTGCGGATGGTGTGGGTGGCGTGGCGCAGATTGCCGCGCAGGGTCGGGTTGTTGACGGCCTCGTGCGCCGCCTTCGGGAAGGCCGGCATGCCCACGAACGTTCCGCTCATGCGCTCGGCTCCTCTGTCGTCCTCGTGTTCCCGCGGGCTTCCGGGCCCGCGTCCTCGACCGTGCCTGAGCCTGCTCCCGTGCCGGCTTCGGTGCCTGTTTCCGTGCCCGCTTCCGTGCTCGCCAGGATCTCCGCGATGTGCACGGGCCGCATCCCCGTCCTCAGGCGGCCCATCGTGCCGCCGATGTGCATCAGACACGAGTTGTCCGCGGCGCACAGCACCTCGGCGCCCGTCGACTCGGCGTTGCGCACCTTGTCGAGCCCCATCGCCGCGGAGACGTCGGCGTTCTTGAGGGCGAAGGTGCCGCCGAAGCCGCAGCACTCCTCGGCGCCGGGCAGCTCCCGCAGCTCAAGTCCCCTGACGGCCCTGAGCAGTCGGAGGGGACGGTCGCCGAGCCCCAGACCGCGCAGCCCGTGACAGGTGGGGTGATAGGTCACGGTGTGCGGGTAGTACGCGCCGACGTCCGTCACACCGAGGACGTCGACCAGGAACTCGGTGAGCTCGTACGTCCTCGGCACGACCGGAGCCAGTGTCCTGGCCAGGGTGTCGCCGCGCCCTTCCGCGCGGGCCCGTTCACCCATCCGCGGATACAGCTCCCGCACCATCGCCCCGCACGACCCGGACGGCGTCACGATCGCCTCGTACTCGCCGAACACCTCGGCGAAACGCCGGGCGAGCGGCTCGGCCTCATGGCGGTAGCCGGTGTTGTAGTGCGCCTGGCCGCAACAGGTCTGCCCCATCGGGAAGTCGACGTCGACACCCAGCCGGGTCAGCAGATCCACCACGGCGCGGCCGGTGTCCGGATACAGCGTGTCGTTGACACAGGTCAGGAACAGGGCGACACGCATCGCGGCTCCTCGGGGTCGGTCATGGACGGTTGCAGGGTACGCGGCGGTGTCCGCTTCATGGGCGTTTCACCCTCGGTGCCTCACGGTGTGCCGAGCCTTGCCTCGGCCGCGCGCCAGGCCGCCGTGTCGCCCCGCGGCTCGTAGCGGCGCAGCGGCTGGGTGCGCGCCACCAGAGCGCGCATCCCGGCACGGTCGCCCACCAGTCCGTGTGCACGCGCCTGGACGAGGACGTTGCCGAGCGCGGCCGCCTCCGCCGGGCCCGCCACGACCGGCAGCCCGCAGGCGTCGGCGGTGAGCCGGCACAGCAGTTCGTTGCGGGTGCCGCCGCCGACGATGTGCACGACGTCGACCGGATGTCCGGCGAGGGACTGCGCCCGCTCGATCGCCCGGCGGTGCGCCAGCGCCAGGGAGTCGAGGATGCAGCGGGTGATCTCGGCGCGGGACTCGGGCACCGGCTGCCCCGAGGCCCGGCAGGCGTCCGCGATCCGTGACGGCATTCGGCCCGGCGCGAGGAACGCCGCGTCGCCCGCGTCCACGACGGACCGCAGCGGCGTCACCTGGGCGGCGGCCGCGAGGAGTTCACCCAGATCGGGGTCGCCCCACTCCCGTACGCACTCCTGGAGCAGCCACAAGCCCATGATGTTGCGCAGATAGCGGACCGTGCCGTCCAGGCCCAGTTCATTGGTGAAGTTGGCGGCCCGGCTCGCCTCGGTGAGGACGGGGGCGTCCAGCTCCAGGCCCGCCAGGGACCAGGTGCCGGTGCAGATGTAGGCGAACCGCTCCCCGGTCGCGGGAACGGCGGCCACCGCCGAGGCCGTGTCGTGCGAACCGACCGTCGTCACCGGCACCGGGCCGGCCGTTCCGGTCTCCTCCAGCACGTGCGGCAGCAGGGTCCCGGCCGGGTCGCCGGGACGGCGCAGCGGCGGGAACAGCCGCAGGTCGATACCGAGCCGTTCCGCCAGACCGTACGACCAGTCGCGGGTCCTCGGATCGATCAACTGCGTGGTGGAGGCGTTGGTGAGCTCGGTGCCCATCTCACCCGTGAGCCAGTACGCCAGCAGGTCGGGTACGAGCAACAGGTGCTGAGCCGAAGCGAGTTGGGCGGAGGAACGGGCCGCCGTGAGCTGGTACAGGGTGTTGAAGGGCGCGTACTGGAGCCCCGTGGCCGCGTACAGTTCGGCGGCGGGCACGCTCGCCCACACCTTCTCCGCGACACCCTCGGTGCGGGCGTCGCGGTAGTGCACCGGGTTGCCGAGCAGCGCTCCGTCGGCGTCCAGCAGACCGTAGTCCACCGCCCAGCTGTCGATGCCGACGGAGTCGACCTGCCCGGCCGCGCGCAGTCCGTCGAGGACACCCGCGTACAGCCCCAGGATGTCCCAGCGCAGCCCCTCGGGGACGCGGACGGGCCGGTTCGGGAAGCGGTGCGCCTCGGTCAGTCCGAGTGTGTCCGGGCCGACGCGGCCGACCATGACGCGCCCGCTGGACGCGCCGAGGTCGACGGCGGCGTAGGAACGCGCCGGGGCGGTGCGCGCGGCGGAGGTGTGCGACGCGGAGGTGTGCGGGGCGTTCATCGACGTCATCGCAGGAAAGCGGCGGCGACGCCGGCGTCGACCGGGATGTGGAGCCCCGTGGTGTGCGTCAGGTCCCCGCCCGTCAGGGCGAACACGGCGGCCGCGACATGCTCCGGCAGCACCTCCCGCTTGAGGATGGTCCGCTGGGCGTAGAACTCGCCGAGCTTCTCCTCCTCGATGCCGTACGTCGCCGCCCGCTGCGCGCCCCAGCCACCCGCGAAGATGCCCGAGCCGCGCACGACACCGTCCGGGTTGACACCGTTGACCCGGATGCCGTGAGCGCCCAACTCGGCTGCCAGAAGCCGAACTTGGTGGGCCTGGTCGGCCTTCGTCGCGGAGTAGGCGATGTTGTTCGGGCCGGCGAAGACCGCGTTCTTGGACGCGATGTAGACGATGTCGCCGCCCAGCTTCTGCGCGATCATGACCCGCGCCGCCTCGCGCGAGACGAGGAAGGAGCCGCGCGCCATGATGTCGTGCTGGAGGTCCCAGTCCTTCGCGGTGGTCTCCAGGAGCGGCTTGGAGATGGAGATGCCCGCGTTGTTCACCACCAGGTCGACACCGCCGAAGGCCAGCACCGCGGCCTGGAAGGCCTCGGCGATCAGTTCCTCGGAGGTGACGTCCACGCCGACGGCGACGGCCCTGTCGGGACCGCCCAGCTCGGCGGCGACCCGCTCGGCGCCCTCGGCGTTCAGGTCGGCGACCACGACACACGCGCCCTCGGCCACCAGCCGCTCGGCGATGGCCCTGCCGATCCCGCTGCCCGCGCCCGTCACCAGGGCGACGCGGGTGGCGAGCGGCTTGGGCTTCGGCATCCGCTGGAGCTTGGCCTCCTCAAGGGCCCAGTACTCGATGCGGAACTTCTCCGACTCCTCGATGGGCGCGTACGCCGAGACGGCCTCGGCACCGCGCATCACGTTGATCGCGTTGACGTAGAACTCGCCCGCCACCCGCGCCGTCTGCTTGTCCTTGCCGAAGGAGAACATGCCGACCCCGGGGACCAGCACGATCGCCGGGTCCGCGCCGCGCATCGCGGGGGAGTCGGGCAGCGCGTGCCGCTCGTAGTAGGCGGCGTACTCCACGCGGTACTCGGCGTGCAGCTCCGCGAGCCGGGCGACCGCTTCGTCGAGGGAGGCGGCCGGCGGCAGGTCGAGCACGAGCGGCCTGATCTTGGTGCGCAGGAAGTGGTCCGGGCACGAGGTTCCGAGGGCCGCGAGCCGTGGGTGCTCGGCGCGGGCGAGGAAGTCGAGCACCTCTTCGGAGTCGGTGAAGTGGCCGACCTGCGGGCGGTCCTGGGAGGCGATGGCCCGGATGTGCGGCGCGAGCGCGGCGGCCTGCTCACGGCGCTCCCGCGGGGCGAGGGCTTCGTACCCATCGACGACCGGCCCGAACGGCTCCGCCTTCCCCCGGTCGGCGAGGAAGGCCTCGGCGGTGCGGATGATGTGCAGCGAGTTGCGCTCGCACTCCTCGGCGGTGGCGCCCCACGCGGTGATGCCGTGGCCGCCCAGGACACAGCCGACGGCCCCCGGGTTGGCCTCCTTGACCGCCGCGATGTCCAGCCCGAGCTGGAAGCCGGGCCGGCGCCACGGAACCCACACCACACGGTCGCCGAAGCACTCGGCGGTGAGCTTCTCCCCGTCGGCCGCGCAGGCGAGCGCGATCCCCGAGTCGGGGTGCAGATGGTCGACGTGCGGGGCGTCGACGAGCCCGTGCATCGCCGTGTCGATGGACGGCGCGGCGCCGCCCTTGCCGTGCAGGCAGTAGTCGAACGCGGCCACCATCTCGTCCTCGCGGTCGACGCCCGGGTACACCTCGGTCATCGCGCGTAGCCGGTCGAGGCGCAGCACCGCGAGTCCGGACTCGGTGAGGGTGCCGAGGTCGCCGCCGGACCCCTTCACCCACATCAGCTCCACGTCACCGCCGGTCACGGGGTCGGTGTCGGTGCCCTTCGCGGAGGCGTTGCCGCCCGCGTAGTTGGTGTTGCGGGGATCGGCGCCGAGCCGGTGCGACCGGGCGAGCAGAGCGGCGGCTTCGGGATGGGGTGCCATGTTCCAGGTCCTTAGGGAGAGTGAGTGGGTGCACTGCGGACGAACCCGAGGAGGAGCGCCCTTCAGGGGCGCGGGGAACTGCGCGATCAGCCCAGGACGACCCGCGGCCCGCGACGGGCCTCGCGGGGCAGACGCGGTACGGGGCTGGACCCTGGCCCGCGTGACAGACAGGGCGGGGCGTCGACCTTCAGGTCCCGCGCCCGTGGGCCGGAGGGCGGCGCTGGAGTCGGTGCCCGGCCCCTTGGGAGAGAGCGGGCGCCGGTGAGAGGCCGGGGCCGGACAGGCCCTAGGCCCCCCACCCCGCCTGAGTCCCCCCGACCCGCTCGGCGGCGATCCGCTCCGCCCACCCGGAGCGGCGGTACGCGGCCACCGGGTCGGGGTCGAGCCCCAGCTCCGCGCGGACCTCGGCGAGCAGCGGACGTACGTCCGTGCTGTACGCGTCCATCAGCACCGCGTTCGCGGCCAGCACGTCACCGGTCCGCTGAGCCTCGGCGAGCGCGGCACCGTCGACGAGGAGCGCCTTGGCCGTGGCCTCCTGCACGTTCATCACGGACCGGATGATCGCCGGGATCTTCGCCTCGATGTTGTGGCACTGGTCGAGCATGAAGGCGACGTCCGGGGTGAAGCCGCCGCCGCGGATCACCTCGTACATGATCCGGAAGAGCTGGAAGGGGTCGGCGGCGCCCACCATCAGGTCGTCGTCGGCGTAGAAGCGGGAGTTGAAGTCGAAGGCGCCGAGCTTGTTCTCGCGCAGCAGCGTGGCGACGATGAACTCGATGTTGGTGCCGGGGGCGTGGTGCCCCGTGTCGACCACGACCTGCGCCTTGGAGCCGAGCTTGAGGCAGTGCGCGTACGCGGTGCCCCAGTCGGGGACGTCCGTCGCGTAGAAGGCGGGCTCGAAGAACTTGTACTCCAGCAGCATCCGCTGGTGGTCGCCGAGTCGCGCGTAGACCTGGGCCAGAGCCTCCGCCAGCCGGTCCTGGCGTGCGCGGAGGTCGTCCTGGCCGGGGTAGTTCGTCCCGTCGGCGAACCACAGCTTCAGGTCCCTCGAACCCGTGGCGTCCATGATGTCGACGCATTCGAGCAGGTGGCCGACGGCCTTGCGGCGCACCGCCGCGTCCGGGTGGCAGACGGAGCCGAGCCGGTAGTCGTCGTCCTGGAAGGTGTTGGAGTTGATCGCGCCGAGCTTCAGGCCGCGCTCCTCGGCGTGCTTGCCGAGCGCCGCGTAGTCGTCGGTCCTGTCCCAGGGGATGTGCAGGGCGACGGTCGGGGCCGCGCCGGTGAACTCGTGCACCTTGGCGGCGTCGTCCAGCTTCTCCTGGGGGGTCCGGGGCACGCCCGGTTGCGCGAACACCTTGAACCGGGTCCCCGAGTTCCCGTACGCCCACGACGGCGTCTCGACGGCCTGGGTCTTGAGAGCGGCCTTCACCGCGGCGAACTCGGTCACTTCGGGACTCCTACGACTTCGAAGGGGACGGCTTGTCCGACGGCTTCCTGAACCGTTCGAGGCGGTGTCCCAGGGCGCTTCCCGAAGGACGCTCCGCAGGACGTCCGCCCGTGCTGTTCAGCGGACTTCTGAACACATCCTCTGAAACGATTCAGAAGCTGAAGCTATGAGCACCCCGAAGGGCTGTCAACCCCTCCGGCGTGGAGCGATTGCCGTGACCCTGTTGTGACACAAGGCGGTCGAAGAATTTCGACACGAACCCATTGACGTGACCTGGGTCGCATGCCTAACGTCCCGGCAACCCAATTGAAACCTTTCACGACGCTGTGGGGGCCGTCCCGCCGGCGTCGTCGAGGAGCCCCTCATGACCCACCCGTCCGACACGGGACCGACCCCGGTGCTGGCGCTGAAGGACATCTCGAAGTCCTTCGGCGCCGTGCGCGCCCTGCGGGACGTGTCCCTGGAACTGTTCCCCGGCGAGGTGCACGCGCTCGCCGGAGAGAACGGCGCGGGCAAGTCGACCCTCATCAAGACGCTCGCCGGCGTGCACCGACCGGAGGCCGGCCAGGTGCTGCTGGACGGCGAACCCACCGTCTTCCACGGCCCCGCCGACGCCCGCGACGCGGGCATCGCGGTGATCTACCAGGAGCCCACGCTCTTCCCCGACCTCTCCATCGCCGAGAACATCTTCATGGGCCGTCAGCCCCGGCGGGCCCTCGGCCGCATCGACCACAAGGCCACCCACGCGGCGACCGCGGCCCTCATGAAGCGCCTCGGCGTCGAACTCGACCCCGAGCGCCCGGCCCGCGGACTGTCCATCGCCGACCAGCAGATCGTCGAGATCGCCAAGGCGCTCTCCTTCGACGCCCGCGTCCTGATCATGGACGAGCCGACCGCCGCCCTCACCAGCAGCGAGGTGGCCCGCCTGTTCGGCGTGGTCCGGGCGCTGCGCGAGCAGGGCTCCGCGGTGCTGTTCATCTCGCACCGGCTGGAGGAGATCTTCCAGATCTGCGGGCGCGTGACGACCCTGCGCGACGGAGCCCTGATCTCCAGCGAGCCGCTGGAGGGCATGACGGAGGACGACCTGGTACGCCGGATGGTCGGCCGTGACCTCGACGAGCTCTACCCCAAGCAGGACGTCGAGGCGGGCGAAGTCGCCCTGAGCGTGCGCCGATTGACCCGGGAAGGCGTCTTCACCGATGTCTCCTTCGACGTCCGGCGCGGCGAGATCGTCGGACTCGCCGGCCTCGTCGGCGCGGGCCGCACCGAGGTCGCGCGCTCCGTGTTCGGCGTGGACCGCTGGGACGCCGGGGAGGTGGAGGTCGACGGCCGCGCGCTGACGAACGGTGCCCCCTCCACCGCCATGGCCGCAGGCCTCGCCCTCGTCCCCGAGGACCGGCGCGCCCAGGGCCTGGTGATGGGCATGTCCATCGAGCGCAACATCGGCCTGACCGGGCTGCGTACGACGGTCCGGGCGGGCCTGATGGACCGCGGGGCCGAGCGCAGCCGCTCCCTCGACTGGGCGGTCAGGCTTCAGGTCAAGCACGCCCGGATCGCCGACACCGTCGCCACGCTCTCCGGCGGCAACCAGCAGAAGGTCGTCCTCGCCAAGTGGCTGGCCACCGGCCCCAAGGTGCTGATCGTCGACGAGCCCACCCGCGGCATCGACGTCGGCACCAAGGCCGAAGTGCACCGCCTGCTCAGCGAGTTGGCCGCCGACGGGGTGGCCGTCCTGATGATCTCCTCCGATCTGCCCGAGATCCTCGGCATGGCCGACCGCGTGCTCGTGATGCACGAGGGCCGGATCACCGCCGAGATCCCCCGCTCCGAAGCCACCGAGGAAACCGTGATGGCCGCCGCCACCGGGAGGGCCGCCGCATGACAGCCATCGAGAGGGCTGCCCGAATGACCCCGATCATCCCCCGGAGGGCCGCCGCATGACGGTGACCGCGCCCACGCCCGCCCCCGCCACCGAGGTGCCCAGGTCGAGCGGCGCCCGGCTGGTGGACCGCGTCTTCAAGATGCGCGAACTCGCCATCCTGGCCGTCTTCCTGGTGATGATCGCCATCACCCAGACGGGCAACAGCGAGTTCCTGTCCGAGCAGGGCGTCAAGGACCTGCTGCTGAACGCGACCATCCTCGTGCTGGTCGCCACCGGCCAGTCCCTGGTCGTCATCACCCGCAACGTCGACCTGTCGGTCGGCTCGACCCTCGGCATCAGCGCCTTCGCGGCCGGCACCTGTCTGCAGGGCGGCGGCAACCCCGTCGTCGCGGTGTCCCTCGCGGTGCTGCTCGGCGTCGGCTGCGGGCTGGTCAACGGCCTGCTCGTCAGCCTCGGCCAGGTGCCCGCCCTCGTCGTGACCCTCGGCACGCTCTACATCATCCGCGGCATCGACTCCATCTGGGTCGGCTCCCGTCAGATCACGGCGGCCGATCTCCCCGGCGGCTTCGTCGACTTCGGCTCCGGCGGCATCTCGGCGGTCCCGTATCTCGCCCTGATCGCCCTGGCCGTCCTGGTGGTCGCCGCGTACTACCTCAAGCACTTCGGCAGCGGCCGCGAGCTCTACGCGCTCGGCTCCAACCCCGAGGCCGCGCGGCTGGCCGGCATCCCGGTCCGGGCGCGCATCCTCACCGCGTACGTCGTCTGCGGCGGACTCGCCGGACTCGCCGGCGCCCTCTACCTCGCCCGGTTCGGCAACGTCGACTCCGGTACGGGCAACGGCTACGAACTCACCGTCGTCAGCGCGGTCGTGGTCGGCGGCGTCGTCTTCACCGGCGGCTCCGGCAGCGTCTACGGAGCCGCGCTCGGCGCCCTGCTGCTCACCTCCATCAACAGCGTCCTGCCCGCCCTGGGCGTCAGCTCCGTCTGGGTGCTCGCCATCAACGGCGTCCTGCTCATCCTCGCCATCGCGGTCGACCGGATCGTCGCGCTGCGCGTGGCCTCCGCACTGAAGAAGAGGAACGCCCGCCATGGCTGACTCCGCTCTCGCGCGCGCCGTCCGCTGGGACACGGTCGTCGGCGCCCTCCTCATCGTCCTGCTGCTCTTCTCCTTCTCCTTCGTGGACGGCTTCGGCAACGCCCTCAACCTGTCGTTCCTGATCGGCAACACCCTGCCGATCGCGCTGATCGCCCTGCCCATGACCCTGCTCGTGGTGGCCGGCGAGATCGATCTGTCCGTCGCCTCCACGGCCGGGCTCTCCGGCTCGGTGATGGGCGCCCTGTGGAACCAGGGCATGGCGATCGAGACGATCATCCCGCTCTGTCTGGTGCTCGGGGTGGTGTGCGGGCTCGTCAACGGCCTGCTCGTGACCCGGCTCGGACTGCCCTCGCTCGCCGTCACCATCGGCACGCTCGCCGCCTACCGGGGCATCGCGCAGATCATCCTCGGCTCCGACGCGGTCACCGACTTCCCCACCCAGTACCAGGACTTCGCGGCCGGACGCATCGGCGACACGTTCGTCCCGCAGGCCCTCCCGCTGTTCCTGGTGCTGCTCGCCGTCGCCGTGGTCGTGCTGCACGCCACCCCCTTCGGCCGCTCCGCGTTCGCGATCGGCGCCAACGAGGAGGCCGCCCGGTTCGCCGGCATCCGGGTCAAGCGGCAGAAGCTGCTGCTGTTCGTCGCGACCGGCTTCATGGCCTCCCTGACCGGCGTGTTCTGGGCCCTGCACTACGCCAGCGCCCGATATGACAACGCCACCGGGCTCGAACTGTCCGTCGTGGCCGCCGTCCTGCTCGGCGGTATCGACTTCGACGGCGGCAGGGGCACGCTCGGCGGCGCCATAGCGGGAGTCTTCCTGCTCGGCTCGCTGCAGAACGTGATGAGCCTCCTCAACGTCTCCGCGCAGTCGCAGATCGTCGTCACCGGCGTTCTGCTCGTCGTCTCCGTGCTCGGCCCCCGGGTCGCGCGGCAGATCTCCGTGGCGAGGGCGGGCCGCAGAGCCGCCGCCCCGACTCCGATTCCGTAACCCCGCTCCGCTCACCCTCGTAAAGGAACCCTCACCCATGCGCAAGTCATCGATCCGCCGCACCTGCGCGGCGCTCGCCGCCGTCACCTCCCTCGCCCTGGCCGTCACCGCGTGCGGTGGCACCACCAAGGACGACGTCAAGGACTCGGGCGGCTCCAACGCCGCCGCCGGTGCCAAGGCGGACCCGAACGCGGCCACCAAGAAGGGGCTCACCGTCGGCTTCCTGCCCAAGGCGGTCAACAACCCGTACTTCACCTCCGCGGACAAGGGCGGCGAGAAGGCGCTGACCGAACTGGGCTCGAAGTACAAGGAGGTCGGCACCAACAGCGCCACCGACACCAGCGGCCAGGTGAGTTACGTCAACACGCTCACCCAGCAGCAGGTCGACGCGATGGCGGTCTCCGCGCAGGACCCGGGCGCCCTGTGCACCGCGCTCAAGCAGGCCATGACGAACAAGATCAAGGTCGTCACCTACGACTCCGACACCAAGGCCGACTGCCGCAACGCCTTCGTCTCGCAGGCGAGCGCCGAGGACCTGGGCCGCACCGAGGTGCAGCTGCTCGCGGAGCAGATCGGCTACAAGGGCGAGATCGCGATCCTGTCCGCCGGGCAGACCGCGACGAACCAGAACACCTGGATCGACTTCATGAAGGAGGAGCTGAAGGACCCCAAGTACAAGGACATGAAGCTGGTCAAGGTCGCCTTCGGCAACGACGAGGCCCAGCAGTCCTTCCAGCAGACCCAGGGCCTGCTCCAGGAGCACCCCAAGCTCGCCGGGATCATCTCCCCGACCACCGTCGGCATCAAGGCGGCCGCCCAGTACCTGTCCGGCTCCAAGTACAAGGGCAAGGTCAAGCTGACCGGCCTCGGCACCCCCAACGACATGCGCAAGTACGTCAAGAACGGCACCGTCGAGGGCTTCGAGCTGTGGGACCCGGCCAAGCTCGGCGAGCTGGCCGCCCGTACGGCCGTGGCGCTGTCCTCGGGGCAGATCACCGGCAAGGAGGGCGAGACCTTCAAGGCCGGCGACATGGGCTCGTTCACCATCGGCAAGGACGGCGTGATCAGCCTCGGCAAGCCGACCGTCTTCGACGCGAAGAACATCGACCAGTTCAACTTCTGACGGTCCGGCCGCCGGTCCGCCGACGTCCTCACGCTCCGGCGTCGTGACGGTCCGTCCGGTCCGGCCCGCAGGCCCCGGAGGGTCATCGATGCAACGTGTGTGCTTTCTGCTGAAGGTCCGTGCGGACCGCCTCGACGAGTACCGCGAGCGGCACGCCGCCGTGTGGCCCGAGATGCTCGACGCCCTCTCGGCCACCGGGTGGCACAACTACTCGCTCTTCCTGCGCGAGGACGGCCTGCTGGTCGGCTACCTGGAGACCGAGGACTTCGCGGCCGCGCAGGCCGCCATGGAAGCCACCGACGTCAATGCCCGCTGGCAGACGGAGATGGCGCCGTTCTTCACCGCGCTGGACGGCGCCAGACCCGACGAGGCCATGAGACCGCTCACCGAGGTGTTCCACCTCGCGTGATCGGCCGAGGTGTTCCATCTGCTGTGGAACGACCGGTGTTCCATCTCGCCCGAACAGTCTGCCCGACTTGCCCGCACAGCCCCGACCCACCCGCCCGCAGTCCGATCGAGGAGCCCGTACATGAGACGACGCACCGTACTGACGACGGCCCTGCTGGGCGCCGTGGCAGGCCCCGCCCTCACCGCGCAGACGGCGCGAGCGGCCGTTCCCGGCCCCTCCGTCACCCAGTCCGGCACTTCCCAACTCGACTCCCAGGCCATCTACTTCGTCTCCTACGACGGGCTGGTCAACAACAACTCGTTCCAGAAGAACGGCCTGTTGACCTACCGCGGCTACCAGTACTCGGCCTGGTACACCGCCGACCGCAGCGCGGTCGTCGCCCGCCGTGCGCTCGGCGCCACCACCTGGTCCAAGATCACGATCGGCCACAAGCTCAAGAGCGACGACTCCCACAACGTGATCTCCATGGGAGTCTCCCGGACCGACGGCCGGCTGCACCTGAACATGGACTCGCACAGCGACGGCTTCTTCTACGTCAAGTCCGTGGCCGGGCTGCTCGACAGTCCCACGTCGACGGCCTGGACCTCCGCCGTCCTCGGGGCCGTCCAGACCTCCCTGGACGGCCTCGCGCTCACCACGCAGTTCACCTATCCGCAGTTCGTCGCGACCCCGGAGGGCCGCCTCCAGCTCAGCTACCGCGTCGGCGTCTCCGGGAACGGGCGCAACGCCCTCGCGGAGTACGACGGTTCGTCCTGGACCGCACTCGGCGAATGGTCCGCCTCCACGGGGACCTACACCAGCGCGCACGGGTCGAGCACGGCCCGCAACATGTACCTGCACGGGATCGACTACGACGTGAACGGCCGGCTGCACTCCTTCTTCACCTGGCGCGAGCAGAACGCCGCCGTGATGTGCAACGCCGGCGGCATCACCAACCACGACACCGGCTACGTCTACTCCACCGACCGGGGCCGCAGTTGGCGCAACGACGCGGGCACCGTCGTCGGCACCACCGGGACCTCGGGCACCGTCGCCGTCACCGACGCCGGACTCGTCGTCGACTCCCTCGACCCCGACCACTCCCTGATGAACCAGGAGAGCCAGGCCACCGACTCGGCCGGGCTGCCGCACGCGATCATCAGCTATGTGCCCGGACGCTTCGGCCAGTGCACCACCAACTACGTGACGGACCGCACCGCCAACGGCCGGGCCTTCCACCTGCGCAAGAACTCCTCGGGCGGCTGGACCAAGACCGAGATCCCGGTCGCCCCGAACTCCAGCCAGCGCACCAGACTGGTTCTGGACCGGTACGACAACGCCTACGCGATCCTGCCGTTCGGACGGATCGCGGGCGCCTCGAAGGCCTCCGGGCACACCGACTGGAAACTCCTGTTCGACGGCGCCGGGCTGAACGCCTTCGGCGAGGTCGTCATCGACGAGACACGCGTCCCACAGGACGGAACGCTGTCCGTGATGTACCAGGAGAAGTCCAGTGGGACCACGCCCTCGGCCCTGCACGTCATCGATTTCCGGCTGCCCTCATGACCGCTGTGCGCGGCCCGCTCGCGGGTAATGTGAGGGCCTGCCTGCCGCTACTCGCTCTTCTCCTGGAGGTTCCCGCCTGATGGCCCAGTCGGTGGGTATCAAGGACGTCGCCCGTGCCGCCGGAGTCTCCGTCGGCACGGTCTCGAACGTGATCAACCGCCCCGACTCGGTGGCCTCCGAGACGAGGGCACGCGTCCTGTCCGCCATCGACCGGCTCGGCTATGTACGCAGCGAGTCCGCACGCCAGCTCCGGGCCGGGCGCAGCCGGATCATGGGGCTTCTCGTCCTCGACATGGGCAACCCGTTCTTCGTGGACGTGGCCCGGGGCGCCGAGCGCGCCGCGCGGGAGGCCGGACTCGGGGTGATGGTCTGCAACAGCGCCCAGTCCCCGAGCGAGGAGGCCGACTATCTGTCGCTCTTCGCCGAGCAGCGGGTGCGCGGGGTGCTGCTGACGCCGTCCGACGCGAGCGGACGCAACATCGAGGCCTTCCGCCGCAACGGCATCCCCTTCGTCCTGGTCGACCGGGTCGCCGAGGGCACTACCGAGTGCTCGGTCTCGGTCGACGACGTGGCGGGCGGCGCGCTGGCCGTCCGGCACCTCGTGGACGCCGGACACCGCTCGATCGCGTACGTCAGCGGGCCGCCCGGACTCAGCCAGGTGAGGGACCGCCGTACGGGCGCTCTGCACGCCCTGCGCGAGGCGGGCCTCGGCCCGGAGAACCTGCGCGAGCTGCCCACCGAGCGCCTCGACGTGGCGGCGGGGCGCGACGCCGGCGCCCGGCTCCTCGGCCTCGCCGAGCGGCCCACCGCCGTCTTCTGCGCCAACGACCTGCTCGCCCTCGGTGTCCTGCAGGCCATGTACGCGGCCGGCGTCGGTGTGCCCGACGACCTCGCGATCGTCGGCTACGACGACATCGAGTTCGCGGCCGCCGCCGCCGTCCCGCTCACCTCCGTGCGCCAGCCGGCCGTGACCATGGGCGCCCTCGCGGCCGAGCTGCTCCTGGAGGAGATCGACGCGGAGGCCACGTCCGTGCCGCACGAGCACCGCCGGGTCGTGCTCCAGCCGGAACTGGTGGTGCGCCGCTCCAGCCTGGCAGCGCGCTGATCAGCGGTTCAGTTCCCTGTCACCGTACTGCTGAGTCACTGTTCAGTTCATTTTCCCGATCCCCGGCCACGGAGCCCGGGCGACATGTGCTCAACTGGGACGCAGCCTGGAATCCGTACGTCTCGGGAGACCTGTTGACCGTCAGCTACCGCCAGCCCGGTGTCGTCCTCACCGACCACCGCTTCACCGTGCCTCTCGACCACGACCGACCGGCGGGCGAGACCATCGAACTGTTCGCCCGCGAGGTCGTCGCGAGCGACAAGGCGCACCAGAATCTGCCGTGGATGGTCTACCTCCAGGGCGGTCCCGGCTTCGGGGCGAATCGTTTCGTCGGCCGTCAGGCCTGGCTCGACCGGGCCCTGAAGGACTTCCGCGTCCTGCTGCTCGACCAGCGCGGCACCGGACACTCCACGCCCGCCAACCGGCAGACGCTGCCGCTGCGCGGCGGCCCCCGCGAGCAGGCCGACTACCTCGCGCTCTTCCGCGCCGACTCCATCGTCCGGGACTGCGAGGCCATCCGGCCCGGACTCACCGGCGGAGCGCCCTGGACGGTCCTCGGCCAGAGTTTCGGCGGCTTCTGCGGCGTGCGCTACCTCTCCAGCGCCCCCGAGGGCCTGAGCGCGGCCGTGATCACCGGCGGCCTGCCCTCCCTCGACGGGCACGCCGACGACGTCTACCGCGCCGCCTACCCGCGCATCGAGCGCAAGGTCGCCGCGCACTACGCGCGCTACCCGCAGGACGTCGAGCGCGCCCGCCGCATCGCGGAGTACCTGCTCCAGCACGAGCCGGTGCTGAGCGGCGGCTACCGCCTGACCGCCGAGGCCTTCCAGTCGCTCGGCATCCTCCTCGGCGGCAGCGACGGCAGCCACCGCCTGCACTACCTCCTGGAGGACGCCTTCGTCCGCACCCCGAAGGGTCCGGCACTCTCCGACGCCTTCCAGGAGGACGTCCAGGGGCTGCTCTCGTACGCGGGTCACCCCCTGTACGCGCTGGTCCACGAGGCCTGCTACGCCCAGGGCGGCCGCCCCACCGCCTGGTCCGCCGAGCGGGTGCGCGCCGAGTTCCCCCAGTTCGACGCGGCCAAGACCCTCGCGGACGACGGGCCGCTGCTGTTCACCGGCGAGTCCGTGCACCCCTGGATGTTCGAGAACGACCCCGCGCTGCGCCCGCTGCGCGACACCGCCGAGGAACTGGCCGCCCGTACCGACTGGGCGCCGCTGTACGACCCGGCCCGCCTCGCCGTGAACGAGGTGCCGGTCGCGGCGGCGGTCTACCACGACGACATGTACGTCGACACCGGCCACTCCCTGCGCACCGCCCGCGCGGTCCGGGGCCTGCGCACCTGGGTGACCGACGAGTTCGAGCACGACGGAGTACGGGCCGGCGGCCCGCGCGTCCTGGACCGGCTGCTGGCGCTCACGCGCGACGACGTCTGAGCCGCCCGACCTCCTCTAGGATTCTGACGGACCGTCAGAATCCTGAGGGGGTAGGCATGATCGACACCACCCGCACGGACATCCCGGTGGGCGAGGAACGGCTCCGGTTCGACGTCGAGGACGGGATCGGCGTCCTCACCCTGTGCAGGCCGGCGAAACTCAACGCGTGGAGCTGGGAGTCCACACGCCAACTCGGCCTGGTCGCCGACCGGATCCGCTTCGACCCGGCGGTCCGGGCGGTGCTCCTGCGGGCCGAGGGGCGTGCCTTCTGCGCGGGGATCGACGTGAGCGCCCCCGGCGGCGCGATCACCGGCCGCTCCGGTGCCGAGCGCACCCGCGCCTACTACGAGGGCATCCGCTGGGCCCATGAGCGCTTCGCGGCCTTCGCGAGGCTGCCGCAGCCCGTCGTCGCGGCCGTCCAGGGCTACTGCCTCGGCTTCGGGTTCGAGCTCGCGCTGATGGCGGACATCAGGATCGCCTCCCACGACGCCGTGTTCGCCCTGCCCGAGGCCCAGTTGGGGCTCGCCGTGGACGCCGGCGGGGACCTGCGGATCGCCCGCGAGGCGGGCGCCGGGTGGGCGAAGTTCCTCGCACTGACAGGCAGAAGGCTGGACGCGACGACGGCCGAACGCCTGCACCTCGTCCAACTTGTCACGGAAGAAGCCGCGTTGGACGAGACGGCCCGAGACGTCGCCGCGGAGATCGCGGCGAACGCGCCGCTCGCCGTGCAGGCCGTCAAGCACGACATCGACGCGTACGCCGAGGCCCCGCTGACCGCCGCTCTCGACCGCACCGCCCTGTCGGCCGCGCTCACCCTCACCTCCGACGACGCGGCAGAGGGGTACGCGGCCAAGGGTGCCCGCCGCGCGCCCCGTTTCGAGGGAAAGTGACCCACGTGTTTTGATCGGATCCTGTTGCGTACGACGAGGCAGGGGGACCGATGCACGACAGTGAGCTTCTCGCGGACAGATTCGAGGAGCACCGGGGCCGGCTGCGAGCGGTGGCCTACCGGATGCTGGGATCGCTGAGCGAGGCGGAGGACGCCGTCCAGGAGACGTGGCTGAGGCTCGGCCGCACCGACCCGGACGAGATCAGGAACCTGGGCGGCTGGCTGACCACCGTGACCGGCCGGGTGTGCCTGGACATGCTGCGCTCCCGCGCCGCGCGCCGCGAGGACCCGCTCGAACCCTCGGGCACCTTCGTCCCCGATCCGGTCGTCAGCACCCTGGACCGGATCGACCCCGAACAGGAGGTGCTCCTGGCCGACTCGGTCGGGCTCGCCCTCCTGGTCGTCCTGGAGACCCTGGAGCCCGCCGAGCGGCTCGCGTTCGTGCTGCACGACATGTTCGCGGTGCCCTTCGACGACATCGCGCCCGTGGTGGGCCGGAACCCGGCCGCGACCCGTCAGCTCGCCAGCCGGGCACGCCGTCGCGTCAAGGGAGCCGCTCCCGAGCCCGAGCGGGACGTCATCCGGCAGCGGGAGGTCCTGGACGCCTTCCTCGCGGCGTCACGCGGCGGGGACTTCGAGGCGCTCGTCGCCGTCCTCGATCCCGATGTCGTGTTGCGCGCCGACGCGGGCGCGCTGGTCGGCGGTGTGACCGTGTCCAAGCTGGTGCGCGGCGCCGAGGCGGTGGCAGGGCAGGCGATGGCCTTCCGCCGGTTCGCGGCGAGTTCGCGGCTCGTCCAGGTCAACGGGGAGGCGGGTGTCGTCGCGATCGTGGACGGCCGGCCGCAGTCGGTCATGGGTGTCACCGTCGCCGACGGCAGGATCGTCGCGATGTACATCCTGGCCGACCCCGAACGGCTCGCCCGTCTCGATCTCGGTGGGGCGAAGCCGGGGGAGTGACGGTCAGCCGGTGAAGGGACCACGCCCCAGCTGGTCCCGCACCGGCGTGACCGGCGGGGCGACCAGATCCCTGCGCTGCCAGTTGGCGCCGTCGACCACCAGGGTGTGACCGGTGATGAAGCGGGCGTAGGGGGACGCGAGGAAGGTGGCGGCCCAGCCGAGTTCACGGGGTGCGCCGACGCGCAGGGCGGGCTGCCGCCGGCCGAGCGCGTCGGACACCTCGTCCCGAGCGTGGCTGTCCCCGTCCCGGCCGTCCTGGTCGTCCTCGGCGTCCTCGGCGTTCGTGCCGGCCGGGAGGGCCGTGCCGGCCGCGGCCCGGGCCAGGTTGCCGCGGATGTCCTCCGTCATGTCCTCGTGCGGCATCAGCCCCGGTACCAGACCGTTGACCTGGATGCCGTACGGTCCCCACTCGACGGCCAGGGTCCGCACGAGGCTCTCCACGCCGGCCTTGGCCGCCGCGCTGTGCGCGAAACCGGGGCCGCCGGTCCAGGCGTAGGACGCGCCGACGTCGATGACCGACCCGGGCGTGCCCGCCGCCAGATGCCGTCGCCCGAACTCACGGGTCATCAGAAACGTTCCCGTGAGGGTGATGTCGACGACCGCCTGCCAGGCGTTCGGAGACATGTCCTCGGTGGGCACGGGAAAGTTGGCGGCCGCGTTGTTGACCAGTACGTCGGGCAGCGCGCATCCGTCGAACACCTCGGCGACGCGCTTCGGATCCCGGATGTCACAGACCGCGGACCTGACCCGGGTGCCCAGCTTCGCCAACTCCGCGCGGGCGGGGGCCAGATGCCGTTCACGGCGGCTGACGATCAGGAGATCGGCGCCCAGCCGGGCGAACTCCGCCGCGATCGCCCTCCCGAGTCCGGTGCCGCCACCGGTGACCAGCACCAGCGAGCCGTCGTAGGTCCCGGCGGGCAGGGCGCTCGCGCCCAGCGGGGGAGGGGCGGGGAGGCCGGGGAGCGCTGTGGAGTCCATGGCGGTCTCGATACCCGGTGCCGCCGCGGAACATCCGGACGGGGACGGCGAGGAACACCCGGTGCGGGACCAGGGACGTCAAGTCGGCTCGGTTCAGGGCACGTCCGGGCTGAGTAGGCTGGAGATCATGCACGAGTACGGCGGCACCTCCCCCGACCCACGATCCGAACTGCGAGCCGACTGCGACCGGTGTTTCGGGCTGTGCTGCGTCGCCCTGCCCTTCGCCCGCTCGGCCGACTTCGCGATCGACAAGGGCGCGGGCGAGCCCTGCCCGAATCTGCGGAGCGACTCCCGGTGCGGCATCCACACCCGGCTGCGGCGGACGGGCTTCACGGGCTGCACGGTCTACGACTGCTTCGGCGCCGGGCAGCACGTCTCCCAGGTGGTCTTCGGCGGCGAGGACTGGCGCTCGGGGTCCGAGGAGCGCGCCCGGCTGATGTTCGACGTGTTCCCCGTCGTGCGCCACCTCCACGAACTGCTCCGGTACCTGGGTGAGGCCTTGACGCTCCCCGCGGCGCGTCCGGTGCACGACGACATCCGGCGACTGATCTCCACCACCGAGCGCCTCACCCGGCAGAGCCCGGAGGAACTGGCCGCGATGGATGTGGGCCCGCACCGGCAGAAGGCCGGCGAACTGCTCCTGCGGGCCAGCGAACTCATGCGCGCGAGCGCCGACGGGGGCAGGAAGAAGGACCGGCGCGGCGCGGATCTGATGGGCGCTCGCCTCAAGGGCGCCGACCTGCGCGGTGTGAGCCTGCGCGGGGCGCTGCTCATCGCCGCCGATCTGACCGGGGCGGATCTGCGCGGCGCCGATCTGATCGGCGCCGACCTCCGGGACGCCGACCTCACCGACGCCGATCTGACCGGGGCCCTCTTCCTCACCCAGCCGCAGCTCGACGCGGCCCGCGGCAGCGCCGGCACCCGGCTCCCGGAAACGGTCGGCCGCCCCGGCCACTGGACCGCTCACAGCTGAGGGGGCTTTCCGAGCCGGGGGACCCCCCGGCCGGGACGCACCCCCGGTCCGGGAGGCGGGACGCACTCCGGGCCGAGGGGCGGGACACCCCCGGGGCCGGGAGGCGCGGCCGACACTCCCGGGCCGGGAGCGCGGGCCTCACTCGGCCGCGCCGGCCAGGGTCGCCGCCCGCCCCGGTATCACCGGCGCGCGTCGTTCGAGGTGCAGGCGCAGCCCCTCCGGCATCAGGGTCAGCCGCTCGGCCACCCGCAGCCGGTAGCCGGGGTCGGACCGCAGGTCGTAGCGGCGCAGCAGCAGCCCGAGGACCAGGGTGGCCTCGTGCAGCGCGAACTGGCGGCCGATGCAGGCGCGCGCCCCGGTGCCGAACGGCTTGAAGGTGTGCGCGGGCCGGGCCCGTACCGCCTTCGCGTCGAAGCGGTCCGGGTCGAACTTCTCCGCGTCGGCGCCCCACACCTGCGGGTCGCGGTGCAGCATCGCGGTCAGGACCAGCGCCCACGCCCCCCGCCGCATCGGGTGGACACCGCCGAGCAGGGTGTCGTCCCGGGCCTCGCGGGCGAACGCCGGGGCTGTCGGCCACAGGCGCAGTGACTCGTCGAGGACCCGGCGGACGTAGCGGAGCTTGGCGACCTGCTCGTAGCCCGGCCGGTCCGTGCCACCCCAGACGCGTTCGACCTCGGCACGCGCACGGGCGGCGGCCTCCGGGTGCCGGGAGAGGTAGTGCAGGGCGAAGGACAGGGCGCCCGAGGTGGTCTCGTGCCCGGCGATCAGGAAGGTGATGACCTGGCGGCGGATGTTCTCGGGGGTGAGCCGCTCCCCGGTCTCGGGGTGTGCCGTCTCCAGCATGCGGTCGAGCAGGTCGCCCTCGCCGCCGGCCCGGCGGGAGGCCACCACGGCGTCGACCGTCCGATTGAGGTAGGCCATGTCGGCCGCGTTGCGCCGGGAGGCGCCCCGCAACAGGAGCGGTGCCAGCGGGACCGGGACGACGTTGAGGCGCTGCGCGTAGGTCAGCGTGCCCACCATCGCGTTCACGAAGGGGTGCGGGCGGGAGCGCTCGAAGGAGGCGAAGTCATGGCCGAAGCCGGTCCTGGCGATCGTCTCCAGGGTCAGCTTCGTCATGTCACCGGGCACGTCCACCGCGCGGCCCGCGGCCTGCTCCCGGTCCCAGTGGTCCGTCAGCCGCTCGGTCACGGCCAGCATCATCGGGTGGTAGCCCTCCATGGCCTCGCGGCTGAAACCGGGGGCGAGGACGTCGTGCGCGAGCTGCCAGTTGGGCTCGTGGTTGTAGGCGGTGAACAGTCCGTCGCCGGCGACCGGACGGAGGTTGGCGACTCCCAGGCCCACGTGTTTCGCGAACCGCGCCTCGTCGGCGAGTTCGGCGGCTAGGTCCGCGCCCCAGACGAAGACGATCTCGTTGCGGAAGGCCCGGCGCCGGAAGATCGGTCCGAGCCGCTTCCCGAACTTCATGGAGTCCTGGAGCGGGGAACGGACGCCGGCGCCGAGCACATCGCCGACCAGGGGGACGCGGCGCGGCGGGTGCGGGATGCGGTGCAGCTCCGGCCAGCCCAGTTCCGCGCTGCGGAACCCCCTGGGCCGCGCCGCCTCCTTCGTCTCCGCCATGACGCCATCTCCCTTGTGACTCGGGCAGGTTGAGTCTGTTGTACGCGAGTTCAATAGCGGTGTTCAGTCTGATCCCGTTGTTGAACCGGCGTCAAGTAAGGTGCGGGCATGACGGGGAAGCAGGGGGAGCGCGGGCGCCGCCGGCTCAGTACAGAGGCGCGCCGGGAGCAGCTTCTGTCGGTCGGTGCCCGTCTGTTCTCGGAGAGTCCGTTCGACGACGTCTGGATCGAGCAGGTCGCGGAGATCGCGGGAGTCTCGCGCGGACTCCTGTACCACTACTTCCCGACGAAGCGGGACTTCTTCGCCGCCGTGGTCGAGCGGGAGAGCGGGCGGATGCTGCGGATGACCGCGGCGGTGCCCGGTGTCCCGGTGCGTGAGCAGCTCGGCGCGGGTCTGGACACCTTCCTCGGGTACGTGGAGGAGCACGCGCACGGGTTCCGTGCCTTCCACCGTGCCGACGCGGCCGGTGACCAGGCGGTGCGCAGGGTCTACCAGCAGGCGCTGGCCGCGCAGGAGACGCAGATCCTCTCGGCCCTCGCCGCGGATCCCGAGCTCGGCCGGTCCTGCGAGGACCGGCCCGAACTGCGGATCGCCGTCCGCGGGTGGCTGGCCTTCACCACGGCCGTGTGCCTGGAGTGGCTCCGGGGCGCGGACCTGACGCGTGACCAGGTGCGGGACCTGTGCGCGCGGGCGCTGCTCGGCGCGATCACGCCCTGAGACCCGGTCGGCCCGGTGACCGCGACTCCTCTCCCGGCGGGCGTGGATCCACGTCCGTCCGTTCGGCCCCCGAGGCGTGGTTGGCGTACGCCCCGATCTTCGATAGGTTAGGCAAGCCTTACCTAAGGAGGAAGCTGATGGGTGACCGTGACACCTGGACGGCCGCGCCCGACGCGGCAGAGCACGCCCGTTCGGTGCTCGCCGCGGCCTGGTCCTGCGCGGTGAGCGCCGAGGGCGGCCGGGAGGAGTTCTTCGGCTCGCACTCCGTCACCGCGGACGGCCGGGTGCTCCTGCGGGTGCCCGAGGACAGCGCGCTGCTCGCCGCGGCCATCTGCTCCCCGCGCGGAGAACCGTCCGCCGTCCTGGAGTTCGCCGATGTCGCACCGGTTCCCGTACGGAACCGGGTCCGGGCCCGGCTCTGGCTCGCCGGCTGGTTCGTCCCCGAGGACGGACAGCTCTCGTTCCGCACCACCCGCGCCGTGCTGCGCCGGCCCGGCGGGACGGTCGTGGTCGACCTGGACGAACTGGCCGAGGCCCGGCCCGACCCGCTGGCCCTCGCCGAGGCCCAGCTCCTCACCCATCTCGCCGACGCCCACCCGGACGCCGTCGAGCGGCTCACCCGCCTCGTCGAACCGGACAGTCTGCACGGCGCCGTGCGCGTCCAGCCCCTCGCCGTCGACCGCCACGGACTCACCCTGCGCATCGAACGCGCGCGCGGAAACGGCGATGTGCGCCTGCTGTTCCACGCACCCGCCGACGACGTCTCCCAGCTCACGGAGCGCATGCACGTCCTGCTCACCCAGGCGAGTCTCGCCTCCTGCCCCCGTCCCCTACAGCGGCAGCGCACAGACCGCGAGGGGTGAGGCGAACGGCTCGCCCGCGCGCCGGAGTTCACCGTTCTCCTGGTCGACCCGGAACACCGTGACCGTGCTCGACCGCTGGTTCGCCGCGAACAGCAGCCGTCCGTCGGACGAGAACGCGATGTGACGCGGGAAGTCGCCGTCCACGGGCACCGTGTCCAGCAGCCGCAGCCGGGCGCCGTCCGCCTCGATCGCGTACCGCGTCAGGCTGTTGTGGCCCCGGTTGGCGAGAAACGCGTACGAACCGTTCGGCGTCACCAGGAGCTGGGCCGGGTAACTCGTCCCGCTTCCCGTGCCCGTGGACTGCGGTTCGCCCACCGAGAGGCGGCCGGTCGTGGGGTCGTAGCCGCAGACCGTCACCGTGTTGTCGACCTCGTTGGCGAGATAGGCGTACCCGCCGCCGGGGTGGAACGTGAGATGCCGCGGGCCCGCGCCCGGCCTCGTCCGCGCCCGGGAGACCTCGGTGAGCGTGCCCCGGGTCTCGTCGAGACGGTAGCTGTACACGGTGTCGGTGCCCAGGTCGACGGCGAGCAGGTGCCCGCCGTCCGGAGCGGTGACGAACTGGTGCGCGTGCGGGCCCTGTTGGCCGGGACCGGGTGCCGGGGACGTGTGCGTGACCAGATCGGTGCGCTCGCCGAGCGCGCCGGACGCGTCGATGGGATGCACCGCGACGCTGCCCGAGGCGTAGTTCGCGCTCAGCAGCCAGCGGCCGCTCGGATGCACCGACAGATGACAGGGACCCGAGCCCCCGGTGGAGCGGCTGCCGAGCACCTCGTTCCCCGGGAGACGGACGGCCGTCACCGCGCCCGCCGTCCGCTCGTCGACCGCGTACAGCGTCCGGCCGTCCGGATGCGCCGCGAGGAAGGAAGGGTTGTCGACGCCCGTCACCACACCGCCGCCGGTGACCGCGCCGGTCGCCGGGTCGTACGCGGCGACACCGATCCCCTTCCCGCCGCCGTCGCCCGAGGTGTAGGTGCCCAGGAACAGCGGACGCGGGCCGGAGGCGGGAGCCGGGGACACGGGGGCGGATGCAGCCGCCGACGCCGAGGGACCGGGCGGCGGCGCCTTCGGGACCGGCGTCGTCTCGGCGGGGTCCGCCCGGGGCGCCGCGCATGCCGGGGCCGCCGTGATCGCGGCGGCCCCCGTCAGAGCGCCGACGAAACGCCGTCTGGTCCAGCCGCCGCCCGCGCCGCGCGACGGCCCTGCACCACTGCTCATGCCTGCACCTCGGGGTGTCGGTTGCCTCGGCTGGGACGGCCACCTTGGCGTGCGACACCCCGGACGTGCAAGAACGGCCCTGCGCGTTGCGGCCCGCGCAACGCCGCGAACTACCAGTCGCCGTCCCCGACGGGCTTGCCCGGCGCGTCACCGAGCGGCTGCACCTGATGGGGCGAGGGCTGCTGCCAGGGCTCGTGGTCGTCGCCCAGCCAGTCGCCGACCGGCTGCACCGAACCGAGCTGGTCCGCGGGCGCCAGATCGGCTGCGTCCTGGTCGTAGTAGTCGAACCAGGGAAGCCCCGCGCGGGTGTACGCGGCCCGGTCCACCGGGGACGGCGGCGGCGCCTCGCCGGTGATGCGGCGCCACTCCGGCGGTGTCACGAGGTGGACGAACACGCGTCCGGCCGGCTCCTGCGCCCAGGCCTTCAGCGGCCGGTCGTCGCGGTAGACCTCCTGGCGCATCGAACCGCCGACGCCGAGACCCATCGCCGGGGCGCTGCGCGCACGGCCCGGGGCGGCCCCGGCGGGCGCGGGAGCGGCGCCCGGCGCGGGCAGCGCGGCCATCATCGGCATGGCGCCGCCGTACGCGCCGACCGAAGGAGGCATCGGAGGCATCCGCAGACGCTCCTCCGCCTTGCGGCGCTCCGCCTCCCGCCACGCCGCCAGCTCCCCGGCCTCCAGCGGGAACGACTGGAGCTGGACACCGCCCCAGACCTCCTCGCCGGTGACCTGGCCCTCGACCGTCGCGCCCAGCCCCAGCGGCACGGCCACGAACTGGCGGACCGTCCCCTTGCCGGAGTTGATGCCGTCGAGCCACGGCTGCCGGGGGAGCACGACGTAGTTCTGCGGGTCACGGGTGAGCTTGGAGGTCCACGGCTTGCCGGACACGGCACACACCTTGCCGACGCCCACCTGCAACGCGGCCGGCTCCGCCGTCCCGGCGAAACTCAGCCACATGGCCTCGCGCAGATACACCGGCAGCATCACGCCGCCGCGCGCCCGCCACTCGGCGGGCACCCGGTCCCCGTAGTCCTCGACGCGCCGGACGGGGAACTCGCCGAGCCCCGGCGGCAACGCGTGCGTGCCCGTCTCGGGCAGGCGCAGCGTCCGTATGAACCGCACCTGCACCCCGCCCGGCAGCCGCAGTGCGTTCCCGTCGATCCGCACGGTGTCCTCGGTCATCCGCCCGCCCCCTCGTTCTCTTGCCGACGCCGACGCCGGGCGGCTCACCGCCACGGCTTCGTGCCGTTTCCTCTCATGGAACTCCTCACCTAGAACGCCCGGAGACGGGGGAACGGTTCCGCTTCCGACGCGGCAGACGCAGCCGGCGCCGCAGCCGGGTCAGGCGCGGCCGCCGCTCGTGCTGCTCGCGGGTGCAGCGATCCAGCTCCTCGAACAGGCGGCGGGTGCGGTGCTCGGTGTCCAGCTCGTCGAGGATGCGGGTGACCTCGGTCAGCACGGAGCCGTGAAGCTGCCACTGGCTCGGGTCGCGCCGGACCTCTTCGAGGAAGAGCTGGGCCAGTTTGTCGCGGGTGGCGGCGGCGGTGGCGAGTTCCGCGCTGAGCCGCTCCTCGGCGGACGCGGCGTTCTGGGCGACGTCGCTGGTCACCAGCACCGCGAAACTGACGATCGCGTCGGCGACCTCCGACAGCAGCTCCCGCAGGACGGCCCCCGCCTGCGGTTCGAACAGGGGCCTGGGCTCGCGCTCCTTGGCCAGGTCGGTGAGGCTGCGCGCGATGACCCGCAGGACCACGGTGCAGATCTCCAGGGTGTCCAGGCCGGTGCGCAGCACGACCCGGTGCAGCAGCCCCTCGCGCACCCGCGGGTTGAGCTTCAGACTGTCCTCGGCCTGCCGCAGGGCCGCGTCCACCCCGGCGATGTCGTTGTCGAGCCGGCGGGCCTCGTGCAGCCGCTCGGCCGCCACATGGAAGGGAGTGTGCGCCACGGCGCCCTCGCCGACCCGCAGCATGAGCTGCCGCATCCGGCGTGCCAGGTCCTCGATCTGCTCACCGGCCACGCCCACCCACACGGGGGGCGCGAGCACGAGGTTGCAGGCGAGACCCACCACCGCCCCGATCAGTGTCTCCAGCACGCGGGCCCACGCGGTGCTGCCCACCCGGGTGACACCGAGGACCAGCATGGCGCTGATCGCCACCTCGGGCACGAACTCGCTGACCCGGACCAGATGGCCCACCGCCAGCGAGGCGAGGATGATCAGACCCAGACTCCACCAGGTCAGGCCCACCAGGCTGCTGAAGCCGATGGCGATGACGACGCCCACCACCACGGAGTTCACCCGCCGGATCGCGGTGGTGATCGTCGAGTACAGGGTGACCTGTACGACCAGCAGCGCGGTCAGGGGCGCGGTCAGCGGCGCGGGCTCGGGACTGAGATGGATGGCCACCACGTACGCGATCGTCGCGGCGGCCGTCGAACGAAGTGTCTGGACGACCACCGGCTCCCGGCGCCGCTCCACGATCTTCGCGACGGATGTCGTCCACTCACCGCGTGCCTCTTGCATCCTTCGGGCCTTCCCGTTTAACACGGGTACCGAACGTGTCCATTGCGGACCATACCTGTCCGCAAGGAGTCCTAGATTGAAGGCGTCAACCGGGTCGGACCGCATCAGGAGGCACCGAATGAGCGCAATGAGCGACGTCGAGGGCATCGAACTGCTGACGCTGTCGCACGACCGTTTGCGCGCCGTGGCCGCCGGTGTGCCGGAGAGCGCCTGGTCGGCGCCGACGCCGTGCGGCGAGTGGACGGTGGCCCAGGTGCTCAACCACGCCCGGCTCGACCAGCAGGCGTACGGCGCGGCGGTCACCGGCACCGGGTGGCCCGAGCAGGACGCCTTCCAGCCCGAGGTCACTCTGGAGGCCGACGCGACGGCGGCGCTCGACAAGGTCCTCGTGGGCGTCGCCGACGTCTACGCGGGGCTGTCCCCCGACGCGGAGGAGGTGGCGACGCCGCTCGGGCCGCTGCCGTTCCGTGTCGCGGCCGCCGCGGCCGCCATGGACGCGGGCGTGCACGCCTGGGACATCGCCGTGGCGACCGGCCAGGCGTCCCCCCTCGGCGACGCCCTGGCCGGCGGCATCCGGCTCGCGGCGGACCGGCTGGCCGACCACCTGCGCGACGCGTTCGGCGTGTTCGCCGCCGCGCGCGAGGTCCCGGCGGAGGCCGGCCGGGCCGAGGCGCTGCTCGCCTTCCTGGGCAGGGACCCGCACTGGACGCCTGCCGGCACCTGACGCGTCCGGGACGGCCCCCGCCCCCTCCGGCGGGATCAGCCGTGCAGCTTCGTCAGGAAGGCCGAGAGGTTGCCGACCGTCCTGGCGATCTGCTGCTCCGTCGTGAGGGTCTCCTCGAAGCGGCTGCCCGACTCCAGGGACTTCTTCCCGCGTACATAGAGCGAACAGGCCAGGTCGGCGCAGATGTAGATGCCCACCGAATTGCCCTCGCGGCCCGCCGCGCCCGCCTTGCGGGCCGTCATCAGCGAGACCCCGCTGCCCGGGTGCGTCGTCAGGCACAGCGAGCACATGCTGCGGTGCAGGAGCCCGCGCCGGGAGGAGGGGAGGCGCAGGGCGACGCCCACGGGTTCTCCTTCCTGTTCGGACACGAGATAGCTCCGGTCGGGAGCTCCGGGATCTCGCCAGCCCAGGAAGTCCAGATCGTCCCAGGGGCGTTCGGTGAGATCGCGAGGCGTCGCCAGCCGCTTGGCCTCCCCCCGGGAACAGTTGACGAACGAGTCGCGGACGGCCTGCTCGGTGAGTGGTCGCATGGGGTTCTCCTGGTTCGCTCGGGTACCTTCGGTCCAAACCTAGGGGTACTAGGTTTTGACCGAAGGTACCTAGCCCGACGGAGAGGATCCACTGGATTTCCGGAACGAACCCAACGGTGTCGCGCGACGGCTGCCGATTCAGGGGTTCACCTGACAGGGTGGGCGCATGGACGAGGAGGGCGCGGGAGCCGGCACGGACGAGTGGGAGCGGGCCGGGCGGGCCCTCCGGGAGGCCGGGCTGCCGCCCGGGAGTCTCGTCGGCCGCCGGGCCCTGTCCGGCGGCACGTACAACGCGGTCGAGGAGCTGAGGCTCACCGACGGCACCCGCTACGTCCTGAAGGTGCCCCCGCCGGACACCGCCCCCGCTCTCGCGTACGAGCGGCAACTCCTTGTCTCCGAAGCGGAGTTCTATCGGTGGGCTGCCACCGCCGGCGTACCGGCGCCCCGGGCGGTCGGAGATCACCGCGACGGCCACCTGCTCATGACGCACTGTCCGGGCGAGCCCTGGGGAGACCTGCCCGACGGCGAACGCAGGCCGTTGCGGCGGGAGTTGGGGATCATGGTGGCCCGGCTGCACGGGGTGACCGGCCCGGGCTTCGGCTATCCCTCCGGCGCACTCGGCCCGCTGGCCCCCGACTGGCGGACCGCCTTCACCGGGATGTACGAAGCGCTCCTGGACGACGCCCGCCGCTACCGTGCCTGGCTGCCGCGCCCCGTCGACGAGGTGGCCCGTACCGCGCGGACCGCCTTCGGCGCCCTGGACGAGGTCACCGTCCCCCGCCTCGTCCACTTCGACCTGTGGCGGGGGAACATCCTGGTCGAGCGGGCGGAGGCGGGCCCGCGCATCGGCGGTCTGATCGACGGCGAGCGCATGCTCTGGGGCGACCCGCTCGCCGACTTCGTCTCCCTGGCCCTGCTCGGGGACATCCGCCAGGACACCGATTTCCTGACGGGTTATCAAGAGGGCGGGGGAGTGGTCGAGTTCGACGGAGCGACCCGGCGGCGCCTGGCCCTGTACCGGAGTTACCTCTATCTGATCATGCTCATCGAGACCGTCCCCCGCGCCTCCGGCGACGAACGGGTCGCCTGGGTACGCGCGACGGTGGCCCCGCAGTTCACGGCCGCCCTCGACGAGATCGGCCGGGGCGCGAACACCCCGGCCGAACACGATTGCTAGTGCCGCGGCAGGCAACGTTTGCCCGTCAAGGAGCGGCGTCATGGGGGTCCCCCCTGCTCGAGCGAAGCCGAGAGCTTGGGGGAGCGGGCTCTCGGTGTGCCGGCCGGAAGTCCTCGTACTGGATGTACTTGGGCTTTCGGCCGGTGCGGCGAGTGGGGGTCCCCCCTGCTCGAAGAGCTTGGGGGAGCGTGCCGGGCGTCGCGACGGGGCGAACGTTGCCTGTCGCGGCACTAGACCCCGCCGCTCGGATCACGCGGAGGGACGCGGGCCGGACGGCAGGCCCCGGGGCCTGCCGCGCCCTCGGAGGCCGGCCGTGGCTCAGGCCGCCTTGCTCGCGCCCCCGCGGTGCTCGCGGACGATCTCCGCGTAGCGGTGACCGCTGCCCTTCACCGTCCGTACCTGCGTCTTGTAGTCGACGTGCACCAGTCCGAACCGCTTGTCGTAGCCGTACGCCCACTCGAAGTTGTCCAGCAGCGACCAGGCGAAGTAGCCGGCCAGCGGAACGCCCTTGCGGACCGCCGAGGCGCAGGCCGCCAGGTGCTGTTCGAGGTACGCGGTGCGCTCCGGGTCGTCGACGGTACCGTCGGGGCGTACGACGTCGGGATAGGCGGAGCCGTTCTCCGTGACATACAGCTTGCGGGCGCCGTACTCGTTCGTCAGGCGCAGCAGCAGACTCTCGATACCGGCGGCCCCGACCTCCCAGTCCATGCCCGTGACGGGCACGCCGGGCCGGCGGACCTGGCGGGCGTACGGGGCAGGCCCGGTCGGGTCGTCGACCACGCTGGACGGGAAGTAGTAGTTCAGCCCCAGCCAGTCCAGCGGCGCGGCCATCGTCTCCAGATCGCCCGCGACCTCCGGGAGTTCGACCCCGTACACCTCGACCATGTCGGCGGGGAAGCCGCGGCCGTGCACCGGGTCGAGCCACCAGCGGTTGGTGTGCCCGTCCTGCCGCTTCGCCGCCGCGATGTCCTCCGGGCGGTCGGTGGCGGCCTCGATGCTGCCCAGGTTGTTGACGATGCCGATCTGCGCCCCTGGTGCGGCCGCGCGGATCGCCTGCGTGGCGAGCCCGTGGCCGAGCAGGAGGTGGTACGAGGCGCGGACGGCGGCCGTGAGGTCGGTCAGTCCCGGGGCCATCCGCCCCTCCAGGTGGCCGATCCAGGCCGAGCACAGCGGCTCGTTGAGGGTGGTCCAGTGCTGGACACGGTCACCGAGCCGCTCCGCCACGGCCGACGCGTAGGCGGCGAGGTGGTGCGCGGTGTCCCGGGCGGGCCAGCCGCCCCGGTCCTGGAGCACCTGCGGCAGGTCCCAGTGGTAGAGCGTGACCGAGGGCGTGATGCCCGCCTCCAGCAGGCCGTCGATCAGCGCGTCGTAGTAGTCGAGCCCCTTGGCGTTGACCGGGCCGTCGCCGCCCGGCATCACACGGGGCCAGGCGACGGACAGCCGGTAGGCGTTGGTGCCGAGCCCGCGCATGATGCCGATGTCCTCGCGCCAGCGGTGGTAGTGATCGCAGGCGACGTCCCCGTCGTCACCGTTGTCGATCTTGCCGGGGGTGTGCGAGAACGTGTCCCAGATGGAGGCGGAGCGGCCGTCCTCGGCGACGGCACCCTCGATCTGGTAGGCCGACGTGGCCGTGCCCCACAAGAAGTCCTCGGGGAGGGCGGCAAGGTCGATGGTCACTGAAGTCCCTTCGTCGTCAATGGTGTCGATGTCCTCGGCGGGGCCGGTCACTTGACGGCTCCCGCCGTGAGACCGGCGACGAGATAGCGCTGGAGCAGCAGGAAGCCGGCCACCACGGGGACGCTGACGACCAGCGAGGCGGCCATGATCTGGTTCCAGTACACGTCGTTGAGCGTGGAGTAGCCCTGGAGGCCGACGGCGAGCGTGCGGGTGTCGTCGTTGGTCATCACCGACGCGAACAGCACCTCGCCCCAGGCGGTCATGAACGCGTAGACGGCGACCGCGACGATGCCCGGGATCGCCGCGGGAACGACGACGCGGAAGAGCGCCCCGAGCGGCCCGCAGCCGTCCACCAGCGCCGCCTCGTCGAGATCGCGGGGCACCGAGTCGAAGTACCCGATCAGCATCCAGATCGAGAACGGCAGCGAGAAGGTCAGATACGTGAGGATCAGACCCCCGCGCGAGCCGAACAGCGCGATCCCGGTGGCGTTGCCGATGTTGACGTAGATCAGGAACAGCGGCAGCAGGAAGAGGATGCCGGGGAACATCTGGGTGGACAGCACGGTGACCGTGAACACGCGCTTGCCGCGGAAGCTGTAACGGCTGACGGCGTAGGCGGAGAAGACGGCGATCACGACCGAGCAGGCCGTGGCCGCCCCGGCCACGATCAGCGAGTTCGCGAAGTACTTCGCCAGCGGCACCGTCGACCAGATGTCGATGTACGGCCGCAGCGTCAGGCCGCTCGGCAGCCAGCGGAACTTCCCCGAGACGTCCGCGAGCGGCTTCAGCGAGCTGGAGACCATGACGTAGACGGGCACCAGGACGAAGCCGGTGAGCAGGGTGAGGAAGATCCGCCGGGACCACAGGAAGGACCGCGGGGGAGCCATCGGCGAGCGGTGGGCGGTGGAGGTGCTAGACATCGGCCGTCTTCCTTCCCCGGGAGGTCAGCAGGAGGTAGACGCCGGTCACGACGAGCAGGAAGAGCAGCAGCAGCACGGACATCGCCGAGCCGGTGCCGAAGTTCCAGGTCACGAAGGACGCCTGGTAGATGTGGACCGAGATGAGGTCCGCCGCCTCCGGGGCCGTCTTGCCGAACAGGACGAACGGCGTGTTGAAGTCGTTGAACGTCCACAGGAACAGCACCAGTACCAGTACCTGGTTGACCGGCCGCAGCGACGGCAGCGTGATGCGGCGAAGCTGCTGCCACAGACCGGCCCCGTCGAGCGCGGCGGCCTCGTACAGCTCGCCCGGGATGTTCTGCAGGCCCGCCATGACGATCAGGAAGGCGAACGGCCAGCCCTTCCACACGGACACGGTGAGCAGGGCGTAGAAGCTGTTGTCGCCGATCAGCCAGAACGAGGGCTTGTCGGTGAGGTGGAGCTGGTCGTGCAGGACGTGGTTCACCAGGCCGTTGTCGTGCTGGAACATGAACACCCAGGTGATCACGGCCGCGTAGACGGGCAGTGCGTACGGCACCAGGAACAGGGCCCGCAGAATGCCACGCCCCCGGAAGGTGTCCTGCATGTAGATCGCGGCCGCCGTGCCGATCAGCCAGCACAGGCCGACCGAGAGCAGCGTGAAGGCGATGGTGACGAAGAAGGAGTGCAGCAGCGCCTCGCCGACGGGTTCGTCGAAGTGCACCGACACCGAGTAGTTGTCGAAGCCGGCCCAGGGCGCCGTGCCCCAGTCACGGATGTAGAACTGGGTGAGCTCCTTGAAGCTCATCACGATGCCGATCACCATCGGCACCAGGTGGACCAGGAGTTCGAGGACCAGCGCGGGCAGAAGCAGCAGGTAGGGGAGTCCGATGCGCTTGATCCGCCCGGTGCGGCGCGGGCCGCGCGCCGCACCGGGGGAGCTCTTGCGCACCGTCCGCTCGCCGGGTTCGGCGGAAGCGGCGGTCGTGGTGGTCATGACGGTGTCCGCACTCACTTCTTCGGCATCTGCTGCTGGGCCTTCTCGAGCGCCGCCTTCACCGACGCGGTGGTCACCGCGCGACCGGCGGCGGCGTCCGCGAACAGGCCCTTGACGGCCGTACCGACCGCGGTCTCGAACTGGGACTCGTCGGCGACCTGCGGAAGCGCGGCGGCACTCTTGGCCAGGGTGTCCTTGAGAACCGCGTTCGAGGGGGAGTTGAACGCGGTGTCCGTCTGGGCGGTCTTGACCGGCGGGATGGAGCTGTAGGCGCCGTTGAGGATCTTCTGCTCGGCGTCGCTGGTCAGGAACTTCACGAACTTCGCGGAGCCGTCGAGGTTCTTGGTGTTCTTGAACACGGCGAGGTTGATGCCCGCGACCATCGAGTTGACGTTCGTGCCCGTGCCCGGGGTGCCGGACTGCACGGGGACGGGGGCGATACCGTACGCGTCCTCGCTCATGCCCTGCGACTTGAGGTTGGCGGCCGCGGACTGCCACAGCAGCATCGCGTTCTTGCCCTTGGCGAAGTCGCTCACCGACTGGTTCTGCGCGTACTCGGCGTTGCCCGGGGCGATGATCTTGTCCTTCGCCATCAGGTCGACGTACTGCTTGACCGCGGCGACGACCCCGTCGTTGGTGAAGTCGGCCTTGCCGTCGGCGGTGAAGAAGTCGGCGCCGTGCTGCTTGGCGAAGACGAAGGCGTGGTGGATGTTCTCCGACGCGTTGGAGCCCTCCGCGCCGAGACCCCACTTGCCGCCCTTGGAGAGCTTCTTGCCGTCGGCGACCAGCTCGTCCCAGGTGGCCGGCGGGTTCGCGATCCCGGCGTCGGCGAACATCTGCTTGTTGTAGTAGAGCGCGTACGCCATCGAGTACAGCGGCACCGCGGCGGGGTCCTTGCCCTCGGCGCCCGTCGAGCCGAGCGCGGAGTCGACGAAGCGGTCCTTGCCGCCGATCTTGGCGAAGTTCTTCGCGTCCCAGGGCAGCAGCGCGCCGGTGGCCTGGAGCGAGGCGCTCCAGGTGTTGCCTATGTTCAGGACGTCCGGGCCCTGGCCCGAGGTGGTGGCGGTGAGGATCCGGTTCAGCAGGTCGGACCAGGGCACGACCTCCAGCTTCACCTTGATGCCGGTCTGCTTCTCGAACTTCGCCAGTTCGGGGGCGAGCGTCTTCTTGTCGATCTCGATGCTGGCACCCTGGTTGGATGCCCAGTACGTGAGTGTCTTGGGCGAGGCGTTGGACCCGCCGCTCGACGAGCCGCCGCCACAGGCGGTCGCGGCGGTCAGCAGGGTGATGGTGACCGCACCGGCGGCCGCGGCTCGGATTCTGCGCATGGCTGCTTTCGTCCCTTTCCCGGAGGGAGCGCACGAGGGACGCCCGGGTTCACTTCCCGAACGATCCTCATGGCTTAATTTAGGACGTGAGTTAAGACCCGGAAGAAAGTCGCGTCAAGGGATCGCGCAGGGGTATCTTGCAGTTCGGGCAGGCCGGAAGGGACTTCACATGGCGGGGCGGAACGGACGGACAGTGCGTGACCTGCGACGGGGCAATCGCACCGCCGTACTACAACGGTTGTATTTCGACGGGCCGATGAGCCGCTACGAGCTCGGCCCGGCGACCGGGCTGAGTTCCGGATCCATCAGCAACGTGGTCGCCGAACTCGTCACCGACGGCCTCGTCGAGGAGGCCGGAAGCGTCGACTCCGACGGCGGCCGGCCCCGCACCCTGCTGCGCGTGGTGCCCGGCAGCGGCCACATGATCGGCGTCGACGTCGGCGAAACCCGCGTCCGTATCGAGCTGTTCGACCTGACCCTGACCGAACTCGCCCGAACCGAACGTCCGTTGCAACGCCAGGGCTACGAGGCCGACCGGCCGCTCAGGGGCCAGGAGTACGACGTCGACGTCATCGTCGGCCACATCCGCGACGGCATCGCCGAGGTCCTGGCCGAGGCGGACATCGCCCCCGAACAGCTCCTCGGCGTCGGCATAGGGGTGCCCGGCATCGTCGCCCGCACGCCCGAGCGCGGCGCGGTCGTGCACGGCCAGACCATCGGCTGGGACGCCGTCCCGCTGGAGTCCCTGCTCCGCTCGGCCTGCGAACTCCCCGACACCGTCCCGTACTTCGCGGACAACGGCGCCCGGACCCTGGGCCAGGCCGAGATGTGGTTCGGCGCCGGACGCGGCGCCCGCAACGCGGTGGTCGTGCTCTTCGGCTCCGGCGTGGGCGCCTCTCTCGTCACCGAGGACGTCGAGAACGGCCGGTCCGTCGAGTGGGGGCATCTGACCGTCCGGGTCAGGGGCCGCCGCTGCCGCTGCGGCGCCCTCGGCTGCCTGGAGGCGTACGCGGGCGCCGAAGCGCTGCTGGACCGCTGGCGCGAGGAGGGCGGGCGGCCCCCGGAGGGCACGGACGAGGAGACCGCGCTCACCGCGATGCTCGCCGCCGCCTACCCGCCCGAGGGCACCGAGCCCGACCGCATCGCACTCGCCGTCCTGGAGGAGACCGCCGAGTACCTGGGCGCCGGCCTCTCCGACCTGATCAACCTCTTCCAGCCCGAACGCATCCTCATCGGCGGCTGGGCCGGCCTCCAGCTCGGCTCCCGCTTCCTGCCCGCCGTCCGCCGGTACGCCTCGTCGTACGCCCTGCGCTATCCCGCCCAGCACGTCACCGTGGACCTCGGGCGCCTCGGCCCCGACGCCGTCACGGTCGGCGCCGCGATTCTCCCGCTGGCGGACTTCTTCGCCCGCGGCGGCCGGCGCGCGGAACCCGCGCCGGCCGGGCCGTCCCCCGCCTGGCGCACGGCCCTGGAGGAACGCGCACCGCACTGATCCCCTCCGCAGGCGACCGCGTTCGCATGACCTCCGGGGTAATCGACCCCGTCGCCGCCTCCCGGAACCATGAAGGGCACAGCGACCGCCCGAGGGCCTGTCTGGCAATTCCCGTCTGCCAGGCCCTCGTACCACCGGATCCCGGGAGGACCCATGCCGTACTTCGCGAGCCCCGTCGACAGTGCCCGGCTGCACTTCGTCGACTACGGTCCCGCCACCGGCCAGGTGGCCGTCTTCGTCAACAGCTCCTACTTCGGTGCGGAGATGTGGGAGTACCAGACGCTGCCGCTCGCGGACGCCGGCTACCGGTGCGTCGGGTTCGACCGGCGTGGGCACGGCCGGTCCGAGGACGTCTGGGGAGGATTCGACCTCGACAGTCTCGCCGACGACGTCGACGGGCTGCTCCGGCACCTCGATCTGCGGGAGGTCACCCTGGTCGGGCACTCCGTCGGGACCGCCGAGATCGTCCGTGCTCTGACCCGGCACGGGGCCGAGCGGGTGGCGGGAGTGGCGCTCGTCGCCGGTATGGCACCGGGCCCCGTGCGGTCCGTGAACCATCCCGAGGGGGTCGACCCGGCACTCGTAGAGGCGGGAAACAAGGCGTTCCGCCACGACCGGGCCGCGTTCTTCGAGGACGGCGCCCACGCGTTCTTCGCCCTCGGCCTCCCCGGCAACGACCTCTCCGAAGCCTACGTGCGATCCATGATCGACCGCTGCCACGGCGCGACCGCGCGGGCCGGGGCCGCCCTCGGCGACCTCGTCGTCACCCTGGACGTCGCGCCCGAGCTCGCGAAGCTCGACCTGCCCGCCCTCGTCGTGCACGGGACGCACGACGCGTCGGCGCCGCTGGACCTGACCGGCCGCCGGGCCGCGGAACTGCTGCCCGACAGCACGTTCAAGGTCTACGAGAACGCCGGTCACGGCCTGTTCGCCACGCACCGCGAGCAACTCACGGAAGATCTGCGGGAGTTCATGTCAGGCTCCTGATGCGGCGGATGCGGCTGACGCCGCGTGGCTCATCCGAAGGCGTTCACCCCGGTCAGCTCGGCCGACAACTCCCACAGCCGGGTGGCCTGTTCGGGGTCCGTCGCGTAGGCGCTCACACCGGTCCGGGTGCCGTCCGCCGGAGCGGGTTCGGCGATGTCGCAGTCCTCGCAGTACACCCCGCCCATGCCGGCCAGCTGCGGTGAGGTCGCGGCCCACACCTGGGTGGCCGCTCCCTGCTGGGGCGTCTTGAAGCCCTCGGGGTTCAACGGCGTGCCGTTCTCGTCGATCCAGCCGCGCTCCACCATCTCCTGCCTGGGCAGGTGCCGTTGGAGCGGGGTGAGGATGCCGCCGGGGTGCAGCGAGAAGGCCCGTACGCCGAAGTCCCGTCCCCTTCGGTCGAGTTCCACGGCGAACAGGACGTTCGCCGTCTTCGCCTGCCCGTAGGCCTCCCACTTGTCGTAGCCGCTCCGCCAGTGCACGTCGTCCCAGCGGATACCGGAGTAGTGGTGGCCCGCGGAGGACACGGAGACGACCCGCGCGCCGCCCGGCGCGATCGCCGGCCACAACCGGTTGACCAGCGCGAAGTGACCGAGGTGATTGGTCGCGAACTGCGCCTCCCAGCCGGGGCCGACCCGCGTCTCCGGGCAGGCCATGATGCCGGCGCTGTCGATGACGATGTCGATGACGCGGCCCGAGGCGAGGAACCGCTCGGCGAAGGCGCGCACGCTCTCCAGGTCGCCGAGATCCAGTTCGTCCGTCTCGGCGCCGTCGATGTCCGCCAGCGCCTCGCGCGCGGTCGCCGGGCGCCGTGCCGGGACCACGACGTGGGCGCCCGCCCCGGCCAGCGCCCGGGTCGTCTCCAGGCCGAGGCCCGAGTAGCCGCCCGTGACGACCGCGAGCCTGCCGGAGAGGTCGATGCCCCGCAGGACGTCGTCCGCGGTGCTCCGGGCACCGAATCCCGAACCGATCTTGTGCTGTGCAGTGCTCATGCCTCGCACGCTACGAATTCGAGCGGACTCGAAGTCAAGCGGACACGGCCGTTGCGGCGAACGTCCGGCCTCGGCGATGGAAAGACCCCGACCGGACGGGGGAATCTCGGTCGGGGTCGTCTGTGGGGGGCACGGACGGCGGTCGCCTCGCGGCGAAATGCTCCGCAGGGCTTCAGCCGGACGATCGTCCCTGCGGGCAGAGGTGAGGCCCGGGGACACTGTCCCGTCCGCACCCACGGTTCGTTCAACGGGTAACTACCTGTGGGTGTTCCCCGGAACGGGGCCGTCAGCGGTGACGTGTGTCACGGTGTCTCACGGGTCCGGGCCCAGGTGAGGAGGTCATCCAGCGTCCATGTGGTGACGACCCGCTCCGGCGGCACCCCGCACTCCTCGGCCCGCGCGCACCCGTAGATCTGCCAGTCCAGCTGTCCGGGAGCGTGCGCGTCGGTGTCCAGGGAGAACAGGGCACCCGCCTGGACCGCCTGGCGCAGCAGCCGGCGCGGCGGATCGAGGCGTTCCGGACGGCTGTTGATCTCGACGGCCGTGCCGGTCTCCGCGCAGGCCGCGAAGACGGCTTCCGCGTCGAACGCGGACTCGGGGCGGCCGCGGCCCGCGATCAGCCGGCCCGTGCAGTGGCCGAGGATGTCCGCGTGCGGATTGCGCACGGCGGCGACCATACGGCGGGTCATCGGCCCCGCTTCCATCCGCAGCTTGGAGTGCACGGACACGACCACCACGTCCAGCAGCTCCAGCAACTCCGGCTCCTGGTCGAGCGATCCGTCGTCGAGGATGTCGCACTCGATGCCGGTGAGCAGCCGGAAGGGCGCCCAGCGGTCGTTGAGGGCGGCGACGACCGCCAGTTGCTCGCGCAGCCGCTCCGGCGACAGGCCGTTCGCCACGGTCAGCCGGGGCGAGTGGTCCGTGAGCACCGCCCACGCGTGGCCGAGCCGTGCCGCGGTGCGCCCCATCTCCTCGATCGGGCTGCCGCCGTCGGACCAGTCGGAGTGCAGATGGCAGTCCCCGCGCAGCAGTTCCCGCAGACCCTCACCGCCCTCGGTCAGCGGCCCGGCGGCCTCCCGCTCCACCTTCTCCAGGTAGCCCGGCACCTCGCCGGCCAGCGCCTCCCGTACCACCTGCGCGGTCTTCGGGCCGATGCCCTTGAGCGATTCCAGTGTCCCGGTCGCCGCGCGCTCGCGGACCTCGTCGGCCGGCAGCCCGGCGAGCAGGCCTTGCGCGGTACGGAAGGCCCGTACGCGATAGGTGGGCGCCAGACTCCGCTCCAGCAGGAACGCGATCCGGTCCAGGGCCTCGACGGGGTCCATCGGCATTCCTCCCTGCGGTCGCGACGGCCGCCGCACGCTCTCCCCAGCGTTGCCCAGCCGTCGGCGGACCGCACGGCGGACCGCCGGTGCGAGGGTGGTGCCGGGTTTCCGGACGTGCGGGCGGGCACGTCACCCGACCGGGCGAACGCGCCGATGTCCGCTGCCGCGCCCCTGCCGGGCGGCACGGTCCGGACGCTCCTGGTGCTCCACCGCTGACCAGCGGGAACAGCGGGAATCGCTTTACGCTCTAGTCATGACCGAAAGCGCGAGCCCCCACATCTCCCACCCGCGGATCATGGTGCTCGGGGTGCAGCCGGGCACGCCGCCGTTCCGGATCATGGAGATCGACGGCGAGATGGTGGGCGAGGCGAAGGCGATCACGGACGTCCTGGAGTACGCGGCCGCGTACGGCATCACGGTCCATGATCTGGACGACCCCGAGGTGGTCCGCTGGGTGGGCGGCGACAAACTCACCTGGCATCCCGGCTGACGCGGTTCGGGCCCGGAACCCCGTCGCGGTGCCGCGCCGGGCTCCGGCCCGGCGCGAGGTCACACGGTCTCGTACGGTGCGGTCAGCCGCCGGTGGCGAAGCCGGGGAAGAGGGTCATCCCGCCGTCGACGAACAGGGTTGTGCCGACCACGTAGTCCATGAGGTCGGAGGTCAGGACCGTCACCGCGTCGGCGATGTCCTCGGGGTCACCGACCCTGCGGTAGGGGATCAGTTTCAGCAGATCCGCCTCGGCCTCGGGGGTCTCCCAGGCGCTGCGGTTGATCGGGGTCTTGATGGCGCCGGGCGCGACGGCGTTGACCCGGATTCCGTGCGGGCCGAGTTCCTGGGCCAGCGTCTGCATGAGCATGAGGACACCGCCCTTGGACGCGGCGTAGTTCAGGTGACCGGACCACGGGATGATCTGGTGCACGGAACTCATGCAGACGATCTTCCCGGCGGAGCGGGAGACCTCCGGCACGACTCCGCGCCGCAGGAACTCCTTGGTCGCCTCCCTGGCACACAGGAACTGGCCGGTGAGGTTCACGTCGATGACCTTGTGCCACTGCGCGAGGGTCATCTCCGTCACGGACGCGTCCCGTTGCAGGCCGGCGTTGGCCACCAGAACGTCGATCGTGCCGAACTCCTCCAGCATGCGCGCGAACATGCCGACGACCTGACCCTCGTTGGACACGTCCGCCTCGTGGGCGAAGGCCCGCACGCCGAAACCCTGGATCTGCCGGACCACGTCCTCCGCGGCCTCCTGCCCGGCGACGTAGTTGACGACGACGTCGGCGCCCGCCCGGCCGAGCGCGACCGCCGTCGCCAGTCCGATACCGGAGTTCGCCCCGGTCACCAGGGCTTTCTGGCCCCGCAGCAACGGCAGCGCCGCGAGCTGCCCTTGGATGTCCACGCCTGAGGTCACTGCCGTCTCCCGTCGCCCGCCGAACTTCGGCACCGGGGCACAACATTCCTCGGCCCTCGGTGCGTACGCGGGCGGACGGGTCGCCCCACCCGTCCATTCGGGCGGAGATGCCCCTCCAACGGCCCAGCGCGGGCTCGGCCGGGCCTGACCCCGCCTCCTGGGCTCCCGTGGGCGCCCGGGGTCGCCGTCATCCTTCAGGCAGGGCCGTCGGCGCCGCGGCAGGCCCTCCGGCGGCGGGGAACCGGTCGGAGGAGATCCGCTGCCGGAAGACGTGGTAGGTCCAGCCCTGGTAGCAGAGGACGACGGGGAGCAGGACGAGGGCGACCACGGTCATGACCTTGAGCGCGTAGGGGCCGGACGCGGTGTTGTGGACGGTCAGGTCGTAGGCGCTGCCCGTGCTGGAGACCATGACCCTGGGGTAGAGCTCGGTGAAGAGCGACGCCACGGTTCCGGCGATCGCGAAAGCGGTGGCACAGAACGCCCAGCCGTCGTGGCCGCCGCTGATCAGCCAGGCCGCGGCGGCGACGGCCACGACGGTGGCGAGTTCGGCGAGGTTGAGGAGGACGCCGCCGCTCGCGAGGGAGCGCGTCCAGAAGACGTAGGCGAGGACCACCAGGCCGGCGGGCAGGACGGTGAGCCGGGCCAGTCGGCGGGCCCTCTCGCGGATGTCCCCGCTGGTCTTCAGCGAGAGGAAGGTCGCGCCGTGCAGGAGGCAGAGCACGGTGAGCGTGATCCCGGTGAAGACGCCGTAGCCGGTGAACAGGTCGGCGAAGGTGCCCGTGTACTCCTGGTCGTGGCCGATGGGCACGCCGTGCAGCAGGCCACCGAGGGCGATGCCGAGCACCAGGGGCACGGCCACGCTGCTCGCGGTCAGCAGGACCGTCCAGTTCCGTCGCCATCGCGCGCTGTCGACGCGGCCGCGGTACTCGATGGCGATGCCGCGGACGATGAGTCCGGCCAGAAGGAGCACCAGCGCGAGGTAGAAACCGGAGAACAGGGTGGCGTACCAGCCCGGGAAGGCGGCGAACATCGCGGCGCCGGCGGTGACCAGCCAGACCTCGTTGCCGTCCCATACCGGTCCGATGGTGTGCAGCACGGCCTGGCGGCGCGATTCGTCGCGGGAGAGCAGTCCGTGGAGCATGCCGACCCCGAGGTCGAAGCCCTCCAGAACGAAGAAGCCCGTCCACAGCACGGTGACGAGGATGAACCAGAGGGTGGTGAATGCCATCGCGGGCCTTCCGGCGGCTCGGGACCTCAGTAGGTCATCTCGGATGCGGGCTGGTCGTCCTGGTGCAGGGGGCCGGTGCCCTTGCGCGTGTGGCGTGTCATCAGCACGGCGGCGATCACGGCCATCGCGGCGTAGAGGAGGAAGAAGGCCACGATGCTGATGGCGACCTCGGTCGTGCTGACGGAGGAGGAGACCCCGTTCTTCGTCAACTGGATGCCTTGCACGATCCAGGGCTGGCGTCCGTTCTCGGTGAGGAGCCAGCCTGAGGTGTTGATGAGGAACGGCAGCACCACGGCCCACACCGCCGCGGTCAGGAACCAGTGTGAGCGGGTGAGCCGTTCGCGCCGCAGCAGCCACAGACCCCACACTCCGAGGAGGAGGGCGAGCGAGGCGAGGTAGGCCATGACGCGCATCGCCCAGTACTGGATGAAGACGTTGGGTACGTAGTCGCCCGGACCGTAGGCCTGCTGGTACTGGCTGTTGACCTCGTTGAGGCCGAGGACCTTGCCGTTCCAGTGGTTGGTGGCCAGCAGGGAGAGCAGGTGCGGGATCTCCAGGATCTTCGTGGGGTTCTGGTCGTCGTTGCCCCCACCGATCTGGAAGAGGGAGAAGGAGCAGGGCTGGCAGGTCTCCCACTGCGCCTCGGCCGCCGCGATCTTCATCGGCTGGTACTTGCCCTCGGTCACGCCGAGTTCGCTGCCGACGAGCATGTTGAACATCAGGGCCGGCACGAGGATGAACAGCGACAGGCGCGCTGACAGCCGGAACCCCGAGGCCGCCTCCTTCGCGGCGTCCGGGGCGCCCCCGTCCTGGACCTCGGCCCGGACCTGGGTGCCCTTGTCCTCGGCGCCGCCCTTGTCGTCGCCCTTGTCGTCGCGGAGGACCTTGCGCAGATGCCAGGCAGACATGGAGAGCATGACCATCGAGCCGGTGACCAGCGCGGCCAGCAGAACGTGCAGGTAGCCGCGCAGGAAGACGGGGTTGGTGAACAGGGCCCAGACGTCGTCGAGCTGCGGGCGTCCGGTGGACGGGTCGACCTTGTAGCCGACCGGGTGCTGCATCCACGAGTTCGCGGCCATGATGAACAGCGCCGACAGCGCGCTGCCGGCCGCCACCGCCCAGATGGTCGCCAGGTGGACGCGCTCGGACAGTTTGTCCCAGCCGAAGATCCACAGGCCGAGGAACGTCGACTCCAGGAAGAACGCGGCGAGGCCTTCCATCGCCAGGGGCGCTCCGAACACGTCACCGACCGTGCGGGAGTAGCCCGACCAGTCCATACCGAACTGGAACTCCTGGACCAGACCGGTCACCACGCCGACGGCGACGTTGATCACCAGCAGGGTCCCGAAGAACCGTGTCAGCCGCAGGTACGTGACCTGCCCTCCTCGGTACCAGGCGGTCTGGAGAAGAGCAGTCAGCAGGCTCAGTCCGATGGTCACCGGGACGAACAGGAAGTGGTAGATCGATGTCATCGCGAACTGCAGCCGCGCCAAGTCCAGCTGGCTCATCTGTCCTCATCCATCGGATCGCACTGCGACGCAGCTGATGCGGCCGCCCAGACAAACACACTGGTTCCCTGGCAGTCGGCAAACCGTGCTCGTGAAAGACCGTGGCCATTCGTTCGGGTGATTCGCGCCGTCGTCCCGTGGTCACCGTCGTGGTGGGCGGCGCCGTCGTCCTGGCCGTCGACGTGCCTGCCCGGCAACGGCGCGGACGTCCCGGGTCACCCGGACGGCTTCGTGGCGGTGCGTGCCGTACGCAGGTGTAGTGGATTGGACCTCGACGTGACTGCCTCGTCCTCACGGTCGGTCCGGGTACGGGCGTGCTCGGCGCCTGCTCTGAAGGCAACCCTCGTCGGCGTCGAGTCGGGCGCCATCGGATTTCAAGATCCCCTGCAGGCGGGGCGCAGGGGGTTGTGGACGCGCTTGAAATCCCGCGGCCCCGAGCGGTGGAAGGAGGACGACCGCCATGACCGACGAGGACATCCTCCTGGGCATCGCCCTGACCGTCGCCCTCGCCACGGGCTCGCAGATCCTGGCGAACAAGCTGCGCGTCCCCGCGCTGATCATCCTCCTGCCCGTCGGCTTCACGGCGGGCGCCCTGACCGACGTCATCCACCCCGGGCGCCTCATCGGCCCGGACTTCCCCGCGCTGGTCTCGCTGTCCGTCGCCGTGATCCTCTACGACGCGGGCCTCGGGCTGAACCTGCGCAACCTCACCGGCCGTACCCGCTCGATCGTCGTCCGGCTGCTGGTCATCGGCATCCTGGTCACCTTCTTCGCCGTCGGGGGCATCGGGCCGGCCCTGTTCGGCATCCCGCTGCGGGGTGCCGCGATGATCGGCATGATCCTCGTCGTGTCCGGCCCCACCGTCGTCGGCCCGCTGCTCGAGTACGTCCGGCCGACGGACAGGCTGAGGCGCATCCTGATCTGGGAAGGAACGCTGACCGACCCGATCGGCGCCATCCTCGGAGCGGTCGTCTTCCACGCCGTCGCGACCTCCCACCGGGTCGACCTCGGCCGGGGCTACCAGATCGGACAGTTCCTCATCAGCGTGGGAGTCGGTCTCGTGGGCGGTGCGGTGGGCACCGGCATCCTCTGGCTGACCCTGAACAAGCTGCGGCTCGGTGAAACGCTCGGCACTCTCGCCCAGTTGGCGACGGTGATCCTCGTCTCCGCGGGCTGCGACATCGCCCGCGACGACACCGGCCTCATCGCCGCCATCTTCACCGGACTCGCCATCACCAACCTGCGGGGGATGGACATGCCGGCCCGCCGGCCCTTCCTCGAAACACTCGTCCAGATGATCATCGGCCTGCTGTTCATCTCCATCTCCTCCGCGGTCACCCCCGACTCCGTGGTGCCCGTGCTCGTCCCCTCGCTGGTCCTGATCGCCGTACTCGTCCTCCTGGTCCGGCCGCTCATCGCGTACGCCTCCGCCTGGGGTTCCGACCTGACCCGGGGCGAATGGGGGTTCATCGGGTGGATGGCGCCCCGCGGCATCGTCGCGGCATCGACCGCGTCCGCCTTCTCCGCCACCCTCGTGGCGAAGGGGCTGCCCGGCGCGTCCAAGATCCTTCCGATCACCTTCCTCGTGATCGTGGGGACGGTCCTGCTCTACGCCCTGACCGCCGCGCCCGTGGCCCGGAGGCTGGGTGTCGTCCGGTCCGCGAGGACACGGCCGCTCCTGGTGGGCGGAGCCCCATGGGTCATCGGCCTGGGGAAGGCTCTGGAGGCGGCCGGACTCCACGTACTGATGTGGGCCGGGCTGGAGGAGGAACGCCGGCGGATCGCCGCGGCCGGAATCGAGCTCGCGCACGGGGAGATGCTGGCGACCGCGACCAATCCCCGAGCCCGCCTGGAAGGCGTGACGGCGGTGTTCCTGCTCACCGACGACGACGATTTCAACGCCCTCGCCTCCGTCGTCATCAAGGACAACGTGCGAGGGCCCGTCTACCGGGTGGGGCCACCGAGGGACAGCCACGGCGTGGTCGCCCCGTACACCGGCGGCGACATCCTCTTCGGCCACCCGCTCGTCCGGCACCGCCTGGCGGCCCGCTACGAGCAGGGCGCCCGCTTCCACGTCCAGCCCGGATCCCAGCCGATCCCCTCGGACCGCGACATCCTGTTCGTGGTCCGGGCCGACGGCCAGCTGGTCCCGGTCACCGGCACGCAGGCGATCACACCTCAACCGGGCGACACCGCCGTACTGATGGGCTCCGTATGACCTCCTGGGCCACCCGCTTCCGGCTGCGGCAGTACGCCAAGGCGAGTCTGTGGATCGTCCCCCTCTTCGGGCTCGTGCTCGGCGTCGCCCTCGCCGAGGCCGCGGCCACCGTGGACGGGGCGTCCTGGCTGCCGAAGACCTGGGACTACTCCGCGTCGACGGCGAGCAGTGTCCTCAGCTCCGTCGTCGGCGCGATGATCGCGCTGCTCGGGTTCGTCGTCACCATCGGGGTCCTCGTCATCCAGCAGGCCACCGGCACCCTCTCACCGCGCTACATGCGGCTCTGGTACCGCGACCGGTTGCAGAAGGCCGTGCTGGCCACCTTCACCGGCACCTTCTCGTTCGCCTACACACTGCTGCGGAGCATCGAGACCAACTCCGTGCCCAATCTCGGTGTGACCCTGGCCGGTATCGCCGTGTCCGTGAGCCTCCTGCTCCTGCTGATCTACCTCAACCGCTTCACCCACAACCTGCGGCCGGTGGCCATCGCCGACATCGTGGGACGCCTGGGCGAACAGGTCCTCGACCGCATGGCGGCACATGTACGGAGCACCGGGGTGTCCGACGGGGTCCCACCGGCGGCCGGCCCGGTGGCCCGCATCCGGTCGGAACGCGGCGGTGTCATCCAGGCGTTCGACGCACCTGGCATGGTCTCGCTCGCGGCGCGGCACGACTGCGTGTTCGTGCTGGCCGCGTCGGTCGGCGACTTCGTCCCGCCCAGTGGCACCGTCGTCGAGATCCACGGCGGTGCGCCCGCGCCCGACCCGCGCCTGGTGACCGGTCTCCTCGCCCTCGGTGCGGAGCGGACCATCGAGCAGGACCCGGCCTTCGCCCTGCGCATCCTGGTCGACATCGCCATCCGCGCCCTCTCGCCCGCGGTCAACGACCCCACCACGGCCATCCAGGTGCTGAACCACATCGAGGCGTTCCTGCACGCCGTCGGACGTGCGGGAACCCGCGGTCACTACGTGCTCGCCGGCGAGCGCGGCCGGCCACGCGTCGTGGTGCCCGGCCGGCCCTGGGAGAACTACCTGGAGCTCGCCGTCACCGAGATCCGCGAGTACGGCGCGACCTCCGTCCAGGTCTGCCGACGGCTCCGGGCCCTCCTCGAAGGTCTCCTCGCGGCGCTGCCGGACGATTGCGGACCCGCTCTCCGCGCCGAACTCGGCCTCCTCGACGACGCGGTCGAGAGGGAGTTCGCCGACGCCCCCCGCCGGGCCGACGCACGGACGGCCGACCCCCAGGGCATCGGGGGGCGGCGCCGCCAGGACGCGCCCCCCGATGTCTCACCGCCCGGCGAGCCCGGCCCGTAGGACGGCCGCAGGGCGTTCCTCGCTCAGCTCAGACGTTCCGCGATGTGGTCGCCGACCCGAAGGGCGTTGGCGATGGCGGTCAGCGACGGGTTCACCGCGCCGATGCTCGGGAAGAAGCTGGTGTCGACGACGTAGAGGTTGTCGAGATCGTGGGCCTTGCAGTCGACGTCGAGGGCCGAAGACCGCGGGTCCGTGCCGAAACGCACGGTGCCCGCCTGGTGGGCGGTGGCGCCGATCGGCATGCCCTTGTGCAGGTAGAGGCTGTGCGGCAACAGGTGGTGGGGGTGCATGCCCAGGTGGCCGAGCATCTTCTGGAGTTTGTGCTGAAGGCGCGACAGCCCTTCGGTGTTGTTCTTCTCGTCCAGGGCGAGGTGAATGTCACCGTCGGCGTCGAGCGTGACCCGGTTGTCGGGGTGAGGAAGATCCTCACCGCAGAGCCAGAAGTCCACCGCGTGATGGGCCAGCACCTCGAAGGGAAGATCCGGCGAGGCCATGCCCGCCCACCGCGGTGCCTCGCCCCGGATCTGGTCGGAGTCCGACTTGCCGAGCATCTGGATTCCGCCCAGCGGGTAGTCCCAGTCGTCCGCGCCCAGATACCAGTCGTTCAGGGCGAGGGTCTTCTGGAACTGGGTGTCGTTGGGCTCCTTCGACACCGCCATCAGCGCGAGGTTGTTGTGCCGCATGTAGTGGCGGCCCACTACGCCGGAGCTGTTGGCGAGGCCGTCCGGATGACCGTCGTTCGCCGAACGCAGCAGCAGGGCAGCGGAGTTGACGGCGCCACAGGCCACCACCACGATGTCGGCGGAGTACTGTGCGACCGTCCCGTCGGCGAGTTCGGCGATCACCTTGTCGACGCTGCGGCCGGTCGGCCCGGTCTCCAGCCTGCGAACGTTAGCCCCGGTGACCATCGTGACGTTGTCGTGTTCCAGGGCCGGGTCGACACAGATGACCTGGGCGTCGGCCTTGCCCTGCACCAGGCACGGGAATCCGTCGACCCGGTTGCAGCGGATGCACACGCTTCCGTGGGCCGCGCCCCCGCCGGCGTCCTGGGTGAGGTTGACGCCGATCGGCAGGTGGAAGGGGTGCAGACCCTGCTTCTCCAGGTCGTCGCTGAGCTGCTGGATCCGTGGCTCGTGCTGCACCGGCGGATACGCGTACTGGGCACTGACCGGCCCCTCACCCGGGTCCTCGCCGTGCCGGCCGTGCACCAGGTACAGGTGTTCGGCCTGGGTGTAGTAGGGCTCCAGATCCTCGTAACGGATCGGCCAGGCCGGGGAGACGCCGCCATGGTGACGCAACTCGCCGAAATCCTCGGGGCGCAGACGGAACAGCGCGGCGCCGTAGAACTTGGTGTTGCCGCCCACGTAGTAGTTCACCTCGGGCGGGAACTTCTCGCCGTGCTTGTCGTACCAGAATTCCGGTGCGCGGTATTTGCCCTTGACGAAGACCGCGGTGGACTCCCAGTTGTCCCGCTCGCGCGGCAGGTATCCGCCGCGTTCGAGGATCAGGACACGCTTGCCGGAGGGAGCGAGACGGTGGGCGAGAGTACCGCCGCCCGCTCCGGTGCCGATGACGATGACGTCGTAGTGCTCGGTTCCTGTCATGGGGGGTGCCTCGGATCATGGGGGGGATGGGTGCGGGCAGGCCGGGACCAGCCGGATCGTGGGTCGTTCGCGGGTCGTTCGTGGTCGTTCGTGGGTCAGAGGACGGCGATCGGGTTGACGGGTGAGCCGGTGGCCGCGGGGAGCCGCAGGGGTGCGACGACGCAGAGGAACGACCAGCGGTCCGCCTCCTCGCAGAGCGGCACCAGGTCCTCGAACCGCAGGTAGTCCATGAAGTGCAGCCCGAGGGCGTGGATGCCCAGGACGTGCACGGGGAAGTCCACGCCCTCGGTGAGACTGGGAGCCGTGTCGTTGTTCCCGTCGCTGCCCAGTACGGCGACCCGGCGCTCGGCCAGGAACTCCATGGCGGCCGGGTGCAGGCCGGCCCGGCTGCGCGAGGCGTCCCACGGCCCTGCCTCCTCACGCCTGCGGCGATGGCCGACCCGCACGAGGAGAATGTCCCCGGCCCCGACCCGCACGCCCTGGGCGGCCTCGGCGGCTCCGAGGTCGTCGGCGGTGACGTGGTCGCCGGGCTCCAGCCACGGAACGCCCCGCAGCCGCGGGATGTCGAGCAGGACGCCACGGCCGACGATTCCGTTGCGAACCAGTTCGACGGACAGGGCCGTGGCGCCCTCCGGCGTCACGGTGCTCGCCGGGACGCCGCCGTACAGCGTGCCGTCGAAGACGACGTGACACAGGGCGTCGAGGTGGCTGTCCGCGTCGCCGTGAACGTTCATGGCGAAGTGGTCGGTGGCGAAGTGCAGCTCTCTGTCCGCGTTTTCGGCCTCGGGGCCGCTGGTGAGCCGGTGGCCGGCCGGGTGCGGATTGTCGGGAGCCGCGCCGGTCTCGATCGGAGACGACAAGGAGACCGTCAGGCCGGAGAGGACCTCGGCCGCCGCGGCGAGAACTCGCGCCGGTGTGATGGTGGACAGCGCCCCGCGGCCGCCGGCGGAGGCCGGCGGTCCGGAGGTGTTCGCCTGCTGCCGCAGTCGCGCGTACAGGGCGTCGAAGGCGGCGCGGCTCTGCGGGCGGCCATCGGGGTACGGCGCGCCCGGATCGGGCTGCCCGTGCCCGGTCTCAGTCACGTTGCCGCTTCCGGTCGATGGCCTCGTCCAGGGTCGTCGCCGCCATGATGAGCGAGAGGTGAGTGAACGCCTGCGGGAAGTTGCCGAGTTGCTCGCCGCTCGGGCCGATCTCCTCGGCGAACAGGCCGACGTGGTTGGCGTAGGTATGCATCTTCTCGAAGGTGTAACGCGCCGGACGGATCCGCCCGGCCCGGGCCAGGGCGTCGACGTAGAGGTAGGTGCAGAGACTGAAGGTCCCCTCCGAGCCACGGAGACCGTCCGGGGAGGCGGCCGGGTCGTACCGGTACACGAGACTGTCCGAGACGAGCTTGCGCTCCATGGCGTCCAGGGTGGAGAGCCAGCCGGGGCTCTTCGCGGAGAGAAAACCGACGCGCGGGATCAACAGGAGGGAAGCATCCAGGACGTCTCCGCCATAGTGCTGCACCAGGGCCTGCTCGGACTGGCTCCAGCCCTTGTCCATCACCTGTTCGAGGATGCTGTCACGGGCGTTGCGCCAGCGCGGGATGTCGGCGGGCCGGCTGAGTTCCGTCGCAAGGCGCAGGCCCCGGTCGAAGGCGACCCAGCACATCACCCGGCTGAACGTGAAATCGTTGCGGCCCCCGCGCGTCTCCCAGACACCCTCGTCCGGACGGTCCCAGTTGTCGGACAACCAGTCCAGCGTCCGGGCAAGCCCCTTCCAGCCGTGGAAACCCAGCTCCTCGCTGACGTCCATGCCCTCGGCCATCCCGTAGATGGCCTCGCCGTAGATGTCGAGCTGCAACTGGTCGGCGGCGGCGTTCCCGGCGCGTACCGGGTACGAGCCGCGGTAACCCTCCCAGTGGTCGAGGATCTCCTCGGTCAGGTGCGGGTCCCCGTCCACCCGGTACATGATCTGCAGCCGCTCGCCGGGCAGGTCCGCCCGGTCGCGCATCCGCTCGCCCAGCCACTTGGTGAACGCCGACGCCTCCTCGGCGAAGCCGAGGTCGAGCAGGGCGCGCACGGAGAGGGACCCGTCCCTCACCCACGAGTACCGGTAGTCCCAGTTGCGCTCACCGCCGACCTGCTCCGGCAGACCCATGGTGGCGGCGGCGACCGGCGCGCCCGTCGGGTGGTAGGTCAGAAGTTTGAGCGTGATGGCGGAGCGGTTCACCATCTCGGCCCAGCGCCCCCGGTAGTGGGAGGTGTGCAGCCACCGCTGCCAGAAGTCCACCTCACGCCACAGCGACTCCGTCACGCCGTCGACCGTGAGCGGAGGCGGCGCCTCGCCGTCGGCGGCGCACGTCGTGAACACGGCGGCGGCCGACTCCCCGATGCCGAGCGTGACCGCGGCCTTCACGTCGTGCCCGTCCCGTGCCAGCGGAAAGGACGTCTGCAGGTGTCCCGCGATCCCGGGCCCCCGGAACACCGCGTCCTGGGCCCGTAGATCCAGCTCGTGGTCGGCCCGGCCGTAGTCGAACCGCGGTCTGCACTCCAGCAGGAACCGCACGGTGCCGCGCACCACGCGAATCACCCGCGTCAGGCTGTGCCGGTCGGTGGGGGTCCGGCTGGTGTTCGCGGGCATCCAGTCGATGACCTCGCCGACGCCCTCCGGCGACATGAACCGCGTGACCAGCACCCCGGTGTCCGGGTAGTAGAGCTGTTTGCACGTGACGTCCGAGTGCTCCGGCGCAAGCCGGAAATACCCGCCGCGGTCGTGATCGAGCAGCGAGGCGAAGACGCTCGGCGAGTCGAACCTCGGCGAGCAGAACCAGTTCACCACGCCCTCGGAGGACACCAGGGCGGCGGTCTGCAGGTCGCCCACCAGACCGTGGTTGGCGATGGGGGGATAGCGGTCCATGAGCGTCCAATCAAGGAGGTTCCGGCGCGGTCCACTGTCCGACAGGCCGTGCACGGGCGCCTCTCGGCGTCACGGACGGCCGAATCAGGCCATGGACGACGGCCCGCAGTGCCCACGAGCCCGGATGCTCCGTGCCGCCTGCCTCCATTTCCGCCGCTCCACGGTGAGGCGGCACTCCCAGTCGGGCCGTACGGGCTACCGGGCGTCAGCCCGCCCGGTCCCTGGCAGGGGCCGGGCGGCCCATGGGGTGCACCCGGTCAGCCCATGGGGGAAACGACACGAAGGCAGCACGAAGGCTGAGCGTCGATCCCTTGGAGGTCGGCTGGAGGTCGGCCGGCCTTGAGCGGGATGCTCTCGCACGATGGCCGCGCCGACCCCCCTGGGGGATCGACACGGCCTGAGGGATCGACACGGCACGGCACTCGTGGCCGTTTCACCGCTCCCGGGTGCGCTCCGGGCCTGTGAGGTCGAAGCCGACGTCCACCACTCCCTCGACAGCTCGCACCAGACAGGCGGCCACCGGCACCAGCGCTGTGTCGCGGACCCGTCCGGTGAGGGTGACGACACCGTCGCGCACCTCGACGCGGACCGCTGGGGGCGACCCGTGGAAGAGGTAGGACACGATCTCCCTGCGCACCTCCTCGGCGATGTCCTCGTCACCGCGCAGGAACACCTTGAGGAGGTCGCCGCGGCTGACGACGCCCTCGAGGCCGCCGGTCTCGTCGACGACGGGCAGCCGCTTGACCTTGGCGTGCGCCATGATGCGGGCCGCCTGCGCCAGGGGCGCGTTCGCGCGCACGGTGATCGCCGGAGACGTCATCAGCTCCTCCGCGGTCAGACCGCCGGCCTTGGCGAGATCGTCCAGCCGCCGCAGTTGCGTCTCGCGGTCGGGGTCGCCGTCGCGGAACTCCTCCTTGGGCAGCAGATCGGCTTCGGAGACGACTCCGATCACCCGGCTCTCGCCCTCGACGACGGGCAGGGCACTGACCTGCCACTGCTCCATCAGTTGCACGACCTCCTTGAAACCGGCCCCGCGGCCGATGGCGGCGACGGTGTGGGTCATCACGTCGCTCACGATGTGCGGACTGCCGTGCACGGTGACTCCTTGATCGGTTCCGGAAACGCCGGTCAGCGGACGTCGCCGCTGCCGTAGGGGGCGTAGAGGTCGAGCAGTCGGGTCCGGGTAGAGTGGAGGCGGTGGGCGACGATCTCGCCGGTCCACCGGGTTATGGCGACGCCGAATCCGGGATCGGCCCGGCACAGCGCCCTGACGGTCCCCGCGTCGAACTCGTAGGCGCGCACCGGGCTGGTCGCCTTGGCGCCCAGATGCCAGGTGTGCGGGTGGAACAGCCAGGACCAGCCGACGAGTTCGTCGTGTCCGAGGATTTCGATGACGGCCGCTCGGCGGCCCGGCACTCGCAGGTCGAGGGCCACCGTCCCGGTCCGGATGATCCAGAACCGGTCCGCGAGCCGGCCTTCCGTGAACAGGCAGGTGCCTGCCGGGAAGGACACTTCGCGGGCCACCCGCATCAGCCGTTCCCGGTGCTCGGTGGGCAGCGCCCGCAGCATGGTGGATGTGGTGGTGGAAGTGTTCATGATCCTGCCTCTTCCTGGCACGTGACCCTCCCACCCCCAATCTCCGCCCGTGTCGCGCCCGCCGCCATGGGCCACCCGGCCCCCGCGGCGGGCCGCACGGCATCGGCCGGGGCCAATCGGCCCCGGCGGAGGGTACTGCCCGGCCCCTGCGCTCGGCCCTCGACCCGTACCAGGCTCGACGGGAGAAGGGATTCCGCAGGCGACGGCGACCACCGCGAGGCCCGTGGGCTCTCCGCCGAGCGCACGACGCCGGAGCACGGTGGTTCCGTCGCCGTCGTCAGCACGTCTGAACACACCCGGAGGGTGAAGGACATGACCCGCTACGTGTACGAATTCGCCGACGGGGGCCGGGACATGGCGGACCTGCTCGGCGGCAAGGGAGCCAACCTCGCGGAGATGACCCGGCTGGGACTTCCCGTACCGCCCGGCTTCACCGTCACGACCACCGCGTGCCGTGAGTACCTGGCCACCGGAGATGAACCGGGCGAGCTGGGCGCACAAGTCGTGCACGCGCTGGCCGAGTTGGAGCGGAGCACCGGTCGCGAGCTCGGCGGACGGGACAACCCGCTGCTGCTGTCGGTCCGTTCGGGCAGCAAGTTCTCGATGCCCGGGATGATGGAGACCATCCTCGACATCGGTCTCGGGGACGAGTCCGTCCTCGGCCTCGCCAAGGTCACCGGCAGCGAGCATGTCGCCTGGGACTCCTACCGCAGGCTCCTCCAGATGTACGGCCGCACGGTCCTCGGCATCGCACCGGAACGCTTCGACCGGCACGCCGGCGGAGGCGACCCCGCGGCGCTCGTCGAGCACTTCAAGCAGGTCATCCGCGACGCGACCGGCGAGGAGTTCCCGCAGGACCCGGCCGAACAGCTCCAGCGGGCGATCCGTGCCGTCTTCGACTCCTGGAACGGTGAGCGCGCCCGCCTCTACCGCCGCCGTGAACACATCCCCGACGACCTCGGAACCGCCGTCAATATTCAGGTGATGGTCCTCGGCAATCTCGGCCCGGACTCCGGCACGGGCGTCGCCTTCACCCGCGACCCGGCCACCGGCGCCCGGGGCGTCTACGGCGACTACCTTCCCGACGCCCAGGGCGAGGACGTCGTCGCCGGCATCCGCAACGCCGTCCCGCTCGCCGAACTGGAGCGCCTCGACCCGGCCTCCCACCGCCGACTCCTCCAGCACATGGAGACCTTGGAGCATCACTACCGGGACCTGTGCGACATCGAGTTCACCGTCGAGCGCGGCAGGCTCTGGATGCTCCAGACCAGGGTCGGCAAGCGCACCGCCGAGGCCGCCTTCCGGATCGCGGAGGCGCTCGTCGACGAGAAGCTGATCGACGAGGACGAAGCGCTGGCCCGGGTCGGCGGGGCGCAGCTGGCACGGCTGATGTTCCCCCGGTTCGAGGCGCATGCCGAGGCCACGCCGTTGGCCCAGGGCGTCCCCGCCTCGCCCGGCGCCGCGGTCGGCGCCATCGTCTTCGACTCGGCGGAGGCCGTGCGGCGCGCGGACGCGGGGGAGCACGTCGTCCTCGTACGGCGCGAGACGACGCCCGACGACCTGCCCGGGATGGTCGCGGCCGAGGCCGTGCTGACCAGCCGGGGCGGCAAGACCAGCCACGCGGCCGTCGTCGCCCGAGGGATGGGCAAGGTCTGTGTGTGCGGTGCCGAGGAACTGACGGTGGACGTCGCCTCCCGCACCCTCACCGCACCCGACGGGACCGTGCTCACCGAGGGCACCGTGATCTCCGTGGACGGCACGGCGGGCACCGTCCACCTCGGCGCCCTGCCGCTGGCCGACTCCCCGGTCGGGCACTTCCTCGACACCGGAGAGGGCGACGGCGCGCTGACCGACGCGGTCGCCCGGACCCTCCGGCACGCCGACTCCGTACGGCACCTGGAGGTGCGCGCCAACGCGGACACCCCCGAGGACGCGGCCCGCGCCCGCCGCTACGGCGCCCAGGGCATCGGGCTGTGCCGCACCGAGCACATGTTCCTCGGTGAGCGCCGGAGTCTCGTCGAGGCGATGATCCTCGCCGGGGACGAGACCGGACGGCGCGCCGCACTGGAGGCCCTACTGCCTCTTCAGCGGGCCGACTTCACCGGGATCCTCGCCGCGATGGACGGGCTCCCGGTGACGATCCGGCTCATCGACCCCCCGCTGCACGAGTTCCTGCCCGACCGCACCGAGCTGGCCGTCCGTGTCGCCACCCGGCCCACCGGGCACGACCGCCGGCTGCTCGCCGCGGTCGAGCGCATGCACGAGTCCAACCCCATGCTCGGACTGCGTGGCGTCCGCCTCGGGCTCGTCGTCCCCGGCCTGGTCGAGATGCAGGTACGGGCGATCGCCGAAGCCGTGGTGGAACGGATCCGCGCCGGGGGAGACCCCCGCGCGGAGATCATGGTCCCGCTGGTCGGCACGGTCGAGGAACTGCGGATCGTCCGCGCCGCGGCGGAGCGCGTCCTCGCCGACGTCTCACGGGAGTCCGGGCTCACCGTCGAGTGCCCCATCGGCACGATGATCGAGCTGCCCCGGGCCGCACTGACAGCCGGCCGGATCGCGGAGGCCGCCGACTTCTTCTCGTTCGGCACCAACGACCTGACCCAGACGGCCTGGGGCCTGTCCCGCGACGACGTCGAGGCGTCCTTCTTCCCGGCCTATCTGGCGCAGGGCGTCTTCGCCGTCTCGCCGTTCGAGACCCTCGACCGGGACGGCGTCGGACGTCTGGTGCGCATCGCCGTCGAGGAGGGCCGCGCCGCCCACCCCGGCCTGAAGATCGGCGTCTGCGGCGAACACGGCGGCGACCCCGACTCCATCCACTTCTTCCACGACATCGGCCTCGACTACGTCTCCTGTTCGCCGTTCCGCGTCCCGGCCGCCCGTCTCGAAGCCGGCCGGGCCTCGCTCGCCGACGGAAGGGACGGCGCGTCGGCTTCGACCTAGGGTGACCCTCACCCTGACCGCGACCGTGCGGCAGGCCGGCCTCGGGGCGCCCCCGCGCAGGTGCGGGGGCGCCCCGAGGCGCTTCCGCGTGCGGGAACGAGCGCTGTGCCGACGGGGCCGACCGATCCGCCGGCCGCCGGTCGGCGGACACCGTCCGACCGGGGCCGTGAAGTCCCCCTTCATGTAGGCCAGTTGGTCCCTTTCGAGGACCAGCGGCCCCTCCTTGCGCAGCCGGGCGAACACGAGACTGATCACGTATCCATCAAGGAGGCCATCACATGTCCCGCACCATAGTCGTCGGTCTGGACGGTTCGCCCGAGAGTCTCGCAGCGGCCGACTGGGCAGCTCGTGAAGCCCTGCGCACGGATGCCCACCTGCGTGTCGTGCACGCCTGGCAGTGGCACCCCTACATCTACGCCCCGCTGGCCGGCGTCGCCGTTCCGGCGCCGCAGGACGATCCGCAGCGCGAGTGGGCCGAACGTCTGCCGCACGAGACCGCGGCCCAGCTGGCTGCCGTTCATCCGGGCCTGTCGGTCAGCGCCGAGCGCGTCGCCGAGCAGCCTGTCACCGTGCTCCTGGCCGCGGCCGAGGACGCCGAACTGCTGGTCCTCGGGTCCAGGGGGCTGAGCGGAGTCGCCGGTTTCCTGACGGGTTCCGTCGGGCAGGCCGTGGTGGCCAGGAGCCGCACGCCGATCGTCCTCGTACGCGCGGCAGAAGGTTCCGAGGACGTGCGCGAAAGCCGGCACGTGGTCCTCGGCCTCGACCTGGAGCACTCGGACACCTCCGTGATCGAATTCGCCTTCGAGGCGGCGGCTCGCAGGACGGCGGACCTGCGCGTCGTCCATGGCTGGAGTCTGCCGCCCTACTACGGCTACAGCGGAGCCACCGACGCGGTGGCCGAAGCGGACTTGCTCGCCGAGGCACAGCGGCGCCTGACCGACGTACTGCATCCCTGGCGTGAGAAGTTCCCCTGCGTCCAGGTCCACGAGCAGGCCGTGGTGGGCGGTGCGGGTCCCCACCTCGTGGACGCTTCACGGGACGCGGAACTGGTCGTGGTCGGTCGCCGCCACCGGCAGACTCCGGTCGGCACTCACATCGGACCGGTGACCCAGGCGGTGCTGCACCACTCCACCGCACCGGTCGCGGTCGTCCCGCACGAATAGCACTGGGTCGGGGAAGTGCCATGAGAGGCCCGGGGTATTCGACCGTCCCTCGCGCCGGGAGGCGGCCCGGTCGGGAACCGCGGCGCCTTTGCGCGGTGGCGGGGGCCTTCCGGTCCCGCGGTGGGGACCGACCGGCCCATGCGGGAAGCATCCGCCCCGGTCAGGCTGGAGCTACCACGTCAAGTCTCGACTTGAAGGGGATCGGCATGAAGGCACTCGTGTTCCACGGCCCGGGAAGCTCCGCGTGGGAGAGCGTGGCGGATCCCGGTATCGAAGAGGCCACCGACGCCGTCGTCCGGGTCGACACCGTCACCATCTGCGGCACCGACCTGCACATCCTCAAGGGCGATGTGCCGGAGGTGACCCCTGGCACCGTCCTCGGTCACGAGGCCGTCGGTGAGATCGTCGAAGTCGGCGGCGACGTGCGCACGGTCCGGCCGGGCGACCGTGTCCTGGTCTCCTGCATCACGGCGTGCGGCCGCTGCCGCTTCTGCCGGGAGGGCACCTACGGCCAGTGCCGCGCCGGCGGCGGCTGGATCCTCGGCCACCGGATCAACGGGACACAGGCCGAGTACGTCCGCGTCCCGCACGCGGACCTGTCCACACATCTCCTGCCCGGGGCCGTGGACAGCAAGGACGCGGTCCTGCTGGCCGACATCTTCCCCACCGCCTACGAGGTCGGCGTGCTCAACGGGCGGGTACGCCCCGGAGACACCGTCGCCGTCGTGGGAGCGGGCCCCATCGGGCTCGCCGCGATCGCGACGGCGCGCCTCTACTCGCCCGAGAAGATCATCGCCGTCGATCTCGCTCCGGCCCGGCTCGACGCGGCCAAGCGCCTCGGCGCCGACGCCGTCGCGACGGGCGAGGAGGCCGAGCAGCTCGTCTCCGATCTCACCGACGGGCTCGGAGCCGACGTCGTCATCGAAGCGGTCGGTGTCCCGGAGAGCTTCGAGATGTGCACGCGCATGGTGCGGCCCGGCGGACACGTCGCCAACGTCGGCGTGCACGGCAGGCCCGCGACCCTGCACCTCGAAAGCCTGTGGATCAAGAACCTGACGATCACCACCGGCCTGGTCGACACCCACTCCACCCCCACCCTGCTGCGCATGATGGCCGCGGGCCGGCTTCCGGCCGGGTCCCTCGTCACCCACACGTTCCCGCTGGACCGCATGGAGGAGGCGTACGACGTCTTCGCACGGGCCGCCGACACGGGCGCCCTCAAGGTGGTCCTCGGCGAACCGCAGCACGACGCACTGACGGTCAGGACGCCCTGACGGAAGGAAGCGAAGGTCATGTCCGGACAGACACGAAGCGACATGCTCGGCGGGACACCGCAGGACGAGGGCACACGCGGCGCGACGTCGGTCGCGACAGCAGACACCAGGGAGGCAGCCTGGCCGACGTCGGTCGTGACAGCAGATACCAGGGAGGCATCCCGGCCGACGGTCCGCACGGCCGCTTCGGCCGCGGCGGCACCGGGCGACATCGGGCGGCGCCTCGCGGCGCGACGTGAGGAACTCGGCCTGACCCGGGAGGACACGGCCGCCCGCGCGGGCACAGCCGCAGGTTACCTCCGCTACCTGGAAGAACGGTCCACGGCGAGACCCGGAACCAGCGTCCTGATCCGGCTCGCGGGCGCCCTCGGCACGAGCGTCGCCGCCCTGTACGGCGGAGAATCCGGCCTGCCGCCAGGCCTCGGCCAGGCCGCAGGCCACGCCGAACTGATCGAGCTCGGCCCCGAGGACTGCCTGGAACGCCTGTCGACGCACGGCGTCGGCAGGCTCGCCACCGATACCCCGGGCGGCCTTGTCATCCTCCCCGTCAACTACAGCGTCATCGACGGCGCGATCGCCTTCAGGACGACGCCGGGCTCGACGATCGCGGCAGCGGTCGGATCGAACGTCGCCTTCCAGGTCGATCACGCCGACGAAGCCCTCAGCCAGGGCTGGAGCGTACTCGTCCAGGGCAGCGCCCGGGCCGTGACCGATCCGGACGTCAGGCGCCGGTTCGACGCCCTCGCCTACAGCCGTCCCTGGGCCGGCGGCGAAGCGCGCGACCTGTGGGTACGCGTCGAACAGGACCGGATCAGCGGACGCCGGATCGCGGTGCCGTGATCCGGGCACCGCGCGCAGAGCACCGGAAGGCGTGACCTTCTCTGTTCTCCGATGACCTTCTCCGTTCTCCGGAGACCGAGCAGGGCCGATGAGCCCTGACCCCGATTGCTGTCCCGCCACAGGTGGAAGCGACGCTTGTGGCCGAAGCGCCGTACCGCGTGAGAGTTGACCCCGCTGATGAATCCCAACGACGGATTTCGTGAACTCGGCCGGCAGGAATGCCTGGACCGCCTCGGTGACGCGCCCATCGGCAGGGTCGTCCACACACGAGACGCCCTGCCCGCGGTCCTGCCGGTCAATTTCCGCCTCGACGCCGACTCCGCCGTCGTCCTGCGGACGTCGGCGGACTCGGAACTGGCCCGCACCATCGACGGCGTCGTGGTGGCGTTCGAAGCCGACGCGGTGGACGCGACCGCGCACTCCGGCTGGAGCGTCGTCGTGACGGGCCACGCCCTGGTGGTGACCGATCCCGCCGAGCATGATCGCCTGACCCGGACCGGACCCCGTTCCTGGGTGGCCTCTCCCCACGAGGTCTTCATCCGGATCACGTCCGAACTGGTCACCGGCCGGGAGCTCGTCGGCGGCCGCACGCAGTACGGCGTGGAGCGGTCTTCCTGACCTCCGCCATCGCGGGGTGGGCCGAACGGCCCTCGGACGGAAGGCGTTCGGCGCCCCGGCCGGTACTGTCCGGCCCTCGTCCCGTCCACCCCGAACGACAAGTATCGACAGTGCGGGACATTCCGAACAGCGTGAGGGGAGACCGGCGATGACCACGGCAGTGACGGCTGGGAGCCGGACGGGTGAGGCATGGTGGGGTTTCGCCGGGACGGCGTGGCGCGAGCGCGTCGACGTCCGCGACTTCATCCAGGCCAACTACACGCCCTACGAAGGAGACGCGGCCTTCCTGACCGGCCCGACGGAGCGCACCCGAGCCGTCTGGGGCACGGTCAGCGCGCTCTTCCCGGAGGAGCGGCGCAGGGGAATCCTCGACGTCGACACCGCGACCCCCTCGACGATCACCTCGCACGCGCCCGGATACATCGACCGCGAGCGGGAGTTGATCGTCGGCCTGCAGACCGACGCACCGCTGAAGCGCGCCATCATGCCCAACGGCGGTCTGCGGATGGTCGAGAACGGACTGAAGGCGTACGGCTACGAGCCCGACGAGTTCGTCACCCGCGTCTTCGGGACCTACCGCAAGACCCACAACGACGGCGTCTTCGACGCCTACACCCCCGCGATGCGCGCCGCCCGCAAGGCCGGCATCATCACGGGCCTGCCCGACGCCTACGGCCGGGGCCGGATCATCGGCGACTACCGGCGCGTGGCCCTGTACGGAACGACCCGGCTCATCGCCGCCAAGCGCGCGGAACGCGCCGGACTCGACGCCGCGCCGTCGACCGAGCACATCATCCGCGACCGCGAGGAACTCGCCGAGCAGATCAAGGCGCTGGACGAGCTGACCCGGATGGCCGCGACGTACGGCTGTGACGTCTCCCGCCCCGCCGGCACCGCCCACGAGGCCGTGCAGTGGCTCTACCTGGGCTATCTCGCCGCCGTGAAGGAGCAGAACGGCGCGGCGATGTCACTGGGCCGCACCTCGACCTTCCTCGACGTGTATCTCCAGCGCGACCTGGCCGCGGGCGTCCTCGACGAGACCCACGCCCAGGAACTGATCGACGACTTCGTGATCAAGCTGCGCATCGTACGGTTCCTGCGCACCCCCGAGTACGACGCCCTGTTCTCCGGCGACCCGACGTGGGTCACGGAATCCATCGGCGGCATCGGCGAGGACGGCCGCCCCCTCGTCACCCGCACCTCCTTCCGCTTCCTGCAGACCCTCTACAACCTGGGTCCGGCCCCCGAACCCAACCTCACCGTGCTGTGGTCGCCCCGACTCCCGTCCGGCTTCAAGGAGTTCTGCGCCAAGGTCTCCATCGACACCAGCGCCGTCCAGTACGAGTCCGACGAACTGACGCGGCCCCGCACCGGCGACGACACCGCGATCGCCTGCTGTGTCTCCGCGATGGCCGTCGGCAGGCAGATGCAGTTCTTCGGAGCCCGCGTCAACCTCGCCAAGGCCCTGCTCTACGCGGTCAACGGCGGCCGGGACGAGATCAGCGGCGAGCGGATCGCCCCCGAGACGCCGCCCCTGACCGGCGAGTATCTGGAGTACGAGGAGCTGTCGAAGGCGTACGACGGGATGCTGGACTGGCTCGCGGAGACCTACGTCAACGCGCTCAACGTCATCCACTACATGCACGACAAGTACGCCTACGAGCGCGTCGAGATGGCGCTCCACGACTATCCCGTGCACCGCTTCATGGCGTGCGGCATCGCCGGCCTCTCCGTCGCGACCGACAGCCTGTCCGCCGCCAAGTACGCCCGGGTCAAGGTGATCCGGGACGAGACCGGGCTGGCCGTGGACTACGAGATCGAGGGCGACTACCCGGCGTACGGGAACAACGACGACCGGGCGGACGCCATCGCCGTCGGCCTGGTGGACACCTTCATGACGAAGGTGCGCGAGCACCCCACCTACCGGGACGCCGAACACACCCAGTCGGTGCTGACGATCACCTCGAACGTCGTCTACGGCAAGCACACCGGCAACACACCCGACGGCCGCCGCGCGGGACAGCCCTTCGCCCCCGGCGCCAACCCGATGAACGGCCGCGACCGGCACGGGGTGGCCGCCTCCGCGCTCTCCGTCGCCAAACTGCCCTACGAGCACGCCCGCGACGGCATCTCGCTGACGACGACGATCACCCCGGAGGGCCTGGGACACGTGCCCGTCGAGCGCGTCGGCCATCTGGTCGGCATCCTCGACGCGTACACGGCCTCCGGCGGCTTCCACATGAACGTCAACGTCCTGGACCGGGCCACCCTGGAGGACGCGATGGAACACCCGGACAACTACCCGGAGTTGACCATCCGGGTGTCCGGCTACGCCGTCAACTTCGTCCGCCTGAGCCGGGAACAGCAGCTCGACGTGATCAGCCGCACCTTCCACGGAACGCTGTGAGGACGAAGACGACGGGCCGGATCCACTCCTGGGACCTGTCCACCGGCGTGGACGGTCCCGGGACCCGGTTCGTCCTCTTCGTCAACGGCTGCCCCCTGCGCTGCCTCTACTGCGCCAACCCCGACACCTGGCACATGCGGGACGGGAAGGAGGCCACCGTCGACGAGGTGATGGCGGAGATCGAGAAGTACCGGCCGTTCGTCACCACCGCCGGGGGAGGCGTGACCGTCACGGGCGGCGAGCCCCTCCTCCAGCCCGCCTTCACCGGCGAGCTGCTGCGCCGCTGCAAGGAAGCCGGGCTGCACACCGCCCTGGACACCTCCGGCTTCCTCGGCGCCCGCGCCGACGACCAACTCCTCTCCGACACCGACCTGGTGCTGCTCGACATCAAGTCCTTCGACATCGCCGCCTACCGCCGGCTCACCGGTGGCGAACTCGCCCCCACGCTCAACTTCGCCACCCGGCTCGACCGTCTCGGCATCCCGGTATGGATCCGCTACGTCCTCGTCCCCGGCCGGACCGACGATCCCGAGACCGTCGACGGACTCGCCCGCTTCCTCTCCGGCCTCGGCAACGTCGACCGCGTGGACGTCCTGCCCTTCCACAAACTGGGCGCCCCCAAGTACGAAGCCCTGGGCATCCCTTTCCCCTTGCGGGACAACCCCGTCCCCGACCCCGCCCTGACCGAACGCGTCCGGGGTCGGTTCAGGGCTCTCGGTCTGTCCGCCAACTGAGAGCCGAATACCGGGTACGGCCCCTGGCCGCACGAGGAACCGCTCGAAGACGACTTCGGAATCCGAACTCTCACCCCAGGAGGTGGAGATCATGCTCCGCACCATCACCGTAGGTCTCGACGGCTCGCAGGAGAGCCGTGCCGCCGCAGAATGGGCCGCTCGCGAGGCGGAGCTGCGCGGCCTGCCGCTGAAGATCGTGCACGTGTGGGAGCCGGTGCCGGAGCCCATGGCTCAGGCCCCGCTCCTGGGCACCGAGACCCAGCAGCACTGGACCGAGCGGATTCCCCGGGAAGCGGCCGAGGGAATCCGGCTGCGTCACCCCGGCATCGAGGTGTGCACGGAGCAGCTCTCCGGCCACCCGGGTGACGCCCTGGCCGAGGCCGCGAAGAGTGCCGAACTGCTGGTGCTGGGCTCGCGGGGCCTCGGCGGGATCGGCGGATTCATGGTCGGCTCGGTCGGCCTGTCCGCGGTCGGGCACACGGACACCCCCGTCGTACTGGTCCGCGCGCTGGAGACAGCCGCCGACGAGCACGAGCTGGACCCGGCGGGTGTTCCGTCCGCCGCGACGCCGTTCCGGCCCGTGGTCCTCGGACTCGACGTCGAGCACCCGGACGAGACGCTGATCGCGTTCGCCTTCGCCGCCGCCGAGCTCCGTGCGACGTCCCTGCGGGTCGTCCACGGCTGGACCCCGCCGCCCTACTACGCGTACGGCACGCCCGCCAACCCGGCGCTGCACGAGGCACTCGCCCTGAGCGCGTCCCAGGCCGTGACCGAGGTGCTGCTCCCCTGGCGGAAGAAGTTCCCGGACGTGGAGGTCGTCGAGGTGCCGCGGTACGGCAGCGCCGCTGTCCACGTCGTGGGCGCTTCGCGCGAGGCCTCGCTCGTCGTCGTGGGCCGGCGCATCCGGCGCAGCCCCCTGGGCGCCCACATCGGACACGTCACCCACTCCGTCCTGCACCACTCCACCGCTCCTGTCGCCGTCGTCCCCCACGGCTGACCCACCCGAGGAGGAGAGCGCCGGAGCGGGCATACAGCGCGCCGTGGGCCGGTGGCAGGCGCGACATGTGGGTGCGCGTCGAACCGTATGCCCTCACAGGACGCCGCATCGTGGGGCCGTGGTGGCCCTTGTCGACCTACGGCGGATGCGTGTCCAGCTCGGGTGTGCCGGTCCCGGGCCGCCACCGACGCCTTCTTCGGGCCCGGGCCTGTTCATGCCTTGCCTCCGAAGAAGACCTCCACCTCCTGGATGAGTCCGTCCCGAACGGTGATCGCCTCGACGTTTCGGTGCCTGTCGCCCGTACTGAGCTCGTACTCGTAGTACACGAGGACGAGCTCCTCGTTCGCGGGGGTGACGTGAAGCAACCGCTGCTCCTTGAACCGGCCGGCAGTCGGGAAGCACCTCTCGAAGAAGGTCGCCTTGTCGATATGGTCGTCCTGCGGACTGGTGAACGAGAAACCATCGGCGTAGAGAGGGAAGGCCGCGTCGCGGTCCTGCGACCTGTAGTACCGAAACGCCGCCTCGACGATGTGTGCCGGACTGTCGATCATTCGGTCTCCTCGGCCGGACGGTTGGACCTGTTCCGCCACGGTATAACCACACATCGGCCCTGACGCGCGGGAGCGACGGGGCCGGTCGACGTTTCCGCCACCGGTCCCGCCGCTCCTGGTGACCATGTCGGAGTGCTGCTCAACGCGCCTGTGAGCAGCGGCTTCGGCCGGCCCTGTCACAGGGCCGGCCGTCGGGAGTCCCGCCATTGGAGCTACAACAGTTCGAGCGGTGTCAGCCCACCGTCCACTTCTGGTTGGCGCCACCCGTGCAGGTCCAGATCTGCAGGCGGGTGCTGTTGGCCGAGTTGTTGCCCGTGACATCCAGGCACTTGTTCGCCTGCGGGTTCACGATGTCGTGGGCCGCGGTGACCGTCCACTTCTGGTTGGGTGCGCCGGAGCAGTCCCAGAGCTGGACCGTCGAGCCGTCCGCCGTACCGTTGCCGGTGACGTCCAGGCACTTGCCGAGCGCGCGGATCGTGCCGTCCGGGGACACCGTCCACTGCTGGGCGCCCGTCCCGTTGCAGTCGTAGAGCTGTACGGGCGTTCCGTTGGCCGAGTTGGCGGCCGCCACGTCCACGCACTTGCCCGCGAGGCCCTTGATCGGACCGCTGGTGCCGCCCGGGCTGTCGCTCGTGGTCACCTTCACCTCGTCGACGACGAGTTGCTGCGGGAAGGAGGTGGAGCCGTCGGGGTCTCCGGGCCAGTATCCGCCGACCGCGAGGTTCAGGATCAGGAAGAACGGCTTGTTGAACACCCAGGTGTTGCCGCCCAGATCGGCGGGTGTGCGCTGCTGGTATACGGTCCCGTCCACCGACCAGGTGATCGAGTTCGGCGCCCAGTCGACCGCGAAGGTGTGGAAGGCGTCCGCGAAGGCCTGGCCGTTCGGGAGGGTGTAGCCGGCGCCGATGCCCGCGGATCCGGAGTACCCGGGGCCGTGGATCGTGCCGTGCACGGTGGACGGCTCGAAGCCGACGTTCTCCATGACGTCGATCTCGCCGGAGTTCGGCCAGCCGACCTGCCCGATGTCGCTGCCGAGCATCCAGAACGCCGGCCACATGCCCTGCCCGCGCGGGATCTTCATCCGGGCCTCGACATGACCGTAGGCCGTGGTGAACTTCCCGGAGGTGTTCATCCGGGCCGACGTGTACTGGCATGTGCCGTACCAGCACTGGTAGTTGGCCGGATTCTCCTTGCGGGCGGTGATCACCAGATGGCCCTGGCCGTCCAGCGCGGCGTTCTTGTTGCCCGAGGTGTAGTACTGCCGCTCGTGGTTGTTGACGTTGTCGCCGGTCTCCAGCTGCCACTTGGAGGAGTCGACGGCCGAACCGGCCGCCCCGTCGAACGTGTCCTGGAACGTGACCGCCGCGGTGGCCGCCGCCGGGCCCGCGTGCGCGGGGGTGACGACGGCCGAGGCGGAGGCGACGAGCGCGGCGGACAGCGCGGCGAAGAGACATCTGCGGAGCAGGCGTGGGGAGTCCATGACTCTCATTTCCGTACGGTCACCCGGGGGGAGGGTGCGCCGACTGAGGTGGGGGGTCCATGCTTCGCCTCTTGATTTAAGGAGTGAGGTAACGAGGTGTCAATACTTTGGTCCGTACCAGTAGTTGAGGTGATGCCTCAGGTGCGAAGGCGTTTCCTGGGGTGCACCGCCCGGCCGAGCCGTCGGCCCAGAAGGAGGTAACCCACCAGCGCTCCGGTCGTGTTGAGGATGACGTCGTCGATGTCGAAGGAGCGTCCGGTGATGAGGGCTCCCTGAACGAGCTCGACCAGGAGCATGACCGCCGCGGTGAGCGCGAGGACGCGCAGGATTCCGCGGGTCTTCGGGAACACCACCGGCAGCAGCACTCCGAAGGGCACCCCGAGCAAGAGGTTCCCGCCGATCTGCTTGACGGCGTCGCGCAGCTCCGGCTGGTCGAGATAGGCCCGCAGCGAGCGCCCGGGGTGAAGGTTGTCGTGGATCAGCGCCGTGGACGCCGGTGAGGGCTCCAGGGTCAGCCTGGCCAACGCGACGGCGAACGCCACCATGGCCGCGAACGCGAGCAGCATGGCCAGCAGCCGGAAGGGCAGCGCCAGAGCCCGGGTCTCCGGCGCGGGTGCGGGCGTCGGCCTCTTTCGGCCGAGCAGCCACCGCGACCTCTCCGGCTTCCCCGACTCGGCCTTCGCGGCCTTTCCGCCCCGCTCCGCCTTGGACGCCGGCCTGCCCCCTCCGGCCTTCGACGCCGGCTTCCCCCGGTCCGATCCCGACTTCGGCGCCGGTTTCCGCCGGCCGGCCACGGCCTTGGCGGCACGAGCGCGCAACGCGGTGCGGACCATGAGACCCTCCCCTTTTCAACTGCCCTCTGGTGCAGCCCGCTTACCCCCGGCGGGGCCGACAATGCCCGGGATCTCGCCCAGGATCTCGGGGCAGGGGGACTTTGCGGACAAGTGAGCAGGTGGGTGTCCGGTCGCCGCTACGGGGAAGCCCGGGACCTCATGCGTGAGGGACGCCGGGGCGCCGGGTGCGGCTGTGTGCTCGCCCCGGCGCCGACGGCACCGTCCGGACTCAGGTCCCGTAGGTGACCGTCACGTCCGTGAAGCCGAGAGAGCGCAGCAGGCCCTCGAGCATGCTGGTGGTGTTCTCCTCGGCCCGTGCGGTGAGGCGGCTGTCCTTCGCGGCCTTGCCGATGTGCTGGGCCGCGAGCCGCTGGACGGCCCGCTCGTCGTTCGGGTTGTCCGAGAAGACGTCACCGAGCCGGTCGAGGAGACCGCGCTGCTTCGAGACGGCGTAGGAGTGGTCGGGGTCGAGGGCGGGTTTGCCCAGTGCCGCGTGCGGCAGACGGAGCGTGGCCGACGTGCGGTCGTCGTTGACCGTCACGTCCTTCTGGTCGATGCGCCCGAGATCGACATAGGCGTCGACGGTGCCGGCTCCCACGTACAGCGTGCGGGTGCCTCGGATCGCGTCGGGCAGGTACTTCGCGTCCTTCTCCAGGTCCACGACCACCTGGAAGTTGCCCGAAGCCGCGTCGTAACGGCTCATGTCCTGGATGGATTTGAGCAGCGTGGGGCCCGAATTGTCGTGGGTCTCCGTGCCGAACACATCGCGCAGTCCCGGCAGAACGGCCAGCCGCAGCCCGGCGAAGAGCACCACGAGCACCAGCACGAAGGCGGAGACCACCTTCGCCCAGCCGGGCATGCGTTTGATGGACGTCGTCATGTCGACGGTCCTCCTTTCAACTGTCCGGGTACCCCCCAAGCCCCTTCGCAGGCCGCCGGGTTGGCGTGCGGATTCCGCTGCCGTGAGCCCGCGGTGCGGTCCGGCGGACGCGGAAGGCAGAAGGCAGAAGGTAGAAGGTAGAAGGCTGGGGGAGAGGGGGATGGGCCGGACGGGACGCCGGGCCCCGGCCGCCGGCCCGACGCGCCGGGGTGTACGCCGTCCGGGGCGTGACGCTCCGGTACGGCCCACCACCGGCACGCCCGTGCCCGGTCCGGCGCCCTGCCGTCCCGCCCGCAACCGGCCCGGTGCGGTCCCGCCCGCAACCGGCCCGGCGCCCCGCGGCCTCGCCCGCAACCGGAAATCCCCGGTCGTAGGCCCGAAAGACGCCCAGTAGCATGAGGTACGCACTCCGGGCCGATCTTGCGCCCGGCGACGCACTCCGGGCCGATCTTGCGCCCGGCGACGCAACCCGGTTCGATCATGCGAGGAGCGGTCGTGCGTGACATCGCCGTGTTCAGCGGTAGTGCCCATCCAGAGCTCGCTGACGAGCTCTGCGCACACCTCGGTGTGCCCCTCAGCCCGACCCGCGTCAGCCGGTTCGCCAACGACTGCCTGGAGGTCCAGCTCCAGGCCAACTGCCGCGAGCGCGATGTCTTCCTGGTGCAGCCCCTCGTCACGCCGGTGCAGGAACACCTGGTCGAACTGCTGATGATGTGCGACGCCGCGCGCGGTGCCTCCGCCGGGCGGATCACCGTCGTCATGCCGCACTATTCGTACGCACGTTCGGACAAGAAGGATATGCCCCGGATCTCCCTGGGCGGCCGGCTCGTGGCGGATCTGCTGGTGGCGGCCGGCGCGAGCCGTGTCCTCGCCATGACCCTGCACTCCCCGCAGGTGCACGGTTTCTTCTCGGTGCCGGTCGACCATCTGCACGCCCTGCGTGAGCTGGCGGCGCACTTCCGGACCAACGACCTGTCGCGTACGACGGTGGTCTCGCCCGATCTCGGCAACGCGAAGGAGGCCGCCGCGTTCGCGCGGCTGATCGGCGCCCAGGTGGCCGCCGGCGCCAAGCAGCGGTTCGCCGACGACCGGGTGAGCATCAGCTCCGTCATCGGCGAGATCGCCGAGCGCGATGTCATCGTGCTGGACGACGAGATAGCCAAGGGCAGTACCGTCCTCGAACTCCTGGACAGGCTGCGCGAGATGGGTCCGCGGTCGATCCGCGTCGCCTGTACCCACGGACTGTTCGCGGCGGGGGCGCTCAAGCGGCTCAGTGAGCAGCCCGACGTGCTGGAGATCGTCTGCACGAACACGGTGCCGATACCGAGCGAGGAGTACACGGAGAAGCTGACCGTCCTGTCCATCGCCCCGGCGCTCGCCGAGGCGGTGCGGCGCATTCACAACGGTGAGTCCGTCAGCGCTCTGTTCGACGCGCCGCAGGACCGATAGGCAGGCCGTGAAACGAGCGCTTGGACGCGCGATCGGCACCTTGCGACGCGCGTGAGTTTCGGTTGCCGTAGGACACATGGGAAGTGGGGCCGACCGGAGCGTCTCCGGGCGGCCCCACTTCTCGTACGGCGCTGTGAGGTCAGGCGCGGTGGTTCTCGTAGTAGCCGCCGACCTGCTCGTGATAGCCGGCGTCGCCGACATGCTTGTCCTTGTCGAACTCGGGAGAGTCCTTGATCTGGTCCTTGGTGAGAGCGACATAGATCTTCCGCTCGGCCTGGTCGACCGTCTTCACGGTTCCGGCCGGCAGCAGAACATGCTTCCCGAAGATCCATACGCCGGTGTCGACGACGAGGTACGAGGAGCTGACGTCGTCCGAGTGCTTGTCGACCTTCCCGATACTGCCGTCGGTCGCCTCGACCTTGTACCCGGTCAGATCGTTGCCCGCGATGTGGCCGGTGGTCGCCTGGTAGCCCCAGATGCTGTCACTCATAAAACGGCTCCCTCATCGAAATTATTCGCCGGTCCGCAGAAAAACTGCGGAGTCGTGCAAGCGTCATCTGAATTCGGTGACGTTTCCTCAGGACGTCGGGTGCCCTGAATCCCGGATGCCACACATTCGTAGCCAAGAAATAGTCAACCCGTATTCGCCGCCGTGCACCCTGACGGCGAAGCGCGGGTGGGCCCCGACGCCTTGGCGTCGGGGCCCACCCGGATCCGTGCGTTGTGCCGCGCATGCCTACCAGCGGTACCAGCGGCCCCGCTTGCCGCCGCTTGCAGCGGGCCGGATCACGAAGCCGAGGACCCATACGATCAGCACGATGACGGCGATCCACCACAGGGCCTTGAGTGCGAAACCGGCACCGAAGAGGATCAGAGCGAGCAGGAGAACGAGAAGAATAGGAACCATAGTTATCAACCTCCGAGCCATCTTGTGCCCTGCCCGACGATCTGCATTCCTGTGGCCTTAGATATTTTTTACGGAACCTGGAGCGGCGGCAATTCTGTGGCTGAGTTCCGAGTTTGAGAGCGTTAACGGGGGGAAGCGGGGGCGGCGAAATACTGCAGCGACCGCCTGACGCCCCCCGGGGCGATCGCGGGACCGGGCGCGGACGCTCGACTGGCCCACTCAAGGTGCGTCGAACCGGATACGGCCCAGACTTGAACTCATGGCAGAAGAGCGTCGGCCGCGCCCCAGGAAGTCCTCGACGACCACCGCTCGACGCACACCCTCCGTGCGTGGAGCGGAACATGCCGCGCGTGCTGCCTGCCGGGCCCTGGAGGGTCTGATCGGTCATCCCACGGAGGGCGTATCAGCGGTGGGGCGTGAGGACGACGGCTGGTGTGTCGTCGTGGACGTCCTTGAACTGCCGCGGATTCCGGACACGACGAGCCTTCTCGCTTCGTACGAGGTGCGGATCGACCAGGACGGCGAACTCATGGGGTACCGCAGGGTCCGCCGTTATCGGCGGGGGTCCGCCGACGAGTGACCAGTGACTCAGGTTTGCCCGACGACCGGAAGGATCCCCCATGCCCGCGACCACCTACTCCGATGAGGTAGTGGCGTGCCCGCCGCGCGCCGGCACGTTGTACGACGTGCTCGAACTGATCCTTGACCGGGGCATGGTGATCGACGTGTTCGTCCGGGTGTCCCTGGTCGGCATCGAGATCCTCAAGATAGATGCGCGCATCGTGGTGGCGAGTGTCGACACGTACCTGCGCTTCGCGGAGGCGTGCAACCGGCTGGACCTGGAGCGTGACTCCGGCAGCACCACCGTTCCCGAGCTGATCGGCGGTGGTGCCGCCAAGTCCATCGGCAAGCGCAAGGTTCGCAAGGCCGCGGAAACCGTGGGGGACACCGTTCGCAAGGCGGTCGGGGGCGGCCGTGACGACGACTCCGACGAGCACGACGAGGACGAGGAAGAGCAGCAGGAACGACCGAGGAAGCGGCGTGCTCCGGCCCGGGGCGGCAGCAGCCGACGACGACCCGTGGAGGCGTGAGCCGTGACCGGCGATGGTGTGTACGTCTACGCGATCATCACGGCGGGAGGACCGCTGCCGGTGGACGCGAAGGGGGTGGGCGACCCGGCCGCCGAACTGCGGGTGATCCGGCAGGGGCGGGTCGCCGCAGTCGTCAGTGAGGCTCCTTCCAAGCTCCGCGCCCGACGGCGTGATCTGCTCGCTCACCAGGATCTGCTGTTGCGCCTGTCGGAGCAGGGATCGGTACTGCCGATGCGGTTCGGTGTGGTCGCATCCGACGAGGAGGCGGTGCGCGGTCAGTTGAAGGCCCGTGAGGCGGAGCACATGGCCGCACTGGAACACCTCTCCGGCGGGGTCGAGGTCAACGTCAAGGCGCTCCCGGCCAAGGACGCGCTGGCCAGTCTTCTGACGCAGGACATGAACGTTCGCCGGCTGCGGGACGAAGTGCGCCGACGGCCCGGATACGAAGCGAGCCTGCGACTGGGGGAGGCCGTCTCGGCCGCTCTGGAGGGCAGGGCCGCCGAAGCCGGTCGGCGCGTTCTGCGCGAACTGACGCCCAGGGCCCGTGCGGTGGCCTCGGGTCCCGAAGTCCAGGGATGCGTGCTCAACGCGTCGTTCCTCGTCGATCGCGGCGACAGTGACGCGTTCCGAAGCGCGGCAGAGCGTTTCGCCCGCACACATCGCGACCGGGTGGAGCTCCGGTTCACGGGTCCGCTGCCCTGCTACAGCTTCGTCTCCGCCGAAGGCACTCCCGTCCGAACCGCTGGAGTCTGAGATGGGACTGATCACCGGACTGCTCACCCTCCCCATCGCGCCGGTCCGCGGCGTTGTCTGGGTGGCGGAGAAGCTCAACGACGCCGCCGAACGGGAGTTGCACGACCCAGCGGTGCTCCGTGCCCAACTGGCCCTGCTGAACCGGGAGCTTGAGGACGGAGACATCAGCCTGGAGGAGTTCGAACGAGAAGAGGAACGGCTGCTCGACCGGCTGCACGCCGCACAGACCTGTTCCACGCCGAGCGATCGAAGGTGACGAGATCATGGATGACAAGGACAAGGTGGCTCTCGCGGCTGCGGTAGTGGGCGGCTATGTGCTGGGCCGCACCAAGAAGGGCCGGATGGCCTTGTCCATCGCGACCTATATCGCGGGCCGGCGCTTCGGTCTCGAGCCTCGCCAGCTTGCCGCCGAAGGGATGCGACGACTGGGGGAGATCCCGCAGGTCGCCGAGTTGCAGGAGCAGTTGCGAGGGGAAGTGCTGGAGGCGGGCCGCAAGGCGATGACGGCCGCCGCCGACCGGGGCATGAGCACGCTTGCGGGCAGCCTCAGCGAGCGTACGGCCCGGCTCCTGGAGAAGCCGGACGAAGGGGAGGAGTACGAGGAGGAGTACCCGCCGGAGGAGGACGCGGAGTACGAGGAGGACGAATACGAGGAAGAGGAGGAGCCCGAGGGCGAGTACGAAGAGGACCAGCCCAAGGAAGAAGAGGAGGAAGAGGAGGAAGAGGGAGAGCCGGAGGACGAATACGAGGAAGAGGAAGAAGAGGAAGAAGAAGAGGAAGAACCGGAGGAGGAACCGGAAGAAGAGCCGGAAGAAGAGCCGGAGGCGAAGCCGCGGAGGCGCCGCGCTTCACGGCCGGATCGGTCCCGCGAGACACCCGAACCCGCCGCACGCAAGAAGGCCGCCCCCGCCGGCGGACAGAAGCCCCGGGCGGCGAAGAAGGCCGCGCCGGCGAAGAAGGCCGCTTCCGGCAGGGCGGCGGCGAAGAAGACCGCGCCGGCGAAGAAGACCGCGGCCAAGAAGTCCGCTCCGGCGAAGAAGGACGCAGCGAAGAAGACCGCGGCCAAGAAGACCACAGCCAAGAAGACCGCGGCGAAGAAGTCCGCTCCGGCGAAGAAGACCGTAGCGAAGAAGACCACAGCCAAGAAGACCGCTCCGGCAAAGAAGTCCGCTGCCTCGAAGACGACGTCATCGAAGCGAGCAGCGTCCAAGCGCGCCGGTCGTGGGAGGTAGGCAGCCATGGCCGAGAAGGAAACGGACGGGTCGGCAGAGGGTACGTCGGGCATGGACAAGCTCCGTGAGGAGCTGTCCAAGTTCGTGTCCGCGCAGGTGGAGAACCTTGCCGAGAAAGCCGGCGACAAACTGACGGACGTCGCCGGGCAGCTCAGCGATTCGGCCGAGAGCGGCTCGCTTCCCGCCATCGGGTCCCGCATGCTCCAGGGCGACTCACCGCTGAAGGCCTTCGTGTCGGAGAAGGCCAAGGGTGTAAAGGACAACGTCGTGGAGAAGGCCAAGAGCGCTTTCGGGGGCGGCAAAGGGAAGCGGAAGGCCAGCGGCGGCAAGGTCATGAACATCATCGAGGTTCTCGATGTCGGAGTGCCGCTCCGGGACACCTATGACTACTGGACGCAGTACGACAAATTCAGCAGCTTCGCCAAGGGCGTTCGCGACGTCTCCAAGGACGATGAGGGCGGGAGCGACTGGAAGGTAAAAGTCGGCCCTTCGTCGCGCAGCTTCAAGGCGACCGTCCAGGAACAGATTCCTGACGACCGCATCGTGTGGACCTCGGAGGGAGCCAAGGGGAGCACCCGCGGCGCGGTCAGCTTCCACGAGTTGGCGCCCACCCTGACCCGGATCGTCCTTGTAGTGGAGTACTACCCGTCGGGCTTCTTCGAGAAGACGGGCAACCTCTGGCGGGCGCAAGGGCGCCGTATGCGACTGGACTTCAAGAACTTCCAGCGATATGTGACCCTCACCAACGAAGAACCAGAAGGCTGGCGCGGCGAAATCCGTGACGGAGAAGTCGTCGTGTCCCACGATGACGCCGTCGAACAGGAAGAGGCCGAGCAGGAGGAGCAGGAGGGCGAGGAGCCCGAGGAAGGCGCCGAGGAAGACGCCGACTCCGCAGGCGACGGTGAGGGAGAAGAGGGGGCGGAGGACGCGTACGCGGACGAAGACGAAGAGGACGCGTACGAGGACGAGGACGGGGCCGACGACGAGGCCGAGGACGTATACGAGGACGAGGGCGACGAGAGCGCGGAAGACGGAGACGAAGACGAGGAGGGGGAAGCGGAGGAAGAGGAAGAAGCTCCCAAGAAGAAGACTCCCAAGAAGAAGCGAGGACAGAGGCGGCGCCGTGAGTGACGTGGACGTCCGGCAGGGCTCGTACCCCGCCTCCGGCCCTCAGACCACCAACCTCGCCGACATCCTCGAACGCGTTCTGGACAAGGGCATCGTGATCGCCGGGGACATCAAGATCGATCTCCTCGACATCGAACTGCTCACCATTCGGCTCCGCTTGTTCGTGGCGTCCGTGGACACCGCGAAAAAGGCGGGAATCGACTGGTGGGAAAACGATCCCGCGCTCAGTTCGCGAGCTTCACGCGATGCCTTGCGGGACGAGAACCGCGAACTGCGCGAACGGCTGAAGGCGCTCGAATCCGGTACGCCGGAGAAGTCACCCGAATCCGAGAGCGCGGAGAAATAGCCTGAGAGAAGGCCCACGGCAACGCCCCGAGTCGGCGAGGAACAAGGAGAACCGAGGCACATGACGGAGCGCGGGCCCGAGCTTTCGGGCGACACCATCTACGTGTTCGCTGTCTGCCGGAAACCGGACCCCTCGGTCGTGGTCGGGCTGCCGGGTGTCACCGACGAGGCACCCGTGAGCTCACTGCCTCTGGGGGCACTGACGGCCATCGTCCAGTCCGTCCGGGCAAGCGACTTCACCGACGAAGTCTGGCAGGCGCGCCTGTCCGACCAGCGGGAACTGGAACACTACGCACGCGCCCACCACGACGTCGTCGCCGCCGTCGCGGCCTGCTGCCCGACGGTCCCCCTGCCGATGGCCACCCTGTACCGCGGTGAGGACAGGGCGCGAGAGGCACTCGCCAAAGAGGCGGATCGGTTCGATGCCGCGTTCAAGCGCATTGCACGCCATGCCGAATGGGGTGTGAAGGTCTACGCGCCGCCCTGCCCGCGAGACGACACGGTACAGACGGCGCCCCGGCGCGTGACGCCGCCCGAGCGGTCGCGCCCGGCGCCTGGAGCCGGCCTCGCCTACCTGAATCGAAAACGAGGCGCACAGGAGCGCCGCGAGCGGATCCAGGACGAGGCACTGAGGACCGCGGAAGAGGTGGACACCGAAGTCCGGGGCCTCGCCACCGCCTCCCGCACGTTGCGACCGCACGTCCAGCCCGCTGGGGAACGCCGGGTCCAGGTGCTCAACGCGACCTACCTGGTGGCCGAACACCGCGCCGACGAACTGGCTCTGCTGACACAGACGCTGCGGGAACGCACCGGGGCGGAAATCGAGCTGTCCGGGCCATGGGTGCCCTATTCCTTCGTCGGTGAGGTGTAGACCGTGACGCACGACGCGGTGCCCTGGGACGACCCCGGGCCCCTGAGCGGTCCTATCGGCGTTCCGCTCGTGGATCTGCTGGACCGCGTCCTGGCGACCGGCGTGGTGATCAGCGGGGACCTGGTCATCGCCATCGCCGACGTCCCCCTGGTGCGGCTGTCCCTCCATGCCCTGCTGTCGTCCGTCAACGAGCGCGTCCCGGCTCCCTGGGCGGACGGCGGCCCCCTGTGAGCGGCTCCCGGCTCGACCTGGACTCCGACCGGATGGGGCGCGACCTGGTCGCCCTGGTACTCACCGTGGTCGAACTGCTCAGACAGCTGATGGAGCGCCAGGCGATCCGCCGTGTCGAGCAGGGTGACCTCAGTGACGAGCAGGTCGATGAGATCGGGACCACGCTCATGCTCCTCGACCAGCGGATGGCGGAACTCTGCGAGCAGCACGGAGTGCGCCCGGAGGATCTCAATCTCGACCTGGGCCCGCTCGGGACCCTTCTGCCCAGGAGTTGACGCGGTTGATCCGACCGGTTGCGGAGGCGTGCCCGGCCTCTTCCGGACCCAGCCCGAGCGCCTTGGGCCCCAGGCTCACCCCGGTGCAGGTCCTGAGTCGTCTCCCAGGGCGATGTGTGCCGTGACGCGTTTGCCGGACGGTTCTGCCTGGACCTGGAACTTCCGCGTGACGGCCCTGACGATCTCCAGGCCGTGCTGACCGATTCGGAGGGGGTCGACGTCGAAGACGATCGGCTGGGCGCGGCCGCTGTCGCGCACGGTCACCTCGACCGTGGACTCCTCGATGCGCAATTCCATGAGGATGGGCCCCGGCGCGTATTTACGGGCATTGGTGACCAGCTCGCTGACCACCAGCTGGGTCAGGTCCATCACACGGGCGGAGACGGCAACGTTCTGATCTGCCTGGGCATGGGTGAGGAAGTCCGCCGCGACATGGCGCGCCGCGGCGATGCAGGTGTTGCCTCCGTTCAAAGGGACAGCGGTGGCTATGGGGTGAGTGCTCGGCGGCTCCGAGTCCTTACCGGATGAGTCCATTTCTCTTCACCTTCGTTCCCTATTGTCCCGACATGTACCCCGGGTGGCGCGGAAGATGTTGCTCTCACGCACCTGCTTCGCTGTGCGGGCGTGCCGCCTCGTGCGTTGGGACAGCGGTGCGTGGTGGGCAGTGCCGGTCCGCCGCTTCCGGCGCCGGGAGCGTTGCGTGCTGTTCGCGGCCGCCGATCGGGGTCCGATCCGGTCCGCCGCGGGCGGCGTGGGATCCCCCTGGAAGGGACATGACGGCCGATGTGTGCCGAACGACCCGGAAGACCCGGACCGAGAGGCCCGCAGACTGGGGACCATCTCCTGTGATAAAACGCCGGTGCGGCGCATAATGTCGTTTCCGTGCCAATGACAATTCCCGCAACCATTGACGAATCCGCCGATCTAGCCGTCAAGAAGTCCCGGCTTGTCCGCTCGCCGGCCCGCTATCTGGTCTCCGCGATGCTCGCCGGCATTTACATCGGCGTCGGCGAGATTCTGCTGCTCAGCGTTGCGGGGCCGCTGGAGGCAGGCCATTCGGGCGTCGTCAGGCTGGTGGAGGGCGCGGTGTTCCCCGTCGCCCTGCTGCTGGTGCTGTTCGCCGGTGCCGATCTGTTCACGAGCCAGTGCATGACCATGACGTTCGGCGTGCTCAGCCGCCGGACCACCTGGGCGGACCTGGCGCGGGTCTGGGTGATGTCGCTGCTCGGCAACCTGGTGGGCGCCGTGGTCTTCGCCCTGTTCATAGGCATGGCCGGGACCCTCAAATCCGGACCCTCCGCCAGCCTGCTGGGCTCTTTGCTGGCCGCGAAGGAAGCCGCGTCGGGCGGAGAGCTGTTCGCACGCGCCGTGCTCTGCAACATGCTGGTGTGTCTGGCCGTGTGGATGTTCACCCGGGCATCGGGCGACGGCGCGAAGGCCACCATGGTGTGGTGGCCGGTGTTCGCCTTCGTCGCCAGCGGATTCGAGCACAGCATCGCCAACATGTCGCTGTTCTCGCTCGGCATCGTCAACGGTCAGGCGGAGGTCGCTGACCTCGCCCGCAACCTCGCCTTCACCGTTCCGGGCAACATCGTGGGCGGAGCGGTGCTGGTCGCCGCCGCGTACTGGTTCGCGAACGACGGCGGCCGTACGGCCGTCAGCAAGGCCCCCGTCGAACCGTCCGTCCCGGCCCAGGACACCGCCCGCACCTCCGCCACGGTCTGACCCCCGGTCTCTGAACGGCGCCGACGACATCACTGTCGTCGGCGCCGTCCCGTTCGGGGTCCTTGGTCGTTCTCGGCGGCCTGCCCCGCGTTTCATTCGGGAGCGGGAGGTGGCCGGGTCCACGCTGCCGCGGCCGCCCGCGCCGTGGGCTGGATCGCGAAGACCTGTTCCAGACCGGTCATGCGGAAGGTCCGGATCACTCCGTCCGGAACCGCGGCCAGAACGACGGACGCGTCGGATGCCAGCGCGTGGTTGCGGGCGGCGATGAGGACCGTGATGCCGGTGGAATCGCAGAAGGTGAGCCGGCCCAGGTCGATGACGAGTTGCTGGCCGGGGGAGAGGACGAGGCCAGGGAGCAGTCTGCGGATGTCGGGTGCACTGTGATGGTCCAGGGCGCCGGTCAGCTCCACCACCGGGCCCGCCGGTGTGGTGCGGGTGCGGACGGTCAGCTCGCGGGTCACATCTGCTCTTCACTGCTGTGTCGGGGCACGTTGAAGGCCAGGACCGCGGTGTCGTCGTCCACGCCGGTGCCGAAGGTGTCGAGCAGGTCCCGGATCGCGGCCACGGCGTCGCGGGCGGTGGTGGGTGCCAGCTCCTGGGCGAACTCCAGCAGCGCTTCGTCGCCGTAGCGGCCGTCGGCGGCACCGGCGGAGTGGGCTTCGGTGAGACCGTCGGTGTGCAGGAACAGCGTGTCGCCGGGGTCGAGGCGGATGGAGGTGGTGGCGATGTGGGCGTCGGGCAGGACGCCGACGAGTTGGCCGCCGGGGGTGGGAAGAAAGTTGGCGTGGCCGTCGGAGCGCATCAGCAGGGCCGGCGGGTGGCCGCCGCTGGCCAGGGTGACCTGGAAGCCGCCTGCGTCCCCCTCCGGGGTGAGCAGGCCGAAGATGACGGTGCAGAAGCGTGGGTCGTCGCCGTTGTACTCGTGATTCAGGACAGTGTTGAGATTGGCCAGCACCGCCGCGGGGTCGGGGTCGTACACGGCGGCCGCCCGCAGTGTGTAGCGCGCCAGAGAGGTGACGGCCGCGGCGGCCGCGCCCTTGCCGCAGACGTCGCCCAGGAAGAATCCCCAGGTGCCGGAGTCCAGGGGGAACAAGTCGTAGAAGTCGCCGCCCACCTCGTCGGCGGAGGCGACATGGTAGTACGCGGCGACGTCCAGTCCGGGCACGTCCACCAGGGTGGGAGGCAGCAGAGTCTTCTGCAGGGTGGCGTTCAGTCGCTTCAGACGTTCGCGTTCCCGGTCCGATTCCTGACGTGCTCGCAACAGTTCGGACTCGTACGTGCGCCGGTCCCGGGCGTCGAAGACTGTCGTGCGGATCAGCAGCGGCTGTCCGTCACTGCCGCTGCGAACGACAGAGGTCACCAGAACCGGGAGCCGGCCGCCCCCGGCGGTTCTGAGTTCCAGGGCGATGCCGCTGATCTCACCCTGCATACGGAGCAATGGGCCGAAGTGGGTCTCGTGGTAGAGCCGGCCTCCGACGGTGAGCAGATCGGCGAAGTCCTTCCGGCCCACCAGGTCGCTGTTCTCGTATCCGAGCCAGTTCAGCAGAGTCTGGTTGATTTTCGCGATGCGGCCGTCGAGGGTCGTGGACAGGTAGCCGCACGGCGCGTGTTCGTACAAGTCCTCCGCGCTGTCCTCCAGCAACGCGGAGAACGCGGCCTGGTCGGCGCCGGGCTGAGATTCCGGGGCGGAACTCTCACCATTCCCGCTGAGGCCGGTTCTGCACATCAGCGGCCTGCTCCGGCGAAGGCAGCGATCGCGGCAGCTGTCTCCTCCGGGGCGGCGAGCTGCGGACAGTGCCCGGTGGCATTCAGCGTGATCAGCCTGCTGCCGGGAATCCGCGCCTGCACGAACGCCCCCACCTCCGGCGGGGCGATCGCGTCCTTGGAGCACCGCGCCACGAGGGTCGGAACCCGCACATGGGCAAGCGACTCGCGGTGGTCGGACAAGAACGTGACCCGGGCGAAGACCCGGGCGATGTCCGGATCGGTGCGGCAGAAGCTGTTGGTCAGCTCCTCACCCAGTTCCGGACGCTCGGGATTACCCGTGATGACCGGGGCCATGGCACGCGACCAGCCGAGATAGTTCGCGTCCAGCGACTCCAGAAGCTCCTCTATGTCCTCGGCGCTGAACCCGCCGCGATAGCCGGTTGCCGGGTCGTCGATGAAGCAGGGAGAGGGGGCGAGAAGCAGCAGACCGCTGAACGCATCGGGCTCCAGCGCGGAGGCCACGACACCCATCATGGCGCTCACCGAGTGTCCGACGAACGTCACGGGACCCAGCGCGAGCTCGTGACAGATCTCCAGTACATCCTCGGCGTAGCCGTCGATCGTGGAGTATCGCCGCTCGCTCCACGACGCCAGGTCGGAGCGCCCTGCCCCCACGTGGTCGAAAAGCACCACCGTGAAATCGCGCTCCAGCAGCGGCACCACCAGGCGCCACATGTTCTGGTCGCACCCGAATCCGTGCGCGAGCACCACGACGGGGCCGCCCGTCCGGCCGGTCACCCTTACGTGGTTCCTGCCCCACACGTCCATGGAGCCATCTTCGCAGACCGCTCCTGGGACCCGGCCGGAAGTCCCGGCCGGCCCGTTGACCACGCGTGATCGTGTCAGCCACGTGTGGATCACCACCTGGGGGACTCCCCGCGGCTGAGCGGCTGAGCGGCTGAGCGGCTGAGCGGCTGAGCGGTCCGCCGGGCCCTCAGGACGGGTCCGGGACGGCCTCGGGCCGGTTCAGTGCCTCCTCCGGCGAGGCCGCGGGCGGCAGGATCTTCGAGAGCCCCGTCAGCCGGAACATGCGGAGCGTCAGCGGATGGGCGCAGACCAGGTGCAGCCGGCCGCCCCGGTCGAGGACGCGGCGCCTGGCGCGGTACAGCAGCCGCAGCCCCGAGCAGTCGAAGAACTCGACGCACCGCAGGTCGATCACGACCTGCGGTGCGGGGTCCGAGGTTGCCGCGTCCAGGAGCGGGGTGATCTCCGTCGAGGCGAGCAGGTCGATCTCCCCGTGCAGTTCCAGCACCACATGACCGTGGGCATGGTGGATCCGCAGATGACTGGTGCACGGTGCGAACTCGCTCGCCACGCGGACATCACCTCCAGCCGGCTGTGGGCCTGCTCCCGATCGCTCGAGAGCGGGCTCACCGGAGGCCGGGGCGACGACTCGTCAAGCGATCACTGGACACGACCAGGGCGCCGGTTCGATGTAAAACCGTTTCCTGCTCTGCAAGTTACCCTCGTTGAGGTGAATTCCAGCATGTTCGATTGACATATGTCTTCGCTGTGCGCGGCGAGTTGGCCGCTGCGCACGGCCACCGCTGTACCCGGTGGCCGCTGCGCTTGGCGGCCGCTGTACCCGCCCGCCCGGCGGCGCGGTCGCGCGGCCGTCAGTCGACCACCAGGACCAGCTTCCCCGTGGTCCGGCCCGTGTCGCCCAGGGCGTGTGCCTTGGCGGCGTCGGCGAGCGGGAAGGTCTCGGCGACGGTGGCGCGCAGCGCGCCCTTCTCGACGAGATCCGCGACCGCCCTCATGCCCGTCCGGTCGGCGTCGACGAGCATCCGCACCGCCCGGACCCCGAGCCGCTCGGCCTCCTCGTAGAACGCGTCGGACCCGACCGGCAGGATGGAGACGACCACGCCTCCGGGGCGAAGGACACGCAGCGAGCGCAGTCCCGTATCGCCGCCGATGGTGTCCAGGACGACGTCGACGTCGCGCACGGCCTCGGTGAAGTCGACGCTGGTGTAGTCGACCGGCTCGTCCACGCCGATGGACCGCAGGAAGTCGTGCTTGCCCGCGCTCGCGGTGCCGATGACGTACGCACCGAGGGACTTCGCGATCTGGACGGCCACATGGCCGACCCCTCCGGCCGCCGCGTGGATCAGCACCCGCTGGCCGGGCCGCAGGCCGGCCCGCTCGGTCAGTGCCTGCCAGGCGGTCAGGGAGACCAGCGGGAGGGCCGCGGCCTGCGTGTGGTCGATCGCCGACGGCTTACGGGTGAAGGCGCGGGCCGGGCCGGTCACGTACTCGGCGTGCGAGCCGTGGCCGAAGGGGTAGGGCAGCATGCCGAAGACCTCGTCCCCGGGCTGGAAGGCGGCGACGCCGATCCCGGTCGCCTCGACCACGCCGGAGACGTCCCAGCCGAGGACGAAGGGCGGTTCGCCGAGGAACCCGCCGTTCTCGCGGTGCTTCCAGTCGGTCGGGTTGACGCCCGCGGCCCGTACCCGGACCAGGATCTCGTTCGGTCGCGGCGAGGGCCGCTCCAGGGTCACTTCCTCAAGAACCTCGGGACCGCCGAGGACGGTCTGGCTGATGGCTCGCATCGTGTTCACAGTGCTCATGGTGAACCAGCCTGCCCGGGGGCGCCGCGACAGAAAATGGCATGATTGCCAACCTTCGATAAGATCGTGCCATGCAAAAGACGGAGCGAGCGGAACAGGCGGAGCGGGCGGGGTGCGGGGAGCGAGGGGAGCCGGGGCGGCGCGTGGAGCGCGTCGTGGTGCTGGCGCTCGACGGGGTCTATCCCTTCGAGCTGGGGATGCCCAGCCGTATCCTCGGCGCGGCGGACGGCCGCTACGAGGTGGTGACCTGCACCGTCGACGGAGGTCCGGTCCGTACCGACGCCGACTTCTCCATCACCGTCGAGCACGGTCCTGAGGTTCTGCGGACGGCGGACACGGTGGTGATCGCCGCCGTCACCCCGGCCGCCCTCCCCGTCGGACGTTCCGACGAGGTCGCCGCCGCCCTCGCGTGCATCCGTCCGGGCACGCGCATCGTCTCCATCTGCACGGGCGCGTTCGTGCTGGCCGCCGCAGGTCTGCTGGACGGGCGCCCGGCGACCACGCACTGGCATGTGGCCGACGAGTTCCGGCGCCTGTTCCCGCGGGTCGACCTGGACCCGGACGTCCTCTTCGTGGACGACGGCGACATCCTCACCTCGGCCGGAGCCGCGTCCGGCATCGACGTCTGCCTGCACATCGTCCGCCGCGACCACGGCAGCGAACTGGCGAACAAGGTGGCCCGGCGCTGTGTGGTCCCGCCGCTGCGCGAGGGCGGCCAGGCCCAGTTCATCGAACAGCCCGTCCCGGAACCCTCGACGGCGAGCACCGCCGCCACCCGCGACTGGGCACTCGCGCGCCTCGGCGACCCGCTGACCCTGACCGATCTCGCCGCCCACGCCGGAATGAGCCTGCGCACCTTCGCCCGCCGCTTCAACGACGAGGTGGGTCTCAGCCCCGGCCGCTGGCTCATCCAGCAGCGCCTCTCCCGGGCCCGTCATCTGCTGGAGGCCAGCGATCTGCCGGTGGACCGGATCGCGGGCGAGGTCGGCTTCGCGACGGGCGCCTCGCTGCGCCAGCACCTCCAGGCGACGATCGGCGTCTCGCCCCAGACCTACCGGCGGACCTTCCAGACCGCGCGCTGACCCCGGCGGGACCGTCCGCGCGAGGCCGTACGCCGTTCCCCGGGCGATCACCCGCAGCGGTCCGCGCCGGCCGGCGAACGAACGTCCGCACCCGTGCGTCGTAGGAGCACCGACGACAGGCGGAGGAACAGTGGTGAGGACGCGCAGCGGGATCGTGGCCGCGGTGGTGCTGGTGGGGCTCGCGGCGGCGGGGTGCGGCGGGGACGGGCACGACACGCTGGTGGTGACCGGCACGGTGCCCGCCACCTCGTACACCGGGCCGCTGGACCTGCCGTACACGGTGGAGGACGACGGGGACGCGCAGGAGAGTTCGGGCGCGGCGGGCCGGGCGCTGGAGTGCGAGGGGGCGATACGGGCGGGCGACGCGGGTGACGCGTGGAGCAAGGGCGACGGCGGTTCGACCCCCGAGGAGGGGCTGGAGGCGTACTTCGACATCTACCAGCCCGAACTGCCCGATCGGGGCTACCGGGTGGAGCGTGCCGAAGGGGATCGGGTCCTGTTCTCGTACGACGTCGCGGGCCGAACCAAGGTCGCCGTCGTCGTCGCCAAGGACCAGCCGCGGCGCCCGGGTTGGGGCCCGGAGACGAGCGCGTCCTGCGACCCTTCCGAGTTCCCGGCGAGCTGGACGAAGGCGCACGGGTACGAGATCTGGACGGACCGGGACGGCCACCGCGTGCCGACCACCGTGGTGTCCAGCACGGCCGGTGCCGAGCACTGCGACTGGCAGAGCGCGCACTTCCTCGACCTGGGCCGGTACGGCCGCCAGTACGCGCGCGACCCGCGCGGGGTCCTCCCGCCCGAGGCCCTCACAGCCGCCTACGACCCGGACGTCCGCATGCCCGCCGACGCGCGTGACACCGGCTACCGCTACGGCGACCGGAGGCTCTGGCTGACGCCGGACCGGTCCACGGCGTACGTCAGGACCTCGCACGGGGTGGAGGCGTGGCCGGCGACGACCTCGCGCTTCGGCTGCCGGTGAGCCGCCGGGCGGTCCGCCGCCCGGCCCGGCGTGTCATCTGCTCGTGTGCAGGGCGACCAGGAGTTGCCAGACCTCGTCCGCGACGGTGTCCGGGGTGCCCTCCAGCAGGCCGTGCAGCCAGTCCCCGAGGACGCCCGCGAAGGTGGCGGCCACCGCGGAGGCGACGAGGGGGGCGTCCGGCGCGCCGGCGAGGGTGCGCTCGGCCAGGCTGCGGGCCCGCAGGTCGCGGTGGAGCACGAGGCCCAGCGGGCCGCCGCCGCCCGGACTCAGCAGCGCGCGGTAGAGACCGGCGTGCGGGGCGAGTCCGGTGAAGAAGGCCCGCAGCGCGGGGGGCGCGGACACCGGGTCGGGCCGGCCGCGCCAGGCGTGCAGCGCCTCCACGGCCTCCCGTACGACATCGGCGCACGCGTCGACCGCCAGGGCCTCCAGATCGGCGTAGTGCACATAGAAGGTCGCCCGGCCGACCCCGGCCCGCCGCACCAGCGCGGCGACACCGGTCTCCTCCAGCGGGTGTTCGGCGCACTCCTCCAGCAGTGCCTGCCGCAGCTTCGCGCGGGTCCGGGCGGCGCGCGGGTCGTCGGGCGTCATCCGGCGAGCAGGACGGCGGCCAGGGCGAGCGCCCCCGGCAGCGCCTGGGCGAAGAGGATGCGGCGGTTCGCGGTGACCGATCCGTACACACCCGCGACCACGACACAGCACAGGAAGAAGACCTGCGCGTCATGCCCGGTCGGGTCCGCCGCGATCAGCCCCCACACCAGACCCGCGGCCAGGAATCCGTTGTACAGGCCCTGATTCGCGGCGAGCGGCGCGGTCGCCCGTGCCATCGGCGCGTCGAAGCCGTGGAGCCCCCGCCCCGGTTTCTTCTCCCACAGGAACATCTCCAGCACCAGGATGTACGCGTGCAGCGCGGCCACCAGGCCCACCAGCACGCTCGCGGCCGTTTCCATCGTCGGCGGGCTCCGATCCGTCTCGTCACTTCTTGGACAGGTTCTTGGACAGGTGTCCACTATAGCTGGACGACTGTCCAAGAAGTGACGGCGGCGGAGAATCCCGAAAACGGGTGTGGTTCAGGGAAGCCGGAAGGCCGTGCGGCTCAGGCGTCCGGCGCGGTGTACACGCGCTCCCCTCCGACGTAGGTGAGCGCGACTGCGGTCTCCCTGATCGCCTCCGGCGGTCCCGTGAACGGGTCGCGGTCCAGGACGACGAGATCAGCGAGGGCACCCGCCCGTACGCTCCCGGTGTCGTCGAGGTGGTTCACGTACGCCGTTCCCGCGGTGTACGCCGTCAACGCGGCGGTCAGATCGATGCGTTCGGCCGGCAGGAACACCGGCCCCGGCTCGTCCGGGCTCACCCGGTTGACCGCGACATGGACGCCCTGGAGCGGGTCGGGGCTGCTGACCGGCCAGTCGCTGCCCGCCGCCAGCCGCGCGCCGGAGCGCAGCAGCGACCCGAACGGGTACTGCCAGGCGGCCCGTTCGGGCCCCAGGAAGGGGATCGTCAGCTCATCCATCTGCGGTTCGTGGGCGGCCCACAACGGCTGGATGTTCGCGGTGGCGCCGAGAGCGGCGAAGCGCGGAACGTCGTCGGGGTGCACGACCTGGAGATGCGCCAGGTGCGGACGGGTGTCGCTCGGCCCGTTCGCCTTGCGCGCCGCCTCCACGGCGTCCAGGGCATGGCGTACGGCGCCGTCGCCGAGCGCGTGGAAGTGGCACTGGAACCCGAGCGCGTCCAACTCGGCCACGTACGCGGGCAGACGGTCCGGGTCGATGAAGCTCTTGCCCCGGTTCGCCGTGGCGCAGCCGCACTTGTCGAGGTACGGGTCGAGCAGCGCGGCGGTGCCGTTCTCGGCGACCCCGTCCAGCATCAGCTTGACGCTGTCGGCCCGGAACCTGCCGTGCCGCAACGCGGCCCGTCGCTCCACGAGTTCGGGGATCTGCTCGGCGCCGCGCTCCCGGTCCCACCACAGGGCGCCGACCACCCGCGCGGTCAGCGAACCGTCACGGGCCGCCGCCATGTACGCCTCCGACGGATCCTCCATGCCGAGGAAGGTGCCGACGATCGCGTCCTGCCAGGCGGTGATGCCGAGCGCGTGCAGACGCCGCTGGGCGTGCAGCAGCGCGGCGAGCCGGTCGGCAGGGGTGGCCGCGGGGGTGAGCCGGCCCACGGACTGCATGGCCCCTTCCTGAAGCATGCCGGTGGGCTCACCCGACGCGTCCCGTTCGAAGCGTCCGTCGGCGGGGTCGGGCGTGTCCCGGGTGACGCCGGCGAGTTCGAGGGCGCGGCTGTTGACCCAGGCGCCGTGATGGTCCCGGTTCGGCAGGTACACCGGCCGGTCGGGTACGACCGCGTCCAGGAGCTCCTTGGTGGGCGTACCGCCCGCGAAGGCCTCCATGGACCAGCCGCCGCCCGTGATCCACTCCCGCTCGGGGTGGGCCTCGGCGTAGGCGCGGACGGCGGCCACGGTGTCCTCGGCGGTCTTCGCGTCGGTGAGATCGCACTGGGCGAGTTCCAGGCCCGCCGGGACCGGGTGGACGTGCGCGTCCTGGAACCCGGGCAGCAGCAGCCGCCCGGCCAGGTCGACGACCTCGGTGCCCGGGCCGGCCAGGTCATGGACCTCGGCGTTCCCGACGGCGGTGATGCGCTCGCCGGTGACGGCCACCGCCGTCGCGGTGCGGCCCTCGGGAGTGAACACCGGGCCGCCGGTGAAGAGCAGGTCAGCGTGCATCGTTCCGTTTCCTTTTTCCGTTTCCTTTTTCGGGTCGCCGGAAGCTCAGTCGGCGGTGGCCAGGAGCTGGGGTGCGTCGGCGTCGGTTCCCCGCCCGGTGGTGAAGTACGCGGACCTGCGGACCCACTTGGCCCACGCTCCGGCCACGAAGCCCGAGACGATCATCAGGGTCGGGGTGAGCAGCAGGAACCAGCCGTTGTCCGCGCTGACCTCGAAATGATCGGCCGAGTCGTAGAAGGACCAGGCGAGATAGCCGCCGAGGCCGAGCAGCGCCACGGCGCTCAGAGCGGGCAGGACTACCGCGCGTATCCCGTCCCACAGGTTCTCGCGCAGCAGCCCGCGGAACCGGGCGGCCGCCGCGAGGGCGATGAGCGCGTACGACAGCGCCACGACGATCCCGACGGCGTTGACCGTCGCCATGATCATGTCGGCGAGGCGGGGAATCACCAGCGAGAGCGTCGCCACCGCCACGGCCATCGCGCCGATGAGCAGCGTGCCGGTCGCCGGAGTCCCGTACCGGGCACTGACCCTGGACCACACGGGCCCGAGCGTACGGTCCCGGCTCATCGCGAACATCCCGCGCGCCGTCGGGATCACCCCGGCCTGCAACGAGGCGACCGCGGAGAACATCAGCGCCACCAGGGGCAGCGCGGCCAGCGGCTGGTCGGCGAGCCGGTTCCCCAGGAAGGCCAGCCCCTCGGCACCGTGCCCGGCCAGTTCGTCCTCGGACAGCACCCGCTGGAAGGCCACCGAGCCGAGCAGGAACAGCCCCAGCATCGTCACCAGTGTGATCGTCCCGGCCCGCGAGGCGTCGCGCGGATCGCGCACCTCCTCGTTCACGGTGAACGCCGCCTCGAAGCCCCAGTAACAGAACACCGACAGCAGCAGGCCCTGCGCCAGCGCCGTCGCCGACGGGATCCGGAACGGGTCGAACCAGCTCAGGCTGAAGGGGTGCGTGCCGGTGACGATGCCGTATCCGCAAAAGCCCAGCAGGACGACGTACTCGAAGACCAGCAGCCCGGCCTGGAGCCGCGCCGCGGTTCTGACACCGGTCACCGCGGTGAACGTGACGGCGACGAGGACCACGACGCCCACGGCCGTGGTCTGGGCGGTCGAGCCCGGATCGAGCGCCAGCCCCGCCACCGTGTGCAGGCCCGCCTGGCCGGCGAGCTGGATCATCGCCGAACCGGTCACCGCCGTGGTGTACGCGAGGAACGCCACCGTGGCCACGATGCTCACCCAGCCGACCAGGAAACCCAGCCAGGGACTGAGCGAACGGCCCACCCACACATAGCCGTTGCCCGCGTTCGGCTCGACCTTGTTCAGCCGGGAGAAGGCGCCCGCGATCCCGAGGATCGGCACGAAGGCCAGCAGCATGATCGCGGGCAGATGCAGCCCGACCACCCCCGCCGTCACTCCGAGGCCGATCCCGATGCTGGTGGTCGCCGCCGTGCTGGAGGCGGCGATGGCGACACCGTCCAGCAGGCCGAGGGTCTTGCGCAAGGACGGGGGATCCACACCGTACGGCTTCTGCGTCATGGCCTGCTCCGATCGCACCCGGGGCCTGATTCCGGCCCGATGACCGGAATGAAACTGCCCGGGGCCTTAACAGGTCAACGGCGTTGTCATAAGGTGCCCGCACCGGAGGGAGACCCATGACGTCCACGAACGACCGCGTCGTCCCGCCCGCCGCCCGGCGGCGCAGACGCCCCACCAAGACCGGCGTCGTCCTCTCCGAGGAGCTGATCGTCGAGACCGCGCTGCGGCTGCTCAAGGAGCACGGCGCCGACGCGCTCACCGTCCGCCGCCTCGGCCTCGCCCTCGGCGCCGACCCCAGCGCCCTGTACCGGTACTTCCGCGACACCGACGACCTGCTGCTCGCCATCGCCGACGAGCTCATCGGCCGCACCCTGCGCGCCTGGCACCCCACGGGGGAGTGGCGGGCCGACCTCAGGGAACTCGGCCTGCGGGTGCACGCCGGGTCCCTCGCCCATCCGCAGGCCGCCGTGCTCAGCTCCTACCGGGTGACCGGCCGCGCTCACGAGATCCAGGCGGTGGAGACGATCCTCGGGGTGCTCCGCGGCGCCGGATTCCCCGACCCCGAGGCCGTACGGATCTACCACGCCTTCGTCGACCAGGCCCTCGCGTTCGCGGCCCTGGACGCCGCGAGCCTCGCCCTCCCCCCGGCCACCCGCGAGGCCGAGGCCGTCGTGTGGCGGGCGACGTACGCCCGGCTGCCCGCCGACAGCCACCCGAACATCGCGGCGACGGCCCGCCATCTCGTGCACGACATGCGGCGCAGCGCCTATCCGACGGCGCTCGACCTGCTGCTCGGCGCCGCCGCGGCCCGGCTCGCGGAGATCACCGCGGGCGGGTCCGCCGCAGGACCCGCGCCGAACGGGCCCGGCCCGTCACACTGAGGCCCGCTCCACCGTCATCCGTGCGGAGCGGCCTGCCCGCCCCGGGCGGGTGCGCCGCCCGTACGCCGTCGACCAGGAGGCCGTCCGCAGATGAACCCGCCCGCCCGCACCCGCAAGCAGCGCACACAGGACACGCTCGACCGGCTGGAGACCGACGTCGACGTCTGGGTGTCCACCGCCGACAGCGCCGGTGGAGCGCCGTACCTGGTACCGCTGTCCTACCTCTGGGACGGGACGGCCGTACTGCTGGCCACCCCCGCCGCCAGCCCCACGGGCCGTAACCTGCGCGCGACCGGTACGGTACGGCTCGGCCTCGGGCCGACCCGCGACGTGGTGATGATCGAAGGCACCGTCCGGACACTGGAGGCGGGCGAGCTGCCGGAGGGGACCGGCGACGCGTTCGCGGCCCGCACCGGTTTCGACCCGCGCGGACTCAGCACCCAGTACCAGTACTTCAGCGTCACCCCGGTGCGTGTACAGGCCTGGCGCGAGGCCGACGAACTCTCCGGTCGCGACCTCATGCGGGACGGCGCGTGGCTGGTGGCCGACTGACATCGCCGGGCGCATGCCCCGTGTGCCGTTCAGTCGCGGCCGGACTTGGTGGGGGAGGGCCATACGCCCGTGGACCGTTCGATGGCCTTCGCGCCCGAGCGGTCCACCGCGCTGCGGACGACCGCGAAGATCGCGCCCTGGAGGGCGGCCGCCAGCAGGACCTCGCCCCAGCCGCGGTCCTTGTCCAGGGCGTCGGGAGCGTCCTCCTCGTGCCGTAGCGCCATCCAGGTCTTCTGGAAGGCGAGTCCGGCGACAGCGCCTCCGGCCCAGCTCAGGACGAAGCCGATCGGCTTGTACGCCAGGGGCAGTTTGAGCTGCTTCCGCTTCTTGGACACCGGGACTCCTTCTCCGCTTCCGGTCCCCGCCGACCTGCGCGGACCTACTCCCACAGGGTGCGAGTGCCCTATGTGCCGCCTCGTACCCCTCGGTCCGATTGTCCCCGCCGGCCCGGTGTGAGGTGCGGACCCGAGGGAAACCGGCCGGTGTGAGTGGCGAAGAGACGACAGAACCGGTGGAAGCGGCGGATCGCGCCCCGGCGACGCGGCAGCGGCGGAAGGAGGACGGCTCGGACGGCAGGACCAGGATCACCGTCATCGTGGCGCTGGGCGCCAACCTGGTGATCGCCGTTGCCAAGGCGGTGGGCGGCCTGGTCTCGGGATCGCCCGCGCTCCTCTCGGAGGCCGCGCACTCCGTGGCGGACAGCCTGAACGAGGTGTTCCTGCTGGCGGCGCTGCGCCGCAGCAGGCGGCCCGCCGACCGGAAGCATCCGTTCGGTTACGGCAAGGAGCGTTTCTTCTGGTCACTGCTCGCGGCCGTCGGCATCTTCGTCATGGGCGGCTGCTTCTCCTTCTTCCAGGGCTTCGAGGCGCTCCGCAACGGCGCCGAGGAGTCCTTCAGGGGCTATATGACGGGGATCGCGGTGCTCGTCGTGGCCCTGCTCGCGGAAGGAGCCTCGCTTCTGCGCGCCCTCTTCCAGATCCGCGGCAAGGGCGGCGACGGCATGCGCGACCCGGCCCTGCGGACCGTCGTCGCCGAGGACGGCACCGCGGTACTGGGGGTGAGCCTCGCGATCGTCGGCATGGTGCTCCACATGATCACGGGCCAGGTCGTGTGGGAGGCCTGCGCCTCCTTCGCCATCGGGCTGCTGCTCGTGTGCATCGCCTTCTGGCTCGGCAGCGACGCCCGCGAGCAGCTCATCGGACGGGCTGTCGACGAGGAGCAGAGCGGCCGGATCCGTGAGCTGCTGAAGGCACAGCCCGAGATCGACAGCGTCGAGGCGCTGCTGACCATGGAGCTCGGCCTCGACTCGACCCTGGTGGCCGCCAGGATCGACCTGGTCCCCGGGCTCGACAGCGAGGAGGTCGAGGAGGTCGCCGTGCGTATCAAGCGCTCGGTCGCCCACACCTTCCCGGAGGCCGACCAGATCTTCCTCGACGTGACCGACGCCGGAGCGGCGCGAGCGGCCGCGCGCCGCGGCGGGGGCGGGACGAGCGAGGGGGTCCCCACGCGAGACGCGCCGACGGGAGACCCCGCCTCCGCACGCGACCCCGCCACGACGGGAAGCCCCGCCGCGACGGGGGAGCGCGGCGGGGCCTGATGTTCGGGTGCCCGACGTCCTTCGGTTCATGCGCACCGGCACCCCGGAAAATCCGGGCGGTCCGTCGGGGGTTCCCGCGGTGCGCCGGCCGGTGGGGTCAGGCGGCCGGTACGTGGTCCCGGCGGTGTGCCGGAGTCAGGCGACCGGCTCCAGCACGAAGACGGGGATCAGCCGGTCGGTCTTCTTCTGGTAGTCGGCGTACGGGGGATAGGCGGCGACCGCGCGTTCCCACCACCGGTCCTTCTCCTCGCCGGTGATCTCCCGGGCCGTGAACTCCTTGCGCTCGGGTCCGTCCTGGAGCTCGACGTGAGGGTCGGAGGTGACGTTGTGGTACCAGACCGGGTGCTTGGGAGCGCCGCCGAGCGAGGCGACCACGGCGTACCGTCCATCGTGCTCGACGCGCATCAGCGGGGTCTTGCGGACCTTGCCGCTCTTGGCACCGCGTGTCGTGAGGATGATGACGGGCAGGCCGGTGTCCATCAGGGTCGTTCCCTTGGTCCCACCGGAACTCTCGTACAACTCCACCTGGTCCCGGACCCACTGCGTGGGGCTGGGCTCGTACTCGCCCTCAAGTGGCATGACTTCCGTCCCATCGTCGCGTCGGACTGGTCGTGTCTCGGCACGATTCAACACCAGCACGGACGCGAATCTTCCGCACCGCGGCCCGCGTGGCTCCCCGTGCCGGGCCGATCCCCCGGTGGGGTGTACCGGGGGCACACCGGCCGGGCCGTACACCGGCCGGGGCCCGGGCCCTCATGACGGGGCCACCAGCACACGCACGGCCAGCAGCATGATCACGCAGCTCGACGCGAGCCCCGTCACCAGCCGTCCCCGGTGGCCCGTCAGCGTCCGGCCGAGCAGGGCGCCGCCCCCGGCGATCAGGAGCTGCCAGCTCGCGGACGCGGCGAACGCGGCGAGCACGAACACCCCCTGCTCCAGCGGACTCACCGCCTCGGCCGTGCGGCTGGCGAGCACCAGCGCGGCGAAGTAGACGACCGTGGTGGGGTTCAGCAGGGTGATCCCCAGCAGGGACAGGTAGGCGCGGACGGGGTGCGGGGGGTCCTGCCCGGTCCGCTCGGCGAGCCTGCGCTCGCGGTAGCGGCGGACCGCGCCGATCGCGCCGTGGACCGCCAGCGCGGCGAGGACCAGCGCGGAGGCCCGGCTGAGCGGGAGCATCACCGGCTGGAGTCCGGCGGCGAGTGCCGTCCCCCCGAGCGTGGCGAGGAGGGCGTAGAGCCCGTCGGCCGTCGCGACGCCCAGCGCGGCCGAGGCGCCGATCCGCAGGGAGGTACGAGCGGTGAGGGAGACGAGGTAGGTCGCGACCGCTCCGACGGGCATGGCGATGCCGTAGCCCGCGAGAAGCCCCGCGACGAGAGCGGCGGTCACGACCCGGGAAGCTCGGGCCTCCGCGGTCGGCCGGGCTGCTGTCGGACCCGCACCGGACGGACGGTGGCGGAGGTCGGCGGCAGGAAGGCTTCGTTCGTGGACATGGGCAGATGTTCGGGCCGCCGGACGCGACCGCGCAACCGGTTTTCGGACGACGGCCGGGCGGTCTTTGCCGAGGGGGTCCGGCCGTACGAGGGCCGTACGGGGTCGTACGAGGACTCTCAGGTGTCTTCGGAGTTCTGGCCGGCACCCGCAGCGCCTGGTCATGGGCCTGGGTGTCGGCGGCACCCGACAGCCCGGCGGCCCTATTTCCCTGTCTCCAGCAGGAGTTGGGCGGCGGCGCGCGCCTGAGCGGCGGGTTCGGTGCTCCGGGTGATGCCCGCCGTGACCATGGCGCCCTCGGCGAGGAGGAACAGATGGTCGCCCAGCGCGGCGGGTCGCCCCGCCGCGCTCACGAGGCCGGCCAGATACGCCTTGAACGCCGTCTTGTGCGCACGGGCCCGCGCGGCCACCCGCTCCGAGGTGGCGCCGAGTTCGCCGTACGCGTTGATCCACGCGCAGCCGCGGAAGCCGGGCTCGGCGAACCACAGGCCCAGCCAGTCGAAGACGGCCAGGATCCGCAGCTCGGGTCTTTGCTGTCCGTCGACGTGCTCGGACAGGCGTGCCCGCCAGCGGACGTCACGCCGCTCCAGATACGCCTCCACCAGTTGTTCCTTCGCCGGGAACAACTGGTAGAGCCGCTTGAGCGAGACCCCCGAAGCGCCGCGGATGTCGTCCATCCCCACGGCCTGGACGCCGCGGTCGTAGAACAGCCGCTCCGCAGCGTCGAGCGCCTGTTCCCGGGCGAGCGCGAGGGCCTGTTCCCGGGTGGTCGTGCTGTCCATGCGGCGGGCTCCTTGACCTGAGAACGAGCGTTCTCTACTTTAGCCGTCAGACTGAGAGAACGTACGTTCTCCGTTGCTTCCGCTCGTGCCCGCGTTCGTGTCCGTGTGTCGAGGAGCTCCCCATGACCGACCGTCCGCCCCTGCCGCCCTTCACCCGCGAGACCGCCCTTCAGAAGGTCCGGGCCGCGGAGGACGCCTGGAACACCCGTGACCCGCACAAGGTCTCGCTCGCCTATTCCGAGGACTCGGTCTGGCGCAACCGGGACACCTTCGTCAGGGGGCGCGCAGAGATCGTCGAGTTCCTCACCGGCAAGTGGGCCCGAGAGCGCGAGTACGCCCTGCGCAAGGACCTGTGGGCCTTCGACGGCAACCGCATCGCGGTCCGTTTCCAGTACGAGTCGCGGGACGCCGACGGCCGGTGGTGGCGTGCGTACGGCAACGAACTGTGGGAGTTCGACGAGCACGGTCTGATGACCCGGCGCGAGGCCTCCATCAACGACGTTCCGATCGAGGAGACGGAGCGCCGGATCCTCGGGCCGCGCCCGGAGGCGGAGCGCGGGCGGACCTTCCCGCTTCGGTAGGAGACCCCTCCCTCCGGCGGGGAGATGGCCGCCACCGGAGGGAAGGCCTTCCCTCCGGTGGCGGGACCCGATCTTCACTAGGGTTCGCATGTGAGCGAACCCACCGGGAAACCCTTCCTCTACGTCGTCGTCTGCGCGGCGGGCGTCGCCGAAGGTGTCGGCACGTTGATCACCGCGGCGCAGGAGCGGGGCTGGGAGGTCGGTGTCATCGCGACGCCCCAGGGCCTCGGCTTCATCGACGCGGCGGTGGTCGAGGCGCGGTCCGGCCGCCCGATCCGCTCCGCCTGGCGGGCCCCGGGCGAGCCGCGCCCCTTCCCCGCGCCGGACGCGGTGGTCCTCGCCCCGGCCACGTTCAACACCGTCAATAAGTGGGCGGCCGGCATTTCCGACACCCTCGCCCTCGGAACCCTGTGCGAGGCATACGGACTCGGCGTCCCGATCGCCGTACTGCCCTGCGTGAACGAGGCGTTGGCGGCACACCCCGCCTACCGCGCCAGCGTCGAGCGCCTCCGCGGAATGGGCGTCCGCTTCGGTGACCCGTACGCCGGTGATGACCAGCAGGGCGGCGGACGAGGGGATTTCCGCTGGGAACGGGTGCTGGACCTGCTGACATTCGAGGTGTGAGGCTGCTCCGGCGCTCGGTCGGGAAGCTCAACCACTCAGAAGCCGGCTGAAAGGCTCAGGCGTCACGAGCGGCCGCGTCCTCTGACATTTCTGTGATACGCCGAGCGGTCACCAGGTAACCCGTGAAGCGAGCGCCTGGTCGAGCCACTACCCGTCCACTAGCTTCTTCGGCCGGGACCAGAACGGTCGTACCCGGAACCGGATGGTAAGCCGTGCCGCCTGGAGGTACCTCGAAGCGAAGGTGCGCCTCGGCGATTGTCAGCACCTGCAAGCGGATGGGTGTGTGTTCCTCCTGGTCGTGATGCTCCTCGCGGAAGTCGATCTCAGCCGCACGCTCGCCACCGACGATGTCGGCGTAATCCTTCGGATCGACTTCCAGTAGCGTCCACGAGACGACATCTCCCGGCGTGAACTCCTGCCCGCAGCAATGGATCTGCCAGTCATCGACCCAAATCGTCATGCTGTCATTGTTCGAGGAGCTCCCCGCCCGTACCAGGGATTTCGTGAGGGTTGCATGGGCCGATGGATGCATTGAGGCTGAGCTGTTCACAGACGGTGGCAACGACGCCGTGGTTCGCATGTCCGGCAGACGGTTTCCAGGGGTCCTGGTGCAAGGCGACTCCTTCACATCCTTCGCGGTGACGTGGTCGAGGTGGTGGAGGCATGCGAGCGAGGCGATCTGGAGAAAGCCCGGGACTCCTCCGTCCTTCTTCTGGCGAGCCTGGATGCTCTGTTGGCGCGATACGAGGCTGAGTTGGGAGAGCATGGGATTTCGAGACCCTACTGAGTTGTCAGGCCATTGGCCTTGGCGGCGGATACCGTCAACCTGATCCACCATGCCTTCCTTGAAGAACATTCACTTGGGGGTTTGCGGCTTCCCCGCGGCTGCGTTTTGGTTGGTTCGGCCGCCTCGGAGAGACTTCGACTGGTGTGGGCCCATGTTGGATCACAGTGCTGACCCACGTTGTCCAGGCCGTAACCAGCCGGAGGAGGTCTGCCCGGCGATCCGTCGACAAGAGCGGCCAGAGGATCCATGTGGGAGCCATCAGAAGGATCATGCATATCAGGCCGACGGCGCACAGGATTGCCGTGACTGCGGCTACCGCCCTGAGGGGCAGCCCGGGAAGCACGAGCATGCGAACTTCTCCAAGTCTCATCGACACGCGTGACTGCACGGTGTTGACGGACTCGGCTCTGAGTGATCACGGGCGCCTAGCGGGTTAGCTGTCGGACTCGGACGACTCTCGCCCTACGACGGCACCCCGCCTCCTGCGGCTACGCCTGTCGATTCGCCCCGGGTACGTTCGGTTCCCCGCCTCCGTTTCAGGCAATGTAGGGGCACAAACGCGTTAGGTACAGCGCGCATTGAAGCGCAGGGAGCGCACCCGCACTCGCGCGCCGTGTGAATGCACTGCGCTCATTTCGCCCGTGCCGCAGAGATGACGTAGAGCCCCGACAGTCACAGAGGTAGTCGGGGTTCTACTCCTCGCGGGTAGGGGAGCCTCCTGGGGCAGGGGGCCTTTACGCCGCGCGGGGCCTCTGGGTGGATCACCAGCCCAGTTCCTGGCGCTGCCGGAGCCGCTCCTCGCGAGTGACCATGATCTTCAGATGCTCCGGGCCGGGGGCCGTCCAGGTGCGGGCCCACGCGTACACCTCGCGGATGATGTACGTCCCGGCCTTCACGTCGGTGACGACGCCCTCCTTCTCGGCGTCCTCGTCCCAGACCTGGTCTCCGACCCACGGCTTCGGCTCGTCCTCGGTCATGACGCCTCCAGCGCGCGGTGCGGGTTGCCCTCGGCGGGCGAGACCCGCCAGAAGCTCGTGATGATTGCCCGGAAGGTCCGGTGTGCAGGGTGGGAGTCCGTGTGCTTGAGAGCCCAGACCTCCGCCGGAAGGGATTCCCCGTCCGTGGCCCCGCTGGATTCACCGCACGTGGTGCACTCGGCTCCGTACATGGGTTCCTGGGGGCGCCCTCGGTCGTCTCCGGCTCGAGGGTCCACTCTGCTGCCTTGATGATCGCTCTCACGTTTCGTCCCTCGTGCTCAGCAGAGCCCACAGCCCGTGTCCGCCGGTGTTCGAGCCGGACTGGGCCGAGAGGCCGTTGACGATGCGGAAGCCGGGGTCATGGCTGTGGCGGAGGCCCAGCTCGACCGAGCCGGCCGAGGCGATCCGGACGCGCGGGCCTGCTTTCGAGAGCGTCATCTCAACCGTCTCGGACCCCGTGGTCATGACGGCGACGAACAGTTCATGCGCGATCTGTTGGGCGTCCTGCCGCTCCAGGCGGGCACCCACCCACTGACGGACCTGCCGGGCTTCGGCGGGATGCGCCTTGAACTCCCGACGCCATGATTGACCCAATTTGAGCATGCTTGTTCCTGGTGGCCGCAGTTTCATCTGCGCAGATAACTCTTATCTGTGCACAGATTGACGGGTGTTGGCGCGGGTCAAGCCAGTCGGGGCAATATGTGTGCACAGATAAGCGACGATCACTCGAAGGCGGTAAGTCCGTGGCACAGCCTGAGTACTTGCGGATCGCCCATGAGCTGCGCCGTTGTATCTCTTCCGGCGAGTTCGGACCCGGCGATCAGCTCCCCACGCTCCTGCCGCTCGCACGCCATTACGACGTGTCGGAGACGACAATCCGCAACGCTCTTGCGCTGCTGCGGAACGAGGGCCTTATCGAGACCCGGGCCAGAGCAGGAACTCGCGTACGCCAGACGCCTCCTGTGCACCGCATGGCCGCCGACCGGTATCGCAACAAGCCCGGTGCTCCGTCCACGCCGTACACCCGGGATCAGGGGATCGGTTGGTCCGAGTACCGCTTGGACAAGAAGTTCGAGCGGGTGGAGGCCACGCCGGACCTCGCCTCCCTCTTCGAGTGCGAGGTCGGAGAGCGCCTGCTCGCGCGGCACTTCGTCTTCCACGACAACGACACCCCGACCCAGATGAGCACCTCGTACGTGCGCTGGAGCGACGTGGAGGGGACCCCCGTGGCGGACGCAATTCATGAGCCGTGGCCGGGTGGGACGAGGGCCCAGATGGCCTCCCTCGGCATCAGGGTCACGCGGATTACCGAGAGCTTCACCTCAGGAATGCCGACCGAGATCGAGGCCAAGATCCTGCGGATCGGTACAGGTGTGCCCGTCCTGCGCTACACCCGGCGCCACGTCGCCGACAACGGCCGGATCGTGGAGGTCGGGCATCCGATCGTGAGGCGAGGTGACACCACTGTGGTCGACTTCGTCATCGACCTGGAGGACTGACAGCAGCGCTGCGGTTCGTTCAGTTTTCTTCCAGAGCGCGGCCTGCAGCAGCGGCGAACGCCTTCATCGGTCCTACCGTGTCGGTGTGTTCGGCATGGTCATCGCGACCGTGGCGGAACAACGCCAGAGTGAACGCCTCCATAGCGGTCTCGGCAGCCCCCGCCACCTGGTCCGGACCGACCACGGTGACTGTGGCAACTCGCTGGCTTAGCTCCAGCCAGAGATGCCCGTGTGCGGACCACTCGGGCATGTCTTCGAAGAGTTCTTTGATTCGGTGACCGATGCCGATGAAGTCCTCGTACGCCATCTGGCGGGGCACGCGGCGTTCCTTCGCGGGATCGGGGCGGTGCCTGAGTTTCAGGAGGAGCGTGTTCATCATCCGCCCCTGCTCGGTGGCCACGTCGCCCGCTCCTCGGCCGTGGCGAGCTGCTCGAGGGGGAGCTGGTGGGCCTCGCGTTCCTTCTCGAACGCCTCGCGCCACTTGTCCCGGTCGCCCGTGAGGTTGGTCATCACGTATACCGGCATGATGATGCCGATGATCAGCAGCACGACGACGATGCCGTACTAGACGAGCTTGCCGACCTCGGGACCTCCGCCACTGTCGTCGGCAGCCGCCAGGGCCCTGAGTAGCTTGGGTATCACGCGGTTACTCCTTGCGGAGTATGCGCAGGAAGAACCAGCGCTGTTCTGGACATGCGAAAGCCCCGGCGGGGAGGCCGGGGCTTGCAGGAAGTTCTCAGTTCGTGTCCCAGTGACCTCCGAAGAAGGCGCTGAGTGTTTCCGTCCGTAGCTGCTCGTATGCCTCGTTCGAAGGACCGAGGCTGTCCCGTAGGGCTGCCATCTCGTCAAACCCGTCCAGGGACAGACGGCAGGCATGGCAGGTGATCCCGTCTGGTGCGTACTGGGTCTGGTCCGCGCTCCTGTCGACCATGCCGAAGAGGAGCGTCGTCTCGGCGGTACAGGACGGACACGGAGGACCCGGGGTCATGATCGATGAGGGGAAGGTCTTGCTGTCGATCTCAACGAAGTGGTCGAACGCCGCAGTGATGACGTGCGGCTCCAAGCTGATCGCGCGCTCTTTTAGTTCCTGCGGAAGGCCCTTGAACCGATCGTCGAAGCGGTGCCGGGCCTGCCTGATCCGAATCTGTACGTCCCGTTCGATCTCGCTTCGCTGCTTGTTGACGGCCACGTTGATCGCGCTTGTCCAGCGACCCCAGAAGGTGTCTATCGGGATGTTGAGGTGCTTGAGCATTGCCGCGATGGTCGTGGCGAGCGTCGGGATCTGACTCTTCGATTCGTCGTCGCCCGACGCATGGACGGTGCCGTTGCGCTGTTCGATCAACAACCTCAACTGGTCAGACACCTTAAGGATGTTCAAGCTCTGTAGCCGAGTCAGCGCTTCCGAAACGGTGATCGTGTAGATCTTGGCTGCCTTCTGAGGGCCTCCGAATTGAACCTTGCCGCTGGCGATGTACAGCGGGTTCATCTTCACAAGGACCGCCTTGGCGAGCCGCTCGATCGCGACACCGGCGTGAAGGGCGAACTCGTCGTACTCGCCTCTCCCATGGTCGTCCATGGCCTTGTGGGCGGCCTTCTCAGCGCCCTGGAAGAGGCTCTCGAAGGAGAGCGAATCGTTCATGAACAGGACATTAGTAGCCATGTACTACAGGGGCGATCGAATTCATGGACCCGACCTGGGGGCGAACCACACCCAGAACTCCTCGAGGTCGGGGGCTTCCTGAAGGACTAGGCGGCACGTCACCCGTCCAGGACATCTAGGGCCTGCGACTTCGCGGCAGAGTCGGTGTCGAAGTCCGACCAGTTCGTGGTCTGGGGTCGCGCGGCACTCCGTGTCGGAGCCCCGGAGTGCCTTGTCCAGGCCGTCGAAGCCGTTCTCCGCGTCGGCGTCCTCGCTGCCGTCCACGTCGCCGTTGACGACGGCGTCCTGGAAGCGGGTCTTGGTCGCCTTGATCTTCTGCGACATGTTCAGCGCGACCGCGCCGTGATGCGGCAGGGCCGATCTTGGCGATGATGCGGTCCACCTCGAAGCTGCCACCGAGGACGGCCCGATCGACGGTGTACCGCTGCGTCTGGACGTTGCTCGGGGCGTACTCGGTGTTGAGCGCACGGAAGGCCGCAGTGGGCTGGGTGACCAGTCGGTGGTAGCCGTAGGTCAGGTTGCGCCGCCACCGGCAGGGTTCACGACGTCGTCGAAGGCGAGCGCGTCCAGGACGGCGCTCGCCTTGCGGAACTCATCGATGACCTGGACGTCAATGGCGTCCGTGGTGTTATTCTCCGCCTCGCTCAGGGTGACGGGGGTGTCCTCCGGGGAAGCGCCGGGACTCTCCGCGCCCGTGCCGGGCTCTGCGGGTGTCGCCATGGCCGTGCTCTCCCTTGTCGGGTGGAGGTGCCCATGCGGGCTGAAAGTCGGGGGAGTGGGAGGTGAAGAACGCCCCGTGGAGTGATTCGTACGCGTCCGTTGCGCGCCTGATGCGCCCTAGATGGCGCCAGGACCGGGCTCTACCTTGAGAGGGCCTTACCTCATCAGTGGGCTGGGCTGGGTTGCCTGGTTGATCCGCCGTCCTGGGGGTCGCCGGATGCCCGGTGACCCAGTCCATCAAGATGAGATGAGGTGCATGGTGGAAAAAGAACGTGCCCCAAGCAAGCGGGGCCTTGTTCGGGATCTGACGAAGCGGCTCGGTATCGCATTGGGCGCTCGCGCCCTGTGGACCTTGGCCGTGCGGCTGATCGACCACCATTAGGTATTCTGGGTTCTGTGGTGTAACCCCCAGGCGCCACATGGCTTTGAGTACTAGGAATCGCTTCCAGCGCGGTCAGGTGCTGGAAGCGATTTTGCGTCCTGGGCCAGATTGCTTTCCGGAGAGGGGCTTTGGTTCGACACCCTCTCTGAATAGATGCGTGCGACCTCTTCGAGAACCTGCTCGTCCCGCCAGTCAGGGTTCAGGCGACGGACCTTCTCGTACGTAGAGATGGCGCCGGCCGCGTTCAGGTCGTTGAGCTGACGCGGGTCTTGCCTGGGCCGGGCGTGACGACATCGGGGAACTCCATGCCGGGGATCTGGGTGACGACCGGGGACCGGAAGACGGCTCGGTCGATCTCCAGCAGCACGCCGAAGAGGTGGGCAAGCGCGGGACGCCAGTAACTCGTCTTGTTCGCCCGGGTGGTGAGAGACTGACGCTCCCGAGCCGCGATCTCCGTCGCCGTCGGGTTGCCGCTGCCCTCGGGCACAACGCCGAAGGTCTGGAGGCTGTATCCGGTTCCGAGGATGATCCGTTCGGCCAGGTCGGCGCAGAGAACGCGGTGTTCCTCGGTGCGGATGGCGAACTGGACCTGCTCGATGACCGAGCCCTTGTCCTCGCCCGGCTCCAGGTTCAGCGGGGCGAACAGCTCGCGGTCGAGATCGAAGTACGCGCCTTGGCCCTTGCCGAGACCTTTCAGGACCTCGTTGCCGACCAGGAGTCGGGCTTTGCCCGTACGCAGGTCGCGCATCCAGTCGCTGTACGCCTCGTCCAGCGCGTCCATGAGCCCTTCGACACCGGAGAAGTCCGAGCGGCCGAGGTGGGTGGCTGCGGGCAGGTGACGCCAGAGCTTGTTCGGCTTCAGGACAACGGTGTTGGCGTCCTCGCGGATCACGTTCCAGAACGTGACGGCGCTCAGCCGGCCCCACTTCCACTCGGGAACAGCGATATCGGGGGAGGCCTCCACCAGCCAGGGCTTGTCCTGGACGCTCTGTCCCAGACGACACGGAGGTACACCCCGCCGAGGGTCGCCGACATCTCCGCGGCTTCCCGCAGGAACGGCGTACGTCGTGTCGTCGGTGAGCTGGTCCAGGCGCTCCTGGGTCGCCTTGTAGTCCACCGTCAGGTTCAGCGGAGACCCGAAGAGCAGGTTGGCGCTGGCGGCCGCGATGGCTCCGGCGAGCGGCACGTGGAGCTTGGAGGGCCGCTCTCCCACCGCCGTGGGCTGACCCCAGAACCACCGCCCCAGGCAGGCCAGGAAGCCCTTCCGGCGTAGGGCGGGCCTGTCGTTCGGGGCATTCCGGTACGCGTCGGTCAGAGCCTCGGGTATCCCGGCGTACCAGGCGCCCCAGACGTCCTGCTGGGCGAAGACGTCAGCGAGTTCCGGAGGAGGCCATGCGGGGACCATCACGCCACCTCCTCGAAGTTGAGAGCGACGTGGGGACGCCAGATGTGCTGAGTGGTCTTGATCGTGTAGCGGAGGGCATCCACGCTGTGGTCGTCCTGCTTGAGGGGCTTGTCCTCGCCGAAGGAGAGCCCGAGGCGCTGGGCGTGGTTCGTGATCGTGCCGACGGACCACTCCATCTGACGCGCGATCTCGTTGCGGCTAACGCCGTCAGCGTGGAGCTGACGGAGACGGTCCTCGTCCTCTGCGGAGAAGGTGCGGGCCACGGCCGGCTCACCCCCTTACACGCGTGGGATGACGGGTGACCGGTCAGGTGCTGACGGGCGTCATCGGTGCAGACTGTCTGACTCGGACTCAGGGAGGCACGATGAAGATCGAAGAGCGGGACTCGGCCCGGAGCTACGCCGCGAGTAAGGGGTGGAAGCTGGAGGTGGCCGAGATGACGTGGCAGGGAATCACCACGTGCATCGACCGATGGACCAAGGCGGGCACTGGCATGACCGTGACGGTGGTCTGGGTGCACTCTCCGGACGTGTACCCCCAGCCCTACTGGGCGAAGGGCCACTGGGAGGCGGAGGGGAAGAAGGGGCGCATCGAGTCGATGATGTCGGCAGCCCACGTGACGACCGTGAGCCTTCAGCGGGCCCTGGACGGACAGGCGTTGGGCTGACGGGCGTAAGGAAGGCGTTTTGTGGAAGGATCGGCCGTGGAGGACTCCGTTGTAGCCGGAGCCCCCACGCCACTGAGCTTGTTCCGCTTTGATGGACACCGTCGGTGTGGCGGTCAGGCTGCGAGTGCGGTCTCGTATTCGACGGGATTTTGGTAGCCGAGGCTGCTGTGGAGTCGGTGCAAGTTGTACCAGCCCTCGATGAAGTCGAAGATCACGGTGTGGGCGTCGGCCTGGTTGACCCACAGCCGCACCGCGGTCTCGGTAGCGGGCGGTGGCCATCGGGTTGATCGCGAAAACTTTCTGCTTGCCCGCCGCAGGACTGCTCGATGTCGCCCCTCGATCGTCGTCAACGCGTCCAGCGGCCAGTCCGACTGGGCGGTCACCGCCGACGGTGCGATCCGCGTGGCGCTGGCTGCCGCCGGGCAAGGATGTCGCTCGGTCCACGTTTCAAGTGACGCGGTGTTCTCCGGTATGCATGTCCGATACGACGAGAGCAGCCTGCCCGACCCGGTCACCTCCTACGGTGCCGCAAGGCCGCGGCCGAGACGGCGGTGCGGCTGCTGCTGCCAGGCGCAGCCGTCGTTCGGACCTCGCTGATCCTCGGACAGGGCAAGTCCGGGCACGAGCACACGGTGCATGCCCTGGCAGCCGGCACCCGTGACGGGGTCCTGTTCACCGATGACATCCGTTGCCCAGTACATGTCGAAGACCTGGCCGCCGCGTGGTGGGAGATCGCGCTGTCCGACGCAGCCAGCATGTTCTACCTTGCCGGGCCAGATGCCCTGAGCCGTCACGACCTCGGTGTCCACATCGCCCGGGATCAAGGACTTGATGGTGCGCAACTGCCTGCTGGGCGACGAGCCGACACCAACCTGCCCGCGGCCCTCGACGTACACCTCGACAGCCGCGCGACGCAGGAGCGGTTGCGGACCAGGCTCCGAGGCGCCCGCGAGTTCCTCCGCGGAGGCGGGGCGTGATACGTGGCTTCCCGTGGGAGGCCGACCGCGCCGATCCGGAGCGCGGAGCGTACCCGCACACGGCCCGGTGGAAGGAGTTGAACATGTTCAAATATGCTGGCAGGATGGTGGACGCATGATCGACACCAGGTCGAACCGCAGTCATGTGTGGCGCCGCCCCGGAGGGCCGGATCGTGAAGACCGACTTGCCCCGCCCGGTACGGCGCATCGCGGTCCTCGTGGCCGGCCTGTTCGTGCTGGTGGGATGCGATCCGCACATGTACGACGAGGTGCCCGCGGTGCATGACGCGAAGCGGGCGGAGATCGTGGATTCGTGGCGCTGCGTCGACAGGACGGAGGTCACTCTCCGTGCTGACGGAACGGCCGTCATCCGTCTCCTGGACGGGCAGGAGTTCGACTTCGATGACAGGTGGCGGGTGTCGGGGACGGGGGCGTGGGAGCTGACGGACGAGCGCGGCGGGTGGAACGACGGTCAGCATGTCCGGCTGACCCTCACCTCGCGCACGGCATCGGCCACGCGCACTCCCGGTCCCGATGAGAGCCTCGGCGCGTCGGCAGGGCCCGAGCCGGCACCCGATACCTATACCTGGACCTTCGAGTTGCGGCGGAACGACAAGAAGCGGTTGCTGCTGTACTTCTTCTTCGGCGACCCCGACTCCCGCAGCGCCTACGTCCTGGAGCGAGCCTAGGCAGGCTCGACGGCCGTCGGCCGTGCGGCGGAGGTGTTGCTCCGGTCGCCGGTCTGCCGTCCGCGGACGGCGGCGGGTCACGGTCTCCGGAACACGGTGATCGAGTGGCCGATCTCCTCGACCCGCCTGCTCGGGGCCAGCAGCGCCTTCAGGCGGGCATCGGCCTTGTCGATCGCGGTGTCGGAGACGACGAGCAGTCCGTGCACCCGGGCCGCGGGCACCGTACGGGGGTCGGTCGCGTCGATGCCGTAGGCGGACGGCACCCCGGCGCCCTTGTAGACGAGCCACACCTTCTCGTGGGGGTAGTGCCCCTTCAGCCGGTCGGCGAGGCGGCCGAGGTCCTGACCCCAGTCGACGTTCGAGTCGTGCAGGCGCAGATAGGTCTTCCCCGGGCCGCCGAACGCCTCGTTCGAGTACGGCAGGTAGTACGGGTACGTCAGCAGCGAACTGACGGCGACGAACAGGACCAGCGCCGCCGTCACCGGCCCCGGCCACCCCGGACCGGGCTGCCGCACGAGCCCCGCCCATCCCGGCAGGCGCCGCCGCTCGGCCCCGGCCCGTTCCGGCCGGCGCCCGCGCGGGACCACGGCGCAGCCCGCCGCGACCGCGAGGAACACCGGCATGAACAGGGCGTAGCGCACGCCGAGATCGCGGGATCCGGTCATCGCCGAGGCCAGCAGCAGCACCGGCGGGACCAGGAGGTACGGGGCCGCGGGGCGCAGCCGGCGTACGGCCAGGAGCGTGAGCGAACCGGCCGTCCAGAGCGCCATCATGCCGAGCGGGGTCTTCACCAGCAGCGCCGCCGGCAGGTAGTACCAGAGAGACCCCTGGTAGAGCCGGCCGAAGAGGAAGCCCTGCCAGGTCGCGTTCTCGAAGCCGAACTGGACCCGCATACCGTCCCGGTACGGCCGCGGCACGGGCAGGTGGTCGACGAGCAGCGCGCGCAGTCCGTGTGCGGCCGGGAGATCCGCGGGCGCCGTCCAGCGCAGCCGGGGATCGACGGCCAGATACGTCACCCACACCACGGCGACGGCCACCACGGCCATCCCGGCGGCGGCCGCGGCGGCGCGTCCGAGCAGCCGAGCCTTCGCCCGTGGGTCGCCACCCGGTGCCGCGCCCCGGCCGGTGGTGCCCGCGTGCCACACGGACACGACCGCGAGGAGCAGCACCAGCGGAACGGCCGGCAGCATGCTCATCTTGGTCGCCACCGTCGCGCCCAGCGCCACGGCGGAGAGCGGCAGGTACAGGAACGGCCGTCGCCTGGCCCGCCACACCAGCCACACCGAGGTCAGCAGGAACCCCGACGCCGGAACGTCGAGCGTGGCCAGCGAGCCGTGCGCGATCACGTCGGGCGAGAAGGCGTAGAGGGCGAGGGCCACCAACGCGCCTCTCCTGCCCGCGAGTTCACGGGCGAACGCGAGGACGACCAGACCGGACAGCAGCGTCAGGACGATCACCGGCAACCGTGCCCACAGCATCACCCGCCAGGGATCGTTGCCGGACTCGTACAGCACATGCCGCCCGAGTTCGGTCTGGTCGCCCTTGAACGCGGGGTCGAGGTGCGGGTGCGCGAACAGCAGACCGGTTCCGATGATCAGCTTGCCCAGCGGCGGATGCTCGGGGTTGTACCTCAGGTCGTGCTGCTGGACGTAGACCGTCGCGGTGCCCACGTACACGGGCTCGTCGATCGTCGGCGTCTGCTCGACGGCCGTAGTGACCATGGCGACGGCCATCTGGACCAGCAGCAGGGCCACGGCGACGACGAAAGCGGCCCGTCTGTGCCGCCGCAGCCGCCCGAGGAGCGCGCGCGGTGCCACCGCGCCGTTCACCGGCACGCGCTCGTCGTGCCTGCTGGCCAGAGATGTCGGCATGCCCTTTGTTACGTCCGCTCCGTACGAGCCTGCTCATCGGGCGGCCCACGGATTCGGGTGCGCGTCGAGGCGCCGGCCGGGTGATCCGGCCGGCGCCCTGGCAGGGGAGTCACGAGTATGCCCGGCCTTCCGCACAACTCAAGGGGTCGCGGGCGGCGGTGTGCGGAGGGCCGGGAGTGCTAGTGCCGCGGCAGGCAACGTTTGCCCGTCAAGGAGCGGCGCCCGGTGCGTGCTCTCGGCGTGCCGGCCGGAAGTCCTCGTACTGGATGTACTTGGGCTTTCGGCCGGTGCGGCGAGAGTGCGTGCCGGGAGTCGCGACGGGGCGAACGTTGCCTGTCGCGGCACTAGGGCCTGTCTGACAATTCCCGTCTGCCCGGCGACGCCATGCACGCCCTCTCGCCGCACCGGCCCCAGACCCGAGTACGTCCAGTACGCAGGTCTGGGGCCGGCACGCCGAGAGCACGCTCCCCCGAGCTCTCGGCTTCGCTCGAGCAGGGGGGACCCCCATGACGCCGCCGGGCCGCCCTTCGGGCGACGACGCGAATTGTCAGACAGGCCCTAGGTCCTCCGTTCCGGCTTCTCCTCAGTACGGGGAGGCCGGGTCGCGCGGCCCGGCGGAGACCGCCCGGCGCAGCGCGGCCCGCCAGGCGAAGGCCACGGCCAGTTCGACCAGACCGATCAGCACCATCCACAGACCGAGCAGCCGGGTCAGGGCGCGGGCCGACTCGGTCGGCAGGGCCAGTACGACGATGCCCGCGATGATGCCGATCGCCGCCGCGCACAGGACGAAGCCACGGTGCGGCAGGTCCTTGGCCGCGATGGCGGTGTACGCGGTCAGCACGCCGGAGACGAGCCAGACGATGCCGAGGATCAGGGAGAGCGCGGCGATGGTCTGCAGCGGGTTCCGCAGACACAGGACGCCGGCCAGGACGTAGAGCACCGAGATCAGCAGCGTGGCGAACCGGTTGCCCTGCTCCCGGTGGCCGAAGACGGACACGAACCGGAACACGCCGATCACCAGCAGGTAGAGGCCCAGGAGAACCGCGAGAACGTGCAGGGTCTCGTCCGGCCAGACCAGGATCAGGATGCCGGGGATCAGCGTCGCGACGGCCGAGCCGAGGAGCCAGGTCCAGGAGGCGCCGACGCGGTCCAGCATGACCGCGGGGTCCCCTGGGGGCGCGTAGGCCTGGCCCCCGGGCCCGGGTTCGGGTCCGGTGTGCGGTGCCGGACCATGCGATTCCGTCATGGTTCCTCCTCACGCGGTCGAGCGGACCGGTTCCGGGCCGCCGACGGGACGGTGGGTGGATTCCCGGCATCCACGCTCCCGTGCGCCGGGTTTCGGCGGCTCACCCCCGGCGGGTGATCCTCGTGGTCACCCGGGCAGTTGGCGCATCTCCACGACCCGCAGGCCGAGCGACCGGCAGCGGGCCAGCAGTCCGTACAGGTGTGCCTCGTCGACGACCGGGCCGAACAGGATGGTCTGGCCCGAGATCAGCACGTGGTCCATCTCCGGGAACGCCTCGGAAAGCGCCTCCGACAGATGTCCCTCGACGCGGATCTCGTACTGCATACGGGGCTCCCCCCGGCGGGCGGCCTGGGGTGGGCTGACGGCACCCTTCCCCACGATCATCCGGCACCACGCCCAGCCCGCCCTCACCCGCAGAAGGTGAATCGGGGCCGGGGCGCCGCCGTGCGTGCTTGCGCCGGTTCACGCGCCCCGGGTTCACGCCGGTGCGGGCGTCTCGGGTTCACCGGTTCGAGTCCCGCGCGTTCACGCCGGTTCGACGGGGACGGTCGGGCTGCTCGTCCCGGGTTCCTTTCCCCGGCCCGCCCGTCCGGTCGGCAGGTGCGTCGTGACCAGGAAACTCGCGAGCGTGATGCCGCCGGCCGCGAGGATCGCCGCCTTCAGGCCGTTGAGCTGCGCCGTCGCGTAGGAGTCCGTGACGGCATCGACCTCGGCCGGCGGCAGCCCGGCCTGCTCGGCCGCCGAACGCACCTGGTCGGTGGGGACGAAGCTGATGCCGGCTTCGAGCGCGATGCTGGTTTGGGTGCGTGCCTCCTGCGACACCGCCGGGTTCTTCGCCACCTGGTTGGTGAAGGCCTGCGCCAGGGCGCCGACGAGGATCGATCCGATCAGCGCGGTACCGAGGGCGGAGCCCAGATTCTGGGCGGTGAACTGGAGCCCGCCGACCTCGCTGCGCTCCTCCTCGCCGACGCTGGACTGCACCACGTTGCCGAGCTGCGAGGCGAGCAGACCCATGCCGACGCCCAGCAGTGCCATGGCCCCGGCGAACTGGGCGTCGTCGATGTCCGGTTCGATGGTGGCCAGCAGCCACGTGATGGCTCCGAGCAGCGTCAGCAGGGCCAGTCTGACCACCCGGCGCGGCCCCATCACCCGCCCCAGCCTGGAGGCCAGTACGGAGGCCAGCAGCATCGTGACGGACACCGGGAGCAGCCGCAGACCCGTCTGGAACGCGTCGAATCCCTGCACCACCTGGAGATACAGCGGGATGGCGAAGAACAGCCCCAGCAGGATGAGGTTCTGGCTGACCAGCGTCAGCAGACCCGAGCGCAGGGGCAGCCGGTGCAGCAGCGACAGATGGATCAGCGGGTCGGTGCCGTGCGCCTCCCTGCGGCGCTCCCACTTGGCGAAGACGGCCAGGACGAGCACCCCGGCGGCGACGACGAACAGGGTCGGAGCGAAGCCGAGGATGGTGAAGGGCGGGTTGCGGGGCTGCACCCACCCCCAGGTGCCGCTCTGGAGGACACCCAGCACGCCCAGTCCCAGTCCGGCCGCCGACAGGAAGGCGCCCACGCCGTCCAGCCGGGGGCGGGGCTCGGGCCGGGGTCTGTCGGGGATCGCCCGGCGGAAGCAGAGCATCGCGACGACGACCACGACCTCGCCCGCGAAGACCAGACGCCAGGTGAGGTACGTCGTCACCCAGCCGCCCAGCAGCGGTCCGACCGCGATGCCCGCACCGGCGAGCCCGCCGATGACGCCGTAGGCGACGGCCCGGTCCTTTCCGCTGTAGGACTCCGCCACGAGGGCCGCCATGGCCGGCAGCACCAGGGCGGCCCCGAGCCCCTCGATGACCGACCAGCCGAGGGCGAGCACCCACAGGGTGGGAGCCACCGCGGTCAGGGCCGAGCCCACGCCGTAGACGACGAGTCCGACGAGGAAGAGCCGACGGCGTCCGAGGATGTCGCCGAGCCGCCCGCCGGTGGCCATGAACGCGGCCATGACCAGCGCGTAGAGCGTGATGACGGCCTGGATGGCGGTGACGTCGGTGTCGAAGTCCTCCACGAGCTGGCTGATGGACACGTTCATGACGGAGGTGTCCAGGACCATCAGGAACTGGGCCGTCCCGAGCACGGCAAGAGCGCGCCAGTGTTTCACCGGTGACCACCTCATCGATTCCGCCCGCGACGCCGCCGTGCCGGACAGGGCGTCCGGCCCGGCCGCACGTCCACGGCACCTCCATGGCACCCGGACCTCAGCCTTCGCGCATCCGGGGAATCCGCTCCCATGGCATCCGGGACGGGCGCCCCGCACCTCACCCGCGGCGGGGGACCGGAGCCTGCCTTGCGACATTCGGGACAGCGGGTGACGATCAGTGTGCGGGGGTTACACCGGGGAGGGAGCCGTGGACCCGGACCACATCGGATCGGACGCGTCGCCGCTGCCGAGACATCGCGGAGGCAGGACCTCATGGCCGGGCTGCTGACCCCGGGCGGTGACCCACTGCTCGCCGTCCGGTTCACCGTCCCCGACCTGACGGAGACCTTCGTCCGCAGGCCGCGGCTGGTCGGACGGCTCGCCGAGGGTGTGCGAGGCCCCCTCACCCTGGTCAACGGGCCCGCGGGAGCGGGGAAGACGCTCCTGGTCGCCCACTGGATCTCCACGATGGACCGTCCGGACGACGTGGCCTGGCTGACCGTGGAGCCCGAGGACACCGGCCCCGGCATCTTCTGGACGTACGTCCTGGAATCCCTGCGGCGGCACGGAGCGGACGTCCCGGACGACATCGGCAGCCCGTCGAGCCCCGGCGACGTCGACCACTCCCTGCTGACCCGGCTGGCGGCCTGGCTGAGCGAACGCGCGGATCCCGTGATCCTGGTGCTCGACGAGTTCGACCGGGTGGGCGCCTCGGCCGAGGTCGCCGACGAGCTCCAGTTCGTCCTGCGCCACGCGGGTGGTGGCCTGCGCCTGGTCGTCGTCAGCCGTACGGAGCCACAGCTTCCGCTGCACCGCTACCGCGCCGCCGGAGAGGTCGCCGAGGTCCGCGGCGCCGACCTGGCCTTCGTCCCGGGAGAGACGGCCGCGCTGCTGAACCGTCACGACATCCGGCTGTCGGACGACGGCGCCCGGTCGCTGACGGAGTGGACCGGAGGCTGGGCGGCCGGACTGCGCCTGTGCATCCTCGCGGCACAGCACGTCGACGACCCGGACACGTTCATCAAGAACTTCGAGGCGGGCCAGAGCACGCTCGCGGACTTCCTGCTGGCCGAGGTCCTCGAAGCGCAGACGGAGGAGACACAGGACCTGCTCCTGCGTTCGAGCATCCTCGATCAGATCCACCCGGATCTCGCCAACGCCCTGACGGGCCGGGACGACGCGGATCCCATCCTGGCCGGGCTCCAGCACGCCAACGCCTTCGTCGAGGCCATCGGCCACTCGTGGTACCGGCTGCACCCCTTGTTCGCGGAGATCCTGCGGGTCCATCTGCGCGTCAGACTCCCGGGCCTGGAGCCGGAACTGCACCGGCGGGCCGCCCGCTGGCTGAGCGAGTCGGGCCTGCTGGCGGAGGCCCTGCCGCACGCGGCGGGGGCGGGTGAATGGGAGCTCGCGGCCGACCGGTTCGTCGACGAGCTGGCCATCGGCGAACTGCTGACGGGACTCGACGCCGAGCGCCTCGACGGACTGTTCGCCGCCATGCCCCCGGACGCGGCCGGCCCGGCCGCGTGCCTGGTGCGCGCCGCCCGTGAACTCGTACGCCACGACGTCGACCGGGGCCTCGACTACCTGCGCCGGGCAGGGGAGAACCTGGCCGGCGACGAGCCCGGCACGGCGGCCCTGAGGCTGAGCCACGCGCTGCTGCGGGTGTTCGCCGCCCGGCTGACCGGCTCGGCCGAGGCGGCGCAGGCGGCGGCCGAGGACATGACGGCGGCGGAGCTGGCCCTTCCGGCCGAGCGGCTGGAACGGCACCCGGAACTGCCCGCCCTGATGCTCACCGACCTGGGCTCGGCACAGCTCTGGGCGGGACGGCTCGACGCGGCCCGGCTCTCGCTGTCCGCCGCCGTGCAGGTCGATGACGGGCCGTCCACCGCGTACCCCCGGCACGAATCCCTCAGCCGGCTCGCCCTGATCGATCTCCTGTGCGGGCGGCCGAGCCGGGCGGAGTCGCACGCGCGGGCGGCGGTCGCCGAGGCGGAGCGCTCCGGCCTGCCGCCCGCCGCCCGGACGGGCGTCGCCCAGCTCGTCCTGGCGGCGGTGGCCGAGGAGCGCGACGATCTGGCGGCGGCACAGACCCATCTGGACCAGGCGACCGCCTCCGGCACGGCCTCGCACGATCCCGTCGCGACGGCGGGCCTGGCGCTGCTGCGCTCCCGGATACTGCTGGCCAAGGGGCATCCGAAGGAGGCGTTGCGCGTCCTGGAGGAGCTGAAGCGCCCGCCGCACGGGGTCGAGCCCTCACCGTGGGTCAGTGACCGGGCCGCGCTGGCCATGTCGACCGCGTACCTGGCGCTGGGCGAACCGCTCGCCGCGGCGGACGTGCTCGTGGAGGAGCGGGCGACCGGGCCGGAGGCCACGGCGGCCGCAGCCCGTGCCCGGCTCGCCACCGGTGACCGGGAGGCGGCGCGCGCCCTGCTCGACGCGCTCTCCGCCGAGGTGGACGAGGGACCGGGCATCGCCGTCCGGGTGCTGCTCGCGCGGGCGCAGACCGCGGACGCGCTGGGCGACGACTCCACCGCCCAGCGACTGGTGGCGCGGGCCCTGCGGACGGCCAGACCGGAGCGTCTGAGACGGCCGTTCCTGGAGGCCGGCCCCTGGATACGGGCCTTCGTACGGCACCGGCCCGCGCTGGCCCAGGGCCATGAGTGGCTCCCGGAGGCGGCCGCGGTCCGGGGTACCGGGCCGGGCCTGCGGACGGGTCAGGAATCCGTGATCGAGCCGGTGATCGAACCGCTCAGCGAGCGCGAACAGGAGGTGCTGGAACGGCTGGCGCAGATGATGTCGAGGGACGAGATCGCGTCCGACCTGCATCTGTCGGTCAACACGGTCAAGACTCATCTCAAGAGCGTCTACCGCAAGCTCGCGGCGACCCGCCGGGGCGAGGCCGTACGACGGGCCCGCGACCTGCACATCCTGTGAGCCGCGGACCGTCGCACCGGGAGCCGGCCCGGCCCGGTCCGGTGGTCCGGGCCGGTTCCGGCGTCGCCGCCGGGTCAGACGGTGTCCGTGTCCGGCCGTGCCACGCAGAGCGCCCAGATGACGAATCCGTACAGGGCGATCAGCGTCAGCGACCAGACGGGGTAGTACGGGATGTCGAGGAAGTTGGCGATGATCAGCAGTGCGGCGATGCCCACGCCGATCACCCGGGCCCAGGTGGCCGCCGTGAACAGACCGAGGCTCACGACCACGGCGACCGCGCCGAGCGTCAGGTGGATCCAGCCCCAGCTCGTCAGGTCGAACTTGAAGACGTAGTTCTGGCTGGTGACGAAGACGTCGTCCTCGGCGATGGCCATGACGCCCCGCAGGATGTCCAGGACGCCGGAGACGAACAGCATCACCGAGGCGAAGATCATCAGGCCGCCCGCGGCCGTCATCGTGGTCTTGGAGCGGGTGTGATGCTGGGTGGTTGCCATGGCGAGACCTCCGTTGCACGGGCTGCGACCGCAGCCACTCACCACCGAGCCTGCGGCACCCGGCCCCGACCGGCCTCACCCCCTAAGGGTGACGGTGAACGGACGTCGTCCCCCGCTCAGTGGCCCAGCAGCACCCTCAGCCCGGGCTGGAGGAGATCACCGTGAGCCCGTACGAGGTCGTCGCACAGGTCCCAGATGCGCTCGACGGGGAGAGCGGCGGCCGTCGCGGGGTCGGCCATCGCGGCGTGCCGGATGTGCCGCGGCTCGTCATCGGTGGCGGCGCGGACCACCAGGTCGGTGACGGAGACGTATGCGCTGTTCAGCGCGGCGCACTGCGGGGGCAGCGCGCCTACACGGGTCGGCTGCACCCCCAACGCGTCCGTCAGGCACGGGACTTCGACGACACAGTCCGCCGGGAGATTGTCGATCAGGCCGCGGTTGGGCACATTGCCGTAGATCGTGCGCGGGGTGCCGGTGAGCGTGCTGTGGATGATCTGCGGGGCGTACTCCAAGGTGCCCTCGACGGGGAGGGGCGCCCCGGAGGCGAGGGCGTCGCGGGTACGCCGGTAGCTCGCCGCGTTCTCCTCGATGATCTCCAGATAGGCGCCCACCGGCAGCCTGAGCCGCTCGATCTCGCTGTCGTGGTGGAGGTACCACGGCACATACTCCGAGGAGTGTTCGCTCGTCTCGGTGGGGTAGTGGCCGAGGCGGCGGTACATGTCCACGCGGACCCGGCGCAGCAGCCCGGGGTCCTTGGCGATGGCCTCGTCGAGGAGCGGGTGGAGGTCCTGGCCCGCGCGCTCGAAACGCAGCACCCACGCCTGGTGGTTGACCCCGGCGGCCAGGTGGGTGACCTCCTCGAAGGGGACCCCGACGAGCTGGGCGAGGTCGTGCATCGTCCAGTGCACCGAGTGGCACAGGCCAGTGACGCGCAGCTTCGGCGCGATCCGGCTCAGATAGAGGACGTTCATCGCCATGGGGTTGGTGTAGTTCAACAGCAGGGCGTCCGGGCAGAGTTCGGCCATGTCGGCGGCGAGCGCGCGGAGCACCGGGAACGTGCGCAGGGCCCGGAAGACGCCTCCGATGCCGAGGGTGTCGCCGATGGTCTGGCGCAGTCCGTAGCGGGCGGGGATGTCGAAGTCGGTTCGGGTCGCCCCGTCCATGCCGACCTGGATGATGTTGATGACGAAGTCGGCGTCCGCCAGGGCCGCTCGGCGGTCGGGATGCGAGGTGATCGTGGGCTTGGCGCCGCGTACGCCGGCGATGTACCGGGCGGCGCCCTCCGCCGTGGCGAGCCGCTCCGGGTCGATGTCGTGCAACGCGATGCGCGCGTGCGCGAGTTCGGGGAAGCTGAACAGGTCGGCCAGCAGTCCCTGGGTGAACACCACGCTCCCGGCTCCGATGAAGGCGATCTTCGGGGCGGTGACGTCGTTCATGAACGGCTCCTGGTCTCGCGGGTGCGGGGGGCTGGTGGAACTGCAGGGAGGTGTGCGCGGGCCGCGGCGAGGGCCTCGTCCCAGGTGGGCTGTGCCGCCGTACCGCCGTGTGCCCGGGTCGAGAGCGAACCGCAGGCCGCGGCCACCGTGAGCGCGGAGCGCAGGTCGAGACCGCGCAGGGTCGCGGCGACGAACCCGGCGTCGAAGCTGTCGCCCGCGCCGACGGTGTCCACGGGGTCGACGGCCGTGGCCGGTGCGTGCGCGAGCCGCGTCCCGGTGTCGGCGAGGGCGCCGTTCGCGCCGTCCTTGACCACGACCGTCGGCCCCCGGCCGGCCAGGACGGCGGCAGCGGCGACCGGATCGGCTTCCCCGGACAGCGCCGACGCCTCCGCCGCGTTGGGCAACAGGAAATCGGTGAACTCCAGTACGGGGTCGAGGAGTTGGTTGTCCCAGTGCCCGGCCGGGTCGTCGTTCGTGTCGAGTGACGTCGTCGCGCCGGTCTCCCGGGCCAGGCCGAACACCGTCGCCAGGGACCGGGCCAGACGGGGCATCAGGAAGAACGAGGCCGCGTGCACATGCCGGGAGTCCGCCATCAGGTCCCGCGGCACGTCCTCGGGACCGGTCTCGGTGAGACAGCCCGGCGCCGTCAGGATGGCCCGGTCCCCGTCCCCGGCCATGACGACGGCCGTGAGAGGGGTGGGCCGGACCGGGTCGGTGACCAGGAAGCCCACGTCGACACCGCGCCCGGCGAGCGCCTCGCGCACGAAGGCACCCGCGGGATCGTCACCCACCCGGCCCGCGAACGCGACCCGCAGCCCGAGCCGAGCCGCCCCGCACGCCATGATCGCGGCGGAGCCGCCGAGCACCAAACCGGCGTGCTCGACGAGCTGTTCGCGCTGCCCGAACTCCAGGGGGCCGCGCAACGGGCCGAGGACGACATCCGGATTGGCGTCGCCGACGACGAGGAGATCGAACGATTTCATGGTGGCCTAGCCCTTCAGACCGCTCGAAGTGAGCGACTGGACAAAGGTCTTCTGCGCGAGCAGGAACGCGATCAGGACGGGCAGCACGGTGATCACGTTGCCCGCCATCACCGCCGACCACCGCGTGTGGTGCTGTCCCTGGAACGTCGTCAGACCGAGCTGCAAGGTGTACCGCGTGTCGTGATTGATCGCGATGAGCGGCCAGGACAAGTCGTTCCAGGTGCTCAGGAAGGTCAGCACCGCGACCGTGGCCAGCGCGGGCCGGGCCAGCGGCAGCACGATCGAGAACAGCACCCGCAGCCGCGAACACCCGTCGATCCAGGCCGCCTCCTCCATCTCCCTGGGCAGCGCGAGGAAGAACTGCCGGAACAGGAAGACCGCGAACGGGGTGACGAGCGAGGGCACGATCAGCGCGCCGAGCGTGTCGATGAGACCGAGTTCCTTCATCACCAGGAAGGTCGGGATCATCGTGAGCTGGAAGGGGATCACCATCGTCGCGAGCATCAGAGCGAGCAGGGTCCGTGACCCGGCGAACCGCATCCGCGCGAAGGCGTAGCCGCCGAGCGCTCCCAGCAGCAGGTTCGACAGGACGGCCGCGACCGCGACGATCAGCGAATTGGCGAACCAGCGCGGGAACATCGCGTTCCCGAGCACATACCGGTAACCGCCCAGGTCGATCCCCTTCGGCCACAGCGCGGGCGGGAACCGGTTGATCTCCGCGTCGGACATCACCGAGCTGAGCACCAGCCACACCAGCGGCAGCGCGAAGCACAAGGTCAGCGGAGCCAGCAGCAGATGCCAGGTACTCGGCCTGCGGGAGGCCGCGGGTGAACTCATCGGACCGCTCCTTCGGTACGTTCCTGCCGCCGCCGCAGAAGACGCAGCGCCCCGCCCGCCACCAGCAGGGCGACCGCGAGGACGTACGCCGCGGCGGCCCCGTAGCCCGCCGTGAACGTCTGGAACGCCTGCTGCCAGACGAAGTAGACGACCACGCCGGTCGAGCCGAGGGGGCCGCCCTTCGTCGTCACATAGATCAGGTCGAAGACCTGGAGTGCCGTGATCAGCTGCCACAGCAGCAGGAACACGGTGACCGGGGTGAGGGTCGGCAGGATGATGTGGCGCAGTACCCGACCGCGACCCGCCCCGTCGATCCGCGCGGCTTCCACGAGTTCGGGCGGCACGTCCTGCAGCGCGGCCAGATAGACGACGACGCAGAATCCGACACCGCTCCACAGCGAGATCAGCACCAGCAGATAGATCGCCTGGTCGGGGTCGGTGAGAAAGCCCTGCGGGGACAGTCCGAGCTTGTGCAGCAGGGAGTTCGCGACACCGAACTCGGGATCGAGGATGAACGAGAACAGCACGCCCTGCGCGGTCGCCGAGACCACGAACGGAACGAAGACGAGCGTGCGGTAGAGGCCGATGAACCGGATACGGCGGTTCAGCGCCAGGGCCAGCATCAGTCCGCCGAACAGGCTGAGCGGCACGTAGAGGGCGGCGTAGAGCAGGGTATTGCCCACGGCCGTACGGAAGTTGGGGTCCTGGGCCAGGGCCCGGTAGTTGTCGAGGCCGACCCAGCGGCCCGGGGTGACCAGGTCGTCGGCCCGGAAGGAGAGCAGCAGTGACCAGACGACGGGCACGATGCTCAGACCGAGGATCACGACGACCGACGGGCCGATGAAGGCCCAGGCGGTGGCGGTCTCCCGGCGGCCGCGGCGGCGGGCGGCGCGCCGCGCGGCGGCCGGGGTCACCGCGGGGCCCGGAACGAGGGTGATGGCACGGGGAAGGGTGGACATGACGGCCTCCTTCAGCCGGAAGTCGGCTGGGAACGTCTGAAGTCGAGGTCACCGGGGGATGAGCAGGGCCGCGTCGGCCGCGTCGGCGCACCGGCGGACGGCGTGGGCGGGGGAGTCCTTGCCGAGCAGGACCGAGACGATCGCCTCGCCGAGGGCCTGGGAGATCTGCGGATAGGCGGCGTGCACGGGCCGGACCCGGGCGGAGTTCAGCGTGTCGGTGAACACGCCGAGTCCGGTGGTCGTCCGCGCGTGCTCGCGCCACTCCGGACGCCGGGCGGTGGCCGAGCCGAGCGGGAGACTGCCCGCCGCGAGGTCCCAGCGCGCGTCCTGGGCCGGCCGGATCATCCAGCGCACGAACTCGACGGCCGCCCGGGAACGGGCGGAGCCGTTGTCGAAGACGGTCCAGGTGTCCGGCCCGGAGATGGTGACGGGCCTGCCGCTGTACGTCGGGAGCGGGACGACGCCGTAGTCGACCTTGGCGGTGATGACGTCCGGAAGCTGCCAGGGTCCCGTCGCCACCATCGCCATCCGGCCGCTCAGGAACACCTGGTACATCTGCTCGCTGCCGGGCTTCGGATCGACGTAGACGCTTCTGTCGTGGGCCAGTCGGGCGAGGGTCGACAGAGCCTGGGCGCCCTGCTCGGCGAAGCCGACTCTCCCGCCGTCGGCGGCGATCACCTCTCCGCCGAGGTCCCAGATCATCGGCCACAGCCGCCAGACCGTGTCCTCGTCGCCCGTGCCCGGCCAGCCCGTGCCGAAGGTCCCGCGTCCGGAGTCGGTGAGTCTGCGCGCGGTGTCGGTGAACTCGTCCCAGCTCCACCCCGCCTTCGGGAAGGGGACCCCGGCCTCGCGGAACAGCTTCTTGTTGTAGACGACGGCCAGCGAGTCGAGCACCGCCGGGGCGGCGCGCACCCTGCCGTTGACGGTGACCGCGTCCCGTACCGGCGTCCAGAAGGACTTCCACGGCGGGGCGCCCTCGTGCAGCGCGGACGTGAGGTCGACGACCCGGGGGCTGCGGGCGACGCTCGCCAGGTCCGAGCCGAAGATGTAGGCGATGTCGGGGTAAGAGCCGGCGGCGAGCGCGGCCGTGACCTTCTGGAGCATGGCGTCGGCCACCACCCCGCCGCCCGAACTGTCCACGCGGATGCGTGGATGGGTGCGGTTGAACTCGGCCACCAGCGACTCCACGGCCTTCCTGGCCGTGTCGTTCTGGCCGTGCCACAGTTCGACGGTCACCCTGCCGTCGGTGCCGACGCCGTCGGAGGGGCCGCCGCAGCCTGCCAGTGCCCCGGCGGCGGCCGCGCCCAGGAGCAGCCGGCGCCGCGCGATCACGTGTGTCATCCCGGCCTCCGTCAGCGCGTTTCGCGGACGTAGTCCGCGCTGCCGGGTGTCGAGACCTTCACGTCCCGGCGCACGATGCTCAGCCGGTCGCCGAAGGCCGAACGGGCCTTGCGCAGACCGCTGTCGGTGTACTCGACGACCACCACCCGGTCGTGGAAGGCCCTCGCGTACGCGCCGCACTCGTCGTACTCGCCGCACTCCTCCGCCACCGCGAAGTCGAGCCCGGTCCGCGATCTGACTCCCGCCAGTTCGACGGTGTTCTTCTGCCCGATCGCCAGATGCCGGGCGTGCGCGTGCCGCGAGAGCAGGGTGATGAACGCGGTGGCGTCCTCCGCGCTCAGCAGTTTCCGCGAGCGGGTGTAGCTGTCGTAGTTGTCGGGCTCGACGGCGTCGAATCCCTTGTCGGCGCAGTCGTCGATCCACTCCTCGACCCGCGCGGCCACCCGCCGGCGCTTGTCCGGCGTCCGGATGTCCAGCAGCGCCTCGTTCCAGTCCTGGTCGACGACGACCTCGCCGTCCGCGCCCCGCAGCAGCAGGTCGGCGGGCCACTGTCCGCGTTCCTCGGGCTGGGCCTGGAAGGCGTTGACGTAGCAGATGTTGTACAGGCCCCGGGCGGGGGAGGACGAGCGGTCGCGGCTGACGACGCGGACGTCGGCGGCCGGGGGGTAGGCGCCGCCGATCTGGTAGTCGAACCCCGCGTGGAGCGGCGGGAGTTCGACGGAAGTCGCTGTCCGGCCGGGCCGGGGCGCCGGTTCGGCCGAGGCGCTCGTGTCGGTGCCCGCGTCGCAGCCCGCGAGCGTCAGAAGACAGGCGAGGGCCGTGACCGGAACTCCGGCGCGGAGAACACGTTTGACGGGGGGCATGTCCGCTCCATCAATCGCGAGTACGTCCCCGCCTCGGACGCTTCGAGCGATCCTGGCGACTTTGGCCGGACTTGAACCTGGTCCGTTACCGGCTGGGCGCACCTCTGCGTGCCGGGTCGCACCACGGCACTCAGAGGATCAAATCGCGCATGCCCGACTTCGTCAAGTGACCCCTTCGGCCCTGGGTACCGCCGGTAGAGTGCTCCGGCGTTCAGTGCGGACCGGCCGCCGTCCAGCCCGTCCCGCACGGGCCCGCGCCCTCGTTCTCGGGAAGGGCCACGGCTTCACCGTCCATCGTCAGCGTGCGGTAGAAGCCGCCGATGCGCCGGGTGGAGCGGCCGACGTAGTGGCCGATGAAGGACCGGCGGAAACGGTCACGGCTGCGGTTGGGGCCGGAGCCGTGGACCAGGCTGCCGTTGAAGAACAGGACGTCCCCCGGTTCCATGTCGACGGGCACGGCGGTCAGACCGGCAGGCGGCGGTACGTACTCGCGGGCGAAGGACAGCGCCGGGTCCGCCTCGTGCGGGCAGAACAGGTCCATCCGATGCGTGCCCGGCACGACCTCCAGGCCGCCGTTCTCGCGGTCGATGACATCGCAGGCGGTCCACGCGGCCACACAGGTGCCGGGCTCGACGCGCAGATAGAAGTTGTCCTGGTGCAACGCCTGGCCGCGGGCTCCGGGCGGCTTGAAGTAGAACATGCTCTGGGCGGCCAGCACCTCTTCCCCCAGCAGGATCTCGAGGACGTCCCGCACCCGCGGGTCGAGCAGCAGACGCAGCGACAGGGCGTTGACGCGGTGCGGGTGCATGAAGCGGGGGAAGACGTGCAGCGGGTCGGCCGGGGCGCCGGTTCCGACGCCGCCGAACTCCGTGCCGCCGGTCCTCGGGGCCCGGGGTTCGAAGTGCCCGGGGACCGGGCCGGCCTCGTGCAGCGCCGCGAACTCCGCGCACAGGGTGTCGATCTCGTCCGGGGCGAACAGCCCGCGCCGCACCACGAAGCCGTCCTGCTCGAACCGGCCGAGCACGCTCCTGTCCGTGACTGCCATACGACCGTCCCCTCTCGGCGTGCCCCTCGTGTCCCACACCGTGCGGTTACCCTCTCCGGGGGCTCGCCCACCACCGCGCGAGCGGTTCCTCCCGAGGCGGCACGCGACACGGCCGGGCGTCCGCCGGACGTGAACAACTGCCGGTAGGCGTCCCGCCTTCGAGGACGCAGGCCGACAGACCGCCTTCACCGTCGAGTGGCGGCAGGCCCGACAACTGCTCTCCACCACACCCCTGACACGGGTCTCCCGCGGGCAGGCGGAGGACGAAGCACGCCCCCGAACCCTTCGGCTGCACCGCCAGCACGAGCAGGCCGCCGTGCCGGGCCGCCAGGTCGCGGGCTATGGCGAGGCCGAGGCCGGTGCCGCCGTCCGTACGGGTGCGGGACTCGTCCAGGCGGGTGAACCGCTCAAATATCCGTTCGCTGTCGGCTTCCGCGACGCCGGGCCCGTCGTCGCGGACGGTGCACAGCACCGGCCCGGGTGCGGCCGAGTCCCGGGCCACGGTCAGCAGCACGCGGTCGACGGCGTGGCGCAGGGCGTTGTCGAGCAGGTTCCGGAGGATCCGTTCGAGGTCACCGGGTGCCGCGAACACCGTCGTCGCGGTACCCGGCGCGGCGACGAGGAGATCCACCTTCGGGGAACCCCCGGCGCGTTCCGCGTACTCCTCCACGAGCCGGCCCGCCAGCGCCGCCAGGTCGACCCGTTCGGTGCGGGCCGGCGGAGCGCCCGCGTCCAGCCGGGCCAGCAGGAGCAGTTCCTCCGTCAGACCGCTCAGCCGCCGCGTCTGCCGGCCGGCCGCGGACACCACGGCGGGCCAGTCGGCCCGGTCGGGGTAGGCGGTGGCCACCTCCAGCCCCGCGAGCAGGGTGGCGAGCGGGCTGCGCAGTTCGTGCGCGGCGTCCGCCACGAACCGGCGCTGTGCCGTGGCCGCCTCCTCCAGCCGCTGCAGGGTGGCGTTGATGGTCACTGCCAGTTCCGCCACCTCGTCGGCGGTGTCGGGTACCTCCACCCGTTCGCGGGGGTCCGTCGCGGTCACCGAGGCGGTACGCGCCCTGATCGCCTCGACCGGCCGCAGCGCCCGCCGCGTGGCCAGCCAGGCCACCCCGGCCACCAGCGCGGTCGCGAGGGGAACGGCCACGACGAGTTCCCGGTCGAGTTCGCCGACCGCTCGCTCGGCATCGTCCGGGACGATCAGGACGTACACCCGGACCCGGGCGCCGGCGGCCACCCCGCGCCCCTGCGTCTCGCCGGGCAGGTAGGAGGCGGGCACCGTCCCCTCGACGGTGGTCAGGGTCCGTCCGGACAGCGAGCGGGCCGCCGGCTCGGCCACGGCGGGGAACGTGAACCGGCGTCTGGTGTACAGGGGCAGGCTCCCGCCCCGGCCCGGGCCCGGGAGGAACGCGTGGCCGTCCTTCTCGTACGGCTCCAGCTCGGGACTGGACGCCAGGAGCACGCCGTCGTCGGCGACGATTTCGTAGGGCGCCCCCCAGGGGCCGCCGATGGATGAGTGGGCGGTTGCGCTGAGCAGGGTGTCGACCTGCTCCTGGGCCACCGACGAAGTGGCACGCAGCCGCTCGTCGTACAGCTGATGCCGCATCAGCAGGGCCCCGGAGGTGAAGAGCACGGCCGCGGCGAAGGCGGCGGCGAACGCGGAACGCGCCCGTACCGAGCGTGGGAGGACCCGCAGCGAGCGGAGGACCCGTACCGGGCGTGGGAGCAGGCGGGCGCGCCGAAGCCGGCGGAGCGTGCCGGGCGGGTACGCGGGTACCAGGGTGCGGCGCCCGCTCGGATGCCGCCCGTTCGGGACGTCAGCCACCGGAGTTCCGCCCGGCCGGGGGCTCCTGCACGGCGCCTTCCCTCGCCTCTCCGCGGTCGTCGACCAACCGGTAGCCCACCCCGCGCACCGTCAGGAGGGACTGCCGTCCGAAGGCCGTGTCGATCTTCCGGCGCAGGGCGCTGACCCGGACCTCCACCAGGTTGAGGTCCTCGGCCACGTCCGGCCAGGCGTGGTGCAGGATCTCCGACTTCGTGACCGCCTCGCCCGGCCGCCGCGCGAGCACCTCGGCGACTCCGAACTCCCGGGGCGTGAGCGGGACGGCGACGCCCGACCTGAGGCAGGTTCTGGCCGCCACGTCCAGCACCAGGTCGCCCACCGCCAGCAGCGGGGAGGCCGCTCCCCGCGCCCGGCGCATGAGCGCGCGCAGCCGTGCGACCAGGACCAGGTAGGTGAACGGCTTGGTGACGTAGTCGTCGGCGCCGGTGTCGAGGGCCTCGGCCTGGTCCCAGTCGCCGTCCTTCGCGGTGAGCACCAGCACGGGGGTGGTGATGCCCTCGCGGCGCAGCTCCGCGCAGACCCGGTAGCCGTTGAGCAGCGGCAGCATCAGGTCGAGCACGACGGCCGCGTAGTCACCCGTGCGGGCCTTCCACAGGCCCTCGCGGCCGTCATGGGCCACGTCCACGCGATAGCCCTCGGCCGTCAGCCCGAGGCGCAGCGTCTCCGCCAGCTCGCGCTCGTCCTCCACCACCAGAATTCTCATCCCGCCAGCCTGGCACAGGCTTCCGGCGGCTCCCTGACCGCTTCGTCAGGTTCGGTCAGGACCCGGTCAGCGGCTCTCCGGCACGGTGTCCGAGCCCCCAGAAAGGTGCTCGCCGTGCGGCCCCACCCGCGCGGCGAGCGCCGTATCGGTGATCCGCCGGACGAAAGGCCCGACGTGCCTACCCGCCTGCCCGCGCTCCCCTCCCCGTCCCGCCCGTCCCGCGACGACGCGGCCGGGCCCGTCGCCGGAACGGCCCGGCCGTCGGGGGGTACCCCCGGCTGGGCGACCGCGCTGACTGTCGCCCTGGTGTGCTTCGTGACGTACACGGCGCTGTCCGTGCGGCTGCACCAGCGGATGCTGACCACCGGTTACGACCTGGGGATCTTCGAGCAGGCGGTACGGTCCTACGCGCACGGGCACCTGCCGGTGGCCGAGCTCAAGGGACCGGGGTTCCCGCTGCTCGGCGACCACTTCTCGCCCGTGCTGGCCCTGCTGGCACCGCTGTACCGGGTCTGGCCGACGCCGGTGACCCTGCTGGTGGCGCAGGCCGCGTTGTTCGCGGTGGCGGTGATACCCCTGGCCAGGTGGGCCGAGGAGGTACGCGGCCGGCGGGCGGCGCTGGTGGTCGGTCTCGGCCACGGCGCCTCCTGGGGTGTCGCCCAGGCGGTCGGATTCGACTTCCACGAGGTGTGCTTCGCCGTGCCGCTGCTGGCGTTCTCCCTGACGGCGGTGGGCCGGGGCCGGGCGCGTGCCGCGGCCCTGTGGGCGCTTCCGCTGCTGCTGGTGAAGGAGGATCTCGGGCTGACCGTCGCGGTCGTGGGTCTGCTGATCGCGCGCACCGGCGATCACGACCACCGCCGGACGGGGGGTGCCCTGTTCCTGGCCGGAGTGCTCGGGTCCTTCCTGGAGATGCTGGTCGTGATACCGGCGTTCAACCCCGGTGGCACGTTCGCCTACACCTCCAGCGTGCCCGGCGCGGGGTCCGCGACGCCGGGCGTCGGCGAGTTGCTCCTCCACTACACGGTGGGACTGGTCACCCCGGACACCAAGGCGCTGACGGTGCTGGCCCTGCTGTCCGTGACCGGGTTCCTGGCCGTGCGCTCCCCGCTCCTGTGGGCGGCCGTGCCGACGCTCCTGTGGCGCTTCGCGTCGGACAACCAGGCCTACTGGGGAACCGGCTACCACTACAGCGCGGTCCTGATGCCGGTGCTGTTCGCCGCCCTCGTCGACGCGCTGACCCGGCCCGGCCCCGTGCGGTACGCGCTGGCGGCGAGCGCGGCCGTCAGCGTGCTCCTGCTACCCCAGTTCCCGCTGTGGGAGTTGACGCAGCCCGCCACCTGGCACACCGACCCCCGGCTCGCGACCGCCCGGCGGCTGATGGACCGCATCCCGGACGGCGCCACCGTCGCCGCCTCCAACCGGCTGGTCCCGCAGCTCGCCAGCCGCACCCGGGTCAGCGTGTTCGGCCTGGGGGACAGCCGTCCCGACCCGGAGTGGATCATCGACGACAGCGCGCGACCGCAGGGCTGGCCGATCTCACCCGACGACGACCGCAGGCTGCTGTCCGAGGCCCGGGACAACGGCCGCTACCGGACCGTCGCGGACCAGGACGGCTACGTTCTCCTGCAGCGGCGGCCCTGACAGAGCCGCAGGCAGACGACGCCGTGGAACCCGTGGCGCCTCCTACGCTCGGTAGCTTGCTGGGCTCGTCCCCGTGACCCTGCGAAAAGAGGATGTGAAACGGCTCTTCAGGGATGAGGGCGGTGCGGGTGATCGGGATGGTGAGGATGGTCCGGGTGGTGCGGCGGATGCGGGGGCGGAGGCGGCAACGTCGTGACGTCCGGTGCCGGTTCGGGCCACACGAGGAGCACCGGGCAGGGGGCGTGGTCGACGACGAAGCGTCCGGCCGGTCCGAGGCTGTGCGGGCCGAGCCGGCTGCGGTCGCCGTCGCGGGCCAGGACGAGCAGACCGGCGTCCTCGGCCGCCGCCACGACCTCCCGCTCCACCCGGCCGGTGCGCTCCAGACGGGTCGCCGGGCCCCCGAACCGCCGGGCCGCCGCGTCGAGGAGCTCGGCCCCGGAGACCGTGCCGAGGGTCTCCAGGAGGTCGCCGGGATCGGGTTCGGCGCGTCCGCGTCCGAGAAGCCCCGCGAAGGCGCCGTGCGCGAGACCGGGCACGGCGGGGTCGGCGACATGCAGCAGCACCACGTCCGTGGCCCCGGGGGCGTGCGTGCGCACGGCGTCCACGCACGCGGGCCATGTTCCCTCGACCAGCCAGACGACCACCCGCATGCCCATCAGCCTCCGATGACGTGGAGCGAGCCCCACAGCGCCAGTACGGCGGGCACCAGCGCCGCGGGTACGGCGATCACGCCCAGCCGGGTGAACTCCTTGAGGTCGACGCCGTGTTCGTGCTGATGCACGATACGTCGCCACAGCAGCGTCGCGAGGGAACCCGCGTACGTCAGATTGGGCCCGATGTTGACGCCGAGCAGGACGGCCAGCACCGCGCCCGCGCCCGAGTCGGCCGCCAGTGGCAGCAGAACGAGGACCGCGGGCAGGTTGTTGATCAGGTTGGCCAGGACGGCGGCGATCGCGGCGACGCCGAGCAGCGCCGCCAGTGATCCGCCCTCCGGGAGGAGGTCGTCGAGGGCACCGGCCAGACCGTTGTCGACGACCGCGCGGACGACGACGCCGAGCGCGAGGACGAAGGCGAGGAAGGACGGCGCGGCGGCGCGCACCACGGTGAGCGGGGTGGTGCGGCGGCGGAGGAGAGCCCGCCCGGCCAGGACGAGCGCCCCCGCGGCGGCGGACCAGGCCGGGTCGACGCCGACGGCCGAGGCCAGGACGAAACCGGCCAGGGTGCAGCCCACGGTGATCAGCGCGAACAGCGGCAGGTCCGGCGGCTCCTCGGCCCGCCGGGGGAACGCGCCCGCCGCGAGGTCACGGGCGAAGAAGCGCCGGAAGACCAGGTACTCGGCGCCGATCGCGACCAGCCAGGGCAGCACCATCAGCGCGGCGAACCGGGTGAAGCTCAGACCGCTGGCGGCGAACGCGAGGAGGTTGGTGAGGTTGGAGACCGGAAGGAGCAGCGAGGCGGTGTTCGACAGGTGGGTGCACGCGTACACGTGCGGTTTCGGGCGGGCTCCCATCCGCGCCGCCGTCGCGAACACGACGGGGGTCAGCAGCACGATGGTGGCGTCCAGGCTGAGCACCGCCGTGATCGCCGAGGCGAGCGCGAACACCGCGGTCAGCAGCCGGCCCGGCTGCCCCGCGGCCCAGCGGGCCATCCAGGCGCCGCACGCCTGGAAGAGCCCGTCGTCGTCACAGAACTTTGCCAGGACGAGGACCGCCGCGAGGAAGCCGATCACCGGACCCAGATGGGCGGCCTCGGCGCGGACGTGGTCCCAGGAGATCGCCCCGGTGGCCAGGACCAGCCCCGCGGCGGGCACGGCCACGACCGCTTCCGGCCAGTTGAAAGGCCGTACGACCGCGCAGACGAGGACGGCCGCGAGCAGGACGACGGACAGCGCCTCGGCGAGCGGACTGCCGAGAGCGGCGGCCAGCGTCGCGGTGCCGGAGGTGGCGGCACCGCCGAGGTGCGGCGCGGGAAGGTGGGTGCCGGGTCCGGGGGAGAAGGCCTCGGCGAGACGGGTGCCGGGACCGGCGGAGAACGCTCCGGCGAACCGGGTGCCGGCCGCGCCGGGGATGCCTTGGACGAGCGGGCTGTACAGGATGGTGTCCTCCGGGCGGTGATGGCGGCACCCACATCACATCAGACACCGCACCCCCGGCCCCTGAACGCCCTCCCTCGCGCCGCGGTCCCGCTCCGGCTCCGTCCCGGTGGGGTCCTCACTCCTCGCCGAGGAGGGACAGCTCCGCCCAGATGGTCTTGCCCTCCGGGGTGTGCCGGCTGCCCCAGCGCTGGGTGAGCTGGGCGACCAGGAGCAGCCCGCGTCCACCCTCGTCGAAGGTCTTCGCCCGCCGCAGATGCGGCGCGGTGTGGCTGCTGTCCGAGACCTCGCAGATCAGGGTCTCGGCGTCGTGGATGAGCCGCAGCCGAATGGGCGGTTCGCCGTAGCGGATGGCGTTGGTGACCAGTTCGCTGACCACCAGCTCGGTCGTGAAGGTGGCCACGGTCAGGCCCCAGATCTCCAGCTGATCGGCGACCTGCTTGCGGATCGGCGCGACGAGGGCGGGGTCGGCGGGGATGTCCCAGGTCGTCACGTCGGACGCGGCGAGGCCCTGGGTACGGGCGAGCAGCAGCGCCACGTCGTCCGGCGCGCCGCCCGCGGGAAGCAGCGCCTGGAGGATCGCGTGGGCCGCCCCCTCCAGATGCCGCGACGACTCCTCCAGGGCCCGGCAGAACAGCCGGAGGCCGGCGTCGACGTCCCGGTCGCGGCTCTCCAGCAGGCCGTCGGTGTACAGCGCGAGCACCGTGCCCTCGGGCAGTTCGAGCTCGACCGACTCGAAGGGCAGCCCGCCCAGGCCGAGCGCCGGACCGGGCGGCACGTCGATCTGCCGGGGCGGTCCGTCCGGCGTCAGGACGAGGGGCGGCGGATGGCCCGCGCTGGCGAGCGTGCAGCGCCGGGAGACCGGGTCGTACACCGCGTAGACGCAGGTGGCGCCCACCTCTCCGGTGGTCTCCTCGGCCCCGGCCTCGGCGGACAGCCGTACGACGAGGTCGTCGAGGTGGGTGAGCAGCTCGTCCGGGGCCAGATCGATGTCGGCGAGGGTGCGTACGGCGGTGCGCAGCCGGCCCATGGTCGCCGAGGCCTGGATGCCGTTGCCGATGACATCGCCGACGACCATGGCGACCCGCATCCCGGACAGCGGGATCACGTCGAACCAGTCGCCGCCGACCCCGGCACGCGCCGCGGGCAGATAGCGCGACGCCATCTCCAGGGCCGCTGTCCGGGGCAGGGACTGGGGCAGCAGGCTGCGCTGGAGGGCCAGCGCGGTCTGCCGCTCGCGGGAGAAGCGGCGGGCGTTGTCGATGCACACGGCGGCCCTGGCCGTGACCTCCTCGGCGAGCAGCACGTCGTCGGCGGTGAAGGGGTCGCGCCGCCGGAACCGGCTGAGGACGACGACCCCGAGGGTCCGGCCCCGGGCCCGGACGGGCACCGACATGGTGGCGTGGACGCCGTACTCCCGGACGTGTCTGCCGCGCGGTCCGTCCGAGCTCAGCCATTCCTCCAGGGTGCCGCTCGCGTTCGGCGCGACGAGGGGCCGGCCCGCGATCAGCGAGTCGGCCTGCGGCGAGGACGCGGGATAGACGTCGGCGTCGCCGGGTTCGAGGACGGCCTCCGGGCTGCCCTCGTTCACCGACCGGTGGGCGGCGCGGCGGAGCGTGACCGGGGCGGCCGGCGGTTCGACGTCGTACTCGCCCCCGTTCTCCGGGGGGTCCAGCAGATCGACGCTGACGAAGTCGGCGAGGGCGGGTACGCAGACGTCGGCCAGCTCCTGGGCCGTCCGGCCGACGTCGAGGGTGGTGCCGATGCGCATGCTCGCCTCGTTGACCAGCTGGAGCCGCTCGCGGGCCCGGTACTGCTCGGTGAAGTCGTGAGCGGCCACGGACACGCCGATCACGCGTCCATGGGTGTCGGTGAGCGGGGCGATCCGCGCGAGCCAGTGCTGCGGCCGGTCCTCGCCGTCGGCGCGCGCGTACGTCGCCACGGCGCGCGGGCGTCCGGAGGCCAGGACCTCGGCCATCTCGCGCTCCAGCTGCTCGCCGGCCCGCCGGGACCCGATCTCGGAGACCCGCAGACCTCGGATGCGGTCCTCCGGCAGGCCGACGACCTCGCACATCGCGTCGTTGAGGCCGTACAGCCGCAGCCGTTCGTCGTAGACGGCTATGGCGCAGGGAGCCTGCGCGAGGACGGCGCGGACGAGCGGGTCCTCCAGGGTGCGGGGCTCCTGGCCCTCCAGCGGGGTGAGTACCAGCCAGTCCTCGCCGCGCTCCATGCGGTGGGCGAGCAGCCACACGGGCAGGATCCGGCCGTCGCGGTGGCGCAGGTCGAGCACTCCGTACCGGCGGTCGACGCCGGCCTCCGGGAGCGGGCCGGTGCTCCCGGGGGCCAGGAGATCCGCCGCCGGGCGGCCCTCGACCTCCTCGGGGGAGTAGCCGAGGAGCCGGCGGGCACCCTCGCTCCAGTGGATCAGGGTGCCGTTCCCGTCGATGACCGCCTGTGCGGTGGCGGCCTCGTCGAGAGGGTGGACCGGGCTCATCGTCGCCACTTTCCCTTGTGCGCACACTCACAGTGAACAAGCGCGTCGTCCGGGTTCCAGACTAGTGGCTGGGCGACTCGAGCACCCTCGAACGCGGAGGGTCCGGACAGCCATTCGTAGCGGACGGCCCGCGCGCCGCGCCTTCGCGGCCGATGCGGCTCGCGGGACGGAAGTGAGCGCCGGGCCGGTGACGGCCGGATTCGTGAGCCCGTATCCCTCCGTCAGAATCCGCTTATTCATGGGTGTTTGCCTAAATGCGAGGCGAATGCAAGGCCCCCTGAAACGGCCCCGGGGCCGCCGACCGAGGGCGGGAGGAGCGGGGTCGGCGGCCGGTTTCGCGTGGGAGCGCCCGCCGTCCCGCGCGGGGCCTTCGAGAAGGGCCGGTCCCAGTCGACCGCGGAGCCGGGTGCGCGGGGAGCGTGCGTGAGAAGCCGGTGTGTGCGCACGGTTCACACGGGGCGCATGAAATGCCGAAAGCCGGACGGTCCCCCGAGCCGTCGTTCGCTTTTGACATGTTTTCAATAAGGCTGATCTGGCTCGTGCGCCTTGTTGGTGACGAGTGTGTTGTGCGAGGGTGAGCCTCCCGCGCTTGGTCAAGGCCGGGTCTGAATCGCTGTTCGCCATTTCCGGCTGTCGACGAGCTCAAGAAGCTCTCCGAGCGACGGTCGCCGCACGGCCTTCGTCCCCGGCCGTTCTCCCGGCGCTCCGTCAAAAGGTCCACACCAATCGGGACTCCTTTTCGACGGGCAAGCACGACCTGTGTGCCCCTTGCACCTCGGAAGGAACCCGCTCCCGTGCGCACCCCCCACCCGCCGCTGCCCGACCGTCCGCCCGGCGGATATTTCGGCGAGTCCGACGAGGACCTCGCCGCCGTGCTGAGAGACGGGGAGGAGGCCGACGGCACCCGTCCCGTCGCCCTGTTGACAGCCCGGCACTGGCGACCGGCGTACGACTACGCGGTGATCTGCCTCGCCACGTCCTCGCAGGTCGCCTCCATGGTCACCGAGGCGTCCTTCCGTCACGTCCTCGACGGCCTCGGGGCGGGCGGGCATGCTCTCGCGCTGCGGCCCCAACTCCTCGTCACGGTGCGGGACACGGTCCGGACCTGGGCCGCGGACGACCGGATGTCGGAGGCCCTGCCGGCTTTGAGGAAACCCGCGGGCGGGCGCGGAATGCGCGCGGCGAAGTCCATGACGGCGGAGAACCGCAAGCTCGCCGAACACGCTTTCCTCGGTCTTCCGGGCGTCGCCCGATGCCTGTTGTGGCACACCGAGGTGGAGGACGAGTCGCTGTCCGTGCCGGCCGGACTCCTGGGCATGGAGGAGCCCATCGCGGTCGCCGCCTGGGAACAGGCCCGCGAGCAATTCCGCCAGGCCTGTCTGCGGGCACATCTGGAATTCGCCCCGACCAGGGAATGCGGTTTCCACAACCGGCTCCTCGACGCGCCGATCCGGCGCGGCGGGGCCCTGCTGCCGGATGTCCAGGAGCACCTTTCGGAGTGCTCCTACTGCCGGTACGCGGCGGCACAACTCAGCCATTTCGAGGGTGGGTTGGGGCTGCTGATCGCCGAGTCCGTGCTCGGCTGGGGCGCCCGCCGCTACTACGACTCCCGCCGGGCACGCGGACGGCAGGGACTGCGCCCGCGTGCCGGCGTCTCCCGGTTCCGGGCCAGGCGGCAGCGCGGCGGTGAGAGTGGGAAGGACGGACGTCTCCCGGACGACGGACGCCCGGCGGGCGGCGAGCGGACCGGGAAGGACGCACGCCCCGGAGACGACGCGCGCCGCGCCGAGAGCGGCGAGATCCCGGCGGGCCGTGGTAGCGCGGAGGGAGGCGAGACCCCGGCGGTCCGTGGGCGAGCCGGCGCGGGCGGACGCCGTGGCCGGGAGGGGCGCGCCGAAGGCGGTGCGAGCCCGGCGGGCGGCGGGCGCCGTCGTCCGCAGCCCTTGTCCGCGTCGACGGGGCGACGGGCCGCCAGGCCGGCCGAGGTGTCCCAGCAGGCCCTGGTCACCGGGGCCGGTCTGTCGGCCGCGCTGCTCGCGACCGTCCTCGCGGTCAGTCTGTGGCCGAACGAGGAGGGCGGCACCGACTCCGCCGCCGCCATCGGAGCGAGCAGCAGCCGGACGCTGTCTCCGGCCCAGGGTTCTCAGGTCCCGCCCGTGATGTCCACGCCGTCCACCGCGGCCGAAGTGGCGTCCAAGGGTGAGCGGACCCGGCTGCGCAACGTGGACGCCGACCTGTGCCTCGGCCTGCGGGACGCCAGGGCGGTGGAAGGCGCCGAGGCCACGCTGGACGTGTGCTCGTCCGCCTGGACCCAGCAATGGGTGTACGAGCGGGACGGACTGCTGCGCAGCGTCGCGAGCACCGGGCTCTGCCTCGACGCACGTGCCGACGACGGTGTCCTGCTCCTCGGCCGCTGTGCCGACGGGGACGAGAAGCGGCGTGAGGACCTGCGCTACGACCTCACCGACGAGGGCGAGTTGCTGTCCCGCGGGCGCGACGGACTGGCCGTCGCACCCGCGTCCACGGACCCCGGAGCCGACATCGTGGTCAAGGTCCGCGACTACTCCGACATCCAGCGCTGGCGGACCGAACGGCCCTGAATACGGTCGGGTGGCCGCTGCCGCAAAAACCCCGTGCCCGGCGGCGGTTGGGCGGCTACGGTAGGCGCGTCCAGGTGCGCAGGTGCCGGTTACTTCGACTGTTAATCGAGAGACGCGGGTTCGAATCCCGCCGCCGGCTTCGGCAGGTGTAGCTCAGCGGCCTAGAGCGTATGTACCGGCACCGAACCTGATCTCTGGACGTCAGAAACGAGCCGTCCGCCACGGGGGAGTTGCGGGCGGCTCTGCTGTGTCAGATCCTCCGGGCGGCGCCCTCCGGCCAGACGACATCGACAGGCAGACCGGCCGCACGGGCCTCAAGGACGGTGTCTGCCGTACCTCCGCCCTTGCCGCTCGGCGGTTCGCCGCTCCAGACCGCGACGAGACGATCCGCGCGTTCGAGGAGCGTGCGGTTGGCGTCCTCGTATGCGGCCCTGTTGGCCGTGTCATGGGCGAGGACGTCGACCTGGGCGGCGGCCGCGATGAGCCGGTCGAAGGTCTCGGCGTGGTCGGGCTTCACCTTGTTCTCGCGGTAGTCCGCGGACGGGACGACCACAGCCAGGCTGCCGCCGAGTTCCAGGACGACCTCGGCGAAGATTGAATCGGCGCCCTTCGCGATGCACGAGAGGCCGACCAGGTCGCCGGACGCCGCGTGCGGCTTCAGCACTCCTCGCAGGGCGTCCCGCACCAGAGGCACGCTGTCCTCGGTGAGATCCATGTGCCCGGTCACGGCGATCGTGGCCACTGTGTTCCCTTCAGACGGAGAGGACTTCGCGGAGTCTGGCCCGCGCTTCGCTGACCGTACTGGAGGTCGATCGGCCCACCGTGTACGGGTAGAGCTGGCCGAGTTGCGCGCGGACCCGGCCCGACTGGGTGTCTGCCGCCGCGTCGACGGCCCTGTGGGTCTGCTCGACCGCCCCGGTCACGTCGCCCACCAGGAAGTGGCACTCAGCCAGCCCGATGAGGTCCAGGGCGTGGCTGCGGCCTGCTTCCGCGCCGCGGGTTGTGAGAGCGTTGCGGATGCTCGCGGCGGCAGCCTCAGCGTGCTCGTGGGGGTTGTGCCGGGCCAAGTCGAGGAGCCTGCCGCCGGTGACTCCGGCGAGCTCCGCCTCGTTGAAGTAGGCGATCCAGTACGGCTCTTCGGCGCCCGGCGAATCAGCGAGGACTTCGGCTGCCTCCTGGGTCGCCCGTTCGAAGGCGGCGGTCCGGCCCATGGCTGCGTAGGCCCACGCCTCGCGGGTGTGCAGCATGGCCCGGACGCGGGGACTGGCCGAGGAGTGTGCACCCCTCTGCGCCAGGCGGATGAGTTCGAGAGCGTCCTGTGGCCTGTCGGTGTACAGCATTTGCCGGGCCATTCCGGCCAGCACGTTAGCGCCGAAACATGCGTCACCGGCCGCGTACGCGGCGCGGAGCGCGAGCAGATAGTAGTTCTGGGCCTGCTTGTGGAGTCCGGAATCCCAGGCCATGGTGGCCGCGACGCCGCCGAGCTGCGCCATCACCCGGAACAGGGCCTGCTCGACAGGGGGCGCCTGGTGCTCGTCGAGGTGGCCGGCCACCTCGTTCAGCTGGCCGACGACGGCCTTTCGGCGCAGGCCGCCACCGTATTTATGGTCCCAGGCGCGGAACGCCTGTGCCGTGGCTTCGAGTTCCTGGACCTCTCGGCGTCCGATCCTGCCGCGCCTGACGGTTGGGTCCGCGGCTGGAGGGGGTTGGAGCCAGGCTTCCAGGGAGTTGAGGAGGGTGGCGCCGGAGATGGCGGCGCCGGCGACTGTGCGCGCTGCCGTGCGGCGGTCCATCACGAGGTCACTCCTGGTCAGGTCAGCGGCCTGGTGAACGGTCGCTGAGGGGCGCCAGGATGCGCCGTCGGAAGACCGTGAGGCCGGTGGAGGTGGGTCTGGAGGGTCGGGTGGAGGACGGGTCTCCCACGGGCGGTCGGCCAAGCCGACCATGCGCCCGGGAATGCGTAATCCGTCGGCGATGCGGCAGATGACGTCGAAGCTGGTGATGTGCTGCTGTCCGCGGATGATCGTGGAGACCTTGCCGGGGGTGAGTTGGCAGGCGACGGCGATCCGGTTCTGAGACAGTCCGCCCCACTTCTTGATCAGGGCGAAGGCTGCTGCGAAGTCGTGTTCTGCCAGAGCTCGCCTGACGTCATCTCGATCGAGGAGGTCAGGGGCGAGCGGGCCGGGGGTGGTGGCATCCATCGGGCCAACTTCCGGGGTGATCGTATGCGCTGCGGTGACCTGTTCCGAACCAGGAACGAGTGTATTACCGCCTCGGTAACCCCCCGCCGGTCATCGCGGAGCTAACCGTGGAAGACGACTCTCGATGCATAGACATCGCACCCCGGCGACCGAGCGACCGGTCCCGGGGGCGTGGCCAACGCTCGAACCTGAGAGGGAGCGTCGACATGACAGAGAGTAGAGCTTCGGGAGACGGACGCGAAGCCTCCGCGAAGATGACGCTCAGCGTCTGCACCGTCAGTCGTACAGGAGTTGTGACCCGGCCGCGCGCCGTGGTCGTCGTGCCGTACGACTACCAGCCCGACCCGGTGGCTTTGGGGACGCTGTTCCCGGAATGCGCCTGTCCGCTCCACCGTCGGACGGGAGTCGGCCGGTGAACACCGAGACCCGACGCGAGGCCGTGGACGTGGCCGTGATGAGACAGGCGATCGCCGCGCTGCTGCCGCCCTCGGAGGACCTGCCCGCCGGACTCGAAGTGCCGGCGCTGACGGAGACCTTGCGCGGGTTCATGACCGGGCTGATCCCGGAGGTCGAGGAGTTGGCCGGCCGACTTCATCGTGACGACATCCCCCGATACTGCGCGCTCGCGTGCGTCGGGGAGGCCCGGGGCAAGCTCCGGTCCCTGCCCGGGATGGGCCTCGGTGGGGACGTGGCGTACGCGCGGAAGCTGGCGCGCTCCCTCGCGGCGCTGTGCGACCACTTCGAGACCCTGACCGGACAGGTCATGTGCGTCGCCTGCGACCGTGAGATCCGCCGTCCGGAAGACGCCGTGCCCCTGGACCAGGTCAGTAACTCGGGCGGGGCGATCACGGCCGGCGTGCACGCCGGTTGCGCCGACGCGCCCCGCCCCCGCCGCTAGTTCGGCCGCCCGCCCCGGCGCACAGGGCCCTATGGCGGCCGTTCGGGTCAGGGCCGCACCCACCTTCGCCCGGCCCGCCTGCGTCCCGGAAGGCGCCGGCGGGCCGAACGCCCCTGAGCGGGGCTCCGATCAGGCAGGGCTCCGACCCGCCGTCGCCCGGCGCCCGGGCTACGAGACGACGTCCTGGGGCGGCTTGCCCGCCACGAAGTCCGCGGCGTTCCGGACCGCGGCCAGCGCGATCCGTACGAGGGTCTCGCGGGTGACGCCGGCGACGTGCGGGGAGAGCACGACGTTCGGGGCCTTGAGCAACCGCAGGGCAGGGGTGGGCGGTTCGGGGTCGAAGACGTCGAGGCCCGCTCCGGCGAGGGCGCCCGCGTGCAGCGCGTCCGCCAGGGCGTCCTGGTCGATCAGGGCGCCACGCGAGGTGTTGACGACGAACGCGGTCGGCTTGAGCAGCGCGAGCCGTTCGGCGTTCAGGAGATGACGGGTCGCGTCGGTGAGCGGCGCGTGCAGGCTGACGTAGTCCGATACGCGCAGCAGTTCCTCCAGTTCGACATGGCGGGCGCCGAGCCGGGCCTCCGTCTCGGCGGACGCGCGCGTGGGCCCGGCGTACACGACGCTCATGTCGAACGCGACGGCCCGCCGCGCGACCTCCTCGCCGATGTGGCCGAGTCCCACGATCCCGAGCGTCTTGCCGGACAGCTCGGTGATCGACTGCTGGAGCCGGGGCAGCGCCCAGTCCGCCTCGGTCAACGCGGTGTGGGCGGGCACCAGTTGCTTGGCCAGGGCGAGCATGAGGGCGAAGGTCTGCTCGGCCACGTTCTGCTTCTCGGCGCCGCTGGAACCGATGTTGCACACGGGTATGCCCCGCTCGCGCGCCGCGTCCAGATCGACGTAGTCGAAGCCGTGGCTCGCGCACTGGATCAGCTCCAGGTCCGGTGCGGCGGCGATGTGTCCGGCGGTCACGGGGCCGAGGCCGGTGACGACGACATGCGCCGCGCGCAGCGCGGCGGGGTCCTCGTCCGTGGTCTCCACGACGGTGACACGGGCCTGCCCCGGGAAGAGGGTGGCGAGCGCCGCTCCCGCCGTACGGCCGCCCACATGCGCGGAGACGACGGCGAGCACGTTCTTGGTGACGGTCATGCGGTCTCCTCGATGAGGTCCTCGGGGCCGAGGGAGGCCGGGCGGGCGTGTCCGGACAGGGCGAGGGTGAGATCGAACTCGGCGAGCAGACAGCGGACGACGTGTTCGACGCCCGGCTGCCCGTCGAGGCCGAGACCGTAGGCGTACGGACGTCCGACGAGCACCGCCCGCGCCCCGAGGGCGAGCGCCTTGAAGATGTCGTCGCCGGTGCGGATGCCGCTGTCGAAGAGCACGGTGAGCCGGTCGCCCACCGCCGCCGCCACGCGGGGCAGCGCGTCGGCGGCCGCGACGGACCCGGCCACCTGCCGGCCGCCGTGGTTGGAGACCACCACGCCGTCCATCCCGGCCTCGGCGGCCTTGCGGGCGTCGTCCGGGTGCAGGATGCCCTTGAGGACGATCGGCCCGTCCCAGTTCTCCCGCAGGAAGGCCAGGTCCGGCCAGGTCTTGCCGGGGTCCGCGAACATGCTCACGAAGTGCATCACGGCCGCGTTCGGGTCCTCGTGCACCGGCTTGGCCAGCCCCGCGCGGAACGCCGGGTCGGAGAAGTAGTTGGCGGTGCCCACGCCGTGCAGGAACGGCAGGTACGCCTGGTCGAGGTCGCGCGGTCGCCAGGCCAGCAGCGGCGTGTCGAGCGTGACGAACAGCGCGGTGAACCCGGCCGCCTTCGCCCGGTCCAGGAAGCTGCGGGTGACCTCGCGGTCCTTGGCCCAGTAGAGCTGGAACCAGCGCTCGCCGTCACCCATCGCCTCGGCGACCTGCTCCATCGGGGTGCTGGAGGCGGAGGACAGGATGTACGGGACGCCCTGTGCGGCGGCGGCCCGTGCGGCGGCGCACTCGGCGTCCGGATGCATGATCGACAGGACGCCGATCGGCGCGAGCGCGAGCGGCGCGGGCAACGGGCGCCCCAGCACCTCGACGGACAGGTCGCGTTCGTGGACGTCCCGCAGCATGCGCGGCACGATCCGGCGCCGGGCCAGCGCCGCACGATTGGCGCGCGCCGTGCTGCCGTCGCCCGCGCTTCCCGCCACATAGCCGACCGGACCGGGGCCGAGCCGCTGCTCGGTCAGCTCCTCCAGCCGCGTCAGATCGGTGGGCAGCCGCGGCACGGCACCCGTCATCCCGTTCAGATAGATCTCGTACTGGAAGTCGGCCCAGTGCTTCGCCATCCGTACGTCCCGCCTCTCGTCCCTGAGACCGCGCTGTACGACGATGATCCTGGCGACTGTGACAAGTCCCGTCCACCGTGGTGCGCACAACGTGCGGCTGGGATCATCACCCTGTGACGAACAAGCCGTCCGAGGACCGGGAACGCGTCCGGCAGGAAATGGTCGCCGACCCGCGTGTCGTGGAGGCGATCGTCGCGGCGGTCCACGAACAGGTCCCGGTGTACGCGGCGCTCGACGACAGCCGGCTGCCCGAGGTACGGGCCATCGCGGCCTGGGGCCTGGAACGGCTGCTCCACCTGTGGGCCACCGACGGCAGGCTGGGACCGGCCGATCTCCGGCGTTTCCGGGGCATCGCCTCGGCCCGCGCGGCGGACGGGCGCCCGGTGCAGGCGGTGCTGCGCGCCTACCGGGTCGCGGGCACCGTCCTCACGGACGAGGTCGCCGCCCGCGCGCCCCGGCTCGCCGCCGCGGACGCCTTCGCGCTCGCCCGCATGCTGCTCGCCACCCTGGACACGCTCTCCGAGGAGATGGCCACCGCCTACGCCGCCACCAGCGAGGACCTGGCCGGCGACCGGAGCCGGGCGCTGCGGCTGCTGTTCGACGACCTCATCGCCGGACGGCACGCCTCGGTGGGCGCGCTCTCCGACCGCTCCGCCAGACTGGGTATCCAGCTCCCGGATCCGTACTGCCTGCTGGCGGCGGAGCAGGTCGCCGCGGACCGGCCGGATCTCGCCCACGAGACGGCGACGGCCCTGCTGGACGCGCTGGCCCCTCCCGGGGGCGAGGTGACGTCCCTGGCGACGGTACGGGGCTCACGCGCCGTCCTGCTGCTGCCGCTCGCGGCGTCCGAGCGGGCCGGGGAGGTGATGGGCGAAGGGTCCTGGCGCGGGTGCGTCATCACCGGCGAGGGCCTGGACCGGATCGCCCTGGCGCACCGGCTCGCCGCCGACGCGCTCGACACCGCCCCGGCCCACGCCCATCGGTCCGGGCAGGTGCTCACCGACGCCGACGCGCAGGTGCTCGCCCTGCTCGCCGGGCGCCCGGCCGCCGCGCCCGGCCACATCGCGCGCCTGGTGCTCGGGCCGCTCGCCGAGGCCGCCCGGCGGCATCTGCTGGACGCCCTCACGGCGTACATCGACTCGGGCTCGGCGAACGCCGCGGCGAGGGCCCTGCACCTTCATCCGCAGTCCCTGCGCTACCGCCTGCGCCGCGTGCACGAGCTGACCGGCCGCGACCCCCGCGACCCCTGGCAGCGGCTCACCCTGGACATCGCCCGGACGATCCGCGACTGAGGCTCGACGGCGGATCGTCCGGGCGATGTCCAGGGTGAGGCTCCGGGCGGACCCGGACGGTCCTCGCCGTCACCGCGAGGGCAACCCCCGGAGCGGTGTCGCCGAGGTGCCGCCCGCCCGGTCACTCCTCGTCGCCGGGATCGTCCTCCGCCCCGACGTCCGGGCCCTGCGCCCGAACCCGCTGCACATGCTCCAGCGAGTCGCGCAGTTCGCCCAGCCAGTCGTCGGTGTGGCGCTGCACGAGGCGGACGCACCAGGCCAGGGCGTCGCTGCGGCTGCGGGCGACCCCGGAGGCGACGAGCGTGTCGAGGACCTCGCGTTCGGGCTGGCGCAGCCGGGTCATGACGGGCGCGGCGACATGGGTGAACAGGGCGCGCTCGGTGCCGCACTCCACACCCCAGGAGACCTTCTTGCGGAAGCGGTGCTCCGCGTCACGGGCCACCTCCATGCGGTCCTCGCGGGTGCGTTCGCGGAATTCCTGGATACGGGCCCGGAGCGCCGCCTCCTTCTCGGCGTCCGAGGCGCCTTCGGCGAGCCGCGGCTCGGGGATGCGGCCGACGACGGTGATCTCCTCACGGTCGGCCGTCACCTCCGTGAGGCTCTCGAAGAGATCGTCGGGCAGGCGGCCGGCGAACCAGCCGCGCAGCTTCTCGCGTTGCTCCGATGTAATCATGTAATCACCATTACTCGTCCGTGAGCGCGGCGCAAGGGGTGCCGGAGAAGTCCGCCGACAGCGGAAGTCGAGGCGGCATGACGGTTCAAGTGGAATGTTTCAGGCCTATTGCTGAGCCGTGTCTTTCCGGCCAGGTGGCTGTCTGTGGTTGTCGTCGGGCGCCCAGTTCCGGGCTTCATCCGTTCGAATTCTGTAACTTCGCGCCACTGATTCAATACTCAAAGTTACTGAAACATGTGGGGTCGATGTGTGTTTCCTGTGCGAACTCGGCAGACTCGCGCTCGCCGAACCGGCACCGACCGAGCCGGTATCGCATTCGATCGAGCGGAAGGATGCACACAATGCCGAACACCGCGCGTTGGGCAGCGACTCTCACCCTGACGGCCACCGCCGTCTGCGGCCCCCTCGTCGGGTCCGCCCACGCAGCCCCGTCCGGGCTCTACGCCCCCTCCGCCCTGGTGCTCACCACGGGCCATGGCCAGAACGCCTCCGTCGCGACGCCGGAGCGCGCGGTCACTCTCAACTGCGCCCCGACGGCCTCCGGGACCCATCCCGCCGCGGCCGACGCCTGCGCCGAACTACGGGGGGTCAAGGGTGATCTCGACGCGTTGACGCCGAGGAACGATGTCTTCTGTACCAGGCAGTACGACCCCGTGGTGGTCACGGTGGCCGGCGTCTGGCAGGGCAAGCGCGTCTCGTACGAGCACACCTTCGCCAACGAGTGCGTGAAGACCTCCTACGGGATGACTGTCTTCGCGTTCTGAGAGACCGGGATCGCGTGGCCGTCGTGGACATGGACCGGGATCCGTAGCTGGGGAGTGCGGGCACCGTCACGAGGCGCCATGTGATTTCGCACCGAGGGCCGGTCAGACGGAGTGGGGCCGTCGACCGGCCTTCGGCATGTCCGCGTGCGCCACCGCGGCAGCGCGGTACGGGCGTGGCTCCCTGGAGGGTGTGAGGGTGCCGCGGCGGACGCCGGCCGTTCCGCGCCCGTGCCGAACCCCCGTACCACGCCGGGGCGGTCCGTGCGCCCAACGGCCCATGCCCGTCACCGTTCCGGGTCACCCGGGATGCCGGCGCGGCCGAGACGGCGTAGCGGTGGAGCATGGGTGCACTCCTCGAATGGGACCAGCGGCTGTTCACACGGGTGGCCGCCGCGCGGGTGCCCGGGGCCGATCCGGCGCTGCGGCGGCTCAGCCACGCCGCCAACCACGGCCGCCTGTGGCTCGGCACGGCCGCCGGGATCGGCCTCGTCGGCGGGCCGGCCGGGCGCCGGGCGGCGCTGCGGGGCCTCGGCTCGCTGGCGCTGGCCTCGTTCACCGTGAACACGCTGGTGAAGTGGAGCGCCCGCCGCCCCCGCCCGCTGCTGGAGGGCGTACCCGCGATCCGGCACCTGGCCCGTCAGCCGCACACCACGTCCTTCCCGTCGGGACACTCCGCCTCCGCCGCGGCCTTCGCCACCGCCGTCGCCCTGGAGTCCACGCGTTACGGCCTCCTGGTCGCGCCCGTGGCCGCCGCCGTCGCCTTCTCGCGTGTCTACGTAGGGGTCCACTACCCGGGAGACGTCCTCGCCGGCGTGGCCATCGGCGCGGGCGCGGCCGCCCTCACCTGCCGCTGGTGGCCGCCGCGCCCCGCCGTACCGGAGCGGGAACGGCCCGCCGCGCGGGCGCCCGCCCTGCCGCTGGGCAAGGGACTGGTCGTCATCGTCGACGACCCGGCCCGTGCCGGAGCGCCCGGAGCCCCCGGGGTGCCGCCGGGCCACGCCCGGCGGCTGCGCGCCCTGCTGCCCGAGGCCGAGGTGATCGAGCGAGGCCCCGGCGACGACCTCGCGGAGCTGCTCGCCGCGGCGGCCGACCGGGCGGTGGAGACCGGCGGCGCGCTCGGTGTCTGCGGGGGCGACGCCGTGGCGGGCGTCGCCGCCCGCGCGGCGGCCGGACGGGGGCTGGCGCTGGCCGTTTTCCCCGGTGGCACCGCCGACCGCTTCGCGCTGGACGTGGGTGTCCAGGACCTTGAGGACACCGCCGGCGCGGTGGCCCGTGGCGAGGGGGTGTCGGTGGACATCGGCGTGGCCCGTTCGGGGGCGGGAGAGGACACCTGGTTCCTCAACGAGTTCAGCATCGGCCCGTACCCCGAACTCGCGCGGCTGGGCCAGCGGTTGGAACGGCTCCGGCCCGCCGCGCCGACGACGGCGCTCGCCCTGGCCCGGGTGCTCGGCACCGCCCGCCCGGTCGAGCTGAACGTCAACGGCAGGCCCCGTCGCCTGTGGCTGCTCCTCGCGGGCAACGGCCGTTTCGTGCCGGAGGGACTCGTCCCCGCCTTCCGGCCGCGTCTGGACGACGATCTGCTCGATGTGCGCCTGGTCGACGCGGGACGCCGTCTCGCCCGCACCCGTACCGTCGCCGCCGCGGTCCTCGGGACCCTGGAGTACTCACGGGTCTACGAAGCCGAGCGGGTTCCCTGGCTGGAGCTGGACGGTATCGCCGGAGCGGACATCCTGGCGTTCGACGGTGAACCGCTTTCCGGAGCCACCGGGCTGAGGCTGGAGAAGGAGTACCGGGCGCTGGTCGTGTACCGGCCCGTCCGGGGGAGGGCGAGCCGGTCCGGGAGACACGCGGGGCCGCCGCGACGGCCCGCCCCAGGCGACGGGTGAGGGGCCGCCGCCTCCTTGCCGACGGCGGCCCCGCGGCCTGAGGAGTGACCGGGCCGGCACCCGGTCGCACGTGGACGACGGGTGCAGACTGTGGAACGAGAGCCCGGTCGCCCTCCGCCGCCGTCTGGACGACGTGGCGGGCGTGCCGTCGGATCAGCGAGAAGAGCCGTTCCCGCCCGGCCGAAGGCAGCCGAACGGCGCGGCACCCCCACAGGAAGCTTCCTCACCGAAGGACTGAGACACCATGTCCGCCGAAGCCACCGCACGCACCGGGACGTACCTCACCCTGGAAGACGACCGCCCCGCAGTCCGGTTCAGCCGCACCTACGACCACCCCGTCGACCCCGTCTGGCGGTTCGTGACCGACGCCGACGAACTGGCCGCGTGGTTCCCCTCCCGCGCCGAGATGGAACTGCGCCCCGGCGGCACGATCACCTTCAGCGGCGATCCGAACATGCCCGGGTCGACCGGCCGCGTCCTCGCCGTCGACCCGCCCCGCCACCTCTCCTTCGAGTGGGGCGGCGACGAACTGCGCTTCGACCTCGAAGCCCTCGACGGCGGGCGAACCCGCTTCACGCTCACCGACGTGCTCGCCGAGCGGAACACGGCCGCCCGCAACGGCGCCGGCTGGGAGGTGTGTCTCGCCGCCCTCGACCGGGCGGTGCGCGGTGAACCGACCGAGGGCCCGCACGCAGGCGGGGTTCCGGCCTGGAAGGAGATCTACGAGGACTACGTCGAGGCGGGTGTCCCTTCCGGCGCCCCGGTGCCGGGGGCGGACTGACCGCTCAGGCCAGCTGCCGCCGCACCAGCTCGTGCAGCCGCCCGCCCGTGTCCGCCAGCAACTGCGCGGGCGGGCCCTGCTGGGCGACCCGGCCGTTCTCCATCACGATGACACGGTCCGCGTCCAGCACCGTCGACAGCCGGTGCGCGATCACCACCCGGGTCGCGTTGAGCGCCTTGGTGCTCTCGATCACCGTGCGCTGCGTCGCGTTGTCCAGCGCGCTGGTCGCCTCGTCGAAGTAGAGGATGCGCGGCCGCCGTATCAACGCCTGGGCGATCATGAGGCGTTGGCGCTGACCGCCGGAGATCGCGCCGCTGCCCGCCACGAGCGTGTGCAGCCCCATCGGCATCCGCGCGATGTCCTCGGCCAGACCCGCCATCTCCGCCGCCTCCATCGCCTCCTCCGGCGTGTACGGCTCGGTTCCGCAGATGCAGTCCAGGACCGACCCGGTGAAGGGCTGCGCGTGCTGGAGCACGACACCGCACTGACGTCGTACGGCGGACTGGTCGAGGGCCCCCAGATCCTGGCCGTCGTACAGCACACTGCCCGACACCGGCCGGTCGAAGCCGATCAGCAGCCGCAGCAGCGTGGACTTGCCGCAGCCGCTCGGGCCGACGATCGCCACGAACTCGCCCGGCCGGACGGAGAACGACACGTCGTCCAGGACGAGCGGACCGTCGTCGGCGTACCGGAACGACAGCCGCCGCGCCTCGACCGAGCCGGACAGGACACCGGGACGCGTACTCGCCCCGCGCACCTCGGGCGTCGCGTCGAGGACCGGCCTGATCTCCTCGAACATCGGCAGCGCGGCCGCCGCGGAGACCAGCGCGCCGGTGATCTGGGTGACCGACGTCAGCAGCATCGTCACCGACGTGTTGAAGGTGAGGAAGGCCGCGGCCGACAGCGAGCCCCGCGCCGGGCCCGCCAGGAGCATGAACATCAGCAGGGAGCACAACGGCAGATACACCGCGCCCATCACCGTCGTCAGGTTCTTGACGCGGCCGACCCGCTGCTGGAGTTCACGGCTGCGCGCGAACTCGCCCGCCCAGGCCGCGTACGCGTAGTTCTCGGCCCCCGCGACCCGCAGCTTGGGCAGCCCGCGCAGGGTCTGGAACGCCTGGTTGTTGAGCTTGTTGCCCAGCACCACCAGCCGGCGCTGCCCGCGCACCTGCCACAGACCGAGACCGAGGAACGCGGCCGCGACGACCACGAGCATGCCGATCGCGGCCAGCGCCATCGGCACGCTGTACCAGAGCAGCAGACCCAGGTTCATCGCGCCGACCGTGCCCGCCTGCGCGAGCGTGGGCCCGACACCCGCGAGCAGACGGCGGATCGCGCTCACGCCCATCGCGGCACTCGCGAGCTCGCCGGTCGAACGGGCCGCGAAGAACGACGTGGGCAGCCTCAACAGCCGGTCCCACAAGGCCGGTTGGAGACTCGCCTCGATCCGGCCCTCCATCCGCAGCAGCGTGAGGTTCTGCAACAGCGTGAACGCCGCCGAGACGACGCTCGTGACCATCAGCGCGAGACAGACCTGCACGATCAGGCCGTGCTCGGCCCTCGGGACGTACTCGCCGAGCACCCGGCCGGTCGCGATCGGCACCAGCGCGCCGATCGCCACGGTCACCAGAGCGCTGATCGCGAGGTTGCGCAGATCCCCGCCCGTGCCCGCCAGACAGAACCGCAGCAGCCGCAGCGGGCCGAGCCCGTGCTCGGGCAGCGGGCGGTAGAACATCACGGCCCGCGGCTCGAACTCCGAGGCGTTGGCCTTCTCGACCGGCGTCTCCCGCCCGGACGACGGCTGTACGGCGACATAGCCGCCGCGCCGCCACAGCAGCGCCACCGGCGCACCGGACACCGCCCGGCTGCCGACCAGCGGGCCGATGTCGTCACGCCACCAGCGCCCGTCCAGCCGCACGGAACGGGCGCGGATCCGTGAGGCGAGCGCGATCCGTTCGACGGGGTCGAGCCGTTCGCTCTCCGCGCCGCCGCCCGTCCGCTCGGCCAGGGTGATCCCGGCCGCGCGGGCGACCAGTTCGCAGGCCGCGTAGGTGGCGTCCGCCTCGGCCGCGGTCGGGCGCTTCGCCGATGTTCTGCCGATCGAGGCGAGCAGCGCCCGGTCGGCCCGGTCGCGGACGTCCTCACCGGCCTTGATGCCCGCCGCCGCCCGGTCCTCGTGACCGGCCTCCAGCTCCTCGATCCAGCGGTCGAGGGTGGACAGCAGCCGGTACTGCTGGTCGACCATGCCCTGCCAGACACCGGAGTCCATCAGCAGATCGGCCGCAGCCTCGGCCCCGTACAACGAGCCGTACTGGACACTCCCCGGCGGGACCCGCATCCAGAACACGTCGTCGTCGGTGGGAGCGGCGGTGTACTCCGCGGCCGTCGGCGCCTGGAAGAGGACGGAGAGACCGCGTCCCACGCCGAGCGCGAGGGCGTGCTCCAGCGGGCTCGACGCCGGCGGCACGAACTGCGGGTTGCCGTACGCGTCGTACGACCAGGTCGCCGTGTCGGCAGGCCGGTGCAGCTCGCGCAACCCGATCCGGCGCAGCTCGCAGCCGCGCAACGGCCGCCCCACCAGGGTGTGCTGAGGGCCCGTCACCGGACCGAGCAGCAGGGAGCCCGCTTCGAGCCGGCCGAGGTGATGCCAGTGACCCTGCTGCGCCGCGTCGACCGCGAACAGGTCCATGGCTCCCGCGGCCACCAGCCACAGGACCTGCGGACCCTCCAGATCGAGACGGCTCACTCCCGAGCAGCCGACGTGGGTGCCCATGCCGCCGAGCGCGCCGAGCACCATGTCCTGCTCGTGGACGCCTTCGTGGACCGTGCTCATCTCAACGCTCCCTGACCAGACCGGCGTAAGGGCCTTCGGCCGCCACCAGTGCCTCGTGCCGCCCGCGTTCCACGATCGAGCCGTGTTCGAGCACGACGATCTCGTCGCTGTCCCGCACGGTGCTGAGCCGGTGGGCGATCACCACGCAGGCGCAGCCGCGCCGGCGCAGGTTGTCCATGACGGTCTGCTCCGTCTCCGCGTCCAGGGCGCTGGTCACCTCGTCGAGCACGAGGATGCTGGGCCTGCGCACCAACGCCCGCGCGATCTCCAGGCGTTGCCGCTGACCACCGGAGAAGTTCCGCCCGTCCTGCTCGACGCGGCTGTGGATCCCGCCGGGACGGCGGGTGACGACGTCGTACAGCGCCGCGTCCTCCAGGGCGGCGGCCACCGCGTCGTCGGGGATCGACGGGTCCCACAGCGCCACGTTGTCGCGGACCGTCCCCTCGAAGAGGAACACGTCCTGGTCGACGAAGGACACGGACGACGCGAGCGCTTGGCGCGGGATGTCCTCCAGGCGCCGGCCGTCGATGCGGATCGTGCCCTCCCACGGCGTGTACAGGCCCGAGATCAGCCGGGACACCGTCGACTTGCCGCTGCCCGAACCGCCGACCAGGGCGACCTGCTGACCCGGCCCGACCGTCAGCGAGAATCCGGTGAGCAGCGGCTCGTCGAGCGGGCTGTAGCCGAACGTGATGTTCTCCAGCTCCACATGACCCCGCAGACGCCGGGTGGACCCGCCGGTGCCGGGGCGGGCGTAGAGCGGGTCGGCGCGGAAGTCCTCCACGTCCTTGAGCCGGGCCACGTCGGCCGCGAAGTCCTGGATCCGGCCGGCGACACCGTTGAGCCGGGTGATCGGCGCGGTGAACCGGGTGACCAGAGCCTGGAAGGCGACCAGCAGACCCACGGAGACCTGCCCCTCGACCGCCCGCAGGCCGCCGATCCACAGGATCAGCGCGCTGTTGAGCATGGCCAGCGTGGGGGCGACCACCCCCAGCCACGCGCTCGGCACACCGAGGCGCTGCTGCTCCTCCAGCGTGGTGGCGTGCTGTCCCGCCCACTTGCGGAAGTAGCCGTCCTCGCCACCGGTGGCCTTCATCGTCTCGATCAACTGGAGCCCGGTGTAAGAGGTGTTGGTCAGCCGGGCGGTGTCGGCGCGGAGCTTGGCGGTGCGGGTCGCGCGCAGCCGGATCACCACCCGCATCGCCACCACGTTGAGCAGCGCGACACCGATGCCGACGGCCGTCAGCTGCGGGTCGTAGGTGTAGAGCAGCACGGCGTACAGGACGACGACGACCGCGTCCACACCCGCCGCGGCGAGATCGCGCGCCAGGGTCTCGGCCACCGCGTCGTTCGACTGGAGCCGCTGCACCAGATCGGCTGGGCTGCGCTGGGAGAAGAAGGTGACCGGCAGCCGCAGCAGATGACGCAGGAACCGGGCGCTGGAGAGCGTCGAGGAGATGATGCGGCCGCGCAGCAGATTCGCCTGCTGCAGCCAGGTCAGCACCACCGTCAGCAGCACCGAGACGCCCATCGACGCGAACAGCACCCCGAGCAGCGAGCTCTGACCGCCGATCAGATACTGGTCGATGAACGTCCGGCTGAGCGCGGGCACCGCCGCGCCGACCGCCACCAGCAGCAGACTCGCCAGCACCGCGGCGGGCATCGTGCCCGAAGTGCCGCGCAGCCGGGCCGGCATGGCACCCAGCACCCCCGGCCTGCGGCCGCCCCTGCGGAACCCGGGGCCCGGCTCCATGACCAGGACGACTCCGGTGAAGCTGGTGTCGAAGTCCTCCATCGGCACGAAACGACGGCCCTTGCCCGGGTCGTTGATGTGCACGCCCCGGCGTCCGAGACGGCGCCCCATGCCGTCGTAGACGACATAGTGGTTGAACTCCCAGAACAGGATCGCGGGCCCCCGCACCTCGGCGAGAGCGGCCGTGTCCATCTGCATGCCCTTGGCCGTCAGACCGTAACCGCGCGCCGCCTTCAGCAGGTTGCTCGCACGCGAACCGTCCCGCGAGACACCGCAGGCGATACGCAGCTCTTCGAGCGGGACGTGCCGGCCGTGGTGGCCGAGCACCATGGCCAGGGACGCCGCGCCGCACTCCACGGCCTCCATCTGGAGGACGGTGGGGGTGCGGACGCTCCTGACCCGGGTCCTCGGCACGCTGCGCCGGGGCGGGGCGGCGCGCCGTCTGCCGCGGGTGTCCGGTGCGGCGCTCACGGCAGGAGCCAGTCGACGGGGCGCTGACCGGCCAGCCGGACCGAGGCCGTGGCCAGGGTCATGGAGGTGAGCGCGTAGGGCGGCCCGTCCGCGGACGACCACTTCAGGCCGCTGCGGGTGGCGGACGACCGGTCGAGGCCGACCAGCACGGCGACCGGCCTGCCCTTCTCGCTGAACTGCTCGCCCAGTTGGGCGTCGCCCAGGTAGGCGGCGATCTGCTGCCGGGTCTGCGCGCTGCGGCCCACCGCCTTCACATGGCCGCGCAGCACTCCGTACCGCTGGGCGGGCACCGACTGGACGGTGAGGTCGACGGCGGCGTCGGCGGGAACGGCGGCCGCGCTCGTGGCGGAGACGTACACCGTCGCGTACAGGGGGTCGTCGGCGTGGGCGGTCTTCTCCACGGCGGCGACGTTCGCGCCGGTCGAGATGATCGCGCCGATGGTGGCGGCCAGGGCGGTGACACGGCCCGCGGCGACCGTGCGGACGACGGCCGTCTCCCCTCGCGCCGTACGCACCTTCAGTACGGGGGCGTTCGCGGGGAGCCGTTCGCCCTCCTTCGCGAGGACCGCCGTGACCTGCCCGGCGACCGGGCTCTGCAGGAGGTAACTGCCCTGCGCGTGGGTGAGGACGGCGGGTCCTGCGACGGTGGAGGTGACGGTGCCGGTCACGGCCCAGACGGAGGCCGCGGCCATGGCGAGGACCGTCACGGACAGGGCGAGCCGACCCTGTGGGCGGGCGAAGCGCACCGGAAGGTCGAGCTCTTCGGGGGAGCGCAGCTTGGCGAGGGCCTGTTGGCGGAACTGCACGGGACTCTTCTCACCTGTTCGAGAGGCTCAGGGCACCCGAGAGTCCCGGAACCGGTGGGGCGGTTCCGGGACTCGGCGGCGTGAAACGCGATCAGAGACCGGCGACCAGGCCGGTGACCGGGGCGGTGTTCAGGCCGGTCACACCCTCGACGGTGCCGATGGCCGTGCCGACGATGCCGGAAACTGGGGCAACGCCGTCCACCAGGCCGGTGACGGTGCCGACGGCGTTCAGCGCGAGGCCACCGGAGACGTTGTCGAGGTCGGCGTCGGAGATCTCGGCGGTCTCGACACGGGGGGTGGAGTTCATGATGGAACTTCCCTTCATATGGATATTCACAAGGGGGAGAGCGGCCCCCTCTGGGGGACAGACGACGGCCGCCACCGCAGGGGTGCGGCTCCCGTTGCCGGGAGCTGTGCTGCGACCTCCGCGGTGCAACGGATCAAAGCACGGCCGCGGGGCGCGCTTCCAATCAACCAGGGCTCTCACCTGGGAACTTGTGCTCCATGGGCGGTGAACCGTGGACGGGCGCACACGCCTCTGCGGCCACTTCTTCACATGCTGCGCGGCATCGATCCACCCTGACCCTTGCCACTCCCGCGCCGAACCGGACAGTCCCGGCCCATCGGCGCGCGGGGGGCGCGCGACTGTGCAGATCCCCGGTCCGCGGTGACCTCGGTGAGCATGGGCTGTGCAGATTCCCTGAACCCGGGATTCCGCCGCCGCTCGTCGACGGAACGTCGTCGGCCGGTCGCTTTCCGTGCCGCCCCGGATGTGGCTGTCCCCCTCGGCGGCGCTGTCCGCTCCCTCCGGTTCCCCTCGGCCCCGGCGGTCCCGCCTGTGCCGGTTCTGCCCGTGCCCGGCGTCCTCCCGGTTGAGGAAATGCCCCGGTTGTCTCCGCAATCGACACCTTTGGCGAGGTCAACTCCCGCAATTTGCAATGGCAGTTGAACGCCCCGGGCGACACACGCGTATCAACGGGCAAGCAGGCGCCCCCCTAGTCAGCTGCCGGACGCGGCATCGACCCCGTCCCCAGGAGGTCAAGAGTTGAGTCACAAACGGATACCCAAGCGCAAGGCCGCCATCGCGGTTGGCGGCGTCGCGGCGCTCGGAGCAGCGGCTCTGCTGCTGCCCAACGCCAACGCGTCGCAGTCGAACGGGGATGCCGCCACTCCCAGAACCTTCGCGGCGAACGACGTCTCGGACGTCGCCTCCCTGCTGGCCTCCCAACTGGGTGACGCGTTCGCCGGCTCGTACTACGACGCGCAGCAGAAGCAGCTCGTCATCAATGTCGTCGGTAACAACAGCAACGTCGTCAACCAGATCGAGAAGGCCGGCGCGGTGGCCCACCAGGTGCAGAACAGCACCGCCGCGCTGCAGACCGCCGCCAAGACCCTCAAGGCCGACGCGACGATCCCGGGCACCGCGTGGTCCGTCGACCCGAAGACCAACGAGATCCGGGTGACCGCGGACTCCACCGTCACGGGCGACAAGTGGAACACGGTCGAGTCGACCGTCAAGGGCCTCGGTTCCGACGTGGCGACCCTCTCGAAGTCCGCGGGAACCCTGAAGACCTTCGTCGACGGCGGTGACGCCATCTTCGGCGGCAACGCGCGCTGTTCGCTGGGCTTCAACGTCACGGCGGGCGACGGAACCCCCGCCTTCCTCACCGCGGGCCACTGCGGTGTCGCCGCCGCCGAGTGGTCGGACGCGGCCAACGGTGCGCCCATCGCCACCGTCGACCAGGCCACCTTCCCCGGAGACGGCGACTTCTCCCTCGTCAAGTACGACGACCCGGCCACGCAGACGAACAGCGCCGTCAACGTCGGCAACGGGCAGAGCGTCCAGATCAACCAGGCCGTCGAGGCCGCCGTGGGCCAGCAGGTCTTCCGGATGGGCAGCACCACGGGTCTGCACGACGGCAACGTGACCGGTCTCAACGCCACCGTGAACTACCCGGAGGGCACCGTCACGGGCCTCATCCAGACCGATGTGTGCGCCGAGCCGGGCGACAGCGGCGGCTCCCTGTTCACCCAGGACGGCGGCGCGGTCGGCCTGACCTCCGGCGGCAGCGGCGACTGCACGGCCGGCGGCGAGACCTTCTTCCAGCCCGTCACCACCGCGCTGGCCGCGGTCGGCGCGACGCTGGGAGCCGGTGACGCGGGCGCGGGCGCGGGTGCGGGCGACGCGGGTGCCGGTGACGCCGGTGCCGGCGGCGCGGTGGACCCGAGTGCGAGCGCCGTCGACCCGGGCGCCGGCGGTGACGCCGTGGACCCGAGCGCGGGCGCGGTGGACCCGGGTGCCGGTGAAGCGGTGGACCCGAGCGCGAGCGCCGGTGACGCGGCGGGCGCGGGTACCGGCCAGAACGGGACGCACCACCGGTCCCGCAAGCACCAGTAGTCCGGCACCGCCACCCCAGTAGTCGGCCACCGGTGACGGATCGGGCCTCGTGTCCGCCCCGAAGCCGGTGAGTCCGGCGGTCAAGAACCACTGACCGGCCAACGGAACAGGGAATTCCGGTCGACAGTGGACAGGTCCGGCCCTCCGGCGGGAGGGTCGGACCGCTCCTCATACGGCGCCGTTCCCACCATGCGGCCGTACCCGGAGCAGAAGCAGGGCGACGTCGTCGGGCCGCTCCCGCGCGCTCCCCTCGCCCTGCTGGAGCAGTGTGTCGGCCAGCTCGTCCAGGGGCTGGTGCCCGCTCGCGGCGAGCCGTCGCGCGAGGTCGGCGAGCGCGTCCTCGATGTCGACACCGGGGGATTCGATCAGACCGTCGGTGTACAGGGCGAGCACCGACCCCGGGACGAGCGGCACCGCGGTCGTCGGATAGACGGCGTGGGGGTCGATCCCCAGCAGCGGCCCGCCGGCCAGGTCGAGCACCTTCACCCTGCCGTCCGGCCGGAGCAGCAGCGGCGGCGGATGCCCCGCCCTGGCCATCACGGCGACCTCGCGCGCCGGGTCCAGGCGCAGATACAGACAGCTGGCGAACAGCTCGGTGCCCAGGTCGATGAGCAGCCGGTTGGTGCTCCCCATCACCTCCTCCGGGGCCTGGCCGACCGCCGTGTACGCGCGGACCGCCGTACGGATCTGCCCCATCAGCCCCGCCGCCGTCACGTTGTGCCCCTGCACATCCCCGATCACCGCCGCCGCCCGGCCGTGCGAGGACACCAGGTCGTAGAAGTCCCCGCCGATGTCCATGCCCTGGGTCGCCGGCAGATAGCGTGCCGCCGCCTCGACCGAGGCCAGCGGCGGGAGCGAGGCCGGCAGCAGCGCGGCCTGAAGGCCCTGTGCGAGCTGGAGTTTCGCGTCGTAGAGCAGGGCACGCTCCAGCGCCTGGGCGATGAGCCCGCTCAGGCTGGTCAGCACCGCCCGCTCGTCGGGAGCGAAGTGGTGGGACTGCGTGTACCCGAGGACGCAGGTGCCCACCGGCCGTCCGGAGGCCACCAGCGGCAGATACGCCCACGCGCCCATGCCGTCGGGCGTGGCGTTCCGCGACGGATACAGCCGCTCCAGCTGCTCGCGCGAGTCGAAGAACGCGGGCACACCGGTGTTCAGCGCCTGGGTGCCCGGGGTCTGCTCGCTCAGCGGCAGCCCGTTGAAGCGCTCCACGATGTGCGCGTCCGGATAACCGCGATGCCCGAGGACATGCATGCGCCCGGCCCGGCTGGCGAGGACGACCAGGGACTGGCTGCCGACGGCGGGCGAGATCTCGTCCGCCACCAGCTGCACCACGTCCTGCACGCCCGCCGCCTCCGTCAGCGCGCTCGCCAGGCTCAGCACATGGGAGATCGTCACCAGGCGGGGGCTGCCGTCGTGCCGCTGCGGGCCCGCCCGCGTCATCTCGGACACCGGGCGGGCCCGCGAGATCCGCACGCTCAGCCCGCTCGTACTCGGATACAGGCGGAAGGAGAGCCAGTCGCCCGGCGGACGCAGCGCGACGAAGGAGGTCACGTGCTGGCTGATCAGCGCCGCCCGGTAGCGGTCCTCGTAGACCGGGTCGTTCAGCCAGGGCACGGCCGCCCACAGCTGGGTGCCCAGGAGACGGCTGACGGGCACCCCGAGCAGCTCGGCCGTCGCCGCGTTCGCGAAGCCGACCCGCCCGTGCAGATCCAGCGAGCACAGCCCGTACGGCAGCCGCCCCACCATCCGCGTGGCCTCCACCGAGCCGAGCGTGCCGCCGGGCGCCTCCGCGTACGGCGTGAGCAGGTCCGGCTCGGGGTGCAGCGGCCGGTTCTCCGCGGCGGCACGCTCCAGACGCAGCGCGAGCCGGTCGCAGGCCGCGGTGAGGCGATCGCGTTCCCGGTCGGAGAGGTCCGGCGGATGCGAGCCGGGCCAGGTCACGAAGACGGCGCCGTACATCGTGGCGGCCGTCGCCACCGGAAGCGCGGCGAGGGCGAACGGATACGGGAGCACCACCGCGATCCGGGGATACCTGCGGGCCATCTCGTGCTCGCCGCCCACCCAGATCAGCCGCCGCTCCCGTACCGCCTCGGCGACCGGGATCGGCGCGTTCAGCCCCACGCGCTCCCACGGCGCGGCGAAGGCCCGTGGCAGCCCGGCGGACACCGCCATCTCCAGCACCGGCTCGTGGGGGGACAGCAGGTAGAGGGCTCCCGAGTGGGCGTCCACGTCGTCCAGCATCGCGGCCAGCGTCAGCGACAGCAGCGGACGTCCCACCGGGGCCGGACGGCCTGCCGGCGCCTGCGCGGCCTCCTGCCCGTCGGACACGGCGACCACCTCCTCGCGGGGCCGTCCACGACTCCGCACCTCCAGGGGTCAAGGCTCCTCCCTGGAGATCGATCCCGCACGGCGAGCCGACCCGCCCCCACGGCCCGCCGGCCCGCTGTCCAGCCCGGCCGGGACACGAACCGCCACCTCCGTCACGGGAGCACGGTGCGAACGACATGAATCACGACGGATTCGCTTTCGTCGGATCTGCAGTCCCGTATGGGCTCCGCCGCAGGCCCGGCGCGTCCGGAACGGTCACAGGGGCTGCGCCCGAGCCCGGGAAGCGCTGTAATGACGGCGTGGTCAGTGAGGGTGCTGCGGAACGCGGAACGAGAAGGTCGCGTGCCGAACTTGCCCTGAAGACGCTCACCGCGGATCTCGACCCACGCGAACGGCTGCACCGCCTGCTGGAACAGGCACTCGTCTTCACCGGTGCGACCGTGGCCGCCGTGTACTCACCGAGTGCGAGCGGCGGTGAACTGCAGCTGGCCGAGTCCGCGGGGGTGCCCAGGACGCTGTACGGGCTCCGCGACAGCTACCCCCTGTCCGGCGGCTCCCCGGCCGCCGAGGCCCTGCGCTCGGGACTGCCGTGCTGGCTCGGACCCGAGGAGCTCGGGCGCTGCGCCGACGCCCGGCGACTGGCCTCCCAGGACTTCTCGCTGGCCGTGCTGCCCCTGGGGGACAACGGCTGCCTGGTCGCCGTCAGCGAGCGCCCCGACGGCTTCGGCCCCGAGGACCGGGCCTGCCTCGGGCTGCTCGCCGATGCCGTGGTCTGCCCGCCCGCGCCGCCGCCGGACAACGCGGCGGACCTGCCCGCCAACGCCTTCAGCCTCGCCATGGACACCGGGCACGTCGAGGTCGACCACGAGGTGCTCGACCTGTTCGGACTGTCCCCCACCACCTTCGACGGCAAGGTCGAGACCCTGTTGTCCATGGCCGTGCCGGAGGACCTCCCGGCCCTGATGTCCGCGGTCGAACCGGACCACATGTCGATCGGTGAACGCGAGCTGGAGTTCCGCATCCACCAGCCGTCCGGCGGACACAAGTGGCTCCGGCTGCGCGCCCGGTTGCTGCCCTCCGCCGAGGGCCGCCCCGCACGGCTCGTGGGCATCGTCTCCGACGCCTCCAAGCTGCGCTCCGGCCTGAGCGACGTGGGCCGCGTCCAGCGGCTCGCCGCCGCGCTGGCCACCGCCGGCACCGTCCGCGATGTCGGCCAGGCCGTCGTCGCCGCCCTGCGCAAACCCCTCCAGGCCGACCGGATCGCCGTCGCCGAGCTGGAGGGGGACCGTCTCGTCGTCACGCTTCTGGACCCGCCTCAGCCGGAGTTCTGGCCGGAGCTGTGGCGCAGTGAATGGCGCTCGGAGTGGCCCGACGCGCCCGTCCGGGCCATGCCCACGCTCGCGGCGGCCCTCAACGAGGGGCGGCCCGCCATCTGGCCCGCGGGCGCCGACCTGGAATCCGCGCTCGCCGAGGTCGGCCCCGGCGGGCTCGCCGTCCTGCCGCTGCCCGCGGGCGGCCGCATGGCGGGCGCCTGCCTGATCGGCTGGGACGCCCCGCACGAGTTCGGCCCCGAGGAGCGGGCCCTGCTCACCGCGTCCGCGGGTCTCGCCGGGCAGGCCCTGGTACGCGCCCACGCCTTCGACGCCGAGCACGAGCTGATCGGCATGCTCCAGCGGACCCTGCTCCCACGACGGCTGCCCCGGCTGCCCGGCGCGGTCGCCGTCGCCCGCTACCTGCCGACCACCTCCGGCCTGGACGTCGGCGGCGACTGGTACGACGTCATCCCGCTGCCCGACAACCACGTCGCCCTCGTCATCGGCGACGTCCAGGGACACAACGCCTCGGCCGCGACCCTCATGGGCCAGATGCGCACCGCCCTGCGCGCCTACGCCGTCGAGGGCCACCCGCCGGACGTGGTGGTCTCGCACGCCAACCGGCTCCTGCTCGATCTGGAGACCGACCTCTTCGCCACCTGCTGCTATGTCGACGTCGACATGGAGGAGGGGTCCGCCTGGTATGTGCGCGCCGGACACATCCCACCCGTGCTGCGTCACCCGGACGGCCGTACCGAGGTCCCCGAGTCGGAGACGGGACCGCCGCTCGGCGTCATCCGCCAGACCGACTTCCCCATGAGCCCGCTGCGGCTCCAGCCCGGCACCATCGTCGCGCTGACCACCGACGGACTGGTCGAGTCCGTCGAGGTCGACATCGAGGACGGCCTCAGGCGTCTCGCCGAGGGGCTGGCCGGCTCCGACCCCGCCCACCTCGGTCTCGTCGCCGACGAACTGCTCACGGGCGCCAACCGCAGTGACGACGTGGCCCTCCTGCTGATGCGGTACGACGGCATGGAGGTCCTGCCGCTCCGCGAGAGCTGGACCGTCTGGCGGGTCCCCGAGGCGGTCCGGCACGCCCGCCGCTACACCCGGCGCGCCCTGCGGGCCTGGGGCGTCGGCAAGTACACGGACACCGCCCTGCTGATCGTCTCGGAGCTCGTCACCAACGCCCTGGTGCACACCGACGGCAAGGTCAGGCTCGACCTCACCCTCATCAACCACCGCCTGCGCATCGCGGTCGCCGACAACTCGCCCCGTACGCCGATCAAGCCCACCAGCATCGGCTGGGAGGCCACCGGAGGCCGTGGAATCCTGCTCGTCGAGGCGACGTCGGCGACCTGGGGCACGGTGCCGGTGAGCGGCGGGAAGCAGGTCTGGAGCGAGATCGCCCTCGACTGAGGAGGTGAGTCCGTGCGTCTGCTGCTCATGTCCGACACCCACCTTCCGAAGCGGGCCAGGGAACTCCCCGCCGCGCTGCTCGCCGAACTCCCGTCGGCCGACGTCGTGATCCACGCGGGCGACTGGGTGGACACCGCCACCCTCGACCTGCTGGAGGCCCGTTCCCGGCGGGTCATCGGCGTGTACGGCAACAACGACGGCCCCGGTCTGCGGGCCAGGCTCCCCGAGACCGCCCGCGCCGAACTGGGCGGCCTGCGCTTCGGTGTCGTCCATGAGACCGGCTCCGCGCACCAGCGCGAACAGCGCTGCGCGCGGCGTTTCCCCGACCTCGACGTGCTGGTCTTCGGCCACAGCCACATCCCCTGGGACAGCACCGCGCCCACCGGCCTGCGCCTGCTCAACCCCGGCTCACCGACCGACCGCCGCCGCGAGCCGTACTGCACGTACATGACCGCGACGGTGACCGACGACGGCCGGCTCACCGAGGTGACCCTGCACCGGCTGCCTCCGCGCAGCGGCTGATCCCATGGCCAGGGGCCACGGGCCGCTGGCCACGGGTCGCTGGCCACGGGTCGCTGGCCACGGGTCGCCCGGCGCCGGGCCGGCTCGGGCTCACCGCGGATGGATCGCCCCGCCCCCGGCTGTCAGGGGCAGCCCGCTGCCGCCCCAGCGCAGCGCGATGATCTCCGCGGCGACGGACACGGCCACCTCCTCCGGTGTACGGGCTCCGAGGTCGAGGCCGACGGGGGAGCGCAGCCGGGACAGCTCGTGCTCCGGCACGCCGGCCGCGCGCAGCCGTTCCAGGCGGTCGTCGTGGGTGCGGCGGCTGCCCATCGCGCCGATGTACGCGGCCGGGCGACGCAACGCCTCCTCCAGCAGGGGCACGTCGAACTTGGGGTCGTGCGTCAGGACGCAGATCACCGTGCGCGCGTCGGTCGTCGTGCCGCTCAGGTAGTGGTGCGGCCAGTCCACGACGACCTCCACACCCGCCGGGAAGCGCTCCGGCGTGGCGAACGCCGGACGGGCGTCGCACACCGTGACCCGGTAGCCGAGGAAGGCTCCGATGCGGGCCACGGCGGACGCGTAGTCGATCGCGCCGAAGACCAGCATGCGCGGAGGCGGTGCGAAGGAGTGCAGAAATACGGTGACGGCGTCCTCGCGCCGCTCACCGTGCGGCCCGTAGTGCCGACGCCCCGTCGCCCCCTGGGCCAGTTCCCCCCGCGCGTCGGCGGCCACGGCGGCATCCAGCCCCCCGGAACCGAGCGACCCGACAGCCCCGGCGTCCGGGTCCGTCGGCCCGGGTGGCGCGGGGGCGGCGCCGTCCGGGCCCGCCGAGCCGGGCGCGCCGTCCGGGCCGGTGGAGGCCGCCGAGCCGGGGGTCCCGCTCCCGGCCGGGGTCTCGTCAGGCCGGACGGCCAGCGTCGCCCCCCGTGGTGCCGGGCCGTCCAGTACCGTCGCCAGCGTCACCGGGCGGCCCGCCGCCACCGACTCGGCCACCGCCGCGAAGGCCGGATCGTCGGCGGCCGACACCCGCCGGACCAGCAGGGTGATCTCTCCGCCGCAGGTGAGTCCCACGGCGAAGGCGTCCTCGTCGCTGTACCCGAACGTCTCCAGGCGGGCCTCGCCCGAGGCGATCACCTCCCGGGCCAGCTCGAAGACCGCGCCCTCGACACAGCCGCCGGACACACTGCCCACGATCTCGTCGCCCGGGCCGACCGCCATGGCCGCGCCCGGGTCGCGGGGCGCGCTGCGGTCGACCGCCACCACCGTGGCCAGCCCGAAGGGCGATCCGGCGGCGTACCACTCGTACAGCGCGGGGAGGATGTCACGCATCGTCCGCTCCTCTCGCCGCGGGGCCGGGCCCGCCCGGGGATCCGGTCACCTCGAAGGACCGGGATCCGGTCACCTCCAAGGATCCGCCCCGCGACGAGGTTTCGTTGAGCGTTAATGCGTTGCCGTCGCGGGTGGCCACCTGTTGCACTGACGGGAACGTGTTCACCACCACCGATGAGGAGCAGCACATGCGCGCACCGTTCATGTCCACCCAGGAAGGAATCCCTCTCATCTCAAAGGACATGACACCCGGTGCATATGCTCAACCTGGGAATCCTGGCGCACGTAGACGCCGGTAAGACGAGCCTGACCGAGCGGCTGCTGCACACGGTCGGGGCCATCGACGAGATCGGCAGCGTCGACGACGGGAACACCCGGACCGACTTCCTCGCGCTGGAGCGGCAGCGCGGCATCACGATCAAGTCCGCCGTCGTCTCCTTCGTGATCGACGATCTCACCGTCAATCTGATCGACACCCCCGGTCACCCGGACTTCATCGCCGAGGTGGAACGGGTGCTCGGCGTGCTCGACGGCGTCGTCCTCGTCGTCTCGGCCGTGGAGGGCGTACAGGCGCAGACACGCGTGCTGATGCGGACGCTCCAGCGGCTGCGCATCCCCACGCTGATCTTCGTGAACAAGATCGACCGCCGCGGCGCCCGGTGCGAGGAGATCCTGGACAGGATCTCCGAGCGCCTCACCCCGGCGATCGTCCCGATGGGCGAGCCCGGCGGGCTGGGCACGCGGGCCGCGTACTTCGCCCCCCACCCCGCCGACCGGCTGCGGCCGCGTCTCCTCGACCCACTGGCCGGGCACGACGAGGAACTGCTGGCCGCGTACGTCGAGGACGGCCTGTCCGACGAGCGTCTGCGCGGGGCGCTGGTCCGGCAGACGGGGCAGGCCCTGGTGCACCCCGTGTTCTTCGGATCGGCCATGACGGGCGCGGGCGTCACCGAACTGATCGCCGGGATCCGGGAGCTGCTGCCCACGGCGAAGGCGGACGCGGACGGGCCGCTGTCGGGCACCGTCTTCAAGGTCGAGCGAGGGGCGGCCGGGGAGAAGATCGCGTACGCGCGGATGTTCTCGGGCACCCTGCGGACCCGTGACCGGCTGACGCTGCGCGACGGCGAGGAGGGGAAGGTCACCGCGATCAGCGTCTTCGACCAGGGTTCGGCGGTCCGTGAGGCGAGTGTGACCGCGGGACGCATCGGCAAGCTGTGGGGGCTCGGAGCGGTCCGGATCGGCGACACCATCGGTGAACCGCCACGCTCACCGGCGGGTGAACACCACTTCGCTCCGCCGACCCTGGAGACCGTCGTCTCGCCCGGCCGTCCGGCCGACAGGGGCGCGCTGCACACGGCGCTCACCCAACTCGCCGAACAGGACCCGCTGATCGGCCTCCGGCACGACGAACTGCGCGGGGAGATCTCCGTGTCGCTCTACGGCGAGGTCCAGAAGGAGGTCCTCCAGGCGACCCTGGCCGACGAGTTCGGCATCGACGTCCTGTTCCGCGAGACGACCCCGCTCTGTGTCGAACGGCCTCTGGGCATCGGCGCGTCGGTCGAGTTCAACAAGAAGGACCCGAATCCCTTCCTCGCGACCGTCGGACTGCGGGTCGACCCGGCGCCGGTCGGATCCGGTGTGGCGTTCCGGCTGGAGGTCGAGCTCGGATCGATGCCGTACGCGTTCTTCAAAGCGGTCGAGGACACCGTCGAGGAGACCCTGGGGCAGGGGCTGCACGGCTGGCAGGTCACCGACTGCGCCGTCACGATGACGCACTCGGGCTATTCACCGCGCCAGAGCCATGCACACCAGGGATTCGACAAGAGCATGTCCAGCACGGGTGCCGACTTCAGGGGCCTGACCCCGCTGGTGCTGACGGCCGCACTGCGCGCGGCCGGGACCCAGGTGTACGAGCCGGTGAACGCGTTCCGTCTGGAGGTGCCCGCGGACACGCTCGGCGCCGTACTGCCCCTGCTGGCCCGGCAGCGGGCGGTGCCGCGGACCACCCGGATCCAGGGGTCCTCGTGTGTGCTGGAGGGGGTCCTCCCGGTGGTGCGGGCGCACGATCTGGAGCAGCAGCTCCCGGGGCCGACGCGCGGAGAGGGTGAGCTGGAATGCTCCTTCGACCACTACGCGCCCGTGGCGCGGGGCGCGATCCCGGACCGTCCCCGGACCGATCTGAACCCGCTGGACCGCAAGGAGTATCTGCTGAACCTGACGCGCAGGGTCGCAGGGTGAGCCGGCCGGCCGTGCTGCCGGCCCCGTGCGGCCAGGCGGGTGAAACGAGAAACTTACTCATGAGTCAGAGGTGTTGACGGCTCCTGGTGCCGGCGGGACTGTTGTGGACATGACGAAGTTACGTGCGCGTCTGCTCGGCGTCCTCGTACTCCTCACCGGTCTCCTCACGGCGGCGGGCACCGGGCCCGCCGCCGCGGACGGACTCCCCGACTCCCTCTGGTTCGACCAGCCGGCCGCCGCCGCCCTCACGGTCGTGAACGGCCGCTTCACCGACGGCCTGGGCCGCGAGGTCGTCCTGCGCGGCTACAACGTCTCCGGCGAGACCAAGCTGGAGGAGAACAGCGGACTGCCCTTCGCCTCGGTCGCCGACGCGGCGAAGTCCGCGACGGCGCTGCGCGCCCTCGGTGGCGGCAACTCCGTGCGCCTCCTGCTCTCCTGGGCGCACGCCGAACCGGTCCGCGGCCAGGTCGACAACGCCTATCTCGCCGCGGTCACCGACCAGATGCGAGCCTTCCTCGACGCGGGAATCCGCGTCTTCCCCGACTTCCACCAGGACCTCTACTCCCGCTACCTCTTCAACCAGGGAAGCTGGTACTCGGGCGACGGCGCCCCCAAGTGGGCCGTGACCGCGGGCGGTTACCCGCAGGAGTCCTGCGGCCTCTGCCTCTTCTGGGGCCAGAACATCACCCAGAACAACGCCGTCAAGGCCGCACAGTACGACTTCTGGCACAACTCCTACGGACTCCAGGACGCCTTCCTCACCACGGCCCAGGCCACCATGACGTACGTCCGGCAGCACCTCACCACGGCCGAGTTCGCGGGCGTCGCCGGCTTCGACCCGTACAACGAGCCCTACGCGGGCAGTTACGACTCGGGCCAGACCAGCCGCACCTGGGAACGCGACCTGCTCTGGCCGTTCTACGGGAAGTTCCGGGCCCGGATGGACGCGGCCGGCTGGCAGGACAAGCCCGCCTTCGTGGAACCGAACCTCTTCTGGAACGCCAACATCACCTCCCAGAAGCAGGAGGGCGGACTGCTCGACGCGGGCACCCTCGGCCCGCGCTATGTGTTCAACACCCACTTCTACGACCAGAAGGCCATCTCGGGCATCCTCATGTGGGGCAAGGCGGGAGACGGCCAGTACATCGGTGACTTCGGCACCGTACGGAACCGGGCCACCGCCGCCGGGACGGCGGCCGTCGTCTCCGAGTTCGGCCACCCGCTCTCCGGAACGGTCTCGGACAAGGCCCCGACCGTCGACAAGGCGATGTACCAGGCCCTCGACTCCCGGCTCTCCGGGTCCGGCTGGTGGTCAGGAGCGGCCTCGTCCGGACCGGTCCTGTCGGGTACCCAGTGGCAGTGGGACATCTACAGCGGCCGGCACCACGAGCTGATGAACGACAACCCCGACAAGGTCCTGACCTCGACCGACGCCTGGAACGACGAGGACCTCTCCGCCGTGCGCCTCGACGACTCGGGCACGGCCGTGCTGCGCCAGGACGCCCGGCTCCTCGACCGCCTCTACCCCGGCGCCACCGCGGGCTCCACCCTCGCCTTCACCTACGAGGACCGCTCCCGCGACGGCTCCACCACCCTGACCTGGAACCCGGTCCCCTCGACCCTTCCGCAGGTCTCCCAGCTCGTGGGAACGGGCCAGTACGGCCTGCTCGTCTGGCGCTCCGACGGCGGGTCCGCCCCGACGGAACTCCATCTGCCGGCCTCGTTCCCCTCCTCGGCCACGACGGTGGTGTCCGACCTCGGAGCGCTGGTCTCCCCGCCCGCCTACACCACGGCCACACCCGTCGCCGTGGCTCCCGAGCCGGGCGGCACCGGAAGCCGCCGCCTCCTGCTCACCGCGTCCGGCCCGGGAACCGTGCACTACGCGCTGGTCACGAACGGGGCGGGAGCCCCGTCCGCCGCCCTGCTCGACGGGGCCCGGACCGAACTCACCGCCTGGGCCGCCGCGCGGTTCGGCTGAACGACCATCAGCTGCCGCCCTGGCCGGTCCAGTTCGCTTCCACGTGGCCGAGCCGGACCCGCTGGGGGTGGTCGCCGACCGGCACCGACACCGTCTTCAGCCCGGTCTCGAAGTCGATGGCGGTGACCTGGTCGGCGCCGCTCTCGGAGACGACACAGTCCTTGCCGTCACCGCTCACGGTCGCCCAGTACGGCTTGACGGCGGGGACCAGCGGTCCTTCCTGAAGGGTCGCGCGGTCGACGACCGTCGCGTAGTCGTCCATCGTCCCCGCGACGCACAGCCTGGTACCCGAGGGGTTCATCGAAATGCCGTGGTGGCGCGAGTCGTTGACCCAGGTCGTGCGGTCGCTGCTGGTGGCGGGGTTCTTCGGGAGGGTCTTCACCCGGGTGATCTTGTCTGTGGCCACGTCGTACTCCAGGAAGCCGTTGAAGAACGACACCTGGAAGTACAGCTTGGACTCGTCCGGCGAGAAGACGGCCGGGCGGACGGCGTCGGAGAAGTCCTTGAGGCCGATGGCGTCCAGGCGCTGGCGCATGTCGATCACCTTGACCTGCTTGAAGGTGGCCGCGTCGACGACCGTGATCTTCCGGTCGCCCTTCGTCCAGTCCAGCCAGGGGTCGTCCAGCGCGGTGGTGACGTCACCGATGGCCATGTTCCAGATGTACCTGCCGTCGTGGGTGAAGATGTTCTCGTGCGGTTTGTCGCCGGTGGCGAACGAGCCGAGCTGCCTGCCGGTCGTGATGTCGAGCACGTGCACGGTGTTCGCGGTGGAGGCCGAGACCGCGACCCGGGTGCCGTCGGGCGACACGGCCATGTGGTCCGAGCGGTAACCCGACACGGCGAAACGCCAGTTGATCCGCCCGGTGGCGAGGTCGATCGAGACGACATCGGCGAAACTCGGGCGCGAGACCACCACCGACCGGCCGTCCGGCGTCGAGTACATGTCGTCGACGAACTGGTCGTGTCCCTCGCCGACGCCGTTCCGGATGCCCATGAAGTAGGCCCATTTGATGGGATCGGCGTTGATCGCCGCGAGCCGTTCGGCCTTGTCCGGGATGACGTTGATCCGGCCGATCTTCGCGAAGTCACCGGAGGACTTGATGACGTCCGAGGTGCCTTCCCAGTTGTTGCCGACGAACATCACCTCCCGCAGATCGGTGGCGGAGGTCTGCGCGCCGGCGGCGGAAGCGGCGGTCGCCGTGCCGCCGAGGGTGAGCGTGAGGGCCGCGGCGAGTGAACAGAGGTGTCTGGCTCTGAGGACGGACATGGAGGGTCCCTGTCTGGTGGGGGAGTGCGGGTGACGGCACGGTGGACCGGAGGCGTGCTGTGCGTGCGCGACGTGCGTGACAGGCGGGAATCTGAACATGCCTGCTTTCAAAGTTCACTTACTGGAAAGTAAGGACTGAGGGAGCCTCTTCACAAGGGTCGGTGCACGAGAAAATCGCGGAAGGGGGCGAACACCGGTTCGTGACGGGCGCTGGGGAGGAACGCGTGGCGGGCAGGCTCAGACAGCCCACCGGCCGCTACGGCGGCAGGACGGCGGAGGAGCGGCAGGCGGAGCGCCGCCGTCGTTTTCTCGACGCCGGGCTCCAGCTCTTCGGCGCCGGGCCCGGGTACCGGTCCACGACCGTGGCGGCCCTCAGCGGGGCGGCGGGACTGTCCACGCGCCAGTTCTACGAGGCTTTCCGCAGCCTCGAAGACGTACTGGCGGCGCTGCATCTGCAGGTCAACGACTGGGCCGAGCAGGCCGCTCTGGCCGCGCTCGCCGAAGCCGGTGACCTGCCGCTCGCCGAGCGTGCCACTGCTCTCTTCCGCGCCTACGCGGCGAACGTGACGAGCGATCCGCGCCGCATCCGTATCACCTTCGTGGAGATCATCGGCGTGAGCGCGCGGCTGGAGGAACAGCGGCTCGCCCGCCGGGCCCGCTGGGTGGAGTTCATCTGCGGCGAGGCGGCGGGTGCCGTCGCCCGGGGGGAGGCGGCGCCGCGTGACTACCGGCTGGCCGCCACCGCCTTCATCGGCAGCGTGAACGGCCTGCTGCACGACTGGAACGCCGGCTGGGTGGACGCGACCCTGGACGAGGTGGTGGAGGAGCTGGTCCGCCAACTGCTCGGGATCCTGCGCCCCGCCGACTGGGGCGCGGACGGGATCACGAGTACCTAGTGCCCCGGCAGGCAACGTTCGCCCCGTCGCGACGCCCGGCACGCTCCCCCAAGCTCTTCGAGCAGGGGGGACCCCCACTCGCCGCACCGGGCACAAGCCCAAGTACGTCCAGTACGAGGGCTTGCACCCGGCACGCCGAGAGCACGCACCGGACGCCGCTCCTTGACGGGCAAACGTTGCCTGCCGGGGCACTAGGACCTGTCCGGCCGATCACGGCGGAGACGCGGGGTGTGGCACGCACGCTCCCAAGCTCTGCGAGCAGGGGGGACCCCCCGCGGCGTTGTCGTCGGTCGACGACGTCCCCCAGCCTCGGCCGGGAGGGGCCCCCACCGCGTCGCCTCCCTCCTCCGCCTTGCAGCTGCACGCACCACACCCCGCTCACCGGCGCCCACCAGGGGCCGTCGGCATCCTCCACCGTGATCGACCGGACAGGTCCTAGCAGGACGCGGTCAAGGGCGGCAAAAGGGGTTGCCCTCGCTGGTGCCGTCGGCGAGCAGCCGGCGTTTCCGGAGCCGTGGGAGCCGTGGGAGCCGTGGGAGCTGCCGGAGCTGCCGGAGCCAAGGAGCCGTCATGGGTGTCCGAAGTGTTCGAGCCGGTCGAGGGCCTCTGCCACCGGGGTCACCCCGTCCTCCGGGCGAAGGCGTTCCGCCAGGTTCCGCGCGCTTCGCCGGAACGCGGGATCCGTGGTCGCCCGGACCAGGGCCGGCGCCAGCCGCTCCGCGCGCAGCCCGCGTGGCGACAGGACGCCGGGCGCGACCCCGAGCGCGACGAGCCGCGCCGCCCAGAACCCCTCGTCGAACTGGACCGGCACGGGCACCGCGGGCACCCCGGCCCGCAGCCCCGCCGCGGTCGTGCCGGCCCCGGCGTGATGCACCACCGCCGCCGTCCGGGGAAACAGGACCGAGTGAGGCACCTCCCCGACGGTGAACATGTCGTCACCGGTGGCGCGCAGCTCACCCCACCCCCGCTGGATCACCCCGCGCAGCCCGGCGGCACGCAGAGCACGTACGATCTCGCCGCTCAGCCGTCCGGGATCGGGGACCGTCGCGCTGCCGAGGCCCACGAAGACGGGAGCGGGGCCCGCGTCCAGGAAGTCCTCCAGCGCGGAGGGGAGCCGGGCGTCCTGCCCGTCGTAGGGCCACCAGTAGCCGCAGACGTCGAGCCCGCGCCTCCAGTCCCGCGGCCGGGGAACCACCAGAGGGCTGAACCCGTGGTGCACCGGCCAGGCCCGCCGTTCGCGGGCGCGACGGACGGCGAGGGGACCCAGGGGCGGCAGGCCGAGTTCCTCGCGCAGGTTCCGCACCGTCTCCGCGTAGACCCGCTCGACGGCCAGGTTCACCCCGTACCCGGCCGCCCGGTTGACCGTGGGCCCCCAGGAGCCGGTGCCGGCCACCGGGGGCGCGAACTCCCTTGTCGGTGCCAGCGGCTGGAGATGCACTCCCATGCTGGGCAGGCCCAGTCCCTCCGCGACGGCGTACCCGAGCGGTCCCAGCGGACCGGCCAGCAGGAGGACGTCGCTGGAGCGGGCGGCCGCGATCATGCCGTCGGTCAGCCGCCCGACGAGCGACCGGGCGATTCCTGCCAGTCTGATGATCTTCCAGGCGCCCGTGGCGCTCCGGTGGAGCCGCCGCCCTCGCCCGGACTCCAGTTCGGCCCGCGGATCGACGGGCAGCGCGTGGAACCCCACCCCCGAACCCGGCACCAGGTCCGCGAAGCATCCGTGCGTCACCAGGGTCACGTCGTGGCCGGCCCGCACCAGGCCGTGCCCGAGTCCGGTGAACGGGGCCACGTCGCCCCGTGAACCTGCGGTCAGGATCGCTACGCGCACGAGATCCAGTATGGCGAGGTTCGTGGCTCCCGCCGCTTCGCCGGCGGGAAGAGCTCTCAAGGGACCGGCCATGGCGGAAAGTTGCTCTGGCTCGCCATCATGACGAATGATCGAATCAGCGCTCGAACAATTCAGTGGTGGGGGTGGGCTGCGTGCGGGCGAAGTCGTACATGGATCTGCATCGGGAGATGTCCGCGGGCATCGAGGCGGAGCGCGCGTCCGCGCTCGACATGCTGGGACCGTCGGCCGTGTCCGTCCGGGCCGCGGTCGCCGAGCTCCTGGAACACCGGACCTTCGCCTACCCTCTGTCGGTGCTGCCGGTGATCGTCCACGCCGTGGAGACGGGGGCGACAGGACCGGCCGTTCCGCTGGCCGTCGTCCACGAACTGTGGTGGACCTCCGCGTGCTACCTGGACGACCTCGCCGACGGCCAGGCCGTCTTCGCCGCCGGCGGTCTCGGCGAGAGCGAGGCGCTGCTCGCGACGGTCATCAGCGGAATTCCGCTTCCCCTGCTCGTCGTTCAGTCGCCGCGGATCCCCGAGAAGGCGCGCGGGCCGCTGTCGGCCGAGGTCGTGAGGTGCTGGATCACCGCGACCGAGGGGCAGTTGAGGGACCTGCGCGCGGACACGGCCACCCGCGACGCCGTGGTCACGGCCTACCTCGGGAAGTCCGGCGCCCCGTTCAGCATGGTCACCGCCATGGCCGCGCGACTGGCCGACCGCCCGGACGAACGAGTCGAGCTCTGGCGGGAGTTCGGCAACGTCCTCGGCGTTCTGTGGCAGCTCTTCAACGATCAGCAGGACATCCTGACCGGCCGCAACGAAGACCTCGCGAACGGCACGGTGACCTATCTGCTGGCGTGCGCGGTGGAGGGCGCCGGACGGGATCGCGCGGGCGACGTCCTGGAACTGCACGCCGCCGCACGCCACTCGACCGATGCCCGAGCCGAACTCACCGGCGTCCTTCTCGCACCGGACGTGCTGCGCCGCTACGAGGAGGACATCAGCGTCTTCCGCGACCGGGCCCACCGCCTCCTGGACGAACTCGGGGGCGACACGGCCTATTCGGACGTCCTGCACGACCTGGTGGACCGGGCTTCCCCGATGCTGCTGCGGGCGGCTGAGCCCGTCGCCCGGGCGGTCACGCCCCGGCTCTGACGGCGACTCGGCCCGCCACAAGCCGGTATGCGGCGGCCGCGTGGCACTCACCGGGGCCGGATGCGAAGCCTTCGGGCGGTACGAGCCGCAGGGGGACGCGGATACGAACGCGCGGTCCGCAGGATCGAGTCCAGCAGGGAGGCGGACACCCGCAGACCCGCCGCGGAGACCGCGTGCCGCCGTCGAGACCGGTCCGGGCGTGAACTCCCCATCGCCGCGCCCGCGGAGAAGGTCCAGGTCAGACGAGACGTGACCTGGACCTTCGGCCAGTTCCTCCCTACTCGTCCCATGCCTGTACCAGCATCTGTTCGACGATCTTGCCGTCACGCAACGACATCATCGACGTGCTCATCACCCGTACCCCGTCCGCGTACACGCAGGTCTCGGTGTAGGCGACGTGGTCGCCCTGGACGACGCACTGGTCCATCTTGTGCGTCATGTCCCGGCTGTAGACGTCGTTGAGCATCTCGGCGATCTCGGCGCGACCGTGTTTGACCATCGGGTGGCTGGGCTGGGTGTTGCGGTCGACGACGCGCAGTTCCGCGTCGTCGGCGTAGAGCGACAGCAGATCTGCCGCACTGTGTCCTTCAATGCCCCGGCGCAGTGCCTCGGTGTCGAAGGCGGGGGCTGCGGCTGTGCCCATGGGTGACCTCCTCAGGAAGGCGTGGACCGGCCACGAGCCGGCCGTGAAGCGCCTCAGTATCGAGCGTCCTCCGCCTCGGGGCCCACGGCAAACGCAAGGGGCCCGATGCGCCTCTCGGGTGAGCACGCACCCCGGGCCGTGTCCGTTCCGGGCCGGTGCCGTTGCTGATTGCTTGATCTCGACACGACGTATCGTCGCCGCCGTTGGGTCTCGCCGTCGGCGTCAGGGGACTTGCCGCGCCGATGGCGACGGCCGCGGGCTCCGAGGCTCACGACGCCGGGAAGGTGAGCCCCGTCGCCACGCTCGACTCGTTCGCCACGAGCGACATCCCCGCCGAGCAGCAGGCCGGGCTTCCGCGGCCCTCCGACCAGCTCGCGGGTCTGAACCAGCTGAACGACCTGGACCACCTGCACCGGATCACCGACCTCGCCGCGCCCGTCACGGGGCTCCTCCCGGGCATCCAGGGCTAGCGTCCGACGGGCCCTGGCAGGCGTCGACAGCGGCGGCATCCCCTCCGCCCCGGGCCGAGGGGATGCCCGCGCCCCGTCCGCGTACCGCCGTGCGGAACGCGATGGGAGCCTGCCCGGCGCGCTGGTGGAAATACTTGGCGAAGTTCGTGGCGCTGGAGAAGCCGAGCTGCGCGGCGATGCGGGCGGCGGCCAGGTCGGTGTGGGCGAGCAGCCGTTTTGCCTCCAGGATCACCCTGCGGTCGATGAACTCCTTGGCGCCGATGCCCGCCGATTCGAGGGCGGCCCGGGACAGCGTGCGGGCCGAGTAGCCGAGGGCGAGGGCGTAGTCGTCCACGCGCCGGGTGCGCGCGAAGTCCCGCTCGACGGTCGCGCGGAAGCGAAGAAAGGTTTCGCCGGGTCCGGTGGGAGGGGGGTCCGATTCCTCCGGACGGGCCAGGTACAGGATCAGCACGTCCAGCAGATGACGCAGTACGGTGCCTCGCGCGTCGCGCGGCAGCCGCCCGGGTGCCCGGAACTCGTGCACCAGATGCTCGGTCGCCACCCGCAGCGAGGTGGCGACCTCGCCTTCGGGGGTGCACAGCACGCGTGCGTGCGGGTCGTCGAGCCGGGCCGCGCGGACGGTGGCCGCGCCCGGGAAGTCCCGCTCGAAGGCGATCAGCGTCCCCTCGGCCCCTGTGAGATCCCCCCACTGCAGGACCTGCCCGGGGCGCGTCCACAGCCAGGTGCCCCGCTCGACGTCATGGGCGGTGAAGTCCACGCTCTGGCGCAGTGTGCCGGAGGCCAGCGTGAGCACCTGGTGGAAGGCGGGACGCTGCGGCACGCCGAGATCGGTGCCGTCGGCACGGGTCCGGGCGCGCAGCGCGGCGAGCGAGATCACTTCCAGGCCGGCGGGTGGGCCGGCGGGGGCCGCGCAGATGGTTCCGGGGGCGGCCTGCCCGGCCGGGTGTCGGTTGTTGACCATGATCAGTCGCCTGCGTATCCGGGTGGGACGTGCCTCGCCGCCCGGTCGGGGGTGGCGGCGTGCGGACGACCGCCCCGGGGCGGAAGGAAGGCATCACCATAGAGGAGAGCCGGGCCGTCGCCAAGGAACCGCCGCGGGCTTCTTCGCCGGGCGCGGTGGAGGGGTGCCGTCGGGACACCGGGGTGTGGTCACCGTGCCGGGGGCGTTCCGAGGCGGGGTGCCGGGGTGCCGGGGTGCCGGGGTGCTGGGGTGCTGGGAGTGCCTGGGGTGCGGTCCGGGTGCCGGGCTGTGGGTCTGGTTGGCGTGCCCGGGTCATCCCGCGGTGGCGAGGAACTGGGTGGCGGCCAGTTCGGCGTAGAGCTCATCCGCCGCGACGAGTTCGCGGTGGGTGCCCACGGCACGGACGCGGCCCGCGTCCATCACGACGATGCGGTCGGCCGTCGTGACCGTGGACAGCCGGTGCGCGACCACCAGAACCGTGGTCGTACGGGCCACGTCGGCGACCGTGTCGCGCAGCGCGGCCTCGTTGACCGCGTCGAGCTGCGAGGTGGCCTCGTCGAGGAGCAGCAGCCGGGGGCGGCGCAGCAGGGCCCGGGCGATGGCGACGCGCTGGCGCTCGCCGCCGGACAGCTTGGTGCCGCGATGCCCGACGAGGGTGTCCAGGCCGTTCGGCAGCCGGGACACGAGGCCGTCGAGGCGGGTCGTCTTCAGCACCCGCGTCAGCTCGCCCTCCTCGGCCTCCGGATTGCCGAGCAGGAGATTGTCGCGCAGCGAGCCGGACAGCACCGGCGCGTCCTGCTCGACGTAGCCGATGGCGGAACGGAGCCGGGGCAGCTCCCACTCCTCCAGCGTGCGGCCGTCCACACTGATGGCGCCCGCCTCCGGCTCGTAGAACCGCTCGATGAGCGAGAACACGGTGGTCTTTCCGGCTCCGGAAGGGCCGACGAACGCGGTCAGGCCCCGGGCCGGGACGGTGAACGTCACGCCGTGGTGGACGTACGGCAGGTCGTCGCCGTACCGGAAGCGGACGTCCTCGAAGGCGAGCGTCGCCGGTTCCGCGTCCGGCGTCGGCAGGGGTGCGGGCAGGGCGGCGGGTTCGGCGGGCAGCCGCAGGGCCTCCTGGATGCGGGCGAGCGCGGCGGCACCCGTCTGGTACTGCGTGACCGCGCCGACCACCTGCTGGATCGGTGACATCAGGTAGAACACGTAGAGCAGGAAGGCGACCAGTGTGCCGACGTCGATGGCGCCGGTCGCGACCCGGGCGCCGCCCACGGCGAGGACCGTGATGAAGGCGACCTGCATCGCCAGACCGGCCGTGTTGCCGGCGGCCGCCGACCATCGGGCCGCCCGCACGCTCTGCCGCCAGGACTCCTCGGCGGCCTCGTGGACGCTTCGCTCCTCGCGGTGCTCGGCGCCCGACGCCTTGATCGTCCGCAGCGCGCCGAGGGTCCGCTCCAGCGAGGCCCCCATCACCCCGACGGCGTCCTGCGCCTGTCTGCTCGCCCGGTTGATGCGCGGCACGATCAGGGCGAGCACCGAACCCGCGCACAGCACCACGCCCAGCGTGACGCCGAGGAGCACCACGTCGACCAGGCCCATCATCACCACCGTCGCGACGAGGGTGAGGCCGCCGGTGCCGAGGCCGACCAGCGAATCGGTCGTGACCTCGCGCAGCAGGGTCGTGTCGGAGGTGATGCGCGCCATCAGGTCGCCGGGCTCGCTGCGGTCCACGGCGGGTATGCGCAGCCGCAGCAGATACGACGACAGGGCGCGGCGCGCGCCGAGAACCACCGACTCCGCGGTGCGCCGCAGAACGTACGAACCCAGCGCTCCCACCGCCGCGTTGGTCACTACGAGGGCCGCCATGCCGAACAGGGCCCGTCCGATCGGACGGTCGTGCGACAGGTCGTCGATGAGGCCGCGCGCCACCAGCGGCAGCAGCAGACCGGTGGCCCCGGTCGCGAGCGCCAGCAGCGCGCCCCCGAACAGCGCCCGGCGGTGCGGTCGTACGTACCCGAACAGCAGGCGCCACGCGGGCACCTCGGGCTCGGCCTCGGTCGGGCTCACGGCGCTCCTCGCGGGAGTGGGGTACGGAGCCCTCAGGCTACGTCGGCGGCCCGGGCCGGCCCGCCCCGGCTGCCCCGGATCCGCGCGGACTTTCAGGACACGCGCTCCCCGAGGGCCCCGAGGGAGCAGCGCGGCCATGCCGCAGGTGTTCGTGAGCGCCGAGAGGACCAGACCGCCCGCGGCACCTGCGGAGAGCAACTGCCAGGCGGGGTACAGGAGTCCGAGGCCGAGGCCGGTGAGGACGACGGTGCCGGCGGTGAACCGGACCTGGCGTTCCATGGACCAGGCGGCCGCGTCGCGGTGGCCGGGCGGTGCAGCTCGTGGCCGCGCTCCGCCCAGGCGCCGGTGCCGCCGGTGAGGGTGGCCGCAGGCACACCGTGCTCGGCCAGCAGGGCGCAGGCCTTCGCCGAGCGGTTGCCGGAGGCGCAGACCACGAGCAGTTCGGTCCGGGAGTTCCCGAGCACGGGCAGCGCACGGCGGAGCCGGTCCAGCGGGACGTTCGCCGCCCGGCGCGCCGAGCGCGAGCCCGGTCACGGCTCCGGCGGCGAGGGCGAGGATCATCCGCCGCGGCCCACCTGGCCTTCTACCGGCCCGTCACCCCGTAGGGTCGGTTGACGGAACGTCGACTCAGGGAAGGGCTCACTCACATGGCGCAGGAAGTACGGGGCGTGATCGCACCGGGCAAGAACGAGCCGGTGCGCGTCGAGACCATCGTCGTGCCGGATCCGGGGCCGGGCGAGGCCGTGGTGAAGATCCAGGCCTGCGGGGTCTGCCACACGGACCTGCACTACAAGCAGGGCGGTATCAACGACGACTTCCCGTTCCTGCTCGGCCACGAGGCTGCCGGAATCGTGGAGTCGGTCGGCGCCGGTGTCACGGACGTGGCGCCCGGCGACTTCGTCATCCTCAACTGGCGCGCGGTGTGCGGGCAGTGCCGTGCCTGTCTGCGCGGACGCCCCTGGTACTGCTTCGACACCCACAACGCGAAGCAGAAGATGACGCTGAAGGACGGCACCGAGCTGTCCCCGGCGCTCGGGATCGGCGCCTTCGCCGAGAAGACGCTGGTCGCGGCCGGACAGTGCACCAAGGTCGACCCGGCCGTCTCCCCGGCGGTCGCCGGACTGCTCGGCTGCGGAGTCATGGCCGGCATCGGGGCCGCCATCAACACGGGCAACGTCGGACGGGGCGACACCGTCGCCGTGATCGGCTGCGGCGGTGTCGGCGACGCGGCGATCGCGGGATCCCGGCTCGCGGGCGCGGCGAAGATCATCGCCGTGGACATCGACGACCGCAAGCTCACGACCGCCGAGAAGCTCGGCGCGACGCACACCGTCAACTCCCGGGCGACCGACCCCGTCGAGGCGATCCGTGAACTCACCGGCGGGTTCGGCGCCGACGTCGTCATCGAGGCGGTGGGCCGCCCCGAGACGTACACGCAGGCGTTCTACGCCCGCGACCTCGCCGGTACCGTCGTCCTCGTCGGCGTGCCCACCCCCGACATGAAGCTCGAACTCCCCCTGATCGACGTCTTCGGCCGCGGCGGCGCCCTCAAGTCGTCCTGGTACGGCGACTGTCTGCCCTCCCGCGACTTCCCGATGCTGATCGACCTGCACCTCCAAGGACGCCTGGACCTGGGCGCGTTCGTGAGCGAGACGATCGCCCTGGACGGCATCGAGGCCGCCTTCGAGCGGATGCACCACGGCGACGTGCTGCGCTCGGTGGTGACCTTCTGATGGCCGCGCGCATCGAACACCTCGTCACCTCGGGCACGTTCGAACTCGACGGCGGCACTTGGGAGGTCGACAACAACGTCTGGATCGTGGGTGACGACCACGAGGCCGTGGTGATCGACGCCGCCCACGACGCCGACGCCATCGCGAAGGCGGTGGGCGACCGCCGCCTGCGCGGGATCGTGTGCACCCACGCCCACAACGACCACATCGACGCCGCTCCCGCCCTGGCGGAGCGCACCGGAGCCACCATCTGGCTCCACCCCGACGACCTGCCGCTGTGGAAGCTCACCCACCCGGACCGCCTGCCCGACGCCTGGCTCCAGGACGGGCAGGTGATCGAGGCCGCGGGCACCGATCTGACCGTGCTCCACACCCCGGGCCACGCCCCCGGCGCGGTCTGCCTCTACGACCCGGGCCTTGGCACGCTGTTCTCCGGCGACACCCTCTTCCGGGGCGGCCCGGGGGCGACCGGCCGGTCCTACTCCCACTTCCCGACGATCGTCGAGTCCATCCGCGACCGGCTGCTCACCCTGCCCGCCGACACGGTCGTACGGACGGGCCACGGCGAGACGACCACGATCGGAGCGGAGGCTCCGCACCTGGAGACCTGGATCGCACGCGGCCACTGACGCCCCGCCACCGCGCCGGCCGGACGTCCGGCTCCGCCGCGCGGCGACACGGCGTAGCCGCCACACGGATACCTGACAGAAGATGTCCGGCTTCCGAGAGAGGCTCGTAGGGACACACGGGTGAGCGCCCGTGGACGCCACGAGCACGGAGGTCGGACATGTCAGGGCCGCTGGAAGGCACGCTGCGGGACAAGGTCGCGCTGGTGGCGGGCGCGACCCGGGGCGCGGGCCGCGGAATCGCCGTCGAACTGGGCGCGGCCGGCGCCACGGTCTACGTGACCGGCCGCAGCACACGTGAACGGCGCTCGGAGTACGACCGCCCGGAGACCATCGAGGACACCGCGGACCTGGTCACCGCGGCGGGCGGACGCGGCATCGCGGTTCCCACCGACCACCTCGTCCCGGCCGAGGTGGCCGAGCTCGTCGCCCGGATCGCGGACGAACAGGGCCGTCTCGACATCCTGGTCAACGACATCTGGGGCGCCGAGAAGCTCTTCGAGTGGGACGTGCCCGTCTGGGAGCACGACCTCGACAACGGACGCAGGATGCTCCGGCTCGCCATCGAGACCCACGCGATCACCAGCCACCACGCGCTGCCCCTGCTGCTGCGCACCCCGGGCGGCCTGGTCGTCGAGATGACCGACGGCACCGCGGAGTACAACCGGGACACCTACCGGATCTCCTTCTTCTACGACATCGCCAAGTCCGCCGTCCTGCGCATGGCGTTCGCCCTCGGGCACGAACTGGGCCCGCGCGGCGCCACCGCCGTGGCGCTCACCCCCGGCTGGCTGCGCTCGGAGATGATGCTCGAGGCCTTCGGCGTGACCGAGGAGAACTGGCACGACGCCGAGGTGAACGTGCCGCACTTCGCCATCTCCGAGACGCCCTACTACGTGGGGCGCGCGGTCGCCGCCCTGGCCGCCGATCCCGAACGAGCGCGCTGGAACGGGCAGTCCCTCTCCAGCGGGCAGCTCGCCCGGGTGTACGGCTTCACCGACCGGGACGGCAGCCGACCGGACGCCTGGCGCTACATGGTCGAGGTGCAGGACAAGGGGAAACCGGCGGACGCGACGGGGTACCGCTGACGGACGACGGGTCCGGACCGTCCTCTGTCGCTGTCACGATCATGGAGGTACCTTCCCAGCCATGACTGCGATGAGGCGCTTCGAGGGACACGGGGTTCTGATCACGGGCGCGGCCCGCGGCATCGGCGCGGCGACCGCCCACCGCCTGGCCGCGGAGGGCGCTCAGGTCCTCGTCACCGACGTGGAAGGGGCCGAGGCCGAGAAGACAGCCGCCGCACTGCGTGAACTCGGCTCGCGGGCCGAGGCGTTCGCCTGCGACGTGGGGCAGCGGGCCCAGGTCGAGGCCGCCGTGGCGTACGCCGTGGACGCCTTCGGCTCGCTCGACGTCCTGGTCAACAGCGCCTACCGGTGCAGCCCCGACGCCCCGCTCTTCGAGGACGAGAGCGACGAGTCATGGGCCCGTGATCTCGACATCACCCTCACCGGCGCCTACCGCTGCTCCCGAGCGGCGCTCCCGCACCTGGTCGCCTCAGGCCGCGGGGCCATCGTCACCATCGGCTCCGTCAACGGCATCCAGGACTTCGGCAACCACGCCTACAGCGCGGCCAAGGCGGGACTGATGTCGCTCACCCGCACCCTGGCCGGCCACGCCGCCGACCGGGGTGTCCGCGTCAACCTGGTGGCGCCGGGAACGGTCCGTACCACGGCCTGGGAAGGCCGCGAGGACGCTCTGGCCTCGGCGGCCCGGCAGTTGTACCCGCTCGGCCGGGTCGGCGAACCGGAGGACATCGCGGCCGCCGTCGCCTTCCTCGCCTCCCGCGACGCGTCCTGGATCACCGGGACGACCCTGTGTGTCGACGGCGGCCTGCTGGGCGTCAACAAGAGGTTCCGGCAGGCGGTCGCAGGCGGGAGCGAAGACGGAAGCGACGACGGAAGCTGAAGCGGGCGACAGGTGTGGTGCCGGTCCGTCCGGGACCCCTGCTGACAGGATGGCCCCATGGAACGTGTGCTTGGAATCGGCGGATACTTCCTGCGCGCCGGCGACCCGGCGGCCCTGAGCGCGTGGTACCGCGACTGCCTGGGCCTGGACACCGACGAGAACGGCCTGTGGCGCCCGGAAGCCGGGCCGACCGTGTTCGCGGCCTTCGAGTCCAAAACCGCCTACTTCGGGTCCCCCGGCCAGCAGACCATGCTCAACTTCCGCGTCCGCGACCTGGACGCGATGCTCGCGCAACTGCGCGCCCGGGGAGCGGACGTGGCGGAGGAGACCCAGGACATGGACGGCGTCGGCCGGTTCGGCTGGGTCACCGACCCGGAAGGGAACCGCGTCGAGCTGTGGCAGCCCGCCTGACGCGAGGACCGATGACCGCCCGGTGACCCGTGCGTCACCGGCTGTCGCGGGCCGTCAAAGGCCTGGCTCCGTGCGGTGACGCGCGACGGCCGCGAACACCCGGTCCGTGTCCGCCTCGGACGTACGCCAGTTGCTGAACGCGGCCCTCAGCCCGTGGGTGCCGTCGTAGCACGTCGGTGTCACGAACGCCTCGCCCGAGGCGGCGACGGTGTCGGCCAGCGCGCGCACGCGCCGCTCGGTCGGGTCGTCCGCGAGGGTGAAGCACACGACGTTCAGCCGCACCGGCGCGAGGAGCCGCAGTCCCGGGGTACGGGCGATCCGCTCGCCCAGCCGCCGGGCGAGCGCGACGTTCCGCTCGACGATCTCGCGATGCCCCTCGCGCCCGTAGGCCGTCAGCGAGAACCAGGCCGGGAGCGCGCGCAGCCGGCGCGAGTTCTCCGGCGTCAGGTGCAGGAAGTCGGGGTCGGCGCCGGGGAGTCCCAGATAGGGCGAGGCGTTGTGGAAGACCCGGACCTGGAGGTCCTGACGACGGGTGAACTGGACGGCCGCGTCGTAGGGGACGTTGAGCCACTTGTGCAGGTCGACACAGACGGAGTCCGCGGCGTCCAGGCCCGCCACCAGCGAGGAGTACGCGGGCGACAGCGCGGCGAATCCGCCGAACGCCGCGTCGACGTGCAGCCAGAAGTCATGGCGTTCCCTGAGCGCGGCGATGGCCCGCAGATCGTCGAAGTCGACCGTGTCGACGGTCCCGGCGTTCGCCACGACGACGGCCGGACGCCCGTCGAGCGCGGTGAGCGCGGCATCGAGGCGCTCGACGTCCACGGCCTCGCGGTTGCCGGGCAGCACCGGCACCCGACGCAGGCTGTTCCGGCCGAGGCCGAGGATCGACAGGGCCTTGGCGACGCTCGAATGAGGGCGGCCCGACAGCACGTCCACCGGACCGAGCGCGCCGGCTCCGTCGTGCGCGACCGACACGCCCCGGCGCTCGCCGAGCCACTCCCGCGCGATCGCGAGCCCGACCGTGTTCGAGATCGTCGCGCCGCTCACGAAGGCACCGTGGTGCCCCTCGCCGAGCCCGAACAGCTCACGCAGCCAGCCCAGCGTCTCGTGCTCCAGCGCGCTGGCGAAGGATCCGGCGGCGCCCGAGACGTTCTGGTCGTAGGCGCTGGTCAGCCAGTCCCCGGTGAGCGAGGCGGGCGTCGCGCCGCCGGTGACGAATCCGAGGTAGCGCGGGCCCGCCGAGCCGGAGAACCCGGGTGCCCAGCGTCCGGCGAACCGGGCCAGGGCGCCCTCGGCACCGGCGCCACGGCCCGGAAGGGGGTCGGGGTCGGGCGCCTTGCCGAGCCGGGCGACGGGACGGCCGTCGAGGCCGCTCACCTCCTGGACGGCGAAGTCCCGGGCGGCCTGCAGGAGTTCGGGGAGACGGTCGAGGTCGTCGGAGAGCGCGGGGTGCATGACGGCAGCCTAGAAGGAACGCCCGTCGAACAAGCGGTCCACTTCAAGGAAAGCGGACCGGTCCGGAGCGGACGCGCAGCCGGGCCCGGCGGACCTCGCGGGGTCCGCCGGACCCGGGGCGACGGCGCGCCGCCGGGGGACCGGAGCCGTCACAGCGAGGAATGTCACTGTTTCGTGCCTGTCTTACCGGCCGTACAACGCAATACCCTCTAGGGCGGTCTAGCAGGCAGACAACACGATGGACACAACAGGAAGGTCCGCCATGGGGGACACACGCAGGCGGGGAGCTGTCGCGCTCGGACTCACCGGACTGGTGGCACCGCTCACCCTCGCGCTGGGCGCGACGCCCGCCCAGGCCGCGAGCTGCACGACGGCCGCCGGCCCGTACCAGAAGCAGGTGGAGAAGTTCCTCGGCCGGCCCGTCGACGGCCGGCAGTCCACCACCGACTGCAAGGCGATCCAGGCCTTCCAGAACAAGCACGGCATCACCCCGAACATCGGGTACGCGGGCCCTGTCACCTGGGGCGTGATGGACCTCATGAACAAGCAGAAGGCCGTGGGGAGCAACCCCAACCGGGACGGCAAGTGTCCGGTGAACAAGGGCCGTATCGCCTGCGTCAACCTCACGCTCCAGCTCAGCTGGATCCAGGACGGCAGCCGCCTGGTCTACGGACCGGTCCCGGTCCGCACGGGCAGGGACGGCTACGAGACCCGCACCGGCCTGAAGAAGATCTACTGGCGTGACATCGACCACGTCTCGAGCATCTACAACGTGGCCATGCCCTACAGCCAGTTCTTCGACGGCGGTCAGGCCTTCCACTCGGTGGGCCTCAGCATGTGGAACCCGCCCGGCTCGCACGGCTGCGTCAACATGACCCCGACGACGGCCAAGAAGTACTGGTCACTGCTCAAGAACGGTGACGACGTCTACGTGTACGGCCGCAAGCCCGGCACGTGAGTACGCCCGCAAGCCGGCACGTGAGTGACGAGGTTCACGGTCCGTTATGTCGGCCCGTGGGCCTTTACTCACATCATCTTCACGTCAAGGGTCGTATGCTTCACGCCATGTGCACCACTCTTGACAACGACACTCAGCGATCCGCTGCCGAAGTCAACGAGGAGATCCGGGCCCTCTGGTTCCGGGCAGGTGGGTCGCTGAACATGGACGAGCGGCGCGAGTACCAGCGCCTCGTCCTGGAGTGGGCGAAGGCCGCTCCGTCGTCCTCGGCCACCCAGGCCGCCTGATCCTCCACGTTTGAAGGGCTCCCCGTTCCCGGGGAGCCCTCGCCTCATCTCACTTCGAACGTCGGCACCGACCTGCGGCGGCCCGTCAGCCCCAGCTCTGCGAATACTGCCGCCGGTAGGCGTTGCGGTCCTGCTCGGTGCGGATGAACCGGGTCGCCACGAACGCGATGACGCTTCCCCCGATGACGAGCAGACCGGGCCCGACATTGTTCGGGTCGGTGAGCTCGGAGACGAACGTCTCGGCCGCCCCCGTCTCACCCACCGCCTCGACCGCGCCCGGAGCCGCCGAACCCGGCGCCCCTCCCTGCGAGGCCATCGCCGACGCCGACGGGGCGAGGGACGGCTGGGCCGCACCACCGGCGCCCTGCGCGGGCTGGCCCGCGAGCGTCACTCCCAGCGCCGTCAGCGCCTTGGTGACGGGCTGGAAGAACGTCGTACCGCCGGTCTTGCAGTCCCCGTTGCCGCCCGAGGTCACCCCGAGCGCGATGCCTTCGGAGAACAACGGGCCGCCGCTGTCGCCGGGTTCGGCGCACACCGTCGTCTCGACCAGCCCGGTGACCGTGCCCTCGGGGTAGTTGACCGTCGCGTTGAGCGCGGTCACCTTGCCGTCGCGCAGCCCGCTGGTGCTGCCGCTGCGGAAGACCCGCTGGCCCACCGCCGGATCGGCGACGCCGGTGATCCGTACGCCGTTGCCGCCGCCGATGGACACGACGTTGTTCCCGGCCGAGGTCTGCTGCCCGTTGTCGTACTGGATCAGCGAGAAGTCACTGCCGGGGAACGCCGTGGTGACCGTGCGGCCCACCTGCTGCTTGCCCGTGTTGTCGGAGAACCAGACCGATCCGGCGGGGCCGCAGTGTCCGGCCGTGAGGATGAACTCGCTCTGCCCGTTGGTCACGTTGAACCCCGCCGAGCAGCGTCCGCTCGTCGAGAAGATCGCCTGCGCGCCGTTCACCCGCGTGGTGAACGTGCCCCGGGTCCGCTGCATCCGCACCGAGTCGCCGATGCCGTCGGCCAGTTTCGTCATGCGCGACCAGTCGGTGGCGGAGACCGTGCTGTCGGCCTGCACCACCACCTCGTTCTTCGTGTAGTCCACGGCCCATGCCGTGCCCGGCACGCGGGGTGCCGAACCGAGCGTCTGCGTCGCGGACTTGAGGTCCTGCATGCTGTGCGTCACGACCTTCGGGCGAGCACCCGCCCGCTTCACCGCGTCCGCGGCGTCCGCGTCGGTGACCGCGACGACGGGACGTCCGTCGGCGGCTATCCAGTTGCCGGCTGTCCGCGAGGTACCCAGCCGGGACACGAGTCCGGCACCCGTGTCCGCCGCGACCCGCGCCGAACTCGCCGTGGTGCCCGACGCGTCGGAGGGTTCGCTGGCCATGGCGCGTGTCACCATGAACCCCCCGCAGAGCAGCCCGCCGACGGCCGCCAGGCGCGCCCCCCGTTGGACGATCCGTCGTCGTGCGTGCCTCATGCGTGGGCTCCCGAAAGCGTACGGAGCGGCGGCCCCGCCGCCGAAGGCCCCGGTCGAGGGCCCTCCCCTCATACGTGCGTCCCGGCCCGCGCGTTCACCGCCTTTCGGAGCTCTCGCACAGGTGGCCGGTTCGTGTCGGGAACGGCCGGCATCAGAAGCGCGCGCGGGCGCTCCTGATGCCGGCCCTGGCTTCGAGCCGCCGAAGTCGCCGCACTCCGAGGGACGTTGAGACGGCCGGAGCGCTACGCCGCCCCACGGGAGGAACGGTCCCTGTCCGAGGAGAGGGCCGGACCCTGTCCGACAGCAGGACGGGCGTCGGGTTCTAGACGCCCGTGCGGGTCCGGGCGGCCACCTCGGCCCGGCTCAGATACACGTCCGTCCGTTCGAAGTCCCGCAGGGTTCCCTTGCGGTCCGCGAGGAAGCCGGTGCGGACGAAGTCGTCGCCCGCGACGGCGTTGAGCAGCCAGTTGGCACCCGTACGGAACCGGGCGGCGCCCGTGCGCAGGGCGTACAGGTGGTATCCGCGGGCCACGAGCTGCGCGGGCGCGCCCTTGAGGCCGATGCCGAGCGGTTTGGACACGGCGTCGTGGCCGCCGAGGTCGACGACCAGACCGAGGTCCTTGTGCCGGTACGGCAGGGTGGGCTCGCCGCGCAGCTTCGCCGCGAGGACCTTGGCCGCGTGCCGGCCCTGCCGGGCCGCGTGCTGGGCGGTCGGCGGGCAGGCGGAGCCGTCGCCCTTGGCCAGGTCGGGCACCGCCGCCGCGTCGCCCAGCGCGAACACCCCGTCGATTCCCGGCACCCTGAAGTCGGGCTCGGTGACGAGCCGTCCGCGCACCGTCTCCGCGCCCAGCGAGTCGACCAGCGGACTCGCCGCGACGCCCGCGGTCCACACCAGCGTCCGCGAGGGCAGCACCCGCCCGTCGGTGAGGGTGATCTCGTCCTTGGTGACGGAGGCGACGGAGGTTCCCAGCGAGATCCGTACGCCGCGTGCGCTGAGCATCCGCAGCGCGCTCTCGCCCAGTTTGTCCCCCAGTTCGGGCAGCAGCTTCGGGGCGACGTCGATCAGATGCCACTTGATGAGACCCGGGTCGATACGGGGGTGGTAGCGCCGTGCCGCCGCGGTGGTCAGGCGCTGGAGACAGGCCGCCGTCTCGGTGCCCGCGTACCCGCCGCCGACCACCACGAACTGGAGCCGCGCGGCCTGTTCGTCGTAGTCCGACGTGGCCGCCGCCAGGTCGAGCTGGGCGATCACGTGGTCGCGCAGATACACGGCCTGGGCGAGCGTCTTCATCCCGCGCGCCTCCTCCGCCAGCCCGGGGATGTCGAAGGTGCGGGTCACGCTTCCCGGAGTGAGCACCAGGTAGTCGTAGCGCAGATCGACGAGGTCTCCGGTGATCTTCCGGACGACGCACACCTTGGCTTCCGGGTCGACACCGATCACTCCGCCCGGCACCAGCGCGGTGCGGTGCAGGATCCGGCGCAGCGAGGGCGCCACGGACTGAGGTGTGACGACACCGGCGGCGACATGGGGCAGCAGCGGCAGATAGAGCTGATAGTCGGTGGGGCTGATCAGGGTGACCCTGGCCTCGCCGGGGGTGAGCGTCCGTTCCAGGCTTCTGGCGGCCTCGACTCCGGCGAAACCCGCGCCGACGATGACGATGTTCGGTCCTTGCATCAGAGCAGCCTCTTTCCACTGGTGCCAGCCGCGAGCCCAGGCTCACACGGGCCGCGGACACGTGCCACTGCACGGCGGGTACCCCGAAGAGCGCGAAGCACGATCTCTACCGATCAGTAACTACCTCTTCCCCCGCCGTACACGCGCTGCCAGGATCATTTCCGCCACGGCGGCAGTCCCGGGCACTGCCGCCGTCTCGATGTGTGGGTTCGGCCAACTCACGCGCTCCGACCGACAGATGTGAAAAGGGGACAGGCATGACGCGACGTGTTGTGGTGCGGCGGATAGGTGCGGTGTCGGCGGTCGTGGCGCTCGGGATCGGGGGGACGGCCACCGCGGCCGGGTCCGCCGTCGCGGCCCCGGCCCGGACGGTCGCCAGTGCCTCCGCGACGGCCGGTGTCGACTACGCCACCTGGCAGAACGACGTTCAGGCCGTCATCGACCAGGCGGTGCCGTACGTCGAGCAGCGCACCGCGAACGCCGGCGGCCAGAAGCTCGCGGTCGTCTTCGACATCGACAACACCACGCTGGAGACCGACTTCCACCCCTGGTACGAGCTGCCCACGCCGGCGGTCAAGGCCTCGCTCGCACTCGCCCGCTACGCGCACTCCCGGGGCGTGGCCGTGTTCTTCGTGACCGCGCGTCCGGGCATCATCGCCAGTGAGACGAAGTGGAACCTGAAGAGCGTCGGCTACCCGGTGGACGGACTCTACGTCCGGGATCTGCCGGACCTGTTCGGTGAGGTCGGCGCCTACAAGACCGGCAAGCGCGCGGAGATCGAGTCCCGCGGCTACACGATCATCGCCAACATCGGCAACAACACCACCGACCTGTCCGGCGGTCACGCGGAGCGCACGTTCAAGCTGCCGGACTACGACGGCGAGCTGTCCTGACCCGGACGGCTCCGGTGCCGAGGGGGCCGTGGACCGTCCCGCATACACTTCCGCCATGGACGAGGCCTCGCTGGACGCGCTGGGATCGGGCAAGTATCTGCTGATCACCAGCTATCGGAAGAACGGCACAGGGGTCGCCACGCCCGTGTGGGTGGTGCGGGACGGGACGGCGCTGGGCGCCTGGACCGTGGCGGACAGCTGGAAGGTGAAGCGCATCCGCAACCGTGCCGATGTCCTGGTCGGTCCGTGCGACGTGCGCGGCAGGCCGACGGGGGAGCCGGTTCCCGGCACGGCCGAGATCGTCGACGCGGCGGAGACGGCCCGCTACCGGAAGCTCATCGCCCGCAAGTACGGCGTGACGGGCCGTCTCACCCTGTTCGGCAGCCGCCTGCGCCGCGGCCAGAGCGGCACGGTCGGCATCCGTATCACCCTGTCCCAGTGACGTAGTCCGTCGTGAGGACGGCTTTCGAGCCGTGTGCCGTATCCCGGGAGGGCGCCGAGGGCGCCCTCCCTTTCGCGTGCCCGCCCCGCCGTCCACGGTGGCGTGGGTCGCGGCTGATGCGGGAGTTGGCCGGATGAGTGCTGCCGGAGGCGTTGACTAGAAAGCGCTTACCGTTTACGTTCCCGTTCAGCAGCGTGACCCATGTGTGACATCTCGTATACGAGACATCAGATCTCCGAGCCGCACCACCAGGGCAAGTCGTCGCATCCAGCTCGCTTCGGGTCCATGAACGTCATGTCGCACAACCTGCACTGTTCAGATACAGGTACAGCATCTGTGTACATGTCCAGAGTCGCCTCTGAAGGGACACACCCGCATGCGTACGCTCCCCCCACGCAAGCGCCCCCGCCTGGCCCTGCTGACGGCCGGGGCCGCCACCCTGGCGGTCGCCACAGCACTCGTACTGCCGCAGCCGGCCGGAGCCGCCGAGACCGCGCCGGTCGGCTTCGGTGCCGGGACCACCGGTGGCGGCGGCGCGACCGCCGTCACCGTCACGACACTCGCCGCCTTCAAGACCGCCGTCACCGGTGACACGGCCAAGGTCGTGAAGGTCAGCGGCCTGATCTCGCTCAGCGGTCAGGTCGACATCGGCTCCAACACCACGGTCCTGGGCGTCGGTTCGGCGTCCGGGTTCACCGGCGGCGGACTGCGCCTGAAGAAGGTCACCAACGTCGTCGTCCGCAACCTGAACATCAGCAAGCCGGTCGCGCCCGCCGACGGGATCACCGTGCAGGCCTCGACGAAGGTGTGGATCGACCACAACGCCTTCTCGTCGGACCGCGACCACGACAAGGACTACTACGACGGTCTGCTCGACATCACCCACGCCTCCGACTACGTCACCGTCTCCTGGAACACCTTCAAGGACCACTACAAGGGCTCGCTCGTCGGCCACAGCGACAGCAACGCCAGTGAGGACACCGGGCACCTGCGGGTGACGTACCACCACAACTGGTTCAACAACGTCAACTCCCGCATCCCCAGCCTGCGTTTCGGCACCGGGCACGTCTACGACAACTACGTCGTCGGCGCCGACACCGCGGTCCACTCCCGCATGGGCGCCCAGATGCTCGTGGAGAACAACGTGTTCCGGAGCACTGCCGTCGCCGTCACCACGAACCGCGACAGCGACGTGGACGGCTACGCCAACCTCACCGGCAACGATCTCGGCGGAGCCGCGACCGAGATCTCGCAGGTCGGCACGTTCACGAAGCCGCCCTACGGCTACACCGCCGAGCCGGCCTCGACCGTCGTCGCCTCGGTGACGTCCGGCGCGGGCACCGGAAAGCTCTGACGAACTCCACCACCCCCACAGGAAGAAGGCATCCGGACATGACGTCATCAGCACGTCCGCGCGCCAGGCGGCGCGCCCTCACCGGCACCCTCGCCGCGCTGGGCCTCTCGGCCGCCATGGTGATGGCCGACGGCGCCCTGACACCGGCGAGCGCCGCCACCTGGCCCACCGCGACCGGCAGTCAGGCCGTCTCCTCCACCATCTCGGTCTCCGGTACCAAGGACTACGGGATGAAGCGTCTCTACGGCACCGGTGACCTGGGCTCGGACAGCCAGGACGAGGACCAGGGGCCGATCCTGGAACTGGCGGCGGGCACCGTCCTGAAGAACGTCATCATCGGCGCCCCCGCCGCCGACGGCATCCACTGCCTGGGCAGTTGCACACTCCAGAACGTCTGGTGGGAGGACGTCGGCGAGGACGCGGCGACGTTCCTCGGCTCGTCGTCGTCCAACGTCTACACCGTCAGCGGCGGCGGCGCGAAGGCGGCCAGCGACAAGGTGTTCCAGTTCAACGGCGCCGGAACGCTGAACGTGTCGAACTTCGCGGTGCAGACCTTCGGCACGTTCGTCCGGTCCTGCGGCAACTGCAAGACGCAGTACAAGCGGACGATCAATCTCAACACCATCGAGGCGACCTACAAGGGAAGCAAGCTCGTCGGCATCAACACCAACTACGGCGACAGCGCGACCCTGAAGTCCATCAAGATCGTCGGGGACAGCAGCAAGAAGATCATCCCCTGCCAGAAGTACATCGGCAACAACACCGGGGCGGAGCCGACCACGAACGGCAGCGGCCCCGACAGCACCTACTGCAAGTACGCGACGTCCGACATCACCTACAGCTGACGGCCGTCGCCCGGCGGCTGAACGAACCGGCCTCGTACGCCGGTTCGTCCAGCCGCGTCGACAACCCCGCGGGTCGATCGGGGAAGAGCGTCAAATCTCTGCCCGTACCGAAATCGCCTGAATGCCGGACTCGAACGACAGGGAGATCGCCGCTGGGGGCAGGCTCCGGGTCCTGCCGTCGCCAGGTGGGTTCTTCAGCTCCAGGCGCTGTACGGGCCGTCGATGAGCTGGAACACCGGCTGCCGGCGCACCGGGTCCTGGGCGGTGGAGAGCTGGACGCGGTCGCCGCTGTGGATGGTGGCGGGCGAACCCATGACCCGGCCCCGGACCGTGAAGCCCTCCGCCATCTCGATCAGGGAGACGTTGCGGGCGGCCGGAGTGTTGCGGTGGATCACCGTGGAGTGGCGCACGACGCCCGTGCCCGCGCTCGCCTCCGTCCGCAGGTCGCTGCCCGCGCACACGGGACAGAGAAGACGGTTGTACATGGCGGTGGCACACCAGTGGCACCGCTGGAAGAGCAGCACGTCCCCGGCGCGTTGCGCCGAAGCGGTGTCGAGGCGTTCCACGGATCCCGCGTCGAGCACGTCCGTCGAGGCGTTCAGGCCCGGGTGAAGGGCGATTCCTGGGTAATACACGATGTCATCTCCCTGCGCTCGGACCGGAATCTGATGTGCGCGGATCGCCGTGCACGACCACAGGCTATGGCACTGAGTGCCACCCCGTAAAGTACTCCGTACCTTTCAAATGAAACTCCGTACCTCTCGTGAAGAACGGTGCTGGCGGCCGGTCCGCGCTCAGTCCCGCGCGAAGGTCGACTCGATCTCCTGGGCCACGGCCCGGGGGACCGGCATCGAAGCCGAGGTAGTGGCACTCGGTGCCCTACTGGCGGGGGACCGGGTTCCCTGACCGTCCCGGCCGGGATTCCCTGACGGTCGTGGCCGTACGTGCGCGCCGGGATCCGCGCCGGGACCGGTGCGGATCGCACCTCGGAGTGCGGGGTTCCTCATGCGGCCGTTGTGTGCTCACGGGTGAACTCCGCGCGCAGGGAGCGAAGTTGACAGCCCATAAGCAGTGATCGACTATGAGGTCGAGCCGTGGCCCACCTGACCGAGGGGTCCGGTGTTCTTCGACCGCTCACTCCCGGGACACCCGCCCCCGACCCGCCGCGTCATCGCCCCCCGGACGACGCGGTGAGAAGAGCCTCGGCACTCGTTCCCGCACGAGTGCCGAGGCTTGCTGTCTTCCTGTCGGTGCCGCGGTCAGCGGTCGTTGCAGGCCGTCGAGAATATGTCGTCGCCCGCCATGTGCCCGTTCCGATGGGCCTGCAGGGCGACGCTCACCAGGGTCAGCAGGAGATCGATGTCCGAGTCGACTTCGAGATGGATGGTCACCCAGCGGGAACCGGGCACCATGCGGATCGCCGTCGAGGTCCTGAGCTGGTCCTCGAAGCGCCGGATGGCCCGGTCGGTGAGGTGCAGGTCGACATCGTGTTCGGAATGGAAGTGGACGATCTCGCACTGCGCGGCACACAGTGCGCGTCCCGTGCCGCAGCTCGGCAGGGACTCGGCGAGGTCCGGCCAGCTGGCCAGTCGCGTCATGGCTCTGGAGGCCAAGGTCATGCGCCCATCATGACGAGCACACCTCTCGGCCACCAGAACTTGGCGCGGATGTAATCCCTCCGTCGTCGAAGAATGTCCGGTTTTCGCCTGGTAATTGACGAGGGGCTGTCCGGGTCACGCCATCCAGAAGAAGACGGCGGTCATCCGTTTGTCCTCCATGGTGGTCCCGCAGTAGCCGGTGGCGCTGTGCATCAGGTTGGCGTTGTAGAGGAGCAGCCGGTTGTAGCGGTGCGGGACGCGGATGTCCTCGACGAAGGAGTCCGGCGGGACGAACCGCGTACCGAGGGCCTCGACCAGATTGCTGTGCGGTGCGACGACGACGTTGCCGCCGAGCCGGCCCCCGGGCAGGGCCTGCCGGAAGAAGGCCGTTCCGCAGTCCTTGGGGACGTTCGGGTTCAGATAGAGCACCGCCGCGTAACGGCACAGGGCGCGGGAATCCGTGTGCGGGCGGGGCTCGCCCTCGTCCTTGCCGACGACCTGGACGCAGTTGTGGTTGAGGGTGGCGCCCGACGGGGTCGACTGCTGCCACAGCTCCCGGGCGCCGGTGGCCTTCCTCACCACCCGCTCCACACACGCCAGTTCGTCCTGCTCCAGTCCCGGCATCGTCCGCAGTCCCGGCCAGCTCTCCGAGGTGTACGGATGGCCCTTGGCCCAGTCGTCCCTTCCGAGGCACCGGGCTCGTACGGCATCCGGGTCGGGCAGCACGTCGTCGAAGACCCAGTAGTCCCGGTCGCGCGTGGGCTTCCGGTACGGCAGGACCGGCAACGCCGGTGGCAGGGGAGGTTGTGGGGGCATGCGGCCGACCCTATGGACGGGTCCGTCAGTGATCTCCAGGGAACTGGTCAACCTTCCGCCAACTCGGTTCATGGATTGGCCAAGGCCGGCAGCCCGGCGTCCGTGCGAGGAAGTGCGCACGACCCGCGACGTCAACGCCGTCCGAGAACAACCGAGTTCACCCTTCCACGGCAGGGGTGACCCGTCGGTGATCACTGAGGAGCGGGGGCGGTGAACGTCCCGGCCCGCGCCCGCGTATCACTGCACAGGGACGGCGGGAGACCGCGTGGACGGAAGGAGAGCAGTGTGCCGACACGGCCCGAACGCGGGAGGTCCACCGGGCGCTCCGTGATCGAACCCACGCGCGTCGAGCGCAGCCGCCGCTCGGAGTCCCTGGCGGAGCTGCTCCGGCAGGTGCGCGAGAAGGAGGGGATGACCGACGCGGACGACGACTTCGGTCCGGTCTTTGAGCCGACACCCCCCGTACGGCTCCTGCCCGTCCTGGTGGAGGAGGACGAGACCGAGGAACTTCCCCCGGTCCCGGGAGGCGAGGACTACACGGCCGACACTCCGCAGGTGTACGCGGCCGACCCGGCCGAGGGGACATCTTCCGGAGGCGGACGCCCGCACGAGAAGAGGCCCGGAGGCGCCCACGGCCCGGCTCGTGGCGCGGGCCTGCGCCGGGCCGCGATCACGCTGGCCATCACGGCGGCGGGCCTTACCGGCTTCGCCCTCGCGCTCCTGGTGCCGGGCGGGGCCCCGGGGGACGCGTCCGGGGCGGCAGGAGGGCACTCCCCGACGGCACCGGCCGACCGGGCAGCGGACGGGGCCTCCGATCCGGACGGCGCCGGCACGCTCCGGGAGGGTGACAGCGGCCCCGAGGTGACCGCTCTTCAGCAACGCCTGCTCCGTATCCCGAACGTGTACGACCACGGCAGCACCGGCGGCACCTACGACGCCGCGCTCACGGCCGCCGTCGCCCGCTTCCAGCTCTGGTACGGCATCCGGGGCGACGAGTCCGGCGTCTACGGCAACGACACCCGGGCCGACCTGGAATCCAGGACGGCGGCCCCCTGAGACGGCCGAGGCGGCCGGCGCGGTGACGCTCGCTCCCTCCGCCCCGGCCCCCCTATACCCGCCGCCCCCGGGCACGGCCGACAGCCGCCCCGCCGAAGGCGCTCCCGACGACCGCCGCTCCGACGACGAGGTCGGCGCGGTCCCGGGTCGCGGCGACCAGCTCGGCGTTGCGCTGATCCGTTCCGAGCACCCACGCCACCGCCGTGTCGTGGTCCTTCCCGAACTCCTCGTGGCGCGCGACCAGCCGCCGGACACGGTCGGCCTCGTCGAGCTCGCAGAACCACACCTCGTCCAGCTGCGCCCGGGCCCGCGCCCACGCCTCCTCGCGCAGCAGCAGGTAGTTCCCCTCGGTGACGATCAGACGCGCGGCCCGGGGAACCGCGAGGGCTCCCGCCAGGGGCTGTTCGAGGACCCGCTCGAAGCCGGGCGCGTAGACGAGCTCCTCCTCGTCCTCGCGCAGCCTGCGCAGCAGCGCCGCGTACCCCGCCGCGTCGAACGTGTCCGGAGCCCCCTTCCGGTCCCGGCGCCCCAGCCGGTCCAGCTCGGCGTCCGCGAGATGGAACCCGTCCATGGGCACGTGCGCGACACGGAAGGGCCCGACCTCGTCGAGCCGCCTGACCAGTCGCTCGGCGAGCGTCGTCTTGCCCGCCCCGGGGCTGCCGGCGATCCCGAGAAGGGCGCGCCGGCCGGGCCGTACGAGCGCGGCGGCCCGTTCCACCAGGTCGTCGAAGGACGGACTCACCTCGGTCATTCGAGCCCGGACAAAGGCGCGGGGGCAGCGGTCTCCATGCCCTCCAGTATCGGCGACGCGGGGCGCGGGGGAAGTCCCGTACCGGACGGGCCGGATCGCCGGGAAGGACAGGGAAGGGCAGGGAAGAGCAGGGAACAGCGGCGACGGTTCCTGAGCCAGGGCGGTGATGTGGCGCTCGCCACCCGGTGGAGACGGTTCCCGGGGGCAGACTCCTCGTATGACTGAGCTCGGCCTGCCGAAACAGATCCTGGCCTGCCTCTTCGACCTCGACGGGGTCATCACCAGAACCGCGGTGGTCCACGCGGCCGCCTGGAAGCGGACGTTCGACGACTTCCTGCGAGGACGCGACGGCGACGGATTCCGTCCCTTCGACGACGCCGACTACGCCGCGTACGTGGACGGCCTGCCCCGAGCCGACGGCGTACGGTCCTTCCTTGCCTCACGCGGCGTCGAACTCCCCGACGGAACCCCCGACGACCCGCCGGACCGGGCCACCGTCCACGGACTCGGCAACCGCAAGAACGACCTGCTTCTCGACATGATCCGCAACGACGGGGTCGAGGCCTACGACGGCACGCTGCGCTACATCGAGGCGGTCCGGGCGCACGGACTGCGGACCGCCGTCGTCTCCTCCAGCGCCAACTGCCGGGACGTCCTGCGCTCGGTGGGGGCGGAGGCCCTCTTCGACGTACGCATCGACGGCGTCGTCGCCGCCGAACGGCGGCTCCCGGGCAAGCCGCGGCCCGACACCTTCCTCGCCGCGGCCAAGGACCTCGACGTCGAGCCGTCCGAGGCGGCCGTCTTCGAGGACGCGCTCGCCGGCATGGACGCGGGCCGCTCGGGCCACTTCGGGTACGTCGTCGGCGTGGACCGCGTGGGCCAGAGCGCCGCCCTGCGCGCCCACGGCGCCGACATCGTCGTACAGGATCTCGACGAACTGGGGGAGCGCGCGTGATCACTCATTCCTCGTACGGAGTCGAGCCCTGGAGCCTGCGCGAGAGCGAGCTGCACCTCGGACTGCTGCCGCAGAGCGAGTCCGTGTTCGCCCTCGCCAACGGCCACATCGGCTGGCGCGGCAACCTCGACGAGGGCGAACCCCACGGTCTTCCCGGCACCTACCTGGGTGGCGTCCACGAAACACACCCGCTGCCCTACGCCGAGGCGGGCTACGGCTATCCGGAGTCCGGGCAGACCGTCATCAACGTCACCAACGGCAAACTCGTCCGGCTGCTCGTCGACGACGAACCGTTCGACCTGCGTTACGGACGGCTGCGCTCCCACGAGCGCGTCCTCGACCTGCGCACCGGGCTCCTCACCCGCACCTGCGAGTGGACCTCACCGGCCGGTTCCACGGTCCGGGTGCGCTCCACCCGGCTCGTCTCCTTCACCCAGCGGGCGATCGCGGCCGTCGCCTACGAGGTGGAGGCCGTCGACAGCCGGATCAGAGTGGTCGTCCAGTCGGAGCTGGTCGCCAACGAGCAACTGCCCGGCCGCGACGGCGACCCGCGGGCGGCGATCGCCCTGGAGTCGCCGCTGGAGCCGGAGGAGCACTTCGCGGCGGGAGGCCGGCTGCGGCTCGTGCACCGCACCCGGCGCAGCGCCCTGCGGGTCGCGGCGGCCGCCGACCACACGGTCAGCGGCCCCGACAGGACCACCCTGAGCGGCGAGAGCAGCGACGACCTCGCCCGCCTCACCGTCACCTCCGTGCTGGAGCCGGGCCACACCCTGCGCCTGGAGAAGGTCGTCTCCTACGGCTGGTCCGGCAACCGCTCCCTGCCCGCCCTGCGCGACCAGGTCGACGCGGCCCTCGCCGCCGCCCGGCACAGCGGCTGGCACCGGCTCGTCGACGAACAGCACGCCTACCTCGACGACTTCTGGGCACGCGCCGACGTCGAGGTGGACGGCGACGAGGAGATCCAGCAGGCCGTCCGCTTCGCCCTCTTCCACGTGCTCCAGGCAGGCGCCCGCGCCGAACAGCGCGCCATACCCGCCAAGGGCCTGACCGGCTCCGGATACGACGGCCACGCCTTCTGGGACACCGAGACCTTCGTCCTGCCGCTGCTCACCTACACCGCCCCGGGCGCCGTCGCCGAGGCGCTGCGCTGGCGCCAGAGCACCCTCCCGGCGGCGCGCGAACGGGCCGTCCAACTCGGCCTGCGGGGAGCCGCGTTCCCGTGGCGGACCATAGCGGGATCGGAGGGCTCGGCGTACTGGCCGGCGGGCACCGCCGCGTTCCATGTGAACGCCGACATCGCCGACGCCGTCGTCCGCTACACCGCCGCCACGGGCGACACCCGTTTCGAACGCGACACCGGCGTCGAGCTGCTGACCGAGACGGCGCGGCTGTGGCGCTCCCTGGGACACCACGACCACCAGGGGAGGTTCCACATCGACGGGGTGACGGGGCCCGACGAATACAGCGCCGTCGCCGACGACAACACGTACACCAACCTGATGGCCCGCGCGAACCTGCTGGCCGCCGCCGACGCCGTCGAGCGGCACCCCCGGCGGGCCGCGGAACTCGGCGTCGACGAGGAGGAGAGCGCGGCCTGGCGCGACGCCGCCGACGCCATGCACATCCCCTACAACCACGAACTCGGCGTCCACGAACAGAACGCCGGATTCACCCGCTATCAGCGCTGGGACTTCACCTCCACCCGCCCCGACCAGTACCCGCTGATGCTGCACTTCCCCTATTTCGACATCTACCGCAAGCAGGTCGTCAAGCAGGCCGACCTGGTGCTCGCCCTCTACAAGTGCAGCCCGTTCTTCGACGAGGAGCACAAGGCCCGCAACTTCGCCTACTACGAACCCCTCACCGTCCGCGACTCCTCCCTGTCGGCCTGCTGCCAGGCCGTGATCGCCGCCGAGACCGGTCATCCGGGCCTCGCCTACGACTATCTCGTCGAGGCCGCCCTGATGGATCTTCAGGACCTGGAGCACAACACCCGGGACGGCCTGCACATCGCGTCGCTCGCCGGCACCTGGACGGCTCTGGTCGCCGGTTTCGGCGGGCTGCGCCACCACGGGGACACCCTGGAGTTCGCGCCCCGGCTGCCGGAACGGCTCAGCCGGCTCGCCTTCTCCCTCCAGGTCCTCGGACACCGGCTGCGCGTGGAGATCGGGCAGGACGTCGCCACCTACACGCTCGCGTCCGGCGGCCCGCTGGAGATCCGCCACCACCGCGAGACCCTCACCGTCGACGCCGACAAGCCCCGCAGCCTGCCGATCCCGGCGCAGAGGCTGCGCCCCGCCCCTGACCAGCCGCGGCACCGGAGGCCGAACTCCCGGGGGTGAGGCGCGGCGCGGGCCCCCGGCGGGTCAGTCGCGGCCGACGGAAGGCGCGATGTCCTCGTGCCGCTCCAGGGGCGCCACGCCGGGTGCGGCGGCCCGAGCGGCGGCCCTGGTGGTGGGCTTGCCGCAGAACGCGGGCTCCAGGGCGCGGTACATGGTGTTGAGCACGGCGGTGTTGTTGGAGGTGTTGGCCAGGGCGGTGAGGCTGCGCTTGCCGTCCTTCGTGGTGAAGGCGTACGTGTAGTAGCCCTGCACGGTGCCGGTGTGCCCGTAGACCGAGATCCCGCACGACAGCTCGCGGCGGCGCAGGCCGAGGCCGTAGGACGTGGTGCTGTTGACCCGCGTCCACTTCGTCATCTGGGTGAGCCGGGCGGCGGACACGAGCTTGCCGCGCAGCAGCGCGGAGAAGAAGGTGTCCAGGTCGTGCGGCGTGGAGATGACGGCGCCCGCGCTCTGTGCCCAGGAGGCCGTCTGCTCGGTGGAGTCGACCAGCGCCGCCCCCGCCGTGTCGGGCGTGAGGTAGCCGTTGGCGTGGCGGCCCGGGATCGCGGTGTCGGGGTGGACGTAGAAGGTGCCGGTCAGGTTCAGCGGGGTGAAGATGCGCTTCCGGTACTCGGTGGCGACGGTGTGCCCGGTCAGCTTCTCGATCAGCATGCCCGCGACGACGAAGTTGGTGTTCGAGTACGAGTAGGCGGCCCCCGGCGCGTTGGTGCGCGGTTTGGCCAGCGACAGTTTCACCAGGTCGCGGTAGCCGAAGACCTTGTTGCGGACCGTTTCGAAGCCGGAGACGGACCGGGCGAACATGTCGTTGGTGTAGTCGTACAGACCGCTGCGATGGCTCAGCAGGTGCCGCACGGTGATCCTGTCGTCGGGCAGCAGGCCCGGCAGATAGGTGTTGACCGGCTTGTCGAGATTCAGTCTGCCCTCGTCGACGAGCTGGAGCAGCACCACGGCGGAGAAGGACTTGGTGACGCTGCCGACGCGGAACCGGTCGTCGGTGCTGATGGTCCGGCCGGTGGCGCGGTCGTCGACCCCCTCGACGAGCCGGTGCACCGTGCCGTTGTCGTCGATTCTCGCCATCGCGCCGGGTGCTCCCTGACCGCGTGCCGTACGCAGGATCGCCCGCAGGCCCGCCTCGTCGGGCGCCGCGGTGGCGGCCACCACGGTCCGTTCGCCGCCGGAGCGGTGCGTGCCCGCCGGCGCCACGGCCTGTGCCGGGGCCGCCAGCAGGGACACCACGACCGCGCCCAGCGCCGTCCCCGTAACCGCCGTTGCTGAGACCATCTTCTTCTCCCGAGTGCCATCTGCCGGTTCGACGTCCCGGCCCCGACCGCGCCGCGGACGCGGGCGACGGCACCATCTGTACGCGCTGACGGGGCGCGCGGGTTGCAACGCCATGGGGATGCAGCGGAAACGGGGCGACGGAATCGGCGAATTGGCCGAAAGCCGTGCGCCGGGCCCACTCAGTCGTACACCAGACAGGAAGTGCCGGACGGGCCCGGGGCGCTGACGCCGGTTCAGCCGCCGAAGAGCTGGGTCCAGTACGTGCCCGCCCTGCTGCCGCCGGCCAGGCCGATGCCTATGTGGGTGAAGTCCCGCTTGAGGATGTTGGCGCGATGGCCGGGACTGTCCATCCAGCCCCGGACCACCTCGGCGGGGGAGCGCTGTCCGCAGGCGATGTTCTCGCCGACGGCGCGGTGGACGGAGCCCGCCGCGGCGGCGCGGTCCCACGGCCTGCTCCCCTCGGGGGAGGTGTGAGCGTAGAAGTCGCGGGCCACCATGTCGGCGCTGTGGGCCTGGGCCGCGGCGGTGAGCGTCGCGTCGGCGGCGAGGGGCGGCAGCCCGGCCGAGGCCCTTTCGGTATTGGTGAGCGCGATGACCTCGCGTGTCGTCCGGTCCAGGCCCGCCGGGCTGAACGGCCGGGCCCACAGCGCCGTCCAGTACAGGTCGCCCGTGCGGGCGTCGGGGACGCCGGCCACTCCCGCCTGGTCGAAGGCGGGATCGCACAGCGTGCGCCGTGACGGCTCGGCGGAGAGGCAGTACTCGACGAATTCGTGCGGGGTGCGCGGGCCGGAGACCAGATGCTCGCCGATGGTCAGGTACACGTAGCCGGCCGAGACGACGCGCTGGTAGACGGAGACGCCGTCAGGGCCCTCCGAGGCGAGCGTGCCGCGAGCCGCCATGGCGGCGGCGTGACCGCGCGCGGCGGCGGTCAGCCGGGAGTCGAGGCGGACGGGCGGGGAACCGGCGGCGGCGCGCGCGGAGTTCACCGGTCCCAGGAATCCGTCGGGGTCGGGGCCGCCTCCGGACGCCCCCGGCGATCCGCCTCGGGCAGGCGCGCCGCCCGACGGCGCGCCGTCCTCGGTGACATCGACCCCGAAATCCCGCGCGACGCCCGCCAGTCCGTCGGCGTACCCCTGCCCGAGGGCACGGAGTTTCCAGGCCGTACCGCGCCGGTACAGCTCGGCGAGCAGCAGCACGGTCTCCCGCTCCGGCCGGGGCGGGGTGAACCGGGCGAGGACGCGGCCGTCCGCCGAGGTGACCTGAATCGTGGGGGAGGGCAGCCGTCCCAGGGGAGTCGTGGGAGCGGTGGGGCTGACGACGACGGTGACGCGGGACGCTCCGGTCCTCAGCCGCGGCGGATCGACGGTGAGCCGGCCGCCGTCGAGACGGACACCGGGTGCGGCCGGCTGGTTGTAGAACACGAAGTCGCCGTCGCCGCGCACCTTGCCGCTGTCGTCGGTGATGAGCGCGGACACGTCGAAGGGGCCGGGGACCCTGAGGGTCAGGGTCCCGTCCGGCAGGGGCGTGTTGCCCCCGGGAACCAGCTCGCTCATGCCGCCGCCCGTCGAGGTCGTGATCCGTGCCCCCCGCGCCAGGGATGCGGAGCACGGGCCGTCGACCGCTCAACGGACCGCCTGTGGCCTACGGTTCCCGCGACCGGCGCGGGACCTGGCCGGGATCGCCCTTGACGGGAGCGAGGGGTGGGCGGAGCGACCCGGAGGGTACCGCCGAGCGCAGGGAGCGCAGGGCGAGCAGCATGACGCCGATGTCGTCCAGGTAGACGGGGTCGGGCAGCAGGTCGGTCGGCAGCACGAGATAGGCGACGGCGCCCCAGAACACCCAGCGGGATCCGGTCGGCAGTCCGGCCCGCCGCAGGTCACGGCGGGCGCGTACGAGCCGGAGCAGGAGCACCAGCGCCACCGCGAGCGCGGCGGCCGCGAGTACGGCGACGATGACGAGGACCACGGTCCACGAGGTCGAATCCATGTGTCCGTCCAGAGATGTCGTCGGGCGCGCTTCCCTCCCGTGTGCCCGCTCACGCCCAGGCTAGTGCCGCCTGGCAGCGCCGTCCGGGCACGCGTTCTCTCACCGCCGGGTGTCGCGGCGGCAGATGACGAAGTCGTCGAACACATGCCGGCCGGGACGTGAGCCGACGGACTCGACGGCCCGTCGGACGTCCATGAGCTGATCCGTGGTCATCTGGAGCGGTGGCTCGTCGGGCTGGTAGGTGGTGCGCACGGGGTAGTCCCGTCCCGGTTCCCGGGTCATCTCGATGTGGCAGCCGAGTACGTGGGTGACGGGGCGGCGCCCGCAGAAGTCGATGAGCCGGTCGACGGTGCGGGTGAAGGCCGGCCAGTCCTCGACGTACAGGCGTCCGGGATAGACCGTGTCGCCCGTGAGCAGGACCCCGGTCCAGGGGTCGAAGAACGTCACCGCGGCCTCGTGGTGCCCGGGTGTGGCCAGGCATTCCAGCACCCGGCCGCCGAGGTCGACCCGCGCGACGGCGTCGGGATCGTCGTGGAACCCGAAGAAGTCCCAGGCGCTGTCCAGGGCCGCGTCCACGACCTCGGTGCCGGGACGGCCGGTGAACTGGCCGTCCCCGGCGATGTGGTCGCCGTGCGGATGGGTGTGCAGCACCAGCAGCCCGTAGTCGTCACGGGGGTGCGCGGCCAGCCAGGAGTCCATCAGCTCGTCGACGACCCGGCGCAGCGGGAAGTGGTCGGCCGAGGCCGTGGCGCCCGTGTCGATCAGGACGGCTCGCGCGGTCCCGAACAGCAGGAACATGAAGGGCGCTTCGTAGTCGATCGCCATGTTCTGGCGAAGGATCACCGTGTGCGCGTCGTAGGCGTGGACCTGGATGTCGGGGTCCGTGTTGTGCTTGGCCGAGGGCGAGCCGTGGATCCACCGCACGTCGAGCGGTGCGGCCGCCGCGGAATCGTCGCCTCCGGGAGTTCCGTCGGTCTGCTGCCCGGCACTGTCCACGCTGTCTCCCTCGGACTCGGTCCTGCCGGGCCACGGCAGGGCCCGGGACCTCAGTTTCGCGGGTGGGCGTGGTCGATGAGCGCCTGGGACACCGCACGGATGCTCCGGGCGATGTGCTGGAGCTGCATCACCTCGGCAGCGTACATCTTGATGGAGTGCTCGATCACACTCTCCTGGACGCCCAGGCCGGGCAGCTCGGAGCGGGCGGTCTGCAGCGCCGTACGGGCGACCCGTATCTCCTGCTGCACCTGAAGGTGCGCGTGGCGGGCGAGCAGGACGGGGTGCTTGTGCAGGACGGGGTAGCTCGCGTAGCGGCTCGGCACCAGCTCGCGCAGCCATTTCACCGCCGATCGCTCCCAGTCGAAGCTGCCGGGGGTCTTGACCTGGCACGGCCAGTCCGAGGTGATCGGTGAGTACGTCAGGGCCATGTTCATCGCTTCCGGATTACGTCGGCGGGGGACTCTGGGGGCGGCCCCGGCATAGGGGGACCGGGGCCGCCACCACGGGTCTCGCAGGCGAGACCCGCTCGAACACCCGGGACCCGATGCGGGTAGGAGCGGACGGCCCCCGGTGTTCATGGGTCGTGACCTGGAATCCTCCGGGGCACGATCCGAAAGAAGTATTTATATATGCCGCCAGAAGCGCAAGGACATGAAAACATTCATGCGTGCTTTGTTGTGAATGATCCCGTGATGCCGTGGTGAGAGCGGGTACGGGAGAGGCCGCCGCGTGGGGCCGGAGCCCCTCCTCGTGACAGCGGGGACTTCCTCCGCCGATGCCGGGGCCGAGGCGGGCCCAGGCCGGGGGGTCAGTCCCGCAGGAAGAACTGGTGCTGCTCGGCGACCTGCTCGTACTCCTCCAGGCGCGCCTGGGTGCGCTCGGGATCGGCGTCGGTCATGGCCTGGAGCAAGGCCGCCGACAGCACCACGGGCGCCGCGTAGGAGTCGAAGACGAGCCGGGAACCGGTCCCGGTGGCGAAGGTCACGTCGGCCTCGTCGGCCAGCGGGCCCAGCCCGAGGTCGGTGACCAGGGCCACCCGCAGGCCCGCGCTGCGCGCGACCCGCATGGCCGTGAGCGTCTCCTGGGCGTGCCGGGGCATCCCGAAGGCCAGGACCCACGTGCCGCCCGCCTCTCGCGACTGGAGCAGCGCGTCGTAGGCGACCGAGCCGCCGCGGGTCACCACCCGCACGTCCGGGTGGATGCGGCGGGCCGCGTAGGCGAAGTACTCGGCCAGCGAGCCGGAGATCCGCAGCCCGAGGACGGTCAGCGGCGCCGACTCCGACAGGGCCCGGCCGATGCGGATGATCTGGTCGGGATCGGTGAAGTCCCGCCGCAGGTTCTCCAGGTTCTCGATCTCGGCGTCCACCGCGGCCTGGAGCTCGTTGCTCGTGACCTCGGCGGGGGTTCCCGGTGTGCTGCTGCCCAGGGTGCTGAGCGCGAGGGCCTGGAGGTTCTCGCGCAGGGCGGGGTAACCGCTGAAGCCCACGGCCGCCGCGAAACGGGTCACGGAGGGCTGGCTCACCCCCGCCCGCTCGGCGAGGTCGGTGATCGACAGGAACGCGGCCTCGGTGAGGTGCTCGATCAGGTACTGGGCGATGCGCCGCTGGCCGGGGGAGAGCCGGGGTCCGTCGAAGAGCTCCCTGAGCTGGGACGTGGGCGCCACGCCCGCCTCGGGTGCCGTCTTTCCCGAGGTGATCGCGGATGCCTGGGCGCGTGCCTGCTGCGGCGATGGCACCGATGCGCCTCCTTCATGTCCCACGAGAACTCAACATAGCTCACGGACCTTTCTGACCTGGGCCGGTATGGACGCAACCAATGCGTGCGTTCCTCGTTTCGCGCCGGATCACGGGGTACTCGCACACCTGTCACGACGTGCTCGTTCGCGGGCGCGCGTGCCTGTTCGCCGACGCGAGGGAGAGGGTTTTCATGAGCGTGCAACAACTGCCCGCGTCAACGGTTCACGTGATGCTCGGGGACTGTTCCGCGGCCGACGCCAAAAGCGTGCTCGGTGTCCTGTGCGGCCGCTTCGCCGCGGACCGGGAAGGGGCGGACCAGCCCCACGAGTCCGAGAGCGGCAGGCCGACGGTGTGGACCGTGCTGTTCGACACCGCCGGTGATCCCAGCGGCAGGGCGGGGCCTGTCGTGGAACTTTCGGGGCAGCCGATCGTGGAGGCACAGGGCGGCCCCCAGGCGACACAGCGTCTGCGGGAGGTCCTCGGTGCCGCCTTCTCCGTGCACGAGCTGGGCACGGAGGCCGGTGACCAGGAGGTTCAGATGAGGCTGCGGCTGGATTCGAGTACGGCGCACGAGACGCGGTCCGCGTGAACGCCGGGTCGGTGGCCCGCGACGGAGAGATCGGCGCCCGCCGTGCGGCGACCGGCTCAGCGCGTGAGGGCGCGGCCCGGGCGGGGCTGGTCGCCCGTGGGGTGATCTACGTCCTGGTCGGCCTGCTGGCCCTGCGTATCGCCTTCGGCGACAGCGGCGGGCGGCAGGCGGACCGGAGCGGCGCCCTTCAGGAGATCGCCGCGAAACCGTTCGGCGCGGCCCTGCTGTGGGCTCTCGGCGCCGGGCTCGTGGGCATGGCGCTGTGGCGGCTGTCCGAGGCGTTGTTCGGCGCCGCCGGACAGGACGGCGGCAAGGCGGGCAAGCGCCTGATGTCGGCCGGGCGGTGCGTGTTCTACGGATTCGTCGCGTACTCCGTGCTGGCCTTCGCGGCCGGCTCGCGCGGCAGCGGTTCGGGCGACCGGCAGTCCCAGGACGTCACGGCCAAGGCGCTGGGCATACCCGGTGGCCAGTGGATCGTCGGTGCCGCCGGGGCGGGTCTGGTCGTCGCGGGCGTCTGGATCGCCGTACGGGCCGTGATGCGCAAGTACCACAAGCACCTCAAGCTCGGTGAGATGTCGCGGCGGGTCCGCGGGGCCGTCGACACGACGGGAGTCGGCGGCGGGGCCGCGCGCGGTGTGGTGTTCGCGGCGGCGGGTGCCTTCGCGGTCCGGGCCGCCGTGGAGTACCGGCCCGACCAGGCCAAGGGGATGGACGGCACGCTGCGGTCCTTCGCCGGAACGCCGATGGGACCGTGGCTGCTGGCCTGCGTCGCCGCCGGCCTCGTCCTGTTCGGGCTGTTCTCGTTCGCGATGGCACGGTGGCGCAGGGTGTGAGGCACCGGACGGGGCCGGGTCGCGTGTCCGGTCGCACCGCGAGGGTGCCTCCGCCGCCGCGCGACGGAGGCACCCCGATGCGGACCGGTCAGGGCTGCGCGGTGAGCGCGAAGCTCTGGGCGGCCGATCCGTCACAGCCGCGCTGGGTGAGCTGCACGCTGTTCGCGGCGGATGCCGCCGCGCTCAGGCACTTGCCGCTGTGACGGGCGATGAAGTGATAGCGCCCGCTGCCCTCCTTCACCGGCTGCCACTGCTGGTTCTGGCCGTTCGACCAACTCCACAGTTGCAGCGGCGCGTTGTCGGCCGTCGAGCGGTCGGTGACATCGACGACCTGCTGAGGATTCAGCCGCAGCGCGATCCGCGTGTAGCCGCTGTCCGTCGAACGGAACTGGAACTGCTGCGCCTGTGTGCCGTTGCAGGTGTACTGCTGGACCGCGGTCCCGTTCGCCGTGGCGGCCGAACGGGCGTCCACACAGGCGCCGTTGCCCGAACCGGCCAGGGAGTACCAGGCGGTCTCCGAGATCGGGTCCGTCGGTGGCACCGGCGTGTCCGCCCCGCCGAGCCACTTGAGCCCGTCCAGCAGGAACCGGTTCTGGGCCGTACTGGCGAACGTCGACGACAGAGTGGTGTTCGTCGCGTAGTCCATCGCGTTGTGACCGAAGTTCGCGTACAGCATCCGGTACTTCGTGTTGGTCCACAGAACCGGGTAATAGCCGCTGTACCAGGTCTGGTTCGGGTCCGTGCCCAGCGGGAAGCTGCTCGGGTCGACCGAGGCGAGGACGCGGATGTCCGGGTTCTGCCTCAGGTCGTTCGACCAGCTGTACCACTCGCTGACCGACGAGGTGAACGTGGCCGGCAGGTTCACGGTGGAGGGATGCGTCCGGTCCTCGGTCTTCAGGACGGCGGTCGTCGGCCCCCAGGTGTTGGACTTGAAGTTCCCGCTGCCCAGGAACTGGTTGTGGTACCAGGACCAGCTCTGCGCGTCGGTGGTGAAGGCGGAGACGTGGAAGCCCATCCAGCCGCCGCCGGCGCGCATGTACTGCTCGAAACCGGCGCGTTGGGCCGCGGTCTGCGGCAGGTCGTCGAGGAACAGGACGACTTGGTACGCGTTCACGCCCCCGTTGCCGAGCAGGTCCCAGTTGTTGCTGGCCGTGTAGGTGAAGCCGTTCGCCGCGGCCTGCTTCGGGAACCAGTCGTTGGCCTCGTGGACGAAACTGATGTGGGCCGCGTCCCAGGTGCCGTTGTAGAGGGCGAGCACCTTGAACGGGGCCGCCGTGGCGCTCGCGTGCGCGGCCGGCGGCGCGGCGAGGCCGAGCAGGGTCGCCAGCAGGACGAGGACCCGCAGGACACCGCGCGCCGGTGGGGACTGGCTGATGCGCATCCGGTTCTCCTTTCCCGTACGTGTCAGGGGTGGTGGTCACGGGTAGCTGACGAGGTCGGCGACGTTGGTGGCGGAGTTGGAAGGACCGCCCCGGTCGTTGACGACGTGCCGGATGGTGCCGGTACCGCCGAGGGAGACGGTCACCATGTCCTTGAAACGCACGTTGGCGTTGACGGGCGCCTCGATGGCGTGCTCCGCGGCGACGGCGGGGTTGACGTTGAAGTAGCAGTAGCTGCCGAAGCCGTACACCTCATGGCTGGTCACGGAGGGCGCGACCTTGTAGGCGGCGTAGCCCTGCGTCGATCCGTTCATCCACGCCGCCTGGCTGGGCGGGTCGTAGGGCATCTCGTTCTGGTAGAAGTACGTGCGGCCGCCGTTGCCGTTCCAGACGGTCTGGTACTTCTGGTAGTGCTCGACGAACAGGCCGTACATGGTCACGTCGTCGCCGTTCACGACCAGCCCTGTGTCGGCCGTGTTGCTGGTCCAGCCGACCCCGCTGCCGTGGTCCGCGCGCCACAGCCACAGGTGGTCGCCGATGACGTCGTCGCTGTTGACGGTCAGGCTGGTGGTGGCCTTGCCGACGCCCGCGCCGCCGACGCGGAAGAACACGTCGTGCAGGGAGCTCGGGTCCGCGCTGTGGTCCGCGGAGGAGCCGCTCGGTCCCATCTCCAGCAGTTGCGCGGAGTTGGTCGTGCCCGCGTCGATCAGCAGCCCGGCGAGCCGGACGCCGTTCACGTCGGCGACCGTCATGGCGGTGATGCCGTTGTCGGGGACGAGGGTGGCCAGACCGAGGCCCAGAATCACGGTGTCGGCCCTGGTGACCCTGAGCGTCTGGTCGAGGTGGTAGACGCCCGGCGTCACCAGCAGGTTCTTGCCCTGGGCCAGCGCGTCGTTCAGCTGGGCCGCCGTCGCGCCCGGCTTCACCACGAAGAAGTCGGACAGCGGCAGGGACGAGCCCGCGGGAGTGCCCGAACTCCACGTCGTGCCGGTGGAGTTGGTGCGTACGGACGGGACGAACACCTTCCAGGCGCCCGCCGCGTCGACGTACAGGAAGGGCTTCTCGCGGGAGACCGGTGTCTGGCCCACCGTCGTGTACGGAGGGTTCGGGAAACTGTTCGCGGGGGCGTTCTTCGCGCCGACGAACACCATGTTCCAGTTGGAGCCGGTCCAGTTCGACCATTCGGTGTTGCGCGACAGCCACTGCTGCTGCGAACCGGAGTTGACCTGGCCGTCGATCTTCGTGTCGGCCATGTAGCCGCCGCTGGACCAGCCGCCGTCGTCCAGCGCCAGGTTGCCGCGCAGATGCATGCGCCGGTAGGGCGCCGCCTGCGACACCGCCCAGCGGTCCGTGCCGGACGGGGGAGTCACGGAGAGGTTCTCCGCCGAACGCCAGAAGTTCTGGGTCGCGTTGCCCTGGAACCAGTCCGCCTCGGCGTGCACCGAGCCCCGGATGTCGACGTCGTCGGGGGAGAGGCCCAGACCCGCGACCTGGGTGTAGAAGCCGACGTTCGCGTTGGCACTGTAGGTGCCGGGCTTGAAGAGGAAGGCCTTCCGGGCGGTGCCGAACTGGTTGGTCTCCTGCTGGGAGAAGGCCGCGTCGAGGCTGCTCTGGATGGTCGCGGCCGGGGTCGACGGGTCGAAGACGGTGACGTTCGGGCCCAGGTTCGGTGTCCCCGGAGGCTGTTGCGTGTCCACCGCGTTGACATGGAAGGACTGGGCCGCCGTTCCGTTGCAGGTGTACTGCTGGAGCTGCACGCTGTCGGCGGTGGAGGCGCTCGGAACGTCGAGGCACTTGCCGCTGCCCCGGTTCACGAAGTGGTAGGCGCCGCCGGCCTCCGCCACGGCCTGCCACTGCTGGTTGGTGCCGCCGCCGTACGCCCACAGCTGGACGGGCGCGCCGTCCGCGGTCGAGACGTCGGTGACGTCCCAGGCCTTGGTGCTGTCGGCCCGGTTGTCGACCTGGGAGTACCCGCCCGACGTGGCGGCGAACTGCCACTGCTGGGCCTGGCTGCTGTTGCAGGCGTACTGCTGGACGGCCGTGCCGTCGGCCGTTCCGGCGGCGCGGGCGTCGACACACTTGCCGCTGCCCGCGTTGACGACGGTGGCCCAGCCCGTCGGCACCGCGGCCGCCTGCGCGAGTGCGTCGTTCCGGGCGGCGGCGCTCTGCGCGGTGGCCGTCAGGCCCGACACGGTCGTCGCCATGAGCGCGGTCACCGTGAGCAGCCTGGCCGTTCGACGGCGCCCGGATCTTCTTCGGGACCGGGGCAGGGGGAATCTGGACATGCTGGACACTCCTGAACTGGTGGGGGGTTCATGTCCGTGAACATTGAATGCATTCATGGAGTTGTGGTGATCGGTGAACCTAAAGGTCTGCACCAAAGACGTCAAGATATGAAGCAAAGAACTCTCTCAAATGGCCAGTCCTCAACTGGAGTTGAAGAGACGGCGACCGGAGAGCCCCTGAACTCGGCTCTGTGACAGTCCTGTTCACCGGCGAGATGTGGCGAGGTCGCCGCTTCGTGAGGCGATTCACTTCTTGAAGGCTCGTCACATGGCGCTACCGGCAGAGCTGTTGACGGACGCCGCCCGGCTGTCCGCACAGCCGGTGCATTCGGCGGCCCTTCCAGTGCTCTTGACGGCCGGCCCGCACCTACCGCTCAGTCGCCACCGTGTTCGCGATCAACCCCGCCGGACCGATCGGCTGGTGCGACCTCGCCGGTGGCGCAGGCGACTTCGACCGGGCCCGCTTCGGCCACGAGTTCCGTGCGTTCACCGGGCTCACGCCGGCCCGGTACGTCGAAGTCCGGCGACGGTTCCTGCGCGAACATCCCGGCCACGCGCTGGACGGCCGGCCGCTGCCGGCCGATTGATTTCCTACCGGAGCGACAGCTCACGACACGCTAATTTGGGGCACCCCGAAGCAGAGGAGAGCCCCGTGGGCAAGGTGGTCATGTACAGCTCGGTGTCGGTGGACGGCTTCGTCGCGGACGAGAATGACCTGCCCGGACCGCTGTTCGACTGGTTGTCCCGCGGTGACGTCCCGCTGGACGAGAGCGGCGCGCTGAAGGTGTCGCAGACGTCCTACGACTACACCCGGCCGTACTGGGACCGGATCGGAGTCACGATCGTCGGCCGCCACGTCTTCGACCTGACGGACGGCTGGGACGGGAAGCCTCCGGGCGGGATCGACCACGTTGTCGTCGTGACGCACCGGCCGGAGCCCGAGGGCTGGGACCCCGGGGCGCCGTTTCACTTCGTCGACGGCGTCGAGGCGGCCATGGCCAAGGCGCAGGAGCTTGCGGGTGACCGCATCGTCGAGGTCGCCGCCGGCGACGTCGGTGGCCAGGTGCTTGCCGCGGGCCTGATCGACGAGGTGCGCATGGACGTCGTACCCGTCGTGTTCGGGTCCGGCAAGCGCTACTTCGGGTCGGTCCACGCGCAGCACCTGTTGGAGGATCCTGACGTGGTGATTCAGGGCAACCGGGTGCTTCACCTGCGCTATCGGGTGCGCCGTTGACCAGCTGGGGAAGCGACTGCGCTTGGGCGGACGCTTCACTTCCGACCTGCGGGGATGCCGACCCGCCGGGCAGCAGTACAGGCAGGGTCGTACCTTTGTCGACCGCTGTTGTCCGCCCGTACGAGCCCGCTGTGAGCACGGCGTTCTGGAACGGCCGGACAGGTCGTGCGCGCGATGGTCGGCAGCGGAGCCGACTCACTCCGCTGCCCGGAACGGAAGCCTGCGATCGGCCTTTGCCGGCTGCAAGGGCGCGCCAGGTGGCATGGGCGTGCGTTCACGTCGCACGCCCATGCCGTTCTGGCCGCCCCGCGCGGGCGGACGGCCGGTCAGCCCGCGTCGAGGGCCTCGGTGATCTTGCGGGTCATCTCGACCATGACGGGGCTGGGCTTGCCCTGGTGGGCCTGGGCGGCTTCGACCGCGACGAGGACGGTGCGGCGGAAGTTGTCTGCCTCGGCGGGGTCCTGCTTGCTCAGCAGGCCCATGGCCGCGGTCAGGGCCGGCAGCACACGATCGGCGATCTCGGCCGCGGACCGGCCCGCCAGGTCCTTGCCCTCCGGGTACACGGCGAGCACGTGGCCGACGAGGCCGGTAGCCGAGGCCAGGGCCATGGAGCCGTTCTTGGCGATCTTGTGAGGCTTGTCGACGGCACCGGCGGCGGCAAGCAGCGTGACGGAGCCGTAGGCGGCGGTCCGCAGGGTGGTCTCGTCCTGCCCGGTCAGGGTGACGGACATGGTGGGTCTCCTCGGGGCGAAGGGCTGAAGCGATGAGGGAGAGGGAGCCGGTTCGGCTTCGTCAGTCGTCGATCGCCTGGTAGAGCCTGGTCCAGAAGTCGAGCATGATCCGGATTCCGTCCGGGACGGTCGCGCCGACCTGGGTGAGCAGGATGCCCGTGATCCCGTTGACAGGGTCGGCGTACGTCGACGTACCGCTTCCGCCGTCCCAGCCGAACTGGCCGACGGGCGCGTAGTCACCCTGGTAGGTCCGCACGGCCATTCCGAGGCCCCAGCCGCCGTGCTGGCCCTGGCCGAAGGAGATGTGGACGTTGTCGAGGGCCAACTCCTGCCGCGCGGACTGCTGTTCAGGGGTGAGGCGGTTGGTGGTCATCAGCCGGACGGCGGGCCGGGACAGGATCCGCTCGCTGCCGTGCACGCCCTGGCCGAGGAGCATCCGGAAGTAGGCGTGGTAGTCGTCGGCGGTGGAGTTCAGCCCGCCGCCACCCCCCTGGAACGCGGGGGGCGCGCTGTGGCGTCCCGTGGCGGCCTCGTCCCACACCTGGAACTCGCCGGTCTGCGGGTCGGGGGCGTACAGCGGAGGCAGCCGGTGGATCTGGTCCGCGGGGACGTGGAACCCGGTGTCCTTCATGCCCAGCGGCTCGAAGATCCGCTCACGAAGGAACGACTCGAACGACCGGCCCGTGACCCGGGAGACCAGAACGCCGACCAGGTCGCTGCTGATCTGGTACTGCCAGCGCTCTCCCGGCTGGTACATCAGCGGAAGCGAGCCGAGGCGGCGCATCCACTCGTCCGGCTCGGGCATCGGCACCGGTCCATTGGGCGTGATCCCCTGCTCGAAGACCGCGTTCATGATCGGCGTACCGATCACCGTCATATCCATCCCGAGCCCGAACGTGGAGGTCAGCACGTCCCGTACGGTGATCGGCCGACGCGCCGGCACGGTGTCGTCCACCGGGCTGCCGATCGTCCTGAGCACCTGGCGGTCGGCCAGCTCCGGCAGCCACTCCTCCACCGTGTCGTCCAGGCGCAGCCGGCACTCGTCGAGCAGGACCATCGCCGCCGCGATCGAGACCGGCTTGGACGTCGACGCCATCCGGAAGATCGTGTCCCGGCGCATCGGCGCGCCGCCGTCGTGCCGCATCGTCCCGAGGGTCTCCACATGCGTCTCGTCCCCCCTGCTGAACAGGGCGACCACTCCCGGGATCCTGCCCGAGTCGACATGCCGGGCCAGCACGTCGCGCACTCTTTGCAGTCCCGCCTTGGAGAAGCCGTGGTGCTGGTCGGTGTGGCCGATGGACATGGCCATGGCTGTGTACTCCCTTGTCGATTGAGTGGAGGGGTGTGGAGGGGGTGCGATGCGTCAGCGGCCGAGCCGGTCGGCGATCACGTCCAGGACCTGCTTCAGATCGCGTGACATGCGTGTGTACAGGCCGAGCTCGGCGATCCCGGGCGCGAACCCCTGATGGTCGGGGAGCACCCGGTGGACGCGATGGGTCACCCGGGCGCCTTCGGGGCAGGCGGTGACGGTGTGCACACCGGCGTACCAGCTCTGCACCGCCAGCCTGGACCGGGCCCGGTCCACCTGGATCTCCACCGGCTCCACCGGCCCGGCGTACTCGACGCGGTAACCGTCGGCGCCGGAGCCGGCCACGACGGTCATCGCCCCCTGCCGAGCTGCCGAAGCCCTGGCCAGCACCAGCAGGTTGTCGTCGCCGACCCGCCCCTCGGCGACGGAGAGCAGGAGCGCGGCGACCGCGCCGACGGGCGCGGCGAGCGCCCCTCGTACCTCCCACCGGGCGGGCAGCGCGTCCAGCTCGGCGAGCAGGGAAGGCGTGGTGTGCATGGCGGGAAGCTTGGGCGCGGGCGGCTCGTCCGGGACGGCACGTACCGCGGTCCGGCACGGTGGGCACCCCACCGGCACCCTGTTGACCTGCGCTGTCACCCCACCGTACGACTGCCTTCCGGGTGTCCCGGGACGGGACGGGACACCCGGGGCACCGCTGGGACGGGCTCAGGGCAGGCACCTCTCGGGACCGGCCTCAGGACACCCGCGCCAGCCCCGAACGCGCCGTCGGCACCAGGTAGGTGACGCCGTGCGCGGTGGCGATCTCCAGCGCCTGCCGGAAGTGCCGCGCCGCGGCTTCCCGGTCGCCCGTGGCCAGGCAGGCCTGCGCGTACGGCAGGAGGCTGCGCACCATCCGATGCGACTCACCGGCCTCTTCGAGCAGCACCATGGCCTCGGCGTGCACGGCCGTCGCCTCCTCGCTGTCACCGAGGTGGCGCAGGGCCACGGCCTCGTCCGTCCGGCTGATGGCCTCCAGGACCGGGTGGCGGGTCTCCCGGCTGATCGCGACGGCCTGCTCCGCCAGGTCGAGCGCGGTGCGGGCGTCGCCCAGACCGAGCGCCGCCCGGCCGAGCACGTCCAGGCACATGCGCACCTTCTGCCGGTCCAGCCCGCGCGCGGTTTCCAGCAGGTCCGCGACGACCTCGCGGGCCTTGTCGTGCTCGCCCAGCAGCACCAGGGCCCGCCCGAGCCGTACACCGATGTACACCCGGACGGCGCCCTCGCCGGGAGGTACCAGCCCGGCTGCTTCTCGCAGGAGTTCGAGTGCGCCGCGGGCGTCGGCGGCGTACAGCCGGACCTCCGCCAGCTGCTCGACGGCCAGGGCCTCGCCGACGATGTCGCCCTCCGCCGCCATCAGCGTGCGGGCCGCCGCCAGCTCCGGCACCGCCTCCTCCAGCCGGCCCACCCGCAGCAGCGCGGCGCCCAGCAGGTACCGGTGGGAGGCGAGTGTCCGGCGCCCGCCGAGCGCTTCGGCGGCGGGTTTGCTGACCTCCAGCCCACGGCACAGCTGTGGCATGCCACCGCGCCGTCCGAGGGAGATCACGAAGGCGTACTGGGCGAGCCCGACAGCGGGTCCGTCGACGCGCAGTTCCACGGCGAGCGAGAGCGTCGCGGTGATGCCGGCCCACTCGGTGTCCAGCCAGTCGAGGGCTTTGTCATGAGAGAAGTCGGGAAGCGCGGGAGGGCGCTGCGACACGATGACCGGTACGGGAACGACGACCAGCTCGATCACCTCCGTCGCGGCCAGCAGGCCGCTCAGGTAGTAGTCGGCCAGCCGGGCGATCGCCGGTCCGGGGTCCGCCGCGGCGTCCTCGGCGCGGGCTGCCTGCCGCAGCAGGTCGTGCATCCGGTAGCGGCCCACCGTCGGCTCCTGCAGCAGATGGACGTCGACCAGCTCCTCCAGCAGGGAACGGGCGTTGGCCAGCGGGATCCCGGCCAGGGCCGCCGCGCCGTACGCGTCGATGTCCTCACCCGGTACGAGCCCCAGCAGCCCGAACATCCGCCGCTGGGCGGAGTCGAGCTGCCGCAGCGACATCGCGAACACGTCCGACACCGCCAACTCGCCCTCGCGCAGCCGCTCCACCAAGGTGTCGAGGGTCCACGCGGGCCGGTGCAGCAGCCGCGCGGCGGCCACCCTGATGGCCAGCGGCAGGTTCCCGCAGCGGCGCAGCACCTCGCCGACATCACCGGGGCGGGCCCCGCCCGCCGACTCGATGAACAGCTCCGCCGCCTCCTGGGTCGGTAAGACGTCCAGCGATATCGGCTGGACGCCGTCCAGCCCCACCATCCGCCGACGGCTGGTGATCACAGCGAAGCTCTGCCCGGCGCCGGGCAGCAGTTCACGCACATGATCGGCGTCGGCGGCGTTGTCCAGCAGTACGATCGCGCGCCGCGCCGCCAGCTCCGACCGCCACAGCGCGGCCCGTTCGGTGACCCCGTCGGGAATCCTGCCGGGTGGCACCCCGAGCGCGGCGAGCAGCACCCGCAACGCCTCCGCGGGCTCGACCGGCTCCCGGCCCGGAGTGAACCCGTGCAGGTCCAAATAGAGCTGACCACCAGGGAATTCGGCGGACAGCAGATGCGCGCCGTGCACGGCCAGCGCGGTCTTGCCCACCCCGCCCATACCGTCGATCGCCGCCATCGTCGTGGTCCGCGCGGCGCCGAGGAGCGCGGCCAGCTCCTCCCCGCGCCCGGTGAACGCGGTGATGTCGTGCGGCAGATCGTTGCGCACAGGCGCAAGTGCGGTGGTGACGCTCGGCTGTGCCTCGCCCCTGGCCCGCTCCCACACCTCACGCAGCGGCCTCGGGTCGCGCCCGGCCGCCTTGCACAGTGCGACCACCGTCGGCCAAGGCGGAACGGCCTGCCCGGAGAAATATCGCGACAGCGAGGAACTGCTCCCGCGCACATCACGGGCCAACCCCCGCAGACTCAGCCCGGTCAGATCGCGTAACTGCCGCAACTGCCCGGCCAACTCCTCACGCACGCTTGCCAGCCCCCTCCAACATCACGTGAGCTTCACGCGTTGATCTTAGAGGGGGCGAAGTCGACTGGAGGGGTGACGAGAATCGAACTCGCACTCTCAGGTCGGGAAACTTGGGTCCCTTACTGTGAGAGCTCAACTGACCCGCGGCGGAGCGGTGTCGGCGCGCCTGGCACGTGAGCCCTCGGCCGGTCTTGCTGGCGACATGGAGGGGTCAGTGGCCGGCGGTACCTCGTGTGTCAGAGCTGATCTCGTCGCAGCTGTATGTGCGTCCCCTCGCCGTACGCGTCCGTGACGTCGATGGTCATGCTCTGCCACTCGTCGGCGGGTTCCTCCGGGACTTCCCCCACCTGGTACTCGGCCCGCGCCAGTAGCTCCTCGGTCACCCGTACGCCTGTGAGGCGCTCTGTCAGCGCCAGGACCGCCGTCTTCCTGTCGACGTCGGGATCTTCGTCCCCCGACGGATTGAGACCGACCTCCGTCATCACGCCGTTCAGTTCATCGGGAGTGCTGCCGGTCCTGTCCGCGGGCCACTCGAAAGTGGTCCGCAACTCGCCCTCTTCGTACCAGTGGAAGAAGTCCATGGGCTTCCCCCCGTTGCTCGAATGCGAGACAGCACGCGTCCCGGCGGAGAGTGCCTCCATGAGGCCCGGTCGCGTGCCCAGATCGCCTCCGAACTCCAGAGCGAGAGTCCAGTCCCCTCCCTCGCCCTGCGCGGTGAACGCTCCTGCGAGGAAGGCTTCGGGCCACTCCTCGTAACCTTCCAAGAACTCCTGCTGCGCCTCGATGAGTTCGTTGAGTCCCTGACACACATCGCGCGGCTCGGCCCCCACGATCCGGAACACCTCTGAGGGCGAGACTCCCCGCACCAGCGTCAGGGTGTACCCGACCTCCGAACAGCCCCTCAACGGATCACGCAAATGGCCGGCATGGGAGCTCCCCACTCGCTCAGTTCTGCGATGAGGACCCGGCGGGCCAGTTCGCGGACTTTGATCCACCCCGCATCGCTGGATAGCGCGTCCGCGGCCCACCTGGCGGCATTCGGCTCACCGCTCATCTCGTTGAACACCACGTCTATGCCGTGCAGATCGGGCAGCACATCGTGGCTGAGTTGTCCCTCTTCCACCAGTTGCTCTGACATACGGAAGGCGTGGTCGAAGTCCAAGGCGATCTCATCCGTGGGGATGCCGTACTTCTCCAGCCGCACTGCCTGGACCGAGGGATCAGCGGCCAGCACAGTGAGCGACTCGACCAGCAAACGTCGGCGAAACGAAGGGTCGGTAGTGGTCACGGCACGATCGTCGCATGCGACTGCCCATGCGATCTGTGGTTCCTTCCTCCCGGCTCCTGGATGTGGCAGCGCGGGCGGTGTCTGGTTTGACCAGTCAAGGCGCTCAGTAGCCGAAGAAGTGCGGGGCCGGGTCTCTGACCTGTACCCCTGCAATCGATCAACGCTGCGACCTGCGACTTAGCTGTCAGCGTTGGTCGTCGTTGAGCACCCTCGGACGGCCCAGAGACGGCCCGAGTGGGGCGCCGTGTGCTGCACCTCAGCGCGAACTTGCCAGTGCCGCACGGTCAAGGTGTGCCGAGGACGGTGGCGACGCCCCAGAGTGGCGGCGGCATGAGGCTAATGGCATATGCGGCGAAGTCGAGCGCGCCCTCAGTGCGATTACTCAATGTTACTGATTCAATCCGATTGGTGACTAGTCGTGACGTGCACGACGCCCGTAACCAAGGAGAGAACCCTCATGCGACGCATGCTCACCAAGGCGGCCGGCCTGGCCGCCGTCGGCGTGCTGGCCTTCGCCACGGCGCAGCCCACTCAGGCCAACACCCTCAGCAAGCAGCCCGGCCGCGCCGCCGCCGAGAGCTCCGCGTACTTCGTGATGACCGACGTCACGCGGGAGGAATTCGTCATCAAGCTGACCAAGCCCGGGGACATCGAGCACGCCCGGGAACTCGTCAGCGGGCAGACCACCGACCGGCCCCACGTGCTCACGCGGATTCTCAAGCGGCAGGCCCCCTACAACCCGCGCTGGAGCTACCACAACAACCCCGACTACACGGAATTCTTCGACCAGGCCATCGAAGTCTGTGACGCGGTCATCCCGTACGTCGAAGACCACCTGGACGAAGCTGGCGGCCCCTTCCTGCCCGGCCTGATCTGGTGCGACTGGTCCTCGCGCCTCATCAGGGAAATCCCCGCCCCGTAGCTGACCGACAAGGTCGGCTGGCGCCGTACCCTCACGACGCCCCGGCCCACGCAGGGCTGCTCGGGCCGACCGTTCGTGGTCGGCCCGGGCGCTCCCTGGTGTTCCCCGCCCGTTCTGGCACGGTCGTGGCACGCGCCGTGAGCTTGATCGTGTGGTCGGCTGGAGGCCCCCAGCCCTCTCGGTGCGAACTATGGGCACGACGGTCCCTGAGGTCTGCTCGGCTGGTCACACGGTCGGATGTGGCTGCTGACGGTCGACTCGGGTCGCGACGGTTGCTGTACCTCGCTGCTGTACGGCAGCTCTAGACCTTGTCGTCCCGCTCCAAGATCAGGCTGATCGACCCGCTCTCAAGATTGACGCGACCCTCAAGATGTTCGTGGTAGCCATCTCGGAGCTCGGGATCCGCGAGACCAAAAAGCCGATCCACAAGATCCCGCAGTCCGGCTGCGTTGGCTGCAATGGTCATCTCGGTGGCCGAGCCGAACACCTTGATTCGAGGTTCATCCATGACGTCACGCTACGGTGCGGGCGGGTACGGCAGGGGCGCGGCTTCGGCTACTCGTAGATGACGGCCGCGCTGAGGGCCCGCGCAAAGAACGTCCAGTCGCCGTTCGGCGGCATCTCTTCGCCGAGGTGACGGTACGAGCCGGGCGAGTCTGTGATCCACGAGGCGAGCGCACCGAGGTAGTCCTCTACGGTGCGGTTCTCCCACTCCTCGCCTCGTCGCTGAAAGTCCTCGCAGAGGTCGTAGATCATGGCAGCGAGGGACTCTCGCGTCATGACTTCCTCATAGGGATCGGGATCGGGCGCAACGAAGGGCATGGCCGGGACCCTAGCGTGGTCGGCATGGTGTCGCTCGTCGTTTATCGCTTGCTGACGGTGCTTCGCCCGGAACGCAGGCTTTGAGGCGTGGCCTCATCTTTATCAGGTCGATTAAGAGCAGTCGTCGACACCGGTCGGGCTGTGCATGGCTTCGGTTGGCTGGGCGCGGAAGTTCGGCGTTGTCCATCGCCGTTCGCGCTCGTTGGTGTCAGTCGCTGGTGTCAGAAATCCGGGCACTCTTGACAAGCGCAGCCGGGGCCGGATTGCGTTCTAGCCTCGTGTCAGCAAGGCGCCGGCTGCCATGATTCCGATCAGGCCTGCAACGGCAAGCACAGTCGCTATCACTCGCAGACCACCGAAGTTCTGCGCACGGGCCTGCTGTACGGGATTTCCCTGAAGCCCGGACACGATCACTTCACGAAACCAGTCGGACCCCTTCTTCGAGGCGAATGCCGACCCCATGACCAGCGCGCCCACTCCCCAGATCAACAGGAACACCTGGCCGCCGTGGGAGGCTTGCACGCTGAGCTGCACCATGACGCGCATCCTTGCGGGTTGCCCGGAGCGCGTCAACCGGCGCCACCTGCGACAATGCCGCGGCAGTGACGGGGAACCCGAGCCGTTGACCTACTTCATCAACCGCGTCGGCGACTGAGCCGAGCCAAGCCAGCAGATCGGCGCGCATGCATCCGGGAAAGGACCGGTGGGTCTTGTCGACCGAGAGCGCTGTCTGAGGATCGGGCAGGATCGTGGCTACGTACTGGGCTGTGGGAACCGTCGCCTCATAGATCGTGCCCTGGTGGTGCAGGATGCCGTGCAGGTTGTCCAGCGCCCTGGTCCTCACGCCCTTATCTGCATCCAGCAGCGCGACCAGGATCTCGGGTACATCTGTGGCCGGCCCGTAAGCATGGTGGAGCGCGGCCCAGTTGGTTCGGGTGAGTGTTGAGCGGGGATCGGGCAGGTCGGCGGCGGCCGGAAGTTTGTGATCGTCTCTCACGTGATGCGCCACAGTGGGGCTTCGTACTGCTCCGGGCGGCTGCTGAGCAGTAGTGCTCTGAGGTCCTGACGCTGCTTGCCGCTGAGGCCGAGGGCTTCGGTGATCCTGCGGAACGTCGTGTGCGTGATGCCGCGGTTGTGGGCCTTGGCCTCGAACTGGTCCAGTTGGCGGAGCGTGGTCTCCGGGTCGAGCTTCTGTTCCGGCTGGCTGCCGAGCCAATTGGCCTTGTTGCGCTCGTAGTCGATCTCCGAGTATCCGCAAACCTCGCGGCTGTACTGCTCCGCCTCGAGCCGGCTGATCAGTCCTCGATCGCTCATGGCAGTCGGCTGCGGTGCAGCGGTTGCGGTACGCCGCCGCAGTACCGACTCGCTTAGGCAGTTGCTCCGCCTGGCCATGTCCGGTCCGCCTCGGAGGGAGGCCGGACATGTGAGCTGGGCAACTGAAACTCCTTGCGTCCGCAGGAGCGAGACTGGAAGATCTCGTCAGAACTTTGACTATATTTTTTTTCAATAGAGGGGCCATGTACAACAGATATCGTGCGGCTTTTGTGACGGTAGGTGCCGTCGCCATCTCGTTAACACTCGGTGCGCCGCCTGGTGCCGCCCACACGGCCGACAAGGGACACAATTACCGGGCTGCGGAGACGCCGCTGAGCCGGGAGGGCTACTGGCCCTTGGAGGGGGCACCCGGCGGAATCGCTCCCAACGTGGAGCCGGGAGGCCTGCCACTGACCGTGAACGGCGATGCCTGGATCTACCACAACGAGGACATCTTCGGAGATCCCGCACTGGTTGATCAGAGTGATCTCAGGCTCGACGGCGACGGCGACTGGGCAGCGACATCCGGAGCACCGGTCAGCGGGGACGGAAGTTTCACCCTCGCCGTTCGCGCTCGCCCGGCCGCAGCCGACAACAGGACGCAGACCGTCCTGTCACTTCCTGGCTCTGACGCCGACCGCATCGCGATCCGGTACCAGGCGACAAGCGGGAAGTGGGAAGTCGTGGTGTCCACCAAGGACGAGGCGAATGCTCCGCAAGTGGTCATCACCGAGGAACAGGCTTTGCCCAATGACGATCCCTACGGCGTGGGCGACCACTTGGCCGTCGTCTTCGACGCCCCCGCTCATGAGCTTCGCTTTTACGTGAACGGTCAACTGGCCAACACGTCCACCGCCGTGGACACGACCTCGTGGGCGGCGTCGGGCGGCCTTCAGGTAGGCCGATCGGCGATCCACGGTGAGTACTTCGAGGGCACCGTGGACGAGGTGCGCGCCTACTCCGGAGCCGCGAACCCCACGATGATCAGCCTGATGTCCTCGCTGACGGGAACTCCCGACCTCTGAGTGCCGGATGGTCCGGACACACCCATAGGCCCTGGCTTGCTGAGCCCCTGCACGCAGGACATCCGTGCAGGGGCTCGCCGAAACCTGGTTCAGGCGGCACGCGGACGCCTCGCCCTCGCCCTCGCCAGGTCGATCATGCGGGCCGACGGCTTCGGCCGACCGGTTGCGCTGCAGATTCGCCGCTTGCTCCTTCGAACTGCTCCACGGTCCCAGTTCCAGAGAAGATCCTGCGGTTGCGAAGAGGCACTCGGCTTGAACTGCCTTGCGTAGATGACCTAAACGGCTTCTCGCGTGTGTCCGAGATGCTTGTCCTGGTACCGGATGGGGGCTCAACGCCGCGCGTGGCGGATCTTCGAGCGCCCGAGCCCCATAGCCCCGGAGATCCGGATCCTCGGCCCACTGAGGTGGGAACGCCGCCGGGGCTTGTAGAGCAGGCCCTTCCACCCGGTCTGCAGATTCTCGACGTCGACGATCGCGTTGCGAGGCACCGTGATCTTGGCTCTGCCGGTGCCGAGTTGCAACTCGATGTCGACCACCGGATGCTCGATGACCGCCCGGGACAGGTCCAGGTGCACCCTTCCGAATGCGGACTCGACCTTGAGGCTCCGAGGTACCCGCCATGCACCGCGCCGCTGGATCCGTCCGCCGGCGACAATCGTTCAAGCTGCGACGCGCTCACCACTGCAGAGCTGAAGTGCTGGGCGGACAAGGCGTATCAGGGGGCCGGCGGTCCCATCCGAGTCCCGTTCCGGGACCGTCGCCCCAAGCGATGGAAGCGGTGCCACAACACCACCCACGCCGAGATCCGCTGCGTCGGCGAGCAGGCCATGGCCGTCCTGAAAGGCCGGCGTCTGCTCCGCAAGCTCCGCTGCAGCACCAACCGGATCACCGACGTCGTGAAGGCCGTCCTCGTCCTTCACCACGCATCAACATGAGGTTGGAAGAGGCTCACTGCCCAACCCTAAAGGTGTACGCACACCTCATGCCCAGCAGTCGGGAGCGTGCTCGTAAGGCTCTAGACCAGGCTCTCCGACCGCAGGACGAGGAGGGTTGAGGGCCCAGAGCAGTCCCAGCGCACGAAAATGCCTCCCGCCCGCGCCGTATGCGCAGGTGGGAGGCATGATCGCTATTGCTACTTCTTCTTGCCCTGGGTCTTGCCGGGGATCTTGGCAAGCTGGGTTATTGCTGCTCAGGGGCGGCGGGCTCGTGCGCCTGGTGGTCATTGTTGGTCGTCCTTGGCCACCATCGAGCACCCTTGGACGGCCCAGAGACGGCCCAGCTTTGCCGCGCGCGACTGACGGCCGGCACCCTCGATACACGCCGCCTGGACCTCAGTCGAAGACAGTCAGCCACGACGGCGGGTGCGCCGACCGACCACGCACGCGTATGTCTCGCTGTACCCCCACCGGCCTCAGCCACGCTACTGGCTTGCGGCCTCGACCAGAGCAAGCCCCAACGGCAGGCCCGTGACGACTGCTGCTGAGCCCTCAGCCTGGGAGCTTGGGTCTTTACGGGCCCTGCTATTCCCTGTGGTTCCCCGGCACTGACGACGCCGCTGTCTGTACGGCCCGGAACCTGTCGGGGGAGACTGTGGGCATGGGGGATGTACTCAGCAGTGGCTCGGACCGACCGCCCTGGAGACCACCGCGTCGGCTGATCGCTGCGGCCGCAGCCGTAGCCCTGTCCGCGGCGCTCGTGGTGGGCATCGTGGCCGTGAGCGGGCCCGACGAGCAGGACCCGGCAGCACCCGTGAGCTCGTCGTCGGCGTCGCCGTCCGGCCGTGCCTTTCCTGATGGCCCGGACTCGACTGTCGGGGCAAAACAAACCCCTGGCATGGTGATCACAGGTTTACCACTGTCTCAGGGTGCCACGCTGATCAGGCGTGATCGCAGAGCGGACGCGGGCCCGTTGACGGTGGTCGTGCGACGCTCAGACGGTTCTCTGGGACTGCACGGCGCGGTGGTCACGTTCCCCGTACCTGCGCCGACAGGTGGGCGCCCGGTCCTGGTCGGCAGCGTCTCGGGCAGGACCCTTGAGCGAGAGATCACCTGGCCAGTCGGTGGCTCATACGCACGAGTCCGAGGAGATTTGCCGCAGTCCGAGCTGATCGCTGTCGCCGCCGCTACTAGCGTCGCCTCGGGCCGCCCCGAGGTCGAATCACCGCCCGGACTTTCAGTAACGGCCATGGGCACCTCACGCCCGACCTACATACACGAGGCCCGATACAGCTCAGCCGAGACCGGGGAGGTAGACGAGCTCTCAGGCGGCCTGACCTTCACCGGCGTCGCCCGGTGCGGCGGCCTCGAAGACCAGTTGTACGCCGCCCGTGTTCAGACGGCAGGGACCGTCAATGGCAAGCCCGCGATCATCACGTCTGCGTTCGGCGGCAACGGCGCGCTGGCCTGGGAGCCGGTGCCCGGTGTCGTGGCGTACATCGGCTACAGCGGGGCCCAACTCGACAAAGGTGCCATCGCCGCCCTGCGCCGTCTGGCCGCGCGGACACGTCTGCTGAGTCCTGAGCAGTGGCAGGCCACCAGCCCTACAACGAGCGACCAGATCAACGACTTCGGCTGATTCGACTGAGATCTAAAGCCGTGGAGCCGACCTGCCTCACCCCAGTACAACGTGTTCTGACCGCATGCCCTGTGTGCCTGCCTCTTAACGGGCACGGGCACGGGCGGCCGGCGGTGCCGAGCGGGGCGGAGACATGAGCGCGGGCGCCGCCGGCCGCCCGCGCCCGCCTGGAGGAGCGAAGCGACGACGGGTGCTTGACGTCCACCCCCGGATCGCGATGCAGATCCTCCGCCACTCGGAGATCGCGGTCACGATGGAGGTCTACACGCACGTGCCCTCGGCCGACACCCGCCGGGCGCTCCGCAAGCTCGGCAAGGCGCTGGGTGGCGGCAGCAAGCAGAAGAAGGAAAAGAAGGGGAAGCGCAAGCAGCAAGAGGGGGCGGAAGAGCCGTCGGCCGAGGGCGGCCGGCGAGAGCCATAGCGGTTGCTGTACTCCGCTGCTGTACGCACGACAGAGGCCCATTCGCGATCACGCGAATGGGCCTCCGACCGGTGTCGGGGTGGCGGGATTTGAACCCACGACCTCTTCGTCCCGAAGCAGGACCTGGAAGATCGTTTGCCTGTGCTCTAGGTCAAATATGCCGGTCACGGCGTTGGAGAGCGTCGTTTTCCGTCGACGCCCCGGGGCTTCGGTACAAGATCATCTCCAGGATTTCTCCAGGGCATCGCACACGCTCACTGCGCACGGTGCAGTAGCCGGCGTGTGGCCTGGTCCGCAGATGCGTGGCCCGTTGGCAGACCGCACGCCTCGGTGCGAGGCACGGCGAGCCTCGGAGGCTCAGCCCCTCCGTGCGGGAGGTGCTGAAGCGGGTGATTCTCTGATCGCCCGCGTGTTCACCGGTGGTGCGACGACTTTCGCGAAACCGTGAACTCTTCGGGGCGCATCGGGGAACAGCAGGTGACAGGCACTCGCCGAGGAGCCAGGGGAAGCATTGTGAGCGGACCACCGCCGTCTGTGACACGGACGGAGGACGACGCGGAGACAGTCGTGCAGTCGTTGGAGCAGCCGGAGTTGTTCGCGCTGCTCTACGACCGCTACGCCCCCGATATCCACCGCTACGCGGCCCGTCGCCTGGGCGACAGCGCCGCAGACGACATCACCGCCGACACCTTCCTGGTCGCTTTCCGGATCCGGTCCCGCTACGACCGCACGCGCGCCAACGCGCGCCCCTGGTTGTACGGCATCGCCGGAAACCTCATCGGCAAGCAGCGCCGCGCCGAGGTGCGGGCGCTCAGGGCGCTCGCCCGCACCGGCTGTGACCCGCTCGCCGCGTCCGGGAGCGAGTTCTGGATCGAGGACACCGACAGCCGGATCGCGGCGCAGGGCCCGCTGGCCGGCGCCCTCGCGGGACTGTCGGCGCCGGACCGGCACGTCCTGCTGCTCGTCGCCTGGGCCGAACTCACCTACCAGGAGGTCGCGGAGGCGTTGGGCATACCGGTCGGCACGGTTCGTTCGCGGCTCAACCGGGCGCGACGCAAGGTACGTACGGCGCTGGGTGCCGATCCTGCATTCGTGATCGACGCGGCGGAGGTGGCGTAGCCATGGACGAGATGACCGAAGTGCGCGAGCTGCGCGCCCACGTGCCGGTCCCTGACCGGGCCCGGCTCGCACCGGGACGGGCCCGGCTCACCGAGACCGCGCGGGCCGGGCAGTCGCGCCGCGCGTTGTGGCTGCGGTGGGAGTTCGCGATCGTCGCGGTCGTGGCCGCGGTGACCGCCGTCGCCGTCGCCGTCACCCTGCTGGTGGGCGGAAAGGGCTCGGGAGGCACGGTGCAGCCCGCGGCCACGCCGGGCGTGCGCTTCAAGGGAGTGAGCGCGGCCGAGTTCCTGCGGCAGGCAGCCGACGCGGTCCGGACACAGCCGAACGGCACCGTCCCGACGGCCAAGCAGTGGATCTATACCAAGACGGCGCAGGAGCCTCCGAACAAGTCCCACAAATTCATGGGCGATCTGGAGAACTGGATCCGCTACGACGGCTCCGCCGGCGCCTTCCGGCTGGGGGATAGGCCGCTCGACGTCACCAAGATGCACCTGGAGAACGGCGGCGCGGGCGATGAGCGCTCGCCACGTGAGATGTACCGGGTCCTCACCGCCTTGCCGGCCGACGGCAGGGGGACGCTGAAGGCGCTGCGCGAGCAGGACGCCATCGCCGACTCCAAGGAAGACTCACAGGCACGCAACGACTACTTCGAGATCAGAGTCCTGCTGTCGGCCGACGTGATGCCGGCCAAGGGCCTGGCCTCTCTCTACCGTGCCCTCGCACTCCTGCCGGGCGGAAAGGTCACCGGCCACCTGGTCGACACCGCCGCCGGACGCCGGGTGATCGCCCTGGACTACAGCCGCGGGGAAGACCCCAGGACCGGTGAATCGATGCACGACCAGTGGCTGATCGACCCGCAGACCTACCGGATCGTGGGCAAGCGGATCGTCTCGGGCGAGGGCAAGGTCCTCGGCGGTGACTCGCTCGTCGCGACGGCGGTGGTGGACAAGGCGGGCGACCGCAGTTGACCGACCGCGATCCAGGGCGGCCCGCACCACGGGGGCGCGCCCCGCCCCTCTGCGTCTGCGTCTGCGCACCTGGTACCTCAGCTTGGGATGCTCGGACCCCGGGCGAGTGACCTAGCCAACAGACGTGCAGCGATTGGCAGTTGACCTGCCTCTTTGCGTACTAATGTTCAGAAGCTCCGGCGGCTGCAAGATTCACGACGCAGTGCGCCGGTGTCTGTTTAGGAATCAATTCACCTTAAATCGGGGGATTCTCACCGCAATGAACAACATCAGCAGGAAGACCCGCTACCGTGTCACCGCTCTTGCCGCAGCCGCCCTGGCGTTCGGGGTCGTCGCCGGTCCGGCGACGACCGCCCAGGCAGCCACCGCGCAGGGCTTCGTAAACGGCTGGGACAACTTCACGGACGATTGGGCCGACGAGGGCATCCTGTCGACCACCCAGCACGCAAACAGCGGTGCCACCGGCCTGTGGCAGCTTGTGCTGTGGCAGGACGGGTACCTCTCCGAGTCCGACGTCGACTGCAAGTTCGGACCCAAGACCCAGGCCGCTACGAAGAAGTGGCAGGCGCATTACCTGAGGGCCTCGGAGGCGGACGGCGTCGTCGGCAACAAGACGTTCGGTGAGGCCAGCCAGCACATCGGCAGCACGGACAACGGCTTCAGCCTCCAGTACGGGAGCATCTACATCGGCCGGAACGTCAACAATGGCGAGTACTTCTTCCACACCGATTACACCAACGGCTTCGTCGATGCGAGCTACACGAGTGCCGCCAACTGCCGCTGAGCCCGGCCCCGGCGTCCCGCTGACGGACCAACCAGCCTCGGTACCCTGACCCCGGTCCGGGTACCCGTCGGCCGGAGTTGAACGCGAACGGCTCCTAGATGCGGTCGCGTCTCTCTAAGGTCGGCCACTTGCCGAAGCGCTTCAGGAAACGGCGGCCTAGTCGTGACCAACCGCCCCCGTGGATGTCAAAGGCCCCGGACCATGATCGGTCCGGGGCGCTTTCCCTTGTGCCCCCGGCAGGATTCGAACCTGCGACACCCGCTTTAGGAGCGAGGTTGGGCGATCACAGGTGCGACCTGGGAATCCCTGCCTTGGGCAGCGTCGGGCGGTACGCACCCTGGCGAACCCCGATTCCCCGTGAGTCCCCGTCCGTTCTGGCACGGGAGTGGCACGCCCTGGGGCCGTTGACGTGCTCCGGCATCATCGCGTGTATGACGCAGAGCGAACACGTACTGAGGATGGCCGATCTCCGGCGCGCCTGTTCCGTACTCCTGGACGAGGCGGAACGCCGGTTCGGTCATGAGGTGGACCTCTCCGAGTTGCCCGTGGATTACTACTGGAGCCTCGACCTTGCAGCCGCGTTCGACATGAGCCAAACGCCGACAGCGCAGCTTGACTGCGGACAGGTCAGCGACGATGTCACTGAGATCGGGGCGCTTGTGCGGCGCGCCCCAGAGGACGTCATTGCCCTGTGGCACGATCTCGATCACCTCGCCGGTGTGCTGCGCCTGCTCGCGCACCTCGATCTGCCGCGGTGAGCCCAGGGGGCAGTCTTGAAAACCGTCGTGGCGCGAGTCACCGTGGGTTCAAATCCCACACCCACCGCGCTGGTGAACGGCCCCTGACCAGGTAGATCGGTCAGGGGCCGTTGCGTTGCCTGCTGCCCGCGAGTGCCCGCGGTTCACCGCTGGTCCCCGCTCGATCGGGCACGGTTGGGGCACGAAGGGTGCACCCTCCGACCTATAGCAGTTTTGGCTGATCCAGATGGGAGAGCGGGATGGCTGCTGCACCAGATAGGAGCGAACTCTTACCTGATGCCCTGCGCAGCGCAATCATTACTCCCCTATGGTCTTGGCATGGGCATTCTTATACCTGGGTTCGCGCCGACGGTGGTCGGCGTGGTGAGCTTCGCTGTTGTCTTCGTCTGCATGGCCAAGGTTCTCTTACCGCGCATCAACAAGGTCCTCGGCGAACGGAAGGACGCCATCGAGGGCCAGACTGAACGTGCTGAACAGTTGGCGGCTGAAGCCGATGAAGTCCTCGCCAAGTATCGCGAGGAGCTGGCTGAGGCCCGACACGAGGCGGCGCGCCTGCGCCAGGGGGCTTTGGAGGAGGGCGCGCAACTGATCGCCGAGATTCGCGCTGCGGGCCTGCGGGAACGCGAGGCGATGATTGTGGAAGCTCAGGCACGGCTCGCGGCCGATCGCGTCATCGCGGAGACAGAACTGCGGGGAGACATCGTGTCGTTGGCCACGGAGCTGGCTGGTCGGGTAGTCGGCGAGGCTCTCGAAAGTGTCGCCAACAGCGAAATCGTGGACCGCTTCTTCTCGGACCTCGACGCTCGAAGCGTGGCAGGTTTGCAGTAGTCCCCACCTCAACCCACCACTTCCCCAGCTCTCATCCCGTCCGCCGTCGACCCACACACCGTGGAGCGGGCGTGGTCCATGGCGTCCAGGTGGAGCGCGCTACTGTACGAACGACCTGGACGCCATGGGCCGCGTCTGCTCGGCTTTGCCTGGGTCGACGGTGGACGGGATGAGAGCACCCCGCGCACGCCACAAGGGACCCGCGGTCGGGAACGGCGCCCCCTCCATCCCGGTGCCGGCCGATCCCCCGCCGGAGGCACTGCTCTGACCGTGGCCGCGCTATGCAGTGATCGGCTCATGGCCACCGCCCTATCCACATGTGGGCGCGCGTCGGCGCAGCGCGCGCGAGCGGGCCGAAGGCAGGAGCGCGGCGCGCAGCGAAGCCGGGGCTTGAACCAGTAGAGAAAGTTTGAATCACGTCGTCCTCGTGGGGCCTGTCCGGTTCCGGTAGACGCTTGACAGTTCGGTCCCAGCTGATAGTTGACAGTGGCCGTGTTCGGCTTTTCTGTGCGCGTCGTTGCGGCGTGTGTGGGGAGGCCGGGATTGGCGCTGGTGGAGTTGTCGGTTGTCGAGCAGAGATACCGGGCTGTCCTGGCCGTGTTGGCGGGTGCGACGGTGACGGAGGTTGCCGCGTCGCTTGGGGTGTCGCGGCAGACGGTCAGCGGGTGGAAGTCGCGGTATGAGGCTTCGGGGCTGGCCGGGTTGGCGGACCGTTCCCGCAGGCCGGCCTCGTGTCCGCATCAGGCCTCTGCCGAGGTCGAAGCGGCCGTGTGCGAGCTGCGGCGCACGACCGACGTCCCGGTCCGTAACGTGAAAGCGAACAGGCCCCACGGGGCTTCCCATGTTGTCTAGGCCCACCGTCAAGCATCACCTGGGACCAGAACGTCAAGCATCAGCTGGGATCCGACAGGCTGGCTGCGCTCAGCGCGGTACTCGTCCAGCAGGCTGAAGAACAGCTCGACCGCTGGTGTGTTGGAGGCCTCGGCCTCGCGCTCGATCTCAGCTGCCCATCCCAGGGAGCTGTGCCGACCCAGCCGCTTCCACAGCCACTCGGCGAATGGCCCCTGGCAGCCAGGGTTCCAGAAGTCGAAGTCCTCTGCGGTGCCGTGCACTGCCAACGCGACTCGGTATCCGACAAGCATGGAGTCGAGATGCTGCAGGGAACTGCCAGGCAGCCACATCCCAGGGCGTAGGCGGACCTTGTCGAGGAAGTCGTGTACGTCGCCCAGCTCGGTCAGCTGCCTCGGCTTCCGCCGTGTTCCATCTGATGCAGTCATCGGGGCACCTTAGCGGCGCAGCAGCTGCTTGCCATCGTGGCTCCGCACGTGCGGGCCGTTACCGTCCAAGGCGTCTAGGAGCCGGATCGCGAAGACCTCGGCCATGCGCTCGCTGACCTCTTCGGGCGTGAGCCAGTCAACCGCGGTCGATTCGCTGGACGTGCGCTCCGCGCCCCCGGAGGGCTTGCACCGGAAGACCAAGGCGACGACGCCCCTGGTCGTGTTCTTGTACACCCCGGTGAGCTGGTCCACCTCGACGTGAATGCCCGTCTCCTCCAGGACCTCGCGGGCGACGCCGGCCTCGGGGGTCTCGTTGAGTTCGAGCACGCCACCCGGGAGCTCCCAAGTGCCGTTGTCCGCACGGCGGATTGCCAGAACCCTGATGTGAAGATCGCGTTCGGCGACTTCGCGGCGTCCTGGTTCAAGGATCGTGACTACGCGGCCACCACGCGTGAGCGCAACGCGGGCGTCCTCAACCGGCACATCCTGCCGACGTTCCGCGCGGTCCCCCTGCGGGAGATCACCACGCCGCAGGTACGGCGCTGGCGTACCGATCTCCTCGACGCGGGGGTCGGGCCGGCCACCGTCTCCAAGGCGTACCAGGTCCTCCGGGCCATCATGAGCACGGCCGTGGATGACGGGCTGATCGAGCGCAATCCGTGCCGGGTCAAAGGTGCGGGGACGGTCACCCACACCGAGCGGCCGTTCCTCTCCGTGCCCGAGGTGTACCGGCTCGCCGACGCGGTCCCGCCTCACTGCCGTGCCCTGGTGCTCCTGGCCGCGTTCGCCGCGCTCCGCTTCGGTGAGCTGGCCGCGCTCCAGCGCCGGGACGTCGGCCTGGAGGCCCGTACTGTCTCCGTCCGTCGCTCGTACGCCGAGACCCGGACGGATGGCCTTACGGTCAAGGCGCCCAAGAGCGCGGCCGGGTGTCCGCACCGTGGCGTTCCCGGCCTCGCTCGTGCCCGAGCTGGCGCACCACCTGGCCGAGCGCGCGGAGGCCGGCCGCACCGGGCTCGTCTTCGTCGGGACCCGCGGTGGTGTCCTGCGGCGGAACAACTTCCGGCGGATCTGGCTCCGCACCCTCGCCTCGACCGGTCTCGGTGACGTGCACTTCCACGATCTCCGGCACACCGGCAACACCCTCGCCGCGACCGGCGGCGCCACCACCCGTGAGCTGATGCAGCGGATGGGCCACTCGTCGGTGCGGGCCGCGCTGGTCTATCAGCACCTCGTCAACGGACGCGACCACCAGATCGCCGACTACGTGGACGGTCAGATCAGGAAGGTGCGGCGGCCTCCGCGCGGTCCATCTGGCACGTGAGTGGCACGGCGGCCCCGAGCAGCCGAAAAAGATCAAGGCCCAGGCATCCGGATTCACACCGGCTGACCTGGGCCTTGTTCGTGTCCTGAGACTGGTGGGCGCGGACGGTTTCGAACCGCCGACATCCGCCTTGTAAGTTCGCTCCGACCGGACCTTGGCGGGGCTCAACTGCGCACACAAATATCGTCTGTGGTCGCTCAAAACCGCAGCCGTCCATGATTGTTGATGTCAGCGGAACAATCCGGGCACAGGACAGATCTCCATGGGTTCTCGCCCGGGCCACGGTGGCGGGCGCCGACCACGCCTCACCTGGTAGCGTGACGATCTTCGATCGGCGGAAGCCGTACGGAGTCCTTGAAGGCCGGGCACATCATGCGTCTGACCGAACATCCCGCAAGCCGCCGTCTCGGCGCCGCCCTGGACAGTCTCAACGTCACCTTCCGCGGTATGACCGCGCATCCGGACGAAACCAACTGCACCTGCCACTGGGGCAGTTCGGCGGAGCTGTCCCTGCTGAAGACGCCGGACGTGGAGCTGGAGCCGGATCTCCTGCGCCGGACCTGGCAGGTCACCGACTGGACCGATCACGCGGCCGTGCTGCGCCGCATCCTGCCGCAGTTCGCCGCAGCGCTGGTCGCCGGTCGCGTTGAACCATGGCGAGGGCTGGAAGAGGCGGGGTACTGCTTCGCCCGCGGTCGCTGGCAGCAGTGGCCCGACGAGCACGCGGGTCCGGTACGCGAGTTCTTGCATGCCTGGTGGGCGCAGAGCCTCACCGACCCGGATGCGGTCGTCCCGGCGCACCAGGTCTTCGCGATGTGCGCCGAGGCCTCCGGAACGCTCGGGCCCTGGCTCGCCGAATGGGAGGAGCAGACCGGTCACCTCAACGAGAGTGGCACGGCTCGACGGCCGTCGAACTGGGTGGGCGCCTCCATGGCGTGCAGGGCGGTACGCGGCCGGCGAGGTTGTGGAATCCCACGGCGTGGTCGCCCTCGCAGCGATCTGACCGTGAGGATGGCCCACCGGACAGTACCGAGTAGGTTTATCGCCGCGCTCGATTCCGGGGCGGGGCAGGACTGTCCGAATGCACACGACGAAAGAACCGGCTCAGTGGTCAAAATCAGGAGGACCCTCAGGGTGGTGCTGGCCGTCACCGCACAGGCAGCGATGGTGGCATTGGAGGTGGCGCTCCAGGAGGACGCGACCGTGACCGGCTCGTGGATGACGCGCCTGCTCCCGCTGGCTCCGATGCCGTTCGGCCTGTACTTCGTCTGGCGGCTGTTCCTGAACCCTTACGTGTCGTTCGGGCAGCACCGCCTTCGGGTCAACAACATGTTCACGCACTACCTTGTCCCCTACCAGCTGATCACGGCGCTGGGAGGGCGGTCCGCCCTCGACCTTGTCGTGTCGGGGTACGGCGGCATGCGGGTGGACGCACTCGGCGCCGCTCCTCTGACGGGCAAGGCCAAGCGGGACACCGTCGCGCAGGAGTTGCTGCGCCGCCGCGACGCCGCCGTGCCACTGGCCGGACACGGCTTCGAGAAGCGCATCACGATCGGGCTCCCGGAGTGTTTGGGGCCCGGCGTCTCCCTCGCGTGCTTCCTTGTAGGTGGCATCGCAGCGGCCTTCGGATAACTTCGGATAACACGGTCCGCGTTCCGAGCCTGCTTCCTCGATCGGCGATACCGGTCCCGCCTTGGAGCATGCTCACCGCACACGGTCACCCAGGCGGCGGCGACGGCACGCATACCGATGCCTTGTCGTCTCGGACGGGTGCCACTCCAGGACTGAGCTGATCGGTTCGACGTGCTCGGCCGTGAGCAGGGTCAGCGCTGTGGCACCCGGCCAATGCGTGACTGGACAGCGGCGTCGACGACCGGCGTGCGCACCGCCCGGGACAGGCTCAAGAGCGATGGCTGCCCGGTGTCCAGCACCCGTGGTCCGGTGGGGGAGCGCGGTACGTACCCGCTCCTCGGTACCACGAGGTCGATGTCCCCGATCGCGATGGCAATCGTGCCTGAGGTCAGGGCGGGGGCCTCAGCAAGGGCCGCGACGGCGGTCATCGCTGCCGTCCCGATGGCCTCGGCTGCTGCTGAGCCGGCTGCCGGCGCTTCCCGGTACGCGCGTTGGCGGACCTGGTCGTCGAGGCGGCCGGCGAGTCGATGCCTTCCCGGCGACCAGCGCGTCGGGTCCTCCGGGTGCGAGCCTTCCGTGCCCTTTCGGCCTCCTCGTCCTCGTTCACACGAGCCACGCTGTCACGCGAACGGACGCCTTACGTGGAGCGACCGACCACCCGCCCACCCCTTCGGACTCGTCCGTGCCGGAGTGATGCCCCGCGGTGGGCAGCAGGTGCGTCGATGTGCGGGCCCGGTCGTCGTGGCGGGCCGCCGCTCCTGCTGCGGCGCGATGGCTGCACCATCCGACAACGGGCGTGTGCAGGGGAGTTCCGGCCTTCTTCTTGATCTGAAGTCGTCGGTACAAGGCGCGAGCGTACGGTGAAGTCCCGCCCGGTCATTGAGGCTTGAGGAGCAGCATGTCGCGTACTGCAGTCGTCATCGGCGGTGGCTTGGCCGGCATGCTGGCAGCCTCGGCCCTGTCTCAGAGGGTCGAGGAAGTGACCGTCCTCGAGCGCTATCCGCTGCCGGAGGGGCCAGGGCCGCGCAAGGGCATCCCGCAGAGCCGACACGCCCACATCCTGCTGCCCAGCGGCCGTGATGCGATCGAGTCGCTGATACCGGGCGCGGGCATCGGCAGCCGTCTCGCTGCTGCCGGCGCCCGTGTTTCGTCTGCCACCTCGCTCCTCACGTTCGGCACCGAGGGATGGTTCCGCCGCTGGGGGCGCGACAGTCACCCGCTGACCGCCTGCAGCCGGGACCTGCTGGACTGGACGGTCCGCGAGGCCGTTCTGGAGGAGGACAACATCGCGGTTCGCACAACGCAGGTTGTGGGACTGCTGGGGAGCTCGGCACGGGTCACGGGGGTACGACTGCGCGACGAGGACGGCCAGGAGAGCGATCTGTCCGCGGATCTGATCGTGGACGTGAGCGGGCGTGGGTCCCGGGCCGTGCACTGGCTCAAGGATCTCGGCATAACGGATGTCACGGAATCCGTTGTCGACTCCGGGCTCGTGTACGCCAGCCGGCGCTATCGCATCCCCAAGGGCGCCGAGGACTGGCCCCTGACGCAGGTGAACGCGGATCCCTTCTCCGGAGAACCTGGCCGTTCCGCGAACCTCGTACCCATCGAGAACGACGAGTGGCTCGTCAGCCTGGGTGGGACACGGGGCGGCGAGCCCACCTCCAGCGCTGAGGACTTCACGCGGTTCGCCCTCAGCCTGCGGCACCCCATCGTGGGCGAGCTCATTGCCGGAGCCGAGCCTCTCACGGACGTCGTCCTGAGCCGGGGCACGCGAAATGGCCGCCGCTACTTCGAGAAGGCCCGCATCTGGCCCGAGGCATTCATCGTCCTGGGCGACGCCGTCGCCACGTACAACCCGGTGTACGGCCAGGGCATGTCCGTGGCTGCGCTGGGAGCGAAGGCGCTTCAAGAGGAAGTACAGCGAGACGGCGCCGGCGCCCCCGGGCTCGCGCGCCGTGTCCAGCGGGCCGCGGCGAAGCCGGTAGAGGCCGCCTGGGCGATGAGTACGTCTCAGGACAGGCATTTCCCTGACGTGGAGGGAAATCCGCCCAACTTCGCCGAGCGCGCCCTCACCCGGTACGTGCGCCGCATGACGAGAGTGGCCATCACCTCCTACCAGGTGTCCTCCGCCATGTGCGACGTGACCACACTGCGGAAGGACGCGATCTGGCTGGTGCACCCCTCACTCCTGCTCGCAACGCTGGCAGGGCCCGTCCTGCCCTCGCTGGAGGGGCCGCCACTCACCGTCGAGGAACGCGCCTTCTTCGAGTCGTACGTTTCGGCTGCCGGCTGAACGGCCTGCGGCGGAAGCGCGGACGTACCGCTCGGCTGGGGACGAGCCCTGGCCGAGCGGTGTGGAAGAGCTGCTGAGGGCGGCGGCGGAAGGACGGACGGACCAGGCTTCTGCGCGACTGCCGCCCTCAAAGGCGACGGCGGCGGAGCGTCAGCTCTGTGCGGTGTTGTCGCCGGCCTGCCCGGCGCCCTCGGCTGCGGCCGCCTTCTCGCGCATCTTGCGCACCAGCTCCGCCTTCTGGTCGGCCGCGGCCTTGCGGTCGAGGTTGCGGTGCGGACCGTTGTTCTGCCGTTCGGCGCGGGACAGCTTCTTGCGTTTGCCGCCGCCCATGCCCACGGGGTTGTTGATGTTCTTGCTCACGGTCACGGGTTCTCCCGGTAATGATGTGAAGTGATCTACGGATTCAGCGGTGGGGACGGGCGGCGCCGTCGAAGGACGTCAGCGGGGGTCCATCACGCTCTCACTCGTACATCGGGTCTGGAAGAACATGACAAAGACGTTACCCGGTTCCGTCGGCCCCGCACACCAACCTTTCGCCGCCCCGGCGTAGGCCGGGCGTTCGGCGAGCGCCCGGGGCCGGCCGTTTCCTTTCCACCCGGCTGTCCGCCAGGCCGTCCGATGCGGTTTGCCGTCGTTCTGGTGCTCTCGGGCGCCGGCTCCGGGCCGGCGTTCCCCGTGTGGGGTTCCTTACAAGGTGATGACATGGTGGCGAATCACACCCGCCTCACCCGCCTCTCAGGGCACTCTGGTTCCGGGTCGGTGACTCCTGTCCTGGAGAGACACGGAAATCCACCGGCCACCGCGCCGACCGGCACCGCCGGTTCGTGTCCTGCGGCAAGGGAAGCGGCTGCCGCGGAACAGCGCCCCGGAGCACCTCCGGGGCGCCGTGCGTGTTCCGCGACGGCCTCAGGGTCCCGGCCGGCGCCGTCTCTCGGCGGTGCGCCGGAGCCGGACGGCTGCTCCGCCCGAGGGACCCGGCTACTTCCAACGGCCGAGCGCGGCGAGTCCGCCGTCGCCGGCCTCCGGCGGGAGTGATTGGCTCGGTGGGGGACCGCCGAGCCCGGAGCCGGCCCGTCCGCCGCCGACGGGCCCGTCCGCGGCCGAAGGCACCGGCGCCGTCCCGAGCGGCCATGCCCAGGACGGGACGACACCCTCCGGTCCCCGACGACCGGCAGGGAGGCAGCCGTGACGGAGAATCAGATCCTCCAGGGCCTCGGCCTGATCGCCGTCCTGGCCGTCGGATCCCAGATCGTGGCGAGCCGGCTGCGGATCCCCGCCCTGATCGTCCTGCTGCCGGTCGGCTTCACCGCGGGCGCGCTGACCGACATCGTCAATCCCGACAAACTGCTCGGGGACGCCTTCTCCCCGATGGTCTCGCTCGCCGTCGCGGTGATCCTCTACGAAGCCGGGCTCGGCCTGGACATCAGCAGGCTGCACGGACACATGCACCGTGTCGTGGCACGACTGATCTGGATGGGCGTCCTGATCACCTGGGGGGTCGCCGCCGTTCTCGCGGTGCCGCTGCTGGGCATGTCGAAGAGTTCGGCGGTCATGCTCGGCGTGATCCTCGTCGTCTCGGGGCCCACCGTCGTCGGCCCACTGCTCCACTTCGTGCGGCCGACCGAGCGGATCCAGCGCATCCTGATCTGGGAGGGGTCGCTGATCGACCCGGTCGGCGGCATCCTCGGCGCGCTCGTGTTCCACGCGGTCGTCGCCGACGACAGCAACGGTCTGCCCGGCAAGATCGGTCAGTTCGCGGCGAGTGCGGCCGTCGGACTGATCGGAGGCGCGGTGGGCGCCGCCGTGCTGTGGTTCCTCCTCGGCCGGCTGCACCTGGGCGAGGTGCTGGGGACGACGGCGCAGCTCGCCGCCGCGGTGGGTATGGCGGCCCTCTGCGACGCGATCCGGGACGACACCGGGCTCATCGCCGCGGTCGTGATGGGGATGGCCCTCGCCAATCTGCCGGGCGTCTCCCTCCCGGCGCGCCGCCCCTTTCTGGAGACCCTGGTCTCGCTGATCATCGGGCTGCTGTTCATCTCGATCTCGGCCACGGTCACCCCGGCGTCCCTGCGGCACATCATCCTGCCCACGCTCGCTCTCGTCGCCGCCCTGGTCCTGGCGGTCAGACCACTGGTCGCGCTGCTGTCGACCGTGCGCACGGACCTGACCCGCGGCGAGCGAGCGTTCCTCGGCTGGATGGCACCGCGCGGAATCGTCGCCGCGTCCACCGCCTCGACCTTCTCCGCCACTCTCGTCGCCGACCACGTCGGGGGCGCCCAGAAGATCCTGCCCGCCACCTTCCTGGTGATCGTCGCCACGGTGACGCTGTACGGGCTGAGCGCGCACCCCGTGGCCCGGCGCCTCGGCGTGCTGCGCCCGGCCCGGGCCCGCCCACTGCTCGTGGGCGGCGACCCCTGGGCGATCGACCTGGGCCGCGCGCTGCGCTCCGCCGGCCTGGACGTGCTGATGTGGGCCGGACGGGAGGAGCAGCGCGACCTGATCCGGGGCGCCGGACTGCACCTGGCGCCGGGTGAGCTGCTGGCAGCGGCCACCGGCGAGGGAGCCGAGCTCGAAGGCATCACCGGCGTTCTGCTGCTCACCGAGGAGGACGACTTCAACGCGCTGGCCTCGGAGACCCTGCGCGGCGCGGTGGACGGGTTCGTGCACCGGCTGGGGCCGCCCGGCCTGAGCCATGGCGTGGTGGCCCCCTACACGACCGGGGACACCCTGTTCGGGGCCGGACTGAGCAGACCGGAACTGGCCCGTCGCTACGAGGGCGGCGCCCGGATCGTCTCCGGCCCGGCCGGGAACGGTATCCCGGACGGACACGCGCTGCTGTTCCTCGTGCGTCCCGACGGCCGGCTGGATCCGGTCACCGACACCCGCACCCCGGTGCCGGAGGCCCGGGACACCGCGATCCTGCTCGGTCCCGCCCGTACACGGGACCCGGTGCGGGCGGACTGACGGCGCCCCGTCCGGCCCTGGCCGGCGTCCCGGCGCGGTTTGGCGAGCTGCCCGGCCCCTCCGACACCAACGGTCCAGTGCGGATTGCGGTCCGCCCGCCGGATGGATCTCATGGTTCCCATGCAGCGACAAGCTTCTGAGCCAGACGACCTCGTACCGCCGATGGAGCGTTCGCACTGGGTGGCCTTCGCCGGAATCCTGCTGATGGTCAGCGCCCTGTTCAACCTCCTCACCGGCTTCGTGGCGATCTTCAACCACGGCTACTACTCGAAGGTGTACTCCCAGGGCAACCGGTTGCTGATCCTCAACTACACGGCCTGGGGCTGGATCTTCGTCGCCATCGGCATCGTCATGGCCGTGCTGAGTCTCGGTGTGCTCGTGGGTTCCAGAGGGGCGCGGCTGGGGGCCATCGGCCTCGCCGCGTTCAGCCTGATCGCGCAGATGATCTTCCTGCCGGTCTACCCGTGGTGGTCGGTGTTCACGATGCTCGTGTCCCTGCTGGTCATCTACGGCCTGCTGGCCGAGCCGAAGCATGTGCACGGGGCGCGGGTGTAGCCGGTCCGGCGTCTTCGTTCAGCCGCGTTGCCGGTCGAGTGACTCGTCGAGCGTGGTGGCGGCCATGATCAGCGACAGATGGGTGAACGCCTGGGGGAAGTTGCCCAGTTGCTCGCCGCTGGGGCCCACCTCCTCCGCGAAGAGCCCGACGTGGTTGGCGTACGTATGCATCTTCTCGAACGTGTAGCGCGCCTCGGCCAGCCTGCCGGAGCGGGCCAGCGCGTCGACGTACAGGAAGGTGCACAGACTGAAGGTGCCCTCCGAGCCGCGCAGGCCGTCCGGGGAGGCGGCGGGGTCGTAGCGGTAGACGAGGCTGTCGGAGACCAGCGTCCGGCCCATCGCGTCGAGCGTCGACAGCCAGGTCGGGTCCTTCGCGCCCAGGAAGCCGACCCGGGGGATGAGCAGGAGCGAAGCGTCCAGGACGCCGCCGTCGTAGTGCTGGACGTACGCCTTCTCCCGCTCGTTCCAGCCGCGGTCCATCACCTGCTCCAGGATCGTGTCCCGCGCCCGGGTCCACAGCGCGGTGTCCGCCGGCCGGCTCCAGTCGTGGGCCAGCCGCAGACCGCGGTTGAACGCGGCCCAGCACATCACGCGGCTGTACGTGAAGTCCTTGCGTCCGCCGCGGGTCTCCCAGATGCCCTCGTCCGGGCGGTCCCAGTTGTCGGCGAGCCAGTCCAGGGTGCGGGAGACGGCCTTCCAGCCCGCGTAGTCGGCCTGGACTACGAGCTCACGCCCCTCCGAGATGCCGTAGAGGGCCTCGCCGTAGATGTCGAGCTGGAGCTGGCCGGAGGCGGCGTTGCCGACCCGTACGGGGGAGGAGCCGCGGTAGCCCTCGAAGTGGTCCAGGATCTCCTCGCCCAGCAGGGGCGTGCCGTCCACGCGGTACATGATCTGGAGCGCTTCGCCTTCCTGGTCCAGGCGTTCCACCAGCCGTTCGCGCAGCCAGTGGGTGAACGCCGTCGCCTCCTCGGCGAACCCGAGGTCGATCAGGGCGCGCAGGGACAGGGACCCGTCCCGTACCCAGGTGTAGCGGTAGTCCCAGTTGCGTTCGCCGCCGATCTGTTCCGGCAGTCCCATGGTGGCCGCCGCGACCGGGGCGCCGGTGGGCGCGTAGGTGAGGAGCTTGAGGGTGATCGCGGAGCGGTGCACCATGTCGGGCCAGCGGCCCCGGTACCTGGAGTTCCGTACCCAGTCCTGCCAGAAGTCGAGGGTCCGCGCCAGGTTCTCCTCGGTCTTTGGCACGGTGGGCGGCGGCGGTGCCGTGGCGTCCGGACCGTCCACCGTGAACACGGCCGCCGCCGTCTCGCCGGCCTTCAGGGTGACCGTGCTGCGGACGTCCCGGCCGTCCCGCTCCAGGGGGAAGGTGCTCTGGAGGAACGCGCTGATCCCCGGGCCGCGGAACGCGGCGCCGTCGGGACCGACGGTGAGTTCGTGACCGGCCCGCCCGTAGTCGAAGCGCGGACGGCACTCCAGGGCGAACTCCATCGTTCCCCGCACCGTCCGCACGGTACGGACGAGGCGGTGCCGGGCGGAAGCGGTCCCGGAGCGGTCGGGCGGCATCCAGTCGAGGACCTCGCCCACCCCGTCGGGTGACATGAACCGGGTCACGAGCACCGCCGTGTCCGGGTAGTAGAGCTGCTTCCAGGTGCCCTTCGGGCCGGAGGGCGCCAACCGGAAGAAGCCGCCGCGGTCGTGGTCGAGCAGCGCGGCGAAGATGCTGGGGGAGTCGAAGCGCGGGGCGGCGAACCAGTCCACGACGCCCTTGGCGGAGACCAGAGCGGAGCACTGGAGATCCCCCACCAGGCCGTGGTCGGCGATGGGCGGATAGCGGTCCATGGTGATCCAATCTCGAGGATCCAGGCATCTTCACTATCCGACATGCCGGTCATGTGTGCTTGTCCGCCCTGGACGAGGTCCGCGACACGGGCGGTGACGCGACCCGTCAGGACCTGTCGGTATGGCGTTCAACGGACGCATCGCGCGGACGGGTACCGGCCCGCTCGGCGCGCGATCCGCCGGCCTTCGACGGCTCCGGCGTCGCGCGAGGACGCGCGGAGCGGGGACGTCCGGTCCGGTCCGGGGGAGGTGACAGACTGGCGCCATGGACGAGCGCGCATTCGACAGGTCCGGCCAGCATGCTTCCGTCATCGGTCTGGGCACCTGGCAACTGGGGGCCGACTGGGGCGAGGTGAGCGAGAAGGACGCCCTGGCCGTGCTGGAGACGGCGGCGGAGACGGGGGTGACCTTCTTCGACACCGCCGATGTGTACGGCGACGGGCGGAGCGAGGAGACCATCGCCGGCTTCCTGCGCGGCCGGCCGGACATGCACGTCATGGTCGCCACCAAGATGGGCCGCCGTGTCGACCAGATCCCGGAGAACTACGTCCTCGACAACTTCCGTGCCTGGAACGACCGTTCCCGCCGCAACCTCGGGGTCGACCGCCTCGACCTGGTGCAGCTCCACTGCCCGCCGACACCCGTGTACTCCTCGGACGCGGTGTACGACGCCCTCGACACCATGGTCGAGGAGGAGCGGATCGCGGCGTACGGGGTGAGCGTCGAGACGTGCGACGAGGCACTGGCCGCCATCGCCCGCCCGAACGTGGCGAGCGTCCAGATCATCCTCAACGCCTTCCGTATGAAGCCCCTGCGCCAGGTTCTGCCGGCGGCCCGGGAGGCGGGCGTCGGCATCATCGCGCGGGTCCCGCTGGCCTCCGGGCTGCTCTCCGGCAAGTACACGAAGGACACGGTCTTCGCCGCCGACGACCACCGGACGTACAACCGCCACGGCGAGGCCTTCGACCAGGGCGAGACCTTCTCCGGGGTCGACTTCGCGACGGGCGTGGAGGCGGCGGCCGAGTTCTCCGCCCTCGCCCCCGAGGGGTACACGCCGGCCCAGCTGGCCCTGCGGTGGATCGTCGCCCAGCCCGGCGTCACCACCGTCATTCCGGGAGCCCGGTCGCCCGAACAGGCCCGCGCCAACGCGGAGGCCGCGAAGCTGCCGGAACTGTCCCGGGCGACGCTGGACGCCATCGACGAGCTCTACGAGCGGCGGATCAAGGAGCAGGTGGAGAGCCGCTGGTGACACCGACGCGGGACCCGCGGTCGTACCGCACCAGGTTCCCTGGAGCCCCGTGCCACCGGGTCCCGCACCGTCCGGCGTCACCGGGTCCCGTGCCGTCGGGTGCCACACGATCCTGCAATCCGTTCCCGCGTCTCAGCCCCCGGAGGGCCGCGCCGCCGCGAGCGCGTCGAGCTGGCGGTCGTGCACCCGGCCGAGCACCAGCACCGAGACGGTCGCGCCGATCAGCGCGCAGAACATGTCCCACTGGGTGTCCCACACATCGCCCTGGGTCGCCAGAAAGGCGTCCGCGCCGTGCCCGCCGATCACCGCGGCCGCCCACTCGAACATCTCGAAGAGGGCGCTGAAGGCGAGACACGCGCACACGGTCAGGGGCGCCAGCCACCGGCTGCCGCGCAGCGGTGACGTCCTGCTGAGCAGCTCCCGCACCAGGACGGCCGGCACGAAGCCCTGCATGAGATGTCCGAACCGGTCGTACGGATTGCGGTCGAGCCCGAACGTGTCGCGCGCCCAGTCGCCCAACGGCACCTGCGCGTAGGTGTAATGGCCGCCCACCGCGAGCACCAGCGCGTGCGCCGCGAGAAGGCAGTACAGCAGGTTCGTCAGCGGGAACCGCCGCCGGCCGAGTACCACCAGCGGCAGCCCCACGAGCACCCACACGGTCTCCAGCAGCCAGGTCATCGGGTCGCGCGCGTGCCACGCGGAGAGCGCCATACCCGTCACGACCACCGCCAGGAGCACGGCCGGGAGGGCCTTGCGCCGGGCGTGCTCGGGGAAGGCGGGGTGCGGGCCGGGCGGCGCGAGGGCTGATCCGGGCATGACGGGCTCCTTCGTCCAGGTGGCCCCATGGTGGTGGAGCGCCGGGGAGGGTGGCATGAGTACGGGTACTCACCCGCGCCTGTGACCCGGGTACGCACCCGTGGTGACCCGCGCCTGTGACCCGGGTACACATCCGTGAGGTGACGAACATGTTCGTGACGTACTTGTTCGCAACGAACATGTTCGTTATCGTGAAGGAGTGACAGGACAACCCGCCCCCCGCCCCAGCCGCCGCGAGCGCCCGGCCAAGCCGGCCCTGACCAGGGACGGCATCGTCGGCACCGCCGTGGCGCTGATGCGCGCCGAAGGACTTCAGCGCGTCACCATGCGCCGCCTGGCGCAGGAACTCGACACCGGACCGGCCTCGCTCTACGTCTATGTGCGCAATACCGCCGAACTGCACGCGGCCGTGCTCGACGACCTGCTCGGGGGAGTCGACCTGGGCCCGGCGCGGGCGGACGGCGACTGGCGCGACCGGCTCGTGCGGATCCTCACCTCGTACACGGCCGTGCTGTTCGAGCACCCGGGGCTCGCCCGCTCGGCCCTGGTGGCCCGCCCGTCCGGCGAGCGCTACCTGGACCTGGTCGAGGCGCTGCTGTCCCTGCTCGACGGGGGCGGTGTCCCCGGCGACCGGGCGGCGTGGGCGATCGACCTGCTGCTCCAGTTCGCCACCGCCACCGCGGCGGAACACGCCGCGGGGGACAAGGGGGCGACCGAGACCGAGGGCGAGTGGGCGGCGCTGGACTCGGCGGTCCGCGGTGCCTCCCGCGAGCGGCACCCGCACATCGCCGAGCGGGCCGCCGACCTGCTCTCCGGTCCGGGCGAGGCCCGCCTGGACTGGGGCTTCCACGTCCTGATCAACGGCGTCCTGCGCACCGCTCTCCCCGACCCGCCCGGTGCGCCGACCGCGACCGCATCACCCGACACGCCGTGAGCGTCCCCCGGTGACGGCCGCCACCACCCGGCGGCGCCGTCACCGGGAGCCGACGGACACCCCTGTATCGATGTACCGAGGAGACTCCGCCATGACGAACACCCACCACCCCATCACCGTGATCGGCGCAGGCCTGGGCGGCCTCACGCTCGCCCGCGTCCTGCATCTGAACGGCGTCGAGGCCGTGGTCCACGACCTGGACGCCTCACCGGCGGCCCGGCCCCAGGGCGGCATGCTCGACCTGCACGAGGACGGGGGCCAGGCCGCGCTCCGCGCCGCGGGTCTCCACGACGGGTTCCGCGCGCTCATCCACGCCGGCGGCGAGGCCATGCGCATCCTCGACCGGCACGCCACCGTCCGGATGGAGGACACCGGCGAGAACGAGTCGCGTCCGGAGGTCTCCCGGGGTGCCCTGCGCGACCTCCTGCTCGGCTCGCTGCCCGAGGGCCGCGTCCGCTGGGGCTCCAAGGTCACCGCGGCCCGGCCGCTCGGGGACGGCCGGCACGAGGTGACCCTCGCCGACGGAGGCACCTTCACCACCGACGTGCTGATCGGCGCCGACGGCGCCTGGTCGCGGGTGCGGCCACTGGTCACGGAGGCCACCCCGGTCTACTCCGGCCTCTCCTTCGTCGAGATGCACCTGCTCGACGCCGACACCCGTCATCCGCGGGGTGCGGAGGTCGTGGGAGGAGGCGTCCTGTTCGCGCTGGGCGAGGAGAAGGGCCTGCTGGGCCACCGTGACCCGGACGGCTCCCTGCACGTGTACGCGGCCCTGCGCGCGCCCGCCGACTGGGCGGTGTCCGGCGCCGTCGACTTCACCGACGCCGAGACGGCCAGGCGGAGCCTCCTGGAGCACTTCGACGGCTGGGACGAGAGCCTGCGCTCCCTCATCGCCGAGGCTGACGGCGAACTCGTCGCCCGGCCGATCCACGCCCTGCCGCCCGGTCTGCGCTGGGAGCGCGTCCCCGGCGTCACCCTGCTCGGTGACGCCGCCCATCTGATGTCCCCCTTCGCCGGTGAGGGCGCCAACCTCGCGATGCTCGACGGCGCCGAACTGGCCGCCGCGCTCATCGCCCATCCCGGCGACACCGAGAAGGCCCTCACCGTGTACGAGGAGGCGCTCTTCCCGCGCTCCGAGAACGCGGCGACCGAGTCAGCCGCGAACCTCGCCGTCTGCTTCGGCCCGGACGCGCCGCAGAGCCTGGTCGACCTGATGAACCAGTACCGGGGCGAGTCCGACTGAAGTTCGTCGAAGGGACCCGTCATGCGGTTTCGGCGTTGAGGACCGGCCCTGCGGGCTTGCGGGTGTGGGCCCATGCGGGGAGCACGGTCAGCATCGCGATGGCCAGCAGGATGGCGAGCGCGGCGGTGAGCAGCCACGGTCCCGGGGGCATGACCTGCGTGCCGAAGAGCCAGTACAGGCCGAGCCCGACCGGCATGCCCGCCGCCACTCCGGGCACGGCAGGCAGGAGTTGTGCGACACAGAGTGCCGTGACGACCTGGCCGGGGGTGGCACCGAGGGTACGGGCGATGGACAGGGCGCGCCGGGCCTGCACCGCGGTGCTCCAGCCGAGGAGCACGGTGTTGAGCGTGGACAGTGCCACCAGCGCGACGCGGAAGGCAGTGCGGGTTGTGCTCGCGCGGAACCTCGGACAGACCGGGCGTTCGGTCCATGAGCAGGCTGATCACCACGGCGGTGCAGGCGTTGGGGTGCGTACGGCCGGCCGGGACGGTGGTGAGACCGAAGGCCCTGGCGGCACCGGAAGAGGCCGCGGCGCAGGACGTCCGTACAGGCATCCGCCGCCCTGGGGCGAGACGTGGCCCGAACCGCGTACTACGCGTGACGCCCCGCCCCCGCGGCAGGGGACGGACGGGATGAAGCGTCCCCACCGCCGCACCACTGGTCCGTGTGGGGGAGTGGGGCCGGTAGATCGGCCGGGACCGTTCACCGGGCCGGTGGCGGCACATCGCGGCGATGGAGATCCGGCGCCGGGACCGTCCCCGCACCGTGACCACGGGAGCCTGTCCGCGCCGTCCCAGGTGCGCGCTCGTGGCGGCATCATCGCGAACCCGGCCTCGTCCTCGAAGACGATCCAGGCCCCGAGACGCACTGACGTACGGAGGCGTCGATATGACAGCTCGTCAGGGGAGCCGCCGCTCCCGGCGGGCTTCCGCGGTGACGCGCGGCCGTGCGGGAACGCCCGTTCCCGCACGGCCACTTGGCCCGCTCACTCCCGGCCGGCCGCCCCGCGCAGTGCCGCGATGGCCGTCCCGATCGCCTGCTGGAGCTCCTCCAGGCGCTGCACCATGTCGTCCTCGTAGATGTCGTCGGCGTCGTCGAAGGTCAGCTCCTCGAACACCTTCGTGGCCTTCTGAAGGCTGCTGTAGAACTTCGTCCGGCGTTCCTGGACGCGCAGTTCGGGGTCTGCCTCCACCGTCTCGACGACGAGGTTCTTCATGGTGTCGTACGCCTCGGTGGCCCACTCTCCCGCGTCCTCGCCCTCGTCGAGCTCGTCGAGGAGGGACAGATGCCGTTCGGCCTCGGAGCGCAGCTCCGCCGGAGCGTCAAGCGTCTGTCCGGCCGGCGTCCTGATCTGGCCCTTCTCCGCGATCTGGCGCACGTAGCCGATGCGGTCGGCCGCCCTGTTCTCGATGGCCACCGCCTTCTTCAGCTCGTCCGTGCGGGCGATGTCGCGGGCCAACTCGGTCTGGAGCGCCGGGTCTTCCTTCACCCGGTCGAGGAGTGCGGCCCGCGCCGCCTTCGCCGTGGAGGGGTCGGCGAGGATCGCGGCCCGCAGCGCGGTCGGGTTCTCGGCCACCTCCAGGGCCTTGGTGGGACGGATGCCCTCGGCCTCGGCGGCCTCGGTGATGGCGGCGCCGCGCTCCGAAGAGGCGCTGGAGCGCGCGGTGTAGTAGGCCGACCAGGCGTCCCCGTCCGGCAGTTCGACGTCCGCGCCGGGCAGCAGGGCCTCGAAATGGGGGACCAGGCCGTCGTCGGCGGCCCTGTCCCAGGCCTTGTAGTAGCGCATGACCCGCTCGGGCGAGCAGCCGGCCAGCTCCGCGAACTCCTTCGCGGACACCTTCTGCGTGTCCTCGGCGGACTGTCCGCCCGGACGGACACTGCGCGCCACCTTCAGTGCGAAGGCCCAGCCGCCGTTCCGCGCGTAGGCGCCGAAGTCATGCGCGTCGCGCTCGATGAGGCCGGGAACCCCGGTCTGCGTGGCGCCGTCTTCTGACGAGGTGATGGCTGCGGTCACCGGGAACTCTCCTGGGGTGGTGGGGCGTTGATGTCACGGAGGATGAAGCTATGGCCTAAGGTCTGCGTGGAACCAAGGAGACACGCGGAGACCGCGACCGCAGCGGACACCCCAGTAAATCCGAAATGTGCAAGCCAGAAACGACGCGATGTGATGACCTTCACCCCGATGTGGCAGAAAGTGATGAATTCCTTACGGCTGTGTCACGTACGGGTGTGTATTGGCCATCGCGCGACCGCGGGAGGATCTTTCGTGCGACCGTTCACTCTCAACTACGCCCGGCCCTCAGGGCAGTCGGCCGCTGTACCCCCGTACCACTTCGACGTGTCCCTGCAACTGAACGTGCTGCCCGACGGCCGTCCGGCCGTCAGTGACCGCGCGCTGCTGATGGCGGCCGGCACCACGACCTCGACGGCCGGTTCTCAGACGCACTTCGACGACTGACGGATGCCGCGCGCATGACGGTTCTCATACTCACGGCCGAACAGGACGTCACCGCCGACATGGTGGTGGCCAGACTGCATGAGCGCGGTGTGCCCATGGTGCGCCTCGATCCCGCCGACGTGCCCGGCAAGGCGGTGCTGTCGGCCGACTACGCCCACGGTGACTTCGACGGCTATCTGTCGGTCAACGGCCATGTGCTCAGCATGGGAGGCCTGCGTTCCGTGTGGGTGCGCAGGCCGGGCGAGCCCGCGGCCCATGCCGCGGAACCCTCCGCGTGGCTCACCGCCGAGACCAGGCAGGCCCTGTTCGGCATGCTCTACTCCGCCTCGACCCGCTGGATGAACCACCCGCGCCGTGCCGACCAGGCCCGGCACAAGCCCTGGCAGCTCAGGGTGGCGCACAGCAGCGGGTTCGCCGTGCCGCCCACCGTCATCACGACCGCTCCCCGGGTGGCACAGCAGTTCGTGGAGGAGCACGGGGACGTGGTGGTGAAGTCGGCCTCGGGGCCGCCGCCGGGTGAGCCTCCGGCGGCCCTGCCCACCACGCTGGTCGGACCCGGTACGGACTTCTCCGGCGTGGCGGCCGGTCCCGCCCTGCTCCAGCGCTACATTCCCCGACGTGCCGACATCCGGCTCACCGGCATCGGCACCCGGCTGTTCGCCGCCCGCAAGGCCGCCGAGCCCGGTCAGGTCGACGGCCGGTTCGGCGAGGCGGACAACGGCTGGGAACCCACGCCGGTGCCCCACCGCATCGCCCGTTCGGTCCACGACTACCTGGCCTTCACCGGACTCGCCTACGCGGCCTTCGACTTCGCCGAGGACGCGGACGGCATCTGGTGGTTCCTGGAGTGCAACCAGGGAGGCCAGTTCGGCTTCATCGAACTGGAGACCGGACAGCCCATCGCCGACGAGGTCGCCGTGTGGCTGGCGCAGCGAAGGTCCGGCCTCCGTATTCCGGAAGGACACTGACATGAGAGCTCGGTGACGAGCCGCACTACGTGCCGGTCCGGAAGGAGTCGAGGAAGGCTTTCAGCGCCTGCCGGTTGGCGGCGGTGTCCCAGTCGTCCGCCGGGGTCGTCCAGCGCAGCGAGAAGCCCCGGTGTCCGCCGATGAGGAAACCGCGGCCGAGGGTGCGCACTCGTACGCCCTGGGACACGGAGTACCACTCCATGTCGGCGCCCTTCATGCCGCGATAGGTCACCGGCCGGATGGCGCCCACCCGTTCGTATCCGGTGGACACGGCGCGCAGGGACGGTTCCAGGTCGCTCCAGACGGCGACCGGGTCCGGCCCGAGCTGGGTGCTGTAGGTGACGGCCAGGGTGCGCGGATCGCCGCTCGCCCCGAACGTCACCCGGTAGGCGAGATCGTCGGAGGACTGTGTCTCCACGGGTTTCCAGCCCGACGGCAGGGCGACGGCGAAGCCCTGGGGCGCCCGGTAGAGGGAGAAGCCGGACGGCAGGTTCGCGCCGGCGGTGGCCGAGGGGGAGGGGGAGGGGGACGGCTTCGCGGACGCCGTGGGCGTCTCCCGGCCGGCGGGCGCGCCGGCACCGGTGGGGGCCGCGGACGGCGCGCGCGTGGCAGTCCGGGACGCCGCCGGGCCGGACGCGGAGGTGTCGTCCCCGTCCGGCGGTCCGCCCATCGAGGCGAACACCAGGGCACCGGCGACCGTGACGGCGAGGGCCGTGCCCAGCAGAACCGGCCGGCCCACGGGCAGGCCTCCGCGGCTGCGCCCCGGATGCCCCTTGCCCTCGCCCTCCGCACGCCCGTCGCGGTGGTCCCCGGCGGGATCGAGGAGATCGGGCAGCGGCTCCGGCGGCGTGACCTCCTCGAAGTTCTGCCGGAGGATGCGCGTCAGCGACTCCCGCACGACAGCCTCGGGCACCCGCTCCACGGGGTCCCAGCGCAGCAGGCCCAGGATGGCGGGAGCGAGCGGGCCCGCGCCGCGCGGGGCCCTGACCGGCAGCCGGTCCACCGCCCGGAGCGTGGCCTCCGCCTCGCCCCGGTCCCGTACGGCCGGCCGCCCCTCGACCAGCGCGTACATCATCGCGCCCAGCGCCCAGAGATCGGCCGCGGGTGCGCCGCCCTCGCCGCGGGCCTGTTCGGGGGAGGCATACGAGGGAGCGGTGACGCGGGGCGCGTCGGCGGACGCCGTCAGGCCGAACCCGGTCACGGTGACCGTGCCGTGCTCGTCGGACCACACCTGGCTCGGGCCGAGTTCGCGGTGCACGACTCCCTCGCCGTGCGCGGCGGTGAGGACATCGAGGACCCCGAGCCCGATTCCGGCAGCCCGCACATGATCGACGGGACCGTGCAGGAGGAGTTCGGACAGCGGGGCACCCGGAGGCCGCTCCGTGACGGTCCACAGGAAGCCCGGCTCCTCGACCACGTCGAGGACCGCGGCCACCCCTCCGTGACAGGCCGGCCCGAGGATCTCGGCCGTACGCAGGATCCGGTCGGCGGCGGGCTCCGGCGTCCCCTCGCCTCCTTGTCCGGCGGCACGCGACCGGGTCAGGACGACGGGCCGTCCGAAGGCGGTGTCCTCGCCGTGCCACAGGACCTGGCCCTCCTCGCGCAGGAACACGTCGAGCAGCCGGTATCTCCCGGCGATCAACTCGCCCGCGGAGTCATGCGCCTTGGCCATCGTCATCCTTCGTCGTGTACCGGACATTCGTCTTTCCCAGAAGTACGCGGGATGTGACGAAGAGTGTTCAACGGGAGACGGCTGGAGATGAGTGTTTTTACCCGGACGTCCGGCCGTCGCGCGCCCGTACGAACAGTTCAGGCCCCTGTTTCCCACCGTTTCACCGACCGGACGTTTGGCCGGGACCGTGCTCCGAAGTGCGCACCGAACGCCAACTCGCCTTTAAGTAGACGGAGTTGAAGCGTGGCTTGGAACTGGTGAGTGCCGGTGCCGTCGGGACATGGACACCGGCGGGCCGCCCGGGAAAGATGCCAGATGCACGCAATGCTCCCCGACCGTCGTGTCCAGTCGTCGCCCGCCGCCCGAGCCGTCCGGAGGCCGTCCGTATGAGTGTCCGACCGCTGCCCCAGAGCCCGCCCGCCGAGCAGGGAGTCGACGCCTCGGGCATCACCGCGTTCCTCGACGCCGTCGAGGCCGACCCGGACATCGAACCGCACAGCCTGATGATCCTGCGCCACGGGCACCTCGTCGCCTCCGGCTGGTGGGCGCCGTACACGCCGGATCGTCTCCAGCTCCTCTACTCGCTCAGCAAGAGTTTCACCTCCACGGCCGCCGGATTCGCCGTGGCCGAGGGCCTGTTGGACCTCGACCGGCCCGTGATCTCGTACTTCCCCGAGTTCGCGGCCGACATCACCGGTCCGCGCAGCCGCGCGATGCTCGTCCGGCACGTCGCGGCCATGGCCAGCGGCCATCTCACCGAGACCTGGGCCGACGCGCTCCGGCTCGACCGGACCGAGACGGTACGCGGCTTCCTGCTGATCCCGCCGGACCGCGACCCCGGCACCGTCTTCGCGTACAACCAGTCCGCCACCTACACGCTCGCCACGATCCTCCAGCGCGTGACCGGTCTGTCGCTGACCGGCTACCTGAGGCCCCGCCTGTTCGACCCGCTGGGCATCGGTGAGACCGACTGGACCCGCAACCGGGCCGGCCGGGAGATCGGCTTCAGCGGGCTGCACGCCGCGACCGACGCCGTCGCCCGGCTCGGCCAGCTCTATCTGGACGAGGGCGTCTGGGAGGGGCGGCGGCTCTTGCCGGCCTCCTGGATCGCGGAGGCGACCCGCGCGCACGTCGCGACCGCGGACGGTACCCCCGAGGGCGCCCGGTCGGACTGGCAGCAGGGCTACGGACTCCAGTTCTGGCGGGGACGGCACGGATACCGCGGCGACGGGGCGTTCGGACAGTTCTGCGTCGTACTGCCCGAACACGACGCCGTGATCGCGACGACCGCGGCGACCGACCGGATGCAGGAACTGCTGGACCTGATGTGGCGGCATCTGCTGCCCGCGTTCGGGACGGCACCGCTGCCGGCCGCGGGCGAGCGCGACGAGGCGCTGCGCCGACGGCTCGCCCGGCTCGCCCTGCCGCCCGTCGAGGCCGCGGCCGGGCCCGTGGAGCCCCGGGGCGTCTGGTCGCGGGCGGGGTTCGTTCCCGAGGGAGGCGTCTGCACGGCCCAGCGGACACTGACGGGCGTGACCGTCGCCGAGGACGACCAGGGCGCCCGCGTCACCCTGGCCGAGGGGGACCGGCGACTCGAGCTGCGGCTCGGAGGAACCGGCTGGAGCGTCGGTCCCGGCCCGACGCCGCTGGCGGTGAGCGGCGGCTGGACCGCCCCGGGCACCCTGCGCGTCGACGTGCTCTTCCTGGAGACCCCGCACCGGCTGACCGTGGAGTGCGTCCTTGCCGGCCGCACCTTCACCGCCCGCTGGCACACGACCCCGCTCCACATCCGCTCCCTGGAGTCCCTCCGGGCGCCGTCGCGACAGCCGTCAACCGGTACCCGGGAAACGCCACGGCTCGCCACCCCTTCCGCCACGTAGAGATATCCACCACCATGCATATGCCGAGGTCCTGACGGGCGGACGCGGGCTCTTCCGCCCACGCCTCCCGCGTGCCCTGCCGAGCCGAGGGAACCGGAGCCGACTCCGGGGTGATGCATGACGAACCTGATGTGGACGCGGAGCGTGGAGTGGCTGGCGGCGGCCGCCATGAATCCGAGGGCGTGCAAACGCCAGTGGGACCAGGGGAGCGGTGGTGTGCTTCTGGAGGCCGGGCGCTACTGGGACGTGCTGAGCGTGCCCGAACAGCTCGGCCTGCTCGCCCTCGACATCCTGTGGTCCGACCCGGTCCAGGTACCGGGGCCCACGCTGGTCGACTGCGCGGCGCAGCGCGTGGGATTCTTCCTGCCGCCCGACCCCGAGAGCCGGTGGGAGGGTTCGGGGCTCCGCCACCTCGGCAGGGGATCGTGGGTCGCCGTACCGCCGCCGTACCGTTCGGCGGGACCGCTGGAGTGGATCGTGCCGCCGGACGGGACGGGCGTCCTGCACCCCGTGGTCTCCCTGGAACTGGCGCTGCGCCAGGCCAACGGGACACTCGCCGTCCTGGCACCGCCGGCCGGCGAGTAGACCCGGCCACCCACGGAATCGGGAGACCTATCCGGTCCCGTAGAAGTGCGCCTGGCCTCCGCGCCACTTCACCCACGCGGGATCGTCCAGCAGATCCTCCGCGTCCGGTAGTCCCGCCCGGCCGAGGAACTCCAGAAGATCCTCGTCCGAGAACGCCACGCCGAGGTCCTCGCCCCGCGCGGTCACCTCACGGCCACTGGTATCCAGGGCCGGATGCACAACCAAAGGAGCGCGTCCGGACATGTATCCAGGATCGTCCTTCCGGCCGCGCCGCGCATCCCGGCGGACGGACACGGGCGAACACCGGTCGCCGTACGGTGGGGAAGTGGTTGTATTCGGTACTGAATGCGGTACCGGTTCTCGGTGAGGAGCTTTCGATGGGCGCGACGGACCTGGCGGCGATCGAAGCGGAGCGTCAGCGGATCAGGGACGCCCATCTGAATCCGGAGAGGGCGCGGAGCACGGCCCGCGGCGTGCACCATGTCGCGCTGCTCTCCGCGGACGTGGAGCGGACCGTACGGTTCTACCAGGGCGTCCTGGGTTTCCCCCTGACCGAGATGATCGAGAACCGGGACTACAAGGGCTCGACCCACTTCTTCTTCGATCTCGGCAACGGCAACCTGCTCGCCTTCTTCGACTTCCCCGGCCTCGACGTAGGGCCCTACGCGGAGGTGCTCGGCGGACTGCACCACCTCGCCATCTCGGTCGACCCCGCCACCTGGCGCGACCTGCGCGACCGGCTCGACGCCGCCGGGGTGGAGTACATGGAGGAGAGCGGTGTGTCGATCTACTTCCGCGACCCCGACGGCGCCCGGATCGAACTCCTCGCCGATCCGCTCGGCGAGATGTACGGCAACAAGGTCCTCTGAGCCCCCAGGGCGGGGGCCGGGGCCAGGGCCGGAGCCAGGGGCTGCGGCCCCGGGCTCAGCGGCTCAGCGCAGGGTCTCGGCCCAGTTGTCCGGAACACGCCCAGCGGGGCCGGGTGCGGGCTGGTCGAGCGGGTGGCTCACCGGGGGAGCGAGGTCGGGACCGGACTCGTAGAGCTCCGAGGTGTCGTAGTCCCAGAACCAGTTCTCGCCCGGTTCGAAGCTCTGGATGACCGGATGCCCGGTGCCGCGCGCGTGCGCGGTGGCGTGTTTGGCCGGGGAGTCGTCGCAGCAGCCGATGTGACCGCACTGGGCGCAGCGCCGCAGATGGAACCACCATCCGCCGACGGCGTCGCACTCGGTGCAGCCGGTTCCGCTCGGCGGTGCGGAGGGGTCGATTCCGTTCGGCGTGGTCATGACGGCTCCTCGGAGGATTCCGCGGCGGTTTCCGCGGCGGTCAGGGGCAGGCGCACCTGGAAGCGGGTGTCCCCGGGCACGGACTGCACCAGCAGACTGCCGTGATGCTTGTTGACGACGATCCGCCAGGAGATGTCCAGGCCGAGACCGGTCCCCTCGCCCACCGGCTTGGTGGTGAAGAACGGGTCGAAGATCCGGTCGCGGATCTCCTCGGGCACTCCGGGACCCGTGTCACGGAACTCGACGAGCACGTGGTCGCCGTCGGGCGCGGTCCGCACCGTCAGTGTCCCCTCGCCGGCCATCGCGGAGGCGGCGTTGTCGATGAGGTTCGTCCACACCTGGTTCAGCTCGCCCGGATAGGCGGGGATCCGGGGCAGCGCACGGTCGTACTCCTTGACGACCTTGATGCCGGAGCCCATCTTGCCGGCGAGCATCATCAGGGTGCTGTCGAGCAGGTCGTGCACGTCGGCGACCTGGTAGGGCGCGCGGTCCATCTGCGAGTACTGCTTGGCCGCGTCCACGAGATGCGAGATACGGGTGGTGGAGTCCTCGATCTCGTTCATCAGCAGCTCGGTCTCGACCGTGTAGTTCAGCCACCGGACCGCGCCTTCGAGGGTCGGCCCGTCCACGGCCGCCGCGACCTGGTCCAGCCAGTCCGTGTCGAGACCCGCCTGCACGAACGTCGGGGCGAGCTGCCAGCCGTCCGCGATGTCGTGGTCGTCGAACCAGTCGGCCAGCGCGTCCTCCCGGTCGGAGGCCTCCAGCGGGCTCAGCGGGGTGGCCTTGGCGACCTGCTCGGCGGTCCGTTCCTGGATCTCGACCAGCGTCTCCAGAGCGTCGCGCGCGTACGGTCCCGCGGCGATCATCCCCAGCTTCTGCCGCATGTGCGCCACCCGGTCACGCAGCGAGGAGGTGGCCCGCACGGCCGCCGCGGCAGGGTTGTTGAGCTCGTGCGTGAGCCCCGCCGACAGCGAGCCGAGCGCCAGCAGCCGCTCGCGCTGCCCGACGGTGCGCTGGGCGTTCTGGCTGCCGAAGAACATGCCCTCCAGCAGATGGACGGCCATCGGGAACCAGTCCCGCAGGATGGCGGCGAACGTCGCCGCGGGCAGCACGAAGAACCGTGACGGCTCGGTGACCCGCACGGACCCCTTGTACTGCGCGTCGCCCGGATCGCTGAGATACGCCTGCATCGCGCCCGCGTACACCCCGCGCTGCGAGGTCCGGTTGATCTCCACGTCATCCGCGCCGACCCTGCGCGACATCACGAGCGTGCCTTCGAGGAGCACGTAGAAGCAGGTGGCCGGATCACCCTCGGTGTAGACCGGCCCGGGGTCGAACTGCTCGGTCCGGCCCTCCCGGCACAGCCGGTCCAACTGGTCGCTGTCGAGCTTCTCGAACAGGAACAGGGTGCTCAGTTCGGCCGCGTCGCACGGCACCGGCCGCCCGCTCACGACTGCTCCAGATAACGGTGGACGAGCATGACGGCCATGGCTCCCTCTCCGACCGCGGACGCGACCCGCTTCGCCGACTCGGCGCGGGCGTCCCCGGCCACGAACACGCCGGGCACATTGGTTTCCAGGTGGTACGGAGGCCGGTCGAGCTCCCAGCCGCGGGGCGGCTGCCCGTCGGGTGTCATGTCCGGGCCCGCCACGATGAATCCGCGGGCGTCCCGCAGGACCGTGCCCTCCAGCCAGTCGGTGAGCGGGGCCGCGCCGATGAACACGAACATCCACTGCGCGTCGACGAGTTCGGTGTGGCCGCTCGCCACATCGCGCAGGGTGAGCTGCTCCAGATGGCCGTCGCCGTGCGCGGACTCCACGACCGTTCCGGTGCGCACCGAGATGTTCGGCGCGTCGGAGATCTGCTGGATCAGGTAGTGCGACATCGAGGCGGACAGCGAGGAACCGCGCACCAGGATGGTGACGGACTTGGCGCCCCGGGCCAGATACATCGCCGCCTGGCCGGCCGAGTTCGCGCCGCCCACGATGTACACGTCGTGGCCCTGGCAGGCGGCGGCCTCGGTCAGCGCCGAGCCGTAGAAGACGCCGCAGCCCGTCAGCTCGGCCAGACCGGGCGCCTGGAGCTGGCGGTACGACACTCCGGTCGCGAGGATCACCGCGTGCGCGGAGATCGCGGAGCCGTCGGAGAAACGGATGGTGCGCGAGGCCCCGGTGACCTCCAGTCCGGTCACCTCCCGCGCGGTGAGGATCTCGGCGCCGAACTTGGCCGCCTGCCGCCGCGCCCGGTCGGTGAGCTGTCCCCCGGAGACGCCGTCGGGGAAGCCGAGATAGTTCTCGATCCGTGAACTCTGGCCCGCCTGTCCGCCGGTCGCGGAGCGTTCCACGAGTACGGTGCGCAGCCCCTCGGACGCCCCGTACACAGCGGCGCCGAGTCCGGCCGGTCCCCCGCCGATCACGACGAGGTCGTAGAACTCCGAGGTGGGCGTCGTGGCGAGTCCCACGTGCGCCGCGATCTCCGGATCCTCGGGCTCGACGAGCGGGGTGCCGTCCGGGGTGACCACCAGCGGCAGCCGGTCGCCGTCCTGCCCGGCGGCGCTCAGCAGCCGCTGCCCCTCGGGGGTGTCGGACGAGTACCACCGGTACGGCACCTGGTTGCGGGCCAGGAACTCCCGCACGCCCGAGGAGCGGGCCGACCAGCGGTGCCCGACCACCTTGCAGGCACCCACGGGCCGGTAGTCGCTGGCCCGCCAGGCGTCCAGGAGGTCGTCGACGACCGGATAGAGCTTCTCCTCCGGCGGATCCCAGGGCTTGAGCAGGTAGTGGTCGAGGTCGATCACGTTGATCGCGTCGATGGCCGCGTTGGTGTCCGCGTACGCGGTCAGCAGCACCCGGCGTGCGCCGGGGTACACGTCGAGGGCCTGCTCCAGGAACTCGATGCCGTTCATCTGCGGCATGCGGTAGTCGGCGAGGATCACCGCCACCTGGTCACCGCGCAGCTTCAGCTCGCGCAGGGCCTCCAGCGCGGCGTCCCCGGACTCCGCGCGCACGATCCGGTGCCCCTCGCCGTAGCGGCGCCGGAGGTCACGGGCGACGGCTCGCGAGACCCCGGGGTCGTCGTCGACGGTCAGAATGACGGTCCGCGCCGGACTGGCGGCCTGGGTCATACCTCTCCCACCCCGAGCAGGTCAGTTGCGTTCCGGCCGAGCGGACGCCGGGGCGCTGCGGGGCCGGTACAGAGCCAATCGTATGTACGATCGGTCACCTTTGCTCGGGAACCGGATACCCGCCGGGCGCCTCCGGGGCGTCCGCGGGGGCGGGCAGGGGGTCGCGGGCCTTCGGGAGGATGTTCGTGACGTAGTCCTTCACGGCCGCGTCCAGGCCGATGTCGTGCTGGGCACGCTCGGACAGGAACCAGCGGTGTTCGAGGAGCTCGTGGTACAGCTCGGCCGGCTCCATGGAGCCGCGGAGGTCCTGGGGCACCGCCCGGACCGCGGGCCGGAACACGTCCCGCACCCAGCGGTGGGCGAGCACCTCGGGGCGGGCGGGGTGCGGATGCCCTCCGGGCCGGGTGCCGGGGGCGGCGGAGCCCGGCGCGTAGTCGTCCTGGGTGGCCATCCAGCTCTCCAGGTCGTTCAGGAGTCTGCGGGCCTGGTTCTCCTCGGTGTCGAGGCCGGTCAGCCGCAGGAGCTGGCGCTGGTGGTGGCCCGCGTCGACGACCTTGGGGACGAAGGTGACGGTGTCGCCGTTGGAGGAGCTCGCGATCTGCATCTCGGCGACGTCGAAACCGAGGTCGTTCAGGCGCCGTATGCGGCGGTCGATGTAGTGGTACTTGCCGGCCGGGTAGACGGAGGTGCGGGTCAGCTCCTCCCACAGGCCCTGGTAGCGCGCGCAGATCTCCCGGCCGAACTCGACCGGGTCCACCGAGGGGTGCAGGGCGCCGGCCGCCTCCAGGTCGAGCAGTTCGCCGCTGATGTTCACCCGGGCCAGATCGAGGTCGTAGTCCCGCTGGCCGGTGCTGAGCCGCGGATGGAGTTCACCGGTCTCGGCGTCCACCAGATACGCGGCGTAGGCTCCCGCGTCGCGCCGGAACAGCGTGTTGGACAGCGAGCAGTCGCCCCAGGCGAAGCCGGCCAGGTGCAGCCGCACCAGCAGGACTGCCAGCGCGTCCATCAGCCGGTGCATGGTGGCCGGCCGCATGGTCGTCTCGAACATCGACCGGTACGGCAGCGATCCGCCCAGATGCCGGGTGATCAGCACCGACTCCAGGGGCTCTCCGGCCGCGTCCGTGCGGCCGGAGACCACGGCGAGCGGGTCGACCGCGGGTATCCCGAGCCGGTCCAGGCCGAGCAGCAGTTCGTACTCGCGCACCGCGGGCCGCTCGGCGAGTTCCTTGACGGCCACCACCTCGTCACCGGCGCGCGCGTAACGCACCACGTGCCGGGAGATGCCGCGCGGCAGCGGCACCAGATGGTGCTCGGGCCACTCCTCCAGGGGCAGCCGCCACGGCAGTTCGAGCAGGAGCGCGGGATGCTCCGGGTTCGTCGCGCTGATCTGCAGAGCCATGGCCGGGACGCCCTCACCTCAAGGTCGAACGCTGCTCGGGGCCCCAGCATCTACGAATGATCGCCCAGGCGGAAGACGCGCCGGGCGTTGCCCGCCAGGAACAGCTCGGTGGTCTCCTCGTCCAGGCCCAGTTCAGCGAGGTGTTCCAGGGCCCGACTCGGCTCGATCATGGGGTAGTTGGAGCCGAAGAGAACCTTGCGCCGTCCCCTGCCGCGCAGATACGCGACCAGCTCCGGGGGATAGCGGCGGGTGGTGTAGGCGCTGGTGTCGATGTACACGTTCTCGTGCTTGTCGGCGACCGCGATCATCTCCGTGGTCCACGGGTAGCCGATGTGCCCGCAGACGATGGTCAGTTCGGGGAAGTCGAGCGCGACCTGGTCGATGTACGGGATGGGCCGGCCGGTCTCGGAGGGGCGCAGCGGTCCGGTGTGACCGACCTGGGTGCAGAAGGGGACGCCGAGTTCGGCGCAGGCGGTGTACAGCGGGTAGTAGAGCCGGTCGGTGGGCGGCAGTTGCCACAGCCACGGGATGATCCGCAGGGCCACGAAGTCCAGCTCCTCGACGGCCCGCCGGAGTTCGCGCACCGCGGTGACGGGGCGGGTGAGGTCGGCGCCCGCCACCCCGCGCAGCCGCCCGTCCGACCGTGCCACGAACGCGGCGACCTCGTCGTTGCTGATCAGGGCGCCCTGAGGTCCGTACCAGGCCGAGGCCAGGCCGGTGTCCACGCCGGCCGCCGCCAGCGCGGTCAGGGTGACCTCGACCGGCAGCTCCTCCTGGAGCACCTTCATGCCGGTCCAGCGGCGCAGGGACTCGAACATCTCGTGGTTGGAATGGCGGAGAGTGGGGTGCTGCATCCACGCGTCGACGACCGGCATGGTCCTTGCCCTCCCCTGAGTCGATGGCTGAGCGCTTGCTTACCGCGACCCTAGGGTGCCCGGCGCTCCGTGGCTACCTGCCCGGGTGTCGACGCTCCGGGTCCACTCGTCCACCGCGTCCACGAGCGCGGTCAGGGCCGCGGCGAGGCGCGCGAATCCCGGACTCACCGGGCCTCCCGGCTCCTTCATGTACGTGTCCCGCCGGATCTCCACCATCAGCGCCGTGACCCCGGGCTCGCGTTCGTAGTACCGCAGCGGGACGTACGCGCCGGAGAACGGACTGTCGATCCCCACACCGCCGAGCCCGGCGAACGCCTTCTCCGCGAGCGCGACCAGTTCCGGCGGTGTGTGGAAGGAGTCCGTCCCGAGGCACACCGGCGGCCGGGGCCCGTCACCGTGCAGTTCGTAGGGCAGCCGGGCCGTCGGATACGAGTGGACGTCGATGATCACGGCCCGCCCGGTGGCGGCCAGCCGGTCGGTCACCGCGGCCGTCATCGCCTGCGCGTAGGGGTGGAAGTAGCGGCCGATCAGCGGCCGCGGATCGACGTCCGCGGGCCTCAGCGGCGCCCGGTGCGTCGTCCGTGTGTAGACCGCGCCCATGCCGACCGTGAGCATCTCCTCGCGTTCGTCCGGGAAGCGCTCGGGATCCACGACCAGCCGGGACAGCCGGTTGACGAACCGCCACGGCGTCAGCCCGGCGGCCTCGGCCGCGGCCGAGGCCAGTTCGGCGGTGTGCGCGTCGGTGATGTGGTCCAGCTCGCCGTCCAGCGCCGTGTCGTCCAGGAGGATGCCGGCACGGACCGGCGCGGGGATCTCCCGGGACGAGTGCGGCACGTGCAGGATCACGGGCGAGTGGACCGCTCCGGGCAGGAGCGCGAAGGAGTCCGGGGAACCGGGGATGTCGTTCATAAGAGATCACTGTCGCAGCCGGGTCTGACAATGGACGGGACCCGACGACCTCACCGTGTGTGCTCAGCCACCGCCCCCGCGGCGCGCGTAGTGCTCGATGAGCGCCGTCCGGGTCGTTTCGAGACGGTGGGCCAGGATCGCGCCGATCGTCCGCGTCAGCGACAGCTCCAGTGTCGGATCCTGGTCGCACAGCGTGCGTACCTCGGAGGCGTCGAACTCGTAGGCGCGCACCGGGCTGAAGGCCTCGGCGCCGAAGTCCCAGGTGTGCGGGCGGAACAGCCACGACCAGCCGAGCAGGTCGCCGGGCCCGAGCTGGGCGACGGTGATCCGCCGGTCGGCGATGACCCGCTGGTACAGCGAGACCGTTCCGGAGCGGACCACCCAGAAGCGGTCGGCGGTGCCCCCTTCCTCGAAGATCGGCCCGTCCGCGGGAAAGGACACCTCGCGGGCCACGCTCATCAGCCGATCGCGGTGTTCGGGGGAGAGCGCGTGCAGGAGCCGGAGAGCAGTGGGCATCGCGGACCTCCATCGGGCCGCCGCACGACCGAGGGGGTCGGCGGCGCCTGTCGTACCGGTGGTATCCCGTCATCCTCTATTGGAGCCCGAACGGCGTAATCCGTCGCGTCGTGGGACGCTCGGGTTCGCCGTGGGACGGGTCGCGTCCTGCGCGGGGCGGTCGTGCGCGCGCCGTCCGGGGCGTCATCCGGCGGTCCGGGAGGTCACCGAGAAGCGGGCCCCGTCGGGGTCGATGATGAGCGCCTCCACCGAGCCGATGCCCTGCTGGTGCGCGGCGCCGCCGTGGGCGCGCGCCGCGCGGACACAGGCCTCCACGTCGTCGACCGCGAAGTGGATCTGCCAGTGCGGCCGCAGACTCGGGTCGGGGGCGGCACCGAGCGCGCCGGAGTGGATCCGGGCCACCACGTCGCCGAAGCTGCGCAGGACGACCTCGTTCTCCTCGTAGTCGACCTCGCAGCAGCCCGGGACGGAGGAGGCCCAGCCCAGCACCTCGCCGTAGAAGATGGCGGCGTCGAAGGCGTCGCGGGTGTGCAGACGGAGGAAGGAGGGGGCCGCGTTGCGCCAGCGTTCCCAGCCGGACACCAGGTCGCCCTCCCAGATCCCGAAGACCGCGCCGTCACGGTCGGCCAGCAGCGCGGCCCGGCCCGGGGGCAGCGAGATCGGGCCCACCGCGGTCGTGCCGCCACGCTCCTGGCTGCGCGAGACGGTCTCGTCGGCGGAGGACACGGCGAAGAACGCGGTCCAGGCGACCGCCGTGTTCGCCACGGAGCCGACCTCGGAGATCCCCGCGACCGGAACCCCGGCGACACTGGCGACGCGGTACTGCTCGCCCAGCCTGGTGCCCGGGGTCCACCGCCAGCCCAGAACCGCGGTGTAGAAGTTCTGGGCGGCCACCATGTCGCGGGTGGTGAGACTGACCCAGCACGGCGCGCCGAAGACCGCCTTGCTGGTGACGACACCGGTGTCGAGAGTTCCGTCGCTCTTCATCGCCGCCCGTCCTGACGCGATCGGCCGACAGTGGTCTCGCGGGGTGCGGGGCCCTCGTGGGGCTCCCGGACGTGAGTTCAGCCGTGAGAGGCCCTCCGTTCCGGAAGGCCCCCGACGGCGTCAGCATCACCTGCGGATCCGCTGTCCCATCACCAACAGCATCTCCCGCTTCGGCGCCGCGCGCACCACGCGAGGGTCAGCCGCGCGGCCGTTCCAGGGTGAGCAGCAGGCCTTCCACGGCGCCGGGGCCTATGCGGCCCTTGACGTCCGCGGCCGTGATCGCCTTGAGCGCCCACCCGTCCTCGGCATGCTTGTTCAGGACCTTTTCCAGCTTGTCGCTGTCCAGCGCGTCGCCGATCAGCGACTCGCGGAACGTGACGACCTTGTATTCGAAGGCGTACGGGGTGCTCATGGTTGCGGAGCTCTCCTGCGTGTTGGACGGTATGACCGGGCCCACCCAATCACTCTTCGCGGCCGCGGCACAGGGGCGAACCGGACGGTAGGCATACCTTTGTTGAAACTTCATGAAGTGCCGTGCCGGGAAGGCGTCCTGACGGCAGGCCGGAAGAGGAGCCGGGCCCGGGCGTCGTAGCGTGGACGCGGGTCGACGGGAACGGTGACGGCGGACGCAGGGGGCTCGATGTGCTGGAGTGCGACGGCCGATCTGGCGGCCGGTACCGGGGTGGCCGCGGTCGGCGTCGCCTGTATGGCCCGGGCACGGCGCAGGACGGATCTCCCGCTGGCCGCGCTGCCGTTGCTGCTCGGCGTCCACCAGATCGTCGAGGCCCGGGTCTGGGACACCGGTGGCGGTACGGGTCCCGCCACCGTGGCCTGGGCCGTGATCGCCCTCCCGTTGCTGGCGGTGTGGGTGCCGGCGGGCGTCCTGTGCGCGGCGCCGCGCCGCGCCCGGCGCCGGCTGCTGCTCCCGCTCGCCGCCGGTGTCGCGACCGCGGCCGCGCTCGCGCACTCCATGGCGGTCCGTCCCGTCAGGGCCGAGATCCGCGGCCACACCATGGGCTATGCCGTCGACCTGCCCCGGCCCGGACTGGTCATCGCGGGCTACCTCGTCGCCACCGTCGGCGCGCTGCTGGTCTCCGGCGACCGCGGACTGGTGCTGCTCGGCGCCCTGACCGGGGCGGGCGCGGTGATCTGCTGGTCGCTGTGGGAGCTGGAGTTCGTCTCCACGTGGTGCGCGTGCGCCGCGGTCGTCTCGGTGACCCTGCTGGGCTGGGTGAACGCGCGGGAGGCCGTCGGCCCGCCGGAGCGGGTGGACCACGGGTGATCCCGTAGCCCCGCCGGAGCGGGTGGACCACGGGTGACGGCGCGGAGCCCGCCCGGGGACGAGCCCGGTACGGGCCGACGTCGCGCGGACCGCGGATGATCCGGCGGAGGACCGGTGATCCGCCGCATCCTGGGTACGCGGCGAACCGTGGATGACCTGACGAGTTCCTCATATGTGTCGGCCAGGGTCGATACATGATCAACTCCGCACACCGTGTCCGGGCGACGGTCGCCGCCGCCTCCCTCCTGCTCGCCGGCTGCGGTGGAGGCCCGGCCGAGAGGCTCGGCCCCGGGGCCGGCGGCTCACCGTCGCGTCACGGCGAGGCGACACCGGCACCCGGGCCGGGCGCCTCGCGCGCGGCCGCACCGGGGCGACTGCCGGGACTCGGCCCCAGGACGCTGGCCGCGATCCCGTCGCGGACCCGTCAGGCCGTCGTGGTGACCGGCCGGGGCAGTAACTCGTCGCGGTCCACCGTGGTGCTGTACGAGCGCACGGAGGCGGGCTGGCGGGCCGGCCCGGGCTGGCCCGCGCACAACGCCCTCAAGGGCTGGACCGGACACCATCGCGCCGGTGACCTGCGTTCCCCCATAGGCGTCTTCACCCTGACGGACGCAGGCGGGCTGCTGGCCGATCCCGGCACCCGGCTCCCGTACGACCGCTCGCGCGCCTTCACCTCACCCGGCACCGGCTTCGAGGGCGAGCCGCTGGCCGGCTCCTTCGACTACGTCGTCGCCGTCAACTACAACCGCAGGCCCGGCACCACACCCCTGGACTGGACCCGGCCGCTGGGCGCGGGCCGCGGCGGGGGCATCTGGCTGCACGTGGACCACGGAGGCCCCACACACGGATGTGTCGGTCTGCGCGAGGGCGACCTGGTGGAGCTGATGCGTGCCCTGGACCCCGCCCGGCACCCCGTGGTCGTCATGGGGGACGCCGCCTCCCTGGCACGCTGACGCCCGGCGCGAGCCCCCGGCCCGCGTCGGACCAGGGCCGCAGTGTCCATCGAGGTTGTCAGGAAGGTGTCAGCGTGTGGGAAGCCCCTCTCACCGGCCACCGCGCGGCCGGCAGGCCCTAGCATCGGCCGCGTGTGCGCATATGTGCTGGTCGCGGAGGACGACGAGAAGCAGGCGGAGCTGATACGCCGTTCGCTGCTGAGCGAGGGGCATACCGCGGCCGTGGTCCACGACGGCGCGGCCGCCCTCGCCGAGGTCCGGCGGCACCGGCCCGACCTCGTCGTCCTGGACCTGATGCTCCCGGTGGTCGACGGCTTCGGCGTGTGCCGGGCGCTGCGGGAGAACGACGACATCCCCGTCCTGATGCTGACTGCCCGCTCCACCGAGGACGACATCCTGCTCGGCCTGGAGCTCGGCGCGGACGACTACATGACCAAGCCGTACAGTCCGCGCGAGCTCATGGCCCGTATCCGTACGGTGCTCAGACGCGGCGGACGGCCCGCGGGGGGACGGGAGACCGATCCGGTCGTCAGGGCAGGGGGGATCGCGGTGGACCCGCGGCGGCACACGGTCGTGTGCGACGGTTCGCCGGTGGACTGCACCCCGGGCGAGTACGAGATCCTGCTCGCGATGGCCGCGGAACCCGAACGGGTCTTCTCCCGGCGGCAGTTGCTGCATCACACCCGGGGCATCGACCGGGCCTCGACCGAGCGGGCAATCGACGTGCACATCATGAACCTGCGCAAGAAGATCGAGGCGGACCCGCGCAGACCGGCCCGTCTGGTCACCGTGTTCGGCGTCGGCTACAAGCTCAGGGGCGAGAGGGCGTGAGCCGTGCCGTGCCCCTGCGCAAGAGCCTGCTCGTCAGACTGCTGATCACGTCCGTGCTCATCGCCGTGTGCTCCGTGGCCGCGACCGCCTGGCTCGCGGTGCAGACCACCACCCGGGCCATCCAGGAGGAGCAGGGCCAGGTGCTCGCCGAGGACATGGACATCCTCCGGCAGCTCAGCGGATACGCGGCCACCCATGACGACTGGTCCCATGCCGCCGGAACGCTGCGTACGATCTCGCAGCGGACGGGCCGGCGCATCGCGCTGACCGCGGGAGACCGCGTCCCCTTCGCCGACTCCGCGGCCACCGGGACCTCCCTCCCGCCCCGGGCCGCCGCCACCGTCGACCCGTTGCGCACCGACACCTACGCGGAACCCGGCGCACAGCTCACCGGTGTCGACCCACGTGTCGTCGGGCCGTACCGGCTGACCACGACCGAGCGTCTGTCGGTGGACAAGCTGGCCGTGGTGCGTCAACTCTGCTTCTCCCGCAACGGCATACGGACCCGCACGGAGCGGATGCCCAGCGGCCGGACCGTACTGAAGGGCGTGGACGGGACGGTCGACCCCGGCTACGTGCCGGCCGAATGCGCCGACGGCAGGCTCAACACCCCCACCCCGACCGAGCGGAAGGCCCTGGACGCCCTGTCGGCACTCACCCGGACCTGCCTGGACCGGCACAAGGTGCACCTCGACCACTTCGTGGCGCTGCCGCTGGAGGCCGCGAGCGGAGCCACCCCGGTCCCCTACCTGACGGGCAAACGACTCGGCGACCAGGACGGGCCGCTGGCCCGGACGGCGAACGCCTGCGTCGCCGAGGCCCGGCTCCGCCAACTCGACCCCTACGTCGCCCCGGCCGCCGAACTCTTCCTCGGCACGGGGGACAGGCCCGTCCCCCGCTTCGACATGTCGGCCGCCAACAAGGCCAAGGTGGTCGGTGTCGCCGGACTCGTCCTCGCCCTCACCGTGGCCGTGACCGCGCTGGTCGCCACCCGGCTCGTGCGCCCCCTGCGCGCGCTGACCCAGGCCGCGCGGCAACCCCTGGAGCGGCACGTACGCGTGCCCGTCACCACCCGGGACGAGACCGGCATCCTCGCCCTCGCCTTCAACGAACTGACCGAGCGCCGCGAGCGGATGGAGGTCCAGCGCAAGGCGATGGTCAGCGACATCGCGCACGAACTGCGCACACCTCTCACCAACATCCGCGGCTGGCTGGAGGTGGCCCGCGACGGCCTCGTGGACCCCGACCCGGAACTGCTGTCCTCCCTGCACGAGGAGGCCGTGGTGCTCCAGCGTGTCATCGACGACCTCCAGGACCTCGCGGCCGCCGACGCGGGCACGCTGCGGCTGCACCGCGAGGAGGTGCGCGCCGACGAACTCCTCGAACAGGTCGCCGCGGCACACCGGGTCGGTGCGCGGGCCGCCGGCATCCGGCTGGTGACCGAGGTCGCCGGGGCGCCCTGGCTGGACGCGGACCCCGTACGGATGCGGCAGGCGCTCGGGAATCTGGTGTCCAACGCGACCCGCCACACCCCGCCCGGCGGCACGGTCACGCTCTTCGCGCACCGCGAGGAGGACGAGGTCGTGTTCGAGGTGGCCGACACCGGCGGCGGCATCGCTCCCGGAGATCTGGCCAGCGTCTTCGACCGGTTCTGGCGGGCGGAGAAGTCCCGAAGCCGGCGTACCGGCGGCAGCGGTCTGGGCCTCGCCATCGTCCGTCAGCTGGTCGCCGCCCACGCCGGAACCGTCTCCGTCACCAGCGAGGTGGGCGCCGGTTCGGTCTTCACCCTGCGGCTGCCCAGTCCCCGGCCACCGGCCTCGGCCAGCGGCTCCGACTGAGGAGCCGGACGCGCTTCGGCCGGGCATCCGGACGGCTTCAGCCGGTCACCCGGCTCCGGGTGCCCGGATTTCGCGCGCCCGGATTCCGGTCACCGGGTCTCCGCTGGTTTCCGGGCGCGGGGAATCCGGTCACCGGAACACGTTGTCGGAGTCGTCCAGGATCGACGGGTCGCCGATCATCGCCTCCCGCGGAACCCGCGACGAGGTCTGGTACATCGCCTCGATCTCGGCCGCGTACCGCTGGGCGATCGCGTCCCGGCGCAGCTTCAGCGAAGGAGTCAGCAGCCCGTTGGACAGGTCGAAGGGCTCCGGGAGGACACGGAAGACCCGGATGGACTCGGAGCGGGAGACGGTGCTGTTGGCCGCCGCGACCGCGCGCCTGACCTCCTCGCGCAGCTCGTTCTCCTCCCGCGCGTCCCGGGCGGGTGTCTCCCCCTTGGCCCGGGCGGCGCGCCAGTGCGTCACGAACTCCGGGTCCAGGGTGATCAGAGCGCCCACACAGGGCCTGTTGTCGCCCACGACGGCCGCCTGATGGATGAGCGGATGGACCCGCAGGCGTTCCTCCAGAGCCGCGGGGGCCACGCTCATGCCCCCGCTGGTGATGATGATGTCCTTCTTGCGCCCGGTGATGGTCAGATAGCCCTCGGAGTCCACCCGGCCGAGGTCCCCGGTCGCCAGCCAGCCGTTGCGGAACGAGGCCGCCGTCGCCGCGGAGTCGTTGATGTAGCCCTGGAACACGGAGGGCCCCCACACGAGGATCTCCCCGTCGTCGGACACCTGGATCTCCGTGCCCGGCAGGGGGCGTCCGACGGTGCCGAACTTCTCCCGGCCGACCGGCTGGGCGGTGATTCCTCCGCTGGTCTCGGTCAGGCCGTACCCGTCGTGGATGAAGATGCCGATTCCCGCGAAGAACAGGGCGAGTTCACGGTTCAGCGGGGAGCCGCCCGAGACCGCGCCGCACACCCGTCCGCCCAGCGCGGCGCGCAGCCTCTTGTACACCGTCTTCTCGTAGAGGGAGTGCTGGAGCCGCAGATCGAAACCCGGGCCCGGACCCGTGCCCAGCCGCTGCTTCTCCTCGGCGAGGGCGAAGTCCCGTGCCGTGCGCACGGCACGCTCGAACAGCACGCCACGACCGGCTCGTTGGGACGCCCGCACGAAGTTCTTGTAGATCCGCTCGAACACGGACGGGACGGCGTACAGATAGGTCGGCCGGAACGAGAGCATGGCCTCGGAGAGGGTCTCCTCCCGCAGATCCGGTTCGTGGCCCATCAGGAGGCCGCCGCGCAGACAGATCCCCTGGACCATCAGCCCGTAGGCGTGGGAGAAGGGCAGGAAGGCGAGCACGGCCGGCTGCGTGTCCGGCGGAGCCGCCGTCTGCCTCCAGCCTTCGAGCAGCGTGTCGCAGGGGCTCGCGAGGCTGCGGTGGGTCAGGGCGCAGCCCTTGGGCTGTCCCGTCGTGCCGGAGGTGTACGCGATGACCGCGGTGGAGTCGGCCAGCACGATCCGGCGCAGCGAGTCGACCGCGGTCGCGGGTATCGCCCGGCCGCGCTCCACCAGTTGGGCCACCGCCCCGGCGTCCAACTGCCAGACGTGGCGCAGGAACGGGAGCGCGGCGCACGCCGAGCCGACCGTCATGATGCCCTGCTCGTCCTCGACCACCACGCCCACGCAATGCGCGTCCTGGAGGATCCACGCGACCTGATCGTGTGACGACGTCGGGTAGACCGGCACGACCTCGGCGCCCACCGACCACAGGGCGTAGCTGAGCACCGTCCACTCGTACCGGGTGCGCGCCATGATGGCCACACGGTCGCCCGGCCGGATGCCGGACCGGACGAACCCCCGTGCCACGTCGACCACTTCGGCCCACAGCTCGGCCGCCGTCACCTGGATCCAGCCACCCGAGCGGCCTTCGTCGCGGCGCGCGAGCTGCGGCAGATCAGGGGTGTTGCGCGCGGTTTCGCGGAGGCTGTCGGCGAGTCCCCCCTGGGTGGGCACGGTCGGCGGTGCGGAAAGGTGGGACTGATGCATGCGCCGCTCCGGGATTCTCCTCGACGCGACCTCACCCCCGGAGGCGCCGATGCCAAGGATTCCCGAATGTAGCCCACCCGGGCGCGGCCCGTGCCCTATTCCGGCATGCGTTCGCCCGCCGCTGACTTCCCGTTTCCCCGCGTGCCCGTTCCTCTGGCCGAAACCCGTCGGTCGCCGCCGGACACCGGCCCGGCCAAGGTGGCACCGCGAGCAGGCGCTTCATCCGTCACTCGGGCGACGGATCCCCCGTTCGCCCTATCGGGAAGCGGTCCCGGGCTGACAGACTCCGCTGGTGCGCGACTTCGACATGCTTGTCATCGGATCCGGCCCGGGTGGACAGAAAGCCGCCATCGCAGCGGCGAAGCTCGGCCGTCGGGTCGCCGTCATCGACCGCCCCGACATGGTCGGCGGGGTCTCCATTCATACCGGAACCATCCCTTCCAAGACGCTGCGTGAGGCGGTCCTGTATCTCAGCGGCCTCAGCCAGCGGGATCTGTACGGCCAGAGCTACCGCCTGAAGGAGGACATCACCGTCGCCGACCTGACCGCTCGCACCGAGCACGTGGTCAGCCGCGAGGTGGACGTCATCCGCAGCCAGCTCTCGCGCAACCATGTGTCCCTGTTCGCCGGCGTCGGCCGCTTCGTGGACGACCACACGGTCGCCCTGACCGAAGCGAACGGCAACGAGAAGCGGTTGAGCGCCGACCACATCGTCATCGCCACCGGCACGCGTCCCGCGCGGCCGGACACCGTCGAGTTCGACGGTCGGACGATCATGGACTCGGACAACGTCCTGAACCTGGAGCAGGTGCCGCGCTCCATGGTCATCGTCGGCGCCGGGGTGATCGGCATGGAGTACGCCTCCATGTTCGCCGCCCTCGGCTCCAAGATCACGGTGGTCGAGAAGCGGTCCGCGATGCTCGACTTCTGTGACGTCGAGGTGATCGAGTCGCTGAAGTACCACCTGCGGGACCTCGCCGTGACGTTCCGGTTCGGTGAGACCGTCGCCGCCGTGGAGCGCCATGCCCGGGGCACGCTCACGGTCCTGGAGAGCGGCAAGAAGATACCCGCCGACGCGGTCATGTACTCGGCGGGACGACAGGGTCTCACCGACGAACTCGACCTCGGCAAAGCGGGGTTGTCCGCCGATCCGCGCGGCCGGATCACCGTCGACGAGCACTACCGCACCGAGGTGCCGCACATCTACGCCGTGGGTGACGTCATCGGCTTCCCGGCACTCGCGGCCACCTCGATGGAACAGGGCCGTACGGCGGCGTACCACGCCTGCGGCGAACCGGTGAACCGGATGCACGACCTGCAGCCCATCGGCATCTACACCATCCCGGAGATCAGTTTCATCGGCCGCACCGAGGACCAGCTCACCGAGGACTGCGTGCCGTTCGAGGTGGGCATCTCCCGCTACCGGGAACTGGCCCGGGGGCAGATCATCGGCGACTCGCACGGCATGCTGAAGCTGCTGGTCTCGCCCGACGACCGCAAGCTCCTCGGCGTCCACTGCTTCGGCACCGGCGCGACGGAGCTCATCCACATCGGCCAGTCCGTCATGGGCTGCGGCGGAACGGTCGACTATCTGGTCGACGCCGTCTTCAACTACCCGACGCTCGCCGAGTCCTACAAGGTCGCCGCACTGGACGCGACCAACAAGATCCGCCAGATCGACCGGCTCAGGGACTGACCGCCGTACGGGACTTCGCGAAGGTACTGCGCGACACGGGCCGGGCATGGCACCGTGGACCCAGGGTCTGGCCCGTCGCTCCCCCCGTGGCGACGGGCCAGACCTCTTTGTCTTCCGCCAGCCGCCAGCCGCCAGCCGCCGTATGGCCGCGGTCGGCCGTCGGCCGGAGGCCGCCCGCGGCGGTGCGGGTCGCGGGCCCGGCAGGAAAGCGGCCGGTCCCGGAACTATCGTGAGGAACGGCCGGTCCGTGCCGGAGCGCGAGGACCCGATGGGGACCGACTCGACGGAGGGCTGTGCCGTCCCGACGAGGAGGAACCCGATGTACGCCACGATGCACGCGGTACGCGGACATCGGCGCGGCGGGCCGGAGGAGCTGGTCTACGAGGTCGCGCCGAAGCCGGTCCCCGGTCGCGGTGACGTGCTGGTCGAGGTGCGGGCGGCGTCGGTCACCCCGGGCGAGCTCGGCTGGGACGCGACCTGGACCGACAGCTTCGACGGCGGCAGCCCGCGCCTGCCGGTCGTTCCGTCCAAGGAGGTCTCCGGGGTGGTGGCCGAGCTCGGCCACGGCGTCACGGACTTCAGGCCCGGCGAGGCTGTCTACGGCCTGATTCCCTTCACCCGGGACGGAGCGGCGGCCGAGTACGTGACCGTTCCCGCGGCGGGGCTGGCCGCGAAGCCGGGGTCGCTCGACCACGAGCGGACGGCCGCGCTGCCGCTCGCGGGCCTGACCGCATGGCAGGGCCTTGTCACCCACGCCGGCGTCACGCCGGGACAGCGCGTGCTGGTGCACGGCGGCGCGGGCGGCGTGGGCTCGTTCGCCGTCCAGGTCGCGGCCGCGCTGGGGGCCGAGGTGACGGCCACCGCTTCGGCCGGGGACGCGGACTTCGTGCGGGGCCTGGGTGCCGAGACCGTGATCGACTACGCCGGGCAGCGCTTCGAGACCGAGGTGAAGGACGCGGACGTCGTCTTCGACACCGTCGGAGGGGACACACAGGCCCGCTCCTGGGAGGTGCTGCGTCCGGGTGGAGTCCTGGTGAGTGTCGTCGAGCCGCCGGCGCCGCCGGAGGGGGCGGACGCCCGCGCGGTGTTCTTCGTGGTCGAGCCGGACCGCTCCGGTCTGGAGGAGCTGACGGCCCTCGTCGAGACGGGACGGCTGATCCCGCAGGTCGACCGGATCCTCTCCCTGGAGAGTGCCCCGGGAGCCTACGCGGCCCTCGAACGCGAGCACCGGCGCGGCAAGATCGTACTGAGGGTGGTGTCCTAGGCACGGTGTCCTGGGATGCGTTTGTTGCCGGATGCCCGACCCGGCCTGCTTCCTGAGGCCCGGGGCCGGGGTGCCGACCCTGCCGGGCGTCGCTGCCTCGTGGGGGCCGTCACACGTGACAGCGAGGGTGAACAAGCGCTTAGATAGTGAGTCCGACCTCGCTCGCGCGTGCTGGAGGCCCCGTTGCTGTTCACATCCGTCGACGACGTCTGCGCACGCCTCGCCGACACGGGCTATCTGGCGTCGCCCGCCGTCGCGACCACGGTCTTCCTGGCCGACCGGCTCGGCAAACCCCTCCTGGTCGAGGGGCCCGCCGGCGTCGGCAAGACCGAACTCGCCAAGGCCGTCGCCCAGGTCGCCGGAGCCCGGCTCGTCCGCCTCCAGTGCTACGAAGGCGTCGACGAGTCACGGGCGTTGTACGAGTGGAACCACGCCAAGCAACTGCTGCGCATCACCGCCGGCCGGGACGAGTCGTGGGACGAGACACGCACGGACATCTTCTCCGAGGAGTTCCTGCTGCCGCGCCCGCTGCTGACCGCCATCCGCGGGGACGACCCGAAGGTCCTGCTGATCGACGAGACCGACAAGGCCGACATCGAGGTCGAGGGCCTGCTGCTCGAAGTGCTCAGCGACTTCCAGGTCACCGTCCCCGAGCTGGGCACGATCAAGGCGACCAGCCGCCCGTTCGTGGTGCTCACCTCGAACGCCAGCCGCGAGCTGTCCGAGGCCCTGCGCCGCCGCTGCCTCTTCCTCCACATAGGCTTCCCCGACGAGGAGCTGGAGCGCCGGATCGTACGGCTGAAGGTGCCCGGACTCGACGAGGCGCTCACCGAGTCCGTCGTGCGGGTCGTCGGGGCGCTGCGGGAGATGGACCTGCGGAAGGTCCCCTCCGTCGCCGAGACCATCGACTGGGCCCGCACCCTGCTCGCGCTGGGCGCCGACACCCTCGACGAGAACGTCGTACGCGACAGCCTCGGCGTCATCCTCAAGCACCAGGACGACGTACTGAAGGCGGCGGCCAAGCTCGACCTGGGCGCCGTGTGAACGCCGCCGCGCAGGCGGACGGAATCGCGGACCGGCTGACCGGACTCGTCGGCGCACTGCGCTCGCACGGCGTGCGGATCGGCACCGGCGAGACCGTGGACGCCGCGCGGGCGCTGGCGGCGCTGGGCTTCGCGGACCGTGACCGGCTGCGCGAGGGGCTGGCGGCCACCCTCCTCCACAACCCCGGACAGCGCCGGGTGTTCGACCCCGTCTTCGACGTGTACTTCCCGCGGGGCGTAGGGGCGCCGGACAGCGCGGCGCCCGCGGACCGGGACGAACTGCGGGCGCGTCTCGCGGCCGCCCTGGCCGCCGACGACCAAGCCCTCATGGGGCAGCTGGCGATCGAGGCCGTCGACGGATTCGGCGGCTACGGCGGTACGACGGCGAGCGACGGCTGGTCGTCGTACCAGACGCTCGACCGGTTGCGGCCGCAGACGCTGCTGGCCCGCGTGCGGGACACCGTCCGTGCGCGGGGCGGCGCGGAGGGATTCACCGACCGTCTCCTTGAGGACGAGATCCGCCGGCGCATCGAGGTGTTCCGCCGGCAGGTCGCGACGGAGGCACGGCGACGGATCGCCGAACGGCGCGACCGCGACGAGATCGCCCGGCGAGCGGTGGCCCCGACCGCCGACCGCGTCGACTTCCTGTTCGCCGGCCGCGACCGGCTCGCCGAACTGCGCAAGGCCGTGCAGCCGCTCGCGCGCAAACTGGCCACCCGCCTCGCCGCGCGCCGCCGCCGGGCCCGGCGCGGCACCATCGACCTGCGGCGGACCCTGCGCGGGTCGCTGTCCACGGGCGGGGTGCCGATGCGCCCCGTGCTGCGCAGACGCCGTCCCGTGCGGCCCGAACTGGTGCTGCTGTGCGATGTGTCGGGATCGGTGTCGGGGTTCTCGGACTTCACGATGCTGCTCGTGCAGGCGCTGCACGACCAGTTCAGCAAGGTGCGGGTGTTCGCCTTCGTCAACCGGGTCGACGAGGTGACCGGTCTGATCGGGCCCGGCTCGGCCGACCCCGAGGGGCTGAGCGCCCGGATCCGCGCGGAGGCGGCGATCACGGGCTGGCACGGCAGCAGCGACTACGGCGTCGCCCTCGGCGAGTTCGCCGAGCGGTACACCGGCGCGGTCGGTTCCCGGACGACGGTCTTCGTCCTCGGCGACGCGCGGACGAACATGAGCGATCCCAACCTGCCGGCCGTCCGGCAGCTCACCCGGCAGGCCCGCCGGCTGTACTGGCTGAACCCCGAGGCACGCTCGCAGTGGGGCACGGGCGACTCGGCCGCCCTCGCCTACGCCGACCTCGTGGAGATGCACGAGTGCCGCAACGCCCAGCAGCTCAGCGAGCTGATCGGCAGGCTGCTGCCCGTCTGAACGGCCGACGGGCGCGACAGGCGGCGGCCGTCACCGGGCCAGGAGCCTGCGCAGCCAGGCGAGCCGGGCCGCGCGGGCGGTCCGGGCGAGGGCGGTGTGCGGGGCGAAGGCGTCGAAGCCGTGGAAGCCGCCGGGCCACACATGCAGCTCGGCCACCCCGCCGGCCCGCCAGATCCGGGAGGCGTAGTCGACGACCTCGTCCCGGAAGGTCTCCGCGGAGCCGACGTCGAGGAAGGCCGGGGGCAGTCCGGACAGGTCCGAGGCCCGCGCCGGGGCGGCGTAGGCGGGCACGTCCGGGCCGCCGCGCGCCTCGCCGAGCACGGCGGTCCACGCGGTCTCGTTGGCCGTACGGTCCCAGGCACCGACGCCCGCCATCTGGTGCGCGGACGGAGTGTCGTTGCGGTCGTCGAGCATCGGATACATCAGGACCTGGCCGAGCGGCCGCGGCCCCTCGCGGTCCCGGGCGAGCAGGGCGAGCGCCGCGGTGAGGCCCCCGCCCGCGCTGGCGCCCGCGACGACGATCCGCTCCGGATCGCCGCCGAGCTCCCCGGCGTGCCGCGCCGTCCACAGCAGACCGGCGTAGACGTCCTCCACCGCGGCCGGATACGGGTGTTCGGGCGCCAGCCGGTACTCCACGGACACCACGACCGCGTCCAGCTCCCTCGCCCACTCCAGGACGACCTCCACCCCGGCCCGGTTGTTGCCGAGAACCATTCCGCCGCCGTGGGAGTGGTAGATCACCGGGCGTGGCCCGTCCCGGGGCGGCGCCAGGGGCCTGACGACGAACAGCGAGACGTCGGGAGCGCCCTCGGGCCCCGGCACCGTCAGATCCGTGGTCGTGAAGGCGCCGCCGTCGGTGAGGTCGTACGCGGGCACGGCGGACTCCTGCACCCCGCGCAGGGCGGCGATGTCGGCCGGGCTCGGCCCGGACGGATCGGACGGTCCCACCGCCGCGAGGGCGATACCCAGTTCGGGGTCGAACGGGGGCGGTACCAGCACCATGACGTCTCCTCGCACCGAGCACGGCGGCTCCCTGATCCCATGATCGGGCGCCGTGCTCCCGGACCGGGAGCCGCCGTACAGCGGAACCTGCCCCCGGCCCGGCCGGCCATGCCCGCCGCGGTGACGCCCGGAGGTGTCACCGCGACGGACACGGGAACAGGTCGCGCGGAAGCGGGTCAGCCCACGATGCGGTGGGTCGTCCAGAACGACGTCAGGTCCGTGGTCGTGGCGGCCTGGGCGGCCGCCTTGAACTCGGCCGTGGTCGAGACGCCGTACCAGTGCGAAGTGGCGTAGCTCTTCAGCAGGTTGGCCATGGCCGTGTCGCCGAGCACACGCCGCAGGTCGTGCAGGGCGCACTTGCCGTAGCCGTAGACGACGGTGGAGTAGCGGGACGAGTGCGCGTCCCAGTACGCCATCGAGTTGGTGATGTTCTCCGCGCTCGAGGCCCAGGAGACGCTGCTCCAGCAGCTGGTTCCGGTCTTGCCCTGGGCCAGGTCGGTGGCGTAGTCCGTGAACGACTCGTCGAGCCACGGGCTGGTGTACTCGTCGTCACCGACGATCCCGTAGAACCACTGGTGACCGATCTCGTGGGTGAGCGCCGTGGTGCTGACCAGGTCGAGGACGAAGCCGGGGTACTCCATGCCGCCGAACCAGTAGTTGTTGTCGATCACGGCGTCCAGCTCGCCGTACGGGTACGCGCCGAAGCGCGCGGCGTGGGCGTCCACCGCGGACTTGGCGGTGGTGAGCATCGACTGGGAGTCGGAGGAGCTGATGCCCGAGACGGAGTAGATGTTGATCGCGGTGCCGGCGGGGGAGGTGCCGGAGATCTTGGTGAACGGCCCGGCGGCCCAGGCGAAGTCACGGACCTTGGAGGCCGTGGCCGTGGTGACCGTACGGCCGCTCGATCCGGCGGTGTCGACCGAGGTGCCGGTGGCCGGGACGAGGAGGCTCGTCGGGTGGTCGAGGGTCACCTTGAAGTCGGCGGCCAGCGAGTAGAAGGACTCGCCGTTGTTGGTGTAGGGGTCCAGGTGCCAGCCGGCGCCGTCCTTGACCGCCAGGACGGGCAGGGCGTTGCCGATGTTGACGAAGGCGCCGTCGTAGCCGAAGCGGTCGGCGCCGCTGGGCACGGTGATGGCCAGGTCGAAGCCGATCGTCGCGCTCTGGCCCTGGGCCACCGGTGACGCCAGGCTGATCTGGAGGGCCGTGCAGCCGACCGAGAGGGCTCCGGCGGTGCCGCCGCTGACGTTGCTGACGGTGATGGGCGTCGCGGAGCAGGTGCCGTGGTAGTTGTCCCACAGCCTCAGGTACACCTCGCTGAGCGCGGTGGAGGAGGCGTTGGTGAAGGTCACGCTCTCGTGACCGGTCCAGCCGGTGCCGCTCGTGTTGCTGGTCAGGCTGACCGTGTACCCGGGGGCGGCGGGTGTGCGGGTGGAGTCGGCCGGCGGGGTCGTGTCACCCGAGGTGTTGAGGGCGATGTCGTCGAGGACGAAGCTCGTCTGGAGGCTGGAGTCCTCGGTGCCGGTGAACGCGACGGTCACGGTCTGGCCGGCGAACGCCGAGACGTCGAAGGTCTTCTGGGCGTATCCCGAGGCCTTGTTGAGGTTCGAGTACGTCGCCAGGGTGGTGCTGCCGATCTTCGCCGTCAGCTTGTCGTAGGCCGTCGACGAGGTCGTCTCCGCCGTGTCGATGTGCAGCCAGAACGTGAGGCTGGCACTGCTGCACCCGGACGGGATCGTGACGCTCTGCGAGAGCGTGTCCGTGTGGGTGCTGCCCACTCCGTCCAGCCAGGCGAAGGCGGTGCCGCCGTGGGCACTCTGGCCGGTCCGGCTGGTGATCACGGTGGTCGAGGACTGGGTCCAGGGCGAAGTGCCGCTCTCGAAGCCGCCGTTGGTCACGACCTGGGCGGGTGTGCAGGCGGCCGCGGCGGCCGGCGTGGTGCTCGGCGTGGCCCCCGCGGGGGTGCCGGGGAGCGAGACTGCGGCCAGGGCGGCGACGACGAGAACGCGTGCCGCCAGGGCCTTGAGGGGGGTCGGTCTCACACGAAACTCCTTTGAGGCGGCCGGGATTCCGGCCTGCTCGGTGGCCGCCCGGGACGACTGGGGTGCGCCGCTGGGTGGCCGCGGGCCGCGCACGGGTGCGCGCGGTCGCTTGGTGAGATTTCCGTGCCGTCACCCTGGGGTCAGGGCGACGGCATCGGAAAGCCTCGCAGATTTGACCTAGACATGCCATCGAACCGGGGAAGGAGAGGTGAGCCGGACGGCGGTCGGGGCAGGGGCCGCTCAGGAACCCGGCTCGCTCAGGGCGGGCGTCAACCGCGACCAGGGGTTGGGAAGTTCGCCCGTCACGGGTCCGGCCACCGCCGCACCGCGGTCACGCGCGGTGCGGACGGCCAGCGGGACGAGCGCCTCGGGGACGCCGTAGACCAGATGACAGAACAGCTCGGGCGCGTGCCGCACGGTCCACGCCGGTCTGCTGAACGCCGAGACATAGGTGGACCAGTGGCCCTCGAACGTGACGAGCAGATCGGCGCAGCGGGCGTACCCGGGCGCCGGGTGGACTCCCATGTTCAGCACGACCGGAGCCGCGCCGAGCCCGCGCAGACTCCGCACCAGCCGCTCGCAGCCGGGAAGCGCCTTCGGAGTCGGCGCCACCCGGTCGAGGAAACACCCTTGCGTTCCGTACCAGTCCCGGTGCCGCAGGACCTCGTCCGCGATGAGATCCGGATCGCGCGCGCCGTAGTCGGTGTCGACATAGCCGAGCAGCCGGGCACCGGCCGAGCACAGCGCGTCGGCCGCCGCGGCGAACGCGGGATCCGGGCCCTCGCCCGGCCCGTCGGCCGGGTTGATGACGACCCCGTACGTCCGGTCGGCCGTCTCGGTCAGCCGCTGCCAGGCGCCCGGGTCGTCGCCCGGGTGGACGTACAGCGGAATCAGCAGGCTCATGGGGTCCGTTCGCCTTCTCCCCGCGGGGCGGGACCCGTCCCCGTCGTGGCCGTCCAGAGGGCGGCCAGCGAGTCGTCGAGCGTCAGCTCCGGCCGCCAGCCGAGTGCCTCCCCGGCGGCGGTGATGTCGGAGCACTGCCACGACACGTCGCCCGAGCGCGCCGAACCGCCGCCGTTCTCCTCGATGCGCCCCCGGAACCCGGCGACACGCGCCAGGCCGCACACCAGATCACGCACCGGGACGGCCTTGCCGCCCCCGATGTTGAGGACCCGCGGCAGCGGCCCGGGGGTGGTCGCCGCGGCGGCCGCCGCCCGTGCCACATCGCGTGCGTCCACGAAGTCGCGGTACGCCGAGAGATCGCCCAGCCGGATGACCGCGTCCGGGTCCGTCCCGGCCTCGCGGAGCAGTCCCGCGATCCGGCCCGGAAGCCCCGTGGACGGTGCTCCCGGACCCACGGGGTTGCCCACCCGCAGCACCACCGCGTCGAGACCGGACGTGGTGACGGTGACCGTGCCCGCGAGCTTGGTGGCCCCGTACGGGGTGAGCGGACAGGTGGCCGCGGACTCGGTCACGGCGGTGTCCCGGACGCCGGGACCGTATTCGGCGGCCGAGCCCAGATGGACCAGCCGGGCGGACGGCGCCGCCTCGCGCAGCGCGGCGCAAAGGGCCGCCGGGCCACGGGAGTTGACCTCGGAAAGGGTCACGGCGTCGCCGCCGGTCGCACCGGCGCAGTTGATGACGGCATCGGGTGCGGCCGAGGCCAGGGCCGGGACCAGCCGCTCGCGGCGGGCGGTGGCCAGGTCGATGCCGAACTCGGCGGCGGGCGAACGCCCGCCGCCGAGCACCCGCACGCCCGGGAGGGTGCGCAGGTGCTCGGCGACATGGCCGCCCAGATAGCCGGTGAAGCCCAGGACGAGAATGCGCATGCGGTGGTCAGGCTCCCTTGAGCAACAGCGACTTGCGCGTGGTGAATTCGGCGTTGGCCCGGTCGTAGTCGTCCGGGCGGCCGATGTCGAGCCAGTACCCGTCGAACGCGTAGGAGTGCGGCTCGCCGCCCTTCCGCAGCAGGTCGATGACCAGCTCGTCGAAGCCCAGCGGCAGCCCCGGTGTGTAGCCATCGAGCGTGGAGCGCGACAGACCGTACACGCCCATGGAGACGCGGTAGTCGATGCTCGGCTTCTCGGTGAAGGAGACCACCTTGCGGTCGTGGGTGGTCAGCACACCGAAGTCGATGCGCACCTTGCGCGCGTACGTCGCGATGGTCAGCGGCGCGCCCGAATCGCGGTGCCGCAGCAGGACGTCGCCGAAGTCGAGATCGGTGAGCACGTCGCCGTTCATCACGAGGAACGACTCGGGCAGCCGGTCGCGCATGGTCAGCAGCGGGCCCATGGTGCCGAGCGGGCTCTCCTCGGTGGAGTAGTCGATGGCCAGGCCCCATTGGGCCCCGTCGCCGACGTAGGCGCGGATGATCTCGCCCAGGTGGCCCACGGCGATGGTGCAGCTCGTGAAGCCGGACGTGACGAGCTGGCGGAGCACGATCTCCAGGATGGCGTGCTGGTCGCCGATGGGAACGAGCGGTTTGGGCAGGGCGGTGGTGTAGGGCCGCAGCCGGACGCCCTTGCCTCCCGCCAGGATTACTGCGTGCATGAGGTTCTTCCTTCGTGGGACGTGCCGGTCGGGGTCAGATGTTGTAGATGCCGGTTTTGTAGCGGGCCAGGTTCGCCGGTTCGCGGAAGAACTCGACGGTCCGCGCGAGCCCTTGTCCCAGTTCGTGGGCGGGGCTCCAGCCGGTCGCCTCGGCCAGCCGGGTCGCGTCGGCGACCAGCCGCATCACCTCGGAGTTGGCCGGCCGGACGCGCCCATCGTCCTCGCGCACGTCGAGGGCGGTGTCCATCACCTTGCCGATCAGCGCCACCAGATCGCCGACCGAGATCTCCCCGCCTGTACCGGCGTTGAAGGTCCTGCCCACGACCCGGTCCGCGGGCGCCGTGCCCACGGAGAGGAACGCCTGCGCGGTGTCCTCGACGAAGGTGAAGTCGCGCGTGGGCCGCAGATCGCCGAGGGTGATGGTGCGTTCGCCCGCGGCCACCTGGCCGATGACGGTGGGGATGACCGCGCGCATCGACTGACGCGGGCCGAAGGTGTTGAACGGCCGCAACGTCACCACCGGCGTGCCGAAACTCGCGTGGTAGCTGTCGGCCAGCCGGTCCGCGCCCGCCTTCGAAGCGGCGTACGGGGACTGGGTGTTGATGGGGTGGTCCTCGGTGATGGGCACGGTCCGGGCGGTGCCGTAGGTCTCGCTGGTGGAGGTGTGCACGAGCCGGGGGGTGCCGAGCGCGCGCACCGCCTCCAGCACGTTGAGGGTGCCGGTGACATTGGTGTCCACATAGCTGTGCGGTGCCTGGTAGGAGTACGGGATCGCGATGAGCGCGGCCAAGTGGTAGACGGTGTCGGCGCCTTCGGCCAGAGCGCGGACCGAACCCGGATCCCGGACGTCGCCCAGGACGATGTCCACCTGGTCCAGGACATCGGGTCGCAGGGTCTCCAGCCAGCCGTACGAGGAGAAGGAGTTGTACTGCGCCATGGCCCTCACCCGGTGCCCGGAGGCGACCAGCGCCTCGGTGAGGTGGGAGCCGATGAAACCCTCGGCCCCGGTGACGGCGGCGAGCGGTTGGGTAGTCAACTCGTGGATCCTTCCGGTTGGTTGTGCGTGTGTTGGGTCATGGGTGATGCGGACGAAGGCACGGTGGCCCTCCGGATCCGTCCGGAAGGGCTGTGCGGGGTGGTGGTTCAGGCGTGCGGGGCCGGTCGCCCCAGCAGCCGCACGGCACAGACCGCCAGACACAGGCAGGCCGTGCCGCAGGACAGGGTCAGTACGAGGGCGCCCGGCAGGGAACGGAGCGTGACGGCCGAGGCGGCGCCGCAGGCCGCCGCCAGACAGACCACGGCCGGCGGCCAGGCCGCCCCGAAGGCCTGGAGCAGCAACGCGGTCCACAGCGTGGCCGCGAGCAGCAGCAGCGGGACCGGCTCCGCGCCGGTGAGCAGGGCCGCGGGCAGCAGCGGGAGCACATAGAGCAGCAGACAGAGGCAGAGGACGCCGGTCGAACGCAGCAGGAAGGCGGCCGGAGTCGCGGTCGCCCGCAGCGCCGACACCGACATCCCGCGATACCGGTACAGGAGCCACTCCGCCGGACCCATGCTCACGGTCAGCACGACCACGGCGTACGGATGCTGCCGGCCCTCCAGCAGCACCAGCACCCCGGCGGACAGTCCGAACAGGCCGTACGGCAGCGACCGCAGCAGCGACGGACGGGCCGCATCCGGGACCGGTGAGGCGCCGACCGCGGACCGCAGCGCCCAGCCGGCCGCGGCGGCCGCGCCGAGCACGGACAGCAGCACCAGGGCGCCGCGCCCCGCGGTCCCCGGGTCCCACCAGGGCAGCGCCGCCGCACCGGCGATCAGCGGGGCGAGCGCGGCCAGCAGCAACCGCTCCGCGCCCAGGACGAGCAGCACCCCGGCCGCCGCGAGATACACCGACTGTGCCGCGGCGACCCCGATCGCGGTGCCGGACCCGGCGACCAGCGCCCCGGCCCCGGTCGCGGCGAGCGCGCCGAGCGGTGCCCCCTTGAGCAGGGTCCGGCCCGCTTCGCGACGGCCCGTGGCCATCCGCACATGGGCACGGTGCCCGAGTGCCTGGCCGAGCGCCCAGGAGACGAGGCCGGCCACCACCAGGACGTCGAGATCCCGGCCCGCGTGCCACAGCCGCCCGGTCAGCAGATAGGCCAGGCCCGGCAGGGCGAACAGCGCCCCGCGCAACCCGCAGCGAACAGCGTCCGGACGCCATGGGTCGGCCGGTCGCGGCGGCTCGGGAAAGGTGCGCGGTACCCGCTCGTACAGCGCGGAGGCGAGCGAGAAGAGGTCCGTGTGCCCGTACCGTTCCTGGATGATCTCGGCGGTCAGCCCCTCCGACTCCAGCAGGGCCGCCACCTCGTACGGGTGGACCGCCGGTCCGATTCCCTCCGCCAGTTCGGCGGCGAGCCGGTCGACGGCCTCCCCGTTCGCGCCGGGGCCGGACGCGGACCGGGCGGGCGTACGGGCGTCGGCGAGCCGCAGGGACAGCGCGTCCCCCGCCGTGCCGCCGGGTTCCAGCGCCATGGGTCCGCTCATCCGGCGAGGCTCCTCGACGTGGACGCGGCGGCCCGGCCCCCGGGGACCGCGAGCGGGGCGTCGGCCGTCGCGGGGACGCCCGGGACGAGTGCGCCGAGCGCCGACAGTTCCCCATAGATGGTCCGGAACGTGTCGACCGTCTGCCGCAGGGTGAACTGATCGATGACGCGCAGTCTGGCCGCCTCGCCCATCGAGGCGCGCCGCCCGGCATCGCCGAGCAGGTCCAGCGCGGCGGCGGCCATGGCGGCCGGATCACGCGGCGGGACGACGAGACCGCTGTCCCCGACGGCCTCGCTCACCCCGCCCACGTCCGTGGACACGGTGGCCCGCCCGCAGGACATGGCCTCGATCAGGGTGAACGGGAAACCCTCGCTGATACTGGAGAGCATCACGACGCTGCCCGCGGCGTAGGCGTCCTTGATGTCGTCCACACGGCCCTCGAAGGTGACCGCCTGCGCCTGCCCCAGCTCGGCGGCCAGCGCCTCGCAGCGTTCGCGGTAGGCTTCGCCTCCGCGCGGGGTGCCGCCGAACAACCGCAGCCGCGCGTCCGGGAGCCGGTCCCGCACGAGAGCGAACGCCCGGATCAGGGTCTCCAGGTCCTTGATCGGGTCGACGCGCCCGGCCCAGCTCAGCGTCGGCCGCTCCGGCTCAGGACCGGCCGGCGGGAACGCGGCCGGGTCCACGCCGTTGTAGACCGTACGGATCGACTCGGGCGCGGCACCGCCCCGCTCCTCCCACAGCCGGTTGTAGCGGTTGCCCGGGGTGATCAGGGCCGCGCGGCGGTACGTCTCCTCGGCGAGCAGCCGGAAGAAGCCCAGCACGACCGCCTTGACCGGCCAGCGGTACGGGGCGGTGCGGTAGCCGAGGTAGCGCTCGCGCAGGTAGACGCCGTGCTCGGTCAACAGCAGCGGGACGCCGTGCCGTTCGAGCGCGGCCAGACCCGGCAGCACGGCGACGCCGCCGCTGACCGCGTGCGCCACCCCGTGCTCGGGCAGCGGTGCGGTGAGCGGGCGCAGCGCGTGCTCCAGCAGGGCGGTCGCGGTGATGGCGTCGTGCAGGGTCGGCCGGGCCTCACGGACGGCCAGACCCGGGCGGTTCCACACTCCGGTCAGGACGCCGATCGCCCGGTCGCCGCGCAGGAAGGGACTCAGCGTCCCGTCCGCCGCGGCCCGCGCCATCGCGTACAGGGCGGTGGCGAACCCGTCCTCGGCGCCCGGATCGACCAGAGCGGTCAGGAACTGTTCGTAGACGGAGGCGAGTTGCCTGCGGCGCCGCCCGCGCGGAGAGCGGCCTTCGGGCGCGGGTCCCCACATGGGGACCGTGACGATGTCCGTGATCTGCGCGGGGATGTCCCACACGATCGGTTCACGTCCGGTGCCGGTCACGGCGATGACGTCGAAGTCGAAGTCGGGCATCCCGTCGACGAGTTGGTCGCACCAGACACTGACGCCGCCGTGACTGTGCGGGTAGGTGCCTTCGGTGAGCAGGGTGACGCGCGTCGTGCTGAGGCTGCGCGCGCCGCGGGGAACGTGCATGGATGTGCTCCACGGCCGAGGTTGGGGTGGTCGGGCCCGTCCCGTCCGCCGAGGCGCGGACGGGATCTTCGGTCGGTGCGCGGCTCAGTTGTCCGGGCTGTAGGGGACCTGCTCGGGTACACCCGTCGGCAGGTCGTGGTTGTCGGATACGTGCGCGGTGTTCGCGTGCGCCGTGCCGGCCGGTGGGCCGGACGCGATGAGCGCGCCTGCGATGGGCGCGGTCGCGCGAATGGTCCGCTTCATGCGGTGAAGTCCCCTCCCCGGGCAGGGGTGAGTACCGCTCCCATGGAGCCGACCACCCCCTGGCGCGACGCCACAGCCCCCCTCAGACGTGGTCGTCGACGCGTTCGTCGGGTCACATAGTGGTGTCTCTGTGGAGCTTTCGTGTGCTTGCCGCGAGACATGACGGAAAAGCGCGTCCACCGAACGGGTGATCATTGAGTGCCGCGATGACGATGTGATCGTCACTTTGAGCGTTCGGGTAACTACTCAATGAAACGTTCCTGTGCTTGCGCGGCCCGGAGTCGACCACATCCGGAATGCCTTGGTCCGCCCTGTCTGGGTCCCGGCGGTCCAGGCCGAGACGAGTTTCGGCTGAGTCGTCGGTTTCAGGCCACTGTGAACCGCGTCTGTGAAGAACGTGTGTGCCGACACCGCGCTCGTGACTCCGTCGCCACGATCGCGAGGCGGGGGGTGGGGGCGACGCGACGGTGTCCGCGGCCGCGACGGGATTCGGGGAAGTTCCGGTGAGCGGGTGTCAGGGGCCCGGAAGGGGACACCCGTCGAGCTCCGGCGGAAAGCGTGCCGGGAAACGGTGACCGGGATCCGGTCACCGAAGGGCGCGCCTGCGGATTCCTTCCGGGATCGCGGCGCGCGTCCGTGGACGAGTTGGAGGACTTCTTCGTGAACGAGAACCTTTGGGGTTACGGCCCGACCAGCGGGCACACGCCCGACGCCGATCTCTCCGGCTACCGGGTGGAGGCCGTCGACGGCCACATCGGGAAGGTCGACAAGCACTCCGACGAGGTCGGTTCTCAGTACATCGTCGTCGACACCGGCGTCTGGATCTTCGGCAAGGAGGTCCTGCTGCCCGCCGGAACTGTCACGGCGATCAGTCACGAGGACAAGACGATCCATGTCTCCCGGACCAAGGACGAGATCAAGGCGGCTCCGGAATTCGACAAGGAGAAGCATCTCGGCGATCCGCACTACCGTGATCAGCTCGGCGGCCACTACGGCTCCGGACACTGACGCGACGCCGACCGCCGGTGCCCCCTGCCCGGGGGCACCGGCGGTTTTCGCTGTCTCCGGGCGGCCGGGAAAAGCGGGAGACCCCGGCTGGACGGGGGAGACCAGCCGGGGCCGCTCGTGTGCGGAGGCCGCTCCGCTCCGCATGGGGTGAACATCGGTCGATATCCATCTATTCCGTCCAGGGCGACCGGAGTGGACGGGAGCGGACGGGACACCGGCGTGGCCCCGCATCCGCAGGGCGGGCCCGGCGGGAAGATCGGTTCAGGAGGGCGCGTGCGACGGCGCGGGGCCGCCGTCCTGTGCCCGGACCACCTCCGCGTGCCCACCGGCGCGCGGACGGACCGGCTGCTCGGAGGATGGTGCCCATGACCGCGAAGCGCGGTGTGCCCGATGTCCTGATCGTCGGAGGCGGGCTCGCCGGTCTGGCGTGCGCCCGCGATCTCGCCGGGTACGGCTTCGGGGTCCGGCTCCTGGAGGCCTCGGACGGGGTGGGCGGCCGGATGCGTTCCGACCCGCACGAGGGCTTCGTCGTCGACCGCGGCTTCCAGGTCTTCAACACGTCCTATCCACAGGTCCGGCGCCGGCTCGCCCTGCGCGAGCTGAGGCTGCGGCCCTTCACGCCCGGCATCCTCGTCCACACCGAGGACGGGACGCTGCGCTTCGAGGACCCGACCCGTGGCCGGCGGCGACCGGGCGACCTGCGCCCGGGGCGCCTCGCGGGAACCCGTGACCTGATCGCGCTGGCCGCCCTGTCCGGCCGGGACATGCTCGCCCCCGCCGGATGGCTCAGGCGCGGAGAGGACCGTACGACCCGCACCGTGCTGGCGGCGGCCGGATTCTCCGAGGAGTTCGTGGAACGGTTCTTCCGGCCGTTCCTGTCCGGGGTCTTCCTGGAGGACCAGCTGGAGACCTCCGGCCGGGTGTTCCACCTCGTCTGGCGCAGCATGCTGCGCGGCACCCTGTGTCTGCCCGGCGCCGGCATCGGGGCGGTGCCGCGCCTGCTGGCCGAGGGGCTGCCCCCGGACGCCGTACGTCTCGGCGCCCCGGTCACGCGGCTCACGGACGACGGGGTCGAGGTGGACTCCGGGGGTGAACTCGCCGCGCGGGCGGTGGTCGTGGCCACGGGGCCGGGACCGGCTGCCCGGCTGCTGCCCGGGCTGAGCCTCCCCGGCTACCGCGTCGTGACGACGTACTACCACGCCGCCACCCGTTCACCGCTGGCCGAACCCGTCCTGCTGACGGACACCAGAAGGCGTTTCCTCAACACCTGCGTCCTGAGCGAGGCGGTCCGCGGCTACGCTCCGCCCGGGATGTCGCTGATCGCCACCTCTGTCCTCGGGCACGACCAGGAGGGCCGGGAGACCTGGCTGCGCGACGCGCTCGCCGAGGTGTACGGCGCTGACACCTCGCAGTGGGACCTGCTGACCGTCCGTACCGTTCCGGACGCCCTGCCGGCGATGCCGCCCCCGCAGCCGCTCAGCCGGACCACCCGCGTGGCTCCCGGCCGCTATGTGTGCGGGGACCACCGGGCCACGGGCTCGGTCCAGGGCGCGCTGGCGTCGGGAGCCCGCGCGGCCCGCGAGGTCGCGGCCGACCTGGCCCGGTAGACGCCGCACGCCCTGCCTCCGTCGTACCCCGCACCCCCCCCGCACCCCGCGTCCCGCGTCCGCGACCCGTCCCGGACGGCTGACTGCCCGGCCCTGGGGAGCCCAGACCTAGGGCAGCGTCTGTTCCGTCCAGATCGTCTTGCCCGGCGCCGAGTAGCGGATGCCCCAGTTGTGGCTCATCTGCGCGCAGATGAACAGGCCGCGGCCGCCCTCGTCGGCCGCGCGGGCGTGGCGCAGGCGCGGAGCCGCCGCGCCGGCGTCGCTGACCTCGCAGGTGATCGTGGCGTCCTTGATGAGCCGCAACCGGATCGGCGGCGCTCCGTACCGCAGGGCGTTGGTCACCAGCTCGCTGACGATCAGCTCGGTGGCGAAGGCGGTCTCCTCGCCCACCCGCCACCTGCGGAGCAGGTCCTGGGTGTGGTGCCGTGCCGTCGCCGGCGCCGTGGGCACGAAGTCCAGGGACCAGGTGGCGACGCGGTCCGGCGGGAAGGCCCGGGTGCGGGCCAGCAGCAGAAGGACGTCGTGATGGCCCGTCGTGTCGCGCAGCCGGTACAGGACATCGTCCCGTACCTCGCTGAGGGAGCGGTCCAGGCGGGTCAGCGCGACGCGCAGCGCGTCCTTCGCCCGGTCGTCGTCAGGGCCCTCGGGAACCGGGAACGACGTCGTGCGCAGCGCGAGTACGCTGCCGTCCCGCACGGGGACGGACGCGGTGGCGAAGGGAGGTCCGTCCCGGCTGCCCAGAAGGGGGCCCGTCGGGATCTGCGGGACGTGCACGACACCGCCGGGGTGGGCCACGACGGGCGCGGGATGGCCGGCGGAGGCCATGACGCAGGTTTCCTTGAGCGGGTCGTGGATCGCGTAGACACAGCCGGCTCTGAGCGGCTGCTGGTGCAGCGGATCGCTCGCCGGCAGGGCCTCCCGCTCGTGGGCCAGCCGTACGACCGCGTCGTTGAGGCGGGCGAGCAGTTCGTCGGGGTCCAGGTCGAGCGCCGCGAGCGTGTGGATCACCGTCCGGATCTGGCCCATGGCGGTGGCGGCGTCGATGCCGCTTCCGCTGACCTCCCCGATCACCAGGGCCGTACGGGCGCCGGGCAGTCCGAAGGCGTCGTACCAGGTGCCCGCTCCCGCGTCGGCCGGAATGTGCAGCGGCGCGAATTCCACGGCTGTCTGCGACGGGGGTTCCGGCGGCAGCAGATGGCGTTGCAGCGCCGCCGCGATCGTGTGCTCGCGGGTGTAGCGGCGCGCGTTGTCGAGGCTCAGCGCGGTGTGTGCGGCCAGTTCCTCGGTGACGGCGAGATCGTTCTCGTCGAAGTCGTTGTGCGGTCGTACGCGATAGAGGCTCAGCAGCCCGAGTACGGCGCCCCGCAGCGTCAACGGGGCGGTGAGCATCACGCGGGCGCCGGAGGCGCGGATGGCGCGGGCCCGCTCCGGGTCGGCGTCCAGCCAGGGGGTGCCGCTGTCCAGCGTGACGGTTCGTGGCCGGAGATCGCTGAGCACCTGCGAGTACGGGGTCGGCGACGGCACGGCTCGCACGTCGCCGACGGGGTGGGCCTGCGCCCTGTGGGAGGGGCCCTCGATACGGAAGGCCGCGCGGCGCAGCGGGACGTCGCGCCCGAGGGGGCTGAGCGGAGGATCCTCGCCCCGCACCACCGCGTCGACCACTTCGACCACCGCGATGTCGGCGAAGCCGGGCACCAGCGCGTCCACCAGTTCCTGGCAGGTCGTGACGACGTCCAGGCTCCGGCCGACCCGTTCTCGTACCGAACCGAGTGCCTCCAGCCGCCTTCTGCTCCGCAGGGCCTCCGTGACCTCGGTCATGGAGACGACCACGCCGCGCGCGTTCCTCAGCGGGAACGCCGAGACGTTCACGAAGCGCTCCCGCGAGGAGCCGTCCACCGGTTCGAGCTGTACGAGGCAGTCGCCGACGGACGTGCCGTCCGTGAGCACGCCCCGCAGGACGTCCTCGAACTCCTGTGGACGGGAGGGGCGGCACACCTCCCCGACCGGCCGGTCGAGAGCTTGGTCCGCCGTGACGCCGGTCAGCGCGCGGGCCGCCTCGTTGACGCTGAGGACGCGCAGCGCGGGGTCCAGGACGAAGAACGCCTCGTGCGTGTTCGCGTGCAGGATGTCGAAGACCGCGGTCGGTGTGCCGTGGAGGGGGGCGTCGTCGCCGCCCGCCTCGAAGACGCCCCAGGCGACCGCGCCGTCGGAGAGCGGCATCACCCGGACACGCAGGTCGACCGGGTTTCCGTCGACGTCATGGATGACCAGGGGCCCGGATCCGGGATTCGTGCCGTCGACGGAGTCGGAGCCGGCGGAGTCTCCGGTGTCGGGCGTGACCATGGCGAGGGCCGTTCGCCCCACGGCCTCGGAGTCCGAACGCAGCCAGATCTCGCGCGCTCTGCGGCTCCACCGGACGACGACGCCCTCGCCGTCGACGACCATCAGCGGAGTGGCGGCAGTCACCGGAAATCACCTCTGCTGTGCGTCCGGGTGAGCACCCCCGGGCCCGGGGACGACGTCGACGGCTGATTCACCGGGGAAGGCCGTGTCGCGGACTTTGCCTTCTTTGTTCCCTATGGTCCACAAAACCATCATTGTACGGCGCTGCCGAGCCGCCCGCCGATGCGGACCGGCGCGTTCCCCGGAGGTTCCGTGCGGCAGGCGGCAGGCGGCAGGCGGCAGGCAGCAGTCGGCGGTCAGTCGTCAGTCGTCAGCCCCGGACGGCTGGCCGCCGGCCGGGGCTCGGGGGCGTGCTCGGCATCCGGGGGCAGCAGGGAGCGCAGGGCCATGTCCGTCAACCGGGCCTCCTGGGCGGCCCGGTCCGGCATCACCGCGGTGCGGAGCGGGCGTCCGGCGAGGAGCGAGATCAGCCACCAGGCGGCGGTGTCCGCGCTGATGTCGTCGCGGATGTCGCCTTCGCTCTGGCCCCGGCGCAGCAGGCCCGCGAGGGCTTCGGCGAAATTCCGGTGGATGTTCCGCGCGGCCTCGCCGAGGGCCGGATCGTGGGCCAGGGCCGCCGCGTCGGCGAAGAGGAAGCCATGGGCGCCACGCCGGTGGAAGCGGTCCATGTGGGCCGGGTCCAGGAAGGCGGCCAGTACGTCGGGGACGGGGCGCCCGGTGTCCGCGGCCTCGGTCAGGAGCGTGGTGACCGCCGTGGTCACGTGGTCGAGGGCCGCCTGGTAGAGGGCGGACTTGGACCCGAAGTTCTGGAAGACCACCGGTTCCGTGACCCCGACGCGCCGGGCGATGTCGGAGACCTTGCCCCGTTCGTAGCCGGTCTCGGAGAAGACCTCGGTGGCCGCGGCCAGGATCGAGGCGCGCCGCTCGGCTGCCGGCATCCGGGTGCGGGTGCGGGCGGCCTTGCCCTGGCGGCTGGGGGCCCTGTCGGTGTCGGTCACACCCGCCATCGTAGGCCCGTTGCGAGTTTTCTTAGTCGGGACTAAGTTAGTGGTGTACTTAGTCGCAACTAAGTTAAGGGAGTGACCGGTATGTCCATCGGACGCCTCATGCAAGGAAAGCCGCACGCGGACACCCCAGGAGTGACGATCGGGGCCCCGCGCGCCTACGAACTGTGCGGCGCGTTCTGCTTCGCGGGCCGGCGGAACCGCGCCTTCTCCCGGCTGGCCGCGCTGAGCGGCGCCGAGACCGGGGACCGCGTGCTCGACGTGGGCTGCGGCACCGGGTATCTGACCCGGCGGATGGCCGCCGTCGTCGGGCCGCAGGGAACGGTGACGGGCGTGGACCCGTCGTCCTCGGTGCTCGCCTACGCGCGACGCAGGAACAGGGCCGGACAGGGCGCCGTGTGCACCTACCGGGAAGGGGTCGCGGAGGACCTCGCCCACCCGGACGGGTCGTTCGACACCGTCGTCACCAGCTTGATGCTGCACCACCTGCCGGAAGAACTCCGGCCGGCCGCCCTCAAGGAGATGTGGCGTGTCCTGCGGCCGGGCGGGCGCCTGCTGGTCGTCGAGTTCCGGCCGCCGCGCAGCGCCGTCGGGCGCCATCTGGTGCACGGTGGCCTCGGTCACGCCATGTCCCACAACCGGACCGACCTGCTGGACGGGCTCGTCACCGGCGCGGGCTTCGGGATCCGGGGGAGCGGGGACGTCCGCCCGTGGCTGACCTACGTCCAGGCCGTACGGCCGACGTCCGAGGAGCCCGCGGAGCAGCCGGGTTAGGACCCGCGGAGCGGCCGCGTCAGGAACCCGTGGGGCAGCCGGGTCAGGCGCCCGGAGCCGTCGCCGCCGGACCGCGCGACCGGCCGCCGCCGCCCCCGGGCACCCGGCCCGGCGGCGCCGACTCCCGCACAGCGCCCCGCGGACGACGGCACTCGCCGGTGCCGGTGCCGGGCCGGCCAGGACACGCCCCGGCCGCGCGAACTCCGCCCGTCACGGCGTCAGTCGTGAGCCATGTCCGACTCGGCGGAACTCGCCGCGGACTCCGCGCCGTCGACCAGCTTCTGCAGCCGGGCGACATCCGTGGACGCCGGGCCGGGCGACGCGGGGGCGTTCCCGGTGTCACCCGCGCCGTCGCACGCGGTCAGGAGCAGCGCGGCCACGGCGAGGGCCGTCGCCAGACGTGCCGCGCGCATCAGGAACCGGCCCCGTCGTCGTGGCCGGCGCACCACTTCTCGACGTCCGCCAGATCCTTCTGGCGGCCCTCCAGGGTCGGGACGAGCGAACGCCGGAAGGTCAGTCGGTTGTCGAGATAATTCTCGATCTCCGTGTGCCCGGCGGACTTGGCGTTGGCCACCCGCTGTTCCAGCCTGGCGATGGAACCGCGCTGAGAGGCGTCCCCGTTCAGCCGGTCGAGGATGCGGTCGATCCTCTTGTCGATCTTCGGCGCGCGCTTGCAGAGCGCCTTCGCGCCGTCACCCGTCGGCGCGCCCGACGGGTGCGTCCCTGTGCCGTCGGCCGACGCGGCGCCCGCGGCGCCGAGCAGCGCGCCGACCGCCATCAACGAGACGACGGTCGTCCTGGTCCTCGGTGCCGTCGGCTTCCTCGTTGTCCTCGCCATGCTGAACTCCTCTTCCTTCCGGGGCGGTTGTCCGCACGTCCGGCACGCTAGGAGTCCTCCTTGTGGAATTCTTGTGGCCGGACACCGGCGGTCGTGATCACCCAGTTGCGCTGCGCGGGGAGCCTCGCCTCCACGCCGGACCCGCCGCCCGGAAACGGGAGCAACGGGAGCGCGACCTCGATCCGGGTCCCCGTTCCGGCCGGCGCGTCGAGGACGCGGACACGGCCCCGGTGCAGGTCGATCTGCTGGGAGACCAGGGTGAGTCCGAGGCCCGATCCCGGACTGTCCGGGCGGCGCTCGAAGCGTTCGAAGACCGCGGCGCGACGCTCGGGCGCGATCCCCGGTCCCTGGTCGTCGACGAACAGGACGGCGCGGTCGTCGCTCGCGCGCAACGTGACATCGATGCGCGCGGGGCGTCCGTCGGCGCATCCGCCGTGCACCAGCGCGTTGGTGAGGAGATTGTCCAGGACCGTGCGCAGTCCCGGCTCCCAGCCGTGGACCCGCGGCCCCGGCGGACAGTCGACGGCGATGTGCGCGAGCGGATGACGCCGCCGCTGCTCCCGCACGCTCGCCTCGACGACCTCCGCGAGATCCACCGGTCCGAAGGCGTCCGCCTCGACCAGGTCACCGCGGCCGAGCTCGCGCAGCATGACCAACAGCCCCAGCAGCCGGGCGTGTTCACGGCGAAGGTCGTCGAGGACCTCGTCGCGGTCGGGAGCGGGCAGGGCCGGATGCTCGGTGAGGATCTCCAGGTTGGTCTGCATGCTCATCAGCGGAGTGCGCAGTTCGTGCGCGGCGGCGGAGGCGAACGAACGGGCGGTGGCCAGTGCCTCCTCGGTCCTCGCGGCCTGTTCGTCGTAGCGGCTCAGGACCGTCTGGAGGGTGTGCGCCAGATCGTCGACCTCGGCGATCCGGGCCGGCGCGTGGTCGAGGCGGGCGGCGCTGGTCCGCGGATCCAGACCGCTCGCGCTGTCCCGCAGCCGCCGCAGCGGACGGCTCGCGCGCCCCGCCACCGCACCGGCCAGCAGCCCCGACAGCGGCGCGGCGAGCAGCGCCACCGTCACCACGCGCCTGCGCACCAGGCGCAGTTGGGCGTCCGCGGCGGTGTCCGGTGCGAAGAGCCAGAGTGTGCCGCGCACCCCGGGACGCGTACCGGAGACCCGCTGGGACAAAACCCGCCAGGAATCCCCGCCGGCCCGCAGCGTGACCGGCACCGGCGCGCTCGCGGGAAGCGCCGCCGCCCGGTCCGGCTGCGGACCGCCCGTGTACGTCTCCGACGGGCCGATCAGCCGTACGCCGACGTCCAGGGCGGAGGTGAACAGCCGCCTCTCGCGGGCCCGTTCGACCGCCGCCGACCGGTCCGCGGCGCTCGCGCGCAGCAGCCCGCGGGCGTCCTTCGCCACGGCCGCCGCGCTCCGGCGCAGGTGTGCGTCCTGCTGGTCGTGCAGATCCGCCGCGACCAGCCGCAGCAGCAGCCAGCCGGTGGCCAGCACCAGGACCGGCACGGCCGCTCCGACGGCGAGGGCGATGCGGGTGGACAGTCTCATCGTCCTCAACGTCCGGCCTCCGGCCCGTCGTCGCGCAGCACGAACCCCACGCCCCGCACGGTGTGGATGATCCGGGCCCGGTCCGGTGCCTCCAGCTTGCGGCGCAGATAGCTCACGAACGTGTCCACCGCGTCGGTGCGCACATCGAAGTCGTACCCCCAGACCCGGTCGAGGAGCCGATCCCGGCTGAGCACGATGCCCGCGTTGCGCGCCAGGACGTGCAGCAGCTCGAACTCCCGCCGGGTGAGCTCCAGTTGCCGCCCGTCCAGGCTGACCGTGCGGGCCGTCGGGTCCAGCGACAGTCCGCCCACCCGTACGGTGTCGGTGCCCTTCGGCGGCCGGCGCCGCAGCAGTGCCTGGAGCCTGAGCACCAACTCCTGGAGGGCGAACGGCTTCACCAGGTAGTCGTCACCGCCGGCCTGGAGCCCCGCGATCCGGTCGGCGGTCTCGTCGAGCGCGGAGAGCATCAGGACGGGTACGTCGTTGTCCTCCTCGCGCAGCGTCCGGCACACGTCGATGCCGCTGAGACCGGGCATGGAGATGTCCAGCACGATCGCGTCCGGCGGCGTCCGCCGGGCCAGGTCCAGCGCGGGCCGGCCGCCGTCGGCGAGGTCCACGGTGAATCCGCCCAGCCGCAGCCCGCGTTCGAGTGACCGTCGTATCGCCGCGTCGTCGTCGACGACGAGGACCCGGCCCCGGTCTCCGCCCATCACCACTCCCCAGCTCCGAGGAACGGACCGGTCGGGCCGGCCCGTTTCGCCGCCCATGGTGCACCAGCGGCTTCGATAGCGGTCCCACGCGGGTCGCCTGGCGCGAAGCCATGGGCCAGGCACAAAACGGTAACGAAGGACTTTCTGGCGGTTGAGGAGATGCCCGCGCAGCGTAATGTCCCGCATGTCCGGGTGCTCGTGGGGGGTTGCCCGGTGCGGGGAGGGGAGTGTCATGGCTGCCATGACGCGGGTTCGAAGAGTGCCCACAACTGTCCGGGTCCGGGTGGTCGCGACGGTCTGCGCGGGGCTCCTGTGCGCGTCCCTGGCCGGATGCGGGAACGACGGTACGGCGACTGCCGACGCCTCGACGGCGTCCGCCGACACGTTGGCGTCCGCGGCGCCGTCGTCCGCCGCCGCGTCCACGCCCGAGGCGACGCCCTCGACGAGCGAGGCGGCGACGCCGACGGAGACACCGACCACGGAGGAGGCCACGACGGCCGCTTCCCAGGAACCGGTGTCGGCCGGCGGTTCGGAGGCGTCGGCCCTGTGGGGCAAGGCGTACAGCGGCAGCGCGAGCATCACGGTCGACGTCTACGACTACTGCTCCACCGACGGGTCCCGGCGCCTGGCGGGCAGCCAGACCTACTCCATGAACAGCACCCTCAACCTGGGCCGGCCGGAGTCCGGCGGCGACCAGACCGAGAGCAACCCGTTCTCGATGCTGTTCGCGGCGGGCTACGCCTCCCAGGCGGGCGCGGTGTCTTTCCAGTCGTCGCTGGTCAGCACCGTCTCGAGTCAGGACCTGGCGGGCAACTACCGGGATCCGAACCTCCTGCTGACGTACTGGAACATCGACTGGTCCGACGGCGAGCTCGACGCACGGCTCACGGATCCGCACGACCGGGAAGCCGTCGTCCCGAACCTGCTCAACTGGCCCGGCCTGCTCGTCGCCTGCCGCTCCGACCTCGGTCAGATGCCCGGCGGCTTCCCGCACGCGCTGGCCGCCGGCACGACGTTCACGGGCCGCATCGACAGCTCCGGGGCGTCCCTCACCGCCGAGGGAAGCACCACCGACGGCGTGGTCGCGTTCAAGTTCACCTTCGACGGCACGGCCTCGTGACACCCTTATCGGCCCCCTTCCCGCGGACAGCCGGGACGGGACGGCGGGAGAGCGGGGCGACCGCACCGAGGGAGGCCGGATGACGACACCGGACCGGCTCGACACCTGGAGCATACGGATCGCCGAACGGGCCGCTCCCAAGGAGAGCGGGTTCGCGGCGCAGACCGCTCGCGCGTACGCCGCGGGCGGCGCTCCCCGCCGTAACCTCTTCTCCTCGCCCGGTCAGGCGGCCGGAGGCATGGGCGGCGGAGCGGTCGCCGTCCTTCCCGCCGTGCTGGACGGGCTCGCCTACGCCGCCGAGTCCCTCAAGTCGGCCCTGGGTAGCCCCGAGTTGAACAACCTGCTGTCCGCGACGGGACTGCTGGTCGGGTTACGGGCCCAGCGGCGCGCCGAGGCCGCGACCCGGCGACCGGGGCAGGACGACGGCACGGCCTTACCGGGTGACGGCGCGCCACCAGCGCCGTCACCCGGGCCACCGCCGTCGCCGTCGTCGCCGGGGCCATCGCCGTCGCCGCGGGCCGTGCCAGGCGACGACGAGGACGGTGGGGGTGACCGGGACGGCGGGGCCGACGGCGACGACGAGGACTTGTCGTCAGCGTCGCCAGGAGCGAGACCCGGGGCCTTGCCGGGAACGGCCGCTCCCTCGGGCGGCGCGGCCCCCGGTTCGGCCGCTCCCACCGTCGACGTCGTCCGGGCCGCCCTGCGCATGAGCGGGCGGCTCCGGGCCCGGGGGCTGGCCCCGGCCGGTCGTGGGGGCCGCCGCCCTGGCTGTGGCTGACCCTGGCGCTCTTCCTCGCCCAGCTTCCCGCGCTGATCGGGCACGCCCTCGGTGTGGGCACCGGTCTCGGCCGGTTCGGTGAGGCCGGCCGCGGCCGCTTCGTCACCGCGGTGCTCAGCCTGGTCCAGCTCCTGCCCCAGTTCTTCCTGCTCGCCGCGGTCCTCGCGCTCCTCGCCCCACGGGCACGCTGCCGTCGCGTCGAGCGCCGTTACGGGCTCCTGGCCCCCGACGACCCGCTGATGGCGCCTCCGGCGGCGGTACCCGGGAGCCGGGGCGGGAGCGCCGAGCAGCACTTCGCCGCCGCGATGACGGAGTTCGTCCACGCGCACGCCCCGGGTACCCGGCTGCGCCTGAGCACTCTGGACGGACTCTCCGCCCGCGTCTACCCCGGCGGTCGGCGTGCCACTCGGTCGGGGTCTTCGCCCCGCTCGTCCATCTGTGGCACACGGACATCGAGGCGGCCCGAGCGGTGCTCCTGCACGAACTCGGCCACCTGCGCCGGGGCGAGCAGCACGTCACCGGGCTCGGCAGCCCCCTCACCGCCCTGGTCCGGGTCTGGCCGTACGTCCTCGCGGGCTTCGTCGTCCTGCCGGTCACGCTGCTGTTCGTCACGGGCAACGCGACCGCGGTCCTGACACTCGCCGAGGTCGTGCTGGTCCTCCAGAGCGTGCCGAAGGTGCTGTTCCTCGTGGTGGCGGCGCTGTGGTCCGCGGAGCTCGCCGCGGACCGCTTCGCGGCTGGGGCCGCGGGCGCCGACACCGTCGTACGCGCCCTGCGCAGCCTGGAGAAGGGCGATCGCGGCGGCCTCGCACGGCTCTACCACCCGCCCGTCAGGATGCGCGTCTGGTGTGTGTCGCGAGCGGAGACCACCCGGGGCCGGCTCCTGTCGACGCTGCTGTGGCCGCTGGCGCTGTTGGCCCAGCTTCTGCTGACGACGCTGGGGGCGTTTCCCGCGTACGTGCTGCTGGGCGCGTCCGGTGACCGGGCCGCCCGGCAGGTCCTCGCGCTGGCCCATGAGTCGCTGGCCGGGCAGCCCGCCTGGTGGGCGACGCTCGCCGTCGCACTGGTCTGGCCGTCGGCGACACGAGTGCGCCGGGCACGGGGGGACCGGTCGGCGACGGTCCGGTCGGAGAGGGCTCGGTCCGTATCGACTCGGCCCGCGTTGGCCCGGCCAGCGACGGTCCGGCCCGAGCTGGTCAGGCCCGCGCCGGCCCGGTCCGCGGTGGTGTACGCGGCAGCCGTCCTCCTCCCGGCGGTCCTGCCGCTCCTCGGGCTGCTGCCCCTCGCCTCCCGCCCGGCGGGCGGAGTCTTCGCCGATGAACCGGCGGGGCCGACCGCCCCGGCCACGCGGGTACCGGGTGCTGGTGGAACCGGAACCGGAACCGGTATCGGTGGCGGAACCGGAGCCGAGAACGATGCCGGCGCCGGCACCGGGGCCGGAGCCGGGTCTGGAACCGGGGCCGGGGCGACGACGGGGTGCCCCAGCCGTGCCGCACCGCGTGATCCGAGCCGTCCGCCGGGGCTCCCGACCTTCACGCCCGGGAAGCCGTCGTCGTCCGGCGGCGACCCGGATCACGCGCGGGGACCACGCACCTTCCGCACGCTCGGTGTCACATCCGCCGATCCCCTCTCGGGCACCCGCTCCCAGGCCCAGGAGGTGGCCGCCCGCCTGCGCGGGGCCCGCTGGACACTGCGCGACGACGGCACGCTGGCGGCCGACCTGGCCGAGGTCCCGGTCCTGCGCACCACGTCTGTCGACGCCACGACACGCCTGCTGACCGGGAAGCGCACCCGGCGCACGGACGTCAGCGCGACCACGACATGGACGGAGGCCCGTCTCGTCACCGGCGGGGGCCCGACGGTCCGGCTGGACCTCATCAGGGCCGCGACCGGGGTCACGCGGGCCGTGGTCGCCTGCCGGGAGTTCACCTCCACGTCGACCACCGCGCAGCGCCTGTCGCTGACCTTGGGAAACGACGAGCGGTCCGGTCCGAGCGAGCGGCCCCGGTGATCGGTACCCGGGGCGTCACCGTCGTGTCACAGGCCTGTGCGCGCGTGAACCACGGAGGCCGTCCCGCGATCTACAGCGACGAGTGCCGGTGAACGCCCGGCACCTGAACATCGTCATCGGGGGACTTCATGCTGTACGGGATGCACTTCGGGTCGCGGGTCCGCGGGGCCGCACTGGCCATGGCGACCATGTCGGCGGCCGCACTTCTCATGACCGCGTGCCAGCCGGGCCCGGACAGCGCGGATTCCGCCGCCTCGCCCTCGGGCACGGCGAAGAAGCCGACGGCCTCGTCCTCCGGCTCCCCGACACCCACCGCGCCGTCCGGCGGGACGGGAGCCTCGGCCGAACCCGCGGGCGACTCCACGACCAAGGCCCCGGCATCGGTCCCCGCCACCGCCACCACGACACCGGCGACGAAGACCAGGACGTGCGCGGCGGAGTCCATGAAGGCGTTCATGTACCAGGCCGACGTACGGCCCCCGGGCACCGGAACGGGCGCCGCGATCGTCGAGTTCACCAACATGTCCGGAGCGACGTGCGCCCTTGAGGGGTATCCGACCGTGGCGGGGGCGGCGAACGGCTCCCCCGAGAAGAACCACCCGCTGACCGTGACCCGGACGGGCTCCTCGTCCAAGGTGACGCTCGCACCCGCCGCGAAGGCCTGGCTCAAGATGACGTTCGTCCAGGTGCAGGGCGAGGCCGACGGCTACTGCGTGTCCGGGACGACTCCGGTCACCTACCCGACCCTGGTGGTGGGTCTCCCCTCCAGCGGAGCGCACCAGCTCGCCCTCGAAGACGGCGTGCTGGCCGAGTGCGACAACAAGGTGACGGTCACCGCCGTCACCGCGACGAAGCCCTCCTGACCTGACCGTCACCGGCGCGCTGTCACAACCGTGCCGGGGGGTGGCCGCGACCAGGGGGTGGGCCGCAAGAAAGGGGTGCGCCGCGACCAGGGGGTGGCCCGCGACGGGGGTCGCTGAGGGGGTGTGCCTGCGAAGTCGTCCACAGGCTGCCGGAGCCGTGCCGTGCCGGTCAGGGCCCTGTGGACGGCGAACGGCGGCGCCTGCCGGGCCGGACCTGTGGAAGGGACCCGGCCCGGACCGGTGGAACGGGCGGGGCCGGACACGTCGAAGCGGCCCTCGGCGCGGTGACCGCCTCCTGCTGTGTCCGGGGTCCGGGAATGCCGGCACCGGGTGCGCTGTTACAGCTCACGTAACTGATTGGCATGCGCGAGTCAAGGCTCGTGCATGGTGGGAGAAGGAGGGCCTCATGGCACGCAGCACCGCGCGCCCCGTCGTCACGCTGAGGTCGACGGCCGGGACCGGCGCCACGTATGTGACGCGCAAGAACCGCGGGAACGACCCCGACCGGCTGGTCCTGCGCAAGTACGACCCGCTGGCGGGCCGGCACGTCACGTTCCGCGAGGAGCGCTGAGCGCACGCCGGGCGTACTCGGCGGGCGCACTCGTCGTAGCACCGTCGTATCCGCAGACGAACCTGCCGTAACCGAGGAGGGAACCGTATGAGGCCTCACATCCACCCCGAATCCCGTCCGGTCGTCTTCCGGGACCGTGCCGCCGGTGTCGCGTTCCTGACGCGATCGACCGCGCACTCCGCCCGGACGATCGAGTGGGAGGACGGGGCCGTCCATCCGGTCGTCGACGTGGAGATCTCGTCGGCGAGCCACCCGTTCTACACCGGGACCTCACGGGTCCTGGACACCGCCGGCCGGGTGGAGCGCTTCGAGCGCCGCTACGGCCGCACGGCGTCGAACCGGCACTGACCGCCGGAGCGCGCCGAGTTCGGCAGAAGGAGGACAGAACCATGAAGGTACGAGCGTCCTTGCGCTCACTGAAGTCCAAGCCTGGGGCCCAGGTGGTCCGCAGGCGCGGTGTGGTCTTCGTCGTGAACAAGAAGAACCCGCACCTGAAGGCCCGCCAGGGCTGACGGCGCATCAGGCCGAGGGTAACCGGTCCGGCGGACGCACCGCGCGTCGGCCGGACCGGCCGCGCGTGATGTGTGCCGGGAGTTACGATCACGATCGTGACGTGCCCTTCCTCCGCGGACGACGGATCGCCCGCGGAGGGTGGTGCGGTGGACACGCTGGATCCGATGCGTGAGGGTCGCGCCGGGCGAAGTACTCCGAAGGGAGCCGTTCGTGACCACGGCCAGGGACTTGTTCATCATCACGATGGACAAGGAGCCGGAACGCAGTGTCGGGCAGGGCGATCTGTCGCTCGCCCTCGCCGGAGCCGAGGTGATCGACCTTCTCGCGGATGAGGTCATCACGCTGGACGGTGACCGGATGACTCCGGCGAGGCAGCCCGCGACGGACGACCGTCTTCTGGGCGAGGCGGCGTCCTCGCTCGTGCGGCAGGTCCCGTACGAGCGGGTCGAGGACTGGCTCTGGCGCAGAGGCCGCGATCTGGCCAAGGCCTATCAGACCGACCTCGAACAGGCGGGCCAGCTCACCCGGCAACGGCGGGGCCGACTGCCCTTCGGCCCCGACCGCATGGAGCTGGTGGACTCACCGGCCCGCAGCCGGGCGATGCATCGCTGGGCGGCGGACGAGCCCGTCCTCGCCGCGCTCGCCGACGTGGTCGGAATCCCCGCCGAGGAGAGCGATGACAACTCGACGGTCGAGGACGAGGCGGTGACGACCGTCCTGGTCGCCGTGCACGACGCGGTGATGGAACTGGAAGCCGTCCGCCAGCGCCGGGCCATCGAGAACGCGGCCTTCGCCAACATCTGGCGCGGCGCCTGACGTGACCCGGGCCGGGGCCCGCGAGGGCCAGGTGACGGGCGCGGGGATTCCTGTTCCGGCGGGCACCGCTTCTTGCTGCACGTGCCTTGTGGAACAACGTATCGAGCATCACGCGCCCCGGGCGCAAGCGGTGGTCGGGGGCTCCCACGCCTTGATGATCGGCTCGACCGACGCCCGGGGCGCATCAGTCAACTCGTCCGGCACGAGCCGACCGCTCTGGGTGGCGTGCCTGCTACCGGTTGGCCGCGAGGAAGTCCTCCAGGATCTCGACAAACCGCGTCGGCTGCTCCTCGGCCGGGTAATGGCCGCAGTCGTCGAGGACGACCCCCGTGACGTCGTCGGCCGCCAGCCGCATCGTCTGGGCGGCATTCGCGCCGCTCCACAGCGCGCCGCCGAGGGCGAGCACCGGCAGCGTCAGCCGGGTCCTGCTGCGCTGCTCGTTCTGCGCGATCGTCTCGTCCAGCGCCCGGTAGTACGCGAAGCTCGCCCGCAGCGCGCGAGGATCCGCGGTGATCGCGTCGACGTAGACGTCGACGGCGTACGCGGGTATCGCGGTCGGCGTGGCGGCCTTGGTGGCGAACTGCCAGCCGAAGAAGAGCCGCTCCCGTCCCCGGACCAGTTCCTCGTTGAGGTCGGTGAGCCGGTTGAAGCCGAACTGCCAGAGCTTCAGGTTGACCGCGGCCGGGCCGAAGAACGGCGGGGACGGCGTGAGACCGGGGATCACTGCTTCGAGGACGGCGAGCCGGCCCACCCGCTCGGGGTGATCGGCGGCGAGGGCGTATCCGGTCCACGTACCGATGTCGTGGCCGACCACGTCGAACCGGTCGTGCCCGAGCGCGGCCATCAACGCGACCAGATCGGCGGCCAGCGTGCCGGCGTCGTACCCGTCGTCGGGCTTGTCGGAGAGCCCGGCCCCGCGCGAGTCGACGGCGACGACGGTGTGCTGGCGGGCGAGCGCGGGCATCACCTCCCGCCAGGCGTACCAGGTCTGGGGCCACCCGCCGATCAGCAGCAGCGCCGGGCCGTCCCCACCGGTGACCGCGTGCAGCCGCAGTCCGTTCACCTCCACGAGCCGGCTGGTGAAGACGTCAAGGAATCCGTCAGGCAGTCGCAGCGAACGCAAGCTTGTCATGCCGGTGACCATACCCATCTTTGAACGATCGGTACAAGATGTGTAGGCTGACGGACCATGGCAGGCCGCAAGCAATTCGACGTGGACGAGGCGCTACGACGTGCGATGCACGTCTTCTGGCGCTGGGGTTATTCGGAGGCCTCGATCGATCGCCTGACCGAGGGCACGGGCCTGGGCCGGGGCTCGCTCTACGGCACCTTCGGCGACAAGAGCGCCCTCTTCCGCAAGAGCCTCCAACGGTACGCGCAGACCTACCACCCGCTGTACGAGCAGGCACTGTCCGGCCCCCACCCGAGCCCGAGCGCCGTTGTGGCCGCCTTCCTGCAGGTCGCCCTGAACCGCATCGCCGACCCGACGGTCCCGGATGGCTGCCTGCTCACGGTGTCGGCAACGCAGTTCCCGGCGCTTGACGCGGAGGGACGGGCGACGGTCCGCGCCATGATCGACGGTTTGCGGGCGATGCTGGAGCAGGCGTTGCTGGCGGCGGGGGCCGGTGAACAGGAGGCGGCAGAGCTGGCGTTGTGCACGCTGGCGACGAACAAATCCCTGGCAGTGCTGAGCCGCGCCGGCTTCTCGGGCGAAGACCTGGCAACCGTCGCGGCAGCCGCCGCAAAGAATGCCAAGGCTCCGCCGAACCGGCCGGCCGAACCGTCGGGGCCGCGATAGGCGGGATCGGCTCCGTCGCCAATGGACCTGTCTTCGAAGCGAAGCGTTCTGCTGTCAGCCAAGTCTGTCTCGCCTCCGACGGCATGAGCGACAGGATCGTCACATGCAGCCGATCTTCGTGCTCGTGCACAGTCCGTCCGTAGGCCCCTCGACCTGGCACCCAGTGGCCGAACACCTGACGACGGCCGGATACCAGGTACGGGTACCGTCCCTGCTGCACATAGGAACCGGCGCTCCGCCCTTCTGGCCCCGCGTCGTCGACGCCGTCCGCGACGACCTCCGGCAGCTTCCGGCCGACAGTCCTGTCACGTTGGTGGCACACAGCAACGCGGGCCTGTTTCTCCCGGCGATCCGCTCGGGCCTCGACCATCCGGTGACCAGCTCCATCTTCGTCGATGCCGCGCTGCCGGCCCGGACCGGACCGACCCCTGTCGCCACAACCGACTTGCTGGAGTTCCTCCGCCCGATGGCCGTGAACGGCAGGTTGCCACGCTGGACCGACTGGTGGGACGAGGCAGACGTCGCACCCATGTTCACCGATCCGACGATGCGGCAGACAGTCATCGAGGAGCAGCCCACCCTGCCGCTGTCCTACTACGAGCAGCACATCCCGGTCCCCGACGGCTGGGACGACCACCCCTGCTCCTACTTGCTGTTCGGCCCTCCGTATGACGACCTCGCCGACCAGGCGGGCGAACGCGGCTGGCGTGTGGCACAGCTGCCTGGCGCGCACCTCCATCAGATCATCGACCCTGCCGGCACAGCCCGTCACCTCGTCGAGCTCGCCGCTACAACTTGATCCACTTCCGATAGACGCCCAGTCGCTTCGAGGGAAATGTTCGATCGCACGCAAGGCGGCAGCACACCGCAAGACCACCGAGATGCCCTGAGCAAGAGACCCGGCTCGGTCATCTGATCTGAAAGGTCAAGCAAGCTCGCAGCGAGGAAGTGCAGCGTGAAACGCTGCAGCCCGCCCCGCCCCGCCCCGCTCCCAGCCCGCCCCGCCCCCAGCCCGCCAGAACGAGCAGCCACCCGCAGCGGCACAGGCCCGTCGTGGGGTCTCCGTCGTCCTCCCTGGACACAGAAGACCCCTGGCGCCCCCGGGTCACCCGGAAGCGTCGCGGGCCCGCCGCTCGCTCTCACGTGCCTCCTGGAGGTGGGCGTCGACGCGTTGTGCCCGTCGGGGCAGCAGCGAGTCCGTGACGCGCTGAAGCGTCTTCGCCAGCGGGTGCTTGTCCTGCCCCTGAGCGGAACCCCGGGCGGCGGACGCGGCGTCGCGGTACTCGGCCATCTCGGAGAGCGCCGCGTGCGCGAGCTCGGTCGCCTCGCGGTACAGGTCGCGCGACTTCGTCATCGCGTCGAGGGCCTCGGAGTACGAGGCCACCAGAGCGCGTGCGTGCGTGAGTTCCTCTTCGAGGGTCAGCAGACTCCATTCCTCGCGCAGCGCAGTGAAGGCCACCGCCGCGTCGTCCGGCAGCGGCCAGGGAAGCGCCGCGAACTGCACGACCTTGTCGAGGAGTTCCGTCGGTTCGGAGCCGTCGAGGAAGACGCTGCGCACCCTGAACGCCTGCTCGTCGAACCCGGTCCGGGCGGGGGTGCCGGACAGGATGACGGCGCCGCCACGCGGCACGGACGTCCCGAGGTCGCCGAGCGCCCAGTTGACGGCGTGGAACTGCTCGGGCGTGGCCCGGTGTTCCACCACGCGATGCCGCAGCGCGGGCGGCAGCAGCCGGACCAGCGGGAGGCGGCCCTCGGCGTCGGGGGTCATGGCCTCGTGCACGACGACGTTGATGCTCCAGCTGTGCCGCGCGATGTCCTTGAGCAGGCGGCGCAGCGCGGCGTCGTCCTTCGGCAGCGGGTTGATGTCCTGGAGCATCAGTCCGGCCGCGGCGTCACGGTCCCAGGAGAGGTCGCTCCGCTCGGGCCAGAGCAGGGCGGCGGGGGAGGGCCACCCGGGGTCCCAGGGACGCTCCGCCTCGGCCGCGAGTGTCCAGCGCCGTTCGCCGTCCACCTGCGCACGTCCGTCGGTGGTGAGCCGCGCCCGCACGGTCACATCGCCGTCGACGAACCAGCGCGCCTCGAAGACGTGCCCGTCCGGCGTCGTGTCGTTCTCCTTCTCCAGGAAGTCCTGGATCCTTTCACTGTTCTTCAGTTCCCGCAGGTGCTCCCGGAGAGCCGTCTGCGGGGCGGGACCGGTGTGGCGCCCGGCGGCGAGCCAGACCGTTTCCGGGGCGGTGAGACGCTCTGAGGACTTCGGCATGAGTCACTTTGCTGGTGGGGTGCGGTGTGCCCTCCCAGTATGGTCACCTTTGGCCAAGAGCCGGGAGGCGAGGCCCCTTGAGATCACAGACCTCCGCCATCGGGTGACTATGCGAATTTCGTTGACGATTGACCGTATTGGGGTCATCGCGAAGAATTCGAGCGGCCCGTGGGTGCGAGAGCGGCCTGCCGGGGCGGCCCGCGCCGCCGGGGTCGCGATGTGCGCGCCGGGGTGCGGTGGCGGTGGGCGTCCGGCCGGTCGAGAGTGTGGACCTGCGAGGACGCGAACCGGGGCGTGAGCGGCCGGAGCTCGCCGGCCGGCGGGCGCCGGTAGGGTTGCGGTCGGAGAAGGGGCGGACGCGGATGCGGCAGCGGGTGACCATGAGTGACGTGGCGCGAGCCGCGGGAGTCTCGTCCGCCACCGTCTCGTATGTACTGAGCGGAAAACGGCCGGTCACGGAGGAAACGCGCAAAGCGGTCGAATCGGCCATCGAGCGGCTCGGCTTCACCCTCAACCCCGTTGCCCGGAGCCTTCGTACGGGCAAGTCCACCATGGTCGCCCTCGTCGTACCGGACATCGCGAACCCCTTCTACGCGCTGCTCGCCCGCTCGATCCAGGACGAGCTGCGCGGCCGGGGCTACCACGTGCTGGTCAGCAGTACGGGAGCGCGGCGGGACGAGGAGGAGGCGCTGCTGCGCGAAGCGGTGAACCAGAGGTTCGCCGGTGTGGTGATGACGCCGTTCCGGCTCGCGACCGACGCCTTCGACGTGCTGCGCGCCGCCGGGATCCCGGCGGTGGTCAGCGCCGACGTCTCGTTCGGTGACGTCGATCTGGTGACTCCCGACGCCGACGACGCGGTCCGTGCGGCGCTGGCGCACGTGGCGGCCACCGGCCGGCGGCGCATCGGTGTGATCGCCGGGCCGCTGGACGCCGCCGGCGGTGATCCGCGCCTGGAACGCGTACGGGAGCACGCGGCCGAGGCGGGGCTGCGCATCGCCCGGGAGCACATCGTCCACGGCGAGCACACGCGCGAGGCGGGGGCAGAGGGCTTCGAACGGCTGATGCGGGCACGGCCCCGGCCCGAAGCGGTGCTGTGCGGCAACGACATCACGGCTGTCGGCGCGATGGACACGGCCGAGCGCCTCGGGCTGGACATTCCCCGCGATGTGTCGCTGGTCGGGCACGACGACATCGAGTTCGCCTCGCTCGTCCGGCCGCGTCTGACGACCATCCGCTATCCGGCGCGCGAGGTGGGCCGCGTCGCGGCCGGGCTCCTTCTGGAGCAGATCGACGGCCGGACGCGGCGAAGGACCGTACGGGTCGGCGCGGTCTTCGTGGCGCGCGCGTCGGTCTGACACCGCGTCGGCGCGGAGTCCGGGCCGGGTCGTCGACCCCGTCGCGGGCTCCGTGACCGTCCCTCCCGCCACGTCTGTTCCCGTTCCACGGCTTTGCCCGATCGATGTCGGGGGACCGTAGCGTAATCGATTACGTTGCGCGAGACTGGACGGCGGACGAACGCCCGACCGGGGTGCACGGCGCCCATGACCCGTCATCAGTCTGTCGCATTTGGTAGGGGAAAGCCCGCAAGTCGATTTGGGCTGCCTGTAAACAGAATCAACCATGACCTGTTTGCTTTTGGTCAGCCGCGTCGCAAAAGCCAACACGGCTGATGTGGTCGGGCCGCCCGCCGTTCGCCGGTTCGAGAACCGGGCGAGGCGGTGGGCCCGACGGCTCGCGCCGGTCGTTCTTGCCCTCATTTCTTGGCGTCTGTCGAGACGGTGGACTCCCGGCGTCGATGGTCCGTGACGTGTCGGTCACGTTTCGGGCAAGGCGAGTGCGAGGTCTTGACGCCGTGACGACATGAGGCTGTCATTACGCCCACGTTGTTCGGTCGAGTTGGTTTCTGATCGATTTCCGGCCTCCCCGCCGTCCAGCCTGACCGAACCCTGCCCTCAGGAGCCGTCATGCACCTTCCCCTCTCTGGTCTGTCCGCCCCAACGCCCAGCCGTCGCACCCTCATCCGTGGAATCGGCGGCGCGGTCGCCCTCGGCGCGGGCGTACCCCTGCTGAGCGCCTGCGGCGGCAGCGGCACGGCATCGGACCCCAAGACGGTCACCGTCGGCTCCAACGCGTCCGACGCCGTGCCGAAGAAGGCCTTCGCCGACGTCTACGCGGACTTCAAGAAGCAGTCCGGCATCACGGTCGACGTCAACACCAAGGACCACAACACCTTCCAGGGGCAGATCAACTCGTATCTGCAGGGCACGCCGGACGACGTGTTCAACTGGTTCGCCGGGTACCGGATGCAGTTCTTCGCGGCCAAGAAGCTCGCGACACCGATCGACGACGTGTGGGCGAAGATCGGGGACAACTTCCCCGAGGCGATGAAGAAGCTCAGCAAGGGCGAGGACGGCAAGTACTACTTCGTCCCGATGACGACGTACCCGTGGGCGGTCTTCTACCGCAAGAGCGTGTTCCAGCAGCACGGCTACAAGGTCCCCACCACCTGGGACGAACTGATCGCCCTGTGCAAGCAGATGAAGAAGGACAAGCTGGTCCCCATCGCCTTCGGCGACAAGGACGCCTGGCCCGCGATGGGCACCTTCGACCAGATCAACTTCCGTCTCAACGGCTACGACTTCCACGTGCAGCTCATGGCGGGCAAGGCCTCCTGGACCGACGCCAAGGTCAAGGCCGCCTTCGACCACTGGGCCGAGCTCCTGCCCTACCACCAGGACGGCTTCATGGGCCGCACCTGGCAGGACGCGGCACAGACGCTCGTGGCCAAGAAGGCCGGCATGTACCTCCTCGGCACCTTCGTGGCCCAGCAGTTCACCAAGAAGGAAGACCTGGACGACCTCGACTTCTTCCCCTTCCCGGAGATCAACTCCGCGTACGGCCAGGACACCGTGGAGGCGCCCACCGACGGCCTCATGGTGAGCAAGGCCCCCAAGAACCACGCCGGGGTCCTCAAACTGCTGGAGTACATGGGCAGCCCGGCCGCCGAGGAGCTCTACCTCAAGGGCGACCCGAGCGTGGTGGCCGCCTCCAGCAAGGCCGACACCTCCGCGTACTCGGCGCTCCAGAAGAAGGCGTTCGACATGATCGGGGGCGCCAAGACCCTGACCCAGTTCATGGACCGCGACTCCCGCCCGGACTTCACCGCGACCGTGATGCAGCCCGGACTCCAGAAGTTCCTCCAGAACCCCAAGGGCGTGGACAGCCTGCTGGCGTCGATCGAGCGCCAGAAGAAGCAGATCTTCGCGACCTCGTGAGCGACACCATGACCACCGACACCACGACGAAGTCCCCGGAGGCGGCCAGCGTGCCGCCTCCGGGCGCCGCCTCCGCGCCGAAGCGGGCCGCACGCGGCAAGCGCCGCCTGCTGACCCGCCGTGACCGCTTCACGCTCGCCCTCATGGCGGGCGTGCCCACGGTCCTGCACGTGGCCCTGGTCTGGGTCACCGCCCTCGCCTCCATCGCGCTCGCCTTCACCACCTGGGACGGCATCGGGTTCGACTCGATCAAATGGGTCGGCCTCCAGAACTTCGAGCAACTCTTCAACGACAACCCGCAGTTCTGGCCCGCCGTCCAGCACAACATCATCTGGTTCGTCGTCCTCATCCTGATCCCGACGCCGCTCGGCCTCTTCCTCGCCGTCCAGCTCGACAAGAGGATCCGCTTCAGCCGCGTCTACCAGACCGCGTTCTTCCTGCCGGTCGTCATCTCGATGGCCTGCATCGGCTTCGTCTGGCAGCTCGTCTACAACCCGGACACGGGCCTGATCAACAGCCTCATCGGGGCCAACACGCCCGGCCACTACATCGACTGGATCGGCGACCCCGACCTCAATCTGTGGGCCGTCCTCGTCGCGGCCTCCTGGCGGCACACCGGCTACATGATGATCCTGTACCTGGCCGGCCTCAAGGGCGTCGACCCCTCCCTCAGGGAGGCCTCCGCGCTGGACGGCGCCAACGAGTGGCAGACGTTCAAGAACGTCATCTTCCCCACCCTGCGCCCCACCAACACGGTCGTGCTGGTCGTCACCGTCATCGAGGCCCTGCGCGCCTTCGACCTGGTCTTCGTCTTCAACAAGGGGGCCCAGGGGACCGAGTTGCTCTCGATCCTGGTGACCAACAACATCCTCGGCGAGTCGAGCCGCATCGGTTACGGCTCCGCGATCGCCGTGGTCCTGCTGGTCATCTCGCTCGTCGTGATCGTCCCGTATCTGGTGGCCACCTTCCGGAAGGAGCGGCGACCGTGAGCGCCCCCACCCTCGCCACCGGCGCGCGCAAGCGGCGCGCGCCCGTCCGCCCCGCCCGCGTGCTCCTGCACCTCTTCCTCGCCGGTACCGCCCTGGCCTGGCTCGCCCCGCTGCTGTGGGCGGTCTTCTCGGCCCTGCGCCCGTACGGCGAGACCAGCGACAAGGGCTATGTGTCCTGGCCGGACACGCTGAACCTCGACAACTTCAAGAACGCGTTCGAGCAGTCGGACATGACGCACTACTTCGTCAACACCCTGCTGATCGCGGTGCCGGCCGTGCTGCTCACGCTGTTCCTGTCGTCGATGGTCGCCTTCTACGTCAGCCGCTTCGACTTCCGACTGAACCTCGCGCTGCTGCTGGTCTTCACGGCGGGCAACCTGCTTCCGCAGCAGGTCATCATCACCCCGCTGTACCGGATGTACCTGCTGACCGACCTGCCCGGCATCACGGAGAGCGGCAAGCTGTACGACTCCGCGCTCGGCCTGGTGCTGATCCACGTGGCCTTCCAGTCCGGGTTCTGCGCGTTCGTGCTGAGCAACTACATGCGCTCCCTGCCGGACGAACTGACCGAGGCCGCGCTCGTGGACGGCGCCTCGGTGTGGCGGCTGTACTGGCAGATCACCCTGCCGCTGTGCAAGCCCGCCATGGCGGCCCTCGCGACCCTGCTGTCGATCTGGATCTACAACGACTTCTTCTGGGCCCTCGTCCTGATCTCGACCGGCGAGAACATGCCCATCACCTCGGCCCTGAACAACCTCTCCGGCCAGTACTTCACGGACCCCAACCTGGTCGCCGCCGGCGCCCTGCTCACCGCGATCCCCACACTCGTCGTGTACTTCGCGCTCCAGCGGCAGTTCGTCAGCGGTCTGACCCTCGGCGCCAACAAGAGCTGAGACGACACCACCCGAAAGACTCAGGCGGCTCCACGTGAAAGAGACCGACGTGCCCCAAGCCTTCACCCCCGTAGCCTCCGTACCCGTGGACCCGCGCACCGCACGGGTCCACGAGGAGGGCTGGCAGTCCTGGAGCCCCAGTGGCTCCTACGCCCTCGACGACGCTCCGCACCGCCCGGCGAACGCCAACTGGGCGACCGTCTGCTACCGGCCCGGCCGCACCGCGCCGCCCGCCGGCTTCCAGGGCGAGGGACTGCTCGCGCTGCACCCCGGCGACGGCTCCCCGGTCCGGCTGTGGGCGGCGCCCGACCCGGCCACCTCGGTCCCCTCGATCAGGCTGGCCGTCCACGACGGCCGTGCCGAGATCAGCGCCGACGGCCCGGTCACCGAGTCCTCCTACTCCGGACCGGACGGAATCCAGGGCGCGCTCGCCGCCTGGGCCGACGCCCTCGCGGCACCCGCCCCACGGCCGGCACCCACGGTGTGGTGCTCCTGGTACGAGTACTTCACCGCCGTCACCGAGGACGACATCCACGAGAACCTCCGCGCCATGGACACCCTCGACCTCCCCGTCGACGTCGTCCAGATCGACGACGGCTACCAGAGCGCGCTCGGCGACTGGCTCACCCTCTCCGGCCGCTTCCGCTCCCGCGCGGCCCTCGCCGACGCCATCCGCGCGCGCGGCCGGCGCGCGGGAATCTGGACCGCCCCGTTCCTCGTGGCGCCGCACAGCGAACTCGCCGGCCGGCACCCCGACTGGCTCGTCCGCGACCCGGCGGGCGCACCCCTGCACGCGGGCCACAACTGGAACCACGACCTGTACACCCTCGACGCCACGCACCCCGAGGCCAGGGCCTATCTGACCGACGTCTTCGGCACGCTGCGCGCCGAGGGATACGACTACTTCAAGACCGACTTCCTGTACGCGGGCGCCCTGGACGGCGTACGGCACTCCGGAGCCGACGCGCTGACCGCCTACCGCGACGGAATCGCCCTGATCCGCGAAGCCATCGGCCCCGACGCCCACCTCCTCGGCTGCGGAGCCCCGATCCTCCCGTCCATCGGCCTGTTCGACGCGATGCGGGTCAGCCCCGACACGGCACCGCACCGGCGACCCGAGGCCGACGACTACAGCCAACCCGGCCAGGACGCAGCCGAGTTCACCGGCGCCGGCCGCCAATGGCAGCACCGGCGCCTGTGGATCAACGACCCCGACTGCCTGATGGCCCGGCCCGCCGTCGAGACCCGCGAACGCTGGGCGGCCCATGTCGAGGCCACCGACGGCCTGATGGCCTCCAGCGACCGGCTGCTGTCCCTCGACGAGTGGGGCGTGGCCACCACCCGCCGCCTGCTGTCCCCGGGACACGCGTCGGCCCCGGGAGGAGCCGCATGACCCCCGAACGCACCCTGTCCGTCCCCGGCATCGTCTACGGCGGCGACTACAACCCCGAACAGTGGCCCGAGGAGATCTGGCCCGAGGACATGCGCCTGATGCGCGAGGCCGGCGTCACCATGGTCAGCGTCGGCATCTTCTCCTGGGCGCTCATGGAACCCTCCGAGGGCCGGTACGACTTCACCCGCATGGACCGGCTCCTGGACCTCCTCCACGAGAACGGCATCGCGGCCGACCTGGCCACCCCCACGGCCGCTCCGCCCGCCTGGTTCTTCCGGGCACACCCCGAGGCGCTCCCGGTCGACCGCGACGGCCGGACACTGACCTACGGCAGCAGGCAGACGTTCTGCCCGAGCAGCCCCGCCTACCGCGAGGCCGCCCTGCGCGTCACGACGGCCCTCGCCGAGCGCTACGCCGCCCACCCGGCCGTGGTGATGTGGCACGTCCACAACGAGTACGGCTGCCACAACGCGGCCTGCTACTGCGACATCAGCGCCCGCTCCTTCCGCCGCTGGCTGCGCACCCGCTACGACGACGACCTGGCGGCCCTCAACCACGCCTGGGGCACGACGTTCTGGAGCCAGTGGTACCACGACTGGGAGGAGGTCCTGCCGCCGCGCGCCACCGGCGCCGTCCCCAACCCCACGCACCAGCTCGACTGGCGCCGCTTCTGCTCCGACGAACTGCTGTCGCTGTACACGGCGGAGCGGGACGTCCTGCGCGCGGCCGCCCCGTCGACACCGGCCACCACCAACTTCATGGTGATGGACACCTTCGACGCGCTCGACTACTGGCGGTGGGCCCCGGAACTCGACGTCGTCTCCAACGACCACTACCTGATGTCCACCGATCCGGCCTCCGAGATCGACGTCGCGCTCTGCGGCGACCTGACACGGTCACTGGCCGGCGGACCCTGGCTGCTCATGGAGCACTCCACCGGCGCCGTGAACTGGCAGCCCGTCAACAGAGCCAAAACCCCCGGGGAAATGCGCCGCAACGCCCTCGCCCATGTCGCCCACGGCGCCGACGGCATCGCCTACTTCCAGTGGCGGGCCGCGAGGGCGGGCGCCGAGCAGTGGCACTCGGCGATGCTCCCGCACGCGGGCACGGACAGCCGCATCTGGCAGGACGTCGTCCGCCTCGGCGCCGACCTCAGGGCCCTGGCCGAGGTACGCGGCAGCACGGGCACGGCCGAGGTCGCCATCGTCTGGGACTGGAACGCCCGTTGGGCACTGGAGCTGCCCTCCCAGCCCAGCGGCGACCTCCGGTACAAGGATCTGGTCCGTGCCTGGTACGAGCCGCTGTGGCGGTCCGGCACGGCCGTCGACTTCGTACGCCCGGACGCGGACCTCTCGGCCTACCGCCTGGTCCTCGCCCCGAGCCTGTACCTGGTGGACGAGGCGGGCGCGGCGAACCTGGCCGGCCATGTCGAGAGCGGCGGCACGCTCGCGATCGGCTTCCACAGCGGCGCCGTCGACGAGAACTGCCACATCAGACTGGGCGGTTACCCGGGAGCGTTCCGCGAGATCCTCGGCGTCCGCGGCGACGAACTCTTCCCCCTGCTCCCCGGCGAGTCGGCCGGCCTGACCGGCCAGGTGCCCCCGGGCGCCACGGCCACCCTGTGGTCGGAGCGGGTACGCCTGAACGGCGCCGAGGCGGTCGCCACGTACACGGACGGACCCCTGGCCGGCGTCCCGGCGGTGACGCGGAACACCCACGGACAGGGCACCGCCTGGTACATGGCGACCCTTCCCGACGCGGACACGCTCACCGCCCTGCTGGACCGCGTCCGCGCCGAGGCAGGGGTCTCCGGCGCCGGTGACACACCACCGGGAGTGGAGACCGTCCGCCGGCGCGGCCGGGACGCCGACTACGTGTTCCTCATCGACCACGCGGGCCGAGGCGCGGAGATCCCCGTCCCGCCGGGCGCCACCGAACTCCTCACCGGCAAAACCCTGTCGGGCTCGGTGAGGGTCGATCCCGGCGAGATCGCGGTGGTACGGGAGCCGCGTGCGGCGGGCGTGTAGCCCATGGACGGTGACGGTCGGTGGCGGGGGCGGATCCAGGCCGGCCCCGCCACCGACCGTCACGCCGGGACGTGGGCCGAGGAGCAGCCGGCGGGTCCCCGGTCAGTCGGGCGGCGGCAGCAGCGGGCCCAGGGGACCGAGGTCGAGGTTGAGGTCCTCCATGGTCAGACCGTGAGTCGCGCACAGGTCCCTCATCCGGTCGTGCAGGACCATGAGCGTCGCGCCCAGCCGCTCCTCGTCCTCCTCGCTGAGATCACCCTGGTCGACCCGGCGCAGCGCCTGCCGTTCCATGACCTGACGCAGCAGTTCGACCAGCGTCAGAACCAGCCGCAGAAGGTCGCGCTCGACCGTGTCCGGGTCCGTGTTGATCCGCCCGGCCGCGGCACGACCCCGCGCACCCGGCCGCTGCCGGTCCGAGGGCTCGGCCGGCAGCAGCCGGAAGGCCCGTGCCGCGGCCTCCGCCGCCTCTTCCAGGGGATCCGCGGCGCCCGGGGTGCCGTCGTCGTCAGCCGTCATCTCCGCCTCGCGGGGGAGCGGACTGTTCCCAGGGCGACGGGTTCTCCGCGCTGACGGACACGATCAGGGCGCGCAGCGAGATCCGCACGAGATCGATGTCGGCGACGGACAGCACCACGTCACCGGTCAGGACCACCCCTCCGGCGAGCAGCCGGTCCAGCAGGTCGATGAGCGCGACCTGACGGCCCGGCAGCGGTTCCAGAGCGGTCGAACGGCCGGGCCCGGTCATGGCCCGACACCCCGGACAGAGTCGTCCCCGCCGTCCGTGTCGCCGGGGGCGTTCGTGTCGGTCACGGGCATCGCGAAGGAGTACGGCGCCCACGGGCCCGTGACCTCGACGCGGATCCCCGCCAGTCCCTGGCCCGCGCGGGCGACTTCGGCGCGGAAGGCCTCGCCGCGCCCGCGGGGCACCAGAAAGGCGTCGTTGAACACGTTCTCGCCCGCGTCGCCGGCCAGGGCACCTTGCTGGGGCCGGTGCGCCGCCCGGTCGGTCGCGTACGCGCGTGCCACGTTCCCCACACGCTCGGCCGCCTCCTGGGCCGCCCGGTGGACGGCCTCCCGGTCGCCGCGCTGTCGTCTTCGGGCACTCAGGTAGGCACGCCCCGGCGAGATGTCCGCCGACGGGGATTCCGGGGCCGCCGGGGTGGGAGGGGCGGTCGCCTCGACATAGATCTTCACTCCCCATTCGACCTGGTCGGCCAGGTGATCCAGGCGCTCGGCGAACAGCCGTACCGCGGAGCGCAGCATGTCGCGCGCACTGCTGTCGTCGCGGTAGACGGTCGCCAGCCGCAGCGGCAGCGCCGGAGCGCGGGCCACGACTTCCTCGACGATCGCGTGGTGCGCCCGTGCGACCGCCTCCAGCCAGGCCAGGTCCTCCAGGTGCCGTCTGAGCCCCTCCTCACGGAAGTCCGCCGCCGGTACCGGACTCACCACGAGAACGATGTCCGCGTCGCCGTGCTCCTTCCCGCCTTCGGCGATCAGGTGTACCGGGGCGCCGGCCACTCCCGTGAGTCCGGTGAGGGACTGTGGCAGATCCGGGTGCGCGCGTGCCACGGCGTACGCGTAGGTGACCGGTTCACTCGTACTCGTCGTCATCGCGATCAGCTCTTCGGCGGGTGGTGCCGTGCGGTTCCGCGTCCACCTCGGGGATGCCCCTGTCCCGGCGCAGCGCGTTCAACTCGGCGCGCAGCCTGCGGTTCTGTTCGGCGAGCGATCGCTCGTCCCCGGCGCCCGACGTGAGCGACGGGTCGTGCTCCCACCAGTCGATGCCCATTTCCCTGGCCTTGTCGACCGAGGCGACGAGCAACCGGATCTTGATGGTGAGCAGTTCGATGTCGAGGAGGTTGATCCGGATGTCGCCCGCGATCACGATGCCTTTGTCGAGGACGCGTTCCAGGATGTCGGCGAGACTGGCGGAGGACCCCTGCGCGTACGGCGGAGCGGCTCGGGACGGATAGTCGCCCAGGCGGTTGGAGAGCGGTTGACTCACGACGCTGGCCTCGAGTTCTCTCGGATCCGGTCGGGGTTCGTTCGGGGAGACCGGGCCGGTCAGGGCGGTCCGCCCCGTTCGTGGATCCTGATCTCCTCCAGCCGGTCGAGCAGTTGGTCCTCGATCCGGTCGAACGTCTCCTCGTCGATCTCGCCCGCGTTCAACTGCCTTTCCAGCTCGGCGAGTTGAAGCCGTATCGGTGCCGGGTCGTAATACTCGTTCTCGGCGGCCTCCAGGACCCTGTCCATCACCCAGGCGACCCCGCGCACGGGCGCCAGGGGAAGCGTGACGAGTTGTGTGAACAGTCCCATGACATCTCCATCAGCTGAAGCTGTACGGGGGGAGCGGACCGTTGAGCCGGAATTCGAACCCCTCGCCCATCTGGTGCGCGAGACTCAGTTCCGTGGCGAGGAAGAGCTCGTCCTGGTCGTCGCTCACCAGAAACGAGACGCTGAGGAAGTCCGTTCCGGCGGGCGGAGAGGAGTCGATCTCCCGGGCGAACGGGCGGAGCGCCTCGATCACGCCCGACGCCAGTGCCTCCTGGCGGGCACGCACCTCGTTGGCGACCAGCTCGCCGAGCCGCACGGCCGCGTCGGGGGGCGCCGCGCCGTCGCGGATGGCGTCGTTGAGCTGCCGGGCCGTCTCCGACTGCGCGAGGATCTCCCGCAGCAGCATCTCCTCGTCCTGCGACGCCTTCAGGTTGTACTCGGCGCAGTTCTCCAACCGGTGCAGGCGTTCGGCGTACTCGTCGCCGCGCTCCTCCAGCGCCTCCCTGACCGCGTCCTCGTCCGGGGCGGTGTAGCCGAACCTGAGGGGCAGCACGGTGCCGTCCGCCAGCAGACTCTGCTGGATCTCCTGGTGCCGGCCGATGTCTCTGCGTTTAGGACGCAGTTCCTCCGGCGAGTCGCTCACGACCGCGCAGAGCGGGCCCGCGGTCACCGTGCGCAGCGGGGAGGGCGAGGCGCCGACCCCGTCGAGACCGTCGAGCCGCAGCGGATGGTCCTTGAACGTGATCGAGTAGATGTATACGGCCATGGCTCACTCCTCCGCGCGAGACGCGCTTCTCTCCCGCCGGGGGGAGCGCCGGGCCGGCCGCCGCCGTCGCTGCACCGGCTCTTCCTCCGTCTCCTCTTCTTCCTCCGGCTCCTCCGTCTCCGGCTCGTCCTCCTCCTCGTCGTCGCTGTCCTTGCCCGTCACTCCCCGGATGGTTTCGGTGACCGCTTCGGCGGCGCCGCTGAGGGCTCCCTTGGACTTGCCCCGCGCGCCGGATTCAACGGAGTCGCCGACGAGGTCGGTGAGCTGGGCCGGTGACTTGTTGCCGGATTCCAGATCGAGACGGTTGCAGGCTTCCGCGAAGCGCAAATAGGTGTCGACACTGGCCACGACGATGCGTGCGTCGATCTTCAGGATCTCGATGCCCACGAGGGACACCCGGACGAAGACGTCGATCACGAGCCCGCGGTCGAGAATGAGTTCCAGAACGTCGTAGAGGTTGCCGGATCCGCCGCCCTGGGCGAGGCCGCTGCCACTCTGCGGCACCACACTCATGGTGCCTCCCTTCACCGGCAGTGATGACTCAGCGCCGGTCGATCTGTCCACGCGTATAGCGGCGCTTCCTCTCGTAGGCCACCAGGTCGCCCTTCTTGTCCAGGGTCACTCGGTAGGTGGCCATCACGCTGGTGGTCTCGGGGACGCGCTCCAACTCGAGTACCTCCACATCCGCCTCCCAACCGTCGTCCGTGGGTTTGATCGCGGAAACGGATTCGGGGGCTCGGCCGAGCAACGAGCCGAGTTGCTTCACCGCCTCACGGATGGCCCGGGCGGGGCCTCCGGAGCGTGATGGGGCCGCACTGTCACCGGCGGGCCGCCGGCGCGCGGTACCGCGGTCGGCGCTCGGTCGCCGTTTGGCGGGTTCTGCTGCGGCCATGGTGTCTCCGGTCATCGAAACGGACGCCGTATTCCCATGTAAGTAAGCAATCTCATCATATATGGGGTACTTGGAGCGTCAGATGTGGACAGCCTTCTCCGAGCCGGCCCGGTGGAGCACGCGGGCAGAGGGGGAGGCGGGGTCGCGTGGTCGGAAGGGAACGGGTTCATGAAGGTGACGACCAAGATTGCCCTGGCCGCGGCTGTCGCCGGGGGCTATCTGCTCGGACGTATGAAGAAGGGCCGCCTCACGTTCGCGGTGGCCACCTGTCTCGCCGGGCGCCGATTCGGACTCGATCCACAGCAGTTGGCCACGGAAGGGCTCAAGCGTCTCTCGGCGGTCCCGGCTGTCGCGGAGCTCCAGGAACAGGTACGGGGCGAACTGATGAACGCAGGCCGCCAGGCCCTGGCGGCTACTGCTCCGGTTGAGGAGACGCCTGCCAAGAAGACGGCCGCAGAGAAGACCTCGCCCCCGGCGAAGAAGACAGCAGCGAAGAAGACGGCAGCGAAGAAGGCTGCGGCCAAGAAGACCACGGCTGAGAGATCCCCCGCGAAGAAGTCCGACGTGAAGAAGGCGCCCGCGAAGAAGTCCGCCGCGAAGAGATCTTCGTCCGGAACAGCCAAGAGCGCTTCCGGACGCCGGAGGTAGGGCCATGGCCACCAAAGAGCGTGACAAGGCTGGACGTCGGCGCGCCTCCGTCAGGTCTCGTCCTCCATGCGGATCACCCGCCTGAGATCCTCATGCGCCTTGCCGGGGGTACCTTCCCGCGCCTCCAGCAGCGCCGAGGCGATGGCGTCCAGCTTGCGCTGGATCGCCCGCTCGGACCGGAGCTCGGAGTTCTTCAGCAGTGCCAGGAGCAGCAGCGTCACCGCGGTCATCGCGTCGCCGGCGAGAAGGAGCCATTCCCCGGCGAGGCCGGCGATGTGGACGGCGACCGTCAGGGCGACCAGTCCGACGCAGAACGCGAAGAAGACGGGCGAGCTGGTGAACCTCGACCCGGACTCGGCGAGCCGCTCGAACCCGCCGCGTTCGTCGCCACCGCGGTCGGCGGGATGCTGAAAGGCCATGGTCAGTGCTTGGTCCACTGACGCACCCGCGTCGTGGCCTTCTCCGTCACCTCCTGCGCCTTGCCCCGAAGTTGCTCACGCCGGCCCGCCCTCTGGACCGACGTGTCGCCCAGCGCCTTCCCGACGGACTCCTTCACCTTGCCCTTGATCTGCTTGGCCTTCGCGTTGCCCTGGAACATCATCGCCACCGTCCTCCGGGTGCGCGCCGTGCCGCGACGCGGCGGGTCACTCATCCCCTTCTCACCGTGTGACCTGGCGGGCGGCACCGCAAACCGGCCACGTCGGGGCCACGTCCGCCACGTCGTGCGGCCCGGCCGGTTTCCCCGCGCGACTGAGGGGGACCCGATGCGGAAAGCCCGGAACCGCGAAAGGGACCGGATCCGATGGATCCGGACACGGTGGGAGCCGGGTCCGGACAGAGAAGTGATGAGAAGGAGCCATGGCTGCCGATATCGGGACCAGGAGCACCCAGCGACCGGAGACGGGATGGGCGAAGGCACGTCGTCGGCGGCAGACCGGGCCGAGGACCTGTCTTCCGGCGACGGCCGGCGCGTCGGCCCGCCAGGACCGGACCGCCCCCGAGTGGAACATCGTCAGGGGTGAGGACTGACCGGCCGTCACTTCTCCGTCCGGGGCCGCGCCGTCACGGGTGAACCTCAGGAGGCGGAGTCCGTCTTGGAGCGCAGCCGGCGGATCTCGTCCTCCGGGGGACGGCGCTGACCCTCGTCCACCAGGCGCTCGGGCATGTCGTCGTCCGGGATCAGGTGAACGGCCTCCTGCTCGGCGGGGTCGGGTCCGCCGTCGGCCCCGACGTCCTCGGCGATCATGTCGTGCTCGGCGTCCTCATGGGCGCCCACGTCGAGGGCCAGGATCCTTTCCGCGGGATCCGTGTCCACCTCGTCGGCCAGGAGCTCGTCTCCGTCGGCCGCCAGGTCGTCCTCGCCGTCGTCCTCACCGGGGTCCCGCAGGGCCGGATCCGTCCGTTCCTCGGCCAGCTTCTCGTCCAGGCTCTCCCCCTCGCGCTGTTCACGCGCCGTGGTGCCCGGATGGTCCACCGCGAGCGGGCGCTCGGGCGGGGACCACCCGTCGTCGAAGGGGTCCGAGCCCCGGTATTCCAGGGTGTCCTCGGGGTCGAGGATGCCTTCGTCCTCGCGTATGTCGGGACCTCCCGGCTGGTAGACCTCATCACCCATGACGCCGTCCTCGCTCTGGCTGCCCAAGACGGGCGCGACCTCCGGACGGATCCGAGTGTCATCGGCCCATGTCTCCAGGCTCACCCAGTACACCGGTTCCGGCATGCCGGAACGGCACGCGATCACAGAGAGTCACTGGAAACGAGGTGATGATTCTCGATCTCCACGTTTGGTATCCGAGGGAAGGGTCACTCGACGAGTCGACACTCGAAGCCGATCGTGATGGGAAGTGAGACATCGTGAGTGGCGAGCAGAAGGCCAAGGCCAAGATGGAACAGGCCAAGGGCAAGACGAAGGAAGCGGCCGGGCGCGCCGTGGGCAACGAGCGGATGACCGCCGAGGGCCGGGCCGAAAAGGCCAAGGGCGACGCGCGGGAGGCCAAGGAGAAGACGAAGGACGTCTTCAAGGGCTGAGAAGGACTGATGGGGCTGAACTGAACCGCCGAAGATCTGAAAGGGCCGATCGCTCAGGTCCCGGGGAGTCGGCGCGGCCGCCAGGCCAACCACGTGGGGCCCGTTCCGGGGAACGGGCCCCACGGTCATGCACGCGTCCGGCACGGTCATGGCCCCGCCGGGAGCCCGGGACGGTCAGCCGCTCCGGAGCGACGCGTCGGGCCGATGACCGCGGCAAACGCCTTGACCGCGGCGACACCCACCGTCATCGGCCCCGACCGCGCCCGGCGAGACTCCGACGCTCATGGCCACCGGCCAAGACCTCGTGTTGCCCCACGCCCCCGCGGGCCGAAGATGGTGGGGGTGGCGGAGAGGAGTCCCCGGCGTGGAACTGGACGCGCAGGCAGAGGGGCGAGGGGACCGCGCGCAGGGGCCGGCCGAGGGAGCCGATCCGCGGCGGTGGCGCGCCCTGTGGGTCACCCTGACCGCCGGGTTCATGAGCCTGCTCGACGTCACCATCGTCGCCGTCGCGCTGCCCTCCATGCAGCGCGCCCTGCACGCCTCCGCCCCGTCGATCCAATGGGTCGTCTCCGGTTACGCCCTCACCTTCGCGCTGGTTCTCGTGACGGCCGGACGCCTGGGCGACGCGATCGGCCGACGGCGGATCTTCCTGCTCGCCCTCGCCGCCTTCGTCCTGTGCAGCGCCGCGGCCGGCGCCGCGCCGACGATCACTCTCCTCGTCGTGGCGCGACTGGCCCAGGGCGCGGCCGCCGGGTGCCTGGCACCGCAGAACTCCGCCCTCATCCAGCAGCTGTTCCGGGGAGCCGAGCGGGGGCGGGCGTTCGGGCTCTTCGGTGCCACCGTCGGCATCTCCAGCGCGGTGGGCCCCGTCATCGGCGGCCTGATCCTGATGCTCGCCGACGGGCCCCAGGGCTGGCGCTGGATCTTCTACGTGAACGTGCCGGTCGGAGCAGTCGCCTTCCTGCTGGGCCTGCGGCTGCTGCCCAAGGTCGCTCCGCGTCGCCGGGAACGGCTCGATCTGCGGGGCGTCCTGCTGCTCGGCTGCGGGGTGCTCGCCCTGATGGTTCCCCTGATCCTGGCCGAGTCCGGCGGCGTACGAAGGCTGTGGTGGCTCTTCCCGCTGGGGGCGGGCCTCCTCGCGGTGTTCGCCGGGTGGGAGCGGCGCCTGACGGCGGTCGGCGGGCAGCCGCTCCTGGATCCGCGCCTGGTGACGAGCACGCGAGGCTACGCGGCCGGAGCGGTCATCGCCGCCCTGTACTTCGTGGGGTTCAGCGGCGTGTGGCTGGTGTTCGCGCTGTACTTCCAGAACGGTGAGGGCTTCTCCCCGCTGCGCTCGGGGCTCGCGGTGACCCCCTTCGCCATCGGTTCGGCCGCGGCGGCCGTGGTGGCCGGACGGCTCGTCGAGCGGCTGGGCCGGCTCCTGACCGTCTGCGGTCTGGCCGCCGTCGCCCTGGGGCTGGGCGGTGCCGTGCTGATCCTGTGCCTCGCACCCGGGGATCCGGCCGTGTGGTACTCGGCTCCGGCCCTGTTCCTCGGCGGGCTGGGCAGCGGCTGCGTCATCTCACCGAACGTCACGATGACGCTCCGGGACGTGCCGGTGCGGATGGCGGGCGCGGCCGGCGGCGCCCTGCAGACGGCCCAGCGGCTGGGCGGCGCGGTCGGTACGGCGGCGCTGCCGGGACTCTTCTACATGGTGCTCGGCACGGGACGGCACGACTTCCGCTCCGCCCTGGCGATCGCCGTGGGCTCCGGGATCGTGGCCGTCCTGTGCGCCCTCGTCCTGGCTGTTCACGACTGGCTGCGCGACCGTGAGCCCCGGCCACCGCGCCGCCGTTCCAGGACGCCGCACGAACACACCCACGTGAGTCGGCCCTGAGGCACATATGTGGGAACCCGGCCGCGTGGAAGGCCGTGCCGTCGGCCATGCTCACAGTCGTCGCACAGCGGCCGAAAAGTTGTGACGGGCGGATGAACTCCCAGTAGGCAATGGCAAGTTCAAGCCGAAGTCTTGTCCTCTCCATGACAAGGTCATCAGGTCGATGTCACTCTGCTGTCGACCAGGCACGCTTCGTGCACACGCTGGTGCCCTCACCCCCTCCGGCTCACCCCCTCCGCATCGTCCCCTTCCAGCGCACCCGCACCCCGACGATTCACGCGCCGCCGACTCCGCGAGCGCCTTCGTGCGGCAGTCACTGCGGCGCTGCTTCCCGCCCGGCTCACCACGGACCGGCCGTATCCGACGGTCGGCCCGCCCGGGCCACCCCCCTCGCAGATGGAGATGACCTTGAACCGGCAACCCCCCTCCGCCCGTCGGCGCAGACGCGCAACTGTCCTCGCCCTCACGGCCGCGAGCTCGTTACTGGCGCTCGCCGTCCGCCCGGCTCCCGCGTCCGCGGCCCCCGCTGATCCGCCGGCTGCCAGGGCCGTCGCCCGGATCGTCGCCGAGCCCAGGTCCGGCGCCCGCCAGGTTCCGCTGTCGCCCGCCCGGCGTGCAGCGCTGGTCGAGAGCGCGGGAGCGGCGGCGGGTGCCACCGCGAAGCGGCTCGGCCTCGGCGCCCGGGAACGACTCGTCGTCAAGGACGTCTCCAAGGACGCGGACGGTACGACCCATACGCGATACGAGCGCACCTACGCGGGACTGCCGGTGCTCGGCGGCGATCTGGTCGAGCACCTGAGGAGCGGCCGGAGCACCGTGTCCGAGGCCGGCCGGGCCGCCATCGCGGTGCCGAGCGTCAAGCCCAGGATCTCCGCCGGTGACGCCGCGGCCAGGGCCCTCGCGGTGGGACGAGCGGCGGCCGTCCGGCGAGCGGGCGTCGACGGGGCACCCCGGCTCGTCGTCTGGGCCGCAGGCACCCGCCCGGTCCTCGCCTGGGAATCGGTGATCGACGGCGTCCAGCGCGACGGCACACCGAGCGAGCTGCACGTCATCACCGACGCCGCCTCCGGCAAGGTCGCCTCCCGGTACCAGGGGGTCGACACGGGCACGGGGACGGGCCAGTACGTCGGGACGGTGCCGCTCTCCACCACCCCGTCCGGATCGTCGTACCAACTGGTCGACGGCGACCGCGCCGGCCATCGCACCTACGACCTCAACCAGGGAACCTCCGGCACCGGGACCCTGTTCACGGACGACAACGATGTCTGGGGCACCGGCGCCCAGAGCGACCGGCAGACCGCCGGTGTCGACGTCGCCTACGGAGCGGCCGCGACCTGGGACTACTACAAGGACGTCTTCGGCCGCAACGGGATCCGCAATGACGGTGTGGCCGCCTACAGCCGGGCCCACTACGGCAACAACTACGTCAACGCCTTCTGGCAGGACAGCTGCTTCTGCATGACCTACGGCGACGGCGCGAGCAACACGCACCCCCTGACGGCCCTGGATGTCGCCGCCCACGAGATGAGCCACGGGGTGACCGCGGCCACCGCCAACCTCACCTACTCGGGGGAGTCCGGCGGTCTCAACGAGGCGACGTCGGACATCTTCGCCGCGGCCGTGGAGTTCCACGAGAACCTCGCGGCCGACGTGCCCGACTACCTGGTCGGCGAGAAGATCGACATCCGCGGCACCGGCGCGCCGCTGCGCTACATGGACAAGCCCTCCAAGGACGGTTCCTCCCGGGACTACTGGGACTCCTCGCTGGGCGGCATCGACGTCCACTACTCCTCGGGACCGGCGAACCACTTCTTCTACCTGCTCTCCGAGGGGAGCGGCGCGAAGACCGTCAACGGGGTGTCGTACGACAGTCCGACCCATGACGGTCTTCCGGTGGCCGGCATCGGCATCGAGAACGCCGCCCGGATCTGGTACCGCGCGCTGACGACGTACATGACGTCCACGACCGGCTACGCCGGTGCCAGGACCGCGACCCTGCGAGCCGCGGGCGATCTCTTCGGGGCCTACAGCCCCACCTATCTCGCCGTCGCCGACGCCTGGGCGGGCATCAACGTCGGTGACCGCATCGCCCTGGGTGTCAACGTCGCCCCGGTCGCCGACCAGACCTCGGGGGTTGGCCAGCAGGTGTCCCTCCAGGTGAACGCGTACACCACCAACACCGACGCGAGCCTCGCCTACACGGCCACCGGACTGCCGGAGGGCCTGTCCATCGGTGACACCGGACTGGTCTCCGGGATCCCCGTCACCCCGGGGACCAGCGACACGACGGTCACCGTGACCGACAGCACCGGCGCGGCGGTGTCGGTGGCCTTCCACTGGCGGATCGCGTACGTCTACGCCAACAGCACCCGGGTCGACATCCCCGACGTCGGTCCGGCGGTCGAGTCGCCCGTCACGATCACGGGCCGGCCCGGCAACGCCTCGGCGACCACCGAGGTCTACGTCAACATCGTGCACACCTACCGCGGTGACCTGACGGTCGATCTGGTCGGCCCCGACGGCACCGTCTACTCGCTGCTGAACCGCAGCGGGGGCTCGGCCGACAACGTGGACCAGACGTTCACGGTGGACGCCTCCGCGCAGCCGGTCGACGGCACGTGGAAGCTGCGGGTCCGCGACCTCGCGTCGATCGACGTGGGTTACATCCAGGAGTGGAGGATCACCCCCTGATCCTCCACTGACCCGTGCCCGTCCGGACCGCCTCGCGGACCGGACGGGCGAGCTGTCCCCGCCGAGTGTCCGGGGGCGTCCGCCGTCACAACGGCGCGACGCCCCAGGGCACTCGGCTTCTTTCTGCCCTCGATCACGTTCCGCCGCGGTCCCTTCGCGCTTTCCGGGCCTTCAGGGCCTTCCGTGTCCTCCGCGCCTTCAAGCCTTGACGGATCCGGGCGGCCTCCCGCCTGTCCGCGCAGACCCCCATCCAGGTCAAACCCCTTGAAGTGCCCCACCAACACGGGGCCGACGCACACGAGTTGAAGAAACCCGTGTCACGGGACTTGCCACTCTGATGGTTCATTACTTAAATCAAACCGTGAACTAAGAGCGCCGGAAGGCCAGTTCACAGCGTTCCCACCCACATGGCAGAGCTGTGTCCACAGCTCTCGATCCACTGTGTCCGCTCCGCTCGTCACCCCACCCGCATGGAGTCACGGCATGAAACTCAGAACCCTGGGTGTCGCGCTGGCCGCTATGGCCGCGCTCGTCACCCTGCCCTTGCAGAGACCGGCCGCCGCGGCCGAACTCCCGCTGTCCCAGGGCAAGACGGTCACGTCCTCGTCGGACGAGAACGGGGGCACTCCCGCCGCCTACGCCGTCGACGGCGACACCGCCACCCGGTGGTCCTCGGCCGCCACGGACGCCCAGTGGCTCCAGGTCGACCTCGGCGCCTCGGCCACGATCACCAAGGTCGTCCTCAACTGGGAGGCCGCGTACGGCAGTGACTACCGCATCCAGACGTCACCGGACGGCAGCACCTGGACCGACATCAAGACGGTGACCGGCGGTGACGGCGGCACCGACACCCTCGACGTCTCGGGCCAGGGCCGCTATGTCCGCATGAACGGCGTCCACCGCGCGACCCAGTACGGCTACTCCCTCTGGGAGTTCCAGGTCTTCGGCACCAGTGGCACCGGTACCCCGACGACCTGCGACACGGCCAACGCGGCACAGGGCAAGGCGGCGACCGCCTCCTCCACCGAGAACGCGTCCGGCCCCGCCTCGGCCGCCTTCGACGGCAACACCGCGACGCGCTGGTCCAGCGCCTTCTCCGACCCGCAGTGGGTCCAGGTCGATCTCGGATCCTCCAGCGACCTGTGCCGGGTCGACCTCAACTGGGAGGCGGCGTACGGCAGGGCCTTCCAGATCCAGTCCTCCACGGACGGCCAGAACTGGACCGTCCTCAAGTCCGTCACCGACGGCACCGGCGGCACCGCCTCCTACGACATCTCCGGCAAGGGCCGGTACGTACGGATCTACGGGACGACCCGGGGCACCGCGTACGGGTACTCGCTGTGGGAGGTCGCCGTCCACACCGGAACGGGGACCGGCACCCCGCCCGTGCAGGGCGGCGGAGACCTCGGGCCCAACGTCATCGTCGTGGACCCCTCGACGCCCGATCTGCAGGGCAAGTTCGACCAGGTCTTCGCCCAGCAGGAGTCGAACCAGTTCGGTTCCGCCCGCTACCAGTTCCTGATGAAGCCGGGCACGTACAACGGCATCAACGCCCAAGTCGGCTTCTACACCTCGATCTCGGGCCTCGGCCTGAACCCCGACGACACCCACATCAACGGCGACATCACCGTGGACGCGGGCTGGTTCAACGGCAACGCCACCCAGAACTTCTGGCGTTCGGCGGAGAACCTGTCGATCACCCCGGTCAATGGCACGGACCGCTGGGCCGTGGCCCAGGCCGCGCCCTTCCGCCGTATCCACGTACAGGGCGGCCTCAACCTCGCTCCGAACGGCTACGGCTGGGCCTCCGGCGGCTACATCGCCGACTCCAAGATCGACGGTACGGTCGGCCCGTACTCCCAGCAGCAGTGGTACACCCGTGACAGCTCCGTCGGCGGCTGGACCAACGGCGTCTGGAACATGACCTTCACGGGCGTCCAGGGAGCACCGGCGACGAACTTCGACTCCGGCCCGTACACCACCCTGGACACCACCCCGGTCTCCCGCGAGAAGCCCTACCTCTACCTGGACGGCAGCACCTACAAGGTGTTCGTGCCCTCCAAGCGGACCAACTCCCGCGGCGTCTCGTGGCCCAACACGGCCGGTACGTCGATCCCGCTCGACCAGTTCTACGTCGTCAAGGCCGGCGCGACCGCGCAGACCATCAACGCGGCGCTCGCCCAGGGCCTCAACCTGCTGTTCACCCCGGGTGTCTACCACCTCGACCAGACGATCAACGTGACCCGGGCCAACACCGTCGTCCTCGGTCTCGGGCTCGCGACCGTCGTGCCGGACAACGGCATCGACGCGATGCACGTGGCGGACGTGGACGGCGTCAGGCTCGCCGGTTTCCTCATCGACGCAGGCAGCTCCAAGTCCGACACCCTGCTGCAGATCGGTCCGTCGGGCGCCTCGGCCGACCACTCCGCCAACCCGACCACCATGCAGGACGTGTTCGTGCGGATCGGCGGTGCGGGCCCCGGCCTCGCCACCAACTCGGTCGTGGTCAACAGCGACGACGTCGTGATCGACCACACCTGGCTCTGGCGGGCCGACCACGGCGAAGGAGTCGGCTGGGAGACCAACCGCGCCGACTACGGGCTCGTGGTCAACGGTGACGACGTCCTGGCGACCGGCCTGTTCGTCGAGCACTTCAACAAGTACGACGTGCTGTGGAACGGCGAGAACGGGCGCACGATCTTCTACCAGAACGAGAAGGCGTACGACGTACCCAACTCCGCCGCCATCACCCACGACGGCATCGTCGGGTACGCGGCCTACAAGGTCGCCGACTCCGTGGCCGTGCACGAGGCATGGGGACTGGGCAGCTACTGCAACTTCACCTCGGACCCGTCGATCGTGCAGGCACACGGCTTCCAGGTCCCGGTGAAGACAGGGGTCAAGCTGCACGACATCCAGGTGATCTCCCTGGGCGGCAAGGGCCAGTACGCCCACGTCGTCAACAACACCGGCGCGCCCACCTCGGGGACGGACACCGTCCCGTCCAAGGTCACGCAGTTCCCGTGATCCTGAACGGCGCCGGCTGACAGACAAGCGGGTGCCGGCGCTCCCCCTGGTCCGGGGGAGCGCCGGCACCCTCGCGCGTTCGGCGTCACCCGGCGGCGTGGGCCGTCGCCGGCCCGGGCCCGCCCGCTCAGACGGAGCGGTGTCCCGAGCCGAAGCCCCCAGCGGCCCCCGTCGTGCCGCGAGGTGTGTCGAGCCGCGTGTCATGAGCCCGGGGCGCTTCCTGATCGGGCGGCCCCGCCGGCTCCACCCCGGCGGCGTGCGCCAGGAGGCGACGGGCGAGTTCACGTGCCTCGGCTGGGGTGAGCGAGGCCCACACCCCGTGCTCGTCGCCCTGGTCGGGACCCACGTCCAGCGTCACGCGGCCGATCGGCCGGCCCGGCGTGGGCAGCCGCAGCTCCTTCACGAGGATCCTGCGGCCGCACGAAGTCACCAGGGGCAACTCGCCCGCCCCGGCCGCGCGTAGCCGCCGCTGTCCGGACGCCGTCATCGCTCTCACGCCTTTCCACGAGCAGAACCGCCGCCGGGTCCACCACGCTCGGTGGAACTCCGCGCTCCGGCATCTGCCGGACTGTTCAGGTCAGCGTCGAGTGGTACCGGTTTGTTCCCGGCCTCCGCGCGCCACGCTCCCTCGCGACCGCATCCCGCGAGCCGCCCGCCGGTCCCGTGGGCCGCGAACACGGGGCGGTGTTCACGTGGTTGACGAAATCCCCGCCCGGTGCGTGGACGGGGAACGCCCGGCGGACCGGGCGGCCCGCGGTCGGTCCGCGTCAGCGCGGGGTGGAGTCCTTGGCGCGCAGGGCCCCGAGCCGTTCCAGGAGCAGGCCCTCCCGGGTGGACCAGGGCGAGACCTCCACACTCGTGGCCCGGCAGGCCTCCATCAGCGCTTCCGCGACCAGCGCCCCGGCCAGGGACTGTCCGGCCCGGTGACGTGAGATGCCGGGCAGACGGCCGCGGCCCGCGGTCCCGTTCCTGGCGAGAACGCCCACCGCGGTCCGTACCTCGTCGAGGGTCAGCCGCTGCGGGGTCCGGGAGCGGTCGCGGCCGGCGGTGGTGTAGCGGGCGAGCTGGGTGAAGGTCTTGGAGCAGGCGAGCACGCGTCCGTCGGGATCGGCGCGCGGCAGGTCGGCCACCTCGGCGAGCCGGTCGCTCAGATGGTCGCGCACCTCGGCGAGCCGTCGCTTCGAGGACACGGCCTCGTCCAGCTTCCAGGCGCGGGTGACCGTACGGGCGCCCAGCGGCAGGGAATGGGTCGTCCGGGGTTGCCTGGACGACCCGGACGCGACCTCCACGGTCCCGCCGCCGATGTCGAGCACCAGCAGGGAGCCGGCCCGTTCGCCCGCCCAGTGGCGTGCGGCCACGTAGGCCAGACGGGCCTCCTCCTCGCCGGACATCACCCGCAGCCGGGTACCGGTCGCGCTGGCCACCTGGGCGAGGACCTCGTCGCGGTTGGGCGCGTCGCGAATCACCGACGTGGCGAACGCGTACACCTCCGGGAGGGTTCCCCGGCTCTCGGCGAGTGTTTCGGCCACGGCCCGCTGCACGCTCCGTACGCCCGACTTGTCCAGTCGTCCCGTGGCGTCCAGCGTCTCGTGCAACTGGAGCCGTACCTTTCGGGACAGCACCTCCTCCATGGCGACTCCGGCGCGGCGCCGCGCCACGGTGAGCAGAGCGCTGTGGCACCCGACGTCTAGTACACCTGCCTGACGCACTGTGTTAACCACCCGTTTCCTGCCGAAGGGGACCCCGCGAACTTGCCATTGTCCCGCACAGCAGCCGTGGTGACGCGACACGATTTCGTTTCGGCTCGTCAGGAGCCTGTCGGGGGACCTTTCAGGGTGCCACGGCGGCGCCGGGCGGCCGACCGGGGGGACTTCACGCGCGCCGCCGTGCCCCCGCTGTCGCACCGGGGGCGGGAGCCGGCGTCAGGTGGCGGAGTGGCTCAGGTCACTGTCCGGCGTGTCGGCCAACGTCACCACGGCGGTGATCCGTTTGCCGACGGGTTCCCGGTGCGCCTCGAAGGCATGGCACACGGCCATGACGATCTCCAGTCCGTGCTGGCCGACGCGGCCGGCGTCGGCCGCGCGTGCCACCGGAAGGGTCGGGTCGGAGTCCCACACGGTCGCCCGGACGGCGCCCTGGTCGACCTCCAGCGACAACAGGCACGGTCCGCCCGCGTACTTGACCGCGTTGGTCACCAATTCGCTGACGACCAGGGGGACCATGCCCATCACCCGTCCGGAGACGGGCAGTCCGGCGACCGCCTGCACCTGTGTCAGGAAGTCGCGGGTGAACGCCCGCGCCTGAGCGATGCACGCGGAGTCACCGTCGTACGCGACTGAGGCCTCGATGAGTGCACCCCGCTGTTCCTGCTGTTCCGCTTTGCTCACCTGCTGACCCATATGATCCGTCCCGCGTCCACCTCTTCGACGTTCGGCGTCTGCCCCGGAAATCCGGCTTCACTCCACCCGGCCGCGCATTCGTCCGCGGGGCACCGCGCCGGGGTGCCCCGCGGTCAGGCGTCGGCGACCGTCACGGCGACGGGAGTGCCGGTCTCGATCGTGCGGCTGACCGTGCAGAGCCGGTCGTGCGAGGTCTTGACGGCGCGGGGGAGGATGGCACGGGCGCGGTCGCCGGGCTCGCCGTCCGGGAACGCCACCGAGAAGGTGACCGCGAGGTCGGTCATCCGGTTTCCGAGCTCGTCGCTGATCTTGTCGCCGGTCACCGTCAGGGTGAACCGCGTGGGTTCCGCATGGCGGCCGGTCGCGACATCGACATCGGCCGCGGTGCAGCCGCCGATGGCCGCGAGCAGCAGTTCGACCGGGGTGAACTCGTCCTCCCCGCCGGGTCCGGAACCGGTACCGAAGGCGATCGTCCCGCCCCGCGTGTTCGTCGCGGTGAAGTGTCCGGTGCCGGTCCGCTCGACGGTGACGCGGCGCAGCTTGTCGTCAGTCATACCGCCGACCCTAATGTCGCGCCGCGCCGCCCGCCTCGGATGTGCCGTCGGGTCAGTCGGGCGGGTTCGGCCGGACGACACCGAGGTCGTAGGCGAGAATGACCGCCTGGACGCGGTCGCGGACGCCCACCTTCGACAGGACGCGGCCGACGTGTGTCTTGACCGTCGACTCCGCCACGACGAGGCGCCCGGCGATCTCGCTGTTGCTCCAGCCCTCGCCGATGGCGACGAAGATCTCGTACTCGCGCTCGGTGAGGGCGTGCAGGCGAGGGTCGTCCTGCGGCCTCGCGCCCGACGGATCGTGCGGGAGGTGCCGGGCATAGGCGTCCAGGAGACGCCGGGTCAGCGCGGGGGCGATCACCGCGTCCCCCGCGGCGACCGCCCGGATCCCGGAGAGCAGTTCCTCCGGATGGGCGTCCTTGAGGAGGAACCCGCTGGCTCCCGCGCGCAGCGCGGCGTAGGCGTACTCGTCCAGGTCGAACGTGGTCAGGATCAGCACCCGGGAGCGGCCGCCGGAGGCGACGACCCGGCGGGTGGCCTCGATGCCGTCCATCCCGGGCATCCGTACGTCCATGAGGATCACGTCCGGGCGCAGCTCGGCGGCCCTGCGGACGGCGTCGGCGCCGTGGGACGCCTCGCCGACGACAGAGGTGTCCGGCGTGCTCTCCAGGAGCATGCGGAAGCCCAGGCGTTGCAGCGGCTGGTCGTCGACGATGAGCACGCTGGTCACGCGGCACCGCCCGTGACGGCCGGCGGAGCGAGGTCGGTCCCGCCCGGAGGGGTGAGATCGAGGGTGGCCCGCAGCGTCCACCCGCCGTCGGGGCCGGGCCCCGCGAAGACCGTTCCGTCGTAGAGGGCCGCGCGTTCTCTCATGCCGGGGATGCCGTGCCCTTCGTCGTCGTGCGGCCGGGAGCGCACGCTGCCGTTGCCCGGGCCGGTGTCGTGGACGTCGATGTGCAGCAGCGCCTCCTCCACGCCCACCGCGAGATCGACGCGTGTCCCGGGGCCCCCGTGCTTGAGGGCGTTGGTGAGAGCCTCCTGGACGATCCGGTACACGGCGAGCTGGACACCGCGGTCCAGGGTGCGCAGTTCGCCGCTGCTGCGGTGCACGACCACCGGACCGGCGGCCCGGATCCGCTCGCACAGGGCGTCGATGTCTCCGATCCCCGGCTGGGGACTCAGCTCGGGCGCGCTGGGAGTCGCGGGCTGCTCGCGCAGCACGCCGAGCATGCGGCGCAGCTCGCCGAGCGCCTGCCGTCCGGTGTCACCGATGAGCAGCAGGGCCTGCTTCCCGCGTTCCGGCGCGAGGTCGTTCGCGTACGCGCCGCCGTCGGCCAGGGTGATGATGACGGAGAGGTTGTGTCCGACGATGTCGTGCATCTCACGGGCCACGCGGGTGCGTTCGGCGGCGGCGGCCAGTCGGCTGCGCTGGTCGCGTTCGACCTCCAGCCGGGTCGCGCGGTCCCGCAGGACGGCGAGCTGGCCGCGCCGGATCCGGACGGCCAGTCCGAGCGCGACGGCCGCGGTTATGGTGCTGAACAGGAAGAACAGCGCGTCCAGGACATGTACTTCGGGCGGCAGGCGTACGGCGACCAGCCCCAGCGCGCCGGCCGTGACCGCGCAGGCCACGGGCAGCCGTCGCAGCTCTCCGTGCAGCACCAGGCTGTAGAGGGCGATCAGCACGGCGACGTCGGCGCGCAGCCAGACGCCCAGCGCCAGCTGGAGGATGAAGACCGCGGTGATCACGGCGAAGGCGAGGGAGGGCCTTCTGCGCCGCCACAGCAGGGGCAGTACCAGTCCGGCCTGCAGCGCGAGCGTCCCCGGCCAGGGCAGGTGGGTGAACTGGGTGTCGAATCCATGGTGTCTGCCGTCTTCGTCGTGCACGAGGTCCGGAACGCAGAACAGCAGTGCCACGACAGCCGTCACCGCCGCGTCGAGGATCCACGGGCGCTTTCGGTCACCCCGCTTGAGCCGGCGGCCGAGACGGGACAGCGCACGGGCCAGCGGGTGGTTCCACGGCAGGTCGGCCTCGGCGAAAGGAGGGTCGTCCGCCGGTTCGGGCAGGGCGGTGTCGTCGGCGTTCATGGGAGTCACCGGTCCACGCTCATGGGTCTCACCTGTCCATTGTGGGTCCGGACGCCGTGGGTCCGGCCGCGCCCCGTACGCGACTCCTCGTGTCCTCGTACGGGCGTCACCGCGCGGGTCGGTCGTGATGCCCGGGACCCGGACGGCACGACACCGGACCGGGTGGTCCGGTCGGGTGCCGTGGCGTGCCGGTCGTGGGGTGCGGTGGGCGGTGTCTCAGGCGTCCGTGCGGACGAGACGGTACGCGGCGCCCGCCAGGGCGAGCACGGTCCAGCCGAGGAAGACCACGAGCCCGGCGGTGGGCGACAAGGTGGTCGAGTCGTGGGTCAGCGCGAACATCGACTCGCCCGCGCTGCTCGGCAGGTAGGGGCTGATGTTGTCCTGCCACGAGCTGGGCAGCAGCGAGACCAGACCGGGCACCAGCATCAGCGAGGCGACCAGGACCGAGATACCGCCGGCTACCGAGCGGAGCAGAGCGCCCAGGGCGGTGCCGATCACGCCGACCAGGCCGAGGTAGAGGCCCGCGCCCAGCAGGCTGCGGACCACGCCGGAGTGGGACATGGTGAGGGCCGCGGGGGTGCCCGAGACGATGCCGCTGTCGATCGTGAAGGCGACGAAGACGCCGACGGTGGCGACGACGAGGGCGACCAGGCCGAACACCGAGGCCTTGGACCACAGCACCGGCAGCCGGCGCGGCACCGCCGCCAGCGTGGAACGGATCATGCCCGTCGAGTACTCACCGGCGGTGATCAGCACACCCAGCACACCGAGCGCCAGCTGCGCGAAGTTCGTGCCGAACACGGAGAGGCTGAGCGCGGAGGCCGCGACGTCGTCCCGGTGCATCGGGTGACCCGAGTTGAGCTCGGACTTGTAGTGCGCGGCGGCGATCACGCCGAACGCGACGAGGAACAGCAGTCCGAGGCCGAGGGTGATCCAGGTGGAGCGCAGCGACCACAGCTTCGCCCACTCGGAGCGCAGCACCCGGCGCCCGGTGACCTTGTACGTCGGACGGGCCGCTCGTACGGGACCGGTCGCGGGACTGTCGGTGACGGTGACGGTGCTCATGCCGCCCTCCCAGAAGTCTCGACGGTGGCGCTGGCGTGGTACTCGACAGCGTCGCGGGTCAGATCCATGAACGCCTCTTCGAGAGAGACGGTCCGGGAGCTGAGCTCGAACAGCGGGATGCCGTGCTCGGCGGCCTTGAGACCGATCGCCCGCGGGGTCAGACCTGTCACCTGAAGCTCTTCGGATCCGGCCGCGCCGGTGATCCCGACACCGGGACCGGCCAGCACCTCGCGCAGCCGGGCCGCCTGGTCGGTGGCCACGGTCACCGTGTCACCGCCCGCTTGCTGGACCAGCTCCCGCACGGTGGTGTCCGCCAGCAGGCGTCCACGCCCTACGACGATCAGGTGGTCGGCGACCAGGGCCATCTCGCTCATCAGGTGCGAGGAGACGAAGACCGTACGGCCGTCCGCCGCGAGGCCGGTGAGCAGATTGCGGATCCACAGCACGCCCTCGGGGTCCAGTCCGTTGACCGGTTCGTCGAGCATGACGGTGGCCGGGTCGCCGAGGAGTGCCGCGGCGATGCCGAGGCGCTGGCCCATGCCGAGGGAGAAGGCGCCCGCGCGCTTCTTGGCCACCGTCCGGAGGCCGGTCAGCTCGATGACCTCCTCCACCCGGCGGCGCGGAATGCCGTGGGTGTAGGCCTGGGCCATGAGGTGGTCGAAGGCGGACCGGCCCGGGTGGATCGACTTGGCCTCGAGCAGCGCGCCGACTTCCTGGAGCGGCGCGGTGTGCTGGGCGTAGTGCCTGCCGTTGACCGTGACGCTGCCGCTGGAAGGCGCGTCCAGGCCGACGATCATGCGCATGGTGGTGGACTTGCCCGCGCCGTTGGGGCCCAGGAAGCCGGTGACGGTACCGGGCTTCACGACGAAGTCCAGCCGGTCCACCGCCGTCTTCTCCCCGTACCGCTTCGTCAGCTGATGTGCCTCGATCATCGATGATCCCTTGCTTTCGGGGGCAGGCCCCCCACCTGACTGCTCACCCACCACGCTAGGAGCCCGCGGTCCCGGATCCGTGGTACCGGAGAGCCCGGTCGAGGGGAGACACGTAGTACCGCGGTATCACTCGGCTACGGCTCGCGGATGACAGGACGCGGGCGGGCGCGTCCGTCCGAGCTCCGGCGGGCGCGGAGTTCCCCGGCGTTTTGGGCCCCGCCGAAATGGCAGGGCTGACAATCGACAGAGCGTGCGGCGCGCATCCTCGCTCCGTGCCCCGGGCTGCCGAGCCGGCCGTCAGCGCGGGATGGGCCAGGTCTTGAGGAGTTTGCGGGCGGCTCCGCTGTTGCCGAGTTGGTAGACGGCGACGGTGGCCGGGTGGACGGGGAAGGCGTCGAACGGTTCGGCCTCGATGGTCTTGAGTGCGTCGAGGGTGGCGAAGCCGACGGTGACGTGGGCCGTGTACTTGCCCGGCCCGATCTGGGCGGGGACGTATCCCTCGACCCAGTCGCGGGTGCTCTGGCTGATGTCCTCGCCGGGGTCGGTGACGAAGGCTGAGGCCGTGCCGTCGGGCTCGGTGAAGGGGGTGACGGCGGCGAGCAGCGCGGCCTGGAAGCCGAGCACCTGCTCGCTGGGCTGGACGAGGATGACCGCGAGCCCCTGGCCGGGCACGCCCCAGTCGGCGTGCCTGACCGCCACTGCCCGGTAGGAGAGCGCGCTCGTATCGGTCGCGGCCAGGGTGTCACCGATGGCGGCGTAGACGCTTTCCAGCTGAGCTGTGCGCACGTAGCGCTGAAGGGTGGTGATGTGTACCGGGTTGGTTGTCTCGCTGTGATTGCGCCTGACGGCCATGCGACGGGCGGCCGTCGCCGACGCACGTCACCTGGCACGAGCAGGCTGGCCGGGAAGCGTCGATGTCGGGTCGTGCGTCATGGTCGTTATCATCCGATAGTGACGGTTTCTTCATATTCCCTTCATGGATGGCTTTTCCTCCGGGGTGGTCGATGTCCCGCAAGCTGCCGACGGGCGATGACGACGAGCTGCTCGCCAGGCTCGGATCGCTGACCGCCCAGGCACGTGAACGCGCGGAGTTTCAGCGCTCCCAGGTCGAACTGGCCATCGCGCTGCAGCGCGGCATGCTTCCGGGAGACCTGCCCTCCGCCCCGGGTTTCGACGTGGCCGTCCAGTACGCGCCCGCCTGCTACGGCCTCAACGTGGGCGGGGACTGGTACGACGCCTTCAGACTGCCCGACGGGCGCATCGGCCTGTCCATAGGCGACGTGCAGGGCCACAACATCGAGGCCGCCGCCTTCATGGGGCAGGTCAGGGTCGGCCTGCGCGCCCTCGCCTCCGTCACCGGCGACCCCGGGGAACTGCTCGCCCGGACCAACGACCTCATCCTGTCCATCGGCTCCGACCTCTTCGCGACCTGCACCTTCATGCGGCTCGACCCGGTCACCGGGGTACTGGAGAGCGCGCGGGCCGGGCACATACCCTGCGTCTGGGCGACGGCGGACGGGAAGTCCGGCATCACCGAGGACGAAGGCGGGCCACCGCTCGGCATCGAGGCCGGGATGCGGTACGCGGTGACCCGGCACCGTCTCACCACCGGCGGGGTCTTCGTCCTGCTGACCGACGGCGTCGTCGAGGGCCCGTCGATGAACGTGGACGAGGGTCTCGACCAGGTCGTCCGGCTCGCCGGAGTCGCCGCCGTCGCGGGTCTGTCGGCCGGTTCGCTGGCCGCCGCGGTCATCAAGGGCGCCGAGCGCGTGGGGCACGAGGACGACGCGGCCGTACTCGTGGTCCGCCACGGCGCGCCCACCGTCCGGTTCCGGTGACGCGTCACCTTCCGGTTCCGGGACGCGGCTGTCGTCCGCTTCGGGGTGACGCGCCCACCGTCCCGTTCCGTCGACGAGGCCGTCGTCCGGCACGGCTGACGCGCCCGCCGCCGCTCGCCGCACACCGGCGCTCGCCTCGCCGACAGGGCCCCGACGGTGTCTGATGACTCTGTGGTGGCTGCACAGAAGATGAGCCGACCGGCCGTCGGCGCCCTTCAGACGCTGGTGATCGCCGCCTGCTACTACGGAGCAGGGCGGCTGGGACTCATGCGGCGGCTCACTGTCGAAGGAGCGGTGTTCACACCCATCTGGCCGCCCACCGGCGTGGCCGTCGCCGCCCTGCTGCTCCTGGGGATCCAGGCGTGGCTCGGGATCGCCATCGGGGCACTCCTGGTCGTCCTGTCCCTCTCCTCGTTCACCTCGCTCCAGTTCTCCGCGGCGGGCATCGTCGCGGGCAACACCGTCGCTCCGGTCTGCGCCTACCTCCTGCTGCTCGCCGTCCACTTCCGCACCGATCTCAGCCGGTTCCGCGACGGTCTCGCCCTGGTGTTCCTGGCGGCCCTGGGCGCCATGACGATCAGTGCGACCGTGGACGTCGGCCTGCTGGTGGCCACGGACAAACTCGCCCTGGGCGACTTCTGGCCGGTCTGGCTGGCGTGGTGGGTGGGCGACGCGATGGGCGTCCTGATCGTCACCCCGGTCATCCTGATGCTGTACGCCATACGACCCCCGATGCGACTGACACGGTGGAAGGAGGCCGCCGTGATCCTCGTCGTGGCCGGCGTCATGGTGCCGGTCGCCACCCGCAGTTCCATCAGCATGCTGTTCCTGGTCTATCCGCTGCTGATCTGGGCGGCCCTGCGATTCGAGCTCCCCGGCAGTGTGGTGTGCGCCCTGTTCGCCTCGGTCATGGCCACCGTCGCGGCCACGGAGGAGGTGGGCCCGTTCTACCGGCTGAGCCATACCGAGGTCATGATCAAGCTGCAGGCCTTCAACGGAACCATGGCCCTGACGGCCCTCCTCCTGTCCGCCGTCATCACCGAGCAGCGCAACACCAGACGCTCCGTGGAACGGGCCTGCCAGGAACTGGTGGAGGTCCTCGAACATCTGACCGCCGGGAATCCCACGCCCAGACCGCCTCCCCTGGGGGAGGACGGTCACGCCTGACGGCGGCACGGTTCCGCCGTCCGGCCCGGTGCCGCCGCCCGGCCCGGTGGGGAAAGATGAGACCACCAGCGAAGAACCACCGATGCGGAGGTGCGGGCACATGCAGCACGAGCGAGCGGGCCGTCCGGCCGGACCCGAGGATCTCGTCGACGTGGCCCGGTTGGTCACCGCGTACTACGCGCTCCACCCCGACCCGGCCGAACCCGGCCAGCGCGTCACCTTCGGTACGTCCGGACACCGCGGTTCGTCCCTGGCGACCGCGTTCAACGAGGACCACATCGCCGCGACGAGCCAGGCCATCTGCGAGTACCGCGACGGCCGGGGCATCGACGGCCCGCTCTTCCTGGGCGCCGACAGCCACGCGCTCTCGGAACCCGCGAAGGTCACCGCCCTGGAGGTGTTCGCGGCCAACGACGTGTCCGTGCTCCTCGACAGCGCGGACGGCTACACGCCCACCCCGGCGGTGTCGCACGCCATCCTCACGTACAACCGCGGACGCTCCAAGGGCCTCGCGGACGGTGTGGTGGTGACCCCGTCCCACAATCCGCCGGCCGACGGCGGCTTCAAGTACAACCCGCCGAACGGCGGCCCGGCGGGCTCCGAGGCGACCTCCTGGATCCAGGACCGGGCCAACGAACTCATCAGGGACGGCCTCAAGGACGTACGCCGCGTCCCCTACGCCCGGGCGCTCGCCGCACCCGGCACCGGTCGCCACGACTTCCTCGGCACCTACGTGGCCGATCTGCCGCAGGTGCTGGACCTGGACGCGATTCGGGCGGCCGGGGTCCGCATCGGCGCCGACCCGCTGGGCGGGGCCTCGGTCGCCTACTGGGGGCGCATCGCCGAACAGCACGCGCTGGACCTGACGGTCGTCAACCCGCTCACCGACCCCACCTGGCGGTTCATGACGCTGGACTGGGACGGGAAGATCCGGATGGACTGTTCCTCGCCGTACGCGATGGCCTCGCTCATCGAGAGGCGCGACCGTTTCCAGATCTCCACGGGCAACGACGCCGACGCCGACCGCCACGGGATCGTCACCCCGGACGGCGGGCTCATGAACCCCAACCACTATCTAGCCGCCGCCATCGCCTACCTCTACTCCCACCGCGAGCGCTGGCCCGCCGGGACGGGGATCGGCAAGACCCTGGTGTCCTCCGGAATGATCGACCGGGTCGCCGCCGATCTCGGCCGCCGGCTGGTCGAGGTGCCCGTCGGATTCAAGTGGTTCGTGGACGGGCTGGTCGACGGCTCCCTCGGGTTCGGCGGCGAGGAGTCGGCGGGCGCGTCCTTCCTGCGCCGTGACGGCTCGGTGTGGACCACGGACAAGGACGGCATCATCCTGGCCCTGCTCGCCTCGGAGATCACGGGAGTCACCGGGAAGACGCCCTCCGAGCACTACGCCGGACTCACCTCGCGCTTCGGGGAGCCCGCCTACGAGCGCATCGACGCCCCGGCGTCGCGCGAGGAGAAAGCCCTCCTCGCCAAGCTGTCGCCCGCGCAGATCACGACCGACACGCTCGCCGGGGAGGCCGTCACCGCGGTCCTCACCGAGGCGCCGGGCAACGGCGCGCCCATCGGCGGCATCAAGGTGACCACCGAGAACGCCTGGTTCGCGGCCCGTCCGTCGGGCACCGAGGACGTCTACAAGATCTACGCGGAGTCGTTCCTCGGTGCCGATCACCTGCGCCGGGTGCAGGACGAGGCGAAGGCGGTGGTCTCGGCGGCCCTGTCCGGCTGACACCACGCCGCCGGCGCCGTGGTCTCGTCGACACGGCGCCGGTACCGCCAGGGGTGTCGTTCGGATCACCCAGGATCGGGCCGGCCGCCGGCCGCTGATCAGGGGGTCTTACGAGATGGCCCGGAGCCGGCCATGGGGTTGGTGGCGGAGCTGGTCGACTGCCTGGGCCGTTCTCTCGTCGGCAGGGAGGAAGACGACCAGCTGTTGGGCGTCCGAGGAGAGTTCGAGGGTTTCGCGAAGGAGCTGAAGTTCGTGCCCTGACGGGTGGTTGAGGCGGAGAGCTCCACGTCGCGGAACCACGTGACGGTTCAGGCGGCGCGTGAACTCCGGGCCGGCGATGGAGGCGAGCTCGGTGGTGAACCACTCGGAGTTCTCGACGGACGGTCCGAGCCACAGGTCGAAGGCATGTTCGTCCGCGACCTCGTCCCAGTCGGCGAAGAACGTCCGGGCGCGGGGGTCGGTGAAGACGTAGCGGGTGAGGTTAGGCGGGTCGGCGTCGAGCAATCCGGTACGGCTCGTCACCGACTCGTAGCCGCTGGTGTGGGCGAGGACGTCACCCAGCCGGTTGGTCACCATGGCGATCCCCGGTTCAAGGAGGCGGAGTGTCTCCAGGACCGACGGGCGGACGTCGCGGCGTGGTGGTGCGGGCCGTGTGTGAGCGGAACATACGCCGCCAGTGATCTTTGCGAGGTAGCGCAGGTGGTCGCGCTCGGAGCGGTCGAGACCGAGCGCGTCGGCAAGCGCGTTCACCACCGCCACCGACGGATTGCGGTCTCGGCCCTGTTCGATGCGGGTCAGGTATTCGACGCTGATGCCGGCCCGCGCGGCGAGGTCCGAGCGCCGCAGCCCCGGTGACCGGCGGCGGCCGTGATCCGGCAGTCCCAGCGATTCCGGCTGGATGCTGTCGCGCCTGGCCCGGACGAAATCCCCCAACGGCGAACCCATGCCGTGAGCATACGGCGCTGCCCGCTGAGCGCGGACTGCTCAGACTGGCCCTGCGGGGGCTGGCCTGAGCACGGTCTGGTCGGATCCCCGCAGCGGCCTGATCGTGGTGGGCATGGAGAACAGCGACAAGCTTGTGATCATCGTCGGAAGCGTCCGGGAGGGACGGTTCGGCCCGGTTGTGGGGTCATGGGTGGCCGAACAGGCAGGCCTCCACGGTGGTTTCGATGTGGAAGTCATAGATCTGGCCGAGATCGACATCCCGTTGGCGCTGCCCTCGGCATCGCCGAAGTACGCCGGCGACGGGTACCCCCGTCCGGCGGGGATGGCGGCACTGACGTCGGCTCTGGAGGGTGCTGACGCGTTCATCGTGGTCACGCCGGAGTACAACCACAGCTATCCCGCCTCGCTGAAGGCGGCCATCGACTGGCACTTCACCCAGTGGACGGCCAAGCCCGTCGCCTTCGTCAGCTATGGCGGTGCGGCAGGCGGCCGGCACGCCGTGCTGCACCTGGAGAACGTGCTGACCGAGTTGCACGCGGTGACGATTCGCGATGGTCTTGCCTTCCCGAACTACTTCACCGCGTGGCAGGACGGTCGTCCGCTCGATCCCGAGTCCCCCCGGTACGCCAAGACGGTGCTCGACCAGTTGGCCTGGTGGGCGGCCGCACTCCGGTCGGCGCGCAACGCCGCTCCCTACCCGGCCTGAGCGGCGACGACGGAAGCTCCCGCTCGGGCGCACCGATCTGCCGGTCGGCACGGTCGCGCTCGGTCGCAGGGGTTCGCGACCGCCCTCGCCCGATGCCGGACCGAGGGCGGACCGTCGTCGCCGACGGTGGTCGAACCGTCCCCGGAGGCCTCGCGAATCTCGGTGCCTGGCGGTTCGGCGGCATGATGGCCCGTATGCACATCCGTATCGACGCCGACGACCTGCCCGGCCTCACCTGCCCGGCTCCCGAAGGCCGCGGCACCGTCGCGGCGTACGACAACATCCACGTGGCGGTGCAGCTCCGTGACCGTCCGGCCGAACTGCTCGATCCCCAGCCCGGCGACGGCGCCTTCGCGACCTGGACCCTCCCCTGCACGGCCGCGCCCTCGCCGACGGGGATCGAACTGAAGGGCCCCTATCTACAGGACCGCCTGGGGCACCGGTTCATCTATCTGTCGTGGGGCACGGTCGACGAGGCGGGTGTCTTCAGTATGTTCCGTCGCGCCAAACTCATGCTCGACGCCGTCCCCGCGGATGTGCTCGACGCGGCCGCGCGCGAAGGCCTCCTCGTCGGGCGGCTGGGGCTGACCGACGCGCTCGGAAACCCGCGGTGCGCCCGCGTCGTGCCGCCGGACATCGAGTGGACGGCCGAATCCGCCCCGTAATCCCCGCGCGCACCCGAGGTGGTGCCGGGGCGACGGGCCCGGCGGCACCCTCCGAGTTAGAACCTATAACGAAAGCTCTTGACGCTCACGCCCGTGCGTTATAGCTTCTAACTAAAGCGATAGTAGATAACTCGCGCGGAGTGCAGTGGAGGTCGTCATGAACGCCGAAGGGCTCGTCGAGGTCGTCCTGCCGGGCAAGGTGGAGCCGGAAGGGCTGGAGATCCGGCACGGCGCCGTGCCCGTCCCGGGCCCCGGTCAGGTCGTCGTGCGGATGGAGGCGACTGGCGTCTCCTTCGCCGAACAGCAGATGCGCCGCGGGCGGTACTACGACCAGCCTCCCTTCCCCTTCGTTCCCGGCTACGACCTGGTCGGCACGGTTCTCACCACCGGCCACGGGGTCGACCCGGGCCTGACCGGCACCCGGGTCGCCGCGCTGGTCAAGGTCGGCGGCTGGGCCAGCCATGTGCGCGTGGAGGCGGCCGACGTCGTACCGGTGCCCGACGGCGTCGGGGCGGCGGAGGCGGAGACCGTGGTCGTCAACGGCGTCACGGCATGGCAGATGCTGCACCGCAAGGCGCGGATCGGCGCGGGCCGGACCGTCCTCGTGCACGGCGCCAACGGCGGCGTCGGTTCGGTCCTGGTCCAGCTCGCGCGCGCCGCCGGCGCCAAGGTGATCGGTACGGCCTCGGCACGTCACCACGACTCCCTGCGCGAACAGGGCGTCATCCCCGTCGACTACCGCACCGAGGACGTCCCGGCGCGCGTACGCGAACTCGCGCCCGGCGGGGTCGATGCCGTGTTCGACCACGTCGGAGGCCGCAGCGCCGTCGACTCGTGGCACCTGCTGGCTCCCGGCGGCACGCTCGTCTCCTACGGCAGCGCCTCCACCCGGGACGACACGGGGTCCAAGCAGTGGCCCGTGCTCAAACTGCTCGGCCGTGTCTGGCTGTGGAACGTCCTGCCCAACGGCCGCCACGCGTACTTCTTCAACATCTGGGCCGGTCGGGCCCTGTCCCGGACCCGGTTCCGGGCCCGGCTGCGCGCCGACCTCACCCAGGTCTTCGGCGCCCTCCAGCGCGGTGACGTCACCGCCCGGATCGCCGCCCGGCTGCCGCTGACCGAGGCTGCCGAGGCGCTGCGGCTGGCCGAGTCCGGCACCGTCGCCGGAAAGGTCGTCCTCAATCCGTAGGCGGGGACCCCCGCCCGGTGCCGCGGCGCTGTCGGACAAGCCTCAGGGGCGCTCCTCGACGACCATCTCGCCCAGGAGGGACCAGTCGTCCTGGGGGACCTTCATGTTCACGATGCGCGGTGTCGTGGTCAGGTGGCGAGGCAGGGCCTGCTGGGCGGCCTTGAAGTGCGCGGACTGGACGTGGGAGGCCCCGGCCTCGTCGTCCCGGAAGGCCTCGACCAGGACGTACTCCGTCGGATCGTCGAGGCTCCGGGACCAGTCGAACCACAGGCAGCCGGGCTCGGCGCGGGTGGCCGCCGTGAAATCGGCCGTGATCTCCGGCCACTTCTCCGCGTCCTCGGGGCGGACGCTGAACTTGACGGTGATGAAGATCATGAGGGCTCCTCGGGTCGGTGTCGAGCCATTCTGTGCCGTCAGCGGCAGGTGAACACCAGGGGCCTGTAGGCCGATCGGGGGAACCTCGGCGACCTGATCGCTCCTGTCCGGCGCCCGGCCTCGAACGGCCTTGCGGAGCCACGGCGGGCTCTGTATCGTTTTTCGATAACATCGATAATCGATATGGGGGAGTCATGGCGAGGGTACGCAATCCACTGGAGCCGATGTCGAGCGCGGTCACGATGATCGTGACGCTGATCGCGGTGGTGACGGTCCTGGGCGTGTTCGGTTCGATGTTCGTGGACGGAGTCAGCGTCCTCGGCATCGGGGACACGACGATCTGCGTCACGGACACGACGAACACGGTGGGCCCCGACATGCCGTCCCACATGGGGTTCAAGGCGGCGCCGGGAGCCTCGATGGGCCTGGACGCCCACCCGAGCTTCTGCACCGACGATCCCGGCACGGCTCAAGGCCTGCTCAACACCGCGACGCAGGTTCCCTCGTTCGTCTTCACCGTCGGGGCGCTCCTGCTCGTCCTCCGGCTGATCAGGGGAGCCGAGGGCGACGGCCTCTACACCGCGCGGACGGCGCGGCGGTTGCGGCGCTTGGGCTGGTGGCTGCTGGCCGGCAGTGTGCTCGCCGCGATCGCGGAGTCCGTGGGCGAGAAGGCGCTGATCCGTTCGCTGAGCAGAGGCGGCGATGTCAGCGCCCTGTCCGGGCTCATCTCGTGGGACGCTCCGTACATGGCGATACTCACCGGCCTCGGCGTTCTCTCCTTCGCCCGGATCATGCGCGTCGGCGTCGCCATGCGAGAAGACCTCGACGGAACGGTCTGATGCCCGAGGACAAGGAGGAGCACGCGATCGAGGTCCATCTCGACCGTCTGCTCGAAGAACGCGGGATGACCCTGGCGGAGCTCGCGGACCGGGTCGGTGTCACGCATGTGAACCTGTCGATCCTGAAGAACGGCCGGGCGAGAGCCGTACGGTTCACCACGCTGACACGGCTCTGCGAGGTGCTGGAGTGCCAGCCGGGGGACCTCCTCAGTTATCGCCCGCCCGAGTAGGGGACCGAACGGACCGTCATGTGACAGCCCGTTCCCCCGGCCCGGGGGCCTCGGCTTCGGGCCGTTCGTCGGTGAGTTCGGGCTCCAGGCCTTCGCCGACGTCGGCGGGGGGCCTGCCCGTGTCGGCCCGCCAGGCCTCGAACGCCCAGGCGGTGAGGGTGACGACGGTCAGACCGAGCAGCCAGCCGCCCAGCACATCGCTGAACCAGTGAACGCCCAGCGCGACGCGGGTGAAGCCGACACCGAGGACCGAGAGCACGGCGGCGCCCCAGCACAGCGCGCGCAGGGAGCGCGGCACCATGGGCAGCAGGACCAGCAGCAGGACGGCGAACGAGGTGGTGGCGGTCATCGCGTGGCCCGACGGGAAGGAGAACCCGGGCGCCCGTGCCACCGGATCCTCCAGCGACGGACGTGCCCGCTCGACGACCGTCTTCACCAGGAGCCCGATGAACCCGCCGGCCACCGCTGTCACCGCCGCCCACGCGGCCAGACGCCAGGCCCGGCGGTACACCAGCCAGACGGTCAGCAGGGCGACAGCCGTGCGCAAGGTGACCGGATCCCAGACCCGGTCGGAGAGGAAACGCAGTGTGCTCGTCCAGGCGGGATGCTCCAGGGCGATCTCGTGCAGCCGGCGGGCCGCGCCCGCGTCGAGCCGGCGCAGGGGTTGCCACCGGCCCTCGACCAGGACGAGGAGCAGGCCGAACGGCACCGCCGTGATCGCGGCCACCGCGGCCGAGCCGAGCAGCCGGGCGCCGAACCGTCGGTCGGCCGCCCGGCGGCGGTCCCTCTGGGTCCGGACCGTTGCGCGCGCCGCCATTCAGACTCCCGGATCGGGTTGGACCGGACCGGGGCGCCGCGCGCGTGAGGCCTCCAGCTGGGCGGCGAAGGACAGTCCGAGGAACAGGGCGATCGAGGTCAGGTAGGCCCACAGCAGCAGCGACATGAAGGCGCTGAGAGGGCCGTAGACCGTGTCGAAGGTGCCGCTGAGCCCGAGATAGAGGCTCAACAGCCAGGTCAGCGCCGTCCACAGCACGAGGTACACGGCCGCTCCGAAGGCCAGCCAGGTGTAGCCGGGTTGGCGACGGCGGGGCGAGCGGCGGAAGACCGCGCTGGCCGAGATGAGGGCGAGGAGCAGGCCGAAGGGCCAACGCAGCATGTCCCAGGCGGTCTTGGCGCCGCCGTCGACGTGGTAGACCGTCACGACGGCGGACGCCAGGTCGCCGCCGGCCACCATCAGGACGAAACCGAGGCCGAGCGGGATCCCCGCGCTCAGGGACATGGCCAGGCCGCGCAGATACTTCCGGTGGAACACGCGGTCGCGTTCGTTGCCGTAGATCCGGTTGGCACCGCGCTCGATCTGGCACATCGCGGTGGTCACGTTGACCAGGGAGAAGGCCAGCCCGAACCACAGGGCGACCTGCGCCCCGTCGCCCGCCGTGTGCCGGCTGCGGCGCAGCGCGTCGTCGACGACGTCGGCGCTCGGGCCCGCGGCGAGCTTGCGGATCGTCAGTTCGGCGACTCTGCCGATGTTCTCGGTGTGCAGGGCCGAGGACAGGCCCACGAACGCGATGGCGAGCGGGATCAGGGCCAGTACCGTCTGGAGGGCGAGCGCACGGGAATGACTGAACCCGTCGGCGTAGCGGAACCGGATGAACGCGTCGCGCAGCAGGGGCCAGCCGCCGTACCGGCGCAGCGACGCCAGGGCCTCGTCGGCCGAGAGCTCGTCGCCGGACATGGCACGGGTCTCCGGGACCTTCGTCGCGGTACCCACTTCACTTCTCCTGGGAGGGCAGCAGGACGGTCAGGGCGCCGGGCCGGACCTCGGCGGTGAGGCGCCGGCCGGGGTCCACCGGATCCCCGTCGAGCTCCCTGGACTGCGGCGCGTCGAAAGTGAGTTCGGCCCGCCGGAAGGTGAAGAACTCCACGGGGAGCCCGTGACGGTCGTCGCCCTCGGCCGCGAGGGTGTTCGCGTTGGACGGCTCCCGGGGTGCGGCGCGTCCGCGCAGCAATGTCCGGACGGCCCGCAGCCAGCCGCCGGGTCCCCGCGGGTCGAGGACCAGGAGGTCGAGCAGCCCGTCGTCGGGACGGGCGGCGGGCAGCAGGGTGACCCCGCCCTGGACGGTTCCCACGTTGGCGACGAGCACCATGCGGGCCGTGCGGCGGAAGGCGGGGGACCCGTCCAGCCGGATCGTCACCCGCATACGGGGAGTGCGCAGTGTTCCGAACCCGGCCAGCGCGTAGGCGGGCCAGCCGAGGGCGGCCTTGGCGCGAGGATCGGTGTGCTCCATCATCGCGGCGTCGAGCCCGGCCCCGGCCATGGCGGCGAACCGGGTGGCGGGCAGGCCGTCGCCCTCGATGCTTCCGAGGTCGAGCCGGCGCGGACCGCCGCTCAGCGCGGCTTCGAGCGCGGCGACCGGGGAGAGCGGCAGACCGAGATTGCGGGCCAGCAGATTGCCGGTGCCGCAGGGGACGACGGCCAGGGGAACACCGCTGCCGGCCAGGGCGTCGGCGACCGCGCGGACCGTTCCGTCCCCACCGCAGACCACGACGAGTGTCGCTCCCTCGCGGACCGCGCGGGCGCCCTGTCCGGCCCCGGGATCGTCCGCGGTGGTCTCCAGGAACACGGGTTCGCGGTGGCCGTGCCGTTCCAGGGTCCGCCGCAGTTCGTGGCGCTCGGACTCGCCGGTCACCGTGGGGTTGAGGATCACGGTGGTCGTACCGGGGGGACGCTCGGCGACGGTCCGTGCGGAGCGTGTGCCGGACGGCACGGCGGTCACGGACGGGTCGACGAGCAGGGCGCGCCCCACGATCAGCAGGGACAGCCCGCCGTTGACGAGGCCGCCCAGGACGTCCGTGGGGTGGTGCATGCCCCGGTAGAGCCTGGCGGCGCCCACGAGCAGCGGCAGGAGCAGCAGCAGCCCGGCCACGACCCTGCGCCACGGCCCGCGGACCCGGGACAGCGCGAGAACCGCCAGACCCGCGTAGAGCGCGGTCGCCGCCCCGGTGTGCCCGGAGGTGTAACTCGACGTGGGCGGCGACGCGTCGAGGCGGTCCACGTCCGGCCGGTTGCGGTCCACCGACTCGGTGATGGCCAGGAAGACCAGCGACTGGAGCGAGACGGCGACGGCGAGGAAGACCGCCTGACGCCACATCGGGAGGCGGGGTATCAGGAGCAGCCCCAGGCAGGCCAGCAGCGTGAGGGCGACGACCGTGAGGGTGTTGCCGGCCTCCGAGGCGATGGAGGACAGCGTGGTGAGGGTCCCGGTGCGGGCCTGTTCGAGGCGCTCGTTGACCGTGTCCTCGGCGGTCAGCGGCCACAGTCCGCGGGCGGGACCGGTGATCAGCAGTCCGAGGCCCACCATCGACGCGGCCTGGCCCGCGGTCAGTGCGGCGATGCGGGCGGTGGTCCGGCCGGTGCCCCGGGGCAGTGCGAACGGGCGGGCGGAGCTCACGGCTTCGGTGCGGCCGCCGGTCACTTCGGCGGCTCCGTCCGGTACGGCGGTCGGCATCGGGGACTCCCAGGGGCAGCGCGCTGCGGCCGGTTGCCGCCCGGGACGCGCTTCCTCCCGGGTCCACGGCCGTTTGCCCCCGATGGCCCCGGACAGGCCTGTCACGGCGTGGATCGGGACGAAAGCCCCCGGTCCTCGCGGTCGTCCCGTCCCGGGCGGAGCGACCGCGAGGTCGCTCCGCCCGGGACGTCGTCTCCGGGCGGACGGTGCCCGGCGGCCGCACGGGGACCGGTCAGCGGGTCCCGGCGCCCGGCTCAGCCGTGGTACGAGATGTAGCCGTTGCCGTCACGGTCGTTGGCCGACTTGGTGTACGAGTGGACGTCGGCACGGGCACCGGACGACTTGTACAGGTAGATGCTGTCCTTGTCGTTGTTCCAGATGAAGTTGCAGTTCTGGCGGTAGACGACGTTGCCGGCGTCCGAGTCGGTGCCGTGGCCGCCGCGAAGCTTCACCGAGTCCCCGGGCTCCAGGTAGTGGTTCGCCGGGAAGGTGAACTTGTTGCCCGTCGCGTCCTTGACGACGTAACCCTTCAGGTTGACGGTCGTGCCGGACGAGTAGTTCTTGATGGTCAGGTACTCGTTCTTCGTGTTGCCGCTGGAGCAACTGTTGGAGTCCCGGCCGGGCGCGTCGTACTGGACGCCCTTGATCTTCAGCGCGGACGAGTACTCCGTGGCCTGGGCCGGGGCCGTGGCGATGGCGGCGAGCGTGCCGACAGCGGCGGCGGTGACGGCCAGGGCATTGCGGATACGCATGAGGAATCCCCCCTCAGTAGTGCGGATGGAGCTCCAGGAGCATACCGATGATGTGATCAACGGATGACGGAGATGTGTGGGACTCGTGAGCGGCCGTCGGTCCTGAGCTCGCTGTGACTTCGCCCACCTCCTCTTGTCCCGACAAGAAAGGCATACCTAAGTTCTCTCCCATGGCCCCACAGAACCCCTCGCTTCCCACCGGCCCCGCCTCCGGGCTGGTCGAGTTCTCCGTCGACCTCACCGCCCAGGAGGTCCTGCGGCAGGCCCAGGTCCTGACCGCCCTCGGTCCCGACTGGGACCCCATGGAGGTGATGCGCCAGGAGGAGGCCGCGTACGCGCTTCTGTACTCCGGTCTCGACGAGCGGCAGCAGCGCGTGTACGACGACCTCGTCGCGGCCGGTGTACTTCCCCGTCGCGGAGACGGCCGTGCTGCCGCTTGACCCGCAGGCGGACATCGGGCGGCGCGCCTGGGTGACCTGCCCGAACTGCGCCGACAGCCGCGGATGCGCCTCCTGCGAGCAGCGACGGTCGTGCTCCGACCACTGGCGCTACCTGCTCTCCACCACCGGAAGCCTGCTCCACCTCCAGTGCCCCTCGTGCACCCATGTCTGGGCCCACGAGACCGGATTCGGCGCCACCCGCTCCTGGTGGAGCCGCGTCACGGGCGGCCGTCCCGGACGCTGACCCGGCGGGCCGGTATCGCGGGCGCGGGATGCGCCCACCCCCGATGACCCGCACGTCACGGCGGGGTTATCCTCAAGGGCCCCAGGCGGGTCGAACTCGTCCGACGCGCCGCTGTGGGAAGATCGCAACCCCGCACGACAGCAGTCCGGGCCCGCGCACGCCATCGCTCGAAGATTCGAGGACGCTCGCGGCCCACCGGTGAATGACGGACCGGCCCGCGCGGGTAAAGAAACTCCATGCGCATCTGCGCGAACATCCCACTGCCGAAGGACTGCCGGTCTTGGACCTCCCATACTCTGAATCTCCTGCCGCGCGACGTCCGGGACGCACGTGGACCGTCCGTATCTCCGGCCACAGCGACCGCACCGCGTCGGTCACCTGCTCCTCTCCCTGCGCCATGCCGCCGCGCTCCCGTGACCTCGCCGCGCTGCGCCGCTTCGCCGAGGCCCACATCGGGGCGCACGCCCGCGCGGCCACCGTGCACGCGGACGCCGCCTGTGCCTGCCGGCAGGCGCAGTGCGCCTCCCACGAGGGCAGTCAGGTGCACTGCATGGGCAGTGTGCTCCTGGTGCTGCGCCATGATCCGGCCATTGCCCAGGTGTGGAACCTGATGGAAGTCTGCGCCGCCTGCGCCCCGTTGATGACGCACACCCGTGTCCTGGGCCGCGCGGTGCCGCGCACCCGTACGCCGTCCGCGCCCCCCGCGCCGACGGCCGCCGCCGGTGCCCCCGCGGCCGCTCCCGCGGTCCCCGGCGGATTCAGCGCCCCGAGCGGCCCCGGTTTCAACAGCGCGGACGCACCCCCCGCACCGTCACGTCGCCGTGCCGGCGGGCATGGCCGCCCCCAGTCCCGGCAGGGCCGACGGGACCAGGGCAGATCTCGCGGCTGACCACCCGGCCGGCCCGCACCGGGCCGACCCGCGGTCACACCGTCACCGGGCCGGCCCCGCGCACAGGTCGTACCGCAGGGGGTGCAAGGTCCAAGGCGGGACATTCTCGTGAACGGCACCTGTTCGGTTGAGAGTTCATCATCGACTGAAAGATGTTGCATGGCTTTGCGCAATACTTGCAGGCGTTGCAAGGTGGCACGCAGCGCGGCTCCACGGCCGCCGCTCTCGCCGACCTGAAGGACGCCTCCATGTTCACCACCAGCCGCCTCATCCATCCGCGCGGGCTCAGGACGGCTCTGGGTCTGTCCGTCGCGATCGTGGGCCTGATGGGTGCCGCCGAGGCGCCCGCCGCCGCGCGAGACGCCGGTCAGGGGGTCCTCGCGGGCGATGCGGTCGACGCGACACCCGTTCCGGACTGCGTCCACTACTACAGCGACTGGCGCTACACGACCGTCGTCAACGACTGCGACACCACCGTGGACGTCACCGTCCAGTACACCGACGGCCAGGGCGCCCCGTGCCGCACCCTGCTTCCCCGGGCGATCGCCACCTTCGCCGGCTACGGCCCCCAGCTCAACTACGTCACCGGGCTGAGCGCCTGCACACCGCCGAGCGTGTGAAGGCGCCGGACACCCGGACGGCCCGGGCGGCGGGTTTCCCCGTGCCCGTGCCCGGTTCGCGGTCCGCGGCGGCCGAACGCCGTCACACCGCCGGGCGGGTGCCCGGCCCTGTCACGGGCAGTGGTACGTGAGCTTCGTCGACACCGTGCGGCGTACCGGCGACAGCAGGTGCAGCTCGGCGCGTGCCGCGTAGCTGCCGTCGCCCTGGAACGTCCACAACAAGTGCAGTCGCGCCCGCTTCTGGTGACGCGTCAGATCCTCGTGCAGGACGTCCGAGGAGGTGCCGTCGCTGCGGACCCAGCGGTAGGTGAGTTCGCCGGGAATGCCGTTGGTGGTGACGACGCCCGTGATGTCGGCGGTCTCGTCGCATCCGGGCGAGGGCGATCCGGAGCCGACCGCGACGCTTTCCACCCCGAGGGACGGCGCGGAGCGGTGCCACAGGAGAAGGGCGGCGACGGCCAGCAGCACCACGGCCGGCAGCGCGTGCCGGCGCCAGGTCCGGCGGCGTACCGGCACGGCCGCGGGAGTCACGGCGACCCGGCGCATGGTGTCGGCGTTCACGCCGGGGCCGAAACGCAGCAGGGTGCCCTCGACCCGGTCGGGCGCGACGGCCCCGGCCTCGGCGTCCGACAGCGCGACGGTGGGCGAACTCCCGGTGAGCGCGAGCGTGTCGGAGGAGTCCGGCCGCTGGATCCAGTGGCTGCCGAGCACGGTCGCGCTGTAGTCGTCGTCGGGCGAGTGGGCGCCCGGGGCGCCGGAGTTGTCGTTCATCGCAGCGAGCACCGCCGGGTCAGGAGCTGTTGCCAGGCGCCGCCGTCGGCGGAGGCCGGCTGGGTGCCGGCCCGGACGCCCCAGTAGCAGCCCGCTCCCTGGAACGTGTGGTCGAGGGCGATGGTGTACTGGGTCGAACCGCTGCGCCGGTACGTCTCCGCCGCCCCGTCCTGGGTTCCGGCCTGCCCGCTGACCTCACCGGTGAACCACGCGACCGTGAGGGTGACCGGTCCGGTGCCGTCGGTGGTGACCGTGGCCGTCGCCGCCGCGGTCGCCGTGCCCGTCTGCCGGAACTCGCTGAAGGTGACGGACTTGACGTTGACGGTGAGGGTGGGCGACGGGGACGTCGTGGTGGGCTCGGACGTCGTCGTGGCCGGTGGCGTCGGAGGCGCCACGGTGGCCGACGCGGACGCGGACGCCGAACCGGACGCCGAGGCCGACGCCGACGGCTGCGCGGTGGCGTCCGTGGCCGAACCGGAGGGCGAGGGCGGAGCCGACGCGGACGACGAGGAGGACGGCGTCGGGGACCCGGGGTCCGCCGTCGCCGTGGGGCCGCTGTCACCGGCCGGCTGCGCGCTGGTGGTGGCCAGTGCCTCCGCGGCCCTTCGGGGTGTGCCGAAGTCCGGGGCGTGCCGGTCGACGCCGTAGGTCAGCAGGAGGGCCGCGACGAGCGCGGCCCCGGACACGAGCAGCGCGCGCAGACTCGGCTGCCAGGCCCGGAGCCAGTCGGGTGCCCTGCCGAGGACCGTGCGCGCCGCGTCCGTGGCGTGGCGCGGGACGGAAGGGGCGGAGGGGACCAGCAGGAGGCACAGGGCCGCGAGCGCCGCGAGTCGCCGGCGGCCGCGCTCCTCCCAGTCCGGGCCGTACGCGCCGCCGGCCGTGGCCTCGAGTTCCGCGACGAAGTCCTCGGCGTGGGCGGGCCGTTGGTCGGGAGCCTTGGCGAGGCCGCGCTGGACGAGGGAGCGGACCGGCTCGGGGACCTCGTCGGCGGGGATGATCCCGTCCACGTGCTGGAGGGCGAGTTCGGCCAGGTTCTGGCCCGTGTAGGGCTTGCGGCCGGTCAGGCACTCGAAGAACGTCGCGGTCGCGGCGTACACGTCGGCGGCGGGTGAGGCGGGGGCGCCGGTCCACTGCTCGGGAGCCATGTACGACGGCGTGCCCGCGATGCCGGCCGTGGTGCCGTCGGTGGCGGCGATCCCGAAGTCGACGAGCTTCGACGTGCCGTCGGTGCGGACGAGGACGTTCTCCGGCTTGTAGTCACGGTGGACGACGCCGATGCGGTGGGCGTCGGCGAGGCCGAGCAGTGAGCCCTTGAGAAGGACGAGGGCGGCTTCCGGATCGAGGGGAGCCTGCCGGCCGAGCAGGGCCCGCAGACACACCCCGTCCACCAGTTCCATGACGATGGCCGCGCCCTCCGGCCCCTCCACGTACTCGTAGAGCCCGGCCACGTGGTCGCTGCGCAGCCCGCCGAGCAGCCGCGCCTCCGCCCGGAACTCCTGCACGAAGCCCGGACGGGTACGCAGCGACTCACTGAGGTACTTGACCGCGACCGGATGGCCGGTCTCCTCGTGCACGGCCAGCGCGACGCGTCCGCTGGCCCCCGAACCGAGCTCGCGGGACTCGGTGTAGCCCGGTACCGCCCAACCGCTCATGACCCATGCCTCCCCGGGACGTGGGGCCCGTGAGGCATTCCGGTGCCCACGCGCTCCAGTCGTGTGCTGTGAGACACGATCGGGGCCGCTTCGGTTGCAGGCGGCGCGGAACGGATCGCCCGGTGTCCGTCACCCCAGTTCGGCGAGGTCCTCGGCGGTCAGTTCGAGTGCTCCGGCGGCGATGTTCTCCTCCAGGTGTGCCAGGGAGCCGGTGCCGGGGATGAGGAGGATGTTGGGCGACCGGGCCAGCAGCCAGGCCAGGGCCACCTGGGGTGTGGTCGCCCGGTGGCGGGCGGCCACGGTCTCCAGGTGCTCGGCGGTGACCGGCTGGAAGCCGCCGACCGGGAAGAAGGGTACGTAGGCGACGCCGGCCTCCGCACAGGCGTCGACCAGGGGATCGTCACCGCGCTGGGACAGGTTGTAGAGGTTCTGGACACAGGAGATCGGAGCGACCTTGCGGGCCTCGGCGAACTGGTCGGCCGAGATGTTGGAAACGCCCAGATGCCGGATCAGGCCCTCGTCCCGCAGCGCCAGCAGCGCTTCCAGCGGCTCGGCCAGGGAGGCCCCGCCGGCTTCGCCGACATCACCCATCCTGAGGTTCACCACGTCCATCCGGTCCAGGCCGAGTGAGCTGAGGTTCGCCTCGACACCACGGCGCAGATTGCCGGCGGTCAGGCCCGTCTTCCGGTCCGCGGGCAGGGCGATGTCGGCGCCCTCCACCAGGGCGCCCACCTTGGTCACGATCACCAGGTCGTCCGGATAGGGGTGCAGTGCCTCCCGGATCAGCTCGTTCGCCGACACCCCGTCACGTGCGTAGTAGTACGAGGTGTCGATGTGGTTCACCCCGAGCTCCACGGCGCGGCGCAGAATGCCCAGTGAGGTGTCCCGGTCCGGCCGCTCGCCCCGCGGCCAGCCGGTCAGCTTCATCGCGCCGTAGCCGATGCGCGCGACGCCCAAGTCGCCGCCGAGTTCCCATCGTTCAGTCGTCACGACCACCAGCCTAGTGCCGTGTCAGTCAAGGTTCGCCCTTCGAGGAGTACCGGGCGTAGCGACGGGGCGAACCTTGGCTGACGCGGCACTGGGTTTTGTCGTGCGGCCTGCCGCCGTGCGGCCCGCATCCGCACGGCGCGCGACACTCCGATGCGCGCCCTGTGCGAGGCGTTCCCGTGAGTCGGTCGAGGACAAGCCGGGGCATACACGAGACGCTGCCCCTGAGCACCGTCCGGACCCGGCAACCGGGTCGTCTCCGTTTCCCGGCCCGCACCGCCGCGGCCCCGCACCAAGGAGTAACCCGTGACCGAGTCAGCTTCGACCTCGGCAGCCGACGACGCGTACCGCTTCGAGGACCTGCGCGCGCTGTTCATCAACTGCACCCTCAAGCCGGCACCCCAGCTGAGCCACACCGAAGGTCTGGTCGACAAGAGCAGCGCGATCATGGAGGCGCAGGGAGTCACGACCGAGGTCGTACGCGCCGTCGACCACGACATCGCCCCGGGTGTCTACCCGGACATGACCGAACACGGATTCGCCCAGGACGACTGGCCCGCCATTCACGAGCGGGTGATGGCCGCCGACATCCTCGTCCTCGCCGGGCCGATCTGGCTCGGTGACAACAGCTCGGTCACCAAGCAGGTCGTCGAGCGGCTCTACAGCGGCTCGGGACTGCTCAACTCCGCGGGTCAGTACGCCTACTACGGGCGCGTCGGCGGCTGTCTGATCACCGGCAACGAGGACGGTGTGAAGCACTGCGCGATGAACCTCCTCTACAGTCTCCAGCACCTCGGCTACACCATCCCGCCGCAGGCCGACGCCGGCTGGATCGGGCCGGCGGGGCCCGGCCCCTCGTATCTCGACCCGGGTTCGGGCGGTCCCGAGAACGACTTCACCAATCGCAACACCACCTTCATGACCTGGAACCTGATGCACATGGCGGCCCTGCTGAAGCGGTCCGGCGGCATCCCCGCCCATGGCAACCAGCGTTCGCGATGGGACGCGGGCTGCAGCCCGGACGCCCCGAATCCCGACTACCGCTGAGGCGCGGACTGCGGGCGGACGGTCCTGGGCCGGACACCCGTGCCGGACAGCTGCGGCGTCGACGGTTGTCCGGCACGGGAACGGGGAACGCGGGCCGCCGGTGCCGCCGGCCGGCCGGGCGCCGGACTCAGGGCGCGGGCCAGTTGCGCAGCAGGGCGTCGAGGGCGTCCAGGACGCGCGCCCAGCTTTCCCCCGAGTCGGGGGCGCTGTGGCTGAAGCCTCCACTCGACTCCAGGCTCACATAGCCGTGGAACACACTGCCCAGCATCCGGACCGCGTGAGTCTCGTCCGGTTCCGTGAGGTCGTAGCCCCGCAGGATCGCCCGCATCATCCGCGCGTGCCTGATGCCCGCGCTCGCCGCCGCGGTCTCGGGGTCGAGTCTGAGCTGTGCGGCGGCGTAGCGGCCGGGGTGTTCTCTGGCGTAGTCGCGGTAGACGTTCGCGAAGGCGGTCAGCGCGTCCCGGCCGGCCCGGCCCGCCAGCGCGGCGGCACCCCTCTCGGCGAGTTCGTCCAGGGCGAGCAGGGCGATGCGGGTCTTGAGGTCCTGTGAGTTCCTGACGTGCGAGTACAGGCTCGCCACCTTGACGTCGAACCGCCTGGCCAGCGCCGAGACGGTCACCTGATCGAAGCCGACCTCGTCGGCCAGCTCCGCCCCCGCTTGTGTGAGGCGTTCGGCGTTCAGTCCCGCGCGGCCCATGTCCTTCCTCTCCCTTGGCGTAACCGATTATGCATTTGCCTAAAGCTTTTAGGCAAATTACCGTGAGTCTTATGAAGCCGTTGACCGAGCAAGAGATCCGTACCGCGTTCGTGAACTGCACCAAGGGTGAGGCGAAGCGCCTCTCCGTCCCGCGCGACCTGGCGGAACGGCCCTGGGACGACCTGGACTACCTCGGCTGGCGGGACCCCCAGGCGCCCGACCGCGCCTACGTCGTGGCCGAGTCGGGTGACGGTCTGAAGGGCCTCGTGCTGCGCTGCCCCGGTGCGACGGTGGGGCAGTTGCGGCGCAGCATGTGCTCGATGTGTGTGACCACCCACACCGGAGGCGTCTCCCTGATGGTCGCGCCCAAGGCGGGGAAGGCCGGGCAGCAGGGCAACTCGGTCGGTGCCTACATCTGCAGCGACCTCGCCTGTTCGCTGTATGTGCGCGGCAAACGGGACGCGGGCGCCGGCGGGCGGATGCGCGAGTCGCTGACGCTGGAGGAGAAGATCCAGCGGACCGTTGCGAACCTCGCGGCGTTCATCGCCAAGGTGACGGCCTGACCCGTGCGTCGGACGGCGGCGGGCCGCGGCGCGAACGCCGCGGCCGCGGCACCGGACTTCACCGGCTCCCGCGGGACCTCGTCAGGTCCGCGCGGTGGCGGGGACCGCCTCGGGAGAGGGCGCATCAAGGGGTGTGGTGCGTGGTCGCGCGGGACACACGCCGAGGGTCCTCGCGAGTGCTTGACCGTTCGCCCGCAGGGCCCGGGAGGCCGCGTGGACGCGCAAGTCCCGCACGGCGAACCGGGGGCGATCCGTTCAGGCGCTGTCCGTCTTCGCCTCTGCCTTGGCCTTCTCCTCCGTCTTCTCCTCCGACTTCGCCTTCGCCGGCTGTTCCGTGCCGGGCGTCGGCTCTTCGGCGTCGACGGCCGTGTAGAACACGGAAGTGCCCTGCTTGGCGCGGTGGGCATGGCTCTTGGCCACGAGGTTCTCGAGGGTGGTCCGGACGACATTGGTCTGGATGCGACGCTCGGGGTGGGTCTGGCCCAGTGCCGTGGAGACCTCGGCGGCGGAGCGCGGTTCCCGCTGTTCCGTGAGATAGCGGCGGATGAGTTCGATGAGGGTGGGCTGCGTCGAGGCGGCCTCGGCCGCGGGCTTCCCGGCCGCGGACGTCCGTGCCGTCGTGGCCTTCGCGCTGTCGGCCTTCCTGGTCCGGCGCTTGCCCTCGGCGGACTTGCCGGGAGTCTTCTGACGGGGCACCGAGGTCGCCGCCGTCGGCTCCGGGCCGGTCTCGACGGGCGCGGTGGTGGCCCCCAGCGCCTGATGCAGGTTGGTCAGGACGGCGTGGTCGTGGCGCAGAGCGTTCAACTGCTCCTGAAGCGCCTCCATTTCCCCACCGATGCGCTCCTGTTCCTTGGCGTTGCGCTCCAGGTCGGCGACCACCTGGGCCGTGTACTGCGATGTCAGTTCGGTGGGAGTCTTGGTGTCGGGCACGATGGAACCTCTCTTCGATGCGCGGTCGCACATGAACACACCGGGAAGGTGCCGTGGGGCAGGGCGTGTTGGTGTCGACCGGGCTGCATGGCTGGGCGACCGCACATGGTGCGTATGCCCCGGCTTACAGATAGTACGGACAGTGTTGGCCCGTTGTTCCTTTCGCGTGCGGGTTCGCCCCAAAGGGGAGTTCGGGTCGTTCGGCGGGACCGACTCCCTCCGCTCCGTCCGGGATCCGTCCCGAGCACATGAAGGCCCTGCCCGAACTCCTCGGCGGGGCAGGCGTGGAGGGCCGCCGCGATGTGCCGAAGCGATCGGGGACGGTGCTGACTGTACGCATGTCCCGTGGGTACACGACCCGTACGAGGGGCACGGACGACACCGGCGGAAGCGAGGTCGCGTCATGGCGGTCAAGGCGATGGGCTGGGCGCACTCGTTCCCGGTCTCCGGAGGGGTGAGCGCCGGGCGACGCTGGACCCGTGGGCACCTGGAGTCCCTGGCGTGGACGGCGGAGGAGCCCGAGACGGTGGACGCGGTCGTGCTGACGGTGTCCGAGCTGCTCACCAACGCCCACATCCACGCCCGGAGCGACGCGCATCTCGTTCTCACCTGGGACGGCGACTGCCTGCACGTGAGTGTCCACGACGAGGACTCCACACCGCCGGTCCAGCGTGACCCGGAGCCGGGAGCGCTGTCCGGCCGCGGGGTGGGCATCGTGCGGATGCTCGCCGACGAGTGGGACATGAAACGCCAGCGGCACGGGAAGACGGTCACGGCGTGTTTCCGGCCGTCCGGCGCCCGGCAGCGCGGTGACGGCGGCTGAGGCCCGCTTCCTCCCCGCCGCCACCTCGAACTGCGTACGACGAGAGTCCGCCGACTCCGCCCGACTCCGCCGGAGTCCGCCCGGACGGCCCCGCCCGCCGGGCGTGGCCCCGGCCCGCCGCCTATCGTGAACGGGTGAGTGGCTCCAGCGTTCCGCCCGAGCGCGGGGATGGCGCACACCGGCCGGAACACCAGCGGACCGACTACGCGGGCGCCATCTACGGTTCCATCCTGGCCGCCTCCGTGGTGGCCACGGCCGGAACGACGGGGGAGCACCCGCGGCTCCAGGCCGTCGTGCTGCTGATGGTCACCGGCCTGGTGTTCTGGGCGACCCATGTCTACGCGCAGATCGCCGGGGAACGCATCGTCGGCCAGCGCTGGTCGCTGCGCCAGATCCGCCGGATCGGCACGCACGAGTGGTCCATCGTCGAGGCGGCCACCCTTCCCGCCGCCGGCGTTGCCCTCAGCGCCGTCTTCGGGGCGAGCGTGGGCACGGGCCTGTGGATCGCCCTGGGCATCGCCGTGGCCCAGCAGATCATGTGGGCGTGCCTCGGAGCCGTCCGCGCCGGCGCCTCCCGCGGGCTGGTCGTCGCCGAGGGCTTCGTCAACCTGGCCCTCGGCCTGATCATCGTCGCCGCCAAGGTCGTCCTGCACTGAGCACGCGCGAACACCCATGAACAATCATGAACACCCCCGAACGCGGGCGACTCGTTAGCCTGGAGCGGAGGGGGAGGCTCGGGTGACGGCCCAGAGGAGGCCGGTATGGCCAGCACGGCGGACATGAACTCCGGGGTCGGAGCCGACGGCGGGACCCATGGCGCGCCCGGTGGCCCGTACGGCGCGGGCACCCCCCGCTACCTGCCGATCGCCGACCACGGCCTGATCGGCGACCTGCGCAGCGCGGCGCTGGTCGGCACCGACGGCACCATCGACTGGTACTGCCCCGAACGCTTCGACGCGCCCAGCGTCTTCGCCTCGATCCTGGACGCCGACCGGGGCGGCCGCTTCGAACTCGCCGCGGACGTTCCGGCACGTACGAAGCAGTTCTACTTCCCCGACACGAATGTGCTGATCACCCGGTTCTTCGCGGACGACGGGGTCGGGGAGATCCAGGACTTCATGCCGGTCGTCGACGACTCGCGCGAGGCCGGCCGGCACCGCCTGATCCGCCGTGTGGTGTGCGTCCGGGGCACCCTGCCGTTTCGCGCGCGCGTCGCCCCCCGTTTCGCCTACGGGACGGTCCCGCACACCGTGCACGTCGACTCCGGCCAGGCCGTCTTCACCACACCCGCGCTCAAGCTGGCCCTGACGTCCACGGTGCCGGTCGAGGTCGCGGGGCAGGACGTGTGGTCGCTGTTCAAGCTGCGCGAGGGCGAGTCCGCGGTCTTCGCCCTCGACCGGATCACCGACGAGGTGGCTCCGCGGTTCTGCGCCGTGACGGAGGCCGAGCGGGACTTCAAGGCCACCGTGCGCTACTGGCGGCACTGGCTGTCGCAGTCCCGCTACCGGGGCAGGTGGCGGGAGATGGTGCACCGTTCCGCACTCACACTGAAACTGCTCACGTACGCCCCCACCGGCGCCATCATCGCCGCGCCGACCACCAGCCTGCCCGAGCGGATCGGCGGTGAGCGCAACTGGGACTACCGCTACGTGTGGATCCGCGACGCCGCGTTCTGTGTGTACGCGCTGCTGCGCCTGGGCTTCACCGACGAGGCCGAGGCCTTCATGGGTTTCCTGTCCGAGCACGTCCAGACCGGTATACCGGAGGACATCGGCCCGGACGGCCCGCTGCAGATCATGTACGGCATCGACGGGCGCCGTGACCTGCCCGAACGCGAGCTGACCCACCTCGAGGGCTATCGCGGATCCGCGCCCGTACGCGTCGGCAACGGCGCCGTCGGCCAGCTCCAGCTCGACATCTACGGCGCCCTCGTCGACTGCCTCTACCTCTACGACAAGTGGGGGCAGCCCCTCTCCAGCGCGCACTGGGACAACATCCGGGGGTTGGTCGACTGGGTGTGCGAGTACTGGGACCAGCCCGACGAGGGAGTGTGGGAGACCCGCGGAGGCCGTAAGCCCTTCCTCTACTCCCGCGTCATGTGCTGGGTGGCCATCGAACGTGCCATGCGGCTGGCCCGGCACCGTGGCCTGCCCGCCGACGTGCTGCGCTGGGGCGAAGCCCGCGACACGATCTACCAGCGGATCATGAGCAAGGGCTGGTCCACCCGACGCAACGCCTTCACCCAGTGCGAGAACAGCGACATCCTCGACGCGTCGCTGCTGATGATGCCGCTCGGGAAGTTCATCTCCCCCACCGACCCCAAATGGCTCGCCACCCTCGACGCCCTGGGCGAGGACCTGGTCTCCGACTCCCTGGTCTACCGCTACGACCCGCAGACGAGCCCCGACGGTCTCCAGGGCGAGGAAGGCACCTTCTCGATCTGCTCGTTCTGGTACGTGGAGGCACTCACCAGAGCGGGCCGTCTCGACGAGGCCCGGCTCGCCTTCGAGAAGATGCTCACCTACGCCAACCACCTCGGCCTCTACGCGGAGGAGATCGGCCACACCGGCGAACAGAGCGGCAACTTCCCCCAGGCCTTCACCCACCTCGCCCTGATCAGCGCCGCCTTCAACCTCGACCGCAGGCTCGGCTGACCCCCGCGGGAGGGGCGCGGAGAGCGGTCCCGTACGGGGCGGTGCGCTCAGGGCGCGGTGAAGAGGCCGGGGAAGCGGGGCGCGAGCCAGGGCTTGCGGCCACGGACGAGGATGCGGCCGCGGAGAAGGGGGCTCACCTGCCCCTGGCGGCCGAGTGCCATCAGGAGGAAGGTGACCGGCTCGATGGAGATGGTGCAGTCCGGTCCCGCCGGTGGCCGCTCGTCGACGGTCACCACACCGTCGGCCAGTGTCACGCCGAACGCGTCGCCGCCCCACAGCCGTATGGCGTAGCGGGCGTTCATGCCGGCGGTGGTGCGCGGTTCGGCCACCCGCGGCATCGCCGTGAGCAGGAACGGCAGGGTCAGCTCCACCCGGGCCCGGTCGAGCATGTGCGGCCGCCCCAGCGCGCGGGCGAGGTCGTAGCCGTGGCCGAGCATGTGCGTGAGCAGGTACGCCCCGAGCTCCGCCGGACTCATCGGGCCCAGCGGAGTGACCACGGGTCCCTCCAGGATGCCTTCGCCCAGTGACGCGGCACAGGCGTCGGCGTGTTCGACGATCATCGCGGCGAGGGGTTCGGCCCGCCGCTCACCGAACTCCGCCAGCGACCGTTCGTTGGCCCCGGCGAGGCTCTGCGGGGTGCCGTCCCCGTAGGGGCGCGCGTGTCCCGCCGCGAGCTGGGCCATCAGCTCGTTGGCCAGCGCCAGGTGTGCGGCCGCCTCGCCGACACTCCAGGTGGCCCCGGGGATCCGGCGTTCCATGTCGGCGTCGGCCCGCAGCAGCGCGGCGATGTCCTCGGCGGTCTCGTGCAGCGCCGCACCCAGTCCCTCGGGCAGCTTCCTCCGCACGTCCTGCCCAGCCACTGGGTCCACGTCGTTCGCCTCTCCTGCCGGCCCCTCCTCACCCGGGCCGCGGGCAGACCGTGATGGGGCGAGGCGCCACTTGCCCACCGGGCGTACAGAAGACCAGGCATCGGCGGCAGAGACAAGACCCTGAACAGGGAGAACGCACTTCTGAGGCGGGCCCGCGGCGGAAAAGCGGTCATTTGTGCCGTCGTCGTCGTGCCGTGTCAGCCGCACGACGGGCGGCTCTTGGTGCGCTGCCAGAGGATCTTCACATGTTCCGTGGCGATGGAGTGCGCGCGGCTGACGGTCACCGTGACGCGTCCCCCGGTCCGGCCAGGAACGAGCCCAGCGCAACGCCGTCGCGGGTGCCGCGTCCGGGGTGGCGGGTGACCGTCACGGGCCGCTTACCTCCTGGGTAATCGACGTCCTCCCGCGCGCCTGGCAAGGTCGTCCGCGTACGGAGCCCGGAACGGCCGGAAGGGATGCCATGACCGCGTACGCCATAGCCCACCTGCGGGAAGCCGCACCGCACCCCGAGATCGCCGAGTACATCGAGCGGATCGGCGCCACCTTCGAACCGTACGGCGGCCGCTTCCTCGTGCACGCCACGCAGCACGAGGTGGTGGAGGGCGGCTGGCCCGGCCATGTCGTCGTGATCGGCTTCCCCGGCATGACCGAGGCGCGTGCCTGGTGGGACTCACCCGCGTACCGGGACATCGCCCCGCTGCGCTCGCGGCACATCGAAGGGGACATCATCCTGGTCCCGGGCGTGCCCGAGGGCTACGACCCGACGGCCACCGCGAAGGCGATGAGGGAGGCACTGCGTGCCGGCCCCGGGGCCACCCGGTGAGGGGACGGCACCGCCCGGATCCCGGGTGACGCCGTCCCCTCGGAGGTACGGTCCTGCCGAGGGCCGAGGGCCGAGGGCCGAGGGCCGAGGGCCGAGGGCCGGCGGAGCCGGACGGGCGCCCGTGGGGCCGTCCCGTCAGGAGCCGGTCAGGAACCGCTCCGGAGCCCGTCTCGTGGTCAGCAGGCGCCCTCGTCCTGCCACGGACCCCACTCGGCGCCGGTCGGTGCCTCGTTCTGGGTCCACCACTTGGCCTTCCAGTTGTGGTTGTTGTACGAAGCCTCGTTGCCGGCGGTGTAGACCGTGGCCGAGTTCCAGGCCGTCCTGCAGGCACTGCTCGGCGGCGTGGGCGTGGGCGTGGGCGTCGGGGTCGGGGTGGGCGTCGGGGTGGGGGTACCGGTGGGCGGGGTCGCGCCGGCGAACTTCACCGAGTACTTCGCGAAGTCCCAGGAGTTCTGGGCCACGCTGGAGCAAGTGCCCGACGTACGACCGCCGTTGTCGGCGGGGGAGCACTGGCGGTCGCGGTTGAGGGACCAGAAGGTGAACCGGTCCATCCTGTGGTTCGTGGCGAAGTCCAGCACCGTCTGGAAGTCGGCCTGGGAGAAGTACTCGCCGGTGTCACTGCGCCCGTTCATGCCGGAGAAGCCCTCATGGGCGTAGGCGGTCGCCTGGTCCCAGCCGAAGGTCGACTGGAGGATCGTGTTGAAGTTGGCGAGCGCGCCGGTCTGGGACGCGGCACCGTTGAAGCCGCCGTCGAACGGCATGATGGAGAAGTTGTTCGGGGTGAAGCCCTGCGCCTTAGCCTCCAGCAGCATCTGCTTGCCGAACCAGCCCGTTCCGTCCGCCGTGCCGGCCGTGGTGACGGACACGTACAGGCCCGGGTTGTTCTGCTGAAGGATCTTGGCGGCGCCGATCTCGTTCTTGATGGCCGCCGTGTTCTCGTACTCCGGCTCCTCGAGGTCGAAGTCGACCGCGTGCAGGCCGTACTTGGTGATGACCTGCTGGTACGCGGCAGCGGTGGAGGCCGCGTCCGAGCAGGTCTGCCCGAGCTTGGTGCCGCCGTAGCCGCCGATCGAGATGGAGACGTCGCCGCCCTTGGCCCGGATGGTGTTGATGACCGACTGCACGGCCGTGTCCGAGGACACCGCTGCCGTTCCGCCCCAAGTGGGCGAGCAGCCGCCGCCGTTGGGGGCGAGGACGAAAGCGAGCTGGAACGCCTTGAGGCCGGTCGCGTCCATGATGGCGGCCGCGTCCGGCGGATCGTTGTCCAGCGGCATCAGGTAAGGGGCGGCGGCGTACCAGCGGTTGCTGAGTGCGGTGGTCGCGCCCGAGGCGCTGCCCGCGACGAGCGCGGTCGTGCCGACCGCGGCCAGGCTCACGGCGGCAGCCGCGCCCAGACATGCGCGAAGACGTCTCACTGTGCCTCCAGAGGGGTGGGGGAGTCCCCAGCTTCCGGGCTCTGTCGCGATCACGTCAATATGTTGGACTAGACCAAATGGGTCTTTGGACTAGACCAGGTGAAATCTTTACCCGGCCGCCGTTCCCGTACGGCTCGCATGCGGCTCGCAGGGGGTTCGTATGCGGCTCGCGGCTCCAACCACTGGGTCCTGGCGGGTCGTTGACGGTGTCAGTACGGCAGGCCCTCGGATGCCGCGCGGAGTGCGGCGTGCATGCATGCGGCGAGGTCCTCCTCCGAGACCTGCGCCTCGTCGGCGAAACGCACGGCGAAGTCCTCCGCCGCCGCGCGCAGCGCGCCGTTGACGGTGGCCGCGTGCACCTTGACCCGCAGATCGTCGGTGCTCCCGCCGGAGCGCCGGGCGAGGACTTCGGTGAGGACGGGTAGCGCGTCGTCGTGGGCCTGGAGCCAGACGGCGCGCAGCGCCGGCTCGGTGGGGGTCATGCGGATCAGGTCGAGCACCGCGGGGTCGGCGGACGGCAGTGTCCCGTGGCGGCAGGAGCGGGTGAGGAAGTCCAGCAGGCCGGTCTCCGGCGGCCAGTGCCGCAGTTGATCCGTCGCCGCGTCGAGTCCCGCCGTCAGTAACGGGCGTACGCAGCTCTCCTTGGTCGGGAAGTGACGCCATAGCGTGCGGGTCGAGACGCCCACCGCCTCCGCGATCTGGTCCCCCGTGGTGTTCGTGACGCCCTGGGAGACGAACAGGCGCACGGCCTCACGGGCTATGTCGAGACGGAGGGCCTCCTTGCGCCGTTCGCCCAGTGACGGCCGCGCGGCCGCCGCGGCCTGCGTGGCCCGGTCTGCGGGTGCCGCTTCGCGCACCGTCGCCCCACCACCCCTGTCTGTCCGACCGGGGGCAGCATAGCGAGCCGTTCGGAAATGGCGCACGCAGACATCTTGTCACTGAGTGACATCCGCTCCTACTCTCCTGATGTGACTCGGGAGTAACTAGCGGACGTCGAACGGGACTTCGACGTCCGCCGCTGCCGGGAACCGATACAGGAACAGGGCGGCACGGGACAGCGGGACGCAGTACGGAACGACGGAGCCGCAGCCACGAGCCCCCGGGCTCCGCCGAACACGACCCCCGAGCCCTGCCGCCCCGCCCGCACGTCGGACGACGTGCGGGCGGACGCCGCACCACGCGCCGCCCGGCCGACGGCGCGTCCGACGGTGTCTTCGTCCTGTCCACCTCCGCGATGCGGCCGGGCGGGGTCCCGTCCTGCCCGAACTCCGCATCCCGGCACCGCTCTTCCCCCCCCCTCACCGACCCGTGACCGTCACCGGCAGTCCTGCGGTGACGGCCCCCGGCCGGCCCCCAGCCACACCCGGCGTCACGCCATTGACGCCGTCGGCCACCCGCACGACCCCCACGTTTTGACGAAGCAGGGAGTGAGCCGCATGGAACGACCCCACAGCACCCATCAGCCGCGTCCGGTGTCCGGCCGACGTCCGGAACGGGATCTGCCCTCCAACCGCCCCGGGCCCGTCGCACGGAACCGCGGCCGCCTCCTCGCCACCGCACTCGCGGTACTCGCCTGTCTGAGCGTCCAGGCGATCCCTGCGGCGGCGGCCGGCACCGGCGACGTGGTGTCCCGTGGCGTGACCATCCCCGCGTTCTACACGCCGCCCGCGAACCTCCCCGCGGCCAACGGCGCCTTGATCCGCAGCGAACCCCTCCCGCTCGCGCTCAGCCTGCCCGGCCTCGACGGTCCGCTCCCCGGTACCGCCACCCGCCTGATGTACAAGTCGACCGACTCCAACGGGCGGCCCGTCGCCGTGACCGGCGCCTACATCGAGCCCTCGGCCCACTGGAAGGGTGACGGTCCGCGCCCCCTGGTCGCCGTGGCCCCCGGCACCATGGGCCAGGGCGACCAGTGCGCGGCCTCCATGGGTCTCGAACACCCGATCAGCCTGAACGACGAGACGGTTTCGGTCGGTTACGAGGACCTCTCCATCTACCGGCTCCTGGCCTCCGGCGTGGCGGTGGTCGTCACCGACTACGTCGGGCTGGGCGCGACCGACCGGCTCCACACGTACGTCGACCGTCTCGACGGCGGCCACGCGCTGCTCGACGCCGTCCGCGCGGCCCGCGCGCTGGCCGGAACATCGGTCACCTCCGCCTCACCCGTCGGCCTCTTCGGCTACAGCCAGGGCGGCGGTGCCAGCGCGTCGGCGGCCGAACTCCAGCCGTCCTACGCCCCGGACATCACCCTGGCCGGAACCTACTCCGGCGCACCGCCCGCCAACCTCACCGAGGTGATCAAGGGCATCGACGGCAGCGCCCTCGCCGGCGCCCTGGGCTGGTCCCTGAACGGCTTCCTCCAGTCCGACCCCGATCTTCAGGGCTTCGCGGACGCCCACATCAACGCCGCCGGGAAGGCCGCGCTGAACGACCTCTCCACGATGTGCGTCGGCGACGCGATCCTCGGATACGCGTTCAAGAAGAGCACCTCCTGGACGACCGACGGCCACTCCGTCAGCGACCTCGTCGCGAGCACACCGGCCCTCCAGGCCACGCTCGCCGACCAGCGCATCGGCAATCTCAAGCCGACCAGTCCCGTACGCCTGGTCACCGGCGTCCAGGACGACATCGTTCCGCACGCCCAGGCACGTCAACTCGCCGTCGACTGGTGCCGCAAGGGCGCCGACATCACGTACGACGCCATCGTCCTGCCGAACCTCGGCGACGGACTGCTCCTCAACCATGTCGCACCCCTCCTCACCGACCAGGGCGACGCCATCTCCTGGCTGACCGACCGTCTCTCCGGCGAGCGCACCACCTCCAACTGCTGGACGATGCCCCTCCAGCCCTGATGTGTCCGGTGCGGGCCCCGGCGCCGATCCCCGGTGCCGGGGCCCGCACGCGTGGCCGCGAAAGAGAGCGTCACGCGCACCCTCCGTCTGGCTGGAATGCTCGACTCCGCTCCGCCGTAGGGGAGTTGGGAAGGAAGAACACCGCCGGCGCGAGGCAACCCCCCGGCCCCCTCATCCGTCCTCGTGGGACGGGGGAGCCCTTCGGGACCGACGTGGCGACGGGGGCGCATGCCGACCAGGAGGAGAAGAATCTTGTTCCGTGTCCGGCGAATAGGGGTCGTCGCTGCGGTGTTGCTCGCAGCTGTCGCGGGATCGCCAGGATCGACCCAGGCACAGCACAACACCGCCGGCTCCGCGCGGTCCATGGAATCGACCTCGGCCGAGGACGCCGACGCCGGGCTTCCCGCCGGGTGGAGCCTCACCGGAGAGGGAGCGGCGCGACAGTTGCTCTGGCGCTCGGCCGAGCCGGTGCCCATCAGTGACTCGGGCGTCGCGTTCTATTCCGGGGACCGGTTCCTCGGCCGTCCCGTCGGCGCTCCGGACGGCCGCTCCTTCCGGCTCGCGCTGGGTCCGGCACGGTTGGGGAAGCCGTCCGACCTCCAGGCACGGACCGGCGAACGGCGCCTGGACGCGGTGGGCGCCGGGCGGAACCGGCCCGTCGGGCCGAAGGGGCCCGGGGAACCGTCCGGCCTGTCGGCCCAGCCTTCGACCCGGCTGCCGGTGAACGCCGTCGACCCCGGCAGGCCGGGCTCCTACCGGACGGCCACCGGTAACTACAAGCTCCCCTCGGTCCGCCTGCCCGGCCTGGCCGAGCGCGTGGAGATGCGCGCCGTGGTGGTCGCGCCCACGAACGCCTCGGGACACCGGCCGCTGGCCCTGTTCCTGCACGGCCGCCACGCCACCTGCTACGGCCACGGTCACGACCCGAGTGGCGAATGGCCCTGCCCGGCGGGCAGCAGGCCCATTCCGAGTTACCGGGGTTACCTCGCCGACCAGAAGCTGCTGGCCTCGCAGGGATATGTGACCGTGTCCATCGCCGCCAACGGCATCAACGGACAGGACTACGCGGCGGAGGACGGCGGCGCGCAGGCCCGGTCGTCGCTGGTGCGGCAGCACCTGGCCCGTTGGGCGGGCTGGTCCGCGGACCCGGCCTCCGCGCCCCCGATCGTACGGCGGGCGGCTCCCGCGGACCTGTCACGCGTCCTGCTGATCGGGCACTCGCGCGGCGGCGAGGGCGTGAACCGGGCAGCCATGGACAGCCTGTACGGCGCCCCGGCCGACCAGGACGGCTATCACGGGCCGGTGCGCTGGCGCATCCGCGGCACCGTCCTCATCGGCCCCACGATCTTCGGGCAGAACCCGGCGCCCGACGTCCCCTCCGCGACGATCCTGCCCGGCTGCGACGGCGATGTGTCCGACCTCCAGGGCGAGATGTACGTGGACGCGACACGCGGAGTCAGCCGCGGCGCCGCGCTGCACAGCGCCGTCTACATGGTCGGCGCCAACCACAACTTCTTCAACGCCGAGTGGACCCCGGGCCAGGCCCAGGCACCGGCGGAGGACGACTTCTGGAACGGGGAGCCCGACCGGGTGTGCTCGCCCGGCACCGCCACGAGGCTGACGGCACGTCAGCAGCAGACCGCCGGCGCGGCATACATCGCCGCCGCCGCGCGGCTGTTCGTCGCCGGTGACGACCGTGTACGGCCGCTGCTCGACGGTTCGGGGCGGCGAGCACCCTCCGCCGGTCCCGTCCGGGTTCTCACCCACGCGGTCGGCGGACGCCGGACTCCGGCGTTCCTGCCGGACGGACAGGTCTCCGTCGGCGGCGGCAGGCTGTGCGACGAGGTGACCGAGACCGTGTCGGCGGCCTGCCTGGGCTCGGGCCGGAGCGGTTTCTCGCCGCACTTCGCCACCTGGGCGCCGTCGCGGGAGCCGGGCCGGCGTGCCGTGGCACTGCGATGGACGTCCGCCGGTCACACGGTCCGGGTCACTTCGGCGAGACCGGTCTCGATCGCCGGCTCCCGGGATCTGGCGCTGCGTCTGATCGTTCCGCCGAACACCAGGGACGCCCGGTTCGACATCGGCCTGACCGACACCTCCGGCCACCGGGCGACCCTCGGGCGGGTAAGTCTCGACGGCCTGCCCGGAACCGACCGCACCGCCTCCTTCTGGGGCCAGGAGGTCCGGCTGCCGCTGGCCGCCGCCCTCCGCGCGGGCGTCGATCCACACCGGGTGAAGTCCCTGGAGATCGTCCCGCGCACCGGCTCCGGACAGGCGTGGCTCATCGACGCGTGGGGATGGCGCGGCGGAACCCCCGCGGTCCGGGCCGCGGACCTGGTACGCGTCGACATCGGCCGGCTGAGCGTCGCGGAGGGCGAGTCGGGCGTGCGGACCTACCACGTTCCGGTGAAGGTCACCGGGCAGGGGAAGGGCACGGTCCGGCTGTTCGTCGCCGACCCGGACACGGGCCGGACCACCTCGCGCGAGGTGACCGTACGGCCCGGCGGCCAGAGCCCCGAGGTGCCGGTCGAGGTCCGGGGCAACACGCGCTACGGCTACGACGTCTCCCACGACATCTTCGTGAAGGCGGTCCACGGCGCCGTGACCGGTGCCTACCGGGGTGGTGTGACCGCGCTGAACGACGATCCGGCGCCCACCGTCGAGGTGACCCCGGCCGCCGCCAGTGCCGTCGAGGGCGGGAGACTGACCTGGCGGATGTCCCTCTCCGCGGCGGCCGACGTGGAGATCGCGGCCGACGTCGTCATCCTGCCCGTCACCTCGGGCGCCGAACTGTCCACCACCGACGTCGATCCCCAGTGGCTGCGGAACAACAGCGGCGAGGCACCGCTGCCGTCACGGCCCCTGTCCCGGCTGCGCGGACTCTCCCTGTACCCCGACGTTCCGCCCGGCCGGACGAGCACCGAGATCACCATTCCCGTCGTCGCGGACACGGTGACCGAGCCCGCGGAGACGGTACGGCTGCGGCTGCGGGTCTACGACGAGGAGAACGGCACGCGGCACGACGGGCCGGAGTTCACCGGCACGGTGCGCGACGCGGCGTAGCCCGCGCGCCGGCCCACGCGCCGGCCGGACCCGGGTCCAGAGGACCCGGGTCCGGCCGGCGCGCGGTGCGGGTGCTCAAGTGCCACTGAATCGTTGAGCCCTTGAGCCCTCAAGGCGTTGAAGCGGCCTTGCGTCGCGGAACCCTCGCGTTTTCTAGAACTCCTCGTGTGTCGTGGGGTCGCCGCCGAGGCGCCGTCGCGGGCGGTCGCCGACGGCCGTCATCTCGGCGGGAGTCAGCTCGAACCCGAAGATGTCGAGGTTCTCCCGCTGCCGCCCGGGGTCGGCGGACTTGGGGATGGGCACAGCTCCGAGCTGTGTGTGCCAGCGCAGCACGACCTGGCCGGGCGTCACACCGTGGGTCTCGGCGATCTCTCCGAGCACGGGGTCGTCCAGGAGGGCGGAGCCGCGGCCCAGGGGACTCCAGCTCTCCGTGATGATGCCCCTGTCGTCATGGAAGGCGCGCAACTCGTCCTGGGGAAGCGAGGGATGGAGCTCGATCTGGTTCACCGAGGGCACCACTCCGGTTTCCGCCTCCAGCCGGCCGAGATGTTCGGCCGTGAAGTTCGAGACGCCGATCGCCCGCACCAGGCCCGCCGCGCGGAGCTCGATCATCGCCTTCCAGGAGTCCACGTACTTGTCGACGCGGGGCAGGGGCCAGTGGATGAGGTAGAGATCGACGTAGGAGAGTCCGAGACGGACCCGTGACTCCTCGAAGGAGGCGAGCGTCTCCTTGTAGCCGTGGTGCCTGCCCGGCAGTTTGGTGGTGACGACGATCTCCTCACGAGGGACGCCGGAGCGGGCGACGCCCCGTCCGGTGCCGGTCTCGTTGCGGTAGTTGGCCGCCGTGTCGACGAGCCGGTAGCCCATGCCGAGCGCGCGGCTCACCGCTTCCTCGGCCTGCGCGTCGTCCATCGGCCAGGTGCCGAGGCCGACAGCCGGGACCTTCGTACCGTCGTGGGCCGTGCGGCCCGGGATGCTGATCACGAGGAGCCCTTCCGAAGCTGCGAGAGGTACCCGCCCATGGTGCACGGCTGCCGCCGCCGCGGCGACGCGGGCACGCCGTCACCGGCAGGACCTCCGGCCCGCTCGGCCGGAAGCCGGAAGCCGGAAGCCGGAAGCCGGGGCCGAAGGCCGGCGCGTGCCGCGCCACGCGTCCCGGACGACTCGCGGGTGCACCGGCCCGCTCGGCGGACGAGCGGGCCGGTGCGGCCGGGTCAGGCCGTGTGCAGCCTGAGCCCGTAGCGGTTCAGGATCTCGTTCACGGGCTGGTACCAGGTCTCGCCTCCGCTGCTGCAGTTGCCCCAGCCGCCGGAGGTGACGCCCTGTGCCTGGTCGCCGCTGATGAACGAGCCGCCCGAGTCGCCGGGTTCGGCGCAGACACTCGTCTTGGTCATCTGGTGCACCGCGCCCTGGCTGTAGTTGACGGTCTCGTTCTTCGCGAGGACGGTGCCGCAGTGCCAGTGGGAGGTCGAGCCGGAGCGGCAGATCGACGCTCCGACGGGCGCCTCGCCCGAGCCGCGGACGAGCTGGTCGGACACGGTGCCCCAGCCGAGGACGACGGGTACCGTCCACCACCCGCTGCCCACGTTGACCCAGGAGTAGTCGTTGTCCGGGAACGAGGAGCCCTGGAAGTTGCCGATGTAGCTGCCGTCCCAGCCGCGGACGGCGGCGCCCGGCTGGGCGCAGTGCCCGGCGCTGACGAAGCCGCCGTACACGGAGAAGCCTATGGAGCAGCGGACGTTGCCGGTGTAGTAGGGGTCACCGCCCACCGTGCCGGCCGCGAACGTCCTCGGAGCCTTGTCCGTCTGCCGCACGACGACGGGACCTGCCGCCCGGGCGCGGGCGACGAAGGACCGGACATCGTTGTCATCCTGGTGCGAGGACACCACATCGACGACGACGGAGCCCGCCTGGGGGTCGACGTGCCAACTGCCCACGCCGGCCGGTGCGTGGAGCGCGTCGATGCGTGCCATGGTGGCGTCGAGCTGCCGTTGGCTGTGTTCGACGAGGGTGACGCGCGCGCCGGTCGCCTCCACGGCGTCCCGGGACGCGGCTTCGGTGACGGCCACGACGAGCTTGCCGCTCTTCGCGTCGAACCAGGAGCCGCCGTAGGCGGCGCCGGCCACGCGCCGGGCGGTGGCCTCGACGCCGCGTGCGGCTGTTTCCTGGGCGAGTCGGACGGTCGCCTGCCGCTCGGTGAGTCCGAGGTCGTGCTGCATGGCCGAGACGAGGGCCGAGGAGGCGGGTGCCCGGGATGTCGTGGCGGTGAGGGGGGCCTCGTCGGCCGCGGCCTGGGTGAGTCCGAGCGTCGCGGCGCTGACGAGCAGGCCGGCGGACAAGGCGATGCGCAGAACTGTGGTGCGTCTCACGGGAGTTGCCTTTCGTCGATCCGATGGTCGGTGAGTGGGGCGAAGGGCAGGAGAGAGCGCTCTCAGAGTTGCGTGAACGAGGGTAGTGGGAGGTCCTTGCCAGGTCCATACCAATGCATGCACCGCTCGCCCGGGGCGGCCCGAAGTGCGGGGCTTCGGGTGCGTCCGGCCGCCGGGCTGCTTCCCGGGTCGTCGTCGGCCTGCCCCCGCAGCGGTTCGCGGAGTCACTTTCCGTCAGTGCCCTGTGGCGCACCGAACGGTTCTCCGTGATCTTGAGGCCGAGGGTGAACAGCGTCTGATCACCATCGTGTTGGCAGTAGGCTCAACCTGCTGCGGCGCCCCGATGATCACTCATGCTCGGTAGGGAATCGACCCGTGGCGATCGACGGAATCCCAACGGCGTGAGGATGAAGCACAAGTGCTGATAGCGGGGCGGTATCGGCTGCAGACCACTCTCGGGCGGGGCGCGATGGGGGAGGTGTGGCGGGCCCACGACGAGATGATCGGCCGGTCCGTGGCCGTGAAACTGCTTCTCTCCCAGGACGCCGACCCGACGGCCGCGGCCCGGTTCCGTTTGGAGGCCCAGACCGCGGGCCTGCTCAACCATCGCCATGTGGTGGGTGTTCTGGACTTCGGGGCCTATGAGAACCGGCTGTTCCTCGTGATGGAGCTGGTCGAGGGCGACAGTCTCGCCGGTGTCCTCAACGATGCCGGGAGGCTTCCCGCCGACCGGGTCGCGCGGATCGCGGCCGAGGCCGCCGCGGGGCTGGCCGCCGCGCATCAACAGGGCATCGTGCACCGGGACATCAAGCCGGGCAACCTGCTCCTGGACGCCGAGGGAAGTGTCAAGATCGGCGACTTCGGGATCGCCCGCTTCATGGACGATCCGGCGGGCGGTCTGACCGCGACCGGGCAGATCGTCGGCACGAGCCTGTACCTGGCCCCCGAACGGGCTCTGGGCAAGACCGCCGGGCCGCCCTCCGACATGTACTCGCTGGGCTGTGTCCTGTATCAACTCCTCACCGGACGGCCGCCGTTCCAGGCAGGCAGCCCTGTCGCGGTCCTCCACCACCATCTCGACACCGCCCCCACTCCGCCGCGCGAGCTCGGCGCCGATCTGCCGCCCGCCTTCGAGAACCATCTGCTCGGCCTGCTCGCGAAGCAGCCCGAGGACCGGCCCACCGCGCTCGAGGCGGCCGCCTGGTACGGCTCGGGCTCCTGGCAGGGGCGTGCCGAGCCGCTCCCGGCGGTGATGCCGGAGCCGGGTCGTCACCGGCAGGCCGTCAGGGCCACGGGCCCCGCGACCACGTACGCTCTGCCGTCGGTGCTGAGGGACACCGCGGGCGGCGGGCACCGGGCGCGCCGACGCCCGCGCTCGGGGGTCGGCGAACTCCTCGCCGACCGGCGAAGAGTCGTGGGCGCGGCCGCCGGAGCCGTGGTCTTCCTGCTGGCGGTGCTCGTGGGCGTGGCGGTGTTCTCGCCCGACAGCAGCTCCGCGGAGACCCCGGAGCCGGGCTCGACCGGCGGCGTCAGCACGTCAGCTCCCGCCCCCACGGAGCCGGCCGCCGGCTCCTGAGTGGGCCGGAGCCCGGTGTGATGGTGCGGGGCGGGCGGCGCCCGGCACGGGCACGCGGGCCTGACCGTGCGCGGCGAGGGGTGGGCCCGACGGTTCCCGGTAGGGGGGCGGGTGGGCGTGACCCGGCGAGGGTGCGGGGATCGAGCGGTGCCTCGCGAGGGTGACGGGGCCGGGTGGTGCCCGGTGAGGGGGTGCGGGTGGGCCGCGACCCGGTGAGTGTGCGTGGGCCGGACGGTGTCCGGCAGGAGCCCCGGACGGGTCGTGACCCGGCGGGCCCGAGGATGCGGCGAATGAGATAACTCCCCTATGTTTGTGCGGAGTTCTTCGATCTGGCGCATGTGAGACGTGGCGCTTTCGTGCCATCGGCCCGCTGTTCCCTCCGCGGGTACGGGGCCGGTAGAAAGCGCTCCATGATCTCCCGCATACCTCCCGGCCGCAGCGGCCGAACTTCACTCGCGGCAGCGGTCGGCACCTTGGCCGTTCTGACGTCCCTGGCCTTGCCACCCCCTCTCGCGGTGGCTGACAACCCATCAGCGACCGTCGCCGCGAACCCCGTTGCGGCCTCAGGTTCCGGGCAGCACACCGTCACTCTCCTCACCGGTGATGTCGTACGCGTCACCGGCCCCTCCGGCGGCAAGCAGACCGCCGACGTGACCCGCCCTCCCGGCGCTCTCGGAGGCGTGCGCACCGAGACCGTCGGCGGTGATCTCTACGTCTACCCGGACGAGGTGCTGCCCTACCTGGCCGCGAACCGGCTGGACCGGCGGCTGTTCGACGTCACCGCCCTGATCGAGCAGGGTTACGACGACGCCCACAGCGACGGCATCCCGCTGATCCTGGGCTACGGCTCCAAGACGGCGCCGTCCGCCCAGGCCACGCCCGGCGGCGCCACCCGCGTGCGCAACTTGCCCGCGATCCACGCGACGTCCGTGCGCGCCGCCAAGAAGCAGACCCGGAAGCTGTGGCGGTCCGTCGCGCCCGCGGCCTCCGCCACCGGCGCCTCCGCGGAAGCCCTGAACGGATCGGCGGCCGGTACTCCCAAGCTCAGCGAGGGGCTGTCCAAGATCTGGCTGGACGGCCGCGTCAAGGCCACCCTGAAGGACAGCACCGCGCAGATCGGCGCGCCCGCCGCCTGGGGCAAGGGCCTCGACGGCAAGGGCGTCAAGGTCGCCGTGCTGGACACCGGCGCCGACTCCCACCACCCCGACCTCGCCGACCGGATCTCCGGGTCGCAGAGTTTCGTCCCCGACGAGACCCCCGACGACGGCCACGGCCACGGCACCCACACCGCCTCCACCGTCGGCGGCAGCGGCGCCGCCTCGGACGGCGCCGAGAAGGGCGTTGCGCCCGGAGCCGACCTGCTGGTCGGCAAGGTGCTGTCCGACGACGGCTACGGCCAGGACTCCTGGATCATCGCCGGCATGGAATGGGCCGTCGACCAGGGCGCCAAGGTGATCAGCATGAGCCTCGGCTCCTCGGATCCGTCCGACGGCACCGACCCGATGAGCCAGGCGGTGAACCGGCTCACCGACGACAGCGGCGCCCTGTTCGTGATCGCGGCCGGCAACTCGGGCGGCGAGGCGAGCATGGGCAGCCCCGGTGTCGCCGACGAGGCGCTGACCGTCGCGGCCGTGGACTCCGCCGACAAGCGCGCGTCCTTCTCCTCCCAGGGCCCGCGTCTGAACGACTACGCCCTCAAGCCCGACATCTCCGCGCCCGGCGTCGCCGTCCTGGCCGCCAAGGCGGGCGGCAGCGCCGAGACCGGCTGGTACCAGTCGATGAGCGGCACCTCGATGGCGACGCCGCACGTCGCGGGCGCCGCCGCGATCCTCGCCCAGGAGCACCCGGACTGGAAGGCGCGCCAGCTCAAGGACGCGCTGATGAGCACGTCCAAGGAGCTGTCCGCCTACACCGCCTACCAGGTGGGATCGGGCCGCGCCGACCTCGGCGCCGCCACCGCCGCGACGGTCACCGCCACCGGCTCGGCCTACTTCGGCATCGACACCTGGCCGCACGACGGCGCGAGCCCGGTCGACCGCACCGTCACCTACACCAACACCGGCGACTCCCCCGCGGAGCTGAAGCTCGCGCTGAACGCCACCGTCGCCGGCGGTCCGTACGACACCGAGCCGACCGCGGACAAGGGCAAGCCCGCCCCCGACGGCATGTTCACCCTCTCCGCCGACACCGTGACCGTGCCCGCCCACGGCACCGCGACGGTCACCGCCACCGCCGAGCCGGGCCTGGGCGCCGACGGCCGCCGCTACCTCGGCCAGATCACCGCCGCGGACGCCTCTTCCGGCGCGACGCTCGCCCGTACCCAGGTGGGCCTGTACCGGGAGGACGCTCGCCACACCCTGCACGTCAGCCTGAAGGACCGCTCCGGCAAGCCGACGGCGGGCTGGGTCGAGGTCCAGCGCTTCGGGTCCAACGAGGACCCGTACTCCCAGACCATCGACGACAGCGGCACGCTCGACCTGCGGCTGCGCGAGGGCACCTACAGCCTGGTGACCTACCTGGACGTGCCCGGCAGCCACGGCCCGGACTCGGTCGGCATGGCGCTGATGGGCGACCCCGAGGTCGTCCTCGACCGGGACCGTGACGTGGCCCTCGACGCGAGCCGCACCCGCGAGGTCACCGCGGAGGTCCCGCGCAGGACCGAGGACCGGGTGCTGTCCATGAACTGGTACCGCGCCGACGGCTCGGACCTCAACCAGTACGGGCTGGGCATCCTGGAGGTGCAGTACCTGCTGGCCGCCAAGTACGACAGCATGTTCGTGCTGCCCACCCGCAAGGTGACCACCGGCAGCTTCGAGTACGAGACCCGCTGGCGCAAGGCGGTCCCGTTCCTCACCCTCACCCACGACGGCCGTGAGCTCCGGCCGATGGGCCAGGGCGGCTCCGCGCTGTACGACGGTCACAAGCTCCTGGACGTGGTGTACGCCGGTACCGGCACCGCCGCCGAGTACGCGAAGCTGCGCGTCAAGGGCAAGGTGGCGCTGGTGACCCGTTCGGACGCGATCTCCGCCGTCGACCGGGCACAGGCCGCGGCCGACGCCGGGGCCGGGCTGCTGATCGTCGTCAACGACCGTCCGGGCAAGCTGCTGGAGTACGTCGGCACCACGGGCAGCAACTACAGCGCCGTGCCGGTGTTCTCCCTCACCGCGCGCGACGGCGCGGCCCTGATCGCCGACGCCAAGCGCGGCCGGGGACGGCTGGAGGTCGAGGGTGTGCCCAACTCCCCGTACGTGTACGACCTCTCCGACGCCCACCCGGGACAGATCCCGTCCACCGGGCTGACCTACCGGCCCCGTTCGTCCGATCTGGCCACCGTGGACATGCGCTTCCACGGCACCACCACCACGCCCAGCGGCGAGTACCGGTCGGGCTTCCGCCCGTACCGCAAGTACGGCGCCGGGTACCTGCAGCGCCTGGACATCCCCGGCACGCGCACCGACTACGTGTCGACGCAGCCGGGCGCCCGGTGGGTGGAGAACCTGGCCACCGGGCCGGGAATGGCGCTCTCCTCGCAGAGCGTACGGAACGCGTACCAGCCGGGATCGCGGCAGGTCCGTGACTTCTTCGGGGCGGTGACGCGGCCCGCCAACGGCGGCACCTACTGGTGGTCGCAGCGGCAGAAGGCCCAGATCGCGTTCAACGTCCAGCCCTGGGCCGACAGCAGTGCGGGACAGCACGCCGGCGTCATGCAGAGCGGTGACAAGAAGAGCCTGAAGGTCTATCAGGACGGCACTCTGATCAAGACCAGCGCCTCGCAGGCCGCCACGATCTACCCCGCGCCGACGACCCCGTCGGTCTACACCCTCGACCTCACCGCCGAGCGTGACGCGGACACCTACCGGCTGTCCACCCGCACCCACACGGTCTGGCAGGTGAAGTCCGACCCGGTCACCGACCCGACGAAGATCGAACACATGGCCGTGCTGCAGATGGACTACGGCGTCGCCACCGACCTCGCGAACGACGCCCGCGGCGGCCGTCAGACGCTCGCCCTGACGCCTCGCCACATCGACGACGCGGTGGGCACCGGGAAGATCCAGGGCGCCGCGCTGTCGGTTTCGTACGACGACGGCACCACGTGGAAGCCGGTCAAGGTCACCGGCAAGTCCGGTACCTGGACGGCCTGTTACGACGCCCCGCACCACGGCTACGTCTCGCTGAAGGCCGAGGGCTGGGACGACGCGGGCAACCGCATCACCCAGGAGGTGATCCGCGCCTACGGTCTGAAGTAGCCCGTGAACGGAGGCTGTCGCCCCGGACCTTCGGTCGCCCATCCGGCGACCGGCGGGCGACAGCCTCCGTACGCATGGGCGATCGGAGCTGTGTTCCCACCGGAACGACAGACCGTGTCCGCCCTCTCCGGGCAACCTATACGGGTGCCCGGCCGTCCTTTGGACGAGGATCCCGGAAGGGGGCGCCGATGGGGCTGGTGCGTGTACTGCTGCCGTTGCCGCGCGCGGCGGCCCGGTTCGGTCCTGGTGCGGGGCGGCGGCTGCTCGGCGCCGCGCTGACGCACTGTGTGGCCCCCCGCTGGGTGCTGCTGCGGCCGCCCCCGACGTGGCGTCGGCTGGCCTGGGCCGAGGAGGCGACGGCCGTGTACCGGGCGCTGGCCGAGAGGAAGGGCGCCCGCCCGCGCGACCGTGACCTGCTGGCTCGCAGTCTTGTCTGGCACGCCTACACGCTGGTGCTCGTCAACCGCTGCGAGCAGGCGTGTGCGGTGCTGGACGCGTCCTCGGCCGTACCGGGCGTCCGGTGGTCGCCGGCGCAGCGGGCCCTGCATCTGCATCTGCGGGCGCAGGCGCAGTTCGGCCTGGCGCGACCGGACGACGCGCTGGTCTCGGCGGGGGAGTGCGTGGCCGCCTACCGTCGCCTCGTCCTCACCCGACGGGATCGGACCCTTGGCACCCTGCCGGGCGCGCTGCGCACCTACGCCCTGGCGCTGGCGGCCCTGAACCGCACGGAGGAGTCCGTGGCCGCCTACGAGGAGTGCGCAGGGTTGTTACGGAACATGTCGTTGCGCGAGGTGAGCCACGCGTTCGTGGTGCGTGTACGCGTTATGTGTGAACTCACCGCGGGGTTGGTGGCATTGGGCCGGCACGAGGAGGCGCTGTCCGTCGGCAGGGAGGCCCGGGACGCCGCCGACCCGATCATGCTGCGGGTCGTGCCCGAGGTCGTACGGCCGCTGCGGGTGAGGCTCTTCGCGGACCTGGCCCGTTGCCTGGCGGCCACCGGGGACCGGGCGGCCGCGCGCACGACGGCGGAGGAGTCCGTGGCCGAAGCGCGGACCCTGGCGGACCGGGACCGGACGACGGGTGAACCCCTGCTCATCCTGGCGCTGGACTGCCTTGCCGACCGGCTCGGCGAACTCGGGCACCGGGACACGGAGTTGAACTGCCGACGGGAGGCGGTCGACCTGTCTGCCTCGCTCGTCGCCGAACAGCCGGACACCCACAGCTCTCTTCTCGCCGCGTGTCTGGAGCGGCTGGCCGACTGCCACACGGCGGCGGGCGACCGCGGTGAAGCGGTCCGGGCGGGTGAACGCGCCGTGGCCGCGTACCGGCGTGCGGCGGAGTTCGACCCGACGGCGCACAAGCCGCAACTCGCGCGTGTTCTGGAGGACTTGAGCCGACTGCGGCTGGACGACGGAGACCTCGACGGCGCCGTCGGGGCCGCGCGGGAGACAGTCGCTCTCACGCGCCGTCTGGCCGAGACGGACTGGTCGGCCCACCACGCCGTGACGGCCCGCCGTCTACGGGTGCTCGGCCGCGCCCTCCGCCGCGCCGGCGACCACGGGGCGGCCGTCGCCTGCTACGCGGAGTCGGAGTCCGTCCTCGTCGACGAGGCGGCGGGTTCCGAGGCCGGCCTGTACGCGGCATCCCTGGCCGCCGCCCGTTCCGGTCTCGCTCTGGCGCTCGCCGAGGAGGCCCGCGCCCGTCTGGCCGACGGCCGGGCCGACGACGGCGTCGCGGCGCTGCGCGCCCTGCTCTCACTCACCCGCCGCACCGGCCGGACAGACGTCCACGCCCGCTGCGTCACCGCGTTCGCCGACGCCCGCGCGGAGTACCCGGACGCAGTCGTATCCGCCTGGACACGGGCGACCGGGCAGGCCTTTCCGACGTTCGTGTACCGCGCGTCCGGGGCCGTGGACGGGGACCCGCCGCCGGGCGGGAACTGAGCGCGGCGGCCGATCGGGCGGATCCGCGACAGACCGGGCGGATCGCGCGCCAGAAGCGGAACCCTCCTTCTTAAGTGGGGGTTAAACGCGTCTTAAGCAACCATGGGGACCGTCTGCTTCAGCAAGTAGCCGCAGGTCAGGGCGATTTGGCGGGCGCCGGCGGCAGTTGGTCCCTCAACGACTCGTGCGTAGCATCGGTGCCCACCGGTGCCCTCCACCACGGGCGGAGAGCGCTCTCAACGCTCGGCTGTCCGCCGAAAAAGAGATCCCCCCACCGCCTTTTCCCAGGCACAAGCACCAAGGAGTACCCGTCACATGACGTCTCGTCACCAGCGGAACCTGACCCGTCGCAAGGCCCTGTTCGCACTCGGCGGTGCGGCCGTGGCCGCACCCGCCATCGCGGCGATCGCGCCGTACGCCATGGCCGGGCAGACGGACGCGTCCACCAAGGCCGCCGCGGGTTCGCTCCCGCTGACGATCGTCAACAACAGCGGCTCGTTCGCCAACGGGTCGGTGTTCGTCTACATCGTCGGGAACCAGGACGGAAAGCAGGTCCGCGTCACCCAGGACGGCACACTCGCGCCGATCTCCCTCTCGGACAACGGCGCGGACGGATTCACCGACTACGCGCTCACCCTGGCCGCGAGCGGGGAGACACGGCTCAACCTCCCGTTCATGTCGGGCCGCGTCTATGTGTCGCTGGGCGCGAAGCTGAAGTTCAAGGCGGTCCAGGACGGCAACGGCAACGCGGCCCTCCAGTTCCCGGCCGGCTGGGTCACCTCCGACCCCAGCTTCGGGGTGCTGCACGACTGCGCGGAGTTCACCTACAACTCCGCCGGGATGTTCTGCAACACGACCATGGTCGACATGTTCAGCGTGCCCATGAACATCCGGCTGAACGGGGCCAAGGAGCAGACGACCGGCGCCATCCGCGACGGCGGACGGGCCGCCGCCTTCGCGGCGATCAAGCAGAACGAGGACTTCGCGCCCCTCGTGGTGGACGACCTCCGCATCATCGCCCCCGGCCACGGCCTGGACTCCGGCCTGTTCGCCAAGGACTACCTCGCCCCGTACGTCGACGAGGTGTGGAGCACGTACACCGGCAAGGACCTGACCGTCACCACCAACGCGGGCACGTTCACCGGCCGGGTCCGCGGGGACCGGTTCACGTTCGACGGACCCGCCTCCGTCTCGTTCGCCAAGCCCTCCACCCGTGACGTCCTCTTCTGCGACGGCACCCTCGCCGCGCCCAACGACGGCACGACCGGCCCGGTGGCCGCCGTGCTCGGCGCCGGGTTCAACCGTTCCACCCTGCTCAGCAACCCGGCACAGCCGACCACCTCCGCGGCCGACTTCTACCGGACCGAACTCACCAACCACTACTCCAAGACCGTTCACGCGGCCACCGAGGACGGCAAGGCCTACGGCTTCGCCTTCGACGACGTCGCCGACTTCGCCTCCTTCATCCAGGACAGCGCACCCACGGCGATGCGGCTGACCCTGTCGCCCTTCTAGAGACCCCGCGCCGCCCTGCCCGGCGCGGGCGGGGCGGCCGATCGCGCCGGCGGGCGCACGCGGCGCGGTGCGGATCGGGGACCGCCGGGCCGCACAGGCGCTCCGGTCGCACGTCGCCGTGAGCGAACCTCCGGTCGCGCGTCGCCGGTGAGCGAATATGGTGGAACTCTGACAAAACGGAATGCATGGGCGGTAAACGGTCAACGGAAGTGTCATGGTTGCATCGCTGGGCGGACATGGCCCGCCGGACGCGGAGCTGGACGAGGCCATTCTCGGCGCGCTCTTCTCCGAGTCGACCGTGGGTCTGCACGTCCTCGACACACAGCTTCGTCTGGTGCGCTTCAACACGGCGGCCCGTTACGTCAAGGCGTTCGCCCTGGATGAGGCACTGGGGCGCCACCCGAGGGAGTGGGGTCGTGACTTCTACACCGGAAACTACGAGGCGACGCTGCTCGAGGTGCTGGAGACGGGCGTACCCGCGCTGGATGTGGAGGTGCACGGCCATCTGAGTTCCGACCAGGCCGAGCTCGTGCTGTCGATCTCGTGTTTCCGGCTGGAGGACGCCGCCGGTGGCGTCCTGGGGCTGGCGACGGCGGTGGTGGACATCACCGAGCGCAAGCGGGCGGCGGACCGACTGGCCCTGCTGGAGCGGGCGGGCGGGCGCATCGGCACGACGCTGGACATCTTCCGTACGGCGCAGGAGTTCGCCGACGAGATGGTTCCCGAGCTGGCCGACACGGTCGTGGTCGAGGTCCTGGACTCCGTCCTGCGGGGCGAGGCCGGTGCTCCGGGCACCCTCTTCGAGTACGGGGCCCTGCGGTGCACGAGCCGTCGTTCCTCCGTCCCGGACGCCGAGCGGTACCTGCCCTCCATCGGCGAGGTGATCGGCCTGTCCATGGCGACGCCCTTCGCGCAGTGCCTGTCCGACCTCCGGCCGCGCGCCGTCCAGCAGCTGACCCCGGACGCGGACTGGATGAACCGGGAGCCGGTGCGAGGGCGGCGTCTCACCGACGCGGGGGCGCATTCGCTGCTCGTGCTGCCGCTCACCGCCCGCGGCTCCGTGATCGGGCTGGCCCACTGCTACCGGGACCGCACCCCGCACGCCTTCGACGACGGCGACCTCGCGCTGGCCGCCGAACTCGCCGACCGGGTGGCCCTGTGCCTGGACAACGCCCGGCTGTACGCACGGGAGCGTTCGGCCGGGCGTGTCCTGCAGCTCAGTCTGCGGCCGGCCCGGGTCCTCGGCCACGACGCGGTCGAGACCGCGTACAGCTACTGCCCGCTGGGCGCGGGCGGGGACTGGTTCGACGTGATCCCGCTGTCCGGTTCGCGGGTGGCCCTGGTGGCCGGCGACACGGTGGGCCGGGGCCTGGAGGCCGCCGCCACGATGGGCGAGGTGCGGGCCGCGATCAGCGCGCTGGCCGTCCTCGACCTGGCCCCCGAAGAGGTTCTGGAACGGCTGCACGCCCTGGTGACCCGGCTCCATGGAGAACGGCCGCGGCGCCCGGACGCCGCTATGGACGACGCGCGCCAGGACACCACCTGCCTGTACCTCGTCTACAGCCCTGTGACCCGCCGCTGCTCGGTCTCCAGTGCGGGGCATCCGCCTCCGGTGCTCGCGCTGCCCGACGGGACCGTCGAGTACGCCGTGGTGCCCGCCGGGCCGCCGCTGGGCCGTGGCCTGGCGAAGTACGGCAGCGCCGAGTTCGAACTCGCCGAGGGCAGCGTCATCCTGTTGTCCAACACCGCCATGCTGCGTGCCGTGTCGGACGACCCGCAGGAACAACTGGAGCGTGTCGGCGACGCGTTGCAGCCGGTCGACCGGCGGCTTCAGGAGATCTGCGACGAAGTGCTCTACAAGCTGGCACCGGAGGAGATGGAGAACGACGCCGTCCTGCTGCTGGCGCGTACCCGGGGTCTGGGACCGGACCAGGTCGCCTCGTGGACGCTGCCCAACCACCCCGCGTCCGTCGGCGAGGCACGCTCCCGCGCCGAGCGCGCGCTGGCGGACTGGGGGCTGGAGCAGCACGCCTTCACCGTCACCCTGGTGGTCAGTGAACTCGTCACCAACGCGGTCCGGTACTCGGACGGTCCCATCTCCGTGCGCCTCATTCTCGACGGATCCGCGATCGCCTGCGAGGTGACCGACGACAGCAGCACCGTGCCGCACCTCCGGCACGCCGAGGAGGTCGACGAGGGCGGCCGGGGCCTCTACCTCACCTGGCAGGTCAGCCGGCGCTGGGGAACCCGGCCCGAGTCCCGCGGGAAGACGATCTGGGCGGAGATCGCCCTGTCCGAGGAGGAATGAGCGCGTCGAACGCCTGCCGGTCGCGGGGGACGGCCGGCCGGGTGGCTCCGCACGGGCCGCCCGGCCCGGACGCGGACGGCGGGCCGTGTCGGCCGTCCCGGCCGGGACGGCCGTCCGTTACGCTCGCAGCGCCATACCGGGCCCGATGACATGGAGGACAGGACGGCGGGGATCAATCGCGAGCGCCTCGTCAGGATGCTGACGTTCTGGCTGCGTCCCGCGTTCGCGCTGCGCGTCGTCAGCCGGTTCCAGAAGATCGTGGGCTTCGACCGCTCGATGGCCCTGGCGTCCAGCGCGCTCACCGCGCTCATCCCCCTCACGATTCTCATCGGCGCCGTGCTGAGCAGCTTCTCGGACTACGACGCCGCCGACCGGATCATCAAGCGCTACGGCCTCACCGGTCAGGGCGCCGCGGCGGTCAAGTCGCTCCTGGCCCCCGCCGAGAGCGCCAGCGCGAGCGTGGGTGTCTTCGGGAGCCTGTTCCTGATCATCTCCGTACTGAGCTTCGCCCGCGCCTCGCAGCGGCTGTTCGAGCAGACCTGGGAACTGCCCCCGCTGAGTGTCCGCAACACGAGGAACGGCCTGTGGTGGATCCTCGGGCTCGCCGGCTACGCGGCCGTCACCGGGTGGCTGCACGCGGTTCTCGGGGGGAGCAAGCTGGGCGTGGCGGCCTCGGTGTGCGAGATCCCGGTGAGCGTCGCCTTCCTCGTCTGGAGCGGCTGGGCGCTGTCCGCGAAGCGGATCCCCTGGCGCGACCTTGTGCCCTTCGGCGTCACGGCGGGCGTGGCGACCGCGCTCTACTCGGTGGGCGCGACCGTGTATCTGCCACGCCTGTTCAACTCCTACGCCGCACGCTACGGGGCGGTGGGGGCCGTCTTCGCGATGATCTCGGCGCTCTTCGCCGCGATGTTCGTCATCGTCGCGTCGGCGGCCCTCGGGCACGAGATGCGCGATGAACTCGTCCGGATCCGCGCGGGCGACCGTCCCTCCGACGACGAGGTCCGCCGCGAGTGGGACAGCGTGGTCGAACAGGCCCGATCGCGGTGGCACACCACGCGCGAGCAGGTCTCCTCCCGTCGGCGCTCCAAGGACACGAAGAACGGGTAGGGCTACTTCGCGCGGTACGTCGCGCGGGCTACTTCGCGCGGGCGACGAGCAGGGCGACGTCGTCGTGGTCGTCGGAGTTGCGCAGTCCGTACAGGAGCAGGTCGCAGATCTCCTCGAGCGGCCTGTCCGCTTCGTCGAGGAAACTGAGAAGGACGTTCAGGCGGTCGTCGATGGGATGCAGCCTGGTCTCGACGAGACCGTCCGTGTAGAGGACGAGCAGATCACCCGGGTTGAGTTCGACCGTGGTCGTCTCGAAGGAGATGCCACCGACACCGAGGGGGGCGCCCGAAGGCAGGTCCAGCAGTTCGGGAGCGGCGCCGGAACGCACCAGCGCGGGCGGCATGTGCCCGGCGTTGGCGATGCGGCACTGCCCGCTGTGGGGGTCGTACACGGCGTAGATGCACGTCACGATGTAGTGCTCCAGATCGCACGTGATCTTGTCGAGGTGCTGGAGCACGTCGCCGGGGTCCAGGTCGAGGTCGGCGTAGGCGCAGGTGGCGGTGCGCAGCCGGCCCATGGTGGCGGCGGCGTCGATTCCGTTGCCCATGACGTCGCCCACGACCAGCGCGGTCCGGTCGTCGGCCAGCGGTATCGCGTCGTACCAGTCGCCGCCGACCTCGCTGGTGGCCTGCGCCGGCTGATAGCGGGACGCGACCTCCAGACCGGTGAGACGCGGCGGATGCTGGGGCAGCAGGCTGCGCTGGAGCGTGACGGCCGTGTTGCGCACGCTCTGGAACCAGCGGGCGTTGTCGATGGCCACGGCGGCGCGGGTGGCCAGCTCACCGGCGAGCACCACGTCGTCCTCGTCGAAGGGGAGCGGATTGCGGGTGCGCTTGAGATCGAGGGCGCCGAGCACCTCACCGTGCGCGATCAGCGGAACCGCGAGGTACGAGTGGACGCCGGCCTGCGCCAGCAGGGTCGTGCCCTCGGCGTCGCGGGCGATGCGCGGCAGATCGTGCTCGCCGACGTGCCGCACCAGGACCGGCCTGCCGGTGTGGACGCACAGGGTCACCAGGCGGTCACCGTCGTACGTCGCCAGGTCGCCGGGAGAGTCGGCGGCGCGCAGGGCCACGGTGGGGTGCGAGGCCTTGAGCGCGAGGGCGCGGAAGAACTCCGGGCCGCTGTCCGGCCTGCGCTTGCGGCGGCAGGCCAGGACGGAGTCGAGAACGTCCACGGCGACCACGTCGGCCAGTTCGGGGGCGGCGATGTCGGCCAGTTCGCGGGCGGTCTGCTCCACCTCCAGGGTGGTGCCGACACGGGTGGAGGCGCTGGCGACGAGCGCGAGACGACGCCGCGCGCGGTCGGCCTCGGCGGCCGCGCGATGGCGTTCGGTGACGTCGACGACCGAGGCGGCCGCGCCCAGGATGCGTCCGCCCGGGTCCTCCAGCCGGTAGAAGGAGAGGGACCAGGCGTGTTCGTGGTCGGGATCGGCGGGCGGGCGGCCCACGTGGTACTGGTCGAGCAGCGGTGTGCCGGTGGTGAGCACCTGACGCAGCGCCGACTCGACGGTGTCCACGTCCGGGAACGGCAGTGTCTCCCGCAGATGACGGCCGACATGGTCCTCGGCGGGGATGCCGTCGATCCGTTCCAGCGCCGGGTTGACCATGAGATACCGCAGGTCGGGGTCCATCAGCGCCAGTCCGATGGGTGACTGGTTGATCAGCTGCTCGCACAGGGCCAGGTCGGTCTCCACGCGCTGGAGCAACGTGTGGTCGGCCGCGATGCCCAGGGCGTAGACGTCCCCGAGGTCGTCCAGGAGCCGCATGTTGCGGAACTCCATGAGGCGGGTGCTGCCGTCCTTGTGCCGGATGGGGAACGCGCCCGCCCAACTGCGTCCCGTCTCCAGGACATCGGCGAACAGTTCGGTGACGGACTGCATGTGCTCGGGGTGGATGATCAGGCGCGCCGCGTACTTGCCGAGGGCCTCCTCCGCCGAGTACCCGATGAGCTCCTCGGCCTGCGGGGTCCAGAACACGATGCGCCCGTCGGCGTCGAGGACCAGCGCGCCCACGTTGAGGACGTCCAGCAGGCCGGTCGGCCGGGACCGTGCGGGTTCGGGACCGCTCGCACTGTCGGACTGCGTGGACTCGGCTGTCATCCCTGGCCCTCCTCCACCGGCCGGCGCGATGTGCCGGGCTCCGTGGCCGCCGCCGGGCACGTGTGTGCCGACTCCGGCCCTTCCATGCTGCGCCCTGCCCCCGGCCTTGCCCACTCCAGAGCGCCCCGTTGGCATGTTCAGGATGAGAGGTCGGTGCCGTGCGGTGCCGTGCCGGGGGGTGATCGTCCGGTGGGCCTGCACATCCGGCGGACAAGCAGGAACATGGTCGTGTAGAGGATGAGAGCTTCATGGTTTCTTCGCAGGAAGGTTCCGACGCGCCCGTGTCCCAAGGACCGGGCGATCCCCTTGACGCGTCCTCCGACGCGGCGGCGGTGGTGTCCGGCGAGGGGCTGGTGACGGCCTGGACCAGGGGGGCCGAGGCCCTTCTCGGCCATCCGGCGGCCGAGATGGTCGGCTCATCGGCCGCGCGTCTGCTCGCGCTGCCCAGGGACCCCTCGCGGGTGGCGGCGGTCGCCGAGCGCTGCCGCGGCGGAATGGGCTGGAGCGGACACATCCCCCTGCGGCACCGTGACGGCCGGCGCATCGACGCGGACCTGCGCGTCTCCGCGTCGTTCCGCATGGGCGGGAGCGAGTGCTTCCTGATCTCGGCACGGGACCGCAGGCGGCCGTGGACGGTGGGCCCGGCCTTCCTCGACGGCTTCCTGACCCGCTCGCCGGTCGGCATGGCGGTGCTCGATCTGCAACTGCGCTACGTCTGGATGAACGACACCCTGGAACACCTGGGCGGTGTGCCCCGCGGGCAGCGGCTCGGACGCCGGCTGACCGAACTGCTGCCGGGGCTCCAGGCGGAGACCATCGAGGGACTGATGCGCAAGGTCCTGGCGACCGGCGAGCCGATGATCGACTACGAGTACCTGGGATGGAGCTGGGCCGACCCGCACCGCAGGCACGCCTATTCCACCTCCTTCTTCCCGCTGGTCGGCGTCGACAAGTCCTACACCGGCGTGTGCTACACGGTCCTGGACGTCACCGACCGATGGAACGCCCGGCAGATCCTGTCGCTCGTCAACGAAGCCGGGACCACCATCGGCGGGACCCTCGACGTCATGCGGACGGCCCAGGAGATCGCCGACTTCGCCGTTCCGCGGTTCGCGGACTTCGTCATCGTCGACCTGCTGGAATCCGTCCTCAGCACCGAGGGCCACGGAGCCTGGCTGTCGGACGCGGGACCCGCACCCGCCAAGCCGATGATGCGGCGCGCGGGCATGAGCTCGGTGCGGGAGGGGTGCCCGGAGGCCGTGGCCCGGATCGGCGACCGGGCGGACTTCCTGCCGCCTCCCCACGACGTGCACCTGCTCACCGACAGCGAGCCCGTCCTCATCCAGGTCCTCGACCCGGACGACGACCTGTGGATCGCCGAGGAGCCCGAGAGAGCGGCCAGCATCCGCCGGTACGGGCTGCACTCCCTCATCTCCGTACCGATGCGGGCGCGCAACACCGCCCTCGGACTCACCACGTTCATCCGCTCGCTCAATCCGGTCTCGTTCCAGCCCGACGACGTCCTGCTGGCACGCGAGGTGGTGGCGCGCGCGGCACTGTGCGTCGACAACGCCCGCCGCTACACCCGCGAACACACGGCGGCGGTCACCCTTCAGCGCAGTCTGCTGCCCCACGCCCTGTCAGGGGGGACAGCCCTCGAGGTGGCCTCCTCCTATCTGCCGGCTGACCCGAGCGGCGGGGTCGGCGGCGACTGGTTCGACGTCATCCCGCTGTCCGGGGCCCGGGTCGGCCTGGTCGTCGGCGACGTGGTCGGCCACGGCATCACCGCAGCGGCCACCATGGGCCGGCTGCGCACCGCGGTGCAGACCCTCGCCGACATGGAACTGCCCCCCGACGAACTGCTGGCACACCTCGACGACCTCGTGCTCCGGCTCAGCGAGGAGCGCGGCCAGGAACAGCGGGCCGGCCTGACCACCACCGAACAGGACGCGGACCGGAGCACCACCGCGTCCTTCCTCGGAGCGACCTGCCTCTACGCCGTCTACGATCCCGTCACCAGGCGCTGCACGATGGCCCGGGCCGGACATCCGCCCCCCGTGTTCGTCGCCCCCGACGGGCGCGTCTCCTACCCCGAGCTGCCCGCCGGTCCACCGCTCGGCCTCGGCGGGATGGCCTTCGAGAGCCGGGAGATCGAGCTCGAGGAGAACAGCCTGATCGGCCTCTTCACCGACGGCCTCGTGGCGGGAGCGCACTACGACATGGAACTCGGCATGGCACAGTTGGGAGAGCTGCTCGCCCGGCCCGATCCCGACCTCGAAGCGCTGTGCTCGGACGCGGTACGGCACCTCGTGCCCGTACCGCAGCCCGATGACATCGCCCTGCTCCTGGCCCGCACCCACTCCCTGGGGGACGACCATGTCGTCTCGTGGGAGGTGCCGGTGGACCCGGCCGCCGTCTCCGAGATGCGGGCCCGAGCCACCCGCGTCATCGAGGCATGGGGCCTCGGGGAACTGACCATGACCACCGAGCTCATCGTGAGCGAACTCGTCACCAACGCGATCCGCTACGCCGTACCGCCCATCCGGCTACGGATGCTCTGCGACACCCGGCTGACCTGCGAGGTCTCCGACGCCAGCAGCACCGCCCCACGGCTCAGACATGCCCGGAGCACGGACGAGGGCGGGCGGGGCCTGTTCCTGGTGGCCCAGCTCTCCCATCGCTGGGGCGCCCGTTACACGGCGGACGGAAAGATCATCTGGGCCGAACAGGAGATCCCCTGAGGATTCCCGCCGCACGATCCGAACGACAGCCGCTAGGACTGGGGATCAGCGTCCTCGTCGCCCGGATCGATGCCGTGGTCGCGGCACCAGGAACGGTAGGCGGCGACCGCCGTGGGCAGGGTGGGGAAGATCCGCTCCTCGCCGACGGACGCGCTCAGACCGTAGGCGTCCAGATCGTCGCGCAGATCCTGCTTGACCCGGGCCATCGCGAACTCCACGCCCCGTTCCCCGAGTTCCCGGCGCAGCTCGTCCACCGAGTCCAGGGCGGTGATGTCCACCTCCACGTTGGCCTCCGTGTTGAGGACGAACCACCTGACCGGGACCTCCTGTTCGGCCACGGCGGCGAGGGCGCTGCGCCGGAAGTCCTCCGCGTTGGCGAAGAACAGCGGGGAGTCGTAGCGGTAGACCACCAGACCCGGGATCACCCGGGCGTCCGGGAAGTCGTCGACGTCGTGCATGCCCGCGAGGCCCGGTACCAGCCCCTGGACCGCGTCGTGCGGGCGCGCCACCCTGCTCAGCAGCTCGGCCACCGACAGACCCACGGCCACCAGTACCCCGTAGAGGATGTCGAGAGCGAGGACGCCGACGAGACAGCCGAGGGCCAGCAGGAGTTCCCGGAGCCGGAAGCCCGCCAGCCGCCGGAAGCCCGCCAGGTCGATCATCCGGATCGCGGCGTAGACGACCAGCGCGCCGAGGACGGCCGAGGGCGTGTCGGTGAGCAGGGGACTCAGGAACAACAGCACGGCCAGCACGAAGAATCCGGCCGTGAGCCCGTACACCTGGGTGCGCGCGCCCGTTGACTGCGCGAGGGCCGTACGGCTGGCGCTGCTGCTCACCGGGAACCCCTGAAGGGTGCCCGCGCCGAGGTTCGCGGCGCCCAGGGCCAGCAGTTCCTGGTTCGCGTCCATCGCCGTACCGCCGTCGTCGGTCGTGAAGGCGCGCGCCGTGAGGATGAAGTCGGTGTACCCGACGAGCAGGACACCGACCGCGGGCAGCAGCAGTTCGGGCAGGGTGTCGAGCGGGGGGAGGTCCGGGCGGGGGAGCCCGGCCGGGATCTCCCCGATCACCGCGAGGCCGTGGTCCTCGAGGCCGAAGGCCGCGACCACGGCCGTACCGGCGACCAGGACCAGCAGCGGTCCGGGGACGCGCCAGCGGAAACGTGTGGCCAGGTAGAGGACGACCAGCGTCGCCGCGCTGGAGACCACCGTGGCGGGATGGGCCTCGTCCAGGTTCCCGAGGAAGGAGGCCAGTTTCGGGAAGAACTCCGAACCGTCCGTCGGCACACCGGTGAGCTTCGTGAGCTGATCCACCATCATGATCAGTGCCACGCCCGCCAGATACCCGATCAGCACGGGCCGGGAGAGCAGATCGGCCACGAAGCCCAGCCGCGCCGCCCAGGCCACCACGCACATCAGCCCCACGGCGACGGCGAGCGCCGAGGCCAGTACCGCGTACCGCTCCGGATCGCCGCCGGCGAGCGGCCCGACGACGGTCGCGGTCATCAGCGCCGTCGTCGACTCGGGCCCCACCGACAGAAGCCGGGACGAACCCACGAGGGCGTACAGCACGATGGCGGGCAGGATCGCCCACAGCCCCACGACGGGCGGCAGCCCGGCGACACTGGCGTACGCCATCACCTGCGGCACCAGATAGGCCGCGACCGTCACCCCGGCCAGCAGGTCTCCGCGCAGCCAGCTCCGCCGGTAGTGCCTGAGCACCAGGAGACCGGGCAGCACCGGAACAGGGGGACGCCACCCTCCGCTCGGGGTGCCGTGGTGCTTCGACACGGGCCAGCCCTTCGGATCGCGCCGGCGGTTTCATGGACAAGGGGCCCGCGTGGTCACTCGGTGCGCCGCGCCCTGCGGGCCAGGAGCTTACCCACCTCCCACACGACAAGGAACGCGACGGCGGACAGCAGGGCCCAGCCGAACTGCCGCAGGTCGATCTCCGTGGTGCCGAGGATGCGGCGGAACCCGTCCATCTGCGTCACCAGGACCGCGAGGACGAACTGCGCGAGTGCCGTCCAGTTCATCTGCTTGCTGTCGAAGGTGCTCGGCGTCAGCACCGAGTCCGTCTCGCTGCGGCATTCGAACGCGGCCACGATCAGGCACAGCGCGAACGCGGTGAACGCGATCGAACTGCCGGTCTGGACGCTGTCGTAACGGGATTCGCCCAGCTTGATCAGCCCGAGCAGGATCAAGGTGATCGCCAGCCCGCTGAGCCCGACCGTCACCATCACGGGCCGGGTCAGCACCGACTCGCCCCGGGGACGCGGCCGGCGCCGCATGAGTCCCTCGCTCTCCTTGTCGAAGCCCAGCGCGAAGCCGAACGAGGCGTTGACCACGAAGTGGATCCACAGCACCTGCGGCGGGGTGAAGGGTTCACCGGCCGCGATGTTGAAGATGGTCGCCCCGAGGAAGGTCAGGACGAACGTGACCAGCAACAGCAGCACGAAGCGGATGTACTTGGTGAGGTTGTCGTAGAGCTTGCGGCCCTGTTCCACCGCGTAGACGATCGTCGTGAAGTTGTCGTCGGACAGGATCATCCGTGCCGCGTTCTTCGCCACGTCCGTACCGCTGCCCATGGCGATGCCGATGTCGGCGGACTTGATCGCGGGGGCGTCGTTGACCCCGTCGCCGGTCATCGCGACGACGGCGCCCTTCTTCTTGAGCGTGTCCGCGAGCATCACCTTGTGTTCGGGGGCGACCCGTCCCACCACACCGATGTCGTCGATCCGGGCCAGTCGCTCGTTCTCCGGCAGCGCGGCGAAGTCGGCTCCGAGGACGGCCTCGCCGGGAATCCCGAGCTGCCGGGCGATGGCGGCACCCGTGGTGACGTCGTCCCCGGTCACCATGCGGACCCGGATGTGAGCCGCCTGGGCACTGGCCACGGCGGCCTTGGACTCCTCACGCGGCGGGTCGACCATCCCGACCAGGCTCGTCATCCGCAGTCCGGTGACGTAACCGAGCAGGTCGCCGCCGGGATCGAAGTCGGCCGGGTCCAGGTCCCGGGTGGCCGCCGCCATCACCCGCCGTCCCTCCCCGCCCATGCGCTCGCCCTGCTGGTCGGCGCGCCGGCCGAGCTCCTCGTCCCACGGGACGGTCGCGCCGCCCGACAGCGCGGTCGTCGCGCGGGCCTGCACCGCAGGAGCCGCGCCCTTGACGAAGCAGCGCACCACCGGACGCCCGGACGGGTCCACCGTGGAGTTGAAGGTGGCCATGAGCTTGTAGCCGGGGTCGAAGGGCAGCGTGGCGAGCCGGGGGAGCCGCTCGCGGGTGCCCTCGATGTCCAGCCCGGCCTTGTGGGCCAGCACCAGGAACGCGCCCTCGGTGGGATCGCCCACGACCTCGCCGTCCACCAGCTTGCCGTCGTTCGCCACGAGGTACGGGAGGATCGCCTCCTCGATGCCCGCGGAGGAGCCCGCGGCATGGTGGATCCTGCCTTCGAGTCCGTAACCCGTGCCCGAGACGGTGTAGCGGTCGGTGGGCGTCACCACCTCCACCGCCGTCATCTGGTTCATGGTCAGGGTGCCGGTCTTGTCCGAGTTGATCGCCGACGTGAACGCCAGGGTCTCGACGGACGGCAGCTCCTTCACGATCGCGTTGCGCTTCGCCAGATTGAGGCTGCCGACGGACAGGATCGCCTGGGTCACCGTGGGCAGTGCCTCGGGAATGGCGGCGATGGCCAGCGAGACCGCGCTGACGAACAGGGCGTCCCACGCCTGGTCGCGGCTGCGCCCCAGCGCGAACATCACGATCATGGTCAGGCCCGCCGCGGCCGTGATCCACAGCGTCAGCGTGTCGAGTTCCTTGGTGAGCGGCGCCTCCTCCTTCTCGGTCGCCGACAGCATCTCCGAGATCTTGCCCAGCTCGGTGCCCTCACCCGTCCCGGTGACGATCACCAGACCGCTGCCGTGGGTGACCGGGGTGTGCATGAACGCCATGTTCGACTGATCCCCCGGCCCCAGCATCACCTTCGGCAGGGTCGTGGCGTCCTTCGACGCGGGGACGCTCTCACCGGTGAGGGCCGACTCGTCGATCTGGAGCGCGTGCGCCTCGATGATCCGCCCGTCCGCCGGAACCTGGTCCCCGGCGGAGATGTGCAGGACGTCACCCACGACCACCTGCTCCGCCGGGATCTCCGACTCGGTCCCGTCACGCCTCACCCGGGCCGTCGCCGTGAGCATGGACTGGAGCGCGTTCATCGCGCTCTCGGCCTTTCCCTCCTGCCGCAGTCCCACGACCGCGTTCAGCAGGGTCAGCAGGACGAGCAGGATGGCGGTGCTCCACTCGGCGATCGCCAGCGAGACGACCGCCGCCACTACGAGGACGATCTGCATGTAGCTGCGGTACTGCTCGGCGAACCGCCGCCACGCCGGCTTCGGCTTCTCCTCCGGCAGCGCGTTCGGCCCGTTCTCGGCCAGCAGTTCGGTGACCCGGGCGGCGGTGAGTCCGGACGTGGGGTCGACACCGAAAGCCGACGCGACGTCCTGTGGATCACGCGCGTACCAGAGCTCCGGAGCGACACGCTCCGGAGCCTTCGGGCCGCTCGACTGCATCGCCATCTCAGCACTCCGATCTGGATCCGGTCCGCCGTCCCTGCCCCTGTCCCTGCCGATGCCCCTGTCCCGGGACGCAGGGACCTACTTCCGCTTGTGCTTCCCGGTCCGCGAGTCCGCGCCGGATGCGTGCCGCCCCTTCGCGCCACGGCCGTCACGTCGCTGTCCCCCGCCCGACCCGGGAACCGGGTGACGGGCCGCGTACGGATCGGCCGGCGCACCCTTGGGAGCGTCGGCCTCCAGTTCCCGCCTCGCGGCCCGGAGATCCTTGCGGGCCTCCTTGCCGACCACCGGGTAAGCGGGGTCGATGTCCATGAGCGTGTGAACCAGTACCGCCGCCGTGCAGATGCGCGCGAACCACTTCCGGTCCGCAGGGACGACGTACCAGGGCGCCCACGGCGTACTGGTACGCGAGAGCATCTCGGAGAACGCCTGCTGGTACTCGTCCCACCGCCGGCGCTCCCGGACATCGGCGGCGGAGAACTTCCAGTTCCGCTCCGGCAGGTCGAGCCGCTTCATGAAACGGGTGCGCTGTTCCTCCTTGGACAGGTTCAGGAAGATCTTCACGACCTTGAACCCGTTGTCGGTGAGGTAGCGCTCCCAGTCGTTGACGGCCCGGTAGCGGCGGTCCCAGATGTCCGCTCCGCGCGCGTCCGCCGGCAGCCGCTGCCGGTCGAGGACCTCCGGATGGACCCGGACGACGAGGACCTCCTCGTAGTGCGAACGGTTGAAGATCGCGATGTCGCCGCGGGCGGGCAGCCTGGCCGCGTACCGCCACAGGTAGTCGTGGTCGAGCTCCTCGGCGGAGGGCTGTTTGAAGCTGCTCACCTTGACGCCCTGCGGGTTCACCCCGCTCATGACGTGCCGGATCGTGCCGTCCTTGCCCCCGGCGTCGAGTGCCTGCAGACACAACAGGACGCCGTACGTGTCCTGGGCCGCCAGCCGTTCCTGGTACTCGGCGAGCAGCGACACGCCCGTGCGCAGCAGCTCCACCCCCTGCTTCTTCTTCAGGCCGCCCTTGTACCGGGGGTCGAAGTCCTCGCCCAGGTCCACCCGTGACCCCGGCTCGACCCGCAGCGGCTCGATGAGCCTCGCGACGCGTTCGGCCCTGGCATCCGTCATGACGACCCGCCTCTTCTTCTGTCACGGTGAGCACCGCGCGGTCATGGGCCCTCACCGACACCGCCCAGGTCGGACGCGGAGGCGGGCGCGGGCCGCAGCCTGGCGGGTATCAGCCGGCCCGGCAGGGGAGAGCGCCGCGGGCTCTCGGCGGACCGCCTCACCGTCCCCGCCGCCCCCGGCCCCCCGGCACCCGCGTCGCCGACGGCGGTCGGATCGGGGGCCTCTTCCGCCGCGAGACCGGCGAGCAGCGCGCGGACCCGGCGCTCGACCAGAATGGGGACGTACGTCCTGACCTTCGCCTGCCGGAAGGACCCGCGGGCCGTCGCGACCCCCTGGTCGACGACGGACGGGTCCACCGAGGGGTACGCGGCCTTCAGGCTCGCGGTCAGACGACGGAGGGCGACCGCCTCGTCCAGGCGGGCGTCCTCGGGAGCCGCCGGGGCCGCTGTCGTGACAGGGTCCGCGGGCGGGGCGGGAGCGCGACTCGCCCCGCGTGACGCTCCGCTCTCGTCGGCCGTGGCTTCCGGTTCGTCCGTCTTCATCGTTCGACCACCCGCGCGCTCGCAAGTCCCGAGCCTCAAGGGGCGGAGACCGCAAGGCCAACGGTCACGATCCGGCTGCCCAGAGACGGCTCGACGGCCGGGTCCACGAGGCCGTCCCACTCATTCTGAGTCCGGTCGGTCGAAACCGCCTCACGGGCGATCCGCGCGTGAGGTGCCCGCGTAGCGGCCGGTCCGGTGAGGCGGGTGGCGGTCCGCCGCCTGATCGCTCGCGGAGGCCTGATCGCTCGCGGAGGTCAGGTGGTGCGCAGAGTCCGCTGGGCGAGCCGGTACGCGGGAAGCATCTCCGTGTACTCCCCGGTGTCCAGTCCGTCGAGGTGCACGACGACCGGGCCGTCATCGGTGGTGACGGCGAAGGCGGACTCCTTCGACGACTCCTGGAGGGCCTCACTGGTGTAGACGTACTCCACCTCGGCGCCGGACAGGCCGTCCGCGTCGAACGTGCGGTAGACCGCCTTGCCCGCGCCGTGCTCGGCGGCCACGAAGGCCTTGAGCACCTTGGTGGCGTCGTCGGCGCCCGGTTTTCCGGTCCAGACCCGGAGGTAGCCGATGTTCCCGGCGGGCTTGGCGTCGATCTCGCAGACGAGGCTGACCGGTCCCTGCCGGAACAGCGGATCCGTGACGTCCCTGGTGCCGTCCGTTCCGATCGGGGCCTGTGTCGCCGCGTCGATGGACTGCGGCTTCCAGTCCTCGGCCGTGTCGAAGCTGACCGGCAGTTCGCAGGCCGAGCCGGCGGGACCGAGTGCGGCACCGCTCTTGGCCGTTGTGCCGGTGGCACCGGCAGCCTGGTCCGTGGACGTCGCGCTCGTGCCCGCCTTCGGACTCTCGTCGGCGGTGGTCGAGCAGCCCGTCGCCACGACGGTCGACAGGGCCACGTACACCGCCCCCCGCCACCCGCCCCGTATCCCTGCAGCCATGATGTGTTCCCCCTATGGTCCAGTGGACACACAAGGTAACCGAGGCACGGCCGGTGGGTGCGGGGCGGGGGTACGGGTCCAACTGCGGACCGGGAAGGCAGCGCTCCCCGTGATGAGCTGAGGACTGACAATCCGTCATCAGTGTTCGTACGTAATACAGTTGGTTGGCATCACACCGAGGCGCTGGCAGACACATGGCAAGTATGTCTGCGCGTTGTTGAGGCTCCCGGTGGGTGGGCGGAGGGTCAGCCGAAGGCCTTGACCGCCTGGTAGTAGGTCCACGCGGTGCTGTCGCAAGAGACCTTCGTCGCGCCGCTGTAGTTGGCGCAGACTCGGCCCAGGTCCGCGTAGAGCATGCTGTCGAGCCGGGACTTGTTGGCATCGAAGGAGCCGGCGGCCTTGTAGTTGCGATAGCCGAAGTCGTGGCGGGCACATGAAGTGGCGAAGGGGAAGCCGAACGGGTTGTCCGGCGACGTGGAGCAGTAGTCGGTGGACCAGTCGAAGGCATACGCCGACCAGGCCGACTGGTTGGAGCGGGCGGCGACCCAGGTGTTGTAGCTCGACGCGCTGGTCTGGGTCCAGTTGGACAGGACTTGGGGCTTGTCGGCCGGGGCGGCGCTAGCGGCTGTAGCGGTCGCCGTGACGGCCACGAGGGCCATGGCCGAGGCGGCGAGGCCGGTGGCGAGTCTTTGGTGCATCCCAACACCTCCATGAGGCTGCGACCCGCCCGTCGGGCTGCAGGTTCATGACACGAATGATCGGCATCGCGACCCCCCTTGCATAGAGCTGTGACCCCAACAATCAATTAACTTGGGGGAGTTGAGGGGGCATGTTTCATGCCTGCGACCACCATGGCCGACTATGGCTGGATGTGTTACTTGGGGTTAGGGGTGTCCTGGTCGGATCCCATTGGCGCCTCCCTCGCCCCGCCTCGCCCGTCGCTCACGCCCGTTCCCGGACGTGCAACCGCAGGGTTGCGATGAAAGACGGGACGTGCAACCCTGGAGTTGCATCATTGGCCGCTGTGAAGGAGTCCCTCATGTCCGAGGACCGGATCGAACGTGAAACCCTGATCGAAGCGCCCCTGGAGCGGGTCTGGCCGCTGGTGGCCGTGCCCGGGTTCTGGGTCGCCGACGAGGAGAGCCTGCCCACCACGGAGGGCAGGGCGGGTGAGTCGACCGTGGTCAAGAACGCCCAGTACGGCGAGTTCCCGGTGCGGGTGGAGAAGGTCGAGCCGCCCACGTACGTCGCCTACCGCTGGACCAGCGCGTTCTCTGGGGCCCCGCTGAGCGACGGCAACAGCACGCTGGTCGAGTTCACCCTGATCCCGGAGGGTGCGAGCACGCGGCTGCGGGTCGTCGAGAGCGGCTTCGCGGCGCTGGCCGGCTCCGCCGAGCTGCGGCACAAGGCCCACGAGGACAACAGCAACGGCTGGCCCCAGGTCCTGGACGCGTTCAAGAAGCGCGCCGCCCAGTCGTCGGTGTGACCGAGGAACGAGGCGAGGCCGAGGAGGTCGACAGCGTCCTCGCCGCGCTGGCCGACCCGACGCGGCGTCAACTGCTCGATCTGCTGGCGGCCAGGGGCGAGGTCACGGCCACGAGACTGGCCGAGGAACTGCCCGTTTCGCGGCAGGCGGTGGTCAAGCACCTCGCCGTGCTGGACGCCGCCGGGCTCGTCACCGGGAGCCGGGTGGGGCGGGAGGTGCGGTACGCGGTACGGCCGGCCGCGCTGAACGCCACCGCCCGGTGGATGTCCGCCCTCGCCGCCGACTGGGACCGGCGCCTCGCGCACATCAAGCGCGTCGCCGAGGCCGCGGAGCGCGCTACGCGCGGGTGATCGCCCTGCGGCGGTTCCCCTCCGCCCGACTCCGGGCGGCGGGGAACGGCTGCATGTCCCATGTCCATGGGCCGTGTTCTCGGGTGTTCAGGCCGTCCTCTGTTCATGTCCGTCCCTGTTCATGTGTCCGGCGACCTCATGTTCATGGGTCCGGTTCATTCGTCCGGTTCATGGGTCCGGTTCATGGACTCAGTCATGAATCCAGTCATGTGTCCGTCCCTCCGGACGGGCGTGACCGGATCGGTCCGCTCCCGGACCCGATGAGGCCTGTCCCCGTGGCGCGTGCCCGGCCAGAGTGGGGACATGACCCGAGCACTGATCGTCATCGACGTCCAGGAATCCTTCCGTGCCCACCCCCTGTGGGACACCATCTCCAACCCGAAGATCACCGACCAGGTGGACCGGCTCGTCCGGCTCGCCCGCCGTGCCGGCGACACGGTGGTGTGGGTGCTGCACACGGAGCCCGGCAGCGGCGACGTCTTCGACCCCGCCCTCGGCCATGTCCGGCTGATGGACGAGCTCGAGCGCCAGGACGGGGAGCCGCTGATCCACAAGACCTCGCACAACGCCTTCACCACCACCAACCTCCAGCAGCTTCTCACCGAACGCGGTGTCCGCGAGCTCACGGTCTGCGGCATCCGGACGGAACAGTGTGTGGAGACCACCACCCGCCTCGCCAGTGACCTCGGCTACCAGGTCACCTTCGTCTCCGACGCCACCGCCACCAATCCCGTCCCGCACCGCGACGCCCCCGCCGGGCAGAGCGTGGCGGAACTCCTCGCGGACCCCCGCACCCTCGGCGCCGAGGACGTCATCAGGCGCACCGAGTACGCCCTGGCCGGACGCTTCGCCACCATTGCCACCGTCGATGAGCTGGAGACCGCCGCCGCGTCTCGGGCATGATGACCGGATCGTGAGCCACATCGTCTTCTTCCTGGTGCCCGGAGTCCATCTGCTGGACCTGGCCGGCCCCGCGCAGGTCTTCTCCACGGCCGGCGACTTCGGGCACCCCTACACCCTCGGCTACGTCGCCGAGGGGCCGCGGATCGTCACCGCCCAGGGGCTGCCGCTGGTGACCACGCCCGACTGGCCCGAACTCGGCCCCGAGGACCTGATCGTCGTGCCCGGCTGGCGCGCGCTCACCCTCGGCGACGGCCCTTCCATCGGTAAGGCGGCCCTGCGGGTCCTGCGGGACCACCATGCGCGCGGCGGCACCGTGGCCAGTGTCTGCGCGGGAGCCGACGCGCTCGGCCGGGCCGGACTGCTCGACGGACGACGCTGCACCACCCACCACGACGTCCAGGACGAACTCGCCCGCCGCTACCCCCGGGCGGCCGTCGTCCGCGACGTCCTGTACACGGAGGACGACCGGGTCGTCACCTCGGCGGGCATCGCCAGCGGGATCGATCTCGCCCTGCACCTGATCGCCACCCGGCACGGCCCGGCGGTCGGCGCGCAGGTGGCCCGGGACATGGTGGTCTACGCACGGCGCAACGGCCACGAACCCCAGGCCAGCGCGATGCTCCGGCACCGGTCCCACCTCGACGACACCGTCCACCGTGCCCAGGACCTGCTCGACGCCCGCTTCGACCGGCCGGTGCCCCTGCCCGAACTGGCCGCGGCCGTCGGCGTCAGCGAACGCACCCTCACCCGCCTCTTCGCCCGTGCGACGCAGGGCCTCACACCGCTGCGCTACCAGCAGTCCCTGCGTCTGGAGCGTGCCGAGCACCTCATCAGCCACGGCGCCACCCTCGACGCCGCCGCCCGCGCCGTGGGCTTCGAGGACGCCCGCATGCTGCGCCGCCTGCGAGCCCGCGCGGCCTGAGCCGGGTCCGGCCGCCCTCAGGTCTCCTGGCCCGCTCCGGTGAGCGTCGTCCGCTGGCGGGCGGCGCGCACGGCCGCCGTCAAGGAGGCGATGTCGTAGGCGCCGTAGTGACGGCGGCCGTTGACGAAGAACGTCGGCGTGCCCGAGACGCCGCTGAGATCGGCCGACTCGACGTCCATGGCCACCCGGGCCGCGCCCGTTCCGCCCCGCAGGTCCTCGCGGAAGCGGCCGCTGTCGAGGCGGAGCCGGGCGGCGTACCGGAACAGGTCCTTCGGCCCCAGGTCGCCCTGGTGCCCCATGAGGAGGTCGTGCATCTCCCAGTAGCGGTTCTGGCGGGCCGCGGCCTCGGCGGCCTGTGCGGCGAGCTGGGCGTTGGGGTGCACATCGGTGAGCGGCAGATGGCGCCACACATAGCGGACGTCCCCGAAGTCGGAGAGCAGTTCGCGCACCACGGACTCGGCCAGACCGCAGTAGGGACACTCGAAGTCCCCGTACTCCACGAGAGTCACCGGCGCGTCGAGCGGCCCGCGCACATGGTCGCGCTCCACGTCGACGGGCTCGCTCAGATCGACGATCGTCTGGCCGGTGCCGAGGAGGGCCTGCGCGCGCGAGCGCGCGGTGAGCCTGCCGATCACCAGGGTGACGACCCAGGTGAGGAGGAACGAGCCCGCGACCGCGGCCAGAATGCCGATCTTCGCCTGCTCCAGCCGGTCGCCGTCGAAGGCCAGCGACGCGATCAGCAGCGCCACGGTGAAGCCCACGCCGGCCAGGGTGCCGCCCGCGGTGATGGCGCCCCAGCCCACGGGAGGGTGAAGTCGTCCCCGGCCGGCGCGCGTGGTGAGCCAGGTGCCGCCGATGATGCCGACGGGCTTGCCGAGCAGGTAGCCGAAGAAGATGCCGAGGGTGACCGGCGAGGTGAAGGCGTCGGCCAGCTGACCGGCGCTCAGGGTGATGCCGGCGTTGGCCAGGGCGAAGAGCGGCACGATCACGTAACTGGTCCAGGGATGGAACATCTGCTGGAGCCGCTCGTTCGGCGAGAGCGTCGAGGCGAGACCACGGCGCACCGTGCGCTCCAGTTCCGGCGTCGGCTGTTCGCGAAAACGCCGGAACAGCCGGCTGGCGTGCTCCAGATCGCTGCGCCCGGCCGCGTACGCGTAGGTCAGCATGCCCATCGCGAGCCCCGTCACCACGGGGTCGACGCCCGACTTCAGGAGCGCCACCCAGATCGCCACGCCCAGGACGCCGTACAGGGACGGAATCCGGGCGCCGATCGTGCGCCGCAGCAGCAGGACGACCACGAACAGGGCAAGCGCCGTCAGCAGCGCGGGCACCTTGATGGTGTCGCTGTAGGCGAAGACGACGATGGCCAGGGCCAGGAAGTCGTCCACGACGGCGATGGCGAGCATGAAGACCCGAAGAGTGCCGGGCAGACGGGAACCGAAGACGGCGAGCATGCCCAGGGCGAAGGCGGTGTCCGTCGACATGGCGGCACCCCAGCCGTGCGCCGCCGAGCCATGGCCGGAGGTGATGGCCAGGTACACGACGACGGGGACGATCATGCCGCAGAGTCCCGCCAGGAGGGGCAGGGTGACCCGGCGCCGCTCGCGCAGCTCGCCCAGGTCGAACTCGCGCCGTGCCTCCAGACCGACGACGAAGAAGAACAGCGTCATCAGTCCGCTGTTCACCCACTCGCGCAGGTCCAGCGACACTCCGCTCGACCCGACGCGGATCGACAGCTCCGTGCTCCACACCGCCTCGTACGCGGCAGGACCGATGTTGGCCCAGGCCAGCGCCAGCAGGGCGGCGGCGAGCAGCACGGCCGCGCTGCCGGTCTCCGTCCGCAGGAACGCGTGCAGCGGACTGCGAGCGCGGTTGCCGCACTGCGTCCGGCCGGACATGGGCGACGTGTCGGAAGGCATGGTCACTCTCCGATTCTCGCCCCGGACCCGGAACTTCCCCAGACGACCGCCGATCCGACCGGTCAGGATTCGAGAAGCGCCCAGGGCCCCGCCTCGCCTAGCGTGGCGCGCGGAGGCCGTCACCCCACGGTCGGCGGGCACCGCCGACGGCGTACGCCGTCGGCGGTGCCCGCCGACCGTGGGGACGGAGCAGGCGAAGGCGAACCCGGCGCGCCGCGCGAAGCTGGTTGGATCGAGGCAGGCGATGCCGGCGGAGACCGCGAAGGCGGCCCCGCCCGACAGATGGAGACACGATGAGCAAGGCCACGAGGACGGACCCGCGGCCGTCCGCGCCGCATGGTGCCGACAGCCACGATCTGATCCGCGTGCTCGGCGCGCGCGAGAACAATCTCAAGGACGTCAGCATCGAGATCCCGAAGCGCCGGCTGACGGTGTTCACCGGCGTGTCCGGCTCGGGCAAGAGCTCCCTGGTGTTCAACACGATCGCCGCCGAGTCGCAGCGGCTGATCAACGAGACCTACAGCAGCTTCGTGCAGGGTTTCATGCCCCCGCTCGCCCGGCCCGAGGTCGACGTCCTCGAAGGTCTCACCACCGCGATCATCGTCGACCAGCAGCGGATGGGCGCCGACCCCCGCTCCACGGTCGGTACCGCCACCGACGCCAACGCGATGCTGCGCATCCTGTTCAGCAGGCTCGGCAAGCCGCACATCGGCCCGCCCAGCGCGTACGCCTTCAATGTCCCCTCGGTCAAGGCGAGCGGTGCCATCACCGTCGAGCGCGGTGCCCAGAAGGCGGTGAAGGCGACCTTCAACCGCACCGGCGGCATGTGCGTGCGCTGTGAGGGCCGGGGCGCGGTCTCGGACATCGACCTCACCCAGCTCTACGACGACTCCAAGTCCCTCAACGAGGGTGCGATCACCATCCCCGGCTACGGCTCGGACGGCTGGAACATGCGCCTCTACAAGGAGTCGGGCCTCGTCGACCCGGACAAGCCGATCCGCAAGTACACGAAGAGGGAGCTGCACGACTTCCTCCATCACGAGCCGACCCGGATGAAGATCGCGGGCATCAACATGACCTACGAGGGGCTGATCCCGCGAATCCAGAAGTCGATGCTCTCCAAGGACAAGGAGGCGATGCAGCCGCACATCCGGGCGTTCGTGGACCGGGCCGTCGCCTTCACCGCCTGCCCCGAGTGCGAGGGCACCAGGCTCAGCGAGGGCGCCCGTTCGTCGAAGATCAAGCGGATCAGCATCGCGGACGCCTGCGCGATGCAGATCAGCGACCTGGCCGAATGGGTCCGCGGCCTCGACGAGCCCTCGGTCGCGCCGCTGCTCTCCGCGCTCCAGCAGACCCTCGACTCGTTCGTGGAGATCGGCCTCGGCTACCTCGCGCTGGACCGCCCGGCGGGCACGCTGTCCGGTGGTGAGGCGCAGCGCGTCAAGATGATCCGCCACCTCGGCTCCTCGCTCACCGACGTCACCTACGTCTTCGACGAGCCCACCGCCGGTCTGCACCCCCATGACATCCAGCGGATGAACGACCTCCTGCTGCGGCTGCGGGACAAGGGGAACACCGTGCTCGTCGTGGAGCACAAGCCGGAGACCATAGTGATCGCCGACCACGTCGTCGACCTCGGCCCCGGAGCCGGTACGGGCGGCGGTTCCGTCTGCTTCGAGGGCACGGTGGAGGAACTGCGCAAGGGCGACACCGTCACCGGCCGCCACTTCGACGACCGGGCCCAGGTCAAGGAGACATGGCGCGAGCCCACCGGCACGCTGGAGATCCGCGGCGCGTCGGCGAACAACCTGCGGGACGTGGACGTCGACATCCCGCTCGGAGTGCTGGTCGTCATCACCGGGGTCGCGGGCTCCGGCAAGAGTTCCCTGGTGCACGGGTCCATCCCGGCCGGCGAGGGCGTGGTGTCGGTCGACCAGGCGCCGATCCGCGGTTCCCGGCGGAGCAACCCGGCGACGTACACCGGTCTGCTCGACCCGATCCGCAAGGCCTTCGCGAAGGCCAACGACGTGAAGCCGGCGCTGTTCAGCGCCAACTCCGAGGGTGCCTGCCCCACCTGCAACGGCGCCGGTGTCATCTACACGGACCTGGCCATGATGGCCGGCGTCGCCACCACCTGCGAGGACTGCGAGGGCAAGCGGTTCGACGCCTCGGTCCTGGAGTACCACCTCGGTGGCCGTGACATCAGCGAGGTCCTCGCCATGTCGGTGGACGAGGCCGGGGAGTTCTTCGGCGCCGGTGAGGCGCACACGCCGGCCGCGCAGCGGATCCTCTCGCGGCTCGCCGACGTCGGACTCGGCTATCTCACCCTCGGCCAGCCGCTCACCACCCTGTCCGGCGGCGAGCGGCAGCGGCTCAAGCTCGCCACGCACATGGCCGACAAGGGCGGTGTGTACGTCCTCGACGAGCCGACCACGGGCCTGCACCTGGCCGATGTGGAGCAGTTGCTCGGACTGCTCGACCGGATCGTCGACTCGGGCAAGTCGGTCATCGTCGTCGAGCACCACCAGGCGGTCATGGCACACGCCGACTGGATCATCGACCTCGGCCCCGGAGCGGGCCACGACGGCGGCCGGCTCGTGTTCGAGGGCACCCCGGCCGACCTCGTCGCCGCCCGCTCCACCCTCACCGGCGAGCACCTGGCGGCGTACGTCGGCGCCTGACGCGGCCCGCACCGACGCGTGGGACGGGTTCCCGGCCGCTGCTGCCGGAACCCGTCCCACGCGGCACCCTCGGCCAGGGACGCACGACGGCGTGCCGAGGGTGATCCGATGAGCGCCGGACGCCGAACAGGACCTGCCCCGACCGCAGGTGGCGACCCGCCCGGCCGGGAACGTACGGAGCAGGGACGGGCGCCGGTCCGGTCATGACGGGCGCGCCCTGCCCGGCGGCTCCGCGCGCGCCCTGCCCGGATCGCACCTACGGTTGACGCACACCGCGTGCCCGGGGGACAACGACTCCCTCGGCCCTCGGCGCCCCGTCACCGCATCAGGAGGCCGGCCCCCATGAGCACAGCATCCGACACCCCCGTCCTGGACACCATCGCCGCCATGACCGTCGACTCCCTCGAGCGGTGCGAACTGCCCCCGGACCAGCTCCTCCTCACGCGCATCGCCGCGCTCGCGGCCTCGGACGCGCCTCCGATCTCCTACCTCGCGCACATCGAGCCCGCCATCCAGGCCGATCTGACCATGACTCAGGTCCAGGACGTCCTGGTGGCCATCGCGCCCATCGTGGGCACGGCCCGTGTCATGACGGCGGCCGGCAACATCGCCGCCGCGTTCGGCCTCGCGATCGCGGTGGCCGAACAGGAGATCGAGGCCAAGGGCTAAGAGCTGTCCCGCAACGGCTGCGGACCCCCGGATCACCCTTCCCGCGGGAGCCCGTTGCCCTCCGCGCCACGCCCCGATGAGCTCTGCTGGAGTCTGCCCTGCTGGACCGCCGACACGAGGAGCCGGGCGGCCTACGCCGATCCTTCCCGGTGCCGCGGGTGCCCCGCGGCACCGGGACACCACGCGGTCACCGGGATGGCCGTGCGTCTCGAGTCGCCGCTGTGCGACAGTTCGAGTCCTGGACCGACGAAGGGGGGCCGCTCGTGGCCAAGGTCAACATCAGTCTCGATGCCGAACTGGTGGTGGAAGTCATGGTCCTGGCCGGGGTCGGCTCGCCCCAGGACGCCGTCGAAGCGGTCGTGCGTGACTACATCGCCCGGGGGCACCGCACCGAGGCACGCACCGAGCTCAAAGACCAGAGCCTGCGCGAGGCCGAGGCCAGACCGCAGGAGCCTCAAGGCTGACCACTGCGATCGCGTGACGTCGCTCCAGCTCCGTCGGCACGCGTCCAGGCATCAGGGCAGGTGGCGGTCAGGACGGGGTGGAACCACCATCGGTGGCCACGCGTTGACGCCGGTAGTGGCGAGCTGCTCGGGCACGGTTTCCGCACGACGGTTTGCACCATTCCTGCCGGCCGTGGCTCTTGACGAAGTAGCGCACGCAGCGTGGCGCGGAGCAGGCTCGCAGTTGCATGCGCTGCGGGCCGCTCAGGAAGTCGATGGCGGCGCGGGCCAGGGCTGCCACGAGTCGAACCTTCGGATCGTTCTCCGCCGACAGCAGGCGGGCTGTGGGGGCACCACCGTCCGGTGGCCAGTCCATCTGCGGGACGACCGCATCACGGGCGGCAACCGTGTTGAGGTGGGCCAATGCCTGGTCGGCTGACATCAGTCGGCGGGCGTCCGCCGAGCTGGGGGGAGCGGGACTGACCGCCCGGGCGAACAGTGCCCGGACAGCCCGCCGTAGTTCGATGATCTCAACCCTGAGGTCGTCGTCCGCTGCCATTTCCCCGGCCGGGACATGGCAGGCCAGCAGGTCGGCCTGCGCCTGAATCCAGCGGGTTGCTTCGTGTGCCGTGCTGAGGTCGTCGGTGACGCCACCGCCCCCGTCGTGGCGGATTGTACTCGCCAGTTCCAGTGCCAGCAGGCGCTCCATCAGTCCTCCCCCTCCGCCCGGTCGTCAACCACTTGATCACATTCCCACGCACAGCCTAGAGTCTCTAACGGAAAAACAAAAACTTCCGTTAGATGTCGGGTGGGGGGTGACATCCCGCCTCGATGTGCACCGGCGGCCGGAGCCGCCATGGGAGGGGACAGAGAATGACGGTTCTGCTTGCCCAGATCAGTGACCTGCACCTGGACGGCAGTGAGAGGGCCACACGGCGCGCCAGCCGCGTCATGGACTACCTGCGAGCCCTGCCGCACCCGGTCGATGCGGTCCTGGTCACCGGGGACATCGCCGATCACGGTGAGGAAGCCGAATACGAGGAAGCGGCCCGCATCCTGTCGGCCCCCTTCCCAGTGTTCACCTGCCCCGGCAACCACGACGCGCGTCCGGCCTACCGCAAGGCCCTGCTCGGAGAGGCACCCGGCCACGGGCCCGTCAACCGGATCCACCACATCGCCGGGACCGCCATCCTGATGTGCGACTCCACCATCCCCGGCCGCGACGAGGGGCGCCTCGACGCCCAGACGCTCGACTGGATCGACACCCAACTCACCGGGCTACCGCAGGACACCCCGGCGCTGATCGCGTTCCACCAGCCGCCGGTCGAACTCCACCACCCCCTGCCCGACTCCGGAATGCTCGATCAGCCCGGACAGTTGGCCGCCCTGCTGGAGGCACACCCGCAGGTTGTCGCTGTCCTGACCGGACACGCCCACACCGCGGCCGCCTCGACCTTCGCCGCCCGTCCCCTGATCGTCGGGCCGGCCGTGACCTGGACCCTGCGCATGCCCTGGGAAGGCGACCGCCCTGCAGACCGCGACCAACCGCCCGGCCTCGCCTTCCACGTCCTGGGCAACGACCAGCGCCTGACCACCCACTACCGCGTCGTGCTCTGACCCCGCCTGCCCGACCCGGAGACCCAATGGTCCACCCCTACGCCATCCTCGGGTTCCTGGCGGCGGTCCTTCCCCTGGTTGCCACCCCCGGAGCCAGCCTGGCCCTTCTGGTCCAGCACGTCACCGACAACGGCCGCCGCCAGGCCCTTCCCGTCATCCTCGGCACAGCCACCGGCCTGTACATCCACGCCACCTTCGCCATAGCCGGCCTGTCGGCTCTGGTCATGCACTCCAGCCAGGCCTTCACCGCCGTCAAGGTCATCGGCGCGGCCTACCTCGTCGGGCTGGGCATATGGACATGGCGATCCGCCACGGCACCGGCGCGTGCTCCCGCCCGTCGGCATCTGCCAGTGCGGTCGGACTCCGTCTACACCCAAGCCTTGCTCGCCAACGTCCTCAACCCGAAGGCGGCCTCCATCTACTTGACTCTCGTTCCCCAGTTCATCGAAGCCGATCACTCCTTCGACGGTCAGATCCTTACCCTGGCCACTGCCCACGCGCTGCTGATGACGCTCTGGCTCCTCGCCTGGACCGTTATCATCCGGCGTGCCTCACGAAGCCTGCAGAAGCCCCGCTTCAAGCGCACGGCTGCCAAGATCACGGCCGTGGTGTTTGTCGCCCTCGGGATCCGAACCGCCGCGACGTAGGCCGGCAGTCACCTCCCGAGTGTCGGTAAACAGTGGCGAGAGTGGTCCTTCGGGGCCTTTTCCGGCAACGGCCCTCAGCGCCGAACTGCGCGAGCGCGGCATCGGCCTGCGCATGATCGGGCAGGACATCGACCCGCCACCATGGAGGGCCGAGCCATGTTCGGGATGCTGTCCGTACTCGCAGAGCTCCAGCGGGAGCTGATCGTGGCGAACACCGGCGACGGGCTCGCCTCCGTACGGACCCGCGGCCGGTCGGCGGGCTTCGGCCGCACCTCACCGGGAAGGCGGCGGGTAGTGCTCCGACCGGGAAGGTTCACCGGGTTGTAGGAGGCGGCAGCGTTCGCGGAAATCCGTTTCGGGGGTTGCTGCGGTGCCTCTACTGTGGCGCGGTGATGACTCAGGTGATCGTTCTCAACGGTGGTTCGAGCTCGGGGAAGTCCGGGATCGTTCGGTGTCTGCAGGCAGTCCTCCCGGATCCGTGGCTGGCCTTCGGGACAGACACGCTGGTTGACGCGATGCCGGCGTCGATGCAGGCGTCGGATGGCGGGATCGAGTTCGCTCCGGACGGAGAGGTGATCGTCGGGCCGGAGTTCCGAACGCTGGAAGCGGCATGGATCGAAGGGGTCGCCGCGATGGCCCGTGCGGGTGCCCGGGTCATCGTCGATGAGGTCTTCCTCGGTGGAGCGGACTCACAGCAGCGATGGCAGAAGGCTTTGGGCGAACTGCGGGTGCTGTGGGTCGGCGTCAGGTGTGACGGTGCGGTTGCCGCAGGCCGTGAGGTCGCACGAGGCGATCGGATCACCGGGATGGCCGCGTCCCAGGCGGATGTGGTCCACCAGGGCGTGGCCTATGACCTGGAGGTGGACACCGCGCATGCCGAGTCGATGGAGTGCGCACGGATCATCGCCGTACATGTCAAGTGATCGACGGCCCGGCTGTCCGGCGTCGTGACCGCAGTGGTGGGCGACCTCGGCGGGGCCGGTTTCGCGGCCGCGCCGGGCGTGGTCAACCAGTACACCCGTGAGCGCGCGGTGCAGTCCGGTCCGCTCGGCGGGTTCCGGTCTCCCGGACAGCGCTTCGCGCAGAAGGCCGTGCCGGAAACGGCCTTCGCCGGCCCCGGCCTCCGCGAGCAGTCCGGCCCCGGCCGCCTCCCCGAGCAGCGCACGCACCTCGTCGAGGGGCACGGCGGCGGCGTCGGCGAGCACGTCGAGCCGGAACCGTGTCCCCAGCAGGGCGGCGAGGTCCAGCAACAGCGCGGTACGGGGCGACAGTTCGGCGGTACGGGCGCGGACCGCGTCGCGGATCCGGACGGACACGGCGGTCGTCGGGGCCTCGGAACCGGGCCCTTCGAGTCCGCCGCCCGACCGGAGGAGCTCGGTCACGAAGAACGCGTCACCGCCCGTGTACCGGGCCAGGGCGTGCGCGGCCGACGGCTCGGGAGTGCCGTCCGTCGTGGCGTCGAGCAGGGCCGCGACGTCCTCATGGCAGTCCTCGTCGGTCCCTGTGGGCGACCCGTCTTCGCCCCGACTCAAAGCGTAGGCAGGAGGCACGCGGGCCGAGAGGCGTCGGGACCCGCCCGCGGCGGTTGCGGCAGCTTCGGTCTGCCGTGGTCGTGGTCGTGGCCGGGGTCGTCGGCCGTCCGGTCCGGGGGCCGGGACGGGCGAAGGCCCCGCCGTCGGCAGTGGCGCCGGGGCGGGGTCTTCGTCGCGCGGGTCAGGCCGTCCTGATCGTGACCTCGATGTCGCCCCGGGTCACCTTGGAGTAGGGGCAGATCTCGTCCGCCTTCTCCACCAGGGTCTTGGCGGTGTCCTCGTCGACCGAGGGGAGGTGGGCGGTGAGCTCGGCGACGATGCCGAATCCGGCGTCGTCGCGGCCGATGCCGACGCGGGCCGTCACACTGGAGCCGGTGATGTCGATCTTCTGCAGCTGGGCGATGATCCCGATCGAGGCGTGGAAACACGCGCTGTAACAGGCGGCGAAGAGCTGCTCGGGGTTGGTGCCGCCGCCCGTGCCGCCCAGTTCCTTGGGCTGGCTGACGACGATGTCGAGCTTGCCGTCCTCGGTCGAGACACGGCCCTCTCGACCGCCCTCGGCGGTGGCGACTGCGGTGTAGAGAGCCTCACTGGTCCTGATGGGCATTTCTTGCGTACCTTCCGTCGGTTTTACGTGTGCCGGGATCGGATGGACGGCGACCCGAGGGGCGGTGACCGGTGCGTGCCGCCCCTCGGGGGTCAGTGGGTGCCCGGCTTCGCCTCGGCCGGCTGCGTGGCACCGGCCGCGGCGCTCTGGGCGGCCTGCGCCTGGGCCGCGGCGGGCGGAGCCTTGATGACGAGCCCGAGGCCCGCGAGCCCGGACAGGGCCGTGACGATGGAGCAGAAGAGCAGGACGTGCCCGTAGTCGGACGCGTCGGTGCTCGCCTTGCCGAGCAACGTGGCCAGCGTCGCGATACCGAAGGCGCCGCCGACCTGACGGGCCGTCTGGTTGAGCCCGGTCGCCGCCGCGAAGCGCAGCGGGGAGACCGAGAGCGCGGCGGCGGTCGACGTGCCCGTGGTGATCGCGCCCATGCCCGCGCCCGCCAGGATGCCGGTGGGCAGCCAGTAGCCGAGGAAGTTCGGCTCGTCGGGCAGGGTGAAGGCGAGGAAGAAGCCGGTGCCCGCGAGGACGACCGCGCCGGCCACCACTACGGCCCGCGGGCCGTACTTGGTCTGGATCCTGCCCGAGTACAGAGCCACCAGTGTCGCCGCGAAGGCGCCCGGGGTCACCGCCAGGCCCGCCTTCAGTTCCGACCAGTGCCAGACCGAGGTGACGTACAGGACGCCGACCAGGAGCCAGGCGAACAGGCAGGCACCGTAGAAGAAGACCGACAGGTTCGCCAGGGCGAAGGTCCGGCTGCGCCAGAGGCCGGTCTCCACGGCGGGGGCCTCGTGGGTCCGCGAGCGCAGCAGGGTGATCGCCATGGCGACGACGCCTCCGGCCAGGCAGCCCACCGTCGCCGCGTCGCCCCAGCCCCAGTCCTCGCCCTTGGAGATGCCGAGGCTGAGCAGGCCGATGCCGAGCCCGAGCAGGACGGTCCCGATCAGGTCCGGAACCTTGCTGCCCTCCGGGCGGGAAGTCCGGGGAATGATGTGCGCGCGGAGCAGGAGCAGCAGGCCGAACGGCACGTTGATCAGGAACAGCGACCGCCAGCCGAGGGTGTCGACCAGGACTCCGCCGATCGACGGGCCCACCGCGGCGGCGAACGCGGAGGCCGCGCTCCACTTGCCGATCGCGGCCCGGCGCTCCTCGGGCGGTGTGTCCATCAGGACGATGGCGAGAGACGCCGGGATCATCGCGGCGGCTCCGGCGCCCTGGAAGGCCCGGGCGGTCAGCAGGACGGGGAGATTCGGAGCCAGCGCGCACATCAGGGACATCGCGGTGAAGACGGCGATCCCCGCGGTGAACAGGGAACGCCGGCCGATCACGTCCGCGAGTCGGCCCGCCGGCGCCAGCAGGGCGGCGAACACCGTGGCGTACACGGTGATCACCCAGGACAGGTCCGCGAGGGCGGAACCCTCGAAGTCCTTGTGCAGATCCGGGATGGCCAGATTGACGATCGTCACGTCGAGGACGGCCAGGAAGGTCGCACTCGACGCGAGGAGCAGCAGGGGCATGTACCCCCGCCCGGCAGCCCCTTCGGCGGGCCCAGCACTCATCGCTTACACCTCCAACATACCGATGGTTGGAATGTATCCGTGTGGGTTCTCGACCGTCAATCGGGTTGTCGCCGCGCGCGGTCGACTCGTCGCGCAATCTCCAATCGGGGTTGGCGCCCCTGCGGCCGATGCCGCATTCCAACCGCTGGTATGTTAATGAGTCCCGGCTCGGTGAACTCTCGGTACGAGGGGGAGACGCTAAGATCGAACAGTGGATGTTTTCGCGGGGGCAGGAGGGCGGGCCGGATCCATGGGCAGTCAGCAGCGAGTGCGCCGATCGCAGGAAGAGCGTTCGCGGACGACGACGAACGAACTCCTCTCCGCCGCTCGTAAGCTCTTCGCCAGGGACGGGTACACCGCTACCTCGCTCGACGCGATCTGCGAGGAGATCGGGGCGAGCAAAGGCGCGCTCTACCACCACTTCAAGAACAAGCGGGACCTGTTCCGCGCCGTCTACGAGGCGGAGGAGAACCGGCTGTCGAGCGCGATCGCGCAGACGTTCACCCTCCACGAGGACCCCTGGGACGGTCTGTACGAGGGCATGCGTGAATTCCTGGTCATGTCGATGGAGCCGAGCACGCAGCGCATCACCCTCATCGACGCGCCGGGGGCACTGGGCTGGGCGGAGATGCGGGCGGTCCGCTCGGACTGCCGGCGCATGATCGCCTACGGTCTCGGTCAGCTCCTCGGCAGGGACCGTTCCCGCGCCGACGTGACCGCCGTCGCCTCGATGGTGCACGGCGCCGCCTGCGAGAGCGCGGTCGCGCTGGCCCACGCCGACGGTGACGCGGACGAACTGCTCGAAGCCACGCTGCGCCAGTTCCGCCGGCTCTTCTCTTCCGTCGCCTCTTCCATCGACAAGGCCTGAAGACACTCCCGCCCGTCGGGCCGGGTGGGAGAACCTTCCAGCCCGCCGGACCCGGACGGTCGCGTCACGGTGAATCCCGGGTGACGGGACGGCGTACAACCATTGGCGCCAGGCGCGGGTCTTGTGGGGCACCGGGCGTCGGGACGCCCGTCGCGCGATCACCGTCCTTAAGGGGTCTGCCTTGTCCTCGCGAAAGCTCCGCCTGCCGGTGGCCGCAGCGGCCGCCGTCGTCCTGTCCGCCACGGGCGCCGCCCCCGTCGTGGCCTCCCCGGGGAACGCGCCCTCGGGTGCCCCCACCGCCTCCGTACCGGGGTCGGCGCGGGCCGACTTCGACGGTGACGGATACCCCGACGTGGCGATCGGCGCCCCCGGCGGCACCGTCAACGGCCGGGCCGGCGCGGGATACTTCACCGTCGTCTACGGCATGGGCCAGGGCCCCGACGGCGTCAAGCGCCAGGTGATCAGCCAGAACCGCTACGGAATCCCCGGTACGGCGGAGGCAGGTGACCGCTTCGGCAGCGACCTCACCGCGGCGGACCTGGACGGTGACGGTTACACCGACCTCGTTGTCGGATCTCCCGGCGAGGACGTCGGCAGCGCCCGTGACGTCGGACGGCGGACCGTGCTGTGGGGCAGCGTGGGCGGGCTCATCGACGCCGCCGTCGTCGGCGAGGGACGGGCGGCGACCCGGGCCGGTGACTTCGACGGGGACGGCCACCTGGACCTCGCGACGGCGTACGAGACGCGGTACGGGCCCATCAGCCGCACCGGTGTCCCGGCCCGCACCGGCCCCCTCGTGGACCTGGACGTCCGTGTCTACGCGATGGCGGCGGGCGACGTGGACGGCGACGGCAGGACCGACCTCGTCGTCAGCAGCGGGTCGTGGGACTCCGACGACGGAGGAACGGTCCCGCCGCCCCGCCTGCAACTGCTGCGGGGCACCGGGGACGGCCTCGTGGCGGGCCCGCTCATCGCCGCCGCCGACACCGTGTCCGCGGACAGCATCGCCCTCGGGGACGTCGACCACGACGGACACCAGGACGTCGTCTTCGGCCGCAGTACAGCCACCGGCGGCGGTCTCGTCGGCGTGGTGCGGGGCACGGCGGACGGATTCGCGGCGCGGGCCACCCTGATCGGCCAGGACACTCCCGGAGTCCCCGGCACGGGGGAGAGCGGCGACCGCTTCGGCACCGACGTCTCCGTCGGCGACGTCACCGGTGACGGATACGCCGACGTCGTCGCCGGGCTGCCCGGCGAGGACCACGCCGGGCGGACCGACGCCGGCACCTTCGCCGTCCTGCGCGGGAGCCGGACGGGCCTTTCGGGCAGCGCGGTCCAGGTCTTCAGCCAGAACACGGCGGGGGTGCCCGGCACGGCGGAGAACGGCGACGCGTTCGGCGGCCGCACCGCCGTCGTCGGCGGCCACGTGGTCGTGTCGGCGCCGAAGGAGAACGCCGGTTCCGGGGGCGTCTGGGTCTTCGCGGGCACCGCCTCGGGCATCACCGCGACCGGATCGGTGAGTTACGGACCGCACACCCTCGCCGCGCCCGAGGCCGGCGCACAGCTGGGGGCCGCCTTCCAGCGCTGATTCCGCCCGCGCCGTTCCCGGCCCCCACCGGCATCAGCCCGCCCCGTCCCCGTAAGCGGCCCTGCTGGCCTCGATCTCGCCGATGTGCTCGATCGCCCAGCCGGCCAGCGCGAGGGCCGGCGGAATGAGGCTCTCTCCGGTGGGGGTCAGCGCGTACTCGACGCGGGGCGGGACCTCCGCGTACACCGTCCTCGACACCAGGCCGTCGCGCTCCAGGTTCCGCAGGGTCAGCGTCAGCATCCGCTGAGAGATGCCGGGAATCTGCCGCTGCAGATCCGTGAAGCGCAGCCGGCCCCGTTCGAGGGTCGTCACGATCAGCAGCGTCCACTTGTCGCAGATCCGGTCGAGGACGGTGCGGATCGTCCGACCGCCGTCCCCGCGGATCATGCAGGTGTGCTCGTACTGCGACACGACAGCTCCCTGTGGGTAGCGCACATCCATGTGCCTTTTGCGGGCCCCCCGCCGGTGACTCATCATGGGGCAACTTACGCCTGGTAACCATTGTGAGGGGCCCGCCATGAACGTCGCCTACTGGATCGTCGCAGCGCTGCTGGCGGCCTTCTACCTCTATGCCGGAGGCATCAAGGTCCTGCGGAGCCAGGAGCAGTTGCGGCCGATGATGGGATGGGTCGACCGCGTGCCCATGCCGGTGGTGAGGCTCATCGGGACGCTGGAGGTCCTCGGCGCCGCGGGCCTGATCCTGCCGCCGCTCACCGGGATCGCGCCCTGGCTCGCCGTCGCCGCCGCGACGGGTCTCGTCCTGATCCAGGTCGGCGGGATATCCCTCCACCTCTCGCGCGGCGAGGCACGGCTGATCGGACTCAACATCGCCCTGCTGGCCGCCGCGGTGGCGGCACTCTGGCTGGGGACCACCTGGCTCTGACCGGACCGGACCGGACCGGACCGCCCTGCGCGGCACCCGCCGAACGCAAAGGGCGGGAGCCCGGCACATGGTGCCGGGCTCCCGCCCCGGGAACGCGACCGCTCAGGTGCGGTAGGCGTAGTACGCGGCGTTCGGGTACGACGCGATGATGCTCGCCAACGACCGGTTGTAGGTGTTGGTCGAGTGGTACGACACGTACGGCACACCCTGCGGGCTGCGGTACGTGACGATCATCGTGTGGTCCTTGGACCCGTCCTTGTTGAAGTCCATCTGGATGACGTCACCGATGTCGGCCTGATAGACGTTCGCGAGGCTGGTCGTCCGCTTCGAGGACAGGGCGAACCACGAGAACTCGTTGACGCCGACGAACGAGTCCGACTGGATGTCGGCGTTGCCGAACCACTTGTGGAAGTCGTACACGTAACCGGGAACGTGCTTCCAGCCGCCCGCCTTCAGGGACTGGCTGACGAAGTTCGTGCAGTCCCCGCCGGCGCCCTCCCCGTTGAAGTCCGGGTACGCCGGGTTGTAGTTCTTCCAGTACTTCGCGGCGTACGCGGCCATGGCCTTGTAGTCGTAGCCGGTGGCCGAGAAGTTCTTCGGCTTGGCTGGCGCCGGCTTCGTGATGGCGGCACGGGTCGCCGAGGGCGGCGTGCTGTCACCGGTCATGGGCGTGGCGACGAACGTCGTGGCCTCGACCTGGTTGACCGCGACCCCGGCGTCCGTGTCACGGACGCCCGTGAGCTGCCAGTCGCCGTCGCGGTCGGCCTTGAACGTCAGCGTGTGATGGGCCTCGAAGCCGGTGGTCTTCGGCTCGGTGCCCGTGGCCTTGTCGTAGGCCAGCGTCGTCGTCTCGGTGACGTCGACCGTGGCGTGACGGCCCTTCACCCGAGTACGGTCCAGCGACACCGTGGTGTTGGCCGAACGGTACTTCTCGCCGAGCTCCGCCAGACGGGCCTTGCGGCTCTCCAGCTTCGTCAGCGCGGACTTCTCGGCACGCGACTGGGCCGAGGACAGGCGGACCTCGCCGGAGAACCGGGACGTCTTCTGCTTCGTTCCGTCGTCGCCCACCAGGGCGTCGGTACGGTCGGTGAAGACCGCGTCCGCCAGGCGCTGGAAGGTCGCCTTCGTGGCCGCGTCCACCTTGGGGTCGGCGTTGACACTCGCGGCGCCCGCGGACCAGTTGGGCAGCAGGGCTGCGCCGGCGACGACCGAGGCGGCCGCCGCGGTGACTATGGTCGCGCGTTGCCGCTTACGGCTCAGTTTCCTTGATTTCAATGGGGATCCCCTCTACACCGGTATTCGATACCGGAGCCGCATCCTCGCACGGCGTGTGTGTCTCCTGTGAAGGGGGTTGCCGAAGCGGTACCAGGCCGCGGAGACGGAAAGCCGCAGCTCCGCGCTCGCGAGGGCAATACCGGCGGCCCACCGGTCCTGCCGACGGTCGTTGGCCCCGCGAGGGGACTCGGGGACCGGTTGCGCCGGACCTACGCCGGTTGTGGTGCCGGGGCGTCACATACGGGTGTGAGAAGAGGTACTGGAGGAGCGTGCGCGCGAACGGCCCCTCGCGAACGGCCGGTGCGGACGGCCCGCGTGAAACGGCTGGTGCGAAGGGCCCGCGTGAACGGCGCGCGTGAGCACGTCGGACAGGCAGGATCCGCCCGCTCGCGTACCCTCTTCACCGTGCCGGCATCCCCCTTGCGTCGCGTCGCCGTTCTCGTCCTCGAGGGTGCCAAACCACTCGATGTCGGTATTGCCGCGCAGGTGTTCACAACCCGGGCGAGCATGCCGTACGAGGTGAGAGTGTGCGGCGCGGAACCCGGCCTCGTGACCGGCGGCGACGGACTGTCGTACCACGTGGCCCACGGGCTCGAACAACTCGCGTGGGCCGAACTCGTCTTCGTCCCCGGCTACCGGTCCCCGGACCGCGAGGACCCGCCGCCCGCCGTCGTCGACGCGCTGATCGAGGCCCATGGGCGGGGCGCCCGGCTCGCGGCCATCTCGACGGGCGCGTTCGCGCTCGCCGCCACGGGGCTGCTCGACGGCAGGCGGGCCACGACGCACTGGCACTACACACGGGCGCTCGCGGCGAAACACCCGCTCATCAACGTCGACGAGAACGTCCTGTTCGTCGACGAGGGGAGTGTGCTCACGTCGGCCGGCGCCGCCTCCGGGATCGACCTGTGCCTCCACATCCTGCGCGGCGACCTCGGAGTCGCCGCGTCGAACCACGCTGCCCGCCGACTGGTCGCGGCCCCCTACCGCAGCGGCGGCCAGGCACAGTACGTCCCGCGCAGCGTCCCCGAACCGCTGGGCGAGCGGTTCGCCGCCACCCGCGAATGGGCACTGCACCGGCTCGGCGAACCCCTTTCCCTGGAGGCACTCGCCCAGCACGCGGCCGTCTCGCCGCGCACCTTCTCGCGGCGCTTCGCGCAGGACACCGGGTACACGCCGATGCAATGGGTCATGCGGGCCCGCATCGACATGGCCCGCGAACTCCTGGAGCGTTCGCAATGGAGCGTCGAGCAGATCGCCGCGGGCGTGGGCCTCGGCACCGGCGCCAACCTGCGGCTGCACTTCCACCGGATCCTCGGCACCTCCCCGAGCGAGTACCGGCGCACCTTCACCCAGGGCGAATAGCCCGCCGCGGGCCGGCCGCGGCGGGCTGGCGCGATCCTTGCGGACCATGGCGATCTCGCCGCTGTCACCGCCCCGCACGGCGCGCGAACCTGGGAGTGAGCCGAAGGGACATCACTCATGACTCGTATCGCCATCAATGGATTTGGCCGCATCGGACGCAACGTTCTGCGCGCGTTGCTGGAACGCGACACGGACCTGGAAGTCGTCGCGGTGAACGATCTGACGGAGCCCGCCGCCCTCGCGCGGCTGCTCGCCTACGACTCGACGTCCGGCCGGCTCGGCCGCCCGGTGACCGTCGACGGGGACACCCTTGTCGTGGACGGCAAGCGCATCAAGGTGCTGGCCGAGCGTGATCCGGCGCAGCTGCCCTGGGCCGAGCTCGCCGTCGACGTCGTCCTGGAGGCCACCGGTCGTTTCACCTCGGCCAAGGCGGCCGGGGCGCACCTCGACGCCGGTGCGAGGAAGGTGCTCGTCAGCGCGCCGGCGGAGGGCGCCGATGTGACGCTCGCGTTCGGTGTCAACAACGACGCCTACGACCCGGCCCTGCACACGATCGTCTCGAACGCGTCGTGCACGACCAACGCGCTCGCCCCGCTGGCCGCCGTGCTCGACGATCTCGCCGGCATCGAGCACGGCTTCATGACGACGGTGCACGCGTATACCCAGGAGCAGAACCTTCAGGACGGCCCGCACCGCGACGCCCGGCGGGCCCGTGCCGCCGCCGTCAACATCGTGCCGACCACGACCGGTGCCGCCAAGGCGATCGGCCTGGTGCTGCCGAACCTCGACGGCAAGCTGTCGGGCGACTCGATCCGGGTGCCGGTGCCGGTGGGCTCGATCGTCGAGCTCAACACCACCGTGGCCCGTGACGTGACCCGCGACGAGGTCCTCGCGGCCTACCGCGCCGCGGCCGAGGGCCCGCTCGCCGGCGTCCTCGAATACTCGGAGGACGCGCTCGTCTCGTCCGACATCACGGGCAACCCGGCCTCGTCGATCTTCGACTCGGCCCTCACCCGCGTCGACGGCCGCCACATCAAGGTGGTCGCCTGGTACGACAACGAGTGGGGCTTCTCCAACCGCGTCATCGACACACTCGGGCTTCTCACGGCCGGCTGAGCCGGAGCCGAGGCAGGGGCCGTCCGATCGGGGCACCGGGCGGCCCCTGACCCGTGCGCCGACCGCGGTGCGGCAGGATGGACGCATGAGCGTAGTCAAGATCAACGTCCTGACCGTCCCAGCCGAACAGCGGGAAACCCTCGAGAAGCGCTTCGCCTCGCGCGCCGGCGCCGTGGAGAGTTCCGACGGCTTCGAGTGGTTCGAGCTTCTCCGCCCCGTCGAGGGCACCGACGACTACCTGGTGTACACGCGCTGGCGTGACGAGGCCTCGTTCCAGGCGTGGATGGAGGGCCCCATGAAGGCGGCCCACCAGGGCGGCGGCGACCGTCCGAAGCCCGCCGCGAGCGGATCCTCCGTCTGGTCGTTCGAGGTCGTGCAGCAGGCGGCGCCCAAGAACGCCTGACACCCGCCACGCCGGGAACGTGCCCCGCGCCGAGGATCCGGTGCGGGGCACGTTCCGTCATGGAATGCCGACCTCGAACAGGACGTACCCGGCGTAGGAGCCCGAGGCGAGTGCCGCGATCGTGAGGATCGCGCACAGGACCGGAAGGCTGAGCCGGCGCATGGCGGTGGCGCAGGGGATGAGGAGCGGGAAGGCCGGGAGCAGGTAGCGGGACACGTTGCCGAAGATCTGCTGGCTGCCCAGGACGAGTGCCATGGTCAGCAGGGTGCTGACGGTCAGCACGAGCGGTGGGCGCAGCCGGAACAGTAGGGGCAGGGTGATCAGGGCCAGCAGGACGGTGCCGGCGGCGATGACGTCTTCGTGGGGGTAGGCGAAGAGGTAGTCGTAGTGGCCGACCATCAGGGACGAGAGCACCTTGACGGTGTGGCGGCCGTAGTCGAACGAGTGGGCCCAGGCCTTGTCCTGGAGCGTGAAGTACCCGCCGTAGTCGCCCATCCGGTGTCCCACCCAGCCGAGGTAGCCGGCCAGACCGATGGGGGCGATCAGGACGGCCGCCACCGGGCGCAGGACCGCGTCCCGGGGCCGCGCCCATTGCGGGACGGGGCGGTCGCCCAGGCGGCGCAGCGCGCGCCGGTGCCGGACCAGGTCCACGAGCGCGACCAGGGCGAGTGCCCCGATCAGCGCGGTGGCCGTCGGCCGGGTGAGGCCCGCGGCGCAGGTCAGCAGGCCCGCGGTGAGCCAGTTGCGGCGCATGACGGCGTAGCAGGCCCAGGCGGCGAGGGCGACGTAGAGGGACTCCGAGTAGCCGGACCACTCCACACCGGATCCGGGCCACACGGCCCACAGCCCGGCGGCGGCCAGCCCGGCGCGCCGCCCGCTGATGTGGGCGGTCACGGCGTAGATGGCCAGGGCGGCCAGGAACGAGGCGGCGACGGAGACCACCAGGCCCGCGCCGAGCAGACCGAGCCCGGTGCAGGAGGAGACCAGGCGCATCAGGGCGGGGTACAGGGGGAAGAACGCGGCGGAGTTGCCTTCGAGGGTGATCAGGCCGGTGGCGCCGCGCACCGGTACGAGGGCGGGGTGGTAGCCGTGCGCGGCGATCTGCTGGTACCACCAGCCGTCCCAGGTGGCCAGGACGTCCCAGGCGTGGGCGCCGCCCCCGAAGCGGGGGTTCTTCCGGCGGAAGTCGCCGGAGGAGTCGAGCAGGTACATGAAGACGCAGAAGCCGACGAGTTTCATCGTGCCGTACAGGGCGAGGACCGGACCGTACCGCTTCGCCGCCCGGCACAGCCGCTGCCGCCGGGCGGGGCCGCCGTCCGGGCCGGTGCCGCCCCGGCTCGTGCCGTCCGGGGTCGTACTGTCCCGGTCCGTGCCGTCCGGCCGTGTGATCGTGGGCCAACGGACCGCGCTGCGGGGCCTGTTGCCCTGGGGTGCCGAGGCGGCCGTGAGACCGGGCCCGTTCATCGCGGCCCGCTTCCCGTGCCGTCGCCCTGGGCGGCGGTGGCGAACACCCAGGTGCGCAGGAGCAGGAACCGCAGCAGTGTCGCCGCCAGGTTGGCGGTGACGAGGACCACGACCTCGGTGGAGCGTCCCGGTGTGTGCGTCCAGTGGTGCAGCGCGGCCAGTGAGCCGCTGGTGAGCGCGAGTCCGAGGCCGAAGACGGCCAGCCCCTTGGCCTGGTGGCGCAGGGCTCCGCCCCGGCCGCGCAGACCGAAGGTGAGCCGGCGGTTGGCGGCCGTGTTGGCGACGGCGCAGACCAGCAGCGCCCAGGCGTTGGCGGACTGAGGGTCCGTCACCGGGCGCAGAGCCGCGTACAGGAGGACGTACCCGATCGTGCTGACCGCGCCCACCGCGGCGAACCGCAGCAGCTGAGCGGTCAGGGAGGTCCGCGGCGCGCTCTCGGAGTCGCGTCCGAGCCGCGCCATGGGCAGCGTGCCACGGGCCAGCGCACGGCCGATCCTCGCGATGCCCCGCAGGTCGGCGATGGCGGTCGAGAACAGATCGACCCGGCTGTCGGGGTCGTCCACCCAGTCGACGGGTACCTCGTGGATCCGCAGCCCGGCGCGCTCGGCGATCACCAGCAGCTCGGTGTCGAAGAACCAGCCCGAGTCCTCCACCAGCGGCAGCAGGCGCTCGGCGACATCGCGGCGGACGGCCTTGAAGCCGCACTGCGCGTCGGAGAAGCCGACGGCGAGGGCGGAGCGCAGCAGGGCGTTGTAGCAGCGGGAGATGATCTCTCGTCGGGGGCCGCGGGTCACCCGGGAGCCGCGGGCCAGCCGGGTGCCGATGGCGATGTCGGAGTGCCCGGATATCAGCGGGGCGACGAGCGGCAGGAGCGCGTTCAGCTCGGTGGACAGGTCGACGTCCAGATAGGCGAGCACCGGCGCGTTCGAGCCCGACCACGCGGCGCGCAGAGCCCGGCCGCGCCCCTTCTCGTCGAGGCGTATCCACGTCGCCTCGGGCAGGTCGGCGGCCAGCCGGGCGGCTATCCGCGGGGTGGCGTCGGTGCTCGCGTTGTCGGCGACGGTGATGCGGAACGGGTACGGGAACGTCTCGCGCAGATGGGCGTGCAGGCGACGCACGCTCGGTTCCAGGTCGGTCTCCTCGTTGAACACGGGGACGACCACGTCGAGAACGGGTTCGGTGTGGTCCGCCGGCAGGGGAAGCCGGACGGGCAGGCGGTCCACGAGCACGCGGTCGGCGGGCGGGCGGTCGAGGGGAATCCCTTCCGCGGACCTTCGCTCGCCCGGCCGTCGTTCCCAGGGCGGCCCGCTGTCGTGTTCCCCGAAGTTCTCCACGCTCTCGCGGCCTTCGGAATCCGCGAAACCCTGGAAGCCCGTGGGTGCGGACCGCAATGCCTTCGTCATGGTGTGTCCTGTTCTGTGTGCTGTCGTGGGGCAGGTCGGAGACGCTCGCGGCCGAACCGCGTCGACGGGGGTGCGGATGGGGAGTTGTGCGGCCGGGGACTGCGCCGGCGGAGCTGGTGCCGGGACTAACCGGTGTTTGTCCCGTCCGACGACGAGGGTTCGAGGTGCGACGGAGGCGGCGAGGACGTCGGGGTCCGGCTCGGCGTCGCCGGCTGGGTGGCGGGCGCGCGGGTCGTGGCTGTGGCCGTGTCGCCGGGTTCGGAGGCGACCGAGGTCGAACTCTCCGTCGTGGTGGGCGTCTCGGGAGGACCGGAGGTCCCGGTGGTGTTCTCGGCCGTGCCGGTGGCCGACTCGCTGGGTGTCCCGCTGGACGACGGGGTCGGTGACGGGGTCACGTACGGGGAGGTGGGGGTGGTCGTGGGCCGCGGCACGGGACCCAGGGGGCGGTCGCGGTCCGGGGCGTGCGGCAGCAGGAACACGCCGACGCAGATCCCGGCGGCGGCCAGGACGCAGCTCGCCGCCTTCTGCGCCGCGCGGATCCGGCGGCGGACGCGGACGCCCTCCCGGAGGCTGTTCTGCTGTGCGGGCTCGAAGGGGGTCTGTTCCTGGGCGTCGCGCATCATCCGCGCCAACTCCCGCTCGAATTGGTCCATTCTTCTCTTCACCCCACCGGCTCGATGACATCCGCCAGGATCTGGCGCAGTCGCGCCACACCGCGTGACGCGTGGGAACGGGCGGTGCCCAGCGGGCAGCCCAGGACCTCCGCGACCTGTTTCTCGGGCAGGTCCTGGTAGTAGCGCAGTACCACGGCCGCCCGTTGCCGGGGCGGCAGTTGGGCGAGGGCCGCTTCGAGGCGCGAGCGCTCCACCACGGCCGCGGACTCGTCGCCGGTGAGCGCGACGTCCGGCAGCGCCTCCACGGGGCGTTCGCCCCACCACCGCCGCCGTGCGGAGCGGGCGGCGGCGCGGGCCAGGACTTTCCGTACGTACGCCTCGGGCGCCTCGTCGGCCACCTTCGGCCAGGCGAACCAGAGTTTGACCAGGGCCTCCTGGAGCAGATCCTCGGCGCGGTGCCGGTCGCCGGCGCAGAATAGGCGCGCGAGGTGGAACAACGCCGACCAACGGGCCGCGACGAACCCGTCGAAGCCGTCGGTCCCTTCGGCTCTTGCCTGTTCCATCCGCACCGTCCCCGCACTTGCCGGCTCGTACACCTGGGGAAAGACGCTGGGGGGCGCCCTGCTATGCACCGATGTCACGTGATCTGGATCACGCGGGGTGAGGCCGAGGTGTGGGCGTGCGTCGACGATGCCTCGCCGGGCGGGGACGTGGACGGGGTTGTGGGCTGCTTGGCGCGTGGCTCTCTCAGCGGCCGGTGGTCCCCCGCCGGACCCGGGCCGCGCCCCTGCGCCGTTCCGTCCGCAGTTCCCGGAGATAGGCCTGCGCGTCCACCTGGATGGTGTGCCGGGTCGAGGTGACGTAGCGGTGTGCCAGCCTCGCGCGGTACGCGCCGGCCTCCTGGCGCATCCGCTCGGGTCCGGGCAGCGCGCAGCGGCCCTGAAGGAGATCGGCCACCCAGTGCGCCTGCGCCTCCGCGAGCGGCATGATCGCTCCGAGGGGCTGGACCAGTCCGATGAAGTAGAGGCCGGGACGGTCCGGCGCGACCACCCGGTGGTAGAGCTCGATGTCGTTGCCGGACGGATCGATCACCTCGTCCTTGAGGAACGGGAACGCGATGTCGTAGCCCGTGCAGTAGACGATCGCGTCGATCACCTCCTCGCTTCCGTCCTCGAACGTCACCCGGTCGCCCTCCAGCCGCACGGGAGCGGGTCTCACCGTGAGGTCGCCGTGGCCGAGGCGCGAGAGCAGGTCGTCGGAGATGGTGGGGTGGGCGCCCAGCACGCGGTGCCGGGGCGTCGGCAGCCCGTAGTCCTTCAGCCGGCCCCGGCTGAGCCGCAGCAGAAGCCGCAGGCCTTGTTCCTGAACGGACAGCGGGGCCCGTGACAGCCAGGAGCCGGTGAGATGGTCGGTGGGTACGCCGAAGAGGTATTTGGGCAGGATGTGCGCACCGCGGCGCATGGCGAGGACCGTACGCCGGGACACCCGTGAGGTCTCCACCGCGATGTCGCAGGCCGAGTTGCCGATGCCGAGGACGAGGACGCGCTTGTCGGCGAAGGGCTCCGGTGTCCGGTAGTCGTGCGAGTGCGTCTGCGAGCCGGTGAACTCCTCGGCTCCAGGAAGGGACGGCCGGGGCCAACGGGCCTTCCAGTGATGACCGTTGGCGACCAGGACGGCACCGTAGACCCGTTCGGCGGTCTCACCCGAGTCCAGGCGGCGGGTCGTGACGCCCCACTTTCCGCCGGGCAGCGGTTCGGCGCGCACCACCTCGGTGCGGAACGCGATCGACGCCCGCAGCCCGAAGTGGTCCACGAAGGTGTCGAAGTACCGGGCGATGTGGAAGTGGCTGGGATAGACCGGACAGTCCTCCGGCATGGGGAGGCTCGCGTACTCCATGATCTGGCGCGAGGTGTTGATGTGCAGCGAGCGGTACGCGGACGACATCCCGTTGTCGTTCAGATAACGCCAGTTGCCGCCGACCTCCGAGCCGGTCTCGTAGCAGTCGTACGCGATCCCGCGCTCCGCCAGCACCTGGCAGGCGGCGATCCCGGACGAGCCCGCCCCGATCACACAGACCCTGTCCATGGCCGCCCCTTCCTGACCCCACATCGGTGACCACCCGGTCACATGACCGGGCGGTCACAGGCTGCTGTCCGTCGGGCCGCCGTGTCAATGACCCTGACGAGAGCGGGAGTTCGGGCATGCGAAGGACCGACGGTGCCGGCCCCGCGATCCTTGCCCGCCGACTCCCTTTCCTGCCGGACTCGTTGACAGGGCGCGTCCACCGCGCCGACGATGACCGGGCGGTCACATGACCGCCCGGTCATACGCAGGAGCACGCATGCCCACTTCCACCTGGACCCGGCTGTCACCCGTACGGCGCGAACGGGTCCTGGTCGCCGCGATGGACGAGTTCGGCACCCACGGCTACTCCACCGGGAGCCTCAACGTCATCGCCCGCGAGGCCGGCGTGGCCAAGGGCTCGCTGTTCCAGTACTTCGAGGGCAAGCTCGACCTGTTCGCCTACGTCGCCGAGCAGACCTCCCTGCGCGTCTACGCCGCCATGCGGCCCTGGCTCGACGGATACGACGGCTCCACGGAGTTCTCCCGCCATCTCACCGACGCCCTGGAGGCGTGGTTCGACTACTTCGCCGGCCACCCGCTGGAACGAGGGGTCACCGCGGCCACCAACATGGAGCTCGACCCGGCCGTCCGCAACGCCGTACGCGCCCCGGTGCAGGACATGTACCTCGCCGGTCTGCGCCCCCTGGTCGAGCGGGCCGTCGAGACCGGCGACCTGCGCAAGGGGGCCGACGTCGACGCCCTGCTGTCCCTGCTGCTCGTCCTCCTGCCGCACCTCGCGCTCGCGGCCCACACCCTGGGCCTCGAAGGACCGGTGCGCCTCGCGGGCGAACACCCGGAAGTCCGCCGGGCGAACATCACCCGCCTGATCGGCCCGGTCCTCGCCGACTTCGTACCGAAGGGGCCCTGATGGACACACCCGACTACGACGTACTCGTCATCGGCTCCGGATTCGGCGGCAGCGTCACCGCGCTGCGCCTCACCGAGAAGGGGTACCGCGTCGGGATCCTGGAGGCCGGACGCCGCTTCGCCGACGGCGACTTCCCCCGAACCTCCTGGCACGTGCGCGACTACCTCTTCGCCCCCCGCCTCGGCTGCACGGGCATCCTGCGCATGACGCTGCTCGGCGATGTCCTCGTCCTCACCGGCGCGGGCGTCGGCGGCGGCTCCCTCGGCTACGCCAACACGCTCTACGAGCCGCCCGAGGCCTTCTACGAGGGCTCGCCGTGGGCCGCCATCACCGACTGGCGCGGCGAACTCGCGCCCTACTACGCCCAGGCCCGCCGCATGCTCGGCGTCACCGACAACCCCCTGTTCACCGAAGCCGACCGGCTCCTGAAGGACACCGCGGACGACCTCGGCCGCGCGGACACCTTCAGGACCGTGCCGGTCGGCGTGTACTTCGGGCCGCCCGGCACGGCACCCGGCGCCCGCGTCGCGGACCCCTGGTTCGGCGGCGCGGGGCCGGACCGCAACGCCTGTCTGCACTGCGGCGCGTGCATGACGGGCTGCCGGCACAACGCGAAGAACACCCTGCCCAAGAACTACCTGGGCCTGGCCGAACGCGCCGGCGCCGAGGTGCTGGCCCTGCGCACGGTCACCGACGTCACCCCGCACGGTGAGGGCTGGGCCGTCACCTCGGTACGCACCGGCGCAGGCCCGCGTCGCCGCGTACGGACCCTGACCGCCCGGCACGTCGTCTTCGCGGCGGGCGCCCTCGGCACCCAGCGGCTGCTGCACCGGCTGCGGGAGGGCGGTTCCCTGCCGCGGGTGTCGCCCCGCCTCGGCCGGCTGACCCGCACCAACTCCGAGGCCATCCTCGGCGTCCGGTCGAGGGACAAGGCCGCGGACTTCAGCCGCGGCGTCGCCATCACCTCCTCCGTGCACCTCGACGAGAACACACACGTCGAGGCCGTCCGCTACGGCCGCGGGAGCAATCTGCTCGGGCTGCTCGGCGCCCTGCTCGTCGACCCCGTCCGCGGCCGCTCCCGGCTGCTCACCGGACTGGTCGCGATGGCACGCAACCTGCGCGACCTGCCCAGCCTGCACAACCCGCGCCGCTGGTCCCAGCAGACCGTCGTCCTGCTGGTCATGCAGACCCTCGACAACTCCGTGACGACGTACCTCCGCCGCACCCTGACCGGGCGCAGGCGGCTGACCAGCCGCCCCGGCGAGGGCACCCCCAACCCGTCCTGGATACCCGCCGGACACCGGGCGGCCCGCACGGCGGCCGAGCGCATCGGCGGCCAGGCCTGCGGCACCTGGGGTGATCTGTTCGACATCCCCACCACCGGACACCTCATCGGCGGATGCACCGTCGGCGAGAACCCCGAGACCGGTGTCGTCGACCCCTACCACCGGCTGCACGGGCATCCGGGCCTGCACGTCATCGACGGCTCCACGATCTCGGCGAACCTCGGTGTGAACCCCTCCCTCACCATCACCGCCCTGGCCGAGCGGGCCGTCGCCCTGTGGCCCAACCAGGGCGAGGCGGACCCCCGGCCCGAACCCGGTCTGCCCTACCGCCGGGTGCGGCCGGTAGCGCCGAGGAACCCCGCCGTGCCCACGGGCGCACCGGCGGCACTGCCGCTGGAACCCCCCACCGGAAAGGACACCCCGTGACGCCCTACCCCGAGGAACCCTGGCACCTGGCGGGCCAGATGTATCTGTCGCTGTGGCTGGTGCCGGCCCGCGAACTGCCCCCGGTGGCGGACGGCACCCGGCCGGTCACCATCGCCGGGCGCGGTGCGGTCGGCGCCGCCTGGGTCGTCTACGAGAACGACAGCGTCCTGCACTACAACGAACTGCTCCGGGCCGTCCTCGTACGGGACGGCCGCCGCCCGCGGGTCTGCGTCACCGACATCTGGGTGGACAGCGCCGCCTCGATGGCCGGCGGCAGGGAACTGTGGGGCATCCCCAAGGAGATGGCGGACTTCGACATCGACCGGGCCGCCGGCGTCCGGGCCGGCGCGTCGACGGACAAGGGCGTCCTGGCCACCGCGTCCTTCGAACCCGGCCGCCGGCTGCCGGGCCGCTGGCCCCTCACCTATCGCGTCACGCAGACCCTCGACGGCACGCTGAAGACCAGCTCCGTCCGCTCGCGCTCCGCCGTCCGAACGGCACGGGCCCGCTGGAGCGCGCAAGAGGACGGCCCGCTGGGGGAGTTGGGCCGCCGCCCGCCCCTGCTCAGCCTGACCCTGGACGACTTCACCATCCGGTTCGGCGACGCCGCCCCCGGCGCGTCCGCGCGGCAGGCACCCACGCCGTAGGCCGCGCGGGACCATCCCGGCCGGCGCGATCCGTCGCCCAGCGTCACCCCGTGCTCATCGAGCGTACGCACACACGGTGAACCGGTGCGCGGGGGACGAGAGTTGGACAAGTGGAGGGCGATCAACCCCTGTTCCGGCGGCCTACCGGCCGGTATACAGACCAGGTTGGGTCTGCCGGGCAGGAGCCGTCCGGCCTGCCGCGGCGCCGCGAAACCCGTGCGCCGCGGCACGCCGGTACCCGTTCAGCAGGCTGTCATGGCTTCAGGGGAGGGGCACGATGAACGATCACACGCGTCCGGAAAACGCCGGTCCCAGGCGACGGGGCGCCCTGGCGCTGGGGGCCGCGCTGAGCAGCTGCGCGCTCGTCGCCGGCGTCGCGGCGGCGGCCCCCGCCGAAGCGGGCGAAGGGCACACGGCGCATGGCGTGGACTACGTCGCGCTCGGCGACTCGTACACCTCCGGGCCCCTGATCCCTCAGCAGGTCGACGCGAACTGCGCGCGCTCCGACCACAACTACCCCTCGATCACCGCGGCCGCCCGCAAGGTCGCCTCGTTCACGGACGTCAGTTGCTCCGGCGCGAAGACCGACGAGATGTGGAAGGCGCAGGGGACCAACGGACCCCAGCTCGACGCGGTGAAGCACGGCACCGACCTGGTGACCCTGCAGATCGGCGGCAACGACATGGGCTTCGGCCCGATCATCTCCACCTGTGCCGGGCTCAGTTCGAAGGACCTCGCGGGCAACCCCTGTCAGCAGTACTACGGCGCCGCGGGCTACGACCAGCTCACCGTGAACATCCTCCAGACGGCTCCCAAGGTCGCCCGGGTGCTGCGGGAGATACACGCCAGGGCGCCGCACGCCCGCGTGGTCGTCGTCGGCTACCCCGACCTGCTGCCCGACGACGGCAGCGGCTGCTACCCGACGGTGCCGTTCGCCGCCAAGGACTTCCCCTATCTGCGCGACACCGGCAAGCGGCTCAACCTGATGCTCCGCACCGTGGCCTTCCTGAACCGGGCCGAGTACGTGGACACCTACAGGCCCACCGTGGGCCACGACATGTGCAAGGCGCCCGCCGACCGCTGGATCGAGCCGCTGCGCCCGACCTCGCCCGCGGCTCCGGCCCACCCCAACGCCAAGGGCCAGGAGGCCATGGCGCGCGCGGTGCTGGCCGGGCTGAGCCGGGGAGCGGGCCACCGCGGCTGACCGGTTCCGGTCGGCGCACCCGCCGTGTGAACCTCCCTGTCGGCGAGCGCCCGTACGCTCGCCGACAGGCCCTGCGGACAGGCCGCGTCAGGGAGCCGGTACCTCGTCCACGAACGCGGTTCCGGCACCGCGGTAGGCGGCCACCTTCGAGGCGGCCTGGGCCGGGGAGAGGACCTGGTCCTTGACGTGCAGGACGTAGTCGACCTGTTCGTTGTAGGCGCGGGCCCCGGTCGAGGTCTGCCCGGCGAGGTCGATCAGCCACTGGTTGAAGTTGATCGACATGGGCCGCTCGGGCAGGTACTGGGCGTCGTGGGTGCCGAACAGCTGTCCGTCGATGTAGTACTTGATGCTGCCGCTGTCGATGGTCAGGACCAGGTCGTGCCAGCCGGCGTAGCTCTGGCGCGCCTCGGTGTGCTGGTTGACGGCCTGCCAGGGATCGGGGTTGTACGTCTCCCAGGAGGTCGTGTAGAGGATGTTGCCCGGCTCGCCCCAGCCGCCGTTGGGCAGATACTCGAAGTCGTACTCGGCGTAGTCGTCGGCCATCGGCGCCGTGAGGTCGTTGATGGTGAAGAACGTCTGCACGAGGTGATCGCCGTCGGGGCCGGACTCGGGAGCGTCGGAGAACCTCACCCGCGCCGCGTAGGTGCCGTTCCTGAACTTCGTGCTCCTGGAGACGACCTCGGTCTGCCGGGTGGACTCGGCGGTGCCCGAGGTCGACGTCCGGAGGTTCATCACCGTGTTGCCCGACACGACGGGGAACGTCACCTTGGAGGGGTCCCAGGTCGCGCCGGGAACCCCGGGACCGCCGGAGTTCGAGCGGACGTTCCAGCCGTGCGCGGAGATCGCGGGGTCGGTGTACGACGAGTAGGTGAAGTCGTCGAACAGCGCCTGGCCGCCGCCGGGCGGGTCGGTCGGATCGGTGGGGTCGGTCGGATCCGTGGGGTCGTTGCCCGCGGGCGCCGTGCCCCACACGGTGGTTCCGGCGAGCTGGGCGGTGACCTTGCTCCAGTCCGCGTACGAGGTCTGCGCCCCGTTGAAGGAGTAGTCGTCCGCCTGGTTCACGGACTGCCAGCTGGACTGGTAGAAGCGCAGTTGCATGTCGCCGGTGTCGGCACCCGGAGCCAGCGCGCCGGCCGTGGAGGTGAAGCCGATCTCCAGGTACCTGTCCGCGGTTCCGGTGGGGTGGGCCAGTGTGCCGAACGTGCCGGTGATGTTCGCGCATCCCTTGACGGCCCAGGAACAGGCGAAGCGGTAGGCGGCGCCCGCCGAGTCCGCCTTGAAGTAGTAGCGGATCCTCACCTGGCTCAACTGCACCGACGCCGAGCCGGTGTTGCGCACCTTGAACCAGGGCTCGCTCTGGTCGGCGGTGGCACCGCTCGCGCTGGTGCGGTACTGGACGGCGAGGCCTCCGGCCGCGGCGGCGGGGGCGGACATCGGAACGGCCACCAGGGCGGTGCCGCCCAGGAGGGCCGACAGGGCGAGGGCCACGCGGCGGCGGCCTGTGGACGGGCGGTTTCTCATGTGAGTTCCTTCCGGTGGGCTCCCGCGGGGCGCGGGAGGTGGGGGTGCTCAGGAACACGTGGAGTCATGCCGTGCTTGACCAGTTGGCCGGTCGGCCTTACCAGTTGACGTCGCCTGAAAAGTGGCATAGACCAATGCGTCCGTCAACCCCCTTGTATTCAAGGGAAGTTGGCTGAAGAGGGCGGTGTGCGTCACCGTTGGGTCAAACGGGCCGGAACCAATTCACGGGAATCGGCGGACCAGTTAGGGTCAGGGGCCATACCAGTTGGCCGGCACCGACGACGAGAGAGGTCCCGCATGGAGATCGATTCCGCCGCCTCCCGCGCGGTACTCAAGCGGGAAAGGGTCCGGGACACGATCCTCGAACTCATCGAGGAACGCCGTCCCGGCGACGCCATCCCCTCCGAGCGCACGCTCTGCGCCCAACTCGGGGTGTCCCGACCCACCTTGCGGGCGGCCGTGGACCAACTCGTGGTGGCCGGGCTCCTGGTGCGTGAACACGGACGGGGCATGTTCGTGGCCGCTGAGAAGATCACGCAGGAACTCGTCCCGGACCGGCGGACGTTCAGCCTGCCCCGGGCCGCGGGTACATGGACCAGCAGGATCCTGGAGTTCAGCACGGTGTCCGCCGGTGCCCGGGTGGGCCGCAGGCTGCGCGTCTCTCCCGCTGCCGACATCCGGTACGTGGCACGGCTCCGCCTCGTCGACGGCTCGCCCATGGCCATCGAGTACCTGCACGTCCCCGCCGGCCTCGTGCCCGACCTGACCAGTGACGAACTGGAGAACGGCGACCTGTACGAGCACCTCGGCGAACGGCACGGGATCCAGGTCGGCGAGGCGGTCCAGTCGATCGAGCCCACGGTCCTGACCCGCGACGAGGCGGGCCTGCTCGACGTGCCGGAGCTGTCCCCGGCGCTGCTGTTCGAGCGCCTCACCTCGGACGCCTCGGGCCGGCCGGTGGAGTACGTCCACTCGATCTACCGCGGGGACCGCTACCGCATCGTCTCCCGGCTGGCCCTCGGTCCCCGCTCCGGGCAGTCGTCACCCCGCGACGGACATCACCCCGGGATCCCGCCGGGAGACTTCCTGCCGGGTGAACCCGTCACCTTCTCCACCCGGGGCGTGGTGGCCCGCGGCCTCTTCGGGCAGGGCGGCGGACCCGGCGAGGGCGGAGCCGCGACGTGACGGCGAGCGGGGGTCCTGCTCCCGTCGCAGCGGCGTGCGGGGGCTCGGCCCCGGTGTCCGTCCGCCGCGACGCGGTGTGGCGCCTGGGCTAGTGTGATCTGGACAACATGCTCATTCCAGTCATTTCGTGCTGCCGATCGTCCTGTCACCCTCGTGCGTCCGCCGCTCGGTGCGGCCTGGCACGGAAGCTGGTGGCGGGCAGGACCCGAGGGCTGTCGCGGGGGAGTCTCCGCCGTACGCGTCACCGATGCCGCCGATGCCACATGGCCCGACAGGACAGGGGCCGGCCGCGCGCGACGCCGACGGCGTCGGCGGCGGAACCGAAGCGACAGCGCCCGAAGCGCGGAATTCCGGACCAGATTCGAGAGGACCCGTACATGCCCTTCGCCACGGCCGAGGACGGCACGCAGATCTTCTACAAGGACTGGGGATCGGGTCAGCCGGTCGTCTTCTCGCACGGCTGGCCACTGACCGCGGACGCCTGGGACGCCCAGATGAAGGTGATGGCGGACAACGGCTTCCGGGCCATCGCCCACGACCGGCGCGGTGGCGGACGCTCCGGCCAGCCCTGGGACGGCAACAACCTCGACACCTACGCCGACGACCTGGCGGCGGTCATCGAAGCACTCGACCTCCGGGACGTCATCCTGGTCGGTCATTCGACCGGCGGTGGCGAGGTCACCCGCTACATCGGCCGGCACGGCACCCGCCGGGTGGCCAAGGCGGTCCTGGTCGGCGCGATCCCACCGCTCATGCTCAAGACGGCGGAGAATCCCGAAGGTCTGCCGGTCGAGGTGTTCGACGAGATCCGCAAGGGCGTCGAGACCGACCGGTCGCAGTACTACAAGGACCTCAGCGCCGCGTTCTACGGCGCCAACCGTGACGGATCGACCGTCACCCAGGGAACGCGCGACGAGTTCTGGCTGTGGGGCATGACCGTGGGCATCAAGGGCGCCTACGACTGCGTCAAGGCGTTCTCCGAGACCGATCTCACCGAGGACCTCAAGAAGATCGACGTCCCCACCCTCATCGTGCACGGCGACGACGACCAGATCGTTCCCATCGTGGCCTCCGGGGACAAGTCCTCGAAGCTCGTCAAGGACGCGGTCTACAAGGTGTACCCGGGCGCTCCCCACGGCCTCGCCATGGTGCCGAAGTTCGCCGAGGTGTTCAACGCCGACCTGCTGGCCTTCGCGCGCAGTTGAGCGCGGCACATCCGTAGTTGCCCCCGTGGCGCGGCCGATGCGCTGCCCACGGGGGCAACAACCATGCGGGCGAGGGGCGTTCACGGGCCGCACCGGCCGTTTCCCGGAGCCGAGACCGTCCAGGTCCGGCGTCTCAGGACGGAGGGCCCGAGGACCCGGCCGGCCGGTCCTCGTCCGCCGGTTCCGCCGCGTCGGGAAGGGCCTGCTCGGTCCAGATGGCCTTGCCCTCCGGGGTGTAGCGGCTGCCCCAGCGCTCGCAGAGGGCGTTGATGAGCTGGAGCCCGCGGCCCCCCTCGTCGGTGTCCGTGGCCCGCCGGATACGGGGCATCGTCAGACTCGCGTCGGACACCTCGCAGACGAGCGTTCCGCTGCACAGGAGGCGAAGACCGATGGGGCCGCCGGCGTGCCGGATGACGTTCCCGACGAGCTCGCTGGCCAGCAGTTCCGTCGTCATGACCAGGTCGTCCAGATGCCATCGGGCGAGCTGCTCCCGTACATGGCGACGGGCCTCACCCGCGGCCTCCGGGCCCTCCGACAGCGCCCAGGACGCCACCTGCCGGTCGGCCACGTGGTGCAGGCGCGCGATCAGCAGGGCGGCGTCGTCGGCCGTGGGCCCACCCGGGAGCAGCCCCGCGGTCACGGAGTCGCACAGGACCTCCAGATCGGGAGAACCGGCTTCACCCCCGAGCAGACCGGCGAGCTGGGCCATGCCCTGGTCGATCTCCCGCTGCGGTGACTCCACGAGCCCGTCGGTGTAGAGGACCAGAAGGCTCTCCGCCGGCAGTTGCAGCTGTGTCGTCTCGAACGGCGGGAACGCGGCGCCCAGGGGAGGGTTGACGGCGACCTCGGGAAAGTGGGCGCTTCCGTCCGGCCGGACGACGAGCGGCGGCGGATGGCCCGCCCGCACCATGGTGCACGATCCGTCGGTGGAGTCGTACAGCGCGTACAGGCAGGTCGCGTACGCGTGGTCGCCCAGGCCGCCCACGATGTCGTTGAGGTGGCCCATGATCTCGTCGGGAGGCAGTTCCAGGGCCGCGAGCGTGTGCAGCGCGGTGCGCAGGCGCCCCATGGTCGCGGCCTCGGACAGCCCGTGGCCCATCACGTCACCGACGACCAGGGCCACCTGCCCCGCGGACAGCGGGATCAGGTCGTACCAGTCCCCGCCCACGTCGGAGGTCTCCCCGGCCGGCAGATAGCGCGCCGTCACGGTCGCCTCGGGCACGGTGGGGAGCTCACGGGGCAGCAGCGCCTGCTGGAGTTCCTCGGAGCGGGTGAGCTCGGCCTCGTAGAGCCGGGCCCGCTCCAGCGCGTGCGCCACCAGGGCGCTGATGGTGATGAGGAGCGTGCGTTCCTCGGCCGTGAGGTGCCGGGCGGTGTCGAAGGCGATGACACACACGCCGAAGGTGTGGCCGGAGGTCGTCAGGGGGAGGAAAGCCCAGGCCTCTTTGTCGGTCGGAGGCAGGCTGCCGGCGTCGGGGAAGGCCGTGACCCATTCCTCGCGCGACGCGCAGAAGACGGGTTCGCCGGTCAGGATCGCCTGCCCGGCGGCACCGGCGTCCGACAGGTCCCTGCCGTGGGCTCCTTGCATGTGCTGCAGGAAGGGGGCCGGATAGCCGACGGATCCGATGTGCACCAGCCTCTGGTCCTCGAGGACCAGAACGAGCAGGCCCTGGGCGCCGAACGGGGGCAGGACACGCTGGGCGACGGCCGTCACCACGTCCGCGGAGGTGGTCGCCGCCGCGAGCTGTGTGGTCAGCTCCGCCGTCCGGCTCGCGCGCTCGGCGGCGGCTCGGACGGCCGCCGCCTCCTCGGCCTCACGGCGGCGGCGATCGGTGACATCGGTGAAGTACACCGTGAGGCCGCCGGGGACGGGGACGATCCGCAGGTCGTAGCGGCGTCCGGTGTCGGCCAGTGTGATGTCGAAGCCGGCTGCCGTGGACTGCGCGGCGCCGCGCCGGCACCGCTCCTCCAGGTCGGGCACATGGCGCAGGGCGGGCAGGTGCCACAGGTTCCGGCCGAAGAGCTGCTCGTCGGCCGAACCGAGAATGCGCTCCGCCTCCAGATTGGCGAAGGTGATCCGCCAGTCGTCGTCCACGGACAGGAAGGCGTCGCTCATGTGCCGCAGGGCACGGCTGAGCGTGTCCCGGGTGGAGCGCGCTGCGTCGCTCGCCCAGCCCTTGCCGACGACGCGCACGACCTGGCCCTCGTCGTCGAGCACGACGTGACCGGACGCGCGGGTCCAGGTGTAGCCCCCGTCGCCGCGCCGGACCCGGTACTCGGCCTCGAACGGCGCGTGGGTGCGGACGGTGCGTTCGACGGCGGCCAGGGTGGTCGCGAGGTCGTCGGGGTGCACCACCCTCATCCAGGTCTCGACACCGGGCGCGAAGTCCCCCGGCCCGGTCTGGTAGACCTTCATGGCCGCCTGGTCCCACTTCAGTTCGCCGGTGCGCACGTCCCACTCCCACGAGCCGACCGGGGTGGCGTCGAGGTCGGTGCGCAGACGCTCGGGCGCCGGCATCTTCTTCAGCCGGTTCGTCGTCCAGTCGGCCACCGAGGTGAGGAACGTCCACTGCTCGGACGTGGGCTCCTCGTTGTCACCGGTGAGACAGGTGATCGCACCGATGACACGGCCCTCGTAGGCCAGGGGTACGGAGAACCAGCCGGACCGCGACAGCAGCGGCGCGCTGGGTTCGGCCACGTCGCCGGGGAGCGCGGCCACCCACACACGCTCACCGGAACGTACGGCCTGGGCGGTCGCCGTGGGCCCGTCCTGGTCGACGATCTCCCATGCGCGCGTGACCGACGACGGCAGTCCGGTGGAGGACACCAGACGCAGGGCCGACATGGGGCCCCGCAGGTAGACGGCCCCGCCGACACAGCCCAGCTCCGCGATGGACTGCTGAAGGGCGAGCCGGAAGACCTCGCTTTCCGTGATGCCGTCGTCAGCGGTGTCGAGTAGGTCCAGCCGCCTGATCACAGACCCAATATAGGGGGCAATACCGTAAATCACATTAAAGGGATGGCGGGCTGATGGGAGTGCCCCGGGCCGGAGACGGCGGCGGCCGGTCGGGCCGCCGCCGTCTCCGGAAGCGCCGCGCCGTCGGCGTGGCGGTCGCGGCCGAGGACCGGGTGTCCTTCGGGTTGCGGGGTGCGGTGGGCGACACCAGGCTGGCCAGGACGCCCGTGTGATCGACGGCCCGGGACCGGTCGGCCGCTTCCCCGAGGTCGGGCGCCGGCGCGCGTCCGGGCACGCGTGGCGGGTGGGCGCGACGACGGGAGAACGGTGGCACACAGGTGAACGCCGGATCGCGTCGTCCTCACCGGCGGCCCGGCGCGCCCGGCACGGGCCGCGGCGGGCGCCGGACGCGCTATGTCGTGGGGAATCGCTCCTCCCGTGGCGTCTGGACGGTCACGCGGGCGCGAACGGCCGGTGCCTACGGGCGGCACGGCACCGGAGACGACCAGGGCCCCCTGGTGCGTCACGGCCTGCGGGTGGCCGCGGCCTACGCGTGGCGGCTGCTCGTGATCGGTGTGGTCGCCTATACGGTCTTCGCCCTCCTGGGCAAGCTCCAGCTGGTCGCCGTGGCCCTGTTCCTCGCGCTGGTCGTGACGGCGGTCCTGCGCCCCCTGGCCGACCTGCTGGCGCGGCGCATGCCGAGGACCGTGGCGGTGATCGTCAGCATCCTGGTGAGCATCCTGCTGGTGCTCGGCGTGATGGCGCTGGTCGGTCGTGTCGTGGCGGGCGAGTCCGGCAAGCTGGGCCATGAGTTCGCCGGGGGTCTGGGGCGGATCGAACGCTGGCTGGAGGGCTCACCGTTCCATGTGAGCCACGCGGTGATGTCGAACCTCCAGGGCAAGGTGGCCACGTTCGTCTCCGAGCACCGTTCCGTACTGATCAGCAGCGCCCTCAGCGGCGCCGGCCGCGCGGTGGAGTTCGTCACCGGCCTGGTGCTCGCGCTGTTCTGCTCGCTGTTCTTCATCCGCTCCGGGGACCGGTTCTGGCGCTGGTTCCAGGAGCTGATGCCGGAGAGCGCGCGGGACCCGTGGGACCGCGGCGGGCGCGCGGCCTGGCGGACCTTCGCCGGCTACACGCGCGGCATCATCATCGTGGCGGCCACCAACGCCATCCTCGTCGGCATCGCCCTGTACCTCCTGGGCGTACCACTCGCGCTGCCGCTCACCTTGCTGGAGTTCTTCGCCGCGTTCATCCCCCTGGTGGGCTCGCCCGTCGCGCTCGCCGTGGCCACCATCGTCGCGCTGGCCACCCGGGGGCCGGTCGTCGCGCTCATCGTGCTCGCCCTGATCGTCGTCATCGGCCAGCTGGAGGGGCACGTCCTGCACCCGCTCGTCCTGAGCTGGGCCGTCCGGCTGCACCCCGTCGTCGTGGCCCTCTCCGTCATCGCGGGGAGCCTCCTGGCCGGTGTGACCGGCGCCGTCGTGGCGGTACCGATGGTGTCGGTCGCCTGGTCCGTGATCACCGAGCTGCGGGCACGCCCCGAGCCGGAACCCGCCGGGCGCTCCCCGGACCACCGGTCCGCCTCGGCCGAGCGGCGTCCCGGGCCGACGGGGGACGCCGGGGCCGGGGCCGGAAAACCGTAGCGGCGCCGGTCGGCGGCGCCGCTACGTCGTAGCCCTGTAGCCCTGTAGCCCTGTAGCCCCGTGGTGCCGTAGCGCCGTGGCCCTGTGGCCCGTAGCCCCGTCCCCCGCTCCCGCTGTGCCTCAGGATCAGGAGGCCTCGACGGCTGCCTTGATCCGCTTGCCGAAGGCGTCCGCGTCCTTGCGGGCCGCGCTCAGCGCGAAGCCCACCAGGAGTTTGCCGATGCCATGGCCCTCAAGGACGTTGAAGATCCGTACCCGGGTGGTCCGGGGGCCGGTGGACTCGAGGTCGTAGCCGCCCTCCTTCGCCATGACGGTGTTCTTCGAGACCTCGGCCCAGCGGATCCGGCGGGACGGTTCGAATTCGGTGATGCGGAATTCCCGGCCCGTCTTCATCCCGGCGTCCTTGACGGTGCTGGTGAAGACGGTACCCACGGCCGTCGGGCCCTCCGGAGTCTTCGTGATCGCCTGCACCCTGGGGCTGAACTTGGGGTCGTTCGTGCCGGCGGCGAGGTAGGCGAACACCTCCTCGACGGGGCGGTTGATCTCGGTTGTCGCCTCGAACTGACCGGACACGGTTCCTCCTGTGCTGCGATCACGGACCGCCCGCTGAGGGCGCGCGGCCGTGCCGCGCCCGATCAGCCTAGGGGGCAGGAGCGCTGCGGGCGCGGCGTGCGGGCTCAGTGGTCGAAGCCGTCGGACAGGCGCACGGTGTAGCCGTCCTCCTCCATCAGGACGACGGTGACGCCGAAGGGGTTGGGATGGTCCAGCTCCATCGGGGTGAACGCGTACGCGACGGCGGCCTCGACCGGCGGCGGAAGCTCGCCGTCCGGCCGCGGCGCGGGGGCCTGGTCCCAGTCGAGGGCGGTCGCGGCCTCGTCCGCGTTCCCGGAGCCGGCGGACGAGGACTTCTCGGTGTAGGGGAACTGGTGCAGCACATGCCCGTCCGGGGTGGCGCGGACCATGTTCAGGCACGGGGAGGGGCCGGATACGGGCAGCTCGCAGGCGGTGGCGACCTCCTGGGTCTCCCAGGCCAGCACGACCTCGTCCGCGCCGGCCGCCGCCGCGATGTTCGACAGCGCCGCGATGCCGGTGAGCGCGTCGGCCCCGGGCTCGGTCGGGCGGACCCAGACCAGACCGACCAGCTCGCCCCGCACGAGCGGCATGATGACCGGCCGGGGTGCCGCACCCTCGCGCACGCCCTTGACGTAGGCGCTTTTCATCGAGCCGACCAGCGTGTCCCACGTTCGCGTGTCCACGGAAGCCCCTTTGCCGCTGTTGTCTTCGATCACCGCCGACCCTGTCACGCGGGGTGTCCCCGTGTCAGCGGGATGTCCGGCAGGCGACCCCTTCGGTGCCCTTCGTCCGTACGGCGGCGCGGACCGCGCACGCGGACGTCCCTTAGGGTCGACGGGATGGTGCGTGTGGAAGTCCTTCAGCTGCTGGTCTCGGCCGTGCACCGGTTCGAGGGCCGACCGGGCGACGGGGTGCCCCCGCTGCCCGACGCGGAACTGGTGGCGACCGCTCAGGTGCGTGCCGGACTCGGGATCGTCGGCGACCGCTACTTCAACCGTCCGGCCCATCGCAACGCGTCGATCACCCTCATGGCGGCCGAGCGCTTTCCGCAGGGGGCGGCCGCGGAGGCGGACCTCCGGCTGACCCGGCGCAACGTTCTGCTCCGGGGGGTGGACATCGACGCCTGTGTCGGGGCGACGATCTCCCTGGACTGCGGCACCGGGCCCGTGCTGCTCGCGGTGCGCGGCGCGGCCAGGCCCTGCGCCTGGATGGACACCACGCTCGGCCCCGGCTCACGACGGGCGCTGCGCGAGGGCGGGGGAATCCGCTGCCGCCCGCTGACCGACGGCACTCTCGCGGTAGGGCCCGCCGAGTTCACGGTGGTGGAGCCGGCACCCGCGAAGGACTGACCCGAGGGTGCCGAGGCTGGAGCGCGAAGCGCCGACCCGGCGAGGTGTACCCAACCAGTTGGTTGACTAAGACGGGGGGTGGGCATACGGTTATTCAACCGACTGGTTGATTACGTGAGGTGAGAGGTGTCCGACGAGAGGCTGTCCCGGGTGTTCTCGGCCCTGGCCGACCCGACGCGGCGCGACATCGTGGCGAGGCTGGCCGCGGGGGACGCCACGGTCAACGAACTGGCCGAGCCCTACGACGTGACGGTGCAGGCCGTGTCCAAGCACATCCGGGTGCTGGAGGACGCCGGTCTGGTCAGCCGCAGCAGAGACGCCCAGCGTCGGCCCTGCCACCTCGAAGGCGAGGTCTTCGACCTGATGACGCGATGGATCGAACGCTACCGCCGCGAGGCGGAGGACCGTTTCCGCCGGCTCGACGCCGTCCTCGAACAGATGGGGGACCAGCAGGGCGAAGGCACCTCAGGCAACGAGGCGGCATCATGAGCACCGCGCACCGGAGCGACCGGCACGAGACGCGGATCGTGGCCGACCCGGCGCTGCCCACCATCCTCATCACCCGGGAGTTCGACGCCCCCGCGGAGCGTGTGTTCAGGGCGTACACCGACCCCGATCTCGTCGTGCAGTGGCTCGGCCCGCGTCGGCTGACCATGCGGATCGACGTGTACGAGGCGCGTACCGGTGGCTCGTACCGCTATGCGCATCGCGAGGCGGACGGGACGGAGTACGGCTTCCGCGGCGTGTTCCACGAGGTGCGCCGCGACGAGCGCATCGTGCAGACCTTCGCCTACGACGGTTTCCCGGACGGCGTCAGCCTGGAGACCACCCTCTTCGAGGACCTCGGCGGCCGGACCCGGGTCACCACCACCTCGCTCATGGCGTCCGTCGAGGCCCGCGACGCGATGATCAGAAGCGGTATGCAACGCGGTGTCCGCGAGGGGCATGAGCGCCTCGACGAACTGCTCGGCGGCCGCCGGAGCGGGAACGCCTGAAGAAGAACCGAGACGGAAGGCTTGAGATCATGACGAGCGCAGCCGACGAGCACCGCACTGTCGCCGAGGTCTTCACCGAACGGGTGCGCGGAGTGCGCCCCGGGACCTGGGAGAACCCCGCGCCCTGCGACGGCTGGGTCGCCCGGGACGTGGTGCGTCACCTGGTCGAGTGGTTCCCCGACTTCCTGAAGGCGGGCGCCGGGGTCGAACTGCCGAAGGGGCCGTCGGTGGACGACGACCCGGTGAAGGCCTGGACGGTGCACAGCGACGGAGTGCAGGCACTCCTCGACGATCCGGCCACGGCGCACAGAACGCTGTCGAACCCGCACATCGGCGAGGTCCCGCTGGACCAGGCGGTCGACCGCTTCTACACCGCCGACGTCTTCATGCACACCTGGGACCTGGCACGCGCCAGCGGCCAGGACGAGCACCTCGACCCCGGCAGGTGCGCCCGGATGCTCGACGGCATGCTGCCCCTCGACGACGTGCTGCGCGGGAGCGGGCAGTACGGGCCACGGGTCGAGGTCCCGGAGACCGCCGACGTACAGACGCGCCTGCTCGCCTTCATCGGACGCAATCCCTGAGGAACCCTCCGGGGAGGGGCACCGTCCGGGAACGGGCGCCGTTCCCGGACGGGGAACCGTCAGAGACGGGTGCCCTCCGGGAAGGGGTGTCGTCAGGGAAGGAGCACCGTCCCGGAGGGGAACCTTTCCGGACGAGTCGCCGTGCCGGCCGTGGGCGCGCTCACTTACCGGCGCCGTCACCCTCCTGTACGGGCCGTGGCATCGCGGCTGTACCGGCCGTGGCATCGCCGCTGGTCGCCGGTGGCGTTCCGTCGCCTCGGACCGGAGGCGGCGGCCCGTCCGGACGGCTCCCGCCGATCGCCGTCAGCTCCGCCGCGAGCGTCCGCAGCCAGGTGTCGATGTCGACCAGCGCGGGCAGGACGGGGGCCGGGGCGGCGGAGACGACCTCGTGCGGAAGGGGCACCGGCGCCGCCCGGACGCCACCGGGCGGGAAGGCCGCCGCGCTGTCCATCGCCGAGGCCAGTCGCCCCGCGGACTCGCGCGCCCACCGGACCGCTTCGGGCGGCGCCGGGCCGTACGCCTGCCGGGGCAGCCAATGGGATCCGATCACCGCGTGGGACACGCAGTTGAGCGCCAGGTGCCAGTCCGGTCCGCTGTCGACGGCGTCCCTGCCTCCCTCGGTCCGGTACTGCGCGTAGGCACCCTCGGCGATGCGGAGCCGGTGCCGGGTCAGCCGGAGCGCCTCATCGGTGCCGCCGTGCCGAGACCGTGGATCGCCGGGCGTCCCGGACGCCCCGGGTGCGCCGGACGTCCCGGACGCGCGGACCACGGCGGACACGGTGACCCGCACCAGGGGTGCCGCGGAACGCAGCATGTCCGCCACACCGCGCCGAACCTCGGCGTGGGCCCCGGCGGGCCAGGCGAGCACCCCGCACACCAGCCCGATCGTGCAGCCCGCCAGGACGTCGAGCAGCCGCGTCCCCGCCAGCTGCCAGTCGGCCGGGGCGAGCTGGCTGAAGGCGGCGGCGACGACCAGGGTGAACAGACCCTGCGCCCAGGCCGGTCCCGCGATCGGCCCCACCGAGAACGCCACGAACATGGCCGGCACCAGCACGGCGGCGTACACCTCGACGGTGCCGCCGGCCTCGAAGATCAGCACCCCGGCGGCCAGAGCGCCCACCAGCGTGCCGACCGCCGCCGAGCGCACCGTGGACCAGGTCGCTCCCGCGGTCGTGCGCCCCAGCGTCAGCACGGCCAGCAGTACCCAGAAACCGTGCGAGAGGTCCAGGGCCCCGGCCACCAGACGGGCGGCGCCGAGGCCCAGGGCCGTGCGTACGGCGTTCTGGAACAGGACCGAGCGCAGGGTGAGGTTGCCGGTCAGACGCAGCGCGAGGAGCCGCGCCGTGGAGGGCCCCGCGTACCAGAACTGTTCGGGCGGCAGACCGGCCGCGTCGCGGCGCCCGCCGATCGCCACGGCCACCGCCGCCTGGGCGGTCAGGGCCGAGGCCGCCGTGACCAGCAGGTCGGACCGGCACTCCAGCAGTCGCTGCGACGCTTTGGCGTCCGTGTCGAGCCCGCTGCCGGACGGACGTCCGCGGACGGCGACGAAGTCGGCGACCATCTCTTCCAGGGCCTCGGGCCCCGGGACGGCGCGGGCACCACGCAGAGCGTCCGCCGTCGCGGTGCAGCCGGCCGCGACACCGCGCAGCAGCTCCTCGGAGGGCGGATCGGCGGCCGTGGCGGAGTCCGGCCGCTCGGCCATCCGGGCGAGCTGGTCCAGTACCCGCCGTGTCGCGGCTCCGGCCTGCGCCAGTCCCCGGTCGGTGCGGCCCGCTCCCGTCGGACGTGAGCCCGGTGGCGCCTGTGACAGCCGCAGCGCCAGCCCTTCCTCACGCAGACGCCGGGCCCGCTCGGGAGAGCGACGGTGGCCCTGGGCGGACGCGAACGCCGAAGCGGCCGCGAGATCCAGGGCGGCGGCGATCCGTGCCCGATACGGCTGGACGGGCGGGGCGGGCAGGAGCAGCAGCTCGCACACGACCAGCAGGACGACACCGGCCAGCAGGCCGCCGAGGCGCTGCGGAAGGGTGTCCGGCGCGTACGGCGGGAAGCACGCGAGCACGTAGAAGAGCAGCAGCCCCGGGACAGCGCCGGCCGCGGCCGGTCCGTACGCGGAGGCGAAGGAGATGGCGAAGCCGACCACCAGCATCCCCGCGACGGCGGAGGCCGTCGTCACGGCGAGAGCGGTGCCGAGGGCCGTCAGCGCCAAGGCCACCGGCAGCACGGTCAGCATGGTCCGCGCCCGGTCCCGGCCGCCGCCCGGAATCGGGGACAGGACCCCGAGCGCGATCGGCGCGAAGAGGGCGTAGACGGCGACGACCGGCTGGTCCAGCGCGTAGAGAGCCGAGTAGAAGCCCGTGGCGGACGCGACCGTGACCCGTGCGGACTGCCGCGCGGCCCGTGCGCGACCGGGGGAGGGGGGCCGCTTCGGCATGGACGTTCCTTCCCCGGCGCCTCCCCGGGCCCGTCCCCGCCGTACGCCCATTGTCGACCGGGACCGGGTGGGAGGCACGGGCAGCGCCAGCGCCGCGGGTCCGGATCCGTGGCGGGACGGGACCCGCTCGGCCGTCCGCCCGAGTCGGTCGGCCGAGTCGGTCGGCCGAGTTCCTGTGACGCGGGGGGAGCCGAGGCCGCCCGTCGGCCGGCTTCGCCCGAGGCCGGCTTTCGGCTTCGCCCGAGGCCAAGCTTCGGCTTCGCCTCGGCTGTCCGGCGGATCGGATCCGCGCGGACAGGAATCCGCGTCGGTTGAGACGACAACAGGGTTCTCTCGTAAGGCAGTTGAAGGGACAGGCCCCGACGGGCGGCCGGTCGGTGTCCGGGCCCGCGACACGGTCCGCAAGCGTCTCGTCACCCGGCGGTCGGGAGCGCGCCGTCTGATCAGGGGTTTCTCTACCCAGGAGGCGGGTGAGCGCATAACATCCGGACGGGAAGTCACCCGGAAGGCATGTCGGGGCAACCTGCCGGGACGCGGGCCCGCCCCCGACTCGTTACCGCCCCCGACCCCGACCACCCGTCACATCTCCGCCTGCGCACCTGTTCAGTCCCGCACGAAGGAACCATCAGTGAGCGAATCCGGATCCTCCGGAAGAGTCCAGCCGGCTCAGGCCGGCGATCCCTCCCGAATAGGTCCGTACCGGATCGTCGGTCGTCTCGGTGCCGGTGGCATGGGTACCGTCCACGCGGGCGTGGCCTCCGACGGAACGCGTGTGGCGGTGAAGGTGATTCAGCCCTCGCAGGCCCAAGAACCGGAATTCAGGGCCCGGTTCAGGCGTGAAGTCGACATGTCCTCCCGTGTCACCGGCCCGTACCTGGTCCCGCTGCTCACCGCCGACGCGAACGCCACGCAGCCGTGGCTCGCCACCGAGTACGTCGCCGGGCCGACGCTGCACGAGCACGTGCTCGCCCAAGGACGGGTCACCGGACCCAGTCTGTACGCTTTCGCGGCCGCCACCGCGCAGGCACTGGCCGCCGTGCACACCGCCGGCGTGGTGCACCGTGATGTGAAACCGCAGAACGTCATCCTCACGCCCTCCGGTCCCCGCGTCCTGGATTTCGGCATCGCGCACGGCGACGACGACACCAGAGTCACCCGTCCCGGAGCCACCACCGGTACCCCGGGCTGGATCGGTCCCGAGCAGTACCGGACGGGAGCCGCCGGGTCCGAGAGCGATGTGTTCGCCTGGGGAGCGCTCGTGGCCTACGCGGCCACCGGGAAGTCCCCGTTCGGGACGGGCGCGCCCGACGTGGTCGCGTTCCGCGTGATGTCGGGTGAACCCGACCTGGACGGTGTCCCCGCGCCCCTGCGGGAGATCGTGCTACGGGCACTGGCCAAGGAACCGGGGGACCGTCCCTCGGCCGCCGACGCCGCCGAGGAGTGTTTCGAACTCCTGGCCGCGCAGCTCATCCAGGCGATGCGGGCCGACACGTTGTTCACGCGGGCGGAGGACATGATCACCGCGGTCTGGGACATGCCTCACGTGGACGATCCGGCGTGGCCACGGCCCGCGAGACGCGGGCGAAGACCATGGGCGGGCGTGCTCGTTGTCGCGGCCGCGGTCATCGGGGGCCTGGCGGGCGGAGTGGTCGCCCTGATGCCCGGCAAGCCGGAGAGCGGCCGCCACCCGACGTCGAACGCCTCCTCCGTCCCCGCTTCCTCCGCTCCCGGCGCCTCCACTCCTGCTTCCTCGGCTGCCGTCTCCTCCCCGGCCGGCATTCCGCAGCCGTCCGGGACGGGCACCGGGGCGAGCACGTCGGTGAAGCTCGAGCAGGCCACGAGCGGCCGTCCGGCGAGTGTGGAGAGCTGGGCCGACGCGAGGTCGGCACGGGGCGAGGGCGAACACGACGTGGCCCGTGCCGTCCTGCGCGACCAGGGTGTTCTCGTCCGGGAACTCGGCGACGCCATCGACCTCGTCCCGAACACCGTGAGGTTCCACGCGTCGCGCGGGGAGGTCTACCTGTCGTACCGGCTCACCTCCGACGAGGCGGGAACGCTGTACGCGGAGACGGAGGTCGCCGGTCTGATGTGCCGGACGCTGCGGGAGTCCGTTCTGCGTCTGCACCCGGAACTGCCGTACCGCGCCTTTGTCATGGTGAGGGAAGCGACCGGTCATGACCCGCTGGTGACCTGGGACGACGACTTCCTCACCGATGCCCGATGCACATCGGCCGACGACGACGTGAGCCCTGCCGGCGCCGGACCGGGCTGGGAGCCGGACGAACAGGGCCTTGGCCAGGCCATGATTCCCAGCACCGACCGCGACGAGATCGGCGTCGCGGGCCGCGCCACCCGCAGGATCATCGAGCGGACCAACGGGATGCGTACGGCGCTCGGTACGGATCGCGCGCTCGGCAACGCGGAGCTCAAGGTGGGCTTCGATCCGAGTCGCTCGGCGATGTATGTGTGGTCGGACTACGGGACGTGGAATGAGCAGCAGGCCGCGGACTGGGCGGGCATGGCTGCGGGCGAGGCGTGCCGGGCTCTGGTGCGGCAGCGGGACAGCGCGGGCGACGCGTGGCCGTACTCCCGTTACGCCGTGGCGAAGAGAGGCGGCTCCGGCTATCTGATGATCCGCTGGGGCACGGCCGCAACCCTGGCCGACTGTCCGGCCTGACCCTGCCCCGCCCCGCCCCGGGCCCGGCCGGGTCTCCGAGCATGAACGGGGTTGACCCTCGACATGGTCGAGGGCGCAGGGTCGTGGGTGTGGAGAGCGAGATGCGCAGCATTGGCGAGATGGCCCGGGACAGCGGACTGAGCGTGAGCGCCCTGCGGTTCTACGACCGCGGTGGGGTGCTGGTCCCCGCCTGGGTGGATCCGGTGAGCGGCTACCGCTGGTACGGCCCCGGGCAGCTGGACGAGGCACGGTTGCTGGCCCGGTTGCGCCGGGCCGCCATGCCGTTGGCGGACATCCGCCTGGTGCTCGCGGGCTGGTCCAGCGCGGACACCGATCTGGTGCGCAAGCTGCTGGAGACGCATGTGCGTCGCCTGGAGGCGGGTCTGGCCGATGCCCGCGACGAGTTCTCCACGCTCCGAGCACTTCTCGAAAGCAGGGAGAAACCCATGACACCGCCCCGTACCGCCGTCGTCCGTCTGTCCGTCGCCGCGCCGGAACTCGCCGGCGCGCTGGACGCGGTCCGCTTCGCCGCCGGCCGGGACCCGGAGCTGCCGATGCTCGCCGGTGTCCTGTTCGACATCGAGGGCGGGACACTCGACGTCGTGGCCACGGACCGGTACCGGATGGCCGTCGCACGGGCGGGCACCAGCGGCCATGACGACACCCGTGTGCAGATCATCGTTCCGACCCCGCTCGTGGACGCGATGCGGGCCTTGCTGAGCGGCGAGGAGCCTGTCCGGCTCGCCGTCGACGGTGGCCGCGTGACGCTGGAGAGCGGGGACGGGCAGACGGCCGGTCCTTGCCTCGACCACGACTTCCCCGACTACCGCCGTCTCGTCCGGGTGCCGGACGGCCACCGGGCCCTGGTCGATGCCGGGACCTTCCGCGAAGCGGTGGAGACCGGTCCCGTCGTGACGAGCGAAGCGAGCGGACCGGGTGGAACCCCCGCCGACCTCACCCTGCTCAAGGTGACGGGCGACGGAACGGTGACCGTCGGCGAAGACCGCTGGAGCGATCAGAATCACGTCGCCGTCAACCGTGAGTACCTGCTCGACGCGCTCGCCGCGGCGGCCCGCGACCAGCTGGCCCTGGAGATCGGCGCCCCCACCGCGCCCATCGCGATCCGACGGCCCGACGACGAGCACACGTTCTCCATGCTGATGCCGGTCCGTCTGGAGGACTGAGTGCGGGGACGGCCTCGCGCCACCGCTGCCCGTCGCGGATCCGGCGGCCCCTGTCAGGGCACGTCGTAACGCCTGAGCGCCCGGGCGAAGGGCTCGCCGGTGCGTCGTGCGTACGCCATCCGCTCACGGACTTCGCGCAGGGTCCGGGGGCGGTAACCGGGTCCGCCGCAGCAACTCTTGTGGAAGCGGACGCCCGCGTGGAGCAGGACGGAGAGTGTCCTCCAGGCCGCGGTGTCCCGACGCCTGGGCGCTGCGAAGGCGGACCCCACGTGGATGAGCGGCGAGGCGCACCGGGGACAGATCCGCACAGGACGGTCCCCGTCGTACGGCTGCTTGTACGACGCCCGGCAGGGCAGGCACACGTACGACGTCTTTCCGGCAGGCATGCTCCGAGGCTAGACGGCACACGTTGCGCACGCGACGGATTTACTCGCCCGGTACGACCCGGCCGATGAGCGTCGCGGGGGACGCGACACGTTGCTCCGTGCCCGGATCGGAGCGGAGGGGTGTTACTCACTTTTGGGTGACCTGTGGGTGGCCTGTGCTGACGGGCGGCATGGCCTGATACGTCCTAGTTGTTGTCCCCGTAAGGGAGTTGGAGATGACAGTCCATCACTTTTCAGCTTTCCGTAGTTAAAGGCCATATACAGACGCCTGTAACTGATATGTCCGTAATTGGTAACAGGGGTCGGGTGTCACCCGTCCTGGGTGGGGATGTGCAGCAAGTTATGAGTCCTCGGCCACCGGGCCGGGACTCGCACAGGGTCGCACCGTGCGGGTTCCCCGAGAGGGGGCCCGCACGGGGTGTGCCGGCTCTCGAACCTTGAGGAGCATTCATGTCCGTTTCCACGTCTGTCACTGCCCGCCGCGTGGCGGCCGCGGTCATCGCGGCCGGCGCGCTGGTCGGCTCGGCGTCCGTGTCGGCCTCGGCCGCCGAGCCGCGCTTCGACCGCTCGTATGTCGCCATCAGCAGGGTCCAGAGCGACGCGCCGGGCTTTGACGACCGCTCCGCGCGTTCTCTGAACGCGGAGTGGGTGGAAATCACCAACTCCGGTCGCCACGGGGTGAACCTGAACGGGTGGACGCTGTCGGACGAGGACGGCAACCGCTACAGCTTCAGGCACTTCACCCTGGCCGGCCGTGCCACCGTCCGTGTCCACACCGGCTACGGACGTGACACCAGCCGTGACCTCTTCCAGGACCGTCGCAACGAGGTCTGGGACAACCGTTCCGACGAAGCCACGCTGCGGACCGCGCGCGGACGCTTCGTCGACAGCGTCTCGTGGGACCGGTACGACCACCGCGGCCACGGCCGTGACGACCACCGCGGCCACGGCCGTGACGACCACCGCGGCCACGGCCGTGACGACCACCGCGGCCACGGCGACCACCGCAACCACGGCCGTGACGACCACCGAGGGCACGGCGACAACCGCGGCCACGGCGACCACGGCGACAACCGCGGCCACGGCGACCACCGTGGGCACGGCGACCACCGGGGCCAGCAGGGTCCGCGCCAGGGCCAGCAGGGCCAGGGTCCGCGCCAGGGCCAGCAGGGCCAGGGTCCGCGCCAGGGCCAGCAGGGTCAGGGTCCGCGCCAGGGCCAGCAGGGACAGCAGGGACAGCAGGGTCAGCAGGGTCAGCAGGGTCAGGGTCCGCGCCAGGGACAGCAGGGCCAGGGGCCGGTCCACCTCCTCGGTCACTGAACAGCGACCGCAGGCTCACCCACCCGGGGTGTACGCGGGTGGCGTCCGGTCAGAACGTGGAGATGACCGGCTGTAGTCCGGGCCCGGTCGGACCCGACGAGGCACGGACCCGCAGGACGGCATCACCGCAGAAGACCCGCACCGACCGGTGCGGGTCTTCTGTTCCGCACCGGCGGCGCGGCCCTCACAGCACCCGGCGTCTGCGTCCGAGCCACGTCTGCGCGATGACGACGACGGCGAGGAAGGCACCGCTGACGACCTGTTGGTAGGCGGAGTCCAGGGAGCCGATCTGGTTGATGACGTTCTGGATGACCTTCAGGAGCAGCACTCCGACGACTGAGCCGCTGATGAAACCGAACCCGCCGCTGAGCAGGGTGCCGCCGATGACGACGGCGGAGATCGCCTCCAGCTCCATGCCCGAGCCCAGGATCGTGACGCCGGACGCGAGCCATGCCGCGTTGAGCGCTCCGGCGAGTCCCGCGCACAGCCCGGACAGCGTGTAGACGGAGATCTTCGTACGGGCCACGGGGGCGCCCATCAGCGCCGCCGCGTCCTCGTTCCCGCCGACCGCGTACACGTACTGCCCGAACCGGGTGCGCCGCAGGACCACCGCACCGAGGACGAACAGCGCGCCGGTGATCCACACGGGCAGGCCGACGCCGAGCAGCGAGCCTTGTCCGAGCTCTGCGAAGAACGACCCCTTGTCCACGAGATACGTCTTCGAGCCCTCGTCGGTGACGGAGAGCAGAATGCCCCGGGCACCCAGCATCGAGGCAAGCGTGACGATGAACGGAGCGAGGCGCGAACGGGCGATCAGCAGTCCGTTGACGAGGCCGATCAGTCCGCAGACGGCCAGGGGAAGCAGCAGCGCGACGACCACCCCGTACCGCGATCCCCAGGCCGCGAGCACACCGCCGAGCGCGAACAGCGAGCCCACCGACAGATCGATGCCGCCGGTGATGATGACGAAGGTCATGCCGAGCGCGACCACGGCGAGGAACGCCGAGGAGAGCGCCATGTTCTCCAGGTTGTCGCCCGTCAGGAAGGTGCCGAAGCTGAGGGACGCCGCGGTCATCGCGACGATCAGCGTGACCAGCGCGCCGTGCTGCTGGGCGAGGGCGCTGAGCCGTTCGGAGCGGCCGGCGCCGGTCGGTTCCTCCTCGGCCGTGTTCTTCGCGCGCACCGGGATGTCCACGTCGGTCGTCATCGTTTTCCTCGTTCCCGGGCCGCGTAGACGGCGAGGACGATCACCACGGCCTGGGCGATCTGGGTCCACGACGGCGGCAGATCGTGCTTGATGAGCGTGGTGGTGAGCAACTGGATGAGGACGGCGCCGGCGACCGTGCCGCCGATCCGGATACGGCCACCGCTCAGCGGTGTCCCGCCGACCACGACGGCGGTGATGGCGGACAGTTCCATCAGGTTGCCGAGCGAGGACGGGTCGCTCGCGGTGAGGCGGGCGGTGGCCAGGACGCCCGCGACGGCCGCGAGGACGCCCGAGCACACGTACACGAGGATGAGGACGCGGCGTACCGGCAGTCCGGCGAGCCGGGCCGCGGGGCGGCTGTCCCCGATGGCGAGGAGGCTGCGGCCGAAGGTCGTGCGGCGTACGACGAAGCCGACGAGCAGGGCGAGGGCCGCGGCGATCAGTACGACGTACGGGACGCCCAGGACGTCGCCGGAGCCGAGTTCCGCCATGGCCGGGTCGTGGACGTCCTTGAGCTGGGGGAGGAGTACCAGGGCCAGCCCGCGCCCGGCGACCATCAGGGCGAGTGTCGCCACGATCGGCTGGACGCCGACGAACGCGATGAGCGATCCGTTCGCGACCCCCACCACGGCACCGCCCACGAGCGCGATCAGGACGGCGGCCCCGGGTCCGTAGCCGAGATAGAGGGACAGGAGCGAGGTGGACAGGGCCATCACCGAGCCCACCGCCAGGTCGACGCCCTCGCTGCCGATCGCCAGTGCCATGCCGAGCGCCACGATGAGGACCGGGGCGACCTGGACCGCCTGGGTGCGGAAGTTCTCCGTGGACAGGAAGTGCGGGGTGAAGACGGTGTTCACCAGGAAGAGGACCACGACGCCCAGGTAGACGCCGTACTCCTGGAGCAGGGCCAGCAGACGGTCGCGGTCGGCGGAGACCCGGCCGAGGGTCAGGTCAGTCATCGTGGCCTCCCGGTCCGGTGCCCTTGTCGGTGGCCGCGGCTGTGACGGCGGTGGCGGCGGCCGTGACGGCGGGTGCGGCGGGTGCGGCGGCGATCGCGCGCATCAGCCGGTCCTCGGTGACGGCGTCGCCCGTCAGTTCCTCCACGACCGCGCCGTCCTTGAGGACGATCACCCGGTCGCTGCCCTCGATCAGTTCCTCGGGGTCGGAGGAGATGAGCAGGACGCCCAGCCCGTCGCCGGCCAGTTCGTCGATCAGTTTCTGCACCTCCGCCTTGGCGCCGACGTCGATGCCCCGGGTCGGCTCGTCGAGAAGCAGGACCTTGGGCTGCATGGCCAGCCAGCGGGCCAGCAGCACCTTCTGCTGGTTGCCGCCGGACAGTTCGCCCACCTTCTGGTGGGGGCTCGCGGCCTTGATCCGCAGCCGCTTCATGAACGTCTCCACGATCCGGTCGATGCGTGCCTCGTCGACCAGACCGAAGCGTGAGAGCCCCGGCAGCGCGGCGAGCGCGATGTTCTCCCGGACCGAGAGGCCCGGCACGATCCCCTCGGCCTTGCGGTCCTCGGGCAGCAGGCTGATGCCGGCCCGGATCGCGGCGGGCGTCGATCCCGTGCGTACGCGCACACCCGCCACCACGACCCGCCCGGAGTCGGTGGGGAGCGCGCCCGCGATGGCCTTGGCGGTCTCGGTACGCCCCGAACCGAGCAGCCCGCCCAGTCCCACCACCTCACCGGGCCGTACGGAGACGGACACGCCGTGCAGCTGGTGACGTACGGTCAGTTCCCTTGCGTCCAGGACGGGTTCGGCCTCGGAGTCGTGACCGCCCGAGAACTTGGTCAGGCCCTCCTGCCGTACGTCCGCGATCTCCCGCCCCAGCATCAGCCCCACGAGCCTGAGCCGGTCGAGTTCGGCGATCCTGCCCGTGTGTACGACCTTTCCGTCGCGCAGCACGGTGACCGCGTCGCAGATCTCGTACAACTCGTCGAGCCGGTGGCTGACGTAGATCACCGCGATGCCCCGCTCGCGCAGCATCCGGATCACCCCGAACAGGGTCCGCACCTCGCGCGGTTCGAGCGAGGAGGTCGGTTCGTCCATGACGACCACCCGGGCGTCGACCGAGACGGCTCGGGCGAGAGCCACCATCTGCTGTGCGCCGAGGCCCAGTTCACGCAGTGGCCGACGTACGTCGACCCGCAGGCCCAGGTCGCGCAGTGCCTCCTCTGCCTGCCGGTGCATGCTCCGGAAGTCGATCAGGCCGAGGCGGCCGCGGGGTTCACGGCCGAGGAAGAGGTTGCGGGCCACGCTCATCAGCGGGACCAGGTTGACCTCCTGGTAGATGGTGGAGATTCCCGCGTGCTGCGCCTGGAGCGGGGTGGCGAAGCGGACCGGGGCGCCGTCGTACGTCACCTCGCCCTCGTCGGGCTGGTAGACGCCGGTGAGAACCTTGATGAGGGTCGACTTGCCCGCGCCGTTCTCACCGATGAGGGCGTGCACCTCCCCGGCGCGGGCCGTGAAGTCCACGAGGGACAGGGCCTTCACGCCGGGGAAGGTCTTCGACAGGCCGGTCACCGACAACATGTCAGAAGGCCTTGCCCAGGTCGGCCTTGGCGTTGCTCTTGGTGTAGGCGCTGTCCTGGATGACGATGTCCTGGGAGACCTTCTCGCCCTTGGTGAAGGTGTCCAGGGTCTGGAAGGCGAGCGGCCCGAAGCGCGGGTTGGACTCGACGACCCCGTCGATCCAGCCGTCGACGATGCCCTGGACGGCGTTGCGGGTGCCGTCGATCGTCACGATCTTCACCGCGCCGGGCTGCTTGCCGGCCCCCTTGAGGGCGTTCACCGCGCCGAGGCCCATCTCGTCGTTCTCGGCGTAGATCCCGGTGATGCCGGGCTTGGACTGGATGAGGTTCTCGGTGACCGACTGGCCCTTCTCCCGGGCGAATTCACCGGTCTGCTTGAAGACGATCTTGAGGCCGGGGGCCTTCTCCTTGATGCGGTCCTCGAAGCCCTGGGTGCGTTCGGTCGTCACGTTGTTGCCGGCGGCGCCGAGCAGGATGGCGATCTCGCCCTTGCCGCCGGTCGATTCGATCATCTGGTCCGCGGCCCGCTTGCCCTGCTCCACGAAGTCGGAGCCGATGAAGCTCACATAGTCCTTGCAGGCGGTGGCGTTGATCTTGCGGTCGATGGTGATGATCGGGATGTGCTTGGCGGACGCCGAGCGCAGGACCGGTTCCCAGCCGTCGGAGTTGAGCGGCGCGATCACGAGGAGGTCGGCGCCCTTGGCGATGAGGTCCTGGACATCGCTGATCTGCTTGGAGAACTGCGACTGGGCGTTGGCCGTCAGCAGTTTCACGCCCAGCTTGTCCGCCTCGGCCTTGATCGACGCGGTCTCGGCGATCCGGAAGGGGTTGGCCTCCTTCTCGGACTGGGAGAAGCCGACGGTGGCCGACTTCAGGTCGATCTTCTTGGCACCGTAGGCGTCGATGGCGCAGGCCGGTCCCGAGCCCGAGGACGGTGAGGCGACGACCTGCCCCTGGTCGCCCTGGCTCGCGGAGCTCTTGTCCTTGTCTGCGGTGTCGTCCTCGGACTTCGCGCATCCGGAGACGAGCGCGAGGCTCGTGATGAGGCCGGTGGCGAGGAGGGTCCTGGCGGAGGTGCGGTGACGTGGTGCGAGCGGCTTCATGGAGTCCCCAAACGGCGCGGCCCCGGCGCTGAGAGCGCTCCCGGGGAAGATCGGCTCTTGCGGTCAACTCGGTGTACTCGTCTTTCCGGGGAGGTTTTTACATCGTTGGAAGAGGCCTGTAAACCCCTCCGTCCGAAATCCCGTCAGCGCCGACCCAGCGTGCTCTCGCGCTCAACCAGCTTGAAATCAGCGGTCAGTTCACGTCCGCCGGGTTCGGTCCGGCCCGACAGGCTCCGCAGCAGGGAGGCCACGGCCATCCGCGCGATGGCCTGCTTGTCCGGCGAGATCGTCGTCAGGGTCACCGCCCCGAACCGCCCCTCCTCGATGTCGTCGAAACCCACCACCGCCACGTCCCACGGCACCCGCAGACCCCGTTCGTGCAGCACCCGCATCGCACCGATCGCGACCAGGTCGTTGTAGGCGAAGACGGCGTCCGGACGCACCCCGGAGTCCAGCAGCCAGGCCATCGCCCGCGCGCCCTCGTCGCGGTCCCAGCCACCGACCGGAACCACGAGTTCGTCGGGCGCCGGCACCCCGGCCTCCGTCAACTCCGCGCGCCAGCCCGCCAGTCGCAGATGCGCGGGCCGGTTGGCCGAATCCGTGCGGGCCCCCAGGTAGGCGATCCGCGAGCGTCCGCGGCTCAACAGATGGCGTACCGCACTGCGCGCGGCCGACACGTTGTCGATCGCGATGTGGTCGTAGGGCAGTTCGTACTGCCGCTCGCCGAGCAGCACGAGCGGTACGTCGTCGGTGCGGGAGCGCAGGTCCTCGTCCTCGAGCTCCAGCGGACTGAGGATCAGACCGTCGATGACATTGGCCCGGAAACCCTGGCTCACCAGTACTTCCTGCTCGCGGTCGCCGCGGGTGTGGTCGAGCAGGACGGTGAACTCGTGCTCGGCGGCGGCGTCGATGACGGCTCCCGCCAGCTCCGCGAAGTACGGGTTGCCCAGCTCGGGGACGGCGAGGGCGATGATGCCCGTGCGTCCCTTGCGCAGGTGGCGTGCCGTGAGGTTCGGCCGGTAGCCCAGCTCGTCGATGGCCTCCTGCACCCGGGCCCGCATGGCCGGGGTGACGTGCGGATAGTTGTTCACGACGTTCGAAACCGTCTTGATCGAGACGCCGGCGTGCTCCGCGACGTCCTTCAGGCTGACCCGCAAGGGATCTCCTCTTCATCGATGTGCGCCTCTGTCACCTGGGCGTTTGTCATGAGCCTGGACAGAGACCGGGACCCGTGCTGTGATGCCCACTCCCGCTACTTCCAACGTTGTACAGACTGAAGCAACGAGCCGCCACCCTTCCTCAGCCAAGGAGGATCCGTGCGCATCAGCAGACTCCGACCCCGACTGGCCGTCCTGGTCGTCGCGTTACTCGGCCTGACGGGCCTCACGGGAGCCCCGGCCGCCACAGCGGCCGACGACCCCGTGGAAGTCCACGGTCTGAAGGGCGAGTACTACACCCAGTCCGCCCCCGGCGCCTTCGACTTCCACCAGCTCAAAGCCACCGGATTGGACACCAACCTCGACTTCGACAACCTGGAGCCCCGGCTCGCCTTCGCCACCGGACGGTCGGACGACGTCAACGTCCGCTGGACCGGCCGGATCGTCCCCGAGAAGACCGGCCCGCACACGTTCTCGATCATCGGGGACAACGGCTTCAGGCTGTGGGTCGACGGACACCTCGCCATCGACCACTGGGTCGACGACTGGGACCGCGAACAGACCGCCCAGCCCATCGACCTGACCGCCGGACAGGCCTACGACATCAAGGTCGAGTACTTCGAGCACTTCGGCGGATCCAACCTCCATCTGCGCTGGACCCCGCCCGGCGGCACCAGGACGGCCGTCCCGCAGTCGGCCCTCCGGCTGCCCGACGGATACGCCTACGACGGCGCCATCGCGACCACCGTCCAGAACGACGGCCGCAGCCTGCGCCTCGACTTCGCCCAGCCGCTGACCGCACCCCCGGTGGGCCTGACCGACCACGTCGAAGCCGTCATCGGCGGCGCCAAGTGGCCCCTGGCCACAGCGAAGTTGGACCCCGCCGACCCCAAGTCCCTGATCGTCGGCCTGAAGGAACCCGTCGTCGGCAACAAGACCGGCACGGCCAAGGGCACCGCCGACCTGCGCTACGACGGCCAGGGTGGCCTCTCCGGGACGAACGGCAACGTTGTCAGCGCCTTCTGGAGCAGCGGACCCAACCACTCCACCCATGAGCTGCGGACGAAGTGGGCCGACGAGGTGGAGGCGGGCAAGGCCCGCACCGAGTACCCACGGCCCCAGCTCACCCGGGCCGACTGGCGTGACCTGAACGGCTCCTGGCAGTTCGCCCCCGCCAAGGCCGGCGAACAGCCCCCGGTCGGAAAGAAACTCGCCGAGAAGATCCGCGTGCCCTACCCCGTGGAGTCCCAGCTCTCCGGCATCGAACGGCACGAGGACCGCATGTGGTACCGCCGGACCTTCACCGTTCCCGCCGGCTGGAAGGTCGGCTCCGGCAAGCGCCTCCAGCTCAATTTCGGCGCCGTCGACTGGCGGGCCGAGGTCTATGTCAACGGCACCAAGGTCGCCGAACACCAGGGCGGCTACGACAAGTTCAGCGCCGACATCACCGCCGCGCTGAAGCCCGGCCGCACTCAGGAACTCATCGTCGGCGTCTACGACCCGACCGACGCGCAGGGCGGCGAGAACCCGCCGGTCGGCAAGCAGCGCCTGGACCCCAGCGGCATCTGGTACACCCCGTCCTCCGGTATCTGGCAGACGGTGTGGATGGAGCCCGTGGCCTCCGACCACGTCGACTCCCTCAAGCTGACGCCCGACGTCGGGAACAGCCGGCTCACCGTCGAGCCGAAGGGAGTGAGGGACGGAGTGCCGGTCACCGCGACCGCGTACGCCGGACACCGCGAGGTCGCCACGGTCAAGGGCCGTACCGGGCAGCCGCTCGTCCTGAAGATCACCGACCCGCACCTGTGGTCACCCGACGACCCCTTCCTCTACGACCTGAAGGTCAGGGTCGGTGCCGACCGCGTCGGAAGCTACTTCGGCATGAGGTCCATCGCCGTGGAACAGGTGAACGGAACCCCGCGCACCGTCCTCAACGGCAAACCCGTCTTCATGATGGCCACCCTCGACCAGGGCTTCTGGCCCGACGGCCTGCACACCGCACCGACCGACGAGGCCCTGGCGTACGACCTGAAGATGCACAAGGAAATGGGCTTCAACGCGGTCCGCAAACACATCAAGGTGGAACCCGACCGCTGGTTCTACTGGGCCGACCGCCTCGGCCTGATGGTCTGGCAGGACATGCCCGCCATGACCGCCGGGGTCAACCCGAACGCCGCGTCCCGCGCCGAGTACGAGCGCGAGATGAAGCAGATGATCGACGAGCACATCAGCAGCCCGTCGGTCGTCATGTGGGTGACCTTCAACGAGGGCTGGGGCCAGTACGACGAGGCCCGCATCGCCGACCAGGCCAAGGCCTGGGACCCGACGCGCCTCGTCAACTCCATGTCGGGCATCAACCTCGGCGTGGACGGCGGCACCGGCGACATCATCGACGAGCACGGCTACCCGAGCCCCGCGCTGCCACCGAACCCGGACGGGAAACGGGCCCTGGTCAGCGGCGAGTACGGCGGTCTCGGACTCGCGGTGCCCGGACACGCCTGGTCCGTCCAGCAGTCCTACGTCGACGTCGACCCCTCGGCGTACACCGACGACTACCTGGCCCGCCTCGCCGAGGTGCACAAGCTCGCCTGCAAGGGCGGCAACGGCGCCGTCTACACCCAGATCTCGGACGTGGAAGGAGAACTGAACGGCCTGATCACCTACGACCGCACGGTGGTCAAGCCCGACGTGGCCCGGCTGAAGGCCGCCCACGACGCGCTGATCCACGACGCGTCACAGGCCGCACCGGCCGGCTGCTCCTGACGACGAGGCGCCGCCCGGCGCACGCCTCCCCGTCGCTCCGTACGCGCCTCGCACCTGCCCCCTGACGGGTCGTCGGCGCGGTCCGCCCTCCCGCCGAGGAGGGCGGACCGCGCACAGCCGCACCGCTCACCCACGAGGAACGAGCATCGGGAAACGCTCACGCCGCTCCACGGCCTCCGCCGGTTCCGTCCGGCGGCACGTCGGGCCGGATCGCGGCGGCCACGACGCTACTGTCGGCGCCATGGACGGTGATCGCCGAGGGTGGCGCGAGTGTTTGCTCAGCGGGGCGGTGTTCGCCGTCTGCATGGCCGGCACCACGCTGCCGACCCCCCTCTACGGCCTCTACCAGGAGAAGTTCGGCTTCTCCGAGCTGACCGTCACCGTCGTGTACGCCGTGTACGCCTTCGGGGTCATGGGCGTGCTGCTGCTCGCGGGCAACGCCTCGGACACGGTGGGCCGGCGTCCGGTGCTCCTGTGGGGCCTCGGCTTCGCGGCGGCGAGCGCCGTCTGCTTCCTGGCCGCCACCGGTCTGGGCTGGCTGTACGTGGGGCGGCTGATGTCGGGCCTGTCCGCGGGCCTGTTCACCGGGGCCGCCACCGCCTACGTGATGGAGCTGGCACCGCCGGGCGGCGCCGCCCGGGCCACCTTCGTCGCGACGGCCGCCAACATGGGCGGACTCGGCTGCGGTCCGCTGCTCGCGGGCCTTCTCGCGCAGTACGCCCCCTGGCCGCTGTACCTGCCGTTCGCCGTCCACCTCACCCTGGTGGCACTCTCCGCCGCCGTGCTGCTGCGGCTTCCGGAGACCGTGCGCGAACGCCGGCCACTGAGCACCGTACGACCGCAACGGCCGGGCCTGCCCCCACAGGTGCGGCCGGTGTTCGCGCCGCCCGCGATCGCCGCGTTCGTGGGGTTCGCCCTGTTCGGGGTGTTCACCTCCGTCAGCCCCGCGTTCCTCGCCGAGTCCCTGGACGTGACCAACCACGCGGTGAGCGGACTGGTCGTCGCACTCGCCTTCTTCGCCTCGACCGCCGGGCAGCTCGCCGTCGGCCGGGTCGGAGTGGGACGGTCCCTGCCCCTGGGGTGCGCCGCGCTCCTCGGCGGCCTGGCACTGCTCGCGGGCGCGCTCCGATGGGACCTCCTGGTCCTGGTGGTGCTGAGCGCGATCGTCGGCGGCGCCGGCCAGGGTCTGGCGTTCCGCGGGGCCCTGGCCACCATCGCACAGGCCTCTCCCGAGCATCAGCGCGCGGCGGTGATCTCCACCCTGTTCGTGGTCGCCTACGCGGGCATCTCGGTGCCGGTGATCGGGGTCGGCGTACTGGTGGGCCCGATCGGCCTGGAGGGCGCCGGGCTCGTCTTCATCGCCTGCATGGCCGTACTGGTGTCGGTCGCGGGCGTCTACCTGCTCCGGCGGCCGGTCGCGCTCAAGTCGTAGGAAGCCGCCATAGGCAGCCGTCGTAGGAAGCCGTCGTGGGAGGTCCTCGCCTCACGCTCTCCCGCCGGGGCGGCGCGGACTCGATCGACGTTCCGCCGGAGGGTTCGACGGCCGGGCCCGGACAGGTCCTAGTAGGGGCTGCTTCGGAAGTACAGACTGCCGTGGTGGCGCGGGCGGTCGCCGCGTTCGTGGGCTGTGTCGGAACGGTCCGCCGGGGCCGAGAGCACCGCAAGGCCCCGGAGGGTCGCCAGGCCGGCCTGCACCTCGTCACGATGTCCGGCGGACTTCATCCAGGCCGGCAGCCGGGCGAACATCGCCCTCGTCGGGGAGGCGCGACGCTCGCGCAGCCGGGCGCCCACGTAGGCGGCGAGGGCGTCGACGTGCTCCTCGTCGTAGGCCCACAGAATCCGTCCCGCACAGCGGGTCTGAAGCCAGAGCGGCCGCCGGAAGAAGGGGTCCTCGGTGCCGCCGGGCACCGCGCCGACCAGCCCCCCGCCCCGCTCCTCGGCCGTCCAGTCGGCGACGGCGCCGCAGCCGGCGCAGGCGAGGCGGCGGGGCCGGAAGAGCAAGTCGCCGAAGTTCCCCGACGCCGCCATGCCGGGCACAGGGACGACGACCGCGCGGCCACCGCACCTCGGGCAGACCACGAGCATCCGGCCGGTGAACCGGACGAGCCACGTGCCGTCGTCGCGGTGACGGACCGGGTCGGGGCGCGCGGGCTCGGAGCTCATGACGCACACCCTGCCAGGCCCGGCCCGTCCCCGGCGACCGAGATAAGCGGCGAGGCCACCAGCGGTCAAGTCGGGAGAAAAGGTCTCGGAGGCAGGCGCCGCGCTGGATGATGCACGGTTATGGGGACATGGAGGCGCTGGGGTGTGCGGGCCGCGATCACGCTGTGTGCGGCGGGTGGCGTGTGGCTGCTGGTGGTGACCCTTCGGCACGGATCCGGTGCCGCGGACCCGGTGGCGAGCGTGTGGGGATCGGTCGCCGGACTGGCGTCCTTGGTGGTGTCCCTGCGTCCGGTGCCCGAGCCGCGCCCCGCCGTTGCCAGGCCGACGCCTCCGGTGATCCCGGAGGGATGGGTGGACCGGGACGAAGCCGATGAAGTCATGAGGGCCGTACTCCGAAACACCCGCGGGTGGCGGGACAGGGGGCCGGTCGGCATCACGGCCGGCTTGCACGGGGCCGGAGGGTTCGGCAAGACCACCCTGGCCAAATACGTCGCGTCCCGGCGGTCGGTGCAGCGTCAGTTCCCGGGTGGCGTTCACTGGATCACGATCGGGCGGGACGTTCGCGGTCCCGCGGCCGTCGCCGCGAAGGTCGCTGTGGAGACCCGCTTGATCACCGGCGACACCACCGAGACCGGTTCGGACCCCGAGCGCGCCGGAAGCCACCTCGGCGGCCTGCTCGAGCAGATGCCCCGCACCCTCCTGATCATCGACGATGTGTGGGAGCGCGAACAGCTCACCCCGTTCCTCCGCGGAGCGGAGAAGTCCTGCGTTCGGCTGGTCACCACCCGCAGGCCCGACGTACTTCCGGCGACGCGAACCACCACCATCCATGTGGACCGCATGACCGGGCGGCAGGCCCACGCGCTGCTCACCCGGCGACTGACCGTTCCGCCCCGCCCCGATGTCGCGGAGGCGTTGGTGAAGGCCACCGGACGATGGGCGCTGTTACTGGGTATCGCCAACAAGTTCATCGGGGACCAGGTGGCCACCGGTGCCGATCCGACGGAGACGGCGGCAACGCTCCTGCACCGACTGAGCGCTGGCGGTCCGGCTGTCCAGGACCCCGACGGCACACTCGACCTCAACGACCCGGATCGCCGCAACACCGCCGTACGCGCCAGCATCCAGGCGGCGACCACCCTTCTGCGGTCCGACGATGCCGAGCAGCGCTTCAACGAACTCGGCATCTTCGCCGAGGACGAAGCCGTGCCCATGGCCCTGGTGACGGCGCTTTGGCAGGCGACCGACGCTCTGGACGAGACAGCCGCCCGCTCGCTGTGCAAACAGATGGCCGACCTGTCCCTGCTCGCCATCGACACGACGCTGCCCGGCGGGGCCATCACGCTTCACGACGTGGTGCGCGACTACCTGCGCGCCGAGTTGGGCACCACCGGCCTGGCGGCCGCCGGCACCGCCCTGCTCGATGCCACGGCGGCCACCCTGCCCTCGGCCGAGGACGGCGGCGTGGCATGGTGGCAGACCGCCACCGGATACCTCCAGGACCACCTCATCGAGCACCTGCTCGATGCCCGGCGCACCACTCAGGCGATGGCTGTGGCGGGAGATTTCCGGTGGATGCGCGCCCGTCTGCATCAACGCGGTCCCACCGCGCCATGGCGTGACCTCGACCGCGTCGGCGCCCCCGCCGGAACTCTGGCCCGCCAACTGGCCAGTGCCGCCCACCTGCTCACCCCCACGACGCCACCGGACGCCCTCGACGCCATTCTGCTGAGCCGTGTCCCCGACGCACTCAACCGGCCGACCAGCCCTCGGCCCACAGATCCCCCGGCGTTCATCGACCGGTGGATGCCACCCGACCTGCCCGACCCCGCCCTGCTGCGCCGGCTCACCGACGACGCCGGACCCGTGGTCGCGAGCCGGGACGGGGCGTGGCTGGCCACCCGGCGCCACGAGACCGTCCGGATCTGGGATCCCACCGCAGGACACGCGCTTCGCACTCTCTCGGGGCACACGGCCTCGGTGACCTCGATGGTCGTCAGTCCGGACGGCGCCTGGCTCGCGACCACCAGCTACGACGGAACCCTGCGGATCTGGGACCCGGCCGCAGGACGACAGCTTCACCGCCTTGTCGGCCACACCAACAGGGCGGACGATCTCATCTCGCTGGTGGTGGGGCCGGACGGCACCTGGTTCGCCACCGCCGGCAGTGAGGGGATCGTGCGGATCTGGGACCCGTTCGCCGGGAGCGTGCTGCGAACCCTGCGCGCCGGCACAGCCTCCGCCGGGATGCGGGTGGAGGCGAGTCCGGACGGCGCGTGGCTTGCCACCGCGAGCGACGACAGGACCGTACTGATCTGGGACGTCGCGACCGGAAGCATGCTGCGTGCTCTCACCGCCCGCTGCATACGCGCGGTGACCTCGATGGCGGCGAGTCCGGACGGCGCCTGGCTCGCCACCGCGAGCGACGACGGAACCGCGCAGATCTGGGACGTAGCGACCGGGCGCGTCCTGCACACCCTGCCCGTCGTCAACATCCGCTGGGTGGTGAAGGGTTCGGGGAGAGCGTGGCTTGCCACGGTCGGCAACGACGACGCCCTGCGGGTCTGGGACGTGGCGACCGGACAGGAACGGCTCGCCCTCCCTTCCTCGGTCACCCACGGGGTGACCGAGGTGGAGGTGAGTCCGGACGCGTCGTGGCTCGCCACTACCGGTCACGACGGGGCCGTCCGGCTCTGGGACGTGGCGACCGGACAGGAACGGCTTGTCCTGAATGCCGAACTTGCCGTGGGAGTACCCCTGATGACCGTGGGCCCCCACGGCGCCTGGCTCGCCACCACCACGTCCGAAGGGACCTTGCGGATCTGGGACACCGCGCCCCGCCAGGTGCCTCAGAGGCCCAGCACCCGCGTCGGCCGGGTGACTTCGGTGGCGGTCGGTCCCAACGGCGCCTGGGTCGCGACCGCGAGCGACGAGGCTGTGCGGATCATGGACACCGGCACCGGCCGACGCATGCGTGCCCGCACCGGACACCCCCTTGTGGTGACCGAGATGGCGGACCGTGTGGCGGTGAGTCCGGACGGCCAGTGGTTCACCACGGCCGGCTTCGGCGGAGGTGTGGGGATCTGGGACTGCGCCACAGGCGAAAAGCTGCGCACCATCGCCACCCACAGCGATGAGATCACCGCGGTGGCGATCAGCGCTGACGGTGCCTGGCTCGCCGGTGCGGGCAGCCGGGGGACCGTGGGGATCTGGGACCCCATCACCGGGGAACAACTGCGTGCCTTCACCTGCCCCACGGGTTCGGTCACCGCGGTGGCGATCAGCCCAGACGGCACCTGGCTCGCCCGCGCGGACAGCCGGGGGACCGTGGGGATCTGGGACCCCGTCACCGGGCAACAACTTCGTGTGCTCGACGACCGTCCAGGCCACACGGTGGCGATCAGTCCTGACGGCACCTGGCTCGTCGGCGGGGGCAGCCGGGGGACCGTGGGGATCTGGGACCCAGCCACCGGGCAGCAACTTCGTACCTTCGAGGGCCACAAGGGTTCAGTGACCGCAGTGGCGATCAGTCCCGACGGCGCCTGGCTCGCCGGCGTGGACGACGAGGGGACGCTGCTCATCCGGAGCCCCATGACCGGCCGGGTGCTGACCATGATGCGCACCGACAGCGCCCTGCTCACCTGTGCCTGGGATCCCGATGGCAACGGGCTCATAGCCGGCGGGAACGCGGGGCTGTTCGCCTACAGACTTCACCTGGGGCCCTGAGGTGACGCCGAGACAGGTCCTGCCGGGCGGGTCGTCCACGACGTATCGGAGATCCGGCCGGGTGGACGGACCGAGTACCGGTGAATCCTCCCGTCCGCGGTGGTCATAAGGTGGGTTTTCCCCCGTCTCCGGTGTGCAGGAGCTCGTTGACGAGGTGGTCCGTGTCGGTCTCGGGCACACCCGCCCGGTCAAGAGGAGTTCGCCGTGCCACCCCGCTTCGAGACCGCCCGCTTCCACGTCGAGTCGGGCCCCGATTCCCTCTTCGTACGCGTCCGCCACATCCTGCGCGAGCCGGTACGGCTGACGGCCCGCGGCGGTCATGTCACCGAGCGGATCCGCCAACGGGAGGCTCCCGTGGAGGAGTTGGTGTCCTTCGACCCGCAGAGCCGGGAACTGGTGTCGGCCGAGGTGCGTACGGACACCGGCAAGTGGGTGAAGTCGACCTGGCGGGTGCGGGCGGACGGGCGGGACTGGTGGGTCGTGGTCGGACTGGGCAACGCGCTCATCACCGTGATCGACGTGGACCCGTGGCGGCGGGGAAGGGGCCAGGACGTCGTTGTCGAGGGGCCCTTGTACGCCATGGTCGACGCGGTCAACGCGGAGCTCATGCGAGGGGCCTGAAAGGTCGTCCGGAGCCGGTACCGACGGTCCGGCCCCGAGCCCTGAACGTCCACGTGATGCAGGCAAGTTGCGGATTTCACGGGTGCGCGGGCAACTGATTATGATCTTGGCCATGTCTGTGCAGAACTCGAACTCCGACAGAGCCCTTTCGCGCAAGCAGCGCCTCCAGGAGAAGCAGCGCCGTCAGTTGGCGGTGGTCGACACCGTGGACAAGGCCGAGGCCAAGGTCCGCAAGGCCGAGGTCGAAGTGGCCATGGCGGTCACCGAGGCGGTGCAGGTGTTCGGCGGCGTGCAGGAGGCGTCCGAGGGGCTCGACATGCCGGTCCAGACGGTCCAGCGCTTCCTCGGCATCGCGCAGGACGAGGTGGCCGACACCGGCAACGTCGTCGAGTCCGTCGTCGGATCCTGAACCCGGCGTTCGTAGCGGGCCCTCGCGGGAGAGCGTGGGCCCGGCTTCAATATGGGGCGGCCTGTGGAAGACCCCTTCGGTCCGGGTCGTAAACGGCCTCCGGTGAGGCTGACACTCCCTCCCTGCCTGGGTCTTCCTTTCGGCGCGTCGAGCTTTCAGTACGACCCGGCTGCGGCACCGATTCCACCGCGTTGTCCGATTCTGCCTCGCACAGAACGAGCGCTCCCGCGGCCGGGTCGCTTTGAGCGGCGAGGCGCGACCAGGAACGCTGACCGGCGGGGAGCGGCCTGAGCGCTGTCCCGGACCCTTCCGCGAGCAGCGTCACGCGGTGTCGTACGCATGGGTGATCGCCAGCAGTGCCAAGTCGTCGGCTCTGCGGCCGCCGGTGTGTTTGTGCACGTCGGACAGCAGGGCGTCGAGGAAGGCGTCCGGGCGGGTATGCCGAAGCCGGTCGAACCTGCCGAGAGGGTCGTAGAAGTCGCCCTTCGAGTTCCGGGCCTCCGTGAGTCCGTCGGTGTACAGGAGCAGAGTGGCGCCCTGCGGGAACGTCACCGTGTCGACGTGCTCCGGGCCGGTGGCCAGCGCGGTCAGGCCCAGGGGCAGGGCCGGCCGGCTGGGTTCGACATACCGTACGGCGTCCGGAAGGACCAGCATGGGTGCGGGGTGGCCGCGGTTGATCATGCGGACCTCGTTGCCGTGCCGGGGAAACTCCGCCAGGACGCACGTGATGAACCCTTCGAGTTCGGTCGCACCCCCGTACTGCTGGATCTCGAGGGTGACGGCTCGCTCCAGCCGTTCCGCGAGCGCGGTGAGACTGAGTTCTTGCAGGGCCGCCTCACGGAAGGTGCCGATGCTGCCCGCGACCGCCCTGACCGCCTTCAACCCCTTGCCGCGCACATCGCCGATCAGACACCGCACGCCGAACGGCGTATCGACCACCGCGTAGAGATCTCCGCCGATCTGCGCATCCGACTGCGCGGCCTGATAGCGAGCGGCGAACCGCAGAGGACCGCTCGCTTCCGGCGGGTCCCGCAGGACGGCCCGCTGGACGGCGGCGGCGATGTCACGCGCCGACCGCAGTTGGGTGTGCAGGTGATACAGAAGGCGATTGAGGAAGATCGCGATCACGGCCACCGTCGCGACCATGGACAGTTCGCTGAACTCGGTCGGGGTTCCGTGGAAGCCGAAGTACCCGAACATGGCCAGGTCGAGGAGGAACGCCGCCGCCCCGGTGATGACGGTCCCGCTCAGGGGCAGCAGAGCAGCGGACGTCAGGATCGCGGCCGCGTAGAGAGCGGCGGCGCTGACCGTGGGCGGCGTGACGAAGTCGATCACCACGGCTGCGAGGAGCAGGACCGCCGGCAGCAGGGGTCTCCACTTTCCCAGCCGCTGCCACACATCCAGCCCGGCCACGCGCTGCTCCAGACGTCGACTGCTCTCCCGGTCGGCTCAGGCTATGGTCCGCCCGTCTGCCCCGCCGCCGCATCGTGCTTCGGCTCGCACGCGACGCCACGGCTATGACCCGAACGCCGCACACCGGGGACACACCGCGGGCGGTCCCGAAGCGGGTCCCGCTGGCGCGAGTCCGTAGCACACGGGCTGCGGTCCGCCCGGCAACTCCCGATTTCGTGCTCCTCGGCGTTCCGACTGGCTGAATAATCCGGCACCCGGTACAGACGAAGAGGGGATCCGGTGGCTCGTCGCACCAACACGTCCTGCCTGGGCATGGCCGTCAAGGGCTATCTGCTGCTGAACCTGTGGGTCGCCGTCGGCTACGCCCTGGCCCTGCCGGTCACCCTGCCCGACCTGATGGCGTCTCAGGATCCATCCCTGCACGTGCAGGGCCCGGTGCAGCACGCGGTCGTCTACGGCATACCCGTCGCCGCCGCCGTGGGCGTGGCCTTGTTCGCGAGCCGACGGCATCCCGTCGCCCGATGGGTCGTCGGCGCTCGCGCGGCAGGGGTGCTCGTCCTCGGCCAGCTCGCCGTCCACTGGGCCGCGGCCCGGTTCGACGCACCCGAGTGGAGTGCGCGCGCGATGGCGCAGTGCGGTGCCGCCGGTCTCACCGCGTACCTGTGCCGGGTGGCGGTGCGCTGGTGGGACAACGGCGGCCTCACCTCGGGAGGCCGTCGCCCCGGTCCGGGTGAGATCTGGCACGCGGCGGTTCCGTTCCGGGACACCGAGGGCAGCAAGGAACGCTACTGCGTGGTCATGCGGAGCCGTCCCCACTACGCGGAAGTCCTCAAGATCACCAGCCAGAACAAGGACCACCGCCACGACCACATCCGAATGCCCAGCGACGGCTGGGACCTCACCTCGGGCAAGGGCCACTGGGTCGAGATCGGCCTTCAGCCGCTCAGAGTTCCCTACCAGGATTTCACCGACGGCCGCCCCAAGGGCCGTTGCCCCCGATCGGTCTGGCGGCGGTTGCAGGCCCAGCACCCGGCACCCACGGCGTCCCGGGCGTGAGGGCCGGCGCAGCCGCGGGCAGCGTTCGCCCGTCACGACGCCGGCCCTAGCCGATGAGGGTCGCCTTCGGGCGTACCACGCAGAACTCGTTCCCCTCCGGATCGGTCAGCACGGTCCACGACTCCTCGCCGCTCTGCCCCACGTCCGCCCTGCGCGCCCCGAGCGCGAGGACGCGCTCGATCTCCGCCTCCCGGTCCTCGGCCGGGGAGGTCAGATCGAGGTGCAGACGGTTCTTGACGGCCTTCCGGTCCGTGACTGGCATGAAACAGATGCCCACCGGGGCCGTCTCGTCCGGCCCGATCACGACCTCCCGCTCCCGCTCGGAGAGGATCCGCCAGCCCAGGACCGCGGCCCAGAACCGCGCCAGGGAGGGGAGGTCGTGCGCGTCGATGACGATGTGATGCAAGGAAAGGGGCATATTCGCTACTGTGCCCTGGCGCCGGCCTCGGCACACCGCCAGCCTCGGCACACCGTCAGCACCGGCCCACTGTCAGCACCGGCCCACCGGCCCACCGGCATGGCGTCGGCCGACGGCGTTGCGTGAGCCGGAGGTACGACCGGCGGTCCCGGTGTCCTGTTGTCCCGGTGTCCGGAGCCGGTCGTGGCGGGCGCGGCTCTACTGCCCGTCGGCCCCGAAGTAGTGACCCTTGTCGAGGTCCTCGATCAGGCCCGGCCCGGTCGGGTGCCAGTCCAGCAGGTCGCGGGTCCGCTCGCTGGATGCCGGGCTGTCGAGGCCGAGGAATCCCGACAGCCACGTGAAGTGCTCGGCCGCCTCCTCGGCGGGGACGGAGCGGGTGGGTACGTCGAGGTGTCGGCCGATGACCTCGGCGACCGAACGGATCGGAACGCCGTCCTCGGCGCTCGCGTGGAGGACCGATCCCGCCGGTGCGCCTTCCAGGGCGAGACGGAAGAGACGGGCGGCGTCCACGCGGTGCGTGGCCGGCCAGCGCTGGGTGCCGTCGCCGATGTACCCGGCGACGCCCTTGTCGCGGGCGATGCCGATCAGGGCCGCCATGAATCCGTTGTCGCCCTCGCCGTGCACGGTCGGGGGGAGCCGTACGACGGAGGAGCGGATGTTCCGGTCGGCGAGGGCGAGGGCCACGTGGGCGGTGCCCATCCGGGTGCGCGGGCCGCCCGGCAGATGCGCGGACTGATCGTCCGGGGTCCGTCCGTCCGCTTCCGTGCTCGGGCGGCCCGAGGCCACTCCGATCAGCCCCGACGCGATGAGCAGCGGTCGCCCGGAACCCGCGAGTGACTCGCCGAAGAGCTCGACGGTGCGGCGGTCCGCGTCGGCGGCGTCCTGGAAACCGCCGGAGAACGCGAGGTCGTGCTTGAACGCGAGGTGGATCACGCCGTCCGACGCCTCGGCGGCCTCGCGCAGGACGTCGAGGTCGTCGAGGGTGCCGGACACCGTGTCCGCCCCGGCCCTCTTCAGGGCCGCGGCCGAGGCGTCCGAGCGGGCGAGCCCGACGACCTCGTGCCCCGCTCCGATGAGTTCGGGAACAAGTGCGGAGCCGATCCATCCGGATGCTCCGGTGACGAAAACACGCATGAGAAAGCCTCCAGCCTGGGGTGGCCGTCCACGCACCCAGGGCACGCAAGAGGCCACCACGTGATGTCAGTGACTGTCATCAAACGTAGCACTCGATGTCAGGGACTGTCATCGAGTACGATGCCGGGCATGGGTCGATGGGAGCCGGACGCGCGCGGCCGCCTGGCACGGGCGGCACTGGAGCTCTACGTCGAGCGCGGCTTCGACCGCACCTCGGTGGCGGAGATCGCCGAACGGGCGGGGCTGACGGAGCGGACGTTCTTCCGGCACTACGCGGACAAGCGCGAGGTGCTGTTCGCGGGTTCGGGCGAGCTGAACGACGTGCTCGCGCGTGCCGTCGCGCAGGCTCCCGAGTCCGCCACCCCGCTGGATGCCGTGGCGGCGGCCCTCGAAGGTGCCGCGGCTGTGCTGGAGGCGCGCCGGGAGCACGCTCGGCAGCGGCAGTCCGTCATCGACGCCAACTCCGACCTTCAGGAACGCGAGCTGATCAAACTCGCGTCGATGTCCGCGACGCTCGCGGACGCCTTGCGGCTGCGTGGTGTCGACGAGGCCTCCGCGGGCCTTGCCGCGGAGGTGGGGATCGCCGTCTTCAAGTTCGCTTTCCGGCGCTGGGTCGAGCGGACCGAGGACAAGGAACTGGTCCGGTTCATACGGGAGTCACTGGCCGGCCTGAGGGCAGTCACCGCGGACGCGTGACGCCCTCGCCCGGGACTTTTCGAAGTCGGTCCCGGGGACGGGCAGTTCAGTCCTGTTCCGACGGGACCGCCACCTCACGCCGCGTGCGTGCCGGGAAGGGCCGTGAGCCCGCGACCGTGAACGCCGCACAAATTGGCGCGCGCCGCGAAGAGCTCCCGCAGTACGGTCTGGCGATGGACGAAGCGGATGGATACTTCGGCGAGCGCGTCGCGGCGGCCTACGACGAGTCGTCAGGGGACATGTTCGAGCCCGGCGTCATCGACGCGACGGCCGACTTCCTGGCGGAACTGGCCGCCGGAGGCAGGGCTCTTGAGCTGGGCATCGGGACGGGACGCGTCGCGTTGCCACTGGCGCGACGCAAAGTCCCGGTTCACGGCATCGACCTGTCACGAGCGATGGTCGCCCGGCTGCGCGCCAAGCCGGACGGTGACGCGATCGACGTCACGATCGGTGACTTCGCGACGACGAAGGTGGACGGGACCTTCTCCGTCGCCTACCTGGTCTTCAACACGATCATGAACCTCACCACGCAGGCGGAGCAGGTGGCGTGCTTCCGCAACGCGGCGGCCCACCTGGAGCCCGGGGGCTGCTTCGTCATCGAGGTTCTGATCCCCGAACTGCGCAGACTTCCGGCGGGCCAGAACGTCGTGCCCTTCCAAGTGAGCCCCACGCGATGGGCGTTCGACATCTACGACGTCGCCACCCAGGCGACGAGTTCGAACTACATCGAGGTCGTCGACGGCCGCGGCGAGTACCGATCGATCCCCTTCAGATATGTGTGGCCGTCGGAACTCGACCTGATGGCTCAGCTCGCCGGCCTGCGACTGCGCGAGCGATGGGACGGCTGGACACGGGACCCCTTCACGAGCGAGAGCCGAAAGCATGTCTCGGTCTGGGAGAAGCCCGCCGACTGACCCTGAACAGGCCGGTCGGTCCGAGGGACGTGTTCTCAGGGCCGGAGCACGATCTTGCCGTGGGTCTTCCGCAGTTCCAGCTCGCGGAACGCGTCCCGGACCCGCTCCAGCGGGTAGGTGCGGGCGATCGGTACGTCCAGCTCTCCGCGCGCGGCGAGCCGGGCCAGTTCGCCGACCACCACCGCGCAGGCCGCCGCGCCCTCGCCGTACGTGTGCGCGCCCACCCGGGCAGCCGCCTCCCAGTCGCGGATCGTGTTGATCCGCTCGGGCCGCACGCCCAACTCCACGGCCAGATCCACATACCCGTCGCCGAAGGTGTCGATGAACGCGTCGACCGTCCCGCCAGAAGCCCGCCGGATCCGTTCGGCCGCGCCCTCGCCGTAGTGGACCGGAACGACCCCCCGCTCCTTCAGCCAGGCGTGGTTCCGCTCGCTCGCCAGCCCGATCACCGTGGCACCGCGCCGCCGCGCGAGCTGCACGGCGAGTGATCCGACACCGCCGGCCGCACCGGACACCACGACGGTATCGGTCGGGCCGGGGTCCACGGCGAACACGGAGGCGTACGCGGTCGTGCCGGCCACGTACAACGAGCCGGCCACCTCCCAGGAGAGCCCCTTCGGACGCGAGGCCAGTTTCACGTCCTCCACCACGACGAACTCCGCGTGGCTCGCCCTGTCGTGCGTGACCAGGACCTCGTCGCCCACGGCGAAGCCGCGCACCTGCGGGCCGGTCTCCACCACGACACCGGCCAGATCGCTGCCCTGCCCGGAGGGAAAGGCCGCCGGCCAGCGACCGTGCCGCGCTCCCTCGCGGATCATCGCCTCGCCGGGCTGGATCCCGGCCGCGCGGACCTCGACGAGCACCTCCCCGGGGCCGGGCGTCGGACGCTCCGCCTCCTCCACCCGCAGCACATCGATCCCGCCGTACGTGTGGAACCGGACCGCCTTCATCCCGTGATCACCGTTTTCTTCGCTCGGACAGGCCTGGGCCTGGGGTGCGGGCCCCTGGAAGGGCCGCGCAGCGCCCGTGACGTCGAACTCAACCGAGCGGCAGGGCAGTTGTGTTCCCAGGACCAGCGGGCTCACGCCGCGAAGCGGATCACGCCTGGAACTCGGTGAGGTCGATCGCGTGGATGGTCAGGGGGAAGTCGTACACGGGGTGGGAAGTCTCCCTCTCGGGCTTCATACCGAGCTTGCGGACGACGTTCAGCGAGGCCTCGTTGCTGATCCGGTCGACGCTGATCACACGGTCGAGGCCGCGGTCCTGGAGGGCGAACTCCAGTGTGGCGTGGGCGGCTTCGGACGCGTAGCCCTGGCCCCAGAACGGTGAGCCGAACCGCCAGCTGATCTCCACGGCGGGCATGACCTCGGGCAGGTACTCGGGTACCGACAGCCCCGCGACGCCGGCCAGCTCTCCCGAGGCCAGCAGTTCGACGGCGAAGACGCCGAAGCCCTCCTCGTCCCATTCGTCCTCCCACCGCTCGATCTCCTCGGCGGTGGCGTCGAGGTCGCGGACCGAACCGTCGCCGATCCAGCGCATGACCTCGGGGTCCGCGTTGATGTCCGCCATGGGGGCGAGGTCGTCGTCGTACCAGCGGCGGAGGAGGAGGCGGGGGGTGCGGATCTCGGTCATGGCGTCCATCCTGCCTTACAGGTGAGCCCACACCCGCCGCAGGCTGAGTGGGTCATTGTTTTGCACGGGCCGACCGGGGCAACCGGCCGTCATGGAGACCAACGACGGCACGGACGAAGTGATCGAGACCCAGGGCGACGAGCATCACGTCGTCCTCAGCGCCGACACCAACGGCGACGGAAAGACCGACGTCTGGATGACCGACACCACAGGCGACGGCAAGGCAGATCTCTACCAGTTCGACACCAGCGGTGACGGGCGGATCGACCTGACGATGGTCGAACGGGGCGACGAGCCCGGCGTCGACCGGGTCGTCGTCGAGGGCGACGGCGGCCACCCGTTGGAGACCTGAGCCCTCGTCGCGGCGCCGTGCCCGGCTGGTTCGAGCGACACGCTCCGAGCCCGGACGAACGGACACCCTGGACCGTGCCGGCGTCGAGGGACGTGGTCCCCCGCCGTGCCTACGGGGTACCCGTCAGAGGCCGCAGGGCGGCGGCACCGACACGCAGGATCGCGGACACGGGCGGTCCCACCCAGCGGGTCAGTCCGTCCGGCAGCGCGGGGTCCAGTTCGATCGTCACCCGGACGTATCGCGTGTGCAGCCGCGCGACCTTGGTGTGACGGGGCGCGGCGGCATCGGGTTCCCTTTGCAGGGCGGCCCGGTAGGTGTCCTTGCGCTGGTTCACATCGCGTCCTGACGCTTGATGAGTTCGTCCGCGAGATCCATGTACGCCGATCCCTTGACCGTGACAGGGCTGCCGAACGACTGGGAGTACAGGTCGAGTCGGGGAATGTGGGTGGACAGCACGTCGAAGCCGCGTTCCGTGAGCGCTTCGCGGGCATCGGCGTCCGGACCGGTACGGGTGGCGTCCGGACGGTTCGTACGGTTCAGCAGTACGGCGGAGCGGGCCGGCCGGGCCCGCAGGGACTGGACGTCGCCCATCTCGCGGCCGATGGGCGCCATGCGGTCCAGTTCGATGGGGGACGGTGTCACCGGCACGATCCACTCGCTCGCGTACCGCATGACGCTCCGGGCGATGTGGGCGTGATCCTCCATCTGCGGGGCGTCGAACACCACGGCCTGCCGGTCGCCGAGGAAGTCGTTCACGCGCCGGTGCACGTCGCCCACGGGGAGGGAGAACACGGGGAAGGGGAAACCTCCCGCCAGTTCGCTCCACCGCAGCGCCGAGGACGCGGGGTCACTGTCCACCAACAGGGGTGAGAAGCCCGACTCGTGCAACGCGTGGGCCAGCCACACCGCGCTCGTCGTCTTGCCCACTCCGGGTTTCAGGTTCACAAAGGCATAGCTCATCGACACAGGGAGCCACGCTAGTGACCACGGGGGACCGGCGGTCGCCCAAGCGGCGGGTACCGTCCCGTCGTTCACCCCGCCGCGCCCGTGAATCATCCCAATGGATCAACGTGCTGTGCCGTCGCACAGACCCGCACCGCGGCCGCTGTGCACCCGCCGCCCGAACGCGCCGTCCCCTGTACGCGCCCCGGCGCGGTTGATGCCATGCCCGGCATGTCTCCCGCAGCTTCCGCGCCTCCCGCATCCTCCGTATCGCCCTCACGTCGCGCATCTCCTACATCTCCTACATCTCCTACATCTCCCGCATCTCCGTCCGCTCCGCTCCCGGGCGCAGGGGCGAGGCCGTGCGCGGCAGCGGCGTCGGAGGACCGCCGATGAGCTCCGGCGACGGAGAGTCGCTCGCCGTCATGGTCTTCCTCGGCTTCGTCGCCGTGTCCCTGCTGCTGTGCGGTCTGGCGGCGGCCGATCTGGACGACCCCGAGCACTTCTACGCGGGCGGCGGGGCGGCCTTCGGGCCGGTCGGAGGCGGGCTGGCCATCGCCGGTGACTACATCTCCGCGGCCACCCTGCTCAGCACCACCGGCGCGGTCGCCCTCGACGGCGCGGACGGCATCCTGTTCGCCTGCGCCACCGTCGGCTCCCTCTATCTGATGATGCGGTTCCTGGGTGAACCCCTGCGCAGGAAAGGGGTGTTCACCCTGGGTGACTTCGTCGCCGACCGCCTCGGCGCCCCCTCCGTGCGCCGGGCGCTCGGCGTCGCCTCTCTCGTCGTCCTCACCCCGCTGCTCCTGGTACAGCTCTCCACCGCCGGACGCATCATGGCCGCCATGTTCGGGCTCCCGGACGGCGCGCTCACCGGGTGCACCGTCGCCGGAGGGGCCCTGATGGTCTGTTACGCCGCGTTCGGCGGGATGCGCGGCGTCGGGTACGTACAGATCCTGAAGGTCGGTGTGGTGCTCACCGCCATGCTGCTGCTGGCCGGGGTCGTGCTCGCCCGGTTCGGATGGTCACCGCCGGCCCTGTTCGGTGCCGCCCGGGAGCATTCCGGAGCGGGCGCCGCCTACGCGCGGCCCGGACTCCACTTCGGTCACTCCGTCGCCGGGCGCCTCGACCTGATCGGCTTCGAGGCCACCCTCCTGGTCGGAGCCGCCTGTCTGCCGCACATCACCATGCGGCTGCACCCGGTCCGGGAGGCCCGCACCGCGAGGCGCGCCGTCGGCTGGGCGGTCGGACCGGTGGCGGTGGTGTGCGCCGGGGTCGTGGTGGCCGGGCTGGGTGCCTGCGCCCTGATGGGCCGGGGTCCGGTGCGGGCCGCCGACCCCGGGGGAGCGACCGCCCTGCTGATGGTGACGGGCGCGCTCGACCCGGTCGCCGGGGGCGCCCGGCACAGCATGCTGTTCGCGATCGTCGCCTGCGCCGTCTTCGCGACCACCCTCGCGGCCGTCGCGGGCATCACGCTGGCGGCCGCCTCCAGTCTCGCCCGTGACTTCGGCGGGCGGCCCGCGCACGGGGGCGGGGGCCGTTCGCCCGCCGGGGAGATCCGCCGGGCACGGCTGGGGATCGTCCTGGTCGGAGCGGTCGCCGTCGTCGTGTCGGCGGTCCTCGGGGACCGCGGCAGACTCACGCTGATCTCCTTGCCGTTCACCGTCGCGGCCTCGGTGCTCGCCCCGGTTCTGCTGTACGCGCTCTTCCTGCCCGGTCACTCCGCCACCGGGGTGCGCTGGACCGTCTACGGGACCCTTCCGCTCGTCGTGCTGCTGCTCGCGGGATCCCCAGCGGTGTCGGGCACCCCGTTCGCGGTCTTCCCCGAGCACGACGTCCGCTGGTTCCCGCTCCAGACACCGGGGCTGGTCACCGTTCCGGCCGGCTTCCTTCTCGGTCTCGTCGGCCGCACACCCACGCGCACCCGCGCTCTTCGGACGTCCTGGCCGAGGTCCTCAACCGACGTGGGTGCGGGACCTCTTGACGGAGTTGGTGCAGACCTTTAGCGTCACGGCACATGAGGTTCACAGGTGAATTCAATGTTCATCCATGTGAACCTCGCCTTTCCCCACCGTCTGCTCCATCCGACCAGACGAAAGGCTCTGACCGTCATGGTGAACAAACGACCACATACCCGAACCCCCTCCTTCTTCATCGGATGTGCCGCCCCTCGGCTCCTGACGACGGCCACCGTCGCGGGCGTCGTCGCCGTGGTCACCGTCCTGGGCACGTCCAGCGCCGGCGCCGCCGACCCGAACGTCGCGCCCGGCGGCAACTTCGACCTGTCGGTGTGGCAACTCCAGGAGCCCGTGGGCTCCCCGGGTTCGCCCACCACCATCTCCTCCGCCCGGCTGCAGGGCGCGAACGGTTACCAGGACGCGTACTTCTACACCGACACCCGCGACGGCGCGATGACCTTCTGGGCGCCCGAGAAGGGCGTCACGACGCCGAACTCCAACTACGCCCGCTCCGAACTGCGGGAGATGAACCGCAGCGGCAGCGCGGCGAACTGGTCGCTCGGCGGCAGCCACCGGCTGAGCGCGACACTTCGGGTGGTGTCGGTCACCTCCAACGTGTGCGTCGGCCAGATCCACCTCGGCTCCGGCGGATCGTCCACCAAACCGCTGGTGGAGCTGTACTACCGCGCGAGCGGTGACATCGTCGTCGGCACCGAGAACTCGCCCTCGGGCGGCCAGACGACCCACACGGTCGGACACGTGGCGGTCGGCAAGACGTGGACGTACACGATCGCCGTCTCCGGCGGCGACACCATCGACCTGACCGTCAACGGCAGCACCACGCACTACGCGATCCCGTCGTCGTTCTTCCCCTACAAGCAGTACTTCAAGGCCGGCTCGTACAACCAGTCGTCCTCCGAGAGCACGACGAAGGGGGCGAGGGTCGCCTTCTACGGCCTGACGGTCTCGCACGGCTGACGGGCGTCGGACACGGCGATGGGGTGAGTCCGGCGCGATGCCGGGCTCACCCCATGGCCGTGGGGACGTCCGCTCAGAGCGACGTCATCACGTGCTTGATCCGGGTGTAGTCCTCGAAGCCGTAGGCGGAGAGGTCCTTGCCGTAGCCGGACTGCTTGAACCCGCCGTGCGGCATCTCGGCGACGAGTGCCATGTGGGTGTTGATCCACACACAGCCGAAGTCGAGCCTCTTCGACATCCGCATCGCCCGCGCGTGGTCCTTGGTCCACACCGAGGAGGCCAGCGCGTAGTCCACGCCGTTGGCGTACACGACGGCCTGGTCCTCGTCCGTGAACGACTGGACGGTCATGACCGGGCCGAAGACCTCGTTCTGGATGATCTCGTCGTCCTGCCTCAGACCCGAGACCACGGTCGGGGCGTAGAAGTAGCCCTTGTCGCCGACCCGGTGGCCGCCCGCCTCGACCTTCGCGTGTTCGGGCAGCCGCTCGATGAAACCGCTGACCTGGGCGAGCTGGTTCGCGTTGTTGAGCGGCCCGTACAGCACGTCCTCGTCGTCCGGCTGCCCGGTCTTCGTCCCGGCCGCGGCCTTGGCGAGGGCGGCGACGAACTCGTCGTGCACCGACGCGTGGACCAGGACGCGGGTGGCCGCCGTGCAGTCCTGACCGGCGTTGAAGAAGCCGCCGACCACCAGGTCCTCGACCGCCTTGGCCAGGTCGGCGTCCTCGAAGACCACGGCCGGGGCCTTGCCGCCGAGCTCCAGGTGGACCCGCTTGACGTCCTTGGCCGCACTCTGGGCGACCTGGATGCCGGCGCGCACCGAGCCGGTGATGGAGGCCATCGCCGGGGTCGGGTGCTCCACCATCAGCCGGCCGGTCTCGCGGTCGCCGCAGACCACGTTGAAGATCCCCTGGGGCAGGCCGAGCTCCTCCAGGACACCGCCGATGATCTCCGCGATCAGCACCGTGGAGGCCGGCGTGGTGTCCGAGGGCTTGAGCACCACCGCGTTGCCCGCCGCGAGGGCCGGGGCGAACTTCCACACCGCCATCAGCAGGGGGTAGTTCCACGGCGCGACCTGGGCGCACACGCCGACCGGCTCGCGGCGGATGATCGAGGTCATGCCCTCCATGTACTCGCCGGCCGAGCGGCCCTCCAGCATGCGCGCCGCGCCCGCGAAGAAGCGGACCTGGTCGATCGCCGGGGCGAGTTCCTCGCTGAGGGTGAGGTGCAGCGGCTTGCCGGTGTCGCGGCTCTCCGCGGCGACCAGTTCCCCGGCCCGTGCCTCCATCGCGTCGGCGATCTTCAGCAGCGCGCGCTGCCGCACGGACGGTGTCGCGTCGCGCCAGACGGGGAACGCCGCGGCCGCGGCCGCCATCGCCGCGTCGACATCGGCCGCCCCGGACAGCGGGGAGGTCGCGTAGACGTCACCGGTGGTCGGGTCCACCACATCGAGAGTCCGGCCGTCGACGGCATCCGCGAACGTACCGTCGATGTAGTTGCGGAACGTGCTGCTCATGGAACGTCTCTCCTGGTCAGGCGGTGGTGCGGGGGGACAGGTGCTCGTGCACGGCGAGCCAGGCGCCGTCCGCGGAGCGGGCGAGGACGATGGTCTCCCGCTCGTGCACCGTCTCCTCGCCGGCGTTGGTGGCGACGCGGGTCTCCACGTCATGACTGAAGACAGCCGTGTCACCGAAGGGCTGGACGAGCTGTGCCGACGAGGTGCAGCCGAGGACGCGGAAACCGTCCTGCTCCACCCACCGCTGCCACAGGGCGCGGTACTCGGCCGTGGAGCCGAGGCGCTGCGGCGTGGTGTGGAAGACGAACGTCGCGTCCGGTGCGAAGGCACCGAAGTAGTCGTCGAGGCGGCCCTCGGCGAAGGCGGCGACGAGCGCGTCCGCGGCGGCCCGGACTTCCTGCACGGTGGTGGTGCTCATGCGCGGCTCCTGGTCAGGGGCGCCCGGCGGTCAGGACCGGGCGCCCAGTCGGTGGTGTCGGTGGCGCCGAGGGCTCAGAGAGCCGCGGCGGGCTCGGGGGTCTTCTCCTCGGTGCCACCGGTGATCGGCGCGATGTCGGCGTCGGACGCCCCGACGAAGCGGGGTCCGTCGGGCCCGTACACGGCGCGCGGCTCGGGGAACAGGGCGAGCGCGGCGAGGTAGAGCACGACCGCCAGACCGAGGCCGACCGGCAGCGAGATGTCCGCGCCGTTCGCGAGGTTGCCCAGCGGGCCGACGAACTGGCCCGGCAGGTTGGTGAAGAGGAGCGCCACGACGGCGCTGACGAGCCAGGTGCCCATGCCGCGCCAGTTCCAGCCGTGCGCGAACCAGTAGCGGCCACCGCGCTGACGCCGGTTGAAGACCTGCAGCGCCTCGGCGTCGTACCAGCCGCGCCGGGTGACGTAGCCGAGCGCCATGACGACCATCCACGGCGCGGTGCAGGTGATGATCAGCGTCGCGAAGGTGGAGATGGACTGCGTGAGGTTGAGCGCGAAGCGGCCGAGGAAGATGAACCCGATGGACAGGACACCGATGAAGAAGGTGGCCTGGACGCGGTTGAAGCGCGGGAAGACGCTGGCGAAGTCCAGCCCCGTTCCGTAGAGGGACGTCGTGCCGGTCGACAGGCCACCGATCAGGGCGATCAGGCAGAGCGGCAGGAAGTACCAGCCGGGGGAGATGGCCAGCAGTCCGCCCACGTAGTTCGGGGCGGCCGGGTCGACGTACTTCGCGGCCTTCGTCGCGATGATCGACGCCGTGGCCAGGCCGAAGACGAAGGGCAGCAGGGTGGCGATCTGTGCGAGGAACGCGGCGCCCATCACCCGGCGGCGCGGGGTGTTCGCGGGGATGTAGCGGGACCAGTCACCGAGGAACGCGCCGAAGGAGACCGGGTTGGAGAGCACGATCAGCGCGGCGCCGATGAACGACGGCCAGAACAGCGGGTCGGCGGTCGAGGCGAAGGCACCCGCGTATCCGGGGTCGAAGTCACCGGCGAAGGCGAAGGCGCCGAGCACGAAGAGGGCCGAGGCAGCCAGCACCGCGATCTTGTTGACCAGCAGCATGAAGCGGAAGCCGTAGATGCACACGACGAGCACGAGTCCGCCGAAGATCGCGTACGCGATGCCGTAGGTGACGTCCGACTCGGGGACGTTCACGAGCCGGTGCGCGCCGCCGACGAGCGCGTCTCCCGAGGACCACACCGAGATCGAGAAGAACGCGATGGCGGTGAGCAGGGAGAGGAAGGACCCGACGACCCGGCCGTGCACGCCCAGGTGCGCCGAGGAGGAGACGGCGTTGTTCGTGCCGTTGGCGGGGCCGAACAGCGACATCGGGGCCAGCAGCAGCGCACCCGCGACCAGTCCGAGGACGGTCGCCGCGAGCCCCTGCCAGAAGGAGAGCCCGAAGAGGATCGGGAACGCGCCCAGCACACAGGTCGCGAAGGTGTTGGCGCCGCCGAAGGCGAGCCGGAACAGGTCGATCGGCCGGGCCGTGCGGTCCTCGTCCGGGATTCGCTCGACGCCGTATGTCTCGATTTCGGTGACCGAGCTCGTCACGGGCCCTCCAGTGTCCGTTAGTGCACCGTTCAATCGGTGGCATCCACAGTGTGCGGCCCCCTGTGACCTGCGGCAATGGTCTCCATCACAGATGCGTACGATGTCATTTGTGGCCAGCAACAAACTCACCGTCCAGGACCTGCTCTCCTCTCCGGCGCTCCAGCTCTCGCTGAAGGCCGGCGGCGGTCTGGAACGGTCGGTCTCCTGGGCGCACGCCAGCGAGCTCGTCGACCCCACGCCCTGGCTCCTGGGAGCCGAGCTGATCATGACCGCGGGCCTGGCGATCCCCCGTACCGCGCCGGAACAGCGCGCCTACCTGGAGCGGCTGGACGACGCCGGGGCGTCCGGGCTCGCGCTCTCGGCGCAGCTGCACATGCCACCGCTGCACGACGCGTTCTTCCAGGCCGCGCGGGAGCGGGACTTCCCGGTCCTCGAAGTGCCGCTCGCCGTTCCCTTCATCGCCGTCGCCCAGGAAGTCGCGGCCTCGGCCCAGGAGGAGGCGCGGCACCGGCTGGGCGCGCAGCTCCAGGTCTTCGGCGCGCTGCGCTGGCTGGTCACGGAGGATCTCGACACACCGACACTGCTGCGCCGTCTCGAAGGCCTGTCGGGCTACGACGTCTTCCTCTGCACTCCTCACGGGCGCCCGCTCCTGCCCGGGGTCCCGGTGCCGGACCCGGCCGTCCTGCCGGCGTCCGTCGACGCCCCGCCGACCATCCCCGGCGGATTCGTCCTCCCGGTGCCCGCGCCCGGCGGCCCGGCGGGCTTCCTCGTCGCGTACGAGCGTGAGGGCGCCCGGCCCGCGGGGCTCGCCGTCGTCCAGCACATCGCCACCGTCGCGGCGCTGCGGCTGGCGATGGTGCGCAACGAGCGCGAGACACTGCGCCGCGAGGGAGCGGAGACGTTCGCCGAACTGCTTCAGGAGGTGCTCGACCCGGAGGCGGCACGGCGTCGGCTCGCCCGGCACGCGATCGAGGGCGACACCGTGCTGCTGATCGTGCGCCGCACCACCGACGAGGCGCTGCTGCGCTTCCTGGAGGACCGGCCCCATCTGCTGCTGACCCGGGGCGAGGACCGCTATGTCCTCGGGGCGCCCGAGCTGGCGGCGGCCGTCGGTGAGCTGCCCGGCGTGGCGGCCGGGGCCAGCCGCCCCTTCCTGCCGGGGGACGCGCTGAAGGTCGCGCAGCGCGAGGCTCTGTGGGCGGTGTCCAAGGCCGTCGAGTCGGGCCGTGCCGTCGTTCACTACGGCGACGACGGGGCGGGCCGGTGGCTGCCCGACGATCCCGCCGTCCTGGCCGCACTGGTGGAGCATGTGCTCGGCGGCGTACTGCGTTACGACGAGAGCCACGACTCGCGGTTGCTGGTCTCGGCCCGCACCTGGATGGAGCGCGACCGCCGCACCGAGACGGCGGCCGCGGCACTTCACATCCACCCCAACACCCTCGCCTACCGGCTGCGCCGCTTCGGCGCGCTCACCGACCGTGATCTGACGTCGACGGCGGCGCTGGCCGAGGTCTGGCTGGCGATCCAGGCGGCGGGAGCGCTGGGCCTCACCGACTGATCCGGGCCGGGAGTACGCCCGGGCCCGACTGGCTGCCGGGCGCGGTGCCCTGGCGGGGCGTTTCCTTGAACTGACCTGTTCGAAAGGCGAGTTCGGATCGAAAGGCGAGGTCCGGGCGGCCGAACAGTCACTCGGGTCGGCGCAGGCCCGCGATGAGGAGTTCGACCAGGCGCCGCGCGTCATAGCGAGGGTCGTTGTGGGCGCCGATGCAGAGATTGCCGACGCCTCGCATCAGTTCGTACGCCGTCAGGCCGGGGCGAATCTCGCCGGAGTCGGCCGCGGCGCCGAGGAGTTGGGCGCACACGGGGACGAGGCGGTCGATGAAGTACGTGTGCAGGGCGTCGAACGCCGTGTTGTCGGGCTGCAGGACGGCGGCGAGCCCGTGCTTCGTGACGAGGAAGTCGACGAAGAGGTCGATCCACCGGGCCAGCGCGGCATGAGGGGAGGCGCAGTCCCTCAGCAGGACCGGCCCCGCCTCGGCGCAGGCCTCGACCTGGTGCCGGTAGACGGCGACGATGAGATCCGCCCGCGTCGGGAAGTGGCGGTAGATCGTGGCCGTACCGACGCCGGCCCTGGCCGCGATGTCGCGCACGGGTGCCTCCACACCGGACGTGGCGAAGATCGCGGCGGCCGCGTCGAGCAGCGTCTCCTGATTGCGCCGGGCGTCGGCCCGTCTGGGCCGTGCCGACGCCTTCCCCGTGGTGTCTTCGCTGTCGTTCATCGCGCCCTTCCCTGTACGGCCCGGACAGCCAAACGGAACGATGTTCCGTATCGCCTTGCTAAGCGGGACAGTGTTCCGTATCGTCAAACGGGACGGTGTTCCGTTTGTTCATGATGGCAGACCGGGGACCAGGCGACCAATCTCGCCGCCGTCCTCACGCTTACCCGTATCGAAGGAGGCAGGGGCATGCAGTACCGCACTTTGGGTCGCACCGGTGTACAGGTCGGCTCGCTCGCGCTCGGCGCGATGAACTTCGGCAGGATCGGGCGCACCAGCCAGGACGAGGCCACCGCCATCGTCGATGCCGCCCTGGAGGGCGGGATCAATCTCATCGACACCGCCGACATGTACGGCGACGGCGAGTCGGAGGAGATGGTCGGCAAGGCCATCGCCGGCCGCCGCGACGACATCGTGCTGGCCACGAAGGCGGGCATGCCGATGGGGGAGGAGCGCAACCACCGGGGCTCCTCACGCCGTTGGCTGATCACCGAGCTGGACAACAGTCTGCGCAGGCTCGGTGTCGACCACGTCGATCTCTACCAGATCCACCGGTGGGACCCGGCCACCGGCGACGAGGAGACCCTGTCGGCCCTGACCGACCTGCAACGCGCGGGAAAGATCCGCTACTTCGGCTCCTCGACCTTCCCCGCCCACCGCATCGTGCAGGCCCAATGGGCCGCCCGCGAGCACCATGTGAGGCCCTACGTCACCGAACAGCCCAGCTACTCCATTCTGCAACGGGGTATCGAGGCCCATGTCCTGCCCGTGACCGAGGAGTACGGGCTCGGTGTCCTGGCCTGGAGCCCGCTGGCCTCGGGCTGGCTGTCCGGCGCGGTCAGGAAGGGCCGGGAGATCACCACCAGCCGCTCGGCGTTCCTGCCGCAGCGTTTCGACCTCTCCGTCCCCTCCAACCAGGCCCGGCTGGATGCCGTGGAGCGTCTGGCGGTCATCGCCGAGGAGGCCGGACTGACGCTGATCCAGCTCGCCCTCGGCTTCGTCACCGCGCATCCCGCCGTGACCAGCGCGCTGATCGGCCCCCGGACACCGGAGCACCTGCGCACCCAGCTCGCCGCCGCGGACACCGTGCTCCCGGCCGACGTGCTTGACGCGATCGACGCCGTCGTGTCCCCGGGGACCGACCTCGCCGCGCACGAGAAGTTCGACACCCCGCCCGCCCTGCTCGACCCGGCACTGCGCCGCCGCTGACGGCCCGGTGGAACGGTCCTGACGACCCCGCCCGGGTCAGAGTTCCGGAGCGGGGCCGCCAGGAGTCCGTGGGCCGAACGCCGGCTGTCAGCCGGTGTAGGCCTCGAACTCGGACAACTGCCCGGCGGGCCAGCCGGTGTTGCCCGTGATGAGCACGCGCAGATAGCGGGTGGGGGTTCCGGACAGGGTGAGGGTCGCGGTGTTGCCGCTCGACGGGTCGAAGGCGTATCCGGCCGACGCCTTGAGGGTGGTGAACGTGGTGTTGTCGGTGCTGCCCTGGATGCTCAGGGTCTGGGTGCGCGTGGCCCACGCGGTTGCCGGAGGAAGTCTGAGGACGACGCGCTTGACCGCTTTCGCGGCGCCCAGGTCGACGGTCAGGGACTGCGGGAAGGCGTTGTTGGCGCTCTCCCAGTAGCTGTTCGCGTTGCCGTCGACCGCGTTGGCCCCGGGGTAGACGTCCGTGTGGCTCGACTCGGTGACCGGCCGGTTCCTGGCGAGGTTCACGGTGGGGTCCGTGGGCGGGTCGGTCGGAGGATCGGTGGGCGGGTCGGTCGGCGGAGGGGTGCCGCCGCCGGGTACTCCGCCATTGGTCCACTTCGGGGCCGGCCAGGTCCCCGTGCAGGCCGGCGGGTCGGCGTACCAGCCGCTGTTGCCCGTACCCCGGGTGATCTGGAAGCCGGAGCCGACGCAGTTGTGGATCGGGTTGGACTGGCCGATGTTCGTGGCCGTGACATTGCTGAAGGAAGCCGTCCCCGGCGCCTGGATCTGGAGTGCGTAGGTACCGGCTCCGTCGATCCGCACATGGTCGAAGCGCAGGCCGTTGGTCGCCCCCTCGATGTTCATGATCGCGGCGTAGGAGCTGTCGAGGATCTCGCTGTCGGTGATGTCGACGGTCGCGTTCAGGGGCTCGTTGAGTCCGCTGAACCAGACCGCGCCGACCCCGAACTGCCAGTTGTAGTCGTTGTTCCCGGCCCGTATCAGGGTGTTGCGGGCGGCCGTGATGGTGCCGGAGACGGCCGTTCCCTGACCGGAGTTGACCCCGGGATAGCGGTTCGCGACATGCAGGCCGCCACCGTTGGTGACGGTGTCCGCCATGACGTTGTCGGAGAGCGTGATGTCCTTGCCGCCGTAGGTGACGATGTTGTTCGCGAGGATCGGCAGGACCACCGTGTCGAAGGTGAACTTGTTCCTGACGTTCGGGACGCTCTCCGCCCACATCGCGAGGCCGTCGTCACCGGTGTTCCGTACGAACGTGTTGGTGACGGTGGAGTTGGTGACGCCCATGTGGAAGTTCACGCCGTCCGCGGTCTGATCGAGGATGCGGCTGTTCTTGATGGTGAAGTTGTTCATCGGCCCGTCCATCCAGGCCCCGCATTTGGTGTGCTGCATCCACACGTTGTCGACCGTGGAGTCGGACAGCGCACCGCCGATGGCGTTGACCTGGTCGTTGTCCACGCGTTCGCGGATGTCGCCGATGATGGCGAAGTCCTTGAGCGTGACGTTCTTGCTGCCGCCCTGGCCGGCGTACTTGCCGTAGACGCCGACGGCCTTCGACCGGTCCACCGGGTCGCGGCCGGTGAGGACGCTGTACCAGGGGCCCGCCCCGGCCAGTGTCACCTGGTCGACGACGATGTGATCGCGGACCTGGAAGGTGCCCTGCGGGATGTACACGGTCCTGCCCTGTGCCTTGCCCGCGTCGACGGCCGCCTGGATCTTCGCGGTGGAATCCGCCGCGCCGGTCGGATCCGCGCCGAAGTCGCCGACGACGTCGAGGGCTCCGGACGGTCTGCCGACCGGCGCGCCCACCTGCTCGAAGTCGGCGAGGTCGATGGTGAACGAGGGCGACTCGCTCGTGGAGGAGACCTGGAGGCGCACCTTGCTGCCGGCCGGCAGCGTGGAGCCGAACAGGGTGCGGGTCTCGTCGTAGAAGTGATGCGGGTTGGTGTCGCCGGGGTTGTTGTTGAACGGATAACCGCCGTAGTACCAGCCGTACTTGGAGGTCACCGGGACACTCTTGAGCCGGTTGCCGTCGACCTTGAGATCGAGGCTCGCCTCGCGGCCGCTGCCCGCGGCGTTGTCGGGCAGCGAGTACCGGAACGACATCGCGTTGGCCGGCGCGGTCAGCGTGAACTCGACGTACTCGCCCGTCGCGTCCAGCGTCACGGCCTGGCGTCCGGACGCCTCGGAGGGGAGATGGCCGTAGAGCCGGTCCGGGCCGATGAGGGTGCCGTCCGTGGCGGCGTACTCGGCTTCCTGTTCCTTGAACGGAACGGCCGCGCCCCGGCCGGAGATCCCGACGGGGGAAGGGGCGGGTACCCCTGCGGCGGCCGCGTGGGGGGCCAGGGCCACCGCGACGACGGTGCCGGCCGCGGCGAGTGCCAGCGACACGGACACCGCCGTGCCGCGGCGCAGGGGTCTGCCTTGGGGAGAGGGAGTCACAGGTGTGCGTCCTTAGGGCTCGTGGGGTGAGCGGACGCAAGAAGGCTAGGAGTGAGGGCAAGGGAAGTCTATGAACGTGCGCAAGATTGATACAGGGGATCGCAATTAATCGACGACCGCGTGATGCCGGGGACCGCGTGTATCGCGGGCATATCGAAAACCGCATACGTCACCGCAACCGGCCTTCCCCTTCACTTGCACCATGAGCTATGACGCACCCTTGTCAGCACCTCCCCGCCGCACCCGCGGGATCGTGTTCGTCAGCCTGGCGGTCCTCGGCCTGGCGAGCGCCCTGTTCGTCATACGGCGGCCGCTCATGATGTCCGCCCCGAGATGCATGGCCGGGCGCTGGCACGGCTGCTACGACACGTTCAACGGTGTGGTGCTCATGACGCTGGTCGCGGTGCCGATGGCCGTGCTGGTGGTGTGGGCACTCGCGTACCGGCGGCATGCCACCGGCCTCGGTTCGACGTGGGCGTGGCGCAAGTCGCTGGCCGAGGTGGGCATGGTCCACGGGACGGTGCCGTTCCTGTGGCTGACCATGATGCCGGGCCTCGCGCCGGGCGTCGCCCCTCGCCGTGTGAGCCTGGTGCCACTGCGGGACCTGGTCACGATGGGGACGGGAGGGATCATCGGCAACCTGCTGGTCTTCGCGGCGCTGGGATTCTTCGCCCCCGTCCGGGTCGCGGCGCTGGCGTCCGTGCCGCGGATCCTGGCGCTCGGGGCGGGCTGCTCGGTCCTGGTCGAGGTCGCCCAGTACGTCCTGTGGCTGGACCGGGTGTCCTCCGTGGACGACGTCCTGGTCAACGCCACCGGCGCCGTGCTGGCCGCTCTGGCCTCGCGCCGCTGGTGGCGCACCCCGGCGGAAGCGCCGTCGGACCGGCCTCGCCCCACGCCGGCGCCGGTGGGCTGAATCGTGGGCCGGTACGCACACCTCGTCGCGATACGTCGGCGATACGGCGCACTGCTTAGGCTTCGGACATGCGTGTACTGATCGTGGAGGACGAGCCCTACCTGGCCGAGGCCGTCCGTGACGGTCTGCGGCTGGAGGCGATCGCCGCCGACATCGCCGCCGACGGCGACTCCGCCCTCGAACTGCTCGGCGTCAACTCCTACGATCTCGCCGTCCTCGACCGTGACATCCCCGGCCCCTCCGGCGACGAGGTCGCCCGGCGTATCGTCGCCTCCGGCAGCGGCATCCCGATCCTCATGCTCACCGCCGCCGACCGGATCGAGGACAAGGCTTCCGGGTTCGAACTCGGCGCCGACGACTACCTCACCAAACCGTTCGAGCTGCGGGAACTCGTGATGCGGCTGAGGGCGCTCGATCGCAGGCGCGCGTACGCCAGGCCGCCGGTCCGCGAGATCGCGGGCCTGCGGCTGGACCCCTTCCGCCGGGAGGTCTTCCGCGACGGACGCCATGTCGCGCTCACCCGGAAGCAGTTCGCCGTGCTGGAAGTCCTCGTCGCCGCCGAGGGCGGTGTCATCAGCGCCGAAGAGCTGTTGCAGCGGGCCTGGGACGAGAACGCCAACCCTTTCACCAACGCCGTCCGCATCACCGTGTCCGCCCTGCGCAAACGACTCGGCGAACCATGGATCATCGCCACCGTGCCCGGCGTCGGCTACCAGATCGACACCGCGACGGACACCATCACGGACACGGACACGGACCCGGGCACGGACCCGGGGACGGGAACGACGGACGCGGGGACGGACGCCACCCATGCCGGCGGCACTCATGGATAGACACCCAGGGCACAGCGCCCGGCTGAAACTCACCCTCAGCTACGCCGGATTCCTCTTCGTCGCCGGCACGCTCCTGCTGGTCGTCATGTGGGTGTTCGTGCTGCGCTGGCTTCCGACGAACGACCCCCGGCTCATCCAGAAGACGTACGGCGCCGTGATCATCGTCGGGCCCAGCCGCTCCGAACTGCTGCGGGGCTTCGCCCCCGCCGCGGGCGTCGCGCTGGCCTTCCTCCTGGTGTTCGGCCTCCTCGGGGGATGGATCCTCGCCGGCCGGATGCTCTCACCCCTCACCCGGATCACGGACGCGGTACGGACGGCCGGGAGCGGGTCGCTGTCCCACCGGATCCGTATGAAGGGCCGCCAGGACGAGTTCCGCGAACTCTCCGACGCCTTCGACTCGATGCTCGAACAACTCGAGTCCCAGGTCGCCGAGCAGCAGCGGTTCGCCGCGAACGCCTCCCACGAACTGCGCACCCCGCTGGCGATCTCGCGGACACTCCTGGACGTCGCCCGCAAGGATCCCACCCAGGACCGGGAGAAACTCATCGAACGCCTGCACGCCGTCAATACGCGGGCGATCGACCTCACCGAGGCGCTCCTGCTGCTCAGCCGCAGCGACCGCGGAAACCTTCCCCGCGAGAGCGTCGACCTCTCCCTCATCGCCGAGGAAGCCGCCGAAACGCTGCTCCCCTTCGCCGAAGAGCGCCGGATCACGCTCGATGTCACCGGCGGGGCGGCCCGGACCAGCGGCTCCGCGGAGCTTCTGCTGCGGATGGCGACGAACCTCGTCCAGAACGCCGTCGTCCACAACCTCCCCGATGGCGGCACCGTGACGGTCCACACCGGGACGGACGGCCGCGCGAGCGTGCTGCGGGTCGAGAACACCGGCCGCCGGCTCCCGCCGGAACTGGTGCCGACCCTCACCGAACCGTTCCGGCGCGGAACGGAACGCGTACGCACCGACGAGCACGCGGGCGTCGGCCTGGGCCTGGCCATCGTGGCCGGCATCGTCCGCGCCCACGACGGGACCCTCGAACTCGACCCCCGCCCCGACGGTGGTCTGCTGGTCACGGTCCGGCTGCCCGGCACGCCGTAGGCGGCGTTTCCGGGCGGGGCCCACCGCCGGGTGACGCCGTTCAGCCGGCGGTTCCGTAGGCGGCCATGAACATGTCCACGAGTCCGTCGACCGCGTCCGCGTCGATCGGGCGGGTGGACATCAGGCTGCGGTAGTACAGGGCACCGCACAACACCTCGGCGGCGAACTCCAGGTTCGCGTCCGCGGTCAGTTCGCCGGCGCGCTGGGCGCGTGTGATCCGGTCGAGGGTGCTCTGCTCGACGGTGGACAGGAAGCGTTCGTGCAGCGTCGCCCGGAGCGCGGGATCCCCTTGTGCCTCGGCGATGACCGCGCGGTAGACGGGGCCGATCGGCGGGGTGGAGAGGGCCGCGCCGGAACGGAGGAACTGCTCGCGCAGATCCTCGCGGACGTTCCCCGTGTCGCGATAGTCCAGGTCGCTGGTCCACACGCGGCTGAGCGCGTCGAGCAGCAGCGCCGCCTTGGAGGGCCAGCGCCGGTAGATCGTGTGCTTCCCGACTCCGGCCCGGCGGCCGACGGCCTCGATGCTCAGGCCCGCGTACCCGACCTCCGCGGCCAGATCGAGGGTCGCCTGCAACAACTCCTCGGTGCGCTCGGCACCTCGACGCCGAGGCGCGGCGGGCGGTTCGGTCATGAGTCCATATTATCGGCACGTGCCGTGCCGTTGACAATGTCAGGTCCGCGCGGAATATTCGGGTGCCATCGGCACGGTGCGTGTCGATGATGGGCACGCGGGTGGCGTGCCGTCACCCGCGTGCCCGAGAGTGGGGACAACGGACCTCAAGGGGGAGTTCTGTCATGAGCAGCAAGGAAAGCGGTCGGCACGAGGGGTTCACGGCCGAAGAGCGGGCCGCGATGAAGGACCATGCCAAGGAACTGAAGAAGGAGGCCCGCCGCGGTTCGCGCGCGGACAAGGCGGCCGAGGCGGAACGGGACGTCCTCGCGAAGATCGCCGAGATGGGGGAGTCCGACCGGATCATGGCCGAGCGCGTCCACGCCGTCGTCACGGCCTGCGCCCCGGTCCTCGCGCCGAAGCTCTGGTACGGCATGCCCGCCTACGCGCTGGACGGAAAGGTCGTGTGCTTCTTCCAGAGCGCGGAGAAGTTCAAGGCGCGGTATGCGACGCTCGGGTTCAGTGACCAGGCGAACCTGGACGAGGGCGCGATGTGGGCCACCGCGTTCGCCCTGACCGAGCTCACGGCCGAGGTCGAGGCGAAGATCGGCGCGCTGGTGAAGCAGGCGGTGAGCTGAGGCACCGCGCGACGGAGCCCGCGCGGCGCCCGGACGGAGCCCGGGACGCGTGTGCCTCGCCCGGACAGCACCGGGCGAGGCGCGCGAGGTCGGTCGGGCACGCGAGGCGCGGGTGATCCAGGGCGGTTGAGCCCGGCCTCAGCGGCCCTTGCGTACTCGGGCGGCCGCGCGGGCCTCCGCGGCCTTGCGGGCGTCCGCGGTCTTGCGCGACTCCTTGGCGGCGCGCCCGGGACGCGTGCCGATGCCCCGGAAGGGCGCGTTGCCGGTGCTCGTGCTCGGCCCGGTGGGCGGGCGCTTGGCCCCGGTGATGGCGGTCAGCGAGGCCTCGCCCGAACGCACCTGGGTGACGGTCGGCCGGATGCCGGCATCGGACATCAGACGGTTCACATCGCGCCGCTGGTTGGGGGTGACCAGGGTGACCACCTTCCCCGACTCCCCGGCGCGCGCGGTGCGGCCGCCACGGTGCAGGTAGTCCTTGGCGTCCGCGGGCGGGTCGACGTTGACGACGAGGTCGAGCGCGTCGATGTGGATGCCCCGGGCGGCGACGTTGGTGGCCACCAGCACGTTGATCTCCCCGTTCTTGAACTGGGCGAGCGTGTGCGTGCGCTGCGGCTGCGACTTCCCGCTGTGCAGGGCGGAGGCACGGATGCCGCTGGCCCGCAGATGACGGGTGAACTGGTCCACGCCCGCCTTGGTGTCCAGGAACATCAGCACCCGGCCGTCCCGGGCGGCGATCTCGGTCGCCGTCGCGTACTTGTCGGCGCCGTGGATGTTCAGCACGTGGTGTTCCATCGTGGTGACCGAGCCCGCCACCCGGTCGACCGAGGCGTGAACCGGGTCGTGGAGGTACTTCTGTACGAGCTCATCGACGTTGCGGTCGAGCGTTGCCGAGAACAGCAGCCGCTGACCGTCGGCGCGCACCTGTTCCATGAGGTCCGAGACCTGCGGCAGGAAGCCCAGGTCGCACATCTGGTCGGCCTCGTCCAGCACCGTGATCCGCACCTGGTTCAGGAGGCAGTCCCGGCGTGACACCAGGTCGGTCAGCCGCCCCGGCGTCGCGATGAGCACCTCGACGCCGCTCCGCAGCTGAGCCTGCTGCCGGTTGATCGACAGCCCGCCCACCACCGTCCCCAGTCGTACGTCCAAGGTCTGCGCGTACGGTTCCAGCGCGTCGCTCACCTGCTGCGCGAGCTCCCGGGTCGGCACCAGGACCAGCGCCAGCGGCCGCTTCGCCTCCGCGCGGCGGCCCGCGGTCCGGGCGAGCAGGGCCAGTCCGAAGGCCAGCGTCTTGCCGGAGCCGGTCCGTGCCCGGCCGAGGACATCGTGTCCGGCCAGCGCGTTCGGCAGCGTCGCGGCCTGGATCGGGAAGGGCTCCGTCACTCCGAGCCCGGTCATCCGGGCCACCAGTGCCGCCGGCAGGCCGAGGGCGTCGAACGACGCGGCGGGAGGCAGGCCCGTGGAGTGGGACGGTGGTGCCGTGACGTCGTCCCGCGGCGCCGGCTGGTGCTCGCCAGCGTCGGAGAGTCCAGGGGCCGGCGGCTTCGCGTTCATGGGGAACCTTCCTCAGTCTGACGCCCGGAACGCCCCGGGGCCCGTGCCACTCGGCACGGGCCCCGGCGACTTCGAAGCGTGTTCCCCATTTTACCAGCGGGCCGCCGGGCACCGGCCGGGCCGGTGACAGGAGACAGGTGAGGGGCGACGGGTGACAGGTGTGCGGTGACCGGGGTCCTGGTCACCCGGTCGTCGGCGTCCTCGCGGTGGCCCGGTCGTCCGCGGAATCCCTTCGTCCCTCGACGTGACCTTCTTCCCTCTTCCTTGCCATCGGTGCCCCGGTGTGGGAAGCATCTGCGCAACGAGTGTCCGAAGAACTGTTATTCGAGGTTCCGCGGGCGGTCTCCCAGGCAACGGCAGCATCGTTCGGAGTCGAGGACAGGAAAGCTTTCATGAGGAGACAGCACGCGGTGGAGCCGGCGGCACTGGTGACTGCCGCCCGGGCGGGCGACTCGGCGGCTCAGGACGCCCTGGTCAGCGCCTATCTCCCCTTGGTCTACAACATCGTCGGGCGCGCGCTGAACGGCTCCGTCGACGTCGACGACGTCGTGCAGAACACCATGCTCCGCGCCCTGGACGGCCTGGACGGCCTGCGTACGCCGGAGAGCTTCCGCTCCTGGCTCGTGGCGATCGCGATGAACCAGGTCCGGGCGCACTGGCGGGACCGGCAGCTGGCCCCGGACGGTGTGGAGGAGGCGGAGGAACTCGCCGACCCCGGCGCCGACTTCGTGGACCTGACCCTGATGAGGCTCCAGCTCTCCGGTCAGCGGCGGGAGACCGCGCTGGCGACCCGCTGGCTCGAACCCGACGACCGAGGCGTGCTCTCGCTGTGGTGGCTGGAATGCGCCGGTGAGGTGACCCGTACCGAGGTGGCCGAGGCACTGGAGGTGTCGCCGCAGCACGCGGCGGTCCAAGTGCAGCGTATGAAGGCGCAGTTGGAAACCGCTCGTGTGGTGGTACGGGCACTCGGCGCCCGCCCGGCCTGCGAGGAGCTGCGGGGTGTCCTCGCCTCCTGGGACGGCCGGCCCTCGGCACTGTGGCGCAAGCGCATCGCCCGGCACGCCCGCGACTGTGTCCGCTGCTCCGGCCTGTGGAGCGGACTGATGCCCGCGGAGGGACTGCTGGCCGGTCTGGCGCTGATCGCCGTGTCGCCCGGGCTGACGGCCGCGCTGCACGACGCTACCGGCGGGATGGCCGCCACGGGCTCGGCGTCACGGGCCCCGGCCGCCGCGGGGCACGGGGAAGCGGGCTCGTCGGGGGCCGCCGGGCACCGGGCTCCCGGCGGAAGGGCGGCCTCGCGCGGTGAGGCTCGCCGGCGCCGACGCGTACGGCGCCGGGCGCTGGGCGGCGCCCTCGTGGCGGTCTGCGTGGCGGGCGGCGGTTTCTGGTACCTGGAGACAGGTCCCGGAGCACGAACCGACGAGGCGGCCCCCTCGCGGACCGCGGGCGACCCCGTCATGGACCTCTCCGCGCCGGACGCCTCGGCCGCCTCCGCCTCGCCGTCGGCAAGCGCCACGGCATCGGCCTCGCCGTCGGCGTCCGCGTCGAAGAAGGCGAGGGCGAAGGCCTCCGGGACACCCCGTCCCGCCGAGCCGAGCACGTCGGCCGCCGCCTCCTCGGCCGCGCCGACCCGGAGGGCGTCCGGCCTGGCCCAGGCGCAGTCGGCGCCGACGACCACCGTGGCCCAGGTGGTCGCGCTGGTGAACAAGGAGCGGGCGGCCGCCGGCTGCGGACCGCTCACCGAGGACCCGCAGCTGGAGGACGCGGCCCAGGCCCACTCCGAGGACATGGCCGCACGCGACTTCTTCGAACACACCAACCCCGACGGCGTCGACCCCGGTGAGCGCATCACCGCCGCGGGCTACCGCTGGTCCACGTACGGCGAGAACATAGCCGCGGGTCAGCAGACCCCTTCGGCGGTGATGGACTCGTGGATGAACAGCCCGGGACATCGCGCGAACATTCTCAACTGTTCGTTCAAGAACATCGGGGTGGGCGTGCACAAGGGGTCGGGCGGTCCCTGGTGGACACAGGACTTCGGGGCGAAGCTGTGATGGCCGGCGCTCCTTCCCGGGCGGGAGGTCCGCTGGTCATGGCCCTGCCGGACCCACCACGGGACCGAACGCGCCTCAGCTGACGTGCCAGCCGGGTTCGAGGCGGTCGAGGAGCGCGCGGAAGGCCGTGTCCGCCGGCTCCCGTCCGCCTTCGGCCTGGGCGGCGACGACCAGGCCGAAGGTCGCGTCGACCAGCAGGGCGGCCTCCGTCCGGGCTCGGACCCGCGGCATGCCGAGGTCCCGGAAGACGGAGGTGAGCAGCTCCGTCCACTCGGTCAGCACGTCACTCAGGACGGGTCCGTACCGGTCGGGGTCGATCAGGCTGGCGGTCATGATCTCGAGGTAGAGGGGGAGGGCGGGGCGCAGGTCGGGGGCGCCGAACCGCCGCCAGATCTCCTCCATGAAACGGCGGAGGCCCGCCGGGTCCCGCGGGGACTCCGCGGAGGCGAGCGTCTCCCGGGCCCGCAGGAGCGGTCGCCTCTCGTCCAGGGCGAGCGCCTCGGCGACCATGCCCTCCTTGGTCCCGAAGTAGTACAGGAGCATGCGGTCGCTGGTGCCCAGGGCTCGGGCGAGCGGGCGCAGGGAGAGTCCCGCGAGGCCGTTGCGCACCAGGTACGCGCGGACCCGGTCGGTCAGCTCGCGTCGTTTGGCCTGGTCGGAGGGTCGTGGCATGAGGGCTCCCGGCGGCCGCGGTGTCTCTGCGTGGTCGTGTGACACCAGACACATTCCATATGTGTCGGTCAGTACTCTTGGAAAGGATTTTTACCGTAGCGAGCGCTACATGCATATTTGTTATCGTGACGGGCGTTACGTGAACGCGTGACCTGACAATGTCCGGACCGGTCGTCGACGGGTCCGTGCCGCTCGGGCGGTGTGGTCGCCGGCAGTGCAGAAGGGACTGATTCCCATGGCCCCTGGGGCCATCGACCTCCTGGCGACACCTCGCCGGGGGCGCTTTGCCCGGCTCTACCGCCGGCCCGAGGGATCGCAGCGTGAGGACGCCACGACACGTGATCAGCAGGAGGAGGCATCCGCGGAAGTCGCGCCCACCTCGTGGCTGGCCCGGAACCGGGCCCTTTGGTCGCGTGCGCTGCAGCCCATCCGTCCGTTCGACGCGCCCCGCGCCCGGGTGACCCCCTGGGAGGCCTCCTGGCCTCTGTCGCGGGAGCTGACCTCGGCCCGCCGGGCCCGCCGTCTGGTGACGGCACAGCTGGACGAGTGGAATCTGGAGGACGTGGCCGACACCGCGGAGCTCCTGGTCAGCGAGCTGGTCACCAACGCTCTGTGCCATACGCGCGGCCCGCTGCGGCTCAACCTGTGCCTGCGCGGCGACCGCCTGCTGTGCGAGGTCGAGGACACGGAGCCCGAATGTCCCGTACGGCGCGAGGTCGACGCCGACGCGGAGGGCGGTCGCGGCACCGAACTGCTCGACCTGCTCGCCGAGAGCTGGGGCAGCACCTGCACGCCCACCGGCAAGACCATGTGGTTCGTAGTGCCCGCACAGACCCCGTCGTAGCACCCGCCGCGCCCTCCTCGGGCGCTGAAAGCCGCCGACCTCAATGGCCGGATCGCTCAGGCGACGGTGATCACCTGAGTGGCCAGGAAGTCGAGGAGCGCGGCGTTGAACCGTCCGGGCTGTTCCGCGCCGGGAAGGTGGCCGGCGCCCTCGACGACGGTCAGGACCGCGTGCGGGACGAGCGCGTGGATGGCCTCGGCGTCGCTGACCGGTGTGTAGACGTCGTCGGCGCCGACGACGATCAGTACGGGGGACTGCACGGCGGCGAGTGTGTCCCGGTAGTCGGGGCGCTCGGCCCGGCCGCGCAGGGCTGCCGCGGCACCACGGGGATCGGTGGCGCGCATCATGCTCAGGACGTGCTCGGCGACGTCGGGCAGCGCGGTGACGTTGTAGTCGGCGAGCATCTTGCCGATGACCTCGTCCGCGTAGCCGTTCATCCCCTCCGCCAGGAGGCGGTCGGCCAGCCGGTTGCGGAAGGCCTTGCCCTCGTCCGTCTCGGCCGGGGCGGAGGTGTCCGACAGGACGAGCGCGCGGACGCGGTGGGTGTGGGCGCGTTGGATTTCCAGGGCGATCTGCCCGCCCATCGAGACGCCGCCCACCACCGCCCTGTCGATGTCGAGGTGGTCCAGCAGCGCGGCGAGGTCGTCGGCGAAGTCGGAGAGGTACACGGGGCCGGTCTCCACCCCGCTGGCGCCGTAGCCGCGCAGATCCGGGGTGATGACCCGGTGCCCGGCCGCGACGAGCGCTTCGGCCTGAGGGGCCCACAGGGTCCGGTCGAAGGGATGCCCGTGGATCAGCAGGACGGGCAGCCCGGCCGAGGAGCCGGTGTCGTCGTAGTGGATCGTCGTACCGCGCAAGGCTATGGAGGTCATGCCAGGCACCCTAGGGCCTGTCCGGTCACAAGATCATCGCGATGGCCGAAGTGGGTCACCGCCTGCCACCGTGCGTACCGGGTGCGGGCGTCGCTCTCACTCCACGCGGCCGGGCGGGTCCCGTGTCCAAGCCGTCCGGCACGGACGCCGATGGCCCGGCACGAGCGCGAGGTCGATCGCGTCGGCCGGACCATCGAGATGCACAGGGAGGGTTACTCCGCCTCGTGCCGGGTTCCGTAGGGGGCACCGGCGCCCGTGCCGCCGTACTGGGCGTGCTCCTCGGCGGGCCACTGGGGCGGTGCCGACGACCAGTGGCCGGCCTGCGGGGCGCTGTGGGCCATCGGTGCCGGAGCGTCCTGGATGCCCGACACCTGCACCGGCATGGAGTTTCCGCGTGCGACGACCTTGGAGCGCTTCTTGGCCGGCTTGTCCCAACCGCCGTCGCCGAGGATGAGGACCGGGTCGAACATGACGATGGCCGCGGCGAGGATGAGGAAGATGATCGGGCCCAGGAGCATCGGCAGCAGGAGCGAGGTGCTCTCCTGGCCGCTCACGGACGACTCGATGCCGTTGTGGAGATGGACGTTCACGGCGGCCATGCCCGTGTAGTGCATGCCGGTGACGGCCAGGCCCATGACGAGGCTGGCGGCGAGCGTGCGGACGAAGCCCTGTACGGAGACGGCGGCCCACAGCGCGGCGGTCGCCGCCACGAGGGCGATGATCACGGACAGGGTCACGGTGAACGCGTTGTAGCTGAGCTCTCCGTTGAGCTGCATCGCGAACATGCCGAGGTAGTGCATGGTCGCGACGCCGAGACCGGTGATGGAGCCGCCCACGGTGAGGGCCGCTCGCGTGGCACCGCGATGCCCGACGATGAAGACGCCCGCGGACACCACCACGATCGCCACGGCGAGACTGAGCACGGTCAGCGGGACGTCGTAGGTGACGGGCGTCTCCGCCACGGAGAAGCCCGTCATGGCGATGAAGTGCATCGTCCAGATGCCGCAGCCCAGGGCGCTGGCCCCGAGGGCGAGCCAGCCGAGCCTCCAGCCGGGCTCGTGGTGCACCGTGCGCACCACACAGCGCAGCCCCAACGCCGAGCCCACACAGGCCATGACGTAGGCGGCCACCGGTGTGACCAGCCCGTAGCTGAAGCCGTCGATCGTGCCGTTCATCCGCTCCCTAACTAACTCTGTACCGCTGACATACGAAGGACATTGAGCCCTTTTTCCGGTAGCGATAGCAAATTCTCGAGCCGATGTTGATTGAAACTTGCGGGATCGTTATCGATCTCCCGCGTTCACTCGCACGCGCGGGCCCCGAGGCGTCCGAACCTTTGTCGCGTGCCAGGTGCCCGGCCGGGAATTTCGACCGGCCCTTTCGGCCTTGTGCAGTGCGATGCCACGTCGTTGTGAGGGCGGGGCGGACGGACGGCCGGCGGCGCGTGAGACCGCGCCTGTGCGAGTCCGACGAGGACTAGGAAGAAGGGGTGCGTGCGATGAGCCGGAACGAGGAGAAGGCGCTGCTGGCCGGCGGCTGTTTCTGGGGCATGCAGGATCTGATCAGGACGTTCCCGGGTGTTCTGGACACGCGGGTGGGATACAGCGGCGGCGACGTGGCCAACGCGACGTATCGCAATCATGGAACGCATGCCGAGGCGATCGAGATCACCTTCGATCCCACGAAGACCGACTACCGGACGATCCTGGAGTACTTCTTCCAGATCCACGACCCGTCGACGAAGAACCGGCAGGGCAACGACATCGGTCTCAGCTACCGGTCCGCCATCTTCTACGTCGACGACGAGCAGAAGCGGGTCGCCGAGGACACCATCGCTGATGTCGACGCCTCCGGACTGTGGCCGGGGAAGGTCGTGACCGAGGTCGCGCCGGCCGGTCCGTTCTGGAATGCGGAGCCGGAGCACCAGGACTACCTCCAGCGCTACCCCGACGGCTACACCTGCCACTTCGTCCGTCCGAACTGGCGGCTGCCGAGGCGCGCGGAGTCCTGAGCGGTGCCTGACGGCCCGCGTAGTCCCGAGCGGGGCCTGACGGCCCGCGCGGGCCGCGGGCCGGTGCCACGAGGCCGCCGGGCCGCAGGCGGTCCCGGCGAGGCCGCCGGGCCGCAGGTGGTCGCACAGGCTGCCTGGGCTGCGGGCCGGTGTCCTGGTCCGGGCCGTTGCGGATGCGATCTTGCGATCGTGCCGGTGGCGGCGGCTGCCCCCGGGCCCGCGGGGTCGGAGGTGAGCAGGGGGCAACCGGTGGTCAGTGGGTGGCGCGGCGTGTGGTCATGACCGTGGCCGCCACCGCCGTGGCGGCCAGGACCACCGAGGTGGCGCCCAGCGCGTGCTGGGCCGCCGTGCGGGCGTCGTCCGCCGCACCCAGGTAGATGCCGCCGACGACCGCGACCCCTAGCGTGCCGCCGAGTTGCTGCACGGCGTTGAGCAGACCGGCGGCCGAGCCGGTCTCCTGCGGGCCGACGCCGCTGAGCGCCGAGCTGAAGAACGGCGGGGCGAACAGACCGGTGCCGAGCCCGGCGACGGCGAGGGCGGCGGGCAGCACGGCCGGATACGCGCCGGGGTCCGCAGCGCGGTACGCGAGAACCGCGGCCGCGAGGCCGATCGCCAGGACGACGAGGCCGGCGTGCAGGATGCGCGTCCCGTACCGCGTGACCAGCTGGGTGCCGGCGGCCCAGGAGCCGGCCGCGAGGCCGACCGACCACGGCAGCAGGGTGAGGCCCGCGGTGAGCGGACCGTCGTGGAGGCCGAGTTCGAGGTGCAGAACGACGGTGATCATGACGGCGTTCATGACCGCGAAGAACAGGGCCGACGTGACCAGGGCCGCGGGGAACGCCCGGCCACGCAGCAGGGCCGGCTCGATCAGTGGAGCGTGGCCGCGGCGGCCGGAGCGGCGCTGATGGGCGACGAACACGCCCAGGACCACGGCTCCCGCGGCGGCGACGGCCCACCTGGCCGGTCCGGAGCTCCCGGAGCTCCCGGAGGCCAGGGGGCAGACGACCAGCGCGGTGCCGAGCATGGCGAGGACGGTGCCCGCCGGGTCGATCCGGGGCCGTATCGGAGCGCGGTCCTCGGTCAGGAACACGGACGCGGCCAGGACGGCGGCGGCCGGCGGGAGATTGACGAGGAAGACCGCGCGCCAGGAGGAGCCGAACACGTCGGCATGGGTCAGGACACCGCCGAGAACCGGCCCGAGGACCGCGGACAGGCCCATGACCGGACCGATCATGCCGAGGGCCCGGGTGAGTTCGTCGCCCTCGTACATGGCGCGGATGAGCCCGAAGGTCTGCGGGATGATGGCGGCCGCCGCCGCACCCTGCACGGCACGCAGCGCGATCAGGGTCCCGGCGCCCGGCGCGAGGGCGCAGGCCAGGGAGGTGGCGGCGAACACGACGACGCCGACGCGGAAGACCCGCCTGCGGCCCGCCATGTCGCCGAGCCGGGCGCCGGTCAACAGGCCGAGGGCGAACGCGAGAGTGTAGGCGGCGCTGAACCACGGGATCGTCGCCCGCGCACCCCCCAGGTCGGTGTGGACGACGGGTCCGGCGACCTGGACGATCGTGGCGTCGAGCAGGTTCATCGCCTCCGCCGTCAGCACCGCCGCGAGGGCGAGCCGGCGGCGGTCCGAGGCCGGCGGGACAGCGGTGCCGGGCCGTACGCGACCGGCGGTGTGGTTCGTGACGCGGGACATGGGTCTCCCCCGGGGAGTGCGCGGATGTCGTGTCAGTGGCGGCCGGGCGGCGGACGGCGGAGCCGGCGCGCACAGGGCCGGTGACCACCGTGCCGCCGGGGCCTTCGTCACTTCCATTTCCTCGGTCGACTTCGGTGATTTCTTCCATGAGGGTCGGCTATTTTGGCGAGTGTGCTCGAACTCGATGAGCTGGACCGGTGTCTGATCCATGCCTTGCACGTGGACGCGCGGGCGCCGTTCACTCTCGTCGCCGATGTACTCGGCTCCTCTACGCAGACAGTGGTCCGCCGATACCGCCGGCTGTACGCGCAGGCGGGGCTGCGTATCGCCGCCCTGCCCACACCGCGAAGCTCCGGAACCCACCAGTGGTTCGTACGCCTGACCGCGGCGACCCGCAGCGCACATGACATCGCGGTGGCGCTCGCCCGACGCCCCGACACCTCCTGGGTGCGACTGACCTCCGGCGGTACGGAGATCGTCGCGATCATCCACACCGCGCCCACCGGTCCGGACGCGCACGCGCTGCTGCTGCGGGACATCCCCCGCACCGCCGGGATCACCGACGTGTCAGCGCACTACCTCCTGCACACCTATCTGGGGGGTCCGACAGCGTGGCGCGGACGGGTCGATGCCCTGGACGCGGACCAGGAGGCGCGGCTGCGCGCCGCGTCTCCCACCTCGGACACGCGGGACCCCGCCGGCGCGGCGGACTCCGCCCACCTCCTCACGGACGCGGACCGTCTGCTGCTGTCCGCGCTGCGTGAGGACGCACGCCTCAGCTACGCGGAACTGGCCGCCGTCACCGGCACCACCGCGAACACCGTGGCCCGCCGGCTGACCGGACTGCGGGCGCGCGGCGCGCTGTTCTTCGACGTCGACATCGATCCGGCGCTGCTGGGCGGGGCGGTGTCCGCGCTGCTCTGGATGCAGGTGGCCCCCGCACACCTGGACACGGTGGCGACAGCGCTGGCCGGACACGACGAGCTCGCGGTGGTCGCGGCGACGACCGGTCCGACGAACCTCGTCGCCCACGCGCTGTGCCGCGACGCGGAGGCCCTGCACCACTACCTGACACGGCGGGTGGCCTGGGACGCCGTCACGCGGATCGAGACGGCGCCTGTGCTGCGTACCTACAAGGCGGCAGCGACGCTCCGCGTGGGCTGAACGCGAACCACCCCGGCGGATGCGGGGCGAACGCGAACTGCTCAAGCCGGTCCGGGCCGAGCGCATACCGCCCCGGCGGTGCGGGCCGGCCCCGAACCGACCCCGCCGTTCAGACGTATTCGTTGCGTTTGAGCTCGATCACCCAAGCGCGGCGTTCACAGATCTTCCCGTCGCGCATGCGGAACACCTCGGCCATCGACATGCGCATCGGCTCTCCCGTTTCCCGCATCACCGTTCCGGTGAGCTCGGCCATGACCACGTCGTCCTCCTCGACCATGCGGACGACCTCCAGCCGGGGAGGCGGGACGAAGCCGGGACCCTCGATCGCGGCGTCGTACGCCTCCTTGCCGGTCAGATGGAAACCGCCGAAAACCGTCCACTCGATGTCATCGGTGAGGCAGCTCAGAATCTGTGCGTGATCGTTCTTCCGGAAACCGTTCAAGTAGGTCTCGACGGTCCGCTTGTTCTCGGACATGACTCCTGCTTTCCATCGCGAGGAAGGGCGAATGACGGCTGTACCGCTTCGGAGGCGCTGATCCGGACCGCGAACCGTCGAGGCACCTCCATAGCGCTCACGCGAGCGGGAGGCAAGCTGGGCTCACTCGAAGGTGTGGTGACGTACGGCAGATAGAGTTGCGGCCCTCGAAAGGCGTAGTGTCATATGCCTGTTGCCCAGGGCAGTCGGGCAACTTGCAGGCGGGGGCCAGGGGAGAGGACGGCATCACGAGATGACGAGCACCGACTGGAGCGATCGAGGATTGTGCCGTACGGCCGATCCTGACGACCTGTTCGTCGAGGGCGCGGCGCAGAACCGGGCCAAAATGCTGTGCATCGGCTGCCCCGTGCTCACCGAATGCCTCGCCTACGCGCTGGACCATCGCATCGAGCACGGCGTCTGGGGCGGCATGACCGAGCGGGAGCGCCGTGCCCTGTTGCGCCGCCGGCCCACGGTCACTTCCTGGCTGAATCTCCTGGAAACGGCCCGAGTGGAGCACGAACGCTCGCAGGACACCACGGCTGTCGCACAGACGGCGAGTTGAACACGGCCTTACCCTCGGGAGCATGCACCGGTTCCGAGGGCGCGCCCGGCGCCCTGCTCGTCGCGGGGGAGCGGGGGCCGCCGGGCGCCGGGTCGTGCCCGTGGGCGTGACGGGCGCCGATGTCGTGCTCGTCGGCCAGTTCTCCGCCAAGGAGAAGAACTTCGTCGCGCTCATGGATGCCGCGGCGGCTGAACTGACAGCGCGCGGTGCCCGGGTCGTCGGGCGGATCACGCAACGGCGTGGTGTCTCGGACGGCGGGGTCCGGAAGATGAGCCTGCCGTATTCCTCGCGCACGCTGCTGAGTTCCGGGAAAGTTCTTGAAGTCGCCGCGCTCCGTGAAGATACCGATGCCGACCTGGTCGTCTTCGTCACTTCTCTGACAGATCGACAGCAAAACGTGTTGACGGGGATATTCGACCGCCCAGCGATGAGTCTCGCCGAGATCATCGACGCCGGCTGAGCGGGAATTGCGTATGCCGTTCGGTTCACCGTTCGTATGACGGCCGGCTGCGGACGGTGAGCGAACTCATAGCGGCGCGGCGAAGTCCCGCATGGCCCACCCGCCGGAATCCACTGGCCCCGGGCCGGAGACATCCGTAGCATCTGATCATGATCGAGGGCGCGGGGACCACGGACGACGAGCACGACGCGGAGCCGGAGAGGCAACTCGCCTGGCGCGCCGCGTCTGTCGGGCTCGCGGTGGTCGAGGTGGACGACGCCGAGCTTATGCACGGCTGGCGATCCGACCCGGTGAACGCCCATGAGTTCGGCACCTGGCCGCGCTCCCTCGCGGCACTGCGTGAGCGCATCGAGCGGGACAGTGACGACGACGATCGCGACGATTTCCTCGTCCTGCTCCCGGACGGCACCCCCATCGGCCAGATCGCACTCAGCGGCCAGAACATGGCCGACGGCACCGCGGAGGTCGAGCTGATGCTGGACCCGCGGTATCGAGGCCACGGGCACGGCATGGACGCCCTCGACGCCCTGGTGGACCTCGCGTTCGGTGAACTCCCGCTGTATCGGCTCACGGCGGAGACCCACACCGGGAACACCCCCGCCCTGACGGTCCTCGCCAGGTCCGGCTTCGTCCAGGAGGGCGTCAGCCGCGCCGCCTGCTTCCACCGTGGCCGGCGCCACGACCTCGCGGTGTTCTCGCTTCTTCGCCCCGAATGGGAAGCGTTGAACCGCCCTCGCGCCTGGGACGCCTGACCGGACTCGGAACGCGGGATCAAGAGGGCCTCGCTGCGAAACCGACACGGGGTCCTGTCCCGCTGTCCCTCCCGCCCGCGGTGCCCACGCCGTCCCCTGTGCCGCGTGCCTTCGCCGTCCCCTGTGCCGCGACCCTGGGTGGACTCCCGCATCGCGATCCTGGTCGTCTCCCACGTTGCGATCCTCACCCGCGCACGCCGCGAACGTCACCTTTCGCTTGGCCCGCACAAAATGAGGCTGGAAACGCCGCAACGAGACAGACCGCTGAAAAGGGCCAAATATTCAAAGGCCGTCACACATGCATTTTTTCCGGCCGCTCGGATCGGTTAAATCGAGCCAGTTGTGCGACCTGACATTGTGCGCAGCGGTGTGAACTGTCACCGTCGTGCGCGGAATGACAGCCCGATCATGACTTTCGAGAACCTCAACTCCGGTGCCACGTAGGGACGTTGGTCCCCAAGAGTGCCGACCCGGCAAAAATGCCAATTTCTCCTCCCTTTACCGGCTGCAGCCCCGAGGTGAGCGTCTGCCGGGCGGGCGACCCCTTCCATAGACAACACATCACGACAGTGTGCGGTTTCGGCTCGGACGATCTCCGACGGGAATCCGCATATCCAGCGAAGGAGACGTTTCGCAGTCATGAAGACGAGTCCCTTGCGTGCGCACGACGGCAAAACATCCATCCGGCACCGGGGCGCCAAGAGCGCGAGACCTGGCTGGCGAGTCAGGGCCGGGGTGTTCGCCGCTACGACGGCGCTCCTCTCGGCCGGCACCCTGCTCGGCGCCGGTCCTGCCTCGGCGGCACCCGCGGCGGTCAGGCTGACTTCCTCGTCCTGCCCCGGCGTGATCCAGAAGGGTCAGACGAGCGGCTGCGTCACGGAGCTGCAGAACCTGCTCAACGCCCACGGGGCCGGGCTGCTGGTGGACGGCATCTTCGGGGCCAACACCCTCTACGCGGTGCGCGAGTACCAGGCCTCCACCGCGATCGCCGTGGACGGACAGGTCGGCCCCCAGACCAAGTCCAAGCTGTACGCGACCGGCGGCTCGTCCCCGGCACCGATCAATCTCACGTCCTCCTCGTGCCCGGCGAACATCGTCCAGGGCAACAAGGGGGGCTGCGTCACCGAACTGCAGCGGCTGCTCCGCCACTTCGGCTACTCGATCGACGTGGACGGCGATTTCGGGACGGCGACGGACAGCGCGGTCCGCAGCTTCCAGTCCGCGCACGGTCTCTCCGTCGACGGCCAGGTCGGAACGAACACCAAGCGCGAGCTCTACGACACCGACGAGTCGCCGTCCACCGCGCTGGACCTGCGATCGGGCTCCTGTCCCTCGAACATCGTGGAGGGGCAGAGCGGCGGTTGTGTCGCGACGCTTCAGGCCCTGCTCAACGGCAAGGGGCAACACCTGGACGTGGACGGCGAGTTCGGGCCGCTGACCCTGACTGCCGTGAAGTCGTACCAGTCCTCCGCGGGCCTCTCCGTCGACGGGGAAGTCGGTCCGAACACCAAGGCCGCCCTGTACGCGAACATCAGCACGGGCGGCGGCAGCGGCGCACCGGCCCCGGTCAACCTGAACTCCGGCTCGTGCCCGGGCAACATCGTGAAGGGCCAGCGCAGCGGCTGTGTGACCGAGTTGCAGAGCCTGCTCAACCACCACGGAGCCGATCTCGCCGTCGACGGCGACTTCGGACCGTTGACCGACAGCGCGGTGCGGGACTTCCAGGCCGAGAAGGGGCTGTCGGCCGACGGCCAGGTCGGTCCGAACACCAAGGCCGCTCTGTACGGTGCTGTCACCCCGCCCTCCTCGCCCCCGTCCGGCGGCGGGTACAGCAAGATCCTCGGTGTGGCCGCCGCCGAGGTGGGGACGGTCGAGGGAAGCGCTCGGGCGAACAGCTACGGATCGGCCGTGGGCCTGTCGCTGTCCACCAGCAACTACGCATGGTGCGCGACCTTCGTGAGCTGGGTCGCCAAGCAGACCGGGGCCAGTTCCTACCGCAGCAGCTACGTCTCGGGCTGGGTCAAGCAGGCGCGGGCCGGCAACTACCACCTCTCGGTGACCACGAACCCGCAGCCGGGCGACATCGTGGCCTTCGACTGGAACGGGGGCAACAACTACACCGGTGGGCAGGAGCACATAGGCATCGTGCGAACGGTGAGCGGCGGGTCCGGCTTCACCACCGTCGAAGGCAACACCGGTAACCCCAACGGCGGGTCGGACGGCGTCTACGTCAAGACGCGCAGCACGAACAGCGGATACGACGTCATGTTCATCCGCGTCCGCTGACCGGCTGACGGGGCGAGCCATGAACCACCTTTCCTCACAGGATGGTTCATGGCTCGGCCCCAGTGAAGGAGTGCCGTCCGGGAGGCTCCGCATGAATCACCGAGCCGAGCCGAGCCGAGCCAAGCCGAGCCGACGGGCCGAGTCGGACCGCTGAGCCGCGCCGGTGAGCGGGGCGCGGTCCATGCCCGGCGGTCCGCGTCACAGGCAGGGGAGCGGGGCTCCGTGTGCCGGTTGTCACGCCTGACCGGAACTGTCGCCCGGGTTCGGCTCCCCCGCTACGCTCAGGTCCGTACCTGTGGTCAGCGGGAAGGGTGAAGCGCCCGTGACGTAGCCGTCGCACTGGTCATGAGCGCCAGGTCCACCCCGTTCAGAGCACGGCACCGTGATTCGTCCGCGGCGGCGGCATCCGGACTTCCGCAGACCGGGAGCCGCCGGCCCGGACATGAGCCCGACTCGCCCCGTGACGCCGGAACACGGCGACCGGCGTCCCTCCACGGGTGCCGGTGGGCACCGACACTCACGTCCGCGTACCGACACCCCTCACAGAGGTCCGATGCCCACCCTCAGATTTGGCAAGTACCTGACATTAGCGGCGGCAGCCCTCCTGCTGCTGGCCACGGCTCCCGGGGCGATCGCCGCCACCTCGGATCCCGGGGACCGCGCGCGGGTGACCTCCGCCGCCGCTCCGGCGGCCGCCGAGACGTGGCAAGCGCCGCTCTCCACCCGCGGACGGTACATCGTGGACGCCGACGGCAACCGTTTCCGGCTGAAGTCGGCGAACTGGGACGGCGCGCAAGGCTCCTGGACGGGCAGCGGCAGCGCCGACGACCCGGCCAACCACCACGCGGGCCAGGACTCCTACGGCATCCCCCTCGGCCTGGACCGCGCGTCGCTGCCCCAACTGCTCGACGACTTCCACCGGCTGGGCATCAACAGCATCCGGCTGCCCTTCTCCGACGAGATGATCCACTCGACGACCCCGGTGCCGGACGTGGCCGTCACGGCCAACCCGGAGCTGCGCGGCAGAACGCCCCTCCAGGTCTACGACGCCGTGGTCGCCGCCCTCACCCGGAGCGGGTTCGCCGTCATCCTCAACAACCACACCAACACCTCGCGTTGGTGCTGCGGAGTCGACGGCAACGAGCGCTGGAACAGCAGTCAGTCCACCCAGCAGTGGGCGGACGACTGGGTCTTCATGGCCCGCCGCTACGCCGGTGACCCGCGCGTGGTGGGCGCCGACCTCTACAACGAAGTACGCCGTGACGTGCTGGACGACCCCAACTGGGGCCTGGGCGACGCCCACGACTGGTACGCGGCCGCCCAGCTCGCCGCGGACCGCATCCTCTCCGAGGCCAACGCCAACCTCCTCGTCGTCATCGAGGGGATCAACTGGACCGGTCTGCCGGTCGACGGCCTGCCGCACGGCCGTCCCACCCTCACCCCCGTGCGCAACCTCTCGCACACCCTCGTCGCCTCGCACAAGCTGGTGTACTCGGCCCACTTCTACGGATACACCGGCCCCAACCACAGCGGGGCGACCGGAATCGGCGAAACCCACGACGCCCGCTACCAGGACCTCACCCGCGACCAGCTCTACCAAGTCCTGGTCGACCAGGCCTTCTTCGTCTCCTCCGAAGCGAACCAGCACTTCACCGCCCCCGTGTGGATCAGCGAGTTCGGCATCGGCGCAGGCGAGACCGGCGCGGCAGCCCGGACCTGGTTCGGCAACATCACCGACTACTTCGCCGACCACGACGTCGATTTCGCCTACTGGCCGCTGGTCGGCTGGGAAGGCCACGACGACTGGTCCCTGCTGCGCTACGACACCTCGGGCAACCGGTACGGCATCCTCGACCAGTCCGACTGGCGCGGCACCGCGTGGAACCGGCTCATGACCGCCCCGACCCGCACCGGGTCCGTCGCCGCGGTCCCCGGCTGGCAGATGCTCGCCACCGATCACGGCGACCAAGTGCAGTCGTTGCGGGTGCGCGCGGGCGGCGACTGGAACTCGGGTGCGTCCAAGGCCACGTGTCCCGACGGTGAACGGCTGATCGGCCTCGGCCACAGCGGTGTTCGCGCGCTGTGCACCGACGTCTCCACCGGCGACCTCCGCTCCGCGGCCGGCACCCAGACGGTCGTCACCGACGAGCGCCATGTTCCCGCGGGCGGCGACTGGGCCTCCGGGTACACCAAGTTGCAGTGCCCCGCGGGGAACTTCCTCATCGGCTACAGCCGCCGCGGTGGCCGCACCTCCGCCGCTCTGTGCGTTCCGGCCGGCACCTCACTGGCGGGAACCGGGCGAACCGTGTGGTTCGACCGCTCCGACAACCGGCCCGCCGGCGCGGCCGGAGGGGACTTCGCGAACGGTGACTACAAGGGCCAGTGCGCCGATGACGAGTACGCCGCCGGAATCGCCTACACGACCCGCTTCGGCGCCGCCCAGGGCCCGGCCGCACTGCTCTGCCGCAAACTGAACTGATCACGACCCGACCGCCGTCGAAGCGTTGCGCGGACCGGGGCGAACGGCGCCGGACCCGCGCCGGGCCGTGACGGACGTACGGCGGTCCCAGAACCGCCGGGACCCAGCGGACCGAGCCCATACGCACGGTCCGGCCGGGTCCCGGCGGTGTCTCCCGTAGCGTTTCCGCGAGTTCCCGAGCGTCGCCCCCGCAGGGTGGATCGCCCTCTCCGACGACCTCTCGCAGGTGAATGCGGGCGATCAGGATGGGGGTGGCGGGCCGGAGCGTGTGCCGGGAGTCCGTGCAGGCGCGGAAGTTCGCTGTCCGGAATGCGACGGCTGCACGCGGCGCGCCAGCCTGCGGCCCCAGGTCTGGCTCGGAGCTTCGATGTAACGGTAGGTCAGCAGACACAGGGGCAGTAGCACGGTGAAGAACGCCACTTCGAGCGCGAGACTGTCCTGCCGACGTCGACCGACTGTGCTGTCGATGACCGTCAGCAGTACCGGATGCATCAGATAGACCGAGTAGCTGATCGTTCCCAGTCCGGTCAGGACGCGTGGCAGGGACCGTCCGCGCAAAGCCAGTCCGGCGCCGAAGGTAACCGCAGCCAGCAGGAATGCGGCAATCCAGCCGCGCCTCGTGAAGTGGTCGCCATGGCCCCGCCAGTACGCGCTCCCCACGGCACAGGCGGCCACGATGACGGCGGTTCCGGCCGCGAAGTGCCAGGTGCACTGACCGTTCTCGGCACGGTGGACGGTGGTGCCGAGGAACATCACGGCGAGGATCACCAGGCCCTCCCACAAGGGCACAGTGCCGTTGAACGGGACCAGTGCGAGCGCCAGCACCCCGCCCAGCACACCACCGAACCCCCGGAGCACGGCTGACCCGGCACTCGCACAGCAGAGGGCGACCCCCATGGCGATCGAGGCGAACGCGATCACTGGGCCGGTGCCGAAGAGGCCGGACAGAGCGGAGGGCGGCACCACCACCCCTGCCGCCGCACTCCCGGCGGCGAGCATGGCCAGGACGACCGCGACCGCCGCGGACCGCCGGTGGAGGCGGACCGTGAAGAGGGCGACGACCAGCAGGTAGAAGGACATCTCGTAGGAGAGCGTCCACAGGACGAGCAGGAGATTGGGTGTCCCCAGCAGCTCCTGAAGCATGGTGACGTGGGCGACAGCCACGGTGGTGGCGCTCTGCGGACCGAAGTCACGTATCTCCGCGATGCCCAGGGCGTTGAGCGTCAGGAGCACGGCGACGACAGCCGCCCACAGCGGGTAGACACGGAAGATCCGTCCGATCCAGAACGTCCGGACGCAGCCCCGGCGCTCCAGCGAGCCGGGGATGATGTACCCGCTCACCAGGAAGAACACCATGATGCCGTAGCGGCTCGTGTTGAAGTACGGCATCAGCTCTCGCCGGAAGTCCGCCATGAAGGTATACGACGAGTGGTCGAACACCACGACGAGCGCGGCGATACCGCGCAAGGCGTCCAGCCAGCCCAACCGCGACCGGCCGGCCACCGAGAAGGCGGCAAGCAGTCGCGACATAACAGACAGTGGCTGTTTTGGTGCAGCGGTGGCGAGGGGTGGGGATTCCATGCGTGAGCAGAGTCCTCTTCGATCAGGCAGGCCCTGGGCGGGGTGCGCTGATCACCGAGTTCACCGGCTGGAGCATTGTTCGGCAGTACCGTTCTGGCGGTCGAACAATGAACGGGGGAAGGTGTGGCGGGGCGTCGTGAGGTGCCGGTGGATCCGGCGGCGGGACCGGTGCAGCGGTTCGCGTCCGAGTTACGCGAGCTGCGGGCGGAGGCGGACGGGATCACCTACCGGTCGCTGGCCCAGCGGGCGGGCTACTCGGTGACCACGCTCTCGCAGGCGGCGGCCGGCGAGCAGTTGCCGACGCTGCCGGTGGCCCTGGCCTATGCGGGGGCGTGCGGTGGAGACTTGGCCGAATGGGAGGCCCGGTGGAAGGCGGCGGTGGAGGAGTCCGCCGGTGACGGCTCCCGGGACGAGGACGGAACCCTCGCGCCGTACCGGGGCCTGGCACGGTTCGAGACCGGGGACAGCGGCCTGTTCTTCGGCCGGGAACGGCTCACCGCCGACCTGGTCGACCTCCTGCGCCGTCGGCGGTTCGCCGCGGTTTTCGGCCCCTCCGGCAGCGGCAAGTCCTCCCTGCTGCGGGCCGGCCTGATACCCGTCCTCCAACACGCTCAGAATCCGGGCCCGCGCCCGGCCGCGATCCGGATCCTCACACCGGGTGAACACCCCGCCCGCAGCCACGCGCCCCTCCTCACACCCGCGATTCCCCGCGACGGCAGCGCCGAGGCGGACACGTTCGTGATCGTCGACCAGTTCGAGGAGGTCTTCACCCTCTGTCACGACGCAGCCGAGCGCGCTCGCTTCATCGATCTGTTGCTGACAGCCCGGCAGCCCGAAAGCCGCCTGCGGGTGTTGCTGGCGGTGCGCGGCGACTTCTACGGCCGCTGTGCCGAACACCGCGACCTGGCCGACGCACTGCGCGACGCGAACCTCCTGACCGGAGCGATGAGCCAGGCGGAACTGCGCGAGGCCGTCGTCAAGCCGGCCACGGCCGCCGGACTGAGCGTGGAACGCGCCCTGACCGCCCGGCTGGTCGAGGAGGTCGCCGACGAGCCCGGCGGGCTGCCGCTGCTGTCCCACGCGCTGCTGGAGACCTGGCGCCGCCGCCGTGGCAAGACACTGACCATGGCGGGGTACGAGGCGGCGGGTTGCCTGGACGGCGCGGTCGCCAGGACGGCTGAGGAGGTATACGGCCGGTTCACCGAGAACCAGGCGGCTGCCGCCCGCCGGGTGTTGCTGCGCCTGGTCGCCCCCGGTGACGGCACCCCAGACACCCGCCGTCCCGTCGAGCGCGAGGAACTGCCCGGCACCGGCCGAGACGACACCGCCCGGGTGGTGGAGGCACTGGCCGGCGCCCGGCTGCTCACCCTGGACGGTGACACGGTCGAGATGGCCCACGAGGCCCTGATCACGGCCTGGCCCCGGCTGCGCGGCTGGATCGAGGAAGACCGCGAACGGCTGCGTGTGCACCGGAGCCTGACCGAGGCGGCCCACGCCTGGCAGGAACTGGGGCGCGAAGAGGGCGCTTTGTGCAGGGGAAGCAGGCTCACCGCCGCCCAGGAGCACTTCGGCGGGGCATCGCGCGAGGAACTGACCGGCTTGGAGCACGCGTTCCTCGACGCCAGCCGGAACCACGAGCAGAAGGGCCGCCGCCGGTACCGGCTGGTGCTCACCGCGGTCACCGCCGCCCTGTGCCTCGCTCTCGCCGCCGCCGGCCTCGCCGTGGGGCAGTGGCAGAGCGCGGTCACCGCCCAGCACCTGGCCCAGTCCCGGCAACTTGCCGCCCAGTCCGGTGCACTGCTGGACTCCCAACCAGACCTCGCCGCCCTGCTCGCTGTCCGTGCCTACCGAACCAGCCCGACCCGCGAAGCCACCGCCGCCGTGTACGCCGCCGCGGCACTACCGCTGCGCAAGCGCCTCATCGGCGGCACCGCACCGGTGGATTCCCTCGCCCTCAGCCCGGACGGGAGCACCCTCGCCACCCACAGTAGAGACGGTAAGTTGCGGATCTGGGAGCTGCCCGGAGGCCGGCTCCGGCACACGTTCACCGAATACGGCGTCAGCGAGGTCGTGACGTTCAGCCCCGACGGCCACACCCTCGCCGTCGCCACGGCCGGTGACCGGGGCGAGTTGGTTCTGTGGGATCCGGCTTCCGGCAGAAAACTCAGAACCTTCGCCATCCCCGACGGCTCGGTACGTGGGATGGCCTTCAGCCCTGACGGCCGCACCGTTGCCGCTGCCTCAGCGGAGGCCGTACGCGTGTGGGACGTGGCCACCGGCCGGACGCGGCACCGCTTCACCAGCCACCCCGACCCGCAGGCGGTCACCTTCGGCCCCGACGGACGTACCGTCGCCGCGGCGGGCCGGGACGGACTGGTGCGGGTGTGGGACGTGGCCACCGGCCGTGTCCGGACCACCCACGACAGCCAGGTCGAGGGCGTCGCGGTGAGGTTCAGCCCAGACCGCCGGACCTACGCGGTGGTCCGCACCGACGGTTCGGTGCAACTGCGGGAGGTGGCCACCGGCACCGTCCGGCACACCTTCAAGGACGTTTCCGCCGGGTTGGACGAGGTGGCCTTCGCCCCGGACGGGCGGACCCTGGCCGTCCCGGGCCCCGAGGACACGGTCCGACTGTGGGACACCGTCTCCGGCGCGGAGCGGGCCGCCGTGACCGCCGGTCACCACGGACGGGGCATGAAAGTGGCCCTGAGCTCTGACGGCCGCACCCTGGTGACCAGCAGCAACTCGGGCCCCGCCATCCGGGTCTACCGCCTGCCCGCCGATCCCCCGCAGACCACTCTGCCCGGCCCAGCCGGCACGTACATCGGCGACTTGGCCTTCAGTCCGGACGGACGCACGGTGGCCACGGTCCGCCAAGGGCCGCCCGGCCGTGGGTCGGTACAGCTCTGGGATGCCGGGACCGGCGACCGCGAAACAGCCCTGGCGCTCGACACCGACTTGGCACCCGGAGGAAAGCAACTGCCCGTCACGGTTCTCCGCCTCGGGGTCGTGGGGTTCGACCCGACCGGGCGCGCCCTGGCTGCCAGGGTCGTCAAGGACAGGGCCACCAAGAACAGGGTGATCGAGGTCCGGGAGGTTGCCACGGGCCGCCTTCGCCGAAGCCGTGCCCTGGGCGCCGTCGACACTGCGGTCTTCGGTAGTCCCGACGGGACACGGCTCGCCATCGTCGACAGCGAGGGATCGGTGCGGATGTGGAACCTTTCGACCGGCGTGCTGCACACCGTCCGCACCGGCCACGGCCAGACCGTCAGGGCGGTGGCGTTCACCCCGGACGGCCGCACACTCGCCGTCGTGGACATCGAGGCCGACGGCGACCAGGTCAGGCTGCTCGACGCCGGGACCGGCCGCGCACAGCGCACCGTCAAGCCGAGCACCGGGAGCCCGCTGTCCCTCGCGTTCACCCCGGACGGGCACACCCTGGCCACCGCAGGCGGCAGTAGCGGATCCGTGAAGACGTGGGACGCGCGCACCGGTCGGCTCCAAGACAGCTTCCGTGTCGGCGGTGAGGTGGCGTCGCTGGCTTTCAGCCCCGATGCGCGCACCCTGGCCGCGAGCAGCGCGAGAGGAGTCCAGTTGTGGGACCTCGCCACCAGTCAGACCAGGCTCGCCCTGCCGACCCGCTCGCCCGGAACGGTGGCGTTCAGCCCGGACGGACGGACCCTGGCCATCGGCACGGGCGGCTCCGCCGAGTTGTGGAGCGTTGACCTGCCCGACCCGGCCCGCGCAATCCGCAAGATTTGCGACGCTGTCGACACCGTTCTCACCTCTCTGGAACAGTCCCGCTACCTGCACAACCAGTCCGCTCAAGACGACTGCCGTCCAGCCGTGCGACAGGACCATCGGCCCCGGGCATAGCAACGACCCCTGCGGGCCGGGGCACGGACTCCTCAACACCGCGTCCCCTGCTCGGCCCGCACCCGCACACCGTCAACCCAGACACGAGAGATCAGCAAGAGGCGACAGTAACTGGCCTGACTTCGAACGGAGTTGACGCAGCCATTCTGGTGCTTGCCCTCGCCCCGGCCGAAGGCGTGGCAAAAGCTCAGAACCGCCGGGCGGACTCCTCCGCGTGGGCCATGCGCCGCAGGCTCAGCAGTACCGGTTCGTAGAGCACCGTCAACGCGACGGCCGCCTCGATCTGTTCGGACGGCGTCGGCTGTTCCTCGACCAAGTCCAGGTCGGTGACCGCCAGTTGCGCCGCCAGCCGCCCGTACGGCAGCAACTGCTCGGTGTCGCACGGGTAGCCGAGCCGGACCAGCGCGGCGACCGAGTCGATGAGCCGCCGGTGGGCGGGATTGAGCATGTCCACGCCGGGGTCGCAGGACCAGCCCAGCCGCTCCAGCAGCGCCTCGACCGAGCGGCAGGCGGTCGCCACCGCCGGATCGTCCTCGGCGGGCTTCTCGGCGCAGGGCAGCGCCCGGGTCGCCGCGCCCAGCCGCAGATGGTGGTCCAGCGACTCGTCCTCCGCGGCGGAGATCACCTCGCGCGCGTCGGCCACCGAGACCCCGCCGATCTGGATCAGCGCCCGCACGAGGCGCAGCCGCCGCAGGTGGTCCTCCCCGTACTCGGCCTGCGTGGCGGAGATGCGGCGGCCCGGCTGGAGCAGTCCTTCGCGCAGGTAGTACTTGATCGTGGCGGTCGATACACCGCTGCGCTCGCTCAGCTCCGCCAGCCGCATGCTCTTGCACCCTTCATCGGACAGTGGCACTATCCAAGCATGGATCGTGTCACTATCCAACACGAGAACGGGGAATCTCATGGGTAATGCACCGACATCTGGGCGACGGGTCACGGCCGCCGCCGAGGGAGACGTGGTCGTCTTCCTCATCGGCATGCGCATCAACCGCTGGCGGGCCGTCCGGCACTGGCTGCCGGCCCTGACGGCGATGCCGCGCATGCTGAAGGAGCTCACGCAGGACAGCGACAGCGGGCTGCTGGGCCACCGGAGTCTGAGTGGCGGGCCCCGCGTGTTCACTGTCGCGCAGTACTGGGAGTCGCGCGAGAAGCTGCTCGCCTATGCCTCCGACCAGGCGGGGGAGCATCGTCCCGCGTGGGCGGCGTTCAACCGCCGTCTGCGCAGCAGCAAGGGCAGCGTGGGGGTCTGGCACGAGACGTACATCGTCCCGGCGGGTTCGTACGAGTCGATCTACGTCGACATGCCGCCGACCGGTCTGGCCGCGGCATGGGGAGTCGAGCCCGTGGAACGACGCGGGGAGCGAGCGGCGCAGCGGCTGGAGAGCCGGGCGTCTTGAGGGACCCGGTGCCGAGCCGGAGCCAGGAGCCCGGCGACCGGCATCGGATCGGGACCGAGCGCTGGACCGACATGCCCGGTCGGTCCTGCCCGAGTCGGTTCCGTCAGGATCAGTCACGTCCAGGGTGGATCCAGTGACACCCCGGATCCGTCCCTCCGGCGGACACCTCGCCCGGAGGGCGATGGAGAGCGGTGGAGGGGGTGAGGGCCCGAGACCGGGCAGGGATTCGGGCCCTCACGTCGCGCATCCGTCGGGGGCGTTTGCGCGCTGTCCACTTCAACGAGCTTCGTCTCCGGGGGATACGTTTCCTTCGCAGCCGGGCCCGTTCCGGCGGTCCGGGCCACGCCCCGACCGGACAGACGCGCGAACCCGCCGACCACGGCCACACCTTTCCCGCGACGGCTCGGCTACCGCGACCGCTCGGCTACCGAGACCGTCCGGCTACGCCGGCCGTACGACCTCGTGCTGCGGTGCGACGGTCGCGAACACTCCGCGCGCCGAGGTCCCGTCGGGCCAGGTCCATCCGGCGACGAGGCACCCGGACTGCTGCTGCGAGCCCTCCGCCTGCCGCAGGACACGGTTGAGCTGAACGTCGAGTCCGCTGCCGTGGCCGGTTCTGTACACCGTGACCGTCGGGTCGGGGGTGTTGTTCTCGGACTGGCGCTGCGGCGTCGCCTCACCGCGCAGGAGCGCGTGCAACTGCGCGGTCACCACCGGGTCGTGGACGCCGTCGTAGATCCACCGGGTACCCAGCACCCCGTGTTCGGAGGGCCCGATCAGCGCCTCGCCGGGGGCGCCTTCCAGTTCCGCACCGCGGTAGCCCATCGGGACCAGGTACGCCACCGGCTCCGGTGTGCCGGTGTCCACCACGACCATGAACTCGATCCCGACCGCGCCCTCCGGATCGTCCAGCCGAAAGCCCCCGGCCTTGACGAGTTCCGGTCCTTTCGGGGAGCCCGCGTACCAACTCTGCTTCGGCAGCCAGTCGGTGAGGAGTTCGAGCTTGGTGGGCGTCATGGTGGTGTGGTGGATAAAGGCCATGCGAGCTCCCTGCGCGTGAGTCCGGCCCGCCTTCCGGCCGAAGATGATCGAATCTACAGGAGGTCGCTGTGGACAACAGAAGGTCCCAACTGCCCTCGTGGGTCCGTCTGTTGTCCAATCGGCGGGGCAACAGGAGAAGTCGGGGAACGCCTCACGGCAGCCGCTCGACCAGCCTGTCGACGAGTGGCGACGGGTGTGACAGCGCGGCCAGGTGTCCGCCGGGAATGGTCTCGGCCTCGATTCCGAGGCGGTCGCGGGCCACTCGGCGCTGGAAGTCCACCGGGAAGAACCGGTCCCCGGTCGCGGCCAGCACCCGTGTGGTGGTGTCGGGCCATCGCTCGATGTCGCAGGGCTGATTGAAGGCGATGTCGGCCTCCGGCTGCTCCTGGCCCGCCATGGCGGCGGCGACCTCGGCCGGGACGTCGTGCAGGAAGTAGGTGTCCAGGTCGAATTCGGCGCCGTATCCGCCCGCTTCGGCGGCGGCGAGGCGGGCCGGTTCCGAACCGGTGTTGCCCCACCACTGTCCGGGCGTCTCGCCCGGCAGGGGCACCATCGCGTTGACGAGCACCAGCAGTCCGACCGGAACACGGGTGCAGACCATCGGCGCCGTGAAACCGCCCATCGACTGCGCGACCAGCACCGTATCGGTGCGATCGCCGATCGCCTCGGTCACGGCGTCGGTGTACTGGGGCAGTCCCGAGGACTCGTCGGCGCCCGGCAGGCCGACCGCGACCGCTTCGTGCCCCCTCGACCGCAACTCGGACACCACGCGATGCCAGAACCAGGCCGAACCCCCGGCCCCGGGAACCAAAACAAACACGCTCGCCCTCGCTTCCGTCCGCTTCACCCTGACGACGTAGACCGCCGGGAGCGACGAAAGTCATCGGTGGCGGTGACGGCCTGGCAGCCTTCTTGATCGATGTTCCAGCCGGACGGCAGGGCTTCGCCGCAGAACACGCAGACGAAGTCGTCCTCGCGCACGACATTGACCTGTTGGCACGACACACAACGCCGGAACACCACCTGGTGGGTGAACCCGTCGGGACGCTCGAACCCGGCGCGGTCCAGGGCATCCGCGACGGCCGGCCACGAGTCGACGTCCGGGCAGTATCCGGTCGACTGGTTGCTGACCCCGTCGACGACCCAGCGTCCGCGCTCCTCACGGAAGCTGACCTCGCCCGCGCTGAGCACCGCTTCTCCGCCCGCGCACACCACGTGCTCACTGCGGCGCGGTGCCAGGCGCAGCGCCCCTTCGAGGTCGACCACGAAGGTGAAGGGCTCGGCCCGTTCCTCGACGCCGCGGGCGGACAGCCACCGGGTGAAGTCCGCGGCCGAACGGATGCGGGCACCCTCTTTGCCCGGCCGGACGAGGTCCCTGAGTTCCGTGGGCCCGACATAGCGGTAACCGGGGCGCGGCGCGTGCATGCAGGCCAAGGTAGACGAAATCCACGGCGCCGGCTGTCCCGTACGGCACCGGCTGTCCCGAACCGCGTCGGCCAGGACCGCTTTCCATGGGCCCGGCCTCGACCCCGCGCGCTTCGCCGTCAGCCGGTCGCCGTCGCGGTCGCGTCGGATGTGAGGACCGGCGGCGGACCGAACAGCGCGCTGAGGACGTCGAGTTGGGCGTCGATCGTCTCAAGGGCGGTGAGGACGGCGGGGACAGAACCGTCGGCGGGAGCCGTTGCCCCGGGTGCCCGCGACAACTCCTGGGGGGCCGCTTCCGCGGCGGAGGGCGGGGCCGGGCGCCGTCCGATCGCCCGGCGTACGGTCAGCGCGTGCGCCGCGACCCGAGCGCGCCGCTGTGCCACGGCGGGGTCGGCGGTCAGCGTGTCCGGTGCCGACCCGGCGGCGTCGGTGAGGTCGTCGACGGGGTCGGCGCAGCGCCGCAGTGCCGTCACGGACCGGAGCGTGAAGCGGTCCGGGTGCCATCGCGCGGACACGGCCCGGGGGAGGGGCGCAGCGGCAAGGATCCGCATCGGAGCCGTCACGATCGCCAACTGCTCCACCCGGTAGGCGAATCGGGCCTGCGCCAGGCGGACGGCCCGGCCGTCGCGCCAGTCCGTCTCCAGCAATTCGCCCAGACTCGACAGCGCCGCCGCGGTCCGGGCCCGTATCACCGCCTCGGTCCGGATGGGCAGCACGAGCCAGGAAGCGGCGATGCCGAGAACCGCGCCGACCGCGATCCCGGCCAGCCGGGTGTGCAGCAGGTCGCCGGGACTCTGCCCGAACCAGTCGTAGAGCAGCGAGAGTACGGCGGTGACGCAGCCCGCCCAGTACGCGTAACTGAGTTCACGCAGCCATGTGGCCACGGCGAGCACGACGAAGATGACGACGACCGCGGTGTTCGACCGAGGTCCGAACTCTCCGGAGGCGGCGGTCGCCGCCAGCGTGCCGGCCGCGGCGCCGAGCGTGCGCCAGGCCCCTTTGACCAGGACGTCGCCGCGGCTGCGCGCACCGCTGCACACCAGGAAAGCCGTGAGGACCACCCAGGCCCAGTGGTCCGGCCACAGGTTCCGGCCGATCGCGAACGCGGCGGTGAGCGCCGCCGCCATCTGCAGGGCCATCCGGGTGCTCGCGGTCAGGCGGCGGCGCGGGGCGCGGGGCACCGTGGTCACCTTGGCGGACGGCGGCCGTGGTACGAGACCGGTGCGCTGCGCGGTCCACGTCACCACGGTTCCCCAGGCGACCGCCGCCAGCGCGGTCACCGCCGCCCAGGCGGTGTTCTCGTGCCCGTCCGCGGGAACCGCCCCGGCGGGTACCACCAGGACCGCTATCAACGGAAGAACGACGAGCGTGCCCGCTCGCGTGGCGCGGGCACCGAACCGGCGCACCCAGATCGCCCCCGCGACCCCCACGACGAACGCCGCGTCACCCGTGAGGGGGTGCTGCTGGATCAGGGTGCTCAGCTCCGTGCCGGCCGCAGCCGCGCAGGGCAGCACGACGCAGGCCGACAGCCGGTCCGTCCGGTCGAAGAGGCGTTGCACGCGACCGAGCGCCGAGGCGATCACCACCGCCTGCACCACACTGTCCACGCGCAGTCCCGCCTCGTGCTCGACGAGCAGGGCCCAGCCGTACGTGCCCAGGACGGTCGCCATGGTCACGGCCGTCGTCCGCAGGTGTGCCCCTCGCGGATCGAAGTGCAGCGCACGACGCGTCGACTTCATGAAGCTACGCAACACGTAGGGTCACCGCCAAGAAATCCCGCTGGAACCAGCCATCTGGAGACTCACCTTCGAGCGATATCGTAAGTGATACCTTAGCAATGTGATGGGAGAGCGAACAGAACGCGAGGACGCGGAACGCGTCGGGCCCGAGGGTGACGCGGAGCGGGCCGGGTCCGAGGGTGACGCGGAGCGGGCCGGGTCCGAGCGGCGGGACGGCCGGGCCTCCGCCGAGATCCGGCAGGGCGTCATCCGGCTCGCCCGCAGGCTGAGCGCGGAGCGGCCCATGGACGGGCTCAGCCTCAACAAGAGCAGCGTCCTCGGCCACCTGCGCCGCAACGGCCCGATGTCGGCCGGCGCGCTGGCCGCCGCCGACCATCAGCAGCCGCAGTCCCTGACACGGGTCTTCGCCGACCTCGAACAGGAAGGTCTGATCAGCCGCACGCGCGACGCGCAGGACGGGCGACAGCGTGTGGTGGAGCTGACCGAAGCGGGCCGTGCGGCCCTCGCCCGCGACATGGCGCAGCGCGATGCCTGGCTCGAAGTCGCCCTCGTCGACCTCACCGAGACGGAGCGTCAGGTCCTCCTGCTCGCCGCCCGCCTGATGAACCGCCTCGCCGACTCCCCGGCCGCCGTGCCCGGCTCCATGACCCGACCCCACTGACGGAGGCTCCCGTGTCCTGGCCCGACCACGCCATCTGGTGGCATGTCCACCCCTTGAGTTTCCTCGGCGCGGAGGCGGACGCCCTGTCCGCCGGCGCGCCGGTGCGGCACCGGCTGCCGGTCCTCGCCGACTGGCTGGACCATTTGGTCGGGCTCGGCTGCAACGGCCTCGCCCTGGGGCCGGTCTTCGCCGCCGAGACCCACGGCTACGACACGACCGACCACTTCCGCGTCGATCCCCGCCTGGGCACCGAGGCCGATCTGGTCGAACTGATCGACCGTGCCGCGTCGCGCGGGGTCCGCGTCCTGCTCGACGGCGTGTTCAACCACGTCGGAAGGTCCTTCGCGCCCTTCGCCGACGTGGCGCGGCGCGGTACCGACTCCCCGTACGCCGACTGGTTCGTCCCCGAGGGCGACGACTTCCGGACCTTCGAGGGGCATCGTCATCTCGTCACGCTGAACCACGCGTCCCCCGCGGTCGCCGACCATGTCGTTGAAGTCCTCGGCCACTGGCTCGACCGGGGCGTCGCCGGCTGGCGGCTCGACGCGGCCTACGCGGTTCCGCGGCCCTTCTGGCGGACCGTCACGGACCGGGTCAGGTCGCGTCACCCGGGCGCGTGGTTCAGCGGCGAGGTGATCCACGGCGACTACGCGGCGTACGTCGTCGAGGGCGGACTCGACACCGTGACGCAGTACGAACTGTGGAAGGCGATCTGGAGTTCGCTCAACGACCGCAATCCGCACGAACTGGCCTGGGCGCTCAAGCGTCACAACGCCATGCTCGACACCTTCGCGCCGCAGACGTTCGTCGGCAACCACGACGTCACCCGCGTCGCCAGCAGGCTGGAGGAGCCCGGTCATCTGGCGCACGCGCTCACCGTGCTCTTCACCGTCGGGGGGACACCGTCCGTCTACGCGGGAGACGAACGGGCCCGCACGGGAGTCAAGGAAGACCGGGTGGGCGGGGACGACGCCATCCGTCCCGCGTTTCCCGCCTCGCCGTCGGAACTCGGCGCCGACGGACTGGCCGTGCAGCGACTGCACCAGACCCTGGTGGGCGTGCGTCGCCGCCACCCCTGGCTGGTACGTGCCCAGACCCGGGTCCACACCCTCGACAACACCGTCCTCAGCTACACCCTGGCGGCGCCCGACGCCGGCTCCACTCTCGCGGTCGCCCTCAACTTCGGCCCCGCTCCGGCCACCGCCGGCATTCCGGCCGCCGAGTGGACGCCGGTCGCGGGCGACGCGTCCGTCGATTCCGCCACGGGTACCGTGTCGCTTCCCGCGACTGGCTGGTTCATCGCCACGACATCGGGAATCCACAACTGATCCCGGGCCGGACGGCGCTGATTTTCCGGCAGCGGCCATGGCGAGGAATCAGTGGTAGTGCGCCCGTCGCGACATCAGGGCGCACAGAAAACGCCGACGTGCCGAATCCGTCCTGGCGGAAATCGTTTCAGCCGTGTTAGTGAACCGTCGATTTCATATCGTTGAAACGCTCGCGCAAGTCGATTCCGGACACCTGCATCACGCAGCGTCCGCACCGAATGCGCGAGCCCATGCATTGCGCCAGAGCGTGAGCCGGCGCCCTCGTTGTCCGCATGCCTGGACATAGGCGACGAGCAGTTCCTCCGACGGCATGCGAAAACCGGCCAGAATGTCGGCGACCGTACTGCGCGGCAATGGTCCGGCGCCGAGGTCGCGGGCCTTCTTCTCCATTTCGCGCAGCGACGGCTGGCCTGCGGCGAGCCGTGCCTGGTGCATCGCTTCGAGGAGATGGGCCGGGTGGTACACGAGTTCCAGTTTCCGTTCGCCGCGTGGCGCGGGCGCGACCTCGCGGCCGTCGGGAGTGTGGCCGGATTGCCGCGCAGCCTGCTCCCAGCGCATTCGGGCCTCGCGCCGCGTGGCCCCGCAGACCTGCGCATACGCTTCCACGACATGGCGGCGGGGCAGGAAGGTGCCGCGGTCGGCCCGGGACAGGGTGACGGCGGAACAGGCGGGATCCGCGATCCGCGGACTCTCCGTCCGCTCCGCCATCTGCCGGTAGGTGAGCCCGGATCGTTGACGCAGTGAGCGTAGCCATTGAGCCAGTTCATAACACTGCGCGGATTGCGGGATGGGTGTTCTGCTCCGCCCCACCACTGCCCCCTGGATGTCGAGACTGCCGGACGCGTGACGCGTTCGATGGTATGTCGATCGACGACGCCCACTGATTCGGTCGATGCCGGGGCCCAGGCATTGCGTACCACTAGGAGGGCCCGTTTTTGTCTTTACTTGGGCTCACATAGATCGACGCTATGGATGGCCTCGATGAAGAGTCAAGGAGGCTTTAACTTACTTTACTCTGCATGGGGATCCTTTTCCTTTCGGTGGATCTTTGGTTCATTTTGTCCGGGAAGTGGAGTGATGGGATCCGTGCGTCCACATGGGGTTTTGTGCGAGCGTCGGTCCGGCGGCCCAGTGGGTGTCCCGAATCCTGCTGCATAACGGCCTTGCTGGCTCATTCACCGCTCTGCTGACATGGATTTGCCCGGCTGGAGGTGCCGGCCGGTCCTGCCCCTGCCAAATCTGCGGAGGAATGCGATGACCACCGTGTCCCATGCTGCCCAGGCCGAAATCATCGAGTTGCTCAAGGAGGTCAAGCCGGGCATAGCCGACCAGGCGATCGAGCCCGGACTCTCCGTGGTCGAGGACCTGGGCCTCGACTCGCTGGACCTGCTCCAGCTCGCCCGCCGCATCAACCGCCGCTTCGGCATCGAGTTCGACCTCGACCAGTGGAACGCCGAAGCCGACGAGCACCACCGCAGCATCGCCTCGATCGTGGCCGTCGTGGCCGCCGGCGAACGTGCCTGAGCCGGCCGCGGCCACCCGCGTCGCCCTCGTCACGGGTGGTTCACGGGGGATCGGCGCCGCCGTCTCGTACCGCCTCGCCGCCGACGGACACACCGTGCACCTCGTCTGCCGCAGTGCCCTGGACGCCGGACGCCGTGTGGTGAAGGAGATCGAGGCCGCAGGCGGCCGCGCGGTCCTGCACCAGGCGGACATCGGCGACGAGGCCGACGTCGAGGGCCTGGTCGAGCGGGTGACCGCCCAGGAGGGCGCACTGCACGTGCTGGTCAACAACGCGGCCGTGATCGACGACCAGCTCCTCGCGGTGACCCGCACCGACCGCTGGGAGAACGTTCTGCGGACCAATCTCACCGGTCCCTTCCTCACCAGCAGGGCGGTTCTGCCGACGATGCTGGACCAGGGCTGGGGGCGGATCATCAACATCTCCTCCAACTCCGCGCGTACCCCGGGACCGGGGCAGAGCGCCTACGCGGCGTCCAAGGGCGGCCTCGAAGCCCTCACCCGCGCCCTGGCCGTGGAGGTCGGTCGCAAAGGCATCCGGGTCAACTGCGTGGCGCCCGGCAAGGTCCGCACCGAGATGACCGCGGCCGTCGCCGACCAGCTGGGCCCGGACAGTGACGGCACCCGCTGGGGGCTGCCCGAGGACATCAGCGGACTCATCGCCTTCCTCGCCCGTGACGAGGCGGACTACATCCAGGGCCAGACGTTCACGGTGGACGGCGGCCGCATGGTCATGCGCAGCCCGGGCCGGCGATCCCGGTGAACCGGCGGAGAACGGAGGAACAGCCGTGGGGGCTGTGAAGTACTGGGAGGACCTGGCGCACGCGCCGGTGCGCCGGTTCGGACCGGTGGTTTTCGGCGGCGCGCTCCTTGACCAGCTCCTCGACCTGATGGGGGAGAAGCACCCGGTGCACGACAGCGACGACTTCGCCCGGGGCACGGACCGCCGGCGGCGCATCGTGCCCGGAGGCTTCATCCACTCCATCACCTCGGGCTGGGTGGTCCAGCACGGCTCCCCGGCCGCCATCGTCGGAATGCGGAGGCTGAGCTGGGACTTCGTCAGGCCGCTCTACCCCGACACCCCGTTCTGGTTCACCACCGCCACCGACAGGGCGGAGGAGATCGACGACCGGATCGGCCTGGTCGAGACCACCCGCCGGGTGTTCGACGAGAACGACCGGACGTACGCCATCGGACACATGAGCGTCGTACTGCTGCGGCACGCCGCGCGGACCGCGACGGCAGAAAGGGTTCAGTGATGGACAGTCAGTATCAGCCCCTCAAGGGGCGGGTGGCCCTGGTGACCGGCGGCTCGCGCGGCATCGGCGCGGGCATCAGCCGCAAACTCGCGGCCTGGGGAGCGACCCTGGCCGTCAACTTTGTCGACCGGGAGGGCCCGGCCAAGGAACTCGCCGAAGAACTCGGCGAGCAGGGTACGGAAGTGACACTGCACCGCGCCGATCTGAGCGAGCCCGCCGAGATCGAGAACCTGATCGCGGAGATCGGCGAGATCCACCAGGACCTCCACATCCTCGTCCAGAACGCTGCCGCCACCAAGTTCGCCCGGCTCGCGGAAGCCTCCCTCGGCGACTGGCAGTTCGTCCAGGACACCAACTCGCGGGCCACCTGGCTGCTCGCCAAGCACGCGCTTCCGCTGATGCGTGAGCGCGAGGGAGCCCGGTTCATCACGATCACCAACTCCACGACCACGCGCATCATCCCGCGCGCCGGACTGTTCGCCGCGGCCAAGGCGGGACTCGAGGCGCTGACCGACTACCTCTCCTACGAGCTGGCGCCCTACGGCATCGTCGCCAACTGCGTACGTCCCGGGCTCGTCCAGACCGGGGTCTTCAAGGTCCGCCCCGACTTCGCCCACGGTGTCACCAAGGAACTGTCCGTCTCGCCGTGGCCGGGTGACCGCATGACCACGCCGGAGAACAGCGCGGACGTGGTCGCCCTGCTCTGCCTGGAAGAGGCGTCCTGGATCGCCGGACAGACCATCACGGTGGACGGTGGATACCGCCTGTGGGGCGGCATCAGCGGCGGAGGCCGACGTGCCGAGTGAACGCGCAGCCGCGGAGGCCGTCGGCGTGACGGGAGAACACGCCGGACGGCAGGACCGTCCCGGCATCGTGGTCACCGGCATCGGCGTGATCTCCCCGGCGGGCATCGGTGCGGCCCGGCTGTGGGAGGCCATGGCGGCGGGCAAGACCTTCTTCGACACCGGGGGCCACGACGGGCCCGCCCCCGCACTGCCGTGGCCGTCGGCCTCGGTCGACACCACGGAGATCACCTGGCCCGCCGGCCGCGACTGGGCCAACGCGGGCAAGTACGCCAACCAGTCGGCCCGTTGGGCCGTCGCCGTCGCGGGTCAGGCCCTGGAGCAGGCCGGGATCACCGGTGACACGGAGGACGTACGCGGCGGTACCGTGATGGCCGTCGGCAGCAGCAGCGACGAACTGAGCGACGTCATCCCGCAACTCGCCTCCCGTTTCCGCAACGACCCGAGGCCCCTCGCGAAGTTCCTCCACGACGAGGTGCCTGACTACTCCTACATACGCGGCATCCCCTCCCAGCTGGGCCAGTTCGTCTCCATGGCCAGCGGATTCCGGGGTTCGAACGTCGCGGTCTACGGCGAGGCCGCGGCCGGCGGCACCGGCGCGCTCGCCCTGGCCGTAAGGCTGTTGGAGTGCGGCGAACTCGACCGGATGCTCGTCGTGGGCGTCGGAGCGCCGCTGACGACCACCGCGATGGCCGCCTTCGACCAGGACGAGCCCCTCGGTACCCGCGCCACGGCCGGCGCCGGGCCCTTCGACGCCGACAGGTCGGGGACCCTGCTCGGCCAGGGCGCCGCCGCGGTCCTCCTGGAGCGTGCCGACGCCGCGCGCGGCACGGCCCGCGCCCGGCTCGCCGGCTGCGAGGTGCTGGCCGCCGCCGACGTCACGGCCTCCGCCGAACTCGTCGTCGACACCGTACTCGCCGACGCGGACACCACACCCACCGTCTGGTGGGCACACGGCGCGGGTTCCGCCCGCCTCGACCGCGTGGAGACCCGGGCCGTACTGCCCCGCGCGGGCAGCCTGCCCGTCACCGGCTCGAAGGGCACCATCGGCAACGCCTTCGAATGCTCGGCACTCATCGACACCGCGCTGGTCGTGGAGAGCCTCGGACGCGGAGCACTTCCCCCCGTGGGCCTGCTGCGCCGCCCCGACCCCGGACTCGGCGGTCTGGATCCGGTCATGGGGGAGACCCGCCCCCTGGGGCCGGCTCCGACAGCGCTGATCACGGCGTTCAACCAGGGACAGCACTCGACAGCGGCGGGAGCCCTGGTCATCGCATCGACGCACGGGACCCCGGCCGACGACGGGAAGGCACGGACATGAGCGACGACATCGTCATCACCGGCATGGGGGTGATCACCCCCATCGGCGGGGACGTCGAGACGTTCTGGTCGGCCAACCTCGAAGGCCGCTCCGGAGTGGTCCGGGAAGAGCGGATGGACACCAGCGGACTGCCCTGCGGCTGGACGGCAGGGCTGATCCCGGAGGACGTCAAGGCGAAGGTCGCCGCGGACTACGGCGCCCCCGACAGGTCCTGGGGCGACTCCCTCATGCTCGCCTCGGTGGACCAGGCGCTCGGCGACGCCCGTCTCGGCGAACTGCCCGCACAGGCCGGTCCGGCCGCCCTGGTCTACGCGCGCGTGTGGCCGGGCCCCACCGGCTCGTTCCCGCAGGACTACGTCACCCATATGGAAGACCTCGCCGAACGCTACGACCGGATCGGCAACGAACCCGCGGCCGTCCTCGAATCCCTGCGCGCCAGGCATCTCCCGCCCGAGACACGGGACTTGTCGGCGTATCCGACCGAGATCACCGAGCGGCTCGGGACGGCCGTCATCCCCGTACGACTGGAAGCCACCTGCTCCGGCGGCCTGCGCGCCATCGCCGAAGCCGCCCGGCTGCTGCGCTCGGGACGCGCGCGGTACGCGGTGGTGTCGGCGGCCGTCTCCCGCAACACACCGTACGTACTCTCCCAGTACGGCCAGCTCATGGCGCTCTCGCGCTGGAAGGGCGACCCCGCGCTGGCCTCCATGCCCTTCGACAGGCGCCGCACGGGCATGGTCATCAACGAGTCGGCGGGCGCGCTCGTCCTGGAGACGGCCGGGCACGCCGCCCGACGCGGGATGACCCGGCCGTACGCCGTCATCGGTGGCTGGGGGCTCGCGGTGGACACCCGCCACATGACCGCTCCCAGCGTGGACATGATCGAACGCGTCATGCGGACCGCCCTCGAACAGGCCGGCGCGCACCCGGACGATGTCGACACCATCAACGCCCACGGCACCTCCACCCGCCTCAACGACGTCACCGAAGCCCGCGCGCTGCACCGGCTCTTCGGCGAACGGACGGCCGACCTCGATGTCAGCGCCGTCAAGTCACTGACCGGGCACGGCTCCGCGGCCTCCGGCGTGGTGGAGACCGCGGCGGCGGCCCTCACGATGTGCCGGGGGATCATCCCGCCCGTCACGACCTCCACCGAGCCCGACCCCGCCTGTGCCGTGCGCACCTCCCTCACCCCGGTACGGCGACCGGTCGCAACCGTGCTGAAGAACTCCTTCGGTTTCGGCGGCCAGTACGCGTCGATGCTCTTCCGCCGGCCGGCCACGCCACGGCCGGCACCCCAGCCGGTGTGAGCACGATGGACCGGCTGCACTACGAGACGGCCGACCCCACCCGACCGCACCGCGGCACCGTCGTGTGGCTGCACGGCATCGGCCAGGCACCGGGCGACCTGATGGCCGTGACCCAGCGGTTCCGGCTGGCCGAGGCGGGAGTGCGCGGGGTGTTCCCGCGCGCGCCCGTCGCGGCTCCCAGCCTGCTGAGCGGGCTGGCGGTGCCCTGCTGGTTCCCGCAGAACCTCCTCACGCTCGACCGGATGGACGTCGAGGGCCTGCTGGCGGCGCACCGGCCGCTCTCGAAGCTGCTGGAGGCGGAGGCCGACCGGATCGATGCCGGGCGGATCGTGCTCGCGGGCTTCTCCCAGGGCGCCACGGTCGCTCTGACCATGGCCCTCACCTACACCCGACGGCTGGCGGGCGTGGCACTCTACGCGCCCTTCATGCCCCCCGATCTGCCCGCACTGCTTCCGACCGGCCGTCCGTCGCCCGCCAACAGCGGCCTGCCGGTCTGGATCGGCCACGGGGCACGGGACTGGGTCGTCCCCGAACGCAGCGGTGCCGGGCTGAGAGACCTGCTCACCAGCTGGGGACACCCGGTGACATGGCAGCGCTACCCCGGCGGACACGAACCGTTCGCCGGAGTACGGGCATCGCTTCCCGTCTACCTGAGTGAGGTCCTGGACGTCCACGTGCCGCGGGTCCCCGGGGCGGGACCGGCGGCACGCGCCCGCTGACCGGGGTCACCGGCACGCTCTCCTCGCACCGCCCGGACTTCCGGAACCGGCCTCCCCCTGCCGGTTCCGGAAGCCCGGGCCACCCGCACGCCGACCGGAAAGGCGTCCGCACCGATGTCACAGGAGTCATCCCTGAGAACGGCTCAGCGTCCGGAGACCGTGCCGTTCGGTGTCGGCCTGCTCTTCCCCGGTCAGGGAGCCCAGCGCCCCGGCATGGGTGAGCCCTGGCGCGGCACCCCGCACTGGAAGGTCGTCGCGCGTCTCTCCGAGGTCTGCGGACGGGATCTCGGCCGACTGCTGCTCGACGCCGGAGCCGAGCAGCTGACCCGCACGGACAACGCCCAACTCGCCACCTTCACCCTGGAGATGGTGGTGCTCGACGCGCTGCGCACAGCGGTGGGCGACCTGCGTCCCGCGGTGTGCGCCGGACACAGCCTCGGCGAGTACGCCGCCCTGACCGCCGCCGGGGTGCTCGACCCGGAGGACGCCATGCGACTGGTCGCCGAGCGCGGGGCCGCCATGGAAGAAGCCAACCGGCTCACGCCCGGCACCATGGCGGTACTCATGGGCACCGACATCGTGCCCAGAACGCGGAGACTCGCCGCCAGGATGCGTGCCGCGCACCGGGCGCGGGTGTGGGTCGCCAACATCAACGGCGCCGAACAGGTCGTGATCTCCGGCACCGTCGAAGCGGTGGCGGCGCTGGCCGACGAGGCCGCGCGCGACGGCGCCCGCGCCATCCGTATCCCGGTCGGCGGCGCGTTCCACACCCCCTTGATGGCTCCGGCCGTCCCCCGCCTGGCCGAAGCCGTCGACCGCACTCACCTCCACCCCGCGCGCTGTTCGGTGATCGCGAACGTCGACGCCCGCGCTCACCTCCACGATCAGGAACGATGGCGGACGATGATGCTTCGTCAGGTCGTCATGCCCGTGCGCTGGGCGGGCTCCATGCGCACGCTCGCAGCCACGGGCCGCGGCCGTCTCCGCCTCATCGAGGTCGGCCCCGGCACCACACTCGCCAACCTCGCGCGCAGAGCCCTGCCCGACGGGGTCCCGGTCCGTTCCGTGGCCACTCCGGCACAGGTGGAGACCCTCGCCGCCGAGTGGTGGCGGTGACCGACGCCACCTGACGCGCGCCGACCGACGCCTGCGACCGCGTGGTCCGCGCCGACAACATCCGGGGCAGGAAGGGGAGTTCGGTCGCTGTGCGGTGGCGCGGGGATCAGCAGACCTGTCCGTGAGGGGGAAGGTCATGGCAGACTGCTCGGCGTCCAGGGGGTCGATGAGGCGTGAGACGTGAGCCCACCGCGGTCTGCTCCGACCGTTCGCGATGCGGTGCTGGGCGTACCACCGCGCCGTCCGCGATGGATGAGCAGCCGAATGAGCGGCCGAACCTCCTCGTCTTACAGGTGAGCCGGGCTTGCGTCACACTGCCGCTCCCGAGACGGTCCGGGTCCCTCTCCCGCCTGCCGCCCCCGGATCTCCCGGACACCGTCGGCACCACACCGGCCTCGACGATGCCGGTACGGCGAGGACCGGGAGCGAGTCGCCCTGCGCGGCGCGGACTCTCGTCGCACCGCGACGAAGTCCGCCCGCACCGCGCGCTGTCCGGCCGGACGACTGCCCAAGCCATGCCCACACGACGTACCAGGGAGTTCCTGGTGGACGTCCGCAAGGAGACAGAGACGATGAAGCACGCCGTGAACGCCGCCGAAGAGCTGGGAACCCAAGGGTGGAGCAGACCCTGGAGCGCCGGCAGCGACGGCGGTTGCGTCGAGATCAAGAAGCTCGGCGGCGGCATCGTGGCGGTCAGGCAGGCGACGGACCCGGACGGCCCTGCCCTCATCTGTGCCTCGTCGGTCATCGCCGAGTTCGTCGGCGGTGCCAAGGAGGGACGAGCGGACTTCCTCGTCGTCTGACACACGTCCCTCTGACGGCAGTGCCCGGCCACGACCCGATCAATTCCTACGATCACGCCCGTAACGGCGGAGGACCGAAGTGACAGACGCAGGAACACGCGCGGAAGAGATCGACACCAGCAAACCCCAGTCGGCGCGCATGTACGACTACTTCCTGGACGGCAAGGACAACTATCCCGTCGACTGGGAGGCTGCCGAGCAGGTCATCTCCTTCTTCCCCGCGGTCAAGGAAATGGCCCGGACCAACCGGGACTTCATGCATCGTGCTGCCCGACTGCTGGCACGGCGGGGCATCCGCCAGTTCCTGGACATCGGCACCGGAATCCCGACCGCGCCGAACCTTCACCAGATCGTCCAGGCCATCACCCCCGCCGCACGCGTGGTGTACGCCGACAACGACCCGATCGTCCTGCGGCACGCGGAGGCGCTCCTGCACAGCGACCCGCAGGGACGTACCGCCTACATCCAGGCGGATGCGCAGGAGCCGCAGAAGATCCTGGCGGCGGCACGGCAGACCCTCGACTTCGATCAGCCGGTCGCCCTGTCCATGATGGCCCTCCTGCACCTGGTGGGGGACGAGGACGACCCGTACGGCATCGTGGCGGAACTCCTCGACTCCCTCGCTCCCGGCAGCTACTTGGCCCTGTCCCACGCGACAGGGGACTTCGACCCCGAGGCATGGGAGCGGGTCGTGGAGGTCTACCGCAAGGGGGGAACTACGGCGCAGGTCCGATCGCGCGCCGAATTCGCCAGGTTCTTCACCGGACTTGAGCTCCTCGACCCCGGCATCGAACTCGCCGCCGAGTGGGATCCCGAGGGAGGGCGCGCGCACACCGAGGGCGAACAGATCCCGCTGTATGTGGGCGTCGCCCGGAAACCGTAGGAGCCGCATCCGGCCACCGGGCCCGGCGGTGACCGGGTCCGCGGCAGACGTGGAGAAGCCGGACACGTCTGTCGCGGCCGAGCCCTGACGACCCGAGCCGGTCCGGGGCGCCCGGGTCCGCGAAGCGGGGGCGCGCACGGCGACGCGCACGGCAACTCCCCTGCGGCGCCGCTCGGCTGACATCGAGCCGTCCGTGAGGCGCGGCCGTGCCGGCCCTGGCGTGGTCCGTTCCGCCGACGCCGGACAGCCTCTCCCGAAAGGCTCCGGACTCGGGCATGATGGGGCATCCGTACCGGTCAAGCGACTCTACGCAGTTGTCGGACTGAACCGTTCACCGTTCCCGTACGTCGAGTGAATGTCGCGCCGCCCTACCCGTCGCACGCTCCCCGGTCACGCCGCCCTGACGTGTGTACGGGGGCACCGCGACAGCGGCAATGTCGTCAACCTGGGAGGAAGTCCAGTGGCGCCGGTGCTTGTTGGACGCGAAGGACTACTGGCCGGAGAACGGATACCGGTGATCGGCACCCGGGTCACGTTCGGACGCAACCCCGAGAACACCGTCGTCGTCTCCAGTCCGAGCGTCTCGCGCTTCCACGCGGAGATCGTCCTGGACGACACCCAGGGCTACGTTCTGCGTGACTGCGGCAGCAGCAACGGCACGCTGGTCAACGGCGAGGAGATCGACTCCCGGCTCCTCGAACCCGGGGACGACATCACCATCGGCGACCAGGAGTTCCGCTTCGAGGTCGCGGACGCCATGGAGACGATCATGGCACTCTCCTTGCCCAGGTCGCTGACCTGTGGTGACGAGGAGATCGAGCGTGGGCCGGTGCTGCGGGTCACCATCGCGGGCGGCGGCCCCGTCGGCCTGTCACTCGCGTTGCTGCTGGAGCACTTCCTCGGCGCCCAGGTGAACATCACCATCTATGACGGCCGTTGGCACAAGCAGGGCCGCAAGATCGTCTGGAAGGACGAGAGCCAGGGCAATGTGCGGCGCCAGCAGGTGGTGACCGTGCAGAGCCGCCAGTACCTCAGCCTGCCCGATGAGGTGCAGGCCCGGCTCTTCGACCCGGACAGCTACACCGAGATGTGGCCGTCGGGTCCCGACTCCATCGGCGATCACCACCCGCGCAACATGCGCATCGCCTACATCGAGGACCGGCTCCTTGAGGTGGCGAACGAGAAGCGGAGTCGCATCCAACTCGTTCCGGCCCGGTTCGACGTCGACGAGCAGCAGGAGGCGCTGGCCACCCAGCACGTACTGGCGATCTGTGACGGCGGGCGGTCGCACACGCGAGAGCACTTCGCCGCCAAGTTCGGCAAGGCGGACGAATCGATCTACTCGCTGGGCGGCCGTCATCTCCAGGATGTGGTCCTCGGTCTGCGTGTGAAATCGGGTCTGGCCGACCCCATGGCCGTTCTTCTGACCGTCGGGCAGAACCGCTTCCTGCTCAACTCCCTGCGCGGCGAGGGCTTTCTCAACATGCGCCTGACGGACGCGGAGGCCGCGGAGGTCGTCGGCATCGACCCGGTCCGCCGCGTCTTCGAGGAGTGCATCGCCTCTCGGCCCTGTCTGATGGGACGCGACGAGCACGGCGACTTCCGGTGCTCCACGCACAGCACGCTGTTCCTGCCGGCCCTCATCAAGGGCTCCGCTCTGTGGAAGCGGGTGGGCGAAGGGCTGCGTCTGTTCGGTGTCGAGCCCGGTGAACTGCGTGCCGTCACCTCGTTCCGCCTCAGTATGGTGCAACGCCCCCGGTTCACGGCCGAGTTGCTGCCGCCCACGGCCAACTCCACAGGCACGTACGGCTTCCTGCTGGGCGACGCCGCCAACGCCATCCACTTCTGGCCGGGCCGGGGACTCAACAGCGGCCTGGCCTCGGCCGTCTCGCTCGCACGGTCCCTCAACGGCGCGTGGAACGGCAAGCCTTTCCGGGACGCGGACTTCCTGCGCCACGAGGCCGCCATGTCGATGCTCCAGTATCGCCACAAGAGCCGCGCCTGGAAGGCGATGGTGACCACGGACGACCAGGGGGCGACCTGGGCTATCAAGGACATCATCGCGCACGGCATCGACGGAATCGCCGAGGACCCGGATCGCGAGGCCGACACCGCGACGCTGCTGGAGCGGCTGCGGGGCATCCGTTCCCGGCTGGCGAAGCGCATGACCGGCATGCCGGACGACGAGGCGATCCTGGAACGACTGGGGACCCTGGAGGACAGGACGCTCCGCATGCTGGTGCTCAGCGGTGCCTGGGACACCCTCACCATGGGCGGCGAGGAGGTCGACATCGACATCTTCTACGGCCCGGACTCCGCGGCCGCGGCGGCGGCCGTCGAGGCGCTCGAGCCGGCCGCCGCCTCCGATCCGGCCGTGGCCGCCGGCTGACGACCGGACCCGGGCCGGCTGACGACCGGGCCCGGGCCGACTGACGATCGCTGGTCGGGCCCGGCCGGCGACGGGCGTCCGGTCCGGATGACCACGGGCCGTCCGGACCCGATGACCACGGGCCGTCCGCAGCGGATGACCACGGCGCTCCGGACCGACTGGCCACGGCGCTCCGGCCGGCCGGCCGCTCGCTGGCCGGCGGACCGTGAGGGTAAAGTGGGGCGTTCAGTCCCTTGTCACCAGCGGCTCATGAAGGCAAGACCCATGCGGGAGCGAACGAGCGTGCCCAGCGAGCGAGAGCCGGGCGTCCCGGTGGTCGGTCGATCCGCCCAGGCCGCGGCGACGAGACAGCAGATCGTCGAGACGGCCAAGGGGCTCTTCGCCGGCCGCGGCTACCAAACGACCTCGTTGCAGGCCATCGCGGACGAGATGGGACTCACCAAGGCCGCGGTCTATTACCACTTCCGGACCAAGGCGCAGATCCTCCAGGCCTCGCTCGATCCGGCGGTGGAGGAAATGACCGTGCTCCTGGACGAGTTGGCGGGCATGGCGTCACGGCAGGCGAGGCTGGACGCGTACGCGGTCGGCTGGGTCGATTTCCTGGTCCGCAACCGCGAACTCGGAACCATGCTCCTGCACGATCCCGAGATCCGGGCCGCCAGCGTCTTCGCCGAGAACGACGGGCGCAGGCGACGCATTCTGCGGGTGCTGTTCGGCGGCTCGCCCACGCCCGCGGAGCGCATGGCCTACGTGATGTGCGTGTGGATGCTGGAGGGCCTCGGTGAACTGTCCGATCTCCCGGACGACGACCTGAGGGCCACCCTGCTCCTGACCGTCCGGGGCCTCCTCGCGGTGCCGGGTGCCGCGGGCTCCGGGCCCGGAGGGTCCGCGGAGTCCGGCGAGGCATGAGGCGAGGCCTGCGAGGTGCCCCGTTTGGCTAGCCATCGGCTAGTGAGTGGCTGTTGACTGGTAAAGTGATTGCCTGGGCGGACGGTGCTGCCACACCCTGTGGCAGCGGCCGGGACTGTCGCCGCCCGCACGGCCGAGCGGCGGTCGGCCGCCCAGCGGCAGCCAGGCCATGATCCCCGGGGGCGGGCGCGCTCGTGCTGTGCCGTCCCCGGGCGCTGCGTGCAGAAACCACCCCCCGAGCTGTCCCCTGGAGCCCTGACCGCGATGACGACGACCGCCACGACCTCTGCCGCCACGTCCGAGCCCGAGGAGCCGCACCCGGTCTGGGGCGTGCTCACCGAGCGCGCGCGAACCGGCAGCCGCCCCGGCGCGCGCGCCGACGGGCACCGCGTCGCTCTGGCCATCGAGGGCGGCGGGATGCGCGGCATCATCGCCGGCGGGATGGCCCTGGCCCTCCACGAACTCGGACTGACCAACAGTTTCGACGCCGTGTACGGCGCCTCCGCCGGTGCCGCCTCCGCCGCGTGGCTGCTGAGCACGAGTCCGGAGTCGCTGCGCTTCTGGGCTGTTCCCAAGTACGCCCGGACGCTCATCCGGCGCTCGAACCCGCTGCGCGGCAGGCCGCTCGTGGACCTGCACGCCTTCTACGAGGTGCTCTACCGCTACGGCGACCAGGACTGCGCACCGATGGACTTCGCCTCGATCCTCGCGAGCGACATCGAGTACCACCCACTGGCCACCGACGCCGGGACCGGGGAGTCAACCGACCTGCGGCCCTTCATAGGCGACGCCGCGGAACTGCGCCTCGCACTGCGGGCGAGTGCGTCCCTGCCACTCCTGGCGGGAGAACCGGTGACCCTGCGCGGACGCCGGTTCTACGACGCGGGCGTCTCCGAATCCGTGCCCTACCGAACCGCGCTGGCTCAGGGGGCGACCCACGTCATGGTGCTGCGATCGCGGCGTGCGATCGATGTGGCCCGGCCGTCCCGCTCCGCTCCATGGATCGCGAAGACGGTGCTGCGGCGTGAACCCGCGGCTTTGCGGCAGGTGTTCCTCGACCGCGAAACGCGCCTGGCCGAGGACGATGCCCGCCTGACCGACCACGAGGCCGTCGTCTCGATCCGTCCCGCCCCGGACTCGCCGACCGTCGGCCGGCTGGCGAGCGAGGGTGACCTGCTGGAAACCGCGCTGGAAGCCGGCCGTACCGCGGTACACGACACCTACGGTCGCCTGTTCGGCGCTCGCGAACGCCCGGCGGCCACCGACTGACGCGCGGAGCCCCCGCCGTACGCAGCAGGCCTTGCCGCCGGGCAAGATCCCGACAAGGTCTGCCCGGAGCCCGGAGCCCGGAGCCCGGAGCCCGCCGGCCGTGGGCGTCCGTCAGCCGTCGCCCAACTCGACGAAGCGACCTGCCCAGGCCCGGAACCGATCGTCATGCTCCTTGCGCGCTTCCCAGAGCGCGTTCGGATCCTCCGGCGGTCCGAGCCCGAACGTCCGGTCCAGCCAGGCGAGGAACTCGGTGTGGCCCTCGCTGTGTTCCTCGACGATGTCCGGATCGAGGAATCCTTCCGAGACCGGCTCGCTGTCGATGGCGAGTAGCCGGAACAGCTCCCTGAGGTCCCGCGCGATCACGTAGAGGTCGCCCTCGTCGCCGACGAGGACGACGGGCGAGGCGGCGAGTTCGGCGCGATCGTCGCACCGCCACAGGGCGTAGTGGGAGCCGGTGCCGTTGGCCTGCGCGAAGGGGACGAACCGGCTGAGGAACTCGGCATCCTCCGACCAGGTGTGGAGTCCGGCGTCCCCGCCGTACTCGCACAGTTCGAAGCCTTCCGAGTAGTACACGGGACCGAGCCGGTCCTCGAACTCCTTGAGCAGGTTCAGTTCGGGGACGGGCGAGTACGGCTCGCTCATGCGACCTCCTGGGCCGTCCCGGCAACACGGGTTCGTCTGCTCGGGGCCGGGCCCGCACAAGATATCTTTCGAGGCTTTCGATGCCGCGACCGGTGCCCGTCCCTCCCCGGAGGGCGGGCGCGGACCGTAGCGCTGATCCCCGTTTCCGCAAGACCGCCAGTTCCCCGGGCGGCGGCCCGGTGAGGGGGGCTTCTTCGCATACTGAGGGGCATGGCCATCTATGACACGCTCGGCGCGACCTACGGCCGGACCCGGCAGCCGGATCCACGGATCGCCACGCAGGTGCATGCCGCGCTCGGGGACGCCAGGACGGTGATCAACGTAGGAGCGGGCACCGGTTCCTACGAGCCGGGGCAGACGGTTCTCGCCGTCGAGCCCAGCCAGATCATGATCGCCCAGCGCCCGGGAAGGTCCGCGCCCGCCGTGTGCGCGGTCGCCGAGCGTCTTCCGCTGCGCGACAACGCCGCCGATGCCGTCATGGCGCTGCTGACCGTCCACCACTGGAGCGACCTCGCGGCCGGGATCGCCGAACTCCGCCGGGTCGCGCGCCGCCGTATCGTCATCCTGACCTGGGACCAGGAGATCTTTCGCGAGAAGTTCTGGCTCGTACGCGAATACCTCCCGCAGGCCGCGGCGTTCGACGACACCAGAGCCGTCCCGATCGACCGGCTGGCCACACTGCTGGGCGGGGCACGTCAGGAGCCCGTCCATGTCCCGCACGACTGCACGGACGGGTTCGGCGCGGCGTACTGGCGCCGCCCCCACGCCTACCTCGACCCCCAAGTGCGCGCCGGTATCTCCATGTTCGCCCAGACCGGACAGGACGTTCTCGCTCCGGGCCTGGCCGCGCTCACCGACGACCTCGCGACGGGTGACTGGCACCGGCGTCAAGCCGATCTGCTCGCGCTCGACACCATCGACGTCGGCTATCGACTCCTGGTGGCGGACGTCTGACCTTCGCGCGGACTCCAGGTCACGTGCCTGCCCCACTCTGCCTCTGACAACTACCGTTCCTGCCGTATGACTTGTTCACCCGTTCTCGGTCTTTCCGACGCGTCGTACGGGCACGGCAGCTTCCGGATGCTGCCGCGACTGGCGTCCGTGATCGGGTCGAGTGGGCCGGTCAGCGTGCTCGCGGGCCTGGGAACCGCACTCCTTACCGTGCTCGTCACGCGGGTCACCGCCAAGGGTGACGAGCCGTCGCCCAGGCAGAGTGTGCCCCCGCGCGCCGCCCGGCCTGGCCGCGAGCGCGGGAACGGCGGTGATCGCACTGTCGCGGGTGGTCCTGTCGTACCAGTCCGTGGCTGCCTGGATCCAGACCTCGTTCGACGGCGCGGGCCTGCTGTCCGAGCCCGGCGAACTGCGTGGAAGCCCTGCCGCCCTCGTTCGCCAGGCTGTTGGTGAGTACGCGCTCTCGCACACCAGCAGCCCCTTTGCCTGACCCCGAGCGGTGTCAGACCCCCGTGGCACACTCCGGTGCATGTCTCTCGCCGATCTCACACTTGACCACTGGCGCTCGTTCGACCTGCGGACCGCGCGGGGAGTCGCCCAAGAAGCAGCCGACCTGGTGGGTGGTCGTGTGACCGTGGTCGAGACCGCCGAGCACCTCGGATCCCCGTTCCATCGTGTCCGGATCGAGCGGAACGCCCAGGACTTCGCACTGATACCGGGCGGCACGGTCGAGGTCGGTTTCGACCTCGACTCGTGGCAGCCGACGGCCGACCAGACCGCCGACTACGCGCGGAGCCTTGAGACCGGATTCGGTGTCGGCCCCGATCTGCGGGCCTACCTCGCGCGGACTCTCAGCCCCCGGAGAAGCGTCACACTGGCCACCGTGCTCATGGCCGTGGAGGACGAGAAGCTGACCGGGCTTCCGGCCGACACGCCGGCGGAACTCGCGGCTCGTGGCCTGCGTATGCCCACGTCCGACGAGTGGGAACACGCCTGTGGCGCCGGCGCCGGCACGCTGTTCCGATGGGGCGACGAGTGCCCGCTGGACCGCATTCCGTACGGGGACCGCACAGGGCCGCACCATGAGCCGAACGCCTTCGGCCTGCGCATCGCCTATGACACGTACAGCACGGAACTGACGAGCGACGTCACCGCTGTCCACGGCGGTGACGGCGGCGAGTCGGTGTGCGGCGGCTACGGCACCCTGCTGGCCTGGCTGCCCCTGGCCACCGCCAACCGCAACCCCACCATGGTCGAATTCGTCTACGGCCCCGAGGGCGAGGACCTTTGCGAGGACTTCTCCGTCCGCCCCGTGCTGACCCTCTGAGGGCCCCGCAGGTCCCGGACCTGGACGTGCACGACGGAGCGGACAGACTCGTTCCGGTGTGGTGCGACCGTTTGACCCCCTGTCGGAAGCGCTCCGTGTGAAGATCCTCCCAAGCATCGGACCCGAGCCGGACGGTGCGGCGGGACGAGACCGGGGAGAGCAGCAGCGGATGAGCGCACGCTTCGAGGAGATCGACTGGCGGCCGACGCCCATGGGCGAGATCAGCCTGCGCCGCCGGAGGGATCCGCTGTCGGGCGACGACGTGTACGAGGTGAAGCTCGGCGACGAGTACCTGATGTCCAGCCTCTTCACCACGGGGGAGGTCGAGCTGACCCGGATCGGTCTGGCGGAACTGCCCGAGGCCCCGCTCGACGTCGTGGTGGGCGGACTCGGCCTCGGGTACACGGCCAGGACGGCCCTGGACGATCCGCGCGTACGCTCGCTGATCGTCGTCGACACCCTGGCCGAAGTGATCGACTGGCACCGGCGCGGGCTCGTACCCCTGGGCGCGGGCCTGGCGTCCGACCCCCGGTGCCGGCTGGTGCGTGGAGACTTCTTCGCCATGACCACCGGCGAGCCGCGAGGCCTTGACCCCGACACCCCCGGCCGCCGTTTCCACGCGATCCTCCTGGACGTCGACCACTCGCCCCGCCATGTGCTGCACCCCGACCACGCCGTCCTCTACACCCGGACCGGTCTGACCGCACTGGCCGAACTGCTCCAACCCGGCGGCGTGTTCGCACTGTGGTCGAACGACCCGCCGGACCAGGAGTTCGGCTCGGTGCTCGCGGAGGTCTTCACGGACACCGCGGCACACGTCGTGGACTTCGACAATCCGCTTCAAGGCGGGACCGCCGCCAACACCGTCTACGTCGCCCGAAGGCGCGACGGCTGACACCAACCGGACCGGACGACCGCCACCGCGAGCCCGGCTCTCAGAGCGAGCCGGTCGCGGGGAGGACCGGAAGCAGCACCCGGTCCCGGTCCGGCAGCGCCCGCGGCACGCGTTCCAGGACGCCGCCCGCGAAGACGTCGTACAACGGCAGAGTCTCCAGGTGCACGTAGCCGATGTGGCAGTCGCACGCGGTCAGGGGGCAGGGGCGCGGGGCGAGCGCCGCACGGAAGGAGCCGTCGTACAGCCGTCCCAGTTCGGTCCGGACGAAGTGGCAGCGGCTCACCTTCCCGTCGCCGTCCACCGAGATGACCGACTCGCCGGTGCGGCAGGGCAGGCCGGCCGACCGGTGCGGGTGGCGGCTGAAGGGGAAGAGCGGGTCGAGCGCGGTCCACTCGGCTGCCTGTCCGTCCGTATAGGTGTGTCCTTCGGCGGCGTTCACCCACAGGTACACGTGCTCCGGGAGTTCCGCGCGCAGTCTGCGCGCGGGTTCCGCGTGCTCGGGCAGACCGACGACGCCGACACTGAAACGGACGCCCAGCTCACCGAGCCGCCGGGTCTTGGCGACGAACCGCTCGTGCGGCGTCTGCCCCGGGTGGTAGGTGCACCACAACGCCACCGTCTCCCGGTCCGCCGCCTCCAGCCAGTCGGTGCGGCAACTGAGGTTCGTCTGGATGGCCACACGCCTGATGTGAGGCTGGTGCGACAGTTCCACGAGGGCGCGGCGGTACCAGGAGCGGACCAGCCCCTCGCCCCACGGGGTGAACAGCACCGACAGCCGGTCCTCGCGCTGCTCGCCCGCCCACGCGGTGAACCGTTCCAGCGCCGCGCGGTCGGCCCGCAGTTGTGCGGGGGTGTCGCGGCGCTTCGCGAACGGACAGTACGGACAGTCGTAGTCGCAGGAGGCGAGCGGGCCGCGGTACAGGATCGTCAGGTCCACCGGAGCCTCACTTCGTCTCGTAGGCGGCCATGGCGTCCCGAACGGCCGGGGAGAAGAACTCGGGGCCTATCGCGTCCGAGTGGGCGAGTCCTTCCGCCGAGAGACGCAGCCGGTCCTCGTCCCGGTCCGCGAGCCATCCCCGTGCGGCGAGTGTGCCGATCTCGGACCGGAAGTCGTCGTACGGATCCGATCCGAAGCGCTGCCGGTAGTCCGCTACGGGCAGGCCCTCGGCCTGGAGGAGGGACTGGAGCAGATGCCGGCGCCGTGCCTCGTCCTCGTCGACACGGCGGCCGTGCAGCGCGTGCGAGAAGTCCTCGGTGGCGGTGTAGTCGTCGATGATGCCGCGGATCTCCCGCATCGACACCGCGTAGTCGAAGGAGTAGTGCAGCGTGGAGGTGTACGAACGGGCACCGCAGCCGAGGCCGATCATGCCGTCGGTCTGGCAGGCGTAGTCGTCCGGTCCCTGCGGTGGGGCGTCCGCGCGCCGGAACATGCGCATCGACACCTGCTCGTAGCCGTGTGCCAGCAGGTGGTCGCGGCCCTCCCGGCACCGGCGCAGCCGCTGTTCGTCCCAGTCCAGGTCGGCCGTCCGCGCGTCGGTGTGCCGGCCGAGGCCGGTGAGGGGACGGATGTAGAGGGGGTACAGGTAGATCTCCTCGGGCCGCCAGGCCAGGGCCGCGTCCAGAGAGTGGCGCCAGCTGGCCGCGGTCTGACCGTCGATGCCGTAGATCAGGTCGATGTTGAGGACCGGGACGGCCGCCTCGCGGATCCGTCCGAGCGCCGCCTCCACCTCGGAGCGCCGCTGCGGCCGTACGGCGGCACGGGACTCCTCCTCGACGAAGCTCTGCACCCCGAGGCTGAGACGTGTGGTGCCCCGCTCCACCAGCACGGCCAGCCGCTCGGCCGTGGCCGTGGACGGCGAGGCCTCCACGGACAGCGGGATCGCGCGGAGATCCGCGCCCATCTCCTGCTCGGCGATGTCACACAGCCGCTCCAGCTCGGAAGCCTCCAGGAACGTCGGCGTGCCGCCCCCGAACGCGGCGTTGGCGAAACGGGGCGTCTCCTCGTCGCCGAGTGCCTCGCGCATCGCGGCGGCCTGGCGCCGCACGGCGTCCAGATAGCGTCCCGTCAGGTCACCGGGAGCGCCGATCCGGGTGAACAGGTTGCAGAAGCCGCAGCGGATTTCGCAGAACGGGATGTGCAGATACAGCGACAGCGACCGCCGGGACTCGCCCGTCCACAGGTCCTTCAGCGCGGGGCGCGGGGCGAGGGGCCGGTAGGCGGTCTTGTGCGGATAGGCGTAGGTGTAGCTCTGGTACGGGCGTGGCACGCCGGTCGGGGCGGCGAGGGCGAGCGTCATACGGTCGGCTCCAGGAAGAAGTGGCTGTAGGGCACGGTCCACACGCAGTCGTGACCGAGACGGTGGCCGGTGTAGCCGTCGTCCCCGTAGGCGGTGCCGTGATCGGAGCAGACGATGGCGAAGCAGCGCCGGCGTGAGCTCATCGCGCTGAAGAGCCGTCCGACATGAGCGTCGATGTACTCGAGGGCCGCTGCGTGGGTGACCCGGCTGTCCCCGGTCTCGCGGGTGGCACCGGGCAGGTGGAACCAGTTCGGCTGGTGCAGCGCCGACGCGTTCAGGAACAGGAACAGCCGCTGCTCCGCGGGAAGTTCGGCCACGACCTTCTCCGCCCGTGCGACCTGGGCCTCGAAAGAGGTGGGCGAGGCCACTCCGAACTCCGGCTCCCAGTGGCTCTCCTGGAAGAGTCCGGGCAGTACGCCGCCCAGTGCGCCCTGCTTGTTGAAGAAGCCGACGCCCCCGATGCACACCGTGCGATAGCCGTGCGCGGCGAGGCCGGACACGAGGTCCGGGGTGTCGAAGACGAACGTGCGGTCCGCCGTCGTCTCGCTGCCCGCGAACCGTGCCGCGAACAGCCGCGGGTGCGGTCCCGGTGCCGCAGGGGTGGGCAGGAAGCCCGCGAACATGGCCTGGTGGGAGGCGTAGGTGAAGTTCCCGGGCGCGTGGCGCCGCTCCCAGGTGCCGCCGGGCAGATGCGCGGTCAGGTTCGGCAGACGGCCGGCCGCCGCGAGTTCGACGGCCACGTCGTGGCGCAGGGTGTCGAGGGTGAGCAGGAGCAGGTCGTCCCGGCCCACCACTTCGTTCATGTCCGGCGTCCCGGCCGGTTCCGGGGCGGAAGGCGGCATGGCCGGTGTGCGGTCGGGATCAGGCTGATGCATGTGGTGTCCTGGCAGGTGTGTCGAGCGGGGGCGCCGGTCGTACGGGGAAGTGTTCGGGGGAGAGGGAGCGGATCGCCGCGACCTGGGCGGCGTACGTGTCGAGGCCTTCCGCGCCGCTGCCCGGCAGGCCGGTCAGGCGGGGGAGCAGGTCACCGAAGGCATTGACCTCCCCGACCGCGAACCGGCGCCAGCCGACGGCGGGCAGCAGATCGACGCCCACGCACAGGGTGCCGGGGAAGCAGGCGGCGGCCCGTTCGCAGATGGAGAGGGCCTCCGCCCACCGGTCACCGGCCAGCGCGCGGACGGCCGCGAGATCGCCGCGCGCCCCGCCCAGATGCAGATTGGTCAGAGGTGAGCGGCTCGTACGCACCACGGCGTGGGTCGCGCGCCCGGCCACGACCACGACACGCAGGTCGGCCGACCTGCTGCCGAGCGAGGCCTTCGGCAGCCAGCGCTCGATGTGCAGTCCGTCCGGCGCGAGCGTGTCCACGATCGCGGCGATCTGCGCCTCGTCCGTGTAGCGGCGGATCCGCAGGGAGTTGTGCAGGTCGCCGGCCGCCGTGCGTTCGACCGAGGTGGTGGCCCGGATCCGGCCGGAGGCGGTCGTCTCGACGGCCAGCACACCCGACGCGGACGAACCGTGCGCGAGCTTGACGAAGACCCGCCGCAGCGCGGCCTCCGCCAAGAGATCGCGGACGTCGCTCCAACCCTCCACGGCACGCAGGGTTCCGGACGTGGGGGACTGCGGCACCGGCACACCCGCCGCGTAGAGACGGGCGTGGCACAGCCTCTTGTCGAAGAGCACGGCCAGATCAGCCGGGTCGTCGAGCCGCCGGCCCCCGCGCAGCGAACCCACACCGTCCAGGAAACCCGCGTACCAGCGCGCTGAACCCTCCACCCTGGTCGGCTCGTCGATGCCGCGCAACAGCCGGTCCACCTCGGCGTTCTCGCCGGGGGAGTCCAGCCGCACGACCTCGTCGTCCGCGAAGTCGTGCCCGCCGTCCCGCAGCACGTCCCGCCACTCGACCACGCGGGGCGTGCCGCAGCCCGCCTCCTCGGCCGCTGTCCTGAACAGAGCCACCCGGCGGTTCTCCCCGTTGGCGACGACCGCCCACTTCACCGGTACGCCGTTCGGCCGAAACCCGCCCATCCCGCCTCCTCGTTCCTTCTTCCGATACCGGCCGCGGCTACTCGCCGACCGCGACGAAACGCCAGACCGTGCCGTCCTCCTCCTCGTCGGAGTCCGCGTCGTCCCGGTCGGCGTCGACCGCGACACCGGCGGGCTCCAGCGTCTCCAGCAGGCGCGTCCGTACGCCTGCGCCGAGGTAGTTGTGGTGCAGGTCGAGCACCTTGAGATGGGTCAGCGGCTGGCCCGACAGCAGGGCCGTGGCACCGTCGTCGGTGAGTACGCCCATGGAGACGTCGAGGTGCGTGAGGCGCGCCACGACGGGGGCCGAGGCGAGCGCCGTGCAGATGGCGTCCTGGATCTCGCTGTTGCGCAGAGCGAGACGGGTCAGGCTGGGCAGCCGGGTGCCCGCGAAGAACGGCTCCAGGTCGGCGACATCGGCGTCGCCGCCGTACTCGGAGGTGCCGAGCCACAGGTCGAGTCCCACCAGGGAGGGCAGGTCGCAGGCGGCGATGCCGCGCACCGCTTCGGCTGGCAGACCGCCGCTCTCGACGGTCAGCGTGCGCAACCGCTCGTGTCGGACCGCGGGGAAGACCAGGCCGTTGCCGCCGCGGACGCCGAATTCGACCAGGGAGGGGAAGGCTTCCAGAAGGGGCGACACGTCACCCTGGACGATCCAGGAGATCTCGCACTCCTCCATCACGATGTCGCCGAGGAACAGGGCCCGCAGCGCGGGCAGCCGGTCACGCGCGGCGACCAGCGCTTCGATCACCGCATGGGGAGACGAGTCGTAGACATCGCTCCACGCGCCGACGATCAGCGCCCGCACTTGCTGTGTGTCCACGGCGGCCAGGAAACGCGCGAAGGCGTCCTCCCACGCCTCCTCGCTCTCGTAGGCGTCCACGGCGATGCGCCAGGCGACGGATTCGGGCGAGGGAAGCGAGGTGGCCCGGGGCGACTTGTCGTCGGCGTCCGGGAAGGTGAAGGCCGGCAGGCCGTGGAACTCCTCGAGGTGCCTGTTGATGGTCATGCGCGCCCGCTCCTTCGTGCTCATTGCGGTGGATCGACGGTCGTGGCGGAGAGTCCGGAGCGAGCCGTCCGCACCCAGACAGACGAGTTCTACCAAGCCCCACTGACATCGCGGCGAGCCGGGTCGGCACCTGTGGACGGGACGCGGGGGAACGGTCGGTGGCCGTACGGCCCCGAGCGGTCCGACCGGAGTCCGGCGACCCTGACTTCGAGGACATGACGCCTGGTCACCAAGGGTGCGCGCCAGGTCCGGAGGCCGATTGTCAGTGGTCGCCTCTACGGTTTTTCCCATGGCACATCCCGTGCCGTGCCGGGAGGGAGACCCATGTTCCGCCAAGGAGACGTGCTGATCGTGCCGTTGGACGAGAAAGCGGTGCCGGACCACGCCCTCGACGCGGCGTCCGAACCCCGCGACGGCCGCGGACGACTCGTGCTGGCCCTCGGCGAAGTCACCGGGCACGCCCACGCAGTGGTCGGTCCGGGGCGGCTGATACGGGACGGCGGGGTGTTCGGCCCGATGCTCCTGCACGTTCCCGACGGGGCGCGGGTCGTGCACGAGGAGCACGGGGCGATCCCGCTCCACAAGGGCTGGTACCGGGTGATCCGCCAGCGTGAGTACGTGCCGGGCTCGGTGCGGATCGTCGCCGACTGACGGGTTTGCCCGTGGTCCCGGCCCCGGGGGCGCGGAGCGGTGCGCACCGGGGGCGTGGACGGGGCGTTCGACGGCGGGACCGGGTGGCGTCGCGGGTGCCGTGCCGCTCGGGCACGGAGGCAATCGGAGAGGAACGGTGTGATGGAACAGGGCAGTTGGCGTGCCACCGCGACCCGGACGGGGGCGGGTGACCGGGCGGCGGCCGAGGAGGGTGTCAGGCTCGCCTATCGAAACGCGGGGCTGGACGAGCCCGAGCGCATCGTCTGGGCGCGGTCACCGCATGAGGCCGTACGCGTGCTCATGGGTACGGCGCCCGTCGACGGCGCGGTCCTCGGGGACACCGGCCCCAGCGTCCGCAGTGCCGTCGTCGCCGGACCCTGGGCGGCGGAACGCGCGCGAGCGCACGAACGGCTGGGACCCGAGGGGTGGAGCGGACACTGGCGGGCCACGGGGGCGGCCCTGTGGGAATCGGTCCGCACTCTGGCCGACCGGGTGCGTGCGGGCATCGTCGAGGACCTCGTCGCCGACCGGGACGAGGAGAGCCGGGTGCGGTTGCTGCTCCTGGACGCGACGCTGGGTCAGCATGACGCGGCATGGCTGTGCGCCTTCGATCCCGACGGGGCGAGCGCGCTGGCCGGGATCGCGGCGGTGGCGCGCGACGCCGGCTGGTGGTGGCCGTACGAGAAGGCGGCGGTCATCAGCGAGCGGCCGTTGAGTCTGCACCGCGACGAAGCCGGTCGCCTGGACCGGGGGGACGGCCCGGCGCTGCGCTACGCGGACGGCTTCGAGCTGTACGCATGGCGCGGGATGCCGGTCCCCCGCACCTTCCTCGACGAACTCACCGCGCTGACGCCCGAGCGGATACGTGATGAGGAGAACGCCGAACTGCGCCGGGTGATGCTGGAGTACTACGGCTACGACCGGTACCTGGACGAGTCGGGGGCCGTTCCCGTGCACCGCGACGAGACGGGTGTGCTGTGGCGGGTCGAGCTGGTCGGGGACGAGGACGTGGTCATGGTGGAGGTGGTGAACTCGACCCCCGAGCCGGACGGTACGAACCGGACGTACTGGCTGCGCGTCCCGCCGACGACGCGTACGGCTCGTGAGGGGGTGGCGTGGACGTTCGGCCTCGCCGCCGAGGTGTACGAGCCGTCCCGGCAGACGTGAGGAGGACCGACGCTCGCGCGAGGCCCTGGCCGGGCTCAGGGCCGCTGCCCCCAGGCGATCATCATGCCGGGTCCGAGTTCGGCGAGCCGGGGTGAGGCCAGGTAGGCCACCGCCTCGTCGATGGCGGCGGAGTCGACGCGTCCGGTTTCCTCGAGGGCGGGGCGCATCCGGTTCCAGGTCTCGGACCAGAAGCGAGCCAGCGGGCTGTCCGCGACCAGCGGTGGGCAGTGCAGTTCACCGCCGACGTTCTGGAGCCCTTCCTCTCTCAGGAAGTGGGGATAGGCCGGGATGTCGGAGGTGTCGGTGCCGATGGTCGTCCGCAGGGCCTGCCACATGGCGTCCATGGTCCGCCGGTAGGCAGACGAGGAGTCGAGTGGATTCGGCACCTCCACGGCATCGCCGAGTACCAGCCAGCCGCCCGGGTTCAGCCATCGGGCGAGACGGGAGACGAGTTGACGGCGTTCGGGCAGGTGCATGAGCACGAACCGGGCATGGATGAGGTCGAAGCCGCCCAGGTCCAGGTTCTCGTCCCGGAGATCGGCGGTGACCAATTGCACACGCGGGCCCGCGAGGGTTTCCAAGCCGCCGGTGTCCCGGTCCAGCGCGACCACCTCGGCGGCTCCCGCCTTCTCCAGCAGCCAGCGGACCACGGTCCCGGTCCCGGCTCCCACCTCCAGGCAGCGGCCGCCCGATCCGGAGCCCAGCGCGCGCAGACGGCTTGTGGTGACAGGGTCGTAGACCAGTGCCGCCGCGTCGATACGCTCGGCCTCCTGCGGGTGTTCCGGCTCGAACAGATCTTCTCCGTAATGGCCGCCGGAGGCCGTGGAGCGGGTCATGAGCCGCTCCACGGCCTCGGTCCCGCGATGGGTCTCCTGTCTGTCCGCGCCATGAAAAGCCCCTGTGCATCGAAGGGCGATTTACAGACAGAGTGGCAGCTTTCGGTCGCCTCGGCAGTTCGTCAGGCGCAGGATCCGCCGACCTTTGCACCTGCTGTGACCCTTGAAACCCGCCTGTAACGCCCATAGCATGATCGAACTCACGACGATTGCCCTGATCGTCCGTCCTTCACTAGAAGAACACGCTGTCTAGCGCGAAGGGTGAGTCAGATGACCAATACCTAAACAAATCGGCCGAACAGTTGATATCTATAGCATCCCGAGTAATTTCACGAATAAACGACACAATTGAATTGGATGAGCGGCGTCGGCCACGGGTGATTCTGTGGGCCATCGCGGGGGTCGTGACCTTCGGCTTCCTCGTCGCGATGGAGATCGTCGCCCGTCACTACGGCATGCCGGGCCCGATCACCAGCCAGGCCAGGGAGGTGATATTCACTCCCACCTCAGGACCTCTGCTGTACGCCGGCCTGGCGTTGATGATGGTCGTCCTCCCTTGGCGGCAGCGGTTCGTCTCGCTGGGAATCGCGGCCGGTATCGACGTCGTTTTCTTCCTTGTTCGTTGGGTGGCCGATGTCAAGATGATGTTCGGCAACGGCGCATTGTGGGTGATTCTGGGCTATGCGTTCATCGCCGTCACCCGTCGAACGGGCAAGGAGCGCGTCCTGCTCCTGAAGGGCGTCGGACTGGGCCTGCTCCTGGTGGCCGGTCACAAGACGGGCGACACCTGGCTGATGATCACATCGGAGACCCGTCCGTCCGTGCTCGACGCGTACGTGGCCACGGCCGATCACGCGCTGGGCGACCCGTCCTGGGTCATGGGCCGGTTCGTCGAGGCCACCGGCCCCATCGGCTACCACGCCCTCCATCTCGTCTACGGCCAGCTCCCGCTCGCCGCGGCCGTCTTCGCGCTCTACCAACTGCGCAACGTGGCGCGGGAGCACCGCTTCCCGGCCCATCATCTGGTGCGTACCTTCCTGGCCATAGGCCTGGTCGGGCCCATCGTCTACATGATCTTCCCCGTGGTCGGGCCGGTGTTCGCCTACGGCGCCGAAGGCGGGCAGTGGGCGGCGGCCAACCTGTGGCCGCAGACCCCGCTGTCGACCGGTGCCCCGCAGGCGTTTCCGTTCGACGAGATCACCCCGCGCAACTGCATGCCCAGCCTCCACACGGCCTGGGCCACCACGCTCTTCATCCACACCCGCGAGGGCTCGCGGCTCCTGCGCAACGCGGGCACGTTCTGGCTGATCGGCACGCTCACGGCGACGCTCGGATTCGGGTACCACTACGGCGCGGATCTCGTCGCCGGTGTGGTGTTCGCGCTCACGGTCGAGGCGACCATGCGCGCTTTCGCCCGAGGATGGGACCGGGCGGGAGTCACGCTGGTCGCCTACGGCTCCGTGGTGTTCACCGTGCTCGTGGTGTCGTACCGCTATCTGCCGGTGGAGATGGCCAGGTATCCCTGGGTGTTCGGACCGGCCCTCCTCCTGGCGATGGCGTCCGTGATCTACGGATATCTGTGGACCACCAGACTGTGGAATCCGCAGACCGCGCCCGTGCAGCAGCCGGAACCGCAACTCGTACAGGTGTGACCGCTCCGGCCCCACCGGAGCGGGGGCCGGAGCCGGAGCCGGGGCGCGCCCGGAAGCCGGATTTGCGCTGGAGCGCACTCGAAGGTGTTGGGTGGCAGGAGTGGCACCGCGGCGACGTGGTGACCGAGCGGACGACACGTTCCACGAGGAGCACTCCATGACACAGAAGATCTGGTTCATCACCGGCGCCTCCCGCGGCTTCGGGCGGGAGTGGGCGATCGCCGCGCTGGAGCGCGGCGACTCGGTGGCCGCGACGGCGCGCGACCTGTCCACGCTGGGCGATCTTCGGGAGACCTACGGAGAGCGGCTGCTGCCGCTTCAGCTCGACGTGACGGACCGCGACGCCGATTTCGCCGCCGTGCGGCTGGCGCACGAGCGGTTCGGACGGCTCGACGTGGTGGTCAACAACGCCGGCTACGGACACTTCGGGATGATCGAGGAGATCACCGAAGCCGAGGCTCGCGCGCAGTTGGAGACCAATCTCTTCGGGGCCCTGTGGGTCACCCAGGCGGCACTGCCCTTCCTGCGCGAGCAGGGCAGCGGCCACATTCTGCAGGTTTCCTCCATCGGCGGGATCAGCGCCTTCCCGCTGGTCGGCATCTATCACGCCTCGAAATGGGCGCTCGAGGGAATGAGCCAGGCGCTGGCGCAGGAAGTGGCGCCGTTCGGCATCAAGGTCACGCTGATCGAGCCCGGCGGGTTCGCGACCGACTGGGCCGGTTCTTCGTCGAGCACGTCCGAGCAGTCGCCGGCGTATGCCGAGTTCCACAAGGAAGTACAGGAACAGCGGCGCAAGCGCGTCGGCACCCCGGGCGACCCGCGCGCGTCCGCCGCGGCCGTGCTGGAGATCGTGGACGCGGAGGAGCCGCCGCTGCGCTGCTTCTTCGGTTCGGCGCCGCTGGGCATCGCGAAGGCGGACTACGAGAAGCGCCTGGCGTCCTGGGAGAAGTGGCAGCCCGTGGCGGAGCTGGCTCAGGGCTGAGCGTCGGCGGCACGCGGGAGACTCGGCCCCTGGCCCACCGGCGCGACGGTGGGTCCGAGACGCTCGTCAGCGACCGGACCGCCGGCGCCCCTGGCCCACCGGCGCGACGGTGGGTCAGGCGCGGTGGCTCTGGTAGTAGCCGCCGACCAGTTCGTGGTAGTCGACATCGCCGACGTGCTTGACCCGGTCGAACTCGGGGGATTCCCTGATCTGCTCCTGAGTGAGCGAGACGTAGATCTTCCGCTCGTCCCGGTCGACCCGCCTCACCGTGCCCGCGGGCAGCAGGACATGCCTGCCGAAGATCCATACGCCGATGTCGACCACGAGATACGCGGAGTCGACGTCGTCCGCATGCTTGTCGACCTTGCCGATGGCGCCGTCGACGGCCTCGACCTTGAACCCGACCAGATCCGTGCCCGTGACGTGCCCGGCGGCCGGGTGGTAGCCCCAGATGCTGTCAGTCATGAACGGCTCCCTCATCGAGAATCCGCGCTCGTCCCGCAGCGGAACCGGGGAGTCGCGCAGGCGCCATCCACGTTAGACGAAGCCCGCGCGCGATGCCGGATGCTGCCTCCCGGATGCCTCCCGGATGCCTCCCGGATGCCTCCCGGACGTCCCGCGCAGGCCGGGCCCGGTACGGTTCGCGCCGTGGACAGGAACGAGTGGGAGCCGGGGCACCGGGTCGCCTACAACTGCGGGGCGTGGGAGCGCGCCCGTCACCAGGCGCACCTGCTGGTCGCCTGGTACGACGAGCGCGACGGCGGCCTGGGACCACGGATGTCCCCGCGGTTCTCCACGGACCCCGGTGCGCGGGTGAAGTGGCCGTGGGGGAGCACCAGGCACGACACGCTCGGTCTGCTGCTGTGGCGAGCGGCCTGCGACCGGGGGATCCTGGTCGACCAGGTCCTCCTGGCCGACGCCCTGCGCTACTGCGCCCCGGGAGCCGAGCCCTTGGACACCGGTCCCATGCCCGAGGCTGCCCGCACCGCCGGAATCGGAGTCGGCAGCGCGGCATCGGTGGCCGGAATCAGACACGTACTCCAGGCGCACGTCGAGGCCGGCCTTCCACGCCCGCGCCCTGCCGGGGTGCGACTGACCCTCGGCTACCGCGTACGGGAGTCGCGGGCGACGCCGGACTGGGATCTCGGCGACTGGCCGACGCCTCTCAGGCAGGCCCGCCAGGCCATGGGCCGGGCCGACGATCTGCGGGAGCGGGGGACATGGAAGCCAACGGACCACGAACGGTCCACCGGCGCACGCATCGGCCATGGCCTGGAACAGCCGGCCCGCCCAGCCGCCGCTTCCGGGCACCCGGCACCGAGTTGGCTGGAGCGGGCATCACGCCTGACCGCCACGGCCGACATGCTGACCGCCGCCGCCGACACTCTGCTCGGCGCCGGGCGGGACGACGCGAGCCCACTGGTGACGGTCCTCGGCACCACGGCCGACGCGTGCGCCAGGCTGAAGGCCGACACCGAGGAGACCGGGCGGCTCTGGGCGGCCGAGGCGCCGCGTGAGCCCTCGGACCGAGCTGCCTGGGAAGTGGCCTGGGAACTGTCCCACGTACCGGGCGCGCTGCTGGAGCAGACCGAGGAAACGGAACACCTGGTGCGGGCGCTGGCCGTCTTTCTGTGGGTCCTGGCCGTTCGCTGATCGAGGAGCACGGCGCACTGCCCAGGGGCAGTAGACCGGCCCAGGGTCAGCGGCCCGTCCAGGTTCAGTAGAAGTCGCCTCGGCGCTGCGCGGGATTGACGGTGTCACGCCGCTGCTGCAACCGGCGGGCTGCCCTGAAGGCAGATATCTCCCGCAGGTGCGCCTGGCTCTGAAGCGTCATCATCGACCCCAGGGCGTGGCGCTCGGTCATCGGGTTGTCCACACAGGACTGGTACATCACGGCGGCTCGCTCGTTGTCCTGGTAGAGCGTGCGGTAGATCTCCGCGGCGCGGTACTGGGCGTAGGGGTGGTTGCGTGCGGCGGCCGCGAGGAACTGCTCCAGTGCGTGTTCCGCCGGGGTCCGGGTGGCCGGAATCAGCCGCTCCAGGTACAGGTCGCCCAGTACGAGCATCGCTTCGGGCTCGCCCAGTTCGGCCGAGGTGCGATACCAGCGGGCCGCCTCGTCCAGCGACTCGACGATGCCCGCTTGAGGGCAGCCGTGGTGATAGAGCGAGGCGAGGTAGAAGGCCGCTCGCGGTGAACCGCTGCTGTGCCGCAGCCGTGGCACCGCGCTCGCGTACCGCCCCTGCGTGTAGTCGATGTGCCCCAGCAGCTCGATCGCGGCGCTGTGTCCGGTGGACGCCGCGGTTTCCAGGAAGTAGACCTCCGCGCCGGGGTGCTGCCCGCTGTTCCAGCAGTGCAGGCCGATCCGGTAGTACTCCTCGGAACTGGTCGGCTCGTGTCCGTCCACGGTGAAGTTGGTCCCGTGCCACTGCACCATGTCGCTGCCTTTCGCGTCGTGGCCTGCCCCGGCGGACACGTGCGGCTCTTCGCTCCGCGGCCTCGCGAGGAGGCCGGGACCGACCACGGGGGCAACCCAGTTGGCCAGTCGTTCCGGCCGTTCCCGTACCTCGTCCCGGTGCGTCGGGGCCTCAACAGATGGTACGGCTCGTCAACCGGCACACAATCGTAGGCCTGGTTGTCCGAAGATCCGCCCGTTGTACGGAGTGGATCGCCAATATGGCCCGTTTTCGGTGGCAGAGGCAGAGGCAGAGGCAGAGGCAGAGGCAGAGGCAGAGGCAGAGGTCCGGGTGTTGATGGCCGGGTGTGTCCGGCCCGGAGGTCGCCCTCGGACCGGAACCTGTCGTTCTACTCGTTCGGGTCCCAGTCCTTGAGCAGGTCCAGGACGCGGCTTTCACCGTCGACCTTCACGGAGTCCACCGGAACGCGGCCGTACAGGACGAGGACCAGCTCGCCGGCCGTGCCTCGGGCGGAGACGTGGACCTGATCCGGGGCCTCGTCGGCAGGGTCGGTGGACGGTGCGCCGGGACGGGGGAGGTGTGTGAGCCGTACGCCGTCGGCGGAGAGCGACAGGCGCCAGGAGCGTCCCTCGGATGGTGGCCCAGCGCCGGTGCACCTGGCCCAGATGCTGCACCAGATCGAACAGTGTCCACTCGGGGCAGGTCGGCACCTGCACGTCGAGGCCGGCGATTTTTACTACCGTCAGCCTGTGCACCCGACGTGGTCCGCGTGCTTCGGGACGACGCGGTGTGCGGGCCGTATCGCGTGTGCCTGGGGCGGGACTTGGAGTAGGTCCGAGGTCTCGGTTCGGGACGGAGCTGAGCCGAACCATCGGACGCACAGGTGCGCCTCACCCGGACCGAGGTGCGCTGCCGGCGTCTACCGACCGACCGGCAGGCAGGCGAGCCGGCCGAGTCTCAGACCGAAGTCAGTTGCACCTCCGGATGCCCGCTCAGCCCGAAGGCAATTACTCCACCAGCTGCTCGCTCGGTGCTTCCCGGCGTTCCGGCGGCACACGCGCGGCCACGGCATCGAAGAACCGCCACCCGTCGACTTGGCCGGCGTGCCCGAAGCGCTGGCCGTCCGCCAGAGCCTCCTCGATCAACGCCCGCACGGTCGCGGGCCGGTGGAGATTGAGATATCCGCCGTGTACGCGGCTGACGCCACCCTCGTGAGCTCCCCAACCACCGCCGCCCACCACGCGATCGGGACCCGAGTCGAAGACGACGCGGATCACGCCCGGAGTGCCCTCACATGCGATCACGAGAACCTCCTGGCATGAGTGTCCGACCGCACCGCCGGGGTCCGAATCCAGCACATGGCGGTGGCTGACCCACCACCGGAATCGCTCGGAGCCCATGACCAAGTGCCGATGCCGACGACGTCCCATGCCATCACGTTAACAACGTGCCCAGCCTCCTCGGCTTCCGCGAGCGTCCGGTGGAGCGGGGCGACCGAGGGCGACTTGTCGGACCAAGCTCCCGGGACCGGACCGATGTCAGTACCAGATGGCATGCTCTGCCGCCATGAACCGAGAGCAGTTCTGGCAGCTCATCGAGGCAGCCCGCAATCAGGCGTCCAACCCGAATGACGGCGAGGATGTCGCCCGCCGGGCAACCTCGCAGCTCGCCACGTACCCGGCCGAGGAGATCGTCGCCGCTCAGCAGGTGCTGTGGGGCCTGATGGCAGACTCCTACACGAACCCTTTGTGGGCCGCTGCCTACGTGATCAACGGTGGATGCTCCGACGACGGCTTCGACTACTTCCGTGGCTGGTTGATCGCGCAGGGACGCGACGCCTTCGAACGCGTAGTCGCTGACCCGGATGCCCTGGCAGAACTGGCCGTCGTGCGAGCCTCAGCGGGCGACGGACACGATCTCGAATGCGAGGAGGCGCTGAGCATCGTCTGGAACGCACACATCAGTGCGACCGGCAAGCATCTTCCTGACGACGCGTTCACCATCCGGTACCCGGAGCTGGACCCCACCTGGAACTTCGACTTCGGCGACCACAGCGAACTGACTCGCCGACTGCCCCGCTTGGCAGCTCTCTATCTGGAGCCCACGGGTCCCAAAGCGGGACCCGTCGGCCCCACGGGCGACAAGGGCGAAGTCCCTCGCCCGCCACGGCTGGAACGATGACCTGGTGAACTACTTCTCGTCGCACATCATCAGCCCGCAACAGGGCGGGCAGGACCGGCCGCAGTCTCGGCGGCCCGAACCCGGGCAGTGGCCGAAGGCGGAGGCGGCACTCGCCGTGGTCAATCGCGACCTGACGGCGACCCTGCCGGGTCAGGAAGCGCTGGTGCTGATGCTCGACCCGTCCTGGGAGGCCGCGCCCGGGGAAGCGGCCGACGGGGAGCAGATCCATGTGGCGCTGCCCGACGGCCGCTGGCACGGCAACGCGGTGAACGCGACCGACCTGGAGGACGGCGATCCTCCGGAGCCGGACGACGCCATGACGGTCCTGAGCGTGGTCGCCGACGCGGCACAGGCGACCGTCATGGAGCTCCTGTGGCAGGTCTGGCCGGTCTGCCGGGAACACAAGACCGGAATGCATCCCCGTCCGGCCGGCACCTCTGCCGACTGGTACCCGGGTGCGACGGACGCGGCCGGCCCGCCGGTGTGGTGGTGCCGGGGCGGCCGGTCCGGCGCGTGCCACGACGTATGTCCGGTCGGCGAGTTGGCTGCCACCTTGCCGTGACAGCAGCGTCGTGCGCGCTGCGGCGCAGCGAGCGCGGAGTGCGCCGTCACCGATCGCCGGACGGGCGCATCGGACTCCACGTCATCCGGCCGTCCGTGGGAAGTCCACCAATGCAGGCACAGGGAGTGCGAAGTAGGCGGTGCCCTTCTAGCGTGGAGGGCGGGCGCGGCGCCGCGCGTCCCGGGGATCCGGTCTCCGAGGACGGCCGCGGTATGCGCGCGGGTCAGTCGGCCCCGCCCCGGCTCCGACCGCCGTACGAGCGATTCCGTGGTTGCCCGATGTCTGCCCCGCACTTCGCCTGCGCTGGAGATGCACATCATGCTTTCGAACACGTCCCGACCCGTCATCACGGCCACGTTGCCCGTCGTCGGGGAGCACATCGGTGAGATCGCCCGACGCTTCTACCGTCACATGTTCGCCAACCATCCCGAGCTTTTGGACGGGGTCTTCAACCGCGGGAACCAGGCGCACGGAGAACAGCAGCAGGCGCTCGCCGGATCCGTGGCGGCGTTCGCCGGCGGCCTGGTGAGCACTCCGCAGCGCACCCCCGAACACCTGCTGAAGCGCATCGCGCACAAGCACGCGTCTCTCGGGATCCGTCCGGACCAGTATCAGACCGTCCACGACAACCTGATGTGGGCGATCGTCGACGTACTGGGCGACGCGGTCACCCCGGAGGTGGCCGCGGCCTGGGACGAGGTCTACTGGCTGATGGCGAACGCCCTGATCAACCAGGAACGCGGTCTCTACAGCGCGCGGGGGGTCACACCCGAGACGGTTTGGCGCAAATGGGAGGTCGAGAAGAAGATCAAGGAGACCCCGGACGTCGTGACTTTCGTCGTCAAGCGGGTCGACGACCGCCTCGTGACGACCTCGCTCCCCGGCCAGTACGTCACCGTGCTGATCGACATGCCCGACGGCGTGCGCCAGCCTCGCCAGTACAGCCTGACCCGGGCCGACGACGGCGAACACCGCCAGTTCTCGGTCAAGCGGGTACGCGGCAACGGCGAGCCCGAGGGAGAGGTGTCCGCTCTCCTGCACGACACGGTCGACGTGGGTGACGTCCTCACCCTGTCGCTGCCCTACGGCGATGTCGTGCTCGACGACTCGGGACGGCCGGTGGTGTTCGCCACGGCGGGCATCGGGATCACCCCCATGGCCGGAATGCTCTCCCACCTCGTCGAGGCCGAGTCCCGGCTGCCGATCACCGTGCTGCACGCCGACCTCGACGAGGCGTCGTTCGCGCTGCGTCGCCAGGTGGTCAGCGATGTACTCGAACTGCGGAACGCCGAGATGTACCTCTGGTACGAGAAGGGCGCGCAGACCAACGAGCCGGTCAAGGGCGTCTTCGACGGGCTGATGGACCTCTCCCACGTCGATCTGCCGGACAACGCGGTGTACTACATGTGCGGGCCGCTGGTGTTCATGCAACCGCTGCGGAGCGCGCTCCTCGGACGGGGCGTCGCACCGCAGGACATCCAGTACGAGGTGTTCGGCCCGGACCTCTGGCAGGCGGACCTCGACTGACGAGCGCGCCGCGCCACCACCACAAAGGCTGAACGGCCTTGTACGGCACGGGTGTTAGCTTCTTGCCCGTGACGGAACACCAGACGGAACACCAGGACGAGACCAGGACGGCCTACGACGGGATCGTCGAGCTCTATGCGTCGATGTTCGCCGATCGGCTGGAGACACGGCCGTTCACGCGGGCCATGCTCGGTACCTTCGCCGAGCTGGTGCGCGAGACGGGGAACCTGCGGGCAGCCGATGTCGGGTGCGGTCCAGGACATCTGACGGCCATGCTGCACGACTTGGGTCTGGACGCCTTCGGGATCGACCTGTCCCCGGCCATGGTCGACCACGCCCGGAAGTCCCATCCCGCCCTGCGGTTCGACCAGGCGCGAATGGAGGCTCTGCCCGTCGAGGACCGCGCGCTCGGCGGGGTGTTGGCCCACTACTCGATGATCCATACCCCGCCTGAGGAATTGCCCGCGCTGCTGGCCGAACAGGTGCGTGTCCTGGCGCCAGGGGGCCTGCTCATGGTCTCGTTCTTCGCGACCGAGGGGACCGAGCCGGTCCGCTTCGATCACAAAGTAACGCCCGCCTACAGCTGGCCGGTTGACCGGTTCGCCGAGCTGCTGGTCGGGGCCGGGCTCGTCACGGTCGCCCGGCTTCTCCACGACCCGGCCTCCGAACGTGGCTTCCTCGACGCCCACTTGATGGCCCGCCTCCCCTAGAGCGGTCCATGGCGACTCCGGTCTCCTCCCGCTATGCCCCGCCCGTCCGACCGCCTGTGAGTTACCTCACCCGCCATGGCCGTCGGCCGTATGCGAAGTACCTGGTCAGCAGCCCGTAACTCCCCTCGGGTGAAAGCCTGTTGGCCGGATGCGTCAGTTATCTGTCATTGCAGTCAGTCGGAGATCCGATACAGGCTGTGACCGTGTCAGAGCGACGTGTTGTTGTGGTGGTGTACGCGGGTGCCATGGCGCTGGACATCACCGGACCGATTGAAGTGTTAGACATCGCCAACAGGCTCCTCGATCCGGGGGCCGTCCCCTATCGGATCGAGCTGGTCTCCGCCGACGCGCCACTGGTGCGTACGAGTTCAGGCGTGAGCGTGGGGGCCCAGCCGCTGGAGGCGGGACAAGGATCCGTCGACACGCTCCTCGTGCCAGGGGGGTGGAGTGTCGGCGAGGCGCTTCGGGATCAGGCACTGGTCTCGTGGATCGGCGCCGCGGCGGCCCGGTCGCGCAGGGTCGCCTCCGTATGTGGCGGATCCTTTCTGCTGGCCGAGGCGGGCCTGTTGGACGGCAGACGCGCCACCACGCACTGGGCGTACAGCGAGACGATGGCCCGCCGCTATCCGGCGGTGACCGTGGACGCCGAGCCGATCTTCGTCTGGGACGGCCCTTTCGTCACCTCGGCGGGCGTGTCGACCGGGATCGACATGGCGCTGGCCCTGGTGGAGGCCGATCACGGGGCGGCACTCGCCTTGGAGACGGCACGGTTTCTGGTGCTGTTCCTCAAGCGGCACGGAGGCCAGTCCCAGTTCAGCGCGATGCTGGACGCCCAGTTGGCCGACCATCCGCCGATCCGGACGGCGCAGGAGTGGATTCTGGAGAACCTCCACAACCCGTTACCCGTGGCCGAGATGGCCGAGCGGGCCAACATGAGTCCGCGCAACTTCGCCCGGGTCTTCCGCCGCGAGGTGGGCACGACTCCCGGCCAGTACGTCCAGCGCACACGGATAGCCCGAGCCCGCGAGCTGCTGGAGACGACCGATCTGCCGATCGGTCAGATAGCCGGCCGCTGTGGATTCGGCGCCCCCGAGACCTTCTTCCGTTCCTTCGGGCGAACCCTGGGACTCACCCCGAAGGAGTACCGGCACCGCTTCCAGGTCATCACGTCGTCCGGCCTCGTCGACCGGCGCCACGAGAGGGACGGGAGCCCCGTATGACCACCGCGGCGGACGGACCCGAAGCCGGCACGGTACGGATGGCCGACTACCTGGCCGGCGAGCTCGCCAGGGCCGGAGTCACCCACATGTTCGGTGTCGGCGGCGCGAACATCGAGGACCTGTACGACGCCGTGCACCGAGGCGGAACCGTCCGCGGTGTGGTCGCCAAGCACGAGTTCTCGGCCGTCACCATGGCCGATGGATACGCCCGAACCACCAGGCGTCTCGGGGTTGTCGCCGCCACCTCGGGCGGTGGCGCGATGAACCTGGTACCGGGCCTCGCGGAGGCGTACGCCTCCCGGGTGCCGCTGCTCGCCCTGGTGGGCCAGCCGCCGACGGCCCAGGAGGGCCAAGGCGCATTCCAGGACACCAGCGGCAAGGGGGACTCCTTCGACGCGGGCGAGGTCTTCACCCCGATCTCCCGCTTCTGTGCCCGGGTCCAGGACGCGGACTCGCTCGTCGAGCTGTTGCCGCGGGCGATGGCGGCGGCGCGGACCGAGCCGTGCGGTCCGGCGGTGCTGCTGCTGCCCAAGGACGTGCAGCAGGCCCGGATGCGTCTGCCCGTCGGCCACGGTCCGGCGCCGACAGGGGTCATACCGACAGGGGCCCTGCCGGCAGGGGGAGCACAGCTCGACAAGGCCGCTCTGGCCGAGGTGTCGGACATCCTTCGCGGTGCGGACACCGTCCTGGTCATCGCCGGTGAGGGCGTCGCCGCGGCGGACGCACGTGCGGAACTGTCCCGGCTGGCCCGGAACCTCGGGGCGTGGGTCGCGGTCACCCCGGACGCCAAGGACGTCTTCGACAACCGTGATCCACGGTTCGCGGGGGTGGCCGGGGTGATGGGCCATGCCAACGTCGAACACTGTCTGCGGCGGGCCGACGTGTGCCTGCTGGTCGGCACCAGGCTGCCGCTCCTGGCGCGCGGCGGCCTGGAGCGGGCGCTGGCCGCCACCGACGTCGTATGCCTGGACTCCGAGAAGCCGTTCGTGGCGGGTACGGCGCTGGTCGGGGATCTGCGGGAGGCGCTGCGCGCCGTGACCGGGCGGATCGTGTCAGGCCCACGTGCCTGCCCCCGGCACCCCGGTCCGGTCCCCACCCCCGTGGCGGGCCCGGACGCTCCGGCCGGTCCCGGGCGGATCGTCCCGTACGCCCAGGCCCTCGCCGCGGTGGAGGCGGCGCTGCCCGAGGACGCGCACGTCTTCGTGGACGCCGGCAACACCGGTGCCAGCGCGGTTCATCTCCTCCCGGCTCCGCGCCACGGCCGTTTCGTGGTGGCGCTCGGCATGGGAGGCATGGGCTACACCTTCGGCGCGGGCATCGGCGCCGCGCTCGCCACCGGGCGACGCACCTACGTCCTCGCCGGCGACGGGGCCTTCTTCATGCACGGGGCGGAAGTGCACACCGCCGTGGAGCACTCCGCGCCCGTCACCTTCGTCGTCTTCAACAACAACGCCCACGCCATGTGCGCGCTGCGCGAGGAGTTCCTCCAGGGCGGCGTCCGCGACGACGACGTGTTCGGCCGGACCGACATCGCCGCCGGGGTGGCCGCCGCGTTCCCGTCCCTCGACGTCACCGGTGCCGAGAGCGCGGCGCACCTGCGTGAGGCGCTGCTGCGCGGAAACACGGGCGTCGGCCCTGCCTTCGTGGCGCTGGACTGCGACCCGAAGGAGATCCCTCCGTTCCTGCCTTTCCAGCCCTTCGCCGAAGCCACCGGCGACGCCGACCGTGCCGAACACACCGACAACAAGGAGAATGCAGATGAGCGACGAGCCGTCCGCGCCGGCTGACATCCCGGGCCTGATGCGGATCGAGAACCCGGGCAAGGACGAACTGGCCGCCCATTGCGTGGAGTTGACACACTCCGTCTACCCCCACCATCAGGTCTACGGGCAGTACTGCACCATCCACGAGTACGTCGACTGCCCGCCGGAACTGACCTACGACTACCTCCGCCAGGGCCATCACCTGGAGGAGTGGACCTGCAGCCTGCGGGACTTCGCTCCCTCCGGCACGCCCGGACTGTGGGTCGGGCGTGACCGGCTCGAGGACGACACCAGGATCTACTGCAAGGTGGTCGCCAACCCCGAGGCCATGACCGTGGATTACCACTGCTCGTGGGACCAGGGCGACAAGCTGTGGATGATCTACCTGATGCGCGTCGTACCGGCCTCGCTCGTGCTCGACAAGCCGGGGTCGGTGATCACCTGGACCAACTGCCGTCATCCCTACTACGACACGAACCCGCACCCCGGCCTCGCTCCCCGCGCCGGCCGGCCCTGGGTGGGCGACTACTGGGACCTGTTCTACGCGGGGCACACCGTGGAGATGAACAACCTCAAGGCGATCCTGGAACATCGTCACCGCAACGGTCAGCCGGTCAGCGTGGAGCCCGCGAGGGCGGTGGTCCGGTGACCACGGTCAGCCTCACCGACGTGGCGGGCTACCTTCCGGGCGATCCGGTCCCGGCGCGGTACTACACCGAGTACCCGGGAGCGGAGGACAAGCTCCGCGGCCACCCCATGTTCAAGGTCCCGCGGTCACGGCACCACGTAGCCGCGGACGAGACCAACACGGACATGATCGAACGCGCCGTACAGCCCCTGATCGAACGGCACGGCAGGGACGAGATCCGTGGCGTCGACGTACTGCTGGTGCACAGTCAGCTGCCGGATCTGCCGTTCGTCGGCGCGGGCACCGAAGTGGCGCGCCGACTGGGCCTGAACCCGGAGTGGCTCGTCGACGTGGCCAACGCGGGCTGCGCCTCCTTCGTGTACATGTTGAAGCTGGCCCGGCAGATCCTCACCACCACCGACGCTCGGACCGCGCTGATCTGCAACGCGCAGAGCGCCGCCGGCCAGTGCTTCACCCAGTCCGAGGTACGCCGGCTCGCGCAGGCCGCGATCCCGGGCGACGGCTGCGGAGTGGGATGGGTGACGACGTCAGCCGGCGCCCCGGTCCTCGACGTGGAGACCCGGCACATCGGCGATCACGCCGGCGACATGACCTTGGCTCTCGACGACGGTCGCAAGTACTGGGAACCGGGGGAGTCCCAGCTGCGGATCGGGTTCACCGACGCGAGCGTCGCCAAGGTTCTCGCACGCGGCAACCGTCTGGTCCCGGAGGTGATCACGGACCTGTGCCGACGGCTTCGGGTTGCGACCGCGGACATCGACGTCCTCGTCACCAATCAGCCGAACCGCACCTTCCTGCGCAACTGGACGGAGGCGCTGCAACTGCCCGCCGAACGGCATCTGAACACCTTCGACCAGTACGGCAACCTCTTCGGAGCGGCCATCCCGGTCACCCTGGACCACGCGATCACCTCGGGCCGGGTGAAGGACGGTGACCTCGTGGTGCTGGGCGGGTTCGCCCACGCAGGCGACTTCGCGGGAGCCGCCGCCGTGCGCTGGTCCGGCGGGCGAGGCCGACTCCGCGGCCGGTGACCGCGGTGCCTCGAAGCGGCGGCGGACATCTGCCCGTCGTACGAGGTGATCACCCGCCGATGACGCCGTCAGCGTGACGTTCGGCCGCGAACGCAACCGAAGGGGCCCTCACGGAGATCTGGACAAGTGATTCACAACACATCGGTGAGGAGACAGAGATGACCCCCTGGAGCAGTGAGAGCCTCGGTTCCTGCGCGTTCGCCGACCCCTATGCCGTACACCCCCGTGACACCACCGTGCCGGCCCAGGCACAGCCCCTCGACGACGGCGACTTCCTTCTGCCGCCCCCCAACCCCGTCCACCGCCTCGGCTTCACCATCGACCCGCAGGACGAGCGGCGCCTGGCCCTGCACGCGACCCTCACCGCCGCCGGCATTCCGCCGATGCCCGAGGACCGTGCGGTCATCGACCAGATCAGCGCGCTTCCGGCGGACGTCAACGAGGTGCTTCAGCGCTGGCTGCACCACACCCTGTGACACCGGTCAGGGCGGAGTCGTCGTCCCGGGCCCGTACTTCCCGGCGGAGAGGCGGTCGGAGATCATGAACCATGGGCCTCGACGACTGGTACTTCACCGAAGACATCGACGACTTCCTCGCCCGAGCGGGAGACTTCCTGTGCTCGCGCCCCGTCATGCACAACACGCCCCTGACGACGCTCGCGAAAATGCGGGCACAGGGCGCGGGCACACACGGCGGCGGAACCACCGTCTTCGGCCGGCTGGAGTCAGGGGGCGAGGTCCGGGCCATCCTGTACCGCACCGCGCGCGGCCGCCTGACCGTCACGGCGCTCGCCCCCGACCAGGCCGACACCCTCGTCCCCCGTCTGACCGGCCTCGGACACCGCGTTTCGGGCGTCACCGCGGACCAGGACACCGCCACCGCTCTCGCGGAGGCGTGGCGGCGGCACAGGGGTGGCGCGGCGCCCGTACGCGACTGGTGGGGCCGTCTGCATCGGCTCGGCACGCTCACCCCGCCGGAGCCGGTCCCGGCGGGCCGGGGCCGACCGGTGGGCGAGCGGGAACACGAGCAAGTGATGCGCTGGTGCCGTGAGTTCGCCGCGGACGTCGGGGAAGCCGTCTCCATGACCGCCGAGTCCTGGGCCGGCACACGCTTCGCCGAGAAGCGCTACACCTTCTGGGAGACCCCGGACGGCACGCCCGTCTCCATGGCGGGCGCGAACCCGCTGGTCGGCGGCCAGGTCCGGGTGGACCCCGTCTACACCCCGGCCGGCTTCAGGGGGCGCGGCTACGCGGGTGCCGTGACGGTCGAGGTGAGCAGGGCCGCGCTGGCCGCGGGCGCGAAGGAGGTCGTGCTGTTCACCAACCCGGCCAACGCGACCAGCAACGCCCTCTACCGACGCATCGGATACGTCCCGGTCACCGACTTCGTCGGTTACGCCTTCTCCGGCTGACGGCTGACGGCTGAGGGCTGACGATTGAGCGGCTGCCCGACCGGACGTGCTTCCGTCCGTCCCGGCTATCCTGGCTCGTTCCGAACGAGCCAGGAGGTTCAGCACCATGAGCAGTAGCGCGTCGTCGTTTCCCGAGCGGATCGAGCTCACGGGGGAGGGGCTCGTCCTTCGTGACTGGACGGAGGCGGACCTGACGGCGATGCCGGAGCTGTTCGATCACCCCGACATCGCCTACTGGACACCGCTCGTCTCCCCCTTCGACGCGGCCGCCGCCCGCGCGCGACTGGACCGGGACCGCCAGTTCCGCGCGGAGGGCACGGTCATTCTGCTCGCGATCACCGTCGACGGCGGAGCACCGCTCGGCGAGGTGATGCTGCGGCGCGCGCCCGAGGGCACGGAGATCGGCTACGCGGTGGGCCCCGCGCACCGCGGTCAGGGGCTGGCGGTGCGGGCGGTACGGGTGATGGCCGCGTACGCCTTCGAGCAGATGGGCGCCGAGCAGGTGATCCTGGAACTGGAGGCCGAGAACGCGGCCAGCGTCGCCGTGGCCACCAAGGCGGGCTTCACACTGCTCGACGTACCGCTGATCACGGGTGAGGAGAAGGGGCGGCCCTTCACCCTGCAGACGTGGGGTCTGAACCGCCCTTGACCGGCAGGCCTCCCCACCGAGTGGTCGGTCGCCGACGGGAGGCGACGGCTCGGTCCCAGGGCGACTCCGGACGTACGGGCTGTGTCGTCGGCTGCTTTCCACGGTCTGCCCCCAGCCGCTTGTCCGGGCCGCGGACCCGGAGACTTCACGGCGTCCGTACCTCCAGTTCACGCAGTTCGGCCGTGGCCTCCGCCTGCCGGGGGCTGTTGAGCCGGCGAAGTCCTTCGTGGGCGGCGAGCAGGGTTCGGCGAGCCTCGTCGTACCGGGCCAGGTGGCGCAGCACGATGCCGAGGTCGAGGCGGGTGGGTTCGGCCCAGCCAGCCATGCTCGTGGTCTCGAAGACGTCCAGCGCCTGCTGGAGCGGTCGTTCGGCCTCCGGCCAGCGTCCCAGCGCCGCGAGGTCGTTGCCGATCTGCTGCCGGATCGCAGCCAGGTACACGGTGATCAGCTCGGTCGGCCGTCCAGGCACCTCCGTCAGGCAGATCGCCTCGCTGCGCAGGTGGATGGCCAGAGCCTCCTCGACGCTGCCCGACTGACGTAGATAGCTTCCCAGCGTGTTCAGGACGGTGAGTTCGGCGAGGCGGCCCTGCACGGAGGTCTGGTCGGCAAGGCAGACGGCGGCGTCGCGCAGCCGGGCTATGGATTCCCCGGCCCGGCCGGTGCGCTGCAGCGCCGATGCCCCGTAGCCCAGCGCCCAGCCCATCTGGAGCCGGTCCCCGATCTCACGGGCCACCTCCAGGGCGGCGTCCGCGGTGACGAGGGCGGCGGCGGGTTCGTGGACGCAGACGTTGTACGACCAGGCCAGGAAGTTCAGCTGGACGGCCTCCTCCTGCCTGCTGCCCAACGCGCGGGCCGCCTCGACCCCGTGCTGGAACAGCTCCACCCACAGCTCCCAGTGCTGGTTGAACTCGGAGAACCAGTGCATGGCCCGGGCCGTGTCGATCACTTGCCGGTGGTGTCCCCTGGCCTGCGCGTGCCGCACGGCCGCGAGCCATTGGGCCCGCTCGGCCTCCAGCCAGACGCGGGCCTGGTCACGGTCGGCGGGTGCGCCGACGGGGTCGGGATCGCCGTGAGGTGAGTCTTCGTGGGGTTCGGCGTCGAAGCGCAGCGCGGCTGCCGTGGCCCGGCGCAGCATCCACTGTGCCGTCCGGTCCAGCGAGGCTCGGGACACCTCGGTGCCGTCCTCGGTGGTCAGTTGTTCGGTGGCGAAGATCTTCAGGAGGTCGTGGAAGCGGTAACGCTCTGCCGAGGCGTCGGACTGCAGCAGCCCGGCGTCCGTCAGTTCCTCGGCGCACCGGGCCACCTCGTTGACCGGCAGGTCGGCCAGGAGAGCGGCGCTCTCCGGGCTGAAGTCGCCTCCGGCGGCCAGGGAGGCCCGCCGCAGTACGGTTCTGGCGGACGAGGTCAACTGCCGGTAGGACAAGGCGAAAGCGGCTCGTACCTGAAGGTCGCCGACCTGAAGTGTGTCCAGACGACGGCCTTCCTGGGCCAGTTGGGCGGTCAGCTTGCCGATGCGCTCGTGGGGCCGGCCGGCGAGGCGTTGTCCGGCGATCCGTACGGCCAGGGGCAGGAGTCCGCACAGGTCCGCGAGGTCGCGGGCGGCCTGGGCCTCCTGCCGTATCCGCTCGGGGCCGATGATACGGCTCAGCAGTTCGACCGCCTCTTCCCGGCGAAACAGCGCGAGGTCGCTGCGGTGGGCCGATTCGAGACCGGCCAGGGCGTGACGGCTGGTGATGATCGTCAGGCAGCGCCCGGCGCCGGGGAGCAAGGGACGGACCTGGTCCTCGCCTGCCGCGTTGTCCAGTACCAGCAGCAGTCGCCGGTCGCGGAGCACGGACCGCAGGAGCCCTGACCGGTCGTCGGTCGCGGCCGGGATCGCGTGCTCGGCCACGCCGACGGCCCGGAGCAGGGACGCGAGAGCGTCGCGCGCGGAGGTGGGCTCCGGGTCCATGCCGTGCAGGTCGAGGACCACCTGTCCGTCCGGGAAGTGCGGCGCGAGAGCGTATGCGGCGTGTACCGCGAAAGCGGTCTTGCCGAGGCCGGGCTGTCCCGACACCACACTGACCGCGGAACGGCCGGCGCCGGTGCGCTCGGCCAGGGCGAGCAGCCGGGCCAGGGCCGGACCACGCGAGACGAAGTCGCCGACGTCACGCGGCAGGGCCAGCGGGCCGTGGGCGCGCGGTCCGGCGGCCGGTCGCGGGCGCGTCCGTCCTCGGCCGGCGGCCCGCTCCAGCTCCGCGGCGGTGTCGTCGTCCAGGCCCAGCCCGGCGGCCAGGGCTTGAACGGTGCGCCGCTGCGGTCCTCGGGAGCGACCGCGTTCCAGATCCGCCAGCGCGCGGACGCTCACCCCGGCGGCGTGGGACAGCCGCTCCTGGCTGAGCCCGGCGCGTGTGCGCAGGGTCAGCAGCAGCCGCCCGAACTCCGTGACCGGTACGGCAGTGCCCATGTCGAGTCTCCCTGTTCAGCGCTGTCCGGCCACGAACTCCCCTTCCCGGCAGAAGTATGACGGGTCGTAATCCCGCCGGAGGAAGTGCCTGGTGCCTCTCGGAGTCCGACTGATCAACTTGACCTGTTCGCACGAGAGGGCCGGACCTTCGGATTCCCGGCACGGTCCGGGCGCGGAGTCTGCGGCAGCGCCGAGCCCGGCGGGTCGAGCACCGAAACGATGTGATGCGGATCATGCCGTCGGTGCTCTCTTCAGGGAGTGGAATTCGTGGAGCGGCCCAGCCCCCTCGCCTGCTGCCGGGAGGGCGTGCCGCTCTGCGACCGCCCCGCCGGTTCTCGGCCGCCACGTCGTTCCCGCGACCGGGCGCCCGCCACCCACGTGCGACGACCACTCGCCTTCAACCCGAACTTCTGGGGGAGACTTGCGCTTAACCGTGAAGAGAACACGCGCCTTCACCGTCACACTGGCCACGTCGGTGGCCCTCGTGGCAGGTATGACCGGCCCCACGACAGCGATCACCGCGAACACGACGACCACACCGCACACCACGAGCTTCGACGGCAACCAGCGGATCCGGCTCATCACGGGCGACCGTGTGGTGGTCGGCGCCAAGGGCCACGTGGTGGGCTTCGAGGCCGCCAAGGGCCGTGAGCGCATACCCGTACAGGTGCAGCGCATCAACGATCACACGCTGGTGGTGCCCAGCGACGCGCAGCGCCTGATCGCCACGGGGAAGCTGGACCAGCGGCTCTTCGATGTCGCCGAACTCACCGACCCTCAGCTGCGCAAGAGCCAGGGCGACGGGCTCAAGCTGATCGTGCAGTACGAGGGGGGCGCAGGCACCGTACGGGCCGAAGTGCGTTCGGCCGGTGACACCCGGCTGCGGCGCACGTTCCCCGCCCTCGACGCCGACGCCATCCGTACGCCGCAGGATGACGTGGCCAAGGTGTGGGAGGCGCTGACCGACCAGCGGAAGAGCGGCCTGCGCGTCACTGCCTCCGGCATCGGCAAGGTGTGGCTGGACGGGGTGCGCAGGGCGAGCCTGGACCGCAGTGTCAAGCAGATCGGCGCCGACAAGGCGTGGGAGGCCGGGTACGACGGAACCGGCGTCAAGATCGCCGTCCTCGACACCGGCGTCGACAAGACCCACGACGACCTGAAGACCCAGGTCGTCGAGGAGAAGAACTTCTCCGGCTCGCCCGACACCGTGGACCACGTCGGGCACGGCACGCACGTCGCCTCGATCGCCGCCGGAACCGGTGCCAGGTCGGGCGGCAAGTACAAGGGCGTCGCACCGGGTGCCGAGGTGATCAGCGGCAAGGTGCTCAACGACGAGGGATACGGGGACGACTCCGCCATCATCGCGGGCATGGAGTGGGCCGCCGACGAGGGCGCGGACGTCGTCAACCTCAGCCTGGGCGGCCCGGACTCCCCGGGCGTCGACCCGCTGGAGGAGGCGGTCGACAGGCTGTCCGCCGAGAAGGGGATCCTGTTCGCCGTCGCGGCGGGCAACGAAGGCGAGTACGGCGAGTCGACGGTGGGCTCGCCGGGCAGCGCGGACGCCGCGCTGACCGTCGGCGCCGTCGACAAGGACGACAAGTTGGCGTCCTTCTCCAGCACCGGGCCGCGCGTCGGTGACGGCGCCGTGAAGCCGGACGTGACCGCCCCCGGCGTCGCCATCACCGCGGCCGCCGCCTCCGGCAGCGTGTTCGACACCGACCCCGGTATCCCGCACCCGGCCCCCGGCTACCTGCGGCTCGACGGCACCTCCATGGCCACCCCGCACGTCGCGGGCGCTGCGGCGATCCTCAAGCAGCAGCACCCGACCTGGAAGGCGGCCGAGCTCAAGGGCGCGCTGATCGCGTCCGCCAAGGGCGGCGACTACACCGTCTTCCAGCAGGGCTCGGGCCGCGTCCAGGTCGACAAGGCACTGGCCCAGAGCGTGATCGCCGATCCGGTCTCGTCGACCTTCGGCGTCGCACAGTGGCCGCACACCGACGACCAGCCCCTCACCAGGAAGATCGGCTACCGCAACCTCGGGAGCAGCGACGTCACCCTCGATCTGTCGGTGTCCGCGCTGGACCCGGCGGGAAAGCCGGCCCCGGCCGGTTTCTTCGCGCTCGGCACCACCCGGGTGACCGTGCCCGCCGGCGGCAGGACCGACGTCGATCTGACCGCCGACACCAGGATCGGTGACGCCGACGGCACCTATTCGGGCTACGTCACCGCCACCGGCGCGGGCCAGTCCGTCCGCACGGCCGTGGCGGCCGTCCGCGAGGCGGAGTCCTACGACGTCACGCTCAGGACCATCGACCGCGACGGCACCGACGCACAGAACTTCTCCAGCAGCCTGATCGGTGTCGCCGGCCCCGCCAAGGGCTTCCAGGCCCGTATCGGCAACGAGCCGGGCACGCACACGATCCGCGTGCCCAAGGGCTCGTACACGTTCGACACGGCCGTCTACCAGGACCCGTCGGACTTCACCAAGGGCACCGACTGGATCTCCCAGCCGAAACTGGACGTCTCCGGCGACACCACGGTCACCGCCGACGCGCGTACCACCGAGCCGGTGGACATCACCGTGCCCGGCCTCGACACGGCGGACTTCGGGGGGACCTACTACGAGCGCGCGACCGAGATCGGCTCCGTCGGCAACGGTTGGGTCCTCAGGGGCTTCACCGGCTTCCGCACCGCGCACATGGGTCCGGCCGTCACGGACGGCTCGCTCCTGCAGACCTGGGACGCGCACTTCATCAAGGACGCCACCGCTCAGTACTCGGTGGCCTACGGCGGCGGGACACAGAAGGTCGCGACCGGCTACACCAAGCACGTGAAGGCGGACGAGCTGGCGACGCTCAAGGTCGGCGTCGGTGCCTCCGCCGCCGGGAAGACCGCTCTCGCCTTCCCGTACCCCCGTCTGCCGGGTGCGCCGGAGGGCAACGCGTTCTCGGCGGCGCAGGCGGCGCCGAGCACGCGCACCTTCTACGTCTCCACTGCCGACGGCGTCAAGTGGCTGACCAGAGTCAGTCAGCTGGGCGAGCCGGACGAGTGGGGCTACCCGGCCTTCGACGGGGACTACGCGATGTCCGAGCCGAAGCGCTACGAGGCCGGCAGGACGTACCGCGAGAAGTTCAACACCGGCGTGTTCGGCCCGCTTCTGGGCGAGAACATGGGTGTCTTCCGCACCGCACCGGACCCGGCCACGGGAGAGCAGCAACTCATCGGCTCCCTGCCGCTGTTCGCCGACGGCAAGGGCCACGTGGGAGGCTCGACGTACACCTCGGCCACGTCGGCGCTGTACCGCGACGGCGTCAAGGTCGGCGAGAACGACGACCCGCTGAGCGGCGCGAGGCCCTTCACCGTCGACTCCACCGACGCCGAATACCGGCTGACGACCTCCGTCGAGCGCTCGGCGAAGGTCGCCGCGGCCTCCACCCGCATCGACGCCGGCTTCACGTTCCGCTCCAAGGAGGTCTCGGCCACCACGGCGCTGCCGGTGTCCACGGTCCGCTTCGCGGCCCCCGTCGACCTCGCCTCGCGAGCCCCGGCGGACACGTCGGTCCGGATCCCGGTGACCGTGCAGGGTTCGGCGGCCGGGAAGAACCTCAAGTCGCTCACCGTGTCCGTGAGTTACGACGACGGGACGACCTGGCAGCCCGTGGAGGTCGAGAGCGGCAGGATCTCCGTGAAGAACCCGGCGAAGGACAAGGGCATCTCGTTCCTCGCCGAGGTCTCGGACAAGCAGGGCAACAAGTCGACACTGGCGATCCACAACGCGTACTACGGCAAGTGATGTCACCCCGGTGACGAAGTTCGCGTGACGACGACGTGCTGGAAAACGTTCAAGGACGTTTTCCAGCACGCTCGTTCACCGCCCCGGATCCACCGGTCACAGGCCGGTCCAGGGTCGGGAGAACCGGCCGCACGGGGAAGCGGGTCGGCGAGCCGGCACGAACAGGCCGCACCCCGGCGTCCGGCGACTTCATTCACGCGCCACTAGCGATTGACGGATCGCATCCCTGCCTCGTCGTAGCGCTCGCCCGCCGCCTCGGGCAGCTCCGCGTCGATGCGGGCCAGATCCTCCTTGGTCAGTTCGATGGCGACCGCGCCGGCGTTCTGCTCCAAGTAGGTGCGGCGCTTGGTGCCCGGGATCGGTACCAGGTCCTCGCCCTGGGCCAGCACCCAGGCGATCGCCAGCTGGGCCGGGGTCACGCCCTTCTCGGCGGCGATCTCCTTCACCTTTGCCGCCAGCCGCAGGTTCGCCTCCAGGTTGCCGTCCTGGAAACGCGGGTTCTCGCGGCGCCAGTCGTTCGTCTCCAGCTCGTCGGGCGAGGTGAACCGCCCGGCGAGGAAGCCGCGGCCGAGCGGCGAGTACGGCACGAAGCCGATGCCCAGCTCACGGCAGGCGGGCAGCACCTCGGCCTCCACGTCCCGTGACCACAGCGAGTACTCGCTCTGCACCGCGGTGATCGGGTGTACGGCGTGGGCGCGCCGGATGGTCTCCGCGCTCGCCTCGCTCAGGCCGATGTACCGCACCGTGCCCTCGGCCACCAGTTCGCCCAGGGCGCCGACCGTCTCCTCGATGGGTACGTTCGGGTCGACCCGGTGCTGGTAGTACAGGTCGATGTGGTCGGTCCCCAGGCGTTCCAGGGAGCCGTGGACGGAACTCCGAACGTGCTCGGCCGAGCCGTCCTGCGGGCCGACCGTGCTGATGTCGCCCGGTACGGCGTTGTCCATCCGGTAGTTGAACTTCGTCGCGATCACGTACTCCTCGCGATGCCCCCGGATCGCCTCGCCGACGAGCGACTCGTTGGTGAGCGGCCCGTACATCTGCGCGGTGTCGAGGAAGTTCACCCCGAGGTCGAGGGCGCGCCGGATGGTCGCGATGCCCTCCTGCTGATCAGTGGATCCATAGAAGGCGGACATACCCATACATCCAAGGCCGATGGACGATACCTGAAGGTCTCGTAGACTGCGCTTCTGCATGTCGTGTCCCAAGCCTTTCCTGCACGCTCGTCCGTCGTTCGAGCGCACGAAGCCGCTCGTCGGCCCAGCGGCGAATTCCCACGCCGGCATCTCGTGAGAGGCGGCCGGCGACACGGGCTGTGTGCGCCGTGATGTCTGCAACGCTACGAGTTCGAGCGCACTCCAGCGCAAGTCGATCGCACCGCGCCGCCCGCCGGGTCGCGCCCGGCTCATGAGGTCCGTAAACGAATCCGGCCCCTTGGGATGGCATCACGCCACCCCAAGGGGCCAGGATCTTCGTAGCGGGGACAGGATTTGAACCTGCGACCTCTGGGTTATGAGCCCAGCGAGCTACCGAGCTGCTCCACCCCGCGTCGACAGACTCATCCTATGGCATCGGCGGGGGCCGGAAGTACCACCCCGACGATGGAGTGACAGCGGGGGCGACCCGGGACCTGGTCGGCCGGGCTTATCCGATGGTGCGCGGGGCGACTGGGCGGGATCATGAACGACCGCCGTCCCGTGCGAGGGGCGGCGGTCGTCATCGCACCCCTTGGAGGCCTCCTGCATGACTGTTCTGCCGCTGATCCGGCGTGTGCTGGGCGACGGGCCCTTCACCGAGACCGGATTGCCGAGTCTGGCCGTCGCCGACGATCGTTCGCGGAGGGTCGCCGTGGCCGGGGACGTCGGATGGCTCCAGTGGAGCGGCGCCGGGACGGCGGACTCCCGCTGGACGGGGCACCGCGTCGGCGTCTACGACCAGGACACCCTGCGGTGCGAACACCTGGTCAGATCCAGGTACCCGGTGCTCTCGTTCGCCTTCCACCCCGCCCTTCCTCTTCTGGCCGTCGGCACGGGTTCCTACGACGGGGGCTACTCGTTCGAAGGCGAACTCCTTCTGCTCCACCTGGACTCCGGCGCGGTGGTGTCCGCGCTGCCGCACGGGCGCGAGGTACTGGACGTCGCGTGGCGCGGCGAGCGGGAACTGCGTCTCGTCCTGGCTCCCTGTGACGACTGGGAGAACCCGGAAGCGCACGAGCAGGGGCACACGGTCGTGGTCTCCCGCGACGACTGGGGAGCGGTGGGGCCGAGGGCCGTCGAACCGGAGGAGCTCGCGGCGCCCCCGCGGCCGGCCGCGCGCCCTGATCACCGAGCGCGGACCCGACGCTTCCTCGCGGACCTCGCCGCGGCGGCCGGCCGGCAGTGGTCCCCCCGGCGACGGGTGTGGGCCGTCGAGAGCGGGGAGGACGGCCGTGTGCTGGCCGCCCTGGACGGGGTCCTGGCGGAGTCGTGGCTGCCGTCGGGAGAACGGGACTGGGTGGTCGAGGACGAGCAGGGCGGCCGCCAGCTCGTTCCCGCCTCCGACGGGACATCCGTGTGGACCAACGCCGAACGCCGCCTGCGATGGCGGGACGGACAGTGGCAGCGGGACGCGCCCCGGATCGCACGTGTGGCGGTCGGCACCGGGGAGGTGCTGGAGACGCTGGACCCGGTCCGGTCCGGTGCTCTGGTCTCCGGCGGCGGCCGGGTGGTTCTGAGGCCGACGGACCGGGCGCGCAGGCATCCGGAACGGCTGACGATGTTCGACCTCGACGCCCGGGAGGAGGGCCCGGAGGCCGGCTCCTTCGACCTGTTGAACCACGCGTTCCCGGTCAGGCGTGCCGGCCGTGCGTACATCCTGGTGGGCGCGCGACCTGAGGCGCCGCACAAGGACAAGTGGATCGTGGCCGTGGGTGCCGACGGGACGGCGCGGCGGCTCTTCCCGCACTCCTGGGCGCCGCAGGAGCACCACTTCGGCGGTCCGGCGGCCGAGTTCGGGCGGTGTCTGGTGTACGCGGGAACCGTCCATGACGGTGCCGGACTCCAGCCCGGTGGCGCTTACGTCGTACGGCGCTCGCTCGACGGCGCGGTGAGGTGGCAGCACCGGACCGATCATCCGGCCACAGCGCTCGACGTCGACGAGGACACGGTCTACGTCGCCTACAACTCGGGTGCCCTGACCGCACTGGACGCCGAGGACGGCACGGTCCGATGGCACACCGAACTCGAGGTCGACGGAACCCCGACCACGGCACTCTCCCTCGCCGTGACGCCCCACGGGCACCTGCTCATCGGAACGGTCGACGGCCGGATTCTGGAGTGCTCGGTCCGGCGGTGAGGACGGTGTTGCTCCGGAGAATGAGATCCGCGCGCAAGAAATCGACTATGACTTGCAGGATCTCTACTGATAGATGGAAAGACGTGTCCGACGTCTTGTCCGGGTGTCCCGTCGCGCCCTAATGTCCCGGTACGCAGGGCACGGCCCGTTCCCTCCGTGCCGCCGCGCACCGAGCGGTCCTCGGTGTCCTCCGCTTCCAGAGAATCGAGAATCCGATGGCGCGGTACACCACCCACACGGCTGCGGAGCGGGTCGGCAGCCGCACGCGAAGACCGGTCCGAACGGTCGCGGCGGTGACCGCCGCGGCTGCCGGACTCGTGCTCGTACTCGGGGCCCCGGCCCCGGCGGCCTCCGGGCGCGGCGGCGCCTCGGCGGTGACCCGGGCCGCCCTCGATCCCGCCCTCGTCGCGGGGCGCGGCGCGAGGGTGGACTTCGCCGAACAGGAGGCGGAGAACGCGTCGACGAACGGAACCGTCATCGGCCCCGACCGCACCGCCTACACCCTGCCCTCCGAGGCGTCCGGCCGCTCGGCGGTGCGCCTGAAGCCGGGCCAGTACGTCGAGTTCACACTGCCGCGCGCGACCAACGCTCTCACCGTGCGCTACAGCATTCCCGACGCACCCGAGGGCGGCGGCGTCACCGCGCCCCTCGACGTCTCCGTGGAGGGCCGGCACCGCACCACGATGACCCTCACCTCGCGGTACTCCTGGCTCTACAACCAGTACCCGTTCAGCAACGACCCCCAGGGCGACCTGCTGCACCCCGACTGGTGGATCACCGAATGCGGCTGCGTCCCGGCCGCCACCACCCCGGCGCCCGCCATCGACAAGCCGTTCAGGCCCAGTCACTTCTACGACGAACAGCGACTCCTGCTCGGCAAGCGGTACGCGGCCGGTGACACCGTCCGCCTCACCGCGCCCAAGGGCAGCACCGCCGCCTGGACCGTGATCGACCTGCTCGACACACAACTCGTCGCCGCGCCGCACGTCGAGAAGAAGGCCGCGAACGTCCTCGCGTTCGGCGCCGACCCCACCGGCCGCCGTGACGCGGGCGACGCCCTCGACCGGGCCATCGCCTACGCCAAGAAGCGGCACCTCAACGTGTACCTGCCGCCGGGCACGTACCAGGTGAACCGGCACATCATCGTGGACGACGTGACGATCGCCGGGGCGGGAAGCTGGTACACGATCGTCAAGGGCCACCAGGTCACCCTCGGCACCCCCGCGCCCGACGGCTCGGTCCATACCGGCGTCGGCTTCTACGGCAAGGACGCGGCGGACGGCGGCAGCCGCAACGTCCACCTGTCCGGCTTCGCCGTGGAGGGCGACGTACGCGAACGCATCGACACCGACCAGGTCAACGCCGTCGGGGGCGCGCTCGGCGACTCGACGATCGACGGCCTCTACCTCCACCACACCAAGGTCGGCATGTGGTTCGACGGCCCGATGACGGGCCTGCGGGTCACCCGCACCGTGATCGCCGACCAGATCGCCGACGGACTCAACTTCCATACCGGCGTCACCGATTCGAGCGTCTCGGACACCTTCGTCCGCAACACCGGCGACGACGGTCTGGCCATGTGGTCGGAGAAGAAGGGCGACGCGCGCAACGTCTTCGCCCACAACACCGTGCAGAGCCCCGTCCTCGCCAACGGCATCGCGCTGTACGGCGGCACCGACAACACGGTCACCGGCAACCTGATCGCCGACCCCGTCAGGGAGGGCAGCGCCATCCAGGTCGGCTCCCGCTTCGGTGCCGAGCCGTTCACCGGACATCTGTCGATCACGGACAACACCACAGTCCGATCGGGGCCGTTCGAGCTGAACTGGAAGATCGGCCTCGGCGCCATCTGGTTCTACGCGCTGGAACGGGACATCGACGCCGACATCGAGGTCACCGGCGACCATTTCCTCGACAGCACCTACAACGCGGTCATGCTCGTCTCCGACTTCCCGGTGAAGGACAAGTACGCGATCCGAGGCGTCCGCTTCAAGGACATCCGCGTGGACGGCACCGGCACCTCCGTGCTCAGCGCCCGCTCCGCCGGCTCGGCGTCCTTCGAGAACGTGGACGCCCGTAACGTCGGCGCGGTCGGCATCAACAACTGCGGAGCCTTCAACTTCCCTTCCTCCGGATCCGAGTTCGCGGTGAGCGACCTCGGCGGCAGCGACGGAGGCGGCGCGACCGGCCCCTGGCTGGCGCCCTGGGAGCTGCCGAACACCATCACCTGCGACGACCGGCCGCCCGTGGTCCAGCCACCGGCCCCGGCGCCCTGGTGAGGAGCGTCCGCCCCTTCGGTGTCGCACCGCCTCGCCGGAAGCACTGACGGACCGGGCGGCGGCCGATGTCCATCGGCCGCCGCCCGTGTGCGTCGGTGCGTGTCCTCATGCGTATGACGCATCAGAGATGAGCTGGGCAGGCTAGCTCGACGTCATGAGTATGAGCCTCGAGGAGCGGGTGCGGGCCGCGCTGGCGGCACTCCTGCACGCGTCCGGCGAGTCGCAGACCGACCTCGCCGCCGCTCTGGGGGTGAGCCAGGCTCAGGTGAGCAGGCGTCAGTCCGGTACCGCGGCCTGGAGTCTGGCCGACTGCGAGGCGGTCGCCGCTCACTACGGAATCGACGTACTGGAGCTCCTGGCGGGACCGACCAGGGCCACGGAGGCGCTGCCCGTCGGCCGCCGCCGTGCTCCCCGCCGCCGCGCCGGCGCCCCCCCCGTGCGGCCGTGGCGCGCGAGAGGGGCGCGCGATGAACGGCTTCGACGCGATCGACGCCCTGCTCGCAGGAGTGAAGGAAGAGGTACCGCTTCCGCCCGCCGGGGAACGGCGCGCGCTGCGCGAAGCGCTGAACCTGTCGCGCGCCCAGCTCGCGCGCGCCCTCGGCGTCGCGGCCTCCACCGTCGGAGGCTGGGAGTCCGGACGCGACCCGAGCGGCGAAGTCCGGGAGAAGTACGCGTACTTCATCGAGGGAGCGAGGGACAGGCTGGCCGGATCGACGGCACACGATGCCCCGGACGAAGAGCCGCCGGACGACACCGGGGCGGAGGACGACGGGGAGGATCCGGGCCAGGCCGAGGTTCCCGTGGGGACCCGCGAGGACTCCGGGCAGGACGACGACGGTGTGCTCGCCGCACCCCGGCCGTGCGTGTTGTGCGGGCAGCCCGCCCGCCACCAGCTCGCGGGATTTCCCCAGCATCTGGACCCCGCCGAATGCGGCACGCCCGAGCCCGCGCAGCCTGTCCGGAGCGCCGGGCCCGTACAGGACCCCGAGCCCGTGCAGCCCGTACGGGCCACGGAGCCGGCCAAGCCGGAGAAGCCCGTGTCTCGGCAGGCCGCACGGCAGCCAGCACGCGGCGGACGGCATGACCAGGCGCCGTCCGGCGTGAGAGTCGTGCCCGTCGGCCGTCGGGTGCAGGCGGCTTCCGACGTGCCCGACCCGATCGGCTCCGCGGTCGCGGCCGTCCTCGCCCAGCACGCGGGCGACGCCGAGGCGGCGACGGCCGCGTTGGTCAAGCGGGCGATCCCGGACGCGATGGCGCTGCTGGACCAGACCCGCAGGGGCGGCCGGTACGACATCGTGGCTCACCCGTGGCTCCCGGACATCCTGCGCAAGCAGACCGCGCGAGGCGCCGACCTGATCTGGGAGGCCCGCCCGAAGTGGACCCGCCCGGAGCTGCCCGCGGGCGCGCACGAGGTGACGGCCCTCGACATCAACGGCGCCTACCTGTCGGCACTGAAGACCCACCTGCCGATCGGGCAGCTCGAACACTCCACCGGCAACCACCATGACCGCCGCCGCGCCGGCGTCCACCTGATCACCCCGTCCGACTGGGACCACGACGCGGTCCTGCCCAACCCGGTCGGCAACCGCGACGAACCCGGCCCCCTGTGGTCACCGAGCCCACCGTGCGTCTGCTGCTGCGCCTGTCCGGCCCGAAGTACGCGCTGTGCGACCCGCCGGAGATCCACGAGTCCTGGACCTCGGGAGCCACGGAAGGCCTGCTGGAGAAGTTCCGGGTCGTGCTGAAGGACGCCCGCGACCGGGCGATCGCCGAGGACGACGACGTGACGCTGGAGTACGTCAAGCAGATGTACTCCAAGTTCGTCTCCACACTGGGAGAGTCGAACTACAACCGGGAGCTGTACCGCACCGACTGGATGCACACCATCCGCTCCCAGGCCTTCACGAACCTGTGGTGGAAGGCCCACCGCGCCTACGACGAAGGCCTCATGGTGGTCCGCGCCATGGGCACCGACGAACTGCACGTCGTCGGTGACTGGCGCGCGGTGTTCGCCGAGGGCCGGGGCGTCACCGAGGTGAAGGTCAAGGACGTCTACACCGTCGGCACCGAGCGGCCCGAGGCCGCGCAGCCCCCTGAAGACCGTCCCTGAGGCCTGTGCCCGCCCTCGGCGGCGCACGGCCCGCGTCGGCCCGTACAGTGATCCACCTACCCGAGGACCGGAAGGGACGATGCCAGAGCGGAACATCGAGTTCGGCAAGTACGGCGCCCGCGGCCTCAGGGGTCACGAAGCCGTCGCCCGCCGGCTGGACGACCTGGCCGGCTACATCGCGACCCCCGTCACCGCACGCCGCGGCCTGCTCGCCCGCCTGCACTACCTCACCCGCACCGACCACGCCCGCACCGCGGCCCGCGCGGCCGGCCTGACCGTCACCGGCCGCACCCTGCGCGCCTGGCTCGACGGCACGCGCTCGCCGTCGAAGAAGAACCTGGAGTGGATCGAGCGGGCGTACCGGACGGTGCGGCGCGAGAACGTCGCCCGCTATCTGACCGCCCGCCTCAACCGTGCGGGCCGGGGCACCCGGGTCGAGATCCACCCGCTCAACCAGTCCCAGGTCGACCGGCCGCGCCAGCGGGTGGTGGAGTTCCGCACCCTCAATGTGCGCCGCTGGGACCGCATCGTCGCGGCCTGGGCCGCCGGGGACGAGCAGGAGCTCGACGACGCGTGGGTGGACCAGGTCGTCGACCTCGGCAGCCAGTGGGGCCAGTACGAGTACGTCACCAACGTCGGCTTCGCCGCCTGACAGGGTCCGCGCACCGAGGGCCCGGCGCCGCGCACGGACGACACGGACCGTCGAGAGCCCGTCCGAGCACGCCGTAGCGCATCCGAGCCGTGGCCCCGCCCGCGCCTGCCTGACCTCGCCCCTGCCCGGACGAGGCCGTGGCGGCAGCGGCTATTCTTGCTCCTTGCTCACCGGCCGGGGCCGACCGCCGCAGCCGGGGGACGGGGCCAGGCCCGATGCCGCAGACCGCGGGGCGATCTTGGAATGGACGCCCCCGCGTCGTTGCTGCACTCCCTACGGGCTCACCCTCTTCCCGGGGTGCTCCGGGTCTCGATGACCGGCGCGACGGGACGTGGATACCGCGGGCGAGCTCGCATCGCCCCGCTCCCTGGTCCCCGGCCCGTTGTCTTCGAAAGGTTCCCCTGCACCATGCCCTTGGCTCTGCTGGCCCTGGCTGTCGTCGCGTTCGGCATCGGCACGACCGAGTTCGCCACGATGGGGCTGCTGCCCCAGATCGCCGACGGGATCGGTGTGTCCGTGCCGCACGCCGGCAACGTCGTGTCGGCCTACGCGCTCGGTGTCGTCGTCGGCGCGCCGCTGCTGACGGGTATATGCGCGCGTGTCCCGCACAAGCGGCTGCTGCTGCTCCTGACCGGGCTGTTCGTGATCGGCAACATGGCGTCCGCCGTCGCCCCCGATTTCGGCACCCTCTTCGCCGCCCGCTTCCTGGCCGGCCTGCCGCACGGCGCGCTGTTCGGCGTCGGCGCCGTCGTCGCCTCGCGCCTGGTCGCACCGGACAGGGCGGCCCGCGCCGTCTCGAAGATGTTCCTCGGCCTCACCATCGCCAACATCATCGGCGTTCCGGCCGCCACCGCCCTCGGCCAGCACCTGGGCTGGCGCTCCGCCTACGGCGCGGTCGCCGTCATCGGACTCGTCGCCCTGGCCGCACTGGCCGCCTTCGTCCCGCACCAGCCGCGCGGGGAACAGTCCGGCATCGGGCACGAGCTGCGGGCCATGGGCAACAAGCAGGTCACCATCGGTCTGGCCACGGCGGTGGTGGGCTTCGGCGGATTCTTCGCCGTCTACAGCTACCTCGTACCGATGCTCACCCACGTGACCGGCCTCTCCGGTTCCTCGACCACCTGGGTCCTCGCGCTGTACGGCGTCGGCATGACGCTCGGCACCCTGCTCGCCGGACCGCTCACGGACCGAGCCCTGCGCCCGACGATGTACTGGGGGCTCATCCTGCTCGCCGCCGCGCTGGTGACGTTCTACTTCGCGGTCCACAGCACCGTGCCCGCACTGGTGACGATCACGTTCATCGGCGCGATGGGGTCCCTCATCACCACCCCCATCCAGATGCTGCTCATGGCCAAGGCGAAGAACGCCCCGACGATGGCGGCGGCCTCCAACCACTCGGCCTTCAACCTGGCCAACGCGGGTGGCGCCTGGCTCGGCGGCCTGGTCATCTCGGCGGGCTGGGGCTGGGCCGCGCCCAACCTGGTCGGCGCGGCCCTCGCCGTGGCCGGTCTGGGCCTCGCCTTCACGGGCGGATTCATGGAGAGGGGCCACAAGCGCTCCGAAGTGATCACGCAGGCGTCGCCCGTGGCCGGACAGGAGACGCCGGTCCCCGCCGCGGACTGACCCGTCGACCGGGACGTGGTGCCCTCCCCGGCAGCGCATCCGGCCCGGCGGGACTACTCGGACCTGCCGGCGCCCTCCACGGCCGGGCCCGCGGACGGTGCCGGTCCGGCATGGCCCGGCGCACCGGCGGCGCCCGCATTGCCCGCACCGGCGGCGGCGTGGTGCGCCGGGGCGGCCATCCCGCACGGCGTACAGCCGGACGCCCGCTCCGGACGCAGCGGCACGCCGTTGTCACGCAGTACGTCGCGGAGGTCGAGGATGAGCGGGAACACCTCGTGGTTGTGGTCCTCGCCCTGCTCGTCCCAGGCGCGCTGCTCGGCCTCGACCGCCATCCGGTCCTGGGCGAAGACCCGCTCGGTGAAACGGCGGATGAGCGGCCAGGCGAGATGGAGCGCCCCGGGGACCGACGGCTTCGCGATCGTGAGCAGGCCGTAGGCGTGATTGATCCGCTGCTCCGCGTCCTTCGGAACGTAGGCGGCCCACAGCGAGAAAACCGGAAGGTCGCTGCCCTCGGGGACGTCCCGCAGGGTCTGGTAGGGGTACTCGGTGCGGATCGTGATGACATCGGGCCGGTCCTGGCCCCCGATCCCCTCCGCCGACAGCAGCCCCGCGCCCCGGTCCTTGCGGCCTCCGGCGGGGACGAAGAGGTAGCGGGCCTCCACGTGCCGTGGCCCGGCGTCGTACCCCAGCAGTTCCGGCCGGATCCGGCCGAGCACACTGCGGTGCAGGAACTGATGGTTCATGTCGAGCAGATTCTCGTGCATGAACGAGTAGTGGCAGCGCACGGTGCGGGAGAACGTCATGGTGCGGTGGGCCGCGGAGTGGTACTCGGGCAGGAACGGGAACGGCGCCTCCTCGGCGAGCGCCGGGTCACCGGGGAACACGAAGACCAGGCCGTAGGCCTCGCGGACCGGATACGAGCGCACCCCGCGCGGCGGCCGCTCGCAGCCCTTGGGCAGGTAGGGGATCTGCGAGATACGTCCGTCGCCCCGGTACGCCCACGCGTGGTAGCAGCAGCGCAGCAGGTCACCCTCGACCACACCCATGCTCAGTGGTACCTGACGGTGCGCGCAGCGGTCCTCCAGGGCGTGGACGACACCGCTGCGCCCCCGGTACAGCACGATCCGCTCACCGGCGAAAACGGCCGCGAACGTCCGGTTGCGCCGCACTTTCCGCGAGGTCGCCACCGGGTACCAGTGGTCGGGGGAGATGCCGACACGGCGGAGGTCGGAGACCCTTCCGGGCCGGGCCGCCGGACGGCTGTCCGAGTGGTGCGGCACCGAGGCCCCCGGGCGGGCGGCGGAAGGGCGGTCCGGTCCGGGGCGGTCGTGCCGGGCCTCGGTCATGTGCGGTGCTCCCTTGCACTCGGGGCGCGAGTTCGCGTCGTGCGGCAGCGGGGAGACCGCGCGGCGCGCTCACGTTCCGCGACCCGCCACGTCGCCACCCCGTCCAGGGAACTCACCCCGCGGCAGTAGGCGGTTCAGCCCCGCCGTGGCGAGGCTCCACCTGACCACCGTCACCGCGTGCGCGACGGCCGTCAACCGCGGGGGTGCGTTGGTGTTACGCGCGCCGCTTGGACGGCGGGGACGCGCAACGCGAGCAGGGCGATGTCGTCGACGGCGTCGGGACCGGCGATCTCGTCCGTGATCTCGTTCAGCAGAACGTCCAGGGGACGGCCGGCGTGGGCGGCCAGCATGCGGCCGGCCGCGTCGATGGCCAGGTCCATGTCCTCGTCGGGGCGTTCGACCAGGCCGTCGGTGTAGAACATGAGCAGGCTGCCGGGCGGCAGGAGCAACCGCTGCTCACTGCGGGGCGGCGCGTCCAGGCCGGTGAAGAGCATGATGTCGTGCCGGGTCAGCCGGTGGACCGAACCATCGGGCCGGACGGCGAGCGGGGGCGGGTGTCCGGCGTTGGTCCAGGTCAGCTCCCAGCTGCCCGCCTCGGCCGAACGGCAGGGGCGGAGGTGGGCGTGGACGAGGGTGCCGCTCGCGTCGAGACCCAGGGCGGCGTTGGCGTGTTCCAGCGCGCTGACCGCCTGCGCGGGCCCGCCGCCCGCGTGGTCGAGGTCGGCCTGGCGGAGCATGCTGCGAACCTGACCCATCTGGGCGGCCGCCCGCATGTCGTGGCCGGTGATGTCGCCGATGGACAGGACCAGTACGGCCGGTTCGGCGGAGTCCTCCCCGCCCCGGGCCGTGTCGGGCAGCAGGAAGGCGTCGTACCAGTCGCCACCGACCAGATCCGTGCGCGCGGCCGCCCGGTACAGCGCGGCCAGGTCCAGACGCGGCACCGAGGGCACATCGGTGAGCAGGGCCTTCTGCATCTCCCGGGCCACGTCGACGCGGCTGTCCACGAACAGCGCCCGTTCCACGGCCCGCGCGGTGTAACCGGCCAACGAGGAGAGCACCGCCTGTTCCACGATGTCGATCTCGTGCGGGTGGTCCCAGCCCAGTACCAGTGTGCCGAGCGGGAGAACCGTACCCGGCAGCGGCACGCACACCGCGGTCCGCAGCCCCAGAGCCGTGAACGTCGCGACCGCCTCCGGCGCGTAGTCACGCTCCAGCTGCGCCGTGTCCGTGACGGTGATCATCCGGTTCTCCCGGGCAGCCCGCGCGGTCGGCCAGGCGGCATCGAGCGTGTACGTCTCGTACGTGCGCTCCATCGACGTGCTGCCCAGCACGTCGACCATGCGCCGCAGCCGCTTCGTGGTGCCTCCCTCCACCAGCACCAGCCCTACGTACACGGGCTTGAGGTCGCTGCTGACCAGGTCCCGCACCTGCTCGCGGACGTCGGCGAGGCCGGTGGTGTCGGCCAGCGCGTCCGCGGCCCGCAGCAGCAGCCGGGAACGCTCCAGCGCGGCGCGGTGCCGCCTGGTCGCGTCGTCCGCCTCGGCCCGCGCCTTCGCCTCGTCGGCGCGGGCCTGCTCATGGTGGCGCGAGACGATCCGCAGCCGCAGCTCCGCGCTGCACGCCGCAGCCAGGTCCTGGAGCAGTTCCAGTTCCCGCGCGGTCCATTTCCGCGGACGGGTGTCGATCGCGCACAGCGAGCCCAGCACATGCCCGGCCCCGTCGGTCAGCGGCATCCCCGCGTAGCCGATGACCCCGAGGTCGGGGACGGCCGGGCTCGCGCAGGTCAGGGGATCCTGGCGGACGTCGGTCAGGACCAGCGGCCGGCCGCTGGTCACGACGTGCCGGCACAGCGCATGGGACAAGGGTGTCTGGCGGGTGTCAGCCCACGGCTCGGAGAGCCCCACCATGCCCGGCAGCACCTGCCGCGAGGTCTCCACCAGGGACACCAGCGCGATGGGCACACCGATCACGCCGGCCACGAGCCGGGCGAACCGGTCCATTCCCGCGTCCGCCACAGCCGACAGCCCGGTCTCCCGAAGAGCCGCCAGCCGCCCCCCGGTCACGACCCCAGACGGCTCTCCCGCCGTTGCCACAGTTCGCTCCCGAAGCTTTCTCGCGGACGTCAAGACGATCGACTGACGGCAACGATGGATCTCCCGCTCCCGAAACGTGCCCATCCCCCGGCCGGGAAGGGCAATCGTCGCCAGGACCTGTCCAGTATCGCCGTTCAGGAGGCCGGGCGGAGGCAGACTCCGTGAGTGGTCCGGGCGCGCCGTCTCCCGGAACGGTCCTGGTACGAGGACGCCGTCCGGGTCGGGAGCGAGGTCCGGGCGTCGGTGGGGGCCGTCCGCGGGGGCGGGGGAGGGGTGACCGATGCCCGTCGTCCGGGTCAGCCCTCGGCGCCGGATCCGGCCGTGGGCGGTGTCACCGGCCGGCGGCGCCGCACGGCACCCACGACGAGGTCGGCGGCCAGGAACACGGCGAGGGGTACGCCGAAGAGAGGGAGCGCCCAGCCGAGCGCGATGACGGCCACGACGCCGGCCGCCAGGGCCCCGTACGGAATTCCGCGCCAGGCACCGCGGGCCGGCGGGGTGCCGAGCAGGGCACGGTGGCCGTCGCGGACGGGACGGCGCTGCCACCACATGCGGTAGCCCCAGACGATCATGCAGGTCAGGCCGATGGCCAGTACCGCCAGCAGGATCTGGTTGACGAGGCCGAACAGGGTGCCCATGTGGGCGCCGATGCCCCAACGCGTCAGCTTGGCCAGGACGGGCCAGTCGGCGAAGTCCACCCGGTCGACCACCTTCTCGCTCGAGGCGTCGACGGCGACGCTGTCGCGTCCGACCGGCCAGAGATTGCGGGTCTGCGACACGGTCCAGGCGGTCGTGTGGTCCTGCGGCACGCCGATGGCCACGGGGCCCGAGAGGCCGTCGCGCCGGGCCGCGGCAAGAACCCCGTCGATCGCCTTCGGGTCCCCACCCTGCGTGGCGTGCGAGCCCGTCCCGCCGCCGTGGTGGTGGCCGCCCTGCTCGTCGGCGGACGCGCCGGGCAGAGCGGTGGACACACCGGGCGTGCCGGAACGCAGCGCGTCCAGGGCCTCACCGAAGTGGGTGCCCGCGAAACGGGACCAGGTCAGGCCGGTCGCGGAGAGGGCCAGCAGACCTACGGCGAGCCACACACCCGTCGCCGCGTGCCAGCTACGGGTGCGGCGTACGCCCTTCTTGGCGGCGAGGTCGGGCAGCAGCAGACGTCGCGCGGTCCGGTTGCGGCGCTGTCGGCGCCACCAGAGGACCAGGCCGCCGAGGACGAGGACCCACAGCCAACTCGCCGCGATCTCCGAGTAGTACCGGCCGGCCGTGCCCAGGTGCAGGTTGCGGTGCAGGTCGTCCAGCCATGTCTTCAGGGGCGTGGATCCGTACCAGGTGGTCAGCTGTCCGGTGACCTTGCCCGTGTACGGGTCGACGTAGACGGTGTGCGCCCGCTCGCCCAGTCCGGGCAGCGCGAAGTCCACCTGCGTGGTCTCCTCCCCGGCTCCCGGGCGGACGGCGACGAGCGTGCCCTTCGGGTGACTGGCCCGCGCCGCGTCCACCTGCTCGGCCAGGGGCCGGGAGGTGTCGGCCGTGTGCGCGACGGTGAGCTCCTTGTCGTAGACGAGCGAGTCCAGTTGGGGGGTGAAGGTGTAGAGCAGACCGGTCACCGCCGCGACGAGGAGGAAAGGTGCCACCAGGACTCCGGCGTAGAAATGCAGTCGCGCCATCAGCGGCCCGAAGCCCGAGGGCTGTCGCGCCTGTCTCGATACAACGGCCGCGGTGTCTTCGCGCTCGGGTATGTCGGTGACCTCCTCGCTCGGGGCGGGCAGGTCGGGGGCATCGGAGTTGACGGACAAAATCCCACCTCGTTCTGTGTCGACCACGCGCGACGCCGCTCCTCGGTCCGAGACGGCGGGCGCCCGGCAGACGACCGAGCCGCGGCGTCCCTCCAGCGGCCTGTCGTGGCCGTGTGATGAAGCAGTCGGACGGGTGAGCCCTCCAGTTCCCGTGACGATCCGGAATGTGCGCCAGAAATAGCCGGACAGCGCGGGCCCCGCCGTCACGCTTCACGGCCAGCCGGCTCCTCCGTGTCACATTGTCCTGATATGGGTTTATCGTTCCGATGGCAGGGGACGGGAAGAGGAGTGCTTCGGATAAAAGGCACGTCCGTGAGAGCGCGCGCTCCAGCGCACGGCTGTGTCTTGAACTCGGGTGCGCCCCACGGTGTTTCTGTCCGGTCAGCGGCCCTTGAGGGAGCTGTCAGCACATGACCTGCACTGTGACCACGCAACGTCGTCGGCACGACGACTCCCCGGAAACCGACGCGGCCTTCTCGCACCTCTCGGGACTCCCCGACGGGCGCGAGCGGCAGGCCCTGCGCGACGAGATCGTCGAAGCCTGGATGCCGATGGCGGAGCGTATCGCCGGCAAGTACCGCGGCAGGGGTGAATCCGTCGAGGATCTGACCCAGGTCGCCGCTCTGGGCCTGGTGAAGTCCGTGGACCGGTACGACCCCGGGCGGGGCAACGCCTTCGAGAGCTACGCGGTCCCGACCATCGTCGGTGAGATCAAGCGCCACTTCCGCGACCACATGTGGGCCGTGCACGTGCCACGCCGGGTCCAGGAGGCGCGCAACAAGGTCCGGGGGGCCGTGAAGGACCTGGCGCCGACGAACTCGGACCGACAGCCCGGCGTCGTCGAGATAGCCGAGTACGCGCAGCTGAGCGAGGACGACGTGCGCGCGGGCCTGGAGGCCCTGGACAGTTTCGCGACCCTGTCACTGGACGCCCGGCTCACCGACGGCGACCACGGATACTCCCTGGCGGACGCGCTGGGGGAGCCCGACACCGGGTTCGACCTCGTCGTGGACCGAGAGGCTCTGAAGCCCGCCCTGGCCAGGCTGCCCGAGCGCGAGCGGACGATCCTCTACCTGCGGTTCTTCCGTGACATGACGCAGAGCTGTATCGCCGAGCGGCTGGGCGTCTCGCAGATGCACGTCTCGCGCCTGCTCAGCAGCTGCTGCGCCTCCCTGCGCGAGGAGGTGCTCGCGGACGCGTCCGGGGCCGGAGATTCCCCCCGCCCGTGAACCGTCGCCCACGGGCGTCCTGACGAACCGTCACCACCGGGGCGCCGCGACTTCCGCCACTGAACGGGGGGCGGCCAGGGCCTGTCGTTCGGGTCAGGTGGCGTCGAGGTGCCCCGCGTCCCGCCGCATGAGGCGCCCCGCGTCCCGCCGCGTGATCCGAACGGCGGGGCCTACGCCGCCGGCCACGCACCCACGGCCTGCCGGTAGGCCACGTGCCTGCCCAGCGCGCCGGTGACGGCGACCGCCGCCAGCCCGCCCAGCGACCACAGCCTCCCCCTCGCCGTGCGGTGGCGGAGCCGTGCCGTCAGGGACGCGGCGAAGAGGACCACCGTGGCCACGTTCGCGGCGGCGTGGGCCAGTCCGACGCGCGCCTGCTCGGGCGGCAGGTCCGCCCAGTCGACCCACCCGCTGATCGCCGCCGGGGCGACCCCGGCCAGCCCGACGGCCGTCAGAGTCGTCGCGGCGCGCTGCCCCGCCGGCATGACGTCCATGACGGCGGCCGACAGCCAGCAGCCGATCGGGACCTGCACCAGGACCGGATGCACGGGATGGCCCAGTGGCCTGCCGTGCAGCAGATCGCGGGCCGCGCCCAGCGGCAGCGAGCGGATCCCCCGCTGCAACTTCTGGATCACGGGGTCCGCCGCCTCCGACCGCTCGATGCGGGCCAGTCCGGTCAGCCATCGGGCCGAGACGCCGTCCGACGCCAAAATCGTCCGAGTATCCAGAGAAATGTCCGGATCGTATGCGTTCATACCAGACGACTACCCGGCGCGAGGGCACTCTCCCACCCGCCGCTCGTGTGGCGTGGGGGTGTTTCCGGGTAGTGCTGCGGTCGGGAAGGGCCCGGCAGGCAGAAGGTGCGCCGCGGCGGCGACGCACCTCCTGCTCTACGCGCTCATCCCTCGGTCTGTCAGCAGGAGAGGTTGGCTCCGGGCGTGACGCCGAGGATCGATGTGAAGCGCTGGTACGCGTCGACGCGGCTCTGCACCTGCGCGGGGTTCTTGCCGTCGCACTCCAGCGAGCCGTTGATGCTGCGGATGGTCTGGCCGAATCCGGCGCTGTTGACCATCGCGTTGTGGGGGGTCATGGTGCCGGGGCCCGACTGCGTGTTCCAGTACCAGAGGCCGGTCTTCCAGGCGACGGCGGCGTCGGTCTGGACGAGGTTGGGGTTGCCCAGCAGGTCGATGCCGAGCGCGTCACCCGCGGCCTTGTAGTTGAAGTTCCAGCTGAGCTGGATCGGCCCGCGTCCGTAGTACGCCGACTGGCCGGCCGGGCAGCCGTAGGGCTGGCTCCAGTCGCAGTAGTGCGAGTAGTTGGCGGTGTTCTGCTCCACCACGTAGACCAGGCCGCCGGTCTCGTGGTTCACGTTGGCGAGGAACGCCGCCGCTTCCTGCTTCTTGACGGTGTCACTGCCGCTGTTGGCGAAGCCGGGGAACGAACTCAGGGCGGCCTTGAGGCCGTTGTAGGTGTAGAAGGAATTCCGGCTCGGGAACATCTGGTTGAACTGCGCCTCGCTCACGACGAAGCCGTCGGAGGGATTGGTCGAGCCGCCGTCACAGGAGTACGGCTCCCAGAACCAGGTGCTGATGACCGGGTCGTACCCCGGGTTGTCGTGCTCCGCGATGTAGGCCTTTCCGTCGGTGTACCGGACGATGTTGCCGGTGACGTAGGACCTGCCGGCGACCCAGTCCGGGTAGCTCGAACAGGACCCGCCGGACGGGTTCGTCGGGCCGCTGTCGCAGGAGTAGGGGTCCCAGTACCAGGTGCTGATGGTGGGGTCGTAGCCGGGGTTGTCGTGTTCGGCGATGTAGGTCTTGCCGTCGGTGTACCGGACGATGTTGCCGGTGGCGTAGGACGTGCCGGCGGCCCAACTCGGGTAACTCGCACAGGAGGCGGCGGAGGCGCTCGTAGCCGGCAGCAGCAGCGGTGCGGTGGTTCCGATCAGGAGCGCGGCCAGGACGGCAGGCATGCGGCGTTGTGACACGGGATCAGTCCTTCGTGGAGCAAGGCCGCGACGCGGACAGGGCGGAGCCGTGGGCGCACGCCGACGAGAGCCGACGCCGCGCGGTCCGGGGCGACCGTGGTGGGGGGTGTGGAGCCACACTCAACCGCTTTGGTCTGTACCAGTCAAGACGACGAACGATGGCGCCCAAAACTGTTGGCGAAAAGGCACCGCACAACCGGAATGTGACCAACTGCCTTGAGGGCCGCGGTGGTTGACCCCAGTGGTGGATGCGGCCCTGACGTCCGGCGGTTCCCGCCGCGTCACCCCGGGGGGAGGGGTTCGACGGGAGCGGTGGCACGGAGTGCGGCGCTCTGCAGTGCCGTGATGCGCTCGATGACGAGTCCCGGCAGTACGGCCGCCGCGATCATGAGGGACCCGGCCGTCACGAGCAGGGCCATCGACCCCTGGGCCACGTAGGTCGTCGTCATGACCGCCGGCCCGTGCCCGATCCGGGCGGCCCGCCATGGAGTCACCAGCCGGACGTCTCGCTGCCTCGAAGGAGCGGGTGCTGGTACAGCGGTCGCTGGGGCGGAGTGATCATAGAGTCCGACCGCCGCACGCGCGTGCGATTTCGAGTACGGGGCCCAGGGCTACGTCCCCGACGGGCGTCGGCCGTTCACCGGCCGGCGAAGGCTGCCGGAACGCGAGCGGGTTCACCCCGGCCCGCACGGGAAACCTCGGACGCTCAGGCGCTCGGTCGGAGAGGGGCGGGCTGTGTGGTGAAGGCGCGTTCCAGGAGGGCGTAGAGGGTGTCCCGCTCCTCCTCGCTGAGCCTGTCCAGGCCGGCGCGCGTGGTGTCCATCTTCGCGCGGATCACATCGATGACGCGTTCGCCCTCGGCGGTGAGGACGACGTTCTTGACGCGCCGGTCGGTGGGGCTGGGCTCGCGCCGTACCAGACCGCGCTTCTCCAACCGGTCGATGATCCCCGTCATGTTGGAGGCGTCGCAGGTCAGGATGGTGGCGAGGGCGCGCATCGCGGCCGGACCCCGGCGCAGCACGTTGAGCGTCTTGCCCTGGCTGGCGGTGAGGTTCTCGCTCGCCGCGGCCACCGTGAAGTCGCCGTAGTAGGCCCCGAGCGACACCGACAGGAGCTCCATGAGCTGGTCCGTGTTCACGCCGCTGGTTCCTGTCATGTGGGTCACCTTACGCCAGGAAGTTTGACCATCTCAAATATTGACGGCTACGGTCAGCTATTGCTTGAAGTTCTCAAGCATCGAGGTTGTTAAGTAGTTAGGGCAGACTTTCCGTGTCTCACACACAGCAAGCGGCGTCGACGAGGTCCTCCGGGCACACCGGGATCGTCCTGGTGCTCGGGCTCGCCGCCATGGTCGTCTCGATGATGCAGACCCTGGTCGTCCCGATCCTGGGGATGATCCAGAGCGACCTGAACGCCGGCACGGCGAGTGTCAGCTGGGTGACCACCGCCACCCTGCTGTCCGCCGCCGTGTTCACCCCGCTCCTCGGCCGCTTCGGTGACCAGCACGGCAAGAAGCCCACGCTCGTCGGTGTGCTGGTCGTGATGATCGCCGGGTCGGTGCTCGCCGCCACGACGACCTCGCTGACCTGGCTGATCGTCGGGCGGGTGATGCAGGGGGCGGCCACCGCGATCTTCCCGCTCGCCCTCTCCGTGCTGCGTGAGGAGATCGCGCCGGAGAAGCTGCACGGAGCGATGGCCCTGGTCAGCGGCACACTCGCGTTCGGCAGCGGACTCGCCCTGGTCGGCGCGGGCCTCCTCACCCAGGGTTCCCACCCCGACTACCACCGGCCCTTCTGGCTGGCGGTCGTCCTCGCCGTGGTGGCGCTGGTGGGCGTGCTGTTCATGGTGCCCGCTTCCCGGACGAAGACGGGTGGACGGACGGACTGGCTGGGCGCGCTGACCCTCGGCATGCTGCTGGTGCTCCTCCTGCTGCCCATCTCGCAGGGGCACGAGTGGGGCTGGACGTCCGGCCGTACGCTCGGCACGTTCGCCGCGGCGGTCGTCATGGCGGGCGTGTGGGTGTTCACCGAGAACCGGGTCAAGGAACCGATGGTGGACATGAAGATGTTCGTCCACCGGCCCGTTCTCTTCACCAACCTGGCGGGGCTGCTGCTGGGATTCGCGATGTTCACCCAGTTCATCGGCGTCTCCTACCTCGTGCAGATGCCCGATGACCTGGTCGGCTACGGCTTCGGCGCCTCGGTGCTCGCCGCGTCCGTCGTCTATCTGCTGCCGACCACGCTCGTCTCCCTGGTCGGCGCCCAGTTCGGCGGGGTGCTGGTGCGCAGGCTCGGCGCCCGCGTCACGCTGGCCGCCGGGGCCTGCTTCGGAGTGCTCGGCTTCACCTGGCTGACCGCCGCGCACGACACCAGCGCCTCGGTCATCGGAGCGGGCATGCTCATCGGTCTGGCGATCAGCTTCGGTTACGCCTCCATGCCCGCCCTCATCGTCGCCGGCGTCCCGGCCCACCAGACCGGTATCGCCAACGGCATCAACTCCATCTCCCGCTCCGTCGGCAGCGCCGTCGCGAGCGCGGTGATCACATCGCTCCTGGCGTCGAAGTCCGTACCACTGCCGGCCGGCATGCCCGTCCTGCCCCAGGAGAGCCAGTTCACGCTGAGCTTCGCCATCGCCGGAGGGGCGTTCGTCCTGGTCGTCGTCGTCGCCCTCGTCGGTCTCAAGGCGGCACACGCGCCGCGCACACCCGTGGTGCGCAAGGCTGCCGCCCCCGAGACCACGGAGCTCGCGGCGGCCGGGGCCGAGGCCACGTCCGTGTGATCTGCCCCTCGCCGCTCAACGCCCCGCGCGTATCAGCCGGTTCGGGCAGGGTCACGACCGCGCCGTCGGCTGCTCGGCGGAACCGAACTTCCCCTCGTAGAAAGGCACTCCAGCGATGATGCCCTCGGACAGCCGTGAACGCGGGGCGACTCCGGTCGACCACCGCGCCGCGATCACAGCGCAGACCGCCCGGTTCGTCGCGGCGCTCAAGAACGCCGATCCGGCCACCGAGGTGCCGAGTTGCCCCGGCTGGACGCTGGCGGACCTGGTCCGGCACACCGGCAGCGCCCAGCGCTGGTTCTCGGCTCTCCTGCACGCCCGCGTCCAGGAGCCCCCGCGAAGTCGCGACGTGGACCTGCGACTTCCCGACCGGTGGGACGGCTACGCCGACTGGCTGGCCGAGAGCGCGACGGTGGCCGCGGAGGCCTTCGCGGCCACCGACCCGGACCTTCCCATGTGGGCATGGGGTGTGGATCAGCACGCCCGCTTCTGGGCGCGCCGGATGCTCTTCGAGACCCTGATGCACAGGGTCGACGCCGAACTGGCGCTCGGCCTGCCGCCCACGATCGACCGCCCGTCGGCGGTCGACGGCATCGACGAATTCCTCGTCAACCTGCCGTTCGCCGCTTCCTTCGCACCCACGGTCGCCAACCTGCGCGGTCCCGACAGGACCATCCGCTTCCAGGCGGCCGACGGTGACGGCGACTGGCTGGTGCGCCTGCGGTCCGACGGCTTCGGGCTCGACGCGTCCGGGGCGGCAGCCGGATCCGCCGACGCGACCGTTCGGGGAACCGCGGCCGACCTGCTGCTCCTCGTCTACGGCCGCCTCCCCTATGAAGCGGAGGTCATCACCTGCGACGGGGACGAGGGCCTGCTGACCCTCTGGTTCGACAACTCGGCCTTCTGAAAGGCCGGTTGGGGCGGGCGGCCGGTGAAACAGGCTCCGGGTGCGGAAGCGAGCCACTCGTTTCGGGGCGGTCCGTACAACCAAAACCGTGACCGTCATGTCGTACATGGCAGGGAATCGAGAGCCCCAACCACAAGGGGGAACCATGCGTACGAGACGATCCATGGCGGTGCTGGCCGCCCTGACGATGGCCGGGGTGGGTGCGGTCGTGGCCGCGCCCACGCCGGCGGGCGCGGCCACGGCGGCGGTCGCGTGTCCGACCGGCTGGGGCAGCCTTCCGAAGACCGCGGCGGACGCCGACAACGGGTCACTGACCGACATCAGGACCGGTCAGCACGACTGCTACGACCGCGTGGTCTTCGACGTACCCACCGCCGGCACCACGCCGATCGGGTACACCGTGCACTACGTCGACGCCTTCATCCAGGACCCGTCCGGCGTTCGCATTCCGGTCTCCGGCGGGGCGATCCTCGAGATCCTGGTGTCCGCACCTTCGTACAACCCGGAGACCGGCACCGTGACCTACCCCGGCCGAGGCGGCCAGCCCCTTCCGGGCGTCGACCTGACCGGCTACCGGACCTTCCGGGACGCGAAGTTCGGAGCCAGCTTCGAGGGAGTCACGCAGGTGGGACTCGGTCTTCGGGCCCGGCTGCCGTTCCGGGTGACGCAGCTCTCCGATCGCCTGGTGATCGACGTCGCGCACACTTGGTGAGGAGTCGTCGTCGGCCGCGTCCGGGCCGGTGACGAGACGCGAGTGGGGCGTGGGCGTCCGGCGAGCACCGGCGCCCGGCGGCCCGCTCGCGTCCGACTCGTTCGATGCCCGCCCGGCCCGATGCCGGGCGCCGTCGACGCGCCGCGTCAGGACAGGGCGAGGACGCAGAACTCGTGGCCCTCCGGGTCGGTGAGGCACGTCCACGGCACCTCGCCCTGGCCGACGTCCAGATCGGTGGCGCCGAGGGCCCGCAGCCGCGCCACCTCGGCCTCCTTGTCGTCGCCGGGATACGGCAACAGGTCGATGTGGACGCGGTCCGGCACGCTCTTCACGTCGGGCGTGCGGACGAACTCGAGATACGGGCCGACGCCCTTGGCTGACCGCAGCGTCGCATGATCGTCGGCGACCTCGTGCAGGGTCCAGTCCGTCGCCTCACTCCAGAACCGGGCCATGGCCCGCGGATCCACGCAGTCGACCACCACCGCGGCGATCGGCCCGGTGTCCAGGTAGACCTGCCGAGGCTCCAGCACGCAGAACTCGTTGCCTTCCGGGTCGGCGAGGACCGTCCACGGCACGTCCCCCTGGCCCACGTCGACGGGCGTCGCGCCGAGCGTCCTCAAGCGCTCGACCAGCTCTGCCTGCTGGGCCGCGGAGGTGGTGGCGAGATCGAGGTGCACACGGTTCTTCGTCGGCGTCCTGGGCTCCGGCACCGGAACGACGTCGATGCCGAGGACGACCGGGTCCGGCCACACGGGGCCGCCGGGAGGTCCGACATAGGTGGTCACACCGGGGTCGTACGCGGTCCAGCCGAGCGCCTCCGCCCAGAAGCGGCCGACCGCCGAGCTGTCGAGAGCCTTGACGATCACGTGAACAGGTCGCAGTGCCATGCCGCCGATCCTATGCACGCGCTCTGCGTCGGCCCGCTTCAGCGGCATCAAGGCTCGCCGGGGCGCGGGTCAGCACGCCGGCACGGTGCGGCGGGGCTACCGCCGGCCGGCGACGGGCATCCGGATGACCGCCGTTCCTCCGTCCAGATCCACCGTCGTCCGGTTCGGCGGTGCCCCGTCCTCCTCGTCGTCGCGCAGCAGCAGAGCCGACTGGAGTTCCTTCAGCTCGGTCTGTTTGCCCGGTGAAAGGCTCGCGTGCAACTGCTCGAACCCGGTCGCCGATATCTGACCCTGCCGTGCCGCGTTGCGCCACGGCAGCAGTCCGGCCTTGCTCGCTCGCAGCAGGAGCTGATCGACGAAGGACAGAGCGGTCAGCAGGATGACCAGCCCGGGCAAGGTCATGAAGACGAGGAATGCCATGCCCTGAGTATTCCCTCGGTACCCGGCGGTGTCACCGTCGGCCTGGGGGTCGGCCCACCCGGAAGAGTGTCAGGTCCATCATGCCTGCTCGGGGGGCGTTCGCGGTAGGACGGAGCGCACGTCCGTTCGGTCTTGGCACAGGTACCGGACTGCCCGCAGACTCGTCGTCATCCACTCACCGGCATGCGTGCCGGCGCCCATGTCGGGCTGCCGGCGCGTTCGTTGTGCTGTCCCGTCGTGTGCCGGGGCGGCCCGGGAGTGGTGGAGCGAGGGGGATTGATGGATCAGGACATGGTTATGCGGGCGAGGGTCATGTTGCTGAGTGCCAACAAGCGGGTGGTGCGAGGGGTCGCGGGGCTGTGGATCTACCGGACCCTGACACCGGTCGAGCCGGAGGTGTACGGGTCGAAGCTGGCGTACGTGCTGGTGGAGGCCTGCGCCTCGCCGCTGGTGCGGGACCTGCCTGAGCAGCGGATGGCTCTGCTGGACGAGGCGGTGGAGGTGGCGACGGCCCTGAGTCCCGCGAACCCGTTCCGGGACAAGGTGCTGGCAAGGGCGCTGACCGCCAGGCGGCGCGAAGTCGAGGGGCCTTCGGTGTCGTAGCGGAGCTCGCGAGGGGCTGGACGATCAGTCAAGTCCCGTAACCCGTCGGCTCGTTGGAGCCCTGCTGCCGCCCCGGAACGCGCGTTCCGGGGCGGCAGTGCAGGTCGGCTTCCGGGGGCGGGGCTCAGTGCTCCCGGACCCATCCGCCGACGCGGCCCGCCGACGAAGGACGTACCCGGGTCGAACTCTCCCGCTGCCGGGGCACTAAGCCGTGTCTGACAAATGATCACCTGGCGGGTTCACGGAGCCAGAGGACAAGGGAGGTCAGGACGAGTCCGGCGCGGTAGCGGTCGCCGAGTTTGTCGAATCTGGTGGCGGTCGCGCGGAACTGCTTCAAGCGAGCAAAGCATCGTTCGACCACGTTGCGATCGCGGTAGGCGGTCCGGTCGAAGGCGGGTGGCCGACCACCGGAGGTTCCGCGCCGTCGGCGGTTGGCGGCCTGGTCCCGGCGCTCGGGGATCGTGGCGACGATGCCCCGGCGCCGTAGCAGGTGGCGGATCGCCCGGCTGGAGTAGGCCTTGTCGCCCAGCACGCGGTCTGGTGTCGTGCGCGGCCGGCCCGTTGTGGCGCGCGGGATGCGGATCCCGTTGAGGACCTGGACGAACGTGGTGGCGTCGTTGACGTTGCCGGGCGTGAGCACGATGGACAGCGGCGGACCCCGGCCGTCGACGGCCGGGGTGGACCTTGGTGGTCAGTCCGCCGAGGGACCGGCCGAGGGCCTGACGCGCCCGTGAGCTGCCCGGATCTTCCAGTTCATCCCCGTCTGTGGCCCCTTTTCGCGGGCGCCGGCGGCGTGCTGGTGAGCACGGTTGATCGTGGAGTCGACGGCGACGGTCCACTCCACCAGGCCCACGGCATCGTCGCGGACCTGGACCTGCTCCAGCGGTTCTATTCGCTCCCACGCCGCGTCAGTCAACTCAGCCCTACCAGCCACAAGATCAATTATCGGGCGATCCCTGGCCTGAATCAGGCGCGAAGTTCGGCACGAAGAGGCTCAGCCGGAAGGTAGTCGCCTGCACCAGGCGCCCACAGAACATGTCCGCCCGCACCGCCGTCCAGTCGATTTGCGTGTCCGAGGCTCGGAGACGGTGGATGTGAGCACGCCATTGCGACTCGTCCTGAGTCTCGAAGAGCACCTCCCAGCGACCCGCGTCAGGCGCGAAGCGAGCGGCCGCCCGTCGCGCCTCGTCCTGCTGCTGACGTTGCCTCTGACGTTTCCTCTTCCTCTGCCCTGGCACCAGTCCAGCATCGCTGACCCCCACCATCGCAGCAAGGCCATTTCCTGCTGCTCGAAACCAGCACGACGTTGATCATTTGTCAGACAGGCACTAGCGGGGTGGGTCGGTGTCGTAGTCGTTCCGGGCCTGTTCGACCTTGTCCAGGTTGGCGGCGGCCCATCCGGCGAGGTGGGCGAAGAGCGGGGCCAGGCTGCGGCCAAGCTCGGTGATGTCGTACTCGACCCGAGGAGGGACTTCCGGGTGGTACGTACGGACGACCATGCCGTCGCGTTCCAGTTGCCGCAGCCGCTGGGTCAGCACCTTCGGCGTGATCGTGCCGATCCGTCGTTCCAGCTCCACGAAACGCAGTCGGCCGTGCGAGTTGAGGGTCCACAGGATCGGTGTGGTCCACCGGCTGAACACGATGTCCACAACCGCACTGGTCGGACAGGCGAGTTGAGGGTCGGCCGCATCGGCTGCCACCCAGTCGGTGTTGCCGGCCATGAGCACCCCTAGGGATAGTCGCTTTCCTCTAGGTACCTACTATATCCACGCTGTTAGCGTCCCCGTGTCGCCCGGAGAACAGCTCTCCGCGACGGTCCCGCCCACTCGGGCGCGACAACCATGCTGAATCGACACGGGAGTTGTTCATGTTCGTAGTGACGGGGGCAACCGGCAACGTCGGCCGATCGCTCGTCCGGACCCTTGCGGCAAACGGTGTGCGGGTGACCGCGACATCCCGGGGAATCTCGGACGCGGATGTGCCGGAGGGCGTCGGGTACGCGCGGGCCGACCTGGCCGATCCTGAGAGCCTTCGGCCCGTGTTCGACGGAGCCGACGCGCTGTTCCTGCAGAACGGGGGACCCGGCGCGCACCTGCTGAGCCCACGGGACATCCTCGACGTCGCCAAGGCCGGCGGGGTCGGGCGGGTCGTCCTGCTGTCCTCCCAGGGAGTCGCGACCCGACCCGGGTCGGCCTCGCACGGGGAGACGGGGCGCTCCATCGAGGACGCGGTCCGGGAATCAGGACTGGCCTGGACGATCCTGCGGCCCGGAGGCTTCGACTCCAACGCGTACGCGTGGGCCGAGTCGGTCCGCGCCCGGAGGGCCGTCGCGGCTCCGTTCGCCGACATCGGCCTGCCGACCGTCGACCCGGACGACATCGCCGAGGTCGCCGCGGTCACCCTGCGCGAGGACGGCCACGCCGGACGGATCTACGAGCTGACCGGGCCCGCTCTCGACACCCCCCGCCGGCAGGCCGAGGCGATCGCCGACGCGCTCGGCGAACCCGTCCGGTTCATCGAACTGTCCCGCGAGGAGGCCCGCGCGCAGATGCTCGGGTTCATGCCCGAGCCCGTGGTCGAGACCACGCTGGCGATCCTCGGTGAGCCCACCCCGGCCGAAGTGCGCATCAGCCCCGACGTCGAGCGGATCCTCGGCCGCGAACCGGGTGCCTTCGCCGACTGGGCCCGCCGTCACATCGCCGCTTTCCGGTGAGAGTGCTGGGGCCGGCTACGCCTCGGGCATGACCGAGGACCTCGGGGCAGCCCCGGCCCTCGCTGACGGCGACCGCGGCTCTGCCTCGCCGGGTCGGTCCGCGTTTCAGAGGCCGCGTGCGTCGGCCAGGACCGCGGCCTGCTCCAGCATGCGGGTCGGCTCGCGGCCGTTGCCCCAGGCGTCGTTGAAGGACGGTACGGACTCCACGTGCGGGCCGAACTGTCTGCGGATCGCCTCCAGCAGCACGGCCATGGCCTGTGCCTCGACAGGGCGGTCACCGCCCGACTCCCTGAGGATCGCGCCCAGCGAACACAGGCGGCCGTCGTCGTCGGTCAGGGCTCCCGCGCACCAGCCGTCCGTCCGCAGCCGCAGTGAAGCGCGGTGCAGGAGGCCCGCGACGGGGGTGGCGTGCGGGGCGAGCCCCGGGGGAGCGCTGGGGACGGGAGGGGCCGGGAGGGGTGCGGTGGGAGCCGTCGGGGCTCCGATCCGGGACCAGTCGACCGGGGTCGTCTCGATGTGCGCGGTGTTGACCTCGTAGGCGACGGCCGCCTGTGCGAGACGGGCGTCCATCTCCGTTTTGACCGCGGCCAGGCGGGCCTCCAGACCGTCGCCCGGCTGTCGCTCGGGCGCGGGCTGTGCGGCTACCGGCGGGGCGATGCCGACGGGTCCGGATGCGGCGGCTTGATCGGCGGCGAGGGTGCGTGTGGGGGACTGCATGAAGGATGGATTCCTGGCACGCCCCGAGTTCAGCGCCGCCGAACGGGCGGTACCGGGCGCGGGGCGCGCCAGGACAGTGGAGCGGGTGGCCGGGCGGCCCACGGCTCGGTCAGGTCGCGGCCGGGCGGTTGCGCGGACGGCGGACCCGGTTGCCGTACCTGCGGTACCCGCTGTACTGGCCGTACCCGCCGTACCCGCCGTGCCTGGTCACGCGGGTGCGCTCAGCTCGCCCGCCAGTAGCCGAGCGCGCTGACCCGCTGCTTGGGTACCGACAACTCCTTGCGGACATGTGCCGACAGCGCGCGCGTGGTCGCCGTGTCGCACGCGATCCACACATACGGCTGAGGACTGTCCTTCAGCAGCTCGGGAAGGGCCACCTTCACCTCGTCGACCAGCCCGCGCCCGGCGTCCCGGCGCGCCACCTGCCGTACGTCGTGGTGCGTGGCGGCCCGGTACGGCAGGCCCTCCAGGCTGCCCTCGAACCAGATCGTCGCGGGGACCGGGCCCAGTGCTGTGAGCAGGGAGTTGAGGGCGGGCAGGGAGGCGGGGTCGGCCACGGCGATGACGTGTGAGGGCGCGGGTTCGGGGTGCTCGAAGCCGGTGCCCTGGATTGTCGCCTCGATGGTGTCCCCGGGCTTCGCCGCCCTGGCCCAGTCGCTCGCGCATCCCTCGTGCAGGGCGAACTCCAGACTGAAGGTGCCGGCCGCCGGATCCGGGTCGACCAGGGTGTACGCCCGCTGGTGGGGCCGGCCCGCGTTGTCGAACCACAGCCGCACCCACATCGTCGGGTGGACGCCGGTCACCGCGAGCATGCCTCCGTCGGTGAAGTGCAGCCGGCGGTACTCCGCGGTGACGTCCTCCGAGCCCGTCACGGTGAACACGTAGTCCTTCGCACGCAGCAGTTTGAGAACCGCGCCTTCCCAACCCCGCCCCTGTGCCTGCCCCATTGCCTGCTCACCTTCCGGTACGACTTCACCCTGGCGTTTAATTAGGTGAGCCTAACCTAATATGACCGAGTGGCGCACAGGAGGGTCACAGGAAACCGCCGGGTCACGACTGTCGCCGGCTGAACGAGGGAGACCGATGTCCGACACATACGCCACGCGAGCGGCCCTGCACGAGCAGTTCGTCGACGGCTACGGCGCCGTCCGTGTCCTGGCCCTGGACGCGCGGCTCGACGGCCCGGTGATCCACGGCTGGGTGAACGCGGACAGGGCGGCCTTCTGGGGCATGAGAGACCTGGCCGAGGATCAGGTCATCGCGATATACGCCCACATGGAAACACTCGACACCCACCACGCCCACCTGCTCGTGAAGGACGGCGAGCCGGTCGCGCTGCTGCAGACGTACGAACCGGCGGCCGACCGGGTCGGCGCGTGCTACCCGGTCGAACCCGGTGACATCGGCGTCCATCTGCTGATGGCGCCGGCCGGACCCGGAGGCGGGCGTCCCGGCTGGACCACGGCACTGCTGAGCGCGGCGGCGTCGTACGTCCTGCTGGGCCTGGACCGCGACCGCGTCGTGGTCGACCCCGACGTACGCAACGAGAGAGCCATCGCCCGCTTCCGCCGCCAGGGCTTCACCCCGGGCCCGGTGGTCGTTCTGCCGGAGGTCGACCTTCCCGACGTCCACCTCCCCGAGAAGCGTGCCCAACTCGCCTTCCTCGCCCGGGAGACGGTGTTCCCGGACCGGGTGGCGGAACAGACAGGTCCGGCGGACGCCACGGCGAGTGCCTCCCCGTCGGGCCCGCCGCCCGGCGGTGGCTTCGGCCGGCTCCACCTGGTTACGGACCACTGACGACGAGTTCGGGTCTCCGGAGGCTGTCCCCCGCCCGGCTGGGCGGGGGACAGCCGTGGCGCGTGTCGCGGAGTGCGTCCGCGGGCCACTTCCGTCAGGCGAGCGTGACCTCGACCGGCAGTTTCTTGATGCCGTTGACGAAGTTGGACAGGACGCGGGGCGCGTCGCCGGCCAGCTTGATGTCGGCGATCCTCGGGATCAGCTCCTCGAACATGATGCGGATCTCGGTGCGGGCGAGCAGGTTGCCCAGGCACAGGTGCGGGCTGCCCTTGCCGAAGGTGATGTGATCGTTGTTCGTGCGCGTGACGTCGAAGTCGTACGGGTTGCCGAAGACCTCCTCGTCACGGTTGCCGGAGGCGAACCACATCACCACCTTGTCGCCCTCCTTGACCTGCTTGCCGCCGAGCTCGACGTCGCGGGTGGCGGTGCGGCGGAAGTGGTAGACGGGGGAGGCCCAGCGCAGGAACTCCTCGACCGCGCCCGGGATGAGGGACGGGTCGTCCTTGAGGCGGGCCAGTTGCTCGGGGTGCTGGAGGAGCGCCAGCATCGAGTGCGAGATGGTGTGGCGGGTGGTCTCGTTGCCGGCGACGACCAGAAGCAGGAAGTAGTTGTCGAAGTCCTGCGCGGAGAGCGGGATCCCGTCGCGCGGAACGGTGTTGACCAGCTGGGAGACCAGGTCCGTACCGTTGCCGCCGCGGCGCTGCCGGGCCAGTTCGCGCCCGTACTCGAAGACTTCGAGGGAGGCGGGCGAACGGAACGGCAGATCGCGGTACTTGTCGCTCTCCGCGCTGTGCAGCAGCACGTCCGCGTAGTCGGGGTCGGTGTTGCCGATGATGCGGTTGCCCCAGTCGATGAGCTGCTGGTTGTCCTCCGGCGGCACGTCGAGGAGGCGGGCGAGGACGTTGATGGGGAAGTCGGCGGAGACGTCGGCGACGAAGTCGAAGGTGCCCTTGGCCAGGGCGGCGTCCAGGGTCTGCGCCGTCAGACCGCGCAGGAAGTCGCCGTAGCTGTTGATGACGCTCGCGCCGAACTGGCGCTGGATGACGCTGCGCATCGCGCGGTGCCGGACACCGTCCAGCTCCAGGATGGACGCCCGCTTCTTGATCTGGTCGTCGTCGACCTCTTCGAGATTGACGAACCTCGAAGAGGTGAAGGTCTCCGCGTCGCGGTCCACGGTGGCGATGTCCGCGTGCCGGGTGACCGCCCAGAAGCCGGAGTTGGGGGCCTCCTCGGGCTGCCAGTGCACCGGGTCCTCGTGGCGCAGGGTGTGGAACATGCGCCAGGGCTTGATGCCGTCGGCGAAGTTGTCGAGGTTCGCGAGGTCGACCTCTTCGAGCGGCAGCGGCTCGGCGAGGGCGGCGCGCAGTTCGGCCTGGGTGGTGGGCGTGGCGGGAACGGTGGGGCTGGTCATGGTGGTTCTCCTGGGCCGGGCTTCGAGGGTTTACAGGTGGTAGGCGTACTCGGTGAACTCCCAGTCGGTGACGTGCCGCCCGAAGCGCTCGACCTCGTCCCGCTTGTAGGTGAGGAAGGAGGAGGTGAAGTCCTTGCCGAGGATGTCGGTCAGGGCGGTGTCCGCCTCCAGCGCGTCCAGCGCGGCGGCCAGGCTCGTGGGCAGCAGGGCGGAGCGCGCGGTGTCGTAGCCGTAGCCCTCCAGGGGCGCCTCCGGCTCCTCGCCCGCCAGGACGCCGAGGAGCGCGGCGGCGATGGTCCCGGCGACCAGCAGGTAGGGGTTGGCGCTGGCGTCGCCGAGCCGCAGCTCCAGGCGGGCGCCCGAGCCGCGCTCGGGCGGGATGCGCACCATGGCGCTGCGGTTGTCGAGCCCCCAGTCGATCAGCCAGGGCGCGAGGGTGTCGGGTCCGAAGCGCTTGTACGAGTTCACGGTCGGGTTGGCGAGCGCGGCGAGCGCGGGGGCGTGGGCGAGGATGCCCGCGATGGCGTGGCGGGCCGTGGCCGAGAGGCCGTACGCGCCCGACGGGTCGTCGAAGGCGTTGCGGCCCTCGGCGTCGTCGCAGGACAGGTGGAGGTGGAAGCCGGAGCCGCCGGCGTCGCCGAAGGGCTTGGCCATGAAGGTGGCGAGGTTGCCCTCCAGACGGGCGAGTTCCTTGACGGCGGCCTTGAAGCGGAAGGCGCGGTCGGCCGCGTCCAGGGCCGCCGAGTGGGTCAGGTTGATCTCGTACTGGCCGCCGTCGAACTCGTGGTTGCCGGTGACGACGCCGAGGCCCAGGTCGCGCAGCCGGCGCAGGGTGCGCAGCAGGTGGTTGCCCGGGTCGGCCCGCAGCCCGGCGGTGTAGACGGCTCCGGTGGCCTCGGGGGAGCGGCGCCAGCCGGTGGGGGTGCCGGGGGCGGGCTCCAGCAGGAAGTACTCCAGCTCGGGGCCGACGACCGGGCGCAGACCCTGCTCGGCGCACCGGGCCAGGACGGTCCGCAGCAGGTCGCGCGGTGATTCCGGGGCGGGGCCCCCGGTCGCCGGGTCGGTGACCTCGCCGAGGCAGGTCGCGACCCCGGGCTCCCACGGCAGTACGGCCGCCGTGGACAGGTCGGGGCGTACGGACACGTCGGGCAGGCCGGCGTCCAGGCCGCCCGCGACGGGGACCACGTCGCCCTGGGGCGTGGTGTGGTAGACGGCGCGGCAGAAGGCCAGTCCGTGCTCGCAGGCCGAGGGCAGGTGGCCGAGCAGGACGTCACGGGCGCGGTCGGTGCCGATCAGGTCGGGATAGACGACCCTGACCACGTCGACGCCCTCGGCGGCGAGCCGCTCCATGTGCCGGCGGACGTCTGGGGTGTCGGATGCGCTCACCGTTGTCTCCTTGGCGGAAGGGTGGGATGTCCCGGTGGCCTGAGGCCGGGGACGCGTGGTGTGCAGAGAACGGGAGCCGGGGTGCGGGGGAGGCGGGGGTGCCGCTCGGAACAGTCCGGCTCCGCGGCGCCCGGGGCGGCGGCACCTCGTGGCGTCGTGGCCTCATCCGAGTACGTCCCGTAGGCGGATGAGGATGCGCCGTGGAGAGGCGTTCCCACAGGCCGGAAGGCGTGGGAGGCACCCCGGGCACCAGACCCCGCGGCCTGATCCGAACTGCTCCGAACGACATCCTCAGGTCGAACCCCGTCGAACCCCGAGTCGGTCGTTTGAGTCCGAACGGTATGAGGCGGGTTGCGGTCCCGCAAGAGGGTGGCGGTAAGAATTTATCCACCTGGACAGGTATTGACCAGGGTCGAACGGCTTCCTATGTTGTTTGAAGCCAAACGAGTCAGGGAGGCGGCTTCGCTTCCCTTTGGCCGAGGGGCCCGGTCCGGCATCGGTCGGGCCCCTCACTTTCCCTTCCCTCCCTGCTCCGACGCCCGTATCCACAGGAGGACCGGCCATGAAGGTCGTCGTCGACATGATCAAGTGCCAGGACCACGGCCAGTGCGTCTTCGCGGCCCCCGACGTCTTCTCGATGGACGACGACGGCCACCTCGCCTACGTCTCCGACGTGGACGAGGCGCTGCGCGACGAGGTCGAGGAAGCCGCCGACGTGTGCCCGCTCCAGGCCATCCGGATCGAGGGCTGATCCCGATGACCGCACGCGTAGTCGTCGCGGGCGCCTCCATGGGCGGCCTGCGCGCCGCCGAACAACTGCGCGCGGCGGGCTGGACCGGCGAGGTCACCGTCGTCGGCGACGAGCCGCACATGCCCTACAACCGGCCTCCGCTGTCCAAGGAAGTCCTCGCGGGCAAGGCCTCGTTCGAGTCCCTCGCCTTCACCCCGAAGGCGGCCGCCGCCGATGTCGAATGGCGGCTCGGAACGCGGATCGCGACGGCCCGCCTCGACGAGCGCGTGGTCGAACTCGCCGACGGCGAACGGCTTTCGTACGACGGACTGGTCGTCGCCACCGGAATGCGCCCCCGCCGGCTGCGCTGCCCCGGCCCGCTCATCGGGCGCCACACGGTCCGCACCCTCGCCGATGCCCAGATCCTGCGCGACGCGCTGATCCGGCCCGGAGCACGGGTGGTGGTCGTCGGTGCCGGATTCATCGGCTGCGAGGTCGCCGCCACCGCCGTAGGACTCGGCGCGGCGGAGGTCACGGTCGTCGACCCCCTGCCGCTGCCCATGGCCGGTCCGCTCGGCGACCTGCTGGGCGGTGCGCTGCTCAAGCGGCACGAGGAGCGCGGAGTACGCTTCGCGCTCGGCACCGGAGTCGCCGGGTTCCAGGGCGACCAGCGGGTCACCGGAGTAGTCCTCGGCGACGGAACGGTCCTCGCGGCCGACGTGGTCGTGGAGTCGGTCGGCTCGGTCGCCAACACCGAGTGGCTGAACGGCAACGGACTCGACCTGTCCGACGGAGTCCTCACGGACGAGCACCTGCGGGTCGGCGGACGCTCCGAGGCCGTCGCGGTCGGCGACGTCGCCCGCTTCCCCAACGCCCGCTACGACGGCGTACCCCGCCGCGTCGAGCACTGGTCCATCCCGACGGACACCGCCAAGCACGCCGCGAAGGTCCTCGCCGCCCATCTCGGCGGCACGGAAGCCGAGTTGACCCCCTTCGCGCCGCTGCCCACGTTCTGGAGCGACCAGCACGACTTCCGGCTCCAGTCCTTCGGCTCGCCGCTGCTCGGCAAGGACGACGTGCGGATCCTCGAAGGCGACCCGGACGGCGACGTCGTGGTCGGCTACCACGCCGGCGGCCTGCTGGTCGGCGTCGTGGCGCTCGGCGGCCAGTCCGCCGCGATGCGCGCGGCCCGCTACCGCGCCCAGCTGCTCAAGCAGCCTGCCCTCACCGCGTAACGAAGCGTTAGGAATCCCCGCTATGTCCCCTGTCCGTGGTTTCTTCCACCCCAAGACGGCCGGCGGCACCTCGTCGCTCGTCCCGTCCCCGCCGTGGCGCTACTCCGGCGACCTGCTCACCGTCGAGTACCGCACCGATCCCGCACGGGTGCGCGAACTGCTGCCCGAACCACTGGAGTTGGCCGACGAGGACCCGGGCGCGGTCGCGATGATCTGGGCCGACTGGCAGTCCTGCTCCGGCTCCGGCGACGAACTGCTCGACCCGGTCCTCGCCCAGTACAAGGAGGCGTTCGCGGTCGTCCGCTGCAAGTACCGGGGGCAGACCTACACCCGCTGCGTGTACATCTGGGTCGACAAGGACTTCGCCATCGCCCGCGGACTGCACCAGGGCTACCCGAAGAAGCTCGGCTCGATCCACCAGACCCGCCCGCACCCCTACGGCCCGGCCCCGCGCATCGAGGCCGGCGCCCGCTTCGGCGCCACCCTCGCCGCCGCCGACCGGCGCCTGGCCCAGGCCGTGGTCACCCTGAGGGAGCCGTCCGAGACCAACGGCTTCGTCAACGCCCACCCCATGGCCCACCACCGCTGGCTGCCCTCCGTCGAGAAGGGCAAGGGCCTCGCGCTCGACGAACTGATCGAGACGGGCGCGGCCTCCTTCGAGGGCGGACAGGCCTGGGTCGGCGACGCCGATCTGGAGCTGTTCGAGGCGCCCACCGAGGAGCTGGCCCGACTGGAGATCCGCGAGCCGATCGCCGCCTACTACCGGCAGGTCGGTGTCGTCTGGGACGGCGGACGACTTCTGGAGTCCGGCACCTCCGGCGCCGAGTGACCCCCCTACCCACCACAGGACTTGGAGTCCGGACATGACCGAGCACACCCTCACGGTGGCCGGGGTCGCCGTCGACACCCGGCACTGGATCGGCGGCGAACGCGTCGCCTCCGCCGAGACGTTCACCGACGTCTCGCCGATCGACGGAAGCGTCCTCGGCGAGATCTCCCGGGGCACCGAGGTGGAGGTCGACGCGGCCGTGGCCGCCGCGAAGGCCGCCTTTCCCGCCTGGGCCGCCACCTCCCGCGCCGAACGCGCCCGCATCCTGCACGCCGTCGCCGACGGCGTGGAGAAGCGGATCGAGGACCTGGCGATCGTCGAGACCACCGACAACGGCGCTCTGCTGCGCTCGCACCGCCGGGGCGTGATGCCGCGCGTCGCCCACAACTTCCGCTTCTTCGCCGACTGGCTCCTGGAGCTGGACCACGAGGACTTCGAGACCCGCGGCCACACCAACCACGTCAGCTGGGACCCGGCCGGCCCCTCGGTGCTGATCACCCCCTGGAACGCCCCGCTGATGCTGTCGACCTGGAAGGTCGCCCCGGCCCTCGCCGCCGGCAACACGGTCGTCCTCAAGCCCGCCGAGTGGACCCCGCTGACCGCCTCCCTGCTCGCGGACATCGCCGCCGAGGCCGGACTGCCCGCCGGCGTCCTCAACATCGTCCAGGGCTACGGCTCCGAGATCGGCGACGCCCTCACCTCGCACCCCGACGTGCGCCGCATCAGCTTCACCGGTTCCGTGCCGACGGCCCAGCGGATCACGCAGTCGGCGGCCGTGAACCTCACCCCGCTCAGCCTCGAACTCGGCGGCAAGTCGCCCCTGTTGGTCTTCGCGGACGCCGACCTCGACCTTGCCGTCGACCTCGCCGTCGAGCAGTACGACAACGCGGGCCAGGTCTGTCTCGCAGCCACCCGCATCCTGGTCGAGGAGACCGTCGCCGAGGAGTTCACCCGCCGGTTCGCGGAGAAGGCCGCGGCCATCGTGCAGGGGGACCCGCGCGACGAGGCCACCGACATCGGCCCGAACATCCACGAGCGTCAGCTGGAGAAGATCGACGGCTTCGTGCGGCGCGCGGTCGACGCGGGCGCCCGCGCGGTCATAGGCGGCCACCGCGGAGAAGGCCAGTACTACGCGCCGACCCTCCTCGCCGACGTCGCCCAGGACTCCGAGATCGTCCAGGAGGAGGTCTTCGGACCCATCCTGACCCTCCAGACCTTCACCACCGAGGACGAGGCGGTCCAGCTCGCCAACGACACCCGCTTCGGGCTCGCCGCCACCCTCGCCACCGGCGACCGGGAACGCGCCGCACGCGTCACCGAACGGCTCGTCGCGGGAACGGTCTGGGTCAACTGCTTCTTCGTACGCGACCTCCAGGCGCCTTTCGGCGGCTCCCGCCACTCCGGCGTCGGCCGGGAAGGCGGCACCTGGAGCTTCGACTTCTACTGCGACCTGAAGAACACCGTGACCGCGCCGAAGGGATGGAAGAACCATGGGTGAGATCGTCGGGGCGGGGCTGCTCGCCCACGTCCCCACCATCGTGCTCCCCGAGGAGATCCGGCTGGAGCTGAACGAGGGCAAGGAGATCACCCTCGTCACCGGTCTGGAACAGCTTCGCCGGGAGGTCTTCGAACGCGACGACTACGACACCGTCGTGGTGCTCGACTCGCACTGGGCGACCACCGTCGAGTTCGTCGCCACCGCCCAGCCGCGCCGGGCCGGCCTGTTCACCTCCGAGGAACTGCCGCGCGGCATGTGCCGGATGCCGTACGACTACCCCGGAGACCCCGAACTCGCCCACAACATCGCCAGGTTCGCGGACAAGCACGGTACCTGGATCACCGCGATCGACGACGAGTACCTGCCGGTCTACTACGCCACCATCAACCTCTGGAAGTTCCTCGGGGAGGGGCTGCCCGACAAGCGGTGGGTGACCATCGGGGTGTGCCAGACCGGCGACATGGAGGACCATCTGCGGCTGGGCCGGGCCCTCGCCGACGGCATCGCCGCCACCCCTGGCCGCCGGGTGCTGCTCATCGCCTCGGGCGCCCTCTCGCACACCTTCTGGCCGCTGCGCGAACTGCGGGACCACGAGTCCGGCGACCCGGCGCACATCTTCACCCCCGAGGCGCGCGCGGCCGACGAGGAGCGCATCGCCTGGTTCAAGGAGGGCCGCCACGACAAGGTCCTCGACACCATGGACGAGTTCTGGAAGTACAAGCCCGAGGCCAAGTTCTTCCACTACCTGATGATGGCCGGCGCCCTCGGCGAACAGGCCTGCGTCGCCACGGCCCGCCAGTACGGCGAGTACGAGAACTCGATCGGCACCGGCCAGGTCCACCTCTGGTTCGACCGCCCGGCCGACGGCTGGACCGGCGCGGGAACACCCGCGGCCGTCGCACCCCACAACCCGCACCGACGTTCCTAGGAAGCCGCCATGCCCGAATACCGCCGCATCCTCCTCGACGGCGCCGCCGTCCAGGTCACCGTCGACGGGGACGAACTCGTCGCCGGTGACGGCCGCCGCGTCAGGACCGAGGAGGCACAGCACCTGCCCCCGGTCGTGCCCTCCAAGGTGATCGCCGTCCACCTCAACCACCGCAGCCGCGTGGACGAGTTCGGGATCGAACTCCCGCCCACTCCCACGTACTTCCACAAGCCGACCTCGGCCCTCAACTCCCACAAGGGCGCCATCGTCCGCCCCGAGGGCTGCAAGTGGCTCAACTACGAGGGCGAGGTGGCCATCGTCATCGGGAGGACGGCACGCAACATCTCCGCGGCCGAGGCGGGGGAGTACATCGCCGGCTACACCGTCGCCAACGACTACGGCCTGCACGACTTCCGGGACACCGACGCCGGGTCCATGCTCCGCGTCAAGGGCTCCGACACCCTGTGCCCGCTCGGCCCCGGCCTGGTCACCGACTGGGACTTCCGCGGCAAGAGCCTGCGCACGTACGTCAACGGCGAGGTGGTGCAGGACGGTTCGACCGACGAGATGCAGTGGGACATGCACTACCTCGTCGCCGACATCGCCCGCACCATCACCCTCTACCCCGGCGACGTCCTGCTGTCCGGCACCCCGGCCAACTCCCGCCCCGTACAGCCCGGTGACGTCGTCGAGGTCGAGGTCGAGGGCCTGGGACGGCTCACCAACCACATCGTGACCGGCCCGACCCCCATCCGCACCGACGTGGGCGCCCAGCCCACCGAGTCCGAAGAGGTGCTGTCCACCGCGCTCGGCGGGGACTGGGAGTTCCGCGGCATCCGTCCGCCCCGGCGCTGATGCCCGCCGCACGAGGGCGCGGCGCAGGCCAGGACGGCGTGAGCCGCCCGGCGGACCGCTCCGGCGCGCGGCGCGCGGAGTCCGGCGCGGGCACCACCAAAGGGCCCGCGCCGGTCCGCCCCGGGCCCCTTGAGCAGGCGGGTAGGGTCGGGACCATGACCGAAACCGCCGAGACGCCTGAGGGCCGCAAGCCGCGTCGGCGCATGAACTACGGAGAGGGCCGCGAAGCCCTGCTCAATGCCGCCGTACGCGTCGTGGCCAGGGGCGGGCTGCGACGGCTCACCTACCGGGCCGTGGCGGAGGAGGCGGGCACCACGCACGGGCTGGTCGTGCACCACTTCGGTTCGCGCGACGCGCTCATCGAGGAGGCGGTCGCGCACGCGATCCGCACCTCCCTGAACACCAGCGCGCTGGAGCCCGGCACCGGCAAGGTCGAGGACTTCTCGGTCGGAGTGTCCGAGATGGTCACGGCCGATCCGGACATCCAGTCGTTCCAGTACGAGCTGCTCCTGGAAGCCAGGCGCCGCCCCGAACTGCTCCCGCATCTGCGCGCGTTGTACGACGAGTACTTCGACGCCACCGGACGCGAGCTGTCCCGCATGCTGCCCGACGGTGCCGGCCAGCCGCTCACCAGGCTCGTCTTCGCCGCCCTCGACGGCCTGGTCCTGCACCAGCTCGTCTTCGGCGGCCCCGAGGTCACCGACGCCGCCATCGAGGAACTGCGCTCGCTGCTCCGGCTGCTGGAGGCCCGGCGGCACACCGACGCCGAGGGCCGCGACTGACGTTGCGACCCGCGTGTTCCAAGGCCCCGGACGCCTGTCGTCCGGGGCCTGTCGCGTTCGGGCAGGAAACCGGCCGCAACCCCTTGTCAAACGGATAGTTCCAGCTCAGTATGAGGCAACTCGTTTGGCCTGAAACGAATCCCTCTTTCCTCACTGGCAGGTGATCCGAGTGGACAGTCAGACGGCGGTCGTGAACCAGACCGCGCCCGACGCCCCCACAGCAGGCAAGCTCAAGCCCAACTCGCTCGGCGTTCTGGGCATCCTCTTCTTCGTCCTCTCCGCCCAGGCACCGCTGACCGGTGTCGCGGGCGCCGTTCCCATCGCCGTCGGCATCGGAAACGGCGCGGGGGCACCGGCCGCCTACGTGGTGGCGGGTCTGATCACCCTGCTCTTCTCCGTCGGCTTCGTGGCGATGGGCCGGCACGTCGTGGACGCCGGCGCCTTCTACACGTACATCGGCAAGGGGCTCGGCCGGACCGTCGGGACCGGCAGCGCGGGGATCGCGCTGTTCGCCTACTGCGCGATCCAGGCCGCCATGTACGGCCTGTACGGGGCGACCGTCAACGGCCTGCTCGCCCACTACACAGGGGTGGACGTGCCCTGGTGGGCGTGCGCCCTGGTCACGATGGTGATCGTCCAGGTGCTCGGCAGTGCGGGCATCGAGATGGGCGCGAAGGTGCTGGCCGTCTTCGTCCTGGCCGAGTTCAGCATCCTCAGCGTCTTCGCGCTGGTCACCTTCTTCAAGGGCGGCGGGCCCGAGGGCCTGGCCTTCACACAGTCCTTCTCGCCGAGCGCGGCGTTCGACGGCGCCCCGGGCGTGGCCCTGATGTTCGCCGTGGCGTCGATGATCGGCTTCGAGGCCACCGCGATCTACGGCGAGGAGGCGCGCGAACCCCGCAAGACCGTCCCGCGGGCCACCTACGCGGCCGTCGCCTTCGTCACCGGCTTCTTCGGGTTCGCCTCCTGGATGCTGGTCTCCTCCTACGGACCCTCGAAGGTGTCCGGGGCCGCCGGCAAGGCCCTGGAGAGCGGCGACTCGACGAGCTTCGTCTTCGCGCCCATCGCCGACCTGCTCGGCACCTGGGTCAACGACGTCCTGCCCGTCCTGCTGGCGACTTCCCTCTTCGCCGGCATCCTCGCCTTCCACAACTCCGCCAACCGCTACCTGTTCTCGCTCAGCCGCGACGGACTGCTGCCCCGCAAGCTGTCGTCGATCAACCACCGGCACTCGCCCAGCGCGGCCGGCTGGGTCCAGACGGCCATCGCGGTCCTGCTGGTGGTCCCGTTCGCGCTGGCCGGCAAGGACCCCGTGGTGACCCTGTTCTCCTGGGGCAGCGGCGTGGCCGTCCTCGGCATCATGGCGCTGTACCTGCTGACGTCGGTCTCCGTGGTGGCCTTCTTCCGCCGCGAACGCCTGGACACCCGGCCCTGGAACACCCTGATCGCTCCCTCCCTGGGAGCCCTCGGCGTGGCCGGGGCGATCTGGCTGATCGTCCAGAACTTCACCACGCTCATCGGGGGTGAGGGCAGCACCGCCCTCGTGCTCGAGCTGACCGTCCCGGCCGTCCTCGTCCTGGGCCTCATGGCGGCACGGCTCACCCGTGACAAGGCCGGTGCCGCCGGCGGCTGACACACGCCGGGCCGGTCAGCCGGCCCGGTCCGCCGCCCGGCCGAGGAAACCGTCGACCAGCCGGCGGGCGTTCGCCCGGGCCATGGGTTCCATGGCCCGGCTCCGCGCCGGCAGTCCGCCGGGGTCCACACCGTGGCGTACGCGCTGCTCCGCTCCGCCGGCCTCGATCCGGCCGCGCACCATCGCCGTGGTGATCCCCGGATGGAACTGCACACCCAGGCCGGTCTCCGTCCCGAAGAAGTCGAACTCGACGTCCGGCGCGTGATGCCGGTGCTCGGGCACGACCGTCATGACCGTGAGGTCGTAACCGCGCTCCTCCAGCCGGGCTCCGACCAGCCCCGGTTCCGTCACGTGGTCGTGCTGGACGACGAGCGCTCGCACGGTGAGGCTCCCTTCCCCGCGGTGCCCGCGGACCTGCCGGATCGGTGCAAGGAGCCCTTGCCCAGGCTCCGCGCCCACCTTATCGTTTGGGTTCAAATAACTTTCTGGAGGCCCCGCATGACGGACGTCACCCACGCGGAGTGGCTGCTCCGAGCCAAGTCCCTGGACCTTTCCGGCGCCCATCACATCGACGGCGCCGACGAGGACGGCGGGGGAGCCGCCTTCGACGCCGTCTCGCCCCGTGACGGCCAGGTGCTCACCCGCGTCGCCGACGCGGGCACCGCCGAGGTCGACGCCGCCGTCGCCGCCGCCCGCCGCGCCTTCGACACCGGCCCCTGGCCGCGCCTCGCGCCCGCCGAACGCGGCACCATGCTGCTGCGCATCGCCGACCTCCTCCAGGAGCGCCGGGCCGACCTCGCGCTCACCGTCAGCCTGGAGATGGGAAAGCCCATCACCGACGCGTACGCCATCGAACTGCGCGCCCTGATCAACACCTTCCGCTGGTACGGACAGCTCGCCGACAAACTCACCGACGAGTCCCCGCACACCCCCGCGGACGCGCTCGCCCTGGTCACCCGGGAACCGGCCGGAGTCGTCGGCGCCGTCGTGCCGTGGAACTTCCCCCTGACGCTCGCCGGCTGGAAGGTCGCCCCCGCGCTCGCCGCCGGCTGCACGGTCGTCCTGAAGCCCTCGGAGAACTCGCCCCTGTCCGCGCTCCTCCTGGGCCGGATCGCCACCGAGGCCGGACTGCCGCCGGGCGTCCTCAACGTCGTGGGAGGCACCGGCCCGGTGGCCGGCCGGGCGATCGGCCTCCACCCGGACGTCGACGTCCTCGCCTTCACCGGCTCCACCGCCGTCGGCCGCCACTTCCTGCACTACGCCGCCGACTCCAACCTCAAGCGCGTATGGCTCGAACTGGGCGGCAAGTCCCCGAACATCATCCTTCCCGACGCTCCCGACCTGGAGAAGGCGGCCGCCACCGCGGCCTGGGGCATCTTCTTCAACCAGGGCGAGATGTGCACGGCCCCCTCCCGGCTGCTCGTACACGCCTCGATCGCGGAACAGGTCACCGAGTCCGTCGTACGACGGGCACGTGAACTGCGGATCGGCGACCCCCTCGACCCGTCCACCGAGATGGGCGCCCTGGTCGGCGAAGCGCACCTGGGCCGCGTACAGGACCACATCTCCACCGGCCTGGCCGAGGGCGCCCGGCTGCGCACCGGCGGATCCCGCACCCTCACCGACACCGGCGGCAGCTTCCTGGAACCGACCGTCTTCGACCGGGTGGACCCCGGCATGAGGCTCTCCCGGGAGGAGATCTTCGGCCCGGTCCTGTCGGTCCTCGCGTTCGACGACCTGGACGAGGCCGTACGGCTGGCCAACGACACCGAGTACGGGCTCGCCGCGGGCCTGTGGACCTCCGACCTGTCGACCGCGCACCGGGTCTCCCGCGCCCTGAAGGCCGGAACGGTCTGGGTCAACTGCTACGAGGAGGGCGACCTGACCGTCCCCTTCGGAGGCATGAAGCAGTCGGGCAACGGCCGCGACAAGTCGGCCCACGCCCTGGAGAAGTACACCGAACTCAAGACCACCTGGATCCAGCTTTGACTCCTCCCCTTCCCTGAGGAGGGGGATTCCTGGCTCACTTCGCCTGGCACCTAGCAGGTGGCGGGGCTTACAAGATCAGCACCAGCCGGGTTGAGACCAGCCCGGACGAGCATCACGCGAGCGGAGTTCTTGTCCCTGGGGGACGCGGCTCCGCACGCGGTACACGTATACGTTCGTTCAGAAAGGGGCAGTGCGTGCTTGGCTCTCGCTCCGCACTGTGCGCAATCCATCGTGGTGTGCGCGGGGTTGACCAGGTGCACGATGCGCCCGTGCTTGCGGGCCATCTCGATCAGCGCGTTCTTGGTGGCACCGATGGCGGCGTCGGCAGCCTTGCGGGCCATGGTGGACTTAGCGAGGAACTTCGGGCGGAAGTCCTCGACGGCCAGGGTGTCGTGGTCGCGGACTACGGCCTTGGCCCATTTGCGGCCGGTGTCCTGGCGTTGTCGGGCAATCTTCTTGGAGACCTTCGCCGCCGCGTTGCGGGCTTTGCGGTAGCCGCCGGAGTCGGGCCTGTTCTTCGGCGTCCGGCGGCGGGCCATCTGCCGCTGGTAGCGGGCCAGTTTCGCCGCGGAGGTCCTGCCGTGCTGCGGGTGCGGGAGGTCGTGGGCGTCGCTGGTCGTGGTGGCGGTCTCCTTCACGCCCCAGTCGATGCCGATCGTGCGTCCCGTGGCGGGCAGCGGGTCGATGCCGGCCTGCACGACGAACGAGGCGTACCAGTGGCCGAGGCTGTCCTGGTACACGCGCACCGACGTCGGGTAGGCGGGCAGGTCGCGGGACCACACCACGCTCAGGGCGATGTTGCCAGCCAGGTACAGACGGCCGTCCCTGACCCGGAAGCCGCGCCGCGTGTAGTTCAGCGACACCAACACCTCGCGCTTGCGCTTGATCCGGGGCATCCCGGCCCGCTGCCGCATCGGCAGCCGGGCCTTGATGTCCCCCAGCGCCTTCGCACGGGACGTGGCGAAGTCCCGGATCATCTGCTGCTGCGGCACCGAGCTGCCCTCGCGCAGCCACGCCATCGCACCACGAGCCTGGGTGAGCATCTTGTCGAGCTGTGCCGGACCGCAGGTCACCCTCTCGGCGGCGTTCCTGTTCAGACCGTGGACCTTGCGGGACATGGCCACGCACTCGTTCCACACCCACCGGCACCGCGCCCACTCGGCATCCAGGCGGGCAAGCGCGGTGGACGACACGCGAAGGCGATAGGTGTACCGGGCGTGCACGGTATCTCCCGCACCATCTGGCGTCGTCATGTCGTCATGCTGCCAGCGCGGCACCGTGCCGGGAGGGATGAATCGTAAAAAAAGCCTGCATCACGTTCACCCTGCCTGTCGAAGCCGCTGCCTGACTCACGTTTCAGGCGAGGGCCAGTCGGCGGTCACCCAACTCAGAGATGGTCCATCGCGGCAAGGGCGAGTACCGCACCGCCGCGACGGACACTGAATCGCCCTGTCGGCGATTCAACTTCCCTTGCCCGGCTCCGCAGGAGCCCGAATCTCCCCCACAAGCGGGAGGTATCCCCAACCCGGCCTGAAGGCTGGGGCAACCTCGGAGGACTTCGTTGATACGCCCCTTGATCGCCGTTCCGGCCCGTTTCTCCGCGACGACCTCAGCCCTGCGGTACGCCGCCGAGGTCAACGCCCGCGCCCTGATCGAGGCGTTGTGGCGGGCCGGCGGCGAACCGGTGACCATCCACCCGGCCGATCCCGCCGTCACGGACGTGACCGCACGCCTCGCCCGCTTCGACGGGGTTCTGCTCCCCGGCGGCGGCGACCTTGCTCCCCACCGCTACGGAGCCGCCGACACCCACGACAGCGTCTACGACGTCGATGACCTCCAGGACACCTTCGACCTCGAAGTCGCTCGCCGGACAATGGACTTGGGCATCCCCCTGCTGGCCGTGTGCCGCGGCCTCCAGGTCGTCAACGTGGCCCTCGGCGGCACCCTGGAACAGGACATGGGCGGCCCCGAGCGCGAACACCGGCACGTCGTGCACCCGGTGGCCATCGAGCGCGGAACCCTGCTGGAGCGGGCCACCGGCGCACAGAAGACGGAGGCGTCCTGCTATCACCACCAGCGGGTCGAGCGCCTCGGCTCAGGTCTGACGGTCACCGCACGCGCCGCGGACGGGACCGTGGAGGGACTTGAACTCCCGGACGCCGAAGGGTGGTTCACCGCGGTGCAGTGGCATCCGGAGGACACCGCGCACGAGGATCCTGTCCAGCAGGCACTGTTCGACGCGCTGGTCGGCGCGGCCGGTGAGGGGCGCTGATCCTGCTGGGGGTTGCGGGGTTGTGGGGGCGAGGGGCTCCTGGACCTCGGCCCCCCGGCCCTCAGCCCTTCGCCCGTCGGCCGCTGCGGCGGCGGGCCGGTTCGGCACCGTCGAGGAGGGTGAGACGGCGTTCCTCGCCCTCCTCCTCGACCTGGCGCACGACCTGCCGCAGCCCTTCGGCGACGGTGTGGCACTCGTCGTCGCTGAGCCGCGAGGCGACGAACGCCTCCTCCTGGTTGAACCGCGGGAACAGGCGCTCCATGAGCGCTTCGCCCTCGTCGGTCAGACTGAGCAGCTTCAGCCGGCCGTCGGAGGGATGACCGGCGCGTGTCATCAGCCCCCGCCCCTCCAGGGTCCGTGAGACACCGGTGAGCGTGCCCTTGGAGATCCCGGCCTCCTCGGCGACGTGCCGGGTCTCCGACTCGCCCCAGACCCAGACCACCCAGAGCACGACGAAGGACGTCCAGGTCAGATCCGCGTCGCGCAGCACCGAGTTCTCCAGGTGCTGCCGGACCGCCGAGGCGGCACGGTAGATGTTGGCGACCACCGCCATCTGCTCGCGGTGTATCGGAATACCGCCCAGTTTCGCGGCTGCCAGCTTCTCCGCTTCAGTGATGGACCGATGGCCGGGCACAGGCACGCTCCGTTGATCGTTCGGACCCAAATTGTACGGGACGGACCGCGCCCTCGGACCGTCGGACAACGCCCGCGGACCGGCGGACCGCGGCCGCGACGCGGCGGGTTCGCGGCTCGGCCCGACGCGGAACCGGATTCTTCCCAAGATCTTCTTCCGGCGATGTAGAGAACCCGTGGGCGGCTCCGTTCATAGGGGGAGTGCGCCAGACTGGGCGGGCCGAAGATCGAGGAGTTCATGTGCCGAAGTTCCTGTTGTTGGTCAACCACGACGGTGGAGAGTTCGAGCAGCCCATGGACGAGTGGGCTCCGGACGATGTCACGGCACACTTCGACTACTACGAGGCGTTGACCAAGGAACTGGTCGCGAGCGGTGAGATGGTGCAGTTCACCGGGCTCGCCGACCCGCGTCTCGCCAGGATCGTGCGCTCGGACGGAGCTTCGGCGCCGGTGGTGACCGATGGGCCGTTCCCGGAGTCCAAGGAGGTTCTGGCCGGCTTCAATGTCATCGACGTGGAGTCCGAGGCCCGGGCTTTGGAGATAGCCGCCAGGATTTCGGCGGTGCCCGGACCCGGCGGGGTTCCGACGCGGCAGCCGGTCGAGGTGCGCCAGGTCATGAACGACATCGCGTTCGACCTGTGACGGACGGCCCGATAGTCGAGGACCTGCTGCGCGAGCTGGCGCCGCAGGTTCTCGGCACGCTCGCGCAACGCCTGGGGGACTTCGACACGTGTGAGGACGCCGTCCAGGAAGCACTGATCGCCGCGGCCCGGCATTGGCCCGCCCATGGGGTGCCGGGCAACCCGCGCGGCTGGCTGCTGCGGACCGCCACGCGCCGCTACACCGACCAGATGCGCGGCGAGACGGCACGACGGCGACGCGAGGAACGTGTCGCGAGGGAGCAGGCTCCCGCTGCGGGCCCGGCCGACGACGACACTCTCGCGGTGCTGTTCATGAGCTGTCATCCCACGCTCACGCCCGCCTCGGCGATCGCCCTGACCCTGCGGGCCGTCGGCGGGCTGACGACCGCCCAGATCGCGGCCGCCTACCTGGTCCCCGAGGCGACGATGGCGCAGCGCATCAGCCGGGCCAAGCAGCGCCTGAAGGCGTCCTCGGTGCCGTTCGGGGTGCCCGTACCGGGTGCGCCGGACTGGCCCGCGCGGCTCGGCTCCGTACTGCACGTGCTGTACCTGCTGTTCAACGAGGGTTACACCGCCTCGGGCGGCTCGGTCCTGCACCGTGCCGACCTGTCCGGCGAGGCCGTCCGGCTGGCCCGGCAGGTGCACCGGATCCTGCCGGACGAGGGTGAGGTGGCCGGGCTGCTGGCCCTGATGCTGCTGACCGAGGCCCGCCGCCCGGCGCGCACCGGCCCGCACGGCGAGCTGGTCCCCTTGGCCGAGCAGGACCGCACGCTGTGGAACCGCCGCCTGATCCAGGAGGGTTCCGCGCTGGTCATCGGCACGTTCGCGAAGAGAGGGCGGCCCGGCGCGTACCGGTTGCAGGCCGCCGTCGCGGCCGTGCACGACGCCGCCGTTCGCGCTCAGGACACCGACTGGCCGCAGATCCACGGCCTGTACGAGTTGCTCGAACACGTGACGGGCAGCCCGTTGGTCACCCTCAACCGCGCGGTGGCCCTCGCGATGGTCGACGGTCCGGCCGCCGCCCTGGCGCTGCTCGACCGACTCGACGCCGACGGCCGAGGCCCCCTCGCCAGCCACCACCGGACGCACGCGGTACGGGGCCACCTGCTGGAGATGGCGGGAGAGCCGACACCGGCCCTGCGCCACTACCGCCTGGCGGCCGCTCTCACCACCAGCATCCCCGAGCAGCGCTACCTCACGACCAAGGCGGCCCGGCTGCACCAGAGTTCGCCTCCGCCGACCGGCTGACGAACGGCCACCCACGTCCTCCGTGGGCGAACTCGTCATCTTCACCAGGACACTTCCGACCCGGAAGTCAGAGACAGAGTAGGGAATGCGACATGCCCACGTGGGCCCGCACACTGCGCGAGACCGGCATCACCGAGCCGGACCTACGGATCGCGTACCGTCAACAGCGCACGTTCGTCAGGCGATTCAGAACCGCGGAGTACCTGACCGTCCGCCTCCTGCTTCCGATACGCCTGCACCCACCGGTCATCGCCGCGGTCGCCTTCATGCACGAGACGGACGAGCGCATCGATACGGGCACACGCGAAGCGCGCGGCACGGCGCTGGAGTCGTGGACGTCCGCCACACGTGCGGTACTCGACGGCGCGACCACCACCGATGCGACGCTCAGGGCACTCGGGGACGCGGCCACGCGACGCCCTGAGCTGCGGCAGTACGTCGAAGCCTTCCTGCGCGGGGCACGGCACGAGGTCGAGTACACGGGCTTCGACACCGAGGACGAACTGCAGTCCTACGTCGACGGGTACGCACTACCCGCCTTCATGCTCCTGGTCTGCCTCTTGGAGCGTGGGGACGCCACGGAGGACGAGGTGTTCGTGCGGCGCTGCCGTGACCTGATCGAGGCGATGCAGCGCATCGACTTCCTCGACGACCTCGCCGAGGACGCGGCACAGGGGCAGGTCGGCATCCCGGGCGAGGATCTGGAACGACACGGTCTGTCCGTCGCGGCTCTGCGGGGCCCCACGGACGCCGTCCGCGCGCGACTGGGCCAACTGGTCCAGGAACAGATCGAATTGGCTCGCCCACGTCTGTCGGCAAGCGGACAACTGGTGAGCTTGGTGCCACCGGGGACACGCCCCTTCGTCACCGCCCTGCTGCAGGTGCAGGAACTCCGGTTGGTCGCGCTCAGCCGGAAGGGCGGCGAACTCGCCGACGGCGGCGCGCGCCCTTCCGTACCGGCGCTGCTGGGCGTGCTGGCACGTCAGTACCGGGCCGTTCGGCGAACGCGCCAGACATCGCTCCGTCCCAGCCCTGCCCCCCAATGATCACGAGCGTCATCGCACGCGACAAACCCGGCGACGTCGGCGATCAGCCCCGGGATACTGGTCGCCCATGGATGAGGTCGAAGTCGTCGTCGCCCATTCCGAGCGCGCGACTCTGCGCGTCGGCGACGTGTTCCTGAAGGTGGACGCCGATCAGGCGCGCATCGACGTCGAGGTCGAGGCGATGGCCCTCGCGCCGGTCCCGACCCCAAAGGTCCTGTGGCGCAAGCCGCCCGTACTCGCGCTCGCCGCACTCCCGGGGGCGACGCTCGGGCGCCTCGGCGGGCCGTCGACCGGGTCGCCGAAGGCGTGGGCCGCGGCGGGTGCCGCCATCCGGAAGCTGCACGACGCGCCCCTGCCGCCCCTGCCGGGCCGGGCCGGCCGGAGCGTCGGCGCGCTGGCGGCGGAACTCGACGACGAGTGCGAGTCGCTCGTGACGAACGGCGTCCTGCCGGCCGGCCTGGTCACCCGCAACCGTCAGGTCGCCGAGGCCGCGCTGCGGCCGTGGACTCCGGCGTTCACGCACGGCGACCTGCAGATCGCGCACGTCTTCGTCGACGGCGACGAGGTCACCGGCATCATCGACTGGTCCGAGGCGGGCCAGGGTGACGCCCTGTACGACCTCGCCACCTTCACGCTCGGACACGAGGAGCACCTCGACGACGTCGTCGCCGGCTATGGCACCGACGTCGACCTCGACGTGATCCAGGCGTGGTGGTCGTTGCGCAGCCTGCTGGTGGTTCGCTGGCTGACCGAGCACGGCTTCGACCCGTTCGCGCCGGGCTGTGAGGTCGACGTGCTGAGATCCCGGATGTGAGGCTGCGCGCGCCCGACTGCTGTGAGCGCGGTCTGACGCATCGAGCGCCTCCCATACTCCCGACCGGTCGCACGGCTTCCGACGCCTGCGGATCCGGTGGGAACGGCGAGCCGGCAACCAGGAAGTCTTCCTGGGAGGGCTGACAGACGATCTTGTCGATGGACTATCGCTCCGGACCTGCTCGGGCCTCTCGACGGCTGCCCACGCCAGGCCGTCTGACGTGCAGCTTTCCGGCCAGGAGTGTCCACGCCGGCCTGCTAGGGCTGATCGGGCCTGGCCCAGGCGAGTCAGTTGGCCTGACTCCGACTCCGCAGCTTCGCTGGACGGATCGTCGGCGGCACCGTCCACCGGGCGACCGCGTCCTCCCATCAGCCCACCGTCGGCTGGGTCGTTACCGTCGATGGTGACCACGATGGAGTGGGTCCGGCCACTTCGTCACCCGCACCTTTTCCGACGAGACCGCCGCAAGCCGCGGCGACATGCTCGCCTCGGCGGCATGACTGACGAGAAAAGCACTGCCACGGCCTGGTCGATGCGCTGCTCACCGAAGTCGACCGCGCATCGCCGGTTCCTGATCTGGTCCCGGGCGGGAGTGTGCTGAACGAGGCCCAGGACTACCTCGGGAACCGGGCGGCGGGTGAGAAGATCGCCGCGGCCGCCATGGTTCTTGTCTGAACTACCCCCACAGGCGCGGGGACGACGCCCTTGTAGGCGCGGCGTGCCTCACGCCACAGCGTGACCGTTAATGAGTGGCCGGCGTTGACGACGGTCCAGATAATCGCCATGCCCGAGGACAGGTGTCCGCCAGGCCAGGGACTTGATGAATGGGGTGGGCTCGCTGCTGGCAGCGTATGACGAGCAGGTGCGAGGGCATGTCCCGGAGCGGGCTCCGATAGGAGCCGTGGTCGAGCGGGACGGACCGGTGATTCGGACTCACTACGGCACGCACGGCACCATTCGACACCCTCCCTTGACCGCCGGGACCGACCCGGCTGAAGTCACCGGGCTGATCCGTCGGCAGCAAGAGGCTTTCGCCGCCCGGTGCGAGCCCGCCGAGTGGCGGACATACAACCACGACCCGATCCAGGTGGACGGACCGCTGCGCACCGCCGGTTTCACGGCCGTCGGACCGACGCGCACGCTACTCATGGCCGAGCTCGACGATCTGGCGGGTGAGGTGGCACCGGCGAAGGGCATGCGTGTGCGCAGGCTCGACTACGGCTACCGCCGACTTCGGGAGCTGGACCATCTGGTCGAGGCCTGCGGTCCGTACACGCGCGGCCTGGCGGACATCCGCGAGGACCACGGGAACTTGCTGAACTGGGGCCTGAACGTCCAGCTCCTGGAGGCAGAGACCAGGATCGTCGGCGCAGGCTGGGCAGAGGCCGTCGGGGCGACAGAGTTCGCGGCCGTTCGCGGTTTGACCGGCCCCCACGCGGAGTTCGTACACCACTGGGTCCGCTGGGCCCGCAACAGCCGCAGCCTCCACCTCGGCCCCGGTCCGGCACCGGACCGCCGCTATCTCACGGCCGAGGCACCGACAGGGCCGGTCTTGGACGCCCTTCTCGCGGCCGGCTTCCGAGCAGTCTCGACGGTACGCGTCTACGTATGGTCGCCGAACGGCACGCCACCCGCTGACTCCCGCCCGGTATCCATGCTGTTCGACGATCGGGATCACGATGCGCTGTGCGACGAATTCAAGGCCCGCTTCGCTTTCAAGCCCAGTCACACCTACTACCCGGCCATTGAGGAGCCGCCCGACTCCGTCACCTGGCATGTCGGGGACGTCACCGACACTCGTCACACCTACCGCCTGAGGCGAGACCTCCCGGACGACCATCGGGTGGCACGCCTCCAGGACATCGTCGAGCGGGGCCTGCGCGTCCACGTCCGCCCCGGCGAGCAGCTCTACTCGGTCGACTGGTGGCATAAGGGATACCGTTTCGACCCCGCACGCGTCGGCGCGCCGGGGCAGCCGACCTGGCCGGGCACCGCGTGCTGGGAAGGCGACTACTACATGCTCCTCACCCGCGACCTGCGCATGGGTACTTTCTGGCACCCATGGGAGGAGTCCCTGTGCGTCTTCGGCACAGAGCTCCTTGCCGAGGTCGAGGACGATCTCACAGCCGTCCTCGGCACCGTAATGCGCCGGGGCGGACGCAACGTAGGCAACGTCTGGACTTACGAATCAAAAGGCAGCCCGTAGAAAAAAGCCGCGGACAGCCTCACAGCCGGTCTGCCAAACCAAGTGACGGTGCGCGGCCATCTCCAGCCGAGGCTCCCACTCAGTATTCCCGACAGCCCCCAGTTGCGAGACACCCTCACCCACCGAAGCGCAGGGCAGACAGATCAACCAAGCTGCTCCCCGCGCACGTAGGTGTCGGCGACGCTTGAAATGTGAGCCGATTCCGCCGTCCCCGCGTTCGCAGGGGTAGCTCCGAGGACTACCCGCTCCGTGCGCTCGCGGTCGTGTCGTCCCCGCGCCCGCGGGGGTAGCTCGCAGCAGGCTGCTGCCAAGGCCCGCGCTGAAGCCGCCGCCGCGCAGCCGGCCGCCGACGTCCCGACCTCGCTGATGGCCCCGGTCGTGCTGCCCGCCCCGCGTGCGGTGCCCGCTGCACCCACGCCGGAGCCGGAGGGTGAGGACGTTCGCCAGGAGCTGGTCCTCGAGGACCTGACCCCCGAGCAGGTCCTGGACTGGTGCACCCGCGCCGTCCGTGACTACCAGGTCGTGTTCGCCCACATCGACCGAGACAGCGAGACGTCGGCACAGCGGCTGTTCACCAGGGCCTTCGTCGCGGACGTGCAGCGCCTGTCCCGCCTGGGGCACCTGAACCTCGGCACACACCTGGGAGCGGTCGTGAGCGGTGTCGAGGTGTCGGGCGTCGACTTGGCTCGGGTGGCGCTGCGGGCCGCGCTGGAGGCGGCATGCAGAAACGGCGGCAGCACCCGTACGTCAAAGCCGAAGCTGCGGACGATGTCGGTGGTCCGGCGTGACGGGCTCGAGCCTATGGGGCTGGGTGCGGCGATCGGCGCGCTGGTGACTGAGCGGGCCTGGGACGTTCCGGCCGCCGGCGGAACCGTGTTGGACCTTCTCTGCACCATGCCGACAGGTGATCTACTCGGTGTGCAGCACCGAGGCGATGGTCATCCGGGCCGCAGACCGGGCCGGGACCAGGGCGCCGAGGACTGCGATCGCCACACCCGCCAGGAGCATCGCAGTCAGCTGCGGCGCGTGCCACACGTCCTTCATGTACGCGGGGAAGTCGACCACCCCGACATGGTCCACGACGAGGCGGTGCGCCACGATCCCGAGCGGGATGCCGAGCAGCCCGCCGACCGCGCCCAGCCCGGCGACCGAGGTCACCGTCATCACCACCACCTGCCGGGGGGTCATCCCGATCGACTTGAGCATGCCCAGATCCCGGCGCCGCTCACGGGTGTTCAGGAGAACGGTGTTGAAGACACCGAGCGACGCGACGAGCGTCAGCAGCACCGTGAATACCGTCGCGAAGGTGATGACGGTGGCGGTGCCGGCGTTGCCGGAGCCCATCACCGACGCGTGCAGGCCTGGGTCGAGCGCCGCGACCGCCTCGGCGTAGGCGCGCGCGTCGGCGCCGGGGGCGAGCCGCACCGTGTACTCGGTGGCGTGGGCGTCCGGTGTGAGTTGGGCGAAACTATCCCAAGCAGCCTCCAGGGCCCGGGCGTTGCCCTCCATGAGCTGACCCACGACGGTCGCGGTGATCTTCCTGCCGTTCAGCTCCAGCGTGACCCGGTCACCGAGCTTCAGCCCGCGCTGGGTCAGGAACGCCGGCCCGGCCACGATCTCGCCCGCCGCAGCCGGCGCGCGGCCCTTGACGATGGTGTGCTCGTACAAGGAATCGTCGCCGCGGTAGAAGTCGGCGAAGACGGGCTGGGTCTGCCCGGTCATGTTCACCTGGAACAGCGCGCGGGCCCGTACCCCCTCCGCACCCGGCAGGGACCGCAGACGTTTCTCGATCTGCGGGTCACTGAGCCGGTGCGGGGTCCGGTCGTTACCCGACCCCCCGGTCGTCACGTGGATCCTGGCGCCTCCGTCCTCCCGCCCGACATTGCCGTACGCCACCATGGTGCTGGTCAGTCCGGTCGACAGGGTCACCGTGGTGACCCCGAGGACGATGGCCGCCATGGTCAGCAGGGTGCGGCCGGGGCGGGCGAACGGCTGGCCGAGGCCCAGACTGACCGGGCGCGGCAGCCGGGTGGCGCCGAGCATCCGCTGGACGCGCAGCCCGCGCCCGGTCCGCGGCGCGCCGCCCGCGCTGATCGCCTCCGCGGCGGGCAGCCGGTGGGCTCGCAGGGCGGGAACCAGCGCGGCCAGCAGGACGAGGGCGGGCATGCCCACGAGGCAGGCCACGGACAACCACGGGCTGATGCCGCCGACCGAGGCCCGTCCCACGTCGATGCCGGTGAACGCGACCTTCAGGATCGGCCCGGCCAGCGCGTTGCCGGCCAGAGTGCCCAGCACGCAGCCCACAACCGCCGGTACAAAGAGCATCGTCAGGTAGACGGCGACGACCTGGTTGGGGGTGAAGCCCAGGGCCTTGAGCACCCCGATGTGCCGGTACCCGGAGACGACTGCCCCGCTGACCACGTTGCCGACGATCAGGGTGGAGACGAGCAGGCCGAGGATGCCGAAGAGTGTGATGAACGGGAGGTAGGAGTCGGCCAGCGCGGAGAAGGCCTGCTTGAGGGTGAGGTAGGTCTGTGCGCCGGTCAGCGATTCCTTGGGCAGTCCCGTGGTGGCCCGTGCCAGCGAGGCGCTCAGCCGGTCCTCCGTCGAGGAGTCCGTGAAGCGGTAGAGCATCTGGGCGGAGGTCGGGTGCAGTGCGGCCATCTGCTCGGGCGAGACCCAGGCGCTCCCCGACTTGCTCATGCTGGCGGCGAATCCAACGACGGTCAGCGTCGCTCCGCCGGGGGTCTCCAGCTTGGTGCCGAGCAGCTCGGGGCCGGGGGAGCCCTGGACGGACCAGTTGACGACGATCTCGCCGGGTGCGGTGGCCCAGTGGCCCTCAAGGAGTTCGATCCGGTCCACGGGGCCCGCCGGATCGGCCCGGCCCACCACCGTGAGGGTGCCGCCCGCCATCCAGAGCCAGTCCTTGGGGATGTCGACGACGGCCTGCCCGAACGGCCCGGCCGCGGCCTCCACCCCGGGCTGCCGGGCGGTCCGCGCCAACTGCTCCTGCGAGACCTTCGTGGTGTCGAAGGCCGCCACCGTATGAGCACCGCGCTGTGCGGCGTAGGCCTTGTCGAACGGGCCCGAGGCGGCGCTCAGCAGCGCCAGCGCGAGCAGGACGGTCGTGGTGGAGCAGAGCACGACGAGCCCGATGACGAAGGTCTGGAGTCGGCGGCGCTTCACGGCCGCGCGCGAGGCTCTCCATACGGCGCTCACGCGGTCGCCTCCAGCGTGCTCTCGCGGGCGACCCGGCCGTCGGCGACTTCGATCAGCCGGCTGGCGCAGAGGGTGGCCAGTTGCGGGTCGTGGGTGACGATCAACAGGGTCTGGCCGATCTGGTTGAGGTCGATCAGCAGATCCATCACCTGCTCGCCGGACCGGCTGTCGAGGGCGCCGGTCGGCTCGTCGGCAAGCAGCAGGGCCGGGCGGTTCATCAACGCCCGTGCGACGGCGACGCGTTGGCGCTCGCCTCCGCTGAGCGTCGCCGGATAGTTGTTCCGGCGTTCGGCGACACCGAGTTCGTCCAGGAGCTCCAGGGCACGGCGGCGCGCCTGTCGGGCCGGGGTGCCGGTCAGCTGCGCGGCCAGCGCCACATTGTCCAGGGCGGGCAGATCGTCGATGAGGTTGAAGAACTGGAAGATCATGCCGACGTTCCGCCGCCGGAACAGCGCCAAGCCGGTCTCGTTCAGTTTCCCGAGGTCGTGACCCTGCACCTCGACTGTGCCCGAGGTCGGTCGGTCCAGGCCGGCCACCATGTTGAGCAAGGTGGACTTGCCGCAGCCGGAGGGGCCCATGACGGCGACCGCGTCGCCCGCCCTGATCTCCAGCGACAGGCCGTCTAGGGCCTTCGCATCGCCGTACTCCTTGTGCACGCCGTCCAGCCGCACCACCATTTGCCGGGCACTGCCGTGATCAGTTGTCATGGCTCGAACTTAAGACGGAGTCTGCGGAGGGGGCGTCACTCCCCGGATGTATCCGTCCGGGCAGGTCATCCCGGGGATGTACGGAGCTGCATCCGGGGGCTGATGCGGGGCGTGTCGTGCAGCTGCGAAGATGGTCCGGTGTGGGGATCCGGGACGATGTGGCTGGTCATCGCCCTGGCGGCGGCAGTTGGCGCCGCTGGGTGTCTGTGCGTGGCGGTGGTCCGGGCGCGGCGGCTGTACCAGGCGGCCATCGAGGAGCGTGGCTGGCTGCTGGAGCGGGAGCGCGAGAGCGCGGCGCGGACCGCGGTTGACGCCGAGCGGGCCAGGATCGCCGCCGAGCTCCACGACATCGTCAGTCACAACGTGAGCCTCATGGTGGTCCAGGCCGGGGCCGCCCGCGAGGTGCTGGCCACGATGCCGGACGAGGCTGCGGCGGCGATGAGCGCCGTCGAGAGCGCCGGGCGGAACACGATGACCGAGCTGCGGCACCTGCTCGGCCTGCTCGCACCCGCGCAGAATGGCGACAACGAGCCCTACGGTGTGGACCTGTCACCGCAGCCGAGCTTGAGCCGGCTCAGCCCGCTGATCGACCGGATTGCCTTTGCCGGCCTGCCCGTGGAGATGCGCATCTCGGGTGAGCCGCGCCCGCTGCCGACCGGGATCGATGTCACCGCCTACCGGATCATCCAGGAGGCCCTGACCAATGCCCTCAAACACGGGGACGGAGCGAAAGCCGAGGTGACGGTGCGATACGCGGACCACTACCTGCGAGTCGAGGTGCTGAACAGCGGACCGAGCATCCTGTCGGGCAGCCGGCCCGCGCGAAGAGAGCCGGTCCCGGGCCAGGCGGACGGAACGGGACGCGGGCTGCTCGGCCTGCGGGAGCGGGTCGCCCTCTACGGCGGCGACCTGGACGCCCGCCGCCGCCTCGGCGGCGGCTACCGCGTCCGTGCCCGGATCCCGCTGGACCGGCCATGACGACGCACACCGAATCCGCCCCTCGCGTCGTGATCGCCGACGACCAGGAGCTGGTCCGCACCGGCTTCCGCCTGATCCTGACCGCCCGCGGCATCGACGTGGTGGGCGAAGCTGGCGACGGAGCCGAAGCCGTGGCCGCCGTACGGAGGCTGCGGCCCGACGTCGTACTGATGGACATCCGGATGCCCGCCATGGACGGCCTGGAAGCCGCCCGCCGGATACTCGCACAGGCCCCGGACTGCCGGGTGATCATGCTGACCACCTTCGACCTCGACCACTACGTCTACGCCGCCCTCGCCGCCGGAGCCAGCGGATTCCTGCTCAAGGACGTCACCCCCGCGCATCTGGCCGCCGCCGTACGCCTGGTCGACACCGGTGACGCCCTGCTCGCACCCTCGATCACCCGCCGCCTGGTGGAGCGCTTCGCCCCCAGCGCCCCCAGAACCGGTTCAGGTCTCGCAACCCCGGCCGTCCACCGAGACCTGGCCGCGCTGACGCCGCGCGAGCGCGAGGTGCTGACGCTCATGGGCCGGGGTCTTTCCAATTCCGAACTGGCGCGGGAACTGACGCTCAGCGAGGCGACCGTGAAGACCCACGTGGCCCGGATCTTCGCCAAGCTGACCCTGCGCGACCGGGCCCAGGCCGTCGTCCTCGCCTACGAGACAGGACTCGTCTCACCGGGCGAGTCCGCTGACACCGCCAACCCCTGCCGATAGCCGGCAATTTTGGAGCCAGTCATGCTCGATGCCGGCCCTCCTGTACCAGACGTGAAAACCAGTTCAGCTTGGCGCTGATCACCCTGGTGCGACCTGAGGCTTCTGGTGAGGAACTACGGGAAGGCCGAGGGAGACCGGGCCGCTTCGCGCGATACGGCGGGCCTGCTCGCGCTTGCCCCGTAGAAAAGCGAGCGTGAGGTCGAGCCCTTCGATCTCGCCTCGCCAGTCCTCCTGGACAGCCCGTTGGCGGCGTGCAATCAGGTCTTCCTCCAGTTCGTCGAGGCGGGGGACCATTTTCGGGTTGATGCTCAACATGGGGCAGCGGATGCAGGCTTCTCTGAACCAGTAACTACGGTCCGTTGAGGCAGTCGGCAAACCTGTGGCACATGAGTACCGTCCCGGGCCAGGATGCGGCTATGCGTGATGTCCAGAGCGATCCCGAGTTGCAGGATCTGGTTCGGCGGTTCGTCACGCCTGATCGGCGATACCTTCGGTTGGGCGGGAGCGTTTTCCGGTTGAGCCCGGTTGAGCGCTCCGCGTTTGTGCGGGATCTGGCTCAGGCTGCGTACGAAATCACTCCGGCGGAGCTCGGCGTCCTCTTCGAGGGTGGATGGCGCGAGCGCAAGACTGCCGCCTGGCTGGTTGCTGTGGCCCACAGGTCCGAGTTCCGCGAGCTCATAGGTCGGCTCCTGCTGGCCAGCGAGGGGCCGTATGCGGGCGCGGCATACTGCGTCGCCCTTGCGAAGTTCGGTACTGCAGCGGATGCCGAACTGCTCAGCGCATACCTTGATCACTACTTGTCGCGTCCCGATCTCGACTACGACCAGGCAGCCGTCCTTGGGACGCTTCTGTACCTCGATGAGATTCTCGGCTCCGAGTACACGACACGGTTCCTTGCCCCGGCCGGTCCCTGGGACCGATGGCTCGAAGTCCGGGCCGTGGCGGCTCTCGACCCGCATGACTGTCGGCAGGCCGTGCAGCAACTGTGCGCTTTCGTCGACGAGACCGCTGAGGTCTTCGCCTCGTTGGCCTGCGGGAGCTGATCATGACCGAGCGGGACATCATCCTCAACGAACTCGCCCAAGGACTGCGCCCGATGTCACAGGGCATCGAGTGGTTCGACACCCACAGCCCGGAGGAGCAGGCCGAGATACTCCTGTTCCTGCGCCACCACTGCGTGCAGGCGCGCGCCGTCACCGAAGACGGACCGGAGAGCATCCGACGTGCCGGGCTGCGCCCGACGCACACCCCGGCGGTCTTGATCACCTGCGGCCCGATCGACCAGCAACTGGGGAAGATCGCCAGCCTCACCCCTGTCGACGAACGACGCAAGGCGTTCCGGCTACTGGTCGAGGTCCTCGCGGTCGCAGACGAACGGCGCCGCGAACGCTTCTGCTCCGGCGGATGCGGTCACTGGTGGCACAACCTGCCCGTCGCCGACGGGTGAGGACGAGTCCCCCGCCGCTGGCCTCCGCCCCTGGACTCCATGTGCGGCAAGACGGACTGACGGCAGTGTTCATGCGCTCGTGTCGTCGGCGGCGGAGTCGATCACCGCGCTCAGGGCCTGCAAGGCGCCATCGTATTGGTGGCGGTCGAACTGGAACGGACCGAATGCCACGTAGTCGCGGGTCTTGCGGTGGGGTTGCTCGAAGGCGTCCCAGGTTACGAGATCCGCTGTCGCGGTGATGCGGGCCATGAGCGGCCAGCACCCCCACTCACCGCATTCACAACCGAGGACGGGGGTCTTCGGCCCCATCGCGCTAGTGGACAGTCCGAGGAAGTGGTCCTGCATCGGGCCGAACCGGAAGGACTCCGGAATCAGACCACCGTAGGCATCACCTGCAGGCTGCATCCCGGCCGCGATCTCGTATTCATCGATCAGCTCGGTGAGTGGTGCTCCGTCGATGTGAGGGACGACCACGAGCAGACCCCTGTCGTCCCGGTGCTGGCAATCGAACCGGATCTCATTGCTGATCATCCCGCGATTGTCTCAGCGACGCTGCTCCCTCCTTCTGGGCGGGGTGAGCCGGGGCCTTGCGCGACATGCCGAGGTTGATTGCCACGCTGCCGGGCGCGGAGTCGATCTGGTCGATTCTGGATTCGGCGCTGGCGAGGCTGACGCGCAGGCCCTCGATTTTGCCGAGCCAGCCCTCTTTCTCGGCTTCGGCGATCCGGTCGAGGAGGTTGTCGCGGATCTCCACCAGGCGGCCGCGCTGGGCGGGGTCGGGGCGCAGGAGGGAGCAGCGGACAGAGTCAGGAGCGCCCGTGCTCGCGGTTGAGCTCGTGGTAGCCGCGGAAGTCGAAGAACCGCAGGCCGTCGATCACCGCTCCAGACAGGATTTCCGGCAGGGTCCAAGGGTGGGGGGTGTAGTCGTCCGTTGCCACGCCTCCATGCTCAAGCAGCAGCGCGATCATTCGGTGAACCTCTGCGGTGCCGTCGATCCGCCCGGAGATGTCGATCTGCACCGCCCAAGTGGGGTGATGTCCGACGGCCGCTTCGAGGATCGCCACATCCTCAGGATCCCAATCGGAGAAGAGGTAGCCGATCTGCTCATCGTCGATGTCGATGTAGAGGTTGCCGTCCAGAGTCCACGGATCGCGCTGCCCGGGCAGATGCCGATCGAGCAAGGCGACGGTCGCAGCTCGCTCACCTGCGGGAAACACGAAAACAGTTCGCATGGGTTGGAGCGTAGGCAGTTCAGCTTCGTGGCGACCATGGATTCCAGGGACGGTGCTGGTCCGTCGACGTAGTGGTGGTGCGGATGGCGACGTCGGCGAAGGTCGGCATGCCGAGATCGACTGTGGAGGGTCGGCGGGCTGCTTCGGCATCGAGCTGGTCCAGCTTGCCTTGCGCGCCGGTGAGGCTGACCTGGAGGCCCTCGACTTCGCCCAGCCATCCTTCCCGCTCTGCCTCAGCGATCCGGGCGATCAGGTTGTCACGGATGTCAGTCAGCCGTGACCGTTGGGCTGGATCAGGCCGGAGGAGCGAGCATCTGACACAAGCGTGCTCATGGATGCAAGGGGATCCGAAGGCGCGTGCGCATGTACCGATGGACACCTTCCGCTTCTCGAAGTGGGAGAGGAAGGCGTCCCACTCCTCCTCTGTCGGGATGCGGTACTCCTCCCCGGGGCGGGAGGCTCGTCGGCGGGCGATGAAGGCTCGGTGGGCCTCGATCGTCTCGGCAGGGTAGACCGCCTTGTATCCGATTGTGGTGTCGATGTTCTTGTGACCGCAGATGACCTGGGCAATGTGCGGGGGCAGTCCGTTCATGATGGCGTCAGTGACGAAGATCCTCCGGAAGTCGTGGGGAGAGAAGAACAGTGCCTCACCGTCGGCGTTGGTCAGCCCGGTCGCGGCCAGCGCATTGATCAGCAGTTTGCGGATCGCGGTCGGTGTGAAAGCGCGATGCTCGGAGCCGACGCCACGCTGGAACAGCAGTGGCATCGGCGGGTTCCAAACTTTCTCACGGACGTCGTAGGCGGCCACCAGCGGAACCATCCCGCTAGGGCCCCGCAGCCGACTGATGATGGCGCTGAGAACGTCGGCGAGTTCCGGGCTGACCAGCAGAAGTCGCTCGGTGTCGGTCTTGGACGGAGCGATCTGCAGCAGCGGGACGACCTCGCCGGTGGACGGGAGCCGGTACTGGGTGACGCTGTGGTGAGTGAGTTCCAGAAGCTCCTCGTTGCGAACACCGGTCAGACGCAGGACTTCGATCACGGCGAACGCCCAGAACGCCTCCTCTTCCTCGTACGAAAGATTCCGCCGACGCCCACTGGAGCTCTCCTCGGCCCAGGTGAGGTGGCCCGCAGCCTTCGGGGCAATGGTTCTGCGCAGGGCGCCGTCCGTGCCTGGGATCAGCTCCCCGGGCTCGGTGTCTCGCGCAGCCTGGAGCAGGCTGGCGGCTTCGCGGCGCCGCCGGTCGGTGGCGCTGACCAAGATGGGGAGGACGGGAAGCCGCTCGCGGGTGCGCTGGTCCATCCGGGCTTTGCGCCGCTTGCGTTCCTTTGCCTTGTGGATCTCGTCGTCGCTGATCGGGCAGGGCACGGCCCATGGCCCCCAGCGGGCCGGTTCCTCGGCCGCCCATTGCGCGATGTCGAGGTAGAACGCTCGGACGCGCATGAGTTCGTCTTTGGCGTTGAGCCGTGGGCTGGTGACTTCAATGCTCTTGCCGTCGGGGCCGACGACGTTGCGCCTTTTGACCTTCAGGTCGTCTTTCCAGGCGCGAGCCACCGCCGGGGGTAGCCGCAGAGAGTCGATTCCTGGTGCCAGATCTTCGATGCGGGCCCAGAACAGGCCCGCGAGCGTACGGGAGATCGCGTCCAGGCTGGTGGAGTCCAGCGACGGCTGGCGTTCGCGCAGATAGTCCACGATCACGTCGCGTACCGGTTGGCAGCGGACCTGGTAGCGGTCCACCAGCTCTTCGATGCTCGACTGGCCCAGGGCGAGCCCGAAGGCGCGGATCGTGGCCGGGGCGTCCTCGGGGAAGATGCCCATAGCCCGCAGCCGCAGGTAGAAGTCGACCTTCTTCTGTCCGCCGCGGGCGTGCACCCGGCGCTGGGTATCGATGAGCTCCACGCAGTCGCCGACAGTGATGTCGTCGATCCGCCCGCCCTTGCAGGCCAGCAGGATGGCGATCCGCGTCGCGGCGGTCTGCGCATCCTGGCGCGCGCTCGCCGGCCCGGCGGCGGCCAGCTGGCGCAGGCGCGCGAATCCATCCGGGTCCCGGGTCTCGGCCATCACAGAAGCGAGATATCGGTGCGAGCGGGTGAGCATCCACGGCAGAGCCGGACGAATGACGTCTCCGCAGATCAGCATGAGCAGCCCAGAGGCCAGGTCCTCCCGGTCATGCGACGGTGAGGGCCCGTGCTCGCTCAGCCACCGCTTGGGGATCTCCACCCAGGAGGCTCCGGACAACTCCTCGGCTCCCGTGGCCATCCAGCGCTGCTGCCAGGTATCCCCGGGCCGGCTCGACAGCCAGCGCAGCAACTTGATCACCCCGCGGCGGCGTCCCGCTCGGGTGCCGTTCGCCACCGGAAGGAACGGCGCCATCGTCAGGTGTCGCAATGTCTCCTCAGACGACTGCGCGGTCTGGGGCCACCACCGTTCCGCGGTCCGGGCCGGGAACTGCTCCCGCAGTCGGCTGTTGCGCGCCTGGGCCTGCTCCGCGCTCGGGTTCGTGATCTCCAACGGCTTGCGCGTCGTGTGCTTGGCGACGGCCGTCATGACGAGCGCCCGAACAAGACCTCCAGCGACGCCGGATCGTAGCCTGGTGCTGGCGGCGGTGGCACCGGCTGGATGCTCGTGCGGGCCTGGCGTGCGTGATGCGCCAGCACGCCGGCCACGACCTCGTCCTTGTGCGGCGTCAGATAAACCTCCGTGGCGGACAGGTGAGCGTGTCCGAGCACCCACTGCACGTCGGACAGCGTCAGCTTCGGGTCGCGCACCATCCGGGCGGCCGCGCTGTGCCGCAGGTCATGAAGGGTCCAGTCGGCGCCGAGCGAGGCGTTGACACGCTCGAACATCCGGTGGGCGCCGTGGTAGGTCAGGGGTCGGATCGGATCTCGGCGTGTCCACCACACCGGCTGGGTGCGTCCTCGCACAACCTGGCCTTGTACCTCCTGCTGGTAGAGGCGCAGCCATACGAAAGCGTCCGCAGATGCCGGCACCTGCTGGACCGCCCGCGAGCCCTTGCGCACCACGCTGATCAACTGCTGGCCAGGGTCGACATCGCGCTGACGCATGCCGATCAGTTCCGAAGCCCGCACCCCGGTGGAGATCCAGAAGGCGACCAAGGCCCGGTCGCGGTTGGAGGGCAGCGCCGCGAACAGTTTGTTGAACCATGCTTCCGGAATCGAACGCGGGATTCGCCGCGGCAGGCTCGGCCGGTACCGGCCCACGCGCTCAAGCTTCCAGCCAGCCATCGGATTGTGGTGCGCGTGAGCCCGTCCAGAGCGGCGGGCAAGATCCAGCGGGAACGGGTTGAGCAGCGGGCCGCTCCCCGCATCGCGGTGCACGTCGTAGAACCGGCGCAGGACCGTCTCGCTGTGCATGACGGTGGCCGGAGCGTACCCGGATCCGGTCGACGGCTTCCCGGTCACCGGGTTCGCGGCACCGGCTTCCCCTACCGCCCGCGGCCCCTGGGCCTTGACCTTCCTGGGTTTGACGGTCTGCTGGATCCAGCAGCTGAAATCCCGGGCTTCCCGGCGGGTTGCCCGATCCCAGGGAACATCCACGGCCTGCAGGAACCGCCACCACCGCAACAGATCCATCCCGTAGGAGCGAACCGTTGACGGCGCTTTCCCGGCCGCCAGCAACTCCTGGAAGTAGACGGCGACCGGCTCGACGGCCGCTCCGTCGGGATCGATCAACCGGTACGGCTCGTACCGGTTGCCGGTCTCCATCAGCCGACCCCACTGGGGAACCGCCAGGGCTGCCAAATCTCGTCGGGGAGCATCCTTCATCACGACCGGTGAACGTAGTGCCCAATGACTCCATCCGCCCACTGAACTGGGCAATCTCCAGGCTTCGTTCAGTCAACGGGGCGTGCTCATGAGCGCACGGAGTGCCGTAAGGACGGCCGCAGGAACCCAGTTCGACCCGGCGCTTGTCGAAGTGGTCCTGGAACTCATTCCACTCACGGGTGATGGGTTCGCGATATTCCCCTGCGGGGCGTTCGGCTCTGCGGCGGGCGAGGAACTGCTGGTACTGGGTGATGACGTCTTCCGCGAAGACGGCGACATAACCGCGGGTGGTCTGGACGTTCAAGTGCCCGAGCAGGGCCGCGCCGATGTGGATGGGCAGTCCGTTATTCATCAGCTCGGTGGCGAAGAGCCTTCGGAAGTCCTGCGGCGAGAACCTGATGTGAGCGAACTCCGGGTGCTGCGGGACGAGCTCGTTGGCTGCCTGGCGGACCAGTTTGGCAAGCGTCGTGGAAGACATAGCCCGCTGCGTACCACCTTGGACGGTCTGAAACAGGTAGGGCAGGTCCTCACTCCAGATCCGCTCGTGGCGGTCGTATCGCTGGCAGACCGGGACAGTGCCGTGTGCGGCGCGGTGCCGACGGATGATCTGCGCGATGACATGGAACAGCTCCGCCGACATAGGGATGACACGTTCCCGGTCGCTCTTGGACGGGCTGATGACCAGCAGCGCGACTACCTCCCCGCTGGTCCGCTGGTACTGCCGGATACTCAGGTGAGTCAGCTCTGCCAGTTCCTCGGCACGCAGGCCAGCCAGCCGCAGGGTCTCCACGGCGGCCCACTGCCAAAAAGCCCGGTTCTCCAGTACAGACACCCGCACGAGTTCACCCGTTGCGCGGTTCACCGCGCGGATCAGGCGTCCTCGGTTTTTCTCCCTGGCAGAGGAAACGCGCAGCCATGCGGTTCCCTCGAAGGTGAAGTCCCCGCCCGGAGCGGCCGCCGCAGCGGTGTCCAGCAAGGCACTGTGCCGCTGCCACTGTTCGTTGACATGCCGGGAGAGGATCGGCAGCAGCGGCTGGCGGTCCCGGGTGCGGCCGGCCATCCGCTCGTGGATCTTCCTGCGGCGCTGGTTGAACCAGCGCACATCCTCATCCCGGATGGGATTGGGAGCGGCCCGGATGCCCCAGCGTTCTGGTTCGGCGACCGCCCAGGTGTGCAGGTCAAGATAGAGAGCCCGGACCGAGAGAAGCGTGGCTTCGACATCGATGCGGGGTTCCCCGCTGGGAAGAACCTTCAGCCGTTCCTTCCACTGCCGGACGGTCTCCTCGGCCAACCGCAGGTCTGCCTGCTCCGGGTTGATCTCCTCGATCGTCTTCCAGAACAGCTTCACTAGTGCCGTGACTCAGAAGGTTCACCGGGTTGGGGCAGGCCAGTCGGCGGGAAGCGTATAGCGCCAGCCCGGGCGCCACGCAGGTGGGGCTTCGAGCAGGTCATCCAGCGATGCTCCGGTGAGCAGACAGTCCAGAGCCCATCGGTTGGCCGAGTGGGCGATCAGCAGGATCCGGCAGCCGTCCCAGTCAGTGGCCAGGTCATGGAGGAATGCGTCGGTGGCCGCCAGGACCTGGCGGTAGCTCTGTCCGCCTGGGAAGGGCTCGTCGATCCAGCGGGCCCGTTGGGCGGCGATGAGGATGGCGGATGTTCCGTTGAGGTCGCCGTAGTTGCACTCGCGTAGTCGGATGTCCTGATGGATCGCGGGCTTGCCGCAGGGGAACGCGATCCGGGCGGTTTCCACGGCGCGGTGAAGGTCGGAGGTGAACACGGCCGCGAGCGCGTCGCCGCGTCGGCGCTCGCCCAGTTCCCCGGCCTGGCGACGGCCCAATTCCGAGAGCCGGCCCGGGAGCCAGCCGGTAGCGATGCCCGCCTGGTTGTCGGTGGTGGTGGCGTGAGTCTCGTAGATGATCTCTACTGCCATCGGAGGCTCTCTTCTCGGTGGGTCAGGCCGCTTCGGCGAGTGGGCGGCCTCCCCAGCGGATGCCCTTCTCGCTTCGGATACGGGCCCGCTCGCGGCGCTGGGCTGCCAGCACGTCGGGGTGACGGGCATTCATATTGCGCTAGCGCAGATAGGACTGCAGGGCCCGGGTCTGCACGGTGTGGTTGCGGTGGTCGGAGTTCGCGATGGTGAACTGCCGCAGCGGCCCGAAGTGCGCCTCGATCGGGTTAGCCCAGGACGCGTAGGTCGGCGTGAAGCACAGCTCGACGCGGTTCTTCTTCGCCCAGCGGCGGATCGTCTCACCCTTGTGGGCAGACAGGTTGTCCAGGATGACGTAGATGGGGGCGCCGTCCGGGCGGGCGGCTCGGATCGACCTGAGCGCGGCCAGCGTGTTCGCGGCACCCTTCTTCCGGCGGTTGATGCCCCAGAGCGTGTCGTCGCCGATCGAGTAGCACCCGTGGAAGTACCTGATGCCGTGGGTGCGATGGTAGGTCGCCGGGTGCCGCTCGGGGTGACTGGCGGGGGCCCAGCCCGCACCGCCGGTGGGGCGGATGCCGAGCGGGCCGAACTCGTCGAACGCGAAGACCCGGTCCGGGAAGCGCTCCAGAACATGCTCGATGCGGTCCAGCTTCGCCTCACGGGCGGGGTCCGGGGACTCCTTCCACGTCTTGGTGCGCTGGAAGGTGATGCCGCGGCGGGCCAGCAGGCGGCGTAAGGCCTCGCGGCCGATGCGGATGACCCTGCCATGGAATTTCCGCAGGTAGGCGGCGAGTTTGCGGATGGACCAGCGGGTGAAGGGCTGGCCAAGCTTGGTCGGGCGGGTGGTGGCCGTCTGGACGACGAAGTCCTCGTCGTTAGTACTGAGAAGGCGGGGACGGCCTCCCGCCCATCGAGGGTCCAGGCAGGCCAGGCCGATCTCATTGAACCGGTGGATCACATCCCGGACGGTGTCCTCGTCGGCCTGCACCAGTTGGGCGATTACCGGGACCCGGTTCCCGCCGGCAGACGCCAGCAGCATCATCGCGCGTCGGAAGCGCACCGAACTGGTGCTGCCCCGGCGCACGATCTGCTGCAGCTTCTGCCCCTCCTGGTCAGTCAACCTGCGCACGCGGACAGGCTCAGCCACCGCACCCCCAGCACTCCGATCGGACGTCACCGCACATCCAACCGCCCCGACCACCAACCCGGCGAACCAATGTGGTCAGAGCACTAGCTGGTGGATCAGGTTGCCGCGCGTCGAGTAGTCCAACACCACGGCACGCTGCCTGATGTACGCAACCAGCAGATCACGCACAGCCTGGTTGTCCAGGTGATAGCGATCGACGGCCTCCTCGACCGACATCTGGCCCCGGGTGACCGCGCCTCGCAAGGTGCGCGGCACGACGTCGGTAAAGCGGCCCATGTCATGCAGAACGGTCCAGGCCAGGGTTCCCGCGAACGTCCGTGACTGAATGTCCTCGAAGGACAGGCCATGGTCGCGGCATTCGACGGCGTAGTAGAGCAGCGCCTCAGGAGTGAGGTCTGCCAGGTCGATGCCGAAGACCGTCAGAGCGGCGAACAACTGCGAGCGTGCCTTGGCCTGACGGTCTTCGCCGACGGGCAGCCGTTCGCTCCGTGCGCAGAACTCTTCCAGGAGCGGATCGTTCGCGACGCTGCGGAACCAGGCGCTGAAGCGCACGAACTTGTAGGACCGGAAAGCGAACAGACTCGGGCGGATCAACCGCATGGCGAAGGCGAGTGAGGCGGCGCTCGTCAATTGCTTACGCAGCCTCATGTCCTCACCGGCTGCATCGCCGACCAGCCTGCCGCGCTCGTTGAGCCCAGCCGCCTCCCAGCGCTCCTGCCATGTCTGACCGCCAGCCTGCTCCAAGTCCTCGAGGAGGGCACCTATCGCGCCGCGCAGGAAGGCACGCTGCTTCTTGCCGACCGAGCAGCCGAAGTGCTTGCCGACAGCGTCCACGATGTCCGTGGCTGGAGCTCGCGAGAAGTCGCCCAAGGAGCGCGGCGGCCGCGACGGGACCGGCGGCGCAGGAAGGAGCGCAGTCGGCTCCAGGACGAGGCGAACTTCGGCCGGTTCAATCTCGTGGCGCTGGACCCGGTTGGTCGTGGGGCCCTTCATCCGCATGCTGTCGCCGACCCTATTGCCCGGCACCGAACACCGCCTCTCCATCGTCTGCTGTGTAACTCTCTGCCCACGTCGCTCGCTCAGGTGGCCGGCTGTAGTGCGCGGCGAGTTTGTCGACCAGATCGTCCAGACCCACAGCGGTGTACAGAGTGGTGGTGCTGATATGCACATGCCGCAGAATCGACTGCACCTCCACCAGGGTGAGATTCGGGTCGCGGGCCATCCTGGTGGCTGCGGTGTGCCTCGCATCATGGAGAGTCCAGTTCATGCCCAGATGTTCGGTTGCCCGCTGGAGAATACGGCGGGCCGCCCAGTAGGTCAGCGGACGTACCTGACCACGGCGCGTGCGCCAGACCGGCTCGCCGTCACCGGGTAGCCCGGCCTCGTCAAGATAGGCAGCCAGATACGCCAGTGCCTCCGGCGACAGCGGGACGGGTTCGCGCGCTCGGGTGCCCTTGGAAATCACCCAAAGCTGTCCTTTTTGTCACTCGATGTCGCCGAGCTGTACACCCAGCAGTTCCGATGCACGGCAGGCGGAGGAGATGTAGCACGCCAGCAGGGCCCGGTCACGGGTACAGCGCATCTGCTGGAACAGTGCGTTCCACTGATCGTCGGGAATCGCTCGCGGCTGACGAGCTGGGATCTTCGGCCGCATCCGACCGCGCCGATACCGGACTCGTTCCTCGACCGGCGACCGGTGCGCGAGCGCGGCACGGCGGGCAGGATTCGCAGGGACCGGATTGACTACCGGACCCCGGCCATAGTGCAGGTGAAACGCGTAGAAGCCGTGCAGCACCGACAGATTGTGCGCGATGCTGGCAGGCGCGTACCCAGATCGCAGCGCCGGCTTTCCTGTGATCGCATTCACCGTACCGGGCCGGTAAGCACCGCGTTTACGCTCCCGCTGCGGGTTCCGGGCCGATCGCAGCCAGCCCACCAGGGCAGCCGTCTCCGACTCGGTAGCCCGCTCCCACCCCACATCCACAGCCCACAGCACCCGGTACCAGCGCAACAGGTCATACGCATAGCTCCGGCAGGTCAGCGGGCTCACATCACCGAGCATCCGGTCCAACAAGTAGCCGCTGACCGGCACGATCTCCTGACGCGCACCATCCACCACAACCCACGGAAGCGACGGGTTGTCACCAGCAAGCACCGCCCCGATCTGCGGCAGCCGAACCCGCCCATCCATCACGTCCCGGTGCACCCGGGATGCTTCGTTTACAAACATGCAGCGATCTTCGACGGGGAATCACCGCCGAGTCGATTCACACCCTTCGATAGTGCAGTCAACAGACCGGTGGCCCGGCATCGCGGTTGGCCTCTCGCCGAAGCTGCTCGACCACGTCCAGGCCGTAACCTTCCATCCTGCGACCGGGCAACTGGATCTGCGCCCCGACTCGCCTGTGTACGCCACCCAGTTGAGGCTGATCACCCCACGCATCGTCGCCGCAGCGAACGAGTCGGCCGGCACCGACGTCATGCGCACAGTGCGGGTCCTGCCCGTCGGCACCTCGCCCGCACCCCGCGTCATGGAGCCAGCCCCCGCGGCCATCCCCGAAGCACCGGTGAAGACCCGCGAGTCGGCGTCCGAGGGCTACCGCCAGGCGCTCGCTGCTCACCAGTCCGCCGCGTACCCGAGCCGCGTCAACCCGTCGATCAGGGCGGCGGTGGAGCGGCAGACGAAGGCGATGCGCGAGCTCAGCGCCCGTGCGTTCCCGAGCCGGAGTCAGCGCCGGACGGTGAGCCAGCCTCGATCACCGCAGCCCGTGTTCAGCATCGCCGCGAATCCGAGGCCACCCGTGCCCTGGCGCTGCACCGTGCCCGGGCGGAATGCGCCACCAGGCAGGCTGGTACGCCAGCCGCTGCTGCCGATCCTGCCCCGCTGCGTACGACGGCGTGAGCACGGTCATGATCTGTGAGGTCAACAGTCTGGGTGGCACGATGAGTTGGGACGAAAGGCGGGGGTTTCGTGCGTGGTGACAAGCGGCAGATCCAGACGGCGGTCCTGGGCGGCGCGGACTCGGAGGAGCCGCTGATACTGCCGCTGGAGGCGATCGAGCTGGACGCCTTCCGTCGCCAGCACGAGCACGACACGTTCTGGTGCTGGCTGCTGCTCGGCGGCTGCGGCCTTCAGCTGACCACCAAGCTGTACACCGACCGAGTCTGCCACTTCGCCCACCACCCGGGCCCCGACGGGCACCCGCACCTGTGCAGCCGACGTGCCCGCGGAGTCAACAGCGCCGACCACCTTTATGTGAAGTCGGCGGCCGCCGCCTGGCTCCGTGACCGGGACGTGAAGGCTGACTTCGAGTTCGTCCAGTCGGACGGGGCGCCGATCGGCTCGGTGGTGGACATCCAGTTCCCCCGCGGCGGGCTGCGCGTGCACTTGGACCAGGCGGTGGAGCCGTCGTGGGACCACCGGGGCTGTGAGCTGGTGCTCGAGGTGTCGGTACCGGTGGACCGGGACACACTGATCAACCGCTGGTACGTCCACCGCATCCGGCTGGACAGCGACGGCACCGCCCGCAAGGTCAGTATCGGCACCGAAGTGTTCGCCCGGGAAACCGAGTGGTTCGCGCTGGACGACTGCGAGATGACGGAGCGAGGTCTGTCGACGCCGGCAGTGGAGCAGATCGTGCGGTCCCGCACACACGTCCCGTCACCCGATGGGGCGTGGCCAAGGCCAGGAAGGTCCCGGACCCCCGCGCGCGAGCACAGGTGCTGCTGCGCAAGTTGGCCGACGCCATGAGGGTGGAATCCGTCTTCGTGGTCACCCAGGTGCGCCGCGACATCGCCCGTCTGACCGGCGTGGAGGGGGAGCTCCAGAACCAGCTGGCGGCCGCCGTCGCAGATGCGGAACGCTGGCTGGAGAACCAGACCCAGGTGCAGCGAGAGCTCTTTTCCCGCTTACGACGTGGTGCGCGATTGAGGGTGGGGCGTGCTGGCCTGGCGGTTCGGCTTGGGGTGGTCACCTCTCGGCGCTGCGGTCGGAGACCAGGCCGGCGATGGCGAGGCGGGTCTGGTCGTAGTACTCGCGGCGGCCGAGGTAGCGCTGGAGGGGGCGCCACTGCTTGTGCTCGGCGTTCGCGTGCTCCACGCAGATACGCTCGGAGGACTGCCGGTGGCGTTCCTTCTCGTACGCTGCCCACTCCTGGGCCGGGGCGTTCTTCTTCGGCTTCAGCGGCGGGGCGCTGACCTGGTCGGGGAACTGCTTGGCCAGGCCTCGGTAGCCGGAGTCGACCTTGGCCTTGACGTCGGGGAACTGTTCGAACAGGTCGGCGATCCCTTCCGTTCTTACGGCACTCTGGTCGTGCATCCGGCCGGGACACGGGTCGGGCTCGGAGAGGTGACCGGCCGGGTGATGCCGGACACGCAAGTTGTACCAACCGTTTGACACAAACCCCCACTGGGCCGCATCTTGTACTCACCGCTTGATACAAGCGGTGAGTACAAGTGCGAGCACACGGGGGTTTCTCATGCGCGAACTCGGCACCGTCCCACGCCCGACCGCCACCGACCGCTATGCGCGCTGGGCCGGGCTGCTCGTCGGACTCGTCGCCGCCCGCCTGGTCGGCTCGAACGACGGCCTCGGCGTCGGCATCCTGTACGCCATCCCGGTGTTCGGACTCTGCGCGGTCGCCGGCGTCCTGGTGGGCGACGCGCTGACACCGCCGCCGCGGGGAACCGTCCGCACGGCCGGTCTCGCGCCGCGCCACATTCGCGACTACGTGCCACCGCGCATGACCCTGCTGCTCCTCGCCGAGGCCGCCGTCCTCGTCGTCCTGCTGGCGGTGGCCGCCGTGGTCGCCTCGCCCGACGACATGGGCCGCGCCGGGCGCTCCCTGACCGTGACCTGCCCGGACGGAAGCACGGCGAGCACAAGTCCCTGGCCGGGCCTCTTCTACGGCCTGCCCATCCTCGCCGCCCTCGCCGTCTCCACCACCGCGTGCGTCTGGTCCCTGACCCGGATCGCCCGCCGTCCCGGCGACGAGCAGACCCGCCGCGACCGGTCGCTGGCGATCGTCGCCGCATGGGGGCTGCTGGTCTCCGCGCCCCTTCTCGGCGCCGCCTCGACGGCGTCGGGCGCGCTGATGGACATCGGCTGCGACGGCACGGTGGGGCGCCTTGCGAACTGGGCACTGTGGCCCACGGCCCTGGTCGCCCTCGTCACCGTGCCGTGGTGTCTGTTCACGGTGATCGTGCCCAAGGCCGGGGTGCGCCGGTGAACGGTCCCGCCGTCCACGTCGACACCGCGAGCCCCGCCCCGCCCTACGAACAGATCCGCGCCCAGCTGGCCGCACTCATCACCACGGGTCGCATGCCGGAGGGGGAACGCCTGCCGACGGTGCGCCAGCTGGCGGCCGACCTGGGCCTGGCGGCGGGCACGGTGGCGAGGGCCTACCGCGAACTGGAGGCGGCGTCCCTGATCCGCACCCGCCGTGGGGCGGGGACACGGGTGGCCCCGCTTCCGGCACCGACCCGGACACCAGACCCGGCCAAACTGGCGGAACTGGCCCTCCGCTTCGTGACCGAGGCCCGGGGCCTGGGCGCGGCGCGGACGGGGAGCCGGTGCAGCGGGCGGTACGGGACGCGCTGGACGAGTAGCGGCTGTACGGGGGGCGGGCCCTGCAACCGCCGCGCGGAGGGACGACGGTGCCGCCGCGGCCCTCGTCCCGCTTACGACGTTGTGCGCGATAGTCGCGGAGTCGGCCTGGGAAGATGACAACAGCCATGCGGGTTGGGGCTGTTGTGAGACAACTCCTCACCCGCACGGCCTTGTCGCATCGGATCTGCACCGGCATCTCCCGCAAGCACCTGGGCAAGCTGATCGCCGAGCTGACCGTAGCCGGTGCAGGCACCGATGCCGACTTTGATCGCGTTCCAGTCCTGGTGAATCATCACGTAGACCTTTGCCGGTCAGGCCAGGTCGATACCGAAGGTGGCGCACATCCGGCACCCCTTGCCAGTACGGACGCCGGTCAGCCGTAGGTGCACTTGGTGGCCGTTGGGGCAGTGGCAGAGCCAGCGCTTATCGCTTCCGGGATAGGGCTCCAGCGGTTCGAAGCCGTGCGTGCGGATCTCGGCCGCGCACGCTTCGGGGTCCAGCGGTGCGCTTCCCGCACAGTGTTCGCAGCCGGCAGGCCCGTACCCGTCCCCTCGACTGGGTGACCTTCGGGGCGTCAGCAGTGGTGGGCAAAGGCTGCGGGCATGGCCTTTCGCAGGACGGGGGCGGGGCGCGTGGGAGAGGGCGGGTAGACGGTCCTGCCCTCCTTGATGGTTTCCACGACGGTGATGTCCTTGATCTTCCGCTCGGGGATCGTGAGCGGGTTGTTGCTGAGGATCACGAAGTCGGCGAGCTTGCCAACCTCGATGCTGCCCTTGGTGTCCTCTTCGAAGTACTGGCGGGCGGCGTTGATGGTGATGGACTTCACCGCGTCCAGGGCCGACACGCATTGGTCCGGGCCCAAGACGCTTCCTGAGGTGCGGGTGACGCGGGTGACCTGGCTGGACAGGATGGCGATCGAGTTGGGCAGGGCGACGGGTGCGTCGTGGTGCGAGGTGTAGGCCATGCCGCGGTCCACTGCCCACCGGGCCGGCGAGATGTCGACAGCGCGTTCGGGGCCGAGCACGGTCTTGCGGTACCAGTCGCCCCAGTAGTAGGTGTGCATGGAGAAGAACGACGGGATGATCCCGAGTTCCCGGAACGCCTCGATCTGGTCCTCGCGGGCCGTCTGGCAGTGGATCGCCGTCGTACGCCGGTCCTGTCCGGCTTCTTTGGTGGCCGAGCGCACGCACCGGATGAGCTGGTCGATGGCGGCGTCGCCGTTCACATGCGCGATGACGTGCCAGTTGTTGGCGAAACCCGCCTGGACCTGGGCCAGGACGTCCTCGTCCGGCAGGGTCGCATAGCCGCAGTATTCCTCGTCCTGGTCCTCGGGCGGTGTGAGGTAGGGCTCGGTGAGCCAGGCGGTGCGCCCCTGGGGCGAGCCGTCCAGGACCAGCTTCACCCCGGCCGCGCGCAGGCCCTTGGCGTACTCCCGGCTGGCTTGGACCGTGGCAGGGGATTTCATGGCCTGGTCGGCCTTCACGTAGACGACCACGTCGGTGGGCAGGCCGGCGGGGTAGGCGTCCGCGACCTGCCGCATGAGGCCCAGGACCTCCAGGCTCGCTGCCCCCTCCTGCACGGTCGTGAAGCCGAAGCTCGCCGCCGACAGGAGGCCCACGGGCAGGAACTGCCCGCTGTCGACGGGGTCCATCCCGGCGACGGCCAGGTCGGCGGCGGGGTTGAACGCGGTCTCTTCCAGCACCCCGTTCGGCTCCCCGTACACGGGCCCGGATTCGGTTGCGCGCTCCAGCCTCCGCCGGATCACCCCGCCCTCCGGGTCCGGCGTCATGGCGGTGTACCCGAGTCGTTCGAGCCCCAGGCTGTTGACCGCTCCCAGATGGAAGGACTGGTGGATCGCCAGCACGGGCTTCTCGGTGGACACCACGTCCAGGTCGTGGCGGGTGGGGTGCTTGCCCTCGGCGAGCATGGAGTCGTCGTAACCGAAACCGATGATCCAATCCGAGCGTTTCCCCGCCTCGCTCTCGGCGAACTCGCGCAGTTTGTCATGGAGGGACGCGATGTCGGTGACGTCGCCGTCGGGAGCGGCCAGGAGATTGGCGATCGTGGCCTGCAAGCCGGTGCCGGTGACGTGGCCGTGCGCATCGATGAAACCCGGCAGCAGGGCCTGATCGGGCAGCAGGGCGTGCATCCGCGTCTCTGGTCCCTGCCACGCGGCCTGTGCCCGGGACAGGTTGCCGACGAAGACGATCCGGCCGTCCTTGACCGCCACCGCCTCAGGCGCTGCCGACTTGTCGTCGGCGACCGTCACGATGGAACCGCCGGAGAAGATGGCGTCGGCATCTCCAGACCGCGCTCCCGGTGAGATTGCCTGAGACATCACACACCACCTGTTCTCCTGCGGATGACCAGCCTTCATTACGAAAGGTAGTCGTTTGCGTACGAATCGCGAGCGAGCGGCGCCGATCAGTAGCGCAGGATGAGGCCGACTCGGCACACGCGCACGAGACTCACGGACCTTCATCGGGACGGGACACCAGCGGGCCGGATCATCTGAGACGCGAGCGAATCGGACCCGTTCACCTGAGATCTGCACCAGATCGACAGAGACAGAACACCCAGCCCCGCCCGGACAACGGAACAGCCAATGTCCTCTCTCAGGTAAGTGCGGGCAGAACGAAGCTCTGACCTGCCGTGCTCACGCTTAGGTGAGACACGAGAGCGCAAACCGTCTCGGAGAACTGTGGACATCTTGTCGCGCTGCCGAAGCTCCTAGAGCGCTGAGGCCAGGACCGCGGCCAGCGCGAAAACGCCGGCCAGTACGGAGCAGACGATCGCAGCGACGAGGTGGGTGCGCCAGTGGTTCTCCTCGTCTTGCACCACCACCGCGGTACGCGGCCTGCCCTTCCAGTAGGCGATCTCCACCACGTCACCGGCCTCGAAGCGTGGAGATCCATACCCCTGAACCGCAACCCGTCTGCTCTTGCCGTCTGGAGTGACGAACGAACACCAGGCGCTCGCGTTGCCGTCGTCCCAGGTGACGTAGTCACACACACCGGGTGCGCGCTCTCCATGGGCTATGAGGCGACGAACCCCTCTCGCCTTCCTGACCGGGATCAAGCCCAGCAGGCCGAAAAAGACAGCCGCGGCTATGTAGGCGCTCATCAGTCCCCCTCAAGACATGACTGTGATCATCCCGCACTTGCCTACAGAAGCGCGGGGCTGCCTACGCATCACCGGGACCGGGCAGCCAAACCCGTGATCTCAACTCGGCACAGTCCCTGAGGGGTGGGGCTGCCCGTTCGTGGAGTCGGGTCATGCCGAGTGGTCAAGGGCGCCTGCTCTCCCCGGCCGCGGTCCTATTGTTGGCTGATGCGCGCACACCGTATTGACCGCCCGGCCGATCTCGATGTGGTCCGTGAGTCCTATGACCAGGTGGCCGACAACTACGCCCACATGGTGGTGACGACGGGCATGGGTGACATCCGTCGTCATCCCTGGCTCAAGGCGTCGATTGACGCCTTCGCCGACAGCGTGGGTGAGCTCGGGCCCGTCCTCGACGTCGGCTGCGGCCCTGGCACGGTGACTGGCTACCTCGCCGAACGTGGACTCGACGTTTCCGGGGTGGATCTCTCTCCCCGCATGATCGAGAACGCGCGTCGTCTTCATCCGCATTGCCGCTTCAGCGTCGCCTCCGCCACCGAGCTCGACCTTGGTGAAGCGTCGCTCGGCGGCGTGCTCGGGTGGTGGTCGCTGTTCAACCTCCCCCGCGATGTCCTTCCTCAGGTCCTCGCTCATTTCGCGCACGCCCTGAAGCCGGGCGGGTACTTCATCGCCGGCACACACGTCGGCGACGAGGACGCGGTGCGCACCGAGGCTTACGGAGGAGTGCCGGTTCGTTGGACCACGCACAAGTGGCAGCCGGAGCAGCTCGTGGACCTGATCGAGCAGGCCGGACTGCACCCGGTGGCCGAACTCCGGCTCCCCGCGGACGAGTGGAGCGGGCCGGGCGTGGTCGTCATGGCCAAGCGCCCCGACTGAGGACAAGGCGCCGGAGGCGGCACAAGTCCCGTGCCGGGACCCGTCACCTTGCGCCTGCAGCGGGTTTCGTCGGTGCGTTCCTCTGCGGTCACCAGATCCACATTCCTCCTGGGACGCCGTCGGGGCCGAGGTAGTGGGCTGCTTCGGGGCCCACGCGCGTGGCGTCGTCGAGGGGGATGACGAATCGGTCCTTGCCGAAATGGAGTGCGAGGAGCCGGTCGGGGTCGAGTTCGTAGTCGTCGACGGTCTTGCCGATGTAGCGGTGCAGCAGATCCATTGATCCGGGCTGGGGGAAGCGCCATTCACGGCCGTCCTGCACGCCGAAGGGGTCGCTGACGGCGCGCAGGACCTCTCCGTTGGGGTCGAAGTGCAGTTCGACGTAGTCGGCTACGAAGCACACGGACCTGACGTCCAGGCCCACCAGTTGCTGGATCGGGCTATCGGGATCGTTCGGGATGTTCACCGCTCCATGATCCCAAGCGGCTCAGGCAGCATGAACTCAGCCGACGAGATACTCGATGTCAAGGCTGTCCGAATGCCCGGGCCAGGAGAGGGAGAACTTTCAGCATCCCGGCTTCGGCATATCGATGTCAGAAGGGCCAGGACCTCCTGCAACCGAACGAGTAGCCACTTCGTTCGTGCCGGCAAGGCTCGCTTTGATGGTCAACCTTGATGGTCAACCGGTCATCAGGCCCAGATCGGCGGCGCCTTGGGCGTCCTTCGCCACCCAAAGGATCTTGTTCGCCCGGCCCTTGGCGGCCGGCGCGTGGTAGGGGTAGCCGAAGAGCACGGCAGCGATCTCACCCTTGTCGCCGATCACATGGCGCTGGGAACTGCCTCGCAGGAATCCCTTCCGCGCCCAAGCGGGAAGAGGGCCCTGCTCCATCACGGGCTGACAGCGGCCACCCGTATTCGACCCGACGACGGCGTGAGTCGACTTCGTCGCCTTCGCATCACTCGGGCTGTTCTCGGGCCCACTGCAACCCGATGCCGTGAGCACTGCGGCTGCCAGAAGCGCAAGCAGTGCACCAGGCACGGCGGAACCGTCCGAATGACGCACGATCAATCGACTCAGGTGCAACAGACATCCCGGCCCCCGATACGTCGCGGCCGCTCGCCGGATCGGCCCGGCAAGTCGAGTTGAACGGTCAATGACAAGTGGTGACTGCTCCACGGGTTTCACGAAACGCGGAACCTGCTATCTGGCCAGACCTACAGCTCCCCCACAGTCACGGGCGACCCATCGTTGGCGCCTTACGGAAGCGTTTGTGTTCAGAAGGTGTCACCGTGTGACGCTAATGGGTTCAGAAACGGGCTCATAGCAGGGAGTGGGTTTGATTCGCTTTGACAGCCAGCAGGTTTCTGTCACTTGATCTTGACCGTCGGATCTTCTGTGATGAATGGGCCGGTGTGGGCCGTGGTTCGCTAGCGGTGGGAACGGCTGAACAGGTGTGCCTGCCGTACCCCGGCTTTGCGGAGTTCGTCCGTCACGATGCGCAGTGCGGTGCGGGCCATGTGCGGGTAGATCCCGTCCTTGCAGTCCATCCAGATGCGGGGCACCGTGGCGTCGACGGCGGCGTAGTTGGGACTGTAGGGAGGTAAGGCTTCGTCCCAGAGGTTCTCGGCCTCCTCCGGAGAGAGTTCGCGGCCGTCCTCGAACACGCGCATCAGTCGAGGTTCCGCAGCGGTGAGTGCGGCGACCGCGCGGGCCGGTTCGTCCGACTCGACGACGATCTCCCAGTTCTGCACCGGTGCATCGCCATTGCCCCCAAGGATCCCGAATGTCTCGGGGGCGACCGTGATACCGCCCGGCTCGCTCTCCGTGACCACGGCCCGCCGCATCCACAACGCCGCCTCGTCGCTGTACAGGCAGGCCTCTGTCACGCGCCAGAGCATCTGCGGGCCCGAACCACGAACCGCCTCCTCGAACAGTTCCTGGGCGTGCTCCCACTGTCCTGACTCCCGGGCCAGGCACCCACGCCTGAACAAGGCCTCGGAAGAGTGATCTGCAGACGGCGGAAGAGCGTCGGTATCCATGGCCCTTCTCTATCAGTGGGCACTGACAGCTCGTCACTGGATTACTGGCAGAGCCGACACAACCTGGCCCCAGCCGCATAACCCGTGTCCAAGATTCCGGGTCAAGGCCCATGCGCCAGCTCGCCCCGCTGTTCGGCATCTCCTCGGCGACGGTCTGCCGGGTCGTCCAGCGGCTTGGCCCGCTGCTCGCCCTGGAGCCGGCGCCACGGCCGACGGCGGACATCGAACGCTTGTGGATCGTGGACGGCACCCTGATCCCGGTCCGTGACCGGAAGATCGGCGCCTCGAGCCGGAACTACCGGTTCTCGGCGAACGTGCAGGTCATCATCGACGCCGACACGCGCCTGGGTCATCGCCTCGGCCCGCCCGCGCCGGGCAACAAGGCCGACGCCCACATCTGGCGCGAGTCGGATCTGCCGGTGGCGGCGGCCGGAGTGACGGTGATCGCGGACGGCGCCTACCTGGGCACCGGACTGATCGTCCCGCACCGCAGAAGGGCCGGACGGCCCCTCCTGAGCGGGCAGGAGGAGGACAACGCCGAACACCGACGGGTGAGGGCCCGCGTCGAGCACACCTTCGCCCGCATGAAGAACTGGAAGATCCTCCGCGACTGCCGTCAGAAAGGCGACAGCCTCCACCACGCCGTCCAGGCCGTCGCCACCATGCACAACCTCGCCCTCGCCGGGTGAAACACCAGGTCAAGCACCACTCCGACCCGCCCGAGAAGGACCTTGTGCAACACCCTTTAGTGCACTGCTGCCCTGGTGCCGTGTGCCCCAGCCGAGCTCGTGGCCGAACAGGGGCATCTGCGGGTTCTCCGGACCTAGACCGAGGCCGGGGGTGCGGTGAGGGTCTGGTTCAGCGCGGCCAGGCCCTGCGTGTAGATGCCGTGGAACAGGGCGACGGCGTCGTGGTCGCTGATGCCGTCCGGTGTGAAGACGCCGGACCATTCCACACGGGCCGTGTCCCGGCGGGGCGTCTCGTGCACCGTGAGCGTGGAGCGGTAGCCGGTGACGGGGAACGGGGCCCGGAGGATCGAGTAGCTGTACGTCCGGGCCTCGTTGTCGAAGGCTTCGAGCCGTTCGACGATCACCTCGCCCTCCTCGTTCTCCAGGCGGCGCAGGCGTCCGCCTTCACCGAGTTCGCTGGTGGGGATGTAGGGGAGCCAGTCGGGCAGCGAGTCGAAGCCCCCGATGAGCTGCCAGACGCGGTCGGGCGATGCGGTGATGTCGATGGACGCGGTGGTCGTGGCCACGGGTTTCTCCTGTAGGTGTACGTGTACGTGTGCGGGGTGGGAAAGGTCAGGCGGCGGGGACGGGGGCGTCCTGCGCTATCAGTCGCTCCTCGCGCAGGTCGGTCCAGAACTCGGCCGGGATCCTCTCGCCGAGAGCGGCGGTGTCCTCGGCGATGCGACCGGGCTTGGTGGCGCCGGGGATCGCGGCCGCCGTCGCCGGATGGGCGAGGGAGAACTGGAGCGCGGCGGACTTGATGCCGACTCCGTGCCGCTCGGCGAGTGCCTTGATCCGCTCCACCTTGTCGATGATGTGTGCGGGCGCCTTCTGGTACTCGAAGTGCGTACCTCCGGCGAGGATGCCCGAGCTGTACGGGCCGCCGACCACGATGTCCACGTCCTGGGCCGCGGCGGCCGGCAGCAGGCGCTGCAGGGCGCGGCCGTGGTCGAGAAGGGTGTAGCGGCCCGCGAGGAGGAAGGCGTCGGGCTTCGGCTCGTCCAGGTCCAGGGTGAGCTCCAGGGGTTCCACGCGGTTGACGCCGAGGCCCCAGGCCTTGATGACCCCTTCCTCGCGCAGCCGCTGCAGGACCCGGAAGGCGCCGGTGCGGGCGCTCTCGTAGGCGGCCAGCCACTCGTCTCCGTAGAAGTCCTGCGCGACGTCGTGCACCCACACGATGTCGAGGCGGTCCGTGCGCAGCCGCTCGAGGCTGTCCTCGATGGAGCGCAGGGTGGCATCGGCGGTGTAGTCGTTGACCATCTTGTTCGGGCGGCCGTGTTCGAACAGGCCACCCTTCTCGCCGAGGTCGCGGGCGGCAGGGTCCTCGATCTCGTCGAGGACGACACGGCCGACCTTCGTGCTGAGGACGAACTCCTCGCGCGGGTGCTGTGCCAGTACGTCGCCGAGCCGGATCTCGGAGAGTCCCGCGCCGTAGAAGGGCGCGGTGTCGAAGTAGCGGATGCCCTGGTCCCAGGCCGCCTCGACGGTGGCCGCGGCCTCCTCGTCGGGGATGGCGCGGAACATGTTGCCGAGCGGTGCGGTGCCGAAGCCGAGCGCGCCGGGCAGGAGGGACTTGATGCTCATGAAGGGGTCCTCGCGATGGTGATTCGGACGGATACATCACCGGATGTGCGATCCGTCGGCCTTACGTCTTCGAGGCTAGGATCCCTACATGAGACTGTCCAAGACTTGCTCGGACAAACTTGAGACCTCCGAGGTCCTACATGCTTGACCTGCGACAACTCCGCTACTTCGTCGCCGTCGCCGAGGCCGAACACGTCGGCCGCGCCGCCGAGCGGCTGCACATCTCCCAGTCACCCCTCAGCCGGCAGATCGCCCAGCTCGAGAAGAACCTGGGCCTCACGCTCTTCGAACGCAGCCAGCAACGCATCCGGCTGACCTCCGACGGCAGAGTCTTTCTGACCGAGGCGCACGCCCTCCTGCGCCACGCCGACCGGCTGGAGAACCTCGGCCGACGGCTCGGCCGGGGGGAGGAGGGCGGCCTGTGCATCGGCTACGTGGCCGATGCCATGCACACCGGCGTCCTGCCCTCAGCCCTGCGCACCCTGCGTGACCAGCGCCCCGGCATCCACGTCGCGCTGTACGACCAGGAGTCGGCCGAGCAGTTCGAGGGGCTGCGCCAGCGGAGCCTTGACATCGCGCTGGTGCGCACACCGCCGCCCGAGGGCGACCCGGACCTGGACGCGGCGCCGTTGCTGCGGGACCCGCTGCTGCTCGTGCTGCCCGAGCGGCATCCCCTCGCCCTGGCGGAGGAGTTGACACCCGGCGTCCTCGACGGGCAGCCGTGGATCGCGGTGGGCGACGCCCAGGATCCTGCGTGGCGTGACACGTTCGTCGCGTCGTGCGTCGCCTCCGGTTTCACGCCGGACATCCGTCTCGACGCGGCCGACCCCCTCACCGCGCTGGGTCTGGTCGCGTCCGGCCTGGGCCTCGCGCTCATTCAGAGGAGCATGGTGCGAGGCATGTCCGACGGCGTCGCGGTACGTGAACTTCCCTGGTACGAGGGGTCCGTTCAGCTGTGGGCGGCCTGGCACCGGATCGATCTGCGCCCCGTGGTGGCCGCCTTCCGCGAAACGGTGCTCGCGGACCGGACCGCCGGGTGAGGGGAGGCCGCGGGTCGGCGAACGGACGCGGAGGGCTCCGCAGGCCGCCGCCCACGACCTCAGCGGAAGTCGTTCTCCTTGAGCTCGATCACCCATGCACGGCGTTCGCAGATCTTTCCGTCGCGCATACGGAACACCTCGGCCATCGACATGCGCATCACCTCTCCTGTCTCGCGCTTCACCGTTCCGCCGAGCTCGGCCATGACCACGTCGTCCTCCTCGGCCATGCGTCGTCCCCGCCCGCGGGGTAGCTCCTGCCCGAAGTGCATGGGTGTTGCTGTCGCGGGGTGTTATCGCGTGTGGGGTGATGCTGATCAGGCCAGGCTGCCCGTTGGGACGCGCTGTAGCTCTGGCCGGACTTCTCGTCCATCCGTCCCCCGCGCAGCGGCTCCGATTCCGTGTCGGTGATCGATACAGCGACCGATGCGGTCCTCACCGCGGCCCCGACGGACGGTGATCCCGTGGCTGTCACGGTCGGCACCGTGATCAAGCCCGCGTCGGCCACGACCTTGGCGTCGTCGCCGAACCCGTCCACCGTCGGCGGTGCCGTTGCGTTCACTGCCATGGTCGGGAGTGCTGTCGCCGAACCCGGCCCTTCAGTGCCAGGTCAAGTGACTCATCGCTTCAACCAGATCCGGTAGTGGCCGTTGTGCTCGACGAAAGGCACGGTTCGCAGCAGGTGGGGCCGGACGTCGTTACTGGCGCTGTGAAAAGGCAGGGCGGCGAGAAGACGGTAGTGCGGATTCCCTTTCAGCGCGTCCGTGATGACGCCGTTCACCCGTGGGTTGGTGAACCCGTCGAGGACGACCAGGTCGAATTCGCCGTTTCGCAGCGCCTTCCAGTAGGCATCGGTGCCGGTGTGGCGGACGCCGTGCCCGTCCGTGTACTCCATACCGAAGACGCTCTGCCACTGGCGGTGGGTCGTCCTGTCACGCAGGTAGTAGACGGGTACCTCGGGCGTTGAGCTGAGGTAGTGGCCCTTGCGGTTCACGTGAGAGGAGATCGTTCGGATCATCGTCGAGGAGTCGGGCCAGCTTGCGAAGCGCCAGTCTGCCTGCGAGATACCGATGCACAGCATTGCCGACCACAGGGCAATGCCGAGGTGGGTGTGGCGAAAGTGCGCGCCCACCAGTCGCGTCAGGCCCACGCCCGCCATCGGGGCGGCGAAGAGGAGACCGAAGCCGACATGCTTGAACAGCGATACGACCGTCCCCAGGTGCATTTGATACGCGGGCGCGAGCAGCGCTGTGGTGCACATCAGCGCCCCGAGCAACGACCGCTGTACGCGTCCCGGGCCGCTCGACCCAGGAGCGAGCGGTGACTCGTGCAGGCGATAGCGCCGGGCGTACGAGATCCCGCCCGCGACTGCTGCGAGGAACAGTGGTCCGCCCCACGCGATCGACTGCTCAAGCAGGAACATGGCCCCGTCGGAACCATGTTCACGGTTGGTCGTGGTCTGGCTCACTCCTGCCGACAGATCGGTGCTGTACATGCCGAGCACAAGCAGAGCACTCATACCGAGGCCGAGCAGCAAAGCCCGAAGGAACACGCTGCGGCGCCGATGCGGCAGTGCGGTGAGCAGGGCCAGTGCGACGATGGTGGGCAGGTAGAGGCCGGCCGCGTACTTCACACCGACAGCCAGGACGGCGACGGGCGCGGCGAGGAGCACACTCGGAGCGGACATCCCAGCGGTGCGCACGACGATCCAGGTGGCCGATGCCAGGAGGAACACGGCGGGTGCGTCGTAGGTGGCGAGGTGCCCCATGACGATGGTCGACTGCAGCACGGAGAACAGACCTGCGGCGGCCAGCCCCGCCCGCTCATTGAAGAGCCGCCGCGTGAACGAGTACAGCAGCGCAGTGGTGCCCAGCATGAAGAGCAGGCTGAGCATGCGCGCGCCGGACAGTCCGAATCGGCTGTCCACGACGGCCGCGAGTACCGGGTACAGACGTGGCGAGCCGGAGAAGTACGTGGCGTAGTTGGTCTGCACCGCTGTCCCGTGGAGCAGGTGGCTCACTTCGGCACGACCGGCTGTGAGGTAGAGAGCCTCGTCCTGGAACGCCGTGTTCGACAGTCTCAGTGAGAGTGCCGCTTGGAAAGCCAGGATCGTCAGCAGGACGGTCCGGCTGATCCAGGTGCGCCGTCGGCGTCCGGCCGAGCTCCATGCGACCGTGGGCGCCTTCGGCAGGTGGTGAGCCGGCGCGTGGTGGTCGTCGACCTGTGCGGGGGTGGGGGAGAAGGTTTGGGAACCGTGCTGCGTGGGTGTCATCGGACCCTCCGCACGTCGAAGCCGTAGAGGTCATCGGCGCTCAGACGCCGGAACTCTGCGGCGCCCTCCGGGCTCGCGTCCAGCCGCCAGTCTGCGCGCGCCTTGTGGTCGAACCAGGCGAACCCGACGAGGCCGGGGGAGGCGGTGACTCCGTGGAACAGGGCACGCGTGTCTTGAGCGCGGTGTCGGCCAGGCATGGCGGCGGTCTCCAGGAGGAGCTGCGGCTTTCGGCTGAAGCGTGCGATCTCCGTCAGGGTCGTTCCGAACAGGCCGTCGAAGGAGTGAGGGTCCCAGTCGGTGAAGTAGCCGATCAGACCGACCCAGTCGACGTACGCGTCGCCGGGGTAAAGGGGGCTCAAATCCTTGTGTGTGCCTGGCTGAACGATGTTCGGTGACCAGGTCCAGATCACGTTGGTGGCCCCGGCAGCCTCGAAGACATCGTGGACGTGACGCCAGGCCCTGACGTACTCCTGTGGCGTGGTCTCGGTGGTCCCCCACTCCTCCCAGTCGCCGTTCATCTCGTCCGCGAAGCTGATGGCGATCGGGATGTTCAGTCTCCGGACCGCCTTCGCGTATTCCCGGAGATAGCTGTCGGACGCACCGTCGGCAATGCGGCTGAGCGTCGTGCCGTGCGGCTCCCAGGAGGCGACTGTCATCGCCCCCGAGTTCCAGGCGTCGCGCGTGCCCGAGGCATCGAACCTGTCGCCCCAGCCCGCGTAATAGACGATCAGGTTTGGCTGTTTGCCGACCTTCCGAGCCCAGTCGAGCACTGGCTCCATGGAATGTGGGGCTTTGAGCCGGGACACTCCGAAGTATTTCTTCGACGGGTGCAACAGCGGGCCTACGTCGTAGGGCGAGGCATCGGCAGCCGCCACGGCACCGCCATGGCGGCCTGCCGCGGTTGGGGCGCAGGCGGACGCTGCGGGCACGAAGGCTGTGAGAGACATCAGCGCGACGACGGCAAGGGCGCGTGTCATGGGGTTCCCATCGCACGAGGCTGCAGCAGGGCTCTCGCGACGACCACAGCGTAGAAGAGTCCGGACGAGAGGAGCATGACGAAGTCGACGGGGTCGAGGGTGAGTGTGCGCCATGCGGCTGATCCGACCCACAGCAGGGCGGTCCCACCGCCCCACGACCACATGCCGATCCGATGCCGCTCGGTGCCGCTGAGCTTCGCGGCGCAGGAACCGGTTGCCTGCCAGCCCACATGCCGCCCACGCAGGGTGTCCCAGATCGCGAAGGTGTGCGCCCAGCCGTACATCATCCGCGCGGCCCAGGCCTCGAGGCGGTAGGGAACCTTGTGCCACAGAGGGAAAACAGTGGTCGTGTACAAGACGCTGGGCAAGACCAGCCACAGGGTCTCCGCGGTGGGTTTCTCCGGGAACGCCAGCAGGAGCAGAATCGGAATGAGGGGAGCGACGAATGTGAACAGGGCCGTGTGGATGTAGTAGAGGAAGCCCGACAGGTAGCAAAGCCTGCTTGAGATCCGCATCTTTGCCCGCCAGAACTTGGAGCTGCACAGCATGCTCATCGAGCCGGCGCACCAGCGGTATTGCTGACGGAAGAAGGAATCCGCGTTATCGGGGCACACGCCTGCCGACAGTGCGATCGGGACGTAGCGCAGATCCCACCCGAGACTCCGCAGGTCGAAGCCTGTGTGGACATCCTCCGAGTGCTCGATGAGCGTAGTGCCGCCGTTTTCATGCAGTGCCTCCCGTCGATAGACGGCGCAGCTTCCGACGCAGATAGCCCCGTCGTTGCTCTGCCGGGAGACTTGGACAGCCCGGTAGAAAAGCTCCTGGACGGCGCCGGCACCCCGTTCGATCCAGTTCTGGGCGTCCAGCACACGGAAGTACTGAGGGGACTGGACGATGGCGAGACGCTCGTCTTCCGCCAGATACGGAAGAAGTTCGTGGAGCAGATCCGCGCGCGGGGCGAAATCGGCGTCGAGAATAAGGATGTACGTGCCGTGGGTCCGCTCGAACCCGAAGTGCAGATTGCCGGCCTTCTTGAACCAGCCCAGGTTGCTGCGGGTGGCATAGCGGAATCCGAACTCATCAGCCATGGACTGCAGTTCAGGACTGGCCGAGTCATCCAGGACGAACGGCTCGCAGACCCCCGGGTAGTGGGCTGCCAGCGCACGGACATGGGTCCAGGTGTTGTGCAGGATCTCGACCGGCTCGCCGCACACCGGCAGGAAGACATCGACCGACGGGTAGACCTCGGGGCGCCAGGCACCCACGAGCTTTTGGTGGCGTGAGAGGTCGAAATCGCGGCTGAACAGGTTCACCCAAAGCGAGATCAAGTAGTAGAGGACGGTGAATGCCAGAAGCGGATAGAAGAACCGTAGCAGTGGCGCCGAGGAGAAGAGTCGGAACTGGCTCAAGGCGAGGCAGCTGATGCTCACCAGCGACGCAACTGTCAACACCCGTAGGCGGCGGCCGACATAGGAATACTTCTCGAAATCCGACGGCGGCGCCGGCAACAGGTCCGAGTTGCTTGATCCGCAGGGATGTCGCTCAAGGGACTGTCGATTTTGTGCGGCCGACCGTACGGCACGGACGGCTTCAACTGAACTCATGCAAGTCTCCTGTACCAACCGCCTCGTAGGGGTCGAGGTCAATATGCCGGAACCATAGGATGAGACCTGCGGTCACCACGGATAACGCGGTCGAAGGCAGTGATGGTTAACTCGAAATAATGAGCGTCTTCAGCGTTGTCCCTCCAGGGTGAGGACCAGGGTTTCGGCGTAGTCGGCGGGCGTCCGTTTCATAATCACTTGAGATGAAGAGAAGGAGGGCGGGCGGTTTCTGCTCACGTCCGTTGCGCCCGGGAGTCCTTGCGTCTCCCCGCTCCGTCGGGTGGAGCGAGCCGACTGCGCCTACTCCGTCAGCGACACCTGGTATCTCGCGCCACGTGAAGCCGGCCTGGCCTACCTGGTGGCGCTCAGCCGCGCAACGGCATCTGGGTCCCGGTCGGTCAGCCGCACACCCCACCGAAGCTGCACATGCCCTGACCTGGCGTGGTGTCAGACATCCAGGCGACTGGACACCCGTGGAGCGTCACTTCCGCGACGACCGCAGTGAGACCCGGTGGGCCGCTGACGCCCGCCTGGGCGGAGCCGCCGTGCAGGGTTGCAGGGCGCATCCACACGAGGGCGGGCACGGCCAGGCGGACGGCACTCCGACAGGCCCGGCCGGGGAACGCCCCAAGGAGTCCGCCTGGGGTCACATCGGATGAAATGTGAGTGACGGATGGCGTAGTGGTCCTGCATCATGGGCGGTCACTGCGCATGGACGCGCTCGCATGTTCGGTAAGGATTCCTGGTGCAGGCAGTTGTTTCGGTTGCTCCCGCGGCGCTGCCCGAGGCGTTGCTGCACGCCCGTGCCTCACGCCGCCAGGCCTCCTGCCCGGATGTTCCCCGCCCGGGCCGGATACGTCCTGAAAACATCGAACGGCGCTGCACTTTCGGTGTCGTCCTGGACGCCTCCGGGTCCATGGACGCCGTCCTCCTGGGCAAGGCACTGGGCTCGATCGCTTCCTACGCCATCGCCCGTGACGTTCCCGCCGCCCGTGTCGTTCTTCTGCGACGACGCCGCCGCCTACGACGCCGGCTGCCTGCCCGTGGGAACCGTGACGGAGGGGGTCCGGGTGCGAGGCCGCGGCGGCACCGTCCTTCAGCCGGCCGTACGGCTGCTGGAACAGGCACCCGACTTCCGCGCCGACGGCCCGATCCTGATCATCACCGACGGACGCTGTGACGTACTGCGTGTCCGCCACGAGCACGCCTTCCTCGTCCCTGCCGACGCCCAACTGTCCTTCACCCCGCACGGCCCGGTCTTCCACGTCCGATGAGCGTCATCAGGCGGGGAAATCTGCGAACGACATGACACACGTAGGACATTTCATGGACAGCAAACTCATACAGACCTGCCTGGACCTGCTGCACCAGGCACGGCAACTACCGGTAGACGACGCTCAGCGCTGGCTGCTGGAACAGGCTGCCGGCGACCTCGTCCGCGACGGACGCCATCGACGCCGTGCCCAGGCACGCGCAGATCGCGCCGCGGCCGACGCGAAACTGCTGGCCGCCACCGCGACCGGCGCCCCCGACCGCATCATGGACGCCGCGCTGCCCACCGACACCCCGCCCGGACGAGGCCTGACCATCCGGGACTCGCTCCAACTTCAGCCCGACCTCGGTGCAACGGGCCAGCCTCCGAACAGCGCCCCGGGCAAAGGCGAGTCGCGCAGGCTGCTGAATCGCCCGCAACGCTGCTATGTATGCAAGAACCACTACCATCAAGTTCACCACTTCTACCACCAGTTGTGTCCGCGGTGCGCCGACGAGAATCTCGCCCGCCGCACGGCCGGCACCGACCTGACCGGCCGGCGCGCACTACTGACCGGCGGACGTGTCAAGATCGGCTTCCAGGCCGCTCTGATGCTCCTGCGCGACGGGGCCGAACTCACCGTCACCACCCGCTTCCCCCGCGACGCGGTGCGCCGCTTCGCCGCAGCGCCCGGAGCCGCCGACTGGTGGCACCGGCTGCACATCGCCGCCCTGGACCTGCGCGATCCCCGGCAGGTCCTCGCCTTCACCGACCATCTGCTCTCCCAGGGCCTGCCCCTGGACATTCTGATCAACAACGCGGCCCAGACCCTGCGCCGCTCCCCTCACACCTACACCGCGCTGGCCACCGCCGAGACCATCCAGACCTCACTTCCCGCCGCTCAGATCTGGACCGCTCCAAGCTTCACCGCGCCCGGCCCCCGCACCACACCCCTGCCATGGACGGCAGGACTCACCCCATCTCCCCAAGCACCACATGCCCTGGCCGACGCCGCACACACGGCCACCGGACCTGCGGCAGCCCCGCTGCCGCAGGAAACAGTCGACGAGGCAGGTCTGCTCCCCGAGACGGCAACCACCAACTCCTGGACGCTACGGCTGGGACAGGTCGATCCCGTGGAACTGCTGGAGGTCCAGCTGGTCAACGCCATCGCACCATTCCTGCTCGCCGACCGCTTGCTCCCCCTGCTGGACGCTTCCCCCCACCCGCACCGCTACCTGATCAACGTCTCCGCCGTCGAAGGCCAGTTCACCGTCCGCAACAAGACCAGCGACCACCCACACACCAACATGGCCAAAGCCGCGCTGAACATGCTCACCCGCACCAGCGCCGCCGACCTGGCCACCCGCGGCATCCACACCTGCAGCGTCGACACCGGCTGGGTCACCGACGAAAAACCCCTCCCCGCCCGGGACCGGCACGCCTCCACTGGATGGCGCCCGCCACTGGACATCGTCGACGGCGCCGCTCGCGTCTACCACCCCATCGTGCAAGGACAGGCCGGCACACCTATTCACGGCGCCCTCCTCAAGGACTACCAGTGCGTCTCATGGTGACCTTCTCCAACAGCCGTAGCAGCGACCCTGGGTGTCGGAAAACGATGGCGAGCGAGCTGGATGCGAGTCGACCCGGAACCTGGCAGCGGAACTGACCCGGCAGGGCCAACACCCCGACCGGAACGCCCGGTCAAGGCCTATCCGGCGGATCATGCCGCGGACGCGGGGTCCGGTACGCGAAACAGTGAACGGGCGTTCGGTGGGTGGTGGTCCGCACGGCAGCGGGAAGGCCGGCAAGGCCGGGTGCGGGCCCGCGGTGGTGGCGCTCACCCCGTGGCCCCGCACCCGGAGTTCCTCAGGAGCCGGGCCGCGGGGCGGAGAGGGCCTCCCGCAGGATCGAGTACGGCGGGTCGGCCACGAGGTAGAAGTGGTTCCCGGAGACGCCGGCCTCATGGACGGGCGCCGTGGTCAACGCGCTCCACGGTCGGCGGTCCGCGTCCTCGTCCAGGTCGCCGACGATGATGGTGACCGGACACCCGAGCAGCGGCTCGGGCGCCATCTCGTAGGTGTGGAACATGCGGTTGTCGGCGATCAGATACGGCAGGACCACCTCCTGGAAGATCGGGTCGGCGACCACCTCCGCCTCGGTGCCGCCCATCCTGACCAGGTCCTTGAGGATTTCGTCGGGGTCCTCGTCGCCGACGAAGGGAGCGGGCAGCGGGGCGTCGCAGGAGCCGGAAGCGAACAGGTGCTCGATCTTGATGCCCCGGCGCTGAAGCTCGCGTGCCGTCTCCAGGGCCACCGGGGCGCCCAGGCTGTGCCCGAAGAGGGAGAGCGGGAGATCCCCCAGCGGTTCGAGCGCGTCGGCGATACCGGCGGCGAGACGGAGGAGATCGTCCGGTGGTTCCTCGTCGAACCGGTTGGCACGCCCCGGGTACTGGACGGCGTGCACCTCGATCTCGGTCAGCGACCGGCCCCAGGAACGGTAGAAGGACGCCGACGCCCCGGCGTGCGCGAAGCACACCAGACGTCTGCGCGCTTCGGGCCGAGGGATCTCGCACACGAGCCAGCGCGAGGCGTCCGAGGTCGCTGGGATCCCTGAGTTCTCCGAGTTCTCGACGTTCTCCGAGTCCTCCGAGGTCTCTGGGGCACTTGACGCGTCTGCGGTCACTGGCGGGCCTCCTTCCGGGCGCGCTGCTGGCGAAGTCTGGCCGTACGGGCACTGCGGGCGGCGTCGGCGGAGGAGGACGGCGCAGTGTCCTCCCCCTGGTCGCGACTGGTGCGGATGAGCGCGATCTGTGCTGCCACGGTGGTTTCCTGGAACAGGGAGACGATCGACGGCCGCATCCCGCAGCGTCGCTCCAGCGCGTCCTGGAGATTGAACATGGCCAGTGAATGGCCGCCGAGATCGAAGAAGTTGACGTCCGGCGGCACCGTGGCCACACCGAGCACCTCCGACCAGGCGGCGGTCACCTGGGCGGCGAGCGGATCGTCGGTGAGCGGAGCGGCCGCCGGGCGGGCGGCGGCCGGCGGCTCTGCGGCGAGTGTCCGCAGCAGCGCGCGGTCGAGCTTGCCGTTGAGGTTGCGCGGCAGTTCCGGCAGGACCCGCAACTCGCCGGGCACCATCGCGGGGGGCAGCTTCTCGGTGAGGGCGCGGCGCAGTACGACCGGGTCCGCGCCCTTTGGGGACGCGACGAAGCCGATCAGGCCCGATCGCTGCCTGTCGGGCAGCACGACCGTGTCCCGGACGCCGTCCAGCGCGCGCAGTGCCGACTCGACCGCACCGAGCTCCACACGGTGGCCGCGGACCTTGACCTGGTCGTCCCTGCGGCCGACGAAGTCCAGGCCGTGGCCCGCGTTCTGGCGGACGATGTCGCCGGTCCGGTACATCCGCGCGCCGGGCTCGGTGACGAAGGGGTCGTCGAGGAAGACCGCCGCGGTGGCCTCGGGACGGCCGAAGTAGCCCCGTGCCACTCCGGTCCCGCCGATGAACAACTCGCCCTCCGTGCCCGGTGGTACGGGCCGGAGCTCGCCGTCGAGGATGTAGAGCCGGGCACCGGGGACCGGGCCGCCGATGCTGACCGGTTCGACACCGGTGAAGCGGTGGTAGGTGGTCCAGACGGTCGCCTCGGTCGGTCCGTACTCGTTGACTAGCTCCACCGCGGAGGAGTGGACGGCGAAGTGCCGTTCGACCAGTGACCGGGGCAGGGACTCGCCCGCCACGATCACCTGCCGCAGACAGGCCAGCGGACCCGTCCCGGCGCGTTCGGCGGCGTCGAGCAGCAGCCCGTACAGCGTGGGCACGCACAGGGTGCGGCTCACGCGGTGGCGGCTGACGAGCGAGACCAGCCGGTCGGTGTCGCGCAGTTCGTCCGCGGAAGCCACGACCAGGCAGCCTCCCGACAGGAGCGTCCCCCATATCCCGGCGACCGACGAGTCGAAGGCCAGCGGTGACACCAGGAGGAAGGTCGCGTTTCCTGGGTAGACCGCGAGACGGGCCCGGGTCGAGGCGGTGAGACTGCGGTGCTCGACGACGACGCCCTTGGGCTCCCCCGTGCTGCCCGAGGTGTAGATGAGGTAGGCCGGATCGGCCGGGCCGACCGTCGTCGCGAAGGAGTCGGGGGCCGTGGTGTCCGGGTCCTCGCCGGGGGTGCCCGGGACCGTGACGACGGGCACCTGGGCACCGGCCGCCCGGTCCAGGGTGTGCGCCGTCGTGACGACGGCCTTCACCTGCGCGTCCTGGAGGATCGTGGCGACCCGGCCGTCCGGCTGGGCCAGATCGACGGGGACGTAGGCGGCGCCCGCGCCGAGGGTGCCGAGCACGGCGGCGATCATCGCGGCGGAGGGCTCGGCGAGCACGGCGACCCGGTCACCGGCGGCCACTCCGGCCGCAGCGAGCCGGTGGGACAGCTGCCGGGACCAGGAGATCAGCTCGCCGTAGGTGACGGCGGTGTCTTCGCAGCGTACGGCGACCGCCGCGGGGCGGTCGGCGGCCAGGCGGGCCACCATTTCGTGTGCGGGGACGAACGCGTTTCGGGGCAGAGGTCCGCCGGGTTCCGGGGCCGTCCACTCCTGTGTCGTTTCGTCGTTGTCCTTCGGCCCGGACGGAGAGGATTTCACGGGTGGTAAGGCCGACATGAGAAAACTCCCCAAAAATATCAGCGGGATTACTGGGGGCTTGCGTGCGATGTATGCGCTCCAACAGGCCTCACCAGCACTTCGCCGACGAACTCGATGACAGCCGACGGCGTGGGTTCGCTTATGGTTCGGTTCGGATTCGAGATGAGAAGCGCGAGCGCGGTCTTTTCTGTCACGGATGACCGCGACATCGTGATGCGATCATAGGAGGGCGGCTTGGTCTGTGCAATGGACCGGTGTGGGCGGGGCATTGGTTGTCCCGGTTGGAATCGGGTTGTGCGGTTCGTCGCATGCGGTCCAGTCGAAAGCGGAATTGTGTGATCCGTGTTGCGCGGGCGAGTTATGCACGCCGATGCATGAATTGACTCGTGTTCGACGGCCGGAGGGTGTGGGTGTTTCGACTCCTTCGAAGTCGTGGGTCGTCGATGCGTGAATTGGGCCGACTGTCGAAGTGCGGCGACGTCGCCCCGCCGCCCCGGGTGCGGAAGCCGCGGGGCCCCGTCGAGCGGGGCGCGCCCGGGGCGGTCGGGGGGCCGCGTCCTCCGGCCCCTCTCCGTACCCGCCCGGGCGCCCCGCGCCGCTCTACGCGCCCTGCCCGTCCGCCTCCTCCAGGACACGGCGGGCCAGCGCGATATGACCGTTCAGCGTCCGCCGGGCCAGCATCTCGCGCACGGGGACACGGATGCCGAACTCGTCGTTCACCCTGCGGATGAGCCGGATGATCAGCAGGGAGTCGCCGCCCTGCTCGAAGAAGTCGGTATCCGCCGGGAATTCGTCACGGCCGAGCAGTTCCGCCCAGATCCGTGTCACTCCCTCCGCCGGGTCGACCGGGGTCGCCGGGCTCTCGGGTTCCGGCTGCTCGCTCCGCTGTTCCGGCAGGGGCGCGGGGACCGGGGAGCGGCTCGGCTCCGGTCCGGGTGAGGCGAGTGCTTCCGGGGCCACCGAGCGCGGTCCCGCGAAGGGGTAGCCGGGCAGCCTGGTCCGGCGGCCGCCGCCGGCCGGTCCGACCGGCTGCCCCCTGGTCCACAGGGCGCCGACGCCACCGAGCACGGCCGACCCCGGCAGGTCCCTGGCCTGGTCCAGGGCGACCGCGGGGAGGCCGGCCGCCTCCGCCATCGGGGAGAGGGGGCGCCCCGGACCGATCTCCACGGCCAGGGCACCCGGAAGGTGCGTGGCCAGTGAGTCGAGGGCGGTGCCGAACAGCACGGACTGCCGGACCTGGGTGACGAACATGTCGCGCGGGAGGACGGTACCGGCCGCGACGACCCGGCCGGACACGTTGAGCGCGATCGGGAGGGCGGACGGACGGAGCTCGATCCCCGCCATCACCCGGGTGAGCGTGGGCAGCGCGGGCTCGATCAGACGGGAGTGGCCCGCATGGGTGTAGCGCAGGCGCCGTACGAAGAAGGTGCCGCCGATACGCCGGAGGTATTCGTCCACCTCCTCGACCGGCCCGCCCAGCACACAGGAGTCGGGGCCGTTGACCGCGGCCACGTCGAGGCCGAGACCCCACTCCTCGGCGAGTGCGAGGGCCCGCTTCACATCCGCCCCGATGGCCAGCATCGCGCCCTCAGGGCAGTCCTGCATGGCCTGGCCGCGCGCGGTGATGAACGCGGCCGCGTCCTCCAGGCTGAAGACCCCGGCGACGGCGGCCGCGGCGATCTCGCCGGAACTGTGTCCGCACACCGCGGCCGGCCGGACTCCCAGTTCCACGAGCGCGGTCGCCGCCGCGTGGCCGACGGCGAAGAGGGCCGGCTGTGCCAGTCCGGGCCGGTTCAGCTCGTCGATGGGGAAGTCCGGGTCGAACAGCGCCTGCCGGATCCGCTCCGCCAGCGGGGAGGCGAAGGCCGCCAGGCACCGGTCGAGCGCCCGGCCGAAGGCGGGAAGAGCGGTGAAGGGCCCGGCCATGGCCGGGCGTTGGGTGCCCCCGCCGGGGAAGAGGAAGACCACCGGGGCGGGACCCGTCACCGGCGCGGTGCCCCGGTACACCCCCGACCGGCCGGCCAGGCGCTCGGCGACCTCGGCACTCGTGCGGCCCGTGACCGCGAGACGCTCGCCCAGGGCCCGCCGGCCGTCGGCCAGGGTGTCGCAGACCTCGCCGAGATCCGGGTCGTGGGCTTTCAGATGGGCAGCCAGGCCGTCGGCCACCCGGTCGAGTGCCTCGGGATCCGCCGCCGAGAGCAGCACCAGACGCTCACGCGGCACCGGCACCGGCACCGGCACCTCCACGGACGCGGATGCGGATGCGGATGCGGAGGTGGGGGCGGCGACCGCGACGGACGCGGCCGGCTCGCGCGGCGGCGCCTGCTCGATCACCACGTGCGCGTTGGTCCCGCCGATCCCGAACGCGCTCACCCCGGCGCGCCGCGGACGGTCCCCGGGCCAGGGGACGGCCTCGGTGGGTAGGTAGAGGGGGCAGTCCTCGGTCCCCTCCAGCAGGGGATTGCGCTCGGTGAACCCCGCGACGGGCGGGATCACACCGCTGCGCACCACGAGCAGGGCTCTGATCAGCGCGGCGACTCCCGCGGCGGCGTCCAGATGGCCGACGCTGGCCTTCAGGGCGCCCACCGCCACACTGCCCGGCCGTGCTCCCGCCCTGCGCAGCGCGGCGTCGGCCGCCGCCCACTCGATCGGGTCGCCGATCCGGGTGCCGGTGCCGTGGGCCTCCAGATAGCCGATGGACCCGCCGTCGACCTCGGCCGCGCTCAGCGCCGCGCCGATGACCCGCTCCTGCCCCGCGGAGGACGGCGCGTAGTAACCGGCCTTGGCGTTCCCGTCGTTGTTGATCGCGGTGCCCAGGATGACGCCGTACGGAACGGGGTCGTCCTCGGTGACGTCCGACAGACGGCGCAACACCACGGCGCCCGCGCCGGAACCGGCGATCACCCCGTCCGCGTGCCGGTCGAACGGCCGGCACGCACCCGTGGCGGACAGCACGCCGCCCGGCTGGTGCAGATAACCCGCCTGGGGATAGCCGAACCCGGCCCCCACCACGAGGGCCTGGTCGCAGTCGCCTCCCAGCAGTGCCTGCACCGCCAGGTGCACGGCGACCAGTGAGGAGGAACAGGCCGTCTGCACGGCGAAGGCCGGCCCGGTCAGGCCGAGTTTGTAGGCCACGCGGCTCGCCATGAAGTCCGGCTCGGTGCCGTGGATCAGGTCGTCCAGCAGACCCGGATCGACGTTCCCGCCGCGGATCATCGCGCGCAGATAGCCGCTGCCCGTCATGGACGCGTAGACGCCGGTCACCGGCGTGCCCTCGCGGGGCGGGGACCCCGCGTCCTCGAGGGCGTTCCAGGCCACCTCCAGCATCCAGCGATGCTGGGGGTCCATCAGTTCCGCCTCGCGTTTGCGGATCTGGAAGAATTCGTGGTCGAAGCGGTCCCAGTCGTCGAGATGGCCGCGTACGGGCACGTAGTCCGGGTCGGCGGCCAGTGCGGCGGGCACTCCGGACGCGACCGACTCCTCCCCGGTGTATCTCCTGCTGTGCACGCTCCCGTGAAGCTGGGAATCCCACCAGTCGTCGATTCCGCGAGGGCCCGGTAATCGTGCTGCCATGCCAGTGACCGCGATGTCCAAGGAGCGATCCCGACTCGTCACAACGTCCCCCATCATGCCGTAAGAAATCGGATATTCGGTCTGATGTTGTGCTGCTGTCGCGTTGTTCTCGTGTGAAATGGGCGGCCTTCGGCGGTAGGCGGGACCGGGTTCCTCGGACCGCGCTGCGATCATGGCACAGCTCACCGCCGGTGAACGAGGGATCGGTCCAGCCGTATTCGTGTGATGTCTGTTTCAACCATGTTCTGTGAAAGGGGGGTTGGCAGGTAATGAACGGACGTGACAACGTCGTACGGTCCTGATGATGTGCTCTCAAACCCCTCATTGCGCGGGGTTGCGAAGGGAGTTGATGTGTTGCAGTCGAATGCCCTGTGGACTGCGGGAGTTGCCGGGGAATTGCCGGGGGAAGGCCTGCATGACGTCTTCGCCGCACAGGCATGCGCCCGGCCACGGCGCACAGCCCTCATCGCCCGGAACGCCCGGGTGTCGTACGGGGAATTAGACGCCCGCGCGGAGGAGTTGGCCGACCGGCTCGCCGCCGCCGGTGTCGGCCGGGGGCATGTCGTGCCGATCCTGATGCACCGGTCCGTCGACCTGGTGGCCACCCTGCTGGCCGTGCTCAAACTCGGCGCCGCGTACGCGCTGCTCGATCCGGACTGGCCGCCCACCCGTCTCGACGCGGTGGTGGAACAGCTCCGGCCCCCTCTTGTCGTCGGCGGGCCCGGCGCGGCGGAGGGACTGTCCGCACCGCTGTGGACACCGGCCGACGACGGTACGGGCGGCGACGGTGAAGGGGAACGTCCCGCCCGCCGCCCCGTGGTGGCCGTACGGGGCCGGGACGCGTGCTGTGTGTTCTTCACCTCGGGCACCACGGGGCGGCCCAAAGGGGTGATCACCCCGCACCGGGCGACGGCACGGCTCTTCCGGCCGGACACCTTCGCGCGTTTCGACCAGGACACGGTCGTCCCCCTCGCGGCGGCACTGCCGTGGGACGCCTTCTCCCTCGAACTGTGGGCCGCGCTGTACAACGGCGGCACCGGCGTCCTGATCGACGAGCCGTTCCTGACGGCCGAGGCCCTGCGCGCGATGGTCACCGACCACGGTGTGAACACGGTGTGGCTGACCAGCAGCCTGTTCAACCTGATGGTCGACGAGGACCTGACCGCGCTGAGCGGCCTGTCCCAGGTGATCATCGGCGGTGAGCGCCTGTCCGTGCGGCACGTCGGCCGCTTCCTCGACCGGTTCCCCGGTACGGCCCTCATCAACGGCTACGGCCCGGTCGAGAGCACGGTGTTCACCACCACGCACCGGATCACCGCCGCGGACTGTGCCCGGCCCGACGGCATCCCGCTGGGGCGTCCGGTGCCCGGCACCTCCGTCTTCATCCTCCGGGACGGCAGTCCCCTCGCGGCCGGGGAACCGGGAGAGATCTGTGTCGCGGGCGACGGGCTGGCCCACGGCTACCTCGACGAACCCGCCCTCACCGCCGAGAAGTTCATCAGCGTCGACATCGACGGCGACCAGGTCCGGCTGTATCGCACCGGGGACCTGGGTACCCGGGACGAGAACGGGACCGTGGAGTTCCGCGGGCGGATCGACCGGCAGGTGAAGATCCGCGGCAACCGTGTCGAACCCGCCGAGGTGGAGCGGCAGATCGAGCGCCTGGTCCCGTACGTCGCCGACTGCCGGGTGGTCCCCCGCTGGAACGAACCCGCGGGCGCCTTCGAACTGGTGGCCTTCTGCGTACCGGGCCCGGTCGAGGGCGCGCCGCCGGACGTACCGGCGATCCTCGCCCGCCACCTGCCCGCCTACCAGCGCCCCGCCCACATCGCCTTCGTGGACTCGTTCCCGCTGACCGACAGGGGCAAGCTGGACGACCGGGCCCTACTGGCGAGCGTGCCCGGCACACCGGCCGAGGACCACCACGGCCCGGCCGAGGACCACCACGGTCCGGTCGGCGACCCGCTGGTCCGCCTGGTGGCGGAGGCGTTCGCCGAGGTGCTGGGCAGAGCGGCCGTACCGGCCCGCACCCCCTTCTTCGACCTGGACGGCTCCTCGCTCCAGGCCGCCCGCGCCTGCACCCGTATCCGCAGGCGGACGGGGCAGCCCGTACCGCTGTCGAGCCTCTACGAGCACGCGTCGGCCGAACGCCTCGGATCCTGGCTCCGCTCGGCGCGGGGCACGGGTGTTCCGGCGCAGGGCACGGACGCCGTACCGCCGCCCGACGGCGGTATCCCGCTGACCGCCATGGAGCTGGTCTTCCTGACCCGGCACCTGACGGCACCCCAGGACCGTTCCGGATACTGCCTGATGGTCTGGCATCTGGACGGTCCGCTCGACCAGGACCGGCTGGAGGACGCCGTCGCAGCCGTCCACGAACGGCACCAGGTGCTGCGCACCGCCTTCCGGGCCGATCCCCGCCCCCACGCCGAGGTCACCGACATCTGTGCCCCGCCCCTGGAAGTCCTGGACGCCCGGCCGACCACCGACGAGGCGGTCACCGCGCTGCGGCGGCTCTTCGACGAGCCCCTCGAACCCCAGGACGCAGACCTGTGGCGCGCCGCGCTGGTGCCGGTGACCGAGACCCGGGGCCGGCTGTTCGGGCTGCTGGTCCACCACATCGGTTTCGACGGCCGGTCGGAGTCCGTCCTGGCGCGCGACCTGTCCGACGCCTACGCCGGGCGTGAGCCCCGGCCCGCCCCGCCCACCCTGGCCGAGCGGGCCCGGCTGACGACGGTGACCACGGCCCTCACGGACCGGGCGGGGCGCGCCCAGCGGGCACGGGAGGAGCTCCGGGACGTACCCCCGATCCGCTGGCCCGAACGGCCCGGCCCCGGGGAGACCGGGGTGGGACACCTCGATGTGTCCGTACCCGCGGACCTCACGGCGAGCCTCGACGCGACGGGCACGGCGCTCGGTGCGAGCAGGTTCGTGGTGCTCCTGTCGGCCTGGGCGGACATCCTGGCCGAGGTCTGCGGCCAGCGGGACTTCGCCGTGGGCGTGCCCGTCGCCGAGCGCACCGTTCCGGAGCTGGAGCAGACCGTTGGCTGCCTGATCAACATGATGCCGGTGCGGCTGCGCGGCGACGCGGTGAACGGCGGCGAGAACGGCGTCCGGGAGACCGGTGCGGTGGTCCACCGCGCCTTCACCCGCAGCGACGTCCCCTTCACGGCCCTCGCGCAGGGCGCCGGGACGACGTCCGGGCGCCCGCCGGTGTTCCAGTGCCTCTTCGCCCTCCAGGACAACCCTCCGCCCCGGCTCGACCTGCCCGGTGTGACCGCCGCGCATCTGCGCCAGCCGTACGCCGCCCTTCCCGTGGAACTGCACCTCGAGGTGTGGCCGGACGAGAACGGCGCGCTCGACGTGGTGCTCTCGTTCCGGCGTGCGGCCGTCACCGGGACCACCGCACTGAATCTGCTCAAGGGCTACCACGACCGTCTTGCCCTGATCGCCGCGGGAGCCGCGAAATGACCGTGATCACTTATTCCCCTGCCGATGTAGTCGACCCTGACCTGCACGCCTCCGGCGAGGTGTTCGGTCTGTGGCGCTGGATGAGACAGCACGCCCCGGTCCACTGGCACGAACCGGGCGACCTGCCGGGTTTCTGGTCGCTCACCCGCTACGACGACATCCGGCAGGTGTACCAGAACCCGGCCGTCTTCAGTTCGGCCCGGGGCGTCCTGCTGCGGCCGGCGGACCTGGGGGAGGACCCCGGCAGCGGCCGGACCATGGCCCTCACCGACCCGCCCAGGCACCGCGCCCTGCGCGGGCAGGTGGCCGACCGGTTCAGCGAACGCTGCGCCCGGTCCCTGGCGGACGAGATGCGCGCCGAGATCCGCTCGGTGGTGACCCGGGCCGTAGAGGCGGGCACCTGCGACGTGGTCCACGACATCGGGGCCCGCCTCTCCAGCTACAACATCAGCAGGCTGCTCGGGGTGCCGCCGGAGGACCGCGGGCAACTGCTGACCTGGACGACGGAGGCGTTCGAGTCCGGCAAACCCCTCACCAGCCATCTCGCGCTGATGCGCTACTTCATCGACATGATGTACGCGCGGATGGAGGAGCCCGCCGACGACGCGATGGGCATGTTCGTGAACAACGAGGTCCAGGGCGAGCTGCTGACCGAGACCGAGATCCTGCTGAGCTGCGAGAACCTCGTCGGGGCGTCGGAGAACGCGGGGCTGTCGATGGCCTCGGGGATCCTCGCCCTCGCCGAGCATCCGCAGCAGTGGCAGCGGCTGGTACGGGGGCGGGACGAGGAACTCCTCAGGGCCGCGGCGGAGGAGGTGCTGCGGTGGACGAGCAGCGCCACGCACAGCATGAGGACGGCCACGACGGACACCCTCGTCGAGGGCAGGCGCATCGCCGCCGGGGACCGGGTGGTGCTGTGGATCCCCTCGGCCAACCGGGACGAGTCGGTGTTCACCGAACCCGAACGGTTCGACCTCGGTCGGCAGCCCAACCGCCATCTGGCCCTGGGCACGGGTGAACACGTCTGCATCGGGAGCACCATGGCCCGCCACCAGATGCGGATGCTCCTGGAGACGCTCGTGGAGTCGGTCGCCGTCGTCGAACCGGCCGGAGACGTGGAACCGCTGCGTTCGATCGCGGTGAACGGCCCGGCGCACGCCGCCGTGCGCCTGGTCGCCCGCTGAGCGGGACGGCCGGCGCCCGGGGTCCGGTCGTCGTGGATGCCCGGACCCCGGACCCGGCCGCCCTTCCCGGTCTTCCCGGTCTTCCCGGTCTTTTCAGTCTTCCCGTCCTTCGGTCAGGCGGCTGACACGTTCTCGGTCCCGGCAGGCTCGGGCGGGGTCCGCACAGCGTCCTGCCGGCGTTGCGCCCGGCGGACGGCGAGCGGTGCCGCCAGGCCGGTCAGCGCGAACATGGCTCCCACGACGTACCACCCGGGGCGGCCCCAGGTGATGCAGAGCGCGATCAGCAGACCCGGCCCGAAGGCCTCGGCCAGCCCCGCGCCCAGACCGAACACACCCAGGTACTGGCCGGTGGCGTGCCGCGGGGCGAAGGCGAAGGACACCTCGAAACCGGCGGCGGAGTACCACAGTTCGCCGACGGTGTGGATCACCGCCGCGACCAGGAGCAGCGTCGCGGCGGCCCACGCCGGTGTTCCGGCGGACAGCGAGATCAGCGAGCAGGAGACGAGGAAGGCCAGGCCCGCCCGGCGGTAGGCGCTTCCGCCGGCCGAGGCGGAGACTATGCTGCGGCTCGCTCGCACCTGGAACGCGATGACGATGACGGTGCTGGTGAGGATCGTGCCCGAGATGAGCCAGTGCGGGGCGGCGGTGGCACCGACGAGCCAGAGCGGGATGCCCACGGTGAGGACCTTGAACTGGACGGCCATGACGCCGTCGAGGGCGGTGAGCAGCAGGTAGGGGTGGTCACGGAGGGCGATCCAGCGGGGGCCGCCGTCGGTGGGGACCGGCGCGACCGGCGGGAGCAGGGCCAGGAGCACCGCGCAGACCACGAAGGCGAACGCGTTGCCCAGGACCATCAGCTGGTACGCGGTGAGGGTGCCGACCTGGACCACCCAGCCCGCCAGCACCGCGCCGAGGGAGATGCCGACGTTGGTCACCGCACGGAGATAGGCCCGGAACTCCTGCGGCCGGTCCCCTCCGTAATGCCGGATGAGCGGGCTGTGGGCGGCGACTCCGGCCGTCTTCGCCCCGGCGGCCGCGCAGACCGCGAACACGAACGGCCAGAAGCTGTCCGCCAGCACGAAACCGGCCGTGGCCAGCGCCTGCACCACGAGCGTGGCCCGGTAGACGCCGCGTGCTCCGTACCGGTCCGCCAGATGACCGACCGTGACCCCCAGAGCCAGCGCGACGAGCCCGGCCGAGCCGAGACCGAGTCCCACCTGGCCCGCCGGAAGGTGGACCGCCTCGGTGAAGTACAGCACTCCGGCGGTCAGATAGAGGCCGGTACCGATGGTGTGGACGAACTCCGAAGCCGCGAGGACACGCTGCGGCCGGGTATCCGGAATCAGGCGGGGCATGGACACGACTCCACGTGGCAGATGGGAAGTAAGGGGCCCCGCAAGTCTGTTGTGGCGTCACTCGCCCTAGCAAGAGCCTCACTTCGGCGGGACTCCCCGGGCTGTCGGTGCCCGCGGCCACGGTGAGGTCCCGAGCCCGACCGAAGGAGCGCCGTGTCCGCCGGGAGCCAGTGGGGCCGACCTGGCCGTGAAGGTTCCGTAAGCGAGTGCGTGCGGGATGAGGTTGTCGCCGAGTGCGGCGTCGGGGAGGGACGCGCCGGGCAGCCGGCGGATCAGACTGCGGATGGTGATGATGACATCGGCGAGGTCAAAGAAAGCGTCGTTCACACTGCCACGGCGCTCGTAACAGCGGGCAAGCCGGTGGAAGGTGTTCTGCCCAGGCAGGGGTTCGCTCGACGTGGCGGCGTCGGCTGGCCTGGATGGGTGCCTTCTCGCCCTTGTGCGCGATCTGGCAGAGAAGGCCACGGGCGTCGAGTCGGGCGCGGGTCTTGGCGGAGTCGTAGCCGGCGTCGAGGTGCACGGTGACCTCGTCGGGCAACGGGCCAAGGTCTTTCAGAGGTCGAGAGTCGGCGCCAGCAGTGGTGAGTCGTGACAGTTCGCCCCGACACGGTCAAGTCACCGGCATCGCCGTTGGCCCTGGCGTCAGCGCAGGCCGCGGTCCCGTTGCCGCCTGGGGTGAGAACGGCATTGCGCGTTGCCACAGACCATCAGGCACAAGATCACCAGGCGCAACACCCAACTGCCGTGCCCGACAACGAGCTTCATTCTGAAGCGATCAGGACGCCACGGTCCCCGCACTCGCGATCGCCTGGCCTTTTCGGGTGGATGTATCGTCGCTGGGTGGCGACGAGCAAAACATACAAGCAGCTGGGCGAGGCTGCATGGTCGTGGGTGCTGGACCAGGTACGCGAGGACGAGGGCCCGTGGCTCCCGGAGACGGTGCCCGGTGACGGCCAGGACGTGACACCGGCGAAGGACCGCGACTCGCTGTACTCGGGGATCGCGGGCCTGGCACCGGTACTGGTGGAGATCGCGCAACACCGTGAGCTGACCGAACGGGAGCGGGCCCTGGCCGACGGGATCGTGACCAGGTTGTCGGCAGAGGCCGAAGGGCGTGTCGAGCCGTCGTTGTACGACGGGCTCGCCGGTGACGGCACGGCACTGCGTCTGCTCGCACCGGGCGTGGAGTCCGTCGCCCTGCGGCGGTTGGACGATCTGACGACGTCCGACGGCTGGAGGACGACCCTCGAGTTCGAACCGGACTCCGACGCCCCGCTGAACGACATCATCATGGGTACCGCAGGCGTGGTCATGACGGCGGTCTGGGCCGGGGGAGAGTTCGCGGACGCGATCGCCACAACGGGCTGTGAGGCACTGCTGGGCGCGGCGGACCGCACGGAAGCGGGCCTGGACTGGGGCATCGCGGCGAGTACGCAATGGCGGGCGCCCAACTACTCCCACGGCACCGCCGGGGTGGCCGCCGCGCTGGCCGTGGCGGGCGCGGCGCTCGACCGCGGCGACTTCGTCGAGGCGGCGGTCGCAGGCGCTCGGCACGTCCTGTCGGTGGGTGTGCTCGACAACGGCGGGTTCGTCGTACCGCACACCATCCCGCCGTCGAAGCGAGAGGTGGAGCCTCTCACCTACACCTGGTGTCACGGCCCGGCGGGAACCTCTCATCTGTTCTCGGCGTTGTCGCACGCCGGCGTCACGGAGGTGGCCGGATTCCAGGTCGACGAGCTGCGTCGGCGTTGTCTGACCTCGCTCCTCACGTCGGGCATTCCCGAGCGGCTGCGCCCTGGATTCTGGGACAACGACGGCCGGTGCTGCGGCACGGCGGGGGTCGGCGACGTGCTCCTGGACGCCGCACAGGACTCCGCTGACACGGACTGGGCGGAGACGCTTCTGCGCGGGGCCCGCAAGATGGGTGACGCGCTTGTGGAGCGGGCGGTCCAGGACGAGTCGGGTGCCCGCTGGCGCTTTGTGGAGTACCGGAGCGACGAGCCCCTGCTGCCGCCCGGCACCGCGTGGATGCAGGGCGCGTCGGGCATCGCGGCCTTTCTTTTGCGCCTCGCCCGGTTCATCGAGACAGGCCCGAAAGCTCTTGTGGTGGACCGGCCGGATCAGTGGTGGGCCGTGCCCGACGAGGTGCGCTTGACCGCTCAAGAGATCTGAGGCCGACCGGTGGACGACCATGTGATTCGACAAGGCCGGACATCGCGAGCGCCACGCGGTCGAGTGCGGGATTGATCGCCTCAAACGCCACAGGGCCGTGGCCACGCGCTACGGCAACCTCGCGGTCCGCTACGAAGCGACCGTCCTCGTCGCTGCCGTCAACGAGTGGCTGTGACCAGCACCTTCACCACAGGTGCGGGAGGGCGTCAGCGGTGGCCCAGCACGTTGACCACCCGTCCGCTGGGGTCGCGGACGAAGAACCGCCGCACGCCCCACTCCTCGTCCTGCAAGGGGTGAACGATCTCCGCACCGCTCTCCCGCATGACCGCGTAAGCCGCATCCACGTCGTCCACCTCGACGCTCATGTCGGGGGTGACCGGCGCGGTCTTGTCGCTGGTCATGACGCTGATCTGCGCTGCCGGGCTGGACGGGGAGGCGAGCGTCATGATCCAGCCGTGGTTCATGACCTCCTCGAAGCCCAGCAGGCCATAGAACTCCCGGCTCTCCTGCGCGGCCTCCGACCGGATGTTGGGCACGACACGACGAACGGCCATCGACGACTCCCAGTGAGAACAAGCGTGTCTTTATGTATCCCCAGGAGTACTACGGCACGTCCGCCGCCGCACACACATTCGCAACAGGCCCCAGCAGGGCTGTGTGCCCCGCGAGCAGGGTCGGTCAGTGGGGTGATGTGAAACGACAAGGTGTCTCCGTAGTGAGGAGGTGGCAAAGGTCAGTACGCGGGCTCAACTGCTGGGCACTCCTGCGCATGTGCTCCACACCTCCTCGTCGACAGCGCCGGTCCGGATCAACATGGACGGCTGGGTGACTTGACCTCACCATCTACGACCCCGATCTCGACCAGGACGCACCTGCGCGGCCCTCCTCCAGACCGCCTTCACCGGCACCTGACCGGCCCCTGACCGGAACGGGCCCGCACGGCCCACGTGCCCTTGGAGGCGAAGTCGCGCTGAGGCAGATTCAGCCGGCCGAGGCGTGGGCCGGGGCCAGCGTGCCGGCGGGGCACGGTTCACCGGCCGGCTCCGGATGGTCCGAGCGCGCCGACCGCGGTCGCGCGTCCGTGAAGTCGAGGCGGAGCATGGCGGTCTCGTCCAGGGTGCCGGGCGCCGCCTGGTACACCACCATCCGCTGGCCGCCCGTCCGGGCCAGACGCATGACCTCGTAGGTCAGCGTCATCGCTCCGACCCGCGGATGCCGGAAGGACTTCTGCCCGCCCCCGCGTTCGCAGACGTCGTACCGCTCCCAGAGCCGCGCGAACTCCGGTGACTTCAAGACCAGTTCACCGACGAGGGTGGTCAGCTCGGGGTCGTCCGGGTCCGCTCCGGCGACCGCCCGCAGATGAGCCACCGAGAGGGCGACCGTCTCCTCCCACGGCTCGTACAGCGTCCGGCCGACCGGGTGGAGAAAGAGGTAGCGGGTCAGATTGCGCTGCTCCTGGGGCCAGTCCCAGAGTCCGGGCAGCAGCCGCCGGCCGGGCGGATTCGCGGCCAGGACACGGTTGTAGCGGCTCACCACGTAGGCGGGGAGCGGACGCACCGACTCCAGCATCCGCAGCACCGAATCACGAACCGTGTGGTCGGCGGAAGCGGGCAGCTCGCCGACCCGCCCGGACGCCAACTCCACCAGCTCATGGAGGCGTTCGTAACCGTCGCCGCGCAGCCGCAGGGCACGGCCGAGGCCGTCCACGACGGCGGGGGAGGGATTGGTCTCCCGGCCGCGCTCCAGGCGGATGTAGTAGTCGACGCTCACTCCGGCCAGCGCGGCCAGCTCCTCCCGGCGCAGCCCGGGGGTGCGACGGAGCCCCGCGCCTGCCGGCAGGCCGACGTCCTCCGGCCGGACCTGTGCCCTGCGGGCCTTCAGATATCTGCCGAGTTCGGTTCCCCGCGCGTCTGTCGCTGCCATTCGGCCCATTCTGGCAGGCCGGCCGGGAACGTGGGGGGCCCTGTCAGACCCTGGAACGCCGCACCCCGGGAACAGGCCGGTCTGCCGGATCGCCGCGCGGAGGCAGACAGTTGATCCCGAAGCGGGCGGCCCGACCGTTGAGGCCCAGGGCGTGCGAGGCACAGGACCGCGGCCCCGGCAGTCCGGAGCCGCCCGCCGACTCTCCCTGACCACCGTCGATTCCTTTTGCCTGCCGAGGAGTTCATCATGCGCACCCCTGGTCCTTCAGTGGCCACCGCGACGGCCCGTGGCCACCGTCAGCGGTCGTCGACGTCCACGCTCCGGCGAGAGGGGCCGCACGGGTCCCGACCAGCGATGCCGGCCGTCGGCGTGGCCACCGCGCCGCCGCAGGGCGGCGTCGCCCTGATCGCCGCGCTGCTCGGCTTCACCGTGATCACCATCGACGTCTCGGCCGTCAACATCGCCCTGCCCGCCATCGGTACCTCCCTCAGCGGCGGGATGACCGGACTGCAATGGGTGGTGGACGCGTACACCCTGATGTTCGCGGCCCTGATGATCTCCGCCGGCGCCCTCGCCGACCGTGCGGGCGCCCGTCGCGCCTACGCCTGGGGCGTGGCCCTGTTCACCCTCGCCTCCCTCGGCTGCGCACTGGCACCCGGCATCGGCGTGCTGGTCGCCGCGCGCGTGGCGCAGGGCGGCGCCGCCGCGATCGTGATGCCGGCCTCGCTGGCACTGATCCGCCAGGCGTACGACGACGCCAGGGCGCGCGCCCGCGCCATCGCGCTGTGGACCGTCGGCGGTTCGGTGGCGATGGCCGCGGGTCCGGTCCTGGGCGGGCTGCTCACCGACTCGGCCGGCTGGCGAGCGGTCTTCCTCCTCAACCTCCCCGTGGGCGCGGTGATCCTCGGCCTGCTGGTCCGGGTGCCTCGTTCCGCGCGCCGGCCCGCAGCGGTGGACGCCGGCGGACAACTCGCCGCCGTACTGGCCCTCGCCGGGCTGGCCTTCGCGGTGATCGAAGGCGGCCACCTGGGCTGGACCAGCGGCCCCGTGGCGGCGGCCGCCGCGCTCGCCGTCGCCTCCGGGTGCGCCTTCGTCATGGTGGAGGCCCGGCACCGTCGGCCCATGGTCCCGCTGGGCATGCTGACGGACCGGAGGGTGGCCGTCCCGCTGGCGGTCGGCTTCGCCGTCAACGCCGCCTTCTACGGCGGGATCTTCCTTCTCGGCCTGTACTACCAGCAGTTGCGCGGAATGTCGGCGATCGAGGCGGGGCTGATGTTCGTCCCGATGTCCGCGGTGGTGACGGCGACCAACCTCGTCTCACCGCGACTGGCGGAGCGCGTCGGACGGCGGCTGGTGATCGTCGCCGGTCAGTTGATCTTCACGGGAGCGATGCTGGCCTTGCTGCCGCTCGCCGCGCACACCCCCGTATGGCTGGTACTGGTCCTGTTGCTGCCGCTGAGCATCGGCGGGGCGCTCGTGGTGCCCGCGTTGACCGCGCTGCTGATGGACGCCGTCCCGGGAGAACGCGCGGGGACGGCGTCGGGGCTGCTCAACTCCTTCCGCCAGACCGGCGGTGCGCTCGCGGTCGCCCTCTTCGGCGGCCTGCTCTCCGGCTCCGGCGCGGACTTCTCCCTGCCGGGCATGCGCATTGGCCTGCTCGCCGTCGCCGCCCTCCTCATCGCCACCGCCGGGCTGTCCCGCCTCCTCCTGCCCCGCGCCTGACCGGAGGGGGAGACGCGGGACGGCCGGATCATCGCGAGAGGCTCGACAAGAGTTCCTCGCGGCTATTGACACCCGTCTTTCGATAGATCGCCTTGAAATGATCGTTGACGGTGTGCAGAGAAAGATTCAGGCTGCGCGCGATCTGCTTGACGGCCAGTCCGTCGAGAGCACGCCTGATCACCTCCTGTTCCCGCGAGGTGATTCCGTACAGAACGGCCGCGGCGGGCAGCAGTACGTCGGAGGAGGCGGATTGGATGGTCACCGCGACACCGCCGAGATCCGAATCGTCGAGCCGCTGGGCCTCCAGCACGATCCACCTGTCGGGCCCGGGGATACGGCTCAGTGCTTGACGGCCCGGCTGCCGTGCCATGAGGGCTATGTTCCACACGTGCGCGAATATCTCGCTTTCGTCAGCGGTCTCGGCGTCCTGCACGAGTTTGCTCACCCATTCATGGCCGGTTCGGGTCACCGCCCTTATCGTGTCGCTGCCGTCGATCACCACAATTCCGGGTGGGGGCGCGCTGCGAACGGGACGCAGAAAACGACCGGCGACATACCGCTTCAGCGCCTCCGCCATTGGGCCGGCGAGTCGGCCGACGTTCACCGCGTCGGCCGTCGAGAAGGGTCTGCAGCCTCTTGCTCTCAGCAGTACCAGCAAACCCCAGGTCAGCCCTTTGAGGGTCAGGGCGGCCCGCATCTCGCTGCCGACGTCGGTCGTGTTCATGATCTCCTGGTGCCGGACGGGGTGCCGTCCGCCCGATGGGGCGGACGCGAGGACCGCGACAGGACGGCCACGTCCGACCAGCGCGGTCAAGGTGTGCTGCCCGTGGCCGAGGATTTCCGCGGATTCCAGTTCGCGGTAGAAGTCTGCCGCATAACCATGTTCCTTGGTGAGGAAACATGCCGCGCCCGTGATCGGGTCGACTCCTCTCAGCATGTATCCGTCGTGCGGTACGAGTTCCGCGATCTGCCGTGAGATCACCGAACCCAGTTCAGGGATTGTCGTGGCCTCCGTCGCCGCAGGCACCAGCGTGCGGGCTGTCTGTTCCACGTCCGGATTCATGGAAGGAGTGTGGATCTGCACCGCTCGACGGGCATGGATTCGCGGCACGTTGGCCGAGAGGTGACACTCCTTGGCGCGTATACGGCAGCCGCCGAGAAATCGGAATTGGAACTTTCTATTCCCGTCCTTTCCGCTTTTCCGCGCGGTCGCCCGGTCCCGAGTGGTCAAGGACCGGGCGACCGGGTTCATTCCGTCAGCACTCCGGAACGGCCCTGTCGTGGAATGCCTCGTTGTCGTCCACGTACGCCCCGTAGGTCCACCCCGTGACGAAGAATTCCTGGCCGGTGGTGGCGGTGTACCGCTCGGACACCGTGTGGTACCAGACATTCCCGTGGTTGCCGATGTTGTCACCGCGGTCCCAGCAGTCGGCGACGATGGCGTCGCCGAACCTCAGGTCCGGCACTCCCACCTTGCCGTCGCGGGTGTGCGGGGTGTTGAAGACGCCCGCACTGGCACCAGTGACGGGGATCAACGCGTTCGCGGCGGACGCGCTCCCGACCCCCAGAGCCAGCGCACCGGCGCTCAGTACCGCGACGATGGCGCTGCGACGCGGCAGGACACTCTTCATCATCATTTCCCCCTGATTGTTTGCCGGCAATGCGCTGCCGGGCGGATGCACCGTGGTCCGGAGCACACCCAGGACGATGCCCTGGCCGGAAAGCCGAGTGAATCCCCCAGAACAGGGGGGGGTGACAAGAGGACGCCGGTGAGCCTGTCGGCCCGAACCCGGCCCGAAGCGAGCGGCGACGTGATGTCCGGGTGGGGGTGTACTGTCAAAGCACTGGAAGTAGAAACGTGTGTTCACCGCAGGACATCGACGCGAGTCGACGGAGCGGGGGACACACGCGCATACGCGGTACCGGACGGGCCGCCACTTCTTCACATCGAAGGAGTGCGCAGTGAATGTCCGTCGTCCTGGAGCCGTCGAGAAGGCCGGTGCTCCCACCGAAGCCTCTCGCTCACCACGATCCCTCCGCGAACCGTCGCCAGATTCCCCCCGTCCTGCCTCGCCACGTTCCCTCCGTGAAGCGGGAGCAGCCCTCGCCGGGCTGTCGGCGGTGTTCCTGTTCGAGATGCTCGACAACTCGATCCTCAACGTCGCCTTGCCGACCATCGGCCGTGAGCTGTCGGCGTCGACGACTGTTCTGCAGTGGGTCACGGGCGTGTACGCCGTCGTGTTCGGCGGACTGATGCTGGCCCTCGGCGCGCTGGCCGACCGGGTCGGCCGCCGCAAGGTCATGCTGGTCGGGCTGGTGCTGCTGGGTGGGGCAAGTCTGGCGACCGCGTTCGTCACGACGGCGGAGCAACTCATCGCCGTCCGGGCGGCCATGGGCGTCGCGGCCGCGATGACGACACCGGGTTCCCTCGCGCTGGCGTTCCGCCTGTTCGACGAGGACACGCTCCGCGTCCGTGCGACCACGCTGATCTCGACCGTCGGCCTGGTCGGACTCGCGATCGGACCCACGGTCGGCGGCTTCGTGCTCGCGTTCGCTCCGTGGCAGATGCTGCTGTTGGTGAACGTGCCGATCGCCGCACTCGCGTTCATCGGCATCCGGCACGGTATCCCCGCCGACAAGGCGGACGAGCTGCACAGGGACCCGATCGACGGTACGGGTGCCCTGCTCGGCACGGCCGCGATCGTGCTGACGCTCGTCGCGCCCACGCTGTTCGTCGACGCGGGTACCGCGTCGCTTCTCCCGTGGCTGACCACGGCGGGGGCCGTCCTGACGGCCGTGCTGTTCGTCGCCCGCCAGCGTGTCGCCCGCCATCCGCTGCTCGACCTCGAACTCGTCGCCCGCCCCCTCGTGTCGAGCGGCCTGGCCTTCAAGGCCGCCGCGAGCCTCGCGACCGCCGGACTCGGCTACCTCGTGACCCTGCAGCTCCAGCTCGACCTGGGCTGGACACCCGCCCAGGCGGCCCTGGGCATGCTGCCGCAGGTCGTCGTGCTCATCGCGGGCGGTGCGGTCATCGGTCCGCTGGTCACGCGCGTCGGCCTCGACAAGGCCGCCTGGCTCAGCGCGGGAGCCGTCGTATGCGGGCTCGCCGTCTACGGGCTCCTGGGCCGCTTCGGCTACGGGTGGATCGCTCTCGCACTCATGCTCGTCGCCGCCGGTATGCGCGTCGTGGGTGTCGTCGCCGGGACGAACGTGATGCGCGGCCTCCCGGCCAACCGCACCACCATCGGATCGGCGCTGGTGGACACCGTGGGCGAAGTGACCACCGGCATCGGCATCGCGGTCGGCGGGACCATCCTCGCGGCACTCTTCACCGGCGACATCGCCACGTCGAACTGGAGCACGCACCAGACCACGCAGTTCCGCGACGCGATCACCTGGGCCGGCCTCGCTCTCACGCTCCTGACCGCGGCGCTGGTGGGATGGGGCATTGCGCGGGCCTGCCGCGGCACGGACAGCACGACACCGTCGCCCGCGACGGCTCCGGAAGGAACTTGAGGGAGACGGGCATCGCCCCTCCCCGCCCCGCTCTCGGGAGGCAGCCGTGGAGGCTGCCTCCCGGGGGCTGCCCGAGACCGGAGCGGACCGGCGCTCACCGCGCGGACGCGTCGGTCAGCCCCCGTCGCCCGGCGTGCCTGGCGGGGCGAGGGCCCGGAAGTCCTGCCGGCGCACCTGAGGCCGCTCAAGCCCGCGGTGGTGCAGATAGCGGGGGGTGGCCCGTCGGGTCGTGCGCGGCACGGACACCGCCCCGCTCGTGCGGCCCGAGCCCATCGGCTCCACCACGCCCGCCGGGACCAGCAGCAACCGGCCGTCCGCCGCGCGCAGTTCGCCGCGTACGAGCGCGTTGTGCATGTTGTCGAGACGCTCGTCGTGCCGGTGCACCAGCAGGGAGGCGGGGCTCGGTATGGCCGCGCAGTCGGCCGGCACGTCCACGGCGAAGCCGCCGTCCGCGGGCACGGGCCGAGTGCGTGCCAGTACCGACGCGCCGGTGGCGTCACGGGCGGCGAGCACCGCCGTCGGGTACCGCGCGAGCAACCCGGCGCCGAGCGGTCCGCCCATGTCCCGGCCGCGTAGCGTCCCTTCGAAGAGGCCAACTCTTGAATGCGCGGCCCGACGCCTGCCGGCCGCGTCGTCGGGGTTCGAACGCGTTGGTGCGCCGGACGCGGTTCAAGCGGTGACAGATGGCGGTTTGCTGGGCCCGGCACGCGAACTCCCTTCATTTCGGCTTCAGTTGTTGACGTCCGGAACATGCGGGGATACAACCCGGAGAGAGCGCTCTCCGTCTGCTGTTGCTCCGCCCCCACACACGCCGACCCGGCATGAGGAGATCCCGCATGCAGTTCTTAGCCAGCGCCTTTCCCCACCGGCCGTCGAGCAGAACCGCACGGGCCCGTACGGCTCTCGGTCTCGTCGTCGTCCTGCTTGCCGCCTGCGTCGCCTTCCTGAGCCCGTCCTCCGCGCACGCCGCCGACCAACTGCTGTCCCAGGGACGGCCCGCCGCGGCCTCGTCGGTCGAGAACGGGTCCTTCCCCGCCGGGGCCGCGGTCGACGGGAACACCGGCACCCGGTGGTCCTCGGCCTTCTCCGACCCCCAGTGGCTGCGCGTCGATCTCGGGTCGGTCCAGCAGATCACCCGCGTCACCCTGAACTGGGAGGCCGCCTACGGCAAGGCATTCCAGATCCAGACCTCCACCGACGCGAACACCTGGGCCACCGTGTACTCCACGACGACCGGCACCGGTGGCGTGCAGAACATCAACGTCACCGGCAGCGGCAGATACGTGCGCGTCCTCGGAACGGCGCGAGCCACCCCGTACGGCTACTCCCTGTGGGAGTTCCAGGTGTACGGGCCCGGAAGCACCACCCCGCCGGACGACTTCTGGGGCAGCACCGGCGACATACCCGCCGCGAACAACGCCGTCGAGGTGAAAGTCCTCAACCGCACCAACGGCAAGTACCCCGACAGCCAGGTGTACTGGAGCTTCAACGGCCAGGTCCACTCCATCGCCGAGCAGCCCTACCTCGACATGCCGGCCAACTCCGCGGGCCGCATGTACTTCTACCTGGGTTCGCCGAACGGTCCGTACTACGACTTCATCGAGTTCACCGTCGGCAACAACGTGTTCAACGGCAACACCACCAGGGTCGACGCCTTCGGACTCAAACTGGCCATGCGCCTGCACTCCAAGGACGGGTACGACGTCGAGGTCGGTGAGAACCGGCAGACCTTCGCCGAGGACCGCGCGACGACCTTCCAGCGGTTCACGGCCGCCGTTCCCGACCAGTTCAAGGTGCTGGCCCAGACCCAGTCCCCGTACCGGATCATCGCGCCCGGCAGCGACCCGAGCTTCCGGGCGGGCGGCGCCAACGCCAGCTACTTCACCTCCTACGCCCAGTCCGTGGGCGTGAACGCGGCCACCTCCGACATCTTCGGCTGCGCGGCGGCCCTCGCGAGCAACCCCAATATGTGCGCCGCCCTCAACCGCCATGTGGCGACCCTGCCGGCCTCGCAACAGGGCGATCCCGCCCAGTACTACAAGGCGGCTCCGGCGAACTATTACGCCAGGTTCTGGCACGACAACGCCATCAACAACCTCGCCTACGGCTTCCCCTACGACGACGTGGCGGGCCAGTCCTCCTTCGTCTCGCACGGCAGCCCGCAGTGGCTGCTGGTCGCCGTCGGCTGGTAGTTGGTCCGCCACCACGGGGCGGGCCGTGCCGGCTCGGCGCCGTCGTGTCGGCGAAGGGCTCGATCACGACGCCGGGGCCGAGGATCCCGGACGGGTCCGGCACGGCCTTGCCCGCCCCGCGGGGCGGTGGCGAAGAGGCCGGGACCACCGGTCGTACCACGGCCGGTGGTCCCGGCCCTGCTCTGCGTCAACGCCGCCGCCCACCTCCGGAAGCAGACCGAACGCGCCCGATCTCACCTTCGGTGAGTTCCACCTCGTCGGGCCGTAGCTTGGACGGGTCGCGGATCTCGTGGGCCGCGCCGGGAACAGGCGGTGCCGCCTGCACGGTTGCATCGACCGAGGGGACCGACGCCGCGCGGGCGGGGACCACGGAGACCAGGAGGTCGTCCGCCCCGCCAGGATCCGGGCCCCGGGATCGCGGTACGCCCGCCGCGCATTCGGACCAAGACGTATTTTCTGCAGGAGGACTGTTTCATGACTGACCGGCCCTTGACGCTCATGGCAGTACACGCCCACCCCGACGACGAGGCCACCGGAACCGGAGGGGTCCTCGCGCGGTACGCGGCGGAAGGCATCCGCACGGTTCTCGTGACGTGTACCGACGGCCGTTGCGGTGACGGACCGGGGGGTGTCAAGCCGGGCGATCCCGGGCACGATCCGGCGGCCGTCGCCTCGATGCGTCGTGAAGAACTCGAGGCGAGCTGTGACGTCCTGAAGATCAGCGATCTGGAGACGCTGGACTATGCCGACTCCGGGATGATGGGCTGGGCGAGCAACGACGCCCCCGGAGCCTTCTGGGGGACCCCCGTGCGGGAAGGCGCCGCCCGACTCGCCGAACTCATGCGGCACTACCAGCCCGATGTGGTCGTCACCTATGACGAGAACGGCTTCTACGGCCACCCCGACCACATCCAGGCCCACCGCATCACGATGGCGGCGCTGGAGATGACCGAGCTGACACCGAAGGTGTACTGGACCACGATGCCCCGCTCGATGATGCAGCGGTTCGGCGAGATCATGCGCGAGTTCCATGAGGACATGCCGGAGCCGGATCCCGCCGAGGCCGCCGCGCTGGCCGAGATCGGCCTCCCCGACGACGAGATCACCACGTGGGTGGACGCCACCGCGTTCAGCGGTCAGAAGTTCGACGCGCTGGCCGCGCACGCCAGCCAGGGAGAGAACATCTTCTTCCTCAAGATGGGCAAGGAGAGGTTCGGCGAGTTGATGGGCATGGAGACCTTCGTACGTGTCCAGGACGCCACCGGCGCGGCCGTACCCGAGAACGATCTCTTCGCCGGACTGCGCTGATCCGCCCGTCACGAACCCGGCGGTCTGCTCCGATCGGGGCAGACCGCCGGGGTGGTGTTGAATGTGGCTCCATGAGTGAGCGTGGACGTGCGGCGAGCCGGACGGCGGTGCTGGTCTGTCAGGGGCGGGCGGCCTCGGACGGACTGGCCGCTCCAGGCCGGTTCGCGGATCCGGTGGCGGTGCGGCTGCTGCGCGCCGCGGAACGTACGCCCGTGGACGAAGTGCGCTCGAACACTCCGCCGAGGGGCTGGCGGGAGCGCACCGCGTACGAGAGTGTGCGGGCGTGCGCCGAGGTGGTCGTGCCGCGGACCGTAGCGATCGACGAGGCACTGCGCGCCCGTGCGACCGGCCAGCTGGTGATTCTCGGCGCCGGTCTGGACACGCGAGCGTGGCGTCTGCCCGAGCTCGCGCGGACCGATGTGTGGGAGGTCGACCATCCGGCCTCCCAGAAGGACAAGCGCGCGCGTCTCGCCGCGGGGCTGTCGGCCACCGCCCGTTCTGTGCGGTTCACACCGGTCGATTTCGCCGTCGATGATCTCGGTGCGGCGTTGGATGCCTCGGGTCACGATCCGTCCGCGCCGACGACATGGCTCTGGGAGGGCGTCGTCCCCTACCTCACACGGAACGAGGTGCGTACCACAGCGGCCGCCCTCGCCGCCCGGACGGTCCCGGGCAGCGCACTCGTCGTCAACTACCAGGCACCGTCGGCGAAGGCGGCCGTAGGACGACTGCTGACACGCGTGCTCGGCAGTTCGATCACCTCGGGCGAGCCGTGGCGCTCGCTGTGGCGACCGCAGCAGATGGCCGAACTGCTGGCGGAGTTCGGCCTGCGGGTGGTGTCGGACGACAACCTCCTCGCCCTCGCGGACACCCTCGGCATCCCGACACGTGGGCGGACATCCTTGCGGTCAGGGCGTGTAGCCGTCGCGGAGAGCCGATGACCTGAGGAATCGACCGGTCAGCTCAGTCGCTCTGTGAACATCATCGCTCGCGATACGCACGTGCGGGGCCCCTTTTGATCATGTGAGGTCGAGAAGGGCAAGGGGCCGGGTTTGGTCTCGGGCTGCCGGTCGGAGGCCGGGCGATGTTGCGGGCACTGGTCAGGCGGAGAGCTCCGATCGTGAGGTTTCTGCAGGTGGCCATCGCTCTGGGGGTGTTTCCGGTCCGCAGCTGGGAGGCGTCCCCGGCGAAGGTGACGTCCCTGACGTGGTGCAGGGCCTCGACGGTCCAGCGTGACCGGTCGGACGGGTCCTTTCCTGCAGTGGGATCTGCTTCCAGGGAAGGGACTTGAGCTGCAGACGGAGCTTCTTCGTGTCGCGCTTGGCGATCACGATGTAGTGGGCCTGCCGGTCGAGCAGGTAGACGGCGTGGTCATGCTGAGTGTGCATCGCGTCGTTGGTGACGACTGTGCCGGTCAGATCCTCGAAGGTGTCGAGCAGAGGCCGGAAGCGGGTGATCTCGTTGGCCTTCTCACCGACGTCCATCTGGGCGAGGACCAGTGCGTTCACGTGGTCGCAGGCAGCCAGGAGGTGGATCTTCCGTCCCTTCGCGCGGGCCGCACCCCGCAGCAACTCCCCGTCAACCGCGAGCCCACGCAGCCCTTGCCCCCTGGTCTGCCGGTCCGCGAGTCAGGCTCCGACCGCCCGGTCCAGGGCGTCCGCGTCGATTCTGGCGAGCAGTCGCCGGATCGTGGATTCCGCGGGCCAGGACCGTTTCGGGACCAGCGGGTCGGCGGCCGTGCCGAGCCGTTCGAGCAGGGCCGACGGCGCGTCGGCCACCCGTTCACTCACCGCGAGCAGGGATCGCGCTCCGGCGAGGACCGCGCAGGCCGTCAGTGCCAGGAGCGTCACGAGAGGGTGCCGTACTCCCCGCGGATCCCGCGGGTCCGGGACCTGCGCGAGGCGTTCCAGCAGATCCGGAAGATCGCTCCCGGACACTTCCGGATGCGGTCAATACGCGACTTCCGGTTCGCGCTCCATCCAGATGTTGCCGGTGGGGGTCTCTGTTGTTGCGTTGTCGGACCATCCGGTTGGTTTCCGCTGCGCTCTTCGAGATGCACGACGAATGGATCGCCTTACCTCATCGCCACCTCCCCGAAGGCGATATGGGTGATATCTACCGTAAGCTCTCTTTTACTTCCTCCGCGCTACCCAAAGCACCGAAATGCAACCGCCAGTTGATCCCCAGCGCCATGGCGAGGGCCACTACCTGGCGGGTGCGTGTTCCCGACCGAGTGGCACTCGCTTCGGTATCCTCCCGTGCAGGTCATCGGAGGTCATTTACCCAAAGGTTACTGGGCAGTTGACCTCAGGGTTTCGTGGTAGCGTCCTTGTTCGGAGGGACAGTGCAACCTGAAAGGGAAATCGTGAACACGGAGAAGATCGCCGCTCGCCGCCTCTCGCTGAGAGAAGTGGCGAAGCTCGGCGTGAAGGACAGGCTCTTCATTTCCGCCGACACGGCAGAACTCAAGCTTCCCGACTGCTATGTCCCTGCTTTTCTGACCAAGTCCGGTGAGCATTTCGAAGGCGGCTCGATTACGGCGAGAACCGTATTCCAGGAAGAGGTCTCCTGCCTTCCCGACGACGAGAATGAAGCCGGAATCTACTTGGCCGACGAGAACGGCTCGGTGACCATCGAGGTCCTCCAGTCCGCCGGTGTCGTGCTGGACCTGGCGCTTTTCGTCCCTGGTGGGGACAAGGGGGCCCTCACGGCCCTTTACGCTGCGGCCCGGCAGGCGTTCGGCGCCGACATCGTGCAGATCTGGCGCCAGGGCCTCAAGGAGGTTCCCGACGTGAAGGTCGACATCTTCGAGGAGCAGATTCCCCGGGGGCGCAAGGCGGGCGACAGCCCCAAGCGTGACCGTCGCGCGATCGACACCTACCCCACCCGTGCGGACTTCATCGAGTTCTCCGCGGGGTGGAAGCCGGTCGTTGAGATTCACAGGCCGGTTGTTGACGACACCCCGACTATCTGAGACCGCGTTTGAGATCTTTGTAGATGGCGCTGTGACTTTACGCTCCAGTTGGCGGAGCCGAGCGCATCAGTTGGCGGGCGAGTACGACTAGCAGCGCTTGCCTGTGGGCTCTTCAGAGAGCTTGGGAGATCCGGCCGGGGAGCTGGATCTCCCAAAGCGCAAGGTGGCTTTCGCCTACCTCAAGTACGGTGACTCGGCATGATCGAATCCGAGTTTGAGATCAGCGAGGATCTGGTCCGCGACCTGCCTCGAGAACAGCATCCGGACCTGGCCGAACTGCCAATCCGTGAAGTGGCGGGCGGCTGGGGCAACCAAATGTGGCGCTTCGGTGACGAGTTGGCCATCAGGATGCAGCGGATGGACACGAGCCCCGATCTGCAGCTCAAGGAGCGCCGGTGGCTTCCGATTCTGGCCGCGCGCCTGCCACTGCCGATTCCGTCCCACTACGGAACGGTGCACCGTCCGAGCGCTTCCCCAAGATCTGGACCGTCATGACATGGGCCTGGGGTACGCCGCTGGACCACGGCTCGATCACTCACGGCGACCACGCAGCCGAGACGCTGTCGGGCTTCCTCCGGGCGCTGCACGTGGAGGCGCCCGCCGACGCACCGGCCCCGTCGTTGTCGCGGACGGGACATTGGCGGGTGTCGTCGACTTCGGCGCACTCTTCGCCGGCGACCCGGCGTGGGACCTCGTGGCCGCCTGGCTGGTACTTCCTGCGGGCGGCGCCTCACGGTTTTTCGACAGCTGCGTACAGGCGGACGAGGCAGCGGTGCGACGGGCGGGCGGACTGGCCGCGATGAAGAGCCTGTTCTTGATGTTGATGGGCCAGAACGGGGACCGCGGCCTGCCTGGCGGCAAACCGAACTGGGGGCCCGCAGGCCGGTCCGCACTTGATCGTGTCCTGAAGGGCCTTTGGCGTCGGCATGGATCGACTGGGCTTCCCCGGCGGCCATGCACTCGCTGACAGGAATCGATGCAGCCCTGGCCATCCCGACATGTGCGCCGCGCTCAACCGTCATGTGGCGATCCTGCCGGCCTCCCAACAGGGCGATCCCGCCCAGTACTACGCCAGGTTCTGGCACGACAACGCCATCAACAACCTCGCCTACGGCCTCCCCTACGACGACGTGGCGGGCCAGTCCTCCTTCGTCTCGCACGGCAGCCCGCAGTGGCTGCTGGTGGCCGTCGGCTGGTAGCCGGCGGTCGCGGCGAAGGGAGTCGATCAGCGAAGGGGGTCGATCACGACTCCGGGATTGAGGATCCCGGACGGGTCCAGCACGGCCTTGCCCGCCCGCAGGGCCGCGGCGAAGAGGTTCGGGCGCTGCCGGTCGTACCACGGCCGGTGGTCCCGGCCCACCGCATGATGATGGGTGATGGTGGCGCCGTGCGCGATCAGAGCCTCGGAGACCGCCTGCTTGATCTCGTCCCACTGCTCGACGGTCCTGCCCCACGCGCCCGCGGCGTAGACCCCGAAGTACGGGGCGGGGCCGTCGGGGTAGACGTGGGTGAACCGGCAGGTCACGACACCCGTGGCGCCGACCTGGCGCATGGCGTCCTGGGCCGCCGCGTCGACGGCCGCGCGGAGCCCGGCGAACCGGTCCCAGGTGCAGGCCGTCTCGAACGTCTCCACGATCATGCCCTGAGCCGCGAGGGCGTCCCGCTGGTAGGGCATCCGCAGGAAGGAGGAGCGCCAGGTGTCGGCGGCCGAGGTCCGCGCGGCGGTGTCCGCGGTGTCGGTGTATCGCGGCGGCTCCGACAGCGTGCCCCCGTGGTCGCGGCAGAGCTCCAGGGCGCGTTCCATCCAGACGGTGACGGGATGATCGGCGGACTCGAAGCCGAGCACGAGGACCGCGGTCGGACTGCCCGCGTTGATGAACGCCTCCATCGGGTCCAGCAGACGGCAGTTGGCCGGATCGAGTCCGGACTGCGCCAGCGCTCGTACAGCCCTGACCCCCGCCTCGTGGTCCGCGAAGGCGACCGACGCTCCCGTCCGCCAGCGCGGCCGGTCCTGAAGTCGTACCCAGGCCTGGGTGATGACACCGAGCGCACCCTCGGAACCGAGGAACATGCGGTCGGGCGAGGGGCCGGCACCGGAACCCGGGAGGCGGCGGCTTTCCACGACACCGGCGGGGGTTACCACCCGCAGCGACTCGGTGAGGTCGTCGATGTGGGTGAGGCGGGTCGCGAAGTGACCGCCGGCCCGGGTCGCCAGCCAGCCGCCGAGCGTGGAGAACTCGAAGGACTGGGGGAAGAACCGGAGCGTGTGGCCATGGGGCCTGAGCTGCTCCTCCAGGTGCGGGCCGAGGACGCCGGCCTGTACGAGCGCGGCCCGACTGGTCCTGTCGACCTCCAGAACCCGGTCCATGGAGCCGAGATCCAGGCTCACCACTCCGGCGTACTCCGCACCCGTACGGGCTTCGACGCCTCCCACGACCGAGGTGCCGCCGCCGAACGGGACGACCGCGATACCGTCGCCGTCGCACCACTCCAGCGTCCGTACCACCTCGGCCTCCGACGTGGGCCGCGCGACGAGGTCCGGCACATGGGGCAGTTTCCCGAGCAGCGCGCGGACGACGTCGCGGAACGCCTGGCCGTGACTGTGCGCCAGCCGGTCACGGATGTCGTACGACATCAGTTGGGCCAGCGCGGGCGGAGCCGTGACCCGGCTCGGGGCCACCTCGAACGACTCCACCGGAGGCGCCGAGTGCACGGTCAGGTCCGCGCCCGGAAGTAACTCGGCGGTGCGCCGGGTGAGTTCCGCCCGCTCCGCGCCGGTCACCGCGTCCTCGACGTTTCCCCAACCCCACCACGAACGCGTCTTGCCGCTCATCGTCTCCCCGGGCGCCTTGAATTGAACGTTGGGTAACTTACCGCTCGGTCACTTTGGCATAGGGTGAGGACATGAGCAAGCAGCCGAGGGCGACGCAGGGCGTGGGAACCAAGGGGATGCCACGTAAGGACCGGGAGCGGCTGATCCTGGAGGCGGCCGCCGAGGAGTTCGGCGCGAAGGGCTACGCGCGCGGGTCGACCGCGCACGTGGCGGCGCGGGCCGGCATCACCAAACCCATGATCTACGAGTACTTCGGATCGAAGGACAGCCTCTATCTGATCTGCCTCGAGCAGGCCGGCACCCGACTCGTCGAGGCCGTCGGGTCCGCCCAGCGGGGGCCGTCCGATCTCTCGCGCGCCGTTCGCACCCTGGAAGCCGTCTTCCGCGCGCTCGAATCGCGCTTGCACGACTGGGAACTCGTCTACGACGGGACGCTTCCGGCCGAGGGCCCGCTGCACGACACCGCGGCCGTGTACCGGAGGGAACTCAACCGGATGGGCGCGGTCGGCGTGTCCGAGTTCCTGCGCACCTCCCCGGCCGTGGATTCCCTCGACGCCGACCTCGTCACCCATCTCTGGTACGGGACCGTGAGCGCCGCCGTCGCCTGGTGGCGGCATCACCCCGAGCAGACGGCCGACGAGATGGCCGCGCGCTTCGAACGCGTCGTCGCGGTGCTCTGCCCGGACCTGTGGGCGACATCCGACGCGACCGGAGGCGCATCCGGGATGAAGGGAGGGTCCTCCAGCATGCCCGGAGGATCATCCGACAACCGCCCGGCCTAGCAGACCGGGCGGCGCTCCCGCAATCCGTGCGATGCCGACTGACGCACGGACGGTTGTGGTGCCGGACGCCATGTCATGGCGGTCACAGGCGGTCGACTCTGGGGTTCCGCAACGCCCCGCATGCGGGGAGCCAGGGACGGCTCCGGACGTGCGGGGGCCGGACATCCCCAGAAGGAGCCGCCCATGCAACGCCCCTCACCGTCCCGAAGGCACCGGAACCGGCCGGTCCACCTGCTGAGCCGCCTCCTCACCATCGTGGCCCTGGCCCTGGGGACGGCCCTGACCGGCCCGGCGCCCGCCGCCCAGGCCGCCGTGCCGGTCACCCGGGTCATCGGCTTCGGCTCGAATCCGGGCCAGTTGAACATGTACGTGTACCGTCCGGCGTCCCTGCCCGCGAACCCGCCCGTGGTCGTCGCCCTGCACGGGTGCACACAGAGTGCCCAGGTCTACGCCGACAACTCCGGACTGCCCAGGCTCGCCGACCGGGACGGCTTCGTCCTCGTGCTCGCGGAGACGACCTCCTCGAACAACATCAACAAATGCTTCAACTGGTTCCAGACGACGGACAACCGACGTGGCCAGGGCGAGGCCCTCTCCATCCGCCAGATGGTGAGCCACGCCGTCTCCGCCTACGGGGCCGACCCCGGGCGCGTGTACGTCACCGGCCTGTCCGCGGGCGGCGCCATGACCTCGGTCATGCTGGCCGCCTACCCCGACGTCTTCGCCGCCGGCGCGGTCGTCGCCGGTCTGCCCTACGACTGCACCCGCGACAACAGCCCGTACACCTGCATGAACCCCGGAGTCGACCTCGCCCCGAGCGCCTGGGCCCAGCGCGTCCGCGACGCCTACCCGTCGTACGACGGTCCCTGGCCCCGTACGGCGATCTGGTACGGCGAGCAGGACACCACCGTCGTGCCGCTCAATGCCACCGAGCTGCGCGACCAATGGACAGCGGTCCAGGGGCTGTCCCAGACCCCCACCCGCAGCTCCGTCATCGGACCCGACTCCACCCGGCACGACGAATACCTGGCGGCGGACGGCACGGTCGCCGTCGAGGTCGACGCGGTACCCGGCATCGGGCACGGCGCCCCGGTCGAGCCGGGCAGCGGTGCCCAGCAGTGCGGTGCCACCGGTGCCCCGTACTTCCTCGACTCGATCTGCTCCAGCTACTGGATCGCCCGCTTCTTCGGCCTCGAGGACACCGGATCCGGCGGGGGCTCCCTGCCCGCACCCACCGGACTGGCCACGAGCGCGGTCACCGGCACCAGCGTCAGCCTGACCTGGGAGGCGGTGAGCGGCGCCGCCGACTACACCGTGTTCCGCGACGGCGCCCCGGTCGGGACGGCGAGCGGTACGTCGTACACGGACACCGGACTGACGGCGGGCACCACACACACCTACGCGGTCGCCGCGCGCGACAACGCCGGTACGGCGGGCCCCCGTTCGGGAACGGTCACCGCCACGACCACCGGCAGTGGCACCGCCGCCTGCTGGATGAGCAGCAACTACACCCACGTCCAGGCCGGCCGTGCCGTCACCAGCGGCGGCTACACCTACGCCAAGGGCTCGAACCAGAACATGGGGCTGTACAACACCTTCGTCACCCACACCCTGAAGGAGTCACCTGTCGGCATCTACACCATCGCCGACGGCGGCTGCCCCTGACTGCACCTCAGGTTTCGTCCACACACGGGGACTTGGGCCGCCATGGTGGCCGACGCTGCTCCCTCCACCGCCATCATGGCGGTCCGGCACATGTCCCTATGGGTTCCCTCTTACTAACCTCCGGCGCGTCCACTCCACCCCACTCGGATTCGAGGTCCCGGATGCTCCACCCCAGTACAGACGTCACCCCACCCGGAGGGCGACGGCGCCGATGGCGGGCCATGCTGTGCGCGCTGGTGCTCGCGACCGCCGGTTCGGGCGTCCTCGCGTCGGCCGGCCCGTCACCCGCCGTCGGCGGCCACGGCCCGCACACCGGGACCTGTTCCATGGACGATCGGCCGCGGGTACCCGGCGCCGCCTACCAACAGGCTTTCTGCCTGGACGAATTGACCACCGCCGGGACCGTGGCCTCAGGCCACACCGACCCCGCCGACTACGCGGGCCTGACGCCCAAGGACCTGCCGACGCCCAGCGGAGTGCCCGGGACCCAGATCGACGGCTACTTCCCCGACACGTCCACCGCCAACACCAACCATGGCTGGAATCACGACGCGCAGTTCGTGATCCGGCTGCCCGATCGCTGGAACGGCGGACTCGTCGTCGCCGGAACACCGGGCAACCGCGAGCAGTACGCCAACGACCGCGCGATCTCCGACTGGGTGCTCTCACGCGGCTACGCCTACGCCGCCACCGACAAGGGCAACACCGGTCTCGGCTTCTACCGCGACGGCCGCAGGCCAGGCGACGCCGTGGCCGAGTGGAACACACGGCTCACCCAGCTCACCCGGGCAGCCCGCGCCGTCGTCAAGGAGCGCTACGGGAAGTCCCCGTCCCGCACCATCGCCACGGGCATGTCCAACGGCGGCTACCTGGTCCGCTGGCAACTGGAGAACCACCCCGAGCTCTACGACGGGGGAGTCGACTGGGAGGGCACGCTCTGGAACTCCGACGGCGGCCTGCTCACCTTCCTGCCGCCCGCGCTGCGCGCGTACCCGGACTACGCGGCAGGCGGACCCGGCGCCGACGAGGCTCAGGACGCCCTGCACGCGGCCGGCTATCCGGCCGGGTCGGAGTTCCTGTGGCCGTACCACTACAAGACCTATTGGGATCTGACCCAGCGCATCTACCGTGAGGAACTGGACCCCGGTTACGACGGGGCGACCGAGGCAGGAACCCCGTTCTGCGCCTCCGGAACCCCCGGCTGCGACGCCGACTACGACTACGGCGCGAGACCGCGGTCCGTGCACCGCGCCGTCGACCGCGTCGCGCTGACCGGGCGCATCCGCAAACCGCTGATCACCCTTCAGGGCACTCTCGACGTGCTGCTGCCGATCAGCCGCGACGGGGACGTCTACGCCCGCATGGTGCGCGAGGCAGGGCGGGGCGCGTTGCTGCGGTATTACCGCATCGCGGACGGGACCCACACCGACTCGCTCGTCGACGCCTTCCCGGACCGGCTCCGCCCGATGACACCTTGTCACCGCTCGGCCTTCACGGCGCTGGAGCGCTGGCTGGCCGGCGACGGACGCCCTCCGGCCGACCACACCGTGCCGCGCCCGGCCGACGCGGACGCTTCGACACTGCTGACGGAATGCCCCTTGGAACAGCGCCCTGACAGCCGCCCGCCCGGCCGCGTCCGCAGCGGCCCGGCGGGAGACGCTGCCGCGTGGGGCGCGGTGGTGCGGTACCGCCTCATGGCGAGCCTCGGCACCGGCACCCCCACACGCTGTCGGTCGTACCGGTGACGGCAACCGTGTCCCGGCCTTCGGCTCCTGCCTTAATCTGACGCGTATGAACGCACCGGGGGACATGATCGACGGACGCTTCGAGTTGATCGATCGGCTGGGCAGCGGGGGTATGGGCACGGTGTGGCGGGCTCGCGACACCGTGCTGGACCGGGACGTCGCCCTCAAAGCCGTACACCCCGAGGCGGAGGCGTCCCAGGCAGTCCGCGAACGGGTCATGCGCGAGGCGAGGGCCCTGGCACGGCTCAACGATCCGCACGTGGTGACCGTCCACCAGATCGTCGACACACCCACCCACCCGTGGATCGTGATGGAGCTGGTGCCCGGCCAGTCATTACAACAACGCTTGTCCGAAGGAGTGTTGAGCCCGGCGGAGGCCGCGCGCATCGGCCGGCAGGTGCTCGCCGCCCTGCGAGTCGCCCACGCGGCAGGTATTCAGCACCGGGACGTCAAGCCGGCCAACGTCCTGCTCCGTCCCGACGGCCAGGCCGTGCTCACGGACTTCGGTATCGCCGCTCTCCAGGGCGCGACCGCACTCACGGTCACCGGCGAACTCGTCGGCTCTCCCGAGTACATCGCCCCTGAGCGCATTCGCGGTCACGGCGACGATCCGGCCTCCGACCTGTGGTCCCTCGGACTGCTCTTGTACGTGTGCGTGGAGGGTGTGAGCCCGCTCCGCCGTGTGACCACACTCGCCACCCTGGCCGCTGTCCTCGACGACCCGGTTCCACCGCCCGTGCGCTCCGGCCTCCTCTCCGAGGTCCTGCAGTCCCTCCTCGTACGCGACCCGGCCGCCCGCCCCGACGGCGTGCGACTGGACGCGCTGCTGGCCCAGGTCGAGTCGGGCGCCTCACCACGGTGGGACCCGCCGACGCTGACGGCGGCGTCGATCCCGGCCCCGCCCGTCCCGGCACCGTCCTTCCTGGCACCGCCCACCCGGCCGGATTCCCCGGTCCCTGGACATCCGCACCGGCACCGCGGAGCCGTCCTCGCTGTTGCGCTCACCCTGACCGTCATCGTGGTCACCGCACTGGTTCTCACCCTGGCCCCGTTCGGCGACGACAAGCCGTCCGCCCGGGCAGGAGGTGCCGCGCCGAGCACATCCGCCGTACCCGCCACCACAGCTCGGAGTTCGCCGCCGCAGCGGAGTGCGAGTCCCGCCGCCGCGCCCAGTGATCCGGTGGTGTCCAGTCCCGCCCGTAGTGATGCGGTGGTGTCCGCCCCCGCCCGTTCCGAGTCGTCGCCCGCTCCGGCGGGATCCGGTCGCTGGATCGCCCAGCTGTCCTCCGAACCCGTCTCCTCGGGTACCGTGGCCCGCGACCGGCATCTCGCGGACATTCGTCTCTCTGTGCCGGAAGCGCTCGTGCTGCGCAGCGACGACTACGCGCCCCTGCGCCCCGGCTACTGGGTGATCTACGCGCCCGGTCCGTTCGCCGACAACCGCGCGGCCCTCGCGTTCTGCGCTGAACGCGGCCGCACGACCACCAACAGCTGCATCGGCCGTTACATCAAGGGGCGTGGCTGAGCCGACACCCGCCTCAGACGTGCCCCGGTGCAGCCTCCGTGGTCGTGGGGTTCGCTTGGGTGTGCCGGGGGAGGAGCAGCGGGGTCGCCAGCAGGAGCACGCCGGCCAGGGCGATGGCCGTACGCGGGCCGAGCAGGGCACCCAGTACGCCCCACAGTGCCGTCAGGAGTGCGGTCGAGCCCTTGGTCGTCACCGCCCAGGCCGTCAGCGTGCGGGCGACCCGGTCGTTCGCGGTGCGTTCGAGACGGTAGGTGGAACAGACGGGGTTGAAGACCCCGCAGCAGAAGATGAGCCCGAGCTCGACGCCCATCACCAGCAGCAGCCCTCCGGTGCCCGGCCCCAGGAAGGCGAGGCCGAGCGGCCAGAGAGCGCGCAGCGCCCCGGACCCGACCAGGACCCGATGCTGCCCGAACCGGGTGACCAGGGGTCGGGCCAGCCGTGAACCGAGCAGCCCGCCGATCGAGGGCGCGGCGAAGGCCAGGCCGTACTGCCACGGCGTGAACCCGAGTCTGCCGAGCATCAGGACGGCCAGCAGCGGCTGGGCGGCCATCACCAGGCCGTTGAACACGGCTGTGTTGAAGAACAGCGGACGCAGGGTGCGGTCGGCGAGGATGTACCGCCAGCCGTCGAGCAGGTCCGAGGCCCGCATGCGCGCGGCCTCCCGGCGTTCGGGCGGCGGTTCGTGCCCACCCGTCGCGCGGATACCCAGGGCGGAGAGCAGATAGCTGACCCCGTCCGCCACCACCGTCGCCACCGGACCCAGAAGCCCGATCGCCGCGCCGCCCAGCGGCGGTCCGATGATCGTGGTGGTCCAGGCCGTCGACTCGAACCGGGCGCCCGCGACGAGCAGGTGCTCGGCCGGCACGAGCGTCTTCAGATACGCGCCGGAGGCGGCGCGGAAGGTGATGTCGGCCGCCGCGACGACCACCGAGACGAGCAGGAGCTGAACGAAGGTGAGCGCACCGAGCGCGAAGGCGGCGGGGATCGTCAGCAGCGCGGCGAACCGCACCAGGTCCATCGCCACGAGCACCGGCCGCTTGCGGCGGAACTCCACCCACGGGCCCAGCGGCACCGCCACGGCGGCGCCCACCGCGGCCCCCACGGAGGAGAGCACGGCGACCTCGGCCGGTCCGGAGTGCAGCACCCGGATGGCGATCAGCTCGAACGAGCCGAAGGCGAGCCAGGTGCCGAGCGCGCTCGCCCCGTACGCCCCCCAGAGCCACCCGAACCGCCGCCCCAGCCGGTACCCGCTCCTCATGCCCGACACCCCTCGCACCTCGCCCCTCGTCCCGCACGGCCTATCCGCGTCCGAAGCCATCAAAGCGAGCACCGCGGCCGGGGATCAAACAACCGCATGAGCGCGCGCCACAACCATCGGTTGTGGCGCTAGGGTGGCCATGTGGACCTCGACGCTGTCCGGACGTTCGTCGCCGTCGCCGACGCGGGGCAGTTCCAGGAGGCCGCCGCCGAGCTGGCGGTCACCCAGCAGGCCGTCTCCAAACGCGTCGCGGTGCTGGAGCGCACCCTCGGCGTGCGGCTGTTCACCCGTACACCGCGAGGCGCCGAGCTCACCATCGACGGCCAGGCATTCCTGCCCCACGCGCGTGAGCTGCTGCGCGTGTCCGAACGCGCGGTCGCGTCCGTGCGCACCGGCCGCCGCCCGTTGCGCGTCGACATCATCGCCTCGCGCGGCGCGGCGTCGGGCCTGATGCGCGGCTTCCACCGTACGTACCCCGAGGTCGACCTCGACGTGGTGATGCTGTTCGACATCGAGACGGCCGTCGCCGCCGTCCGGTCCGGTGCGATCGACGTGACCTTCCGTGCGGTCGCCGTGCCGGGCCGGCCCCTGCCCGAGGACATCGAGGCCGTACGGGTGCTCGACGAGCCGCTCCAGCTCCTCACCGGCGCCGCCCACGCGCTGGCGGAAGCCCGGTCGGTGACCGTCGCCGAGCTCGTCGGTCACCGGATCTGGATGCCGGGCATCGTGCCCGGGACCGAGTGGGCCGCGTACTACGACGACCTCGCCGCCGAGTTCGGACTCACCATCGAGGCGACCGGCCCGAACTTCGGCTCCGACGCGCTCCTCGACACCGTCGCCGACACCCCGGCGCTCGCCACGTTCATGGGTGAGCGGACCCTCCCGAGGCTGTCGCAGGGAGGTGCCCCCAACGTCTGGCGCGACGAGCGCGGTCTGCGGCTGATCCCGGTGACCGATCCGACCCCCGTGTACCCGCACTCGCTTCTGTGGCACCGGGACAATCCGAGCCCGGCGCTGGCCACGCTCCGCGCCTACCTCGCCGCCGCGGCGGCCGGTCACGACACGGCCGGGACCTGGACCCCGGGCTGGGTGACCCGCTGATCGCGGCGGATCGATCGCCTTGCCGTCGCAGGGCTGGACAGGCGTCACCTCGCGCCGCCCCCGCGCGGGGGCGGCGCGAGCGGCATCCGCCGTCCTCACGGAGAAGAGGGCCGCCCTTCGGTCCCTGCCCGCAGAACCTCGTCCAGTGAAGTCGCCCGGTGTCCGGTGAGGTCCTCGACGGCGGTGGTCACGGTGGCGAGAGACCCGTCGGCGATCGCCGCGTACGTGGACACCCATGCGTCGAGCTGCCAGTCAGGCGCCCCGTATCGCGCGCGGGAGGCGTACGCCTCCTCGGTCGTCTCCGGGACGTAGGAAACCGGTGGGCCGCTGACGGCGGTGAGGATCCGGGCCACTTCGGTGAGGGTGAGGGACTGCGGTCCTGTGAGCTCGTACGTGCGGCCGGTGTGCGGATACGGATCGAGCAGTACCGCCACCGCGGCGTCGGCGATGTCGTCCTGGGCGACCAATGCCGCTCTGCCGTCACCGGCCGGCCCGCGGATGACGCCGTCGGCGCCCACGAGAGCGGGCATGAAGTCGGCGTAGAGGTTGTCACGCAGGAAGGTGAAGGGGATGCCGGCGGCACGGATGTGCTGTTCGGTGTGCCAGTGGTCCCGGGCCAGGGTGAAGGTCGCGTCGGGTGCGGCCCCGTAGAAGGAGATGTAGACGAGGTGAGCGACACCGGCCTGTGCCGCGGCATCGATGAAGGTGCGGTGGTCCCGGAGCCGGTCGGGGGACTCCGAGGCCGAGACCATCAGGACGCGGTCGGTGCCGCGCAGGGCGCGCAGGAGGGCTTCGCGGTCGTCGTACGCGCCGGACACCGCGATCGCGCCGGTCAGTTGCGGAGCGCGGGCGGGGGTGCGGGCCAGGAGGGTCTGCGCGATTCCGGCGGCGGCCAGCCTGCGCGCGATACGCCCGCCCAGGCGGCCGGAGGCTCCGGTGATCGCGTAGGTGGCATCGGTGGGAGCCAACGTTCTCCTCCTTGAGCGGGCGCAGGGCGCCGGGCGTCGGTTTCGCCACGGTGGTCGTGGCGGCGGGCAGCGGGTCGGCCGGTGGTCGGCCGGTCCGCGGGGTGGCGGATGCGGGTGAAGGGGCTACCGGACGAGTGTGACGGTGGTTCGGTGGATGGGCTCGCCGGACGGGCTCGGCGGTCCCGTCGGCGATGTCGCGGTTGTCCGTGAGGGAATGGCGTCGTCGACCGAGCCTGTGCCCAGTCTGCTCGCCAACTCCCGTACAGGATGGCGGTGTTCGGCCCGGTTCAGATCTCGACCGCCGCGTACGACTCGACGTAGGAGTCACCGTCGGCGCCGTAGTACGTGCAGGTGCGTGCCGCCAGGTCGACGTCGTACCGGACGACTCCCGCCTTCCAGCAGCCCTGGACGAACTCGGGGAACGCCGTCCGGCCCGCCTGGTCGGCGCGCAGCGCCTCGACCAGCGCTTCGCGGTCGAGCGGCGGGATATCGACCGTGCCGGTGATCAGCGGCTCTGCGTCATCATGCACGTGCGTCAGCGGGTGGGGTGCTGCTGGTCGAAACAGTCCGCAAGACCGGCCTGGATCAGGCGATAATGATCACTGGTCACCTGTGCGCACTACTTAGGGGAGGTCTTGTGAGTCCGAGTCCGCGCGAGGTGTTTCTCCAGCTTGTTCATGGGGTTGCCGACGGGAACTTCGACGAGTTGCCCGACCTGTATGGCGAGGTCACCGATGTCCGGCATCCGATGGCGGCGCAGGAGTCGGAGCCGTTGACGAGTCGGCGTGCGCTCCAGGAGCACTTCACGGTGCCGCCGGAAGCCCGGGAGTCCTTGCCGAAGAGGCGGGTCGTCGAGGTCGTCGTTCACGAGACCGCCGATCCTGAAGTGATCGTCGCCGAGTTCGCCTACGAGTTCACGTTGCCGGACGACTCCACGGCCAAGGTGCCCTGCGTCTTCGTCATGCGTGTCCGGGACGGCCAGATCATCGAATCACGCGACTACATCGACCCGATTCGTACGTACACGGCGCGCGGGGACCTCGACCGACTCATCGCATCGTTGCGGAAGGACGTTTCCTCAAGGCCCTAGTCTCGCGTTTCACCGACAAGGCCATTTCGGTGGCCCTGACGCCCTGACGCCCTGACGCCCTGACGCCCTGACGCCCTGACGGAAGCCGGCAGGCGAAGGCAAGAAGCGGAACGGTTCGGTGTCCGCCTGCGTCGTCCCTCTTCGGGGCACGGCGGCTGTGCCCCGGGGAGGGGAGACCGGGTGCACAGGGGCGACTTCGCCAAGTGGACAAGGCGGTTCGAGGACGAGCGCGAGCGCAGGCGCGCCCAGGGTGATCCGGACTGGGGGCGAAGCGCGACGCTGCATCCGGCGGTGTGGGCCGGCATCCAGCGCTTCCAGGTCGGCGAGGACGGTGACGGCGCCAACCTCGTCGGCAAAGCGGATCAGGCCGGCGACGCCGACTACGCGCAGGCGGTCCGGCTCTTCGTCGCCGAGGAACAGAACCATGCCCGTCTGCTTGCCCGTCTGCTGACCGCGGGGGGTATACCGACGTTGACCGGGCACTGGAGCGACGCGGCCTTCGTACGGCTGCGGCGTCTCATGGGCCTGCGCATGGAACTGCTGGTGCTGATGATCGCGGAAGTGGTGGCGCTGCGTTACTACCGGGCCTTGCGCGATGGCACCGACGACTCGCTCACCACGGAGGTGGCGGGACGGATCCTGTCCGACGAGCAGCGCCATGTCCCCTTCCACTGCGAGCGACTGCACGCCTCCCTGGCGGAGCTGCCCCACGCGACGCGCCGCCCGGTGATGGCCCTGTGGCGTCTTCTTCTGCTCGCGGTCTCTCTCGTCGTCGCCGCCGACCACGGCCCGGCACTGCGCCGACTCGGCATCGGGCGCCTGCGATTCGTGGTCGATGTCATGACCTTGTCCCGCGAGGTGGTCTCCGACGTGCTGGTGCCCCGCCCGGACGCATGGACGGGCGCGAGCTGACAACAGACAGCTCCACCGCTTCTACGACCTCTTCAGGAGCGAGGTTGGGCCATCACCGGCGTGGCCGCGCGGAAGAGGTGCAGGAGGGCCTGGGCCGGCAGGGCGGAGATCCTCACGACCTCGATCAGCGCGGTGGACGCAACGGCTTCGGCGGGGAGCTGCATGTGCACAGTCTGCTCTTCCTGCCGACGGCCGGCTGAGGCGGGCCGAGACCTGGGCCGAGCGCGGCCCGGGTCTCATGTCTGTGTCACGTCTCCGGGGTCGTCAGCCATCGGCCCGGGTGTCCGGGAGGCAGTTGGAGGTCTTCGCGTACGGCCGCGTAGAAACCTTCGCGGCCCAGGCGCTGGCGTTCCAGGAGTGCTTGCCATGCCCCTGGATCGCGGGTGCCCGCGCGTTGGAAGCCCTCCATCTCCATCACCACCGTCACCCATACCCGGGCCCGGTCCACCACCTCGCGGCTGCCCAGCATGAGCAGGGCCTCCCCTGGAGGATCGCGGTCGTCGGTGGCCCGGGCCATGAGCGGTTCGGCCTCGGCCAGGGGCAACGGGTGCGGATGCGGGTCGTTGCCTATGTGGGCGGCGACACGGTAGGTGAGGGTCACCGACTTCTTCAGCGACCGCGCGTACTCGGAGTACACGGCGAGGCGCCGTTCTTCCCACCGCTCCGCCCGATCCCGTTTGAAGCGCTCGCGGTCGCTGCGGACGAGAGCCAGATACGAACCCAGGGCGCCGATCACGACGCCTACGAGCGCGGGGAGTTGCTGAAGGAAAGCGGACATGATCGCACCGTACCGACCGCGGTGTCCGGGACGGGCGACTTCACGACCGCGTGGACCGCCGAGCACCGACGGAGTGGGCCGCAGCCGCGGACGGGACTGCGGCCGACTCGGTCGGTTCGGTCGGCTCGCTCGGTCAGGACAGGATCTCGACGTACCCGTCGGTGCCGTGCACACGGATCCGCTGCCCGTCCCGGATCAGCCGGGTGGCCCGCTCCACGCCCACGACGGCCGGCAGGCCGTACTCCCGGGCGATCACCGCGCCGTGCGTCATCAGACCGCCCACCTCCGTCACCAGGCCCGCCACCGCGACGAACAGCGGGGACCAACTGGGGTCCGTGAACGGCGTGACCAGGATGTCGCCCGGTTCGAGATCGGCGTCCGCCATGTCGAGGATGACGCGGGCCCTTCCCTCGATCGTCCCGGCGGAAACGGGCAGCCCGACCAGGGCGCCGTCCGGCACGTCGTCGCGCCGGTAGGACCCGGTGACGGCCTCACCGTCCGAGGTGAGCACCCGGGGCGGCGTGAGCGCCTGGTACGAGCGGAACGCGTCCTTGCGCCGCTGGATGAGCCGGTCGTCCACCCGGTTCGTGCGTACGACGTCGTGGAACTCCTGGAACGTGAGGTAGAAGACGTCCTCCTTCTCGTGAAGCACGCCGGCCCGCGCGAGGCGCCCGGCCTCCTCCAGCAGGGCCCGCTTGTAGACGAAGGAGCGGCTGACGATGCCGTACTTCGGGTACTCCCGGTACCCGGCGAAGGCCCTGACCTGGTCGATCATCCGCTTGGTCTCGTCGGCTCTGCGGTCACCGTCCGGCAGGGCCCGCAAGCGTGACAGAACGTCCTGTTCCTTCTCCCACGCTCTCAACCGCCCCTGCTCGAAGCGTCGTTCGGCGGCGCCCGGCTCGAAGTTCCTGACGTTGTCGAGGATCACGGGCACGAGGGTGCTGGGCTGCTCACGCCACCGTGGCCGCGTGATGTCGATCTCGCCGACGCAGCGCATGCCGTAGCGGTCGAGGTAGGCCTCGATGGCGTCGCGGGCTTCTGTCCCGCCCGCGAGCTTCGCCAGTTCGTCCAGGAAGTCGTCGTCCTCGACATCCTGGAGGAACGCCACCACCTCCGGTCGGGAGCGGATCACGTCCGCGACGTCGAGCAGCTCCAGGCCCATCTCCGACGTGATGTTGTCGGGAGCGGACAGCGTCAGCGTGTCGGCCGCGTTCTTCTCGCCCAGCCACTCCCCGAGCCTGTCGTTCAGCCACCAGGTGGCCTCCATCCCCGCCATGATCGCCCGCATGTTCAGCGGATCACCGAGGACCCGCTTGTGCTCCTCGAACGCCTCCAGGAGGAAGTCGAACAGCGCCGGTCCGCTCTTCGTCCGGATGCCGCTCTCCAGGGCGGCGATGGACGCCCGGCTGCGCTCGATCAGCTCGGTGACGATGGCGGGATCGGCCTCGGCCGGGGTGGACGCACCGCTTGCCGGCGGCCCGCCGGGACCCGTGTCCGGGAGCGAGGGGACGAAGCCGTCGCGGTCGAGGACGGTCTCCAGAGCGTTTCTGACCAGCGGATCTCCCTTTCCCATGACGTCCAGGAGGGCGGCGCGGCTCGCGGGGGAGGCCAGGCGCCGGGCGACGTCGACGAACAGTCTCCCGCCGGCCTCGTGCATCGGCACCATCGCCGTCAGCTGCCACATGGAGCAGCCCAGCGGCTTCATGGCGTCGGTCATCATCTGCTGATGGCCGACGGAGACGTAGACGTGGTTCTCCCGGTCGCCGGCCTCGGGAACGGGGAACAGCGTGGTGATCGGACGGCTCTGTACGATCCTGAAGCCGTCGTCGGCCAGGCACCACTCGATGTCCTGAGGACGCCCGAAATGCGCTTCGATCCGCCGGCCCAGCCGCACGAGCCGCAGAACCTGTTCATCCGTCAGTGACGGCTGCTCCTGCCGCCCTGCGTCGATCGCCACTTCCCGCGTACCACCGGCCGGCAGGGCCTGAACGGCACGCTGTTTGGCGGCGATCGTCCTGGCGACGATTTCGTCGTCCCGCACGGTGAAGACGTCGGGGTTCACCAGTCCGGAGACCAGGGCCTCGCCGAGACCGAAGCCGGCGTCCACGGTGGACACCTTCCGGTTGCCGGTGACGGGGTCGGCCGTGAACAGGATGCCGGCCGCGTGCGGGAAGACCATCCGCTGTACGACGACCGCCATGTGGACCGTACGGTGGTCGATGCCGTTGCGCCGGCGGTAGGTCACGGCCCGCTCGGTGAACAGCGACGCCCAGCAGCGGCTGATGTGCCGGAGGATCTCCGTCGGCCCCACGATGTTCAGATACGTGTCCTGCTGGCCGGCGAAGGAGGCCGTCGGCAGGTCCTCCGCCGTCGCGCTGGACCGGACGGCGTAGGCGGCTCCCTCGCCGAGCCGGGCGAGGGAGCGCGTGACCGCCGCCGCGAGATCGTCCGGGACGGTGATCTCTTCGACGGTCCGGCGGATCCGCGCGCTGAGCGTGCGGATCGCGTCCCGGTCGTCCGGGTTCACGTGCGACAGCTCGTCGATCAGGCCGTCGACCGACGGCACCTCCGCCATGATCCGCCGGAAGGCGTCCGTCGTCACACAGAAGCCGGCCGGTACACGGACGCCTTCGATCCGCGACAGCCCGCCCAGATGCGCGCCCTTGCCGCCGACGACCGCGACCCGCGTCCGATCGACCTCTTGAAGATCCAGCACGTACTGCTCAGTCATTGCGATGCCTCCGAGGCGGCCGTGTTCCGTCGTACCGCGATGTCCGATCACCGGCGCCTCCCACTCTGTCGAACCTCTTGTCGAGCACGTCCTCGTCCCTGGTTGCCTTCCCGCTGACGCGTCGTCCGGTCGCTCCGCCGATCGGGCGGCGCGCACCCCGCACCGCCGCGGGCCGGGGCACAGACCGACGATTGTGCGCCGTGACCAGGGCCTTGCGGCAAGCCCCCCAGTGCGCTATAAGTTGGGAGAGGCAAGGAGAGGGCTCTCCTTGCCCTTTGGTTTTTCAGGCCCCGAGGGTTTCTCAGGCCACGAGCAGGCGGAGTCCGAGTTCCGCCGCGTCGAGGGCGACGAGGTCGCGGTTGCGCTCGGCCCACCGGCCCGAGGACAGATCGTCGCGGAGCCGGTTCACCGCCCGCAGTTCGGCCTCCGGCCCGACCCTGGTCCATACCGACACCGCGCGGCGCACATGTTCCTCCAGGTACGCCTCGGGCCGGCGCCAGTGGGCCTCGAAGAAGCCGTCAGCGCAGTCCCACGGGACAAGCACCGGCTCCGCGCGACCCCCGATCGCGTGGGTCAGGTCGGCCAGTGAAGGCCAGTCGACGAGAAGGCCGGCGAATTCAGGCAGGTAGTCGCGGGTGAGCCAGAACCTCTGAAGCCAGCCGGGGGCACTGGCGTCGTACGTGAACACCACCACGCGCCGGGCCACGCGCCGCATCTCGCGCAGGCCCGCGATCGGGTCCTGCCAGTGATGAACGGTGCTGAAGGCCATCGCCGCGTCGAAGGCCCCGTCCTCGAACGGAAGGCTCTCCGCAGCGGCGGCCACGCACGGCGCCGCGCCCGCGGGACGCTGTGCCCGCATGACGGCCGACGGTTCCACCGCGGTCACGTCGCGGTCCGGGGGCTCGTAGGAGCCGGTGCCCGCGCCGACGTTCAGGACCGTGCGGGCGTCCCCGAGCGCATCCCAGACCCGCGCGGCGATCCGTGGCTCGGTCCGCCGTGTCGCCGGGTAGGCGGACCCGATGGCGTCGTACAACTTCGCTCCGAACATGGTCAGTTGCTCCTCGGGTGTCGTCCTGATCCCCATGGACCGTGCCTCCAGTTCCCTGTCTACCGCCGTCACCATGGCCGCCGCGCGGTCGCGTTGTTCCAGCAGCAGGCCGCGCAACCGGTGCAGGTGCGCGACCGCGTCGGTGGCCGGGTCGTCGACCAGACGCGCGATCTCACGTAGTCCGAAGCCCAGCCGCCGGTAGGCGAGGACCCTCCGCAGCCGCTCCACGTCGCCGGCCGAGTAGGCCCGGTATCCGGCCCTGGTCCGCGCGGACGGCCGTACGAGGCCGATCTCGTCGTAGTGATGCAGCGTGCGGACGCTCACGCCGGCCAGCTCTGCCACGCGTCCCACGGTCAGGTGTTCCTCCACGCCACCGACCATGCCGCATGACGCCGCGTGAGGGTCAAGGCGCCCGTCACGGCCGTGGCCTTGTCAACGCGCAAGGGGCCCTTGATAGTTGATCCGTTCGATGGGGCCGATGACTTGGGGGACAGCGGTGCGGCGTACTGGGAGTGAGACGGAGCTCGGTGAGAGACGCGGGAGTTACCCGATAGCGGGCGCCATGGGTGGCGTTCTTCAGATGTTCCGGCGCTTCGTCGTGTTCTTCTGTCTCATCCTGCTGGGATTCATGATCATCAAGAGACCCCACGGCGCGCTCTTCAAGTGCCTGGTCTCGGTGGCCGTGATCCTCGGCCTGGTCGGGCTGCGGGCCGCGTGGGGATGGGTGTCCGTGCGGGTCGGGGCGCGCCTGTGTCACATCCACACCGGCGGTCTCGCCGTCACCGGACTGTTCGGCCAGGTGAAGCACTCCATTCCGTGGGACACGATCACCGAACTGAGGCACGTGTCGAACCTGTCACCCCTGCTCACCTTCCACCGGTTCGAGCTGGTGCGGCGCGACGCCAGGACCGTGGCGATCCTTGTCCTGCAGGCGAAACCGGAGTTCGTGCCGGCCCTGCAGCGGGCGTCGGAGTCAGGAGGGCTGCGCCCGGAGCGATGAGCCCGTCGTCCGCGTGCCGGCGCCCGTTCCTCTTCCTCTCCTGCGGCCCGTCGGATACGCGAGTCCGTCGGATACGCGCGTTCGTCAGATGCGCCGGGACCGGATCACGTCGGCGGCGCCGAACACGTCGTTCTTGCCTGCTATGAGGTCCTTGCACAGCTCGACGAGTTCCCCGTACGGGCTGTCGAGTCCTTCGCCGCTGGCGTGCATGTAGGCGATGGCCACGGCGCACGCGAAGCGGACGTTCAGCGAGGGAAGCGGCCGCAGCAGGAGCAGCGTGTGCAGCAGCGCCGCCGCGCGCCATGACGCGTCGGGGTCGATGCCCAGGCGAGGCGGATCCACGCGGTGCCGCGCCACCGCCGCGACCAGCGCGGAGAAGTCGCTGATGTGGGGTTGGTCGGGGAGTGCCGCTTCGTGCTGCCGCAGGAGCCAGCGCACGTCGATGTGTACGACGGGAGCCATGGGTTTCAGGCAGCCCTGCCTGTCGTGCGGGTCACCGGACCGTCGTCGATGCCCGCGGCGGCGATGGCATCGGCCAGCGCGGGATCGTGGAAGACGCTCTGGAAGACCGCCGCGCCCTCCTGGAGCGCCCGGTGGTGGGCGATCGCGTTGGCGGTGGACGCCCTCACGAAGGCTTTCATCGGCATGTTCTGCTCCTGAGCGATCGCCCGCAGGTCCGCGAGCTCCGCGTCGGAGAATTCCACGTTGAGTGCTGCCATGACGGCAGGGTACCGCTGAGGTACCCCGAGCTCAATTACCCCAGGTCAGGGTCTGTGTTTCCGGTACCTCCAGAGATACCCGGCCGACCCAGGGCCCGGCCGGGACCTGCCCGGCCGGGCCCTGTTCGGGTGGACGCGGTGGAGACGGGTCAGGAACGGGCCGGCAGTGCGGCGCCGGGCGTCTCGTCGCCGACGAGGAAGAGCCTGAGGCGGCACTCGTCCTCCGCCTCGACGCCCACCTGCCGTCCCCAGTGGGCGGAGAGCCGGTGCGCGATGTCGACCAGCCGTCGGCGGTCCTCCCGGGTGTACGCGGGGAACCGGGCCCATCCCCCGTCGGCGATCCTGTTGCCGAGCTCGGTGAACAGCAGGGCCCGGAAGCGTGCCTCTTCCTCGGCGGAGAGCGGTTCGGGCGCGTCCTCCGCGGGCCGCGTCCGTACGTTGTACAGATCTCGTGTCACCGCTTCGCCCACCTCTGCTCCGGGTCCGTTCGCGCGAGCCTACCGGTGCTCGGCGACCGGCTTCGGGGGACCGGCCACGCCGACGTGGGCCTTGTCGCCCCCGGGGCCGGCCGGTACCCGGTTGGACGGGGTGTCGGCGTCGTTCACCGGACGGCCCGGGCGCTCCGGGGCAGGGGGCGTGCCGGTGCCGGGCCGCAGGTCACTCTTCGCCGGTGGCGCGCGGATGTTCCATGCGGGAGAGCCAGGTGGCCAGCAGCGTCTCCAGTGACGCGGCCTCGGCCGGCGGAAGCAGATCCAGCAGGTGGCGTTCGTTGCGCATGTGGTCGGTGAACGCCCGGTCGATCAGTTCGCGTCCGGGCCTGGTGAGCGCGACGATCCGGCCGCGTTGGTCGTCGTCGGAACGGCGGCGGGTGACGAGCCCGGCCCGCTCCAGACGGTCGATCCTCTTCGTCATCGCGCCGGTGGTGACCATGGTGTGGGCGGCGAGTTCGCCGGGGGCCCGTTCGTAGGGTTCACCGGCGCGGCGCAGTGCGCACAGGACGTCGAACTCGCCCTCGCTCAGGCCGTAGCGGTCGTAGACGAGGCGCAGTTCCTCGCTGAGCCGGTCGGCCAGGCGGTGCAATCGGCCGATCACACCTTGCGGGCTCGTGTCGACGTCGGGGCGCTCGCGGCGCCACTCCGCCTGGATGCGGGCCACGCGGTCCAGAGATTCGTCGTGCTCCATGACTCCACTATAGCTTCCCGGGAAGCTATAGTGGCTTCCATGGAAGCTAATTTGCGGTGGGTGGCCCTGACCGCGGTCGCGCCGGTGGCCTGGGGCACCAACTACTTTGTGACCCACGAGTTCCTGCCGGCCGACCGGCCGCTCTACGGGGCCGCCCTGCGGGCACTGCCCGCAGGCCTTGTCCTGCTCGCCCTGTGCAGACAGCTGCCGCGCGGCGCGTGGTGGTGGCGGTCCGCGGTGCTCGGGCTGCTCAACATGAGCGTGTTCTTCGTTCTCGTCTACGCCGCTTCCCAGCTGCTTCCGACGAGCGTGGCCTCGACCGTGATGGCGGTGGCGCCGCTGACGATGATGCTCATCGCCTGGCCCCTGGTGTCCGAGCGGCCCCGTCCCGCCCACCTGACCGGCGCCGCGATCGGACTCGGCGGGGTCTGCCTCATGCTGCTCTCCGGAGTGGGGACGGTGAGCGTCCCGGGAATCCTCGCCTCGGCCGCCGCGATGCTGGTGTCGTCCTTCGGGTACATCCTGGCCAAACGGTGGAACGCCGGTGCCGACGTGCTCGCCTCGACCGCCTGGCAGCTCACCGCCGGAGGTCTGTTCCTGCTTCCGGTCGCCGCGGCCGTGGAAGGCCGTCCGCCCGCACTCTCCGGGCAGACGCTCCTCGCGTTCGGCTTCGTCACCCTGATCGCGACCGCGCTGGCCTTCGCCGCCTGGTTCACCGGGCTGCGGCATCTGCCCACCGGGACCGTCGGACTGATCGGTCTGCTCAATCCTGTGACCGGCGTACTGCTCGGCACCGTGGTCGCGAAAGAGGTGCTGACCCTTCAGCAACTGGGCGGCCTGGTCCTGGTCCTGGCCGGGGTCGTCCTCGGCCGGCCAAGGCGCGCGGGCCGGCGCGACACCGGTCGGACGGTCCACCGCGGATATCCGGCGGGTGTCCGTAACGAGTGATCTTCGCGGGGGTCGGCGTATGCGGACGCTGGGGGCTGCGCTGCTATGGATGCTTCTGTACGGAGAACTCGTTGCCGTCGGGATCGAGCAGCAGGACGCGGTCGCTGCGGTCCTCGCCGGTGGACGTACGCGTCGCGCCGAGCGAGACCAGGCGCTCCACCTCGGCCTCCCGGTCGGCGTCGGCGGGGAGTGCCAGCTCCAGATACAGCCTGTTCGTTCCCGTTTTCGGCGCCACCGGGGGACCGCCCCAGGTGATCTTGGTGCCGCCGTTCGGCGACTGGATCGCGGTCTCCTGGTCCTGGTCCCAGACCAGCGGCCATCCCAGCGCCTTGCTCCAGAAGTAGCCGACCTCCTGCGTACCGTCGCAGGCCAGCGCTCCGATGACTCCGGTGTCGGCGAGGAACTTGTTGCCTGCCTCGATGACGCAGAACTCGTTGCCGTCCGGATCGGCGAGCACCACATGTCCCTCTTCCGGGAGCTGGCCCACGTCGATGTGCTCGCCGCCGAGTTCCAGGGCCCTGGCGACCGTCTCCCGTTGATCCTCCGGGGCGGCGCTCGTCAGGTCGAAGTGCGCCCGGTTCCGGCCGGTCCTCGGTTCCTGGCTCGGCAGGAAACGGATGCGGAACCCGGCCGTGTCCCGGGGCAGGATCGCGACGTCGTCGTTCGGGCCGTCGGCCCGTTCCCAGCCCAGGACACCGGACCAGAACCGCGCCAGGTCCGACGGCCGGGTGGCATTGAAGCAGATCGCGAACAGTTGACTGGTCATACCCTGTGCAGCTCCGATCCACTGACGGTCGCTTCGACGTCGTGCCTTCCGCGCGCGTGCAGCCTAGGGAGGAATGCGCGGGAACCGCATCCGAGTTTTCGCCGCGAGGGAGCCCTGATCGCCTTCGCCGGGACGTACGCCCCCACCCCGGAGCCACCTGGTGCAACCCGGCCCCGTGCGCAGCCGATCCCGGCATGTCCTGGTCGAAGCGAGCCAGCCGGAACGGTGTGACACCATCCCCACCGTGGCCGATCGCAGGGAAGACGTGGTCGACGACGCTTCGCCGGGAGGGCAAGGCCTGGCCCGCGACGGCGCCCACCGCGCTGCTGGTCGCCGAGCTCCTGGACGATCCGCTGCTGGGGCCCGACGATCCCTCACTGCCGGACGCGATGCTCGTCTATCTGTACGTGGTCGGCGTCGCCGCCGACCTCGGCGAAGGGGCCGCTGAGGTCCGTGCCCGGGTCGAGGACCGGGCAAGGGAGCTGAGAGCCTGGACCGACAGCCATCTGTCGGCCGATGCCGACGGTCGGGCCCGCATGTGGCAGGACGGTACGGGGCTGGGTGAACTCGTCCTCGATCAGGCGGCGCTCGCCTGCTTCGACCTGGTGCCCGCTCTCCTGCGGCGCGTGCTGCCGCACCTCGCGTCGGAACGTGCCCGACGCAGGACGTGTGCCGCCGCGGCCGTCGGGTCACTGGCCCGGCATCCCTCGGCGTCCGCGCAACGTCCGGTGCTGCTGGACCGGTTGACGTCGATGGCACGGGCCGCCGAGTCGTCGTACGACCTGGCGACGATCCTGATCGCCATCGGCCACCTCGGCGGCGACACCCGCCCCTGGCTCACCGACCCGCACGCGGGTGTACGGGGCTGCGCCGCCCTCGCTCCCGGCCTAACCGGCGACGACACGGCGGAGCGGGTGCGGCTGGGACCGGCCGGCTCGCCACGCGCGTTCATCGAGTCCTTCGGCGACATGGCTCCGCCGCTTCAGTTCCAGTCCAGGCCGTATGGATCACTGGTCGGCTGACGCGGTGAGGCGGAGCAGTGAAGCTCGGGCGGGTGGGCCCCAACTGGGCTTGCCTCCGGGGCGGCCGCGAACGCCGGCGTCCCCGATGTGGAGGCAGCTCAGAGCGCGCAGCACCGCCCAGCCGCGGGCTCGCCGAAGCGTCGCGGAGTCCGGGCTCGGCCGGTAGGCCTCGTGGAAGCGGTCGACGGCGCCGTCCGGCAGCAGGATCCACGCGGCGGCGAGGTCGAAGGCCGGGTCGCCGGCGAAGAGGTCGCCGAAGTCGATCACGCCGGAGAAGGTGCCGTCCGTGGTGAGGACGTTGGCCGGATGCAGGTCGCCGTGGAGCCAGAGCCGTGGGCCGGCCCAGTCGGGTGCGGCGGCCGCGTCCTCCCAGACCGCGCGGACGGCGTCCGGGTCGTGAATCAGCCCCAGGTCGGTGGCCGAGGCGAGGGCCCTGGTGAGGTATTCGGCGGTGTCGGCGAGCCGGCCCCCGCGGTCTCGGCCCGTCGGTGCCCCGTCGGGGGCGGGTCGGTGAAGGGCGGTCAGGAAGGCGGCCAGCGTGTCGGCCGCCTCCGCGGGGCGTGTCGCGGGGACGCGGTCGGCGGGCTCGCCCGGCACCCAGGTGGTGACGAGCCAGGGGCGGGGGAAGCGCTCGCAGGGCTCACCAAGGCGCTGCGGGACGGGAACCGGCAGCGGGAGGCGCGGGGCGAGAGGGGGCACCCAGGTGTGCTCTTTGCGGAGCAGAGCGTCCGCGGACTGTGTGGCCCAGGGCAAGCGGACGGCTAGGCCGTCGCCGAGCCTCCACACCTGATTGTCCCAGCCGAGCGCTCCGAGTCTCAGGGGGAGATCCGCCAGGTCGGGGCACTGCTCGCGCAGCAGGTCCCGGATCAAGTCCTCCGTGATGTCCGACTCGGTGATGGTCATGTGGGACAACGGTAGTTGGGCCGTAGGCCGCGAGGGGTTCCGATCCGATCTCGGCGGACCGTGTCGGGGCCGACGACGTCGACGGGACGGCACCTCGAACGTGACAGGCGGGGCTCACTTCACGGCCGACGTATCCGGCGGCTCACCGGGGCCAGTACTGGGCGAGGGCTCCTTCTCTGTACGGGGCGGGGCTGACGCTGAGTTCGCCGGCGAACGGGCGGTCCAGGACGAAGACCAGGAGCAGGCTGAAGCCGACGAGACCGGCGACCGAGGCGACGAAGAGGATCTGGACCCTCAGTTTGCGCATGCCGTACAGGAACGTGAGAGGGATGAGGACGAGTGCGCCGCCGAAGGCCAACACCTGCAGCAGCGGGGGAAGTTCCTGGCGTGCCATGGTGATGCGGGCGCGGCGCTGGGTCACCACGTCGTCGAGATGGGCGACGGCCTCCTCGTAGAAGACCTGCTCGCTCTGGCTCTTCGGGTCGTACTCCTGGAGTGCCTGGAACGCGGCTCGCAGGTGGGATTCCGTGGTTCCGTAGCTGGGGTTTCCCGCACGCATCCGGGGCCACTGGTCCTCGACGACCGCGTGGACGTAGCCGCTCATCGAGGCGTCGAGACGTGCGCGTACCGGTTCCGGGAACGCGGCGGCGTCCCGGGTGATGAGCGCCGCGTCGGTGGCCTCGGAAGCGACGATGGTCTGGGTGTCCTCCAGTTGGGTCCAGAGGGTGACGATGACGAAGGCGAGGATGATCCCGTAGATCGCGCCGAACATGCCGAGGGTCACGCCGACCATCTCGTTGTGTTCACCGCGGGCCACCGAGGGGTACCGGCGGCGCAGCAGGACACTGCCGCCGGCAGCGAGGAGGACGGTTCCTCCGACGATGACGACGGCCAGGGTCGACGTGCTGAAGTGGTTGAGCAGCCAGAGCGAGAGATGTGCGGAGTCGAGGGGGGACACGACTGCCCAAACGCACGGTGTTCATGAGCCGCTACGGGTGGGGTCGGTAAGTTCACACCACCGAGTGAGAGATCCCGGTGGCGCGGTGGCCCGGTGGGGCGAGGGGCAGGCCGCCGGCCTTACGCCGAGGGCAGTTGGTCGTACGTCCGGAACGTGTAGGTCGCGTCGTAGGTCATCAGATTTCCGCTCGGTGCCGGCAGCCCCAGTCGCCGGTCGAGCGGCCCGGTCAGGGGCCCGCAGTGCTCGGCCGCGGGGCGGTGAAGGTGTCGTCGTAGGCCGAGAACTCGATGACCGGCGGATCCTGTGACACCCACTTCGAGGGGCCCGACCGCTTCACCTGGAAATCGACCGGCGCGCTCGCTCCGATGGTGCATCCGTGCGGCAGCAGCGGACTCGACAGGCGGAAGCGCAGGCTGAGCCGCCCGGTGTAGAAGTCGGATCGGCCACCGTACTCCGGCTTGATCGCCAGTCGAAGCTGTCGTGTGCGCTCACCCGCCGCGGTGCCGGTGAGCCCGCCGGGAACGGTGGTGGGCGTGCTGTGCATCGCACCCCATACCTGTCCCCAGGTGCCGTCCGGCATCTGCCCCTCGGCGTGCGTCATGATGATCGGATCGAGAGTCACATCGACCTTCCCTATCGTCAACAGGGGTGCCGCTGTGTGGACTTCGCAGCGCCAGCGGGCCGGGTCGGCCCCGGCCGGAAGGGCGGGGCAGTCGCTGAAGTCGCTTGAGTACCGCGGGGTGGAACTCGGTGCCGCGTGCGCGAGGCTAGGCGTGTACGCCCCCACGAGCCCTGTCAGGGCGGCGGCGCCGGCGAGCGCCAGCGCGGCGCGGCGGGCGAGTGACGGGCGGCGGTCATCGGGAGTCGTGTTCGACATGATTACGGCGTGTGGGTCGTGACCGGGCAACGGCTATCCGTGACGTCCCCGCCTCAACCCTGAGCCGACCCTGATGATCTGTCAGGGGTGGTGCGGTGTCTTGTCTGCGGGGTTCCGAGGGCGCTTGTAGGGGCACGGCACCCTCACCGGCACGTCTGCACGTCTGGCACACCTGACACGATGGCACGGTGTCCCCTTCCACCGAACCTCCCGCCGCCGCACAACCGGACCTCGACGTGCTGCTGCCTGGCCTGGGCGGCAACCCCTCCGCGCCGCCGGAGGTCCTCATCCGCCTGACTGCCGCGAACATCGACCGGTCCGGTCTGGCCCGGCGCCGGGACCTGCCCCCGGAAGCCGCGGCGGTGCTCGCCACCGACCCCGACGCTGCGGTGCGATCGGATCTCGCCGCCCATCCGCATCTCCCCCCGGCGGTCCAGCTCGCTCTCGCCGGCGACGCCGACCCGGGGGTGCGGGGCCGACTGGCCGAAGGGGCGGAGTATTTCACCACAGCCGGTGTACACGGGCGCCTCCTTCCGGACCCGCTGACGTACGAGGTCTACGAGCTGCTGACGTGCGACCCGGAACCGAAAGTCCGTCGCGCGCTGGCCTTCAACCACCGGCTGCCGGAGGATCTGCGGGTCAGGATGCTCGATGACCCGGACCCGCGGACGGCCGCGATCGCAGCCTCCCAATGGCCCTCGGCGTCGGCCGGCCGCATCCAGGAACTCCTGGCACGGGTGACCGGCTCCTTCGGCCGGGAGCTGCTTCTGCTTCGCCTGGACGGCCCGCTTCCCGTCGAGGCGGCATACGCCCTGGTCGCCGAGATCGACTCCGCGGTGGACGGGACTTCGCGCAGCGAAGGTCTGCTCTCGCAGGTCGCCGAAGTCGCCGACTTGGACACCGGTCTGACCGACCGGTTCCTGGCGACTCCCGACCTTCGCGCGGCGGTCGCGGCCAACCCGACCCTGCCGCCCGAGCACGTCGCGGACCTGGCCCGCGATCCGGACAACCGGGTCCGCGCGGCCGTCGCCGCCCGGCGCGGCCTCGACCCGGTGCTGCGCGAGTCGATCCCGGTGGACTACGACGACCGGAGCAGCAGAGTCGTCGGCTGGCTGCGGACCGAGGACCTGTCCGCGGCGGATCGGATGGCGTTCGCCCGAAGCCGTCACCAGATATTCCGCAAGACCCTGGCAATGCGCCCCGATCTGCCGGACGACGTCGTCGGGATCCTCGCCGACGACGAGAGCTTCGCGGTGCGTCTCTTCGTGTGTGAGCGACAGCCGAACGCCCCCGGCCGGCTGCTGGCGCAGATCGCCGAGAAGTGGACCAGCTACAGCCGGTGGGACATGCTCGGCCACAAGAACTTCCCCGCCGACGCCGCCACTCGTCTGGCCCGCTCCGATGATGTCCAGGACCGCGCGGTCGCCGCGGCACATCCCGGATTGCCGGCCGATACGATCGAGGCTCTGCTCACCGACGAGAACGACGCCGTACGGCGCTGGGCCGCGACCAACCCCGCCATTCCGGCCGACCGGCTGACCGAACTGCTCGGGGCCGCGGACCGTTCGGTCGCGGCTGGAGCCGCCGCGAACCCGTCGCTTCCCCTGACCGCGATGCATCGGATCCTCGACCGGGCAGGACTGTGACGACGCGGCGCCGTCGGTCGGACAACATCGGGCGGGCGTGCAGCGCTGTCAGACCAGGCTGACAGCTCCGCCCAACTCGACCGTGTCCGGCTGCTCGCCGACGGGGATCGCCGCGTCGTGGGGTCGGGCAGCCATACCGAGATCATTCACGACGACATGGAACTCCGCGCTGTCGCTCGACGTGTGCTCGGGGACCTGGCGCCTTGGACAGAGAACGCGTAAGACCCGCCCGGCTCCAGGGCCGAGCCGTCTGCTGCCGGGTCGCGTAGCGGTTCACGATGTGCTGATGGTGCCGCCGATGCCGGCCGGGCGGGATAATCCGGGCGTGACCCTCACCGCGCGGCAGCTCACCCTGGCGACCCTGGACCGTCAGCTCCTCCTGGAGCGCAGGCGCCTCGACGTGGCGGAGGCGGTCCGCCAGGTCTGCGCCGTTCAGGCACAGGCACCCGCGTCGCCGTACGTGGCCCTGTGGAACCGCGTGGAGGGCTTCGTGCCCGAGGATCTCGACGAGGCGTTCACGGAGCGCCGGATCGTGAAGGCGACCCTCATGCGGATCACCCTGCACGCCGTCCACGCCGACGACTACGCGCCGTACCACGCCGCCATGGCCCGGAGCCTGCGGGCATCGCGCCTGTACGACCGCCGCTTCACCTCGTCCGAACTGACCGACGCCGACGCCGACGCGCTGCTCCCGCGGCTCGCCGAGTTCCTGGCGCACCCTCACACCGGAGCCGACGTGGAGGGGGAGGTCACCGCGCACTTCGGCGAACACGCGCACCGTTTGTGGTGGGCCTTGAGGACGTACGCGCCGATCCATCACGCGCCGACCGGCGGTCCGTGGTCCTTCGGACTGCCGAACACCTACCTCGCCTCGCCCGTCGCCCCGGGGGCCGAGGCACAGGACGCGGCGGCGGGAGTACGGCGGCTCCTGCTCTCCTACCTCCGGGCGTTCGGACCGGCGTCGGCCCAGGACTTCGCGCGGTTCACCCTGCTGGGCCGCCCCGTGATCACCCAGGCGCTGAGCGAGCTCGGTGACGAGGTGGTGCGGGTTCCCGGACCGGCCCGCGCCGCCCTGTACGACCTGCCGGGTGCCACCGTGCCCGCGGAGGACACCCCCGCGCCGCCGAGGCTGCTGCCGATGTGGGACAGCACGCTGCTCGCCCACGCCCTGCCCGGGCGGGTCATGCCCCAGGAACACCGGCCGCTCGTCGTCCGGCGCAACGGCGACATCCTGCCCACCCTGCTCGTCGACGGCCAGGTCGCCGGGGTGTGGCGCACAACGAACGCGGGCCTGGAACTCACCACGTTCCGCAAGCTCGACAAGGCGGCTTGGCGCGGACTGACCGAGGAGGCGGAGAAGCTGGCGGCACTGCTCGCCGACCGGGACCCGGCCCCGTACCGCCGCTACAACCACTGGTGGGACAAGGGAATTCCGGCAGTCGAGACCAGGACGGTCAAGGGCTGCTGAACCGGTCAAGCGCTGCTGAACCGGTCCCCGAGGGAGAGCGGGCGTGGTTCAACCGGTGCCGAGGTGGGGGCGTGGCTCAACCCGGGCCGAGATGGCGGGTGTTGCTCAACTGCTCCCGAGGCGGAAGGTGTTGCTCGTCCTGACCGGGGACACTGCGGACTGGCGGGCGACCTGAGCATCGAGCGGACCGGTCTGCCTCTCTCCGCCGAGGCGTCCCACGGCCCTGGTCCCCGGTCAGGGTCCCGGCCGGGGACCGGGCTCGGCTTCCCGATCCCGACATCGGCCTCCGGTCCCCAGTGCCCCGCCCCCGCCGTAGGACGTCAGCCGGTGCCGGGCGGGCCCTGCGGGGAGATCAGACCGCTCTCGTAGGCGAGGACCACGGCCTGTACCCGGTCCCTCAGGTCGAGCTTCGACAGGATGCGGCCCACGTGCGTCTTGACCGTGGTCGGGCTGAGGAACAGGCGGTCCGCGAGTTCGGCGTTGCTGAGGCCGGTCGCCAGCAGGCGGAGCACCTCCAGTTCGCGCGGGGTCAGCCCGGACAGATCACGGTGGAGGCCGGTCCGCGGGGACTCCTGGCGGTGTGCGAAGCGCTCGATCAGCCGACGGGTGATCGTGGGTGCGAGCAGCGCGTCGCCGGAGCGTACGAGGCGTACGGCTGCCACGAGGTGCTCGGGGGTGACGTCCTTGAGCAGGAACCCGCTCGCTCCGGCGGTGAGCGCCGCGTAGACGTAGTGGTCGAGGTCGTACGTCGTGAGGATGATGACCCGGGTGCCCTGGTAGCCCTCGGAGCCGTCGGCGCCTTCGAGGCCGCCGCCGAGAATGCGCCGGGTGGCCTCGATGCCGTCCATCCGCGGCATCCGGATGTCCATGAGGACGACGTCGGGCCGGGTGCGTCTGACGGCGTCGACGGCTTCGGCGCCGTCCGCCGCCTCGGCCGTCACCTCGATGCCGTCGGCGGCGAGGATCATCCCGAAGCCGGTACGCACCAGGGCCTGGTCGTCCGCGATGACGGCGCGCAGAGCGGGCCCGTTCACACCGCCTCCCACGGGATGCGGGCCGTGACCCGGTATCCGCCGGTGAGCGTGGGCCCGGCGGTGAGCCTGCCGCCGTAGACCGCGAGCCGTTCGCGCAGCCCGATCAGCCCGCGGCCGTTGCCGTCCACCGGGGGCGAGTCGCGGACCGCTCCCGTGTCGGTGACCGCTATCTCCAGCCAGGATCCGGAGAAGCCGATCTCCACCGTCGCACCGGCGCCCGCCGCGTGCTTGATGGTGTTGGTGAGCGCCTCCTGGACGACGCGGTACGCCGTGAGCTCCACCCCGGGCGGCAGCGGTCCTGGAGGCAGCGAGACGGTCAGGGCCACCGATGTCCCGGCGGCCCGCACCCTTTCGGTGAGGGCGTCGAGCTGTCCGAGGCCGGGCTGCGGTTCCAGGCCGTCGGCGGGGGTGTCGGCGCTCGCGTCCGGGCCCGCCAGCAGGCCCATCACATGGCGGAGTTCGGCCATGGCGGCGCGGCCCCCTGCCTCCACCGCGAGCAGTGCTTCCTTGGACCGCTCCGGGGCGGTGTCCATCACCTTGCGCGCCGCTCCCGCCTGAATGACCATCACGCTCACATTGTGGGTGACGACGTCATGGAGCTCCGCGGCTATCCGGGCCCGCTCCTCCTCGACGGCCCTGCGCATGGCCTTCTCCTGAGTCTGCTGAAGGTCGGTGAACCGCTTGCGGCTCGCTTCCAGCCGCAGGCGCCCGAACCGGACGAGGCTCGCCAGCACCCCGACCAGGAGGAGTACCACGGCGGGACTGGACCAGCCGGGAAGCATGGGGTCCGCATCCCGGAACGCGAGACCCGCCAGCACGGCGGCGACGATCAGCGCGACCATGGCCCGCGCGCGGTAGCGGCTGTGCACGACGGCTCCGTACGCGCCGATGCTGCAGGTCAGCACATTGATCCAGGAGACGCGATCCGCTATGGCCAGCGCCGCGGCGGTGACCATCGCGAGCGCGAGCAGCGGATACCTGCGCCGGGCCGCGAGCGGCAGCGCCGAGAGCACGACCAGGACCCAGGGCGCGGAGGACTCCGACGGGTACTCGGCCCCCGGGGCCGGGGGCTGAGGCGGTACCGGGTACGGGAACTCGGGCCGGTTCGCGGTCACGGCCCGGGAGCTGATCCGTACCGGCCCGTCCCCGGGGTAGCGCGCCGCCACGACGAGCGCGACGACGGTCAGGACGACCGCCAGCACCACGTCCAGACGCAGCGCCCGCCGGGACAGCGGGGCGGGCTCACCCTCCGGCCGCATCGCCTCGCGGAGGCGCGCCCACCACGTCCCGGGCCGCAGCACGTCGCCGGTTCGCACCCGCCAGTCGCTTGCCCGCTCCGGCCGGTCGCCGGTGCGCTCCCGCCGGTCTGCGACCCGCTCCCGCGCGGGGCCGGCCTGTTCTCGCTCTGTGCCTGACCACGACGCGTCGTGCGGCCGCCCGTGCGGGTCCTCCTTCTCCATCCGCACATTGTGCGGCCCGGCGGCACGGTTCCACGTCCACCTGCGTGACCGGCGCACCTGTCCGCCAGGAGTACTCCTCGAGGATGACCCCGCCGCCGGGTCCTCCGCGGGGAGGGCCGTATGTCGGTGCCCCGGCCGACGCGCCGCCGCCGCCTCCGCCCGTACGTTCGCCGGACTTGTACAGGGCATCGGCTCATCGACCGTGAAGGACGGACACACCCATGAATCACGTGATCGAACTGGAGGGCGTCGCCAAGCGGTACGGGGGCGCCGACGCCCCGGCGCTCGGACCGGTCGATCTCGGCGTGGCCCAGGGCGAGGCCCTGGCCGTGACGGGGCCGTCCGGCAGCGGAAAGTCCACGCTGCTCAATCTCATCGCCGGTCTGGACCGGTCCAGCGAGGGCACCGTGACCGTGGCCGGGCAGCGCATCGACCGGCTGAGCGAGCACGCGCTGGCCCGGTTCCGCCGTGAACGGATCGGCATGGTCTTCCAGTTCTTCAACCTGCTCGACGACCTCACCGTCGCCGACAACATCCAGCTCCCCGCCCAGCTGACCGGGACCGCCCGGCGGGCGGCGGCGACCCGTGCCGAGGAGCTGATGGAGGTGCTGGGAATCCAGAAGCACGCCCGCGCCTACCCCGGGCGTTTGTCCGGCGGCGAACGCCAACGCGTCGCGGTGGCACGGGCCTTGGTGAACAAGCCCGCGCTGCTGCTCGCCGACGAGCCGACCGGCGCGCTGGACACCGCGTCGGGGCAGGAGGTCCGCGAGCTGCTAGTGGATCTGCACCGCGGCGGGCAGACCGTCGTCCTGGTCACGCACGACCTGGAACTGGCCCGGGCCTGCGCGCAGCGCACGATCCATCTGGTCGACGGCAAGGTCGCCGTCGACACGCGCGCGGAGGCCGTCCGATGATCCGGTTCGGCGGCGGTGCCCTCGGCCGGGTCGTGCGCTCCGGGGTCGGCAGACGACGTGTCCAGACGCTGGTGATCGCCGTGGCCACCATGATGGCCGTGGCCTCGGCCGTGGTCGCCGGGTCCCTCATGGTCGCCACGAACGCACCCTTCGACCACGCCTTCGCGCGGCAGCACGGGGCGCACCTCACCGCGCAGCTCGACCCGCACCGGGCGAGCGCGGCCCAACTGGCGAGCACCCGCGGCCTGGAGGGGGTGACGGCGAGCGCGGGTCCGTTCCCGTCCACGACGATCAACCCGATCGGCCAGGACGGCGGACACCTGCCCGCGTTGACGCTCGTAGGACGGTCCGGTCCCGGCAAGGACGTCGACGCACTCGACCTGAAGTCGGGCCGGTGGCCGCGCAAGTCGGGTGAGATCGTGCTGTCCGCCTCGTTCCAGGGCCCGGATCTCGTGCTCGGCGCGACCCTGATGAGTTCCGAGGCCGCGGACGCGCAGACGCTGACCGTCGTCGGCTTCGCGCTGTCCACGAGCGGGAGCGCCGACGTCTGGGCGACCCCCGCCCAGGTCAGGTCCCTCGCCACCGGGGAGAGCGTCCTGGCGAGCCAGATGCTCTACCGCTTCGACTCCGCGGCGACGAAGTCACAGATCGCGGCCGACCGGAAGAAGCTCGCCGCCGCCCTTCCCTCCGGGGCACTCGTCGGTACCCAGTCGTGGCTGGACACCAAACACGCCGTCGACCAGGGCGCGGCGGCCACGATCCCGTTCCTGTTCGCGTTCGGCGTGCTCGGCATCGTCATGTCGGTGATCATCATCGGCAGCGTGATCAGCGGCGCCGTCGGCACGGGGCTGCGCCGGATCGGCATCCTCAAGGCCATCGGATTCACTCCGCGCGAGGTCGTACGGGCCTATGTGGCCCAGGCGTTGATCCCCGCGACGGTCGGCATCGCGCTCGGGGTCGTCCTGGGGAACCTGCTGGCGGTGCCGCTGCTGGCGGACACCGAGTCCGTGTACGGCACCGTGTCGCTCTCGGTGGCCTGGTGGGTGGACGTCGTGGTGCCGGCCGGTGCGCTGCTCGTGGTGATGATCGCGGCGCTGGTGCCCGCGCTCCGGGCCGGCAGGCTGCGTACGGTCGAGGCCATCGCCGTCGGCAGGGCGCCGCGCACCACACGCGGTCAGTGGGCGCACCGCGCGGCGGGGCGGCTGCCGCTGCCACGTCCGGTGACGTACGGCCTCGCGAGTCCCTTCGCGCACCCCGTACGGGCGATCGCGATGGTGCTGGCGGTGACCTTCGGGACGGTCGCCGCGACGTTCGCGGTGGGACTGACGCAGTCCCTCAACGCGGTGGCGAGTGCGCAGGATCCCGAGAACAGCGCCGATGTCACCGCCGTCACCGGTGGGCCGGGCGGCTCCGGGCCCGGCGTGCCGGAGAAGAAGCAGAAGCCGCCCACGGCCGGTTCCCGGCAGGCGTCCGGTGGCTCAGGGCCGGACCAGCAGGAGCCGGCGGATCCGGACGCGGTGCGGGCCGCGATCGCGGCGCAGTCCGGCACCGCCACGTACTACGGCACGGCGACGGGCGACGCCACGGTGTCCGGCATCTCCGGCACCGTCCGGGCCACCCTCTACCAGGGTGATTCCCGCCCCGGCAGCTACGAGATGATCGCGGGGCACTGGATCTCCGGGCGGGGCCAGGTCGTGGTGCCCACCGGCTTCCTGGAGCGGACGGGAACCAGGATCGGCGATTCCGTGCGGGTGACGTTCCAGAAGGAGACGGTGAGCCTGCGCATCGTCGGCGAGGCCTTCGACACGTCGGACGACGGCATGCGGGTCCACGCGGATCTCGACAGCTTCGCCAAGGCGGAGCCGGAGGCATTCCGCATCGAGGTCAAGTCGGGGGTTTCCCCGGCCGATTACGCGCAGAAGCTCGGTGCGGTGCTCAAGCCGTTGGGCGGCGACGCCTTCGCCGAATCCGCCCCGGAGGGCGAGAACATGATCGTCCTGCTGGAGGCGATGGCGGCGCTCCTCACCCTGATGCTGGTTTCCGTGGCGGGCCTCGGCGTCCTCAACTCCGTCGTCCTCGACACCCGCGAGCGCGTCCACGACCTGGGAGTGTGCAAGGCGCTCGGCATGTCCCCGCGGCAGACCGTGAGTCTCGTACTCGCCTCGGTGGCCGGGATCGGCGTGGTCGGCGGGCTGATCGGGGTCCCGGCCGGGTTCGCGCTGCACGGCTATGTCCTGCCGGTCATGGGAGAGGCCGCGGGCACCCGCCTTCCGCCCTCGGTCCTCGATGTGTACGACGGCTCGCAACTGGTGCTGCTGGGCCTGGCCGGGGTGCTCGTCGCCCTGTCCGGCGCGATGGTCCCCGCGGGATGGGCGGCCAAGGTCCGTACGGCCACGGCGCTGCGCACCGAGTGATCCGCCGCGCGGCGGTCGGCGTCACCGCGATGCGGTCACTCCAGGAGCAGCCCTCCAGCCACGAGAGGTAGCCGTCCCGGGTTGAACACCAGCACCTCCCGGGACACTCCCCGGCCGTCGATCCTGGCGGCCGGGACCCGCGGACCGACCCCGGGTCTGCCGTGCTCGGCCTCGGTGCGACCCCGTCAGCCGCAGGAGAGGAGGCCTGCCTTCTGCTTGGCGTCCAGGATGCGATGGACGCTCTGGCTCACCTGCGTGCGGAAGGCCGCGCTCTGCGCCATCCGGCTCTGCACCGCCTTGGTCATGGCCGGGATCAGATTCGGTTCGACGGTCAGGACCAAGTCACCGCCGGCCGAGAGGAACTTGACCGCGCGGTCTCCCGGGGCCACGGACTTCACCGCCACCGCGTTCCCGAGGTCGTCCGAGATGACCACGCCCTTGAACCCCATGTTCTTGCGGAGCATGGTCTGGATCACCGTCGAGGAGAACGCGGCCCGGTTGTTCGGGTCGATCTTGCTGTACGTCGCGGAGGAGATCATGACGAACGGCGCCCCGGCATCGATGCCGGACTTGAAGGTGGTGACGCTCGGGCTCGTGCTCGTCGTCACGGTGTCCACGACGTTGGCCGTGGTGTCCGTGTTGCCGCGGACGTAGCCGAGTCCGGGGAAGTGCTTGAGCGTGGCCAGCACGCCGGACTGGGTGGAACCCGCGAGGAACGCGTTGCTGTGCGGGGCCACCGTCGCGGCCGTGTGACCGAACTCGCGGTCGTACCGGCCGATCGGAGCGTTGGCCGTGCCGAGGCTCGCGGGTACGACATCCGCGACGGGCGCCAGGTTCAGGTTCACACCGGCCGTCTTGAGCTCCTTGGCCCACACGGCCGCCTCGCTCCGTAGTCTCGTCGTGGTCCACGTTCCCTGAGTCAGCGCGCTCGGGATGGTCGAGAAGCCGGGGCCCCTCAGCACCTGCACCTGTCCGCCCTCCTGGTCGGTCGAGATCAGGAGGCCCACACGATGCCCGGCCACCGTGTCCGCCTTCGCCTGAAGACTGTCGGCAAGGGACTTGGTCGCCGTCGTCCCGGCGTTGCTGCGCCCGGCGAGGAACACCGAGCCGACGTGGTACTGACGCATGACATCTATGCGCTTGCTGTCAGGAGCGGACGGCGTGACCGATCCCATGAAGAGCTGGCCGACCCGCTGCGAAGCCGTCATCGCCGAATAGGTCTTGTCGGCGCAGGTGGCCGCCGCGAGCTTCGAGGTTCTCAGGGGCGGGTCGATCGTGGCGGCCCGTGAGACCTGGACACCTCCCACACCCGCCGCCGCGAGGGACACCGCCAGCGCGGAGGCGAGCAGGACGCGTCGGCTGACGGCGGAGCGATGGGTGGGCGACTGGTGTGATGCCATGAAGATACTCCGAGGGTGCCTGCCGGGGGCCCGCTTGTATCTTGAGCGGGAAGTCAGTTGCCTTGTCCAGCGTACCTCCGAGCCCTTGGGCCGGGTCCGAGCGTGCGGCGCTGCCTTTCCGAGGGTCTCGACGCCTGCTCGCGCGTCTACGGGGCGTCCCCGAAGACGGTGAGTATCTCCTTATGAGCCAGGTATCTCCTCATAAGCGTAGTAGGGGCGGTGAGGGACTTCCACCGATCCCCGGTAGGCCTCCGGCTTCGCGGCGCCGAGACCTTCCGGCAGGCCCTGGAACCGAACGGCCAGGGCCCGCCCGGCGTCCGCCTTCGCGTCGACGCACCGGCAGTCCGCCGCCCGGCCCTCGACCAGACCGGAAACGTCGCGCGAGTGTCCGGCGAGACCCGTCCCGTCACCCAATCCGCGCAGCAAGGTGGCGAGTTCGGCGGCAGGCCAGGTACGGGATCGGACCAAGGGAGCCCGTCGGCTCCTACGGTGCGGGGCGTAGCACGGGGCTGGGGCATGTGCGGTGGCGGGAACGCCGCATCGCAGTCGACGCCGTTCGTGGCGTGCGCCAGAGAGCTTGGACCGGGCGATGATCCACCTGCCTGCCCGCAAGGTCCGCGCACCCGACGAAGATCCGGCCGTCGGTTCATGGCGGGGATCCGTTCGAAGTCGTGGGCTTCCCCTGTTGACGGTGGCGAGGGACGGTCAGTTTACTGGTGTCGATGTGAAACGAAGTTTCTCTTATGGAAACCATGCGCGTCGTCTCCTGGTCAGGCCGCGAGGTCTGTGAGGGGCTGCTCCTCGTACGTCGTCCGCAATGACATGGCGAAGAACCGGAGTCCTCATGGTGCATCCCACACATCTCCTCGGATCAGGCGCGAGACGGGCGGTGACCGCCTTCCTCCTGGGGCTCGCCCTCCTGGCGGGGTCCGGCGGCCTGACCCGGGCGGAAGCCGCGGAAAGTCCGACCGTCTACCCGACGGCCGCCTACGCCACCACGGTCGGCCAGGACCCGGCCGACATCTACTACCCCGCGACCACCACCCGCCGACTGCCGGTGGCGCTGCTGCTCCAGGGCGCGAACGTCGACAAGTCGGCCTACGAGGGGTACGCCCGTACGGTCGCGGCTTTCGGCTTCGTCGTGGTGGTGCCCAACCACACCAGGACCCTGTACGGCGTGCCCGGACTGTGGGCCTCTTCCGACGAGGGGCTCGCCGCGGTGACATGGGCCGCTGCCGAGAACGCCGACGCCGACAGCCCCCTGGCAGGACGTATCGACGCCGGCACCCTGGTTCTGCTCGGACACTCCTTCGGTGGCGCCGCGGGGCTCGGCACCGTGCAGGGGCAGTGCGCCCCGCCGTTCTGCTTCGGCCTGCCCGCCGGCGCCGTCAAGCCGGCCCAGCTGAAGGCCGCCGCGTTCTTCGGCACGAACAACGTGCCCCCCGGCGGCGGGGCCGCCCCGGCCGTCGACAACACCGGAGTGCCCCTGGCGCTTGTCCAGGGGAGCGTCGACGGCGTCGCCGCACCCGCCGCGGCCCAGGCGACCTACGAGGCACTGACCGCCACGCCGAAGGCACTCGTCACCGTCACCGGGGCCAACCACTACGGCATCACCGACGCGCAGAACCCGACCGGGGCGCTCCCGGACACGTCGGTTCAGACGCTCGATCAGACCGAGAGCATCCGTACCTCGGCCCGCTGGTCCGCGCTGTTCCTGAGGGCGAGCCTGGGTGACGGGCTGGCCGCCGCCTACGTACGTCAGTGGGGAGACGGCGTCGACAACGCGGTGACCGTCCAACAGGCCTACTGACCGACTGCTCCGGTCCGGCGACCGCACGCACAGGCAGGGTTTCTCAAGTGGAGGAGTGTCATGGTCTCGGCGGCCCTGTTCCTGATAGGCGTTCTCCAACTCCTGCTCGCCTTCACCGCGTTCCGCAAGGGCCGTGCCCCCGGGCTGTGGATCGGTGTCCTCGGGTGCGCGCTGGCGTACGACTCGCTCGTCGTCGCGGCCGGGGCGATGGTGGGGGCGGGTGCACCGCTGGAGTGGCTCAACACCGGCCGTTTCGTGGTGCACGCCGTGCTGACGCCGCTCTCCGTGGTGTGCGGCGCCCTGCTGCTCGACCGAGGGCGGCGCACGGTCCGGTGGGCCTGGGCGTGCGCCGCGGCCCTGTCGGTACTCGGGGTGGCCACCACGCTGCCGGGCCTCGAACTGGAGCCCCGCTCCTGGGCCGGAACCCTGCGCTACACGGACGCCGGTGGCGGGGGCGCGCCCGTCGCGGCGGTTCTCTCCGTCCTGGCGCTGCTGGCGATCGGCGTCGTGGCGTGGAAGCGGCGATGCGTGCCCTGGATCGCGCTGGGCGCGTTCGCCGTCTTCGCCGCCTCGGCCTTCGCGTTCAAGGTGCCACCGCTGGGCAACGCCGGCGAGGGTCTCATGCTGGCCGGTCTGCTGGCCGCCCTGTGCGACCGGCGTATCGACAGGCGCCAAGAAGCCACGCCCGCACCGGCCGCGCTGTGACCGGGCCGGCCGGGCTCCCACGAGCCCGGCCCGTCCGGCCCGATCCGCACCGGTGTGGTTCTCAGTGCTCGCGCAACAGTGAACCCACGCCCCGCACCTGGTCGTCGACCCCGTTGTCGCGCAGTGCCATCCACCACGTGGCGGCGTTGATGGCGATGACCGGGAGCCCGAGCCAGCGCTCCGCCTCGTCGGCCAGGGCGACCATGGACAGGTTGGTCCCGCACTGCACGATCGCCTCGACCCCGTCCAGGAGGGCGAGTTCCGTCAGGGCCTCGCGCAGCCGCCGCTCTTCGACGTGGGCGATGGACACGGCCGTCGGACAGCGCAGTCCGGTGACACCGGCGACCTCGAAGCCCAACTCGGTGAAGAACTGCCGCACGTTGGCATCGCCGACCGGCTGATAAGGGGTCAGTACGCCGATGCGCCGCACGTCGAACAGACGCAGCGCCCGGTCGCAGGCCTCGGCGCCGGTGGCGACCCGCAGACCGGTGGCCTCGTGGATCTGGCGGATGAACACGCGGTTGCCCTCGACACCGCCCCAGAACGTCTCGGCCGACATGCCCATCACCATGTAGTCGGGTTCGCAGGTGAGCACCCGCTCGCAGGCCGCGCCGATCTCGTCGCGGATCTGGTCCAGCAACCGCTCCATCCCGGCGTCGCCGGACATGTCCTGGTCCCGGATGTGGATGCGCGAGAAGTGCGAGGTCACTCCGGGCACGGTCATCCGGTGGAAGTCCGGCTCCACGATGGTGTTGGTACTGGGGGCGATGACGCCGAACTTGTGGCGCCAGCCGAGGGCGTCGGTCATGGGTTCACCGTTCTGGACAGGCCGGCCGGGTGCGGCGCGGAGTGGGACAGTGAGCGGGCGAGCCTGAGGGCGGCGATCAGGAGGGCCGCCTGGGTGAGCGTGTTGCAGCCCTGCTCGGTCCATTGCAGGGTGACGCTCTGGTCGGGGCGGGCGGCCAGCGGCCCCAGCACGTACATGCCGAGCAGCCACAGGCCCGCCGCCGAAGCTGCCGGAGTGTCCCCGGCGGCCCGTGCGAGCAGGATGAGACGGACCCCGCACACGGTGACCGCGGCGATGGTCAGCACCATGACGGGCAGGGTCGAGCCCAGGAGCAGGGACAGCCCGCCCAGCAGCGTCCAGGTCGCGGCGAACCCCCACAGCGGGGGGACCCGGCCCGTTCCCCGTGGCGAGGGGACCGGGGACGGCAGGGACAGCAGGGCGTGGGCGAGCAGCAGGAAGCCCGCGGCGAGCAGCGGGAACAGCGCCTTGTTCAGGGGCTGGACGTCCGGCCCGTCGAGGGACACGACGAGTTTCCACACCGCCTTGGACAGCCCGCCCGCCAGGATCAGCGCGGTCGCCGTGACCGCCGTGGTCCCGGCCCGGGGTACGGCCCGTGCGACCGGCCGGATCAGACAGGCCGCCCCTATGCCGGTCAGGGCGACCGGCACGAAGTCCTGGAGCGCGAGCGCGACGGGATAGTCCACCGGCGTGCTCACAGCTCCGCCTCCCCGCCGTGTCCGGTCCCGCGCTCCGGGGCCGCCGACCCTGCCGGTCCCGGTGGCGCCGGTGGTCGGGGCGGTGCGGACGGCAGGACGTCGCGGGTGCGGAATCCGGCGGTCGCGAACCGCGCCGCCGCCCTGCGCCGGGTCAGCCAGGCGACCCGGCCGCCGTTGCGGGTCCGGTCCGCCAGGATCCGGTCGGTCAGCCAGGGCGCCACGGTCTCCACCCGGTCCGCCAGGATGTTCAGCACCTTGCGGACCTTCGCGTACTCCGCCGGGCCGTAGTCGTGCAACAGGAGGTCGGTCACGACCATGCCCGGCGACAGACGCAGCGCCCGTACGTCGTGCGGTGCGGTCACCGCCCGTTCGCGCAGGTCCGCGGCCAGGGCGTGGGTGAGGTAGGTGACGGCGCGCTTGGTGGTGCCGTACGCGCCGAGGCCCGGCAGGACGCGGCCGTCGGAGCCGAGGCCCTCCATGTTCCACAGGCGTCCGTGGCCTTGGGCGAGGAACCCGTTCAGCGCGACGGCCGAACCATGGGCGGTGCCCACCAGGTTCGTGGCGACGACGGCTTCCAGGTCACCGTCCGGCAGCTCCCAGAGCGGCCGTCGGACGGTGGCCGCCCCGGCGTTGTTGATCCATACGTCGACGCCGCCGAAGGTGTCGAGGGCCGCGTCCCACAGGTCCTGCACCTGACCCCGGTCGGTGACGTCCGCCGCCCGTCCGAGCAGCCGGTCCGCCGGGGCGTCCAGGACCGCGGCGGCCTCCTTCACGGTTCGTGGTCCGCGACCGGACACCACGACGCGGCAGCCCCGGTCGAGGAAGGAGCGGGCCAGTCCGTGGCCGATGCCGCGGGTGCTGCCCGTGACCACCACGACGGGCGCCCGCGTTCTCATGTCTCCTCCCAGCCGAGGACGCCGTGCACGACGGCGGCCAGGACGTTGCCGTCGAACAGTTCCCAGGTGACGGCCAGCTGCCCGCCCGCGGTCATGCCGGGGGTGGCGTCCAGGGCGAACTCGCGTCCCTTGACCTTGTGCACGTCCCCGTCGGTGAAGTGCCAGACCGGGTAGTTGGCCCGCCCGAACGCCTGGGCGTTGCCCCAGGCCCCCGGCCCCTCCCAGAACTCCCGGGTGCCGTCCCGGCGGCGTACGACGGTGAAGGCGCGGTCCACGCCGGCGCCCGTCCAGCGGACCCGGTGTTCGGTGCGCAGCAGGTCCAGCGGGGTGAGCCGGTCCTCCACCTCGACCGTTCCCCGCGGCTTCTGGTCGGCGCCCCACACCTCGCACGTTCCCCGGAAGGCGCCGGACCGCTTGGTGGGCAGGATCCACGGCACGGGACCGGACCGGGTCTCCGCGGCGAGATGGGCGTCGATCGCGGCGCGGGTCGCCGGATCGTCGGCCCCGGCGCCGATGGTGCGCCGGTAGAGGCCGTTGAAGCAGCCCACCACCGTCCATCCCTGGTAGAGGACGGACGAGTAGACCTGGGTCTCGCCGTCGGGCAGGACGTGGTTCCAGGTGTTGAGGTCGACCTGCCAGCCGGGTCCGTAGTAGTGGGCGTCCACGAACGAGCCGTACGGCTGGCCCGTTCCGTGGAAGTCGGGACCGTGGTAGATCCGGTTGTCGTCGGCGTCGGTCACGGCGAAGGCGAAGGGCGCGGCGAGCCGGAACCGGCCGGCCAGCGGGCCGCCGCCCTCAAGACCGCCGTCCATGCGGTAGACCGTGCCTCCGTCCTCGAACGCCGAGGAACGGCGGATGTCCTCGAATCCGCACCACGTGCCCGTCGCGTCGAACAGCGAGGGCCGGCCGTGCCATTCACCGGTGATGCGACGCTGCCAGGCGCTGGGCTCCGGGGCGCTCACGAGGCGTCCCCCTCCGCGCCGCCCGGGCTGCCGGTGATCAGCAGGCCGCGCAGTGCGTCGGTCGTGGCCGGGCCGAGGAGCCGGTCGACCTGCGCCCACACCGGATCGATCTCCCGGCTGAACAGCGCGGCCCGCAGCCGCCGGTCGCGGTCGGCGAGGTCCGTGTCCTTCACCTCGTCGGCCGCTGCCGGAGGGAAGTCCCCGGCCAGGGCCAGCCAGTGCTCCAGGTAGTTTTCGGCGATCGGTCCCACGGCCCGCAGTGCCGCCTCGTCGGCACGGTGCACGAGCATCCACGGCGACATCAGGGCGCGCTGGCGCGGACCGATCGCCGCGGGGGCCAGCCCCGGGATCTCCGCCGCGCTGCCGTGCGCCGGGGTCAGGGGGCCGTACACGGCGTCGGTGTACGCGGGATGGGAGGCCAGGTCCGCCCGCTGCACCAGGTCGAGGTGAAAGGCGTAACCCTCCCCGGCGTGCACGGAGTCGAGGGTGAAGTGCGGCAGCGGGCCCTCGGCCGCGCCGAACGCGAACACCATGTGGCTGTCGAGGCCGATGGCCGGGACCACCAGCGAGATGTGCACGACGGACGCGACGGCGCCGCTCCCGGTGAAATACCGGACGGAGCCGACCTCGCCGGGGAAGGCCGCACTCGTCAACCGCCCCCAGGGCGTGGGGGATTCGGTGACGTCCGTGACGGCTGTGAGACGGTCGAGGACGCGCGCGGACAGCGCGGCGGGCGGGGACTGCGCCGCCGCGCGGGCCGGTGGGACGGACGGGGGACGGGCCGCTGTCTGATCCGGCATCTCGGGGTTCACTCTCCGGACGGACGCTGTTCGGGGGCGTCGTCCTTGTCGGGGCCGGACGCGGACTGGGCGCCGTCGACCGTGGGGTGGAGGCCGTGCGCCTTCTGCTCCCAGGCGCGGGCGAACTCGGGAACCTCGCGGCGGCCGGGGGAGGCGATCACCGTCGAGGTGCGCTCGGGCACGTCCCCCGTGACGCGGTCACCGGCGCCCACCGTCCAGCCCTTGGCGGCGAGTTCCTGCCTCTTGCGCCGGTAGGCGACAGAGATCAGGTCCGAACGCAGGTGGAGTTCCGCGCCCAGGTCGGCGGGGAGCAGCTCCGGCCGGGTCCCGTCCACCACCGGGGCGTCCTGCCCGAAGATCCGGTACACCCGCTTGCGCGTGTTGGCGTCGGCCCAGGAACCGGTGAAGAAGTCCCGCAGGGCGACCCACTTGACGAGGGTGGTGGTCTCGTCGACCGGGATGTTCGTGTCGTAGATGATCATGTTGCCGAACGGCAGCCGCACATGCAGTTTGACGAGGTTCGGCAGCATCCAGCCCGCGGTACTCACCACCGGTGGCCGGTCCCGGCCCTGCGAACGCCGGTCCTGGTAGAGCCTCGACCACAGTCCCTTGGCGGTCGGCGGGTGCATGGAGACGGTGGCGAACGCCGACCACTCGTCGGGCTGGTCGAGGGTGTACTCCTCGACCTCCGGACGCTCCGGGTTGCCGAACGAACCCGCGTGCACGAACGGGGTGTGCGCGATGTCGCAGCCGTTCTCCAGCACCCGCTCGTAGTTGGAGTGCCAGAGGTACTCGCCGGTCACCGCCCTGAAGCGGCCGCCGTCCTCCAACAGCTCATCGAACTCGGGCCACTTGGGGATGGGCGGCCGTTCCTCCTCGAGCAGGTCGCCGAGGAACACCCAGACGAACCCGTACCGTTCGCGCGCCGGGTACGCGTCGACCCGGGCCTTCCTGGGGATGCCGCGGCCGGGCAGATTGGCGGGGATCCTGGTGCACGCCCCGTCGGGCTCGAAACGCCAGCCGTGGTAGGGGCACACCACGCAGTCCCCGGCGACGCTGCCGCCGGACAGGGCCGCGCCCCGGTGCGCGCAGAGGTCGGACAGGGCCACCGGGCGCCCGTCCTCGGTGCGGTACAGCACCAGACTCTGGCCCAGACAGGTCACTTTCAGGGGCCGGCGTCCCACACGGCCGGCGAACTCGACCGCGTACCAGAAGTTCTTGAGCATCCGTGGCGCTCCTCGGCGTCGTTCTCTGCTGGGGTGCGGGACTTGGGCCCGCGGAGCCGTGCGGGGCTTTCGTACGCGGGGAGTTCAGCGGCGTCGCACCGCGACGAGCCCGGGGTGCGGGGGCGCCAGCAGTTCGTCGAGCCGGGACCGAGCGGCGTCGTCGTCGCGCAGGTGGGCGGTGCAGAACAGGGTGATCAGACGGGACAGCAGGTCTCTGGCGGCACCGCCGTCGTCCGGGACCGTCCGTTCCAGGAACCCGCGCGCACCGGTGGGGTCCTGGGGGTGGCAGGCGGTGAAGTGGTTCGCGCCCGCCAGGGTGGCCAGGACGTTGCCGCCCGCCGCGTCGGGGACGGCCTCGTCGAACGTACGGGCCACCGGATCCGGCGGCGCCCCGCCGGGCGGTCCGGTGTAGCGGTCCGCGCTCGCGGCGATCACACCGTCGTGCTCGCCGGACAGCAGCAGTACCGGCGCGCCCCCGCCCGCCGGCAGGACGGTCCCCGGTGGCCAGCCGAGCAGGTCGGCGACGACCGTGTGGGCTCCGTAGGCGAACACCGCCCGTACACCCGGGGTCAGACCGGCCGACTGGAGCGCCACCGTGCCACCCGCCGAGTGCCCGCCGAGGGCGACCCGGTCGGTGTCGAGCAGCCCGGCCAGCGGCGGCCTGGTGCCGAGTTCCCGTACGGCTGCCAGCAGTGCGCCGATGAGCGGGCTGGTCGGACGGGTGCCGTACCCGGCCGGGGCCGCCGCTTCGAGGTCCACCGCCGGGGTGAGGCCGTGACTCCCGGCGAACAGCTCGCCCACCAGGTCCGTGGTCACGGTGACCACGCCCGCCGACGCGAGCGCGACGGCCAGCCAACGGTAGGCGTCCTGACCGACGTTGATGCCCGGAAGGAGCAGCGCCACCGGGTACGGGGCTCCCTCCGGGTCGGCCGGGATCTCGCCCGAGAGCCGCTCGGCGTCGGAGCCGGTGGGCCGAGCCGGATAGAACACCCGCAGGTGCGCGGTGTCGAACGGCTCCTTGAGGCCCGGTACCCGGCAGGCCCACCACAGGGCCCGTACGCCGGCGGTCATCTCGGCCTCGGCAGTTCCCGGTCCCCGCCCCACAGGGCACGGACCAAGCGGTCGGTCGTCTCCTCGCCGAAGTAGCGCACCCCCATGACGTTGGCGGGGTCCCGCTCCGCGATGTTGCGCCGGGTGGCCAGGTCCGCGGCGGCCAGGATGTCCCGCTCGTCCGGGGGCACGGCCTCTGCCGCGTCCACCCATCCGAGCCAGCGGTCCACGTGCGCGTGGGTGAGCGAGCGGACCAGGCCGACGTGCTCCTGGTCGCGGGGCATCGAGTAGCAGTACGCGGTCGGGGACAGACTCGCCCGGATGAACCCCGCCCGGCTGGTGAACCAGTCCAGGGACGGGTGCTGTTCCCGGGTGGCGAGCCACTCCTCGTCGAGCGGGGCGTAGTAGCGGTCGTAGTACGCGCCGTCGGCGACCAGGTTCGCGCGGGGCACTGAGTCGAGATAGAACCAGCCTCCCGGCCAGCACAGCAGGGCGATGCCCAGGTGCGGCACCCGGATGTGCGGGCCCAGCCACACCGTCAGGTGCAGGTTGGCGAAGCCGCGGGTCGGGTTGCCGAGCCAGGAGTGCACCATCCAGTCGACCTCGGGCCCGCTGTAGGCGGCCAGTGAACCGCCCGGGCTTCGCGGGGGCGCGCCGTAGGAGTCGAGTCCGAGCGTGGAGGGGTCGCGGCGCAGTTCGAAGCGGGCGTCGATCTTGGACTTGAGTTCCGCGAGCAGTTCCCGCCACTGCTCGAAGGTCTCGGTCACGTCGGTGACGGGCGCGTCGTCCGTCATGTCCTGCACGGCCTTGAGGGTCTCGGCCACGGAGCAGCTCCTCGGGGTTCGCGGTGCCGGCGTCGAAGGGCCGGGCGGGGCAAGGGTCCGGAGCGGTCAGGCCGGACGGGGGGCCGGCGCGCCGGCCGTGGCGACCAGTGCGCCGGACAGCCGCCAGGGCCGTCCGTCGACCAGGTCGGTGGAGCGGGACAGCATCCGGCGCAGGGCCTGGGCGGGGTGGATCTCGGCCAGGGTGAGGGGGCCTGTCGCGGTGGTGGTACGGGGATGACTGATGCGGCCGGTGAAGCCGCCCCCGTGGTTCTGCCAGAGTCCGAAGTCGGACGGGAGCGCGTGCACCGCGCCCTGGCCGTGGCCGGCCGCGACGAGGTTGAGCCGGTTCTCCGCCGAGCGCTCGGGCAGGCCCAGGGCGCTCTCCCAGGGCTCCAGGCCGGTGAAGCAGACGGCCACGGTGTCGGCGCCGGCCAGTGCGGCGAGCCGGAAGGTCTCCGGGTGGACACTGTCGTCCCCGGCGACCAGGGCGATCCGTCCCCACGCGGCGTCATGGACCTCGGGCGGGCCCGCCCGCCCGGTCGCCCACGAGGCATGGCGGGCGCTCGGATGGAGTTGGGGGACGCGCAGCACCGGCCCGCCCGCTCCGGTCAGCACGCCCAGGTGTACGTCTCCCGCCGGCACGGTGCAGGCGAGCAGGGCGTCGGTGCCGCTCAGCGCGTCCGCCAGCGTTCGCAGCGCCCCGGCGGCCAGAGCGCCGGCCTCGGTCCCCGTCAGGTGCGCGGGGACGCGGCCCGAGGGAAAGAGGAACAGCTCGGGAAGGACCAGCAGGCGGGCGCCTCGCGCGGCGGCGTCGGCCGCCAGCCGAGCCGCGTCCTCGACGGCCGCCCGTCCGGTACCCGCGGGCAGCAGCACCGCGGCCGTGACACTCTCGGCGCGCCGTCCGCCGAAGGCGGGCACCGGGCGCGGCGAACGCGCGATCGGGCCGTACAGGTCGGGACGGCGGGCCGCGAACACGTCGGTGCCGTCCGGCCGGTGCTTGTCGAGCGCGCCGAGCGGATCGATGTCGGCCACCGCGAGCGCCTCGCCGGTGCGCGGAGCCTTGGCGGCCACCGTGCCGTCGGGCGCGACGATCTGACTCTCGCCGGCGCCGTGGAGCGCCTCGGGCGGAATGCCCAGCCCCTCCGCGACGGCGGCGAGCCGGGCTTCGGGGATGAGGGGACCGACCTTGTTCGCGGCCACCACCCACACCTTGTTCTCCGCGGCCCGGACGGGAATGTGCAGCGACGCCTCGTCCAGCGCGAAGGAGTTGAGGCTGTTGAGAAGTAACCGCGCCCCGCGCAGGGACAGGGAGCGGCACACCTCGTTGATCACCCCTTCCATGCAGGAGTAGAGGCCGACCGGCCCGAGTCCGGTCTCCACCACCGGGCCCTCGGCGTCGGCGGGGTCGAGATGGTCGTTCTCGCTGCCCATCAGCGTCTGTTTGTCGGCCCGTCCCACGAGCGTTCCGTCCGGGGCGAAGAGCAGGCTCGTCGCCGTGATCCGCATGCCGTCGGCCCGGCCGGGGACGGGAGGCGTGGCGGGTGCGGCGAGGGTGACGTGCAGCTTGACGTACAGCCCGTGCCGCGCGGCGGCGGCCGCCACCTCGGTGAGGAAGGTGTCTCCGGGGACGCAGGCCTCGCGCAGCGCGTGCTCCCTGTCCTCGTACCAGGACAGGTGATTGCAGAACTCGGGCAGGACGACCAGGCGGGCCTTCCGGGCCGCCGCCGCCTCGACGGCGCGCAGTACCGCGGCGAGGTTGGCCGACCGGTCGATCCCCACGGCGAACTGGGCCGCCGCGACGCGCACGGAGACAGGGGGCATCACACTCTCCCTTGGTTCCCCTGGCGGAACACTGTTTCCTGAACATACACTCGCCGCCAGCCTCGCGACAGAGGGGAATTCCCTTGTCGCCCAGCGGAAGGACCCCTGTGCTCACCCATGTCGTGCTGATGAGGTTCAAGGATCCGGCCGACGTACCCGAGGCCCGCGACAGACTGGAACAACTGGCCCCGCTCGTAAGGGAGATACGCTCCATGACGCTCGGGCTCGACGTCCTGGACACGCCCGTCTCCTACCACCTGAGCATGATCACCAGGCATTCCGGGCCGGACGAACTCGCCGCCTATCAGCGGCATCCGGAGCACCTGCTGCTCGCGCGATGGCTGCGCCCCCGGCTCGCGGACCGGGCCGTCGTCGACAGCGTCGACGACGACCCGCGCCAGGGAGCGGACGACGACTGATCAAGTCGGCTTCACCCGGGGCCCGTTCTCGGCAAGGGCGGCCGGCCGTTCAGACACCTGCCCCGGCCAGGGTGCTGATGGTCCCGGCGGCCAGCAGCGCGTCGTAGGACGCGCCTCCCGGGTACCAGGCCGCCGTGGTGCGGCCGGTGAAGGCGTCCGACGCCCACGCCGTGGCGAGGCCGGGCAGGACGGCAGGGCACTCCGGCGACGGAGGGCCGGACTCGGCGGCTGGTCACTCCCTGGACGGAGGCCCGGGCGGGCCGGCGGGGACCGGGTAGGCGCCGGGCGCCATCCCGGCACCACCCCCGCGGAACGCGGCCGGTGCGTGCGTCACGCACGGCTGTACGTACTCCAGCAGGCCCTCCGCGCCGTACTCGCGCCCGTGGCCGCTGCGCTTGACCCCGCCGAACGGCGCGCGCAGGGACATGCCCGTCCGGTTGTGGGTGTTGACGAAGCAGAAGCCCGCGTCGAGACGGCCCGCGACGCTGAAGGCCCGCTCCTCGTCCGAGCTCCAGACCGAGGCGCCCAGGCCGAGTTCACCCGCGCCCGCCCGTGCGATCACCTCGTCCTCGGCGTCGTAGGCGAGCACCGGTACCACCGGGCCGAACTGCTCCTCCCGTACCACCGGGGCCCGGTCGTCCAGACCGAGCAGCGCCGTGGGCCGCACGAAGTGCCCGGCCGACGCGTCGGCCGACGGGCACAGCTCGCCGAGCGGGACCGCCCGGCCGCCGCGGCGCAGGCCGTCGTCGGTGAGGGCGCGCAGTCGCGTCGCCGACTCCGCCGAGATCACGGGCCCCACACTCACCCCGGGCACGAGGGGATCGCCCAGCCGTACGACACGCGCGGCGGCGGCCGTGAAGGCCTCCACGAAGCGCTCGTGCCGGGCCCGCGGCACGTAGATCCGTTTGACCGCCATGCACACCTGACCGGCCGTGGCCATCGCCGCGAGCACCAGACGGTCCATGGCGGAGTCGTCCAGCGGGGCGTCGTCGAGGAGGACGGCCGCGTCGTTCCCGCCGAGTTCCATCACCGTCGGGGTCAGCGCCGCGGCGGCGGCCGCCCCGATGGCGCGGGCGGCTGTCGCGCCGCCCGTGAAGGCCACCTTGTAGACGCCGGGATGTCCGGCCAGGTGGGTGGCCACTGGGGCGTGCCCGTGCAGGACGTGCAGCAGCCCGGGCGGGAAATGCTCCGCCAGGCCCGTCAGGAGGGCGCCGACGGCCAGCGGGGCGAGCGGGGAGGGCTTGACCAGCAGCGCGTTGCCCGCGACCAGGGCGGGGGCGAGTTTCAGCGCGGTCAGTACCACCGGCGCGTTCCAGGGAGTGAGGGCGGCGACCGGCCCGTACGGTCGCTGACGAACCGTCAATCTTCCCTGTATGTCGTCGATGTGGCGGTCCGCGAGCAGGCCGGGGGCCGCGTCGGCGTACCAGCGCAGCACCGCGGCGGAGAAGAGGATCTCCCCGTGGCAGTCGGCCAGCGGTTTGCCCGACTCCCGTGCGAGCAGCGGCGCCTGCGTCGTCGCCGCCGCCTCCAGGCTCGCCGCGGCGGAGAACAGCGCGGCCGCTCGGTCGGACACGGCCGTCCGCGCCCAGTCCGGGGCGGCCCGTCCGGCGGCGGCCACGGCACGGTCCACCCCGCGGGGTGTCGCGGGCGCCACGTGGCCGACGATCTCGGCGCTCCTGGCAGGGTTGTGAATGCTGATCAGGTCGTCGACGGGCATGGCACTCCTCGCCCCGGTCGTCGGTGAGCGTTCGTTCGGCGGTGCCGGGGCCGTCGGCCGCCTCACCGCCGTGGTGTCACACGGACATCCGCAGCGACGCGATCATCGAACTGCGCAGCAGCGCCTGCCGGGCACGGGCCGGATCGGCCGCCGTGGCCCGCAGTTCGTCCGCGAGCGCGGAGCGCAGCGCCGGGTCGCGGACTCTGAGGCGTTCCCAGTTGCGGTGCGTCTGGGCTCCGACGTACGTCAGCGCGCAGTCCCGCCGGGCCGCCGCGACACGGTCCAGCGCCTCGTCCGCGCCGGTCCGACCGTCTGCGACGGCATGGAGTGCGGCGCCCATCAGCACCGCGTCGTGGATGCCGCTGTTCATGCCCATGCCGCCGAGCGGGTTGTTGACGTGGGCCGCGTCCCCGCACAGCAGGATCCGGCCCAGCCGGAAGGTGTCGGCGACGCGCTGGTGCACACGGTAGAGGCCGGCTTGGACGACCCGCCACGGCGGACCGGTCCGGCCTGCGGAGGCCGCGCGCAGGGCGCGCAACCGGCCTGGCAGCCGGGCGAGTTCGGCCGCGTCCGTGGTGTCGCCGGGGGTCGGCAGCAGGATGCGCCAGTGGTCGGGGGTGCGCAGCAGGACCAGCCATTCGTCGGGGTCCATGACGTAGGCGATGGGGGCGAGACCAGGAAGCTCGGCCGTCAGGTCGTCCTCGACGGACGCGACGAGGAAGCGTTCCGGGTAGGTCATGCCGTGGAATCCGACCTCCAGCGAGCGGCGCACCGCCGAATGGGCGCCGTCGGCGGCGACCAGGTGGGATCCGCGTGCCGTCGTCCCGTCGCTCAGGACGGCGTCCACCCCGTGCGGATCCTGGCGGACGGCGGTCACCCGGGTGCCGAAACGCACCTCGCTCCCCGGCAGTCGGGACAGCGCGCGCAGCAGCAGAGGAGTGAGCTTGCCCTGTTCCAGCTGCACGCGGTAGGGGTGTCGGGTGTCCGGCGCGAGCACGGCCAGGTCGAGCTCCGCGACGGGACCCGTGCGCCGGTCGCGGTACTGGAAGGTCCGCACGATCAGGCCCTGTTCGAGCACCGGGCCGAGCACACCGAGGTCCTCCAGCATCTCCAGGGTCGGCGGGTGGAAGGTCGAGGCCCTCGACTCCGAGGAGAGCCCGGGACCCGCCTCCAGTACGGTGACGGGCGCCCCGCGCCGGGCGAGCACCAGCGCGGCTGTCAGCCCCACCGGGCCCGCCCCGGCGACCAGGACGCGGCCCTCGGCCGACGTGCCCGTCACCGGGATCTCTCCGTGGCGGGGCCGGGGCCCTGTCCGGTGTGCAGCGCGAAGGCCGCCTCGATGCCCGTGACCCGGCTGCCCGTGAAGTGCAGCAGCGTCTCGTCGGTGCCCTCGTCGACCAGACCCGACAGCCCCCAGGCGGGGCGCGGGGTGTCCAGGTGCAGGCTCATCAGCGACGAGCCGTTGACCTTCACCTCGCCCGCCCTGATCCGGCGTGCCACCGTGAGGGCGGCCTCCTCGTCCGTCCCGGCCACATAGCCCTCCAGCCCGTACCCGGTGCTGTTGGCCAGGGCGACCGCCTCGTCCTCGCCGTCGTAGACGTGGACGGTGGCCACCGGGCCGAACACCTCCTCGCGGGCCGCCCGTTCGGGGACGCCGGTCAGCAGGACCGGCGCGAGGAAACTGCCCGTCCCGGGGATCTCGGTGAAGGTGTGCGGTGTACCGCCCGCCGCGACGAGCGCGTCGACTGCCGCCGTGACGCGCCGGTGATGGCTCGAATGGGCGAGGGGCCCGAACCCGGTGGCGGCGTCGAAGGGCGCGCCGGCCTTCACGTCGGCCAGAGCGGCGCCGATGTCCGTCAGCAGTGCGGACAGCATCGCGGAGGGCACGATCAGCCGGCCCAGGGCGCGGCACCACTGGCCGTTGAGTGTCGTCAGGAGTTCGGCGGCCAGCCGGGCCGCCACCGCCGGGTTCGCGTCCGGCATCACGACGAGCGGGTTGTTCCCGCCGAGTTCGAGCTGGACGGGCTTCAGTCCCTGGCCGCAGACGGCGCCGACCGCCCTGCCCGCCGCCGTGCCGCCCGTGAACGACACCACGCGCACGCGGTCGTCGGCCACCAGCCGGGCGCCGATGCGCCCGTCGCCGTGCAGGAGTTGGAGCACGCCCGGGGGAGCCCCCGCGGCCGCCAGCCCCTCGGCGGCGGCACGGACGAGCAACTGCGTTCCGTACGGCGCCAGTTCCGGCGCCTTGACGATGACGGGGCAGCCCGCCGCCAGCGCGCTCGCCGCCTTGTGCGCGGCCATCGGCGCGGGCGCGTTGTACGGCACGACACACAGGGCGGGTCCCAGTGGTGCCCGGCGCACCTCGACGGCGCGCCCGTCCGGCCGCAGCACCTCGGAGCGCAGCACACCGGCGCGCAGCCGGGCCGCGGCGAGCCGGAACGCGCCGCCGACGATGACACCCAGGCCGGAGGTCTGGGCCAGCGGTACGCCGGTGGCGAAGGACTCGGCCCGCACGATGGTTTCCACGCGTTCCTCGACGGCGGCCGCCGCCGACTCCAGGGCGTCGGCGCGTACGGTGTCGGCGAGCGACGCCCAGGTGCCGGCGGAGTGCAGGGAGTCGGCCGCCGCCAGGGCCTGTTCGGCGCGCGCGGCCGAACTGGCCAGCGCGGGACGCACGCTCGCGCCGGTGGCGGGATTCTCCAGCAGCGGCCCGAGCCGGTCGCGGCAGGCCTCCCAGCGGCCGTCCACGAGGTCCGCGGTCTCCTCCAGGTCCACATCCCCCGTGTTCTGCGGGGCGCCTGCCGTCGCGGGTGTGTTCACCGGCCTGCCTCCAGGTTGGCGAAGAGAGCGTTCTCCAGGGAGTCGGTCGCCATCTTCGCGGCCTCCAGCCGGCCCCGTTCGGCGGGGAAGGTCATCACCAGACCCATCGCGAGGTCCCGGACCGTGCGGCCGATCGTGCCGTCCATGGTGGCGCCGGACGTGCCGCAGGCCTTGAGGGCCGCGACGGCCACGTCGAAGCATGCCTCGGTCACGGAGCCCTTGCCCAGCCGCCACTGGGTGAAGACCTCGGACTTGCCGCGCAGCGGCGGCTCGGACGTCTCCAGCTCCAACTGCCGCCGCAGCCACAGATACGCGGTCTCCAGCCGCTGGGTCATGTCGCCGATGAGCACCTGGTGCATGGGGCTGGAGGCGATGGGGCGGCCCGTGTCGGCGAAGGTCGCGCGGGTGAGACGCTCCAGCGTGTGGTCGTACACCGCCTGCGCGGCGCCCGTGTACACGGCGGCGATGGCGAGTTGATTGCCGACGAAACTGCCCCGGCTGACCCGGAGCATGCGGGTGAAGGCGCCCGGCACGGTCAGTGCCTCCGCGCTCGGGACGAACACGTTGCTCAGCCGGATGCCGTGATTGGCGCTGCCGCGCATGCCGAGCCCGTTCCAGGGCTCGCGCGAACCGACCCCCGGCGCGGACCTCGGCACCAGGAACAGGGCCAGACCGTCCGGTCCCTCGGTGCCCGCCAGCCGTGCCGTGACCAGATACGTGTCGGCGACGCCGGTCGCGCAGCCGAAGGACTTCTCGCCCGTCAACAGCCAGCCCCCGGGGGCCTGTTCGGCTGTGGTGGTGATGGCGATGTTCGCCGTCGAGCTCTTGACCGACTCGCTGGCGAAGTTCCCGAGCCACGTGCCGGCGGCCATCGTGGTCAGCACCCGCTCGGCGAAAGCGGTGACCTCCGCGGTCTCGTCCTCGTGGAAGAGCCCCGCGCGGACGGCCTCCAGAGGCAGCAGCCCGCGGGAGGCGCTGGTGTTGTGGAAGAAGTAGGCGAGCGCGGTGGAGGGGCAGGCCGTGCCCATGGCGAAGGTGGCCGCGGCGAGGTCGCGCAGAGTGCCCCCGAGCCCCCCGTACTTCCGCGGTACGACGAGCCCCAGCAGTCCCGCGTCCCGCAGGAGCGCGACATGTCCGGCCGGGAACTCGGCCTTGGCATCCGCTTCGGCGGCACTGGCGCGCAGCGCCGGCAGTACCTTCTCGACGCGCTGTGCTCGGGCGTGTTCGTCCGGCGTCATGGCGTCGACGAGAAGTTCTCCGGTCAGGCGTGGTCCGGTCATCGGCGGCGGCTCCTCGGATGGGGCGCGTGGGGTGGGGAGGTTCACTGGTCGGGGGCGACACGTGCGGGCAGCGGGCGGCCGTAGCGCATCCGCTCCAGCTCGTTCACCCAGGAGCGCGGGACTTCGGGGCCCACCGGAGTGGACACCCCCATGCGGGAGCACAGCAGGACCAGGCGCTCGGTGGGCAGCAGGCCGCCGCAGCCGCCGAGTCCGGCCTCGAAGTGGCGGACCCCGCTCTTCATGGCGGTCAGGGCGTTGACCAGACCCAGCCCGTGATGGTCGCGCAGCGCGAGCCGGACCGGCAGTCCGTCGGCCTCGGGCACCACGTCCTGGAGCAGGGCGCGCAGATGGAGCGGCGATCCGTCCAGCGCGCCGGGCGCGCCCGCGGCCCCCGGACCGGGGCGGGCCTCGACGAGCGAGATCTCCGCGCAGCCCGCGGCCTTGAGCGCGGCGACCGTGTGCAGGACGGTCCGGGCGACGCCTGGGGCCATGGCGTCGCGGACCCGGGCGACGACCGTCGTCGCCGATCCCGCGACGGCCCGGATCACGGCCCGCGCCGCTGTGCCCGTCCCGTCGGCGGGGACGGTCACCTCCACCCGGGGGCAGCCGGCTTCGGCGGCTTCGGCGGCCTGGGCAGCGCTGCGCACGTGCACCGCGGGCGGGCCCGGCGCGGTGAGGGCGGTGGCGTACACCGGTGCGCCGGGCCCGCCCGCGGGCGTACGGGGTTCGGTGCCGGCCGCGTCGGACCAGCGGGGCGCTGACCGGGTGGTGCGCAGCGTGCCGTGGGGGACGACGACCGGGATGCCCGCCGCGCGGACCGTCGCCACCAGCCGGGCGCCCCGCCGGGGAGGCGCGCCCTGCTCGTGCAGGGTGCGGGCCAGGCCGGTGTCCGTGATGCCGACGCTCTGGGGCAGCGGGTCGGCGAGCTGGCCCCAGGCCCGGGAGTGGAACAGCAGCGGCGAGGTGATGCGCGGAACGCACGCGGCCACCACGTCGCCCACGAAGATGGTGTGGTCGCCGCCCGGGTAGCCGTTGCGCACCCGGCAGTCGACCCAGGCGGCGGCGTCGGTCAGGACCGGGCTGCCGGTGGCGCCGGGCAGCCAGTCTCCCTCCGCGAAACGGTCGGTCACCTCGGGTTCCATTCCGGCGAACCGGCGGCCGAGGCCGATGTGGTCGCGGCCGAGCACGTTGACGGCGAACACGCCGTTGCGGTCCAGCAGTTCGTGGGAGCGCAGCCGCCGGTCGACGCAGACCAGCACCAGGGGCGGATCCAGGCTGACGCTGCTGAAGGAACTCGCCGTCATGCCGTGGCGGCCGGCCGCGCCGGCTGTGGTGACTATCCCGACACCGCTCGGCCAGCGGGCCAGTACCTGCCGAAAGGTGCTCCCGTCCACGGCGGTTGTCATCGCCACCCCCGTTCTCGTCGAGTCTCCAGAGAGTTTCCCTCAGTGGAACGTCGTAACGAAGAGCGTAACGACGGGTCCGAAGGGGTGTCAATGACGGCCGGGTGCCCGCTGAACGCCGTTCGCCGGGCCCGCTGGACGGTGGCCGTCCGGGGCACCCACTGAACGGTGTTTCCCAGAGGGAAATCCACGCCTATGCTGTCGGGCATCCCCCGGGGCTTCTCCGGGGGTGGTTCCACGCACCCGAAAAGTACCGAGGACGCTGTGACCGAGGAGAACACCAGCAGGTCGATCGCCGCAGTCGAGCGCGCCATGGACGTGCTCCTGCTCTTCGGCCGCAGCGGCCGCCCCGACCTGGGCATCACCGAGATCGCCCAGCAGCTCGGCATCACCAAGGCCGCCGTGCACCGCATTCTGACCGCCCTGCGCAACCGCGACCTGATCATCGCCGACCCCGTCACCCGGCGGTACGCGCTCGGGCCCGCGGCCATCTCGCTCGGCCGCGCCTATCTGGCCCGTACGGACCTCCGTATCCTCGCCGCACCCGAACTGCGCCGGCTGGCCGGGCAGTGCGAGGAGACCGTCACCCTGTCGATCCGCCGTGGTGACACCCGCCTCTACGTCGATCAGGTCGTCCCCGACCGGGAGTTGCGCATGGAGGTCGCGCTGGGCATCCCCCTCCCGCTGCACGCGGGCAGTTCCTCCAAGGCGATGCTCGCCTTCCTGCCCGACGTCGAGGTCGACGGCTACCTGGAACGGCACGCCCTCGACCAGCTCACCGAGCGGACCATCACCGACCCCGACAAGCTGCGCAAGGAACTCGCGGCGGTGCGGCGCCGCGGCTATGCCACTTCCGTCGGCGAGCGCGAGGCCGGATCCGCGTCGGTCGCCGCTCCGGTACTCGGACACGACGGCCATGTGATCGCCGTGGTGAGCATCGCCGGGCCCCAGACCCGCTTCAAGCCGCGCATGGCCGAGTGCGCCCCGCTGCTGCTGGCCGCCGTGGAACGGCTGTCCGCGGAGTTCGGCTACCGGCCCGGCGTGAACTGACCCGGAACCGGTTCACAGCCGGGCCCCGGGCTTCAGTACGCCCAGCGCGGCGGCGGCCAGGACGCAGGACCAGATGCCCGCCACGTAGGGGACGCACCCGTTGACCGCCGCGCGCAGCGCGCGCTCGGTCGCGGGTGTCGAGCCGTCCTTGGCCAGCGCGGTGAACGCCGGGCCGAAGGGCCGCAGCCTGAGCCGGATGCCGAGGCCGCAGGTGATGGCCAGCGCGTACAGCGCCACCTTGGCGCCCAGCCACTTCGGATGGGTGTCCACGCCGAACGGTTCCGGCGCCAGGAGCGTGTACACGCCGGTGGCCAGCAGCGCCCCGGTCAGGGCGATCCGCACGGTCCAGTCCGTGCGCCGGACCCAGGGCCTGCGGCCGGGGTGGTGATGGTCCGCCACCGTGAGCCCGAGCCAGCAGCCGGACGCGGCCCACGCGGCCGCCGCCGTCCAGCCGTTGAGCAGGCCGGGGGCGCCGTGCGGGTCCAGGGCCATCAGCGTGATGCCGCTCGGGAGGAAGAGGACCAGACAGATCTTCGGGCCGAGATCGAGCACGCCCATGATCTGCAGTGCGGTCGACCGGGCGGCGAACGGCAGGTCCGCCCGCAGGACGAAGCGGCTGGAGACGTACACCCCCAGGTCGCCGCCCAGCCAGAAGACGAACAGCACCAGGTGGAGCAGGATCCACCAGCCGTGCGGATGCGCTCCCATGGCGTCCCGGCCCCCGTCACGCGGTGCCGGGCCGCGGCCCGGCGGACGGGTCCCAGGCATGTCCTGGGGAGGCGGGCGCGACGCTTCCGACGGGTGTCCCCGGCCGGGGCGTCGCGGTCTCGTTCTCCAGCCCGTCCCACGGTGCCGGTCCGGTCGTCTCCACGGCCTGCGGGGGTATGGCCCCCGGTGAGGTCTCCATGCCGGCATTCTGCCGCGTCGATTCCACTAGCGAAACAATGTTTCCCAATTTTACACTGCGGTCATGACCGGACCCCTGTCAGACCTCCTCGCGCCCGGAACCCTCGAACGCCGGGACTTCGGCCCCGACCGGCTCGCCGCGATCGATCCGCGGCCGGCCCAGGGGGTGATCTGAGATGGCCTCGGACCCTCTCCAGGAGGACTACCGCGCGGCCGGGTTCGGCCGCCGCGTCGGCTGGGGCGAGCGGCCCGCAGTGGTTCTCGTGGACCCCGTACGGGCGTACGCGGACCCCGGTGCCGCGCTCTTCCTGGACGCCGCGGCCGACGCCCTCGCGGCCATGCGCCGGCTGGCGGACACCGCCCGCGCCGCAGGGCTGCCGGTGGTCTTCACGGCCGTGCGCTACACCGGCGAACCCGCGGGCGACGTACCGCACTTCGCCCGCAAGGTACCCGGACTCGCCGCCTTCCGGGCGGGCGCCCCACACGCCGGATTCACCACGGCCTGCCCGCCCGGCACGAGCGACTCCGTCGTGTACAAGCACTACCCGAGCGCGTTCTTCGGTACCGGCCTGGACGGGACCCTTCGTTCCTGGGGCGTGGACACCCTGGTCCTGGGCGGCTTCTCGACCAGCGGCTGCGTCCGGGCCAGCGCGCTGGACGGCCTTCAGTACGGATTCCGGCCGCTGGTGGTCCGGGAAGCCGTGGCCGACCGGGATCCCGGGCCGCACGAGGCCAACCTCTTCGACCTGGACTCCAAGTACGCGGACGTGATCGCGCTCGACGACGCCTGCGCCGCCCTCGCCCGGTACGCGGGCGCGTGAACCCGGCCCGAAGGCGCCCGGCTGCCTCGGACCGGAACACGTGCGTTCGGTCACGCCGCTTCGTCACCCTTGCGCCGCACCAGGATCAGAAACGCGGCGCCGCCCATGAGCAGCGTCCCGCCGGCCAGCAGACCCACCGCGACACCGTCCACGGAACCCGTCTGCGGAAGGCTTTCGGACCCCGATCCCGACGTCGAGCCGGATCCGGAGTCCCCCGACGAGGTCCCGGCGGTGCCGCCGCTGGAAGCGCCCGTGGTGCCGGACGCCGAAGGACTGGCCGACGAACTGGGCGAGGGCGAACCGGACCCGGCGGCGCTCACGGTCAGCGGCACCTGGACGAGTTCGTCGGTGGCGGAGATGAACACCGCGACCACGCAGGCGCCCGCCTTGGACGTGCAGTCCGCGCCGCCCGCCTTCGCGGAGATCTTCAGGGCCGCGGAGGTCGCGTTGCCGGACGACAGGTGCCAGACACCCGAACCGTCCGTCTTGCCGACCAGCGCGGTCGTCGTGTCGCAGTCGGTCGGACCCGTCGGGTCAGGCTTGCACAGGCCGAGCGGGACGAACGCCTGACCCGGACTCAGGCCCTTGGCGGAGACGGTGACGGTGTCACCGGGCGCGAGCCCGGTGGTCCTGCTCACGGTCAGGGTCCCGGCGGCCGCGGCGGGTGTCGCCGCCGAACAGACCGCCGCCACCGCGGCCAGGGCCGCGGCCCCGGTGCCGGTGCGGGAGAGGACGCGGTTCACAAGGTACCTCCGGTGTCGGGAAGGGTGTCGGGAAGAGGGGTTCCGCCGTCGTGCCGGACGCGGCGGAGGCTGAACAGGGCCGCTCCCGCGCACAGCGCGGCGAGCGCCGTCGAAGCACCCCACAGGAGGGTCGAGGGCCCGCGCCAGCGGGAGCCCGACGACGCGACGGTGCCTCCGGGCGTCGTCGCGGTGACGGCACGCCCCACGCCCGAGGACTCACCCCGGGGAGTTCCGCCCCGGAAGCCGACCGGGATGTCGACGGTGTTGGCGGGCCGCAGCGCGGCCGGAGTGCCGGTCGGCAGCGGGGAGATGCCCACCACGCACGGGACGGTGCGGCAGTCGATGCCCGCGAAGCGGGCGTGCGCGGTGAGGGTGATCCGGGGGAGCCTGCCGGAGCCGCCGATGTTCACCAGTACGGCCCCGCCCGCCAGGTCGCAGTCCGTGTTGCCGGTGTATCCCTTCTTGCACAGTCCGACCGCCACCGAGGTGAGTCCGCCGCGGAAGCCCTCCCCGGTGACGGTGATCTTCTGGCCCTCGGTGAGATCGACGGCGGCCGACAGCCTGGCCGTGGCGCCCGGCGGGTCGGCGGCCGAGGCCGCTCCGGTGGCGGAGAACGCCAGGACGCAGGCGGCCAGGACACGGACCGCCGTTGCCGGGGCCCGGCCGGGGGAGGACCACCACCTCATGCCGATGCCTTTCTCGTACGGGGGACCAGCGGGGGGCGTGGTGCCCGGCGGCCGGTCGGGAAGCCGACCGCGCGGCCTCCGAGGACGGGTGACGGTTCCCTTGCGGCGACCAGGACGGCGGTTCCCTGGCCGGTGATGCGGCGCAGCAGGTCGGCCACGTCCGGGTCGGCCGCGAGATGCCGCGTGCCGGGACCGGTGAGGTCCAGCAGGAGGAGCCGAGGCCGGGCGATCAGGGTCAGGGCGAGGCCGAGCACGCAGCGCTCGACCGGTTCGAGGGCGGCGGGCGGGTCGTCGCCGCGGGCCGCCAGAAACGGGAACGCGGCGTGCGCGGCCCGGCACACCTCGTCGGCCCTTTCCGCCTCCAGGGGTGCCACGGTGGTCCGCAGTGCGCCGGACACACTGGTGGGCGAGGCGAGTTGCGGCAGAGCGCCGGGCACGGCGCCGTCCTGCGGGTCCAGCAGCGCGCAGAGCCCCAGCCGCCAGCGTGTCGCCGCGTCGGGTCGCGTCACATCGTGGCCGAGGATCGTGCGGCGGCCAAAGGACGGGCGTGGGATGCCGGCGATCGCGCGCAGGGCCGATCCGGCCCTGCGGCCCGGCAGCCCGTCGTGCAGGACGACCAGTTCCCCAGGGGCGACGGACAGCCGCAGCCGGGTCACTCGGGGCCGGTTCTTGTGACGCATCGTCAGGCGCCGCACCTCCAGCGCGGGCGGCGCCGCCCCGGGGACCGCGACACGGCGTGCGGCCCGGCCGGCGCGCAGGAGCAGCGCGGCGCGGCTCAGGGGCAGGGCCGAGGCCAGGACGAGCGCGTCCCCGGCGTCGAGGAGACGCCCGGTCAGTGCCAGAGCGCCGATTCCCGCCAGACCTCCGAGCAGCGCGGGCAGGGCGGTGCCATGGAAGGAGGCCCGCAGTGTCGACACGCCCGCGGCCGCGCTGCCCAGCGCCAGCGCCAGGGCGGCCACGAGCTGCCCCGTGTCGGCCGCCGCCGCCAACGCTGCCGTCGCCGCCGCCACGGCGAGCAACAGCAAGGGCAGGGACGGGTCCCGGGGGAGGAACGCCGGTCCGCCTACCGCGTCGTCGGCAACCGGTCCGCGCGCCCCGCCGCCGCCGGTGCGCCGCAGGAGGGCTGCGGGCACGATCGCCGCGGCCAGCGCCGCGGTTCCCGTCAGTGTGGCGGGCGCTCCGCCGAGTTCCAGGTGCCGGAACACCAGCAGGTCCTGCGCCGCGAAGAAGGCGGCCGAGGCGGCTGCCGAGAGAACCACGACGTCCACCGTGGCGCTGCGCGCGGCGGATCCGGTACGCGTCCCTTCGGCACCCCGCTCCGAACGCGCCGCAGGCACGCGTGCCGTGGCACGGGCGCCTTGCGCGGGAGGTTCGTTGTCGGCGCCTGGCATCGGCGGCCTGGCACCGGAGACCCGCGTGGACGGTTCGGCACTGGTGCCGTGTACGGGCGGCCCGTCACCGGCGCCCTGTGCGGAGGGCGCCGCGCCTGGGGCCGGTGCGGAGTGCCCGAAACCGGCCCCAGGCGCGGACGGGCCGTCACCGATCGGGCCCCCCGCCCGGTGAGGAGCCGTCGTCCGCGCCGCCGGACTGTCTGTCGTGGCGGGCGAACCGCCTTGCCCGCTGGGCGCGTTGTCCGGTGGGAGGCCCGGGTGCCTCACCGCGAGCGGTGTCAGCAGGGCCGACCCCGCCACCCCGCACACGGTGAGCGCCATACCGGCGTGCTCCGCCGCCCACCCGGTGAGGCCGCCCGCCGCACCCAGCCCGGCGAGCCCGCCCACGCACCAGGCGGGCGTGGCGCGGAAGAGGCACAGCCCCGGCGCGCCGAGCAGGGCGCCCGCGAGCACGGCCCCGCAGTACACCGGGACCGAGGGCCACAGCCCCGCCACCGCGACGAGGAGGCAGGCGAGCAGCGCGCACCGTGCCCCCGTACGCGCGGTGACGGGCCGTCGTCGGCGAAGCCCACGGGTGACTCCCGCGCCGAGGCCGCACAGGAGCGCGGCGGTGAGCAGCACGTAGCGCACCGCCGCGCCGGGCATGCCCACGACCGCACCGAGCAACGGTGCGCCGAGCACCAGGGCGCCGGGGAGCAGCCCGGCCGCGGTACCGGTCCGTACGTCGTCGGCCCATCGCTCACGCGACGGCGTCATGTCCTCACCTCGCCTCTCGCGAACGGGCGTCGCGCGGTTCGTCGGACCCCGCCCGCTCGGTGTCGCCAGAACGTGTCGGCAGCGGCGGAGCGAGCAGCCGTACGAGGTCGTCCAGACCCTGGCGGTCGGTCAGCTCCGGCTGTCCCGAGACGTGACGCAGCAGCGTGTGCAGGGCGATCGTCCGGTCGCCCCCGTTTCCCGCGCGGGCCAGGAACGTACGCAGGCCGGCGAGTTCGACGTCGGTCGGGGGCACGGGTGCGGTCACGGTCGCGTCCGGGGCCGGGACTCCGGCGCGCCCCGGACGCTCCCGGAAGCGGCGGCGGGCCGCGACACCGATGGCGTGGACCAGGAGCAGAGCCGAGAGAACCGCGGTCGTGATCAGTCCCCAGGGATAGACGTCGGTGGCCGAGGAGAACTTCGCGGGCCCGTACGCGCCGCCCACGGAGTACCTGCCGAAGGCGGCGGCCGGCAGGGTGACGCGGACGCGGTAGGTGCGGGTGGCGCCCGCCGGAAGGTCCTTGGTCAGTGGGGCCGAGACGGGGATGTCCGCCGTACCGCCCGTACCCCAGGCGACGATCAGCGGGGCCCGGCCGAGGGCGGTCGTCCCGGGATTGCGGACCGTGACCGTGAGCGTGCGGTGCGGCGAGGCGCCGAACAGCTCCGCCAGTCCCGGCGAGCCGGACAGACGCGTACGGACCACGTCGACACGCGGCGCCGGGGCGAGCGAGGGCAGGGGAGCCTCCCGCTGCCCGGCGAGTTCGACGTCCAACTGGGCACTGCTCGTGCCGGGCTGGGCCGTCACGCGGATCACACAGGGACAGCGGGAGGGCGGCGCGCCCGCGATGAGCGTCACCCGGAAGGTCCCGTCGGCCGCCACCAGGGCCACGGCGGCGCGCAGCGTGTCGCAGTCGGCGCTGCCCCGCAGCGCGCGGGCGCCGCACACCTCCGCCTGCACCGTGGCACCCGAGGGCCAGCCGGCGCCGGTGACCGTGGCGGGCCGCCCCGGGCTCAACCGTGTGGAGCCGACGCCGATCGAGGGCTGCGGGGCGTCCGCCCGGGCCGATGCGGCCGCGACGTCCGCCCGGGCCGATGCGGCGGGCGGAGCGGGACCGGCCAGGAACACCGCCGCGAGCGCCGCCGTGGGGACCCCGAGGTTCATGGCAACTCCTCCAGGCGGGCATGGCGCCGCCGGCGCCCCTGTGAGAGGGCCAGGGCCAGCAGTGCCGACAGGGCGAGAAGTACGGCGACGGTGGTCCAGGACAGCAGGACGGAACCGGATTCGGCGGACGCCTCGGGCACGCCCTGCGCGCTCACGCGTACGGAGGCGTGGACGAAGTCCAGCGGGGGTGCTCCGTCCCAGGCGGCGGTCATGACCGTGCTCTGGCCTGGCAGCAGGACCGGCAGCCGGGCGGTGCGGAAGGTCTTGAGGGTGCGGCCGAAGAGCCCGGTGGCGCGGGGGCGGGCGGTCGGCTGGATGACGGTGTTGCCGGTGTTGACGACCGTGTAGCGGACGGTCGCGGATCCGGAGCGGAACGGCACTCCGGAGGGCCGGTGCGTCAGCCGTACGTCGCGCACCGTCATTCCGGGGGTGAGCGGGCCGGCCACGGTGAGCTGCATCCGCACGGCGATGGCCCGCTGGATGCCGAGGTCGACGCCGTTGTCCCGGCCGGCCTGTTCCACCGCGTTGTCGAGGGCGACGATGCCTCCGACATGGGCGCCGGGCGTCGCGTCCGCAGGCACGGTCAGGGTGAAGGGGATCTCCGCGCTGCGGCCCGCGGGGATCACGAGGGCGTTGGTGGCGAGCTTCACCCAGCGTCCGATCCCCTGTTGGGCCTGCCCCGCCTCCCGGTAGGCGAGCGCCCCGTCGCGCGGTGTGTTGTACGCGTCGGTCCCGTACACCTGGAAGGAGATCGGGACCTTGGAGAGGTTGCTGACGAGCACCGCGTCCTTGATCTTCGAGCCCGGCGCGGCGTCCAGTGAGAAGGCGCCGCGCCGCACTCCGTCGGTGGCCGCGCCCGCGGGCCGCACGGACCAGGCGTTCGGCCCGCTCCCCGCGGCCGAGGCGGGCGCGGGACTCATGAGCAGCGTCAGAAGGAGAGCGAGCAGGGCGCACGACACCGTCGGGCGGATCGGCCGGAACGGGCCGTGGCTTCGGACGGGCATGGGGTGTGCTCCTGCTCCGGCGGCGGGTGGGCGGAGGGTCGGCGACGGTCGGGTCGAAGTGCGGGGCTCGGGGCGTGTCATGGCGGATGGTTCGAGGTGCGTGGCCGGCCGTCCGCGAGGGGCGAGGTCCGTGGTCGATGGCCGGGAGGTACCAGGTCCGTGGCCCGACGGCCGTTAGGCACGAGGCGTGCGGCCGGTCACGCACCTCGCCCAACCGGCAGGTCCAGTGGTGACTTTGATGAACGGTCAGGAGAGTGTCAGGCGGAGCACGGCTTCGTAGGCACCGCTCTGGGCGATGGCCGGCACGTCGAGGGAGAGTCCCGCGCCCGCGTCGAAGTGGCCGCCGGTCACGGATGCCGGATCGGTGCTCGCCGACTGGGTGCAGAGCGGGGCCGCGATGGTCGTGCCGAGCGGCCCCGGTGAGCCGGCCGTCACCGTCGAGGCGGCCGCCGCTCCCGTGTGCACCCCGCACGCCGGTGTCCACGACAGCCGCCCGCCCGGAATGACCGCGCCCGACGCGGTGCGGAAGTCGCTGACCGTGCCGACCAGCGACCAGCCCTGGGTTCCGCCTCGGAAGTCCTTGACCTGGACCGATCGCAGGGTGCCGCCCGACGTGTGCTCGGTGCCGTCGACGGTGACCGGTTCGAAGGTCACGTCGCCGGGCTCCTGCGCCATCGTCAGCGCCCCGCCCGCGACCACGATCTTGAGGTTCTGCTCGCTCGACCCGCCGTTCGCCGCAGCCGCCCAGGCCGCCTCGGCGGAGTCCTCGGCGGTGCCGTCCTTCTCGGCCGCGACGATCTTCACGGTGCCCGTGGCGGGTGTGACCGTGGCCGTGAAGGATCCGCGGGCGTCGACCGGAGCCGTCACCGCGAGGTCCGTGGTGGGTGTGCCGGAGTCGTCGACGGGCGTGACGGTGACCTCGTCGCCGGGGTCGAAGCTCGCGCCGGTGACGGTGGTGGCCGTGCCCGGTCCGCCTCCGGAGGGACTGAGCTGGAGGGTCCTGGTGCCGAGGACGCCCAGGACCAGGGTGGCGGTGGTGCCGCCCTGGGTGATCTTGAGGGTGTGCGGTCCCGGTGCCGCGGACGCCTTGACCAGCACGGTTCCGGTGAGCTTTCCGGCGCTGTCCACGGTGAGATCGGGGGTCAGGTCCGCGCCGGAGCAGCCTGTTCCGGTGAGCGAGCACAGCTCCACGGTGTCGACGGCCGCCGACGGCGTCCAGCCGCTGCCGCCGAGGGTCACGGTGTCACCCGGGCGGGCGCCCGTCGTGTCGGCCGCAGGCCGGCCGGAGATCTTCGAGACCGACAGCGTGCCGGATCCCCCGCCGGCGGTGACGGTCATGGTGTGCAGCACCGGGGCGTCGCCCTGCAACGTACAGGCCAGCGACAGGCCGTAACTCGGGATGTCCAGCGTGATCTGACCGGGCGTCAGGGTGACGCTCCCGGGCTGGGCGACGGTGAGCTTGCCGCTCAGATCGGGGATCGGGATCGTCCCCTTGGCCGGGATGGCCGGATGGGAGGCGGGTGCGCCGAGGGTGATGGGGTCCTGTCCGGAGACGAGGACCTGGGCCGAGGCGGCGACACTGTTCGCGGGCAGCGGTACGGGTCCGTTCGCGGGACCCGCGTCGTCCAGGTCGAGGGTGACGTCGACGCTCTGTCCTGCGGTCGCGGTGGCGGGAGCCGTGAGCGTCGCCGTCGTGGTGAACTGCGAGTGCGACGTGCTGAAGACGCAGTCGTACGACACGGAGGCGCTGCCGGCGGACGCGGGGGACGACCCGCCGAGGACGAGGGAACCGGCCGCCGCGACGACGAGTGCGGCGAGGGCGGCCCCGCCTCGTCCCGGGACGAGGCCGGGGTGCGGGTGTTTCATGGGGCGCTCCTTTCGTGGAGCGGGTGCGCGCTGGCGCGTCTGGGTGTCGGGCAGCACCGCCGTCGGACCGGATGTCCCGTGGGGGCGGACATCCGTTCCGGCGGGGCGCTCGCCGAGCGGGCCGTCGCCGGGTCGGGGGCGCCGGGTTCGGCGAGGTGTCCGACAGTCGGCCGCTCGTTTCCTAGAGTGAAACGACGTTTCGAAAACGTCGTCCAAATACAGCGCCAGGCCCGTCCGGATGTCAAGAGGCGCGGGGTTTCGCTCCCGTTAAACCGTGAGTGCGCGCACGGGGCGGCGGCGGTCCGCCGGGCGGGGCGAGGTGGATGCGGTTGGGGAAACAATGGAACGCATAGGGAAACAGAACCCTTGACGCTCTCTCGGGGGAGATCCTAGGGTTGGCCGCGGCGAGCGGCCCGAAACCCCCTGCGCACAGGCGGAGTTCACGGGCCCGCCACGGTCACCGAGTCCGGGCCGCAGCAGGCCCAGGGGAGGATCCGTATGAGCCCGTCGTCGGGCACCGGCCGGGCCACCGGCACCGTTCGCCCCGGCTGGAGCGGACGCTTCTACGAGGACTTCACGGTCGGCGACATCTACGAGCATCCGCTGGGCCGCACCGTCAGCGACGCGGACAACACCTGGTTCACGCTGCTGACGATGAACACCAACGAGATGCACTTCAACGAGGTGTACGCCGGGCACAGCGAGTTCGGCCGGCCGCTCGTCGTCTCCACCCTGACCCTGGCCGTCGCGGTCGGACAGAGCGTCACCGACCTCACCCAGAACGCCTTCGCCAATCTCGGATGGGACGACGTGAGGATGACGGCCCCGGTGTTCGCGGGGGACACCCTGTGGTCCGAGTCGATCGTCCTGGCGGTCCGCACGTCCGCCTCACGCCCGGCGGCCGGCCTCGTCACCGTCCGCACCCGGACCCTCAACCAGCGTGGCGAGCAGGTGTGTTCGTTCCGCCGCACCTTCTACGTCCACCGACGTGGCGTGCTCCCCGCCGACCGGCACCGCCCCCGGCCCGCCGCGCCGCTCGGGCTGGACGACACCCCGTGAGCGCGACCCGGGCACTGCCACGGATCGGCTACGCACCCTGGGGCGAGACCCTCGACGAACTCGTGGCCGCCGGACGGGCCGCGCGCGAGGCGGGCGCCGACACCCTCTGGGCGGCCGAGCTCCACCGCAGCGCCACGATCACGGCCGCCGCGCTCGCCCCCGTCGCCGGCCCGGCCCGCGTCGGGACCGCCGTCGCGCTCGCCTTCGTCCGCAGTCCGCTCACCACCGCGCTGGAAGCCCTCGACCTCGACGAACTCAGCGCGGGCCGCTTCGTCCTCGGCCTCGGCAGCGGGGTCCGGCGGCTCAACGAGGACTGGCACCACGCCGACTTCGACCCGCCCGTGCGGCGCCTGCGCGAGACGGTCGCCTGTGTCCGGGCCTTCACGGCCGCCTGCGCGGACGGTGCCACGATCGAGGCGGGCGGCGAGGTCACCGGATTCCGCATCCGCGGCTATCGGCGCCCCTTCCCGCCGGTGCGTGCGCGCATCCCCGTCCATCTCGCCGCCGTCGGCCCCGTGATGACCCGCCTCGCGGGCGAGATCGCGGACGGCTGGATCGGCCACGAACTGGGTTCACCGGCCCACCTCGAGGACACCGTCCTGCCCGGGCTCGCCGAAGGACACGCCCGTCGGGCATCCGCCCCGGCCGCCTCTCGCCCGGACAGCGGACCGGCACCCGGCCACGGCCTCGACGGGTTCGAGGTCACCGCCTCCGCCTGCTGCGCGATCGACCCCGATCCCCGGCGCGCCCACCGTCTGGCCGCGGGCGGCCTCGGCTTCTACGCCTCGGTCCGCACCTACGGCCCGCTGTTCGCCGAGCACGGACTCGAAGCCGCGCAGCAGCGTGTCCTCGAGGAGTTCCGCTCCGCGGGCGCCCGCGCGGACCGGCTCGGTCATGTCGTCGACCCCTCCATGACCCGGGCCCTGACCCTCACCGGTACCCCCGACGAGGTCGCGCGGCGGCTCACGGAGTACGCGGCCGTGGCCGACTCCGTCAAGCTCGGCCCGCCCGTCCACGGGCTGGAACCCGAGGAGATCCGCGCGGCCCAGGCGGCCGTCATCGCCCTCATCAAGGAGGTACGCGCATGACAGCGCCGACGGATCGAGCGGCGCCGGTCCCGCGCCCGCTGGCGGACGTGCGTGTTCTCGCGGTCGAGCAGTACGGGGCCGGCCCGTTCGGCTCACTGCACCTCGCCGACCTGGGCGCCGACGTCATCAAGATCGAGGATCCGGGCGCCGGCGGCGACGTGGGCCGCTATGTGCCACCCCACCAGCACGGTGAGGACTCGCTGTTCTTCGAGGCGTTCAACCGCAACAAACGAAGCGTCTCCCTCGACCTCGGCCATCCCGCAGGCCGGGAGGTGTTCGAGGACCTCGTCCGGCACAGCGACGCCGTCTACTCCAACCTGCGGGGCGACGTCCCCGAGCGCCTCGGCATCACGTACGACATCCTCAAGCATCTGAACCCGGCGATCGTCTGCTGCTCGCTCACCGGCTTCGGCATGACCGGACCCCGGTCCGCGCAGCCCGGTTACGACTACATCCTCCAGGGCCTCGCCGGCTGGATGGACCTCACCGGCGAACCCGGGGGACCGCCCGCCAAGTCCGGTCTCTCCCTGGTCGACTACTCCGGCGGCTTCGCCGCCGCGCTCGCCCTGCTGGCCGGCCTGCACGCCGCCCGCCGCGACGGCCGGGGCCTCGACTGCGACGTCTCCCTGTACGACACGGCGCTGAGCATGCTCACCTACCCGGGCCTCTGGCATCTCAACGGCGGCTTCACCCCGACCAGGACCCGGCACTCCGCCCACCCCTCCCTCGTTCCGTTCCAGGCGTTCCGGGCCCATGACGCCTGGATCGTCGTGGGCTGCCCCAAGGAGAAGTTCTGGCAGCGCCTCGCGGGCCTGCTCGGCCATCCCGAATGGGCGCGCGCCGACCACGCGTACGGCTCCTTCGAAGGCCGCCGTACCCACCGCGAGGAACTGATACCCCGGCTGGAGAAGCTTTTCGCCGAACAGCCGGCCGCCGCCTGGATCCGGCGGCTCACCGAAGCCGGGGTCCCCTGCGGGCCCGTCAACTCCGTCGCCGAAGCGCTCGCCGACCCCCACACCGAGGCCCGCGGACTCGTCGTGGAGACCAGCCACCCGCGTTTCGGCACCGTCCGCAACCTGCTCAGCCCGGTGCGCACCGGCCCGCCCGCCCCGGCCCACCGACGGGCACCGCTGCGCGGCGAACACACCGACACGGTCCTGACCGAGATCCTCGGATACGAGGAGACGCGCATCGCCGACCTTCGCGCGCAGGGGGCCTTCGGTGCCTGAGACCACCCCGCACGGCCACCCTCACCCGCACGGTCACACGGACGACGAAGGGGTTCCGGCCGCCGCACTGATCGCCCGCTGGGCGGGCCGGCTCACTCTGGAGCAGGTGCCCAGCGTCGTGCGCCGAGCCGCGCGCAGACAGTTGCTGGACGGCATCGGATGCCTGCTCGCCGCCCTGCGGAAGGGCGCGGCCGCTCCCGCACTGGCCGCCGCCCGGGGACTCGGCGGCCCGCGGGAAGCCGCGGTACCCGGTACCACGGAGCTGATCGGCGCGCCCGCCGCCGCACTGGCCACCGGCGCACTCGTCCACGCCCTCGACTTCGACGACACCCACCCCGGCGCACTCGTCCACGCCACGGCCGCCGTGCTCCCCGCACTGCTGACCACCGCCCAGCACACCGCCGCGACCGGCGCGCACGTCCTCACCGCCGCCGTCGCGGGATACGAGACCGCGGTCCGGGTGGGCCTGGCCGCCCCCTACCGCTTCCACGCCCGAGGCCTGCACGCCACCCAGGTCGCGAGCGTCTTCGCCGCCCCCGTCACCGCCGCGGTCCTGCACGGCACCTCCGTTCCCGTGCTCACCCACGCCCTCGGCCTCGCGGGCAGCAGCGCCGGCGGACTCCTCGAATTCCTCGACGCGGGCAGCGACACCAAGACCCTGCACCCCGGCCTCGCCGCCCACGCCGGACTCCTCGCGCTCCGCCTCGCCACCGCCGGCGCCGAGGGGCCGGACACCGTCCTGGAAGGCCGCTACGGTGTGTACGCGGCGCTCGCCGGACATCCCGTCACGGCCGCCCGGGTCGCGGGCGACCTCGGTGAGATGTGGCACGCGCCCGCCGTCGCCGCCAAGCGGCACCCGTGCTGCCGGCTCATGCATCCCGCCCTCGACGCCGCACGCGTCCTGCACGGCGAACTGGCCGGCGCCGAAGTGGCCTCCGCCGTCGTCGACGTACCCCCCGGTGCGGTGCCCATCGTGTGCGAGCCCGTCGAGCCGCGCCGGGCGCCGCGCACTCCGTACGAGGCGAAGTTCGCCCTCCCGTACTCCACCGCCCTGATGCTGCTCGACGGCCGGATCACCCTCGACTCCTACGACCGGGAGGCTCGCGCCCGCCCGGACGCCACCGCGCTGGCCTCCCGCGTCACCCACCGGGAACACCCCTGGCAGGGACCCGACGCGGAGGCACCCGGCCGCATCCGGGTGCGCACCACGGACGGACGCGAACTCGCGGCCGAGATCCCCGGCGGCTACCGTCCCCCGCCCTCGACCGAGGAGGTGCTGGTGAAATTCCATGCCAACGCCGGTGGAGAGAGCGCCCTTTCGCGTGAACTCGGCGAACGCGTCCTGAGCATCGACCGGGAGCCGACGCTCGACCGGGTCCTCGAACTCACCGCGCGCATCGGCGCCTTCGTCGCGCGGAGGACACCATGAGCGCCCCGGTCCGCCCCGCCGCCCGCTTCACCGCCGTCGTGCCGTCCGCGGACCACAGACCGGGCGTGGAAGCCCGAGCCGTGTGCGACCGGCTGGCGCGGCTGCTCCAGGAACACTCCGCCGCGCCGGGCGACATCGTCCACCTCACGGAGTTCACCGGCGTCGCGGCACTGGAAGCACGGGACGAACTCGGCTACGCGCTCGCGGAGTTGCTGGGCCCGCACCGCCCGGCGCGGACCACCGTCATCAGCGACACCTTGCCCGTCGGCGCCCGCTTCGCCCTCGCCGTCCGGCTCGATCCCGGCGGCGGCCGGGCCCTGCCGGCGGGTCTGCGCGAAGCGACCGACGGAACGGTCTTCCTTCCCACCGTCCTGCCGCTCGACCCGCGCGGGGACATCGCCCACCCCGGCGACTTCCCGCGCCAGTACGCCCACTGCCTGCGTACCGCCGACCGCCTGCTGCGCGGCGCGGGCCTCAGCCTCGACCACGCGGTGACCACCTACGACTACTCCACTCCCGCGACCCGCCGCGCCTATCCGCTCTGCGCCGGTCCACGCCGCGAACTGCTGGGCGGGGCGGGGGTGTTCCCCGGCGCGGGCGGCATCCTCATGTCCCGGCTGCACGCCCCGGGCATCCTGGTCGCGCTCGATGTCACGGCCTCCCGGCATCCCCTCACCGCCGTCAACCCCGGCTGGCAGCGCTACGACACCCTCACCTACAGCCCCGGCGTGCGCGCGGGCCGCACCCTCCACATGTCCGGCTTCGCCGCTCTCGACATGGACACCCAGCAGGCCCTGCACGCCGGTGACCCGGCCGCCCAGACCGCCGAGATCTACCGCGCGGTGCGCACCGTGATCGAGGCGGCGGGAGGGGGACCCGAACACCTCGTGCACACCCAGGAGTTCCTCTGCCCGCCCGCCTTCGCCCCGGCCGACCCGCTGGCCGCATCCCGTGCGGGCGCGCTGGGACCCGGAGCCCATCCGGCCGTCACCACCGCCGGCTGCGCCGCCCTGCTCCGCCGGGAGTTCCTCGTCGAGGTGTTCCCGACCGCGGTCCTGCCCGATCCCGCGGACCTGCCCGAAGGAGGCACGTGACCCGCACCCTGCTCACCGACGAACTGCGCGCCCTCGTCGGCCGTACGACCGTCTACACGGCGCCCGAACCACTCGGCCGCGCCGCCCTGCGCTACTTCGCGACGGCCGTCGGCGACTCCAACCCCCTCTACACGGACCCCGGTTACGCCCGCGCGCACGGCCACCCCGATGTGATCGCACCACCGACCCTGATCTGCGAGACCAACCAGTATACCGGCCTGCCACCGGACGAGGACGGCTACGCGGGCCACACCTGGGGCATCCGCGTCCCGCACACCGCCACCGTCCGCGGATCGCACGCGTACACCTTCCACCGCCCGGCCGGACCCGACGTCCGCGTCACCGCCCATTGGACCCTCGTCTCACTCGACGAACGCACCACCGGCGACGGCCGCCCGCTGCTCACCGTCACCTCGCACTGCGTCTACACCGACCAGCACGGCACCCTGCTCGCCGAGAACGAGGAGACCGTCCTGCACGTCGCACTCACCGCCGAGGAACCCCGGTGACCGGCCCCCAACTGCTGCCCGGGGCCGTCGTACCACCCCTGGAGCGGTCCTTCCCCATCACCCGCCTGGTCGCCTACGCCGGCGCCACCTGGGACTGGCACCGCCTGCACTACGACACCGCCTACGCGGGCGCCAGAGACCTCGCGGCCCCCGTCGTGGACGGACAGGTCTTCGGGGCACTCCTCGCCGAGCAACTCCTCGACTGGCTCGGCCCGGCCTGCTTCCTGCGAAGCCTGCACTTCCGTTTCGCACGGCCGGTGTTCGCCGGAGAGAGTGTGCGCTGCGTCGGCCGGGTCACCGCCGTCGACCGCCGCCTGGTGACCGTCGAGCAGACCGTCGAGGTCCTGGGCCCCCGAGCCCGTACCGCGGTCGCCCCCGCCGGAGCGCTCGTGGAACTCCGCGAACCGGCGGACGGCCCGTGACCACCGGGGTCGCCGTGGTGGGCGTGGCCGAGGCAGACCTCGGCGTCAGTGACCTGCCCGCCCTCGCCCTCCTCGCCCAGGGCGTCACCCGGGCCCTGGACGACGCCGGTCTCACCCTCGCCCAGGTCGACGGTCTGGCGACCTCCGGCACCGGCCGCTTCCCCGCCACCCAGGCCGCCGACTACCTCGGGATCACACCGGCCTGGACGGACTCCACCTTCGCGGGCGGCAGCGCCTTCGAGATGTACGTGGCGCGCGCCGCCCAGGCCATCGCGGCCGGACAGTGCACCACGGCCGTCATCGCCTACGGCTCCGACCAGCGCTCGGGCCGCTCCCGCAGCCTCACCGGGCCCCTGGACCCCGCCTCTCCCGAGACCCAGTTCGAGGCACCGGCCGGACCGCTGTACCCGCTCTCCCACTACGCCATGACCGCCCGGCGCTACCTCCACGTCCACGGCCACTCCCGGCGCGCGCTCGCCGAGGTCGCCGTCGCCGCCCGTGCGTGGGCGCTGCTCAACCCGGCCGCCCACCGTCACGGCGCCGGACCCCTGACCGTCGACGAGGTGCTGGCCTCCCCGATGATCTCCAGCCCCCTCACCAAGGCGGACTGCTGCCTCGTCACCGACGGGGGCGGCGCGATCGTCCTCACCTCCCTCGACCGGGCCCGGGACCTGCGCCGCACTCCGGTGCGCGTCCTCGGGTACGGGGAGGCCACCACCCACACCGGCTCGGCGGGGCCGGACGACCTGTTGGCCAACCCGGGCGCGTACGCGAGCGCCGCCCGCGCCTACCGGCACGCCGGGGTGAGACCGGCGGACATCGACGTCGTCCAGGTCTACGACTCGTTCACGATCACCACGCTCCTGTCGCTGGAAGCCCTTGGCCTGTGCGGCCCCGGGGAGGCGGCGGACCTCGTCGCGGACGGCCGCATCCGCCCCGGCGGTGCCCTCCCCCTGAACACCAGCGGCGGGGGACTGTCGTACGGGCATCCCGGCATGTTCGGGGTGTTCCTCCTGATCGAGGCGGTACGACAGCTGCGCGGCGAGTGCGGCGCGCGCCAGATCCCGGGAGCGCGGACGGCCGTGGCCCACGGCACCGGCGGCATCCTGTCCACCCACGCCACGGTCGTCCTCGCCCGCGAGGACACGGGCGGCGCCGGATCGAGCCCGCCCGGCACTTCCGAGCCGTGGACCGGCGTGGCCGAGCTCCCGCCCGGCGCACCCGAACGCCGACCCGGTTCACCCGAGCCTCCGCGGACCCCGGACCCCCCGCGGCCGGGGACGAGGCCGCCCTCCGGGCTCACCGGCGGGACTCACCGCGGGACGCAAACCCCGCCGTGGGACGGACCCCTTCCCGCGCCCGCCGACGCCGTCACCCGGGCCTGGTGGGACGCCACGCGGACCGGACGGCTCACCGTCCAGCGCTGCGACGACTGCCGTCACGCACAGCATCCGCCCCGCGTCCTGTGCACCGCCTGCGGAGCCACCCGCGGGCTCCGGCTCGTCCCGGTCGCCGGAACCGCGGTCCTCGACACCTTCACCGTCGTGCACCGCGCGCCGCCCGGCCGCCCGGTGCCGTACGCGCTCGGGCGGACCCGGCTGACCGAGGGCCCGGTGCTCCTCGCCCCGCTGGTGGGGGACCACGAGGCCCTGCTGTGCGGTCAGTCGCTGCGGCTGACCTGGCGGGCGTTGCCCGACGGCAGGATGCTGCCCGTGTTCCGTCCCACCGGGGACCCGGCGGCCTCCTGGGCCGCCGTGCCCGGCACGCCGTTCACCGACCCGCCGCACGCGGCGCCACCGCCGCCCGCCGAACCGGAGCCCTGAGCCGTGGACTTCACCCTGACGCCCGAGCAGAAGCTGTTCCGCCGGACCCTGCGCGACTTCGTCGCCAAGGAGATCGAACCCGTGGCCCAGGAGTGGGAGGACTCCGGACGGTATCCCACCGAAATCGTCGCCCGCATGCGGGAGATGGGCCTGTTCGGCCTGACCGTCCCGGCGGAGTACGGCGGACTCGCCGCCGACATGGTGTCGTTCGCCCTCGTCTTCGAGGAGATCTCCCGGGGCTGGATGGGCATCGCCGGAATCCTCGGCTCCCACTCCCTGGCCTGCTGGATCCTGGCCCGGCACGGGACGCCGGAGCAGAAGGAGCACTACCTTCCCCGGCTGGCCGACGGCGAGTGGCGCAGCGGCATCGCCCTGACCGAACCCGACGCCGGCACCGATCTCCAGGGCATCCGCACCACGGCCCGCCGCGACGGCGACGACTACGTCGTCCACGGATCCAAGACCTGGATCACCAACGCACGGCACGCCCACGTGCTGCCCGTACTCGTGAAGACCGACCCCGACGCCGAGCCCGCCCACCGGGGCATGAGCCTGCTGCTCGTCGACACCGCGACCCCCGGCTTCACGGTGGAACGAGACCTTCCCAAGCTCGGCTACAAAGGCACCGAGTCCTGCGAACTGCGCCTGGACGGGGTGCGTGTCCCCGCCACCGCGCTGCTCGGCGGAGTCGAGGGCCGGGGCATGCAACAGGCCCTGTCGGGGCTGGAGACCGGCCGTATCAACGTCGCCGCCCGCTCGGTCGGCATCGCGCAGGCCGCCTACGACGCCGCCCTCGCGTACACCGCGCAGCGGCACGCCTTCGGACGGCCCGTGCACGACTTCCAGGCCGTGCAGTTGCGCCTCGCCGACATGGCCACCGAACTCCAGGCCGCCCGCCTCCTGGTGTACTGGGCGGCCTGCCGGGCGGACGAGGGCCGGCGGGTCGACACGGAAGCGGGCATGGCGAAACTGTTCGCCTCGGAGACCGCGATCCGCGCCTCGCTCGACGCCATGCGCCTGCACGGCGGCTACGGCTATTCCAAGGAGTTCGTCGTCGAACGCCTCTACCGCGACGCCGCACTGATGGCGATCGGCGAGGGGACCAACGACATCATGCGCACGGTCGTCGCCCGCGGTCTGTCCGCGCACACCACCACGATCGGCTGACTCCGGCATGACCGGCCCCACGCCGTCGGACCGCGCGCCCCGCTCCTATCTGTACGTCCCCGGCGACCGCCCCCGCATGCTCGCCAAGGCGCTCGGCCGGGGCGCCGACGCGCTCATCGTCGACCTCGAGGACGCGGTCGCCCCCGCGGCCAAGAGGGCCGCGCTGCGCGCCGTACGCACCTGGCTGGAGGCACTGCCGCCGGACGGTGCCACCAGCGTCTGGGTGCGGGTGAACCCCGGCCCCGACGGACTGCGCGAGGCCGCCGCCCTCGTCTGCCCGGCGCTGCGCGGCCTGTGCCTCGCCAAATGCCCGCACCCCGGCGCCGTATCGGCGTTCCACGACGTCCTCACCGAGCGGGAGGCGCAACTCGGTCTCACGGTGGGCCGGATCGCGCTCTCACCCCTGCTGGAGACGGCGGCCGCCGTCCTGAACGCGCCCGCCCTGGCCGCCGCGCCGCGCGTCGCCCACCTCCAGGCCGGTGAGGCCGATCTGTGCGCCGAACTCGGCATGGAACCGTCTTCCGAGGACCGGTCGGAACTGCTGGTCGTGCGGACCACCCTCGTCCTCGCCAGTGCGGCGGCCGGGATCGCGCCGCCCGTCGGCCCGGTGAGCACGGTCTTCCGTGACACGCAGGCGCTGCTGGCCTCGACACGCGCACTGCGCCGCCTCGGCTACCGGTCCAGGGCATGCATCCACCCCGATCAAATCCCCGTCGTGCACGAGGTGTTCACTCCGTCCGCCGAGGAGGTGTCGGCGGCCCGGGCTCTGGTCGACCGCTTCGAGGAAGCGGCGCGCTCGGGCCTCGCCGTCGTCACCGGAGCCGACGGACGGATGGTCGACGAGGCGGTCGTGCGCGCCGCACGCCGGGTGCTGGCCGCGGTGCCCGAACAGCGGGCCTGAAGCGGGCCGGTTCAGGCCCGCGGCGCCGGGGGAGCCCCGGTCAGATCCTTGTCAGGCTCAGCAGATCCGTCACACAGCCCGGTCCGGCGCCCGGCAACGCGGCCGCCATCGCCGCGAGTCGGCCGCTTCGCTCCGCGCCCAGTGACGGCTCCGCGCCGGTCCGGAACTTCTCGGCGAGCTCCGCCGCGGTCAGGGGGCTTCCGGGTCCGCCTCGGGAGGAGGCCACCCGGTGTTCAAGCGTGGCCCCGCCGCGCGTCCGCACCCGCAGCACGGCACCGAGGGCGTGGGGGAACTCGGCGTCGCACCGCGCGTCGGACACCACCTCCACCCGTGCGGCCAGCGCCAGCCGCCGAGGGTCGGTGAACGCCTCCGGGGTGAAGTCCCGCAGCTGGACCCCCGGGCCTCGGTCCCAGTCGGCGAGCAGCGCCGAGGCGACGGTGTAGGGGCCCGAGAACTTCGCGTGGTACGGCGAGGAGGGCCGGACCTTCTGCTCACGGGGCTCCCCGATCGTGCGGCGCGGAGCCGCGGCCACGCCGAGTTCCACCGCCACCACGTCCGCCGGATCGAGTCCGTCGGCGCGCAGCGCCAGGGCGCAGTCGATCCCGGGATGGGTGAAGTGGTTGGAGGGGTACGGCTTGTAGACCGTGCGCGGGTACTCCCACCGCGCGGCGTCGTCCATCGCGTCCAGACCGGTGAGCAGCGGGCCCGCGTCCCAGCGGTCGCCGAGAAACGCCGTGAGGAAGCCGAACCGCCCCTCCAGCACGGTGGGCGGGCCGGTCACGCCGCCGACGGCCAGCTGCGCGGCACTCACACCGCAGTGCGCCGCCCAGCCGCAGTGGATCCGCTTCACCGTCCCGCCGGTGCGGTTGGCCTCGATGACACCCGCGCCCATCGAACAGGCGATGCCGATCGCGTCGGCGAGCTGCGCCGAGGTCAGTCCGAGGGCGAGGCCGGCGGCTACGGCGGCGCCCACGGTTCCGCAGATGGACGTGGCGTGCAGGCCCTTCTCGAAGAAGACCGAGTTGCGCAGCCGGGGATCGTAGGACGCCATGCCGAGCCGTACACAGATCTCACCGCCCGCGGCCAGGGCGGCCACCGCCAGCGGCCCGTCCGCGCCGCTCGCCTCGGCGGCGGCCAGCGCGGCGGGCAGGACCGCCGCGGTGGGGTGGAGCACGGAGGGCAGGTGCGTGTCGTCGAAGTCCAGCGCGTGCGCCAGGGTCCCGTTGACCAGTGCCGCGCGGTCGGCGGGAAGTCGTGCCCCGCTGCCGATGGCGGTGGACTCCGGGTTTCCACCGGCCCGCCGGGCCGCGGTCAGCGCGGCCTCGTGCGGGCCTCCGGACGTCTCGTCGCCCACGTAAGGGCCCAGCGCGGCCAGGCAGTTGCCGAGCGCGTCGGTGATCCGGGCCGTGGCGTCCTCGGCCACGGCCGGCGGGATCCCGTCGCGGCACCGCGCGGCGAAGTCGGCGAGCCGCGCGGCGAACCCCGTTCCGGATCCGGCGTGTTGGCCGGTTCCCCGGTGTGTGAGGTGCCGGTCGCTCGAGCCGGTCGAGGTGGGGCACGCGTCGTCCGAGCCGGTCGGCGATGCCTGGTGGAGTCTGTCGTTTGGCCCGACGAACTCCCTTCCGGATCCGCTGCCTTCGCCGGTTCCCCGGTGCGTGAGGAGGGCGTCGTCCGAGCCGGTCGACGTGGGGTACGCGTCCCCCGAAGCGGTCGCCGAACCCTGGGGCGCGTCGTCGTCCGTGCCGGCGACGGCTCGCCCGAGGCCTGTATCGGCCCTGGCGTCCGGCCGGCGTGTACCGGAGGTCCGCCGGACGCCGGGTCCGTGTTCCGTGCCCGTCATGCGGTGTCCTCCGCGGCCAGGACGGCCAGCGGCCGTACCGGGGAGCCGGTGGCGCCCGCCAGGGGCAGTGGGGCGAGCACCAGCAGGAACTCCGTGGTCCGCGACTCCGCGAGACCGGTCAGCCGCATGGTCTCCACGATGTGGATGCCGGCGTCCATGAGGAGGCGCCCGTGCACGGGCAGTACGGCGTGTCCGCTCCCCGCCGGGATGTGCTCGAAGGCGAGCGTCTCCCCGCCCACGAGACGCGGTCCGCGCTCGGCCAGCCATTCCCCGGCCGCCGGACCCGGCCCCGGAGCTCCGCCCAGTTGGCCGGTGAATACCTCGGGATCGTCCCAGTGCCGCGACCACCCCGTGCCGATCAGCACGGCCTCACCCGGCCGAGGTTCGGTCCGTGCCTCCTTCACGGCGTCCTCCAGCTCCCCGACGGTGACTTCGTGGGCGGGCGGCAGGACGGGGACCCCGTGCAGCCGGGCGATGTCGAGGAAGACGGCCCGCCCGACGTAGGGGGTGAACTCCTCGATGCCGAGCCGGGAGAACCCCGTCGCGGACTGGGCGGTCGCGGCCTCGGACCCGTCGTGCAGCCGTCCGTCCCGTGACACATGGGCCAGCGCGTCGATGTGCGTACCGACGTGTCCGCCGGTGATGACGATCTCGTTGGCCGCCGATCCGCCGTCGGGCCGTACCAGATCACCGTGACGGCGCTCCAGGAGCATCCGGTACGGAGGGTGGTTGGGGGACTGCGGCATGCCCCGGCGCATCGGATGGGCCAGATCGAGGACCCGTGTGCCGGACAGGGCGTCCCAGGGCTGATGGACGGTCAAATGACCCGCTCCCTTCGCAAGGTGTCGAGCTCGGCCGCGGTGAGTCCCAGCCGGGTGCCGTAGACACGGTCGGTGTCCTGGCCGTGCGGTCTGCCGGTCCAGCGGATGCTGCCGGGGGTGGCGGAGAGCCGGAACAGGACGTTCTGCATACGCAGCGGACCCAGCTCCGGGTCCTGGACCGTGGTGAGGGTGTCGAGGGCGCGGTACTGCGGATCGGCGAAGACGTCGGCGATGTCGTACACGGGGGAGACGGCGGCGTCGGCGGCCTCGAACGCCTTGAGCACCTCGGCCCGGTCCCGTCCGCCGATCCAGCCGGCGACCTGGGAGTCGAGCAGGTCGGCGTGGGCGGCCCGGCCGGCCCCGGAGCCGAACCAGGGCTCGCGCACGACCTCGCCGTGTCCCACGAGCCGCATCACCCGCTCGGCGACCGCCTGCGCCGAGGTGCTGACCGCCACCCAACCGCCGTCCCGGGTGCGGTAGATGTTGCGGGGGGCGTTGTGCGCGGAGCGGTTCCCGGTGCGCCGTGGCACGGTGCCCAGCTGGTCGTAGGCGAGGGGCGCCGGGCCGAGCAGGGTGAGCAGCGGCTCGATGATGGCGAGATCGACGACCTGTCCGCCGCCGCCGTGCACATCGCGGTGGTAGAGCGCGGTCTGTACCGCCGCCGCGGTCACGAGGGCGGTGACACCGTCGGCGAGTCCGAACGGCGGGAGGGTGGGCGGGCCGTCCGGCTGCCCGGTGACGGCGGCCAGTCCGCTCATCGATTCGGCGAGGGTTCCGAAGCCGGGCCGTGCCGCGTAGGGGCCGAACTGGCCGAAGCCGGTGACGCGGGCGATCACCAGGCCGGGGTTCGCGGCATGCAGGGCGGTGGGCGACAGGCCCCAGCGTTCGAGCGTCCCGGGCCGGAAGTTCTCGATGAGGACGTCCGCTTCACGGACCAGCCGCAGCAGGATCCGGGCGCCACGTGCTCGGGACAGGTCGAGGGTGACGGTGTGTTTGTTGCGGCCGAGCATCTTCCACCACAGCCCGGTGCCGTCGCGGGACGGACCGTGGGTACGGGAGGGATCGGGCCGGGAAGGGTGTTCGATCTTGATCACGTCGGCGCCGAAGTCTCCGAGAACGGTGGCCGCCAGCGGACCGGCGAACAGCGTCGCGCAGTCCAGGACGGTGATCCCGTGCAGTGGGCCGGGCGGTGCGCCGCCAGGATCGGGGGAGGGGAACGGCACTGTGGCTCACACCCTTCGGATCGACGGATGTTTCTCCTTGTGGAACGCCGTTTCGAAAAGTTAGCATGCGACCCAGACCCACGAAAGAGAAACAGTGTTTCCCCATCGGTTCCTCTATCCGGGAAAGGGGGTGCGGACGGCTCCCGGGCGAACCGGGGAAGCGCCGCGGTCCGCCGTCCGCGCTCCACGGAAGCGGTCCGGTACACGGAGACCGTCCGGCCGACATGGCACGCTACGACCTGATCGTGAGGAACGGGACGCTCGTCCAGCCCCATGTGGGCGAGATACGCGCCGACTTGGGCGTCCGGGACGGCGTGATCACGGCGCTCGCCGACGACCTGCCCACGGCGGAGGCCGAGGAAGTGCTCGACGCGGCCGGCCGGGTGGTCCTGCCGGGCGCGGTCGACGCCCACTTCCATCTGGGCATCTACCGTCCGTTGGCCCAGGACGCGTTCGAGGAGACACGGTCCTCCCTCGTCGGAGGCGCCACCACCGTGCTGTCGTACTTCCGCACCGGCGAGCACTATCTCAACCGCACGGGCCCGTACGCGGAGATCTTCCCCGAGGTCCTCGAAGCCGTCGAGGGGCAGTGTCACACCGACTACGGCTTCCACCTCGCTCCGATGGACACGGCGCAGGTGCGCGAAGTCCCCGCCCTGCTGGACGGTCACGGGGTCGCCTCATTCAAGTACTACATGTTCTACAAGGGGTTCAACCTCTCCGCCGACTCACGCGACGCGCGCGGCTTTCGAATGACGGGGGAGGGCGAGGAGTACGACCTCGGTCACCTCTACCAGCTCATGGAGGCCGTCGCCGCCGTCGGGGCCGCCCGCCCCGACGGCCGGGTCTCCCTCTCCCTGCACTGCGAACAGTCCGAGCTGATGCGCCTGTTCATCGACCGGGTGCGCCGCGACGGTGATCCCCAGACCCTCCGGGCGTACAGCGAGGGCCGTCCGCCGCTGACCGAGCAGGTGGCCATCGCGGAGGCGGCGACCCTGGCCCGGGCCACCGGCTGCCCCGTGAATCTGCTGCACCTGTCGAGCGCGGCGGCCCTGGACGCGGCCCGGGCCGCCCGCGCGGCGGCGCCCGGCGGCGACCTGCGGACGGAGGTCACGCTGCACCACCTCTGCCTGGACCACGAGAGTCTGGACGCGGCGGGCCGTGGCCTCGGGGCCAAGGTCAACCCGCCGGTGCGCACCCGGGCCGACAACGAGGCCCTGTGGGCGGGGGTCGTGGACGGCACCGTCGACTGGGTGGCCTCCGACCACGCCTGCTGCATGGAGGAGAACAAGGGCGACGCGCTGTGGCCCGCACTGCCCGGCTTCGGCGGTACGGCGCTGCTCTACCCGGTCCTCCTCTCGGAGGGCCACCACCGGCGCGGGATCCCGCTGCGCAGGATCACCGAACTGGCCTCGGCCGGCCCGGCGGCGGCCTACGGCCTCGCCCGCAAGGGGTCCCTCATGGTCGGCTCCGACGCCGACCTCGTCGTCGTGGACCTCGACGAGACCCGCACGGTCAGCGCCGACCTGCTGCTCTCGGGACAGGACCACTGCCCCTTCGACGGCGTCGAACTCCGCGGCTGGCCCAGGGCCACGGTGGTCGGCGGCCGGATCGCCTACCGGGACGGCCGTGTCCAAGGAACCCCGTCGGGCCGGTACCTCCCCAGGTGAGAGCGTGGGGGCCGCGTCCGGAACCGATTCGGGCGCGGCCCCGCATCGCTCACGCGCTCACATGCCGTCGTTGTCCCATACGCCCCGCGAGCGGGACCGTATCGGCAGGGTCGAGGGCACCGGCGCCTGGTGCGGCTCGTAGTTCTCGGCGTCGCCGCCCCACTTGATCCACTCGTCGGTCGTGTACCAGTTGATGAGCTCGCCGTCGGAGCGGATGATCCACGTCGTGTCCTCCTCCGCCACGAAATGACCGTGCTTCACGAAGGCCGGGCGGAAGCAGTAGGTCCCCGGGTCGATGTCCCCGAAGTTGTAGGCCATCCGTCCGGACAGTGTGTAGAACTCCTCGTAGCACGGGTGGTGCGCGAGCCGGTGGTCCGTCCAGCCCTTCGGAGCCAGGACGAGGCGGGTGTAGAAGCCGGTCTTCTCGTCGCGGTGCAGCAGCTTGATGTACAGCGGGGTCAGCGGGCCGTCGGTCGGCGCCGTGACCCACTCCATGGCCGCCGAGTCCCACTCGGTCACGTCGCCGGACGAATCCGCCCACCGCGCGCCGCCGGGCTCGAAGTCCGAAGGGCCGTACTCCCGCCAGTGAAGCACCCGGCTGCCCGCCTCGGCCGACAACTCCCGCATGGGGACGCCCTTGGGTACGTGCAGATAGCCCCCGGGCCCGAGGTCCGTGGCGCCGTGCCGCAACCGCCCTTCGAGGACGAAGAACTCGGTGTCCGCGGACGGCACCCCGGCCGGACGGTGCGCCGCGGAGTCGAAGGCCAGCGACAGGGCGGCCGAGCCGTCCTCCTCGTCACTGCTGAGCCGCCGCTCGCGCACCTCGCCGACGGTGTGCGGGAGTTCGGCCGGATGCCAGACGTAGTCGTCCTCGTGGATCAGCTCGACGTGCGGGCGCACCGCGCCACCGCCTTTCGCTTGGCGCCGCGGGGGCTGTCCCCGGGCGGGTCGGGTGTGATTGCCGACGGGAACGGGGGTCACCGGGGAGGAACGGGTGGCGGGTGCCGCGGTGACGGCGTCCGCGGGACGGCGGCCGCGCGCAGTTCGCGCTTGAGGACCTTGCCGGCGGAGTTGCGCGGCAACGCCGCCACCGTGCGCACCTGCCGCGGCAGTTTGTAGCCGGCGAGCAACGGTCGCAGGAACAGGGCGAGTTCATCGACGCCGATGGGCGCGGCGCCGGCCGGCGCAACGACGTACGCGGTGACCACCTCGCCCCAGAGGGGGTCGGGCACCCCGACCACAGCGCACTGGGCCACGCCCGGATGCGCGAGGGAGGCCTCTTCCACCTCGCGCGGATAGACGTTGAGCCCGCCCGAGATGATCACGTCCTTCTTGCGGTCGACGATACGGACATAGCCCTCCTCGTCCATCGTCGCGACATCGCCGACGCTCAGGAAGCCGTCGGCGGTGCGGCAGGCCGCGCTCGCCCCGGGGTCGTCCAGGTAGCCCTTCATCAGGAACGGCGAGTGACTGAAGAGTTCGCCGGGTACGCCTGCTGGGACCTCGGCACCGTCGTCGCCGAGGATCCTGAGCCGGGTGCGGAACCAGGCCCGGCCCACCGAACCGGCCTTGCGGCGCGCGTCCGCGGGGCGCAGGTCGGTCACCACACCGCCCTCGGTCGACCCGTACAACTCGTGCACACCGCATTGCGGGAAGGAGTCCAGCACCCATTCCTTGAGCGGGACGGGGAGCGCGGCCGCGTTGAAGTACAGGGTGTCCAGGGACGACAGGTCCCGGGCCTGCGGTCCCTCACTGCCCAGGTCCCGTACGGCCTGGGCGTGGGTCGGCACCAGGAAGACGGACTGGGCGCGCTCTCGCGAGACGAGGTCCAGCAGATGCCCGGGGTCCCAGCGGGGGAGCATCACCACCGTTCCGCCGGTGAGCAGGGGAGCGTAGCCGAACATGAATCCGGCGCCGTGGCTCATGGGCGCCACGGCGACGCTGACCCGTGCCTCGCCCAAGCCCCATTCGTACGCCGACAGTTCGGCCGTCAGCGCGCGGGCCGCGTGGGTGAGGAGCGCGCCCTTGGGCCGCCCGGTCGTCCCCGACGTGTACTGCACACAGAACGTGTCGTCCCCGGCGACCGCGATGCGGGGATCCACGTCACGGCCCCGTGTGAGGACTTCCTCGTAGGCGCGCCCCGGTCCCGGCCCTCCGACCCGCACAACGACGTCCACGGAGACGGCCGCGCACACCTCCTCGGAGCGGTCGTGCTGCACGACGAGTGCGCGGGCGCCGCTGTGCCCGGTGATGAACGCGATCTCCGGGACCGTCTGGCGCACACCGATCGGCACCATCGCCAGGCCCGCCTTGCCGAGGGCCGCCGCGATCTCGGGGTACTCGAGCCGGTTGCCGAGCAGGACGGCGACGCGGTCGCCGGGGTTCAGGCCGGCGGCGAGGAGTGAGCTCGCCAGCCGGTTGGAGCGGCTGTGCACGGCGGCGAAGCTCAGACGCCGGGTGCCGTCCACGACGGCCGTCCGCGTGGGCGCGGCGACCGCCCAGTGGCGCAGCCCCGCGACCATGGAGCGCGCGGAGTGCCGGCCGTCCGGGACGGACCGCAGATGTGCCGGGAGATCTTCCACTACCTGTCCTCCGAAGGCGTCGGGCGAGCGGGAGTCCCACCCTTTTGATACTCCTCTCGTTTCATTGATGTCAACGCTGTTCCATGGAGCGAAACAACCCCAAGGGTGCGAAGGTCTTGTCATGTACGCGCATTTCTGCTCTGTTGGGGAAACAATGTTTCCCCCCACAAGAGAAGGTGAACTCGTGTTCCGTGGACTGTTACGGGCCGTGCCGGCGCTGCTGCTGACCGCGGCGGCCGCCTTCGCCGTCGTCCCCGCCGCGGCCGCCGCACCTGCGGCCGCGCCCCTGCCCGCCGCCGCGGCGGACCCCTCGGCGCCCGGTACCCAAGCCGTCGCGTACACCGATGTGACCGTGTCGGCGTCGGGCCGTTCCTTCAGCGCGCGGGTCTGGTACCCGGGCACCACCGCCGGTGCCAACGCGCCCGTCGCCGCCGGAGCCCACCCGGGCCTGGCCTTCGGGCACGGCTTCTTCCAGGACGTCTCCAAATACGAGTCACTGCTGCGGCACTACGCGTCCTGGGGGTTCATCACCGTCACGCCGAAGTCCCAGGGCGGCCTCTTCCCGAGCCACTCGGACTTCGCCGACGATCTGAACGCGTCCCTGACCTGGCTCACCGCCCAGAACGCCACGACCGGCTCCCGCTTCGCCGGCACGGTCGACACGGCCCGCCTCGGGCTCTCCGGACACTCCATGGGCGGCGGCGCCGCACTGCTGGCCGCGAGCCGCAGCACGGCGGTCAAGAGTGTCTCCACCCTGGCGGCCGCCGAGACCAACCCGTCGGCGGTCACGGCCTCCGGCACCCTGCGCATTCCCGCCCAGTACGTGGGCGGCAGCCAGGACGGCATCGCGGGGGTCGCCGACAACCAGCAGAAGATGTACGACGCGAAGCCCACCCCCACCCAACTGCGTGTCATCACCGGCGGCTTCCACTGCGGCTTCGTCGACAGCTGGGGGATCGGCTGCGACAGCGGATCGATCACCCGCGCCGCACAGCAGAAGCTCACCCAGGGCGTCACCACCGCCTATCTGCTCTACACCCTGGGCGGCGACACCTCGTACTACGACCAGGTCTGGGGCTCCGCCGCCCGGAACCTGGCCGGGGTCGTGTACTCGGCCAAGCCCTGACCGGCGCCGTGAACACGGGCTGACGCGTTCCGTGATCCGCGCGACAGCACCCGCGGGACCCGGACCGTCACCCCCGCGGTGACGGTCCGGATCGGGCTCGTGCCGGCACCGGTGTGGCCGGATGCACATTCGCCGCCGGAGGAGAAATCGGGCGGGGCCGAAGGGGCGCTCCGGTGCGGCCTGTTGGGAGCGGAAGGGGTGCGAGGAACAGCCCCGGGACCGTTCGGGAACGCCCCGCCAAGGGTGCGGTGGGGCCGTAGGCGTCCCGTGTCGGCCAGGAGGGTGCCGTGAGGCCCGTACACTCGGCAACCGCCTCCGTGTCCGGCGCGAGGCCCCGAGAGGAAGGACGCGTTGTCCGTGTTCCAGGAAGCCCCGATCTACCGCCAGCTCGTCGCGGAGCGCGGTGACGTCCCCGCGCAGGTCCGAGGTGAGGCCGAGCGGATTCGCAGCGACCTGCAGCGGGTGATGCCGCCCCTCAAGGCCTCGGCGCCCGCCGCGGCCGAGCACGCCTGGCAGCCCGGCCCGCCCGCCGCGGCCGAGCACGCCTGGTCCGGCGCACCCGCCGGCCTGGCCCTCCCGCCGGGGACGCAGCGGGGCTGATCCGCCGTGCACGGCCCGGCCGCGCCCCTGACCGACTCGACCGCCCGGAAGCCGACGGCTTCCGGGCGGCTGCTGTGATGGCCGGGGTGGGTGACCGGCCGCGGCCGGTCGGACCATGACGGCCGGCCCCGGCCCCGGGCCCTGAGTGGTGAGGGTGAATGGGGCTGTCCGGGCGAACTGGAGGTCGTGCAACCCTCCACGGCCCCGGGTCAGCGCACCGGGAAGCCGAAGGTGTGGGCCTGCTCCTTCAGCCAGGGGAGGATCCGGCGCAGGGCCTCGACGGTCTGGGAGCGGTCGCCCCCTGCGTCGTGGAAGAGGATCGTCGGTCCGTTGGGCAGTTCCCGCTCGACGGTGGCGACGACGGCGTCCGTGCCCGGTCGTTCGAAGTCCTTGGAGTCCACGTTCCAGCCCAGCGGCCGCATGCCCCGGGTGGCGGCCAGCTTGCGGCTGTACGGGGTGAAGGCCCCGCCGGGCGCCCGGTAGTACATCGGCCGTACGCCCCCGGACGCCTTGGTGATCATGCGTTCGGCGTCGAGTATCTGCTGCGACTGGTAGGCCTGGGACTTGGCGTCCATGGTGGTGTCGTGCGACACCGAGTGGTCGCACAGCCGGTGTCCGGCCGCGACCACCTTCTTCACGAGGTCCGGATGGGCCTGCGCCTGGGTCCCCACCATGCAGAAGGTGGCCTTCACTCCGTACTCGCGCAGCACGTCCAGCACTTGAGGGGTCCACACCGGGTCGGGACCGTCGTCGATGGTGATGTTGACCCCGCGCGCGCCCTTGTCCGAGGCGTGCACGATGGTCACCGCCACCGGCTTGACCGCGGCCTGCTCGGCCGACGCGGCCGGCCGGGGCGTCGTGTCGCGCACCGCACCGGCCTGCGCGGTCCACACCGAGGCGCCGGCGGCCAGCAACGTCACCCCGAGTGCCGCCCCGGCCACCTTGCCGTACCAGCCCCGCCTGCTGCCGTGCCGTGCCATGTCCGCCCCGCTCTCCCGCAGTTCCTCGGCCGCCTTCCGACCACTTGGCAGGACGAGCGGCGAGGGCCGGAGGATGCGTCTGTTACGGATCACGGACAATTCCGGGAGGGAATGGGGACACAACTCCGTGAGTTGGCCCCGTCGTCGTGTCAACGTGTCGGTTCCTGGCGGGACTTGAGCCATCGATGTGCCCTGTTACGGTGTGCCGATGTCTTCCGTCAAGCAGTTCCAGGTCACCTTCGATTGTGAGCAACCCGAGCGCGTCGCCCGTTTTTGGTGCGAGGTGTTGGGCTACGTCGTACCGCCGCCGCCGGCGGGGTTCGCCACGTGGGACGACTACGGTCGCTCGCTGCCACCGGAGGAGCAGGGCTCCTGGTTCGCGTGCGCCGATCCCACCGGCGTCGGCCCGCGCCTGTACTTCCAGCGCGTTCCCGAGGGCAGGGTCGTCAAGAACCGGGTGCATCTCGACGTGCGGGTCGGGACCGGCCTCGTGGGTGATGAGCGGCTGGCCGTCCTCGAGGCCGAATGCGCACGTCTGATCGCGCTCGGCGCGGTACACGTGCGAACACTCCTTGCCGATGACAAGAACGAGTCCTGCATCGGGATGCAGGACATCGAGGGCAACGAGTTCTGTCTCGACTGAGACACCCCCCGCGGCTGGAACACCCCCGCGGCTGAAATACCCCAGCGACTGGAACACCTACCGCGACGGGGCGGGTGAGGGACTCCCCACCCGCTGTCCCCGACCTGGACGCTGCGACGGTTCGGGGCAGGTGGCCCGGCGGCGTCCCCGCCCGTGACCTGGCGGGGACGCCGAGAACCGGCGGACGGACGGCGCACGGGGCCCGCCCGTCGAGCGTCGCAGCCAAATCGTGACCAGCGGCGGTGGCGTGGGTGATGCGACGTTCGGACGGACGGCGCGGGCCGCCCGCGAGGCATCGGCTCCGGGAAAGGACGAGCCCCGGTCCGATGACTCCCAGGCCCACGGCGGGAGTTCGGATCTTCGTATCGCTCCCGGCGGAACACCTCGGTCGAGCAGCCCGGCGTCACCGCGCCGTCCGGACCCGTCCGCGCCCCGCGGTTCCGGAGAAATTCCTGCTCACAGGCCTTCCGTGCGACCTTCGGACTGCCCTATGTTCTCCATCCATGCTCCTTGCCGATGATCAGCGCGGCGGCCGTCGGCTTGCCCGCATCGCGTCCCTCACCACCGCGGTCGTACTCGTGGTGCTCTGTGCCGCCCTCGGCTATGCCGACGGGACCGGACTGTTCGCTCCGGAGAACTGGCTGGACGCGGGTTTCGTACCCGGCAACGCCACGAGCCCTGCCTGGGCCACCGTGGTGTTCCTGCCCCTGCTGATCGGAGGCGGCGCGGCGGCCGTCCACGGGTTGGTGCGCGCCGCGGCCCCCGGAGCGAGGGCACGATGGGTCTTCGGCGCCGTCTGGTCGAGTCTGATCCTGGTGGCGTTCCTGGCCAAACTGGCCTACAGCGTGCTGCTGCTGGCGATCGCCGGACCGGCCGGGCTGCACATCTTCCCGACGGTCGGGGCACTGCTCGCCGAGTGCGGTCTGACCGGCGCGAAGTACGCCGTGTTCGGGCCGCTGGTCGCGGGCCTGACGGCGTCGGCGTACCGGATCGGCGTGTGGCGCCTGCGCCGCAAGGCCGGCGAGGGTGACAGGGGCAACGAGGCCGGCGAGGGCGCCGAGGCTCGCAAAGCCGAAGAGGGTGCCAAGGCCGAAGAGGGTGCCAAGGCCGACATAGGTGGCAAGGCCGTCGAGGTCGCCGAGGCCGGTGAGCGCGGCCGGCGCACCGAGCGTGCCGCGGGGGCATCGCGCGCCCGTCTCGACTCGGTCGCCGGGTTCGCCTGGCTGCCTGCCGGTGCCGCCGTCGCGCTCCAGGCGGGGACCGGCGCGTTCGCCTGGGCCGCGGGACCGATACCCGGCGGCCGCGTGGCGGCGACGCTGGTCACCGGCGTCGCGGCGGTGTTCGCCGGTGTCGCGCTCTGGCGCCGCGTGGTGGCGCCCGGGCTGACCCGTGCCCGTACCGGGGTGACGCTCTGGTCGATCGCGACGACTCTCACCGCGGCGGGCGTTCTCGGGTTCGCCCCCCTGTGGATTCTCGACGGGTGCCTGAACGGTTTCGGCGGGGCGCTGTTCCCGGTCGCGTCCGTGCTCGTTCGGGTCGCGGAGGGTGTGACCGCGGGCGTGTGCGCGGGCGTCGTGTGCGTGCCCTGGGTCGCGGAGCTGGCGTGGCGGCGCCGGACGGAGCCCTCGGCCGAGCGCGGCGGCCTCGCCTGGGCCGTCCGGTGGGCGCCACCCGTCGCGGTGGCCGCCGTACTGGCGCTCGCCGCGGGCACCCTGGCCCCGGGACCGGCGGTGGCCCCCGTCGGCGCGCAGGCGCAGGCCGCGGGCCGCGACCGGAACGAGCTGCTGCCGCTGAGCGTGCTGCGCCGCGACGGACAGGCCCCGGTCATCGGAGACAGCGAGGGGCGGCAGGTGCTGCTCCGCGGCGTGAACGTCAATCAGCTCATCGACTACGGACAGCCCGACCCGGCCAAGGCCACGGTGTGGCCGCTGGAGGACTCCGACTACGCCCGGATGGAACGGTACGGGTTCGACGTCCAGCGTCTGGCCCTGTCCTGGTCGGCCCTGGAGCCGAAGCGGGGCGTCTTCGACGAGGCGTATCTGGCGCGGGTGCGCACCGCGGTCGACCAGGCCGCCGCCCACGGCATCCACACCGTCCTGGACATCCACCAGGACACCTTCTCGAAGTACGTCGGCGCGGCGCCGGGAACACGGTGCAGGGCCAACGCCTCACCGGAGTTCGGCAACGACGGCGCCCCGAAGTGGGCGACCCGCACCGACGGCGCCAAGGCCTGCGGCTTCCTCGGACGCGACCTGGCGCCCAATGTGCAGCAGGCGTTCACCAACCTCTACAACGACACCGACGGCATCGGCGCCGAGTTCGCCCGTATGTGGGGCCGCCTCGCCAAGACCTTCGCGGACGACCCCGCGGTCGCCGGCTACGACCTCCTCAACGAGCCCGGCCCCGGTGACGCCCCGGGCGTGACCTCCTCGATCCTGCTCGGACGCCTCTACCAGCAGGCGATCACCTCGATCCGGGCCGCGGAGTCGAAGGTGGCCGGCGGCTTCCACCACCTGGTGTTCTTCGAGCCCTCGATCCTGTGGTCGGGGCTCGGCTTCGACACCACCCCGCCGGTCGGGTTCGCCGACGACCCGCAGCTCGTCTTCTCGCCCCACCTGTACAGCGAGTCGATCACCATGGACCAGGGCCTGGGCATCACCCTGACCTCGATCGAGCAGGGCTACGCCACCGCCGAGCGCACCGCCCGGGCGTACGGGGCGCCGCTGTGGTCGGGCGAGTGGGGATGGTTCGGGGAACCCGGCGACTTCCGCTCCCGGTTCGAACGATTCCTGGAACGGCAGAACACCGAAATGCTGGGCTCGGCGATCTGGGTGTGGAAGAAGGCCTGCGGCGATCCGCAGAACGACCCCGAGGCCACCACCTCGGGCGGCGGCGTCGTGTTGTACACCTGCCCCGACGGCAAGCCGCTGCCGAGCCCGGCCTTCGAGACCACGGCGCTGTCCCAGGCGTACCCGCGCAGCGCTCCCGGCCATCTGAGCTCCCTGCGGTCCTCGCTCACCGAGCGGGATCTGCGGCTGACCGGCTCCGGGGAGGGCACGCTGGACGTGTGGGTTCCCGGCCGGGGCCGCCCCGAGGCCAAGGGCAGCGGTCTCACCGGCATCCGGCTGGCGGAACGGCCCGGTGGCTGGCGGCTCACCGCGCACACCTCCGGTCGCTACACCCTCCACGTGGCGTAGCGGCGGCCGTCGGCCGGTCCGCCTCGGGGGGGGGCCGGCCGACGGCACCGGGGCGACGCGCGTGCGTCGCGGGCGGGAGGCGAGTCAGCCCGTGGTCCAGCGACGCAGCTTCTCGGGGTTGCGTACGACCCAGATGTGTTTGATCCGGTCGCCCACGACCTCGAACGCCAGCACCGTCACGATGACACCGTCCTGCTGGGCCACCAGGCCCGGCTGACCGTTGACGGTACGTTCCAGGAGCGTCATGCCGTCCGGCCTCCGGTGCGCGAGCCCGGCCCAGGCGTGCGCGATCCGCTCGCCGCCCTCGATGGGGTCCAGGAAGCTCCGGGCGAGACCGCCGCCGTCGGCGGTCGCGACGGCGTCCGGGTCGAGCAGGCCGATGAGGGCGTCGATGTCCTTGGCCTCCCACGCCTCCTTGAAGGCGCTGACCACGCCGGTGCGCCGGGGCGCCGCCGTGACGGAAGGCCGCGCGGCCCGGACACGGCGGCGGGCCGAGGAGGCCAGCTGGCGGCAAGCGGCCGGCGTACGGCCGACGATCCCGGCCACTTCGGCGAAGGAGTGGCAGAAGACGTCGTGCAGGATGAACGCCACGCGCTCGGCCGGGGTCATCGATTCGAGAACGACCAGGAACGCCAGGCCGACCGACTCGTCCAGGGTGACGCGATCGGCCGGGTCGACGGCCGCACCGCCCGGCCGCCCGCTGATCCACTCGGCGCGCCCGGGCAGCGGCTCGGGGATCCATTCGCCCACGTACGTCTCCCGCCGGGCCCGTGCCGAGCCGAGCACGTTCAGGCAGACGCGACTGGCCACCGTCGTCAGCCAGGCACCGGGGGACTCGATGGCGTCCTGCTCCTGCCGGGACATGGCGTACCAACGGGTGTACGTCTCCTGGACGGCGTCCTCGGCCTCGGTCAGGGAGCCCAGCAGCCGGTAGGCGAGATTGATCAGGTGACGCCGCTCGCTCATGATCGCGTCCAGGCCCGGATCGGGCCGGCCGTGTCCTGGCTCGGATCGGGTGGTCATGGTGTCGACAACTCCCTCGGTCGCATCCGCTTTCACCGGGTCGCATCCGCTCTCACCTGTACGACAGAACAGCGCGCCGGAATGTGAGGCCGGAGCGGCGCCTCACATTCCGCGGGGCTGTCTTGTCGAAGCGGTGAGACCGACACATCATCCAGCGGACAGGAAGGCCGGAGACATCATGACTGCCTCGAACCCGGAGAGCCCGGCGACATCGGAGGCCCCGGCGACACCGGAGAGCCCGGAGACCCCGGAGACCCCCTTCACCGCCCCGGTGACCGGCGAGCGACTGGAGCGGGTGGCCGCCGCACTGAAGGAGAAGCACTTCGACGTCGAGATCCTCGACGACGCCGCCGCGGCGCGCGCCCGCGTCGAGGACCTGGTTCCCGAGGGCGCCACGGTGTTCACCGTGGCCAGCGAGACCCTCCGCCTGTCCGGCATCGACGAGGACATCAACAGCAGCGGACGGTACGACTCCGTCAAAGAACGCGGAACGGCCATGGACCGCGCGACGCAGATGGCGGAGATCTGGCGGATGCTCGCCTGCCCCGACGTCGTGGTGGGCAGTGTCGCCGCCGTCACCGAGACCGGCTCCCTCGTCGCCGCCTCGGCCAGCGGAAGCCAACTGCCCGCCTACGCGGGCGCCGCGCCCCGTGTGATCCTGGTGGTCGGCGCGCAGAAGGTGGTGCCCGACCTGGACACCGCCCTGCGCCGCGTCGACGAGTACTGCGTCCCGCTGGAGGACGAGCGCGCCAGGAAGGTGTACGGGGTGCCCAGCGCTCTCAACCGCCTTCTCGTCCTCAACGCGGAACCCCACCCAGGGCGTTGCACCGTCCTGCTGCTCCGCGAGGCCATCGGCTTCTGAACGGCCAGGGGCCACCTGTCCCGTGACCGCGCAGGTATGCGGACGGCCCCTCGGGAAGAACAGGGGGTTCTTCCCGAGGGGCCGTCCGTCCTCGGCGCCGCCCGGCGAGCGTCAGCGGGGCTGCGCCGTGGCAGTGCCGGGCACGGTTCGCCGGGCGGTCACGACGTGCCGTTCGCCCCGGGGACGCCCACGCGCTCCGCCCACTCCGCCTCCGGCGACCAGAGCAGGGCGCCGTCGGCGGATCCTGCTCCGCCGCCTCCGGTGGACCACGATCCGGGTCCTGTGGTTTCGCGGTCACCGCCGCCGGCCGCGGCCGGCCGGTCGTCCCGGGCGGTGAGCCGGAACCCGACCGTGTAGGTGCGGGTGACCGAACCGTTGGCCGAGGTCACCCGGACGGTGCGGGTGGTGAACCGGGATCCGGCCGACGTCAGGACCGAACCGCCCACAGTGACCCTCACCCGGGCGCCGGACCGGGCCGGTACGGCGGAGACGGCCGGGATCCTCTTGTTCCTCGGCCAGTCGACGACATACGTGGACACCTCCGGATCGAAGCCGTCGATCGCGACGCCCCCCACCGTGATCGAGTCGGCGTCGGCGACGCTCGCCCTGGTGGCGTCGGAGGAGTTCGTCACCGTGACCGAACCGTCGGCGCCCACGGCCACGCGCGCCGTCATCGCGGCCGCCAGGTTGATCCGCTGCCAGCCCGCTCCGCCGTCCGCGGTGAGGTCGAGCGGGTACCCGGAGTCCGTCGCGGTCTGTTCCAGGACCTGAGTGCGCTGCTCGGTGGTCAGGTCCGGGAAGGCCGTGATGAGCAGGGCCGCCGCGTCGGCCGGCGTCCTGAGCGTCTGCCCCGCCTTCGCCACCTGGGAGAACCCGTAGGTGAGGCGCCGTGTGTACAGGTCGACGTCCTGCGTCGTGCTCAGGCCGGAGTAGGGGTCGCCCGCGCAGGCCGCGAGCGTGTCCCCGTACCCCTCCGTCCCGCACTGCGCGAGCAGCACGTTCTCGATCTCGGTGTGGGCCTGCATCAGCAGCTTCCGGAAGTCGGGGTCCGCCCACCGGTGTGCCACGGTGGCCTGTCCGGTGATGCGGCCGCCCATGACGTCCAGCGGGTAGTGGAATCCGAGGACGACGCGGTTGTCCCCGTACTCCGAGGTGCGCGCGAGGATCGACGGTGCCAGTTCCGGCAGGAGCGTGGCGAGGACGGTCCCGGCTTCGTAGCCGCCGTACGTGTGGCCGCTCGGGTACGAGCCGCTGGTGGCGAGGCTGCCGTAGGAGCCGTCCTGCGACTCGTAGATCTCACCGCCGGCGCCGACGAACCCGAGCCGCACGTAAGGGCGTTGGTAGCCGTAGTGGTTCTTCGCCGTGTCGACCTCGTCGAGGCCCTTCGTGACCCGGGAGAACAGAGCGCTCGTCTTGGGCAGCCGGCCGCCGCTCAGGGCGTCGCTGTAGATCCGGCCGAGCCGGGAGCCGAGTCCGTCGGCCAGCGTGACGGTGGCGCTGTGCGTCGCGTCCACCTCGGCGCGGTCCACCTCCTTCTGTGTGGCCGCGTTGTTGATGGCCACGGCGGTCCTGTCGTTCTCCGTGGTGGGTGAAGTGCCGTTCGGCACCTTGGTGTTGGCGCCGAGGATGTCGGTGCGCAGGTCGTCGGCACCACTGAGAAGGCCGTCGAAGTAGTCGCTTCCGTCGCCGGTCGTCGGCCAGCTGTCCGACGGGTAGGCCGCGTTCAGTGCGTCGTCCGGGAAGGGGGACGGCTCATAGGCCGGGTCGGAGGAGTCCGACGTGGCCGCTGTGGTTCCCGAGGCGGGCGCGGCACTGTCGGCGGAGGTTCCGGCCAGGGTGACCGCGGTGACGGTCGCCGTGTGTGCCTTCGCCCTGCCGGCGGCCGTGAGGAGCGTGGTGGCCGTGGAGGCGGGAACGTGTGCGGTGGTTCCGTCGTCGAGGGCCACGGTGTAGCCGATGATCGGGAATCCGCCGTCGCCGCCGGCCCGCCAGGTCACGCGGACCTGTCGGCCGTCGGTGATCACTCCCGTCACGGCCGGCGTCTGCGGCTTGCCGCCGCTGGTCACCACGGGTGCCGTGGCCGGGCTCGGGCGCGAGGTGCCGACGGCGTTCACCGCGCGGACGCGCGCCGTGTACGACCTGCCCGCCCGCAGCCGGGTGAACGTCGTGCGCCGGCTGTCCGGATCGTGGATCTCGACCTGGTGGCCGTCGTCGAGGGTGACCTCGTAGCCGGTGACCGGTGAGCCGCCGGTGTCCCCGGGCGCGGACCAGGCGACGGTCACGCTCGTGCCGGACGAGAGCGCCGACACGGCGTCGGGCGCGGCCGGTACCGCCTTGGGCCTGGTGGTGAGCGCGGCCCGGGCGTGGTCGAGCGCGCCGTACCGCGCGGTCAGTGTCTCGTCCGTGGCCGAGGTGTCCGCGACCGCGGTCCTCGCCTCGGTGAGCGCCTCGGTGAAGGCCGTCCACGACGTGTCCGTGTAGCGGGCGTCGTCGAGGGCCGACGCGGTCGCGACCAGGTCCTCCAGTCTCAGCCGCGGGAGCGGGATCAGCTGCTTGGCGGCGAGGGTGAGGCCGCGGGTCCGGGTGTCGACTTCGAGCTGGGACACGGCGTCGGCGTCGGCGAGGGTGCGCGCGGCGGCCAGTTCGCGCCGGTACACACCGAAGTCGATCGTGTCGTAGCGCTCCGCGTCGCCGGAGAGCCCCGCGTACCGGTCGATCGCCTTGCGCAGGGCGGACCTGTCCGTGACGGCGGGCGTCTCGACGTGGGTGAAGGTGATCCGGCCCAGGTTCGCGACGTACGGGTGCGAGGCGTCCGGGGTCGTCACCAGCCGAAGGTGGACGCCGTGCGTGCCGGTGATCGCCTCGGGCAGCGTCAGGCTCGTCGTCCCTCCCGAGGACCACGCGGCTCCCGTGACGGGCAACGGTACGGTCGCGTACGGCGTCCCGGGGCTGCCCGCGTCGAAGGAGTCCAGGTAGAGCTGGACGGCGGAACCGGTGCCGCAGCGGGCGGAGTTGTTGACGTAGGTGATCGTGACGGTGCTCTTCGGGGAGCCGCCGAAGCCGATGTCCCCGTAGTCGAGCCAGGCCCCGTCGTAGGTGCCGCCGAGGTCGGTGGTGGACCCCGAACCGCTCCAGCCGACCGGCTCGCTCTTGAGCCCGCCGCCGCTGTGCGAGCGGAACGCCGTGGCATCGAACGCCACGGGGGCGCCGTCTTCCTGAGTCAGTGTCAGTGAGTAGACGTTGGCCACGTAGGGCTGGGAGGCCGTCTGCGTGCTGGAGACGAAGGCGGCGTACACGTCCTGGACGCCGCTGAAGACGCCCGGATCGAGCTGGACGGTCGTGGTGGCGACGGTTCCCCAGCCCGATCCGCTGTAGTCGAGCGGGATGTCGACTCTCTTCGGCCCGTCCTTCGAGCCGAGGCGCAGTTCGAGGTGCGAGTCCGCCGCCGCACGGGACCGGGGCTTGTCATAGCGGACGGTGACCGTGTCGGCGCCGTCGCGGAGGTCGGTGTCCTTCCACTCGGCCCACGCCCCGTTCGTCGTGTTCTCGAAGATGCCGTTCGCGAGGTCGAGAGGGAGTGAACCGCCGCCGGTCGCGGTGCTGCCGGCCGCGGTCAGCGTGGCGAGCGTGGTCGAGGGGGACGAGGACACCTCGTACGGAGAGAACTGGTACCGGTCGAAGTTCGACACCCACTGCTGCCCGGACGGGGCGTGGAAGACGAACGTCGCGCTCGACGCGCCCAGCAGGGCGTCCGGGTCGGTGACGGCCGCCCGCACCGTGCTGTAGTACTGCCATCCGCCGGTTCCGGGGAGCTGGACGGTGGCGACGAGCGGACCGTCGGCCGCCCCGGCGTGGATGTCGACGCTGCTCGGTCTCGCGTTCGCCGCCTGCGAGTTGGCGTACCGGACCGAGACGCTGCGCGGGGCGACCCCGCCGAAGTCCAGCTTCGTGAAGCGCTCCCAGGATCCCTCGGTGACGCCGCCGAGGTCGCCGTCCGAGTAGTACGCCTCGCTCACGAGGCCGGGGCCCTCCTTCTGGTCGGGGTCCTCGGCCTGGAGGACGGCGAAGCCGCCCTCGTCGATGGTGAGCGCGTCGACGGCGGACCGCAGCGCGTCGTCCGCGGCCATGATCGTGCCCGTCGCGGAAGTGGTGTCCGCGAGGACGGTCCGCGCGCGGTCGAGCGCCGACCGGAACACACTCCACGAGCCGTCGGAGTAGTTGCCTTCGCGCACCAGCACGGCCTGGTCGACGAGTGCGCCGAGCGCCTCGCGATGCACCGCGGCGGCGGACAGGACGAGCGGGTCCGTCGGGGACACCCCGGTGCCGTGCACCGTCGAGGCCCGCACGCCGTGGGCGAAGGCAGCGTCCTGGAAGGTGATGCCGAAGCGCGCGTCGGCCCGCGCGCTGCCGGTGAGCGACAGCGTCGCCGTACGCGAGCCGCTGACGCGGAGGTCCGCCGTGACCCCGCCCGGCAGGCCGGTCACGGTCGCCGCCCCCGACCTGGTCAGGCTGGTGCCCTTGCGGGCGGCGAACTCCGCCGGTCCGGACAGGGTGAGCTTCAGGGCGCCGTCGACGCCGCCGTCCGACCCGGTGCCGACCGAGCCCGGGGCCGCGGAGACGACGGTGTCGCCCCGGTCCGTTCCCGTGCCGCCACCGGTGCCGCCCGAGTCGGTGTCGAGCGAGTACGCGGGCTTGGTGTGCGCGCCCCACCGGGAGGGCTTGGAGCCCATCGTGAAGTCCAGGGTCCCGCCCGAGACGATCTGCGAGTAGTCGAGCCACGTGTTGTCGAACCGCGAACCGTTGAGGGTCGCGCTCTGCACGTAGTAGTTGCTCGGCGACACACCCTCGGCCTTCACCGTGAACCGGGCGCCGTTCGCGTAGCGGATCGTCGTGGAGTCGAAGAACGGACTGCCGATCTGGAACTGGCTGGAACCGGCGGTCACCGGGAACAGGCCAAGGGCCGCGCCGACGAACATCGTCGACATGGTGCCGGCGTCATTGTCCATGGTCGGCAGGAAACCCCGGGGGGAGAGCTTGTAGACCTGGGTCTTGACCGGCGGGCGGAACTCGCCGCCGGAGCTGGGGACTTCGTTCGAGGAGCCCGTCGCGATGTAGCGGTTCCAGGTCGTGCCCGTGTAGACGGCCCGCACCCACTTCTGCGTCAGGCCCGGCTCACCGACGTAGTTGAAGAGGTACGGGGCCTGGAGGTCGATCTCGTTGGCGTTGGAGTGCAGCATGGCCGAGCCGTCGTCGGCGCCGGAGTCCTCGCCGAACATGTGCTCCACGGCGGCCTTGCCCGCTTTCGCGCCGCCCATGGCCTTGATGAGGCCGCCCATGTCGTACGCGTCGTACCAGTGGTACTGCCAGAGCGTGCCCTGGTAGAGGCCGGCCGCCTCGAACTTCTCGTAGTCCGCGCTCTGCCAGTCACCGCTCGCGGCGCGCGGGGTGAGCAGCCCGACCTCGGTGCCGTCGCCGGCCGTCCAGGCGCCGGACTTCACGAGGTTGTCGATCGCCATGGTCGACTGCGTACGCAGCTTCTGCGCGTCCGCCTTCTTGCCGAGCGCGCCGGCGATGACGGAGAGCGCCCACTGGTCGTAGCCGCGCTGGACGGTCGTACCGGGATCACCGGCGACGTAACCCTGCCGCAGCTGCGCCCCCGTGTAGTACCCGGAGTACGACATCAGCGCGGGGTAGGCCTCGTCGAGCCGGTCGAAGTTCTTGTAGCCCTTGGACAGCGCGTCGGCGACCAGGACGGCCGAGCGCTCCCAACGCACGGTCGGGACCGAGTGGGTGAGGCTGCCGAGGCTCTTGCCTGCGGTGTGCGCGTCGGCGAAGAGCTCGATGAGCGACTGCACCATGTCCCGGTAGGTGGTCGGGTCGATGTACGCCTCGACGGAGTACTTGCGGAAGTCGTCCCAGGTGGACCAACCGTCGTAGTACGTATAGCCGTTCGCCTTGTGCACCGCTCCGTCCACGCCGCGGTACGTCCCGCTGGTGCTGGTGGCGTTCACCGGCAGCGCGTACATGCGGTACAGGTGCGTGTAGAACTCCCGGGTGAGCGTCGACCCGGGGTCGGACGTCGCGGAGGCGCGTACGTCGACGGCGCCGAGCGCGTGGTTCCAGTCCGCCCGGGTCCGCTCGCGGGCCTGGTCGAAGGTGAGGTCGCCCACCTCGTTCCGCTGGTCGGTCGCGGCCTGTTCGGCGCTGATCGGCGACAGCGTGATGCGCAGTTCGATGTCCTCCCCGGCGGACCGGTCGAACCCGAGGACGGCGCCGGTGTCGGACCCGTCCTGCGTGGATGCGTCACTCAGCCTGCCGTCGTTGCCCCAGCTCTTCAGGGAGGTCACGGGGACGTTCGTGGTGGCGGCGTAATACAGCTTGTACGAGGCGCCGTTGAACGACCCGGCGATGAGCCCGCCGATCGAGGTGGTCCCGTCCGGGAGCGTCGTCGCCTTCAGGGTCGAACGGGTGCGGCTGGTGAAGTTGTTCGCCAGGTCCAGGACGAGCTCGGGGTCCGACCCGGAGGGGAAGTCGTACCGCTCCAGCGCCGTGCGCGTCGTCGCGGTCACCTCGGCCTGGACGCTGCCGGAGTCCTGCGTCACCGACGAAGCGGCTCCGGAGACGGAACCGAGCCCCACCTGGTAGGACCCGGGCGTCGCGGTCTCGTCGTCGTGGCCGTACGCGTGGGCGTAGGTGCTGGGGGAGGGGCGCTTGTCGTACCGGACGGAGGTCGGGACGACGAGCAGGTCGCCACCGCCTCCCGAGCCGCCGACGCCGTCGAGGTCCGTGGCGGTGAACCCGGCTATGTGGTCCTCGTCGTAGTCGTACCCGGAGTGGTTGCGGTTCGGCGTGGTCATCGGGTTGACCTTGGCCAGACCGTGCGGCGCCTGGGCGCCCGGCAGGTCGTTGCCGTCGTCGCCCGCGGTCGACACGAACGGGTCGACGAGCCTCGTGTAGTCGGTCCCGTCGGAGGTCCCGCCGGACGTTGCGCCTGATGTGCCGCCTGATGTCCCGACGGACGCTGCGGACATGGTGGGGAAGGGCACTGCCGCGGCCGTGCCGGCACCGGCCGGTGCGGCCAGGGCGAGCGCTCCGGTGAGCAGCGCGACGGCCGCCGCGCGCAGCGGCCGGTGACTGCGCCGGGCCGCCCCTAAAAGAATGGCGTGAAACACGGGGGGACGGGATCTGATGGGCACGTGACCTCTCCAGCGTCGCTCATACGCGCGCACGGTCCGGCTCATCGGAAGACAACGTTGTCGGCCCGGGGCGCCAGGCGTGCAACTCGGGGTGGGGCGGAAGTGACACACAGGATGCCATCCGTGTAGCGGATTGCACCCCTCCGTGTTCACGACCGTCCGCAATGAGACACGGAGAAGGCATACGGCGGGCGAACGACATGCGTACGACGGGCGCGTACCGGGCGCCACGACGGCGACGTACGAGGCCTAGCACCGCAACGGTGCTTGCTCTGATTGCTGGGCAGTCTTCAAGGGTTGAGCCGCATTCCCACGCGCCCGCGCAGCGGAATGCTCATCCGGCCCGCCGACGGCCCGCACGCCTGGCCGCCCGGGTTGTGAGGGGACATGCTCCGGAGCTGTCGGCCGCTCCGGTGCTGGGGTGGGCGGGCGCCCCGGGTCAGGGTGCCGGGAAGGCGAGAGGCACGCCGTAGCGCTTCTCGGCGTGGTGGAGGGCCGGGACGAGGGCGGAGCGCAGGTTACGGATCTCCTCGGCGTGGTCGGTGAGGAAGCGTTCCCGCAGGTGTCGGCGGGCCGGTTCGCGGATGGCCTCGACGGGGCGCATGCAGGTCGCGTAGGCGTGGCCGAGTTCGCTGTTCACGCGGGAGAGGTCGGCGGCGGGGGCGTTCATCAGGCGGCGGTCGGCGAGCGCGAAGAAGGCCTTCTGGTCAGTGACGGCGTAGCCCTGTTCGGTGAGGCAGCCGGGCAGGTCGCGCAGGGCCCGGGCGGCGGCGGAGTCCCGTTTCGCAGCGGTGGCCAGGGCACCGAACCACGCTTGCTGCAGGGGCTGGTAGACCTTCGTCACCTGTTCGGCGGCGGTCGCCCCCGCCGCGCGGCAGCGGCGGATCTCGGCGGTGCCGCCGGACCGGGCCGGGGCGGGCTCTGTCGCGACGGTGGGGACCTCGGAGCTCTGCCCGAATCCGTGCCGGCCGAGGAAGTCGAGGTCGGGCAGGTCGCCGAACGGGATGTACGCGAGAGGGACCTCCTCGGTCAGGCGGAATCCGTTCTCGCGGGCGCACTCGGCGGCGGCAGTCCGGGCCACCTGTTGTCCGAAGACGTTCAGGCCCTGGGTCCACCGGGTCTCGGCACCGGTCGCTGGCAGGGCCATGCGTACCGGGTCGTCCGGCAGGGAGTGGGTGAGGCGTCCGGGTGCCTCCGGGCCGGGGTGCTGCGCGCCGGGCGCGCCGACGGCCGTGCTGCACGCGGCGGTGAGCAGCGCGGCGGCAGCGGCGGCGGCTGTGCGCGCGAGGGTCCTGCGGGTCACGTCCGTCCTTCCTGGGACCGGCCCGGGGTACCGCCGGCCGTCGTGCACCGGCGGCACCCCGGTAACTCGGGGCGCGGTCAGTGGGTGATCGTGACGGTGTCGCCGCCGGCGCTCCAACTGGCCACGGTGAACGGCGTGTTGTCGCCGACGTCGGTGCACAGCCAGTAGTCGTCGTCGTTGATGCTGTGGTAGCCGTCCTGGGCGTAGACGTACCCCGCGGAGCAGGTGAACCAGGTGCCGTTGGAGCGGCGCAGGCGGCCCGCGTAGTAGTCGTAGATGGCGGACGTGCTGTTGTAGGAGTAGGTCAGGTTGAGGTCGCCGCAGGTGCTGCTGGCGGACTTGTTGCGGATCGTGCCGACCCCTTCGTAGCCGCCCGTGGTCAGCGACGAGCCGACGCAGGCCTGCGGGGCGGCGGACGCGACGGGGGCGAAGGCCACACCGGTCGCGGCGGTGACGAGCGCGAGTGCTCCGGCTGCGAAGGTCCGGTTGATGCCAGGCCTCTTCAGCATGTCTGTCTCCCCTGATTCGGTCGTGGTCGGGCTGTCGGCGTTCGCCGGCCCGAGTGGTGCCGCGGGAACAGTCGCATCGCGGGTCCCGCTTGCACCACGACCTTCGAGCACGGTCGAAAGTGGTGCGCCAGGCGGTGGAATGCCCTATTCCAGCGGTGCTGTGGCGACGACTGGGGTCCCTGAGGCAGCGGGTGCCGCCCTGGACTGTCAGGGAAGTGCTTGCCCTTGACCGGATGTCGCCGCGAAGGGCCCCGGCGCGGGCCTGCGGAGCATCGTCGCCCCGAGGGGAGTGAGGATGTGCAGGACGGTGTTCTGCACGCGTCGGCTCGTGATGAGTCCGGCGTCGCGCAGGACTGTCGTGTGGTGCGTGGCCGTGGCGGGAGACACGCCCAGGGTGCGGGCGAGCTCCGAGGTCGTCGCGCCGAGGGCGAGTGCGCGCAGCGCGGTGGCCCGGGTTCTGCCCAGCAGGGCACGCAGGGCGACATCTGGACGGGCGGGTTCGGGGACCCGGGCGCCGTGCACGGGGTAGACCAGAACCGGCCGCAAGGTGTCGTCGGCCAGGGACATCGGTAACTGCCAGCAGAAATAGGAGGGCACCAGGCGCAGCCCGCGCCCGCCGAGGCGCAGATCGCGGTCCTCGATGTAGTCGACGTGCAGCACCGGTGGGAGCCAGCGCATGGCGGGCGAGAGTCCGGAGAGCAGTCCGCCGACGCCGCTGTCGAGGGTCGAGCGGGCGAGCAGGCCGCGCTCGCCGGCGAGCGACTCGCACATGCGGTCGTAGTGGGGTGCGACGACGGCTTCGTGGTAGGCCCGCAGGACCCGGACCAGTTCGTCCCGGCTGTCGCGTTCCGCCAGCCTGGGCACCCAGTCGGGGGCGCCGCTGATCCGGGCCAGCAGGTCCATCTCGTGGGTGACGCGGGCGGGAGGGGTGTCGAGGATCGCGGTGAGCCCCCGCTCCAGTCCGTCTGCGGACTCGGGCGGGGTGAGGAAGTCGGGCAGGTAGGCGGCCCTGGGCAGCACCGGGGTGAGCAGCCGGCGCACGGCGGCGCCGAGCCGGGTCCCGGCGAGTGTGGCGCGGGTGCTCCGGTGCCAGTCGGCGTAGGCCCAGCGGCCCTGCGAGGTCTGGAGCCTCTGGAGGCTGAAGGTGATCTCCCACAGGGGGTCGGGTGTGCTCGCCACCTGGATGCGGGTCAGGTCTTCGGGCGTGAAATGGATACGCAGCAAGAACGGTCTCCCCGATTCGGTAGTCGTCCTGCTCGAGCTGCCGGTCGGTCCTGTGGCTCCGCGTCCCAGGGCAGCAGGCGCAGGAGCAGCCCGGAGCCGCGCCGTCACGGGGCTGCGCGGGTACCGGCTGCCTCTTCCCTCTGTCACTGCGGACACGTCACTGTCGCCCAGGCGGAGGCAGGAAGCCGGGGTCAAGGGCTGAGCGCGGCCCGCGCAGGGGGCATGAACTTCGAGGAACCGACCTGTCCTACCCGGCTCCTCGGCTTGCCCCTCCGTATCAGAACCCCACGGGCCTGGATCCCTTCCGAGAGCCCCCGGATCCCGCCGAGAAGTTCTGACGCCAAGTAGGACCCGCTGGGCTGGAGAACGGTTGCGCGACAGCCCGAGATCCTTTCGCGATGTCGACATGCCCGGTGACTCCATTCGGCCACGCGGTTCGGCACCACCTTCGACCGTCCCATCGGGCGTGGACGTTCTCGGGGCCGAGGGAAGCAGAGGGTCCATCGCTGCGACATCGGCGAGCGGCAGGGGTTGCGTCCAGGGAAGTGGTGTACGGGTTCGACCTGATCCGGGGGTTTGCTCCGGCATCGGGATGGTGCCCGCATAGATGAACGGCCACCGGCTGATCTTCGAGATGTCGAGTCCCGAAGGACACGCACCACAACAACCGACCTGACCAGGCACTACTAGGAGGCTCGCCGGGAACCCCGGCACGAGGGGCCGCTTGCGGCGTGGCAGAGTGTGCGTGTGCCCACCACTGATTCCGCCCGTGCCACCGACGCCGCCGATGTCTCCCGCGCCGTGAACGCGGCCGATGCCGCCCTCGGCGAGTCCGGCCGCCTCATCGATCTGCGCAGCGACACCGTCACCCGGCCCGGCGAGGCGATGCGCCGGGCGATGGCCGAGGCCGAGGTCGGTGACGACGTTTTCGGTGACGATCCCACCGTCAACGCGCTCCAGGAGCGGATCGCCGGGCTGCTCGGATTCGAGTCCGCGCTGTTCGTCTCCTCGGGGACACAGAGCAACCTGTGCGCTCTGCTGACCCACTGTGGCCGCGGCGACGAGTACATCGCCGGGCAGATGGCCCACATGTACCGGTGGGAGGGCGGTGGCGCCGCCGTGCTCGGAGGCATTCAGCCCCAGCCGCTGCCGCACCGGGCGGACGGGACGCTGGACCCGCTGGACATCGCGGCGGCCGTGAAACCGGACGACTCGCACTTCGCGCGCACGCGGCTGCTCTGCCTGGAGAACACCATCGGTGGCCGAGCCGTGTCGATGGACTACCTGAAGACCGCCACGCACGTGGCCCGCGACCACGGACTCGCCACGCACCTGGACGGGGCACGGCTGTTCAACGCGGCGGTGGCCGGCGGGGGCGATCCGTACGAGCGGGCACGGCTGATCGCCGGCCACTTCGACAGCGTGTCGGTCTGCTTCAGCAAGGGCCTGGGCGCGCCGGTCGGCTCGGCGCTCGTGGGATCGCGGGAGTTCGTGGCCGAGGCACGGCGCTGGCGCAAGGTCCTGGGCGGCGGGATGCGGCAGGCCGGCGTGCTGGCGGCCGCGGCACTCCACGCGCTCGACCACCATGTGACGCGGCTCGCCGACGACCATGCGCACGCCGCGCTGTTCGCGGAGAGCCTGAAGGACGTGCCGGGCCTGACCATGGAACCCAGCGGGACCAACATGGTCTTCGCGAGTTCCGCCCCCGGCCTCGAGACCGACGAGGTGCGCGACCGGCTGGCGCGTCGTGGGCTGCTGTGCGCGGGATACCCGGGCCAGTTGCGCTTCGTGTTCCACCTGGACGTGACGCGCGCCGACACGGAACGCGCGGTGCGGATCGTGCGCGAGACCTTGGCCGAGACGGCAACAGGCTGATCCTGTAGGGCTGTCGTCCCTCGCGTTCGCGGGGAAGGGCCGAAGCCGGTCCCCGTGAACGCGCGCCCGGTGGGCGTCAGTCCACCGGCCAGGTGTGGACCGGTGCGTTGAGGTGCATGTAGTCGATGTACTGCCGGGTCATGCGTCGCAGGGCCTCGTGACGGCCGCAGTGGTCCGACGATTCGAAGCGGTGCAGCATCTCCTTCTGCCAGACCGCTCCGTTGCGCGCGGTGACGCACCGCTGCTCGATGATGCCGAGCAGCGGCTCCCGCCAGGCCTCGTCCATGCCCGAGCGCTCCAGGCCCCGGTGCGCCAGCGGCAGCAGCCGCCGCAGGACGAGTTCGGGCACCGGTACCTCACCCGTTCCCGGCCAGTAGAGCCGGGCGTCGATGCCGTTCCGGGCCGCGGCGTGCAGGTTGTCCTCGGCGGCCGAGAAGGACATCCGCGACCACACCGGCCGGTCCTCCTCCACCAGGGCGCGGGTGAGACCGTAGTAGAAGGCGCCGTTGGCGAGGGTGTCGGCGACCGTCGGGCCCGCGGGCAGCACGCGGTTCTCCACTCTCAGGTGCGGCCTGCCCTCGGCGACCGCGTAGACCGGACGGTTCCACCGGTAGATCGTCCCGTTGTGCAGGGTGAGTTCGGACAGCTCCGGTGTGTCCCCGCGGTCCAGCGTCTGTGTGGGGTCCTGGTCCTCGCACAGGGGCAGCAGCGCGGGAAAGTAGCGCAGGTTCTCCTCGAAGAGATCGAAGACGCTGGTGATCCACCGCTCCCCGAACCAGACCCGGGGCCGTACGCCCTGCGCCTTGATCTCCTGGGGGCGGGTGTCCGTCGCCTGCTCGAACAGCGGGATACGGGTCTCGTGCGCCAGCTCCTTGCCGAACAGGAAGGGCGAGTTGGCCGCCAGGGCGACCTGGACCCCGGCGATCGCCTGCGCCGCGTTCCAGTAGTCGGCGAACTCCTCCGGTGACACCTGGAGATGGAACTGCGTGCTCGTGCACGCGGCCTCCGGCGTGATGGTGTCCGCGTAGGTCCGCAGCCGGTCGACGCCGTCCACCTCGATGAGCAGATCCTCGCCGCGCGCCGCGAAGACCTGCTCGTTGATCAGCTGATAGCGGGCGTTCTCCGACAGCGCGTCCGGTCCGACGTCCGTCTCCCGCAGGGTGGGCAGGATGCCGATCATGATCAGGTGGACACCGATCGTCCTGGCGCGCTCGTCCGCGTGGTTCAGGGCGGCGCGGATCTCTTCCTCCCAGGCATCGGGGCCGCCCGCGATCAGCCGCCTGGGCGGAACGTTGATCTCCAGGTTGAACCGGCCCAGCTCGGTGTCCCAGGCGGGGTCCGCGATGGCATCCAGCACGTCGGCGTTCCGCATCGTCGGCTCGCCCTCGGTGTCGGTCAGGTTCAGCTCGATCTCCAGGCCCACCCGAGGGCGCTCCACGTCGAACCGTGACTCCCGCAGCATCTGCGAGAAGGCGTCGAGACACTCCTGCATCTTGATCCGGTACCGGCGACGGTCCTCGCGGGTGAAGACCAGCGCCGGAACATCGCGTCCCATCGGTCCTCCCGGTGGCCCCACGGATACCTCTCCCCTCCAGCGTCGCACCATGGGGCGGGTCTGACCATGCGGGACGCCCGTGCATCCCGGGCCGGAGCCGGGGACGGCGGTCACCTGTGGTGTCCGGTCCGCTTCGGAAGGTGAAGGAGGGTGGGGTGGTCCGGCAGGTCCGGCGATGCCTCCGTCGAGCCGGTCGAGCACGATCCGGGCACGGGCGAGGGCGTAGCGTTCCCACCCCGGAATCCCGGTTCCGCCCAACTCGGTGAGCGTGACGACGACGAGGTCGAGTCCGGTGCCGCGACGGCTCGGGAACCGGGTCGGACCGGTGCTGGTGCCGTCGGCGACGACGACGTAGAGATCGTGGTCGGAGTACGGGGTGATCATGCCGTCATGGGCTCGGGACCCTTTGAGGACGAGCCCGACGACGGCTGGGTCGGCGGTGGCGAGTTCGACGAACGCGTCGTAGGCGAGGGGTTGTTGAGCACGCATGGTGCGGATCTCCGGTGAGGTGACGACGGGTGTGCCTGCCGGGGGCCACCCCGTTACGAGGCGCCCCGTACCGTCCGCGGCCGCACGGGGCGGTCACCTGGAAGATCAACGCACAGACGGACTCTTCTACCGCCAGGCCGGTCGCGAGCAGCACGATTGCCGCGGTGCACCCGGTGGCCGCGCTCCCGATGCGGGACGGCGCCCTGGATCCGGACCGGATGGACAGAGCTCTCCGTCAGTAGCTCTCCGTCAGACGGTGATGACGACCTTCGAGCGCGCGTGCTCCCCTTCGAGGTACCGGATGGCCCCGGGAGCTTCGCTCAAGGGGTAGGTGCGGTCGATGACAGGGGTGAGTTTCCCGGAGTCGGCGAGTTCCCTCAGGGTCGCCAGGTTCTCCTTGCTCGGTGTCGCCGTGAGGACGAGCAGCCGGTGGCGGGCGAAGCGTGACATCACCTGCCCCCTGATGAGGAGCCCCATCGGTCCGATGACACTCCCGCCTTCGAATACGCCCCCACCGGAGAGAACGATCGTCCCCGCGGGTTTCAGGGCGCGGCGGAACCCGGCCAACGAGTGGTTCCCCACCAGGTCGAAGACGACGTCGTACCGCTGTCCGTTCCGGGTGAAGTCCTCCTGGGCGTAGTCGATGAGGTGATCCGCGCCCAGTGACCGGACCAGTTCGCCGTTTCTCGCACTGCACACGCCCGTCACTTCCGCGCCGAACGACTTGGCGATCTGCACCGCGAAGGTGCCCACACCGCCTGACGCCCCATTGATCAGTACCGCCTGCCCCGGCTGCACCCGTGCCAGGTCCCGCAGGCCCATCAGCGCGGTGTTCCCCGCCAGCGGCAAGGCGGCCGCCTGCTCGAACGACAGCGCTTCCGGTTTCGGCTCCACCACGTCGTCCGAGGCGCACACGAACTCGGCGAACGCGCCCTCGGTCTCGCCGAACACCTCGTCGCCGGGACGGAACCGCTTCACGGCTCTGCCCACCGCCTCCACCCGGCCCGCGAAGTCCGTGCCCCTGATCTTCGTCTTCGGACCCCTCACCCCGAGCGCCAGGCGCGCCAGGTACGGGTCGCCCCGCATGAGGTGCCAGTCGCGGGCGTTGACCGAGGCCGCGTGGACGCGGACCAGTACCTCCCCGTCGGCCACGGCCGGCGTGTCGACCTCTCTGAGCTCCAGGACGTCGGGTGAGCCGTACCGGTCCTGGGCGATCGCCTTCATCGGGCCTCCGTGACGCACGAGTTCGGTGCGGGATGGAACGGCTGACCGGATGTTCAGCACCACTCACGATGGTAGGCAGGCGACGGCGGCATGGGTATCGGGGCGAATCCCTAGGTGACGCGGAGGCGGTTCCCGGGAGTACGGTTCAGCCGCCCTGGCCGGCGCTTCCGACCGGGCCGACCTTCACCGGGGCGCCGGCGCCGTCCGTGACGGGCAGCGTGGGGCCGCCCGGCCAGGCGAGGGTGACCGTCTTCGTCTCGTTCGGCGGGGTCACCAGCAGGCCGGTGATGCGGACGCCGGAGCCGCCCGACTTGTTGAGCGGGTAAGTGATGCCGAAGGCTGTCGACTGCCCGCTCTTGAGGACGGTCTTGTCGGCCGGCGCACCGGTGCGCTTCGCGGAGAGCGAGCCCGAACCGGTCTTCAGGTCGACGCCCGCGTACCCGGAAATCGTGCAGTCCCGGCCGCCGCCGTTCTTCAGCTGCACCGCGACGGTGCCGTCGGGGTCGCCGTCAATGGTGTTGTCCTTCGCGGTGATCTCCAGCTCGTCGGTGTGGCACCGGTCGACCTTGCCGCTTGCGTCGGAGCCGGTGCCGGCGGTCGAGCCCTTTCCGGCCGAGCCCTTCCCGGTGCCCGCCCCGCCGCTCTGATCCGAACCGCCCGAGTTCGAACCCCCGCCCTGATCCGTACCGTTCGAGCTCGAACCGCCGCCCGGGGCGGACTCATGGGAGGTGGCGGACGGTGCGCTCTGCCCCGTACCGTCATCCCCGTTCTGGCAGGCCGTGAGCGAGAGACCTGCGGCGATGGCCAGGGCGGCGAAGGTGAGCCTGTGAACACGCATCGTTTCATCCTCGGTATCGGTCGGTAGTGCCGTTTGCTCGGTACGAGCGAGCGTTTCCGAACCCCAAGAGCCGGTCCGACGCGGCACGCGTTCCGCCCAACCACCGTGTAATACACGCCTGTTACACGCGAGGTACCGAACACCGTCGATTACTCCGGCTCTGACGCGACCGGGGGCAGCGGTTCCCTGGCCGTGTGCCAGGCCGGGGGAAGTGCGGCGACTCCCGTGCGAGCGGCGATGACGCCGCCCGCGATGGCGCAGGTGGTGTCGATGTCACCGCGCCCGGCGACCGTGAACCACAGGCCCTCGTGCAGGTCGTCGAGGTGCCCCGCCGCGCACCACAGCGCGTAGGGCACGGTGTCGGGCCCGGACATCCTGTAGCCGGAGCCCAGGACCTCCGCGGCGTGCCGCACCGAGGTGCGCTCCGGCATCCGGGCCGCGATCCGCACCCCCGACCGGACGTCGCTGTCGGGGAGTCGTTCGGCGACGGCCTGGAGGAAGTCCGGCCGCGCCGGAGCGCTCCCGCCCCGGCTGCGCGTTGCCAGCGCAGCGGCGAGGGCCACCGCCACCGCCCCGGTCACCGCCTCCGGGTGGTGGTGCGAGACCGCGCCCTGGCGGGCGGCCTCCTCGGCGACCGCGTCGAGGTCGGTGGCGTGCCAGGCGCCGAGCGGGGCGGCGCGCATCGCCGCGCCGTTGCCCCAGGAACCCAGGCCGCCGAACTGCCCGGCGACCACCTCCCGCCAGGGTTCGCCCGCGCCGATCCGACGGAGCACGTCATGCATCGAGGCTCCGTAACCGCGGTGCGTGTCCTCGGTGTAGGCGGCCGCGAAGCGCAGAGCGAGGCGGTCCTGGTCGATGGTGCCGCCGCCCTCGGCGAGTTCGCGGACGAGGACGAGGGCCTGGGCCGTGTCGTCACTCCACCGCCACAGCGCCTCCGGGGGCAGCGTCCGCGCTTCCAGGGCTGCGGGACCGTTCCGGCGCAGGACGCCGAACCAACGGTCACCAAAAGCGTCACCGAAGGCAAGCCCGTTCAGCGAGTCCAGAGCGGCGGCAGGCACGTTGATCATCGGAGCAGTATCACCGCGCGACGGCACTCCGGCACTCCGTTTTCGGGCTTGGACTGGTAGGCCCGCATGTTCAGGAGTCGCGTATTCGCTGTAGCCGTCGGCCGATCGTCACCCTGTGTCGGTGCTCTGCGGCATGATGACCGGCGTGAACACCGAGATGCTGATAGACGTCTGGCAGCGCCTTCTCGCCGCACCCCGCAAGTCGTGGGTGCTGTTCGAGCATGGCACTTGTGTCGTGCTGACCGCTCCGGACGGGGAACTTGCTGAACAAGCAACCGACCTCCTGAAGAAGTTCGGCCCGGCGCATGCCGGATCTTCGGCAGGAGACTTTGGGGTGATCGACCTCAAGGACGTCGAGGGATGGGTCGTCACGGGGCATCACAACGACGTTCTTACCTATGTCGGCCCCGATGAGCCTCAGGATCAGTCGCAGATCGCTGTCGGGCTGTTCGGACGTTCTAAGCGCCACCGAGACGGCACCGAGCTTCACGTCGTCCACGTTGAGGACAAACGGGGCTCAGCGGACCCAGCGTGAGTACCGCGCTTCATCGCTGGTGGTCGCCGGGGGCGTATCGGCTCCAGGTTCCTCCGGCCTCGGTGACCAGACGGGTGGCCGTCTTGTCGTGGTAGCCGAGCGCTTTCGCGATGACGGGGGCCGGGGCCTGGAGGACGAGTTGTCAGCCGGACCCGTGTGGGTCGCCGGGCGGCCAGGTTGATCAGTGTCTCTTCGCCGGCCGCCCGGCGGGCCGGGAGGTTCTGGGCCGAGGTGGCGATCAGGTCGGTGGGCGTGCAGTCGAGGATGTCGCAGAGGGTGGCCGGCACCGGCACGGACAGCCGTTCCGGGGTTTCGGAGACCAGGCGGTGGACCTGGGAGGAGGACAGCGTGATGCCGCGTTCGGTCAGGTGCGGCATGAGCTCGGCGACGGTGAACATGCCGCGGGCGGCCATCAGCTCGCGCAGGCGCCACCGGTAGCTGACCTGGCGTGGCATCAGGAGGTCCTTCACGGCCGCAGAGCGGCCTCGATGGTGGCGTCCAGGACGCGTCGCAGGGAGCGGGTGCGGAAGTCGGAGGAGACGCAGGTGTAGATCGCGGTGGTGGAGGCTTGGTCGTGGCCGACCTGGTGCTGGACGAACAGCGGGTGGTGGCCGTCCTCGATCAGGTGGGTGATGTAGGGCCGGCTTGTGTCCGCAGAGGCCGTGTGCGGATGACTCCGTGTGGCGATTTGAGCAGGTCCGATCGCAGAGGCGGCTTTCGCGACGCAGGTGGTCGGCTGTGTTGTATTCCGCAGGACCTCCTGTGGTGCAGGTCACCCTCTTTCGTGTTCCTGGGGCCGCGCTGTCAGTGGGGACTGAGATCGTGCCTCCGTGAGCGAATTGGTGGAGCATGTAGATGAGCAGGACCGCGTGTTGGGAGTCGTCGAACGAGGCGAGGCGGTGCGTCAGCACTGGCCGCATCGCATTGCGACGACGATCTGCCGTGATCGGGCAGGGCGGATCTTGGTGCTGCGACGGTCCGAGACTCATTCCCGGTTCCCTGGCTACTACGACGTGATGGTCGGTGGCGCCGTGGACGTGGGTGAGTCGTATGAGGAAGCCGCGGCCCGGGAACTGTCCGAAGAGCTGGGCGTTCGTGTGCCCGTGCGCTTCATGTTCAAGTTCCTTTGCCGGGAGGGGATCAGCCCCGTGTGGTTTGGGGTGCATGAGGCTGTCGTGACTGAACCCCTGATCCCGGACCCGGGCGAGATCGCCTGGCAGGGCTGGCTGACAGAGGCCGAATTGTGCGAGGTCGTCGATCAACGGCTCTTCGTTCCGGGAGGACGGAAAGCTCTGCGCCGGTACCTGCAGTCCGAGTCCGGGCCGGCAGCTGAAGAGGCGTCTCCCCGGCGATCCGCCGATGTCAGTGGCGACTGCGATGCTGTCGGCATGATCCCTTGGAACCTGCTGGTCATCGACAAGGCTCTGCGGGCCAGTTGGGCCGCCGACACCTGTTCCCCGGACGACCTCGCCCGCGCTGGCTGGCAGCCCGACAACCCGGCGTGGGGTCACTGTGACATCACCGCTTTGATAGTGAACGACATCTTCGGTGGCGACCTCATGGTCGGGGAGGTCCACTGCGGCGGGGAACAGCACGGATTTCACTGGTGGAATCGGTTGCCCAGCGGTGTGGACCTCGACCTGACGCACGAGCAGTTCCGGGATGGCCAGACCGTGACCGCAGCCCGAGTCGTCAAACGTCCACCTGGGCCTCTTCCTCGGCGCTGGGAGGAGTATCTCCTTCTGCGCGAGCGCGTCATCGAGCGCCTCGGTCACCTCCCCGAGCCTGCTGCCTGACCCGCGGAGATCGTGCTTCAACTGCACGTCCCGATCACGGTGGTTCGTGGTGCGGGAGGGCGGCTGACCTGGCTGGCCCCGGCGGCGTGGGGGTGGGGTGCGTGACGGCTCGCGGCCGACCCGACCTGCGACGGTTACTGCGCAGGAGAACTACAGGCATGCTGTTCGGTGCCGTTCTCTGATCCCGTTGAGCAGTTCGGGATGGGGACCGGGGAGGTGGGCGGGTGCCAGGTGAGAATCCAGCCGGCGGTAAGTGCCGCCGCGCCGCCTGCCAGGGCGATTGCGCCGCCTGTTCCGATGCCTGCGGCCACCGAGCCGAAGCAGGCCGGCCCGACGCCTTGCAGCGTCATGCTGCCGGAGCCGAGCAGGCCGAAGGCTTGGCCCTGGCCATCTTGCGGCAGGGCGTCCAGGAACGGCCTCTGCAGGCCGAGACCGTAGGCGAATCCGAAGCCGCAGAGCAGCAGCAGACAGGACGAGACGCCCACTCCGGGTTCGGCGGCGAAGCCGAGCAGCGGCAGTCCCATCAGCGCGATCAACGGGACTACCAGTCGCTCCCGGGTGGGTGGTAGGAGGAGTCGGCCCACCAGCAGGTCACCGACGAGCATGCCGACCGGCAGGCAGCCCATCAGCACCGCGTACCAGCCGGGCGCGAAGTGGCGTCCTCCCGCGTAGGCGACGATCAGGCCTTCCGCGCCCGCTACGAACGCGGGCGGTAGCCACTGGGCCAGCATCAGTCGTCGCACCGTGTGTTTGCGCAGCAGCAGGCCGGCACCGTGCAGGCTTGCCCGGACGGCCCCGCCATCGCCCCGAGTGCTGCCGGGTGTGCCGCCGAACTCTCCGGGCTGCAGCCGGGGTAGCCGGATGCGGATAGCGAGAGCGCAGCCGAGGTAGAGGGCGGCGCTTACCGCGAGCGCCCGGTGCGGGCCGAGTGCCGCGACGGTCGCACCTCCCAGTGCCAGACCGAACAATTGCGCGCCGGAGGCAGCGATGTTGTCCAGTGAACGGCCAAGTACATAGGCGTCGCCCTCCAGCGACTGCGCGGCCAGCCGACTCGACGCGCCGTGAAACACTGGTGTGGCGAGGGCGACCAGCGCCACGACACCGAGGCTTGCCGCGATCGGCATCCGCACCAGGGCGAGCAGCAGGGCGGCGGTGCACGTCAAGGCGTAGCCGCCGGTGATGAGCGCGCGGGGCGGCAGTCGGTCGGCCAGTGAGCCCAGCAGCAGCGAGCCGAACAGCTGCGGGATGAAGCCGATGCCGAAGGCCAGTGCGCTCAGCAGCGCGGAGCCGGTGGCCGAGAAGACCAGAACCGAGAACGTGGTGATCCGCAGCGCGTCCGCAGTGATCGCGACGGTGCGGGTTGAGAAGAGCAGCCGGAATCGCGGCTCGGCCAGCACCTCCCGGTAGGTGGCACGGTGGTTGCCCTGCGCGGGTTCGGCGGTTGGGGTCATGACGCCCAGCCTTGCCGTGCGCCCACACCACTCACCAATGATTCGTCGCTCGACGAATCGGAACAGACGTCCCGCGGTAGCCTCACAGGGTGCTGCGCTTCGAAGTCTCCGTCGAGGACCTGCTGCGCAGCCGCTTCGCACTGTCGCCCGCGATGGACCTCTGCTTCCTGCTGCGCTCGCTCGCCGGCCAAGACATGCCGCTGCCGCGAGCCTGGGCCACCCGGCTCCTGCCGGCCTTTGAACGGCTTCGCTGCGAGAGCGAACTGAACGCCGCCCTCGCCCTGCACACCCCGCAATCCGGACCGAACTTCGTCGCCCCGCCCCCGCGCGGCCTCAACCAGACCTGGGCAGACGACCTGGCCATTATCCGGGCCACACCGCTGGAAGCGGCCCGCCACGAAATCGCCACCAACGCGACCGGCTCGTCCGCCCGTGATCCCCGCGTACGCGCAGTGCTGGACTCGACGGACGCCGTCTCCAGGATCGCCGAGGCGATGGACCAGGCGTGGCACGAACTGCTCGCCACGGACTGGCCGCAACTGCGCGCGATCTGTGAGCGCGATGTCGTGCACCGGGTGGGTGTGATCGGCGAACACGGATGGGCCACGACCATCGAGAGCCTGCACCCGAGCATCGCCTGGCAAGCCGGCGGTATCGAGATCGGCCACTTCCCCCAAGTCGGAACAGTCCGCCTCGTCGGCGACGGGCTCCTGCTGATCCCTTCGGTCTTCGTCGCGAATATCGCCGCCCACCTGGAAGACCCCTGGCCCAGGACCTTGATCTATCGCGCCCGCGGCACCGCAGCCCTGTGGGGCGAACAGGAGACCGTCCCCCAACCGGACGCCCTGACCGCTCTGATCGGCCGGTCCCGAGCCCGGCTGCTATTGGCGCTGGACGCCCCGGCCAGTACCAGCCACCTCGCCCGAAGCCTCGCCATGGCACCCGGCGCGGTAGGAGACCACCTCGCCATCCTGCGAGGCGCGGGGCTGCTCGTCCGCGCCCGGTCCGGACGGTCGGTGCTCTACCGGCGCACCCCGCTCGGCGAGGCGCTGGTCGGCGGTTCGGGCTGAGGGCTCAGATCAGCACTGTTTTTTTGAGGCCTCGCCAGCAGATGATTGCGCAGCCGAGGGTGAGGAAGGCATGGTGGATGGCGGCACGGATTTCCCACCGGATACACAGTCGGCTGAGGATGCGCACTCGACGCGCAAATCCGGGTCTGGGCGCGCAATGGATCACGCGACCCGCGCTGATGCCAAAGCCGATCCTGCTCTGAACCACGCTGGGGTGTGGCCGAGGTACGCGCCAAAGGGGCAACGAGATGATCTTGAAGCCCTGAGCGCTCGGCCCCCGTATTTCAGAGGGACACGCGCACTTGCTCTGCCAGCGGCAGAACACCGGCCGGACCGGGCTCGACGATCACTACAGTCCAGTCTCATGACGACGATTACGACGCGTACGGTCGAGTACCCGGCCGACGGTTTGACGATGATCGGGCACCTCGCGCTCCCGGCCGGTGTCGGCCGCCGGCCCGCGGTGCTGCTCGGACCAGAGGGCATGGGGCTCAGCGACGTCGAGCGCCGCCGGGCCGATGCTCTCGCCGAGCTGGGATACGTAGCGCTGGCCTTCGACCTTCACGGCGGGCGCTATTTGGGCGACCCCGAGGAGATGCTGGCCCGTTGCCTGCCGCTGCTCGCTGATCCCGACCGGATGCGGGGCATCGGCCATGCGGCGCTCGACGTGTTGCGCACCGAATCGCGGACCGAACCCGACCGGATCGCCGCCATCGGCTACGGCACCGGAGGCGCCGTCGGGCTGGAACTCGGGCGCGACGGCGTCAACCTGCGCGCGATCGGGACAGTCAACGCACTGACCACGGGCCGACCGGGCGAGGCAGCGCGCATTCGCTGCCCGGTGTGGGTCGGCGTCGGGTCGGAAGACCCGATCATGCCGCCCGCACAACGGAACGCGTTCACCGCCGAGATGCAGGCCGCAGGCGTCGATTGGCGCCTCGCGGTCTACGGCGGCGCCTTGCACGCCTTCCACCATCCGCCGGTCGACCACCCCACGGTCCCCGGCGTCGGCTACCACCCGCAGCACGCGCAGCGAGCCTGGCGCGACGTCGTCGACCTGCTCGCCGAGTGCCTGCCCGTGACGGAAGATCTGCGGGCATGACCCAGGCAAACAGCCTGGCGCCAGGCGTGGTCCGCGTCGGGCACTCACAGTCCCCTCCCCTCAAGTTCCCATAGCAGAACCACATTCGGGCGGATGCTCGACCGCGGAGACGCGTTCGCAACTACCGCAGTAAATACCGGATTTACTGCGACGGAGCCCTGGCCGTGATCGTCGCGACCTGTGGCGGACCGTTCCGGCTTCCAGGGCGAGATGTACGCATTTACCGCGGCGTCACTGTGCTGACCGCGCGTAAAGCCGCATCAGGATCTACTCATTGCCCCCTTGACGCGTATCTCGGCTGAACTCCTACATGACCATGCCGCCCTCTGGAGCATGGGGAAGTCCGCGCGAGCGAGGTCGTCAATGCCGCCTGTGATGCGCTCGTCGCAGGACTCGACGCCCCCGGTCTTCGGATCCTCGCCGCCTGCTCGCGCGCTGAGGCGGACTACGACGCCCACGGCCTGCTTCCCGCAGCGCTCGCCGAACTCGGCCTCACCTTCTATCCGGTCAACAGCGAGGCCGGTCAGGAAGCCGCTGCCCGAGCCCTCGCACGCCGCATGCTCGCCGGAGAACTCACGCCTCGGGAGTTCACCTTCCGGATGCACCAGCGCCACGGACATGAGCTGCCTCTGACCGAGCGCCTCGCTGAACTCGACGACGAGTACGACATCCTCGAATACGGCGACAAAACCTTGGACCAGGTCGATGCCGAGGTCACGGCCGAGGCCCGCCGCCTCGCGAACCACCCCACAGTTCCCGCCGAACCCACGGATTCGCTCAGCTGATGCACGCGGACCGAACCGCGGGTTCCCGCTGAACAGACTTCGGTTTCCCTGAACCCGCGAGCCTCTGGCGTCGGTAGGAACATCGGTACAGCGGTTGGCGCTGACAATGATCTTGAGCAGTGAGCCGGTGAACTTCCAGCACGGGTGGTCTGCTTCCTGGGGCCCTTCGGTCAACGATCCATGTTCTTCAGCGTCCTGGGCCGCTACAGCTTCACCCCCTCCACCCCGTGCCAGGGCCTGCGTCCGCTGCGCGACCCGGACGCCCCCGAGCTGGACGAGGACGAGGAAATGGCGTAGCGGACGGCGGCGATCGCGGGCGCAGGGGCGCTACCAGCCCTGTCCCTCCGGCAGGTCACCCAGGCCGGGGGCGGACAGGTGCAGCACCTCGTAGCGCTCGGTCGCCTCCTCGTCCGGTGCGGAGGAGTCCGCCCACACCACGAACCGCAGCAGCTGCCAATGGTGGGGGTCGACGGCCAGTACAGCGGTGTGTACGCCGTCATGGCTGGAGAGCCGTCGTAGTTGTTCGGCCTCCCGTTCGATCAGCGCGGACAGGCCCAGTCCGGTGCCGTCCAGGTCCACGTCGGAAGGTATCGGGATGAGGCGGCGCGAGGCCGCCTCGGGAGGTGTCGTGCGGGCCGGGCCGGCATGGCAGGCGATGCCGGCCCAATGCCGGACGACGGGGCGGCCGAAGTCCCGAACGATGTTCTGGAATCCTCCGCCACCCACGAGGAAGTGGGCCATCGCGCCGGTGTCGTTCCACAGGTAGAAGGGGGCGTACTGGTTGACCGGCGAGCCGTCGATGCCGCGTTCGCGGATGACATACGCCTTCAGGCCCAGTCCGGCCCGGTCGTCGAGGACGTGGCCGCCCTCGGCGACCCGCTTGCGGATGATCTTCATGTCGTAGTCGGCGGGCAGGGTGATCTCGTACTGCTTTGCGTACACGGACGATGCCGCCCCTCTTCATGGGCAATCAGTGGGCAAGCGGGCCGTTGAGGTATTCGGCCTCGGTGACGTGGGGGCCGCGTTCGGCTTCGGTGCCGTCCTCGGCGACTTCCTGGACGGCCAGATGCGTCATGAAGGTGCTGGGAGAGGCGCCGTGCCAATGCCACTCGCCTGGCGCGACGCGCACACTGTCTCCGGCGCGAAGGGTGTGCACCTCTCCGCCGCGGCACTGGACGAGCCCGGTCCCCTCGGTGACGTGCAGAACCTGGCCGAGGGGGTGGCGATGCCACGCGGTGCGGGCGCCCGGCGCGAAGTGAACGCTGTCAACCCGGAAGCGCGAGGATTCCTCGGGCGCGGCGAGCTCGTCGACCCACGCCGCGCCGGAAACCCATTCGGGTGGTGCGGCGACGGTGGGCTGCGGCGTACGGGAGACACGCATGAAAGGCAGGACCTCTCTACTCGTGGGTGGTGGAGACATATGCGGCCAGGAGACCCAGCACCCCGGTGACCGCCTGGTCGAATGGCTGCACCGAGTCGGCAGCGCGAGCCAGGACGTAGCCGCCCTGCAGCACCGCGACGACAGTCGCGGCGGTCACCTGCGGGTCCAGCGCGGCACCCAGTTCGCCGCGCTCGCGCCCCTCGGCCAGCAAGTCGGCGAGGCGTTCCCGCAGCCAGGCGAGGGTTTCGTCGACGGGGGCCCGCAGCGCGGGGTCGGCCATGACATCCGGGTCCTGGGTGAGGCGCCCTATCGGGCAGCCCTTGAGGACGTCCCGCTCCCGGCGCAGGTACGCGGTGATGCGATCCACCGCGGTCCCCGGCGTGGAGAACTGCTCCTCGGCCCTGGCGCGCATCTCCTCGGCGGTGCGCCGGATCGCGGCGAGCGCCAAGTCCGGTTTTCCGGCGAAGTGGTGGTACATGCTTCCTTGCCCGGCACCGGCCCGCTGCTGGATCGCCTTCGGGCTGGTGCCGGTGTAACCGCGTTCCCACAGCAGCTCGCGGGTGCTCTCGATAAGGCGTTCCGCAGTGCTCATGCAAGAAGTGTACATACTAGTAGGTACAGAAGACCTCGAATCCTTGGCAGCGCAGCCGCGACCTCGCCGACCTCGCGGCTCCAGTGGTTCTGCACAACTGGTTGACCAGGTAATCGGTAGAAGGAAGGGGCCGTCGACTTCGTGAAGACGCTGGTCATGCCCGTCTCGGGGTGACGGCGCAGACCGGATCGGTGCCCGCAACGATGATGCCGCCGTATCCGCAGGGGCAGAGCCCCGGCCGGCCCTTCATGCAGCCTTGGCTGGGTCCTGAGTCCACGTGCGGATGGGTGAGTCGGGGGCGAAGTCGGTCTTCGGTGTGGCGCGTGCGTTGCGCCGGCGGACGTAGGTGGCGATGGTGGCGTTCTGTTCGGCGTGGATGCGTCCCCGCAACGCCCAACAGCATTTCGTCTTGCGCCCGTTGCAGTGAGGGGAACGCCCCTGGGGCTGGAGGGTCCCCGCAGTAGCCGATCCGCCCAAGAGGGCATCCCGTCAGTGGTGACCGGTGTCGATGACGCAGAAGCGGTTGCCGTCGGGATCGGCGAGTACGACGAAGTCGGCGTCGTCCGGATAGAGGTCCCAGTCGACGCGCCGCGCCCCCAGAGACACCAGGCGCTCGACTTCCGCAGCCTGGTCGGCAGCGTCCCCGGCGTACAGATCCAGGTGGATCCGCGGATGCTCCTGCACCGGCGTCTCGCTGAGGCCGAGTGACAGCCGCACTCCGGTTCCGTCCGCCGGCACCAGCACCACCCAGTCGTCCTCCAACTCGTCGCGGGGGACGTAGCCCAGAGCCTCCGTCCAGAACGCGGCCGCGCGCGGCACATCCGAGACACCAACGACGACGGAACCGACTTTCAGCATGCGCTGATTCTGGCGGACAGACCCGAGTGAACAAGCCCGGGCGGACGGGGCTTTCGGGCGTTTCTACGGGTTGCGTGTACGGATGTGTGTACGCGGGCGTCGGGGTCTCCGCGACCGCCGGGCGGTGGTGTACCCAGGTTTCCCGCCCCGGCGGTCGCGGAGACCCGCCCACGACGAGCAGCGGCGGTTCGAGGCACCGCTGAGGCACCGCCGAGACAACCCTGCGGGAACCTGTGTCACCGTGCGTCGCGCAGGTGCAGAAGATACGCCGCGGTCAGGGCGACGGCACGGTCCGCGTCCTTCGACAGTTCCACGAGGGCGTCGTACGTCCTCGTCCCCGGGATGCCCGCCAGCGCCTGGGTCAGCCGTCCGCGCGCGGGCGCTTCCGCGGTGGGGCGGGCGAGACGGTCGAGGAGCCTGTTCGCGAGATCGTCCGCCGTCGCGGTGTCGCTCGCCAGCACGCTCAGCGCGTCCGCCGCGTCGGTGTCGTTGCGTCCTTCCACGATCATGTCGACGAGCGTCGGGACCGCGTCGGCCACGCCCCGTGCCCCGAGCGCCAGAGCCGCGTGCCCGCGGACCACGGCGTCCGGGTGCGCGAGGGCGGCCCGCAGATGCGCGGCGGCCTCGTCACCGGGCATCTCGGCGAGTGACAGGACGGCGCGTTCCCGTACCGCGGCCGACGGCGAGGTCAGGCCCTCCGCGAGCAGCTCCGGTCCGCGGTCGCCGGAGCGCGCCAGTGCCCATCGAAGGGCCCCGGCGACGTTCGGCTCCGTCTCGCTCAGCACTGCCTCGACCAAGGCCTCCACCGGCACCGGAACCTCGCCGGCCGAGGACAGGGCGGCGCGCTGCCGTGCGTCGGCGCTCTTCGAGGCCAACGCCTGGAGGAGCGCGACAACTTGGAGGACGTCTTCCCAGTCGGCGGGTTCCGCGGCGTGGATCCTGCGCAGCCGCGTGAGCAACTCGGTCTCGGCCGCGATGCGTTCGCGCGTCCGGTGGACAAGGCCCTCGACGAGCGACGAGGGTGTGAAGCCGGGATCGTCGAGAGCGCGCCCGATCTCACGCAGAGACAGACCAAGCGACCGCAGGCTCTCGATATGGAAGATCCGACTGATGTCGTCCCCGGAGTACTCCCGGTAGCCGGAGCCGGTACGCCCCGAGGGACGCACCAGACCGAGCGACTCGTAATGCCGCAGCATGCGGGCACTGACACCGGACCGTCGCGCCACCTCACCGATCAACACGCCCTATCGTCCCTCCTGACCCTGCCCGCCGAGAACCGCGACGCGCTTCGCCTCCTCGATCGCCCCCTCGAATCCGGCGTCGGGATCGCGCAGCAGTCGCCGGGTGGCGAGCGCGTGCGTACGTACGCGCGGGGCGGGCGCCGTCGTCGCGGCGAGCAGGACCGGCACGATCACGTCTCCCAGCGCGATCAGGGCCTGGCTGAGACTGAGCTGCGTCTCCCGCTCGCCGCGCCCGAGCTGAGTCGCCAACTCCGCGGCCAGGGACGCTTCCTCGCCCGCGGGCACGAGCACGACCGCGGCGCGCCAGGCGCTCCGCGCGACCTCGTCGTCGGCGTCGGACAGCAGGCTCGGTGTGACCGCCGGCCACGCCCGTCGGTCCTTGATTTTGGACAGTGTGTGCAGCGCCTGGCTCCGTGCCTGCGCGTGGTCCGAGCGGACTTCGCGGAGCAGCGCGGGAAGCGTCATGGACACCGGGTGGCGGGTGAGCGCCCAGGTCAGCATGTCGCGGACGAAGAACTCCGGCTCGACCGCGGATCGCCGGACGAGGCCGGCGACGAAGCGCGGGTCGGGCGTCGTGCCGGCCGCCAGAGCGGCCCGCAGCCGCACGGATGAGCTGTCGTCCTCCAGCCCCCGGAGCACGCGTACCGCATCGGCGTCCCGTTTCGTGATCGTCATCGAGATCACCTCCTCGGCACGCAGTGAAGGCCTTGCCACCGTGTCAAGGTCAAGCGGGACCGCGCGCGGGGCCGCGTACCGCCGTCGTGAGCGGACCCCCGTCCGGACCGCGCGGTCTCTGGCTCGGCTCCCGGCCGTACCGAGATCCGACCGGCCCCTGGGGGCCACGCCCCGGCCGGGCACCGCGGTCGGCGGCGGCGACCCGGGGCCGACGAGATCCGTGGGGTCAGGCGGTTGCGGGCCACCGGTGCGGCTCCCGGCCCAACAGGCGCAGCGTCTCGTCCAGGGGTCCGGACCCGCCGGGCACGTCCAGTGCCGGGGCGAAGGCGTTTCCAGGGCCGCGGACGGCCGGATCGGCCGGTACCCGTCGGGCTGTGGCGAGTGCCGCGCCGAGGACGTCGTCGGAGAGCTCCAGGTCCACTCCCAGAGCTGCGGCGACGTCCCAGGCGTGAACCACGTAGTCGATGAAGTGGAAGCGGACGGCCTGGTGTCCGGGAAAGCTCCCGCCCAGCTCCGGGAGTGCGAACTCCCTTTCCGTCGCGCTGGGTTCGGCGAAGGCCGCGAGCACGGCTGTCGCGGCCACCCGGTGGACGAGGGCCGGATCGTCCATGTCCTGCGGCTCCTGCCAATGGACTGTTTCCAGGCCCGCTCCGCGTGCCGCCGCCGCGAATCCGAGGTGCTGCGCGGTCATGTGCGCCACGAGCCGTCGAAGGTTCCAGCCCGCGCAGGGGGTGTCCCGGTCCCAGTGCGCGCTCTCCGCCAGTTCCACCACCCGCAGGGCCTCGTCCACGGCGATCCTGTCGAGCTCCACGATGTCCGCTCCGGTGACAGTCATGGTCCGACCATAAAACTGTGCGACCGGTCGTTCAATTTGTTTTCCAGCCAAAGGAGTTCCTCGGGTGGAGAGGGGCGCCCCGTGGGTTCAGCTCCCCTTGGGCGCGGGCGTCCCTTCCGTCGAGGCGTTCCGCAACCGGTTCGCGATGCCCAACCGGGCACGCCGATAAGCGTTTTCCTCGGCGTGCAGGACGGAGACGGCGTTGGCGGCTTCCATCAATGCGACGATTTCAAAGGCGAGTTGAGGAACGTCGGTGTCAGATCGCAGCTCGCCGCCCGTACGGGCCTCATCGATCGTGCGCTCCATCAGCGCCGTCCAGGCCCGGTGGGCCGACACCACCGCGTCATGGACCGGCCCCGACCGGGCGTCGAACTCGGCGATGACCCCGTAGAAGAAGCAGCCGCCCGGGAAGACTCGCCCGCGCGAGTACTCGAGCCACAACTCGCACAGCCGCCCAACCCGTCCGACGCCCGCAGGGACCTGTTCCGAGGGCCGGATCACCTGCTCGCCGAAGATCCGCCCAGCTTCGCGCACGGTCGCGAGTTGAAGCTCCTGCTTGGACCCGAAGAGTGCGAACACCCCGCTCTTGCTGAGGCCCAGCTCGGTCGCGAGCCGTCCCGCGGACAGCGCCTCAAGCCCCTCGACCGACGCGATGTCGACCGTTCGGTGAAGCACCAACTGCCGTGTGCGGTTGCCCCGTTCGATCCGCCCGTCGAGCCGGGTCATCTACGCCCTCCCTGTCCTGGCACCGAGTGGGATCACCCGTGTGATCATGCCCGTATGGCGGCCGGTCGCATCATCTTCCTCAACGGTACGTCCAGTTCAGGAAAGTCGAGTGTCGCCCGCGAGTTGCTCGACGTTCTCGACGACGGTGTCTTCTTCCACTTGGCGGTGGACGGCTTCAACGCGATGCGCACCAAACGGGCCCTCGGAGCGGCGGAACTCGAAAGCGCGCTGCGGTGGACCAGGATGGGTTTCCACCGCTCGATCGCGGCGATGGCCGAGACCGGCAACGACATCGTCGTGGACCATGTGCTCAGCGAGCCGTGGCGGTTGCTCGACTGTCTGTCGGTTCTTCGTGCCGAGGACGTGTTGTTCGTAGGCGTCCACTGTCCGTTGGAGGAACTCCTGCGCCGGGAACAGGTGCGCGGAGACCGCCCGTCGGGCCTGGCCGCGCACCAGTACGACCTCGTCCACCGTCATGGCGACTACGACCTGGAGTGCGACACCAGCACGTCGAGCCCGCGCGAATGCGCTGAAAGAATCAAGGACTTCCTTCCTCTTCGTCCCAGCCCCGCTGCCTTCGCCCGCCTGCGTGATCGCTACTTGTCGTCGGGCGATGAACCGGACACGACCGCCGGTCAGGTGTGACTGCTTCCGAGGCGGCCAGGACACCCCGTGACCGGAGCGAGGCGTGAACGTGATCTGGACTCGGCAGTCTGGTGATCATGCACACGTTACGGCGGGACGGTCGCCCCCGCGGGGAGTCGGGCCGGGAAGCGGGCCTCCTCATGCGTGGGCGCAGGGCTGCTGTCGTCCTCCTGCTCATGCTGGCAGCCATGACTACGTGCCTTTCAGGGTGCTCCTCAAACGGGGGAGCCGGCGTGACACTGGTGGCTCCGTCGGTCTTCTACGTCTCACGGGATCAGCAGCGAGCCGCATCCGACGACCTGCGGGTCGTGGAGAAAGCCGGCGGAGCGACGGTCGGACTGAGGATCACCTTCGACGCCGGCGATCTGAAGGATGTCGTCACCGTGAAACGGGCGCTGGACATATGCGTCGTCCACCTGCCCGTCTTCCACTGCGACACCCAGGTGGGTCCGACAGACGGAGGGGGCATCCAGGCCTTCCACCTGAGCCCCGCGAAAGGCGCGAAGGCGGGCGACTCCGGGGTGCTGCGCTATCGCGTGACCGCGCCCGGCCTGAAGCCCGTCACCGGTCACTCCCGCATCGTGGTCGGCAGACCGGAGCTCCGGGTCGCCCTGCACCCCGATCCAGGTCCTGTGGAACCCGGCGAGAGCCTCGCGGTCCGTCTGACCGTACGCAATGTCGGTGACGTGCCCGCCCGCGGAGTGGCGCTGCGCATGGAAGGGCAGGACGGCATCACGCTCGGCGACCGGCACCGCAACTGCCGCTATCGAGGCGCTACTTCGGCGTGGTGCCGGCTCCTCGCCGACGACGTGACCATCGCGCCCGGTCGGTCGTACAGCCTGGACGCTCCCGAACATCTGCGAACCGCGCGGGACGCCACCTATCCGACCGTCGAGTTCGCTGCCGCTGCCATCGGTACCGACTACGTGCCCCCGGCCGAGGTCGCGTCGGGGTACCGGCCGGGCAGCGGGCCTCCACTGCGTTTCGCCCCCGCGTCCGGGACCGACCCCGCTGTGACCGGTAAGGGCGACGACGGCCGCGACGTGCTCCACCTGAGCGTGCACAACCGGAGCGGGCTCGCAGCGATCGGCGACACGGCCCGGGGCCCCGTCGGGGGCCTCACCACGGTGCGGATCGGCGTGCGGAACAACGGCCCCGGTGCGCTGCCGGCCACGGCGGAAGTCGTCTTCACGGTGCCGGAGGGCACCACCGTCATGGCGTCGCCGTACAGCTTCGAGCGCGACGAGGAGGTCATCGACCAGGCCTGCCGTGCCGTAGCCGCCGATGACGCACCACTGGCCGAGGCAGCCGAGAAGCAGCCGAGTGCCCGACGGTACGTGTGCACGGCTCGCGTCGGCTCGGTGGGGGCCACGACGACCTTCCCCTTCACCCTCCGCATCGACAAGGACAGGGCTGGACACAACGGCCACGTCACGGTCTCGGACGGCGACCCGGGACGTCCCAGCCGTGACACCGAGCCGGCTGACGACACGGCGGACGTCGCCGTGTCGGTATGGCCGGGCCCGGCCTGGGCCACCCCCGGCTTCTACCTCGGCGCCGCTGTCGTCGTCCCGCCGCTCGGCCTCGCCATGGCCCTGTACCTGCGGCGCCGAAAGTCCTCCAGGAAGCCGATCACGCAGTGATCATCCGGGGACGGGCAACTTGCCGTCCCTGTATAGAGTTTGGACAGGCCCTGGAACTGACTGGACTCGGAATATCCGGCGGGTGTCCCGCGTTCCGGCGATCATGACGACGAATGCGCCGCGGCCCGATGTACTGCGATACACCGCCTTTTCCGACACCCCGGACGGCGGAAACCCCGCCGGCCTCGTTCTGGACGCCACCGCCCTCGACGACAGCGACATGCTGGCCGTCGCCGCCGAACTCGGATACTCGGAGTCCGCGTTCCTGACCCCGGCCCCGGAGGGACTCGAAGGCCGGGAGGGACGCACCTACAGCGTCCGCTACTTCAGCCCGAAGGCGGAGGTACCGTTCTGCGGGCATGCCACCGTCGCGGCGGCCGTGGCACTGGCCGAGCGAATCGGGCCCGGGGAGCTGGTGTTCTCGACGCGCGCCGGCGTCGTGCCGGTGGAGGTGGCCCAGGAGGGCGGGACGATCCGGGCCACGCTCACCAGCGTGGAGCCGCACATCGAGGAGATCGCCGACGCCGACCTCACGGAGGCGCTCGCCGCGCTGGACTGGCCGGCCGCCGACCTCGACCCGGCTTTCCCGCCCCGCATCGCGTTCGCCGGCGCCCGCCACCTCGTACTCGCGGCGGCGACGCGCGCTCGCCTCGCCGATCTCGCGTACGACTTCGCGCGCCTCGAAGCCCTCATGCACCGCCTGGACCTGACGACCATCCAGCTGGTCTGGCGAGAGACGGACACCGTCTTCCACGTCCGCGACCCCTTCCCCGTCGGCGGTGTCGTCGAGGACCCCGCGACCGGCGCCGCGGCCGCCGCGTTCGGTGCGTACGCCCGTGAGTTCGGCCTCGTCCCCGAGGACACCGTGCTCACCCTGCACCAGGGCGAGGACCTGGGCCGCCCCGGCCGGCTCACCGTGACGCTGCGCGCGGGCGACCCCCGCGTCCGCGTGGGCGGCGCGGGAACGCGCATCAGCTAGGAACGAACCAGGAGTTGGGAGCCGTCCGGCCGATCACACGGCTGCGACCGTAGCTGCCCGTCAGCCGGACACGTCCCGGACGGCGGCGTGCGAAAACCCCGGTGTCCGTGCACGACGGACCCGGCTGCCTGAGGTGGCAGCCGGGTCCATGGCCGCGCGGGGCCGTGCCCGGAACCGGGCGCAGTCGGTGACGCGGCCGTGCGTGACGTGGAGGCGGGGCGCCGGGGCGCCGGGGCCTCAGCGGGCGAGAGCGGCTTCGCTCGACGCCTGGGCGCGGGGGTCGGAGGGGAGAGCGCGAAGGATCTCCTCGACGCTCTGCTTGGCATCACCGAAGAGCATGCTGCTGTTCTCGCGGAAGAACAGCGGGTTCTGCACGCCCGCGTAGCCGGACGCCATGGAGCGCTTGAAGACGACGACCTGCTCCGCCTCCCACACCCGCAGGACCGGCATACCCGCGATCGGGCTGGTGGGGTCCTCCTCCGCGGCCGGATTGACGGTGTCGTTGGCGCCGATGACCAGGACGACGGAAGTGTCGGCGAGGTCGTCGTTGATCTCGTCCATCTCCAGGACGATGTCGTACGGCACCTTGGCCTCGGCCAGCAGCACGTTCATGTGTCCGGGCAGACGGCCGGCCACGGGGTGGACGCCGAAGCGGACCTCCACGCCGCGCTCGCGCAGCTGACGCGTGAGCTCGGCGACTGGGTGCTGCGCCTGGGCCACGGCCATGCCGTAGCCGGGGGTGATGACGACGGACCGGGCCTGGGTCAGAAGCTCGGCCACCTCCCGGGCCTGGATCTCGCGGTGCTCACCCTGTTCCTCGTCCCCGCCGGTGGGAGCCTCGATGCCGAAGCCGCCCGCGATGACCGAGATGAAGGACCGGTTCATGGCCTTGCACATGATGTATGACAGGTAGGCGCCCGAGGATCCGACCAGCGCGCCCGTGACGATCAGCAGGTTGTTGTCGAGCAGGAATCCCGCCGCCGCCGCGGCCCAGCCGGAGTAGCTGTTGAGCATCGAGACGACGACGGGCATGTCGCCGCCGCCGATCGAGGCCACGAGATGCCAGCCGAGGACGAGCGCGAGCACGGTCACGGCGATCATCAGACCGAGGCCGGGGCTGATCGTGAACCAGACCGTCAGCGCCACGAACGCCACCAGCGCCGCGACGTTGAGCGCGTTCTTGCCCGGCAGGACCAGCGGACGGGACTTCGCGCGCCCCGACAGCTTGAGGAAGGCGACGATCGAGCCGGTGAAGGTGACCGCGCCGATGAAGATGCCGATGAACACCTCGGCGTGGTGGATCTCCAGCAGATCGGCCGTGACGTGCCTCTGCGCGGCGCCGTGCGCCTCGACCTCCAGGTAACTGTTCCACCCGACCAGCACCGCGGCGAGGCCGACGAAGCTGTGCAGCACGGCGATGAGTTCGGGCATCTCGGTCATCTCGACCTGCCGCGCCCGCCAGATGCCGATCGCCGCGCCGAGCACCATCGCGACGACGATCAGCGTGACCGCGCCCGCGCTGATGCTCTGTGCCGCGAGCACGACGGTGGCGACCAGGGCGAGGGCCATGCCGGCGATGCCGTACACGACGCCGGCACGGGAGGTGCGGTGCTGGGACAGTCCCGCCAGGCTGAGGATGAACAGCAGGGCGGCGACCAGGTCCGCAGCGTGGGACGCTGTAGTGGTAGTCATGGCGGCTCAGCCCTTCGAGAACATGGACAGCATGCGGCGGGTGACGGCGAAGCCGCCGAAGATGTTGACGCTCGTCAGCAGGATCGCCACGAACGAGAGCGTCGTGACGACCGCGCTCTCGTGCCCGATCTGGAGCAGCGCTCCGATCACCACGATCCCGGAGATCGCGTTGGTGACGGACATCAGCGGCGTGTGCAAAGCGTGGTGCACCTTGCCGATCACGTAGTAGCCGATCACCACCGCCAGCGTGAAGACCGTGAAGTTCGCGGCGAGTTGGGCGGGGGCGAAGGCGACGAGGGCGAACATCGCCAGCATGCCGGCGCCGAACAGGGCGAACCGGGCCGCCGGGGTGAGCCGCGGCTCCTTCGGCTGTGCGGCAGCCGCCGCGGGGGCGGGCTGGGGGGCGGCCGGGGCCGAGACGGCGACGGGCGGCGGCGGCCAGGTGACCTCACCCTCGCGCACCACGGTCACCGCCCGCTGGACCACGTCGTCGAAGTCGATGACCAGCCGGCCGTCCTTGCCGGGCGTCAGCAGCTTGATCAGGTTCACCAGGTTGGTGCCGAACAACTGCGAGGCCTGGGTGGGCAGCCGGGACGCCAGATCGGTGTAGCCGATGATGGTCACGTCGTTGTCGGTGACCACGGTGCGGCCGGCGACGGTTCCCGCCACGTTGCCGCCCTGGGAGGCGGCCATGTCGACGATGACGCTGCCGGGCTTCATCGCCGCCACGTCCTCCGCCGTGAGCAGGCGCGGGGCGGGGCGGCCAGGGATCAGCGCGGTCGTGACGACGATGTCCACGTCCTTCGCCTGCCCGTGGTACAGCTCGGCCGCGGCGCGGTCGTAGTCGGCGGAGGTCGCCTTGGCGTAGCCGTCGGTGCTCGCCTCCTGCGCGACGTTCACCGCGAGGTACTCGCCGCCCAACGACTTCACCTGGTCGGCCACTTCCGGCCGTGGATCGGTCGCCCGGACGATCGCGCCGAGGCTGGAGGCGGCGCCGATGGCGGCCAGACCGGCCACACCGGCGCCGGCCACCAGCACCTTCGCCGGCGGGACCTTGCCCGCGGCCGTCACCTGGCCGGTGAAGAAGCGCCCGAACACGTGCGCCGCCTCGATCACGGCCCGGTAGCCGGCGATGTTGGCCATGGAACTGAGCACGTCCATGGACTGCGCCCGCGAGATCCGCGGTACCGCGTCCAGGGCCAGCACGGTGATGGGACGGCTCGCGAGCTCCGCGAGCAGGTCCGCCCGCTGGGCCGGACTGATCAGACCGATCAGGGTCGAGCCGTCGGGCACGCGCGCGATCTCGCCCGTCGAAGGGGAGTTGACCTTGAGCACGACGTCCGTCTGCCAGGCGTCGCCGATCCGTGCGCCCGCGTCACCGTAGGCGTCGTCCGTGAAGCCCGACGCCGTCCCGGCGTCCGACTCGACGACGACCTCGTAGCCCAGTCCCACCAACTGGCGCACTGTGGCGGGCGTCGCCGCGACACGGGTCTCCCCGGAAGTGGACTCGGCCACGACTCCGATGCGCTGGGGCGGGTGGTGGGCCGATTCTTCTGCGGGCATGGTGATGTCTCCCTCAGGGGGCGCAGATGTGCTGGCACGAATGTGTGATCAGGGGGAGTCCACGCCCCTTGGACGCAGGAACTTACATGGTGGAGCAGGCTGTTCGGCACAGCGCGCAGCCGTGACTTGTTTCACGCGAGGTCTGTTGCCGACAACACGTGGAGGGCGTCGTGGTACGGCGTTCCGGACATGTTCCCCACCTTTTCGACGGGTCAGGGACGGGCGCGGTCCGTCTCCTGATCGCGCTGCGGCCGTTCCGGCGTGGGCGGCGGAACCCCGGCATGTGGGCCGACCGAGGCCGGGCTCCGCCGCGCACGGTGGCGGTCAGACGCCGGTCAGATGCCGGTCATGTCCGGACTCCTGAGCCCGCTTTGGCGTCGCAGGTGCGTGAGGGGGACGGGCGTCGCGGGCAGGCTCAGTTCGAACAGCGCGCCTCCGGACGGCGCCTCGCCCGCGGTGAGTGTGCCCCCGTGACGGCGCGCCACGTCGCGCGCGATGGCCAGGCCCAGACCGGCGCCGCCTTCGTCGCGGGCGCGCGCGTCGTCCAGCCGTACGAACCGCTCGAAGATCCGCTCACGTTCGGCGGCCGGCACACCGCTGCCGTCGTCCGCGACGGTGAGCACGATCCGGTCGCCCCGTCTCTTCACCCGCACGACGACCCCGTCCTGCGCGTGCCGCTGGGCGTTGTCCAGGAGGTTGCCGATCACGCGGGCCAACTGACCACGCGAGCCAGTCACGTGGAGTTCGTCGTCGGCGTGGAAGGACACCGGCGTGCGGTCGGACGGACGGTGCCCCGCCTCCTCGCGGACGAGCTCACCGAGATCGACCGGTGCCTGCCCCGGCCGCTCCCCGGCGTCGAGCCGGGCGAGCAGTAGCAGATCGGCCGCGAGGTGCTGCAACCGCTCGGTGTCCTTGACCGCGCTGGGCACGTCCAGCAACTGTGGGTACGCGGAGCCGACTTCGAGCTGGGTGCGCAGCGAGGCGATGGGGCTGCGCAGTTCGTGGGAGGCGTCGGCGACGAAGCGGCGCTGCCGGTCGACGGCGGCCTCCAGCGCGGTGAGTGTCTCGTTGGTGGTGCGGGCCAGCCGGGCCACCTCGTCGTGCGAGGGGGGCTCCGGTACGCGTCGGGACAGGTCCTCGGAGGCGGTGATCGCCGCCATCTCCCGCCGGATGCCCTCCACGGGCGCGAGGGCACGCCGTGTCACCAGCCAGGTCACACCGCCGACGACGAGCAGGATCAGCGGCAGTCCCGCCAGCATCGCCACCGCGGCGCTGCGGACGGCGCTCTCGCGGGCCGACAACGAGGCGCCCGCGTGGACCAGCACCGTGCGGCCGCCGAGATCCGTGGCCTTGATGGTGGCGAACCGGTACGGGGCACCGCGCCCGTCGACCACCGCGTGCCCGGAGCCCTCCTGGACGGTGTCGCCGATGGTGCCGATGGCCGGGTCGTTCGCCTGGGGCGTCGGGCCCCCGACGGCACCGTGGTCGTCCGAGCCGTGGCTGCCCGATCCACTGTCGTCGGATCCACCGTCGTCGGAGCCGTGGCCGCCCGATCCGCTGTCGTCCGCGCCGTCGTCGTCGCCGCGGTCCCTGTCCCGGCCGCGGCCGCCGCCATGGTCGTCGGCCGCTTCGGTGCCGAGCTGGGTGGCGGGGGCCGGGGCGGGCGTCGGGGTCGCGGACGGAGACAAGGACGGGGACGGGGAGGGAGTGGCGGGGGAGGCGGCGGCCCGCGGCACGCGAACGGCTGTGACGCCGGTGCCGCTGATGCTCTCCAGCCCGTCGCCGACGGCCAGCAGATGACCGTTCTCGTCCGTCACCTGAACCGGGATTCCCTCCCGCGCGCCCTCCGGCAGCGGCAGCCGGGCGTCACCCCCGCGCCAGGTGGCGACCCCGAGGGCGATCCTGCGGGCCGTGTCGTTGGCCTCGCCCTGTGCCTGCTCGGTGAGGTTCATGCGCAGGGACATCAGCACCGCGATCCCGGCGGCCACCAGCGCGACCGCCACCACGGCCGTGGCCCACAGGACCATCGTGGCCTTCACGGAACCGAACAGCCGCCGCTTCACGAGGCTGCCATCCGGTAGCCGGCGCCGCGTACGGTCTGGATCGCGTCGGTGCCGAGTTTGCGGCGCAGCGTGCTGACGTACACCTCGACGATGTTCGGGTCGCCGTCGTAGGCGAAGTCCCAGACGTGCTCCAGGATCTCGGGCTTGCCGACCACCTGCCCGGCCCGTGTCGCGAGTTGTTCCAGCACGGCGAACTCCTTGGCGGTGAGCGTCACTTCCGTCTCGTCCCGGCACACGCGGCGAGTGGCGGTGTCGACGACGAGCCCCCCGACCCGCAGGACGGGCGAGGCGCCGGCGGTGCCGCTGCGGCGCAGCAGCGCCTTCACCCGCGCCACCAGCACGACGTACGAGAACGGTTTCGTGAGGTAGTCGTCGGCGCCGGTGTCCAGGCCCTCGGCCTCGTCGTACTCGCCGTCCTTGGCCGTGAGCATCAGGATCGGCATGTTGTGGCCCGCCGCGCGCAGGGCCGCGCAGACGCGATAGCCGTTGAGGCCCGGCAGCATGATGTCGAGCAGCACCAGGTCGTGAACGCCTTCCGAGGCCAGGTGGAGTCCCTCGGTCCCGTCATGGACGACGTCCACGGCGAAGCCCTCGGCCCGCAGGCCCTTGGCCAACGAGACGGCGAGCCGCATCTCGTCCTCCACGATCAACAGGCGCATGTGCCCAGCCTCCCAAACAGAACCTGAAGGGATCTTCAGGTGGCTTCAGGTGCCCTTCAGCTTTCCCCAGGCACATTGGCGACATCCAACAGGCATGACACAGATACGACACAGGCCGGGTGGTTCTCCGGCCGGGGAGGTTCGCCATGAAGCGCACCGCTTCCATCGCCACCGTCTTCGTGGCCGCCGTGCTCATCGGCGGCGGTGGGTACTCGGCGCTCGCGACGGGAGGCACCGACCGGCACGGTGGCGGTCCCGAGTACCGGCCGTCCGCCACGGCGTCGCCGGCGCCCGCATCGTCCCCGTCGTCGGCCTCCCTGACGGCCGCCCAGGTGGCTGCCGCCGCGCGGAAGGCGTACCCGGGTACCGTCGTCGAGGTCGAACTCGACGGGGACCACCCGGGTCTCTGGGAGGTGCACATCGTCGGCGCCGACGGCGTCCGCCGCGAAGTGCGCGTCGACAGCCGCACGGGCGCCGTCACCCTGGACCGTCGCGGCGGCGACGACGGCCCGGGTGACGACCACGGCGTGCACACCGGCGGAGACGACCGCGTCGGCCATGACGCGGGGGACGACCGCGGTCGCGGAACCGGCGGACAGGACGACGCTCCTGGTGACGACCACGGTGTCCACGCCACCGGCGACGACCACCTGAACGTGGGGGACGACCACGCCGGTGACGACGGTGGACGTGGCCGCGGCCGGCATCGTGGCGGCCACGGCGGCGACGACCACTGACGGAAGGCCGGGCGCCCCGCACGGCGCGGACCCCTCCAGATCGCGGACCCCTCCAGATTGGGGAGTGGGCGGGTGCCCAAGACAAGGCTGCCGGGGATCGGAGGAGTTGGACAGGCTGGCATCCGCTCATCGCTGTCCGGTGGCACGTTCCGCGGTACGACGCCGCGGCGCCGCACCGAGCTGAGGCGGCTGTCCGCGCGCCCCCAACGTCCTTGGTACGCCGTCGGTGTGGACCTCCGGATTGACGGGAGGAGTCCGGCTCCGACGCACTATTGTGTACGACATGTCCGCTCCTGAGCTGATCCGCATCGTCTCCCGTGACTCGCCCATGGCCCTGGCCCAGGTGGAGCGCGTCCGCGCCGAGCTCGGCGTGCTTCATCCTGAACTCCGCACGGTGGTGATCCCGGTCAAGACGACCGGCGACAAATGGATGGGAGATCTCTCCCAGGTCGAGGGCAAGGGGGCGTTCACCAAGGAGGTCGACGCCGCTCTCGTCGCCGGGGAGGCGGACCTCGCGGTGCACTGCGTCAAGGACGTGCCCGCGGACAGGCCGCTGCCCGCCGGGACGACCTTCGCGGCGTTCCTCAAGCGTGACGACATCCGTGACGCCCTCGTCCATCCCGGCGGTCTGCTCCTCGACGAGCTCCCCGCGGGGACCCGGATCGGAACGTCCTCGGTGCGCAGGGTCGCTCAACTCGCCGCCTCCCACCCGCATCTGGAATGCGTTCCGTTTCGCGGCAACGCCAACCGCCGCCTGGACAAGCTCGCCGCGGGCGAGGTCGACGCACTGCTGCTGGCGGCCTCTGGACTGGAGCGCATCGGCCGGCCGGACATGATCACCGAGGTGCTGTCGACCGAGACGATGTGCCCGCCGATCGGGGCCGGCGTCCTGGCTCTTCAGTGCCGTGAGGCGGATATTTCCACGATCGGCATCGTCAGCGGACTGAACGATCCCGGCACTTATCGGGAGACCACGGCGGAGCGGATGTTCCTGCACGTCCTCCAAGGCCACTGCAACAGCCCGATCGCCGGATACGCGAAGGCGTCCCGGGGCGATCTGTCGCTGCGGGCCTGCGTGTTCAGCCCGGACGGAAAGACCGTCCTGAACGCCCACGAATGGGCCGGGCGGCTCAGCCCGTCGGACCTCGGTGCTTCCGTCGCGCTGGCTCTGCTGCGACAGGGCGCCCGTGAACTGATCGACGGCATCGCCCACTGACGCCGGGGCCCGGGCCGCGAGCGAGGTCGGTCCATGCGGCGCGGGAACGGGGCGACAACACGGCGAGACGACGGTGCGACCGCCCTTGTGGGGCGGTCGCACCGCTGAAACGTGCGGGTCAGCTGGTGAAGGTGAACCAGTTGATGTTGGTGAAGTCGGAACTGCTGCCGGAGAAGACCAGGTACACGTCGTGGACTCCGGTGGCGGAGGCGACGATGTTCGCGGGAACGGTCTGCCAGTTCTGCCAGCCGCCGTTGTTGGCGAAGTTGATCTCGGCGATCTTCGTGCCGCCGGTGCTGTCGAGCCGTACCTGGACGGCACCGCTGACGCCGGCGGCGGCGCCGGATGCCAGCCGGGCCTTGAACTGGTTCGGGGAGGCCGAACCGAAGTCGACGGACGAGAACTTGAGCCAGTCGCCGTTCGCGATGTAGCCCACGTCGCTGCCGCCGCCGGAGTCGGAGCAGGCCTCGGTGGTGGTCCCGCTCTGCGCCGAGTAGGACTCGGCCTGGATGGTGCTGTAGGCGCTGACGTTGCCCGAGCCGCCCCCCGATCCTCCCCCGGAGCCCCCGGCGCCCAGGGTGATGCTCCACGAGGTGGGCGCCCCGTCCTGGATGTGTCCGTCGACGGGGGCCGAGCCGGTGGGGCCGACGTCGTCGTAGGGGAAGGCGTAGCCGATGCTGGCGTACTTGTGGACCAGCCGTGCGTAGTGGTTGGTGATCGCGTCCGTGTAGTACTGGGCGGGCGTCACGCCGTCGGGGTTGTTGTTTCCGCCCGTGACCAGCAGTGAGCTGCGGTTGAGTGCGGCGGAGAGGCGGGCGGCGATCGCCCCGCGGGCGTCCCCGCCGGAGTTGTAGAGGGGACCGGACGCGCAGCCGAAGATGTCGGTGGCGCTCGGCTTGGTGAAGGGCACGCCGTTGGTGTTGAGACCGGAGAAGACGATGGCGTTGCCGGAGACCTTGCCGGTGTAGGAACCGATGCTGCCCTGGCCGTTGATGGTCAGCGGGTTGGAGGTGTAGTGGCTCCAGACCCGGTTGAGGTAGTCGTCCCAGTAGCCGCCGAAGTCCACCGGCGAGTGCGCCGGCGCCATGACACGCAGCACACCACCGGAGGAGTCGGTGGCCACCAGCCTGTCCCAGGGGGCTCCGTCGGCGGCGTGCTGGGCCTGCAGACCCGAGGCGATGGAGGCGAGGGCGCCGGAGGGCAGCGGGCTGACCGACTGGTTGCCCCCGCTGCCGGTGCTGGACATCGAGATCGGCAGCGCCACCATGTCCACGTAGGAGATGTTCGCGTAGAGGTTGGCGCTGTTGAAGGTGAACTCGCAGAACGTCCAGTTGGTCGACCAGTTGGGGTCGGCACTGACCAGGGCGGGCTGCACCACGCCGGGCACGGCGCCCGGGTTGACGAAGAACTGGAGCTTCTTCCCGACCGAGAAGTAGACGCGGCCGCTGATGATGTAGTTGGTCAGGTTGACGGTGGTGGCGGCCGAGCCGGAGGCGCCCAGCGGGATGGAGTAGTCGGCGATGGGGGTCACCGCGGACGACGGGTTGGGCAGCCGGTTCAGGGCGCCGCTCGCCGAGACGAAGACCGGCCAGCCGCTGCTGTCGGTGCCGGATATGTAGGCGTAGACGGTGTCGTGGCCGGAGTTGTTCGCCAGTTTCACGGGGAGTGAGACTCCTGCCGCCGCCGCAGTGGACGTCAACGGCGAGACCGGTGAGAACGGGCTGAGCGCGGCTGTGCCGGTGACGGCAGCGGCTCCGGTCAGGAAGGAACGTCGGGAAACCACGGGGGCCCTCCCGGGAGGGGGTGATGGTCCGTCAACAAAGTGACGGTTGGGGGGAGTTGAATACTGTGGGGTTCTGTGCGGGGGTGACGTTATTGGACTGGACCAATACAGTCAAGGTTGCGGAACCGTTACGTCCAAGTAACGGCATTCGCACCCCCACCAGGAATCTCCGCACCTGATCTCCGCACCTGAGGGCCACGCGGTCCGGGCGCCGCCGCGCGGTGTCACCCTTCCTGGACTTCGGGCATGGCCCGGGTGCCGGCTGATGCCGTGGCCCGATCTGCGCGGCCTTTCACCGTGAGCACGGATGCCGCGGCCAGGCCGGACATGCCGGCGGCGAGGAGCTGCACCCGGTAGTCGAAGACGGCCACCATGCCCGAGCCCAGGAGCAGGGCGAGCCCGGTGGGCGCGTACATCACGGTGTTGGCCGTCGCCGCGACCCTGCCGAGCAACTCGGACGGGGTGTACTTCTGGACGGCTGTCAGTGCCGCGATGAGCGGGCAGGGCATGCCCAGGCCGATGAGCAGACTGCCGCAGAGCGTGACGGGCAGCCAGGGAGTCGCCCGCGCCAGCACGCCGAGCGCGAAGAGGGCGAGTCCGGCGGCCGAGAAGGTGCGTTCAGGAATCCGGCGCATCAGCGCACCGGCCGCCAGCCCGCTGACCACCGAGCCGAGCCCCTGGAGCGAGGTGAGCACGCCCGCGAAGGCCGGGGACCGGTGGAGCCCGGCATCGAGCATCGCGTACGTGGCCGTGCTGCTGACGCCGGCCAGCATCATGGTCGTGCCGCTGGTGATGACCAGCGAACGCAGTGCCGGGTGCCGCCGCAGGTAGCGGGCGCCTTCGGCGGTCCCGGCGGTCCACGCCCGCCCGGTGCGCGGTGCGGGCGAGGCTTCCCGTACCCGGATCAGCCCGAAGGCGGCCGCGGCCAGGACGAAGCTGGCCGCGTCCAGCAGTGCCACGGTCCGGCCGCCGAACGAGGTGAACAGGCTCGCGCCGGCCAGCGGAGCGAGCAGCTTCATGCCCTCGAGGGCGGTGAGCACCAGGCCGTTGAAGTCCCCGCGCAGTTCGTCCGGCACGGCGGCCGCCACCAGGGCGGTCTCGGCCGCGTCAGTGAGCACCATGCCCGCTCCGACCAGGGTCGGCACGGCGAACAGCAGCCAGACCTGTTCCTGTGAACGCACGAAGAGCGGCGCGGTCATGACGGCGGCCAGGGCCAGGTTGGTCGTGACCAGGAGCGGACGTCGGCGCACCCGGTCCGCCACGGTGCCGAGCACGGGTCCCGCGAAGGTCGGCGGCCACATGCAGAAGCCGACGAGCGCGGCGAGGCTGCTGGAACCGGTGAGCGTCTTGACCCAGATTCCGGCGGCCAGCGCCATGGCCGAGTTGCCGAAACCGGAGACGATCACTCCGCCCAGATAGAGACGCGCGTTGCGGTCCCGGAAGACCTTCGGCGTGTTCCAGCTCATTCCCTCGCCCTTCAGTGCGTCAGGCCGCACAACCTACCCCCAATCATTTGCTTGGTGGTAAGGGTTCACGGGCGCCAGGCATGCGCTTTACTGGCCCGCGTGACCGAAACCGATCCCGTGCTGCGCGCGCTCGCCCACCCCTTGCGGCTGCGGATGCTCAGCCTCATGTGGCCGGGGCCGATGTCGGCCGCCGAGCTCGCCCGCGAGTTGGACATCTCTCACGCGCTGGCCAGCCAGCACCTGCGGCGCCTGGACGCGGTGGGTCTGGTCGAGCTGGCGGAGGAACGCACCCGCCGCGGCGGCAGGGAGCGCCGCTACCGCACCGTCCAGGGCACGCCACTCTCCGACCAGCACGAGGGAACCCCGATGCTGGCCGAGACCATGGCGCACACCCTTCGGGAACGTGCCCGGCGACGTGCGGAGGGAGGTGAGGGCGTCACCGTGGACGCCGAGCTGTGGGTGGATCCCCAAACCTGGCAGAACGTCCGGCAGCGACTCGCCGAGCTCGCCACCGAGCTCCACGAAGCGGCCCGGCCGCCGCACACGCCGGGCACTGTCCCGCTGGGCGTGAGCGTGATGGCCTTCCCGTTGCGGGACGGGACGCGTCCGGACGGATGAACCGCCCGGGCGGGGCCGGTGGGGCGCCCGTCCTCGGTGTGTCTCGTTACCTGTGCCGTCCGGGGCCGCTCGGGGGTCCGGGGCTGTCGCCGGGCGCCGGCGGACCGGTTTCGCCTCGGGCGACGCGGATCATGACAGTTTCGCCGGGCGGCGGGTACGAGCGGCGCCGGGACCCTGGTCCGGGCGCGCTCGTACTCGTCCTTCTTCAGGCCCGGTTCGGCCGGCCCGGCGTGTGATTCCGGGTCAGCAGCCGGTGTCCTTGGGGGTGAAGTCCATACGCGCGTGCTCGTCCGTGCCGATGGCCGCGTCGTAGGTCGTTCTGCTGACCTGGTACCAGACGTCGTCCTTGTTCCTGTCGCCGCTCACGTCGTCCAGGCTGACACACCACTGTTCCCGCCGGACGACACGCGTGTAGGTCTCGGTTCCGCTGCGGACCTGCTTGCAGCTCTTGGAGTGCTCGGTCGAATACCAGGTGCGGGTACGCCGCTTGGCGCCCGAGCCGGTGCTCGTCGTGTGCTTGACCCGCCGGGTGGCCGTGGTGCACTTCTTCGTCGTGTGCGGCCGCTTGCCCCGGGTGGTCAGGGCCGCGCGGTGGCGGACCTCGTCACGGAGGCCGAAGACGCTCGCGTCGGCCGGGGCGGCCGTGTCCGGCCGGCGCTCCCCGGCGGCGTTCCCGCTGTCCTGGCCGACGCCGGCCGAGTGGTCCGATCCCTCGTCGTGGACGTCAGTCCCGTTGCCGCACGCACCCAGCCCGGCTATCAGAACAGCCGTCACCGCGGCCGTGGCAAGTCGCTTGAACATGTTTTCCCTCGTGATCGACGGGCCGCAGCGTAACTGATCACCGGCCGAAGCCGAACGGGAGGGATCAAGAGCGGGCTCGCGAGAGACATCCGCTCCTGCCCGGTGTACGAGAACACCCGCAGCCATCGTCCGTGCGCCAGGGTGTGCCCCGGCGGTCAAAGGGGGCGTGCGGATGGCTCTCAACCCTTACCAGCAGGGGCCGTTCATCTGCCGACTCACCTGTTGGAGTGCCGCTTCTCAAGCCGGACCACCGGCCGGCCGATGCCAACGCCGGAAGATCAAGATCGAGAAGGGCTGGACAGAGTGACATCAGTTGGGAAGTGACGGACGCTTGACCCCCTCGCCGTCGCCGTCGCCGTCGGCGAACTGCGGGCCGGGCGCCCGGTCGTCGTGGTCGACGACGAGGACCGGGAGAACGAGGGCGACCTGGTCATGGCAGCCCAGTTCGCCACCGCGGAGACCATGGGCTTCTTCGTCCGCTTCACCAGCGGGCTGATCTGCGTCCCGAGGACGGGCGAGATCGCCGACCGGCTCCGGTTGCCGCTCATGGTGGAGCCCGCCCCGGGCACGGATCCGATCAGCACGACCGCCTACACCGTCTCCGCGGACGCGGCGGGCACCGGGTCGGGGATCTCGGCCGCCGACCGGGCGGCGACGGCGCGGACGCTGGCCGACGCCTCGACCCTGCCCGGACAACTGGTCCGCCCCGGGCACATGTTCCCGCTACGGGCCCGGCCCGGCGGGGTCGCCGAACGGCGCGGCCACACCGAGGCCACCGTGGACCTGCTGCGCCTGGCCGGGCTGGCACCGGTCGGCGTACTCAGCGAGGTCTGCGAGGACGACGGCTCCCTCGCACGTTTCGAACGGCTGCGTGCTTTCGCCGACCGGCACGGGCTGGCACTCGTCTCCATCGAGCAGCTCTCCCAGCATCTGCGTGATGCGGACCCCGCTCCGGCCGCGGTGTGAACGGCGTGCTGAGCGCGACGGTCTTCGATCTCGACGACACCCTCATCGACACCGGCGACGCCTGGGAACGTGTCTGCGCCGATTTCACCGCCCGCCACGGTCACCGCTGGCGGCCGCGGGACGGCACCGCACTGCACGGCAACGGCCACTGGGCGTCCTACGTCGCCGGACTGTGCGGCGGCCCGGTGGACACCGCCGAGGTCGTCGAGGCATGCACGGACGTGATGGCCGACGCCTGCGCGGCCGGCCGCATCCAGGCCCTGCCCGGAGCCGTGGAGCTGTTCCGCGAGGCCGTCCGGCACGGGCCCGTCGGGGTGGCCACCGCCAGCCCGCGCCGCTTCGTCCTGGCCGCACTCGAACACCTCGGACTCGCCCGGGACGTGAGCGCCGTGGTGTGCGGCGAGGACGTCGCCCGGGCCAAACCCGCCCCCGACCCCTACCTGCGCGCGGCGGCCGCCATCGGCGTCCCGCCGTCGTGCTGCCTGGCCGTCGAGGACTCCCCGAACGGCATCCGCTCCGCGACCGCCGCCGGTATGCCCGTCCTCGCCATTCCGCGCGACCGCATGGAACTCCCCGGGGACATCGCCCATTTGCCCCTGGCCCAGGCCCCCGACGCGGCACACGCCGTGCCGCTGCTGACCCGACTGCTCGCCCGCCGGCCCGAACCGGCCGTCCCGGGGCGGCCGGTCGGCGCAGCCGGATGATTCCGGACTGCGCGACGGCCCCGTCGCCCACCGCGATCCGAATCCGGCTTCACGAGAGCACAGGCGGCGGGCGGGAGGTCCTTCGACTCCCGTAGGCGTCGACGGGCCTCGCCGCGGACGCTGTCCGCGGCGAGGCCCGGTCAGCCGGCTTCCCGGGAGTTCATGGACGGGCGCCGGCCGGACGCACTGATGGACACCCGGAAGCGTGTGTCCGGGCTCTGGCCGGCCAGAGCCCGGGTGACGGCGGTACGGCAGCGGCGGGTGAACCGGGGCCAGGGACGGGCCAGCTCCTGGGGCCAGATCGCCGAGACGGCGGCCAGCACGGCCCACAGCGGCATCCATGCCATGGTCCACCAGCCAGGGTCCCGATCGGGCAGCCCGGGGACGGCGCAGCGCATGATCATCGCATGCATGGACATGCCGAACGCCGTGACGAAGGCAGCGGTCAGGGCAGAGAAGCGGTAGGAGCCGAACCTGCTGCGCAGGGGCGCACGACGGGTCTGGAGAACCTTCCGGAAACGAGGGTCGGTGAGCAGTACGTCCACCGTGGCCCCCTTGTGGAGGTGCACGAGTCTCATGAGCGCGGCGAGGACCGGATCCTTCTGACCGCGGAACCGCCTGTGCGGCACGGTGATCCGACCGTCGCGGTCGATCTCGGCGTCCCCGGCCAGGATCAGCAGGCTCGCGGCCACCTCTGCCGCGTACCCTTCCTGCTGGGGTGGTGCGCCCTTCCACGAGGCGCCGAGCCACCATGCCGCTTGTATCGGCTCCACATCCGCTGCCCGGATGCCACGCAGGAACTTCCGCTCATGCCGTGTACGTCGCCACCATGCCGCGTACAGCCAGGCGTGGACCGCGCCGAAACCGAGCAGCCAGCCGCCGGCGATCCACGCCGTCGCGCCGCTCATGACAGTGCCTCCGCTGCCCCGCTCGTCGGACATGACACCTGACGATCCCCCTCGCGGTCCGCTGCTCCACTGCGAACGACCGCCAACAGCCTCCCATGGAAGGGAACTTGGTGGGGCTTCCGCCCATCGGGCCATCTGGTTCCGGGAACCGCCGACGAGGCACGGCGAGCGCCGCGGAGGCGTGTCACGCCTCCGCGGCTGTCAGCCCGGGCCGAGCCCGGGCACGACTCAGCGGCCGGCCAGGGCCTTCAGGGTGGCCTCGGCCGTACCGGTGCTGGACTGGGGGTTCTGGCCGGTGATCAGCTTGCCGTCCACGACGACCTTGTTGCTCCACGGCGCCCCGGTCTCGACCGTGGCACCACGCTCGCGCAGCACGCTCTCCAGGTAGAAGGGGGTGTTGTCGCCGAGGCCTCCCTGGCGCTCCTCCTCGTCGGCGAAGGAGGTGAGGGCGCGGCCCGCGTACGTGAAGCCGCCGTCCGGCGTGGTGGCGCTGAGCAGGGCGGCGACGCCGTGGCACAGGGCGGCGACGATCGTGCCCTGGGCGTCGGCCTCGTTGAGGAGCCGACCGAGATCGGTGTCGTGAGCGAGGTCCGCCATCGGCGCGTGACCGCCGGGAATGTAGAGCGCGTCGTAGTCGCTCAGGCGTACGTCGGCCAGCTTCAGCGGGCTGGAGAGCTGGTCGGCGATGGTGTCGAGGTAGGCGCGGAACTCCTGGGCGTCGGCCTCGGACACACCGCCGCGGGAGTCGAGGCTGAGGGCGTCGACCGTCGGGCGGACAGCCCCGGGGGTGGCGATGTCCACCTGTGCTCCGGCGGCGCGCAGCACCTTGTGGGAGGCGGCGACCTCTTCGGCCCAGAAGCCCGTCGGATGGGTGGATCCGTCGGCCAGGACCAAGCTGTCGGCGGCTGAGACGATCATGAGGATCTTCGACATCGGAATACCTGCTCTTATCTGTGGGGCGACTCTGGAGGCGGTACCTGGACCCTGCGGACCGCAGTACCGCGGTGCTCAGGACAACCCCAGCATTCATCACGGAAATGCCCTGCCGCCTCCGCCGCGCCATAAGAAGAGTTATGGACCATGGGTGGCCCGTTTCCCGCGGATGTGCCGTAAGGCGTCGCACGGCCGGTGGCCGTGCCCGGGCGCCGAGTCCATCACTAGGATTGGATCGACCGGGGCCTTTCATAAGCTCAGTGATGGATGAAGTGATGGACGGAGGTGCCCATGCCCGGCCTGGACCTACTGGCGACGTTCCTCGAGATCTACCGCACCGGTTCGCTCTCCGCGGCGGCCGCGCGGCTGGGCGTGAGCCAGCCGGCGGTCACCGGACAGCTCGCCCGTCTCGAGGAGCAGCTGGGCGAGCCGCTGTTCGTGCGGTCGAGCAAAGGAGCCCGGCCGACGCCCCGGGCGGCGGCGCTGGCCGCCCGCGTCGGCCTGCATGTCGACGGACTGCGTACCGCCCTGGCCCCTTCGGGGGAGGACAGCATGCTGGAGGGCACGATTCACCTCGGCGGAGCAGCCGAGGTGATGGCTCTTCAGGTGCTTCCCGCCCTGGCGCCGCTCTCCGCCCGCGGCCTACGGATCCGGGTGACGCTGGGCCTGGCCGGGGAACTGCTGGCGGCACTGACGGCGGCAAGGCTCGACCTGGTCGTCTCCGCGGTCCGCCCCCGGCAGGAGGGGCTGTCGGTGGCACCGCTGGTGGACGAGGAGTTCCTCCTGGTGGGGCCGCCCGCGCTGGCGCACGCCGTGGACCGGGAGCGGCTGGCGGCGGACCCGGTCGCCGCACTGGCCCCCATGCCGCTGGTGGCCTACGCGGCCGATCTTCCGATCATCCGGCGGTACTGGCGCAGCGAGTTCGGGCGCCGGCCGCCCAATCAGGTCGCCGTCGTCGTCCCGGACCTGCGCGCCGTGCTGGCCGCGGTGGTGTCCGGCATGGGCATCTCCGTGCTGCCCCGCTACCTGGCCGCTCCGGCGCTGGCCGCGGGTCAGGTGGTGCAGATGCACCGGCCGGAGGTCGAGCCGTTGAACACCCTGTACCTGGCGTCCCGGCGCGACATGCCGGCGAGCCCCGCTCTCGCCGCCGTGTGGGAACACCTGGCCCGGGCGGCACAGGAATGGAAGAGCCTCTGATCCCTCGCGGCCCGCCGACGGAACGCCGGACCACGCTTCTCGCACGCGTGCGGTCGTACGGGAGGGCCCTGTCCCGTTTCGCGCGGGACAGGGGTCTCCTCCGGATGTCCGGTCATTCCGGCCGGAGGTTCTCCAAGGTCGAGCGGGTGTCGGTCTTCACCCACCGTGAGACCTCGCTGATCTCGGGCGGGGTGGTCGTCTCGTAGGAGGACGAATAGGTGCTCCAGCTCATCTGGTAGGTCATCCAGCCGTCGCGCACCGCGAGGGTCACCGCCCGGCTGCCGCTGGTTCCCGAGCCGGACGTGGTGTCCTCGGTCACGAGATACGCCTCGTCACCGAAACCGGAAACCTCCTCGACCTCGTAGTCCTCGTACCGCTGGGCGTACTCGGACCACACAGCCGTGAACTCGGGGGCCGGGTCGGTCTTCTTGTGCAGGTCCATCTCCACCGAGAGGTACGCATCGGCGTAGGAGGAACTGGACGACGTCTTCAGGGAGATGCTGCAGTAACTCTGATCGAGCGCCTTGTGCTTCAGCGCGCTGTGCGTGGGGAGGTTGTCCTCCTCGGCGTATTCGGTCCTCAAGGCGGTGTAGTCGACCGCGGAGCAGAGATTGGCCTTGGCCCGGTAGCCCGCGAGATCGGCGTTGTCGCCCAACGGGCCGAGAACGAGGATTCCTCCGGCCCACAGCGCGGAGGCGGCCACCGCACCGACCGCCGCCCACAGCACCGCGCGCCCCGCGGTGCCCTTGCCGCCGGGCGGCGGGGGAGAACCGAGCGGTTGCCCGTACGCGTACTGCTGGGCCGGAGGGTAGGCGAGAGGAGCCCCGTAGGTGACCGTCGGCGTCGCGCTCTGGTTCGGGCCCGGCACGGGTTCGGGTCTTGGCTGGGGTAACGGCTGCTGCTGCGCCTGCGGTTGAGGTGCGGGGACGGGCGCGGGCTGCGTGGTGGAGCCGGGTTGAGGTGACGGCTGCGCCTGGGGCTGCGCAGGCACATCCTCGGGCCGATCCTGCATCCTGTGCTCCTTGGTCGTAGGGAGTGCGGTCAGATGGCGGAAGGGACGGCTGGGCTCGACGCCGACCGGTGGCGGCGTCGACGGGTGGCGCGGTCGTAGGGACGCCATGAGCGGGCGGGGCAGGAGCCGACGAGGTGCTCGGCCGTCGTGAGCGGACGTCGGGTCGGGACGTAGGGGCCAGGATGCCGGGGCGCGTGAGGGAATCAACAGGCAGATTCTAAAGGCCGGTTCGGCAGAAATGGCCTTGTCGTATCGGCCGTTGCCCGGTTGCCGGTCTCCTCGGTACGGCGCGCCGCGCGCACTTCGAGGGAAGCCACCGGATCGCAGTGCGAGAACCCGCGCGTGCACGGGGCGGTGATGATCGGCAGGACGGTTTCGCCCGCGGCTTCCTCGGGCCGGACCGCCGCGACGCGATGGGCGTGCCTGCGGCGAAGGGCCCCGCAGCCATGCTGCGGGGCCCTTCGCGGGTGTGGGGCAGGGACCGTCAGACGGTCTTCTTGATCTTCGTGACCTGTGCCTCGACGACACTGGTCGGCACCTCGGGGGCCTTCTCGCCCAGGACGTTCATCGCGTAGAAGACGGCCAGGGTCGAACCACTCCGGACGACCGTGTAGGTCACCGGGATCTTGGTTCCGTCGATGTCGCTGGTCATCGTGTACGACACCGCCTCGTCACCGAGGGCGGGGGCCTTCGCGGGCTTGACCCCGGTGTAGTGGTAGTCGGTGTGCTCGTAGGAGCTGCACGTCCCGCTCTGGGTGCGCAGGTCCGCGACCACCTTCTTGGCGTCCGCTTCCTTCTGCGCGAGCAGACCGACGCGCAGCACCGTGGCATCCGTCGCCGTCAGGCTGGTCACCGAGCGGGACACACGGGCCGTCGCGTCGGGCTCGGTGCCCAGCAGGAACATGTCGGCGAGAGCCTGGCACTTGGCGGGATTCGCGGGAACGCTCACCTCCGGGATCTCGTCGTCGGGAGTGTCGCCGACGCGGTATCCCTTGAGGTCCGCCTTGGTGATCACGGCCTTCGTCAACTGCGCCTCGGTGAGGGGCTTCAGCCCCTCCTCGGCGGCGGGCTTCGCCGTGGCGGCCGGCTTCTTCGAGCTGCCGCTGTCGCTCTTGCCCTTGCTGTCGGTGTCCTGCCCGCCGCACGCGGCCGTCGCGGCGAGCGCCGTCATCACGCCGATACCCACCAGGACTCGCCCCGGAACTGACTTCACGTTCGTTCCCACCCTCATGTCTTCATGGGCGCGTCCACGACAACGATCGCGCCGAGCCGCATTCAAGCCCACAACCAGCGGACTTTGCCAGCCCGTTAGAGTCGCTTGACGTAACGATCAGAGATCGGCGACATGGTTGTACGCCGCGGCAGTGGTTCTCGCCACGGTTGGGGCTCGCGCTGCGGGGGAAGCGAGAGCCGACGGCATGGCCCCGTCACACCGTGCGTCGGGCCGACAGGCAGGCTGGTCCACAACTCCCGGGAGGGTTCCCGGACATGCGCCGCCGCCGTCATGCCCTTGGTGGCATCGCGCCGGTCGAGTCAGGAGGATGGGCTCATGGAACCGGGATCCAGTGCATCGCACGACGACAGTGACCGCGTTGTCGAACTTGAGGCGGAAGTCCAGCAGTTGAAGGAGGCCGTCACATCGCACGCTGTCGTGGACCAGGCCATCGGGATGGTGGTCGCTCTCGGCCGGGTGTCCCCGGACCAGGGCTGGGCCGTACTGAAGGACGTCTCGCAGCACACCAACATCAAGCTCCGCAACGTCGCCGAACTGATCCTGGTCTGGGGACGCGAAGGCGACATCCCCCCGGACATCCGCGCCGAACTGGAAGACGCCCTCGACCGCCACGGCCCCACCCAGATCCCCGAAGCGCCCTCGGAATGACATCCCGCCGACCGCGCCATGAGGTATCAATTTCTGCCAGTCCTTCCGGTACGGCTCCGGGTATGTGAAGCTGCTCGACCGGATGGACCATGAACCGGCCGGGGCGCGCCTCCATGAGCCGGTGATGCCAGAGAGGACGGCTGCATGTCGACTGCGAAACGTCGGTACAGCCTGATGTGGACCGACCCGGACGGTGCGTCGCAGGCTTCGGCCGGCCGTTACGACAAGCGTTCCGCCACGCGGCGTCGGCGTGCGCTGGAGGCGGTCGGCTGCACCCGTGTCGAGGTCGTCGTGGTCGAGCCCGGAGAGCTTCCCGAACCGGCACTCTGACCCCCCCCGGGCCCGACTCACCCACCGGCAGCTCGGTGGCTAGGAGTTTCGGACGAACTCGTAGGTGAGGAAGGCCAGGCCGTCACCGATGGTCCTGGCTTCCACCAAACGCAGGGGCTTCGTGCCGGGGGCCTCGCCGAAGAACCGTTCGCCGGCCCCGAGCACGACCGGGAAGACGACCATCCGCACCTCGTCGACGAGGTCGTGCTCGATCAGCGTACGACCGAGCCGGTAGCTGGCCGGGACGACGATCTCCCCGTCCAGCTCCCGCTTCAGCTTCGCGACCTCGGTCACCACGTCGCCCTTCAGAACCGTCGAGTTGTCCCAGCCGGGTTCTTCGAGCGTCGAGGACACCACGTACTTGGGCATGCTGTTCAACCGGTCCGCCAGCTCGCCGCCCCGGGGCCGCCACCGCTCCCCGAAGAACTCGTAGCTCTTGCGGCCCAGCAGCCAGGCCTCGGCGCCCAGCGCCTCCTCGAGCGCGATCTTGCTCCACTCGGCGAGATCCTCACCGCCGAACCGGGTGAACCAGCCGCCCAGCTCGAAGCCCTCCTTGCCGTCCGGGTCCTGGACCACTCCGTCGAGCGAGACGTTCTGCGGCCCGCTCATCACGATCTTTCCCATGTCCGATCCCTCCTCGCGCCGACGTTGTCGTCGGCCACGTAGGTACAGGCGCCGGCCGGGTGGAGAACTGGGCGCCGCCCGACCGCCCAGTTCTCCACCCGGCCGGCGCCTGTACAGGATGGAGGCGCGGCAGGGCGCGGAAAGAAGGAGACGGTGACGATGGCGGCAGCCGAACTGATCGAAAGGGCGCGGGCCGGGGACGGTGACGCGTTCAGGGAGCTGACCGAGCCACACCTTCGAGAGCTCCAGGTGCACTGCTATCGCATGCTCGGATCCTTCGAGGACGCCGAGGACGCTCTCCAGAACACACTGCTGACCGCCTGGCAGAGCCTTGCCGGGTTCGAAGGGCGTGCCTCGCTGCGCACCTGGCTCTACCGGATCGCCACCCATCGGTGTCTCGACGCGCGCCGCGCGGCCGCCCGGCGCCCGGCCAAGGAGTGGAATGTGCCAGGGGTTGAACCGCCCGAGCCGACCCGGCTCGGCGAGATCGTATGGCTGCAGCCGTTTCCCGGCGCCCTCCTGGAGGATGCGGCCGAGGCGCCGCTCGGCCCGGAGGCCCGCTACGAGCAGACCGAATCCGTCTCGCTGGCCTTCGTGACCGCACTTCAGGCCCTGCCGCCCCGCCAGCTCGCCGTCCTCGTCCTGCGCGACGTCCTGGGGTTCAGGGCGAGCGAAGTGGCCGACATGCTGGATTCGACCGTCGACTCGGTCAACAGCGCCCTCAAGCGCGCCCGCGCCGGCCTGCGACGCAGCCGGCCGTCGGCCGTCGGACACCAACCGCCTCCCGCCGCCGGCTCACCCGCCGAGGAAGGAATCGTCGGGAGGTTCGTCCGCGCGTGGGAGTCCGCGGATGTCGAGGCACTGGTGGCCCTCCTGACCGACGACGTCTTCATGTCGATGCCACCGATGCCCTTCGAATACCAGGGCCGGGACATCGTGGCCCGCTTCTGCGCCGGTCTGTTCGACGCCGGCCGCAGGTTCGACCTCGTCCCGTCGCGGGCCAACGGCCAGCCGGCCTTCGGGGCCTACCTGCGCGCCCCCAACGGCATCAGTCACGGGGTCGGCCTCTACGTCCTCACGCTCGCCGGTGACCGGATCTGCGCCATGACCCGATTCGACAACAGTGTGCTCCCGTGGTTCGGGCTGCCCCGCTCTCTCCCGAGCCGGTGACCGGAGCCCTCGGAGGGCGAGGGGACGGGGTTCGTGGCCGGTCGGAGCCCGCTGCATACGGTGGTAGGTGCCTACATACGGTGGTAGGTGCCGGAGTCATCCGGGTGTTCGTCGACGACCAGTTCGACCGTGTCGTCCGCGGTGTGTGTGACCCGGGCCCCGCCGGGCGAACCCTCGTTGACGATGTCGCACATCATGGCGACGGAACCGAGGCCTGTACCGGAGACCGGGGCGTCGGGCCAGCAGTCGTACAGCCAGATCCACGTCCCGTCGCCCTGGGCGTAGGAGACCTCGATGTTGTTCCACGTCGAGTCTTCCGCGTCCAGCGGGAACTCGATCCGGTACCGGCCCCTGCCCCAGAACCCCGCGACGCTCGGCGGCCGGGGCGGTGACGGTGATGTGGTGGGCGGGTTCTTCGGGGACGGCGGCACATGGGGCGTGGGGGTCCTGGGGGTTCCGGGCGTCGTGGGGGTACGACGGGAGGCGGGCCTGGACGGGGACGGCGGGCGTGCGGGGGAGGAGGCGACGGGAGCGGGGTGCCAGGTGGTCGTGTCGAGGGACGGCCGAGTGCGCCGGCCGGGGACCGTGGAGGGCGGGGGAGAGGGGCGCGCGGAGGCCGTCGCGGCTGTGGGCGGCTGCCCGAAGGTGGGCAGTTCGACGGCGCGGGGCTGTTCGTGCCCGGAGACGGGAGCCGACGGCGAGCCGCTGTTGTAGCCGAGCAGGCCCATGAGCGTGGCGATCGTGACGGCCACGGCGCCCGCCAGAACCGCGGGAGACAGCAGACAGCCCTTGGCGCCCGAGGCCACGGGCTTCTTCGTGGCGAGACCACGGCCGACGAGGAAGCTGCCACCGCCGAGAATCCCGAGTACCGTGCCGGCGACCGCCCCCAGGGCTCTCTTGCGTTCCGCCTCGGCGCGCTCGAAGTACACGAGGTCCCCGGCCGCGCCCGCCGCCTCGGCGGCCGCCCGCCCCAGAGCCAGGACCTGCCGCCAGGCTCCCCACCGCAGCGTCCGGCACAGGGCCGGTGCGACGGAGCGAGCCAGGCCGATCGCGGCGGCGTGCTCGCCGCACGCCACCGCGGAGTCGAGGATCCGTACCGCGACGGCTGCCAGATCGCCGATCGCCCGTGCCTCCGAACCGGACGCCCAGTCGGCGAGTCCCCCCGCCGCCGCGCCGGCGTCGAAGCCACCGTCCCGTGGCCGCGCGGACTCGGCCACGAGCCGGGCGGCCGGCAGGAGCGCCCGAAGCCCACGCGGCCGCTGCTCCACCAGATGAGCCCGGCGAAGCCGGTCGACGGACTCCGCCAGGGCTGCCGTGCCGGAGAGGAGTTCGACCACATCCGCGGGTACGGCGATTCCCTCCAGGCAGAGCAGGACGCCGAGGACGGCGTGATCCTGCGGACCGAGCCCCGTCGCCAGGGCGAGGGCCAGTTCGCGCGGATCGCCCGGCACCCCCTGGTCCGCGACGCCCATCGCGGCGGCCGCCTGGATCAGAGCGAGCGGATGACCGTCCACCACCTCGCGGAACTCCTCGACGGCAACGCCCTCGTGCTCGCTCAGCGACCGGCCCAGTTCGCGCTCCACGAGGGCGCGGGCCGGGCCGGGGCCCAGCCCGGACAGCCGGAGGGTCCGGCCATGACTCCACGCCTTTCGGGCGGTCGAGGAGACGATCAGAGAAGCGGAGGGCAGGAGGCGCACCAGTGTGTGCAGGTCCGCGGAGGTGCCGGTGAAGCCGTCCACGATCACCAGCACGCGCACCGACCGCATCAGCTTCGCCAGGCGCTCGGGAGCCGGCCGGTAGTCCGTCCCCGCGTCGTAGCAGGCCTCGAACAACTTCTGCCGGATGTCCTCGGGATGACAGTCGACGCCGTCGAGGAACACCACGTCCCTGCCCGCCGCGACACGGTCGGCGGCGAATCGCTCCAGCAAGGCGGTCTTGCCGATACCCGCCGCGCCCACGAGCTGCACGGGCACCCCGGCGGCGGCCATGTCCTCGAGCTCCGCCAGTTCGCCGTCCCTGGCCAGCAGTTCGCCGGGTTCACCGGCCTGCGGGGCACCGCCGGAGGGCCGGCTGCGCCGACGGACCACGGGCTCCCGTACGCCGTACTTCGTCACCGTGCAGTGGTCGCCGACGACGACGAGGTTGTTCGTCCCCACCGTGACAGGGCCCGAGTTGTCGCCGTGCACCGTGACACCCGAGGGGCGCTGATCCTTCTCGGCCTTGCCCAACGCGCCACTCTCCGTGTCGAACGTTTCCGCCGAGGAATTCGGCTCCCGGGTCCAGGAGAATAACGGGGTCAGGACAGGGCGGAGAAATATTCCCGGTCTCACTCCGTGCGGCGGAGATCAACTGATAGGCAGGGACGTCACACGGCCCTCACCATCAATGGAGATATGCGCATGACAGGGCAGAACGATGCCGGTTGTCACGTGGAGATCGGAGGCGACAATTCCGCGCCGTTCACGATCGGGGACAACAACACCGTCGTGCAGCATCAGCCGGTGGTGGCGCTGGACATCACCCGGCTCGCGGAGTTCGCACGGGCGGTGGGCGAAGCCCTCCCCGCTCTGGGCCTGCACGACGAACAGCGGCGGCTGGCCTGGGATATCGCCGGTCGGATCCTGCGGGAGGCCGACGAACCGGGCGCCGATCACGGCAGACTGCGTGCGCTCGGCCAGAGCCTGCGCGCGACCCTGGAAGGCGCGCTCGCGGGAGCGCTGAGCGGGGCTCTGCTCGCCATCTGGACACCGTGACGCGGGTGTACGGGAAATGGGCACGGAGTCGCCGTCCGCGATAGTCCCGCGCGATTCCGTTCACGGCGCACCAGAATGCGGAAACTCCTGACCGAAATTCGGAAACACCGGACCGGAATGGCTTGAACGAAGTCGCTATGCCGTGGGTCGCCGCGCATCGGTCCGGTAAGGCAAGGATCTTGGGGGTGACATCCGGACGCGTTCTTCTCTACACCCCTGGGGCGGTGTTCGGCCTGGAGGGCGTGGCGCCGACGACCGGTCGGATCAGGGGAGCTCGTCGCGCGCGAGGGCGTTCGGTGGCGTCGCGTCGGCGGGTGCGGTCCGCGGGCGGTGTGGTCTGCGGGCTTGGACCCGTTCGTGGGCGCGCGCGGTGCGCGGCGGGCGAACCGCTCTGCCGGATCGGCGGTCTCCGCGCAGAACCGAGATCATCGTCAATTACAAGTTGACGATGCCGCATCGTCAACTTAAGATTGACGCATGAGTCCACTCGACATCAGCCTCGCCGACCTGATCGCCCGACTCGACGAGGAACTTCCCGAAGCCGACGAACTGTCCCGCATCAGCGAAGCGCGACTTCGCGCCCAGACACTGTCCGACCTCGGTGACCAGCTCATCGACCACTACGTCAGCAAGGCCAAGCGGACCGGCGCGTCGTGGACGCAGATCGGCGACGCCATCGGGGTGTCCAAGCAGGCCGCCCAGCAACGCCACGCGCCCGCACCGTTCGAGCGGTTCACCAACCTGAACCGGCACAGCATCGTGCTGGCGCAGGAAGCCGCCCGGACGTACAAGCACGACTTCATCGGCACCGGACACCTCCTGCTCGGCCTGCTCGGTGAACCGCAGGGCATGGCGTACGAGTTGCTGCTCGCGAAAGCCGAGTCGGAGCAGCGTGTCCGCGACGTGATCGAGGAGGCGATGCCGCCGGCCGGGGAGAAGGCGCTGCGGGGTCACATCGCGTTCCGTCCGGAGAGCAAGGAGGCCATCGAACAGGCGCGCCAGGCGTCGGTGGACCTCGGCCACGACTGGGTCGGCACGGAACACATGCTGCTGGGCCTGATCCGCGCCGAGGAGAGCACGGCGGCGCAGGTCCTGCGCGGACTCGGCTTCACGCCGGACGAACTGCGCGAGACGGTCAGGACCGAGGTCGAACGGCTCGCCCCGCGCGACCCGCAGTAGCGACACGCTCAGCCGTTGCCGTTGCCGTTGCCGTTGCCGTTGCCGTGCCGTTGCGGGGGCGGGTCGGTCCGCCCCCGCAACGGCAACGGTCCGGCATCGTCACCTGACGTCGACGAAGTCGCCCGTCGCCGTGGCCGGGCCGGTGGTGGAGGTGCCGGTGAAGAGGAAGCGGTAGTAGCCGTCCGCCTTGGCCGTGGTGGTGGTCTTCAGCGTCCCCTTGCCGCCACTGGTGACGGTCTTCAGAGTGGTGTAGGCGGTGCTGCAGAAACGGCGCAAGACTCTGGTTGTCTGCACCCGTTGCCATGACACGATCCGCTCAGGAAAGCCAACCAGCAGCGTCACGAAATAGGTCACTGGAGAGCCCGTTACGGGAAACTCGTACGGCGGGTTCGGAGGGGGGTCGTGCGGAAAAGGGCAGTGGCGCGGCATTGCTACCCGCTACGAAAAGACCGCGACCATCTACCTGGCAGGGCTCCACATCGCGGGCATCCTCCTCTGGTCCGCGCGCTGATCCAACGCCCGCTGAGCAGGCCTGTCCCACGAGTGCCACGTCCGGGGACGCGACGGCAGAGCGAATGGGAGAACCCTGTCAGCGGACAACGTCGAAGACGTTCTTCTGCAGACCGTTGGCGTAGACCTCGTGCTCGACGAGCTTGAGCTTCTGGGCGTCCTTGTCCGTGGCGCTGAAGAGCCGCTTGCCCGCCCCGAGCAGGATCGGGAAGACGAGCAGGTGGTAACGGTCGATCAGGCCGACGTCCGAAAGGGCCTGGCTCAGGGAGGCGCTGCCGTGGACGATGATCGGGCCGCCCTCGGTGTCCTTCAGCGCGGCGACGTCGTCGAGCGAGCGCAGGATCGTCGTCTCGCCCCAGTTCGACACCAGGTCGTCCTCGGCGAGGGTGCTGGAGACGACGTACTTCGGCATCACCTTGTAGTCGGCGAAGTCCTCCATGCCGGGCCATACCGGGCTGAACGCCTCGTAGCTGATCCGGCCCATCAACATCGCGGTGGCTTCCTTCTGCTCCCGGCCCTTGATCTCGTAAGCCTCGGGGAGGAAATCGATGTCCTTGAAGGTCCACCCGGCGTTCCGGTAACCGGGCTCGCCGCCCGGGGCCTCCACGACGCCGTCGAGCGAGATGAAAGCGGTGCTGATCAGGGTACGCATCTCTGGTTCCTCGGTGTCTCGTGTCCGGTTCTCAGCGGATTCGGTCGGTGCGCGCTTCGACCACATTCTCGGCTGCAGCGCACCAATCATGACCTCTGACTGCGGATCACGCAGAAACTCATCACGAAACGGGCTAGGCGCGGAAGGCCTTCCGAAGGAGTTCGCCGAACTCGGCGGGATGCGTGGTCAGGCCGGTGTGCCCGCCTGGAAAGTGCTGGAGTTCCGTGCCGAGGCGCTCGGCCAGGAAAGCGGCAGGACGGTAGAGCAGCTCGCCGCGTGAATCCTGGCCGCAGGCGAGCACAAGCCGGTCCGACAGCGCCTCCAGCTGGGGGATGTCCGGGGCGTAGGACATGAAGCCGGGCACGATGCGCCCGACGAAGTACGGCAGGTCGGCCATCGTTTGCTCAGCCCGCGCCGCCGCCTGTGGCGGAAGCTTGGTCTCGGCCTTCGGCTCGGTGGTGTCGACGTCCTTCTTCAGACCCGCAGCGAACACGGCCATCGCCGGCGTGAGCCCCTGAGCGTGGAACGTCGCCTGCACGCGTGCGATGAGCGCGCGGTGCTCGGCGGCGTCCGGCAGGACCTCCACCACCGGCGGCTCGTGCGCCACGACACGTTCGAGGCGTTGGGGACGGGTGGTGAGCAGATGCAGGGCGGCGATCGCGCCCGAGCTGGCGCCGAACACCCGGGCGGGCTCATCGGGCGACAGCAGTTCCAGTATCCGGAACGCGTCATCGGCGTGCTCGGTCACTCGCTGCTCGGCCTCCGTGTCGTCCAGCGTGCTGCGGGACATGCCGCGTGGGTCGTAGGTCGCGACGGTGTATTCGGCGGCCAGGTCGTCGGCGATGGCGTCGAAGGAGGCCGTGCCGCCCGTCCCTCCGGGGATCAGCAGCAGGAGCGGTCCCTGGCCGCGCACTTCGTAGTGCAGCGTCGCACCGGTCACGCGCAGGCTGCCGATGGTCGGGTCGGTCATGAGGAGTCTCCTTCTCGGGACGGGGGCCAGTGCTCCAGGAGGGTGTGCAGGGCGTCGAGGGCGCGGACCCAGGAGTGTTGCGGCGAACGCTGGTGCGCGAACCCGCCCGCGGCCTCCAAGGCGACGAACCCGTGGAATGTGCTGCGCAGCAACCGGACCGCGTCGGTCAGGTCCGGCTCGGCCAGTCCGTAGCCGCGCAGCATGCCGTGGGTCCGCTCGACCGCGCGCCGTGGTCCGGGCGCTTTTGCGGCCAGCTCAGGGTCGATCCGGATCGGGGCCTGCGTCGCCATGTAGCGGACCGGATGCCTGTGGGCGTACTCCCGCCAGGCGTTCGCAGACGCGACCAGCGCGTCCTTGTGCGCCCGCCCGGCGGTCGCCTCCGCGATACGGATGGTCTTCTCGTCCGCCGCAAGGAGCGCGATCCGTCCGCGCAGATCCTCCAGGCTGTGGACGTGCGTGTAGAGGCTCGCGTCCTTCACGCCGAGCCGTCGCGCCACCTGTGACATGGTCACTTGGTCGAGCCCGACCTCGTCTGCCAGCTCGGTGCCCGCGACCGTCACCCGCTCCGCCGTCAGCCCGGCCCGCGCCATGCGCCCCCCCCAAGATCCTAGGGTATCTAGATATAAACTAGGGGTCCTAGGGATACCAAGCGGAGGGGCGCATTCATACAGGTACCGCTGCGGATGACGGGGAATCAGGGCTGGGCACCAACACCTGTACGTGCGGATGCCCGCTGGTCGCCGCTAGGGACAGTGCCACAGCCTCTCCAGCATCTACCGGGCGCCGGCCGAGCACGAGAAGACCCAGGCGTACCCGGAAGCCGTCGAGACCGCGCACGCCGACTTCGCCGGCCTCCAGCAACGCGACCGCGGCCCCGAGTAGTTGCTCGGTGCTACACGCCACCTGGCGGTAGCTGTACGAGAACAGGGACTCGTACCGGTCCTTGGGCCTGTCGGACTCAAGAGGGCGCGGCTCCGCTGGTCACGGTGGTCCAGCGGCCGCCGGTCACCGAGCACACCGTCAGAGCCCGGTTGCGGGTGTCGCCGTACTCGTCGAAGGCGACGCGGCCGGTGACCCCGTCGAAGGCGAGCCGGGACACGGCCTGTTGCATCTTCGCGCGGGCGTCCCGGGGGAGCTCGCCGCCGTTGGCCTTCACGAGGGCCTTCACGGCCTCGACGATGCTCCAGGTCGCGTCGTAGGCGTACGGTCCGTACCAGCCGGCGTCGTCCGTGTACCCGGCCTCGCGGTACCGGGCGAGGAAGTCCGCCCCGCCCGCCAGTTCCTCGGCGGGCACGCCGATGTTGACGGCGAGGTCGCCGTCGGCCTTCGGGCCGGACGTGAGGAACGCCTCGGTGAACATGCCGTCGCCGCCCATGAGGGGGATGTCGGCCCCAGCCTCCTTGAGCTGCTTGGAGAGCGGTCCCGCGGTGTCGTAGTAGCCGCCGAAGTAGACGGCGTCGGCGCCCGAGGCCCGGACGCTCGCGGCGAGATCGGAGAAATCGGTCTGGCCGTCATCGACCTGCTCCGCGCCGACCACGGTTCCGCCGAGCTTCTTGAACTCGGCCGTGAAACCGGCGGTGAGGCCGGTGCCGTAGGGGCTCTTGTCGTCGATGACGTACACCTTGCTCTTGCCGCCCTCGGCGTGGAGGTAGCGGGCGGCGAACGGACCCTGGTCCACGTCCGTGGCCACGGTGCGGAAGTACGTGTCGTACGGACGGGACTTGGTGCCCGCCGCCCAGTCGGGGCCCAGTGTCGTCTCGGGAGCGGTGTTGCCCGGTGAGATGTTGACCAGGTCCGCCTGGGCCAGGGGCGCCACCAGGGTCCGGGCCACGCTGGAGTTCAACGGTCCGACGACCCCCAGCACCTTCGCGTCGGAGACGAAACCGGCGGCGTTCTCCTGGCCCTTGGCGGGGTCGGACGCGTCGTCGAGGGACTTGATCTCGAACTTGACGCCGGGGACGAGCTTCTTCTTGTTGGCGGTCTTGACCGCGAGGTCGGCGGAGTTCCGGATGCCGAGGCCCATCGAGGACATACCGCCGGTGAGCGGTGCGTCCACTCCGATCACCACCGTCACGGCGGAACCCGCGGCGCCGCCGGCAGCTCCGCCACCGCCGGATGTCTTGTCATCACCCGAGAGGGTCCAGGTCAGAGCGGAACCGGCCGCGAGCGTGGCGAGTGCCGCGCCCAGAACCACGGAACGCCGGGTGAGAGCGTGGGACCGTACCGGCTTCGGCTCGCCCGTCTCCATCTCGGCCGTCGTTCCCGGCCAGACCAAGTCCTCGGTCGGGGGCGTGGGTACGGGGACCGACGGCGGGTCGGTCGGCCGGTCCGGGGCGGGAGGCAGGTCCCGAACGGGGTCCCGATCCGGAACGCGTGATTGGTCCCGGACAGAATCCTGGTTCGGGAGTGAGTCCTGGTTCGGGACGGGGGGCTCGTCCGGAACCAGGTCCGGGTCCGGGACAGGGTGATGGTCCCGAACGGGGTCCTGGTCCGGAATACGGGGCCAGGAGTCGGCCGGGGTCGCCCCGGAGTCCAGGACCGTGGGCTCATGCGGCGTACCCGGCGTCGAGGCCTTGGGAGGCTTGCGGGGCTTCGGGGGCACAGAAGGCGGTGCGTGTTCCGTCGCGGCGTCCGGGGCGGGACCGCGCCCGGGCTCGGGCTTGCGCTCGTGCTCCGGCCCCGGTTCGGCGGCCGCGTCGTCCCGGGCCGGGAAGGAGCGCAGCACCGACGCCAGCAGCCCGGCGGCCTCGGTGGCGCCCATCCGCTGCTCAGGATCCTTCGTGAGCAGCGCCTCCAGTACGGGCGCGAGCGGCCCGGCGTGGACCGGCGGCCGGTGCGGGCGGGTGAAGACGGCCACGGCCAGGGCGTGGAGACCTTCCGCCTCGAACGGCGGCTGCCCCTCGACGGCGTGGTACAGGGTGGCGCCGAGCGCCCACAGGTCGTTGGCGGGGGTCGGGCGCTTGCCCTCCAACTGCTCCGGGGACATGTACTGCGGCGTGCCGATGACGATCCCGCTGTGGCTCAGCTTGGTCGTGGCGTCCGCGAGGTGCGCGATGCCGAAGTCGGTGAGGACCACCCGGTCCTTGGTCAGGAGCACGTTGTCCGGCTTGATGTCGCGATGGACGATCCGCCCCTCGTGCGCCTCGGCGAGCGCGTCGAGCATGGCGGCCCCGATCTCGGCCACTCGCTGCACGGGCAGCCGGCCCCGCCCGCGGATGGCGTCCGCCAGGGACTGCCCGCGGATGAACTCCATGACGATCACCGGGGCGCCCTGGTGCTCCACGACGTCATGGATCGTGATGATTCCTGGGTGGCTGAGAGTGACTGCCGCACGAGCCTCGGCGGCGAAACGCCCGAGCAGCGTCGCGCGGTCGGCGTCCTCCATCCCCGGCGGGAAGAGGATCTCCTTGACGGCGACCTCCCGTCCGAAGAGTTGCTGGTCCACGCCACGCCAGACCCGGCCCATGCCGCCTTGGCCGATGCGTTCGACCAGCTGGTAGCGGCCGGCGATGAGTTCGGGGTTCTGCTCGGTCACGCGCACACTCTAGGTCCTGTTGTGCCGTTCGTGTGAAGGAAGAAATGGCTTGATCGTGTTCCTGGGAGGGAGGGTCGGGATCGCCTGTCGGTAGACCGCGACGGCGCCCCCTCCCGCGTCCACGGCGAGGCACCCCAATTCCTGCCCCTGACACCGGACCGGGACCAGTCGGCCCGGGACGCGCCGGCGGAGTGGGCTCTCTTGCGAAGCGATGACTTCCGCCACACCCGATGGTTCTTCCGGTGAGGTCCCCGGCATGTGAAGCTGCTTGATCGTATGAACCGTGAACCGGTCCGGGTGCGCCCGTGTGAGCCGGTGATGCCAGAGAGGAATGGCTGCATGTCGACTGCGAAGCGCCGGTACAGCCTGACGTGGACCGACCCGGACGGTGCGTCGCAGGCGTCCGCGGGCCGTTACGACAAGCGTTCCGCCACGCGGCGTCGGCGTGCGCTGGAGGCGGTCGGCTGCACCCGTGTCGAGGTCGTCGTGGTCGAGCCCGGAGAGCTTCCCGAACCGGCACTCTGAGCACTCGGACTCCGCCGCCTTGACCGCGAGGTGCGGGGGCATCGCGGGACCGGGCACGTCTCCCGCCCGTTCAGGCGGCGGTGTCGGGGCTGAGGTAGTGCACCGTCGTCCGCGCGGCGTGCGGGGCGAGCAGATCCTGGAGCTCCTCGGCCGCCGTCTTGAGAAGGTGTCCGTCGCGGGTGGCGTGGACGGTTTCGAGGATGAAGGCCACGTGGGTGGAGCCGGGGGTGACGCGGGTGCGGTGGGCGTCGCGGTGGTTCCAGTGCCGGGTGAGCACGTCGGTGGTGTCGGCGTAGATGACCTCTCCGGGGCGGGGGTTCTCGACGGCGTCGGGTTCGCCGAGCGGGGTGAAGGTCTCGCTGCCGTCGGCGTAGCGGATCTCGACGTCCCCGGTGACGTGGTCGAGGTCGAAGGCGCCGGCGGGCAGGCCATGGCGCACGGAGACGGCGTTGTAGGAGTCGACGGCCGCGTTGATGCGCGGGAGGGCTCCCTTCTTGGCGAGACGACGGCCGAGGGCGTCGACGCTGGGCCGGGTGCGACGGGGGTTGGTGCCGAAGGACCGGTAGGCGGTGTGCCAGGCCTCGATGCGCGGATCGTTCTCGTCCGCGGGCTGCCAGGTGGCGTCGGCGAGCCGCTGCTCCAGGTCCTGAAGGGCGGTGGCGGTGGCGGGCCAGGGTTCGTCGCCGCGCAGGCCGGAGGCGGTGACGACGGCGATGAGAGTGCCGGGGAAGGCGTCGGCGACGGAGGGGTCGATACGGAAGGTGGTCATCCGGGGGTCCGTTCCGGGTGGGGGTGGATGAGGGGCGCGGTCAGGGTTTCCAGGGGCCGACGCGGTCCGGACGGCGCGGCTGCCGGGCCGCGGTGGGCGGCTCCAGGCCGGTGTCGCGTTCGGTGAGCCGACGGATGCCGAAGTCGTGGCCGTCGGCGATCCGGATCCGCCGTTCGGCGTCGTCGAGGGCGGCGCCTCAGGGCTGGATGCACATGCGGGATCCCTTCCGGGCGTGTACGGGGTCAGGTGACGGCGAGGAGGCCGACGGCGACGGCGGCGGTGCCCAGGCCGATCAGCTGCCCGCGGTGGATCCGCTCGGCGAGCATGCCGCGGGCGAGCAGGACGGTGCCGGCCGGGTACAGGGCGGTGATCACGGCGACGACGGCCAGGTCGCCGCTCCGGGCGGCGAGCAGGAACAGCAGATTGGCCACCGAGTCCAGCACACCGGCCGCCGCCGACATCGCGTACGCGGGCTTCTCCGAGCCCAGGCGGCGGTACATCAGCCCTGCCGCGGCGAGGGTGACGGCGGAGGAGACCGCACGGCCGACGATCAGGGGTCCGACGCCGCTGTCCGTGGGCGCCTGGTGCAGGAAGATCAGCTGCAGCGCGATGGCGGCCCCGGCGCCGAAGGCCAGCAGCAGCGCGGTACGCGACGGGCGCGCGGTACCGGCTCCGCCTCCGGCGCTGACCAGTACCACCGCCGCCAGTGCCAGCGGCAGGCCGACCAGCCCGGCCGGACCCAGCTGCTCACCCTGCACCAGACCGACACCCACCGGCAGCATGGCCGAGATCAGAGCGGTGAGGGGCGAGAGGACGTTCATCGGGCCGATCGCCAGCGTTCGGTAGAGCAGGGCGAACGCCGCGGCCGAGGCGACACCGGACGCAGCGCCCCAGGCGAGGGTCGCCGGTGAGAAGGAGGCGCCGAGGAAGGGCCACAGCAGCAGCTCGACGGTGAGCGAGGCCGGCGCGGCGATCATCACCGTGCGCAGGACATGGGCCTTGCGGGCGCCGAGGCCGCCGAGGAAGTCGGCGCATCCGTAGGCCAGAGAGCTGCCCAGGGCCAGCAGCAGAGCGATCACGGGGACATCCCTTACTATCAATGGAACGACTACACCGTACAACGCACCGACCGGAGCTGGTCAACCGAACGACTGTGTGGTGCAGTGCGATGAACGCTGCCAGGAGGGGAGACCGATGGCCGAGACCGAAGCGGCACTGCGGACGCTCGCGCACAACGTCAGAGCCGCCCGCACCCGCGCCGGCCTGTCCCTGGACGAACTCGGCCGCCGCGCCAAGGTCAGCAAGGGCGCCCTGGTCGGACTGGAGAAGGCCCAGGGCAACCCGAACTTCGCCACCCTGGTCCGCCTCGCCGATACCCTGGGCGTCTCGGTGTCCGCACTCATGGAGGGCCCTGCCGAAGGCCGCGTCCGGGTGGTGACCGCCGATGCCGTCATGCCCTTGTGGGCCGGGGAGAAGGGAAGCGAGGCGCGGCTGATGCTGACCACCTCGGGACCGGCTCCGGTCGAGGTCTGGCGCTGGAAACTGGAACCGGGCGAGGAATACCCCAGCCATCCGCATCAAGCCGGTGTCGTGGAGACCGTCAGCGTCACCGCCGGACAGATGGTGCTCGTCGTCGACGGCACCGAGTACGCCATGGAGACCGGGCAGACCGCCACCTTCGAGGGCGACACCCCCCACACCTACCGCGGCTCAGGAGATCAGACCTGCCACCTGATCATGACCGTTCACATCCCGCCCGGTCCCGCCGCCACGGCCTGACCGGCGTTCCGCACGCCCCGACAGGGCGGTGGCACTGGCCCGACGCGCCACCGGGGGCGCCAGAGCCGGCACCCCCGCTCCTCAGGCATGGGCCACGTGTCGGGCAGGCACCGGCCAGGTATCAGGCGCTGCGCCGCGGCTTTCGCGCCGCCGTCTTCTTGGCCGCGGCCTTCTTGGCCGTGGTCTTCTTCCTGGGCAGGTCCTGGACCGTGGCGTCGTCGCCCCGGGACTTGCGGGCCTTGGCCACGGATTCCTTGAGCGCGGCCATGAGATCGACGATCTGCCCCGGCGCCTCCTCGGGCTCCTCGGCCGCGGGCGGTTCGCGGTGCTCCCGTTTCGCTTCGATGAGCTGCTCCACCGCCTCGGTGTACCGGTCGGTGAACTCCTCACCTTCCAGGTCGTCCCGGGTCAGCCGGTCGATGAGCTGCTCCGCCTGGGCGATCTCCGCGTCGGTGAGCTCGACCTCGTCCGGTTTCAGTTCGGCGGGGTCGCGGATCTCGTCGGACCAGCGCATCGCGTGCAGGACGATGACGTCGTCGCGGACCCGGAGAAGGCCGAGGCGCTCGCGGCCGCTCCAGGCGTACTTCGCCACGGCCACCTTCGAGGAACGCTCCAGCGCCTTCCGCAGAAGCGTGTAGGGCTTGGCGGCCACCTTGCCGTCGGGCTGGAGGTAGTAGCCGTCGCCGATCTGGATCGGGTCGATGGAGTCCAGCGGCACGAACGCCTCGATCTCGCAGATCTTGCGGATCCGGACCCGGCCCATGTCCTCCAGGTGTACCTGGTGGAAGTGGATGCTGTGGTCCTCCCGGGCGTTGACCACGTGGATGGGCACGGTGACCGGGCCGAACGAGATGGCGCCGGACCAGACGGTTCGGGGCATGGAAGACCTCCGCGACAGACCCGGAGGACTTCAACTGTGGGATCTCGGATTCCGTGGCCACATCTCACGACCGATGGGCACCCGGTGGCCGATCGGCCGTAAACCTGAGACGGGCTGGTCGGCCTGTTCGCTCTTTCGAGTGCTCAGACGTGACGCAGATCTCCCATAGACAGTCTCCTAGCACCGCGCCTCGTCAGCCACCGGCCGCCATGGGGACAACGATCACCAGCCCAGACGTCACTCTCAGTGTTCGCTGGAAGGGACGAGTAACGGCCCTCTGCCCGGCCTGTCGCTCGACCCTCGAATGGACGCGCGGGTCAGACGTCCAGGCGGCGCTCGGCGAGCCAGGTGACGATCTCGGGGTCGTGGTGGTCGAAGAACAGCGAGCTGCCGGTGTCGAGCGTGGCGATCCGGGCCATCTGCTCACCGGTGAGCTGGAAGTCGAAGACGTCGATGTTCTCGGCCATCCGCTCAGCACGTACGGACTTCGGAATGGCGATGACTCCGCGCTGGGTCAGCCACCGCAGCACCACCTGGGCGACCGACTTGCCGTACTCCTCGCCGATCTCGGCGAGCAGCGGGTTGGTGAACAGGTCGTTCCTGCCTTCGGCGAAGCCGCCCCAGGACTGGATCTGCACCCCGTGCCCGCGCAGGAGTTCCTGGTAGCCAGCGCGCTGGAAGAAGGGGTGCGTCTCGATCTGGTTGACGGCCGGGGCGATCTCGTTGTTGACGATCAGGTCGATCAGGCGGTCGGGGTAGAAGTTGGCGACGCCGATCGCCTTGGCCGAGCCCTCGCGGTTGATGGCCTCCATGGCGCGCCACTGGCCGTAGACGTCGCCGAAGGGCTGGTGCATCAGATACAGGTCGAGGTAGTCCAGGCCCAGCTTGTTCAGGGACGTATCGAACGCGCGCTTGGTGTTGTCCTGCGCGGGGGCGTCCTGGACCCACAGCTTGGTGGTGACGAACAGGTCCTCACGGGGAATACCACTGGACTTGATGGCGCGGCCCACGGCTTCCTCGTTGCCATAGGCGGCGGCGGTGTCCAGCAGTCGGTAGCCGACGGCGAGCGCCTCGGAGACGGCGCGCTCGGTGTCCTCGGCGGGAATCTGATAGACGCCGAAGCCGAGGAGCGGCATCTCGACGGCGTTGTTGAGGGTGACGGTCTGCATGAGCGGAACATCCTTCGCGCTGTGCGGGTGGGAGCGGGTGGTCAGGGGCGGATGAGGGCCTTCAGGACCTGGCGGTCGGCCATGGTCCGGTAGGCATCCGGTGTCCGATCGAGGGTGAAGGTGTGATCGAAGACGCGGCCGGGGGCGATGGTGCCGTCCAGGACGTCGAGCAGCAGTTGCTCGACGTAGGCGCGTGCGGGGCTGGCGCCGCCGGCCAGGGTGATGTTGCGCATGAACTCGGCCGGGCCGATCGGACCCCGCTCGTACTGGGGGACTCCCAGGCGGCTGATGGTTCCGCCGTCCAGGACCGCACCGAGCGCGGTGTCGAGGGCCGGGCGGGTGCCGACGGCCTCGATCACCTTGTCCACGCCGCCGGTCAGCTCGCGGATACGTGCGATGCCCTCTTCCCCGCGCTCGGCGACCACATCGGTGGCGCCGAACTCGCGGCCCAAGTCGGTGCGGGTTTCGTGGCGGCCGGCGAGCACGATCCGTTCGGCGCCGAGCCGCTTGGCGGCGATGACGGCGCACAGGCCGACCGCGCCGTCGCCCACCACGAGCACCGCGTCGCCGTGGGTGACGCCGGCGGTGACGGCGCCGTGGTGGCCGGTGGTCATCACATCGGACAGCGCCAGCAAAGAGGGCAGCAGCGCGGAGTCGGCGGCCACCGGCAGCTGAACCACGGTGCCCTCGGCGTAGGGGACGCGGACGGCTTCGCCCTGCCCGCCGTCGACACCGTCGAATCCGTACCGGCCGCCGTTGCGGCACGAGATGTGCAGGCCCTTGGCGCAGTAGTCGCAGGTGTTGTCGCTGTACGTGAACGGAGCGACGACCAGGTCACCCGTCTTGAGGCGGGTCACGTCCGTGCCTATGTCCTCGACGACGCCGAGGAACTCATGGCCCATGGGGCGGCCGGTGTCGGTGGCGGGCATGGACGCGTAGGGCCACAGGTCGCTGCCGCACACGCAGGAGGCGACCACGCGGATCACCGCATCGGTCGGCTGGACGATCTTCGGGTCGGGCCGGTCCTCGACGCGGACGTCGCCGGCGCCGTACAACACTGCTGCACGCATGAGGGGTTGCTCCAAACAGGCGGTGGGCTGTGGTCGCGTCGAGGCGGCGTCAGCGTTCGAGCATCCTGGCCTGGGCCTCGGTGTGGGTGTCGCCAGCGGCGGGCGGCAGGCTGGAGAGCCTGTCGAGCTGCTCGGCGGTCAGGGTGACGGCGTCGGCGGCGGTGTTCTCCTCGACCCGGCTGACGCGCTTGGTGCCGGGGATCGGGGCGATGCCGTCGCCCTGGGCAAGCAGCCAGGACAGCGCCACCTGCCCGGGCGTGGCACCGGCCTCATCGGCCAGGGCCTTGACCTGGTCGGCGAGTACGAGGTTGCGCTGGAAGTTCTCGCCGGTGAAGCGGGGGTTGTCGCGGCGGAAATCGTTCTCGTCGAACTGGTCGGTGGAGCGGACGGTGCCGGTCAGGAAACCGCGGCCGAGCGGGGAGAACGGCACCAGGCCGATATTCAGCTCCCGCAGCACGGGCAGGATGCGCTCCTCGATACCGCGGGTGAACAGGGAGTATTCGGACTGGACCGCAGTCACCGGCTGGACCGCGTGGGCGCGGCGGATCGTGTCCGGGCCGGCCTCCGAGAGCCCGAAAGCGCGCACCTTGCCCTCGGCGATCAGCTCTCCGACAGCACCGGCGGTTTCCTCGATCGGCGTGTTCGGGTCGACCCGGTGCTGGTAGTACAGGTCGATGTGGTCGGTGCCGAGCCGCTTCAGGGAGCCCTCGACCGCGGTGCGGATGTTGGCCGGGCTGGAGTCCAGATTCCAGGCGCCCTCTCCGCCGTGCGAGACCAGTCCGAACTTCGTGGCCAACACCACCTGGTTCCGCCGACCCTTGAGCGCCCGTCCAAGCAGTTCCTCGTTCGTGTAGGGGCCGTAGATCTCGGCCGTGTCGATGAGCGTGACGCCCAGCTCCAGCGCCCGGTGCACGGTCCTGATCGACTCCGCGTCGTCGGTGCCGGAGCCGGTGTAGCCATGGGACATGCCCATCGCGCCCAGCCCGATCCGGGAAACCTCCAGGTCACGCAGCTTGATGTACCGCATCTCGCCCTCTTCGCATCGTGGTGTCGCCCGACATCTCATGGTCGTCCGGGCCGACAGGCTGTGCCCGCGTCGACCACTCGCGTCATTCGGGGTGTCGGCGTCTTACCCCTTCACCTTGGCCCGGATCGCGCCGGTGTGGCAGGGCGTGCTCTTCGGGGGTAATGACAGGGCCCCCTTCCCGGCTGCACGGCGGATGCGCGGCGCGTGAAACTGGAGTCATGGCATCCCAGAACGCGCACAGCGAGGGCGCCGAGCTGGGCCGCTACCTGCGTGCCCGCCGGACCCAGACCAGCCCCGAGCACGCCGGCCTGACCGTCGGCGCCGGCATCCGCCGCACTCCCGGCCTGCGCCGCGAGGAGCTGGCCACCCTTGCCGGCATCAGCATCGACTACTACGTACGCCTAGAACGTGGCAGGGAGACCCGCCCCAGCCCCGCCGTCCTCGACTCCCTCGCCCGCGCGTTGCGCATGGACGATCAGGAGCACCAGCACCTGCGCGAGCTCGCCGCCCGGGCCGCCCGCTACGTCGCAGAACCACCGCCCGCACCCAGCCGCACCGTTCGCCCGCATCTCAAACTGCTGCTCGAGTCGCTGCGCCCAAACCCGGCGTACGTCATCAGCCGCAGCATGGAACTGCTCGCCTGGAACCCCGGCGGCCTCGCCCTGTACGCGGGCCTGGACGACTGGTCCGTTAAGCACCGCAACCTCGCCCGCTACCTGTTCCTGCACCCGGCGGCCCGCGACCTGTTCCCCGACTGGGACCGGCAGATCACCGCCTGCGTCGCCCGCCTGCGCGCCGTCGCGGGCACCGCCCCCGACGCCCCCGACCTCACCAACCTCGTTGGTGAACTCCTCCTCAAAAGCCCCGACTTCGCCGGACTGTGGGAACGCTACGAGGTCACCGGACGCAAACCCGCCCACAAGACGTTCCGGCACCCCCAGGTCGGCACGCTCACCCTCACGTCTCAGTCGTTGCACGTGGAAGGGACCCCCGGCCAGCGCATCGGCGTCTACACCGCTGAACCCGGCAGCCCCGACCACGACGCCGTGCTCCTCCTCGACATGACCGCACCACGGCCTGCGGAACGACCTGCTCCCGCTCCAAGAACCACTGGAACGACCACTGGAACGTAGTCGAAGTCCTCATACCCCTGAGGGAAATGCCACGCTCCTGGGACAGCGCTGCCAGGCCACGGCGTGAGACGGGCGACGGAAATACCGGTCAGAGGCCGCCCGCGTTGAGCAGCCTGTTGGGAGTGTCGGAGCGCACGCCACGGACGACACCGCGGGTGGCCGTGTGGTCGAGCCAGACGTGAACCTCGTGAGCCGTGGCGTGGGGGTGTGCCGACAGATACAGCGCGATCACGCCGGTCGCGTGCGGTGCGGCCCAGGACGTCGCGCCGTCGTTCTCCGTGGTCGTACCGCCGCCGGCGAGGGCGGCGGTCACCTTCTGGCCGGGGGCGTACAGGTCCACGCACCGTCCGTAGCCCGATCCGTAGGAACCGCTGTCGGTCCACGCGCGGTCGTTCGAGGTGGAGGCCGCCACGACGATCGTGCCGGGTACACCGGCCGGAGAGTGCTTGCAGGCGTCGTCGTGGAAGTTGCCGGCCGACACCACCGTCGGGATCCCCGCGTCGACCATCTTCTTCACGGCGGACTCCAGAGCCGTCGACCGGTGGTCGAGGTTGAGCGACATGTTCACCACCGCGGGCTTCTGCGCGTGCGCGGTGACCCACTTGACCGACTTCACCAGGGCCGCTTCCGCCGCCGCGGGGGAGCCGCCGCCCTCGCTCTCGCACACGATGCCCTGGACCCGTACGAGCTCCGCCTTGGGGGCCACCCCGTACTTCGCCCCGCCGATGACGCCCGCGACGAACGTGCCGTGGCCGGTGCCTGCCTCGCTGAAGCAGTCACCGGAGTCCTTCGGGCCCACGAAGTCGGCGCCGAGACGGGCGCGTCCGCCGAACTCCTTGTGGGCGATGTCCATTCCGGTGTCGATCACATAGACGTGAACGCCCTTGCCCGTGGCCGTGGTGGTGAACTTCCCGTTGAGCGGCCGCGACCGCTGGTCGAGAATGTCGAGATTCCACGGCACCTGCCGAGTCGTGGCCCTCGCCGCGGCCGGCCCGGTCCCGGACGACGTCCCCACGGTGCCGTGCGACGTCGGCGCCCAGCCGGAGGACGCCTTGTCCCCGAAGGGCGTCACGGCCGCCCCCTCCTTGCGCGAGGAGGGCGTCCCGCCTGCCGCCGCGCCGGCGTCCCCGCCGCAGGCGGAGGCCCCGAACACCGTTGCCATGGCCACCACCAGGAGACCAGCCTTCGTCACGTTCCGCGTCACAACTTCCCCCATGTCCCCGCCACGTACACAGTCAGCGCACAAGACGACCACAGCGGGCGGGCGGTTCCGGCGGGGCGTGGGACGGGTCCGTCCCGTGCCCGCGGCCGATCCCGGAGTGCGCGGCCTCCCGGGTCGTGACGTGACGCCTACCAGTAGGTACGCGTGACCTTGTCGGGCAGCCGCCCCTGCCGCTCCGCCTCCCGGAGGATCGCCGATGCGACGATCAGGAACGCACGGCGGAGTGCCGGGTCCGGGTCGGGGTACTCCACGTTCCCGACGTTCTTGTCGAGGATCATCCCGCCGAGGGATGTTCCCTCCGGCGTGCAGGCGCGGGCGACCGATGCCTCCGGATCGATCAGGACGTTCCCGGTGGCGCCCTCAATGGTTTCCCACGCGTAGACGGATCCCGCTTCGAAAGAAAGGATCCTCCTGCACGCCATTGATGCTGTCACGGCAATGTCCACCAGTTCGCTCGTGCCAGAGATTTGATCGCCTGAATTCTATGACGTCCGCTGCGGGCGCCGTCTTGCCGCGCGGCCTCGCGGGCCGCTCATGGGCTCTGCCCGTCGGCGGCATCGCGCAGCAGTTGCCGGACTCCGCGAACAGGGCGGTATCCGAAGGCGTTCTCCGCGGCGGTCGGGTCGTAGACCCGGTCCAGACGGTCCGGTACACGCCATCCCCGGTCGCGGAATGCCTCGAAGACGTCCGGAGCCCGGCCGGCGAGGACCGCGCCCGCGTCATGGTGAAGGGCGAGGCAGTCCTCTCGACGAAACGGGTGCGGCCCGGAGATGTTGAACCTGCCGGTCACCGAGGAGTGCGTCACGGCCAGCACCCCCGCCGCCGCGACGTCGGCCACGTCGACCGCCCGGTGCAGCAGGTGGCGGGCCCGTACGGGCAGCGGCTCGGGAAAGCATCGCGCTATGCGCAGCGTGACCGAGGAAACGCCGCAGGCGGCGACCAGGTCCTCGGCGGCCAGTTTGGTCTCGTCGTAGATGTCCCGGGGAAGCGGCATGAGCCGCTCGTCCACCCAGACCGCGCGGTCGGTGGGTACCAGGGCGTGTCCGTAGACACTCGTGCTGCTGATGTAGAGGACACGCCGTACGTCGAACCGGGCGGCGTCGTCGAGCAGTTCTGCGGTCACACCCACCTCGTTTCCTTGCAGGGTGCCCCGGTCTTCAGGTCGGGTGTGAATGCGAGCCCTGTGGAGCCAGGGCAGGGGCAGAGGAATCGCCGTCAGGGTGATTCGTCGTCGCCCTGACGGCGTCGAGGGCGATCTCGAGTAGGTGCAGGATCTCGGCGTTGAGGGGCCGCCGGTCGGCGGCCGCTTGAGCGGTGGGCCGGGTGTGGAGTTCTTCGGGGATGTGAAGCGTGAATGTGAGCATTCCGCTGTTATGGCGTTATTGCGTCACTACGGTGACGGCGTGGCGAAGTTCCGTATGTACCCCACGTGCGCGCAGGAGCAGCAGATGTTGCTGCACTGCGCGCATGCCCGGTACGTGTGGAACCTGGCGGTCGAACAGCATGCGCACTGGCGCAGGTGGCGCAGGTCGGCGCCCGGTTTCGCCGAGCAGTGTCGCCAGCTCACCGAGGCCCGGCGCGACAATGAGTGGCTCGGTGCTGGGAACGCGGACGTGCAGCAACAGGCGCTGAAGGACTTCGCTACAGCGAAGAACGCCCGCTTCATGTCCGGGTTCGGTGAGCCGACCTGGCGCAAGAAGTACCGGCATGAGGGCTTCCGGGTCATCGGCACCGACCGCGTGGCGGAGTTGACCGAGGACGGCTCGCCGAAGCTCAACGCGAAGACCGGCAAGCAGGTCATGGGCCGCTCGGTGGTGGTGCGCAAGCTCAACCGCCGGTGGGCTCGGGTGAAGGTGCCCGGCTGTGGCTGGGTCCGGTTCCGGCCCAGCCGCAACGGCAAGGGCTCTGAACTGCCGAAGGCGAAGACGTTCCGTGTTACCTGCCGCAACGGCCGGTGGCACATCGCGTTCGCCGTCATCCCCGCCCCCATCGAGGCGCCCGGCACGGGCGAGATCATCGGTATCGACCGGGGCGTGAAGATCACGGCCGCTCTCTCCGACGGGCGGAAGTTGAACTGCCCGCAGCTCACCGTGAAGGAACGCGCGCAGGTCCGTAAACACCAGCGGCGTGCCGCACGTGCCCCGAAGGCAAGCGAGCAGAAGACCGCCGAGTACGCCAAGGTGGCCAGGCTCAAAGCGCGTGAGGCCGACCGGCGCAAGGACTGGTGCGAGAAGACCTCGACGATGCTGGCCCGCAGCTACGCCCTGGTGCGGTTCGAGAAGCTGAACATCAAGAACATGACCCGCTCGGCCAGGGGAACCACCGAGCAGCCCGGCAAGCAGGTCAGGCAGAAGGCCGGGCTGAACCGGGCGATCCTGGCTCAGGGCTGGGGCCTGCTCCGCCGGCGTACCGGGCACAAGGCCCCGGGCCGGGTCGAAGACGTCCCCGCCCCCTACACCAGTCTGCGCTGCAGTGCCTGCGGTTGGATCGACAAGAACTCGCGCAAGAGCCAAGCCGAGTTCGTCTGCTCCTTCTGCGGCTTCACCTGCAACGCGGACACCAACACAGCCATCAACGTCGCGGCAGGACAGGGCGGGATCCCCCGCCCCCGGCGCTCAGCCGGTGCCGGAGGGACGACACCGCCCGAACAGCGGTCGAGCGTCCGTGAACCCCAACCCAGCCGGGTTGGAATCCCCCTCGTTTAAGAGGGGGAGGATGTCAAATTCACGGCGCGGAACTCCTCATCGGCCACGCGCCCGACGTGCGGGGCGTGGAGCGCGGCGGCACTTGTCCAAGGTCCGGGCACTCGGTCCAGGCCTCGGACCACCCAGCCGGCCGCGTCGAAAGCCGCTGCCAGAGCCGATCCGACCCGGCCCGAACTTCCGGTGACCGCAACCACCCCGGCAGGGTCTCTTTTGCTCCGCTCCGAGCGCACCTGCTGATTCTGTCACTCACTCACTCACTCACTCGCGCGCGGACGCGATCTGAGCAGGCTGTCCACCGCGGACCGGGCCGCTTCTCGCACACCTCGCGCACCCTCGCCGAACCAGTCGACGAACCGTCAGATCCGTTCCCGATCGGCGCGTTCCGGGGGAAGGAGTTCACCCACGAGTGCTGCTACCTGTTCCACCTCGATGAGGAAGCCGTCGTGGCCGTAGGGGGATTCGATCAGCCGGAGACCGTCAGCCGTGGAGATGCCTCCCGCCAGTTCCGCCTGCTGGGCCGGTGGGTAGAGGCGGTCGGAGCCGACTCCGGCCACGAGGGTGCGCGCGGTCACCCGCCGCAGAGCGGCGCGCACCCCACCACGGCCCCGGCCGATGTCGTGGCTGTTCATGGCCTCGGACAGCACGACGTAGCTGCCCGCGTCGAAGCGCCTCACCAGCTTGGCCGCGTGGTGGCCGAGGTAGGACTCGACCTGGTACCGGCCGCCGTTCCAGGGGTCCTCCGCGCCCTGGGGCGTACGTCCGAAGCGGACATGGAGTTCCGGCTCGCTGCGGTAGGTGACATGGGCGATCCGTCGGGCCAGGCCAAGACCTGTGTGGGGGCCACGGCCGGTGTCGTGGTAGTTGCCTTCGAGCCAGTCCCGGTCGGAGCGGATGGCACGCAGCTGGATGTCGGCCCAGGCGATCTGCTCGGCACTCGCCGAGGAGCTCGTGGCGAGCAGCAGGAGCGCACCGGTTCGTTCGGGATACGACACGGCCCATTCCAGAGCCCGCATCCCGCCCATCGAACCGCCGACCACCAGCGCCCAGCGGTCGATGCCGAGCATGCCGGCCAGGCCGGCCTCGGCCGCCACCTGGTCACGTTGCGTCAGAAAGGGAAAGTCACCGCCCCAGCGGCGTCCGCCCGGCGTGAGGGACGAGGGCCCGGTACTGCCTTGGCAGCCTCCGAGGACGTTCGGGGCCACGACGAACCAGCGGTCCGGGTCCAGGGCCCGCCCCTGTCCGACGAGCCCGTCCCACCAGCCGGGGGTGGGGTGCCCGGGTCCTGCCGGTCCGGCGACGTGACTGTCCCCGGTGAGCGCGTGCAGGACGAGGACGGCGTTGGAGGCGTCCGGCGCGAGTCGTCCCCACGTCTCGAACGCCAGCCGCACACCCGGCAGTTCGCCGCCCGCCTCCAGCGGAAGGGGCTGCTCGCGGCGGTACCACCGGCGACGCCCCGGCGGGTCCCCCTCCCGCCAGGCACCGGTGGCCGGCGGGAGAGGTTCCTGATGAGGTGTCAGTACGGTGTTCAGGACGCGCCCTTGGCCGCGCGGAAGCCTGCCTCCAGGTCCGCCTTGAGGTCGGCGAGGTTCTCGATGCCGACCGACAGACGCACCAGACCCGGTGAGGCGCCGGTCGCGGCGAGCTGCTCGTCGTTCAGCTGACTGTGGGTGGTGGACGCCGGGTGGATGATCAGGCTGCGTACGTCGCCGATGTTGGCGAGATGGCTGAACAGTTCGACAGCGTCCACGAACCGCTTGCCCGCCTCCACCCCGTCCCGCAGCTCGAAGGAGACCACGGCACCGGCGCCGCGCGGCAGATACCTCCGGCCCGCCTCGTACCACTTGCTGGACTCGAGCCCCGGGTAGTGGACCGCGGCCACCTCGTCGCGCTGCTCCAGCCATTCGGCGAGTGCCTGGGCGTTCGCCGAGTGCCGTTCGATGCGCAGGCTCAGTGTCTCCACGCCCTGCAGCAGCAGGAACGAGGAGTGCGGGGAGAGCGCAGGGCCGAGGTCGCGCAACAGCTGCACCCGAAGCTTGACCGCGAAGGCACCCGGGCCGAGGGCCGGCCAGTACCGCAGTCCGTGATAGCTCGGGTCCGGCTCGGTGAAGTCCGGGAACCGCTCGGCGTGCGCGCCGAAGTCGAAGGTTCCCCCGTCGACGACCACACCCGCGATGGTCGTGCCGTGCCCGCCCAGGAACTTGGTGGCCGAGTGGACGACGATGTCCGCACCGTGCTCAAGGGGCCGCAGCAGATACGGAGTCGGGACGGTGTTGTCCACGATCAGCGGTACACCCTCGGCATGTGCGACGTCCGCGACCGCCCGTACGTCCAGCACGTTGCCGCGCGGGTTGCCCAGCGTCTCAGCGAACAGCGCCTTGGTGTTCGGCCGGATCGCCGCCCGCCATGCCTCGACGTCGTCGGGGTCGTCGACGAACGACACGTCGATACCGAACTTGGGGAGCGTGTGCCGGAAGAGGTTGTACGTACCGCCGTACAGCGACGTACTGGAGACGATGTGATCGCCCGCACTCGCGAGCGTCAGGATCGCCAGTGTCTCCGCCGCCTGCCCGGAGGAGAGCGCGACGGCCGCGACACCGCCTTCCAGCGCGGCGATCCGCTGCTCGAAGACGTCCTGGGTGGGGTTGTGGATGCGGGTGTAGATGTTGCCCGGTTCGGCCAGCGAGAAGAGATCGGCCGCGTGCTGGGTGTCCCGGAACACGAACGACGTCGTCTGGTAGATCGGCGTCGCCCGGGCGCCGGTCGTCGGGTCGGGCGTGGCTCCGGCGTGGATCTGCTTGGTCTCGAAGGACCATGCCGAGGTGTCAGGTCCGGCGGGTGCGTCCTCGGGGGTGTGGCCGGCGGTGACGGAGTCGATGGGCTGGCTCATGGTGCTGCTCCCTGTACGGAGGGTGAGAACGGGAAGGCGTGAGGGACCCACGGCGCCGTGGACGCGCGAGGGACCGACGGTGCCGTGGACGTGTGAAGGACCCGCGGCGCTTCGGACCACTGCCGGTACGGCGGCGGCGGTCAGCGCTGGGCGGTGAAGAAGAGGCTGGTCAGAAGCCGGAGCGCGATGTCAGCTCGCGGCGCGACAACCAGTGGTGGTGACACGCACGTAATCGACGTGGCGGCGGGTCACGAGCACGGTCATGAGCCCAGGTAACCACACGGGAGCGTCAGGAACCAGCCGGACGACGGTGTTTCATGCGGTCGAGGGCTGCCGGACGCGCTCCTCTGGGCGTGCAGAGGCTCAGGCCCGCCCGGTCCGGTGTGCCAGGCGGGCGCGCAGACACGTCAGGCGGCCGGTCTCCGCGTCGATGGGCAAGGCCCGGCGGTGGCGACGGGCCGAACGGGCGCGCACACGCTATTTCCTGCCGTACGCGTCAAGGGCAAGCGCCGCCCGTCGCGACTTCACCGCCGAACAACCGGAGAAACCCTCCGTGTCCGCCATGCAAGACCCGCCCTGATTTTCTTGACCACCGTGGTGGCCGTCTGCTGAACTCCCGTCTCATGAACCCGCGTGTGGACCTCACCAGGCGGCGCCACATCGATCTGGCGCACGTCGCCAGTACGTTCTGTTGTCGCTGACCCGGCTGATCGTCCCCGGCAGCCGTCGGTACGCACCGACGGTGCGCGTCTGACCGAGGCGGTACCGAACCGCCCGTGCCGCGCTGCTGTTGCGCGGGATCGTCGCATCCGACGTCTGAGCGACTGCTTCACGACCTCACGTCCTCCTCTCCTTCCCGGCTGCGGGCTGAACCGTCCGCAGTGCGGGGCCCGCGTGGGCGCGGAGGCTGTACGAGCGGGCCGACACGGTCCTCCCAGTCGTTGAAGCACGGGTGAGCCGTCGGTCCGACCGCGGTCGGTGACGGGGCTCGCCCGGGTCCGGCGAGCCGACATCAGCCCCTCGAACGGCTCGTACTGCACGGTCGCCCTTCCTGGTGACCACGGGCCGTCGGCCCCCGCGTCGTGACCACGACACCTGCCCCGTCTCCGGCCGTTCGGTCCGCGAGGCGATCAGTCGCTGCCGTTTTCCATCCCCAGCACCCGGTGGCGTGCCCACCTCCCCGAGAAGGACCACCTCATGCCCGTGTCCATCCGAAAACTCACCGGCCGTATCGGCGCGGTGGTCGAGGGCGTCGACCTCACTGCGCCGCCGGCCGAATCCACGCTCACGGCACTCCGTGACGCCCTCAACGAGCACAAGGCGCTCGTCTTCGACCACGTCGGCCTTGACGACTCCGGCCAGGAGCGCGTGGCCCGCTGGTTCGGCGAACTCACCACCGCCCACCCGAACGTGGCGGCCGCCGACGGCACGACCAACGTGCTCGCCGTCGACAGCGAGACCTCCAAGGCCAACGAGTGGCACACCGACGTCACCTTCGTCGTCAACCCACCGCAGGTCACCACACTGAGGTCCCTGGTGACCACTCCCTACGGCGGCGAGACACTCATCGCCAACGCCGCCGCTGCCTACCGCGACCTGCCTCGACCGCTGCGTGTCCTCGCGGACTCGCTGCGCGTCGTGCACACCAACCAGTACGACTACGCGCGCCCCGCGGGGGCGACGGCACAGCAGCGGGAGTACGACCGGACCTTCGTCTCGACGCCGTACGAGGCCGAGCACCCGGTCGTACGCGTCCATCCGCTGACCGGCGAACGGGGCCTGTTCATCGGCGGGTTCGCCAAGCGGATCGTCGGTCTGCCGAACAGCGACTCGGCGGATCTGCTGCGCATCTTCCAGTCGTACGTGACGCGTCCGGAGAACATCCTGCGCTGGACCTGGTCGCCCGGCCAACTGCTCGTTTTCGACAACCGGATCACCCAGCACTACGCGGTCGACAACTACGACGACCACCCGCGACTCCTGAACCGGGTGACCGTCGCGGGAGAGGTGCCGGTCGGCGTCGACGGACGCCGTAGCGAACAGCTCGTCGGTGACGCCTCGCACTACACCAGTGTGCCGGCGGTGGCGGCATGACCGAGGTCCGCATTCCGGCGCCGGCCGTTCTCAAGGGCCCGGACGCCGCGACCGGCAAAGTGCCGGAACGCGAGGTGTTCCTTCCGCGCGACGCGCGCCGCCGGACGTCGCTCGCGGCACTCCGTGACCGGCTGCGCTGGCCGCTGGGCATCTATACGACTCCGGTCGCGATCCTCGTGCTCTGGGAGGTTCTCGCCCGGGCCGGCGTGGTGACGAAGACCTACGCTCCGGCGCCGACCTCGATCGTGCGGTCCGCCGTCGATCTGTGGCAGCAGGGCGTGCTCGGTCCGGATGTGGCCGTCTCCCTGCAGCGGGCCGGTATCGGCCTCGCGATCGGCCTGTCGGTCGGCATCGTCACCGGAGTCCTCGGCGGACTGCTGCGCAGCGGCGAGTATCTGTTCAACGGCCTTGTACAGGTGCTCAACACGATCCCCCTGCTCGCGGTACTGCCCCTGATGATCGTGTGGTTCGGCATCGACGAGCTCACCAAGGTGCTGCTGATCTCCTTCGGCGCCGGCGTGCCGATGTACCTCAACCTGTTCGCCGCGATCCGCGGCGTCGACCAGCGGCTCATCGAGATGGCACGCACGACCGGAGCGGGCACCTGGCGTCTGGTGACGCGGGTGCTGGTGCCCGGATCGCTGCCGGGTTTCCTGGTCGGCCTGCGCTTCTCCCTCGCGTACAGCGTCCTCGGACTCGTCGCCGCGGAGACGGTCAACGCCGACAAGGGACTCGGCTTCCTCATCACGCAGGGACAGACGTATCTCCAGACCAACCAGGTCTTCGTGGGGCTGGTGATCTACTCGCTCCTCGGCCTGCTCGCCGATCAGTTCGTCCGGGCTCTCGAACGGGTGCTGCTGCGGTGGCGCCCGAGTTATGAGGCGTCATGAGCAGCGCAGTCGCGACCGACCTCCGCAGGCAGACCGGCGTCGTCGTGGAGCGGGTCGTCCGGAAGTTCGGTGACCGGGTCGTACTCGACCGACTCGATCTCACCATCGAGGACGGGGAGTTGGTGATCCTGCTCGGCCCCTCGGGCTGCGGAAAGAGCACCCTTCTGCGGCTGCTCGCCGGACTGGACCGGCCCGACGGAGGACGTGTGGAGGTCCCGGCGAAGCGGGCGATCGTCTTCCAGGCCGACCGGCTGCTGCCGTGGCAGCGCGTCCTGCGGAACATCACACTCGGCCTGCACGGACCCGACGCGGACCAGCGTGCCCGCGACGTGCTCGCCGAGGTCGGACTCTCGGGCCGCGAGAAGGCATGGCCCAAGGAGCTCTCCGGCGGCGAGGCCCAACGGGTCTCGCTGGCAAGGGCCCTGGTCTCGGAGCCCGAACTCGTCCTGCTCGACGAGCCGTTCGCCGCCCTCGACGCCATCACGCGGCTGCGCATGCACGACCTCGTGCGCGCCCTGCGCACCAGACACCATGCCGCCATGCTGCTCGTCACCCACGACATCGACGAGGCGATCGCTCTGGCGGACCGCATCCTCGTCATGAGCAACGGCGGCATCGGCGCCGCACACACCGTTCACCTCTCCGCCGCGGACCGCGAAGCGAGTGTGGCGCGAGAGGAACTCCGCGCCCGGCTCCTGGAAGACCTCGGCCTCGCCGGGCAGCACTGACCCTCCCAAGATCCCCCGACACCCTTACCCAGCAGAGAAAGCACAGGACATCCCATGCGCAAGACGACTTCCCGACTCATCGCCGCGGCCGCTCCGCTCGCCCTCGCAAGCACCCTCGTCGCCTGCGGATCGTCCTCCGACACCACCGCGCCGCTGAGCAACGCCGGCAACGCGAGCAGCGAGAAGCACCCCGAGTGGAGCAAGTACACCTTCACCATCGGGGACAACGGCGGTGACGGCAGCCAGGCCCTGGCGAAACTGACCGGCGTCTTCGACAACGCGCCCTACAAGGTGAAGTTCGCCCGCTTCACCTACGGCCCACCACTCGTGCAAGCCGCCGCGTCGGGAGACATAGACCTGGGCAGCGTCGGTGACGTGCCCCCGATCACCGGCGCGGCGAAGGAGTACGGCTTCAAGATCGTCGCCGTGAACCGCTCGCTCACGCCCGACCAGGCGTTGGAGAACATCATCGTGCCGAAGGGCTCGAAGCTGCGGACGGCCGCCGACCTCAAGGGCAAGCGGATCGCCGTCCCGCAGGGCAGTTCCGCCCACGGACTGGCCCTGAACGCACTGAAGAGCGTCGGCCTCGGCCCCAAGGACGCGAAACTGGTGTTCCTCGACCCGGCGGCCGCCGCCACGGCGTTCAACACCGGGAAGGTCGACGCCTGGTCGATCTGGAACCCGCAGTCGGCGATCGCGGTCAAGAACGGCGCGCGGATCCTGGTCAAGGGCCTCCCGCCGATCGACCAGACGAGCAGCTACTACGTCGCGAGTGACACGTCGCTGAAGGACAGGACCAGGCGCGCGGCCCTCACGGACGCCCTGAAGAGGCTCTCCCGGGAGTACGCCTGGGCCATCAAGCACCCGGAGAAATACGCCCAGGCGCTTTCGCAGGAGCAGGGCATCCCGCTGGCCGACGCCAAGGCCTCCCTGGCCGCCTACTCCAACAGAGTGACCCCGGTCGAGAAGTCGGACATCGAACTGGAGCAGAAGCTCGCGGACGCCTTCCTGGAAGCAGGCCAGATCACCAAGAAGGTCGACCTCGAGTCCATCACCGACAACCTCCTTCCCGCCGGCTACGACAGCTCCAAGCTGACCTTCAACTGACCCCGCCATCCACCTCGACAAGCGAAGGAGACAACCCGTGACCCAGACACAGCGCAGGCTCCACCTCAACGCCTTCCTCATGGAAGCGGGCCACCACGAGGCGGCGTGGCGGCTCCCGCACAGCAACCCCCGGGCGGACTTCGACCTGCGGCACTGGATCGAGCTGGCGCAACTCGCCGAGAGCGCCAAGTTCGACTCACTGTTCCTCGCGGACGGCCCGGCACTCATGGGAACCGGCGAATTCCGGCCGCCGGGCCAGCTCGAACCACTCACACTGCTGACCGCCCTGTCCCAGGCGACCAGCCGCATCGGCCTCATCGCGACCGTCTCCTCGACCTACAACGAGCCCTACAACCTCGCCCGCCGGCTCGCCTCAGTCGACCACGTCAGCGGCGGCCGCGCCGGCTGGAACATCGTCACCTCGGCAGGGGCGGACGAGGCGGCCAACTTCGGACTCGACGACCGCCCCGGCCACGCCGAGCGCTACGCCCGCGCGGACGAGTTCCTCAAGGTCGCCAAGGCCCTGTGGGACAGTTGGGAGTCCGACGCCGTCGTCGCGGACAAGGCCGGCGGACGCTACGCCGACCCCGACCGACTGCACCGGCTCGGCCACCAGGGCAGATACTTCAAGGTGGCCGGCCCCCTCAACGTGCGGCGCCCGCCGCAGGGTTACCCGCTGCTCGTCCAGGCCGGCTCGTCCGAGGACGGCAGGGACTTCGCGGCCCGCCACGCCGAGGCCATCTTCACCGCTCACACGACCTACGAGCGCGCGGCCGCCTTCTACGCGGACATCAAGGCACGGACCAGGGCTGCGGGCCGCGACCCGGACGGCGTGATCGTCCTGCCCGGCATCGTCCCGTACATCGGCTCGACCGAGTCCGAAGCCCGCGCGCTGGCCCGGCAGTTCGACGAACTGCGTGTCCCGGAGTACGGGCTGCGCCAGCTGGCCGCCGTGTTCGAGACCGAGCCCTCGGCCTTCGAACTCGACAAGCCCCTGCCGGACTTCATCCTCGCCAGGCCGAAGCTGGAGGGCGCACAGAGCCGTGCCGACCTGATCATCGACCTCGCGGTCCGTGAAAAGCTCACGGTCCGTCAGGTCATCTCCCGACTCGGCGGTGGGCGCGGCCACTTCGAGTTCATCGGCACGCCCGAGCAGGTCGCGGACACGATCATCGCCTGGTTCGAGGGTGGGGCCGCGGACGGGTTCAACATCATGGCGCCCGCCCTGCCCTCGGGCCTCGCGGCCTTCACCGAGCACGTCCTGCCGATCCTGCGCGGCAAGGGCCTGTTCCGCGAGGAGTACGAGGGCACGACCCTGCGCGAGCACTACGGCCTACCGGTCCCGGGGAACCAGTTCCGGGCCTGACCGACCGCTGGGCTGCCCGGTGGGGCAGCCCAGCACCGGCGGGCGGCCTCCTCGGCCGACTCCCGGGGCAGCAGGAAGCCACCGGGCAGCGCCCAGGCGCCCGCGTACGGCTCCTGGCCGCGCCGGATCAGCAGCACGTGCGGGCGGACGCGCGTACGGTGAGCACGGCGAGGTCGACGGTCACCGCGAAGGGCTCGTGCGCGGAAGGGTCGTGCGCCGACGGGTCGTACGGAGCAGTGGCCGTCACCGGTTCTCCGGGAGCGGGTCGGCGAAGTGCCAGCCCTCGGCGAGCAGGCCGTCCACCGCCGCCACGGCCGTGCGCAACCGCTCCTCGGGGCTGCCGGTGACCAGCAGGAACCGGCGGCCGGTGCGCTCCAGTTCCTCACGGAACCGGCCGGTCATCCACGGGCGCAGGTGGGGCTCGTCGCGCAGGCCGTCGTCCTCGAAGGGCACACCCTCGTGGTCGGTGAGCAGGTACAGGTGGCGCGGGGTGCGGGCGGCGACCGCCGCCACCTCGGGGCTGGGCGAGCCGAGGTAGCGCTCGTGCCAGATCGCGGTGGCGAAGGAGTCGGTGTCGCAGACGAGTACGGGGGAGCCGCGGCGGGCAGCCCGCTGTTCGTCGTCGTCCTGGCGGCGGGCGATGACGGGGAACTCCTCGGAGGTGAACTCCACTTGGGCCCAGTCGGCTCCGGGGTCGGTGGCCCGCAGGGCGGCGAGCTTCTCCTCGCTGTACGCGCGCCCGTACTCGGGCACCCAGCCGGTGTCCGTCCAGACGCCGCCGCGCGCCCGGTAGTGGGCTGCCAGCGCCAGGGAAAGGGTGGTCGTGCCGGTGGACTCGGCGCCGAGGACGACCACGCGCCGGGCGAGGGCGGCGCGCACGCCCGGGCCGAGGAACGCCCAGCTGCCCACCGGATCCTTGCGTACGGCCGTGCCGGAGACGGGGTACGTGGTGCGGTCCAGGTCCACGCCGACCTCGGCCGCACCGAACCGGCGGGCCAGCTCGGTCCCGTAGGACTCGGAGGTGAACACGGCGTCCACCGGATCCGGGACGGCCGTACGGAAGACCGCCATGTGGGCGTCCCACACCGCGGGGTCGTGCAGGTCGACCGCGTGGTCGTCGACGGCGCCGACGACCACGGCCCCCGGGTGGGCCTCGCGCATCCACGCCACCCGGTCGGCGAGCGGCACCGATTCCACGGAGGCCGCGCAGACCAGAACGGTCAGCCGGTCGCACTGCGCCTGGGCGGTGCGGACGAGGTGGTGGTGGCCCGCGTGCGGCGGATAGAACTTGCCGAGCACCAGGCCGTGCCGGTACGGGCGGGCTGCGGTACTCACGCGGTCACCGCCGTCGTGGGCCGGGGGGCGGCGGCCACGAGGGTGCGCCGCCAGCCGACGAGGCCGGCCACGCACAGGGCGAGGAAGCCGACGTACAGCACGGAGGTCAGGTAGAGGCCCTTGTAGGCGTACAGCGGGATGTAGACCAGGTCGGCGGCGATCCACAGCCACCAGGACTCCAGCAGCTTGCGGCACTGGCCGTAGGTGGCCGCCAGGGAGAGGGCGGTGGTGAGCGCGTCCCAGAAGGGGACGGTGGAGTCGGTGGCGCGGTCCAGCAGCAGCGTGAGGGCGGCGGTGCCCAGCACTCCGGCGGCGGCGAGCCAGATCCATTCGGCACCCGTCGTACGGCGCACCGGCAGGGCGTCGGCGGTGGCCGGTCCGCCGCCGCGGGCCCAGGTCCACCAGCCGTAGGCGGCCAGCGCGATGAAGACGACCTGGAGACCGGCGTCGGCGTACAGGCCGGCCTGGAGGAAGAGCACGATGAAGAAGACGTTGTTGGCAATGCCCACGGGCCAGTTGGCGATGTGCTGGCGGGCCACCAGCCAGACACAGACGGCGCCGGTGGCGAAGCCGAGCGCTTCGGTCCAGCTGAGGTTCCAGTTCACGGGGCGACTCCTTAATGGTCGCCATGACTATAAATAGCGGGACGGGTGGAGGGCAAGGGATTTGGCTCGCGACGCCTGAGGCGGCGAGGGCCTCTCGGGGGAATCGGCCGGGTCGCCCTCGCGGTCGTGGCCGTGGCCCGTCGACCTCGGCCCCCGGGGCTTCTGACCGAGTGAAACCCGACTCCGTCCGGGGCGTGAGCGGGCGGCTCGGCCGTCGTACGGGGAGCGGGATCCGCCGTTGTCACCGATCCTGTGGGGGGAGACTCCGGCCCGATGGGATCGTCATGTCTGATGCAGCCGCGCGCGCGGAGCGGCGGGTCGCGCTGGTCCGGGACGATGTGCCCGGACGTCTGGCGCTGGCGCAGGAGTTCTACACGCATTCCTCCGAGCCCCTGCGCCGGTACGGTCACGCCGAGCTGAGCTTTCTGCGCTGGTCCGCGGCGCGCGGGGTGCTCGCGCCGCGGACCGGTGACCGTCCGGGCAGCGCATGGTGGCGTTCCGTGAACGAGGGGCTCCTCAGGGACAAGGTGGAGGCGGGCCTCCTGTGTGCCGGTGCCCCGGGGCAGGCGAGCGCCAAAAGCGTCGAGTACTGGGTGGACTGCGTGCGGGACCCGTCGCCCGCAGCCTGGTACCGCGCCCACAACGCCAGCATCGTCGCCGGATATCTGCGCCATGAAGACCTGGCCGTTCCGGAGTCGCAGGTGGAGCGGTTCATGATGAACGTCGCTCTGCTGCGGGTGCTGTTCACCCACGCCATGCTGGTGCGGCCGCGCCTCGCGCTCGGGTGGCTGGGCCCGCTCGGGCCACGGCTGGTGGATCCTCGCTACCGGACCGTGAAGTGGTTTCTCGACCTCGGCCGGTCCTTTCCGGCGGTGTACCCCGTCACCCTGCCCACCGCGGACACGATCCTCGACGAGCACGCCGTCGCCCGGATGCTCGACTACGGCGTCATCGCCCCCCGGCTGCCGGCGCTGTACGCGTTCTCGGCCGCCGCACTCGAAGAACCCCGGCTGATGGCCTTCCTGGACGCGGGTGTGCCGGCCTACGTCTGGACCGCGGCGGAGCGACCGCTCTGGTACGTCGGCAACACGGGCGCTCACCTGCGGTTCATCGCCCGGGTGACAGGCGCACACCTGAGCTGGCCTCCGTCACCTGCCGGGCGTCGCAGGAGTTCACGGCACGGCTGAAGCATCGGACGCCTCGGTTTCCGGCTCCCGCACCCCCGGTCCGTGCCGTCACGGACCGGGGTTCGCTTGCGGGTCATGGCCGAAGCTCCGTTCTTCGGCCGGCCTCAGCCGACAGCGCGGACCCTTCGGTGCTGACGCGAGCGCCCGTACGGCACCGGCCTCGGTGCGAGGCCTACTTGCTCAACGCGAAGCGCATCAGGGCGCTTTCGTCACCCTGCTTGATCTTTCCCGTCACGTTGATCACTTCGAGCTTCCAGGCACCGTCGACCCGCACGGCCTTGGCCACGGCGCAGGCGTTGTCCTGGGTGAGCAGGCTGGGCCAGACGTCCGCGACCTGCTGGGTGCTGCCGCCGGTCGCGTCGTAGACCTTGAAACTGATGTTGCGTGCCTTCTGGAAGGAGCTTCCCTTCTTGAAGGCGGCGGCGACGAACACTATGGACGTGATGTGCGCGGGGACGCGTGCGAACTCCACCGAGACGGTTTCGTCGTCGCCGTCGCCGTGCCCGGTCTGGTTGTCGCCGCTGTGTACCAGGGAGCCGTTGCCCATGGGGTCGAGTGAATCGAGGCCGGCCAGGCGTACCGGGTCCGGGCCGTGCATGGCGACGGCGATCAGATCCAGGTCGGTGCCGCTCTTGCGGCGGAGCATTCCCACGACTCCTCCGCTGCTGCCTGCCGTGGCGTCCCAGGACACCCCGATGGACAGGCGAGTGACTCCGTCCAGGTCGGCGGGTCCGTCTTCCTTGGTGAGCGTGATCATGGGTGGGCCATCCTCCGGTGAAAAGGGACTACACCTCGCAGAGTGTGCCTTGTCCTCGATCGGTTCCCCGCTTGGGGGCCCGAGTTGTGCCGCGCTGGAGTTCCGGGGCGTCCGAGAGCACCTGCCCGTGTGCCGCTTTCCGTCGTCCGGCCTTCCGTCGTCCGGCCTTCTGGTCCACCGCTGGGCGACGTGCCGAGCCCAACGGCTTCGGCCCGGCCGCCCGCTGTGTCGGACAGTGCCCAACAGGCTCCGAAAACAGGGCCGTTCAGCCCAACGGCCGCAGACCTTCGGCATCCGGTACCGCCCGGCGTCCGGGACGAGAGTGAGCGATGTCAGACAAGGAACCCACTGCCCCGAAGGGAACCATCACCATGGCCGTGCACGAGCAGCCTCGCCGGAGCTCCGGCTTCCACCTGCGGTCGTCCCGCGGGAACCGGACCACCGCCGCGTCCGGGTCGGACGTGTCGGCAGGCACCGACACGAGCACCGCGCGGGCCTACGCCCTCGCGTCCCTGCGTCTGCTCACCGGGTTCGTCTTCCTGTGGGCCTTCCTCGACAAGACCTTCGGCCTCGGCTACGCCACCCCGTCCGGCAAGGGGTGGACCGACGGCGGATCGCCGACCAAGGGCTTCCTCGGCTCCGTCGCGGCGGGACCGATGAAGTCCACCTTCCACTCCTGGGCGGGGGACACCTGGGCCGACTGGCTGTTCATGCTCGGCCTGCTCGCCATCGGCCTCGCTCTGGTCGCGGGCGTCGCGCTGCGGATCGCCGCCGTCGCGGGCACCGCGATGATGGGGCTGATGTGGATCGCCGAATGGCCCCCCGCCAGGCACCTCGCGGACGGCTCGCCGAGCATGTCCACCAACCCGTTCGTCGACTACCACGTCGTCTACGCCATCGCCCTGATCGTGCTGGCCGCCGTCGCCGCCGGTGACGTACTGGGCCTGGGCAGGCTCTGGGCGAGGCTGCCGATCGTCCGCGACCACGGCTGGCTGCGTTGACCCTCGTGGCGCGGTGGGCTTCGGAAGCCCCGTCCGAAGTCCACGGCGCCGAAACGTGTTTCCCGCCGGGTCAGTCGGCAGCTTCGTCGGACCGGGTCAGGCTGGCCCCGGAGGCCGGGTCGAAGACGTGCATGTGGGCGGTGTCCACCCAGAGTTGGGCTCGGCCGCCCTCGCGCACCCGCGTGGCGGCGTTGAGGCGGGCGACGATCTGGTGCCCGCCCGCGCCGGTGTCGGTGATTCCCGAGTCGGCCGCGAGCTCGGCGAGTTCGGAGGTTTCGGTGGGCTGCCATTCGTCCTCGGTGAAGTAGGCGTAGACATCGGATCCCAGGGATTCGATCACGTCGATGTCCACGCTGAAGGTCGTCCCCGATCCGGCCTTGCCCTGGTCCACCAGGTTGGCGTCCTCGAAGGCTTCCGGACGCAGTCCCACGATCAGGTCCCTGGGGGCGTCGTGCCGTTCGAGGGCGCGGCGCAGCCGGTCGCCGAGTTCGAGGTCGCCCACCGAAGTGCGCAGGCGTCCGCCCTCCGCGGTGGCGTGCAGGAAGTTCATCGAGGGCGAACCGATGAACCCCGCGACGAAGAGGTTCTTGGGCTGCTCGTAGAGGTGCTGCGGGGTACCGATCTGCTGCACCAATCCGCCGCGCAGCACCACCACCCGGTCGCCCAGCGTCATGGCTTCGGTCTGGTCATGGGTGACGTAGACCGTGGTGCTCCCCAGGCGTTGCTGGAGGCGGGAGATCTGGGTGCGCATCTGGACGCGGAGCTTCGCGTCCAGGTTGGAGAGCGGCTCGTCCATCAGGAACGCCTTCGGGTCGCGCACGATGGCCCGCCCCATCGCCACCCGTTGGCGCTGACCGCCGGAGAGGTTGGCGGGCTTGCGGTCCAGATGCTCCGTCAGGTCGAGGATGCGGGCGGCCTCTTCGACCTTCTCGCGGATGGTCGCCTTGTCCACCTTGGCCAGCCGGAGTGCGAAACCCATGTTGTCGCGCACGCTCATGTGCGGGTAGAGGGCGTAGCTCTGGAAGACCATGGCGATGTCGCGGTCCTTCGGGCTTCTGTCGTTGACGACCTGCCCGTCGATCAGGAGGTTGCCCTCGGTGATGTCCTCCAGCCCGGCGATCATGTTGAGGGTGGTGGACTTACCGCAGCCGGACGGGCCGACGAGGATGACGAACTCGCCGTCCCCCACAGTGAGGTTGACGTCCTTCACCGCCACCGCACCATCGGGGTAGCGCTTGGTGATGCCTTCGAGAACGATCTCTGCCACGGTCGGTCCTTCTTGTCCTGACGAACGGCTGCCGCCGGTCAGCCCTTGACGGCTCCGGAGGTGAGCCCGGCCACGATGCGCCGCTGGAAGAGCAGCACGAAGATGATGATGGGGATGGTGATCACCACGGCGGCGGCGGCGATCGAACCGGTGGGCTGGGCGAACTGACTGCTCCCGGTGAAGAAGGCGATGGCCGCCGGCACGGTCCGGGCCGCCGAGGTCGAGGTCAGCGAGATCGCGAAGAGGAAGTCGTTCCAGCAGAAGATGAACACCAGGATCGCGGTGGTGAACACGCCCGGCGCCGCGAGCGGAGCGATCACCAGCCGGAACGCCTGCGCCGGGGTGGCCCCGTCCACCTTGGCCGCCTTCTCCAAGTCCCAGGGGATCTCCCGGAAGAAGGCCGACAGGGTGTAGATGGCGAGCGGCAGGGAGAAGGTCATGTACGGGATGATCAGACCGGTCCAGGTGTCGAAGATGCCGATGATCCGCTCGATGTTGAACAGCGGCGAGACCAGCGAGATGGGCGGGAACATGGCGATCAGCAGCGACATGCCGATCAGCAGGCTCTTGCCGGGGAAGCGGAGCCGGGCGACGGCATACGCCGCCATGGTGCCCAGCACCACCGCGATCACCGTGGAGATCAGGGCGATGCCGATGGAATTGATCAGGGCGCGGGTGAACTCGGAGGTCTGGAAGATCCCGTGGTAGTTCTCCCAGGTCCACTTGGTCGGGATGAAGCTGCCGTCGGTGAGGGTGCTGGGGGCCTTGAAGGACAGAGAGATGATCCAGCAGACCGGGAACAGGGCATAGACGATCACGATGATGTTGACCAGGGCCCACCCCGTCATCCGTCGTCGTCCGGCGGCGGACATCAGCGTCCCCCTTCCTGAGAGCCGGGAGCGGCCGCCCCGAACAGTTTGATGAAGGCGAAGGCGATCAACGCCACGCACAGGAAGATGAGTACGGAGATGGCAGAGCCGATGCCGAGGTTGAGCGCGGTGAACAGGTTGTCGTAGCCCAGGATGGACACCGAGCCGGTGTTGTGCGCGCCGGACGTGAGGATGTAGATGTTGTCGAAGATCCGGAAGGCGTCCAGGGTACGGAAGAGCAGGGCGACCAGGATGGCCGGCTTCATCAGGGGGACGGTCACCAGGAAGAAGCGCTGCCAGGCTCCGGCGCCGTCCACCTGGGCCGCGCGTAGCGTCTCCTCCGGCACCAGGGCGAGGCCGGCGAGCAGCAGCAGGGCCATGAACGGGGTGGTCTTCCACACCTCGGCCAGGATGATCAGGCCGATGGCGGGCCACTGCTCGGTGAGGGGAGCGTCACCGGAGGGCAGGAGATTGGCCAGGTAGCCGGTTTCCGGGGTCCAGGCGTACTGCCAGGAGTAGGCGGCGACCACGGTGACGATGCCGTACGGGATCAGGATGGCGGTGCGAACCGTCCCGCGGCCGAAGATGGTGCGGTGCATCACCAGCGCCAGGGCGAATCCGAGGACGAGTTCCACGAGCACGGAGACCACGGTGATGAACACCGTCACCCACAGGGCCTGCCACCAGAACTCCGAGGACAGTACGGCGCCGTAGTTGCTGAGGCCGACGAACTCCGCTTGTTGCGGGAAGCGCAGGTCATAGCGCTGGAGCGATAGGTAGATCGCGTAGACGATGGGGTAGGCGGTGACGGCGAGCATGACGATCACGGCCGGTGCGCACAGCAGCCAGCCCAACCGGCGCTCCTGCCGGGCCCCTTCGGACAGGGCACGGCCGTCCTTGGGTCCCGTTGCCTTCTTGGGGGAGGTCGGAGCCGACGGGGTCACGGGATCAGCCCCTTCGAGTTGAGGGCGTCCTTGATCTGGCCGCTGATCTTCTGCACGTCCGGTCTCGGCTCGATCCCGTTCGGCGGCGACAGTGTGTGCGAGATCGCGATGGACACGTTCTGGTAGGCGGGGGTCTTGGGCCGGATGCTGGCGTTCTCCAGGGCCGCCAGAACGGTGGAGGCGAAGGGGTAGTTCTTGACCAGGGCAGGGTCCGAGTAGAGCGGGCGGAGCGTGGGCGGGAGCCCGCCGTCGAGCGCCGCGGTCAACTGGTTCTGCCGGTTCCGCAGGCACAGCGCCGCCTCGAAGGCGAACGCGGAGTGGCGGGTGTAGGCGCCGATGGCCAGGTCGATGCCGCCGATGGTGGGCTTGGCCGGCCGGCCCTTCTCGACCCCCGGGTAGGGCGCCCACCGGAACTGCTCGAAGAGCTTGGGGTTGTTGGCCTTCATCGAGGGATACACGAAGGGATAGTTGATCTCGAAGGCCGCGCTGCCGGACTCCATGGCCAGCCGGTTCTGGTCCTCCATCTGATTGGACAGGGAGGGGTCGGCTGCCGCCGAGGTGGCCAGGGTCTTCATGACGGAGGCCGCGCGTACGGCGGGTGGGCCCAGCCTGGGAGCCGTGGCGGTCGCGTTCAGGATGGAGCCGCCGGCGCTCTCCACCAGCGTGTTGAACCAGACCGTGAGTCCTTCGTACTGCGCGCCCTGGATCTCCACGTAGTGCGGCTTGCCCTGCTTCGCCAGGCGGCCGGCCATCAGGATCATCTCGGCCCAGGTCCTGGGCGGCGTGGGGACCAGATCCTTGCGATACCAGAGCAGTTGGGTGTTCGTGTTGTACGGGACGGCGTACAGCCGGCCCTTCCACGTAGCCGTCTGCAGCGGGACCTCCAGGGTGTCCCGGGTGGCCGCGGCGCGGTTGCTCCCGGTCCACGGCAGGATCCACTTGGCTTCCGCGAACTCGGCGGGCCAGGTGACGTCCAGCCCGATGATGTCGACCGTGTCGTCCTTGGCGGCCAGCCGGCGCACCAATTGCTGGCGCTGCCCGTCCGCCGTACGGGGCAGTTTGTTGTAACTGATCCGGTAGCGCCCACCGGACTGCTTGGAACAGGCGCTCGCCGCACTGGCCAGCGCACCGGAATCATCCGGGAAGTTGTACCAGTTGAGGGTCACCGGCCCGCCGCCTCCGCTCCCGCAGCCGGCGAGCAGAACCGCCGCCAGGCACAGAGCGAGCAGAACCCGTAGAAGGCCACGGATGCCGGACGACAGCGCCACGCCCACACTCCTTCCGGACCACTACGAGAAATCCGGACAGACAGAGGAAGACCGGACGGGCGACAGGCTAGGCCCGTGACCGGCATCACCCCTCGCGCCTCACCGACCCGTCATCCGATCGGCCGCGGAGAAGGCCTTCCGGGGCGGGCGTTCGCTCGCCGACGCGTTCGGCCCCGCGTCGGTGCAATGTGATTGACTTCGCAGTTCAGTGGAACGTACGTTCGCTGGTGTGGCTGATGACGAACCCACACGTGCGGCACGTCTGCCGGCCGCCCAGGCCAAGGCTGTGCGGCTCTTCACCGAGATCGAGGCGCGCCGAGGCCGGGTGGGAGTTGGGCGGCCGGCACGCCGGACACCTGGTCGGGGAGTTCCCGCACGAGGTGATCGACGGCGCCGACACGGAGTCGTACATCACCGCCGCCAACGACACCCCGCTGCGCCGCACCGGCAAGGCCGGCCGCACCTGCCACTGGATCCTGGAGATCCGTCTCGTCGACCGGGAGCACCGGTTCGGCGGGTTCTGCGAGGAACTTCTCACTCTCTGAGATCAAAAGGCTCGTGGCGCGGCCGGTTCGCCGCCCCCTGCGTGATGCACGGGGACGGCGGCGGGCACGGCCCGCCCGAAGCTGTACGTCGGCGCACCGGAACCCTGAGGGGGCGCGCATGCTGCTGCGTCAGTTGGAATACCTGGTCGCGCTCGCCCGCGAGCGTCACTTCGTCCGCGCGGCGGCGGCCTGCTTCGTCTCCCAGCCGTCGCTGTCCGCCGCGATCCGCCGACTCGAACACGAGCTGGGCGTCCCGATCGTGCGCCGGGGCCGCAAGTATGAGGGCCTCACCCCGGAGGGCGAGGTGGTGCTCGCGTGGGCGCACCGCATCCTCGCCGAACGTGACGGTCTGCGGCAGGAGCTGTCGGCCCTGCGGGACGGGCTGACGGGCACCCTGCGGCTGGGCGTCATCCCGACGGCGCTGCCCACCGCGTCTTTGCTGACGAACCCGTTCTGCGAGAGTCATCCGCTCGCCAGGGTGAGCATCGAGTCCCTGTCCTCCGCGGAGATCAGACACGGTCTGACGGAGTTCGAACTGGACGCGGCCATGACCTATCTCGACGACGAGGCTCTGGCCGGCCTGGGTCGGCTGCCGCTGTACGAGGAGCGCTACGTCCTGCTCACTCCCGTCGACAGCCCGGTCGCGGGGCTGTCCACCGTCCGCTGGGCGCAGGCCGCGAACCTCCCGCTGTGTCTGCTCGGGTCCCGGATGCGCAACCGCCGCATCATCGACGAGTGCTTCGCGGCCGAAGGAACCACGGCCGCTCCCGCGATCGAGTCGGACACCGTCGCCGGGCTGTACGCGCACCTGCCCGGCGGACGCTGGTCCAGCGTGATCTCGCACGCGTGGCTGCACATGTTCGGTGTGCCGGACGGGATGCGGGTGGTGCCGCTGGAAGGTCCCGCGCACGGCCCGCGCGTGGGCCTGGTCGTCGGCCCCGACGAACCACCGTCCGTGCTCGCCGGAGCGCTGCTGGCGGTGGCCCGCGAGGCGGGGGTGCGGGGTGCCCTGGACGCACTCCTGCGTACCTACCTCGGCGGACACCCCTGATAGCCGCCGCCTATACGGGTATAGCGAGGATCGCTTTGACCAGGCCGTTCGAGGCCAGGGATCGTGAACTTCACCTTCCTGTATGCCAGTTGAGGAGCCGCGACATGGCCAAGGTGCTCTGCGTCCTGTACGACGACCCCACCGACGGATACCCCACCGAGTACGCCCGCGACGGCGTCCCCGCGATCGCCGGCTACCCCGGTGGCCAGACCGCTCCGACCCCCGAGGCGATCGACTTCATCCCCGGTCATCTGCTGGGCAGCGTCTCCGGTGAACTCGGCCTGCGCGGCTTCCTGGAGAAAGCCGGTCACACCCTCGTCGTCACCTCCGACAAGGACGGCGACGGCTCGGTCTTCGACCGTGAGCTCGCCGACGCGGACGTCGTGATCTCCCAGCCGTTCTGGCCGGCGTACCTCACACCGGAGCGCATCGCCGCCGCCAAGAACCTCAAGCTCGCCGTCACCGCGGGCATCGGCTCCGACCACGTCGATCTCGATGCCGCCGTCGCCCACGGCATGACGGTGGCCGAGGTGACCTTCAGCAACAGCGTCAGCGTCGCCGAACACGTGGTGATGACGACGCTGTCCCTCGTACGCAACTACCTTCCCTCCCACCAGGTCGTCCTCGACGGCGGCTGGAACATCGCCGACTGCGTGGCCCGCTCGTACGACCTGGAGGGCATGCACGTCGGCACGGTCGCCGCCGGCCGTATCGGGCTCGCGGTCCTGCGCCGCCTCGCGCCCTTCGACGTGACGTTGCACTACACCGACCGGCACAGGCTGCCGCGCGAAGTGGAGACGGAACTGGGCCTGGTCTTCCACGAGAGCGCGGCCGACATGGTGCCCCACTGCGACGTCGTCACCGTCAACGCACCGCTCCACCCGGAGACCGAGGGTCTGTTCGGCGACGATCTGCTCGCCACGATGAAGCGCGGCGCGTACCTCATCAACACCGCCCGGGCGAGGATCGTCGACCGGGACGCCGTCGACCGTGCTCTGCGCGGCGGCCGGTTGGCGGGCTACGCGGGCGACGTCTGGTACCCGCAGCCGGCCCCCGCCGACCACCCCTGGCGAACGATGCCGCACCACGGCATGACCCCGCACATCTCAGGTTCCTCCCTCTCCGCGCAGGCACGCTACGCGGCCGGCACCCGGGAGATCCTGGAGTGCTGGTTCGCGGGCCGGCCGATCCGCGACGAATACCTGATCGTCGACGGCGGCGCGCTGGCCGGAACGGGTGCCCACTCCTACTCGGTGAGCGAGTGACTCCCGGAGGTCGCGGTGGGACCGGTCCCGGCACGGTGCGGGCGCTGCGCACCTGGCGGTGACTTCACCCTGGTGGCGGCCTCCGTTCCGGCTTCGCGGGCCGGGGGCCGCGACCGTGTCCGGGCGCGGGTGGCGGGTCGTGGCGCGTCGTCCGACGAGCCGCTCGCCTTGGTTAGCATCCAGCCATGGCACCTGACACCAGCCCGTACGGACGTGAGCGAACAGCCCCGAGCACCCCCGCGGCCGGTACAGGGTCGATCTTCGACGTCGTCGTCGACCGAAGGAGCAGCAACTCCATGAAGTGGGCCCGTGCCCACGAGTTCCTGACGCCCGACGAGATCGCGGCCGACCCGCTGCCCATGTGGGTCGCGGACACCGACTTCAAGGCACCCCAGGCGGTGATCGACGCGCTCCACGAGGCCGTGGACCACGGCGTCTTCGGTTATCCGGGGGGCGCGACCGACAGCTACCTCGACGCCGTGACCGGCTGGCAGGCCAAGCGGTTCGGCTGGGAGGTGCCCCGGGAGTGGGTGGTGCAGACCGCGGGGATCATCACCACGCTCAAGACGGTCGTGCAGGCGTTCTCCGCACCGGGCGACTCGGTCCTCATCCAGCCCCCGGTCTACGTACATTTCCATGAGGACGTCCTGTTGAACGGCCGTCACCTCGCGTTCGCGCCGCTGCGGCGGACCGATGACGGCTACCGGTTCGACGCCCGGGTGTTCGAGGCCGCCATCCGTCCCGACACCAGGCTGTTCATCCTCAGCCATCCGCACAACCCGACCGGGAACGTGTGGACCGAGGGCGAGCTGCGGACCATGGGCGAGATCTGCGCCCGGCATGACGTCCTGGTCATCTCCGACGAGGTCCACCAGGACCTCGTCCTCAACCCGGACCGCAGACACATTCCGTTCGCCTCGCTCGGCGAGGAGTTCGCACGCAACAGCATCACCTGCACGTCTCCCAGCAAGACGTTCAACCTTCCCGGTCTCCAGAGCGCCAACGTCCTCGTGCCGGATCCCAGGCTGCGGGCAGAGCTGGAGCGCCAGTACGACCGCAATGTGTTCCCGCTGGTCAACGTGCTGGGCATGGTCGCGGCCGAGGCGGCCTACGCGCACGGTGAGCCGTGGCTGGAGGAGTTGCTCACCTATCTGCGCGGCAATCACGCGCACTTCGCCCAGGCGGTCAACTCCGCGACCTCCAAGGTGCGGGTCCTGCCGGCCGACTCCCTGTATCTGGCGTGGCTGGACTGCCGGGGACTGGGGATGGACGCCGAGTCGCTGGACAGGTTCATGCTCACCAGGGCCCGGTTGTGGCTGGACAAGGGGCAGAAGTTCGGGACCGAGGGCCACGGCTACATGCGGGTGAACCTGGGCTGCCCCCGCTCCACGGTCGACGAGGCCGTGGACCGCCTGCTCACGGCCGTCGAGAAGCTGTGAGTACGGTGCGCGAGCCGTGGCCCGGGCCTTCCGGGACGCCGTGACCATCGCCAAGGGCCCGCACGTCGTGCGGGTGGAGGAACGCTGCGCAGAGGTCAGGAGTAGGTCATGGGGCAGCCGCGCCGCAACGAGTGCTGGGCGGCGCGCAGAAACACGGCGACGTAGAAGGCCGCGTCCAGGTCATCGCTCCAGGGGCCCGGCCGGGCGGCGGCCAGTCGCTCCGCGGCTCCTTCCCTGAACCACATGGTCAGATCGAGGTTGTCGCACATGTGTGGTGTCTCGGCCGGGAGGCCGACGGCCGCCGCCAGCCTTTCGGCTATCGCCAGTACCTGGGGAGCGCCGGCGACCACGGTCGACGCCTCCGTGTAGCCGGAGCCGAGGGGCAGCCGGATCGTCTCGTCGAGCGGGAACGGCACCAGTACGGTCCAGCCGCAGATGGTCTCCTCGTCCTCGCGGGACAGGTGAGCCCGGCACAGCGCCACGAACCCGTCCATCGAAGGACTCATCTTCTCCTCGAAGGCCTGCCCCGAACCGCGAACGAAATCCGCCGCCTCGGGTACGGACTCGTAGGGCGGCAGCCCCTGCTGCCGCAGCTCGTCGTTCAGCGCCGTGGCGATGTCCCCCCACCCGTCCTCGCCCTCGGTAGACCAGTCCTCCGCGCAGACACTGACCAGATAGACACCCATGGCCGCAACGTACAGCGCGCCACTGACACTCCGGACGCCGGGCGGATCGTCCGTCAGAGTCCGTAGCTCTTGCCGATCACGTCCCGCTGGATCTCGCTCGTCCCGCCGTAGACGGTGGAGACGACCGCCGCCCGCAGATGGCGTTCCATGTCGTACTCGGTGGAGTAGCCGTAGCCGCCCATCATCTGCATGCCCTCGAGGGCGGCCCGCTTCGCGGTCTCGGTGGCCTTGAGTTTGGCCATGGACGCCTCGCGGGGGAAGAGCCGGTCCGGTTCGGCGTCGCAGTCCGCGGCCACCTCCCGGACCAGCAGCCGGGTGCACTCGATCTCGGTGGCGAGGTCGGCGATCCGGTGCCGCAGCGCCTGGAACGAGCCGACGGGCCGGCCGAACTGTTCGCGCTCACGGACGTAGGCGACGGCGTCGTCGAAGGCCCGGCGGGCCAGGCCGAGCATGTTGGCGGCGAGGAAGAGCCGCTCGTGGTTCAGTCCGGCCATGAGCTGCCGCCAGCCGTTGTCGACCTCGCCGACGACGGCGTCCGCGGGCAGTCGCACGCCGCTGAGGAAGACGTCGTTGACCTCCCTGCCGCCCATGGTGCCGATGCCCCGGATCTCCATCCCGGGCGTGCCGGCGGGAACGTGGAACATGGTCAGGCCGGCGTGCTTGGCCGCGCCGGTGCGCGCCACGAGCAGGATGCTGTCGGCCAGATGGGCGTTGGAGATCCAGGTCTTCTGCCCGTCGATCAGCCAGTCGCCGTCCGGTCCTCGTCGCGCCCGGCAGCTCAGCGCGCCCACGTCGGAGCCCGCCGCCGGCTCCGACATCGCGATGGAGAGGACCGCGCCCCGCACGGCGCCGGCGAGCACCTCGGCCTTCTGCCGCTCGGTACCGAACCGCTCGTACGCCTTGGCGGTGATCACGGTGGTGGTGAAACCGCCCGCGGGGACCATTCCGTAGGACGTCTCCTCCAGGAAGAGGCAGGCGTCGGCCAGTCCGCCGCCCGCCCCTCCGTACTCCTCCGGCAGGCACACACCGAGCCAGCCGAAGTCGGCGAGCCTGGCGTAGACGTCGGCGTTGTGCGGATCACGGCCGTGCCCGGTCAGTGCGTCGCGCTGTTCACGCGTGCCGCATTCGCGCTTGGCGAAGTCGCGGACGGCGGCGACGAAGTCGGCCTGCTCCAGGGTGAGTCGAGTGCCCATGGGGTCCTCCGGGTTCCGGGTGGGTTACCAAGAAGTGCGGCGTGTCTCATGGTTTCTTGAGCGTGACCGAACCCGTCCCTCGTCGCCGTCCCGCCTGGACGCGAAGGTGCCCGTGGGCCAGGGTGCACGGGACGAACAGGACGGCTCCGCGTTTCCCGTGCGGACGACCCGCCCCCTGGGTATGGGTCCGGTATGGACGCATCTGTCACTCATGAGGAGTCCCTTTCGCAGGGCTGGGGGCGATGGCTGCGAGCTCTCGGAGGTCGTCGATGAGTCGAAGATACAAAAACTATTGACTTGTTTCACGGGGCGCGTCAATACTCCGGACACAACGGAGAAACGGAAGCGTCATGGCTCCTCTGCCACACCTGCCCACCCAGCCGAACCCCGTACAATCCAAGGGAGTTGAGACGTCCTCCACAGTGAGGGCACCGCGTCGGGGCGGAACGGCCTGGCGATATTTCGGGGACGCCCGCGCCACGCTCATGGCGCCCCAACTGCTCCTGCTCCAGGTCGCACACCCCGTCGTCGGCGCCGGCGTCGAGGACCACAGCAACTTCCGCGCCGAACCCTGGCCCCGGCTGATGCGCACCCTGTTCTCGCTGAGCATCGTGATCTACGGAGGGCAGCGCGCAGCCACCGAAGAGGCGCGGCGCCTGATCAGGGTGCACGCCGGAATGAAGGGGACCGACTCCGCGGGCCGCCGCTACCGCGCACTCGATCCGGAGGCCTATCACTGGGTGCACGCGACCCTCGTCAAAGGGCCCGTCGACGCACAGAACCTGTTCGGCAAGGGAATGACCGCACAGGAAACGGAGGAGTACTACCGCGAGATGCGGGACGTCGGACGGGTCTGGGGCCTCAAGGACCACCATCTGCCCCCGGACTGGGCGGCGTTCAGCGCCTACTACGACGACATGGTCGACAACCGGCTGGAGTACAACCAGTCCGTTCGGGACGTCGTCGACGAACTCACCCACCCCGCCAAGCCGTTCCGCCTGCTCCCGGACCCGCTCTGGCGGCCGTTCGCCCGGATCGCCGCCCACTACGCGCTGCTGGTCACCGTCGGCACCATGCCACCCCGCCTGCGCGACCGGCTCCACCTCGGCTGGAGCCCGCGGCAGCAACGCGCACTGCGGCGCTTCGCCCGCGCCGTGAGGTTCGTGATGCTGCTCGTCCCGCCCCCGCTCCGCATCAGCGGCACGCTCGCCATCGCCTACTGGGCCACCCACCGGCCGGGCACCGATCCCGCCGCGCGCCGCCCGCTGGGGGCGAGGTGACATGGGGTCCACCACCGAGCCCGTCCGGCTCGCCCCCGGGCAGGCCGACGCAGGCCGGAGGTCACTCGCGTACGACCGCGAGCTCCACCGCCGGGCGGCGCAGGGAGAGGACGGCCGGAGCGACCGCCGAGATCACGGCGAGCACCGCGCAGGTACCCAGGGCCGCTGCGAGCGCCGCCCACGGGATCTCGATGGACGCCTGTACGGAGAGCAGGCCCAGCGCGCTCCACATGCTCACCAGGTTGATCCCGGCGACCAGCGCTCCCAGTAGTCCGCCCACCGCGACCACCATCAGCGCCTCGGCGCCCACCAGCCGCAGCACCTGCCACCCGGTAGCGCCGGCCAGCCGCAGCACAGCCAGCTCGCGGACCCGGTCGGAGGTCGCCATGACCATCGTGTTGGCCAGCGAGATGCCGGTGTAGAGGAGAGCGATCCCGAGGACCAGGAACAAGCCCGTCCGGGTCGTCCGGTTGGTCTCGGGGTACGTCGCCCGCACCCAGGTGTCCCTGGTGAGGACCTGCCCGCCCGACGCCCGCACCGCCTGACGCAGACCGGTGGCCACGACGGCCCGGTCGGCGCCGTCCGCGAGGCGTACGTCGACCCGGTCGACGGGCGCGGCGGGGGCGTTGCGCGGGGTGACGTAGACGCCGTTGTCGCCGGTGCCGACGGTCATGACCGCGGCGATCTTCAAGGACTTCCTCGTGCCGTCTCCGAGCCACACGTCCACCCGCCGGCCCACGGTGTGTTTCTCCCACTCCTCGTTGACGATGATCGAGCCGTCGTCCAGGTCGCTGACCTTCCCCGCCGCGAGCGGGAGACGCGCCGTCGCCGCGAGCGGTCCCGGCTCGACGGCCCTGGCGTCGGACCTGGTGAGCGCCACGCCGTCCTCCAGGACGTACACGGCGCTCGACGAGCTCGCCGAGACCTCGGCACCGGACACGGCCCGAAGCCGCCTCAGCGTCGCCTTGTCGAAGCCGGCGTCGCCCGCCGGAGTGACGACGAAGTCGGCGGCCGTCAGCTCGCGCACCTCGGTGGCCTTCGCCCCGGCGAGGGTCGCGGTGGCGCCCAGCAGCGAGCCCGCCAGCGCGACCGTGACCAGCACGGGCGCCGCGACGGCGGCGGTGCGGCGCACCCCCGCGGCGGCGTTCTCCCGCACCAGCATCCCGCCTGCGCCCGGCAGTTGGGCCGGCAGCCAGCCGATCAGCCTGGTCAGTGGCCGCACCAGCACCGGCGCGAGCAGCGCGCCCGCGGTGATCAGCAGCATGGGCCGGCTGACGTAGGTCTTGCGCCGCAGCAGGTCGCCCGGGTCCGTCACCAGGGCCAGGGCCAGCGTCACCGCGGCGGTGATCAGCAAAGCCGCGCCGGACAGCAGGCGGCCCCACGTCATCGCCCGGGTGTCCACGGACGCCTCGCGCAATGCCTCGGTGGGACCGGTGCGACCGGCCTGCCAGGATGCTGCCAGCACGCCGCACAGGGCCACGAACAGGCCCGTGCAGAAGGCCATGTGGTAGGGCCAGGTGTAGTCGCCGAGGGTGAACCAGCGGGGCGCGAGACTCTCGTCGACCGTCCACTCGGCGAGCCTCGGAGCTCCGTAGGAACCGAGCACACAGCCGGCGGCCGAAGCGAGCACACCCACCACGAGCGCCTCGGAGACGACCATGCGGCGGATCTGCCCCGGGGTCGCCCCGGCGGTGCGCAGCAGTCCGAACTCGCGGCGCCGCTGGGCCACCGCGAACGCGAAGGTCGAGGCCACCACGAACACCGACACGAATGCGGTGACGCCGCCGGCCGTGCCGAACATGGCGTTCATCGCGGTGAGTGCCTCACTGTCCCGGTCGGGGTCGGCATCGGCGTACCGGCGCGCGTCCCCGGTCAGGACCTGGACGCCCTCGGTGCCGCGCAGGGCCTCGCGCACGGCCGCCGCGTCGGCGTCGACCACGAGCTGGAGGCTGCGCGGCGACAGTTCGGCGGCCCGGGCGTCGGTGGTGAACACGGCGTTCTCGAAGCCCGGCCCGGCCACGGTGCCGACGACGCGCACGGTTCCGCCGTCGGTCCGCACCCGGGTGCCCGGGCGGGCCCAGTCACCGCTGATGACGACCTCGTCGGCGGCCTCGGGCGCGCGTCCCCCGTCGAGTGTGTACGGCGCGAAGGCCGCGGTGGACCAGGGGTGGCCCACCAGATCGGCGGGTCCGTGCTCGGGCCGAACGGTGAACGAACGGTCCTCGACGACGGCCCCGAGGCGCCGCAGCTTCGCGACCGCGTCGTCGGGCACGGGACGCGGCTGTGCGAGCTTCTGGGCGCGGTCGCCGATCGAGGCGGGAACCTCGAGGGTGTCCTGGCCCCTGACCACCACCGGGGCGGCGGCGAACCGCTCCGGCCGTCGGTCAGGTGCGTCCAGAGAGGAGGCCAGGGCCAGCCCCATCACGGCGATCAGTGCCACGCCCAGGGAGAGGGCGACGAAACTGCCGACGAAGGTGACCCAGCGGGTGCGCAGGGTGCGCAGCGTGGTGCTCAGCACGGCGCCGCCTCGAGCTTGGTCATGCGCGCCGCGATGTCCTCGGCGGAGGAGCCGATCAGCTCGCCGTTGACATGGCCGTCGACAAGGAAGACGACGCGGTCGGCGTAGGAGGCGGCGACGGGGTCGTGGGTGACCATGATGACCGTCTGGCCGTCCCGGTCGACCAGGCCGCGCAGCAGGGCCAGCACCTCGCGGCCGGTCCGCGAGTCCAGCGCGCCGGTCGGCTCGTCACCGAACAGCGCTTCGGGCCGGGTGACCAGGGCGCGGGCCAGGGCGACCCGCTGCTGCTGTCCGCCGGACATCTCCGTGGGCCGGTGCCGCGCCCGGTCGCCGAGTCCGACCTGCTGAAGCGCCTCGCGCACCTGTGCCTTCCCCGGACGGCGGCCGGCCAGCCTCAGCGGCAGGGCCACGTTCTGCTCGGCGGTCAGCGAAGGCAGCAGGTTGAACGCCTGGAACACAAAGCCGATGCGCTCGCGGCGCAGCAGGGTCAGCTTGGTCTCGCTCAGGCCGGTCAGCTCCGTGTCGCCCATGGCGACCGAGCCCGACGTGGGCCGGTCCAGGCCCGCGGCGCACTGCAGCAGGGTCGACTTGCCGGACCCGGACGGGCCCATCACGGCGGTGAACGTCCCCCTCAGGAAGGCGAGCGACACCTGGTCGAGGGCGGTGACGGACGTGCCGCCCGAGCTGTACCTCTTGGTCACGGAGCGCAACCGGATCGCGTCGTTGGTCATGTGTCCCCCCACAGCACCTGCTGCTCGGCTCGTCGATGCCTTTACGAAACCCCGGAAGCCCCTCGTGACGCAGTAAGGCCAGAACGAGACCGGGGGTAGGGCCAGGCCTACCCCCGATACGGATACCGGGCCGATGGAACCGGCCGATGAGACCACTTACGGTCATGCACATGCACCATCGAAATGTGTGGCAGGCGATGTCCCGGCCGGGCTTCCTGTTGTCGGCCTGGCCCTGGCGCTCAGCCGCGTATCTGCTCACCGGCGTGATGACCGGCGCCGCCGTCCTGGTGGGGATCGTGACCGTGGCCGCGGTCTGCGGTGCGCTCGCCATCGTCCTGGTGGGGCTGCCGCTGCTCGTCCTGGCCGCCCTCGGCGGGATCCCGGTGGCCGAGGTGGAGCGGCGCAGGCTGCGCCTGATCGACCGTGACCCGGTGCCCGGCCGGCACCAGGTGCCGGCCGCGCCGGGACCATGGGCCTGGCTGACCACCCGGCTGCGCGAACAGGCGACCTGGCGGGAGCTCGGTTACGCTCTGTTGTTCGCCGTGCTGCTGTGGCCGGTCGACGCCCTGGTGATCACGGTCGCCCTGATCTTCCCGCTGTCCATGGTCGCCACCCCGCTGCTGATGGCCACGGTCGGCGACGGGCGCGAGGCGAAGGTGCTCAAGCAGTGGACGGTCACCACCTGGCCAACCGCGTTCGGTGTCGCCGTGCTGGGCCTGCTCCTGATGGCCCTGTGCGCGTACGTGCTCGGCGCCGCGGCGGGCGCCCGCGCCGAGCTGGCCCGGCTGCTGATCGTTTCCCGTGAGGGCGAGCTCGGCGCCGAGGTTGTCGAACTGGCCCGCTCCCGCGTCCGGTTGGTCGAGGCGTTCGAGGCCGAGCGGCGCCGTATCGAGCGTGATCTGCACGACGGCGCCCAAGTGCGCCTTGTGGCCCTGACGATGACCCTCGGGCTGGCCCGCCTCGATGCCCCGCCCGGCCCGCTCGCCGACCAGCTCACCAAGGCCCACGAGGAGGCGGGCATGGCGCTCGCGGAGCTGCGCGAGCTCATCCACGGCATCCACCCCAAGGTCCTCACGGACTACGGCCTTCAAGCCGCGGTCGCCGACGCCGCCGATCGCTGCGTGGTCCCCGTCGACGTCGACCTCCAGCTGCCGGGCCGACCGGCCCGGGCGGTCGAATCCGCGGCTTATTTCGTGGTCTGCGAGGCGCTGGCCAACGTCGCCAGACACAGCGGGGCCGACCGCGCGCGGGTGAGCGGCGGTCATCGCGACGGACGCCTGTTCCTTGAGGTACGCGACGACGGCTGCGGCGGTGCGGACGCCTCGGCGGGCAGCGGCCTCACCGGTCTCGCGGACCGGGTGTCCGTCCTGGATGGCAGACTTGCCCTCACCAGTCCGCCGGGTGGACCGACTCTGTTGCGTGTGGAGTTTCCTTGCCAGTTGACCAAGTCGGCCGATCACTTCGCGTAGTGCTGGCCGAAGACAGCGTGCTGCTGCGGGAAGGGCTCATCGGCCTGCTCAGCCGCTGCGGTCACACGGTGGTGTCAGCCGTCGGGGACGCGCGGGCGCTGGTCGCCGCAGTCGAGGAGCATGCCCCCGACATCGTGGTGACGGACGTACGCATGCCGCCCGGTTTCCAGGACGAGGGGCTGCATGCGGCAGTGCGGCTGCGCGCGAAGCGCCCCACACTGCCGGTCCTGGTCCTCAGCCAGTACGTGCAACGGACGTACGCCGCGGAACTCCTGGACTCCGGAGACGGATCGGGTGTCGGCTATCTGCTCAAGGACCGTGTCGGCCAGGTCGAGGAATTCGTGGAAGCGCTGCACAAGGTGGCGGACGGCGGGACGGTGATCGACCCCGAGGTGGTGCGCCAGTTGCTGCGCCGTCGGCGCGATCCGCTGGAGCAGCTCACCCCGCGCGAGCGCGAGGTGCTGGCACTGGTCGCCGAAGGCAAGTCCAATGGCGCGATCGCCACGGAGCTGGTGGTTTCGGAAGCAGCGATCGGCAAGCACATCGGCAGCATCCTCACCAAGTTGGACCTGCCTCCGACGGCCAGGACCCACCGCAGGGTCCTGGCCGTCCTCACCTACCTGCGGGCCTGACCCCGCGCACCACCCGACCGCGACTCGCGCAAACGGCCCTTTGCGCGAGCAGGATCAATCGTGGCCGCCTGCCTCCCGCCCGTCCCGGACGCGTGGCCGTGGCGGATGGAGGCGGTGGCCTATCCGTGGTCCGGACTTGGCCGGGGGGTGTCGTCCGGGGTTGTTCCAGGGCCGGTGTGGAGGACTTCGCGGGCCTGTTCGGCGGCGCGGGTGATGCTTTCGCTGATGAAGTCGAGGAAGCGGGCGACGTTCTCCAGACGGGCGGCGGCAGGGGTGTCGCGGCCGAGGACGGCGACGCCCTGGCGGGCGGTCTTGACGAGTTCGTCGTTGGCCCGGGCGCTGGCGATCGTCGCCTGGTAGAAGAGCTCGCCGTCGACGACGTAGCGGTCGCGGCGGCCCTCGTCGCGTTCCCGGCGCACGAGGCTCTGGCTCTCCAGGAACGTGATGGCCTTGGAGATGGACGCCGGGCTGACCTGGAGGCGCTGGGCGAGCTCGGACGCGGTGAGGCTGCCCGTGTCCGCGGTGAACAGACAGGTCAGCACCCGGGCCGGGATCTTGGGCAGGCCGGAGCCCATGAGGACGGTGGTGAACGTCTCCTCGTACTCGGCCACGGCCTCGGCGTCGCGTCCGTGCGGCTGGGGAACCGACTCCGGCCCGCGAGAGGTGGCGGTCCTGCGCCGGTGGGCGCGGCGTTCGGTGGCGCGGTGGGCCAGATTGGCGCGGTAGGCGGTGGGACCGCCGTTGCGCATCACCTCACGTGTGACCGTCGAGGTGGGACGGCCCAGGCTCCGGGCGATCTCGGCGTAGGGGAGGCTATCGGCCAGTCCCAGCGCGATCTGCTGGCGTTCCTGCTGGGTGAGTCTGCCTCCCGGCATCGCGGTCTCCTCGGTGATTTCTCGCGGCGGTCTCTGTACCCCTCACTGTAGCGTTCACGGCTCACTCATTGCAACAAATGGAGAGAGGGTCGTTGCGTTAGAGTCAAACCATTGCAACGATTTCATGCCTCTTACCTGTAAATATAAGGGAGACTCGCAATTAATGAGTTGCTGCATCCATGAACGCAACGTAGCGTTTCCGATGTAGGAAACAATGATGGGAAGCGGCGCCGGGGCGGGTCTCGCGGGTCGGGCGGACGGACAAAGGGGTGGGGATCATGGAAACAGCACCGAGCCGGCGGCAGGCCGCCGCTCCCGGCGCCTTAACCGCCTTCGCCCGCTTCGTGCTCTGCGGCGGGGGAGTGGGGCTCGCCTCCAGCTTCGCCGTGGCGGCCCTCGCCGCCTGGATTCCCTGGGGCGCGGCCAATGCCCTGATCACCGCGGCCTCCACCCTCCTGGCCACCGAACTGCACGCCCGCTTCACCTTCGGTGCGGGCGGGCACGCGACCTGGCGCCAGCATGTGCAGTCGGCCGGGTCCGCCGCGGCCACCTACGCGGTGACCTGTGCGGCGATGCTCGTCCTGCACCAGCTGGTGGCGGCGCCCGGCGCGGTGCTCGAGCAGGCCGTCTATCTGTCCGCCTCCGCGCTCGCCGGTGTCGCACGGTTCGTGGCGCTGCGCCTGGTCGTCTTCACACGTGGCCACGCACAGGACGCGGCCTCCGTCGGCTGCGACCTCGCGTCGGGAACGGCCTCGATTCACCGCGACTCCGCGTCGGACATGGCCTCCGTCCGCTGTGACTCCGTGTCGGACGCGGTCTCCGTCCACCACGCCCTCGCGCCGGACGTGGCCTCCGTCGGCGCCACCCGCCCCGTACCCGCGGCCCGCGTCACGGCGTCGGCGGGTCAGGCGGCGCTCTGTCGCGCCGCCTGACCGCTCCGCCGAGAGGGCTGCCGGCCGGGGCCGGGGTGTCACATCCGAGGGTCGGGCTTCAGCAGGGCGAACTCGGCGCCGAACGGGTCCGCGAGCCAGGCGATGCGGCCGACGTCCGGGACGTCCGCCGCCGGCATCAGGACGGACCCGCCGTTCGCCGTGGCCGCCGTGGCCGTGGCGTCGGCGTCCTCCGCGTGGAAGTAGGGCACCCAGCGGGGCCGTTCGCCTTCGCCGCCACCGATCGGCGCGACCCCGCCGAAGGAGGCGTCCTGCTGGTCGCCGTCCTTGGTGCTCAGTACCCGGTACGTCATGCCGGGCGCCTGCATGTCCTGGCTGCGCCAGCCGAACAGGCCCTCGTAGAAGGCGATGGCGGCGAGCGGGTCGGGGGTGTGCAGCTCTGCCCAGAGCAGTGTGTTCGGGGCGGAGGCGATATCGAGTCCGGTGGTCTTGCCGGGCTGCCAGAGCGCGAACTCGGCGCCCTGCGGGTCGGTGGCCTGTGCCAGATGGCCCTCGCCCATGACGTCCATGGGCTCCATCCGGACGGTCCCGCCGCCGGCCGTGACGGCCGAGACGGTGGCCTGGATGTCGTCGGCCTTGAAGTGGATCATCCAGGCGGACTTCGCGCCCTCCTGGGTGAGCGGTCCGAGCGCGGCGACGGTCTTCCCCTCGATCTGGAAGAACCCGTACCCGCCCGCTTCCGGTCCTGCGGAGACGAACTGCCAGCCGAAGACGGCGCCGTAGAACGCGGCGGCTGCCTCGGTGTCGGTACTGCCGAGGTCGAGCCAGTTGGGCGATCCGATGCTGAAGTCTGTGCCGAGCATGAGGAGTCCTCCGGGGGCGTCGGTCGAACGGGCGGGGGCAACGATGCCGACCCGGCCCGCGGTGGGCCACCCGTAACCACCGGCGGCCCCGCGGGCTTCACTCGTACGGAGCAACCCGCGGTCCACTGCGGCGCCGAAAGCGCGACCCGCGCCCCATGGTCCTTCCTGGCCCCGGCGGCCGGGACGAGCGACAGCTCCACCGGTCGCGGCCGGTGGCCCTGCAGTGCGGCCGGGTGCGAGAACTGATCCAAGGGCCCCCGATCGTGCCGACACCCCGCGGCCATAGCGTTCACCTTCATTCATTGCAACGCGCCATGTGAGGGGGTGTTGCGTTAAGTCTGGGGTCGTTGCAACAAATTTCGAGTATTCACCTGCGGTTATCGGCATTTGGCGCAACAAGCATGTTGCCGGATCAGTGAATGCAACGTAGCGTTTCTGTCATCGGAAAACAGCGGGCCGACCAAGGCGCGCGACGCCGGACAAGGAGAGCATCATGCAGAAGTTCGAGACTCCCGCCCCCGTCTCCGCGATCGTCGACATCCCCGCGGGACGCATCCAGTTCATCGCCGCCGACCGCGCCGACACCACTGTCGAGGTCCTGCCCGCCGACCGTGCCAAGAGCCGCGACGTGAAGGCGGCCGGACAGGTCCGGATCGACTACGCCGACGGTGTCCTGCGCGTCGAGGCCCCGGAGGCGAAGAACCGGCTGCTCGGCCCGTCCGGGTCCGTCGAGGTGACCGTGCGGCTGCCGGCCGGCTCCCAGGTCGAGGCGAAGGCGGCCGCCGCCGAGTTCCGCGGCGTGGGACGGCTCGGCGAGGTCACCTTCGAGGGCGGCCACCGCTCGGTCAAGCTCGACGAGGCCGACAGTGTCCGCCTGACCGGCCTCGACGCCGACATCACCGTCGGCCGCCTGAACGGCCCCGCCGAGATCAGCACCCAGAAGGGCGACCTGAACGTCGTCGAGGCCGCCCGCGGAACGCTCACGCTGAGCACGCAGATGGGGAACATCACCGTCGGCGCCGCCCCCGGCGTCTCCGCGGTGCTGGACGCGGGCACCACCTTCGGCCGGGTCAGCAACACGCTCAGGAACGCCGACGCGACTCCCGGCCTGACCATCCACGCGACCACCGCCCACGGCGACATCACCGCCCGCAGCCTCTGACCGCCGCCTCGACGAAGGAGCACTCCATGACCGACCCGGCCATCGCCGCACACGGGCTGCGCAAGTCCTACGGCGACAAGACCGTCCTCGACGGCATCGACCTGACCGTCCCCGAGGCGACCGTCTTCTCCCTGCTGGGCCCGAACGGCGCCGGCAAGACCACCGCCGTCAAGATCCTCTCCACGCTGATCTCCCCCGACCCCGGCTCCGGCCCGATTCGCGTCGGCGGCCACGACCTGGCCACCGAGGCACAGGCCGCACGCGCCGCGATCGGGGTCACCGGCCAGTTCTCCGCCGTCGACGGCCTGATCACCGGCGAGGAGAACATGCTCCTCATGGCGGACCTGCACCATCTCTCCAGGTCCGAGGGGCGGCGGGTCGCCGCCGCGCTCCTGGAGCGCTTCGACCTCACCGAGGCCGCGAAGAAGCCCGCCTCCACCTACTCCGGCGGCATGAAGCGCCGCCTGGACATCGCCATGACCCTGGTCGGCAGCCCCCGCATCATCTTCCTCGACGAACCGACCACCGGCCTGGACCCCCGCTCCCGCCACAACATGTGGCAGATCATCCGCGAGCTCGTCGCCGGCGGCACCACGGTCTTCCTCACCACCCAGTACCTGGAGGAGGCCGACGAACTCGCCGACCGCATCGCCGTGCTGAACAACGGCAGGATCGCCGCCGAGGGCACCGCGGAGGAGCTCAAGCGGCTCGTCCCCGGCGGACACGTCCGGCTGCGCTTCACCGACCCGGTCGCCTACCGGTCCGCCGCCGCCTCACTGGGAGACGCATCCCATGACGACGAGGCCCTCGCCCTGCACCTGCCCAGCGACGGCAGCCAGCGCGAACTGCGCGCCGTCCTCGACCGGCTCGACGCGGCCGGCGTCGAGGCCGACGAACTGACCGTGCACACGCCCGACCTCGACGACGTCTTCTTCGCCCTGACCGGCGGCACCGTACCGAACCAGCCGAACAAGTCGAACCAGCCGAACAAGTCCGACCAGCCTGAGGAGGCTGTCCGATGAGCTCCTTCTCCCTCGCCGTGCGCGACTCGTCCACGATGCTGCGCCGCAACCTCCTGCACGCCCGCCGCTACCCCTCGCTCACCCTGAACCTGCTGCTCACCCCCGTGATGCTCCTGCTGCTGTTCGTCTACATCTTCGGCGACACCATGAGCGGCGGCGCGGGCCGCTCCGCCTACATCGCCTACATCGTCCCCGGCATCCTGCTGATGACCATCGGCTCCACCGTCGTCGGCACCGCCGTATCCGTTTCCACCGACATGAACGAGGGCATCATCGCCCGCTTCCGCACCATGGCCGTCCACAGAGGCTCCATCCTGTTCGGACATGTTGTCGGCAGCGTGCTGCAGGCGGTCGTCAGCGTCGTCCTGGTCGGCGCCGTCGGCGTTGCCATGGGCTTCCGTTCCACCGACGCCACCGTCGTGGAATGGCTGGCGGCCTTCGGACTGCTCGCCCTGTTCGCCCTGGCCTTCACCTGGATCGCGGTCGGCATGGGCATGGGCAGCCCCAACGCCGAAGCCGCCAGCAACAACGCCATGCCGCTGATCCTGCTGCCCCTCATCTCCAGCGCCTTCGTCCCCCTGCACTCCATGCCCGGCTGGTTCCAGCCGATCGCCCAGTACCAGCCCTTCACCCCCGCCATCGAGACCCTGCGCGGACTCCTCCTGGGCACCGAGATCGGCAACAACGGCTGGATCGCCCTGGCCTGGTGCCTGGGCCTGAGCGTCCTCGGACACCGCTGGTCGAAGGCCCAGTTCGACCGCGACCCCAAGTAGCCCCGCCCCACACGGACGTGGCGACACGACCCCGTCCCACCCCAGGGCGGCGTACCCCGGCACCCCGCCGGAGTGCGCCGCCCTGCCCGTTATTCCTTTGCGCCCGCGCCACCACGACACCCACACTGTGCCGGTGCTGATCCGACGCGAAGCGCCCACCGACATCCCCGCCGTACGCGCCCTCACCTCGGCCGCGTTCGCCAAGCAGGGGACGACGACCCCCGTCGAGACCACCTTGCTGGACGAACTGCGCGACTGCGACGGCTGGTTGCCGCAACTGTCGCTCGTGGCGGTGAACGATCGGGACGAGGCCGTCGGGCATGTGCTCGGCACCCGCGCACACGTCGGCGCAGCCCCGGTCCTGGCACTCGGCCCGCTCAGCGTGCACCCCGACCACCAGCGCCGAGGCGTCGGCCTCGCACTCGTCCACACCATGCTCGGCGCGGCGGACGCGCTCGGGGAACCACTCGTCGCGCTGCTCGGCAGCCCGGCCTACTACAGCCGCTACGGCTTCCGCATCAGCACGCGGTACGGCATCACCCCACCGGACCCCGGCTACGGCGAGCACTTCCAGGTGCGCCCCCTCGCGGCGTACGAGCCGACCCTGCGCGGTGCCTTCACCTACGCCGCTCCCTTCAACGATCTCTGACCCACCCGAACCGCGGCGGCATGACACCTGTCATACGAAAGGGCGGACACCGGGCACTGGGGGAACGCCATGCCCCGGTCCTACCTTCTTTCCATGACGAAAACGGGTGGGACCGACCAGCGGAAGACCGACGTCAAGGTGAGCCTGATCGGCGGTCACCGACTCGAGGGCGAGACACTGCACGAGCGCACTCTCACCGTGTCGCTCGTCGGAGGGGCCGACGTCGACCTCACCGGCATCGACATCCCCGACGGCGCCGAACTGCGCATCACCAAACTGAGCCTGATCGGAGGCGTCAGCCTCAGGGTCCGCCCCGACGTCGCCGTGAAGGTGCACGGCATCCGCCTCGGCGGGGTCAAGGACGACGGCCCGAGCGAACCGGGCGGCCCGACGGTCCGCGTCGACGCCTGGGGCCTGCTCGGCGGAGTCACCGTCACCCGCGGGTGAGGCCGCCCCCACGCTCAGGCGCCCCATCGCGCCGGGGTCAGTCGCACAGGGCCGCCACCACCAGGCTGTCGAAGACCAGGGTGCCGTCCTGGGAGGCGGTCACCCGGATCGCCGTGTCCTCGGCCGCGTCCTGCTGGGGCAGCGGGGTCGCGGCGATGTGACACGCGAGGTCCGGTTCCACGGGGCGGTGGAAGGCGCTGCGCACCTCGATGGGCAGAACACGGTACGGGGCGCACACCGCCTGGGCGGCCTGGCGGGCGGCCTCGAGGAGCAGCATGGCGGGCACATGGTCCACGGGATGGTCGAAGAGCGCCGGGTGGCTGGGGTCGACCCGCAACTGCCAGGTGTGACCGCCCCGGCCGGAGCGCGCGGCCGGCGGGGGTGGCTGAGGGGTCCGCTGTTGTCGACCGGACTGCACGGTTCCTCCGGGCTGCTAGAAGGCGTTGCGCCGGTCGGGCCGGAGTGGCCCGAGGTGTCCGGTGCCGCTCCGCTCGCGCACCTGGCGAACGACTTTGGCACCTTGCGGGGGAAACCGCGGAGATTGCTCAATTGGGGGATTGACTGCGGAGCGCTCGGGGCACCGTTCGCAGCTGACGGTCGTACGTGGTGCTGGTGGACGGCATCAGCAGCGGGTGGCAGACCCGGATGATCTGGTGGGCACGGACTGGTTCATATCATCTGCCGGGACCGGGCCGGGGCTTACGCGGAGGGCTCCCGGCTCGGCGCCCACCGCTCCTGCCTGCAACCGGAGAGTGCACAATCCCTCTGTGGACCAGGGAATCGCAGCACTGCTGGGGGCCACTGTTGGCGTCCTCGGAACCGTCTCTGCATCAGCCATATCCGGGTGGTCGAGCCGTCAGCAGATACGAGCCCAGGCCAGAGTTGACCACGCACAGTGGCGCAGACAGGCCCGGCGCGACGCTTACAGCGCCTTCCTCGCTCCCGCCCATGAGACGCGTAACGCTCTGAAAGGCGTTGCACGTGCTCTTATCGGTAACGCGGATGTTGAGGAAGCCGGCCATCAGCTCCAAGCCGCACACGACAGACTGGGAGAAGTCCAGGCAGCCTGGGCTGCTCTTGCAGTCGAAGGGCCCGAGTCCGTGGAACAAGCAGCCAACGGGGTTGGTGTCCGAGCGCCTCAGCATTTTCACTACGGCAGCCCGTGCCGCGCTCGACGAAGCAACGCTCCCGGTGGGCGCGAGCAACGGCTGAACGAAGTCCGGACACGACACGGGCACATTGCTCGCTGCGCCCGCCCGCCTCAAGACGGGCACCAATCCCCTGCAGCAGGCCAAGACTCGGCCCACGGAAGATGATCCTGCTGGCATGACCCGCAGTGACGACTCCCCGTGATCGCTGCCGGAGCCGAGTCGCGAGAGCGTCTGGTACTTGCTTCGGTGTTGCCGTTGCCGTTGCCGATTCCTTCCGTCGTGATGACAGGCGGCCGGTCACGCCGTGGGGACGGCCTCCTCGTGGGACGGGCCGGCCGCGGACATGATGGCCTGCCAGGGGGCGGAGTCGAAGATGAGCGTGATCGAGGTGATCTGGCCGTCGTGGAGGCGGAAGTGCTCGGCCGTGTGCTGGGTGATGCCGACGGCCTGGGCGGTGTGGACGTCGTAGAGCAGGGTGGCCTCGGTCTCGCTGTACAGCTCGCTGATCAGCTCCACGCCGGTGACGATGCCCAGGAGCCCGTCCAGGCCGTCGAGGTGACCGGTCGGACTGTCGGAGGTGATGAACGGGCTGCGGAAGCTGAAGCCTTCGCCGATCTGGGCGGCGGCCGTGGTGACGTCTCCCCGGAACCGGGCCTCGTGGTAGGCCCTGACCGTACGTCGGGCGGCTGTGTTGCGGGAGTCGGTGGTCATGCGGTGCTCCGTCGGTGTCGGTTCAGGAGGTCGGCGGCTCGTCGCGCCGGGCCGTGTTCAGGTACTGCTCGATGCGTTGCTGGTTCTCGACCATGCGCAGGCACAGATCACGGAACCGGGCGAGTTCGTCTTCGGTGAAGCCCTGGAAGACGGCGGACATGGCGCGCTGTGTCGGCTGGCGGAAGTTGTCCAGCCAGTCGAGGCCGGCTGGTGCGATCCTGGCTCGTACCGACCGGCGGTCGTGCTGGTCCTGGACCCGCTGCGCCAGCCCGTCACGCTCGAGCGTGTCGACCAGGCCGGTGACATTGCGGGAACTCACCCCTGCCGCGCGGGCCAGTTCGCCGATGCTCAGCCCCTGGTCCGTGGCCGTACTCAGTCGTGCGAGGACGTCGAGCGCCCCCGCGCTGAGCCCACGTCCCCCCGCACCTTGCGAACGCAGCCGGTCGACCGCCTGCGAGGCCGACCGGACGGCCGCAGCCGTCTCCAGCGCGAGAGTGTCGTCCCCCGCCACGAACGCCTGCATGGAGTCCCGGACACCAGGGTCGTAGAGGAGGCCATCGGGGTCACGGGCCAGGCTGCCAGAGTTATGTACCTGCTTCATAATGAAGCCGCACTCTACTTTGTCAGGGCCGACACCACCAGAGACTGCCGCCGCGCAAACCCGAAGATCACACCCTCGCGGGACGAGAAGCAGGCGATGTCGCCGCGCACTGCTCTTGGTTCTGACCACCATTCCTCGACCCTGGACTCGGCAGCCGCTCTCCCGACCGAACCCTCGGATGCGCCCTCGCCTGCCGGCGACGCCTGAAGCCATTCCGACAGGAGTTCTGAGTGCGTGCTTTTTTGATCTCTTCCGGAAGGAGTGACTCGGCCGTAGTCTCGTGGTGTTGCCGCTCTCAACTGTCGGTCGTTCACCGCGCTCCCCGAGGGAGGCTGTCTGTGCTTTCGGCGCTCCTGGATGTCCTGGCAGGTCTGCTCCTGCCCGTCGCCGTCCTCATGCTGGTCATCGGTAGACGGTGGCTCTGGGGCCCCGAAGCGCTGGAACTGCCTTGGCGCCTCGGTTTTGTGTCGATCCTCGCCGTACTCTTCCTGGTGATCGGCCTAGCGCTGTGGCTCGACTCCGGCTGCGGTGCTGACTGCGAGCCGGCGATGACGCCCGTATTCCCATGAGGGGGCGTTTCGATTGAACTGCGAGCGGCCCCGACCATGACGGGACCGTGACCGACTACGACGCTCTCGTCGCCACGGCCGCGTACGCCGCAGGCCCCACACCCACCGGCGGTTCTGGTCCACTTGGTGTGGTCGCGCTCGCTGGCCGGGCCGGTGCCCGCATGTCGTACGCCTCCGGAGTGCCCGTCAGCCGGAACACCCTGCTGCGGCTGATCGCCTCGCTCCCGGACCCGCCCACCGTCACGCCCCGCGTGGTCGGCGTGGACGAATACGCCCAGCGCAAGGGACAGATCTACGGAACCGTGCTAGTCGACGTCGAGACACGTCGTCCGATCGACCTCCTGCCCGACCGGGAGGCAGACACCCTCGCGGCCTGGCTCGCCGAGCGGCCTGGCATCGAGATCGTCGAGATCTCCTCCGACGACGTAGCCAAGCTGCTGACCACCGGGCGCTGGCGGCTGATCGAGATGGACACCGGCCACTGGCCGATGTTCTCCCAGCCACGCGAACTGGCGCAGATCCTCCTCGACATAGCCGGTGTGTGACCGCAGTTCCATGCTTGCGGATTCCTTGCCGCCTCGTATCAACTGCGCTGATCACAGCCACTCGTTGACGGCCGCTACGAGGACGGTCGCCTCGTAGCGGACCGCGAGTTTGTCGTACCGCGTGGCCACGGCCCGATGCCTCTTGAGGCGGTTGATCCCGCACTCGACCGCGCGGCGCTCGCGGTAGTCGGCCGGGTCGAAACGCGGCGGCCGTCCGCCGCGGGAGCCGAGCTTTCTGCGGTTGCGCGCCTGATCGGCCTTGTCCGGGATGGTGCAGCGGATCCCGCGCCGGTGCCGGGCAACCGCCGTACGACACCGGCGCATCCCTCAACCGGCCGCCGTATGAACGCGGTACCAGGACGCGGACTCGGCGAGACGGGTCAATGGTCCGGGTCCCGCTGGGCAGCCGGTGATCCGCCAGATCTCCTCGCTGCGGCACCAGTGGTCGCGGGCCAGCAGCGAGAACTGACGTTCGCTCATGCTTCCCGGTACCTCCCGCAGCCGCCGCAGGCAGCTCTCCCAGGGCCAGTCGGCGGTGACCGGGTCCAGCAGGCCGCCCTCCGTGAGCGCGGCCATCAGGTCGCGGTTGCTGACGGGCACCGGATGGCTCGCGTGGTGCACCGCGGGACCCGCCGGGGTGCCGGTTCCGGCGAGCGTGACGATCAGCCGGGCCAGGTCCGAGACGTCGACCACCGACAGCAGCCCGCTGCCCTCGTCCCAGTGGGCCGGGACCCTGGAGCGCAGCTCAGACAGTGCCGGCACAACCCAGCGGTCACCGGCGCCGAGGACGAGTCCGGGCCGCAGCACGACCGCCCCCGCGTCCAGGGCGAGACGCTCCCCGGCGAGCCGGGTGACGCCGGCCGGGGAGACGGGGGCGGGGGAGACCTCGTCCACCGCGATCCCACGGTGCGGGCCAGGCCCGTAGACCGCGGCGGTGGACAGGTGCACGATCCGCGCGACACCGGCGCGCCGGGCCTCGGCGAGGAGAGCCCGGGTGCCGTGCACGTTGACGGCCTCGCACGCCTCCGGGCTGTCGGAGACCCGGGAGGCGAGGTGGATCAGGACGTCCGTTTCGCATGCCGTGCCACGCAGGGACGACGGGTCGGACAGGTCTCCGGACACCCAGGACAAGCCGGGCGTGTCCGGACCGTCGGGCGGCCGATGACCTGCGCGGAGACTTGAACGCGGGCTTGTTGTGCGCATACGACGCAGGGCGCCCTGGACTTCCTCAAGGACAAGCGGCTGGTCGCCGCCAAGGACACGGTGACCGCGGTCTCCGGAAGGACCGAGAACGGTGACGCCTACCTCCTGGCCCTGCGTATCAACGATGTCTGCCACCACCTGCGAATGGACCCCTCGTCAGCCGCGTCACGCTTGATACCCCTGTGGGCCGTCCCGGCCGACCGGCAGAAGGCGTGTGACGTGAGCGAGCCCATGGCAGCCACCTTGTACGGGATCGACCCGGCGAAGGCGGGGTGACAACGTCGATAGTCTCGTCATCATGATGCGTGTTTGGATCCTGCCGACGCTGCTGGTGCTCTGCGGCTCAGTCGTCGCGACCGCGCTGATCCTCAAGGGGAACCCCGGTACAGCCGCGGCACTCCTGCCGGCGTTCCTGGCGCTCGCGGCCGTGAACTCGCCCCTGATCTTCCCGACGTCGATCGGTGCGCGGGAGGCACAACGCCGCAGCGTGGTCGACGGCCGGCCGGTCGTCTTCTGGCGTCCGGGCTGCACGTACTGCATACGACTGCGCATCCGGCTGGGCCGCAGGGCACGCCGGCTGCACTGGGTGAACATCTGGCAGGACCCGGCGGGCGCCGCGGCGGTCCGGGCGGCCAACGACGGCAACGAGACCGTCCCGACCGTCGTCGTGGCGGGCCGGCCACACACCAACCCCGATCCCCGATGGGTGCGCGAACAGCTCTCTCCTTCCACGTGATCAGACGCTCGAGATGTCAGCTTGTAGGGCCCGACCCCGTTGGTGAGGGCCGGGCCCGGGCCGGTGGCTTGATCGGTCGCCGCGTCTTGATCGCTGTCGAGCCTGCTGGTTGGGTTGGCCGGCATGACTGAGCTCGGATCCATATCCTGGCCACCTGCCCCGATCAGGACCGACAGGCTCGTGCTCCGCGCGTCCGAGTCCAGGGACCGTGCCGCGTTCATCGAGCTGAACGCCTCGCCAGAGGTGGGCACCTACATCGGTGGCCCTCGACCGCGTGATGAGCTGGAGCGCGCGATGCCTGAGGTGCCCGGGTGGCGCCCCGGCTTTTTCGTGGTTGAGCTCGACGGAGCGATGATCGGCACCATCGAGTTCAACCGGCGTGACGCGGAGCATCGGAGTCAGGCCCGTCCGAATGCCGGGGAGGCCGATCTCGGTTACCTCTTCTTGCCGGAGGCGTGGGGATACGGGTACGCCGCCGAGGCGTGCGCGGCGGCGCTCGGCTGGTTCGCCGACGTGCTTCCCGGCGAGCCGGTGGTGCTCTGCACCCAGACTGCCAACGACCGCTCCATGCGCCTCGCGGCGAAGCTGGGGTTCGCCGAGGTACAACGGTTTGAGGAGTGGGGCGCCGAGCAGTGGTTCGGCGTGTGGTTCTCGGTCACGCCGTCCGATTGAGCTCGTGCTCGACAGCGCGGATGCGCAACTCGACAGCACTACCTGGACGGAGCTCCGTGGATCCGCTCTCCCCACGGCGCAGTGACCAATGTGGCGACTTGGGCTGCTCTTCAGTGGCGGATCCGGGAAGCCGGTGAAGGCCGGTAAGGCCGTCCGGCGGCATCACCGCAACGTGATCTGCTCGCCGATCGACCGCTCGCGGGCGGACGCGACGACCAGGGCCGTGGCCGCGGCGTCCTGCACCGCCGTGCCGACCGACTTGTAGAGGGTGATCTGGTCCGGCGATGTGCGCCCCGGTTTGCTGCCGGCGATGAGCTCGCCCAGTTCGGCGTGTACGTGATCGGCTGTGATGAGGCCGTCGCGGATCGGCGTGAGCAGGTCGTTGCTGCCCGCGGGATACGGGGCGAGCACGGCTTGGCGCGATTCGACGCACACCAGCGCCTCGGCGACCGTGGCGTCGTCGACCTCGCGTCCGGCCGGGTTGAATCCGACGGAGGTGATGTGTACGCCGGGTGTCAGCCAGGGACGACGGATCACGGGTTCGACGGCGTGCGTCGTCGCCGCGGCGATGTCGGCGCCGTCGAGCGCCTCGGCATAGCCGGCCACGGCCCGGACCTCGGCCTCCAGTACGGCGGAGAGTTCCTCGGCCAGAGCGGCGGCCTTCGCCGGGTCCCGGCCGGCCACGCGGATCTCCCTGATCGGGCGGACCCGGCAGATCGCACGGGCGTGGGACCTGGCCTGCACGCCGGTGCCCAGTACGGCCAGCACTGTCGCGTCCTCGCGGGCCAGCAGCCGCGCCGACAGCGCGGAGCAGGCACCGGTTCGCGCCGCGGTGATGGCCGTACCGTCCAGCAGTGCGGCAGGCTCGCCGGTATCCGGATCGAACGCCACGATCAGCGCCTGATGTGTCGGCAGCCGTACCCCGTCGTTGTGCGGGAAGAGGGACACCAGCTTGGTCATGAGCACCCCGGCCGAGGGCAGGAAGCCCGGCATGGCCGCCAGGAATCCATCGCGTTCGGGCACCAGGGCGGCGACGCGGTCGGGGACCGAGGCGCGGCCCGCACTGAAGTCGGCCATCGCCGCAGCCAGGGCATCGATCAGCGCGTCCACGCTGAGCAGTGACTCGACCTGCGAGCGGCCCAGAACAAGCATGCGCTTCAGCCTCCTGACGCCGGTCATCCGGCCGACGACCGCACCGCCCAAGCGTCGGCCTCAGCCCCGCCGCCGCCCCGCTGCGACACGCGGTCCTTCCTGAGCACGGACCTCCGCGCCACGCGCACACGTCGCCCACCCGCGGGTGCGACAGGAGGGAAGCAGCCCGGCAAGCGCCGCTCCCGCTCGGCCATCCACGCACGCATCGGCCCTCACGCCTGAGGGGTCCATCCGGGGAGTACGCCGGCCACCTGGATCGTACGAGATCGGCTCGGTGTGCCGCCGGAAGGTGCTGGATCGGGGTCGCGGGCTCGTCACCGGCGTGCGGGCCCGTGACGAGCGGCGAACGGCGGCCCGCGGAATCGTCGGGCCACCGGCGGTGACGAACTTCCGCCGGGGCGGCGGGCCGGGGACCTGTCAGGCGTCCTTGATCGCGGAGATCTCGAACTCCAGCTGGATCTTCTCGCTCACCAGGACGCCGCCGGTCTCCAGCGCGGCGTTCCAGATGACGCCGTAGTCCTTGCGGTTGATGGTGACCGAGCCTTCCAGGCCGACGCGAATGTTGCCGAACGGGTCGGTGGCGGTGCCCTCGTAGCTGAAGGGGATGGTCACCGGCTTGGTGACGCCCTTGATGGTGAGATCTCCGGTGACGTCGAAACTGCTGTCGCCGCTGCGGTGTACGGCCGTGGAGACGAACGTGATCTGCGGGTACTCGTCCATGTTGAGGAAGTCGTTGCTGCGCAGGTGCTTGTCGCGATCGGCGTTGCGGGTGTCCACGCTTTTGGCCTCGATGGTCACCGTGCCGCTCGACTTCGACGGGTCGGCGCCGTCGAAGGACGCGCTGCCCTCGAACTCGCTGAACGCGCCGCGGACCTTGGTGACCATCGCGTGCCGGGCCACGAAGCCGATCCGGCTGTGCGAGACGTCGATGGTGTACTGCCCGGTCAGGGGGGACAGGTCGGTGGGGAACGCGGTCATCGCGGGGGCTCCTCGGGTCGGCGCGCCGGGAAAGTAGATACGTGCAATGAAGGAAGATAACGGACATGCGTAATCTATCGGTCATGCTGTGCGCGTGTCCGCCACCACGGCGTGGCGTGGCTGCCCGGCCGTAAGCACCAGCGGGCCCGCCGCACTGCCCTGGCAATTACCCTCACCTGCGTGACGACCGATTGGACAGCGGAAGCCCGGCGCATTGCTCGGGGGAGGCGCTTCGACGAGTTCAGCAGTCCATCCGCGAGACAGGCCGCCTCCCCGATGCGGATGCCGATGCCGCTGTCCGAAGCGGAGATCCGCGAAGCGGAGGCGGAGCTGGGCATCGCGTTCCCGGACCAGTACCGCGAGTATCTGCTCCGGCGGAGCGTCGGCGGCACGGTCAACCCTCTGTGCCGATCCTCGGCAGGATGGGGCTGGCACGGGGACTCGAGGACCAACTACGGCTTGCTCACCACCGACTTCCCTCATCCCGACTCCTACCGCGCGGACGAAGACGAGCTGGACGCGCGCGAGCCGCCGGCACAGGACCAGGACGCCTACCAAGAGGCTTGGGAACAGTGGGACGCAGAGTACGAGGTGTTCCAGGAGCGCAAGACGTCCGGCGCCGCATTCATCCAGGAGAACGGCTGCGGCTTCTCGACCCTGCTCGTCGTCACCGGTCCGCACCGCGGCTCACTGTGGTTCGACGGCCGGGCCACCTGCGACCTGATCCTCCCTCTGAACCTGGACGGTCGGCCCGTCTCGTTCACGGACCGGCTCGCTCGACGGTCCATGGACCTGGTCTGCTGGTGAGCGCGACCGGGCCGATGCCACGGACGCGACGAAGCAGCCGACGCCACTCAAGGTTTGCGGATGGCAGCCGTGTCACCGGACCCGGCACCAAGCGCGCCGCGCACGGCACTCGCGAGGGCTCCCCGTGCCGTCGCCTTCGGTGATCGACCGACCGGATGAAGTTCTCCCCCAAGCTGTCGGCGCGGCGTCGAGCAGGGGAAACGTGCGCGGTCCGTGTTCCTACGATGCCGCAGGAGCGTCCCGGCGAGCAGGGCCCGGGCGGGTCGGGCCCGTGCGATGCGGGTTTCCTCGACTCGGCTTCTTCGACTCCAGAAATGGCGGAACGCATGAGACCGATGATCTGTGGCCGGCTCCGGACCTGGGCCGGTGCCGGTGCGACACTCGCGCTTCTGGCGGGGGCGGCAGCCGCCGGCACCCCGGCGGCGGCGCACGACGACGACCTCGGGCCCGCCATCGAGGCGATCATGCACAAGCCCGGTTACGAGCACGCGCAGTGGGGCGTGCTGGAGACGGACCCGGAGACCGGCCGGGTGATCCACTCCCAGTTCCCGAACCAGTTCTTCGTCCCCGGCTCGACGGTCAAGCTGGTCACCATCTCGACCGCCTGGCACACCCTCGGCCCGAACCACCGTTTCACCACCCCTGTGATGGCGACCGGCACCCGCACCGGGTCGACGCTGCACGGGAACCTGGCACTGGTCGCCCAGGGCGACCTGACCATGGGCGGGCGCACCAAGCCCGACGGGTCGGTCGACTACACCGACATCGACCACACCGAGGCCGCGATCCCCGGCGCGACCCTCACCCCGGAGAACCCGCTCGCCGGCATCAACAAGATCGCCCGGCAGATCCGCGACGCCGGCATCACCAGGGTCGACGGCAACGTCATCATCGACCCCCGTCTGTTCACTCCTCCCGCGTTGAGCCCGCAGCCCACCCCGCTGATCCTCAACGACAACCTGATCGACCTGCTGACGACCCCGACCAAGCCGGGGCAGCCGGCAAAGCTGTTCTGGCGCCCGCAGGTCTCGCCGTACCACGTCACCTCCACGGTCCGGACGGTCTCCAGCGGGGGGACCACCTCCGTCAACGTGACCGCTTCGCCCGACGGCACCCAGATCCACCTCTCGGGCACCATCGCCGCCGGTTCACAGCCGCTGCTGCGGGTCTCCAACATCCAGGACCCCAACGCCTTCGGCCGCACCGCGCTGATCGAGGCCCTGGCCCGTGCCGGTGTCACCGTCACCGCGCCGCCCACCGGCCCCAACCCGCAGAAGGAGCTGCCCGCCTCCTACCGCAACACCCCCCGCGTCGCCGCGTACGTCTCCCCGCCCTACAGCCAGTACGCCAAGCTGATCCTCAAGGTCAGCCACAACCTCGGCGCCAACCTGGCCCTGTGCAACATGGCCGTCGCGCGCGGCAGCAAGAACTGCTTCGACGCGTTCCCGATCGAGCACGACTTCCTCACCAACGTCGCGCAGATCGACCCGAAACAGTTCCAGCTCGCCGACGGGCGTGGCGGCGTGCCGGCCGAGCGGGTCACCCCGAACGGCCTCGTCGAGCTCCTCGCCTACTGGCTGCACACCCCCGACGCCGAGGCCTTCCGTAGTCTGCTCCCGATCCTCGGCGTCGACGGCTCGAACGGCATCTCCTGCACCACCGACTGCCCGGCCAAGGGCAAGGTCTTCGCCAAGCCCGGCACGATCATCGGTGACGACTACCTGAACCAGGAGCTCGCGGCCACGGCGCAGAACGAGGCGGGCTATCTGCAGACCGACGACGGCCGCCTGCTGACCTTCTTCGTCGGCGTCAACGGCGCCTCCACCCCGGACCTCCAGAGCTTCATCGGCATCTTCAACGACGTGAACCAGATCACCGCGCTCCTCCAGGAGCAGGCCTCGGCGGACGAAGCGCACCACTAGCCCACCGCCGAAACCACCGCACGACCGCCGAGCGCACAGGGGTCCGTCCGAAAGGGAGGCGATCCCTGTGCGCTCAGCACCCTGGCACCAACCGGGTCGCCGTCACTGACACCATGAACTGCCTTACGGGAAACCCTTGTTGGCGACATTGACAGGGATGCGTCAAGCCAGTTCACTGCCTCGAAGGAAGGTACGGACCAGGCTCGGCCGCTGTCCGCTCGGCTCGCCACAGCGCCGTCGGTCCCGGCCGCGCCCGCCGCCCCGGCATCCTCCATCGTGAAATCGAGGCGAGTTCCGGTGTCCTTGCGCAGCGCCGACATCGTTGTCGGATCACGGTTCCTCAGTTTCTTGTCGGCGGGCGTGCTCGCGTGTGCGGCTGTCCTCCCGGCCGCGACGCCCGCGGCCGCCGCCACCCAGGTGTGCGTACTGGCCTGCGACACGCTGGACCCCTCGCTGGCGCGGCAGGAGAGCTTTCCGGTACCGGCGAAGGTACTCAACGGACGTCGCCTCGAACTGCACGTCTCCGACGCGGACGACATGGCGTGGGCCAGCATCGACGGCGGCGTGACGGGCGACTCGGTGTGGCTCGACCGTTCCTGGGACGGCGGTGCCACCTGGGACGGGCTGCTCGGCAAGGCCGCCGTCCCGGGCACCTGGACCGGCACCAGAACGCTGATGTACAACATCACCGATCCCCGCAACCACCGACGCGGGCTGGTCCGGGCCTGCGGCGACGCCGCCGCCGTCGGCTGCACCGACTGGACCTACCCCACCGTCTGCGACACACTCTGCGACCGCACCGACGCCGGCCGGGCGTCCGGCGACGACCAGCCGGTACCGTCCGCCACGCTCTACGGCCGCACGATCCGGCTGCACGTCGACCAGAAGAACTCCATGGCCTGGGCCAGTATCGAATCTGGTGCCGGCGGTGACGAAGTCTGGCTGGACCGTTCCTGGGACGGCGGCTCGACCTGGCCGGACGGCTCCTCCCTCGGCCGCACCGCCGTCCCGCAGGGAGCCACCGGCAGCCGTACGACGATGTACGCGACCCGCGATCCGCGCGGCCTCCTCTACGGTGGTGCGGTCCGCGCGTGCGGCCGCGAGGCCGGCCACCAGGAGGGCAGCTGCACCGTGTGGGCCAGGCCCGTGCCGACCCGGACACGCGCCGCGGCGGACGCGCTCATGTCGTCGTACGACCCCTACAACGGCTGGTGGCCCAGCAGTTGGTGGAACTCCGCCGCCACACTCACCTCGCTCGTCGACTTCGCCAGGACGACCGGCACGCACGACTACGACTGGGCCGTCGCGCGCACCTACGACCGTAACAAGGGCACCTTCGCCGCAGGCGTGCGCGGTTCCGACGCGATCGAGGGCCACTTCATCAGCCGGTCCATCGACGACTCGGGCTGGTGGGCGATCGCCTGGATCGACGCGTACGACTACACCGGCGACTCCCGCTATCTCGACGAGGCCGTCACCATCTCCGGCTACGTCCAGCAGTACTGGGACCCCGGGACCTGCGGAGGCGGGGTGTGGTGGGACCGGGAGCGCACCTACAAGAACGCCGTCACGAACGGCCAGTACCTCTGGCTGACCACCGCGCTGCACCAGCGCATCCCGGGCGACACGGTGTGGCTCCAGCGGGCGAGAACCGCCGCCGCCTGGTTCAGGACGAGCGGGATGATCAACTCCTCCGGCCTGGTGAACGACGGGCTGACCTCTGCCTGCGCCAACAACGGCGGCACCGTGTGGAGTTACAACCAAGGGCTGGCCATCGGCGGTTTCACCGAGCTGTGGAAGTCGACCGGGGACGGTTCACTGCTGGCCACCGCGCGGACCCTGGCCGACGCCGCCGTCAGCAGCCCGGCGCTGACCCGCGACGGCGTGCTCACCGAGTCCTGCGACGTCGGCCCGGCGTCCTGCGACGACAACCAGAAGCAGTTCAAGGGCATCTTCGTGCGGAACCTCGCCGACCTCGCGAAGGCGACCGGCTCCAGCACCTACCAGGGCTATCTCCAGAAGCAGGCGGACACGTTGTGGGCCCGGGACCGCAGCTCCCTCAACGCCCTCGGCGAACGCTGGGCCGGCACCCTCCCCAACCAGACCGACTGGCGCACTCAGGCCGGCGCCCTCGGAGCGCTCACGGCGTGCGCAGGACCGGAGGGCGACAGCAACGGGGCGCCGGCTCAGTCGAGTTGAGGGCCACGCGCGGCCCGGCGGTGCCACCGTTGGGCGGAACTCAAAACCGCGTGGGTCAGGACCGGTGGACGGGAGCCGCGGCGATCCAGCGGTGATAGGCGTCCACGTCGACGTTGCTCCCGCACACGATGGTGACCACATGCCGGCCGGCGAACCGGTCACGGTCCTCGAGGATCGCCGCGATGCCCAGCGCGGCCGACGGCTCGACGACGAGGCCGGCGTGGTCGAGGAGCATCCGCATACCGGCGATGATCGATTCCTCCTGGACCAGAACGGCGTCGTCGGCGACCTGGAGGAGGTCGTCCAGGACGGCCGGGATGGGATGCCGGCCGGCGACGCCGTCGGCGATCGTGCTGGTCGAGTCGGTGGTGACGACGCGCCGCCCGCGCCACGAGTGTGTCATCGCCGGTGCGCCCAGCGGCTGGACGCAGATCACCTCGACCTCGGGTGCCAGGGCCTTCAGCACATGACCCACACCGGTGGCCAGCGCCCCGCCGCCCAGTGCGATCAGGACGGTGTCGAACGACGGCACGGTGTCCACCAGTTCCAGACCGATGGTCGCCGCACCCTCGCAGGTCTCGATGTCCAGGCTGTCCTCGACCAGCCGGATTCCCTCGCGGCGCGCGATGGCCGCCGCCCGCTCCCGCGCCATCTCGTGATCGCCGTCCACCAGCTCCAGCCCGGCGCCCAGCGCGCGGATGCGGTCAAGCTTGGCCACCGTCGCGAAGCGTGACGCTACGACCGTCACCTCGAGCCCCCGGCCGCGACCGGACCACGCGAGGGCCTGGCCGAGATTTCCCGCGCTGGCACAAACCGCCGCGCGCGAGCCGTCCTCGGCGAGCAGGCTCGCGACCACCTCGGTGCCGCGGGCCTTGAAGCTGCGTACCGGGTTCGCCGTTTCGAGCTTGATGCTCACGGCGCATCCGAGGCCGGGCTCCAGCGCCTCGCAGCGGTACAGCGGGGTGTCGAGGAAGACCGGGTCGATGACCCGGCGGGCCGCCCGGATCCGGGCAATGTCGAGGCGCGTCTGCACGACGCGGAAGCGTAGCGCGAGCGACAGTCCATATCCTGCGGTTCGACGCGGCAGTCCAGGCTGCCTGAGCTTCGGGGGCACTCGACGGAGCCAGGAAGAGTCAAGACCTGTGGGTCGGCATGTCATACGGCTTGAACGTCGCCCCCTGATGTGCGGGTCGTTCGACGCGTATCGTCCGGACATGGACACCGCTGCTTCCCCTCGCGTCCTCGTCATCGGGCTGGATCCGTATCGGGTACCAGGGCCGTGGGATTCCGGGCCGGTGGCCAAGGCCATCGAGGCGGGAATGGCCAAGTTCGCCGAACACGGTGTGGGCGTGGAGACCTGCCTCATCGGCCTTGACGGAAGTGACGACGTGGAAACCATCGTCACGGACACGCTGCGAGCGCATCCGTGGGAGTGCGTCACCGTCGGCGGTGGCCTGCGGCACTCGGACGATCAGGTCGAACTCCTTGAGCAAGTGGTCAACCTGGTTCGGCGGCACGCACCCGATGCGGCCATCGCGTTCAACAGCGGCCCAGCCACCACCTTGCTTTCGGGCAGGGTGCCCGGTCCTTCAGGGCCGGGGTGAATGCCCGCTCCCGCGGAGCGGGTCGGGGGGAAGCCGAATCGCTGGCAGGACGATTCGGCGTCTCGGACGAGACGGCGGCGAGACGGATCTCGAGCAGGTGCGGCAACTCCGAGTCGACGGTGGTCGCTTGACGGTGGCTGGCGATCGGTGGTCGGGCGGGTCGGTGGCCGGGGTGGTCACTCGCACGGGTGATGCCGGTCGATGGTGTGGGCGGTCGGGGAACGTGTTGGCTAGGTTCACGGTCATGGCACGGTTTCGGATGTACCCGACGAGCGAGCAGGCGGGCGTCATGCTCGGCCACTGCGCGCATGCCCGGTACGTCTACAACCTCGCTGTCGAGCAGCACGCGCACTGGTACAAGGGCCGTGGGGCGGCGCCCGGTTTCGCCGAGCAGTGCCGTCAGCTCACCGAGGCCCGGCGTGACAACGCATGGCTGGCCGCTGGCAATGCCGATGTGCAGCAGCAGGCACTGAAGGACTTCGCCAAAGCCAAGAACGCCATGTTCGCCTCCGGTTTTGGTGAGCCGACCTGGCGCAGGAAGCACGTGCACGAGGGTTTCCGCGTGATCGGCACGGACCGTATCGGGGAGTTCGAGGCGGACGGTTCACCGAAGCTGAACGCCAGGGGCAGGCAGGTCATGGGCCGCTCGGTGGTGATGCAGAAGCTCAGTCGGCGGTGGGCGCGGGTGAAGGTGCCCGGCTGCGGCTGGGTCCGCTTCCGGCTCAGCCGCAAGGGCAAGGGCTCTGAGCTGCCGAAGGCGAAGACGTTCCGTGTCACCTTCCGTAACGGCCGGTGGCACATCGCGTTCGCGGTCGTCCCCGCCCCCATCGACGGGCCTGGCACCGGCGGGGTCATCGGTATCGACCGGGGCGTGAACATCACCGCTGCCCTCTCGGACGGGCGGAAACTGAACTGCCCGCAGCTCACCGTGAAGGAACGCGCGCAGGTCCGTAAACACCAGCGACGTGCCGCTCGCGCCCCGAAGGGAAGCGAGCAAAAGACCGCCGAGTACGCCAAGGCGGCCAGGCTCAAAGCGCGTGAAGCCGACCGGCGCAAGGACTGGTGCGAGAAGACCAGCACGATGCTGGCCCGCACCTACGGCCTGGTGCGGTTCGAGAAGCTGGACATCAAGAACATGACCCGCTCGGCCAGGGGAACCACCGAGCGGCCCGGCAGGCAGGTCAGGCAGAAGGCCGGGCTGAACCGGGCGATCCTCGCCCAGGGCTGGGGCCTGCTCCGCCGGCGCACCGGACACAAGGCCCCGGGCCGGGTCGAGGACGTCCCCGCTCCGTACACCAGTCTGCGCTGCAGCGTCTGCGGTTGGATCGACAAGAACTCGCGCAAGAGCCAAGCCGAGTTCGTCTGCTCCTCCTGCGGCTTCACCTGCAACGCGGACACCAACGCAGCAGCCAACGTCGCGGCAGGACAGGGCGGGATTCCCCGCCCCCGGCGAACAGCCGGTGCCGGAGGGGTGACAACGGCCACCGGCCATTCGAACACCCGTGAACCCCAACCCGCACGGGCTGGAATCCCCCTCTTTCAAGAGGGGGAGGATGTCAACTATGAGGCCGCTGCGCGGTGGATCGAGTGACGCGGACACCTACGCGGTTCGAGCGTCATCTCTCGTCTGGCCGAGATGGCCCCCTGGCCGCCAGGAGCCGCCCGCGACCCGGGCCTGGTGCGCGGACTGGATTTTCGTCAGATTTTCCGCGCTCCACCGCATGGTCCCTGAACGGAAACGCTGTGACCCCGGTGAACCAATATCTGTGGCGGCGACGTGAGAAATCGGCTCCAGGCGCGATGAGGATTTCTTGATCAGCTGGCGGAGTGAAATAGCTGACAGCGCGCAATCTACTGTTCCGTGCTAGTGTCGAGACCAGTTGCAGTTGTGGTTCCCAAAAACTTGTGAGCATCCACCCTGTTCTTGCAGGGTGGTGTTCTTCTGTGTATCCGGTCATTTCCGGCGGGTTAATCATCGCGGCGACGCGGAGTCCGCACAGTGCGGATCCCGAGCACCGTCCCGAAGGAGAATTGACATGGCTACTGGCACCGTGAAGTGGTTCAACGCGGAAAAGGGCTTCGGCTTCATCGAGCAGGACGGCGGCGGCGCCGACGTCTTCGCCCACTACTCGAACATCGCCAGCTCCGGTTTCCGTGAGCTCCAGGAAGGCCAGAAGGTCTCCTTCGACATCGCGCAGGGCCAGAAGGGCCCGACGGCGGAGAACATCGTTTCCGCCTGACACCGGCACGCACGGCGAAGCTGGGGCCCGCACCTTGGGGTGCGGGCCCCAGCTCGCCGCGTTTCCGTCGCACGGTCGCGAGCGTCCCGGCAGTCAGCGGTGAGTTCGCCCCGCCGCCGCGCCCGCGAGGTTCCGGAGCCGCCGCTCGGGTCCTCGCCGACCTCCTGCCGCCGCACTGATCCCGGTCCGCGTCTCACTCGCTGCCGATCCGCGCCCGGCCCGTTCCCGCCGCAGGCCCACCTCGGGCCAGCTGCCGACCTCATTCCAGGTCCGCGTACGAACGCCATTTCGCTTCACTCCGTATTTCTTCAGTTTTTCGGGACATCGCTGCCGATCCGGCAGGACATCCCGTGAGAATTCTTCACCGGTCCTACGATTCGGTGCCGAATTTCGGTCGGCTCGTTCTCGCGATTCTCTGCGCCGCTCATCGGCTGCGGGAATTCCTTGATACGCGCCAGGTCAAGGAAGGTTCCGCATGAACCGCACACGTACGAACGATCGTTTCGCCCGAACTCGCACCGAGGGCGGCGGCTCCAGAAGGGGCGGCAGCCGCTTCGGCGCCACCTCCGCCGGCGGCCGTTCCGGCTCCTCCGGCAGGCCGAAGAGCTACGGACGTCAACCGGCCGCACCCCGGGGCGAGTTCGCGTTGCCGGAGACGATCACCCCCGCCCTGCCGGCCGTGCAGGAGTTCGCCGATCTCGCCCTGCCGGCGCCGCTGCTCGCGGCGCTCGGCCACGAAGGCGTGTCCGTCCCCTTCCCGATCCAGGGGGCGACGCTGCCGAACTCCCTCGCGGGCCGTGACGTACTCGGCCGGGGCCGCACCGGTTCCGGAAAGACCCTCGCCTTCGGCCTCGCGCTGCTGGCCCGTACCGCCGGACAGCGCGCCGAGCCCCGCCAGCCGCTGGCCCTGGTCCTCGTACCCACCCGCGAACTGGCCCAGCAGGTCACCGACGCGCTCACCCCGTACGCCCGCTCCGTGCGGCTGCGGATGGCCACCGTGGTCGGCGGGATGTCGATCGGCCGGCAGGCCGGTGCCTTGCGCGGCGGGGCGGAAGTCGTCGTCGCGACTCCGGGCAGGCTCAAGGACCTCATCGAGCGGGGCGACTGCCGGCTGAACCAGGTCGCCATCACCGTCCTCGACGAGGCCGACCAGATGGCCGACATGGGCTTCATGCCGCAGGTGACCGCACTGCTCGACCAGGTGCGTCCCGAGGGCCAGCGGATGCTCTTCTCCGCCACCCTGGACCGCAACGTCGACCTGCTGGTCCGCCGCTACCTGACCGACCCGGTGGTCCACTCGGTCGACCCGTCCGCGGGCGCGGTCACCACGATGGAGCACCACGTCCTCCACGTGCACGCGGCGGACAAGAGCCGCACGACCACCGAGATCGCGGCACGCGACGGCCGGGTGATCATGTTCCTGGACACCAAGCACGCGGTGGACCGGCTGACCGAGCACCTGCTGAGCAGCGGCGTCCGCGCCGCGTCCCTGCACGGCGGCAAGTCCCAGCCGCAGCGCACCCGGACCCTGGCCCAGTTCAAGACCGGGCACGTGACGGTTCTGGTGGCGACCAACGTCGCGGCACGCGGCATCCACGTCGACCAGCTGGACCTCGTGGTCAACGTCGATCCGCCGACCGATCCCAAGGACTATCTTCACCGCGGCGGCCGTACGGCCCGTGCCGGTGAGTCCGGAAGCGTCGTGACCCTGGTGATGCCGAACCAGCGCCGCGACATGACTCGGCTGATGGCTGCCGCGGGCATCACTCCGCAGACCAGCCAGGTGCGTTCAGGAGAAGCGGAACTGAGCCGCATCACAGGCGCCCAGGCGCCCTCGGGCGTGCCGGTCGTCATCCGCGCGCCGGTCACGGAGCGTCCGCGCCGTGCCGCTTCCGCCTCCTCCCGGGGCCGGCGTGGCCGCTCCGGTCAGGGCCGGCCCACCGGTACCGCCGCGCGTCGCACCCCCCAGGCCTAGAGCGGAAGCCGCAGCGCCCGGACCACCGTCCGGGCGCCGCGGCGACCTCCGGCACCACCGGTCCCCGGTCGCCCGTTCATGGGCGACCGGAACCGACGAACCAAGCCCTGTGCCGACGAATGACGCCGACGGCCCGTTCCTGAGAACGATGCCGTCGGTCGGTCGCCGCATGTCCCGCCATACTCACCCAGCAGGAGTCACCTTTGCCGCTCGTTCGGATGCAGCTGTGTTCCGAGGGATCCATCCCCGCCGTCGTCGTCCCCAGTGGTGTCATCCCCGCTGGTGTCGTCCCCGCAGATGTCCTCCCCACCGGCGTCGCGGAACACGCGGACGCCTCCGGACCGCGGGTACGGGCGGACATGACCGTCGAGGTGGCCCTGTCCGTCATGGCGGGCGCCCGTGTCGGGTATCTCCTCGTCATTGACGCGGACGACCAGTGCACGGACTCGGTCACCGAGGCCCAGCTCACCGCCGTCCGCGACGGGTCCGCGTACTCGGACCGGCTCCGCGTACGCGATGTCCTCCGCCTCCGCCGCAACCCGGACGTGCTCGCCCCGGTCTGACCCTCGACCCGGCCCCTCGAACGTTCCGCCCGTTCCCGGCGCCCACTCACGCTCGACCCCACCCGGCCCGTTCTCCCGCTACCTGTGAGGCACCATGCGCTGCGTCATCGCCCGCTTCCCGTTCGACCTCTCCAAGAGTGGAGTGCTGGCCTCGATGAAGGGGATCAAGCCCGAGCCGATCACGGGCGAGTCCGTGATCATCGGTCGCTGCCACTACCCCGTCAAGCAGGTGGGCGAGGTCATCACCCGTCAGGACCGCCGCGATTTCACGAGCGGGGAAGTGACCCGGGCCATGACCCGCCTCGGCTTCACCTGCCGCACTCCGCAGGTGGCCGCGCCCCCGGTCGCTCTCAGTCCGCTCCAGAACGCCTCCGCGCTGCTCGGCGGCGAGCACCTCCCCGCCCAGGCTTGAGAGACCGTCACGAGCCCGGCCCAGGCAAGTAGCCCGGCGACCCCGTCAACCGGGCGGCCGCAAGCGGGCGTTACCTCGTCACGGCTGTCCCTCCCGTCGGGCCGTTCGACCACCTGTTAGCGTGCGCGGATGGAAGATCTGGGACCCATGGCATGGCCGCCTGAGCCGATCACGACCGAGAGGCTCGTGCTTCGTGAGCCCGAGCCCCGGGACCGTGCGGCGTTCGTCGAGTTGCTCGCCTCGCCGGAGGTGCACACCTACCTCGGCGGCCCCCGGCCGCGTGACGAGCTCGAGCGTGAGATGTCCGGGGTGCCCGAGCGGTGGCCCGGGAGTTTCGTCGTTGATCTCGACGGGTCGATGATCGGTCAGATCCTGCTCAGGAGAAATGGAGCGGACCGTCGCCCGGCCGCCGCGGGGAAGACCGATCTCGGCTACCTGTTCCTGCCGCGGGCGTGGGGATCCGGGTTCGCCGCCGAGGCCTGCGCGGCGGCACTCGGCTGGCTAGCCGACGCGCTTCCCGGCGAGCCGGTGGTGCTCACCACCCAGACCGCCAACGTCCGCTCGATGCGTCTCGCGGCGAAGCTGGGCTTCATCGAGGTGGAGCGGTTCGAGGCTTGGGGCGCCGAGCAGTGGCTCGGCATGCGGTCCCCGGCCACGCCGTCCGATTGAGTTCGCGACGCAACTGCCGGGGAGCACCTCCCCATTGATGCGCGAGCGCGAGCGGCCCGTAACCGCGACTTGCCCGCGCGCATGCCGGGCGTCACCTCTGGCTTCGGAGCAGGCGTCGAGCCGGGTGCCCCGATCGGTGTTTCCGACCGGCCGAGACACCCGGCGGGTTGAGCGGCGGAGCGATGTGGCGGCAGAACCGTAGATCAGTCGTGGGCCGGCCCTGGATCAGCCCTGGATCAGCCGCGTGGCAGGACCAGTGACTGCACGTCCGGCAGCCCCCGCCAGTCGTTCGACGCGACCGTGGCATGCGCCTTCGCCAGCAGCGCGACGCGTGCCGACGCGTCGGACGCCGACGGGCTCACGTCGTCGAGAGCCGGCGACACGTTCTGCGAGTCCGTCATGAACAGCAGGTAGTGGTTGGTGTCGTACCAACTCGTGTCGATGCCGTTGTTGATGTAGCCGGCCGCGTCGCCGTCGAATGCCACGAACCAGGGCCGCAGCGTCGTGTCGGAGTAACGGCTGCGCGGGTCGCCCGACGCGGAGTTGTGGACCGAGGGGAAGATGTTCGCCTGCGCGGTGGTGCCCGCGGTGTGCAGGTCACGCAGGTAGGTCGCGTACTCCTTGTCCGTCCACAGGGTGTCGGTCGGGTTGTTCTCCTCGACCGTGCCGGGGATGATCTCCAGCAGTACCTTGCCCGCCAACTGCGCCCGGGTGGGCCAGTTTCCGGCCTTGGCCGCGTCGTCCAGGGTGGCGTACTGGCCGCCGCCGGGCTTGTTCAGCAGGTCGTTCGGCTTGTAGACCAGGCCGCCCAGGTGTGCGGTGATCGACTGGTCCAGCTTGGCCGGGCTCATTCCGAGGCTGGCCTGGAAGCCGGCCTTCATCTCCAGCTTGATGATCAGCGGCCCGTGGCCGGGGTGCGCACCGAGCCACACCCGGACGTCGTCCAGGCAGCTCTCCAGGTTCTTGTTGGCACTGCCGGTGTACAGGTCGGCGGCCGAGGAGGCGTTGACGCAGTTGTTGCCGTTGCTGGTCAGGCTGCTGTGACTGACCTTCCACTCCTGGGTGAAGAAGTCGTCCCAGACGTCCAGTTCGATCATCGAGGTGCCGGTGTCGAGGCCCTGGGCGAGGTAGGTGAACGCGCTGGGGTCGTAGGTGTTGTGGATTCCGGACGTGGTGGTGCCGGACACCTGTAAGGAGTTCGTGTCCCCGGCGAAGGCGGTGGCGCCTCCGGCGGCGCCGAACGCCAGGAACAGGCTCAGCACGCCGATCAGCGCAGTACGCGGCGCGGCGAGCGGGCGCAAGGAAAATCTACGGCGGTTCATCGAACCGGTCACGGCTCCTTCTTCGTGGGGGTGACTCTCCGTCCGGACGGTGACGGCTGTGCATGAATCGACGGAGACATGACACGTAACGCGATCGAGAATCCTGCTGTCAGCTACGAATCCGGCCGATCTTGTCGGAGCGGAATGTGCCACAACAGGGCGACTGCGCATGAGACTTGCTGAAAAGCGACCCAGTGGGTCTTCGTGTGTGGGTGGCATCCGCGCCTGATGGAGAGGGTCCGAGCGCCTTCGACGTCCTCACGGCAGGCGATGGACGGGACACGGGAATGGTGGCCCGCTTGATGTATTCCGATATAGGAATATGATGGTGCCATGGCACGAGCAGCGACGACCTCGGACGCGTTCAACGCGATCGCCGAGCCGCAGCGCCGGGACATCCTGGCGCTGCTGCGGGCGGGTGAGCGGCCGGTGACCGAGTTGGCCCAGGAGCTGGGGATGAGCCAGCCGGGGGCGTCCAAGCACCTGCGGGTGCTCCGGGAGGTGGGGCTGGTGCGGGTCCGCGGGGTGGGCAAGCAGCGCCTCTACGGCCTGGACGCCCGGGGGCTGCGGCCGGTCCACGAATGGGTCGGCGGATTCGAGCGGTTCTGGAACGAGAGTTTCGACCGGCTGGACACCTACGTGCAGGACCTCAAGCAGACACGGCAGGAGGACTGACCGATGGCAGAGGCAAGGCAGGAAACACGGGCGGAGCCGGAGACGGCCGACCGGGAGATCGTGATCTCCCGGGTCATCGACGCCCCGCGGGAGCTGGTGTTCGAGGCGTTCACCGAGGTCCGGCATCTGTCGCGGTGGTGGGGTCCGGAGGGGTTCACCACCACCACGCGGTCCTTCGAGTTCCGCGAGGGCGGCGAGTGGGTGTTCGTACTGCACGGGCCGGACGGGACCGACTACTCCGAGTGGATCCGCTGGCTGCGGATCGCCCCGCCGGAGCGGATCGCGCTGCTGCACGGTGAGTCCCGCGACGACCCGAACGCCTTCGAGTCGGTCCTGACGTTCGTCCCGGTCGGCGCGGCGACCCGGATCGTGATGCACACGGTGTTCCCCACCAAGGAACTGCGCGACGAGGCGGTCGAGAAGTACCACGCGATCGAGGGCGGCCGGCAGACCCTGAGCAACCTGGCGGCCTACGTCACCGAGATCATTCGGAAGGGGGCGGAGGGCTGATGGCCGGGAAGGTCTTCTTCAGCGTGTCGATGTCGCTGGACGGTTTCATCGCGCCCGAGCCCGTGCCCGTCGAGGACGAGCTCTTCGCGCCCGACAAGCAGGACGACCCCGACGTGCAGCGCTGGATGGCGCAGTGGACGGAACTGCAGCAGTGGGTCTTCCCGCTGCGGTTCTTCCGGGAGAACCTGAAGTTCGGCGAGGGCGGCGAGGAGGGCCGCGACAACGACATCGCGCGGGAGACGTTCGAGCGCACCGGCGCGAGCGTCATGGGTAAGCGCATGTTCGACCTCGGCGAGCATTCATGGCCGGAGGAGGCGCCCTTCCACACCCCGGTCTTCGTCGTGACGCACACCGAGCGTGACCCGTGGGAGCGGCCCGGAGGCACCACGTTCCACTTCGTCAACGACGGTATCGAGCAGGCCCTCGACCAGGCCCGCGAGGCCGCCGGCGACCGCGACGTCCGCATCGCCGGCGGCGGCGCGACGATCCTGGAGCACCTGAACGCCGGCCTGGTGGACGAGTTCTCGATCGCCCTGTCACCGGTGCTTTTCGGCGCCGGTACCCGTCTGTTCGACGGCGTGGACGCGTCCAGGGTCGCGCTGGAGCCGGTCCGTTCGGAGCCGTCGTCGCGGGTGACACACCTGACCTACGCCGTGCACCCGCGGTAGCCGCGCCACCGGTCACCCTGGCGACCGAGCGCCGACGGCGCACACGCTTGAATCGGCCGGCCACCACGGCCACTGCGTACAGCCGCATCCCTCGGCTGGGCGGACTCCAGGCCGGTGAGCGGACCGATTTGGGAGTAGTCGAACGAGGCGGTGGCCTTGGTCGCTATGCAGTGGCGATGTCAGTGGCGCGGCATACGATCCGGGGATGCGAGCTTCAGGAACGTTCACAGTCGCCGACTTCACCCCGGCACCGGTACCGAGCCCCGCAATCGAGACGGCGCTCCCCGTCGGTGTCGCCACGATGGAGAAGCGTTACGAAGGCGAGGTCGCCGGGCGCTCCACCACGTTGTTCACCGCCGCCTTCGATCAGTCCAACGGGGTGGGGACGTATGTCGCCATGGAGTCCTTCGAGGGGACACTCCATGAGCAGGCGGGCGCCTTCAACTTTGCGCACTCCGCGACGACCCTGGGCGAAGGGAGAGAGGGCGAGTTCTTCGTCATCGTGCCGGCCAGCGGAACGGGTGCGCTGGCCAGGATCACTGGGACCGGCGGAATCGCTGTCGACACGGACGGCACCCACCGGATCTGGTTCGACTACGAGCTCGGCCACTAGGACGACGCGTCACGAACGGAGTCGACGCCGCATCGAGGCGATGGTGACGGTGCCATGGAAGACGCAGACGCGTTGGTCGAACCGCTGATGGTTCGCTGCGACCACTCTGCTGCTCGATATGCCGACCTCGGCATACGGACGGCGGGCCCGGCGGCCGGGCGGTGAGCGCCGGCGGAGACGACTGGTACCGGTCCTGACGTCCGACTGACGGGGGAGGGGGACCGATGGGGGACTTGAATAGCGGCGGAATCGCCCTAATCGGTCGCCTTGTAGCCGGGGACTGAGGGCCACCGGACGGTCAGAACCACGGACTCTTCCTCCGCGAACCAGGAGTGGTCAACGCCCCGGCCCCACACGACGTAGTCCCCCTGCTGGGCCAAGAGAACGCTGCGTCCGGGCAGTTCCACCCGGAAGCGCCCGCTGATGAGGACCAGCAGGGCGGTGCGCCCTTCGCCCGTCACCCACTGAGCCCGCTCATCGCCCTGCGGGTGGACGCCCCATTTGATCTCCACCGCCTCGCTGTGCCGAGGGTCGGAGACGTCCTTGAAGTGCCCCAGCAGCCACCCCCGGTCCAGTGCCGCGTCCCTGCCCGCATTGCCCACATGCACGCTGTCGTTCATGGCTCGGAAGGTAGCAGCCGACCACGTCGGCCCTCACAGGCGTAACTTTGGCACCGTGCCCCGGAAAGCCTTCCGAAGGCGGCTGGGCTTGCTGTGTCGCGGAGGGTCAGGGCGCCGAAATCTCGGAGAACTGGATCTTCTGGCGATACCTCGCCATGGTGGAGCCGACCAATCGGCTGATCATGACGCGAAACCTCACGTAGCGGCGGATCAACGGCGGCCGACCCACCGCCGCCGAGCTGGCCCACCGCCACGCTGCTCTCGCTGCTCTCGCCGTGGAGGTTCGGGACGGTTCGAAGCCCGGCGATCACCGGGAAGCGCTCCATGCGCGGCCCCGGGCGCCGTCCGCCCACACCCACCTCGTACATCCCGGCGGGACCCGTCGTGACCGAGGCGGCGGCCGCCACCACGTTCCGGGCGGACCAGGGGGTGGGGCTGGTGTCCGTGAACCCGGTGAGCGCACCGCAGCGGAACGGCGAGCGAGGCGAATCGATTCGACATGATCTATTCATCAGATTTGCCTGAAAGTCGCACAAGTGCGGTGCCTGGACGGCAATATGGCCTGATCTTCCCTGAACCACGCATCAGAGGGCGCGCCATGACCAGACCGCAGTCCCCGCCGGATCCCTACGCGAGGCCGCAGCGCCCGGTCCGTCAGGCCCGCGGTGACTCCCACCGGAGCGCGCTCGTCGTGGCCCTGATCGGCGCCGCGGCCACGATCGTCGCGGCCCTGATCGGACTGTTCGTACAGCTGAGCGGCGATGTGGAGCAACGCGCCTCCGGTCCGTCGCTCGGCGACGCGCCACCCGCCCCCGACGCGCCCGGCGTACCCGACACCTCCGTCGCTCCCCGCAGCTCGGTCCCGCCGACCACACCCGCGGCGTCCGGCGGAGCCGACGGGATCCCGGCCGCCTCGACCCCCACCACTCCGACCCCCACCACTCCGACCCCCACCACTCCGACGCCCGTCGGCCTGCCCGAGGAGTTCCTCGGACGCTGGCAGGGCTACGCCGAGGAGCTCGACGCCACCAGCACCGACCACTACCGCGTCACCGTGGAGCTCGACCAGGGCACACTGCGAGAGCAGGTCGGCAGCGTCCAGTACTCGATGGAGTCCTCCGACTGCTACGGCACCGTGACCCTGACCGCGGTCGGCGGCACGGACCAGGTGACCCTCGGGGAGAGCATCCAGTCCGGCAACTGCGTCCCGAACGGCCGCATCACCCTGACGCTGCGCCCCGGCGACACGGTGGACTTCGCCTACGAGTCGACCAAACGGGACGGTACCCGGCAGTCGGTGAGGGCAGGGCTGGAACGCGTCGCCTGACCGGCGCGGGGACCAGTACGCCGGAGCGCTCCAAGAGCGCCGGGGACGAGGGTGTCGGAGCCGGGGCGGGTACGCGCCGTCTCCGCGAGGCGCCGTGCGGCGGTGTCCGGCGCCTGACTGGGAGTCCTTCGGCACAGCTACGTGCCTGGTAATGAGGTACCGCCCGCGAGGAACGCGCCGCTTGCCGAGCGGCTGACCTGTTTCAGGATCTGGCGTGTCTCTGAACCGGGGTTCCAGGGAGCTCGAGAAGCTGATGGGCCGTTGGGCCGCAGGTTCAGCGATCATCTCGGAACGCAGTGATCGGCACGGGATTTCGGTCTCGCTGCGCGGCTCGGGCGGGCTGGCCGGATGCTCCGGAATGCGACTGGCTCAGAGTTTGCGGCTCTGGTCGTCCGCTGCGGGTGCGGGCCGCCAACGCGCCCGTACCACGCCGTCGTTGTCGGGCATGACAGCGGTATACAGCGGCAGGTCCTCGCCCTCATACCCGCAGAGGAGTACGGCAGCGGAGGCCGCGGATATTCGGGAGGCCAGTTCGGGGAACCCGGTCTCGTCGCAGGTGGCGCTGTGGAGACGGCCGTCCTTGTCCTGCCAGACGCCCTCAACGAGACCGTCTGCGGGGAAGGAAGCGAGAACTGCGTCGATGTCGGACGACAAAGGCGGCCGCACAGCCAGACGGGCACGCGGAGCAAGGCCGGCGCGAACCGAACCGAGGATGCCGAGGGTGAGGGAGTGCCAGCGTGTCGCACCCTCGACGAACGTCTCTTCCAGGACCCCGGCGCGGCCTGAGGCAACCGCCGCGCCCAGACCGTCCCAGAAGGCGTCGTCCCCCGGCCGCAGAAATCCTGCCCCCTCATCTTCGGGGTCGAAGTCGTACGGAGAAGAGGTCAGGCGCTCAGGGAACAATCCGGTCGCACGAATCCGGACGAGGGCTTCCTCGCAAGGGCGGTTGGTGCCGATGTAGAGGTACTGGTCCCAGCCCACGTGCACCGCGAACACGTCCTCGACTTCGAGTCGGCACCATGCCCCGTTGTCGCGGAGCATGGCCCTGACCAGTTCGAGCGCGGTGCGGAGCGGCACCTGCGCGCCGTCGTGGAAGCCGGGCGGAAGACTCGGGCCAGTTACGGCGTCGGGAGCAGGCGCGTCGGGAGCAGGCGGGAAGAGTCCGTCGAGCCCGTAGCCGTCCACCGGAGGTTCGAGCCCGAAGTGCGCGATGGAAGGTACCCCGGCTCACGGATGGCCAGGTGATCGACGCCGGTTTCCGTGGCGAACGCTGCGACCGCCTGAAGATACGCCGCCTCGACCTCACCGTGGTCGCTGCCGGTGCCCTCCAGGCCGGTGTAGTGCCCGTGTTCGTCACGGTCGGCGGGATCGTACTTCGTCACGCGGTAGACGTAGGCCAGCATGGCCTCATTCTCCCGCACGCGCCTCGTCTCCCACCGGCGGCCCTTTTTTATCTGGACGAAGAGGCAGTTGACCAGTTCGACCCATCGATGCCCACCTTCCCGGAGAGCCCGCACGGCACGGGGCTTGACGGGTGAGCTCCGATGCCGTGTCATCGTAAAAGGGACAACGACGGCGGGTGACTTGATGGTGACAGAGGGGCACGACGGGCCTGGTGCCGAGCCCGCACGCGATACTGCGAGCCCACGGCCCAGCGCTCCGAAACCTCCGCGCGAGAACGGCGGTTGGGCTGCAGACAACGTACCTGTGATCATCCTGGCTCTCATCGTCCTGGTGCTGATGATCGCGGGCTCGGCGTCCAACGACAGCGTCACCTGCCCCGGCGGAGCCACTAGCTGCGGCATTCCCTGAGACCACGCCACCGCATCTCAAGACACTCGGCGACCACCCATCACCGCAGTCCATCACGCACCTGCGCGACTTGCTCGTCCAGCACCAGGTTCTCGAACACCGGGACCACTACCTGGTGCTCTTCGAGAACGGGCTCCGCCGCACCCTGGACGCCATCGAGCCGGACGAGGACCAGCAGCTCGTCCCGCCGCTTCGCGACCTGGCACGGCCTGCGGCAACTCCGGCAGCGCGCGGCCCGCGAGGACCTCGCCCCGGGCCTGACCGCCCGCGGCACGGGATCACCTCAGCACACCGATTCCTGGCCTGGCCGCGTGAACAGGGCACCACTCCGCAGACCTGCACTCATCGCCAGGGCCGCCAGAAACCGGCATCGAGGCCCGCGCCGGCTCCTGCCGCCTGGCCACCGCCTGCCCGCGCGCGGGCAGGCGGTGGGCGGAAACCCTACGCCCCTCCGGCGAACGGATTGCCGTGCCCGGGAAGCTGCCCGCCCCGAGGAACGTACCGAAGCCGCCCGCTCTGCTCGGTCACCGGTGTGAACCCGGCGGCCTGCAGCCGGGCGACGTGCTTGGCTCTGTAGCGCCGGTTGACGACGAGCCCGACGGGTACGAAGGCCATCAGCACTGCCCAGGCGATCCCGGCGACGACCACGGCGGTGGTGTCCGCACCGAGTTGAAGGCCGAGGCACACGGCCAACGTGCTGAAGCCGACACCCAGGATGACCGTCAGCTGCTTCTCGGTGTACCTGGCGGCAAGATCGAACGCGATGCGCGCCTTGAGGAGCTCGACCTCGTCGGGCACGAGCTCCGGCAGTGCGCCCCCGCTGCTCGCGTTCGGATACCGTGCCCGGTTCTGCTCGGCACGCGCCCGGGCCTGCGGGCTGGGGTCGGGCACGATCAGCATCACGAACCCGTTGCCCTGTGACCCACCGCCCTGCCTTGCGTCCGCGTACTCGTACCCGAACTGCTGGGCGATGAAAGCGAGTCGGGCGAGCTTCTTCATGGACGCCGTGGCGCTGGTGACCTGAACGGGCTCCCCGCTCGCCATCTGCCGCAGCATCTTTTGCACATGCCGGTTACTCACCGATCGCCTCCTCACACGCGATCAGGCAGTCTGCCACACCAGCATGCTCATGCCAGACATGGACTGAACTGCGGTTGAAACGGCGAGAGCGGCACGAATGGGGGCGGACTCCCAGGGATCGACTTCGCGTCGCATCCCGACAGCGGCCACGACCTGGTGATGGTTCTCGTACGAGGTCAGGATCGCCGCGGCTGACGAGCGCGCGGATTTCGCGGGCGAGCGGAGTCACGTCGCTGATGGACACGGTCCACTCGTCCGCGTAACGCGACTATGCCTTGCCCGAGAGCCCCAGTTACAGCGAGCGGTACGGCAAGGGACGCAGGTTCAGATCGCGTTCGGGATCCCACTGGCCGCGGGACGGTGCGCGCTTGAGGTCACGCTGCCAGGTACTGCGATCGGGATGAAGCCCGCGAACGTAGCTCGACAGGCAGGCGTGCCGCAGCGCCCAGTCGAAGCCGTCGCGATCGATCTCGACGGCAAGAACGGTCTCCTGCCCGGCGCTCGTGCAGCGTCTGTCTCATGGAGCGACAGCTCAGCAATGCCGTACTCGAGGGCTGACGCGGCGGGCGCGGTCGTTCGTCACCGGGCACGGCATCAGGATCGACGTGCCGCCGGTCTGCAGGCGCCAACTGCTGGGCCGAAGGTTCGCATACCGACTCCTTCGGACCGCTGATGTTTCTGCCGGACGGACTGGGCCTGCTGCCCGGCTCGGTCTGCCCGCACTACGACAGCCGGAAACGGTGACCCGCACGCCGCAGGCCCAGCTGTTTCGGGTCGAGCCGGATGGGGAGAACGGAGTCACGGAGCGAGCCCTGCCGTGCCGCTTGCTCCCTGAAGCGCAGTGATCCTCCTCGGCGCCTTCCAGCAGGCTGGGCTGGGACGTTCCGGCTGCGGCTGTTCACCGTGAGAGGGAGGGCGGGATGGGCGGCGCGGACGCCCCGGGGACCGGGGTGCGGTGTCCGACGTGACAAGCTGTGGTTCCCACTGCCCGGTACCAGGAGGTCACCATGGCTGCAGAGTCTCCATTGCCCGAAGAGCCGGTAGACGGCGAGGACCGTTCCCTCTCGCCCGACGATGATGCCCAGGACGACTTGAAGCGCAAGTTCCGGGAGGCTCTGGCACGCAAGCGTGGTATGCAGGCGGACGCCGCCCTCACGACGAGCACCAACACGTCGAAGGTCCACGGCGCGCACGGCCCGGCCGCGAGTCAGCGGTCGTTCCGTCGAAAGAGCGGTGGCTGAGTCGTAACGGCCTTAAAGACGGGACTCGGCAGCGTCAGGCGATTTCTGGCGCTGGCCGGTTGCGCCGCGACCAACCGCGACATCGAGCGGTCGAGAAGATCTTCACCGTGGACCTCGTCCCCCCGAAGCCGGAGGCCGCCAAGCGCCTTGGCGCCTCCGTCCTTCAGCTGATGTCGAAGTCCTGACTGCCTCCACGCTGAGTTCGACATCCGTGAGCACGTGGTGCTCAGGACCGGTTCGTCGGCCTCAGTCCGCCGTGAGCAGATCCGCGGCTCGTTCCCCGATCACGATGGACGGGGCGTTGGTGTGACCCCGGATGATCGTCGGCATGATCGAGGCATCCGCCACCCGCAGGCCCCGCACTCCCCGTACCCGCAGACGCGGGTCCACGACGGAGGCGTCGTGGCGGCCCATCCGGGCCGTTCCGACGGGGTGGTAGAGCGTGTGGGCGTGGTCGGCCAGGGCGAGCGCGTCGCGCCGGTCCCGTGGCATGTCCTCGGCCCCGGGCGGCATGAGGAAGCGGCCCTTGGACAGGCCGCGGTCGGCGAGCCGGCCGATGATCTCCTCGCAGACGTCGAGTCCGGCCAGCAGGGCCGCGCGGTCGGCGCCGTCCGGGTCCGTCAGATAGCGCGGGTCGATGACCGGCTTGGCGAAGGGGTCCGCCGAGGCCAGGGTGACCGAACCGGCGCTCTCGGGGCGCAGCAGGATCGCCCCCACGGTCAGCCCGTGCTCCGGCGGCTTGACGAGACCCTCGCCGAGGAAGGGCACCGGAGCGAAGATGATCTCGATGTCGGGCAGCTCGAGGTCGGGCCGGCTGCGGACGAATCCGTACGCCTCGCCGATGTTCGACGTGAGCATCCCCCGGCGGCGGGTGAGGTACTTCAGCAGTTCGGAGGGCCGCTCGGCGGCGACCAGGGTCCGGTCTGCGGCGTCGACGGCGAGGCCGCTGATGAGATGGTCGGTGAGGTTGGCGCCGACCTGCGGGGCGTCCACCAGCACCTCGATGCCCCGCTCGCGCAGGTGTCCGGCGTCGCCGATGCCGGACAGCATGAGCAGCTGGGGCGTGTTGACCGCGCCCGCGCTCAGGACGACCTCGCGGCGGGCCAGCACCGTGCGCGTGACGCCCCCGGTGACGTACTCGACGCCGATCGCGCGGCGGTCCTCGAAGAGCACGCGGGTGGCCTGCGCGTCCGTGACGACCCGCAGGTTCGGGCGGCGGCGGGCCGGCTTGAGATAGCCGTCCGCGGTGCTGCACCGCGCGCCGCGCCGCTGGCTCACCATGGTCTGCGAGAACCCGTCGGGCGTCGCGGTGTTGGCGGGTTCGACGGTGTGGCCGAGTGCCCGGACGGCGTCGAGGAAGGCCGCCGTGTGCGGGTTCGGGTCGCGCTGCGGCTCGACCCGCATGGGGCCGGTACGGCCGTGGTCGGGGTCGGTGGCGCCGAGGACCCCTTCCGCGCGGCGGAAGTACGGCAGCAGGCCCTTCCACGACCAGTCGGCGCCGCACAGGTCGCCCCACTCGTCGTAGTCGGCGGCGAATCCGCGTACCCACATCATGGCGTTCATCGAGGAGGAGCCGCCGAGCATCCGGCCCCTGGGCCAGTAGACGGGGCGCCCGGAGAGCTCGGGCTGCGGGGCGGTCGAGTAGTCCCAGTCGAGCTCGGTCCTGAACAGCTGGGAGAAGGCGGCGGGTATGTGCACGGCCGCCTTCCGGTCCCGGCCGCCGGCTTCGAGGAGGACGACCGAGGCCGGGCCGCTCCCGGTCAGCCGGCCGGCGAGGGCCGCCCCGGCCGATCCCGCTCCGACGACGACGTAGTCGGCGCTTTCCGGGGCGCTCACCGGGTCACCCCGGTCGTGCCCCGGTCCGTGCGGCCGGGCGGCGTGCTGTTCCGGTCCGTACGGTCGAGCGTTCCCGCCGTCGGCCGGGCGGCGAGGCCGGGGGAGGCGGCGCCGGGAGAGGTGACCCACCTCGCCCTCCTGCGGGGCCCGAACGGTGGCGCGGAGCGTGGTGCGGTGTACGTCATGACGTCCTCCTCGTCGAGGTTCGCTCCAGAGCTTCCGGCCGGGCCGGTGCCACGGGGTGGCCCCTGGAGGTGATGGGTTCACGGAATCGGCCGGCGAACGGGCCCCGACGGCCGCCGAGCGGGTACCGGGGCCGGCCGCCGCGCGGCTGGGCCGCCGTCAGGGAAGCGAGGTGCTGCGGGCCCCTCAGGGGGGCGTGGGCGCGTCCCGCAGTTCGCGCTTGAGGATCTTTCCCGTGGCGTTGGTGGGCAGCCCCTCGCGGAACTCGACCAGGCGCGGGTACTTGTATCCGGCCATCCGCTCCCTGCACCACGCGATCAGCTCCTCCCCGGTGAGTTCGGCGCCCGGGGCGAGGACCACGCAGGCCTTGACCTCCTCGCCATGGGTGGCGTGGGGCACGCCGAGGACGGCCGCCGTGCTCACGGCGGGGTGGGTGAGCAGGACCTCCTCGATCTCCCGCGGGTAGACGTTGAAGCCCCCGCGGATGATCAGGTCCTTGGTGCGGTCGACGACGTAGAGCCATCCGTCGGCGTCCCGGCGGGCCAGGTCCCCGGTGCGGAACCAGCCGTCGCGCAGCACCTCGGAGGTCGCCTCGGGCCGGTCGTAGTAGCCCTTCATGACGTTGTGCCCGCGCACGACGATCTCGCCGATGGCGTCCGGACCCTTCACCGGCGTGCCGTCCTCGGCGATCAGGTCCACTTCCACGCCCCAGACCGGACGGCCGACGGAGCCCGGGCGCGCCGGCTCGCCGCGCGGTGTGAACGTCACCGCGGGGCTCGTCTCCGACAGGCCGTAGCCCTCCAGGACGGTGACCCCGAAGCGCTCCTCGAACCGGCGGTGCGTCTCGACCGGCAGCGCCGAGCCCCCGGAACCCGCGATCCGTAGATTGGCGGCGATCTCCGCCCGATCCGCCTCGGGCACGTCCTCGGCGAGCAGTGCCGCGTACATGGTGGGGACGCCCGCGAAGAAGGTGACGGCGTGATGCCGCATCAGGGCGAGGGCCGAGCCGGCGTGGAAGCGCGGCAGCAGGACCAGCGTCGCGCGGGCGGCGAGGCCGGCGTTCATCTGCACGACCTGGCCGAAGGAGTGGAACAGCGGCAGGGCGATCAGATGGACGTCGTGCCCGACCTCACCGAACATCTTGTGGCAGGTCAGCGCGTTCAGCACCAGGTTGGAGTGGGTGAGTTCGGCGCCCTTGGGCCGGCCGGTCGTGCCGGAGGTGTAGAGGATGACCGCCGTGTCGTCCGCCTCGGTGGCGACCGTCTCGAACTCGGTGCTTTGTCCGGCCAGCGCCGACGTCAGGGTCCGCGTGCCCGGGATCGGGGAGGTCTCGGTCGGGGCCGCGGTGAGCAGGAAGAAGTGGTCGCAGCTCTCGATCTCGTTGAACCCGTCCCATCCCTCCTGGCCCGTCCGGAGTTCGGAGGTGCCCTCGAAGCAGAAGTACGCCTTGGCGTCGGAGTCGGCCAGGTGATAGGCGATCTCACGGCCCTTCAGGAGAACGTTGAGCGGTACGACCACCGCGCCGGCCTTCAGGATGCCGTAGTAGACCACCGGGAACCAGGGGAGGTTCGGACAGGACAGCGCCACCTTGTCGCCGGGCTCGATGCCGCGCGAGCGCAGCAGGCCGGCCACCTGGCGGGCGGCGGTGTCCAGCTCCGCGTAGGTCGTCCGCCGGTCGCCCAGGACGACCGCCGTACGGTCGGGCACGGCGTGGGCGCTGTTCTCCAGCATGACGGCGAGGTTGAGCATGGGCTGTTCTCCGTAGGGGTGTCGGCGGGAGTCGGTGCGGGCTGTCGGGCTCGGCTCAGCCGCGCAGCGCGGAGGCGAAGAGGGCGGGCAGCCGCAGCGGACTGGGCGCCGTGGTGAAGCGGGTGAGGCGCTCCACGGTGGTCAGCGCGGTGCGGTTGGTGACGAAGTACGGCGGGCGAGGGGACAGCGAAGGGTCGCCCGTGACGAGCCCGCGGGGTGCTGGCGTGAACGGGGCACGCAGCACGGTCTTCTCGATGTCCTCGCCCCGGAGCATGAACGCGTTGTGCACGAAGCCGACGCCGCTGCCGATGTCCTGGCGGGTGTGGCCGGGGAAGGCGCCCCAGGGGGTGAAGCCGAGCAGGAAGCCCACCGCGGACCAGCAGTTGACGCCCAGGGTGCCGTAGCGCAGGTCGGCGACGGCGGCGTCCACCGCCGCGCGGTCCTGTCGCGCGGTCCTCGGATGCACGATGAGGGTCGCCCCGAGGGTGCCGGGGAGACGGTCGTTGGCGAAGTCGACGGCGTTGCGGAGAAACGCCGCCGTGGTCGCGCCCGGCAGCCGTACGACGCCCAGCGCGCTGGCGAAGACCTCGTCGGTGACCAGGACGTCGTCGGAGTCGGTGACGTCGGGGACGAGGAAGCGGCACCCGTCGCCGTACCGCTCCGCCCGCGGGTGTGCGGCGAGTACGGCGTCGAGGCGCTCGCGGGCCCCGGGGTAGTAGTCGGCGCGGGACGGCAGCGCGCGCAGCACCCGGCGGATCTCGTTCAGCAGCCTCTCGGTGCCGTCCCAGTCGCGCGGTACGACGAGGATCTGGCCGGCGATGCAGTTGTGGCCGGAGTTGTTCATCTTGCTGGTGACGATGTGTTCGGCCTGGAAGCGGAAGTCGGCGTCGCTCCACGGGCCGGGGGCGACGACGCACGGGCTGATCCCGCCGAGTTCACTGCTGAAGGGCTTGCCGATCAGTGGCCGGTCCTCGAGTCGGCGGCGCCCGGCGTCCTCGTCCGTCCCCCAGACGATCGCGTCGTGCGTGCGGTCACTGCCGGTGACGTGGATCGCGTCGACGCCCTCGTGGTGGGCGAGGTATCCGCCCTCGGCCGCGCCGCCGTCGACGAAGCGGACCCAGCCGCGGCTGACGAACTCCGCGAAGACGTGCTCGAAGTGGGGGCGCAGATAGGCGTTGACGGGGTTCATCTTGGCGACGACGACCTGGCCCTCGGCGTAGAGCTTGTGCAGGATGTCGAGCGCGGTGATGGAGGCGACGTTCCCGGCGCCGAGTACCAGGGCCACGGCCGAGGGCTCCGGCCGGCCCCGGTACGGGCCTGCCGCGCGGTCGCGCGTCTCGTCGGCGGTGACGCCCGGCCGCATCCACACCTGGGCGCTGAAGCCGTTGAGCAGCAGCCGGTCCCAGGCGGTCGCGGGGAACACGTCGACGCGGGTGCGGCCGGCCGTCTCCCGCACGGCCTTCGCCTCGAGCGGCTCGCGGCCCGCGGCGACGCGCCGCAGCACGTGCAGATACGCCGCGGCGTTCTGCGCGAGGGCCCACGGACCGCCGATCCAGTCCTCGGCGGCCCACGGGGAGTCAGGAGCGTAGCCCTTGGCGCGGGCGCCGGCCGCGGCCAGTTCGGCCGCGCCGGAGTCCACCCGGCGCAGCAGCCGTTCGAGGAGCGCGATGCGTTCGGTGAGCGGGACGGCGGACCAGGACGCGGCACTGCCGCGCAACTCGGCGACGGCCCGGTCCAGGCAGGAGGTGTCGAGGGCGCTGGGGTTCACGTCATTCCTCGCGGTAGGGAAGGAGCGGGGGAGGCGGTGGGGGAATCGGTGGGCGGGGGAGTGGGAAGCAGGGTGAAGCGGTGGCGGAGGTGTCGCGTCGCCGGCCGGGAGGTCGGCTCACGGGGAGCCGGGGAGCCGGGGAGCCGGGGAGATGAGGAGACGGGGAGCCGGGGAGACGGGAGAGGCCTGCGCCGCTGGGAGACAGGGAATCCGGGATGGGATTCGGCTCGCGGCGCGGAGCCCCCTCCCGTGTTCTCCTCTGGGCCCGTGGAGGCACGCGGGAGTGGTCGTCAGGCGAGCTGCCGCTGGGCGTCGTGGTCCGGGGCGAGAGGGTCGGCGCGGCGTGCCGACAGCAGCCGGGCGTCGCGGGCCGGGTCGATCAGCGTGAGGGCGGCGATTCCGCCCAGCAGGAGCAGTACCCCGGTGATCAGGAGCGCTTGCCGGTAGCCCGCGGTCCCGTGGGTGTCCACGAGATGCCCGACCAGGGTCGGGGCGATCAGACCCGCGGTGGTCACCACGGCGTTCATGATGCCCAGCGCCCCGCCGCGGCGGTCGGCCGGCGCCAGTTCGGCGACGGTGGTGGCGGCGACGCTGCCCATCGCCCCCGCGCAGCCGAATCCGGCGACCAGGAGCACGACGGTCGCGGCACCGGCCGGTGCCGCCGGCAGGGCGAGGCACGCCCCCGCGCCGACGAGCAGCAGGACGCCGCCGACCCCGCCGCGCGCCCGTCGGCTCGAGGACCCGCGACGCAGCAGCCATCCGGTCAGGCCGGCCTGGCCGAGCACCACGACACCGCTCAGCCCCCAGACCAGCATGAGGAGCCGGGCGGAGACGACCGAGGAGTACCCGAGACCGTCATGGAGATAGGAGGGGAGCCAGACCAGGCAGAAGGCGATCACCCAGTAGGTGCCGAAGTAGGCGGCCGTGGCCCCGATCCAGGTACGGGTCGCGAGGATCCGGCGGTACGGCGTCCCGCTCGCGGCGCCGCCCGCCCCGGCCACGTCCTCCGCCGCCTCGGCCACGCGGTCCGCTTCGCGGCTGTCGGCCGCCGGGTCGGCATCGGAGCCATGGCCCTCCCGATCGGCACCGGCACCAGGGCCGTCGGCCGGGACCGGCTCCGGGGTCCTGCTGCCTCGTATCCCCGCGTGGGGCCCCTCTCCGCCGAAGGGGATCCACAGCAGCGCCCACACCGCGCCGGCGACCGCGACCACCGCCACCGCGGTGCGCCAGCCGTGTTCGTGGATGACCCAGGTCAGCACCGGGGCGGCGACCAGGACTCCGAGGGTGATCCCCAGCACGATCAGCGCGCCGGGCAGGTTACGACGGTGGTCGGGGAACCAGGACAGCGTGGTCTGCTGGGCCACCGGGAACGCCGGCCCCTCGGCGGCGCCCAGGAGAACGCGCGAGGCGACGAGCACGGCGAGCCCTCCGCCCAGGATCAGCGGTGCCTGGGAGAGGGACCACAGGACGGCCATCGTGAGCAGCAGCCACTTGGGCCGTACGCGGTCCGCGAGCAGTCCCACCGCGGCGCCGCAGATCGAGAACAGCAGGAAGAACGCGCTGTTGGCGAGTCCGAAGGCGGACGCGGACAGGCCGAGGTCCTCGCGGACGGGGTCGGCCGCCAGGCCCAGTACGGACTTGTCGGCGAAATTGACCATCATGAAGACGACCAGGAGCGCGGTGACGGTCCACGCGCGGCGGCGCTGGTCGGGTGGTGTCTTCACAGGGGCGGCGGGCACAGCGGGTACGACGTCGGTGTCGGTCACAGGGGCTCCGCGGGGGACGGGTCGGGATGGGGAGACGGAGGGAGGGGCACGGGACGGAGGCGGGGCGGGGGCACCCCGGGGACGCCGGCCGGGGAATCCGGGCCGGTACCCGACCGGAGGACAGCCCGGACGCGGTCGGCGACGGGACGCCATGCCCGGCCGCCGCGGAGGGCCGTCCGCCGCGTGTGTGCCCGCCCGGCCGACGAGGTAGGTGTGGGCCGGCCGGGCGGAAGCCTGCGGAAGCGGGCGGGTGCCCGTCCTGGCAGCGGGGCGTCCGGGCAGGGAGCCCCCGGCGACGGGTCTCAGGACAGGGGCTCGCCGGCGATCGCGATGCGCTCCATGACGCGGCGCTGCGGGTAGTAGTCGTTGATCGCGTAGTGCTGCGTGGCGATGTTGTCCCAGATCGCGACGGAGCCGGGCTGCCAGCGGAAGCGGACCTGGTACTCGGGGATACGGGCCTGCAGGACCAGTTCGCCGAGCAGCTCATGGCTCTCGGACTCCGGCAGACCGGTGATCCGGGTGGTGAAGGGCTCGTTGACGTAGAGCAGCTTGCGGCCGGTGCGCGGGTGCCGTACGACCACGGGGTGCTCGACGGGCGGCAGGGCCTCCCGGTGCGCCGCGATCTGGCTCTCCGTCATCGTGAGGCCCCAGCTGGGCACCCAGTCGTGCACCGCGGTGAGCCCCTCGATCCGGGCCTTCGTCCGTTCGGAGAGGTTGTCGTACGCGGCGCCCATGTCCGCCCAGAGGGTGTCGCCTCCCGCGGCGGGGACCTCGACGGCCCGCAGGACCGAGCCGAGGGCCGGTGCGGCCATGAAGGAGTGGTCGCTGTGCCAGATGTTCTCCGTGCCCACGGCCATGGCGTCCTTGGCCAGGCGCGAGACACCGGCGGTGTCGCCGGCGGGGAAGAACGGGTTGGGCTCCGGCGCGCCCCACAGGGCGGAGAGCGTGAGCTGGGAGCTCGGGTCGAAGGCGTGCTGGTCGCGGAAGAAGATCACCTTCCACTCCAGCAGGGCCTGCTTCAGCTCCGCGGCGAGGTCCTCGCCGATCGGGAGCGACAGATCGACGCCGGCGATCTCCGCACCGATGTGCGGGGTGAGCGGGCGGATGCCCATCAGCCGGTACTCGGTCGGGGCGGCACCGGGCGCGGTGCGCTCCAGCACCCGCTTTCCGTAGTGCATCAGGGGCTTGCCGAGGGTGGGCGCGGGAGGGGTGACGACGCTGTCCATGGGCTCTCCAGAACGACAACCGGGATTTCGTTACCTGGAGTATCGTTATTGAGGTGCGAGGTGGCAAGGGCCTGGAGCGATCGTTGTGAAGGGGCCTTTCGCGCGGGGCCGGGGCCGTCGGTCGCGCCGGCTGCCGACGGCTGTCGGAGTGATGCGGGTGCGAGCCGGCCGCGAGGCCCGGTCGGCGGGTTCACGGTGATCTCCACCGGTCGGCCGTCGTCGTGGAGGTCGTCGTAGAGGTCGTCATCGACCGTCCCGGGACTGTCGTCCAGTAGGGGCGGCGTAGTCCGCCAGGCCATTTGGTGCATCGTTCCAAAATAGAACGACACTCCAAAATGGTTCACTGATCTAATTTGGTACGACGCTCCAAGTGTGTCATATTTGGGGACATGCCAACACGAGCACGCCACACTCGGCGGCGTAACCAGGTGCTCTCTCGGGAGCAGATCGTCGACACCGCGATCGACCTGCTCGACGCAGGCGGTGAGGGCGCGCTGACCGTCCGGGCGATGACCGATCGCCTGGCCACCGGGTCGGGAGCGATCTACTACCACGTCGGCAACCGGGACGAGCTGCTGGACACGGCGACGGAAACCGTCATCACCGCCGCTCTGGCCGCCAAGCCCGCCCGGGCCGCGGCCTCGCCCGCGGCCTCGCCCGAGGACGAGATCCGAGCCGTCGCACTGGCCTTGTTCGATGCCGTCGCCGAACACCAGTGGCTCGCCACGCGGCTGACCCTCCAGATCATCCGCAACCCCGCCGGCCCGGTGACTGTGGGGATCTTCGAAAGGCTCGGTCAGCAGGTGGGCGCCCTGGGCGTACCGCAAGTCCGCTGGTTCGACGCGGCCTCGACGCTCGTGCACTACATCCTCGGAGCGGTCAGCCAGAACGCCCGCATCGAGGGAGACACCTCAGGAATCGACCCTGAGGCGGACCGCGAGGAGTTCTTCGACGCCACGTCACAGGCGTGGCAGGAACTCGACCCCCAGTCCCACCCGTTCATGCACGCCATCGCCGGCCAGATGGGAGAGCACGACGACCGCGAGCAGTTCCTCACCGGCATCGCCGTCGTCCTCGACGGCCTGACCAACCTGCGCTGACCCACCCGAAATCCGGCCGGGCAGCCCCCTGTTTCGTTTCAGACGGGAAACTCTCATGCATGACGTGGTAATCGCGGGCGGTGGCCCGGTCGGCCTGTTCCTGGCCGGTGAACTGGCCCTGTCCGGCTGCTCGGTCCTGGTCCTTGAACGCGACCAGGAACCGTCCTCGCCTCTGAAGGCGCTGCCGTTCGGCCTGCGCGGTCTGAACGCCGGCTCTGCCGAAACGTTCTACCGCCGCGGCCTGCTCGAAGCGATCATGGACGCCTCGGGAGCCGACGAGAAGGAGGTCGGCGCCGACCCCCACGCGAGCGAGGCACCCGCTCCCCGCGACGTGTCTCATTTCGCGGGCATGGGCCTGGACGCGGCCGGCATCGACGCGTCCGCACTTCCGTTCCGGCTGCCCAGCCCGGCGATGGAAGGCTTCATGACGAGCCTGGAAGCGGTCGCGACAGTGGTGGCCGAGCGGGCTGCGGCCCTCGGCGTGGAGATCATCCGCGGCGTTCCCGTCACCGCTGTGACACAGGACGACGAAGGCGTCGCCGCCACCGCCGGCGGCCAGGAACACCGGGGTCGCTGGCTGGTGGGATGCGACGGCGGGCGCAGTGCCGTGCGCGAGCTCGTGGGCTTCGACTTCGTCGGCACCGAGCCGCTGTTCACCGGGTACGTCGCCAAGGTCACCTTCGCCGATGCCCAGCAGTTGCCGCTTGGCTTCAACCTGACACCGAACGGCATGTATCTGCGCACGCCCTTCGAAGGCCACCTGGGCATGAACGACTTCGACGGCGGCACCTTCGACCGCTCGCAGCCGCTGACGCGCGAGCACCTCCAGACGGTCCTGCGCCGCATCTCCGGCACCGACGTGACGCTCACCGACGTGCAGCTCGCCTCCAGCTTCACCGACCGGGCGATGCAGGCGACCAGCTACCGCAAGGGCCGCGTGCTGCTCGCCGGGGACGCCGCGCACATCCACTCCCCACTCGGGGGCCAGGGCCTCAACCTCGGTATCGGCGACGCCGTCAACCTCGGCTGGAAGCTCGCCGCGACCGTGCACGGCACCGCGCCCCACGGACTGCTCGACACCTACACCGACGAGCGCCATCCCGTCGGCGCCGCGATCCTGGACTGGTCGCGAGCCCAGGTGGCGGCCATGAAACCGGGTCCCAACGCCCCCGCGCTGCGCAAGCTTGTGTTCGACCTGATGAGCACCCGCGACGGGGTGACCCACGTCTACCGGCAGACGTCGGGACTGTTCCACCGCTACGACCTGGGCAGCGAGCAGCCGCTGGTCGGCCGCACCGCCCCCGACTTCCGCTTCACGGACGGCACCCGCCTCGGTGAACTGCTGAGCAGGGGTGAGGGCGTGGTCCTCGACTTCACCGCCGACCGCGCGCTGCAGAGCGTGGCCAAGGGCTGGGACGGGCGGATCCGGTACGCGGCCGGACCGGTGCGCAACGACCTCGGATTCACCGCCCTGTTCATCCGGCCGGACGGCATCGTGGCGTGGGCGGATACCGACGCCAACCCTGAGGCGTTCCAGCAGGCCGCGACCCGCTGGCTCGGCCACCCCCAGAACTAGTGCCCCGGCAGGCAACGTTCGCCCCGTCGCGACGCCCGGCACGCTCCCCCAAGCTCTTCGAGCAGGGGGGACCCCCACTCGCCGCACCGGGCACAAGCCCAAGTACGTCCAGTACGAGGGCTTGCACCCGGCACGCCGAGAGCACGCACCGGACGCCGCTCCTTGACGGGCAAACGTTGCCTGCCGGGGCACTAGCGGGTCACCGCGGACGGGGGGAGCGGGCGGGGCCGAGTGAACACGCCCCCGATCGCGAAGCGTTCGGGCTGTTCGCCTCGTTCACCATGGCCGTGGTCATCTCCATCGTCATTCCGATCGCGGTCGTGACCGTGACCGTGGTCACGACCGCGATCGCCGTCTGATTCCCCACTCAGGCCCACTTCCCTCCAGGAGAACGCTGTCGGCGTACGAGTGCCGGCATCGGCATCTTCTGTGGAATCAGCCTTGTCAAGCCTCCTCGCACAGCCCGGGCGAGCGCGTCACACACTGAACGGACCGGTGCGAAAGCCACGTGTCCTATCGACCTCGCGAGTCGGATCAGCCAACTGGACGTCCGACAGCCGATGTTCGCTGCCTCGTAAGGCATCGGCGGTCGTCCGGCAGACGGAGAACTCGAGAGCGGGAACGGGTCTGATGCAGGGTTGGGTGACAGGTTGGGTCACGCGGCCTGGAGGGCCGGTGTGGTCATGACGGTCTCGAATTCGACGGGGGTCAGCCGGCCGAGGGAGGCTTGTCTGCGGCGTCGGTGGTAGGTCCGCTCGATCCAGGTCACGATCGCGATCCGCAGTTCCTCGCGGGTGGCCCACGCCCGGCGGTCGAGGACGTTCTTCTGCAGCAGACTGAAGAACGACTCCATAGCCGCGTTGTCGCCTGCCGCCCCGACTCTCCCTATCGAACCGGTGATCTGGTGCCGGTCGAGCGCCTGGACGAACTTCCGTGACCGGAACTGCGATCCACGATCGCTGTGCAGAACACACCCGGCGACGTTCTCTCGGCGGGCCACGGCGTTGTTCAAGGCTGCGACGGCCAGGCGGGACTTCATCCGTGCGTCGATGGAGTAGCCCACGATCCTCTTGCTGAAGACATCCTTGACCGCGCAGAGGTACAACTTCCCCTCACCCGTGGCGTGTTCGGTGATATCGGTGAGCCACAGCCGGTTCGGGCCGTCGGTGGTGAAGTCCCGGCGGACGAGGTCGTCGTGGACCGGCGGGCCGGCCTTCTTGGTCCGGCCGCGCTTCTTGCCGAACACGCTCCACCAGCGGTTGTCCCGGCAGATCCGCCAGGCGGTCCGGTCCGCCATGCCGGATCCCGCGCTGCGGGCTTCGTCGGCCAGGAAGCGGTAGCCGAACTCCGGATCCTCACGGTGGGCGTCGAACAGCGCGTTCGCGCGAGCGGCCTGCTCGAACTCGGCATCGGTCACCGGCCGCTCCAGCCAGCGGTAGTAGGGCTGTCTGGCGAGCTTCAGGACCCGGCACGTCACCGTGACGGGCACACCGTCCCCGGCCAGCTCTTTCACGAGCGGGTAGATCCTTTTCCCGGCAGATGTGCCTGCGACAGGTAGGCCGCGGCCCGGCGCAGGACCTCGTTCTCCTGCTCCAGCAGCTTGATCCGCCGACGTGCTTCCCGCAGTTCTGCGCTCTCCTGGCTGGTCGTCCCGGGCTTTGTCCCGTCGTCGATGTCCGCGCGGCGCATCCATTTCCACAGCGTCATCGCGTGGACTCCGAAGTCGGCGGCCACCTGCTCCACCGTCACGCCCGGGCCGCGGTTCCTCGCGACCCGCACGACGTCCTGGCGGAATTCTTCCGGATAAGGCTTGGGCACAGCGACATCCTTCCCACCCGCCCCACAGGGCAAGCCACTTCAGATGTCACCCGATCGTGCAGCAGACCCAACCGTAGCGGCTTGACCGCAGCCACGTAGTGACATGTCATCAAATTCGGCAAGTAGCTCACTTGTACAGCTGGGAAGGGAAGTCATGGAGATCTACGCCTACTGGCTTGACGGTGAGCATCTGCGGTTGTCCGAGTGGGGACCGCAGGATCTTTCGCTGTCCGTCATGCTGAAGATCCAGGCTCTGCTGGGGCACACGGTGGTGCTGAGCGACGTCCAGCTCATCGACAGCCCTGTGGTGCAGACACTTTTCGAGACCGATGACTTCAGATCTTTCGTGCGCGGCTGCCCCGAATTCCTGCGCTGTACAACTGCCGCCCCGTCTGGGAGCGACCCGTTCACACTGGTCACCACCGGGTTGCAGCGCGCCTTGGAGCCCGGCTGGCTCTCCTCGTCGTTCGACACTGCTGAGCCCCTGGTCCGGCTGTCGGAAGCGGTCTTGGAACGAGGGGACGCCAATCCGGGGCCGCTGTTCGCCCGGGGCACCGCCCTGGGAGCGCTGTACCAGGAAAGCAGTCCATTACGGCAGAGGCTCCAGGCCGTGGCATGGACGCTGCACCACTTCTCCCGCGAACCCGGGGTGCCACTGGGCACCAGTACGATGGCCCGCCCCAGCTCCTACTGCGACGTGCTCGAAGAAGTAGCGGAGCTGCCGGGCCTCCCCGGCCACGACTACGCCCCGGTGGAACGCACGCTCGCCTACCTGGAGGGCCACCTGGGAGAGTGGGACCGTCACCGCAGAGCTCTGCTCATGGCCCACCTCGACGCGACGAACCCGCCGCACAGGACCGCGATCTGGAACACCGCGACCCAGGCGTGGAACGCTGCGGTGCAGCGTACGCTCGGCACCGACGGGGCATCCCCACGGTCCCTGCCCGAAGCGGCCGACGTAGGGCTGTACCTCGGGAGTCCCACGGACGCTCTCTTCGAGCCATCGGATCCCGCGTCCACATCGCCCGCCGGCCCCGGCCTGGCGTCGAATCACCTGGCGGCAGTCGGAGCACTGAGCTGGCAGGACATGGGGAAAATCCAGCGGGACGACGCCGTGACCCGCCGGCGCAACGAGTATCAGACGGCGCTGCGGGCCGCTGACGCGGCGGCGGCGGACGACGCCCTCGCCACGTTGCTACGGGCTGTCAGGAAGAAGCTCCCAGCCTCCGCGCACGGGTCCGGGCATCTTGGCTGGGCTGCTGTCGAAGCCGGGCTGGCAGGAGCCGGGCTGGCCATCGGTGCGGCAGACACCTTCGGGTTTGCCGCACCCGCCCTGGCATTCGGACTGGCAGCCGAGCGACTGATCAGAGGCGGTCGCAATCGGTCGCATATCGTCAACACGCTGATGAAGGCAGGCAGACGAGGCTCCTGGACACAACGCGGCACCACATGAACAGGCCGGAGGCTCAAGCAGAATGGACATCTACAACAAGACGGAGTTCCTTCCCCCGACCCTTTTGAGTACGCCCTTCGCCCGCGCAGCAGCAGGTCCAGTCGGCATGCGGAGCGCGAAGACCGTCATCGACGGCGCAGTCGACCTGTGCGACTCCCTGCTCACCTGCGACCTGGGCCGGACACCGTCGGTCACCGTGCGGCACAACGGAACGGTCCGCTGGCCTGCGGACACGCTCACGGCGCGCTGGCAGGCCGAATGGCGCGGGCGGCATCCCGGCGAGCGCAGCGACCCCAAGGTGGCGGTACACCGCCTGCGAACCGGAGCCCGAGGACAGGCCGAGATCGAGCTGGCACAGACCGACTGGGGCCAGGTGCAAGGAGTGCAGGCCGGGTTCCTGGCCTTGCACGGCGATTCCCGAGGACGCGCCTCGTTCCTGTCCGCACTGCTGAGCGGCAGTCGTGCTCCCGTGCCCAATATCGCCACGGTGCATGGAGTCATCGAGACTGCGGACAACATGATCCTGGTGAACCGGCGCAGCCACCTCGTGAAGTACTACCCACTCACCTGGAGTTGCTCGTTCGAGGAGGGAATGGAGCCGGGCGATGTCGCCGAGGTCGGGTCCAACGCCTTCCACCGGGCCACGCGCAGGGGGATCACCGAGGAGTTCGGCCTGAAAGCCGACCGTGATGGACTCACGGTGCTGGGACTGCTGGGTGATACAGCGGCGATGAGTGTCGCAGCGGTGGTGCACTGCCGTATTCCCGTCCCGGCGGAGAGGCTGTACATCGGGCCGAAGGCCGCCCAAGCCCCCGATGCCTGGGAGCACACCAGATACGCCCTGCTACCCGCTTGCCCGGAAACGCTGGCGGGACTGCTGCTGGGCGCCGCACGCCCGCGGGGCGACACCAGCCCGGAGCGGTCCGACACCGGGCGGAGCCACGAGCCCCTTTCCTGGCATCCGACCTCCCGGTATCGGCTGCTGCTCACCATGCTCTTCCGCTTCGGCAGGACACGGACAGCCGCGGCCCTGGCGCAGGCAGCCCTACTCCAGCAGAGGAACCCGTAACGCCGACGGTGCCTGAGCGCAGGGAGGCTTCCACCTTGATCGTGGACACCGGTTGTCATGCAGCGACGGCCAGCGTAGTTGATCTCTGTTCGAAGGCGACCGGCGGTCAGCGGCGACACCCTGTTCGCCGGTGGGCCGGGGCGACGGGGCGGTCGTACAGTCACTTCCCGACCGTCATCGAGTCGATCCGGGACCGGCCGCTGACACTGCCGGGCGACACCGTCGTGCACACCGGACACGGAGGGAAGGCCACCGTCGCCGCCGAGGCCCCGCACCTCCAGGAGTGGATCGGGCGCGGTTTCTGACGCCCACTCGCACCCTTCGACCGCCCGCTCTCGGCTCGCGTCCGTCGCGAGCCGATATGGCGGGCTGTTGTTGTTCCATATGGATCGAGTTCCGTGTTGCGCACCCTGAGGGACGTCTCGGAGTGCCCTGTGGACGCCTTGACAAGGGTTCTGGCCGACCCCAAACTATCGTTGCGCTCACTGCAATCCGTTTCGCTATACGCACCGAGGTGTCATGATGATTCCCGCGTGCCGTCTCGCGGATCTCCCGCGAGGTGAGGCTCACCGGCTCGACATCGATCCGCCGGTCTCGGTCTTCCACACCGAGGACGGCGAGCTCTTCGCCATCGACGACACCTGCACCCACCAGGACGCCTCGCTCGCCGACGGCTGGCTGGAGGGCTGTGAGGTGGAATGCCCGCTGCACGCTTCGAAGTTCGACCTGAGGACCGGCGCGGTCGACTCACCGCCGGCCAAGCTCCCGGTCCGGACGCACGAGGTCGTCGTCGAGGACGGCGTGATCCACGTCCGGTTGTCCGCAGTTGCCCCCAACCTGCCGCCCTGCGTCGCAGCCCGGCTCGCCGGGGGTTCCGCGTGAGGACCGTCGCCGTGGTCGGCGCCTCGCTGGCCGGTCTGTCGGCGGCGCGCTCGCTGCGGAAGCAGGGCTATGACGGGCGGCTGGTCGTCATCGGTGACGAACTCCACCGCCCGTACGACAGGCCTCCGCTGTCCAAGGAGTTCCTGGCCGGCACCCTGGGTGAGGCGGAACTCTCGCTGGAGACGGACGACGAGGACCTGCGGGCGGAGTGGCTGCTCGGCGCTCGTGCCACCGGACTCGACCGCACCGAGCGAGCCGTCCGGCTCGCCGACGGGCGGGAGGTCCGCGCCGACGGCATCGTCATTGCGACCGGCGCCGCGGCGCGCACGCTGCCGGGGTCCGAAGGTCCGGCCGGAGTGCACACCCTGCGTACCCTGGACGACGCCCGCGCCCTGCGGGACGAACTGGCCCGGGGCGGACGGCTGGTGGTGATCGGTGGCGGCTTCATCGGTGCGGAGGTCGCCTCCACCGCATACACCCTCGGGCTGGACGTGACGGTCGTCGAGGCGGCCCCGACGCCGCTGGCCGGACCCCTCGGCGCGCGAATGGGCGGCATCGTCTCCGCCCTCCATGTGGACCACGGCGTAAGACTGTTGTGCGGCGTGGTGGTCAAGAGGCTGAGCGGGGACGAGCGAAGCGGGATGGGGGTCTCCCCGGACGGAGTCCGGGGGAGGGTGGACGCCGTCCTGCTGGAGGACGGCCGCAGCATCCCCGCCGATATCGTCGTCGTCGGTGTCGGCGCGCGTCCGTGCGTCGAGTGGCTGGACGGATCCGGCGTCGACCTCGACAACGGCGTCAAGTGCGGTCCCGACGGCCGCACCAGCCTGGCTGGCGTGGTCGCGGTCGGCGACTGCGCCAACTGGTACGACCCGCGCGCGGGCGCCCACCGTCGCGTCGAGCACTGGACCGGTGCGCGCGAGCGTCCCGATGCCGCCATCGCCACGCTGCTGGCGGGCGGTGCGGTGGAACCGGGCGTGCCCCGGCCGCCGTACTTCTGGTCCGACCAGTACGGCGTGAAGATCCAGTTCGCCGGTCACGCGGCAGCCGCCGACAGCGTGACCATCGAGGCGGGCGCCGCGGACGACCGTGACGTCCTGGCCGTCTACCGGCGTGCCGGAGTTCCGGTCGCCGTGCTCGGGATGAACCAGCCTCGGTTGTTCACCCGCTGGCGCAAGCAGCTCGCCGCCGCGAGCTCTTGACACGGCCCTCGAGTCCTTTCATGCTGCGGTTGCGCATGGTGTGCAGCGTTGCTCCATATACAACACCGCCCGGAGTCCTTCCTCCTGGCGCGTGAATGGCCCCTCCACGACGCTTCCCGAGGAGTGCACCGTGACCTCGACCAGCCTGCCGGACAGCCTGATCGCCACCCTCCCCGGCTCCTCCTACACGGATCCGGGGATCTTCGCCCAGGAGCAGGAGCGCATCTTCGAAACGATGTGGTTCTGCGCCGTGCGTTCCTCGGAGCTGGCAAAGCCCGGCGCCTTCCGGACCGTGGAGGTGGGCCGCGAGAGCATCCTGATGACGCGAGCGCGGGACAACTCCGTACGGGCCTTCTTCAACGTCTGCCGGCACCGCGGTGCCAAGCTGTGCACGGAGGAGTCCGGTGAGGTCAAGCGGGCTTTCCAGTGCCCGTACCACGCCTGGACCTACGACTTGAACGGCAAGCTCGTCGCGGCGCCCAACCTCATGAAGATGCCCGACGTCGGCCGCACGGAGTTCGGCCTGGTCGGCGTGGCCACCCGCGAATGGCTCGGCTACGTCTGGGTCTGCCTGGCGGAGAACCCGCCCTCCTTCGAGGACGACGTCATCGGCGAGGCCGTCGGCCGGCTCGGCGACGTGGAGTCGATCGAGCACTACGACATCGACAACCTCGCGGTCGGCAAGCGGATCGTCTACGACGTCAAGGCGAACTGGAAGCTCATCGTCGAGAACTTCATGGAGTGCTACCACTGCGCCACGATCCACCCCGAACTCACCGAGGTGCTCCCCGAGTTCGCCGACGGCTACGCCGCTCAGTACTACGTCGGCCACGGCGCCGAGTTCGGTGAGGAGGTCCAGGGCTTCACCGTCGACGGCTCCGAGGGCCTGGACCGCATACCCGGCGTGTCCGACGACCAGGACCGCCGCTACTACGCGATCACCGTCAAACCGCAGGTCTTCATCAACCTCGTCCCCGATCACGTGATCTTCCACCGGATGTACCCGGTGGCCGTCGACCGCACGATCGTCGAGTGCGACTGGCTCTATCTTCCGCACGTCGTCGAGAGCGGCAAGGACGTCAGCCGGTCCGTGGAGCTCTTCGACCGGGTCAACCGCCAGGACTTCGACGCGTGCGAGCGCACGCAGCCCGGGATGAGCTCCCGGATGTACGCCAAGGGCGGGGTGCTGGTGCCCAGCGAACACCACATCGGTGCCTTCCACGACTGGGTGAACGGGCGCCTCGGTACTCCCCGGCCGTAGTGGGGCGGGTCAGCCCAGGTAACCCATCCGGTGGCTGATCTCCTCCGCGCCCTTGACCAGCACCGGAGCGAGTTCGTGCAGGCGCTCCTCGGTGAACCGGTACGCGGGTCCGGAGGCACTGAGTGCCGCGATGACCTCGCCGTTGCGGTCGCGCACCGGCGCGGCCATGGCGTGGAGCCCGACCTCCAGCTCCTCCAGGGTCCAGGCGTAGCCGCGCTCCCGGGCCTCGGCGAGGTTCTTCTCCAGCTTCGTCTTCGAGGTCAGGGTGTGCGGGGTCACCTTCTTCAGGCCGGCCTCGGCCAGCAGCGCGGTGCGCTCCTTGGCGGGCAGATGCGCCAGCAGGACCTTGCCGCTGGAGGTGGCGTGCAGCGGGGTCAGCTGGCCGACCCAGTTGTGCGCGGTGACGGCCCCCGGGCCGCGTACCTGGTAGAGGTTGATCGCGTAGCGCTCCTGCATCACGGCGATGTTGACGGTCTCACCGATCTCCTCGGCGAGCCGCTCGCAGACCTGGCGGCCCTGCTGGGTGATGTCGATGCGCCCCGTGACCGCGCCTGCCAGCCGTACGATGCCGAAGCCGAGGCGGTACTTGCCGCGCTCACCCGCCTGCTCCACCAGGCCGCGCGCCTCCAGGGCGCCGAGCAGCCGGAACGCGGTCGACTTGTGGACATCGATCTCGGCGGCCACCTCGCTGACGCCGGCCTCGCCGCGCTGGGCCAGGATCTCCAGCACGCTGATGGCGCGGTCGACGGACTGCACACCGCCGGACTGCGAACCTGTCGTTTCCATGTCGGGACCGTAGTTGCTCATAGCGAAACTATACGCGTAGTAAACAACAGCGGCGCAAGCAACGGCATGGAAACGTGGACCTTGCAAGTTGCGTTGCTCGCAACCTGGTGCGTATGGCGATACCCGTACTAGCATGCCCCGCGTATCTACGGCGCGAGCGAGACGAGGCACCATGGCTCCCTTGCAATACGACTTCGTCATCGTCGGCGGTGGATCCGCCGGCAGCGCACTGGCGAACCGGCTCTCCGCCGACCCGGCCAGCCAGGTGCTGGTCCTGGAGGCGGGCCGGCCCGACTACCCGTGGGACGTCTTCATCCACATGCCCGCGGCGCTGACGTATCCGATCGGCAGCCGGTTCTACGACTGGAAGTACGCGTCGGAACCCGAGCCGCACATGGGCGGCCGGCGCATCTATCACGCGCGCGGCAAGGTGCTGGGCGGTTCCAGCAGTATCAACGGCATGATCTTCCAGCGCGGCAACCCCATGGACTACGAGCGCTGGGCGGCCGAGGCCGGCATGGAGTCCTGGGACTACGCGCACTGTCTGCCGTACTTCAAGCGGATGGAGAACTGTCTCGCGGCCGAACCCGACGACGAGTTCCGCGGCCACGACGGTCCCCTCGTCCTTGAGCGCGGCCCCGCCACGAACCCGCTGTTCGGCGCCTTCCTCAAGGCCACCCAGGAGGCGGGTCACGCCCCCACCGACGACGTCAACGGCTACCGGCAGGAAGGTTTCGCGCAGTTCGACCGCAACGTCAGCCGCGGCCGCCGGCTGTCGGCCTCGAAGGCGTACCTCAAGCCCGTGAAGAAGCGGCCCAACCTCACCGTCACCACCCGGGCCCTGGTCACCCGCGTCCTCTTCGAGGGCAAGAAGGCCGTCGGTGTCGAGTACCGGCGCCGCGGCAAGGTCCGACAGGTGCGTGCCCGCGAGGTCATCCTCTGCGGCGGCGCCATCAACTCCCCGCAGCTGCTCCAGCTCTCCGGAGTCGGCAACGCCGCCGAACTGTCCGCCCTGGGCATCGACGTCGTCCACGACCTGCCCGGCGTCGGCGAGAACATGCAGGACCACCTGGAGGTCTACATCCAGTACGCCTGCAAGCAGCCCGTCTCCATGCAGCCGTACATGGCGAAGTGGCGAGCGCCCTTCATCGGCCTGCAATGGCTCTTCCGCAAGGGCCCTGCCGCGACCAACCACTTCGAGGCCGGCGGCTTTGCCCGCAGCAACGAGGACGTGGACTACCCCAACCTGATGTTCCACTTCCTGCCGATCGCGGTCCGCTACGACGGCTCCTCGCCGGCCGGCGGCCATGGCTACCAGGTGCACGTCGGGCCCATGTACTCCGACGCCATCGGCTCGGTGAAGATCAAGAGCAAGGACCCGCAGGAGCACCCGGCGCTGCGCTTCAACTACCTCTCCACCGAGCAGGACCGCCGCGAGTGGGTCGAATCGATCCGGGTCGCCCGCGAGCTCCTCAACCGGCCGGCCCTGGCCCCGTACAACGACGGCGAGATCTCACCCGGCCCGGCCGTGGCGAGCGATGAGGAGATCCTCGCCTGGGTCGCCAAGGAGGGCGAGACCGCCCTGCATCCTTCCTGCACCTGCAAGATGGGCACTGACGAGATGTCCGTCGTCGACCCCACCAGCATGCGTGTGCACGGCGTGGAGGGACTGCGCGTCGTCGACGCGTCGGTGATGCCCTACGTCACCAACGGCAACATCTACGCGCCGGTGATGATGATCGCGGAGAAGGCGGCCGACCTCATCCTCGGCAAGGAGCCGCTGCCCGCCTCCAAGGCCGCGTACTACCGATACCGGGATGCCCGGAAGTAGGGCCGGGCGGACGTTGGACGCCACAGGGTTCCGGGCACTGCTGTCGAGTGTCCGCTGCGAGGTGCTGCCCGCGAGGACGACCCAGCAGCGATCCCGGCACAGCGCGAAGAAACAGGAAGCCACGGATTCCCGACCGGAAACCGTGCCGCGTAGCGGCACGGCAACCAGCCAAGGAGGCCAGAATCCTCGCCCTTCAGGGCGAGGAGCATGTCAATCGCCCGACCGGCTGCTCGCGCGGCCCGCAGTGGGAAGGCGCTGACCGCGCCCTCGGCCGGGGTGGCGGGCCTGCACGTGTTCACGTTCAACCAGATCGCCGAGACCGAACGGTGGCGCCGCGCGCTGCTGGACCGGCCGGGCGACCGAACCGATCGCCGGAGCGGGTCACCTCGTCCAGGAGGACGCCCGGGTTCGTATACGACGATGGCGGGGCCGGAATCCGGCCCCGCCCCCTCATGCCGTACCGCTCAGCGGAAGACCACCGTGCGGTGGCCGTCCACCATGACGCGGCTCTCGCTGTGCCACTTCACCGCGTGCGCGAGTACCTGTGCCTCCACGTCCCGCCCGACCGTGACCAGGTCCCCGGCGTCGAGCGAGTGGTCCACCCGGACCACGTCCTGCTCGATGATCTGCCCTTCGTCCAGGTCCGGTGTCACGTAGTGCGCCGTCGCCCCCACGAGCTTCACGCCGCGGGCGTAGGCCTGCTCGTACGGGCGCGCGCCCTTGAAGCTGGGCAGGAACGAGTGGTGGATGTTGATGGCGCGGCCCTCGAACTGCTTGCACAGGTCGTCGGAGAGGATCTGCATGTAGCGGGCCAGCACCACGAGGTCGATCTCCAGGTCGTGGACCAGCTCCAGCAGGCGCGCCTCGGCCTCGGCCCTGGTGTCCTTGGTGACCGGGATGTGGTGAAACGGGACGCCGTACGTCTCCGCCAGGCTCTCGAAGTCCCGGTGATTGGAGACGATCGCCGGGATCTCGATGTTGAGGGCGCCGGTGTGCCGGCGGAAGAGCAGATCGTTCAGGCAGTGGCCGAACTTGGACACCATGATCAGCGTCCGGGTCGGGGTCGACGCTTCGCTCAGGGTCCAGGCGATGCGGTAGGCCTCGGCGACGGGACCGAATCGGTAACGCAGAGTTTTCGCATTCGCGTCAGGGTCGGAGACGTCGAAGTGAACCCTCATGAAGAAACGGCCCTGGAGTCGATCGTCGAACTGCCGGCTCTCCAGGATGTTTCCCGAGTTCCTGACGAGGAAGCCGCTCACGGCGTGGACCAGGCCGGCGCTGTCAGGACACGAGAGGGTGAGGACGTACTCACGGCCAGGTTGCGGGCGAGGGGACATGTGCAGCCTCCGTCGGTGCGTATTGCACAACTCGGTGAGCGATGCGCAACATGGTTGGGGTGGATGGGGTCATCGGTCAAGAGAGGAGGGTCGATGGGCCCCTTGCGAAATCGTCATCCGCCAACCCCTTGACGTAGGTCTGTGGCGTTCGCCATGGTGTTCCACCACAAGCAATTGAATGCACGATGCGCAACGCGTAACGGCTGAAGGGCTTGGCGAGTGGCAGACCTGTACGTGGCTGGGGAATGGCGCGACGCGGTGGCCGGTGGGCGCCGGGAGATCCGCTGTCCCGCTGATGGTGCGCTTGCCGCGACCGTGTCCGAGGCGACGCGTCCGGATACCGAGGCGGCGATCGCGGCGGCCCGCCGGGCCTTCGACGAAGGTCCCTGGCCGCGCACCCCCGAGCGGGAGCGCGGTGTGCTGCTGCTGCGCACCGCCGACCTCATCGGGCGCGACGCCAAGGAGTTCGCCCGCGCCGAGTCGCTGGACACCGGCAAGCGGCTGGTGGAGAGCGAGTACGACATCGCCGACGTCGTCTCCTGTTTTCGCTACTACGGCGGGATCGGGGGCACGGACGCCGGCCGGGTGATCGACACCGGTCGTGATGACGCCGTCAGCCGTGTCGTCTATGAACCGATCGGCGTGTGCGGGCTCATCACCCCTTGGAACTACCCTCTGCTGCAGGCCAGTTGGAAGGTCGCCCCGGCGCTTCTCGCGGGCAACACGATCGTCCTCAAGCCCAGTGAGCTCACCCCCTCCACCTCGATCCTGCTGATGCGGGCACTGGAGGAGGCCGGGCTCCCGGCCGGCGCCGCCAATCTCGTCCTGGGCACGGGCCCCGAGGCGGGCGCACCGCTCTGCGAGGACCCGGCCGTCGACATGGTCTCCTTCACCGGAGGCCTGGAGACCGGCAAGCGCATCATGGCCACCGCCGCCGCGACCGTGAAGAAGGTCGCGCTGGAGCTCGGCGGCAAGAACCCCAACGTGGTCTTCGCCGACGCCGACTTCGAGACGGCCGTCGACTTCGCCCTCACGGCCGTCTTCCTGCACTCGGGCCAGGTCTGCTCGGCCGGCGCCCGGCTGATCGTCGAGGACTCGATCCATGACGCCCTGGTCGACGAGGTCGTCCGTCGCGCCCGGCGGATCCGACTGGGCGGGCCCTTCGACCCCGAGGCCGAGACCGGCGCGCTGATCTCCGCGCAGCACCGGGAGAAGGTCGAGGCGTATGTCGCGGCCGGCCTCGCGGAGGGTGCCGTACTGCGCTGCGGCGGCGAACGGCCGGGCGATCCCGCCCTCGCGGACGGTTACTACTACCCGCCGACCGTGCTCGACGCGTGCACCCAGGACATGAGGGTGGTGCACGAGGAGTCCTTCGGACCCGTGCTGACCGTCGAGCGCTTCACCGACGAGGACGACGCCGTACGCATCGCCAACGACACCGAGTACGGACTCGCCGGAGCCGTCTGGACCCAGGATGCCGGGAAGGCCCAGCGGGTCGCCCGGCGACTGCGCCACGGCACGGTGTGGATCAACGACTACCACCCCTACGTGCCGCAAGCGGAATGGGGTGGCTTCGGGCACTCGGGCGTGGGCAGGGAGCTGGGACCGACCGGCCTTGACGAGTACCGGGAGCCCAAGCACATCTGGCAGAACATCCAACCCCGGCCGCAGCACTGGTTCCGCGGCTGAACGCCGAAGAGAGGCCGATCGTGACCCCAGCACAGGCTGAGGCGCCGCAGCGGCGCGGCACGCCCCAGGACTCGGCCCCCACGCCGGTCATATCCGTGCGCAAGCTGTGGAAGGTGTTCGGGCCGAAGGCGGACCAGGTACCGAACTCCGAGGAGCTGTGCGGGCTCACCCGTCGCGAGCTGATGGACCGTACCGGATGCACCGCTGCCGTACGCGATGTGAACTTCGAGGTCTCGCCCGGCGAGGTCTTCGTCGTCATGGGCCTGTCCGGCTCCGGGAAGTCCACCCTGGTGCGATGTCTGACCCGGCTGATCGAACCCACCGCAGGGGAGATCGTCTTCGAGGGCGAGGACATCCGCGACGCGGACGACAAGCGCCTGCGCGAACTGCGCCGCCGCAAGTTCTCCATGGTCTTCCAGCACTTCGGGCTGCTGCCGCACCGAAGGGTCGTCGACAACGTGTCGTTCGGCCTGGAGATCCGCGGCATGAGCAAGGCCGAGCGCACCAGGCGGGCGCTCGAGGTCGTCGAACTGGTCGGCCTCTCCGGCTACGAGAACTCCTACCCCGACCAGCTCTCCGGCGGTATGCAGCAGCGCGTCGGCCTTGCCCGGGCGCTGGCCGGCGACCCGGACGTACTCCTCTTCGACGAACCGTTCTCGGCGCTCGACCCGCTGATCCGCCGGGACATGCAGAACGAGGTCATCCGGCTGCACCACGAGGTCGGCAAGACGATGGTGTTCATCACCCACGACCTCTCCGAGGCGCTCAAGCTGGGTGACCGCATCCTCATCATGCGCGACGGCAGGACGGTCCAGTGCGGCACCGGTGACGAGCTGGTCGGCGCCCCCGCCGACGACTACGTACGCGAGTTCGTCAAGGACGTGCCGCGCGGCGACGTACTCACCCTGCGCTGGATCATGCGCGCGCGGGAGGACGGCGACGAACTGGACGGCCCCGAGCTGGGCCCGGACGTCGTGGTGAAGGAGGCCATCCGGGCGGTGCTCACGGCCGACAAGCCCGTCAAGGTCGTCGAGAACGGCAAGCTGCTCGGCATCGTCGGCGACGAGGAGATCCTCGCGGTGGTCACCGGGCCGGAAGGCGGCGCGTGATGACCGTCGCCATCGAGAAATCCCAGAAACCCGAAAAAACGGAGGTCGCGGAGTCGGCCGCGCCCGCCGAGGGCGCGCGCAAGGTCAGCCGGCCCATGGTGATCGGCGCGATCCTCGTCGTCTGGCTGGTGCTGTTCGCCGTCCTGCGCGGAAAGCAGACCCTGCCGCTGGCGGCGGCGGATCTGACCGGTCTGCACCGGTGGATCAACGACTTCAACGACTCCGTCGGCGCCCATCGCAACTCCAACCCGCTCTTCCTGTACTTCTTCAACGAGATCCGGCTGGTCATCGACAACCTGGTGACCTTCATCCAGCACCTGATCTCCCAGCCGTCGGGGGCCCGCCCGGTCCCGCAGGTCGGCTGGCTCGGCGTCGTCGGCATCGCCGGGTACGTCTCCTGGGCCGTGGGGAACTGGCGGGTCGCGCTGCTGGCCGTGGCGGGCTTCACCTTCTTCGGGCTGCAGGGGCTGTGGCAGGAGAGCATGGACACCCTCGCCCTGACCCTCTCCGCGGTGTTCGTGGCCCTGCTGTTCGCGATCCCGCTCGGGGTGTGGGCCGGGCTGTCGGACCGGTTCAACCGGATCATGACGCCCTTCCTGGACTTCATGCAGACGATGCCGACCTTCGTCTACCTGGCACCGCTGACCCTGTTCTTCCTCATCGGCGGAGCGTCCGCCACCATCGCCACCGTGATCTACGCGGCCCCGCCGACGATCCGCATCACCGCGCACGCCATCCGCAACGTGTCGAAGACGACCGTCGAGGCGGCCGAGTCCCTGGGCGCCACCCGCCGTCAGTCCCTGCTCAAAGTCCTGCTGCCGATGTCCAGGCGGACCGTGGTGATGGGTGTCAACCAGACCATCATGGCCGCCCTGGCCATGGTGACCATCGCGGCCCTGATCAACGCGCCGGGTCTCGGTGTGAACGTCCTCCAGGCACTGCAGTCGCTCGACGTCGGCACGGCCTTCAACGCGGGTCTCGCCATCGTGGTCATGGCGATCGTCCTGGACCGGGTCACGACCGCGGCCAGCGCCCGCGAGGAGAGCGCGCGGCGTTCCAAGAACCGCTTCGTGAAGTGGCGGCGGCCACTGCTGGGCGCGGGCGCGGTGGTCACGGCGGTCCTGATCCACCTGTCGCACACCTATCTGTGGGCGGCGGACTTCCCCGGCGACGGCACGATCGGCCACCACATCGCGAGTGCGGCGGACACCGCGACCAACTGGGCGCAGGACAACCTGTCGGGTCTGACCAACGCCTTCCGCGACGCCGTCACCAACGGCCTGCTCAACCCGTTCCAGACGCTGCTCACCGACTCCCCGTGGTGGCTCGTCGGCACGGTGCTGGTCGCACTGGGCGTGGTGTTCGGCAGTTGGAAGGCCGGGGTCACCACGGCCGTGTGCGTGGGCCTGCTGGTCGGTACGGGTGTGTGGTCGGACGGCATGACGACGCTGGCCTCGACGCTCGTCGCCACGGTGCTGGTGATGGTGCTCGGCGTCGTCTTCGGCGTGTGGATGGGGCGCAGCACGCTCGTGGACCGGCTGATCCGGCCCACCCTGGACGCGGCCCAGGTCATGCCGCCGTTCGTCTATCTCGTGCCGTTCCTCGCGCTGTTCGGCGCCACCCGTTTCACGGCCATCGTCGCCGCGATCGTCTACGGTGCGCCGGTCGCCATGAAGATCATCGCCGACGGGATCCGGGCCGTGCCCGAGACCACCGTGGAGGCAGCCACCTCCGCCGGGTGCAACACCTGGCAGATCATCACCAAGGTCCAACTGCCGATGTCACGCAGTGCCCTGACGCTCGCGACCAACCAGGGCCTGATCTACGTGCTGTCGATGGTTGTTGTGGGCGGCCTGGTAGGAGCAGGGGCCCTCGGCTACGACGTCGTGGCCGGATTCTCGCAGGGAGAGCTGTACGGCAAGGGGCTTGCGGCGGGATTCGCCATCGTACTGCTCGGAGTCATGTTCGACCGGATCACTCAGGCAGCGGCGCGTCGCGCGGGCGCTTAAGGAGCACGACACCATGGCAAGATACTGGCGAGCCGGCGCGGCCGGCCTGGCCGTCCTCGGCCTCACCCTCACCGCGTGCGGCGGGGCGAAGGTCGGCGACTCCTCCTCGGGTTCGAACAGCGCGGGCAGCTCGGGCAAGTGCGGCACGTTCAACCTCGCGGTCAATCCCTGGGTGGGTTACGAGGCCGACGCGGCGGTCGTCGCGTACGTCGCCGAGCACAACCTCGGCTGCAAGGTCGACAAGAAGAACCTGAAGGAAGAGATCGCCTGGCAGGGCTTCGGCACCGGCGAGGTCGACGCCGTCCTGGAGAACTGGGGCCACGACGACCTGAAGAAGAAGTACATCACCCAGCAGAAGACCGCGGTCGAGGCCGGCGAGACCGGCAACAAGGGCATCATCGGCTGGTACGTGCCGCCGTGGCTGGCCAAGGCGCACCCCGACATCCTCGACCACAAGAACCTGAACAAGTACGCGTCCGAGTTCAAGACGTCCGAGTCGGGCGGCAAGGGACAGCTCCTCGACGGCGACCCGTCGTACGTCACCAACGACGAGGCGCTGGTGAAGAACCTGAAGCTGGACTTCAAGGTGGTGTACGCGGGCAGCGAGACCGCGCTCATCCAGTCCTTCCGGGACGCCGAGAAGAACAAGAAGTGGGTGATCGGCTACTTCTACGAGCCGCAGTGGTTCCTGTCCGAGGTGCCGCTGAAGAAGGTCTCCCTGCCGAAGTACACGAGCGGCTGTGACGCCGTCGCGGAGAAGGTCGCCTGCGACTATCCCGTCTACAACCTGGACAAGATCGTCAGCTCGAAGTTCGCCAAGTCGGGCAGCCCCGCACACAACCTGGTGAAGAACTTCAACTGGACGAACGAGGACCAGAACACGGTCGCCAAGTACATCGCCCAGGACAAGCTGTCCGACGAGGCGGCGGCGAAGAAGTGGGTGGACGCCAACAAGGACAAGGTGGACGCCTGGATCAAGTAGGCCGAGGCCACAAGCCGGTCGGACATGCCCGGCGGGCGGTGCGTGCAGGTGCGCGCCGCCCGCCGGGCATTGCCGTGTTCAGGGCGGTATTTCGGGCTGTTTTCCGACGTCACGGCCCCCTTGACACCCCCTCCCCGCGGCGGGCACATTGAGTTGCGCAACCTGAACGGTGTTGCGCAGACAGCAACTCGACGGTTTTGATTCGGAGGTGCGGCGATGGCGGGACCCCGAGTGGTGATCATCGGAGCAGGCGTCGTGGGAGCGGCCCTCGCCGACGAGATCTCCGCGCGCGGCTGGACCGAGGTGACCGTGGTCGACCAGGGCCCGCTGCCGGCCACCGGGGGATCGTCGTCGCACGCCCCGGGCCTGGTCTTCCAGACGAACTCTTCCAAGACCATGACCGAGTTGGCCCGCTACACGGTCGAGAAGTTCTGTTCCCTCGACGTCGACGGCAAGCCCTGCTTCCTGCAGGTCGGCGGCCTCGAAGTGGCGACCACCCCCGAGCGCGTCGCCGAGCTGCACCGCCGGCACGGCTGGATCACCGCCTGGGGCATCGAGGCCCGGCTGCTGAGCCCCGAGGAGTGCGTCGAGCAGCACCCGCTCGTCAACCCGGACAAGGTCCTCGGCGGCCTCCTCGTCCCGACCGACGGCCTCGCCAAGGCCGTCCTCGCGGTAGAGGCGCAGATCCGCCGGGCCACCGAGCGCGGCGTACGCTTCCTCGCCCGCCACGAGGTCCTCGACGTCCGGCAGAGCGGGGGCCGCGTCACCGGCGTCCTCACCGACCAGGGGGAGATCCCCGCCGACTTCGTCGTGTGCTGCGCCGGTATCTGGGGCCCGAAGATCGCCCGCATGGTCGGCATGAACCTTCCGCTCACCCCGCTCGGCCACCAACTCGCCTGGACCGGCCCGGTGCCGGCGCTCGCGGGCCAGACCGAGGAGGCGGTGCGCCCGATCCTGCGCCACCAGGACGCCGACCTCTACTACCGCGACCGCTTCGACGGCATCGGCATCGGCTACTACGGTCACCGCCCGATGCCGGTCTCCGCCGACGACATCCTGTCCGTGGACGAGGCCGACGAGATGCCGTCGGTCCTGAAGTTCACCGAGGACGACTTCGAGGACGCCTGGACCGAGACCCGGTCCCTGCTCCCCGCGACGCGCGAGGCCAAGGTCGAGGAGGGCATCAACGGCCTGTTCTCCTTCACCACCGACGGCCAGCCGCTCCTCGGCGAGTCCCCGGACGTCAAGGGCTTCTGGGTCGCCGAGGCCGTCTGGGTCACCCACTCCGCCGGTGTCGGCCGGGCCATGGCCGAATGGCTGGTCGACGGCTACTGCTCGTCCTTCGACCTGCACGAGTGCGACGTCAACCGCTTCGAACCGCACCAGCTCGCCCCCGAGTACGTCCTGGCCCGCGGCTGCCAGAACTTCGTCGAGGTCTACGACATACTCCACCCGCTCCAACCGTCCGGGGACCCGCGCCCGATCCGCACGAGCCCCTTCCACGCCCGCCAGCAGGAGCTGGGCGCCTTCTTCCTGGAGGCGAACGGCTGGGAGCGCCCCCAGTGGTACGAGGCCAACGCGACCCTGCTGGAGGGCCGTTCCATTCCGGCCCCGAACGACTGGGCCGCGCGCCACTGGTCCCCGATCGTCGGCGCCGAGGCGCAGGCCACCCGCGAGAGCGTCGCGATGTACGACATGACGGCCCTCAAGCGCCTTGAGGTCACAGGTCCCGGTGCCGCCGCCTTCCTGGAGAGGCTGTCCACCAGCAAGATCGACAAGTCCGTCGGCTCCGTCACGTACACCCTCCTGCTGGACGAGGACGGCGGCATCCGCAGCGATGTCACCGTCGCCCGGCTGGCCCGCGACCTCTTCCAGGTCGGCGCCAACGGCAACCTGGACCTCGACTGGTTCACCCGCCACCTCCCAGCGGTAGCCGGGGGAGGCACGGTCCAGGTCCGTGACATCACCCCGGGCACCTGCTGCATCGGCCTGTGGGGCCCGCTCGCCCGCAAGGTCCTGCAGCCCCTCACCGACACGGACTTCTCGAACGACGGCCTGAAGTACTTCCGCGCCAAGCGCGCCCACATCGGCTCCGTCCCCGTCACCGCGATGCGCCTCTCCTACGTCGGCGAGCTGGGCTGGGAGCTGTACACCACCGCCGACCTGGGCCAGAAGCTGTGGGACACCCTGTGGCAGGCGGCCAAGCCGCTGGGCGGCATCATCGCCGGGCGCGGCGCCTTCAACAGCCTCCGGCTGGAGAAGGGCTACCGGTCCTTCGGCGCCGACATGACCTACGAGCACGACCCCTACGAAGCCGGCCTGGGCTTCGCCGTCAGGCTCGACAAGGGCGACTTCATCGGCAAGGCCGCCCTTGAGCACCGTAGGACCGAAGTCCGCCGCAGGCTGACCTGCCTCACCATCGACGACCCGCAGTCCGTCGTCATGGGCAAGGAACCGGTGTACGACGGTGACCGCGCCGTCGGCTACGTCACCAGCGCCGCCTACGGCTACACGATCGGCAAGGGCATCGCGTACGCCTGGCTCCCGGCGGAACTCGCCATCCCCGGCACCACCGTGCACATCGGCTACTTCGACCGGCGCGTCGAGGCGGTCGTCGCCGAGGAGCCCCTGTTCGACCCGACCATGTCCCGCCTCCGTGGCTGAGTGCCGACTCCGAGACAAGGAGCACTGTCGGTGACCGCTCAGGTGCTGGACGGCAAGACGACCACCACCGCGATCCGCCGCGAGCCGCGAACTCGCCGTGCTGCTCGCCAATGTCGTCGAAGCCGCCGAGAGGAACGCGAACGCCGTATGAACGTGACGGCCCCCGAGCACCCGCTGTATCCGTTCCTTTCAGAAGACGGAGACGTCCGATGAGCCCCCTCACCCCAGGCACCGACCTCCCGGACCACCCGGATTTCCTCTGGCGCACACCCGAGCCGAAGCGTTCGTACGACGTGGTGATCGTGGGCGGCGGCGGCCACGGCCTCGCCACCGCCCACTACCTGGCGAAGAACCACGGCATCACCAACGTCGCCGTGCTGGAGAAGGGCTGGCTGGCCGGCGGCAACACGGCCCGCAACACCACCATCATCCGCTCCAACTACCTGTGGGACGAGAGCGCCGGCATCTACGAGCACGCGCTCAAGCTGTGGGAGGGACTCGCGGAGGAGCTCGACTACCCGATCCTCTTCTCCCAGCGTGGTGTACTGAACCTCGCCCACAGCCTCCAGGACGTCCGCGACAGCGTGCGCCGCGTCGAGGCGAACCGCCTCAACGGCGTGGACGCGGAGTGGCTCGACGCGGACGGCGTCAAGGAAATCTGCCCGATCGTCAACATCTCACCGGACGTGCGCTACCCGGTCCTGGGCGCCACCTACCAGCCGCGCGCCGGCATCGCCAAACACGACTACGTGGCCTGGGGCCTGGCCCGCTCGGCGGACGCCGTCGGCATCGACATCATCCAGAACTGCGAGGTCACCGGCCTGGAGCTGGTCGGCAACCGCGTGGTCGGTGTCCAGACGAACCTCGGCCCCATCGCGGCGGGCAAGGTCGCGCTCTGCTCGGCGGGCCACACCTCGGTTCTCGCCGCCATGGCCGGCATCGAACTCCCCGTCCAGAGCCACCCGTTGCAGGCGCTCGTGTCGGAGCTGCTGGAGCCGGTGCACCCGACGGTCGTCATGTCCAACGCGGTCCACGTGTACGTCAGCCAGGCCCACAAGGGCGAGCTGGTGATGGGCGCGGGCATCGACGCGTACAACTCCTACACCCAGCGCGGCGCCTTCCACATCATCGAAGAGCAGATGTCCGCGGCCCTCGAGCTCTTCCCGGTCTTCGCCCGCGCCCACGTGCTGCGCACCTGGGGCGGCATCGTCGACGTCAGCCCCGACGCCTCACCGATCGTCGGGCTCAGCCCCGTCGACAATCTCTACCTCAACTGCGGCTGGGGCACGGGTGGCTTCAAGGCCACGCCGGGCGTGGGCTGGGTCTACGCCCACACCATCGCCCACGACGCCCCGCACACCCTCAACGCCCCCTTCTCGCTCGACCGTTTCACCACCGGCGCGCTCGTCGACGAGCACGGCGCTGCCGCGGTGGCCCACTAGGGAGCCCGACCATGCTGCTCATCCCCTGCCCGTGGTGCGGGCCCCGCGACGAGGCCGAGTTCCACTACGGCGGCCAGGCCCACGTGCCCTACCCCGAGGACCCCTCGGCCCTCACCGACGAGGAGTGGGCCCGCTATCTGTTCTTCCGCGACAACCCGAAGGGCCCGTTCGCCGAGCGCTGGAGTCACGCGGCGGGCTGCCGCAAATGGTTCAACGCGGTACGGGACACGGCCACGAACGAGATCCTGGCGGTGTACCTGGCGGGTGAGGAACGCCCGGCGGCGCCCGGGCCCCGCCCGGTGCGCTCAGCCTGTCCGGGGGCACCACCTCTGGTGGAGTCCGAGGACAAGACCCCTTCACCGCCGACGGCGGTCCAGGGGACGGAGCCCCTTCAGGACGGGACGGGCGGGAGCGGTGGCGGTGCTGCCTCCATCAGCGGCTCCGCCCCAGGCCAGCCGTTCCGTCACCCCACCCGCGGCCGCATCCACCGAGACACCCCCCTCACCTTCACCTTCGACGGCACCGAGTACCAGGGCGTCCGAGGCGACACCCTCGCCTCCGCCCTCCTCGCCAACGGCGTCATCGAGGCCGGAACCAGCATCAGACTCGGCCGCCCCCGCGGCATCTTCTCGGCCGGTGTGGAGGAGCCCAACGCGGTCGTCCAGATCCAGGCGCCCTTCCCCGAGCCGATGCTCCCCGCGACCACCGTCGAGCTCTACGACGGCCTGGTCGCGAGCAGCCTTTCCGGCCAGGGCCGCCTCGCCGGCGAACCGGACCCCGCCCGCTACGACGCCGTACACGCCCACTGCGACCTGCTGATCGTCGGCGCGGGACCGGCCGGCCTTGCTGCGGCGGCGGCCGCCGTCCGCAGCGGAGCCCGTGTCATCCTCGCCGACGACCAACCGGAGCCGGGCGGCAGCTTTCTGGGCACGGCCGAACACCTCGACTGGGTGGCGGATGTCACCGGGCAGCTCGACAACGCCCCCGAGGTGCGAATCCTGCGCCGTACCACCGTCTTCGGCTACTACGACGACAACCATCTCCTCGCCGTCGAACGCCGTACCAACCACCTCGGGGCCGACGCCCCCGAGCACGTCTCCCGCGAGCGCGTCTGGCGCATCCGGGCGCGTCGCGTCGTCCTGGCCACCGGCGCCCACGAGCGCTCGCTGGCGTTCGCGGACAACGACCGCCCCGGTGTGATGCTCGCCGCCTCGGCCCGCACCTACGTCAACCGTCACGGTGTGCTGCCCGGCCGCCGTGCAGTCGTCCTCACCACCAACGACAGTGCCTACGACGCAGCGCTGGACCTCACCGCCGCGGGCGTGGACATCGCGGCGATCGTCGACACCCGCCCCGCACCGGGAGAGTGGGCGCAGCGCGCTCGGCACGCGGGTATCGAGGTGATGGCCGGGCACGCCGTCACCGGCACGAAGGGCGACGCGCGGCTGACCGCGGTGACCGTCGCCCCGTACGGAGAGTCCGAAGGACAGCGGGAGTTCACTGCCGACCTGCTGCTGGTCTCCGGCGGCTGGAACCCGGTGGCCCACCTGTTCAGCCAGTCGGGCGGCAAGCTGCGGTACGACGAGGCACTGGGCTTCTTCGTGCCGGACACCTGCCGGCAGGCGGTCGAGGTCGCGGGCAGCGCGAGCGGTGCCCTGGATCCGGCCGAGGTCCTGGCCCAGGGCGCCGCCGCCGGTGCCCGCGCGATCGAGGCCGAGGGCTACACCCCGCAGGCGCCCAGCCTGCCGGCGGTGGCCGCACGGCCGCGGCAGACGCCGGCGATGCACGTGTACGTCGTCCCCGGTGCTCCGGGCTCGCCCCGCTTCGTCGACCTCCAACGCGACGTCGCCGTCGACGACCTGGCCCGGGCGGCCGGCGCCGGTCTGCGCTCGGTCGAGCACACCAAGCGCTACACGACGGCGGGCACCGCCAACGACCAGGGCAAGACCTCCGGGTTCCTGGCCGGCGGCGTCGTCGCCGAGCTGCTCGGTGTGGACATCTCCGCGCTCGGCACGACCACGTTCCGGCCGCCGTACACGCCGGTCTCCTTCGCGGCGCTCGCCGGCCGTGACCGCGGCGTCCTGAGCGACCCGGTCCGCACGACCGCCATCCACGAGTGGCATGTCGCGCACGGCGCCCTCTTCGAGAACGTCGGCCAGTGGAAGCGCCCCTGGTACTACCCGCAGGACGGCGAGGACAGGGAAGCCGCGGTCCTGCGCGAGTGCGCCGCCGCCCGCGACGGCGTGGCCTTCATGGACGCCTCCACCCTCGGCAAGATCGACGTACAGGGCCCGGACGCGGGCGTCTTCCTCGACCTGCTCTACACCAACATGATGAGCACCCTGAAGGTCGGCATGATCCGCTACGGCGTGATGTGCCGCCCGGACGGCATGGTCTTCGACGACGGCACCGTCATCCGCCTCACCCAGGACCGCTTCCTGGTCACCACCACGACCGGAAACGCGGCCGTCGTACTGGACTGGATGGAGGAGTGGCTGCAGACCGAGTGGCCCGAACTGAAGGTCCACTGCACATCCGTGACCGAACAGTGGGCCACTGTCGCCCTCGTCGGCCCCCGCTCCCGCGACGTCCTCGGCGCGCTGGCACCCCAACTGGCCGTGGCCAACGACGACTTCCCGTTCATGGCATGGCGGGAGACCACCGTCGCGGGCATCGGGGCCAGGGTGTGCCGGATCAGTTTCTCCGGCGAACTCGCCTACGAGATCAACGTGTCACCCTGGGAAGCACTCACCCTGTGGCAGGCACTGCACGAGGCCGGTTCCCCGCACGGCATCACCCCGTACGGCACCGAGACCATGCACGTCCTGCGTGCCGAGAAGGGCTACCCGATCATCGGTCAGGACACCGACGGCACGGTCACCCCGCAGGACCTGGGCATGAGCTGGGCGGTGTCGAAGAAGAAGCCCGACTTCATCGGCAAGCGCTCCTACGCCCGCGCCGACACCGTCCGCCCCGACAGGAAGCACCTCGTCGGCCTGCTCCCTGTGGACCCGGCCGTCTTCCTCCCCGAGGGCACTCACCTGGTCGCCGACAGCGAGCTGCCCGCACCGCCCGTCCCGATGCTCGGCCACGTCACCTCCAGCTACCGCAGTGCCGCCCTCGGCCGGACCTTCGCGCTCGCCCTGATCAAGGGCGGCCGTGACCGCATCGGCGAGCGGCTGTACGCCCCCGTCGGTGACCGGCTGGTCCCGGTGACCGTCGCAAGCCCCGTCCTCTACGACCCCGAGGGAGCCCGCCGCGATGGCTGACACCGCCCTGACCGCCCCGCTCCGCAGCCCCTTGTCGCAGGCCGCGGACCGCCTGGCCGCCGTGACCCGCACGTCGGGAGGCGCGATCCGGCTGGCCGAACTGCCGTTCCTGGCCCAGATCAACCTGCGCCTCGACGCCAAGGGAGCGGCGGCGGACGCCGTCGGGCTCGCACTGGGCCTGCAACTGCCCCTCGAACCCAACACCGTCGTACGCGCCGGGGAACCGACCGTGCTGTGGCTCGGTCCGGACGAATGGCTGGTGACCGGCCCGACCGGCAGCGAACGGGACCTGGAGCACCGGATCCGGGAGGCAGCGGGAGACGAGCCCGTCTCCGTCACCGACGTCTCCGCCCAGCGCACCACGATCCTCGTGGCAGGTCCCCGCGCCCGCGATCTGCTGGCGCACGGCTGTGCGCTGGATCTGCATCCGAGGGCCTTCGGCTCCGGCCGTTGCGCCCAGACGACCCTGGGCCGCACGCAGGTCGTCCTGGTCGCCCGGGACGAACCCAGGGCCGGGTTCTGGGTACTGGTCCGTTCGTCCTTCGCAGGCTATCTGGCGGACTGGTTGCTGGACGCGGCGACGGAGTACGTCTGAGCGACCTCGGCGGGGTGGGCGATGCCGCTGCGTCGAGTCCGGCTCCTGGGGCAGGAGCGGTCCCGCCACACCGCGCGGCCCTCAATGACGGCACCCGCGCGGGTTCCTGACGTATCCGTGACCGCTGTCGGCCATGAACAGCGGCTCCAGGCAACGCAGACGGCTTCTGGGGCCCGTACGTCTTCTCCGCCCCGGACTTTCTGGCCTGGTAGGAACGATGGCTCGACCGCATGGCTTCCGGACAGGACAACCGGGCCCTGGAGCTCACCTCACCCCGGCTCCGAGCGCATCCGATGCGGCAGCGGCTCGCCCACTCACCGTGACCCCTCCACAGAACCCGAGTCAGAACCCGTTCTCGTGAGCAGGGCCACCTGGTATTCCACTCATCCGGGTCAGCGGGCGAGCGGACACCGGCCGAGGGGTGCACGGTGGTGGTGCCGACGTCGCGGAGCACCGACTGCCCCGGATCCCGTGTCGTACGGTCTGGCGTCGCGGCCGCCCACCGTCCGCAACGGATCTCACCGGACCCGGCGGTGCCGCCGGTACGGCCGAGAGATCTGAACCGATACCGGGAATCAGGCGGCGACGAGCTCCTGCTCGCGGTCCGGCGTTTTGACCTTGGGCTTCTTGTTCGGCAGCGAGAGCCGGAAGACCTTGTGCCACGCGGAGAACACCTGCTTGGGCAGCGGGCCGGTGATGTACTCCAGCTCGTACTTCTCGAACAGCGCGCGCACCTTCACCGCGACCTCGGCGTACCGGTTGCTCGGCAGGTCCGGGAACAGGTGGTGCTCGATCTGGTGCGACAGGTTGCCGGTCATGAAGTGCATGGCCTTGCTGCCGCTGATGTTCGCCGAGCCCATCATCTGGCGCAGGTACCACTGGCCGCGCGTCTCGCCCCTGATCGACCGGCGCTCGAAGACCTGTACGCCCTCGGGGAAGTGCCCGCACATGATCACCGAGTGGGTCCAGACGTTGCGGACCAGGTTCGCGGTGAACGTGGCGGCGAGCGTGGGGAGGAACGACGGGCCCGACAGCAGCGGGTGGATCACGTAGTCCTTGAGCACCTGCTTGCGGATCTTGCGGCCCACGGCCTTGGCCCGCGCGCGGAACTCCGGGTTCTTGCGGCGGCGCTTGTGCAGGTTCTTGCCGAGCTCCAGGTCGTACGCTGCGATGCCGTACTCGAAGAAGCAGGCGTTGATGAAGTTCCACAGCGGCTGGCCGAGGTGGAACGGGTGCCACCTCTGGTCCTCGTCGACGCGCATGATGCCGTAGCCGAGGTCGTTGTCCTTGCCGATCACGTTGGTGTACGTGTGGTGCAGCTCGTTGTGCGAGTGCTTCCACTGCTCGGACGGCGAGACGTGATCCCACTCCCAGGTGGTGGAGTGGATCTTCGGGTCCCGCATCCAGTCCCACTGGCCGTGCAGGATGTTGTGGCCGATCTCCATGTTGTCCATGATCTTCGCCACGGACAGCCCGGCGGTGCCGAGCAGCCACGCGGGCGGGAAGATCGAGAACAGCAGCACGCCCCTGCTGACCAGCTCGAGCTTGCGCTGCGCCGAGATGACCTTGCGGATGTAGGCGGCGTCCTTCTCGCCGCGGCCGGCGATCACCTCGTCGCGGATCGCGTCCAGCTCGCGGCCCAGCTCCTCGATCTGCTCCGCGGTCAGGTGGGCGGTGGGGTCGATGGCGGTCAAGGTGCTCCTACCGTTCGATGTCGCAGGGGCCCGCCGCGGCGGACACGCAGGTCTGGATGAGGACGCCCGGCTCGGCCTCGGTGATCTCGCCGGTGCGCAGGTCGCGGACGGCGCCCGCCTTGAGCGGCGTGACGCAGCCGAAGCAGATGCCCATGCGGCACCCGGAGGGCATGAGCACGCCGGCCTCCTCGCCGATGTCCAGCAACGGCGTGGCGCCGTCCGCGTCGACGGTCTTGCCGGTGGCGCTGAACGTGACCTCGCCGCCGTCGCCGGCGACGACGATGCCGGGGCGGAAGCGTTCGGTGTGCAGGCGCTCTTGGACGCCGTGCTCGGCCCAGTGCTCTTCGGCGGCGTCGAGCAGGCCCGCGGGCCCGCAGGCCCAGGTCTCGCGCTCGGCCCAGTCGGGCACGAGTTCGTCGAGGCGGGCGATGTCGAGCATGCCGTCCGTGTCGGTGTGCACCTCGGTGAGCCGCAGTTTCTTGTCCGCGACCAGGTCGTGCAGTTCGTTGCGGAAGATCACGTCTTGCGGCTGCGGCGCGCAGTGGACCATGACGACGTCGTCGAACTCGGTGTCGCGCAGCATGCCCATCACGGGCGTGATGCCGCTGCCGGCCGTCAGGTAGAGCACCTTGGCGGGCTTGGCCTGCGGCAGCACGAAGTCACCGGTCGGCTGGTCGAGCTGGATCAGCGTGCCCGGTTTCGCCCTGCGGACCAGGTGGTTGCTGACCTTGCCGTCCGGGATCGCCTTCACGGTGATCGTGACGCGGCCGTCCTGGCGGTCTGTCGGCGAGGTGAGGGAGTAGGCGCGCCACAGGCGCACCCCGTCGACGTCGACCCCGATCCGCACGTACTGACCGGCCGTGTGGCCGCGCCAGCCCCGCCCCGGCTTGATCACGATGGTCGCGGCGTCACTCGTCTCGGGGTGCACGGCCTCGATGCGCCCCCGCAGGTCGGCGCCCGCACGCAGCGGGCTGACCAGGTCGAGGTAGTCCGACGGCAGCAGCGGCGTCGTGACCATCTCCAGCAGTTTCCACGCCCTGCTGCGAAGGGCTGTACTCGTCATGACTCCAGCTTGCTGCGCCTCAAGGCGTAAAGTCCTGACCGCAGGACGTAAATCTGGTCGGCTGAATTGTTCGCAGGGAATAGAAACGTGAGCCATGCAATCCGGAGGGCCAGCGAACTGGCCCTGGATGAGACGACGGTCACCGCCCTTCGGGCCGCGCTGAAGAGCACCGCCGACGAGGTCGTCCAGGCGATCATCGACGAGGTCCCTCCCTACGCCAACGCCCTTTCGGGTCACATGGGCGCCACCATCCGCCGAGCCGTCCGCACCGCCCTGGGGCACTACCTGGACCGCGCGAGCGGGAACGCCACAGGCGGCGACGCCGGTGACGCGGCCTACGAGCTGGGCCGCGGCGAGGTGCGCGACGGCCGTTCGATGGACGCCCTGCTCAGCGCCTACCGCGTCGGCGCCCGCGTGGCCTGGCGATGCCTGGCAGCGGGTGCCGTACCCGCAGGTCTGCCCGCCGCCGAGGTCGCCAAGTTCGCCGAGCTGACCTTCGCCTACATCGACGAGCTCTCCGCCGCGAGCGCCGCGGGCCACGCCGACGAACTGGCCGCCCGGGGCAGGGACCACGAGCGCCACCTGGAACACCTGGCCCGCGACCTCCTCGCCGGCGCGAGCCAGGACGTGCTGCTGGCCTCTGTTCAACGGGCCGGGTGGCAGCCTCCGGTTTCGCTGACCGCGGTCCTGCTGCCCGCCGCCCAGGCCCGGCCCGCCTACCGCGCGCTCGACCCGAGCACCCTCGTCCTCGACGATCTGCCGGACGCCACCGGTGTGCTGCTCGTCCCCGATGCCGACCGATCACGTCTCTTGCGGCAGCTGACCGACCGCACCGCCGTGGTCGGCCCGGCCCGGCCATGGACTCGTGCGTCCGACTCGTACGCACGAGCCGTACGCGCGCGTTCCCTCTCCTCTGATATTCGCGACACCGAGGACCACCTGCCCGAGCTGGTGCTGAGCGCCGACATGGACGCGTTCGCAGACCTGCGTGCCCGAGCCCTGGCACCGTTGCGGACCTTGCCTGCCTCGACCGCACAGCGGCTGGAGGAGACGCTGCGGGCGTGGCTGCTGCACCAGGGCAGGCGGGACGAGGTGGCGGCGGCGTTGTTCGTCCATCCCCAGACAGTCCGGTACCGGATGTCGCAGCTGCGGGAGCTGTTCCCGGATCTCGCATCGCCACACCGGGTTCTTGAACTGACGCTGGCGGTCGGTCTTCGGGTCAGCTGACGCGTACTCCGACCGTCCACGACCGCGCAGCGATCACCGCCCTGCTTGCCTTCCACGCCCTGCGCCCGGCGAGATCCGCCGTCCGCCCCTGGACGACGCCCGCCGCCTCGACGACGGCCGGCTGTCCCTGCCCGGCCGCACCATCCGCCTGGCCGAACCGGTACGCCTACGCCTGGCCGCCTGCCTTGCCGACCGCAGCCACCGCTGGCCGCACCCTGCCAACCCTCACCTCTTCCTCACCCACCACACCGCCCTGACCACCAGGTTCGGCCTCACCTTCGACGCCGCCACCCGCTGCACCCGCTCCTACCGGGACACAGCCGCACTCCAGCCATGCCCCGCGTCGGTCCGGCCGATACCGACAGAGCACGAGTGAGGAGCGGCACTCCCTTCCCGGTGCGGCCCAACAAGCGGGTGCGGCTGCGACGGACTGGGACGACGGCGGTCACGGAGCCGTTCATCGCCGGCGCTCACAATGCACCGGGGAGGCTGACCGAGACCGCGGGCACCGCCCGGGCTGCGTGCTGACATGCGCGCCTACCGACCCTGGGAGGCGCCTTCGGGCGGCGCCGGCAACAGCAGGTAGCTCAACCCGCCAGGGCTATATCGAGGTCGGGCCGGAACGGGGAGTACGGGGCCGTTCGTACGGGACGCGTGACGCGTCGGGGAGCCCTCGATGCTGCGCTCCACCCGCGTGACCAGCCGGATGTCACAACTGGCCCAGAAATCAGCACTGTTGTGGTGCACGCGGCAGAACCGGGTGCTCGTTGGCAAAGGGAAGAGTGCGGCATGGAGCCTGTGATAGTGGGAGCGGTGGTAACCGTGGCAGTCAGTGTCGTCAAGGGCATAGTGGGGATCGCTCAGGGGAGGGTGAAGGCGTCCGTGGAGAGGACGCTCATCGCGGAGGCCGCGCACACTGACCGGCTTCGCTGCCTGACCTCATCGGCCGCTCTGGCTTCCCACCCCGCTCACCGCTGTTCCGGCGCGGTTCCACACGGCTGTGCCGGGGGTGATGACCGTGGAGGACGCCCTCAGCACTGACCTCCATCTGGCCGAGCCCCTCGAGAGGACTGCGGACCCGCAACCAGGCATCCATCTCGCCGGCGTACTGCATGACGAGCAGTACCCGGCACTCGTCCGCTTCTTGCTCCTGCACGGGGCGTCCTGGACCGAAGCCCAGGACGCAGCCCAGGATGCCTTCACCCAGATGTGCGCCCCCGGCGTCTCCATCAGCTACCCCCGTGCCTGGCTGCGTACCGTCGCCTGGCGGTCCTGGGTGAGCCAGCAGGTGAAACTTGAAGAAACCTGCGCGGATCTGCCGGAACCGCAGACGAGCCTGCGTTGGGACACCCCGACCCACGCCGCCGAACTCGGAGAAGAACAACGCCGAGTGATCTCCTTACTGCTGCAGTTGCCGGCCAAGCAGCGCGCCGCGATGGCCTGGCACCTGGACGGCTTCACCACGGCGGAGAGTGCGCGCGCCATGGGCACCACGCAGGCAGCCGTCCGCCAAAACCTTGCGCGCGCTCGAGCGGCCCTGAAGCAGGGCCTGCACCTGGAAGGACGTTTCGTCAACGAGAGGGGGAAGGCATGACCGGCAACGAGTCCCGCGGTACTGACGGGGCCGACCGTCGCCACACCGACGACCTCGAAGCCTTGCTGACAGCAGTCCACGACGATCTCGGCGTCGCCGTGAACGACCGTCTCAATGCTCTCGGGGGGCCGCCCGAACTGCGCTCTCCGGATCTCGTCTTGGACCGCCTCCTGGCAGCGACGCACCGCACTCTGGGGACCAGCGTCAACCGCCGCCTCTCCAGGGACGTCTGCGACGCCCTGGCCCAGCGCAACACCGCGCTCCAAGCCCATCTGACCGAGCGGGGAGCCTTGTCGCACCGCCCCGCCGCCATTCGCGTCAAGCACCGTGAGGAAGCGTTGCGGCTGGTGCGCCTCTACTGGCCTCGTGACCTGGCCGAGGCCATGCGGGCCGCAGTCCGCATCGTCCAGGACTTGTGTGACCTTCTGAGTGACACCGCACAACCGATGGGCCACGTGGACACCGTGCTGGACAACCTGCGGGGCCATCTCGAAGGCATCTCTCAACTGCCGGAGTCGAACCGGCGCCTGCAGTTTCCTGACCGCCCGGACTACCTCGGCGCTGTGGAGGAAACACTTGCCAGCCCTGCCGAACGGCTCAGCGGTGAACTCCACAGCATCCGGGAACTGTTGGACGAAGAACTCGCCCCAACCATCGAGGCGCTTGAAACCGCTGGCCGCTCATACCTGTTCGGGGTCAACGCAATCGCCCAGGACCTGATGGACGATCTGGCACGCGGCTGCGAAGAGGCGACTGCTCTGGCGAAGGCTGTCGCCGAAGTTGAGCAGGCCAGCAACGACTTCGTCGGCGCGGATCTCACGAACGCCCAGCTGGAAGGGCTGCTGCTGGACGGAATCCTCTGGGACGACACGACCTGCTGGCCGCCGGAATGGGAGATGCGTGTGCGCCACGCGTCACTGCTCTGCGATGAAGAGGAAGGGATCCGCGTTGTTGCCGCGGAAGGGTCTGACACCATCGTTCACGCCGAGGCGTAGCAAGCCTCACCCAGCGGGTGTGAAGGGTCCCACATGAGGCCATGGCGCAGTGCCCTGCGGAGGGCTGGTGCAGGACATTGTGGGGGAGCAGCTGGACGACGACCGTGCCTGGGACCGTCCGTTCTGCGCCGGCCACCGTATCTCTTGGGGTGTGGAAGCGGGCGTACAAACAGGAAACCCGGTCCCTGCCAGAGCGTTACAGGGACCGGGCTACGTCTGATTGGCTGTTCTCTATCCGGCCGTGTGATCGGCAGGGTTCGAACAGGGCCCTGATTCGGGTGAGTTGTTCTGTGTGCGGGCATGGAAGAAGGGCCTCTTGGTAGCTCGCGGATGTCGAGTCCAGCGAGAAGCAAGAGGCCCTGTTGTCGAAGTGTCGCGTGGGCGCGGTTGCCGAGTCCAGTTCGTCCACTCGTGGGTGTGACTGTCTCGCCCACAGGTTCGCTAACGCGGCCGACCGGCCGGATCGTCGGCCCCGGTACGGCTCGGACATGAGCGATACCGAGTGGGCTCTGGTGAAGGATCTGCTGCCGGTGCCGGTGCCGGTGCCGGGCTGGCGGGCCGGGTCGACGGACCAGGACCGCATCCGGCACCTGATCGTCGCTCCCGCCACAGTACGCCGCCCGCCTCGCGGGCTCTCCTCGGCGGGCTGGTGATGTGATTCGGAATGGGGGACGGAAGCGTGGGCGAGACGGAATTCGACGGTCGGCTGAGGTCGGCGGTTCGGGCGGGGGACGCTGAGGCGGTGCGGGATCTGTTGGACAGGGGCGCGGATCCGGACGCGGTCGACGTGGGCGAACTGCCGGTGCTGTGCGGGGCCGTGGCGGCTAGCGACGCGCCGGTGGCCGAGGCGTTGATGGAGGGCGGTGCGGATGCTGACCGGGTGTTGCCAGACGGGACCACGCCGCTGTGGCGCGCCGTCGACAGTGGCTCTCCGGCGGTTTTCTCGGCGGTGCTGGGCAAGGAGCCCCGGCTGCGACTTTCGGAAGCCGCCCGTGAACGGCTGCTCGCCTTGGCCCGGGACTGGTACGAGACGGGCGCGGTCGAGGAACTGCGGCGCAGGACGGGCGCGCCGGGTCCGGCCACGACGGTCCGCGTTCAGGACGGCGAGTACGACTGGGTCGATCTGGTCTCACTCGGCGGCCTGAACGTACGAGCTGGCCACGGGGCCATCCTGACGTCGCTGGAGTGGGCCTTCCGCATCCTGACCCCCGTCGACGAACTGATCGCCCGTGCTGTCGGCCGGCATGACGAGGACCATGTGAACTGGTCGACGGTCTGCTGGATCCTCACCCAGCGCCGCAGCCTTGAGACCTGGTCGGCCGTGGTGGCCCATCGTCACGACCGTGACCCGGCGCATCGCCGGTTCGTGGTGGATTACCTTCGGATGCGGGGGTTGCTCGACACCAGCCCCTACTACGAGAAGAAGGAGAGCGAACTCCTGGCCGCATGGGCGGCCGAGGAAACGGACGGCGAGATGCTCGCGAAGGTGCTCGACGCCTTCACCGGCCGCGACCATCCGGGCCAGGAAGCCATCGGCCTGCGCTACTGCGACCATCCCGACCCGCGCGTACGCCGCGAAGTGCCCTACGCCCTCTCTGCGGACGACGTTCCCCGCACCCCGGCGGCCAGGGCCGCCCTGCTCACCCTCATGCGCGACCCGGACGCCGAGGTGCGGCTCAGGGCGTGTACGGCGAGCATGCGAGACGACGACCTCCTCTCGGAGATCACCCGAGCGCTGCTCCTGCTGACCGAGGAGCCGGATGCCGATTCACGGGGTGCGGCCGTGGCGGCACTGGCCGGCTCCCGGGACCGTACGTCCGCAGTCGCCGACGTCCTGGCCGGGCTGCTCGGCGAGGACAGCCAACTCGTGCGTCTGGAAGCCGCCTACGGTCTCGCCCTGCGCGACGACCCGCGCACTGCCGAGGCGATCGAGCGGGTGGGGCCTCTCGGTGACGGATTCGAGCACGACCACCGGGCCGACGAGCTCTGGCGGTGGAGGTGGCGGAAGGAGAACTCGGCTGCCGAGTGACGGCCGGTCAGCGCGAGCACCGGCCTTTACCGGTAGAGCCATTGCCGACGAGAAGGATCACCGACTCATCAGGAGCCCCGCCCGCCTGAACCGCCAGGAACCCGACGAGGTTGGATGGCTCCATGGCGAGGCGAAAGCGGGAGACGAAGAGACGACCGCCCTTCGGTATGCCGAAGGGCATCGTCCTGCTCGCGACGCCGGAAGGCCGGCGTCACAGTGTCCTCACCCTGGAAGGCGGGATGCTCTGCGGGCGCCTCGCCGACGTTCCGGTCAACGCCGGCCCAGCCAAGGCACGGGCCGCCGCGGTGGCCGTGGTGGTGGGACTCGCACACGACTTCCACGAAGTACGCGTCGACGTGACCTGGGATCCGCCCCGGGAACCCGGGTCCTGGACCGCCCAGGTCACCGTTGCCGTGACCCCGCCAAACGCCGGTGGTTGAACAGCAAGCTCAGCTCTGGACGAGCACGCGTCCGACCGGTGGGATCACTCCTCAACTCCCCGCCCCGACAATGGCGTCGACGATAAGATGATCTCGCTCGCACCTGCGGCGCACGCACCGATCCGACCTCTCTGGGAGACCAAGGCATGAGCGTGGCCGGCAGTGCGTCCGACGCGAGCGCGAACGATGAACGTGAGGTTTTCGTCGGGCGGCGGTCCGAGTCCGAGCGGCTCGCGGCGTGTGTGGACAAGGTGCGCGGCGGTGAGGCGTGGCTGGCGGTCGTCGAGGGTGAGGCGGGGATCGGCAAGAGCGCTCTGATACGCCGGGTGGTCTCCTCGCTGGAGGACTTCACGGTGCTGTGGGCGGTGGGCGATCCCTCGGAGACCGATCTGCCCGGTGGTGTGCTGAGCCAGCTGGCGAGGCGGGTGGACAGGGATCTGGCGGCCCGGTTCCCGCTGCTGGCGCGGCCGGACGCGGCGGGGGTGTCGCCCCACGCCCTGGGCGGGCAGTTGTTGCTGCTGCTGGGTGCGCTGCAGGAGTCCGGGGGCGGGGTCGCGGTCGTCGTCGACGACGCGCACTGGGCCGATCCGCTGTCCTCGCAGGTGCTGGGATTCGTGGTGCGCCGGCTCTGGGCCGACCGGGTGCTGGTGCTGATGGCGACCCGTACGGACAGCGAGCAGAGCGTGGAGGCGCTGGAACGGCTGGTGCGGTCCGTCGACCGGGCGGCGCGGGTCGAGGTCGGCGGACTCGGACAGGACGAGGTCGACCAGTTGGCCCGGCGCCTGTTGGCGGTGCGTGTGACACCGGAGCTGGTGACACGGCTGCACGGCTACACGAAGGGCCATCCCCTCTACGTCCGCACGGTCCTGGCGGAGGTACCGCTTCAGGTGCTGGGCGACGAGTCGGTACGGCGGTGGCCGGTCCACCAGTCGCTGCGGGCGGGGATCGGGGCCGCACTGGGGCGCCTTCCCGCCGATTCGGTGGCCCTGGTGGAGGCGCTGGCGGTGCTGGACGGCAAGTTCCCCCTGGTGGGTGTGGCGCGGGTGGCCGGGGTGGACGACGCCGTGCGGGCGCTCGAACCGGCGCTGGCGGCGGGTCTGGTGCGGTGGTGGCCGGCGGATTCCGTGGGGCCGGTGGCCTTGGTGCACGGGTTGCAGCGGGACGCGGTCTACGCGGGGATCGGTCCCGAGCGACGGCGCGCGCTGCACACCGCCGCGGCCGAGGTGGTGGGTTCGGGGGCGGCCTGGGCTCATCGTGTGGCCGCGGCCACGTCCGATGACCCTGCTCTGGCGGCCGACCTGGAGCGTTCGGCGAACGCCGAGGCCCTCGCCGGCCGCAACGCCCTGGCCGCCACCCGGTTGCTGTGGGCATCGTCGTTGTCCGACGACCGCCTGGAACGGGAGCGGCGTCTGCTCACGGCCTGTGCGCAGTGGCTGCTGACCTTGCAGCCGTGGGCCGCCGTGCGGTTGAGGACGCAGGTGGAGGAGTGCGCGGAGGGAACGCTGCGCAGTTGTGTGCTGGGGGTCATGGACCTCCTGGAGGGCCGGCTGGCCGTGGCCGAGGCTCGGTTGACCGAGGCCTGGCAGGAGGCGCTCGCCGATCCGGACGCGAGCTGGGTGGCGCTCCTGGCCGGTACGTTTCTGACCGTCATCACGATCCGGCAGTGCCGGGGCGCGCGGACGGCCGACATCGCGGGCAAGACGCTGGCGATCGGTGACCTCGACGCGGGCACGTCCGATTTCATCCGCGCGGTGCTGGCCACGGGCCGGATGTGGGACCAGGGGCCCGGTGCGGCGCTGCTGGACCTGGCGCACCTTCCCGTCGAGGCCGCCGAGGCGTCGAACGACCAGCTCGCGACGCTGGCCACCCGTGGTGTCATGCACCTGTTCCTGGGCCGGCTGGCCGCGGCGCGGGCCGATCTGGTCACCGTGGCGCACCGCGACCGGCTGGGCGCGGGGTCCAAGCTCAGCCATCTGTCGTCGTCGCTGCTGGCGGTGGTGGAGTACCTCGCGGGTGACTGGAGTGCCAGTGAGAGCGCGGCGGACCGGGCGCTCGCGATCGCCGCGGCCCACGACCACGTCCTCGGCGACGCGGCCACGTGGTTCGCGGCCGTGTGCGTACAGGCGGGGCGCGGGCACTGGGAGGCGGCCCAGGAGTCCGTCGAGGCCCTGGAGCGGATCAACCGGATGCTGGGAGATCCACCGGCGGAGCGTGTGTACGCCGGACTGGCGGGGGCGGTGCTGGCGCAGGCCCGGGGTGACCACGCCGCCATGGTGAGGTCGTTGGCTCCGCTGGTCGAGCCGGTGACCGGAGCCGAGGCCGGGGCCGAGAGTGATCGGGTACGCCTGCGGTTCAAGCCCCTGTGGTTGTGGCAGCAGTCCCTGCTGGTCGAAGCGCTCACCGGGACGGGACGGTTGGCGGCCGCCGCCTGGGCCCTCGACGACTTCTGGCGCGGTTACGACGGCAGTGGATATCTGCGGGTCGTGGGAGCCCGGCTCAGCGGCCAACTCGCTGAAGCCCAGGGGCGGCCGCGTGAGGCGCTGGCGATCTACGCCCAGGCTCTGGGCGGGAAGACGGACGGCACCGAGGGACCCGACGCCGCCGGGAGCCCCGTCGAGACCGGCGGGGCCGGTGACGCCGGCGAGGACGCCCCGCTGTTCCGCGCGATGCTGGAACACGGTTACGGCAGGCTCCTGGTGGCGACCAGGACCGGCTCCCGGCGGGAGGCCGCACGGTGGTTCAAGTCGGCCCACGACCGATTCGACGCCCTGCGGGCAGAACCGTTCCTGCGGCGCTGCGAGACGGACCTCGCCGCCATGGGACTCACCGCTCCCGCCCACGCCCGGCAGCACGTACTCGCTCTGACCGAGCGGGAGTTGTCGGTCGCCCACCTCATCGCCGGCGGAAAGACGAACCAGGAGGCCGCGACGGAGCTCTACGTCACCCACAAGACCGTCGAGTACCACTTGTCGAACATCTACGCCAAGCTCGGCATCACCTCACGCCGCCACCTCGCACAGGCGCTCCGGACCCCGCAGCCCTGACGGCATCGCAGCGGCGGAGGCAGCGGCACGTCGGCGGCGTCTCGGCGGCACGTCGGGGTCACACTAGGGTCGGCCCCCAGGGTCCCGGGGCCCCCGGGGTGGTCTGCTGGGGGAATGACTGGACGCTCCCGGGCCGGAGCCCGCACCCGCCGGGTTCCGCTCACCGGTCGACACGAGGAACTGCGGGTCCTGTCCGACCTGGTCGCGGGCGTGCGTGACGGTATGAGCGCGGCGCTCGTCGTCGTCGGCGAGGCCGGTATCGGCAAGACCACGCTGCTGGACCACCTCGCTGAGACCTCGAACGACCTGCGGGTCGTACGCACCGCCGGGACGGAGTCCGAGGCGCGGCTCGGATTCGCGGGCCTGCACCGTCTGCTGCGGCCCTTCCTGGACGGTCTGGAGTCGCTGCCGGCTCCCCAGCACGAGGCGCTGGCCTCCGCGTTCGGGATGCTGGCCGCGCCTCGGGCCGATCGCTACCTGGTGGGTATGGCCGCCCTGACGCTGCTGGCCGACGCCGCCTCGGCACGGCCGCTGCTGTGCTTGGTCGACGACGTGCAGTGGCTGGACCGCGAGTCCCGCGACGCGCTGGCGTTCGTGGCCCGGCGGCTGGGCGCGGAGGCTCTGGGCCTGGTGGTCGCGGGCCGCGAGGAACCTGGCGGACCAGGCGCGTTCGAGGGGCTGGAGACTCTGACGGTCGGCGGACTGGCCGGCGCCCAGGCGCACGAGCTGCTCGGGCACAGCGTGGAGGGGCGGGTGGACGCGGCGGTGGCCGCGCGCATCGTGGCCGACGCCGGCGGCAACCCCCTGGCACTGATGGAGAGCGCCCAGGCGCTGAGCCCCGCGCACCTGGCCGGGACGGCCCCGCTGCTCGAACCGCTGCCGGTGGGAGCCCGGCTGGAGAACCACTTCGGACGTCTGGTGCGGGGCCTGCCTCCGGAGACCCGGACCTTCCTGGTACTGCTGTCGGCCGCGCCGCCCGAGGACGCGCTGCTGCTGTGGCGGGCGGCGGCGGAACTGGGCGTCTTCGCGCAGGCCGCGGACGCGGCGGTATCCGCGGGCGTGCTCACCGGCGGGCGGCTGCTGGAGTTCCGGCACCCGCTGATCCGCTCGGCCGTCTACCGCAGCGCCCCGGCCGGTGAGCGCAGGCGCGTCCACGCCGCGCTCGCCGCTGTCAGCGATGCACTGCGCAACCCCGAGCGGCGGGCCTGGCACCGCGCCGAGGCGACTGTCGGGCTCGACGACGAGGTGGCCGACGAACTGGTCGCGGCGGCGGAACTGGCCCGCGGGCGCGGCGGCTATGCCGAACGGGCCGCCCTCCTGGCCCGAGCGGCACAGCTCTCCCAGGCCAACCGGGCGGTGCGGCTCGTCGAGGCCGCTCGAGCCCATCTCGTGATGGGCGATCCCGCTACCGCCCAGTCCCTCCTCGCGCAGGCCCAGCCGCTCCTGGCCGGCGGCGACACCGTCCTGCGGGCCCGTGCCCTGCTCACCCAGGCCACCACCGACATCTACTTCGGGCGGCTCGCGGGCCTGGGATCGCCGCTGCTGGCCGCGGCCGGCGTGGTCGCGGACACGGACCGCGCTCTGGCCCGGTCCATCCTGCTGGAAGGACTCCTGGCCGTGCTGTGCGGTGTACACGACGCGACGACCCGCGAGGAACTCGGCGTGACGATCCTGACCTCACCCGCCCTGAGCCCGCTGGCCCCGAGCCCGTCGGCGCTGCCTGCTCCGGTCGTGGTCCCGACCCCACCGGCCGTGGCCACGAACCTGCCGGCCGCGACCCCGCCAACTCTGGCACCGCCCGCCCTGTTCGCGCAGACCGTGACCCCACGTGCCCTGGTACCGGCGGCTCCGGCGCCGGCGGCCCTGGCACCAGCGGTCGTCGCCCCGTCGGCCGAGGCCTCGGCCGTGACCACGCTGACCGTGGCCTCACCGTTCGCCGCCCCGCGAGCCGCCGCCCCGCCAGTTGCCGCCCCGCCGGCCGTCACCACGGCGGTCGTGCCCGCGGCACCTGAGCCGGCCGCCCTCCCCAGCAGCGCCGACCTCCTCCTCGAAGGCTTCGCCCTGCGGATGCACGGCGGCTACCAGGCCGCCCTGCCTCTCCTCCAGGCCGCACTCGCCGCCCTGGAACGCGACACCGACGTGGTCGGACACGGCCTACGCGCGGCGACCCTGGCCCTCTACGCCGCCGAGGAGGTCTGGGACGAGACCGGCGGCGCGGAGGCAGCCCGGCTCGTGGAGGCACACGAGCGCGCCATCGGCGCGCTGGGAGCACTGCGCTCCACCCTGCTGGTCCGGTCCACCTGGGAACTCCGGGCCGGCCGGTTCGCCACCGCCACCGCGTGCCTGGACGAGGCACAGGACCTCGCCGCCGTCATCGGCCAGCCCTCCCCCGGCCTGGCCTACCGTGTGGAGCTCCTGGCCTGGAGCGGCCAGGAATCGGCGGCCCGCACGGCCGCGGACCTCCTCGTACGCGACTTCGCCAGCCGGCACGCGCACGGCGGTCTGGCCGACTGGGCCCGGAACAGCCTGACCGTCCTCGAACTCAGCCTGGGGCACTACGTCCAGGCCGCCGCCCACGCGCGCGTCACCTTCGACGCCGACAACCCCGGAGGCGCCCCCCGCGCCCTGCCCGATCTCATCGAGGCCTCCACCCGCTCTGGCGACCGGCCCACGGCCCGACAGGCCCTCACCCGCCTCGAGGAACGCGCCCTGCCGGCCGGCACGCCCTGGGCCCTGGGACTCCTGGAACGCTGCCGGGCCCTGGTCTCGGCCGACCACGACCGGACCGAACGCCACTTCGCCCAGTCCCTGACCCTCCTCGACCGCACCCAGGTACGCACCGAACTGGCCCGCACCCACCTCCTCTACGGTGAATGGCTCCGCAGGCGCAAACGCCGCACCGACGCCCGGACCCAACTCGGCCACGCGTACCGGATGTTCACCGACATGGGGGCAGCCGCCTTCGCCGAGCGGGCCCGGACCGAGCTCCTCGCCACCGGCGCGCACCCCCGCAAGCGGGCCGGCCGCTCCCCGCACGACCTCACCGAGCACGACCTCACTCCGCAGGAACGGCGCATCGCCACCCTCGCCGCGCACGGAAGCACCAACACCGAGATCGCGACCCGGCTCTTCATCACGCAGTCGACCGTCGAGTACCACCTCAACAAGATCTTCCGGAAACTCGACATCACCTCCCGGCGACAGCTCAACTCCTTGCTGACCAGCGAGAACTGAGCCTGTCGCCCGCCACTGGCGGATGGCACCCCAGTCCGGTCGGGGGCCGGGCGCGCGCGCCAGGACTGGGGGTTCTCCCCGATACGAACCAGGAAACGCGGGTGATGTCCTGCGGTCGCCGCACCCGCCGCCGACGACTCCGCCGGCCCCCTGGAAGGCCCCGACCCATGACACCGGAATCCCGCCCCACCACGACCGCGAACCGCCGCGCGTTCCTCAGGACCGCGACGGCCGCGCTGGCGGTCCCCACCGCGGCCGTCCTCGTCGGCGAGGCACTGCCGGGCACGGCACACGCCGCCACCTCCACCGCTTCGACGGATCTCCCCGACTTCGCCCCGGTCCCCACCGCCGCGACCGGTCCCGCGCTCAACGAGCAGGGCTACTTCGTCGGCCGTATCAAGGGCAACCTGTACTGGGTGACCGACGCCTACTACCAGGCGATGTTCCTGAGCACCCGCGAAGGGGTGGTGCTCGTCGACGCGCCGCCGACCATCGGGAACAACCTGCTGCGCGCCATCGCCGAGGTCACCCGGGCCAACGGCCGGCCGCCGAAGGTCACCCACCTGGTGTACACCCACACCCACGCCGACCACATCGGCGCCGCCCACCTCTTCGGCAAGCACGTCGTGCGCATCGCGCACAGCGAGACCCGCCGGCTACTCCGGCTGGAGGCCGACCCCAACCGGCCGCTCCCGACCGTGACCTTCGACGACCACTTCGACCTGCGCGTCGGCGGGGAACGCCTGGAGCTCGCCCACCACGGCCCCAACCACTCCCCGGACAACATCTTCGTCTACGCGCCCGACCACGCGACGCTGATGGTGGTGGACGTCCTCTATCCCGGCTGGGTGCCGTTCAAGAACCTGGCCGTCTCGCAGGACATCCCCGCCTGGGTGAAGGCCCAGGACACGGCGATGAGCTACCCCTGGACGACCCTGGTCGGCGGACACCTCGGCCGGCTCGGGGTGCGCGCCGACGGCGACGTGCAGAAGCGGTACATCGCCGACCTCACCGACAGCGTGAAGGCCGCGATGTCCCTGGACCCGACGCCGTTCTTCCAGAAGTACGGCCCGTCCGGGAACTCCTGGGCGATCTTCAAGACCTACCTGGACGCCGTCGCTCAGCAGGCGGCCGGTCCGGTGATCGCCAAGTACACCGGCGTCCTCGCCGCGGCCGACGTCTTCACCCTCGACAACGCGGCCACCATGCTCGAATCGCTGCGGATCGACGCCGGGCTCCTGGGCCCCTTCGGCACCCGTCCGTAGCCGCAGCTCCCGGGGGACGGGGGTGGGGGTGGGAACAGACGCGTCACCCCGGCCCCACTCCGGAGTCCACCCCCGATTCCGGCACGGACGCACTGGGGTCTTTCCCCGGTACGAACGCCTTCGCCCCCGTGGTGTGCTGGCCCGGCGCCGGACACCTGGCCGTACCGGCCGCACCGCCGTATCGATCACATCGCTGTACCCACCGCACCGACCGAACCGAGAGGTCGTCATGACGCCACCGACCCCCGTCCCCGTCATCTTCATCCACGGCCTGTGGCTGCACGCCAGCTCGTGGGCCCCCTGGCTCGACCTGTTCCAGCGGGAGGGTTACGCCCCGGTCGCACCGGGCTGGCCCGGCGACCCCGGCACCGTCGAGGAGGCCCGTGCCAACCCCGAGAGCATCGCCGACCACGGAATCGACGAGGTGGTGAACCACTACGCGGCGATCATCCGGGAGCTGCCGGCCCAGCCCATCGTGATCGGGCACTCGTTCGGCGGCATGATCGCGCAGAAGCTCCTCGGGCAGAACCTGGCGGCCGCCGCCGTCGCGATCGACGCCGCCCAGATCAAGGGAGTGCTCCCGCTGCCGCTGTCCGCGCTGCGCGCGACGCTGCCGGTGTTCAAGAACCCTGGCAACAAGCACCGCGCGGTCTCCCTCACGGCCGACCAGTTCCGCTTCGCGTTCGGCAACGCCGTGTCCGAGGAGGAATCGGTAGAGCTGTTCGAGCGATGGGCGATCCCCGCCCCGGGCAAGCCCCTGTTCGAGGCCGCCGCCGCCAACTTCAACCCGCACTCGCCGGCCAAGGTCGACACCGCCAACGGCTCGCGCGGACCGCTGCTGCTGATGACCGGCGGCAAGGACCACACGGTGCCGGAGGCCGTCGTCCGGGCCACCCTCAAGCAGTACCGGCACTCCGACGCCGTCACCGACATCACCGACTTCCCCGACCGCGGACACTCGCTGACGATCGACGGCGGCTGGCGCGAGGTCGCCGACACCGCACTGGACTGGCTGCGGCGGCACTCCCTCTGAACGGCGCTTCCGTTGAACGGCAACTCCGTTGAACGAAGCCTCCGTTGAACGGCGCTTCCTCCGAACCGCACTCCACCGACAGCACCGGCACCGTCGAAGGGCCCTGGCATGGATCTGTACCTGACCGGCAGGACCGCGGTCGTCACCGGCGCGAGCCGCGGCATCGGACTCGCCGTGGCCGGGGCACTTCTGCGTGAGGGTGCCCGGGTCGTGACCGGTTCGCGGGAGATCACCCCCGAGCTGCGGGCGCTGGCCGCCGAAGGCGACGTCCTCACGGTCGCGGTGGACCTGACCGCGCCCGAAGGACCGGCCGAGCTGGTCGCCGCCGCGACCTTCGCCTACGGCGGCCTGGACATTCTCGTGAACAACGTGGGTGCCGTCCGGCCCCGCACCGACGGCTTCCTCGCGGTGACCGACGACGACTGGGCCGCGACGCTGTCCGTCAACCTCCTGGCCCCCGTACGCACCACCCGGGCCGCGCTTCCCCACCTGCTGGAGCGCGGAGCGGGGAGCATCGTGACGGTCAGCTCCGTCAACGCGTTCCTGCCCGACCCGCTCGTGATCGACTACAGCGCGTCGAAAGCCGCACTGTCGAACTTCTGCAAGTCCCTGTCCAAGCAGGTGGGCCCGCGGGGCGTCCGCGTCAACACCGTGAGCCCCGGCCCCGTCACCACCGGTCTGTGGCTGGCGCGCGACGGGGTCGCCGCGACGGTCGCCGCCGCCACCGGCGGCTCCGCCGACGCCGTGGCCGAGCGGGCCGCCGCCGACGCCGCCACCGGCCGGTTCACCCGCCCCGACGAGGTCGCCGACCTCGTCGTGTTCCTCGCCGGCGACCGGGCCGCGAACATCACCGGCTCCGACTTCGTCGTCGACGGCGGTCTCGTCAGCACCCTGTAACCCCAGCCCCAGCCGCAAGCACTCTCATCGCCACAGCCACGCCTTCCCCTTGAACTGGAGCACCTGTGAAGCACCGTCATGCCTTCTTCCGGCCACGCGTCCTGGCACCGCTCGCGATCGCCGCGGCGTTCGGCCTCGGCACCGCCACCCTCTCCGCCGCCACCGTCTCCGCCGCGACCCCGCACACCAAGACCGCGACCCCGTCCGCCGCCCCCCTGGTACCGGCCGGGTTCACCGAGCACAAGGCCGCCGGCCTCGACTACGTGATCGGCGGCCACGGTCCGACCCTCGTCCTGCTCCACGGCTACCCGGAGACCTGGTACGAGTGGCGCGCCCTCCTGCCGGAGCTCTCCCAGCACTACACCGTCATCGCGCCCAGCCTGCCCGGCGCCGGCAAGAGCGACGCCCCGGCCGACGGCTACGACAAGAAGTCGATGGCCGCAGCCGTCCACACACTGCTCCGCAGGATCGGGCGCGCCGACGACATCCGGCTGGTCGGCCACGACATCGGTTCGATGGTCGCCTACTCCTACGCCGCCGCGCACCCCCGCGACGTGAAGAAGCTCGTCCTCAGCGAGGCCCCGATCCCGGACGCGAGCCTCTACGAGTTCCCGTCCCTGACCGCCGCCGGCCCGGCCGCCTGGAACTTCGGCTTCTTCTCCCTCGCCAACGGCCTTCCCGAAAAGGTCGTGGCCGGCCGCGAAGAGCAGTGGGTGGGCGGGTTCGTCGACAGCCTCGAAGTCCGCAAGGGCTCCGTCACCGACGACGACACAGCCGTGTTCGCCGAGGCCCTGAAGGACCCGGCCCACCTGTCGGCGAGCTTCAAGTGGTTCCGGACCTTCCCTCAGGACGTCGAGGACAACGCCGTCAACCGGCGGACGAAGCTGACCATGCCGGTCCTGGCGATCGGCGCCTCGGGCAGCCTCGGCGAGGCCGTACCCGACCAGGTCCGCCGGTACGCGAAGAAGGTCACCGGTGTCGTCGTCCCCGACTCCGGCCACTGGATCTACGAGGAGCACCCCGTGAAGATGACCGCACTCCTGCTCTCCTTCCTCGGGCGCACGTCGTGATCGCGCCCTTTCCCGACAACACCTTCGCCGGAGCAGGCAGCGAACCCTTCTGGTTCCTCGGCGGCCGGGCCCGGATCCTGGTCCCCGGCAGCAGGACCGGCGGAGCCCTCAGCGTCATGGAGTTCTTCGACACCGCCGGCCACGCGCCCCCGCGCCACATCCACGCGGACGAGGACGAGGTCTGGATCGTCCTCGACGGAGAGGTCTCGTTCTTCGTCGGCGACCAGCGGCACGAACTCGAGCCCGGCCAGATCGCGTTCGGACCGCGCGGGGTGCCCCACAGCTACCTGGTCCGCTCGGAGACCGCACGTCTCGCCGTGGCCTTCACACCGTCACGGGTCGAGGAGTGGTTCAGCGCGAACGGCACTCCCGCCACCCGCCTCGACGACGTGGCCCCCGCCTTCGACATCGGGAACATCCTCGCCTCCGCGGAGTCCTTCCGCGTGAGCGTCGCGGGCCCGCCGCCGACCGCCTGACCGCCGTCCACCCCTGCGACGTGCGATCCCGTACGCCGCGCACTGCCGCAGCCCTGCCGGCGGCCCTACCAAGAGAAGGACTCCGCCATGCCCGGAACCCCGTCAGTCCCGCCGCACGGAAACCGCTGGTTCCACCGGCGCGTGGCCATCCCGGCCGCCCTGGCCGTCACCGTCCTCACCGTGTCGGCCGTCTCCCCGGCCTCCTCGGCACCGGCTCCGTCGGCGGTGGCCGCGCAGGCCCGGCACGCCCCCAAGCCCACCGTCGTCCTGGTCCACGGCGCCTTCGCCGACTCCTCCGGCTGGAGCGGGGTCGTCGCCCGGCTCCGGCACGACGGCTATCCGGTCATCGCCGCGGCCAATCCGCTGCGGGGCCTGGACTCCGACGCGGCCTATGTCAGCAGCCTCCTCGAATCCGTCCCCGGGCCGGTGGTCCTGGTCGGCCACTCGTACGGCGGTGAGGTGATCACCAACGCCGCGGTGGGGCACGCCAACGTCAAGGCCCTGGTGTACATCGCGGCCTTCGCTCCCGACCAGGGCGAGAGCGGTCTGGCGCTGGTCGGTCTCAACCCCGGAAGCCAGCTCGGCGAGGCGCTCGTCGTCCGGCCCTACGCGGTCGCCGGCGGCGGCGGCGCGGACGGATACGTCGACCCGGCGAAGTTCCGCACCGTCATGGCGGCCGACCTGCGAGGATCCGACGCCGAGCTGCTGGCCGCCCAGCAGCGCCCGGTGGACCTGGCCGCCCTCCAGGCGCCGAGCGGCGTGCCGGCCTGGAAGACGATCCCGTCCTGGTACCTGGTCGCCGGGGCCGACCGGGCGATCCCGGCCGCGACCGAGAAGTTCATGGCCCGGAGGGCCGGCGCTCACACCGTCGTGGTCGACGGCGCGTCCCACCTGGTCATGCTTTCCCACCCCGGCCGGGTCGAGAACCTGATAGTCCAGGCCGCCAAGGCGACCGACTGACCGTCGAGTTCGGATGAGGCTGACCTCAGGGGAGTTCGACGGTCTCGATCCCGGGGTGGACCTTGTGCGGTTCGGCCGGGTGGGCGGTGAGCACCGGCCGGCCGGGGCGGCGGAGGGCGAGGTGGGCGGCGTGGGCGGTGGCGAGGTCGACGCCGGCCATGGTCGCCAGTTCCAAGACCGCCGGCGCGGTGGGGCGGTCCAGGTCGTGGAAGTCGAAGACGGGTGCGGCGAGGGCGTCGTCGGCCTGCCCGCGCCGGCGGGGCGAGATGTCACCGCCGACCAGGCCGGCGGCCAGCGCTGTGGTCGGGACCAGGAGGATCTGGATCCGCTCGACCGAGACGACCACGCGGGCGACCATGGCCGGCCGGCCCTGTACGAGCTGCCGGATCGCTCCGGCGTCGAGGACGTACCCGCCGATCACGCAGCCGCGCCCGCCGCGCCACGGCCCCGCTGATCGGTCCGTGGGGCCCAGGCCGGGGCCTCCTGCCAGGCCTGGGGTCCTCCTGTTCGGCGGCCCCGGCCCAGCCGTCGATGACGCGCGATCGTCACGAGGGCGGAACCGAGATCGTCCTCTGTCCCTCACGGGCTCGGCTCGACCGCTACTCCTCGTCCTCGTCCGTGGCCGCGTCCCAGGACGGCAGGGTCGTTCCGGTCGCCGTCGTTATCCGAAGCACCTCACATCCCATGAGCCGAACAGCGGCGACGAGACGCCGGCGAACCTGTTTGCCGTCCTCGGGTGGGAAGTTGATTCGGATCTGGTGAGGCCGGGACGCGTCGTAGGTCAGCAGCCAGTCGGCATCGACCATCGCGAAGTGGTCTTGTCTCGCCTCGTCGTGCTCGGAGCGCCACGAGCCCCGGTCCGTGGTGGGAGCCAGCGTCTCGCGCAGGATCCGTAGCCGATCGGGGTGGGACAAGGGGCCTTCGGACAGCCGCAGGCACCGGTGGGTGCGGGTACGGAAGGCGTTGAACCACGGCGCCAGGTTCGGCTCCATGCTTCCGAGTAAGCCGGAGCTCACGCGTCCGCCGGCCCAGCTCTCGAGAAACTCGGCCGCGCCCATCCGATGGGTCTCGTACCAGCCCTCGCTGCTCCACACCACCACAGGCCACTGCTCCGGAACCCCGTCGGTGAGCCAGCAGAGTCGGTCGGCGTCCATGGTGGTGCCCCAGATCAGCAGCCCACCCGGAGCGGGGTGCAGTGGATACGGGTAGCGCTCAGGGTCCCCTTCCGGAGATCCCGTGGGGCGGGGAATCTGCCACTGGATACCGTTGTGCTTGTTGGTTCCGAACGGAGTCCGGAGGTAGAGGAAATCGCAGAACTCGCCCCAGCCGTAGGCTTCGACAAGTCGCTTGTAGTCTTTCGGCAGCCGGGTACCGATCACGGTCTCGACGGTGATCCAGTCCCCGTGTGCGTCCACGGGCGCGGCCGGCGGCGGCACGAGCCGGACCAACCGGTCGCAGTTCGCCGCGCTGGGCTTCGCATTGGCCATGGCGGGAGCATAGGCATCCCCCGGCGATGAGATCGAAGAGATTTCAGGCTGGTGGTGGAGCGTTCGTCCGGATCCGTTCGCGGCAGTCCGTCCGGAGTGGTGAGGGAGAGCGAACGGGCGTGTTCTGACCTTGCGGCTCATCGCGCTGCGCCGCTGCACGTCGAACTCCGCCGTCGCCTGGTCAGCGCTCTATTACGCCGACCTCGCGGTCCTTGCGCAACGCAAGGTTGCGTATCCCTAGTGCGAGGGCTAGGGTGATACGCAACCGATGGTTGCTTATTGGAGGTATGTGGTGGAGTTCGGAAAATTGGAACGCGAGATCCAGATCGATGCCGCACCGGAGATCGTGTTCGATGTCGTGAGTCGTCCCGAGCACATCAAGATGTGGTGGTCCGACGACGCGTCGTTCGATCCCGCGCCGGGCGCGGTCGGCGAACTGGTCTGGGGCGACCGCGCCGCGGTGGAGCGGATCGTCGTCGTCGACGTGGATCCGCCGCGCAAGTTCGCCTTCCGCTGGGTCGCCGAAGACGGGCAACTGCCCGCTGCCGACAACTCCCTCCTGGTCACCATCGAGCTCGAGCCCTCCGGTGACGGCACGATTCTGCGCCTCACCGAGAGCGGCTGGCGAGAGAAGGGGTGGGAAGCCGCCGTGCTCGAGGAAGCCTTCCACGACCACGAGCGCGGTTGGGACATGTTCCTGCCCAAGCTGCAGGGCTACGCCCCTTCCGTGGAGGCGCAATGACCGCCGCCGTCGACGACGAACTCTGGTCGGCGATAGGCGACCCGATCAGGCGCCGCCTGCTCGACCTGTTGCTCGCGGAAGGAGTCGGTACGCCGACCAGTCTGAGCGATCGTCTCCCGATCACGCGCCAAGCGGTCACCAAGCACCTGGCCGTCCTCGATCGCGCCGGCCTCGTGCACGCGACACCGATGGGCCGCGAGCGGCGCTACAACGTCGACGAGGCGCAGCTCGCCCGTGCGGTCCGCCAACTGAATGAGGTCGGCAGGGCGTGGGATGCGCGATTGAACCGCATCAAGCGCATCGCGGAACAGATCCAGCGACAGAAGCACGACCGAGACTGACCGTCCGGCCCCCCCCGGAAGAGAGTTCTGGCCCACCCCTTCGATCAAGGTCGGCGCCCCTGGCTGCGTCGCGCGCAATGAACCCATCATCTGTGAATGAACCCGTCACCTTTGGAGGACACAATGAGTGGATTGCTGCTTGCTGACAAGAACGCTGTGATCTACGGAGGCGGGGGCGCGATCGGCGGCGCAATCGCACGGGTATTCGCCCGGGAAGGTGCAAGGGTCTTCATCGCCGGGCGGACACAGGAGAAGCTCGACGCCGTGGCGCGCGACATCGCCGCCACCGGCGGGAAGGTCGAGACCGCGCAAGTCGACGTCTTCGACCAACAGGCCGTCGAAAAGCACGCCGAAGACGTCGCGGCGACGGCCGGCAGCATCGACGTCGCACTCAGCGCCGTGAGTGTCATGCACGACCAGGGGACCTCGCTGGCGGATCTCTCGCTCGAGGAGTTCATGCGGCCCATCGACGGCTTCCTGCAGACGCTGTTCATCACAAGCAAGGCTGTGGCGCGCCACATGGGCCGCGAGCGTCCTGGCGTCATCCTGACGTTGTCCGAGCCGGGTTCCAAACTGGCTGTGGGCGGCATCCTGGGACACAGCGTGAGCGCGGCGGGCAAGGAGGCCTTCTCGCGGGTTCTGGCCGCGGAGCTGGCACCCGACAACATCCGGGTGGTCTGCATCCGTCCACACGCTGTCGTCGATGCACCGGCAGCGGGTTCGTACACCAAGGACCTCTTCCAGCAGATGGCGGCAGCGGGCGGGCAGTCGGTCCAGGAGATGCTCGAAGGCGGGGGGATGGTGCAAGGGACGCTTCTGAAGAGGCTTCCTACGCTGTCGGAAATCGCAGAGACAGCCGCGTTCCTGGCGTCGGATCGAGCGGGAGCCATGACCGGCACCGTCGCCAATCTCTCCGCCGGCGCGCTGGTCGACTGAGCCCGTCATGTCCGATCAAGCCGACAAGGCCAGGCTGCTCAGGTCCCTGCACATCCCGGGCGCTCCGCTGGTACTGCCGAACGCCTGGGACGTGGGCAGCGCCCGCGCCGTCGTCAAGGCGGGGTTCCCGGTGGTCGCGACCGCCAGCAACGCGATCGCCGCCGCTCTGGGCTACGACGACGGTGAGGGCGCTCCGAGGGAGGAGATGATGTTCGTCGCCCGACGCATCGCAGCCTCCGTCGACGTGCCGGTCACCGTCGACGCCGAGGCCGGCTACGGGATGGCGCCGGAGGAACTGGTCGAGCTGCTGCAGGGGATCGGAGTCGCCGGCTGCAACATCGAGGACAGTGATCATGCCGGCGGAGGCCTGATCGACGTCGATGTCCGCGCCGCCTACATCGCCCGGATGCGCGCGGCCGCCGACCGTATCGGAGTGCCGCTCGTCATCAACGCCCGGATCGACTCCTTCTTCCCCACCTCACCTCTGGCCGAGAACCGAAAGCGTGCCGATGCGATCAGCAGGGCCGAGGCGTACTGGTCGGCCGGCGCTGATTGTGTGTTCCCTCCCGGAGCCGGTCCGGACGACCTCCGGGCCATCGTCGCGGAGGTCGGCGCACCGGTGAACGCCGGCTTTCCGCTCGAGCGCGGGTCGCTGGAGGAACTCGGTGCCATCGGCGTGGCCCGGGTCTCCGTCGGGCCCCAGCTGTACCGCAGCGCACTCGATCACCTGCACACCGACCTCCAGCCCCTCCTCGAGACACGAAAGTAGGACCACTCGACCGTCGCAGGCCGGTGCAGGTCACCACCCCTGCGGATGCCGGTGGCCGTGTGCCTCGGAGCGATGGTCAGGATCTGTGGACGGACATCCCACCGACCCAGCGTCGATAGGTGTCCACATCGACATTGCTTCCGCGGACGATGGTGACTACACGGCGACCGGCGAACCGGTCACGGTCTTCGAGGATCGCCGCGACGCCCGGTGCCGCCGAGGGTTCGACCACGAGGCCGGCGTGGTCGAACAGCAACCTCATGCCGGCGATGATCGAAGCCTCCTTGACCAGGACGGCGTCGTCAGCGACCTGGAGGAGGTCGTCCAGGACGGCCGGGATGGGGTGTCTTCCACGTCATGGCCACCACCCGGCACGACACCGTCGTCACCCGCTGGGCACTCGACCACCCCGTCCACGACCTGTTTCCCGGCCTGCCCCGGCAGAAGTGGAAGCGCCGTTCCTGCGGCGAGGGAGCACATGGCCGGCGGATCTACGACTGGACCCGCGTCGAAGTCCGCCCATGGCACCGCGAAGACCGCCGGCACTGGGTGATTGCCCGCCGCAGCGTCAGCCGGCCCGAGGAGATCTCCTACTACATCGCCTACTGCCCCGCCGACACCACCCTGGACCAGCTGATCCGCATCGCCGGCAGCCGCTGGGCGGTCGAGGAATGCTTCCAGACCGCGAAGCAGGAGTGCGGCCTGGACGACTACCAGGTCCGCCGCTACCCCGGCTGGCACTGCCATATGACCCTCGCGATGGCCGCCCACGCCTGCCTCACCGTTCTGCGGGCCCGCCAGCTGGACACGGAGAAAGCAGAAACGGATCCTCCCAGCTCATCCACCTCAGCCTCGCCGAGATCCGACGGCTGATCACCCGCCTCACCGACCGCCGCCCCACCCCCATCGACCACATCCTGCACTGGTCAACATGGCGCCGACGACGCCAGCATCAAGCCCGCGTCAGTCACTACAAACGACGCGGACACAGCCCCTGAAAACTGCCCAGCACTCAGAACAAACACCGTTGCAGTACTAGGGCGTGTTTTAGAAGTCGAAGATTGGTGGGGTTGGCCGTCCGGGATGAGAGCGGATGGCCAACCAGAAGGTCAGGTCGCGGGCAATGTCGCCGATCCTGGTCGACGTGGTGACCTCATGCTCGCGGCGACTGGCATCACGGAGGACGACTTCGTAGCCTCCTTCGTCGAGGACGGCCACTGAGGCGAACCAGACGGAGTCTTCTGCGTCGGGCTGGACGACGATGAAGGTGTTGTCGGTGTCGTTGAGGTCGCTGATCATCATGAACAGCGCATCCTCGGACGGGTCGTCGATACGGTCACCGTTCTCGCTGTCAGCGCCGTAGAAGCGAGCCCCCATCGGCAATCCCCTCCCGTCACGCTGCTCAACTTGTCGGCCGTCAGCATGGCATGCGGTACCGACACCCCGGCCTTGTCACAGCCATTCGCCGATCGTTGCGATCAGCACAGTGGCCTCGAAGCGGACCGAGAGCTTGTCGAACCGCGTGGCCACTGCCCTGTTGCGCTTGAGCCGGTTGATCCCGCACTCGACCGCGTGCCGGGCCTTGTAGTCCTCCCGGTCGAAGACCGGAGGCCGCCCGCCGGCCGAGCCACGCCGCTTGCGGTGACCGACCTGGTCAGCACGCTCCGGAATCGTGCAGCGGATACCACGCTTGCGAAGATAGGCCCGGTTGGCGCGAGACGAATAAGCCCTGTCGCCCCGCACCCGCAGTGGACGAACTCGAGGCCGGCCTGGCCCGGGGCGAGGAATCCGTATGCCCTCCAGAACAGCCTTGAACTGCGGACTGTCACCTCGCTGCCCGGCGGTGACCAGCACAGACAGAGGCCGTTGTCCCTGCTCGCATGCAATATGAATCTTGGTGGTCCAACCGCCACGAGATCGGCCCAGACCATGGTCGTGGGGTTCCGTGCGTGACCCTCCCGGCGATTCGTTTTGAGCATTGCCGTTGCGGCGGGCGCCCGCCGCGTGCTGATGGGCCCGGCAGATCGTGGAGTCGACGTTGACCTCCCAGATGATCAGCCCCGCCGCATCGGCACGGCTCTGCAACCTCGTCAACAGCGCCGCCCAGGTTCCGTCACGTTGCCAGCGCCGGAAGAATCCGTAGACCGTCTGCCACGGCCCGTATTCCCGCGGCAGGTCCCGCCACGGAGCTCCAGTCCGTACCCTCCAGCGGACCCCGTCGATCAGTCTCCGTCGACCCACCATCGGTCGTCCCAGAGCCGTGATCGGCAACAACGGTTCCAACACCGCCCACTGCTCGTCAGAAAGATCTCCTCGCCCCACCCTGCGATCATCACAGCGTGAAGCGAGGACCGATCCAACTTCCAAAACACGGCCTAGCTCAAGACGCGGGTCGCTCAGCCCCGCCAACACAGGCGCTCACCCGCCAGTTGAAGCGCCCAGTCACACCAACACCATGCACCTGTGACCATCAGAAGCTGCTGTCTTTCCGAGGGCGATAGCTGCGTTTCGGCTGGTCAGCGATCCAGCGCACCTTCGGTGCGCGCCGGAGGTGCTTCCGTCTGCCCTGACGTGGGCTGTTGCCGGTTCGGGATCGCGGGGGCCCCTATCTCTTTGGTCAAGGTCGTGGGTCAGGATTGCGGCATGACGACGTGGTTCCGCACCTACTACGAGGACGAAGATCTGTGGCTGTATTTCGAGGCCGATGACGAGGGCTGGGCCGCGCGGCAGGTTGAGGTCCGGGGGCAGGACTCGCGTCCGGTGATGGCGGCCTCCTTGGAAGAGGTGCTGCACTTGCGTGATCATGCCGATCTCGCGGCGATGTTCCGCTATGAACGGCAGTACGGCGTTCTCGCCGAAGGTCTCATGGACGGCTGGCAGGACCAGCCGCAGGCGGCCGAGATCACCGCGGAGGAGTTCGAGCGGCTGTGGACTGAAGCACGGCGGGCTCTCGGCGATTCAGCCTGACCTGGCGGGCTGAGGTTCGTAGAAGGTTCCGTCGCGGAGCATCGCAAAGAGGACGTCTGCCCGTCGTCTGGCGAGGCAGAGCAGGGCCTGGGTGTGGTGCTTGCTCTGGGCGATCTTCTTGTCGTAGTAGGTCCGCGATGCGGGGTCGGCCAGGGCGGCGAACGCGGAGAGGAAGAAGGCCCGTTTGAGCTGCTTGTTTCCCCGTCTCGAGGGCTGTTCGCCGCGGATCGAGGACCCGGAACTGCGGGTCGCGGGTGCGAGGCCGGCGTAGGCGGCGAGGTGGCCGGCGGTCGGGAAAGTGCTGCCGTCGCCGACCTCGATCAGGATGCGGGCTCCGGTCCTGACGCCGACTCCCGGCATCGACCTCAGGACCTTCGAAAGAGGGTGGGCCTCCAGGAGTTCCTCGATCTGCCCGGCCAGGAGTTTGCGCTGGTCAATGAGTGCGGTCAGGGATCCGGCCAGGCTCGGGACGATCAACGCGGCTGCCTCGGTGCCCGGAACGGTGACGGTCTGCTCGTCCAAGGCGGTGAAGATGTCCTCGACCAGTCGCTCGGCCATCCGCGGGGCCTTCGGCCGTAACAGCGTGACCACCCGCCGCCGTCCGGCCTTGCGGATCTGGGACGGTGAACCGAACCGCTCCAGCAAGGCCAGCACCGCCGGGTGCTGCAACCGTGGACCCAGCACACGCTCCAGCGAAGGGTGGATTTGGGTCAGCAGGCCGTGGAGGCGGTTCGCGACCCTGGTGGCCTCTCCGGCCAGGTCGTCGTCGAACCCGACGATCATCTCCAGCTCGGCGATGGTCTCGTCCTCGCCGTCGATCGCCCGCAGCGTGTAAGGCATCGCGCGGGCCGTGTCCGCGATGATGAACGCGTCCTTCGCGTCCGTTTTGGCCTCGCCCAGGTAGAGGTCGGCGATCCGCCGCATCGTCAGGCCCGGAAGGTAGGCCACGGGGCAGCCCATGTCCCTCGCAACGGCCAGCGGCAGGGCACCGATCGAGGCTGGCTGGTCGACGACGACCAGCACCGTTCCGTGCTTGGCCTTCAGCTTGGCGAACAGCTCGCGGAGCTTGGGCTCGGTGTTGGGCAGTCGCTTGTCGAACGCCTTCTTCCCGGCCGGGGTGACGGCGGTCGCGTGGTGTTCGCCCTTGCCGACGTCCAGGCCGAGGAAGACGTCGATGTCACTCGTGTCGATCACGTGCGAGCCCCTCCATCACGCTTTCGTCCGGCCTTGCCTTGGCACCGAGCTGCCACACCCACGTTACGGAGAGCTCTTCCGGCTCGGGTGAAGCCGGTGCTCAAGCCCCTCATCAGCGGTCCGTCGATGCCTCCGGGCCCGGTGACACCACCCCCCGGATCATCAACAACAGGAGGGGGAAGTCATACCGGACCCGAAGGCCGGAGGCCCCATTGCGGAGCCACGAAGACGGTAACGGGGGGCGTTCCGGCCAGACCGATATGCCTGTGCTGCCGGTGAGATCGACTGGGACACTCGGTGGACTCCACCATCGTGCGTGCCCACCAGCATGCGACCGGCGCCTGTACTGATCGGCTGCCCGCACAGGCGCCACGGGGGCTGAAACGACGGAACACCAGGGCAAAACGCTGTGGCAGAGCATGCTCGACCGACTGGTGGAAGTGGTGCAGGAGGGTGAGAACCCGGGCCGCTCGCGCGGCGGGTGAGGCGGTCGGCGCGGCGAACGCCCAGTGCCGGTCGGTCGCGGCCAGGCGACTGTTCTCGATCTCACCGGTGGCTTTCCGACTGGCCGTTCAAGGGCGTTCGCCGTACCTACCCAGTACCTGAGCGGCGAGCGTCGTCCAGGACGTCACGCAATGCCCAGTAGGCAGGTTTCGCCTCGTACGTCGTGTCCCAGGGAAGGGCGTTTCCCGGACTCGGGGGATAGTTCCGGAGGTCGGCCGTGGAGCCGTACCTGTCGGTGAAGCCCCAGGTCGAGAACGAGGTGCAGTTGGGTTCTTCGCTGCAGACGGCGAGTTTCCCTGCCAACTGGCGGGCCTGGACGTCCTCCTCGTCCTCGTCGACGAGGACGTCCGCCTCCGAGACCCGGGCCTTCAGGCCGAGCCCGGCCAAAGCCCGGACCTTGCGTCGGAAGACCTCGGGGTCGGTACGGTCGCCGACGGCGTATTCGTGGTCCTGGAAACCGACGCCATCGATCGGAACGCCCCGCTTCTTCAGCCGGATCAGCAGCGCGTAGAGGGCATCCCAGCGTGGACCGTCCTCCTCCACCCCGTACTCGTTGAGGTACAGCACCGCGTGCGGGTCAGCCTCGCGGGCCGTCCGGAAGGCGATGTCGATGTACTGCTCACCCATCGCTTCGAACCACAGTTGTGGCCGCACGCCCCGGTTGCCGGTGGAGTAGTCCTCATCCTCGTCGGACATGGGCTCGTTCACCACGTCCCATTCCGCCACCTTCCCCCGGAAGTGGCCCGCGACCGCCCGTATGTGCTCCGCCATGACGCGCCTGCGTTGCTCGTGCGTCATCTCGGCGCGCATCCATGCGGGCAGGGCTTCGAACCAGACGAGGGTGTGGGCGTGCACCTTCATCTTGTTGGCCTTGGCGAAGTCCACCAAGGTGTCGCCCTCCGCGAACGCGAACACGCCGCGTCGGGGCTGGACGAACTGCGGCTTGAAGTCGTTCTCCGGTGTGAGCATGGAGAACTCCTCACCCGCCGTCCGGCGGTAGGCGCTGTCAGTCAGCAAGGGGCCTGTGGCCAAGGCGGTTCCCATATGGATCGGGCGGGGGAGCCCCGCCGCCAGATCACGCATCGCGTCGGTGGACCGGGGCACTCGCAGGCCGGGCGCGTCCACGACGGACATCCGGCCCCGGCCCAGTGACTGCGCGTGGAGATCGCTGAGGGTCCAGCCCTTCCCGTGGGCTCCCGCATCCGCGCCGAACCAGATGCGGCCACGGCCGAAGACGTCCCGCGCGGGAACGGTTCCCACGACCCTTCCGTCGGTCTCCACCACGAGTCTGCTTCCGCGGACTTCGAGGGCGAGGCGGACTTCGTGCCCCAGACCGCCCCCGAGGGTCCGGGTCACCGCAGGTCTGTCGGAGTCCCCGTCCCAGCGGTCGATCCGGAGCCTCCCGCCGACCACGCCGATGCGTACGCCGCGCCGCTCGTAGCGCCATTCGTCGTAGATGACCGGCGTCTCCCCGTACAGATGCAGGTAGGCGTCCGTGTCATCCGTGCGTCGCAGGCTCGCTTCGATCCGGACGTCCCCGCGGAACACCATGTGGGGACCGCGCAGGTTCACCGGCGGGTTCGGCTGCCCACCGGTGCCGTCCTGGCGTGTGATGCGCCGGTCGAGGTGTGTGACGCGTACCCCTGCGCGGGTGGGCTTCCCGCCAGCGAAGTGGGCCCAGTCCCGGCCGTTCAGGAGGTCCGCCACAGGCCCCCGAGCGGGCGCGGAAGCGCCGGCGCAATCCCCCGAGACACCAGCGAGCAAGGCGCACACAACCGCAGCGACAGCACTCTTCCGTAACCGCATGAACAGCAACGCTCCGTATCCCCAGTCTGTTTTCCGAAGGCATCGCCCCCCTCGGCCACACCGTCGCCGAGCACCATCCCTCCCCAGCCGCGGCAAGAACGGTGTGCGACCGATCGCGCCGCCCCGCTGTGACTGATCGCCATTGTCTCAGGTGCGGGTGGGTGGATGAACTGAGGCTGATCCTCAGTGTTCAGCGTGTCCGCGGTGAAGTCGCGCATCACCAGGTCCGGCGTGGGCGGTGCGGTCCTGTCCGCGATTGTCGTCTGCTTCTTCTTCTTCTTCTTCCGCAGGTGACGGCCAACGATGGGCCTGGTGAGCGCCGAGGGACTGCGCGTCCTGCGCGAGGAGACCGCCAGGCTAGGGGCCGCCGCGGTACGCCGCGACTTCCGCATGGCGTGCATGGACGACAGCCCGCGTCACATGACCACTCTGGGAGGCCGACAGATCGCCGCGCAATCCACACTCATCTCCGGCCTGTACCGCAACAGCGCACTGCTGGCTGCCTTGTCCTGCGTCCACGGCGGCGACGTGCTGCCGGTCTGCGACCCCGTCGAACGGCACGTCCTGAACATCCTGCACCGCCCGGGTGACACCCACAGGGCACACACGGACGACCACCCGTTCGCCGTGGTGCTGTTCATCGAAGCGCCACCGGAGCCGGCCGACGGCGGACTGCTCGAAATCCACCCCGGACATGCCGACCTGGCGGCACTGGACCGCCCCGGCACTCGTCGGCTGCACCACCGCGCGGGCGATGCCTACCTGCTGCGCAGCGATCGCACCGCCCACCGCGTCACCCGCCTGCGTCGCCCCGGAACGCGCCGAACCGTCTTGAACTTCGCCTACACCACGCCCGGCCACCAGCCCCTGGCCACCGGCTCCGCCCAACGCATGTACGAGTGACGACCGCGCCGCCGCCTGCCCGACCTGGCATCGGCTGCTGCTTGCCATGTAGCGGGTGACGGGGTGCCGCTGCGGACCACGAGGTGGGCGCGGCGCCCGGTCTTAGCCGCCCGCGTTCCGTTCCGCGATCCGCAGATTGCCGGCGATGTCCACACGCACCGGATGCCCGGCCGGCAGGCCCGTGCTCTGGGCGTGGGCGCGGCGCAGGACCGTGAGGCCGTCGCGGCGGAGGCCTGCGGCGAAGAGGGTCGCGCCGAGGGTGTTGGCGGTGGTGAGGGTGGATTCGTGGGCGGCTCCGAGGCGGCGGGCGCGGCGCTGCCAGGTGTCGTCGAGAACCGCGACGGACGCGGAGACGTCGCCCTGGATGGCCAGGGCCGCGCCGAGGTTGTGAGCGCAGTCGAGGGTCGCGGGGTCGTCGGGGCCCCAGGCGCGGGCCGCACGGTCGGTGGCCTCGCGGGCGATCTGCGCGGACGCAGTCGCCTTGCGCTGCTGGTAGAGGGTGGAGCCGAGCAGGTTGAGCAGGCCGATGGTCTCCCCGTGGTTCGCTCCCAGCTCCGCCTCGCAGTCGGGCAGCAGGCGGCGCAGGAGCACCTCCGCCGCGGCGAAGTCGCCGGTGTCGAACAGGACGCGCGCCGTGCGGAGCTGCCGGCGCAGGCCGGTGCGGTTCGGGCCCTTGCGACGCCACACGACGCCCCCTCGCCCACGGCGTCGTCGCCGTGTCGTTGTCCCGGTGGTGCGGCCGACCACCATATAACCGCGGCACGTTGATCGGGGAGGGCGCGGGCGCGGGCCGCGCCGTGGTGGCACGATGGGGCGGGCACGGCAACGGGAGGACACCCATGATCGAATCCCTGGCGGCGGTCGCGACGGCCGCTTCGACGACGCTCGTCGCCGCGATGGCGACGGACGCCTGGGGCGCCGCGCGTTCCGGGTTGCTGCGGCTGTTCGGGCGGGATGACGCACCCGAACAGGGTGCGCTGGTCGCGCTGTTGGAGAGCGAGGCCGCGCTGGTGTCCGAGGCGGAGGATCCGGAGGCGGCGCGCCGGCAGTTGGCACCGGCGTGGCAGTTGCGGCTCGAGCAGTTCCTTCGCGCGCACCCGGAGGTGGCCGACGACGTGCGTGAGCTGACCCGGCGGCTGCAGGACGAACTGCCCGCCCAGCAGCGCCACTGGGTGCAGCACGTCGAGGCGCGCGACCACGGGCAGGCGTTCGGCGCGCAGGGTGGGAACGTGATCGTCCATCAGGAGCCCGGCGCCGGCCGCGGTGACCGCGCGACGTGAGCGAGCAGCACGTCAGCGCGACGGGCGGGTTCGCCTACGGTGTCGTCGGCGCGGACATCCATGTGTTCGGCGACGGCACGCCGTTGTACGTGCTGCGCCGGTGGGCGCCGACCCCCGAGGCGGATCCGCAGTGGCTGCGGCAGCAGCCCAGTCGGATGCTCCACGCGCGGTTCGCCGTGGCGCCGTTCACCGGGCGGGAGGACGAGCTGGGAGCGCTGCACGCCTGGTGCGCCGGCGGTCCGCAGCGGGCGGCGCGCTGGCTGCACGCGCCGGGCGGGCAGGGCAAGACCCGGCTGGCCCAGCAGCTGGCCGCCGAGTTGTCCGGGCAGGGCTGGAAGGTGGTCACCGCGGTCGAGGGGCCCGGGACCGTGCTGCCGCCGCCCGGCAGCCAGGACCTGACGCCGGACAGTGCGGCCGGGCTCCTGCTCTTGGTCGACTACGCGGATCGCTGGCCGCTGACCACCCTCACCTGGCTGTTCAGCAACGCCCTGCTGCACCGGCCGGACGTGCGCGCCCGCGTCCTGCTGCTGGCGCGCGGCACTGATTCGTGGCCGGCGCTGCGCGGGGCGCTCGCCAGTGAGCAGATCGACGTGTCGGCACAGGCCCTCGGGCCTTTGGACGAGCCGAGCGGCCCGGCGGCCGGGCAGGGCGAGCGGGGGGTGATGTTCCGTGCGGCACGCGCCGCCTTCGCCGAGCGGTACGGGATCGTAGCGCCGGCGGGCGAACCCGATCTCGCCGACGACGACTTCAGGCTGGTGCTCGCCGTGCACATGGCCGCCCTGGTCGCCATCGACGCCGCGGCCTCGGGTCGGCGTGCCCCGCCCGATCTGGCGGGGCTCACCCTCTACCTCCTCGACCGCGAGCACCTGGGCTGGGTGCTGCTGCACGACCGGCGGGGCGCGGGACGGATCACCCTGTCCCCGGCGGTCATGAACCGGGTGGTCTTCGCCGCCTCCCTGAGCGGCGCGCAGCCGCGAGAGCAGGGAGCATTGCTGGTGGACGCGCTGGAGGTCGGGCAGCCGACGCCCACCGTGCTGGCGGACCACGGCGTCTGCTATCCGCCGCCCGAGGGCGTGGCCGGCACGGTCCTGGAACCGCTCTATCCGGACCGGTTGGCGGAGGACTTCGTCGCGCTGACCGTGCCGGGCCACGCGGCCGACTACCCGGCGCAGGCGTGGGCGGCGGACACCGCGGGCGCCGTGCTGCGGTACGGCTCCGGCCCCGCCCGGGGGGTGTCGACGCTGATCGCGGCGGCGGGCCGCTGGCCGCACCTCGGGCCCGCCTGCCTGTATCCGCTGCTGGCCGTCGATCCCGGCCTCGGCGTGGCCGCCGGGGGCGCTGCGCTCACCGCTCTGGCCGAACTGCCCGACATCACGACGGCGCTCTTGGAGGACGTGGTGGACGCCGTGCCGCACCCGACCCCCGCGAACCTCGTGGTGGGACGGGCAGCCGTCGACGTCCGGCTGTTCGCGTCCCGGATCGCGGCGGCACCGGACCGGCACGAACGCGCCTGGCTGCACGCCGGACACGGCAACGACCTGCACGAACTGGGGCGCACGGAGGAGGCGCTGCGGGCGGCGCGGCGCGGGGCCGAGCTTTTCCAGGAGCTGGTCGCCGACGATCCGGAGACGTACGAGGAGCACGTCGGCCGCACCTTGACCAACGTCGCCGGTCTGCTGCACCGCACCGGCGAGGTCGACGAAGCGGTGGCGACGCAGCAGCGCGTGGTGGACCTCTTCACCCGTCTCGCCCGGGACGATCTGCGCCGGTACGAACCGTACCGGGCGACCGCGCTGGCCAATGCCAGTGTGCATCTGGAGTCGGCCGGTCGGTGGGAGGAGGCGTACCGGGCCAACCAGGAGGCGGCGAGCGCGTACCGCAGGGCAGCCGTCCACGATCCGGGGCAGCGGCGGGGGTTGGCGATCACGCTGTCCAACGGGGCGGCCCTCACGTTCCGTCCGCCTGCGGAGGACGTCGCCCTGCGCGAAGCGGTGGAGTTGGGCCGGGAGTTGGTGCGCGAGGGGGCGCTGGTCGAGGACACGCCGCTCGTCGCGTCGCTGGAGCGGTTGCGCGAGCACCTGTCCGCGCGCGGCCGCCACGTGGAGGCCGTCGAGCCGGCGCGGGAGGTGGCCGAGCTCAACCGGCGCCTCGCCGAGGCCGATCCGCACCGGTACACCTCTGCGTGGACGACGGCACTGATGAGCCTGCACGGGATCCTGCTCGACGCAGACCGTCCCCGGGAGGCCGTGGAGGTCGGCGAGGAGGCGGTGACGTGGCTGCGCCGGCTGGCCGACCGCGCGCCCGCCACCTACATGTCGTCCCTGGGCGACGCGGTGTCGCGGCAGAACAGCGCGCTGCGGGCGGCGGGCCTGCCGCCGGAGCCGGAGGCCGACGTTCCGCGGCGGGTGCTCGACCCCGACTCCCTGGGCCGGCAGGTGCCGGAGGCCCGGATCGCGGTGGACGGGTGGCTTCCGGAGCTGCTGCCCGTGCCACACGTGTCGGCGGCGGTACTGGAGGACACGGCGAGCGGGCTCGCGCGTCGGCGGGACTGGCCGGCGTACTGGGAGCTCGTCCGCTCCGCTCCCCTCACCGACGCGGTGCACCTCGCGCACCGGATCCCGCGGCGCGCCGGGGCACCGGACCATCCGCTGGACGCGGAACTGTTCGGCTGGCTGCGGTCCCTCTCCCCGCGCCGCGCCCGGGCCCTCGTAGACGGGGCGGCCGGCGCGGCCACCCGGACGCTGCCCGAGGACTTCGGCGTGTTCTCCGCGGCGCACAGCGCGTTCGGGCACGGCGGCGAGGTGCTGGCCACCGCGCACGTGACGGACGACCCGGACGAGCAGTCGCGCGAGGTGATCGAGACCCTTGAGCCGGAGTCCGGCACACGGACGGTGCTCCACCGCGGCCCCGTGTGCCACAAGTCGCTCGCCGTCCTGGGCCCCGGGGACGTGGTCGCGCTGCGCCGCAGCGAGGGGTACGCGGCCCGGGCGGAACTGGTCCGGCACACGTCGTTCGAGACGCGGGTGCTGGCGCAGAGCCGCACGTTGACCGGGGCGCACCTGGCGGCCACGGCGTACGGATGCGTGGTCTCGCTGCCCCTCACGCCGCAGGTCCTGGTCCTGAAGACGACCGGGGAGTTGCGCCAGGTCGACCTCGGGCAGTGGGCGCTGAGCACCGGAGGTCCGATGGCGGTGACCCCCAGGGGCGACCGCATGGTGCTGTGCGACGGCTACCGCCTGATCGCCGTCCACGCCGCACTCGGCCACGCGCTGGACGCGGCCCCTGTACCGGCGGAGCACGCGCCGGTACGAGAGCTGGTCTTCGCCGGGGAGGACGCGCTCGTGACGGCGGGGCGGCACGGCGGGCTGGTGCTGTGGCGGCTGGACGCCGACGGGATGCGGCCGGTGGCGTCCCGCGACACCCCGATGCTGTCGCAGCTGTGCGCGGTCCCGGCCTGGGACGTGGTCGGCGGTCACGCCGGCTCCGAGGGCCGGGTCCGCTTCTTCGACCCGTGGCGGGGTCTCGCCCCGGTCGACGCCCCGCCCGCGATCGTCGGCTCCGCCCGTCGCCTGCGCGCGGTGCTTGCGGCGCCGGGCGGACGTCACGTCATCTACTCCGGGCAGCTCGACGTGGACGCGCCGCCGCGGCGCCGCTCCTTCGCGTTCGTGACCCGGGTGCACGATCTGCACCATCCCGGTTCGCTGTTGCGGCGGTCGCCGGCCGGTTTGGGCGACGCCGAGCGCGCGGCTTTGGTGCGGGCTGACGGGGATAATCCGGGCGTGCGCGACCTGTTGCGCCTCGCGCACGTGATGGCCACCCGCCTCTGACGACCCAGGGAGCGTGAGCGTCGCGAAGACGTGCGGGTTGTTCCGCACGGCGAGGTGGGTTTTGAGCAGCCATCCGTACCGGGGGAGTAGGAACCGTGCCGGGCGAGAACCGGCGCGACGTAGGGCGGGAAGGCGGAGTCGGGCATGGCCTCTCCTCGGGTGAGGCGGGCACCCCGAGAAGTGGCCCCGTCGGTAGGTGATCTTTTCCGAACGTCGAAGTGTCCGTGACGTCTTCAGCAAGCGGATCGTCGGCTATTCCATCGACTCGCGGATGAAGTCCCGTCTGGCCGCCACAGCCCTGAACAACGCCGTTGCCCGACGTGGACACGTCGCCGGTTGTGTTCTGCACAGCGATCGCGGGTCGCAGTTCCGGTCCCGGAAATTCGTCCGTGCGCTCGACCGCCACCGGATGGCCGGCTCGATAGGGAGAGTCGGGGCCGCAGGCGACAACGCCGCCATGGAGTCGTTCTTCAGCCTGCTGCAGAAGAACGTCCTCGACCGACGGAGCTGGACCACCCGCGAGGAACTGCGGATCGCGATCGTGACCTGGATCGAGCGGACCTACCACCGACGCCGCAGACAAGCCTCACTCGGCCGGCTGACCCCCGTCGAATACGAAACCGTCATGACCACACCGGCCCTCAAGGCCGCGTGACCGAACCTGTCACCCGAACCTGCATCAGACCCATCCGTTCGCCTGGCTCGCGATCGAGATCCTCGCTCGCACCGGGATGCGCCGCAGCGAAATGCTCGGCCTCACCGTCGACGCGGTAGTGCAGATCGGCTCCGCCTACTGGCTTCGCGTCCCGGTTGGCAAGATGCACACCGACCGCTACGTCCTCTTGCATCCACAGCTGAAGACGCTACTGGATGACTGGCTGCTGCACCGGCCCGAGGGCCTGCGTTCGAACCTGCTGTTCACCGATCACGGCCGTCCGGTCAACGCAACTCGCATCGAGACGGCCGTCCGCAGGGCCGCAGAGCGGGCCGGTCTCGGCCGGGTCACCCCGCACCAGCTCAGACACACTCTGGCCACCCAGGCGATCAACCGAGGCATGTCCCTGGAGGCCATCGCCGCACTGCTCGATCACCGGTCGTTGTCCATGACGCGTGTTTACGCGCGGATCGCCGACCGGACGGTCGCGGACGAGTACTTCGCCGTCTCGGAGAAGGCCGAGGCCCTCTACGACGCTCCGCGCCAACTGCCGGCCGACGCCGAGGGTTCGGAGATGGGCAAGCTCCGCCGGGAAATGCACCGTCGGATGCTCGGCAACGGCTACTGAGCTCGCCCGGTCGAGATGGACTGCCACTTCGAGTCGATCTGCGAGTCGTGCACGTTCTTCGTCACCACGATCGAGTTCCGCCCGACCCTCGAGCGCCAGCGGGACGACGCGGTGGCCAAGGGGCAGGTCGCACGCGAGCAGATCTTCGACGGGCTACTGACCCGCCTCGACGAGCAAGCCGACTGATGTAGGTTCTCGTTTCTGTTGGCCCATAGCGTGACACTGACCAGCACCGATGCTTGCGTCTCACGGGCGGTCGCCGCGTGTTCGTCTCACTTCCGTGTCCTCTTGCGAGCTGTCCGGCAGGAGTCTGGACGAACGACGGGGAGCTGGCCGCGGCCATAGCCCGGGGTGACCGATCGGATCCCCACCTGGCAGGCGCCAGGCGCGGTGCTGGAGCTGTGCACGGGCACCAGCCGGTTCCCGGCGGACGGGCTGGAGTTCACGTGAGCGGGGCTGCCTTCGCGTCCCAGTCGATGTGGTGGTCGAACTGCCAGGCCATCTTCTCCGGGTTGATCAGCTTCATGGTCGCCGGTATCACGAGGTCGCGCAGTACGCGGCCGACCGGGCCCGCGGTCTTGTTGCTGTTCGTGCGGGCGCCGAGCTTGATGATGCGTTCGACGCGGGGGCGGCGCAGTTGTTCGTACGCCGCGAAAGCCTGGTCGTAGGGCAGGTCCCGCATACAGCGCGCCAGTTCGACGGCGCTTTCGGCGGCGATGGAGGCGCCCTGCCCGGAGCTGGACGAGGCGGCGTGGGCGGCGTCGCCGATCAGGGTCATACGGCCGTGGGTCCAGTTCGCGACCCTCGGCATGTTCTCCATCGGGCCGGTGATGAGGAGTTGGTCGGCGTCGGTACGGCTGATCATTTCGAGGGCCGGGGTGCGGTCGTCGGCGAAGGCGGTCCGCAGGATGCGCATCCACTCCTTGGCGCCGATCGCCTGGGCCTCGGCGACTGTCATCGGGGCGCGGTGGGGCAGGTTCACGAACCACACCGCCGAGGAGTCGTCGAAGACCTGGTAGCCGAAGAACGCGCGCTTGCCGAAGCACAGGTACATGACGCCGTCGGTGGAGGGCATCCCTGACTGGTGCATCCGCGCTCCGAAGCAGACCAGGCCAGCGTAGTTCGGCTGTGCTGCGGCCGGGTCGATCAGGGAGCGGACCGTGGAGCGGATGCCGTCGGCGCCGATGAGGACATCGGCGCTCGCCTCCGTACCGTCCGCGAAGTGCGCGGTGATGCCGGAGGCGGTGTCCGTCGTGCCGGTCAGCCGCTTGCCGTGGTGGATGGGGACGGAGCGGCGCTCCGCCTCGTCGTAGATCGCACGGTAGAGATCGGCGCGCCAGACGAACTGCGGGGACGGGAGGCGGGAGGGCGGGGCGAACTGCGCGAGGTGCTTACCCGTCCAGCTCCGTAGCCCCATGGCGGTGACCGGTGTGCCGATGGTGCGGACGAGGTCGCCCGCGCCGATCGTGTCGAGGGCGTTCTGGCCGTTCGGGGCGATGGTCATGCCGCCTCCGGCTCCATCGGCCGTGGAGTCGTACGCCTCGTGGACGGTGGCCTCGATACCTGCCTGGCGGAGGGCCATCGCGGCGACCGGGCCCGCGATACCGCCGCCGATGACGAGCGCGGTGCGGGCTTTGCCGATGCGGGTCATGACTGGTGCCCCCTCGCAGGGTCGTTGATCGTCGGTACGCCGCCGCTCTTGTGTGCGCGGCGCACATCCTGGACGTACGCACGGGAGAACATCGCCGACAGGATCGCGATGCCACCGCGGTGGATGCGGATCTCGCTGTTCGTCGCGGAGCCGGACAGGCGGACACGGCGGCCGGCCGTCGTGTCGTGGGTGGATGAGGACTGGGAGTCCTTGACCTTGCCGCGGGCGGTCCACCTCAGGTTCCAGTGGTCGACGGCGGTGCCGTCGTCGACGAGCAGCTTGACCGTGGCCCGGTCCATGTCGAGGTGGATCTCGACGTCGTCGGGGAGGTCGGGGGAGCGGAGGTCGAGGACAGCGGTGCCATGGCGGGCCTTGATCTCGAAGTGGCCGGCCTCGGTCCAGTTGCCGAGGTGCTTGACGAGGTCGTGGTCGGAGTGGATGCGCTCGGTGAGGGACATCTCGGTGGTTCCTCTCGGGGTGGTGTCGCGTTGACGATTTGATAGTTGCACTGAAACTAGTATCTCGTCAACTAGTCATTCCGGGGCTAAAATCGAGTCCATGACCACATCCGCTCCCCGCAGCTCCCCCCTCGCCCTGACCGTCCTGGCCCTGCTGCACTACAAACCGCTGCACCCGTACGGCATCCAGCGGCTGGTCAAGGACTGGGGCAAGGAGCAGGTCGTCAACGTCAGACAGCGTGCGAGCCTCTACCGCACGATCGAGCGACTCAATGGCGACGGGCTGATCGCCGTCCGCGAGACCGGGCGCGATCAGCAGTACCCCGAGCGGACCGTGTACGAGGTCACCGAGGTGGGGCGCGAGACCGCCCGCGCCTGGCTGGAGGAGATGCTCTCCGCGCCCAAGCAGGAGTTCCCGGAGTTCCCGGCCGCCCTGTCGAATCTGCTGCTGCTCATGCCGGAAGAGATGGCGGGCGTACTGGAGCGGCGGGTCAGCGCACTCTCGGAGAAGCTCGACGGACTGGACGTGGCCTTGGCTGCTGAGGCGGAGCAGGGGCTGCCGCGCATCACCCGCCTGGAGACCGAGTACCTGCGGGCCGTGACGGCCGCGGAGCTGGAGTGGGTGCGCACGGTGGTCGAAGACCTGCGAGCCGGCAGGCTCTCGTGGTCGAAGGGACAGCTGGACGCCGTCGCTGCGGGGCCGGTGCAACAGTGAGCCCGCCCCCGGCGCGTCCGGGGACGGCCTGAAGCGTTGAGTTCTCGCGGGGTCAAACCCCAGTCGTTTGTCCCGTCGAATTGAGCTTGTCTGTGGATCTTGCGCTGAGCTGCGGGGTTGCCAGGTCGGATGAGAACTCCCGGTTCGGGATTCTCGGTGCATCTGGCTTCTACGGAATCCCGCGTGGGTTGCGAGCCGACCGCCCCAGGTCAGAAACGGAGCCAGCCCTCGATGAAGGGCTCCCGCTTCAAGGACGCAGCGAGCGTTGAGCGGTGGCCAGGGTTACCTCGATGTCGTCGCTCCAGGAGCAGACCTCCAGCCACGAGAGGTAGCCGCCCTGCGCGAAGACCAGCACCTCGCCGGGGCACTCTCCGTCTTCCGTGAAGATCTGGACCTCGGCCGCCACCACAGTGCCCGGCCCGGACGGCGCTGGCTCCACCGCTTCTGTATCGAGATCGAAGTACGCGGTGCCGCACCCACACGTGCAGCGTTCTCGCACACGGATGTGCGACACCTGCTGGCGAAGTGCGAGGTGGACCGGATCTTCCTCGCCGAGAACGGCCTCCAGTACGAGGGCCACATCAGCGGGCAGTGTCTCCGTCACGTCGTCACCGTATTCCCTGCCCAGATGCGTCCATGCGCGGCCCCAGTTGCTGGTGCCGGGCCAGCCAAGGTTCGAGGAGACGAACATCCAGCGGTCAACCGCGACGCAGTGAGAACCTGGCAGCTCGGATGAGACCGAGTGAGAATCCGCCAGCTGCACTGCGACAGGACACGTTTGTCTCACTTCCGTGTCCTTTGGGCCGGGCAAGGGGCACCGCCTGTGAGAATAGGACACCGAGAATGCGAACCTACAGCTGACCGCCTCAGCTGCTGCGGCGCCAGAATCCGGTATCGCGATGGCACCACCAGTACAGGACCGTGCAGTCGACGGGCCGCAGTGCCCCCTGCCTGCCGCGAGGTTCGAAGTGGTCCCGGTCCGGGGCGATGGGGCGCCAATTCTGATCCAGCGGCACGTCGTCCAGAGGCGTCCGGACCTTGGTCACGAATCGTTGCTCGGAGGCCCCGAACTCCTTGAAGTTCGCCCGGGCCTCGATCAACGACGGCCGGTTCGCTCCGCCAGCCCAGCTACCGGGCCTCACCGGCTTCGCACTCCACCTGCTCCGAGACCTCGCCGCCGTGACAGCAGGGCTCACTCTCGACTGGAGCTCCGGCAGCATCGAGGGCGCTGTCAACCGCATCAAGAAGATCAAACGGCAGCTCTACGGCCGCGCCGGCTTCGAACTGCTCCGCAAGATGATCCTTCTCCAGTAACACACCGCGATGTTCCACAAGAGCTGCGCGAGAACCGGATAGTAGAAACCCCTGATGCGGCCGGCATATAGCCCGCGCACGCAGGTGCCCAGCCGTGGCAGGATGGCCTCATGTTGATCCGAAAGGGCGATGCCGCGTAGGCGTCCCAAGGCCGTCCGCGCAGAGCGGTGGCGGCCACGATGGCAGTATCCGGTTCTGAGGGTCCCCGGGGTCTCCGCGCGGACTCGTGCAGCGATCCGCCGGGTCGAAGACCACGAGATGTGGCCCAACGCAGTCGCCAAGGCACTCTCGTGTTTCGAGTGGGTTTTCAAGGAGCCCGGACGCTATCTGGACGCCTCCGCGTTTGACTCGCCAGGGGTGGGAGATGCCCGTGATGACCTGGAGTGGGCGATGCTGTACCTTCCGCCCGGAGCTAAACGGGACTTGGGCCGATTGATCACGCGTATCGATGAGGAATTCGAGCGCCGCACCTTGCCGGAACCCAACTACAACGAATGGGCGACGGCGCGCTGGTGGTGGACCAGAATGCGTGAACGTTGACGATCTCCGAGATCGCCGCCCCTCGCTGCAATCGAACGAAGTGTCACCCTCCGCGTTCGCTCCCCAAGATCTGTGCCAGAACCTCGTTTTCACCTATGCAGCCAAGCAATGGAACAGTGGTTGGCGCTAAGCATTGACCGACGTCATGGACGCCGTTGACGGCGGGCGTTCCCGCCGGTTACCCGTGCTTGTCCGGTTCGGCGTCGGCGAAGGCGCGGTATCCGCCGAGATCTCGGGCTGGGCGAGGACATCGCCGCGGTGTCCGACTCGGACCGGACCCGGGGCCGTCATCGGATGCTGATCCGCCGGCGTAGCGAGGTCGTGTCGGACATTCAGCAGGACCGCCGTCGTCATCACCGCGAAGTCCGCCGGGCGCAAGGTCTTCGGCCTCGCCATTGCAGGCGTCCGTCTCGCTTGACCTCTTGCGCGTCAGTCCGGCAGCCAGTGCAGCTCGTGCGCCAGGGTTTTGGCGACGGCACGGATGCGGCGGTGTAGCGGCGACTGCTCGCGTGGGAGGACCAGGTGGATCGTCAGGCTGGGCGCGCCTCGCAGCGGTCGCCAGGTGAGACCGGCCGGTTGTGCCGTGGCCGCGGCTTCTCCGGCCGGGGCGAGGGTGACCCCGTTGCGCAGGTCGCGCTGAGACATGTCGAAAGCGACTGCGGGCGTGTGGAATCGGGGGTGTGGTCGGGTGTCTTGGAACAGTGCGGACAGCTGATCGTGGATCACGGGGTTGGCCACACGGTCCGGGAGTCGCAGCGGATACGCGGCCGCGTCGGCGATCTCGATCTCCGGGTGTTCGGCCAGCGGATGGTGCTGCGCCAGCTGGATTCCGACGCGCTCACGCCGCAGCAGGAACCGGCGCACGCCACGGCCCGGCTGTTCACCGCGGGTGATCCCGGCATCGATGCGGCCGTCGGCGACCGCGGGGGAGATCTCCGGTGTCGCCATCGGGACCGCGCCGACCTCGAGTCCGCTGTTGCCGCGAATCAGCCTGTTCACCAGGGCCGGTGCCGTCTCGGCCCCGGCGCTGAGGCTGTATCCGATGCGCAGCGTGCCCAGTTCACCGGCCGCCGCGCTCCGGGCGGTGTCCCATGCCCGGTCCAGCGCCGCCAGCGCGGGCGGCGCGGACTCCGCCAAAGCCGCACCGGCTGTGGTCAATACGACGCTACGCGTGTTGCGGACCAGCAGGGCCGTACCGAGTTCCGCCTCCAATCGGCGCATCCGGGCGCTGAGTGCGGGCTGTGCGATACCAATCCGTGCGGCCGCGCGGGTGAAGTTCAACTCCTGCGCCAGCACCAGGAAGTACCGCAGGCTCACCGTATCCGGCGCCACGTGCCCTCCCTGCCGATTGATAACGAACCGTTCTGAGTCTATCCCGTACCGGTCTTTCCCTCGACCGCACATCAAGCCCTAACCTGCGCATATGACGATTCAACTGACCGCAGTACCCGTCGCCAGGATCGATCGATCTGAGTGTCAATTCGAAGTCGGACGTGTCCGGCCCAACACAGGAGGTTTCCATGGCTAAGGGCTACTGGGTCAGTGTCTACCCCGCCATTTCCGACCCTGAGAGGCTGACTGCCTACGACAAGCTGGCCCGTCCGGCTGTCCAGGCTGGGGGCGGGCGCCTCCTGTCCCGTGGCGGTCGAGTCGTCGCCCACGAGGCCGGAATCACGCAACGCGTCGTTCTGATCGAGTTCGACAGCTTTGAACAGGCCGTCGCGGCATACGAGAGCGAGGCATACCAGAAGGCGCTGGTGACCCTCCCCGACGGCGTCGAGCGCGACTTCCGCATCATCGAAGGCATCGACTGACCGGCGGGCCCAGCCATCGCTGAACATCCGTCACCTGATACGCACACGGTGCTGAACGACGGCTCACGGCCAGCCGGGCGCCAGCACGGCCTGCGAGCGCGACGGCCAGGGCCTCCAGAACCCGGCGCGAAGCAGGCGTCCGTCTCCCGTACCGGAAGGTCAGCCCCGCGACCTGCTCGACGAACGTACGACGCTCGCACAGGCCGTTGCCGTAGTACAAGCGCCGCACGGTCAGCTCGATCAGCACCGGCTGGTCGCCGATTGGACTATCGGCCAGGCGACGCTCGTAGCAGCTGTGCACACGATTCGACGGAAGTTCACAGTCCGGGCACGGAGCAGCGTCATCGAGGGTTCTCACAACGATGTGCACCACACCGCACTCCGTGAACACCCGCTCTACCAGAACCGCTTTGAAGTGCGGGAACAGCACCGCTATGAGGTCATCACACCGCACCACGGTTCCAGATGACTGTACGTCACCGTGGCAGAAGCCCGGTGATCGTCCTCACAGAATGTGTGCCAGAACCGAGTTCTGGAAATACTTGAGTGCTTGCTTCGGGACCGTGGTTGCGTTCTGCACGACAAGACGCCGGGGTGCTGCCGAAGCCCAAGGTCGATCTGTACACTGCGATCCGCCGTGGTGCGAAGGCCGGCCTGCCGCTGCGTGCGGTCATACGGAGTACGGCGTCGGCTACGACACCGTGCAGAGGGCACTGGTGTCGGCGCTGCCGAAACCGCGGAAGAAGATGCAGCCACAGGAAACGCGACTGGCCCCTTCAGGCTGGCGATCGACGGCATCCTCACGGTCGATCTGACCGCACCGCGAAAGCGGCGCCATACGGCGAAGAGGATCTACGAACGGCTGCTGGATGAGCGTCGGTTCCCCGGAGTCTGACAGGTGCCTGCCCGGCGCGGCAGGCTTGTTCATCCGCGTGAACGGACGGGCGTCGGGCGGCTGCCCGACGCCCGCCCAGGGGCTTACCAGTCCACGGCCTTGATGCCGAAGCTCTGGTTGGCACCCTGGGTGCACGTCCACAGCCGCGCGGGGGCTCCCGCCTGCGTGCTCCAGTCGGCTATCTCCAGGCACTTGTTCTGAACGTACGTGTAGTCCATGACGAAACCGGACTGGCCGTAGAAGAGCTGGTTCAGGCCGTAGTGGCAGTCCCACTGGTTGGCGGTCGCACCGTTGTTGCGCCCCCAGCCGCCGATCTCCAGGCACTTGCCGCTGTTGGCATTCACGTAGAAGTACGACCCGACGGGCACGTCCGTCGAGGAGTAGCGGTGCCATTTCTGGTTGGCGCCACCGGTGCAGGGCCACTGGCGGACGGCAGCGCCGTTCGCCGTGCTCCAGTCCGCCACCTCAAGACACTGGCCAGAGTGCTCCACGCGGATCTCGACGGTGGACAGGTAATAGAGAGACGACGCGGCTTGGGCCGGAACGGCCGAGAGGCCGAAGACGAGACCGAGGGAGGCGGCAAGAACAAGCAGGCCGTGCCGGGCACGGACGAACGCGGTGGGCTTCATGGTCCTCTGCAATCGAATAGGGAGAATCCGGCGAGCAGCCGGAAATCGCCGCTCATGATCGCATAAGTTTGGACGCAACTGATCTCCTGCACCGCCCACTTGAGCCGTGACACGTCGAGCGGGCCCGCCGGGTTGACGGAACCAATTCCTCCGCTCCTCCCCCCGGCGAGCACTCAGGGGCGACCCTGATCAAAGCCTTCGTCCACGCCGTCCGGGTTGGGGCGGACCGCACCCAAAGGGGCGCCTTTCGGCTTCCTTGGCCTGGCCGGCCTTCAGCGGTTACCGACCAGGCGGTGGAGCGGTTGGTCAGCCCGCTTCTGCGCGTTCGGCACGGCCTCGGGTGCTGGCCAGGCGGTAGACATCTCAGGGCTTTAACTCGTCAAGCTTGGGTGTTCAGGACCGATGTCGCCGACACCTACGCCTTCCTCGCTGTCCTCAGTCTGAGGTATGCCCTGCTAGCCCACAGCTCAGGAAGCGTTGATGACGCTGTGTCCTGTGGCCATACGGCGCTCACCGCGATGGGGATGCTGGACCAGAACGTGGTGGGGGCCAGCCTTCTCTCCGAGGAACGGCGGCTCCAGTCGCTCTCGCTCAGCAGTGGCGCCGCAGGTCTGTGGGACGCGAGCGTCACGGCAGGACGAGAGAGGTTCCGTGCCGCAGTGGGCCGTCTGCCCCGCTAGTGCTGGATTCCTCAAACGGTGTACGTGTATCGGCGTCGTAGTCGTCGGGTTGGCGGTGCGGGTCTGCCTCAGATCCAGGGGCTGGGCCCGGGAGTTGAGCTGGTCGGTCGCAAGAGTGGTGGCGTATTCGATGTTGTCGCGGTTGGCGAATGACCGGCCGGCGAGGGCGGCCTTTCGGAAGATGCGCCACCAGCCAGTCGTGCCCAAGGGCTCTGCGAGGCAACGCGCCCGATTGAGCTCGATGGACCATGTGGGGCCGGAAGACGCCCAGGCAGAGCCGGAGAGATCAACTTCAGAACAGCGGTTGCGGCAAGTGTTGCACCTATCTGTTGCGACTGGGGCTGCGCCTACTGTTGAACGGCCCACAGGGCCGTTCCCGTGTCCGCACAGGTCACCACGCGGTTTTGCGTGGTCGGCCCGCCGACGTCCCCGTTGCGGTTGCTCTGCCCATGTCCCTGGCCGGAGTTGAGAGGTGAGGAAGGGCGGGCGGCGCGGACGCGGCCGGGGACCGGGCGCGCTCACCGGCGTTTCCCCGGGCGCACTCGTGTGCGGCCTACGGGCCGGGCCGGCTTTCGGTCAGCAGGGTGCTCAGGTACCGAGTGTGTGCGCTCAGGAGCTTGGTGGCGCGGTCGGTGCCTCGAGGGAAGAACGGCAACAGGGCCAGGGCTGGAACTGCCGCGGCGAGGGCAACGAGCACGGCAGGGGCGAGCAATGCGACGAGCAGGACACGTTGCAGCGCGCCCACGTCGCGGGGGAATGAAAGCCAAGGCGGCAGCACAGAAGACTCCTCGGTCTAGGGGCCCGGCTGGTCGCTCGGGTCTGATGCGGAAACTGTGCCGCTCATTGGGGTAGTTCACCCTCGTCCGAGGCGTTGTCGCAGGTAAGGTCCGGAAAACTGGCGGTTGTCCCGGACCGGAGTGGACAACTGGGCTTCAGGGAAGGGGGTATGGGTGGCGAGGCAGCGGGGAGGCAGACCCTGGGGACCGGTTCGAGCCGAGAGCACCGAGGCGGAGGCGCTGGCGGTCTTCCTGCGCGCCCAAGTCGACTTCAGCGGCAAGACCCTGAAGGTACTGGAAGGTGAAATCCTCCATTCCAAGGCGAAAATCAGCGAGCACCTGGGCGGAAGAGTTCCCGACCTGGCGTTCGTGACCGCGTTGATCCGCGCGACGATCCCCGAACCGCAGCTGCGCAATCGGCGCCTGACCGAAGCCCGCGAGCTGCTGCAGGCAGCCGCCCACCCCTCCCCACGGCGAGCACCGCCTCCATCTGCCACGGCCCTGGAGCTTGCCGAGGTCCGAACCCAGCAGGTCGAGGTCTATGACCGGCTCACCCGTTCCCTGGAACAGCAGAACGAGCTACGCGAGGCAGCCGGAAACTCCGCCAAACTCGTCATGGTCCTCCTTTCGATGATCAGCAGCCTGAAACGGACGATCACCGATCTGACCAGTGAGCGTGATCAGCTCCGTGCTGCGCGCGCCACCCCCGATACCCTGCAGCAGACGCAGCAGCAGCTCGCCCGCGCCCGCGAGCAAGACGCGCGCGCCCGGCAGGAACTCAAGTTCGCCCAAGACAAGCAGCGCCAGGCCGAAGAGCTTGCCACCCAGGTGCAAGCCCGTGCCGATCAGCTCACCGACGAACTCGACCGGCTGCGTACTGCCGCGACCGTCCCCGCCGCAGTCGGCGAGGATGAGATGCCGGCCGGTCGGCGCGCCGAACCCGTCTCGTCCGGTGATCCGGTAGGTGACGACATCGATCAGGCTTTGGATCAGGTTGCGGCCGTCAACGAGCACGACGACCAGATGCTCCAGCGCATCACCCACGACCTTGTCCGAGACGTCCTGCCTGCTGAGAGAGTTGTCCCGGACAACCCGCAGGACCCTGTGCCCCGGCGCCGCCTCGGGGCGGTCACAGAGATGTTTTCATCCTGATTCTGCAGGTCACGGGGCTGGCGTGGGCCCGCGGTGACGTGCTCGTGCCGGTCAAGGGCGTGATCTTCCGCGGGAGATCGCCTGTCACCTGTGGACTTCGGTGTTCGCCAGAACGAGCAGGGCCCGCAGGAGGGTGGTCGCGTGCCGGGCGTTCATGCGGACCTTGGTGAGCAAGCGCCAGGACTTCAGGTTCGCGAAGCCGTGCTCGACGGCGGCGCGTTCGCGGTTGAGCAGGCGGTTCGCTTCCTTCTCGGAGTCGGTGAGGCGGTGGTTGCGGGGGCCTTGCGGCCGGTGATGATCACCGGGTCGTCGGGGTCGTCGTCCAGGCCGACGAAGCCGAGGTCGGCCAGGGCTCCGAGTCCGGCCTCGCGCAGATGGCCGGTGATCTTGTTGTGGCGGGCGGCGGTGATCTCGCTGGACCGGCCGGGTCTGGCCGCGGAGATCTAGATCAGGTTGCCCTTCTCATCGGTCAGAGCGAGAAACAGCAGGCCATGGGCTTTGTGCTTGCCGGAGAAGTTCTTCCGGTTGTCCACCCCGGTGCGACGGCGGGTGCGGACGAGGGTGCCGTCCAGCAGGACCACGGCTCCGCCGCTGCGGGCGATCTTCCTCAGTGCCCGGTCCAGACGCGGGGCCCGCACAGCCAGGAGCTCGATCGCTTCCTTCACCCAGCGACGCACGGTGGAGGCGGCGACGGCGTTGCCGCCGGCCATGTCGGCAAGGCGCTGGTCGTGGCGGAGTACGGCGAGTACGACGACCGCCTGGGCGCCCGGGGCGAGCTTGCGCCAGCGGGAGCCCAGCGCCTTGCGCCGCTTGCGTATCAGGCCGGCGACGAGATCAATGGTTCGCTTCGACAGCGGGAGGCGAACCTGATAGACAGCTTCCTCAGAGCCCTCGGCGGGGCGGTGGGTCTTCACACACACGCCAACTCCCGCCGGGGGAGCTCCTGTTACGGCCGGAATCGGCCGGTCCGCCGCCGTCCTGGCCGGTCAGCACGGGAGATAACGGCCCGCGCCGGTCCGGGAGATCCAGCCCCGGTCGGCGAGCTTGCGCAGTTGCCCCCGGACCGGTTCCACCTTCGCCGGCGTCGTGTCCCGGCCCAGCGCGATCGCGACGTCCCTGGCCATCACCGGCCCACCCGCACCGGCCACGATCTCCATGATTCGCCGGTACTCAGGAGGCAGGACCTCCGCCCCCATGCCCCCGGTCCGGCACCAGCCGCATTCCGCCCGCACCCGGCCCGGCCACCACCCGCTCCGGCTCCGGCTCCCGCTCCGGCTCCGGCTCCGGCGACACGATGCCCGACGGCCGTCGCCCACCACCGTCGGTCGCCTCGGCCCACTGCCCGAACACCACCTCGGCGGCCTCCAGCCGGGCCACCTCCGCCTCGATCCCCGCCAGTTCCTTGCGCAGCAGCTCGGCGCGTTCCGCCAGCCGCACCCGCCGCTCGACCGTCCACGTCAGCACGTCCACGATGAAGATCCCTCCCGCGCAGAAGCTACGCAGCAGCCGGGGCCCGCACCCGGGAAGCGCAGAAGACGCCCTTGACGGATGATCACGTGCTATCGATCTCCACCCTGACCAGCACGAGTACCCCACCGAGACGGCACACCAGCCCCGCCGACCAGCAGAAATCAGGATGGCGGGTCCTCATTGAAGATCCCTAGAAGCCAGTGGACCGAAGACGGTCATCGCCCCATCCTGTGCGAGTCGTCTCAGTCGCTGAACATGTCGGCGAACGGGTCGGATTCCCCAGTCCACGGGTCAAGACCTTGACTCCGCAGGCGTGCCTCCTCGTCGCGGTGGAGGAAAGGGGGCGACGCGTTGCCCCAGAGGTTGACAGAACCGAGCGGACACTCGTCGAACTCTGCGCGGAAAACCCGGCACAGGAATTCGACAAGACCGCACGGATACTCCAGCCAGACTCCGTCGTCCTCGTTCCACACGACGACCGGCCAGGCGTCCGGATCGCTGCCGGTCACTCGCCAGCACAGGATGTCGGCACTGGAGTCGACGCCCCAGGCGATCAAACCGCTCTGCCGGCTTCCCTCGGGGGCCTTGTACTGCCAGAAATGCAGCGCGTTGAGCGTCTCCGCCTCCATTCCCTGGAAGGTGGGTTTGACACCCTCCGCCGCCCGGGACTCCGGGAGGAGGAAGCTGAGGTAGTCGTCAACGGCCCCCTCTCCGTAGAGCGTGATGAATTCCTGGTAGTCGCTCGGGAAGCCTGTCCCCCAACTGCGCTCCACCGCGGTCCAATCAACAACATCCCCTGCTCCCGGATGGGAGGGCATGAGCTGCCTGAGAGTGTCCAACCAACTCATGGCGTCTCTGCCTCTCATCGAAATCAACGGGTCGCACCGGATCTTTCCATTGCGGCTGTCCGTGGCCGTACCCAGGTTCTTCCAGCCCGGCCGGGGGCTGTAGACCGAGGCGGGAACCGCCTGGCTGAACGACAGGCCGGGCGAACCGTCCGGGTTGGTGCCCGTCGCGGTGATCTCGAAGAAGGCAGGAACCGTACGAGGACCGGAGTAGCGCGGAGTGACCGTGCAATGCACCACCAGCCATCGTCGACAGTGGACCTCAGGATTCGCAGGTCCGTGCCGGACCGGGGTCGGATGTCGACGAACCGCTGGCGACGGAGCGTTGGCTTCGGGTGGTCGGCAAACTCCGGGTGACGGAGGCAGTACCGGCCCGGCCTCATCAACGGCCTCATCGCCAAGACCCGCCACGACCTCCAAGCGCCGTGACCTCAGCGATTGAAGGTCTCTAGACGGCAGCTGCGTGAACTGGCCCAGTCGGAACCAAGGATCCCCTGGCCCAGGGCGAGGTGACCGTACGCTGGACGTACGAGATCATGGGTCCCGCTCGCCGGGGTGTCCTGCCGGCGGTGCTACTGACCGTCGGCTGAGGCGGCACCCCGCTCTTCCCGTACACCTGCGCAACGGCTTGAGGCGATCGACCCGCGCGGCCGTACGAGAGGGTGGCACCCTTCAGCGCGGGCGGAGGCGTCCGGCGGCCGGGCTCCGGCCGCCACCGCCACCGCCGGTGTTCCCACCTGATCCAGGAGTGCATGTGTCCTACGACGAGCCGCTGCGCCTGCCCGCGGCCGCGATACCCGACGGCTGCCGCGACTGGACGGCCGGTCCGGCGGCCGACTGGTCGGCGGCACTGGCGCCGCGCTGGACCCTCCCGGCCGTGCGCAGGTCCGTCGCCGCCGCGGCGACCACCTTCGCGCTCTGCGCGGGCGCCTGGGCCGTGATGCTCGGCGGACTGTGGCCGCTCGTCGCGGCCGGGTTCGCCGCGTACACCCTGTGGGTGCTCGCGCGGCCCGAGCTCGTCTGGGTGGGGGCGCCCGCGCTGCTCGTCGGGCTCGCCGTGGAGGCCCCCTCGCTGCCCTGGGCCGTGACCCTGGCCGGAGCACTGGTCGTCCTCGTGTCCTGGACCGCCGTCGCCGTGCGCCTGCGGGCCAGGAGCACCCAGCTCGAACGGGCGCTGCGGGCCGCGGCCGACGGCACGGCACGCGTCCCGGACGCCGACGCACCGGTGCGCCGTGGCCGGTTCCTGTGCCCGCTCGGCCTCGTCGTGCTCGGCCTCGCCGTCGTCACCGGCGCCACCGCGGACATGTGGGGCACGGTCGAGGACCGCGACGGCTCCCGGATCGTGGCCTGCTACCTGGCCGGCCTTGCCGCCACCGCGCTGGCCTCCGCCTGGCTGGGCCGCCACCGCGCCGTCGCGCTGCGCCGGGACCCCGCGCCCGTCCTGCGGGTCCTCGTGCGCGACGACGCGCAGGGCACCACGGAGGTGTACGCGGCAGACGACCTCGCGGCGGGGCGCCCCCTGTTCACGGTGGAACTGACGTCGTACGACGGCGACACCGAGGAGGCCGACGACGAGCCGGACGAGGCCGACGAGGCCGACGAGGAACTGGAGCGGCTGTTCGACGCGGTGGACGACGACACCCCGGGCCCGGTCCGTGAGGCCGTCCTCTACGGAGCTCCCTTCGACGGAGCCGAGGTCGTGGTCGTGAGCGCCGACGAGGATCCGGCCCAGCCCCCGCTCACAGAGTGGTCGGCGGGGCCGGTCCGCCCGCTCACCCCGGGCGCGGGCCTGCGGCGCATCACCCGGCAGAAAGCCCGCGAGGCCCGCGGCCGCCGTCTGGAGCAGCAGGTCAGGGAGCGCCACGCGGGGCGGCCCGCCGTACCGGTGCGCCGCTGGCAGGCGGGCTGGCTCGACTGGCTCGCGGCGGCGCTGCTGGTGCAGTGGGGCGGCTGGCTCTGCGGGGCCTGGTTCACCGACTGGGGCCCGTCCCCGTGGGAGCTGGCCCTCGCCGCCGCGATCGGCCTCTACGGCGCCGTGCGCGTCCCCCAGAAGCTCGCCTGGCGCATCACGGCCGACAGCACGGGCCTGTGGATCACCGGGCTGCGCGGTCCCCGGCACATCCCGTGGGACGACTTCCGCTCCGTGCGCCGTCAGTCCTTCGAGCTGAAACTGCGCTGGCGGGACGACGACTGGTCGGTCAGGGCGCCGAAGTGGACGTGGCTGGAGCGGCGGCGCGGCCTGACCCATCCCTACGACACGCTAGCGGCCGAGCTCACGGTCATGCGCGACGACCCCGGGCTCAGACCGACGGGGGAGAGCAGCGGGGCCGAGCGCGGGCGGCCGCTCTGGCCCGCGGCCCTGGCGCTGGCCGTGCTGTGGGTCGCGGCGCTGGCCCTGCTGGCCTGAGGCACGGGCCACTGTCCCTGGCGCCAGCGTGTTTGTCGGGCGCCGGTATGGACGCACGCGGCCCGGGGCCGATTCAGGTCAAACCATGTGGGGGGGTGTCGCAGTCGAGTCACACCGCTGCCGGGTGCGGCAACTGGGTAGTCGGCGTGCTGTTCCGGGCGCCGAGATCCTCGCGCGCGGCGTCGAGCAGGATGGCCAGGTGCTGGCCGCGGATCCGGCCGGTGGCGGTACGCCGCGCCTGGACGATCGCGGCGTGCTGCTGGCGGTAGGCGCCGGGCTGGACCTGGGCGAGCCGTCCGCGCCGCAGGTCGACTTGGCTGGCCGTGCCGTAGAGGTTGCTGCGCAAGCCGGCCGGGATCCGGGCGAAGGCCTCGTCGTCCAAGTCGGGCAGCGGGACCCAGGTCTCTTCGGCCTCGATGGCGACCCGGGCGGCGATGTCCCGGTCCGTGTGGGACGGGCCGCGTCCGAGGGTGCGCCGCCAATGCACGGCCGTCCAGCGGACAGTCTCCGTCTTGCGGTGGTGGACCGGGGCGATGGCGCCGACGTCGGCGCCATTGGCGAGTACGCGCTAGCCGCCCAGACAATGCGGGTCGGGCTCCAGTCGCCAGAGACGCGCGTGCACCGAGCCCAGGTCGACCGGACCTGCCGTCCGCCGCGCTGGGGGTGGCGCGCGACGGCGCTGGCAGCGCTGTCGGTGGTGTGCGCTTGGATGACGTCATGACTGTTCATGACGTGGCGGCCTCGCTGCCTGACCTGCCCGAGTTGCACGACCTGTGCCTCTCGATTGCCGTCGCGGAGGCCGTGCTCAATCACGGCGGCGCCTATCGGTACTACACCTTCGGCGCGCAGGGACGGGAGGGCGAGAAGTGGTTCTCGATGCGCAACGGCGGCGGCGACGAGTACGACGTGGTCTTCTCGGCGGCCGGTGCGTACATCCGGGGCTTCGACCATGAGTCGGCGATGAGCCCGTACGCGGACGACGAGGTGTGGCCCGGCGTCCTGGACACGGTGCCCGAGGTGTTCCGCTCCGCCGTTGAGGAACCGGCCTTCCAGGACGAGGACATGCCCATGGTCACCTGCTGTCTGTGGCGCGAGAAGGAGGACGACCGGTGGCGCACGGGCCGGATCGACTTTCCCGAGGGGGAGAGGGATCCCGACGGCTCCGGATGGATGTTCGCGATGCTCACCGAGCGCACACCGCAGGCGTTCCGATCATGGGCGAAGGACTACTACGAACGGCCCGTGGACCTCGACGCGGTGCGGGACATCTACGAGCAGCGCCCGCTGGACGAGGACATCGTCAGACGCCTGAACCCGAAGATCTCCCTCGCCGACGTCCGTGACGAGATCCGCGCGACGGGATACCCGGTCCGCTCGTCGTGACCCCGACAGGTGTCAACGGCGATCGTCAGTTTTAGACCGACAGCGGGAAGTAGTCCTTCGACCGCCCAAGTCGCTTTGAGGAACAACGGCTTCGACGCGACCGGGCTGATCAAACGGGACGCACGCTGGAACAAGGGCAGCCTGCGGCAGATCGCCGGCAAGTGGAACATCCCGCTCTGGCTCCTGAAAAGGATCCTCAGCCCGCGCTTCCCCGATCCCAACCCCGCAGAGCGGGCCTTCATGACGGAGGGCAACTACCGCAGGATCAAGACCCACTACTTACAGGGCCTGACCCCCACGGAGACATGGCGCTACTTCCTCGACCACCACGACACCTGGATCCCCCTGACCATCATCACCGCGCTCTACATCACCCTCGCCCGAGAACCTCAGCCAGCCGAGTCCCGGGAATCTCAGTAGCTCTTCGGGCCCGGCTCTGCATACGTTCGGCCGCATGGCTGACGACTGCTTCGGGCATCCACGACTCGCCGCGATCCACGATCCCCTCGACCCCGACCGCAGCGATCTCGATGCCTACCTCCGCATGGTGGAAGAGTTCGGGGCGCGCCAAGTTCTGGACATCGGCTGCGGCACAGGGGTGTTCGCTCTCCTCCTGGCCGACCACGGGGTCGACGTCGTCGGCATCGATCCCGCCCAGGCATCCATCGACGTCGCCCGGGGCAAACCGGGCAGTGAGCGAGTGCGCTGGATCAGCGGCGACGCGACACCCCTCCCGCTACTGCAGGTCGATCTCGCGACGATGACAGCGAATGTCGCCCAGGAAATCGTTGATCCGGACACCTGGCAGAAGACGCTGCGCGGAGCCTACGAGGCGCTACGGCCTGGCGGGCACCTGGTCTTCGAGACCCGCGATCCGGCCAGATGCGCTTGGGAAGAGTGGACCCGCGAGAACTCCTGCCGGGTGACGGAGACCCCGGGGGTCGGCTCCGTCGAGAGCTGGGTCCAGCTGATCGACGTGAACTGGCCCCTGGTCACCTTCCGGTGGACCTACGGCTTCGCAGCAGACGGACAGGTGCTGATCTCGGATTCGACGCTGCGCTTCCGAGAGCGAGACGAGATCAAGACGGACCTGGTTACGCACGGCTAAGTGGTGCAAGACGTGCGCGATGCGCCTGACCGGCCAGGCAGAGAGTTCGTCTTCCTCGCACGACGCCCCTGATCCAGTGATCCACGCCACTTAAACTTCAATGGCACACGCTCAAAGTTCACTACGTTGTTCTGCGGGAGGCGGTGAGCCCTTCGTATGGTTTACCCGCTCAGGGGTGCTGGGCGTGGCTTTCAAACTTCTGCCGCTTGTGGCCTCCATCGATTGGCCGCCCGGCGCCCCACGACGACTCGGCTGCCAATTAGGTGTCGGCGTACACGTGAACGTACAGAGCCGCGTACGGATGAACGCGCAGAGCAAGCGGCCGCCGACACCGATCGCCACCGGCGCGGTCGAGGGCGCCTGCCGACATCTGATCGCCGACCGCCTATTGCCTAGCTAGGAGCCTGGCGCGGAATGCGATGTGCGCGCCCCAGCAGCCGGATACTGTGCCGGGCTATGGCAGGTGTGTCCTGGGCCGATGCCCTCAGCGCGGTCTCCGCGGTCGGCGGTGTCGTCACGGCAGTGATCGCATTGATGATCTCGCGTACGGCGAACGAGGCAGCTCACCAATCCAATCGGGCCGCAGAGCGGGCGAACGCGACCGCGGACTCGGTGGCGGAGGTCGAACGGGAGCGCTGGCACTACGAGATGACGCCGCAGTTCGACGTCACGATCACACGTTTCGGACCGGCCAGTGGTCGGGCGAGTCTGCTGCTGACGTTCGAGGGGCCGCCTGCGTTGGGGCGTCTCGACTCGGTCGAGATCGAGATCCGCGACGACGGCTATGTTCATGGTGTGGGCCTTGCCGGCATGGAGGAGCAGAGGATCGTCGAGACTATCTGGGGGCCGTACCGCTTCTGTCCGGGAATTAACAACACGACGAGCGACGGACGTCTGTCCCCCGGCGTCCCGCTGGAGCTGGGCGAGTGGATCAAGCGGGCGCTGGAGTATTCTCTTCCTCCTTCCTGGACCGACAGGACGTATTGGCGCGACCGGTATGACGGTGAGCCGGTCCGGCTGTGGGTGCGGTGCCGACGCGAGGGATACCAGCCGTGGACGCTCGCATACAACGTCACCGTCGCTGACCCTCACTAGCTGTTCTGCCGCTGCACCGGTACGTGGCCCACGTGACGACCCGCCTGCCGTTATGTGACTGAGTGAGCGGGGGCTTGGGTGATGAGGTGGTCGAGGAAGCGCTGGGTGGTGGGGTCGGTGGCGGGGATACGGGTGGTGTGGGTGCCGCGGGTGAGTAGGACGCGGTAGATGTTGAGGGCGTAGCGCAGGTACTGCTGTGGGGGCAGGTCGCGGAGGGCTTCGTCGTGACTTTGGTCGGGGTGGGCTTTCCAGCGGTCGTGGTCCCAGGTGAGGTCGGGGCCGATGATGACGCCGGCGTCCTGGTATTCGAGGCCTTGGGCGGTGTAGATGCAGCCGATTTGCTGGTGGCCTCCGGTGTGGGTGGCCCACAGTTGGCTACGCGGAGCGAGCGGGTTGCCGTTGGTGTCGGTGAGGGTTTCGCGGGCGTTCCACGTGGCTTTCCAGACGCGTGTCTGGCCGGTGGGGGAAGGAACATCGATCTGGATATCGAGGGGGAGCGTGGGGGTGCGGGGGCGGTTGCGCGGCCAGGGCCAGCAGAATCCGGCGGTGGTACGCGCGCTGCGCCCGGCGGTGGTAGCCCGATCGATCCGTTGCTGGAGGACGAAGGGGCCGTCGGCGAGGTTGAGGTCGTAGCTGGTGTGTCTCGTCCAGGGGACAGGTGTGCCGTACAAGAGCGCGTCGACCCATGCGGTGTAGGCAGCTGAGCTGGCGCAGCGGAATGATCCGGTGAGTTCCAGGTGGTGGTGGTGCGTTCGGCCGAGGCGCTGGGCGGCCGTGTGGATCTCGTCGACCGTGGTGCCCTCGTCGGGCCGGATGATTTGGCGTTCGTCGAGGAAGATGACGGCAAGTGGGACGTGTTTCATCACTGCGGTCAAATCCGGTGGCAGCCCGTCGGCGCCGTTGCGTTTGATGCGTTGTACCTCGTCGATGACGAGGGCACCTGCCTGCTGTGCGGTGCTGCGCAGGGCGCCGATGCCGGGGAATAGTTCGCGGGCTGCGCTATGGCCGCGCACGGCTTCTTGGAGGTGGGCGCGCAGGGTCCCGGATGGTGTGATGAAGCGGGGACGCGTCGCGGGGTGGTCGCGCATGAGGCGGCCGAGCAGTCGTACGGCGAGGGCGGTCTTGCCGCTGCCCGGGCCGCCGCTCACGGTGATGATCGCACCGTCTCCCTTGCGCACGGGTTTTTCGCCGCGGGCGGGCAGATGGTGGGCGGCCACGGCGCGGATCCGTACGAACGCGTCCTGTTGGTCGCCCACCAGAGCGAAGGTGTTGGCGCCTTCCAACTCTGATCCGACATGGTTGAGCAGCCGGCTGGAGGGCTCCCACCGGATGCCTTCGAAGGCATCCACCTGTACGGTGTCCGGCGCGCCCAGGCCCTCGCAGCGCAGCAGGCTGACCAGGGTGGGCCGGCGGGAGGTCGTGAGTGCCGGGGCGGCCTCGTTGGTGAGCTGGGGTTCGGGCAGCCGCGCACCTGGACCACCCGCACGCCCGCCAGGCCCTCCAGGTCGTGCGCTGGAGACGGGACCCGGGCTCGGGCAAGCTCTCGATCGAGCGGATCCACCTGGTCACCAGCCTGCCGCCCGGAGCCGCCAGCGGCAGCGAACTCGCGGCCTGGATCCGCGGCCACTGGAAGATTGAAAACCAGCTCCACCATGTCCGCGACCGCACCTTCGGTGAAGACGCCTCGAAGATCCGCACCCGGCACCTGCCCCGCATCATGGCCGGCTTACGCAACCTCGCCATCGGCGTCCACCGCCAAGACGGCCGCACCAACATCGCCGCCGCCCTCCGCCACACCAGCCGCGATCCCCAGCGGCCCCTCACCGCCCTCGGACTAACCTGACAAACCCAGACGCAAGATCACTTCTCAAAGACCCTGGGGCTGGGGCCACGTACGGCTGATGGGGTGGTGCGCCCGCGAGCGCTTCCATCAGGTCGCCGGGTGATCCTGCCGCGGTTCGATGCGGCCGGACAGACCTTCGGGGTGCCGGTCAGACCCTCGGCCGCGCCCTCTGCGTAGCCGCGCGGGTGTCAGCAGGTCGAGTCGGCCGGCACTCCTCGGGGCCGCGGCGCGCGCAGCCGCGGCCCCGCTGCCCGTACGGTCAGCGCGGACACGGCCCTGCAGCTCCTCAGGGAGGCGCACGGTGAGCTGGACGCCGGCCCCAGGCCGTTCGCGGCCTTCCTGGACGTCTCCGGCATATGGGCCCCGACCTCGGCGTTCACCGCTGCCGAGGCCCATATGCCCTCTGCCACCCAGCAGTTCGCAGCCCTGGCCGAACAGACCGCAGCCCGCCTTGTCCGTGGCCGCGGGCAAGGAGCTGTCGCCGGCGCAGTGCGTGTTGAACGTGGGCGTTGCCGGGCCCTGCGCTAGAAGGTCAGGTTCCAGGCGTCGATCGTGCCTGTGTCGGAGGCGGCGTTGTCGTTGACGCGCAGCTTCCAGGTGCCGTTCGCGACCTCCGAGGAGGCGTTTACGGTGTAGGTCTGGGCGATGTTGTCGGCGCTGCCGCCGGCGTGGTTGTGCAGCGTGTAGACGGTGCCGTCCGGCGCCACCAGGTCGACCTTCAGGTCACCGATGTAGGTGTGCTTGATGTCCACACCCACCTTGAGGGTGGCCGGGGCGTTGCCGGTCACGCCGGTTATGGCGATGGGGCTCTCCACGGTCGCGTTGTCGTTGATGGCGAAGTCCGCGAGGTTCTCGAAGTACTTACCGGGCGGCGGGGTGGTCCCGACGGCCTTGAGGGCGTCGACTTGTCCTTCGCCGAAGAACGAATTGTTGGCCGTCGTGCCCGTGCAGCGGCTGTCCGAGGGGCAGGCGATGTCGTTGGCCTGGGCGGCCAGCTTGGCGCGGATCTGCGCCGGGGTGATGCCCGGGTTGGCGCTGGCGATGAGTGCCGCCACGCCGACCACGTGCGGGGTGGCCATCGAGGTGCCGCTCTTGCTGCCGTAGCCGCCGCCGGGGACGGTGGAGTACACGTTGCTGCCCGGCGCCGCGACGTCGATGACGCCCTGCCCGTAGTTGGAGAACGAGGCCTTGGTGACACCCGTGCCGTTGGCCGCGACCGTGACCACACCCGGCAGCTCGGTCGGGATGTCGAGGCAGGCGTTGGTGATCGTGCGGGTGACCGGCGTCGAGTCGTTCGGGCTCGCGGAGTCGGTCGTCTTGTGGGCGAGGTCGTAGTTCTCGTTGCCCGCGGCGGCGATCTGGAGGGAGCCCTTGCCCTCGGCGTACTCCTGGGCGCGCTTGACGCCCTCGATGATGGCGGCCTGGTCGATGTTGTCCGGGCAGTTGAACTGCCACGGGTCCGTGTAGTAGCTGTTGTTGGTGACCTTGAAGCCGTGGTCACCGGCCCAGACGAAGCCGCAGATGGTGTTCTCGGCGAAGAAGAAGGAGTTGCCCGGCTCAGCGACCCGGACCGCGGAGATCTTCACCCCGGGGGCCACGCCGACGACGCCCTTGCCGTTCTTGGCCGCGGCGATGGTGCCCGCTACGTGGGTGCCGTGCGTGTCGACGTCCCGCCAGGCGCCGACACGGGTGTCGGGCTTGCCGTAGGCGCAGGAGACCGAGTCGGCCGCGTTGAAGTTGGGCGCCAGGTCCTGGTGCTGGTCGTCCACACCGGTGTCCAGGATGCCGACCGTGACGGAGGCGGAGCCCGGGTTCACGGCCCAGGCCTGGTCGGCCTTGATCTGGCTCATGTCGGCCCGGACCGGTTCTCCGGCCGGGGTCGAGGCCTGGGCCGGATTGGCCGGGAGCGCCGGGTTGTAGGCGTCGGCCGGGACGTCCGAGGTGCGCGTGGCGCCGACCTGCTGCACGCCGGCGACGCCGCGCATGGTGGCGGCGAATTCGCTGGACGCCGAGTGGGCGACGATCACGCCGATGGCGTCGAAGTTCGAGAAGACGGTGCCGCCGTTGGCCGCGATCGCGGAGCGGACCGCCGAACTGTCACCGGGGGCGGTGATCACGAGGTAGGCACGCGTGCCGGCCACCCAGGTCGCACTCTGGGAAGTCGGCACGGCGACCGGAGCGTGGGCCTTGGCGGCCGGCGCGGGGGAGGGGTCGACGGGGAGCGTGCCCGCGAGGGCGCCCGGGGCGCCGAACGCGAGGGCGGCGCCGAGCGTGGCCGCCAGGACCAGCGTGCGTCTAGTCCGGCTGGATATGTGGGGTATCAATGCGTCCTCCGGAGACGGCCCGGCCGTGCTGAGGGCACCGGCGGGGCCGTACGAAACGAGTGGTGGATGCAAGATGTCAGGCGCATGCTCCTGTACGGAAGTACCTTTCCGTACAGGGGCGTTATAGGGGAATGGCTGAAAAAAGACGTACTCCGGGCATCGGAGGGCCGGGATCCACCGGGAGCTCGGCGACGTCGACCGCGCCCTGGCGTACGCCGCCGACCTGGTGCCGGCCATCGACGGGGTGGACCGGCTGCCGGCGTGGTGGCTGACCGAGGTGCGCCCGCAGTTCGGTGACGAGCCCGCCGGCGGGCAGGCCGTGCTGCTGCCCAGCCGCCGGCACACCCTCGAGGGCGGGCGGCATCCGGCCTGCGCGGTCACCCTGCGCGACGGAGACCAGCGTCCGGAACCCGTCCCACTTGGGCTCCGCAGCGCAGCCCGGCCGTGGATCGGGCTCGGGCACCCGCACGCCGGGTACCGAAGGGGTTGTGGGGAGAGTCAGTGACATCCCTCACGTGCCCGGTCCCCATCAACGTGCCGCGATAGTACGTGGCATGTGGCCGATATAGGCGGATCTGGCATACGGAAGCGGGCATACGCGGCATCTCGGCCGGGGTCACCGGCCCGGGTCACCGGCCTCGAGCCGCCGGACCGCCTCTGCCGTCCTTCTGACGGAGTGTGAGGCGCCGTCGGCGTCCGGCGCGGCGGCCCGGCACAATCCCGGGCCGGATTCAAGGGTGCCCTCGCCTACTAGGCGAGGTAGTGGAAGCCCCCGTTGTCGTGCCCTCCCGCGGCTTTTAACAATGACGGCCCCGCAAGGCGTCCCCGCAGGTCAAGCGCAGTGTCTGTGCGAAACCGAGCCCGCCGGAGGCGCAAGGAGAGTCGACCGAACGAGGTCCGCATGAGGAACCACCGGAAGCACGGCAGGAAGACGCGCCGCCGGCCCATAGTCGTCGCCGTCCTGGCGATGGGCGCGGTGGCGGTGCCGTCGGCCGCCATGGCGTGCATGGGCGACGAAGGAGCCGAGGCCGTCACCGCCACGTCCAGAGGTCCCTGGACGGACGGGAGGAAAGTGTCCTGGGACGGACACCGGACGGACGGGAGGAAGGAGTCCTGGGACAGGCACCGGGGGCGGGACGTCCAGACCGCGAAGGCCACGGCGACGGCTTCGCCCTCGGCCTCGCCGACGACCTCTCCCAGGACTGAGGCGCCCGCCCCGGAGAAGTCCAAGGCGCCCGTTTCGAAGGCGACCACCCCGCCCGCCCCGACGAGGACCGCCGCCACGCCGAAGCCGACCGCCGTGCCCCCCTCGACGACCGCCTCACCGAAGCCGCCCACCATCACGGCTCCCGCCGCAGGCACGGCGACCCCCGCCGTCGCCCGCGTGGTCGCCCTGGTCAACAGCGAGCGCGCCAAGGTCGGTTGCTCCCCGCTCGCCCTGAACGCGAAGCTCTCGCAGGCCGCCCAGGCCCACAGCGCGGACATGGCGAGCCACAACACCATGTCGCACACCGGTTCCGACGGGTCCGACCCGGGACAGCGGATCACGCGCGCGGGCTACCTCTGGAGCACCTACGGCGAGAACGTCGCGTACGGGTACTCCACGCCCGAGCAGGTCATGGCGGGCTGGATGGCCAGCGCCGGCCACAAGCGCAACATCCTGGACTGCGGCTTCAAGGAGATCGGTGTGGGGGTGGCGCAGCCCGGCAACTACTGGACGCAGGACTTCGGCACGGCCCGCTGACGCTCACGGGACCCACGCCCGTCACGGCCCGCCGACCATCACGCAGGCCGCAGCCGGCGTGGGTGCCGTTCTGTCCAGGGCGCAGGTACTGCGCGAGTCCGGGGCACCAAAGAAGAATTAGACGTGAGGGCCCTAATGGTGGGCACCGAACAAACGCCCGACCCACGGCTACTACCTGGACGTGCCGTTCGGTGAAACCCTCGCCCGGCACGCCACCAAGCCGATCGCCGACGACGTCAACGAGACGCAGCTGCGCGACTGGTACCGCCTCGACCGCACCGAGGGCCAGGAGCACGCCCTGTACGTAGCCGTGGAGAAAGGACACCCTGCGCCAGCAGCTCACCGGCTGGCTCGCCGAGGCGGGCGTCCCGGTGCTCGTGGTCCGCGGCTTCAGCTCCCAGTCGTACGCCGACGTCGTCCGCGACCGCGTCACCCAGGGGCCGCGCGAAGCCGTTCTTGTCGTGGTCGGTGACTTCGACTGCTCCGGCGAGGACATCGAACGGGGCTGGGTGGCCCGTACGGGATGCTGGAGCCGGACCGGGCGGGTGCTGCCGACCTACCACCAGGCCGCGGTGCTGCGCGGCGAGCCGGAACGTCCGGGCAGCTTCCACCGGGCGCGGGCCCGGGGCATCGCCGAGCGCTGATGAAGGTGGAGCTCGGTGCGGCGAGGGGGTGGTTGGTTCGGGTGTCTCGCACGCGACGGCGGTGAACGGGGCGGGTCATCGCCCAGGGTGTTGTCCGGGGCCTTCGGCGTGGGGCGCGAGAGGGGTGGGGGAGAGGGCCGACTCTTCCTCTCCCGGCTCGAGGAGGGTGTCGGCCGGGCCGACGATGAGCGGGTCCGGCGTTCCGACGGCTTCGGTGTTCTTGCTGGTGTAGTCGAGGCGGGCGAGGAGACTGCGCATGGCTTCGAGACGGGCCCGGCGCTTGTCGTTGCTCTTCACGACGGTCCAGGGCGCGTGTTCGGTATCGGTGGCACGGAACATCTCGATCTTCGCGATGGTGTAGTCGTCCCAGCGATCCAGTGAGTCGAGGTCGGTGGGGGAGAGTTTCCACTGCCGTACGGGGTCGACCCGGCGGATGGCGAAGCGGGTGCGCTGCTCGCTTCGCGAGACGGAGAACCAGAACTTCACCAGCACGATGCCCGCTTCGATGAGCATCTCCTCGAAGCGGGGGCACTGTTGGAGGAACAGTTCGTACTCTGCCTTTGTGCAGTAGTTCATGACGCGCTCCACACCCGCCCGGTTGTACCAGGAGCGGTCGAAGAACACGATCTCGCCCGGTGAGGGCAGGTGCACGGTGTAGCGCTGGAAGTACCACTGACCCGCTTCTCGTTCGGTGGGCTTGTCCAGGGCGACGATGCGGGCGCTGCGGGGATTGAGCCGTTCGGTGAACCGGTGGATCGTGCCGCCCTTGCCCGCGGCGTCACGTCCTTCGCAGACGACGATCAGGCGGGCACCCGTGTCCTTCGCCCAGCGCTGCAGCTTGAGCATCTCGATCTGCAGGACCCGCTTTTGCCGCTCGTACTCCTTGCGCTGGACCTTGCGGTCGTAGGGATAGTTCTCCCGCCACGTCGCGATCGGCCGGCCGGCCCCGTCCAGCAGCACCGGCTGCTCCGGGCTGCTCTCGTCCACGGTGAGTCCGTCCAGCAACGCCCTTTGAGCCTCGTCCACCGCTCCACCTCTTTCACGGCACCTGTGATCCCTGCGCGCCGGAGCGCGGCATATGTCCTCTGCGGTTCCCAGGAAACCGCAGGTCAGTCCTAGGCTGTCTCTTTCGGATCTTGCCGAGTGGACTCGCGGACGGAGAGGGCTCCCGCGCTGGCTGCGGATGTGGTCGGCCGCCGGGCTTTCGGGCTGAAGGTGAAGGAGCCGAAGGTGCCCTTCGCCGCGAAGAACAGCCCGCCGTCGCCGGCGGCGGCCAGCGCGTCCAGGCGCCGACCCGGCAGGGAACACCCCTCCACGGTCCGGCCGTCGGGCCCCAACCGCCGGATGCCGCCGTTGGCATCCCCCACCAGGACGCCGTCGGCGTACGGCAGAGGGTCGACCACAATCCGCCGATCCGCCTCGACCGACCACGTCGACGTCCCGTCGGCGGGATCCACCGCGAGGAACCCCCTGCCTGACCGCAGCATCCAGACCGACCCGTGGATGTACCCGACCGCCCCGAACGGATCGTAGGATCCGAGTCGGGTGGGCTCGTCCGCGCCGATCCCGAAGGTCACCAGTGACGAGGCCTCGCAGACCGCCACCACCCGTTCCGCATCCACCGGGACGAACGCTTTCGCGTCGGGTCCCGCGAGCGGGTGCGGCAGCCGCCACCGAGCCAGGTCGCTCCCGTCGGCCGGATCGAGGAGAACCGCCTCGTAGCCGCTGCCGGTCAGCACCCCGCCGGCCCACGCGAGGGTCCGTACGGACGTCACCGGCGACGGTGTCGTCCACCGCACGCCCCCGTCGGCGAGGTCCAGGCCACTCATCGGGGTGTAGCCGCGCCAACCGCCTATCACCACGGTGTCCGAGTGGACCGCGAGGTTCCCCGTCCACCTCGGTGTCGGGGCGCTCCACAGCGACGCACCCGTCCGCAGATCGATGCAGGACAGCAGGTTCGGCGCTTGCGGCAACACCAGCACGCGGTCCCCCGCGAGGACGATCCCGCGCGGCCAGGTACCGAGCGGGACGTCCCAGCGCACAGCGCCGTCGACGCGCTCCAGGCAGACCAGCCGGGTGTGCCGCTCGTGCAGGACGACACAGTCCGGCCCCACGACGAAAACGGAAACGCCGCCCCGCTGGTGCAGTTCGCGCTCCCAGAGCACTGTGGGGATCATCGGGCCATCCCACCACGGGCGGCCCGCCCCCCGACGACGGTGCCCCAGGGCCGGGACGGCCGCCTAGCGGTGGTTTGTTAGACCGGGGTGTAGAGGTCGATGGGTCTTCCGGTGCTGACGGCGTTGATCAGGTTCTGGAGTTCGGTGGGCGGGGGCTTGGCTGTCCAGGCTCGCCAGTAGCGTTGCAGCGTGGTCCAGGGCGTCAGCCAGCCACGGACGGCCCGGATCGCCTTGGGCCAGCTGGCCGGGTGGGGCTGATGGGACGGCGGACGGCCCCCTCTCTGCCCGACCGGCGGTCGGTTCCTGGTCGTCAACGCGTGGAGGTGGGGCGAACCAGGTGTCCCAGCAGAAGGAGAACGCGCAGGTGACGAGGGTCTGGTGACGGCGGATGGCGCTGTCGGAGCGAACCTGGAAGTCGGCCCATCCGAGTTCGTCCTTGACTTGTTTGCAGCTCTGCTCGATCCAGTCCCGGAGACCGTAGATCCGCACGATCTCGGTCAGGTCGGCCGGCTGGATCGGGCTCTCGGCCGCACGTGGTCCGCCGGGCCTGGGCAGGTCGGGTGGCCAGATACCAGGTGGACTGTGCGGGCAGGGTGGCCTGGTCGGTGGTGGCCACGACCAGGCGGACGTTTCCGTCGGGGCCCCACCAGCCCAGGTGCGCGTCTGCGGCCCACCAGGTGGTGGTGTGCCCGTCGCGGAAGGTGCGGGTGACCGCGCTCCAGTCGCCTGGCTCGTCCGGGTCGTGCCAGGCCAGGGCGCGGGCGGCATCGACGGGAGTGTACGCCTGGTCGCCGTAGGCCCAGGCGCCGTGGCGGGGCTTGATCGCCATGACGAACGGCAGTCCGGCATCGGCCAGTTCACGGCGGAAGCCGTCCTGGTCGCCGTAGGCGCAGTCGGCGGCCACCGCCCGCAGGACCACTCCCGCTTCCTTCGCCTGCCGGGCCAGAGCGGCTCCGATCTGCAGCTTCGTACGGAAGCCCGGGTCGTTCTTCCCGTTCGGGAAGTGGTGGGCGGGGGGGGTAGGGCACGGCGTGCAGCGGGTAGCAGACGCGCTCGTCCGCCCAGCAGGTGGTCACCGTGACCACGCCACGGTCGATCTTCCCGACCGATCCCAGGTACTGCTTGCCCACGTGCGCCGTCGCACTCCCGTCCTTGCGGCCGCCGGAGTCGTCGATCACCAGCACGCCGCCCGGGTGCGGGGCGGTCTCCGGATCGGCCAGCAGCATCTCGACCCGCCGGGCGTTGATCTTCTCGTGGTCCCACGTCGACTCGGACAAGAAGAACTGCAGCCGCTGCACCGACCGGTGCTGGGCGCCGACCACCGGCTCCGTGCCGACCAAACAGGTCAGCGTCTTGTTCCGGTCCCGCGGCGGGAGCAGACCGTCAAGTACTCGCGGAACCCACGCCGCTGTGCCAACGTGGAGAACAGGTCGTCAAAGCGCGCGGCGTAGGCTTCCAGCGGGCCAGGCGCGGGCGGACACGGCACACGACGGGTCATCACGAGCCCCCTGGCGGCGAGACGACGTTCCTTTGCTACCGGCCTACTGCAGCTATGACCCGCCGTCAACAAACCACCGCTAGCCTCGCGATACGAAGTGGCACGCCCTTCGGGTGCGGCCCGCTGGTTCCTGTACCGCCTCCGTGTACCGCTGTGTGGGGCCGCAGGGGGCGGCGCACTGCGTGCGGATCAGCGGGCGATCGAGATCGCGAAGGGTGTGAATCCGCTGGATCGAATCACGTGCGGTACGAACAGTATCGCGGCCTCCGTGGCGCGGGCGGTCCGGATCCCGCCGAGGTCGGTGATCCACTCCTTGCGCCAGCCGAGGTTGATGAGCAGTTCGCGGACGGTCTGCTTGGCCTGCGGGTCCTCGCCGGAGAGGAAGGCGTCGGGCGCCTGGGTGAGGTTGGCCGGCGCGGTCATCACCGGGAAGAGCATGGTGTTGAGTGTCTTGACGACGTGCGTTTCGGGGAGCGCTTCCTGGAGTTGCTCGGCGAGGCTTGAGCCGGGGTAGAGCAGGTCGGCGGGCAGTCCGTCGGGGCCGGCGGCGGTGGCGTTGGAGACGTCGACGAGGATCTTGCCGCGCAGTTCCTCGCGCAGGGCGACGAGCCGTTCCAGCGAGCCCGCGCCAGGGGTGGCGTTGATGACGATCTGGGCTGTCCGGGCAGCGTCGGCGGCGGTGCCTGGAGCGCGGTTCGCCACGGTCACCTCATGTCCTGCCCGGGTGAGGGCTGTGGCGAGGTTGCCGCCGACGCGGCCGTTTCCGAGGACTGCGATCGTGGTCACGATGAACTTGGTCCTTTCGTGCGTGCAGGTTGTGGTGCGTGGTCAGCGTGAAAGCGTGGCGATGGCCTCGGCGTGGACGCCGGGCGCGGCGGCCAGGAAGCTCTCGCTCTCGGGGGTCCAGGTGCGGCCCTCGGCGTCGGAGATCTGCCCGCCGGCCTCGGTGACGAGCAGCGCCCCGGGCAGCAGGTCCGCGCGGGCGCCGGAGTACTGCCAGAAGGCGTCGATCCGGCCGGCGGCCACGTTCAGAAGGTGCAGGGTCGCGGGTACGGCGGTGCGGACGACGAGCGCGTCGAAGAGCATCGCGGTGATCGAGGAGCCGACGCGCCGCACGACCTTCTCGTCCTCGTCCGGCCGGGCCTGGCTGGTGGCCACGATGCTCAGGCCGAGGTCCGCGGTCCGCGAGACCTGCAGCGGCCGGCCGTCGAGGTGGGCGCCCGCACCGGTGAGCGCGGTGTAGGTCTCTCCGGTCAGCGGCAGATGGACCGCGGTGAGCACCGGCTGGTTCTCGCGCACGAGGGTGGCGGTCACCGCCCACTCCGGCAGGGCGTGCAGGTGGTTGACGTTTCCTTCGGCCGGATCCACGACCCACCATTCACCGGGCGGCAGCGCCCCGCCGTCCAGCTCGTCCTCCACCCAGCCGGCGTCCGGGCGCAGGCGCGTGAGGCCGGGGCGCAGGATGTCGAGCGCCGTGTCGTCGTTGGCGGCGAGGGCGTGCATCAGCTCTTCGCGGGTCTGGTAGCGGACCACCTCGCCGAAGCGCTCGCGCAGCGCCGATCCGGCCGCTCGCACGGCGATCGCGGTCTGGCTGAGCAGGTCGGCGTCGGAGGCGGCGACGTCGGTGGTCTGAAGCGTTTCGGACATGGCGGTACTCCCGTGTGAGGAGGGGTGATGAGGCTGGTCGGGTCAGGCGGTGCGTTCCGTCTTGCGCTCTCACCTCGAAGGTATAGAGCCCCTTCATTAACTTCAAATGCATGTCAAGCACAGCTAGGATTACTCGCATGCAATTGGATTTGAACCTGCTCACCGCCCTCGACGCGCTGCTGGAGGAGGGGAGTGTGACCGGGGCGGCCGCACGCCTGCACGTCACCGCCCCCGCGATGAGCCGGAGTCTGGGCCGAATCCGGCACGCGACCGGGGATCAGATCCTGGTGCGCACGGGGCGCACGATGACCCCGACGCCGTATGCGATCGCCGTCCGGGAACAGGTGCACGAGCTGCTGCACCAGGTCCAGGGGGTGCTGGCACCGAGCAGTGAACTCGACCTGGCAACGCTGGAGCGCACTTTCACCCTCCGCTGGCACGATTCCCTGGTCGCCTTGAGCGGCCCCTCACTCCTCGCGGCCGTTCGCGGACAGGCTCCAGGCGTGCGCTTGCGCTTCGTCGCGGAATCGAGCATCGACACACCTGAGTTGCGGCGCGGCGAGGTCGACCTGGAGGCGAACGCCAACCGCCCGAGCGCACCGGACATCCGTGCCGAGAACGTGGGCGAGACCCCCCTCGTCATCGTCGTGAGGCAAGGGCACCCCCTCACCCGCGTCAGGACCCTCACGGCAAAGCAATACGCCGCCGCTGAACACGTCACCGTCTCGCGACGTGGAAACCTCAGCAACGCCCTCGACGACGCCCTCACACGGCTCGACCTCACTCGCCGCGTAGTGGCGACCGCGCCCACGGAAGCGGCCGCGCTGGAGTTCGCGCGCGGCTCCGATCTCCTGATCAGCGTCCCCGAAGCCACCACGCGGTCAGCGGTCGCCGACCTCGGCCTGGTCGTGCTCCCCCTCCCGCTCGAACTGCCGTCGGCACCGGTATACCTGTCGTGGCATCAGCGCTACGACACCGACCCAGCCCACGTCTGGCTGCGCGGGCTGGCGCGAACCGCGCTGGCCGTGTGCGGAGCGTCGTAGTCGGCGCCGTCAGCACGGCCGTCCGACCTCGTGAGCGATCAGATCAACGACGGGCCGCACTCGGGGATCGCCTCCTATTTCAAGTTGGCGGGAGTTGGGTCTGTCATGAGCGAATGGTCGCCGGAGGTGCTTGAGGTCCTGGAGGCTTCGGGGTGGACGGCTGGCAGGCGCGTCGACACGGCCGGCTGGCGGTCCATGTTCGAAGGAGTCGGCGTCCGCATGCACGATGCTGCGGAGACGTTTCTCCAGGAGTTCGGGGGGCTGACCGTCAGCATCGGTGGCCCGGGAATCAACCGCGCCCGCGAGCCATTCGAACTGGACCCTGAGCTGGCGTGGGGAGAGGATGACCGGTTCTCCGAGTGGAGCGACGCCTTGGGGAGAGAGCTCTTCCCGCTCGGTGAGCTCGATCACGGCCGATTCTTTCTCGGTATCGATGAGCGCAGTGAGATCTACCTGGTCGCGGGCTGGGTCGCTAGCTTCGGGGCAATGCCGCACGCCCTTGAGGATCTGATCCTCGGCGTGAGGCCCCGCAGGATCGACGAGGGACACAGGTAGCCGGATCAGGCCTGGTGACAGCTCACTTGGCGAGCAAAACGCGTTTGCGGGGGAGCTCGAATCCCGCGCGGCCGAGCATCTGCCGCTTCAGCATCTTGATCCGGTTCACGTGGCCTTCAACAACGCCTGAGTTCCAGGGATGGGAGAGGCCGGCAGTGACAGCGTCCAGGTCGCGTTCGAGGTGCCGGGCGCATCGCTGAAGGCTGGGTAGATCGGTGGCAGTCGCGGACGCGATCCATTCCGACAGTCGTTCGCCTCGCAGTTGCGTGAGCATGTCCGCGAAGGCACGGACATGGCTGGCAAGGCTTTCGAGGCCGGGAGCAGCCGGCCAGTACTGCCTTGAGCTGAAGCCGGTCGCTCTCGGCCGGGGCGTCGGGGTGGGTGAGGATCCAGCGGCTGACCGCACGGGCGGATGGCGGCCGGGGCCCGACCGGCTGGGGCTTGCCGCGTAGGTTCCGGCTGACGTAGGCGCGAACGTTGCCGTAGCCGTCTGGGGAGCCCTGTGCCTTGATCTCCTCCCACAGTTTCCAGGCGTTGGTGCAGCCTTCCTGCCATCGCTGGTCGAGACAGGGCTTGCAGGCGTCGGGCTTGGCGGGGCGACATTGCCACTGGCCGGTGAACAACCGCTCCGGCTCGGTGGCGCGGGAGAAGCGGAGAACGGTGTTGAGGCCCATGCCGAGCTGCCGGACGATGGACCGCTTGCTGTGTCCGGCGGCCAGCAGGGCGTGGACGGTGGCGTGCTTGGCACGGGTGCGCTCGGCGAACCGGTGGCCGGTTGGCCACGGCGAGGACGCGGGCGACTCCGGCGCCTGGTGCGGCTCCTCTGGTGGCTCAGGCGCAGGACGCAGGCAGGCGCGGTGCCGGTAGACACACTTCTCGACGGCCTCGCCGAGGTTTGCCAGAGGTGTGGCTTTGTCCACGAGTTTGGGGTTCTGGCACAGATCTTGGGGAGCGAACGCGGAGGGTGACCACTGACGCTTGAGTTTTAAGATCGACGATCTTAAAACTCAAGCGCCGTGATCGGAGGGTTGTGGGGTCCTACCAGACCTCGACAGTCCCGGGCGGAACCGGTCCCTCGCCCGCGTAGGTGTCGCCGAGTGGCGCCGATGGCGCGTCGTCCTCGGCGTGCGTCAGGCTGGGCCAGGGCCCGGCGAGGGTGGCGTCGTCCAGTGTGATGCCGAGGTGGTCCAGCACGAGGGCCACCGCAGGTGCCATGCCGGCATCCTCGCGCTCGTGCGCGGCGAGCGCCGTTTCCACCCGATCCCACCAGGGGCCGAGCGGTTCGGACCGGGTGTGCTCCATGCCGGGCTCGAAGTACTCGACGCACTCGCCGTCACGCCAGTACTGGAAGACGTCGATTCCGTCGGTCGTCGCCAGGCTGTACGTCTCAGTGCCGCGAGACAACTCCGCGAGCGATTTTTCCCTAAAGCCGATGCCACCTTCCTCCTCGACGCAGAAGGCCCATTCACCGATCCTCCCGGACCGCAGCAGCGAGACCATCTCGTCGTCGGAGTCGCCCGAGACCAGGGCCGAGGCCGTGTCCCAGTCGAGCAGGCGTGCCTGGTCCGGGTCGGCCCCGTACCGGGTGAAGACCTCCTCGGGGCTCAGGTCGCGGGTAAAGGTGACGCACATCCAGGCCACCGCCCAGCGGAGCGAATCCATGTCCGCGTCTGTCCTCATGTCTTGCCTCCGTCGTTCACTTCGGTACCGCTCGTCGTCCCTGCCGGGCCGCCGTGTTCCCGGCCATGCGCGTGGCGTGAGGGGGAGCCAGGCTCATGCTGCCTGATGGCCGCGGAGGCTATTGCAGCAGGATCATCTTGCGGAGCAGTTCGAATCCGGCCCGTCCGTAGAGCTGCCTCTTGATCTTCTTGATGCGGTTTACGGCACCCTCGACGCTGCCGGAGCTCCATTCCAGGGTGAGTCCGGCTGTCACGGCGTCGAGGTCTCGGAGTAAGTGGAGTGCGAAGTTGGTGAGGCCGGGCAGTTGGCTGGCCTCGACGGCGCCGATCCAGGTCGGGAGCGTTGCGCCGAGGCGGCTGGTGAGGATCTCGCCGAAGTCGCGGACATGCCCGGCGGCGGCAGCCAGCTCCGGGCAGCGCGCCAGGACGTTCTTCAGATCGGCGCGGTCCTCCTCGCTCAGGGCCGTGGGGTGACGTGTGAGCCAGCCGGGCACCGGCCCTCCCGGCCAGCGCGAGCCCGACACGCTCCAGGACGTGGCTGAGCCGTGTGGTGAACCGCGCGTACGGGGCGGCCAACTGGTTGAACGGTTCGGCGAACGTGCGGCGCGGGCAGTTGTCCGCATCGCAGATGAAACGCCGGACCTTCAACATGATCGCGACGCTCTGCCCACCGAGCGGGAGATCCTTCAACCTTCGCTGGTAGCAGTCGTGCACCCGGCCCGAGAAGCGATCACAGTCCGGACACGCCGCCCCGGCCGCCCGGCCTCTGGCCACCACGTCGACCGTGCCGAAGGCAACGGTCACCGCCTCGACGTCCACGTCGTCGATCCCGTCGAACACCAGCGAGTCCCAGAACACCGCATCGGTCTCCATGACCAGCACCGTCACCGGATACGGCCGACCGCGGCGGAGAAAAACGGAGACCTGATGGAGCGTCACTTCCGCCTGCTGGACGGCAAGGCGTACGCGGTCGTGAACCGGACCCCTCACAATCGAACACCAAGACAACTCTCCGCGACCGCTCCCCAAGATCTGTGCCAGAACCGAGTTTGGACAGCAGTTGTTCGGCGAAATGAACAGCACCCGGAGCCGTGGTTGTTCGATTCACGATCCGGGCCGATGAAGACCGGTGATGCGCGTCACCGCCTCTCCTGCACGATCCGAGTGGAGGCTGCATCACTCGGTGTGATGCGGCATCTCGTTGTCCGCTGGGGCGGCATGATGCATGGCATGGATCAGGGGGATGCAGCCGTATGGGCTGCTGGACTGGGGATTGTTGGAACGCTGGCGGGCGCACTAGGAGGCGCGCTCGTCCAAGGCCGGCTGGTCCGGCGGCAGGTGCGTGACCAAGAAGCCGTCGATGTAAGGCACCGGCTACGGGAGGAGCAGCAGGCGGCATTCGCGGCTGTCCTTGATCGGTGCGGCGAGGTAGAGGCCACCTTCAGCCCGATCATCGCTGCTCGTGTCCAGCCTGGCTGGGATGACGATGCCGACCACCGGGAGTTGTGGCTTCCCACCAACGCTGCCCTGGAAGCACTGAAGCGAGCGGTGACTGCGGTGGCCATCACCGGCCCCGACTCCATGGTTGCTTTGGCTTCTGACATCCACGAAGAAGTCTCGGCGAAGGCGAACGCAATGCGTCTTCCCGCGGCGGACTTCGCGCAGCGGGCCCGCATGTTCGGAGAGCACAGCACGGCACTGGAACAGGCTCAGCGCAACTTCATCCAGGAGGCCAGGGTTGTGCTCGCCGCTCCGGTGCGATAGCGGGCGCGTCACCGTCCCGCCCGCGACGACCTGTCGCACCGCCGGATTGCTGACTGTTCGAATTGGGCTTGTAGCAGGGTGCTGCCCGAAGTGCTGAACAACTACTGTCCAAACGCGTGCACAGAACCAGAGGTGCCATCTGTCAGCGACCTGGAGGGCTTGCGGGGTGCCGCGGGTGGCGCCTTCGGCGTAGAAGAGGGCACGGTCCCGGCAGATGATCTCGATTTCGGGCCGTTCGGGTAGCCAGGCCGCGAGCGTGTCCGCTTCCCGGTCTGGCAGGAGGTCCACCGGGCGGCGTGTTTCGACGTCGACGAGCACGGTTCCATAGATCCGGGCCCTTGCGCTGGGCGTATTCGTCGACGCCGACCACACGTGGCGTGGCCACAGATGGATCCGGCAGTGAGGTGATCAGCCTCAGGAGGGTGTTCCGGCTGACGTGCACGCCGAAGGCATCAGCCATCCGGGCGCCGGCCCGTCCCGCGGGCGACATCGACCGCCCTTGCACGATGGTCAACAGCCACGCTGCGTACGCGACCACAAGAAGTGGACCAGAGCCAGTTCTCACCTACGCAGCCAGCAACGCCTGCACCTGGTCGACTGGCGCAGGGGCGCCTGGTGGTATGCACGCCTGTACGACACGAGCGATCTGCTGTGAACCCGGCTCGAAACACCCCTCGTCCGCTCCCCCCGGCCCAGAAGTTGGGCTGTGGGCGGATGCTGCCGAGTGCGGCCCGTGCCACTCCGTTAACGACTCCCACTGAGCGAATAGATGTGCCGGGCCCACCGGGACCCGGCACACACTCGAGTGAGATCCGTACGAACGAGTTCCGCCGCCGTGCCGCGCCCGCCAGGATTGGAGCGGGTGGCAATGTCACCCTTTCGCTGCCCAAGCGCCATCGGCTGCGACCGACTGCGTGGCGACTCCTAGGGCGGCTGCTGACTCCCGTGCCCGGCTTCGATACTCGCGAGGCCGGGCACGGCAGGCAGGGGGCCGTGCTGCCGGGGCTCAGGCGTCGATGATGACGGGGATGATGAGGGGCCTGCGGCGGTAGGTGCGAAACGCCCAGTTCGCCACGGCGCGGGCGATGAGCTGTTCGAGTTGGATCGCGTCCCCGATGCCTTCGTCGGCGGCGGTGGCCAGGGTCTTCTCGATGACGGGGATGACCGGCTCGAAGGTGGTGTCGTCATGGGCGAAGCCGCGGGCCAGGAAATCGGGGGCTTCGGCGAGGGCGCCGGTGTCGGCGTCGACGATCGCCACCACCGTGACTACCCCCTCTTCCCCAAGCGTGCGGCGGTCCTTGAGGGAGGCTTCGGTGACGCCGCCGACCTCCATCCCGTCCACGTAGACGTAGCCTGCGGGGACCTTCCCGGTGATGGACGCGCGGCCGTCGACGAGGTCAACCACGACGCCGTCCTCGGCGATGATGACCCGGTCCGGGTCGACACCGGTACGGATGGCGAGGTCGCCGTTGGCCTGCAGGTGGCGCCATTCGCCGTGCACAGGCATGACATTGCGGGGTTTGACGATGTTGTAGCAGTAGACGAGTTCGCCGGCGCTGGCGTGCCCGGAGACGTGGACCTTGGCGTTGCCCTTGTGGACCACGTGGGCGCCCCACCGGGTAAGCCCGTTGATGACGCGGTAGATGGCGCTCTCGTTGCCGGGGATGAGGGAGCTGGCGAGCAGGACGGTGTCGCCCTTGCCGATACGGATCTGGTGGTCGCGGTTGGCCATCCGTGACAGCGCGGCCATTGGTTCGCCCTGGGAGCCGGTGCACACCAGAGTGATCTTGTGGTCCGGGAGCTTCTCCAGCTCCTTCGTGTTCATGACCAGACCGGAGGGGACCTTCAGATAGCCCAGGTCACGGGCGATTCCCATGTTGCGGACCATCGACCGGCCGACGAAGGCGACCTTGCGGCCGTGCTGGTGGGCGGCGTCCAGGACCTGTTGGATGCGGTGCACATGGCTGGCGAAGCTGGAGACGATGACCCGGCGCGGCGCGGTGCGCAGCACCTGCTCGATCGCCGGGTTCAGCTCACGCTCGGAGGTGGTGAAGCCGGGTACTTCGGCGTTGGTGGAGTCGGTGAGGAACAGGTCCACGCCCTCCTCGCCGAGGCGGGCGAAGGCACGCAGATCGGTGATGCGGTCGTCGAGAGGGAACTGGTCCATCTTGAAGTCGCCGGTGTGCAGCACCATCCCGGCGCCGGTGCGGATCGCGACCGCGAGGCCGTCCGGGATGGAGTGGTTGACCGCCACGAACTCGCAGTCGAAGGGACCGAAGCTGCGCCGGTCGCCCTCCCGCACGCGCACCGTGCGCGGCCGGATGCCGTGTTCCTTGAGCTTGGCCTCCAGGAACGCCAGCGTCAGCTTGGAGGCGACGATGGGAATGTCGGACCGCTCGCGCAGCAGGTAGGGCACGCCGCCGATGTGGTCCTCGTGGCCGTGGGTGAGGACCACGGCCACGATGTCGTCCAGCCGGTCCCGGATGGAGGTGAAGTCCGGAAGGATTACGTCTACGCCGGGCTGGGTCTCTTCGGGGAACAGCACGCCGCAGTCGACGATGAGCAGTTTGCCGGCGTGCTCGAAGACGGTCATGTTGCGGCCGATCTCGCCCAGGCCGCCCAGGGCGATGACCCGCAGCCCTCCTTCAGGAAGGGGCGGAGCGGCTTTCAGCTCGGGGTGCGGATGACTCATACCTGGACGTTACCTGGAGAGTGGAACGGGGTGATCCATTGCCTGGGCGATCTCTTCCTCCTGCCGAGCGGATCGAGCGGTGCCGGCAGCAGGCCAACGACCGTCTCACCAGCCGCCTGCGGCACCACCCAGGGCTTCCTCCGCGCGATCGGCGAAGCCCGCCTGATCATCCCACTGCGCTCCGCGGGCGGCCACCGCCGCTACTCCCGCTGCCGGCTGCGCATCGCGGCCCGGGCCCGTGAGCTCGTGGACCGGGGCACTCCGATCGAGGCCGCGTGCCGCATCGTCATCCTCGAGGACCAGCTCGAAGAGGCCCAGCAGCTGAACGCCGCATACCGCCGCGAGACCGGAACGGCGGACTCGAGGAGCGCTGTTTAAGAAGTGATCGCCGTGGACCCCCGCAATACCTCCCGCACCTGCCCCGAATGCGGGCACACCGCCAAGGAGAACCGGCCCACACAGGAGAAGTTCCACTGCGTCGCCTGCGGACATATTGCGCACGCCGACACGGTGGCAGCACTCAACGTTCTACAGGCCGGGCTGGTCCGTCGCAACGCCAACCCGGCGTAACGAGAAGCCCCCGGCTTCAGCCAGGGGAGGAGTCACCGCCTGCAGACACGTACTGGGTGTGCTTTCGGCCGCCTTCGCCGAGGTCTTCCGCCGGCACGCCATCCGCCGCAGCATGGGCCGGGTCGGCTCACGCTACGACAACGCCCTCGCCGAATTGTTCTTCCAGGGTCTCAAGCGCGAGTTGCTGCACGGAAGGCGCTGGACCTCGAAGGCGCAGACACGGCTGGAGCTGTTCAGGTGGCCGTCGTACGACAACCGGCGCCGCCGCCACTCCGCCCTCGGCTACCTCACGCCAGCCGAGTACGAACAGCAATTGATCACGTCACGTACGCTGTCACTCGTCGCGTGAAACGCGGTGTCCACCCCCTGGGACCAACCTCAGTACGGCGGCCGGCCCTTCGGCGAGGGCCAGGCGTGGGCGTACTTCGTCTGCCGCCCTTCCTGGACACGGGAAAACGAAAACGAGGTGGCACTCCTGGAGGGTGTCGGCGCGCTCGCCCGTTACTTCGGCGCTAACGAGGTGCTGCGCAAGAGCGGGCAGTACGGGCCGCGGGTCGAGGTCCCCGAGAGCGCTGACGTACAGACTCGTCTGCTCGCCTTCATCGGACGTCAGCCCTGAGCGACGCGTCCGGCCGGATCACCGCCCGGCCGGGTCGTGTCCCGGTCGGGCCACGGCCCGCACCCGGACGAACCCGGTATGGGCCGTGGCGGCACACCACGGCCCATACCGGCTCGACTCGAGTGTGCGGCGCGCAGCGCTCGACACACGTGCAGGACGCTGGGTCAGCGCGCCTTCTCCAGCTTGGCGAGGGCCTTCGCGAGGCCGTTGGCCCAGAGCTGGTTCACGCGGGAGCGCTCGGCCGTGTTCGGGTAGCGGTTGGTGCAGGACGTGCCCGGGCCGCCGCCCGACATCAGCTCGCTGCACGGACCGCTGTAGTGGTCCGGCAGGCCCAGCACGTGACCGGTCTCGTGGGCGGTGACGCGGATCGAGTCGTACTGCCGGTTCTGCGCGTAGTCGAGGAAGATGTAGCCGCTGCCGTGGCCGTTCGTGGAGGCGTACGACCCGCGCGAGTCGTTGCCCTCGTAGTAGGTGAAGTCCGCACCGCTCGAGGCCGCCTGGAGCTTGACGTTCGACACGGAGCTGTTCCAGATCGAGGCGGAACTCGATATCTGGGAGCGGAAAGTCGGCGCCTGGGAGGCGTTGTAGTAGACGGTCACCGACTGCACGGAGGGGTTGGCCGCCTGCTTCTTGGCGACCGACTTCAGGACGGCGTCGAAGAACGCCTTGTTGCCGGCGGTGTCTTCGGCCGAGCCGGCGTACCGGGCCGTCGCGGCGGAGGCGGAACCGGCCGGGGCGGAGTCCGCCGACTTGGCGCTCGCCGGGACCGCGGTGCCCAGCGCTGCGGATGCCAGACCGAGGCCGAGCGTGAGAGCCAGAAGTCTCCTGGAGGCCTTCGACTTCATACGGGAGGACAGCATGTGGGGTGCTCCTACTCGTTCGTGTGGGGTGGTGAACGATTGGTTCAGCAGGAGTCTCGGGGAGGCCAAGGGGGTGGCGGATGATGGCATTCGGGGATAGCGCGGAGCTATCGGGGAGCCGACTCGTCAGGCTTCGTCGCGTTTTGAACATCTGGTGCGCCGCTCCGCGTCGCCCTACCCTTCCGGCATGGAGCTCGAGGTGAGGCATTTACGCGCCCTGTGCGCCATCGCCGACACGGGCAGCCTGCACAAGGCGGCCCGTGAGCTCGGGGTGGCACAGCCCTCGTTGAGCACCCAACTGCGCCGCATCGAGCAGGCACTCGGCGCGCAGCTCTTCGTCCGCGCGGGCACGGGCTGCCGTCCCACACCACTGGGCCACGCGGTGCTGAGCCGCGCCAGGCCTCTCGTCGCCGAACTCGCCGCGATCGTCACGGAGACGAGGGCGGCGGTGGCCCGGGCCACGGATGAGTACACACTGCGGATCGGTGCCACGGCCAGCCGTGCCCTGCCCGGCTGGCTGCGCCGACTGCGCGCCCGTGTTCCCCGCACCGAACCCACACTCCGGATGGATGTCTCCGCGAACTCCCTGCTGCGCATGGTCGCCGGGGGGTGGCTCGAACTGGCCTTCGTGCATGAGGTCGAGGGCAGTCCCTTGTGCATCCCGTCCGGGCTCTGTCTACGCGTCCTGGTCGAACGCGAACCGCAGTTCGTCACGCTCGCCGCCGACCACCCGGCTGCGGAACGTTCCGAGGTGCGGCTCGCCGACCTGGCCGACGACCACTGGATGGTGGACTCCACGGTCGACGGCGAGTGGGACGCGCTCTGCCGTGTCCTGCGGGACGCGGGGCTCGAGCCCGACATGCTGCACGGCGACTACCTCACGGCGTACTCGCTGGCCGCCACCGGCGAAGTCGTCACGGTCAGCCAGCCCACCGCCCGCCCGCGATCCGATGTCGTCGTCCGGTCCCTGCAGGGCGACCCGATAGGAGTACGACTGCTGCTCGCCGCCCGCTCGGAGGCCGAACTCGATCTCGGATACGACGAGTTGGTGGACGCCTACTGGGAGGCGGCCCGTCAGGCACCGGCCTACCGTGAATGGTTGAAGCGTTCGGGTACTCCGGAGGCCGCGCGAGTCCTGTGTGAACCCGGGACCGCCGACACGCGGGAGACGCCCGAGCGGGTGCTCACGACGGACGGTACCGGCACGGGCAAAGCCGTGCGGTGACTGGGTAGATCCGGGCTCGTGATCAGTCTTTGCGCATCAGGAGATGGCCCGACGGGTCTGATACGTGGTCTTGCGGTCGGCTCGGCTGCGGACAATGTGCGGATGGCTGACAACACACTGTGGGTCGGAGTGCTCACGGCAGGCACTGCTGTCGTTGCGAGCTGGGTGACGGGCCGGGGAACGGCCAGGGCGGCTCGAATACAAGCGGAGTTGGCTGCGCGCAGCCAACAGACGGATCGCACGCGGGCGGCGCGCCGGGCCGCATACGTGGATGTCATCGAGCAGGCGCAGCAAATGGCGGACCTCTACTGGAAGATCACCGACGCCCAGGCAGGTCCTGACGAGCGCGAACGGCTTCGCGTTCTGCGTGACCTGCGCCTGAGGCTCCGCGATGAATACGCCGTCCTGCGGCATCGGGTGTGGGTGGTGGAACTGGAGGGGCCACAGGAGGTGGCCACGGCAGCGGATCGGCTGCGGCGGGCGACATCGGGAAACTATCGGGCCCTTGAGGCCATGATCCGGAGCGAATCTGACGCCGGACAGCAGTTCAACGACTGCTACGACCCGTTCTGGCAGGCCGTTTTAGCGTTTGTGCGTATTGCGCGAGAGACCATGCAGGACACAGATGTCACCGCGGCAAGTGCCGGCCGCTGGGCGGTGTGAAGCCGTTGTCGGTCTTCGAGGCGGTGGAGGCCAAGGCGCTCCTGTCACTGCCCGAGATGCCGTTCTTGCTGGCGAGATGGCCAACTGCCTTGGCGGGGACGGACATTCACGTCAAGGTCGGACGACGGTGTTGTACGGCGGGCGTAGGGGCTGAAGTGCGCCGGGGGGTGGTCGATGGGAAGGTCGGGGCGCCGGGCGGTGAGGATCTGGGCGCTGCACTCGAACAGCCCGTCGGGCAGGTCATCGAGCGGCCACCAGGCCCAGTCGCCGACGCTCTCGTCGGGCTGGGTGGCGGGTTCGCCCTGCCAGGCGGTGACGAGGGCGCCCACTGTGACGCGTACGACGTCGCCGACGTGATCGACGAGGGTGCCCAGGAGGGTGACGTCCTCCGGACGTGCGGACAGGTCGGTCTCCTCGGCCAGTTCGCGCACGGCCGTCTGTTCAAAGGGTTCACCGGCCTCGACGGATCCGCCGGGCAGCTCAAGAGTGCCGCGATGGTGGCGGCCCAGGAGCAGACCGCGCTCGCCGTAGACGATGGCGCCCACCCCGATCGCCGCGTGGGGGACGGGCGGGCGACGACTGCGGGGACGGCTGGTGATCTGCGCGGGCAGGACGGTCCTGCGGCGGGCCTGGATGAGCTGGCAGATCACGGGGTTGTCAGGCTCGGGCGCATGGAGCTGGGTGATCGCCTCCACGGTGAATCCGTAGTCCGCCAGAAGGTCTTCCCACACCTGCGCGGTCAGCACCCAGGTCTGCAGCGGAAGCGGCTCCATTCCCTTGAGACCGACTGTCTCCTGGCGCGGGGTCACGGTGGCGGAGGGACCATGGCCGTGCCAGTTGGTGTGCAGCGCGGAGAAGACGAGCGGGGCGCCGGGGAGCAGCCCGTCGCGCAGCGCGGGCAGTGCGATGTGTGGGTCGATTCCGGCGAGGGTGCAGATGCCGTACGCGGCGTCGTACGGCTGAGCCTGCTGAAGGTGCTCGATCACGTCCGCGTGCAGGAACCGGACGCCGGGCACGTCGCCGAAGTGTCCGGTGGCGCGTCGATGCTGGGTGGGTGAGAGTTCGACCGCGTCGACGAGTGCACCGTGGGTCCGGGCGAGGTGGACGGCGTAGTGGCCGGCTCCGGATCCGATGTCCAGGATCCGGCGTCCGGTGAGCGGGCCGAGGACGTCGTCGCCCGGTCCGGCACCGTCGCCCTGTATGGCGACGAAGCCGCAGACGATGAGTGGCTCGTCGCTGTGCAGAACCCCGTCGCGCTTGGTGAAGCCGATGGACCAGTGGTATCCGTGCAGACGGAGCGGCGCGACGAGGCGTCCGCCCTCGGCGAGAGCGTCGATCCAGGTCAGGTCCCAGGTGTCGACGGTGACCAGGATGGCGTCGAAGCCGCCGTCCGGCACGATGCCGACGGGCAGGTGCTCGGCGTCCGCGGTGACCACCTGGACGTGGTCGTATCCGGTCTGGGCGAGGAAGCTGGTGGCGCGGTCGGTGACGACCGGGTCGATGTCCAGGGTGGTGACTGTGCCGGCCGGGCCGACGAGTTCTGCGACGAGGGCGGCGTTGTAGCCGCCGGAGCCGATCTCCAGGACGCGGTGGCCGGGCCGGATGCGGGCGGCTTCGAGCATGTCGGCCTGCAGCCAGGGCGCGGAGATGGAGCTGATGGTGCTGCCGTCGTCGCTGTGGCGGGTGGCGACGATGTCGTTGGCGTATGCCTTCTGGACCGGTACTTCGGGGGCGAACGCGTGCCTGGGCACGGTGCGCAGGGCCTCGTCGACCGCGGGGGTTCGGATGTGGCCGGATTCGGCGAGCTGGTCGGCGAGCTGGTGGCGCAGGGCACTGGCTTCGTCGAGGTCGGTGGTGGGGGGTGTCGTCACGGCGGGCCTTTCGGTCGAGCGGGTCAGGGTTCGTTGAGACGAATCGGCCGCCGACTCGGCTCGTTGAGACGAGACACGTCCGTGCGCTGCTGCCTCAGGAAGCCCAGTCGACCCAGGCAGGTTTTACCGCGTAAAACTCTGTCCGGTCTCACTGATCCTTGACCGGCTCGCCCTGGCGGCTGTCCTGTCTCAACGAACCTAGGCAGTTTCGTTTGGATCAACGGGACGTTGATCTGGGTATGTCGCTGACTGACGCTCAGTGGCCGCAGGCAGACCTGCACATACCGACAGACCGCTTCGATACCCGTGCAGACGGATATGCACCGGGTCTTGAACACTTCATGCCCAAAGTGCTGGGCGCGAGCCCACCTCGTCTTGTCAACGGGGCTCTCAGAGGACGGTATGTGGGCTGGCAGGTGATTCGTCGTCATCTGAACGTATGGGACTGCGGCATCCCAGCAGGTCGGCGGGCTCGGGCGTGCTGGGCTGAACACCGTAAGCGAGCGCAAGCCCTACAAGAGCGGCCGTCGCAGGTAGTCTGGCCCCGCCAACGAAACCTGGGGGCAGCGTGCGGCTTCTTCTTACTTCCGCCGGCATCAAGAATACGAGCATCCACAATGCGCTGGTCGACCTACTGGGCAAACCGATCGCCGACTCCAACGCCCTCTGTATCCCCACTGCGGGGTACGGGCACCCCCAGGGCAGTCCTGCTGGGGCATGGCGTTTCATCACCGGTCGGTCCTCCACACCCATGTGTGAGCTGGGTTGGAAGTCCTTGGGAGTGCTGGAGCTGACCGCGCTGCCCAGCATCGACGAGGAACGCTGGGTCTCCTGGGTCCGAGAGGCAGACGTCCTGCTGGTGAATGGCGGCGACGCCCTTTACCTGTGTCACTGGATGCGGCAGTCCGGGCTGGCGGATCTCCTGCCGTCGCTGCGCGAGACCGTCTGGGTGGGGCTGAGCGCCGGGAGCATGGTGATGACCCCCCGTATCGGGGAGGACTTCGTCGAGTGGAAGCCGCCCGCCGGTGGCGACAGCACACTGGGCATCGTCGACTTCTCGATCTTCCCGCACCTGGATCACGAGCTCCTGCCGGAGAACTCCATGGCCGACGCCGAGAGATGGGCGGCCGAGATCCCGGGTCCGGCGTACGCGATCGACGACGAGACCGCCATCACAGTGACCGACGGCACCGTCGACGTCGTCTCCGAAGGGCACTGGAAGCTGTTCTCCTCCTAGTGCCCCGGCAGGCAACGTTCGCCCCGTCGCGACGCCCGGCACGCTCCCCCAAGCTCTTCGAGCAGGGGGGACCCCCACTCGTCGCACCGGGCACAAGCCCAAGTACGTCCAGTACGAGGGCTTGCACCCGGCACGCCGAGAGCACGCACCGGACGCCGCTCCTTGACGGGCAAACGTTGCCTGCCGGGGCACTAGCTGCCGACAGTAGCGATCGGCAAGCACCCGTTCATGCCGCACACAGGGCGAACGAGGGCCCAAGACGAACAGCTCGATCGAGGGGACGAGAAATGGCCGGCTTGCCCGCTGCCAGAGGGTGGTACGTGAGTTGATTGTTCGTTTCGCTCTTCCGGGAGGGGTAAGCGGGCTGGCCGCGGTGTCGCCGGGCGGCTACGGCCGTGGCTGGGTGAACAAGCCTTGCTCGGCCTCGACCAGGATTCGCGCTCGGTCAGACGCTTGAGCTTCAGGCGGGTGTTGTTGATGTTGTTGGGTGCGATCTCCAGGTCCATCGCCTCGCACACCTGCGTGCCCGCAGCGGGTGGTCGGCCGCGGTGAACACCGCCATGATCTGCTGGTAGGCCGGATGGTCCGGCAGCTTCGGGGCCGGCGGCGCGGGCGGCTGCGGATCGGGCAGCTCCAGGAGTGTCTTGCGGGTGATCCGGACATCCTCGGCAGTCCGGCCGAGTTCGTCCAGCCGTACGGTCCGCTGCGCGATCTGCTCCCTCGTCGTCTCGGCCTGCGCGGCGATCTCCCGTTCCCGCTCTTCCAGCCGCGCCAGCACCGCCCCGAGGGTCAGCTCCCCGCCGGTCATGTGCTGCGCCAGGCCGCAGCGGTGGCCTGGTCAGCCGGCGCAGTATCACTGCGGTCATCGCCCAGTACACCCGCGACTCCGAACTGCGCGGCAGGTGCTCGTAGTCGCGCACCAGCCTGCGGTGCAGCATCAAGATCCCGTAGAGCGCGCTCCACGATCCACCGTTTGGGGATCGGCACGAACCCGGTCTGGGCCGGGTTGCGCTCGACGATCTCCACCTCGATGCCCACCATCTCCCCATGCGCGACGACGGCGTTCTTGAAGCCCTGGTCGACCAGGGCCTTCTCCACGGTGTCGGTGTCGGCGGCGACCTTGTCCAGCAGCGCGATGCCGGCGGCGTTGTCGTGCGCGGACGCGGTGAGCACCACCACCGCGATCACCAGGCCCAACACGTCAACGGCCAGGCCGCGCTTGCGGCCCGGTACTTTTTTTGCCGCATCACGCCCCGTCGACCCCGCGGGAACCCCGGCCGCCGCGTGCACGTTCTGGGTGTCGAGCACTACCAGGCTCGGGTCCGCCTTCCGCCGCGCCTTCTCCCGCACCTGCCAGCGCAGCAGGTCGTGGATGGTCTGGTCTGTGCCGTCGTCGCGCCACTTGGTGAAGTAGTACATCACCGCGCCGCGCGGCGGCAGGTCGTGCGGAAGCAGGTCCCACTGGCAGCCGGTGCGGCCCTGGTAGAGGAGCGCGTTGACGATCTCCCGCATCTCCTACCGGCCCTGGTGGCCGCTGACCGAGGGGTGTGCGGCCTTGCACGCGGCGATCACCGGCCCGATCAGCGCCCACTGCTCGTCGGACAGGTCGGTCTTGTAGGGCTTGCGCTCGCTCACGACGACCAGCCCAGCACGCCCATGGCCGCCGACCGACCGGGATGCCGTCCTGCCACACGTTCAGGTGACGACAAATCACCTCTGCGCTCACATACCGTCCTCTAAGAAGTTCGGGTAGTTGTCGCGCACGGCTTATCCCTCGGGCTGGCTGCAAGGTTCTGATCATGATGCTGACCAGAGGAAGATGCCAGCGATATGGAGTCCGGCCAGGTAGGTGGTCGCGGTCTTCTCGTAGCGGGTGGCGATTCCGCGCCACTGCTTCAAGCGGTTGATGCACCGCTCGACGGTGTTGCGCCCCTTGTACGCCTCTCGATTGAAGGCAGGCGGTCTGCCACCAAGGTTGTCAACGACGGGGTGAAGTTTGTGATCGGGCACATCGCCTCGTCCGCGACCTGGCCGGCCGGTCGACTTCCGGGGGCCGCCTGGGACGCGGTGGCTCCGCTCGGTGCCGGCGGGCGCGGAATGCCGGCGCGCAGGTCCACCCCGACGTGCCTGCCGATGGCGGCGAGCCCGTACCTGTCCTCGGGCCGCAAGAGGCGTGCACGACGGAATCCGATAGAACGGCCGCTGCCTGGGAAGACGCGAATTGATCTTCGTTGACATCCCAGGGGAGGAAACATCACCATGGCCGTTCCCGCACGCGCCCGGAGTACCGCGCGCCGCTCCCACCGGTTCGAACTCCGGGCGACGGCCCTCTACTTCGCCCTCCTCGCCGCCATCCTCGCTCTGGTGGGCGCGGCCGCCCGCACCGCGGCTGCGGCCGCGGTGCACCGTCCCGCCTGGGCTGTGGCGCTCGCCCTCATGGGCGTCGGCGCCGTCATGGTCGGCTGCCGCGGGAAGCGCCGCATATCGGCGGCCAGGATTGCGCGCCGCGCGGCCGAAGCCCTGGACGAAGCCACGCAGACGGCGGTCGAAGCGCTTGACGCGGCGTCACCGGATCCCGCCGTCGGCCTGGTCCCCGCCGGGGCCAGCGCCTGCGGCGGCCGCTTCGGCACGGACCCCACCGTCCTGCTTCCCGAGACCGTGCCCGAGGCGCCCGCGGACACGGTGGAGATCGCCTATGAGGCCCTGGACCCGGACGAGTTCGAACAGGCGGTGGCCGAACTGTGTCGGCGCGACGGCTGTCTCGACGTGGACGTCGTGGGCGGGGCCGGGGACCTGGGCGCCGACGTCGTGGCGAGGACGCCCGACGGGCGCTCGGTCGTCATCCAGTGCAAGCGGTACTGCGACGGCAACCGGGTCGGCTCGCAGGACCTGCAGCGCTTCGGCGGCACCTGCTTCACCGTTCACGGCGCCGATGTCGCCGTCGTGGTCACCACCAGCGACTTCACCGCCCCCGCGCTCGACTACGCAGAGCAGTGCGGCATCGTGTGCGTCGACGGTCCGCAACTGCGCCGCTGGCAGGAAGGTGCGGGACCGCGGCCGTGGGAGGCGCAGCCGCTGGCGGCCTGAGGCGGGTCGCGTTGACGGTTCGATCTCAGGGCCTGCTGAGTCCGAAGGAACTGCTGCCTGCGACGATGCGCTGGTGAGCCATGACCTTGCGGTGTGGGACGGCGACCGTCCACTCGACGACGACCAAGCGGGCTCGACCTACGACGAGCTCTACGAGCGCTACCTGGAGTCGGACGACGTTGCCGTGCCTCCGGTGCCGCGCATCAGGGCCTACGTGGAAGCGCTCGTCGAGCGATATCCGGACGACGTCGCTCGCAGCGTATGGGCGTCCCCGCCGGTCATCGAGGAGGCATCGGGGCCGATGGTGTACCTGCTCATGTCCTACGGCAAGGCGGAGGAGGTGTCCGAGTACGCCGCTGCGCTGGCTCGTGAGCACGCACTCGTCTGCTTCGACCCGCAGGGAGAATGCCTCCGACCGTGATCTGCCTGTTCGTTCAGCGGGCGGACCAGAGGCAGATACCCGCGACGAGGAGGCCGGCGCGGTAGACCGTGGCACAGCCACGGCCCGGCCAGCCCCGCGGCTTTCCCGGTGACACCACAGCCGCGAGCAACCGGCGCCGAGCCCGAGGATGCGACCGGCTGAGCCGATGATGGTCGTCGCCCCCCGGAGGACCAGACAAGGTACGCGGCCTCTACCGTCCGGCCGGGCGGGTACGGCGGCGGAGCAGCTCCATCCCCAGGACGAGCAGCAGCTGTTCCCCGGCCTGGTCGAACTGCTCCTGGAGGGTGGGCTCGCCGAAGAGGCCGGCCAGCTCTCCGGCGCCGGCGGCGAGGTCGCCGCGCTGGGCGAGGCAGTCAGCCATGGAGGCGCGGTGGACGGCGCGGGCTCACTCCATCCGCGCACCCCAGGAGCGTGGATGGGGATCGGGCGCGGGGATCACAGTGACAGTACGTGCGAGACTGCCGGAGCGGGGACGGCGCTGGCACGGGTGAAGTATTCGGTGGCCAGGATTCGGTCGCGGGTTGCCTCATCGAGGCGGGCCAGCAGTGCAGGCAGGGGGCGTTGGCCTTCGAGCTGGCTGGTGTGTGAGCAGATCGCGGTCCACTTCTGCGCCAGCCAGGGTGTCACGTCCACGGTCGCGGCCACGTCCTTGTCCTCCATGCTGAGCAGTGTCTTGCCGACGCCTGTCAGTAGTGGCCCGAGGTCGCCGATTGCGGAGTGCGGGTGCGTGGCCCCGTACAGAGCTCGGGTCCGCCATGGCTCACCCGCCCCATGGTGAATCCGGCCGATTCCAGCAGCCTCCACGGCAAGCAGAACCACTTGGTGGGTTCGACGGTGATCCGGGTGGCCGGTGAGCTGGCCGAGCGCGTCATGTGTGACGACGACATCGGGACGGAACTGCCGGATGTGCGCCACGATCTGAGCGACGGCGTCGTCCAGGTTCACCTCGCACCAACGGGGCCGGCCGGGCGCCGAGGACGGGTTACGGGCATCGCCGTATCCGAGCATGCGCGGCTCGCCCGCGTCCAGAACGGTCAATGCCGCGGCGAGCTCGGCGGCCCGCGCGGTGCCTTGGGCCCAGGTCGCGGTGACGACGGCCGTGCGGGCACCGGCGGCGGCATGCTGGGCGAGCACACCGCCAGCGAGCAGACTTTCGTCGTCAGGGTGGGCGAAAACGCCGAGCAGCGACGGCAGAGCAGACCTGGTCGTGGAAGCAGACGTCGCCAAAGCAGAAACCTCGTTCCTTGTCGTGAGCGGATCGACGATACGGGCTCGGGCGGGTGTGCGACACAGGGGCAACCAGCCAGTACACGGCTTGCCCTCCTCGCCGGACCTCGCCGTCGTGGTGGCTTTCTCGTCGGGTGAGCTGCACCGATCCGGATCGGCGGCGGGGACGTTCGGAGTGTCTCGCGAACGAAGGTTTTCGTTCGATCACTTCGTGGGCTCTTGGTTCGGTCAGTAGGGTGCGTGCATGCTGGCAGAGGACAGGGCCACCGACGCCGTGGTGCAACGGCTATTGGTGGTGGGCGGGCCTGGAAGCGGCAAGACCACCTTGGCGCGCTCCTTGGCGGCTGCGCTGGGACTGCCACATCACGACCTTGACCGAGTGGCCTACAGCCCACCTCCCGATGGGCAGAATGCGCCGTTCTGGCAGTGGGTCCGGGCTTCTGACGATCAGCGCAGGGAACGGGCCGCTTGCCTCGCGGCGACCGGCGGATGGGTGGCCGATGGTCTCTACGCCGGCTGGACCGCGCCCCTGCGTGATGCCGCTGACGTGATCCTTTGGCTTGACCTGCCGGCCCGCATCACGGCATGGCGCGTATTGGGACGAGCGGCCGAAGACCGGCGCCGCGGTGGGCAGGACTGGGATCTGCGTTCCGTTCGCCGTGTTGCCCGGGGCGCACTCAGCTACCGGCGTCGGCCGGAGGGGACTGCCGATCAGCTTCGTGAGCGAGACGGCGCCAACAGCAGCCGAACGCTGGCAGCCTTCCTCCAGCCGGTCAGCGACCGGGTCCTCCGGTGCGACAGCCCAGGCGCAGTTCGCCAGGCCGTCCGCGAGATTACGCACCGCCGACCTTCAGAGCCCCGCAACAGCAGCTCTTGATCAGCGCTCGAGCACGACTGCGAAATTGACGTCTTAGGGACCAGGGTCTCCTGATGACCGACTACCGGGGTGAGCCTCTCGGCGGTGTGCTCCAGCGCTATGCCGAGTCCTCCGCCGCGGCGGAGCAACTCGCGGGAGTGCTGGGCGAGGCTGGTTCCGTCATCGAGTACCAGACGTACAGCGAGGTGCCCGGCGGGAGCGGGGCGACGGCTTCGGACCACTTCTTGGCTGTGCTCGCTGCAGACCTCCAGCACCGGGGGATCGAGTATCCGCTGGAGGCGTATCGGATCTACAGCTTCCTCACCCGCTGCGCGGGGGAGATGCGGACCGCTTTGGCCCTGCTCGAGGTCTCCGGGGAGGTGCTTCAGAGCGACGACGAAGTCCAGCGGTATGCCGAGTCGTCCTTGACGGCCGTGCAGCTCGCGGGAGTGCTGGGCAAGGCCTACTCCGCTGTCGGGCACCGCGAGCCGGCACCACAGGGCTGAGCCTGACCGTTCGACGGGATCGGTCAACGTGGTCGTCATCGCGGCGCCGTCCGCCTACTGCTGCGGGGCACTCACCAGCGCTTCGGGCAGATAGGCGGACCGGATGCCCAATTGCCAGCCGTGCGCAAGACAGGCGAGGGCGGCCAGCGTGACGGCACCCACCGGAAGCAGGCTGCGGGCAGCCGGGTCGGCCCCGACGCTCTCGCGATGCGCCACGAGCCGTTCCTCAAGGGCCCGCTCGAACGCGTCCTGATCGTCGTCGAGGAGAACGCGCAACAGCCGCTGGTCCCCAGTCAGTGTCCCAGCCGCATCGAGCTGTTCGGCCGCGCGCGCCCGCTCGGCAGCATCCGGCTTGCCCAGCGGCACCGGCCCCGGAAGTGCGCCGGGATAGCGTCCCTGGACGACATTCAGGTAGTCGCACAGGGCGTCCATCTCGGCGAGATCGGCCGGGTACGACACCGACTCCCGCTTCGAGTACGGAACGCCGTCACGGATGGCGGGCGCATAGTCCTCGCGCAGCAGGGGGCCGATCACCCGGTCCCGGTCCCATATCAGGCCGCTGATCACGGCCCACGTGAACGCATCGGTCCACGTCCGTGCCGTGGTCACCGGGTGGTCCGGCTCCCACTCCTCCTCGTAGTGAAGCTCCTCGCTGCTGAGGGTCTTCGTCACGAGCGGGAGAGGGACCGAGAAGTCGCCGTCGGGGAAACACGCGAGGCTCAGCACGCCCAGGGCGCACTCCGCCGCTGTGATCAGCGCGGTGCGCGAGTCGGGCGTACACAGGGCCGGGTCGCGGACGCTGCGCACGGCGACGTGGTCGGCTAGCTCTTCGCCGAGTTCCCTGAGCCCTCGCCGCAGCGGCATGTCGCCGTAGCGCATCTCGTGCCACCGGCCGAAGGCCCGACCCCACATGTCCTCGAGGGCCTGCTCGATCCGCTCTTTTGCGACGGTGTGACGTGCTACTTCTTTGATCGTCATGCCTGCCATCCTGGCAGTGCCCACCGACAGTGCAGTCCCCAGCAAGTCGTCGGATCCTCCTGGCCCGGGCCCACACGGACGGCCCACGCCAGTCACCATTGGTCCACCAGGGCGGCCCGCGCCGTCTGTGGGACGGGCGAGCCTGACGCCTACTGGCGGGCGGCCGCCCTGCTTGAGCAGCCCCTACCGCTGAGAGTGAACGCGCGCCGTCCGAAGGCGACTTGTGTCATCGTGGGCTCCACGTCTGGTCCGTCACTCCCCCCGTGGTGACGGACCAGACTCCTTTGTGGCGCCGCTGACCATAGGTGCGGCCGCGGGAACAGCCGAGGACCTGCAGCGGATGTGAGTGGAACCGTGCCAGAGAGCTGATGGGGCCTCTACGATGGGTAACCACATACGCGGGAGCGCAAGGGGGTGGCCGTGGAGCCGGATACCGGGCCTGAGGCCATCAAGCCACGCCCCGACTACCCGCCGAGGACGCCTCCGCCTCCGAAGAAGCCGCCGTCGCCGCCACCGCCGCAGACCGGGCTCCCCATGTCTCAGCGGTCCGGCCGCGTGGGCCGACCGGTGATGAAGAACCGTCAGGGCGCCTCATGGTCCCTGGAGGCGCAGCCCTGGGCGCCGGGAAAGGCCTTCACCGAAGTGACCGGACGGCTCGGCAAATGGGGCCTGAAGGCGCCGGACGCGCTGGAAGCACTGGTACGCCACCTGGTGACCACGGTCGTGGCGGACGGTGGCCGGCACATCAGCCTCCACCTCGCCGAGCAGAACAATCAGGCACTCGTTCTGGCCTTCAGCCACCAGCCCCATCCGTCGCAGCCGTGGGACGACGATGTCCTGACCCGTCTGCGTGAACTCGGCGCGGCCAGCTGCGGGACGGAGATGACCGGCGAGGGCCGTCAGGTGTGGGCTGTACTCGACCTGGCGTCCTGACCCCGCCTTCACTCTCACGGCCTTTCCAGAGCGGCGGCAGGGCGACCCGCCTACGCCATGGCGGCGGCCACCGTCTCAAGGACGGCACGCTGCCGCGGGTCCATAGGGACGTCGATCTGGCGCAACGAGCGAAGCGTGGTGCCTTCGACGCACAGCCGGCACAGCCCGATCACCGGCATCGGACCGGCCCCGATCAGGTGTGCGAGATAGAGCTCTCGTAGACGGGCCGGTAGCAGCCGGGGCGCAACCGGCAGTCCTCGAGTTCGTCCGCCGGCGGCGCGTCCGGACCGAGCAGCGGCACGATCCGCAGGAGGTTCTCCCCGGCTTCGGCCCACAGCCCTATCGGTCGTTCCGCGCTCCGCTCGAAGGCGACGTCGCCGTCGGGGCCTTCGCTGGTACGGACCCGGGCCGGCGTGCCGACGCCTTCCTCGGGCTGGCTGGGCGTGAACGCCAGGACGGTCCTGCATCCAGGCCCCTCGGTCACGCCGAAGACGTGGCCGCGCCCGGCAGCGGTCTGGGTTTCGCGGGGGTCACGTGCGCGGTGGACCGCTGGTGAACCGTTTCGCGGATGGGCGGGGGCGCCTGGTGGCCCTGCTCTGTGCCGCAGCAGCCGAAGGCGCTGCACCACTGACGGGCACGGCGTGAACACCGGTGTGTCTGGGCCCAGTTGCCTTGTTACCGAATGCGGACAGAACCGGGTGAACGATGCTTGTCCCGGCGTCATCTCATGGGGTGTAGCGAAACAGCCGATGCGGACAGCCGCCCTGCGAAAGCAAGGGAAGGCGCCGTGTCCTGACAGATCACGGGGGATCTTTCATCATGACCACGTACCGTGCCCGTCGTACCGCCCGTACCGCCGCTCTGGCCACCGTCACCGCCGCGCTGGCGCTGGGCCTGACCGCCTGTGGCGGCGCCGACGGCGGCTCGAAGGCGGCGGGCCGCGACCACAGCGCGGGGACCGCCCAGAGCCGGTCCGCATCCGACGGGGACGCCAAGGGCAGCGCGGCGCAGGCCAACAGCAGTGGTGACACCAAGGAAGGGGCGCCCTCGGCGACCGCCGCGGGCGGGGCGCAGGAGATCGCGAGCAAGGGCACAACGGCCGGCGCCCAGCAGTGCCGCGGAGACGAGATGCTGGTCACCGCGGTGCACAGGTTCGCCGGCCAGCAGGGTGACCACCTGCTGCTCACCGCGGTGAACGAGGGCACCAAGCCCTGCTGGGTCACCTCCTACCCGGCCGTGGTACTCGACTGGAACACCAACAACGTCGCGCTGCCGCACTCCACGAAGGACACCCCGGGCGGCGACAAGCACATCACGCTCCAGCCCGGAGGCAAGGTATACAGCGCGGTGAACCTCTTCGACTACGGCTCCAAGAACCACACGGCGCAGTCACTCGCCTTCGCGCTGCGCGGCGAGGACGGTCGCCCCGGCCCCTCCTACTCCGTCGTCAGCAAGGGTCAGAACCAGAAGTTCACCTGGAACGAGGCCGACGTGCTGAACTGGAACGCCAAGAAGCCGTACGACTTCTGACGGTCCGCTGGTGACGCGTCACCGCCTTCCCGCACGTCCACGGCCGGCAACTCGCAAGGCTCCCGGGCGGTCAGCGGACCAGTGACTCGGCGAGATCACCGGAGGCTGGCTTTGTTCACCAAGAATGGTTCTGGCGCAGGTTCCGTGCAGCCGTGACTGAGCGTTGCAAGCCGGGAGGCGGCTGCCTCGCTGGTCCGGGCTGGATTTGATGCGGCCCTACGAGGTTAAGGTGCTGATTCACAGAACGAGGAGAGCCGGCGTGCACGACAGACCGCGGATGGAGGAAGCCCTCGATCTCATGCGTGCCGAGCTGGAGGTCGAGCGATCCACGAAGACCGAGTTGACCACTCGAGCTGCATGGCTGGCCTTCATACGATTCGGGCGGCAGCGCTTTGCCACCGCGCCCGCACCCGACTCAGACGGCTTGCTCTTCCAGTACGGCACGTACGCCTTCAGCGGGCGACCGATGTTCACTGTGGACCTCACGCGACAGTTCGACATCAGTGACGGCGACGGTGAGCACGACCACTACGTACAGGTTCACTGCGAACTCCGCTACGAGTGTGAACCCGCCCTGGACGCCCTGGGAAGCTTCGACTCCTGGTTCTTTCACGACGCCAATGCGGACCTCGACGAGTGGCTCGCCGCCATGGAGGGGCACCTCGGACCGTTGCTTGCTCGTGGGCCCTCAGAGATCGATGTGTACGAGGAGTCGGTATAGGTCGTCACGTAAGCAGGACTCGCAATGGTCAGGGCCTGGCCGTCGGCCGGCCGCAGGCCGCCGTAGACCCAGGTTTTCTCCGGTCCGCGGCTGTGGTCGAGCTCCGCTTTGATCCGGTGTCCGTCCGGTGACCAGGCGGGTGCGGGCGGAAAGGTCCGCGGGATCACCGGCCCCAGCTCGTCGGCGCAGATCACCGTCGGGCGGGCGGGTGGGTGTAGAGGCCGATGATCCGTGTCCTTTTGGGACGAAGTCCGGGTCCTTCGAGCGCATCCAGGACCGGGTGCGGCGCCAGCGCACGCCCTCGGCGAGCAGGATGAGTCTGACCTGTGAGCGACCCACCTCGGTGCCTTCGGCCCGTGCTGCTGCGGCCAGGGAATCCAGCGTCCACTCGGGCGGTCCTGACTCGTCGAAGGCCCACAGTTCCCCGACGGGCTCCCGCCGCAGTCGTCCCGGCGGGACGGTCTTGACCAGGGAGATGATCCGGGATCGTTCCTGCTCGGTGATGCGTCGCTTGCGGCCCTGCCCGCCCAGATCATCCAGTCCCTGCAGGCCCAGGCGGTTGAAGCGGTGCAGCCGGCAGCGGACCGTTTTCTGGCTGCAGTCCAGCTCCACGGCGATCGCAGGGACCCGCAGCCCCGACCGGCTCAGCTCGATCATCCGGGCCCGCGTCACCACATCCCGAGGAGCCTTCCGTGCCCGCGACAGCCTGCGAACGACGGCCCGCTCGTCCCCGTCACGCCCCGGTCGTGCCCATGAAACCATCGGCCGGCACCCGCCCCCGGGCACCCTCAACTACCCCGCCACCAGGACATATACCCAGTCAAAGAGGAATCCAGCACTAGTACTGGCGCTGTGCGAGACCTTCTTCGCCCATCGCCCGCGGAGGACGTAGTCCGGTCCCGTGAGAGCGGTTACGGGACCGGGCTACGGCTGAGGACTCTGGATCGGGCAGCGGAAGCCAGAGTCCTCAGCGCTCGCGTTTCAGGTTCGGGCCCGTGTACGCGATCTCTGGTGAAACGATCTCCAGAGCTGACGGACACGCTCGGAGTGGGTGAAGGCCACAATCAACGCGCTCTGCTCGTTCCTGCAATCGGCCAGCCGATCACGCGATGTGGCTCCGCCTGACACCCGCCGCCCGGCGAGGCTGCTGCTCTCGCGTGCGGCCGGTAGCGAACAGGGGCCTGGACTGGCCGGTCAGGCTGCCTGATTGGTGGCTGTGGGGCGGTCGTCGAGGACAATGGTGGTGACCTGGGCGCCGTCGGGCCGGGTGTGGGTGGTGTCGGTGACGGCGAGCTGGGTGCGTTGGTAGACCGCGCAGGCCAGGGCCCAGGTGGCCATATCTTCGTCGACGGAGGCGTAGTCGTCGCTGACTTTGCGCATGGTGACCAGGACAGCCAGGACAGAGCGGCCGGACAGAGACGTCTCGATCATTCCGTCGTCAAGGTCGTTGATGCGTTCGGGGAGGCGGAAGTGGGGGTGCTGGGAGGTCTGCTCGATCAGGAACGACCACGTGTCCCGATGGCAGATCACGCGGGCCGAAGCGATGGCTGCGGCCCGCAGCACGCTCTCCAGGTGCTGAGCGTGGTCCTCCTTGCGCTGCTGTTCGGCATCCCCCGAGGCTGGGGCCGCTGGGTCCACCGAAGGCTCTGCCGGGGCGGCGCCAACCGCCGGAGATACCTGTGTAGCGGCTGCCGGCACGGTGACGACCTCCGGCAGTCCGTTCCGGTCCCGCTGTTCTTCCTCGCCGTCACTGACCGGGCCAGGGATCTCGTTCACTGCCTCTTCCCTCCACCCGTTACCGGTCTCGACGTCCGTCACATCCAGCGGCCGCGGTTCGCGCTGCTCAAGCTCCAAAGACGACCCGCGCTCTGCGGCGCCCGCCGGGTCCGGTGTACCAACGATGTGCGAGAACGCCTGCGCGAGCTCCCGCCGCAACGCCTCAACCCCGGTACGCGCATCCGCCAGGTCGGTGAGCATCTTCTCCTGGCGGCGCCGCAGCTCCCGGTTCTCCTCGCGCAGTCCTGTGGTGCCCTGCTGGACCGTCTCCAGAACCTTGCGGCGCAGGTCTTCCTGGTCCTTGCGTAATCCTGCGAGTCCGCTGGAAGAGTCGTTTACTACCCGTCGTATCTCGCCCAGTTCGCCCAGGATCTTCTCGAAATCTCGCCGTGCCACACAGCCCCCTCGCAGTTGACCGGTCAACCAGCCCATCCCTCCCCAAACAGGCATCCGCTGACGCGATGGTTTCCAGCCCTTTGCCTGGCTTGCGTGCAATCGCAGAGAATCTGATGCGCCGGAAACAGCAGCCAAGTGTCGGCGACGGCTGAAGAGTGGACCAGGGGGCCACTCTGAGGGCAAGACTTGCAACTGCTTCACTGTGCTCGATCGTCCTTCGGGTATGCCGAACCCGAACCCCGCACTGTCTCCAACTCCGCCTGACTGGCCGCACTGTGGCCACGGTACGACTCCGGGGGACCCGGTGGGTTGTCGCGGCATCCACATTCCCGGCCACACGGCATGCCTCGCCCACCTGGATGACTCCGACCGCGACGCCTACCTGGCCAGCCTGGCCCCCGATTCCGACGTCGACCATCGCGGCACCTCCTTCACCGAACCTCTTCTCAATGCGCTCCTTGACTCCCTCCGCGACCCGGCAACCGGACACCCCCGTCTCGGCTCCGCCAGGTTCGAGTCAGCAACTTTCGAGGGTGATGCCCAGTTCGGGTCGGCGATCTTCCATGGTGAGGCCAGGTTCGAGTCGGCGATCTTCGAGAGAGCCCCCCTGTTCAGGTCCGCGATTTTCCAGGGTGATGCCGGGTTCGAGTCGGTGAATTTCCATGGTGAGGCCAGGTTCGAGTCAGCGACCTTTGAGAGCGCCGCCTGGTTCCGGTCGGCGACCTTCCAAAACAGCGCCGTATTCAGCTCGGCGAACTTCGGTGGCTACGCCGGGTTCGCGTCAGTGACCTTCCGGGGCAACGCCTGGTTCCGCCTGGCGACCTTCCGGGGCGATGCCTGGTTCCGGTCGGCGGCTTTCGGGGGCGATGCCCATTTCGGGTCGGCGACCTTCAAGAGCGCCGCATGGTTCCAGCTGGCGGCCTTCGCGAGTCATGCGGGATTCGAGCGGGCGGTCTTCGAGCGGTTGGCCAGACTCGGACCGTTGGTCTGTGCCGCGAAGCTGGTGTTGTCCGGGGCAGTGTTCAGCGGACCGGTGAATCTCTCGTTCGCCGCCCGCCACCTGGAATGCCGACGGACGCGCTGGTCGTCGACGGCGGAGGTGCGTCTTCGCTACGCCACAGTCGATTTCTCTCACGCGGTCTTCGAGTACCCGCTCACGATCGCCGCAGAGCAGGATCCCTTCGTACTCGCCGGCGGCACGCAGTTGCCGGAGGCCCTCCTTGGGGATGGGCCCGATGCGGCGGTGCGGATGGCGTCGCTGCGCGGGGTTGACGCCGCGCACCTGGTGCTGGCCGACGTCGACTTGTCGGAATGCTTGTTCACCGGGACGGTGCATTTGGACCAGGTACGACTGGAGGGCGCCTGCCTGTTCGCCGAAGTCCCGTCCGGCCTCCATTGGCAGCGCTGGCGTCCCGTGCGATTTACTCGTCGTCGTCTGCTCGCTGAAGAGCATCACTGGCGCGCGCAGGCCGCGAGCCGTCCCGGGCTGGACACCAGGTGGTACCGACACCGCACACGTCGGGCCGCTGCAGCTGGCCCCGGTGTACCGGGCACTGCGTAAAGCGTTCGAGGACGGCAAGCACGAGCCCGGTGCAGCCGACTTCTACTACGGCGAGATGGAGATGCGCCGCAACGCCGATGACATCCCTCCAGCCGAGAGGCGCCTACTCGCCGCTTATTGGATGCTGTCCGGCTACGGCCTGCGCGCCTCCCGCGCCCTTCTCTGGCTCGCCGCGGCCATGCTGGCCACGATCGTGCTCCTCATGGGCTTCGGGCTCCCCCGCGACGACCCGAAGCAGGAAGCGACCGGCATCGTGCCGTCGGGCGGCGGCCGTGTGACTTTCGAGATCGGCAAGGACGATCCGCGTAACCCCACCGGGAACCGGTTCACCGGTGAGCGCTTCGAGAAGGCCCTGAACGTTGTCCTGAACTCGGTCGTGTTCCGCTCCGCCGACCAGGAGCTGACCACCACCGGCACCTACATCGAGATGACCTCCCGGCTGACAGAGCCCATCCTTTTGGGCCTGGCGGTTCTGGCCGTCCGCAATCGCGTCAAACGCTGACCCCATTACCCGTCAGGGATGCGACAGGCACCCCCTGCCCCAACAGCCTGACCAATGCCTCGTCACCAGGGCATGCCGAGTTCGTCGAGTTTTGCACGGCGTTCGGGGGTGAGCTTGTCGGCTCTGCGTCGGGTGTTGTCCAACCCCCACCCAGTCGCAGACCCACGACCTCCCGGCCCTCCTCGAGCCGCTGCGTCGGATCCAGGTGCCGAGGTCTTCGCCTTGCACGATCATGTCGCCCGCCGGTACCGGCAGGGTTTTGCCGGCTCGGACGTGTGTGAGCGGCGTTTCGAGTTCGGCGACGCGCTTGGCCTCCCCAGGCTGCCGGCGGCGTCGTGGCGCCGTACGTCTGGGAGTTGCTGGTGGGGTTGGTGGTTAGGGGGTGGGGTGGGGGGTTTGTAGTTCGGTGAGGACGGTGGCTCCTCTGGTTTCGGTGAGGTCGACGGAGGCGAGGACGGAGGGGGGATGGCGAGGCTGGGCAGGATGTGCGCGGGCGCGGTCTGTGGGGGCCCGGGTGCTGCGGGGGTACCGGGTGGTGGGGGTGCAACGCCGATGAGAACGCAGCAGTCAACGTCGCGGCAGGACAGGGCGGGATTCCCCGCCCCCGGCGCTCAGCCGGTGCCGGAGGGACGACACCGCCCGAACAGCGGTCGAGCGTCCGTGAACCCCAACCCAGCCGGGTTGGAATCCCCCTCGTTTAACTGGCTGTTCTCTATCCGGCCGTGTGATCGGTGGGGTTCGAACAGGGGCCTGGTTCGGGTGAGTTGTTCTGTGTGCAGGCATGGAAGAAGGGCCTCTTGGTAGCTCGCGGATGTCGAGTCCAGCGAGAAGCAAGAGGCCCTGTTGTCGAAGTGTCGCGTGGTCACGGTTGCCGAGTCCAGTTGGTCCACTCGTGGGTGTGACTGCCTCGCCCACAGGTTCGGGAACGCGGCCGACCGGCCGGATCGCCGGCCCCGGTACGGCTCGGACATGAGCGATTCCGAGTGGGCTCTGGTGAAGGATCTGCTGCCAGTTCCGGGCTGGCTGGCAGGCCGGGGCGGCCGACCGGAGGGCTACTGCCACCGGCAGATGATCGACGCGGTGCGCTACCTCGTCGACAACGGCATCAAGTGGCGGGCGATGCCGTCCGACTTCCCGCCCTGGCCGCGTGTCTACGCCTTCTTCGCCCGCTGGCGGGACGCCGGCCTCGTGACCGAGTTGCACGAACGGCTCCGTGAGGCCGTCCGCACCAGCGAGGGCCGCGGCCCGGAACCCAGTGCCGCGGTCGTGGACTCGCAGTCGGTGAAGGCGGACGCCACCGTCGCCCACGCCTCACGCGGGTTCGACGCGGGCAAGAAGATCAACGGGCGCAAGCGGCATCTGCTCACCGACACGCTCGGACTTCTGCTGAACGTGCTGGTCACACCGGCGTCCACGACCGACCGGGACGCCGCCCGGATCCTTCTGCCCGCGGCAAAGGAGGGCTTTCGGCGGCTGACGCGGGTCTGGGCCGACGGCGGCTACACCGGCCACCTCACCGACTGGACCAGCCGGCATCTCGGGCTCGTCCTCGACGTCGTCCGCCGTCATGAGGACGTCCAAGGTTTCCAGGCACTGCCCCGCCGCTGGGTCGTCGAAAGATCCTTCGCCTGGCTCCTGCGCAGCCGGCGTCTGGTCCGGGACTACGAGCGACGCACCGACACCAGCGAAGCCGTCATCCGCTGGTCGATGATCGCACTCATGAGCCGCCGTCTGGCCGCCCGACATGATCAACCTGTTCCGACGGCGGCGTCGTGAACCTTCCCGGCTTCGCCTCCACCAGCCAGCCCCGTTCCACCAGCCTCTTCAACCGTGCTCTCGCACCCTCGACGCGTGAGACGGAGGCACTGTCCCAGCCGAGTACCACCGCTGTCCGCCGGGCACCCAACCCCTCGACTCCGGCCTCCGCCGCGGCAGCCATCACCGCCCGGTAGTCCACCGACAGATCCTCGACCCCGACCGCGTTCTCCCGATGCGGCACCGCACGGCGCGGACCCACCGGCTTCTTCCGCGACGGCCCGCCGACCACCACGGCCGGCGCTTCCTCCTCGGCCAGCGCCTCCAGATACTGCTCGAGCCCGATCACCCGACGCCTGAGGACTTCTTCGGCGTCCGCCAAGTCCGCCCGCACCCGCTCCAGTTCGGCTTCGAGCTCCTCCACCCGCACCACCGCGGCCTTCCGCCGCGCTTCCAGAACCGCCCGCATCGACGGCATCCGCCACCCCCGCAACATCTCGACCGGCAACAAGCCGAGACTTCCGCGACAGATGCCATCCCATGTCTGACCAGCGGAATCCGCACACAAGGTTCGGAAAGAGAACGACCTCTAAGAGGGGGAGGATGTCAAGTGGCCATCGTCGAGCGCAAGCGGCACGGGAACGCTGACGAGAATGGACGTCGGTCCGGAAAGGGGACGGACCGTGGCGAGTCGCTCCCCAACTGGGAAGAGAACGCTGACCGGTGTGAGCATGCTGCGTCTACTACAGTGTGGCGTGGGCCGTGACTGGCGCTGAGGTGGAGCACCACCGGGGAGCGGTCTGACGAGACGTCGTTGCCGTGCGCCTGGGCGAGTGGTCAGCAACGCCTGGAGGCAACGATGTCCGCGACTCGGACGGCCCAGCTCATGGACGGCACCAACCTCGCCGAACGCATCATCGAAGAGGCTGCTGTCAAGGCGGCAGAGATCTCACGGCGTGGGGGAACCAGCCCCTGTCTCGCGACGGTGCTGGTGGGGGAGGACCCCGCGTCGGCCACCTACGTCCGCATGAAACGGGCGCGGTGCGCGAAGGCGGGCATCCAGTCCCGGCACATCGCTTTGCCCGCCACCACCACGACCGCCGAACTGATCGACACCCTCGCCGGCCTGTCCGGCGATCCGGACGTGCACGGCATCCTGCTCCAGCACCCTTGCGGCCCACACATCGACGAGCGAGCGGCGTTCGAGGCCATCGCCCCGGAGAAGGATGTCGACGGGGTCACCATGCATTCGTTCGCCGCGATGAGCTTCGCGCTGCCGGGCTTTATGTCCTGCACTCCAGGCGGAATCATGCGACTGCTGGAGGCGTACGACGTCGACCTCGCCGGCAAGCACGCCGTCGTGGTGGGCCGCAGCCCGATTCTTGGCAAGCCGGCCGGGATGCTCCTGCTCGCCAAGAACGCAACGGTGACGTACTGCCACTCCCGCACAGCGGACCTGTCGGCGATCGTCCGGGAAGCAGACGTCGTGGTAGCGGCCGTGGGACGGCCCCGGTTGATCCGGGGTGAGGACATCAAGCCCGGCGCGGTGGTGATCGACGCCGGATACAACCCGGGCAACGTCGGCGACGTGGACTTCGACACCGCCCGCACCCGCGCCTGTCTGATCACTCCGGTGCCCGGCGGCGTCGGGCCGATGACCATCGCCGTCCTGCTGGCGCAGACCGTGGACGCCGCCGCGAACCAGCTCGGAATCCAGCACCGATGACCTCCTGACCAGCAGCCCCTTGGCACCAGGCCAGAAGGGTCCCGCTCGGAATGGAAGACCTCGTAATCGGGCTGGCTGACAGTTCGTTCTGACAGCGGCTCGCCACCCGTGAGGGCGGTGAGCCGCCGAGGACGCGGATCCGCCGAGTGTCAGCCGGCCTAGGCGGGTGCCTCGGCTCGTGCCCGGTGCGGGCAGGGGCTGCTGAGCACTACTACGACCCGGAGGCAAGAGAGTTCAACTTCTCCGCGAAGCCGATCCCGGGCGACGACAACCAGACGGGGCGGCAACATCCTGAAGAGCTTCTACGCCAAGAACCGCATCATCGACGGAATGGATGACGGCTTCATCGTGAAGATCGCCACCTGACCTGACCTGACCTGACCTGACCTGACCTGCGCTGCGGCGGGAGCGACCCTGGCACCGGCCGCTCCCGCTGCAGCCGGTTCACGATTCGGCGGGCCAGAACTGCACGAGGTAGCGCTCCACACCGTGGCCGGTGCCCTCGCCTTCCGACAGGGCTGCGGCCTCGGCCCGGCCCGCACAGTGGACCCGGACGCGCCACGAACCGCCCGAATCCGCCAGCGTGATCAGGTCGTCCATCCGGCCCGTGTGCATGGACCACACGGCTACCTGACCACTGGCCGACTCGAAGTCGGCCTCGGCCACCTCATCCCAGTCGGCCCGTTCCTGCTGGGGCGGAGGCCCGTCCCACACTTCGACGCCGACCACGGCGGTATGGGTATGGCCACCGCTGGTGATGTCCAGACGTCCCGGGTGAGTGCTGAGGAACGCACGCCGGTTGAAGTCGTCCGGGAAGGGGACCGGCAGATCCGCGTCGCCGGACTCCTGCAACCCGAAGGCGTGAAAGCCCACGTAGGCATCCACATCCTGCTGCCGCACAAGCTCTGCCATGAGCGCCCCCTCGACATCACACACGGCCGGCCATCCCCGAGATCGTAGGCCCGTGCCATCCCTTGTTCTCGCAGGGAATCCCGGCCTTCAGGTCGGACGGGAATGCGATCCTCGGTCTGGAGGCGCGAAGCGCCGGAGATCACTGCGCTTGTGTGGTGACGGTCATGCCGGGCGCTTCTGGTTCCCGATGTGGTGACAAACGCCAAGACAGTAGGATCAAGTCAGCCTGACCGGAGGGGGTGGGCTGGATGATCCGTGCGTACAAGTTCCTGCTGCGGCCCACCGTCCGTCAGGCCCAGGCGCTCGCCGAGATGCTGCGCGATCACTGCTCTCTCTACAACGGGGCCTTACAGGAACGCCGTGACGCCTGGCGGCACGTCTCGAAGAGCACCGTCAAGTACGGGATGCAGTCCGCGCAGCTCAAGGAGATCCGGCGTTCGACCCTGAACGTCAGGGCCGCTGGTCGTTCAGCTCGCAGCAGGCGACGTTGCGCCGCCTGGACAAGGCGATGCAGGCGTTCTTCCGGCGGGTCAAGTCCGGAGAGATCCCGGGGTACCCGCGTTTTCGCGGGGTGAACTGGTTCGACACGGTGGACTTTCCGAAGGACGGGGACGGCTGCCGGTGGAACTCCACTCCGCATGACCCGGTCACCCGCGTCCGCCTCCAGGGCATCGGCCACGTCAAGGTCAACCAGCACCGCCCGGTGCCCGGCAGGGTCAAGACCGTCTCGGTCAAGCGTGAGGGCCGTAAGTGGTTCGTCGTGCTCAGCGTCGAACAAGACCAGCCGGAGCCACTGCCCGCGACCGGCAGCGTGGTCGGGATCGACCTGGGCATCGCGAACTTCCTCGCCGACTCGAACGGCGCCTTCGTGGCCAACCCGCGCCACGGCCGCCGCGCGGCCGCCAAGCTCGAAGCTGCGCAGCAGGCCCTGTCCCGGTTCCCCCGCTGCAAGGCCGGGAACCGCACCGGCAACCACCGGCGCGCGGTGGACAAGGTCGCCCAGCTCCACGGCAAGGTGCGCCGCCAGCGCCTCGACCACGCACACAAGACCGCGCTCGACCTGGTCCGCGCATACGACGTCATCGCGCACGAAGACCTCAAGATCCGCAACATGAGCAAGGCCCCCGCCCCGAAGCCCGACCCCGACCGGCCGGGCACCTTCCTGCCCAACGGGGCGGCCGCCAAAGCCGGGCTCAACAAGTCGATCAACGATGCCGGATGGGGGGTGTTCTTGACGATTCTGCACGCCAAGGCTGAAAGCGCCGGACGGGAAGTGATCGCCGTGGACCCCCGCGACACCTCCCGCACCTGCCCCCACTGCGGGCACACCGCCAAGGAGAACCGGCCCACACAGGAGAAGTTCCACTGCGTCGCCTGCGGACATATAGCGCACGCCGACACAGTGGGAGCACTCAACGTTCTACGGGCCGGGCTGGTCCGTCGCAACGCCAACCCGGCGTAACGAGAAGCCTCCGGCTTCAGCCGGGGGAGGAGTCACCGGGAGTCCTGTGACCGGGGCGCGTCCGGTATCGGCTCGCCCTCTGCCGGGGCTATGTCGCCGCTGCAGTTCGCCTGGCTGCAGGTGAACTGGATCGGTCGTGATCCATCTGAGAGCTCGCCGGGGGTTGGGCTGTGTTGCCGCAAGGATGATCACGCGGCGTCCCTCGCCGGGGCCGGTGTCCCCGGGACACGTCACAGCGCGAACACCGGGACCCCGGGGGTACGGGTCACACCGCACACCCCCCGTGCCCACGAGGGCGCCGCGGACGGCGGCGCGAGGGCCGGCCCGATCAGCGGCATGACGGCCGCCAGCATCTCCGCCTCGCTCGCGGTCCCGTCCACGACCAGATCGGCCGCTGCCCGGGAGGGCGCGACATGGGCTGCGTGGCGGTCCCTGCCGGTCTGCAGATAGTTGCGCAGGGACAGCCGGGGGTCCTGCCGCTGCACCTCGATCTTCCGGAGGATCTTGCGGGCCAGGCGTATGTCGTCGGGGGTGTCGACGTACACCCGCCACGCCGCCCGCCGGACCACGGACGGCAGTGACAGCGCGAACAGGCCCTCGACCACCACCAGCAGCACGCCGGGGCGCAGCAGCGCCGCGTCGATGGCGTGTGCCACCGCTGTCTCGTCGATCGACCCCGGATGGTTCCAGTCGAGGACGGCGTGCCCGTCGGCACTGACCGTCCACACACCCATCAGGGGGTCGTGCGCGGGCACGTAGTAGTCGTCCAGATGGACCAGCGCCACGCTCTCGGGACACTGTAGCGACAGGGCTTCGGCAAGGGTGGACTTGCCGGATGCGGTGCCGCCTGCGACCGCCAGTACACCCGTCATACGGGCGCTCCTCATGTGCTCAAAGGGGATAGACGAAGCGGCCGGACAAGCCGGGTGCAGGGAATGTACGGCGGCGTGATCGCCTATGGCAAGCAGGGAAACGCGGCCCGGTTCAGCGGAGACCCGGGGCCGCGACCTTCGGTCGAGCTGCGCACCGGTCTCGGCGATGCCGCGGACCTTCAGCGCGGCGTAACGGCCCTTGGGCGCGGGCGTGACGTCAACGCGCGGGAACGAGTAGTTATGCACCTGACCGACGTCTGCTCACCACGGCGGCCGCCGTCACCGCCCTCCTCGCGACCACCCTGTCCGCTGCTGCGCCGACCGCTGCCGCTTTCGCACCGTGCACATCGACATGGCCGGCCGTCCAGAAGGTGGCCGTGCGCAAGCAGGCGTGGAACGAGGGACCGGTCGCGACGACACGTTCGCCGATCGTGCGCTACCTGCGCCGGGGCGAGCGGGTGCGGTCGTGCATCGTCACCGTCGGCCGGGACTCGTCGCAGTACCACGAGTGCGGCGGCGGAAGCCTGCGGCGGGTCGTACCCGGAGGCCAGGTACCGTCCGGATGCCTGCGCCGAGCATGAGCAGACAAGCAGACCCTGTGCACCGCGACCACGACCCGGCCCTCACACTCACCCTCGCCGTTCTGACCAGCAGCATGCTGCTGATGTCCTGCTGGATAGGCCCGCTCACCCCGTCCGTCGCCGTGGCCGTCCCCGTCGTCACCGCCTACGCAGCACCCCGCCTCGCCCACCGCCTGGCCCTCCGCCAACTGCTGCGCGACGTGCCCGGTGCGTGACACACGGCGCGCCCCGCACAGGATGTCCGGTAACGCGGAAGGGCCGTCCGTCATGGGCGGCCCTTCCGAAAGACAAATCCGGGGCCCGGGGCCCCGGATGGCACGATCAGGCAGCAGTTTCCCCGCCAGCGCCGCCGTCTATTTCAGTGCGGCCGGGACTTCTTGATCTGCTGTCACCCGGGACTGTTCGGCATCGGCATCGGCGTCGGCGTCTGCACTGTTGCCGCAGGTGCAGACCAAACCACGCACCCGGCCACGCTGCTGACCCGGTAGCTCCCTCCAGATGCCCTCCGGATCACAGTGGCCCAACACGTTGCGGGCATCGCCTTGGCCACTCAGCACTGTACGTCCCGCCCGCCTGTGTAGACGTGACGTCCGACGGTCGTCGGTGGGCAGGGTTGGATTCTCTGGGCCCGCAGGTGGACAGGTCTGCAGTGTCGTCCGGATGGGGCGTGGGGAGTCGGGGAGGTCTGGGGTGCGGTTAGAGGTGCGGGTCGAGTCCGCTGAGCGGGAACTACGTTCGCTGCAGAGTTGGTTGAGGTCGGATCCCGAAGCGCGCAGGTCCGCTGTGGTTGAGCTGCACGGCAGCGTCCCGCGGCCGGGGGAGATGGGCACGGCGCTTGACGTGCTTGAGCTGGTGACAGGCAACGGGTGGAGCGCGGCCTCCTTCGTGATGGCCGTGGTGGCATGGCGCCGGACCCAGCCACAACGCCCCCGCGTGGAGATCCGCCGCGCCGGCACGGTCATCGTCCTTACCGACTGTTCCGAGGAAGAGATCGAGCGGGCGACCCGAGCGCTTGAAGCGGCGCAGGCCGACGGAGCCGCTGAGTGATGAGTGTCCTGCCCGACCCGGGTGCATCGCGTGCAGTCCTGGTGGGAACAAGCCGCTACCAGCACCTCGAGCAGCTGCCTGCCGTCTCCAACAACCTCAAGGCCCTGGCCGAGCTCCTGTGCGGCCCGCTGTCCCTGCACCTGTCGCCGCAGCACGCGAGTGTCGTCGAGAACGCGGAGACTGCGTCCGCGGTGATGGACGCGGTGCGCCAAGCAGCCCATGACGCCACCGACACACTGATCGTCTACTTCGCTGGCCACGGCCTGGTCGACGGGCAGGACGAACTCGGCCTGGCCCTGCCCCACACGCAGGCCGGCCGGATCGAAACCGTCCTGCCCTACGACTGGCTACGCCGCGTTCTGCTGGAGGAATCTCGGGCCGAGCGCCATGTCGTGATCCTGGACTGCTGCTACAGCGGCCGGGCTCTAGGGCGGATGAACGCCGCACCCGGACTCGCCGACCAAGCCGCGGTGGAGGGCAGCTTCCTCCTGGCGGCCGCCGCCGAGACCCGCACCGCTCTGGCCCCCGTCGGCGACACCCACACCGCCTTCACCGGCGCCCTGCTCGACACACTGCGCCTCGGTATACCTGGCGGTCCAGCGCTGCTCGATCTCGGAGCCGTCTACCGGCACTTGCGCCGGACGCTGGAGGCCCGCGGGCACCCCGTTCCGCAGGCGAGAGACCGTAATAGCGGCGCTCAGGTGGCCCTCGGGCGCAACCGTGCGGATCTGCCCGCCTCACCCGTGACCGCGATAGCCGACGTGCCGGCTCCTTCGCGACCGTGGCCCGATCCACGCTCGATCTGTACCGTCACCGGGTACTTCACAAGCCTGGCGGCCGTCCGCGAGGTCAGCGGACTGACGCAGCAGGCAGTTATCCAGCGCTCTGAGGGACGCATTTCCTCGGCCAGCACAGTCGGCCGGCTGGTCAACGCCTCCGCCCTTCCCACTACCTTTGCCACGACGTCCGCCTACCTCTCGGCCTGCGGCCTTACAGACGAGCAGGTCTTGCTCTGGCAGGACGTCTGGCAGCGGCTGCGTTCAGAGCAGGCCGCCACGGCCGAACCGCAGGACTCCGCAGCTCCTCCCAGCATCACAAGCGGGCCCGGGAAGGGGAAGAGGCGGCGGCCCTTCTCAGTCTTCCGACGCGGCGGGACTCACTGAGGTCTTTCAGTGAGGGCACCGATCGGGTGACAGCGACCTTGGCCACAACGCACAAGGCTCCCGTGCCGTTGAGGGAGGTGTTCGAAGTCTCAACCCATGGGCGGAGGAGCCCTGTTGGTCCCTCATCCTGCCGCACTCGACCTGCCCCATGCGCTCATCGAGTGGGTCACCATGCTCATCGTCACCCGCGAGGGTGACCGCCGATGCAAGCTCCCACCGCACCAGCGTGCCCTGGTCGCTCTGGTGTACCTGCGCAAGCACGAGCCCCTCGCACAGATCGCTGCCGGGTTCGGCATCTCGGTCGGCACCGCGCACGCCTACACCAGCGCGGTCATCGAGCTGCTGGCCGCCCGTGCCCCGGGCCTGTTGTGTGCTCTGCGGGAGACGGACCCCGAGTTCGTCCTGCTGGACGGCACCCTGGCCGAGTGCGACCGCCTCGGTGACGGCCGGGCCGACTACTCGGCCAAGCACCGTCGGCACGGGGTGAACGTGCAGGTGGTCACCGACCTCCATGGCGAGGTGCTGTGGCTGTCTCCGGCCCTGCCGGGGCGCTGCCACGACCTGACCGCGGCCCGCGCCCACCGGATCATCAGGATCTGCGAGCGCCAAGGAGTGCCGATCCTCGCCGATCGCGCCTACATCGGTGCCGGCGCGTGGGTGACCACACCGGCCAGACGGCCTGCGGGAGGCGAACTGACGCTCACCCAACAGACCGTCAACCGCGCGCTGTCGAGGGCGCGGGCCCTGGTCGAGCGCGGCATCGCACGCCTGAAGTCCTGGCGCATCTTCCGCCGATCCCGATGCAGCCCGAATCGAATGACGTCAATCGCCGCAGCCATCCTCACCCTGGAGCGGCAACGCTGAAAGACCTCACTGACCAAGATCCGCAGATGCCGAAGCACCGGAGGGGTTGGGGCGGGGTGTGTTAGTGGAACCGTCGGAGTCATTTCCGAACAGTGTGTTCCATCCCGCGATGACCAGCACAGCAACCACCAGGACAAGGGTCATGGACGGCTTCTTCCACCGGCTGGCGGGGGAGGAAGGCTTCACGTGGTGCCCTGCTCGATAGTACCCCTTGCGACTCTTGGCCACAGTTACACACCCCCGGCTCCGCGAGACTGCCTATGGGGCTGAGTCTTCCCGTGATCGGACCAGGTCGGATCCCGAACGGCTGAGCACGGCCGATTCCGCACTCTTGCGAATTGAACAGACGGTGCGGTCTGCCCGGTTCGCGCCGCGTGTAGTGCCGGGAGCCATAGACAGAAGTCAGCCTGGCCTGGAGCGCCCGCTTAAGTCTGAGAGTCCATGAGCACGCGCTCCCACGGACAACAGCCGATCCGCTTGCGGCCGACGGCTGGCCGCGCGCAGAAGGAGGCGAACAAGCTCGTGGCCGGCGAACGAGTACGGCTTCGCTGACTTCAAGAACTGGCGCGTGCTCACCGGGCTCTGGTCCGCGCCCGTCACGCCACCGCACTACGGCGGGCCCTGCTCGTCCCAACCCGCACTGAAGTCTCCCGGTGGTGGACGCTTCGCACGTCAGTCAGTCACTTGTAGATCTTGCCGGGCTCGGCCTTGGCCGGAGCGAGCAGCTGAGAGACGGTCACGAAGGTGTAGCCCTGCTTGCTGAGCGTCTTCAGAATGGAAGGCATGGCCGGCACGGTGCCCTTGTGCAGCGGGTGGAGCAGGACGATCCCGTCGCGGCCGGCGCCCGCGAGCACGCGCTTGGTGATCAGCGTAGTGTCGTTCGTTTCGTAGTCCTTCGCGGTCACCGTCCACAGCACCTGAGCCATCCCCAATTCTTTCGAGACCTTGGAGACGCGGTTGTCGGTGCGGCCCTGGGGTGGGCGCATCAGGGTCGGCTCGCTGCCGGTGATACGGGAGATGGCGCGTGCCGTGCGGCGCAGCTCGTCGCGGATCTGCGTATCAGAGACATCAGTCAGCACTGCATGCGTCCAGGTGTGGTCCCCGATCTCGTGGCCCTCCTTGGCGATCCGGCGCACCACATCCGGGAACTCATGGATGCGCCGGCCCTCAAGGAAGAACGTCGACGACGCCTTGTACTCCTTCAGGAGGTCCATCAGCCGGTCGGTGGGTTGGCCCGGGTTGCCGTCGAAGGTGAGCGCTATGCACTTGACCTTCCGGCAGTCCACCTGCCCCGACGGTACGGCTGTTCCAGACGCGGCACGGTCACGCTCCTCACGCGGGGAGAGAGTCTCCATCTTGTTCGCCTGGATGACCATGACGGCGATCACCGTCACGGCCGCCACCACGGCCAGGAGTATCAGTAAGTGAGGCCGCCTCTTAAGGATCTTCATCTAAAGGAGAAGATTTCGACGCCGGAAGCGTTGCCCAGCGGCCTCAACAGTGAGGCAGGACACGTGTGTGCAGCACGTTTCAAGTGAGCTGCGGCGCCACCTCGGCTGGGACTGTCAAACGAGTGGCTCTGTCATGTAATCGGTGGTTGCACTCCGTGGCGATCACTGGAGGAGGATGCGGTGGCGGAGGAGAGGGAACCCGGCTCGGCCGTGCATCTGCCGCATGATTCTCTTGGTCCGTGTATTGACGCCTTCGGTGCGGCCGTTGTGGTGCGGGGTGGTGAGGCCGGCGTCGACGGCGGCGCGGTCGAGTTCGAGGCCGTTGGTGAAGGCGTGCAGGTAGGGCAGGTCGGCGGCACGCACGTCGGTGATCCACTTCGTGAGCGCCGTCTTGTTGCCTGAGGCCGGGGACAGGAGTGCGGCGAACTCGCGGACCAGCTTGGCGAGGGCGGTCATCTCGGGGCAGGCGGCAGTGAGTTCGCCAAGGAGCGCGGCGTCCTTGTCCCGCAGGCTGCCGGGGCGGGTGAGTAGAAGGCGGGTCAGGCGCTGTGGGGTGGTGACGGGCCGGTGGCCCTCGGCCCGGCCCTGGGTGATGTAGCGGTAGAGGAGATTGAGGCTGCCGGTGTAACCCAGTTCCTTGATTTCGCGGAACAACTGCTTGACGGGGACGGCCGGGTCTTCCAAACGGCGCCGGCGAAGATGTTCCCGGTAGGGGTCGACCAGGGTGGGCCGGTAGCGAGGGGCTCGGCGCAAGTTTTCGGGTTCCCGGGTCCGCGCGTAGCGCTTGACCGTGTTGAGGGCCAGGTTGAGGCGGCGGGCGCATTCGAGCAGGCCGACACCCCTGCGGAGCAGGTCGTGGACCTGGTGCCAGCGCTCGCGGGTGGTCTGCTCGTGCGCGCCCGCGGGACGCGGCGTGTTGGCGGTGGCCCAGCACGAGCTGTGGGAACGGACGGTGGCCAGGGCCTTGTCACAGCGGTTCTTCCAGATGTGCCAGCGGTCGCTGACCTGCACCGCGCCCGGGCAAAGCCCGGCGGATCGCCTCGCCGTAGGCCCCCGAGCCGTCGCGGCAGATGATCTCGACGCCGGAATGCTCGCGCAGCCATCGCTCGAGTGTGTCAGCGCTGCGGTCGGGCAGTACGTCGATCCGTTCGCCGGTCTCGACGTCGATGAGGATGGTGGCATAGCGATGGCGCCGCTTCAGAGCGAAGTCGTCGACGCCGAGCACTCTTGGCACGCGCAGCGGCGGCAGGGGCAGCCGCGTCAGTATCCGCAGTGCGGACGAGCGGGAGATCGCGACAGCAAGGCATCGCGACAGGCGGGCGCCCGCCCGGCCCGCTAACTCCTTGACTATGAAGCCGAGTTGGCCAGCCAAGCGGGTCGTGCGGCGCTGGTACCGCTCCAACAGTCCGGGGACCTGCTCGCGGAAGGTCTGCCGAGGGCAGCCCAGCACAGTACAGACCAGGCGCCGCACCTGCACCGACACCACCACCCGACGGCCGTCCATCGGTACGTCGGCCACCGTACGTCCATGAAAGCCATGCACTTTCACAGTCGGCGTCCCGCACATCGGGCACGGTACTGACTCCTGGCGGGTCCGCGCCGACACGTGGATCACCTCGTCCTCGTCCACCACGTCCTCGACAACCAGCGCCGACAACCCTGAAAACACAGTCTCCACAAGGGAGTTGACGTCTCGCATGCGATGTCAACGATGCTGATCACGCTTCGTCACCGCCGATTACATGACAGAGCCGATTACATGACAGAGCCGTTGACCGTACAGACCCAGTGCTCGATCACGTTCGTGTCGCCGAAGGCAGCCGGCGGCGCCGGTCGAGCGTCGGCCGGCAAGCCCTGCTCACCCTCGCTCACCTGCGCAACGGGCAGCCCTACGCCCAGCTCGCAGCCGGGTTCGGCATCGGCACGACCACGGCCTACCGGTACATCACCGAAGCCGTCGACCTCCTGGCCGCCCTGGCACCCACGTTCGAACAAGCCGTCCGCGAAGCGACGAGGAAAGCGTTCGTCCTGCTCGACGGCACTCTCCTGCCCATCGACCGGATCGCGGCCGACCGGCCGTTCCACTCGGGCAAACACAAAAAATCACGGCATAAACGTCCAGGCACGCACCGATCCGGCCGGACGTCTCCCATGAGCCTCACCCGCCTTGCCCGGAGCCGTCCATGACATCCGCGCCGCACGCGAACACGGCATCCTCGCTGCCCCCACCTCAGCAGAGACGGTGTCCCGCCGAGTCGGTTCGAGCCATGGCATTGCCCTCGCCGAGTCGTTCTTCCAGGGCCTCGAGCGCGGGTTGTTCCGCGGGAGGCGTCGGGCCTCGAGGGCACGGGCTCGGCTGGAGCTGTTCCGCCGGCCGGCGTGCTACGGCCGGCGCCGTCTGCAGGTGGCGCTCGGCCGGCTCGCACCGGCCGGGTCCTGACAGCGGCTGATCACGTCACGTGCGGTGTGGCTCGTCGCGTGAGACCCGGTGTCCGAACCCGGCCGGTGCGAGGAGGGGCCACCTCCTGGACGCGGTCGCGGGTGTGAAGGGTTCGTTCGCGAGGGGGCCGCGTGATGTGCGGGCGGCCCGCCGGATCTACCCGGCCCTGCGGGCTGCCTCCAGCAACTGGCGCATCCCCTGGGTGAGTTCCTCGGCGGTGGCCGCCGAGTCGGCGTCAAAGGTGTACCGCGCGATGACACCCAGCATCAGCGTCATGTACAGCTTGCCCAGGGTGTCGACGGACGGGTCGTCGGCCGGCGGCTCCTTGCCCCCCATGAACATCGGGATGACACCCCTGGCGCCCTCGCCCTGGGCCGCCGCCACGTAGTCGCGCACGGTTGGCATCGTGTCGCCCATCACCACCAGCTCCATGCTCAGAGGCCAGATGGAACCGGGCTTGCCCAGCGTGCCGATGATGTTCGCCCACACCTCCTGGAACCGCTCCAGCGACCCTGGCGGCGTCGCGAGTCCCGAGCCTGCGTCGAAAGCGTCGGAGGTGCCTTCGGAGAGCGAGACGTATGCCTGCGCGAGCAGCGCGTCCTTCGAACCGTAGTGGTAGCCGATGGACGCCAGGTTCGTCCCCGACTCCTTGACGATGTCGCGTGCGGTCGTGCGCACGAAGCCCTTCTCCAGAAGGCAGCGCTTGGCACCTTCGAGCAGAGCCTCGCGATGTCCCATGCCGTTCACCGAACTCCTGATCCCTGCAAGCGTTTAAGGCACCCGTACGGTCCGGCCCGTGGCGAACCCGGCGAGCACCGTCCAGCCGGCGCCGGGCGGCGCCGACTCCCGTGCGGAGCACAAGGGACGGACCGCGATGGCCGTCATGATGCCGCTGCTCCTCGTCTCGGCGGACGTCTCGGTCCTCTGCTTCGTCGTCCCCGCGATCGGCGCGGACCTGGAGCCGTGCGGCATCCGCCGGCTGTGGGTCTTCGGCATCTGCGCGTTCGTGCTCGCTGGCCCGAGGAGTTTGAGCACGGCCGGGTGTTGGACGCGCGGGCCCAGGACCCGGTCCAGGGACGGGTGGATCTGCGTCAGCACGCCCCGCAGGCGGTTGCTGATGCGGGTTGCTTCGCCGGCCAGGTCGTCGTCGAAGCCGGTGATTATCTCCAGCTCGGCGATGGTCTCGTCCTGGAGGCCGACCGAGCGGAGCGTGTGAGGCATGACGCGGGCCGTGTCCGCGATGACGAACGCGTCGCGGGCATCTGTCTTGGCCTCGCCGGAATAGAGGTCGGCGATCCTTCTCATCGTCAGGCCGGGCAGATAGGCGAGCGGGCAGCCCATGTTCCGGGCCACTGCCAGCGGCAGAGCCCCGATCGAAGCTGGTTGGTCGACCACCACGAGCACGGTGCCGTGCTTGGCCTGCAGTTTGCCGAACACTTCGCGGAGCTTCGGCTCGCTGTTGGGCAGCCGCTTATCGAAGGCCTTCTTCCCGGCCGGGATGACGGCGGTGGCGTGGTGCTCGCCCTTGCCGACGTCCAGGCCGAGGAAAGCGCCGATGTCACTGACGTCGATCACATGCGCCACATCCACATTACGAAGAGCCTCCCGACCTGCGAAGAAGCCGGTGGTCATGCCCCTGATCGGCGGTCTGTCGATGCCTCCGGAGCCGGTGACACCACCCCCCCAAGACATGCGATCGGCAGGGGGAGAAAGTCATGCCAACTCCGAGGGCCGGGCGCCCCATTGCGGGGCTACCAAGAAGGTAAATGGGGGGACGCTGTCGTAGTCCGCCGACACGTGGAGCACGTCGTCCCGCACGGCATTGCAGGCCGGACCGACGGCGAGCAGCGCCATTCCCTCCGGGTCCGCGGAGGCGAGGGTGAATCTGCGCGGGTGCCCCGTCTGCGCGGCGCCGATCGGGTCTCAGGCCGCGGTAGCCGCGGGGGTGGGTGACTTTTCGGTCCTGAGCGCGATTGCTCCATGGGGCACGGTGACCCGCCGGGACGGGGCGGACCGTTTGTCCGCCGGCCACTGCTGTGGCTGGGCCGCGGTGGGGCCGGACCCGTTCCGGGATCGGATCCGATGTCGCTCCGGGCACAGCCAAGATGGAAAACGGGATCTTGGTTGTCGGTGAACCGCCGGGTGAGCGGAGGCCGCCGGTTGCGGTCCACTGGGCCTCGGGAGCGGTATCCATGGTGCTCAGGCGCCCGGATCGCTCAGCCGGGCCACTGCGGCCCACAGCGTGCCAGGAGTGGCGAACGTTTCCCGGCTGAGCGCCTCGTCGACGAAGCGCACCTCGTACTGCGCCTCCAGCTTGCCGAGCAGTTCCACGGTGCCGAGCGAGTCAAGGCCCGTGTCGCGCAGATCGGTCTGCGGGGTCAGTGGTTCGTCCTCGCCCAGAAACGGCAGGAAGCCGCGCAGGACCGCTTCGAAGTCCGGTCCCCAGTCCGTGCTCATACGTTTCGCCTCCACCCATTCATGCAGCGATCGGTCGCCGGATGCCGACGCTACGGCCGTGGGGGATGTCGCGTAACCCCTCATCCATGCCGTGCGCGCCCCTGGGCACCCCTATCCATGGCCTGGTGCCCCTGACGTGAACTGCCCCTGCGGCAGCGTTGCTTGACGGCCCCCGACGGTACTGTGTACCTTGTACGCGTTACTGCGTATGAGGCACGCTAGAAGCGTACCGTGTACGCGAAGGGGAGACTGTGTATACAGTACGAACGTGCGTGCCCCGTACGCAACAGTGCGGGACCTGCGTCATGGAGGCGGAGAATGGGCGGTAACTGGGCTGTTGAGGCGGCTGGGCTCAGGAAGTCGTACGGAAAAGTGGATGTCCTGACCGGCGTCGATCTGAAGGTCCCGGAAGCCAGCGTCTTCTCGCTGCTCGGCCCGAACGGCGCAGGGAAGACGACGATCGTACGGATCCTGTCCACGCTGCTGCGCCCCGACGGCGGGCAGGCCCGCGTGGCGGGGTTCGACGTCGGCCGGCAGCAGCGGGAGGTGCGGCGCGTCATCAGTCTCACCGGGCAGTACGCGGCCGTGGACCAGTTGCAGACGGGGGAGGAGAACCTCTGGATGACGGCCCGGCTGGCGGGCATCTCGCGGCGCGACGCCCGCCGCCGCGCCCAGGAGCTGCTGGAACGCTTCGACCTCGTGGACGCTGCGCGCCGCCGGGTCGCGACCTACTCCGGAGGCATGCGCCGCCGCCTCGACCTTGCGGCGGGGCTCGTCGGCCGCCCGTCGGTCATCTTCCTGGACGAGCCCACGACCGGGCTCGACCCGCGCAGCCGCCGGGCGATGTGGGATGTCATCACGGGTCTGCTGGGGGAGGGCGTCACCATCTTTCTCACCACGCAGTACCTGGAAGAGGCCGATCAGCTCGCCGATTCGGTCGCCGTGATCGACGGCGGGCGCGTGGTCGCCGAGGGCGCCCCCGCCGAGCTCAAGCAGAGGGTGGCCGGGCAGCGGCTCGACCTCGTCTTCGGCGACGACTCCGGTTACGACGAGGGGCAGCGCCTGCTGGCCGGCCGGGTCTCCACCGAGGACCGCTCCCGCCTGACGATCGGCGTGCCCACAGACGGCAGCGCGGCGCACGTGCGGTCGCTGCTCGACGAGATCGACCCGCAGGCCCGCCTTGTCAGCCGCTTCTCGGTGCACACGGCCACGCTCGACGACGTCTTCCTCGCGCTGACGGGCCGCCCCGCGCAGCGCCACCAGAACGAGAACACCAACGAGAACGACAAGGAGACCGCCGGTGTCTGAACTGGCCCTTTCCGCAGGCGCGTTGCGGCACCCCGGCAGGCCGGCGGCCGCCGTCCAGAACGCGATCACCATGAGCGGCCGGTGCATCCGCCTGACCTCGCGCGCCCTGGACGCCATCATCACCTCGGTGATGATGCCGGTCATGCTGATGCTGGTCTTCGTCTACCTCTTCGGCGGCGCGATCAAGAACACCACCGGAGGCGACTACGTCAACTACGTCGTCCCCGGCGTGCTCCTGCTCTGCGCCGGCTGGGGCGGGGCGGCCACCGCCGTGAACGTCAACATCGACATGAACGGCGGTATCGTCGACCGGCTGCGGTCGATGGACGTCGGCGGCACCGCTGTCCTCGGCGGACACGTGGTGGCCAGCGTCGCGCGCAACGTCGTCTCGACCCTGATCGTCTTCGGCGTCGCCCTGCTCATCGGGTTCCGTGCCGATGCCGACGCGGTGGGCTGGATCGAGGCGGTGGGCGTGCTGTTGATGTTCATGCTGGCAGTCTCGTGGCTCGCCTCCGTCTTCGGACTCCTGGTCAAAACGGCCGAGGCGGCCGGCGGGTTCTCCTTCATCATGATGTTCGTCCCCTACGTGAGCAGCGCGTTCGTCCCCGTCTCCACCCTGCCGTCCTGGCTGCGCGGGGTCGCGGAGCACCAACCGGTCACCCCGGTCATCGAGTGCCTGCGGCGACTGCTGAACGACCAGCCGCTCGGCAACAACGGCTGGCTGGCCCTCGCCTGGTGCGCCGGCATCCTGCTGGTGTCGGCGGTCCTCGCCGACCGGCTCTTCCGGAAGCGGGTCGCGTAACACATGTCCTGTGCGGTGCGCTGTAGGTAAGTCCGCCCCGTCCATAGACCACCGGTCGTCCGCGCCCCCCGTCGCGGACGACCGGTGCTGTAGTTTGCAGATCCGGCACGTGTATCCCTGACCACTCGCCTCGGGATAGATTGAGGACGTTGTGACTGGTTCCGATTGACATCATGAAACGAGAAAGTAGGGATGATGGGTAAGGAGACCGGAGTGAACCTGCCGACGAGTATTGAAGTGGCCTGGGGGCTGCGTGAACCGGTCACCAAGGGTCCAAAACGTGTTCTGAGTCTTGAGCGGATCGTCGGAACCGCAGTGACGATCGCCGAAGAATCAGGTCTCGGCGCTGTTTCGATGAATCGTATTGCCGGAGAACTGAATTCCTCGACGATGTCCCTCTACCGGTATGTGTCGGCGAAGGACGAATTGCTTCCGCTCATGGTCGACCAGGCGTTCGGACCCCCGGTCGCGCCGGAGGAGGAGTGTGCCGGCTGGCGGGCCGGTCTCGAGCACTGGAGTTGGTCCTATCTGGCTGTGCTGCGGCGTCACTCCTGGGTGATCCATGTCCCCACCGGCGGCCCGCCGTCCACGCCCAACCAGGTCGCGTGGACCGAGCAGGGGCTTTCCTTCCTCGCCGACGTGAACCTGCGCGAGGCGGAGAAACTGTCGACGATTCTGTTGCTGGCGGGAATCGTCCGGAATGATGCCATGCTCGCCAGCACGTACGAGGCCTTCGCGAAGGCGGGCGCCTCGGGTGGCGAGATCATGATGGACTACCGCAGGCTGATCGAGAGGCTTGCCGACAAGGAGCATTTCCCGGCGATCAACAAGGCCATCAAGGCGGGCGTGTTCGACAGCGCCGACGACCAGGACACCGAATTCATCTTCGCGCTCAAACGGGTTCTCGACGGTGTGGACGTACTTATTCGTGAGCGTGCCCAGTCACGTGCGTGAGTCTGGCTCAAAAAGGGGTTGATAGGGGTTCGGGGTGAGGTGAGGGGGTGATGATTAGGGGGCTGCGGGTATCCCTTCGCGTTGGCAATGCAGGGTAGAAAAGAAGAAGACAGCCTGACCTTGTGTGAGGGGCATTGCGTGCTCCTTCTGTCGGCTTTTTTCCATTGCCCCCAGCCAACGGAGCCGATCCCATGAGCCTGCACCTCCTGTTCATGAGCATGCCTCAGCCCGGCCATGTCTTTCCCAATCTCGCGGTCATCGAGGAACTGGTGCGCGAAGGGCACCGCGTGACCTTCGCGACGGGTGCGAGTCTGGCGGACGCCGTCGGCGCGGCCGGCGCCACGGCCGTGCCCTACGACTCCGTCTTCGACCGGCCGGAGCAGCTCGAGATGGGGTCGGAGCAGTCGGACATGGCCCTGGTCGTTCACGACGACGGTCTGGCCATGCTCGCCGCGGCCGAGTCGGTGCTCACGGACGACCGGCCCGACGCGGTTCTCTACGACACCATGACGGCGCAGGTTGGCCGGGTCCTCGCGGAGAAGTGGGGGCTTCCGTCGATCCAGCTGAACCCGATGTTCGCGTCGAACGAGAAATTCAACATGATGCGTGCCATGTTCACGCAGGAGGAGTCGGACGCCCCGGTCGACACCACCGAGAGCGTCGCCGCCGCGATGCCGCCCGAGATGCAGCAGTGGTTCGCGAAGACGACCGCGATGCTTGTGGACAACGGCATCGACACCCCGGTCGGCGAATGGATCGCGCGCGTGCCCGACTTCGGTGTCGTCTACCTGCCCCAGGCCTTCCAGTACTCGGGTGAGCTCTTCGACGACCGCTTCGCCTTCGTCGGCCCCTGCGTCAGCGACCGCGGCTTCCTCGGGACCTGGCAGGTGCCGGACACCGGCCTGCCGGTGGTCCTGGTCTCCCTGGGCACCGTCGTCAACGACCGCCCCGACTTCTTCAAGTCGGTGGTGGAGGCGTTCACCGGCGCCCCGTTCCACGTGGTCATCACCGTCGGCAAGGGGGTCGACCCGGCCACCCTGGGGCCGCTGCCCGAGAACGTCGAGGCCCACACCTTCGTCCCGCACCTCGCCGTCCTGGAGCACGCCCGGGTGTGTGTCACCCACGGCGGCATGGGCGGGGTCCTGGAGGCGCTGACCCAGGCGGTCCCGCTGGTGGTGGTCCCGCAGTCCTACGCCTCGGCAGCCATCGTCCACCGGGTCGACCAGCTCGGCCTCGCCCGCGTCCTGGACGCTGCCGACCTCACCCCCGAGTCCCTGCGCAAGGCCGTCGAGGAGACTGCCGCGGACGAACGGATCCGCGCCGCTGTGCGGGACATGCAGCGCCACATCCAGGAGGCGGGCGGCGCGCGCCGTGCCGCCCGGGAGATCGAGAACCACCTGCGCCGGGTCCTCGCCTGACCGGTCCGCGGCACCCACCTGCCCGTCAGCCATGTGCCCGTCGGCCATGGAACACACCCAGATTGGATCACTGACGCATGGGACAGCACGTTCTGTTCATGAGCATGCCCATCGCCGGGCACCTCTTCCCGAACCTGGCCGTGGTCGAGGAACTGATCCGCCGGGGGCACCGGGTCAGCTTCGCGACCGGGGAGAGCCAGGCCGAGGCCGTCCGGCACACCGGTGCCGACGTCATCACGTACGGCTCCTCCTTCGACGACGTCAAGAAGCTGAACCTCACCCAGGACCGGGACGGAGCCAACACCCCCCTGACCGTGCTCAAGGACGGCACCGCGATGCTGGAGGAGGTCAAGGCCCGGCTGGCCGACGACCGGCCGGACCTTGTCCTCTACGACATGCTCGCCTTCCACGTCGGCCGCGTACTGGCCCGCACCTGGGGCGTGCCGGCCGTGCAGCTCAACCCCATGTTCGCAAGCAACGAGCACTTCTCGCTGCACAGGGCCATGCACGACGCGCCGCCGGCGGCCGACGGCGGGCAGGAGGAGCAGAAGCCGCAAGCCCTCTCGGCCGGCATGGGGGAGTGGTTCGCGGCGCTCGCGGGACTGCTCGCCTCGCACGGTGTGGACACCCCGCCCGGTGAATTCCTCACGGCCACCGAGGAGCTGACGCTGGTGTACCTGCCGCGGGAGTTCCAGTACGAGGGCGACACCTTCGACGAGACCTTCGTCTTCGCCGGTCCATGCGTCAACAACCGGATGTTCATGGACATATGGCAGCCCCCTGCCGACGGCCTTCCCGTGGTACTGGTCTCGCTCGGCGGCATCTTCAACGAACTTCCGGACTTCTTCCACACCATCGTCCGCGCCTTCACGGACAAGCCGTGGCACGCCGTGATCACCGTGGGCAACGGCATCGACCCGGACGAACTGGGCCCGCTGCCGGCCAACATCGAGGTGCACCGCTGGGTGTCGCACAGCACGGTGCTCGAACACGCCCGGCTCCTGGTCAGCCACGGCGGCACCGGCAGTGTCACCGAATCGCTGAGCCTCGGTGTTCCGATGGTGGTGATACCCCAGTCCTCCGACACCCGCCCCACCGCCCGCCGGGTCGAGGAGCTGGGGCTGGGCCGTCGCCTGGACCACACCGAACTGGGCCCGGAGCTCCTGATCAAGACCGTGGAGGACGTCGCGGCCGACGGTGAAATCCGCGCCAACGTCGACCGGATGAAGGAGCACATGCGCACCGCGGGCGGCACCGCGCGCGCCGCCGACGCGCTCGAGGCACACCTGCGGCGCGTCGTTGCCGAGCCGGGGAAGGGGGGCAACGCCCATGCAGGTGCGTGAGCTGGCGGTGGCGGGGGCGTTCACCTTCACCCCCGACGTCCACACCGACGAGCGGGGCCTGTTCGTCGCGCCCTTCCAGGAACCCGCTTTCCTCCAAGCGGTGGGCGAACGGTTCTCCGTCGCCCAGATCAACTACAGCCGCTCTGCCCGGGGCGTCATCCGGGGACTGCACTTCACCCGGACACCCCCGGGGCAGAGCAAGTACGTCTACTGCGCGGCCGGGCGGGCCCTGGACGTCATGGTCGACGTACGGGTCGGCTCGCCGACCTTCGGCAAGTGGGACGCCGTCGAGCTCGACGCGGAGTCCTTCGGCGGCGTCTACTTCCCGCTGGGCGTTGCCCACAGCTTCGCGGTCCTGGAGGACGACACGGTCCTCGCATACATGGTCAGCAGCAGCTACGTGCCCGACCAGGAGCTGGCCATCGACCCGCTGGATCCCGAACTGGGACTGCCCTGGCCGCAGTCCGACCCCATCCTGTCCCCCCGTGACCGCGCGGCGGCGAGCTTTGCGGAGATCACCGCGCAGGGCCTGCTGCCGCGCTACGAGGACTGCGTCCGGCAAGAGGAGGCGTAGCGGTGTCCACCACCGGCAGCGCGCCGCGTGTGCGCGTGGTGGTCCTCGGGGCGACCGGCTGCCTGGGCCGGCAGATCTGCGCGACGCTGGCACAGCAGGGCCACGACGTCGTTGCTGTCGCCCGGACCTTCGCACCGCAGGTCGCCGAGCACCGGTTCCTCGCCCGTGACCTGGGGCGCATGACCGGCCCCGAGATCGGGGCGCTGCTGACCGAGGAGCGGGCCGGCGCCGTGGTCAACGCCAGCGGCACCTGGGAACGCTCCGCCGAGGAACTCGACTACGCCCATGTCACGATCCCCCGTCTGGTCACCGAAGGAGTGGCGGCCGCCGCCGGCCGCCCGCGGCTCGTCCACATCGGCACCATCCACGAGTACGGGCCGGTGCCGCCGGGCACCGTCATCGACGAACGGCGCGACACCCGGCCTGAAACGCCCTACGCGCGCGCCAAACTCATCGGAACGCGCACCGTGCTCGAGGCCGCCGCGGCCGGCCGTATCGACGCGGTCACCCTGCGGGTCGCGAACGTCTTCGGCCCGTTCCCGTCACCCAAGAGTTTCCTCGGCACCCTGGCGGCCCGGCTCCGCACCACCGGGCCCGGGGAGACCATCGAGCTGACCCTCGCTCCCGCGCACCGCGACCACGTCGACACCCGCGACGTCGCCGACGCCGTGGGCCGGGCCGTGCGCTGCCGCGCGGACACCAGCGGACAAGCCGTCAACATAGGCCGCGGCGAGGCCCTCGACCTGAGGGACCTTGTCTACGGCATGGTGGCCGCCGCCGGTCTGCCGCCGGAGGCCGTCAAGGAAGGCGGCACGCCGCTGTCGAGCGCCGGAGGCGGCGACTGGACTAGCGCCGACGTCCGCCGCGCCCGGACCCTGCTCGGCTGGTCGCCCCTCCACACCGTCGAAGAATCGCTCAAAGCGATGCTGGATCTAGGTGGTTGGTGAAGATGAAGGGAATCATCCTCGCAGGCGGCAGCGGAACACGGCTGCACCCGCTGACCCACGCCCTCTCCAAGCAGCTGTTGCCCGTCTACAACAAGCCCATGATCTACTACCCGCTGTCCGTGCTCATGCTGGCGGGTATCCGCGACGTCCTGGTGATCTCTGCGCCGGACCAGATCGGCATCTACCGCGCCCTGCTCGGCGACGGCGAGCGGCTCGGCATCAGCATCGACTACGTCGAGCAGGACGAACCCCGGGGCATCGCCGACGCGTTCATCATCGGCGCCGACTACATCGGGAACGACAGCGTCACCCTCATCCTGGGCGACAACGTCTTTCACGGCCCCAACTTCTCGGCGCTGCTCGCCGAGGCCACGCGCGACGTCTCGGGGTGCGTGCTGTTCGGCTACAGCGTCAAGGACCCCGAACGCTACGGCGTCGGTGAGGTCGACACCGAAGGGCGTCTGTTGCACATCGAGGAGAAGCCGGCCCGGCCGCGCTCCAACCTCGCGATCACAGGCCTCTACATCTACGACAACGACGTCGTGGACATCACCAAGAACCTCGCTCCGTCCCCGCGCGGGGAACTCGAGATCACGGACGTCAACACGGCCTACCTGGAACAGGGCCGCGCCCGTCTGGTGGACCTCGGCCGCGGTTTCGCCTGGCTCGACACCGGCACCCCGGAGTCGCTCCTGCAGGCGGGTCAGTACGTCCAGGTGCTCGAGCAGCGCCAGGGCGTCCGGATCGCCTGCGTGGAGGAGATCGCCCTGCGCATGGGCTACATCGACGCGGGGGCGTGCTACCGCATGGGCGTCGCCATGGGCAAGTCCGATTACGGCGTCTATCTGATGGACCTGGCGTCCGGCCGGGAGCAGGGGGAGTGATGAGAATTCTGGTGACCGGGGGAGCCGGCTTCATCGGCTCCAACTTCGTACGCCGCCTGATGAGCGGCGGCTACCCCGAACTCGCGGGCGCCCAGGTGGCGGTCCTGGACAAGTTCACCTACGCCGGCAACGAGGACAACCTCACGCCTGTGGCCGGTCATCCTCAGCTCACGGTGGTGCGCGGCGACATCTGCGACGGCCCGCTGGTGGAAGGCCTGATGGCGGACACCGACCTGGTGGTCCACTTCGCCGCGGAATCGCACGTCGACCGGTCCATCGCCAGCGCCGCGGAGTTCGTGCGCACCAATGTCCTGGGAACCCAGACCCTGCTGCAGGCCGCGCTCGGCAGCGGCGTCGGGCGCTTCGTCCACGTCTCGACCGACGAGGTGTACGGCACCATCGAGCAGGGCTCATGGACCGAGGACGAGCCGCTGCTGCCCAACTCCCCGTACGCGGCGTCCAAGGCGTCGTCGGACCTGCTGAGCCTCGCCTTCCACCGCACGTACGGGCTCCCGGTGTGCGTAACGCGCTGCTCCAACAACTACGGCCCGTACCAGTTTCCGGAGAAGGCCATCCCCCGGTTCATCACGCGCCTGATGTCCGGACAGTCCGTCCCGCTGTACGGGGACGGCCTGCACGTACGGGACTGGCTGCACGTCGACGACCACTGCCGGGGCATCGCCCTGGTCGCCCGGGGCGGAAAGCCCGGCGAGGTCTACAACATCGGCGGCGGTACCGAGCTGACCAACCGCGTCCTGGTCGAGCGGCTGCTGGAGCTGTTCGGCGCCGACCCGAGCCGGATCGAGCGGGTGCCCGACCGGCAGGGTCACGACCGGCGTTACTGCGTCGACATCACCAAGATCTCCGAGCAGTTCGGCTACGCCCCCGCCGTCCCCTTCGAGGAAGGTCTCGCCCGGACCGTGCGCTGGTACGCCGACCGCCGCGACTGGTGGGAGCCGCTGCTCGATCGGGCGGAGGCGGCTGCCTGATGCTGCAGCTCGCGCAGCGCGTCGCGCGCTCCGCCGCGACCCTCGCCACGCCGACCTCTACCCTGGACGGGTTCCGCGCGTGGTGGCAGCGGCAGCAGGCCGCCGACACCACGCGCGTGGAGCGGATCCCGTTCGACGAACTGCGCTCGTGGGCGTTCGAGAGGCAGACGGGCAACCTCGTTCATGACAGCGGGAGTTTCTACACCATCGAGGGCCTGCGCGTGCACCGGGACTCCGGTCCCGTGCCGGCCTGGACGCAGCCCATCATCCACCAGCCGGAGATCGGGATACTGGGCCTGGTCGCCAAGGAGTTCGACGGCGTCCTGCACTTCCTGATGCAGGCCAAGATGGAGCCGGGCAACTTCGGCGGGCTGCAGCTGTCCCCGACCGTGCAGGCCACCCGCAGCAACTACCGCCGGGTGCACAGCGGGAGAGCCGTCTCGTACGTCGACTACTTCACCGGCCCGCGCCGCCCCCGCGTACTGGCGGACGCCCGCCAGTCGGAGCAGGGCTCGTGGTTCTACCGCAAACGCAACCGCAATGTCGTCGTCGAGGCCACCGGCGATGTCGACGTCCTCGACGGCTTCCGCTGGCTCACGCTCGGGCAGTTGCACCACCTGCTGGAGTTCGACGACCTCGTCAACATGGACTCACGCAGTGTGCTGGCCTGTCTGCCCTTCGCCTTCGGCGGCACGGCGGACGGGCCCGGGGAGGTGAGCACCGAACTGCTCAGCTGGATCACCGACGCGCGCACCCGCCACGACGTGACTGCGGAGCGGATCGCGCTGTCGCAGGTGACCGGGTGGAAGACGCTGCCCGACCGCGTCACGCACGACGGCGGCGCCTTCTTCGACATCATCGCCGTCGATGTCACCACGGAGGGTCGCGAGGTCCGCAGCTGGACCCAGCCCTTGCTGTCGCCCCGAGGTGTGGGCGTCGCCGGCTTCCTGGTCCGGCGAACCGAGGACGGCCCGGATGTGCTGGTCGGCACGCGCGTCGAGGCCGGCTCCGCCGACGTCCTGGAGCTGGGGCCCACCGTGCAGTGCACGCCTGAGAACTACGCGGCCCTGCCCGCTGCTCCCGAGATACCGTTCCTGGACTGTTTGGTGCAAGCCCCGAAAGACCGGATCCTCTTCGACACGGTGCTGTCCGAGGAGGGCGGCCGCTTCCACCACGCCCGCAACCGGTACATGCTCGTGGAGGCACCCCCGGACACGGAACGCCACGCGTCCCCCGACCACCGCTGGGTCGCGGTGAGCGAGCTGGCCGGACTGATCCGGCACAGCCACTACCTCAACGTCGAGGCCCGCACCCTCATCACCTGCCTACAGAAGGTGCTCACGTGCTCGCCGACTCCGCCGCAGTACGACCTCTGACCGTCGGCGTCCTTGGGACGTCCTCCTTCGCCGGCCGGCGGATGGTGCCCGCGCTCCACGGCTGCCCCGACACCCGGCTCGCCGCGGTCGCGGGCCGGGACGCCGCGCGTGCGCGGCGGACCGCCGCACAGTGGGGCTGCTCGTCCCACGCCGGCTACGAGGAGATCCTGAGCCGCCCGGACATCGACGCCGTCTACGTACCCCTGCCCAACTCCCTGCACCACACCTGGGTCCGGCGCGCTCTGCACAGCGGCAAACACGTGCTGGCCGAGAAGCCGCTGACCACCGAAGTCCACACGACCACGGAGCTGTTCGCCCTCGCCGCCGAGCGCGGGCTCGTGCTGCGGGAGAACTACGCCTTCGAGCACCACGACCGTCACCGGGCGGCCAGGGCCCTCGTCGAGCAGGGAGGCATCGGGCAGATCCGCCACTTCAGCAGTTCGTTCTGCATCCCCTCGCTGCCCGCGGACAACATCCGTCACCGTCCGGACCTCGGGGGAGGGGCGCTCCTGGACGCCGGGGTGTATCCGGTACGGGCGGCCCAGTACTTCCTGGGAGACGAACTGACCGTGGCCGGTGCCGTGCTGCGGTGGGATCCGGACTACGGTGTCGACATCGGCGGCAGCGCGCTGCTGCGCTGTGCGGACGGTGTCACCGCTGCGCTGACGTTCGGGTTCGGGAACCGGTACGGAGCCGAGTACGAGCTGTGGGGCAGCGCCGGGCGGCTGGACACGCAGCACGCCTTCGCGGTGGGCGCCGACGACGTGCCGCTCCTGCGGGTGGAGGACGAGGACGGGGTTCGGCGCACCGCGCTCGATCCGCAGGACCAGTACCTGGCCGTCGTGGCCGCGTTCGCCGCGGCGGTGCGTGGGGCGCAGGCGTCCGGAGCGGACCCGGGCCACGAGGTCACGGCGGCCAGGGCGCGGCGTACGGCGGAGCTCGTCGCACGGATCGCCGACCTGGCGCGCACCGTGACCGAGGAGCCGACGCGCGAGCCGGCCGGGGCAGGGAGAGCGGGGGACCGATGGAGGTCGTAGGCCGTGGGTTTCTCGCACGCAATCTCGCCTCCGTCAGGAACCGGCACGCGTCCGTGACTGTCCTGGCTGCCGGGGTGTCCACCACCCACGCCACCGCGGAAGGGGAATTCGAGCGCGAGCTGGACCTGGTGCGCGAGACGGCGCGCCGCTGCCACCGGACGGGACGGACCGTGGTGCTCTTCTCCACCGCGTCCTCGGCGATGTACGGGACGACGGAGGCCCCGGCGAGCGAGGACACCGTCGCGCTGTCCGCCTCCCGTTACGGCCGGCACAAGCGCCGGGTCGAGGAGGTCGTCGGCGAGTCCGGCGCCCACTGGCTGGTGCTGCGGCCCAGCCATCTGATGGGCGCCGGCCAGCGTGCGCACCAGCTGCTGCCGTCACTGGTGGGCCAGATCCGGTCCGGTCGCGTCCGGGTCCACCGGGGCGCGCACCGCGATCTGCTGGACGTGATGGATCTCGTGGCCGTACTCGACGGCCTGCTGACCGCCGATGTGCGGGACGAGATCGTCAACGTGGCCAGTGGCACACCCTGCGCGGCCGAGGACATCGTGCGGGGCATCGAGCGGCGGCTGGGCCGCACCGCCGTGCACGAGACCGCCGACGGCGTCCGCCAGCGCACCCTGGTCTCCGTCGACAAGCTGCGCAAGTTGCTGCCCGAGGCGTCCGTGGCCGAAAGACTGGGCGGCGAGGGCCACCTCGACCGCCTGCTCGATCGGTATGTGTCCTGCTACTGATCCGGCTGGCCCTGCCCGTCGCCGGGTCGCGCCGTGCTCACGGTAGAGGGCCTGCGGCCGCCGCCTGTGCGAAGGGCAGCGGCCGCAGGCCCTCTCGTGCGAGCGGAGGCTTCAGGCCCAGGACGCCGCGGAGCGCTCCAGGGCATCGGCCGCGCGCGTGGCGCCGCCCGCCCGGCGGACGGGCTCCTGCATGGCGCGCGCCCGGGCCGCGGTCTCCTCGTCGGAGAGCAGCGTGTCCACGGCGGCACGGAGCTTTTGGTCGGTGAGCTCCTCCGGCGCGATCACCTCGCCGAGACCGAGCTCGATCACCCGGCGGCCGGTCGGACGGTCGAGGGGGCTGTGCGGCACCATGACCATCGGTACGCCGGCGCTGAGCGAGTCCATCACACTGCCCATGCCTCCGTGGGTGACGAACGCCTTGGCGTGTTCGAGCACGGCGACGTGCGATATCCAGCGGTGCGCCTCGATGTTGGCGGGCAGCTCGCCCAGTTCTGCCGGGTCCATGCTGCTGCCCAGGGTGAGGACCACGTGGAAGGGCGCGTCGGCGAACGCCTTCATGCCGGCGTCGAAGAACCCGGTGACATCGCTGAAGGTGGCCCCGAGCGACACCAGGACGACGGGCAGCCCGCTGGCCGGCGGCTGCCACTCACCCAGGAAGCTCCGGTCGCTGATGCACGGTCCGACGAAGGAGAACCGCTCGTCGAAGCTCTCGCCGTGGATCTGGAATTCCTTCGGCAGGAAAACTAGGTTCGATTGGGCGATGCTGAGGAAGAACTCGTGGAACGGAACGTCCAGTCCGTGCTCGGCCACCAGTTGGTTGATCGCCTCCACCATGACCGGCGGAGCGGCGTAGTCGGCGACACCGCCCTTGTCCGACTCGTCGAAACCGGAGGCGAAGGAGAACTTCTCGTTCTGTGCGAACGCGGGGCACAGCTGGACGGCCGGCAGCCCCCACTTCCGCTCCAGGATGCGGCCGGCGTGCGAGGTGGCGAAGTCGTAGACGACCACGTCGGGCCGGTCGTCGCCCAGCGCCGCATCGACAGTGCGGAGCATGGAGGCGCTCTCGTCGATCAGTAGCGTGAGCATCCGGGAGCCCAGATCCTCGTTGACGCTCTCGAAGTGACTCAGCGAGCGGTATTCGGACGCGTACGGCAGCACCGTGGCCCCGGCGGCACCGACCGGCTCGGACACCTCCTCCCCGGTGACGAAGGTGACGCGGTGGCCGCGACGCGTCAGTTCCTCCACGACGGCCAGATTGGGAAGGATGTGCCCGTGGTCGGGAATGACCAGGAAGAGAAAGTGCTGCGGCATGCGGTGTCCAATCTTTTGGATCGGGAACTGGCGTGCGGCGCATAAACCATTCAAAGGCGCGCCGTTTTGCTTGCGCCGGCTTTGCATGGGCCTGGACGCGGAGTATCAAGATGAACCCACAGTGAAGCTACCGGCGCGGGAGGCGGTTGCCACACCCCTAGCACCCCCTATGGGATGGAGCGGGGGACATGAAGTCAGTGGCGGATTACCTGGGGGCATTGTCTGGAAATCGATCGTTTATGTCGGGCGAACCGCTGAATCTGGTGCCTTTCGGGGAGATCGCTTGACGTCCGGCCATTCGGTGAGTGATGTGTTGGATGCTCACGGTGACCATGACGGTCGGTGGCGTGACCGGGAGCCCCTTGGGGTCGACGCCGTCGACGCTGTCACCTCGATGAAAGATTGGATATGGAAAGCGACGATCTGTGGCGGAACATGCGACCCGTTCATGACGTCGTTGCCGCTATCGAGAGTGATGGCTCGCTGACACTGCGCCACGAGTCCGGGCAGGAGGCCTTTGTGTGCGGTCCCGCCGGGGCGGTGATGTGGATCACTTTGCAGCGCCATGGCTGGCGGCTCGGGGCTGCCGCGCAGGAGCTGGGCCGGCTGTGGTCGATGGACGCGCTCTGGGTCCGTGTCGTGCTCGGCTGCTGGCTGGAGAACCTGCTGGAAGAAGGGCTCGTCATGGAGGTCTGAGCCGCTTCTTCTCCTTGGAGGGAGGCGTCGTCCGGCCTTCCCTTGAGCAGCTTTGAGTGCGCCATAAACTATCTGCGTGTGGTGTATACTCCACGCCCTCCGATGGCTTGAAGGCTTCTTGTTCAGGTCAATGGTTGAAGTGATCGGGGGTGCGCTATAGCATCGCTGGAGCTATGGTGCCGGTCGGCGCGCGTGGTGTCTCATTTGCATCTGCAGGGGGCTGTGGGATGACTGTGAGGTTTGGGCGGGCACGGGTCTGCCGTCGTGCCGCATTCTGATGAATTCGCCGAATGGTGCTGTACTCGCGATGTTCTGAATCGAAATGTCACGGGGGAACGGTATGGCAATTTCCGAATTTCAGGCTGGACGCAAGATATTTGAGACAGTTATCGCTGGTTTCCTGGAGCGACGGTCGGGAGTCGTCCTGATCGAAGGGCCCGCCGGGCACGGCAAGAGCGCGCTGCTGAGGCAGACGGAGAACGCGGCCGCATCCCTGGGCGCCCTGGTCCTCTCGGGAGTCTGCTCGGCCGCCGAACGGGGGACCCCGCTGGGCGCACTGCGGCAACTGCTGGCCGGTGTGCGCGAGGGCCTGCCGGCCGGCTTCCCGGCCCTCGGACCGCAGGCCCCGGCGGGCGTCCACGAGTTCTGCGCACAGATCGACGCCCTGAGCCGACAGCGGCCCGTGGTCCTGTGCGTCGACGATGTTCACCACGCCGACGAGGCGTCGCTCCAGTACCTCGGCACCCTGGCGCACGGCGCGCGGGAGCAGGTGCTCCTGGTCGTGACCAGGTCTCCCTACTTCGACCGGTCCTACCCGGCATCGCTGGACGGAGTGTCGCCCGGGGGCGGGGTCGAGCGGATCACCCTGAAGCAGATGGACGTCGAAGAGGTCGACAGCCTGCTGCGGCGCCAGTCCGGTCTCGCCAGGCACGGCGCCACGCCGCAGGAACTGCGCGACGCCGTCGGCGGCAACCCGCTTCTGGTCAGGACCCTCGTCGACGAACTGCACGACAGAGACCCGGTGGCCCCCGCCGACCCGGTGTCCGGGGCCAGGTTCGCGCGGGCCGTGCTGACCTGTCTGCGGCGCAGCGGCCACGCGGCGAACGACGTCGCCTGCGCCTACGCCGTCCTGCAGAGCGGCCCGCCGCCGGAGGACGTGGCCCAGCTGCTGGCGCTGCCGGTCACCACGGTCACCCAGGCGCTCGCCGCGCTGCGCGCGAGCGGCATCTTCGCGGGCCTTCGCTACCGCCACCCGCGCCTGGCCCGGCTGGTCCTCGAAGGCATGGATCCCGTGGCCCAGGCCCGGCTGCACCGACGCTACGCCGCGCTGCTGCACCGCACCGGCGCCCCCATCGCCGAGGTCGTACGGCACTTAGAGACCTCCCACACGTCGGACGAGTCCTGGACGGACCTGCCCTGGGCAGCGGACCTACTGTGGGAGCACGCGGAGCGGCTCATCGGCGGGGAGCAGCACCGGGAGGCGGCCCGCTACCTCGAACTGGCGCGGGCGGCCTGCCAGGACCCGGGTCTACGCGCGGCAATCGATCTCCGGTTCGCCGCCATCACCTGGCGGTTCGCTCCCGATACGGCCGAGCGCCACCTGGCCGTGCCGCTGCGCATGGTGGAGGAGGGCGGGCTGTCGACCGGCCGTATGGACGTGCTGGCCCGCCTGCTGAGAGCGCAGGGACGGATCTCCGAGGCGCGCCACGTGAGTGCCCGGCTGGCCGGACAACTCGGCGACGTGGACGGCGCCTTCGACATCGCGGCACGCCACGGCGGAGCCGTCCTGTGGGACATGCCCGAGCAGACCGGCGCGGACCTCGCCGCACACGAACACTTCCTCGCGGACAGCACCCTGTCGGAGGGAACGGTGCTGTCCATCGTCCGGGCGCTGCGCGCCCTCACCCTGTCGGACCGGCTGGACCAGGTGCCCGTCTGGTGCGCGCGGCTTTCCGAGGCGGCCATGCAACGCGACGCCCCGGGCTGGGTCTCGCTCTTCGCCACGCTGCACGGCGAGGCACTGCTGCGCCTGGGCGACCTGCCTGGGGCCGAACGGTGCGGACTGCAGGCCAAGGGGGCGCTGTCCGACGGCTGCCGTTCGGTGCTCGCCGGTGCCGCGCACACGCTCCTCATCGGGACCCGCACCGCCATGGGCAGGCACGGCGACGTCGCCCAGATGCTCGACACGCTCGCACCGGAGCTACTGTGCGACACGGTCTTCCGGCCCGGCTACCTGTATGCCCACGGACAGCACCTGATGGCGCTGGGGCAGGCCGCGGCGGCGCTGCACGAGTTCCTCGACGCCGGCCGCCTGCTTACCGCCTGGGCCATGGACCGGCCGCTCGCCCTGCCCTGGCGCACCGACGCGGCCGAGGCGCTGCTGCGGCTGGGCGAGACCCAGCAGGCCGAGCGGCTGATCGAACAGCAGCTCGCCCTGCCCGACGGCCGGCACCCCCGACTGCGCGGGGAGGCCCTGCGGCTGCGAGCGGCCATGGCCGCCACCCCGGAGCAGGGGCAGACGCTGCTGGAGCAGGCCGTCGAGGAACTGCGGCGCGGGGGAAACCGGCTGCAGCAAGCCAAGGCCATGACCGACCTGGGGCGGCTCTTGCAGTCCCAGGGGGACGCGGGCAGTGCCGGTTCCCTCAACCGCAGGGCCTGGAACGTCGCCCAGGCATGTGGTGCCCAGGGCCTGCAGGAAGAGATCCTGCCCGGCCTGACTGTCGCGCCCCAAGCCGGCACCCTCGTGCCCCGGCAGGCTCAACACGACGACAGGGGAGGCAAGTTGAGCGAGTCCGAGCAGCGCGTGGCGACGCTCGCCGCACAGGGCTACACCAACCGGGAGATATCAACCCAACTGTGGGTGACCGTGAGCACGGTGGAGCAGCATCTGACGCGGGTGTACCGGAAGTTGAGCATCAGCAGGAGGCAGGACCTGCCGGCCGACCTGCAGTTGAAGTGCGTGGAAGGCGCCTGAGGCAGGCGCCCCGGGAGCAGTCTCCGTAGTCCGGACAGGTGCGGCGACGACCTATCTGAGCGATTGAGGTGTGGACATGACGGTGGAGTCGTCACAGCCGCGGGAGCCGCGGGCCCTGCGGGTGTCGGATGCCGACCGGGAGCGGGTAGCGGAGGAATTGCGGGAGGCCGTCGCCGAAGGACGCCTTGACATGGACGAGTTCGAGGAGCGGCTCGAACAAGCCTACCGGGCCCGGGTCCACGCCGACCTCGCCCCCCTCACCGGCGATCTGCCCCTGCGGGGCGACAGCGCGGTGGCCCGTCGCAAGGACGGCGGCCCGGTGACCGACTGGCGCTCCCGCATCGGCGGCCGGCGCACCTCGTCCGGTGCCGTCGGCTTCCTCGGCGGGTTCCGCCGCACCGGACGGTGGACCGTGGGACGGCGCTTTCGGGCCCTGGCGTTCTGGGGCGGCGGCCAGATCGACCTGCGGGACGCCGACTTCGAGAGCCGGGAGACCGTGGTGCGCTGCTTCGCGATCATGGGAGGCATGCAGGTCATCGTCCCGCCGGGAGTGGACGTGGTGTCCCGCGGGTTCGCGCTGATGGGCGGCTTCGGCACCCCGGTGCGCAGCACCGTCGACCCTTCGGCACCCCGCGTGATCGTCACCGGGTTCACGTTCTGGGGTGGCGTGGGGATCGCGCGCCGGGCACCGCAGGAGCTTCCGGCCGATCCCCGTACGCAACAGCCGACGCTCGAGGCTTGAGCCGGGGCGGGCGCACGGCCGGTACAGCCCGAGCCCGCGCCCGTCGGTATGCCGAGGCCCGCGGTGGTGCGGCCTCACTCACCCCACTTCATGTAGATCACCGGCGACTCGCGGGTGGACAGCTGCCGCAGCGGGGCGTGGTCCAGGCCGAACACCTCGCGCAGCGCGGTGGTCTCACCCGGCCACTTGGGATGGGCCAGTTCGTCGAAGGCCAGGATGCTGCCCTTGGTCAGATACGGCTTGATGGCCTCGAGCAGCTCCTTGGTCGGCTGGTAGAGGTCCAGGTCGAAGTAGGCCATCGCGATGACGGTCTCCGGGTTCTCGGCCAGGTACCGGGGCACGGTCTCCCGTACGTCGCCCTGCACCACGAAGGAACGCTGGGTGTGACCGAAGACCTCGCCGGCCTCGTGGGCGGCCAGTACTTCGCGCAGGTGCTCCACCTCGCCGTCGGGCACCGCGAACCGGCCCGGCGTCGCACTGGTGCTGACCCGGTCCACGTCCTCGACGTCGGGGAATCCGGTGAACGTGTCGAAGCCGACAATGCGCCGCAGAGAGTTGTACGGCTCGTAGATGGCGCGCAGCGCGGTAAGCGTGGCCAGATGCCGGCCGTGCAGGACACCGAATTCCATGATGGTTCCCGGAATTTCTGGCAGCATCCGGTACAGGGCGTCCATGCTGAGCAAGTCGGCGAGTTGGTGGCGTCGAAGGTACACCGGCAAATTGTCGATCAAATATTTCGGGGGTATCGGGCTTTCCACGAAGAGCTTGGTGAGCTGCTCACGTACATAGCGCTCCTGCTCCGACTCGTGCGGCACAATTTTCGGGTCGGTGAATTTCTTCTCGCTCATGAGGTCCTTTCCTCAATTCGGCTCGGCCCGGAGGCTGTTGACGCGGCGCGATGTTACAGACCGAGCTTGACCTGGGCTCCGCCGTCGATCTTGAGGTGCAGGCCGGTGACATAGCGAGACTCGTCCGAGGCCAGGTACACGACGGCGTGCGAGACGTCGTCCGGGGTGACGTAGGGGATCGGCATCGCCTGGATACCGGTGAAGATCGGCATGGCGTCCTGGAGCGTCGGGGACTCCTTGTCGGGCAGGAACGCCTGGTACACCGCGTCGTTGAGGAGCATCTGTGTGTCGACGTTCGTCGGGTGCACGGCGTTGACCCGGATGTGCTGGGCGGCCAGCAGCTGGGAGAGCGTGTTGACGTACTCGACGAGCGAGTGCTTCGCGAAGCGGTAGCCGGCGAAGCCGGGCCCGGCCTGCGACACGTCGCCGTGCCCCGGCTGGAGTCCGACGATCGAGCCGATGACGACGACGGACGCGCCCTCGCCCAGGTGCGGCAACGCCGCATGCACGGTGTTGACAGCACCGGACAGGTTGATGTCGACGGTCTCGGCCCACGCGGCGATGGGGCGGCCCGCGCCGATGGGCAGGATGCCGGCGTTGGGGACCACGACGTCGAGCCGGCCGAGCTCCGCCACCCCCGCGTCGATCGCGGCCCGCAGCGCGGCACGGTCACGGACATCGGCCCGGTGCGCGGCCACGCGGCGCCCCGTCTTCTGCACGAGACGGACGGTCTCCTGCAGATCCTCGGCGCTCGCCAGCGGGTATTCCACGATGGGAATGTCCTCGCACAGGTCGATCGCGATGATGTCCGCGCCTTCCTCGGCGAGCCGCACCGCGTGGCTGCGCCCCTGACCTCGCCCCGCCCCGGTTATTACTGCTACTTTTCCTGTCAGTCGGCCCATCGGCCCTCCTTTTTCGGCACGGTCCGTGGAATCAAATACGTTCTCATTATTGAGGCGTTGGCAGGGATCGCAACACGCCTCTCACCCCTAAGCATGAGCCGGCCGCCCCCTGAGCGGGAGATAGGGGTGGGGATTGCACCGGGACTCGCATACCGTGACGCCGGGGGTTTACGGACCTTTGTTTCCCAGTACCGGCCCACAGATTTCAATGAGGCGGAGGGCGCGGAGTTGGTCGGCCACGTGCAACTGACAGATGAGAATGACGAAATACGCGTCGAGTCGTCGGCGCGGGGCGAACTCGTGCACCAACTCCTCAACGACGCCGAGGCGAAGGCGCCGGATGCCGCCGCGGTCCGTGACGCGAACGGCGTCTGGAGCTACCGCGAACTGGCCTCCTACAGCCGGGCGTTCGCCCGGTGGCTCCGGGAGCACGGGGTACGCCGCGGCGACCGCGTCGCGCTGCAGGTGCCGACCGGCCGGGAGCTGGCCGCCATGTTCTACGGCGCCTCCCGGTGCGGAGCGGTCTTCGTCCCGCTCAATCCGGCCATGAAGGCGTTCCACCTGCGCCACGTGCTGGACAACGCCCAGCCAGTCCTGGTCATCGGGGACGAGACGAGCGCCGGAACGCTCGCCGAGGCGGGCGCCGCAGCCGTGGAACCGGTGAGCGTCCTGTGGGCCCGCGTCGAGGAACTCCGCACCCAGGGCGCCGACTTCACCGACCCCCAGGTGCGTCCCGACGACGTGGCGACCCTCGTCTACACCTCCGGCTCGACGGCGGTACCCAAGGCCGTCGTCTGCCCTCACGCCCAAGTGACCTTCGCTTCGCGGGCGTTGACCCAAGCCCTTGGCTACCGCGGTGACGACGTGGTGCTGTGCCGGTTCCCCATGTCGTGGGACTACGGGCTCTACAAGGTCCTGATGACCTGCGCCGTCCAGTGCGAAGTCGTCCTCGCCGAGCGGGAGTCGGACCTGACGATCCTGCGCTGGATGCGGGAGACCGGCGTCACCGTCGTTCCGCTCGTCCCCTCGTTCGCCACGATGATCGTCACCCTGGCCGCGCGGGACGGGGCCGAGCAGGCCCCGGTGCGGATGTTCACCAACACCGGCGCGGCCCTGCCCCAGGCCACCATCGAAGCCCTGCGCGCCCACTTCCCCGGTGCCAAGGTGGTGCGCCAGTACGGCCAGACGGAGGCCAAACGCATCACCGTCATGCCGCCCGAGGCGGACACGGAACGCCCCGGATCCGTGGGACTTCCACTGCCGGGAACGCAGGTGCTGATCATGGACGCCGAGGGGCGCCCGGTCCCCGTCGGCAAGGTGGGCGAGATCGTCGCCGTCGGCCCGCACGTGATGCGCGGCTACTGGAAGACCCCCGAGGTCACCGCGGCCGCCTTCCGCTCCGATCCCGTCACGGGCGCGCCCCGCCTGCACACCGGTGACTACGGCCGACTCGACGCCGACGGCTACCTCTACTTCGAGGGGCGCCGCGACGACATGTTCAAACGCAAGGGAATCCGCATGAGCACACTGGAGATCGAGGCCGCCGCGCTGGACGTGCCCGGTGTCCGCGCGGCGGCCGCGGTTCCCCCCGGCGACACGCACGACCTGGCGCTGTTCGTCGAGGGCGACCTGACACCCGGCGTGCTGCGCAAGGAAATGGCCCGGCGCCTGGAGCCGGCCAAGGTGCCAGCCGTCTGCCGGGTCCTCGACACCTTCCCGCTCACCCAGCACGGCAAGAACTCCCGCCAGGAACTCGCCCGACTGCTCGACCTGCCCGACGGAGGAGCGAAATGAGCGCCGCCTCCACCGATCCGGGCCGACTGGCCGCTCAGTACGGAACCCCGCTGTACGTGTACGACCTCGACCGGGTCCGCGCCGCACGGCGGGACCTGTTCGGCTGGCTGCCAAACGGCTTCGAGGTGTTCTACGCCTTCAAGGCCAATCCGCATCCCGACCTGGCCCGTGCCCTGCGCGACGGCGACGGCCCCGCCTGTAAGGCCGAGATCAGTTCGACCGGCGAGCTGGCCGCCGCCCGGGCCGCGGGCTTCGCGGGCGCCGACATCCTCTACACCGGCCCGGGAAAGACCCCCGGCGAGCTGGCCGAGGTCGTCGCCGCGGGCGTGGGCACCTTCTCCGCGGAGTCCCTGTCCGACCTGCGGCACATCGGCGCCGCCGCACGGGCCCAAGGAACGGTCGCCGACTGCCTGCTGCGCATCAACAGCGCCTCGGCGAGCGCCACCACCAGCATCCGGATGACCGGTACTCCCACGCAGTTCGGCATCGACAGCGAGACCGTCGGCGACCTCGCCGACGCACTGCGCGCCACCCCCGGCACCCGCGTGCGGGGCCTGCACCTGTTCTCCCAGAGCAACGCCCGCGACGAGGCCGCGCTGATCGACGAGCTCTCCCACACCCTCGCCGTGGCGGCGGCTGTGCAGGACGACCTCGGCATCCCCCTGCAACTCCTCGACATCGGGGGCGGGTTCTCCGCGCCCTACGCCCAGCACGGCGAGCGGGCCCGCTACCCGAAGCTGAGAGGCGAACTCGAAGCCGCCCTCGATCTGCACTTCCCGAACTGGCGCTCCGGCAGCCCCCGGCTGGCCGTGGAATCGGGCCGCTACCTGTCCGGCGACAGCGGGACGCTCGTCGCCCGCGTCAGCAACGTCAAGGTCAGCCGCGGCATGAAGTTCGTCGTCCTCGACGCGGGCATCAACACCTTCGGCGGCATGTCCGGGCTCGGCCGCCTCCTCCCCGTCTCGGTCGATGTCGCCGTCGGCACGACCACGGAGAAGGCCACGCTGGCCGGACCGCTGTGTACCCCCGGCGACGTCCTGGGCCGGCAGATCGATGTCCCGGCCGGCCTGACGGCGGGTGACCTGGTGCAGGTGGCCAACGCCGGCGCCTACGGTCCGACCGCCAGCCTCCTGATGTTCCTGGGGCGTCCGGCGCCGGTCGAGGTCGCCGTCAGCGGTGGCGAGGTGGTGTCCGCGACGCGCATCGAGCACGTGCGCAACCCCGCGACAGGAGCGGCCCCGTGAGCACGGAAGCGGTGCCTGCCCACGGCACACCCCAGCGCAGTCGAGGAACCGTGATCGTCTCCTCACTGGCCTCCGACGCGCACACCTGGAATCTCGTCTACCTGCAACTGCTCATCGAGGAATGCGGATACGACGTGGTCAACCTCGGCCCGTGCGTGTCCGACGAGCTGCTGGTCGCCGAATGCGCCGCCATCGCCCCCGACATGGTGGTGATCAGCAGCGTGAACGGGCACGGCTACCAGGACGGCATCCGCGCGATCCGGGCGCTGCGCTCCCAGGCACCGCTCGCGCGGACACCTGTCGTGATCGGCGGCAAACTCGGCACCGACGGACCGGACTGCGCCGGCCGGGTGCGTGAACTGACCCGCGCCGGATTCGACGCGGTCTTCGAGGACGGCCAGGACCCCAGCGCCTCCTTCCGCGGCTTCCTGACCACCGTCCAGCGGGCCGAACTGACCGCAGTGCCCGAACCGGGCCCGCTCAGGATCGGCGTATGACGCACGGTCTGCCCCTGCCGGGGCTGGGCGCCGCCGCCCTCCAGGCCCCGCCGGACTTCGGCGCGTTCGTACGCCACAGGGGAGCCCGCGACCGCCTCGTCGTCCAACCGCGCATGGGCTTCGGCGATCCGGCAGGGATGCGCCGCGGGCTCCTCGCCACCAAGCGAGCCGCCGCCACCACCGTCGGCACGCTCACACTCGACAGTTACACGAGGGTGGGCGACCTGGCCGCGGTGCGGACCGCGCTGCGCGAGGGCACAGACCTCAACGGGTACCCCCTGGTCAGCCACCCCGTGGCCACCACGGCCGCACTGCTCGGCGGCGTCCGCGACGACGGCTTCCCGGTCCAGGTGCGCCACGGCTCCGCCGTCCCCATCGACATCTTCCGCGCTCTGATCCGACTGGGCCTGAACGCGACCGAGGGCGGTCCGGTGTCGTACTGCCTGCCGTACGGGCGCACGCCCCTGGACGAATCCGTACGCAACTGGCGCCAGTGCTGCGAGATGTACTCCCGGCTGCGCGAGACCGGCGTCGAGCCGCACCTGGAGACCTTCGGCGGCTGCATGCTGGGCCAGCTGTGCCCGCCCTCGCAGCTCGTGGCGATCAGCCTGCTCGAAGCGCTCTTCTTCGCCCAGCACGGCATCCGCTCGCTGTCCTTGAGCTACGCCCAGCAGACCGACATCGGACAGGACCACGAAGCCGTACTGGCGCTGCGCCGGCTGTGCGCCGAGCTGCTGCCCACACCGAACTGGCACATCGTCGTCTACGCGTACATGGGGGTCTACCCGCAGACCCCCCAGGGCGCCCGGCGCCTGCTCGGACAGGCCGCCGCGCTCGCCGTCACCAGCGGTGCGCCGCGCCTGATCGTCAAGACGGTCGCCGAGGCACACCGCATTCCCACCATCGCCGAGAACGTGCAGGCGCTGGAGCACGCGGGCGCGGTGGCGCGGGCCGTGGCCCTGGACGCCGCGGCCGGCCACGAGCCCGCCGAGTCCCAGGTCTACACCGAGGCCCGCGCCCTGGTCGACACGGTCCTCGACCTGCACGACGACGTCGGCGCGGCACTGCTCGCCGCGTTCCGCCGCGGACTCCTCGACATCCCCTACTGCGTCCACCCCGACAACGCGGGCCGGGCCCGCAGCCGCATCGACACCGACGGCCGGCTGCGCTGGAGCGAACTCGGCAACCTGCCGCTGCGGGGCATCGCCGAGCGTGCCACGGCCCGCAGGACCGGCTCGGCTGAGCTGCTCGAGGACCTCTTCCACCTGCGCTCCGTCTACGACGACCCCACCCACCCGCGCTCTGCTGAACTCGCCCTGAATGAAGGGCCGGGGTAGGGGCGGATAGGGGTGGGGGAGCCCTTTGCGTCGACCTAGAGTCGCAAGTCCGGTTCTGTCACCGGCCATTCACTGATCCAGTCTTCTGCGATGTCACCAGAACAGGGTGTGGAGTATGCGGATGAGCGGGCACGGAAGCCCTGTTTCTCACCTAGAGCGTGCCCGATTCGAGTCGCTGCCCCCGAGCGAGCAAGTACGCCACCTGCTCGACCTGGTGTGCACTGTCGCCGCGCAGGTCCTCCAGGACGCTGCGGGGCCGGCCGGCCCGGAGCGGACTGAGCCGTTCTCCGCGGACCGGGCGCTGCGCGAACAGGGCCTGGACTCTCTCGCCCTGGTCGCGCTGCAGCAGCGGCTGAGCGCCGCCACCGGCCTCGCCCTGCCGCCCACTGTCGGCTTCGACCACGTCACCCCGGCCGCCCTCGCCGACCACCTGCGCACCGAACTGCTCGGACTTGACGCTCCGGCCGATCACGGCACCATGCCCGTCGCCCGCCGGGCCGATGCCGACGAGCCCATCGCCGTCGTCGGCATCGGCTGCCGCTATCCCGGCGGCGTCCGCTCACCGCAGCAGCTGTGGCGGCTGGTCGCCGACGGCCGGCACGTCGTCGACCCTTTCCCCACCGACCGGGGCTGGGACCTCGAAGGGCTCTACGACCCGGACCCGCAGACCCCTGCCAGCACTTACGTACGGCACGGCGGATTCCTCGCCGACGCCGGTGACTTCGACGCCGACTTCTTCGGTATCTCACCGCGCGAAGCGCTGGCCATGGACCCCCAGCAGCGCCTCGTTCTGGAGACGGTGTGGGAGGCGCTGGAGCGCACGGGTGTCATCCCCGACCGCCTGCACGGCAGCCGCACCGGCGTGTTCATCGGCGCCGAGCCGCAGGAGTACGGCCCCAGGCTGCATGAGGCGCCCGACGGACTCGACGGCTATCTGCTGACCGGCAACGCCCCCAGTGTCATTTCCGGCCGCGTCGCCTACACCCTCGGCCTGGAGGGCCCGACGCTCACCGTCGACACCGCCTGCTCGTCCTCCCTGGTCGCCCTGCACCTGGCCGTGCGCTCGCTGAGCGCCGGCGAGTCCGACCTCGCCCTGGCCGGCGGCGTCGCCATCATGGGCGGCCCCGGCACGTTCAGCGCCTTCAGCCGCCAGCGCGGCCTGGCTCCCGACGGAGTCTGCAAGCCGTTCGCGGCCGCCGCCGACGGCACCGGCTTCGCCGAGGGCGTCGGCATCCTCGTCCTCGAAAGGCTCCGCGACGCCCGCCGCAACGGCCATCGGGTCCTCGCCGTCGTCAAGGGCACGGCCGTCAACCAGGACGGCGCCAGCAACGGCATCACCGCGCCGAGCGGCCGCGCCCAACAGCAGGTGGTGCGCGCCGCCCTCGCCGACGCGGGTCTGGGCGCCGGTGATGTCGACCTGGTCGAGGCGCACGGCACCGGCACCACGCTGGGTGACCCGATCGAGGCGAGCGCCCTCATCGCCGTGTACGGACAGGGCCGCGACGCCGAACGGCCTTTGCGTCTGGGCTCGGTGAAGTCGAACATCGGCCACACCCAGGCCGCCGCGGGCGTGGCCGGCGTGATCAAGGCGATCATGGCGATACGGGCCGGGGTCATGCCCCGCACCCTGCACGTGGACCAGCCCACGCCCAACGTCGACTGGTCGGCGGGCACCGTCCGGCTGCTCACCGAAGAGATGCCGTGGCCCGACGCGTCCGGCTCCCGCCGGGCCGGTGTCTCCTCGTTCGGCATCAGCGGCACCAACGCCCACGTCATCCTGGAGGAGGCGCCTCGGGAAGACCCGACGGCCACCCAAATCCCCGAGGGACCCGCCGCGGACGAGACGCCCGGGCCTGTGGCGGCCCTGGCGTTCTCCGCCCGCAGCGAGGACGCCCTGCGCGCCCAGGCCCACCGCCTCGCGGACCTGCTGCACGCACGGACCGACGTCTCTCCCGCCGCGCTCGGCCGGGCCCTGGCCACTACCCGGGCCGTGCACCGGCACCGCGCCGTCGTCGTCCTGGAGAACCGCGACGACCTGCTGCGTGCCCTGACCGCCGTCGCCGACGACACCCCCGACCGGACGGTCACCCGAGGGACGGCCGGGCCCGGCCTGCTCGCCTTCCTCTTCACGGGCCAGGGCAGCCAGTTCCCGGCCATGGCCCAGGAGCTTTACGACACCTACCCCGTGTTCGGGCGGGCCCTGGACGCCGCCATCGGCCATCTCGACCTGCAGCTCGAACGCTCCCTGTGGCACGTGATGTTCGCGCCCGAGGGCTCCGCCGACGCCGCGCTGCTCGACCGCACGGAGTACGCACAGTGCGCGTTGTTCGCCCTCGAGGTCGCCCTGTTCCGGCTGGTGGAGTCGTGGGGCCTGCGCCCCGACTTCCTGGCCGGGCACTCCCTGGGCGAGCTGAGCGCCGCGCACGCCGCCGGTGTCCTGTCCCTGGCGGACGCGGCCATCCTCGTCGCCGCGCGCGGACGCCTTATGCAGGCCCTGCCCGCCGACGGCGCCATGGTCGCCCTGCAGGCCACGGAGGACGAGGCACGTGAGCTGCTCGGCGAGCGGGTGAGCATCGCCGCGGTCAACGGTCCCGACGCCGTCGTCGTCTCCGGCGACCACACCGAAGTGGCGTGCGTCCAGGCCCACTTCGAGAACCTGGGACGCCGCACGAAGCGGCTGCGAGTCTCGCACGCCTTCCACTCCCCGCTCATGGAGCCCATGCTCGTCGAGTTCCGCCGGGTGGCCGGCGTCGTCGACTACCGGCCGCCCACGATCCCCGTCGTCTCCCACGTGACTGGCCGTATCGCCACCGCCGATGAACTCTGCTCCCCCGAGTACTGGGTCCGCCACGTCCGCGAGAGCGTACGCTTCGCCGACGGGACGCGTGCCCTGCGCGACGCCGGTGTCACCACGTTCCTCGAACTCGGCCCGGACGCCGTGCTGTCGGCGATGGCCCGCGCCGCCGTCGCCGACGAGAACGGCGGCGACGACCTCGCCTTCCTCGCCGCGCAGCGGCGCGGAAAAGACGCCGTCCACGAACTGCTGTCGGCTCTCGCCCAGGCACACGTACGGGGCGCTGCGGTCGACTTCGCCGCCCTGTACCCCATAAGCCCGCACCACGTCGACCTGCCCACCTACCCCTTCCAGGGCCGCCGCTTCTGGCTCGCTGCCCCCGCCCCGGCGGGTGACGCCACCGCGCACGGGCAGCTCGCACTCGACCACCCGCTGCTCGCCGCGGCCGTCCCGCTGGCCGGCGACGGCGGCACCGTGCTCACGGGCCGCCTGTCCGTCCCCGCCCAGCCCTGGCTGGCCGACCACCGCATCGCCGCCGCGACCCTGCTGCCCGGTACCGCCTTCGTCGAACTCGCCGTGCAGGCCGCGGACCAGGTCGGCTGCGAGCAGATCGACGAAATGAACCTGCTGGCTCCGCTCGTCCTCGACCGGACGGGCGCCGTGCTGCTCCAAGTCGTCGTCTCCGCACCCGACGCCACCGGCCGCCGTGACCTGACGTTCTACTCCCGCCCCGAGTCGGCCCCGGACGACGCGCCCTGGACCCGGCATGCCACCGCCGTCGCCGGTCCCGACGCGGCCGTCGCCCCGGCCCCGCTGCCCGGCCACGGCCAGTGGCCGCCGGCCGGGGCTCGGCCCGTCGACCTCACTGGCCTGTACGAGCGGATGGCCGGTCAGGGCTACGAGTACGGCCCCGCCTTCCGCGGACTGCGTGCCGTGTGGCGCGCGGGTGACGCGGCCTACGCCGAGGTGGAGCTGCCCGCCGACGTGGCCGCCGACGCGGCCGCGTTCACCCTCCACCCCGCGCTCCTCGACGCGGTACTGCACTCCACCGACCTCGCCGTCGACCAGCCCGCCGTCGCCGCCACCCGGGTACCGTTCAGCTGGACCGGAGTATCCCTGTACGCGCGCGGGGCGTCTTCCGTACGCGTACGGATCCTGCCCGACGGCCCCGACGCCGCCGCGCTGCACCTGTACGACGGCACCGGTGCGCCCGTCGCCCGCGTCGACGCGGTCGTCTCGCGTCCGCTGGACGAGGACGCGCTGCGCTCCGGCCGCGTGCACACCGAACTGCCGATGCGCCTCGACTGGTACGAGGTGGGGCCGACCGGCCAGCGCGACGACCGCCGCCCGCCCGCCGTCGTCGCCCCCGTCATGACACCCACGCGAGCGGCCGACCTGCCCGAAGCGGTGCGCGCCGTCCTCGGCCAGGTCCTCGACCAGCTGCGCGAACGCCTCGCCGACGACGACACCGAGTCCCCGATCCTCGTCCTGACCCGTGGCGCCGCGGCCACGTCCACGGCGGACATCGTGGACCTGGCCCAGGCCCCGGTGTCCGGACTGGTCCGCGCCGCGCAGTCCGAGCATCCCGGCCGGATCGTGCTGGCGGACCTGGACGCCGGCGCCCGCCACGACGACCCGGCCCTGCTGGCCTCCCTGGCTGCCGCGGGCGAACCCGAACTCGCCGTCAGGGACGGTCGCCTGCTCGCCCCCCGGCTGGTTCCCGAGGTCCCCGGGGAGAGCGGGGGGCCGCTGTGGGGTGGTGAGGGGTCGGTGCTGGTGACGGGTGGTACGGGTGGTCTGGGTTCGTTGGTGGCGCGGCATCTGGTGGTGGTGCACGGGGTGCGGCGTCTGGTTCTGGTGGGTCGGCGGGGTGGGGATGCGCCGGGTGTGGCGGAGCTGGTTGGTGAGTTGCAGGGTCTGGGGGCCGAGGTCTCGGTCGTGGCGGCCGATGTGTCGGATCGTGGGCAGGTGGCGCGGGTGCTGGCCGGTGTGCCGGCCGAGTATCCGTTGACGGCTGTGGTGCACGCCGCCGGAGTCGTCGACGACGGCCTGGTCACGTCCCTGACGGCTGACCGCTTCGACACTGTGCTGCGGCCCAAGGCGGACGCCGCCTGGCACCTGCACGAGCTCACCCGCGACCTGGACCTGAAGGCCTTCGTCCTCTTCTCCTCCTCCGCCGGATACCTCGACGGCGCAGGGCAGGGCAACTACGCGGCGGCGAACGTCTTCCTCGACGCCCTCGCCCACCACCGCAGATCCCAGGGCCTCACCGCCACCTCGCTCGCCTGGGGACTGTGGACCGGCGATCGGGGCATGGGCGCCCGTCTCGACCGGGCCGCCCTGCGGCGCATCACCCGGCTCGGCCTCGAACCCCTCGGGCCCGACGACAACCTCGCCCTCCTCGACGCGGCCCTGACGAGCGACCACCCCACGCACGTGCCCGTCCGTGTCGACCGGCAGACCCTGGCCGCCCGCCCCGACGGGGTGCCCCCGCTGCTGTCCCGCCTCGTGCGCACACCGGCACGACCCCTCGCCGCCACCGCGCAGAGCGTCCCCGTTGCCGACGCCCTCGCCCACAGCCTCGCCGGGCTCTCCGCCACCGAACGTACCGAGGCACTCCTCGACCTGGTCCGCCGTCAGGCGGCCGCCGTGCTCGGGCACGACAGCGCCGCCGACGTGGCCGCGACCCGCGCCTTCGGAGAGACCGGGTTCGACTCCCTGGCCGCCGTGGAGCTGCGCAACCAGCTCAAGGCAGCCACCGGTCTTCGGCTCCCCGCCACCCTGATCTTCGACCACCCCAACCCGAAGGCGCTCGCGGAGCACCTCGCCGCCCGGCTCACCGACGACGGCACCACGGCCACCCGCCGGCCCACCCGGCCCGCCGCCCCCGCCCGCGACGACGAGCCGATCGCCGTCATCGCCATGAGCTGCCGCTTTCCCGGCGGCGTCAGCACGCCCGAGGAACTCTGGCAGCTGGTCGCCCAGGGGCGCGACGCCGTCACCCCCTGGCCCACCGACCGCGGCTGGGACCAGAGCCTTTACGACCCCGAGCCGGGCGTCTCCGGCAAGAGTTCCAGCAACAAGGGCGGATTCCTGCACGACGCCGCCGACTTCGACCCCGAGCCGTTCGGCGTCAGCCCGCGCGAGGCCCTGGCCATGGACCCGCAGCAGCGCCTTCTCCTCGAGATCACCTGGGAGGTGTTCGAGCGCGCCGGCATCGACCCCCGTTCTGTACGCGGTACCGACACCAGCGTTTTCGCCGGCGTCATGTACCACGACTGGGCCACCCGCATGACGGAGATACCGGAGGAGGTGGCCGGGTATCTCGGCAACGGCAGTCTCGCCAGCGTTCTCTCCGGCAGGCTCTCCTACGTCTTCGGCCTCGAAGGCGCCGCGGTGTCCGTCGACACGGCGTGCTCGTCGTCGCTGGTCGCCCTGCACTGGGCGATCCAGGCGCTGCGCGGCTCCGAGTGCTCGCTCGCCCTCGCGGGCGGCGTCAGCGTGATGTCGACCCCGGACACGTTCCTCGACATGAGCCGCCAGCGGGGCCTGGCGACGGACGGCCGCTGCAAGTCGTTCGCCGAGGCCGCCGACGGCACCGGCTGGGGCGAAGGTGCGGGCATGCTGCTCCTGGAGCGCCTTTCGGACGCTCGCCGCAACGGCCACCGGGTGCTCGCCCTCATCAAGGGATCCGCGATCAACCAGGACGGTGCGAGCAACGGCCTGACCGCACCCAACGGCCCATCCCAGGAACGCGTCATCGAACAGGCCCTGGCAGCCGCCGATATGACGCCCGATCAGGTCGACGTGGTGGAGGCGCACGGCACGGGCACCACCCTCGGCGACCCGATCGAGGCTCAGGCCCTCCTCAACACGTACGGCAGGACGCGCCCGGAGAGCGGCACCCCGTTGTTCCTCGGGTCCATCAAGTCGAACATCGGTCACACCCAGGCCGCCGCGGGCGTCGCCGGAATCATCAAGATGGTCATGGCGATGCGCGAAAGCACCCTGCCCCGGACCCTGCACGTCGACGAGCCCACCTCCAAGGTCGACTGGTCCGACGGAGCGGTGGAACTGCTCACCCACACCCGGGAATGGCCCGCCGACCCGGACCGGCCGCGCCGTGCCGGTGTCTCCGCCTTCGGGATCAGCGGCACCAACGCCCACGTCATCATCGAGGAGGCCGGCGAAGAGCAGCGACCCAAGCCCCCCCACACCTCCGTGCCGGTGCTGCCGTGGCGGATCTCGGGCAAGACTCCGCAGACGGTGGTCGCACAGGCACAGCGTCTGCGCTCCTACCTCGACACCGTCCCCGACGACGAACTCGCCATCATCGCAAGGGCCTTGGTGACCTCACGCGCATCCCTTGACCACAGCGCCGTGGCCCTCGGCGCCGACCGGGCGGAGCTGGGCCGCGCCCTGGAGGCGATCGCGGCGGGAGACGGGATCACGGAGGCGGTCACGGGGAAACAGGCGTTCTTGTTTGCGGGGCAGGGTGCGCAGCGGGTTGGTATGGGGCGGGAGCTTTATGAGGCGTTTCCGGTGTTCGCGGGGGCTTTCGATGCGGTGCTGGGTGTCATCGATGTGCCGTTGCGGGAGGTGATGTGGGGTGCGGATGAGCTTGTTCTGAGTCGTACGGAGTTTGCGCAGCCGGCGTTGTTCGCGATCGAGGTCGCTCTGTACCGGTTGTTTGAGTCGTGGGGTGTCAGGCCGGATTATCTGGCGGGGCATTCGGTCGGTGAGTTCGCGGCGGCGCATGTGGCGGGTGTTCTGTCACTTGTCGATGCGGCGCGGTTGGTTGTGGCGCGGGGCCGGTTGATGCAGGTGTTGGACGAGGGCGGGGCGATGGTCGCCGTGCAGGCGGCGGAGGATGAGGTGCGTTCGCTGCTGGTTGGTGTCGGCGGTGTCGGTATCGCGGCGGTGAACGGTCCGACGGCGGTGGTTGTTTCGGGTGTCGAGGCGGAAGTCTTGCGGGTCCAGGCGTACTTCGAGGGTTTGGGGCGTAAGGCGAGCCGGTTGAGGGTGTCGCATGCGTTTCATTCGCCGTTGATGGAGCCGATGCTCGATGATTTCCGGGCGGTGGCGCGGGAGGTGGAGTTCGGTGAGCCTGTCATCCCGATTGTCTCGACGCTGACCGGTGCTGAGGTGGGTGGGGCCGAGTTGGCGGATCCGGAGTACTGGGTGCGGCATGTCCGCGAAACGGTCCGGTTCGCCGACGCCGTGCGGGAGTTGGCGGCGAGGGGTGTTACCACGTTCCTGGAGATCGGCCCGGACGCCGTCCTGTCCGCGATGGCACAGCAGTCCGCCGAGGACGCTGAGTTCGTGCCGGTGCTGCGCCGCAACCGGCCCGAGACACGTGAAGTCACCTCGGCGCTCAGGCAGTTGGACGCACTGGGCGCCTCGGTCGACTGGGCGGGCTACTTCGGCAGCTCCGCCGCCGTCGTGCTCGACACCGACCTGCCGACCTATGCCTTTCAGCGCAGCCGTTTCTGGCTGGACGCCACCGGCCCGGCAGCGGGCGATGTCGGTGCCGCTGGTCTGACCCCGGTGGACCATCCGGTACTCGGCGCTCTGGTCGGCGCACCCGAATCCGACGGGGGAGTCGTCCTGACGGGACGGCTGTCGGCCGACGGTTCCTGGGTGGCCGACCATGTGGTGCTGGGCAGCGTGCTGCTACCGGGCACGGCCTTCGTGGAGTTGGCCGTGCGGGCGGGCGACGAGGTTGGGTGCGGCCGACTGGAGGAGCTGACGCTCGAGGCGCCACTCGTGGTGCCGGAACGCGCCGCGGTCCAGATACAGGTCGTGGTGGGCGGCCCGGACGCGGCCGATGCCCGATCGGTGAGTGTTCACTCGCGGGCCGAGGGCGACTCCGGTTCCTGGGTGCGGCACGCCTCGGGTTCGGTGACGCCGAGTACCGCACCGGCCGCCGGGTTCGATCTGGAACAGTGGCCGCCAACTGGTGCCGAGCCGCTGGACGTGGCAGGTGCGTACGAGGCGCTCGCGGGTCGTGGATACGGCTACGGGCCGGCGTTTCGCGGGCTGAAGGCGGCCTGGCGGCGCGGCGACGAGGTCTTCGCCGAGGTGGCCCTCGAGCCGCGGGCGCGGGAGGAGGCTGCCCGCTTCGGGCTGCACCCCGCTCTCCTCGACGCCGCCATGCACGTCGACCTGCTCGGCGCCGACGGCGCGGCGGACGGCGACACGCTGCTTCCGTTTGTCTGGAACGGGGTCACGCTGTACACCGCAGGGGCCACCGAACTACGCGTCCGCATCAGCCGGTTGAGGGGCGACGAACGGTCCGCGATGTGGGTGGCCGACACCACCGGGCAGCCCGTCGCCGCCATCGAGGAACTGGTCTCGCGCCCCGTCACTTCCGAGCAGCTCACCGCGGCCGGAGGCCGCCGCGACGCGGCCGTGTTTCGCACGTCGTGGACGCGGATGCCGCTCCCGGACGCCGCCGGATCCGTCGTGCGACTGCCGGGACTTCCCGAACTCGGCGACGACGTACCGGAGTTCGCTGATCTCGCCGCGCTCGGCGCCTGGGTCGACCAGGGCGCACAGGTGCCCGACGCGGTGCTCGTGCCGCTGCGCACGCTCGCCGAAGAGGACGTCCTGTCTGGTGCGCGCGCCCAGTTCGCCCGCGCCCTGGCGATGGCGCGGGCATGGCTGGCGGACGAGCGGTTCGCCCGCGCCCGGCTCGTCATCGTCACCCGGCACGGTGTCGCGGCCCGCCTCGGAGACACCCTCGACCTGGCGCAGGCCCCAGTGTGGGGTCTGGTGCGGGCCGCCGAGGCTGAGAACCCGGGCCGCTTCGCGCTCCTCGACACCGACGGACAGGACGAGTCCCTCGCCGTCCTGGCCGCGGCCGCTGCCGTGCCCGAGCCGGAACTCGCCGTCCACGGCGGCTCCTTGGCCGTACCCCGGCTGGTTCCCGAGGTCCCCGGGGAGAGCGGGGGGCCGCTGTGGGGTGGTGAGGGGTCGGTGCTGGTGACGGGTGGTACGGGTGGTCTGGGTTCGTTGGTGGCGCGGCATCTGGTGGTGGTGCACGGGGTGCGGCGTCTGGTTCTGGTGGGTCGGCGGGGTGGGGATGCGCCGGGTGTGGCGGAGCTGGTTGGTGAGTTGCAGGGTCTGGGGGCCGAGGTCTCGGTCGTGGCGGCCGATGTGTCGGATCGTGGGCAGGTGGCGCGGGTGCTGGCCGGTGTGCCGGCCGAGTATCCGTTGACGGCTGTGGTGCACGCCGCCGGAGTCGTCGACGACGGCCTGGTCACGTCCCTGACGGCTGACCGCTTCGACACTGTGCTGCGGCCCAAGGCGGACGCCGCCTGGCACCTGCACGAGCTCACCCGCGACCTGGACCTGAAGGCCTTCGTCCTGCTCTCGTCGGCGGGCGGCACCGTACTCGCCGCAGGGCAGGGCAGCTACGCGGCGGCGAACGTCTTCCTCGACGCCCTCGCCCACCACCGCGCGTCCGCCGGACTGCCGGCCACTGCGCTGGCGTTCGGTATGTGGGACGTCGACACGGGCATGGGCGCCGTCACCGACGCCGACCGGGAGCGGATGCGCCGACTCGGCCTGCCCGCCCTCGCCGCCGACGATGCCCTCGCCCTGTTCGACGCGGCCCTCGTCACCGGTGCCCATCAGCTCAGCCCGCTCCGCATCGACCGCGCCGCACTGAACGCCAGGACCGACGCGCTGCCCGCGCTGCTGCGCGGCCTCGTCCGCGGCGCCGGGCGCCGCGCGGCCCGCACCGGCAGCGACGGCACAGGTGACACGTACGCCGCCCGCCTCGCCCGACTGGGGGAGGCCGAACGCGACCGTGCCGTCTTGGTGCTGGTCCGCACCAGGGTCGCCGCCGTCCTCGGACACAGCGGTGTCGACGCGGTCAGCCCCGACAAGGCGTTCCGTGAGCTGGGCTTCGACTCCCTCGCCGCCGTCGAGCTGCGCAACGCCCTGAGCGATGCCACCGGTCTGCGGCTGCCCGCCACGCTCGTCTTCGACCACCCCAACTGCCGTGCCGTCGCCGCCCTCATCAAGGACAGAGCCGGGGTCGCGGCTGACCCGCGCCCGGCACTCGGCCGGACCGTGCCTGAGGCGGCTCCCGGCACCGACGACGACCCCGTCGTCATCGTCGGCATCAGTTGTCGTTTCCCTGGCGGCGTACGGGACAGCGACGACCTGTGGCGCCTGCTCCGTGAGGAGCGCACCGCCGTCACCCCGTTCCCGCAGGACCGCGGCTGGGACCCGGAACGCCTCTACGACCCCAACCCCGGCACCCCCGGACGCACCTACACCGTCGAGGGCGGATTCCTGCACGACGCGGGCGAGTTCGACCCGGAGTTCTTCGGCATCATGCCGCGCGAGGCGCTCGCGATGGACCCGCAGCAGCGGCTGCTCCTCCAAGCCGCGTGGGAGGTCCTTGAACGGACCGGCGCCGACCCCACCACGATGCGCGGCACCCGCACCGGCGTGTACGTCGGGTCGATGTACCACGAGTACGGCACCCAGGCCGGGCCGATACCCGACGACCTGGCCGGCTACGTCGGCAACGGCAGCGCCGGCAGCATCGCCTCGGGGCGCATCGCCTACACGCTCGGACTCGAGGGCCCCGCGATCACCGTCGACACGGCCTGCTCCTCGTCGCTGGTCGCCCTGCACATGGCGTGCCAGGCGCTGCGCCACGGCGAGATCGACATGGCGCTCGCGGGCGGCGTCACCGTGATGCCCACCCCGGACATCTTCGTGGACTTCAGCCGGCAGCGCGGCCTGGCGCCCGACGCACGCTGCAAGTCGTTCGCCGCCGCGGCCGACGGCACCGGATGGTCCGAGGGCATCGGACTGCTCGCCGTGGAGCGCCTCTCCGACGCGCGGGCCAAGGGCCACCGGGTGCTCGCCGTCATCAGGGGCTCGGCCATCAACCAGGACGGTGCGAGCAACGGCCTGACCGCGCCCAACGGCCCCTCCCAAGAACGCGTCATCGAAGAGGCGCTGCGCGCCGCCGGGCTCGGCCCAGCCGACATCGACCTGATCGAGGGGCACGGCACGGGGACCCGGCTCGGCGACCCGATCGAGGCGCAGGCGCTGCTTGCGACGTACGGACAGGACCGGCCCGCAGACCGGCCGGTGTGGCTCGGCTCGATCAAGTCCAACATCGGGCACGCGCAGGCCGCGGCAGGCGTCAGCGGCGTGATCAAGGCGGTCATGTCCCTGCACCACGCCTATCTGCCCAGGACCCTGCACGTCGACGAGCCGTCGCCGCACGTGGACTGGTCGGCCGGTGCGGTGCGGCTGCTCACCGAGGGCAGGCCCTGGCCCGAGCGCACGGGACCGCGCCGGGCGGCCGTCTCCTCCTTCGGCCTGAGCGGCACCAACGCCCACGTCATCCTGGAGCAGGCCCCGACGCCGCAGGCCGCCCCGGACGAGGGAGCGGGCGGCACCGTTCCGCCTGTACTCCCGCTCCTGCTCACTGCCAAGAACGCGCAGAGCCTGCCCGCCCAGGCGGAGCGACTGCGCGCCCACCTGGAGGCCGACCCCGAACTGCGCCTGATCGACGTCGCCGCCTCCCTGATGACCTCACGCGCGGCGCTCGACCACCGGGTCGCCCTGACCGCCGCGGACCGCGACGAGGTGCTGCGCGCCCTGCTGGCCATGGCACAGGGCGGCCCGTGGCCCGGCAGCACCACCGCCCGGGACCGCTCCGACGGCCTGATGGCGTTCCTGTTCACCGGGCAGGGCGCGCAGCGGACGGGCATGGGCCGGGAACTGTACGAGGCGTTCCCGGTCTTCGCGGAGGCATTCGACGCCGTCCTCGCCGAACTGGATCTGCCGCTGCGCGAGGTGATGTGGGGTTCGGGCGAACTGGACCTGAACCGGACCGAGTTCGCGCAGCCCGCCCTGTTCGCCGTGGGGGTGGCGCTGTACCGCCTCGTGGAGTCGTGGGGGATCGGACCGGACTGGCTGGCCGGGCACTCGATCGGGGAGATCGCGGCCGCCCACGTGGCCGGCGTGCTGTCCCTGGCGGACGCGGCGCGGCTGGTCGTCGCACGGGGCCGGCTGATGCAGGCGTTGCCGGAGGGCGGGGCGATGGTCGCCGTGCAGGCCACCGAGGAGGAGATACGTCCGCTGCTGACCGGCGGGGTCGGTGTCGCCGCGGTCAACGGCCCCACCGCGGTGGTCGTCTCCGGCGCCGAGGCCGAAGTCCTGCGCATCAAGGACCGGTTCGCCGCACTGGGCCGCAGGACGACCCGTCTGAAGGTCTCGCACGCCTTCCACTCGCCGCTGATGGAGCCGATGCTGGACGCCTTCCGTGCGGTCGCGCAGGACCTGTCGTACGGCGAGCCGTCGATCCCGGTCGTCTCCGCCCTGACGGGAGCCCCGGTCACCGGACAGGAGCTGGCCGACCCGGAGTACTGGGTCCGCCACGTCCGCGAAGGCGTCCGCTTCGCCGACGCCGTGCGGGCCCTGGAGTCCGCGGGGGTCGGCACGTTCGTAGAGCTGGGCCCGGACGCGGTGCTGACCGCGATGGGGCAGCAGTCCGCCCCGGACGCGGAGTTCGTGCCCACCCTGCGACGCGGTCGGCCCGAGGCCCGCGAGATCACGGCCGCGCTGGCCCGGCTGCAGGCACTCGGCGCGCGGCCCGACCCGGCCGCCGTGTATCCGGGGGCGCGGCGGGTCGACCTGCCGCCGTACACCTTCGACAAGCGCCACTTCTGGCTCACACCGCAGGAGCCCGCGGACACCGACGCGGCCGGACTCGGTCTCGCCGACGCCGGACACCCTCTGCTCGGCGCGGTCCTGTCGCTGCCGGACGGCGGCGCGGTACTGACCGGTCGGCTGGCGGCAGCGGGCTCGTGGCTCGCCGACCATGTGGTACGCGGCAGGAGGCTGCTGCCGGGCACCGCGTTCGTGGAACTCGCGCTCCGGGCCGGCGGCGAGGCCGACTGCGGCCGGCTGGACGAGCTGACGATGGAGACGCCGCTGGAGCTGCCCGCGCGCGGCGGCGTCCAGCTCCAGGTGGTCCTGGGCGGCCCCGACGCCTCCGGAACGCGTCCGGTGACCATCCACTCCCGCGAGGAGGGCTCCTGCGGGGTGTGGGTGCGGCACGCGTCCGGTTCCGTGCGGCCGGACAAGGCCGCGGCGGAGTTCGATCTGGCGCAGTGGCCGCCGCCCGGCGCCGAACCGCTGGAGGCGGCGGGCGCCTACGCGGAACTCGCCGCCCGAGGCTACGGCTACGGACCGGCCTTCCAGGGTTTGAAGGCGGCCTGGCGCCGCGGTGCGGACGTGTTCGCCGAGGTGGCCCTTGCGCCGTCCGAGCACGCCGACGCCGCCCGGTTCGGGCTGCACCCGGCACTGCTCGACGCGGCCAGCCACGTCGACCTGCTGGACGGCTCCGCCGACACGGTGATGCCGTTCGTCTGGAGCGGCATCACCCTGCACACCGCCGGTGCCACCGCCCTCCGCGTCCACCTGCGCCGACTTGGCGGCGACGACGTCACCCGGCTGCACCTCGCCGACGCCGCCGGGCAGCCGGTCGCCACCGTCGAGAAGCTGATCTCCCGGCCCGCCGCCCCGCAGGCCCTAGCGGCGCCGGCCGAGGACACCGAGGCCTCGGTGTTCCGGTTCACCTGGCCTCAGGGCCCCGCGCTCACCCCGGACGGCGTGACATTGCCGCCGTTCGACGCGGTGCGCGACACCACCGCGGCGCCCGTCCCGCCGTACGTCCTGCTCACCGTCGAGACCGGCTCCGGCCCTGCGGGCGAAGGCAGCCGCAAGGTCACCCTGGAGGTGCTCGCTGCGGTCCAACAGTGGCTCGCCGAACCGCGGTTCGCCGACTCCACGCTGGTGATCGCCACCCGCGGCGCGGTCGTGGTCCTCGAAGGCGAGGACCCGGATGTCACACAGGCACCGGTGTGGGGCCTGGTCCGCGCCGCCCAGGCGGAGAACCCCGGCCGGTTCGTACTCCTGGACACCGACGGCACCGAGGCCACGGCGCGGGTCGTCGCCGCCGCGGCCGCCGCCGGGGAGAGCGAACTCGCCCTGCGAGCGGGCCGATCGCACGTCCAGCGGCTGGCCGCGCCACAGCCGGGCCACGCCGTCCCGCTGCCGTGGGACGCCACAGGGACCGTGCTGATCACCGGCGGCACCGGCGGTCTGAGCGCACTGGTCGCCCGGCATCTGGTGACCGAACACGGCGTACGGCACCTGGTGCTGGCCAGCCGCCGAGGTCCGACGGCACCTGGCGCCGCGGCACTGCGTGACGAACTGGCCGCGCTGGGCACCCAGGTCACCGTCACCGCCTGCGACGTGGCTGACCGCGGCGCGCTCGCCGACGTCCTTGCCGCCGTGCCCGCCGCGCACCCGCTCACCGCTGTCGTGCACGCCGCAGGCGTCGTCGACGACGGCCTCGTCACCTCGCTGACCGCCGATCGCGTCGCCGCCGTTCTGCGGCCGAAGACCGACGCGGCCTGGCATCTGCACGAACTCACCCGGGACCTGGACCTGAAGGCCTTCGTGCTGTTCTCCTCCACCACCGGGTACTTCGACAACGGCGGCCAGGCCTCCTACGCCGCGGGCAATGTGTTCCTCGACGCGCTCGCCCGGCACCGTCGGGCCCAGGGACTGCCCGCCACCGCGCTGACCTGGCACCTGTGGGCCGGTGACGGCATGGCCGCCGCACTCGGCGACGCCGTCGTCGAACGACAGCGCCGGCTCGGCATCCCGGCGATGGACCCTCGCGACGGCCTCGCCCTGTTCGACCTGGCCCTCACCGTCGACGAGGCGCTGCTCGCCCCCCTCGGGCTCGACCGCGGCACCCTGCGGACCGCCGAACCGCCCGCCCTGCTGCGCGACATCACGAGCATCGCCCCGCGCCCCGCGGGCGGCCCGGCCCGGCCCGCCCCGCAGGCCGGGCAGGCGCCACAGGCGGAGCCGAAGCCGGGCCTGGCCGAGACCCTGGCCGGCCTCGACGAGACGGAGCGGCTGCGCACCGTACTGGATCTCGTACGCGTCCATGTCGCACTGGTCCGGCACGACGAGCCTGCCGCGATCGACGTCCGACGGGGCTTCACCGAACTGGGCCTCGACTCGCTGGCTGCCATCGAACTGCGCAACGGCCTCGCCGAGGCCAGCGGCATCCGGCTGCCCGCCACGTTGATGTTCGACTACCCCAACTCCGAGGCCCTGGCGCGTTTCCTGCTGGAGGAACTGGCGCCGCCCAGCCCCGGTCCGGCGGCCCGGGTGCCGGACCGGGGCGGACCCGCGCCGGACGACGACAGGCCCGACGCGGGAGCCCTCAAGGACATGGCGGTGGAGGACCTGGTCCGGGCGGCTCTGGGAGCCGCCGACTCCAATGGCGACGAAGGCTGAGGCGGACACGATGGAAGTCGACCAGATAGTGGCGGCGCTGCGCGCCTCCATGATCGACAACGAAGAGCTGCGCAGACAGAGGGACGAATTCGAACAGGCGGCCGTCGAACCGCTTGCCGTCATCGGCATGGCCTGCCGCTTCGCGGGTGGTGTGGAGTGCCCCGAGGACCTGTGGCAGATGCTCCTCGACGGTCGTGACGGTGTCACCGACTTCCCCACCGACCGGGGCTGGGACGTGGAGGCGCTCTACGACCCCGAGGGCGGGCCCAAGACGTCCGTCACCCGCCAGGGCTCCTTTCTGCACGACGCCGCCGACTTCGACGCCGACCTGTTTGGCATCTCGCCGCGCGAGGCCGAGGAGATGGATCCGCAGCAGCGCCTGCTCCTCGAGACGGCGTGGGAGACCCTGGAGAACGCCCGGATCGACCCGCTGTCGGTGCACGGAAGCGACACCGGGGTCTTCGCCGGGCTCATGTACCACGAGTACGAGGGCGCCAGCACCGGCGGCAGCCTGGTGAGCGGGCGGATTGCCTTCACGCTCGGGCTCGAGGGGCCGGCGGTCACCGTCGACACGGCCTGCTCCTCCTCCCTTGTCGCCGTCCACCTGGCCGCTCGCTCCCTGCGCCAGCGTGAATGCGCTCTCGCGCTGGCCGGCGGGGTCACGGTGATGGCCGCCCCCGAGACGTTCCAGTACTTTACCCAGCAGAAGGGCCTCTCCAGGGACGGCCGCTGCCGGTCCTACGCGGCGGCCGCCGAGGGCACCGGCTGGGGCGAGGGCACCGCGATGCTGCTCCTCGAGCGTCTCTCGGACGCCCGCCGCAACGGGCGGCGCATCCACGCCGTCATCCGCTCCGCGGCGCTCAACCAGGACGGCGCCTCCAGCGGCATCACCGCCCCCAACGGGCCCGCGCAGCAGCGCGTCATCCGCAAGGCGCTCGAACAGGCCGGACTCGGCCACCAGGACGTGGATGCGGTCGACGGACACGGCACGGCCACCAGGCTCGGCGACCCGATCGAAGTGCAGGCGCTGCTCGCGACGTACGGACAGGACCGGCCTGCGGACCGCCCGCTGTGGCTCGGCTCGGTCAAGTCGAACCTCGGGCACACCCAGGGCGCGGCCGGCGCCGCGTCGCTGATCAAGATGATCCTGGCCCTGCGCGAGGGCGTGCTGCCCAGGACCCTGCACGTCGACGAGCCGACCCCGCACGTCGACTGGGAGGCCGGCGCCGTGCGACTGCTGACCGAACAACGCCCCTGGCCGGACACCGGTCGGCCGCGCCGCGCGGGTGTCTCCTCCTTCGGCATCAGCGGCACCAACGCCCATGTGATCCTCGAGCAGGCGCCGGCCCCGGCGGCCGCATGACCGCCCCGGCCGGAATCGGCTTCCACGAACCCCGTGTCGACTCCGCGCAGTTCCGCCAGGTACTGGGGCGGTTCTGCAGCGGCGTCACCATCATCACCGGCGTCGCCGACGGCGGCGCACCCGCCGGGCTCACGTGCCAGTCCTTCTTCTCGCTCTCGCTCGACCCGCCGCTGGTGGCCTTCTCGGTCTCCCGCACCTCCGGGACCTGGCCGCGGATCGCGCCCTCGAAGGCGTTCTGCGTCAACGTCCTCAGCACCGCACAGCAGCAACTGTCCCGATCGTTCGCTGCGCGCGGGACCGACAAGTTCGCGGGGCAGGAATGGACCCCGGCGCCGGTCACCGGATCACCCGCGCTGCCCGGCTCGCTCGCCTGGATCGACTGCGTCGTGGAGGCGGTGCATCCCGGCGGCGACCACTGGCTGGTGATCGGCCGGGTCCGGCATCTCGCGGCGTGCGACTACGAGGCCGACCCCCTGTTGTTCTACCGCGCCGCCTTCCGCAGGCCGGCCGTGGTCTGACCCATCCAATTCCCAGGAGACGACATGCGATTCGGACTGATATACCACCACCAGCTTCCGCGCCCCTGGCAGCAGGACAGCGAGGAGCGGATGTTCAACGAGGCCCTGGACCAGATCGAACTGGCCGACCGGCTCGGCCTGGACTACGCCTGGGCCACCGAGCACCACTTCCTGGAGGAGTACTCGCACTCCGGTGCCCCCGAGGTGTTCCTCGGGGCGGCCGCCGCCCGCACCCGCAGCATCCGCCTCGCCCACGGCATCGTCCAGCTCCCGTCGGCAGTGAATCACCCGGTGCGGGTCGCCGAGCGCCTCGCGACGCTCGACCTGATCTCCGGCGGCCGCGTCGACTTCGGTTCTGGCGCGGGCAGTTCGCAGCTGGAGCTCGCCGCCTTCGGCGTGGACCGGGCGACCAAGAAGGACGAGTGGGCCGAGTCGCTCGAGGTCGTCACCCGGCTGCTGTCCGAGGAGCCGTTCGCCGGGCACAAGGGCCGGTTCACCGAGGTGCCGCCGCGCAACCTGCTGCCCAAGCCGAAGCAGACCCCGCACCCGCCGCTGTGGCTCGCGTGCTCCGCCCGCACCACCATCGAGGACGCCGCCCGCGCGGGCCTGGGCGCGCTCTCCTTCTCCTTCGTCTCTCCCGAGGAGGCCAAGGGCTGGGTCGATACCTATTACGACACCCTCCAGTCCGAGCAGTGCCTGCCGATCGGACGTGCCGTCAACCCCAACTTCTCCGTCGTGCTGCCCTTCATGTGCCACCAGGACGAGGAGACGGCCCTGGACCGCGGCCTCGAGGGCGCCCACTTCTTCTCGTACGCGCTGATGCACTACTACATCTCCGGCGAGCACAAGCCGGGCCGCACCAGCGTGTGGGAAGAGTTCCAGAAGAACCGCGCGAGCGTCGGTCTCGTCCGCGAACCCGTGGCGCCCGCAGGGGATGACGCCGAGCAGTCCGAGGACGTCAAGAACATGCTGGAGCAGATCACCTCGCTGCGCCGGGGAATCGGCACACCCGAGCAGATCACCGACATGATCCGCCGTTACGAGGCCGCCGGCGTCGACCAGATCATCTTCTCCGTGCAGATCGGCAAGAACCGGCACGAGCACATCATGGAGTCGCTCGAGCTCTTCGGTGCCGAGGTGCTCCCGGAGTTCGCGCCGCACCGAGACGCCGTCGACGAGGCCCGGCGCGAGCGGCTCGCCCCCGCTGTCGAGGCCGCCCTCGCACGCCGCAAGCAGCACACCGAGGACGTCGCGGACTATGTCATCGCACCGGAGCTGAGGGCCTGACATGACCGCGGACACGACCGTGGGGACCAGCGACTGGATCCGGCGTTTCCACCCCGGCCCCCAGGGCGCCCCCACCCTGGTGTGCCTGCCGCATGCCGGCGGTTCGGCATCATACTTCTTCCCGGTGTCGCGGCGGTTGTCGTCCATGGCCGACGTCCTGGCGGTCCAGTACCCGGGCCGCCAGGACCGTCGCCACGAGCCGTGCGTCGACTCCGTCGCCACACTCGCCGACGCGCTGGCCGGGGAGCTGCTGCCCCTGCGCGGGCGGCCGCTCGTCCTGTTCGGGCACAGCCTCGGAGCCACCGTGGCTTTCGAGGTCGCGCGACGCCTGGAGGCCGAAGATGCCCCGCCACGGGCCCTGTTCGCCTCCGGTCGCCGGGCCCCCTCGACCGTGCGCGACGAGCGCGTGCACCTGAAGGACGACGACGCGCTGATCGCCGACATCGCCCGCCTCGACGGCACCGACACCCAAGTGCTCGGCGACGAGGAGATCATGCGCATGATCCTTCCGGCGATCCGCGCCGACTACCGGGCGGCGGAGACCTACCGCTACCTGCCGGGCCCCGCACTCACCTGCCCGGTCACGGTCCTGACCGGTGACGCGGATCCGCACGTCACCGCGGAGGAGGCGCACGCCTGGCGGCGGCACACCAGCGGAGCGTTCGAGCTGAAGGTCTTCCCCGGCGGGCATTTCTTCCTCAACTCCCATGCCCCGGCGGTGATGTCGCTCATCGAGACCGCACTGCGCGCGAGATAGGGGGGCGGCCACGCCGTTTAGGGGGTCGAACGCGTGGCCGCGCCATTCCTTTCCTGGCTTCAATCGGAAGACCGCCTGTGCTGAAGGGAATTCATTCATGTCCACTGCGCCCGCCAGCTATTCCGTGGATTCGATATTCACGCCTGTCACCCTCGGTGGGGTGCGGATCAAGAACCGATTCGCCATGGCCCCGATGACACGGAATTTCTCCCCCGACGGAATTCCCGGGCCCGATGTGGCGGAGTACTACGCCCGCCGGGCGCGGCACGGTGTCGGCCTCGTCATCACGGAGGGCACTGTCATCGACCACCCCGGCTCCACGCACAGCCCCTGCGTGCCGCACTTCTACGGGGACAAGGCTCTCGCGGGCTGGGCCGAGGTCGTAGGGCGGGTGCACGCCGAGGACGGAAAGATCTTTGCCCAGCTGTGGCACGTGGGCCTCGACCCGCTTGCCGGGGAGGCACTGGGCCCCGGCACCTCCCTGATCGGGCCCTCCGGACTCGTCGCTCCGGGGCAGCAGATCACCGAGCCGATGACCCAGCGGCAGATCGACGATGTCGTCGCGGCGTTTGCCACCGCTGCTGCCGAAGCCGAGCGTCTGGGCTTCGACGGTGTCGAACTGCACGGCGGCCACGGCTACTTGATCGACCAGTTCTTCTGGGAGGCCACCAACCAGCGCACCGATGCCTACGGCGGCGACGTGGCGGCCCGCACCCGGTTCGCGGTGGAGATCATCGAGGCCGTACGGGCTCGCGTCAGCGCCGACTTCCCCGTGGTGCTGCGCTTCTCGCAGTGGAAGACCGCGGACTTCACCGTGAAGCTCGCCGCCGACCCGCAGGAGCTGGAGGCGTTCCTCGCTCCTCTCACCGACGCCGGAGTCACCGCGTTCCACTGCTCGACCCGGCGCTTTTGGACCCCCGAGTTCGAGGGGTCCGACCTCACCCTGGCCGGCTGGACGAAGAAGATGACCGGCAAGCCGGTCATCACGGTCGGCTCCGTGGGCCTCGACAGCGACTACGTCACGATGTTCGCGGAGGGCACCGGTGCCGGCACCGAGGGCATCGGCGGCGTCCTGGACCGCCTCGAACGCGGCGAGTTCGACATCGTCGCGGTGGGCCGCGCCCTCCTCGGCGACGCGGAATGGGTCGCCAAGGTTCGCGACGGCCGCACCGACGAACTGGCCTCCTTCAGCCCGCAGTCCCTGGCCACACTCGCCTGACCGAACCGGCCCCTTGCCCGAGAGGACACCGCACACCATGACCGACGTCGCCCAGGCCGAGACCGGCCCGACATCCGCCGGGGAGGGCAGCTCCGCGCTCCCCTTCCCCTTCACGCGCAAGTGCCCCCTGAGCACACCCCACGAGTACGCCGAACTGCGCACGCACAGCCCTGCGACCAAGGTCCGCCTGCAGCTCTCGGGCAAGGAGGCCTGGCTGCTCACGCGGCACGAGGACGTCAAGAAGGTGCTGGGCGACCCGGCGATGAGCTCCGACGCCAAACGCCCCGGCTACCCGCTGCAGTTCCCGGTGCCCGAAGAGGTCCTGCAGTTCATCAAGTTCCCGTTCTCCGCGCTCGACGCCCCCGAGCACACGGTCCAACGGCGTCTGGTGATACCCGAGTTCACCGCCCGGCGCATCCAGGACCTGCGCCCCCGCATCCAGGAGATCGTCGACGAACGGATCGACGCGCTGCTGGCCGGCGAGGGCCCCGCGGACCTCGTCAAGGAGCTGGCCGCACCGGTCCCCTCGCTGCTGTTCTGCGAGATGCTGGGCGCCGATCCGGCGGACATCGACTACTTCCGGCGGTACTCCGAGGTCACCATGAACCGGGAGTCCACGCAGGAGGACGTCATTGCCCTGTACGCCGAGATGGACGGTTTCCTGGGGCGGCTCATCACCGAGAAGGAGAAAAACCCCGGCGACGACCTGCTCAGCCGCCTCGCCGCCAAGAACCGTGAGGAGGACGCAGGACTCGAACTGGCCGACCTGGTCTCCATCGCCCGGCTTCTCGTCGTCGCGGGCTTCGACACGACCGCCAACATGATCGGCCTGGGCACGCTCGTCCTGCTGCAGAACCCCGAAGCGGCCGACGAGCTGCGTGCCGACCCGTCCCTGACCCGCAAGGCCGTCGACGAACTGCTGCGCTTCCTGTCCATCGCGGACTCGGCGACCGTCCGCGTGGCCACCGACGACGTCGAGGTCGGCGGCATCACCATTCGCGCCGGCGAGGGCGTCATCGCCAGCAACGGGGCCGCCAACTGGGACGGCGCCGTCTTCGAGAACCCGCACGTCTTCGATATCCACCGCGACGCCAAGAACCACCTCGCGTTCAGCTACGGCGCCCACCAGTGCCTCGGCGCGAACCTGGCCCGCGTTCAGCTGGAGATCGTCTTCGACGCCCTGCTGGCCAGGATTCCGACGCTGCGCCTGGCCGCCCCGCTCGAGGAACTGTCGTTCATGCACGGCGGTCACATCTACGGGCTGCACCAGCTGCCCGTGACCTGGTGAATCCGGGCACGATGCGCGTCACCGTGGACCGCGGCAGGTGCGTGGGGTCCGGATCCTGCGCCCTCGCCGTCCCGGACGTCTTCGACCAGAGCCCCCGGGACGGCCGGGTCGTGCTGGTCATGCAGACGCCGGACCCGCATCTGCATGAGGCCACCGAGGCGGCGGCGGACTTCTGCCCCGTGTCCGCCATCACCGTCGGCGAGAGGTGAACGCAGGCGCGTACGCCGACGGCCCGCACCCCTGTGAGGGAGAGAGTGCGGGCCGTCGGCGTACCCGCCCGGCCGCGGGGGATGTACGGCCGGCCGGAGCCGAGGGGTCAGGACTCGAGCACCTTGGCCAGGCGCTCCAGGCCCAGGACGAGGTTCGTGGTGAGGAAGTTGCCGATGGCCTCGCCGACTTCTGCGCTCTGCGGGCCGTCGAGGACGATCGAGTGCGTGATCGTCACGCCGTCCGTGCCGTTGGCGACGGCGCGCAGGCTGGTGCGCAGGAACGTCTCGTCACGAATGTTCGACTCGGGGGTGGGGGCCATGCACTCCAGGGTGAAACCCTCGTTCTCCACCACGTCGACGAGCGTGAACGGCACCGGCTGAGGGTGATGGCCCTGCTCCGGGTCCTGCTCGATCACACCCTTGGCACCCGACACGAAGGGGCCCTCGACGCGAATCGTGCTGACGTCGTTGTACCACTCACGCCAGGACGGCAGATCGGTGTAGCGGGCCCACACCGCCTCCGGGGCGGCCTTGGCCTCCACGCTGTGCTCGAACTTCCACATGGTCACCCTCCACATCTGACGGTCAGTGAGAAATCGGCACGCGACGAGCCGGCCGACCGCACCCCCATGTAGTCACACACCTTGCGTCCCGATCCACACGAAGAGCCCCCTATGCGGCGGCGGGCGGCCCCCTGTTCGTACCGGGCCCGCAGACGAAGTCCCGAACTAGGGGGAGACGTGAGGGACTTAGGGGGTCGACCGGCTGGAGCGGCGGACACCCGACTGGATCTAATGAATCGCCAGTGGATTCCCGTGAGGTATCGGAGCTGAAGCGATGATTAATCTGCCGGAGTCGGACGGTACGCTCACGCCGTATCAGCCGAATGTGTCCCCGCGTGAATTCACCGCGCTTCGCGCCCCGTTCAAGAAGCGCTCCGTCCTGGCGACCGCACACGTGGTCGGCGATCCCCTGGCAGCCAACGAGCCCTTCGGACCGCCGGTCGGCCCGCCGCCCGAGCAGCGCCTCGACTGGGACGCCACCCTCGCCTTCCGCCGCCACCTGTGGAACCACGGCTACACCGTGGCGGAGGCGCTCGACACCGCCCACCGCGGCATGGGCCTGGACTGGCCCGGCGCCGCCGAACTCATCCGGCGCAGCGGCGCCGAGGCGCGCGCCGTCGGCGGACGGCTGGCGGCTGCCATCACGACCGATCAGCTCGACCCGTTCGCCGAGCACACCCTCAAGGACATCGTCACCGCCTTCGAGCAGCAGCTGGAGGTCACCGAGGCCGCCGGCGCACAGCCCATCATCATGTGCAGCCCCCAACTCGCCGCCGTCGCCCGCGGAGCCGACGACTACGCCGAGGTCTACGGGAACCTGCTGAGCCAGTCGAGCCTCCCCGCGGTCATCCACTGGATCCTGCCGGAGTGGATCCCGCAGCACGCCGGCTACTTCGGCCACCAGGACACCGACGCCGCCTACGAAGCGCTCATCGCCCTGGTCGAGGCCAACCGGGACAAGGTCGACGGCGTCAAACTGGCCCCCCTGACCGTGGAGCGCCAGATCGAACTGCGCCGCCGCCTTCCCGAGGGCATCCGCTTCTACACCAGCGACACCGACCGCTACCCCGAGCTGATCCTCGGCGACGACCAGGGCTTCAGCGACGCCCTCTCGCCCGTCTTCGACCCGGTGGCGCCGCTCGCCGCCCAGGCGCTGCGGGCCCTGGACGACGGGGACACCGCCGCCGCCCGCACCCTGCTCGACGAGACACTCCAACTGAACCGGCACGTCTTCGCGGGACCGCTGCGCAGCACCCTCTTCTTCAAGACGGGCCTGGTCTTCCTCGGCTGGCTCGCCGGGCACGCCGACCACTTCCGGATGGTGTGGGGTGAACAGTCGGCCCGATCCGTACCGCACCTGGCCACCGCCTACCGGCTCGCCGACGCCCTCGGCCTGTTCCCCGACCCCCCGCTGGCCGAACGGCGCATGAAGACCTACCTCGCCACCTGCGGCATCGAGCACTGACAGCCATCGAGACCATCGGCAGCTCAGGAAGGAAGCGGGCTATGACCAGGGCAATAGTGCTCGGTGGCGGAATGGCGGGGGTGCTCGCCGCGGTCGCACTGAGCGAGCATGCCGATGTCACCGTCGTGGAGAGCGACCAGTACCCCGACACCCCGGCCCCCCGCCGCGGATTGCCGCAGGGACACCACAACCACATGTTCATGCGGGGCGGCGTCGAAGCGCTGGAGAAGCTGCTGCCCGGCATCACCGACCAGTTGCACGAGGCCGGCGCCAAACGGCGCGAGCTGCCCTCGGGCAACCTGACCCGCTCCGGCGAGGGCTGGTTCCGCAGGCGCCCCAGCTCCGCCTACGTCCTGCTGTGCAGCCGGGACCTCACCGACCACGTGCTGCGCCGGACGGCACTCGCCGACAGGCGGATCACCGTCCTGCAGGGCACCCGCGTCACCGGACTGACCGGCGACGCCGACCGCGTCACCGGGGTCCGTGTGCGCGGCGAGGCCGACACCGAGCAGACCCTCGCCGCCGATCTCGTCGTCGACGCCACCGGGCGCCGCTCCCAGGCACCGACCTGGCTCACCGAGCTCGGCGCCGCCCCGGTCCACGAGGAGGTCGTGGACGGCGGATTCGCCTACGCCAGCCGGGTCTTCGAGGCGCCGGCCGGGTTGCGCGAGGACTTTCCCGGCGTACTCATCCAGGCCCAGGCGGGCACCGGGCTGCCGGGGCGGGGCGCGGCGCTGCTGCCCAATGAAGGGCGTCGCTGGATCGTCACCCTCTTCGGCACCCGCGGCGCCGTACCGCCCACCGACGAGGAGGGTTTCGCCCGGTTCGCCCGTGAGACCCGCCACCCCGTCATCGCCGACCTCATCGCCGCGGCCCGCCCCGACTCCCCCATCCACCCCTACCGCGGCATGGCCAACCGCCGACGTTACTACGAGAAACTGCCGGTGCCCGAGGGCTTCGTCGCCACCGGCGACTCTCTCATGGCACCCAACCCGAACTACGGCACCGGCATGTCCCAGGCCGCACTCCAGGCCCTTGCCCTGCGCGACACCGTGCGCCGCCACCACGGAGTGCGCCCCGGCCTCGCGCGCAAGGCGCAGAAGGCGCTGGCCAGGATCGCCACCGCCCCCTGGCAGGCCGCCGTCACCCAGGACCACTTCTTCCCGGACGTCCAGTCCAACGCCAAGCGCCGCCCCGGCCCCGCCCAACTGCGCCTCAGTGAGCGGGTCACCAGGGTCGCGGCGGAGAACGGCCGGGTTGCGGAGGCCGTGTTCAACGCGGCGGCGCTCTCCGGCTCGCCCCTGGCGATCTTCGCCCCCGCCAACCTACTGGCGATCCTGCGGGGGCCGCGTCTGCCACAACTGACGGCTGATCAGGCCATGGCCCAGTTCCCCGAGTTCGGCGACGTACTCGCACAGGCACAGAAGAACGATCACGTTGGTTCCGGGAACTGACGCGAGCATCCGACGTGGAAACAAAGGGGGGTGTCCGGGGTGGGCGCTGAGGTGATCCCGTGGATCGTCTCGGGGAAGAGCGCGGAGGCGCTGCGGGCACAGGCCGCGAAACTGCGGACGTACCTGGCGGACCGGCCCGGCGAACGTCCCGCCGACATCGGCCTGTCGCTCGCCACCACCCGGGCCCGGCTCGGGCACCGGGCTGTCGTCCTCGGCACCGACCGCGACACACTGCTCGCACAGCTCGCCGAGGGCGGCACCAGTTCCGCTCTGGTGACCGGCGCCGCCCCGGGCGGCGAACCCAGAACGGTCTTCGTCTTCCCCGGGCAGGGCTCCCAGTGGGAGGGCATGGCCGTCGAACTGCTCGACCAGTCACCCGTGTTCGCCGCCCGGATGACGGAGTGCGCCACGGCCCTCGCGCCGTTCACGGACTGGGACCTCATCGGCGTCCTGCGCGGTGAGGCCGGCCGCCCCAACCCGGAAGCCGTGGACGTCGTCCAGCCGGTGCTGTGGGCCGTGATGGTCTCGCTCGCCGCGCTGTGGCGCTCCTATGGAGTCGAACCCGCCGCAGTCGTCGGGCACTCCCAGGGCGAGATCGCCGCGGCCACTGTCGCCGGGGCGCTCTCCCTCCAGGACGGCGCACGCGTCGTGGCCCTGCGCAGCCGTCTGATCAAGGAACGCCTTGCAGGCAAGGGCGGCATGGTGTCCGTGCCGATCCCCGCCGAGCAGCTCACCGCCCGCCTGGAGCGCTGGGACGGACAGCTCCAACTGGCCGCCGTCAACGGCACGTCCACCGCAGTCGTGTGCGGGGAGAACACTGCGCTGGACGAGCTCTTCACCGAACTCACCGACGAAGAGGTGCGGGTCCGCCGCATCCCCGTGGACTACGCCTCCCATTCGCACTTCGTGGCCGAGATCCGTGAGGAACTCATCCACCTCCTCGCACCCGTCGCGCCCCAGAGCGCCCGGCTGCCGTTCTACTCCACAGTCACCGGCGACATCCTGGACACCGCCGGGCTCGACGCGGAGTACTGGTACTCCAACCTGCGCCGCACCGTCCGCTTCGACGAGGCCACGCGCGCGCTGCTGCGCGACGGATGCACCCTGTTCGTCGAGCCCACCGCGCACCACATCCTCAGAACCGGCGTCCAGGAGTCGATCGACGCCGCGGACAAGCCCGCCGCGGCGGTCGGCTCGCTGCGCCGCGGCGAGGGCGGCCTGCCCCGGTTCGCCACCTCGCTGGCCGAGGCGTGGGTGCACGGTGCCCCCGTGGACTGGGCCGCCTTCTTCGACGGCACCGACGCCCGCACCACCGACCTGCCCGGCTACGCCTTCCGGCGAAAGCGTTACTGGCGCAAGGTCCCCACCGTCGGCGGCGGCGTGACCGACCTCGGCCAGACCGGCGTCGAGCACCCGCTGCTGGCCGCCGCTGTCGAGACCGCCGAGGCCGACCGGCACGTGCTGACCGGACGACTGTCGCTGCACACCCACCCCTGGCTCGCCGACCACGAGGCGCTCGGCACCGTGCTGCTGCCCGCAACGGCCTTCGTGGAACTGGCCGTTCACGCCGGCGAGCGGGCCGGCTGCGCCACCCTTGACGAACTGACGCTGCACGCACCGCTCGTCCTGCCCGAACGCGGCGGAGTCTCCGTACAGGTCCTGCTCGACGCCCCCGACGCGTCGGGCGGACGCGTCGTCGGCATCCACTCGCGCGCCGACGGCGACGAACAGCCCTGGACACGGCACGCCACCGGCACCCTTTCGGCACGCTCCGCCCAGGACGCCGGACGGGAGCGGGCCGACCTGACGCAGTGGCCGCCCACCGGCGCCGAACCGATCGACCTGGACGGCGCGTACGAGCGCCTGTTCGGCCGCGGTTATGCCTACGGCCCTGTCTTCCAGGGGCTGACAGCGGCCTGGCGGCGCGACGACGAACTCTTCGCCGAGGTGACCCTGCCCGAGCGGGCGCACGCCGACGCCCAGACCTTCGGCCTGCACCCGGCCCTCCTCGACGCGGCCCTGCACACCGAACTCGTCGCGGCCGACCAGGACACCGCGGGCGAGGCCCTTCTCCCCTTCTCCTGGAGCGGGGTGCGGCTGCACGCGGTCGGCGCCACCGCGCTGCGCGTCCGCCTGGTCCGCGACGCCCACGGCCACACCACCCTTGACGCCGCCGACCCGACCGGCAGCCCCGTCCTCGGCGTCGACTCCATCACCGCCCGCCCCGTGTCGGCCGGCCAGCTGGACAGCGCGGCCGGACGCCGCGCCCTGCCGTACCGCCTGACCTGGAGCGAACAGCCCCTCGACCGGACCGCCCCCGGGCCCACCGGCCCCGCGCACCCCGAACCGCTCACTGGCCTCGACCAGTTCGACAGCGGACAGCCCGTCCCCGACACGGTGTACGTACAGCTCGACGAGCCCGCCGACACCGACGTGCCGTCCGCCGTCCGCGCCACGGCCCGCCGCGCCCTCGACCTCGTCCAGACCTGGCTCGAGCAGGACCGGTACGCCGACGCGCGCCTCGTCGTCGTCACCCGCGGTGCCGTCGCCGTATCCGGCGACAGCGCCCCCGCGCTTGCCCTCGCCCCCGCCTGGGGCCTGCTGCGCGCAGCCCAGGCCGAGAACCCGGACCGGATCACCCTCGCCGACCTGGACGCCACCGACGCCTCCCGCCAAGCGCTGAGCGCGGCCGTGGCCTCCGGGGAGCCCGAACTCGCCCTGCGCAAAGGCATGTTGTACACCCCCCGGCTCGTCCGCACCGCCGACACCGGCCAGGTCCCCGCGCCGCCCGTGCTCGCCCCGAACGGCACCGCACTGATCACCGGCGGCACCAGCGGCCTCGGCGCTCTCGTCGCCAGGCACCTGGTTGCCGAACACGGCATCCGGCACCTGCTGCTGACCAGCCGCCGCGGCCCCGACACCCCCGGCGCCGCCGCGCTGCGCGACGAACTCGCCGCCGCCGGCGTCACCGTGACCCTCGCGGCCTGCGACGTCACCGACCGCGCCGCACTGGCAGCACTCGTGGAGGCCGTCCCCGACGCCCACCCCCTCACCGCCGTGGTGCACGCCGCCGGACTCCTCGACGACGGCGTCGTCGCAGCCCTCACCCCCGAACGCCTGGACACGGTCCTCGCCCCCAAGGCCGACGCCGCCTGGCACCTGCACGAACTCACCGCCGGTCACAACCTGGCCCTGTTCGCACTCTTCTCCTCGACCGCCGGCACCCTGGGCGCCGCCGGCCAGGCCAACTACGCCGTCGCCAACGTCTTCCTCGACGCCCTCGCCGCCCATCGCCGCGCCATCGGTCTGTCTGCCACCTCCATGGCCTGGGGGCTGTGGGCCGAGGCCACCGGCATGACCGGCGGCCTCGCCGAGAGCGACATCGGACGCCTGCGCCGCCAGGGCTTCCCCGCCATGACGACGGCCACGGGACTCGCCCTGTTCGACCAGGCGCTGGCTCTCGACGACCCGCTGCTCCTGCTGCTCGTCCTCGACCTGGCCGCACTGCGGGCCCGCGCCGCCGAAGGCATCGTGCACGGTCCACTGCGCGACCTGGTACGCGCTCCCGCCCGCCGGGCTGCCGGGACGGGCACGGACGGCATCTCACTGGCCGACCGCCTGGCCCGCCTGCCGGAGGACCGGCGCGACGCATTCCTGCTGGACCTGGTGCGCGGCCACGTCGCCGACGTCCTCGGCCACGACTCGCCGGACGCCGTGGCGGCGGACCGGGCCTTCAAAGAACTCGGCTTCGACTCGCTCACCGCCGTCGAACTGCGCAACAGGCTCGCCGCGGCGACCGGACTGCGCCTGCCCGCCACGCTCGTCTTCGACCATCCCAGCGTGCGCGCCGCCGCCCGGCACCTCGAGGAGTCCGCCCTCGGCGGTCCGGCCACCGCCGCGGCACCCATCACCACAGCCACCGCCGACGACGATCCCATCGCGGTCGTGGCCATGGCCTGCCGCTTCCCCGGCGGCGTACGGACCCCCGGCGACCTGTGGCGGATCGTCGTCGACGGCACCGAGACCGTCTCCGCGTTCCCCACCGACCGCGGCTGGGATCTCGACGGCGTCTACGACCCGGAACCGGGGACACCTGGCCGGACGTACACCCGGAACGGCGGATTCCTGCATGACGCAGCCGAGTTCGACGCCGAGTTCTTCGGGATCAGCCCCAACGAAGCGCTCACCATGGACCCCCAGCAGCGGCTCCTGCTGGAGACCTCCTGGGAGGTCTTCGAACGCGCCGGCATCGACCCCGCCACGCTCAAGGGCAGCCGCACCGGCGTCTACACCGGGGTGATGTACCACGACTACACACGCTCCCGAGCCACCGGCTCCATCAACTCCGGCCGCATCTCGTACACATACGGCCTGGAAGGGCCCGCCGTCACGGTCGACACCGCGTGCTCCTCGTCGCTCGTCGCCCTGCACCTGGCCGTCCGGGCGCTGCGCTCCGGCGAGTGCACACTGGCCCTCGCCGGCGGTGTCACCGTGATGGCCACCACTGAAGTCCTCGTCGAATTCGGTCTGCAGCAAGGCCTGTCCGCCGATGGTCGCTGCCGTTCCTTCTCCGACGACGCCGATGGGACCGGCTTCTCCGAGGGCGTGGGCCTGCTGCTCGTGGAGCGGCTCTCGGACGCCCGGGCCAACGGCCACCCGGTGCTCGCCGTCGTGCGCGGCTCGGCCGTGAACCAGGACGGCGCGAGCAACGGCCTGTCGGCTCCCAACGGCCCCGCACAGCAGCGCGTCATCCACCAGGCCCTGGCCGACGCGGGCCTGACCCCCGCCGACATCGACCTCGTCGAGGCACACGGCACCGCCACCACCCTGGGCGACCCGATCGAGGCGCAGGCACTGCTCGCCACGTACGGGCAGAACCGGCCCGAGGACCGGCCCGTCTGGCTCGGCTCGGTCAAGTCCAACATCGGCCACACACAGGCCGCGGCCGGCGTCGCCGGGCTCATCAAAACGATCCAGGCGATACACCACCGCATCCTGCCGCCCACCCTGCACGCGGACACCCCGTCGACCAAGGTGGACTGGACGGCGGGCAACCTGCGGCTGCTCACCGAGGCCCGCGACTGGCCCGAGACCGGCAGCCCGCGCCGCGCCGCCGTCTCCTCGTTCGGCATCAGCGGCACCAATGCCCACGTCGTGGTGGAACAGGCACCGCCGACAGCACCCGACACCACGCAGACCGACCCTGACCCCGCGACCCATGGCCGCCCCTGGCTGCTGTCCGGCCGCACCCCGCAGGCCCTGCGCGCCCAGGCCGCGGAACTCGCCGCGTGGCTCGGCACGGCGCCGTCGGCGCACGACCGCGACATCGCCCGCGCCCTTGCTGTTGAGCGCACCACGTTCGAGCACCGCGCCGCGGTCCTCGCCCCCGATCGGGACGGGTACCTGCGCGCATTGACCGCTCTGGCCGAAGGGGACCTGCCCGCCACCGCTGTCCGCGACGCCGCTCGGGCCACCGGCCGTGGGCCGGCGTTCTTGTTTGCGGGGCAGGGTGCGCAGCGGGTTGGTATGGGGCGGGAGCTTTACGAGGCGTTTCCGGTGTTCGCGGGGGCTTTCGATGCGGTGCTGGATGTCATCGATGTGCCGTTGCGGGAGGTGATGTGGGGTGCGGATGAACTCGTTCTGAGTCGTACGGAGTTCGCGCAGCCGGCGTTGTTCGCGATCGAGGTCGCTCTGTACCGGTTGTTTGAGTCGTGGGGTGTCAGGCCGGATTATCTGGCGGGGCATTCGGTCGGTGAGTTCGCGGCGGCGCATGTGGCGGGTGTTCTGTCGCTTGCCGATGCGGCGCGGTTGGTTGTGGCGCGGGGCCGGTTGATGCAGGTGTTGGACGAGGGCGGGGCGATGGTCGCCGTGCAGGCGGCGGAGGACGAGGTGCGTTCGCTGCTGGTTGGTGTCGGCGGTGTCGGTATCGCGGCGGTGAACGGTCCGACGGCGGTGGTGGTTTCGGGTGTCGAGTCGGAAGTTCTGCGGATCCAGGAGTACTTCGAGGGTCTGGGGCGTAAGGCGAGCCGGTTGAAGGTGTCGCATGCGTTTCATTCGCCGTTGATGGAGCCGATGCTCGATGATTTCCGGGCGGTGGCGCGGGAGGTGGAGTTCGGTGAGCCTGTCATCCCGATCGTCTCGACGCTGACCGGTGCTGAGGTGGGCGGGGCCGAGTTGGCGGATCCGGAGTACTGGGTGCGGCATGTCCGCGAAACGGTCCGGTTCGCCGACGCCGTGCGGGAGTTGGCGGCAAGGGGTGTTACCACGTTCCTGGAGATCGGCCCGGACGCCGTCCTGTCCGCGATGGCACAGCAGTCCGCCGAGGACGCTGAGTTCGTACCGGTACTGCGCCGCGACCGGCCGGAGGAGGCCGAGTTGGTCGCCGCCGTCGCACTGGCCCACTGCCGAGGCGTCACCGTCGACTGGCGAGCCTTCTTCGCCGGCGCCCACGGCCGCCGCGTCGACCTGCCCACGTACGCCTTCCAACGACGCCCGTACTGGCTGGCCGAGACCACCGGCACCGACATGGTCGTCCACGGTGTCGACACAGGGACGGACGACGTCGCCGTGGAGGCCGGACGCTGGCAGCAGATCCTCGCCCTGCCCGACGGCGAACGCGAGCGGGCCGCGCTCGCTCTGGTCCGCGCACAGGCCGCCGCCGTGCTCGGACACGAGTCGGCCGACGCGGTGGCGCCCGACAGGGCTTTCACGGAACTTGGCTTCGACTCCGTCGCCGCCATGGAACTGCGCAAGAGGCTCATGGAACGCACCGGTACCGTCCTCCCGGCGACCCTGGCCTTCGACCACCCCAACACTCAGGCGGTTGCGACCCTGCTGCTCCAGGAGGGCACGCCGGTACAGGCCGGACCGGTCCAGCCGCTCCTCGCGGAACTCGACCGCGTCGAAGCGGTCCTGACCGCCGCACCTGAACTGAACGGGGACACCGACCGGATCACCAGCCGGATCGAGGCCCTGCTGCGCGCCTGGCGCGACACCCGGGGGAGCACGGCCGAGGAACGGCAGCCGGACGACGACTACACCACGGCCAGCGATGACGAGCTCTTCCAGGCACTGGACAACCTCGAGATTGGTTCATGAGCGATGGGGACGATGGGGACCGACGACAAACTTCGTGACTACCTCAGGCGCGCCACGGCCGATCTCCAGCAAACCAGGCGCCGCCTGCGCGAGGCCGAGGCCAAGGACCACGAGCCGATCGCCATCGTGGCCATGAGCTGCCGCTACCCGGGCGGCATCACCTCGCCCGAGGAACTGTGGGAACTCGTGGACTCGGGCCGGGACGCCATCTCGTACTTCCCGGACAACCGCGGCTGGGACACCGAGGCGCTCTACGACCCGGAGCCCGCCAAGCCCGGCAGGACGTACAGCCGCGAGGGCGGATTCCTGCACGACGCCGGGTACTTCGACGCCGACTTCTTCAAGATGAGCCCCAAGGAGGCCAAGGAGACCGACCCGCAGCAGCGGCTGCTCCTGGAGACCGCCTGGGAGGCCCTGGAGCGGGCGGGCATCAACCCGGTCACGCTCAAGGAGAGCCGGACCGGCGTCTTCGTCGGTGCCGTCTACCACGACTACCTCGTCGGCGGTGGTACCGGCAGCCTGGCCAGCGTCGCCTCCGGCCGCATCGCGTACACCCTCGGTCTGGAGGGCCCGGCCGTCACGGTCGACACGGCCTGCTCCTCCTCCCTGGTCGCCCTGCACCTTGCGGTGCAGGCGCTGCGCTCGGGCGAGTGCACGCTCGCGTTCGCGGGCGGCGCCACCGTGATGGCCCACCCCCACTCCTTCGTGGGCTTCAGCCAGGACCGCGGGCTTTCCCCCGACGGCCGCTGCAAGTCATTCGCCCAGGCCGCCGACGGCACCGGCTGGGGCGAGGGCGTGGGCATGCTCCTCGTCGAGCGTCTCTCCGACGCCCGCGCCAACGGCCACCCGGTCCTGGCCGTGGTCCGCGGCTCCGCCGTCAACCAGGACGGCGCCAGCAACGGCATCTCCGCCCCCAACGGGCCCTCCCAGCGCCGCGTCGTCCAACAGGCCCTCGCCTCAGCACAGTTGACCGCCGACCAGGTCGATGCGGTGGAGGCGCACGGCACGGGCACCACCCTCGGTGACCCGATCGAGGCGCAGGCGCTGCTCGCCACGTACGGGCAGAACCGGCCCGAGGACCGGCCGTTGTGGCTGGGCTCTTTGAAGTCGAACATCGGCCACGCCCAGGCCGCGGCCGGCGTCGGCGGCATCATCAAGGTCGTCGAGGCGCTGCGGCACGGCGTTCTGCCCAAGACCCTGCACGTGGACGAGCCCAGCGCCAAGGTCGACTGGTCCGCAGGCGCGATCCAGCTCCTCACCGAGTCGAGGAAGTGGCCCGCCACCCCTGGGCGCCCGCGTCGTGCCGGGGTCTCGTCGTTCGGTTTCAGCGGAACGAACGGTCACGTCATCATCGAGGAGGCGCCGCCCGCCGAGGAGCCTACGCCGGACGAGCCGACCGCCGGCGCCGCCGAGATCGTCCCCGTCGTCCTCTCCGGCAAGGGCCCAGACGCCCTGCGCGATCAGGCGCGCCGCCTGATCGCCCGTGCCGAAGCCGATGACCGGCCGACCCTTCTCGACCTCGGCCACTCCCTGGCCACGACCCGTACGGCCCTCCAGGACCGGGCGGCCGTCATCGCCACCGACCGCACCGAACTGCTCCGCAGGCTCACCGCCCTGGCGGAGGGCCGGCCGTCATCCGGCGTCGTACGGAGCGACGCGTCCCGCTCCGACGGTCTGGTGGCGTTCTTGTTTGCGGGGCAGGGTGCGCAGCGGGTTGGTATGGGGCGGGAGCTTTATGAGGCGTTTCCGGTGTTCGCGGAGGCTTTCGATGCGGTGCTGGGTGTCGTCGATGTGCCGTTGCGGGAGGTGGTGTGGGGTGCGGATGAACTCGTTCTGAGTCGTACGGAGTTTGCGCAGCCGGCGTTGTTCGCGATCGAGGTGGCGTTGTATCGGCTCGTTGAGTCGTGGGGTGTCAGGCCGGATTATCTGGCGGGGCATTCGGTCGGTGAGTTCGCGGCGGCGCATGTGGCGGGTGTTCTGTCGCTTGTCGATGCGGCGCGGTTGGTTGTGGCGCGGGGCCGGTTGATGCAGGTGTTGGACGAGGGCGGGGCGATGGTCGCCGTGCAGGCGGCGGAGGATGAGGTGCGTCCGCTGCTGGTCGGCGTCGGCGGTGTCGGTATCGCGGCGGTGAACGGTCCGACGGCGGTGGTTGTTTCGGGTGTCGAGGCGGAAGTCTTGCGGGTCCAGGCGTACTTCGAGGGTTTGGGGCGTAAGGCGAGCCGGTTGAGGGTGTCGCATGCGTTTCATTCGCCGTTGATGGAGCCGATGCTCGATGATTTCCGGGCGGTGGCGCGGGAGGTGGAGTTCGGTGAGCCTGTCATCCCGATCGTCTCGACGCTGACCGGTGCTGAGGTGGGTGGAGCCGAGTTGGCGGATCCGGAGTACTGGGTGCGGCATGTCCGCGAAACGGTCCGGTTCGCCGACGCCGTGCGGGAGTTGGCGGCGAGGGGTGTTACCACGTTCCTGGAGATCGGCCCGGACGCCGTCCTGTCCGCGATGGCACAGCAGTCCGCCGAGGACGCTGAGTTCGTACCGGTACTGCGCCGCGACCGGCCGGAGGAGGCCGAGTTGGTCGCCGCCGTCGCACTGGCCCACTGCCGAGGCGTCACCGTCGACTGGCGAGCCTTCTTCGCCGGGCGTGGCGCCGGGGTCGTCGACCTGCCCACGTACGCCTTCCAGCGCCGCTGGTTCTGGCGGGACCCGGAGGCAGCCGGTGCCACGCCCGTCTCCGCGGACGCCGTGGACACGGCCGTCTGGAACACACTGGAACGGACGGACACGGTCACGCTGGCCGACCGGATGGGCGTACCGGCACTGGCGCTGGGCGAGGTGCTGCCCGCGCTGAAGGACTGGCGACGCCGACAGCGCGACGAGGCCCGTACGGACTCCTGGTGCTACCGCGTCGACTGGCAGCCCGTTACGCCGCCCGCCGGCGAGCGCACCGCACCGGACGGCACCTGGCTGCTCGCCGTGCCCGAAGGACGCACCGACGATCCGCGCGTCCGCGCCGTCTCCGAGGGGCTCGCCGCGCAGGGTGTGCGGACCGTACGGCTCGAGATCGGCGACCAGGGGCGACCGGAGCTCGCCGGTCGGCTGCGCGCCTGCACGAATCCGGCCGGAGTCCTCTCGCTGCTTGGCCTCGACGCGCGCCCCCACCCACGCCACCGTTCACTGTCGCGCGGCACCGCGGCCACCGTCACCCTCGTGCAGGCTCTCGAGGACGCCGCACTCGACGCCCCGCTGTGGTGCGTCACCGCCCAGGCGGTCGCCGCCGCCCCTGCGGGCGAGAGCGCCGACCCCGCGCAGGCGGCCGTGTGGGGCCTCGGCTCCTCGCTCGCCCTCGACCTGCCCGAGCGCTGGGGCGGGCTGATCGATCTGCCGACCGACGTCGACGCCGAGACCGTGGCGCAGCTGTGCCGGGTGTTGGCCGCGCCCGGCGACGAGGACCAACTCGCCCTGCGCGGCGGCCGGGTGTTTGGCCGCCGTATGGTCCGGACCCCGCTCGCCGAGCTGCCCGCCGTCCGTGCCTGGGCTCCACGCGGTACGACCCTGATCACCGGCGGCACCGGCGGACTCGGCGCCCACGTGGCCCGGCTGCTCGCTGACCGCGGCGCCGAACACCTGCTGCTGACCAGCCGACGCGGACCGGACGCCGACGGTGTCGCCGACCTGGTCGACGAGCTGGCCGCGTGCGGCACCCGGGCCACCGTTGTGGCGTGCGACGTCGGCGACCGCGAGGCCGTACGTCGCCTGCTTGCCGACATCCCCGACGACCAGCCACTGACCGCGGTAGTGCACGCGGCTGGCGTCATGCAGCGCATCGCCCCACTGTCCGACGTGAGCCTGGAGGAGTTCGCCGCCGTCGCCGACGCCAAGGCGGGCGGCGCACACCACCTCGACGAACTCATCGGTGACCGCCCGCTGGACGCCTTCGTGCTGTTCTCCTCCGGATCGGCGGTCTGGGGCAGCACCGGACAGGCCGCATACGGCAGTGCCAACGCCTGCCTCGACGCTCTCGCCCGTGCCCGCCGCGCCCGCGGCGCCACCGCGACCTCCGTCGCCTGGGGCGCCTGGGACGGGGGCATGGTCGACGCCGAACTCGGCGCCGCGCTCAGCCGGATCGGCACCCCGCCGATGGACCCCGGCCTCGCCACCGCCGCGCTCGGCCGCATCCTCGACCGCGACCTGGCGCACCTCGTTGTCGCCGATCTGGACTGGGCGCGCTTCACCCCCGTCTACACCCTGGCCCACCCCCGTCCGCTGGTCGACGCGGTGCCCGAGGCCCGGGACGCCCGCGACGCGGGCCCGGCACAGGGCGGCACCGGCCGCGACGGGGCGGACTTCGCCGCGCGGCTGAAGGAGCTGTCCGAAGGGCAGCAGGGCCGGGCGGTCCTGGACCTCGTGCACACCCACGTGGCAGCCCTGCTCGGCTACGACGAACCTGCCGCCCTTGACCCGGCCCGGCCCTTCACCGACCTGGGCTTCGACTCGGTGGCCGCCACCAGCCTCGTACAGGCGCTGTCGGCAACGACCGGGCTGCGGTTGTCGGCCACGCTGGTCTTCGACCACGCGACCCCGGACGCGCTCGCCGCCCACCTGCACGGCGAGCTGTGTCCGCACGCCGACGGCGGCGTCCTCGCCGTCCTCGCGGACCTCGACCGGCTTGAGGAGACCCTGGCCGCCCTGCCGTCCGAGGACGTCGATCGGCACCGCATACCCGGCCGGCTGCAGGTCCTCACTGCCCGGCTCACCGGGAGCGGTGCGGGTTCGTCGCCGGACGGGCAGCTCGCCGATGACGCGAGCGCCGACGACGTACTCGCCTTCATCGACAAGGAGCTCGGCCTTGCCTGAGCAGCCCCGCTCCACCAGGACCGGCCCCGACCGGTCATGACGAGAACCGTTCGAACCACCGGATCCATGCAAACGGCTGGATCCATGCGAACCACCGGAACCGTGCGTATTCCCAAGGACGTTGCGAGGCGGGCAGATGGCTGACGATCAGAAACTCCTCGGGTACCTCAAGCGGGTCACCGCCGACCTGGCCCAGACCCGTCGCAGGCTCCAGGAGTACGAGGCCAGGGAGCAGGACCCGATCGCGATCGTGGCCATGAGCTGCCGCTACCCGGGCGGAGTGACCTCCCCCGAGGAGCTGTGGCGGCTGGTGGCCGACGGTGTCGACGCGGTCGGCCCCTTCCCGGCCGACCGCGGCTGGAACCTGGACTCCGTCGCCGACCTCGATTTCGCCCGGCGCGGCGGATTCATCGACGGGGCGGCCGAGTTCGACCCCGCTTTCTTCGGTATCTCGCCGCGTGAGGCCGTGGCCATGGACCCGCAGCAGCGGCTGATGCTGGAGCTGTCCTGGGAAGCCCTGGAGCGAGCCGGTATCCCCGCCGACTCGGTGCGCGGCGGCCAGGTCGCCGTCTTCGCGGGATCCGGTTTCCAGGACTACGGAGACCTGCTCAACGCCGCCCCCGAAGCGGCCGGCCCCTTCATGGGCACGGCCGCCGTCGCCGCTGTCATCGCCGGCCGCGTCTCCTACGCCCTGGGACTGGAAGGCCCGTCGGTGACCGTGGACACGGCCTGCTCGTCGTCGCTGGTGGCCGTCCACCTTGCCGCCCAGGCACTGCGCGAACGCGAGTGCAGCCTCGCACTGGCCGGCGGCGTCATGGTGATGTCCACCCCGGGCCCCTTCATCGGCATGGCCCGGCAGGGCGGACTGGCCGCCGACGGCCGCGCCAAGGCCTACGCCGATGCCGCCGACGGCACCGGCTGGGCCGAGGGCGCCGGCATCCTTGTGCTCGAACGCCTCTCCGACGCCCGCGCCAACGGCCACCCGGTGCTCGCCGTGGTCAAGGGCACGGCCGTCAACCAGGACGGCGCCAGCAACGGCCTGACCGCCCCCAACGGCCCCTCCCAGCAGCGTGTCATCCGCGAGGCGCTCAGCGCCGCCGGCGTCTCCGCCACTCAAATCGACCTGGCCGAGGGCCACGGCACGGGCACCACCCTCGGTGACCCGATCGAGGCGCAGGCGCTGCTCGCCACGTACGGGCAGAACCGGCCCGAGGACCGGCCGTTGTGGCTGGGCTCTTTGAAGTCGAACATCGGCCACGCCCAGGCCGCGGCCGGCGTCGGCGGCATCATCAAGCTGGTCATGGCGATGCGGCACGAGACCATGCCGCGCACCCTGCACATCGACCGGCCGTCCACCCACGTCGACTGGCACGCGGGCAACGTCGAGCTGCTCACCGAGTCCCGCCCCTGGCCGCGCGGCGAGCAGCCCCGCCGGGCCGCCGTCTCGGCGTTCGGCGTCAGCGGCACCAACGCGCATCTCGTACTGGAGGAGCCGCCCGCGCCCGCCCAGGACGACACCGAGCCCCCCGCACCGGCCCCGCTCGCCTGGCCGGCCGACGTCCCGCTGCCGTGGCTCGTCTCCGCCCGCAGCGCCGACGCCCTGCGCGCCCAGGCCGACCGCGTCGGCGCCCACGTCGCCGAGCGCACCGACCTGGCCCCACTCGACCTGAGCCACTCCCTCGCGACCACCCGTACCGCGCTGGAACACCGCGCGGTCGTCCTCGCCGCGGACCGGGACGCGGCCGTGACCGCGCTGACCGCCCTCGCCGCCGACGAGACCCGCACCGAGATCCTGCGTGGCACCGTTTCCGACGGTCTGGTGGCGTTCTTGTTTGCGGGGCAGGGTGCGCAGCGGGTTGGTATGGGGCGGGAGCTTTATGAGGCGTTTCCGGTGTTCGCGGAGGCTTTCGATGCGGTGCTGGGTGTCATCGATGTGCCGTTGCGGGAGGTGATGTGGGGTGCGGATGAGCTTGTTCTGAGTCGTACGGAGTTTGCGCAGCCGGCGTTGTTCGCGGTTGAGGTGGCGTTGTATCGGCTCGTTGAGTCGTGGGGTGTCAGGCCGGATTATCTGGCGGGGCATTCGGTCGGTGAGTTCGCGGCGGCGCATGTGGCGGGTGTTCTGTCACTTGTCGATGCGGCGCGGTTGGTTGTGGCGCGGGGCCGGTTGATGCAGGTGTTGGACGAGGGCGGGGCGATGGTCGCCGTGCAGGCGGCGGAGGATGAGGTGCGTCCGCTGCTGGTCGGCGTCGGCGGTGTCGGTATCGCGGCGGTGAACGGTCCGACGGCGGTGGTTGTTTCGGGTGTCGAGGCGGAAGTCTTGCGGATCCAGGCGTACTTCGAGGGTCTGGGGCGTAAGGCGAGCCGGTTGAAGGTGTCGCATGCGTTTCATTCGCCGTTGATGGAGCCGATGCTCGATGATTTCCGGGCGGTGGCGCGGGAGGTGGAGTTCGGTGAGCCTGTCATCCCGATCGTCTCGACGCTGACCGGTGCTGAGGTGGGCGGGGCCGAGTTGGCGGATCCGGAGTACTGGGTGCGGCATGTCCGCGAAACGGTCCGGTTCGCCGACGCCGTAGGTGTCCTGGAGGCGGAGGGCGTCACCCGTTTCCTGGAGATCGGCCCGGACGCCGTCCTGTCCGCGATGGCACAGCAGTCCGCCGAGGACGCTGAGTTCGTGCCCGCGCTGCGCCGCAACCGGCCGGAAGCGGGCGCCGTTCTCGCGGCAGTCGGACAGTTGCACGTGCGCGGTGCGGCCGTGGACTGGGCGGGCGTGTTCGCCGGGCGCGGGGCGGGCCGGGTCGACCTGCCGACCTACGTCTTCCAGCGCGGCCACTACTGGATCACGCCCGAGAACGGCGCCGGAGACGTCGCCTCCGTCGGCCTCGACGCCGCCGACCATCCGCTGCTCGGTGCCGCGGTGACGCTGGCCGACAGCGACGGTGTGCTGCTGACGGGTCGGCTGTCGACGTCCGCGCAACCGTGGCTGGCCGACCACGTGGTCGGTGGCACCGTGCTGTTCCCCGGCACAGGCTTCGTCGAACTGGCCGTACGCGCCGGCGACCAGGTCGGCTGCGACGTCCTCGAGGAGCTGACCCTGGAGGCGCCGCTCGCCCTGCCCGAGCACGGTGCCGTGCAGGTACAGGTCGCCGTCGCGGCGGCCGACGCCTCCGGTACCCGATCGCTGACCGTACACGGTCGCCCCTCCGCTGAGGCCCCGTGGACCCGCCACGCTGCCGGTGTCCTGACGCGTGGCGCGGCCCGCGAACGCGCCGACCTGACCCAGTGGCCGCCCCCCGGTGCGCAACCGCTCGACGCGACCGGCCTCTACCCGGACCTCGCTGGCCTCGGTCTCCAGTACGGCCCGGTGTTCCAGGGCCTGAAAGCAGCCTGGCGGGACGGCGACACGGTGTACGCCGAGGTCGCCCTGCCCGAACAGGGGCACAAGGACGCGGAGCGGCTGGGCCTGCACCCGGCCGTCCTCGACGCGGTCCTGCACGCCGTCGGCTTCACCGGGATCACCGGTGGGCAGGCGGCGCTGCCCTTCGCCTGGTCCGGGGTCACCCTGCACGCGGCGGGAGCCACCGCCGTACGGGCACGGCTGACGCCGACAGGTACGGGTGTCGCCCTGGACCTGGCCGACTCCGACGGGCGCCCGGTGGCCACCGTCGAGTCCTTGGTGCTGCGGCCGATCTCTGAGGAGCAACTGGCCGCCACCGGGAGCGGTTTCCACGACTCCCTGTATCACGTCGAGTGGACCCCCCTCCCGGCGGGCGCGTCCGAGGCTCAGCCGCCCGCCGCGGTCTTCACCAGCACCCCTGGCACGGACGCTGCGGCGGTGCGTTCGGCGGTGCACCGTGCGCTCGCCGTACTGCAGTCGGCTGAGGGGCGGTTGGTGTTCGTTACCCGGGGGGCGGTGGCGTTGCCGGGTGAGGATGTCACGGATTTGGCCGGGGCTGCCGTATGGGGGTTGGTGCGTTCGGCGCAGGTGGAGGATCCGGGCCGTTTCGTGCTGGTCGATGTCGGCGAGGGCGAGGACGCTGCTGTCCCCCTCGCACTGGCGACGGGCGAACCGCAGGTCGTCGTGCGTGATGGCAAGGCGTATGGTGCCCGGCTGGCGCGTATGCCCCTGGAGGTGAACGAGCGGGCCCCGGCCTTCTCGGCCGGGGGGACGGTGTTGGTGACGGGTGCGAGTGGTGTGTTGGGCGGTTTGTTCGCGCGGCATCTGGTGTCCGGGCATGGTGTGCGTCGTCTGTTGCTGGTCAGCCGTCGGGGTGAACGAGCCCCGGGCATGGCGAAGTTGGCGTCGGAACTGCGGGCTCTGGGCGCGGAGGTGAGGGTGGCCGCCTGTGACGCCGCCGATCGCGAGGCGCTGGCGGCGCTCATCGCGGACGTCGACCTGTCCGCAGTGGTCCATGCGGCCGGTGTACTCGACGACGGCGTCATCGCCTCCCTCACTCCCGAGCGAGTGGACCGGGTGCTGCGTCCAAAGGTGGACGCGGCCCTCAACCTGCACGAGTTGACGGTCGGAAAGAACCTGTCCGCCTTCGTCCTCTTCTCCTCCGGATCCGGCACCCTGGGCGCCCCTGGCCAGGGCAACTACGCCGCCGCCAACACCTTCCTTGACGCCCTGGCCGCCCACCGCGGGTCGGTCGGTCTGCCTGCTCAGTCCCTGGCCTGGGGGCTGTGGGCCGTCGGCATGGCCGACACCCTCGATGAGGCGGAGCGCGGGCGGATATCCAAGGGCGGCATCCAAGCGCTCACCCCCGAGGAGGGCCTCGCGCTGTTCGACGCTGCGCGGCACACCACCGAAACCACCCTCGTCCCTGTCAAGTTCGACATGGCCGCCCTGCGTTCCCAGGGCGAGGACATGCTTGCTCTGCTGCGCGGGCTCGTCCCCGCAGGCGCCCGGCGGCGTCGCAGCACGGGCGCACCCGGGGCCGAGGTCGGCACGCTGAAGCGGCGGCTCGGCGCGCTGCCGGAGGAAGAGCACCCGCAGGTACTGCTCGACCTGGTCCTCAACCGGGCGGCCGTTGTCCTCGGCTTCCCCGACGCCCGGGCGATCGAGCCTGAGCGCGCCTTCCGGGAACTCGGCGTGGACTCCCTGGCCGCCGTCGAACTGCGCAACGGCCTCAACGAGGACACCGGTCTGCGGCTGCCCGCCACCCTCGTCTTCGACCACCCGAGCCCGGCCGACGCAGCCCGCCACATCCTGGAGGAGCTCTCTGGCCAGGACACGGACGCGCCCGCGACGGCACCGGCCACCGCCCTCGACGACGATCCGGTGGTGATCGTCGGGATGAGCTGCCGTTATCCGGGTGGGGTGGAGTCGTCGGAGGATCTGTGGCGGCTGGTGGCCGACGGCGTGGATGCGGTGTCGGAGTTCCCGACGAACCGTGGCTGGAATATCGACGAGCTGTACGATCCCAACTCCGAGCGTCCGAACACGAGTTACGTCAGGCACGGTGGATTCCTGCACGGTGCTGGTGACTTCGATCCGGCCTTCTTCGGTATTTCCCCGAACGAGGCGCTTGGTATGGATCCGCAGCAGCGGTTGCTGTTGGAGGCGTCGTGGGAGGCGTTCGAGCGGGCGGGTATCGACCCTGCCACGTTGAAGGGTTCGTCCACCGGCGTCTTCGCCGGAATGATGTACCACGACTACGCCGCGAACAGCGGTACCGGCGCCATCGCGTCCGGCCGTGTGTCCTATGTCTTTGGTCTGGAAGGTCCTGCCGTCACGATCGATACGGCGTGTTCGTCGTCGTTGGTGGCGTTGCATTTGGCGGTGCAGGCGTTGCGGTCGGGGGAGTGTTCGCTGGCGTTGGCCGGTGGTGTCGCGGTGATGGCGACGCCGGAAGCGTTCGTGGAGTTCAGCCGGCAGCGGGGGCTTGCTCCTGACGGGCGGTGCAAGTCGTTCGCGGCGTCGACGGACGGGACGGCGTGGGGTGAGGGTGTGGGCATGCTGCTTGTGGAGCGGTTGTCCGATGCGCGTGCCAATGGGCATCCGGTCCTGGCGGTGGTGCGTGGTATTGCGGTGAATCAGGATGGTGCGAGTAATGGTTTGACGGCGCCGAACGGTCCTTCTCAGGTTCGTGTGATTCGTCAGGCGTTGGCGAATGCCCAGTTGGCTGCGGATCACGTCGATGCGGTGGAGGCGCATGGGACGGGGACGACGTTGGGTGATCCGATTGAGGCGCAGGCGTTGTTGGCGACGTATGGGCAGGATCGTCCGGTGGAGCGGCCGTTGTGGCTGGGTTCGATCAAGTCGAACATGGGGCATACGCAGGCGGCGGCGGGGGTTTCGGGGATCATCAAGATGGTGGAGGCGATCCGGCGTGGTGTGCTGCCGGCGACGCTTCATGTGGATGAGCCGACCCGTCAGGTGGATTGGTCGCAGGGGCATGTCCGTTTGTTGACGGAGTCGCGGCCGTGGCCGGAGACGGGTCGTCCGCGGCGTGCGGGTGTGTCGTCGTTCGGGATCAGTGGCACCAATGCCCACGTCATCCTTGAACAGGCCCCGGCGGAGGGCCCCGAGGAAGCCCCGGGCGAACACAGCATCCTCCCCGCCGTGTCCCTTCTCATCTCTGGCAAGACCCCGGAGGCCCTGCAGGGTCAGGCCCGACGCCTCAAGGCGCACCTCGAATCAGCCCCTGGCCTGAGCCCGCTCGATGTCGCGTACTCGCTGGTGGGTTCGCGGGCGGTGCTGGATGTCCGGGCTGCGGTGGTGGGTGCGGGTCGGGATGAGTTGCTGGCGGGTTTGGGTGCGTTGGCGGAGGGCCGGGCGTCGGCCGGTGTGGTGCAGGGGAGCGTGCGGGGCTCCAGGGGTCTGGTGGCGTTCTTGTTTGCGGGGCAGGGTGCGCAGCGGGTTGGTATGGGGCGGGAGCTTTATGAGGCGTTTCCGGTGTTCGCGGAGGCTTTCGATGCGGTGCTGGGTGTCATCGATGTGCCGTTGCGGGAGGTGATGTGGGGTGCGGATGAGCTTGTTCTGAGTCGTACGGAGTTCGCGCAGCCGGCGTTGTTCGCGATCGAGGTCGCTCTGTACCGGTTGTTTGAGTCGTGGGGTGTCAGGCCGGATTATCTGGCGGGGCATTCGGTCGGTGAGTTCGCGGCGGCGCATGTGGCGGGTGTTCTGTCACTTGTCGATGCGGCGCGGTTGGTTGTGGCGCGGGGCCGGTTGATGCAGGTGTTGGACGAGGGCGGGGCGATGGTCGCCGTGCAGGCGGCGGAGGATGAGGTGCGTCCGCTGCTGGTCGGTGTCGGCGGTGTCGGTATCGCGGCGGTGAACGGTCCGACGGCGGTGGTTGTTTCGGGTGTCGAGTCGGAAGTTCTGCGGGTCCAGGAGTACTTCGAGGGTTTGGGGCGTAAGGCGAGCCGGTTGAAGGTGTCGCATGCGTTTCATTCGCCGTTGATGGAGCCGATGCTCGATGATTTCCGGGCGGTGGCGCGGGAGGTGGAGTTCGGTGAGCCTGTCATCCCGATCGTCTCGACGCTGACCGGTGCTGAGGTGGGTGGGGCCGAGTTGGCGGATCCGGAGTACTGGGTGCGGCATGTCCGCGAAACGGTCCGGTTCGCCGACGCCGTGCGGGAGTTGGCGGCGAGGGGTGTTACCACGTTCCTGGAGATCGGCCCGGACGCCGTCCTGTCCGCGATGGCACAGCAGTCCGCCGAGGACGCGGAGTTCGTGCCCGCGCTGCGCCGCGACCGGCCGGAAGCCACTGAGGTGGTCTCGGCGCTGGCTCGGATCGCCGTGCGGGGCGGGTCGGTCGACTGGGCGGCGTTCTACGCGGGCACCGGAGCACGCCGCGTAGACCTGCCCACCTACGCCTTCCAGAGGCAACGCTACTGGTTCCACACCCTGGACTACTGGGCCGATGCCTGGGCGGGAGCGGACGCCGGCGGAGTCACGTCGGCCGGCCTGGACCGGGCTGCGCACCCACTGCTCGGTGCCGTGCTGGCTTCGCCGGTCACTGACGGTGTGGTGCTGACCGGCCGGTTGTCGACCTCCGCGCAACCGTGGCTGGCCGATCACGCGGTCGGCGGCACGGTCCTCTTCCCGGGCACGGGCCTGGTGGAACTGGCGATCGCCGCGGGCGACCGGGTCGGCTGCGACCGACTGGAGGAACTGACGCTCCAGGCGCCGCTGGTACTGCCGGAGCGGGGCGGGGCCGCCGTACAGGTGGTGGTGGGCAACGCCGCCGAGGACGGCACGCGTTCGGTGCAGGTGCACGCCCGCCCCGATGGCGAGGAGCAGCCCTGGGCGCACCACGCAACCGGTCTTTTGTCCGCCGGAGCCCAGGCGCCCGCCTTCGACCTGGCCCAATGGCCGCCGCACGGTGCCGAGAAGGTCGATCTGGCCGGGATGTACGACACCCTCGCGGAGGCCGGTCTGGAGTATGGGCCGGTGTTCCAAGGGCTGACGGCCGCTTGGCGCTCCGGTGCGGACGTGTATGCCGAGGTCGAGCTGCCCGAGCAGACGAGTGTCGACGGGTTCGGGGTGCATCCGGCGCTGCTGGATGCGTGCCTGCACGCGACCGGGCTGCTGGCGGGAGCTACCGAGGCAGTGCGCCTGCCCTTCGCATGGGCCGGGGTCTCCCTGCACGCCACCGGCGCCGCCCGGCTTCGGGTACGGCTCTCCCCTGAGGGCGACGAGGGTGTCTCCCTCGAGGTCGCCGACGAACAGGGCCGTCCGGTGGCCACGGTCGGCTTGCTGGTTCTTAGGGAGGTATCGGCGGATCAGTTGGCGGTGGCCCGGTCGGCGTTCCATGAGTCGCTGTTCCAGGTGGACTGGGTACGACTGCCCGAGAATCCGCAGGGCGGATTGGTGCCGGGTGATGTGACGGTGCTGCCTGTCGCCCCTGGCACGGACGCTGCGGCGGTGCGTTCGGCGGTGCACCGTGCGCTCGCCGTACTGCAGTCTGTGGATGGGCGGTTGGTGTTCGTTACGCGCGGTGCGGTGGGATTGCCGGGGGAGGGTGTCTGCGATCTGGCCGGGGCTGCGGTGTGGGGGTTGGTGCGTTCGGCGCAGTCGGAGGATCCGGGCCGGTTCGTCCTCGTCGATGTGGACACCGATGTAGCCGGCGACGCCGCGGTGGCGTTGGCGCTTGCTTCAGGTGAGTCCCAGGTCGTGGTGCGTGATGGTCTCGCCTATGGTGCGCGGCTGGTGCGTACGCCGGTGGTGGTGGCCGAGCAGGCTCCGGCCGTCTTCTCGTCCGAGGGCGTGGTGTTGCTGACGGGTGCGAGTGGTGTGTTGGGCGGTTTGTTCGCCCGGCATCTGGTGTCCGGGCATGGTGTGCGTCGTCTGTTGCTGGTCAGCCGTCGGGGTGAACGGGCCCCGGGCATAGTGGAGTTGGCGTCGGAGCTGCGGGCTCTGGGCGCGGAGGTGAGGGTGGCCGCCTGTGACGCCGCCGATCGCGAGGCGCTGGCGGCGCTCATCGCGGACGTCGACCTGTCGGGTGTGGTGCATGCGGCCGGTGTCCTGGACGACGGGATGATTGCTTCGCTGACTCCGGAGCGGGTGGATGGGGTGTTGCGTCCGAAGGTGGACGCGGCCCTCAACCTGCACGAGTTGACTGCGGAGAAGGATCTGAGGGCGTTCGTGTTGTTCTCGTCGGCTGCTGGAACGCTGGGGAATCCGGGGCAGGGCAACTATGCCGCCGCCAATACGTTCCTGGACGCCCTGGCGACCCACCGGCAGGCGCAGGGTCTGCCTGCGCAGTCCCTGGCCTGGGGGCTGTGGGCCGTCGGCATGGCGGGCGAGCTGAGCCAGGTCGACATCGACCGGATGAACAGCGCCGGCGTTCACGCGCTCACCCCGGAGCGCGGCCTGGAGCTGTTCGACGCGGCGGTAACCGTGCCGGACACGCCCGCCCTCCTTCCCATCCACCTGGATGTCAAGGCACTTAACGGCGCGGGTGGTGGCGCCGAACTGCCCGAACTCTTCCGCGGCCTGGTCCACCGCCCGGTCCGTCGTGTCGTCAGTGGTATGACGGGCACCGTGAGCGCCCTGGCCCAGGGGCTCGCAGGGATGTCCCCAGAGGCGCAGGAGGTCGAGATCCTCGGCCTCGTCCGGGCTGCGGCCGCGGCTACTCTTGGCCACGCGGGCCCGGACGCCATCGACCCGGACCGGGCCTTCAGCGAGCTGGGCTTCGACTCGCTCAGCGCGGTCGAGTTCCGCAACGGTCTGGGCGAGGCCGTCGGCCGGCGCCTACCCGCCACCCTCGTCTTCGACTACCCCAGCCCTGTCGTGCTCGCCCGGCACCTGCTCCAAGAGGTCACCGGCACCGGCGGCGACACCGCTGGCGGCGTCACCAACGTGGCTGTCACCGACGACGATCCGGTGGTGATCGTCGGGATGAGCTGCCGTTATCCGGGTGGGGTGGAGTCGTCGGAGGATCTGTGGCGGCTGGTGGCCGACGGCGTGGATGCGGTGTCGGAGTTCCCGACGAACCGTGGCTGGAATATCGACGAGCTGTACGATCCCAACTCCGAGCGTCCGAACACGAGTTACGTCAGGCACGGTGGATTCCTGCACGGTGCTGGTGACTTCGATCCGGCCTTCTTCGGTATTTCCCCGAATGAGGCACTTGGTATGGATCCGCAGCAGCGGTTGCTGTTGGAGGCGTCGTGGGAGGCGTTCGAGCGGGCGGGTATCGACCCTGCCACGTTGAAGGGTTCGTCCACCGGCGTCTTCGCCGGAATGATGTACCACGATTATCAGGACAACACGAATGCCGGATCCGTTGCCTCCGGCCGTGTGTCCTATGTCTTTGGTCTGGAAGGTCCTGCCGTCACGATCGATACGGCGTGTTCGTCGTCGTTGGTGGCGTTGCATTTGGCGGTGCAGGCGTTGCGGTCGGGGGAGTGTTCGCTGGCGTTGGCCGGTGGTGTCGCGGTGATGGCGACGCCGGAAGCGTTCGTGGAGTTCAGCCGGCAGCGGGGGCTTGCTCCTGACGGGCGGTGCAAGTCGTTCGCGGCGTCGACGGACGGGACGGCGTGGGGTGAGGGTGTGGGCATGCTGCTTGTGGAGCGGTTGTCCGATGCGCGTGCCAATGGGCATCCGGTCCTGGCGGTGGTGCGTGGTATTGCGGTGAATCAGGATGGTGCGAGTAATGGTTTGACGGCGCCGAACGGTCCTTCTCAGGTTCGTGTGATTCGTCAGGCGTTGGCGAATGCCCAGTTGGCTGCGGATCACGTCGATGCGGTGGAGGCGCATGGGACGGGGACGACGTTGGGTGATCCGATTGAGGCGCAGGCGTTGTTGGCGACGTATGGGCAGGATCGTCCGGTGGAGCGGCCGTTGTGGCTGGGTTCGATCAAGTCGAACATGGGGCATACGCAGGCGGCGGCGGGGGTTTCGGGGATCATCAAGATGGTGGAGGCGATCCGGCGTGGTGTGCTGCCGGCGACGCTTCATGTGGATGAGCCGACCCGTCAGGTGGATTGGTCGCAGGGGCATGTCCGTTTGTTGACGGAGTCGCGGCCGTGGCCGGAGACGGGTCGTCCGCGGCGTGCGGGTGTGTCGTCGTTCGGGATCAGTGGCACCAATGCCCACGTCATCCTTGAACAGGCCCCGGCGGAGGGCCCCGAGGAAGCCCCGGGCGAACACAGCATCCTCCCCGCCGTGTCGTGGCTGTTGTCGGCGAAGACGGACGAGGCCCTGCGGGCTCAGGCCGAACGCCTGCGCGACTACGTGGAGAGCGACCCGGCCGTGCGACCAGTGGACGTCGCCTACTCACTGTCCACCGCCCGATCCACCATGGACCACCGTCTCGCGGTGGTGGGTGCGGGTCGGGATGAGTTGCTGGCGGGTTTGGGTGCGTTGGCGGAGGGCCGGGCGTCGGCCGGTGTGGTGCAGGGGAGCGTGCGGGGCTCCAGGGGTCTGGCGGCGTTCTTGTTTGCGGGGCAGGGTGCGCAGCGGGTTGGTATGGGGCGGGAGCTTTATGAGGCGTTTCCGGTGTTCGCGGAGGCTTTCGATGCGGTGCTGGATGTCATCGATGTGCCGTTGCGGGAGGTGATGTGGGGTGCGGATGAGCTTGTTCTGAGTCGTACGGAGTTTGCGCAGCCGGCGTTGTTCGCGATCGAGGTCGCTCTGTACCGGTTGTTTGAGTCGTGGGGTGTCAGGCCGGATTATCTGGCGGGGCATTCGGTCGGTGAGTTCGCGGCGGCGCATGTGGCGGGTGTTCTGTCACTTGTCGATGCGGCGCGGTTGGTTGTGGCGCGGGGCCGGTTGATGCAGGTGTTGGACGAGGGCGGGGCGATGGTCGCCGTGCAGGCGGCGGAGGATGAGGTGCGTCCGCTGCTGGTCGGTGTCGGCGGTGTCGGTATCGCGGCGGTGAACGGTCCGACGGCGGTGGTTGTTTCGGGTGTCGAGTCGGAAGTCTTGCGGATCCAGGCGTACTTCGAGGGTTTGGGGCGTAAGGCGAGCCGGTTGAGGGTGTCGCATGCGTTTCATTCGCCGTTGATGGAGCCGATGCTCGATGATTTCCGGGCGGTGGCGCGGGAGGTGGAGTTCGGTGAGCCTGTCATCCCGATCGTCTCGACGCTGACCGGTGCTGAGGTGGGTGGGGCCGAGTTGGCGGATCCGGAGTACTGGGTGCGGCATGTCCGCGAAACGGTCCGGTTCGCCGACGCCGTGCGGGAGTTGGCGGCGAGGGGTGTTACCACGTTCCTGGAGATCGGCCCGGACGCCGTCCTGTCCGCGATGGCACAGCAGTCCGCCGAGGACGCGGAGTTCGTGCCCGCGCTGCGCCGCGACCGGCCGGAAGCCACTGAGGTGGTCTCGGCGCTGGCTCGGATCGCCGTGCGGGGCGGGTCGGTCGACTGGGCGGCGTTCTACGCGGGCACCGGAGCACGCCGCGTAGACCTGCCCACCTACGCCTTCCAGAGGCAACGCTACTGGCAGGAGAGCACTGTCGAGACGGGCACCGCCCTGTCCGAGATGGGGATCGGGGCCTCCGGACATGCGCTGCTGGGCGCGGCCATGACGCTGGCTGACAGCGACGGTGTGGTGCTGACGGGGCGTCTGTCGACCTCCGCGCAACCGTGGCTGGCGGACCATGCGGTCGGCGGCACGGTCCTCTTCCCGGGCACGGGCCTGGTGGAACTGGCGATCCGTGCTGGCGACGAGGTCGGCTGCAGCCGACTGGAGGAGCTGACGCTCGAGGCGCCGCTGATGCTTCCGGAGCGTGGCGGAGTCCAGGTCCAGGTGTCCGTCGGAGCATCCGACGATACGGGCTCCCGACATGTAGGCATTCACTCGCGTGCCGAGGGCCAGGACGAGCAGTGGGTGCGCCACGGCGTGGGCCTGCTCACCCATGCCGGTCCACGGCCGGACTTCGATCTGGTGCAGTGGCCGCCAGCGGGTGCGGTGCCGGTGGATGTGCAGGGTTTGTACGAAGGGCTGGCGGAGGCTGGTCTGGAGTATGGGCCGGTGTTCCAGGGACTGACGGCGGCGTGGCGTTGTGGTGAAGAGGTGTACGCGGAGGTCGCACTGACCGAAGAGACGGGCGTCGACGGGTTCGGGGTGCACCCGGCCCTGTTGGATGCGTGTCTGCACGCGATCGGGCTGCGCGAGGGCAGCGACGGTGGTTCCGCTCGGCTGCCGTTCGCATGGACGGGGGTGTCCTTCCACGCGGTGGCTGCCACTCGGGTGCGGTTGAGACTCACCTTTGCGGGAGAGTCGGTCGCGCTACAGGTCGCCGATGGCGCCGGCCGCGCGGTGGCGAGCGTCGACGCGCTTTCCCTGCGGGAGGTTCCCCCGGGTCAATTGGCGGTGGGCCGGTCGGTGGTTCATGAGTCGCTGTTCCAGGTGGACTGGGTGCGGCTGGCGGGTGTGCGGGGCGATGGGGCGATGCCGGGTGATGTGACGGTGCTGCGTTCCGCTCCTGGCGTCGGCACGGGTGAGGTTCGTTCGGCTTTGCACCAGGCGCTCGGCCAACTCCAGTCCACTGATGGCAAGTTGGTACTTGTCACGCGAGGCGCGGTGGGGCTGGCGGGTGAGGATGTTCGTGATCTGGCCGGGGCTGCGGTGTGGGGGTTGGTGCGTTCGGCGCAGTCGGAGGATCCGGGCCGGTTCGTCCTCGTCGATGTGGACACCGATGTAGCCGGCGACGCCGCGGTGGCGTTGGCGCTTGCTTCAGGTGAGTCCCAGGTCGTGGTGCGTGATGGTCTCGCCTATGGTGCGCGGCTGGTACGTACGCCGGTGGTGGTGGCCGAGCAGGCTCCGGCCGTCTTCTCGTCCGAGGGCGTGGTGTTGCTGACGGGTGCGAGTGGTGCGTTGGGTGGGTTGTGTGCCCGGCACCTGGTGACCGGATACGGGGTGCGGCGTCTGCTACTGGTCAGCCGTCGGGGTGAAAAGGCCCCAGGGATCAGTGAGTTGGTGGGGGAGCTGTCCGCCCTGGGTGCTGAAGCGGTGGTGGCCGCGTGTGATGTGGCGGACCGTGAGGCGTTGGCTGCGTTGATCGCGGATGTGGAGTTGTCGGCGGTGGTGCATGCGGCCGGCGTGCTGGACGACGGCGTCATCGCCTCCCTCACTCCGGAGCGGGTGGACCGGGTGCTGCGGCCGAAGGCGGATGCGGCATGGAATCTGCATGAGCTGACCGCGGACAGGGACCTGACCGCGTTCGTTCTCTTCTCCTCAGCTGCGGGCACGCTCGGCAATCCGGGCCAGGGCAACTACGCGGCAGCGAACGCCTTCCTCGACGGCCTCGCTGCCCACCGCCGGGCGCAGGGTCTGCCTGCACAGTCCCTGGCCTGGGGGCTGTGGGCCGACGGCATGGCGGGAGAGCTGAGCCAGGCCGACAGCGACCGGATGCGTAGCACTGGGGTGCATCTCCTCACCGCGGAGCAGGGCCTGGAATTGTTCGACGCGGCGACAACCCTGCCGGACACACCCTCACTGGTCCCGATGAACCTGAACGTCAAGGCACTCGCCGCGGTCGGCGATGAACTACCCGCCCTGTTCCAGGGATTGGTCCGCGCGCCCGCCCGGCGCGCCGCGACGGCGGGCGGCGGGCAAGCTGCCGAGGCGACCCTTGAGCAGCGGCTCACCGGCCACGCCGCTGAGGAACAGGAAGCCCTGCTACTGGACCTCGTCCGGACGAACGCCGCGACGATCCTCGGCCACGTGGGCGCCGACGCCATCGACCCGGACCGGGCCTTCAGCGAGCTGGGCTTCGACTCGCTCAGCGCGGTCGAGTTCCGCAACGTACTGGGTGGTCTCACCGGCCTGCGGCTTCAGCCCACGCTCGTCTTCGACTACCCCAACGCCCGGGCGCTCGCCGAACACGTGCGAGCGGAACTGATCCCGGACGTGGGCGACAACGGCAACGCCGAGGGGGCGGGCGAGGCCGAGATCCGCGCGGTACTGCAGGCCATCCCACTTACCAGGCTGCGGCATGCGGGACTGCTGGACGTCCTGCTCGAACTCGGCGGCGTCGGCGACGTACACACAGGGTCGGACGAGGCCGACGTCGCCTGGGAGGACTCGATCGACGACATGGACGCCGAAAGCCTCATCAGCCTGGCGCTCGGCAGCGGGGAAACGGGAGATCTGTAATGGTCGGCTCTGATCAGAACAAGCTCGTCGACGCGCTCCGATCGGCGTTGAAGGAGGGCGAGCGGCTGCGTGCCCAGAACAAGAAGCTCGCTGCCACGCTCCGTGAACCCATCGCCATCATCGGGATGAGCTGCCGTTATCCGGGTGGGGTGGAGTCGCCGGAGGATCTGTGGCAGCTGGTGGCCGACGGCGTGGACGCGGTCACCGGCTTCCCCGCCGACCGCGGCTGGGACGCCGAGCAACTCTTCGACCCAGAGGCGCAGCGCTCGGGTACGACGTACGTCCGCGAGGGAGGCTTCCTGCACGAAGCCGCTCTTTTCGACCCGTCGCTCTTCGGTATCGCGCCGAACGAGGCGCTGGTCATGGATCCGCAGCAGCGGTTGCTGTTGGAGACCGCCTGGGAGGCGATCGAGCAGGCCGGGATCAACCCGACCACGTTGAAGGGTTCGTCCACCGGCGTCTTCGCCGGAATGATGTACCACGACTACGCAGCCAACGCGAACACCGGCTCCATCGCCTCCGGCCGCGTCTCCTACGCCCTGGGACTCGAGGGCCCGTCCGTGACCATGGACACGGCCTGCTCGTCGTCCCTGGTCGCGCTCAACTCCGCCGCGCACGCGCTGCGTTCGGGGGACTGCACCCTCGCCCTGGTTGGAGGCGTCTGCGTGATGGCGACGCCGGAGACCTTCGTGGAGTTCAGCCGGCAGCGGGGCCTGTCGCGCAGCGGTCGCTGCAAGTCCTTCGCCGCCGGGGCGGACGGGACGGCGTGGGGTGAGGGTGTGGGCATGCTGCTTGTGGAGCGGTTGTCCGATGCGCGTGCCAATGGGCATCCGGTCCTGGCGGTGGTGCGTGGTATTGCGGTGAATCAGGATGGTGCGAGTAATGGTTTGACGGCGCCGAACGGTCCTTCTCAGGTTCGTGTGATTCGTCAGGCGTTGGCGAATGCCCAGTTGGCTGCGGATCACGTCGATGCGGTGGAGGCGCATGGGACGGGGACGACGTTGGGTGATCCGATTGAGGCGCAGGCGTTGTTGGCGACGTATGGGCAGGATCGTCCGGTGGAGCGGCCGTTGTGGCTGGGTTCGATCAAGTCGAACATGGGGCATACGCAGGCGGCGGCGGGGGTTTCGGGGATCATCAAGATGGTGGAGGCGATCCGGCGTGGTGTGCTGCCGGCGACGCTTCATGTGGATGAGCCGACCCGTCAGGTGGATTGGTCGCAGGGGCATGTCCGTTTGTTGACGGAGTCGCGGCCGTGGCCGGAGACGGGTCGTCCGCGGCGTGCGGGTGTGTCGTCGTTCGGGATCAGTGGCACCAATGCCCACGTCATCCTTGAACAGGCCCCGGCGGAGGGCCCCGAGGAAGCCCCGGGCGAACACAGCATCCTCCCCGCCGTGTCCCTTCTCATCTCTGGCAAGACCCCGGAGGCCCTGCAGGGTCAGGCCCGACGCCTCAAGGCGCACCTCGAATCAGCCCCTGGCCTGAGCCCGCTCGATGTCGCGTACTCGCTGGTGGGTTCGCGGGCGGTGCTGGATGTCCGGGCTGCGGTGGTGGGTGCGGGTCGGGATGAGTTGCTGGCGGGTTTGGGTGCGTTGGCGGAGGGCCGGGCGTCGGCCGGTGTGGTGCAGGGGAGCGTGCGGGGCTCCAGGGGTCTGGTGGCGTTCTTGTTTGCGGGGCAGGGTGCGCAGCGGGTTGGTATGGGGCGGGAGCTTTATGAGGCGTTTCCGGTGTTCGCGGAGGCTTTCGATGCGGTGCTGGGTGTCATCGATGTGCCGTTGCGGGAGGTGATGTGGGGTGCGGATGAGCTTGTTCTGAGTCGTACGGAGTTCGCGCAGCCGGCGTTGTTCGCGATCGAGGTCGCTCTGTACCGGTTGTTTGAGTCGTGGGGTGTCAGGCCGGATTATCTGGCGGGGCATTCGGTCGGTGAGTTCGCGGCGGCGCATGTGGCGGGTGTTCTGTCACTTGTCGATGCGGCGCGGTTGGTTGTGGCGCGGGGCCGGTTGATGCAGGTGTTGGACGAGGGCGGGGCGATGGTCGCCGTGCAGGCGGCGGAGGATGAGGTGCGTCCGCTGCTGGTCGGTGTCGGCGGTGTCGGTATCGCGGCGGTGAACGGTCCGACGGCGGTGGTTGTTTCGGGTGTCGAGTCGGAAGTTCTGCGGGTCCAGGAGTACTTCGAGGGTTTGGGGCGTAAGGCGAGCCGGTTGAAGGTGTCGCATGCGTTTCATTCGCCGTTGATGGAGCCGATGCTCGATGATTTCCGGGCGGTGGCGCGGGAGGTGGAGTTCGGTGAGCCTGTCATCCCGATCGTCTCGACGCTGACCGGTGCTGAGGTGGGTGGGGCCGAGTTGGCGGATCCGGAGTACTGGGTGCGGCATGTCCGCGAAACGGTCCGGTTCGCCGACGCCGTGCGGGAGTTGGCGGCGAGGGGTGTTACCACGTTCCTGGAGATCGGCCCGGACGCCGTCCTGTCCGCGATGGCACAGCAGTCCGCCGAGGACGCGGAGTTCGTGCCCGCGCTGCGCCGCGACCGGCCGGAAGCCACTGAGGTGGTCTCGGCGCTGGCTCGGATCGCCGTGCGGGGCGGGTCGGTCGACTGGGCGGCGTTCTACGCGGGCACCGGAGCACGCCGCGTAGACCTGCCCACCTACGCCTTCCAGAGGCAACGCTACTGGTTCCACACCCTGGACTACTTGTCCGAGTCCTGGGTCGCGGCCAAGTTGGGCGGAATGTCCGAGGCCGGTCTGGAGCCCGCCGGGCACGCGCTGCTGGGCGCGGCCGTGTCACTGGCCGGCACCGACAGTGTGGTGCTGACCGGCCGCCTCGAACTGGCATCCCAACCGTGGCTGGCGGATCACGCGGTCGGCGGCACGGTCCTCTTCCCGGGCACGGGCCTGGTGGAACTGGCGATCGCCGCGGGCGACCGGGTCGGCTGCGAGCGGCTGGAAGACCTGACGCTCCAAGCGCCGCTCGTGCTGCCCGAGAACGGTGGCATCGTCATCCACGTCGTCGTGGACGAGCCCGACGAATCCGGTGCGCGCCGTGCGGTACGCCTCTACAGTCGCGCTGACGACGCCCACGACGTCCAGTGGACTCTGCACGCCACAGGAACCCTCTCCACGGCAGTGCTCGAGGGTGCCTTCGATCTGCTGCAGTGGCCGCCAGCGGGTGCGGTGCCGGTGGATGTGGGGGGCCTGTACGAGGGGCTGGCGGAGGCTGGTCTGGAGTATGGGCCGGTGTTCCAAGGGCTGAGGGCCGCTTGGAGCTGTGGTGAGGACGTGTACGCGGAGGTCGCACTGCCCGAGGAGACGAGCGTCGACGGGTTCGGGGTGCACCCTGCTCTGCTGGACGCGGCCCTGCATGCGACGGGGTTGCTGGCGGACGGCGCTGAGGCTACGCGCCTGCCGTTCGCGTGGACCGGTGTGTCGCTGCATGCCACGGGTGCCTCTCGGCTGCGGGTGCGGCTGTCGCGCCGAGGTGCCGAAGGCATCGCGTTGGAGGCTGCCGATGAGCAGGGCCGTCCGGTTGCTACGGTCGGTTCGCTGGTCCTCAGGGAGGTCGCGCCAGATCAGTTGGCGGTGGCCCGGCCGACGGTTCATGAGTCGTTGTTCCAGGTGGACTGGGTGCGGTTGGCGGGTGTGCGGGGCGATGGGGCGGTGCCGGGTGATGTGACGGTGCTGCGCCCTGAGGCAGGTGTGGACGCGGAGGCTGCACGGACGGCGGTGTGTCGGGCGCTTGCGCAACTGCAGTCTGTGGATGGGCGGTTGGTGTTCGTTACGCGCGGTGCGGTGGGATTGCCGGGGGAGGGTGTCTGCGATCTGGCCGGGGCTGCGGTGTGGGGGTTGGTGCGTTCGGCGCAGTCGGAGGATCCGGGCCGTTTCGTGCTGGTCGATGTCGGCGAGGGCGGTGACACTGCTGTATCCGTGGCTCTCGCTCTGGCGGCCGGTGAGCCGCAGGTCGTGGTGCGGGACGGGGTCGCCTACGGTGCGCGGCTTGTGCGCACCTCGGGGGCGCGGGAGGAGGAAACGGTGTCCGCATCGGTGTTCTCGTCTGGGGGCACCGTGTTGGTGACGGGTGCGAGTGGTGCGTTGGGTGGGTTGTTCGCCCGGCACTTGGTGTCGAGGCACGGGGTGCGACGTCTGTTGCTGGTCAGTCGCCGGGGTGAACAGGCTCCAGGGGTAGGGGAGTTGGTGGCAGAGCTGTCCTCCCTTGGGGCCGAGGTGGCGGTGGCGGCGTGTGATGTGGCGGACCGTGAGGCGTTGGCGGAGTTGATCGCGGATGTGGATGTTTCCGGTGTGGTGCATGTGGCTGGTGTGCTGGATGACGGTGTGATCGCTTCGCTGACGCCGGAGCGGGTGGACCGGGTGCTGCGGCCGAAGGCGGACGGGGCGTGGAATCTGCATGAGCTGACCGCGGACAAGAACCTGACCGCGTTCGTCCTCTTCTCCTCGGCGGCCGGCACACTGGGCAATCCGGGGCAGGGCAACTACGCCGCGGCCAATACGTTCCTGGACGCCCTGGCGACCCACCGGCAGGCGCAGGGTCTGCCTGCGCAGTCCCTGGCCTGGGGGCTGTGGGCCGACGGCATGGCGGGCGAGCTGAGCCGGGCCGACATCGACCGGATGAACAGCACCGGCGTGCACGCGCTCACCCCCGAGCAGGGGCTGACTCTGTTCGACGCGGCGGCGACCCTCCCGGACACGCCCGCCCTCGTCCCCATCCACCTCGACGTCAAGGCACTTCACGCGGCGGGCGACGCCGCCGAACTCCCCGACCTCTTCCGCGGCCTGGTCCGCAGCCCGGTTCGCCGCACCGTGAGCACCAGGACCGACGCGGCGGCGGTCCGCGCCGAACTGGCGCGGCTGGAACCGCAGGAGCGGGAACGCGCGCTGCTGCACCTCGTTCTGAAGACCGCCGCCGACGTGCTCGGGTACCGCGGCCCGGATGGAGCGGATGCCATCGACCCGGAGAGGGACTTCCTCGAGGCGGGTGTCGACTCGCTCAGCGCCATGGAACTGCGCGGCGCCCTGAACAAGGCCACCGGACTCGACCTGCCACCGATGGCAGTCTTCGACACCAAGACGCCGACGGGTCTGGCGCGAATGCTGACGGCCCTGATGGACGTCACTGATCAGAGAGGGGCGGGTGACGGATATGCCGCCCCGGCCGGCGATGGTGACGGTGAAGGCGGCGACAGCGCCGACACCGTCAGCGGGCTGTTCCGCGGCACCGTGGCCGCCGGCGAGACCACCAAGGCGTTCAACCTGCTGCGCGCCGTGGCAGACCTGCGCCCCACGTTCGACACGTACGAGGAGCTGACCGCACCGCTGGAGCCGGTGAAGCTGGCCGACGGGCCCGCCCGGCCACGGCTGATCTGCCTGAGCACACCGATGGCGACCGGTGGTGTGCACCAGCACGCCCGGCTGGCCGCGCACTTCAGAGATATACGGTTCGTGGCCACGCTGCCGTCGCCCGGTTTCCGGCGGGGGGAGCGTCTGCCCGGCTCCGTAGGCGCCCTGACCGCGGCCCTCGCCCGGTCCGTGCTGGAAGCAGCGCAAGGCGAGCCGTTCGTCCTGCTCGGCTACTCCTCCGGCGGCCTCCTCGCCTACGGCACCGCGGCTCGTCTGGAGAGCGAACTGCGGACCCCGGCGGCGGGGGTGGTCCTCGTGGACACCTACCGCGTCACCCAGGAAGCCGGCGGAGGCATGCAGGCCCAGGTGTTCCGGCAGATGTCGGCGGCGATGGTGGCGCGCGACGAGGAGTACGGCCTGTTCAACACGACGGGCCTGTCCGCAATGCGGGCCTACTTCGACCTGCTGCCCCAGTTCCCGCTCGACGCTGTCGAGTCACCGGTCTTGTTCGTCGGAGCCGAGCACAGCTTCCTCCCCGAATCCCCATCCGAGACTGAATCCGCTGCCGGGACCGAACCCGAACCTGAATCCGGGAACGCATGGCAAGCCCGCCCCTGGCACACCGGACACACCTACCGCTCCGTACCCGCCGATCACTTCACCATTGTCGAAGCGGCCGCGGAGGCCACCGCTCACACGGTCGAGGAGTGGATTTCAGGGGTGCTCTAGGGGCGGCCCCGGCCTCATGCGCCTGGCTAGGGTCGTGTGGCAGTGCTGCCCGGCACGGGCCTGACCATCGGAACACGCGGAGTGGATGAGGGACATGTCACTGACCCCCAGCGCCAAGGGAACGGTCGCGTTCGGCGAGTACAAGACGTGGTATCGCGTGACCGGGAACCTCGGCAGCGGGATGCCACCCGTGGTCGTCGTGCACGGCGGACCGGGCTCCACCCACGACTACCTGCTGCCGCTGGCCCGGCTGGCCGAGGACGGCCGGCCGGTGGTCCACTACGACCAGATCGGCAACGGCGGTTCCACCCATCTGCCCGGCCGCGGGCCGGACTTCTGGACCGTGGACCTGTTCTTGACCGAACTGGACAACCTGCTGCGGTCTTTGGGCATAGCCGACGGCTACATCCTCTATGGGCAGTCGTGGGGCGGCCTGCTCGCCGCCCGGCACGCCGCCGCCCGCCCGAAGGGGCTGCGCGGTCTCGTCGTCGCCAACTCCCCTGCCTCGTACCCGCTGTGGCTCGAGGAGATGGCAGTGCTGCGCTCACAGCTGCCGCCCGGCGTCAACGAGACGCTGCTGCGCCACGAGGCCGCCGGGACCACGAGCAGCGAGGAGTACTACGAGGCCATGACACCCTTCTACGAGAAGCACGTGTGCCGGCTCAAGCCGTGGCCGCGTGAGTACCGGGCGTCGTTCTACGAGGTCTACAACGACCCGACGGTGTACTACGCCATGAACGGGCCGAGTGAGTTCCATGTGATCGGCACCCTGCGGGACTGGGGGGTGGAGGACTGCCTGCCGGACATCGTCGTACCGACGCTGGTTCTGTCCGGACGCCATGACGAGGCCACGCCCAGGGCGGTGCGGCCGTACCAGGAACTGATCCCCGACGCGCGCTGGGTGATCTTCGAGGAGTCCAGCCACCTGCCGCATCTGGAGGAGCCGGATACCTTCCACGACGTCCTGACGGAGTACCTCAAGGGACTGTGAACACACCGCTGAACCAAGCTCGTCGGTCAAACCTGTGACCACCCGCCGGCCGGCCTACGGCATCACGCCAGCAACTCGCCGGCCCGGCGGGCCAGTTCCTTGCGGTCGACCTTGCGGTTGGAGTTGAGCGGGAGCTCGGGCAGGTGCTCGAAGCGGCGCGGCAGCATTCCCTTGGGGAGCGACTCCCTCAGCGAGCGCGTGAGGTGGGACGCCGGGCGGACATCCCCCGTGTAAAAGACGACGAGTTCGGTGCCGGCCTGGGTGCTCGCACCGACCGCCACCGCCTCCGCCACGCCGTCGCACGCACCCAGGACGTGCTCCACCTCGGCCAGTTCGACGCGCCAGCCCTGGATCTGCACCTGGGAGTCGAGGCGGCCGAGGTAGACGAGTTCACCGTCGGGCAGGCGGCGCACCCGGTCGCCGGTGCGGTACCAGCGGCGGCCGTCGCGGTGCACGAAGCGGCCCGCGTCGTCCCTGGGGTCGAGATAGCCCGCGGTCATTTGTGGTCCGGTGACAAGGAGTTCGCCCTCGTCAGGGGACTCGGCGTCGTTCTCGTCGACGAGCAGATGGTCGTGGCCGGGGTGCACGGCGCCGATCGGGACCAGCCCGTTGACGCTGTGGTGTGGCGAGATCTCCGGGTCCCAGCGGTGGCGCGTGATGGTGACGGTCAGCTCGGTCGGCCCGTAGATGTTCTCCAGCGTCGAGCCGGGTGCGGCACTCTGCCAGGCCGTGGCGTCGTGAGTGCGCAGAGCCTCACCGGCGAAGAAGCTCCAGCGCAGCGAGGACAGTGCTCCGGGCGCGAGGCCGCCCATGCGACGTACGAGGGAGATGGCGCTGGGTGTGGCGAACCACACGGTGATCCCGCGCCGGTCCAGGTATCCGGGCAGATCGAGATAGGCGGTCTGCGGGACGACGTCGACGGTGGCGCCGCAGCCCCAGGCGCAGAACAGGTCGAACACGGAGCAGTCGAAGTTGAGGTCGAACGTCTGGGAGAACACGTCGTCGGACGTGAAGTCGTAGCGTTCGTCCATGAGTTGGAAGTAGTGACAGGTGCTTCCGTGGCTGAGAGGCACCCCCTTGGGGCGGCCGGTGGAGCCGGAAGTGAACAGTATGTACGCGGTGTCGTCCGGCCCGGCTTGAAGCGGTGCGGTCAGCGCGCGGGAGGGGTCGGTGCCGGCCGGGACGGGCAGGCCGTCGCCGAGCCCGGCCAGGACGCCACGTCCTCGTTCGTCGGCGACGACGGCCGTGGCCCCGGACAGTTCGAGCATGTGCCGGGTGCGGTGCGGCGGGAAGTCGGGGTGCAGGGGGACGACGGTGGCCCCCGCGTACAGGGCGCCGAGCACGCCCACGTACGCGGTGACGCTCTTGTCGGCGAGGACGCCGACCGCCTTTGCACCGACGAGCGAGCCGGCCTGGACGAGGGCACGCTCGTGCAGTTCCCGGTAGGTGACTCTCTCGGAGCCGATGCGCAGTGCGGGGCGGTCGGCGGAGTGGGCGAGCCCGCGCAGGAAGCGGTGGTGCAGGCCGCCGGAATGCTGCTGGGTCATGGTTCCTCCGGAAGGTGACGGGCAGCCGGGGGGCGTGCTCAGGCCGCCGCGGGACGGCGTCTGGGGCGCAGCGCGAGCCGCGGGTTGGCGGGGACGACGGTGAAGTTCTCGGTCGCTGCGCCGACGCGCCCGAACAGGGCGTCCTGGCCCGCGACGCACAGCGTGCCGACGCCCAGGCGGCGCAGTGAGCCGAGCGCGGTGGGCCAGGCGACCGGGCGGGTGCAGCAGTCGAGCAGCAGGTCCCTGATCTGTTCGCCGGTGGTCAGCAGTGTGCCGTCCTGGTCGGAGACGACCGGCAGCGTCGGGTCCCGGAACGTCAGGCTCGCCATGACCTCCTCGTCGGCCTTGGCCCGCAACGCGGTGAAGGCCGACGCGTGCATGGGCGGCCGCATGACGTACAGCGGCAGGCCGCCGACCGCGCGCAGCCGTTGCTGCAGCCACTCCAGCCGGTCCGCGCGCAGCGTGAGCATGCGGAAGTCCTCGTCGACCACACAGGTGACCTCGAACTCCTCGCCCTGCGCGGTGAGTTCGGCGAGGATCTCCTCCAGCACGGCGGCTGGGGTGCGGGCGAAGGACTGGGTCGCGACCTCTTCGGGGTACTCCCGTGCGAAGAACTCGTCGAGGCAGTGGGCGAACCGTTCGGTCAGCCGGACGCCGTCGGCGAACGACAGCGCGCCGGAGCGCACGGCGGTGGCCTTGCCGCCGAAGCTCGGCCCCGTGACGTAGGAGGGTTCGAGGCCCGTCTCCTCCTCGGCCCACTCGGCGAGGGCCACGCAGTTCACGAAGAAGGCGATCTGGGCGGGCACGGAGTAGTCGCCCTCCGCCTCCCGGAACCGGTCGAAGAGGGAGTGGCCGAGGACGTCGTCCGCTGCTGCGACGAGCCTCCGGGCGAAGGGATTCACCAGCATGAACCTGCCGGCTTCGCCGAAGGCGGAAGGCCCCATTCCAGGGAACACCAGGGCACTCTTCTCCCGGTTCTCAGTCTTCATGAGGCCAGTCTGCGGTCGCGGTGAGCGTGCCAATAACCCCTAGTTGCCCTTGTCGGGGCGGTAGTTGACCCGGATAGGGGTGGTCGGGCCGCCGGGCCCGTGAACATTATCGGTTCCGTGAACCAGGCGAACGGTACGGAGCACGGCACTCTGTGGGCGATCAGCGATCCGCATGTCGGCCATGAGAACAACCGGCGCATCGCCGAGCGGCTGCGTCCTCCTGCCCCCGAGGGCGCCTACCCGCCGGACGTACCGCTGCTGCTGGTCAACCACTACCCGCTGGTCCGGCACCCAACAGACATCCTCCGCTTCCCCGAGGCCGCCCAGTGGTGCGGCACGGAAGCCACCGCCGGGTGGCACCGGCGCCATCGCGTCGAAGGCGTCGTCCACGGTCATCTGCGCCTCCTCCGCACCACCGCGCACAACGGGGTGCCGTTCCAGGAGGTGTCGTTGGGATATCAGCGGGAGTGGCGCAGGCACGGTATGCCGGACGGTGTCCTGCGCCGGGTCCGGTCGGCTCGCGCGGCGCGGGAGGTCTCGTGATCGAGCGCATTCTGCCGGACAAGGCCGCCGTGTCGTGGAGCGTCGAGGACGCTCCGGAGTCCGTGCTGCTGCCCGAGGAGGCCGCGCGGATCAGCGGTGCCGTCGTAGAACGGCGGCGTGAGTTCGCCACCGTGCGTCACTGCGCCCGCGAGGCACTGGGGATCCTGGGCGTTGCGCCCGTCGCCCTCCTGCCGGGACCGCAGGGCGAACCACGCTGGCCCGACGGCGTGGTGGGCAGCATGACCCACTGCGCCGGCTACCGCGCCGCCGCTGTCGCCCCCGCGGCCGAACTGCGTTCGCTCGGCATCGACGCGGAACCGGACCTGCCGCTGCCGGACGGTGTCTTCGATGCGATCGCCTGCTCCGAGGAACGGGCACGGATGGCGCGCATGAGCGGCGCGGCCCACCCGGACCGCCTGCTGTTCAGCGCCAAGGAGAGCGTCTACAAGGCATGGTTCCCGCTGACCCGCCGCCCGCTCGACTTCTCCGAGGCGAGCCTGGTCTTCACCTGCGACGGCACGTTCGCCGCACACCTGCTGGTGCCGGGCCCCGAGCACGCCGGCGGCAGACTGCAGATGTTCCATGGGCGTTGGGCCGCCACCGCCGGCCTGCTGCTCACGTCGGTCGTGATCGGGCACCCCATCGGTGCCGGAATCTGACGGTCGGGCCGATAGCCTGCGGGCATGGCAGAGACGCGAGCCGCACGGCTGGTGCGTGCGGGGCGGCCGCGGGTCACATCGCGCGCCGAGCTGGAGCGGCTCGGGTTCGAGCTGTTCGAGCAGAAGGGCTTCGACGACACCACCGTCGACGACATCGCGGCCGCTGCGGGCATCGGCCGCCGCACGTTCTTCCGGTATTTCGCCTCCAAGAACGATCTCGTCTGGGGCGACTTCGAAGGACAGCTGGACCGGTTGCGGGAGCTGCTGGCGGCAGTGCCCGCACACGTGCCGGCCATGGACGCGCTGCGCACGATGATCATCGAGTTCAACAGCTTCGACGAGGGCACGGTGCCGTGGCACCGCCGACGCATGGACCTGATCCTGCGGGTACCCGCGCTGCAGGCCGATTCCACGCTGAGGTTCCGTTCCTGGCGGGCCGTCGTCACGGAGTTTGCGGCCGCCCGCGCCGGACTGCCGCCCACCGCGCTGGAGCCGCGGCTGATCGGTGCCGCGGCCCTGGCGGCGGCCGTCACCGCCTACGAGATGTGGCTGGACGACCCCGGCTCGGATCTCCCCGCACTGCTGGACGCGACGCTGCGTCGGCTCGCGGCCGGCCTCTGACCGCGGCCGCCGAGGAGTAGCCGGGGCCGCAGCGCGGCGAGGGAGCGGCCCCGGGCGGCGGAGAACCAGACGCCCGCCCCGTATGCGAGGTCGTCGAGGCGGCGGGCGACACCGTAGCGGACGGGGTCGAGACCCACCCGTCCCCGGCCGAGCTCCAGCACGATGTCGGCGACCGCGGCCACCGACGCGGCACGGCGTACCCGCCTGGACACCACGCAGCCGAGAGCGGTGAGGGGCCACCAGTGCCGGGTGAGCAGCGCTCCCGTCTGGCTGAGCGCGGCGACCGCGCCGTTGGCGGTGAGCCGCGCCCCCAGCCACACGGGGTGGTCGGTGCCCTCCAGCTTGCGGGCGATGCGCAGTGTGGTCACTCCGCAGACCGCGGCGGCCGCGGGCACCGACCACCGGCGCTGCGCCAGCAGGGCGATGACCAACGCGGTGCTCCACGGGGCCAGCACCGCCGGGGCGATGGCCCGAGGATGCCGTTCGGCCAGCGGCTGCGCGCCGGACCCGTACACGGCCTTGCGGACGAACCAGTCGCCGAGCAAGACGCGATGCTCGTGGGCGGCGACGGCTGCGGGCTCGTACCGCAGCCGCCAGCCACGGGCGACGGCCCGCCAGCCGAAGTCGACATCCTCGCCGACCCGCATCCGCGCGTCGAAGCCGTCGGCTACGGCGTCCACACGGGCGACCATGCAGGCGGTGCTGGCCCAGGAGACGAAGGAACCGGGCCGCACGGACGCCGGGTGCGCGCCGAGGTCGAGGGAGGATCGGGCCTGCTCGTAACGGCCGATCCAGCGGGACGAGCGAGGGGTGCGCAGACCGACGATGCGCGGCACGGCGATCGCGACGCGCGTGTCCGTGAAGTGCTTGAGCAGCGTTTTCACGGTGTCCGGGGCGAGGACGATGTCGGAATCCACGAAGACCACGAACGGGGTGCGGACCAGCCGCAGTCCGGCATTACGGGCCCCTGCCGGACCCACGTTCACGGGCAGCGGCACGAACCGGGCACCGTGCCGGACGGCGACGGCCGCGATGGCGGTCCGGTCGCGTGAGGCGTCGTCGACGACGATCACCTCGCTGCCCGGGCCGATGCTGCCCAGCAGGCGGTCGAGTTGGCGCAGTCGGTCGCGGACCGGGACGACATAAGTGCAGCGCGGGTCCGGGTGCGGCGACAGCGCATCGACAAGCGGGTGGGCGAGACCGCGCTCCAGAAGCAGGTCGGCGAGGGCGGCGCCGGCCGCGTCGCGCACCCGCAGCGTGCGGCCCGTCAGCAACGCCCGGGCACGCGGGGTCAGGCGCACCAGGCGGGTAGGGGAGCCGCCGAGCAGGGCGCGGCCGTCGTCGACGACGAGCGTGTGACGGTCGAGCGCGACGGTGAATCCGTGCGGGAGCGGGCTCATCGGCTCGCCGCCGCGGCCGGGGCCGGGTCCGTCAGCCGGCCGCGCCGGTCGGGGGCCGCGGCGACAACACGGCGGACGGTGGCGGCGACCAGGGCGTCGATGAGCTCGCGGCCCTCCCGCGCGGACGACCCGGCGGGATCGCCGAGCACCCCGTTGGGGGCGACGGAGCGGACGCCGCCGGCGATCAGTTCGGGCATGAGTTCCGCGATCGGCCGGGTGTCACCGGCGGCAGCGGCGGCCGGATCCACGTCGCCGGGGGCGAGATGGAGCATGACGGAGGTCTCCGAACGGCCCGCGTGGGCGTCGCCGCCGGGAAAGACGCACCCCGCCCACGCGACATCGTGGCCTTCTGCCCGCAACTGGCCGACGGCCTCGTCGAGCGCACGGACATTGCCGCCGTGGCCGTTGACGAAGACGGTGCGCGACGCCCACAGCGCGAGCGACCGCACGGTCTCGGTCAGGACGAGCTTCAGTGCCTCGTGCCCGATGGAGAGCGTGCCGGGAAAGCCCGCGTGCTCGCCGCTGTTGCCGTACGAGATCGTGGGCGCGACCAGCACCGGGCCGGGCAGACGTGCCGCGGCGCGGGTGGCCACGGCCTCGGCGATCACGCTGTCGGTGCTCAGCGGCAGGTGCGGGCCGTGCTGCTCGGTGGAGCCGACCGGGACGAGGACGAGCGCACCGTCGGCGGGGACCGCGGGCCAGGCGGTGCGGACCAGTTCGGTGGCCATGGTTCAGCCTGCACCCAGAACGCGTTCGAAACCGTCGGGTATCACCAGGTCGTCCGGGCCCAGCTCGCCCACGGAGGCATGCCCGAGGCCGAGGACCGCGGAGTCGAGACCGCCGCGCAGGATGTCCAGGACGTTCTCGACGCCCGCCTGCCCGTTCGCGGCGAGACCCCACAGGTACGCGCGGCCGATCAGCACCGCGCGAGCGCCGAGCGCGAGCGCCTTGGCGACGTCGCCGCCGCGTCGCACGCCACCGTCGAGCAGCACCTCGATTCGATTGCCGACGGCCTCGGCGATCGAGGGCAGGACACGGATGGTGGCCGGGGTGGTGTCGAGGTTGTTGCCGCCGTGGTTGGACACCGACAGAGCGGTGACACCGGCGTCGACAGCACGCTTGGCGTCGTCGACCCGGGTGACCCCCTTGAGCAGAAACGGACCGTCCCACTCCTTCGCCAGCCAGCTGACGTCGTCCCAGGTGGGCGGCGCCGTCTGCATCCACTCCCCGTACGCCCCGAAGAACGTGGGCGCCGTACCCCCCGGCGATGCCAGGTTCGGAGTGGTCAGGTCGGGCAGACGCCCGGCCCGGGCGAACTTCCACAGCCAGCCGGGGTGCGGCAGCACGTCCGGGGCGAGTTTCAGCATCGTCTTGAGGTCGACCCTCTCGGGGATGGTGGGGCTGCCCCAGTCCCGCCCGTGGGAGAACGACCAGTCCAGGGTGACGATGAGCGCCGTGCAGCCCGCAGCCCTTGCCCGCTCCATACGCTGCACCATCGCGTCGCGGCTGCCGGACCAGTACATCTGGAAGGCGGTGTTGGGGTTGGCCGCGGTGACCTCCTCCACAGGCTTGCTGGCGAACGAGCTCAGCCCCATCACCACGCCCCGGTTCGCGGCCGCGCGGGCGACGGCGATCTCGCCGTCCGGGTGGACGCCCTGCACCCCGGTCGGCGAGATGACGACGGGGAACGCCGACTCCATGCCCAGAACCGTGGTGGTGAGATCACGCTCGGCGTGGTGGCCGACGACGCGCGGCGCGAAGCCGAGCTCGGCGAAGGCCCCGGCGTTGTCGTGCAGGGTACGGCCGCGCTCGGATCCGGCGACCAGCGCTCCGTAGACCATGTTCGGCAGACGCCGTCGGGCGCGCCGCTGAGCCTCGGCGACCGTCTCGAACCAGGGATTTCTACTCATGGAACCTTCTCTTGTCCGATGCGGCCGCAGGGCTGGGCGAGCCCGGTCTCAGGCCAACGGGGTACGCGCCAGCGGGTTTTCGGCGCAGGGACCGACCGGTGGCCGGTCGAGGTCCGGGCGTCGGACGACGGCGACAGGGCGGCGGGAATGGTCGCCGGACGGCTTCGGTACGGCCCCGCGGATGGCGAGCAGCGGTTCGCCATACCCCTGGACACACTCCGGGTCCGGCCCGTCCAGCGGCAGTCCGGTGAAGAACTTGGCGGCCATACAGCCGCCCTTGCAGGTGTCGTAGAACGCGCAGGAAGCACACGCCCCGCCCTGCTGCGGCCGGCGCAGCCGGTGGAACAGCTCGGAGTCGCGCCACACCCGCGCAAACCCTCCCTGCCCGCGCACGTTCCCGGCCAGGAACTCGTCATGGATGGCGAACGGGCAGGCGTACACGTCCCCGACTGGGTCGATCAGGCACACCACCCGTCCCGCGCCGCACAGATTCAGCCCCGGCAACGCCTGCCCGTACGCGGACAGATGGAAGAAGGAGTCGCCGGTGAGCACCTGCTCGCCGTGGGCCAACAGCCAGTCGTACAGCTGTCGTTGCTGTGAGGGCCTGGGGTGCAGCTCGTCCCACACGTCCGCGCCGCGTCCGGACGGGCGCAGCCGCGTCAGCCGGAGCTGCGCGCCGTACCGGTCGGCGATCTCCTTGAAGTCGTCCAGTTGCGGGATGTTGTGCCGGGTGCACACCACCGACACTTTGAAGTTCTTCATCCCTGCATCGGACAGGTTGCGCATCGCGCGCATTGCCGTGTCGTACGAACCGGTCCCGCGCACCGCGTCGTTCACCTCGGCGGTCGCGCCGTCGAGCGATATCTGTACGTCGATGTAGTCGTTGCCGGCCAGCCGGCGCGCGACCTCCGGGGTGATGCGCACGCCGTTCGTGGAGAACTTGACGCCCACGCGGTGGGCGGTGGCGTAGTCGAGCAGTTCCCAGAAGTCGGGCCGCACGGTCGGCTCGCCACCGCCGATGTTGACGTAGAAGACCTGCATGGTCTCCAGCTCGTCGATGACGGCCTTGGCCTCGTCGGTGGTCAGCTCGCGGGGGTCGCGCCGGCCGGAGCTGGACAGGCAGTGGGTGCAGGACAGATTGCAGGCGTACGTGAGCTCCCAGGTCAGGCATATCGGGGCATCGAGGCCGTGCTCGAAGAGGTCCACCAGACGTAAACCGGGCTGGTTTTTCGGGAGAGTCGAGGTCATTGGGCCGGTGTCCTTTCGACCAGCATCGACGACTGTGCCAGCACGCCCAGGGCGCGCCCGTACCGGGGGATGTCCCCGTCGGCGATGTCGGCGGCCTTGCAGGCCGCCCGTGCGGTGGGCGCCGTCGCGAGCGCCTGGACGACCGCGAGCAGTCCGCGGTCCTTGAGAAAGGACAGCTTGCGCGTGCCGAAGTGGTAGAGCAGCGCGCCGAAGGGTTCCGGCCGTATCGAGACCTGTGGATGCAGGCTCCAGGCGCGATCGAGGTCGAGGGTAGTCATGAACGCGGACTAGTAGACGCCGCACATGCCGTCGATCGAGACCTCTTCGACCAGGTCGTCGGCCTCGATCAGAGTGTCAGGTGACGTCGGTTCCCCGGTGTCGGCCGGTGCCGCTGGGACGGGTTCGGTCTCGTGCATGCGCTTCTTCCTGAGTCATGGGACATGAGTATGGAATACGTGCGTGCAGCCGTCGGCTCCCGTGAGAATATTGGCATTCGGTGCCGAAAGGGAAGGTGTGCCGCCTGTGAATTTTGCTCCGCCACGGTGAACTGATCTCTTGCGAGGGGCAGTTGGCTTCGGCTTGGATCACGCCCATGCCCCTGGAAGAGTTCCCTCGCCCCGACGTCATCGTCGTGGGAACAGGCGCCGCCGGCGCGGTGCTCGCGGCGCGGTTGAGCGAGGATCTTGACCGCAGGGTGCTGGTGCTGGAGGCCGGGCAGACGCCCCGTGGCCCGTCCGGATTCGGGCCGGCGCTGCTGGATGCACGGCTGGTCCCTGGCGCACAGCCCGGCCATCCGGCCGTCAGCGCCACCCCCGTGCACCTCATGCCGGAGCGGCCGTGGTCAGTCCCGAGGGGCAGGATCCTCGGCGGCTCTACGACGGTCAACGGGGGCTACTTCGTCCGAGCCCGGCGCGAGGACTTCGACCGATGGGCCGCTGCGGGCAATCCCGCCTGGTCCTACGACAACGTGCTGCCCCACCTGCGGGCACTCGAGACCGACCTCGACCACGACCCGAGTGAACTGCACGGCGGCCGGGGCCCGATGAGGATCAGGCGTGGCACGCTGCGGCACCCCGCCGCGGCTGCCTTCCGCGACGCCGCGTACGCCCTCGGCTTTCCGTCCGACCCCGACAAGAACGACCAGGGACCGCCCGGCTTCGGCCCCGTTCCCTCCAACTCCGTCGACGCAGTGCGCCACAACACCGCACTGAGCTATCTGACGCCCGACGTCCTCGACCGCCCCAACCTCACCCTTCTGGGCGGCTGCAGGGTGCGCCGGGTCGTCGTCGAGCACGGCCGGGCCACCGGCGTCGTCGTCGAACACGATCAGGCGCACACCACGATGGGTGCCGGCTCCGTCGTCCTGAGCGCCGGAGCCTTCGCAACGGCACAGCTGCTGCAACTCTCCGGAATCGGGCCACGCGCCTGCCTGGAACGCGCCGGCATCCCCGTCGTCCGCGACGCTCCCGCCGTGGGCGCCCGATTCAGCGACCACCCTCAACTCGCCCTGGACTGGCTCCCCCACCACGACCTTGGCGAGCCAGCCGACTCATGGCTCGGTGGCTGCCTCCACCTGACCTCCACCAGCCGTGCGAGCGAAGGCCCGGGAGACCTGGAGGTCCTCCAGTCCCTGACCCCGATCGCCGGGCTCGTCGCCGGAGCCACCGGGGCCCCTGGCGCGCCGCTGCCGTTCCTGGTGTCCGACCTGACCCCTCGGCCGACGGGAACCGTGCGCATCCAGTCCGTGGATCCGGACGTGCCCCCGTGCATCAACTACGGCTACCTGGCCACGCCAGACGACCGCCGACGCCTGCGCGAGGCCGTGCGGGTCACCGCTGCCCTCCTCGACGCCCCTGCCTTGGCCGACCTCTCATCCGGACTGCTCGGCCCGTCCCCGCGCGTCCTCGCCGACGATCAGGCCCTCGACCACTGGATCCGTGACCGGGTCGGCACTGCCCAACACACCTGCGGCACTGTGCCGATGGGCCCGGCGGACGACGCCGAGCACGCCGCGGTCGACCAGTTCGGCCGCGTCCACGGCATCCGCGCACTGCGTATCGCGGACACCTCGATCCTCCCGGATGCCCCTCACCGTGGACCCGCGGCGACCGCAGTTCTCATCGGTGAGGTCATCGCCCATGCGATACGGCGGGGCTCCTGACGAAGGAGCTCCGCAGCCGTCAGGCGTGGAGGATCAAAAGCTGACTGGCTCATCTGGCGAATCCGCTGTTGATGGGAGTGTCCATTTCAACGGCTCTGGCCCGTAGTCGGTGGTGACGTCGAGTAGCCGTCCATGATCATGATCTTGTGATGGATGTCAACTCCCTTGTGGGGACGGTGTTTTCCGGGCTTTCGGCGCTGCTCGTCGAGGACGTGACGGATGGCGGTGACGCGATAGTGGTCACGGCCCGCACTCGGGATGTGGCGGTGCCGTGTCCGGTGTGCGGATCGCCGACGGCGAGGCCCATGGGTATCACCGCCGGACGGTGGTGGACGTGCCGGTCGACGGCCGCCAGGTCGTCGTTCACCTGCGCGTACGACGGCTGGCCTGCCCGATCCTGGGCTGCCGACGGCAGACCTTCCGCGAGCAGATTCCCGGACTGCTGGAGCGCCATCAGCGCCGCACGGTACGGCTGGCTGGGCAGATTGCCCAGGTGGCACGGGAGTTGTGCGGCCGGGCGGCGACCCGCCTGGCCGGCCTGCTGGCCATGCCCGTTTCCCGCAGTACCGCGCTGCACCATCTGCGGCGCCTGCCGCTGCCCCGGCGGGCGGTCCCACGGGTGATCGGAGTGGATGACTTCGCGCTCAAGCGACGTCACCGCTACGCCACCATCGTGACCAACGCCGAGACCGGCGAGCGGATCGACGTGCTGTCCGACCGCACCGCGGACACCCTGGAGAAGTGGCTGCGCGAACATCCTGGTGCCGAGGTCGTGTGCCGGGATGGATCAGGCACCTACGCCGAGGCCATCCGCCGTGCTCTGCCCGACGCAGTGCAGGTCAGCGACCGCTGGCACCTCTGGCGGAATCTCTGCGACAAGGCCCTGCTCGAAATCCGCGCGCATGCCGGCTGCTGGGCCACCATCAACCCGCCCCGCCCCGGCGGCATACGCGAGCAGACCACCCGCGAACGCTGGAACAAGATCCACGATCTCCTCGGCCAGGGCGTCGGCCTGCTCGAATGCGCCCGCCGCCTCAGCCTGGCCCTGAACACCGTCAAACGCTACGCCCGCCTGCCCGAACCCCAGGCCCTGCGCCTCACCCCCGCTTACCGACCGACCCTCGTCGACCCCTACCGCGACCACCTTCGCGAACGACGCCGGGCCGACCCCGCCGTCCCCGTCACCCACCTGCTGCGCGAGATTCAAGACCTGGGCTACACCGGCAGCGCCAATCTGCTGGTCCGCTACCTCAGCCAAGGCCGCGCCGAAGGCGACCGACCAGTCACCACGCCACGTCACGCCGGCCGTCTCCTGCTCACCGACCCCGAAAACCTGCGCCCGAAGGAAACGGCCCTGCTGGAGAAGACCCCCGCAGCCTGCCCGGAGATGACCCAACTCGCCGATCTCATACACGTCTTCGCCACCCTGCTGAAACCAGCCAAGGGAAACGACCTGAAGCTCACCGAGTGGATCACGACCGCCCGCGCCGCAGCACTGCCCCACCTGCACAGCTTCACCAACGGCCTCGAAAATGACCTGCTCGCCGTCAACGCCGGCCTCACCCTGCCCTACCACAACGGCCGCACCGAAGGCGTCAACACCCGCACCAAACGGATCATGAGGCAGATGCACGGACGCGCGGAATTCGACCTCCTCCGCCACCGCATCCTGCTCGCCTGACAGACACCCACCGTCACCACCGACTACGGGCCAGAGCCTTGTGGCGGGTGGGGGCGAAGGAGCGGGGCTGGCGCTTGCAGGAGTTGACGGTGGGGCGTGGAGGGGGCGGGTGGGGCAGTGCGGAGATCGGTCCGGCGACGCCGAGGACCGCACCGGCCGTTTTCTCGCCGGGTCCTGCCGGCTGGAGGGTGACCTGCGAGCGGAACGGGCGCGGCTCTACGCTGCCTGCAAGGCGTGGTGTCAGAATGAGGGGCCCCGGTCGTCTCGTCACGCGCCTTCGCGGCCCGGGTCCGCGAGGTGGTGGGACTGGCGTCGCCCGAGGAGATGGTCCTGTCCGGCCGGCGCACGTACTGCCCGGGCGTCGGACCGGTCGCCGACGAGGAGACGGTATGAGCGCTCTCATCGCTGAGGACGAGCTCGTTCCCGAGGCCGACTTGGTCCGGCTCGAGGGTATCGGCACGCTCGACTGCGTACGGTGGAGCCTGGACCTGTTGCCGACGCGGCGCGGCGAGCCGCTCTGCCGCCGCGGCGGACGCATGGTCGGCTGCGTGCTGCTGGGCCCCGGCGCCAAACCGTCCCGCTTTTCGGGCACCTTCCGCCGCCGGGTGTTCTGGCTGCTGCCGCACGACCGCGACACCGGCCCCGAGGGCCTGTACGCGGCCGGGGTGCCGGCCGAGGCCGTCGGTCCGCGGACACCGGCGCCGGGCGGCAAGGGGTGCAGGACCGGGCGTTCGCAGGGCGGGCCGCCGTCGTCGGCGATGCGGGAGCCGGGCGTCGCGCTGCCGTTGTAGCAGCGGGACCCGGGTGATCTGTTCTCCCGGGGGCCGTGTGCGCCTGCCGCCTCCAGTGAGGGGAAGCAGGACCGGCACCGCCGTTGCAAAGAAACCGCTCACCCGGTATATTTTTCTTCGCTCGTACGAACGAGTGAGCTGGGCAGCTCAACTCCTGCGGGGAGGAGGGACGTTGTTCGGACGGGGTGGACGCCGAGGCCCGGTGCGCTGAGCCTCCTTCGCCTCGCCGCTCGTGTACTGGTCCACGACTGGGGGAGGTCCGGGATGGTGCGCTGCGTACAAGGGCAAGTGGTGATCGTCGGCGGGGGGCCCGTGGGGATGCTCCTCGCCTGTGAACTGGCGGGGCAGGGAGTGCGCACCGTGGTGGTCGAGTCGCGGACCGCCGTCTCCCGGTGCCCCAAAGCGAGCACACTGCACGCCCGCGCGGTGCAGAGTCTCGTGCGGCGCGGACATCTCACCGGGCTCGTGACCGAAGGGGAGGGCGACGGCCCGGCGCCGGTCAGCAGCCCGTTCCACTTCGCCGGCATCCCGGGGCTGGCCATCTCGGCCCCGCCCGCCGAGCCGCAGCCGATCCTGAAGTGCTCACAGGAAGAACTCGAGCGCCACTTCGAGGGGCGGGCCCGGGCCGCCGGCGCGCGGATCCTGCGCGGACACCGGGTGGCGGAGGTACGGCAGGGGCCGGGCGGCGTGAGCGTCACCGCGCAGGGGCCGGGCGGCGCGGTGCTCTGCACGGGCAGCTACCTCGTGGGAGCCGACGGGGCGCGCAGCCTCGTACGCCGTCAGGCGGGCTTCGCCTCCCGCACCTACCCCGCCACCATCTCGGCGATGGCGGGCGACGTCCGCGTCGGGGAGGGCGTGGGCCTGGAGGCGGGGTGGCACCGCACCGAGCGTGGCTGGGTCGTCGCCAAGCACGTGGGAGGCGGAACGGTCCGCCTGCGGACTCTCAACTGCCAGGGCGCGCATACCCGGCGCGATCTGCCGCTCCTGCTGGAAGAGCTGCACCGCGAGGTCAACTGGATCACCGGAGGGGGCATCGCGATGCGCGATCCCAGGTGGCTGAGCAGGTTCAGCGACTTCTCCCGGCTGGTCGCCTCCTACCGCAAGGGGCGCATCCTGCTGGCCGGGGACGCCGCGCACGTGCACTTCCCGATCGGTGGCCAGGGGCTGAGCACCGGACTGCTCGACGCCGTCAACCTCGGCTGGAAGCTCGCGCTCACGGTACGCGGCAGGGCGGGCGCGGGGCTGCTCGACACCTACGACCGGGAGCGCCGGCCCGCAGCCCAGCGGGTGATCGACAACACGCGCGCCCAGCTCGCCCTGATGCGGCCCGGCCCCGAACTCGACCCGCTGCGCGCCCTGTTCGGCGAGCTGCTGGCCGGGGGAGGGGAGAGCGGTGTGCTGGCCTCCATGGTCAGTGCCCAGGACACCGTGCTGCCCGCGCGCGCCGCGGACTCCTCTCCCTGGGAAGGGACGTTTCTGCGCAACGCCGTCCTGCGGACCCGGGAAGGCACGGCCGATGTGATCGGCCTGCTGCGCGAGGGGTCCCCGCTGCTGCTGCTCTTCGGCGACAGGGGCGGCAGCGGCGGCTATGCCGAGCAGGCCCGGGGCTGGGCCGGGCTGGTGCGGGTGGTGCATGCCGAGCCGGTGCCTCAACTGCCCTGCGACGCCCTGCTGGTGCGGCCCGACGGCTACATCGCCTGGGCGTCGGGGGCCGACGGGCCGGCCGCCGCCCTGACGGCGTACTTCGGCCGGGGCGCGGGAGCGCAGGCCGCCGGTGTCCTCGCCGGGGCGGTCAGCTGACGGGTGCCGGCTCGAGCTCGGGGTGCAGAGCCTGCAGCTCGGCGTAGACCGCGGCCCCCCTGGTCGCGGTGAGGTCCACCGAGGCGAGGACGGACGGAAGGACCACACTGGGCAGCACATGGCGCAGCAAGGCGCTGACCCTGGGGGGCAGGTCCTGGTAATTGCACACAGCCTGGGACATGGCCTGGACGCCGGCGAAGGCTGCCACCAGGACGTCGGCGGTCTCGCCCGACACCACATGGGGCAGCAGCTCGCCCTGGGCCTTGGCCTTGTCCAGCAGTTCGACCCCCACTTCGCTCCAGCGCAGGAAAGGTCCGCTGCGGTCGAGCCCCTGGGCCTGCTGGTCGAGCGACAGGCGGACGCCCGCCCGGACCATGGGGTCCGTCTGCAGGCGGTAGGCGTGCAGGACCACGGTGTCCACCAGCTGCTGCACCATGCAGGCGCGCTCGGGGATGGGCACGTTGAGGTCCTGGGCGTGCAGGACGCCCTCGGCGAGGTGTTCCTTCGAGGGGAAGTGGAAGTACAGGGCTCCCTTGGTCACTCCGGCGCTGGCGAGGATCTCGCTGACGGTCGCCGCCTGGTAGCCGCGTTCCTCGAAGATCCTGGCTGCCGACGAGAGGATCGCGTGCCGGGTCCGGACCGCCCGCTCCTGCTTCGCCATGCCGGCCTCCTCCTGTCGATGAGCCCGGAGACCCAATAAAAAAACCGTCCAGTTTGTATATTACAGCTGTTTGGTGTTTGCGTACCCCCTTCCAGCCGTACGACATTCAATCAGTTGTGGAAAAGCATCGCCGGAGGAGCAGGAGTCCATGGACGGATCGCATGACGGCGTGGCCTCGGCGGGCGAAGGAGACCCCCGGTGATCCTGGTGACCGGGGCGACGGGGACGGTGGGCCGGGAACTGCTCGGGCGGCTTGCGCCCGGCCGGCGTGTCCGCATCATGGCCAGGCATCCCGCGAAGGTGGCCGGGGCGGCCGCGACGGCGGAGACGGTCGCCGGGGACTACAGGGATCCGCGATCGTTGGCCAGGGCGCTGGACGGCATACGGACGGCGTTCCTCGTCACGACCAGCGTCGCCGGTGACGACGACGACCGGTTCGTCCGCGCGGCACGAACGGCCAAAGTGCAACGGGTGGTGAAGCTCTCCGCCGCCACGGTGCTGGACGAGCAGGCCGATGATCTCATCACCCGTTGGCAGCGCGCCAACGAGGATCTGCTGCGCGCCTCCGGCCTGGAGTGGACCCTGCTGCGCCCGCGCGCGTTCACCTCCAACGCCCTGTCGTGGGCGCCGTCCGTCCGGTCCGCGCGCACCGTTCGCGCGCTGCACGGGACCTCGGGCAACGCCTGTGTGGACCCGAGGGACGTCGCGGAGGTCGCCGCACGCGTCCTGACCGAGGAGGGGCACGCCGGCCGCGCCTACACGCTGACCGGACCCGAGGCCGTCACCGCGGTCGGGCAGACGCAGCAGCTCGGCCGGCTGCTGGGCGTCCCGCTGCGTTTCGAGGAACTCACCCCGGACGACGCGCGCGCCGCACTCGCACGCCGTTATCCGGCGCCGGTGGTCGAAGCGCTGCTGGAGAGCGCGGAACGCCAGCGCGCAGGCGCGAAGGCCGGGGTGGAGGACACCGTCGGCACACTGACCGGCCGCCCGGCGGGCACGTTCGGTGCGTGGGCCGAGGACCATCTGGCGGCTTTCGCACCGGGCGGGTGACCGGCGGGCGGACCCGAGTGGCATCCGCTTCCCCCAAAGAGCTGCGGCCTCCCCGGGGGAAGCGGATGCCCGAGGGCGGTCACCGGAGGGGCGGGGCCATGGTCACGGTGCACCGGAACACGGTCGCCCCGCCCTGCCGGCCGGTGACGAGCACGGTCCTCGCGCCCTCCTCGCCCGTCCCCGAAACCAGGCACGCCTCGATCGCACAGGGGGCGTCCAGCTCGACGTACCGCAGGAACTCGCTGGCGACGGCGAGCGGCAGGCGGGCGTGTCCCAGGGTCGCCGCCGCGGCCTGGCGGGCGGCCTCGAGGAGCAGCATGCCGGGCACGTGGTCGACCATGTGGTCGAAGAGCACGGGGTGGCGGGTGTCCACCCTCAGCTGCCACCGGTCCGGCTCGCCGACGGGGGAGAGGACCACGTCCATGGGGGACATGCGCCCGACGGTCTGCGGTGGCTCCGGGGCCGTCAGCGGGAGGACGCGCGCGCAGCCGGGGTCGCGGACGGCACGCAGCCGCTGGTGGATCCGGGGGGCGATGCACGTCAGCGTGCCGCCTCCGGTCGCGACGAGGTCGCCGTCGCGGTAGATCTCCACCTCGATGCGGAACCCCGTCACCTCGCCGCGGCGCTCCTTCACGTCACGGCACCTGACGTCGAGTTCGAGCGAGGCGGGAGTTCCGTTGACGCGCAGATGCGCAGGCCGTACCGCCACGCTGAGATCGCTCACGAGGAAGTGGTGGCCGAACGGGACCCCGTACTCGGCGTGCGCCAGGAGCAAGCCGCTCTGGCGGATCGTCTCGGCGGCGATCAACGGGTCGTGGCAGCCGTCGACGTTCGTGAAGAAGCTGTGCCCGCGAGGCCACTGGGCGGCCAGGGCGAAGTGGTGATCGCCCCTGCGCGCCCAGTCGGTCAGCATGACCTCGGCGACGCTCGCGCGGTGAACGAGTTCCTTGGGAACAGTACTGGTCAGAGGCTGGAGGGCGAGGACGCCGCCTCCTGCGGGGGCTGCATGGCCCCCCAGACCCGTCATGCCGGGTATCACGCGGTTCATGCGGTACGTACTCGTAGACATGGTTCCCCCGAGCCGCCTAGGCCTTGGCCTGAATGTGGGTGCTGGATCCCCGAGGACATGGAAGATACATACCACCCGGTTTAATTTCTAGAAGGAATGCGAAGTTCCAATGTGCAATATGTGGACCGAGTAGTTCCAAATATGCAGAGGAGTGCCCGTATCCCTTCATGTCGACCCGAAACGGGCAAGCCGTCCGCGGTCGCGGCGCCGTGGACCACCTGCGGTCCACGGGGTGTGCGGGAGGCGTCACCCGCCCGCCCCTCGAGTCGCCCTCGAGCGGACTGTCCGACGGTGTCTTTCGGGGAAAGGGAAAGACCCTGATCAAGGCAGGTCGTCGGCGGCCGGGCGAAGCGAACCGGCCGTGGTCCGGGTGTTGCCCCGCCGCGGGAAGGCGCGGTGGCCGTGGGTGGGGAGGCGCCGGTGGCCGGATTTCGTCGACGGCTGGATCCGCGTCCCGGCGCATCGGAAAACAGCGCCGAAGCGGCACTGGCTTCGCTGTATCTTCGCAGGTAAAATAGAGACCGCGTGTGCGGTTTGTTATCATCGTCCTCGTCGGCCGGGCCGCGAAGGTCCATGAGTGAGGAGCGCAAGTCCGATCCCATGGGCCCGTGTCGCGCGGCTCGGTGGGCGGCCGCGCCGACCACCCGGACACGCCTGCGGGTACGCGCCCGGTCCCTCGCGGGGCCTCGTGCGAACCGCGCCGGTCTGTCTTCCCGTGTGCACGCGCGGGCGCGGCAACCCGCCCCCGGCAGGCGCCGCACGAGCAGGCACGAACGTGAGAGCCGGTCCGCTGTGCGGCCGGCCGACCGCAGTCAGGGGAGATCCGTCGATGGTGAAGCAGGAGCGTGCCGCGCGCACGCGCGAGTCCTTGGTGCGAGCGGCGGCCGAGGTGTTCGCACGAGACGGCTTCGCTGTGGCCTCGCTCACCTCCATCAGCAGGAGGGCCGGAGTGAGCAATGGTGCGCTGCACTTCCACTTCGAGAGCAAGCAGGCCCTGGCGCGCGGGGTCGAGGACGAGGCGGCCGCCGTGGTCCGTGCGATCGCCGCCTCGGCGCAGACGGGCAGCCCCGATCCGCTGCAGCGGCTCATCGACGCCACCCATGCCCTGATGGAGCGGCTGGACCAGGACGTCGTGGTCCGGGCCGGCTTCGAGTTGGGCAGCGGCCCGCCGCGCCGCGACAGGGCCGTGGATCTGCGCGGACAGTGGCAGAGCTGGGTCGAGGAGGTGCTCGAGGACGCCGAGCGCGAAGGCGTCCTCGCCCAGGGGGTGTCCGCCGCCGATGCCTCGGTCACGGTGGTGGCGGCGACCGTCGGTTTCGAGCAGCTCGGCGCGGACGACCGTACGTGGACGTCGGCGCAGACGCTGGTGCAGTTCTGGGATCTGTTGCTGCCCCGGCTGGCCTCGGCCGACGTCCTGAGCGGGCTGAAGCCCGGTGGTGCGACGGCCGCGGCGTCCCGCCCGGGATAGACGGCGCGTGCAGTCCCGCCCGGACCCGGCCGGGACCGCTCCCTCGACGCGGCGGTCCTGTGCCGGGACAAACTGCTGCGCGACGAGGTACTGCCGGTGCTCGCCGCCGCGTTCGGCCGGCTGCGGCACGGCACTGCCTCGCCCGCCGAGTCCCTCGGCTGCGGCGAGCGTCGCCAACGCGAGGGACGCCTCCGGACACCCCGCAAACGCATCGAGACGGGCGTTGGCGAGGACCGGGAGGGGCGAGAGCTCCGGCTGAGGAGGCGGCTCGGCAATCAGCGCAGCAGAGCCGCAACGCTCTCCCGAACGCGTCGAACAAAACCCGGCCACCAGCCGCGCTGGACATCGCGACGCACGGACAGACGTGCGGTCCAGCCATCCTGTAGCAGGCCTCAAGGGATTGAGTCTCGTTGACATCCTCCCCCTCTTGAAAGAGGGGGATTCCAACCCAAAGGGGTTGAGGTTCACGGGCGTTCGGACGGCCGGTGGCCGTTGTCGCCCCTCCGGCACCGGCTGTGCGCCGGGGGCGGGGGATCCCGCCCTGTCCTGCCGCGACGTTGACTGATGCGTTCTTGTCGGCGTTGCAGGTGAAGCCGCAGGAGGAACAGACGGACTCGGCTTGGCTATTGCGCGAGTTCTTGTCGATTTCTTCGCGCGGTCAGTCGAACGGGGCGGCCCGCAGGGTCGAGGTGAACACGGGCCGGCCCTCCTGGCGGCCCGTGACGAGAACCGTCTCCGGGTCCTCGGGCGCGGCCTTGGGCAGGCGCAGGGCCTCGATCAGGCAGGGCAGGTCCAGCTCCACGTACCTCATGAAGGCGCAGTCGAGGCCGAGCGGCAGGATCGAGGGTCTGTCCAGGACCGCGGTCGCCGCCTGGCGGGCGGCCTCGAGGAGCACCATGCCCGGAGCGTGGTCGGCCTGGTGGTCGAAGAGGGTGGGGTGGCAGGTGTCCACGCGCAGTTGCCAGCGGTCCGGCTCGCCGGTGGGGGAGAGGACCACGTCGGTGGGTGAGAAGCGCCCCACGGCGGCCGGGGCCACCGGAGCCGTCGGCGGGAGGGGGCGGTCCCCGGCGTCGAGGACGCGCTGCGGACGCAGCCGCCGGTACACGGCCGGAGTGATGGTGCTGAAGGAGATCCGTCCCGACGCGGCGAGCCGCCTCTCGCGCAGCACCCTGGTCTCGACACACATGCCGGCCAGCCGGTGGCCTCGCTTTTTGATCTTCGAACAGGTGACGTCGAGGTCCAGTGCGGCGGGCGTCCCGCCGACCCGTATCTCCTCGGGACGCACGGTGAAGGCCAGCTCGTCCAGCAGGAACTGGTGGGCGAAGGGAACGCCGAACTCGGCGTGGGCGAGCAGGGCACCGGCCTGGCAGATCGTTTCAGCGGCGATCAGCGGGTCGTGGTGGGTTCCGTTCACGGGAGTGAAGAAGCTGTGGCCCCGCGGCCATTGGGCGGTCATCGCGAAGTGGGCGTCGCCCAGGCGCTGCCAGCCGGTGAGCACGACCTCGGCGACGGCTGCCCGGTGCACCAGTTCCCTGGGGACCGTGGTGGTCAGGTGCCCGTGAAGCGGTTCGGTCGACCGGAAAGGTGACTGAGCGGCTTGCGTCGTCGTGTGCTCGATCGACGGACCTTCGAACCGGAACGTGCTCGCGTTCATCGCTCCCCCTGAAACGAGACGGAGATGGCTGTGGAGGAAAATAGGGGGCAACCGGTTTGGTTTCCAGAGGAATCGGAGCCTCCGTACGGGATCGTTCGCCGTCGCCGCCCGCGGTCGGTGGCACCGCTGTGCGCAGCCCGCCCCTTCTCCGGCTCACAGCGTGGGTGGCGGTTCGGGCCGCCTGCTCCGGCGCCTCTTGAGCGGCACTGAAGTGCCTCTGTAGCGCGGTACCGGACGGTGGCCGGAACCGAGAGGAGCGGACATGGGTGAAGCGGACGTCACACCCCTCGCGCTGCGGGTCGAGCGCGGACGGGCCGACGATGACGAACTCGCCGCGGTGGCCGTCGTGCTGTGCTCACTGCTGGCCGGGCGGACGGCGGTGACCTGTGAGCAGGAGCCGCTTCCCGCCGTCCCGTCGTGGCGCCGTCCCGAGGACCCCGGCGGCGAGTGGCGTTCCCCGTACGGCTGGCGATAGAGCCATGAGCGCCGGCCGCGAATCGGCAGGCGCTTTTTCCAACGCTGATTCACGCGCGTGCCAGCCCTCACCTCATGTAAACCGCATAGCGGTTTGTCGACTGGGTGCAGTCCGGCCGCGCTCATGAGGGAGGCAGGCACAGTGACAGTCCTCAATGACATTCTCCAAGTGACCGCCGAGCCTTCGGACGCGCGCGGCCGGGTGGCGGAACTGCACGCGATCCGTGCGGAGGCGCTGCGCGGCCCCAGTGAGAAGGCGACCGAGGCGCAGCACGCCAAGGGCAAGCTGACCGCCCGGGAGCGCATCGAGCTGCTGCTGGACGCGGGCTCGTTCCGGGAGGTCGAGCAGCTGCGCCGGCACCGGGCGACGGGTTTCGGCCTGGAGGCCAAGAGGCCGTACACGGACGGTGTGATCACCGGCTGGGGCACGGTCGAGGGCCGTACGGTCTTCGTGTACGCCCATGACTTCCGGATCTTCGGCGGCGCGCTGGGTGAGGCGCACGCCACGAAGATCCACAAGATCATGGACATGGCCATCGCGGCCGGCGCGCCGCTGGTGTCCCTGAACGACGGCGCGGGCGCCCGTATCCAGGAGGGCGTCTCCGCGCTGGCCGGCTACGGCGGCATCTTCCAGCGCAACACCAAGGCCTCCGGGGTCATCCCGCAGATCTCGGTGATGCTGGGCCCGTGCGCCGGCGGCGCGGCCTACTCCCCGGCGCTGACGGACTTCGTGTTCATGGTCCGGGAGACCTCGCAGATGTTCATCACGGGCCCGGACGTGGTCCGTGCGGTGACCGGCGAGGAGATCACCCAGAACGGCCTCGGCGGCGCCGACGTGCACGCCGGCACCTCGGGCGTGGCGCACTTCGCGTACGACGACGAGGAGACCTGCATCCTTGAGGTCCGCTACCTGCTCTCCATGCTTCCGCAGAACAACCGCGAGTACCCGCCGCGCGCGGAGTCCGCGGACCCGGCCGACCGCCGCAGCGAGGTGCTGCTGGACCTGGTTCCGGCCGATGGCAACCGCCCGTACGACATGGCCAAGGTGATCGAGGAGCTCGTCGACGACGGCGACTACCTGGAGGTCCACGAGCGCTGGGCGCGCAACATCATCTGCGCCCTGGGGCGGCTGGGCGGCCAGGTGGTCGCCCTGGTGGCCAATCAGCCGCAGTCGCTGGCCGGTGTGCTCGACATCGAGGCCTCGGAGAAGGCCGCGCGGTTCGTCCAGATGTGCGACGCCTTCAACATCCCGATCATCACGCTGCTGGACGTGCCCGGCTTCCTGCCCGGTGTCGGACAGGAGCACGGCGGCATCATCCGCCACGGCGCCAAACTGCTGTACGCGTACTGCAACGCCACCGTCCCGCGGATATCGCTGATCCTGCGCAAGGCCTACGGCGGCGCCTACATCGTCATGGACTCCCAGTCCATCGGCGCCGACCTGACCTACGCGTGGCCCACCAACGAGATCGCGGTGATGGGCGCCGAGGGTGCCGCCAACGTCATCTTCCGCAAGCAGATCGCCGAGGCCGAAGACCCCGAGGCCATGCGCGAGCGCATGGTCAAGGAGTACAAGGCCGAGCTGATGCACCCCTATTACGCCGCTGAGCGCGGCCTGGTCGACGATGTCATCGACCCGGCCCAGACCCGCGAGGTCCTCATCAACTCGCTGGCGATGCTCCGCAGCAAACACGCGGACCTGCCCTCTCGCAAGCACGGCAATCCCCCGCAGTGACGGAGCACTCGATGGCCGAACAAGAACGTGCGGTGCGAACGCGGGAGAGGCTGATCGGATCCGCCGCCGAGACCTTCTGCCGCGAGGGCTTCGCGGTGGCGTCCCTCTTCGTGATCAGCGCACAGGCCGGAGTGGGCAGCGGAGCGCTGCACTTCCACTTCGCCGGCAAGGCGGCCCTGGCCGACGCCGTGGAGAGCGCCGCGCTGGACCGGTTGCGGATCATCGCCGGGGTGGCGTCGCGGGAGGGGGCGGGCCGGCTCCAGTGCCTGGTCGATGTGACCCACGGGCTCGCCCTCGGGCTGCGCGGGGACGTGGTGCTGCGGGCGGGTTTCGGGCTGGGCCGCGACACGGCCCGTGTGACGCCCGGCGGTCTGCGTGAGCACTGGCGGTGCTGCGTCGAGGAGGCCGTGGCGGAGGCCGGGAAGGCGCGGGAGCTGCGGCCGGGGGTGGCGCCGGAGAACGCCGTGACCGCGGTGGTGGCCGCGACCGCGGGCTTCGAGGCGCTCGGCTCCCGGGAAGAGGTCTGGCTCATGCCGCGTACGATCGCCCGCTTCTGGGAGCTGCTGCCGGCGCTGGCGGCAGGGGACCGCCTCGCGGCGTTGGAACCGGAAGGATCATCCGGCGACTAGGAAAGACCAGGCGGTTTGTTTCCGCTCGCTGATGAAATCTCGACCCCGGCTGCCCATGTACCGCGTTTCATCAGGTGAGGGCAGGTGCGGCAGATGGCCCCTGCTCTTCGCGAAGAGCAGGGGCCGGGGCCGCTTGCGTGCGGCAGTGGGGAAGGTTTCGGACATGTCGTGGTGACCCTCTTTCGCCGGTGTTCGGCTGGATCGGTGCGCCGACTTGCCTGGAAATACAGGTCAATTGGCGCCCGGATGGGAGCAGCTGGGGTGGTCATGGAGTCAATGAGTGGCTGGAAATAGTCTGCCAGACCCCCCAGATGGGCATCTGGGATTGACAAACCGACCGTGCTGTTTTTTTATCAAGGGGTCCGGTTGGCTGCACACCCGGGCCCCGGCAGCGGGAAACGCGGGAAACGCGCAGGCCGGGAACGGCTCCAGGCGACCTTTGGGGAAAACGTGGACATCGAAGTGCTTGGTGCGCTGTCCGTTCATGAAAACGGGGTGTCGATCACGCTGACGGCACCCAAGCCGCGGCAGGTCCTGGCCCTGCTCGCGCTCCACGCCGACCATGCGGTCCCTGTGGCCACGCTGATCGAGGAGTTGTGGGAGCAGAACCCGCCGCGCAGTGCGCGCACCACGTTGCAGACGTACGTCCTGCAACTGCGCGAGCTCATCGGCGTGGCACTGGCGTACGGCGAGAACGAGCGCTGCACCCCGAAGGACATTCTGGCCACTCTCCCCGGCGGCTACCGCCTGGAGACCCGTGGCGGAAGCGTCGACTACCGGGAGTTCGAGCGCAGGGCCGGTGCCGGCTACCGGGCGATGGACGCCGACGACTACCAGGGCGCCGCGCGCCGGCTGGCGGACGCGCTCTCGCTGTGGACCGGTCCCGCGCTCACCGACGTACAGGCCGGGAGCCGGATCGAGACGGAGGTCAGGCGCCTGGAGGAGCTGCGCCTGTGCGCGCTCGACCAGCGCATCGAGGCGGATCTGCGCCTGGGCCGCCACCGCGAGCTGCTGTCGGAGCTGACCGTCCTGGTCAAGCAGTACCGCCTGCACGAGAGCCTGCACGGTCAGTTCATGCTGGCGCTGCACCGCTCGGGCCGACGCGGCGAGGCGCTCAACGTCTACCAGCGGCTGCGCACCATGCTCGTCTCCGAGCTGGGCCTTGAGCCCTCGGCCGCGCTGAGCAGGCTGCAGCGCTCCATCCTGATGGCGCACCCCGAGAGTGCGGCCCCGCCCAAGGCGACTCTCCCGGTGACCGCTCCGGCGGGGGCCGGCGGCGGGCGGCTCGTGGCGCGGACGAACTGACCGCCCTGGCCTCGCGGCAGCCGGCGGCATGACCACTGAAGCCCTTCTCCCGACCCCTCGAACGGGGGGTCGGGAGAAGGGCTTCAGTGCTGTGCGCGGGGCGTCGAGGGCGGCCGTCAGCGGCTCGCCGCGCGGTCCGTGGCCAGCTGCTCGAAGCGGTCGGTCAGTTCTCGCTGCTGCCGGCTCAGGACCTCGATCTGGTGGCGCAGCCGGGCCACCTCGGCGCCCAGCGGGTGCAGGCCCGCCGCCCCCTCCGTTTCTCCGGTTTCTCCGAGTGCCGGGTCCTGCCGGTGGCGGATCGACTCCATACGGCCGCGCAGTACGGGCCCTGGCTCCACTCCGAGGTCGTGCACGAGCCGGCGTCGCGCCCGGTCGTAGACGCCCAGTGCCTCGGCCTGGCGCCCGCACTGGTACAGCGCGGTCATGAGCAGCTCGTAGAACCGTTCACGTAGCGGGTGAGAGGCCGTCAGCTCCGCCAGCTCGCCGGCGACCTCCCCGGCCCGGCCGGCCCGCAGGCAGGCGTCGTACAGCGTCTCCAGGGTGATCAGCCGGCTCTCCTCCAGCAGCGATGCCTCGGTCGAGCAGATGGTGCCGCGGCCCGCGCCCTCCAGCGCGGGGCCGCGCCACAGCGCCAGCGCCTCGCGCAGGACCTCGGCCGAACGGGCCGGGTCGGTGGCGGCCAGCGAGCGGCCCCGGGCCGTGAGGTGGTGGAAGCGCTGGGCGTCGGTGCCGGCCCGGCCCAGGCGCAGTACGTAGCCCAGCGGGCGGGTCACGAGCCACTCGTGGTGGCTCTCGCCGGAACCGGAACCGGAACCGGGTGCGGGGACGGGCAGCAGCCGGCGCAGCCGGGCGATATGGGTCTGGAGGGCATTGGCGGCGTTGGCGGGCGGATGTTCACCCCACAATTCGTCGACGAGCCGGTCCGGGGAAACGACCTGGCCGGCCTTCACGACGAGCGTACCCAAAAGGGCGCGCTGCTTGGCGCCGGCCGGCGTGATCCGCATATCGGCGCGCTCGCCGAAGACCTGGACGGGACCCAGGATCCCAAACTCCATCTCATCCTCGCACGGGGAGAGTCGGCAAGTACGCGGCCGTAGATCCGTATTCGGCATTCACTCAGAAATGGCCGCGGACAGATCCTTTCGCTCTTACCGGACTCTAGGCGCTTCTCGGCGCCAGCGGAGGATTTGTCAGCCGTACGCGGGGAGTCGTGGAGTGTTCCTTGAGGGGGATTCAGGTGCCTCGCGTTTTCACGGCTGGTCGCCGGTCAGGTCCGGAAAGCCTACCTGCACCCCGCGCCGATGCCAGGCGCTCAGCAGTCGCAGCAGGGTCTTCGGATCGGGCAGGCCCTGCAGCCCGGGCGGGCCTGCAGCCCGGGCTGCAGGGCCTGCGGCCTGGTCCCGGGCGAGTCGGTTCAGCAGCCCGCGGGTGAGCGGGTCGGCGCTGCGCGCCGTCGAATCCGTTGCCATGGCCGGAAACCTAACAGCGCCGCCTAGGGCGCCGGAAGAGAACTCGGTCGGCCGATATGGGCCTTTACATGACACGCCGGTGTTTTCTCGGCGCTGTGTCGGCTGCCTGTGCGCCGGGTCCGGCGGCCCCATTGGAAGGTCGCTCAAGACGCACTCAATTTCTGCATATGCGACGGTCGGGGGAGGATATGGTGCCACTCGTCCGCCGTCGACGGAAAAGACAAGAAGGGCCGGAAGGCGACACTATTGAAAACTCGAACACCGACTTGTTGCCGAAGTCGGCCGGCAAAGTGCGGAGGGGAATAATGAAGATCAAGGTCCTGGGTCCGTTGAATGTCGAAGTCAACGGTATATCGGTCGTCCCGACTGCGGGCAAGCCGCGCCAGATCCTGGCGCTGCTCGCGCTCTACCCGGGCAGGGTGGTGCCCGTGTCCACGCTGATGGAAGAGATCTGGGGCACCCACCTGCCACAGAGCGCGCTGACCACGCTTCAGACCTACATCCTCCAGCTGCGTCGCCGACTGGGCACCGCCATGGGCCCGGACGCGCCCGGCTCGGCCAAGGACGTGCTCGCCACCCGGTACGGCGGCTACCTGCTCCAGATCCCGGCCGAGGCGGTCGACGTGCGCGCGTACGAGTGCCTGGTGGCGGAGGGGCAGCAGGCGCACGAGGACGGCGAGGACGCCCGGGTGGCCAAGTGTCTGCGCGCGGCACTGGACCTGTGGGAGGGGCCCGCGCTGGTGGACGTACGCGTCGGCCCGATCCTCGACATCGAGGTGATGCGGCTGGAGGAGAGCCGCCTCGTGGCCCGCGAGCGCCGCATCGACGCCGACCTGCGGCTGGGCCGGCACATCGAACTCATCGCCGAGCTCACCGACCTGATCGCCCGCCACCCCCAGCACGAAGGGCTGCACTCGCAGGCGATGGTCGCGCTCTACCGGTCGGGCCGGCAGGCCAGCGCGCTCGACGTCTACCGCCGGATGCGCCAGCGGCTGATCGCCGAGCTCGGCGTGGAGCCCTCGCCGCAACTCCAGCGGCTGCACCAGGCGATGCTCGCCGTCGACCCGCGCCTGGACGTGGCCAGCGGGCCGCGGCGCACCTCGACCTTCGATCTGTACGCAGCCTGAATCGAGCACCACTCAAGCCACACAGGTGAGGCTCGGGCCGCGGCGGCGCCGTACGACGAACGTTTCCGCACAGCTTCCCTGAGGAGGGCGACCGATGGCTTCGCTGACGGCGGTAGAGGGGGCGGTGGGGCGGCGGGTACGACTCCACTGCCTTGCCCACGCGGGCGCGGGGGTGGCCAGCTACCGTCGCTGGCCCGGCGCGGCCGGGCCGGGCGTGGACGTCGCGGCGCTGGTGCTGCCGGGCCGTGACAGCCGGCGGCGGGAGCCGCGCATCACCGAGCGCGCAGGACTCCTGGCGGATCTGCTGCCTCCGCTGCTGGAGGCGGCCCGGTCCGGACCGTACGCGCTGTACGGCCACAGTCTGGGCGCCCTGGTGGCGTACACGCTCACCCGGGCGCTGGCGGACGCCGGGGTGCCGCCGCCCCTGTTCCTCGCGGTGGGCGCCTGCCTGCCCCCGCACGCCAGTGCCGCCTTGGTGGCCGCGGCGGAACACTCCGACGAACTGCTGCTGCCCCTCCTGGGTGAGCTCGGCTCGCTGCCCAAGGGAGCAGCCGCCCACCCCGGCGGGCTATGGCACCGCAGTGTGCTGCCTGTCCTGCGCGACGACCTGCGCCTGGCCCGAGCCCTGCGCCAGGCGGCCCTGGACCCCGTCACCGGCGGATCCGTGGACCTGCCCCTGCTCGTCTTCGCGGGCAGTGACGATCCGCTCGCCGTGCCCGCCGCCCTTGAAGAGTGGCGGCAGTGGACCACCGGGCCGATCACCGTACGCACCGTCGACGGCGACCACTTCTTCGCGGGCGCGGACGTACTGCCGGCCCTGGTCGGCGAGGCCTGCCGCGAGTACGAGGCGGCGGATGCCGCCGGGACCGCGGCGAGCGCGAGCGCGGGGGGTGTGCGGTGAAGCGCGTGGTCATCACCGGGGTCGGCGTGGTGGCCCCCGGAGCCGTCGGCACCGCCAACTTCTGGTCCCTGCTGACCTCGGGCCGTACCGCCACCCGGGGCGTCACCCTCTTCGACGCCGCCAGCTACCGCTCGCAGGTCGCCGCCGAGGTCGACTTCGACGCCGCCGCGCACGGCTTCACCCTCGCCGACACCGAACGCATGGACCGGGCCGCCCAGTTCGCGCTGGTCAGCGCCCGGGAGGCGATGGCCGACAGCGGCCTGCACGCCGTACTGGCCGCAGGGAACCGGCTGCGCACCGGGGTCAGTCTGGGCAACGCGGCAGGCTGCACCACCGGGCTCGCCACCCAGTACGCGCTGCTGAGCGACTTCGGCAGCACCTGGACCGTCGACCACTCCCGGGCCGCCGAGTGCCTCTACGACTACTTCGTGCCCAGCTCGCTGGCGGCCGCCGTGGCCCGCGACAGCGGCGCGCAGGGCCCGGTCAGCCTGGTCTCCAGCGGCTGCACCTCGGGCCTGGACGCGATCGGGCACGCCGCCGAGCTGATCCGCGAGGGCAGCGCCGACATGATGATCGCGGGCGGGGCGGAGGCACCGATCTCTCCCATCGCCATGGCCTGCTTCGACCGCATCCGCCTCACCAGCCCCCGCAACGAGGACCCCGCCACCGCCTCGCGCCCCTTCGACCGCACCCGCGACGGCTTCGTGCTCGGCGAGGGCGCGGCCGTGGTGATCCTGGAGGAGTTGGAGCACGCGCGCCGCCGGGGCGCCCACGCGTACGCGGAGCTGTCCGGCTTCGCCTCGTACAGCAGCGCGCACCACATGACGGGGCTGCGGCCGGGCGGCCAGGAAATGGCCGACGCCATCCGGGCGGCACTCGACGAGGCGCGGCTGAACCCGGTCGACGTGGACTACATCAACGCGCACGGGGCCGGCACCCTGCACAACGACCGGCATGAGACGCACGCCTTCAAGCAGGGACTGGGCGACCACGCCCGGCGCGTCCCGGTCAGCTCCATCAAATCGATGATCGGACACGCGCTCGGCGCCGCCGGAGCCCTGGACGTGGTGGCCAGCGTGCTGGCCATCGAGCACAGTACGGTGCCGCCGACCGCCAACCTGCACCAGCCCGACCCGACCTGCGACCTGGACTACACACCGCTGTTCGCCCGCGAGCAGCGCACCAGTACGGTGCTCAGCGTCGCCAGCGGCTTCGGCGGCTTTCACGCCGCCACCGTGCTGACCCGGCCCCGGCTGCGGGAGACGGCATGAGCGGCGTCAACGGCGCGAGCGGGGGCGTGCGCAGCCGGGCCCGGGTGCTGGTCACCGGCATCGGCGTGGCCGCGCCCAACGGGCTGGGTACCGAGGCCTGGTGGAGCGCCATGCTGGAGGGCCGCAGCGGCATCGTCCCGATCACCCGCTTCGACGCCTCCGGCTACCCGGTGCGGATCGCGGGCGAGATCCGCGGCTTCGTCGACGAGGACCACATCCCCAGCCGCCTGCTCCCCTCCACCGACCGGGTGACCCGCCTGAGCCTGGTCGCGGCCAAGGAGGCCCTGGAGGACTCGGGTGCCGACCCGGCCGCGCTGCCCGGCTACCGGGCGGGCGTGATCACGGCCAGCTCCGCAGGCGGCACCGAGTTCGGCCAGCGAGGGCTGGAGGCATTGTGGGGCAAGGGCGCCCAGTACGTCAGCGCGTACCAGTCCTTCGCCTGGTTCCACGCGGCGGGAACCGCCGAGATCTCCATCCGGCACACGCTGCGCGGCCCCGCCTCCGCCATGGTCAGCGAGCAGGCGGGCGGGATCGACACGCTCGCCCGCGCCCGGCGCGAGATCCGCAAGGGCGTGGGCCTCATGGTGACCGGAGGCGTCGACTCGGCGCTGTGCCCCTGGGGCTGGGCCGCGCACCTGGCAGACGGCCGGCTGAGCACCGACCCCGATCCGGCGCGGGCCTACCGGCCCTTCGACGCGGAGGCCCGCGGCCATGTCGTGGGTGAGGGCGGCGCGCTGCTGGTGCTGGAGGACGCGGCGGCCGCCACCGCGCGCGGCGTCAGCGGGTACGCCGTGGTGGCCGGGTACGCGGCGACCTTCGACGGCGAGCCTGGGGAGGAGCGGCTCAAGGAGGCGGCCGAACTCGCTCTGGTTGATGCCCGGGTGGGACTGGACCAGGTGGACGTGGTGTTCGCCGACGGAGCCGGGGAGCGGGCCGCCGACCGGGCCGAGGCCGAGGCGCTGGCCGCGCTGTTCGGGCCGCACGGGGTGCCGGTGACCGCGCCGAAGTCGATGACGGGCCGGCTGGGCGCCGGGGGTTCCTCACTGGACCTGGCGGCGGCGGCGCTCGCGCTGCGCGACAAGGTGGTGCCCCCGACCACCGGGACGCGGCGGGTCGCCGCGGACTGCCCGCTGGATCTGGTGACGGGCGCGGCGCGGGAGCTGCCCGGGCTGCGGACCGTGCTGGTGCTGGCGCGGGGCAGGGGCGGCTTCAACTCGGCCGCGGTGTTGCGGGCGGCCGATGCCTGAGCCGGCCTGCGGAAGGATGGGCAGGCCGGTTGTTCGCAGACCGGCGGCTCGACGGACCGGCGCCGCGGGGACCGCACGCGCCGGAGAGGGAGATCGCACGGACCGCTTCGGACCGGCTGAGCGCTGACGAGGAGGGCGCGGACGAGTCTCACGCTTCGCATCCCCAAAGAACTCCACGCCCGGCTCACCGCCCGGGCCCCCGCTGACCGGCGGCCCCTCAACGCCGAGATCCTGCACCTGCTCGAGATCGCCCTCGAAGCCGTCAAGGCGACGACGAATCGCCCTGACGGCGATTCCTCTGCCCCTGCCCTGCTCCGCAGCAGCTCGCATTCACCCCCCGGCCTGAAGGCCGGGGCACCCCGCAAGGAAACGAGGTGGAGGGCGCGCCGGCCGCGGGCTTCGGGGCCGGCTGGGCGTACCAGGAGGAAGCGTGAGCCGTTGCTGAGCCCGTAGTCAGGTCTCAGCCTTCCGGGCATTTCTGCCTGGAAGGTCCGTCACGTCACCAGAGCTTCAGGGGCTCGGCTTGAGGACGGTCTCCCGTTTCTGTCTGCTGCTGGTGCGGCAGGGTTGCGCCACCTGCCCGCCCCGTCCCCGTCTTGCGGCGGGGGCGGGTGGTGCGGGTCTTGTGGTCGGCTCCACGGGGCTTCGACACCGCCGGGGCGGTGTCCTGGTCTCCGGCCACTCCGGTACCAGTCGTGCAGGCTGTTGCTGCGAGGGCAGCGAGGTTTCGTGCCGCGTTCGTGTCCCGGTCGATGACCAGGCCGCACGCGTCGCATGCGTAGGTCCGCACGTGCAGCGGCAGTTTGGCTTTCACTGTGCCGCACCCGGAGCAGGTCTTGGAGGAGGGGAACCAGCGGTCGGCCGCGATGATGCGGGTGGCGTGGCGCTGGCGGGTCTTGTAGGTGAGCTGGCGGCGGATTTCGCCGAATCCGGCGTCGGCGATGTGCCGGGCCAGGCGCCGGTTCTTCACCATGCCGGCGACGTTGAGGTCCTCGATCACGACGGTGCCGTACTCGCCGGCAACGCTCGTGGTGAGCTTGTGCAGGGCGTGCGCGCGGAGGTTCGCGACCCGGTGGTGCACGCGGTTGCGCTGGGCGTTGGCTTTTTCCCACCTGCGGGAGGGTTTCTGTCCGGTGCGCTGGTCCGGGCCCCGGCGCCGGGAGACGGTGCGGGAGGCGCGGCGCAGCTGCTTCAGCGCGGTGCTCAGGTGCCGCGGGTTGGGGACCTCACGGATCTCGCCTGCACTGTCGGCCATGACGGCCAGGGTCTTGATACCGAGGTCGATGCCTACCGCGACCTGGGGGCGGGTGACTCGGACGAGGTCGCGCTTCACCTCCACCTGGAACGAGGCGAACCAGCGTCCGCACTCGTGGCGGACGGTCGCCGACAGGATGCGCGCGGTCCCGGCCATGATGCGGGCGAGGAGGCCGCCAGTGGACTCGCGCGTGCGGATCGCCCCGAGGCGGGGCAGGGTGACGTGCCGGCCGTCGGCGTCGACACGGATGGTGCCGGTGGTGAACCGGCAGGACAGACGCGCCTTCCGCTTCGACTTGAACCGCGGCGCACCCATCCGGACGCCCTTGCGCTTGCCGTTCTTCGACTTGGCGTAGTTGTCGAACGCGGCCGACGCGTTGGCGAGGCCGGTGTTGTACGCCTCCTTGGAGTTCTCCTCCCACCAGGCAGCGAAGCGCGGATCAGTCTTCTTGGCCTGGTTGAACTCCTTGCGCAGCGCGGGCAGCGACCACGGCCGCCACTCGGTGAGCCGGTCGGCGGGGATGCCGTAGGACTCCTCCGCGCGGCGTTGCCACCAGGATGCGGTCACCCAGCCGACAGCCCAGTTGTACGCCGCGCGCGCCGCACCGCAGTGCGAGCGCAACGCGTGCTCCTGGGCGGCGTTCGGGTCCAGCGCGAAGCGGTACGCCTGCACCACGAACCCGGGCTGCGGCCGGAACTTCTTCACTCGAGGGCCTCGCCGGTCGCCACGGCCACCGCGCGGGCGGCCCGGGTCTTCGCCGCCCGCTGCCCGTACAGGCGGGCGCACATCGAGGTGAGCACCTCGGTGACGTCCCGCACCAGGTCGTCTGCTGTCTCGGCAGGGTCGAGGACGACCAGGCGCCTGCCGGACGCCGACAGCGCGGCCTCGAGGTGCTCGACGCCGAACCGGGTCAGCCGGTCACGGTGCTCGACCACGATCACAGCCGTGCCCGGGTCGGAGAGGAGCAGGTGCAGCTTGCGGCGGCGCCCGTTCAGCCCCGACCCGACCTCGGTCATGACCTCCGCGACGGCCAGGACCAGTCCGTTCGCGCCGGACACCACCCGCGCGGCCTGCCGATCCAGGTCGGCCCTCTGGTCTGCTGACGACACGCGGCAGTACGCCACCACGCGTCCGGACGGCTGGGCGGCAACCTCGTCGACCAGCCACGTCCCGGACGGCGCCTGGCGGACCGGCACGGGCATCTTCCCGTCCTTCACCCACCGCCAGGCGGTCTGGTAGCTCACGCCCTGCTGACGCGCCCACTCCGACAGCCTCACAAAACCAAGCTACGTGAGATGTCTGACCAGAGACGACTATGAATGATTAGAAAATCCATAGCAGCTGTCACCCCTGTTGCGCCGTGCCGCGGAAGTCTTGGACACCCCGGCGGCGCGCAGCCCGAAGCCGCCCACCAGGACGGGGGTGGCCGGGTGGGCGGCGGTCACGAGCCGGGCCGGGGAAGGGGAGCTGCCCGGGACGCCGGAGGCGTCGTCCGTCAGGTCGACGCCGCCTGAGCTTCCGCCCGGAGAGTCTCGGCGGCCGGGCTCGAGGACGGCTCAAGCGGCGGGGGCTCGAACCCTCCCGCGAGACCGGCGTACGTCCAAAAGGGAGGCCGGGCCTTCGGATCGAGGCGGACGCAGCGGGTGGCTGGAGCCGCGCTCCAGTCAAGCCCATGCGGTCTGCGAGCGGTTCCGGACAGTGTCGTGGGTACGGCCGTCAGCCCAGCGCCGCACGACAAGGTCTGTCGGCGGCCCTCAGCGGCAGGCGGACGGGTTCGCCGGTGCGAGGTCACCGGCGCAGTGATGGCACCGTGCCGGGCGGAGGTCGGAGTCCCGCCGCAGCCCGGACGCCGCCGGTCGGAGCCGGCCGGCGTACGAATGAGGAGGGTGTGGAAGATGTCGGATGCGCGTGTGCACCGCACGGTCCACGAAGTGATCGCGGCGGCCCCGGCCGGAGTGATGTACGGGCTGATCGCGGACGCCACCCGGTGGCCGTTGTTCTTCCAGCCCTGTGTCCATGTCGAGCAGCTCGACTTCGACGGGAAGCGGGAGCGGTTGCGCATGTGGGTCACCGCGGGCGAGACCGTCAAGTCCTGGGTGTCCAGCCGGCACCTGGACGTGGAGCGGCTGCGCGTGGAGTTCACCCATGACCTGCCCGCCGCGCCCACGCGGTCCATGAGCGGCGTGTGGACGGTGGTGCCGCTGGGTGAGTACGCCGCCAAGGTGACCCTGGAGCACTCCTTCACCGTCGCCCGGGACGTGCCGGCGGACGTGGCCTGGGTCGAGCAAGTCACCCGCGACAACAGCCGCGCCCAGCTGGACCGGCTGGCCGAGCTCGCCGAGCGCTGGACGCGTCTGGACGACCTGGTGTGGTCCTTCGAGGACACCGTACGGGTCGACGCCCCCGGCGAGCCGGTGTTCGACTTCCTGTACCGGGCGCGGGACTGGCCCGCCGGCCTCCCGCACGTCAACCGGGTCGACCTGGTCGAGGACGAGCCGGGAGTACAGCTGATGTCCATGGGCAGCCTGTCCGTCGACGGCGGCGCGCACAGCACCGAATCGGTGCGCATCTGCTTCCCGGGCACCCAGCGCATCTGCTACAAGCAGACCCGGACCTCGCCCCTGCTGACCGCGCACACCGGCGAGTGGTCGATCGAGCCCGACGAGTCCGGGGTGAACCTGACGGCCCGGCACAGCGTGCTGCTGTGCGAGGAGAACATGGAGAGCGTGCTGGGCGAGGGCACCGACGCGGTGGCCGCCGGCCGGCACGTGCGCGAGGCGATGGGCCAGGCAGGCCTGTCCGTACTGCGCCACGCCGCGCAGTACGCCATCGACTCGATCCGCGTCCTGTGACCGCGGTCCAGGACACCATGGTCCCCGCACGGGACGAAGGTGAGGCGGCGCCCGCCACCGCGTCCGAGCGCGCCGCCCGGCTGGAGGCGGCCCTCGGCGACCCCCTTGATCCGGACAACCCGCACGGACACCTGGCGCTGCTGCGCGCCGACGAGGCCCGCGACGCGCCGGCGGCCACCGAGGCACTGCTCGCCGAGGCGGGCCTGGGCGCCGAGTTCGTCCCGTACGACCTCGGCGGCCGGCTCACCGATCTGGAGGAACTCGCGCGGGTACTGCGCCCGTTGTTCCGCCGCGATCTCGCGCTCGGCTACGGATTCGGCATCACCTCGCTCTTCGCCGCCTGCGCGGTGTGGACCGCGGGGGACGAGCCGCAGCGCCGGGCGCTGGCCGCGCACCTCCTCGACGGAGGCCGGGTCACGATCGTGCACCGCGAGGTGGCGCACGCCAACGCGATCCTGCGCAACGAGGTCGAGGCGGAGCCCGGTCCGGACGGCGGCTGGGTGCTCAACGGGCACAAGGACACGGTCATCAACGCCCACCGCGCCCAGGCCTTCGTCGTGTACGCGCGCACCGCGCGCGAGGAGGGTCCGCGCAGCCACTCCGTGCTGCTGCTCGGCCCCGAGCCGCCCGCCTCCGGCGAGGTGCGCAGGCTGGGCAGGGTCGAGATGCCGGGCATGCGCGGCGCTCACTTCTCCGGACTCGAATTCGCCGATGTGGCCGCGGGACCCGAGGCGCTGGTCGGCGAGGTCGGCGAAGGGGTGTCGCTGGCGCTGCGCAGCTTCCAGATCAGCCACTGTCTGATTCCGGGCGTGGTGCTGGCCGGCGTGGACAGCGTGCTGCGCCAGGCGGTGCGCGCGGCCGTGGAGAACCGGCCCGACGGATGGCCTGCCCGGCGGTGGCAAAAGGTGCTCGCCGGGGTCTTCGCGGACCTGCTGGCCTGCGACAGCATGGCCGTCACCGGGCTGCGGGCGATGAGCCTGCTGCCGGAGGACTCGTACCTGCTGGCCGCCGCGGTCAAGTACACGATGCCGGACCTGCTGCGTGAGGACCTGGAGGAGCTGGCGACCGTGCTCGGCGCCCGCGGGTACGACCGCGGGCCGCTGCACGGCGGCTTTCAGAAGCTCGTACGGGACCTGCCGGTGGCCGGTCTCGGACACGCGGGGACGGCCGTATGCCAGGCGGTGCTGGTGCCGCAGCTGCCGGCGCTGGCGCGCACGGCGTGGTTCCGTACACCGGAGCCGCCGGCGGGGCTGTTCGAACCGGGGGCGCCGTTGCCCCCGTTCGACCACCGGCGCCTCGCGCACTCCGGTACGGACGACCTGCTGACGGCGACTCTGGTCGGCGCGGCGGGCCGGCTGGCGAAGGGGCGCTCCGGGTACGCCGACGGGTCGCCGCACGCGGTGCTGGCGGGGCTCGCGCAGGCGTTCGTGGCGGAGCTGAGGGTGCTGAGGGCGCGGTGCGCCGCGTTGAGCGCGCCGGTCGGCGGCACCGGATTCGATGCGCAGGCCTGCGCGCTGGCCGACCGGTACGCGCTGGTGCTCGCGGCGGCGGCGGTACTCGGCATGTGGGAGGGGCAGGCCGGGACCGGATCGTTCCTGGAGGAGCCCGCCTGGGCCCTGCTCGCGCTGAGCCGGATCGCGCGGCGGCTGGGGGCGGTGGTGCCGAACCTTCCCGAGAGCGTGGTGGGCTCGGTGCTCGGTGAGGTGCTGGAGCGGTGCCGGGAGGGGCGGAGCCTCGACCTGTACGGGACGGCGCTGGCGGGCTGAGGCGTGCGGTGACCTCGCCCGCCCGCCTTCGGGTCACGGCACCGGAGACGTGTCGGGGCGGTGGACGAACGCCTCGGCCAGATCGCCGTCCGCCCCGCGGGACCGGGACGGACGGCACTACACGCAGGAGACGACGATGGACCAGGTGAGATGCGCCGCCCCCCTTCGTGTGCCGCGGCCGCACGGTCCGTGGCACGGGGTGAAGGAGAACCTGACCGGGCTCGGCAACGCGGTGGTCCACACGACCTGGAGCGAATGGCTGCCCAGCGTGCTGACCACACCCCGGCTGCGCGAGCTGCTCGGGCCGGACTGGGACCGCTACCGGCGTACCCCCGACGCCACCGTGCGCTACCGCTTCGCGGCCGCCCGGCTGCTCATCAAGTACACGGCGGCGGCGGCGCTCGGCATCCCGCCGGAGTACCTCGACCTGGCCTACCGGCTGGGAGGGCGCCCCTATCTGCGCGGCTTCGACCAGATCGAGCTGAGCCTGTCCCACACCGGCGACCTGATGGCCGTCGGGCTGAGCCGCACGGGCCGGATCGGCGTGGACGTGGAGCTGGCCGGCCGCAACGTACGGCTGGACCTGCTGGAGGCGCAGATCCTGACCCCGGCCGAGGCGGCGGAGATCGCCGGGTTGCCGGAGGCGGAGCGGGTCCCGTACGCGCTGAAGCTGTGGACCCTCAAAGAGGCGTACAGCAAGGCGCTCGGGCAGGGGCTGCGGCTGGGCTTCAAGGAGTTCGGCTTCAAGGAGTCCGGCTTGACGGGCGCGCGGCTGCACGCCGCGGACGGCAGCGCGGCGACCCGGGGGGAGTGGGGCTTCGCCACGCACCCGGTGATGGGCCGCTACCTGCTGAGCACGGCCTGCCACGACGCGGGGCTGTACACCGCCAACGACACGTCGGTGGGGACCATGCTCGACCAGGGGTTCCTGTCGGCGATGAACCAGAGCGCGAGCTGACCTGCGGCCTGGGTCCGGGGCTTGAGGGTCCGGGGCTTGAGGCGCTCTGCGGCGGACTTCGAGGCGCGCCAGCGCTCTGCCAGGTCCCCGGCAGCGGGTTGCTCCACAGTGGACCCGGGAGTGCCGCGCCCTCGGGCGCCCCGCTCTCCGGGTCCCCCGGCGTTCCGGGCGCCCCGTACGGGATGATCTGGACCGGAGGAGGGCGACCACATGGCCAGGCCGAGCCGCCCGCGCGCGGGCCGGGGACGAGGCGGTCGCCAGGCAGGCTCCGCCCTGCCGCTGACCTGGTGGCAGCACGACCTGCTGCTGGACTCACTGGAGCACCGCGGCACCGGCCGCCACGTCGAGCAGCTGTCCTGGCGCTGGTGCGGACCGCTGGACACCGAGCGGTTCACCGCAGCCTGGCAGTCCGTCACCGACCGGGAGACGGTGCTGCGCGCCGCCGTCGACTGGGAGCCGTGGCCGCGCGTGGTCCTGCACGACCGGGCCGCCGTCGAGGTCGTACGCCACCGGGCCGGCGCCGTCGACTGGGACGAGCTGGTGGAACGCGACCGGCTGCGCGGCTTCGACCTGCGCGGCCCCGGACCGCTGCGGGTCACCCTGGTCGACGACCCGGCGCCCGCCGCGCGCGTGCTGCTCACCTTCCACCACGCACTGCTGGACGCCTGGAGCGTGTTCGTCCTCCTGGACGAGTTCTACCGGGCCTATCTGGCCGGCGGCGCGCTGCCCGGAGGGGAGAGGCGGCCCGACATCCGCGACTGGGCGCGCTGGCTGGAGCACCAGGACCCGGGCCCGGCACGGGAGTTCTGGACCCGGACGGTACCCGAGGGCGCGCCTGCCGTGCTGCCCGCCGCGCCCGGCCCGGACACCCTGGAGAGCGGCTGCGGCCGCGCCGAGGCGCGCTTGTCGGCCCAGGAGGCCGAGCGGCTGTACCGCTGGGCCGCGGCCCAGGCGGTGCCCGAATCCAGTGCACTGCAGGCGGTCTGGGCGATGCTGCTGTATCGCGGCGCGGGCCTGAGCGGCCCCGCGCAGGTCGGATTCGGCGTCACCGTTTCAGGGCGCGGCATCGCCCTGGAGGCCGTTGAGCGGCTGCCCGCGCCGATGCGCAACTGCCTTCCGATGTCCGTCCAGGTCGATCCGGCGCACCGGCTGGGGCGGCTGCTGACGGTGCTGCGCGACCGCGCGCTGGACATGGCGGCGTACGAGTGGGTCTCCGCCGGGCAGATCCACGAGTGGACCGGCCGGGCCACGGGCGGCGGGCCGCTGCTGGCGAGCCTGGTAGCCGTCGGAAGCGTGCCGCGCCCGCCGCGGGAGCTGCGCGCCGGGCTGGCCGACCACGGCGTGCGGATCGAGCCGCTGTACGCGAGCGGTGCGCACACCGCCTTCCCCGTGGCCCTGCTCACGCAGCGCGGCCCCGACGGCTCGCTGACGCTGACCGCCGCACACGACCGGTCCCGGATGTCCGGAGCCGATGCGGTCCGTCTGGTCGGCCACTGCGCGCGGCTGCTGCGCGAACTGCCCGCCACCAGCGCCGAGACGACGCTCGCCCAGGTGCTCGCCGTCCTCGAAGGGGACGAGCCGCCGCGGATCGCCCAGCGGCGCGGCTCGGCCGCTCAGCGGGCGGCACGCTTCCGCCTTCACTCGATCGGTGAGCGATCCGACGTCGAGTGGATCCCTAGCGGGTCTTGACACCGTGGGACGACTCATCGTGAAGGAGCCGCCCATGTTCACCTACGACATCAGGCAAGATTTCCGGGAGGTCGAGATGTTCTTCTTCGGCTTGGTCCCGGTGGGGGTCGCGCCGCCGCTGCGGCTGGCCGGCGTGGACGAGGACGACACGGAGTTCCTCGAGGAGTCCACCATCGTCCGCGGTATCGACTAGCCCGTGTCGTACGGGACACCACCGGCCGACCGGCTTGCCGGCCCTCTCTCCGCTCGGCTCTCCACCCGCCTCTGCGCTCACCCGACCATTCGCGTCGCGCGGCTGCGCCGTGTTGTCCGGCTCGCCGTGAGGGGTGCGGATCCGGCCGTCGGCCGCCCCGTCGGCCCGGCCCTCTGGGTGGCCCATGGCCGAAACCAGACGGTTCCGAGTGGAACTCGATCCATCGCGTAGCGCCGCTCCAGCCCCGGCCGAGCGGTCTTTTGCACGCTGCCTGCCTGGACCCGGGCCGCCTGGCGGACCGGGTCGGCCACCGCCGGGTCCGCCCCCGTGCGGGACGGCGCCGCCGGCCTCGCCGCGGCCGTCGAGCACCAGCGAAAGAAAGGAATCACCCGATGTCGCTGTCGAAGCAGCGCGCCGGCGCACCGCAGGTGTCGCCCTCGGTCGAGGCGTTTCTCAACGACCCCGAGCACGCGGGCGTGCTCACCACCGTCAGGCCCGACGGGACACTGCACACGGCGCCCGTACGGTTCACCTGGGACGGGACGGCCGGCCTTGTCCGGGTCATGACCGTCGCCTCCTCGCGCAAGGCGCGCAACCTGCTGTCCGACCCCGGCGGCCGGGTGGCGATCTGCCAGGTGCAGGGCTTCACCTGGGTCACGCTGGAGGGCTCCGGCACGGTGGTGCGCGAACCTGAGCGGGTGGCCGAGGGAGTCAAGCGGTACGCCAAGCGGTACCGGTCGGCGCCGCCGAACCCGCCCGGCCGGGTGGTGATCGAGATCGAGGTCGACCGGGTACTGACCCTCAACACCTGAGCAGTACCTGCGCACCACCGCAGCCCCGGCACCCGAGCGCGCGGCGGCAGCCTTCCCGGCTGCGCCGCGCGCTCACCCGTATCGCGCGCGCCTACGCGACCGGCGGAGGAGTGCCGTCCGCCCACAGCAGGCGGAAGGACAGCAGGGTCAGCCGCCATCCGACGGGGGTGCGCAGGGCCTCGCCGTTGACGAAGGTGCCGGTGGTGAACAGCGGCGCGAGCACGCCCTGCGGCGGGACGTGGCGCGGGTGGTGCACCTGGGTGGAGATCAGGTTGGCGCGGAGGGTGGCCCGGTCCCCGTCCAGGACGACCACGGCCGGGGAGCCCAGGTGCTGGGTGGCGGCGAAGGACGACAGGGCCTTGCGGTGGAACCCGGCCATGCCCTCGGTGCCCTCGTGCCGGCTCATCGGCGGGAAGGCCACCACCGCGTCCGGGGTGAACAGCTCCGCCGCCCAGGCGTCGTCGAGTTCTTCGTCGTCGAGGGAGACCAGATAGCGGTTCAAAAGGGCCGCCACAAGAAGGCTTGCGGTGCCGGATTCCTCGAGGATTTTGGTGGAGGTCATCCTTGAGAATGCGCCTGGCCCGTCCCGTCCGGGCAACCCCGCCTGACAAAGATCTGACATTGCTGACGCTTTTCTGTCATTGATTGTCGAAGGTCTGTATCAATCCGTCTTTACGCCCCGCCCGGGCCCTCGTGATACTGGCCGAACACCAGTGGGAAGAGGCGGGATGAGCACCTTTGATGTAGATGCCATTGTCGTGGGAGCCGGGCCCACCGGACTCATGCTCGCGGGCGAGTTGAGGCTCAATGGAGCCTCGGTGATAGTCCTTGACAAACTTGCCGAGCCGATTATGGAATCCCGGGCGCTCGGCTTTTCTGCGCGGACCATCGAGGAATTCGCCCAGCGCGGCCTGATCGCCCGCTTCGGCGAGGTCGGCGTCATTCCGGTCGGCCACTTCGGCGGCGTCCCGCTCGACTACCAGGTGCTCGAAGGCGGCTCGTACGGCGCCCGCGGCATCCCGCAGGCCCGTACCGAGGGCGTCCTCGGCGGCTGGGCGCGCGAACTGGGCGCCGAGATCCGCCGCGGCGTCGAGGCCACCGGCCTGGCCCAGGACGCCGAGGGCGTGACGCTCACCGCGCAGGGCGCGGACGGCACCCTCACCCTGCGCGCCCGTCACGTGGTGGGCTGCGACGGCGCCCGCAGCATCGTGCGCAAGCTCGCCGGCATCGACTTCCCCGGTACCGAGCCGGCCGTCGAGCTGCGCTTCGCGGACGTGGCCGGCGTACCGCTGCGCCCGCGCTTCAGCGGCGAGCGCGTCCCCGGCGGCATGGTGATGGTCATTCCCATCGGCCCGGACCGCAGCCGCGTCATCTACTTCGACAGCGCCGAGCCTCTGCGCAAGAGCCCCGAGGCGATCACCTTCGAGGAGGTGGCCGCATCCTGGCAGCGCCTGACGGGCGAGGACATCAGTGGCGCCACGCCGCTGTGGGTCAGCTCCACCACCGACAACAGCCGCCAGGCCGCCGAGTACCGGCGCGGCCGGGTCTTCCTGGCCGGTGACGCCGCGCACATCCACCTGCCCATCGGCGCGCAGGGCATGAGCGCGGGCATCCAGGACGCGGTGAACCTCGGCTGGAAGCTCGCCCTGGACATCCAGGGCCGGACGCCCGAGGGCCTGCTCGACACCTACCACGCCGAGCGGCACCCGGTCGGGGCCCGGATCCTGACCAACACGCTCGCCCAGCGCATCCTCTACCTCGGCGGCGACGACATCACCCCGATGCGCGAGGTCTTCACCGAGCTGGTGGAGAACCACGAATCGGTCCGCCGCCACCTCGTCGGCATGGTCACCGGCCTCGACATCCGCCACGACGTCGGCGCGGGCGACCACCCGCTGCTCGGCCGGCGCCTGCCCGACCGGGAACTCGTCGTCGACGGCGAAAAGACCTCGGTCTTCGCGCTGCTGAACGCCGGCCGCGCCGTGCTCCTCGAACTCGGCGGCGACCACGGCCTGCGCGAGGCGGCCGCTGGCTGGGCCGACCGCGTCGAGGTGGTCCGCGCCGACCAGCCCGACTGCGACGCCCCGGTGGACGGCATCCTCGTCCGCCCCGACGGCTACGTCGCCTGGCTCGCGCCCGAAGGCGCCGGCTCCGAAGGCCTCACCGACGCTCTCACCCGCTGGTTCGGTCCCGCCGGCTGAGCGCTTTTCCGTCCCGCTCCGTCCGTACCCTCCACAGGAAGCGAAGAAGAATGCCTTTCATCTCCCTTGAGGACAAGCACCTGACCGTCCTCAACCTCTTCACCACCGACGCGCCTGAGAAGCAGGACAGCCTGATCGAGGAGATGCGGAAGATCGTCGACGCGGCGACGTACGACGGCTGGATGAACAGCACCGTGCACGCGGGCGTCGACAGCCTGGGCACCGCCAACTTCATCCAGTGGCGCAGCGGCGAGGACCTGGAGCGGCGATACGAGGGCGAGGAGTTCAAGCACCGCACCCTCCCCGTCTTCGGCGAGATCACCACCTCGATCAAGCTGCTGCAGAACGAGGTCGCCTACACGCTGACCTCGGGCGCCCTCGACGGCAAGGTCGAGGTCGGCCCGCACCGCGACGACTACACCGTCCTCGGCGTCTTCTCCGTGACCGACGACGGCCAGGACGAGGCCATCGACGCCCTCGGCAAGGGTCAGGACTTCTTCGCCGAGGTCCCCGGCTTCCGCTCGCACGTGGTCCTCAAGGGCCTGCGCGCCCGCGGCCTGGACGGCAAGTTCGTCGTCTCCTACTCGCAGTGGGACAGCAAGGAGGCCTACGACTCCTACCGCGACCAGGCCCCGGAGCAGCAGTCCGCCGCGCGCCAGGAGGCCCAGAACCGCGTCCGCGCCGTCTCCACCGGCGCCCCGTACATCAACTCGTACACCGTGGTGCACTCCCGCTCTGCCGGCGAGTGAACCGGCGCGCTTTCCACGGCGCGACGGGACCGCAATGCCCTGGACGCCCGGCACCCCGCTCAGGGCGCCGGGCGTCCCGCGTACGTGCCCCCCATCCATGAGAAGGCGCACTGTGCACCCGCTCCGGCGGAATTCGAGAATCCCCCGTGCGGCGCGCTATCGCCAGGCGGGACCGTCAAGCCAGTGGCGAATTCAGGCCGCCACACAGGCCGCGTTTGCACCGCGCTCTCCCGCGCACACGCTGAGGAGCCAAACCTTATGCACAGCACGTTGATTGTCGCCCGGATGGCAGCAGCCTCGTCCGTCGATGTGGCAAAGCTGTTCTCCGAATTCGACGCGACGGACATGCCCCAGCGCATGGGAACGCGGCGCCGCCAGTTGTTCTCGTACCGGGGCCTGTACTTCCACCTCCAGGACTTCGACGAGGACAACGGAGGCGAGCTGATCGAGCAGGCGAAGGGCGACCCGCGCTTCGTCGGGATCAGCCAGGACCTCAAGCCCTTCATCGAGGCCTACGACCCCAAGACCTGGCGCTCACCGGCCGACGCGATGGCCGCGCGCTTCTACAACTGGGAAGCGTCCGCATGACCCGCCGACGCGTCGTCATCACCGGAATCGAGGTGCTCGCCCCCGGTGGTGTCGGCAAGGAGAGGTTCTGGAACCTGCTGAGCGAGGGCCGCACCGCCACCCGCGGGATCACCTTCTTCGACCCCGCGCCCTTCCGCTCCCGGGTGGCCGCCGAGATCGACTTCGACCCGTACGCCCACGGGCTGACCGCGCAGGAGGTGCGCCGCCTGGACCGGACCGCGCAGTTCGCGGTGGTCGCCTCGCGCGGCGCGGTCGCCGACAGCGGCATCGAGCTGGGCGGGATCGACCCGCACCGCATCGGTGTCACCGTGGGCTCCGCGGTCGGCGCCACGATGAGCCTCGACGAGGAGTACCGGGTCGTCAGTGACGGCGGCCGGCTCGACCTGGTCGACCACGCCTACGCGGTCCCGCACCTCTACAACCACATGGTGCCGAGCTCCTTCGCCTCCGAGGTCGCCTGGGCCGTGGGCGCCGAGGGCCCCTCCACCGTGGTCTCCACCGGCTGTACCTCCGGCCTCGACTCGGTCGGCTACGCCGTCGAGCTGGTCCGCGAGGGGTCGGCGGACGTGATGATCGCAGGCTCCTCGGACGCCCCGATCTCCCCGATCACGATGGCCTGCTTCGATGCCATCAAGGCCACCACCCCCCGCCATGACGATCCGCACAGCGCCTCGCGCCCCTTCGACGGCACCCGCAACGGGTTCGTGCTGGGCGAGGGCACCGCCTTCTTCGTGCTGGAGGAGCTGGAGAGCGCCAAGAAGCGCGGCGCGCACATCTACGCCGAGATCGCCGGCTATGCCACGCGCTCCAACGCGTACCACATGACGGGCCTGCGCCCCGATGGCCTGGAAATGTCCGAGGCCATCAACGTCGCCCTCGGCGAGGCCCGCATGAACCCCGAGGCGATCGACTACATCAACGCGCACGGCTCGGGCACCAAGCAGAACGACCGGCACGAGACGGCCGCCTTCAAGCGCAGTCTCGGCGACCACGCCTACCGCACGCCGGTCAGCTCCATCAAGTCGATGGTCGGGCACTCGCTCGGCGCGATCGGCTCCATCGAGATCGCCGCGTCCGCCCTGGCCATGGAGTACGACCTCGTACCGCCCACGGCCAACCTGACGACGCCCGACCCCGAGTGCGACCTCGACTACGTCCCCGTCACCGCGCGGGAACAGCTGGTCGACGCGGTCCTCACGGTCGGCAGCGGATTCGGCGGCTTCCAGAGCGCCATGGTGCTGGCCAGCCCTGAAAGGAACCTCGTATGACCGCGTCGGTAGTGGTCACCGGCCTCGGCATCGCCTCCCCCAACGGGCTGGGTGTCAAGGACTACTGGTCGGCGACTCTTGGCGGAAAGAACGGCATCGGCCGGATCACCCGCTTCGACCCGTCAAGTTACCCCGCCCGCCTGGCGGGTGAGGTCCCCGGCTTCGTCGCCGAGGACCACCTGCCCTCACGCATCCTGCCGCAGACCGACCGGGTCACCCGGCTCGCGCTGGTGGCCACGGACTGGGCGCTGCAGGACGCGGGCGTCGACCCCGCGGAGATGTCCGGGTTCGACATGGGCGTCATCACGGCCTCGGCCGCGGGCGGCTTCGAGTTCGGCCAGGGTGAGCTGCAGAGCCTGTGGGGCCGGGGCAGCCAGTACGTCTCGGCGTACCAGTCCTTCGCCTGGTTCTACGCCGTCAACAGCGGCCAGATCTCGATCCGCAACGGCATGAAGGGCCCGGCCGGCGTCGTGGTCAGCGAGGGAGCCGGCGGCCTCGACGCCGTCGCCCACGCCCGCCGCCAGATCCGCAAGGGCACCTCGCTGATCGTCACCGGAGCCGTCGACGCCTCCATCTGCCCGTGGGGCTGGGTGGCCCAGCTGTCCACCGGCAAGCTGTCCACCAGCGACGAGCCCGCCCGCGCCTACCTGCCCTTCGACCGCGACTCCCGCGGTTATGTGCCCGGCGAGGGCGGCGCGATCCTCATCACCGAGGACGCCGACGCGGCGCGCGCCCGCGGCGCCCGCATCTACGGCGAGATCGCCGGCCACGGCTCGACGATGGACCCCAGGCCCGGCAGCGGCCGCGAGCCGGGCCTGCGCAAGGCCATCGAGCTCGCCCTCGCCGACGCGGGCGTCGACTCCGGCGACATCGACGTCGTCTTCGCCGACGGCGCCGGCGACCCCGAGCCGGACCGCATCGAGGCCGAGGCGATCACCGCCGTCTTCGGAGCCCGGGCCGTCCCGGTGACCGTGCCCAAGACAATGACCGGACGCCTGTACTCGGGCGCGGCCCCGCTGGACCTGGTCGCCGCCTTCCTCTCCATCCGCGACGGGATCATCCCGCCCACCGTGCACGTCGACCCGTGCCCGGACTACTTGCTCGACCTGGTCCTGGGCCAGCCGCGCCCGGCACCGGTGCGCAGCGCGCTGGTCCTGGCCCGCGGCAGCGGCGGGTTCAACTCCGCCATGGTCGTGCGCGCCGCCGAGTAGGGCGGCCTCGTCCGCACGTACGCCACCACCCACGCAGCATCATGATGAAAGGGACTCCACCATGGCCACCAAGGCGTTCACCCTCGACGACCTCAAGCGCATCCTGAAGGAGGCCGCGGGCGTGGCCGAGGGCGTCGACCTGGACGGCGACATCCTCGACACCGAGTTCGACGTGCTCGGCTACGAGTCTCTCGCCCTGCTGGAGGCCGGCAGCCTCATCGAGCGCGAGTGCGGCATCTCCCTCGACGAGGAGGCCGTCAACGACGCGCACACGCCGCGGACCTTCATCGACGTCGTCAACATGCAGCTCGCGCCTGCCACGGCTGCCTGAAGGGATCCGGACATGACCCAGCACGCCACCCCCAAGGTCGCCGTCGTCACCGGCGCCACCAGCGGCATCGGCCTCGCCTCGGCGCGTCTGCTCGCCTCGCAGAACCACAAGGTGTTCATCGGCGCCCGCAACGCCGACAACATCGCCGCCACCGTCAAGGAGCTCCAGGCCGAGGGCCTGGACGTGGACGGCGCGGTCGTCGACGTCCGCGACACCGCCTCGGTGGACGCCTTCGTCCAGGCCGCCGTCGACCGCTTCGGCACCGTCGACGTCGTGGTCAACAACGCCGGCCGGTCCGGCGGCGGACCGACCGCCGACATCACCGACGAGCTGTGGCAGGACGTCATCGAGACGAACCTCAACAGCGTCTTCCGCGTCACCCGCGCCGTGCTCAGCACCGGCGGCATGCGGCACAAGGACCGCGGCCGGATCATCAACATCGCCTCCACCGCGGGCAAGCAGGGCGTCGTCCTCGGCGCTCCGTACTCCGCCTCCAAGCACGGCGTCGTCGGTTTCACCAAGGCGCTGGGCAACGAGCTGGCCCCCACCGGCATCACCGTCAACGCGGTCTGCCCCGGGTACGTCGAGACCCCGATGGCCCAGAAGGTCCGCCAGGGCTACGCGGCCGCCTACGACACCTCCGAGGACGCCATCCTCGAGAAGTTCCAGGCGAAGATCCCGCTCGGCCGCTACTCCACCCCGGAGGAGGTCGCCGGCCTGGTCGGCTACCTGGCCTCGGACACCGCCGCCTCCATCACCTCGCAGGCGCTCAACGTCTGCGGCGGCCTGGGCAACTTCTAGCAGGGCCCGCCCCCACGCACCCCCCGAACACCACCTGAGGAGAACCCGTCATGACCACGCGTGAGGTCGAGCACGAGATCACCGTCGGCGCCCCGGCCGCCGCCGTGTACCAGTTGCTCGCGGACGTGAGCAACTGGCCGCGCATCTTCCCGCCCACCATCCACGTGGACCAGGTCGAGGCCGGGGGCGCCGAGGAGAAGATCCGGATCTGGGCGACCGCCAACGGCCGGCCGAAGAACTGGACCTCGCGCCGCACCCTGGACCCGGCGGGCCTGCGCATCACCTTCCGCCAGGAGGTCCCGGCGGAGCCCGTCAAGCACATGGGCGGTACCTGGATCATCGAGCCGCTCGGCGAGGCGGAGTCCCGCGTCCGGCTGTTGCACGACTACAGCGCCATCAACGACGACGCGCACGACCTGCTGTGGATCGCGCAGGCGGTAGACAAGAACAGCACCTCCGAGCTGGCCGCGCTCAAGGTCAACGTCGAGGCGGCGCACGCCGCGGAGACCGAGGAGCTGACCTTCTCCTTCACCGACACCGTCCAGGTCGCGGGCTCCGCCAAGGACGTGTTCGACTTCATCAACGAGGCCCAGCTGTGGGCCGAGCGGCTCCCGCACGTGGCCGTGGTGCGCCTCGAGGAGGACACCCCGGGCCTGCAGGAGCTGGAGATGGACACCCGCGCCAAGGACGGCTCGGTGCACACCACCAAGTCGTACCGGGTGGTCTTCCCCCACGACAAGATCGCCTACAAGCAGGTCACCCTGCCGGCGCTGATGACCCTGCACACCGGCGAGTGGACGTTCGTCGAGACCGACGAGGGCACCGCCGCATCCTCGCAGCACACCGTCAGCCTCAACACGGAGAACATCGCGCGCATCCTCGGAGACGAAGCCACCGTCGCCGACGCCCGCGCGTACGTGCACACGGCGCTGTCCACCAACAGCTGCGCCACCCTCGCGCACGCGAAGGCCTACGCCGAGTCGAAGGCCTCCTGAGCATGGCGCCCGACCTTGCAACGGGCGGTGCCGAACCGGCACCGGGCGGCGCGGGCCGCCCGGACCGGCTCGGCACCGAGGTCCTGGTCGTCGGTGCCGGACCCGTCGGGCTGATGCTCGCTGCCGAACTCGCACGCGGCGGCGTGGACGTGGTCGTGGTCGAGAAGCGCAAGGCCCCGTCCACCGAGTCCCGGGCCTCCACGCTGCACGCCCGTACCATGGAGATCCTCGACGCGCGGAAACTGCTGCCCGACGTCGGCACGCCGCCCCACGAGCCGCGCGGCCACTTCGGCGGCCTCCCGCTCGACCTCACCCTGCCCAGCACCCACCCGGGCCAGTGGAAGGTGCCGCAGACCAAGACCGAGGCGGTCCTGGAGGAGTGGGCGATCTCGCACGGCGTCAACATCCGGTGCGGCCACGAACTGGTCGCTGCCGGCGAGGTCGGCGAGTACGTCGAGGCCGAGGCCGTCGGACGGGACGGAGTCCTGCGGCTGCGTGCCCGCTACCTGGTCGCCTGCGACGGCGAGGACAGCACCGTACGGCGGCTGACCGGGGTGGACTTCCCCGGCCACGACGCCGGCCGGGAACTGCTGCGCGCCGACATCGAGGGCATCGACATCCCCAACCGGCGTTTCCAGCGCCTGGAGCGGGGGCTGGCCATCGCCTGGCGCAACGACAAGGGCGTCACCCGCGTCATGGTCCACGAGTTCGGCTCGACGGCCGGCCCGCGCACCGCGGACGCTCCGTTCGAGGAGGTCGCCACCGTCTGGAAGCGGGTCACCGGAGAGGACATCAGCGGCGGTACCCCGCTGTGGGTGAACTCCTTCGGCGACGCCTCCCGGCAGCTCGCCTCCTACCGGCACGGGCGCGTCCTGTTCGCGGGGGACGCCGCCCACCGGCAGATGCCGGTCGGTGGCCAGGCCCTCAACCTCGGTCTGCAGGACGCCTTCAACCTCGGCTGGAAGCTCGCGCTCACCGTGCGCGGGCTGGCTCCCGAGGGCCTCCTCGACACCTACCACGAGGAGCGGCACGCGGTCGGCCGCCGGGTCCTGGCGAACATCCGGGCCCAGGCCCTGCTGCTGCTCGGCGGCCCCGAGGTGGAGCCGCTGCGCGCGCTGGTGGTCGAGCTGACCGGCCTGGAGGAGGCACGGGCCCACCTGGCCGGGATGATCAGCGCACTCGACGTGCGCTACCCGGTGCCCGGCCCCGCGCACCCGCTGCTCGGCGCCCGGCTGCCGCACACCGTCGTGCGGTCCGGCGGGCGCGAGCGCGGCAGCACTGCCGAGCTGCTGCGCGCCCGCGGCGGTCTGCTGCTCGACGTGGACGGGACCGGCGTACGGGTGCCCGCCGGCTGGGCCGACCGGGTCACCGCGGTCGCCGGCGACCCGGAGCCCGGCTCGCTCCCCGGTGAGCCGGGGGCCGTTCTCGTACGGCCCGACGGCCACGTGGCGTGGGTGGGCCGGGACGAGGTCGGGCTGGCCGAGGCGCTCGACCGCTGGTTCGGCCCGGCCCGCCCACCGACCCCCTGAGCGTCCCCGGAGCGGGGGCACGTCCGCAATCCCCCCCACGATTGCGTCCCCACATGTACGTCCGCACCCCGCCGCACACCCACGCACAACCCAGTCACCAGTGATCCCCACTGTCAGGAAGGACAGCCCATGCAAGGGAGCGAAGGGACAGCGGCGGACACCGACGTCATCGTCGTCGGCGCCGGCCCGACCGGACTGATGCTCGCAGGCGAACTGCGCCTGGGCGGAGCTCGCGTCGTCGTGATCGAGAAGCTGGCGGCGCCTACCGGGCAGTCCCGTGGCCTGGGCTTCACAGCCCGTGCCATGGAGGTGTTCGACGAGCGCGGGCTGCTGCCCCGGTTCGGCCAGGGCGAGACCCTCGCCACCAGCCCCGTAGGACACTTCGGCGGGGCCCAGTTCGACTTCACCGTCCTTGAGGACGCCCACTTCGGCGCCCGCGGCATCCCGCAGGGGCAGACCGAGGCCGTGCTGGAGGGCTGGGCCGCCGAACTCGGCGCCGACATCCGGCGCGGCTGGGAGTTCGTCTCGCTCGCCGGCGGCTTCCTCGACGGGGACCACGTCGAGATCACCGTCCGTACGCCCGAGGGCGACGAGCAGCGGCTGCGCGCCGCGTACCTGGTGGGCGCCGACGGCGGCTCCAGCCGCGTCCGCAAGGCGGCCGGCTTCGAGTTCCCGGGCACCGACGCCACCCAGGGCATGTACCTCGCCGACGTCACCGGCTGCTCGCTGCGGCCGCGGTTCCTCGGCGAGCGCCTGAGCAACGGCATGGTGATGGCGGCCCCGCTCGCCGAGGGCGTGGACCGGATCATTGTCTGCCCCGACGGCCGGCCGGCGCACGACCGCGAGCGGACCGTCACCTTCGAGGAGGTCGCGGAAGCCTGGCAGAGCATCACCGGCGAGGACATCTCGCACGGTGGCGCCGACTGGGTGTCCTCCTTCACCAACGCCACCCGCCAGGCCTCCGAGTACCGGCGGGGCCGGGTGTTCGTGGCCGGCGACGCGGCGCACATCCACCTGCCGGCCGGCGGCCAGGGCCTGAGCACCGGCGTGCAGGACGCGGCCAACCTCGGCTGGAAGCTGGTCGCCGTGGTCCGCGGCGACGCCCCCGCGGCGCTGCTGGACACCTACCACGCCGAGCGGTGGCCGGTCGGCCGCCGCCTGCTGGCCAACACCCGTGCCCAGGGGATCGTCTTCCTCGGCGGCGCGGAGTCGGACCCGCTGCGCGAGCTGTTCGGCGAGCTGGTCCGGTACGACGACGTCAAGCGGCACCTGGCCGGAGCGGTCAGCCACCTCGACATCCGCTACGACCTCGGCGCAGGTGAGGACGCCCACCCGCTGGTCGGCCGCCGGATGCCGGCGCGGCTGCTGGTCGGCGCCGACGGCGAGCAGCGCACCACGCGACTGCTGCACCTGGGCCGGGCCGTACTGCTCGACTTCGCCGACGATGCCGGGGCGCGCCGTACGGCAGCCGGCTGGCAGGGCCGCCTCAACGTTCACACCGTGTCCGCCAAGCCGGTTGACGGCCCGGACGTACTGGTCGGCGTCCCCGCGCTGCTGCTCCGTCCCGACGGGTACGTGGCCTGGGCCGGCGAGCCCGCGCAAGGGCTCGCGGCCGCACTGGAGCGGTGGCTGGGAGCCGCTTCCGCCTGACCACCTCAGGGCGCCGCAGCCCCCGCCCCGCCGTCCGACCGGCGGGGCGGGGGCTCCGGCGTGCGGGGGGCGACGTACGGGGCGGGCACGCGGAAAGCCCCGGTTCCGCGTCGGGGGAAACGCGGAACCGGGGCAGCTCAGGGCGGCGCGTCAGACCGCGATGGCCTCCACGACCGAGACGGCCGCAGCGGTCTCCACGACCCGCTCCAGCTTGAAGCCGGCCTTCGCCACCAGCTCCGCGTACTGCGACCGGGTACGCTCCTTGCCGCCCACGAGCAGCAGCAGCCACAGGTCGACGAGCTTGCCGGAGTGCGGCCCGTCGCCCTCCGGGACCACCATCTCCACCAGCAGCAGCTTGCCGCCCGGCTTGATCGCGGCGCGCACGTTGCGGAGGATCTGCAGAGCCTGCTCCTCCGGCCAGTCGTGCACGATGTGCTTGAGGACGTACGCGTCCGCACCCGACGGCATCGGGTCGAACAGATCGCCGTCGGCCAGGGCCACGCGGTCCGCGACACCCTGCGCCGCCAGGAACTCCGCAGCGCCGTTCGCGGCGATGCGCGGGTCCGAGAGGATGCCCTTGGTACCGGGCGCGCTGTCGAGGATGCCGGCCAGCAGCCCGCCGTTGGCTCCACAGAAGTCCAGGACCGTGCCGAACTGCGAGAAGTCGTACGCGGCCACGACCGGTGCGGTCTCGGTGGAGGACATGTTGCCCATCCCGCCGATGAACACCGCACCGTATTCCGGATTCTGCATGAGGTATTCGAAGGCGCCCATTCCGCGCCGCTTCGGCAGGCTCGGCTCGCCGGTTCGCACCGAGTCCAGGAAACCGTTCCAGTCGTCCCAGTGCGTCGGGTGGCCCATCAGCACACAGAGGTCGCGCATCGTCACCGGGTGGTCGGCGCGCAGCGCGTCGGCCATCGGAGTCAGCGCCCAGAGGCCGTCGTCCTGGCGCGTGAACACGCCCTGGGAGGCGAGCAGGCGCAGCACCCGGCCCAGCGCCTCGGCATCCGCGCCGACCTCAGCGGCCAGGTCTTCGATCGGTCGCGGACCGGCCTGCAGGGCCTCGGCCACGCACAGTTCGGCGGCGGCGTACAGGGCCTGGGTCACCATGGAGCCCATGGCCAGTTCGAGCAGGGCGAACGGGGGCGGGGCCAACTCCCGGACCTGCTTCTGCAGGTCCGCCCGGGTCTTCTCCGCGGCGCGGACGACTTCGGGGGGCGGCACAGCGGGCATGTGGTTCCTCCATGGCAAGAGCGAGAACTCTGTCCCAACCGCCGGAAGGGACCCGTCCCGCCACGGTAAGGAAGAGGGATAGACCCGCCCTGGAAAGCGACTTGTACATATCTGGAGCGGGGCGGACGCCTCGCACGCCCCAGGAGTTTCGCCGCGGCCGCCGGACGGCCGGCCCAGAACTGCTCGGCGGCCACTCGACGTGGGCCGGAGACCGGTTCGTTCGGGACGAAGTACTGGGCATCCTTGGCCCGGCATCGCGTTGCGCAGTCCGACGCCCCTGGAGGTCGTCCGTGTCCGTTCGTACCGAGCCGTTGCTGAGTCCGTAGTCAGGTCTCAGCATTCCGGGCATTTCGGCCAGGAAGGTCCGTCACATCACCAGAGCGTTAGGGGCTCGGCTTGAGTACGGTCTCCCGTTTCTGTCTGCTGCTGGTGCGGCAGTGTTGTGCCACCTGCCCGCCCCGTCCCTGCCTTGCGACGGGGGCGGGTGGTGCGGGTCTTCCGGTCGGCTCCACGGGGTTTCGACACCCGGGGGGTGTCCTGGTCTCCGGCCACTCCGGTACCAGTGACTGCGGTTGCTGCGAGGGCGGCGAGGTTGCGGGCTGCGTTGTCGTCCCGGTCGATGACCAGGCCACAGGCGTCGCATTCGTAGGTCCGGATGTGCAGCGGCAGTTTGGCTTTCACTGTGCCGCACCCGGAGCAGGTCTTGGAGGAGGGGAACCAGCGGTCTGCCGCGATGATGCGGGTGGCGTGGCGCTGGCGGGTCTTGTAGGTGAGCCGGCGGCGGATCTCGCCGAATCCGGCGTCGGCGATGTGCCGGGCCAGGCGCCGGTTCTTCACCATGCCGACGACGTTGAGGTCCTCGATCACGACGGTGCCGTACTCGCCGGCAACGCTTGTGGTGAGCTTGTGCAGGGCGTCCGCGCGGAGGTTCGCGACCCGGTGGTGCACGCGGTTGCGCTGGGCGTTGGCCTTCTCCCACCTGCGGGAGGGCTTCCGCCCGGTGCGGCGGTCGGGGCCGCGTCGGCGGGAGACCGTGCGGGAGGCCCGGCGGAGCCGTTTCAGGGCGCTGTTCAGGTGCCGCGGGTTGGGCACGGTGCGGATCTCGCCGGTGCTGCCGACCGCGACGTCGGGGCGTGCGACGCGGCGGATGTCCCGCGCGGTCTCGACCTGGAAGGCGACGAGCCAGCGTCCGCGTTCGTGGCGGACGGTCGCGGACAGGATGCGCGCGGTCCCAGCCTGGACACGGGCGAGGAGCCCGGCCACGGGCTCGTGCGTACGGATCGTGCCGAGCCTGGGCAGTGTGACGTGCCGTCCGTCGGCGTCGAGGCGGATGGTGCCGGTGGTGAACCGGCAGGACAGGCGCGCCTTGTGCTTCGACTTGAACCGGGGCGCACCCATCCGGGCGCCCTTGCGCTTGCCGTTCTTCGACTTGGCGTAGTTGTCGAACGCGGCCGACGCGTTGGCGAGACCGGTGTTGTACGCCTCCTTGGAGTTCTCCTCCCACCATGCAGCGAAGCGCGGATCAGTCTTTTTGGCCTGGTTGAACTCCTTGCGCAGCGATGGCAGCGACCACGGCCGCCACTCGGTCAGCTCCGCCCCGGCGACGCCGTACGTCTCCTCGGTCCGGCGCTGCCACCAGGACGCGGTCACCCAGCCGACAGCCCAGTTGTACGCCGCGCGCGCCGCACCGCAGTGCGAGCGCAACGCGTGCTCCTGGGCGGCGTTCGGGTCCAGCGCGAAGCGGTACGCCTGCACCACGAACCCGGGCTGCGGCCGGAACTTCTTCACTCGGCGGCCTCGCCGGTCGCCACGGCCACCGCGCGGGCGGCCCGGGTCTTCGCCGCCCGCTGCCCGTACAGGCGGGCGCACATCGAGGTGAGCACCTCGGTGACGTCCCGCACCAGGTCGTCCGCGGTCTCGGCAGGGTCGAGGACGACCAGGCGCCTGCCGGACGCCGACAGCGCGGCCTCGAGGTGCTCGACGCCGAACCGGGTCAGCCGGTCACGGTGCTCGACCACGATCACAGCCGTACCCGGGTCGGCGAGAAGCCGATGCAGTTTGCGACGGCGCCCGTCCGGCCCTGACCCGACCTCGGTCACGACTTCCGCGACGGCCAGGACCAGTCCATTCGCGCCGGACACCACCCGCGCAGCCTGCCGATCCAAGTCGACCTTCTGGTCTGCTGACGACACGCGGCAGTACGCCACCACGCGTCCGGACGGCTGGACGGCCACCTCATCGACCAGCCACGTCCCGGACGGCGCCTGGCGGACCGGCACGGGCATCTTCCCGTCCTTCACCCACCGCCAGGCGGTCTGGTAGCTCACGCCCTGCTGACGCGCCCACTCCGACAGCCTCACAAAACCAAGCTACGTGAGATGTCTGACCAGAGACGACTATGAATGATCAGGAAATCCATGGCAGTTGTCGCCCCCCTCGCCGGAGACCGGCGCGCCGTGTGCACCCTGCCCGGGGACGCCCTCCTCGGCACCCCGGCCGGCGCCGCGCCCGAGCGGGCCACCGCTCCCGCCGAGGTGCAGGCCCATGCGCTTCCGCCACCGAGACGGCATCAGCGTCCATCTCTCGTACTCGACCGGCGTGCACCCGGCCGAGACCCCTGACGGGCTCCCCGCCCACCTGCGTAGCTCGTCGACGGCATGGCCGCCGAACCCGCGTTCGCCCGCGACCTGCTGACGGAGCACGGCCTGAAGGAGCTGCCGTGACCACCCTCTCCACCGCCGCGGCTGCGGCCCCGCCGCACACCGCGCACCGGCAGTTGCCTCGCGCGGGTGAGGAACGGACCTCAAGGATCGCCTGAGCGATCCTGCGGTCCCGCTGCACCGCCCCTCGACCCCCCTGGTCTTTTCTGAGGATCAACCGTCTGTATGGAGGAATCGAAAATGGCAAAGAGCGCGATCATCGTGGGCGCTGGGCCGGTCGGTCTGATGCTCGCGGGCGAGCTGCGGCTCGGCGGCGCGGACGTCGTCGTCTACGACAAGCTGCCCGCTCCCAGCGGCGAGTCGCGCGGCCTTGGGTTCACCAGCCGTACCGCGGAGGTCTTCGACCAGCGCGGGCTGCTCGGCAGGCTCGGCGACATCCGCTGGGGCAAGCAGGGCCACTACGGCGGTGTCCGCATCGACTTCTCCCTCCTGGACGAGAGCCACTTCGGCATCATGGGCCTGGCCCAGTCCGTCACCGAGGACATGCTCGGCCGCTGGGTCGACGAGCTCGGCGTCGAGGTGCGCCGCGGCTACGACCTGACCACCCTGACCGAGACCGAGGACGGCGTGGTCCTCGGCTTCCAGGGCCCCGACGGGTACACCGAGGCCACCGGCACGTACGTCATCGGCTGCGACGGCGGCAAGTCCACCGTGCGCATCCTGGCCGACATCGACTTCCCCGGCGACGAGGCCACCCGCGGCATGTACCTGGCCGACGTCGTCGGCGCGGACGTGCGCATGAGGCCCATCGGCGAGCGCATCGAGGGCGGCGGCATGGTGCTGTCCGTCACCCTGGAGCCGGGTGTGGACCGCATCGTCATCCACGAGCCCGGCGTCCGCCCGCACCACGGCGAGGGCGAGCTGGAGTTCTCGGAGCTCGCCGACGCCTGGCAGCGCATGACCGGCGAGGACATCCACGGCGCCTCCGCCTCCTGGATGTGCGCCCTGACCAACGCCACCGGCCTGGCCGCCCAGTACCGCAAGGGCCGCGTCTTCCTCGCCGGCGACTCCGCCCACGACCACGCCCCGCTCGGCGCCCAAGGCGTCAGCGTCGGTCTCCAGGACGCCGTCAACCTCGGGTGGAAGCTCGCCGCCGTGCTCGGGGACCGGGCGCCCGAGTCCCTGCTCGACACCTACCACGCCGAGCGCCACCCGATCGGTGAGCAGCTGATGCGGGACGTGCACTCCATGTCGATGCTGTACCTCGCCGGCGAGGAGATGGAGCCGCTGCGCGCCGTCGTGCGCGAACTCGTCACCCTGCCCGAGGCCGCCCGGCGGCTCGCGGGCCGCGTCTCCGGCCTGCACATCAAGTACGACGTGGGCGCCGAGGGACACCCCTTCCTGGGGCTGCGGCTGGCCCCGCACCGAGCCGTCGAGCGCGCCGACGGCAGCCGTACGAAGGTCGCCGAGCTCCTGCACGCAGGCCGCGGCGTGCTCATCGTCTCGGACGGGGACGGCGGCCCGGCCGAACTCGCCGCCCGCTGGGCCGACCGCGTGGACGTCATCACCGGCGCCTGGGCCGACCAGGAGGCCGACCACCCGGGCGCCCCACAGGCCGTGCTGGTCCGCCCCGACGGCTACATCGCCTGGGTGGCGCCGGCAGGCGGCGACCTCGAAGCCGCCCTCACCCGTTGGTTCGGGGCGCCCGCGGCTGTCTGACGGCCCGCCGCATGACACCCCCCGGCCGCCCGCGCCCCCGAGGAGGGGCCGGAGCTGATCGGCCGGTACCTGCTGGTCTTCTTCGCCTGACCACCGCCGACCTGGCGCTGCCCCATGCGCGGCAGCTCTGATGTTTGAGGAGTAAGACATGGCAAAGGGCGCGATCATCGTCGGCGCCGGGCCGGTCGGGCTGACGCTCGCCGGCGAACTGAAATTGGGCGGCGTGGACGTCGTCGTCCTCGAGAAGCTCCCCGCGCCCAGCGGCGAGTCCCGCGGCGTGGGCTTCACCCGCCGCGCGGCCGAGGTCTTCGACCAGCGCGGCCTGCTGGAGCGCTTCGGCGACGTCGAATGGGCCCAGGGCCACTTCGGCGGGGTCCACATCGACTTCTCCAAGCTGGACGACAACCACTTCAGCGTCCGCGGCATCCCGCAGTTCCGCACCGAGGAGATCCTCGAAGGCTGGCTGAAGGAGCTGGGCGTCGAGATCCGCCGCGAACACGAGGTGCTCGGCTTCCGCGAGACCGAGGACGGCGTCGTTGTCGAGTACGAGGGCCCCGCCGGCCGCGGCGAGGAGAGCGCCGGCTACCTGGTCGGCTGCGACGGGGCGCGCAGCATCGTCCGCCGGCTCGCCGGCATCGACTTCCCCGGCTGGGAGCCCACCCGCGGGATGTACATGGCCGACATCGTCGGGGCGGACGTACGCCAGCGCCCCATCGGCGAGCGCGTGCCCGGCGGCATGGTCATGGCCTTCAACCTGGAGGACGGCGTCCACCGGATCGTCATCCACAACGAGTCGCTGCGGCCGCCGGAGGACAAGAGCGGCCTCACGTTCGAGACCATCGCCGACGCCTGGCAGGACATGACCGGCGAGCGCCTGCACGACGCCGAGGTCCGCTGGATCAGCTCCTTCACCGACACCACCCGCCAGGCCGCCCAGTACCGCAAGGGCCGGATCTTCCTGGCCGGCGACGCCACCCACATCCACATGCCGGCCGGCGCGCAGGGCATGAGCGTGGGCGTGCAGGACGCGGTCAACCTCGGCTGGAAGCTGGCGGCCACCATCAACGGTTGGGCGCCCGAGGGCCTGCTCGACACCTTCCAGTCCGAGCGGCACCCGGTCGGGGAACTGCTCATGCGCAACACCCGCGCCCAGACCAAGCTCTACCTCTCCGGCGAGGAGATGGAGCCGCTGCGCGCGGTCATGCAGGAACTCGTCCAGGACGTCGCGGTGGCCCGCCACCTGGCCGGCCAGGTCTCCGGCCTCGACGTGCGCTACGACATCGGCTCAGGCAGCCATCCGCAGCTCGGCCTGCGGCTGCGCCCCGACACCCCGCTCAAGCTCACCGACGGTAGCCCCGCCACCGTGCGGGACCTGCTCAAGCCGGCCCGCGGCGTGCTGTTCGTGACCCCCGCGGCGGCCGACTCCGACGCACTGCGCGCCACCGCGGCGCGCTGGGGTGACCGGGTGGACACGGTCACCGGCGACTGGGCCGAGGGCGAGGGGGCCGTGTCGGACGCCCCGCACGCGCTGCTGGTCCGCCCCGATGGCTACATCGCCTGGGCCGCCCCGGACGAGGCCGGCCCGCATGAGGCGTTGGAGCGCTGGTTCGGAGCCGTCTGAGCGAGTTCTTCAGCGCTGATCTGCTGTGTGGGCTGATCTCCCCGTTCGAGGAATGTGAAGAGCTGTCGGCAGATTGCACGCTTGAGGCAGCGTCCGGAGCGCGGCCCCAACACCCAGGCGGCGCCCGCGCTGCGCGGGACCGGCCCGAGAGCACCCCCCGCTCCACGCGAGGGGTTGGCAACTGCTGCTCGTTGACTGTGCGCAAGCATGTTCTGGCGTGAGTGGGTGAGTGTCGGCGACCTCTGTCCGCGCGAAGTCCGAGGGGGAACGGAGGTTCTTGTCTCGAATGGGTGACCTTTTGCGGGTGGTGATCGTTGGGTGGGGTGACGGGGTGTTTGGGCCGGTCTGGGCTGGCGGTGAGCGGGTTGGGTGGGTTGCGGGTGGTGAGGGCGTCGTTCGTGGTGCCCGGTCCCTCGGGTGTGGCGGTCCGGGACCGGCTCAAGGGGCTGACGGTCGGGGACGAGAGGGTGCTTCGGCTGGTCGGCGGCCATCTGGGTTCGCTGGCGTCGGGGGACCTCAAGTTGCGGTGTGCGGCCGGTCTGGAGCACGACAACGAGTCGTGGGCGTCGCGCAAGCGGGAGCTGACCGGGCTGTCGTCGTCGCGGTGGGCGGGGTCGTTGACGAAGGCCACGCATGACCTGTGGGCGTTGGCCCGGCGTGGCCAGGCCGCGCACATCCGGCAGCTCGAGGTCGGGGTGAAGACGATCCGGCACCGGCTGTCATTGCCTCTCGGGGAGAAGGGCAGTAAGCGGGCTGCTGGTGGTTATCGGAGTCGGCGGGAGTGGCATGCCAAGACGCGTCGGCTGCGGGTGCTGGAGGACCGGCTGGCTGTGGCCAGGGCCGACTGGGCGGCCGGGCGGGTGCGGGTGGTGCGGGGCGGGAAGCGGCTGCTGACCAGCCGCCAGCACCTGGAGCAGGCGCAGCTCACCGAGCCGCAATGGCGTGCGCGGTGGGAGGCGTCGCGCCGGTTTTTGCAGGCGGACGGTGAGTCCGGCAAGCGGTACGGCAACGAAACGATCCGGGTCAGCCCCGACGGCCAGGTGAGCATTCGGCTCCCGGCCCCGCTCGCCCCCCTGGCCAACGCTCCGCACGGCCGCTACGTCCTGGCGGCCAGGGTGTCGTTCGCGCACCGGGGTGCGACATGGCGGGACCGGGTCGGGACCAACCGGGCGGTGGCCTACCGCATCCACGAAGACGTCCAGCGCCAACGCTGGTACCTGACCGCCTCCTGGACCATCCCACCCACCCCCAGCATGCCCCTGGCCGCTGTCCGGGCGGGCGGCCTGATCGGCGTGGACACCAACGCCGACCACCTCGCGGCCTGGCGGCTGGACCAGCACGGCAATCCGGTCGGCGCCCCGCGCCGCTTCGACTACGACCTGTCCGGCACCGCCGACCACCGCGACGCCCAGGTGCGCCACGCCCTGACCCGCCTGCTGCACTGGGCCACCCGTCACCGCCTGGCGATCGCGGTGGAAGATCTCGACTTCACCGCCGAGACCAGCCGGGAGAAACACGGCCGCCGAAAGAAGTTCCGCAAACTGATCTCCGACATGCCCGTGGCCCGGCTGCGCGCCCGCCTGGTGTCCATGGCCGCCGACCTCGGCATCCCGCTGGTCGCCGTCGACCCCGCCTACACCAGCAAGTGGGGCGCCCAGCACTGGCAGAAACCCCTCACCAGCACCACCAGGAACACCACCCGCCACGGCGCGGCCGCTGTGGCCATCGGAAGGCGCGCCCTGGGGCATCCGATCCGGCGTCGGACGGCACCGCCCCGTACCCACCAGAGCGATGGGTACGGGCATCGGACCGTCCAGGCCCGACCGGCCACCCCGGGGCGTGAGGAAACCCGCCCCCGCATCCCCGGACCACGGACACGATCCGTGCCGCCCGGACGCGCAGCGAACGCGGTCAACCAGAACGCCCAACACCGTCCGGGGCGTTCGACTGAGCATGAGTCCTGGCAACAGGACTCACTCCCGCTCAGTCTCTAGGAACGGTGCTCTTCGCGTGTCACGGGGCCCGTACGCGTGCCCGACCGGCCCGGACGGCGCCCGAGACCGGTCCAGGACCGGTCTTCCACTCGGATCCGAGCACTGGTTGAGCGGCGGGACCGACCGTTGGCGGACACCACCCTGACCCCCGGGGGCAGGCCGGGCAGGCACACCGGCGGGGCCGACGCGTCGGCCCCGCGGTCCAGCCGTCCCCCGTCTCCTGAGCGGAGTGCTTCGTGACTAGCGGACGTATGGAAGTGTGCCTTGTCGGCGCCGGACCCCGCGGGCTGTCCGTACTGGAACGGCTCTGTGCGCAGGAGCGGAAGTCCCCCCGCTGGGACCAGCTGACCGTGCACATCGTGGAACCGGACCCACCGGGCTCCGGCCGGGTCTGGCGGCCCTCCCAGTCCCGGCACCTCCTGATGAACACCGTCTCCTGTCAGGTCACGGTCTACACCGACACCAGTGTGGCCATCGAAGGGCCGCTGGAGGAGGGTCCGAGCCTGTACCAGTGGGCCAAGGCGCTGGGCCCCAGCGCTCTGACGCCCGGAGCGGGCACGCCGTACGACGACGAGACCCTCGCCGAGGCCCGGGACCTCGGGCCGGACACATACCCCACCCGCGCCTTGTACGGCCAGTACCTGACCTGGGTGTTCGGCCGGGTGACCGCGAGCGCGTCCGCGAACACCACCGTCCGTGTGCACGCCTCGCGCGCCGTGGCCCTGGAGGACGCCGAGCCCGGCACGGGCCCCAGCGGGGCGCAGACCGTGCTCCTGGAGGACGGCACCCGGCTGACGGGCCTGGGCGCGGTGGTGCTCGCGCAGGGCCACGTGCAGGTGCGGCCGACCGACGTGGAGCGGGAGTTCGCCGCGTACGCCGCCCGGCACGGGCTGACCTACATCGCGCCGAGCAACCCTGCGGACGTCGACCTGTCCACCGTCGCCCCCGGCGAGACGGTGCTGCTGCGCGGCCTGGGCCTGAACTTCTTCGACTACATGGCGCTGTTCACGCACGCTCGCGGCGGGCTGTTCGAACGCGTCGACGGCCGCCTGGTGTACCGCCCCTCGGGCCGCGAGCCGCGGCTGTACGCGGGCTCCCGCCGCGGCGTGCCGTACCAGGCGCGCGGCGAGAACGAGAAGGGCGCGCACGGCCGCTACCACCCGCGGCTGCTGACCACCGATTTCGTGGCGTCCCTGCGCGCCCGGGTACGGGGCGGGGAGCCGATCCGCTTCGGCACCGAACTGTGGCCGCTGATATCCAAGGAAGTGCGCACCCTCTACTACGAGACGCTCCTCGCGCAGCGCGCGGAGCCGGCCGCGGTGGCCGCCTTCGGGGAGGCGCTCCTGCAGGCAGGGGATGACGAGGCCGAGGACCTGCTGCTCAGCGCGGCCGGTATCGGCAACGACGAGCGCTGGGACTGGGACACGGTCGCCCGGCCGTACGACGGGCAGGTCTTCCGGGACCTGGCCTCCTTCCGCAGCTGGCTGCGCGGCTACCTCGACGAGGACGTGCGCCGGGCCCGGGAGGGCAACGTCAGCGGCCCGTTCAAGGCAGCCCTGGACCTGCTGCGGGACCTGCGCAACGAGCTGCGTCTGGCGATCGACCACGGCGGCCTCGACGCCCACTCGCACCGCGACGAGCTCGACCGCTGGTACACGCCGCTCAACGCCTTCCTGTCGATCGGTCCGCCGGCCTCCCGCATCGACGAGATGGCCGCCCTGATCGACGCGGGCATCCTCGACGTAACCGGTCCGGGGCTGCGGGTGGCCACCGACCCCCTCGACCCCGCGGGCGCGGCCTTCGTCGGCACCTCCCCGGACATAGCCGACCTGCGGGTGCGGGCCACAGTGCTGATCGAGGCCCGACTGCCGGAGATCGACGTGCGGCGCACCGCCGATCCGCTCATGGACCGGCTGCTGAGCACCGGTCAGGCCCGGACCCACCGCATCGCGGGCGCGGACGGCTCGTCCTACGAGACCGGAGGCCTGGCCGTCTCGCAGCGCCCGTACCACCTGCTCCAGGGGCAGGGGGTGCCGCACCTCAGACGGTTCGCGTACGGGGTGCCCACCGAGGCCGTGCACTGGGTGACCGCGGCTGGCATCCGGCCGGGCGTGGGCTCGGTGACGCTGGAGGACTCCGACGCCATCGCGGCGGCGGTGCTGGCGCTGCCGGAGCCGCGCCCCGCGCTGCGGCTGCCCGGGACGCCGGCGGTCGCGGCGGGGCCGGCGATGTCCGGCAACGCGGGTGCGGGAGCGGTTGCGTGAGCCAGGCCGCCGTCCGCACCGCGGGCCCGGACACGGGGCTGCTGTCCCCGGTCCGGGCCGGCACGCCCGTCGAGGCCGCCGTCGCCGACGACGGCTGGGTCCAGGCGATGCTCGACGCCGAGGCTGCGCTGGCCCGCGCCCAGGCGCGGTGCGGCACGGTCCCACCGGCGGCGGCCGCCGCGATCACCGCCGCCGCCCGGGCCTCGGACTTCGACACCAGGGAGCTGGCGCTGGCCTCGCGGGAGACCGCCAATCCGGTGGTGGGCCTGGTCGCGGCGCTCACCGCGCGGGTCGCGGCCCGCTCGCCGGAGGCGGCCGAGTACGTGCACCGCGGCTCCACCAGCCAGGACATCTTCGACACCGGCGCGATGCTGGTGGCGACCCGGGCCCTGCGGCTGATCGTCGCGGACCTCAGGGCGGTGGCCGACGCCCTCGCCGGCCTGGCGGCCGACCACCGGGACACGGCGATGGCGGGACGCACCCTCGCCCTGCACGCCGTACCCACCACCTTCGGGCTGAAGGCGGCGGGCTGGCGCCAGCTGGTCCTGGAATCCATCGAGCGGCTGGAGCGGCTGGCCGAGGGCGGCCTGCCGGTCTCCTTGGGCGGCGCGGCCGGCACACTGGCCGGCTACCTCCAGTACGCGGGCGACGGCGCCGACCCGGCGACCGTCCTGGCCGAGCTGGTGGACGCCTTCGCGGACGAGACCGGGCTGGCCGCACCGGTGCTCCCCTGGCACGCGCTGCGCACGCCGGTCGCCGACCTGGGTGCGGCCCTCGCGCACACCACCGGGGCACTGGGGAAGATCGCCGTCGACGTGCTGGTTCTGGCCCGCACCGAGATCGGGGAGCTGGCCGAGCCGGCGGTGGCCGGGCGGGGCGCCTCCTCGGCGATGCCGCACAAGCGCAACCCGGTGCTCTCGACGCTGATCCGCTCCGCCGCCCTCCAGGTCCCGGCGCTGGCCGCCGTCCTCGTGCAGTGCCTGCCGCACGAGGACGAGCGGTCGGCGGGGGTCTGGCACGCCGAGTGGCAGCCGCTGCGCGAGGCGCTGCGGCTGACCGGCGGGGCCGCGCACACCGCCGTGGAGCTGGTCCGCGGGCTCACCGTGTGCCCCGAGCGGATGGCGGTCAACCTGGAGGTCACTGGCGGGCAGCTCGTCTCCGAGCGGGTCTCCGCCGTGCTCGCCCCGAGGCTGGGCAAGGTGGCCGCGAAGGAACTGCTGACGCGGGCGTCGCTGCAGTCGGCCGAGACGGCCCGCCCGCTGGCCGCCGTGCTGGCGGAGTCCGACGCGCTGCGGGGGGTGCTCACGCCCGCGGAGCTGACCGCGCTGCTCGACCCGGCCGGTTACACCGGTGCGGCCGGGCCGCTGGTCGACCGGGCGCTGGCCGTCGGCCGCTTCGACGCCGATACCTGAGGGCTGTCCGCAGAGTCCCGCCTGCCCCGCGCCCGGCTGTTCCTCCTGGACGGTCGAAACGACGCAGGAGCAGCGTGGATCTCGGACCTCCGGTACCGGAGGAATTCGGTCCACGGGCGCGGGGGCGAGGCGTCAGACGGTGCCGAGGCGGAAGCCGACGCCGCGGACGGTGACGATCCAGCCGGGGTTGCCCAGCTTGCCGCGAACGCTGCTGACGTGGGTGTCCACGGTGCGGCGCGACCAGGAGTTGCCCCACACCTGCTGGAGCAGCTGCCTGCGCGGGACGACGGTGTCGGGATGCTGCGCCAGCAGGCACAGCAGGTCGAACTCCTTGCGCGTGAGGGTGACCGGCGCGCCGTCGACGGTCACCTCGCGGGAGCCGACCTCGATGCGCAGCCGGCCGTGCCGGATCTCCTGGGCCGGGCCCGCGGCCGCCGTCGGCTGCCACTGCGTGCGGCGCATGACGGCCTCGATCCGGGCCAGCAGCTCGCGGATCCCGAAGGGCCTGGTGACGTAGTCGTCCGCGCCCGCTTGGAGTCCGAGCACGCAGTCGATCTCGGACTCGCGGGAGGTGACGATGATGAGCGGCACCCGGCTGACCGACCGGATCGCCCGGCACACCTCCAGCCCGTCCAGGTCCGGCAGTTCGAGGTCGAGCAGGACGAGGTCGGCGCTGCCGTAGGCCTGCAGGGCCGCGCCGCCGTGGGCCGCCCTGGTACAGGTGTGGCCGTGTCGGCGCAGCTGGTGCGACAGCCCGTCCCCGGCGTCGGCGCCCACGACCAGGATGTGCCGACCGGAGACCGCGGGCGCCGGCCGGGGTGCGGCCCTGCCCAGTCCGTCGCGGGGCGACGTCTGACCGAGGGCGCCCGGTCCGGGCACGCTCTGGACGGGGCTCCTCTGGCCGGGCGCGTGCTGGCCGGGGGGCCACGCGCCAGAGGATCCGGGGCGCGGCGGCCACGCCTCCCGTACCAGCGCGCGGGCCCGCGGCTCATCGTGCTCGGGGTGTGGAGCGGACGTCTGGTGCTCCGGCAGTGCCTGTGCCTGAACCTGACTCATGCCTCCCCCGGGGGTCGTGGCGAGGCCGGACCGGTTCGGCCGCCGCCCGCGCCGACGCTAGCGGTGTGCGGTCGAATCCTGGTGCAGGGCCGGTCCAGGGTCCGCCCGGCCGCTCGCCGTCCGCGGCCGGCCCGCCCCCTACACCGCGAACACCTCGGTGGCGCCGTGGTTCGGGTCGCCCGCCCGCAGGTGCAGCTCGCCCGCCCCGGGCAGCATGACCACCGAGGCCACCGTCCTCTCCAGGCGGTAGATCCCGTGGTCGGCGATGCATACCGGTGGCCGGCACAGCACCGCGAAGTGCTCCTCCGCAGGGGCCTGTGGGTCGAGTCCGGCCAGCCCCTTCGTCACGGCCTCCAGCCGGTCGTCGGAGTTGACGCGGTCGGGGGCCGACTGCCGGTCGAGCGGGGTGAAGTCCTCGTGCAGGTAATGGTTGGTGTGCACGGCCTCCCGCGAGGCGGGCTCGGTCACCCGCAGCCCGGTCCCGCACACCTCGGCGTACACCGCGCGCCGCCGGTCGCACAGCACCAGGTTGCGCGAGCTGGACAGGGTGAGCCCGGCCAGTATCTCCAGGGCCTCGTCCACGCTCCCGGCACGGTCCAGCAGGTGGCGGATGGTCAGGTACGGCGTGACGCCGGGCCGCCACAGGCCGTCGGTCACCAGGTTCAGCCCGATTGCGAGCCCGTCGCTGTTCATGCCGAGATACCCGAGCAGGCCCGCGAAGCTGAGCACCGTCACCCGGCGCGGCCCGCCCGCCCGGGCCAGCGACAGCACCGCGATGTGGCTGTCGATGTCCGCGTTGAGGTCCACCGTCTGCGCCAGCACCGGCCGGGCGGCCGGCCCGGTGCGCGCGTACGCCGTGCAGTCCCCAGCGCTCGGCACCCCGGTGTAACCCATGACCTCGCGGCGCAGCTGCAGCAGCCACGCCTCGTCCTCGGAAATCCCGGCCCCCGCCGCCAGCCCCGCGACCTCCTCGGCGAGGTCCGGGACCGCCGCCGTGATCTCCGCGCGGTACGTGGTGATCGACGGCAGCAGCCCGGCGAACGTCAGCGGCCGGTCGGTGAGGGGCTCCAGCCGCGCCAGGCCGTCGCGGAGGAAGCCGCGCAGCGGGCCGGCGAGTGCCGCCCCGTGGGTGCGGCCCAGTTCGAAGGGGGTGCCGGCGGCCTTGACGTACGCGACGCTCATGCGGAGGCGGCCGCCTTCTTCGGGCCCTGGGAGAGGGCGTCGAGCACCTGCGGCCACTCGGCGCGCAGGATGCTGTAGAAGACCGCGTCGCGGCGGCGTCCGCCCGGCATGTAGTTGAAGGAGCGCAGGGTGCCCTCCTCGGTGGCGCCGATGTTGCGCAGGCCCTTGCGGGCCTGGACGTTGAGCTCGTCCGTCTTGAACTCCACCCGCTCGGCCTCCAGCACCTCGAAGGAGTGCTGGAGCAGCAGCAGCTTCGACCAGTGGTTGATGCCCTTGCCGCGGAAGTCGTGGCCCAGCCAGGAGGCCCCGATCTCCAGTCGGCGGTCCTTCTCGGCGAAGCTCAGCAGGCTCATGCTGCCCGCGATCCGGCCGCTCTTCCTGTCGGTGATCACGTAGACGGCGCGGCGGCCGGCGGTGTGCTCGGCGAGGTTCGAGTCGAAGAACGCCTCGAAGTCCGCGTCGTCGCCGACGACGACCGTGAAGTAGCGCCAGATCTCGGGGTCGAGGGCCACGGCGCGGATGCCCTCGCGGTCCGCCTCGCTGAGCGGGGTCAACAGGACGTGCTCGTTCTCCAGCGTGGTGGCGGCTTTCTCGGACCAGCTCATGGTGAGGGACTCCATAGGGCGAAGAGGGGATGGCAAGAGGATGGTGGGGCGAGTCCGGACAGCCGGGTCGGGCTTTTCCGGGATCAGTCCGGATCAGTCCGTCAGCACACGGAGTTTCTCCAACCGGCTGTGCACCACGTCGTGGTGGACGAGGAAGTCCTCGGGCTCGCGCGGGCTGCTCCGCACACCCTCCTCGGCCAGGGCCTCGCCGAAGTTCTGCCCGTACTCCGCGGTGCGCTTGGCCGCCGCCTGCACCGCCCGGTAGGCCTGGTCGCGTTCGACGCCGGCCTCCAGCAGCTCCACCAGCACCGACGACGAGCACACCAGCCCGTTCGTGGCGGCGATCGAGTCCCGCATGCGGTCCGTGTCGATACGCAGGTTCTCCAGCAGGTCCGCGGCCCTGACCGTCTGGAAGTGCGCGACCATCAGCGCGTCCGGCAGCAGCACCTTCTCGACCGCCTGGTGGGCCAGGTCCCGCTCGTGCCACAGCGCCACGTTCTCGAGCGCCGTGTTGGCGTACCCGCGCAGCAGCCGAGCCAGTCCGCACAGCAGCTCGCTGCCCGTCGGGTTGGCCTTGTGAGGCATCGCGCTGGAGCCCTGGTAGGCCTCGACGCGCTGCTCCTCGACCTCGCGCACCTCGGTACGCTGCAGCAGCCGCAGCTCCAGGGCGATCTGCTCGATGCAGGCACCCAGCACGGCCACCGCCTGGATCAGCTGGGCGTGCCGGTCGCGGGCCACGACCTGGCTGGGGGAGGGCTCGACGCCCAGCCCCAGCTGCTCGCACACGTACGTCTCTACGGCCGGGTCGATCAGCGAGTACGTGCCGACCGCGCCCGACACGGTGCCCACGGCGACGGCCTCGCGGGCGGCGGCCAGCCGCTGCAGGGACCGCTCGACGGCGAAGGCGTAGCCGCCCAGCTTGTGGCCGAGCGTGGTGGGCTCGGCGTGTACGCCGTGGGTGCGGCCCACCATCACCGTGTCCCAGTGCTCGAAGGCCCGGTCGACGAGCACCTTGCGCAGCCGCTGGGCGGCGGAGGTGAGCACGTCCGTGGCGCGGGCCAGGGTGAGGCCGAGGGCCGTGTCGACCAGGTCGTAGCTGGTCATGCCCAGGTGCACCCAGCGAGCGGAGGACTCCGGCATCTGCTCGGTGTACGCGGTCAGGAAGGAGATCACCTCGTGGTCGCGTTCCTTCTGGATCTCCACGACCCGGGACGGCAGCGGGGCCGTGGCCGCGCGCATGTCGTCGAGGACCGCGGCCGGTACGCGGCCGAGCCGCACCTGTGCCTCGGTCGCGAGGATCTCCACGCGGACGTAGGTCTCGTACCGGTACTCGTCCGAGAAGAGGTGCGCCATCTCAGGCAGGGTGAAACGAGGAATCATGGGACAGCCTTCGTCGGTTGCGGTTGCGGTTGCGGTTGCGGTTGCGGTGGTCGTGGTCGGGCCTCCCGGGCGTCAGAAGGCCGCGAAGTACTCGCGCTGCTCCCACTCGGTGACCTGGCCCGGCACCGGGGCGGCCTGCAGGGCCCAGGCCTCGTACCGGCGCACCTCGCTTTCCTTGAGCCTGGCCAGACAGGCGGCCAGCGGGTCGCCCAGCAGCCGGGCGGCCCGGCCCGCCGTGAACGCCTCCAGTGCCTCGCGCAGGGACTGCGGGACGGCGTCCGAGCCCTCGCGGGGCCCGTCGGCCGAGCCCCCGGCGAGCCCGTCGAGGCCCTCGATGCCGGCGAAGAGCTGGGCGGCGATGTTCAGGTACGGGTTCGCGCTCGGCTCGCCGACGCGGTTCTCGATGTGCGCGCCGGCCCCCGAGCCGACCACGCGCAGCATGGCCGTGCGCGACTCCAGGCTCAGGCTCACCCGGGTCGGGGACAGGGCGTGCTGCGTGCCCAGGCGCTGGTAGCCGTTGACCGTGGGCACCGACAGCAGGAACAGGTCGCGCAGCCAGTCCCGCAGGCCCTCTGCGTACGCCTTGCTCGTGGGGGAGAGCCCCACCGAGAGGCCCTCGGAGCTGAAGACGTTGCGGCCGGTGGCGGTCTCCAGGACGGACTGGTTCAGGTGCCAGCCGCTCGGGTCCGCCCCGGCGATCGCCGGTTGCGACATGAACGAGGCATGCAGGCCCCGGGCCGCGCACCAGCGCTTGGTGAAGACGCGGAAGAAGAGCATCGCGTCCGCCGTGTCCAGCGCCGACATGGGGTCGAACGTGGTCTCCACCTGCCCGGGGCCCATCTCGTGCTCCATCGACCGCACCGGCAGCCCCAGGCCGAGCAGGGCGAGGGCCAGCGGGTCGGTGACCGGGGCGACCGTGTCGTACGCGGCGTCCAGGTTGAACTGGTAGCCCGCGTTCATCGCGGCCACCCGCGGGGCCGGGCCCTGCAGGCCGAAGCCGTTCCCCTCGTTGCCCGGCTCGTCGTCCAGGCGGCGCGCCAGGTACCACTCGACCTCCAGGCCGAGTACGGGCGTCAGCCCGCGGCCGGCGTAGCGGTCCAGCACCCGGTGCAGCACGTGCCGCGAGGACAGCGGGTGGGGGCGGCCGTCGCGCAGGTACTCGTCGCCGATCACCCAGGCCGTGCGCGCCCCCTCGCCAGGCAGCACCAGGAAGGTCAGCGGGTCGGGCACGAGCACGAAGTTGCCCAGGCCGGCGATCTCGTCGACGCCGATGCCGTGCTCGCCCCGGTAGTCCACCGCCGTGGTGCAGGCTGTGTCCTTCAGGAACGGGCCGGGGCTGTAGTTCATGCCGTTGCGCAGCACCCCGCGGAAGGTGCGGGCGGTCAGTGTCTTGGAGCGCACCAGGCCGTGCGGGTCACCCCACACCAGACGGACGAAGTCGATCCCGTCCAGCCCCGCCCCGATCCGCTCGGCGGCCGCCAGCCGGGCGTCGTCCCACAGCCCGTGTTCGGCGACGAACGCGTGGCTCCCGACGCTGCCCTCCGTGGCAGGGGTCGACCATGATCTGGAATACATGACGGGGAGCGTCCTTTCGTCAGGAGGTCGACAGGGGGCGTGTCAGGGGCGACGGAGGTCCCCGCAGGCCGGCGGCCGGCCCGCGGGGAGTCGGCTAGCCGACCCGGGACCGGGGCGGCTCCGGGGCGGCCCCCTCGACCGGGGTGCCGGTGATGGACCTCCAGTGCCAGGCCGAGTCGAAGGCCGTCACATCGGCCTGCTCCCCCTGCTCGGCGAGCGCGGCCGCCTGCTGCGTCATCCGGGCGATGAAGGCGGCCACCCGGTGCGCCGCGAGCATCTCCTGCTCGGTGTACGGCTCCCCGTCGGCGCGGACGATACGCAGGTCCATGAATCCGTTGAAGGGTCGGCCGCACACCTCGACCGACTGGGGGCTGCGGATCGTGAAGCGCACCATGTTGTTGACGTGCCCGTGGTGGTGCTGGTCGGAGAAGTGGGCGATGTCGGGGATGGTGGGCGGCACGAAGTGGTCGCGCTCCAGGACCTTTGAGGTCCGCGGCAGGTTGCCGGCGATGAAGTGCCAGGAGTTGTACTGCATGCGCGAGGACATCGCCCAGGCGGTGTCGGCGAGCGTGGCGAGCGAGTCGCCGTAGTGCCGCCGGGCCTCCTGCGCGGGGACCACGCAGCAGAAGAAGTCCGTGATGCCCCAGGCGCTGATCTCGTCCCAGGCCTCCGCGCGCAGCGCGCGGACCAGCTCCGGCAGCGACCGGATGCCGCGGCTCATCGAGAAGTCGGCCCTGAACGCGGCGGTGGTGGCGGCGACCGCCTCGTACACGACCGCCTCCAGACCGGTGCCGAACTCGCCGTAGGGGCGGGCCAGCCAGGCCGGGTCGGCGTCGTCGGCGAGCCGCAGCTCGGCCAGCTGGTCGCCGACCACGGGCAGCGTGGCGCGCAGGTGGTCGGTGACCTGCCGGTCCCGGTCCGCGGCCACCTTGCCGTGCGGGGCCGCTACCTTCTCCACCTTGTGGATCAGGGCGCCGTGGATCTCGCGGTACAGCTGGACGGTGCGGGTCACCTCCGGGCGGTGCGCGCCCAGCCCCGTGGCCAGGGCCATCAGCGCGTCGATGCCGGCGTCGGGACCGGCCGCGGGGATCCGCTCCCCGCCCAGGGCTCCGTTGTAGTTGCGGCGGGTGCGCTCCAGCAGCCGGCCCACGTTCTCCGGGGTGAGCTGCGAGCCGTTGACTTCTTCGATGCGGCCGTACCCGGCCGAGCGGATGAGCAGGCTGATGCCCACGACCAGCAGGGCGTCGTGGTCCGACCACAGCTCCAGCGGCAGGCCGGCCAGGCTGGCGAACACGCAGTCCGGGTGGCCCGGCCACAGCGTCTTGCCCACGACCGTGTTGGTGTCGCGGAAGTTCGTGTACTGCTTGTCCTCGACGTAGAGCATGAAGGGGGCGGTGCGCCGCGCACCCTCGGTCAGCTGCGCCAGCAGCGCCTCGCGACCCTCGCGGCCCTGCTCCGCCAGCCAGCGGCGGCTGTCGGCCGCGTCGCGGTCGAACCGCTCCTGAGCCGTCGTCACCTCGCGCTGGTAGTCGTCCAGGTGCCGCAGGGTCCACGGAACCCGCAGCACGCCGGCGACCAGCGTGTGCTGCTTGGCGAGCGGCTGCTGGGAGGGAACGCGGACGACGACCCGGCCGCCGGTGGTCAGGCCGATCTCACCGAGGAACACGGTGCGCTCCGCGGGGTCCGCGACGGCCCCGGCCGGTTCGCGTGCGGCTCCGGACAGGCCGGCGACGACCTTCAGCGCGGCGGCGTCCGCGGTGCGCAGGGCGCCCTCCTGGACCTCCGCGGGCACGTGTCCGTCGAGCGTGAGCAGGGTGTCCAGGGCCGCGCGTATGTCGGCGGCGGCCGAGGCCTTCCGCCACACCCGGGCCAGCAGCCCGGGGAACCCGGCGTCCTCCTCGCGTACCCGGTCCGGCTTGGGCGTGGCGCCCGCCGCCAGGCCCAGGCGGCTGGGCCGCCGGCTCTGGCGCTTGCGGGAGTTGGCGGCTCGACGGGATCCTTCGCGGTCTACGGGCGCGGTCATGCGGTGCCTTTCCCGGTGAGTGCGATGTGGCTCCACATCGCGTCGTCGGTGGGCGTCCAGTCCTCGTCGACGTAGATGCAGTCGACCGGGCACTCCAGGACGCAGACGGGGCAGCCCGAGCACAGCTCGGAGATGATCACGACGTCGAGCCCGCGGTCGAAGATCGCGCCGAATTGTTCCGGGCAGCTGCGCAGGCAGCTGTCGCAGGTGATGCACTCGGACGTCTCGATGCGGCGCGGGGGCTTGGTCCAGTTGCCGGCGCGGCTGCGCGTGGCGATCCGCAGGTCTCGCCCGGACGGCACATCTGAAGAAGCGTTGTTTTCCACGGGCATGAGACCCCTTAGGCGTCGTGTCGATGACGGCTCGAACGGACGCTTCGAGCATCCGGGGTTCCTCTGGACCAACTCCTGAACCCCGGTCGGGGCGTGCTGGAGCGTCACACCCGGGACGCCGTCACGCCGGCCGGGCAGGAGCGTTTCTTAGAACTGACGGCCCCGGATCGCTGGCGTCACTCAAGCTGAGCGCGATGCGTACACGGCAGGCTGCTGATGGATCTACACGTTGTGAGGTGCGTATGACACAGCAGCAGAAAGGGCCGTTGAGTGCATTCGGGAGCGTTACGGTGAGCCCCTGGCCCTTGCACGGATCGCAGAAAGCGCTCTGCTCAGCCGGTTCCATTTCACCTGACTCTTGCGAGGATGCCCCGGCGTTCACGCCGGGGAGGAATCGCATCCTGCTTACGGCAGTGTGGAGCGTCGCCGTGTGCGGTGTCTGGGGCGCGGAGGGCCCGCGGGGCCGCCGCGGGCGGAGAAGGCGAACATGTGTGCCCTCGTTCGCTGGTTGTGGTGGCTGTGTCGTGAGGAGGGTACGGGTGTGCGTGTGCCGCACGTACGGTCTCGTGGTGGAAGCCGGGTGAGCGGGAGTCGGGATGTGTGGGAGGGGGCGTGGTGTCGGGGGTGAAGGGGGCCGGTGAGGGCGGGCATGCCCGGTACACGTACCGGCTTCGCGTGTCGTCGACGGCTCGTACGGCGCTGCTGGCGGAGTGGGACCGGTGCCGGTGGATCTGGAACGAGTGCGTCGCGCGTTCCAGGAAGGCCCACCGTGAGGGGGAGAAGTGCGGTCCCGCCGTGCTGGACAGGATGCTGACCGGGGCCCGTGCCATGACGCCGTGGCTGGCGGCGGGTTCGTCGGTGCCGTAGCAGCAGATCGTCCGGGACTTCGGCAGGTCCCGCGCCAAGGTGCTCAAGGACATCAGGGATCGGCTGCCCGTCAGGCAGCGGGCCGGGATGCCCGGGCACAAGAAGAAGCACGGCTGTGATCCGACGCTGAACTACACGCGGCGGGGTTTTCGGCTCAAGGACGGGCGCCTGCACCTCGCGGGCGGGACCGTCCTGACGGTGGTGTGGTCGCGGGACCTGCCCGCCGAGCCGTCCAGCGTGCGCGTGTACCGCGACAGCCTCGGCCACTGGTACGCCTCGTTCGTCGTCCCCGCCGAAGTCCGGCCGCTGCCCGCCACCGGCCGGGTGATCGGGATCGACTGGGGTGTGAAGCAGACCGCCACCACCACCTCGGACGCCCACGACCTCCCCCACCCCGAACACGGCAGGAAAGCCCGGGCGAAACTGACCCGGTACGACCGGATGACGGCCCGCCGCAGGCCCGAGAAGGGGCAGGCTGCGTCGAAGGGCTACCGCGAGGCGAAGCACCTGCGCGCCAAGGCGCACAAGAAGGTCGCCCGGCAGCGGCAGGACACCGGACGCAAATGGGCGAAGAAGGTCGTGCACGACCACGACGCCATCGCGGTGGAGGATTTCCGGCCGAAGTTCCTCGCCAAGTCGACCATGGCCCGCAAGGCCGCCGACGCCGCCATCGGCGCCACCAAGAAAGCCCTGCTGGAGATGGGCCGCAAGCACGGGCGGGACATCCGCCTCGTGCACCCCGCGCACACCACCATGGACTGCGCACAGTGCGGAGCGAGAACCAAGCACGCACTGCCGCTGTCACAACGCACCTACACCTGCACCGCGTGCAAAACCGTGTCCCCCAGGGACAAGAACTCCGCACGCGTGATGCTGCTCCGGGCCGGTCTCGACCCGACTGGCGTCGAGGGCGCAAGACCTCCTGGAGCGCTGCTCCAGGAGGCGGCCTGAGCCAGGAATCCCCTCCCTTCAGGGAAGGGGAGGTTTCAAGGCATCATGTCCTGCCTGGTCTTGAGCCCCTCGGCGAGCAGGCTCCATTCCTTGCCGATGCGCTCGGCGATCGGGGCGATGACGCCGAGCCAGTGGGCCGGAACCACGTCGATCAGCTCCCGCCAGCCGTCGTCCGGCTCGGCGGCGTGCAGCTGCATCCAGCGGAGGAACTCCCGGCCGCCCGCGGTGTAGCGGATGGTGGGATCGGCGGCCATCTTCGCCGCCACCGTCGTCCAGGCCGGAATCTCGTCGGTGCGGTCCCTACGCTGCGGCGCGCTGTCGATGCTCGGTGCCACCTGCAGCGGCACATGGGCTGCGCCACCGGAATCCGCGCCGCCGGGAACTGCCGAGACGGGCCGCGACGGTTCCCCGGACAGCTGTACGGACCGCACGGGGTGGACGGGGTGGGCGGGGTGGACGGATCGCAGGGGCTGCGCCGCCGCGTCGGGTGTCCGGCGGCCGCTGCGCTCGGGGCTTTCGCCACGCCGCAGCCGGGCGCTCACGTCGTGGACCGTGCCGAGCGACACGTCGGTCTCCCGGGCGACCTGACGGAGCGGGGCGTTCGGGTGCTCGGCGATGTACTCGGCGGCCCGCAGCCGGCCCTCGCCCGGGCCCACCGGACGCCGCCTGCCGTCCCGGCCGATGCGCTTGCCGTCGAGCGGTGTTCCCTCACTCGACTTCTCGCGCAGCGACGCGATCGTCTTCGCGCTCAGCCCGGTGATGCGGGCGACGGCACGGTCGGACCAGTCCGGGTGGGAACTCAGGACACGCTGGGCTCCGGACACGCGGTCGGTCTTCGACAGCGGCAGTCCGTGCGAGACGTTCGCCTTCATGGCGATGACGAGCGCCTCGGAGTTCGAACAGTCGACGAAGCGCGCCTTGATGCTGCTGTCGCCGCGCAGCTTGGCGGCTTCCAGCCGGTGCAGGCCGTCGATGATGCGGTAGCCGTCGATCTGGACCAGAACGGGCGGCAGCTCCGCCGAGCCGGCCGCGTCGACGAGAAGCTGGATGTGCGCGGCGTCCGTGCCGCTCCGGCGCAGAGACACGCCCGCCGACAGCGCGTTGACGAGGATGTCGCAGGCGGGAAGCTGCTCGAGGTTCTTCAGATCGAATTCGCTGCGGGCCGACGCGTCGACGCCTTCCGTCCTGACGGAGCCGAACGCGTTCGTGATCAAGATGGCCTGCGCGCTGCTCTGAGCCATTCCTTCACTTCCTCTCTGCTGCCGCTGCCGATGAGCATCGCAGGAGGGGCTCCAGCTGCAGTTGAGGGGAGATTGAAGTTTCCTGGAAATGCAGGACAGCGGGTGTCCGCCGGACCGGCGGACACCCGCCGCGGCAGCACCGCGGCGACGGCCGGCAGGGCGGCCGCCCGGAGTGCGAGCATCCCTGCGGGCCACGAGGCGGACCGTGCGGCGGGCTGTGTGGCGAGGCGGTCGAATACCTTCGCGGTGAGCGTGCCGGGGGAGACGGTGAACCACAGCGCGGGTAAAGGGGTCCCCGTCTGTGATATCAGGAAGGTCATTCCGTTCAGTAGGCGTCGGCCTGCCCGGTTTTGAACGATGGCCGCCGCTTTACGTAAACGGCTATTTTATTTCCGTTATGGCTCTCCGCGGAAGCGGATGTTGCATCTGCCTACTTTCCTCAGTTGAACCCGGAAATCCATGAAGGTGGCTATGAAATCATTCGTGAATGGTTCGGCGAGCACGGGGCGGCCAGTGATCGGGATCTGTGCGCGGACCGCGCCGGTCACGTTCCAGGGCAGCGAGATGGTCGTCAGCTTCGCGCTCCAGTCTCACCTGGCCTTCCTGACCGCGGCGGGCTGCACGCCCCTGCTGCTTCCGCTGCTGCCCGGCGTCGAGGCCATGGCGGACCGGATCGACGGCCTGCTGATCCCGGGTGGCCCCGATGTGGATCCGGCGCTGTACGGAGAGAACCCGCACTCCGGCACGCGGGCGATGACCCCGGAAGCCGACCGCGCCGAACTGGTGTTGATCCGGGCGGCACTTGACGCCGAGCTGCCCGTGCTGGGCATCTGCCGCGGCATGCAGCTGCTCAACGTGCTGCACGGAGGCACGCTGCACCAGCACCTGCCCGAAGTCACGGGCCACGATGGCCACCGCCCGAACACGCCGTCCTTCACCCTCGGCTCCCACCCGTTGAAGCTGGAGCCGGGCAGCCGGATCGCCGGTGTCCTCGACGAGGACGTGCCGGTGACGGCCTGCCATCACCACCAGGCCGTCAACCGGCTCGGTGCCGGCCTCACCGCCACCGGCTGGGCGGAGGACGGTACCGTCGAGGCCGTCGAAGTCACGGATCGCCCCTTCGCCGTCGGCGTGCAATGGGAAGCAGGATTCACACCCGACCAACGACTTCATCACGCACTCGTGCACGCTGCCGGACGCTGACCCGCAGGTCTTCGGTGATCACCGAACGTGCCCCGCCCCGGGCGAACCTCTCAGTCATGTGATCCGATGAACCCGGCGGCGCCGGTGACGGGAATGCCGTATTTCCCCTCAGGGTTTCCGGTTCGCGTGCTGAGAAAAGCCGGAAGGGCGGAGGCGGGCCTTGTCCCGGCACCACCCGGCCGCCCTCGTTGCCGGCGCCGCCGCCCGACAGCGTGGTGAGTGGTCGGGCCGTTTCGCAGGCGCCCCGGGATCAGCCCCGCATCAGCCCTGGATGAGCCCGAGGACGTCGCCGTCGAGGTCGGTGAAGGTGGCCACCAGCCGGCCGCCGCCGACGTAGTGGTCCCCGTCGGTCTGCGGCTCGCTCATCGGTTCATTCTGACTCCAGCAGGTTTCGAGCCGCTTCAAGGACCCCCTTGCCACGCTGTGTGCGCCGTGCATCCAGAAGGGGTATCCATGAAAAAGCTCGGATTGGTAAATGCGGTGATCGTGATCGGCCTGTCGGTTCCGGCCGTCACGCCCGTGGCGGCGGCCGAGGGGGCTGCCGCGCCGACCACGGGAACAATCGCCTGGTCGCCGTGTCCTGACATCGACCCGAACCTCGGTGCGTTGCTCAAGGGCCTGGAGTGCGGCTCGGTGGAGGTCCCGCTCGACTACGCCCAGCCCGGCGGTCAGAAGATCAAGCTGGCGCTGACCCGCGCCAAGCACACCGTCATCGACGACCAGTACAAGGGCGTCGTGCTGCTGCACCGCGGCCAGTGGCCCGGCCCGATCAGCCGCGACATGCCCACCCGGTACGCCAAGGGCACGACCGGGCTGGCGAAGGACGTTGGCGCCGCTTACGACTGGATCGGCTTCGACCCGCGCGGCGTCGGGGCCAGCGAGCCGGCGATCGTGTGCGACCCGTCCTACATCAACCCGGTGCTGGCCGACCCCGTGCCGAAGACGGCCGAGGACGAGCAGAACGCCGTGTCCAAGGCCGAGGCGTACGCCAAGAGCTGTGGTGACAAGTACGGCGACCTGCTCAACCACTTCACCACCAAGGACTCCGCGCGCGACCTCGACCAGATGCGGATCGCGCTCGGCCAGGAGCAGATCACCTACTACGGCATCGACTGGGGCGGCTACCTCGGCTCGGTCTACGCGACGATGTACCCGACCCGGGTGAAGCGCATGGTGCTCGACAGCGTGCCCAGCCCCAGCGGCGTGGGGTACCAGAACCAGATGTTCAAGAACATCACGTCCGAGTACAACGGCGGGATCTTCTTCGCCTGGGTCGCCAAGTACGACTCCGTCTACCACCTCGGCACGACCGCCGACGAGGTCGAGGCGAACTACTACAAGGGCCAGGACGCCCTCCGTGCGGCGCCGGTCGACGGCAAGATCGGACCGGGCGAGTGGGCGAACGTCTTCGAGCAGGTCGTCTACCGCAGCTGGACCTGGGTGAGCCGCGCGAAGATACTCTCCGACTTCGTGGTGCGCGGTGACGCGACGGCGCTGCGCGCCGACTCCCCGACCCCGGGCTTCCCTCAGCAGAACCGCGTCGCGATGACCAACGCGGTCAACTGCACCGACGGCCGGTGGCCGAAGGACTGGAAGGTGTGGAGCGCCACCCTCGCCAGCCAGTACGCCGCCGGGAACCACCTCCTGACCTGGAGCAACGGCTGGTACAGCGCGCCGTGCGCGTTCTGGCCGGTGCAGACCCAGGCTCCGGCGCAGGTCGGCAACGGCAGCGCCAACGTCCTGCTGGTGCAGCCGCAGTACGACAGCGCACACGGGATGTTCGGCGCTCTCGACATGCGTATCCGGTTCCCCAACTCCCGTCTCATCATGGAGTTGGGCGGCCACAACGTCGGCTCGGCGCTGTCGGCGAACAACAACCCCTGCCTCAACACCTACGTCAGCGACTACCTGAGGGACGGCACTCGTCCCACCTCGTCGTGGGGCATCGACGCCACCTGCCAGGCGCCCGAGGACCCGGTGCCGCCGACGGCCTGATCCGTCGTCAGCCGGGCCCCGCATGATCACCATGCGGGGGCGACAACTGCCATGGATTTCCTGATCATTCATAGTCGTCTCTGGTCAGACATCTCACGTAGCTTGGTTTTGTGAGGCTGTCGGAGTGGGCGCGTCAGCAGGGCGTGAGCTACCAGACCGCCTGGCGGTGGGTGAAGGACGGGAAGATGCCCGTGCCGGTCCGCCAGGCGCCGTCCGGGACGTGGCTGGTCGATGAGGTGGCCGTCCAGCCGTCCGGACGCGTGGTGGCGTACTGCCGCGTGTCGTCAGCAGACCAGAAGGTCGACTTGGATCGGCAGGCTGCGCGGGTGGTGTCCGGCGCGAATGGACTGGTCCTGGCCGTCGCGGAAGTCGTGACCGAGGTCGGGTCAGGGCCGGACGGGCGCCGTCGCAAACTGCATCGGCTTCTCGCCGACCCGGGTACGGCTGTGATCGTGGTCGAGCACCGTGACCGGCTGACCCGGTTCGGCGTCGAGCACCTCGAGGCCGCGCTGTCGGCGTCCGGCAGGCGCCTGGTCGTCCTCGACCCTGCCGAGACCGCGGACGACCTGGTGCGGGACGTCACCGAGGTGCTCACCTCGATGTGCGCCCGCCTGTACGGGCAGCGGGCGGCGAAGACCCGGGCCGCCCGCGCGGTGGCCGTGGCGACCGGCGAGGCCGCCGAGTGAAGAAGTTCCGGCCGCAGCCCGGGTTCGTGGTGCAGGCGTACCGCTTCGCGCTGGACCCGAACGCCGCCCAGGAGGCCGCACTGCGCTCGCACTGCGGTGCGGCGCGCGCGGCATACAACTGGGCTGTCGGCTGGGTGACCGCATCCTGGTGGCAGCGCCGGACCGAGGAGACATACGGCGTCCCCGAGGGCACGCTGACCGAGTGGCGGCCGTGGTCGCTGCCATCGCTGCGCAAGGAGTTCAACGCCGCCAAGCACACGGACCCCCGGTTCGCCTCCTGGTGGGAGGAGAACTCCAAGGAGGCGTACTCCACCGGTCTGGCGAACGCGTCGGCCGCGTTCGACAACTACGCGAAGTCGAAGAACGGCAAGCGGCGCGGCCGGCGGATGGGGACGCCGCGCTTCAAGTCGAAGCACAAGGCGCGCCTGTCCTGCCGGTTCACCACCGGCACCATCCGCCTCGACGCCGACGGACGGCACGTCACCCTGCCGAGGCTCGGAACCATCCGCGTCCACGAGCCCACCGCCAAGCTCCTGCACCGCGTCCAGGCCGACAGGGCGCGGATCCTGTCCGCGACCGTCCGTCACGAACGCGGACGCTGGTTCGTGTCCTTCCAGATCGAGGTCAAACGCGACCTCGTCCGCGTCGCACGGCCCGAAGCCGCGGTCGGCATCGACCTGGGCGTGAAGACTCTCGCGGTCATGGCCGACAGCACCGGTGAGATCCGCGAAGTGTCCAACCCCAGGCGTCTGGACAGCGCCCTGAAGGAGCTGCGCCGCGCCTCCCGCACCGTCTCCCGCCGCCGCGGTCCGGACCGCCGGACCGGACAGCGGCCCTCCTCCCCGTGGAAGAAGGCCGACTCCGTCCGCAACAAGGTGCACCACCGCATCGCGAACCTCCGCGCCAACGCCCTGCACAAGCTCACCACCGCCGTGGCTGCCAAATACGGCACCGTCGTGGTGGAGGACCTGAACGTCGCCGGGATGCTCCGCAACCGGCGCCTGGCCCGCAGGATCGCCGACGCCGGATTCGGGGAGATCCGCCGCCGGCTCACCTACAAGACCCAGCGCAACGGCTGCCGCATCCTGGCCGCCGACCGCTGGTACCCCTCCTCCAAGACCTGTTCCGGGTGCGGCGCGGTGAAAGCCAAGCTGCCGCTGCACGTGCGGACCTACGAATGCGACGCCTGCGGCCTGGTCATCGACCGGGACGACAACACCGCACTCGCCGCACTCGCGGCAATCGCAGCAACAGGTACCGGAGTGGCCGCAGACCTGGACACCCCCAAGGTGTCGAAGCCTCGTGGAGCCGACCACAAGACCCGCACCACCCGCCCCCATCGCAAGACAGGGACGGGGCGGGCGGTGCCCACCTCATCCCACTCTCGTTCTTCTGGGACGGGACCGCCATCCTCATCTCGACCCCGCGCGGTTCCGTGACCGGTCGCAACCTGCTGGCGGACGGCCGGGTGCGCGTCGGCCTCGGCCTGACGCGCGACGTCGTGATCGTCGACGGCGACGCGGAGCCGGTGGACGTCGCCGAACTCGGCGGGACGGCCGACGCCTTCGCGGCCAAGACCGGGTTCGACCCGCGCGAACTCGACCAGCCCTACCAGTACTTCCGCGTACGGCCCCGGCGCATCCAGGCCTGGCGGGAGGCCAACGAGCTGGCCGGACGCACGCTGATGAGCGACGGCGTCTGGCTCGGCTGAGTACCTGGGAGGAACCCCGGAGGAACCCCTTCCCCCGAGGCACGTAGTCGGCCGGTCACCCGCGTGACCGGCCGGCGGCTTTTCGGAGTCCAGTCGTTCTTGACCAGGGTTGCGGATGACGTTGTCAGGCTGTGCGGGAAAAGCCATCTGAATTCTGGAAGGGCGAACATGACGTCAATCGAGGTTCCGGTCCTGATCGTGGGCGGCGGCGGGTGTGGCCTGTCCGCCTCCGTCTTTCTCTCTGACCAGGGCATCGACCACCTGCTCGTGGAGCGGCACGCGGACACGTCGAGGGTGCCGAAGGCGCACTACCTCAATCAGCGCACGATGGAGATCTTCCGCCAGCACGGGATCCGCGATGACGTCCTCGCGGAGGCGGCGCCGCTGGACAAGTTCGGCAAGGTGCGCTGGGCGACCACGTTCGCTGGTGACGGGCCGATCGACGCTCGCCGGATCCATGAGATGGACGCCTTCGGCGGTGGCGAACTGACGGAGCGCTACGGGGCGGCCGGGCCGGAACTGCCCTCGAAGCTGCCGCAGATGTGGCTGGAGCCGATCCTGCGTCGTCACGCGGAGCAGCGCAGTCCGGGGCGGATCCTCTTCAGCCACGAGGTGATCGACTTCTCCGACGAGGGCGACCACGTCGTCGCCGAGGTGCGCAACGTCGAGACCGGCGAGGTCATCACGGTCAAGGCGCAGTACCTCCTCGGCGCCGACGGCGGCCGCTTCGTCGGCTCCAAGGTCGGCATCGAGTTGCAGGGCCCGCCCAGCAACGTCAACACGACGACCGTGTACTTCTCCGCGGACCTGTCGCAGTGGTGGGAGGAGGGCACGCTCATCACGCACTACCTCAGCCCGGAGGACCCCGACCTCTCCGTCAACCTCATCGAGATGGGTCCGAGCTGGGGCAAGGCCTGCGAGCAGTGGGGCCTGCACATGGCCCCCGGCCCGGCCGGCCGCTGGGACAACGAGACGGTCGTCGACCGCATCCGTGAAGTGCTGAAGGTGCCGGATCTGGAAGTGACCGTGCACAAGATCACGGACTGGATCGTGAACGCGGTCCTCGCCGACAAGTACCGGGTCGGCCGGGTGCTGATCGCGGGCGACGCCGCGCACAAGCAGCCGCCCGCCGTGGGCCTCGGCCTCAACACCGGCATCCAGGACGCGCACAACATCGCCTGGAAGCTGGCTGCGGTACTGAACGGCAGCGCGCCCGAGAGCCTGATCGACACCTACGAGGCCGAGCGCCGGCCTGTAGGCCGCGAGAACGTCGACTGGGCGGTCTCCGCCGCTCAGCACCACCAGGCGGTCATCGACGCCATCGGCGGCGGCCACAACATCCCGGCGGGGCGCCGCGGGCAGCGTCTGGCGGCGTACTTCGACCCGTCCCCGCTCGGCGACACTGTGCGGGCGCGGGCCCTGGAAATATTCGACACCCACCGCGGCGGCTGCCAGTCGTTCGAGATGGAGATCGGCTTCGCCTACGAGGAGGGAGCGGTCGTCTCCGACGGCACCGAGCGCCCGGCCCGCGTCCCCATGCGCGACGAGCACACGCCGACGTCGCGCCCCGGCCACCGGTTGCCGCACGCCTGGATCACCCGGGACGGCGAGCGCCTGTCCACCCTCGACCTGACGGGCAGGACCGGCTTCACGCTGATCACCGGCCCGGAGGGGACGGCGTGGAGCGAGGCGGCCGCACGCGTGGCGGAGAAGTTCTCCGTCCAGGTCAACGCGGTCCGCATCGGCGACGGCGCCGAGTACGCCGACGTGGACGGCGGGTGGGAGGCCGTCCGGCAGATCACTGGTGCCGGCGCGCTCCTGATCCGTCCCGACCAGCACGTGGCCTGGCGCAGCACCGGCGCCGGCAAGGACGCGGAGCAGGCGCTGACGGAGGTCTTCGCCACGATCCTGGACCGCTGATGCGGTCAGGGATCCGATCAGGATCCGATCAGAGATCCGGTCAGCGATCCGAGCGCTGACCGGATCTTCTGGTGCCGCGACGAAGACCGCCGCTTCCGCGACGCGGAACGGGCAGGACGAGAAGGGCCGTGCCCGGGCACGGCCCTTCTCGTCCTGCCCGTAAGCCGGCGCACGCATGCCGAATCCACTGGAGTGATCACTTCGGGATCACTCCAGTGGCATCCTCCCCCTCTTAAAAGAGGGGGATTCCAATCCAGGTGGGTTGAGGTTCACGGACGCTCGACCGCTGTTCGGGCGGTGTCGTCCCTCCGGCACCGGCTGATCGCCGGGGGCGGGGACGTCTTCGACCCGGCCCGGGGCCTTGTGCCCGGTGCGTTGGCGCAGCAGGCCCCAGCCCTGCGCGAGGATGGCCCGGTTCAGCCCGGCTTTCTGCCTGACCTGTCTGCCGGGCTGCTCGGTGGTTCCGCTGGCCGAGCGGGTCATGTTCTTGATGTTCAGCTTCTCGAACCGCACCAGACGGTAGGTGCGGGCGAGCATCGTGCTGGTCTTCTCGCACCAGTCCTTGCGCCGGTCTGCTTCACGGGCCTTGATACGGGCGGCCTTGGCGTACTCGGCGCTCTTGCGCTCGCTTTCCTTCAAGGCGCGTGCGGCACGTCGCTGGTGTTTGCGGACCTGCGCGCGTTCCTTCACGGTGAGCTGCGGGCAGTTCAGCTTCCGCCCGTCGGAGAGGGCGGCGGTGATGGTCACGCCCCGGTCGATACCGATGACCTCGCCCGTACCGGGCGGTGCGGCGACCGGTGCGGGGACGACCGCGAAGGCGATGTGCCACCGGCCGTTGCGCAAGGTGACACGGAACGTCTTCGCGGCGGGCAGGTCGGTCCGGGTGAGGCGGAAGCGGACCCAGCCGCAGCCGGGCACCTTGACCCGAGCCCACCGCCGGTTGAGCTGGTGCACCACCACGGAGCGGCCCATGACCTGCCTGCCGGTCTTCGCGTTCAGCTTCGGTGAGCCGTCCTCGGTCAACTCCGGCACCCGGTCGGTGCCGATGACACGCTCAACGCCGAGATCCTGCACCTGCTCGAGATCGCCCTCGACGCCAGCAGGGCAGAGGAATCGCCCTGACGGCGATTCCTCTGCCCTGCTCCGCAGGGGCTCGCATTCACCCCCGGCCTGAAGGCCGGGGCACCCTGCAAGGAAACGAGAAGGAAACGAGGTGGATTCGGGCTCACACCCCGACTGCGACCGAGTCAGCTACAGCAGCCTTCTTCACGACGGGGAGGATCTGGTCGACGGCCCTCCGCGAGGTCATCATGCAGACACCGACGCCCACGCCGTCGTACACCGCACCGCAGACCGCGAGTCCGGGCTGGGTCGCCACGGTCTCACGGATCCGCCGCACCCGGTCCACGTGGCCGACGGTGTACTGCGGCAGGGCGCTCTCCCAGCGGCTCACGCGGGACGCCACCGGGACACCGGTCACGCCGGTGGCCTCGGCGAGCTCGGCCGTCGCCAGCGCGACCAGGTCGGCGTCGTCGAGCTGGAGCAGGTGCTCCTCGCCGAACCGTCCGAGCGAGCAGCGCACGATCTCCACCTCGCCCGCCAGGTGCGGCCACTTCACCGTGGTGAACGTGACCTCCTTGACGGCCTTCCCCTCCTCCGCCGGCACCCGGTAACCGGCGTAGCCGCGGCCCGAGAGCCCGCTCGGGAACGCCGTGCGCGGGTAGGCGAGCGTCACCATGGCCACGCTGGCGTACGGCACCTCGGAGAGCGCCGAGACAGCGGAGGACGTACCCGGGACCCCGGCGAGCAGGCTGCCCGTCGGGCCGGCCGGGGTGGCGATGATGACCGCGTCGGCGTCGATGACCTCCGAGTCGGTGGCCGACCCCACGGTCACCTGCCAGCGGTCACCCTTGCGTGTCAGGTCCCGGACGGGGGTGCCGGTGCGCAGGGCCGTGTCCGGCGCGGCGTCCAGCACCTGCTGGACGATCGCCGCGGGCAGCGTGCCGAAGCCGCCCTCGAGGGTGGCGACGCTCACCGGCGGGGGCTTCTCGCCCTCTTGCAGGTGCGGCACCAGCGAGCCGGCCGCGTCCGCGAGCGAGATGTGATCGCGGGACGCCCTCGCCAGCGGGGTCAGGGTGGCTTCGAACGAGAGGTCCGAGGCACGCCCGGCGAACACACCGGCGAGGAACGGCTCGACGAGGCGGTCCACGACCTCCTGGCCGAACCGCCCGCCGACGAAGGACGCGACCGAGATGTCGCCCTTCAGGTCGAACGAGGGCAGCACGAGGTCCTGCTGCGCCCGCTCCACGCCCTCGGCGGACAGCACCCCGGACCGGGCGAGGTCGTCCATGTCGCAGGGCACACCCATGAACTGACGGTCGGGCTGGTGCCTGATCGTGCCCCCGGTCCAGATCGCCGACGCGGTGACGGGGCCCGCCGACATGATCTGCTCGCCGAGTCCCGCCTCCTTGATCAGGCCGGTGGTCTTCTTGCGGTTGGCGTACAGCGACTCGGCGCCCTCGTCGACCGCGACTCCTGCCACGTCGGAGACCAGCAGCTTTCCGCCCAGCCGGGACGAGGCCTCAAGGAGCGTCACGCGCACCGGCTCGTTCCGCAGGTGGAACGCCGCCGCCAGTCCCGAGATCCCGCCACCGACGATGACCACGTGGGGCTTGCCGCTCGCCTGAGCCTGTTCGCTCCCAGTCATTCCACCAGCTCCTTCATGGTTACGGTGTCGTAAGGCCCGTACGGTCGGCGCCGAGACAGGCCGTGGGCAGTCTGGCCGAGCGCCCCGGACCCCGGGTGGAGGGCGCCTTGAAGGCGGGCCGAATCTTTCGCGATTGCTCGCCGGTCGGCTGTTCGACCGCGGGCTTTCGGCATTTGAACAGGGTGGTTCGACGGCAGCATCGGAGGTGCCCGGGCATTTGCGTTTCGTACCGTGAACGTATTAATTCATTGCTTAAAAACCGGGCGCAGGATGTTCCGCTCGCCGCCTCCGCGTATCCGGCGAATTGGCGTTCCGGAGGCATTGGAACCTGGACCTCACGAAAGGGAAAAACGTGCCGTTCGAGAAGGTCGCGCTCATCACGGGCGCCAACAAGGGCATCGGATTCGCCATTGCGAGGCAACTCGGCGAGCAGGGGATCATCGTTCTCATCGGCGCCCGGGACGAGGTGCTCGGCAAGCAGGCCGCCGACGCGCTGGCAGACGAAGGCGTCACGGCCGTGCCGCTCCGGCTCGACGTGACGGACCCGGCCTCCGTGGGGGAGGCGGCCCGCGAGATCGAGCGGCGGTTCGGGCGCCTGGACATCCTGGTGAACAACGCCGGCATCGCGGGCGGCTTTACCGGGACGCCCAGTGAGGCGACCGCCGTCGACCTGCGGGAGGTCTTCGAGACCAATGTGTTCGGGGTGGTCACCGTGACCCACACGATGCTGCCGCTGCTGCGCCGTTCTCCGGCCGGCCGCATCGTCAACCTGTCCAGTCACGTGGGCTCGCTGACCCTGGCCTCGGCTCCGAGCGGCCCTCTGGCGGGCCTCAACATGATCGCCTACCAGTCCTCGAAGACCGCTCTGAACGCGGTGACGTTCGCGTACGCGAAGGAGCTGCGGGAGACCCCGATCAAGGTCAACGCGGCGCTCCCCGGAGTGGTGGCGACCGACATCAACCAGAACCGCGGGTTCCGGTCCCCCGCCGAGGGCGCGGAGATCGCCGTCCGGCTCGCCACGCTGGACGAGGCCGGCCCGTCGGGCCAGTGCCTGTCCGACGACGGCCCCGTTCCGTGGTAGCGCGCAACGTCACCATCCCGCGAGGGACCTCGGCCGTTCGCGGCCATCACACCTGACAGCCGGGCCGGGCAAGGACCGGCGGGCACACAACATGGAGGCAGACAGTGGCGGTTGCAGAGACGATCCTGGTGACAGGCGGCACCGGCCGGCAGGGTGGGGCGGTCGCCCGCGAGCTGCTGCGGCGGGGTTTCTCCGTGCGCGCCCTGGTCCGCGACCCGCAGAAGGCGCAGGCGCGGGCGCTGGAGGAGGCGGGCGCGGTCCTCGTCCGCGGTGACATGGACGACGAGGCGTCGCTGGCGGCGGCGACGGAGGGTGTGTACGGGGTCTTCAGCGTGCAGACCTTCCGGGGCGCCGGCGGCGTCGAGGCCGAGATCCGCCAGGGCAAGGCGGTGGCCGACGCCGCGGTGCGGGCCGGGGTGAAGCACTTCGTCTACAGCTCGGTCGGCGGTGCGGACCGGGACACCCGCGTCCCGCACTTCGAGAGCAAGCTGGTGGGTGAGCAGTACCTGGCGACGCTCGACCTGCCGACCACGGTGCTGCGGCCGGCGATGTTCCACGACATCCTCCTCGACATCGCCCCCCGCGCGAGGCAGGGCGAGCTCGTCCTGGCCATGTGGCTCGACCCCGAGACCTCGGTGCAGATCATGGCGACGAGCGACATCGGCGCCTTCGCCGCGGACGCCTTCGAGAACCCGCAGGAATGGATCGGCCGGACGGTCGACATCGCCAGCGACGAGCTGACCGGGCCGCAGATGGCTGCGGCGTTCGAGGCCGTCTCCGGCATCCCGACCCGCTTCCAGCAGCTGCCCATCGAGCCGCTGCGCGCGGGTCGCCCGGACCTGGCCAACATGTTCGACTGGTTCGAGCGTGACGGTTTCCAGGCAGACCTGACCGAACTGCGCAAGAACAGGCCGAACCTGGTCTCCGTGGAGGCGTGGCTGAAGGACAACTGGACCGCCCCGGCGGTCGCGGCCCGCGGCTGACGCCCGAGCCGGCCGTGGTGGACGCCGGGGCTCAGGCGAAGATCGGGTTCCGGGTCCGGGTGCGCTTGAGCTCGAAGAACCCGTCGGTCTCGGCCACCGCGAGCACGCCGTCCCAGAGCTTCACCGCGGCCTCCCCCCGCGGTGTGGGCGTCACCACGGGTCCGAAGAAGGCCACCCCCCCCACGGCGATGACGGGGGTGCCCACATCGGTGCCGACGCGGGCGATGCCGTCGTGGTGCGAAGCACGCACCGCGCTGTCGAACGCGTCGGACCCGGCCGCGTCGGCCAGGGCGGGATCGAAGCCCGAGGCGGCCAGGGCCGCCTCGTAAGTGGCCCGCTCCTTGGGCGCCTTGTCGAGGTGGAACCGGGTGCCGAGTTCGGTGTAGAGCCGGCGCAGCGCCCCGGGTCCGTACGTGTGCTCGGCGGCGGCGCAGACCCGTACCGGCTCCATTCGCAGGGCCAGGTCACGGTGCCAGCGCTCGTCCAGGTCCGCGCGTCCCTCGTTGAGCAGCGTCAGGCTCATGATGTGCCAGCGGATCTCCAGGGGCCGTCGCTCTGCGACCTCAAGGACCCACCGGGATGTCATCCACGCCCAGGGGCAGCTCGGGTCGAACCAGAAATCCACCGGGGTCGGGGTGTCGTGTGCCAACGTCGGCCTCCTCAAGGCGATTGCGAGTTCGCGGTCGGCACAGCCTGACAAGCGGGGTCGGATTCCCGGTTGAGTGTTAGTAGAGGTGGGCTCCGTTCAAACGCGAGAATTCCCCGGTTGAACATTCTTGTCAATGACGTGAGAAACTTGGCCGGTTGCGGCGGAGAGAAGCGTCGACTTATCGTCTGGAATCCGAGAAAAGACACTCTGAGGGGAAAGCGATGTCCGCATCGGCCGAGGTCCGCGACCAGTCGGATTCCTACGCGCTGCTCGAATTGATTCAGGGTGCCGTCATCACCCAGGCGATCTCCGTCGCAGCCCGGCTCGGCATCGCCGACGTGCTCGCCGACGCGCCGCTTTCCGCCGAGGACATCGCACTGCGGGTCGAAGCCGACCCGCGGGCGACCCACCGGATCCTGCGCGCGCTGTCCGGCCACGGAGTCTTCGCGGTCCGTCCGGACGGCCGGTACGAGAACACGGCGCTGTCCAACAAGCTCCGCGAGGACGCGCAGGACTCGATGCGGAAGTTCGCCCAGCTGATGAGCCACCCCCTGCTGCACGAGGAGTGGGGCCACCTGCTCACCACCGTGCAGACCGGCGAGGCCAACCTGCCCAAGCTGCGCGGCATGAGCACGCTGGACTTCTTCCACGCGAACCACGCCTACGCCGCCGCGTTCTTCCAGGCGTTCGGCAAGGTCTCGGAGTCGGAGACCGACCCGGTCCTGGCCGCCTACGACTTCTCCCGGTTCCGCACCGTCGTGGACGTCATCGGCGGCCGCGGCTACCTCCTGGCGGGGGTCCTCCAGCAGGCGCCGAACGCCAAGGGCGTGCTGTACGACTTCGAGATCGCGACCGTGGACTCGGCCTCGCTCTTCGAGGAGGCCGGCGTCGCGGACCGCTGCACCGTCGAGCACGGCGGCTACCTCGGCAAGCTGCCCAAGGGCGGTGATGCGTACCTGTTCAAGCGCATCATCCACAACTTCTCCGAGGAAGACGCTTTGACCGCCCTGCGCAACGCACGCGAGGCGATCGGCCCCGACGGCAAGCTGCTCTGCATCGAGTACCTGCTCCCCGAGAACAACGAGCGCCACATCGGCCACACCATCGACCTCTGGCTGATGCTGATGATCGGTTCCCAGGACCGCACCCTCGCGCAGTACACCGAGCTGTTCGCCAGGGCGGGCTTCAAGATCAGCAGGGTGATTCCCACCGCGTCACCGATCTCGATCATCGAGGCGATCCCGGTCTGACGGCCCTGTCCGGCGTCCTCTCACCTTCCAGCGCACCGCTATCACACAGGAGAACTCCCGATGGCTCAACGGATGGGCAACCCCTCCCTGGTCGTTCCCGGCGCCCTGCAGCCCCTGCTCGACCTGTCCGAGGTCATCGGCAAGGTTGGCGTGCCGCAGTCGACCCTCGACTTCATCCGGCTGCGCGTCGCCGCGCTCAACGGCCGGGTCTACACCTTCCCGGCCGAGCCCGCGGACAAGCGCCTGCCCCTGGTGGACACGTGGCGGACCGAGCCCTCCTTCACCGACGCCGAGCGCGCCGCCCTGGAGCTGGCCGAGGCCGTCACCGTGCAGACCGACGCCCGGAGCGCGCCGTCGGACGAGGTCTGGGCGAACTCCTCCAAGCACTACACCGACGTGCAGCTCGGCGCCCTGATCATGCACATCAGTCTGGTCAACTTCTGGAACAGGGTGAACGTCGCCACCCACCAGGACGACGCGGTCTGGCGCTGAGGAAGAGGAGACATCACCGTGTTGAAGCTCATCAACGCCGGCCTGGGCCGGACCGGCACGACATCACTCCAGGTGGCCCTGGAGCGGCTCGGCCTCGGGCCCTGCTTCCACATGTTCGAGATCGTCGACGACGAACAGCGCCTCGCCCGGTGGGAGCGGATCATCTGCGACGGCGAGCGCCCCGACTGGGCCGCGCTCTACGACGGCTACACCTCCGCGGTGGACGGTCCCTCCACCGTCTACTACCAGCAGATCAGCGAGGCGCTCCCCGGGACCAGGGTGGTCCTCACCGTGCGCGACGCCGAGGGCTGGTACAAGAGCACCTACGACACGCTGTACCAGTTCGCGCTGCGGACCATGGAGCACCCGCCCGAGCCGGGCTCCCGGCAGGCCCGGCTGTTCCGCGTCGTCAACGCCCTGGTCTGGGAGGGCCTCTTCGACGGCCGGTTCTCGGACAAGGACCACGCCATCGAGGTCTACCACCGGCACACCGAAGACGTCGTGCGCGCCCTCGGCGCGGACAACGTCCTCGTGTACGACGTGCAGCAGGGGTGGGAGCCGCTGTGCGCGTTCCTCGGGGTCGAGGTTCCCGACGAGGAGTTCCCGCGCGCCAACAGCTCCGAGGAGATGCGTCAGCGGATAGCCCAGGCAGCCGGCGCCGGCCCGGTTCCTGCCGGTTGAGTCAGCGAGTCCCGGCATCACGACGAGAACGGCAGCCGGCGTCCTCGGACGCCGGCTGCCGTTCTCGGGTTCTGGGCGCGCCCCGTGGGCCCGCGCCGATCACCGGCGCGGGCTCACGGCATTGCGTGTGTGTGGTTGCCGCCCGCGTGCAGATGGATGGCCGGCGACACCACGAGGGGCCGCATCATGTGCTGCTCGTGCTCCAGCATGTGGCAGTGGTGGACGCCCCTGCCGACGACGGGGAACCGGACCGCCACGGTGACCAGCTCGCCCAGCGTGGCGTTCGGCGTGATCTGGCCCGCCGTACCCACCCGGATGACGTCCTTCTCTCCGAGCTCGTGCGCTTCCAGCACCCCCGCGGCCTTGAACGCGATGGGCCTGGCCGAGCCGCGGGTGGCGCGGTCGAACCCGGTGATGTCGTAGTTCTCGCGGGACTGCACCTGGAAGTGCGACAGATGGATGTGCATGGGGTGCGGGGACGCGGCGAGGTTGAGGTACTTCCAGATCTCCACGCTGCCGAGCGCGGCGGTGAACGTCCTGCCGTCGTCGTACGCCATCGCCGTCCTGCGCAGCGTCTTGACGGTGCCCTCGGCGTCCCGGACCTGGATGGTCCCGGGGGACGGGAACGTGATCCCCGCCGGGTCGATCTCCTCCATCTCCCACAGCTCGGGAATGTTCGTCGAGCCGGGACCGACCACGACCACCCACCGGGGGGCGACGTCGTGGGGCAGGTCGTGGTGGGTGAGCCGCTTGAACGTGGGCGAGATGACCTCCGGCAGCACAAACCGGTTGGACGGGCGCTGGTCCGCGACGCGGAACTGCATCACGTCGGGCTCCAGCAGGTCGTTGGGCTTGTCGGAGGCACCGGGCGCGATGCCCTCCAGCGTGTTGACCAGCTTCAGGGCCTGCCCCCGGAACGCGCTGAAGTCGATCAGTACGTCGGCGCGCTCGCCGGGGGAGAGGTTGAGCGCCCCCTCGACGGTCAGCGGCTTGTCGATCAGGCCCTGGTCGGTCCCGATCACCCGCAGCGCACCCGGGACGGGCCGGCCGTCCGACAGCAGCATCAGCCGGTATATCCGGGAGTTCGCGGCGTTGACGATCCGGAACCGGTACCAGCGCGGCGCGACCTCCAGGTACGGCCAGACCACCCCGTTGACCAGGGTGTATGGGGCCGCGTGGGTACGCATGAGCCGCTGCGGGCCGATCATCTCCACCTTGTGGACCAGCCGGCCGGCGAGGGCACCGGACTCGTCCACGTCGAAGTTGCGGTCGCTGAGGATCAGCGGCACGTCGCGGGCACCGTCGGGCAGGTCGAGCGCCTCCTCCTCCTCGTTGCGGGAGAGGAACAGGCCCGCGAGCCCGGCGTAGACGCTGAAGCGGCTCACGTGGTGGGTGTGGTCGTGGTACCAGAGCGTGGTCGCGGCCTGGTTGTTCGGATAGGCCGACAACTGCACGTCGCCCGGGCCTATGAGATTCTCCATCCAGCCGTCGTTGCCGCCGCCGGTCAGCATGCCGTGCAGGTGCACCGCGGCCCACGGCGCCAGGTCCGACACGTCGGGGACCACTTGGGTTCCCGACGTGCCAGGGTAGTTGGAGAGCGGGTCGGGTGAGCGGCCCGTGGTCGAGCCGAAGTCGACGGCCTTGACGGGGATGTTGCCCGTCAGCTGGTTCTCCCAGACGATCCGCAGCGGACGGCCGCTGACCGTCTGGATCGTCGGGCCCGGGTAGACGCCCTCGTACGTCCACATCGTCACCGGCGGCATCTCCGAGTGCACGGTGACGTCGGCGGTGCGCATGCGGACGGTCAGCTCGTCATGGTCGCCGCGGTCGCGGGGGCGCAGCACCGGCGGGACCCGCAGCGGATCCCTGAACTTCGTCAGCTTCAGCTCGGGCGCCGTCGGCTCGGGCCCGCCGGCCGTCAGGGCGGCCGCACCATCTGACTTGAAGAAGGGGGCGGCGGTCACCAGGGCGCCCAGCCCGGCCATGGCGCCGTAACGCAGCAGCGTGCGGCGGTTCGGCCCGGATGGCTCGAATGTTTCGGAAGCTGTGGGATCCATGCGCCCGACGGTAGGGGCGGCCGCTCTCGTCGAACTCGAGCTCGGCTCCAGGACGTGCCTTTCCGGCAGGGCCCGGCGCCGGTGGACGGCCCTGCCACTTCGGCAAGGCCGTCCGGGAGGCGGATTTCAGACCGCTACAGGCTCGGTGTCCCGGTTGATGAGCGTCGCGTAGTGGCCACCGCGCAGGAGCAGCTCGTCGTGGGTGCCGCGCTCGGAGACCCGGCCCCGGTCCAGCACGATGATCTCGTCGGCGTTGCGGACGGTCGACAGCCGGTGGGCGACCGTGATGGTGGTACGGCCCACGCTGGCCGCGTCGATGGCCTTCTGTACGGCCTGCTCGGTATGGGTGTCCAGGGCGCTGGTGGCCTCGTCGAGCACCAGGATCGGCGGGTCGCGCAGGATGGTGCGGGCGATCGCCAGCCGCTGCTTCTCGCCGCCGGAGAACCGGTACCCGCGCTCGCCGACCACCGTGTCGTAGCCGTCGGGCAGCAACATCAGATAGTCGTGGATGTGGGCGATCCGCGCCGCCGCGAACAGCTCCTCGTCGGTCGCGTCGGGCTTGGCGAACCGCAGGTTGTCCGCGACCGTGGCGTGGAACAGGTACGTCTCCTGGGAGACGACGCCGACCGCGGCCGTGAGCGTGTCGAAGGACAGGTCGCGTACGTCGACCCCGTCGATCGTGACGGAACCGGCCGTGACGTCGTACAGCCGCGGGATGAGGTAGCTGAGCGTGGTCTTTCCCGAGCCGGTCTCTCCGACGATCGCGAGGCTGCGGCCCGCGGGGACGGTCACGTCGACGCCGACCAGCGTCGGCTGCTCCGTTCCCGCATAGGAGAAGCCGATCCCCCGCATGCGCACCTCCCCCCGCAAGGCGGCCGGCTCGACCGGCCGCTCGGGCTCGGCGATGTCAACGGGCAGGTCGAGGTACTCGAAGATGCGGCCGAACAGCTCGAGAGAGCCCTGGATCTCGATCCCGACGGTCAGCAGCCGCTGCGCCGGGCGGAACAGGCTCTGCTGGAGGGACGTGAACGCGACCAGGGAGCCGATGGAGATGGCCATGTGGCCGTTGTCCGAGGTCAGCCCCGAGACCCAGTAGATCATCGCCGGCATGGAGGCTATGACGATCCAGATCGTGGACTGGTACCACAGGCCCGCGGTGGTGACGCGCACCTCGACGTCGGTGAGCTTGCGCGACTGCCGCGCGAAGTTGTCGGTCAGGGAGTGCGAACGGCCCATGGTGTGGCTGAGCAGGATCCCGCTGATCGACAGCGACTCCTGCATGGTCGACGACAGCTCGGCGAGCTGCCTCTGCCGGTCACGGGTGATGTTCCGCCGCTGGTTCCCGACGCGACGGCTCACCAAGGCGAATGCCGGAAGCATGAGCATGGATGCGAGCGTCAACCGCCAGTCGAGCAGGAACATGGCGGTGGTCGCGGCGATGACGACCGTCACGTCGGACAGCAGCGCCGTGGCGGTGGTCGTAATGGTGACCTGCATCCCGCCGATGTCGTTGGAGATGCGCGACTGCACCTCGCCGGTACGGGTGCGCGCGAAGAAGGCCAGCGACATCCGCTGGAGGTGGGAGTACACCGCCGTGCGCAGGTCGTGCATGACGAGCTGGCCCACCGTGGCCGACACGTGCGTCTGCCAGACGTTGAACGAGCTGGTGGTGACCGACACCATGATCATGCCGAGGGAGAGCAGGGACAGCAGCCCCAGCCTGTCCTGCGGCAGCGCCGTGTCCATGATCTCGCGGATCAGGAACGGGTTGACGAGGGCGACCAGGGAGGAGCCCGCGACCAGCAATACGACGGACAGCAGCTGCCTCCGGTACGGGCGGAACAGCCCGAGGATGCGTCGCAACTGGCCGTCTTTCATCAGTGCCTGGGGACGCGTGGTGCCCGAGCCGGCGCTGCTCACCCTGGCCTCCTTCTCTTGTTGGTCAGTTCCAGTCGACAAAACGCAGGAGACCGCGGAGTTGAAGCCGCCGGGGCCCCGCGCCGGAACGAGAGCCGTGGACACGGGCATGTGCCGCGGCGTGGTCACCAGATCCAGGTCGTGCCTATCCCAGCTGTCTGACCAGTGCCGTCCATGGGGCGAGCTCCGCTTCTGGCAGCGGTGGCACGCACGGCTGGTCGGCAGGCAGGGCGGCGGATTCCTTCCATGCGCAGGGGGGACACATGTCGCCCCGCGCAAACCCCGTCCACATCAGGCCTTCGCCCAATGTCTTCCATGGAAATCGCATAGCGGACCTGGGCCTCGCGCCCATATCGATCTCCGTTCGTAGGGGAACCGCCCGAGGTCATCTTGTGCAACGGTGCTCAACAGGACGTCGGGACCGTGTCGAGTTCCGCTGGAGGACGGGCGCCTCAGCGCGCTGCCAGCAGTCCGCGGCTGCGCAGCACCCGGCGCTCCAGCGGGCTGAAGAACAGCAGGTCGATGGCGACGCCGACGACGAAGATCAGGATGATGCCGAGCAGCACACCCGGCATGTCGGAGAACTCCCGCTGGTTCTGCAGGTAGCGGCCGAGGCCGATCCCCAGATCGGGGGAGGAGGCGATGAGCTCGGCGGCCATCAGCGACCGCCAGGAGAACGCCCAGCCCTGCTTCAGACCGGCCAGGTACCCGGGCAGGGCGGCGGGCAGCAGCACGTGCCGGGCGCCGCGCAGACCGTTCGCACCGAGCGTACGACCGGCCCGTAGGAACAGAGGCGGCACCTGGTCGACCCCGGCGATCAGGCCGTTGGCGATCGAGGGCGCCGCACCCAGCAGAATCACGGCGTACATGGCCGAGTTGTTGATGCCGAGCCAGATGACGGCGGCCGGCACCCAGGCGACCGAAGGCAGCGACTGCAGGCCCGTCAGCACCGGCCCGATGGCGGCCCGTATCGGCTTGACCCGGGCGACGAGCAGGCCGATCGGCGTACCGATCGCGACGGCCGCCACGAAGCCTGTGACGCCGCGCCAGAGGCTGGTCCAGATGACGGAGAACAGGGTGCCGTCGCTCCAGAGGAGCGTGAGCGCGTGCCACACGTCGGCCGGACTCGACAGCTTCTCGGGGCTGGCCAGGTGCAGGCTGTAGGCGAGCTGCCAGAGACCGGCGACCAGCACGACGCCCAGGATCGGCGGCAGCACTTTCGCCCTCAGTACCTGGCTGAACGAGGCGCGCTGCGCGTGGCCGGCCTCCAGTGCGTCCAGGCCGGCCCCCAGTGCGTCGAGGCCGGCCCCCAGCGTGTTGAGGCCGGCCCCCGCGCCGTCGCGGCGGGCGGCGCGGCCGCTCGCCGCGGGCCGGGTGTCAGTGCTGGACATGGCGGCGTATCTCCCCACGCAGGTGCTCGGTGATTTCGATGGACAGCGCCGCGACCTCGGCGGATTCGCCCCGCAGCGAATGCGGCAGGTCGACGCGCCACTCCCGGGCGATCCGGCCGGGCCGGGACGACAGCAGGACGACGCGCTGGGCGAGGCGCACGGCCTCTCTGACGTTGTGGGTGACGAACAGGACGGTGAGCTTGCGCTTGTTCCAGATCCGGGTGATCTCCTCGTGCAGGACGTCCCGGGTGATGGCGTCGAGTGCGGCGAACGGCTCGTCCATCAGCAGTACGGTGCTGCCCTGGGCGAGCGCGCGCGCCATGGCCACGCGCTGGCGCATGCCGCCGGAGAGCTCGTGCACCCGCTTGCGGTACGCGCCGCCGAGGCGGACCAGCTCCAGCAGTCGCTCGGCCTCGGGCCTGCGGTTCTCGCGCGGCACGCCCGCCAGGCGCAGCGCCAGCTCGATGTTCCGACCCGCGCTCAGCCACGGGAACAGCGCGTGGTCCTGGAACATCAGCGACGGCCGGGTGCCGGGTACGTCGATGGTTCCGGCGCTGGGCTCGTCGAGCCCCGCCACCAGGTTCAACAGGGTGGATTTGCCGCAGCCGGAAGCGCCGAGCAGGGTGACGAACTCGCCCGGGGCCACGTCCAGGTTGATGTCGTCGAGCACGACGGAGCCCGCACCGGGGCGGCCGAAGGCCTTGGAGACGTGCGAGAGCCGGACCGCTGGGTAGTCGTCCGTGGTCTCGACGACGGGGACGCACTTCGGGATGGTCAGTGCCGTGGTCATTGCGGAAACCTCCTGCGGGCGTGGACGGGGGCACTGCGCGGAGCTACGGGGTGCGGGTCGTCACTTGACGCCGAGCCCGGCGTCCGCCACGGCGGGCCGGCCCGCCGCCGTGAGTACCTTGTTGAGCAGGGTCAGGTCGACGATCCCGGAGAGTTCGGGCTTGTCGAGCAGGCCCGCGGCGACCGCGTGGTCGGCCCCGGTCTGCAGGGTGCCGGCCAGCGGGTCGTCGATGAAGTCGATGCTTGCCCACGCGGGGTCGAGGATGGCGGGCGGCAGCGCATTGCCCGTGTCGGCCTTGATCTGCAGGTTGGCGTCGGCCTTCGCCTTCTCCGGGTCGGCCTTGATGAAGGCGTTGGCCGCCAGCGAGCCGCGCAGCACGGCCTCGACCACGTCGGGGTGCGCGGTCAGGAACTTCTGCGAGACGATGATGTCGGTGGTCACGAACTTGCCGTCCGGCCACAGCGACTTCTCGTCCAGCAGGACCTTCGCGCCGAGCGTGACCAGCCTGGAGGCGGTCGGCTCGGGCACCCAGGCGCCGTCGATGGAGCCGGACTTGTACGCCTCCGGCACCACCTTGTTCTCCGTACGGAGCACACTGACGTCGCCCGAGCCGGAGGCCGCGTCCACCTTGTAGCCCTTGCCCGCCAGATAGTTGAGCAGGGCGACGTCCTGGGTACCGCCCAGCTGCGGGGTGGCGAGCTTCTTGCCCCGGAGGTCGTCCAGCGAGCTGATCTTCGCCGGGTTGACCACCAGCTTGACACCGCCGGAGGCTGCGCCGCCGATGACCCGCAAGGACGTGCCGTGCGACTTGACGTAGCCGTTGATCGCCGAGCTCGGGCCGATCCAGCCGATGTCGACCGAACCGGCGTTGAGCGCCTCGATTTCGGCTGGACCGGCGTTGAAGAACTGGGACTTGATCCGGGTCGACCCCAGCTCCTTCTGGAACAGGCCGTCCTGCAGGCCCACCAGGGCGGTCCCGTGCGTGAGGTTCGGGAAGTAGCCGATCTTCACGGTGTCGGCGGAGAGCTTCGCACCCGAGGCGCCGTCGGTCTGCTTCGCCGGGGCTGCCTCGGCACTGGAGCCGTAGCCGCAGCCCGACAGCAGTCCGGCAGCCGCGGTCACCGCTACGGCCGCCATGGCCACGCGCCCGATCGTCTGGTAGTGCATCAGACCCAGTCCTCCTCGTTGGTTGCTTCGGCTGCGCGCCGTACGGTCTCGAAGGGCTCATCCGCCATGCCGGCTGCGAGGGTGGTGCCGTCGGCCGGGTCGATCAGCAGGAACGAGCCCGTCCGGCGGTTGTCGGCGTAGGGGTCGAGCGCGAGCGGCTCGGCCGTGCGCAGCACGACGTGGCCGATGTCGTTGACCTGCAGGCCCTCGGCACCGGGACGCCGTTCGAGCGTGCTGATGTCGATCCGGTACGAGATGTCCTTGACCACGGCGCGCACGGTGCGGGTGGTGTGCTTGAGCAGGACCTTGGCGCCGACGTGCAGGGGGCGCTCGTTGAGGTGACAGACGCTGGCCTCGATGTCCTTGGTGGGCGCCCCGGCCGTGCCCCCGGCCGCGATCAGGTCGCCGCGCGAGACGTCGACGTCGTCGGTGAGCCGGACGGTGACGGACTGGGGCGCCCAGGCGACGTCCGTCTGCGTGCCGAGCGCGTCGATGGCCGCGACGGCAGTGGTGTGGCCGGAGGGCAGGACGGTGACGGCGTCCCCGACCCGCAGCACGCCGGAGGCGATCTGGCCGGCGTAGCCCCGGTAGTCGAGGTGCTCGGCAGTCTGCGGGCGGATCACGTACTGGACCGGTAAGCGGGCGGGCTCCTCTCTCGGGTTGCTGCCGACCGGGACGGTCTCCAGGTGCTCCAGCAGGGTCCGGCCGCCGTACCAGTCCATGGTGGCGGAGTGCTCGACGACGTTGTCGCCGGCCAGCGCGGAGAGCGGGATCGCCACGACGTTCTTGACCCCGAGCGTGGCGGCGTACGAGGTGAACTCCTCGGCGATCTTCGCGAAGACGCACTCCTCGTAGCCGACGAGGTCCATCTTGTTGACGGCCAGGACCACGTGGGGCACCCGCAGCAGGGCGGCGACCGCGGTGTGCCGGCGGGTCTGCTCGACCATGCCGTTGCGGGCGTCGACGAGTACGACCGCGAGGTCGGCGGTGGAGGCGCCGGTGACCATGTTGCGGGTGTACTGCACGTGCCCGGGGGTGTCGGCGAGGATGAACCGGCGGCGGGCGGTGGCGAAGTAGCGGTAGGCGACGTCGATGGTGATGCCCTGCTCCCGCTCGGCCCGCAGGCCGTCGGTGAGCAGGGCCAGGTCGGGGGTGTCCTGTCCGCGGCCGGCCGAGACCTGTGCGACGGCCTCCAGCTGGTCGGTGAGGACCGACTTGGAGTCGTGCAGCAGGCGGCCGACCAGGGTGGACTTGCCGTCGTCCACGGAACCCGCGGTGGCGAAGCGCAGCAGCGTGGTGGCGCTGAGCTGCTCGGTGGTGGTGGTCATCGCTAGAAGTACCCTTCGCGCTTGCGGTCTTCCATCGCGGCCTCGGACATCTTGTCGTCGGCCCGGGTCGCGCCCCGCTCGGTGAGGCGGGAGACGGCGATCTCGGCGATCACCGCGTCGAGCGTGGCGGCGTCGGAGTCGACGGCGCCGGTGCAGGACATGTCGCCCACGGTGCGGTAGCGGACGAGCCGTTTCTCGACCGTCTCGCCGTCCTTCGGGCCGCCCCACTCGCCGGCGGTCAGCCACATGCCGCCCCGCAGGAAGACGTCCCGTTCGTGGGCGAAGTAGATCTCCGGCAGTTCGATCTTCTCGCGGGCGATGTACTGCCACACGTCCAGCTCGGTCCAGTTGGAGAGCGGGAAGACGCGCACGTGCTCGCCCGGCGCGTGGCGGCCGTTGTAGAGCTGCCACAGCTCGGGGCGCTGGCGGCGCGGGTCCCACTGGGAGAACTCGTTGCGCAGGGAGAAGACGCGCTCCTTGGCGCGGGCCTTCTCCTCGTCGCGGCGGCCGCCGCCGAAGACGGCGTCGAACTTGTGCTGCTGGATCGCCTCGGTCAGCGGGACGGTCTGCAGCGGGTTGCGGGTACCGTCGGGGCGCTCCTTGAGCTTGCCGGCGTCGATGTAGTCCTGGACCGAGGCCACGTGCAGGCGCAGGTTGTGCTGCGCCACCGTGCGGTCCCGGTAGTCGATGGCCTCGCGGAAGTTGTGACCGGTGTCGACGTGCAGCAGCACGAACGGCACCGGTGCCGGTGCGAACGCCTTGAGCGCCAGGTGCAGCATGACGATCGAGTCCTTGCCGCCGGAGAAGAGGATCACCGGCTTCTCGAACTCGCCCGCCACCTCGCGGAAGATGTGGACCGCCTCGGACTCCAGCGAGTCCAGGTGCGTCAGCGCGAAGGGGTTCCCCGACGCCTCGATCAGGCGATGGGTCATGGTCGTCATGCCAGGCCCCTCTCGGTCAGGAAGGTGTGTAGCTCGGCTGCGGAATCGGCCACCGAGCGGCCCTGCGTCTGGATGCGCAGCTCCGGGCTCTCAGGTGCCTCGTACGGGTCGTCGACGCCCGTGAGACCGGAGATCTCGCCGGCCGCCTGCTTGGCGTACAGGCCCTTCACGTCGCGCTGGGAACAGAGCGTGACCGGGGTGGCCACGTGGATCTCCAGGAACGGTGTGGCGCGGGCGGCGTGCCGGGCACGGACGGCGGCGCGGGAGTCGGCGTACGGGGCGATGACCGGAACCAGCGTCTTGACGCCGTGGGAGGACAGCAGCCCGGCCACGAAGCCGATCCGCTGCACGTTGGTGTGCCGGTCCTCACGGGTGAAGCCCAGGCCCGCAGAGAGGAACGCGCGGATCTCGTCGCCGTCGAGCACCTCGACCTCGTGTCCCTGGGCGCGCAGGCGCTCGGCGAGGGTGCGGGCGAGAGTGGTCTTGCCCGCGCTGGGCAGCCCGGTCAGCCACACGGTGGCGCCGCGCGCAGCGGCCGGGGCCGCCTCCGCGGTGTCCCCGGCGGCCAGGGTGTGAGCCGTGGTCACGGTGATGTTCTCCCGGGAGGTAGATGGCGTACTTCAGGGATGGGTCGTACGTCCCCCGCGCTGCAGGGCGTCGGCGCGGGCAGGGGCGGCGGGACCTTTCAGGCGGTGGCGAACTCGACCAGCGTCCGGCCGAGCACGTCCATGTCGATCCGGTGCCAGGATCCGGGCAGCTCGAGGCCCCGGCCGTTGGGCAGGGCCGCCGCGGTCGCCGCAGCCGCCGCACGCAGCCAGGCGCTGGTGCTGTCGCTGTTGAGGACCAGCGTCTCCGTCCGGAATCCGGCGAGTTGGCCGGCCGGGACGGTGAAGTCGCCGCAGATCTTGACGTCGTACAGCAGCGTGTGAGCGTTCGCCTCGTTCATCGCCCAGATCGGGCTCCTGCGCCACTGCGCGACATCGTCGGGGGTGAGGCCCAGGACGGGGCCGAGGAAGTACTCGGCCGCCTCGTCGCGCCGGTCGCCTTCCTCCAGGATGGCCCGGAGCGTCTCCGCGGAGTTCGACGGGGGCTTCGGGAACCCCTCGACCCGGAAGAACGGCTCGTGGAGAGCCAGCTTGGCGATCGACGTGCCCGCGAGCGCCGCCTGGAGCGCCACGTTCGCGCCCGTGGACCCGGCGAACACGGCCGCTGAGCCGCCCGCCTCCTCGATCACCGCCTGGAGATCCTCGATCTCCCGCTCGACGGCGTACTCGGGAGCGTCACCGCTCTGGCCGCGCCCGCGGCGGTCGTAGGCATACACGGTGCAGTGCTGCGCCAGCTCGGGAACGAGCTCGTCGAAGATCGTGTGATCGCGGAACGCACCGTTGAGCAGCACGAGTGGGGGGCCCTCGCCCGACTTGTCGTAGGCGATCGTCGTGCCGTCCCGGGAAACGACCTTGCGCATCACGCACTCCTCGTGCCGACCGGAGGTGCTCTCACCTCGCCCTGTGTCTGCAGCTTCGAATGCGCCGGTGCATAACCGGTCGAGAACCGATAGCGGCCCGCTTGCACCGCCTGCTGCCCCCGGCGGCGCCCAGTAGCTGACCTGCGGTTCTTCCCGGGAGAACGCAAACAGCCGTTCTTCACGCTTCGAGGTGTCGACCAACGAAGCGCTGAGGAACGGCTGGTGCGTAGGGCGTCGGAGGCCTGCTCCCGGGTCAGCCCCGCAGGGTGGCGATGGCCTTCTCGATGCGCCGCCGGCGCGTCTCGGGCATCTTCGCGCTCTCGACGGCACGCACGTGCTCGCGCTTGCGGCTGTACGTGAGGTGGTCGTACGCGGCGCGGGCGACCGGGTCGTCGTCCAGGGCCCGGGCGAAATCCTCCGGCTCGACGACGACGCGCGGCTCGGTGTCGAGCTCCAACTCGACCTCGACCTCCTCGCCGATCTCGACACCCGCGGCCTGCCGGTTGGCGTGGCTGAGGCCGATCAGGTGGCGGCCGCGCAGGAAGGCGACCCGGCTCTTCCAGGAATGCCCGTTGAGCGTGATCGTCACCGGTGGCCGCGAGCCCTCGCCGAGAGCTTCCACCACCTCGGGCGGAACCAGCAGGCCCCGCATGGGCTCGGGCGGCTCGACGTGGGACAGAAACTTCATGATCTACCTCTGATCTTGCGAGAGTGCCCCGGCCTTTAGGCCCGGGAGGATGTCAACTCCTGTTGTTCTGCCGGCTCGCCGCGGATCCGGCCCGCCCGGCTCCGGTGGCCGCTCCCGCTTCCCGCACGGCCCATCGCCGTGTCCGGGACGGCTGTGAGGCAGGGAACCGCGGCTACTCGGCGTAGGGCTGGTCGGTTCCCTGGGCGCTGAAGCCGAGACTCCAGACGTAGCCGTCCGGGTCGGCGAAGGTGCCGCCGTACCCGCCCCACGGCAGAGCGCCGGCGGGCTTGAGGACCGTGGCGCCGGCCTTCGCGGCCTCCGCCATGATCTCGTCGACCCGTGCCTCGCTGCGGACGACGTAGGTCAGGACCAGTCCGCTGAAGCCGCTGCCCTCATGGTCCGTGCCCACCTGGTCGGCCAGTCCTTCGCGGCTGTAGAAGCCGACGGGCGAGGCGCCGTCCGATTCGAAGAACACCGAGATGCCGTAGTCACTCTGGACCTTCCAGCCGAGCCCCTCGGTGTAGAACTGCTTGGCCCGGTCCATGTCCCGAACGCCGAGAAGGATCGAGCTGACGTGTGCCTTCATGTCGTACTCCTTGAGCTGTAGAGGTATACCTGTCGGACATCCGGGCCGGGGCCCGGCTGTCACAGGGACAAAGGTCAGGACGGTGTGGGGGCGGCAGCCTCCCAGACGAACCCGTCCAGGTCGGTGAAGGCGTCGGCGGTGCTGCCGAGGACGATGCGGTGCGAGCCCGTGCCGTCGGCGGGGACGCCGACCTCCTTGGCCAGGGCGCGGCGCTTGTACAGCGCCATTTTGACGGGGTGGGACTGACCGGGGGCGAACTCGACGTACATGCTGCCGACGCTCTTGGTCACGGTCATGCCCCGGCCGACGTAGAACTGCTTGGTGGCCCTCACCGCCTCGACGCCGATCAGCAGGACGACCTCGTCGATCTCGCGGGTGTCGGGGCCGGTGTCCTTCTTCGCCGAGGTCGCGATCTTCCAGATCGTCCCGTCCGGGGCCTGGAGGACGCCGCTGTAGCCCCACAGCGACTTCGCGGCGGGCTTCAGGACCGTGGCGCCGGCGTCCACGGCGGCACCGATGAAGCCGTCGACGGTGGCCGGCCCGGACACCGTGAGCGCCAGGGTGAAGCCGCGGAATCCGGTGGAGTGCGCCTGGGACGCCCGCAGGTGCAGGTACGTGTCCACGCCGAAGGCGCTGTAGAAGTGCCGGGCGGCCTCGAGGTCGGCCACCTCAAGGGTGACGGCCGCGATGGACGTGGTAACTGGGGTGGAAGTGGTGGTTGCCATGACCATCACCGTAGGGGCCGTGCGGCGGCCGGGGCTTCTCGATTCCTGACCGGTCTTGAGACCTGCTTCGCCACGCACGCCGGCATCCCCTCCACCTTGATCGCCGACCCGGCATCGCGGGGGGCACCCGCAGCATCGGCATGGTCGGCCGCCGCTTCCGCCGCCTGGCGCCGGAAGGCCCCGGGCGGCATGCCGACCAGCTCGGTGAAGCGGGTGGTGAACGTGCCCAGCGACGCGCAGCCGACCGCGAAGCAGACCTCGGTGACGCTGACGTCGCCCCGCCGCAGCAGCGCTGTCGCCCGCTCGATGCGACGCGTCATCAGGTACGCGTACGGCGACTCACCGTAGGCGGCCCGGAACTGCCGACTCAGGTGCCCGGCGGACACGTCCACATCACGGGCGAGCGCCTCCACGTCCAGTGGCTGCGCGTATTCCCTGTCGATCCGGTCGCGGACGCGGCGCAGCCGCGCGAGATCAGCCAGGCGCTGCGCCTGGATGCGTGCACGCCGCCATTCAGGCTTGCACATGAGAACCCTCTCCTTCGTCTTTCGTCTTCGTTTTCCTTCGACGTGTCGGGGTGCCCACTCTGGTGCGCCGCCGCGTTCCTTATGGGCGGTGGCGATGTCGGCCCGCACGGCTGCATCGGTACCCGCACTGCTCAGCGAAGCTCCTGGATGCGGACCAGGTTGCCCGCTGGGTCGCGGAAGGCGCAGTCGCGGATGCCGTACGGCTGCTCGGTCGGCTCCTGGACGACCTCGGTGTCACCGGCCTGCACCTTCTCGAACGCGGCGTCGACGTCCGGGGTGGCCAGCAGGATCCATCCGTAGGTGCCCTTGGCCATCATCTCCGTGATCATGCGGCGCTCGTCCTCGGTGATGCCGGGATCGGCGGCAGGCGGTGTCAGCAGGATCGAGGTGCCCGGCTGACCGGCCGGGCCTACCGTGATCCAGCGCATCCTGCCCTGGCCGACATCGCTGCGGACCTCGAAACCGAGGACGTCGCGATAGAAGGCGAGCGAAGCGTCCGGGTCGTCATGCGGCAGAGAAGCCGTGTGAATGGTGATGTCCATGGCGAGCAGGCTAGAGGCGGCTCCGTGAACCGAGCTTCTCGATTCCTGACCGATCCGGACACGCCCGGACGTTCGCGAGCATGTCACGCGGAGCGCACTCGCTCCCCGCGACAGAGCCGTTGCTGAGTCCGTAGTCAGGTCTCAGCATTCCGGGCATTTCGGCCCGGAAGGTCCGTCACATCACCAAAGCGTCAGGGCTTCGGCTTGAGTACGGTCTCCCGTTTCCGTCTGCTGCTGCTGCTGCGGCAGGGTTGCGCCACCTGCCCGCCCCGTCCCTGCCTTGCGACGGGGGCGGGTGGTGCGGGTCTTGTGGTCGGCTCCACGAGGCTTCGACACCTTGGGGGTGTCCAGGTCTCCGGCCACTCCGGTACCTGTTGCTGCGATTGCCGCGAGGGCGGCGAGGTTGCGGGCTGCGTTGTCGTCCCGGTCGATGACCAGGCCACAGGCGTCGCATTCGTAGGTCCGGATGTGCAGCGGCAGTTTGGCTTTCACCGCGCCGCACCCGGAGCAGGTCTTGGAGGAGGGGAACCAGCGGTCGGCCGCGATGATGCGGGTGGCGTGGCGCTGGCGGGTCTTGTAGGTGAGCCGGCGGCGGATCTCGCCGAATCCGGCGTCGGCGATGTGCCGGGCCAGGCGCCGGTTCTTCATCATGCCGGCGACGTTGAGGTCCTCGATCACGACGGTGCCGTACTCGCCAGCGACGCTTGTGGTGAGCTTGTGCAGGGCGTGCGCGCGGAGGTTCGCGACCCGGTGGTGCACGCGGTTGCGCTGGGCGTTGGCTTTTTCCCACCTGCGGGAGGCCTTCCGCCCGGTGCGGCGGTCGGGGCCCCGGCGCCGGGAGACGGTGCGGGAGGCCCGGCGCAGCTGCTTCAGCGCGGTGCTCAGGTGCCGCGGGTTGGGGACCTCACGGATCTCGCCTGCACTGTCGGCCATGACGGCCAGGGTCTTGATACCGAGGTCGATGCCGACCGCGACGTCGGGGCGTGCGACGCGGCGGATGTCCCGCGCGGTCTCGACCTGGAAGGCGACGAGCCAGCGTCCGCGTTCGTGGCGGACGGTCGCGGACAGGATCCGCGCCCTGCCGGCCTGGACGCGGTGCAGGAGCTTGGCGGTGGGCTCGTGGACGCGGAGGGTTCCGAGCCTCGGCAGGGTGACGTGCCGGCCGTCGGCGTCGAGGCGGATGGTGCCGGTGGTGAACCGGCAGGACAGGCGTGTCTTGTGCTTCGACTTGAACCGGGGCATCCCGAGCTGCTTGCCCCGCCGCTTGCCCTGCTTGGACTTGGCGTAGTTGTCGAACGCGGCCGACGCGTTCGCCAGACCGGTGGAGTACGCCTCCTTGGAGTTCTCCTCCCACCAGGAGGCGAACCGGGGGTCCGTGTGCTTGGCGGCGTTGAACTCCTTGCGCAGCGATGGCAGCGACCACGGCCGCCACTCGGTCAGCGTGCCCTCGGGGACGCCGTATGTCTCCTCGGCCCGGCGCTGCCACCAGGACGCGGTCACCCAGCCGACAGCCCAGTTGTACGCCGCGCGCGCCGCACCGCAGTGCGAGCGCAACGCGTGCTCCTGGGCGGCGTTCGGGTCCAGCGCGAAGCGGTACGCCTGCACCACGAACCCGGGCTGCGGCCGGAACTTCTTCACTCGGCGGCCTCGCCGGTCGCCACGGCCACAGCGCGGGCGGCCCGGGTCTTCGCCGCCCGCTGCCCGTACAGGCGGGCGCACATCGAGGTGAGCACCTCGGTGACGTCCCGCACCAGGTCGTCCGCGGTCTCGGCAGGGTCGAGGACGACCATGCGCCGGCCGGACGCCGACAGCGCGGCCTCCAGGTGCTCGACACCGAACCGGGCCAGCCGGTCACGGTGCTCAACCACGATCACAGCCGTACCCGGGTCGGCAAGAAGCCGGTGCAACTTGCGGCGGCGCCCGTTCAACCCCGACCCGACCTCGGCCACGACCTCCGCGACAGCCAGGCCCAGTCCATTCGCGCCGGACACCACCCGCGCAGCCTGCCGATCCAGGTCGGCCCTCTGATCGGCTGACGACACACGGCAGTACGCCACCACGCGCCCGGACGACGGGGCGGCAACCTCGTCGACCAACCACGTCCCGGACGGCGCCTGACGGACCGGCACGGCCATCTTCCCGTCCCTCACCCACCGCCATGCGGTCTGGTAGCTCACGCCCTGCTGACGCGCCCACTCCGACAGCCTCACAAAACCAAGCTACGTGAGATGCCTGACCAGAGACGACTATGAATGATTAGGAAATCCATGGCAGTTGTCGCCCCCGAGGCCCCGTCAGCCGCTCTCCAGGGGCAGCTCCTCGGACTCCCCGCCGCCTAGGTCCCGCGCGGCTGCAACTCCACGGTGGTGCCCCGCCCCGCGGACCGGCCCCAGGGACACGAGATGTGCGGCTGCCGGCGGCCGTCCCCCCGCCGTCCTGGGAACCCGGCGCACGCCCGGCGGAGTTTCTCGGGGCGGGCCCGCCTCCGGTGTTCGCGGGCTTCGGCAGCTTCGTCGCGGGCGGTCCCGAGCACCCGTCCGCGCTCCTGGTGAAGGCCTTCCGTACCGCTGGCGGCCGCGATCCGTGAGGCCCTCGTGATCCCGCCTTCCCGTCCCCGCGCACCGGCCGACAGGACGGCCTCGCGGCCGTCCTGTCGGCCTCTGGGGAGTGCCTAGCTCCAGGCGGCGCCCGCGGGCTCCTGGACGGTGGCGTTCAGCCGGTTGAAGAAGTTCGTCGTCGCGATCATGAGGATGATCGCGGCGAGCTGCTGCTCCGTGAAATGGTCGGCGGCCTCGTCCCAGACCGCGTCCGGCACGGCCTGCCCGCTGTGGTCGGCCAGCCGGGTGGCGGCCTCGGTCAGTGCCAGGGCGGCGCGCTCGGCGTCCGAGAAGAACGGCGCCTCGCGCCAGGCAGCGACGGCGTGCAGGCGCTCGTCGGTCTCCCCGGCCTTCTTGGCGCCCGTGACGCCGGCGTGGACACAGGAGCTGCAGCCGTTGATCTGGCTCGCGCGCAGGTGCACCAGGTCCAGCGTGTGTTGGTCGACCCCGCCCTGGTGAATGGCCTTGTAGAGGTTCTGAATGCCCTTCATGGCGTCCGGCAGAACCTTGGCGGCGTTCGTCATACGAGCCTTCATCGGGTGCTCCCTCAGTGGTGTTCTTCGTTCTTCCGTCCGTCACAACACTGACGGATCCCGCCCTACGGGGGGGACCGGCGAACGAGGCAAACCTTTCGAGCGGCGGCACGCCCCCTCCAGTGACCAGCGGCGATTAGGGAGCCTCATGCGCGTCTGTATCACTGCTTGAGCGAGCCTCATGCGTGCCTGTGCCACCGCTCCAAGGAACCTCATGCGTTCCTGTGCGACCGCACAGCTGACGGGTGGCAGGTCCAACAGTGCGATTTCACCCCGACGTTCCCCTATCGCGGCACCCGGTCGTACGTGCTGCTCGACGGGATCGGCAGCAGCGGCGAGGTGCGCGACCGGGCCCGGGCCACCGCCCGCCGCCTCGTCCGCGCCGCCGCCAAGGAGGGCGCGGAGCGGGGCCTGCGCGCGGTGCACTCCGCGATCGCGGCCGCCCCCAGGGCATCCAGGTCTCCACGTTCCGCCGCGAGCCCTGACTGCACACCGTCCGCCTGACGCGCCGTCCGTACCCGCGCCCGGCCGTCCGTCCGTGCATCCGTGGGTGGCCGGGGCGCCGGCGCATCACCTCGGCAGGAGACCGCTGACCACCTGGCCCGTCGGCTCCGCGGCCGCCATCCTTCTCGTCCGACCGCCCCGCCCCCATCCTCCCCGCGCCGCCCCGGGCCCCTTCCCGGGCTGAGCTCCCGCATAGCGCGCCCCCTGCTCGACCGCATAAGGCTGAGGTCAGGAATTCGGCCGGAAACGGACCGCCATCGGGCGAGGGAATCCGAGTTCAAGCCAACTCCAGGGACGCTCCACCAGGACTCCATCCCTCTGGTGAAGAACCTTTGTGTACCCAGTTCCGTACGAGCCCCCGCTCCACGGCTCCTGACCCTCGGTGAGCGTCACATGACGATCCAGACCCCGGCACCATCCCCCACAGAAACGGTTCCACCGCCCGTTCCTTCCCCCACCGTTGTGAGCCGATACGCTGCCTTCGTCGCCGGCCGGCGCTCCAAGTGGGTCGTGCTTGTGCTGTGGTTCCTGCTCATGGGTATCGGTGGCTCGCTGGCCGCCGGCCTGGCAGACGTACAGGACAACGACCCTGAGGCATGGCTGCCGTCGAGCGCCCAGTCGACCAAGGCGGTGCAGCTCGCGGAGCAGTACTTCGCCGACAAGGACTCCAGCACCGCAGTCGTCGTCTACGCCCGCGAGGGAGGCCTCACCCAGGCCGACCTGTCCCGGATCGACGGCGATCGTGCCCGGCTCGCCGACAAGGTGGCCATCGGCAAGGTCTCCCCTGCCGTGGTCTCCGAGGACAAGGTCGCGGCCTTCGTGAGCGTTCCGCTGCGCACCTCGCCCAGCGACAACAAGGTGCTCACCGACAAGGTGACCGAAGCCGGCAAGCTCACCTCCGACGGCGCCCCCGCTGGTCTCGACATCAAGATCACCGGCGAGGCCGGGAGCATCGCCGACTTCGCCGAGGTCTACTCCGGCATGGACGGCGCGCTGCTGGGTGTCGCGCTCGGCGTGGTGGCGCTGCTGCTGCTCGTGACCTACCGCAGCCCGGTGCTGTGGCTGATTCCGCTGATCACCGTGGGGCTGGCCAGCCAGGTGGCGAGCGGCGTGGTCTACCTCCTCGCCAAGCATGCGGGGCTGATGGTCAACGGTCAGAGCGCCTACGTACTCATGGTGCTCTCGGTAGGCGTGGGCACCGACTACGCCCTGCTGCTCATCTCCCGCTACCGGGAAGAGCTGCACCGGCACGAAGACCGCCACACGGCGATGTCGCTGGCCGTGCACGGCTCGCTGCCGGCCCTGGCCGCCTCCGCCGCGACGGTGACGATCGCGTCGCTGTGCCTGGTGTTCGGCAGCATGAACAGCACCCAGGGTCTGGGACCGGTCGTCGCCATCGGTGTGGTCCTGGTGTTCTTCGCCATGACCTCGCTGCTGCCGGCGCTGCTGGTGATCCTGGGCCGCTGGGTGTTCTGGCCCGTGAAGCCGCGCGTCACTGCGGGATACGACCCGAACTCGGCGCAGGGGCACGGCACCTGGGCAAAGATCGCCGAGGCCGTGGGACGGCGCCCGCGCGCGGTGTGGATCGGCACGGCGCTGGTGCTGGGCGTCATGGCGCTGGGCATCGCCGGCGTACAGACCGGCCAGACGCAGGCGGAGCAGTTCACCGGCAAGGTCGACTCGGTCACCGGCCAGCAGGTTCTGGCCAAGCACTTCCCCGCAGGCTCGTCTGCTCCTGCGGATGTGTACGTCCGCGACGCCGGGGCCGAATCCGCGACGGCCGTCGTCGCCAAGGTGCCCGGTGTGTCCTCCGTCAGCGCCCAGGTGGCCAAGGGCGGCTGGACGCACCTGACAGCAGTGCTCCGCGACGCTCCGGACTCCGCGGCCGCCAAGGACACCGTCCGGGACATCAGGACGGCGCTGGACGGATCGACCGGGCCGGCAGCCGACGCGGTCGTCGGGGGCCAGAGCGCGGTGGCGCTCGACGTCTCCGAGGCGCAGGGTGACGAGGAGACGCTGCTGATCCCGCTGATCCTCGCGGTGGTGCTGGTGATGCTCTTCATCCTGCTGCGGGCGAGCATCGCATCCGCGGTGCTGCTCGGGTCCGTGGTGCTGTCGTTCGCGGCGGCCGTCGGCACGGCCTCGCTGCTGTTCCACGCACTCGACCACGCGAAGATCGACCGCGGGCTGGTGCTGTTCGGCTTCATCTTCCTCGTCGCGCTGGGCGTCGACTACACCATCTTCCTGATGACACGCGCAAAGGAAGAGGTGCGGCTGCGCGGGCACCGCGAGGGAATCCTCACCGCGGTAACGGTGACCGGCGGTGTCATCACGTCGGCGGGTGTGGTGCTGGCTGCCACGTTCTGCGTCCTTGCGGCCATCCCCACGGTGAGCGCACTGCAGCAGGGGCTGCTCGTAGCGGTCGGCATCCTCCTCGACACGTTCCTGGTACGCAGTCTGCTGGTTCCGGCGCTGGCCCTGGACCTGGGGCCGCGCTTCTGGCGGCCGGGCCTGACGCCACAGGAGACGGCGCCGCACGAGTCCGCGAAGAGCCGGGCCGAAGCGCCGTCCACCGTCTGAGTTTGCGGTGTGACGTCGCGGGTCACTCGACGAGCTGATCCGCGGTTCTTCCCGGGACGACGCAGGCGGCCGTTCCTCACGCTTCGAGGTGTCGACCAACGAAGCGCTGAGGAACGGCCGCTGCGTTTGTGTGCCCCTTCCCCTGACCTGACGCGACGGCCTGCTCGTCTGCTTGACATCCTCCCCCTCTTAAAAGTAGGGGGATTCCAACCGAGGTGGGTTGGGGTTCACGGACGCTCGACCGCTGTTCGGGCGGTGTCGTCCCTCCGGAACCGGCTGAGCGCCGGGGGCGGGGGATCCCGCCCTGTCCTGCCGCGACGTTGATGGCTGCGTTGGTGTCCGCGTTGCAGGTGAAGCCGCAGAAGGAGCAGACGAACTCGGCTTGGCTCTTGCGCGAGTTCTTGTCGATCCATCCGCAGGCACTGCATCGCAGGCTGGTGTAGGGGGCGGGGACGTCTTCGACCCGGCCCAGGGCCTTGTGCCCGGTGCGTTGGCGCAGCAGGCCCCAGCCCTGCGCGAGGATGGCCCGGTTCAGCCCGGCTTTCTGCCTGACCTGCTTGCCGGGCTGCTCGGTGGTTCCGCTGGCCGAGCGGGTCATGTTCTTGATGTTCAGCTTCTCGAACCGCACCAGACGGTAGGTGCGGGCCAGCATCGTGCTGGTCTTCTCGCACCAGTCCTTGCGCCGGTCGGCGTCCTGGAGCAACTGGTCGCCGACGGCACCACGGTCCTGCTGACCACCCAGTACCTGGAAGAGGCCGACCACCTGGCCGATCACCTCGTGGTGCTGGACCGCGGCAGCGTCATCGCGCAGGGCACCCCGGCGCAGCTCAAGGTCGATCTCGGCTGGGCCACGGCCGTGGCCCAGCCGACACCTACCGCAGCGGCCGGGTCCTGCTCGCGGGTGACGCCGCCCACGACACGCCCCCGCTCGCCGGCTGGGGAGTGAGCACGGGCATCCAGGACGCGGCCAACCTCGGCTGGAAGCCGGCCGCCGTGGCGAACGGCACGGCCCCCGACAGCCTGCTCGACACCTACCACGCCGAACGGCACCCGCTCGGCGAGCAGTTGATGCGCAACACGCACGCCGCGACCATGTTCTACCTCAGCGGTCCCGAGATGGACCCGCTGCGCGCACTCGTGCGCGAACTGGTCACCGACGGCTCCGCCGCGGGGCACTTCGCGGGCATGGTGAGCGGACTCGGCGTCCGCTACGACATGGGACCCGGCACCGCCGGACCGCTGGGCCTGAGGCTGAACCCGGACCGTGAACTGGAACGGGCCGACGGCACCCGGGTTCGGGTGGCCGAACTGCTGCGCCCGGCACGGGGGGTGCTCATCGGCGCCGACGGCTCCGCCGCGGCCCCCGAGCCGGCCGCCGCCTGGGCGGACCGGGTTGACACCTTCACCGGCAGCTGGCCAAGGAGTCCGCCACGGACGGTTCCCTGCTGATCAGGCCCGACGGGCACATCGCCTGGGCCGCGCACGGCGGGGGAGACCTCGCCCAGGCACTCGGCCGATGGTTCGGTCCGGCCCGCAGCGCCGCGAAGGTCTAGTCCCGCTCCGGCGCCCTGCGGGGCGCCGGAGCACCGATTTCAGGAAACGGCAGGGACACCTTGCCCTCAAAGAAGGAGACAAGGCAGCGATGACCTCCCCCATTCTGGTCACCGGTGGCACGGGCGACCTAGGACGGCACGTCGTGCCGCTGCTGCACGCCGCGGGCCGCGACGTCCGGGTTCTGAGCCGCCACCTCCACGACAACAGTGAAGGCATCGAGCACTACGCGGTCGACCTCAACAACAGCGACAGGCTCCAGGACACCATCCGCGGCGTCGACACCATCCTGCACCTGGCGGGCGGCCCCAAGGGCGACGACAAGATCACCCAGAACCTGGTCCGCGCGGCGAAGAAGGCCGGCGGCGTCCAGCACATCGTGCACATCTCGGTCATCGGCACGTACACCATGCCGCTCGGATGGTTCCGGGTCCAGCTGGAGGCCGAGAAGGCCATCACCGAATCCGGCATCCCGTGGACCATGCTGCGTGCCGCCCAGTTCCACGACATTGTCTGGTCCATGGCCGAGAAGATGTCGAAGATGCCGGTCGTGCCCGTCCCCGGTCTGCAGTTCCAGCCGGTCGACTCGCGTGAGGTGGCGGCCCGTCTCGTGGAGCTGACGCTCGGCCGGCCCGCCGGGCTGGTCCCCGCACTGGCCGCTGGGCGACCTGCTGCGCAGCTACCTGCACTCCCAGGGCAAGTGGCGTCCGCTGATGCCCATGCGGATGCCCGGCAAGGCGGGCAACGCCTACCGCGCGGGCGAGAACCTGGCACTGAAGAACAACGACATCGGCAAGCGCACCTGGGAGGCGTTCGTCGCCGAGCGCTCGGCGGCCTGAGCGCCTGCCCGTATCCCAAACGCCGCTGCCGGGGCTCCCAAGAGCCCCGGCAGCGGCGTTCATCCGCAGGTGCAGACGGGCTCAGCGCGGCTCCAGCTCCTTGACGAGCGCCCGCTCCACCGGTGTGAGCGGCACCTCCCAGCACAGCCGCTCCGGGTGTCCGGGCACGGGGTCCTCCAGCCGCAGGAACCGCTCCGGGTGTTCGGGATCCACCCCCGTGTAGTAGCTGCCGTATGCCTTCAAGGCGCTGTACACCTCACTCAGGCAACGGCGGGCAAATGAACGCATCATGTCCGACCTCACTTCAGGGCCGTGGTGACGGGCCGTTCAGCCCACCTTCCGGGGGTGCGGCCGAGAAACACTGGACAGCCGCCTCAAGCACGGTCGAGAACCGCTCCACCGCCGTCCGTGCCCGCCTCGGCCCGCAACCGGCTTCCGCCGGTGTCCCGCCCGGGCAGGCCCTTACCCGTCGGCTGACGGCGCGGCCGGTGGCCAGGCGCGGACCAGCCGCGCGCAACCGCACGCCGGACGGCCCGGACCACCCGGCGGGCCCTGCCGCGCCACGCTTGCGGCGACGCCGGGCGAGCTCCCCGGACGGGCCGGCCGGAGCCGCCCGGGAAGCGTTCAACTGCGTTCCCGCGTCCGCAGTCGCACGCGGCACGTGCCGGTTAGATCGAAAACACGCCGAAAAGGCCGCCGACCCGCCGAAGAGAGGACGCCTTGACTTCCTCTCCCTCCTGAGGGAGGGGGATTCCTAGGGCTCGCCCTGTGGGGTTTCCTGGTTCGTCGCCGACTGCCCGCCCGGAGTGCTCCGTTGAGGTCTTACGCCAGCTCCACAGGCTGTCACCGCCAGCTTGGCGGCCAGCAGGTTCTTCGCCGCGTTCACGTCCCGGCCGTGGACCGTGCCGCAGCCGCATGTCCAGGTGCGGACATTCAACGGCATCCGCTCCTGGAGGGTGCCGCAGGCGGAGCACAGCCTGGAGGAGGGGAACCACCGGTCGACGGCGATCACCCCACGTCCGTACCACCGGGGTCCGGGCGGGGTGCCCGGTCCTTTAGGGCCGGGGTGAATGCCCGCTCCCGCGTAGCGGGGCAGGGGCGGCCGTTATGCCTCCTGGGCAGAACGGCGTTCACCATCCGCGACGGCGCGGCGTACGAGCGATACGAGCCATGAGTTCAGGGAGCGGTCGTCGGCCTCGGCGGCGGTCTTGGCCTGCTCGTGCAGATCGTCGGGGAGTCTCAGGTTCACATGCTTCATGGGACCATGATGAAGCTAGAATGGTCCCATGTCACGTTTCCGTATGTACCCGATGCCGCGGCAGGAGCAGCAGATGTTGCTGCACTGTGCGCACGCCCGGTACGTGTGGAACCTGGCGGTCGAGCAGCACGCGCACTGGTATCCGGGCCGCAGGGCGGCGCCGGGTTTCGCCGGGTAGTGCCGTCAGCTCACCGAGGCCCGGCGCGAGAGCGAGTGGCTCGGCAGTGGGAACGCGGATGTTCAGCAGCAGGCGCTGAAGGATTTCGCCCGGGCCAAGAGTGCCCGCTTTATGTCAGGGTTCGGTGAGCCGACCTGGCGCAAGAAGTACCGGCACGAGGGCTTTCGTGTCATCGGCACCGACCGGGTGGGGGAGTTGGCCGAGGACGGCTCGCCGAAGCTGAACGCGAAGACCGGCAGGCAGGTCATGGGCCGGTCCGTGGTGGTGCACCAGCTGAACCGGCGGGGGGCTCGGGTCAAGGTGCCCGGCTGCGGCTGGGTCCGCTTCCGCCTCACCCGGACCGACCTGCCCGCCGCGAAGACGTTCCGTGTCACCTTGCGCAACGGCCGGTGGCACATCGCCTTCGCGGTCGTCCCCGCACCGGTCGCCGCACCGCCCGGTACGGGCGAGGTCATCGGTGTCGACCGGGGCGTGACCATCACCGCCGCCCTCTCCGACGGGCGGAAGCTGAACTGCCCGCAGCTCACCGTGAAGGAACGCGCGCAGGTCCGCAAACACCAGCGACGTGCCGCACGCGCCTTGAAGGAAAGCGAGCGCAAGAGCGCCGAGTACGCCAAGGCCGCCCGTATCAAGGCCCGTGAGGCCGACCGGCGCAAGGACTGGTGCGAGAAGACCAGCACGATGCTGGCCCGCACCTACCGTCTGGTGCGGTTCGAGAAGCTGAACATCAAGAACATGACCCGCTCGGCCAGCGGAACCACCGAGCAGCCCGGCAAGCAGGTCAGGCAGAAAGCCGGGCTGAACCGGGCCATCCTCGCGCAGGGCTGGGGCCTGCTGCGCCAACGCACCGGGCACAAGGCCCTGGGCCGGGTCGAAGACGTCCCCGCCCCCTACACCAGCCTGCGATGCAGTGTCTGCGGTTGGATCGACAAGAACTCGCGCAAGAGCCAAGCCGAGTTCGTCTGCTCCTTCTGCGGCTTCACCTGCAACGCGGACACCAACGCAGCCATCAACGTCGCGGCAGGACAGGGCGGGATTCCCCGCCCCCGGCGCTCAGCCGGTTCCGGAGGGACGACACCGCCCGAACAGCGGTCGAGCGTCCGTGAACCCCAACCCACCTCGGTTGGAATCCCCCTCTTTTAAGAGGGGGAGGATGTCAAGGAGGAGTTCAGATGACCGCGGGAGCACGCCACCCCGCACGCCGTCCGCGCACCGCGTCCAGCCGCCGCCGGTCGAGCGGCGACGCGCGGCGGTCCAGCCGGGCCGCGAGCAGCCGCGCCGCCCGATCGTACTCGCCTCCCGCGATCAGGGCGTGCAGCAGGGTCTCCTCCACCACCTCCTGCTGGGCCTTGCTGGCACCGGTGCGCGCCAGCAGGGGAAGCAGCGGCGGAAGCTGCCGTACCGCCTGCCGCCAGTCCTCCCGGACGACGGCCGACAGTGCGTCGCACAGCGGAGCGACCACCAGCGCGAACACCGCCTGGTGGTGGGCCAGCGCGTGGGCCCGTAACTGCCCGAGGGCGTCGAGGTTCCCGGCCGCGGCGAGGGCCAGCGCGCTGTGCAGGGCTGCGAAGCTCGTCGCCGGTGCGTCCAGCCAGTGCTGTGGAGCGGCGTGCAGCAGTTCGGCGACGGGCAGATCGCCACTCCAGCTGTCCGTCATGCGCGCCCGCCACAGCATCGAGGCGGAGTCGACCAGCAGTCGGCCCCCGCTCACCTGGCAGGCGATGAGTTCCCGGCGGTAGCGGCGCAGCAGTGCGGGCCGGTTGTCGAGGGACAGCTCGTGCAGGGCGGCGTGCCAGGAGACGTGGGAACGGTGACCCGCTCCGTCTCCGTGCCGGCGTAGCCACTCGTCCAGCCAGGCCAGGCCGGCACGGTGCTCGCCGGTCTCGTAGTACACGTGGGCCCGGGCGTGGACGGCGTGCCCTGCACGGGGCTGTGCGGCGAGTGCCCGGGAGGCCAGGGTCTCGGCCTCTTCCCAGCGCTCCTGTTCCTGCCGGACGAAGGCCAGTTGCCCCAGATACCACCAGTCGTCCCCGTAGGTTCCCGACAGCCCCTCGACCAGTGCCCATGCCTCCTCGGCGTGGGTCACACCGTTGAAGGAGACGGTCGGTACAGCCGCGCTGACCGCCAGTGCGTCCCGGGGATGGTCGGCGATGTGGCTCAACAGGGCTGCTTTGCCCCGCTCCTCGGTACCGGTCAGGCAGGCGTCCACCGCGGCGACCAGGCTGCGTTCGCGGTCGTTTGCCCGTACGGCTGCGGCCCGTCGGGCGGACGTGAGCGCCGGGGGCGTCTGCCCGGCGCCTCCGGGCTCGTGGCTGAGCAGTGCCAGAGCCGCGTGGCCGACGGCGAAGTCCGGGTCGACGGCGACGGCTTCGGTCAGCAGTTCCTCGGCGCCGAGGCTGCCCGCCAGGATGCGTTTCAGGGCCCGGTCGTACAGCTCCGCTGCCTCGGGCGACGTGCTCAGGCGCTGCCCGTAGTGGTCGGTCGGTGCGGGGGTACGGCGGTCGGTGAGCACGTCCAGCAGGTTGCCGGCGACCTCGGCGGCCTGTGCGCGGATCTCCGGAACGGCGGTGGTCTCCAGCAGGTTCCCGCGCCGCGCGGCCCCGATCGTCCACAGCCGCAGGGCCGGGGCGCCGGCCGCGGGCACCAGCCGCCCGTCGCCGGCGGTGTCCAGCCCCAGACCGGCGGGGCCGGTGCGGCCGTATCCGCGTTCCAGTACGGAGCGCACCAGGGGATCCATCGTGGCGCGCGGGCCCGTCCGAGCGCCGGTGCAGTTGACCACCGCACCGACCCGCAGCCGTGTGCCGTCGCTGAGGGCGACCTCCACCGCGCCGTCGACCGGCACGGCACCGGCCACCTTCCCGGCGCCGGTTCGCAGCAGGCCCGACGTCAGCAGTCCGCGGAGCGTGGCCGCGGTCGCGGGTGCCATGCGGTGGCGGTGCACCTCCCAGGTCCGCAGGTCCTCGTCGAGGAAGCGGGCCCGGTCGGCCGCGGGCAGTTGCTGCCACAGCGCCGCCGTCAACGGGCGCAGCCCGTCCAGGGCGGGGCGCCAGTCCCCGCAGGCGCGTCGGGTGGCGGACAGGTGCCGTCGCACGCTGCGGCGCAGCGCGTCGAGACCGCGTGTACCGTCCAGGTCCGGCGGCGCCTCGGCCGGCGGGGCCGCGGAGGGCAGGTGCTCCTGGGGAAGGAGCCCGTGGCGGGACACCGCGTACACCACACGGTCCGGGCGGGCCAGCGTGGCGGCCAGGTCGACCATGGTCAGACCGGTGCCGACGAGCAGGACGTCCCCCTTCCCGGCGGGGCCCTCGAGAGCGCCCGGCGCCCAGGGGTCGGCGACGAAGCGCCCGGATTCCCTGAGTTCGGCGCCGGCCCAGTCCTGTGCCGGGGCGAGGCTGCCCAGCGCCAGTACGGCCGCGTCCACCCGCAGCTCACCGCCGCCGGCGAGCCGCAGAGCCGGCCCGGATCCCTGCTCGCGTACGGCGACGACTTCGTCCCGCACCCGGTGCAGGCGGGCGTGCCCGCAGGCGTCGGCGGTGCGCTCGACGATGTCGGTCAGGTACTGCCCGTACACCTGGCGGGGGACGAAGTCACCGGGCGCGGCGTGCGGGTTCCGGTCCGTCAGCCAGCGCAGGAAGTGCCCGGGGTCGTCGGGGAAGGCACTCATGCGGCCGGCGGGCACGTTGAGGAGATGGCGCGGATCGGACGTGCCGTAGGCGACACCCGGCCCGGTTCGCCCGGCCGGGTCGATCAGCCATATCCCGACCGTTTGGCCGAGCCTGTCGGCCTGCCGCATCAGCTGGACCGCCGTGAGCGACCCCGCCGCGCCGGCTCCGACGACTGCGACGCGGCGCATCAGAGCCGACTTCCCGCGCCCGTGGCGTCGTCCGTGCGGACGCCGGTGAAGCCCCCGCCCGCCGTGCCGCCGGCCGGGGCGGTCGCGGGGCCGTCCCCCGTCTTCTCGCAGGGGGTCGTGCTGCCGTCACGGGAAACGACCTTGCGCATATGCACTCCTCACGCCGAACGGAGGTCTCTCACCCCCACCCGGAGGCATCTTTGGGCACCTCGCTCGACCACGGGTCGAGGAACGGTCGCGAGGCAGGTGAACCCCGGTCATACGCAACTCCGTATCCGCAAGAGGGGGGAGAGGAGGTCCCGGCCTGCGGGCCGCGGTGGGGCAGCAGCCGGGACGGGACGGCGGAAAGTTCGCCAACGGCCGGAGACGGCATCTGATCGTTGATCAGGACGGCCTGTCGGTCGACCTGCTCGTCACCCCCCGCCGACGTCCAGGAATGCGCCGCCGCCCGCGTCCTGCTCACCCGGCTCCATGCCGCCCACCCGACAACGCACTCGCGGAGTCGTCCAACGCAACGTTCAAACGCGAAACACTGCAGGGCGCCAAGGCAGGGCTTCGGCGTAGTCGCGTGATGCCCGGTTTGTGATCATCCGAGGCCGAGGAGCATGAGCGGGCGATGAGGGTTACGGGCGTTGTGGCGGAGGCCGGCCGCGATGTTCTTCGCTCCGGCTGTTCGGAGGGCTCCGATGGCGAGGTTGCGCCAGGTGGCCATGGCGCGGGGCGTGTTGCCGGTGCGCACTTGTGAGGCGTCCTCGGCGAAGGTGGTGTCGCGGACGTGGTGCAGGGCTTCGATCTTCCAGTGGTCCCGGACGAGTTGGGCGAACTCGGCCGGGGTGGCCTGCTCGGCGGTCAGGCTGGTGACGGCGTAGACGGTCTTGATGGTGGTCCTGCCGGTCTTGCGGTCGGTGCGTCGGCGCTTGATCTGGACGGCCTGGCGGGCTCCGGGGAAACGGAGGCTGTTCACGGTGGCGACCTTGATGCGGCGGATCTCCGAGCGCCCGTGGCCGATGCCCCGGGTGCGGCCCTGAAGCGGGATGTCCTTCCAGGGAAGGGACTTGAGCTGTCTTCGGAGCTTCTTCTGGTTGCCCTTGACGATTGAGGTGCTGCAGGCGCTCGGTCAGTTGGCGCTGATCGGCGAGATTCTGCTGTCGACGTTCGCGAGACTCTATTGCTGAGCGGGCTGTTGTCTAGCTTTCCGATGATCGGGAACTTATAGATTTCGACACCGGGGAAGCTCACCCCGTGCACCGTCACCGTAATCATCTCGGGAGAGATGTTGAGGGCGCTCGGGGCGGTATTGAAAGCTTGCGTGCTCTCATAGATGAGCCGGTTGTTCGCAGCCGCCTATTTCTTCAGCTGTTCGTCGAGCCACTTGGGTAGCCAACCCTTCTGGGTCGGCTACAAGGCCGCTATTTCTGCTTCACGTTGAAGTATTTTGCCCCGGCCTGTGAGGTCAGCCACTGTGCCTCCATGCTTCTCACGCGGTGTTGTACGGCGCTAGGCTCACGACATGGACACCCTGATTGTTCAGTCAATCCTGCTCACTGTGGCGGCAGGATGCCTTGTGTTCGGGCTCTACTGGCCGTGGGCGCTTTGGACGCTGAAACGACGTGGGGAGCTGGCGGAGGTGGTGCGGCGCGGCGAGAGCTGGGCCGGGGGAAGTTTCAGCTACATGCTCATATTCGTGGATCACGAGGGTGAATTCCAGGCGATCAGCGCCTCGACCATTATTCGCGAAGGAAAGAAGGTCCCCCTGACGCGATGGGACGAAGTTCAAGTGATCTACGATAGACGGAGACCTGCCAGGGCGAGGGTTCATCCCATTGACTGGAGCGAGGTCGGCCTACTGATTTACGGAATCATTCCAGCTGTGATCCTGATCGTGGTCGCACTGAATCTCTGAACGCCCGCCATCATCCGCTCAGGGTTTCGGGGTAGTCGTCTGACGTCCGGTTCGTGGTGGCCTGCCAGCTCCGGTGGGGCGGGAAATAGTACAGGCACGCCTTCCAAGATCATGGAGTTCTATACGCCCCGTGATCCGAGTGGAAGATCATGCCTGCCGACACATCATCGCTGATTTCGCCTGCCCTTGACCAACTCCGGGAGCATCCCGAGGTCGTATCAGAGGAGGTCCCGGGCCTGCTGGAGCGGCTGGCCGAGGTGCCGGACCCGCGTGATTCGCGCGGGGTGCGTCATCATCTGGCTGTCGTGCTCGCACTCACCGCGTGTGCTGTGCTGGCCGGAGCAACCTCGCTGCTGGCGGTTGGCGAGTGGATCGCCGATGCCCCGCCGCGCGTGCTGGAGCGGGTCGGCGCCCGCACCGATCCGCTCCAGCCCCGGCGGGTCCTGCCCTCCGAGACAACGGTCCGTCGACTGCTGGGCCGCATCGACGCCGACGCGCTGGACCGGGCCGTCGGACACTGGCTCGCGGACCGATGCCCGAAGCCGGCCGGGCTGCGCGGCCTCGCGGTGGACGGCAAGAGCCTGCGGGGCGCGGCCAGGGCGAAGGGCCGGAAGATCCACCTGCTCGCCGCACTCGACCACACCACCGGCCTGGTCCTGGCTCAACTGGACGTCGGGGAGAGGACCAACGAGATCACCTGCTTCCAGCCCATGCTGGACAGCGTCGCCGACCTGACAGGAACCGTCGTTACCAGCGACGCGATGCACACCCAGCACGAGCACGCCGCATACCTCCTCGCCCGCGCAGCCCACTACATCGCGATCGTCAAGGGCAACCAGAAGAAGCTCCGAAGACAGCTCAAGTCCCTTCCCTGGAAGGACATCCCGCTTCAGGGCCGCACCCGGGGCATCGGCCACGGGCGCTCGGAGATCCGCCGCATCAAGGTCGCCACCGTGAACAGCCTCCGTTTCCCCGGAGCCCGCCAGGCCGTCCAGATCAAGCGCCGACGCACCGACCGCAAGACCGGCAGGACCACCATCAAGACCGTCTACGCCGTCACCAGCCTGACCGCCGAGCAGGCCACCCCGGCCGAGTTCGCCCAACTCGTCCGGGACCACTGGAAGATCGAAGCCCTGCACCACGTCCGCGACACCACCTTCGCCGAGGACGCCTCACAAGTGCGCACCGGCAACACGCCCCGCGCCATGGCCACCTGGCGCAACCTCGCCATCGGAGCCCTCCGAACAGCCGGAGCGAAGAACATCGCGGCCGGCCTCCGCCACAACGCCCGTAACCCTCATCGCCCGCTCATGCTCCTCGGCCTCGGATGATCACAAACCGGGCATCACGCGACTACGCCGAAGCCCTGGGCGCCAAGGGCTGGACCAGCGAGCGCGAGGCCCGCCCGGCGGCGTTCCGGTGGCTTCATCGCTACAACACCCGGCGGCGTCACTCCCGACCCGGACAACACAGTCCCATCGGCTACGAGAAGGCACTCGCCGCAACTTCAACTAGAACTGTCCGGCCGATCAAGAAACAGATCGATCCAGCTGGCCTACCTGGGGTGCGATTGTGGACGCATGAGCGATCTCAAGGTGCCGCCACCCCCGCCCAGTCGTGAGGAGGCGGCTGCTCGATGGCAAGCACTGGCCGCGGGTGAGGTGATCCGTGAGGCCGTCCATTCATGGGCAGCCTCATGGGTAGAAGACGAGGTAGAACGCGGTTTCGCTCCTTTGGTCTTCGGGGCCCTGCAGTATCTGCATGGTTTCGACCTGTGCCAGGATCCGAATCGTCCGGGAGTCGTCTGGCACGGCATATCGGACGAGGGCAAATGGATTCATTCGCTCGACGACATCGCCAGTGGACTGGCCCGTTGGCAGGCGAGATGCGAACCCCACGACGCGGATCCGCTGGCCTGGCCACAGACGGAAGACGAACGTCTGAGAGCCCTCATCCAGGCCAGGGAGGCCGAAGACGGACAGGGGTAACCTGCCGCGACCGGGCCTTACGAGCGAATCCAGAGGGCCAGGGCGGCTGCTGTGACGGTGCCGAGGAACACATGGCCACGCTTGTCGTAACGCGTTGCCACGGCCCGGTAGTTCTTCAACTTGTCGATAGCCCGCTCGACGGTGTTGCGCTTTCCACCTCGGATACATACCCGGCTGGGAACACGAGGGCGGCCGGCGCCTGTCCTGGGGCACTGGCGAGGACGAGAACCTCCGCCACGGACACGTTTGTTCGCCTGCCGTTCTCGATGTTAGAGATGACTGTCCGCGGGATGTTCGCACCAAGAGCTGCGCACCTGTCCGAGACTGCGGGGACCGTTTCGCCGCGGCGGCACGCTCGGACGTCTGGCGCCGGTCCCGCTGCCTGCGCACCTTCGACGTCTCGCCGGGACCGACGCCCACTGCCGTCAGCCCGGCCGAGGTGACGGCGTCGAGCAGATCCGGTCAGCAGGCCACCTGCACCTCGTGCCCGGCCGTCCGCAGCGACCACGCGAGCGGCACCAGGTTGAACACATGCGCCTTCCAGGGAAACGGCACGACGAGAACTCGCACAACGCACTCCTTTCAAATCGTGGGCCATTGAATTCTGTTCGCCGTCCTGCTTGTTCAGGCCTGCTTGTTCAACCGTGGGGACTCGGCAGTTGAACAAGATGTTCAGCCCGTCAACAACGCGGAAAAAACCGTGAACTTGACAGAGCCGAGCATTCGACGGGATGGTCGATCCACTCGATTGCCGATCCATCCGAGGAGGTGAATCAGATGAAGACGCTTCGTCAGTGGAACGCTCTGCGCTCGCAGCGAAAGGGCGGTGTCCGCCCGGCCGGTAAGTACTTCAAGTGGGCGGCCTGATCAGGGCGGTCTTGTGGCCTGTGGAGGGTGCTGGCACCCTCCACAGGCCAGGGTTCTCGGCCTCAGGGATATCTGACCGTGGCAATCGAGGTGGGATCAGTGCACAGGTGGAGTTACGAACGTTTTGCCGTCGAGCAGAAGACTTTGAACGGGCTGGTGGATCGTTTTCTGGCCCCGGAAGCATGGCAGAAATCGCACGAACCGCTGACCGGCGAAGAACGCGCCGAACTGCGTGAGACGATCGCCGGACTTCGGCACCCCCAGGTCATCGAAGAACTCTGCGCGATGGCGGCGACCCACCCCCGTGCGGATGTCCGCCTGACGGTTCTCGAAGGTGTCGGGCCGTTCACGGCCACTCTTCCCGCGGCGCGGGAATTCCTGGTCTGGCTGCTCGGCGACGACGAGGACTTCATCGTGTTCTCCGCCGCGAAGATCGCCGGCCGGAACCGCATCGGCGAGGCCTACGAGGAGCTGCTGCACATCACCGGACCGGCCGAGGCCGGCCTGTTCCGCAGCACCAAGCCGGTGGGCATCGGCGCCGCCGTCGTGGCCAAGGCGATGGACGAGATCCTCGGCGCAAAAGACCGCGCGGCCAGGCTGGAGATCGAGCGGGAGCACACCAGGACCGGCCAGTTGCCGCAGGGAACCGCACTGGGCGAACACTGGGACTACGACCCGCAGAACCTGCCCCGTCCCGTTCCCGAGGGCATGGTGCTCGTCCCCGCGTCCGAGTTCGTCGCCGGAATCGGCATGGACGACGTCGTCCATCCGCTCTACGACGTGGACGACGCGGCCCCCCGGCAGACCCGCTACCTGCCCGACTTCCTCATCGACCGGTACCCGGTGACCAACCGGGAGTACGACCAGTGGGCGCAGAGCCCGCAGGCCGCCGAGCACGCGCTGTGCCACCCCGATGAGCCCGAGGACAAGGACCACCGCCGCGGGATCGTCGGCGACGCCCGGTTCGGCCCCGACCACCCCGCGACCGGTGTCGACTGGTTCGACGCCTACGCCTACCTCGCTCACGTCGGCAAGCGGCTGCCGACCGAACTGGAATGGGAGAAGGCCGCACGGGGCGAGAGTGGATCCCTCTATCCGTGGGGCGACGAATTCGACCCGGACGCGCTGCGCTGGTTCGGTGCCTCCTTCGGCGAAGCGCAGAGCCTGGAGCACTGGCGCGACACCCTGAGCACCTTCGACGAGACAACTCCCGCGGTCACCACGGTGCCGGTCGGCTCCCACCCCAGGAACGTCAGCCCCTACGGCGTCGCGGACCTGGTCGGGAACTGCTGGGAATGGACGGACACCAACTTCTTCACCCGTGACCGGATGAAGCCGATGATCTCCGGCAGGCCCCGCACCGAATGGGCGACGGCCGAGGAGACCTCGGTGGTCATCCGGGGTGGCGCGTGGACCTCCATGCGGGAGCAGGTCACGGCGTACTTCCGCGGCAAGGACCTCTTCACGGACCGGCACAACGAGATCGGGTTCCGAGGGGTGATCCGGTGAGTTCGCCGCAGCGCATTCCGCGGTTCCGTTACGACGGCACGGTCACGGCGGAACAACGCGCCTTCTACGAGCAGTACGGGTTCGTCATCTACCGCGGCGTGTTCGACGCGCAGGACGTGGAGGTCATCCAACGCGACGCCGAACGCCTGGAGCGCGACACACTCGACGGGAAAGTACCGGCCGAGCACCGCGACCAGGTGATCAAGCCCTCGTACGATGAGAACGGCCGGGCGACCCTGCACCGGCTGCCCTACTTCACCCTGCACTGCGCGGACACCCGGGAACTGATCGAGCGCCGGAAACTCGATGCGCTCGGCCCCGGCCTGCTGGGAAGCCCGACATGGCGGTTCGAGGACGCCGTCGACGGAGCCGTGTGGCAGATGAAACGGGGCAAGCGAAGCTCCTACAGCGCGCTGGACTGGCACCTCGACTTCCCGCACGACCTCCCGCTGACCCCCCTGGTGAACGTGGGCATCTACCTGGACGACGCCACCGTCCGCAACGGCTGCCTGATCCTCGTGCCCGGATCCCACCGGTATCCGCCGCGGCGACTGGAGACCTTGGGACTTCCGCTCGAAGCCGAGGCGGGCGACGTCATCTGCCACACCTACAACATCCTCCACCACTCCGGCCCGGTGCTCGACGACACCAGCCGGGCGACGCTGTACGTGTACTACTCCGCGGGACAAAAGCCCTCGGCGGGCACGGCGTACAGCCACCGGGCGGGCGAGGATTTCGCCAAGATGATCACCGGAGCGGAGGCCGACGCGCGATGACCACCACCCCGGACGTTCCGTCCGAAGTCCTGCAGATCGCCGCCTGGGCCGACGGGCCCACGGCGGAACGCGACGCCCTGCTCGACGGCTACCTGCGCACCCTGGAGCAGCTCGCCGACCCGCACCTGCTCGAAGAATGCCTCGCGGTCGGCCTGCTGCACGACACGCCCGGGATACGGCGCCAGGCCCTGGCCGCCGCCGTACGGCTCGCCCCGGAACTGGCGGCGGAGGCCGTCGGCTGGGCACTGGCCGACCCGGACGAGACCGTGCGCGGACCCGCACTCGCCTCCCTGGCCACAACACCGGCCCTGCGCTCGGCAGGCGGCCCCTCCGCGCTGCACGCCCTGCTGGCCGTCCTCGGCCGGTCACCGGACCAGATCGCCGCGGGCGTCGGGAACTACGTGACGGTGGCGGACGCGCACGCACTCGCCTCGGCACAGACACTGCTCGCCGACACGGCACTGGCCGGCACGGTCCTGGAGGACCTCCCCGTCCCGCTGTCGGCCGACCGGCTGCCCAGCCGGCTCTCCCCGGACGGGATGCGACACGTCCCGGCCGGACGGCTGCGCCGCGGGACGCACCCCGGCGGGGAACACTCCTTCGGCGACCCGGGCGAGCCCGCGGTGGACGAGGTCACGGTCGAGGGGTTCTACCTGGACACCTGCCCGGTCACCAACGACGAGTACGACGCGTTCGTCGCCGACGTCGGTGCCCAGGGCCACCTGTGGTGCCACCCGGACGAGCCGAGGAACACCGACCACACACGCTCCACCGCCGACGACCCCCGCTGCGCCGGCGACCACCCGGTGACCGGGGTCAGCTGGTACGACGCGGTGGCCTACGCCGCCTGGTGCGGCAAGCGGCTGCCCACCGAGGACGAGTGGGAGCGGGCCGCCCGGGGAGACGACCACCGGCACCACCCCTGGGGTGCCGAGTTCCGGCCCGAGCTGGTGCGGGGCCTGCACTCGGTACTCGGACAGGACGCCGGGACGGTCCTGGACCGCCGGGCGTGGCTGCGCCGGCTCGCGGATCTGTCCTTCGCCGAACTGCCCGCGCTGACCGGTCCGGTGAACCTGCCGGGCGGCGAATCCCCCTTCGGCGTCCGGGACATGTGCGGCAACGTGTGGGAGTGGACGTCCACCCGGTTCCTGGACGGCCTCCCGCTCCAGCCACGCTTCGGCACCATGGACCCGGGCGACCTGTGGGGTGAGTGGTCGGCCGAGGTCAGTGTCCGCGGCGGGGCGTGGAGTTCGCCCCCCGCGCTGCTCACCGCGGTCAGCCGGGCGGGCAAGGCGCTGGTGACCAGGAGCCCGGAGATCGGGTTCCGCTGCGCGGCGAGCGAATCCGAGGTGCCTGTTCGATGACCGCAGTACGGCGAATCCAGCGGGTGCTGCCCGAGGGCTACACCCGCTGTCTCGCCAACCCCGACTTCCGCCGGCTGCAGCCCGGATTTCTGGTCTCCTTCCTCGGCGACGGCATGAGCTTCGTCGGTGTGGCGTGGCTGGCCGTCGAACTGGCCGCTCCGGCCGACCGGTCCCTCGTGGTGGGGCTCGCCGTCGCCGCCTACAGTCTGCCCGCCGCGATCGGCTCCCTCACGCTGGGACGCTGGCTGAGCGGGCGCAACGCCAGGAGCCTGATCCTGGTGAACGCGCTCCTTCGCGGCGCCCTGTTCGCACTGATCCCGGCGTTGTACTGGACGGGGCTGCTGGACACCGCGACCTACATCGCCCTGCTCGCCATCTCCTCGGTCCTGCACGCCTGGGGGATCGCCGGCCGTCAGACGTTCGTCGCCGAGACCCTGCCGGCCAAGGACCGGCTGGCCGGCCACGCGCTGGTGGGCAGCCAGGAACAGCTGTCGTTCATCACCGGACCGCCGCTGGCCGGTCTGGTCACGGTCGCGTTCGGGCCGGCCGCGGTGCTGGCCGCTGACGCGGTCAGCTATCTGTACCTCGCCCTCGTGACGGCCCGGGTGCGCGGCGACGGCACCCTCGAGCGCCGTCCCGCGGTGCCGTTGCGGCGCAGCGGCAGGACCCTCGCCCGCCACCCGGAGCTGATGGGCCTGCTCGCGCTCTCGTTCGTCTTCTACCTGCTGTACGGGCCGATCGAGGTGGCGGTCCCGGTTGTCGTGGCCGAGCGGATGGGCGGGGACCCCACCGCCCTCGGATGGATCTGGGGCGCGTTCGGCGTCGGCGCGGTGATCGGGACCTGGGTCACCGGAACGCTGCGGCGGCTCCCGCTGTGGCCGACCGTACTGGGCATCGTGGCCGGCTGGGGGCTGGCGATCCTCCCCTTCGCCCAGTTCGGCACGCTCGCCGCGGGCATCGCGGGCTTCGGCCTCGGCGGGCTGATCTACGCACCCTACGGACCGGTGACCATCACCCTGCTGCAACAGAAGGCACCCATCGAGGAGTTGGTGAGCCTCAGCGCCTTCCGCAGCGCGATCCTCGTGATCGCGACCCCGCTGGGCGCGGTGCTCGGCGGCCCCCTGGTCGACACGCTCGGCGCGTCGGACACCATCAAACTGTCCGGCCAGACCACCGTCGGCCTCGCCGTCCTCGGCACGGTCCTGATCCTGCTGGTACGACGGCGTCGGCACCGCGGGGAGCGGCAGGAACCGCTCCTGAGCATCGAGCGGCGATAAGCCCTCCCAGGACCTGCGCGACAGACCGGCGCCGTGAGCCACTTCGTCATTCCCAGCGCCAGGGACCCAGACACAAGGAGTTCCGATGAAACTCGGGCAGGAAGAGATGCGCAGCCGGTTCGAGGGCGAGCGGGCCGTCCGGCTGGCCACGGTCGACGAGCGCGGGCGCGCCCATGTCGTGCCCGTCATCTTCGTGGTCGACGGCGACGTCTTCTACTCACCGACCGACAAGCCGAAGAGCGGGAACCCGCGGCCCAAGCGGCTGCGCAACCTCGACCGCGACCAGCGGGTCACGGTCCTGGCCGACTGCTACGACGAGGACTGGCTGAAGGCGTGGTGGGTACGGCTGCGCGGCACCGCCCGGGTGATCGAGGAGGGCCCGGAGCGCACGCGTGCGCTCGGCCTGCTGGACCGGAAGTACGAGTCGTTCGACGGCCCCCGCTACCTCCAGGACGGCGGACCCGTGGTGGCCATCGACATCAAGGACTGGCTCGGCTGGGCGTACAGCGAGCGATCCGCGGAAGCCGGCCGACGGCGCCCGTGGCGCGACCGGTCATGGCTGCGGTCCAGCCGTGCTTGACCGGTGCTGAAGACGGCTTTGCCAGGCTGCGACTCGAGGCGTACTTCGACCCCTCGCCGCTCGGCTCGACAAGGAGGTCGGCTTCCACTACGAGGACGGCGCGCTCGTTGCGGACGGCAGCGAGCCGCCGGCCCGCGTTCCCATGCGCAACGAGCACCGGCCCACCTCCCGCCCCGGACACCGGCTGCCGCACGCCTGGATCACCTCCGGCGGCCGGCGCCTGTCCTGACCCGGTGGCCCGCTGCTGTCGTCTCCTCCGGGTAGACGCGGACCACTTCGATGAAGGGTGGAGCGAGCCCGAGACGCCCGCCTGGCCGTCTCCCTGACCGGACTACACATCGGTGGCATTGTTCGTGATGGCCTGCCAGCGGCTGTGGCGTAGCTGACGCTTTTGCTTATTGATCTTGATGGTGACGTGCTGTTGTTCAGTTGTACTGAGCCGTGTGTTCGCTTTGCGGGGGCGGTCGTTGCGGGGCTGCGGGGTCGGTGACGGGTGGTACGTGGGCTGAGCTGGCTGTTTGGTGTTGCGCAGTGAGCTGGGTGGGGCGGCGGTTGTTGCTCAGTGTGGTTGGCGCGCCTATAGGTACCGGTGCCGGCCGGTTGTGTGAGGGTCGGGGCGGCAAGGGGTGTGGGCCGTTCAGCGGGCGGTGAGGCGTTGGTGGAGCAGGTCGTGGTCGGCGGGTGCGAGGCGGGGCAGTTGGAGGCGGCTGGCGAGGTCGTGGAGGAAGGCGGTCTGCTGGGTGGGTGTCAGGGGTGTGGGGGCAGGCTGGGTGCCGGGTGGGTCCATGCGGGGACGGCTTTGTGCGGGCTGCGGTGAGCGGTGCAGGCGGTGCACGCAGGCAGCGGCTGCACCGCGGGCTGGGCGGGCTGCCAGCGGGCGGTGGCGGCGCGGGCCGTGCCGATGGCGGCGGGCGGGGGCCGGCGGGCCAGGGCGCGGGCGAGGTGTGCGGGCGGGATGCGGGTGAAGCCGGACAGGCGGCGGGCGGCTTCGTTGCTGAGGTGGATTTCGGTGGCGGGCGGGGCGGCGGGGGTGCCGGTGGTGGTGATGTGCAGGCCGTCCAGGAGCTGGGCGGCACTGAGGTGGTAGGCGGCTGCGAGGCGGGTGAGGTAGGAGGCGGTGGCCTCGCGGGGCAGCGGCCTCACGCGCAGTGCGCCGGGCGGGGTGGGCCACATGGTTGCGGCTCGCACGGCGGGGCGGGGCGCGGTGGGGGTGGTCACCGGCTGCCGGGCCGGGCGCGGCGGGCGGAGGTGCGGGGCCGGTAGTGCTCCTCGGCGAGGTGGTCCAGGGCAATGGAGTCCAGCAGTGTTCTGGTGATGCGTTCGCTGCTGTCCAGGATGGCTTCGATGGCGGCCTGGCGGATCAGGCGGGCCAGGCTGCCGATCCGTCCGGCGGTCCGCTCGTGCAGGTAGGGAGCCAGCCTGGGCAGGCTGCCCGGCCGGTGCGCGCTCAGGTCAAGGGCAGCTTCCAGAGCGGCGATCAGTTCGCGGAACGGCTCCCGGCCGCCGGTCCGCGCGGGCAGTGCCCCGCAGTCGATCAGGGAGGCCCGCCCAGCCAGTTGCGCCCCGCGCACCCCGGAGAATACTGCGCTGGCGGTGACGTCGATGCCCGCGTAGACGAACGTGGCGGGGACGCGTTCGGTGAGGTCTTTGAGCCAGTCGGCGGCCTCGGCGCCGGTGGAGGTGCGCGGGTTGAGGCGGTGGATCTCGTCGATCAGCACGAGCTTGACCCCGGCCGCGGTGTAGGTGTGGCAGACAGCCGTGGTGATCTGCGCGGTGGTCATGCGCGTGGTGACGGGGATGCCGAGGTAGCGGGCGAACTCCCCGGCCAGTGTCTTGGCGGTGGCGCCGGGCGGCACCAGCACATAGGCCACCGGCACACTGTCGTCGCCCGGGGCGGCACGGCGGGTGTGGGCGAGGTGGCAGGTCCGGCCGACCTGCAGCAGCGCGGTGGTCTTGCCGGTGGTGGCCGGCCCGGTGACGATCAGTGATGGCCGGGCGGTGATGTGCTGGTGCCGTCCGAGGATCATCAGTGTGCGTACCTGGCGTGCCAGGGTCTCGATGGCCGGGGTGCGCACGGTGACGAACCGCGAGTGGTAGGCCAGGCGCTCCTCCAGCGAGCGCGGTTTCTGGCCGGGCTGCGGCGGCGCGGGCGGGGCGGCGTGGGCGAAGCGGGCGAAGGCATCGAAGGTGGTGACTGCCTGCGCGGACGTTTCCTCGACGGGGGGCGTGGTGTCGGGGCTGGTCACCAGTGCTCGGCCTCCTCGAAGGCGTCGTACAGCGCGAATCGGGCCGGCGCCGGGGGCTCGTCGCCACCGGCGTGGCTGTCGTCATCGACAGGGGTGCGGGCGTCGACGGCGTCGAGACTGTCCTCGGCGTCCTTATTGCCTCCGGTCTGTGCGTCGTCACTGCTGACTCTCACGGTCCTGTCTCGTGAAGTTCTCACCCAGGTGTCATTCTCGATGAGTACCAGGAGCGTCTGTATACAGGGGAAGTGGGGAAATTGCTCCTGACATTGGACGAGAATGGCTGACGCATGGCTATGAGAATTGCCTGTTCAGCTCCACGAGAATCACAATACGAGGGTGGCTGTGACCTGCCTCTTTGCTCTATAGGTGGTCTTCAAGTATGGCCTCCACTCGATTTCGCGCCGGACTGTGGGTGCCGTTCCGCCGCGACGGCTCCCTATCGGCCGGCATGCTGGGCTGGCGGATAGGGATGGCCTCGGCGAACTTGGTCAGGTTGTTGCCGAACCCGCGTTAGCCTCGCGTGCTAGTCCTGCGACGACGAAGATTGGAGTTCCGTGTCCCCCGCTCGCGCGGGCTTTACGAGGCGGAGGCCGGCAGCCGAGAAGATCGGCCTCATGCGCGAGTTACTCCCGCTCGCGCGGGTTCTGCAACGTGGCGGTCACCGTCCTGGACAGGAAGTCTGGGTCACTCCCGCTCGCCGTAGGCGCTACCGGAATGTCGGGCGGGGCGTACGCCCAGATGGCGCGTCACTCCCGATCGCGCGGGCTCTACTATCGGCCGGAGTCACTGGTGTGGCTGGAGGGCGAGGCACTCCCGCTTGCGCGGGCTCTACGTCCTCGAACACACCACCGAAGACTGGTACCACGCGTCACTCCTGCTCGCGCAGGCTCTACGTCCACCTCAACCCCCACAAGGTCCGCCAGATCGAGTCATCCCCGCTCGCGCGGGCTCTAACGGAAGCCGATTGCCTCCCAGAGGGCGGCGATCGAGTCATCCCCGCTTGCGCGGGCTTGATGGGGTGGTGTTGCCAACCGAGTCCCGACTTCGAGGCTACTCCAGCCGTGTGCGGGCTGTGCCCTTGCGTCTGAAGACAGAAGCCAGGGAGCGGAGTTGCTCCCGCTCGCGCGGGATTTACCCCAAGTTCGCCCGGCGCAACGGCTTTGGCCTATGGGTCAGGCCCGCCCATGCGGGCTCTACCGCCATGCGCTACCGCCTGAGCTGCGCGACCGCGCGTCACTCCCGCTCGCGCGGGCTCCAACTTCACCCCGGTTCAGGGACTTGCTCCCGGCCGGTCATTCCTACTTGCGTGGGATCTGCAGCGCGGCGGTCACCGTCCTGGACAGGAAGTCTGGGTCACTCCCGCTCACGCAGGCTCTACCCCAGCGTCGAAGTGAACTTGGAGTATATGGCCGAGTCATTCCCGCTCGCGCGGGCTCTACGGGATCCTTGACCCGGTCGAGGGTGACCCGCAGGAGTCATTCCCGCTTGCGCGGGCTCTACCCTCCTTGGCCTGGGTAATCTGGGGCACTTTTCCGTCATTTGCTCGCGACCGGCAAAGGAAATGATGCCACATCTGAGGTTGAGCCCGTAGGAGATGTACGGGTGGAGCGTGGATTGTAGTGGACGCGAGGCTGGTTGCTCCGATTTTGCGTGATCATATTGTTGTGGGTTCGGGGAGACGGCAGCGTGTGGAGATGGGAGCTGCTGAGGATGCCCGGTACGACGGTATTAACCGTCGTCCCTGCGGGAAGTTCGATCGTGCGACGCTGAGGGTGTATTCGCTGCTGTTCCACTTGATCGATGTGGGTGTGGTGGCCGCGGTGCTGTGGGACCGGTTCCTGACCCCGAGCCAACGTAAGGTCATCGGCGCCGGGCACAACGTCTCGCAGGAGCATGCGCGTTCACTGGTGTCTTTCCTGGCCGCCATGCACGACATCGGAAAGCTGATTCCGAGTTGGCAGTCCTTTGAGTCCTCAGTACGCATAAGGCTGGGGGAGGACCTGCTGGCGGACATGGGGCCAGTGGTGCACGTGCCGCACGCGCGCGCGTCAATGCATGCGGGGCTGCATCTGCTGGGCGAGCTGGGATTCGCCGTCGGCGGCAACGACAGTCCCGCCGTCCGTGCTGCTCAGTCTTTGGGCGGGCACCACGGCCGGTTCCTGCAACTCGACGTGGACGGGGCGGCATCCGCCCACCGGGTGCAGGCCACCCTAGGTGGGCCGGTGTGGCAGGACCTGCGCCGCCGCTACACCCGGCTGCTGTGGCACCTGTTCGGTGTCGACGAGGCTCCGGATCGGATGTCGGTCGAGGCCGCAGTGCTGAGCACGGGTCTGACGATGGTGGCCGACCGGGTCGCGAGCCAGCGCCGCTATTGGGTGCCCAACGCGGACACTCCGTCCTTCGGGGCTGCCGAGCACTACAGTCACGCCCGCCAGCAGGCCGAGGAGGAGGTCGAGCGGCTTGGCCTTACACGCTTCGCATTGGACCGGGTCCCGTTCACCACCGCCCACCCGGGACTTGAGGAACCCAACGCTCTTCAGGCTTCCGTGATAGAGGAGTTGCCGCGGCTGGTCGCCGAGCGGGGGAGTGGCATCGCGGTGGTCACCGATGCCATGGGGGCGGGAAAGAGCGTGACCGCCCTGGAGATGGCGCGGATCTTCAACGAGCACTGTGGCACTCAGGGGGTGATGTGGCTGCTCCCGGCCACGGCCGCCGCCGACCAGGCCTACGAGGTCCTGGACCGGTACGTGCGCGCCCACCGGCCCGAGTACGCTCCCGTGACGCTGGTGCACCACCACAGCGACCTCAACGAGGCCTACACCGGCCGAAGCCTGGCCCCGGCGGACATGTCCGTTCTGGACGGACCACCCGACACCCCGTTCACCGACGGCCCGGACGATTTTGCGGCCGGCGACGAGACAGAGTCCGGCCCAGGCACCGCCGGTCCTGACCGATGGCTGCGGGGAGCGGACAACGCGCTCTTGGCCCAGTACACCGTCTCCACCACCGACCAGGCGCAGATGGCTGTCCTGCCCGTCCGCTACAGTGCGCTGCGCATGCTGGCCCTGTCGGGCAAGACCGTCGTGGTCGACGAAGCCCACGCGCTGGACCCGTTCAGCCAGCTCCAGTTGCTGCGCCTGCTGCACTGGCTGGGAGCCCTGAACTGCCCGGTTGTCCTGCTGTCGGCGACGATGCCTGCGTCCACCGCCACCGAGCTGGTACGGGCCTACCTGTCCGGAGCCGGCCAAACTGGTCTCCACGGCGCCTCGTTCGCCCCCCGCTACCCCGGGTGGCTGTTCGCGGACGCGGCAACCGCCACCGCCCACCGCATGTCCGAACCGGCCCAGGACCGGCAAAGGGCCGCCCAGCGCAGGACCGCTCACATCCGCACCCGACCGGTCACTTACCGGCGCCTGGAACAGGCCGGCCGCACCGTCGACCCGGGGGAGCGCCTGGACGTGATCGCAGACACGCTCCAGCCGGTGACCCGCCACGGCGGATGCGCGGCCGTGGTGTGCGCGACCGTCGCCGACGCGCAGGACACCTACCAGTACCTGCGCCGCACATGGACCGGCCCACCGCACGACCTGGTCCTCGTCCACGCCCGGGTCCGGGGGTGGCGACGGCAGAGCACGCTGCGGGACCTCCGGACCCGGCTGGGGCCCGCCGGTCCGCGCCCGGCGCGCCTTGTCTTCGTCACCACCAGCCTCCTCGACATGAGCCTGGACCTTGATGTCGACCTGATGGTCAGCGATCTCGCTTCTCTGGCACGCCTGTTGCAGCGCCTGGGGCGCCTGGGCCGCTTCACCCGTCTGTGGGCCGGGCAGGACCGCCACCCCGCCTGGTGGGACCGTGACAACAGCCCGACGCTGACGGTGCTGAACCCGGTCAACTCACGCGGCGCGACCGCTCTGCCGCCCGGATGGGGCACGGTCGAGCCCGCCGTCACCCTCCACGAAACCGCCCGGCTCCTCCTCACCCTGGAGAAAGAACCCCTCGTCATACCCGACGACGTCCAGGCCCTCGTCGAGCAGGTCCACGGTGTCACCTCCGGTTTCGCGGGGGAAACGACGCGTCTGCGGCAGATGGCCGCCACCCACCAGACCCGCACCCGTGGTCAGCAGCAGCTCAGCGCGATCCACCTGGCGCCCCCAGCGATACGGGTCTCTTCCCTGGCCGACCTGCACCGTCAGCACCTGACCACCGCCCAGGCGGCCACCCGGCCCGGCATTCTGCCCCGCCGCCTGCTGCCCTGCTACCGCAGCCCCGACGGCACCCTGACTCTCGACGCAGCCGGCCTTCTCCCGCTCCCGGACCAGGAACACCTCAGCCGAAGCCACCTGCGCAGCATCCTGGAACACACAGTGCCTGTCCCGGCCGCCTGGGTCACCCGTGCTTCCGCCCAGCACCAGCCGCCCGAAAGCTGGAAGCAGCATCCTCTTCTCGCTGACACCGTGCTGCTGCCCACTGATTCTTCAACACGGGAGAGTGAACAGCGTTTCGGCCATCACTGGCTCCGCATGGACGAAGAACTCGGCCTCCTTCACCGCAAAGACCATCAATGATCACTGCACGTAATACTCGGGGCTGAAAGCATCACGCCACCCTTCGATAGTCGGATTTTCTCACCGGTCGCGAAGCGCTGTGGCGACATGATTCGCTGTGCCGCATATCACCGAACGCCCGGTCGCTCATCGCACACCGTTCCGCCCCACAAGGGCGCTGCGATGTCCCCTGCACAGCACCGGCCGCGGCTGGCCAGCCCGGCCGCCGCGTTGCCCCGCAGCAGCAAACCAGCCGAGAACATGCCCTGGCCCCGGCGGCCCGCACGCCTCCTCGCGGTCCTCCCTCTTTCCGGAAGACACCCCCTTGCCCTCGTTATCCCCGCCCGCCACGTTCAGCGCAGCCGACAGCCCCTGGATCGACGTCCGCGCCGGTCACCAGTACGACCAAGTAGGCCTGCGGGCCCTGTTCCTGGACGCCCACCGCATCGACGATCTCGCCCTGCCCCACCCGCCGGCAGCCTCAGCGCTGCTGCGTGTCGCGGTCGCCATCACCGCCCGGATCACCGGCCTGGACGACCCCGAACTCACAGCCTCTCAGTGGAACGCTCTGCGCCGCCGCTGCCTGGTCCAGGGCCGCTTCGACCCGGACGCCGTCCACGCCTACTTCGACCAGCACGGCTGGGACGTCTTCGACCAGGCCAGGCCCTGGCTCCAGGACATTTCGCTGCGCACCCAGTGCCCCCACAGCACCGGCATCAACGTCTTCGTGCCCGGGCGTCCCGCCGGCAACAACCTGTCCTGGTTCAGCTCGCACAGCCACCACACCGCCGAACCCGTTCCCACCGCCGAGGCCCTGCAGATCCTGCTCATCCACCACTACTACGGGCGTTCCGGCAAAGGCACCCCCCGCACTCTGGACGGTGCCACCAGCATGAAGCAGACCAGCGGGCCCCTGCGCTCCAGCGTCTCCTTCCACCCCCTGGGCCGCACCCTGCACGAAACGCTCCTCACCGGTGTCCCCGCCTTCACCGGCGACGAGCAGCCACCCGGCGCCGACGCCTGCCCGTGGGAAGAACCCGCCCCGCCCGACCCGGGGGTGTCACCCCGCACGCCGACCTGGCCCGGCCGGCAACTGACCGGACTGAGCCGGCACGCGATCCTCCTCGTGCCGAGCCAGGGCGGCACCACCGTCACCGACGCCTACATCACCTGGGCCACCCAGCAGCCCAAGCAGATCACCACCGACCCCTACCTCGCCTACCGCTTCATCCCCGAACGCAAGAACGTCGCCCGGCGCCGCACCGTCCGCCGCGCCGACGCGTCCCGCGCCTGGTGGCGCGACCTGGAGACACTGCTCCTGGCTCCGGATGAACACGGCACGCACCGCCGGCCGGCCATCTTCGATACCCTCAACGACCTTCCCGAACCCGTGCGGCGCAGCCTGCGGATCCGCGTCCACGGATTCGACCAGGACGGCAAGGTCATCGACCGGCAGTGGTACACCGCCCTCACCCGGCCCCTGCTGAACTGGACCCAGGAACACGACCCGGTCAAAGCCCAGCGCATCGCTGAGTGCTGCCGTGAGGCCGAACACGCAGCGCACCGGCTGGCGACCGTCGCCAAACAGGCCTGGGACACCGTCACCCGCAGCCGCACCACGCAGCCCCCCTGGGCGGGCAAGGCTCTGACCCGGTACTGGCCGAGGGCCGAGACGGTGTTCTGGCGGCTTCTGGACGAGCCCGGCACCGGGGCACCCACCGCCTTCGCGGCCGCGGCCGCGGCCGCCCTGCGCGAGGTCACCGAAGCCGCCCGGATCCGTCACGCCTCCGCGGGCCGCGCCGTGGCCCATGCCATCAGGGACCTCTACCGCCAGCCCTTGACACCCCGGAAGGCTGCCTGATGCCCACCGCAGCCGAACACCGCGCCTCCTGCGACGCGTTCGTCGCCCACGTCCACATCCTGTGCACCGAGCCCGGCGTCCGCGTCCGCCTCAGCAGAGGGAGGGGCCGGCCCGTCGAGGAATGCGCCCCCATGGACCGCTACCTGGCCCGGCGCACCGCACACCGCACCGGGCGCCGCGCCTACTACACCGTCGCGAGCCTCATCGCGACAGCCGGGCCCCAGGCCCACACCCCGGGCGTGCGCCCCGACCCGGACGACGACGCCGGCCTCACGACCCTGGGAGACGATCCTGAAGTCCGCCTCGTCGCCCCCGTCGAACCAGCCCCCGCGTCATCGCCGCCGGATCCGGCGGCCTGGTTCGCCAGGCCGAACTTCGGCGCCACCCTCGCCACCGCCGTACACCGAGCCGGCCACGGAGCGGAGCGCACCGAGGATCTCCTGAGCGTCCTGACCCGCCTCAGCGACGACCAGTTGCACCGCCGCCTGTCCGCACCTGTCACACAGCTGCTGAAGGACGGCATCACCCCCGACTGGGGTGTCCTCCTCCATGACCTGGTGCAACGCCCCCACCAGCGTGACCAGGTCGGATTGCGCTGGCGCGACGCCTTCTACCTCGCCACCCCCGAACCCCGGCGCTCCTGACACCTCCGCCCCAACCGGCCCCGCCCCTCCGGGCGGACGCTCCCCACCGGGACCATCCCGGTGCAGGCCGCCCGGCGGTCCACGCCGAGGAACCGTCCGGTGCCCCTCCAGCCCCGCCCGACCGCCCAGGCCGCCCAACCCCCAGACCGGCCGGCACCACACAGACCGGTCCCGGCCCTTCACGCACCCCACGGCACCCCCGTACCCCGCGGGCCGTATCAGCGCCATGCCCGCCACCCCAGTGAAAGAAGCACACCCATGTACACCCCGGCACGATTTCTCGACCTGCACATCCTCCACCCCGTGACCGCGGCGAACCTCAACCGCGACGCGGACGGCGACCCCAAGACCATCTCCTTCGGGAACGCGATCCGGGCCCTCGTCTCGCCACAGGCATGGAAGCGCCCCATCCGCCTCAACGTCGAACAGGACCTGGGCGAGCACGCCGCCCGCACCCGCATGGTGCCGCCTCTCGTCGCCCGGAAACTGCAGGAAGCCCAGTGGCCCGAGGACCTCGCCGCGTTCGCCTCGGCGCAGATCGTCCACTCGGCCAAGAAGGGCGGCCTGAAGCACAACGAGAAGGAGGGCTACCGCACCCAGGCCATGCTCTACCTCCCCACGGACGTCATCGACGACATTGTCGCCCTGTGCGAAAAGCACCGCACCGAACTCGAAGAAGCTTTCGCCGACCACACCCCCAAGAAGAAGATCGACGCGGTCCTGCCCGCCAAAGACCTCGCCGCGCACCTCACTCGCCGCACCGCGAGCATCAACCTGTTCGGGCGGATGCTCGCCGAGCTGTCCGCCGGCCACGTCGAAGCAGCCGTACAGATGGCCCCCGCCTTCTCCGTGCACCAAAGTGACCCGCAGCCAGACTTCTTCACGACAGTGGAAGACCTGCCCCAGGACGGAGACCCCGGCAGCGCCCATCTCCAGACCGCGTTCCTGACCACCAGCCTCTTCTACCGCTTCGCGACCATCAACATCACCGACCTCCACCACAACCTCGGATCCGGCGCCCCCGCCGACACGGTCAACAACCTCGTCGAGCTCTTCGTCCGGCACTTCATCCTGAGCATGCCGGGCGGCAAGAAAACGTCCACCGCACCGCACACCGTCCCCGACCTCGTCTATTACGCCGTCCGCGACCGCCGCTCCGTGTCCTACGGCGCCGCCTTCGAACAGCCAGTCAAAGCCGCCCCTCAAGGCGGCTACACCGCCCCCGCCCGCCAGACGCTCACCGACTACGCCGCCACCATCACCCGCCTGCTCGGCACCCGCCACCTCGTCGCCCACGGACATACCGGCACCTCCGCCAAGCCCATCAAGGACCTCGGCACCCACCACACGTCCTTCGATGACCTCGCCGCCGCCTGCGCCACCGCCGCTCTCACCCCCGCAGACCGGCCGTGACCGGCCTTGTCCTGCGCCTGGCAGGCCTGCTGCAGTCCTCCGGCGAACGCGGCGTCTTCCACTACCGCGACACGTGCGCCTTCCCCACCCGCTCCTCACTCATCGGCATGTTCGCCGCGGCCCAGGGCCGCCCCCGCGAACACGCCCTCGCCCCCTACCCCCACCTGCAGGTACCGGGCGACACCACCTCCCCGAGCCACCGCGACCTGACCCTCACCATCCGCATCGACCAGCCCGGCACCCTGTACCGCGACTTCCACACCGTCGGCGGCGGCCACCCCAAAGACCAGAGCCTCCTTACCGGTGACGGCACCCGGCGCAAGCTCACCGCCTCCACACTCGTCTCCCACCGCGACTACCTCACCGGCGCCGTCTTCACCGTCGCCGTCGAAGGCCCCGAACTCCTCATCAGCCACATCGCCGAAACCCTCGAACGGCCCCGCTTCGGACTGTTCCTCGGCCGCCGCGTCTGCCTGCCCGACGAACCCCTCGTCCTCAACGCAGGCACCCCCGACCCCGTCGACGAACTCCTCACCCGCACCCCCCTCACCCGTAACCCGCCCCCCGGCCCCACCGACACCCATGTGCCCACCACGTTCGTCTGGGAACACCCGCCCCCCGGAACCGACCCCACCACCCCACCCGACCGCGAAAGCACCAGCGAACCCACCAACCTCACCCGCCATGCCCGACGCCACCTGCCACGCCCCCTGTGGATGACCACCGAGCACCTGCCCGCCCACCTCTGCACAGGACCCCGACCGATCGACGCCCTCACCACGTACGTGCACGGAGAACCCGCATGACCAGCCTCACCCGCATCACCATCGACCCCCACCACCCAGCGGCCAGAGCCGACCTCGCCGACGTCAACAGCCTCCACAAGACCCTCATGCGCATGGTCCCCGACCAGGCTGGCCCCACCCCCCGGGCCACAGGCGGCCTGCTCTTCCGCGCAGAACCCGGACCCACTCTTCTCGTGCAAACAGCCCACACACCCGACCTCACCGCCCTGCCCACCAGCTACGGCACAGCCCGCACCCTCGACCTCACCCCCCTGCTGAACTCCCTCATCCCCGGGCGCACCATGCGCTACCGCATCACCGCCGCCCCCACCACCGCACTCTCCGCAGGCAACCCCACCCGCCACCCCGTCACCGGGAAACGCCGCGGCAAAATCACCCACCTCACCGGCGACGACGCCATCGCCTGGTGGCAACGCCGCGCCACAGACGCCGGACTCGAACCCCTCACCATCTCCTCCCTCCCCAGGCCCTTTCCCCGCACCCACCTCGCACGATCGGCCCCCTACTTCAAGCTGACCCAGTTCGACGGCTTCGCCTGCATCACCGACACCGGCCTCCTCACCCACGCACTGAAGAACGGCATCGGCAGGGCAAAGACCTACGGAGCCGGCCTTCTCTCACTCGTCCCCGCCTGACCCCAACCAGAAATCACATCCGTCATGCCAAAAATCCCTGACCAGAACGCCCTGCGCGCTGCCGCCATCCACCGGCTCTACACCCTCGAGCAGTCAGAACGGCTCACCCGCTCCCGGCTCATCGGTGTTGCCGACGCCTTCGGCGTCGCCCCCCGCACCGTCGACCGCTGGCTCGCCAACGCCCGCGCCAACAACGGCACCTACCAACCCCAAAACCGCCCCTGCTTCGTCCTCACCCCGCTCATGCTCGACGCGGTTGCCCGCTGGCGCGGCAACGCCACCGCCGCATGGAGGGAACTACGCGCCGACGGCCACCTCGTCCCGTCCCTGCCCACCTTCCACCGCGCCGCGAACAGAGCCCTCACACCCGGAATACGCGCCGGCCTCCGCGGCGGCGAAAAGGCCCGCCGAGGCTATGACGTGTCCGGTGAACGCGACCGCCACCACCGCAACTACGCCTGGGAAACCGACCACGTCGAAGCCAGCGTCAAAGTCCGCATCGACGGCCACATCCGCAAACCATGGATCACCTTCTTCGTCGACTGCGCCACCTCAGCCATCTGCGGACTCGCCATCAGCCCGCAACGCCCCAGCCGCGAAGGCGTCCTCGTCGCCATCCGCGACGCCGTCCTCATCGACGAACACCACGGGCCGTTCGGCGGCATCCCCACGTACGTGCGCGTCGACGGCGGCAGAGAATTCCTGTGCGCCACAGTCAAGGAAGCACTCGGCGTCCTGGGATCCGAAATCATCGCCCTGCCCCCCTTCAGCCCCGAGGGCAAAGGCAACGTCGAAGCAGTCAACGGAGCCATCAAAAAGACACTGTTCGCCGGCATGCCCGGCTACACCCACGCCCCCACCCTCCTCGGCGGAAAACCCGTCGACCCCGACCAACCACTGCTCCACTTCGAAGCGTTCGTCGGCCGGGTCCTCGAATGGGTCCACCGCTGGAACCACGAGAACACCCCCAGAAGCCTGAAAGGCAAGACTCCCCGCCAAGCGTGGGACGCCGACCCCGCACTCATCGACACCGTCACCGCCGAAGACCTCCACACCTACACCCTCGAACGCCACGGCAAGCCCCTGACCATCAACAACGGTGGCGTCCGCTGGCACAAACGCAACTACATCGCCGACTGGATGCACGGCCGCGTCGGCGAAAAGGTAGACCTGCGCTACCTCCCCCACCACGACCACCGCATCGAGCTCTACGACCCGCAAACCGGCCGCCACCTCGGCGCCGCCGTCATGGCCGGACAAGCGACCCGTGAACAGACACTCAGCCTCAAACGAGCCCGGCGACGCGAAGCCGACCGCCTGCGCGCCCAGCTGAAGAAGGCCGAAAAGAACCGCAACACCCGCTACGCAGCCGCAACCCGCCCTGCCCCGCCCGTGCCCCTGGACGTGATGCCCGAGGAAGAGGCCATCGAGCACCTGCGGGCCCTCGACGGCTTCGACCCGGCAGCAGAGGCACTGCCCGACCTCATCCAACTGCCCGAACCAGACGCCGCATGGACCCTTCCCCTCAACCCCAACACCGCACGCCCACCCCAGCCGCCGACACCCCCCGAGGACCAGCCGTGAGCACCCCCACGACCTCGCCCCGCCCCAGCCAGCTCCCCCCACCCAGCCAGGACCACTATCTGGGTCTCACCGGAGCCAACGCCATGGCCACCAAAGCCGTAGCCGAAACCGAAGCCCGCATCCTCAAGGCCATCAAGCACAACGCCATGGTCTGCATCCACGGACACGTCGGCCTCGGTAAAACCTTCGCCGTCCACACCGTCCTACGCCGCCGCGCCCCCGAAACCACCGTCCGGCTGCGCTACAACAACGGCGCCAACATGAACGAAATCCGAACCCAGCTCTGGCGCCGTCTCGACCTGCCGGGAGAACCACCGCAGTCCGTCGGTCCCTGCGACCAGCAGATCCAAGACGCACTCGAAGCAGAGCCACGCGTCCTGCTCATCGATGAAGTGCAAGGACTCGGGACGAAGGCATTGGAATACTTCCGCAACCTGTGGGGCGACGACGCCCGCCGAGCGGCCGTCATCTTCGTCGGCAGCGGCAACGCCCGGCAGAAGATCCTCAACAACCCGGCCCTGCACTCCCGAATCCTCGACTGGTATCAGTTCAGCCCCCTCACGCCGACCGAAGTCCAGGCCGTCATTCCCGCCTACCAGCAGACCTGGGCCGGTACGCAGCCCGAACTGATCCTCTATGCCGATGACATGGCCGGCCACGGATCGTTTCGGAACTGGGCAAGAATCACCGTCCTCCTCCACGACGCACTCGAGGAGAACCCCGACCTCGCCCTCAGCAAGGACCTCATCCGCTGGGTACTCAGCCGCATCGACCCCACCACCCGCCACACGCCGTAACGCAGCTGACCGAACCGCCCGGCGGTGCGTGCACGTCCAGCTCAAGGCCCCGATCGTTCTCGTTTGGGACTGTGAGAATGGCGGTGCCGGTCCGAACACGGTCTGAGACTGTTCCTCGCGACGCCCGGTTCGTTCTTTGCAGGAGCGGCGATCCCCGGCGCCGAACTGCAGCAAACCCTGGCCTATTTGGCAGAGTACGGCCTCATCGAAACACTCGGCACCGACCCTGCAACGGTCGTGATCACAACCCAGGGCGTCAGCTGCGCCCTGGCAGGAGGAAGCGTGCAAGACCACCTCAACCAGGCGCGCCTGAGCGGCAATGTCACCTTCCACATCCAGGAGAACAGCGGCAACATCGCAGCCAACAGCAGTGCCTTCACCCAGAACGCGGCAACCCAGACCGAAGTCGATCCGGCGAAGATCCTGGCCGCAGTCAGCCTCGTTCAGCAGATGACGCCGGCCCTGACCCCGGACGCCGGCGAATAGCAGGAACTGCTCGCCAGGGTTGCAGAACTTGAGACGGCTGCCGCAGCCCCGACACCGGACCGCGGGCTGGTGCAGCGCATTGCGGGTGGAGTCCTATCCACCATCCGCAGCCTCGCTCACTCGCCCGACGTTCAGCGCCGTGCCGTCGAAGCGGTGGAGCAGGGGATCCAGAGTTTGTAATCGTGTCCCGACGCAGACGAAGTCACCTACTCCCAGCCGCAGGCGCCGCCGCCGCACTGCCAGGACCCGATGAGAGCAGGGTGCAGCTCCTTCCAAGGGACAGGTTGAGCCGGGCGTTTGCCAGCTCAACCGAACCGATGACTGTATAGATCATTTCGGAATCGGCAGGTCACGCTCAGGTGTTGGCTCATGATCGAAACGGAGGATGCCGCAGCCCCCGGCGATGTCCTACCCAGCGCTCAGGTCGACCTTCTAGCCGCGGACAGAGCTGCAGTTTATGCAGGTGAGACATCCCTCAAGAGGAACCGCACCCAAGACGGATTCCTACGGCAGCCATGGTGCCGCAACCTTCTTCAGGGGTTCGAGGCGTTGGATCGTCTTGGTGCCGACATCCCATACCCACCGTTCCGCTGTGAGCCAGGCTTCCGGAAGGACCAGGTCGCCGGAGGGGTAGAGCTCACCGGTTTCGTGGTTTGTCTGCGTTTCGCTGGCCACTCGGTCAGGCTCCCAGTCCGGTGACCCGACCAGGATGCCGGGAACCGACCCCGGAGAGTGGTATCTGTAGTTGCTGATGTCGTCCTGGCCGCCTGCCGGGATTCGCCACTCCCGCTCGTGCATCCAGTCCTCGCGGTTCACCCCGTCCGTTTGAACTGAGACCACCCAATGGCGATGGGAGCGGGAAAGTCTTCGGCGACCGACCTGGGCAGGTAGGCGACGGCGCCTCCTCCCCGGGCGAGGATCTTGCTGCGCGTCGTCACAATCCCCCAAGGCGCGAAACCCTTATCCGCGATGAGGTGGGCGAGGTGGTCGGGCGGGCTCTCGGAGAAGCACAGGACCGGGGTCTTCGCGCCGAACGGAGCGAACCCACGCAGCTTTCCCTCGGTCAGGATGCAGTTCAGCCGCCCCTGCGGGGCCATGTCGGGGTCTGTCAAACGAGCGGCTCTGGCCCGTAGTCGGTGGTGACGCCGAGTAGCCGTCCATGATCTTGTGATGGATGTCAACTCCCTTGTGGGGACGGTGTTTTCCGGGCTTTCGGCGCTGCTCGTCGAGAACGTGACGGATGACGGTGACGCGATAGTGGTCACGGCCCGCACTCGGGATGTGGCGGTGCCGTGTCCGGTGTGCGGATCGCCGACGGCGAAGGCCCATGGGTATCACCTCCGGACGGTGGCGGACGTGCCGGTCGACGGCCGCCAGGTCGTCGTTCACCTGCGCGTACGACGGCTGGCCTGCCCGATCCTGGGCTGCCGACGGCAGACCTTCCGCGAGCAGATTCCCGGACTGCTGGAGCGCCATCAGCGCCGCACGGTACGGCTGGCTGGGCAGATTGCCCAGGTGGCACGGGAGTTATGCGGCCGGGCGGCGACCCGCCTGGCCGGCCTGCTGGCCATGCCCGTTTCCCGCAGTACCGCGCTGCACCATCTGCGGCGCCTGCCGCTGCCCCGGCGGGCGGTCCCACGGGTGATCGGAGTGGATGACTTCGCGCTCAAGCGACGTCACCGCTACGCCACCATCGTGACCAACGCCGAGACCGGCGAGCGGATCGACGTGCTGCCCGACCGCACCGCGGACACCCTGGAGAAGTGGCTGCGCAAACATCCTGGTGCCGAGGTCGTGTGCCGGGATGGATCAGCCACCTACGCCGAGGCCATCCGCCGTGCTCTGCCCGACGCAGTGCAGGTCAGCGACCGCTGGCACCTCTGGCGGAATCTCTGCGACAAGGCCCTGCTCGAAATCCGCGCGCATGCCGGCTGCTGGGCCACCATCAACCCGCCCCGCCCCGGCGGCATACGCGAGCAGACCACCCGCGAACGCTGGAACAAGATCCACGATCTCCTCGGCCAGGGCGTCGGCCTGCTCGAATGCGCCCGCCGCCTCAGCCTGGCCCTGAACACCGTCAAACGCTACGCCCGCCTGCCCGAACCCCAGGCCCTGCGCCTCACCCCCGCTTACCGACCGACCCTCGTCGACCCCTACCGCGACCACCTTCGCGAACGACGCCGGGCCGACCCCGCCGTCCCCGTCACCCACCTGCTGCGCGAGATCCAAGACCTGGGCTACACCGGCAGCGCCAATCTGCTGGTCCGCTACCTCAGCCAAGGCCGCGCCGAAGGCGACCGACCAGTCACCACGCCACGTCACGCCGGCCGCCTCCTGCTCACCGACCCCGAAAACCTGCGCCCGAAGGAAACGGCCCTGCTGGAGAAGATCACCGCAGCCTGCCCGGAGATGACCCAACTCGCCGATCTCATACACGTCTTCGCCACCCTGCTGAAACCAGCCAAGGGAAACGACCTGAAGCTCACCGAGTGGATCACGACCGCCCGCGCCGCAGCACTGCCCCACCTGCACAGCTTCACCAACGGCCTCGAAAATGACCTGCTCGCCGTTAACGCCGGCCTCACCCTGCCCTACCACAACGGCCGCACCGAAGGCGTCAACACCCGCACCAAACGGATCATGAGGCAGATGCACGGACGCGCGGAATTCGACCTCCTCCGCCACCGCATCCTGCTCGTCTGACAGACACCCACCGTCACCACCGACTACGGGCCAGAGCCGAACGTTTTACAGTCCCGCTGACCGACACTGCTGAGGGCGCCCGCTTCTGGTGGCAGTACGCAGCCGGCGCCGGGCAGGCTGCTGCCGCGTACTGCCTCTACCTGCACCACCTGGCACTGGGCGAGCGGGAGACGGCCGACTGGTGGCACCGTCAGGTTGATGCCGTCCAGCCCCAGCCCGAGCCTCCGGCCTGGGATGATGGCAGCAGCTGGAATCCAGCAGAGAACCGGATCACCAGCGCATCGACCAGCCAGTTCATGCGGATCCTGCGCCACCTGGCCCAGCAGACCGTCCGGTCTCGGCCTGCGCCTATCTGCAAGCTCATGGCCTATATTCCTACGGCCGTGACTGCTGGTTACCTGCGCGAGCCCGATTCGGAACTTCCTCTGCCCGGTGGGGAATTCGCCCGTCGGATCAACGCCCTGCTTGCCGCGGTCGACCGGCCCCACACGTGGAGCAGACGGCCCACCGACCCGAAGCCCCAAACTCGCGGGTCCTCGCAGGCTGAGTCGGTGGAGCGGCCCTATCTCCAGAAGGTTCCTGAGCAGCTAGGTACGGCGAGGCGCTGAGGGAGGGTGCGTCAGTCCGCCCTTCATCGCAGTTCTTGGGGCGGCGCCGGATGTCCTGCGGTGTCCCGTGCCCTTGCATGCACTCAAAGGGGCAGGTGTGAGGTCTGGCGGACATGACTGGCGTCGCTGTCAGTGGTGCCGTGCATGATCGGCGCGTCAACTCTTCGCGGAGATAGGGAAGTGCCATGCCGATCACAAACCGGCAGGTAGCGGGACACGCGTTCCTGCGGCCGATGTGCGACGACTCGTACTTCCCTGATCACGTGGTCGACCGGGGGGAAGGCGATCCTGCTGCGGCTGTGCGAGCGCATTGAGGGCGAGCAGCCGTCGGATCTGGAGACCTTGTATGCGCTGACCCAGGCTGCGACGGAGGAGTTCAACCTGCTGGACAGGGAGTTCGTGGCGGCCGGGAGCGAGATCGAGACGGTTGCGCGTGAATGGATCTGTGACGAGTTCTGCTTCGTCGCGTCGGCATACGGGTTCACGGACGCGGATGCGGAGGAGCTGACCGCCAGCCGGGACTGGTGAACAAGGACGGGAAGGCCGCCTCCGATCAACCGCAAACGGGACATGGCCATGGACGAGGACGGTTGAGCCGTCGTGCGGGGCGCTGGACAGGAGCGCCTCGCCGGGGTCGAGCAAACGGCAGTTGGTCGGGGCGAGGTCGGGCTGGGTGATGGCGCACGCAGTGTCCGCTGCGCAGGCGAAGTCGGCAAAAGGCCATGGATATCAAGACGTGATGCAGGTCACATGATGTGTCCAAGATTCTTTGTCTCCACCCTGGGGGTGCCACGACCGATGGGTGAATCTGTTGCCACCACCCGGAGGAGCGGCACCCAATGATGATCAAACCCATCAAACGGATCTTGGAACCCCATCACGCCAGTGCCTACTACGTGCCCATGCCGTCGAAGCAGGAGTCGACGACGCCGAAGCGGGTGCTTGCCGACGAGGCCCCCGACGGCACGTTCGTCCTGACCTCATACCAGGCAGACAATGTGACAATCCATGACGACATCAGGTCGATCAGTGCCTGGTCCAGGGTTCCCGTGTCGTCCAATCAAGAGTTGCCCCCGCCGCTCATTCCGCCGCTCCCGCACGACGCGAAGCTGCCGTGGCGATGTGTGCCGGACATCGCCTATGCACTCAATGCCCGTGCGGTTCTCGTGGACAATCCGACGGAACACGACGCCGGCAATCCGCTGGCCGCGGAGATCGTCAAAATTTGCCTCACCACAGCTTTGTGTCTGCCCAACAGTGAACGGTGGCGGCAAGCCGTAAGTGATGCGCTCCTCGGCGACTGGGTTGCCCCGCTCACAGAGCAAGGTCGCCTGACGCCTCTGGCCCTAGGGGCACTCAAGGCCGAGGCGCGCAGCATCCACCGGCAGTTGGTGCCGCTGTGGCGGCGAGGGACTCGACACGGCAGGACACTCAGCCTTGACTTCCCGATCGGCGATGGTCTTTCCCTGTATGACCTGATCGCGCGCCACTCATCAACGGTCGACTCCATGCCACGCAACGACGAAGGTGATCTGAGGCTCGCCGCTCTCCTGCGCGCCCTCGCCCCCGAAGAGCGCCGCGTGGTCCACGCCTGGGCTCAGCGAGGAATTGCCACCTGGGCCGACGCCGCCTGGTACGCAGGCTCTCTCGACCCGGAGACAACGGGAGAACGTGTACGCCGCAGAGTCAGGTACGTAGTTGCTGAGCAGAAGCGGCGCCGCGCTCAGCAACTGCCGAGCGAGACACCCGATGAGGAGGGCCACTCGTGAACGTCGTCAGCGAGACGCTGCCCCACGTAATCGGCGGGCTGGTCGTTGCCGCCCTGCTTGGCACCGTGTCCTGGATCACGCACCGAGTGCGGTTCCGTAGAACCCCTAAGCCGACATCGATCACCGCTCCCACCGCCGTGCAGGCGGGCCTTCGTACCTACGCGCTGCTCGGCACGACGGACTCACTCGGCCGCGCCATGCTGCGCGACACCACCCGGCCTGTCGGCAGCATCGTTGTCGTCACCATCGATGGACGCGTCCAGCGGTTCCAGCTAACCGATGCCCCGTTGTACGGCGGCACGTTCGCAGCGGAGCCCCTGGACGAACACCAGTGAATAGGCGCCTTCCCGGGTCCGCGCTGCCCGCGGCCTGCCGCAGTGCGCACCTGCCGTCCGGAGCCATTGTTCGTGACGGAAGGGCTGTTACTCACTTTCGGGTGACGGCTGGCTGCCTGGTGGGGTGGCGGTACCTGGCGGTCAGGGCCTGATGACCAACTGCTGCAAGGCTGCCGAGAGCGGGCACGCGTCAACTTCGTACACCGGCGAAATGGATGGCTGTTGCAGCCAAGTGTCACGGCGGTGCGGTTGATCGGTAACGCACTCCGGATGGCGTTCACATCCCGGCGATCTGGAGGGCAAGGTGTGAATGCGCGGCCGGCCGGCCGCCACCCGCACACCGCACAACCCGGCACCCACCAGGGCGTTTTGAGGTTGTGCCCGCACAATGCAGGGGGATTCCTGTGACCGTATCCACGACCTCTCGCCGTCTGACCGCCGCCGCGCTGAGTGCTGCTGCCATCACCGCGGCGATCGCCGTCCCGGCATCCGCCGCCGACCCCCGCCCGCACCGCCAGGCGGTGGAGATCAGCCAGGTGCAGTACGACTCCCCGGGCCGTGACGACCGCTCCAACCGCTCCCTGAACCAGGAGTGGGTGGAGATCACCAACAACACCCGTCGCAGCGTGAACCTGGACGGCTGGACCCTCTCGGATGCGGACGGCCACACCTACACCTTCGACCACTACCGCCTGGGCGGCCGCGCAACGGTCCGCGTCCACACCGGCCTCGGCCGCGACAGTCGAACCGACCTCTACCAGGACCGGCGCGCCTACGTGTGGAACAACGACCGCGACAGGGCCACCCTGCGCAACGACCACGGCCGCTTCATCGACGACGCCTCTTGGGGCCGCCGCCACTTCCACCGCTGACCGGACCTGAACTGCCACCGCTCGCCCGGCCCGCTCCTCGCCGGGCGGGCGGTGGTAAAGCCAGAGGGGCCGGGCCGATCACCTGCGACCCGGCCCACCGTCCTGTCCGGGACTACGGGAACAAGTTCAGTGACGGCCGGTGGGCCGTGGCCGACGTACGGGACTGGAGCACGGCGCGCGAGTCGCACCCGCACCTGTGCGAGAACTGCCAGGACCAAGCCGTTGCAGCCGAACAGCAGGCTGAAGCCGACGAACGCGAGCGCCAGGACCAGGCAGGTCACCGCCAGGAGCAGGAGGCCGAGCAGGCCGCGCAGAAGGCCGGCGGCTGGTTCGGACGTCGGCGCACCTGATCCGGCCATGGCAAGGCGCAGCGACCGACCATGCAGACAGGCCCAAGGTGCTGGGCGAGCCCGCGTTGTCGGTGGCGGCTGCAACGCTGGAGGGCATGAACGGCGACGAGCAGCTGCTGAACAGGCGTGTCTACGGCGCGGACCACGAGGACCCCAACCCCGGACCGCTCCCGCACCGGACCTACGCCACATTGGTCGGCGGACCGCTGGACGGCCTCCTGCTGGACATCCACGGATGGCGGACCGAGGAAGTCGACGACGGCGTGGCCCTGCCCACCGAACTCGGGCGGTGGCCCGGCGGCCGCGCCCTGTACGACCCGCACCCCGGCGAATTCCGCATGCCTGGCCCGGGTGTGACGTGCCGTTTCTACTACTCCGGCGACACCCCCTGACCGTCGCCGCACCCTGGCCATCGCCCCGACCACGACTGGTCAGCGCGCCGCCAGCCTGCGGACTGGTACCGGCTCGCTGCATCTGCCCTCGGTGGCCATCTCGCGACGTCAGCCGACCACACACGAGGCAAAACTCTGGTCAACGGTGATCGCAGAGGGCAGGCTCGTGCCGTTTCGTCGGGCACCCCGCTCAGCTACGGCATCAGCGAGAGGGTGATGACCGGCCGGATCACGCAAGAGGGTGACCTGCAGGGGTCGGGACGGAGCTGTGCTGCATGGGCTGGTGGCTTGCCGCATTCGGGTGACCGGTGGTGGCGCCGTCGCGGGGTGACCGTTTCTGCTTCGGTAGTCATGCCGCATGACGCTCAAGAAGAGGACGCTGATCTGCACGCTGGCCGCGGTGGCGCTGGCCGGTGGCCTGCCGGTGGCCGCGGCACAGGCCCATGACCCGACCCGGGTGGGGAGTGTGCGTGAGTTGATCGCCGAGCTCCCGGTGGCGGGCGAAGTCAGGGCCGGCTACGAGCGCAGCAAGTTCCGCCATTGGATCGACGCCGACCGGGACGGCTGCAACACGCGTATGGAAGTCCTCCTGGAGGAGGCGGTCGAGGCTCCGCAGCAGGGACCGAACTGCATGCTCACCGGCGGATCCTGGTACAGCCCGTACGACGACGCCTACTTCGACAACGCCAGGAAACTCGACGTCGACCACCTCGTCCCGCTCGCCGAAGCGTGGGACAGCGGAGCCTCCGCCTGGACGGCGAAGGAACGCGAGGCCTACGCCAATGACCTCGACGACGTCCGTGCACTGATCGCCGTCTCCGCCGCGTCCAACCGCTCCAAGTCGGACCAGGACCCGAACACCTGGCTGCCTCCCTTCGCGGGCTACCGCTGCCAGTACGTCACCGACTGGGTCGCCGACAAGACCCGCTACCAGCTGTCCGTTGACCCCGGGGAGGAAGCCGCTCTCTCCAAGACCCTCAGCAGCTGCCCTAACGAGCCGATCGAGGTCACGCTCGCGCGATGACAGGAGTTCGGTAGCGGCACTCTGCCCGCACCCGTAAATGCAGGCCGCGCCAGCCGTTCTGCCGACGGATTCGCCGGATTCCCCGTCTACCGTCCAGGTGTGCGCAAGTCGATCGGCCTCCGGTCGCGCACGCCGTCCAGGACCGTGTGATCTACGGAGGGACGAGGCCGGGGTGCGGCTGCTGTGAGGGTGATGACGCCGCGGTCGCTCAATGCGGTCTGCCACTCGTTCGGACGGGGCCGGGTTCCGCGTTCGCCCGCCGCCTGCGCGAAGAGCCGTGTCGCTGCCGCCGCCTGACGCTCGTTGAGGCAGCCGGCCACGGGCCGCAACTCCTGGTCCGGTCTGGCGTAGGGATCCTGGGCGAGTACGCGTCCTGCGGTGAGAGCCGTTTTGTATGCGTCCGTGTCGACGCTCGCCTCGGTGGACGGTGCGAGCGGGTCGTTCCAGTCGGGGGTGGCGGCCTGCGACTGGACGGCCTCGCGCCCTACCCGGCGGAAGCCGTCACAGTCCAGGAAGTGGACGGCGGGCTCGGGCGTGAGCGACCACAGGATGTTGGCTTGCGAGATGTCCCCGATCACCAGTCCGGCGTCGTGGAACCAGCTGATCGCATCGACGCAGGCTCGTGCCAGGGCCCTGCGCTGCTCGGGAGTCGGCTGCGTTACTTCCTGCCAGGCCACTTTTGGCGGCCTGATCAGGTACTGCAACTCGAGGAGCTTCGTCGCGCCCGTCGCGGTGCGCCACGTCATGGGGGACGGGGCACGCCTCATGAGGAAGCCGGCCGCCCGGCCGCCCTCAATCACACGGCACAGCGGCCAGGCGGCGAGGGCGTCCAGGCGGCTCCGGTCCGTCGGGACGAGCCCTTGCCGGAACGCCACCAGGTCCGCGAGCGCCTGGCCATTGACCTTGGAGGGATCCTTGTACTCCTTGTAGAGCAGGTCACCGCCACCGACGGAATGCACGTCACCCTGGCCTCCACTGCCGACCCGGTCTCCCAGCCTGAGCGACGAGCGGGCGATGTCGGCGCCGTCCTCGGCGCTCATGCCCCCTCCTCCCACACACAGATGACGGTCCGGTCGTCGTCGTAGGACTTGGCCCGGGTCTGGGCCTGCCACAGGAAGTCCGACAGCGAGGGCACCTCGGGCCTACCCCATGCGTCGGCGAGGCGGCGTGCGAACTCCGGGTCCTTCTGCGTGAGGGGATTGGTGATGCCATCGGTGCCCAGCAGGAGGACTTCGCCCGGCACGGTGCGCAACAGGGTGGCCTTGACGCTGCGGTAGGCGTGCGGGAGCGCCTCGGTCCGAGTGTCGAGCAGGCCTTCGCCGTCGTCCGGGTCCCCGTTCTCCCAGTGGCTGTCGCGCAGCACGAACAGTCCGCCGTCGCCCACGCTGCACAGAACGCGGTCGCGGATGTGCGGGTCCGTGGGGATCAGGAGGACGTGCAGGGTGGTGGCGTAGTCCTCGTCGGCGTAGGGGCGGGGCGTGTGCTGTGCGGACCGCGCCCATGCGGATCGCAGCTCGGCGGCCGCTCCGGCGACCGCCTTGGTGGCCAGGACACGCAGTTCGCTGACGTCCTGGGCGCACAGCGCCGCGTAGATGCTCTCTGCCTCCCGGTCCAGGTGGACGGCTGCCACTTGGGAGATGTCATTGGAGCCCACGTGCGAGTAGCGGGCAGAACCCACACCGTCCGCGACCGCCAGCAGAAGCATTTCCGCATCTGGGGGCCCGATGTGTGTCACCACCATGGCGTCCTGGCGGCAGCTGCCCTCCCAGTTGTGGGAGTCTCCGCGGACGGATGCGGCCCGCACAGTCAGTCGCCCGATTTGGGTGCCGTCCAGCCGTATCACGGGGGACAGGGCGGCGAATGTGTCGCCGTCCCGCAGGGAGGGACGTCGCAGGGGATGAGGTGGATACGTCGGAGGACGTGTGCCTACGTGTGCCGGCACCCCTCGCCGGAACTCGGCCGCGGGCTCGCAGGACGGCACGGCGCCCTCGGCCGGTTGTGGCGTCGGCGGTGCCGTCGGGGAGGGGGCGGCCGTACCGGCTGCCACCACCTCGTGCGGCAGGCTCTTGAAGTGTGCGTCGAGGTCGTCTTGACGGGCGTCACGGACGGGACATTCCGGCGCGCCGTACGAGCCGTGCATGTCCTCGCCGTTCACGGGGGCGCTCACAGCTTGTCCAGGGAGACGCTGGTGTAGCCAGGCACGTGGTCGTCGACCTGTAGCTGGAAGCCCTCCCCGCTCTGCGCGGACATGCTGGTCGCTGAGTTGATGATGGATCGGGTTAGGCTCGAGGCGAACTCGCGCAGTGCGACGGCCGGGTTGATGGACTCGTCCTGCTGGATGAATGCCTTGAAGTTGGCCACCTCGGTGATGGTCGCAGCGTCGGCGTCGGCGATCCCGAAGGCGATGATCTTCGGGGCGTAGCGGAACGCGTTCACCTCCTGCAGCGCAGTGCGCCAGTCATGATCCGTGGGGATGCCGTCGGACAAAAAGAAGACAACCGGCCGGTACACGTCGTGGCCGTCGGCCTTCAATGCCGCGACGTCCTTTTCGATGGTGTCCTTCAGCAGGCGGAAGGCGGCGCCGAAGGAGGTCACTCCGCCAGCGGACAGAGACGGCAGCTGGGTCAGCTCGCTCAGGTCGGCGAGCGGCTGCAGCACCGAAGCCTGCGTGGAGAAGCCAATCAGGGCAAAGCGTATTTTGTCCGCCACGCTTGGATTGGTGCTGATCTCCTGGTGCAGGTCAGGCAACGCTGCGTTGATGGTGTCCACGCCGGTTCCCGCCATGGAACCGGACTCGTCGCACACCATGTAGAAGGGCAGGATCTGCATGGACTCTCCTGGTCGTTGAGGACGGCGCAGCCGTCAGCGGGTGTAGAAGTAGATCTCCAGGTCGGCCGTGCCGGGGGCACCGCCGTTCCAGAAGTCCCGAGTCGTCGTGTCGGTGAACATGTGCGGTCGGGCCTTGCGCAGAGACGCGTTGATCCTGCTCGCGTACGCCTGGCCGGCGCCGGGCTCGGGATCCTGGCCGAAGGTCAGCACGAACGCGGCGGTGCGGCCCTTGTAGCGCGCGGTGGCGGCGCGGAGTTGCTTCACCATCCGCGCGGTGTCGCCGGCCGCCGCCGCGACACGTATTTTCACCGGTTTGCGCTCCACCGACCGGGGGCCCGAGGGCGTCGGGCTCGGTTCGGGCGACGGCTTCGCGCTAGGGGACGCGCTGGACGTGGAGGGGCGAGCCGCGGCGGCCTGCGCGGCCAGCGGATCACCCCGGTCCCCCATGGACACCAGAGCCAGCACGAGCAGCATGTCGGCGAAGAGCCACCCGGCGAGGTGCAACGGCGTGAACCGGAACCCTCTTCTCGGCGGGCTCACCGTGCCGAACCGATTCCGGTCCGCAGCTCCTTCGCCTGCCGCAGCTCCTCCTCCGCGCGCCTCTGAGCCGCCTCGGCCCCGGCCCGCGCAGCCTGCGCCTCAGCCCGAGCCGTGACCGTCTCGGCGCGCGCCGTCTCGGTCTCGCGGAGCACCAACGCCAGGGCATCGGTGACGCCGCTGAAGCGGTCGGCCGCCTCGTGCAGCGCACGGCTGCGTGCCTCGATGCCGCGCAGCGCCTCGCGGGAGACCTCCGCGGCCTCACCGGTGCGCTCGGCCACCGCCCCGAGGTCGTTGAGCAGTCGGCCGTTGACGTCCGCGACCACTTCCACGCCGGTCGTGAACCCGCGCTGGGAGGCGGCCAGAACGGTTAGGGAATCCTCGACCCGCTGTGCCGCGTCCGACAGGGCCCTGTGGACGATGTCGCCGTTGTCGCCGACCGCGGTCTCCAGCCGGTCAGCAGCCCGCGTGAGGATGTTGCGCATCTCGTCCCCGGCCGTCCGCAGCTTCTCCAACGCCTCGTCGAGGACGCCCGTCTGTCCGCTGACAGCGTCGGCGAGCCGTCGGCCCGCCTGGTCCAGCGGGTCGTCCAGATTCCGCACCGCGCTCTGGATAGCCGTTCCGCTCTCCCGCACAGCCTCCTCGATCCGCAGCACCACCTTCTCGATCGGCCGCACGTACGTCTCCGCCTGGGCGAGACGCTTCTCCGCCTTCTCCGCGGCTTCGGCGACCAGCTGGGCAGCGCGCGTGAGTTCTTCCTGGGTGGTGATGGCTTTGGACTGCATGCGCTGCAGTCGCCCGGCCGCCGAGTTGAGTTCCGCGGCGAAGCGCTGCGGGGAGGCGAAGCGGTGCTCGTTGAGCAGGAGTTGCGCATGGGTGAGGACCGGGACCAGGCGGGCGAGGGCGGCACGGGTGCGCTCGCGGGCGTGCTCGTCTCGGCGTTCGGCGGCGGAGCGCCGGAAGCCGTGCACCGCCGTGAGCACGAACAGCGTTGCCAGGGTGACGCATCCGCCCACGGCCACGTGACCGAACCGGAAGAGCCCACCCAGGTGTCCGTCGAACCCGGACTGCCACAGCTGCAGGAAAGGCCGACCCGCGGCCTTGGGATCGTCGCCCGTGAGAGCCCCGTACGCGCTCGAGGCCTGCCACAGGCCGAACCAGGTGAAGAGCAGCGGCAGGAAGACCAGGGCTCCCAGAACCCAGTCCAGTACGGAATCCAGACGTGTGCCACGGCCGTCGGGCACCGTCTCGGTGACGCTCTCGGGCCGCGCGAAGTGTCCCATCAGGTCGAGATCAGCCCAGGCGTCCAGAGCCTCGGTGTCGCTGGAGTCAAGTGCCCCAGCCAGCGCACGCAGCTCCTCGGCGCGCGGTGCGAGCACAGGATCCTGCGCCATGTCCTCGAGGTGGCGTGCCGCCACTTTTTTGTCGAGTTGTTTTCCCGCCAACATTCCCACCCCTGCCCGGCAATGCCGGAACGTTTCTACGTGTCGAGACATGGCGAGAACCTGGGCTGGGACCAGCGCGTATGTTCCTGCCGCACAAGACGAACGGTTGACGGATCTTCACGTCCCCTTCACGGGTTGCGCAATAATAGGCCATGATCGCATCGACGGACGGCTGGGTATGAGAGCGACCGTGCAAAGCGTCAAATCAGGGGGCTTGCATGAGCGGTGATGGCAGACAACGGGGGGTCATCCGGCTGAGTGGCGGCCAGCCGACCAGGGAACGAGGCGCTCGCGAGCCACGGCCGTGTGCCGTGGACCTCACCCGTCAGACACCCCGTGCCGAGATCGCGGGGCCGGGCGTTCTCCAAGTGAACCTGAACTGGTCGGTCACGGCTGAAGCCGATCTCGATCTGGGCTGCATGGTGGCCACCAGCGACGGAAAAGGCGCCGCGGTCCAGCCCCTTGGTGGTGAGTTTGGGAACCTCGACGCCTGGCCCTACGTCGGCCTCGACCAGGACGACCGCACCGGTGAGACTTCCGACGGGGAAACGCTCCGCATCAGCCTTGAGCACCGGCACCAGTTCACCAAACTCCTCGTCTACGTCTACCTCTACGAGGGCGCGGCCGACTTTCGCATGCTCGGAGGGGTGGTCACCGTCAGCGCGCCGAGCGGCACCTGGCGCATCCACCTGGACGACTCCCCGGCCGGGGCCACCTCGTGCGCGATCGCCCTGCTGACCCCGGGGCGGGACGCCCTCGAAATCCGACGCGAGGTCCGTTGGTTCACCACCAAGCCGTGGTTGTCGAACCAGCAGCTCATCGACAAGGCGTACGGCTTCGGATTTGCATGGGTACCGGCGGTCAAGCCATCTCTGTGAGGCCGGGCGTTCCGGCGCGACGGAACTGACGAGGGCAGCCTCGGTTCCGTCGCTGCCTGCGGCGATGTCGATTGCGCGCGGGCCTGTTTCAGCGGCGGCTGGCAAGACGGCTGCCGTTCCAGAGGAAGAGGAAGTGGGGCCCTTCCCGGGCGCGTGCGCGGAGGTGTTCCGGCGAGACCGCGAACAGCGGCCCGAGCTGCCTCATGGCCAGGTTTGTCCGGTAGTAGATCGCCGCCGACAACACCTGGTCCGTCTGCGGCAGACACCACGGACGGCCGCCACCGGGACCGCTACCACCCCGCTCTCGCACCACTCGCAACAAGCCCTTACGAACAAGCCGATCGAGGTCACGCTCGCACGCTGACGGGACCACGGCGCCGACGCTGTGGTCCCGCCGGGACCAGCTCCAGCTGCTCGGCGCACGAGGGATAGCCGTTTGGCGAAGAAGGCCGCAGGGCGCGGTGGGCGGCGCAGGCGACAGTCCTTCACGGCCTCAACCTCCTGCGTGCCAGTCGAGGCCCTCTCCTTGTCGACGGTCATGCAATTCGGCTCTGGCGAAGATCTTGTGACGAACGGGGTGCTCAAAAAAGGGGTGGACGCCCCCGGGATACTGGTTGTCATGGCCGTCACCCAGCAGCTTGCCCGAGTCTCTGCGGAGTATCTCGCCGCCTGCCGGACACGCGCCGAGGAGTCCTTCGATGGTGATCACCAGTGGGACCCGCCGACGGCTGACTGCCTTGACCTCGACTGGGTCCCAGCCATGTTGGAACGTGCGTGCGATATCGCCGGAGTCGGCGAATTGCACCTCGCCGCGCTCAGGCAGGCCACCGACGGCGGTCTGGCGATGGATGTCGGTTTCCTCAATGCTCACCCTCATGCCATCGGGCCCTTCGGGCCTGCACCGGCCGCCCTTGAACCGTTGGCAGTCAGGCGAGTCTCCGGTCTGCTCAAGGAGATCGACCTCCAGGCCGTTCTGGCTGTGCTGCCACTCGACATCCGTGAGGCAGGAGCGCTGATCGGCCACGGAGCCGAAGGCCTCGTCGACGGGCCCAGAACGTATCTGATGGACCATTTCGATGCTCTTCGCGAGTTCTATGCAGGAGCCCGGAAGCAGGGCCTTGCTGTCGTCTCATGGTGGGACTGACTTCCCGAGGTGGGCTGTTGGTCGATGGTCTGTCTGACGGGCACGGGCAGGATCAGTCCGCGACGAGTATGCGTCGGCGGAGCAGGTCGAGGTTGGCGCGACCGTAGCCCTTCCGCTTGATCAGCTTGACTCTTGTCACCTGGCCTTCGACCTGCCCGGAACTCCAGTCAGTGGACAGGCCGGCGACGACGGCGTCCTGGTCCCGGCGGAGCCCTGCGACCAGGGAGTGCAGCGCGGGCAGGTCGTCGGCGTGGACGCGGTCCATCCAGGCGGGCAGCAGGTCGCCCCGCAGATCACGCATCATGTCGGCGAAGTCGCGGACGTGCTGCGCGACGGCGTCGAGGTGTGGGCAGGCGGCTCTGATCTCTTTGAGTTCTGCCGCGTCGGCGTCGGCGAGGTGCCCGGGGGTCGTCATGATCCAGCGCATGATTCGGCGGGGCTTCGGTGCCGGCCACGGTTCGGGAGGACGTGCTGGCGGCTGCCTCGGCCTGGGGCTATGGGGCTTCTTGAACGGGCGGAAGTAGCGGCGGACGCACTGGATGTCGCCGCTGAAGCCCTGCTCGCGCAGTTCGCGGTGGAGCTGGGGAATGTCGTGGCAGCCCTCGTTCCACCGTCGGTGCAGGTAGGGCTCGTAGACGTCCAGAATCGAGTTCCGGTTGACCGCCTTGACCAGGAGTTCGTCGAGGCTCTGGGCGCGGGCGAAGCGCCGTACGGTCGAGTGGTCCAGCCGCAGCTCGCGGCGGATCGCGGCCAGCGGCATCCCCGCGGACAGCCGTTTCTGGACCGCCTCGTACCGCTCGGTCGTGCGGGCGACCAGCCGCCGCGGTTTCCCCGTGACGTCGAACGTGCCATCGGGCGGGATGAACGGCACGACCTCCACCGGTGACGCAGCGGTGACTCGGGTCTCCTCAGATGCTTCCTCGGTGACCGGGGGCAAGGCGAACGCAGCCCGGATGCAGGCATGGTGGGCGCCAACCGTCTTCTCCACGGCCTCGGCAAGGTTGCGCCAGAGATGCCATCCGTCCGCGATCTGCTGTGCCTGCGGGGCTCCGGAACGAGCACCCTCGGCGTAGGCGCCGGCCCGGTCACGGCAGATGATCTCCACCTCGGGGTGGCCGCGCAGCCATGCGGCCAGCGGCTCGGCGTCCCGGCCGGCAAGTACGTCGAGCGGCCGGCGGGCCTCCAGGTCGACCAGGAGAGTGGCGTAGGTATCGCCCTTACGCAGAGCGAAGTCGTCGACGCCCAGGACACGGACCGCCGAGGCAGGCGGGTCCGGCAAGGCGCGCAGGAGATTCAAGAGCGTGTCCTTGGCGACCAGGATCTTCAACGCGGCAGCCAGACGAGCGCCGGGGCGGCCCGCCAGGCACAGCGCGATCGACACGAGCACGCTTCGTAACAGCGGCGTGTAGCGGGCATGCGGGCTGGTCAGCCCGGGGACCTGCTCGGCGAACGTCACCGCCGGACAATGGGAGTTGAGGCATTTGAACCGGCGCACCGCCAGTTCGATCACGACGGACGCACCGCCCAACGGAGCATCGGTCAGCCGACGGATGTAGCGACCGTGCACTCGCCACGACGGCATCCCGCACCCCGGGCATCTCGCCGGGAGCGACTGGCAGGCCGCATGTAACGTGACCGTCCCTGCTGTCCGCTTGACTGCCTCCACCACCACATCAGCTAAATGCGGTAGCAACCGCCCCAAACCCCCTGAACCGCACACCCAGGAGATGCCCAGTTCAGCCGGACAGCATCACAAGATCGTCGCCAGAGCCGAATTACGTGACCGTCGACAACGTCCTGGACGTCGTGCCAAACAGGCCTTCCAGCAGATCCAGGCCCGCGTGGATGCTGCCAGCAACAGCTACTTCGCCTGCGGCCGGTCGCGGCTGGCCCCACGATTCTGGTGACACCTGGCTAACGCCGCACCAGTATCAACGCACGCCCCCCTCTCGAACGGATCCGGAGCTCGCGCGGCGGCCTGGGTCCAACCGGGCTGTAGACCCGACCAGGTTTCGGTGCTGGTGGGGTCAGTTGCGGGGGCGTGGGGTGCGGGTGATTGCGTTGGCCGGGAAGTGTTCGGCGCCGGTGACTTCCACGGCGCCGTAAAGACGAATGATGAGGTCAGGCATGCTGCGCAGCGGGGTGAGGTCGATGGACCGGTGTCCGGTGAAGCAGTGAATGTTCAGTTCCTTGAGCTGGGGCAGAGCCGTGGCAACGAGCGCGAGACTGTCGCCTCTTTGCAGATTGGTCACGGTGAGTCTGGTGATCTGAGGTGTGATCGTGAGGTGTTCGAGCAGGGAGAGGCCGGCCTCGCCCTGCAGGATGAGGAGATCGAGGTGGGGTAGCGCTTTGAGGTCGCTGATTTCCTTGACCGGGCCGCACAGGTTCAGGCTGGTCAGGTTGGGCCAACGGGTGATGCCGCGGAGCGTGCCGATACTCCGGCATGTTGTGGAACCAAGGAACAACGTCGTCAAGTCGGCCGTCACGGGGAGCGTTTCGAGGCCGCACCGGGGCAGCTCCTGGTCTATGCCGAAGAACGTAAGGCCTGTCAGTTCTTTGAGGCTTTCGAGGCGTACCGAGCTGCCGGTCCACAACTGAAGATCCTTGACGGTGGAGTTGGCGAGGTCGGTCAGGTCCTCGATGTTGGAGCACCCCGTCAGGCTGACCCGTTCCAGGGCGGTGTATGGCTGGAGGAAGGCCAGTTGTTGCAGCACCGGGTTGTCGCGGAGCATCAGTTGCTGGAACATGCCGGGGTCGATGACAGAGGCCATTTCCTTGTGGGTGAAGGGCCCGTCGAAGGAGACACCCGGCAGTGAGGGCAGGGTGCGAAGGGCCGCCAGCTGTTCAGGCGTGGACACCGTGAGCATACGCAGGTTGGGCACGTGAGAGAGGACCTCGCTGGCGTAGTCGTGCGGGTCAAACCGGTCCCACGCGGCCTGAAGGGCCCAGGCGACGTTGTCCTTTTCGCTGTTGCGGAAGCGCTTCGCCACGGTCAGGGCGGCGTCGCCACCAATCAGGCCTGCGGTACGGACCACCGCTTCGGCCTCGTCGTCTTCGAGCCCGTCGGGCCCTGGCAAAAGATCGAGGATGACCGGGCCGACTGCAGAGAGCTCGCGGGCTTCGTCAAAACCGCGCGGGGGTAGGAGCGCGGCCGTGCGGGCTTCGACCTCACGGCGTACCGCCGGGTCGAGCTCTGTCGCGTGCTCAAGACAAGCCATGGCCAGGAGATACAGCCGGCTGCGGTGCTTGGGGGTACGGTCGCCGCGGCTGATCAGCCGGCACAGGAGTCGGGCGCGTTCATCGGGGCGCGCGTGAGCGACGGCCATACGCAGCACGTCTTCCCACTGGTCGTCGTGGGCGTTCTTGACCAGCAGGGGGATGTCGCGGGACTCAAGGGCGGCCTTGGCACCGAGGTAATCCTGGAAGGTGCGGTGGACGAAGTCGATGGTGTCGGCCGTGGGCTGGCGGATCAGGCCGCTGCGGGCCAGGAGATGCATGAGGACGGCGTCGGCGTCGGCCTGCTCGGCGATGTGCGGCATCGAGGGCAGGGCGTCGGCGATGAGGGCGCGGGCGGTGTCGTGGTCGAGCTCGGTCTGCCCGTTGCGGATCAGCCAGTAGGCCAGACGCTGCAGCAGCTGGATGCTGTGGTGTTCGGTGAGGGTGAGGCCTTCGGGGGCGTGGATGTCGCGTTCGGTGTCGCGGCGGTGCAGCAACATCGACAGGGCCGCCTCATACAGTTCCATGCGTCCGTGGGGCAGGTGACCGCGCCGGTCGCGGTGCAAGGCGCAGACCAACGCACACAGCAGCGGAGTGGTGGCCAGGTGGGCGAGATCGCGCTGGGCGCGCACCGTGTCCTTGAGCGCCTCCTGCAGCGCGGACAGGTGGTCACGCTCCTGGGCAGTTGTGACGTTGCCTGCCGCCGCGGTGTGCCAGCGGGTAACGAATACACCGACGTCACGGCTGCTCATCGGCCGCACCGAGGCCTCGGTGAAGTCGGCGTCTGCCAGCCATCCCTCGGGCACCGCGGAAGGCCTCGTGGTGATCAAGCAGGTGGCTCGCGGATAGGCGGCTAGCAACTCATTCAGCCACCGCCGGGTGTGGGCACGTTGGCCTTGAGGAACTTCGTCGAGGCCGTCGATGAGGAGCAGGGCGCGGCCGCTGTCGAGCAGGTCATCGGCCCAGCCGGGTGGCTGCGCCGTGTGCAGGTGGCATCCGGCGGCGCTCAGGTACTGATCTGGGGTGGGCAGTTCGCCTCGGCGCACGAGCGACCGCAGGGGCAGCACAAACGGGATGCAGCCGTTCAGGTGGGACATGCCTCCGGTCAGGTCTCGGCGGGCGGCTCCGACGGCGAGCCACTGCAGCAGCGTGGTCTTCCCGCTGCCGGCCAGACCTCGCACCAGGGTCCGCCGTCGCCCCCCCAGAGCCTGCTCGGCACGCTCCACCCGCACCCTCGCACCGCTGCCGCCATCCGGACCAGGATCGACACCACCGGCCGCTTCCATGTTCGCGGACGGGACGGCCAGTTCGAGGCTCAGGTAGGCGGCATCCAGCGGCCAGCACGCACGCTCAGGCCGTGACAGGTCCAGCCCCACAACCGACAGACGCCCGTGGCGCTGCTGCACGTACTGCCGGTACCGGTTTTCGAACCGGTCGTCTTCACCACTACTCTGCCGGGCCGGGACATACACCGGCGGCGCAGCCCGCTCACGCAGCTCAAGAAGGACGCCGGTCTCTGCCCGCAGAGCCTGACCGAGCGCTATCACGGTCGCCTCGCTGGGGATCGAGGGCCCGTTCAGCGCCTGACTGACCGTGGTGTGGCCCAGCCCGGCACGCCGTTCCAAAGCGGTCATCGACAGCCGTTGCTTGCTGCGAAGACGCCGCAAGAGCCCCTTCAGCTCATCCAGCGTCACACCGTCATCCGCCTCCATCAGACCCCCTCACCGTATGGCTCCGCACGCTGTGCCACCGGGGCGTTCATCTTCGTCCACCTGAACGTCTCCGTACGCCGATTCCGTCATGTTCCTTCCCAGCAAACGCTGTTGACGAAAGCGGAAGGACTCACCATGACCTCACAACCGACAACCCTCGCCCTGGCAGGCCTGGCCCTGCTCAGCGCAGTGCTCCTCGCGCTGCTGTGCGCTGTCGCGGCCGCGCTACTGGCTCGCGCCGACGGAGCTTCCCCTGCCGGATGCATGACCCAGGCGGCCGTCGCCTTCGCTAGCACCCTCACCCTGATCAGCGCCCTACTGGCGGTGGTTGTCAGTGCATGGAGGTAGAGGTCGATGCCGCTTGCAGTCCCAGCCGGGCTGGGGTTCCGCGCGAGGTCGCCGAAGCACGCGCCCTTTCGCGGACGTCCAACTGCCGGTCGGTGCCTCGAGGTGTCAGTGCCGAAGGTGGGTGAGAGCGGGTCCGCACGGTTGGCGGTGCCGTCGTCGGGCGGTGCGAGGGCAAGTAGTTCTCGGCGTCTCTCAGAGGGTGGGCGGCCGTCCGCTGGGTCCTTGCTGATGTCCCGCCCAGGCCGGTGGCGGCAGCCACCAGAAGACCTCATCGGTTTCCCGGTTGTGCCGCCAGGCGGTCAGGGCGTGCGATGCCACGAGCCGGTCGAGGAGTTCCGCGGTCTGCTGGGGTGAGTGCCCGCACAGGCGGGCGAGGACCTTGAGGTCGGTACTGCAGGCGTCGTCTGAGGTGTGCGAGGCCAGGGCGAGCGCGGTCAGCCGTACGGCCGGCGGCAGCCCGGCCGGTACGGCGAGCGGGGTGGGGCGCATCGCCCACTGTGCGGCACGGGCCCGCGCCCGGCTGTCCTGCTGGGAGAGGAGTGCTGCGTCCAGCAGCCGTGCCTCCACGTACGGGTGCCGACCTACCGTACGGCGCAGCCAGTCGGCGTGCTCCAACTCCTCCCACAACTCGGTGCGGCCGCGCAGCCGCATGCCGCGCAGCAGGCCCCTGGGTAGCCGGACGTAGCCGCCGGTGTCGGCGCGCAGGGCGCACTGCAGCGCGAGCAGGCGGGCGGCGGGGGAGGTGAACTGGGGGAGTACTGCTGACAAGTAGGTGAGCATCTCCCGCACGCGGGTGCGCTCGGCAGGGCCGCCCAGCGGTTTGGGGCGGCGGCCGGCGTATTCGGGCTGCCGGGGCGCGAGCAGGGTGGCTGGGACGACGGCGGTGTGGTTGGTGGCGGCTGCGCAGGCCGCACACGTGTCGGACAGACGCCAGGCGCGGCCGCTGCGGTCGCGGGTCAGGGCGAGCAGTACCGGCCCGGCGCAGCCGCGATGGCGCAGATGCCAGGAGCAGCCCTGCGCCCGGCACTGGCAGCTGCGCAGATGCGCCGGCAGCGCGTCGGCGCGCGCATGGCGGGCCAGATGCGCCAGGGCGGCAGACCGTGCGGAGGCGGCCTGCAGGGGAGGGGAGCGCACGGTGCAGTGCGGACAGATGAGCCTCGGGCCGCCTGCCCGTGAACACAGTTCCACCGTCCAGATACGCCGCACCGCGGGATGCGCGCCGGCAAGCCTCATCGGCCCGTCGTCCTCCTGTCTATCTCACCGTCCTGCCGGGAGCTCCAAACGGCACCCGGGACGCACGCACCGTAGTGCAGATCCCTGCACTGTGAACGTCACTCCCGCACCGGCAGATAGTGCAGAAGTCTGCACTGACAGGGCAGGGTCCTGCACCGTCGGATGGTGGGGTGACGATCTTGCCGCCCGACCCCGACTTCACCGCGCTGCGCGTCGAGTTCGCGCGCCTGCGGGGCGAGCGCGGCTGGACCTTCGATGAACTCGCCGACCGCAGCGGCCTGGCCCGCCGTACCCTCATCGACCTCGAACACGGCCGCACCACCGGCAGCCTCACCACCTGGCACACCCTCGCCCACACCTTCGACGTGCCAATCGAGCAACTGCTGAACACCCTCTGCGACGACCACACCTCGCCCGGCACCCCGAATCCCTGACCGCACTGCAACACCCGCTCGCGCCCGGGCCGTGAATCACCCGAACCGGCGAGCACGCATCGAACGCTTCAGCGCCAACCGGATCGGATGTTCGGTGCCGTTCGGCTGTACGGGCGACCCCGGCCCGGCCTTCTCTGCAATCGCGGGGTGTCGCCTGGCACGGTCCCGCCATGCACCCCAACACCGCCTCCGCCAGCTGCCACTGGGACGGTAGCCCACGCACCACACGCCCCCGGCGCCCACTGCGGGTGACCGCCACCAGCCCCAGCCGCCTGCTGCGCACCGGCCAGAGCAGCCGCTGCCGCCAGTGCGGCCACCGGATCGACCGGTACCAGCGCGCCGACCAGCGACCCATCGCCCTGCACCCCGCGGAACTGGACGCCTCCCAGATCCCCGCCCCTTGCCGCTGGCACCTGAGCGGCGGCATCGCCTATCCCCACGGCGACGGCAGCCCCTGGTGCCGCATCCCGCACCACGTGCTCTGCCCGCAACACGCCCCCACCGCGCCGCCCGGCCCCTACCTGGAATCCCTGCGCCGCCAACTCGCCGTCCGCACCCGCCGCCTGATCGACACAGGCCAGTTCACCCCCACACCTCCCGCCGCCTGCGAGCAAGCCGCCGGCAACGACCACCCCGCCCAGCCCGTCGTTCAGCTACTGCTGGGCCGCTACCTCGCCGACGCGCCCGTCGAAGCCATCCGGTGCGTGGCCCAGACCCGCCAGCGCCACCGCTGCCCCCACCGCGTGCTCGATCCCACCAGCCCCCGAGGCGTATGGGCACTACTACCCGCCAGTCCGCAGCGCGGCCAACTCGCGCTGCCCGCAACACTCATGGCCGTTTACGACCTCAGCCGCCTGCCCTACGCCGAGCAGCTGCGCTGGCGCACCCAGCGCTGCCACGCCCACGCCGCAACGCCCGACGCCGCAGATCTCACGCCAGCCGGATGGCAGGTCTTCGACCCCCTCCAGCACGCGGCGCACCTCCACACCCGCCTGCCCCACACCCTGCCCGCCCACCGCGAAGAGGCATGACCATGCGGCACCACGCCCTGGACATCACCCTGACCAGAGCTCTCACACCGGCCGAACTCCACCGGGCCGCCCACACGATGCCGCTCGCAGCCACCCACGACGCCACTCGCTTTCTGGCCCTCGTCCGCGCCAAAACCCCAGCCAAGGCCCTCAACCGGCTGCGCCACCAGATCGGCGGACGACTCCCCATCGACGTGATTACCACGCACTACCCCGACCCGCACGGGCAGATCTTGATCAACATCACCTTCTCGCCTGCCGCGCACGCCGCTCTCAAGGCTGCCGCCGAACAGACGAGAAGACCACCGAACCTGTTCGTACAAGACGCCATCTACCAAGCCCTGGCCCGGCACGCCGATCAGGAGGCCGATCGCCTCGACCGTGCACTCCAGCACCTGCTCGCCGGCACTACCCCTCCCTATCTCCTGGCAGCCTTCGGGCGCGCGCTCACCCACACCACCGGAGCAGCGCCGTGCTGAAGCCCACCGACGAACAGCAAGCTGCCGCCGATGCTTTCCACGCCGGCCAGCACCTGGCCCTGCAGGCCGGTGCAGGCACCGGCAAAACCACCACACTCGCCGAACTCGCCCGCGCCACCCGCCGCCGCGGCCGCTACCTCGCCTACAACCGCGCCATCGCCCAGGACGCCCACGCCCGCTTCCCGGCCACCGTCAGCTGCAAAACCGCCCACGCCCTGGCCTACGCCGCCATCGGCCACCGCTACACCCACCGCCTCAACTCCCCACGCCGCCCCGCCTGGCAGATGGGCCACGCCCTCGGCATCACGAAAGCCGTCCGCATCGGCCAACGCGACGTGTCGCAGAAGACTCTCTCCAACTCGGCACTGCGCACCGTGGCCCGCTTCTGCCACACCGCCGACACGGCCGTCGCCCGCCATCACGTCCCGCGCCTGCGCGGCCTCGAAGACACGAAACTGCACACCGAACTCGCTGACCACATCGTGCCGTTCGCCCGCAAAGCCTGGACCGACCTGCAAAACCCCGACGACGGCACAGTCCGCTTCGAACACGACCACTACCTGAAAATCTGGGCCCTCACCCAGCCCAGGATCGACACCGATTTCCTGCTCCTGGACGAAGCCCAGGACACCAACCCCGTCGTCGAACAGATCTTCCTCGCCCAACGCGACCACGCCCAGCTCGTCATGGTCGGCGACTCCGCCCAGGCCATCTACGACTGGCGCGGCGCCAAAGACGTCATGACAGGCTTCGACGGCACCCAGCTCGCCCTCTCCCAGTCCTTCCGCTTCGGCCCCCACCTCGCCGCGGAAGCCAACCGGTGGCTCGCCATCGCCGACGCCCCGATCCGCCTCACCGGCACCGACACCGTGCCCACCGACCTCGGCCCAGTCACTCGCCCCGACGCCGTGCTGTGCCGCACCAACGTCGGCGCCATGGCCCAGGCGATGAATTTCCTCGCTGCCGGCCACAAGGTCGGACTGGTAGGCGGAGGCGACAGCCTGCGCGCCCTGGCACTGGCAGCCCAGGACCTCAAGGACGGCCGTCGCACCAACCACCCAGAACTCGTCCTCTTCGCCACCTGGGGAGAACTACAGGACTACGCCTCCCACGACCCGGCGGGACGCGACCTGCAACCGCTGGTCGACCTCGTCGACACCCACGGCACCGGAACCATCCTCGACGCCGTCGCCCAGTTCGTCTCCGAAGAGTCAGCTGAGGTGATCGTCTCGACCGCTCACAAAGCCAAAGGTCGCGAATGGGCCTGCGTGAGGATCGCGGACGACTTCACCCCACCGAAAGACAGCGACCAAAAGGACGTCGACGGGCGGACTATCCCAGGCCCGATCGAAAACAGCGAGGCCCGCCTCGCCTACGTGGCCGTCACACGAACCCGTCAGCGGCTGGACATGGGTGGCCTGTCTTGGATCGACGATCATCCGGAGGGCAGACCTGTCAGATGACACCGGAATACGGACAGGGTCGCACAGTTGCCTGTGGCCCGTCCTGAAGAGACCAGGCCTTCCTCAGGGTCTGTGACGTGCCCGAGCGTGAGCATCTGGACTGGCTGGACGCTCTGTCCCGGGTATGGGACAAGAGGGACTCCTGGTACGACAACGAACTCTTCAAGAACCTGCACGAGCCCACGGGCACGAATCGGCCCGCCGAGCAGAACCTCCGGCACGAGTGGAGCCACCGGATGGGACGCAGGCCCCATAACTTGTACTTTCTGCAAGGAAGTTCAATGTCAGTCCTGAGTTGTAGTTTCTCGGCATGTTCACAGACAGGCGGGTCGGCGCGTGCACCAGCGACACCACTCTTCACGTTCGTGTGACCTCTGAGGTCCCAGGACCTCTGTGGCCGCCCCGGCCGGAACCCTTGGATCCGGCCGGAGGCGACCGCGAAGCTCGGATGCGCATGCTTCAAGACATGCGCCACTTCTGGAACGACGTTAATAGAGTGCGTCGTGAACGAGTACACGCCGAGGTAGCGGCGGCGAAGGTGCGTCAAGCGCAGGTCAGCGCTTTCTGGGACCGGCACAAGACTGTGGTGAAGGAGCGGTGGGCTGGGCGCACCGCCGGACGTGGGAAGACGATGATCGTCGACATTCCCGAAATCGCGGTCCAGTGGCACTCGGACAACACAGTCCGGCCCGAGGAAGTTTCAGCTACCGCTCAGCAACGCGGCGTCGCGGTGAGTCCCTATCTGTGGGAGTGCCCACTTGGCCTTGGGCACAAGCCCTGGCCCGCGTGGCCGAAGGACCGAGTCCAAGCTGGAGCGGGTTGCCCAGCCTGCCGACAGTTGATTCGGCTCGCTGACCTCCGGACCCTGGCCGATCAGTACCGAGGGCTGATCCCGGCAGGCGACACATCCTTCGCGGCACGTGACCGGGCGCCGTGGGTTTGTCGCACATGGGCCGTTGAGCCGACCACGGGCAGATGGCACAAGGTCGAGCATCATTTCGACGCGGTGACCAAGGAGCGAGCACTTCAAGGAGACGGCTGCCGGGTCTGTGCCGGATACGTTATAGATGACACGAACTCGCTGCAGACGTGGTTTCCGGAGATCGCCGCCGAGGTTGACGACCCAGACATCGACCCTCGCCAGTTGTCTACCAGTCAGCACAACATCTCCAGGAAGAAGCTGGACACGAACGACCCCAAAGACGCCTATGAGAGGCTATCTTGGCGATGTCGGCATGGGCACCGTTGGAAGGCAACCATCCTCAATCGCGTCCGGGGTGCCCGCTGCCCGCGTTGCTCAACGGCTGGAACTTCGAAAGAACAAGTCCGGCTCATCGCCGAGCTCGCGGGGCTGATGGATTACGTGCCGCCCCAGCCGCGGGACGCCCGCCTACCAGACGGCCTGACTGATTTCGCCTCACACCAGATCACAGTGCCACCTCTGCACAAACCCGATCACTGGCGTTACAAGGCGGTAGAAGTCGACGCCGTCTTCCATGTACAGGGCGGGCTCCGGATCGGAGTCGAGTACGACGGTTCGTATCACCACTCAGTCAAGAAGAGGGACCGCCAGCAGTTCGAATCGGAAAAGAGCCAGGTCCTAGCCGCAGCCGACAAACTAGACTTGCTCGTCCACGTGAGGGTGGGGGATCTTCCCCCCTTGGAGGCGCCCCAAGCGCTGAGCGTGCCGATACCGGAGCGGTCGGATCCCTATCAGCAGGCATGCGCAGTGGCGACCGCCATCCGAAATCGCATCCCTGACAGCGTTCCCGGCCTCGACGACTACGTCGCCAGGAGGCGCGCACAGTGCCAAGAACAGGCTGATGCGTACATTCTCGCTGTATGGGGCGAACTGCGACCCCCACGACGCAAACCCGAACGAGTGGCATCTCCGCGCCCGCGCAGGCTCAAGGAGACGGAACCCCACCACGACAGCCTTCTGACGCCCGTGGACGCCCCGTACAGAAACCCCGTCCGATCCGCAGAAATCGTTCGCGACTACCAGTGTGCTTGCGGCAATTCGCCCTTTACGGCTGTCCAGGCCCAGGTCACCTCGGGTAATACCAAGAGCTGCGGATGCCTACGCAATCAGACCAAGCAACAGCAGCGCTCCACCATCTCCAGTGTTGAGACCCGAGATGCACGTGCCTGGGCTCGGGAGCAGGGGATCGAAGTTGGCGTGAACGGACGGGTCCCCGATCGGATCACAGCTTCCTATCGGCTCAGCAAGGCGGGCCGGTTGGATGCCCTGGGGTCAGATGGACTACTCGAAGAGCATCGCGTCCAGCAATGGGCCCAGCTGAACGGTCAGAAGTTGGGCGCGCGAGGCCGGGTGACGAGCGAGGTCTGGCTTGCCTACGCAATCGACTGCCTCACCGTGGGTGAGCCGGACGACGGCGCTACAGAACAACAACCGGCACGCGAGGCGGTTCAGGAGGGCGCTTGAGCAAGCGATGACACCGAGTCGCATACCCCTTTCAGGTCTGGCCAGATTTCGGCTGAACCAAGACCGCCAGGTAGCGGAACTCGCCTCCTCTGCCACCCACTTGCGAGTACCGGCGCCACCGGAGGGGATACTCGCCGCGCAGTACGCGGGTGTTGGGAGCGTATGTGCCCTCAGCCCACAGGAGGGTGCCTTTCAGGATGCGCCCTTCGTGGATCCTGAACTCGTCGTCACGGGTTCGCGCGCGGCCCGGCGGCTGGGGCTTCCACAGCGACGCCTCGTTCGTCACGAGCAGCGCGAGGCCATTCTGGTCAGTTCGATCGCAGAAGCGCTCCAGCCTTTCCACATCGCGTACGAAGTCACGCCGCGCCACGTCCGGTGCGCCGTGGTTCCGCAGGCTGTACTCCTCGGCGGGCGTCCCCACTGTGCCTGACCACCGGCGGGTGACGTATTTGAACTCGATGGCCGTACGCCCTGTCGGTCCCAGACACAGCAGGTCCAGGTACTCCGCCCGGTCATCGCGACGTACTGGCACCTCCAGTCGGGACCGTACCTCTGGGGCCGCCTCCCACAACGCCCGGGCGAAGCCGTGCTGGAGATCGGCTTCGGAGTGGAAAACCGGGCGGTGCATCTGCAGGAGTGCGAGGATCTGCTCCAGAGAGATCAAGTCGGCGATCGTCTCGAGAGTGCTGCCCGGAAGCGGGCGTGTCAGCGTCACCGGGCCATTGAAAGCCGGCTCGCCGTCTCAGGCCAAGTCACAGGAGACATCGAGCACCTGGAGTTCGGCCTAGAGCAGGAACACGGCCGATCCCAAACGTGTGAGACTGAGCGCTTAGAGGTCCTAACAAAGGCGTTGGACATGCCGGTGGGTGATGAGGCAGGCGGAAGAGCCGGATGGGGCAGTGCGAGCCTGCTCGGAGCGGTTGTCCATCTGGCCCTACCGGTATGAGGACCTCGTGGCGCAGTTGCGCAGTGTCGGGCTTACGGTGCAGTCCACCACCTTCGACCCCGAGAGCGATGGATACCTGGTGGTCGCCAGCTGCGACCAGGCGCGAGGCACGTCTGAGCCGGCGCGCTGATCCGCCTTTCGTCGTTGTCGATGCCGACCTGTCGGCTCGCGACCGCCTGCAGCGGGTTCTTTGCAAAGTGTTCAGCGCTTGAAGCGGTTGCTGCGGGTGCGGTCCTTGCCGCGCTGGCTTCCGACCTGCGGACCGCGGCCTGCACCGCCTCCACCAAGGCATTCGTGATCCTGGACGGCACGCTGCTGCCGATCGACCGAATCGCGGCCGACCGGTCCTTCTACTCTGGGATCGCCAGTGCTCGGCGAACGTCCCGGAAGCGGAGCCCCCGGTCGGGCGGCCCGGAGCCACACCCAACCGGGAACCCTCGGCTCTCACAGATCCGCGGATGGCTCGCCGGCACGGGTGGAGCGGACCGCGTCGCTTGTGCGGTTGACGTGGGCCGCGCCCGCGCAGCCGTCCTTCGGATGGTGAGCCGATCGAGGTCTTCCGCAGTCGGTTGGCGCCAAGTATCCTCGCCCAAGCGCGTCCCACAAAGCGAACATTCCCCGGCCAGAACCCCTCTGAAAGTGCTCAGATCTGCCGATCTTGACCTGTGCACGCTGACTGGCCAATCCTCTGAGGCCTGGGGCAAGCGGCACGCCCCACACCCTCCGCGCACATCCCGCAGGGGTCGCGACGAAGATCCCTGCGGCCCCTGAGCAGCGTTAACCTCCCTCACCCCCGCTCAACAATGAGGCCCGTACTAGCCAGAGAGCCAAGGATGCGATCACGGAGAATCACGTCGTTGCTGTCCGCCGCCGTCCTCAGCGCCGCCCTGGTCGGGCTGTCCGGGACGCCGGCACAGGCGCTGCCGTCGTACAACTGCGACTACCCCAGCGGTTGGGACGTGTGGTACGAGGGCAAAGAAATGCCTTAGAAGCCGTTGTCCTATCGATCTTGAGTGCGGTTTGATCGAAAAGAGTGGCCGGGGCGGGTGATTCCGCCGGGAGCGTGCATGAAAGCAGGGGTACGCGTTCACGCCCGCGGAGTCCAACTCGCTGTCACCCTCGTGTGATTGCCTCGCTCACCGGTTCGGGAACGCTTGCGACCAGCCCGACCGGGTCCGGGCCTATGACACGGATCTGACGGACGAGCAGTGGCAGTATCGGCGAAGGACTAGCGGGCAAGATACGTACGGCCTTCGGTGTGCCTGAGAGCACCGACGTCCTCGACGACGAGGAAGAACCACCAGGACTTGAACCCCTCCACCACCCAGACAATCCGTTCTAGGCGGTCAACGGGAACGTGCCGACGGGGTCCGGGGCGGCTGCTCCGGTGTCGTCCCGCTCGGGGTGCAAGATCCTGACCTTGGTATGGGTAAAGACGGCTGCGGTGCGGAGCCGGTTTCCGGCTGGGGGCGGTGTCGCTCCAACGGGTGATGGTGGATCGGTTCTGCGCGCGGGTGTCAGGGTGTGGCGTCTGTTGGCGGGCTGGGCGTTCGGGCGCTGACTCAATGGGTGTGACGTGCGCCACGGTTGTGGTCGTTCTTACCGGCAGGACCGTGCTCCTCTTACGCGTTGCCGCTGCTCACGGGCCCTGTCTCGAACAGGATGACCCACAGAGAACTAACGTTCCGCTTACGTTGATGATCGGTGAGTAATTTTTTCCGGGGTCGGCATGAGTCTTACGCCTCCGAAATCGAGAGTGTGGTGCCTGAGGACCCCGATCAACTGGGGCCTTGCGCGGGCCGGTTGGTCCGCGTCTGGATACGCGCCGCTGCTCGACGAGGAGCAGACGGTGCTTGCATCGCCTGGAGGTTTCATGGGCACTGGCGAGGTCAGCACTGACGTGTCGCCCCAGGACGGCGGTCATGCGGCCCCTCCTGATCTGCCCCTCGACTTCGAGGGTTTCTACCTCGGGCATCAGGAGTTCTTCCACGACTTCGCGGTGATCCACCTCGGTGGCCGCCGGGTCGCGGAGGAGGTGGTGCATCAGGTGTTCCTCCAGATCCTCGGCGGCTGGGACGAGCTGCTGCAGCAGGGCGATCTCGAGCAGCAGACGCTCGCCGTGCTGCACCGGGGTGTGAGCCAGCGTCTGCAGGAGGACAACCGGCCCCCGGCCTTCCTCATCGCCGGCCCGATAGCCAAGAACCTGGAGGCGGTCCGCAACCAGCTGGAGATCAACGGTGCGGCAGGCGGCCTCTACGAGGCGATCCTGGGTCTGCCGACCCGCCAGTTCACCGTCATCGTCCTGCGCCATCTGCTCGGCTATCCGACCAAGCGGATCGCCCGCTACATGGGCCTGGACACCCGCACCGTCGACTACCACGGCCGCAAGGGCAGGGAACGCCTGCGCATCCAGCTGGGCCTGCCCGCTCCCGCCGGCAGGCCCGTCAAGAAGGGAGCAGGACAGTGACTGCCATCGATGACCTCCTCGCCGACGCACGGATCACCACCACACTGCGCGACGGGTTCGACGTGGGCGCAGCGCTGCGCCGCCTGGCCGCGGACGCGGCCGGCGCGGCGGCGCGGCCGAACCCGGACATGCTGCGTGCCGCGCAGGCCGGCCAGCGGCTGTCGACGGTGTGCCGGTGGATCCTCAACAAGCCGGACGCGGCCCACCACGTGGACCGTCTCGCGCAGGAACCCGATGCTCCTCTGGATGTCGGTCATCTGGATGTTGACGGCGCGCTGGTGTTCGCGTGCCTGCTCCATCTGACCGGTCATCCCGAGAGCGCCCAGTTCTGGTGGCAGCTCGCCGCGGGCGCCGGGCACCGTGCGGCCGCCTACTGCCTGCACCTGCACCACCTCGCCCTGGGCGAGGCCCGTGAGGCACGGCACTGGCTGCATGAGGTGACCGAGAGCGTTCTGGACTCCGAGGCACCCGACAACGCCTTCCTCGCCTTCCTGGAGAGCGTTGCCACCTACGTCCGCAAGTCCGGCCTGAGCCACGCCAGTTCCCCGACCGGGGGCCTGGAGATGGAGGTCGACCGCCTCGCCACCGCGAAGGCCGGCTCCTGCATCATCGTCCAGCGCCCCGACCGGCGCTTGGCCGACCGGCTCCACGACTTCACCCGCCGCTGATGCCCCAGCGACGCGGCCGGCCGATGCGCACCGGCACCCGCAACGCTCGCCGCTGGTTGGCCGCCCGCTCACCGGAAGTCTGTCCGCCGCAAGCCGGTCGTCGGTCGGTCGGCACGGTGCGAGCAGTGCAGGAGGCGGTGGCCGTCGCCCCCCAGCAGCAAAGTTCGCATGCCTGCCGGGGAGGGGGCGTGGAGCTCGGGACGGTGCCGCTGAAAGTTCTGAGGGTGGCCGGATCTCATGCAATCCGTCACTTCACGTTGCTCAAAGTGAGACCCAAGGGCAGCGCAGAGTGAGATTATCGGGCCGTACCTATGCCGGGCATTTTCGCCTGTCATGGGCGAGGGCTGGGCGCAGGTGCCGAGGGGGAGCCCGCCTCACCTCTGCCGTCGGGCGACGGTCCTGCCTGTTCACTGGAAAATCTGGGGCCGTACATGCACTGGTATCAACAGACGTGGTTCACCGATTTCGCATTACCGGCCGTGATCTGCGCGGGTGTCGCCTGGTTCGGCCTGCTGCGGCAGTTCAGCGGCAAGGGGCGGCTGCTGGGCACGCACCGCTCCGCAGCTCTGGCATTCAGCGTCGTCGCCCTGATGTGCGCCATCGCCATCGGAGCGGGCCTGCTGCTGCCGCACCTGGCGAAGGTGCCTCCGGCGGCGGCAGGCTTCGCGCTCGGTGCCACGGCAGCCCCCCGCCGCCGCCAGGACGGCACGGCCCAGCCGGTCGTCAAGTTCATGACTCTGGGTGTCGCGTGGCTCCTGGAGCGCCTGGAGTACCGGATGCGCACCGACGCCCTGAACTGGAGCACCGGCTTTCTCGCCGACTTCAGGGAATCGCGGCAGCTGCGCCTGTTCATCCATGAACTCCAGCAGTACCTGCTGGCCCGGCAGGACCATGCAGCCGTCATCAAGTCGATCAAGGCCCAGTACGAGTCCGCCGAGAAGGCGATCGACAGGGCACTCGAAGTACAGACGAAGATCGACGATGCGTGCAACGTCCAGACCCCCTGGCTCAAAAGGGAACCGGACGCCGACGAGGAATTCGCCTGCCGCAGCGCGTTCGCGGAAGCCCGCACCTTGTGTGAGCACTTTGTGATGCTGGCCTACCTGCACGGCCGCCGATCCGAATATTTTGCACTCGAAGCCCTGCGGACCGGTGCCTTCAATGCCGGCGCCCACCACGGTGCTTCGGTGCCGCCGCAGAAGCGCCGGCTGTCCTGGCGTCGCAGCCGCCGCTGAAAGCGCTGGCCATCTACGCGAGTGTAGGAACACGCCGTGTCGGCGGGGCCGGCAGCAGATGTCTCGTCAGTGATGCGACGGCAGGCCGGCACCGCGCATCGGCGATGAGTCCCCGCTGCCCTTCGCCGGCACGCCAGCGGTCTGGGGATGTACCGAGAACGTGATCTCGACCTGGGCTCCCAGCGCCTCGGCTGCTGCAGCCAGTGTGCGGACCGTCAGATTGGCGTCCCCGGACATGATCTGACTCACGCGCCCCGGGCTGACACCCATCGCTTTGGCCAGGTCGGAACGCGATCTGCCAAGGCCCGCCAGGATCCCCGCCAGAGAGGCAGTCGCCTGCCGGGCCAACTGCGCACCGGCTAAGTCTGTGCTGTTCTCACCTCGAGCGAAGAAACTCATAGAGGACCCCCAAGTCCGTTGGCAGCAAGGAACGTTGCCTCAACTAGGATGCCACCTTTAGCTCTAACTAAAAACTCGGTTCGCGCAAAAAGCACGGAACGCCATCTGCTCCAACCTGCCGCGCACCCAGTCTGGCCTGCACATACGCCGCCCGGCCAGACAGCCGCGCCCCGGCAGCAATATCACCCTGACGGCCGCTCTCCACGGCGCTTTCGACTGCTGTTCCCAGCCACGGTCGCGGACACTCCAGCGGTCCGCTTTGTGGGCGGCCGTGGTGACGAGAGCGGTCCCGCCGCCCGAGCGGCCGCTGAGCACGAACGCGAGTTCTACGAAGATCGCTACGGCAGCGCAGAAGAAGTCGAAGTCCGCGACACGGGGAGGTTCTACATCGCTCCCGTTACGGATGGTGAGTGGCGGTGCGGCAGGTGGGGCACGCGAGGGGGCTTCGGGGGCCGTAGCGGTGGATGGGGGTGGCGCACAGGGTGCAGGGTCCGATTTCCCAGGGCGGGCATTTCAGATCTGCGGCGATGACGAGGCGTTCACGGGGGGAAAGATGCAGAGCGATGGGCCGGCTGGGCTGGAGCAGGGTGTGGTCGGGTGCCTGGTCGAAGGTGTGGAGCCCTGTGGCGGATGTGGTCTCGCGTAGGGGGCGCGGGCTGCTGGTGTGGGGGCCGTCTTCGCCGTACCGGCAGGAGCCGTCGATTTCTTCCTCGGTGTAGGTGACGTGTTCGTCGTCGCTCTGGTCGGGTTCGGCAGGGGCGTCGGACTCGCCGGTGATCTCGCGCCAGCGCTGCACATCGCGGGCCAGTGCCCACAGGTAGGTGACGCGCCGTGGGTCGTGGGGGCTGCGGGAGCGCACGGCTAGGTGTTCGCCGTCGGCGCTGGTGATGACGAGTTCGTCGAGCGCGGTAGCACGTTCCTGGGGCAGGCACAGGGCGGCCAGGTACCACCCGCAGTGCCATTTGCCGCAGGCGTCGCCCGTATCGGGGCAGGCACGCTCGCTGACGGGGGTGCATTTCCATATCTGCAGGTGGCGGACCCCGGCGCGGATGATGAGGGCGAGCGGAGAGATGATGCGTTGCCAGGGGACGTCGTCGACGCGGGTCCAGGGGGCGCTGTCGATCAGTTGGGAGCTCGCGTCGCCGGTCACCCACAGGGGCGCGATGCCGCGGGCGCGGGCTTTGGCGGAGCGCCGGCGGACGGTGTTGGCGGTGATGGGGGAGTACTGAGCTTCCCATCCGACGCGTGCGCCGGCTCCGGTCACAAGGACATCGGTGATCACTCGTCCGTCTTCGGACCGTGCTTCAGTCTGTACGTCCAGACCGTGCCGCGTTGCGGTACGGGCGATCCGCTCCTTCATTGCTTTGTGCTTGTCACTCTCCTGGGGTGTTGCGACGTGAGTGAGCGGCAGGTGAGCCGCCTCCCAGACCAGTTGGCCGTTGCGGCGCTGACGGCGGACGAACATCCAGGGCGTTTTGCCGTCCAGCGCACATTGGCATTCGCCCCCGTTGCGGTCCTCCAAACACTGCAGCAGGTCGCGGGCGCGCCGGCCGACAGGCTGGGTGATCTCCTCCAGCAGGTGTTCACGATCTGGGTTGGCGAGGTCTTTGCGGTGCAGGTTGATCTCTATGCCGTACCTGGTGTGAAACACCCCGTTGGCCATGCATTCCACGGTATGCGCAGAGAACGGGTTCAGACAGAGCGCCGGGGCCTGCCGGCCGTCCCCGGGAACGGGGTCTGCAAACTTGAGAGTTGCGTGATGCTGGGGAGGCAGCCGCAGATGCCGATGGCGGGACCAAAGCCGGCTCGTGTGCTGCCCAGCGGATGCCAGGGATGTCGTGCCCGGCATCCACGGCTGGGCATCAGCCGACGGGCGGTGTCGGGTGCTTTTGCTGCGTCGGCCGCGGGACAGAAGGCGGCGCCAGGAGAAGCTGCTGCGCCGTCCAGCCCGGCGTTCGCGCGCCGCGGCGGCCCGACGGGAGGGCCGCCGGCGGAACAAGCCGTACGCGCCGCACGTCGGCTATCGGAATGGACTTGCCAGTGTCAAATCCGAAACGTCCATGCCTGAGGCAGTTTTATACTGCGGTGCCTGCAGTAACGCCTGCTGGTCCACGCTATAGGGGGTGCGGTCAGTGTCGACCCAGGACCTGCGGGAGCAGCTCCAACTCCATCAAGGCCGCCTTCGGGTCTGGGCCTCGGACGCGGAGAGCCATCCTGCTCATTGTGGTGTCTTCTCGGCAGCCAAGGCGCGCCGGGATTTTGCCGTCGAAGGCTGGGAGCGTCGCTACGGCGACGAACCGTTCATGCTCGGCGTGATCCGGGACATCGTCGTGGCGCTCCACCGTGACGTGCGCACCATCACCTGGGAAGGTCTACAGGAAGCCCTTAACGAGCAGATGGCGCTGCGCTCTGACAATCTCCACCCCGGGCTGAGAAGGTACGTCGCACACGCGGTGGAGCAATATCTGGATGCACACGACGCACTCGAGGCGCAGCACGGGGAGATGCGCTTCACCACCCTGGACCCCGTTGTCGGCGGCCAGGGCCGTGAGATTAAGGTCTGGGCATTTCTCTACAGCAACGGCGACGGAGTCCGCGAGATCCGCCGTCTGCGCATGAAAAGGGCACGCAGTCGTACAGAGGAAAGCGACCGCGGGGCGACAGTCGCCGGCTACGTCGCCGCCAGGCTGCAGATGCGGGTCCCGCCCACCGGGATCCGAGTCGTCGAGGTCGGCCTGCAGGACGGTTCCACCGAGGTCGTTCTTGAGCACTCGTACGAGGATGCTCTGGCCCTCTACGAGGCGCAGGGTCGGCCGGTCATCAGGCAGTTGATTTCCCCCACGGACTACGGGCCTGGGCCCTCGTGCCAGAAGTGCAAGCTGGCGGGGCGCTGCCCCAGTCTGCAAGATCTCACCGACTGCCTTGGCCAGAGACGGCCGGGCCCGTCAACGCGCTCTGTCAGCGCCGCCGATCTAGAGCTCTACTCGAAATGCGCCGCCCGCTGGTACCTCGACATGCAGTTCCGGCTGCCGACCGAGGACAACCCTTCGGAAGCATCGGACCGCGGTCGCATCATTCACCGATGGCTCGACCAGGCACACACGCGCGGTACCCAGTGCACCGAGCGGGACGTCGCGCCTCCCGACCAGGAAGGAGTCTTCACGGGGAGCCTCACTGCGGACGAGTACGCGAAGGCCCGAGAGTTCCTCGTCGCCCACAGCCGTTCCTGCCCTCTGGCTGAAGGCTCGGAGGTCATCGCCGTCGAGCCTCCCGTTTACGGCTACGACGCGAAGGCAGATGTGATCGTCGCCGCTCGACCCGACCTTGTCTATCGGGACCCGAGCGGAAGAGTTGTTGTCCGTGAAACGAAGACGACGACTCAGATGCCCGCGGACGAGAGCGATGCCTTCGACCGCTTCTTCCCGATTCCCTGGCTGATCAATATCGCTCGGACCGCGAAAGATGCCTTCGGCGAATCCGATACGTTCCCCAGGATCGAGCTCGAGGTCATCACCCCAAGCGAGGCACGGGTGTTCACCTGGGACGTGGAACGAGACCAGGACATGGTCCGCATGGCTCAGGCCGAGGTTCAGCTACGGACACGCACCTGGATTCGTGACACCTCCTGGGCCCCCTCGCCCGGCGCCCAGTGCACGTGGTGTCCCGTCCGACGGTGGTGCCCCGATGCGGCGGACCTCGACTACCGCGCCCACGAACAGCCGCAGTCCGACGACGAGCCGTGTGCCGGTCTGCCGACAGGCTCCCCCGAGTAACTCCCCGCACCCAGAACACGTGCGCGGCAGGCCAGCTCACGGTTAGGCTTGCCCACAGGGAACATATCGGCATGAGTGCGCTGCGGGAGGGTAGTTGGACAGGCTGCCCCCCACCCCCCGGGTGATGCTGCCCCGCGGCCCGAACCTTCGCCCCAGGCCGTCCTTGCCGCCGATGCGCAAGTACGCCGTCGACCCAGCGCTTCCCCAGCGCCGTCTGCCCGTCGCCACTGCCCTTGCCGACACCGGCCTGCTCTACACCCTGGCCCACCGCCCCAAGTACCTGGAGATGTTCCTCGACCTCTATGGCGAGACCGTGGTCGTCGCCACAGCTGTCGCGGAGGAAATCCGTGCTGTCGCGAGGGTGCCCCGACTGGAACGCCCCCACCAGAACCTTGTGCTGATGGGCGCTTGCGCGGACCGGCTCGTCACCAAACTCGACGACAAGATCATCACTGTGCGCGAGCCGTCCGAAAACTCAGCCGACCTGCTCTTCCCCGTGCAACAGCAACTCCGCGAACTCGACCGTGCAGCAGCGATGCGACGAGGGGAGAGGTGGTCCCCGTTCGACGCGAACAGGGCAAAGCGCCATGACGGCGAAACGGAGAGCATCCTCGTCGCTGCCGACGTCATCAAGGCCGGCGGCACAGCCATCCTGCTGACCAACGACGGAGGCGCCAGCCTCACGGCCTGGCAGCAGGGAGTGTCCGCGCGGAACCTGCGCAACATCCTTGCGGAGCTGGCCTGCGAGAACTCGCACCTGACGCAGGAAAGTCTTCTGACGGCGTTCACCGAGATGACGGCCCACTTCGGCACCCTGCCCGCCGAGGTGCGGCCGACCGACTCCTCCGCGTTCCGATGCCACGCCCTGGCCGGTGAGTGCCAGACCTGCGACGCCTTGACGCGCTAGTTCCGCAGCATTACCTCTCCGCCGCCGCAGGCAGATCCCACCCTGCAGCGGTCAACTGCCGCGCGGCCTCTACCTCATCGCCGTCCGCGATCACGTCGGCCACCATCGGCAGACTGACAACATTGTCCGCGAACGCGGCCAGAACATGCTCGGTCAGCCGAGGTGAGGCATACCTGCACCCCTCAGCCTCTGCCATCTCGGACCAGGCCGCACCTGCTCCCACGCTGGCCATCATCGACCGGACTGCCACACCCTCGCACCGATGCAACAGCGACTCCGGCGGAGCCAGAGGATCTTTCGAATCCCGCAGCGCTTTGAGAGTGGCCTGCCGACTTATGCCATAAGTGAGCATAATGTCAACGACAAGCCGGTCCGTATCTGCCAGATTCCCCGGACGGCCATGCTTTTCTAGCAGCTCCTCCAGCGCGTCATCAGGAAACAAGAAATGCCGAGAGAAGGAATCTGCGATGATTTCAGGAATAGCATTTGACGTCTGCGCCCGGTCGACGATGATCTGTCCGCTGTCCTGATAAAGAACGTGACTCAATTCGTGTGCAAGCGTAAAACGTTGGAGCGCCCAATAGTCATGCGAGTTGACGAGAATCGCCCAGACTTTACGGCTTCCCCTGATTTCTGGAACAGAAATACCGTGAACGTTATTCGGTAGAGGCCGGTACTCCACCACGCAACCCATGCTCTCAACCAGGCTTGTGAGATCCTCAATCGGGCTGAGCGGATCCAACTCAAGGCGGGCCCGTAGCCGGACGGCAGTCGTCTTGCCGTCCTCCTTCGGCTTGAACTGTCTCCTCGACACAGGGAAGGCAGAAAGATCCGCAGCTGGTGTCCGGAAGCCCCACTGCTCGGTCAGTCGGTCAGCCGTCAGAAGCTTCATGGCGTGTTCGACCGGCTCCACCACATCGTGTTCGACCTGCGCGGTCCCCAAGCGCAGACTCACGCCAAGCGAGGGCCTCTTCGCACCGGTCAGGACGCTGGGATCGACTCCCAGGAGTGCGCCCAGGAGGGACGCTTCCCGCCGCGACGGCAAACGCTCCCCGCGCAACAGTTCATCGCCGACCTCAGAAGATCCGAAAAGCTCTTCCAGGACAGACGGAGTGACGTCGTCACGGACGAGCAGCTCGCTCAACGCGCGAGCATCGAAGGTTGCTGGCTCACTCTTCATGCGTGTCACCCCCTTGTCCTTCTCTCTCTGCCCATGCCTATGCCCTCTTGCAACAGCACGAACACCCTCCCCAAAGATCCCTTCCATCGCCACCGGGCTGTGCCGACAGAAGGCCCTCAGCTGCAGAAATCACCCCTCTGCGACTGCCCCCTATGCCACCAAGGATAGAGCCAGGCACTGACAGTGGCGAGGGCGCACCAGCCACGACAGGGACCCCATTCAGCACACCAGCCAAAAGGGCTGACCTGCGAAAACGCCTCATGGGCCGAAGGATATGACAGCTTGATGCAAACACCCCTCGCCGGATGGACAGTGCCACTCACGCAGCTCCCGCTGACAAGACGCCAAGCCCCACAGAAGGGTCGCCTTGGGAGCCACGATTGCCTGTCCCCTCCCCGGCAGAGCCCCTGACAGGGCGGCGCCTGGTCCACGCAGCCACGCACCGCCAATGCCCGATGCTCCACCCATGAAAGCAGCCTTACACATACAACGTCACCCTATTGGGAGGGTTGCGATACTCCACGCAAGACCGTTGCCGAGACGCCGACGAACACGCGATCGCAGCCTCACCAGCAGAGGCGGCAATCTGCAGCCCAGTGGGACCCCCAAGTTGGCAGGGGCGGTCCAAGAACGACTCTCTGAGCGCTTCAGCTTCGTACTGAACAGCCACACCGAGCTTTCTGACTGCTGCCACGCGAAGCTGTTTATCCTGGCCTCGTGGAGCGGCGAAGACGTCTTCGCCAGGTTGTAACGGGCCTGCGGCGGCAGTCCGCGCGGGATATAAAAGCCTCCGGCCCATCCCTGATCGCCGGCCACAGATGCGCAGTGCTGCGCCACCTACCAGCGCAGCGCGTCGGGGTAGGCCTGCTGCTGATCGGTCACTGCCGGGTGTTGTCGAGGATTGCGTCTCGCAACTTCCTCCAAAAGGTCAGCCGGCCCGTTGTGGTCACGTCAAGGCCTCACCAAGTGCCCGTCACCGGCCCGTACTGGCATTAACGGTTCGAACCTGGGGTCTGGCACAAGTTCCGTGAGCCGGTCACGCCTTGTAGTTGTTGATCTCCCTTCGGAGGGTTCGGAACTCGCCTCGAAATCGCTCCTCGTGCGGGTGGTACGGCTGACATTCGGTGGCCGTGTGCGCGGCCCCTCGCGGCTGACTGGTCGCACTCGTTGTCCGATTGCGGGTGCCGGGCTATCCGATCATGGTGTCTTACCGGCTTTTGGTCAGGCGCTCTCCACCACGTGACGTGTGACGATGTCTCGGATGACGATCGGTGCGGGTGCCCGCTCGGACAGGACGTCCAGCAGGTCGGGGCGGATCACGACGGCGCAGCCGGTCGTTCGCGGCCAAGGCAGGCGGTAGGCGCTGCGCTCGTACTCGGTGCGCCAGCAGATGAGCCGCAGGGCCGGCCCGCGGTCGTCGTCCAGTGTCAGCGGGGCTCCGGGTGTCAGGCGCAGTGCGGCCCGCAGCCACGGGGTGGGGGTAAGCGTGAAGCCGGGCAGGCCCAGGCCTTGAGCTGCGTCTGCGGCGGCGGTCATGGTGCGGTCGAGGCCGATTAGCGGGGTGGCCGGCGGGCTGTCGGCGGCGGGGTTGTGCCCCGGCGGCCGGGTCCACTCCTCGAGGTCTCCCTCTGCGAAGGTGAAGGCGCTGTCTTGCTGGTTTCGGCTGTCCGTCACGTCCGGGGCCGAGAAGCTCACAGTGGTCAGGTTGGTCGTCCTGGTGTCCGATGACAGGAACTTGCGTTCCTCTGCGGAAGCGAGGATGCGCCAGCCCGGGAGGGTCTGTCCGGTGAGGACGGTGGCTTGCGCCAGTGGCCGTGTGGAGATGGTCTCGGCGGTTGTTCCGGCCTGCATGGTGTCCTGGCTGGACGAGTCGTCCGGGCCGGGTGGCGGCTGGAGGTTGGGGCGTGGCCAGCGTGCTTCTTCGAAGGCCAGCGGGATGCGGGGGTCGTCTGTTAGCAGGGCGGCCAGTTGGTCCTCCCAGAGGGCCGGGTGGCTCGCGCCCAGGCCTTGCGAGAGCCTGTGCGCGCGGCTGCCTGCCGCCACTGTCTGGATCGCCTCTTCGATGGTCTCTTCGAGGGCGAGATAGGCGTCCGGCAGCTCGTCCTCGTCGGCACTGCGGTTGGCGCGGCGCTGGGCCGTGTTCCTCTGGATGGTGCGCTCGGTGTCGAACTCGTAGCGGACCTTGGCGAGGACCGCTGGGATCAGCCCGGGCTGCAGACGCTCGGCTTCGTTCAGCCGCGCGCTGGCCACTTCTGCGACCATCCCCTTCACGAAGCGGTCTTTCTGGCTGTCTTCCTGTGCGGCGGCGCTCCACAGGCGGCTTGGCGGGTTCAGCGCGGCCGGGTCGGAGGGGCCCATGGGCACGCCGGCGGCATCGGTGAGCAGCCGGCGGGCGAGGGCGCGGACGGTGAGCAGCGGTCCTTGGGCCAGTGCTTTGAGCGCGTGCTGGCAGTGGTCCACGACAGGTTGGGCCGCCGGTTGCAGTTCCTGGAGGAGGCACAGCAGCCACATCAGGGTCGCAGGATCGGACAGTTGCTTCAGCGCGAAGGCGATGGCGGGGGCCGTGGCTTCGGGGCGCAGTGTGATCAGGTACCGCGTCGCGACCATCGCGCGGCGTTTGCCTTCCCGGTCGGCGTGGGCGAGTGCGGCCAGGGCCGCGGTCGTGAAGGCGTGGTCGAGGTCGCCGGGTGCGGGGGTGCCGTTGTCGTTGTCGGGGGCGCGGTAGGGGTGCTGGGGGTCGTCGCTGTCGTGGACGCGTGGTGCTCTGTTCTCGATGACCGTTACGGCTTCGTCCCAGAGGGCGAAGGCTATGTTGAGGGAGTGGGTCGGGGGCAGCGCGAGCGCTTGGTGGGCGAAGGCGAAGATCAGTGCCTGGGTGATGCCATGAGTCCCGTACCGGCCAGAGCCCACCACTGCTTCGACTTCTTCGGTGATGACGCGGTGGGTAAGGGTGGAGTCGAGCTGTGAGGCCGTGCGAAGGGCGTCGAGGGCTGTCTCGCCTCCGAAGTTCAGCCATCCGCCTTGTCCGCGTGTACGCACCCAGGTCAGTGCGTAGGCCTCGGCGGCGAGAGCGTCGTGGCGGTTCTGGTAGAGCTTGTTCGCGAGCTGGCGCAGCAGGAGCGGGCCGTCGCGGAAGTCGAAGGGGCCAGCGATGGCACGCAGGACCTGTGAGGCCTCGTCGGTCTGTCCTCGGGTGGCGAGGTCGAGCAGGCCGTCGCCGACGAGGTCTGTCATCTGTTCGAGGGTGTGCTGTGGTGTGCCGACCTCGTACGGGCTCCGGCGCCATGCGCGCAGTACTTGGATCAGGCCGACCGGTTCGGAGGGCACGGGCGACGGGGTGGCAGGAGAGGCTGGGGCCGGGGTCGGCTGCGCGGGGACGGGTGCGGTGCGGCGGTTACGGGGTTCGTCGGTGGCCGGTGGTTCGGGCAGGGGGGCGAGCCGCGGGGCGCCGACGCGTTCGGCGACGGCGTTGAGTTCCGCGACCAACTGCGCGTCGGCCGGCCTGGTCTCGTCGACGGAGGAGTCGCGGTTCGCCTGCCTTTCGTCGGCCCTGCTCAGTGCGAGGCGCAGCAGCTGTGGAACGTCGTCGGGCGTGGCGGGCCCGATGGTCCTGGCGAGCCGGTCCAGAAGTGCGGCGTCGCCTTGGAGGAGCGGAGTGTCCAGCGTGAGGCGCAGGGCGGTGGCCGTGACCGGGGCGACGGTGTCGCTCCACGCTTCCCAGAGGTCTTCTCGGGCGCCGTCGAGGAGGGTGTTCGGGCCGTTGCAGTCGCTGAGCAGGCCGGTGGCGGCGAAATTGGCGAGGGCCGCGGGATCGGCCCCGGCGAGGACGTTCCACCACCGAGGGCGGGCCGCGCTGGTCTCCTTGCCGTCGGTGTGATTGACCAGACGCTCGCACAGTGGCTGGATGCGCGCCACGCGTGCCCGGCCCCGGGCCGGGTCCGCAGTGACCAGGGCGGGCAGCGGATCCAGGACCTCGTAGACGGTGATGTCCTTGCGCCAGCCATAGGCTGCCAGGAAGCTGCAGGCGGCCAGCCAGAGTTCCTCGGCCTTGGCGAGGTCGTCGCCAGTGAGGGCGAGGCGCGCGTGGAGGAGGCGGTAGCGGGCGAGGTCGCTGTAGAAGCGTCCGCCGGCCTGCTGTAGGAACTCGATGCGGACTGCTTCGTCGACGTCAGCCTGCCGTGCGGGCGTGGTGTGCTCGACGGCGATCGTCAGGAGCGTGTCGGCCGGCAGCGGTCCGCCCATCTCGCCGCGCAGGCTGACGCTGATTTCCCGGCTGACGCGGACGAGGGTCTTCCACGCCTGCGGCCAGTCCTGGTCGGACACGAGGGCGGCCGCCCGGCGCACCGACTCTTCGATGAGTGGATGGATAGGGTAGAGATCACAGGCGCGCGGTTTGCCGGTGAAGGGCCGGAGGTCTGCGGTCAGGAGATCGAGGGCCTCGATGACCAGGACGGACCGGGAGGAGGCTTCGGCAGCTTCGGCGCGGGCCAGGGCGATCGCGTACCGCAGCCAGCAGGGGTACCAGCCAGGCCCCTGGACAAGAGCCGGTACCGCATCAAGGGCGATGGGGTCAGTTCGTGCCGTGATCGCCAGCGCATCGAGCCACCTGGCCACGCTCTCGGGGCTAAACCGGACCTGTTCGTTCTGCACGTCGGAGCTCAGGGCGAACAAGGTGTCGCGGGCCGTCGAGGCTTCTCCTGTCGCAAGTCCTGCGGCGAGATCGGCGGCGGCGACCCCAAGGGCGAGCAGCCGATGCGCCGTTCCCACCACATATCCCAGGTCGGCGGCCTTCTGCGCCCAGTCGTCCGCGCCGACCGCCGCTCCGGGCACCGCGCCTGCGGCGATCTGCTCGGCGAGTGCGAGGCATACCGGGCCGCCTGTCTGAAGGCGCGGCACCAGGTCGGTGACGGCCTCGATTCCGACGGTGTCGAGGAGCGTCTTCACGACGGTATCGGCCGCTGCCTGATCACCCCGTTCGTCAAACCACTCGGCGATGCGGTCCAGCGACACCGGCTGGCCGGGCTCGACCTCACGCGGCTCCTGCATTGTCCCCTGAGCGGTCGCCGACAGGCGCAACCGGCCCCGCAGGTATGCCAGTTCGACAGCCCGGTCGGACTCTGCGTCGTAGGAGGTGTTGTCCGATTCCGCCTCGCGGTCGTGTGCTGTCATGTATTCGTGCCAGGGTGACACGGCGTCTGCCGCGTCGAGGACGGCGCACATCTGCAGACCTGCCCGGGCGGGCATGACGGTCCGCCCGTCGTGCACGAGCCGGTCCGCCAGCGTCTGAGCCCCCATCAAGGCGATCGGCACGTCGGCGAATTCCACCAGGACCGCGTCGAAGCGCTCGAACTCGAACGTTTGTGCGGCCCTGGCAAGTTCGACGTAACGAGCGATTAGGGGCCAGTTCGCCGTCCTGGCGGCGCAGCGCACACCGGTGGCCAGGTTGTCCGTGATCGCCGAGGCCGGGTGGGCGGTGGCGACAGCACGGCTGACGAAGTCCCGCCCGATGTACTCGAGCACCTCCGCGTCGCGTCCCGCTTCGGCGAGGATCTGCAGGAGGCGGCGGAAAGCCCGCGAGTCGTCGAACAGTCCCTTCTTGGCCAGCCAGGTAGCGATCAGCGCCAGCGTCGATTCCAGGGCCCCGGGGTTGTTGTCGTAGCCCAGGCGGAGGTAGCGCGCGAACGACTCGTGGTAGACACGGATTTCTCCGGGTCCGGCTGTCACGGAAAGCACCGGGGCCAGCACCTTCAGCGCGCTGCCGATCCTGTGCACCCGGTCCGGAATGATCTCTCCGAGCTCCTCGTGAGTGACGGACACGCCGAGCAGGGCAATGATGTCCGCGACGACGTCGGCTTCCGCGCCGAGCGTGTCGTACAGGTGTGCGTAATAACCCTCCAGCGATCCCTGGTAGGCCGGGAGCGCCCGTACCACTGCCGCAGCTTTCGTGATCGTCTCCGGCCGGAGGGCGACCTCGCGGCAGAGATATGTTGCGTACAGGGCGTTACCGCCCGAGCGTTCCTGCAGCGCGTCCAGGAAGTCGGTCACGTCGCGGTCGTCGGTCAGGAACGATTCTGCGCGCTCGCCGTCCGCAGCTGGGACAAGCCCGAGCCGCTGCGCGACGGCGCGGCACTCGTGCACCGTCAGCGGCGGCACGGCGACGGATGCCGCACCCGTGTCCTGGAGGGGCACGAGGTGGTCTCCGGGCTGGCTGAGGACGATGAGGACGCTGCCAGGCGGAAGGGGCAGCGAGCCGAGGACCGCGGCGAGGGCCAGGGACGGATCGGCTCTCCTGGTCCTTCCTCCTTGCACGCGGGTGACATGGTCCAGTCCGTCCACGACGAGCGCCACGCGCCGGCCAGGGGCCTTGCCCAGAGCGGCTTCCACCGCCGCGGTCAGCGCTTGAGCATCAGCAGCGAAACGCGGGCGCTGCTCCTGGACAAGGTCGGGGTCCGACTCGGCCAGTCGGCCCAGCAGACTGCCGAAGACCGTTTCCGTGACCACCCGGGTCAACTGGTCGCCGTCGGCGTCACCGAGGTAGCAGTAGTGCTCGGCGGCCAGCCATCCGTCAACGCTAAGTTGGTCGACCAGCTGTTGGCACGCCCAGGACTTGCCCTGCCCCGGAGGGCCCGTGACCAACAGGACTCCCCCGGAAGCCGCCGCTGTCGCGGCCGCTTCCGCCAGGACGCCAACCATGGCGGGCCTTGCCACTTCCAGGGCGCGGTCGACAGGGTTCGCGCGCACGACAGCACCGAGGTCACTGCGCAACTGGGCCTGGCGCAGGAGCTCACGGAATGTCACCTCGGTGCCACGCTGCCGGGCAGAGCGGACCGTGCGGATGAGCGCCTCGGCAACGTCCACCGGCGAGCGCCCCTCGTTGGGGTAGATCCCCGCCCCGAGCTCGCCGCGCACCCGTTGGAGGACAAGCTCTTCGGCCGGCCCCGGCAGCAGGAGGTCCGTCGTCATGGCCGGAGCATTGACTTCCACCACCAAGTGCTCGCACAGCCATTCCAGGTTTTCTTTGGACACGGCCCTGTCACCGCTGGTCAGGAACCCGAAAATGTTGCCCGCCTTACGCCGGCCCCGCGCGGGCAGGTCGAACCCTCGCAAGAGCGCTTCAGCGTCGAACCGCAGGAGTGTGGTGTTCATCCCTGCCAGGAACGGCGAATCGGGGGAGCCGGCGGGCACCATTACCGCGTTCAGGACGTCGTCTTCCGGAGGAGCGTCGCGCATCACAACCCGCAACCGGTGGGCGGTTGCGCCCGCGCCGGGTCCGTCCCGGTCGGCGACGGCAGCCGCCACGAGGCGGTCCAGCCTCAGTCCGCGGGCGTCGGACGTGAACGTGGTGTAGTCGAGGGGGCTTTCCTCGTCCGAGTGCTTGAACTGGGTCCGCTCGCGGGATCCGTCCGCGGTGACCACCGTGAGGTCGTCGAAGCGGTCGTCCGTCACCAGTTTCTCGTCCACATGGACCCTGGCGATCCCACCGAGCAGCAGGTCGACGATGCGCCCTGCCTCCATCAGATCCTGGTACTCGTACCCGCGGTGCGCGGCAGTCAGATCTTTCATGTCGGCCGCATTCTTCCCGGTCGAACACCCTGCTGGCGCGGAAGTGACGAAACCGCGACGAACCTCTCGATCTGGGCCAGGTAACGGCCGGTCCATGACAGCGCAGAGAGCGAGCCGGACACCTTGGGGACTGCCCGGCAGGCCCGCTCACGGCAGTTCCTCCTGCTACAAGCGTGCGATCGGCTGCGTGTGGCAGGCATCGGGAGCTATAGTCCACTCAGGGCCGGAGATACTTCGGGTACGGCGATTCACCATCGCACCGGCTCGCCAGGAGGAGACCGGGGTTTCGAGTCCCCGACCGGCTTTCGAGCCGGTTCGTTCAGTTGGCAGGACACCTCCACTCTCACTTCTTCACCCTGACTTCACGGGCGGTCCAGACCGGTCGATGTGGGACTGGTCAGGTGTGTCAGATGCAGGTCTCGGACGCCTTTGACTTCAAGTTGGTCAAGGATGGACTTCTGGCGTGTGCCGAGGTCACTGACAACCTTGCTTGCCAGGTCCCCGGTGCTCGCGTGCTGGTACCAGTTGCCAAGGACCTCCAATGTGAGATCGACCAGGCCCCGTCCGCCCAGTGCGTCAAGTGTCCCGGTCTCGGATTCGAACCGGCCCTCGTGCAGCGCGGTGTTGCGGGTGGCGTAGAGCCATTCCAGCGCGGCTTTGAAGCGGTCCTCGGCCTCCTCGATCCACTTCGCGGTGGCCTCAGCGTCCGAGAGGCGCTGTTGCCAGGTTCGCACCACGTGGGCGGCCCATCCTCCGACGGCGCGGGTCAGGTCATCGAGCGCGCCGACAGCCTCCGCAAGGCTTGAGGGCACTGCCGGGGGCGGCGCCAGGACGTCAAGCCAGCGGTTGACGTCCGCGATTCGTCCACGGCCTCTAGCCTCCGTCCAGCGGTCGAGCACCTCCAGCGGCTGGCGAAAGACGGCCTCGGCCGCCGCGCACTCGCGCGTGCGGACCTTGACATCCCTCTGGCACGCTTCCACCGCCTCTTTGAGGCGGAGTGGGACCGCGCGGCCCTCGGCCGTTGCCCGGTCGTACTCACGCAGCACTCCTGCCCTGCGCTGCTCAGCAAGCGCGAGCGCACTTGTTGCGGCACTGTGCCTGCCGAGCGCCGCCACGCGTAGCTCCTGGTGGGCGGACGTCACCTGCTGGCGCAGGGCCTGCAGGCTCAAAGTCTTCGCGAGGGCTTGCGTTTTGGACTTCAGGCCCAGTGCCTCGAGGGTCGCCCAGCACAAGCCCGTACTGGCCGTCAGGCCCTGCGTGGACCGGGCGATGTGGGCTGTTCGCATACCTTCGCGCAACTGAGGCGGCCAGTGGCCGGTCAGCGGCTTCGCCGCAGCGGGGGCGGACAGGCTTCCCGCGAAGCGCCTTGTGCGCCCCGTAGTCTCCGCGCAGACCAGGGTCTCTTCGCCCAGCCGCAGCTCGGCGAGACGGTGACCGGCCACGTACTGGTCCAGCAGCTCGGCGGCCTTACGGCGACCGATGAGGGTCGCCGCGCCGTGATCGCAGGCGGGCACCCGGAACGTCAACAGCACCGCCTTGGGGCTCCCGCCCGCCCAGGCCCCCCGCTGCTCCATGCGCTCCCTCACCAGCGTGGCAAGGGCGTCCAGTTCGGCCTTCCCGTGGGCCCACTTCTCGGGCAGCCCATCGACCGGGAACTGTACGCAATCGGCGTCCGCAGGCATCAGCCAGCCTGCGGTGGCCAGCCCGGCAGCGCCTTCGACCACCACAACCACCCGAAACGGCGTCGATGCCGGGAGCAGCACATTGACCAGGTCCTTGCCGCCGATCGGGTTCGGCCGGCGCAGGAGGGCGTGCACGTCGTCAAGCAGGAGGTCGTAGTGTCGCTCGCTCGCCAGGCACAGCGCCGCTGTCTCGGCGGCAATCCACGCCAGGCAGTCGTTCGACGGCGGTGACTGCCACGCGCGGGCCGCGAGGTCGGCGATCGCGTCCTGGAAATCGCGTCGGTGGCGGTCCATCACCTTCGCCAGCGCACGACACTGCGCGGGCTGCTTCAATTTGCCGGCACCATCATTCACGATCTTGTGGAGGAAGGCCTTGGCATCGGCGAGACGCTGATCGGTCGCGGCAAAGGCGCAGGCCCTGTCGACTGCGTTCTTCGCGTCGATCTGGATCTGGAGAACCCGGTCCTCGTAGGGCTGCGCCTCGCGCGCATTGGCTGCGGTGCCGCGGGAATGCAGGACCGCGTGCGCCCTGGAGAGCGCGACCGCCGCTGTGCCCGGGGAGGCGGCGTGCTGGGTGAGCAGGCCGCGCGGATCCAGTGCGCGCAGGATCCCGCCCAGTAGAACCTGCTGGCCGTCCCCGATCCCTCGCTGCGCGAAGCGCTGGACCAGATCGGCTTCCGCTCCCACATTCGACATGACCGCACCCTACCTTTCTGTGAGTGGCGAATTCGCGCCCCGAAATGGGCAGTTGGCCTCGCGAAGTCCTAGGGTTCGTCTTCAAACGGATCTGGCCCAGAATAGGAATGACGCGAGACTGATCGCTGCCTCGTAGGAGGTGGCGGTCTTGTCCTACCTGGTGGCGATGTCGCGGAAGCCTTTGAGCCGGTTGACGCAGCGCTCGACGATGTTGCGGCGGGGTAGATCTACCGGTCGAACACCGGAGGCCGACCGCCGCGACGGCCCCGGTTGTGGCGGTATCGCTGCTGGTCGCGCTTCTCGGGAATGGTGTGTGCGATGCCGCGTCGGCAGAGGTAGGCGCGGAAGGCGGCGGGAGCTGCAGGACTTGTCGGCGACGACCTGGTCAGGCCAGCAGCGGGGGCGGCCGAGGCCGGTGCGCGGGACGCGGTGGGTGTCTCACGTTGACGGTCCGTACTGCCCGAAGCGGGAGCTGGCCGTGGCCGCGCTGACCAGCGAGGTTGGGCCCCGCTGCCCACGACCCCGCAGCCGGCTGTGGGGCCGTAGGCGACGGGCGCGGTGGCAGCGTACGAGCGTCGTATGGCGAAGTAGGCGCGGGAATAGGCGACTTGTGCCAGCGTATGCGGGTGCTTGTAGCCGAGGAGGTCGATTGACCGAGCGATCGGAGCGGAGAGTACGCCTGCGGCTAGCTCGCCGACGGACAGCGCCGCAGGTGGTACGGGCCCGGGTGCCGGAACCGAGAGTGCCCGAGCCTGAGGCGCAGCCTGCCACTGCCCCCGAGCCAGAGCCGGAGCCCGAGCTAGAGCCGGAGCCCGCAGCGCTGAGTGTGCGGGAACGTCTACGGAGGGCTGGGTGGACCCACGCCATCACGGTCGGCACAGCCGTACTTGCCGCTGTCGCCGCGATCGGCGGTCTCTGGGCGCAGGCAGTTGCCACGTACTGGACCCAGCAGACGGCGAAGGATCAACTCAGCCAGTCGCGGGAGGACAGCCAGCGCGAGGAGCAGGCTCAAGCATCACGGGTCACGTTCTGGCTGGAGTACCCGCCGTCGGGCGAGGGGCCTGAACTCCACGTCTTGAACCGTTCCCTCGACCCGGTGACGGACGTTTTCCTCGGAGCTCGACGCTTCACCATTGGGCTCTACTCCGCCCATATGGACGGTAATGATCTGCCTCCATGCACTGAGCGGGTGTTCGATACTGACGAGATGGTCTTGGTCCCTCGGAGCCGGCGGGCCAAAACGAGGGGCGGCATGGAGCGCTTCACGCCGATGCGGGTCGAGTTCAAGTACCTGATGTTCGTCGACAGCCACGGAAAGGAATGGGAGCGCTCGCCGACCGTCCTGTACGACCGCTCGGCGCTGAGGGACGACGACCCGGTGGGATCCATCTCTATGGGCCAGCCGCGCGTGAAGGAGGCGGAAAGCTGCGGCGACGACCGCAGTTGACCCAGACATCAAGTCGACGCTCGCCGGTGTGGCGCAGGTGCACAGGATGCTGGCGAGGTTGAACTTGGGCTTGCTGATCGTCGTCTGAGGCGGCGGACTGGGCTGCCCGGCGTCCTGCTCGCGGCCGCGCGGGCAGGGCCGACAAGCTGCCCCTGGCGGGTGATCTTGGGAAGGGAACCGTGACCGGGCGGGAGGCGGGGTTGATCGCGTATGTACCTGACTCGACGTCTGCTCACCATGGCGGCCGCCGTCCTTGCAACCGCCTTGACCGCTGCTCCGCCGACCGCTGCCGCTGCCGCGCCCTGCGCGTCGACCTGACGGGCCGTGCAGAAGGTGGCGGTGCGCAGGCCGGCGTGGAACGGGGGTCCGGTCGCGACGACGCGTTCGCCGATCGTGCGCTACCTGCGCCGGGGCGAGCGGGTGCGGTCGTGCATCGTCGCCGTCGGCCGGGATCCCTGGTCGCAGTACCGCGAGTGCGGCGGCGGGAGCCTGTGGCGGGTCGTGCCCGGAGGCCAGGTACCGTCCGGATGCCTGCGCCGCGCATGAGCAGACAGTCAGACCTGGCGTATGAGGACTCCCTGGTTGCTGTGATCGCGTGCCGTTGGCCTGCAGTCCTGCAGGTATATGCGATGAGTTCTGGGAGCCACGGAAGGATGTTTGACCTGATGTGCTGCTGGTCATGGCCGTGACGGTTTGAGTCGGCCCCACTTGGACGGTTTGACGTGGCCCCATCCGGAGATCGAATGGGGCGGTGTGACGTGCTCAAGTGGCCCCGGCTGTCGGTGCGAGCTGGCTCCACCGGCCTCGTCTGATGGCATGATCGCGGTATGACTGCAGTGTTTCCGCGGACAATCCGGGCCGTGGACACCGATCAGCTGCTCCTGTTGGAGGAGGAAGCGGCGCGGTTGGGCTTCAGCCAGCGGCTCCCGGCCGATTGGCTGCGGGAGCACGTCCAGGCGGCGGCAGTGCACTATCTGTTCCCGGCGATGGAGCACAGGCTCAGCCATCGACCGGAGGTGTCGCCGCAGTGGCGGTGCGAGTTGTTGCTCACGGTTTGGACCGGCGAGGAGGTATTGAGTCTGCTGGACGTCTGGCCCGCCAGTTTCGAGGAGTTGGCAGAGACACCGGACACGACGGCGAAGACGGACATCGCTGCCCGCATGAAGCGGGCGCTCAGCTTGAGGGAGTGGGCCGAGCGGGGGCGCTGATCCTGTTCCAGCGTGGGTCGCGGGTGCAGAGGACAGCCTTGAGCTGCTGCTGGGCCCTGGTATGTGCGAGGCGGTAGGACTGGGTGCCGGTTTCGATGATCGCTCGGTTGAAGGTGAGGCGGTCGACGATCGCCGCGCAGAAGCCGGGGTCGGTGAAGGTGTTGATCCAGCCTCCGAACGACTCGGACGCCAGAGGCGGGTGATCGAGCGGACCATGCCCTGGTTGACCAGCTACCGCAGACTCAGCCACCGCTACGAACGGAAACCCGGCACCTGCCTCGCCTTTCTGGACCGGCAGCTGTCATCTGCTGCTACAAACGGCTCCTCAAACTGACCGTGTAGGACACCGTCTAAAGTGCAGCGACCGCCTCGGTGATGCGGCAGAGTGTCTCGACGGAGCGACGGAGGGCACGCCAGGAGGCGAAGCACACGAGAACACCGGCGAGCGCCGAGGGCCACCACCAGAGGCCGACGATGGTGAAGGCGAGGCCCCAGACCACAGCCTCGCATGCACGGTCGAACGCGTCGCGGGTGGCGATCAGCGCTTCCCGGGCGGGGTCTGGGGCGGTCAGAACCAGGGTGGTCCAGCTTTCCGCAATGTTGGTGCCTGCCGTCTGCTTGATCCGTTGCTCGGCGGTCCGCAGGCGGTTGCTGGACCAGGTTGGACTGGTGGGCTGGTCAGGAGAGATCCGTGCGCGGCGCGCGTCGAGTCGGGCGGCTCGTGTTTCGTGCCCATTGGCGCGGGCCCGGACGGCCTCCACGGCGATTCTTTCGCGTTGCGACCAGCGGTGGTGGTGACGGTGAGTGAGCTGCTGTGCGAGCGGGGACAGCCACCAGGGCCAGGCCCCACATGTCAGTGCGGCGACCGCACTCGCTGCGAACGGCACGGCAAAAGCGGCCGCGGCCGCCGCTGAGGCGAGCAGGACCAGCACCGCGACGCTGCTGGAGGTGAGGCCTTGGTCGGGCCGCAGCCCGGAGGCAATTCGCTGGCAGGCGAGGTTGAGATCCGACCAGCGCGCCCAGCCGAGCTGCCCGCCCCCAACCACAGCCACCACCACGAACAGGGTGGCAGGCAGCAGGCGACGCAGCAGCCAGCCATCAGGGATGCGCTTTTGGAGTTCGACGAGCAGACCCATCGTCTAACTGGCTGTTCTCTATCCGGCCGTGTGATCGGTGGGGTTCGAACAGGGGCCTGGTTCGGGTGAGTTGTTCTGTGTGCAGGCATGGAAGAAGGGCCTCTTGGTAGCTCGCGGATGTCGAGTCCAGCGAGAAGCAAGAGGCCCTGTTGTCGAAGTGTCGCGTGGTCACGGTTGCCGAGTCCAGTTGGTCCACTCGTGGGTGTGACTGCCTCGCCCACAGGTTCGGGAACGCGGCCGACCGGCCGGATCGCCGGCCCCGGTACGGCTCGGACATGAGCGATTCCGAGTGGGCTCTGGTGAAGGATCTGCTGCCAGTTCCGGGCTGGCTGGCAGGCCGGGGCGGCCGACCGGAGGGCTACTGCCACCGGCAGATGATCGACGCGGTGCGCTACCTCGTCGACAACGGCATCAAGTGGCGGGCGATGCCGTCCGACTTCCCGCCCTGGCCGCGTGTCTACGCCTTCTTCGCCCGCTGGCGGGACGCCGGCCTCGTGACCGAGTTGCACGAACGGCTCCGTGAGGCCGTCCGCACCAGCGAGGGCCGCGGCCCGGAACCCAGTGCCGCGGTCGTGGACTCGCAGTCGGTGAAGGCGGACGCCACCGTCGCCCACGCCTCACGCGGGTTCGACGCGGGCAAGAAGATCAACGGGCGCAAGCGGCATCTGCTCACCGACACGCTCGGACTTCTGCTGAACGTGCTGGTCACACCGGCGTCCACGACCGACCGGGACGCCGCCCGGATCCTTCTGCCCGCGGCAAAGGAGGGCTTTCGGCGGCTGACGCGGGTCTGGGCCGACGGCGGCTACACCGGCCACCTCACCGACTGGACCAGCCGGCATCTCGGGCTCGTCCTCGACGTCGTCCGCCGTCATGAGGACGTCCAAGGTTTCCAGGCACTGCCCCGCCGCTGGGTCGTCGAAAGATCCTTCGCCTGGCTCCTGCGCAGCCGGCGTCTGGTCCGGGACTACGAGCGACGCACCGACACCAGCGAAGCCGTCATCCGCTGGTCGATGATCGCACTCATGAGCCGCCGTCTGGCCGCCCGACATGATCAACCTGTTCCGACGGCGGCGTCGTGAACCTTCCCGGCTTCGCCTCCACCAGCCAGCCCCGTTCCACCAGCCTCTTCAACCGTGCTCTCGCACCCTCGACGCGTGAGACGGAGGCACTGTCCCAGCCGAGTACCACCGCTGTCCGCCGGGCACCCAACCCCTCGACTCCGGCCTCCGCCGCGGCAGCCATCACCGCCCGGTAGTCCACCGACAGATCCTCGACCCCGACCGCGTTCTCCCGATGCGGCACCGCACGGCGCGGACCCACCGGCTTCTTCCGCGACGGCCCGCCGACCACCACGGCCGGCGCTTCCTCCTCGGCCAGCGCCTCCAGATACTGCTCGAGCCCGATCACCCGACGCCTGAGGACTTCTTCGGCGTCCGCCAAGTCCGCCCGCACCCGCTCCAGTTCGGCTTCGAGCTCCTCCACCCGCACCACCGCGGCCTTCCGCCGCGCTTCCAGAACCGCCCGCATCGACGGCATCCGCCACCCCCGCAACATCTCGACCGGCAACAAGCCGAGACTTCCGCGACAGATGCCATCCCATGTCTGACCAGCGGAATCCGCACACAAGGTTCGGAAAGAGAACGACCTCTAACTCAGTCCACTGGGCGGAGTGGCCCGCCGGTGAGTGCGCACAGCGGGCCGGGCGAATCAAGGGTGTTGCCGTCCGGCAGGTCCACGCGAGGGCAGCCGCCGGTGGGGCAGACCCAGCCGACTGCTCTGGGCGGTGGCCCGGCTGGCCAGTCGCCGACGGACATCGTGGAGCCCAGGCCGAGGCCGCCCGGGATGTTGGCATCTACGGCCGCTGTGTGAAGGCTGAGGATGGCTGAGCGCCAGGCGTCGGTTGCGGGTTGAGTGTCGCGGACGGCGGTGAAGTACCTGGTCCAGTCAGCGGGGCTGAAGGCTGTGCGCAATGACTCCGCGTGGCGGCAGAGGTATTCGAGAGCATCCTCGTAGGCGCTTCTGTTCCTGGCGTCGCGCAACACGGTGCCCCCCGCGGATCCTGCCGAATTTATGAAATACCACGCTACGCCACACTACGTTGAGTCGGTGAGTGAACTTCACAACCGCGTTCTGGCACGGCTGTTGACCGCGCGGAAGACCGACAGTCCCGCGCCCTTGCGTGTTCCTGAGGCCGTCGAGGAGGCGTTCGCGCTGCTTTGCAGGGCGGCCCCGTGGCCGGAGGCAGCTATCAACCTGGAGGTGGTCCACGCTGTCCTGTGGACGTTCCATCTCCGGCACCTGGGACCCAGCGACCCTGACGCGGCCCTGAACACTGCCGTCGTGAGCGCCGCGTTCGGCTTCCTGTACCCGCGTGCACCTGAGCACATGGTGTTGCCGGCGGTCGCCGTCGAGGATGCCGATGCTGCCCCGCTTGTCGAGGCCCGCTTCGCGCAGCTCGTCGCCGACGCCCACCACTCGGCCGCCTCCGAGCCCTGGTCCGGGGACGCTGGGCAGATGGCTGCGCTGCAGCGCGCATTAGCCTGGTCCGCGCAGGCGAGGCGGCTCCTTCCGCTCGAACTTGCCCCGAATGCCGAGCTGGAATTGAAGGCCCTCGAGATCGAGTTGACCCGGTTCGAACTGGACGCCGATCCCGACGCACTGGCCCGCGCTGCCCGGCACGGGCAGGTGGTGTGCGACGTGCTGTCCGCGAGCGGGCCCGAGCGCATGGACCCAGACGTGGCCGAGACAGCCGCCATTGCCCTCAGCACGATGGTCCACGCCGCCCAGGTACTCGGGCGGCCCCCGCTCAACGAAGTCGACCGGATGATCGATGCCATGCCCTCTGGACCGCTCCCGCCCGAGACCCGGGATCTGCTGAGCGCCGTGCGGTGGCTCGAAGGCTACGCGACCTCGTGGACGGGGCAGTTCGACCTGCAGATGGGGCTGATGTCCACACGCATCGGCATGCTCAATCACCATGCCGGATGGATCGCCGGCGCCGTACGTCGGCTGCGTGCGGCCCTCGACGCCACCCCGGTCGGCCATCCATCCCGTATCGCAGTCATATCTGCACTGGCCGACGCCCTGGAGGCATTCGCCCACGAACGCGGGGACGCGGCAGCAGCACGTGAGGCAGCCGACCTGCGGGCCCAGGAGCCGGGAGCTGACGCGACCCGACACTACGGCCTCGACTTCCTCACTCGCCTCGGATTGGCAGACGACTTCGACTTCCCCGACGCCGACTTATTCTTGGATGTCGACGCGTTCCTCGACTCGGGCGACTTCCTTGACGACCCGGCGACACTTGAGGAACACGCTGGCGGACAAAGGGAGACTCTGCAGATCGGTGGGGAACTCGCCGAACTCCTGGACAGCATGGTGGCATGGGTCAAGTCATCAGGTGACCCCCTCGAATATGCGGTCTCCGAACAGCAGATCGGACGGTTCCGCTCGGCTCTCGGCGCTGTCCCTGCCGATGACCCGCGCCGTCACCTGTACGTCGCTGTGTTGGCCGGCCTCGTGGGCACTCGGGCCTGCGAGCTCCGTACATCTGAGCCTGGCAGGGCCGCCGAACTGCAAGCGGAAGCTGATTCCCTGGCGGCAGAGACCGCTGCCATCGCACCGCCCGACCTGACGCTGACCGGCTTCCTGGCAGACGGCCATTACCGCATAGCCCTGCAGATCGCCGTCGTCGATGCCGTGAACTGCGAGCCAGACGGTACCGTCGATGATCCGGAACTCGCGCTCTCCGCAACCTTGCTGTCCAAGTACGCCGGCTTGCAGCCCGACGACCCCGCCAGCGATCACAACATCGCCATCATGCGTGAGGCCATGGGGCTCATCCCCGAAGACGACACTGTGCGGCGGGCATACCTGTCGGAGGACCTCGGTGCTGTCCTCCGCGACCGGTTCGGCTCGACCGGCGACCCGGCCACTGGCAATGAAGCCGCAGCGCTGCTGCGCTACGCCCACGCGCACTCGCCCGAGAGCTCTGCACTGACCGACTTCTTGCTGGCTCAGACCCTGACGCTGATCTCGATGGACCGCAGCGACCCGGCAGCCGCGCGCGAGGCCGCAGCCGTTCTGGCCGAGGCGACCGCGCGGGACGCGTCAGCCGCCAAGACCCAGGAGGACGACGGTGCCGAAGCCGAGGACCCGGGACATGAGGTCCGGAAAGCCGTCCTGATCGCTGATCTCGAATTCCACAACGCTGTCGTCAACTATTTGCTCGGCCATGATCCAGCTGAGCTCGACCGGGCCCGGCAGATCGCTGTGCGGCTTAAAGATCTCGGCACCAGCGTGGGCGGTGATGTATCACGCGAGCTGGGGCTCGACGTGATGGGGGACAGCTACCTGAACTTGGTGAACGGAATCGGCCCCAATGGTGGGCTCCACAGGAGTATCACCGATGACCAGGTGGACCGATGCCGGGCAACGCTCGCCCAGTGCCAGCCCGGTCACCCCAAACGGAACTACGCTGCGGGGGCGCTTGCCCGCGCGCTCATCCAGCGGGCCCAAGGGTTCTCGGACATGCCGCTGCGCGCGTTGCCGCTCCTTGCCGAGGCCCTGGACGCCGCCGACGTCCTTGCTCTGGAAGGCTTCGAAGACTCCGCTGACAGCCTGCGGCTTGAAGCCGCGCGGGCCCTGGACATCATCCTTCAACTCCCTCCGCCCGTGGAAATGCCAGAGCCTCAGGATGACGCCGTCCAGGAGAGCACGGAACCTGCCGACCCCATCGCGGATGCGATGCGACGGCTCCGGCATCTGCCGCGTCCAAACGGTGACCAGGCGCAAGTCGATGCCGCGGCGATCGCGCCCGTGTACCACGCACACCTGGAGATGGACAGGGCGACCCATGCCATGAAGGGGACAGATCCACGCTTCCGCGTCGCGCTTTCCCATCTGGATGCGGCCGTCGGGATTCTGTCCCGGATCACTGACCGGGGCAGTGACCAGCAGTCTGCCGAGCATGGGCTGATGTCCTTTGACGGGGTGCTTCGGACGACCATCGCGGCAGTCTTGCTGGTGATCGGCCTCCGAGATGACCGCGGCCATATGCGGGTGCCGGGATTCGACCTGACCGCGTTGCCACGCGCCGCCCTTGCCCACGCGAGACCCGCTACCGGCCCTGACGTGGACCGGGCCCTTGAGGTGCTGGAACGTGGGCGAGGCCTGCTGCTCTCTCGACGGATCGAGACGCGGGCCGATCTCACGGCTCTGCGGACCGCGTACCCCGAACTGGCGGGCGAGTTCGAGCAACTTGCCGAACGCATCACCGCTCCTGCTGGTCGTGTCCCCGAGCGGACCCGGTTCGAGGCACTGGAGGCATCACGTTCCCTCGACGACCTCGTCGAACGCATCCGTGGGCTGCCCGGGTTCGACAGCTTCCTCCATCCGCTCACCGCCGGCCAGTTGCGCGGTCTGGCCTCCCACGGGCCAGTGGTGCTGCTGCTGGAAAGTAAGTCTCTCTGTCAGGCCGTCGTCGTCACGGAGCAGTCGATCACAGCATTTCTCCTCGATGTTGAGAGCCACGAGCTGGCGAAGCAGGCCAGGCAGTTGCGCGATGCGATCCAGGCGATCAATGCCCGAGGTAGGTTCCGGCCGTCCCCCGCCGAGCTGATGGATGCTGCGGCGACGCTCCAGCGGTGCCTGTCCTGGACGTGGCACAGCATTGCCCGCCCTGTACTGGACCACCTGGGCATAGCAGCGCCGGTATCTGAGGGCGGGGACTGGCCGCGGATATGGTGGGTGCCAACAGGGGCGTTCAACGTCCTGCCCCTGCATGCTGCTCAGTGCACTATCGCGGACTGCGGTTTACAGGGGTGCGGTGCCGCGCTCGAAGCCGTTGTGTCGTCCTACGTGCCAGGGTTCCAGGTTCTGGCACACGCGCGCAGACAGGCTGCGCAGCGCGAGCGGCGCGCGGATACCCCCTCTGACGGTGCCCTTGTCGTCGCGGTCTCCGACGACGAGCTGCCCGGTGTGGAGGCAGCGGCCCGCTACGCTGCCGAAGTGCTCGAGGCGCCAGCTCCGCTCGTTGGTGCCGCTGCCACACGCGCCGCCGTGCTCGACGCGCTCGAGGGCGTCCGGTGGGCGCACTTCGGCTGCCACGCCTCCGCCGATCCGGCTGAGCCGTCTGGCGCCTGGCTAGACCTACCGGCCGGTGAGCGGCTGTCCATTGTGGAGATCTGCCGGGCCCGGCCAGCTGCAGCCCGTCTGGCCTTTGTCACGGCATGCGGTACGGCACGTACCTCGGACCGGCTCAGCGATGAGGCGATTCACATCGCAAGCGCGTTCCTGCTGGCGGGATTTCCTGCTGCGGTGGGCACACTCTGGGAGATCGATAGCGTGCACGCTGAACAGGTGACCCGAACCTTCTATCAACACAGCATGGGGAGGTCTGACGGCCCTGATGACAGCGCACACGCTCTGCACCGTGCCGTCCGTGAGCTGCGCCGACGACTGCCGGGCCAGCCGCACCACTGGGCGGCATACGTGCACGCGGGCGCATGAGATCCGGTGCCCTCGCCGTTCATGGACTTCCCTGCGGTGCGGTCAACACGGTTGGCCAGCTCATATCGGCCAGAGGTGTCGCCGATGAAGCGGTTCTTGCTGTACGTGAAATACCACCAGATCAAAAAGCCCGAGTTGGCGGATCGAGGGCCCGCATGCCGGAAGGCCTGATGGGTGGCATCCCTGGGCTGCGCAGATGATCGTGACCCATGCGGGTGTCAGGTGACGGGGTCCGGGTGGGCTGCGAGCCACAGCTGCAACTCGCGATGCCGGAATTGGTAGGCCGGACCTGAGTACCGCATCAACCCTGTGTGGCAACTCCAGTCGAGGAACCGGGCCAGGCGGAACGGCACTTTCCTAAAAGCGCACAAAAGGAACACCAAGTATCTCCACGCACAGCTCGCGGAAAGGAGGCTGCCTGCCAGGCCAGCCGCAATCCCGCCGCACAGCCTCACCGTCAGCCCTACGGCCAGTCCCGACGCCAACCCGACTATCAGCCCAGCCACTAGGCCCGCAACCAGACCGAGCCGTGCGTTCTCGCCGATGACCGCACCGGGCTTGGCAGCGGAATTCTGCGCTGCGCCCAATGCCTGTGTCACCGCCACCAGCAAGAAGAACACCCCCCATGCCAGCCCCCCTGCCAGCCCGGTCCCCAGCGCGACCGTCTGCACGGTCGCCATTCCGAACATCAAACCGACGGGCAGCACGACCACATACAAGGCGAACAGGTAGGTGATCCCCCCGCAGAACAGCGTGAACAGCGTCCCCATCACCAGGTCGTTTGTTAATTGCCTCCACCCTTCGGCGGTCGCCAGCCGGCGAAGACCGAGACGCCCCGCATCTCCTGGTCCGGCGACTATGTAATTGATCCCGATCATCAGGGCTAAAACTCCGATACCGCCGGAGGCGATGTAGGCCACGGGCACAGTGACCTGAATCGGGAACATAAAGGATAAATGCACGGTCGTGGTGACCTGGGCGAAGAGCACGAAAGGCAAAGGAAGGAAAATGATCAGGGTGGTCAGAAGGGCGCCGCAAGTACGGACCAGAGCTTGTCCGGCCAGTGGCCACAGACTGCCCAGGTCGATGTCGGTGCGGGCCGGAGTGGAGGGAGTCGGGGCGAGGTGGGTAGCGAGTTGGTGGAGCCAGTGGTGGATCTGGCGCGGGTCGTATCTGTGAGGGTTGGCGTCTTCGCCGGCTGCCGAGGTGACGGCAGTGATGTAGCGGCCTAAGAGGTGGTCGTCGAGGTCGCCAGGGGTAGTGTGGGCGAGTACTTCCGCGGGGTCACCACTGCGGTGGTAGACGGTGGCGGTCAGACACAGCCTCCACGGCGTCGACAGCAGTACCGCGTGCACGGAACCCGGCTGAGTGGTGATGTGATTCAGCAGGGGCTGCCAGCGCGGCAGGTCGCGAGCGCGGGCCGCCAGGTAGGCAACCGCCGGGCAGGCGTCTACCGGGGCTACAGCGATACGGGCCGAGTCCAACAGGGGATCCATCGTGGCAAGGGCGTCATAGTGCGCGGTGCGGCAGGTGAGCACCAGTGGCGCCGCCGCCCCAGCATTCTGATATTTGCTGAGTTGCTCCAGTGCGGCGCGGGCCCTGGGTGCGGTCGGGTCGGGGTCGCCGTTAGTCAGGGGCGGATCCATTTCGTCCAGGCCGTCCAGCAGCGGAAGGACCAACTCGTGGGCGACGAGATTTTCGGCAACTGCCCGCTGCATTTTGAAAGCATCGACCAGCCGTTGTACGAGAACATCGCGTAGGGGAATGTCAGTGTCCCACTGAGCCAGCGGGACCCGCACCGGCACCGGGTCAACGGTGTCACGTTTTGCAATCAGGCCGAGCAGGAGTTGCAGAGCGAGCACGGTCTTGCCAGCGCCTGGGGCGCCGGTGATGACCAATCTAGCCGGGCGAGTGGAGCGGTAGTAGGCCGTGATGTCTGGGAGCCCCGTAGGGGGGTCCGCAACGGCGAGCCCGGCCACCGGCGCTTGTGCTGCCCGCCCCGGACTCGGCACACGGTCGTAGTGCAGGTCGATCCGCGCAGTGTCGCTGCCCAGCAGCTGCGTGAGGACCAGACCCTCGCTCGTGGCCACCAGGCGAGCCAGCGTTGCCGCCTGCTCCTTCGCACGCGCCGCGTCAGCACCGTCGCGCGGCGCGCGCAATTGCGCAAGACCTACCACCAGGCTGGCTACGGCGAGAGGGACACCCACCACCGTTGCGCAATCCGCAGGTTCGAGCTGTCCACGCGATACCTGCCAGACCGCATATACCAATGCCGCGGCTACCGATCCCGCGCACACGCCAGTCGCCAATTGCAGCCAGCGCCGACCGCTTCGCCCCGTAGCTGAGTTCACAACTCTGATACTTGCCAGCTCGCCCGGAGCTCCACGGGCAGACTGGTGTGCTGTTCTCAAACCGTGACAGGCGGTCCCGAAACGGGTTGTCATGTAGCCAACTGAAGTGCTGAGTCACAGAAGCGGTCTGACTGAGCACTTCAGTTGGCGAGTGCGCGAACCTCGTGGCGGGCTGAGCGTCGGGCCATGGGGCTGGCCGGATGAAGATCCCGTCCCCAGCCGGGTCTGGCGATCCGTCCGGGTCGTGTACTTCGTCACCGCGCTGCGCACCGTCGTGGTCGTCGCGTACATCGAGGTCTAACCGCCGAAGCAGCCCGCGTGCCCTTCCTCGTTCAGCAGCTCTCTGCCCACCGCCAGCTCACTGCGCTGCACACCATCGTGCAGTGCGACATCCGGTAGGGAGCCGTGGTCAGAGAGTGGGGTGTGCGGTGAGCCAGTCCTGTAGTTCCCGGTGGCGGAACTGGTACGCCACACCGGAGATCCGCAGGATTCCTGCCTCGTAGGCCCACTGCAGGAAGGCTCCGAGATGCCAGGGCAACCGGGTTCGGGCACAGCAGAGGAAGACCAGGTAGCGGCGGCCAACCCCAGTGAGCCAGTACAGCCCGCCCGCAAGCCCGATCGCAAACCCGGCGCCGAGCCCGACCATGAGCCCGCCTGCGAACCCGGCACCCAGTTCGCCCGCGAACCCGACCGCGAACCCGGCGCGGAGCCCACCCACGACCCCGCCCACGACCCCGGTCGCGAGCGCGACACCGACCCCGCCCACGAGCCCGACCACGAGATCGTCTCGTACTGGATAGCGCGGGTCTGTTGGCGGAGCAGCACTCAGGGGTGCCGCGAGTCCGGTCACGAGCCCGACCATGAGCCCGGTCGCGAGCCCGACACTGAGCCAGCCCACGAGCCGGCCCGCGAGTCCGGTCGCGAGCCAGCCCGCGAGTCCGGTCACGGGCCCGACACTGAGCCAGCCCACGAGGGTCTGGGATGATGCCGCCGCTGGCCCGCCAGACAGTTCCCAGGGCGACGAGTGCGAACCCTGCGGCGCTGACCTGCTGGCGGGGTGAGAAGCCGATACGGGTCTGGGCTAGGGGCAGTGCGGCGAAGGCGAGGGCAAGGAGGGCAGCGAGCAGGGCGTCGGCGGTGCGGACGCGTCGGGGACCGGCCATGGGCCACAGCTGGTGGAGCACGATGTCGGTGCCGCTTCCGGCTGATGTGGGGATGGTAGTGGTGAGGTGGGCAGCGAGCGTGGCGAGCCAGTGGTGGGCCTGGTCGGGGCGGTAGCGGCCAGGGCGGGTGGGGTGCTGATGGGCGGCCGCGGGCAGGTAGCGGGCGAGGAGGTGGTCGCGGACCGCGCTGGGGGAGCCCATGGTGAGCAGGTGGTCCGGTTCGCGGAGGTAGGCGAGCGTGTCGGGATGGCGTTCTTCGTAGGCGGTAGCGGCCAGGTTGAGGCGCCAGGGGGTGGCAAGAGCGCGGGCCAGGGTGCCGCCGGGCGCGGTCGTGAGCATGTCGATGACAGGCCTCCAGCGGTCGGGGCTGGTGCTACGGGAGGTGAGATACGCGGCGGCCTGGCCCGGGGAGACGGGGTCGAGTTCGATACGGGCGGCCTCACGCATCCGCAGGTCCAGGGCGGCCAGGTCCTCGTACTGGGTGATGCGGCAGGTGAGGATGGCCGGAGCGCTGCCGGTGGAGTGCTGGTAGTCGTTGAGTTCCTGCAGGGCGCGCGCGGCGCGGCGGCGGCCGGCCGGGTTGGCGTCGGTGTCCATCTCGTCCAGGCCATCTAGCACCGGCAGGATGCGGTGCCTGTCCACCAGCACGGCCGCGTCGGCGAGGGTGATGCCCTGGTCCCGGAACTGCTGGTGGACCTGGTGGGCGAGCCATTCCTGCAGAGGGCGGTCGGTGTCCCAGCCGGCCAGAGAGAAACGGACCGGGACAGGGTCGGTGTCGGTGCGGCTGGGGTGGGTCAGCATGCCGAGGATGAGGTCCAAGGCGAGCAGGGTCTTGCCGGCGCCCGGTTCGCCGGTAATGGCCAGACGAGCGGGGCGCAGGCCCTGGTAGTAGGTGACGATGTCGGTGAGGTGGCCGTGAGGGGCGGCGCCGGTTGCGTTGTTCGCGGGCTCGATGCGCTGATGGAAGGCCACATCGATGCGATGAGCGCCGGGCCCGATCAGCTGGGCGCGCTGTCGGGTCTCGGCCGCGGCCACGGCGGCAGCCAGCGTTTTGGCCTTTGCGTCAGTATCCGCTGCGGCCTCGCGGCGGTCGTCACGGTAGGCCGCCCAGGCCAGGTAGGCGCCCGGCAGGGTGGGGGCCAAGGCGATCAGCGCGGGGTACAGCCGCGTCACCTGGGACTGCTTGGACAGCCACAGCGCCAGCGCCACGGTGGCGACCTGCAGGACTACGTAGATGAGGGTAGGCCGGGCGGGTTCGCGATCGTTGCATAGGTTGCATGGTTGCCAGCCCGTCGAGTAACAGCAGACGATCGTCACCTTCGGCGCCGAATTGTGACAAGACGCCATATGCCGACGCCGTGCAGAGAGCAGGTCAGCTACCCATCGCCTCTCTTAGAGGTCGTTTCATCCTGTTGTTTCATCCCTGAATGCGGCTTTGGTGTGCTGGTGTCGGGTCGCGCCAGGAGATGGTGTTCTCGCTGGTGAGGCGGCGGGCCATGAGGTCGGTCATGGCGATGTGGATCATGGCTTCGGAGCGGGCGGGCAGGGTTTCGTAGTCGCGGGCCAGGCGGCGGTGGAGCATCAGCCAGCCGTAGGTCCGCTCGACTGCCCAGCGTTTCGGGATCGGGGTGAATCCCCTGGTCCCGGGCTTGCGTTGAGTGATTTCCATGTCGATGCCGAGGGTGGCTGCATGCTCGACGAGGTGCTGACGGTAGCCGCCGTCGACCCAGACCTTGCGTAGGCCGGGGTGGCTGGCGGCGGCCTGGTCCAGGAGGGTTTTTCCGGCGGTGGAGTCCTGGACGCCGGCCGCGGTGACCAGCACCGCCAGCAGCAGGCCGAGGGTGTCGGTGATGATGCTGCGTTTGCGGCCCACGATCTTCTTGCCCGCATCGATGCCCTGGCTCGCGGCAGGGACACTGGTGGAAGTCTTGACGCTCTGCGCGTCGATCACGCAGGCCGAGGGCTCGGGGCTCTTTCCTTCCTGCTGGCGCACCAACTCCCTCAGCAGACCGTTGAGCTGGGCGAAGACACCGTCCTTTTGCCATCTGGCGAAGTAGCCGTAGACGCTCTGATGCGGTGGGAAGTCGTGCGGGAGATAGGCCCACTGGCAGCCGGTGCGATCCACGTAGAGGATCGCGTTCATGATCTCGCGCAGGTCATGCCTCGGGGGCCGGCCGAAGTCCAGAGCCCGGCCGCGACGCTCGAAGCGCCAGGCTGACAGCACCGACTCAATCAACTCCCAGCGGGCATCGGACAGATCACTCGGATACGCACGACGTTCCGTCATGACCTGGACATACCGCTGCCCGGGGGCGTGCGCCCAGGCGTGCACCCTGCCGCGTCGAAGCACGGAACAGACCTGGACGTCCTGGAATGAGACAGGCGCAAGCAGACCTTCATCCCATCCGTCACACCTCCAGCCTCACCGAGAAGAACCGCCTCCACAGACTCACCAGCAACACACCAAGAGGCGGAACAAACCAACCCAGAGTGCCGCACTCAAGATGAAAACGACCTCTTAAAGAGTGTTTTTCCCGGCGAGGTTGTTTGGTTCGAGGTTCAGGTGTCGCGCCAGTTGGGGGTGGATTCGCTGGTGAGTCGTCGGCTCATGAGGTCGATCATTGCGACGTGAATTATGGCTTCGGAGCGGTGGGGGTCGGTTTCGTAGTCGCGGGCCAGGCGGCGGTGATGCATGAGCCAGCCGAAGGCGCGCTCGACGATCCAGCGCCGCGGGATCACCTTGAAGCCTTTGACGCCCGACTCGCGTTGGTCGACTTCGACGTCGATGCCGAGGCGGGCGCCGTGGTCGATGGCTTTGGTGCGGTAGCCGGTGTCGGCCCATGCTTTGGTCACGCGAGGGTGAGTGGCGGCGATGTGGGACATCAGGTGCATGCCGCCGACGTTGTCGGAAACGCTTGCCGCGGTGACCCAGGCAGCGAGGAGCAGACCGAGAGTGTCCACTCCGATATGACACTTGCGACCTGCGATTTTCTTGCCGGCATCAATGCCTTGGCCGGCCGCGGGCACGTTCGCGGAGGTTTCACGCTCTGCGCGTCCAGCACGCACAGGCCTCAGGATGTGAGAAGCCCGCAGCGCCGGCAGTCTCGACCCCGATTCCACCGCCGAACTCGATGCCCTCGACACGATCTGGGGGCAAGCCCGACGCCTCCCGGCGTGCTCACTTCGCCGCCGCCGCCGACGACCACCGCACTCGCGGCCACCTCGCCGCCCCGGTGACCACTCCTGTCGGCGCCTGGTGCGCAGAACAACGCCACCGCGCCACCAGAAACGCTCTCACCCCCGCCCGCGCCACCGCACTGACGGTCCTCGCCCCGTTGTGCCAGGCCAGCTCACCACAAACGACCCGTGCGAACCCTCAGAAGCCTCCTGCCCACAGGAAACTCGATCTTGCCGCACCCGCAATAGAGTCGCACCGGACCCTCAGCAGAGAGGAGAAGGCACATGGCCGAGACCACTCCGACCGGACCAGAACGACCGGAGTTCACGAGCGGACCGGAGACCGCCAGAAGCCGTGAGGAAACGGCTCTCCAGCTTTTGCGCACAGCCCGTCGGGCCCGCGGCATGCTCGGGGACCTCACCATGCAGGCCGAACTCAAGGCGACAGCGACGGAACTGGTCGGACAGCTGCGAGGGTTCCTCCCGCCGGATTCACCGTGCACGGTGCCGAGCACTCATCGTGAGCTGCAGAGCCTCATCGACAACGCGGCCTGGATCGCGGTCATGATGCGCTCCCACAACTGGGTCTCCTGCGGACTCTCCGACGACTTGATCCAGCAGGAGGCAGACGAGCCCGTACATGCGGGAGAGCGGACGGCGGCAGGGACCATAGACGCCCTGGGGAAGGCAATGCTGCCCGGTTCGGGCATCGAGGGCTGGGTAGGGGAGATCGCCGCCGAAGCCGCGCGCGGTGACAAGCACCTGTCAGCCGTCGTCAAGGCGGCCAAGTACGCCCTGCACCCGACTCCGTTGCTTGTGCTCAACGACACGACACGCATGCTCGGTGAGGCGGTCTACGCACGAAATGTCAGCAAGCTTCGCGGCTACGTCGCGAGCGTTCAGGCAATCTTGGCTCCCAAGGGCGTCAGCCTTGCCGCGCCAGTCGTCGAAGAGCCGAGCCTCGACGAGATCAGGATCAAGGCAGTTGCCATCGCAGCTGCCAGGAGGAAGTTGGGGCGGGGCGGCCGCGGCGGCGTCAGTCTGTGAGGTCGCTCCGGAAGCGGTGGCGTAGTCACTCGGCTTAGGGAAACTCCTCCCGCTGTGGACGGCAGGAAAATCGTTGGGCTGAATCCCTGGTCGTGATGTTGTTCGGCAGCCCCACACCGTCGGTCGGGGCTGGCTGCCGCTGCGACCGCAGATGCCGAGAGTCCTTATCGAGGTTGGTGAGTTCGTCGAAGTCGTCCCATTCGATCTGCGACGGGCGAGTTCCTGCCACCTCCTGCCTGACGGTTCTATCTGGCAGGCCCCGCGCGCTTACGCGCTGACAGGCCCCCGAAGGGGCCAGTCGGTCAGGCGGCTGAGAGACGTTCCTTGCACGCATCGCAGATCGTGAGGGAGATGCCCCGGTTCCGGCAGTCGTCGCAGAGCTGGTCGAGGATGGGTGTCACACGGCCCGCCTTGACGTCGGCCTCGTAGCGTACGACCTGACGCCAGTCCCGCATCTTGCTGAAGCCGAGGCCCAGGAGTACGACCAGGGCGGGGATCGCGAGCCACCACGTGGTCACGAGGGTGCGGGCGGCAGCAGCCCCCCAGACGAAGATCTCAAGAAGGAAGATCATTGTGCTCCTTGGCAGGCCCACCAGCCGCCAGGACCGTGCACCCCACAGTCACAGAGATCATCTTTTTCCTCAGCACACCCGTAGCCCCGGCGTCAGATCGGTCATCCGCCTCAGCGGCTCGCGGCATTGTAGACACCTGCCCTGAAGGCACAACGCGTCGCCGGGGTGTCTGTTCTCGTCTACAGCTCGAACCGGAGGTCGACGAGGTCGGTGAGTTCGACTTCGAGGCCGTGGGCGCGGCGGCCGTTGTCGCGGAAGTAGACCTCGCCGAGGGCTTCGGCGGCGATCTGGCGCAGGTCGTCCTCGTCGGTGCCGTCCTGCTGGGCCTGGAGGAGGCGTGCGGCGTGGTGGGGCGGGAGGGGGAGGGTGAGGTGGCGGACGCGGGACTGGTCGGTGCTGCCGTCGGCGGCGGTGTAGCCGAACCGGCCCTGGACGTCGATCATGATGCCGCTCGTGGTGACCGCGGCCTGCCTGGCCCGGGCTCTGACCTGCGGCTGCCAGCGGGCGAGGACCTCGGCCCCCAGTCGGTCGGCGAGCTGCGGGCGGGGGGTTTTGATCTGGTTGTTCACATAGCGCTCCACGGTGCGCTGGCTGACGCCGAGGAGTTCGGCCACCGGCTTCGTCCTGCCGCCGTGCTGTTTGACGAGGTAACGCATCTGCGCCCCGGCGGACTTGGGAACGGGGCGTGTGAACGCGCCGTGGACCGCCCGCTCGAGTTCTTCCGCGACGGTGACCATGCTGTCCCCCTTCTATTTCCCGGTGTCCGGGCCGTCGGCCCGGCCGGTCTTGATGTAGCGGGCGAGGTTGGCGATGTGGCCGTCGCCGCCGAGCTCCTCGGACTTCTCCGCCCCCCACAGCACGCTCTGGGTGCCCTCGTGCTTGACCATCCCCGGGGACACGCCGAGGCGGAAGCTGCCCGCGACGGTCTTGCCGTCGGCGCCGTAGGGCAGCACGTCCAGCGGGCTGGGTCCGTCGGCGGCGTACACGGCACAGTCCGAGAGGACCGCGATGGGGTAGCGGCCGGTGGCCGCGGCGAGGTTGAGCATCTTGCGGTGCATGTTGATCCGGGCGCGGGAGATGACGGCGGCGCGGATGTCGGGGCGCCAGGTCGGGCGGGCCAGCGCGGGCCAGGTGTTGCCCGGCTTCCAGCCTTGGCCGCGCGCCTTCTCCTGCAATTTGCCGATGCCGCCCTTGACGGTCATCTTCACCGCGTCCAGGACGATCGCCAGTTCCGCATCGCGCTGCTTGTAGCCGTCCATGGCCTCAAGGAACTCGCGCGGGCCCATTTTCTCGCCCACCCCCAGATCGGCCATGGTGGCGACGTAGGCGTCACGCAGCCGCTTGTACCAGCCGTCCAGGTACCGGCCGCTGTCGTGGCGCAGCCAGGCCTCGAGCGGGGCGACGTCATAGCCCAGCTCGACGGCGTAGGCCACCGTCGGGGTGGCGTACCAGGCCGGACCGGTGGGGCGTTCGCCGGTCGGCGTGAACGCGCTGGGCAGCAGGTCGCCGTCCAGGTTGCTCCACTGCTTGCCGATCTTCACCCGGGACGGGTCGACGTGGGAGAGGTCGACCAGCCAGGAGCCGGGCACCGCCGCATCGAACGCCGGACGCACGACGTGCACCGGGGGAGTGGCCAGGCCCACGACCGCGCCGTTCGCGGCCGCGCCGAACGCCAGGTTCACGTCGATGCCCACCAGGAAGCGCTGCATGCACTCGGCTTCCGTCATCTCCCGCGCCCAGTCGTAGGCCTCCTCCATCAGCTTCTCGTCGGGCCCGCGCACGTGGAAGCGGGGCAGGTGCGCCAGGACGGGGTGACCGTCGGTCGCCTCGCACGGCGCCGGATCCAGAGCCTGGGTTCCCAGCGAGCCGGGCCGCAGCTCGCGGTGCCGCTTGCCGTCGGCGTCGGGCTCGCTCGCGCGGGTCGGCGGATTGAGCGCCGTCATCAGGTGAAGCCCCGTCACCGCGGTGGTCCCCACCGGTGTCACGACCCGCTGCGCGTACACGCCCAGCACCCGGGCGAGTTCCGCCGGATCCAGCCGCGCGGCATGTCCCCAGGCACGGTCGTCGAGGGCGTGCCAGGAGGGGATGCACAGCTGCACGCAACTGCGCCGGCCCCCCTGTACGGGACGGTAGATCCGCGCCCACGGGCCGAATCCCCGCTTGGTGAGCTGCCACTCGGCACGCTCGAGCTGGCCCAGCACCTTGTGCCCCTCCGGAAGCCGCCCGGCGAGCCTCGCCGCCTCCGGCAGCTGGGCGGGCAGACCGTAGCGCTCACACGCCGCCGGAGTGAGGACCAGCAGCGGGTCGGCATCCTTGCCCGAACCGTGCAGCCGCTCCGCCCCCAACTGCGCCTCGCTCAGCGCCCACTCGACCAGGTCGGGCAGGGACTTGGCGGGCACGTCCAGGAGCAGACCCTCGACGCCGTAGCCGGTCACCTGACCGTCCGCGTCGGCATTCAGGACCAGCAGCGGACCATGTCCGTGCACGGTCCCGGCGTCGGGCGTACGCACAGCGGCCTTCGGCGCGCCCGGACGCCGCGAGGACGGACGGGACGGCGCGGCAGCAGGCGTCGGATGCGGCGCCTGGGCCGCGTCCCCGGACTCGGAGGCCGGAACGGGCGAGGGTGCGAGGGAAGAGGTGGGCGCGGGGGAGGGCGTGCCCGTCGCCTTCACGGGTCGCGCTGCCGTCGCACCGGACGCCTCCGGTGCGGGGGCCTCGGGCTGCGGGGCTGCGGTCTCCACGGCCGGGTAGAGGAGGGCGAGTTGGGCGAGCAGGCGCGCGTACGCCTCCCGCTGCGGGGGCCTTGGCTCGGCCTTGCCCGATTCCCAGCCGCCGATCGTCGCCCGCCGGACGTCGAGGGCCGCGGCCACCTCGTCCAGGGTCAGGGCGTGCGCCTGCCGCAGTCGCCTGCGTTCGGCCGGCGGCGGCAGCGGGGACCGGGACGCGATCAGCGCGTCGACCGCGTCGAAGAGCTCGGACATGGGACACCTCCGCTACCAACCCTATCCCATGAAACGCACATTCTGCGTACGAGTACCGTACTTTTCGCGTACGAATGATGTGCGGGCTGGTAGGATGCTCGGTTGGTGGGGCTTCAATGGGGTCTCGCCGACCTCCCCGACCGCGGTAGCCCTGTGGCTGCCGCCCCGTTCTCGGATTGAGGAAGCCCGCATGACCGTGGCCGCTGTGTTCACCCCAGACCAGCCGAAGGAGCGGCGGCGGCTGTTCGCCGACCAGGCCGAGGCCCTCTCGCGGCTGGCGCGTCATCTGCGGCGGCCCGGGACGCGCGCCCTGTACGTGTCGGCGACGGGCACCGGCAAGACGCTGGTGTCGATCCGGCTGGCGGACGAACTCGACGCTCGGCTCGTCCTGTTCGTCGTGCCCACCCTGGACCTGGCCGCGCAGACGGCGCTGGCGTGGCGCCGCGACGGGCACCTCGAGCACATGGTGATCGTCTCCTCCATGGACGTGGAGGGCCGTAGCGACCTGGTCGCCGCTCACGTCATGTCGGCCACCGACCCGCGCACCCTGGCCGCGCTGATGTCCGTGGTCGGCGACGAGGAGGACCAGATCCCCGCGCTGACGGTGATCTGCACCTACGACTCCCTGGACAAGATCGAGAAGACCCGCAAGACCCGGTACGCGGTGCCCGCGTTCGATCTCGCGGTCATGGACGAGGCCCACCGCATCGCCGGGCGCGCGGACAAGAAGTGGTCCCGTATCAACGACGCGAAACGCATCCACGCGGACCGCCGCCTCTACATGACCGCCACCCCCCGCACCTTCCTCGCCCCGGAGCTGGCTGAGTCCGCCGACACCAGCCGCCCGCGCCGCCGCCCCGGCACTCCCCAGGCCTCCGACGTCGATGCGTTCGCCAACTCCATGGACAACGAGCAGGTCTACGGCAAAAAAATCTTCGAATATCCGCTCGCACAGGCGGTGGAGGACGGCCGCGCCGCGGACTACCGCATCGTGGTGCCCACGCTGACCGACGCCGACCTGCGCCGCCGCCTGAACATGCCCGCCCCGGGCACCGCGGGCACGGCCCCGGACACCGCGGGGGAGGAGGGCGACGATGGTGCGCTGCGCACCACCGCCCTGCACCTGTCCGTCTTGCGCGCGATGACCGAGCACGGTCTGAAGAAGGTGCTGGTCTACTTCAACCTGGTCGCCGACGCCCGCCGCTTCGCCCGCGAACTCCCGCACACCCTGCGCCTGCTGGCCAGAACCGACCCCGGCCTCGTCCCCGACATCACCCCGCAGATGTTCTTCGCGCACGGAGAGAACACCCCCGCCGAACGCGCCGACACCTTCGCCGCCTTCGCGGCCGCCGACTGCGCGATCCTGGCCAACTCCCGCCTGATCGCCGAAGGCGTCGACATCCCCAGCGTGGACGCGATCGTCTTCGCCGACCCCACCCGCAGCGTCGTGCGCTGCGTCCAGGCTCTGGGCCGCGCGCTGCGCCTGGACGTCTCCGGCAAGACCGCCTCCCTGATCGTCCCCGTCTACATCCCGCCCGGCGCCGACAGCCAGGACATCCTGGGCACCGCCTACGAACCGGTGTGGGCGATCGCCTGCGCGCTGGCCGGCCACGACCACCGCATCATGGAGCGCCTGCCGGACAAGGCCAACCGCCTGCCCCGCGAGACCAGCCAGGTCATTGCGCGCCGCTGGAGTTTCGACTTCACCGTCCACCCCGAGCGCATCGCCCAGGCGATGGACCTGGTCTCCTTCGACCCCCGCGACCAGCCCGTCTCCCGCAGCCGCCGCCTCGGCCTCGCGGCCGCCCAGAACTACCGCGACGAAATGGGCCACCTCGACGTCCCCGCCGACTACACCGACCCCACCGGCTACCGGCTGGGCACCTTTGTCGCCACCATGCGCGACGCCCGGACAGCCGGCCGCCTCGAAGCCGACTGGACCGCCGAACTCGACGCGCTCGACATGATCTGGGACAAGCACGCCGCCGCCTGGCGCGCCCGCCTGACCGCGGCCGCCGACTACCTGCGCGCCCACGGCCACCTTGCCGCCCCCGCCACCACCCCCGTCGGGGCCTGGCTCGCCGAACAACGCCACCTCGCCGCCCACGACCGGCTCGACGCGGCCCGCGCGCAGGATCTGACCGCCCTCGCCCCCGACTGGCGCCTGCCCCACGGCGCGGACTGGCACCGCAAGTACCACCTGCTGCGCGCCCACCTCGCCACCGGCGCCGACCCGGCCGCCCTCACCCGCGACATGGTCCTGGCCGGGGTGAAGATCGGGTCCTGGCTGCAGCGTCAGCTCACCACCTGGCCCGCCCTCACCCCCGGCCAGCGGCAGATGATGACCGCGCTCCGCCTCACTCCTCAGACCAACCCGCTCACCCCCGACCGCCGCACCCGCCGCAGCTTCGAGGAGACCGTCCAGCTCCTGGAACTCTTCCTTCACCGCGAAGGCCGCGCCCCCGCCTCCCGGGAGGAGATCGTCGTCGACGGCGACACCGTCAAGCTCGGCGCCTGGCTCGCCAAAGCCCGCACCAAACACCGCGACGGCCAACTCCCCGAAGCTCACGCCCGCCTGGTCGCCACGCTCTTCGACGGCGACTGGACGACCGAGGGCGCCGTCCCCGCCGCCGTGGCGTAAGCCCATTTCTGGGCTGCCGCCTCGAGGGCCGGGACCCAGCACGGTGGCCACGAGGTCAGAACCCCGAGGGGCGTGCGCTGGCTGTCCGCGCGCCGGGAACCGGCGGCCAAGCGCGGGAAGCGACTGCGTAGCCCAGGTGCGCGCAGGCATCATCACGGGCATGGACATCGGAGGGCGCCGCAAACGGCGGATATGGCAGACGGTGGGCTGGTGCGGCGGGGGAGCAGTAGCAGCGACCGCGGCCTACGCCGGGGTGCAGCTGACCCGGGGCGGGCTCAGCCTCTCGGACACCGTGGGGCTGCTGGGCCTGCCGATCGGCGTTGCCGCGCTGGTGGTTTCGGTACTGGCGCTGCGCAGCCAGCAGGGCAACGAAGCAGAGCAGGCCCGCGGCTGGGCCGCGACGCTGGCCGTGCAGGTCGCCACCGGTGAAGGCCGCGTCTACGAACAGCTCCTTGGCAACGACACCGTCCCCATCGACCTCGCCTACACCCTCCGCCCCGCCCCCGGCCGTGCCGCCACCGCACCCCCCGCAGGCCGACTCCTTCCCACCTCCCACCCACCCACTGCCCTGCTGCTCCCGGCCTCGCATCCGACGGAAGTGCCGGATGTGGCCGCGTACTGGCGCGCCATCCGGCCCTGTCGCCTGGTGATCACCGGCCCGGCCGGGTCGGGCAAGACCGTCACCGCCCTCGCCCTGATCCTCGCGCTGCTCAAGGACCGCGCCGAGACCGACCCGGTGCCACTACGCATCCCCCTGCCCCTGTGGGATACCGACACCCCCCTGGACATCCTGCTCACCGAACGTCTGGTCCGCGCTCACGGCTGCTCCCGGGCGCAGGCGGCAATCCTGGTCGGCCACGGCCTGGTCCTGCCGGTACTGGATGGCCTGGACGAGATGGACCCCCTTCCGGTCAGTGGCGCCCCCGACCCCGAGGCCTCGCGGGCCCGCACCGTCCTGGGCCAACTGGACGGCTACCGGCTTCGCGGGGAGCCGGGACCGGTGGTGCTGACCTGCCGCACCGCCCACTTGGACGCCCTCGGCAACCGCGGCGTCCTGCGCGATGCCGCCCGCATCGACCTTGCCCCCGTCCCCCCGCACGACGCGGTGACCTACCTGACCGCCCGGACCAACGACCCGGCCCGCTGGCAGTCCCTGACCGACCGCCTGACCACGAACCCCACCAGCACCCTGGCACGCCTGCTGTCCACGCCATGGCGGCTGTGCCTGACCGCCACCGCCTACCACCACAGTGGCAACCCAGACGAACTCACCGCCTACACCACCGAACAAGCCCTGGACGACCACCTGCTGGCCTGCTTCATCCCCGCCACCACCCACCCACCCTCCCGCCTCACTCCCGCCACCGCCCACCTCAACCCCCGCGCCTACACACCACAGCAGGTCCACCGATGGCTGCACCACCTCACCGGCGCCCTCACCCCGGCCCCCACCGCACCTGCCTCGGCAGGTGCGAAAACCGACCTGGTGCTGCACGAACTGTGGCCCCTGGCTGGCCGAACCCACGTCCGCACCCTCGACGCCATACTGACCGCCGGCGCTGTACTCCTCACCCTCTCCATGGCCTGGACCACAACCAGCCCCGGAACTACGACATGCCTGATCATTCTGTTCGCCGCCATCGCTGCGGTGACGGCGCAGGCCAAGGCAGGACCCCCACGCCGACTGGGGCTCCCCGTACGCGCCCGCCCAAGACGCATCCTGGCGGCGGGGCTGGCGAACGCGCTGCCAGTCGGACTGACGGTCGCACTGGCGTCCGGGCTGGCCATCGGGCTTCCAGCCGGGCTGGCCTACGGGGCGACATCCATGCTGATGGCCGGGCTGCCGTCCGGAATCAGCCGACCGCTCTCCAGGGAGGCACGCCCCTGGCATCTACTGCGAGACGATCTCTGGGCGGGGCTGACACTTGGAGTGTTGATGGCGCTGACCCTCGGACTGGCGTCAGGACTGGCGTCGGGCCTGATGGCTGGGCTGACCCTCGGACTGTCGTCCGGGCTGATGGCTGGGCTGGCATGCGGGCTGACGTCCGGCGTGGTGCGTCGTTACGCGGTGTTCCTGCTGTGTTCCCGAGGCCAGTTGCCCTTCCGGTTGGTGGTGTTCCTGGACTGGGCCTGTGAAGCCGGGCTGCTCCGCTACGCCGGCCCGGCCTACCAGTTCCGTCACCGTGAGCTGCAGCAGTGGCTGACCACCCGCCCCGAGCCCGCAGAGCCCCTGCCCGGCCCATAACCGCCCGGCGCCCCCGGCGTGAACCGCAGTCATCCTCGCGAGGCTGTCCATATCGGTCGGTGAGTTGTCAGGGGCGGCCTCTACCGTCGAGGGCATGACCAGTCCGCCGAACTCCCCTGGCAACGCATGGGTGTTGCGCGAGCCCGGCCATCGACCCGATCGGCTGTGCGAGCCTGGCCCTGCCGCCGGGCGCCGGTGCGTGAACGGGCGGCGGCTTCGCCAGCCGGGTACGGACCCGGGCAGCCACCCCGGCGCCCAGGGCAGCGGTATACACGCGACTTTGCGGGAAAGTGGAAATGGTATTTCCGTACGGCCGTGAAAACTCTCCTCCGGATTCTTGTCCCGTGAACTGCCGCATGAACTGTGCCGACGGTTGCTTTTCCGGGACGCATAGCATTCATGTCTGAAGCATTTCAAATGCTGCCGACGGGAAAGTTCTGGCACGCCCTGAAATTGGGGGTGGGGATTGTGAATCCTGCCCGGGGCGCGCTAAAATGACTGTGCCCGAAAGTCCGGCAATGCCGAACCTCCGGGCGCAGTCTTGGAAAATTGTTCTCCCGGGAATCTCTGGACTGCAAGACCAGATGGGATTCCCGGGAGGGGTTTCCGGACTGCCGCAGGGTGCGGGGCCACCGGCAAGTGGCTCCGGCCCTGCGGGCCTACAGCGTGTCGATGACCTGCGCGAGCAGGCTGATCAGCTTGCGGAGCGCGGGCCACAGCCAGTGCTCCGTGGTGTAGATGCTGTAGTACACGGTCGCCGTGACGACGTGGAACGCGAGGACCCACTTCCACCAGCGGCGAGCGTCAGATCCGGTCACCTTGCCGCCGGAACTCTCGGGAACCGACTCGTTGGTGCCGGACATCCTTGGCCTTTCTCTTCGAGGCTCTCCTTTTTGCGAGAGTCAGGTTATCAAGGCGCTCTCCCGTCGTTTTCTCCCGGCGAAGTTGATCACCTTTTCGATCTTACTTCCCGGTCTTTTCGATGGGTAATTAGCCCGCTTTTTTCCGCTATCGTGATCGAATTCATTTGCGGCCGCCCCGATTTCTTGTGAAGTGCGTCACATCACGCTCTCTCGGGGTGGGGAGGCCGAGGGGCGGCGCTGTCCGTCCGTCCTCGACGCGCACTGCCGTCGGTTCGGACCCGTCCACCCCGTCCCCTCCTGCCTTCCATCTTCTTCATCGCGCGGGGCGCGGAGGTCGGGTACCGGGCTCTTCAAGATCTTTTAGCCGGTTCGCGGCGAGGGGCCCTATCAAGGAGGGCCGTTGTCGAGCGAGGACTGGCGCAGTCCGGGCGCTGCATGAGTTCGGCGCAACTCGCTGCCGCCGACGGCGGCCGGACCGTCGGCTCCTGCACGCACACGGCCCAGCCGCAGAGCCCGCGCGCCAGCCTCCCTGACCTGGCAGGGAAGCCGGCGCACCGCATCGCCATCCGCGGGCGCAGGTGTTGCCGAACGCCGGATTCAGCCCCCTGCGGTGGACGCGTTGCCGCAGACGTTCACCGGGACGTCGATCGGGACCTGGACCACGTTGCCCGACAGCACGCCGGGGCAGCCCGACAGCAGCCGTTGACGCAGGTGTTGCCGAACACCGGGTTCAGCAGCGCGTTCACGACGATGGTGTTGCCGCAGACGTTCACCGGCACGTGGCATGCCCCGCCTCTTCGACTCCGACACCCTCCGGTTCCGCGCTGTCCTGGTCCGCCTCCGATTCGATCTTCGTCATGGCTTCGCCCTTCAGAACCATCGGCATCCCCAGCCGGAAGGGCACAGGCGTTCTGTCGGACAACGGCCAGAAAGTCTCCTCCCCGTCCGTCAGGTATCCGACAAGAGACATAGCCGTGGCGTAGACGTCCGGCAGGCTGGCAGAGAAGCGGTGCGTGCTCAGCAGGAACTGAGCATGCGGTTCCGCTGACCCCTGCGGCAAGGTCGTGCACGCCCCTAGGAGCACGAAGCGATGTGCCAGCGACGGACCCCCTTCCGCGGTCCACCATCCGTCCGGCACGGCCATCGCGCAGTGAACAGCATCCACATCCACGTCGAAGCCGGTGCCCAAGGCGGCGGGGACCCGCCGGATCTTCAACGGGGCGTGCGGCACGACCACATCCACGGGTTCGCCCTGCAAGGGCTGCGCCGAGATCTGGATCTGCGACACCTCCTGGCGGGCGGCGCGCAGGCCTTCGGCCTGCCGCCGCGTCTTGTCCAGGAGGCCGGAAGCCATCTGGCGGACCCGTTCGGCGACCCGGACAGCCGCACGTACATCGTCTCGGGCCTGCGCGGCAGCACGTACCGCCGCACGCAGATCGTCCCGTGCCTGCCGCCGGGCCTCGTCGAGGATCCCGGCGGCATCGCGGCGGGCCTGCTCCGCGATGCGGGCGGCTTCAGCCCGGGCGAGAGCCACCCGGTCCACCGTCACCGGCTCAAGCCCACGGGTGAAAACGCCACAGATATCCCCAACATCGGGCATCCCGTCCTGACCGGCCGTCCTGACCGGCTGGCCGGTGGTCCCGCGCGGCACGGACCCGTCCGCCCCGCGCGGGATCAGGCTCCCGCCGGCCTGTACCACGCCCAGAGCGAAGCTGGCGATCTCCCGCGCGTCCGTCTCCGCCAGGGTCGCCTCGGCACCGGGGACGCCGTGGCGGGCGGCCACCTTCAGCCACCGCCGCGCCTTGTCGTACGCGCCGCGCTCCAGGTACTCGTGCCCCAGCCCGTACGCCTCGTAGCCAAGGACCGCACCCTCGGCCTCGTTCACGAGCTCGGCGCGCTCGGCCGCGCTGCGGCTGTTGAGCCGCTGCATGACCGCGGCGAACCCGGCCGCCTGCGCTGCGCTCGGGGAGCCGTGCTCCTGCGGCACATCCTGCCCGTTGTCCTCCACGCGCTTCATCGACGCACCTCCTTCACCGCTGCGACCGTCTCGTACGTCTCCATCCGCGGCGACTGCCGCAACGACGCCCGTGCCTTCGAAAGGATCTTCTTCATGTTCTCGACGCCCACCTGGAGTACCGCGGCGCAATCCTTGGTCGAGAGCTCCGCCACGTAGTGCAGCAGCAAGGCCTGTCGCTGCCGTTCGTCCAGTTCAGCCAGTGCACGCTCGAGGTCCAGGCGCACCTCGATGCCTTCGAATCCGGCCTCCCCGTACCATCCTCCGCCGACGGCGAGGATCTCCAGGTCGGCCACCTCGAAGGTCAGCTCCCGGCCCGCCTTGCGCAGATGGTCGTTCAGACGGCAGCTGGCGATCCAGTACAGGAGGGCCACCGGGTTGTCGTGGTCGGGGTTCTTCTGCCAGTAGAGGAAGAACTGCTCGAACACGTGGCCCTGGAGATCACCGGCGTCGTCGCGGCCGACCTTGCGCTGCAGGTAGCGCATAAGAGGGCCGAACTGATCGGTGTAGAACGCGGCGAACTGCTGCCCGCCGTCAACCGCGCCGCCTGGCTCCTGCGGGTACGCGTACTCTTCCCCGGTCACCGGCGCCTCTCCGTCCGGCCCGCCATACGGCCGCCCCGTCCTGGAACTGCGGCGGCCGCCCAGCCGAGCCGGTCGGCGAAGGGGCCGCCCGGCCGTCCCTGCGCCCGAGAGCCGCCCTGTGCGGACACCCCCTTACACACTGGCCACTCCTGCACTTCGCCTACCGCCCTGTTCCTCGTGGTCCGCGCGCTTTCACCCTCTTCATCGCGCGGGCGACCCGGATCGGGTAACGCATCCTCCAAGATCTTTTAGAAGACCCGGGCAGGGACGGATCCGGCCGGGCGCTCGCTGCCCGCGAAGCGGCCACGGACACAGCACCGACGAATCCCCGGCCAGCGCCCATCACCGCCCAGCCCGGTCTCTGGCGGATGCGTCCGGACCGCTGCGGTCGGCCACCGACGAGCCCCCTCCCGCAAGGCCGACACCCCCGCACGCGCCGTGAGGTCCGTCAGGGCTGCACGCGGGCGTGGTCGAGACGGCGGTGGACCATCGACAAGGTGGTCAGCAGTTCCAGTAGTTCTTCGTCGCTGACGGGCCGGTTCAGACGCGGATCGTGGGCTGTGGGATTGCGGTACATGCTGCCCAACCCCTTGATCAGCATTGCGAACCCCTTCTGCTCCCCGGTCTCCGTCGGTGTCGTACCGGTGTTGACGGCCACCCGCGGTGTGCCGGTGGCCCCGGGCATGAGGACGGCGTCGACGAGCTGGGATCCGTCCAGCTGTTCGCCGGTGAGCTGCCGCAGCCGGTCCAAGACGGACTTGGCGGCCTCCAGACTGGCGTGGAAGGCGTTCTTCGTCAGGATCTCCCGGGTGCAGTAGGCCAGGACCTGTGGGTGTGTTCCCCGCCGGCGCAGCTCCGCCCGCAGCGAGTTGGCGTGCCGGGCCGCTTCGTCCAGGGTGCTCGCGGCCGGCCCCCGTGCCACCTGTCCCGCCTCGTTGACTCGCAGGCCGGCATGGACCAGGACCTCGTTGAGGTCGTCACGGCGCCGGGAGAACACCTCGAGCCGCTGCGCATAGCGCACCGGGGCCATCGCCTCGGTGATGAACCGGATCACGCAGTTCGACGCCCCGTCACGCGCCTGCCGCGCCAGCAGGGCGCGGGCCAGCCGCTCACGCTTGTTCGATCCCTCAGCATCCGCAACGCCGGTCAGAGCGAGCAGGTGATCGATCTCCCGGCCGGTCAAGCCGTCGTTCGTGGCGGCGAGGACGTCGGAGACCGCAGTGACCGTGGCGGGCGACCAGAGGGGGTGCTTGGTGGAGGCGCTCATGCCAATGCCCTTCCTGGGCCTGCTCCGTGTACAGGCCAGCCGACCAGGATGACACCAACAGCCCTCGCGCCGTCGGGGATTTCACTCGCAGTCTCTCGATCACACCCCGGGTCGTAGCGACCAGCGCCGCTGGAGCAGCAGGGCCGGGGAGAAGCGCTTCGCCCGGGTGGGTGCAGGAGTTCACCTGGAGAAACGCCACAGCAAAGGGACCTGGAGCCATCCGATGAGTTCCTGCGTATCGGGGCAGGCGGCCATCGGCTCATGCAAGATCCGGTCCTGCCATCAGGCACTGCCTGCCGTGCGACCGACACGCAGGGGCATCTGAGCGCTGACCGGGCCGCTGCGGGCCGGCGCGCTGCCGGGAGGGCGGCTTTGTCGCAGGTCCGCAAGAAGTTCGTCGATGAGGGCTTCTTCGTAGGCGGGCCGGCCGTGGGCGCGCATGACAGCGGCGAGCGAGGGGTCCCAGAGGGTCTCGCCCAGCCGGTCCGTATCCAGCAGGACCGCGTCGAAGGGTGCTGGGTGCAGGCTCGTGGTGTAGTCGGCGGCTGTCATGCGCCACACCTCGGCGTCGGGGACTGCAGCGATGACGGCCCGTACGAGGGCGAGGCCGGCACAGTCGAAGTCGGCGCGCACGGCGATGCGCCACCCTGTCGCCGCCAGGCGTGCCACGGCGTCCAGTTCCGTACGCGAAGGGGTGCCCACCGTGCACAGCAGCCGTACGGCGTCCGGGATGCCGTCCAGGGCTGCGGCGGCGACCGAGGGGTTCTCGGTGAGGAAGACCCAACGGTCCTCGTTGTGCCGGGGCGCAGGCCACAGGGCGCGGTGCAGCACCCAGGGGACCAGAAGGCTGGGCTGGCCCGGGGGGATGTGCCAGCCTGCGGGGTGGACTCCCAGGGTGAGCAGTCCACCGGTGAGGGTGTCGAGGTCGACACCGAGCCGGTCCCAGGCCTCGCGGGCCGATGCTCCGCCGCCGGTATCTGCCTGTGCCGTGGCGGCTTCGGCGAGGACGAGCCCCGCCAGTTCGGTTCCGGCGTCCAGAGCGTGGGGGTTGCCGGCGGCGGTGTGGGCCAGGCGGCGCCGGTCGGCGCGTGTCGAGGCGGGCAGATGCTGCAGGACGGTGAAGGCGGCGGTCAGCAGATGCTCAGGATCGGGGTGCTGCAGGAGGCGGGCGAGGCTGCCGCGGCGGCGCAGGCTGTCCCAGCCGGTGTCGTCCGGCCGTACCGGCGCGGTGGGGGGCAGGGCGCATGCCAGGCGGCTGCGCAGGTGCTGCAGTGTGGTGAGGCGGGCGGTGCGCCGGGCCTTGTCGGCGGCGCGGTGGGCCAGGGGCCTGCCGAGTGCGTGGGCGGCGACCGCACCCGGCGTCAGGTGCGGTCCCCGACGGTTGAGAGTCTGGGTGAGGCGGTGCAGGTCGATGCGCCGGGCGACGCCGGGTGGCAGCGCCCGCGGCGCCAGCAGACCGATCACGGCGGCGCGCTGCGCGGATGAGTCCGGAGTGGTGATCGTGATCGTGCTGCTGTCCATGGCGGCGTCGCCGCGCTGGTCGGCCCGCCGGGCGATCTGTTCCCACAGCCATCGCACCTCGGGTGAGAGCAGGGCGGTGAGATCGGCACTGCGGCAGGCGCCGTTGTGACAGAGCTGTTCGGGACAGTCGGCCTGGCTGCTGCCGGGGGGACTCATGACGTGCCTGCGGGGAGCGCGGCGGCGTGGCCGGTGGCGTGTTGGAGCAGAGGGCTGTAGACGCGGACGGGGAAGGCGATGACGGTGTCCTCGGGGGCTTTCTCGAGTTCGAAGATGTCGATGCCGTCCCAGGCGCCGGGGGAGCCGTCCCAGTTGTGGCTGGTGCTCATCAGGTCCAGGTCGAGGGTGGCGAGGTAGGCGGCGATGCCGTCCCGGCCGTGGTCGTCGACGTCGCCGGGGACTTCGTCCAGGGCGCATAGGCGCGCCGCGTGCGGGGGGAGATCGCGGTACTCGGCGGCCAGAGCGGCGAGCATGGGAGCAAGGACGATCAGGCGGCTCTCACCCTTGGATACGGTCACGCCGCGGGCGCCCCAGCGTTCTTGTCGCGTCGTCCCGGGCCGGGTGATCATGTACTTGACTGTGACCCAGGTGCGGATGTCGATGGCTTCGGCCAGCCGGTCGGCCCGTCTGGAGTCGGGTCCGGCATCGCCCGCCCGCATCTCTTCGCCGAGCCGCATGACCGCCAGGAGTTCCTCCCCGATACGGCGCTGCTGCTCGGGTGTGCGCTCCGCGTCACCGATCTTGCACGTCAGATGGTGGATGGTGGCGATGGAGGGGGGAAGGTCACGGCGCAGCGCAAGCTCGATCTGCACGCCGACTCCGGAGGAAGCGGCGGTCAGCTTCATCTGCTCGTTGACCTGCTGGGCCCAGTCCTGCAATTCGACCCAGGCGGTACTGATGGCCGTGGGGATCCGGCCGAGGACGAAGTTCTCCAGGGCGTTCTCGTCCGCCGCGCTGTAGGCGTGCTGCGCCTCCGCCCGGTGTGCTGCCGCCATCCGTGCGGCTGCGTGCGCGGACATGCGCCGGCCGGCCAGGGACAGTTGGTGGGTGGGCATCCTCTCCGGTGCCGGGCCGTGTCCGAGGCGCCAGTCCTCGTCCGGTGCGGCAGCCAGGTGATGGCGCAGGGCGTCGGCGCACGCATCGATGCCTGCGGGTGGCTGCGGTACGGCCAGCAGGCGGGCACGCAGTTCCCTGAGCCAGGTCCCGGCGTCGCCGTGGCCCGCCGAGCCGTCCTGCGCCGTCGCGGCGAGGGCTTCGGCGAGACCGTCGAGGGCCAAGCACCGGCGCACCGCCTCCACGGACGCCTCAGCCCGGGGCCGGCTCTCCTGCAGGCGCCGCGCGGCGTCCGTCTGCGCCTGCCGTGCCGCTGCCGCGACGGAGTTCGCCTCCGCCAGTTCCCTGCGGGCCCTGCCCAGGCGTTCGCGCACGCCTGTGTGCGCCTGCCGGGCTGCGGACGCCTCCTGCACGAGGGCGAGTTCGTCCATGCCGCTGCGCTGCCTGCAGGCCTCCAGCGTGGCCCGCGCATCGCTGAGCTGTCCGAAACTGTCGCGAACGGTGCGCCTGCTGCGTTCCGCAAGGTGGCGTGCGTCAGCGGCGGTCCGCGCCGCCCGCTGCACGTCTTCGAGCAGGCCGCTGACGCCACGCATCTCCTCGACCGCCCGGCTGAGGAGGTCGGCGCGCCGGGCGGACGCCTCGGCCTCGTCGCGCACCAGGGACAGGCTGTCGGGCAGCCCGTAGGCGGCGGCCTGTTCGCGCCACTGCGCCAGCGCGCGCCGGGTTTGTGCTTCCTTCGCCTGCGCCAGCCTGTCCTCTTCGCACGCGTGAGCACGGGCGTCCTGCTCGGACACCGCACACTGCGCGCGGACGGTCTCGGCCTGCGACGCGGCCCGGGACAGCTCGTGCGGGAACTGGTCGGCCAGATGTCCCAGCAGCGCCGCGTACTGCGTGAACCGGGCCGCAGCCCCGGCATGCCGTGCTGCGGCCAGCTCGAAGCGGTCGCATGCGCGCTGGGCCGCGGCGGCCTCCCGCTGGGCCGCGGCGCGCCGGGCTTCCCTTCCGATGTGCGAGGCCACCGGTGTGCTGTGGCGCACCGCTTGCGGCGGCCGGGCGAGGAGAGGACCGCAGCGGTAGGTACCGTCGGCGCCGATCAGCAGTTCCGGCCTGCCGGTGGTCTCCGTGTCATCGGCGGTGGGCGCGTACCCGATGCGCTTGAGGACGGCCTCGGCCACCTCGCCCAGCCGGTGGCCGGGCACGGCCGTCAGGAGCGAGGCGAGACTGTCCTCCACGGGGAGTTCCGGTCCCAAGGGCCCCACCAGCCAGCCCTCGTCGCCGGCCACGCCCTGCGGTGACAGCTGTGCGCAGAGCAGGCCGGCGGCGGCCATGGCGGCTTCCACCGCGTTCCGGCCCGGCCCGGCGGGCAGGGCGCCCGGGCGCCAGTCGACGGCCACGGCGAAGCACTTGCCCTCGTCCGCTGTCTGAAGCCACGCCGGGCCGGGCAGCGCCGGCAGCTTCCCGCTGCCCCACAGCCGGGCCTGCTCAGCCGCCTGGGCTGCTGCCTGCCGGGCGGCGGCGGTCTGGTGCCGATAGTGCTCGGCTCGCTGCCGGGCACGACTGGAGGCGGCGGCTGCACCGGTACTCACGCGCCTGCCCAGGGCGGCGGCGTCACGGACCGCCGCGGTGAACTCCCCATCCTGTCCCCACGCCCGGGCCCGGACCGCGACGGCTGCCAGGTCGAAGAGAGGCGCGCGCACCTGCGCCTGCGCCCCCAGGGCCCACCCGTGTACGGCCTCGGACAGAGCGGTCACCTTGGCGTGTGCGTCATCGTGAGCACTGCGGTGCCGCGCGACGGCCCGCTCCGCAGTCGCGGCGGCGGCGTTAGACCGGGCGCGCGCCTCCTTGCCCTCCTGCCGCAACGTCTCGACGCCCTGGTGGGCCACCGCGAGCATCTTGGCGTTCGCGCCGCGCTGGCGCAGGCGGTGTTCCGCCTCGGTGAGCGCCGTCACCGACTCCTCCACCACGCCGGGAAACGTCTCGGCGCTGATCTCGGTGGACGGGCCGAAGCTGCGCGCACCGATCGTGACGGGGGCCTGCTCGACGTGCTCCATCCTGACGGGTGAGGCCACCACGCCGGGCACGCCTGCTTCTGCACAGGCGTGCGCCACACCCTCCACCACCTCGCGCACGCCGTTCACCGCGGCTTCCAGCCGCTCGGCGGCGCCCGCTGCTGCCGAGCAGTGCGCCTCCAGCAGCTCTTCGGCCTGGCGGTGTCCCGTTTCGCGCCCCTCGGCCCTCTCACGGGCACGGGCCATGTCGCTGGAGGCCGCATCCCGCTCCAGGGCCTGCGCGCGGGAAGCCGTCTCCCCCTCCGCCACGTCGAGTTCCTCCACAAGGGCCGCCAGTTCGGCATGTCCCTGCGCCGATGCCGCGGCGTGCGCCTGTGCTTCTTCGGCCTGGACCTCGGCGCGTTGGCGCGCCGCAGTGTGTTCCAGGGCGTCGTCCGTGGCGCTCAGCACGGTGCGGGCACACGAGTGCAGCCAGGCCGACGACAGGTCTTCCAGGAGGGCGGAGGTCTTCTCCGCCCGCAGGTACCGCGACCGGGTGGCCTCGGCGGCGGCCAGGGCCTCCCGGGTCACGCGCAGGACCTCGGGGCTGACCCGCGGCAGCACGTCGTGCAGTTCCTGCTCGGCCTGAACGGGTGTCAGATCGCTCAGCAGGCCGGGGTTGCGGACCTTCTTGATGCGGCGGGCGATCTGCTGAAGCCGGGCAGGAGCGCAGCCGAAGACGCGCTCGGCGAGATCGGCGACGTAGTGGTCCAGGCTCTCGAAGACGGTGCCGCCGTGGCCGGTGACGTACTGGGTGAACGCCTCGAGGCTGAGCGTGCTCAGATCGTCGCGGTCCGAGCCGGGCACGAGGGGCATCATGAATCCCACCCGCGTCACCGACGGACTGGTGCCCTGGGCGTAGTCCAGGCGCAGCCCGTAGTGCACAGTGCCGGTGCCGGCCTCGGGAGCGGCCTGCGGCGGACGGAAACTGAGCCAGAGGTACCCGACCCTGCGCCGTCCCGTACTGCCGCTTCTCATCAGGAACTCCAGGGTGGTGCCCCGGTTCTTTCCCGAGCTGAGGTGCGCCGCCGTGGTGGGGTCCAGCAGGTGAGGGCACAGCTTCTCCAGCAGGGTGGTCTTGCCGGTGCCGTTCGGGCCGGTCACCAGGATCCGGCCCGAGGGAGAATCGAAGACCTCCCGGGGGAGCAGCCCGACGTTCTCCACCCCCGCACCGGCCAGACACCACCGGCCGGCCCACCGGGCAGGAATGCTCAACTCGTTCATCGCGTCTCCGTTCCTGCGCCGTCGAGGGGGCCGGGAAACGGTCCGTCGTGAGCGACGACCGTCCAGCGGGCCGCCGCGGGGGACAGCCACCACCAGTCCTCATAGCCCGTGGCCACACGCAGCAGATCGGCCCCTTCGAGCAGCGTCCGGATCTGACCGGCCAGTTGCTCAGGCCGCTGCCGGTACTCTCCCCGCCACCTCGTGTGCCGTACCGCCAGCTCACCCAGGCGGCGGACCACTGCTGACGCGGCGGCGCCGCACCAGCCCTGGCCGGGAGCCGTCGGTCCGCCCCGCTCGCCTTCGCCGCTCAGATAGTCGATGAGGAGCAAGGTGGCGTGCCGGACGGTGCCCGAACCGCCCTGCTGCCGGTGGGGAAAGCGGAACGAGCCCAGCACCCGGGCGTCGCAGATGTCTTCGGGCACCACCAGGCTCGCGCCTTCCAACCGGTGCTCCAGGTGCAGCCCCAACGTCTCGGCCACGTGGGCCCCTTCGCGGGCGAGCCGGGTGCTGAACCACTGCCGCTCCGCCTCGTCCAGGTCGCAGACGTGGACGACCGCCCGGTCGGCGAGCATGCCGACCACCCGCACCGCCTCGTCGCCGGGCCGGTGCAGTGAACGCAGCCAGCCCCCGGGATCCCGCCCCGGGTCACAGGCCCACTGCCCCTCTTCGTCCAGCGGCACGCTGCGCGGCAACAGGTGCAGCAGACGGGCATGGTGGATCTTCAGCAGCACCGGCGGATCGTGCGCACCGTCCATCAGATCATCGACGCGGCCCTCGAGTTCACTCAGCACTCCGCGCTCGCACAGCATCCTCAAACCGGCGACCAGCGCACGCAGCTCGGGCTGTGACTGCGTCACCGGGATCTCGGCCTCCGCGGCGGCCGAGCGCACCGCGCCCACCACCTGCCCCAGCCGCGCCCGGGGAGGAAGAGCCTCCAGCACGGCGACCGTCAGCCAGAACCACACCCCCTCCGGGGCGTCACCGCCGGACATCAAACCGACCGGCTCCACGGGCACGTGCACACGCACCAGATCCGGCTCGACCGTCAGCATGCAGCCCAGTGCTTCCAGCACCGCACGCACCGCCGCGGCATGCCGGTGCACGGCTTCGATGAGCTCATCGTCCCGCCCGCCGATCAGCCACGTCTGCCCCCGAAGCCGCCGCACCAGCGCCGCGACGGCCTCCTGCTCGTCCTCCACCCACCGTCGGCCGCCCACCCCGCCGAGCACCGCGCTCACCGGGCAGCCTCGACCAGGACGGCCATCTCTGCCGGAGCGGCCCGCCGGCCCGCCGGGACCCGTCTGGCCGCCACCGCAACAGGGGGATGAAACAGCACCCTGCGGCCGGGCACCAGCACCGACCACCGCACTCCCTCGACCCGCCCCACCATTCCCGCAGCGGCCACCAGAGTGCACCCGACTCCCTCAGCCTGACCGATGCGCCCCGCCTCGTCCTCCGGCGCCCGCGCGGCAGCCATGACCGCCCTCAGCGCCAGTCGGCAGGCCGCCTCCGACAACGGGCCTTTCTCGGCCAGCACTTCCGCCACCGCGGCGCCGTGCCGGGCCTCGCGCTGCGCACGCCGCCGCAGCGCCTCACTCTCATCGCGCGGCTTGCGCCCCGTCACGGCCCCGCGGGCCGAGCTCTGCCCGGTCGCACGCAGCATCGCCAGCGCCGCCACCCGAGGACCCTCGTGCCACGACACCACCTCACCCGTGTCGGCCTCCGCGACCGTATGCAACTTCGTCCACGGCCTGTCCGCCAGCGCCTGGCGCAGCACCGCCCGCCCGTAGCGCGGATCCTGGCAGGCAACCGCCAGCGACAGCGCCCGCGCCCGCAGCGTCGCCGGCCCGCCCACGCTCTGATGCCGCAGCAGATTGGCATGCAGCATCGGAATCGCCCGCACCAACTGCAGCCCGAACCGCGCCGCCTTGCCGCTCCCGGGCGAGAACCACCCCAGCAGCTGCTCCCAGTCCGCCGCCCGCAGCCCCCGCGCTGGCGCCAGCACCCCGCGCGCCACCAGCGCCCCGGCCGGAGACTGACCACGCCGCGCTGCCGCCAGCTCGGCGAACCGAGGCCGCAGCCGGACAAGCTCCGCATGGATGCGGACCACCGCCGCATCCAGATGGACCACCACATGCGTGGCGTACTCCAGGATCAGCTGCTTCAGCTCACCCGTCGCCCGCAGGTCCAGATTGAACCGGTCGGCCAGCTGCGCCAGCATGTCCGCCTGGCCCACCAGTGCCCCGTCGAGGTGGTCGTGCTCGACGAACACCTGCCCCGCCAGCTCCGACAGAGCGGCGTCGGACGACTGATCGCCGTGCATGGCGGCCAGCGCCTGCTGGATCCTGGACAGCCCGTCCATGGGGATCTCCCGCGGCACGAGACCGTCGCTGGCCAGCTGTGTCCACAGGCGCTGCATCTGCCGTCCTCGCGGCGTCGCGCTGTAGCGCCAGCGGGCCCCGTTCAGCTCGTGCCACCGCTCGACCTCCGAGTCCGGCCGGCCCGAGGCGGCGAGGAACGTGTCGCTGAGCGCACGCAGCCGCCCGGTCACCGTGGCAAGAGGCATCTCCGTCCCCTCAGCGGCGAGCGCCGCACGGACCTCCGCCGGGGTCAGATGGTCGACCGACTGCTCGAGCACCTCCATGATCGCCAGGTACTGCCCGCGCAGCGGACTGAGCACATAGCCCACCACCCGTGCCGGATCTCCCGCGGCCATGCCCACATCAGCCCAGCCCTCCACCACCCAGTCCGCCTCGCTGTCGCCTGCGAGGACCTCCGGAACCGCGATACCCACAACCACCTCCCGACCGATGAGCAATATGTCCGATGAGAGACTAAATGTGACCACTGACAATCGGACTGCGGCTCAGTGTCGGCACCCCCTGAGCCGTGGTCAGGCCGGGGCGCGCCCGGGACCGCAAGGCTCATCCGCAGCTCGCAACGTCACGATGCCGCCGACCGGTCGCGCCAGGGCGGCGCGCTCTGGCCCGCCCGAGAGTGGCGGGGGGAGGCGCGAGGGGGTCGCGGGGCAACGGCCTGCGGCGCATCCCAACGCCCGCTGTGCAATGTTGACTTGAAAACGCTGTGCCGACGTGTTTGTAAGTGGTGTACCAATGGGCATCGGAAGTGTTGTAGCCAACTACAGCACTAAGTCGAGGAGGAGAAGTCCTTGGTCTACGACATTCGCCCGCTCGCCAACGGGCTGCGGACAGACCACCCGGTGCCCGGTCTGCCGTTCGTCGACGACTCACACCTGCCGCTCGACGACGGCCCCGACGCCATCGAGGCAGTCGGCCGGAACAAGAGCGAAGGCATGTGGGGCCGGTGCGACACCTCCCGCGAGGGAGGCTGGCTGGCCTTCACCACCGACCCGATCGCCCACCACCTGGGCTGGGCCATCCGCTACCACCCCGAGCACGGGCGCACCGTGCTCCTGCTGCGCGACGAGGACACCGCCAGCCTTCACACCTACTGGTCGGGGGCGCCGCTGCTGTACCGGGCCGGCGGCTACTGGTGGGACGGCGACACCTGGTACCGGCCCGGACAGATCTGGGACCCGGTCACCGAGGACTACGCACGCAACACGGCACGCGCCACGGCCACCGTCCACGCCAACGACATGCTCGACGGCCGCGCCCACCCGGACCGCGCACCCGTGCACAAGGTCGCCACGTTCGACCCCGCCACCGCGGCGCCAGGGGACTGGCTCGACCACCTGACCCGGTGGGCGCAGCACCACCAGAAGCAGGACGATCCCCTGCCGCTGGAGAAGTGCGTCGTCGACCTGGCCAGTCCCGAACTCACCGGGGACCGGCTGCTCGGCGTGCCCGAGATGGCCGCGCTGGGCGGCATCACGGCCTCCACCCTGCGGGGTTACATCTCCCGAGGCGAGAACGACGTGCCGCTTCCCCAGGCGACCGTCGGCGGACGGGCCCAGTGGTCACGACCGGTCGCCGAGGACTGGGCGGAAGCCCGGCAACGCTCCTCCGAGGGACTGAAGGACGCCATGTCGGCCGGCGACCGGCACCGTCTCGCCCCGGGAGCGGCTCAGATCCGCGACCGCTTCAGCGAGACCTTCTTCAGCTTCCTGTGGAAGCGGCCCGACATCCGCAAGCGATGGGGCCTGCGCCATCGCAACGAACCCAGCGTGCGGGAGGTGGCCGACCAACTGGCCTTCGAGGTCGCCGACAGCCTCAGGCGGATCATCCCGACCGACGCCCTGGGGCCGACCATCCGCCACGCCGTCCTGGAGGACTTCGCCACCTCGCTGCGCGTCAGCGAACGCCGGGGCGGCCAGCTCAAGGGCTTCGATCTCATCCTGTCGGTTCCCCTGGCGAAGATGCTCAGCTGGTTCATCCAGCACTTCCCGACCTCGGCCCAGTGGTACGTCGGCGAGATCATGGGCGAGGCGGACAAGCAGCTCGGCATCCCGGCCCAGGTGACGGGCGAAGCGCTGCGGCGGTCCGCGACCACGAACGGGGAACTCGACGGGCAGACCGCGAAGGAGTTTTTCTCCCGTTCCGTCCCGCGCGAGCCGGAGGGCTGAGGTCCTTCACCGATCGTGAGGGTGCCAAGCCAATCCCAGTGGCTTGGCACCCTCACGACTCTACTGGCGAACGGACCGGCCCGAGAGCAGCGCCGGGGCGCAACCCGGCCATCACGCTGCCGTCCTCAGGAAGACCTTCTGAACAGCCCGCAGTCGCCCCCCGGAGGAAGGGGGGGGTGGGGCGCCACGCATGGCACCCAGGTGTCCGCAACGGCACCGCAGGGGCGGCCGGACCTTGAGACCGGCCGCCGATCCCGCTCGACTCACGAAACACCTCACCGGCCGCTTCAGCCGGCCGTGCTTGTGCGTAGTGCCTGGCGTATGCGGGGGTTGGCGGTGCGGTCGTCGGCGAGGTGGCTGAAGTGCTGGGCGGATTCCGGGTGCTCGCGCAGGACGGCGGCGATGAGGGATGCGGCTTCGCTCTTCAGAGTCCGCAGCCAGGAAATGATTTTGTCCTGGGCGCTCCACTGGTCCCAGGCGCCGTCCCAGGTGCACATGGTGTGGGCGGCCTCTTCCAGCAGATCCCAGTCGCAGCGGTCGGCGGCGTAGGCGCAGATGCCCCGGAGCCAGATCACGACGGCTGCGGCGTCGCCGAACTGCACCATGTGCGTGTCGTCTCCGTGTACGTGCTCGGCCAGGGCACGCAGGAGGCTGTGAGCTTGCGCGGGGTCCCGTTCGAGGGCCGGTCCAGCCTGCTGGATGTCGAGGCGGGCGAGCACACCGACGTGGATTTCGTAGTCTTCGGGGTGACCACCGACCAAGGACAGCAGCGTGTCCGCGGCGGCCGAGTCGCCGTTGCCGGCGGCTTCGAGCAGTGTCTCGGCGGCCGGGAGGGGGTCTTCGGGGATGTCCGCGTGTTCGCGGTCGATCAGGGCGAGCAGCTCGTTGACGGTCTGGGGGCGACGCTGCGGATCCAGATGTGTGGTGGCGCGGACGATGGGGCGCCACGGGCCGGGAGGTGGCGTCAGCGGCAGGTTGGTCTCCGGCAGCTTGCCGGTGAGGGCCCAGGCGATGACTCTGCCGATGCTGTAGATGTCGCTGGACGCCGTGGCTTCATGAGGCGTACTGGACAGTTCGGGGGCGGCGAAGCCCTCGGTGCCGATGTAGAGGCCGGTGCGGCCCACCTTGGTGGTCTGGCCGCGCGGCCGGCGGACGATGCCCCAGTCGGCGAGGGTCCATCGGCCGTTGAAGTAGAGGATGTTCGACGGTTTGATGTCGCGGTGCAGCCAGTCGTGTTCGTGCGCTGCGGCCAGCACCGATGCCAGCGCGTCGACCAGGGCGCGCAGCTCGGCCGGCTCCCGCAGCAGCTCTTGGCGTTGGTCGGCGGTCGCGTCCGCCCACGGCATCACGAACCAGGTGTGGTCGGCGCCGAAGTCGAGAATCGGCATGGCGTGGGGATGACCGTCCAGCAGCTGGCCGATCTCGATCTCCCGCCGCATGCGAGCCACTTGCCGTTCGGGAGGGTGCTTGCTGTGCAGCTTCTTCAACGCGACCCTCGTGCCAAGGGTCTTGTGGGTCGCCTCGAACACGTCCGCCTGGCCTCCGTCCGGGACCGGTTCGCGCGGGCAGGCATAGTCCTTGCGCTCGCCGCGAGCGGCGCGGCGGACCGCGGCGTAGGCGCCCTGTCCGGGCGGTGAGGACGTCACGGCGGCCGGGGGAGCGGGGTGTGCGGCGCGGTGGCGTGCCGGGATCCGGCGGGCCCCGTATACCGGGTAGCCGCTGACGGTGCGCGCCTCGACGAGCTCGTAGCCGTCGGGAGCCAGTGTGTCGTTGACCAGCGACAGCAGCCGCTCGACCTCGCTGGAGTCCGTCCGCACGGCCGGGTGGATCATCTCTGTCAGGAAGCGGAGCAGAACCTCGTCGCTGCCGTCGGCGAGCCCGAAGCGGTCGTCGCTGAAGACCCAGTCGTCCTCCCAGTCCTCGGGGTTGTTGTAGCGGTGCTGGACGATGTCGCCCTCTGCTGTTGCGAACCGCGGATCATGGCTTGGCAGACGGTCCAGGTCATACAGCCTGCGCAGGAAGGTGACCTCGTCCAGGCTGCCCGGCCAGCTCGCCCCGCTGCTGCGCAGCGCGTCGAACAGGCGCCGCCTGGTGACGTCGGTGATGGCCGCCGACGGCCCTGCGGGTATGCCGCTGTCCTGGAAGCGGCCGAGGACGGTGTCGGCGGAAACGGTCCGGAGCAGGGACGTGCCTGTCACGCTTTCGGCGCGGGCACGGGAGAAGAGTTCCAGATCAAAGGAGACGTCGTTGAGCGCCTGCAGCACGGTGCGCTGCAGCTCAGGACCCAGCTCGCGCAGCCGGTCGTAGTAGGTGTCCTTCAGGCCGAGCGAGAAGAAGGCTCCGTCCAAGCCTATAAAGCCCTCCGGCAGCGGTGTCCTGGCCGGCGCTGCCATGCCGAACCGGCCGATTTTGACCGCGCCGATTTCCCTGATCTCGCCGCCTGGATCGACACAGAGCAGCTGGAACGTCGTCTTGAAGCTGTAGTCATCCCAGTTGTCGCGGACCAGGAAGGCCTGCCCCGGCATGGGGGAGACGGGCCACCCGCGGACAGGCAGGACAGTGAACTGCACGGTTCCTCCGGAGAACACCTCGGCCGATGGCCGGGCACATCAGAACAGACAACGCAACCGCCCTGCCCGCGAGCGGCGCTCCTCCCACTGAAGAGTGCCGGGTCTTGCGTGCTCCAAGGGCCAGGTCCGCGGCGGCGCGGGCGGGCTGGAGAGAGCGTCCAAACGCCCGCTGCTATTGGCCGGGGTGGACGGCCTGGACGCCGGTGCCCGCGTACGCCTTGGGCGTCAGAGTGAGCAGAAACCGCCCGGCGGGATGGGCGGCTGAGGGCCGGGCGGCGTGGATGGCGTGGACGGCGGCCCAGGAGTGCCCGAAGCGCAGCAGTTCGGTCGCGGTGACCGCGGCGTCAGTGTCGAACGCCTCGATCCGGATGAACCGCAGCCCCTTGATGTAGCCGAGCAGCCCGGGCCGTTCCGTGTCACCGGCCGTCAGCGACAGCACCGGCGCGTACAGGCTGCCAAGTCCGCCAGAGGCCTGGACGTAGAACGCGGCGACCGCTTCGTTGAACGGGTCCTTCGGGTCGTACAGGGCCCCGGCGGCGGTGTGGTCCAAAACGACCGCGATCGCCGCCACTACGCGGCCGCCCGCGGCCCGTGCGAGGCGGCGCCCAGACGCTCCAGCAGGGCCCGGGCCTTCGCCTCGGCCTCCGGGCTCGGCGCACTGCCCAGAGCGGAGGCGAGCTCGGCGCGGGCCAGCTCGGCACGCTCGGCGTACTCGGCCTGCGTCGGCGTGCTCTGCGCCAGCTCCTCGACCAGGCTCCGGATGGTCGTACCGTGCTCGGCCGCCAGCCGCGCCAGCCGGTCCCGCGCGGCCGCGCTCACCTTGATGCTCGTCTCGTCTGCTGCCATATTCCGACTCTACCGCGCCCCTCTACTGGCAGTAGAGGGGCGGTGGATGTCTTCTCTCCCCTTTTCGAGACCGGGCCGCCGCCTCTCGCAAGCGGAGGACGAGTGATGGTGTTCCCCGTCCGGCGGGACTTTCCGCGATGTGGAGCCTGTCAGGAGAGCACCTGGGCGAGCACGCCGGTGACGGCGGCGGCCAGTGTGAGGACGGCGGCGAAGGTGGCCGCGGCGCGCATCAGGGCGGCGGGATAGGTGGCGCCGTCCAGGCGGGTGAGCACGCCGGCTGCCGTGGCCGCGAGGAGTGCGAGTACGACAACCAGACCGGTGCTGAGCAGGACTGTGGCGAGGTGGTTCACGGCGATCTCCCCGAGGAGGGCGGATGCTGACCCGCCCCAATTTCACGGAACAGGTGTCCGCCCCGGTCCAGCTGGACAAAGATGGACTTCTTTGGACGTGCGGGACTCAGGGGGGTATGTGGAGGGGGACGCCGATGGGCGTAAGGCAGCGGCACTGGCCGAGCTGCGTGCCCGCCTGGAGAACGCCGTGGCTCTCTCGGGTCTGAACAAGGACCAGCTCGTCGGCCGCATAAAAACCAGGGTCGGGCCAATAAGCCGCACTACCGTCTTCAAGGCATTTCAGCCCGGCGCTCCCGTGCCGACGAAGAGGACGGTCGCCGTGATCGCGGCCGGGCTGAAATTGCCGGAGGAGCAGACACAGGAACTGCTGGACTTGCAACGCACTGCGGCCAGCAAGCCTGTTCCAGCACCGGAAACGACCTCAGGGCCAGGCCGAAAGTTAGGCAGGCCGGTCGACGGTACTGGGGCGGTAGCTGGCGTCGGGGACAACCACGGCCCGACAATCCCCCATGTCACGCAGCTCCCGCCGACGGCGATCCGCTGGGCTGCCGAAACCGAGGCCCGCGGCGAATCCAGCCTGCGCCCTCCGAAGGCGACCTTCACCGGCCGGGCGGACGAGCTGGCCGCGATCCGGACCGAGCTGCTCCGACGTGCCGACGGCGTCGGCATCCCGGTTGTGGTGGTGCATGGCCTGGGCGGCGTCGGCAAGACCGAGCTGGCCCGGCAGTATGCCCAGACCCACCGGCATTCCTACGACCTGGTCTGGTGGATCGATGCAGCCGCCCCCGGGGCCGTCGACGCCGCGCTCGCCGAGATCGCGGTACGGCTGAGTCCGTTCTGGGGCGGCACCGTGCCGTCCGAGCGCGCGCTCACCGCCTGGGCCCTGTCCTGGCTCCAGCAGCACGACAACTGGCTGCTGGTCTACGACAACGTCGAGGACCCGAACCTGCTCTGGCCGCACCTGGGCAGCCTCGGGCGCGGGCACCATCTGATCACCAGCCGCCACACCACGGGATGGAAACGCCGGGGGACGCTGATCGGCCTGGACGTCCTGCCGCGCAAAGACTCCGTCGCGCTGCTCAACGCCTGGGAACCCTTCAGCTCCCTCGAGGAGGAGTGGCATGCAGGCCAGCTGGCGAAGGAACTGGGCGACCTGCCACTGGCCCTGGAACAGGCTGCCGCCTACATGGCCCAGACGGTGACCAGCATTCAAAGCTACCGAGACAGCCTCGCCGAGCAGTTGGACGAAGCTGCCCAGGACCACTCCGGCGAGGAGCAGACGGTGGCCCGGGTCTGGAAGCTCACCCTCACCGCGTTGGAAGAGACCGTCCCGCTGGCCGTCGAACTGCTCCACGTCCTGGCCTGGCTCGACCCCGACAACTGCCCCCGGTTCCTGCTGGCCCCGCTCGCCCCCGGCAAGGTCCCGGTTCCCAGTGCCCTGGGGTGGCTGAGCGCCTTCAGCATGGTCTCCCTCACCGACAAGACGGTCTCCGTCCACCGCCTGGTGCAGACCGTGCTGCGCGACAAGGCGATCCGGCACGCCAGCCGCGAGACGGCCGAGGGCAGCGTCCCTCCGCCGCCACGCGGCCGACCTCAGGCCGGGCGCGTCCTGCTCGAAGCCGTGTATCCGGACGGGGCCGAAGCCGCCCCGGACGAAGCCCCGGACGAGGCCGTGCTCGCCCTGCTCGCACCGCATGTGATCGCTCTCTCCGGCACCGACCCCGGGGACTACCGCCCGGACCTGGCCCGGCTCTTCGGCGAGACCTCGGTGTACCTGCACCGGCAGGGCCAGATAGTCCGATCCCTGCCGGTTCGCCGGGCGTACGCGCGGCAGGTGGTGGCGGGTTTCGGCCCCGACGACCGAACCGCCCTGATCGGCTGCGACGCGCTCGCCTCCGCCCTGGTGGCGGCCGGCGAGTTCGACGACGTGATCGACGACTTGAAAGAACTCCGCAAGCGGAGCACCCGGGCGCTCGGCCCGGGCGACCTCACCACCCTGAACATCCGGGCCACCCTTGCCTCCGCCTACCAAGACAGCGGCCGATTAGAGGCCGCCGTCAAAGAACGCATCGATGCCTCCGCCGTCGCCGCCGAGCACCTGGGCCCGGAGCACGCCCGGACCCTGACCCTGCGCAACGACCTGGCCCGGGCATACGAGTACAGCGGCCGGTACGAGCAGGCGATCGAGATCTACGAGGACCTGCTCCGCCACGAGGAACTCCTGGTCCGCTGGGAAGGCAACTCGGCACCCCTGGCAGCAAACGCGGCCCAGGTGCGGAACAACCTCGCCGGGGCATACGCGAGCGTCGGCCGGCACGAAGAGGCGCTCGCGCACTACCATGCGGCACTATCCGAGCTGACCCACCTCCTCGGGCCCGGGCACCCGACCACCGTGGACTGCCTCAGCAACCTGGGCTACACCCTGGAGGCGGCCGGTCGGATCGATGAGGCGTCCCCCTATTACCAGGAAGCGTGGAAGCAGCGACTGACGAGCCTGGGCGAGGACCACCCCGACACCCTGCTGAGCCAGAGCAACCTCGCCTACCTGCACCTGAAAAAGGGTGAGGTCGATACCGGGCTGCAGCTGTGCCGCCAGACGCTGGTCCAACGCGAGCAGATTCTGGGCCCGACCCACGTCGACACCCTGGTGAGCCGGAACCTGCTGGCCTCGGCCCTCGCTTTTGCCGGGAAGCCGGAGGAGGCAGTCGACCTGTACGAGACCACTCTCGGACAGCGCCGGGAGGTCCTCGGGAGCGGGCACCCCCAGACCCTCCTGACCCTGGCCGCCCTGGCGCTCTGCCGCCTCCAACTGGGCAACGCCGCGGCGGCCGTCCCGCTGCTCGAGGAGGCGCGGACCCTCCAGGAGCAGCTCTCCGGGCCGGACAGCCCCGATACCCTGCGCCACCTCCACAACCTCGCCGCCGCCTGCAGGGAGGCCGGAGCCCTCGACCGGGCCCGGGAGCTGTTCACCACCGCACTGGACCGGCGCACCCAGGTGCTGGGCGCGAAGCACTTCGAGACCCTCATCACGCTCAGCGGCCTGGCCCGGCTGCACCAGGCCGACGGAGACTTGGAACACGCCATCCCCCTGTACGAGGACGCGATCGCCGGTCTCACCGAGGCACTCGGCCCCGACCACCCCACCACCCGAACCGTCTCCGGCTACCTCGCTGAAGCCCGCACCCCCTGACCGCCTCGAACCGGGCCAGCTCACCGCCGACCGGCTAATCGCGGAAGATCCCCTCCTGTGACAAATCCGCTAAGGATCACTGCGTGATTGATGCGTTGAGCTGTTGGTCTAGTGATCGTTGCGGGATTTCTGGTTGTTGTGATGTGTCGACCTGAGCTGGGGTTTCGGCAGAGGTTGAGGAGCCGGAGAGGCTCCTGAAGTGCGAGTTCAGTGATTGCTTCGGAATGTGGTGATCGTCGCAGGATTTCCTATTGCCGGGCACCAGTAGGGTGCGTGGGATGAACGTATGCGTTGAAGCCTCGTTCGATGCGGCTGTGCCGGGCAGTCCTGGGGCATCGCTGGTCCGGTGGTTTCGTGCCGCCCGCACCGGGTTGTACAGCGGCCTGGTGGAGGCGGAGGCCGGGAGCGGGGGAGGGGTCGTCTCCGAAGCGCATATCGTCCCGGACATCGACGACTCGGTGCGCCGCTTCCCCCGCATCGCGAAGACGTGGCCGCAGTTCGAGGAGGAGCTCGCCGCGTTCCCTTGGGGAGCCCAACTCGTGTTTCTCACGGAGGGCGGGGAACTGGACGACCTGGGACGGGCGAGCTCCTACCACGTCCTGAGTGACGGTTCCATCTGGCGGGCATCGGCTTTGACCAGTGTCAATTCCCCAGATGACGCCGCATCCTGCACTGCGGTGGTGGACTTCCTGTACGCCGCGCTGGATGGGAGCAGCCCCCTCTACGGCCACATCGAGTGGGACGACTTCGACGAACTCAGCAACCTCGATATCGTGCTGCGCCGCAGGCGGCGCACGTCCCTGCGCGAAGGTCGGCAGTTCCTGCGCGGCTACGCCTGGGTGACGGTCTGCCCGGCGGAACTTGCGGCGCGGCTGGGCGGCGCCGCGGTGCTGGAGGACTCGGGCGTATTCCACCGGGTGCTCCCGCTGCGGGCGGGGGGTGTGCTGCTACAGGCTTCGGCCACGATGGACGGGTACACGGACCAGGTGATGGAGCGGGTGTTCGAGACGCTGGCTCCCGTGCTGCCGCCGGGCGAGCCGAGCCCGGACCCCGCCCACCCTTACACGCGGTTCGTCCCGCGAGACGCCGCCACGGTGCGCTGAGCCGGGCGGGGGCGGCGGAGCAGTTCCATCCCCAGGACGAGCAGGAGCTGCTTCCCGGTCTGGTCGAACTGCTCCTGGAGGGTGGGCTCGCGAAAGAGGCCGGCCAGCTCTCCGGCACCGGCGGCGAGGTCACCGCGCTGGGCGAGGTAGTCGGCCATGGAGACACGGTGGATGGCGCGGGCCCGCTCCAGCAGCGCACCGTCCACCGCCTGGTCCAGGGTGCGGCCCAGCGCGGCGCTGAGGGCCTCGACGTGGCTCACGACCGCCTCGACGGTCATCGGTGTCTGCACGGGGCCGAGCGCGCGGACGAGGCCGCTGGCGGCGAACACCGACTCCGGCTCCATCACATCCCGCACGGCGTCCAGCAGCTCGGCTCGCCCGCGCACCGTCAGGGCCTTGCCGTTGCCCAGTGCGGTGATGGTCCGCACGAACCGGGCCCGCGCGGTCCCGCCGGCCAATGGATGCCCGACCTGCTCCAGCAGACCCACAGCACCCTCGCGCGCCACCTCCTGGCTGCGCCTACCGCGCCCCACCCAGGTCACCCATGCCCGCTGCGCCTGCCGGGTGGAGACGTAGCCGTCCCACCACAGCCACATCGCCAGCGGCACCTGCGCCAGCGCACTCAGGTGCGCTACCTGCTGCCGCTTGTCGAGCAGGAGCAGCAGCAGCCGGCGCTGGTTGACGCTGTGCTCGGCCTTGTCCGAACCGCGGTGCCGGGTACGCAGCTGCGGCTGGTCCAGCAACCCCTTGGCGATCCAGTCGTGGACCCGCCGCACGGTCATGTCCGGATGACCGGCCGCATGCGCGTCCGCGACGAGGTCCTCGATGCTGCCGGGCCCGGTGATGCTCTCCCACGTGTACACGGGGTGGAAATTACATCGTTCTCCCGCCAACCAGACCCCTGTTGAGGATGCAGCGCCCACCACCCGGCTGCCACGATCAGTTCAGCAGCACAACAACCCTGCCGACCCCCGGCGGACCGCCTCGCTGCACTACCCACACCCCGCAAGGGCGCGCGGCCGCGCCCTGCCCGAACGAAGGACACCCGTCATGCCGAAGAAGAACCGCACCCCCTCCACCACCGCGCACCAGGACCACGCAGCCACCGCCTCCTGGCGGCGCCTCGTCTCCGCAGCACTCCTCACCGGAGCCGCCCGCCACATCGGCGGCCTTCTGGCCGGCCTCGCAGTCACCTGGTGGCAGCACGACTGACACTCCACCACACCTCGCCTGACACACGCCTGCTGAGGTGATGTCAGGACAGCCCGGCTACACACCCATTGAGTCCTCCGCGCTCCCACCTCAGCGAGACACACCGCCGAGCACCGCCCGCAACTCCAACTCAGGGGCACCCACCCCGAACCCGGATTCACCAAAAGTTCTACAGCAAAGGAAACAGCTCACCGACCACCCGCCCCGTGCCTCCGTAGCCAGCCGCCCGCGGAACGCGGGCCGGGTCCGGGAGCGCAGCGGACGGACCCCCAGGCTCCTCAAGGAGCGCAGCGACGAGGAGCCGCCGGCTCGGAGCGTAAGCGGAGAGCCGGAAGGGCACCAGCCCAACCTCCGGATTCACCGAAACTTCTGACGGAAGGAAACACTGGCTCGAAGCGCAGCGCGAGGCCCAACTCCTCGCACCGCGAGGAGTTCGCTCCGCCACCCGCGCGCAGCGCGGGCTTCCGCTCCAACTCCGCGCGCAGCGCAGGAGTTCCCTTGGAACCTGCGAAGCAGGTTCTT